>NZ_CP053383.1:0-4572976 GCF_017868935.1 Billgrantia antri
CGTTTTCCACAGGGGTGGTGGGTGTCGAACCGCATGTGGATAACCCGTCGGGCGAAGGATACAATGTCCGGTCATGCATCAACGGGTATGGTGAGGTCGAGTGTCTCTTGCTCTCTGGCAACAGTGTCTGGATTACCTGCAGGACGAGCTGAACGCACAGCAGTTCAATACCTGGATTCGCCCGCTTCAAGCCGAAGAGGGGGAAGCCAGCGAGTTGCGTCTGCTGGCGCCCAATCGCTTCGTCCGCGACTGGGTTGGTGACAAGTATGCCAAGCGCATCAATGAGCTGCTCAGGGACCTGGCGCCTGCCAAGCCGCCGCGGGTAGTGCTGACAGTCGGCAGCCGCAAGGCGGCGGCGATCAAGCCACAGCCGCGCGACCTGGGGACGCCGGTGTCGGCCAGCCCCCATTCCCCCCTGGCCCCGGCGGTGCAGGTACCGCCGCGAGGTGATATCGGCGACGAGCGCGAAATCGACCAGCTGCGCGAGGAAGGAGCTACGGCGCGGCGTTCCGGCGGCGATCGCGAAGTGCAGGTCGAGGGCAGCCTGAAGCACAACAGCGGGCTCAACCCCGGCTTTACCTTTGAAACCTTCGTCGAGGGCAAGTCCAACCAGCTTGCCCGCGCCGCGTCGCGGCAGGTGTCGGAAAATCCCGGTGGCGCCTACAACCCGCTGTTCCTCTACGGCGGCGTGGGCCTCGGCAAGACTCACTTGATGCACGCCGTGGGCAATGCCTTGGCGGCCCGGCGCGAAAACGCCCGTGTCGTCTATCTGCACTCCGAGCGCTTCGTGGCCGACATGGTCAAGGCGCTACAGCTCAACGCGATCAACGACTTCAAGCGTTTCTATCGCAGCGTCGATGCGCTGCTGATCGACGACATCCAGTTCTTTGCCGGCAAGGAGCGCTCCCAGGAGGAGTTCTTCCATACGTTCAATGCCTTGCTCGAAGGCGGTCAGCAGATGATCCTCACCTCGGACCGCTATCCAAAGGAGATCAGCGGCGTCGAGGAGCGGCTCAAGTCGCGCTTCGGCTGGGGGCTGACCGTGGCCATCGAGCCTCCCGAGCTGGAGACCCGGGTCGCCATCCTGATGAAGAAGGCAGACCAGGCCAAGGTGGATCTGCCCCACGATGCCGCCTTCTTCATCGCCCAGAAGATCCGCTCCAACGTGCGCGAACTGGAGGGGGCGCTCAAGAAGGTCATTGCCGACTCCCACTTCATGGGCAAGCCCATCACCCAGGACTTCATCCGCGAGTCGCTGAAGGATCTGCTGGCGCTGCAGGACAAGCAGGTGGGAGTGGATAACATTCAGCGTACCGTTGCCGAGTATTACAAGATCAAGCTGGCCGATCTGCTTTCCAAGCGTCGCTCACGCTCGGTGGCACGGCCGCGCCAGGTAGCCATGGCGCTGGCCAAGGAGTTGACCAATCACAGCCTGCCGGAAATTGGTGACGCCTTCGGCGGGCGTGACCACACGACGGTACTGCATGCCTGTCGCAAGGTTCAGGCGCTGCAGGAGGAGAGTGCCGACATTCGTGAGGACTACAAGAACCTGCTGCGCTTGTTGACCAGCTAGCGGCAGGCATTCAACGCCCAGCATTGCCCGACACCCATCTACAGGACGAGACGTGGAGCCGACATGAGATTTTCCATTACCCGCGAAGCGCTGCTACGGCCGCTGGCATTGGTGGCAGGCGTGGTGGAGCGACGTCAGACCTTGCCGGTACTGTCCAACGTACTGATTCAAGTCGACCAGGAGCAGGTTGCCCTTACCGGCACCGATCTCGAGGTTGAACTGATTGGACGCACTGCAGCATCGCAGGTCGATGTAGCAGGTGCCGTTACCGTACCGGCCCGCAAGCTGATGGACATCTGCAAGTCACTGCCCGATCAGGCCGAACTGCAGTTCAGCCTGGAAGATGGGCGTGCCGTACTGCGAAGCGGCCGCTCTCGTTTCACCCTGTCGACGCTACCGGTCGCCGAGTTTCCCAATATCGAGGACAGCGCTGGTGACGTGGAGCTCAGTTTGCCACGTGGTACGCTGAAGCATCTCATCGATGCCACGTCCTTCGCCATGGCCCAACAGGACGTGCGCTACTACCTGAATGGCATGCTGCTGGAGCTGCGTTCCAACCTGGTGCGTACCGTCGCCACCGATGGTCATCGACTGGCCGTCTGCTCGCGCTCGGCGGAAATCCAGGTGGAGCCGGCCCGCAAGCTGATCGTGCCGCGCAAGGGCGTGCTCGAGCTGGTGCGGCTGCTCGATGACAGCGACGAGCCGGTAACGCTGACGCTCAGTGCCAGCCACGTGCGTGCGCATACCGGCGATTTCACCTTTACCTCGAAGCTGGTCGACGGCAAGTTCCCCGACTACGAGCGCGTGGTGCCGCGTGGCGGCGACAAGGTCTTCATCGCCGAGCGCGCCGAGCTGCGGCAGGTGCTGTCGCGTACCTCGATTCTCTCCAACGAAAAGTACCGGGGCGTTCGCCTGCACCTGCGGGAGGGCAATCTGCAGGTAATGGCCAACAACCCCGAACAGGAGGAGGCCGAGGAGAACGTGGCCGTCGAGTACGGAGGCGATGGCCTCGAGATCGGGTTCAATGTTGGCTATCTCATTGATGTTCTTAATGTTATTGGTGAGGACAGGGTGCAGATGACACTCGCTGACTCGAATAGCAGCGCCTTGATGGAGGAGCCCGGCGGTGGCGATGCGCTGTATGTCGTCATGCCGATGCGGCTGTGAGGCAGCCATCCTGACCCTCTCTCCCTGCACCCGGACGAGCCATGGTTCGTCCGGGTGGTGCTGCCCAACTGCGCGCGACCCTTCATGCTGATCGACCGCCTCGCCTTTGCCGGTCTGCGAAACCTGGAAACGCTCGACGTCACGCCGAGTCCCGGCATCAACCTCATCGTCGGTCGAAACGGCAGCGGCAAGACCAGCCTGCTCGAAGGATTGTACATTCTTGGCATGGGTCGCTCCTTTCGCACACGCCAGCTCAGGCATGCCATCGCTCATGACAAGGAGGAGATGACGCTCTTCGCTCGCCTTGGTGGCGAGCCGCCCCTGCCCATCGGGGTGCGTCGCGCACGCCATTCGGCCGAGCTGGAGCTGCGCATGGGAGGAGAACGCGTTTCACGCCTGGCGAAATTGATCGAGGCGCTGCCCTTGCAGCTGGTCAACCCCGACGCCTTTCGTCTGCTCGAAGGAGCTCCGGCCGGTCGGAGAGAGTTCCTCGACTGGGGTGTGTTTCACGTGAAACACGACTTTTATGATGCCTGGCGCCGCGCCAAGCGTGCGTTGAAGCATCGGAATGCACTCCTCAGGCATGGTAGAATGGATGCCAATAACTTGGACGTCTGGGAGCAGGAGCTGGCTGCTTGGGGGGGGCGGGTCGATGAACTGCGCCGCGAATGGATAGCCAGTTTCATCCCCGTTTTCGAGGAGACATTGGGTAGCCTGATCGATCTCCCCGACCTGACCTTGCGTTATTCTCGCGGCTGGGATAAACAGCGCTCGTTACGGGAAGTGCTCGAGCAGGGGCGAGCGACCGATCAGCAGATGGGCTTTACCCAGAACGGCCCGCAGCGCGCCGACCTGCGCATCCGGCAGGGTCGTCGCCCTGCCGTCGAAGTATTGTCGCGGGGCCAGCAGAAGTTGGTAGTAAGTGCGCTCAAGTTGGCGCAAGGAAGATTGTTGGAACGTACGACCGGGCATGGCTGTCTCTACCTGGTCGACGACCTGCCTGCGGAGCTGGATGCCGAGCATCGTCGTGTGTTTTGCCGACTGCTCGAAACCATGCGCTGCCAGGCTTTTATCACCAGTGTCGAACACGATGCCTTGGCGGGATCATGGAAATCCCATGCGCCGATTGCGATGTTTCACGTGAAACAAGGCGTGTCGGGAGCAGGGCAGCTAGTGCCACGGGCACAGATAGACTTCACGACGGAGTAGTCAATGAGCGAGCAAGCTTACGACTCATCGAGCATCAAGGTTCTCAAGGGGCTGGATGCCGTGCGCAAGCGTCCCGGGATGTATATCGGCGATACCGATGACGGGACAGGTCTGCACCACATGGTGTTCGAGCTGGTGGACAACTCCATCGATGAAGCCCTGGCCGGATATTGCAGTGAAATTCGCGTCATTATTCACCCGGACGAATCCATCACCGTCAGCGACAACGGTCGCGGCGTGCCTACCGATATCCACGAGGAAGAGGGCGTGTCGGCGGCGGAGGTGATCATGACGGTGCTGCACGCCGGCGGTAAGTTCGACGACAATTCCTACAAGGTGTCAGGCGGACTTCACGGCGTCGGTGTGTCGGTGGTCAATGCGCTCTCCGAAGAGCTCAAGCTGACCATCTGGCGAGCGGGGCAGGTCCACGAGCAGATCTATCGGCACGGGGTGCCCGAAGCGCCGCTGGCCGTGGTCGGCAAGACCGAGAAGAACGGTACCCGGGTTCACTTCAAGCCCTCTTCCGATACCTTCGCCAATATCGAGTTTCACTACGACATCCTGGCCAAGCGACTGCGCGAACTCTCCTTCCTCAACTCCGGTGTGGCGATTCGCCTGATGGATGAGCGAAGCGGAAAGGAGGAGCTGTTCCACTACGAGGGCGGGCTCAAAGCCTTCGTCGACCACCTCAACAGCAACAAGACCGTGCTCAACCCGGTGTTTCACTTCGAGGCCGAGCGCGAGGACGGCGTCGTGGTTGAAGTGGCCATGCAGTGGAGTGACTCGTTCGCCGAGAATATCTTTTGCTACACCAACAACATACCGCAGCGCGACGGCGGCACCCACCTGGCCGGTTTCCGTGCCGCGCTGACGCGCACGCTCAACGGCTACATCGAATCCGAAGGCTTGCTCAAGAAGTCGAAGGTCGCCACGTCCGGTGACGATGCTCGGGAGGGACTGACAGCGATCATCTCGGTCAAGGTGCCGGATCCGAAGTTCTCTTCGCAAACCAAGGACAAGCTGGTTTCTTCCGAAGTGAAGACGGCGGTAGAGCAAGAGATGGGGCGGCTGTTCTCTGACTATCTGATCGAGAGCCCCAACGACGCCAGGGCAATCGTCAACAAGATGCTCGACGCCGCCCGTGCCCGGGAAGCCGCGCGCAAGGCCCGCGACATGACCCGCCGCAAGGGGGCCCTGGACATCGCCGGATTGCCCGGGAAGCTCGCCGACTGTCAGGAGAAGGATCCCAGCCTTTCCGAGCTGTTCCTGGTCGAGGGGGACTCGGCCGGTGGCAGTGCCAAACAGGGGCGCGACCGCCGCACCCAGGCGATCCTTCCGCTCAAGGGCAAGATCCTCAACGTCGAGAAGGCTCGCTTCGACAAGATGCTCTCCTCCGCCGAGGTGGGCACGCTGATCACGGCGCTTGGCTGTGGCATCGGCCGCGAGGAGTTCAATCCCGACAAGCTTCGCTACCATTCGATCATCATCATGACCGATGCGGACGTCGATGGATCGCACATCCGCACCCTCCTGCTGACCTTCTTCTTCCGCCAGATGTCACAGCTGATCGAGCGCGGGCATGTGTTCATTGCCCAGCCGCCGCTCTACAAGATCAAGCGAGGCAAACAGGAAACCTACCTCAAGGACGAGCAGGCCCTGGTCGACTATCTGACCACGACGGCCATGGACGGAGCCAGGCTCTACGTCAATCCCGAGGCGCCGCCGGTCACGGGGGCGCAACTCGAATCGCTGGTCGGTCAGTACCGCGATGTGATGAAGCGCATCGATCGCCTTTCGCGCGTCTATCCCAACGAGGTCTTGCGCAAGGTCGTGCACGCCGCACGCCTCGAGGGGGAGGCGAGCCTCAAGGACCGCGTCACCATGCAGAACTGGATCGCCTATCTGCAGGCAGAGATGGACGCGCTGGTGGCCTACGAGGGCGGGCCGCGCTACACCTTCCGCCTGGAGGAGGATGCAGAACGCGAACTCTTCCTGCCGGCGGTGACGCTTACGGCGCATGGGGTCAGCTCCGATTACGTCTGGGGTATCGACTTCTTCACTAGCGCCGACTATCGCGCCATGGCGGCACTGGGCGAAACGTTGGAGGGGTTGCTCGATGAAGGTGCCTATATTGCACGTGGTGAACGCAAGAAAGGCGTGGCCACATTCTATCAGGCGCTCGAGTGGCTGATGGCCGAGGCGCAGCGGGGGCTTTCGGTGCAGCGCTACAAGGGGCTGGGCGAGATGAACCCGGACCAACTGTGGGAGACCACCATGGATCCCGAGACGCGCCGTCTGCTGCGGGTCTCGATCGAGGATGCAGTCGCCGCGGACATGATGTTCAACACCCTGATGGGCGATGAGGTCGAGCCGCGCCGTGCCTTTATCGAAAGCAATGCGTTGGTGGCTAATCTTGACGTCTAAGGCGCTGCGGTGTTTCACATGAAACACTGCTTAAAGAAAAAGGGTCAGTTCAATCTGAACTGACCCTTTTCTTTTGCGATGTGAAACCTGCTGCTCTGTGGTCGGTAAACAAAGTCATGGGTCACTCATCACTTGTCGAGCAACCAGTCCACGAAACCGGCCAGCTCGTCAAAAATCAACGCACCCTCGAGCCCCTCTCCCTGAGCTTCTGTCTTGCTTCCCTTGCCGGTTCTGACCAGTACCGGGCGACAGCCCATCGGCTCTCCGGCCTGAAGATCGCGCAGGCTGTCGCCCACCATCCAGCTGCCGGCAAGGCTCTCCAGTCCCAAGGCAGCACGAATTTCCTCGAGCAAGCCGGGGAGAGGCTTGCGACATGAGCAGCCGTCATCGGGACCATGTGGGCAGTAGGCGATATACGCTATTTCGCCGCCTGCATCACCGACCTGCTTCTCGAGCTCGGCATGCATGGCTTCCAGCGTTGCTTCATCGTAGTAGCCGCGAGCGATGCCGGACTGGTTGGTGGCGATGGCGACGTCCCAGCCGGCGCGTGACAAGCGTGCGATGGCCTCGATCGAGGAGGGGTAGGGGATCCACTCATCCAATGACTTGACGTAAGCATCGGAATCCCGGTTGATGACGCCATCCCTGTCGAGGATGACGAGCCTGGAAGCATCGGGCATGTCGAGCACCTGGGCTAGAAAGCAGAAGAAAGAGAAGTGTTCCACGTGAAACACGTCTTGCCAAGGACCGGCAGACGTAGCCGACATACTCGATTGCGTTTCACGTGAAACATCAGAAAGGAAAATAAAAAACCGGCCGGGCAATGGCGCCGCGGCCGGTAAGGTGACAGGCGCTGTTACTGCTGAAGAAGAGCGATATCGGCGACCTCGAGGAAGAGTGCCTGAAGCTGGGCCAGCAGTGCCAGGCGGTTGCGACGAATGGCATCGTCGTCGGCCATGACCATGACATCGTCGAAGAAACCATCCACCGGAGCTCGCAGGCCAGCCAGGATGTCCAGTGCCTCGCGATAGCGTCCCTCGGCGAACAGCGGCATGACTCGCTCGCGGCTCGACGAGACGGCATCGAACAGAGCCTGCTCGGCGGCTTCCTGCAACAGCTTGGCATCGACCTGACTGCCGACTTCATCGGCCTGTTTGGCCAGGATGTTGGAGACCCGCTTGTTGGCGGCTGCCAAGGCAGCAGCTTCCTCGCGTTGAGTGAAGGCATGCACGGCCCGCGTGCGGCGGGCGAAGTCCAGCGGCTTGGTCACCGGGCGGGCGCGAACCGCGAGGTAGACCTCGGCGGGAATGCCCTCGTCCTGCCCCCAGGCGCGGAATCGATCGAGCATGTAGCCGAGCACTTCCTCGACCAGATTCTCCGCATAGGGCAGCTCCTGGTGCTGTGCGGCGGCCAGCTCGAGGAGCTCGCGCAGGTCCAGATCCAGCTCCGCTTTGATCAGGATGTTGAGTACACCGATGGCGGCGCGGCGCAGGGCGAACGGGTCCTTGGTGCCGCTGGGGCGTTGGCCGATACCGAAGATACCGGTCAAGGTGTCCAGGCGGTCGGCCAGGGCCAGGGCCTGGCCGGTGGAGCTGGCCGGGATCTCGTCGCCGGCGAAGCGCGGCAGGTACTGCTCCTCGAGCGCCTGGGCGACTTCGGCGGGCTCGCCGTCATGGGTGGCGTAGTAGCGTCCCATGATGCCCTGTAGCTCGGGGAACTCGAGCACCATCTCGGTAACGAGGTCGCACTTGGCGAGTTCGGCGGCACGCCGAGCCTGGGCCACGTCGCCACCGATCCGGCCCGCGATGAAGGCGGCGACGGCGGCGCTGCGATGAGCCTTGTCAGCCAACGTACCAAGCTGCTGCTGGAACACCACGCTGGCCAGGCCGCCGATGCGTGCGGCCAGCGGCTGCTTGCGGTCGGTGTCGAAGAAGAAGGCAGCGTCTGCCAGGCGCGGACGAATGACCTTCTCGTTACCCTCGATAACCAATTGGGGATCCCGGCTGTCGATGTTCGAGATGGTGATGAACTGCGGCCTGAGCCGACCCTGCTCGTCAAGCAGATGGAAGTACTTCTGGTTGGCCTTCATCGAGGAGATGAGGCACTCCGAAGGCACCTCGAGGAAACGCTCGTCGAAGCTGCCGGTGAGTGCCACCGGCCATTCGACCAGTCCGCTGACCTCGGTGAGCAGCGTCTCGTCGATGACGGCCTGAGCCTCATGTACCTCCGCTTCAGCCAGCACCTGCTCGCGGATGCGCTCACGACGCAGTTCGCGGTCGGCCAATACCCAGGCCTGCTCGAGGGCCTCGAGATAGGCGTCGGCATGACCCAACTCAATGGGCTCGGGTGCGTGGAAACGATGTCCTCGGGTGATGCGGCCGGCCTTGAGCCCCAATGCTTCGGCTTCGACCACCTCGCCGCCGTAGAGCATGACCAGCCAGTGCACCGGCCGCGAGAACTCGACCCGGGAGGCACCCCAGCGCATGTTCTTGGGTACCGGCAGGGCAGAGATCGCCTTGTCGACGATGGCGGGAAGCAGAGCCGTGGTGGCTTCTCCACGCTGCCGCTCGCGATAACCGAGCCAAGTGCCTTTATCTGTTTCGAGATGGATCAGATCGCCCACTTCGACCCCACAGGAGCGGGCAAAGCCTTCGGCGGCCTTGGTCGGCTGACCATCCTTGAAGGCGGCGGCGAGCGCCGGTCCGCGGCGCTCCACTTCGCGGTCCGGCTGCTTGTCGGTGAGTTCGGTCACCTGTACCGCCAGACGACGTGGAGTGGCATAGGCACGAACGGCGTTGAAGGTCACCTCGGCTTCGGCAAGGCCGCGGCGAATGCCCTCGGCCAGCGCGTCCGAGAGCGAATCTATGGCGCTTGGCGGCAGTTCCTCGACGCCCAGTTCGATCAAGAAGGTGTTGGCGGCCATTTACGCGTCTCCCTGTTCGGCGGTCGTGTCCTGGGCCAGCAACTCCTGGCGCAGGGCCTCGGGGGCCAGCGGAAAGCCGGCCGCCTTGCGTGAGGCGTAGTAGGCGTGGGCCACGTCGCGGGCCATGGTGCGCACGCGCAGAATGAAGCGCTGACGTTCGGTTACCGAGATGGCGTGGCGCGCATCGAGCAGGTTGAAGGTGTGCGAAGCCTTGAGCACCTGCTCGTAGGCGGGCAGTGGCAGGTTGGCCGCGAGCAATTTGGCGCACTCCTGCTCCTGGTGATCGAAGGCGGCGAACAGGGCCGGTACGTCGGCATGCTCGAAGTTATAGGCTGACTGCTCGCGCTCGTTCTGCAGATAGACGTCGCCGTAGGTGACCTTGGTGCCATCCGGGGCAATGGTCCATATCAGGTCGTAGACGCTGTCGACGTTCTGCAGGTACATGGCGATGCGCTCGAGTCCGTAGGTGAGCTCGCCGGTCACCGGGAAGCACTCGAGGCCGCCGGCCTGCTGGAAGTAGGTGAACTGGGTCACTTCCATGCCGTTGAGCCAGACTTCCCAGCCCAGGCCCCAGGCGCCAAGGGTCGGCGACTCCCAGTTGTCCTCGACGAAGCGAATGTCATGCACCAGCGGATCGAGGCCGAGGCGAGCGAGCGAGCCCAGGAAGCGCTCCTGCAGGTCGGCAGGGGAGGGCTTCATGACGACCTGAAACTGGTAGTAGTGCTGCAGGCGGTTGGGGTTCTCGCCGTAGCGACCGTCAGTGGGGCGCCGCGAAGGTTGCACGTAGGCGGCGTTCCAGGTTTCCGGGCCGATAGAGCGCAGAAAGGTGGCGGGGTGGAAGGTGCCGGCCCCTACCTCCATGTCCAGCGGTTGAAGCACCACGCAGCCTTGTTCTGCCCAGTACTGCTGAAGGGCAAGTATCAGGCCCTGGAATGTGGTCGCGTCTGGCGTCGACCCTGTAGCCGAGGTCGACGAAGATGTCGAGAGCGTCTGCGACGGGTTTGGCGAGGGAGTCATGTGGAAGCACCGTTGGCCATGAATTCACTGGGCGTCAAGTATACAATCACAGGCACATCGGTTATAGGCGCAGCGGCTGCGCCCCAGTGAGGTTCACAATGATCGTAGTGACAGGTGGCGCCGGCTTCATCGGCTCGAATCTGGTCAAGGCCCTCAACGCGCGCGGGCGCAATGACGTGCTGGTCGTCGACGACCTGAGCGACGGCACCAAGTTCGTCAACCTGGCGGACTGCACCCTGGGCGATTATCTCGACAAGGACGACTTTCGCGCGCGTGTCGAGGCGGCGCTGCGCGGCGAGCCCTCTCGCCTGCCGCCGATCGAGGCGATCTTTCACGAAGGCGCCTGCTCGGACACCACCGAGTGGGATGGGCGCTTCATGCTCGACAACAACTTCGAGTACTCCAAGGTGCTGCTGCACTACTGCCAGCAGCAGGGCATCCCCTTCCTCTACGCCTCCTCGGCGGCCACCTACGGCGGCAGCCAGGTCTTCCGTGAGGAGCCCGAGTACGAGAAGCCCCTCAACGTCTATGGCTACTCCAAGCTGCTGTTCGACCAGTACGTGCGCCAGCACTGGGACAGCTTCAGCAGCCAGGTGGTGGGCTTCCGTTACTTCAACGTCTACGGGCCACGCGAGCAGCACAAGGGCAAGATGGCGAGCGTTGCCTACCACAACCACACCCAGGTGCGTGCTGGCCAGGATCTCCGCCTGTTCGGCGCCTGGGACGGCTATGAGGCCGGCATGCAGAGCCGCGACTTCGTCTATGTCGGCGACGTGGTCGACGTCAACCTTTGGTTCCTGGACAACCCCGGCAAGTCCGGCATCTTCAATCTCGGCTCCGGCCGCGCAGAGCCGTTCAAGGCCATCGGCGAGGCGGTCATTGATTTCTACGGCCGTGGCCGCATCGAGTACATCGATTTTCCCGAGGAGCTCAAGGGTCGCTACCAGAGCTATACCCGGGCGGACATCTCGCGCCTGCGCGAGGCGGGCTACGCACGCGAGTTCCGTACCGTTGCCGAAGGCGTGAGGGCCTACCTTGAGTGGCTGAACGGGGCGCAGGGATGAGGCAGGCGGCAACGCCGACATCTCGCATACTGGTCGTCGGTCCTTCCTGGGTCGGCGACATGGTCATGGCGCAGAGCCTCTTCAAGAGCCTCAAACAGCGTCAGCCCGAGTGTCGCATCGGTGTGGTGGCGCCAGGTTGGTCGCAGCCGATCCTCGAACGCATGGAGGAGGTCGACGAAGTGGCGACCCTCGATGTCGGCCACGGCGAATTCGGCTGGGGTACCCGGCGCGCCCTGGCGCGACGGCTGCGGGGTCGCTTCGACAGGGCCATCGTGCTGCCGCGCTCATGGAAGTCGGCACTGGTGCCGTTCCTGGCCCGTATTCCCCGGCGTACGGGGTACACCGGCGAGCAGCGCTATGGCGTGATCAACGATCGGCGCGAACTCGACAAGACGGTGCTGGACCAGACCGTCAAGCGCTTCGTGGCGCTGGGCCTGGCGGTGGAGGAGGTGCGGCATGGCGAGTTTGCCACTCCCCGCCCGCGGCTGAGTGTCGACGCCGACAACCTGATCGAGCTGCGCATCCGCCTGGGACTGACGTCTCGTCCGGCCATCGGCCTGATGCCCGGCGCCGAATACGGCCCAGCCAAGCAGTGGCCGTTGGGGCATTTTCGCGAGCTGGCCGAGCGCCTGGTGGCCGAAGGTTTTGAAATACGCGTGCTGGGCGGGCCCAAGGATGTCGCCGCCGGGGAGGCCATCGCCGAGGGGGTGGCTCACGTGCACAATCTTTGCGGCCAGACTCGCCTGGCCGATGCGGTCGACCTGCTCGCCGATTGCCAGCAGGTGGTGACCAACGACTCCGGTTTGATGCACGTGGCCGCAGCGGTGGGCACCCGAATCCACGCGCTCTATGGCTCATCGTCGCCGGGCTATACGCCACCGCTGACCGATAGCGCCGTCGTGCACTATCTGGGATTGGACTGCTCGCCCTGCTTCGAGCGCCGTTGTCCGCTGGGCCACACCAATTGCCTGGTGCAGCTCTCACCCCAGCGGGTGCTGGCCGCCATACTGGCTGCGCCCTCCCCGATGGTCTTCGCCAGCGGCTGATGCGTCCTACTGTACCTGGGCCGGTTCCTCGCCGGTGGCATCCTCGGGGGTCTCTACCACCTGCTCCTGGATCACTTCCTCCTCAGGTGCCTGGCTGGGAGGGGCAAGCCCCTCCCAGAGCCGTTCCTGAAGCACGATCTCTTCCCGCATCCGGGCGTTGAAGAATTCCGCATCATGCTCCTCGAGCAGGGTTGGCTCGTCGGAGAGCAGCGAGACGCCGAGGCCGGCGCGATGCCAGTCGATGGTGAAGCCCATGGCCTCGAGGATGGTGGGGAAGGCATCGACCATGGAGGCTTCGCGGCGCTGCCGGCCTTGAGGAATGCCGGGCCCCAGCAGGATGAAGGTGTTGTCCCGCTCACCTTCGATCAGTTGCTCCCAGGCCGATACGCGCATGGTCAAGTGATCGCTGGCAATGACCACCAGGGTGTCGTCGAGCAGTCCCTCGGCCTCGGCCCGGGCAAGGAAGTCCCGGGCCAGCCAGGTCGAACATTCCACCGAAAACAGGATGTCGACGCCATCGAACTCGCCCTGACGGTCAAGGCAGGCCTGGGCGGGATAGCCGTAGGGGGCATGACCGGCGAGGGAGAGGGTGACCAGGCCCCAGGGGCCGTCCTGTGCATTCAGGTGGCGGAGCTCCTCGAGGCTGTAGTCATAGAGAGAATCGTCATAGAGCCCCCAGTTGTTGACGTATTCGGGGTCGTCGAGGCGGGGCTGCAGCTCCTCGCGGCCGAGCACGGTGTCGAAGCCGTGCCCTTCGTAGAACAGCCCCTTGCCGGCGAAATTGACGCTGGCGCCACCCATGTAGGTGAGCCGGTAGCCCTGTGCCGAGAGCAGGTCGCCGAGACAGTCGACTCCGGGCACCACCTTGTCCAGCGGCGAGAACTGGCGGTCGTGCAGCAGCCCGGCCGGCATGAGTGGCGTGCCGCACTGGCTGGCGATCATGCCGGCCATGGTCCAGCCGGTATTGTCGACCTGCTGGATGCCTTCGAAGACCAGGCCACGCTCACCGAGCTGATCGAGAAAGGCATAGGCATCGCCGAAGCGTTCGCGGTCGGCGTAGGTGCGCTCGATGCTCTCCAGATACAGCACCAGCAGATTGGGAGGATCGCGGGGAGACTCGAGCAGAACCGGCTCGACGTAGTGGCGCTCGAGCCAGGCGCCGGGCTTGGTGACGATGGCGGCGCCGCGCTGGCCCATGCCATACAGCAGCGGGTTGCTCACCAGCAGCACGAGGGCCAGCAGCGGCTCGCCGCGGCGCCAGCGATGGTCATGGCGTATCAGCCAGGTGAAGGAGACCAGCAGCGCAACCATGGAGAGGGTATAGAAGAATGCCGCGCCGATCCGGCTGACCCCACCATGGTCGGCCATGCCGGCCTGCAGATGGAAGAATACCGCGCTCAGGTCGACGATGCCAAAGCTCTGGGCGAGATAGAGATACAGCCCCCATAACGCAATGGGAAGCAGCGCCCAGGGCCACTTGCGCGGCGGGGCCGAACGCGATGCCGGGCCAGGCGATCCCCAGCGAAAGGCGTAACCCAGTCCCATCCAGGCCAGCGTCAGGAAGGGCAGCCCCCAGTGGGGCACCCGAGTGAGCAGGATAGTGGCATGGCCCAAGCACAGCCCGATGACCAGCAGCGATAGCCAGCGCGGGCGAGCCAGAGCGAGAAGTGCAGACGGAATCGTCATGTAGTGGATTCTTCCATTGAATTCGCCCCTCCAGAGTACAAGTCGCCCCCGTCTTGTACCACGTATCGTCCGGCGGGTGGCCAACCACCGGTTTGCCGGCCTCGCGGCCGCGGCAGTAAACTGGCCAGCCGCCGAACCGACGAGGAGAGGTCGATGACCCTGGCCGCGGTACTGATCGTCAAGAACGAGGCTGCCCACCTGCGCGCCTGCCTGGAGACGCTACGCTGGGCCGATGAAATCGTGGTGCTGGATGCCGGCAGCCAGGATACGACCTGCGCCATCGCCCACGAGTTCACCGACAAGGTGACGGTGAACGCCGACTGGCAGGGGTTCGGCGTGCAGCGCCAGCGCGCCGAGGCCGCGGCCGAAAGCGACTGGATTCTCATGATCGATGCCGATGAGCGGGTGACCCCCGAACTGGGTGAAAGCATAAGGCGCGCCGTGGCCACCGGCGAACCGGCTATCTACACCTTACCGCGTCTCTCCTGGTGCTTCGGCGATTTCATTCGCCACTCCGGCTGGTATCCCGACCGGGTGGCGCGGCTCTATCCCAAGGGCAGGGCAGGCTATGACGACGCCCTGGTCCACGAGAAACTAACCAACCCGCACGGACTGCCGGTCAAGGCATTGTCGGGGGATCTGCTGCACTACACCTACCGCGACCTGCGCCACTATCTGGAGAAGTCGGCCCACTATGCCCAGGCTTGGGCCGAGCAGCGAGCCGCTCGCGGCAAGCGGGGCAGTCTCGCGGCCGGCCTGGTGCATGGGCTGGGCTGTTTCCTGCGCATGTACCTGCTGCGAGCGGGCTTTCTCGACGGTCGTCAGGGGCTGCTGCTGGCTTTACTGTCGGCACACTCCACCTTTGCCAAGTATGCCGACCTATGGATCAGGACGCAGACCTCGCCGCCACCCGACGACACACCAGGGCGCTGATCGCGTCGGCCGCGTGTTGCAGGTCTATGGCCGCCATGTCGCTCTCGCCGGCGTCTGTCGGCGGGCTGAAGGCGAGGCGGAGCGTTGCGTCGTTGCAGGTCTGCCAGCGCAGGGCCGTGGCCGAGCGGCGAGCCGGATAGAAGCCCGCCGTGGCAAGGTTGAGACAGCCGGCGATATGCAAGGGCCCGGTGGAGCCGGCGATCAGAAGATCGGCGACCGCGAGCGTCATGGCAAAATCCGCCAGGCTCTCGCGCGATGGCAATACCGCGGCTTGGAGCCCCCGGGCGCCGAGCGAGTCGCGCAGTTCGCAAGCGGTCGGCTCCTCCCCGGGGCCGGCCGTGAGCAGCCACTGCGGGCGAATGCCGCGCGCGGCAAGACGCGAATCGACGGCTGTCGCCAGCTCGGCGTACTGGGTCGATGTCAGATTCACCGCCGAGCCGCCGCTGCCGGCATGTAGGAACAGCCAGGGGGCGCACGTATCGAGGGCCATCTCGGTGGCGAGCGACTCGCGCCGGGCAACTGCCATGCCGGGAGGCAGTGGCCAGAAAGGCGGGGATGGACGAGGGGCCGGAGTGCGACCCGTGGCCTCGAGCAGCGCCTCGGCGAGTTCGATGTTGTACAGGTATTCCGGTTTGGCCGAGCGTGACCTGCGCTGGACGATACGATGATTGTAGAATAGCTGCGCCCATTTGGTGGCGGGCGCCAGGCGACACGGAATACCGGCGCGCCAGCCCAGCCAGCCGATACGCGGGGTGGAGAACAGCGTCAGCATGGCCGTGAAGCGTTCGCGGCGCAGCCGCTCGAGTAGCTCGCGCTGCGCTGCTCTTCCGGTATCGCCGGGATCGAGAATCACCTCATCGATCCATGGGCACTGCTGCGCCAGTGGCGCCGTATAGCTCGGTACCAGTACGCTGACCCGTGCCTCGGGCGCGCCGGCCTTGAGGCAGGCGAGTGCCGGCCAGGCGAGCATGAAGTCGCCGAGCTTGTCGTTGCGCACCACCAGGATGTGCGGCGGATCCGTTGCGTGGCGACCGGCCACGGTGGAAGAAGACATCATCTGGGCTCCCGAGCCCCGGTTGATCGACACGAAGGAGAAAGCCTTGGCGCACAAGGTCATGCACATCTGCCTTTCGGACGGCTGGGGCGGACTCGAAATGTATCCTGCGCGGATTATACCCGAGCTGCAACGCCAGGGGTGGGAGGCGCATGGTCTGGCGCTGGCCGGCTCCCGGGTAGCCGTGAGTCTGGCGGCCGCCGGCATCGAGCCGCTGACGGTGCCTTCGAGGGGCCGGGCCCTGCTGCAGGTGGGCCGTGTGCTGACCTACCTGAAGCGCCACGGCATCGAGGTGCTGCACTGCCATAAGTCCAGCGACCTGCGCCTGGGGGCTCTGCTGGCGAGCCTGCGACCGGGGCTCAAGCTGTTCTTCACCGACCACATGGGCGTGACCCGGCCGAAGAAGGGGCTCTACCATCGCTGGGCCTATGGGCGCGTCACGCGACTGTTCGCCATCAGCGAAGCGACACGTGCTCGCAACCTGGCGGCCTTTCCGCTGCCTGCCACACGCATCCAGCGGCTCTACCTGGGCATCGACCTGGCCCCCTACGCCCCGCAGCTGGACGAGGCGGCACGTCAATCGTTGCGACTCGAGCTGGGCGTGCCGGTCGGCAGCGTGGTAATCGGCCTGCCGGGGCGGTTGACCGACGGCAAGGGCCACGAGGTGTGGCTGGAGGGACTGGCCAGACTGCGTGAGCTTGCATCCGACCTGGCCTGGCACGGGGTATTGATCGGCGGGCTGACGGCCGGCGAGGGCAGCGAGGAGAGCTATGTGGCGCAATTGCGCGAACGCGTGGTTGCTCTGGGGCTGCAGGAGCGAGTGACCTTTACCGGCTTTCGCCATGACCTGCCACGGCTGTTCGAAGCATTGGACGTGGTCTGCGTGCCGTCGCGCAACGAGGCCTTCGGCCTCACCGTGGTCGAGGCGATGGCCGCCGGCAAGGCGGTCATCGGGGCCGACAGCGGGGCGATTCCCGAGCTGCTGGAGGCCGATAGCGGGCGTCTCGCCGCCCCAGACTCACCTGACGCTTGGGCTGCGGCCATGGCGGAGCTCGGGCGGGATGCGGCACTGCGCAGCCGGCTTGGCCAGGCGGCCAGGCTCAGGGCCGAACGTCAGTTCGGGGTGACGGCTCACGTGGCAGCCCTGGGCGAAGCGTACTCTCAGGCGTAACCACGACGAATCGCCGCCATGTGTTCGGTAGCGCCGAACTTGGCCAGCGAGCGGTCCAGGCGATCGAGGTTGGCCTCGCGCCAGGGGCCGGGCGCGCGCAGCCGGCAGCGGTCGAGGTCGATCAGCCAGACGGCGCCGTCGGCATCGACGAGCAGGTTGCGGGCATTGAGGTCAACGTGGTCGAGGCCGGCCTCATGAAATTGGCGCACGGTGGCTCCGACCCGTTCGAGCAGGGCCGGCTCGATATCGTCCAGATGCTCGGCCAGAGCGCGAGCGCCGGTAATTCGCACCGTGATCAGGGCCGCCGAGTAGGTCGGCCCAAGGCGGGTCACGCCGGCTGCCACCGGTCGCGGTACCGGCAGGCCCTGGGCGTGGAGATGGGCAGTGAGGCGCAATTCGCGGAAGGCGCGAGTGCGCTCGAGCCCCGTCCACAGGTAGCGTGTCGTGCTGATCCGAGCGGCCAGGCCGCCGCGGCGATAGGGGCGCAGTACCCACTGCTCGCCACCGGCATCGAGAAACAGGCTGCTGCCGCGACCAGGGGCGGCACCGATCACCCTCCTGGCGCGATGCCAATGGTCGGGCTCGAACAGCGCGGGTCCGATTTGTGGCGCCGACTCGGCGTCACATACACTGTCCGCATCATATAGAATGAAAACCTTTCCCGTCCGACATGTTGCCAAGTGCATGAAGCATCCTCTGCCTGCCCAACCGCGCCATATCGCCGTGCTGCGACTCTCCGCTCTCGGCGACGTATGCAATCTGGTACCCACCGTACGCGCGCTGCAGCGCCAGTGGCCCGACGCTCGCATCACCTGGATCATCGGCAAGGCGGAACACAGTCTACTGGCCGGCCTATCGGGGGTCGAGTTCGTCGTCTACGACAAGGCCTCGGGGCTGGCCGGCATGCGCCGGCTGTGGCGAGAGCTCGACGGCACCCGCTTCGACGTGTTGCTGCACATGCAGCAGGCGCTGCGTGCCAGCGTGCTCTCGCTGGGGCTCAAGGCCGACGTGCGGGTGGGCTACGACAAGGCGCGGGCCAAGGATGCCCAGCACTGGTTCACCCATCGGCAGCTCGCCCCGCATCCACGGGCCCATGTGCTGGAGTCGTTTCTCGACTTCGCTCGCCTGATGGGAGTGGAGGATCTATCGCTCGAATGGGACCTGCCGTTACCCGGCGAGGCCATCGAAGAAGCCGGCGCCATCACCGGCAATGCGCCTTACCTGTTGATGAGCCCCTGCGCCAACCCGCGGCTGCGCAACTTCCGCAACTGGTCGGCCGAGGGCTACGCCGCCGTCATCGAACATGCCTGGGCCCAGTATGGCTTGAAGACGGTGCTCACCGGCGGTGGCAGTACGCTGGAGCGGGAGATGGGCGAGCGTATCGCGGCGCTGTCGCGTCCGGAGGCGGTAATCGACGTCATCGGTGCCACCTCGCTCAAGGGCCTGCTGGCGCTGATCGCCTCCGCCCGGGTCGCAATCGCGCCGGACTCCGGGCCGGTGCACATGGCCAACGCCATGGGCACGCCGGTGGTGGGCCTGTTCGCCACGACCAACCCGGATCGCGCGGCACCCTATCGTTGGCGCGATTTCGTGGTAAACCGCTACCCCGATGCCGTGCGCGCCTACCTGCACCGTGAGCCCGACGAGATCACCTGGGGCCAGCGTGTGCGCCACCCCGATGCCATGTCACTGATTCGCATCGACGACGTCGTCCAGCGGCTCGATGCGCTGTTGACGCGTTCGGACGACCGCAAGGAAGAGGAACGACCCGATGAAGCTTGACCTGACCGCGCTGGAGCAGGCGCACGTGCTGGTGGTGGGCGACGTGATGCTCGATCGCTACTGGCAAGGCGCCACGTCGCGCATCTCACCGGAAGCCCCGGTGCCGGTGGTGCGGGTGGAGGAGAGTGAGGACCGCCCCGGCGGAGCGGCCAACGTGGCGCTCAACATCGCCTCCCTGGGTGCACATGCCGCGCTGAGCGGCATGGTCGGCGACGACGACAATGCCCGCCGCCTGGTCGAGCGCATGCAGGCTGCCGGCGTCGAGACCTATTTCGAGAGCAGCCCGGGGATTCCCACCATCACCAAGCTGCGCGTGATGAGTCGCAACCAGCAGCTGATTCGCCTCGACTTCGAAGAAGGACTCGAGGAGCTCGATACCCACGGGTTGCTGGCGCGGGTCGAGCAGGGGCTTCCCGACTGTGATCTGGTCATTCTCTCCGATTACGGCAAGGGGACCCTCAATCGAGTCGAGGAGCTGATCGCGCTGGTGCGCGGCGCCGGCAAGCGGGTGCTGATCGACCCCAAGGGCAGCGACTTCGGCAAGTACCGCGGCGCCAGCGTGATCACGCCCAATCTGGCCGAATTCGAGGCGGTCGTGGGTCACTGCCGAAGCGACGATGAACTGGCCGCCAAGGGCGCGGCGCTGTGCGCGGAGCTCGAGCTCGAAGCGCTGCTGATCACCCGAAGCGAAAAGGGCATGACCCTGATTCGTGGCGATCACGAGCCGCTGCACCTGCCGACCCGGGCGCGTGAAGTGTTCGACGTCACTGGGGCCGGCGACACCGTGATCGGCGTGCTGGGGCTGGCACTGGCAGCCGGCCATGGCTTTCCCGAGGCCATGACCCTGGCCAACCTGGCGGCCGGTCTGGTGGTGGCCAAGCCCGGTACCGCCACGCTGTCGATTGCCGAACTCTACACTGCGGTGCATGGCGACAAGCTGGCGGAATTCGGCGTCATCGGCGAGGCGCCGCTGGTCGAGGCGGTGCGCGCCGCCCAGCTGCGCGGCGAACGGGTCGTCATGACCAACGGCTGCTTCGACATCCTGCACGCCGGTCACGTGGCTTACCTGGAGCACGCTCGCCAGCTCGGCGACCGGCTGGTGGTCGCGGTTAACGACGACGCCTCCATCGGCCGGCTCAAGGGCCCCAGGCGCCCGATCAACCCGCTCGCCCGGCGCATGCAGGTGCTGGCCGGCCTCGGCGCGGTGGACTGGGTGGTGCCGTTCAGCGAGGACACCCCGCAGCGGCTGATCGAGGCAGTGCTGCCTGACGTGCTGGTCAAGGGCGGCGACTACCGCGTCGAGGACATTGCCGGCGGCGAAGCGGTGCGCGCCGCTGGAGGAGAGGTGAAGGTGCTGGGCTTCGAGGACGGGGTTTCCACCACCGCCATGATCGCCACCATCCTCGACCGCGAAAGCTGATGAGGGCAATGTCCGGGCACTGGCCCCGCTGGCTCTACTCGGGGGCGCTCTATCTGCTGTCGCCCCTGGTCTGGCGGCGTGTCTGGCGTGAGCATGCGCACACTAACCTGCGTCGGGAGCGGCTCGGGTTGATAGCGCGCCCGTCTGCGGCTGCGCCCCGCCTGTGGTTGCACTGTGCCTCGGTAGGCGAGGTGCAGGCCGCCCGCCCGCTGATCGAGGCGCTGCTGGCGCACTATCCCCAGCATGATCTCGTGGTCACCACCATGACCGCTACCGGCGCCGAGCGGGTGCGCGCGCTGATGGCAGCGCGGCGTCAGGCCGGCCAGCCCGAGCGATTGCAGCACCACTTCGTGCCGCTCGACTATCCGGGGGCCGCGCGGCGTTTCGTTGCAAGGCTGTCGCCTTCGCTCGCCCTCTTCTTCGAGACCGAGATCTGGCCCAACCTGTTGGCGGCATGTCGTCGCCATGGCGTGCCCACGGCGGTGGTCAACGGGCGGCTGTCACCCAGGGCTTTTCGTGGCTACCGTCGCCTGCGTCCGTTGATGGCGACGGCCCTGGGGCAGCTCGATTGGCTGGCCGCCAAGTCGCGCGGCGACGCCGAGCGCTTTCGTGCACTGGGCATGCCGACCACGCGAATCGACGTGGTGGGGTCGCTCAAGTACGACCTGACCCCGGATGACGCAGCGAGCGAGGCGAGCAAGCGCTTGTGCACACGCCTCGGCTCGCGCCCCGTGTGGGTGGCCGGCTCCACTCACCCCGGCGAAGACCGGCAGCTGCTGGAGGCTCATGCGCGCCTGCGCCAGTCTTATCCCAACGCCCTGCTGATTCTGGTACCGCGCCATCCGCAGCGCTTCGAGGCGGTGGCCGAGCTCACCCGGGAATTTGGCATGAGGCTGGCACGGCGCTCGCTGGGCGAATGGCCCGACGAGCGTACCGCCGTCTACCTGGGCGACACCATGGGCGAGCTGCTCACGCTCTACGGCGCTGCCGATCTGGCTTTCGTCGGCGGCAGCCTGGTGCCGGTCGGTGGGCATAACCTGCTCGAGCCGGCGGCCATGGGCGTGCCGGTGCTGACCGGGCCGGAGCTTGCCAACTTCGCCGACATCGCCGAGACCCTGCGCCAGGGTGGCGCGCTGGTCGAGGTGGCCGACAGCATGTCACTGGCTGATACCCTGGTCACCCTGTTCCTCGACGAGGCCGAGCGCCACCGCCTGGCCGAGGCCGGCCTGGCGGTTGTGGCGGCCAATCGCGGTGCGCTGGCACTCACCCTAACCGGGTTGGAACGCCTGCTGCCCGGTAAGTGAGCCTCCACTCACCGTCTGACGGCGATCAGGCGGGGGTCAGGCGCTCCACCCCCTGCTCGGTACCCAGCAGCAGCACGTCGGCACCGCGGGCGGCGAACAAGCCGTTGGTGACCACGCCGACGATGGCGTTGAGGCGTGCCTCCATGCCTACCGGGTCGTCGATCATGAATTCGTAGCAGTCGATGATCTGGTTGCCGTTGTCGGTCACCACCCCTGCGCGGTAGACCGGGTCGGCACCCAGCTTGACCAGTTCGCGCGCGACATAGGAGCGGGCCATGGGAATCACCTCCACCGGCAGCGGGAAGTTGCCGAGGCGCTCGACCCTCTTCGAGCCATCGGCGATGCAAATGAAACGCTCGGCACAGGCTGCCACGATCTTCTCGCGGGTCAGCGCGGCTCCGCCGCCCTTGATCATGTGTAAGTGAGCGTTCACTTCGTCTGCGCCATCGATGTAAAAGGGTACCGTACCCACACTGTTGAGTTCGAACACCTCGATGCCGTGGCTCCGCAGGCGCTCGGCGCTGGCCTCCGAGCTGGCCACGGCGCCCTTGAAATCGTGGCGTAGCCGAGCGAGGCGGTCGATGAACAGGTTGGCGGTAGAGCCGGTGCCGATGCCAAGGATGGTGTCGCGCTCGAGTTTCGATTCGATTTCCGCGATGGCGGCGGCGGCCACGGCGTCCTT
This sequence comes from Billgrantia antri, assembly GCF_017868935.1. Classification (NCBI taxonomy): domain Bacteria; kingdom Pseudomonadati; phylum Pseudomonadota; class Gammaproteobacteria; order Oceanospirillales; family Halomonadaceae; genus Billgrantia; species Billgrantia antri. The sequence continues at coordinate 22,456 of NZ_CP053383.1, forward strand.
CAGTTCATCCTGGGTCATGTCGTGCTCGCATCTCTGAGTGGCGGGTGCCGCGCCATTATAGGCCAGGCAGCCTTTCTTGCCGACGTGTCAGGGAAATGCTGAAAAAATCGGCGAGCGAGATGAAGCGCAAGGCGCACGGAGCACAGGAACCGGAGCATATGGGGTATATGTGAGGATTCCGAGCACCGCGCAACGCAGCGATTCGCTCGCACAGGCATTTGTGCAGTGTTTCCTTAGCTGGACGGCGAGGTCGCAGAGATGCTACCTATAGGGGTTCTCTGCAATGCAGCAGACGCTGCCGCTCCTCTGCGCCACTTCCTTCCGGGACATTAGGATGCTCGAAGCTACCGTCAAGAAGATCCTCCAGGCTCATGTCTACGAAGCCGCTCGTGAAACGCCGATCTCACCTGCCCCCTTCCTTTCACGGCGCTTCAACAACCAGATTCTGATCAAGCGCGAGGACCTGCAGCCCGTCTATTCCTTCAAGATTCGCGGCGCCTACAACAAGATGGCGCAGCTCTCCGAGGAGCAGAAGGCCAAGGGCGTGATCGCCGCCTCGGCCGGCAACCATGCCCAGGGACTTGCCATGGCGGCCAAGCTGATGGGCGTCAAGGCGGTGATCGTCATGCCGCGCATCACGCCGGAGATCAAGGTCCAGGCGGTACGGGCCCGCGGAGCCAAGGTCGTGCTCAGGGGCGACGCCTTCGCTGCCGCCGCCGAGCACGCCCAGGAACTGATCGCCGAGCACGGTTACACTTACATTCCCCCCTTCGACGACATCGACGTGATCGCCGGACAGGGTACCGTGGCCATGGAAATCCTGCGTCAGCACAGCGGGCCGCTGGATGCCATCTTCGTGCCGGTAGGCGGCGGCGGACTGATTGCCGGCGTAGCGGCTTACGTCAAGTACCTGCGACCCGACATCAAGGTGATCGGCGTCGAGGCCGAGGACAGCGCCTGCCTCAAGGCGGCGCTTGCGGCCGGCAAGCGCGTATCGCTCGACCAGGTCGGCGTGTTTGCCGAGGGCGTGGCGGTGGCGCAGATCGGCAAGGTGCCGTTCAAGATCGTGCGTGACCTGGTCGACGACGTCATCACCGTCAACGCCGACGAGATGTGCGCGGCGGTCAAGGACATCTTCGACGATACCCGTGCGGTATCGGAGACTTCGGGGGCGCTGTCGCTCGCCGGCCTCAAGAAGTACGTCCAGCAGACCGGCGTCGAGGGCCAGACCCTGCTGTGCATCAATTCCGGCGCCAATACCAACTTCGACCGCTTGCAGCACATCGCCGAGCGCACCGAACTCGGCGAGCAGCGCGAGGCGATCCTGGCCGTGACCATCCCCGAGCGTCCCGGCAGCTTCAAGAAGTTCTGCCGCACCATCGGCAAGCGCATGGTCACCGAGTTCAACTACCGCTATGCCGATCCCGAAGAGGCGCATATCTTCGTCGGCGTTCAGGTGAAGCCGGGTGGCGATGATCGTCAGGCGGTGATCGACAAACTGCTCGAGGCCGGCTACCCGGTAGTCGACCTCACCGACAATGAGCTGGCCAAGCTGCATATCCGACATCTCGGCGGCGGGCGCCCCAAGGAACACTTCGACGAGGAGGTCTATCGCTTCGAATTTCCCGAGCGCCCCGGGGCCTTGATGAATTTCCTCACCCACTTGCCCCAGGACTGGAACATCTCGCTGTTCCACTATCGCAATCATGGCGCTGCCTTCGGTCGCGTGCTGGTCGGCATGCAGGTTCCCAACGGGGATCGCTCACACGTCGAGGAGTATTTTGACGAGATCGGCTATCGCTACTGGAAGGAGTCCGACAACGACGCCTACCGCCTGTTCATGGCCTGAACCCGAGAGGGGGTTGCGTGTTGGTAAGTGGTAACTTACGCCAAAGGCGGGAATTGGCTTGAGTTTCGTTATGTAATCGAAGCATGAACCAGTTGTCTTCAACCCGTGACAAGCCCTATAGTCGGCGCTGTCGCGGGCTTCCTGCGACGAGGTTCAATAACGGGAACGTCAGGAGCAGGTAACAATGAAGCGTAAGCCCGATCTGGTCATGGCACTGGTGCTGGCGTTTGGCATCGGTGTGGTGGTCACTGGCTATGCCCAGGCGCTGGCAGGCGGCTGAGTCGGCAAACAGTGCCATGATCAGACAAAATGAGAACCGGTCGAAGCGAGGCTTCGGCCGGTTTTTTATTTGCTGCGGCCCCGGGTCAGGGGCGTACGAGCCGCCCGTCGCTGACGATGGCATCCAGCGGTACGTCCCAGGGGGCGACGGGCAGGCGGTCTACCCGCTGGCAATCGTGGGCCAGCCCTATCAGCGTGGGGCGCGGCCCGGGGCGTCGGGTGAAGGCGAGGCTGCGGTCGTAGAAGCCGCCGCCCATGCCCATGCGCTGGCCCCGGTCGTCGAAGCCCACCAATGGCAGCAGGATCAGGTCCAGCGCCCAGGCCGCCATCCGTCTGGCCCGGTGGGCACCATGGCGTGTCTGCGGCTCGGGAATGCCGAAGCGGTTACGCCGCATGGGCGTGCCGGGGTGATAGTGCACGAACCACAGACTGTTGTCCGACAGCGGCTTGAGTACGGGAAGGTAGACACGGACGCCGCGGCGGGTCAGCCAGGGGATCAGCGGCCGGGGATCGATCTCGCCATCGTTGGGCAGGTAGAGCGCCACGCGCCTGGCACGGCGGACCTCCGGCAGCTGGCGCAGGCGCCGGCACAGGGCACGGTCGGCCTGTTGGCGTTGGCGCGGACTCAGCGCACGCCGCCGCCGCCGAAGTTCCTGGCGCAGCTGACGCCGGGAAGAGAAGGTCTCGGAGACGAGAGCGTCTTGCAGGGCATGCATATTCGGTAGAGTTCCCCAGAGTGCCGCTGTCGTTCTGGCCCTTGAACCCTTGGTTCAAGGTGGGTGGCCGCAGCCGAACCGTCAGGCTTTCCGACGCACGGACATGCACACGGGTCCGGCTAGCCAATGGCCGCCCTGGGTATTGCTCATAGGCTCGAGGGACTTTAACGACTGGCCAACACCCCAGGGAACACCCTCATCCTATCAGAGCTCACGGGCGGGTCCAATGTCATTCGGCGGGAGTTGGGTGACTCGGCACCGCGCCCGCCATGGCCTGTTCCAGGCGTTCGCTCAGCCGGTCGAGCTGCTGCTCCTCGCTGCGTCGGGTATCCAACACTTCGAGCAGTTCATGGGTGATGTTGAGGGCGGCCATGAGCGCCACGCGTTCGCTGCCAAGCAGGTTATTCTGGGAGTGAATCCCCTGCATGGCCCGGTCGAGATAGCGGGCGGCCCGCTCCAGCTTTCGCTCTTCGCCGGGATTGCAGGCGAACACGTAGTGTCGGCCCAGCAGGGTCACCTGTGCGGTGGGGCGAGTGGCATCGTCGCTCATGGCGGGCTCCGGTGTCGGCTTGTTGGCCCGATGCGTTAACATCCGGTGAAACAAGACACATCAATTCAGTCATTCACTATAAGAGAGCCCTTCGCAGGCGGTCAACGCAGCGCGGCCTGCGGGAGGCAACTCACGGCAAATCGACTAGGGGTTCTGCATGTCACTGAGCGACGATCGTCCGGACTTTTCCACCATCGCCGACCTGTTCCTTTCCCATGGCAGCATGCAGTCGCCGGCCTTTCTCGACGGTCGGCTGTGTGCCGAGCTGGCGCTCCACGATCTCACCGCCGAGGCCTGGCTGGAAGAGGTCTGTCATGGGCTCGGCGTCGAGCAGCCTCGCGATCGCGAGAGCGCCGAGACGCTGCTGGCCTGGCGTCGCCAGACGCTGGATGCGCTCGCCGATAGTGCCCTCAACTATGAACCGTTGCTGCCCGACGACCTGTTTTCGCTGGCCGAGCGTGCCCGAGGGCTGCAGGAGTGGACGCTCGGCTTCCTCGAGGTGATCGAGGATACCGGCGACACGCCGCGACAGGGCTGGTCGCAGGCGCTGCGTGAAGCGATCGACGATCTCGGGGCGCTGGGCGATATGGAGACCGACATCGACGACAGTGCCGAAAACGAGAACGACCTCTTCGCGCTGACCGAGCATGCCCGCATGGCGGCCATGCTGCTCTATACCGAACAGCACCCGGGCCAGCCGCAGGTGGAGCCCGGCGAGCCTACGCAGCATTGATGCCCGCCTTTTCCTTTTCCTTAGCTCGCAAGGAGCCATGATGCTACCCGATCCCCTCCCCCGGCCTGCGCCAATCGGCAATGAGGAATACCGTGCCCGCCGGGCGGCGCTGATGCGGCAGTTGCCGCCGGACAGCGCCGTGCTGCTGCCCGGAGCCGGGCTCGTCACCCGCTCTCGCGACAGCGACTACCCCTTCCGCCAGAACAGTGACTTCCACTATTTGACCGGCTTTCCCGAGCCCGACGCCCTGCTGCTGCTGTTGCCGGGGCGTATCGAAGGCGAGAGCGTGCTGTTCTGCCAGGAGCGCGACCCGAGCCTGGAGGCCTGGACCGGCATACGTCTGGGGGCCGAGGGGGCCGTGCGCGAGCATGGCGTCGATCAGGCCTACGAGAACGGCGAGCGCGACGCACGCCTGGAGGCGCTGCTCGATGGGCGCACGACGCTCTACCTGATGCTCGACGATGTCGAGGCCATGGCGCTGGCCGATGATGTGAGGGGGCGCTTGGCGGCGCGGGTGCGGCGCGGGGCTCGTCCGCCGCGCAGCTATGCCGACCTGGCACCGCTGCTGCACGAGCAGCGACTGTTCAAGAGTGACGGCGAGCTCGCCCTGATGCGCCATGCGGCACGGATCTCGGCGCTGGCGCACCGGCGCGCGATGCGTGTCTCCCGACCCGGTCTGGCCGAATTTCACCTGCAGGCGGAGCTCGAGCACGAGTTTCGCTGGCACGGCGGCAGCGGGCCGGCCTACGCCAGCATCGTGGGTGGCGGCGCCAATGCTTGTGTGCTGCACTACATCGAGAATAACAAGCCGTTACGCGAGGGCGAGCTGGTGTTGATCGATGCCGGGGCCGAGTTCGAGCTGTATGCCGGAGACATCACCCGCACTTTTCCCGTCGGTGGCCGCTTCAGCGACGCCCAGCGTGCGCTCTACGAGGTGGTGCTGGCGGCTCAGGAGCGTGCCGTGGCGGCGGTTCGTCCCGGGGCCACGCTGGCCGAAATCCATGACGGCGTGGTGCGCGATCTCACTGTCGGCTTGATCCATCTGGGGCTGCTGCAAGGCGAGGTCGAGGCGCGCATCGAGGATGAGAGCTACAAGCGCTTCTACCTGCACTCGACCTCGCACTGGCTGGGACTCGATGTGCACGACGTGGGCGAGTATCGCCGCGAGGGAGCGCCACGCCCGCTGGCGCCGGGCATGGTGCTTACGGTGGAGCCCGGCCTGTATATCCCGATCGACGATGACATCGCTCCCGAGTTTCGCGGTATCGGTATTCGCATCGAGGATGACGTGGCGGTAACCGCCGAGGGGCATGAGGTGCTGACTGCCGATGTGCCCAAGCGAGTGGCAGATATCGAGACCCTGTTGGCCAGCAAGTAACCACTGAGGTATCGGCTTTCCATGTTATTACGTAATTTACACTACATTATTTACATTCATAGCATAGGCTCTCGCCATGCAGACACCTGTTAGCCGCCAAGTCGACATCGCCATCGTCGGCGGCGGTCTGGTGGGGGCCAGCCTGGGCTGTGTCCTGGCGCCGCTGATCGAGCGTCATGGCCTGTCGGTGGCAGTGATCGAGGCCGCGCCTGTCCTCGACAGCGTGGCGGCGCCCTGGCAGCCCAGCTTCGATGCCCGCTCCAGTGCCATCGCCCAAGGCTCGGCGGAGCGCTTTCGTGCCATGGGACTGTGGCCGGCGATGGCCGAGCAGGCGGCAGCCATCCAGCTCATTCACGTCAGCGAGAGAGGCCGGCTGGGCGTGACCCGGCTTACCGCCGCCGAGCTCGGCCAGCCGGCGCTGGGCTACGTCGTCCCTAACGCCTGGATGGGGCGCGTCATGCACCGACGCTTGACCGAACTGCCCATCGATTGGCACTGCCCCGCCAGCGTCGAGGCGATCACCCCCGAGGCAGAAGGCTATCGACTCGCCCTCTCCGATGGCTGTACGCTGCGGGCCGGACTGACGGTGCTGGCCGACGGCGGCCGCTCGGGGCTCAAGGAGCAGTTGGGCATCGCTAGTGACGCGGCGCCCTACGATCAGGTGGCCTTGATAGCCAATGTCGAGATGAGCCGGCCCCACGACGGTGTCGCCTACGAGCGCTTCACCCGTGAGGGGCCGATTGCGCTGCTGCCGCTGCCGGGACAGCAGATGGCGCTGGTCTGGACCCACCCCGCAGGGCGCGAGAAGCCCCGCCTGGCGCTGAGCGACGGCGACTTCCTGGCCGAATTGCAGCAAGCCTTTGGCGATCGTGCGGGTCGCTTCCGTCGCATCGGCAGTCGCCACGCCTATCCGCTGACACTGGTCACCGCCCGGGAAACCATCCGGCCGGGGCTGGCGGTGCTGGGAAACGCTGCCCATTCGCTGCATCCCGTCGCAGGCCAGGGCTTCAATCTGGCGCTGCGCGGCGTGACCGACCTGGCGGCCGCACTGGAGCTGGCGCTGACCGGCGGCGAGCCGCTCGGCGGTATGCTGACGCTGCGCGACTTCGAGGCCAGGCGCATCGTCGACCGACATCAGGTGATTCGCTTCAGCGACGGCCTGGTGCGACTGTTCGGCATCGATAACGGCCTGCTGGCGCACGCCCGAGCGGCGGGACTGGTGGGGCTCAACCTGCTGGGTCCGCTGCGCCGCGGCCTGGCACGCCGGGCCATGGGGCTGGAACGTTGAGGCAGCGTCCGGACCACAGGCCGAACCCGCCGCCTGCGGGTGGCCGAGAGCGAGAGAGTGACGCATGACGAACACGGCCAAGCAGCCGACAACGCAATACGAGGTCATCGTGGTGGGCGGTGGCATGGTGGGCGCTGCGCTGGCAGCTCTGCTGGGCCGGGCCGGGGTCGCCGTGGCCCTGCTCGACCCGCGTCCCGCGCCGCTGGCGGCCGACGACGTGGGAAGAGGTCCGCCGGCGATGCGCGTCAGCGCCCTGACGCCGGTTTCCCAGCGTCTGCTCGACGGCTTGGAGGCCTGGCCGTGGATGGCGGCGCGCCGGGTGACGCCCTACCGCTTCATGCAGGTCTGGGACGGTGAAGGCAGTGGTGAAGTGAACTTCTCGGCGGAGCAGGCCGGGGTGCCGATGCTCGGCCATATCGTCGAGAACGACGTGATCCTGGCCGCCCTCGAGAGGCGCCTGGCCGAATTGCCCTCGGTCGCCGTGCATCTGTGCGCACGGGTGATTGGCCTGGACGTGGAGAAGGCGGGGCGCGCCGTGGTGCTCGAGGATGGCCGCCGGCTGTCGGCACCGCTGGTGGTGGCAGCCGATGGCGCACGCTCGCCGCTGCGCGAGCTGGCCGGCATCGAGGTGAAGGAGCGAGACACCGGCCACGTGGCCGTGGTGACTACTGTGCGTACCGAGCACGGGCACGGCGGCGTGGCGCGCCAGGTCTTCCTCGCTACCGGCCCACTGGCGTTCCTGCCGCTGACGGTGGAGGGCGACGAGCGCTACTGTTCGATCGTCTGGTCGACCACGCCCGCAGAGGCCGAGCGGTTGACGGCACTGGCCCCTGCAGCGTTGGGCCGCGAACTGGAAGCCGCCTTCGAAGCCCGCCTGGGGGCGGTCAAGGTCGTCGACCGGGCCTTGGCGGTGCCGCTGACCCAGCGCCATGCCGAGCACTACGTGCAGCCGGGCTTTGCCCTGGTGGGCGATGCGGCCCACAGTATCCACCCGCTGGCCGGCCAAGGCGTCAACCTGGGGCTGATGGACGTGGCGGTGCTGGCAGAAGAGCTTTTCGAGGCGCGGCGCCGTGGCATCGGTCTGGGCGAGCCACGCATGCTCGAGCGCTACGCGCGCCGGCGCCGCGGTGACAACGCGGCGATGCTGGCGCTGATGGACGGCTTTCGCCTGCTGTTCGGCACGCGCCACCCAATGGTTACCCTGACGCGCAACCTGGGTCTTGCCGGCGTCGACCGGCTGGCGCCGGTCAAGCGACTGCTGATGCGCCAAGCGGTCGGCGAGCGCGGCCGCCTGCCGGCCTCCTGTCGCTGAGATGTGTCCCGGCCCGGGTTGAGGGCCGGAACACACCATGCCTTAACCCTGGCGACGTTCCAGCACGTTCAGTGCCTTGAGCAGGTTGAGTGCCTCGCCGAGCTGGTAGTCCTCGCGCAGTCGGGCGGACCTCTCGCTGGAGGTACGCGGCTCGCCGCTCGAGCGCAGATGCCCCTCCAGGTCGGCCTCGCGCAGCTGTCGGCTGCTCTCGGTCACCTCGATACGGCCGCGTACCACGGTCACATCGGGCTCGATGCCCAGGGCCTGGATCGAGCGCCCGTTGGGCGTGTAGTAGAGCGCGGTGGTCAGCTTCAGGCCCTCGCCGTTGCCCAGAGGCAGGACCTGCTGCACCGACCCCTTGCCGAAGCTCTCGGTGCCCATGATCACACCGCGGCGCTGATCCTGCAGCGCACCGGCGACGATCTCCGCGGCGGAAGCACTGCCGCCATTGATCAGGACCACCAGCGGCACGTCGGGCGCTGCCGTCTCGCGACTGGCGGAGAAGCGCATCTCGGTGTCCGGCAGGCGCCCTTCGGTGTAGACCACCAGACCGCTGTCGAGGAAAGCGTCGGCCACCGCCACGGCAGCCTGTAGAACGCCGCCGGGATTGTTGCGCAGATCGAGAATCAGGCCCTGCAGCGGTGCGTTGCGCTCCAACTGGCGGATGGCGTCGTTGACCTGTTCGCCGGTGCGGTTCTGGAACTGGCTCACCCGCAGGTAACCGTAGCCCGGTTCCAGCAATTCGCTGCGCACGCTCTCGGTGCGGATGATTTCTCGCGTAAGCGTGACCTCGACAGGGGCCTCCACGCCGCTGCGCTGGAGGGTCAGGTGGATCTCGCTGCCCGGCTCGCCGCGCATCAGGGTCACCGCCTCCTGCAGCGAGAGTCGCTCGGTGGGGGTGTCGTCGATCGCCAGAATGATGTCGCGCGCCTGCACCCCGGCGCGCGATGCCGGGGTATCGTCGATCGGCGTGATGACGGTCAGGCGGCCCTCCTCGAGGCCAACCTCGATGCCGATGCCGCCGAATTCCCCCTCGGTGGACTCGCGCAGGCTCTGGAACTCCTCGCTGTCGAGATAGGCGGAGTGCGGGTCGAGTTCGCTGAGCATGCCGCGCATGGCGTTGCGCAGCAGGGTGCTGTCGTCGACCTCCTCCACGTAGGCGCGCTTGATGCGCTCGAACACTTCGGCAAAGGTCTGGATGTCCTCGAGCGGTAGCTCGTTCACCGCCGGCTCGTCCTGCGCATCGGCGGGGACGGGCATGAGGGGCAGGGCCAACAGCGTCATCGGCAGCAGCGCCGCCAGCAGGCGTCGTGGTGCGGGCAGGAGGCGGACAAGGCGTGAGGACATGCGAACTCCGCGGTTTCGAGGCGAGGCTGTCCAGCATATCCCGTGGCTTGGGGCTTGTGAAATCTCTCTCGTCATCTTCGTGCGATCCATGCCTGAGGGTCGATGGGGTCGCCGTTGCGGCGAACTTCGAAGTAGAGTGCCGGCGTGCCGTGACCGCCGCTGTTGCCTACCGTGGCGATAGCCTCGCCGCGCGAGACGGCCTGGCCGACCTCGACGCCGAAATGCTGCAAATGGGCATAGAGGGTCATGATGTTGTCGCCATGGTCGATGATCAACAGGTTGCCGAAGCCACGCATCCAGTCGGAAAACACCACTCGCCCGGCGTGTACCGCCTCGACGGGGGTTCCCGCACGAGCCTCGATCAGCATGCCGTTGTAGTGCACCCCGTCGCCGCGCTGGTAGCCCGCAGCGACATTGCCCTGAACCGGCCAGGGCAGGTCGCCCCGGGTGCGTTCGATGGCGGTGGAGGGCGGTGGGCGCTCCAGCCGGGCTAGTTCCTCGCGTACCCGCTCGAGTACCCGTTCCGCTTCGCTGCGGTCCTGATCGAGACGCGCCAGCCGCGACTGCTCGTCGCTGTAGCGTGCGTCCAGCTCCGCCACCAGGCGCTCGCGCTCGGCCATACGCTCGGCCAGCTCGCTGCTGCGCTCGGCCAGTTCCTCGGCCAGGCCGTCCAGCCGCTCGCCGCGGTGCCGCTGCTCGCGGCGATTCTCGGCCAGCTCGGCGTCGAGGCGGGCGATCTCGTCGAGCCGCGCGTTACGGGCGCGGGCCAGGTGGTTGAGATAGGTCTGCAGCCGATCGAGCCGGGCAGGGTCGTCCTGGTTGAGCAGCAGCTTGAGCTGCGGGGTGAGGCCCAGGCGATAGAGCGCATCCAGTTGCACGTTGAGCGCCTCGACCTGTTCGGCCCGTTCCGCCTGCAGCGTGTCGCGAGCGGCGTCGAGGGCAGCCATTTCATCGGCCAGGCGGCGACGATCGGCCTGGATAGCGTCCAGCCGGCGGTGGGTTTCAGCCAGGGCGGTCTCGACCTCACGCAGCGCTCGGGAGGCCTCGTCCTGGGCCTGCCGCGTCTGGCCAAGACGATGATTGAGCGCCTGGATCTCGCTGCCGATGGCATCAAGTCGCTCGCGGGCCTCCCGCTCGCTGGGCTGGGCCTGCGCACTGGCTCCGATCAGCCCCGGCAGCATGGCGAGAGTCACCAACAGGGCTCTCAGTGGGTGTCGCCACCGGGTCCGACTCATGGTTGCATGGGCTCGCAAGCGCTGGTCAAGCCGGTTCTATCAGCACCCGGCCGGTCATTTCCTCGGGAATCGGCTGCTCCATCATGGTCAGCAGGGTCGGCGCGATGTCGCACAGGCGGCCATCGTCGAGCAGCTTCACCGAGCGAGGGCCGACGTAGATCAGCGGCACCTCGAAGGTGGTATGGGCGGTCTGGGCCACGCCGGTGTCGGGGTTGACCATCTGCTCGGCGTTGCCATGATCGGCGGTGATCAGGCAGGCGCCCCCGGCACGCTGGATCGCCTCCACCACGCGGCCGACGCAGGCGTCTACCGCCTCGATGGCCTTGACCGCGGCGTCGAAGTCGCCGCTATGTCCGACCATGTCGCCGTTGGCATAGTTGCACACGATCAGATCGTAATGGCCCGAGTCGATCGCCTCCACCAGGCGGTCGGTCACCTCCACGGCACTCATCTCGGGCTTCTCGTCGTAGGTCTTGACGTCCTGGGGCGAGGGCACCAGCACGCGGGTCTCACCCTCGAACTCGGCCTCGCGGCCACCCGAGAAGAAGAAGGTCACGTGAGCGTACTTCTCGGTCTCGGCGATACGCAGCTGGGTCAGGCCGCGTTGCTCCATGACTTCGCCCAAGGTGTCGTTCAGGTCGGCGGGCGGGAAGGCGGCCGGGGCGGGAATGTCGGCGGCGTACTGGGTCAGGGTGACCAGGCTGCCTCCGGCGAGCGCCGGACGTACGCGGCGCTCGAAGCCGCTGAAACCTTCCTCGACGAAGGCGCGGGTCAGTTCACGGGCACGGTCGGCGCGGAAGTTCATGAAGATGGCAGCGTCGCCGTCGCCGATGGTCGCCGGCCCCTCGCCGTTGCGTACCACGGTGGCGCTGACGAATTCGTCGTTCTCGCCGCGCTCGTAGGCGGCGCGCAGGCCCTCTTCGGCACTGCTGGCCTCGAACTCGCCGACGCCTTCGGTGAGCAGCCGGTAGGCCTTCTCGACGCGGTCCCAGCGGTTGTCGCGGTCCATGGCGAAGTAGCGGCCGATGATCGAGGCGACGCAGCCGTTGTCGGCGCCGACTAGCTCGGCGAGGCGGGCGTTGGTGCGCTCGAGGGAGGCCAGGGCGCTACGCGGCGCGGTGTCTCGCCCGTCGAGGAAACCGTGTACGTAGATGCGCTGGGCGCCGCGCCGGGCGGCCAGCTCGGCCATGGCCAGGATGTGGTCCTCGTGGCTGTGCACGCCGCCCGGTGAGAGCAGGCCGAACAGATGTACGGCACGGCCCGCGCTCACGGCGGCGTCGATGGCATCGGTCAGCTCGGCGATGGTGTCGAGGTCGCCATCCTCGATCGCCTTGGAGATACGGGTGAGCTCCTGATACACCACGCGGCCCGCCCCCAGGTTCATGTGGCCGACTTCGGAATTGCCCATCTGCCCCTCGGGCAGGCCGACGTACTTGCCGTCGGTATGCAGCAGCGCATGGGGACGCTCCTGCCACAGCCGGTCCATGTTGGGCGTGCGTGCTGCGGCCACGGCATTATCGGTAGGGTCGGGGTTGTGGCCATAGCCATCGAGAATGATCAGGGCAACGGGGCGGGGGACGGTCTGAGTCGTCATGGGGGCGCGGGCCTCTTGAACGTGGTGGGCGCGACGTTTGGCCGTCCGGGAGGCTGTCCGCGCCCTGCCTGGCTGGCTGGCTGGCGATGTCGCGGGAGCGAGCACCGGCATCGATTTCGGGCCGCGCGGGACAGGCGCCTGGACGACGGGGGTCGCGACTTGAATCGGCTTGCGGCATCATAACGCACGGTCGGGCGAGCGTCATGGTCCCGGCGCATGGCCGGCGGGTCATGCCGCGGAAGCGACCGCATGGTGTATACTCTCGCCTTTCGGGTGTCCTGCCCGATCGTTGTCCTCGCTATTTCGCAACAAGAGTGTGCCGGATCCATGATCGATCAGCTGTTCGAATTCGTGCAGAATCACCCGCTCCTGGTGGGTGCCTTCCTCCTGGTGCTGACCGCCTGGATCGCCTACGAGGCCCGCAACAGCGCCTCCAGCGGCGTATCGTCCAGCCAGGCGACCCAGTTGATCAACCGCGAAGATGCGGTGATCTTGGATACCCGCGAGGCGGGCGATTTCAAGGCCGGCCATATCGCCGGCGCGCGCAATATTCCCCAAAGCCGCATCGACGAGCGCGTCGGCGAGCTCGAGAAGGTCAAGGACAAGCCGGTTATCGTGGTCTGCAAGAGCGGCCAAGCCTCCGGTATCACCGTGGCCAAACTGGCCAAGGCCGGCTTCTCGCGGGTCTACAAGCTCAAAGGCGGCATGATGCAGTGGCAGGCCGACGGTCTGCCGGTGGTCAAGAAATAGCCAATACACAAGACGCAAGCACGCAAAAGGAACCTTTCCCATGGCCGAAGAGAACAGCCAGAACGCCGCCGGCGGCAACCAGGCCGCTGCCGACCAGCAGAACCGGCAGCAGCTGCAGTTCGCCGTGCAGCGCATCTACGTCAAGGACATCTCCTTCGAGGCGCCGAACTCGCCGGCGGTCTTCCAGCAGCCGTTCAAGCCCAAGGTCGGCCTGGACCTGAACACCAGCAGCAGCAAGGTGGGGGAGGACCTCTACGAGGTGACGATCAAGGTCACCGCCCAGGTGCGCCACAGCGAGGAGGGCACCACTTCCTTCCTGGCCGAGATCGAGCAGGCCGGCCTGTTTCGCATCAGCGGCATCGAGGGCGCGCAGCTCGAGCACACCCTGGGCGCCTTCTGCCCCAACGTGCTGTTCCCCTACGCCCGCGAGTGCGTCGACAACCTGGTCAACCGCGGCGGCTTCCCGCCCCTGATGCTGGCGCCGGTCAACTTCGAGGCAATCTACGCCCAGAAGAAGAAGCGCGAGGCCGAGCAGGCCCAGCAACAGGGTGAGCAGACCACCCAGTAAGGGCGCATCACGTGTCAACGGGGCCGCGCATCCACGTCGCCGCCGACTTCATCGTCGGCGGCGATGTCGTTCTGCCCGAAGGGCCCGCCCGCCACGTGGCCCGGGTGCTGCGCCTGGGCGAGGGCGCGCCGGTGCGATTGTTCGACGGCGCCGGCCTGGAGGCCCGAGCGGTGCTCGTCGAGGCCGGTCGCAAGCAGGTCGTGGCACGCATCGAGGCCGTCGCGCCGGGCCGCGGTGAATCGCCCCTGCCGGTGCACCTGGGCCAGGCCATCTCCAAGGGCGATCGCATGGACTACGCCGTCCAGAAGGCCGTCGAGCTGGGCGTCGCCGCCATCACCCCGCTCTACACCGAGCACGGTGACGTGCGTCTCAAGGGGGAGCGCGAGGCGAAGAAGCTCGCCCATTGGCAGGCGGTCGCCGCCAGCGCCTGCGAACAGTGCGGCCGCGCCGTGGTACCCACCGTACACCCTCCCTTGCCTCTGGCTGAGTGGCTGGGCCAGCGCAGCGAGCCGCTGCGCCTGGTGCTGCACCCAGGCACGGCGGGTGCCCTCGAGCGCAGCGAGCCTCCCAGCGGCGTAGCCCTGCTGATCGGTCCCGAGGGGGGGCTTTCCGCCAGCGAAGTCGAGGCCGCCATGGCCAGCGATTTTTCCCCGCTCTCCCTCGGCCCGCGCATCCTGCGTACCGAAACCGCGCCAGTGGTGGCGCTGTCACTGCTGCAGTATCGCTTCGGCGACCTGGATGGATCTCTTCCCCACGAAGCGGATTGAACTTTAGTCGCTATTGCCGATGACTGGCTTGCGCACGGTCGTTCTCCTGATTAATTTGTATGATGTATGACAACTAAGGACCCCACCGGACCGAAGTTGCCTTCCAACGGGCCGATGCATGAACAAGAGGATGTCTCCGTGAAGTTTTCCAGAGCAGCCGTGATGGAAGCCTTGGGCGATGGATTGCTGTCTTTCCCCATTACCGATTTCGATAAGGAGGGGCGATTCGATGCGGACAGTTACCGTCGTCGTCTGGAGTGGTTCATCAGCCATGAAATCTCGGCCGTTTTCGTCGCCGGCGGCACGGGGGAGTTCTTCAACCTCTCGCTCGACGAGTACCGCGATGTGGTTCGTGTGGCCGTGGAAACCGTCGCTGGCAGGCTGCCGGTCATCGCCAGCTCGGGCCTGAGCGTCGCCAGCGGCAAGGTCTTCGCCAAGGCAGCCGAAGAAGCGGGGGCCGACGGCATCCTGCTGATGCCGCCCTACCTGACGGAATGTCCACAGGACGGACTCGTCGAGTATGCGCGCGAGATTTGCGACTGGACCGATCTCAACATCATCTATTACAACCGCGGCAACGGTGTACTCGATGTCGATGCGGTCCGGCACCTCGCCGACAACTGTCCCAACCTGATCGGCTTGAAGGATGGCAAGGGCGACATCCAGGCGCTGAACAGAATCATCAAGACCATCGGCGACCGGCTGGTCTACGTGGGCGGCGTGCCCACTGCGGAGATTTTCGCCGAGGCCTATCTCGCCATCGGGGTGAATACCTACTCATCCGCAGTGTTCAACTTCGTGCCGGACATGGCCGTCAAGTTCTATCGGGAACTGCGAGCGGGAAATGCCGAGGTCGTTAAGCGCATTACTCAAGATTTCTTCATTCCCTTCGTCGATCTCAGGGATCGTAAGCCAGGTTATGCCGTCAGCCTGATAAAGGCGGGCGCAGAAATCATCGGCCTTCCGGCCGGTAGTGTCAGGGCACCTTTGGTCATGCCCACTTCGGAGGAGCGCAGTCAACTGGAAAAACTCGTCGGCATCGCTCAGCAGTTGTAAACCCCACCCACGCAAGCTCATATCTTGGAAAAACAGCGAGGAGCACGTCATGAAAACAACCTCAACAACCAAGACGTTCTATGCCATTGCCGCTTCCGCCACCCTGGTGACCATGGCGCTGCCGGCTCAGGCCGACAGTTGGCGCGGCTGGAACATCCACCCGCCGGGATATCCCAATACCGAAGCGCTGGAAGCCTTCGCCGAGAACGTCACCGAGCGCACCGAGGGGCGCCTCGAAGTACAGGTCTACAACAACGGCGTGCTTGGCGATCAGCCCGATGCCATCGAGCAGACCCGTAACGGCGCGCTGGATTTCGCCAACTTCAACATGGGACCGATGGGCCCCATCGTGAAGGAGACCAACGTGCTCTCGTTGCCCTTCATCTTCAGCAGCATCGATCATATGCACGAGGTGATGGACGGTGAGGTCGGCCAGCAGTTCGCCGACGCCTTGGCGGAAAAGAACCTGATCGCGCTCTCCTGGTTCGACTCCGGCGCCCGTAGCCTCTACAACACCGAACGTCCCATCCTAACCCCCGATGACGTGCAGGGGCTGAAGATTCGGGTCATGAACAACGACCTCTACGTCGACATGATCGAGGCGCTTGGCGGCAATGCCACCCCGATGGCCTACGGCGAGGTCTATCAGGCACTCAAGACCGGCGTGCTCGACGGTGCGGAGAACAACTACCCCTCGTTCGAGTCCAGCAACCATTACGAAGCCGTCGACTACTATTCCCTTACCGAACACCTGATCATTCCCGAGTGCCTGTGCATCGCCAGGGCGAGCTGGGAGGCGCTGCCCCCGGAGGATCAGGAGATCGTGCGTGAGGAGGCGATCAAGGCCTCCGAGTTGCAGCGCCAGCTGTGGGTAGAAGGCTCCCAGGCAAGTCAACAGATCGTGAGGGATGCCGGTATCGAGATCAACGAGGTGGAGGACAAGGCAGCCTTCCAGGAGAAGATGGAGCCCGTCTACGCGGCTTTCATCGAAGAGAACCCTGACCTCGAAGGCCTGATCGACGCCATCCGGAACTCGAACTGAGTCTCGCTGCGATGCCCCCTTGGTGCCAGGTGCACCAAGGGGGCAGGAGGCTAATGCCATGAGAAGCTATGTCGAGGCTGCCGTGACGCTCCCCCGCCTGCACAAAATCACCAGCAAGATACTGGATGGCCTGGCCAACGCCTGTCTGGCGGCGGCGGGCGTCATGCTGGTCTTCCTGATCGCCATCTTCGGCTGGCTGGTCTTTGGTCGCTATGTGCTCAACAACACCCCGACCTGGGTAGAGCAGGCATCGCTCGTGCTGGTGGTCTACATCACCTGCCTGGGAGCGGCGGCAGGCGTCAGGGGCAACACCCACTTGAGCATCGACTTCGTCCGCGAAGGCATGCCCGAGCCCTTCAGAACGATTTTCCGCTATGTCGCCGATCTCTTCGTGGTGGCTTTCGGCGCTTTCATGACCTACCAGGGGTGGGGGCTGGTGATGACCAACCTCGAGCGGGCGATACCGATGATCGGGCTCTCCGAGAGCTGGCGCGCCGCGCCCCTGGTGATCTGCGGCGTGCTTATCGTTCTGTTCTCCATGGCCAATATCGTGTCCCGGCTCTTTGCCAATGACGCTAACGAGGGCAACTGACATGGGCCTTGCCATTCTGTTCGGACTCTTCTTTCTCGGCTTGCTGGCAGGAGCGCCCGTGGCCTTCGCCGTTGGGCTCGCCGCGGTAGCGGCCTTCCTCTACGAGGGGCTGCCGCTGTTCGTGGCGTTCCAGCGCATCCTGTCGGGGATTTCGGTCTTTTCGCTGCTGGCCATTCCGTTCTTCATCTTCGCCGGCGAACTGATGCTGCATGGCGGCATTTCCACCCGCCTGGTGCGCCTGGCGTCCGCTGCAGTGGGCAAGATGCGTGGCGGCCTGGGCATCGTCAATGTCAGCTCCTCGATGCTGTTCGGCGGAATCTCGGGCTCCGCCGTGGCCGATACCTCGGCGCTCGGCTCGATCCTGGTGCCGGTGATGAAGGAGAAGGGCTACGATGCCGACTATGCCGTCAACGTCACGGTGACCTCATCGGTCGCCGGGGTGGTGATCCCGCCGAGCCACAACATGATTCTCTATGCCGTGGCGGCCGGCGGCGGCATTTCGGTCACCCAGCTGTTCATCGCCGGCATCGTGCCGGGCATCCTGATGTGCCTGACGCTGGCCGTGGCCGCCTATCTGGTGGCGGTGAAGCGCGGCTACCAGGGCGAGACTTTTCCGGGGTGGGACGTACTCATCATCAGCCTGGCCGCGGCCCTGCCGGGCCTGCTCACGGCGGTCATCATCGTCGGCGGGGTGCTGTCGGGCATTCTCACCGTGACCGAATCCGGGGCCTTCGGTGCCATCTACGCCATCGTGGTCACGGCACTGGTCTACCGCGAGCTGCGCTGGGCCTCGTTCAAGGCGGCAGTGATGCAGTCGGTGAAGACCACCGCGCTGGTGATGATCCTGGTCGGCTGCGCCTCGGCGTTCTCCTACCTGCTGGCGCTCTACAACGTGCCGATGCTGTTGACCGACATGCTGCTGGCGCTCTCCGACAAGCCCATCGTCATATTCCTGCTGCTCAACCTGCTGCTGCTGGTGCTCGGCATGATCATGGACATGGCGGCGCTGATCCTGATCTGCACACCGATCTTCCTGCCAGTGGCCATGCAGTTCGGCATGGATCCGATCCAGTTCGGCATCATCATGATGATGAACCTGGGACTAGGCCTGTGCACGCCGCCGGTGGGAGCCTGCCTGTTCGTCGGCTGCGTGATCGGCAAGATCAAGATCGAACAGGCCGTGCGCACCATCTGGCCGTTCTACCTGGCCCTGTTCGTCGCCCTGATGCTGGTGACCTACGTGCCGGCCGTCTCGCTGTCGCTGCCGGCGCTGTTCCGCTGAGTACAATTTCGACCGAACCGTAACGGACTCGATGATGAAAATTGCAGCCGTACATACCCATATTCTCGACCACGTGCTCGATACCACCTTCGAGAGCGCCTCGATGCACTTCGCCCGGCGCCAGCACTGCCTGGTCGAGATCGTCTGCGACGACGGCACCATTGGCTGGGGGGAGTGCCTGGGGCCTGCCCAGCCCAACGCCGCGGTGGTCAAGGCCTATAGCGCCGCGCTGATCGGCCAGGACCCGCTGCAGACCGAGAAGATCTGGCTGGAGCTTTACAACCGACTGCGCGACCAGGGCCAGCGCGGCCTGACCGTCACCGCCCTGAGCGGCATCGACATCGCCCTGTGGGACATCAAGGGCAAGCGCTTCGGGGTGCCGATCTCGACCCTGCTGGGCGGGCGTTTCCGTGACAGCGTAAGGGCCTACGCCACCGGTTCCTTCCGCCGGGAAGGCGTGGATCGCGTGGAGGACATCGCCCGCGAGGTGGCGGGCTACCGTCGCGAAGGCTTTCACGCGGTCAAGATCAAGATCGGCTTCGACGTCGAGGAGGACCTGCGCGTCATCGAGGCGGTGCGCGAGTCGATCGGCCCCGACATGCGCCTGATGATCGATGCCAACCACGGCTACGACTATCTAGAAGCCGTCGAGGTGGGCCGGCGGGCGGCAAAGTTCGGCATCGACTGGTTCGAGGAGCCGGTGCTGCCCGAGCACGTGTCGGCCTATCGGGCGGTGCGTGCCGACCAGCCGATTCCGGTGGCCGGTGGTGAAACCTGGCATGGCCGCTATGCCATGCAGGAGCCGCTTGCCACCCGCGCCGTGGACATCGTCCAGCCCGACATCTGCGGCGTCGGCGGATTCACCGAGATCCGCCGGGTGGCTGACATGGCGGCGCTGCACGGCGTGCGCCTGGTGCCGCACGTATGGGGCACGGCGGTGTGCCTGGCCGCCAGCCTGCAGTTCATGGCGGCGCTGTTGCCCAATCCGCCGCGGCGCGATCCGATCGAGCCGATTCTCGAGTTCGACCGCACCGAGAACCCCTTCCGTCAGGCGGTGGTGAAAACCCCCATCGAGCATGACCGCGGCGTGGTGACGATACCTCACGGGCCCGGGCTCGGCATCGAGATCGACCGCGAGGCGCTCGCCCGTTTCGCCCTGCAGGAGGCATGAAGGACGTGACAGCGATACCCGACAATACCCGGCCGCTGGACGGTCCACCGCCGAGGCTGGCCGCGCCGCCCGGCGCCACCGACTGCCACATGCACCTCTATCTGCCGGGCTTCGCAGCCCAGCCTGGCGGGCCCGACATCGCCGAGCTGGCAACAGTCGAGGATTACCGCCGGGTGCAGGCGCGCCTGGGGCTGGAGCGGGTGGTGGTCACCCAGTCCAACGCCTACCAGCTCGACAACGGTGCGCTGCTCGAAGCCCTCGGACAGCTGGGCAGCGACACGGCACGCGGGGTGGCGGCAGTGGCCCCCGGCACCGCCGAGGCCACGCTGCGCGAATGGCATGCCCTGGGCGTTCGCGGGGCCCGGATCATGAACCTGCCTGGCGGTGCCGTGACCCACGCCGACATGCATGCGGTCGAGCGGCTGGTACGTCCGCTGGGCTGGCACCTGATGGTGCAGTTCAACGGCCGGCATCTGGACGACTACCTCGACGGCCTGCGGCGCCTCGAGGGCGACTACATCATCGACCATATCGGCAAGTTCATGCCGCCGGTGCCAGCGGACGATCGCCGCGTCGACGCCATCCTGCGGCTGCTCGATCGCGGTAACGCCTGGTTCAAGCTGTGTGGCGGCTATGAGACCAGCGAGACTGGCGGACCGCGCTACGAGGACGTGGGCGCCATCGCCTGGCGCGTCATCGCCCATGCCCCCGAGCGCGTGATCTGGGGCTCGAACTGGCCGCATGTCGGGGTGCCGCGCGAGCACTATCCCGACGATGCCGAACAGCTCGACGTCTTGCTCGGCTGGGCCGGGCCCGAGGCTCGTCGCCGGATCCTGGTCGACAATCCCGCCGCCCTGTACGGCTTCTGAACCCTTTATTTGCGTGAAGGAGGAAAATGCATGATTGATCGTCTGTTGGTAACGGGAGCCGCCGGCGGCATGGGCCGCATTATCCGGCCCCATCTGGCGAAGCTGGCGCGCACGGTGCGGCTGTCGGACATCGCCGATCTCGGCGAAGCGGCCAGCCACGAAGAGCTCATGCCGTGCGATCTCGCCGACGCCGAGGCGGTGGGTGAGCTGGTCCAAGGCTGCGACGCAATCATCCATCTGGGTGGCGTATCGGTGGAGAAACCCTGGGCGAGCCTGCTGCAGGCCAACATCGTCGGCACCTACAACCTCTACGAGGCGGTGCGTCGGCACGGCAAGCCGCGGGTGATCTTCGCCAGTTCCAACCACACCACCGGCTATTACGAGCGCACGCAGCGGATCGACACCGACGTGCCGCATCGCCCCGACTCGCTCTACGGCGTGACCAAGTGTTTCGGTGAGGACCTGGCATGCCTGTACCATGACAAGTTCGGCATCGAGACGCTCAGCGTGCGCATCGGCTGGTGCCACCCCAAGCCGACCGATACGCGTAAGCTGGCGATCTGGCTCAGCGCCGAGGATTTCGTCAGCCTGGTGGAGCGGGCCCTCGTCACGCCCCGGTTGGCCTATACCGTGGTCTACGGATTCTCGAACAATGCCGAACGCTGGTGGGACAACGGCAAGGCCGCCTTCCTCGGCTGGGTGCCGAAGGACAGCTCGGAGCCCTGGCGCGAGGAGATGGAAGCGCTCGATGCGAATCTCGACCCCACGGATCCGGCGGTCATCTACCAAGGTGGGCCCTTTGCCACGTCCGGGCACCCCGACGACCGATGACCGAAGCCTGGCGTCGAGACTTACAACGATGATCCGACCGATAGGATGGCGATATGGCCGCTAGATCCGACATCACGGCTGACTTGAAACCGCTCAAGATTCAGAAGCTTTCTCGTGAAGGCAGCCTTTCCCTGCATGTCGCCGACCAGCTCGAAGCGTTGATCCTTCAGGAGCAGGTCAAGGTGGGCGAGAAGCTGCCCACCGAGAGCCGCTTGTGCGAATCTTTCGGCGTCAGCCGCACGGTGATCCGCGAGGCCATCACGCATCTCAAGTCGCTGGGGTTGGTCGAGACCCGCCGCGGCGTCGGTACCACCGTGCTGCGCTCGACCAGCGTCGAGGCGATGCCGGCGAAACGCATCAGCCCGACCACCGTCGAGGACATCCTGCATGTGCTCGAGCTGCGCCTCAATCTCGAACCGGCAGCGGCGGCGCTGGCCGCCGAGCGGCACGACGACGAGGATCGTCGCATCCTGCAAGACAAACACCGGGCCTTCATCGAGGCGCGTGCGGCGAAGTCACAGGCTCGCGAGGAGGACTATGAATTCCACTATGCCATTGCCGCCGCCACCAAGAATCCCTTCTTCAAGGTGTTCTACGAGCAGCTCAGCCAGAGCGTGATTCCCCGCGCCAAGCTGATGAGCATCGAGATCAACACCGCGGCCACCGACAAATACCTCGCTCGGGTCGAGGAAGAGCACACCTATATTCTCGAGGCAATCCTGGCCCGCGACCCCCAAGCGGCGCGAGAAATGATGTACCAGCATCTCCACCGCGCCCGAACCATGTATGCCAAGTATCAGGAAGCCTAAGTATCAGGAAGCCTAAGTACCAGGAAGCCTAAGTACCAGAAAGCCTGGCCGACGGCTCTCCTGGCCATGCGATACCGAAAGACAGGAGCCCAACATGTCCCTGGAAGGCAAGATGCTGATCGGCCGCGAAGCCGTCAGCGGCAGTTCCCAGCCCATCAACGCCGTCAATCCCGCCACCGGCGAGACCCTCGCGCCCACCTATGCAGGGGGCGGCAAGGCCGAGGTCGAGCGCGCCTGCGAACTCGCCGAGGCGGCCTTTGCCAGCTACCGCGAGACCACCCTCGAAGCGCGCGCCGCCTTTCTCGAGACCGCGGCCTCCGAGATCGAGGCCATCGGCGACGAACTGATCGAGCGCGCCATGGCCGAGACCGGCCTGCCCCGGGCGCGCCTCGAGGGCGAGCGCGGCCGTACCTGCGGCCAGCTGCGCCTGTTCGCCTCGGTGGTGCGCGCCGGCGAGTGGCTCGACCTACGCCTCGACCCAGCCCTGCCCGAGCGTGAGCCGATGCCCCGCGCCGACCTGCGCCAGCGTCACATTCCGCTCGGCCCCGTCGCCGTGTTCGGCGCCTCGAACTTCCCGCTGGCCTTCAGCGTGGCCGGCGGCGACACCGCCTCGGCACTGGCTGCCGGCTGCCCGGTGGTGGTCAAGGGCCACTCCGCCCATCCCGGCACCTCGGAGCTGGTGGGTCGTGCGGTGCAGCGCGCCGTCGAGAAGAGCGACCTGCCGGAGGGCGTGTTCTCGCTGCTGTTCGGTTCGGGCCGCGAGATCGGCCAGGCGCTGGTGGCCGACCCGCGCATTCAAGCCGTCGGCTTCACCGGCTCCCGCGGCGGCGGCACCGCGCTGATGAAGACCGCCCAGGCCCGCCCGCAGCCGATCCCGGTCTACGCCGAGATGAGTTCGATCAACCCGGTGTTCCTGCTGCCGGAGGCGTTACGTGCCCGTGGGGCGCAGATCGCCGAGGGCTTCGTCGCCTCGCTCAACATGGGCGCCGGGCAGTTCTGCACCAACCCCGGGCTGGTGGTTGCGGTGAAGGGGCCTGAGCTATCCGCCTTCGTCGAGGCCGCGGGCGATGCGCTCAAGGGCAGCGCCGCCCAGACCATGCTCACCCCGGGCATCCACGACGCCTACCAGCAGGGCGTGGGTCGGCTTTCGAGCAACAGCAAGGTACGCGAAATCGCCCGCGGCCAGGCTGGTGAATCGGCGAATCCGTGCCAGGCGGGGCTCTACGTCACCGCGGCCGCGGACTTCCTCGCTGACACCGAGCTGCAGGAAGAAGTGTTCGGCGCCACCTCGCTGGTGATCGAGTGCGCCGACCTGGCGGAAGTGAAGCGCGTGGCGAGCCAGCTCGAAGGCCAGCTCACCGCCACGCTGCAGATGGACGATGGCGACCTCGACGCGGCCAAGGCGCTGCTGCCGACTCTCGAGCGCAAGGCCGGCAGGATCCTCGCCAATGGCTGGCCGACGGGCGTCGAGGTATGCCACGCCATGGTCCACGGCGGGCCCTACCCGGCCACCTCCGACAGCCGCACTACCTCGGTGGGCAGCGCGGCGATCTTCCGCTTCCTGCGCCCGGTGTGCTACCAGGCGCTGCCGCAGGGGTTGCTGCCCGAGCCGCTGCGTGACGGCAACCCCTGGGGTGTGTCACGCCTGGTGGACGGTAAGCGCGAGGCATAGCGCCAACACTTGAATGACTGGAACTTATGGCGGCCTTCGGGCCGCCTTTTTTCTCCCGCATTTGCCATAATGGCTGCCTACTCACCTGCGGAGTCATGCATGGCCTTTTCTCCCAACGACCGTCGCCAGGGTAGTCCGAATTCTCCAAGGCCTTCATCGGACCGTCAGCGTGAGCGCGCCTCGCGCACGCCCAAGGCCCAGATCGGCGAGGTGGCCTACCTGGAGGTGGTCACGCTCAACGAGACCGGTGCCTTTCTCGACTGGGGCCATGCGCGGGACGTGCTGCTGCCCTTCGGCGAGCAGCGCTTCCGTCCCACCCCTGGCAAGCGGGTATTGGTACGGCTCTACGAGGATCAGCAGGGGCGGCCGGTGGCCTCGCAGAAGCTCGATCGCTTCGTGCAGGACGAGGCGACGGGGCTGGCGCCGGGCGACGCGGTGGAACTAGTCATCGCCGACGTTACCGACCTCGGCTACAAGGCGGTGGTCGATCATCGCTTCTGGGGGCTGCTCTACCGCGACGACGTCACTCGGCCGCTGCGCCGTGGCCAGCGGGTCACGGGCTACGTGAAGCGCGTGCGTGACGATGGTCGGCTCGACCTCTCGCTGCTGCCGCCGGGGCCGGCGCGCCTCGACGTGGTAGGCGAGCAGGTGCTCAAGGCGCTGCGCGAAAGCGGCGGCTATCTGCCGCTCTCAGACAGCAGCGATGCCACGGCGATCAAGACGCGCCTGGGGGTGAGCAAGAACGCCTTCAAGCAGGCCATCGGGCGGCTCTACAAGCGCCGCCTGATCGTCATCGAGGAGAGCGGTATCCGCCTGACGCCCGGCGCTTCGAGCGAGTCGATATAGTTCGAGCCGCCCGAGACCTCTCGATAGGGTGCTCAGTCGAGCGCCTTGAACTCCTCCTCGTGTAGCCAGGCGGCATGCTTGGGCGCGCGCTTGGTCTTCGACCACTCCTCGATCATCGCCGGCGCCACTTCCTTGAGCTGGCGCATCTGCTCCGGCGTGCCCTTCACATAGGTCAGCTCCAGGCGATGGCCGTTGGGGTCGAAGAAATAGATCGAGCGGATGATGCCGTGCTCGGTGGGACCGACCACCTCCACGCCCTTGCGCTCCAGTTCCTCCTTCGCGGAGAGCAGTGCGGCCTCGTCGGCGACGCGAAAGGCGATGTGCTGGACCCATTCCGGCGTGTTGGGATCGCGCCCCATCTCCGGCGAATTGGGCAGTTCGAAGAAGGCCAGGATGTTGCCGTTGCCGGCGTCCAGGAACAGGTGCATGTAGGGGTCCGGCGCCTTGGTGGAGGGCACGCGGTCTTCGGCGATGGCGACCAGGAAGTCCATGTTGAGCTTGTCCTGGTACCACTCGACGGTTTCCTTGGCATCGCGGCAGCGATAGGCGACGTGGTGGATCTGCTGGAGTTCGATCATGACGGGGCTCGCGGTAATGGGCGGGGAGCGTCAGGGAGCGGTTCGTAATTTTAGTTTCATTTGAAACTAAAATAGGAGGCTTGGTGCGCCCTGTCAAGCTGCCTTGGTGTTGCCGGAAACCCTGGGTCATACTGCGCTCATTTCCCGCATCACGATGGAAACGGTGCCGATGAGCCAACAGATGAGCGAACGACCCCTGCGGGTGGGCGTGGTGATGGACTCCATTGCCCACCTCACCTACAAGAAGGACACTACCCTGGCCATGCTGTGGGCGGCCCAGGAGCGCGGCTGGTCGCTGCACTACATGGAGCAGGAGGATCTCTTCCTGCGCGACGGCCGCGCCCATGCGCGCATGCGCGATCTCGCCGCCTTCCGCAATCCCGACGACTGGTACGCGCTGGGAGCGCCGGAGCAGCGCCCGCTGGCCGAGCTCGATGTGATCCTGATGCGCAAGGATCCGCCGGTCGATGCGCACTTTCTCAACGCCGTGCATCTGCTGGGTTTCGCGGAACGCGAGGGCGTGCTGGTGGTCAATCCCACGCGAGCGCTGCTGGAATGCAACGAGAAGCTGTTCGCCCAGCAGTTTCCGCAGTGCTGTACGCCGACGGTAGTGTCGTGCAGCGAGACGGTACTGCGCGCTTTCCATGCCGAACACCAGGATGTCATCTTCAAGCCGCTCGATGGCATGGGCGGCAGCGGAATCTTCCACGTTCGTCCCGAAGGGCGGAACCTCGGTGCCATTATCGAGATGCTGACCGAGCGCGGCCAGCGCCAGATCATGGCCCAGCGCTACATCCCCGAGATCAAGGACGGCGATACGCGTATTCTGCTGGTGGACGGTGAGCCGGTGCCCTTCGGTCTGGCCCGGGTGCCGATGGCCGGCGAAACCCGCGGCAACCTGGCTGCCGGCGGCACCGGCATCAGTCGTGAACTGACCGAACGCGATCACTGGCTGATCGAACAGGTACAGCCGATGATTCGCGAAAAGGGGCTGATGTTCGTCGGACTCGACGTGATCGGCGATTACATCACCGAGATCAACGTGACGAGCCCCACCTGCGTGCGCGAGATCGACGACCAACGGGGCACCGACATCGCCGGCCTGTTGATGGAGGCCATCGAGCGGCGCCTGGCGCAGCGCTCCCAGGCATAGCAGTACGAGGAGGATGAGACCGCCCATGGTGGCCTCGATCAGCGACCCGATCCACTATGCACCGGTCACGCGGCCCTACCGCCGCTGGCTGGCGCTGTCGCTCGCGCTGCTGTTGCATCTGCTGCTGATCGGGCTGGTGGCGAGCCGGCCGTTTGCACCGCCACCGGCCGAGCGCTCCAGCCTCGACGTGGTGCTGGTGACTCGCCCGGCCGAGGCGCCGGTAGAGGCGCGGGCCATTGCCGACACGAGCCAGGAAGCCGCCGGCGTGGAGACCGCCGAGGCGCCTGCCGAACAGCGGGCGAGTGCGATTGACGAAGTGCCGGTACTCGAGGCGCCGGGCAGCGTTGTGGAGCCGGCTGCTCAGGCCGAACGGCCCGCCAGCGAGCCCGAAGTCGTCGACGAGACCCCAGCCGACGCCGAGCCGGCCAGCGAAGCCTCATCGCAGGCGGAGGCTCGCGAGAGCGCTCCCGAGGCATCGGAATCGTCGGCAGAGCAGGTCGCTGAGGCGCCCACGGCAACGGGCCGCGATCTGCTGGCGCAGGCCACCCGCAGCATTCGTCAGCAGGGGCTAGATGCCAACATCGCCGGGCCTGCCGACGACCTGTCGCGACCCGCCGCGCAGCGCGCCGCGGAGGCGCGCTACATCGACGACTGGACCCGTCGCGTCGAAGACTATGGCAACCGAGTTCATCCGGCGCCGAGCCACCTGCACGGCCAGCTGCGCATTCGCGTGGTGATCGGACGCGATGGTCAGCTTCGCCAGGCGGAGGTGGTACAATCCTCAGGACATACCGAACTCGATCAGGCGGCGTTGGAAACCGTGCACGGTGCCGGGCCCTACCGGCCCTTCGACAGCACCATGGGAGAGCTGGACAGCCTCTCAATCACCCGCGTCTGGCGGTTCGGACAAGGCAACCATTTTGGCGTGCGCTAAAGGAAACGGCCATATCGTGTTTCCTCGGCCCAACATCGCCGCCCGGGAGTCCCATGCAATCCGTGCAAAACCTAGGCTTGAGACATCACTTTTTGCTGGCGATGCCGCACCTGGAAGACCCCAACTTTACCGGCACCCTCAGCTATCTCTGCGACCACGACGAGAACGGCACCATGGGGGTCATCGTCAACCGGCCGCTGGAGATCACTCTCGATGCGCTGTTCGAGCAGCTCGAACTCGACGGCGAAGAGAGTCCGCATCGCAACGCGCCGGTTTACTACGGCGGCCCGACCCACAAGGATCGTGGCTTCATCCTGCATCGCGGTTCCAGCGAGCCCTGGGATTCCAGTATCCAGGTCGATGATGACATCGCCCTCACCACCTCCATGGACATTCTGCTGGCGCTGGCCGCGGGGGACGGCCCTGAGGAGTTTCTGGTGTGCCTCGGCTGCGCCGGCTGGGAGGCGGGTCAGCTCGAGCAGGAACTCAAGGACAACGCCTGGCTTA
This sequence comes from Billgrantia antri, assembly GCF_017868935.1. NCBI lineage: Bacteria > Pseudomonadati > Pseudomonadota > Gammaproteobacteria > Oceanospirillales > Halomonadaceae > Billgrantia > Billgrantia antri. The sequence goes on from NZ_CP053383.1 coordinate 50,164, forward strand.
CCGTCGAGGCTCAGGCGGAAATCCTGTTCAAGATCCCACCGGAGCAGCGCCTGAGTGCCGCCGCCGGCATTCTCGGTATCGACCTGAACCTGATGTCGCGGGAGGCCGGGCACTCGTAATGGCCGATGCGGGAGCGCGCCTGATCCTGGCCTTCGACTTCGGCACTCGCCGCATCGGCGTGGCGGTGGGTAACGAACTGCTCGCCAGCGCCCGCCAGCTCGAACCGCTGCCGGCCCGCGACGGCATTCCCAACTGGGACGTGGTCACGCGGCTGGTCGAGGAGTGGCAGCCCGACCTGTTCGTGGTGGGGCTGCCGCTCAACATGGACGGCAGCGAGTCGGAGATGAGCACGCGGGCACGCAAGTTCGGCAAGCGCCTCTACGGTCGCTACGGCAAGCCCTGCGAAATGGTCGACGAGCGCGGCTCCACCCGCGAGGCCAAGGCCATCGCCCGTGAGTCGGGGCGGCTGCGCAACCCCGCCAAGAGCTACCGCGACGATGGCGTCGACGGTATTGCGGCGGTGCTCATCCTGGAGAGCTGGTTCGCCCGCCGTGAGGGCCTGTCGGCGCGTGGATGACAGGCCCGGGCAGGGCTCAGGTGGTCAGTACCCGTTCCTCGTCGTACTGCGCGGCGATGTCCTTCACCGAGATGCAGGTGTACTTGAGCACGAAGAAGGCCAGGGTGGCGGGGCAGGTGAAACTCTCCTCGAAGCGCTCCACCTGGCCACCGTAGCCGCGGGTGACGCTGGCGCGATAGGCATTGCCGGCCTTGGTCAGCTTGACCGTGGCCTGGCGGTCGACCTCCTGCTTTTCCAGCACCAGCTCGCGCTGTCGGCTCAGCAGGTCGTCGAGCATCTTGCCGCCTTCGCGCTCCTCGGGCGTGGCCCACACCTCCTGGTCCCGCTTGCCGTACTGGAACAGCATGATCGCCGGCAGTACGGAGAAGATGGCGCCGGTCAGCAGCCAGGCCAACTCGGCACCGGGGGGATGCAGCGCGAACACGGCAAAAAACTGCACCACGAAGGCGGCCGCGAGGATGCCTGCCAGCGGACGCCACATACGCGGATTCATCACCGGCTTGCCCGTGGTATGCCCCCACAGTCCGGCAGCGACCAGCGCCCCCAGGCCCACCGTCGCCACGCCCCAGATCGGGCCGCCGCCCACCAGCAGGGCAATGACGCCGATTGCCACCAGCACGCTATAGAACACCGCCAGCAGTATGTACGCTCGTTCCAGGTTCATGCGTCACATCTCCTTTCTCCGGCTGCCTTGGTGGGCAACGCCATTGTTATTAAAGAGTGTTCTTCGAGTTCGTCAGGTTCCGTTCGTCCTCAGCATAGCGATGCCGAGCGTTGGCTGCCTAGTCACAGGGCAGGATCGTCGACGCCGACCCGCTCGGGAACGAACCAGCGTACCGGACGCAGGTCCTTTTCGATCAGCTCTTCCACCTGCAGCAGAGTGGCGAAGATCGCCATGCGTACCGGAATGCCGTTGTCGGTCTGGCGGAATATCGCCAGGCGCGGATCGCCGTTGAGATCCACGTCGAGGTCGTTGGCATCCGGGCGGCTGTCGCGAGGCAGCGGATGCATGACGATGGTGTCGCGGCCGCAGCGCTGGTCCATGAAGGCGCGGTCGACGGTGAAGTCACGCGACAGGCTGAAGCCTTCGCTCATCTCGGCGGTGAAGCGCTCCTTCTGGATGCGGGTGGTGTAGACCACGTCCACGTCCGCGTAGTCGTCGGCCAGGCTGGTACGTTCTTCGACGCGGTGGCCGCGGGAGGCGACCAGCTCGATGAGGTAATCGGGCATCTCCAGCCCCGGCGGCGCTACCAGGGTGATGCGCATGGGATCGTAGAGCGACAGCAGCTTGATCAGTGAGTGCACGGTACGGCCGTACTTGAGATCGCCCGTGAGCAGTACGTGGGCGCCGGCGAGCTGCTTGCCCAGCCGGGTGAACTCCTTGTCGATGGTATAGAAGTCGAGCAGCGCCTGGCTGGGGTGTTCGCCGGGGCCGTCGCCGCCGTTGATCACCGGCACGTGGGTGGCGGCGGCAAACTCCGCTACCGAGCCCTGGTCGGGGTGGCGCATGACGATGGCGTCACAGTAGCCGCTCATCACCCGGCTGGTGTCGTAGAGCGACTCGCCCTTGGCCATGGAGGAGAAGGTGAAGCCGGTGGTGTCGCACACGCTGCCGCCCAGGCGGCAGAAGGCGGCATGGAAGCTGACCCGGGTGCGGGTACTGGCCTCGAAGAACAGGTTGCCGAGCACGGCGCCCTCCAGCACCCGGGTGACCTGGCGGCGTTGGGCGATGGGCTCCATGCGGGCGGCGACGCGCATCAGGTGGTCGACGCTTTCGCGGGTCAGGGAATCGACGGAGAGCAGGTGGCGACTCATCGAGGGCCTCGAAGGTGGCAGCGAAGGATGGCCCGTAGTGTAACGCCACCGAGGCCGCGCTTCACAGCGTGCGACGACATGAGGCTCAACGGCCGAGCAGTTCGGCCAACTCGTGTGCGTAAGCCTTCACTTCGCCTATCGCCCGCTCGGTATCGAGGTCGTCCATCGCCACCACCCCCACACAGGCCTCGATGCCGGGGCGAAACTGCGGCGTGGCCACGGGGCTGGCTACCCCCACTGCGCCGCGCTGCAGCTGGCCGCGGGTCAAGCTGTAGCCGTCGGCTCGCGCCTGACGCACCTCCTCGCTGTCGTCCGCACGCGGCGCACGGCCAGCCAGGATGGCGATACCCGCCGCCCCCAGCGACAGCGGATGGCGGCTACCGACCCGATAGCCCACCCGCAATAGGCCCTCCTCCGGCTCCGCCACCAGCAGCACAACGCACTCTTCGCCCTGGGCCACCGAGACGAAGGCGGTGGCTCGGGTCGCCTTGGCCAGCGCCTGCAACAGCGGCTGGGCCACGCCGCGCAGCTGCGGCTCGAAGCGCGAGGCCAGCAGCGAGATGCCGGCGCCCAGGCGCAGCGCGCCCTCGCTGGTACGTGCCACCAGGCCGTGCTGTTCCAGGGTGGTGACGATGCGATAGGCGATGGCGCGGTGCACGTCGAGCCGCTCGGCGAGTTCGGCGACGCTGATGCCCTCGGCGTGTTCGGCGACGATTTCCAGCGCGTGCAGGCCGCGGTCCAGGGTTTGCAGGGTGGTAGCCATCGAACGGCATCTCTCGAGTTGATGTTGGCAGTGCATGGTAGCGCAGCCGGCGGGATTGACGTCCCCGGGCAAACTGCCTATGTTTCCTTACGTGTTCGTTAAACGATACCAAGTGTGCGATAAAAGTAAAACAATTCGACAGGAAAGCCCAGCCACGCATGACAGCAACGATTCAGGCGACAGCCACGCGGGAGGCCTCATGACATCAGCAACACAGCGGAACGCTAGCGGTGCGAGCGGCTGCCCCTTTCACAGCGGCGATGAGCCGGCGTTGGCGCCCGACGCTTGCCCCGTGTCGCCCCGGGCGGCGGCCTTCGATCCCTTCGACCGCCCCTACCAGCTCGACCCCGCCGAGGCGCTGCGCTGGTCCCGCGAGCAGGAGCCGGTGTTCTACAGCCCCAAGCTCGGCTATTGGGTCGTCAGCCGTTACGACGACATCAAGGCGATCTTCCGCGACAACCTCACCTTTTCGCCGTCGATTGCGCTGGAGAAGATCACTCCGGCGAGCGATGAGGCCCTGGCGGTGCTCGAGAGCTACGACTACGGCATGAACCGTACTCTGGTGAACGAGGACGAGCCGGCTCACATGGCGCGGCGCCGCGAGCTGCTCGAGGCTTTCTCACCCGAGGCGCTGGAGGCTCATGCCCCGATGGTGCGCCGCCTGGTGCGCGAGAAGCTCGACGCGATCATCGACCGCGGCCAAGCCGACCTGGTCGCCGAAATGTTCTGGGAGGTGCCGCTTACCGTGGCGCTGCACTTCCTCGGAGTGCCCGAGGAGGACATGGAGCAACTGCGGCGCTTCTCCGTCGCCCATACGCTCAATACCTGGGGACGCCCCTCGCCGGAGCAGCAGGTCGAGGTGGCCGAGGGTGTCGGCAAGTTCTGGCAGTACTCCGGTGAGGTACTGAGGAAGATGCAGGCCCGGCCGGAGGGGCACGGCTGGATGTACGACATGATCGAGAAGAACCGGCACAAGCCGGACATCGTCACCGACAACTACCTGCACTCGATGATGATGGCGATCATCGTCGCCGCCCACGAGACCACGGCGTTGGCCACCGCCAACGCCTTCCGCCAGTTGCTCGCGCGCCCCGAAGTGTGGACCGATCTGTGCGACAACCCGGCGCTGATCCCCGCCGCGGCCGAGGAGTGCCTGCGCCATTCCGGCTCGGTGGTGGCCTGGCGGCGCATCGCCACTCGCGAGGTGGAAGTGGGCGGCGTGACCATCCCCGAGGGCGGCAAGATCCTGATGGTCACCGCCTCGGCCAACCACGATCCGGCCCACTTCGAGAACCCCGACGAACTCGACATCTACCGCGACAACGCCGTCGACCATCTCACCTTCGGCTATGGCAGCCACCAGTGCATGGGCAAGAACCTGGGGCGCATGGAGATGCGTATCTTCCTCGAGGAGTTCACCCGCCGCCTGCCGCACTTGGAACTCGAGGAGCAGGAGTTCACTTTCCTGCCCAATACGTCGTTTCGCGGTCCCGAGGCGCTGTGGGTACGCTGGGACCCGGCACGCAATCCGGAGCGTCGCGACCCGGCGGTGCGCGACGCCCAGCGCGACTTCTCCGTCGGGGCACCGTCGCGCCAGGACATCGCCCGCGAAATGGTCGTCGCCAAGGTGCAACTCGCCGCCGAAGGCGTATTGCAGATCGCCCTGGAGGATCCGCATGGGCGCCGCGTGCCGGAGTGGAGCCCCGGCTCCCATGTCGACCTGATCGTGGACGACTACGTGCGCAAGTATTCGCTGTGCGGCGAGACGGACGATTCCTACTGGCTGCAGGTCGCCGTGCTGCGCGAGGAGGCCGGGCGCGGTGGCTCGGCGTGGATCCACGAGCACCTGAAACCGGGCATGCCCCTGCGCCTGCGGGGGCCCAAGAACCACTTCCGCCTCGACGAGACGGCCGACCGCTACGTGCTCATCGCCGGCGGTATCGGCATCACGCCGATCATCGCCATGGCCGACCGCCTCAAGCGGCTGGGCAAGCCCTTTGAACTGCACTATGCCGGCCGCTCGCGCTCCAGCATGGCCTTCATCGAACGGCTCGAGCGCGACCACGGTGATGCCCTGCGGCTTTATCCCAAGGCCGAGGGGGCACGGCTCGATCTCGCCGCCCTGCTCGCCGAGCCCCGCGACGGTACGCTGCTTTATGCCTGCGGCCCCGAGCGCCTGCTAGCGGCGCTGGAAGCCGGCACCGCCCAATGGCCGGAGGGCAGCCTGCGCGTGGAGCACTTCACTGCCGAGGGCGCACTGCTGGACCCGGAGCACGAGCACGCCTTCGAGGTCGAACTCACCGACTCCGAGCTCGTCGTCGAGGTGGCTGCGGACCGCACCCTGCTGCAGGCGCTGCGTGCCGCCGGTGTCGACGTGCCCAGCGACTGCGAAGAGGGCCTGTGCGGCTCCTGCCAGGTCGAGGTGGTGGAGGGCGAGATCGATCATCGCGACAAGGTGCTCACCGCTGCCGAGCGCGCCGGCCAGGATCGGTTGATGAGCTGCTGCTCAAGGGCGAAGGGGAAAAAGCTCGTTCTGGCTCTCTAATCCCCAACACAACCACAACACGCAAGACGTACGCCAACCCTGACAATCGGGACTCACGAGGAACGACAATGAAAATGAAGATGCACAAGCTCGCGACACTGACCGTGCTCACCACCCTCTCCTTGGGCGCCTTCCAGGGCGCCGCGGCCACCGAACTCACGGTGAGCACCTGGGCCGGCCCCAACCACGGCGTCAATACCATCGTCTGGCCAACCTGGGGCAAGTGGGTGGAGGATGCCACCGAGGGGCGCGTCACCGTCAACGTGGTCCACGACATGGGCCCGCCCAACGCCCAGATGGAGCTGATCGCCGACGGCGTGGCCGACGTCACCTGGTTGTTCCACGGCCTGATGCCGGGGCGCTTCGAGCTGACCAAGCTGCCCGAATTCCCGACCTTCGAAGACTTCTCCTCCGAAGCCGCCTCGGTAGCCTACTGGCGCACTCACAACGAGTACTTCGCCGAGGCCGGCGAGCATCGCGGCGTCGAGGTGATCGGCGTGGGGGTGCACGGTCCGGGCTCGCTGTTTCTCAACGAATCGATCGACAGCCTCGATGGCCTCGACGGCAAGCGCGTGCGTATCGGTGGCGGGGTGATGGGCGATATCTCCAACGCGCTGGCGCTCACCGGGGTGGCATTGCCGCCGGCCAGCACCTACGAGGCTGCGACCCAGGGGGTCATCGACGGTGCCATGCTGACGCTGGAAGGGCTGAAGAGCTTTCGCCTGGCCGAGGTGTTGCCCTACACGGTGCAGATGCCGGGCGGCTTCTATCGCGGCAGCTTCTCACTGGTGATCAATCCCGACACCTGGGCCTCGCTCTCCGCCGAGGATCGCGAGGCGATCCAGAACGTTTCCGGCGAAAAACTCTCGCGCCTGTTCGGCTACATGATGGATGTGGTCGACGTGCGTGGCATCGAGTTTGCCAGGCAGCAAGGCAATACCTTTGTCGAGCTGCCCGCCGAGGAGATCGAGCGCTTCCAGCAGATGGTGGCCGATCTACCGGAGGCCTGGATGGAAACGGCCGAGCAGAAGGGCATCGACGGCGAGGCGGCACACGCCTACTTCTTCGAGCAGCTCGATGCCGCCCAAGGCGAGGAGGGGCTCTCCGCCGACGAGGTTATTGATCCCGAGGCTTGATCCGACCACCCCAAGACGACTCTGCGAGCGCGGCCATGGCCGCGCTCGCTGCGTCATGGCTAGTGCGATTTAAGTTTCAATTGAAACTATTTTGACCTCGGTCAATGCTGCCGAGAGCTCGGGAGTCGATACTGCGGGAAACGCACCGAGAAGGAGAGGTAGCATGAGCCAGGCAGCCAAGAACACATGGTGGAACCGTCTCTGCGAGGGCAGCTACCGCGCTTCTACGCGCCGGCTGGTACGCGACATCGAGGCGGAGTCGCCGCAGGTCTACAGCGAGATGCTCAAGGACCTCGAGACGCCGCTGGAACCCGCCTTCGAACGCGAGATGGCGCGTCACCTCGACCGTGGCGGCTTTCGTGCCTTCGTGCCGGCCGAGACGCTGATGCCGGCCATGCTGCAGCGCTTCGGCCTCGAGCCGACCAGCGTCGCCGAGCATGCCAGTTACCCCAGCCTGCGCGGCAACTGCAACGCCTGCCCGGTGGCCGGTCATTGCTGGGGCGCCATGCGCCGGAATGCAGGGCTCGACGAGTGCCGTGCCTTCTGCCCCAATGCGGCGGCCTTCGAGCGCCTGGCCGAGACGGCCTGACGTCGCCTGCCGGCGATCACCACAGCGACAGCAGCACCCCGGCCAGGGCGCAGGCCCCCAGCACCTTGAGCATGCCCACGCCGAAGCGGAAGATCGCCAGTAGGGCCGCCACCGACAGCACCAGGGCGGCCACGTCCAGGCTGGCGACGTCGGGTATCAGCAAGCGCAGTCCTGCGCTGCGCCATTCGCCCACCTCGGCGAACACCACATGCAGGCCGAACCATACCGCCAGATTGAGTACCACGCCCACCACCGCGGCGGTGATCGCCGTCATGGCGCCGCTCAGCGCGGCGTTGTCGCGCAGGCGTTCCACGTAGGGGGCGCCGAGGAAAATCCACAGAAAGCAGGGCACGAAGGTGACCCAGGTGGTGAGCACCGCTGCCAGGGTCGCGGCCAGCCACGGATCGAGGGGGGCGGCGTCGCGGAAGGCGCCCATGAAGCCGACGAACTGCACCACTTGAATCAGCGGGCCGGGCGTGGTCTCGGCCATGCCCAGGCCGTCGAGCATCTCACCCGGCGCCAACCAGCCGTAGTTCTGCACCGCGGCCTGGGCCACGTAGCTCAGCACTGCGTAGGCACCGCCGAAGGTCACCACCGCCATCCGGCTGAAGAAGGTGGCGATCTGGCTGAACACGTTGTCCGGCCCCAGCGTCAGCAGCAGCGCCACCGGCATTAGCCACAGCGTCAGGCAGATAGCCGATATCTTGAGCGACCAGGCGCGATTGGGCCGCGCATGTGCGGGCAGCTCGGCACCGAGCAGGGAATCGCCGTCGGCCAGACCGCTGCCCTCCTCCGCACCATGGCCGCCGCCGACACGAAACAGCGGCGAGCCGGCCTTGCCGCCGACGAAGCCGATCAGCGCCGCCCCCAGGATGATCAGCGGAAAGGCGATATCGAGAAAGAAGATCGCCACGAACGCCGCCGCGGCGATGCCCAACATCGCGTTGTTGCGTAGTGCGCGTTTGCCGATGCGCACCACCGCGTTGATGACGATGGCCAGCACCGCCGCCTTCAACCCGAAGAACAGCCCCTCCACCATGCCCACATTACCCAGCGCGGCATACAGGTAGCTGAGCGCCAGGATGGCGATGAAACCGGGCATCACGAAGAGCGTGCCGGCGAGTAGACCGCCCTTGGTGCGATGCATCAGCCAGCCGATATATATCGCCAGCTGCTGTGCCTCCGGCCCCGGCAGCAACATGCAGTAGTTGAGCGCATGCAGGAAGCGATGCTCGCCGATCCAGCGCTTCTCCTCGACCAGGATGCGATGCATCACGGCGATCTGCCCGGCCGGGCCGCCGAAGCTGAGCAGGGCAATGCGCAGCCAGACGTGCACGGCCTCGCGGAAGGGAACGTCGTGTGGCAGGGGCGGTAGCATGCGGTCTTCCTTCAGGCACTCGAAGCCAAGCCGTCCATCTTAACCGCTCTAGATGACAGCGTCGTGTGGTTACACCGGAGGCCTGCGCCAGCCATCGATATGCGAGGCAAGGCAATCAGCCCCGTTCATGGCTGTCCCTCGCGAAGAGAGGATTAGTTGCTACGACACAGCGCCACCAGCCGCGCCTTGGAGGGCACGCCGAGCTTGGCATAGGCGCGCTTGCGATAGGTTTCAGCAGTGGAGAGGGCGATATCGAGTTCGGCGGCGGCGGTCTTGAGGGTATGGCCGCGCAGCAGGTAGAGGCACAGCTGGCGCTCGCGCTCGGAGAGCGGGGCGAGGATGGCCGCCTCCTCGGGGCTCGCCCGCTGCAACGAGATGGGCCTGGCCTGGCCGTAGTGGCGGCGCATCAGGCTGGCCAGCAGCGGCGCCAGGGCGTCCAGGCGAGCGAGGTCGTCACGACCGAAGGGGCCGGCCTCGCGGCCACGGTAGAGGTTGAGGTAGTAGACGCTCTGCTCCCCGGGCAGGGTCAGCGAGACCTTGTCGACCAGGTCGGGGAAGGCGAACAGGTGGCTGCGATAGGCTGCCGGCATGGCGTCGGCCTGCATCGGCGTGACTTCCGCGCCGATCTCTTCGCCCTCTTCCGCCATCAGCTGGCGCAGGCGCTGGTAGTTGGGATCCTGGCGGAACAGGCCGCCGGTGTAGAGCTCCGCCAGGCGACCGGCCATGCGCGGCGTGCGCCGGTTATCCGCCAGCAGGCAGTCGACCTCGTCGCGACCGTCGAAGGCGAACACCATGCACTGCTCGATACCCACCGCCTGGCGCAGCAATGCCAGCAGTGCCTCGTCGAAACCCGCCTCGCCCAGCCGCGCCACGCACTCGGCCATGGCCGGGATCAGCCCCGGCCAATCGCTGGCATGTTCATCGCTGGGTTCGCGCATATGTCGCTGCCTCTCGTTGCGTGCTGTCCTGGCTTTTGCGGGACACCGTCGGGTCGCTACCGGAGTAGTCTGTCGGTAGACACAACGCCAACAGGAGCCGCCCATGCGACCCGCCGGACGCGCCGAGACCGACTCGCTCTATTTCGATTATCCCTACTTTCCCTTCGTTCGTCCTCCCGAGCTGGATGGCCGGGCGGTGCGCCATCGGGTGGCCATCGTCGGTGCCGGCCCGGTGGGCGTCACCGCCGCGCTGGAACTGGCGCGCCACGGCATCGAAAGCGTGGTTCTCGACGACAAGGCGACCGTCAACGACGGCTCGCGGGCGATCTGCATCTCCCGCCACAGCCTGGAGATCCTGCAGCAGCTCGGCGTCGATGCCCCCTTCGTGGCGAAGGGCCTGGGCTGGACGCAGGGGCGCACCTACTTTCGCGACCGCGAGATCTTTCGCTTCGAGATGCCCCACTCCGAGCAGGAGCGCTTCCTGCCGATGATCAACCTGCAGCAGCAGTACATCGAGAAGTTCCTCATCGACAAGGCCGGCGAGAGCGGCCTCGTCGAACTACGCTGGCAGAGCGCGGTGACCGGCGTGAGCCAGGATGAGGACGGCGTGACTCTCGAGGTAGCCACTCCCGAGGGCGACTACCGCCTCGAGTGCGACCACCTGCTGGCCGCCGATGGCGCGCGCAGCGTGGTGCGCAAGGCCTTCGGCCTCGCCCTGCACGGCGAGGCCTACGAGGGCCGCTACATGATCGCCGACATTCGCCTGCGTTCCGACTTTCCTACCGAGCGGCGCGCCTTCTTTCACTCCCACGCCCTGCCCGATACCACCATCCTGGTGCACAAGCAGCCCGACGACATCTGGCGCATCGATTACCAGCTCGGCCCCGAGGAAGACCCGCAGGCGGCGGTGGAGGAGGCCAGCATCCGCGAGCGGGTGAGCCTGATCGTGCGCGAGGTGCTAGGCGAGGGCGACGACTGGGAGCTCGAATGGTGGAGCCTCTACAAGGCCCATACCCTGGCGCTGGACGATTACCGCCATGGCCGGGTGCTGTTCATCGGCGACAGCGCCCACCTGGTGCCGATCTTCGGCGTGCGTGGCCTCAACAACGGCCTGGCCGACGCCGCCAACGCCGGCTGGAAGCTGGCCTCGGTGCTCAAGGGGCTGGCGCCTGATCGTCTGCTCGACAGCTACAGCCCGGAGCGGCGCGGCGCCACCCTGGACGTCTTCGCCAACGCCGGCAAGAGCACCCGCTTCATGACCCCGCCGAGCCGGGGCTACCGGCTGATGCGCGACGCCGCCCTCACACTGGCGCTGCACAATGACTATGCCAGCGGCTTCGCCAACCCACGCCAGGTCACGCCCTACACCTACGCCGAGAGCCCGCTGACCCTGCCCGACGATGCCGACTTCGAGGCCGGGCCGATCCCCGGCGCGCCGCTGCCTAACCGCCGGTTGGGCGAGGACGACTACCTGCTCGATCATCTGGGCACAGGTTTCGTCCTGCTGCACTTCAGCGAGGACGGGCGGCCCGATCCGACACTCGCAGAGCGGCTGGCTACGTTGCAGGCCCGGGGCCAGGCCGTCGAGCTGCTGCGCGTGTCCCGCGAGCCGGGTGCCGAAGGAGTACTGCTGGACAGCGGTGGTTTGTTCGCCGCCTATGGTGCCGCGCCCGGCAGCGCCTACTTGGTGCGCCCCGACCGCCACGTGGTGGCGCGCTGGAAGCGCCTCGATCCTGCCGATCTGGAACCCGCTCTCGTGACTGCCCTGGGAGGTAAATGAGATGACCGTTACCACACTGCCATTCGCCGATCTTGAGCGGGTCTACGAGACCCTGGCCGAGACCTTGGATACCTTGCCCGAGAGCCAGGAGCGCCTGTTTCTGGCGCAGTTGGCGCTGGCGCTGGCTCATCGCGTAGCCGACGTCGAGCGGGTGATGGCGGCCATCGAGGAGGCGCGGCGAGGTATCGCCGGCGTTTCCGGCTGATGGTCATGGCCGGTTTCGAGTAAGCGAGGGCTTACTTCATTGGCTATAAATTGAGCGTGGTCAAGGCGAGATGACGCACAGGGGCTACGGTAAGAATTGTCCGTAGAGGAACGCCTCGATGAGTAAACCTCGACCTCTCCAAGAGCCCCTTCTGCCGCCAAGTGACGAGAAACAGCTGCACAATTTTCTCGAAGGTGAACGGGCTCTGCTCGAACTCAGGTGCTGCGAGCCGAAGGCGCTGAGCCAGCTCATCCATGACCTGGCGCACCCCATGAGCCCTTCGCTGGAGCAGGCGATAGCACGCTGCCTGGCCAGTCGGGAGCTGGAGTTCGCTGCTGCCGAAACCTTGCTCCCGTCGATGATGCACCGCTTCGGCCTCGAGCCTGGCGCCTGTCGCCAGGATCCGGCCATCCATTCCTTGCGTACCGTCTGCAGCGCCTGCCCGAAAGTTGCGGCCTGCTGGCTGGCGCTGCGGCATCAGGCATCCCAGGAGGAGTGCCGGGTGTTTTGCCCCAACGCCGAGGCGCTCGAAACGCTGAAGCCGCCGCCTCGCGATGAGTGAGTGTTCCCTCAGCGTGGGGCCGCGACCAGGCGCGCCAGCAGGTCGTCGATCATGTCGATCTTGGCTTCGGCCGCGCGGATCTGGGCGCAAAACGCCTCGCGCTTGTGCCGCAAGCGCGCTTCCAGCTCGTCGCAGAACGGCGGCTCCGGACGGAAGTGCGGCATCGCCTCGCGGATCTCGTCGAGACGGAACTCCAGCTCACGGGCCCTGCGCACGAAGCGCAGTTCCGCCAGGGTCTGCTCGGTGTACTCGCGATAACCGTTTTCACGCCTCGAGGGCGGCGTGATCAGGCCGCGCTTCTCGTAGAAGCGAATGGTGTCGCGGCCCAGCCCACTGGCTCGTTCCAGCTCGCCGATCAGCATGAGGAAAACCCCTTGACTGTGGAGTTGGCTCCACACCTTACCATGGCTTGGCGCGCCCATACGGGGCTGCCACGACATGGCGAGGAGGCAACGAGATGGCATCCAGGATTGAGGAGCGGCAGGTACAGACCGGCGACGGCGTGGCCATCGCCGCGCGTTTCGTCACCCCGGCGCAGCCCACTGCGGCGGTGCTGATCGCTCCCGCCATGGGCGTGCCGCAGCGCTTCTATGCGCCGCTGGCGCAATGGCTGGCGGGCCAAGGGATGGCCGTGGCCACCTTCGACTACCGCGGCATGGGCGCGTCGCGGCCGCCGCGGCTCAGCGGCTTTCCGGCCACCATCATGGACTGGGCGCACTATGACGCCGCTGCAGTACTCGAGGCGCTTGAGCGCCACGCGCCGGGGCTGCCTCTCCATTGGGTCGGCCACAGTCTGGGCGGGCAGATTCCGCCGCTGGTGCCGGGACACGAGCGACTCGAGCGCATCGTCACCGTGGCCTGCGGCAGCGGCTACTGGCGCGAGAACGCACCGGCGCTGAAGCGACGGGTATGGCTGTTCTGGTTCGGCGCCGTGCCGCTGCTCACGCCACTGCTGGGCTATTTTCCCGGCAAGCGGCTCAACATGGTGGGCGACCTACCACGCGGCGTGGTCGAACAGTGGCGGCGCTGGTGCCTGCACCCAGAGTACGCCGTAGGGGCGGAGCCCGGCGTGCGTGAACGCTTCGCTGCCGTGCGCACGCCGGTGGTCTCGCTCTCCTTCAGCGACGACGATTTCATGTCGGCGCGCAACACCGAGTCGCTGCATGGCTTCTATACCAATGCCCCGCGTACCCTGTTGCGTATCCGGCCCCGTGAGGCGGGCCTGACACGCATCGGCCACTTCGGCTTCTTCCGCGCGGAGCACGAGCAGGCGCTGTGGCAGCGCTACCTGCTGCCCGCGCTGCAAGGTGCCGAGCCGGCATTGGCGGCAACGGCGGAAGGGAGCACGACGGGATCGTGACTCAGGCCGGCACTTGCTGGTCCAGCAGCGCCGTTACCGCCTCGCCGACCCGCCTGATGCCGGCTTCGACGGCGGGCGTCATCGCCGTGGCGTAATTCAGGCGCAGGCAATGGCGGTACTTGCCCGAGGCCGAGAATAGCGACCCCGGCGTGACATGCAGCCCTTCGCCGACCAGGCGCTCCTTGAGGCGTACGCAATCGATATTTCCCGGCAGCTCCAGCCATAGCAGGAAACCGCCCTGGGGATAGCTGACTCCCGTGCCGGGCGGGAAGTAGCGCATCACCCAGTCGATCATGATGTCGCGATGCTGGCGGTACTGGCGGATCATCTCGCGCAGGTGGCGCTCGTAGTGGCCGTGCTGGACGAACTCCGCCACCGCCAGCTGTGGCAGCGTGGCCGAGGCGCCGGTGGAAACGTACTTCATGTGCAGCACCTGGTCGCGATAGCGCCCCGGCGCCATCCAGCCGACTCGAAGCCCAGGCACCAGCGTCTTGGAGAAGGCACTGCACAGCAGCACCCGGCCGTCGTCGTCGAAGCTCTTGAGAGTGCGCGGCCGGGGCGTGTCGAAGGAGAGATCTCCATAGATATCGTCCTCGACGATGGCCACGTCGAAGCGCTGGGCCAGGGCGACCAGGGCGCGCTTGCGCGCCTCGGGCATGGTATAGCCGAGCGGGTTGTTGCAGGTGGGGGTGATCTGGATCGCCTTGATCGGCCACTGTTCCAGCGCCAGCTCCAGCGCTTCCAGGCTGATGCCGCTCTGCGGGTCGGTGGGGATCTCCAGCGCCTTGAGCTTCTGCGCCTTGAGGATCTGCATGGTGCCGTAGAAACTCGGTGAGTCCACCGCGACCACGTCGCCGGGCTCGGTCAGGGTGCGCAGGGCGAGCGAGAGTGCTTCCTGACAGCCGGTGGTGATCAATACATCGTCGGGATGCAGCAGGCAGCCCGACTTGTCGGCCAGCCTGACGATCTGACGGCGTAGTTCGAGGCTGCCCTGCAGGCTGTCGTAGCTGAGTCCATGGGCTGCAACATGCCGATGCAATGTACTCAGCTGGCGGTGCAGGGGGCGAAGGCTGGCGGCAGTGAGGTCGGGAATGCCGCGCCCCAGCATCAGCAGGCGGTCGTGCACTGGGGAGGAGGCGACCAGCTCCAGTACCTGATCCCACTGGGACACGTCCAGCGGACGCTGGGCCGGGCGCGATACCTTGGGCAGCACGCTCGGGGTCGGCCGAGGCAGCACATAGTAACCCGAGCGCGGGCGCGCTTCTGCGCGGCCGGATTCCTCCAGCCGCCGATACGCCTCCTGAGCGGTGGAGACGCTGACGCCAAGCTCGCGGCAGAGCGCACGCACGGAGGGCAGCCGGTCGCCGATACGATACTGGCCCTGCTCGATGCGCTGGGTCAGGGTCTGAGCCACCCAATCGTAACGTTTCATGACAGATTTGCCTCGTCTTGACGGCACACAATACAGAAACCGGAATAATGGCCGATACAGAAGCACAATAGCGCCATCTGTGCTGCAAAACTATAAATTATTTGAATCTGTATTGGTTTTTTAAGCGGACATAACCTGTCAGAACCCACCGACAGGAGATGCCGTCATGTTCTTCAAACGCCTTTTTCGTCTGTCCCGCTGGATCAGGGAGCAGCAACGGCGTCACCGCACTCGCTGCGATCTGCGCCATCTCGACGACCATCTGCTGGCCGACATCGGACTGGATCGTGACACCGTCAAGCGAGAGGTGAGAAAGCCATTCTGGCGATGAGCACCGGCACGACACGGGAACCCGCGGTGCCGCACGATGCCCTAATGGGAAACGAGCCATCGGCAGCCAAGGAGGAGCCAGCCATGATCGAGACACTCCCTGCACCCGAGTATGTAGCGGCGTTTCGTATTTCGGGCACGCTGCACAGCGCGGACTACGACGTATTGATCCCTGCCATCGAGTCGAAACTTGAGCATAACGAGGATATCGGTGTGCTGGCGGACATGACCGACTTCGACCATATGACGGCCGGCGCCCTGCTGCGCGATCTGGCCTACGCCATGAGCAAGCTGGGCGAGTACCGCCGCTTCAAGCGTGCCGCGGTGATCGCCGACAAGGGCTGGATCGAGACCACCACCAGGCTGGCCGGCAAGCTGTTTCCCAATACCGAAGCGCGCCTATTCCATGCCGGCGAGCTTGAAGAGGCCATGCGCTGGGTCGCCGGCTTTCGCCGCGATCTGATCGACGGCGGGTTATGAAGTCGCGGTAGCGGCGGCCTGCTCGCCGTGCCACTGGCGCAGCAGCCAGGCGAAGGCCAGCCCCAAGGCCAGCAGCCACAGCCCGGCGCCGGCCAGCAGCCACGCGCTATCGGCCAGGCGCAGCACCAGCCCGCCGAGGCTGACGCCCACCGACTGGCCGAGGAACAGGCAACCGGCGAACACTGCCATGGCGGTGCCACGCATGGCGGGTGCCATCTGAGTGGCGTTGATCTGCAGAGTGCTGTGCATCATGTAGAAGCCGAGCCCGGCGCAGAAGGCGCCCGCGGTGGCCAGCGCCGGCAGTGGGGAGAGCGCCAGCCCGACGAAGCCGAGCCCCATCAGCATGCCGCCGCCTGCGGCCAGGCCCGGCTCTCCCAGTCGGGCGACCAGCGGTCGCGCCAGCGCGGCGAAGATCAGTCCACCCACACCGAACAGTGCCACCATCAGCCCCGCTTGGGTCAGCGAGACGTCAAGCCGGGTATAGAGATGACTGGCGACGAAGGCCAGCGCGCCGAAGGCAGCAATCCCTTCCAGGAAAACCAGCGCCAGGATGCGCCGGGCGCGGGCGATCAACAGCACCTCGCGAATGCGCGAGAAGAAGGCGATGCGACCCTGATGGTTCTTGGGCGGCGACAGGGCCGGCTGACGACGCAGGGTCGTGAGCAGCAGCCCGCCGG
The DNA here is from genome assembly GCF_017868935.1 of Billgrantia antri. Classification (NCBI taxonomy): domain Bacteria; kingdom Pseudomonadati; phylum Pseudomonadota; class Gammaproteobacteria; order Oceanospirillales; family Halomonadaceae; genus Billgrantia; species Billgrantia antri. The sequence goes on from NZ_CP053383.1 coordinate 66,731, forward strand.
CGCCAAGAAACAGCAGGGTGAGCAGCACGAACGCCGCCTGCCAGCCCAGCGTATCGGCCAGGAAACCGCCCGTCACCTGGCCCGAGATCAGTCCCAGCACCGCACCGGAAAGCATATGGGCCAGGGCGACCTGACGTTGCTCATAGGGCACGTTGTCGCCCACCCAGGCCATGGAGAGCGGAATGATCGCCGCGGCAGTGGCACCGTTCAGGGTACGAAACGCCAGCAGCATCGGTAGCGACTCGGCCAGCGCCGAGCCCAGCACGCCAATCGCACAGGCCAGAGTGGCCAGGCCGATCACCCGCAGGGTGCCATGGCGGTCGCCCAGCGGGCCGTAGGCAAGCTGCATCACGCCGTAGGCGATGGCGAACAGGGTGATGTTCTGCGCCACGTCGGCCACCGGCCGGGCGAAGGCTTGGGACAGCGCCGGCAGCATGGCGTCGGTGACGCGCATCGAGGCCATGCTGGCAAAACCGGCCAATGCCAGCAGCAGGATGACGAGGCGGGGCGGGGCACTGCCGCTCATCGCGACGACCCTGCCTGCCTGGCGGCGGCCGCCCGGCTGGCCGGCCGCACCAGCAACAGGAAAGCCGCCAGAGAGAGTACGCCGCCCAGGCCGATGGACACCGCCATGGTCAGCGAGGTGCCGTCGTGGAAACGGCCGACCAGTGCGCCGCCGAGGGCAGCGAGGCTCATCTGCAGGAAACCGAACAGCGAGGAGGCCGAGCCAGCGCACTGCGGGTTGGGCGCCAGCGCTCCGGACATGCTCTGCGGCATCACGATGCCGAAACCGACCAGAAACAGGATATGCGGTCCGATCACCGCCCACGGCGTGTAGACCGCCGCCGCCGCCAGAACCGCCATGGTGAGGCCGGCCAGGGCGCAGATCGAGGTGGCCAGCAGCAGCAATCGGTCCCGACCCAGGCGATGGCTGTAGCGTCCGCTGATCAGGGTACCGCTGAAGAAGCCGGCGACGATCAAGGTGAAGCCGATCCCGTAGCCGAAGGGCGACATGCCCATGAACTCGATCAACACGAAGGAGGAGCCGGAGAGAAACGCGAACAGGCCGGAGAAGCCGCTGGCGTTGACCAGCGTATAGCCCATGAACGCGCGCTGACCGAGCAGCATGCGGTAATTCTGCAGGATGGCGGCGGGATGCACCGACTGGCGATTCTCCCGCGCCAGCGGTTCCGGCATGAGGAAGGCGAGCACCAGCAGCATCGCCGCGGCGTAGATCGTCAACAGCGCGAAGATCGACTTCCAGCCGAAGAACAGCAGCAGCCCGGCGCCGACGATGGGGGCCAGGGCGGGGGCGAGCGCCATGGTACTGGCCATGTAGGAGAGCACGCGTCCGGCCTCGAGCGGGCCATGAATATCGCGCACCGCGGCGCGTCCCAACACCGGACCGGCGGCACCGCCCAGCGCTTGGAGGAAACGCCCGGCAAGCAGCCACTCGATGCTGGGGGCGAGGGCGCACAGCAGGCTCGCCAGCAGGAACAGGCCGAAGCCGGCGATCATCACCGGCTTGCGCCCGAAGCGATCGGAGATCGGGCCGCAGAAAAGCTGCGCCACGGCGAAGCCGGCCATGTACAGGCTCAGCGTCAGTTGGATCTGGTCGGGACCGGTGTCGAGCGCCGCGGCCATGGCCGGCATCGCCGGCAGGTACATGTCGGTGGCCAGCGGACCCAGCGCGGTCAGCGCCGCCAGCGTGATCACCATGGCAGGGGACTTCAGCCTCAGCACATTGACCTCATTCTCGAAGGGCGTCTCGAAGGGCGCTCGGGGGCGAAAGACAACGACCGACGGGCGCCGCTTCTCCCGCTCCAGGTCGGAAAGGGGAGGACGGCGCCCGCCAGTCGTTAGCTTGCTTAATATAGCCTAATTGGCGCTGCGTTGCTCAACCTGCATCCGGCTGCTCCCCCGGGGCAGCCGTGGCGAAGGCCTCCATTCCACGACAGCGCTCGGTGATACGCCGGATCGTCGGATACGGCGAGAGGCCGCACTCGAAGCGCTCGGCGTTGTAAACCTGGGGTACCAGGCAGAGATCCGCCAGGGTCGGGCTGTCGCCGTGACAGAACGTGCCGGTGGCGGGCTCGCCCGCCAGCCTCGCTTCCAGTGCGGCGAAGCCTTCGGCGATCCAGTGGCGGTACCAGGCCAGCTTGGCCTCGTCGTCCAGCTTGAGCTCGTGCACCAGATACTTGAGCACCTTGAGGTTGTTGAGCGGGTGGATCTCGCAGGCCACGAGCTGTGCCAGCGATCGCACCCGGGCGCGGCCTTCGGCATCCGCCGGCAGCAGCGGCGGTTCCGGGTAGCGCTCATCGAGGTACTCGCAGATCGCCAGCGACTGGGTCAGCTGGGTACCGTCATCGGTCTCGAGTACCGGCACCAGCCCCTGGGGGTTGCGGGCGAGGTTTTCCTCGCCACGCTGCTCGCCCTTGACCAGGTTGACCGGGGCCTGGTCGTAGGCCAGGCCCTTGAGGTTGAGTGCGATGCGCACCCGGTAGGCCGCCGAGGAGCGATAATAGCCGTACAGTGTGGTCATGATTGGCTCTCCCTGGCGGTTTACTTGGGTTGGTACTGAACCACCTGCTGGTCGATGGCGCCGAAGATGCTCACGCCGTCGCGGTCGAACATCTCGATGCGCACCCGGTCGCCGAAGCGCATGAACGGCGTCTTCGCCGCGCCGTGCAGGATCTGCTCGACCATGCGCACCTCGGCCAGGCAGCTGTAGCCCACGCCGCCGTCCGCGACCGGCTTGCCGGGGCCGCCATCGGGGTCGGGGTTGGAGACGGTGCCTGAGCCGACGATGGCACCGGCGCCCAGATAGCGGGTCTTGGCTGCATGGGCGACCAGCTGCGGGAAGCTGAAGATCATGTCGGGGCCGGCCTCAGGCTCACCGAACTTCTCGCCGTTGAGGTGAACGGTCAGCGGCAGGTGCACCTTGCCCTCCTGCCAGGCGTCGCCCAGCTCGTCGGGGGTGACACAGACGGGCGAGAAGGCGGAGGCCGGTTTGGCCTGGAAGAAGCCGAAGCCCTTGGCCAGCTCGCCCGGGATCAGCCCGCGCAGGCTGACGTCGTTGACCAGCATGATCAGCTTGATGTGGCCGGCGGCCTGCTCCGGGGTGACTGCCATGGGCACGTCGTCGGTGATCACCGCGATCTCGCCCTCGAAGTCGATGCCGTGCTCCTCGCTGACCGCCTCGATGTCCTCGGTGGGGGCGAGGAACTTGTCGCCGCCGCCCTGGTACATCAGCGGGTCGGTCCAGAAGGTCTCGGGCATTTCGGCGTTGCGCGCCTGGCGCACCAGCTTGACGTGATTGAGGTAGGCGGAGCCGTCGGCCCAGTGATAGCTGCGCGGTAGCGGCGAGTGCAGCTTGCTCTGGTCAAGGGCGAAGGCGTCCGCGGCGCGGCCGTCGTTGAGCTCGGCGTAGCGCGCTTCCAGCTTCGGGCTCAGCGCATCCCAGTTCTCGATGGCCTGCTGCAGGGTCTGGGCGATATCGGCGGCGGAGACGGCCTGGCTCAGGTCGCGGGAGATCACCAGCAGTTCGCCGTCGCGGCCGTTTTTCAAGGTGGCGAGTTTCATCGTGGCTCAATCCTTTCGTCAGGGGCGGGGCTCGTCGGCCCCGGCTAGTTCAGCGTTTCGTCTCTCTGGCCTTCAAGACTGCTTGGGATCGAAGTGCGAGCGCAGCGTCGCCCACACGTCGACGTAGTCGCGCTGACGGATGTCCGCGTTCAGCGCCGCTTCCGTGGGATGGTAGACGTAGCGGCTCTCGAACATGAAGGCCAGGGTCGCATCCAGGCGCTGTGGTGTCAGCTCGGCGTTGGAGGCCTTCTCGAAGGTCTCGGCGTCGGGGCCGTGGGGCGACATGCAGTTGTGCAGGCTGGCGCCGCCGGGCAGGAAGCCCTCGGCCTTGGCGTCGTACTCGCCGTGGATCAGGCCCATGAACTCGCTCATCAGGTTGCGATGGAAGTAGGGCGGGCGGAAGGTGTTCTCGGCCACCATCCAGCGCGGCGGGAAGATCACGAAATCGATGTTGGCCATCCCCGGGGTGTCGGAGGCCGAGGTCAGCACGGTGAAGATCGAGGGGTCGGGGTGGTCGAAGCTCACCGTGTTGATGGTGTTGAAGCGTGCAAGATCGTACTTGTAGGGCGCGTAGTTGCCGTGCCAGGCCACCACGTCGAGCGGCGAGTGGCCGAGCTGGGTCACCCAGAAGCGACCGGAGAACTTGGCCACCAGCTCGAAGTCGCCCTCGAGATCCTCATAAGCGGCCACCGGGCTCTCGAAGTCGCGCGGGTTGGCCAGGCCGTTGGCGCCGATGGGGCCGAGCCCGGGCAGCTCCAGCGGGCTGCCGTAGTTCTCGCAGACGTAGCCGCGGGCACCGTCGCTGCCTTCGGCCAGGCGTACCTGGAACTTCATGCCGCGGGGAATGACCGCGATCTCGCCGCCCTTGACCTCGAGCTCGCCGAGTTCGGTACGCAGGCGCAGGGTGCCCTGTTGCGGCACGATCAACAGCTCGCCGTCGGCGTCGTAGAAGAAGCGCTCGGTCATGTCACGGTTGAAGGCGTAGACGTGCACGCCGCAACCGGCCTGGGTGCCGGCATCGCCGTTGACGGCAATCGTCAGCAGGCCGTCGACGAAGTCGGTGGGTTCGGCGGGAATCGGCAGCGGGTCCCAGCGCATCTGGTTGGGGTCGGCGGCGGGCTTGGCCAGCGGCGAGGTAGCCACTCGGCTATTCTCCAGCGGCGTATAGGCGCTCTGCACCACCGAGGGGCGGATGCGGTAGAGCCAGCTGCGCAGGTTCTCGTGGCGCGGCGCGGTGAAGGCCGAGCCGGTGAGCTGCTCGGCGTAGAGGCCGTAGGCGCAGCGCTGCGGCGAGTTCTGGCCCACCGGCAAGGCGCCGGGCAGCGCCTCGCTGGCGAAGTGGTTGCGAAAGCCGCTCTGGTACTCGAGTGTCGTCGTCATGGGAGGATCCCTCTCGTTATTGGCCTGGTTGACTTGCTGATGCGCTGGCGGCCTGGCCGGCGATGGACAGAGCCTCCTCCAGCACCTGCTGGTCGCCGATATGGTTGGCCAGCAGCAGGATCAGCCGGGCGTTGATGCGTTCGCTCTCGGCCTCGCTGCACTCGCGGTGCAGCTCGGTCAGCGCAGCGTAGAAGGCGTCCGGGTCGGTGAAGTTGGGATCGAGTTCAAGCCGTGGCATGGCGAGCCTCCTCGGCATTCAGATGACGACCCAGCGTGCGGTCGAGCGCCGCCTCGACGTCGGCGGCTTTGATCTCGTGCCAGCGGGCGCTGACGTGCTGGTCGGGGCGGATCAGGTAGGCGACCCCGGCGGTCAGGCCGTAGCGCTCGCCAACCAGATTCTCCACGTCCTCGATCTGGCGGCTGCGCGGCAGCTCGGTCAGGGCATGCGGTGCCGGTCCGACGACCAGTAGGTCGAGATCGTCCTGACGCGCGAGCAGCGGCTCGAGTTCGGCCCTGAGCGTCTCGGCCCGGGCGCTGTCGACGCGACCGTCGAGCAGCAGGGTGAAACGATCTCCCAGCTGATTGAGCAGCCAGGCGCGCCGGCCAGCCAGGCCGATCGGGGCGTCCTTGGCCGGGCTGCCGGGGCGTAGCTCGAGCGGCAGGCCCTCGGTTTCGTGACCGTTGAGCGGAGAGTCGTCGTAGTGGCACGGCATCGACAGCCGGCCGCTGTTGACCAGGCGACGGGCGAAGGGGTAGCGCTCGGCCAGCTCCAGCACGCTGTCACGGAACAGCCGGCTGACGCGGCTCTTCGGCGTGATGAAGTCGGTGGCGCGGGTCGAGTTGAGGATGTTCTCGGCGGCGCCGTGCTGGCGCTCGTCGTTGTAGGTAGCGAGCAGCGCCTCGTGGGCCTCGCCCTTGAGCACCCGGGCCAGCTTCCAGGCCAGGTTCTCGGTGCTCTGCAGCGCGCCGTTGGCACCGCGGGCGCCGAAAGGGGAGACCTGATGCGCGGCGTCACCCATGAAGAACACCCGCTGGTGTATATAGTCATCCATCTTGCGGCAGCGGAAGGTATAGACGCTGGCCCACTCCAGCTCGAACTCCACGTCCTCGCCGAGCATCGCCTGCACCCGGGGGCGGATGTTCTCCTCCTTCTTCTCTTCCTCGGGGTCGGCGTCCCAGCCGAGCTGGAAGTCGATGCGCCAGACGTTGTCCGGCTGGCGGTGCAGCAGCACCGACTGGTTGGGGTGGAAGGGCGGGTCGAACCAGAACCAGCGCTCGGTGGGGAAGTCGGCTTTCATGATCACGTCGGCGATCAGGAAGCGATCCTGAAAGACCTGGCCCTTGCTCTCCAGGCCCAGCATGTCGCGGATCTTGCTATTGGCGCCGTCGGCCACCAGCAGGTAATCGCAGGAGAGGCGGTAGTCGCCATCCTCGGTGCTGACCATCACCTCGCTGCGTTCGGGGTGACTCGCGACCTCGGTGACCTTGTGCAGCCAGCGCAGGTCGATCAGGTCGCTGAGCGCGTCGGCGCGATCGACCAGGTACTCCTCGAAGTAGTACTGCTGCAGGTTGATGAAGGCCGGCATGCGGTGGCCTTCTTCCGGCAGCAGGTCGAAGTCGTAGACCTCGCGCTCCTGGAAAAACACGCGACCGCGCTGCCAGGTCACGCCCTTGTCGACCATGGGCTTGGCGCAGCCCAGGCGGTCGAGAATTTCCAGCGTGCGCTTGGCGAAGCAGATCGCCCGCGAGCCGACGCTGACGGTATTGTTGTCGTCGAGCACGACGCTCGCGATGCCCTGCTGGGCCAGGTCGATGGCCATGGCCAGGCCGGTGGGGCCGGCGCCGACGATCACCACCGGGCAGTGGCGCACGCCTTCACGGTCGAGTTCGGGCGGGCGTCGATACGGGTAGACGGGATTGTTGTAGGTAGTGGGCATGCTTCCTCCGACTGTGGCTGCCTCGGGGCAGGCCAGCGCCACAACGCGGCGACCTGCCCCCCGGCGCCACTCGCCAGGACGTGTTGTGAAAACAGTGTGTTACTGGTTCTCGACGACTTCCTGCAGCGAGTGCCACATGGCCGTGTCGCGCTCGGCGGTCCAGATGCGCGGGTCGGGGTATTCGCCGCCGGCCTCGTCATAGCAGCGTGTAATGTCGAATGGCAGGCAGTGGTCGAAGATCACCCAGTGGCCGTACTTGGGCTTGAGCTTGGCGTAGGTCTCGGCATAGCACTCGGAGAGCGACTTGCCGGCGGCCTTGCCTGCCTTGACGCTTTCGTACATGTCGGCGAGGAAGTCGCGGGTGCCCTGAATCGCTTCCTGGCACTGCTCGGGGGTTTGCAGCGCTTCGCCGCGGCCTGGCACCAGCTTCTGCGGCTTCATCGCCTGCAGGCGGTCGAGGGTGGCGGGCCAGTATTCGTGATAGGCGTCGCCGGTGTAGGGGGTGGCGCCATATTCCACCAGGTCGCCGGAGAACATCACCTTCTCCTCCGGCAGCCAGACGATGGTGTCACCCTTGGTGTGGCCGCGGCCGAGGTGAATGATGCGCACCTCGCGCTTGCCCATGAATACCGTCAGTTCCTGCTGGAAGACGATGTTGGGCCAGGTCAGGCCGGGAACGGAGTCGACGCCCTGGAACAGGCGCGGGAAACGGCCGACCTCGGATTCGTAGTCCTGCTGGCCGCGTTCGACAATCAGGTCGTAGGTATGCTGGCTGGCGTAGATGTTTTCGGCATCGTAGGCCGAGGCGCCGAGCACGCGCACGGCATGGTAGTGGGTTAGCACCACGTGCTTGATCGGCAGGTCTGTCACTTCGCGAATGCGGCGGATCACGTCCTGGGCCATGATCGGCGTGGCCTGGGTGTCGATCACCATCACGCTGTCGTCGCCGATGACGACACCGGTGTTGGGGTCGCCTTCGGCGGTGTAGGCGTATAGGCCTTCCGCCAGTTTGGTGAAGCTGACCTGCTTCTCTTCGGTATCGGCGTGGGAAGCGAATTTCTTGCTCATGATTCCTCCTGAGTCGTCGGGGCGTCACGGTGGGCGACGTCTAGGGGGCCGATGTAGGCCTCGTTCGTTGTGCTGAATGCAGCGAGCATAGTTGCTGTTGAAACTATATGTCCAGCAAGTTGCGGACCAGACGAAGAGCCTAGCGTGAGCTGAGTGGAGAAAAGTTGCCTAAGATCATGGGTTTTTTGAATTTTTTCGACCTAAGTCTAATGACGTTCGTCGCCAAATTAGTTGCAAGGGAGATTAACTGGCGGCATGGTGACAGCGTGAAACGAAAAGGCTGCTGCGCTCTTGCCACCATCGGGATAGCGCTCAGCCGCGATACAACAACGCAGGCACACAGCGTGGCGCGAGCACGCCTCCCGTGACGACCAGGAGCACGCAATGACAAATACCAACCGCCTCATGATCGGCGCCGTGGCGGCGCTGGGCCTTGGCCTCGGTACGTCGGCCATGGCCGAGACCACTATCAACGTGAGCAGCTGGGGTGGACCGAACCACGGCATCAACACCATCGTCTGGCCGACCTGGAAGGCCTGGATCGAGGAGGCGACCGAGGGCCGGGTAACGCTGCAGGTCACCGAGGATCTCGGCCCGCCCAATGCGCAGATGGCGCTGGTCGCCGACGGGGTCGCGGACGCCAGCTGGATCTTCCATGGCCACATGCCGGGCCGCTTCGAGCTGACCAAGCTGCCGGAATTTCCCACTTTTAAGGAGTTCTCTTCCGAAGCCGCCTCGTCCGCCTACTGGACTACCTTCCAGGAGCATCTCGCTCAGGGCGAAGAGCATCGCGGCCTGGAGGTCATGGCCGTCGGCGTGCACGGTCCGGGCCAGATCTTCACCGCCGAGCAGGTCGACACCTTCGACCAGCTCGAGGGCAAGCGGCTGCGCACGGGCGGCGGCCTGATGAGCGAACTGGCGGATGCCATCGGCGTGACCGGGGTGGCGTTGCCGCCCACCGGTGTCTACGAGGCCGCCTCCCAGGGCGTCATCGACGGCGCCATGCTGACCCTCGAGGGGCTGCGCAGTTTCCGCGTCGCCGAGGTGCTGCCGAACACCCTGACCGTGGACGGCGGTTTCTATCGCGGCAGCTTCGCCATCATCATGAATCCCATGGTGTGGGATGAAGTCTCGGCGGAAGATCGCGAGGCCATCGAGAGCGTGTCGGGAGAACAGCTGTCGCGCCTGTTCGGCTACATGATGGACGTTTCCGACGAGCGGGGCGTCGAGTTCGCCAAGGAACTGGGTAACACCTTCACCCAAGCTTCCGAGGAAGACATCGCCATGCTGCGCGAGGTGAGTGACGAGCTGATCGAAACGTGGGCCGACAAGGTCAGCCGCGGAGACCTCGACGCCCGTGAGGCCCTGAGCTTCTTCCGCGACCAGCTCGACGTGGCGGCCGAGGAAGAGAGCATCGCGTCTCGCGTGGTGCAGCAGTAATCCAGCAGGAGCCCGTCATGACCAGCCTGTCGACTCGTTGGCAACGTGTTGGCCGTGTCATGCAGCTGACGCTGGAGGGGGTGGCCGGTGCCACCCTCTTCGCCATGATGTTGCTGACCACGGCGGACGTCGCCGGCCGTTTCTTCTTCAATTCACCGATCCTCGGCACCGTCGAGCTGACCCAGCTGATGCTGGCGGCGCTGGTGTTCCTGTCGCTGCCGGTGGTGTGCTGGCGCGAGGAGCACGTCAGCGTCGATCTGCTCGACGCCATCTTTCCGTCACGCCTGATCTGGATTCGCCAGCTGCTGGTCAACCTGGTGGTCACCGCGGCGCTGTGGGTCATGGCAAGTCGTGTCTGGGCCCTGGGGGCGCGGGCCTTCGCCTGGGGCGACGTGACCGAGTTCCTGCGCATCCCGGTCGGCTACCTGATCTACCTGATGGCAGTGATGCTGGCCGTTTCCGCCCTGCTGACCCTGCTGCGGGCGCTGCGCTATCTGCTCGAGGGCGTCGGCTTGCTCGAGCGGGGCGGCCCCCTCAGCCCGGAGAGAACCCCGGGAGGTGACAAGTGATCGAAGCACTCTACGGCTTCGCCGCCCTGCTGATCCTGGCGTTTCTGCGCGTGCCGCTGGCCTTCGCCATGGGCATCGTCGGTTTCGTTGGCTTCTACTATCTCACCGGCAACTGGAGTGCCGCCGAATCCATGGCCGCCCGGCGGGTGATCGACACCGCCATGGACTACGGCCTGTCGGTGATCCCATTGTTCATCCTGATGGGCAATCTGGTCTCGCACGCCGGCCTGTCCGATGCTCTGTTCCGCGCCTCCAACGGCTTTCTCGGCCACCGCAAGGGCGGCCAGGCGATGGCCACCATCGTCGCCTGCGGCGGCTTCAGCGCCATCTGCGGCTCGAGCCTGGCCACCGCCGCCACCATGGGCCGGGTCGCCATGCCACAGATGCGCAAGTACGGCTACAAGGACACCCTGGCCTCGGCTTCCATCGCCGCGGGCGGCACGCTGGGCATCCTGATTCCGCCCAGCGTGATGCTGGTGATCTACGGCATTCTCACCGAGACCAGCATCCGCGAGCTGTTCGCCGCCGGCTTCATCCCCGGCATGCTCGGCATCGTGCTCTACTTGGTGGCGGTGAAATGGGTGATGTGGCGCGACCCCGACGCCGGCCCGGCCGGGGAAAAGATCGAGTGGCCCGAACGCCTCAAGGCGCTGAAGAGCGTGGGCGATACCCTGGCGCTGTTCGTGCTGGTGATCGGCGGCATTTATCTCGGCGTGTTCACCCCCACCGAAGCGGCGGGCATCGGCGCCATGGGGGCCTTCGTCATCGCCCTGTGGCGTCGCGCGCTGACCCCGCAGATCCTGATGAACGTGCTGATGGACACCGTGCGCACCACCGCCATGCTGTTCGCCGTGGTACTCACCGCGCTGATCTTCGCCAACTTCATCAACCGCGCTGGGCTGCCCAGCGACCTGCTGGCCTTCGTCAACGGGCTCGACATGGCGCCGTTCCTGGTGATCCTGGTGATACTGGCCATCTACGTGCTGCTTGGCTGTGTGTTCGAGAGCATGTCGATGCTGCTGCTCACCGTGCCGGTGTTCTTCCCGGTGGTGGCGGGGCTCGGCTTCGACCTGGTGTGGTTCGGCATTCTGGTGGTGATCGTGATCGAGATCAGCCTGATCACGCCGCCGGTGGGGATGAACGTGTTCGTGCTGCGGGCGGTGCTGCCGGACGTGTCGACGGGGACGATCTTCCGCGGCGTGACGCCGTTCTGGGTGGCCGGGATGGGGCGTGCATTGCTGGTGCTGGTATTCCCGGGTATCGTGCTGTTCCTGCCGCAACTGCTCTATTGAACGCTGCCAAGCGTAGGTGAGGAGTCTCGAGAGATGAACACGGAAGAACGCCGGGCCAACCTCGCCAGGGAGGGCGACGAGAGCCTGGCCGAACCATCGACCAAGCAGGAGCTGGATCTCAACCAGTTCCTGCCCTACCGGCTCAACAGTCTGGCCGATCGCATCAGCCAGGCGCTGGCCGAACTCTACGAGGAGCGCTACCAGCTCAATATCGCCCAGTGGCGGGTTCTGGCCTGGCTCAGCCACTGCGACGAGCTAACGGCGAAGAAAGTCTGCAGCTATACCAACATGGACAAGGCGCGCGTGTCGCGGGCGATCCAGGCTCTGGAGGAGCGGGGGCTGATCCGCCGCACGCCCGCCCCCGAGGATCAGCGCCAGCAGGATCTCCACCTGACCGCCGCCGGCCAGGCGCTGCTGGCCAAGCTGATCCCCGAGGCCCAGGCCTGGGAGGCGGAGCTGGTCGCGACCCTTACCGCCGGCGAGTATCGCGACCTGCTCAACGTGATGCGCAAGCTGGAGCGGCAGCTGGAGCGGATTGGCTGAGGGCTGCTGCGGCCAGCGAGAATCAATCGGCGAAGCAGGCGGGAGAGGCTTGACTGGTAGCCATGACCGGGCGTACGTGGAACTGACCGGCCATGTTGCAGCGCGTGCGGCCGCGGCCGGCGAAGTCGACGAAACAGTCTTGCTGCGAGTGGCCGCCGGCACTCACCTGGGTCCAGTACCAGCCAGCGGGGGTATCGGGAAAAACGTCACCGTTGATGGCTGTATCCTCTGCCATGTTCGGCTGCATCAGGCCGCGCAACTCGAAGAAACGCGGCAGGCGCCAAGGACAGTCGTCGCTGGCCAGGGCATCGATACGGGTCTCGGCGTCGGACAGGCTGTATCGCTGCGCCTCGCTGAGGCAGCGGCCTTCGTGGAAGCGTTGACCAAGACTGCAGCGCATCCACACCAGCCCGTTGCCGGTATCCTCGACCCGGTCTTCTGCAACAAACCGGAACCGCTCTGAGGCTTGGCTCAGGCCGGTCAAGGCAAGACTCAGCGCCAACACGGCGCGCAGCGCTTGCTTCACGCTTCCGCTACCTGCCCCTGATCGGCGGGCACGCGCCCGCCGAGGCGAGCGGTGATTTCGCTGGCCGTCTGTTTCACCAGTTCCCCCAGCTCCAGCAGCCGCGCTTCGGGAATGCGCGCCACCGGCCCCGAAACCGAGATCGCCGCCAGCGGGGTGCCGTGCTCGTCGTGCAAGCAGGCGGCCACGCAGTGCAGGCCGATGGCATGTTCCTCGCGGTCGCAGGCGAAGCCCTGGCGCCGTACCTCGGCGAGATTGGCACGCAGCGCCTCGGGGCTATGCAGGGTATTCTCGGTGACGCGTGACAGGCCGCGCTCGGCCAGCACCCGCTCGAACTCGTCGTCCGGCAGCCAGGCCATCAGCGCCTTGCCCACGCCCGAGGCGTGCAGCGGGGCGCGCGAGCCGAGCCGGGTTATCATGCGCATCATCTGCGGCGACTCGCTCTGGGCCAGGAACACGGCGGTGGCGCCGTCGCGGATGCCCAGGTTGGCAGTCTCTCCGGTCTGCGCCGTAAGGCGGCGCAGGAAAGGCCGGCTGGTAGCGACGAAGTCGCGCGCCTCGAGGAAGCTGTTGCCGATGCGGAAGGTCTTGACGTCGATCTTCCACACCCCGAGTTCGCTATCCTGGGCAACGAAGCCCTGCCCCTGAAGAGCCTGCAGCAGGCGGTGGGTGGTTGAGGGCGCCAGGTCGACCATCTCGGCCAGCTCCGACAGTGCCAGGCCGCCCGGCGTCGCCGCCAGCCGCTCGAGCAGATTGAGCCCGCGCACCAGCGACTGGCTGTGGCCGCTGGCGCTCTTGCCGGGGCCGGGCGGGCGCCCTGCCGTTCTGCGTTTGACTTCACTCACCTGCGTACATCCTCTCCGATTGCCTGACGGACCTTGCGGGGAAGGCCAGCGACAGGATACCCGCTCGCGGCCGGCTTGTCTCGATTGCGGAAATGGCTTCCACTGTCTTGCTGGCGGCCGCTTCAGGCGGGGTCAACGATGACGCCATTGTGGCTCACGCTTGGCGATGAAGGCATCGATGCCCTCGGCGGTGTCTTCGGCCAGCATGTTGCAGGCCATGGTCTCGCCGGCGAAGGCGTAGGCCTCGTTCAGCGGCATCTGCAGTTGACGCTGGAACAGTGCCTTGCCGGTGCGCAGCGCCACGCGACTCTTGGCACACAGGCTGGTGGTAAGCTCGCCGAGCACGTCATCCAGCGCCTCGTCGTCGGCCACGCGATTGACCAACCCCCAGTCGAGCGCCTGCTCGGCATCGATGAACTCGCCGGTGAAGAGCATCTCCATGGCGCGCTTGCGGCCGATGCTGCGCGACAGCGCCACCGCCGGGGTGGAGCAGAACAGCCCCACGTTGATGCCCGATACCGCAAAGCGGGCCGATCTGGCGGCCACGGCCAGGTCACAGCTGGCGACCAGCTGACAGCCGGCAGCGGTGGCCAGGCCCTGGACCCGGGCGATGACCGGCACCGGCAGTTGGACGATACGCTGCATCACTTCGCCGCAGCGGGCGAACAGCTCCTGGTAATAGGCCTTGTCGGGATTGGCGCGCATCTCCTTGAGATCGTGCCCGGCACAGAAGGCGCGACCCTCGGCAGCGATGACCACGCAGTGTACCGAGTCGTCATTGGCCAGACGGGAGAGTTCGCCGCCCAGGGCCTTGAGAACCTCTTCCGACAGTGCGTTGAACTGGCGTGGCCGGTTCAGGGTAAGGGTGGCGACGCCGCGCTGGTCGCGACGAATCACCGGTCGCTCGTCGACAGTTGTCATCATTGTCGTATCCTGTAGAAACGTGCCCGTCACCAGCCTAGCCTGTCATGTAGGCTTTTCGTCAGCCCTGCGACCAAAGAGGTGTGGCTTGCCGCCAGACGCCCCCAGCGAGAGCGAAGCATGAACGATTCGATTCACGATCACGACGAGTTGCACAAGGGGGCGCCGCAAACGGGCACCCGGCTATTGTCCGATGTCAGCCTGCCCGCCGCCGTGATCCATGAGTCGGCGCTGGCCCACAACCTGGCCTGGATGCAAGGCTTCTGCGACGCTCACGGGGCACGCCTGGCCCCCCACGGCAAGACCACCATGTGCCCCGAGCTGTTCCAGCGTCAGCTGGCTGCCGGTGCCTGGGGCATTACCCTGGCCACGGCGCCCCAGTGCCGGGCGGCCTTCCGCCATGGCGTCAACCGGCTTCTGATGGCTAACCAGCTCGTTGGCGAGGCCAACATGGCGATCGTCGCGGGGCTGATAGAAGCCGGGGCCGATTTCTACTGCGTGGTCGATAGCCTCGCCAACGTCGAGCAGCTGGCACGCTATTTCACGGCCTGCGGCCTGCGCCTCAAGGTACTGATCGAGCTGGGCTTGCCGGGCGGACGCTGCGGCTGCCGCGATACCGACGAGGTGATGGCGCTGGCCGAGCGCATCGACAGCGAGCAGGCACTGGTGCTCTCCGGCCTCGAGGGCTATGAAGGGGTGGTACACGGAAGCGACCCCGAACGCGCCGTGCGTGCCTATGCCTGGCAACTGGTCGAGGCGGCCCAGGGGCTGGAACGCGATGCCCTGATCGAAACGCCGCAGCCGCTGATCACGGCGTCGGGTTCGGCCTGGTACGACCTGATCGCCGAGGTGTTCCACGAGGCGCACCTGGGCGCACAGTTCGTGCCGGTGCTGCGCCCCGGCTGCTATGTCGTGCACGATCATGGCATCTATCGACAGGCGCAGCGCGACATCCTCGAACGGCAGCCCCGGATCGAACGCGGGCTTAAGCCGGCGCTCGAGGTCTTCGCTCAGGTGGTATCGCTCCCCGAGCCGGGGCTGGCCATCATCGGCATGGGCAAGCGCGACATCGGTCACGACCAGTTGCCCGAGCCGCTGCGGCGCTACCGTGAGGGAGATGAACGGGGGCGCGCCCTGTCGGTGCAGGGCTGGCAAGTGATCCGTCTGATGGACCAGCACGCCTTCGTCAGGCTACCGAGGGAGAGCGAGGAGCCCGAGGCCGGCAATGGACGGGTCCGGGTGGGGGATATCGTTGCCTTCGGCACCTCTCACCCCTGCCTGACCTTCGACAAGTGGCGGCGGATCTGTCGCGTCGATGAGCGGCTCGAGGTAGTCGAGGTAATGCAGACCTGTTTCTAGGCGGAGGCACTTCCGCGGTGTGACCGAGTGAGGGGTAGCGATGCAAGGCAATCCACGTCTGGGGATCCTGTTGCCCGAGGATGGTCCCCCCGATTATGAATGGTACGAGCTGAACGAGCGCCACGGCTTCGGTGATACGCTGCCCGCCATCGAGGTGGGCAAGGTTTTCAGCGACGGCCACCATGAGCATATGGCCTTGATGTCGCTCGGTGCCACCGAGCGCCTGGCGGCTGTAGCAGAGGGGCTGGTGAAGGGGGGTGGCGTTCAGGCCGTGGTATGGGCCTGTACCAGCGGCAGCTTCATCGGCGGGCTGGAGTGGGCATTCGCTCAGTCGCGTGAACTCTCGCAGTGGCTTGGGGTGCCGGCTACCAGTACCGCCCTGGCCTTTCGCGATGCGCTGGCGGCCCTCGCCTGTCGGCGGGTCGACCTGCTCAGCCCCTACCCGCCGGAAGTGACCGAGCAACTGATGACCTTCCTGAGCGACAGCCATGTCGGCGTCGATGGGCTGCAGGTGCTGGACTGTCCCTATGCGGCCGACTCCCATCGGCTCGACATCGCCGCTGCCGTGCGCGATTTTGCCAAGCGGTACCCGTCGGACAACCCGATTCTGGTCCCCGACACCGCCATCAATACGCTCGAACGGGTCGGGGCGATGAATCGTGAGGCCGGCCGGATGGTGCTGACGGCCAACCAGGTGAGCCTGTGGGCGGGCCTCAGGCTACTGGGGCGAAGCGGCCCGCCTCGCTACCTGCAGGCACTGGCCGAGGTGGCATAACCTGCGTTAAGCAGGTCGGCGAGGCGTTCTGATATGTTACGAACGGGGTGGTTTCTTCTGTCAATGGAGGTTGAATGAGCGACGAACTGAGCGAGTTCGAGCAGAGCGTCAAGCGAGAAATCGATGCCTTTATGAAGCCCGGCCACGAGACCTCGCCTGCCCCCGAGCTGCCCGGTGACAAGCGTCCGGGGAAACAGCCCTCGAAACCGACCGCTGGCAGTGAATCCGCCGAATCCTACAGGACCGGGCATCTGGTCCGGCTGGCGGTGAGGACGCGCAAGCTGGAAGTCGACACCGTCTTCGAACATCGCTCCACCAGCATCTCCAAGCTGGAGGCACAGCTCGAAGCCGAGAAAGCCGCCAAGCAGGCCGGCTACCCGATCATTGGCTATGTCATCGATATTCAGAGCCTGTAAAAGGCTCGAACGGTCTCATCGGGTACGTTCCGCCGACGTCGCACTTGCTGTAGGTGCCATGGCGTCATGTTGGCGCGAATTGCTGATCCTCGGAGCAGAAGTATGCTGCCCGGCAGGTAAGCGAGGAGGGGCCGCGCCCCTCCTGCGGTAGTCACTGACTTCAGTACTTGCCGAGTTCCGCTTCAAGCGGGAACAAGGCGGCCGAAAGCTCGCCTGGGGTCATGACCGGCGTCTGGGGAGCGACGGCTGACGGCCACGCCTCGAGAGCCCCCTCGTAGCCTGCCTTCAGTTCCTCGACGGTGTTGTCCTCGTAGAGCTCGGCGTGGCTCTCCAACAGAGCCTTGGCGACCGTGACGAAGCCGAAGCTGTCCTGATACTCGACGACATTGACGAACTCGCCGTCCTTTACGGCTTCCTCGTACTCGTGGGCCGCCTGGCGCAGCAGCACCAGCTGAACGCGACTCTGGAAGGCCACATCGTCGCGCAGCTCTGCATCGACGTCCTGCATGGCCGCGTCGATGGCGTCGAGCGCGGACGTGTAGGCTTCGGCGTTGTCCTCCCACTTGCCGCCATCGCGGACCTCATCGACCAGCGCAGCCAACGTACTCTCGAGTCCCTCGATGCCGCGGCTCTGCAGCGCCGGCTCGAGCGGCTCGTAGTGCTCATCGAGCGGGTGACTGAAGTGCGGTTGGGCTGCCGTTTCCTCACCGGCCTGGTAGAGATCGCGAGCGACGCTCAGGTGACCCTTCATCATGGCCAGATTGGTATAGTAGACGCCGGGGTTGCTGGCATTTATGTCGCCGCCTTCACCGCCTTCACCGCCTTCACCGCCTTCGCCGCCTTCACCGCCGGCAGACTCATTCAGGTAGTCAAAGACAGCGTAGGGATCGGAAGCGCCACCGCCTTCTCCTCCTTCGCCGCCTTCACCGCCGGCGTGGGCATGACCCGCTTCGCCGCCTTCTCCTCCCTCGCCGCCTTCACCGCCGGCGTGGGCGTGACCCGCTTCGCCGCCTTGCTCGGAGCTGGCCAGCAGCAACGTGTCGGGACCCTGAGTGTAGTCGGTAGGGGGGGCGAGTTCGGCCCAACTAGCTGCGCTGCTGCCGAGCAGCACGCTGGTACCCACGCCGACCCAAAGCTTGGTGCGGAGATTATTGGACATGTCGACTCCTTGTCGATTGCGTTTATCAGGGGACTCGGCCGCTTGGCCGTTGTCTAGGCCATTATAGGCTGCCGACTTGCAAAGCCTAACGCAAACGATTAGCGGTTAGTTATACTCGTTTGCCCATTCTCGTCTCGACTGGAGCGCTGCCATGATCCTCTGCATCGACCAGGTCCTCTCCGCGGAGCTGGTGTCACGCATCAGGTCCACACTGGCCGAAACGGACTTTCGCGATGGCCGGGAGACTGCCGGATGGCATGCTCGCACGGTCAAGCGGAACGAGCAGGCCGACGGTCGTCGGCCCGACATTGCCGAGCTACGCCAGGAAGTCGCCAAGGCACTACAGTCTCACCCGCTGTTTCAGATGGCAGCGCGGCCACGTCGCATGAAACCGCTGATGTTCAGTCGCTATCAGGCGGGCATGGCCTACGGCAATCATGTCGACGACGCGATCATGACCACGCCACAGGGTGCCATGCGAACCGATCTGTCGTTCACGCTCTTCCTCAACGAGCCGGACAGTTACGAAGGGGGAGAGTTGCTGGTCGACTCGACGGCGGGCGAGCAGACCTACAAGCTGCCAGCCGGCGCCATGATCCTCTATCCCTCCTCGACGTTGCATCGGGTCGAGCCGGTCACTCGCGGCGAACGGCTCGCCGCCGTGGGCTGGGCCCAGAGCCAGGTACGCGATCCGCAGCAGCGCGAGATTCTTTTCGACCTCGATACCACCCGACGCCAGGAGTTTGAGGCCAACGGCAAGACCCGCACCTTCGACATGCTTTCGAAGAGCCTGGCCAACCTGATCCGCATGTGGGCGGAGGTATAGGGGGCAGGCTGGGCAGCGAGACGAAAACTGGGAGGGCAAACGCCGCGCCCGGGCGGGCGCGGCGAAGCGGGAGGGGGCTCAGTCCTCGAAGTTGGTCTCGGAGTAGAGCACCCGCACGCGCAGGGTGTGCTCGACCTGGCGCAGGGCCTCGAGGGCCTGGGGGCCGTAGGCCTTGTCCACGTCGATGACCACGTAGCCGACCTTCTCGTTGGTCTGCAGGTACTGCCCGGAGATGTTGATGTCGTTCTCGGACAAGACCCGGTTGATCTCGGAAAGTACGCCCGGCACGTTGTCGTGGATGTGCAGCACGCGGTGCTTGTCCGGGTGGGCGGGCAGCGCCACCTCGGGGAAGTTGACCGAGGTGACGGTGGTGCCGTTATCCGAGTAGGTGATCATCTTCTCGGAGACCTCGATGCCGATGTTCTCCTGGGCCTCGAGGGTGGAGCCGCCGATGTGCGGCGTGAGGATCACGTTGGGCAGACCGCGCAACGGGCTGACGAACTCCTCGTCGTTGCCCTTGGGCTCCACCGGGAAAACGTCGATGGCGGCGCCGTAGAGGCGACCGGCCTGAAGCGCCTCGGCGAGGTCCTCGATCACCACCACGCTGCCGCGGGAGGCGTTGATCAGGATACCGCTTGGCTTCATCAGCGCCAGCTGGTCCTTGGTGATCATCCACTTGGTGGAAGGCAGCTCGGGAACGTGCAGGCTGACCACGTCGGCACGGGCCAGCAGCTCTTCAAGGCTCGCCACCTGGTTGGCGTTGCCCATGCCGAGCTTGGTCACCACGTCGTAGAAGATGACGTTGAAGCCGAGCGACTCGGCGAGCACCGAGAGCTGGGCACCGATGTTGCCATAGCCGACGATGCCCAGCGTCTTGCCCCGCGCCTCGTGGGAGTTCTTGGCGCTCTTCAGCCAGCCGCCCTGGTGGGCGCGGGCGTTCTTCTCGGGAATGCCGCGCAGCAGCATGATCGCTTCGGCTAGCACCAGCTCGGCCACCGAGCGGGTGTTGGAGTAGGGCGCGTTGAAGACCGGGATGCCGCGCGCGAGCGCCGCGTTGAGATCGACCTGGTTGGTGCCGATGCAGAAGCAGCCCACGGCGTTGAGCTTCTCGGCGGCGGCGAACACCCGCTCGTTGAGCTGGGTGCGCGAACGGATGCCGAGGAAGTGCACGTCGCGGATCTTCTCGATCAGCGAGGCTTCGTCGAGCGAGGTGGGCAGATGCTCGATGTTGGTGTAACCGGCATTCAGGAAATTGTCCACCGCGCTCTGGTGGACGCCCTCGAGCAGCAGGATCTTGATCTTGCTCTTGTCCAGGGACGTTTTGGCCATGGTCGAATCAACCCCTTCTTGGTGCGCCGCGTGCGGGAAAACAGGGCGCTCATGTTACCACAGCCGCTACGTGCGAAGATGAAAATGCTGCGTCGCGAAGATGAGCGAACTGCACGTTGCACGGCGCAGGCAGACGACCCCTGGGGCAGTGAGTGTATACTGTGCCTCCTGTAATCAGCGGCGACGAGCTAGAGGTGTCATGGCCGAGCGTGACAAGCAAGCGACGAGCGGTACGGCGGGAAGCGAGGAAGCCGACGTCGATTTCGCGGCGACCGTGGAGAGACTGGAACAGCTGGTGGAGCGGCTGGAGTCCGGCGAGCTGTCGCTGGAGGGCTCGCTCGCCGCGTTCGAGCAGGGCGTACGCCTCACCCGCGATGCCCAGCGCCGGCTGGATGAGGCCGAGCTGCGCGTGCGCACGCTGATCGAGCGGCCCGACGGCAGCACCGACTTCGCTCCTTTCGATGCCCCGGCCGGGGAGGACGAGAGTGAAGACTGACTCGCTCACAGCGCTCCTGGCCGTCGACCGGGCGCGTGTCGACGCCTGCCTGGAGCAGTTGTTCGACACCCGACGGGCCGTGGCGCCGCGCCTCGAGGCGGCCATGCGACACGGCCTGCTGGTAGGCGGCAAGCGCCTACGGCCGGCAATGGTCTACCTGGCTGGACGCGCGTTGGGGGCAAGCGACGAGGCACTCGATGCGCCGGCGGCGGCCGTCGAACTGATCCATGCCTATTCGCTGGTTCACGACGACTTGCCGGCCATGGACGACGACGATCTGCGCCGCGGTCAGCCGACGGTGCATCGCGCCTTCGACGAGGCCACGGCGATACTCGCCGGCGACGGGCTGCAGACGCTGGCCTTCGAAGTTCTCGCTCGCGCCGCCCATCCGCGTCTGCCGGCGCTGATCTTCACCCTCGCCTCTGCCGCCGGCCGCGACGGCATGGTGGGTGGCCAGGCACTGGACCTGGCCGCCGTTGGCGGCCACCCTGACGTCGAGGCACTTGCCACCATGCACGCCCACAAGACCGGTGCCCTGATCCGGGCGGCGGTACGCATGGGGGCGCTGACGGCAGTAGAGGAGCAGGATCCTCGCGTTGCGGCGTTGGAGCGCTACGCCGCGGCGCTCGGCCTGGCCTTTCAGATACACGATGACGTTCTCGACGTCACCGGCGACACCCGGACCCTGGGCAAGGCCTCGGGCGCCGACGCCGCGCGCGACAAGCCGACCTATCCGGCACTGCTGGGCCTCGAGGGGGCCCAGCGCAAGGCCAGCGAGCTCACCGACCATGCCTTGCTGGCCCTGGCGCCGCTGGGAGAAGCGGGTGAACCGCTGGCCCAGCTGGCCCGATACATGATCGAGCGCGACCACTAGCCACACGGCATGACAGCCAGGACGACCGAACCGCACATGAAGCTCTACGATGTAATTCCAGTCGAGCGCCCGCTGACCCCGCTGCTCGATTCGCTGGACACGCCGGCGGCGCTGCGGGCAATGACGAACGCCCAACTGCTGCAGGTGGCCGACGAGCTGCGCGCCTACCTGCTCTACAGCGTGGGTCGCAGCGGAGGTCACTTCGGCGCCGGCCTGGGCGTGGTGGAACTCAGCGTGGCGTTGCACCACGCGCTGGAAACTCCCCACGACCGGCTGGTGTGGGACGTCGGCCATCAGGCCTACCCGCACAAGATTCTCACCGGCCGGCGTGAGGCGATGCCCAGCATCCGCCAGTACGGGGGCTTGGCGGCGTTTCCGCGCCGTGCCGAGTCGCCTTACGACACCTTCGGCGTGGGGCATTCCAGCACCTCGATCTCGGCGGCGCTGGGCATGGCCCTGGCGAGTGCCACTCGCGGCGACAGGCGCCGGGTGTGCGCGGTGATCGGCGACGGTGCCTTGACCGCCGGCATGGCCTTCGAGGCACTGGCCCATGCCGGCCATCTGGACGCCAACCTGCTGGTCGTGCTCAACGACAACGAGATGTCGATCTCCGAGAACGTCGGCGGTATTGCCAGCTATCTGGCGGGTATCCTGTCGAGCAAGCCCTATCTCACCTTCCGCGAGGAGGGCAAGCGGGTGCTCTCGCGCCTGCCGGGGGCGCTGGAGCTGGCGCGACGCACCGAGGAGCACATGAAGGGCATGGTCAGCCCAGCCACGCTGTTCGAGGAAATGGGCTTCAACTACATCGGCCCGCTCGACGGCCATGACCTGCCCACGCTGATCCAGACCCTGCGCAACATTCGCGATCTGGACGGCCCGCAGTTCCTCCACGTCAAGACGCGCAAGGGGCGTGGCTTTCTGCCCGCCGAAGCCGATCCCATCGGCTACCACGCCATTACCAAGCTGGAGAAGAACGCCAATGCGCCGACGAGTCAGCCCGTCGCGCCGGTCAAGAAGAAGTCACCCAAGTACTGCAACGTATTCGGTGAGTGGTTGTGCGACATGGCCGCCGTCGACGAGCGGCTGATTGGCATCACCCCGGCGATGCGCGAAGGCTCCGACCTGATCCGCTTCTCCAAGGAGTACCCCGAACGTTACTACGATGTGGCCATCGCCGAGCAGCATGCGGTGACGCTGGCGGCCGGTATGGCCTGCGAGGCGATGAAGCCGGTGGTGGCGATCTACTCCACCTTCCTTCAACGTGGCTACGACCAGCTGATCCACGACGTGGCGGTGCAGGAACTCGACGTCACCTTCGCCATCGATCGTGCCGGCCTGGTGGGCGAGGACGGCCCCACCCACCATGGCAGCATGGATCTCTCCTACCTGCGCTGCGTCCCCGGCATGGTGGTCCTGGCGCCGGCCGACGAGGCCGAGTGCCGTGCCATGCTCAGCGCCGCTTATCACTACCCCGGCCCCGCCGCGGTGCGTTACCCGCGTGGCAACGGTCCGGGCGCGGAGATACCCGCCCATCTCGAACCGCTGGAGATCGGCAAGGCGCAACTGCGACGCAGGAGCGGCGCCGAGCCTGGCAAACGAATCGCGCTGCTGGCCTTCGGCAGCCTCAACGGTCCGGCCACCGATGTCGCCGAAGCGCTCGACGCCACCCACCTCAACATGCGCTCGGTGAAGCCGCTCGACCGCGAGGCGATTCTTGCCGCCGCCGCCGACCACGACCTACTGGTGACTCTCGAGGAGAACGTGGTAAGCGGCGGTGCCGGCAGCGGTGTCAACGAGCTGCTCGCTGCCGCAGGCGTACAGGTCGACCTGCTCAACCTGGGCCTGCCCGATGCCTTCGTCGAGCACGGCAAGCCGGCCGAACTGCTGGCCGAATGCGGCCTTGACAGCGCCGGAATCGAGGCGGCGATTCGCGCCCGCCTCGGCTGAAGCTCGCCCTGACGCTGTCATCTCTAGCGGCCGGGCAATCGCCCGGCCGACTTTTCTCAGTCGCCACTACTGGCATTTTTCACCTCCTCTGCACCTTCGATATGGGTGTTGGTTGAGGTGATTGGCGCATCTTTTTGCCCTATATCTCTTATATTGTTGTAGCTAATTTCCTACACGCTTTGTAAGACATTAGCGATATTGCCTGTCGTCCTGAGCCTGCATTAAGAGTTCGATCCGCACCGCTTCGGCACTGGCAGCGGAATCGTGTAAGCCAATGCCGCATCGCGTTAAGCCTTTGTAACTGTCATGTGCGCCAAAGTGCCGTTTGGCACGCGTGTGCTGCCTGTTTACCCTCACGCCTCACGAGCAAGGGGATAACGCTTCTCACCTACCATCGATGACATCAGCCTGCAGGTCATGACACCGGGCCGATGCGGGTGGGGCGTGGGACGTTGCCGACCCAGCAGGGCGATTCCACCCAAACAGAGCGGCTCACCAGGGAGCTTCAACATGGCGAAGGAAGGAACCGTTGCGCCGAAAGAGCGCATCAACATCAAGTACGTGCCGGCCACCGGCGATCAGCAGGCGGAAACCGAGCTGCCGCTCAAGCTGCTGGTGGTGGGCGACTTCAAGGGCGGTGCCGAGGCCACGCCGATCGAGGCGCGGGAGAAGGTCTCGGTGGACAAGAACAACTTCCAGTCGGTGATGCGTGAAGCCGGCCTCGGGCTGACGGCGAGCGTGCCCAACCGCCTCGAGGAAGGCGAGGACGCCGGCGACCTGGCGGTAAATCTCGAATTCAAAGCCCTCGAGGACTTCACGCCTGACAGCGTGGCACGCCAGGTGCCGGAGCTGCGCAAGCTGGTCGAGTTGCGCGAGGCGCTGGTCGCCCTCAAGGGCCCGCTGGGTAACGTGCCGAATTTCCGTGATCGCCTGCAGAAGCTGATGGAGAGCGAGGAGGCGCGGGCACAGCTGCTCGCCGAGCTCGAGCTGCTGGACACCCAAGACGACTCGCGCGACTGACGCATCCATTTGACAACGCCACCGTGTGCGCTTGGCGCTAGCGCGGCGCACGCCAGTCAGGCAAAGGATTCGAGGCACGGATTATGAGCGAAATGGCACAAACGCAGGGGCAGGCCGCCGAGGCCCAGGCCGAAGGGTCGCTGCTCGACCAGGTGATGGCACAGACCCGCATGGCACCGAGCGAGGAAGGCTACGACATCGCCAAGCAGGGCGTGGCCGCCTTCATCGCCGAACTGCTGCAGAGCAAGGACGATACGCCGCAGGTCAACAAGGCGGTGGTCGACCGCATGATCGTCGAGCTCGACCGCAAGATCGGCAGCCAGGTCGACGAGATCCTGCATGACCGCGGCTTCCAGCAGATCGAGTCGGCCTGGCGCGGCCTCAAACTGCTGGTCGATCGCACCGACTTCCGTCAGAACATCAAGCTCGACCTGCTCCATGCCACCAAGGAGGAGCTGCTCGAGGACTTCGAGTTTGCCCCGGAGCTCAGCCAGAGCGGACTCTACCAGCACGTCTACGCGGCCGAGTACGGCCAGTTCGGCGGCGAGCCGGTGGGCGCCATCATCGGCAACTACGACTTCACGCCATCGACCCCCGACATCAAGCTGCTGCAGTTCACCGCTGCGGTGGGGGCCATGGCTCATGCGCCGTTCCTCTCCTCGGTGGCGCCGAGCTTCTTCGGTATCGACAGCTTCCAGGAGCTGCCCAACATCAAGGATTTCAAGGCTATCTTCGAGGGGCCCAAGTACGCCCGCTGGCGCAGCCTGCGCGAATCCGAGGATGCCCGCTACCTGGGCCTGACGGCGCCGCGCTTCCTGTTGCGCATGCCCTACGACCCGGTAGAGAACCCGGTCAAGACCTTCCACTACCGCGAAACGGTCAACGAGGATCACGAGCACTACCTGTGGGGCAACACCGCCTACCTGCTCGCCGAGCGGCTCACCGACAGCTTCGCCAAGTACCGCTGGTGTCCCAACATCATCGGGCCGCAGAGCGGCGGCGCGGTAGAGAACCTGCCGGTGCACACCTACGAGGCGCTGGGCCAGCTGCAGGCCAAGATCCCCACCGAGGTGCTGGTCACCGACCGCCGTGAGTTCGAGATGTCCGAAGAGGGCTTCATCTCGTTGACCATGCGCAAGGGCAGCGACAACGCCGCCTTCTTCTCCGCCAACTCGGTGCAGAAGCCCAAGGTCTTCCCCAATACGCCAGAGGGCAAGGCCGCCGAGACCAACTACAAGCTCGGCACCCAGCTGCCCTACATGTTCATCGTCAACCGCCTGGCCCACTACATCAAGGTGCTGCAGCGCGAGCAGATCGGCTCCTGGAAGGAGCGTCAGGACCTCGAGCGCGAGCTCAACGTGTGGATTCGCCAGTATGTCGCCGATCAGGAGAACCCGCCGGCCGAGGTGCGCAGCCGTCGTCCACTGCGGGCCGCCTCGATCCAGGTCTCCGACGTCGAGGGCGATCCGGGCTGGTACCAGGTGTCGCTGGCCGTGCGTCCGCACTTCAAGTACATGGGCGCCAACTTCGAGCTGTCGCTGGTGGGACGCCTGGACAAGGAGTAAGGGGAGGACGCGGCCATGACGCTTCACCGTGGTGGCGTGCTCGGCAGCCGACTGTTCGAGCGCCTGGCGGCCCCCGAGCGATCGGAGGAGATCGCCGCCGAGGCCAGCCTTGCCGAGATCGTCGACTCCATCAAGCGCCACCTGGTCGACCTGCTCAACAGCCACCCGGGGCACAGCGAGTGCGCCCCGGAGCTGGGCCTGCTCGACTTCAACGATGCGACCATCGGCGTGCTCGATCTGGAACGCAACATCCAGCGCGCCATTCGCCAGTGCATCGAGCGCTTCGAGCCGCGCGTGCGAGGGGTCGAGGTGGAGTCGCTGCCGCGTGGCAGCGATCCGCTGCAGCTGCGCTTCCAGGTGCATGCCACGGTGGAGCTGGGCCATGACCATGGCCAGGCCACCATCGATCTGCTGCTCAACGACAAGCGCTATCAATGCCTGAACTGAGTGCCTGAAACCGGGCGCCGAACACTGATAGAGCCAAACCAGCATCTAGTACAAGCATCAGGGACGAGGCGCGCATGCTCAATCGATACTACCGGGACGAGCTCGACTATCTGAAGCTGCAGGGACGGGAGTTCGCCGAGGCCAACCCCGGTCTCAGCCGCTTCCTCTCCGAGCGCAGCACCGACCCGGACGTCGAGCGCCTGCTGGAAGGTTTCGCCTTCCTCACCGGGCGTATGCGCGAGAAGGTCGAGGACGAATTCCCCGAGCTGACCCACTCGTTGATCGCCATGCTGTGGCCCAACTATCTGCGTCCGGTGCCGAGCATGACGATCATGCAGTTCACGCCCAAGCAGGGCGCGCTGAGCGGTCGCCAGGACGTGGCCGCCGGCAGCATGATGGCGGCACGGCCGATCGAGGGCACCGCCTGTCGCTTCCGCACCTGCCACGACGTGGCGCTCTACCCGCTGCTGCATGGCGGCGTCGAGGCGCGCCACTCGCGGGAATCCTCGATCGTCGAGCTTGCCCTCGACGTGGATGGCGATCAGCCGCTCGATGCGCTGGGCATCGACCACCTGCGCCTGCACCTGGGCGGCGGTGGGTATACCGCACGCAGCCTCTACCTGTGGCTCGGCCACTACCTGTCGCGCCTGGAGCTGGAGGTGGATGGTACGGTCATGCCGCTGCCGCGGGACATGCTGGTACCGGTGGGCTTCGAGCCCGGTCATGCGCTGCTGCCCTATCCGCGCAACGTGCACCAGGGCTATCGCATCCTGCAGGAGTACCTGTGCTTTCCCGAGGCCTTCCACTTCGTCGATCTGGTCGGGCTGGGTCGTTTGCTGCCGCCACGGCAGGCCTCGCGCATCGTGCTGCGCTTCGTCTTCTCGCGCACGCTGCCGGCCGACGCCAAGGTGCGCGACGAGCACCTGGCGCTCTATTGCGCACCGGCGATCAACCTGTTCAGTCACGACGCCGACCCCATCGACCTCAACGGCGAGCGTAGCGAATACCGCATTCGTCCCAGCAGCCGTGCGCCGGCGCACTACGAGGTATTCAGCGTCGATGCGGTGCAGGGTTGGCTGGAGAGCGACAGCGGCAAGATGCGTGGCGAGCCGCGCCAGTACGTGCCGTTCGAGAGCTTTCAGCACCAGATCGAGCGCGACCGCGGGCGCGAGGCGCGCTACTACCGGGTGCGGGTACGCGACAGCCTCCGCGGTGACGGTTTCGACCACGACATCGCCTTCGTGCGCGGTGACGAACAGGCCTGCCTGGGCATGCGCGAGACCATCTCGCTGCGCCTGACCTGCAGCAACCGCACCCTGCCCGAGCGTTTGGCGGTCGGCGATATCTGTGCCTCCACCGACACCAGCCCGGTGTTCGCCGATTACCGCAACATCACCCGGCCCACGTCGGCCCTGCGCCCGACCCTGGACGGCAGCCTGCTGTGGACGCTGATCTCCAATCTCTCGCTCAACTACCTGTCGCTGCTCGAGCGTGATGCGCTGTGCTCGGTACTGCGTGCCTACGATTTCCGCGCGCTGGTCGACCGTCAGGCCGAGCGCGTGTCACAGAAGCGCCTGGCCGGGGTGGTGGGCATCGAGACCCGCTCCATCGACCGGCTCAAGCGTGGGCTGCCGGTACGCGGGCTGCGCTCGGTCATGACCCTGGATCAGGAGGCCTTCGGTGACGAAGGCAGCCTGTACCTGTTCGGCAGCGTGCTGGCGCGGTTCTTCTCGCTCTACGCCAGCATCAATTCGTTTCACGAGCTGCACGTCGTCAATCGCCACAACCAGGAACGCTACGCATGGACCTTGCAGCCGGGCCAACAGCCCCTGATCTAGCCCCGGCGGCCCTGATCGAGGGGGCCCGGCGCTATGACTTCTTCCAGCTCGTCGAACTGCTGCATCGGCATCACGACGACGATCTCGAGCGTGCCGCCAGTGGGCATCCGGGGCGCGAGCGGGTGCGCTTCAGCGCTTCGGCATCGCTCGGTTTCCCAGGTAGCGACGTGGTGGCACTCGAGCCCCGCCCCAGCGGCGAATATGCGCTGGAAGTCAGCTTCTTCGGCCTGCAGGGGGCCCAGTCGCCGCTGCCCGGCTACTACCTGGAGACGCTGGCCCATGAGGCGGCCCACCATGAAGGGGTCGCCCGCGACTTCCTCGATTTCTTCAATCACCGCCTGCTGACCCTGGTCCATCGCAGCTGGCGCAAGTATCGCCACTACGTGCGCTACCAGGACGGCGCCAGCGACGGCTTCTCCGCCGCGGTATTCGCCCTGGTGGGGCTGGCCGACGAGGAGCTGCGCGGCGAGACGCCGATCAATTGGGGCAAGATGCTCGCCTATGCCGGCCTGCTGGCGGGACGGTCGCGCTCGCCGGAGGTAGTCGAGAGCGTGGTCGGCCACTGCTTCGATCTCGATGACGTAGGCGTCGAGCAGTGGGTGCACCGCTGGGTCGAGATCCCCGAGGACCAGCGCAGCCGCACCGGTCGCAGCGCCATGACCCTGGGCCAGGATCTGGTGGCCGGCGAGCGGGTCGCCGATGTGGGCGGCAAGTTCGCGCTGTGCCTCAAAGGGCTCAGCCTTTCCCGCTTCCGTGACTTCCTGCCCGACGGCCGCGAGCACGCGCCGCTCAAGACGTTGGTCAGCTTCGTGCTGCGCGAGCCGCTGGCCTACGACCTGGAGCTGGAGCTGCTGGAAAGTGCGGTACAGCCGATGCGGCTCGGCGATCACGGTTGCTGTCAGCTCGGCTGGACCACTTTCGTCAACCCCGAATCCGGTGCCGCCTCACGGCGGCGCCGGGTGCGCATCCAGATGACAGGGTAAACGCAATGTCCTACCTCACCCGGCCCCGAGTCACCGCCAGCGCCGTTACCTTGGTAGTGCTCAACAGTGAACGCCTGGAAGGGCGCTCCACCAGCAGCCACGTCTTTCCGGCCAGCGGCGGCACCCTGGGGAGCGCCGGCAGCGACGACTGGCTGCTGCAGGATCATGCCGGGCTCATCCGCCCCGCACATGCCGAGATCCGCCTGCTCGATGGGCAGTTCTGCCTGATCGATCGCAGCGGCCAGACCCTCATCAATCACGCCACGCTGCCGCTCGGCCGCGACCGGCGGGTCGCCCTGCGCGACGGTGACGAGCTGGGCATCGGCGAGTATCGCGTGCGCGTGCATCTCGGCGACCGTCAGGCCGGGCTGCCCGGCGCCCAGCCGCTTACCGCCTTGATCGACGAAGAGCAGGAGGCGCTGGCAGGCCAGGGAGTGGTGCCCTATCGCGCCATGCCGGCAGCGACGCCACCGCCGCGCCGTGACGACCCGCTCGAGGCGCTGGGGGAGGCCACGCCGGGTGCCAGCCAGCGCGATCCACTCACGGCGCTGGCTCACGAGGGTGAGACGGCACGCGACGAGGGAACGCTGCTCGAGGCTCTGGAGGAGACGGGCTGGAGCGAAGCCATATCACATCAACCGCAGGGACGTCGCGAGGCGGCGCCGACGACGAATCGACGAGACGAGGACGAGACACAGATGAACCGGGAAATGGACGAAGGGTTGTTGAACGATCTGGAGCGCTCGGTCGGTGAGCAGCTCGAGGAGCGCTGGCAGGATGCCGTGCCCGCCAGCACGGGGCCTGCCGGCACCGATCCACTGCTGCGCGCCCTGGGCGCCGAGCTACGCTTCGCCGACAGCGAGCAACAGCTCAACTTCGTCGCCGAAGCCGGCCAGACCCTGCGCGCCGTCATCGAAGGCCTGCAGGCGCTGCACCGCGCCCAGGACGACAGCCGCTACCCGCTGCGTGACCGCCGCCTGCAGCCGATCGAGGACAACCCGCTGCGCCTGGGCCAACCCTACCGCGAAACGGTGGAAACCATGTTCTCCGCGCGCCGCAGCCCGGTACACCTCTCGGCGCCGGCCGCCGTAGCCGAATGCCTGGCCCACCAGGGCCAGCATCAGGCGGCGGTGGAGGAGGCCATCGGCGAGGCGCTGCAGGCGATTCTCGACGCCTTTGCTCCCGATGCGCTGCTCAAGCGCTTCCATGCCTACCGCGGCGCGGGCAACCGACTGGAGGACGAAGACAGCTGGGCCTGGGAGATGTATCGCCACTACTACCAGGAGCTCAATTCCGGTCGTCAGCAAGGTTTCGCCAAGCTGTTTTGGGAGGTATTCGAACAAGCCTACGACCAGTCGGTACGTCGTCAGCAGCGCGAAGCCAAGTGAGCACGATAATACGAGGCAAAAGAAATATGAGCACAAGACATTTGCGCACCGAGTTGGCCTCGAGACGCTGCATGCTGTGGGTGGCGGTGACGCTGCTGACACTGGCTCTCAGCGGTTGTGCCTCGACTCGTGAGGCCGCCGGCAAGGCCTGGCAGGTAATGCGCGACCCCTCGATTCCGGTGGGCTATCCGGAGGATCGGCCGACTACGGTCGACCTCGCCATGCTGGCCGAGCCCGACGTCAATCCCAACATCGAGGGCGACGGCACGCCGCTGCGCTTCCAGATCCTGCAGCTCAAGGACGATTCGATGCTGATGGCGGCCGACCACGCTCAACTGCTCGATGACCTCGAAGGCGCCCTCGGCACCAACTATCTGGACCATGACGACTTCACCCTGCTGCCGGGGCAGTGGAAGTTCTACGAGCCGTTCGAGATCGATGAGGAGACCCGCTATATCGGTCTGATCGCCTTCTACAGCGACCCCGATCAGACGCAGTGGAAGAAAGTGGTCAAAGTCACGTCGCACAGCGAGGACTACCACCTGCTGGTGCATCTGCGTGCCGACGAAGCCGAGCTGAGGAAGGAAGACTGATGGCCAGCCGCAACCGAGTGGTCTGGAGTGAAGGGCTGTTCATCAAGCCGCAGCACTTCCAGCAGCAGCAGCGCAGCCTGGAGGGGCTGCTCGAGGCGCGTCTGCGTGGCGTCAGCCATGCGCTGTACGGCTTTCAGACGCTGGAACTCAACGCCGAATACCTCAGCTTCGGCCGCATCGCCATCAGCCGCGCCAGCGGCGTGATGCCTGACGGCACGGCCTTTCAACTGCCCGACGACGATATCGAGCCGCAGCCGCTGGAGATCGACGATGCCGCCATCGCCAACCAGCTCGTCTATTTGTGCCTGCCGTTGGCCACCGATGCGGTGGGCGAGGTGCGCTGGCCTGATGACGACCTGCCGACACGCTACCGCCTGGCGCAGCGCAGTGTGCGTGACCTGCACTCGCGCGATGGCGACACCGCCATGCTCGAGGTCGCCCGGGTCGCGCCACGGCTGCTGCTCGAGCGCGACGACCGCAGCGCCTACGCCTGCCTGGCGGTGGCGCGCATCCACGAGCGGCGACCCGACGGCAGTCTGGTGCTCGACGAGCAGTTCATTCCCACGCTGCTCAACGTCCAGGCGGCACCCGTGCTGCAGCGCTTCGTCGGTGAGATGGCCGGGTTGATGCGCGAGCGTGCACGCAACATCGCCCATCGCCTCGCCTCGCCGCACCAGGCCGGCGTGGCCGATGTCTCCGACTTCATGCTGCTGCAGCTGCTCAATCGCGCCCAGCCACGCTTCCAGCACCTGGCGCGCCTGGGTCACCTGCATCCGGAGCGGCTGTTCGCCACCATGCTCGAGACCGCCAGCGAGCTGGTCACCTTCACCGACGAGTCGCGGCTGCCGCCGGAGTATCCGGCCTACGACCACGACCACCCCGAGCGCGCCTTTCGCCAGCTGATGCAGAGCCTGCGCCAGGCGCTCTCCACAGTGCTCGAACCGCGGGCGTTGGCGATCCAGCTGCAGTCGCGGCGCTATGGCCTGCTGGTGGCGCCGCTGGCCGACCCGGCCCTGCTCGACAGCGCCGACTTCATCCTCGCGGTGCGTGCCGACATGCCTCACGAGCGGCTGCGCAAGCTGTTCTTGCAGCAGACCAAGGTGGCCAGCGTCGAGCGCATCCGCGATCTCATCAGCCTGCAGCTGCCCGGCGTGCCGCTGGAGCCGCTGCCGGTGGCCCCGCGCGAACTGCCCTACCACGCCGGTTACAGCTACTTCCGCCTCGATCGGCAGAGCCAGGCCTGGAGCATGCTCGACGGCGCCAGCGGCTTCGCCTTCCACGTGGCGGGGGAGTTTCCCGGGCTTGAAATGCAGTTCTGGGCGATCAGGAGCTAAGCCATGCAAGAACTTGCCACGCAATACGAATCGAACCCCGGGACGGTGGCGCGTTCTGCCCCCGGCCGCCATGAGGATCGTATCGATGAACGCGGGCTCGAGCAGCTGATCCACAGCCACGCCGAGCAACTCGATGCCGACGAGGACTACTGGTTCCGCCTGCGCGGTTACAACCTCAATCCGCTGGTCGACGCCGCCAGCTCACTGCTGGGCATGGTGGTGCGGGTGCGCCAGCTCGACGGCATGAGCGACATCGGCCGGCTCTACCGCCAGGTGGTCGACGAGATCTCGGCGATCGAGGTAGAGCTCACCGAGCAGGGCTACGACCGCCCCACGCTGCTGGCCTTCCGCTACGTGCTCTGCTCGTTCATAGACGAGGCGGTGATGGGCACCCCCTGGGGCCAGCAGAGCAGTTGGGCCGAGCATTCGCTGCTCACGCGTTTCCACAACGAGACCTGGGGTGGCGAGAAGGTCTTCTCGATTCTCTCGCGGCTACAACAGGAGCCGCAGCGCTACCGCGACATGCTGGCCTTCATCTACCTCTGCCTGTGCCTCGGCTTCGAGGGGCGCTACCGGGTCATGGAGGACGGGCGCGAGGAGTACGAGCACATCGTGCGCACCCTAGGCGACCAGCTGGCAGCGCTAGGCGACACCCCGGAGGACAGCCTGACCCGGCCGCTCGACAACGTCATGCCCGGCCGTCGCCTGCGCGGGCGCGGCATGCCGGTATGGGCGGTATTCGCGCTGTTCGCCGTTGCCATGGCCGCTACCTATCTCGGCTTCGCCTGGACGCTCGACGAGCAGGCGGCTCAGGTCGGCACCCTTCTCGACCAGATTTACCGTTAGGAGATCCCATGCTCAGGGTAGAGCTTCCCGCGCTGATCGGCCGCCTCAATGCCGTTTCCCGTCAAGGCCTGGAACAGGCCGCGGTGCTGTGCGCCGAGCAGCAGGCGCCCGAGGTCACCGTCGGCCACCTGCTGCAGGCGCTGATCGATCAGCCGTTGTGCGACCTGCGCTGCCTGCTCGAAGGGCAGGGCGTCGATCTCCATGAGCTGCGTGCCCGCCTGGCCGAAGAGACCCGGCCGCCGCGTGATCTGGCCGTGACCACGCCGAGCTTCTCGCCGCTGCTGGTCGAGCTGCTGCAGGACGCCTGGCTGCTGGCCACCACCGAGTTCGCCTACGACAGCCTGCGCAGCGGCCTGATCTTCACTACCCTGCTGCACAATACCGGGCGCTACCTGGGGCCGAGGAGCGCCGCACTGCTGGCCGAGATCAACCGCGAGGGGCTGCGCCGCGGCTTCGAGCGGCTGGCCGCCGATTCCGCCGAGGCGCCACGCGCCGAGCCCAACGAGGGCGGACGACGCCAGGCCCAGGCCACTCAGGGGGACAGCGCCCTGGCGCGCTTCGCCACCTCGCTCACCGAGCAGGCTCGACGCGGCGAGCTCGACCCGGTGCTGTGCCGCGACCCCGAGATCGACCAGATGCTCGATATCCTCGGGCGACGGCGCAAGAACAACCCCATTGTCATCGGCGACGCCGGGGTGGGCAAGAGTGCGGTGGTGGAGGGCCTCGCCGCGCGCATCGTCGAGGGCCGCGTGCCGGCCGCGCTGGCCGATGTCGAGCTGATGAGCCTTGACCTCGGTGCGTTGCAGGCCGGGGCCGCAGTGAAGGGCGAGTTCGAGAAGCGCCTCAAGGCGGTGATCGAGGAGGTCAAGTCGGCGCCCCGGCCGATCCTGCTGTTCATCGACGAGGCCCACACCCTGATCGGTGCCGGCAACCAGGAGGGCGGCGGCGATGCCGCCAACCTGCTCAAGCCGGCCCTGGCCCGCGGCGAGCTGCGTACCATCGCCGCCACCACCTGGCGCGAGTACAAGAAGTACTTCGAGAAGGACCCGGCGCTGTCGCGGCGCTTTCAGCCGGTGTCTCTGGCCGAGCCCAGCGTCGACCAGGCGCTGGTGATCCTGCGCGGCCTGCGCGACACCTACGAGCGCGCCCACGGCGTGCTGGTCGGCGACAGCGGGCTGCGTGCCGCCGCCGAACTCTCGGCGCGCTACCTGGCCGGGCGCCAGCTGCCCGACAAGGCCATCGACGTGCTCGATACCGCCTGCGCGCGGCTCTCCCAGGCGCTGGATACGCCGCCGCGCCGCCTCAGCCACCTCAAGAGCGAGCATATCGCCGCCCAGCGCGAGCGCGAGCAGCTCGACCGCGAGCGCCTGCTGGGACGCAGCCCCGACGCCACCCGCGAGGCCGAGCTCGACACGCGCCTGGCACGCCTGCAGGAGGAGGTCGAACGGCTCGAGACGGCCTGGGCCGACCAGCGCGAGTGCGTCGATGCCATCATCGCCCTGCATCGCCAACTGCTCGAAGCGGGTAATGACGATGCCGAGGCTGAGCCTGGGGCTGGTGCGGCCGATGTGGCCATCGAAGGCGTGACGGCAGCGGATGCCGCCGCGAGCCTTGAAGAAGGCCTTGAAGCAGGAGTTGACGAGAGCCCTGGAGACGGCGCCGGCGAGGCTGCCGATGAGATCGCCGTCGCAGCCGAGGAAGATCCGCACGAAGCCCTGGCCCGCCATGAGGCGCGCCTGGCCGAACTGCAGCAGGAGTTCGCACTGGTCAACGCCAGCGTCGAGGAGGCGCAGATCGCCCAGGTCATCGGCGACTGGACCGGGGTGCCGGTGGAGCGCATGACCAGCGATGAGCTGAGCCGGCTCACCGAGCTGCCCGAGCACCTCGGCAAGCTGGTGCAGGGCCAGGACGTGGCCATCGAGCGTGTGCACCGCCACCTGCTCACCGCCCGTGCCGACCTGCGCCGCCCCGGCCGTCCGCTGGGCGCCTTCCTGCTGGTCGGTCCCAGCGGGGTGGGCAAGACCGAGACCGTGGTGCAGATCGCCGAGCGGCTCTATGGCGGGCGACAGTTCCTCACCACCATCAACATGTCCGAGTACCAGGAGAAGCACACCGTGTCGCGGCTGATCGGTTCGCCGCCGGGCTACGTGGGCTTCGGCGAGGGCGGGCTGCTGACCGAGGCGATTCGCCAGCGTCCCTACTCGGTGGTGCTGCTCGACGAGGTCGAGAAGGCCCATCCGGACGTGCTCAACCTGTTCTACCAGGCCTTCGACAAGGGCGAGCTGGCCGACGGTGAAGGGCGCTTGATCGACTGCAAGAACGTGGTGTTCTTCCTCACCTCCAACCTGGGTTTTGAAGCCATCGTCGCCCATGCCGAAGACCCCGCGGCACTGGACGACGCGCTCTACCCGGTGCTGGCCGGCTTCTTCAAGCCGGCGCTGCTGGCGCGCATGGAGGTGGTGCCCTACTTCCCGCTGGGCGCCGACACCCTGCGCGATATCGTGGCGGCCAAGCTCGATACCCTGGCCGAGCGCATCCGCACGCAT
Organism: Billgrantia antri; assembly: GCF_017868935.1. NCBI lineage: Bacteria > Pseudomonadati > Pseudomonadota > Gammaproteobacteria > Oceanospirillales > Halomonadaceae > Billgrantia > Billgrantia antri. The sequence goes on from NZ_CP053383.1 coordinate 102,572, forward strand.
CATCGCCAGGCCGAGGTGGTGCTCGACGAGGCGCTGCGCGACGCCATCTGTGCCCGTGCCACCCGCAGCGAGAACGGCGCGCGAATGCTCGAGTCGGTGATCGACGGCGAGCTGCTGCCGCCGGTGTCGCGGGCGCTGCTCGACCGCCTGGCGCGGCGTGAGCCGGTGACCCGGGTGGCGCTGGGCGTCGATGCGGCGGGTGCCTTTACCGCAGAGGTGAAGTAGGCGATGACGGCGAAGGCGATCGACATGCGCTGGTGCGAAGGCGGTCTGTCGGCGGGGCCTGGCCTCGACGGCATGGCACGCGCGCTGGCGCTGGTCGAGAGCGCCTCGCCCGCCGAGCTGCGTACCTGTGCCGGCAGCATTCTCCAGGCCGGCCACGGCCTGGCCTGGGTCGGCTGCCTGTATCTGGATGGCAGCGGCCGCTGGCTGGGTAGTGACGGCGACGACGTGCGCTTCGACTGCGACGACTTCCGCCACCCCTATGCCCATGCCATTCGCCAGGGCAAGCCGCTGCGCCTGGGCCTGCTGGAGGCGCGCTCGCGGCTCGACCATCCGGGCTTTCAGGCGCAGATGGCCGAGCTGCCCGGCAGCCTGCAGTTGGTCGTGCATCCATTGCGTGCCCTCGACGGCAAGCGCGAATGGCTGGGGGCGCTGGTCTTGGCGGGCGAGACACCGGCCCTGGATCGGCTCGAGGCCGATCCTGAGTTCACCGCCTTCGAAGCCTTGCTGTGCCGGCTTTGGGCGGGGCTGACCCGGCACCAGGGCGAGCGCCAGCGCGAAGCGCACCTGCGTCGCTCGCTGGCCCAGCTCAACGACGGCGCCCGGCGCCAGACGCTGGCTGAGCGGCTGGCCGGCGACCTGTTGGGTGGCTCCACGGCGATGCAGGCGCTGCGGCGCCAGGTGGTGCGTGCGGCGGAGACCAACTTGGCGGTGCTGCTGCAGGGCGAGACCGGTACCGGTAAGGACCGGGTGGCGCGCGCCATTCATCGCCTTTCGACCCGCTGCGAGGGGCCTTTCATGGCGATCAATTGTGCCGCCATCCCCGAGTCGCTGCTCGAGTCGGAGCTGTTCGGCCACGCCAAGGGTGCCTTTTCCGGCGCCGATCGGGCGCGTGAGGGCCTGATCGGACAGGCCGACGGCGGCACCCTGTTCCTCGACGAGATCGGCGACATGCCGCTGCCGCTGCAGGCCAAGCTGTTGCGCGTGCTGGAGAACGGCCGCTATCGGCCATTGGGATCGAGCGAAGAGCGGCGCGCCGATCTGCGCCTGGTGGCGGCGACCCACCAGCCGCTGCGCGAGCGGATTCGACACCAGCGCTTTCGTGCCGATCTCTACTACCGGCTGGGGCAGTTCCCGCTGACCCTGCCACCGCTTCGCGAGCGCAGCGAAGACATTGCCGAGCTGGCCGAGGCCTTCGTCGCCGATTTCTGTTCCCGCGAGGGGCGCGAGGAAGTGGGCATCACCCCGGCCGCGCTGCGCCTGCTGCGCGAGCGGGATTACCCCGGCAACGTGCGCGAGCTGAGAAACCTGATCGACTACGCCTGCGCCATGACGCGCCCGGGCGAGGACGTCGCCCCCGCTGCCTTCGCCGGCCTGGGCGTCACCGAGCCGGACCGTGGCGCTGACGCCACGCCGACAGCGCCGCTCAATGGGCGAGCCGGCGACATTCAGGACCTCCGGCGCGCCTTGCGCGACTACGAGGCGGAGCTGATTCGCCAGCGTCTGCTGCTGTTCGACGGCAACCGCGCCCTGGCGGCCGAGAGCCTCGGCCTACCCAAGCGCACCCTGGCACACAAGTGCCGTCAGTTGGAACTGGATGCCAAATGAGTTCGATCCCGATCTTTCGTCCGACGCCATGGCTGGTGCTGGCCGCGAGCCTGGCCCTGAACCCCTCCGTTCAGGCCGACACCGCCGCCGAGACGCTGCTGCAGGCGCATGAGTGCGCTGAGCTCGCATCGCGCCTGGAACGGCTGGGCTGCTACGACGCCCTGTTCCTGCCCCGCGACGAGCCGACGACGAGCGAAGACCCGCGCCCCGCGCTGTGGTACGCCATCAATGCCCAGGAGGCCGAGCGCAACGGCGACGACATGGGCTTGCTGGTGCGTGAGCGCAGCGATGGCGTGCTGATCAGCGTGCCGGCACTGGGCAGCTTGCCGCCCCGGCCGCAACTGGTCATCGCTTGCGAGAAGTCGATCACTCGTTTTCAGCTCCACCTGCCCCAGGCGCTGGATACCGCCCGGGTACGCGTGAGACTGCGCGCCGGCGGGCGTGAACTGGAGCAGGCCTGGCAGGCCCGCGACGGTGGCTTCGTGGTCAGTGGCGGCAGAGGGCTGCCGGCCATCGCCACGCTGCAGCAGTTGCTGGATGCCGACGAGCTGACCTTTGCCAGCGACCGGGCTGCTCTCGATGGTCTGCGCTTCGAGATCGCCGGGCTGCGTCAGGCGATAGAACCGCTGCGCAACGCTTGTCGCTGGTGAGGTCGAGCATGCGCATCGTCAACGAGACACAGCTGACCGAACTGCTCGCCGCGCTCCCCCCGGAGGGCGTCGGGCGACCCGTCGACGACAGCGGCGATTATGCCTGGCTCGACGAAGAGATGATGAAGATCGGCTCGCTGCAACACGGCGGGGTCGACTGGGAGGGCGCCGAGACGCGCGCGGTGCGACTGCTGAGTACCACGGGCAAGGATCTCAAGGTACTCGGCCACCTGCTGCACTGCCTGCAGCGCGGTGGCGACGGCGTGCGCTTCGCCCTGTCGCTGCGCCTGCTGGCGGGCAGCCTCGAGCAGTGGTGGGAAGCCGCCTACCCCTATGGCGGTGTTCAGGGCGAACGGCTGCGGCCGCGGCTTTTCCGGCAGTTCACCCAGCGCGCCCTGGCCTTGGCCGAGACACTCGATTTCGACAATGCCGCCGATGAGCACCAGGCCTGCGATGCCGCCCTCGAGGCGCTGCTGGAGGCGGCCCAAGCACGCCAACTTCCGGACGAGGCGCTGGTGGATCTGCAGCGCCAGCTGCGTCAGGCCCGCCCCAGCCAGGCTGCGGCAAGTACCGCGCCTGCGTCGCGCGGCGAGACGGCGGAGAGCGCATCGCCGGTCAGTAAGGCACCGCCGACGGCCAAGCTGCCCGAGATGCGCCTGGAGGCCGGCAATGAGCGCGGCAATCGCCAGGCGTTGCTGAAGATGGCCGATTTTCTCTGCGAGCAGAGCCCCGGCGACCCGCTCGGTTATCGCCTCCGACGCCATGCCATCTGGCACGCCATTCAGGTGCTACCGGCCACCCGCGACGGCGTACGCTCCGAGCTGTCGCCGCCTGCCGCCGACCGGGTGGCGGAGTATCGCGAGGCGCTCTCGCGCGGTGCCGACATGGCGCTGTGGAAACGCATCGAGAACAGCCTGGCGGTGAGCCCCTACTGGCTGGAGGGGCACCGTCTCAGTGCCGGTGCCGCCGAGCGGCTCGGTCACCCGCGCTGCGCCGCCGCCATTCGCGATGAAGCGAGCCGGTTCGTCGAGCGACTGCCCGGTATCGAGGCGTTGACCTTCAACGACGGTAGCGCCTTCGTCGACGACGATACCCGTCAATGGCTGCAGGCCGCGCCGGCCGGCGCCGCGGCAGGTGGCCAGGCGGGCGGCGGCGACCCCTGGCAGGAGGGCCTGGACGAGGCCCGCGAAAGGCTGGCCGCGGAGGGGCTCGAGGCGGCCCTGGCGGGCCTCGATCGCGGCCTGGCTCAGGCCCGGTCGCCGCGCGAAACCGCCTACTGGCGGCTGGCCAGCGCCGATCTGCTGCACGATGCCGGGCTGGCGGCATTGGCCGGGCAGCAGTATCGCGCGGTGCAGGCATCGTTGGCGGGCCTGGACCTCGAACGCTGGGAGCCGGCACTGCTCGAGCGCCTCGGCAGCGTGGGGGACAAGAGCGCATGAAGACTATCCGAACGCGACATAACCGACACCGCAGCGTGTCCGACAACGTTATCAACAGGGACGAGGGCCAAGCCTCATGTGGAAAAGTGTGAAGTCCGGTCTGAGTCGCTGGGTACCCGGCGTCTCACGGGCCGAAAGCAACGCCAACCTGGCCAAGGCGCACGGCAACAAGGCCCAGGGCCTCGGCAAGCAGGCGAGCAAGCTCACCGTCGTGCTCTGGTGGCTGCTGCTGGCTGCCCTGGTAGCCGCCATCTGGTGGCTGGGGCCGATGTGGCAGGTGCGTGACAGTTACCCGCTGGCGCCCTGGCTCAACCGCCTGCTCGCCACCCTGGCGCTGGCCACCCTGGCTGCCGTGGTATGGGGCGTCCGCCTGGCTCGCCGGCTGCGCGAAGTGAACGACGAGCGGCGTCAGAACGAACAACGGCAGCTCGATCCCACGCTGGGCCAGGTGGAGCAGCAGGAAGCGACGCTGAACGCCACGCTGCACGAGCTGCTCGATAATCTCGGTGCCGTCCCCGGCGCTCGCTACAAGCTGCCCTGGTACCTGGTGATGGGTGTGGAGAATGCGGGCAAGACCAGCCTGATCAACCGCTCCGGCCAGAATTTCTCGCTGACCCACGTGATGAAGGCCTCGGGCCAGGGCAAGAAGGGCAACCAGTTCGGCTTCGACTGGTGGATCGGCGACAAGGCGGTGCTGATCGACCCGGACGGTGAGCTGCTGACCCAAGGCGCGTTGGAAGGCGGCGAGCCCCAGGAACTTCAGAGCCGGCTATGGGATCACTTCGTCGGCTGGTTGGAGCGCAACCGCGCCCAGCGTCCGCTCGACGGCGTGGTGCTGGTGCTCGACCTGGCGCGGCTCAGCGATGCCCGAGTGGCGGTGCGCAAGGCTTATGCCTCGCTGCTGCGCGCCCGTCTGCGCGAGTTGATGGAGCGCCACGGGGCGCGCCTGCCGGTCTACGTCACCTTCAGCAAGATGGACCTGCTGCACGGCTTCGACGACTTCTTCCGTCACTACTCCCGGGCCGCCCGGCGCGCACCGCTCGGCTTCACCTTCAGTGCCGAGAGCCTGGAGCGCGTCGACCAGTGGGTCGACGAGTTCGCCAACGCCTACGACGCCATGCTCGAGCGGCTCAACCGCAGCCTGCCCACGCTGCTGGCCGAGTGTCGTGACCGCGAGGAGCGCGAGTCGGTGTTCCGCTTCGTGCGCCAGCTTGCCGGTCTGCGCGACGTGCTGCATGGCTTTCTGCGCGAGGCGCTCTCCAGCGACCGCTACTCCACCGCAGCCATGGTGCGCGGTACCTACTTCACCTCGGTCTACCAGCAGGGCGTGCCGGAGGATCCCTTCGTCGACGCCGCGGCACGCCGCTACGGCATGGCCGATTCCACCCAGCCGGCTCATCGTGCCGCGCGCAGTGCGCTCTACTTCACCGAGGAGCTGTTCGACAAAGTGATCTACCCCGAGGCGGGGCTGGCGGGAGACAACGCCCGTGCTGCCCGGCGTCGGCGTCGGCTGCGCCGCACCAGCGCCTTCGCCTGCCTGCTCGCTGGGCTGGGGCTGGTGGGCGGCTGGAGCCACTTCTACCAGAAGAACACCCAGGCCCTGGCGGCGGTGGAGGATAAGACCCGGGACTTCCTCGCTGCCCAGCCCGATGAACTGCGTAGCGACGACCCTACCGGCTATGCATTGCTGGAGCCCCTCGATCGGCTGCGTGCCGCCACTTTCGAGTTCGGAGACTACCGCGAGCACCTGCCGTGGCTGGCCGACATGGGGCTCTACCAGGGGCATGCGGTGGGGCGTGAGGTGGAAGACGCCTACTTGGCGATGCTGAGCTATCACTTCCTGCCCTCGCTGATGATCGGCATCATGGATGACATGAATCGCGCCGAGGCCGGCAGCAACGACAAGCTGGCGCTGCTGCGCATTCTGCGCATGATGTCCGACGCCAGTGGGCGCCAGCCCGAGCGGGTCCAGGCGTTCATGGAGCGGCGCTGGCAGCGCGACTTCCCGCAGCGTGGCCGGGTGCAGGAGCGCCTGCTGGGGCATCTCGCCTATGCCATGGCCCACACCGACCTCGAGGGTCAGGTGACGGCCGGCGACCGTCATGCCGAGCAGGCCATGGCGGCACTGCGCGGCAGCCTTCAGGCCGCCCAGCAGGAGCTGGCACGCCAGCCGATGGACGAGCGAGTCTATGCCACGCTCAAGGCCACCAGCGGCCGCCGCAGCGGGGCAGCCCTCGACCTCTATCAAGGCGTCGGCCCCTCCTTCAACGCCGTGTTCATGGCGCGTGACGACGAGCTGGAGCGTCTGCGCCTGCCCACCCTGCTGACTCGTGATGGCTTCGAGGGCTTCTTCCTCAAGGAGATCGAGCAGGCCACCGAGCTGGCGCTGATCGACCTCTGGGTGCTGGGACAGCGTGACGACATCGCCTTCAGCGCTGCCGACGAGCGCCAGCTGCGCGACGCTCTGCACGAGCGCTATGTCAGCGACTATCACGTGACCTGGCGTCAGGTACTCGACGACCTCTACCTGGTGCCGCTACCCGACATCGACCAGGCGGTGGTAGTGGCCGACACCCTGCTCGGTGCCAGCCGGCCGCTTGACCGCCTGCTCGGTGAAGTCGCCCACCATACCCGGCTCTATCCCGAGCTGCCGGAGGACGACGAGATCGCTCGCCAGGCGCTGGAGCGCTCACCGCGCTACCGCCTGGCCGGCGAGATCGAGCGTAACTTCCGCGACCTCAACGGGCTGCTCGATGCGCGTGGCGACAACCCTGCCGACATCGCCGAGATCAAGGTCGCCATCGGCGAGCTGCGCGACTACCTGCGCGAAGTGCAGGGTGCCAGCGACCCGGGCCGTGCCGCATTCGTCAGCGCCCGCGACCGCCTGGCGCTGAGCGGCGGCGACCCCATTCACAACCTCAAGCGTATCGCCGAGCATACCCCGGCGCCGGTGGATCGCATGCTCGAGAGTCTGGCCGATCAGAGCTGGCAGCTGCTGATGGCCAGCGCCATTCGCCATCTCGAGCATCAGTGGCTCGATGAAGTGGTGGGGCCCTACCAGGAGCGCCTGGCGGGTCGCTATCCGCTGGTCCCCGGAGCCTCGCGTGAGGTGGCGCTGGCTGACTTCGAAGCCTTCTTCGCCGCCGACGGTACGCTGGATCGCTTCTACCAGGACAACCTGCGCCCCTTCATCGAGGAGGCGCCCGAATATCTGGTCGATGCCGAGGGCAGCCCGTTGCTGCGCGACAGCGTGTTCACCGCCTTCCAGCGCGCCGAGCAGATTCGCCAGGCCTACTTCGGCCGTGACGGCGTGCTCGACGTCGAGTTCGCCCTGGAACCGGTGAGCCTCAGCCCCGACAAGCGCCGCAGTGTGATCAACATCGACGGTCAGATCATCGACTACGCCCACAGTGCCAGTTCGCGGGTCTCGATGATCTGGCCCAACGCCCTGCGCGGCGGCAACGAGAGCCGCATCACCCTGGTGCCAAGCCAGGTCAATCGCTCGCCGCGCAGTCTCAGCCGCGACGGCGCCTGGGCCTGGTTCCGCCTGCTCGACGAAGCCGAGATCACCAGTGCCAGCGAGCGCGATCTGGAGCTGCGTTTCCAGGTCGATGGTGGTTCGGCGCGCTATCGCCTCTATGCCACCGGGTCGCGTAACCCCTTCACCCGCCCGCTGGTCGCCGGCTTCCAGCTGCCCACCGCGCTGTATGCCGAAGGAGGTCTCGATGTTGGCAGCCTTTAAGCGCCTGCTAGGTGTTGAACGCCGGAAGGAGGCGACACCTGCCGCCGCGGTGGAGGAAACCAAAGGCTTGGAAGCGGCCGTGATGGAGGACATCGACGCCTTTCTCGAGGCCGCTCGGCGCGCCGATGCCAAGGGCCACTCGCCCTGGGTGCTGCGTGACGAAACTCGCCTGGCCACCCTGCGCCGGGCGCTGGAATTCACCGTTCAGCACGGACAGTGGCTGCAGCATGACGGCAGCAGCATCGCCCGCTGGCAGGGTCAGCTGCTCAAGCTGCGCCATGGTGACGGCCCTACGCTCGGCATGCTGCTGGCGTGCCGGCCGGATGACGAGGCGGCCTGGCAACTGCGCTTCTTCTTCATCGAGCCCGAATGGCAGGGCAGCGGTCACGGCGCCCGGCTGTTGCGCGCCGCGCGGCGCAGCCTGAACGGCGTACCGCTCCATGTCCGCTTGCCGCTGGCCTGCCAGGCTGCCGTGCGCAGCCTGGAGGAAGCCGGCTTCCAACGCATGCACGTCAACGCCTTCGAGGTGGCCAGCTTCGAGGCGCCCGCGGAGTGGGACTAGGCCGCCCAGCCGGCTCGCATAGACAGGAGAACGATAGATGGGACGCAAATTCGTACTCGTGGGTGACATCGGCACCGACCACGACGGTTTCCCGCCGACGCCGGTCACCGCCGGCAGCCCGACGGTGCTGATCGACGGCAAGCCGGCGGCGCGCCTCGGCGATCCCCTGGCGCCGCACAGCAAGCCCGATAGCCCACCGCATCCGCGCGCTATCGCCGAAGGCTCGGGCACCATCCTGATCGACGGCAAGCCGGCAGCACTCACCGGCCATGCGGTGAGCTGCGGTGGGGTGGTGATCGGTTCTGCCAGCGGGGAGGGTAGCTGACATGGCCAACCAGACCGGACTCCAGTTCACCCTCGAGCTCGCCGGGGCTGACTCGGCCGACCTGGCGGTGATCGACTTCACCCTGGAAGAGGCGCTCTCCGCGCCATTCACCCTCACGCTGCGCTTCGCCAGCCGCAACGGCAGCCTCGCCGCGAGTGACATCCTCGACCGCCCGGTGAGCCTGACCATCTGGCAGGACGGCGAGGTGCTGCGCCGGGTCCACGCCATCGTCAGCGAGTTCGGCCGCGGCGATCGCGGCCACCGCCGCACGATCTACTCGCTGGTCGCGCGCCCGGCGCTGTGGCGCCTGGGCCTGCGTCACAACTCGCGCATCTTCCAGCAGGTCTCGCCGCTCACGGTCATCAACACCCTGTGCGACGAGCGCGGCCTCACCGACGTGGCCTTCGCCGCCACCCGCGAACCGGTCGAACGCGAGTACCTGACCCAGTACCGCGAGAGCGACCTCGACTTCATCCAGCGCCTGGCCGCCGAGGAGGGACTGTTCTACTTTCATGAGTTTGAAGATGCTCCCGGTGGCACACACCGCCTGGTGTTCGCCGACGCGCCCCAGGTGCTGGCCCACCTGGGCAGCCGCACCTACCACGGCCGCGCCGGCGGCACCCCGCCGAGCCGCCACGTGCGCAAGCTCGAACAGCTCGCTCGGGTCGCCCCGGCTTCGGTCACGCTCAAGGACACCTCGTTCAAGAACCCCGCCTACGCCCAACTCCATGAACACGCCGCGGACGGCCTGGAAGAACACGCCCAAAGAGACGACTACGAACACTACGACTACCCCGGCCGCTACAAGGCCGACGCCTCCGGCGAGGCCTTCACCCGCATTCGCCTGGAGCACCTGAGAAGCGACGCCCTGACCTGCGCCGCCGAAAGCGACCTGCCCGAGCTCGCCCCGGGCACGCGCTTCACCCTCACCGACCACGATCTCGACGAGCTCAACGTCGACTGGCAGGTAGTGTCGGTCACGCACACCGGCAGCCAGCCCCAGGCGCTGGAAGAGGATGGTGTCACTCAGGGTGATGCGGCGGGCCTTGGCCAGATGACCAAGTTCGACAACGAACTGGTGCTGATACCCGCTGACCAGGCCTGGCGTCCCAAACCCAACGCCAAGCCAAGAGTCGACGGCCCGCAGGTCGCCTTCGTCGTCGGCCCCGAGGGCGAGGAGATTTATTGCGACGAGCACGGCCGGGTCAAGGTGCAGTTCCCCTGGGATCGCTACGCCGAGCCGAATGAAACGGCCAGCGCCTGGGTGCGCGTCAGCCAGGGCTGGGCCGGCGGCGGCTACGGCAGTATCGCCATTCCGCGGATCGGCCATGAGGTGGTGGTCAGCTTCCTCGAGGGCGATCCGGATCAGCCGCTGATCACCGGACGCACCTACCACGCGGTGAATACCCCGCCCTACGAACTGCCGGCACACAAGACCCGTACCGTCATCCGCACCCAGAGCCACAAGGGCGAAGGGTTCAACGAACTTCGCTTCGAGGACGAGGCCGGCGAGGAGCAGATCTGGCTGCACGCCCAGAAGGACCTGGAACTGCTCACCAATAACGACCGCACCGAGGAGATCGGCCACGACAGCTTCCTCACCGTGCATCACGACCGCATCGGCGAAGTCGACGCTGACGATCACCTGACGGTCCACGGCAGCCGCCACACCCAGATCGACGGCGACGACCACCTCATCGTCGATGCCAACCGCCACGAGAAGTACGGCCGCGCGCAGCTGGTCGAGGCCGGCCAGGAGATTCACCACAAGGCGGGCATGAAGGTAGTGATCGAAGCCGGCGCCGAGATCACCCTCAAGGCCGGCGGCAGCTTCATCAAGCTCGACCCCAGCGGCGTCACCATCGTCGGCGCCCAAGTCAAGATCAACTCCGGCGGCAGTCCCGGCTCCGGTTCCGGCCAGGCAGCTCAGGCGCCAGAATTGCCGCGGGAGGCAACCGGCGAAGCGCACGAGGCCGTGGCACCGATCCAGCGCCGCGCCCAGCTCACATCGCTTTTGAAGGCGCCAGCCAGTTGCGAGATCTGCGAGTCGGGTAATGGCCAGGAGGGGGCATAAGTGGGCGAGCCGGGCCGTATCACGCATGTGCTGGTGGATGGGGTGCGCTATCCCGATGCCTTCAGGCGGTTGTATTCGCGCGACGATCTCGCCGAAATCGTACCGTTGTACCTGCTTACCCGCTTCAAGGACGTCGCGGCGGAAGGGCCGATTCTGGTGGCACCAAAAGGACGTTGTTTCATCGACGAAATACTTGCCGACGAGGATGGTGAACGAACACGTGCCATGTCACTGATCGCGAGTGCGGCGACCACCGAAGAACTGGTAGACCACCTGCTGGATTTCGTGGAGATCGAGGTCGACGGGGCGCAGCGGCTGCTCAGATTCGCCGATCCGCTGGTGCTGAGACATTGGCTGGCGAGCTATGGCGAGAGTGCGCCGGCCGACGTGATGGGGCCTATCGACGCTTGGCGAGTGGCACAATGGGCGCCGGTCTGGAACAAGCATGAAGGCGCGGCATGGCGAACGTTCGAGGTAGAGGCCGGCAAGGCACCTTCTGACGATCAGCTAGTGCACTCACCTGATAACTTCGCCTCGCCACAGCTCGACGCCCTGGACGCGGTGGCGCGCTGGCAGTTCAAGGAGCGCTTGGCGGAGTATTTCGAGCGCCATGCCGGTGAGGGCTGGTCAGGGCTGGCCTTAGAGAGAAGAGGCGATTGGCTGGAGTCGCGCCTGAATGAGGGCCTGGCCTGGGGGGCACAGACGGAGCGGCAACTCGCCATCTGGGTGGAACTGAGCCTGCACTGGGGGGCCGACTTCATGACGGCTCCGACCGGTCCCTATGCTCGCTGGGTGGCTCAAGATCCACCCCGTGGCAGGTTGCCCCAACAACAGCAGCTGTATGAGTTGGATGCCTGGTGTCGCTCGGCTGAGGGAATCCAAGAGGCTAACAACGAGACAACAAGGAAGTCACACCATGTCTGATCGACAAGCCCAACAGGATGCGCGCGACGCCGAGTTCGGCGAGACTCCCTTCGGGGCGACCGGCATGTGCCCGCTGTATCTCGAATGCGCCATCTTCCCGGTGCGCTACGCCATCGATGAAGCGTCGAGCGAGGAAGAGGCGACACAGGGGCCGCACCCCCTGTCCGATTCATGGCAACAGCATGGCTACCCTGAGCTGCAGACGCGCAGCTACACGCTGCGTCAACTCCGCGATGGGTGGCTCTACGTTTGGGATGAAGTCGACCGAACCTTCCACGAATATCGCGTCGAGGGGCATCAGTTCACGCGGATTCCCTGGCCTGAAAACATCAACGAAACTCGGCCCGACGAACGCGAGGGCGACGGAGAAAGCAAACCCTACCTGCTATATCCGTGCCGCAGTCGGATCTGGCTTGCCTACTCTCCCGCACAGTGGACCTGGCGAATCTGCGAGCACATGCGTTCGAACGTGGATGCTCGCCGACGCTTCATGCGGCCGCTCAACATACGCTCGGCCATCGAAGCCCCCGAGAGTACCGCACATGTGGGACCTTTGAGCGAACTGGGGCAGCATCTGGCCGACATCACCCCGCAGGGTGCGGTTAGCGACTTCGACTCGACCACGGTGATGACACGCACGCTCACCCAGGAGGAGCAGGAGGGAGAGGAAGAGACGGAATATGTCACCCTGGCGCATAAGCCCGAAATCGATCAGAACGCCGTGCTGGCCCAGGTACCCGACAAGGATCAGGCTCTGTTTGTCGCCCTGGACGATCCGCTGGGAGTCGTCAACGACCTGACCATGAACCTGCTGGGCGTGGAGATGGCCCACGAACAGTTCGAGGACGAGACTGGGCACCGTCTCAACACCGCCCTGGTGGTGCAGCGTTTGTGTGGCTTCGATGAGAGCGACTTCCCCGATGCCGTGCGTGACGATCCGGAGAAGCGACGCAGGGCCATTGAACTTCTTGGGCTCCATTATCAACTGCGGCAGAGCGATGAGCTGTCCACCGCCATTAATCGGGGTGGTCCGTTCGATAGAACGATCCGTACGAACGCCAGCGCTAACAGTCGACAGACCCAGCTGGCAGCCTACGAGGCCGAGCTGGCCGATCTTGGCGTCGATCCTCGAGACGATGACGACTACCGCGAATGGAAGGCCAAGGCGATCTGGCGCAGCGATGTGGATTATGACGGAGCACTGGCTTTTATTAATGCACAGCAGCCTAAGCAGGAACAATTGCAGGTTTACAGCCAGCGCTGCCGTGAAGACCTCATCACTTGGCTGGATCGACTTCCCACCTCTGCCCAGGCACTGTGCTTCGATGGCTGCAATGTGATTCAGACCCAGGCGCTGATCGAGTTCACCCATATGGTGAGTCAGGCGCTCGGTGCCAGCGAGGAGGGCCAGCAATGGCTCACCGAGCGAGCCCGTCGACGCGACAACCTGGTGGGGTTGGCACTGTTCAACTTCTCGCCGGAGCTGGAGCAGGCGCTCACCGAAGTGGCGAGAGACTTCATCGAGGCGGAAGAAGCGGACGGCCTGGAAGTATCGGAGGCCACCAGCTATGCCTCGCGGGTCAACGAGATCAAGGCCGTGCTTGACCTCGAAAGCGTTCGCAGCAGCAAGGTCTTCCAGGCTCTGGCGCCCCATGTCCAGGAGTTTCTGAAAGCCCTGGCCACAGCCGTGCAGGGACCGGCGAGGCTCGCCTGGGAAGGGCTGGCCTATCAACTGCTCCCGGCGGCGGGCGCAGGAGCCACGGTTACCACAGAACGGCTTGCCCAAGGGTTGTCGCAGACCATGCAAGTAGCCTTCATGCATCCCGACAATGCGGCCAGGGACACCCAATTGGTTCGTGACGGTGACTACGACGCCCGGCATCATCGTTGGCGGAGAGATGTCGTGCGCCTTCAGAATCGCATCCGAGGGCTGCGGGCAACTCTATCTCGGCCGGCGGCGCCCCATGATCGTGCCGCCCAGATAAGAGACCTCAATGGCCAGCAGCAGCAGTTCGATGAGTTGATGACCCGCGAGCCGAAGCGTTTCGTCGCCCGTCAAAGCGGCAGCCCCAGTGGGCCAGCCGAGACCCTGGGCTTCGACGAGCTGCGTGAACAGCAACGCCTCAAATTGCAGGCAGGCGCTGCCGCCACTCGCGCCCGCATGCAGGGCTGGATGAACCGCTACGGCGGTGGGCTACCGCTGCTGGTCGCCGGGCTCAACCTGCTGAACGTGGGGGTTACCCTAGAGACCATCGAACGTGAGGGTATGGGCGACAACGCCAGGCAATCTCTGATCAGCGGCCTTGGCTACACCACCAGCGCGGTGATGGCGCTCTGGGTGGTTCCCTATTGGAATAAGCATGCGACCAGGACGGCCCTTCTTGGCGACAAAGTAGTCCAGTTGGCCAAAGCTAGCATCAAAGATTGGAGAGGAGCAGGGCAAGCAACCTTTGCCCGTACGGCGGCCAAACTGATCACCCGCGTGGCAGGTATGGCAGTTTTTGGGGCTATTGGAGCGGGTGTGGAATCCTTACAGATCTATGGTCAGCTTGGCTCTGTGACCAGCAATGAGGAAGGAGTGGTTTTGCGAGTCAAATTGCTTAGCACTTCAATAATGGGGGCTGTGTCAGGCTTACAGATTTTCGGGGCTATTGCTGGTCGACTGGCTCCATTTGCTTGGATCATGGCACCTTGGGCTGCCTGGACCTTGGCCATTGCCGGGGTTGTATACCTCTTCGCCACTTACTTTGCCAATAGGTACCACCGCGAGGGCATCCGCCTATGGCTCTATCGGAGTGGCTGGGGTCGATCACCAAATTGGCCAGATGACGATGAGGGGCGTGCTAACGAATGGCGTGCCCTGCTGGAAGCCCTCTATCAGCCGACGGTTCGCTTGGAGCCGGTGACTCGGCTGGGATATCAAGGGCGAAGCCCCGTCAACGTTCACCAGGGCTTCTGGCTCAAGATTGCGCTGCCTTCCATGCTGGCGGGGGAGTCGATCAAGTTGTCCCAGAGTGCGAGCCAAGGATTCTGGGCGCCGTCCTCCAGCATCGAAGAGCGCTCCAGGCGATCGCTTGGTGAGCTTCCGGCATCAGCGGACTATGGCCCGCAGGAGATGCGCGTCTGGCAGGCTTGGCTGCCCGCAGGTGTACAAGCCCCGAACGCCCCTTTTACGCTGTCGGTCGATTACCCCGAAACGCTATTGAGATCCCCTCAAAGCGCTGACTATGTATTCTATAAGCCGCAGGCCGATGAAGGGGCATACGGTTTAGAGCCAAGGGAAAGTAATGCTGTCTGCCAACCTTTAGGTCGTTTTTTTAGCCTAGCAGTTCCGGGCTGAGGAGCCGCTGCTTGGTGGGGAGTTGTAAGTATTCATTAGATTATTCATTTTAAAGGAATATGAGAGATGTGGTTTGTTCAACCAAAAAAGAACTACGTCCCTGAAATGCCATGGGAGCGAATCGGGGAGCCAGAGGTTATGAGCTGGCAGATCAGAGTGAGGGATTATAATACCTTTGTGGCTAATATTGTTTTTTTAATAATGTTGTTGTTTTTGGGAGGGTGGTGGTATTTTTTTGGCTTTGTCGCTGGGGATGATAAGTTTGTCAAAAATGCTTCTATTGCTTTGTTTTTTTTACTGGTTCCTGTAGCCATGAGCATGACCCATCAAACCTCCATTATCGTCTACCGCTTGACGGATAAAGGTTATGAGGTTTTTTCATGGAAGCCACAGATCGACTCGGTCAAGCCGGTGATGAAATGGACGGCCATCGTCTCCGGTGTCGCCGTGTTGGTCGCCACTTTCTTCAACCCGAATTTCCTGTATGGATTGGTAGGGCCGGCGGGCTTTGGTTTGCTTGCATTGGCGATGGGTAATTCGAGTAAATATCAGTCATTGGTGCGCGGAGAAGATCACGATAATCGTAGTTGGGACGTTGTTGAAGAGGTCGTCTTATGGCGAAAACGCAATCTTATAGGGTTGAAAATGACGTTCGACAACGGGGAAGGTTTTAAATATTCAAACTATCAGAAGGTATATTGCAAAAAACATGACTCGGACAGGGTTGTTGAGTTTATCAGAGGCAAGGTTCCAAAAGTGGACTATGTGGAAAGAAAGCTTGATGTCCATACCTATTCTGCCCAGTGAACCCTTGCATTGGGCGCGCTACTGGTGGGACATGAACGAAGCCAGCGTAAAAAGATTCATAAAGAGAATTACCGCAAGAATATCCGCCTGCGCTAAGGCGTAGTCATCGATTCATCACCCGGCCTTCACCAAGAAGGCCCTGGTCCCGCTGTTGCCTGAAATCGCGCAGCGGGGCGGAAAACGACAAAAGCAGGGAAGGCGCCTGAGCGTCTGCCCCGGCGGTAGCGTGAACTTATAAGGCAAAGCTAATTATTTTCCTGTGAAGTTTCATGCTTTATAAGCGAGGTTGCGAGCCATCGATGCAGCCATAATGTTACCAACGACAGGGATAGTAAAATGCTACCGACGAGTTTCAAGGCTTCCTTCGACGTTCAGTTCATTACGGGCCTCTACCAGCGGCTGCAGGAGCATGACGATTCGATTGTGCTACTACTGCGAACCAAGGCGGGGCGGAAGTCCGCTGACCCAGAGAAAGCGTCTTTTGGCGAGATAAGAAATGCCGATGGCAAGATGTTCTTCGGCATGAACGGAAAAGAAGGCATCGTGCACCTCAAGAAGGCTGGGAGCCTCGGTGGGCCGCTACTTGCCTATCTCAAGGAGGAGGGGGTCGGCCAGCAAGACGTCACCTATGATCTTGGTGCCATGGGGGTTTGCGCTTATGCAGTCTTGGTGGCAGTTGTCGGTTTCTTTTATTCCAGCCAAAACTATATGCCTCTTCTGTTTCTTATCCTTCTAGCCTGTATCGCTTGCACGCTGCTTGGGGTGGCGTTGATGGCTCATGCCTATAAAGAAGGCAACGAGGCATGGGCAATTCCGGCCTTGGTTTGCCTGGGCATTGGCGCCCTGCCTACGGCGCCGGCGAGCCTGTTGGTGCTGCCCATGATGACGGCGCTCGGTCGTGCCAAGCTGCAGCGATTACTGCAGCAGGGTGATGGTGAATCGGTAACGGAAGTTTCCCTGCCTCAGTAGTTAGCCGAGTGGGTGCCACAAACGAAAAGCCCGGCCTTGCGGCCGGGCTGGACCTTCGCTTCCTTACATCCTCCTCGGGCATCCTTCCACCCCGAGCATCCTTGGATATCGAGCCTTCCTGACTCGGTCGTCCCTGGCTGAGCCTCCGTGCCCAGTACGGCTTCATTCTGCCAACACGACGTGGCTTGCCGCATTAACCTGTAGCAAGTCACGTAAATACCCTGTCGTGCGCTTCACTTCCACTTGATGTTGCAGCCCATGGAGGGCATCTGCTTGGCATCCGGCGCCTGCCCTGCCAGAACCGCATCTGCGGCTGCACGCAGGTCCTTGCCGGTTACCGGCGTCTCTTTGCTGGGGCGGCTGTCGTCGAATTGGCCGCGGTAGGCCAGTCGATGGTGGCAGTCGTAGAGGAAGAAGTCGGGCGTGCAGGCGGCCTGGAAGGCGCGTGCCACCTCCTGGGTTTCGTCCACCAGATAGGGGAAGTCGTAGCCGCGTGCCTGGGCTTCCTCGACCATGCGCTCGGGGCTGTCGGCCGGGTGTGTCGCAAAGTCGTTGCTGTTGATGGCCACCACCGCGAGGCCACGATCGCCATACTCGCGGGTAAAGTCGGCGAAGGCATCGGCGATGTGCTTCACGAAGGGGCAGTGATTGCAGATGAAGGCCACCAGCAGGGGCGTGTCGCGGAACTGCTCGCTGTCGACTTCCGCCCCGTGGGGATCGGGCAAGCGGAAAGCCGGCAAGGGGCTGTCCAGTTCCGTCATGTGCGAAGGCGTCAATGACATGGATGCGAAGCCTCCTGTTCGTTTGGATGAGTGCTATTGATTGAGTGTCTTGTCCAATAGCAACAGCGCCGCCTGCCAGGAGGAGGCATCGGCCGCTGCGTTGTAGCCGAGCGGCAGGCCGAACTCCTCTGCCAGCGCATCGGCACCGGGATTCGTGAAGCCATGCAAGGCCTGGGGGTAATTGATCACTATGACATCGGCCCCCTGTGCCTCGAGCGCGCGCGCCATGGCGGAAAGGTCGTCCCGCGCGACGAGCGAGTCTGCCCCGCCATTGTGGATCTGCACCGCGCCCTCGAATTCTCCTCGGGCAGAGGCCGCCTGGGTAGGAGCGCCGTGGAAGCTGATGACGGCCTCGAGCGGCATGCCGGACAAGGCCATGTTCATCACGACCCCACCGCCAAAGCAGTAGCCGATGGCCGCCATGCCGGTGTCCGCCACGGCGGGATGCTGGCGCAGCTGGGCCATCGCCGCTTCGAATCGGGCGCGGGCGGCGGGCCAATCCTGCATGACCTGCGAGGAGAATTCGCCCGCCTGGTCGGGGTGCGTGGCAACCTGGCCACCGCCATACATGTCCACCGCCAAGGCCACGAAGCCCAGCGCGGCGAGCTGGTCGGCACGGGCACGGGCATATTCATCGAGCCCCCACCATTCATGAACCACCAGCACGGCCGGCCGAGGTGTCTCATCATTTACGTTGCGTGCCAGGTAGCCTTGGTAGGTTTCACCACCGGTCGAGTACTCGAAGATTTCGCCTTCGACGCGTGGCCCCCAGGCCGGAATGAACTCCGGGTCGGCCTTGGGTTCGGCTTCGGCGGGTATCGGCTGGTTATTCTCCTGGGCCATGGCCGGGCTTATCGCCCATGCTGAGATCAGGCACAAGAGCGTAAAAAGTAGGCGCATGCGCAGCTCTCCTTGCTCGTTTTTCTTGGTCGGGTATCGAAGTCAGAGAGCATCAGTCTCCCATCCACTATTAACATAGCTGCCGACGAAGGGCTGCGTATACCGGCCTACTGCTCAGACGTCATTCGAGCCGTTGTGCGCTGAGATGCCGGCTTCGCTACTGGCTGTGGATGGGCTCGCAGCAACCAGGAGGCGGCGGCGACCCCCGCGAGGCCGAAGATGGCGCCGGGCAGGGCGCCGAGTGCCAGACTGGCGACAATGCCACCCAGCAATGCCGTGCCCCCGACAAGGATCGCCGATGTTCCTGTGGCAGAGACTACATCGCGCTTGCGGCGCATCTCGAAGGTCACTACCGCGACCATGACCGGCGCGACGGAGACGATGCACAGCAGAATCCACCACAGGCGGCCGAGCCAGAAGCCCGCCTCGCCCGGGATACCGGCATCGATGGGCAGGCCCAGGCGTTCGCCCAGCCAGGCGGCCGGAAGTTCGGCGATCTTGTGCCAGAGATAGAGCGGCATGCCCAGCGCGCCGAGGATCGTCACCACCCTGTCGATCCGGCGGCGCTCCAGCAGCCGGCGTACGGGACTTTCGAAGGTCAGCACGACACCGACCTGGACCCACATCACGCCCACCAGGGCCAGAGTGGGCGGCAGCAGATTGCTGGGGATGCCGAAGGCGCCGTCCACCATGGCCACGGGGTAGCCCGAGGCCACGGCGGCAGCCAACCACAGCAGGCCGAGCAGCAGCAGGGCGAGGCCCCAGCCCAGCCCCGAGAAGCGACCGCGCTTCCAGGCGATGCCGAGCTGCTGCGGCAGCAGCCAGACGGCAGCGGCATTGAGCCAGCCAATGCCGCCACCGTTGGCGGTGACCCGGGTACCCAGCTCCAGCAGCTCGCCGGGTGTCGAAATGCCGGCGCGCAGCAGGTCGACTGCAGCGGCGACCAGCAGCAGGCCCGCCACGGCCTTGAGCCCCCAGCGGTTGTCGGCCCACACGCTCAGCGGCAGCAGGGCCTGTACCCCCAGCAGCATCATCAGGAACCAGAGGTGGACGGTCAGCGAGTGGTTGAGGGGGCCGAGCAGGCGACCGCCGGTATAGGCGGCGAGGAGAACGAAGGCCACTAGCACCGCCAGGTAGGTGACGGTGGGGCGCGCCAGGCCAAGCGCCCGGCCGGCCCACCAATGCAGCTGGCGATGCCCTTGCTCCAGCCGGCGTTGGGCACCGTCCGCGCTGACGGCGGCCGAGACGAAAATGAACAGTGGGACCACCTGCAGTACCCAGGTAAGCACGCCGGCGCCCGTCCACACCAGCAGCAGGTGGTCGTTGGTGGTCATCAGGCCGTTCTCGAGCCGCGGCAGGGTAGCAATCCAGTGGCCGAACACGACGACAAGCAGCGCACCGGCGCGCAGGGCGTCGGGATAGCGGTCCCGGCTTGCCTGAGTCTTGCCATTGTCTTTCGATGACGAGTCCAACTTCTGCGTTCCCTGTTTCATGATGTCGCGTTTCCATTCGATCGGCGCTTGCAAATGTTCAACGCCTGGTGGATATTAGTTATCGAACAGTGTTTTTTAATATCATCCATGAAACGCCAGCGCCTTGCAAGCACGCCGTGAGAGTCGCTGAAACCGAGGAAAAAACGCCATGGATACCCACACACTGCTGGTCCATGTCCTGCTGTATGTCTTCCTGCCGCTATGGGGAATCGCCGGCTTCGTCGACTGGTGCTGTCATCGCGCCACGCGAATCGAGGAGACCTCGGGGCTGAAGGAGACCCTGATGCACTCGGCCATGGGCATTCAAGTGGGCATTCCCATTCTCATGTGCCTGCTCTATCGCATCAACGTGCTGGTGCTGCTGCTCTGTCTGCTGGCCTGGGTGCTGCACGAGGTCGTGGCCCACTGGGACGTGCACTACGCCGCACCCCGGCGGCACATCAGCATCTGGGAAATGCATGCGCACAGTTACCTGGCCAGCCTGCCGTTCTACATGCTGGCCATGATCATGGTGATCAACTGGCAGGTGGTGGTGGACCTGGTGACCCTCAACTGGACGGGGCAGATGCATCTCGTGCCCGTTGACGTGCCCCACGGCGGCGAGCGCTACCTGCCCTACTATCTGACCTTCATGGCACTGCTGTGCGTTTTTCCCTACCTCGAAGAGAACCTTCGCTGCCTGCGTCACTACCTGAAGCACAAGGGAGAGTCCGCATGAGCGTCTACATCACCAGTACCGGCCATTACCTGCCGGGTGAGCCCGTGGACAACGAACGGATCGAGGCGGTACTCGGCCTGGTGCACGGCAAGCCGAGCCGGCTGAAGCGACGCATCCTGCAATCCAACGGCATCCGGCAACGCCATTACGCCATCGATGCCGATCACAACACCCTGATCAGCAACGCCGAGATGGCGGCGCGGGCGGGGCAGGCCTGCCTTGACGACGGCTTTCTCGGCAAGTCACGACTCGACATGCTCAGCGTGGCCACCAGCCAGGGCGATCTGGTGCTTCCGGGGTTCGGCAGCATGGTTCAGGCGGAGCTGGGCGTGGCCGGCGTCGAACTGCACAGCAGCCATGGCATCTGCTCCAGCAGCATGATGGCACTCAAGACGGCCTACACCGGGCTGAAGGCCGACGAGCACGACAATGCCCTGGTGATCGCCAGCGAGCTGGCCTCACGCCTGTTCAAGGCCAGCCGCTACGAGGCGGTGTCGGAAGAGGTCGACTTCAACGCTGAATTCCTGCGCTGGATGCTGTCGGACGGCGCCGGGGCGCTGTTGCTGGAAAACGTGCCGCGCCGGCGCTGCTTTCGCATCGACTGGATTCGCGGCTTCTCCCACGCCGACGCCTATCCGGTGTGCATGAGCGTCGGCCGGACGGTCGACGGCGACGAGCGAAGCTGGCAGGACTTCGCCACCTACGGCGAGGCGGAGGCTGCCGGGGCCCTGCTGATCCGCCAGGACGTTCGCCTGCTCGACAACATCGTCAAGCTGGGGGTGGATGGGCTGCTGCGCTTGATCGACGAGCGGCGGGTCGAGGTGGGCAAGGTCGACCATGTGCTCTGCCATTATTCGTCGCACTACTTTCGCGGCAAGATCTTCGACATGTTGACCCAGGCCGGCGCGGCCATCCCCGAGGAGAAGTGGTACACCAACCTCTATACCCGCGGTAACACCGGCTGCGCCTCGATGTTCATCATGCTCGACGAGTTCCGCCGTACCCAGGACTACCAGGCTGGCGACACCATCCTGTGCATGGTGCCGGAAAGCGGCCGCTTCAATAACGTCTACATGCAGCTCACGGTCGTGGAGGAGTAATCATGGAAAGCAAGGTCACTACCCAGTTGGGGCAGGAGTGCCTGCAGGGACTGATGCGCGTCTGGTTCGATTTCGAGCGCCAATTGGGTCGGGTGCCGGTCATCCAGCGTCTGGAACGCGGCAAGTTCACCCGCGAGGATTACCGTAACCTGCTGCTGCACCTGCGTCAGCAGGTGATAGAAGGGGCGCGCTGGATCACCCGCGGTGCCTCCAGCTTCGAGCGGGATTATGCCGACGTGCGCTCGGAGGTGATCGGCCATGCCAAGGAGGAGCATCGCGACTACGAAATGCTGGAGGCGGACTTCGTGGCGGCGGGCGGCGAGCTGAGCGAGATTCGCGCAGGGCAGCGCAATGCCGGCAGCGAGGCGCTGCACGCCTTCATGATGTATCGCGCCAGCCAGCCCAACCCGGTGGACCTGATCGGCGCCATGTGGATCATCGAAGGGCTGGGGCAGAAGATGGCCGGCGACTGGGCCCGGCGGATCGACGAGGCCACCGGTGGCGATGGTCGTTACACCCGCTTCATGCGCTACCACGGCGAGAACGACGACGCCCACCTGGACAAGCTCTACGCACTGATCGATCGGGTATGCGGCACGCCGCAAGACCAGAAATCGATACTGCGCACCGCGCGGGTGGTGGCACGGCTCTACGCTCTGCAACTGGAGGAGGTCGACCATGGCTGATGCCAGGCCGAGGCCTCGCAGCCCCTTCCTGCGTGCGCTTGAATCCGACGATTCGCTGCCCATAGCACCCGAGGCGGTGCGGCTGTGGCTGAACGACATCGAGAGCCCGACGCGCTGGTCGCTGCGCCCGCTGCTGCAATTCCTGCTGGCGATGCTGCTGCATCTGATCTGGTTCGTGAAGCGCCTGCCGCTGCCCCAGTTTCGCGCCCATGGCCTGCTGCAGCGGCTGATCTGCTGGTTCTGCACCCACTTCGTCAGCCCCAGCGCCAACCAGTTGATCCTGCGCCACTTCGCCACCGAGTCCAATATCCTCAACTTCCTCATCGACAACAGCCCGGAGGTGACGGTCGAGCCGCTGACACTCTACCCGCGCCGAATCGACGACATGCTCGATGCCAGCTTCGTCAAGCACGACCAGGAGCTGTTCCGGGTGATCGAGGAGATGGGCCACTGGCGGCAGCGATCGGCACCGCTGGCGCCGGATGCGATCAATTGGCAGCACTGGCACCCGCTGGAGGAGGGCGCCTTCGAACTGCCGCGACGGCGCACGCAGGTGCTGGACTTCGAGAGCGCCCATGCGCTGTTCATGTGCCTGTTCTGCCTGCTGCTGACCCGCGAGGAGTACCGCGACGCCATCAACGGCTTCAACCTCGACCAGTCGATCGCGATACGCATCGGCCAGTTGATCGGCGATCCGACCCTGGCCGAGATGGCCTACAACAAGTACCCGCACTATCTTGTCGGGCCATGGAATCTCAGCCAGCGCTTTCTGATGCACGGTTTCTTCACCGAGTATCTCTACGCGCGGCTGGAGCGGCTCAGATGGGCGTCGCTGGCAAGCGAGTCACTTGTGGAGGAATAGTCGGCGGCATGTTGCCGTGGGCCATATCGGCGCTCATCGGCTCGTATCGTGCGCCCAAACGAAAGCCCGGCCTTGCGGCCGGGCTGGATCTTCGCTTCCTTACTTCCACCTCGAGCTCCCTTCCGCCCGAGCTTCCCTGGATATGAGTCGTCCTGACCCGGTCGTCCCTGGCTGAGCCTCCGTGCTCAGTACGTCTCCACTGTGCCAACGTGAGGTGCCTACCGACGTTAACCTGGAGCAAGTTTCTTGTAAGAAATTGACGATCAGTTTTGTAGGATATGGCTTACATCGTCGCTTCAGCCCGTAAACGGCAGCACGGCGGCATATATCGCGAAGTAGTGGCAGGTGCTGCCGCCGAGCACGAACAGGTGCCAGATGGCGTGGTTGAAGGGGATGGCGTTGATGGCGAAGAACACCACACCGAGGGTATAGGTGATGCCGCCGGCGGTAAGCAGGGCGATGCCGGACGTGGGCAGGCTGGCACTCATCTCCTCGCCGGCGAAGACGATCAGCCAGCCCATGAGCAGGTAGATCGCCACCCGCAGCGCACCGAAGCGGTGGGGCCAGGCCAGCTTGCAGGCGATACCGGCGAACGCCAGGCTCCAGACGATGGCGAACAGCGTCCAGCCGGTAGGACTGCGCATGTTGACCAGCAGAAAGGGGGTATAGGTGCCGGCGATCAGCAGGTAGATGGCGCAGTGGTCCAGATGCTGGAACACGCGCTTGAGACGCGGGTGGCGCACGCCATGGTAGAGCGTCGAGGCGGTGTAGAGCAGCACCAGGGTCACGCCGTAAAGGCTGATGCCGACGATCTTCCACGGGTCGATGTGGGCGGCCATGCTGGCCAGCACCAGCAGAACGATGATGCCGGCCAGGCTCAGCGCCGCGCCGATGCCGTGGCTGATGCTGTTGAGCAACTCCTCTAGGAGATGATGGCGATGGTCGCCTGAGCCTCTGGTGGGTGGCATGGACGTCTCCGTCAGGGGCGCCCCGATGCCGTGTCGACCTCAGGGCTTGCGTTCGATATCCACGTCGCCGGCCTGGGTGAAGTCGCCCAGTGCCATCATGTGGCCGAGCTTTCCCGCCTTGGTGGAGAGATATTGCTCGTTATGAGGGTTGAGACCCGTGGTCAGCGGTACACGTTCCGCGATGGTGACCCCGGCCTGGGTCAGGGCATCGACCTTGCGCGGGTTGTTGGTCATCAACCGCAGGCTGGAAATGCCTAGATGCTCGAGCATTGGCACGCAGAGGTCGTAGCGGCGCAGGTCGGCGCCGAAGCCGAGCTGCTCGTTGGCTTCGACGGTGTCGGCGCCCTGGTCCTGTAGATGATAGGCGCGGATCTTGTTGAGCAGGCCGATGCCGCGGCCCTCCTGACGCAGGTAGAGCAGTACGCCACGCCCTTCGTCGGCGATGCGCTTGAGCGCTTCCTGTAGCTGGTAGCCGCAGTCGCAGCGCATCGAGAACAGTGCGTCGCCGGTCAGGCACTCCGAATGCACCCGGCCGAGTACCGGTTCGCCATCGGCCACGTCGCCCAGCGTCAGGGCGATGTGGTCCTTGCCGGTGGCCTCGTCCTCGAAGCCGTGCATGGTGAAGGTGGCCCAGGGGGTGGGTAGCCGGGAGGCGGCGATGAATCGAATGGTCACGGGGTACCTCGGTCAAGACCACGGCGATGCCGAAAGTGAATCCCGCATTCTAGCAGGAACGCCGGCCCGGCTCACGAAAGTGCGGCATCACCGAACTTGGCCCGGGTCAAGCCGCGCGAAACATGATGCGCTACAATGGGCCGACATTTCCTGTGGATGACTGCCTGCATGGATCTCAAGAACGATCGTTTTCTGCGCGCCCTGATGCGCCAGCCGGTGGATCGCACCCCAGTGTGGATGATGCGCCAGGCCGGCCGCTACCTGCCGGAATACCGCGCGACCCGCGCCGAAGCCGGTGACTTCATGGACCTGTGCCGCAACCACGACCTGGCCTGCGAGGTGACGTTGCAGCCGCTGGAGCGCTACCCGCTGGATGCTGCGATCCTGTTCTCCGATATCCTCACCATCCCCGACGCCATGGGGCTGGGGCTCTACTTCGAGACCGGCGAGGGGCCCAAGTTCCGCAAGCCGGTGCGCAGCGCCGAGGAAGTCGCGGCGCTCACGGTGCCCGATGCCGAGCGTGATCTCGACTACGTGATGCGTGCGGTCTCGACCATTCGCCGCGAGCTCAACGGCCGGGTGCCGCTGATCGGCTTTTCCGGCAGCCCCTGGACGCTGGCCACCTACATGGTGGAGGGCAGTTCGAGCAAGGACTTCCGCCACGTGAAGACCATGCTCTACGACACGCCCAGCGTGATGCACGACCTGCTCGATACCCTGGCCAGCGCGGTGACCGACTACCTCAACGCGCAGATCCGTGCCGGCGCCCAGGCGGTGCAGATCTTCGATACCTGGGGCGGCGCGCTCTCCACGCCGGCCTACCTGGAGTTCTCGCTGCGCTACATGGAGCAGATCGTCGCCGGGCTGATCCGCGAGCACGACGGGCGGCGCGTGCCGGTGATCCTGTTCACCAAGAACGGCGGTCAGTGGCTCGAGGACATCGCCCTGGCCGGCCCCGATGCGGTGGGCATAGACTGGACCACCGAGCTGGCCGACGCGCGGGCCCGGGTGGGCCACAAGGTGGCGCTGCAGGGCAACCTCGACCCCAACGTGCTGTTCGCCCGCCCGGCGGCCATTCGCGCCGAGGTGGGGCGTATCCTCGACAGCTACGGCCACGGGCCAGGCCATATATTCAACCTTGGCCACGGCATCAGCCAGTTCACCGACCCGGACAACGTCACCGCCTTCATGGAGGCGCTGCACGAACTGAGCCCGCGCTACCACCGCAGCATTCAGCACCAAAGTGCCTGAAGCCGGCTGGGTTCGCCGTTGGCATGACCGACACCGACTATGGACGGTGTCGGCCGTTCTGGGCGCGGTGGCCATTGCGGTGGGCAGCCTGACCCCGGGCAGCGAGATGCCCACCCACCTGCCATGGGACAAGCTCAATCATTTCGTCGGCTACGCCGGGCTGGCAGGGCTGGCCGGCTTGGCGGGACTGCCCCTGGTGCGCGCCTTCAGTGCCGTGGTGCTGTTCGGCATCTGCATCGAATACCTGCAGATCGCGGTGCCGGGACGCAGCGGCGGCGACTGGGCCGATATCCTCGCCAATAGCCTTGGCGCGGCAGCAGCCGTGCTGATGCTGGCAGCCGTCAGACGCTACCTGCCGCGATCGTAAAGCATCGAATGCCTCTACGACGACGCCCGCCATCAACCGATGGCGGGCGTCGTCGTGTCTGGGAGAGGCTCGCTTACTGCACTTCGGCACGCTCGATGATAACTGGCTCGCGCGGTACGTCCTGGAACGGCCCTCGGCTACCGGTGGGCAGCCGTTTGATGGCATCGACTACGTCCATACCCTCTACCACACGGCCGAACACCGCATAGCCCCAGGCCTGCCCGGAGTGGGTGCCCTGATGATCGAGGAAGCGGTTGTCGTTGACGTTGATGAAGAATTGAGAGGTGGCCGAGTGCGGGTCGCCGGTACGTGCCATGGCGAGTGTGCCGCGCTCGTTGCGCAGGCCGTTGTCGGCTTCGTTGGTGATCGGCGCGCGCGTCGGCTTCTGCTGGAAGTCCTGATCGAAGCCGCCACCCTGGATCATGAAACCGTCGATGACGCGGTGAAACAGCGTGCCGTCGTAGTGGCCCTCCTGCACGTAGGTGAGGAAGTTGTTTACGCTCTCCGGCGCCTGCTCCTGGAACAGCTCGATGGCGATGGGGCCATGATTGGTATGCAGCACCACGTCGGCCGCGTTGGCCTGGAAAGCGGCCAGCGGCAGGCTGGCGGCGGCGAGCAGGGAAAGCAAGGTTCGCTTCAGCACGGTGAGCTCCTGATTGTGGGTAACTTATGTTCGGCGATTAAACGGTGTGCCTAGCTTACGTCCAGACGCGCTCGCTGTCAGGCTTTCGCCTCGCGATGCGGGGCGCGGCATCCCGCCACGCCGCATACTTTGACATGGATCACAACCCGCCCGGGAAAAGAAGTATCGGGTATGGATATTTAGTCGCGTTGGTCGGACGATGCACCCATGCCGGCCGAGGCAGCCTGTTTCGCATCTCTCCGACCCGTTCGCCCCGGCCATGACCTGACACAGTGACCGGCAGGCGCCAAGCGTCGTCGCCGGCGAGGCGGGAGGTGCCAGCCCATGGTGGCGGAACTCGGAAGCTTTGCCCTGATTCTGGCGCTCTGCCTGGCACTGGCGCAGAGCTTGCTGCCGCTGGTGGGGGTGCGACTCGACGATGACCGCCTGATTCGCAGCGCCCGCTTTCTGGCCAGCGGTCAGTTCGTCTTTCTCTCGCTCTCGTTTGCCGTACTGACATGGGCCTTCGTCGCCAGCGACTTCACGGTGCGCTATGTGGCCGGCCACTCGAGCCTCGAGCAGCCGTTGATCTACCGGCTCACGGCGGTGTGGGGCGGACATGAAGGGTCGCTGCTGCTGTGGGTACTCATGCTGAGTGCATGGGGAGTGGCCGTGGCCTGCTTCAGCCAATCGCTACCCCGAGAAATGACGGCCCGGGTATTGGCCGTCATGGGCATGGTCGGCGTGGGCTTCATCGCCTTCACGCTGTTCACCTCGAACCCGTTCGAGCGCATCGTGCCGGGCCCCATGGACGGCCGCGGAATGAACCCGCTGCTGCAGGACCCGGGCATGATTCTGCATCCCCCGCTGCTCTACATGGGTTACGTGGGCACCGCGGTGGTCTTCGCCTTCGCCATGGCGGCACTGCTCGGAGGTCGGCTCGACCCGGCTTGGGCGCGCTGGTCGCGGCCGTGGACCACGGTGACCTGGGGCTTTCTCACCCTGGGCATTGCGGTGGGGGCGTGGTGGGCCTACTACGAGCTGGGCTGGGGTGGCTGGTGGTTCTGGGATCCGGTGGAGAACGCCTCCTTTCTGCCCTGGCTCACCGCTACCGCTCTGATCCACTCGCTGGCGGTGACCGAGAAGCGCGGCGGCTTCAAGGTATGGACCCTGATGCTGGCTATCGTCACCTTTGCCCTCACCGTGCTCGGTGCTTTCATCGTCCGCTCCGGCGTGATTACCTCGGTGCATGCCTTCGCCAACGACCCCGAGCGCGGCGTCTTCCTCCTCGGCATGCTGAGCCTGACCCTGCTTGGCGCGCTGACGCTCTATGCCTGGCGGGCACCGAGAGTCGGGCTCGGCGGTGCCTTCGCCGGATATTCGCGCGAGTCGCTGTTGCTGGCCAACAACGTGCTGCTGACGGTGGCATGTGCGGCGGTGTTCATCGGCACGCTCTACCCGCTGGCGCTGGATGCCTTCGGCCTGGGCAAGGTCTCGGTGGGGCCGCCCTACTTCGATGCGGTATTTGCCCCGCTGATGCTGCCGCTGCTGCTGCTGGTCGGCCTCGGCCCGGCAGTGACCTGGAAGCAGGCGAATCCCGGGGAGACCTTCCGCCAGCTGCGCTGGGCACTTCTGGTCAGTGGGGTGGCCGGTGGACTGTGGCCACTTGCGTTGGGCGTCTGGCGCCCGATGACGGCGCTCTCGCTGATGCTGGCCATCTGGATCGTGCTCACAGCGCTGCTGGATATCCGCAAGCGGATGGGCTCGGCGCGCCAGCCGTTCGCTACGCGGCTACGGCGGATCGCGCGGCCGAGCTTCCTCGGTATGCACTTGGCCCATGTGGGGCTGGCGCTGGTGGTGGTGGCCATCGCCATGGTCAATACCTACGAGGTCGAGCGCGACGTGCGCCTGGAGCCGGGGCAGAGTGCCTCGGTCGGCGGCTACGATTTCACACTACGGCGCATGGAGAGCGTGCAGGGGCCCAACTGGGAGGCCGATCAGGCGATCATCGACGTGACCCGCGAAGGCCGGCCCGTCGCCCAGCTCGCGCCGCAGCGTCGCTATTACGACACCCATGTGGGCATGCCGATGAATCAGGCTTCGCTCGATCGCAGGCCGACCCGCGACGTCTATGTCTCGCTGGGTGAACGGCTGGAAGGCGATGCCTGGAGCTTTCGGCTCTATTACAAGCCTTACATGGCCTGGATGTGGTTCGGCGGCCTCCTGCTGGCACTGGGTGGCCTGCTGGCTGCCGCCGACAAACGCTATCGTCTGGCCAGTCGCCGCGCTCCCCGTCAGCGGATGGAGAGTGCGGGGGCTCTTCCCGGGGAGGTGACAAGCTGATGAACCGCCGACTGTTGATTCCGCTGGTGGCCACGGTTGCCCTGCTCGGGCTGCTGTACCTTGGACTGGGCATCGATTCCCGTGACTTGCCGTCTCCGCTGGTAGGCAAGCCGGCCCCGCCGTTCGTGCTGGAAGCACTGGAGGACGCCGAGGTCACCCTGACCGAGCAGGACTTCATCGGCGAGGTAGCGCTGGTCAATGTCTGGGCCACCTGGTGCAGCACCTGCCGCGCGGAGAAACCGCTGCTGATGGAACTGGCGCAAGGCGGCATCCCCATTCACGCCTTCAATTACCGCGATGAGCGCGAATCGGCGCTGCGCTATCTCAGCGTCAGCGATAATCCCTACCGCACCATTGCCTATGACCCTGCGGGCGATGCCGGCATCGACTGGGGCGTCTACGCCACGCCGGAAACCTACGTGCTCGATGCCGAAGGCGTGATTCGCTACAAGCGTATCGGACCGCTCACCCGCCAGCTGCTGCTCGATGAAGTGTTGCCGCTGGTTGAGAAACTCAGGGCGGAGTCGCTGCGTGAAGAGCCGCTCGGCAGCAAGGCAAGGAGGGTGGCGCAATCATGATCCCACGAGTCTCCTGCCTTCTGCTTGCCTGGCTGCTGCCCGCCGGGCTTGCCATGGCGCTTGCCATCGGCGAGCCGCTTGAGTTCGCCACCGAGGCCCAGCAGCGCCAGTACGACACCCTGGTGCGCGAGCTGCGCTGCACGGTCTGCCAGAGCGAGACCATCCATGAGTCCAATGCCGAACTCGCCGCCGACATGCGCCGCCGGGTCTACGCCATGACCCTGGCCGGGCAGGACGCCGAGGCCATCGTCGGCTTCATGGTGCAACGCTACGGTGACTATGTGCGCTACCGGCCGCCGCTGCAGGCCAACACCCTGCTGTTGTGGGCCAGCCCTTTTCTGTTGCTGGTAGTCGGGGGCTTCACCTGGTGGCGTATCGTCGTCGGACGCCGGCACATGGCAGCGTACCCTGCATTCACCCGCCGGGAGCGGGCCTTGCTCGATCGGCTGAGCCGTGAGGACACCGGGAGGCAACCATGAACGGATTGTTTCTGCTTTTGGCCATGGGCCTGTGCGGCGTGGCGCTGGGCTTCGTGCTCACACCGCTGCTGCGCGCTCCACGCGACGAGGAGGGGCAGTCCCGTGGCGCGTCCCTGCTGGCCGTACACCGTGACCGGGTGCGCGAGCTGGCCCAGGACCTGGCGTCGGGGATGCTGACCCGAAAACAGCATGACAGTGCGCTGGCCGATCTCGAGCGAGAGCTGCTCGATAGCGGGATCGCCGATCACGATGCATGCTCCGCTACCGAGGGGCAGGGCAAACGGCGTGCATCGCTGGTGGCTGCCTGCGCCAGTGTCGCCTTGTTGCCGTTCCTTGCCACTGGCCTCTACCTGACGGTGGGGCATGCCGAGGAGGTCTTCGCGACTCAGGCGCCGGCAGGAGCGGCGATCGCCGAAGCCGAGCCGCTTTCTGAGGGCGACCGGCGCCGTGAGTTCGAGCATCTGGCCCGGCAGCTGCAGGGCCGCCTGGCGCAGGAACCTACCGATCTGCAGAGCTGGGTCCTGCTTGGCCGCACTCTGGTATTCCTCGACGACCTGCCAGCCGCCGAGCGTGCCTTTCGCGAGGCCATGGTGCACGGCGGCGAGCGCGACCCTGATCTGCTGAGCCGGTACGCCGACTTGCTGGCCGAGCGCAAGGGCAGCCTGGCTGGCGAGCCTGCGGCGTTAATCGAGCGCGCCCTGGCCATCGACCCCGAGCATGTCCAGGCGCTGTGGCTGGCGGGCACGCTGGCGCTGCAACAGGCGGACGAGACCGCCGCGCGACGCTACTGGCAGCGTCTGCTCGGCGTGTTGCCGGCGGAGTCTGCCGAGGCCGAGGTGATTCGAGGCAATCTCGATCAGCTTGGCCAAGCTGGCGACGGCCTTCACGACGGGGCTCAGGCAAGGAGGGAGACATGAAGAATTCGTTGAGCCGTGAGGCCCTGCAGGCGGTGCGCCAGGTGCCGCTGTTCGCCGGTCTGGAAGACGAGACCCTGGCGCTGCTCACCGGCGGTGCCGTGGAGCGCAGCTACCGTCGCGGTTCGCTGTTGTTCAGCAAGGGCGAACCGGCGGACCGCTTCTATGTGGTGCTCGACGGTTGGGTGAAGCTGTTCCGCGAAAGCGCCGAAGGCAACGAGTGCATGGTCGGGCTGTTCACCCGCGGCGAATCCTTCGCCGAGGCGGCGATGTTCGACCGGCTGGGCTTTCCGGTCAACGCGGCGGTGGCCGAGGATGCACGGCTGCTGCTCTTCCCTGCCGACCACTTCCTTACCACGCTGGAGCGCAACCATGGCTTGGCGCTCAATATGCTCGCCAACCTCTCCGGCATGCTGCGCTCGCTGGTACGCCAGCTCGACCAGCTCACCCTGCAGCCCACCTACCAGCGTCTGGCGGCCTTCATCGTCTCGCTGTGCCCCGACGAGGATGGCCCCGTCAGGGTCTGCCTGCCCTGCGACAAGCTGCTGATCGCCGGTCGGCTGGGCATGAAGCCGGAAAGTTTTTCCCGAGCCATGGCGCGACTACGGGAAGTGGGCGTCAGCTGCGAGCGCAACTGCGTGTATGTCGAAGACATCACCACCTTGCGCCGTTTCGCCAATACCTCCGAAGAAGTGCTCTCGCCGTTGCCGAGCGCCGTCCAGGGCAGTCGGCAAGCGGCCATGCTACGCCCCTGCCGCTGAGTCGTCTCGGCCGGCGATACCTTCCACCTCTCCAAACGGCCCGCTCGGCGGGTCGTTGCATGTCGGGATGCGATTTCTTTTCTCCTCCTCTGACATAAGTCAACTCCAGGATGCATCAATTGACAGTGGTCAAGTGAGCCGGAAGACAAAATTGCTACTAATGGC
Source organism: Billgrantia antri (assembly GCF_017868935.1). NCBI lineage: Bacteria > Pseudomonadati > Pseudomonadota > Gammaproteobacteria > Oceanospirillales > Halomonadaceae > Billgrantia > Billgrantia antri. Next base: position 134,898 of record NZ_CP053383.1, read on the forward strand.
GGTAGGTGGGGGGTGGCTGAAGGACCTGGTCGCAGCACCAAGAAGAAAAGGTCATGCCGGGCACCCGCCAGCCACACCCGAAGGGGAAACCAAGCGAGGCACGTTATGCACAAGAGAGCATTGACCAAGGGGATCTTCGCCCTCAGCTTCCCGTTGGCTGCCATGAGTACCGTTCAGGCCGCTGCACCGGAGCTGACCGCCGAGGAGATGGATCGCGCCAATACCATCTACTTCCAGCGCTGTGCCGGCTGCCACGGCACCACGCGCAACGGTGCCACCGGCCCGAACCTGCTGCCAGAGACCACTCAGGAACTGGGCCAGCGTCGTCTGGAGAGCATCATCACGCTGGGCACCGAAGGCGGCATGAACAACTTCGACGGCATCCTCTCCGGAGATGACATTACGCTGATTTCGAAGTACATCCAGCACGACCCGGTCGATCCGCCTGAGATGTCGCTGGCCGACATGAAGGAGCGCTGGCAGGTCTTCGTCGCGCCGGAGGATCTGCCCACCGAGCCCCAGCACGATCTCAACTGGGAAAACTTCATGGTCACCATCCTGCGTGACCGTGGCGCCATGGGCATCATCGACGCCGACACCAAGGAGCTGGTCACCGAGGTCGAGACCGGCTACGCGGTGCACGTGGCCAAGGAGAGCTCCGACGGCCGCTTCTGGTACGTCCAGGGCCGTGACGGCCGCCTCTCCAAGATCGACCTGTGGATGGACCCGCCGCAGGTCACCGCCGAAGTCTTCATCGGCTATGACGCCCGCGACGTGGCGGTCTCCCACTACGGCGAGTGGAAGGACAAGTACGTCATCGGCGGTTCCTACTGGCCGCCGCACTTCGTGATCGCCGATGCCGAGACCATGGAGCCGCTCAAGGTCGTCTCCACCCGCAGCTACGACACCGAAGGCAACTTCCGCAACGAGGCGCGCGTCGCGGCGCTCTACAACACCCCGCACGCCCCCACCTTCCTGGTCAACGTCAAGGAGTCCGGCCAGGTCTGGCAGGTCGACTACAGCGACATCGACAACCTGCGCATCGACCAGATGGAGACCGCGGAATTCCTGCACGACGGCTTCTTCGATCCCACCGGTCGCTACTTCCAGATCGCCGCCAACATGAGCGACAAGATGGTGTTCATCGACACCGAGACGCGCAAGCTGGTCAGCATGCTGGAGACCGGTACCAAGCCTCATCCGGGGCCGGGCGCCAACTGGGTCGATCCTGAATGCGGCCCGGTGGCCGGCACCACCCACTTGGGTGAGGGCCTGTTGACCTTCTGGGGCAACGATCCCGAAGGGCATCCCGATCAGGCCTGGCAGATCTGCGACCAGATCGAGACCGACGGCCCGGGGCTGTTCGTGCGCACCCATCCCGATTCGCCCCACGTGTGGATCGATCAGGCCATGCACCCCGAGCCCGACGTCAACCAGTGGGTCATGGTCATGAACAAGGAGACCCGCGAGCTGACGCCAATCCACGTCGCCGACCGTCCGCTGGAGCACGATGCCGTGGCGGTGCACATGGAGTACGACCAGACCGGTACCGAGGTGTGGGTCTCCATCTGGGCACGCGGTGAGGGTCACCAGAACGACGGTGCCATCGTCGTCTTCGATGACAAGACCCTGGAAGTGAAGGCGGTCGTCGAGGGACTCAACACGCCGACCGGCAAGTTCAACGTCTACAACCGCAAGCATCACGTCGGCTGATCGCTCAGCCGCTACCGCCGGGGTGCCATCAGGGCACCCCGGCCCCTTCTCCAGCCGCTTTGCTCGCCAGGGCGGCTGGAGAAGGGGCCGACACGAACAATCACAACTGGGGCGGCGGCAGGTGAGGCAAGCACTCGTGTCATGACACTTTGGGAGAAAGATCATGGGGGAGCGTCCACGCAATTGGCGCAAAATCACCATCCTGGGGGCATCGTTGGGTGCCGCCGTGCTCTTCTTCGTTGCCGGCATCATCTTCTGGGGCGGCTTCAATACCGTGATGGAGGCGACCAACAGCTACAAGTTCTGTACCACCTCCTGCCATGAGATGAGCTGGGTCCACGAGGAGTACCAGGAGCGACCGCACTACCAGAACGCCACCGGCGTGGGCGCGATCTGTTCGGACTGCCACGTGCCCGACGCCTGGGGGCCCAAGATGATTCGCAAGATCCAGGCCAGCCGCGAGGTGTGGCACTGGATGCTGGGCTCGATCGATACCCAGGAGGAGTTCGAGGCCAAGCGTCTTCATCTGGCCGAGAACGTATGGCGCTCGATGCTGCGCACTGATTCGCGCGAGTGTCGCAACTGTCATGACTGGTCGGCGATGGACCTAGAGCAGCAGGCTGCCCGGGCCTCGCGCGAGCATGCCCGCGCCTTCGAGCAGGGCATGACCTGCATCGAGTGTCACCAGGGCATTGCGCATCAGCTGCCCGAGGCTTGGGACGAGTCGCCGGTCTGGGCGGGTCGCTTCGATGCCGTGGACGAGGCGACTGAGACCGAAGAGAGCGAGGTGCCGCTGGAGACGGAAGATCTGGGCGAAGCCGCGACGGTCAGTGAGAACCTCGCTGCCTCGCTCGACTGGGAGGCGGTGCCGGCCACCGATCTGACGCTGTTCCTGCCGGGCCAGGCGTCCATCGAGTGGATTCAGGACGGCAGCGAGCATGGCGGCGGCAGGGCGGTCAAGTTCGGCGACCGCTGCCTGTGGTGCCACCAGGGCGAGGAAGCCGATATCGGTGCCATGGCCGTTGCCGGCGAGAAGATCGAGACCTTCGACCTGGGCGACAAGCGCGGCCACGTGCCGATGAGCGTCAAGGCCGCCTTCGACGATGAATACCTCTACATGCAATTCCAGTGGGAGGCCGGCGAGCATGCCCCGCTGCCCTTCGTCGAGGGTGGCATGATGGATCCGGAAAACCCCTTCAAGCTGACCGTGGGTCTCTCCGACGGACGCGTCGAGCTGGCAGAGCAGGGGGGCTGCTGGGCAAGCTGTCACCACGATTCCGCCTACATGCCGGATGCGCCCGAGGCAGAGGCGCTGGCGGCGAGCGAACTCGCTGAGCGGCTCGACTTCATGAGCGGCAACGGGGTGACCAAGTACCTTGCCGAGAGCCGTACCGACATCGAGATTAAGGGACGTCGTGGCGCGGCCCGCGGCGGCTGGGACAAGCTCAAGGAGGAGGCAGAGATCCAGGAGCTGCTCGATGCCGGCGTCTATCTCGACCTGGCGCGCTACAGCAGCGGCGACGGCAGCGTCGAGTCGGGTTATGTCCTTGACGAGCGTCACTTCAGCGACAGCCAGGCCATCGCCTTCAGTGCCGAGGAGCAGGACGGCGTATGGACCGCCTACCTGACCCGAGCGCTCAAGACCGGCACCGAGGGCGACAAGCCGCTCGACCTGGGGAGTCTCTACAGCCTCAATCTGGCGCTGCACGACGACCATGCCGACTCGCGCTTCCACCATGTCTCCTTCCAGTACGGCCTGGCCTTCGGCGTCGAGAATCCGGACGAGGCCTTCGGCGAGGACATGGTGGAAATCAATGCCACGCGAGTCTCTCCCTGAGGTCCCGCTGGGAAGGAGGTTGCGACATGAACAAGCGATATCGTCGACCGAACATGAGCCTCCTGATCGCCGCCCTGCTGAGCGGGGCGGTACAGGCCGCCGATGCCGTGGTCGAAGTGGAAATGCGCGACTACGGCTTTCACCCCGCCGAGCTCGAGGTGGAGGCCGGCACCACGGTGCGCTGGGTCAACGCCGAGAAGCGCACCAGCCACGATGTCTACTTCGCCGACGAGGACTTGGGCTCGCCGCGGCTGTTTCCCGAAGAGTACTGGGAGCGCACCTTCGATGAACCCGGCACTTATCCCTACCACTGCCGCCCGCACGAGCGGCGCGACATGGAGGGGGTAATCACGGTGGTGCCGACCGAATGATCAGCAACAAATCGCCATTCGCTGCGAGCGCCGGCGTGACCGGTGGCTCCAGCCATTCAATGCTGGAGGAGCGACAATGAGACGATACACCCAAGCGTCGACCTGGCTCGTCGGCAGCCTGGCGACGGTGATGTTCACGGCGGCCCTGGCGGCGGAAGGGCCGACGGGCTACCGCAGCGCCGAGTTCGGCATGTCACATCAGGAGGTGATGGCCCGGCTTGCGGCCGATGGGGTGTCCGAGGTCGAAGTGCACGAAACGGCTGAGGGCGATCTGCTCGTCGACGGTGCGTTGCAGGTGCCCAACGAGCCAGTCACTGACCTGCGCTACGTCTTTCCGGACGGCAGCGATCAGTTGGCTCTGGTGGTAGCCTTTCATCCCGAGGTGGCCCAGCGCGAGCGAATCATTGAGGAACTCGCGGCCGAGTATGGCGAGCCGTGGAAGGAAGAGATGGCCGCCTGGTGGTTCGAACAGCTCGCCGGAGACATGCCTGAGACACCGCAAAGCTTGGAAGTCTGGGGCGGTGAGGGACAAGGGACGTCTCAGCGCGGGCGCTTCGTGCGGCTGTGGACCTTTGACGACTACCTGTCGGTGGAGTACCTCGATACCCAAGGGTTTCGCTGAGAGCCGTAGCACAACTCGATGGCCGCCTGCCGGCGGCCATGCCGATGGACAGCGTTCAGCCAGTAGCGCTGCGCTCGATCAGGCCCAGAAAGGGTGTCAGCGTAAGCGCCAGCATGGCCAGTACCGCCAGCGCCACCAGCAGCAGTTGCACGGGATGGTGGCGTAGGCGTTGCCACAGGGTCGGGGACTGGCCGCGCTCGGCCATCTCGGCATGCTCACGCCGTACGCGCGTTTGCCGCTCGGCCTGGTAGCACTCGAGCACCTCGCGTGCTGCCTCCAACTGCGCGGAGTCACGCAGCCAGATGGCATCAACTCCCAGGCGCCAGAAGCCGGCCTGGGTCTCATAAGTATCGAAGCCGTGCTCGTCGAGCAGTCGGCGCACTTCCCAGGCTTCCTCCTCGGTGACGTTGGCCAGCCGAAACAGCAGCGTCGCCATCAGCCGGCCGCCTCGCACAGTCGTTCGGCACGGGCAATGGCCGCATCGGCACCCTCGAGGACGAAGCTCATGAACCAGTAGTCCTCATTGCCACGATCGAAGCGCAGGCGCAGCGTCTCGCCCCTGCGCATCTCGTCGAGCAGCAGCGTCTGGTTGTCGAGATAGAAGTTGACGTAAAAGCCGCGGTCACCGCGCTGGGTGATGAACTCCGCCATACCGTTGTGGATGGTCTCGTGATCCACTCGCAGGTCGCCGGGCACCAGGTTGGCCACGCGGCTCTCGGGCTGGTGCTTTTCCAGCTCGACGCGCACCTCGAGCCATGGCAGGTCGCACACGCCGGCGGTGTAGTTGACGCTCAGGATCGAGTCGCTGTAGCTGGTCTGCTCGAGGGCGCGAAAGTGGCGCTCGTCACCCAGCGATAGCACCACGGAGTGCCAGCTGTCATGCTGCTCGGCATCGCTGACGTTGTAGTTGGTGGCTGCGACAGGCCCGGCCAGGGCCAGGCCAGCTAGCGTGGAAGCGAGCAGGGCGGAAAAACGCATGCGGGATCCTCGAGAAGCGATGCGCCCGAGCCTAGCACGCCGTGTGGCGGCTGTCCCGCGGGGCTCAGTGTGCCCCGCTGGTGTCGTGCATATCGGCGTGCCCACTGGCGTGATCTGTCATGCTGGCCATAGTGTCGCCGCCACCCAGCTCGCCGCGGCTCAGACGGGCCAGCAGCTCTAGGTCGATGTCGTCGAAGGCGTAGAGCTTGCCGCCGTGGGTCTCGGCGAAGACTTCGGCATGATGGCGCTGCTTGAAAGAGGCCAGGGTGTGGCCCATGGAGCCGCGTTGATCGTGACCCGCCACGTACCACGCCTCGCTGGCCAGTACGAAGGCGTCGTCGGACGGCGTGGCCCAGGGTGCTACTGCGACATCGTGCACATAGGCATGGGAGAGGCGCGTCTCGTTCTCCGGCTGGCGTAGGAAGGCGAACAGCTCTGCCGTGGAGCAGAACTTGAGCGCCGAAGTGCTCTTGTCCAGGAAAGCCTGCCCTTTGGGGCCGGGGTGCTCGTCGATCAGCATGCCGCAGACGTGACAGCTGTCGCCGGACTCGATGGGCTCGGCGGCGGCCAGGGCGGTCGTCTCCGGCTCGCCGCAGCCGGCGAGCAGCAGCGACAGCAGGATCAGGGGGAGTAGCAGGAAACGGGGCATATCGATCACTCCGAAAGAAAGGCGGCCTCAAGCCGAACGATGGCGAAAGCGCAGCAGCGCCAGGCCCAGGGGCACCAGGACCCAGGCCGTCAGCAGTGGCAGCAGCACGGCAGGACGGAAGGCGCCGCCCTCGGCAATGGAGGTCAGGCCGGTATAGCTGCGCGCCGCCTCGAAGCCGGCCAGGTTGATCAGGCGGAACAGCTCGGTGGGGTTGAGCAGCAGCAGCCAGGGCAGCCACTCCCCGCCCTGCTTGACGCTGACCAGCAGCGCCAACAGGCCCAGGTCGAACACCAGCACGAACAGGAACCACACCACCAGCGCCAGGCCGGCGGCGCGGGCCTTCTCGCTCACCCACACGCTGATCAGGTAGGCGAAGGCGATGAAGACCCAGCCCAGCAGCACGCTGCTGGCGATCAGCAGGCCCATGCCGGCGGCCAGTTCGCCCAGCGCCACGCCTTCGGCCCCCACGGCGATCACCACACCGGCAATGCCGAAGCCGAGAGCCGTGGCGCTGCCCAGAATCAGGCCGTGACCGAGGAACTTGCCCAGCAGCAGCGAGGTGCGGCTGACCGGATAGGTGAGCAGCAGCAGCAGGGTGCCCGCTTCCTGCTCGCCGACTACGGCGTCGTAAGCCAGCAGCAGAGCGATCAGCGGTATCAGGAAGACCGCCAGGGTGGCGAGGCTGACCAGCGTGGTGGCCAGCGAGGTGAAGCCCAGTCCGCCACTGGCCGCCGCGCCGAACCAGGCGATGCCCACGGCGAGCAAGGCCAGCACCAGCGTGATGGCCAGCACCCAGCGGTTGCGCATGCCGTCGCGGAACTCCTTGCCGGCGAGTGTCAGGATGGCGTTCATCGAGCCTCTCCTTGCGCGGGGGCGAGCCCGGCGGAGAAATGGGTGTAGAGGTGCTCCAGGGTAGGCGGCAGCAGCTCGATGTCCTCGACCCCGGGGTGCGTGGAGAGATGGCGCAGCACGGCGAGCTTGGCGTCGGCGGGAACCGAAAGCGACACCTCATGACCGTTGAGCGGCCGGGCCTGGATGCGCGTGTCGTTCCAGGGCCGTTGCCAGTCATCACCCTCCAATCGGCCGCGGGCACGAATGGTCATCGGCAGTGCGGCTTCGGCGCGCAGGGTCTCGAGGCTGCCGAGTGCCAGGCGCCGGCCGCCACCCAGGATAAGCGCGCGGTCGATATAGGGCTCCACACCCGGCAGCACGTGGGAAGAGAGCAGTACCGTACAGCCGCGCTCGCGCAGGCTGCGTACCGTCTCGTAGAAGTCGCGGGTGGCGGCGGGGTCGAGCCCGGTGGTGGGCTCGTCGAGCAGGAGCAGACGCGGCTCGCCGAGCAGCGCCTGGGCCAGACCGAGGCGCTGGCGCATGCCCTTGGAGTAGGTCTTGACGCGCCGCTTGGCCGCCGCACCCAGGCCGACCTGCTCGAGCAGCGCGGCGACCTGGCGGCGGTCGACGCGCTTGAGCCGGGCGAAAAACTCCAATACCTCGCGGCCGCTGAGTTGTTCGTAGAAGCTGACGTTCTCGGGCAGGTAGCCCAGACGTCGGCGCAGCGTCTCGGCATGAGCGCCGTCGGGGGCGCCGCCGAGTACCGAGATCGAGCCTTCGCTGGGCGAGAGCAGCCCCAGGATCAGCTTCATGGTAGTGGTCTTGCCGGCGCCATTGTGGCCGAGCAGGGCGAGGACCTCGCCCTCGCTGACCCTGAGGTCGAGGGCGTCGAGGCGCACCACGTCGCCGTCGCGCCGGGTCACGCCGTGGAATTCGATCACCGCGGTCATGGGTCGGTGTCTCCGAAGTCGGGTTCTGTCATCAGGGGGGCGCTGTCCTTCACGCCCTGGGGGCGGAAGACGGGGAACTGGCGCTGCACCCAGCGCAGGGTCAGCACCGCGGGGCTGTGCATTAGCAGCCGCGCGACGGGGTAGCGCCACAGCAGGCGGTCCATGGCGTCGTTGGGCTCGTAGGGCGTGTCGCCCAAGCCGTCCCCGGCCAGGTCCCAGCCCAGGTAGTCGCTCCAGTAGTTGCCGCGGCCCTCCTCCGACCACTCCTGGGTGCGCGTGGCGACGTACATCACCTGCTGGCGGTTGTCGACGAAGGCGTTGCCCACCACGCGGTTGTCCTCGGAGCCGGCGGTGAGGTGGATGCCGATGTCGCTGTCGGCCAGGCGGTTGCCCTCGAAGCGGTTGAACTGGGCGTTGTAGACGAACAGCGCCTTGCCTTCGGCGCCGCTCACCATTCCCTCTCCGCTGGCATTGAGCGGTTGGCGCACGCCGCTGATGCGATTGCCACGCAGCGTGGAGTAGGTGATGTTGTTCATCAGGATGCCGTAGTTGAGGTCGCCCTCGGAGCGGTTGTCGACCACCGTCAGGTGACGCGACTGCATCAGCGCGTAGCCGGTGCGGGTGTTGCGGGTCAGGTTCCCTTCCAAGCGATTGTCATGGGCGTACATGTAGTGCACGCCGTAGCGCAGATCCTGCATGCTGTTGCCGCGCAGCAGGCTCTGGCTGCTGGTGTCGATGTAGATGCCGTCGCGCACCTCGCGGATCTCGTTGCCCTCCACCCGCACGTCGCGCACGTTGTACAGATGTATGCCGTTGCCGCGATCCTGCGAGCGCAGCGAGGTGTCGCCGCGAATGACGTTGTCCAGCACGGCCACGTCATTCACCGAGTCGAGGCGAATGCCGAAGCCGGGGCCTTCGAGGTGCGAATGACGGATGACGCTGCCGGTGGCGGTGTGCTCCACCAGGATGCCGCTGTCCATGGCGGTGAGGTCGCGGCCCCAGTTCTCGACGGTGAGGCCGTCGATCACGCTGCCGGGGGCTTCGAGGACCACGCCGTGGCCGCTGCCGCCGGCATCGATCACGGCGCCGGGCTCGGCTTCGACGGTGAGCGAGCGGTCGAGCTTGAGCGGGCCGGGATAGCGGCCCGCGGGCAATAGCAGGCGATCGCCGTCGCTGGCTCGTTCGACCAGCGGCTGCAGTGATTCGCCCGGGCTAGCGCGCCAGTCGGCGGCCAGCGCTCCGCCCGGCATGGCCAACCAGGCAGTCAGAATCAGGATCAGGACGCCGAGAGTCGGTCGTCGGGTCATACGTTTCTCCAGAACTAAAGGGTGGGCCAGGACCAGGCTCTCTTCAGCCTGATCCCGACTCCCTTCAGACACTCAGAAGGCTATCAGGCCTTCTCGACCAGCATGCGGCCGGTCATTTCCATGTGCATGGCGTGGCAGAACCAGTTGCAGTAGTACCAGTGTACGCCGGGCTTGTCGGCGACGAAGGTGACGCTGGCGGTCTGCTGCGGACCGATCTCCATCTGCGCGCCGTGGTTGACCATGCAGAAGCCGTGGGTCAGGTCTTCGACCTGGTCGAGGTTGGTGATCACCACGGTGACCTCGTCGCCCTGCTTGACCTTGAATTCGGTCAGGCCGAACGTCGGCGCCACGGAGGTCATGTAGACACGCACCTTGTTGCCGTCGCGCACCACCTTGTTCTCGCGCTCGAGAACGACACCATCGGCCTCGGCCATGGCGACCGTCTCGGCGAAGAAGGGGTCGTCCCGCTGCCACAGGCGTACCGGGTTGATCTGGTCGGCCCGAACCAGGATGCAGTCGTGCGGCTCGGCATAGGTCGGGCCGTCGTGCACCAGCTTCATCTCGTCGCCGCTGATGTCGATCAGCTGGTCGTTCTCGGGGCGCAGCGGGCCCACCGGCAGGAAGCGGTCCTTGGAGAACTTGCACAGCACTACCAGCCACTTGCCGTCGGCATCGCGCGACTCGGTGAGACTGGCGTGGTTGTGGCCGGGCTGGTAGTGCACGTCCAGCTTCTGGCGGATGTAGTTCACCTCTTCGCCGTTGTAGTGGCGAATGGCGTCCTCGATGTTCCACTTGGCCACCTGGCTGTCGATGAACAGCGTGGTGTAGGCATAGCCGCGACCGTCGAAGGTGGTGTGAAGCGGCCCCAGGCCAAGCTCGGGCTCGCCGACCACGGTGTCGCGCGGCTCGATGGCGTCGTCGAACAGCTCGGGCAGCTTGTCGATGGCGATGATGGTCACGGTCGGCGACAGCTTGCCGTTGGCCATGAAGTACTTGCCGTCCGGCGAGGTGTTCAGGCCGTGCGGGTTCTTGGGTACCGGGATGTAGCGGGTCAGCTGCGAGCCCTTACGGCCGTCGAGCACCGGCACCGGGGAGTCGCCCAGGGTCTCGTACTCACCGGCGGCGACGGCGGCCTCGATCGCCTCGACGTCGAACACCACCACCCAGTCGCGCTCGGCGCTCATGGTCTCGGAGAGGGTCACGCCCTTCTCGGAGTTGTAGCAGGTGGAAGCGACGAAGCGTCCGGTGTAGTCGGCGTCGGTGTTGTCGAGGTTGCCGTCGACGATCACCTGCCAGGCCACGTCCATGCTCTCCGCGTCCACCGCGTTGAACATGGTCCAGTAGTTCTCCGGGTTCTCCAGGTCGCGGCCGTCGTTGATCTGCGGGATCGGCATCTCGGCGTTGCAGAACACATACTTGGTGTGGGGCACCTTCTGCAGGCGCAGGCCGTGGATCGCCTGGACGTTGGGAATGGTGGTGATCTTGTCCGTCTTCATGATGTCGAGACGGATGCGGGCTACGCGGGTGTTGGCCTTGTCGTTGATGAACAGGTACTTGCCGTCGTAGCGGCCGTCGGTCATCGAGACGTGCGGGTGATGGCTGTCGCCGTTGAGGAAGCGCGCGGACTCGCCGAGGATGCGCTTGGACTCGTTGCTGATGCCCCAGCCCGTGGCGCTGTCGGTGTTGAATACCGGAATGCGCATCAGCTCGCGCATGGAGGGCACGCCCAGCACGCGTACCTCGCCGGAGTGACCGCCGCTCCAGAAACCGTAGTACTCGTCGAGTTCGCCCGGCGCCACGCTGCCTTCAGCGACGCCGGCGGCCTGGGCCTGGCGGCTGCTCATCAGCGCTCCGGCGCCGAAGCCGCTGGCCAGGCCGGCCCCGGCGACGCCGGTTACCGCGCTGTTGCGCAGGAAGTGCCGGCGACCGAGGTTCTCGATCTGCTTCTTGTCACTCATGGTTCAGTCCTCTTGGTGGGTCGGAATACGCTGCAGCCGGTCGACGGCGTTGGCGGGTTCGTGGATCTCGACGCGGCCCTTGCCGCCCGACACGCGCGCCGCCTTCTCGTAGCGCTTGCGCCGCTTGATCATCGGCGGGCAGCGGCGGTCATCGTGGTAGGTGATCTGGCAGTCGAGACAGTAGTGGCACTCGTTGGCATTGATGCGGCCGTCGGGATGGATGGCGGCCACTTCACATTCGTTGGCGCAGATCTGGCAGGGCGTGCCGCAGCTGCCACGATGGCGCTTGAGCCAGTCGAACAGGCGCAGGCGGGCGGGAATGGCGAGCCCCGCGCCCAGCGGGCAGACGTAGCGGCAGTAGGCCTTGTGGGTGAAGGCCGAGATCGCGACCAGGCCCAAGGCATAGAGCAAAAAGCCCCATTCGCGCTGGAAGCGCAGGGTGATGGCGGTCTTGAACGGTTCCACCTCGGCGTAGCGCTCGGCCTGCCCCAACGAGTGCAGCGAGACGGCGAACAGCGCCAGCAGGATGATGTACTTGATCGCCCACAGGCGTTCATGCAGGCCGAAGGGCAGTTCGTACTGCTTGACGCCCAGCTTGCGCGCGGCCTTGTTGACCAGATCCTGCAGCGCGCCGAACGGACACAGCCAGCCGCAGAACACGCCTCGACCCCACAGCAGCAGGCTCACCGCCACGAACGACCAGAGAATGAACAGCATCGGGTCGATCAGGAACGATTCCCAACTGAAGCCGTTGATCAGCGAGTTGGTGAAGGTCAGGACATTGACCACCGAGAGCTGGGCCAGCGAGTACCAGCCGATGAAGACCAGGGTGTAGACCAGGAAGCCCAGGCGCAGCGGACCCATGATGCGGGGATAGCGCACCAGCACGTCCTGGAACAGCATGATGCCGGTGAGCACGACCAGGCCGGCGCCGAGCACGGCGATCTGGAACGCCTTGTCGCGCCATACCTGGACCCAGATCGGCTCTTCCTTGGGCGGTTCGGGTCGTTCGATATAGGCCTCGGGGACGCTGTAGTCGGCGCTGAAGCGGCTGAACTCGGTATCCAGCGGACCGGAGGCACGGCGCACCAGCAGCTCAAGCTGCCACGGCCGGCCCGGATCGAAGGCCGCCGTATCTCGCACGATGAAGATGTCACGCTCGGCGAAGTCGGGCGCACCCTCGATCGACAGGTTGCCCAGGCGGATGTGGTCGCGGTCGTGGAAGCTGACGGTGGTGTTGCCCTGGCTGAGCTCCAGGCGATCGAAGATACCGCCGCGCACGTAGCCCGAGCCCTTGAACGAATAGTCGCCGCGGCCCATCACCGCGATGGCATGCTCGCCCTCGTCGAGCTCGTCCATCAGCTGCTCGTAGACGTTGTCGCCGAGCAGGTTGCGGCCGGCGGTAGGCGGGTTGAGGTAGGTGTAGAACAGCTCGATGAAGGTGCGATCCGCCGGTTGCGGCGTATGCAGGTAGTTTTCGGCGGGCGTGCCGACGAAGGTCTCATCCACTTCGCCGTGGGTCAGCTGGAAGCGGCGGATGGTGCCGTCGCCGGTGAGGGTTTCCCAGTCGGCAGGGGCATAGACGTCCTCAAGCACCCGCGCCGGCGGCGCGGCGGAGGGATCGGCGATCAGCCCCTGCTCGGCGGCCACCTGGCGCGCGGCGCGCAGGATGGTATCGCTGACCACGATGACGGTAACGGTGGCGCCGGAGATGGCGTCGAGGTTGTCACCAACCTTGAGCCGGTCGTTGACGTGAGCGCCCACGTGCGCATCGGCGAAGCCCTCCAGCTTCGCCTCGGGAATACCCACCAGCATGATGGGCTCCTCGTGGCCGAGGATGTCGGCCAGGACGATGCGGCCCTCCAGATCGATGCCCACCAGCAGGTTGACCGGCTTACCCGAATAGGCAGGAATCGGGGCGATATCGACGCTCTCGAAGACGTAGCCCAGCGGCTCGCCTGCAGAGTTCTCCACTGACCTGACCGCAAGGCTGCCCTCGGCTTCGCTCAGCCGGGCCGCCTCGGGAAAACCGGGGCGAACCTGCTCCAGCTCGATAGCCAGGGCCGGCAGGGTGAACAGCAGTACCAGCAGACCGACCAGCCAAGTCGCGGGCATGTTAGCGTGGCGCCGGTGAAACATGGGCGATCCTCGTTACCGTACCTGCTAGCACCGGTGAGAAAGGGGTGAGTCAAACAGGTATTGGAAATATTTCTTTAAGCGTTGGTCCTATCATGCCAGCCCTCCAGGGCATGGGAATTGACATGCGTCATGACCGAAGTAACCAGTGCGGGCGCCGTGGGAGTAACCCAGAAGAGGTAGGAGTCGCGAGCTGCATGACCGCAGGCATGGCAGCGGCCGGGCGAGAGGAAGAGGCGGGAGGCTTGCGAAGAGAGAAACGACGGAGGCGCCATGCCGCTGCCGCGGCATGGCGCCTGTTATTCCAGCGCGGAGCGTCTCCGCCTGGTTGGGGAGTCGGTGGGCTTACATTACCGGTTCGACCATGAAGTCGACGGCGGCCTTCACTTCCTCGTCGCTCAGGCCCATCTGGCCTCCCTTGGGCGGCATGGCGTTGAAGCCTTCGATGGCGTGGGTGTAGAGCGTGTCGATGCCTTTCTCCACGCGCGGTGCCCAGGCGTCGGCGTCGCCACGGATCGGCGCGCCGGCAGCGCCGGTCATATGGCAGGCCATGCAGGCCTGGTTGTAGACGGCTTCGCCGTCGGCGTTCGCCTGGACGGTTGCGGTGAAGGCCAGGGTAGAGGCGCCTGCTAGCAGGGCGGCGGCAACTAATTTCATGGTGTTCTCCATCTAATGCTAATCCACGGGGTGGCAGTGCACGTTGTAGTGAAGCAGTCTCTTCTCGGTTCGCTACTGCGCAGCGAGCCGGGTACTGGCTTCGATGGTATGCCGGAATGAGTCCGGCCAAACTGATCTGGGCCAAGAGGCATGAGAAAACTAGGCCTCCTTGGCCGGAATCTGCATCAAGCGAGCAAGCTGTGGCTGACGCTTGCCTAGCATGTCGGCCAACGTATATTGGTCCAGGACGCCCATGAAAGCACCCATGGCTTCGTTGAGAATCGGCTTGAGCCGGCAGGCCGGGGTAATGATGCAATCGTTGCTGTCGCGAAAGCATTCCACCAGGCCGAGCTCATGTTCGGTGTCACGTACCAATCCGCCCAGGGTTATCGCTTCGGGGGGGCGATTGAGCAACAGGCCGCCGTTCTTGCCGCGGATGGTGGTGATGTAGCCACGGTGACTGAGGTCTTGTACGACTTTCATCAAGTGATTGCGCGAGACGCCGAAGCTTTCCGCTATCTCATGGATCGTGGAGCGCTCCTCGCCCTTGACGGCGAGATAGATGAGCACGCGCAGCGCATAGTCGGTATAGCGGGTCAGGTGCATGGTAGGTCCGGCATTGGCTTGATAAGCATCAATTGGAGTACCCTAAAACCTTCTTATCATAGCAGTGCTCGCCGTATGGCGTTCTCTGCCCGAGGGTGCGGCATCGGGTCGCGTCCAGACGAAAGCGGTCACGCAGCAGAAGATCGCAGCCGTCGCGGCCAGTACATGGATAGGCATACCGCTCAGCCATAGTACCAGCCAACTCAGGGCGAGCAGTATCGCCGCCATTCGCTTGGCGTGTCGGGGTATGGCACGCTGATTCTGCCAGGCCTTCAGGATAGGACCCAACCGCGGGTGGTGACACAACCAGCGCGCCAGGCGCGGCGAGCCTTTGGGTGCCGCCCAGGCTGCCAACAGCAGGAAGGGCGTGGTCGGCAGTAGCGGCAATACAGCCCCGGCGGCCCCCAGGCCGATGCAGCCATAGGCCAGGGTGCGCCAGGCCAGGCGAATCGCTTCTTCTCTCATGGCCACCTCGCGACGGTGTTCAACGCGCCTTCTAAGTAGTATTTTATATACATGTTTAAAGCCCTTGCCAAGCCCGCCAACGATGCGGCCGGTGCCGAGCCCCTTCGTCTGGCCGCCTGGCGCTGGCTCTTTCCGCTGGCGGCGCTGCACGCTGCCTTGATGGTGCCGCTCTCCTTGTTGGCGCTTTTCCACGGCTGGGCGCCGCTGCAGCTGGCCTCGCCGGCCGCCCATGCCCGCGAGATGCTGTTCGGTTTTGCCCTGGCGATCATTGCCGGTTACCTGCTGGGACCCCAGCCAAGGCGGCAACTGCTCCTGCTGGTGTCGCTGTGGCTGGTAGGGCGGCTGGGCGTGTTGGACTGGCCCGGAACGGTCGTGGCCTCGTTGGCCGACGCGGTCTTCGCCGTGTGGGTGGCCTCGCGACTGGTGCCGCGCTTCATTGCCGCCAAGAAGTGGCGCAACCGGCTACTCTCGCCGCTGCTGGGCATGCTCTGCCTGTTGGCCGTGGTAACCCTGACCTGGCGTTATCTCGATGGCATGCCGAGCACGGCGCCGCTGATGCACCAGAGCGTACTGTGGCTGGAGCTATTGATGACCTTCATGGGGGGGCGCGTCATCGCGCCGGCGGTCAACGGCCACCTGACGAAAACTTCCCGCCAGGCACGGGCCGGCGTGCAGCCCAATGTCGAGGGGGCGCTGATCGTGCTGCTGGGGCTGGCGGCCTTCCTGGCACCATGGGAGGCGTTGCATCCCGTGGCAGCCCTGCTCACGCTGGCGGGGGGAGTGCTGGTGCTGTGGCGTATCCGCGGATGGCAGCCGATGAAGTGTCGCGACAGGCCGGACCTGCAGATGCTGATGCTGGGCTACGCCTGGCTCGCCATCGGGCTCATTCTTCTGGCCTATCGCTGGTGGGCGCCGGAGCATGCCAGCACGGCGCTGCACGCCTTTACCGTGGGAGCCTTGGGCACGCTTGCCAGTGGCATCATGCTGCGTCACGTAATCCTGCGGGCGAAGCGGCGCCCCGAACAGGAACCAGTATTGCTGCCGTTGGCCGGGCTGTTCGCGGTGGCGGCCGTGCTGCGGCTGTGGGCGGTCGAGGCCGGCAGTGCGGGGCTGACGCTGCTGTGGCTGTCGGCCGCCGCCTGGAGCCTGGGCTGGCTGCTGGTGGCCTGGCGGCTGGCCGCCTGGATCCCCAGGACGCAGCGTGACACGGGCAAACTTGACCCGGGGCAAGAGAGGGGCGAGCTGCCGAGACGACACCGGTAGCCGGTGTCATACTGACGGGCATTGAGCATGGCGTGCTCCATGCCGAGGATTCAAGAGGCTGTTCCGATCATGCAAGACGATCTGTTGTTCGACCGCCCGCTGGTGGAGAAGTACGACCGCCCGGGCCCCCGCTACACCTCCTATCCGACCGCGCCCCAGTTCCATACGGCCTTCGCCGAGGACGACTACCGCGCCGCCGCTGAGCGCAGCAACCGCGTTGCCGCGCCCAAGCCGCTGTCGGTCTACGTGCATATCCCATTCTGCAAGAGCCTGTGCTACTACTGCGCCTGCAACAAGATCATCACCCACAACACCGAGCGCGCGGCCGAATATCTCGACTGGCTGAAGCAGGAGATCCGCGTGCAAGGGGCGCTGTTCGACGAGACGCGGCGCATGACCCAGCTGCACTTGGGCGGCGGCACGCCCACTTACCTGAGCAATGCCCAGCTCGGCGAGCTGATGGCGGCCCTCGACGAGGCCTTCCACTTCGCCGAGCCCGAGGCGCGCGAGTTCTCGCTGGAGGTCGATCCTCGCACGGTCACGCCAGAGCAGATCCATGAGCTGAAAGCGCTCGGCTTCAACCGCCTGAGCTTCGGCGTGCAGGACTTCGACCCCGACGTGCAGAAGGCGGTCAACCGCGTGCAGAGCGAGGAGCAGGTGGTCGAGCTGGTCGCGGCGGCCCGCGAGGCCGGCTTCCAGTCGGTCAGTGTCGATCTGATCTACGGCCTGCCACTGCAGACGGTGGCCAGCTTCGATGCCACCCTGGCGAAGATCATCGCCCTGCGCCCCGACCGCATCGCCGCCTACAGCTACGCCCACCTGCCGGAGCTGTTCAAGGCCCAGCGCCTGATCCGCCCCGAGGACATGCCGCCGCCGGAGCGCAAGTTGGAGCTGCTGGAATTGACCATTCGCCGCCTGACCGCGGCCGGCTACGTCTACATCGGCATGGATCACTTCGCCCTGCCCGACGACGAGCTGAGCTTGGCCAGGGAAAACGGCACCCTGCAGCGCAACTTCCAGGGCTATTCCACCCACGCCGACTGCGACATGATCGGCCTGGGCATCACCTCCATCGGCAAGGTCGGCGACAGCTACAGCCAGAACGTCAAGGAGACCGCCCAGTACCAGGCGCATCTCGAGGCGGGGCGGCTGCCGGTGATGCGCGGCTACCGGCTGAATGACGACGACCGCCTGCGCCGCGACGTGATCAACGCCTTGATGTGCCATGGGCGCATCGATTTCGCCGCCATTGAGGCGCGCCACGACGTCGTTTTCCGCGACTATTTCGCCGATGCGCTCGCACAGCTCGAGGAGATGCAGGCCGACGGCCTGCTGACGATCAGTGACGGCGCGATCGAGGTGCTGCCCGCAGGGCGGCTGATGATGCGCAACATGGCGATGGCCTTCGACGCCTACCTCAAGCCCGAGGAGAACCGCTACTCACGTACGGTTTGACGAGCTTGAGTTGCAGTCAAACAAACGGCGCCCCACGGGGCGCCGTATGCGTTTCGGCGGGTGTGTATAGGAAGCGCAGACAGTTGTGCAGTGCTTCCTCAACTGGCCCGTTCGAACAGCAAGTTGTTCTCCAGATGGATGTGTTCCATCAGGTCCTCACGGAACTCTCGCAGGCCGGTGTAGAGCGCCCGCCAAGTAGTGCAGGCGCCCTTGGGCGGGGTGATGTCATCGGTCAGCCGCATCACTTGCTCGAGGTTCACGCCATGATCGTCGTGCTCGTGGCGCATCACTGCGATCGGCCCCTGGGCCTGCGCACCCATGCCGTTGCGCAGCATGGGGAACAGGATCTGCTCCTCCTTCTGCATGTGGCTCTCCATTTCCTGATAAATCACTAGCAGCAGGTCGGCCAGCCCGTTGGGGCAGCTGTCTCTCTCACCGTGAACCTGCTCGACTCGGCGCGCCATGCGGATCAGCTCGGGGAGTTGCTCACGATGCACGTCGTGATAGCGGGTGAGGATGTGGTCGATCAGCTCGTCGTTGCTGGCTTCGCGCCAGTCGCGCTGCTCGCTGCTGACGGCTGGCAGCGCCTCGAGTTCGGCGACCAGCTTGTCGACATGCAGGCCGGCGCGCTCGGCGGCCTGGCTCAGGCTGATGCGGCCACCACAGCAGAAATCGATGTGATGGGCATGGAAGATACGAGTCGCACCGGGAAGCGATAGGGCGATGCGGCCAACGGTCTGTTCCTGCAGGTTCATACGGCATACCTCATTGAATGTCTCTCAGACAGAGCAATCGCCGTGCCACTTATCTGGGTTTTGTTTATCAATGACTTGCCGTTCAAATGGTAAATTTCACCTTGCTGGAGTAAGGTTATTTTTACCTTCCAGGGTGATAACTACCATGCTTGACGACTCGCTTCTCGCCGACCTTGCCGCCGACCTGCCCAGCGTGGTGCGCCTGCAGCGCCTGGTACGTACCCTGCGTGAGAGCTTCCGCTGCGGCGCGGTATGCCTGCTGCGGTTGCAGGATGACGTGCTGGCGCCGGTGGCGGTGGAGGGTCTGGTACGCGAAGCGCTGGGACGACGCTTCGAGGTGGCTCGCCACCCGCGCCTGGCGGCACTACTCGCCAGCCGCCGCTCGACCCTTTTCCCGTCGGACTCGGCCCTGCCCGACCCCTACGACGGCCTGGTCGAGCAACAGCCGGGGGAGCCGCTCCACGTGCACGACTGCATGGGCATCAGCCTGCATGTCGAAGGTGAGACGTGGGGCGTGCTGACGCTGGACGCCCTGGTGGCTGGTACCTTCGACGAGGCGTCCCGCCTCTTGCTGGAGCGTTATGCGCTGCTGGTCGAGGCAGCCGTGCGGGTTTCGCGCCTAGAGCAGGAGGTGCGCGCGCTGCGCATGGCGCGTCAGGATGCGCTGGCTCATGTCGCAGTGGGAGAGGGCAGTGAGATCCTCGGCCACAGTGCGGTGCTGCAGCGCCTGCTGCATGAGCTCGACGTGGTGGCGGAGTCGGACCTGCCGGTACTGCTGATGGGGGAGACCGGCGTGGGCAAGGAGCTGTTCGCACGGCGCCTGCATCAGCGTTCGCCGCGCCGACAGCAGCCGCTGGTGCAGGTCAACTGCGCAGCGCTGCCCGAGACCCTGGCCGAGAGCGAGCTGTTCGGCCACGTGAAGGGCGCTTTTTCCGGCGCCACGGCGGAGCGGGCGGGACGCTTCGAGGCTGCCGACGGCGGCACCCTGTTCCTCGATGAGGTGGGCGAGCTGCCGCTGCCGATCCAGGCCAAGCTGCTGCGAGCCCTGCAGAACGGCGAGGTGCAGCGCCTGGGGGAGGACACTCCGCGGCGAGTCGATGTGCGCATTATCGCTGCCACCAACCGTCAATTGGCCGAGAGTGTGCGTGACGGCCACTTCCGTGTCGACCTCTATCACCGCCTCTCGGTCTATCCGGTGGTGATCCCGCCGTTGCGCGAGCGCGACAGCGATGTGCTGGTGCTGGCCGGTCACTTCCTCGAGATCAACCGTGCCCGGCTCGGCGTTCGCAGCCTGCGACTCTCCAGCGAAGCCGAGGCGGCGCTGCTGGGCTACCACTGGCCGGGCAACGTGCGTGAGCTCGAGCACGTCATCAGCCGGGCGGCGATCAAGGCGCTGGGTCACGGTGCTCGACGCGACGACATCGTCACCCTGGAACCGGAGTGGCTCGACCTGCCTCATGGCGAAACGTTGAAAGCCGGTCGTGATGCGACCGAACACCCCCATGCTGAGACGAGCACCGGCGAGCCACTGCGCCATCAGGTCGAAGCCGCGCAGCGGCGGGCGATTCGCCAGGCCCTGGCGGTCTGCGACGACAACTGGGCGAATGCCGCCCGGAGGCTTGCCGTTGATCCCAGCAACCTGCACAAGCTGGCGCGTCGCTTGGGGATCAAATAGTTATCGCAATGCAAGGGCTAGCGTTAAAAATATAGTCTAGATGTGGTGCTTGATCCGGACTTCTTGGCTATATATGGTAGCCAAGGCCCCGGTCGGGGGCATTGGCACAGGCTTGACGCATATCAGTGCAGGCGCGCGGCGTCGAGCTTAGGATGATCGGTTTCATGGCCACCTGGCCGCACCGAATCCATGGGTTCGCTCCACTGGAGAGTCGCTATGCTTCCTCTTTCTCTGTCGCGCTTGCCACGCCCCCCGGCCCCGACTCGAATGATTCGTGCCATCGATCCCCGCGTACCGCTTGCGGTGAAGAGACAACTGGTCGAGCCGCTGCTCAACCGCACCTTCGCCGAACCCTTGGCCGAGGGCGAGTTCGACGCGCTCGAGGGGCGGCGCATTGCCCTGCATATCGAGGACCTGGGCGTGGCGCTGACGCTGACCCTCGAAGCGGAGCGCTTCCGGCTCAGCCCGGAGACGGGCGAAGCCACCATCCGTGGCGGCTGGCGCGAGTTCCTGTGCCTGGCGACCCGGCGCGAGGACCCCGACGCGCTGTTCTTCCAGCGTCGGCTGGTGATCGAGGGCGACACGGAGCTCGGGCTGATGGTCAAGAACCTGCTCGATGGTCGCGAGGAGGGGCTGGCCCAGGGACGACTCGGCGAATGGCTGGCGCGCTTCGAACGCATGGCGCGCCGGGAACATTGATTACTTGAACTTTTGACCCTTACTGGAGATCCCTGCATGAGTACTTCCACCAAGGCCGTCAAGACATCCAACGAGGTGCCTATGCAAGCGCCCTCACGCGATATCTGGGACTCCAAGTATCGCCTCAAGGATCGTCATGGACGCCCCGTCGACAAGGACGTGGCGGCGACCTGGGACCGCGTTGCGCGCGCCCTGGCCGCGGTGGAAGGCGACAAGGCCGATGAGTGGCTGCCCAAGTTCCGCTGGGCGCTGGAGAACGGTGCCATCCCCGCCGGGCGCATCATGTCCAACGCCGGTGCCGAGGACTACAAGCCGGCGGTGAGCCTGATCAACTGCACCGTCTCGCGCACCATCCGCGACTCCATGCACGACATCCTCTCTTCGGTGGTGGACGCCGGCATGACGCTCAAGGCGGGTTGCGGCATCGGCTACGAGTTCTCCACCCTGCGCCACAAGGGGGCCTTCGTTTTCGGTGCCGGCGCCGGCACCAACGGCCCGCTGGCGTTCATGGATATCTACGACAAGATGTGCTTCACGGTGGCCTCGGCGGGTGGTCGCCGCGGCGCCCAGATGGGCACCTTCGACGTCGGCCACCCCGACGTGAAGAGCTTCATCGAGGCCAAGCGCGAGGCCGGGCGCTTGCGTCAGTTCAACCTCTCGCTGCTGATCACCGACGAGTTCGTGGAAGCGGTGAAGAACGATGCCGACTGGCCCTTGGCCTTCCCGCTGCATGCCGGTGAGAAGGAGGACGTCAAGCCCGAGGATTTGATCTACCGCGACTGGCCGGTGATCGAAGAGGGCTACACCGTCGATGCCGAGGGCCGTGTGGCCTGCCGTGTCGTCGAGGTGATCAAGGCGCGCGAACTGTGGGACACCATCATGCGTTCCACCTACGACTTCGCCGAGCCGGGCTTCATCCTGATCGACCAGGTCAACCGCATGAACAACAACTGGTTCTGCGAGGAGATCCGCGCCACCAACCCCTGCGGCGAGCAGCCCCTTCCGCCGGAGGGCGCCTGCCTGCTCGGTTCGGTCAACCTGACCCGCTTCGTCATCGACCCCTTCGGCAAGAAGCCGCGCTTCGATTGGGAGCGCTACCGCCAAGTGGTGGCGATCTTCACCCGCATGCTCGACAACGTGGTCGAGATCAGCGGTCTGCCGCTCGAGGGCCAGCGCCGCGAAATCGAAGCCAAGCGCCGTCACGGCATGGGTTTCCTCGGCCTCGGTTCGACCCTGACCATGCTCAAGATCCCCTACGGCTCGCCCGAGTCGCTGGCCTTCACCGAGGAAGTGAGCCGCAACCTGGCGCTCGAGGGCTGGAAGCAGGCGCTGGAGCTCTCCCGCGAGAAGGGCATGGCGCCGATACTCGCCGAGGACTTCGAGATCACGCCGAAGATGATGCGCGAGCGCCCTGAGCTGGCGAAGGACGGCTACGAGATCGGCGACAAGGTGCCGGGGCGCATCCTGCACGCGCGCTACAGCCGCTACATGCAGAAGGTCGCCGAGGTCGAGCCGGAGCTGGTCGCGGCACTCGCCGAACACGGTGCGCGCTTTACCCACCACAGCTCCATCGCGCCGACCGGCACCATCTCGCTGTCGCTGGGCAACAATGCCTCCAACGGCATCGAGCCGTCGTTCTCGCATCGCTACTTCCGCAATGTGATCCAGTCGGGCAAGAAGACCAAGGAGCAGGTGGAAGTGGTCTCCTTCGAGCTCGCCGCCTACCGCCACTTCATCGCCAGCGACGCAGTGGAGAGTGACCTGCCGGATTACTTCATCACCGCCGACGCGGTCAGCCCCAAGCAGCACGTGGCGGTACAGGCGGCGGCCCAGGTGTGGGTCGACTCGGCGATCTCCAAGACGGTCAACGTGCCCACCGAGTTCCCCTTCGAGCAGTTCAAGGATCTCTACCTGGACGCCTACGAGAGCAAGCTCAAGGGCTGCACCACCTTCCGCTTCAACCCCGAGGCGTTCCAGGGCGTGCTGGTGCGCGAGGACGATCTCAAGAACACCACCTACGTGTTCGAGCTGGAGAACGGCGAGACGCTGGAACTCAAGGGCGACGAGAAGGTGGTCTACGACGGCGAGGAGCACAACGCGGCCAATCTCTATGATGCGCTGAAGGAAGGCACCTATGGCAAATG
This sequence comes from Billgrantia antri, assembly GCF_017868935.1. Classification (NCBI taxonomy): domain Bacteria; kingdom Pseudomonadati; phylum Pseudomonadota; class Gammaproteobacteria; order Oceanospirillales; family Halomonadaceae; genus Billgrantia; species Billgrantia antri. The sequence continues at coordinate 157,969 of NZ_CP053383.1, forward strand.
GTAAGCCCATGCCCTTGCAACTGCCGGTAGCGAGGGGCGCCGGGGTCAGGCTGAAGAGGAGGTCCTTCGCCATGGATGGCGAAGGTAGCGCCCAGGGATGGGTTTACAGCGCCTCCTCGCAGGCCTGTCGACGGATCAGCCCCGAGCCGCTGTGTGCCGTTCAACCTTTTTCTGCAGGAGCCCCGTGATGGCCGTCGAAATCAAGTCCAAGATCGTTTCCTACAGCGTCAAGAAGGCGGTGGAAGCGCCGCCGCTGGCTGACGAGAACCCGCTCACGGTACGCATCCCCTCGCGCCCGGAGGGCACCCTGGAAGCTGTCTCCGAGAAGATCTCCTACGTCGGCGCCGAGGGCCGCAAGAAGGTCTACCTGCTGGTCTCCTTCATGCCGGTGGAAGGCGTGCTCGACGGCAAGCGGGTGGTGATCGAGCGCCCGGTGGAGTTCTTCTTCCCCTCCGGCCAGCTCTCCAGCGAGCACCAGTGGATCACCGCCACCATGCGCAGCCTGTCGTTGGCCGCCCGCGGCGGCTACGTCACCCAGGCGGTGGCCGACCTGCGCAAGGTGGCCTGGGACAAGGGCCTGGTGCGCTGCGGCATGAACCGCTGGGGCAAGCCGATGTTCCACGACTCCGAAGTGGCCGCCATCGCCTGGTCGATCCAGCAGATCCTCTACCGGCGCGGCTTCCTCGACCAGGACGGCAACCAGGTGCCGGTGGAGGAGCTGGTGCGCCGCTACGCCCACCGCCTGACCCACGGCCATCCCTGGCAGCCGCCCACCCCCGAGGAGGAGGCCCAGGCCGAGCAGCAGGCCAAGGCTCACGCTTCCGAAGAGAAAGGCGATGGGCCCACGGTAGTAGGGCACTGCCCGGAGTGCCGCGGTGAGCTGATCATGATGGATGGTTGCCCGACGTGCTATGCGGGTTGCGGCTGGTCCAAGTGTGGCTAAGAAAGCACTGTACAGCTGGCTGCGCTCGGCCATACAACACCACACAACGAAGCCGGGCATTGCCCGGCTTCGTTGTGTCTGGACGTCACGCGGCGACGATTCTGGGCCCGCCGCTCTCCGGTAACGGTGCCATGTCGCCGTCGGTGATCACCACGTCGAAGTCGTCCAGCTTGGCGAAGTAGGCGGGGCGTACCTGGCCGAGCTTGCTCTCGTCGACCACCAGCAGGCGCTGCTCGGCGTGGGCAATGGCGGCCTGCTTGGGGGCGACCTCGTGGAAGTGGAAGCAGCTCACGCCACGCTCGGTGTGCACCCCGGCGGCCGAAATGAAGGCGCGGTTGATGCCCAGGCGCTTGATCGCCGCACTCATGTCGTCGCTACCGAAGGATTGCGAACTGGCATGAAAGAGACCACCGAGAAGTACCAGGCGCACCTCAGGGAGCAGGCTGACTGCGTTGGCCACGTTGAGCGCATAGGTCACCACGGTTAGGCGCTCGCGGGTGGTGAGCTGACCCACCAGGGGGAGCAGCGTGGTACCGCAGTCGATGAACAGGGTATCGCCATCGGCGATGAAGCCGACGGCGCGAGCGCAAAGCCGGCGCTTGGCCAGGGCATGGCTGTCTTGCTGTACGTCGAGGTCGTAGGCTGGCACATAGTGCGGATGACTGGCCATCACCAGACGCCCACCCAGCAAGGTCATGGCTCCGTCACTCGCGGCCAGGTCGCGACGAATGGTCATTTCCGAGACACCGCAGAGGCGGGCGGCCTCGCGAAGATGGAGGGTACCGCTGACGGCGAGCGCCTGCTGGAGACGGGCCAGGCGCATGGCGCTGCGGTCATTCATTCGCTGCTCCCACCTTGTCACTGATGCGAAGGTTGCTTTGGTCGACCTATGCTGAGCCAAGCGATGACGTTTTTCCACTCCCGCGAGCCGGGCGCTATGCTTGTGCTGCAGGGCTCCCCGTGCCCGTTCATGAGTGTACTACGTCGATGATTCGCTCCATCCTGGTCGTCTGCCGAGGCAACATCTGTCGCAGCCCCGTGGCCGCAGCGATGCTCCAGCAGCGCTTGCCCCACTGTCGTGTGAGTTCGGCCGGGCTGACCGCACTGGTCGGCCAGGGCGTCGAGCCCAGTGCGCGTGCGCTGGCCGAGGCTGCTGGACTCGACGTATCCCATCATCGGGCCCGGCAGCTCGATGCCCGCTACCTGACGCAAGCTGACCTGGTCCTGGTCATGAGCGACGAGCAACGGCGCCTGATCGCCGAGCGCTGGCCACAGGCAGTCGGCAAGATCATGCGCCTGGGCCACTGGCTGGAACACGGTCGGGGCTGCGACATCCCCGATCCTTATCGGCGTTCTCCGGAAGCGTTCCAATGGACGCACCAGTTGCTCGATTCGGCCAGCAGGGAATGGGCCCATCGACTGTAAGCTACCGAAGTCCTATCCAAGGCTGATATCCAACCTTTTGTTGCACTTCCGTAATTCGAGCTTTCGCTTCGGCGAGGGGCAATTACGCCTAATTTCCCTACCTGATTTTTCCCATACTCCCTGGCCGATTTTCGCTGCTTTTCGTGGGCGCCTGTTTTTCGCCGATTTTCAGCACGAGGCTGAGCCCAAAATCATCTGGTGACGCCGAAACGCCAATGTAACCTAAATGTATCTTCGGCTTCATCATAACGTCACGGTTGATGTATCCGCGATGTTACTAAATGTAATTAACGATCCGAAACGATGAAGCCGGATAAGAAAAAAGAGACGGCTCACGGATGACATGACAGAGCATCCGGGGCGGTAGCGTGCTTTTGGGATCCCGTGGGGGGTGGAACAATGACAACGTTAGTTGAAGACAACAAAGCGACCTGGACCTTCGCAAAGTCGAAAGGTCGGCCCCGGCTGGCAACAACAGCACGGCTGAGCGTTTCCCTAGCCCTGCTGCTCGTATTGCTCGTGTCGGCTGGGTGCGCCTTTGCTCCAGGGGGGCATATCGATGAGAGCCGGCTCGACGAGTCGCTCGACTCCCGCGTCGACATCGAGCCGATCACGCCGGAGCTGGTGATGGGTATGCAAACGGTCGAGCCTGCCTCGCGCCCGCTGCCCCCGGAGCTTCAGCGCGAAATCCAGCAGTACGAATATCGCCTCGGCCCGGGCGATGTGGTCAGCGTCATCGTCTACGACCATCCCGAACTCACCATTCCCGGGGGAAGCGAGCGCTCGGCGGCGGAAACCGGCAACCGGGTGCGGCCTGACGGCACCATGTTCTATCCCTACGTGGGGCGGGTGCAGGTGGCCGGCATGACGCTGGAAGAGCTGCGTGGCCTGCTCACCCAGCGGCTCTCACAGGTGATTACCGACCCTCAGGTGGAAGTGGGCATCGCTGCCTTCCGCTCGCAGAAGGTCTACGTCAGCGGCGCTGTGGAGCGGCCGGGCGCCCAGCCGCTCACCATCGTGCCGTTGACCGTGCTCGACGCCCTCAGCGAGGCCGGCGGGGCACGTAACAATGCCGACTGGCACAACGTCATTCTGACCCGGGATGGACGCGAGGAGCGTCTCTCTCTCTTCGCCATGCTGCAACAGGGCGACCTGACGCAGAACCGGCTGTTGCGCGACGGCGACCTGCTGCACGTGCCCACTTCCGAGAACCAGAACGTGGTCGTGCTCGGCCAGGTACTGAGGCCCGGTGCCATCGCTCTGGGCAACGAACGCCTGTCGCTGACCGACGCCCTGGCTCGCGCCGGCGGCGTCAACGAGAGCCGTGCACAGCCCTCCGGCATCTTCGTCGTGCGTGGCAACCCGCCGGAGAGCGAGAAGCTGGCAACGGTGTATCAGCTGGACATCAGCGATGCGACTCGCCTGATGCTGGGCACGCGCTTCCCGCTCAACCCCCAGGATGTGGTCTATGTCACTTCCGCTCCGCTGGCGCGCTGGAACAACGTGATCTCGTTGCTGCTGCCTTCGGTCACGCTGCCGGGTGATGCCGCCAGGTCCGCCGACAGGGTGGGTAACCTTTGAGAGATAGCGGGGCTCATCTACGCTGAAGAGGTCTTGGCTATGACCATATTTCCCAACCCACCTTCTTCCGCCCCGACGCCTGCCGAGAACGAGGATATCAGCCTGAGGAAGCTGCTCGACATGCTCGTCGAGAAGAAATTCCTCATCGCTGGCATCACCGTTCTCTTCATGCTGGCGGGTTATTTCTACTCCAGTTCCCAGCCTCGCATCTACCAATCCGATGCGCTGGTCCAGATCGAGAACCGGGGGGCCATGCTGGGCCTGCTGGAGACCTTGGCCGTAGGCGATCAGGTCACCAACCCAACCACGGCCGAGCTGGAGATACTCAAGTCGCGCATGGTCATCGGGGCGACCGTGGACCGCCTTGACCTGGCGATCGACATCGCACCGCGGCGGCTACCCTGGGTAGGGGATTTCCTGGTCCATCATGGCCTCCAACATGTCTGGTTCGAGCGCCTGGTGCCGAATTTCCTGATCGGCTGGCTGCCCGGCCCGGACGGTGTCGAAGGCTCTCCCTTCGTATGGGCGGGGGAGACGTTGCGCGTCGCGCGCTTCGAGGTGCCGTCGGAGCGAGAGGGCATGGAACACACGCTGCGGGTGATCGGGGAAGGAAGCTATGAGCTGTTCCGGGAGGGAGAGCTTGTGCTGGCCGGTCGAGTCGGAGAAACCGTCAGCAGCGATACGGGGTACCGCCTCTTCGTCAGCCAGCTCGATGCTCACGTCGGCGCCGAGTTCGGGCTCAGACGCGCGTCGCGGCTCAAGACAATAGGCCGGCTCCAGGGGCGTTTCACCATCCTGCCCCAGGGCAAGGACTCGGGGGTCTACAAGTTGCTGCTGAACGGCACCGATCCCGAGCTGACCCAGCAGACCCTGGATACCCTCACCGGGGTGTTCCTGACCCAGAACGTTCAGCGGCAGTCGGAGGAGGCCGAAAAGCAGCTGGCCTTTCTCGACGAACAGATTCCCCAGGTCAACGAGCAGCTGACCGAAGCCGAGAACCGGCTCAACGAGTATCGTGCCCAGCGCGACTCGGTCGACCTGACCTTCGAGACGCAGAACCTGCTCAACCGCCTGGTGGAGGTGGAGAACCAACTCACCGAGCTGGCCCTGGCCGAGGCGGACCTGGCCCAGCGCTTCCGCCCGACCCATCCCAACTACCAGTCGCTGCTGCGCCAGCGTGCGCAACTGCAGGCCGAACAGGAGCGCATCAATGGCCTGGTGGGCGACCTGCCCGAAACCCAGCAGGAGGTGCTGCGGCTGACCCGCGACACCCAGGTCAACCAGCAGGTCTATGTGCAGTTGCTCAACCAGCGTCAGGAGATGCGCCTGCTCAAGGCCGGCACCGTGGGCAACGTGCGCATTCTCGATGACGCCGTGATGCAGAGCGGCACGATTGCGCCGCGGATTGCCTTGATCACGCTGGTCAGTGGCATGATCGGGGCGCTGTTGGCGGCGCTGGGAGTCATCCTGCGCTTGCTGCTCAGCCGGGCGATCAAGAGCCCCGACCAGCTCGAGGAGATCGGCCTGCCGGTCTATGCCACCTTGCCCGACTCGGCGGAGCAGACCAAGTTGACGCGGCGCGTCCGCCCTGCCGGCCTCAAGGCGACCCAGGAGGTCTTCCGCGGCCTATTGGCCCTGGAGCAGCCCGAGGAGGTTGCCGTCGAGGCCCTGCGCAGCCTGCGCACCAGCCTCTACTTCGCCATGCTGGAAGCGGGCAATAATCGGCTGATGATCGCTGGGGCCGGGCCCGGGGTCGGCAAGAGCTTCATTGCCGCCAACCTGGCCGCAGTCTGTGCCCAGGCCGGGCAACAGGTGCTGCTGATCGACGCCGACATGCGGCGTGGCTGCCTCCACCATGCGTTCCGTGACAAGGGCGTGCCGGGACTGTCGGAGCTGCTCGCCCAGCGTATCGAGCTCGACGAGGCAATCCGTGAGAGCGAGATAGAGGGGCTGCACTACGTGTCGCGTGGCACGCGCCCGCCCAATCCCTCGGAGCTGCTGATGCAGCGCAGCTTCCATGGCTTCCTGCAGTCGGTCAGTGCGCGCTACGACCTGGTGATCATCGACACCCCGCCGGTGCTGGCAGTCACCGATGCCGCCGTGGTCGGCAAGCTGGCCGCCACCAGCCTGATGGTGGTGCGCTTCGGCGTCAATCCGCCGGCCGAGATCAAGGCCGCCAAGCGGCGCCTGGAGAGCGGCGGGGTGCGGCTCAAGGGCGCCATACTCAATGGCCTGGAGCGTTCGACGAGCAGCCATTACGGTCATTACGGCAATTATCTCTACGCCTACCGGTGACAAGATATGTTGCGACAGCTTCGCGAACTCTACTCGCTGTTGGCGCCACGTCAGCGGCGCCGCCTGCTTCGATTGCAGGGGTTGATCGTCCTGATGGCCTTTGCCGAGGTGATCGGTGTCATCTCCATCGGGCCGTTCATGGCCCTGGTCGGGGACATGAGCCGCTTGCAGGGCGAGGGGTGGCTGGGTCAGGCCTACCGCTTAAGCGGTGCCGACAGTCCGCAGCACTTCCTCTCCCTGATGGGGTTGGGGGTGCTGCTCGTGCTGCTGGTGGCCGCGCTGTTCTCGATGTACACCACCTGGCGGCTGTCGCTCTACGGTGCCCAGGTGGGCGCCGAGCTCTCCAGCCGCCTTTATCGCTATTACCTGCATCAGCCTTGGCTGTTTCATGCCAGCGGCAGCAGCAGCCGGCTGATCAACCGTGTCGCCCAGGAGACCCAGCGGGTCACCACCAAGATCCTGCAACCCTGCATGCAGCTCAATGCCAAGCTGGTCCTGGTGACCTGCATGTCGCTGACGATCCTGGTCTACAACCCGGTCGTGGCGCTCGGCGGCATTACCATCTTCCTCGCCGCCTACCTGCTGCTGTACAAGACGGTGCGTCGTTTCCTGATCAACAACGGCCGGCGCGTGTCACGCTCCCAGGCCAAGCGCTTCAAGCTGATGACCGAAGGGTTTGGGGGCATCAAGGATCTTCTGCTGCTACGCCGCCAGGCGACTTTCACCACCCAGTTCGAGCGCGCCAGCCAGCAGGTGGCGCGTGGCATGGGCGTGACCCAGGGGCTCTCCGATGCGCCGCGCTACGCGATCGAGCTGGTGGCCTTCGGCTCGGTGATCCTGCTGGTGCTCTACTTGCTGAACGTGCATCAGGGCAATTTGGGCACGATCTTGCCGGCACTGTCGATCTACGCCCTGGCGGGCTTCAAGATGTTGCCGGCCTATCAGAAGATCTACGCTTCCGTCTCCAACATTCGCAGCCACCTGGCCGCCTTCGAGGCGGTCCACGACGACTTGGTCGCGAGTCGTGGCTATGCCTCAGAAATGGCACCGGGGAGCGCTTTCCATCCTCTGCCCCTGCACGACGGCATACGGCTGGATCACGTGCACTTCCACTACCCGGGCAAGCGCGAGGCGGCGCTCAACGGCCTGAGCCTGAGCATCCCCGCGGGCAGCCGAGTGGGCTTGGTCGGCGAATCCGGTTCAGGAAAATCGACCGTGGTGGACCTTCTGCTTGGGTTGATTCAACCGCAGAAGGGGACGTTATTAGTGGATGATGTCACGTTGACCGAGGCAAACCTGGCGCGCTGGCAGGCCGGCGTCGGCTTCGTACCCCAGCATATCTTCCTGGCCGATGCCTCGATCCTGGAAAACGTTGCCTTCGGGGTGCCGCGCAGCGAGATCGATGTCGCCCTGGTGGAGAAGGCTGTGAGCATGGCGCAGCTCGACGCCATGGTCGCCTCGATGCCCGATGGACTCGACACTCGCGTCGGCGAGCGCGGCGTACAGCTCTCCGGCGGCCAGCGACAGCGCATCGGTATTGCCCGGGCGTTCTACCGCCAAGCGCAGGTGCTGGTGCTCGACGAGGCGACCAGTGCGCTGGATGGCATCACCGAACAGCGGGTCATGAGCGATATCGAGGTGAGCGCCGGCCACTGCACCCTGATCATGGTCGCCCACCGCCTGTCCACGGTGCGCGACTGCGACGTCATCTACATGATCGACAAGGGGTGCGTCGTGGACAGCGGCACCTACGCCGAGCTGGCCGAGCGAAACCATGCCTTCCGCATGATGGCCAATCTCTAGCGAGGGGGAGCCAAGCCATGAACCAGATCGCCGCCGCGCTGCTCTTCTTCGGCTTGAGCCTGTCGAGCCTCTACGTCTTCTCCAGCGGCCTGCCCCAGCCGGCAGACTTCGTGTTGCTCTGTTTCGCCGGCCTGATGGCGCTGTTGGCCCTGGGCGATGAGCGGCATCCGGTCCCGCCCTTCGCCTTCTGCTGGGCCCTACTGCTGCTGTGGGTACTGCTGGTCAGCCTTGGCTGGGCGTGGGTGATGCAAAGCAGCGCCTTCTTCATCTACCCGCTCTTCTTCCTGTTCAACTTCCTGGTGGGCATGGCGCTGTTGCGTTTCCTGCGGGTGTTCGGCGAGGCCGGCCGGGGGCTGGTGCGCAACGCGCTCTCCATCGCCTTGCTGATTGCCGCCATGGAGGTGGTCTACCAGCTCGGCACAGGGGTCGGCCGGGCCACCGGCAGCTTCAACAACCCCAACCAGCTGGCCTTCTTCTCGCTCTGCGCCATGCTGTTGCTGATGCTGCTCGATGACTTCCGCCCACCGTTACGGCCGCTGATGCTGGCCGGCCTTGCGGCGGCGGTGGTCAATCTGTTGGCGGCTTCGTCGCTGGGGGCGATGGGCGGGGCGGTGCTGGTCGGGCTCGGCTGGGCCGTTGCCAATGCCGGGCAGTTGCGCCACTTCGCACGACTGAGCCTGCTCGTGCCCCTGATCCTCGTGGCGGTGCTGGTGGCGAACCTGCACTCGGAGGGGCAGGTACAGCGTAACCTGCAGGCCCGACTGGATCGGGCCTCGACGAAGGTCGAGAACATGGTCGAGGAGCGCCGCTTCGATCGCCTCACCCACTTCCCCGAATATGCCATCCTCGGCGCGGCGGAGGGCGAGCGCCAGCGCTTCGCACCCTATGACGGCAACGAGATCCACTCCTCCTTCGTCGGCATGCTGTTCGCCTACGGCATCCCGGGGCTCGGCCTGCTGCTTGCCATCCTCTTCATGGCGCTGCGCCGTGCACCGTTCTACGCCTGGATGGGGATGGCGGGGCCGCTGGTCTACTCGCTCAGCCACAACGGCCTGCGCACGACCCTGTTCTGGTTGGTGCTGGCGGTCTGTTGGCACTGCTATCGACACGGCCGCGAGGGGCGGCCTTCCCTTGGCACGGCGGCGGTTCCCATGACGCCGGTGAAGGAGCGTTGACGCATGGCTTGGTGTCTGGGCCGGAGGGGGTGGCGTGGCGTGGCCGGTGCGCTGCTCGGACTCGCCCTGGGACAGTCGCCGCTGGCGGCCGAGACGCCGGTGGTACGCGTCCAGGGCGAAACCGTCGCGGTTGCCAGCCGCGGCGACGCCGCCGACGACCCGGCGATCTGGCGCCACCCCACGGCGCCCGAGCGCAGCCGTATCCTCGGCACCGACAAGCAGCGCGGCCTGGAGGTCTATGACCTGCAGGGGGCAAGGGTGCAGTCCCTGCCGGTGGGCAAGCTCAACAACGTCGATCTGCGCCAGGGCGTGTCTCTCGACCAGCGGCGCATGGATGTTGCCGTGGCGACCCATCGCGAAGATGGCCGTCTGGCGGTGTTCGAGATCGACGAGGAGGGAAGCGTGAGCCTGATGGGCCTGGTGCCCACTGGCCTGGAGGAGAACTACGGCCTCTGCCTCTATCGCCACGGCGACGAATTGCACGTCTTCACCAATGCCAAGGAGGGGCACTATCTTCAGCATCGCCTGGAGATCGTCCAGGGCGAGCCGCACCTCGAACTGCTGCGCTACTTTCGGCTGGGGTCCCAGCCCGAGGGCTGCGTCGCCGACGACGCCCGCTCGCTGCTGTTCGTCGGCGAGGAGAGGGTCGGTGTCTGGGTCATGCCGGCATCGCCGGAAGCCGCTACCTGCCGCGAGCTGGTGATCGAGGCGAGAGCCCCCCTGAAGCCCGATATCGAAGGGCTCGCCCTGTACGGCGACCAGTACCTGATCGTTTCCAGTCAGGGCAATGACAGCTTCGCCGTGCTCGAGGCTTCTCCTCCCTACGTTCTGCTGGGGATCTTCCGTATCGAAGGGCACCCGGAGAGCGGCGCCGACAGCGTCGTCGAGACCGATGGGATCGAGGTCAGTTCGCAAGGCTTCGGCAGACGATTCGCCACGGGACTGATGGTGGTGCATAGCGGCTCGAACGCCGCGCAGAACCAGAACTACAAGTACCTCGACTGGGCGCAGGTGGCGGCCGCCCTAGACCTTCCCGGCCGAGAGTGACCGGGGCCTGCCATTCAAGGGAGGAGCCCATGCAGATCCCCTTGCAGCCATTGCTGATGTTGCCTCGCAGCGTCAAGCGACGCGTGCTGGTGCTGGTCGATGCCACGCTGGTCGTGGCCAGCTTGATGCTGGCCTGCGCCCTGCACTGGGAGAGCCTGGCACCGTTCGTCGCCCCCGGGCTGTGGCAGACAAGCATCGTCGTCGCCCTGGTCAGCCTGGTGCTGTTCCACTGGCTGGGGCTCTACCGGGTGGTGATTCGCTATATGAGCCATACCACCGTGGCGACCGTGGGTATGGCGGTCCTGCTCTCTTCCCTGGTGGCGAAGGCGGTCAGCCAGTGGCTGGGGGTGACGCTGTCGCTGCCCGTGGTGCTGATCTACGGCCTGCTACTGCTGCTGGGGCTGGGCGGCGTGAGGTTCCTGCTGCGCGAGCTCTATCTGTTGAGCCAGCGACTCAAGCGCCGCCCGGTGGTGATCTATGGTGCCGGCGCGGCGGGGTGCGAGCTGGTGGCCGCGCTGCGGCATGGCAGCGAGTACGAGCCGGTGGCCTTCGTCGACGACTGGCGCGGTCTCGATGGTGCCCTGGTCGAAGGGCTGCGTGTCCACCAGCCGGTGAGGCTGGCGGCGCTGGTGGAGGAGTATCGGGCGGCAATGGTGCTGCTGGCCATTCCCAGTGCCCCGCGCTGCCGGCGACGCGAGATCCTGCAGCGTCTCTCCGCACTGTCGGTGCCGGTCAAGACCATTCCCGGCAGTGCCGACGTGATCGCCGGACGGGCCCGCATCAGTGAGCTGCGCGACGTGGCGCTGGAGGACCTGCTGGGGCGTGAGCCGGTGCCACCGTTCCCCGACCTGCTCGCGGCCAACATCGAGGGCAAGACGGTGATGGTGACCGGGGCAGGCGGGTCGATCGGCAGCGAGCTGTGTCGCCAGATCATCGCCCAACGGCCGGTCGCCGTTCTGCTGGTCGACAGCTGCGAGTACGCGCTCTATGCCATAGAGCACGAGCTGTCGCAGCACCCTGCCGTCGGTGACGAGGGTATCCGGGTTCAGCCGTTCCTGGTCTCGATCCAGCAACCCGATGCCCTGCGTGCGATCTTCACCGCCTTTCGAGTGGATACCGTCTACCATGCGGCCGCCTACAAGCACGTGCCGCTGGTGGAGTGCAATCTGGTCGAGGGGCTGCGCAACAACGTCTTCGGCACCCTGACCCTGGCTCGGGCGGCGCTCAAGGCGGGTGTCGAATCCTTCGTGCTGATCTCCACCGACAAGGCGGTCCGGCCGACCAACGTGATGGGTGCCTCCAAACGATTGACGGAGCTGATCTGTCAGGCCTTTGCCCAGCAGCAGAGCCGGACCTGCTTCAGCATGGTGCGCTTCGGTAACGTGTTGGGCTCCAGCGGCTCGGTCGTTCCCCTGTTTCGCCAGCAGATCGAACGGGGCGGCCCGGTGGCGGTGACGCATCCGGACATCACCCGCTACTTCATGACCATTCCCGAGGCCGCCCAACTGGTGATCCAGGCAGGTGCCATGGCTACCGGTGGGGAGGTGTTCGTGCTCGACATGGGCGAGCCGGTGCGTATCCGCGACCTGGCGGTCAACATGATTCGCCTCTCGGGACTCGAGGTGCGGGACGAAGCTCACCCCGACGGCGACATCGAAATCGTCTATACCGGGCTGCGTCCCGGCGAGAAGCTCTTCGAGGAGCTGCTCATAGGCGGTGTGGTGAAGGAAACGCGCCATCACCGGATCATGACGTCGCATGAGATGTTTTGGGAATGGCCGCGGCTCGAGGCTTACCTGCAGGAGCTGCAGCAGGCCCTTGCCGCCATCGACTACCCCCGGCTGCGGCAACTGCTGCTAGTGGCGCCGCTGGACTACTGCCCCGAGGGTGGCTCGACACCACGCTGGGAGGAGGTGATGCGTGCGGTATCGTGACAGTGAGACCGGGTGGGCCGGCCCCGCCGGCTTTGTCGATCGGATATCGGACGTCCGCGCGTCGGTGCCGGGGCTGGCGGCATTCGTGGTGCACGAGAGCGGTCTGGGCGACTTGGCGGCCTACCGTGACATCCTTGCACAGCTCGGCTTCGACGTGCTGCACGAGTCGTCACTCGATGCACGATGCCGAAGCGTGATGGCCGAGCGCCTGCAGCGTGCCCACCCGGACGGCGCCGATGGCCTCGGTGCCGACCCGCCGCGGCGCCTGCTGGCGGTGCACGATGTCTATCCCGACCGGCGGTCTCGCCCCCGCGGCGACGCGGCCGGGGCGAGCGACAATGCACGCGTTCTTCGCGCCCAGTGGAAGATGCGTCTTCACACCCATCGTGCTGGCAGCGACGGTGGTGTCGCGGTGAGCGCCTCGGCCGACGCCGATCAGGCCGTTGCCTGGCTGAGTCTGCTGGCGCCGGTGCGGGTCGAGTCGGTGCTCGAGCTGGCTCGTCGGCGCAACGACGCCTTTCGCACCCCCTATCCGGTGCTCGCCGACCTGAGCAAGCACGCATGCCGGGCCAAGGTCGAGCTGATCGACTTTCACGGGCGGCGTGCCATCTGCAAGACCTTTCGCCCGGGCAGGGAGCGGTTCCTGGCACGCGAGGTCAAGGCGCGGGAACTCGGCGCCTCCCTGCCTGAGGTGTCGCGTCTGCTGGAGGTCGGACCGTGTCACCTGGTCGTCGAGTGGTATGCCGACAGCCTGCCGCGAATTCTCGCGCCCCGGCCGTTCTTCTTTCGTCATGGCTTGCTGCCCCTGTGGGTCATCGAACGGCTGCGGGCGGTGATCCTGCACTATCGCCGGCTTGGCTACGAGTGCATCGATCTCAGCCCGTGCAACTTGCTCTACGACCCCTACCAGGGGCTGAGGATCATCGACTTCGAGTTTCTCCAGCCGGGACCGGAAGTGGCCGATACGCTCGAGGGCAACTACGCCTGGTATCCGGTACCGCGAGACTTTTCCGGCGACGTACCGCCCCGTGCCCGGCGCCGGCCCTACTGGGATCGTTGGTTCTTCTATACCGGACTGCCGCGGCGCATGTGCCTGTATGAACTGCCGCGCCCGCTGCTCACGCTGACGCGCTCGCTGGCGCTGGTGCCGCTGACGCTGGCGGGGCTGCAGCGGGTCGGCTGGAACGCCGTGCGTCGACTCGGACGGGGGTTGTGAGCGGGCGCCAGGGTAACCACGCAACCGCAACGGGCATGACGACAACAAGAACGACAAGCTGCCGCGTGCAGACGCTGGGAATGATCGGGTATGACGCTGATAACGGTAGTGGTGCCTGTGTTCAACGAGGCGCAGAGCCTGAGGTCGTCGCTGCCGTCCTTGTTTCGCCAGGTGTTCAAGGAGGTCGAGGTGATCGCCCTGGACGAGGGCTCGAGCGACGGTTCGCTGGAGCTGCTGCGTGGCCACGAGCGGGCCGGCCGGTTGCGGCTGTTGCGCTATCGCGGTCAGCGTCGCGGCCGGCTGGCGGCATGCAACGATGCCGCCCGACGCGCTAGGGGGGAATGGCTGATGTTCTTCGATACGCGCGACCTGCTGCTCTTCGACCATCTGTCGCGCATGGCCGCCGCGTTTACCCGGCACCCCGACATCGAGCTGTTCGCCAGCGCCTACCAGCGAATGGGGCCATCGGGCCCGGTGCGGATGGCCCTGCCCAGCCGCGGGGTGCTCAGCCGCCGCAGCGCCCTGGCGGCCTATGCCCGCGCCGACTTCATCCAGCCGCATGCCAGCTGCATTCGGCGTGAGCGCTTCCTCGAGATGAAGGGATTCGGCGAGCACCTGAGCCAGGGTGGCGAGACGTGCTTCTGGCTCGGGGCGCTGTGTGAGCTGGAGGCGATCCACTACGACGATACCATCACCAGCTTGTGGAACACCGCGGATGATGGCATCGAGCCCGAGGCGGAGAGCGTATCGCTGCACCCGGTCGTGGAACTGCTCGATCGCTATGCCGGACGCTTGTCGGCACGCGAGCGGCGGCGACTGGAGGGCGCGGTGAACCGCAAGTTGCTCGACTGGGCGACGTGGAAGAAGCGTCGGGGGCAGTCGGTGCGTACCGAGCTGGCCTCGCTGCGGCTGTCGGGCTTGCCGATGCGGCTGTGGCCGCGGACGTTGCGGCTGATGTTGCCGCCGTCCTGGTTTCGCCGCTGACAATCGAAACTCCCCCGCTCCAATCGAGGAGAGGCTTGCCATGCCGTTCTTTAGCGTGATCGTGCCGGTCTACGACAAGGCCGCCTCGCTGGAGGCGGCGCTGGAGTCGGTCTACGGCCAGACCTGCCAGGACTTCGAGCTCGTCGCGGTGGACGACGGCTCGCAGGACGGCTCGATGGAGATACTCGCGCGCCACGCCGCGCAGGGCAGGCTCACCCTGCTGCAGCGGAACAGCCCAGGCCCAGGCGGCTACGCCGCGAGGAACCACGGCGCGTCATTGGCGCGGGCGCCGTGGCTGACCTTTCTCGACGCCGACGATCTCTATCGGCCCGATCATCTGCGACGACTGCACGAGGCCATCGTCGCCCACCCTGGCATCGAGCTGTTCGTCAATGCCTATCAGAAGATGGAGGACGGGCGGCCCCTGCCGCGGCTCGAGCGGCTGCCCGACGGTCGCCTGGCGCGCCGCGAAGCGCTGCGAGCCTTCGCCCGCAGCGACTTCATCCACATGAACGGCGCCTGCCTCCGCCGCGAGCGTTTTTTGCAGCTGGGCGGTTTTCCGGTCGACCGCTACCGGCGCGGCGGGGACGTCTACTTCTGGCTCAAGGTGCTGTGCGAACTCGACGCGATCCACTACTGCAACAGCGTGACCAGTCTGTGGCAGCTCGAGAACAGCGGCGTGACCCGCGACAAGCGCAACCTGGTGCACCTCCACCCCGGGGTCGATCTGCTGGCGGAGTACGCGGGACGACTGACCAAAGAGGAGGCGCGCCAACTGCATGCCGCGATCAATCGCAAGGTGCTCTCCTGGGCGGTGGAGAAGAAGCGCCTGGGACAGCCAGTACGCCAGGAACTGGCGGCGCTCTCGCGTCTGGGGATGCAGGGCAGGCACTGGCTCCACGCCACCACGCTGTTGATTCCTCAGCCCTACTACGACCGGCTGAGGCGCTGGGTGAAGTGACGACATGACAAGCTCGGACGAGCGGGAGGGAAGACGATGGGCGGGACGGTCATTACCTACGGCACCTTCGACATGTTCCATATCGGCCACCTGAACCTGCTGCGCCGTCTGGCCGGCATGGGGAGCCGGCTGATCGTCGCGGTCTCCACCGACGAGTTCAACGCCGGCAAGGGCAAGCGCACCCTGATCCCCTTCGAGCAGCGCGCCGAGATCGTGCGCTCCATTCGTTACGTGGACGAGGTCATTCCCGAAACCAACTGGGATCAGAAGATCGACGACGTCCAGCGCTACGGGGTATCGACCTTCGCCATCGGCGAGGACTGGCGCGGACACTTCGATTTTCTCGCCCGCTTCTGCGAGGTGGTCTACCTGCCGCGCACGGAGGGCGTCTCGACCACCGACCTGAAGCGTTCGCTCAATCGCTTCTGCAGCGTATCCCGTGAGGATCTGCTGCACGCCTTCGACGTGCTCGAGGCATTGCGCAAGGACTTCGGCTGACCTCTCTTCACATCGGCCTGCGGGCCGGGAGTCTCCCATGTTCAATTACCTGACGCGCCTGGCGCGGCAGCTCGCCTGGCTGCCGCTGTGCGCCCTGGGTGCCTGCTTCCCGCGCAACGACCGGCTCTGGGTGTTCGGTGCCTGGCATGGCCAGCAGTATGCCGACAATGCCCGCGCTCTCTATCGTCACGTCCATGCCCACGAGCCCGACCTGCGCGCCGTCTGGCTGACCCACAGCCGCGACGTACTGCGCCGGGTGCAGAAGGAGGGTGGGGAAGCCGCCATGGCCTACTCGCTGCGGGGGATCCTGGTCTCGCTGCGGGCACGGCTGTTTCTGGTCACGCACTCCGCCGAGGACGTCAACGCCCATGCCTCCCTCGGCGGCACCCTGATCAACCTCACCCACGGCACGCCGCTCAAGCGCTTCGGGCGTGATGCCCATGCCCGTTCGCAGCGCATCGGTGGCGCGACGCGGCTGTTCGACCGCTACCTGCGCCGGCTGCTGCCCGGCAAGCGCGGTCCGGATCAGGTGCTGGTGGCGTCGAGCGTGGGACGCGAGCGCATGATGTCGGCCTACGGGTTGCCGTGCGAGCGGGTGGTGGCGCTGGGCTACCCGCGCTGGGATGCCTTCCGCACGGACGCCGAGGGGCTGCTGCGCGGCGCCGGCATCGAGACCCGCAACTTCGCTGGCGTGCTGCTCTATGCCCCCACGCTGCGCATGCAGGGCAAGGGCGGGCTCGACGTGGCCCAGGGCAAGCGGCTCGAGGCCCTGCTGCCCTGGCTGGAGCGCGAGCGCCTGCTGCTGCTGGTGCGCGGTCATGCCTCGCTGAAGATGAGCGGCATCGCGGCGCTCGAGCGCCGCTCGGCCCACGTGCGCGAGGTGCCGGTCTCGCGCTTTGCCGACGTTAACGCGCTGCTGCCGGCCGTCGACCTGCTGCTGACCGACTACTCCAGCCTGATGTTCGACTACGCCTGCCTGCGCCGGCCGATCGTACTGATGGCGCCGGACCTGGCGAGCTACCTGAACGAGGACGTCGGTGTCTACGGCGACTACTTCGCCGATGCGCCGGGTCCGGTGATCGAAGGCTGGCAGCAACTGCCTGCGGCCTGGCGGGCGGTCCAGGCGGGCGAGCACGATGCCGCCCTGGCGCGCTTCGTCGCGCGCCACGCGGCGCTCCACGATGGGCGCGTCTGCGAGCGCATCACGACACACCTGCGCGCCTGTAGCCAACAACCGATGCCGCGCCACGCCTGAGCACGGACGCCCTTCCTCAACCTGACGAACAACGACGGGGCCACCATGAACCAGATCCAGATATCTCCGGAACGCCTGTCGCGGGACTACTACCGTTTCCAGCGCTACAACTCCAAGCAGCGCATGTTGGCCTACTGGCATCAGCTCAAGCTGATCGAGGAGTGTCGCCCCGCCACGCTGCTGGAGGTCGGTGTCGGCTCCGGCATCGTTACCGCGTACCTGCGCCACCAAGGGGTGAGCGTGACGACGCTGGACATCAACCCCGCCCTGCGCCCCGACCATGTCGGCTCCATCCTGCGTCCCCCGCCGGCACTGGCGGAGCGCCGCTTCGACGTGGTGCTGTGCTCGCGGGTGTTGCATCACCTGCCGTTCGATGAGTTCCCCCAGGCGCTGTCGATGCTCTCCCGGCTGACCGAGAGGCATTGCCTGCTGACCCTGCCGGTGAACGACTTCCGCCTCTACTGCCTGCTGCGCCTTACCTCCACCTCGCCGTTCACGCTCTCGCTGCCGTTGCCGCTGGCCCTCAAGCGGGCCTGGCAGCGGAGGCGAGGGCGCACCTCAGGTAGCGGGCTGTGGCAGATCGATGCCTCGCCGGCGACCTCGCGCCGACGGGTCAGCGCGGAGATCGGGCGTTACTTCGACTGCCTGCGGCACTACCCGGTCCCCGAGGACCGCTCGCACATGGTCTACCTGCTCCGTCCAAGGCCTGCCACTGTCGCGGCGGAGCGCCCCGTCGGGGAGGACGTCAGGTGCGCATGACCGAAATGGCCGGCGGCGCAGCGCAGGCGCTGCCGGTCGTCAGCCGACGTGTGCTGGTGATCGGCGGCACGGCCCGCTCGCTGAGCAATTTCCGCGGGCCGCTGCTGAAGCTGCTCGGCGAGCGTGGCCACCGCATCGTCGCCGCGGCACACCCGGATGCCTCCGCCGAGGGAGTGCGGCGCGAGTTGGCGGCGCTGTCGATTCCCTTCGAGCCGCTTGCCATCGGGCGGGGTGGCCTCGACCCGCTGGAGGACTGGCGCACCGCACGGGCGATTCGCGCCCTGATAGCTCGCCATGCGCCGGAGGTGGTCATCGCCTACACCGCCAAGCCGGTGATCTACGCCGGGTTGGCGCTGCATGACCATCCGGGGGTGCGCTTCCATCCGATGATCACCGGGCTCGGTTATGCCTTCTCCGAGGCGCGCGGTGTGAAGCGCATTCTGCTGCATGCCCTGCTGACCCGGCTCTATCGACGTTCGCTGGCCAATGCCCACACCACCATCTTCCAGAATCCCGACGACCAGGCGCTGTTTCGTGAATGCGGCCTGCTCGCGCCGACGGCGCGTTCGGCGGTCGTCGACGGCTCGGGGGTCGATGCCGCTCTGTTTCCCCCCCGGCCGCTGCCCCGGGAGCCGGTGTTCCTGATGTTGGCACGGCTGATGGTGGAGAAGGGCGTGCGTGTCTACGTCGAGGCCGCCCGCCTCGTCCACGAGCGCTACCCCCAGGCGCGATTTCAGCTCGCCGGTGCGCTGGACCCCAACCCGTCCAGCGTGCGGCCCGCCGAACTCGCCGCCTGGCAGGCGGCCGGCGACATCGAGTACCTGGGCAAGCTGGAATCGGTTCAGGCGGCGCTGGCCGCCTGCCGCTGCTACGTCCTGCCCTCCTGGTATCGCGAGGGCATCCCGCGCTCGGTGCTCGAAGCGATGGCCACCGGGCGGCCCATCATCACCACCGATTCGCCCGGCTGCCGCGAGACGGTCGAGCCGGGCATCAACGGATGGCGGGTCGAGCCGCGCAGCGCTCGCGCCCTGGCCGACGCCATGCTGGCCCTGATCGAGGCCGACGAAACGACCGTGACGGCCATGGCGCGCGCCAGCCTGGCACAGGTCGAGCGGCGCTATGACGTGCGCCGGGTCAACCGCCAGCTGCTCGAGATCACTCAGCTCTAGATGAGGAGGTTCGCATGGGCAACGAGACCAGGGTAATGCTGACTCATGGCTGGTGTCGCAGCAGCTACTCGGCACTGCGTGGCCTGGCGCGCCGGGACGTGCCGGTGGTCGTCGCCGATACGGCGAGAGTGGGCATGTGCCAGGCATCGCGCCTGGCGCGGGGGCGCGGACGCTATCGCTCGCCCTATGCCGATCCCGAGGGCTTCGTCGACGATATCGCTGCCCTGTGCGAACGTCATCGCATCGGCCTGCTGTTGCCCGGGCACGAGGAGGGCGAGCTGCTGGCGCAGGCTCGCGAAGCGGGCCGGTTGCCGGCCGGCGTGTCGCTGCCGCTGGCCAACTACGACAACCTGGTACGGGTCAACGACAAGGATCGAATCAGCCGGCTGGCGCGTGACCTGGATGTGCCGGTGGCGCCGATCGTCGACTACCGGTCGCCGGCCGAAGCCGGTGCACGGACCGACGACGCACGCGAATACGTGGCGCGGGCGCGGCGCGGCAACAGCTCCAAGGGGGTGCGCTTTGCCCGTGGCGGCGCGGCCCTGACCGCCGTGCTGGAGAGCATGATCGACGACTTCGCTCTGGATCCAGCGCGGCTTCCCATCGTTCAGGAGTGTGTCGGCGGCGACGGCTGGGGCGTCTCCTGCCTCTACTGGTACGGCGAGCGCATCGCCACGTTCACCCATCGCCGACTTCAGGAGAAGATCGCCACGGGCGGTACCAGTACCCTGCGCGTCAGCGCCGTGCATCCTGCGCTGGAGGCCGATGCCCATCGCCTGCTCGATGCGCTGGGCTGGCATGGCCTGGCCATGCTGGAGTTCAAGTTCGACCCCGCCAGCGGGCGTCACGCCTTCATCGAGATCAATCCGCGCCTGTGGGGGTCCATCGACCTGGCGTTGAGCGCCGGGGTCAACTTTCCCTGGCTGCTCTACCTGGCCGAGACTCGCAGTCCGGCCGTGGCCCGCGCCCACTTCCGGCCGGCGCGACGGGGCGTGGTGTCGCGCTGGCTGCTGGGCGACCTGTTGCGCCGGCTGGACCTGCTGCGTCGCGGGCGGCTGCTCGATGGCCTGGGGGGGAACGGGGTCCGCGCGCACGCCTACGACGACTTCAAGCTCGACGACCCCTTGGTGCTGTGCGGCGAGGCGCTCTACTACCTCGCCAAGGGGATCACCATGCATAGCCTCAATCCCGTCGAAGCGGGCATGGTGCGCTGAGATGTACCCGTACCAGCAGCGCCTCGAGGCGCCACTCCCGCACGAGCTTGGTTTAACGCCGGCACAGCGTTTCCTCAAGCGTACCTTCGACCTCATGCTGGCGGTGGCGCTGTTGTTGTTGCTGCTGCCGCTGATACTCGTGGCCGCCTGGGCCGCGGCGCGGGATACCAGGGCCTCGGGCTTCTTCCTGCAGCAGCGGGTCGGCCGTGACGGGCGGCCGTTCCGCGTGATCAAGCTGCGTACCATGCGCCCCCTGGCGGGGACCAGCGTGACCACGCTCGACGATCCGCGCATCACGCGGTTCGGCCGTCTGTTGCGGCGCAGCAAGCTCGATGAGCTACCCCAGCTGTTCAACGTACTGGCCGGACACATGAGCTTCGTCGGTCCGCGACCCGACGTGCCGGGCTTTGCCGATCGCCTCGACGAGCAGGATCGGGTGATCCTGGCCGTGCGTCCGGGCATCACGGGCCCCGCCACCCTCAAGTACCGCGACGAGGAGCGCCTGCTGGCCGGCGTGGCGGACCCCGAGCGCTACAACCGCGAAGTGATCTTTCCTGACAAGGTGCGGCTCAACCGGGACTACGTCCTGCACTGGTCCTTCGGCCGTGACCTGGGCTACCTCTGGCACACGCTCTTTCCCTCAGGCAATGCAGCACGATCCGAGGAGCAACCGGAATGACTCAACCCAAGGCATGGCCCTTCCATGAGGAGGACGAACGCGAGGCGGTGGAGCGTGTCCTGCGCTCGGGCCGCGTCAATTACTGGAACGGTGGGGAGGGGCAAGGCTTCGAGGAGGAGTTCGCCGCTTTCCATGGCGTACCGCATGCCATCGCCCTGGCCAACGGCACCGTGGCGCTTGAGCTGGCGCTGCATGCGCTGGACGTTGGGCCTGGCGACGAAGTGGTGGTGACGCCACGCAGCTTCATGGCCTCGGTCTCCTGCGTGGTGGCCCGCGGTGCACGGCCGGTGTTTGCCGATGTCGATCCCGACTCCGGCAATCTCTGCGTCGAGAGCGTGGCAGCGGTACTCACCCCGCGGACTCGAGCCATCGTGGCGGTGCATCTGGCCGGTTGGCCCTGTGACCTGGATGGCCTGCGACGGCTGGCCGATACCTGCAACCTGTGGTTGATCGAGGACTGCGCCCAGGCTCACGGGGCCACCTGGCGCGGTCGCCGCGTCGGCAGCGTCGGCGACGCGGCCGCGTTCTCCTTCTGTACCGACAAGATCATGTCGACGGGCGGCGAGGGCGGCATGCTGCTGCTCAATGACGAAGCGGCCTGGCGACGCGCCTGGAGCTACAAGGACCACGGCAAGTCGTGGACCTCGGTGCAGGGCGTGCACCCGCCGGGATTCCGTTGGCTTCACGACGACTTCGGCACCAACTGGCGCATGACCGAGATGCAGGCGGCGATCGGTCGCTGCCAGCTGCGCAAGCTGCCGCGATGGCTCGAACGGCGCCGCGAGAACGCGGCCTACCTGAGCCAGCGTCTCGGTGGTCTGCCGGGCCTGCGCGTGCCGCAGCCGCCGCCCGAGGCTGGCCACGCCTGGTACAAGTTCTATGCCTTCGTCGAGTCCGATCGGCTATGTGCCGGCTGGGATCGCGATGCCGTGGTGGCGGCCATCCAGGCCGCTGACGTGACCTGTCTGCACGGCGGCTGCAGCGAGATCTACCGCGAGCGTGCCTTCGACGGCACCGGCTTGCGTCCGCCGTCGCGGCTGCCGGTAGCGCAGCGTCTCGGCGAGACCAGCCTGATGCTGCTGGTCGATCCCGCCCAGACACCGGAGCAGCTGACTGCGGTCGCCTCGGCTGTCGAACATACCCTGGAGGAGGCAAGCCATGTCGACCATGGTCGCCACGACGCTCCAGCGCTGCCGGCGGCTGTACCGGCGGATCTGGCGGCGGGTCGGTCCCAGGCAGTATCCCGTCCCTGATCTGAGCCGGGAGGCGGTCGGCCCCCTGGAGGCCTTCTATGCCTACCGCGGCCTGCCTTGCCTCATCCAGTGTCGGCTGGCCGATTGCCGTTGGTTCGGACCCACCGGTATCGCCTACGGCCGCGACTCGCTGCATCCCTATGTGCAGAGCCTGCGCCAATACCTGGACGGTGAGTGCCGCAGCTATCGCGGGAGTTGTCTAGAGACCTACTGGCAGCACTGGCAGCCGTCGACGCTGGCTGCCTCGCTGGGTGTGTCGTCGGACACCGCTCACCCCTGGCTGAGGAGGGTGCCGCCCCTGAGCGACTTCATGCCATGGAGTGACGTACGCCAGCTCCAGCTGTTGCGGACTCTGGCCGAACTGTCGCCGCAGGGTGAAGGCGCCGAGTCGTCGCTGGTGTCCGAGACTGCGGTGCGTCAGGTAGGGCCCAAGCCGGACTGGTTCGGTGAGCGGCGCCTGAACCAACTGGTCGCTCTGCACCGGGCCATCCTGCAGGAAGGGTACCGCTACCAAGCCTCCCAGCGGCTGGAGTATTTCCACCAGCACATCGTGCTCGATACGCTCGCGCGCGGTGACGAAGTGCGCTTCCTGGTGGCCAATGGCCAGCATCGCGCCTCGGTGCTCTCGGTGCTTGGTTACGCTAGCGTGCCGGCCCTGGTGCACGTATCGCATCGCCGAGGACCATCCTTGGTGCGTCGCGAGGACTGCTTCAGCTGGCCATCGGTGCGGCAAGGGATCTTCACCGCGAATCAGGCCCTGGAGATCTTCGACCGAGTCTTCGAGGGGCGTCCGCCGCCAGGCTTCCCGCGCCTGGCGCGCGCCGGCGAAGCGACGCTGGCGCCGGGCGAGCTTGAGATCGCGCCCTGTGCGCAGGTGATGCCGGAAGGCTCGCCGACCGAACGTCACTGAGCGACCCCTTCTTGCAACGAGGCCGCCACGCGCTGCGTGGCGGCCTCGTTGCGTCTGGCACCGCGGATGTTGGAAGTGTCACACCGAATGTTATAGATTTAACATTTGCATGATCTAGCGCGTCTTTGCGTCTTAGCGTTAGCGCCATACGCTTCCTACTATAACCAAGTGCATCCAACCGGGTGCGGCCCATGCACGGCCCACCCAGCACGAACGGAAGGACCCTCCCATGACTGCCATCATGAGCCTGGTCGGCATGGCGACGCTGATCGTCATCGCCCTCGTCTTTTCCTCCAACCGCCGTGACATTCGTTTGCGAACCGTGGGCGGTGCCTTCGCCATCCAGGCCGGCATCGGCGCCTTCGTGCTCTACGTACCGTTCGGTCAGGCGGTGTTGCAGACCATCTCCGCCGGGGTCAGCCAGGTGGTGCTCTATGCCAACGACGGTATCGACTTCCTTTTCGGCGGGCTGGCCGATGTCGACAACATCGGGTTCGTCTTCGCCATCAAGGTGCTGCCGGTGATCATCTTCTTCTCGTCGCTGATTGCCGTGCTCTACTACATCGGCATCATGCAGTGGGTGATCCGCATCCTCGGCGGAGCGCTGCAGAAGGCGCTGGGTACCTCGCGCACCGAATCGCTCTCGGCCACGGCCAACATCTTCGTCGGCCAGACCGAGGCTCCGTTGGTGGTGCGCCCCTTCATCGCCCGCATGACCCCCTCCCAGTTGTTCGCGGTGATGTGCGGCGGGCTGGCCTCGGTGGCCGGCTCGGTACTGGCCGGCTACGCGGCGCTGGGCATCCCCATGGAGTATCTCGTCGCGGCCTCGTTCATGGCCGCCCCCGGCGGGCTGCTGTTCGCCAAGCTGATCATGCCCGAGACCGAAAAGCCGGTGGACGACGTCGAAGAGGCCAACGAGGTCATCGAGGAAGAGGACAAGCCGGTCAACATTCTCGATGCCGCGGCGACCGGGGCCACTTCGGGGCTGCGGCTGGCAGCCAATGTCGGCGCCATGCTGCTCGCCTTCATCGGCCTGATTGCGCTGATCAACGGCATGCTCGGCGGCGTGGGCGGCTGGATCGGCGTCGAGCAGCTGAGCCTGGAGCTGATCCTCGGCTGGCTGTTCGCGCCGCTTGCCTTCGTGCTCGGCGTGCCCTGGGAGGAGGCAACCCTGGCCGGTTCCTTCATCGGCCAGAAGCTGGTGGTCAATGAGTTCGTCGCCTTCATCAATCTGTCGCCCTACGTCGAGGGCACCTCGATGGTGACCAATACCGGCCAGGCCATGAGCGGTCACACCGTGGCGATCCTCTCCTTCGCCCTGTGCGGCTTCGCCAACCTCTCATCGATCGCCATCCTGCTCGGCGGGCTGGGCAGCATCGCGCCGAGCCGGCGCCACGACATTGCCCGTTTCGGCATCAAGGCGGTGCTGGCCGGCACGCTCTCCAACCTGATGTCGGCGGCCATCGCCGGTTTCTTCCTCTCCCTGGGGGGCGTGATCTGATGGCTGCCACGACCTCACTCCGTACGCTATAGGTAATGACATGACCGAACTGCAGCAGGCCGCACGCCAGGCCTTGGCGCTGATGGATCTCACCAGCCTCAACGACGACGACAGCGAGGCCGTCATTCGCGACTTGTGCGCCCGCGCCAATACCCCGGCGGGTCACCCGGCGGCGGTGTGCATCTATCCCGCCTTCGTGAGGACTGCCCGTGAGGCATTGGCCGAGCAGGGCCTGGCCGGCACGGTGAAGGTGGCCACGGTGACCAACTTTCCCCACGGCGAGGCCGATATCGAGCGTGCCGCGGCCGAGACCCGGGCGGCCATCGCCGCGGGAGCCGACGAGGTCGACGTGGTGTTTCCCTACCGCGCGCTGATGGCCGGCGATGCCGAGGTCGGCCGCGAGCTGGTCGCCGCCTGCAAGCGCGAGTGCGGCGACGCCGTGCTCAAGGTGATCCTCGAAACCGGCGAGCTCAAGGAGGCCGGGCTGATCGAGCGCGCCGGCATGCTGGCCATCGACGGCGGTGCCGACTTCCTCAAGACCTCCACCGGCAAGGTGGCAGTCAATGCCACGCTGGACGCGGCCAAGATCCTGCTCACTGCGATCAAGGCGAGCGGGAGCGACGTAGGCTTCAAGGCCGCCGGCGGAGTGCGCGCCGCCGAGGATGCCGCCGCCTACCTGCGCCTCGCCGAGCAGGTGATGGGCGCGGATTGGATCACGCCGGCACACTTCCGCTTCGGTGCCTCGGGGCTGCTCGGCAGCCTGCTCGAGACCTTGGGTGTCGGGCAAGACAAAGGCTCGCCGGAGGGCTACTGATGGCTTTCCGTGCTCTTCCCCAGGAGCTGATCCGTGCCAAGCGCGACGGCCAGGCGCTCTCGGTCGAGGCAATTCGTGAGCTGGTGGGCGGCATTGCCGACGGCGGCCTGTCCGACGCCCAGGTCGGCGCGCTGGCCATGGCGATCTACCTCAACGGAATGAACGCCGCCGAGACGGTGGCACTGACCGAGGCCGTGCGCGACTCCGGCGAGGTGCTGGCGTGGCGCGGCCTGGGCTCGGAACTGGACCTGTCGGGGCCGGTGCTCGACAAGCACTCCACCGGTGGGGTGGGCGATCTCGTCTCGCTGGTGCTGGGCCCATGGATCGCCGCCTGCGGTGGCTTCGTGCCGATGGTTTCCGGCCGCGGCCTGGGGCATACCGGCGGCACCCTGGACAAGCTCGAGGCGATTCCCGGCTACGACATCGCTCCCCCGCGGGAGCGCTTTCGCGCTCTGGTGCGCGAGGCGGGCGTGGCCATCGTCGGCCAGACCGCCGAGCTGGCGCCGGCCGACCGCCGGCTCTACGCCATCCGTGACGTCACCGCCACGGTGGAGTCGCTGCCGCTGATCGTCAGTTCGATACTGGGCAAGAAGCTCGCTTGCGGCCTCGATGCCCTGGTGATGGACGTCAAGGCCGGCAGCGGTGCCTTCATGCCCACCCAGGAGAAATCGCGAGAGCTGGCGGAGACCATCGCCGAGGTGGCGAGCCGTGCCGGTACGCCGACCACCGCGCTGCTCACCGACATGAGCCAGCCGCTGGCGCCCTGCGCCGGCAACGCCGTCGAAGTGCGCGAGGCGATTGCGCTTCTCACCGGTGAAAAAACCGGCGGCCGACTGCTCGACGTCACCCGCGAACTCGCCGCCGAGCTGTTGCTGGCCGGCAGGCTGGCCGACGAGCGCGATGCCGCTCTGGCCCTGCTCGATGATCGGCTCGCCTCAGGTGCCGCCGCCGAGCGTTTCGCGCGCATGGTAGCGGGGCTGGGCGGTCCCACCGACCTGCTCGAACACCACGAACGCTACCTGCCCCGGGCGCCAATCGTGCGCCCCGTGCATGCCGAGCGCAGCGGTCGCGTGACGCGCATCGACACCCGTGCGGTGGGCCTCGCCGTGGTCACGCTGGGCGGCGGGCGGCGTGCGCCTGACGATGCCATCGATCATGCCGTTGGCCTGACCGGTATCGCCGCCCTCGGCCAGAGGGTCGACGGCGAGCGCCCGCTGGCCTGGGTCCACGCCAGAAGCGAGACGGAGGCCGAGCGTGCCGCCAGCCAACTGCATGCGGCCATCGAAGTGAACGACGTCGGTGGTGCCGACGTCAGACTGCCTACACTCATTCAAGACGTGATGCGTCGGGAGGCGCCATGACTCGCGCCATCGTACTGGTACTCGACTCCTTCGGCATCGGCGGGGCGCCGGATGCGGTGGACTTCGGCGATGCCGGGGCCGATACCCTGGGCCATATCGCCGCCGCCTGCGCCCGAGGGCAATGCGACGACGATACGCGCAGGGGCCCGCTGGCATTGCCCAACCTGGGCCGGCTGGGGCTGTTCCATGCCCACTGCGAGAGCACCGGCGCCTGGGCCGAGGGCGTCGAGGTGCCAGCCGAGGTGATCGGCGCCTACGGCCATGCCCGCGAGATCTCCTCGGGCAAGGATACCCCCTCGGGCCATTGGGAGATCGCCGGCGTGCCGGTTCGCTTCGACTGGGGCTACTTCTTCGATCTCGAGGACAGCTTCCCGCCGGAGCTGCTCCAGGCGCTCGAACGCGAGGCCGACCTGCCCGGCGTGCTGGGCAACTGCCACGCCTCGGGCACCGAGATCATCGCTAGGCTCGGCGAGGAGCACATGGCCAGCGGCAAGCCCATCGTCTACACCTCGGGCGACTCCGTGTTCCAGATTGCCGCCCACGAGGAGTCGTTCGGCCTCGAGCGGCTCTACGCCCTGTGCGAGACCGCCCGGCGCTTGCTCGAGCCCTACAACATCGGCCGGGTGATCGCGCGGCCCTTCGTCGGTGCGAGTGCGGCAGACTTCACCCGCACCGCCAACCGCCGCGACTACAGCGTCGAGCCGCCCGCGCCCACGGTGCTGCAGAAGCTCGAGAGCGACGGCGGCGAGGTTATCGCCATCGGCAAGATCGCCGACATCTACGCCCACTGCGGCGTGACACGCACGCTCAAGGCCAGCGGCCACGATGCGTTGATGGACGCCACCCTGGCCGCCCTGGAGGAGGCCGGCGAGCGTTCGCTGGTGATGACCAACTTCGTCGACTTCGACACCCTCTACGGCCATCGCCGCGACGTGGCGGGCTATGCCGCCGCGCTGGAGGCGTTCGATGCACGGCTGCCCGAGCTGCTGGCCAGGCTGCGCGACGACGACCTGCTGGTGATCACCGCCGACCACGGCTGCGATCCCACCTGGCACGGCAGCGACCACACCCGCGAACGGGTGCCGGTGCTGGTGCTGGGCGCGGGGCTCGCCCCCGGCTCGCTGGGCGCGCGGGAGACCTTCGCCGACATCGGCCAGAGCCTGGCGGAGCACCTGGGCCTGGCGCCCATGGCCGACGGCACGAGTTTTATTGCCTCTCCACCTCAACCCGACCCTCTCGCTGCATAGGAGCCTCGACATGGCGACTCCCCATATCCAGGGCGAACGTGGCATCTTCGCCGACACCGTGCTGATGCCCGGCGACCCGCTGCGCGCCAAGTACATCGCCGAAGCATTCCTCGAGGACGCCCGCGAGGTGAACAGCGTGCGCAACATGCTCGGCTATACCGGGCGCTACCGCGGCCGCGACATCTCGGTGATGGGCCACGGCATGGGCATCCCCTCGGTCTCCATCTATGCCAAGGAGTTGATCACAGACTATGGCGTGAAGCGCCTGATCCGGGTCGGCTCCTGCGGAGCGGTGCGCGACGACGTGGCGGTGCGCGACGTGGTGATCGGCCTCGGTGCGAGCACCGACTCGGCGGTCAATCGCACTCGCTTCATGGGCCACGACTTCGCCGCCATCGCCGATTTCGAACTGACACGCCACGCGGTGGATGCCGCTGCGGCCCAGGGCGTGCCGGTCAAGGTGGGCAACCTGTTCTCGGCCGACCTGTTCTACAACCCCCAAGGCGAGCTGTTCGAACTGATGAAGCGCTACGGCATCATCGGCGTAGAGATGGAGGCGGCGGGGCTCTACGGCGTGGCGGCGGAGTTCGGCGGCCGGGCGATGACCATCTGCACGGTTTCCGATCACATCCTCAAGGGCGAATCGTTGCCCAGTGAGGCCCGCGAGCGCAGCTTGAACGAGATGGTCGAGGTAGCGCTGGACGCGGTGCTACGCGACGACGCGACGGGGGTAGCATGAGCGAAACCGTCGATCCGGCCATCGTCGGTGCGCTGGTTGCGGCGCGCGGCAACGCCTACGCGCCCTACTCTCAGCATCCGGTGGGCGCCATGGTCGAGAGCGAAAGCGGCGCGCGCTACTTCGGCGCCAACGTCGAGGTGGCTCACTACAAGGGCCTATGTGCCGAAGCCTCCGCTATCGCCGCCATGATCAGCGCCGGAGAGCGGCGCCTGCGGAATGTCTACGTCATCGGTCCCGGCGCGCACCTGTGCTCGCCCTGCGGCGACTGCCGCCAGCGTATCCGCGAATTTGCCGATGCCAAGACACTCATCCACGTAGTCGATGCCAAGGGGAAGCTGCTCAAGCGCTACACCATCGCTGAGCTATTGCCCGATGCCTTTGGCCCGGAGAATCTCGGCTACTGAGATTCACGATGCGCTGCTGTCAGGTGGTGATGACCCTCCCTCCGTGAGGTAGTGCCTCGATGCCTGGGCACAGATCCAGAAGATGACCGCAAGGATGATGAAGAACAGACTGCCCGAGACAAAGTCCCAGCTGAGGGGGTACTGATCGATGACGAACAGATAGAACAGCCCCGCTCCCAGGGCAAAGAGCACGACGATGGCCGCTGCCCAGAACAGAAAATACAAGGCGATACCCAATTTGTTCAGCATATCCACCTCCATGCTGCTCAAGTGTTCCTCTTCAGGGTAGTCCATGTTTCCAACGGCTTTTTCTTTACCTTCGGGGTCAGGAAGCTAACCACACCCTGTGGCGCTTCACTCGGCTTGGCTCACTCACGCAGTTCGATACGCTCGAAGTGCGGTGCCAGTCGCTTCACCAGCCCGGCAAGCATGGCCCGCGGCGGCGCGTTTTCCACCGGCTGGCAGTAGGCCGGGTCGAGGCATTGCCGGGTGCGAGCCACCTGGATGGCGTAGCGGCGAACGCCGCAGTCGGCCAGGGTCAATGCCAGGCGTTCCACGTCGGCGAGGTCGAAGTCGCGCCAGTGCACGGTAGTGCGACATTCGAAGGCGATATCGCCGTCGAGCAGCGCCGTCAGGCTCTGGCTGTTGCGCTGCCAGATGCCGGGGCGCCCACAGATACGATCGAAATCGCGACCACGTCCCTTCACGTCGAGTCCCACCCAGTCGAGATTCGGTAACAAGCGCGAGAGCCGCGCCGGATAGGGGCCGGCGGTGTGCAGGCCCACCTTGAAGCCCATCGCCTTCGCTTCACTGACGGCGGCTGGCAAGGCGTTGTGCAGCGTCGGCTCGCCGCCGCTGAAGACCACCGCCTCGAGCAGCCCCCGGCGCTCCTCCAGAAACGCCCGCACCGCCTGCCACTCGCGCTCGTCGCCGCGGCGCGGCGGCATCATGTGGCCGTTGTGGCAGTAGCCGCAGCGCAGCGGACAGCCCTGAAGAAACACCACGCAGGCCAGGTGGTCCGGATAGTCCAGGGTGGTCATCTGGGTCATGCCGGCGATGGGCAGGCGGATGCCGTCGAGAGGAGCGAGAACGGGCGGGTCGAGGTCGGAGGCGATCATGGGGCTTCCTCGGCTTGGGGCGTGAATGCCGGGCTCAGGGCCCGGCAGGCCAGGCGATCAGGGCGTCAGGGCGACGTCCCGCTCGGTGAAGTGACGGCGCTCGCGATGCTCGGCGCGCTTGCCGACGTTGAACTGGCTGACCGGGCGGTGGTAGCCCATTACGCGGGTCCAGACCTCGCAGCGCTGGCGTTGCTCGGTGGGCAGAGTGTCGATGTGGGTCATTTCTTGGCTCCTTCCGATGGTTGATGAGCCGTGGTTGAACGCACGGCAGGTCGATGAAAGCGCTCAGGCCGGGCTGGCCGCGGCGCGTCTTGCCAGCAATGCTTCGTCGCACCTGGGACAGAACTCGTGCTCGCCGGCCAGGTAGCCGTGTACCGGGCAGATCGAGAAAGTCGGTGTCACGGTGATGTAGGGCAGACGGAAGCGCGACAGCGCAGTGTGAACCAGCTTGCGGCAGGCGGTGGCGCTGGAGAGCCGCTCGCGCATGTAAAGGTGCAGTACGGTGCCACCGGTGTAGCGGGTCTGCAGCGGGTCCTGGTGGATCAGCGCCTCGAAGGGGTCGTCGGTATGGCCCACCGGCAGCTGGCTGGAGTTGGTGTAGTAGGGAGCCTCCGGGGTTCCGGCCTGGAGGATTCCCGGAAAGCGCTCGGCGTCGACGCGGGCGAAGCGGTAGGTGGTGCCCTCCGCCGGGGTCGCCTCCAGGTTGTAGAGGTGGCCGGTCTCGGCCTGGAATGCCTGCATCCTGGCGCGCACGTGGTCGAGCACTTCGAGGGCGAGCTGGCGCCCCTCGGGGGCGGTAATGTCATAGCGGTCGTCGGAGAAGTTGCGCACCATCTCGTTGAGCCCGTTCACGCCCAGGGTGGAGAAATGGTTGCGTAGGGTGCCCAGGTAACGCTGGGTATAGGGGTAGAGCCCTGCGTCCATCCACTGCTGGATGCGCTCGCGCTTGAGCTCCAGGCTGTCGCGGCCCAGCGCCAGCAGGCGGTCGAGTTCGTGCAGCAGGCCTGCCCGGTCGCCGGCGAAGCGGTAGCCCAGCCGCGCGCAGTTGAGCGTCACCACCCCCAGCGAGCCGGTCTGCTCGGCGCTGCCGAACAGGCCATTGCCGCGCTTGAGCAGCTCGGAAAGATCGAGCTGCAGGCGGCAGCACATGGAGCGCACCATGTGCGGCTCCAGGTCGGAGTTTAGGAAGTTCTGGAAATAGGGCAGGCCGTACTTGGCGGTCAGCGCGAACAGCCGCTCGGCGTTATCGCTCTCCCAGTCGAAATCCGGGGTGATGTTGTAGGTAGGAATGGGGAAGGTGAACACTCGTCCCTGGCGGTCGCCCGCCTCCATTACCTCCAGGTAGGCGCGGTTGAGCAGGTCCATCTCCGCCTGAAGCTCGCCGTAGGTGAAAGGCTGCTCCTCGCCGCCGACGATCGGCACCTGGTCGCGCAGGTCTGCCGGGCACACCCAGTCGAAGGTGAGGTTGGTGAAAGGGGTCTGGCTGCCCCAGCGTGACGGCACGTTGAGGTTGTAGATGAACTCCTGGATCGCCTGCTTGACGGCCGGGTAACCGAGGCCGTCCCTGCGCACGTAGGGCGCGAGATAGGTATCGAAGGAGCTGAAGGCCTGGGCGCCGGCCCACTCGTTCTGCAGCGTGCCGAGGAAGTTGACCATCTGCCCCAGGGCGCTGGAGAGGTGGCGGGGCGGGTCGCTCTCGGCGCGACCGGGCACGCCGTTGAAACCTTCGATCAGCAGTTGGCGCAGCGACCATCCGGCACAGTAGCCGCACAGCATGTCGAGATCGTGGATATGCAGATCGCCCTCGCGGTGGGCGGTGCCGACCTCCGCCGGGTAGACCTCGTCGAGCCAGTAGTTGGCGATCAGCTTGCCCGAGACGTTGAGGATCAGCCCGCCCAGGGAGTAGCCCTGGTTGGCGTTGGCGTGCACGCGCCAGTCGGCGCGGTCGAGGTATTCGTTGACGGTCGAAGCGACGTCGATGCGGCGCGAGCCGGCCTGGCTTGTCGGGGCGTTCACCGTTATCTCCCTATATGTACTGCCGTTTTCGGTTTCTGAACACAACATATGGTGTGTGAAGGCTAGTGCCTTCGACAGCGGGAGGAAATGATCCAGGTCAGAAAAGGGCCAGTTGGGACGCTGGCGAACGACGAGCCCCGCCGATTGGCGGGGCTCGAAGACGGCCGCAAAGGCACTCATGGCATGCGGCTCAACCGGCGGGCAGGCGGGTGTTGTCCATGCCCGGGCGGCCGTGCCAGTAGCCGTCGCACACCTCGGCCTCGACCAGGCTGAGCGGGTCGGCGGCGGGCAGCTCACCGCGGCGGGCGGCGTCGAAGGCGGCGACCACCTCGGCCATGCCCTCGGCACGGGGGCTCAGGCGCGCCACGGCCACGCCCATCGCGGTCATGTCTTTGATCTCGTAGCGTAGGTCCTGGCAGGCGCCGGAGAGGGTCTGGATGCCGTTGAGGGTGAACACCTCCTTCGACTCCTGTGAGCGCAGCGCCAGGCCCTCGGGGTACTTCTGACAGACGAACTGACAGCGGTCCTTGGGCTTCTGGTGGCGCCGCGCAGTGAAGCAGCGCGACGACCAGGCCAGCGGCAGGTGGCCGTAGGCGAACACTTCGCAGGGCGCGTTGAGCCCTTCGGCCTTGCTGTCGGCGAGCAGCCGGGCGAGATCGTCGCGCGACATCTCCACCGGTGCCTGCCAGCGCTGCATGCCGGCGCGGGCCAGCACGCCGATCGAAGCCGGATTGTAGAGATTGAGCGCCGCACCGGCGATGAAGGGCAAACCGGCGGTGGCGAGTCGCTGCACGGCGCTCTGGTCGTTGGCCTCGACGCTGAATTCGCCGTTGTCGCACAGCTTGCGCAGGTCGCGCAGGTCGGCCTCGGACTCGATCAGGGTCTGGCTCGCCAGCACCACCTGCTTGCCGCTCTGGACCAGCTCGCGGCCGATGCCGAGCCAGTCGTCGAGCTTCATGTCACGACGGCGCGAGCAGACGGACTCGCCCAGCGTGACGATCTCCACCGGCCAGTCGGCGGCCTCGCGGTAGAAGTCGGCGTAGCGCTCGCGGGTCCAATAGAACAGCACCGGGCCCAGGGCGAGCTGCAGGGAATCGGATGACATGAAACCTCCTATTTCCAGCGGCGTTCGTAGGCGCCCAGCGTGGTGGTGGCGCCCTCGGAGACCTCACCGAGGCCGGCCATCCAGGCGGGGTCGGGGTGGAAGCGCTCGGGCGTCTTCGCCTGGCGATCCAGTGCCTGGCGCCAGATCCCGGCCACCTTCGACACGTAGGCCGGACTGCGCTGGCGGCCCTCGATCTTCACCGCGCTGATGCCCAGCTCGGCGAGTTCCGGCAGCAGCTCCAGGGTGTTGAGGCTGGTGGGCTCCTCGATGGCATGGTAGGTCTCGCCACCCACCTCGAAGCGTCCCTTGCACAGCGTGGGGTAGCCGGCGCGCTCGCCCTCGCCGTAGCGGTCGATCAGCACGCCGTTGAGGCGCGACTCGAGTCCCTGGGGCGTCTCCTCCCAGCGCACGTGGGCCGCCGGCGAGCAGACACCGCGGGTATTGGGCGATTCGCCGGTGAGATAGGACGACAGGTAGCAGCGTCCCTCGGCCATGATGCACAGGCTGCCGAAGGCGAACACCTCGAGCTCCACCGGGCTCTGCCTGGCCAAGTCGCGCACCTGGGTGATGGAGAGTACCCGTGGCAGCACGGCGCGCTTGATGCCGAACTGGTCGTGGTAGAAGCGCAACGCCTCGTGGCTGGTGGCCGAACCCTGCACCGAGAGGTGGCGGGCGAGATCCGGATAGCGCCGCGCGGCGTAGTCGAGCAGGCCCATGTCGGCCATGATCAGGGCGTCGACGCCCAGCTCGGCGGCCTGGTCAACGGCGCGGGTCCACTGGTGCCAGCCGTCGGGCTGCGGATAGGTGTTGATGGCGCAGAACACCCGCTTGCCGCGGGCATGGGCGTAGTCGATGCCTTCGCGGGCGCGTTTGTCGGTGAAGTTGAGGCCGGCGAACTGCCGCGCGTTGGTGGCGTTCTGGAAGCCGAAGTAGACGGCATCGGCGCCTTCATCCACCGCCCGCTTCAGGGCCGGCAGGTTGCCGGCCGGGCAGACGAGCTCCATGTCGCTCTCCTCGCAGTCTGGGTAAACCCGACCATGCTAGTCGACTACGCGAGAGCGGCTTTTGATGAGGGTCATGGCGAAGCGGGATAGCACTGGCAAGGGACGGGACTTCGCCCTAAGATAGTAATCAATTACTATCTTAGGGCGAAGTCCATGACCACCAAACGCAGCCTTTCCGCCGAGGCCCGCCGGGAGCGCACGATCGAGACGGTCATCGAGTTGAGCGCACGAGACGACCCGGCCCATATCACCACGGGTGCCATCGCCAAGCACATGCGGGTCACCCAGGGCGCGCTGTTTCGTCACTTCCCGAGCAAGGATGCCATCTGGGAGGCGGTGGTCGGTTGGGTGGGCGAGCGGGTGATGCAGCGCCTGGATGCCGCCGCTGCCCAGGCCGACGGTCCCCTCGCGGCGCTGGAGGCAATGTTTCATGCCCATATCGCCTTCATCGTCGAGCACCCCGGCGTGCCGCGCCTGTTGATGGGCCAACTGCAGCATGCGCGGCCGACTCCGGCACGCCGTTTGGTCCGCTCGCTGCTGTTCCGCTACCGCGAGCGGGTCGAGCAACTGCTGAGACAGGCCCAGGCGAGCGGTGAGCTGCGCCATGGGCTGGATATCGAGGCCGCTGCCACGCAGTTCATCGGCACCATCCAGGGGCTGGTCGTGCAGTCGCTCATGCTCGGCAGCGTGGATCACGTTGCTCAGCGGGCCCAGGGGGCTTTCGTTCTCTACTGCCATGGCATCCATGCCGGGTGCGAGGAGGCTCCATGAGTCGCCCTCGGCAGTATCTGGGACGGACACTGGCGGTGCTCGGCGGTGTGGTAGTGGGCGCGGTGCTGCTGGCCTGGCTCATGGCCAACCGCCAGGCTCCCGAGCGCGAGGAAGAGGCGCCGTCGGCCCTCCCGGTGAGGGTCATCGAGGCCCGGCCCCTGGAATTTCGCCTCGAGGCGCGCGGCCACGGTGTCGCGCGTCCGGCCGAGACCTGGCAGGCCGTGGCCAGCGTGGCGGGGCACGTGGTGGAGCGTCATCCGGCGCTAACGAGTGGCACCATGCTGGGCGAGGGCACCCTGCTGGTGGCACTCGACCCCAGTCGCTACGAGCTGGCCATCGCCGAGGCCGAGGCGGAGTTGGCCAGCCTGGCCGCCGAACTGGCGCAGCTCGAAACCGAAGCCGACAACGCAAGACGGCTGCTGTCGCTCGAGCAGGAGGCGCTCACCCTGGCCGAACAGGAGCTGTCGCGCATCGAGCGCCTGGCGGCCAACGGTTCGGTCTCTACCTCGCGGCGCGACGAGCAGCGACGCAGTACGCTGAATCAGCGCCAGGCAGTCGCCTCGCTGGAGAACAGCCTGGCCCTGATGCCGACGCGGCGGGAGGTGCTCGAGGCGCAGCGTGAGCGAGTTGCCGCACGCCTGGCCCAGGCCCGGCGCGATCTCGAGGACACCCGCATCCTGGCCCCCTACGACTTGCGCCTCGATGAGGTGGCCGTGGAAAGGTATCAGTACGTGACGGCGGGACAGCGGCTGCTCGAGGCCGACAGCCTGGCAGCAGCCGAGGTGGAGGCGCATATTCCCATTGCCATGATGCGACGACTGCTGGCGGGCGCGGTGCCTCTCGAACCGCCCCCGAGCGCGCTGGAGCTGAGCGAGCGCTTGGCGCTGGCGGCGATCGAGGCCGAGGTGGCCCTGGTCGGTGCCGAGGGCGTGGGCTGGACGGGGCGGCTGGTGCGCATCGCCAGCGGCCTGGACCCCGCCACGCGCACCGTGCGCGCGGTGGTTCGTGTCGAGGATCCCTATCAGAATGTCATGCCCCCCGATCGCCCGCCGCTGCAGCGCGACATGTATACCCGGGTGCGCCTGGCCACACCGAGCCGAGAGCCGTTGCTGGCCGTGCCGGCCAGCGCCGTCCGCCAGGGGGAGCTGACCCTGGTGGATGACGATGACCGCCTGGTACGACGCCAGGTAACCGTTGCCTTCGAGCAGGCCGACCTGGCGGTGATCGCCGCCGGCCTGGCATCCGGCGAACGGGTGGTGGTCGACGATCTCACCACCGCGATCGAAGGTAGGCGGCTCTCCCCGCGGCGCGACGAGGACCTCGAAGCGCACATGGCCGCCCAGGCCCGTGGAGAGGCACCATGATCCGCTGGTTTGCCGGCCATCCCACGGCGGCCAATCTGCTGCTGATCCTGTTGCTGGCCGCAGGCCTCTTCTCGATCCCCTCGCTCAAGCGCGAAACCTTTCCCGACTATCGGCCGGTGGAGGTGAGCATCGAGGTGGTCTATCGCGGGGCGAGTGCCGCCGACGTCGAGGATGCCGTGTGCCGCCGCCTGCACGAGGCGGTGAACGGCGTCCGGTTCCTCGATGAGTTCGTATGCGTGGCCCAGGACAACCTGGCCAGCGCCACTGCCACCATGCAGGCCGATGGCGATGCCCTGCGCTTCCTCAGCGAGATCGATACCGAGATCGATGCGATCACCGAACTGCCCGCACGAGCCGAGACGCCGGTGGTGCGTGAGCTGCATCGTAGCGACCCGGTCGCGGCGATTGCGGTCTCGGCCGACATGCCTCCCCGCCAGCTCGAGGAGTACGCCCTGCGCCTCGAGGAGCGCATCATGGCGCTGGCCGGAGTCGCCGACGTGGCGATCCACGGCATGTCCCAGCGCCAGTGGCAGGTGGAGGTTCCCGCCGAGGTGCTCGGCCAGTACGGTCTCTCGGCACGCGAGCTGGCGCGACGCATCGCCGCCCAGAACCTGGACCTGCCGCTGGGCACCCTGGAGACGCCGGATCGCGACATCCTGCTGCGCTTCAGCGACCAGCGGCGCTCGTTGCGTGAACTGGAGCGCCTGGTGGTGCTATCCGATCCCGCCGGCGGCGAACTGACCCTGGGCGACATCGCCACTCTCACCGAGACCGGCGAGCGCGAGGAAGAGACGCTTCGCTTCAACGGCGAGCCGGCGCTGGTGCTGGAGGTGAACAAGAGCCTGCGTGACGATGCCCTGGCGGTGAAGGCGCGCCTCGAGGCACTGATTGCGGCGGAGCGGCGCCGCTTCGATGGGGGGATCTCGCTGACCCTGACCCAGGACATGACCGGCATCGTTCGCGACCGCCTGCGAATGCTGGTCGTCAACGGCATCATGGGCCTGGTGCTGGTGATGCTGACGATGAGCCTGTTCTTTCGGCCCCGTCTGGCGCTGTGGGCGGTGCTGGGGCTGCCGGCGGCTTTCATGGGCGCCTTCGTGGTGATGGCGCTCACCGGCCTGTCGATCAACATGATTACCCTGGTGTCGCTGCTGATGGCCATCGGTATCGTCATGGACGACGCCATCGTCATCACCGACAACATCGTCGCCCACGCCGAGGAGAGTGCCACCCCGCTGGAGGCCGTGGTGGCCGGCACCCGCCAGGTGCTCCCGGGGGTGCTGTCGTCGTTCCTGACCACTGCCTCGGTCTTCGTCCCGCTCTCCTTCCTGGCCGGTGAGCTGGGCGCCGTGCTGGAAGTGTTGCCGGTCGTGTTGATCGCTGCCCTGGCGGCGAGTCTCGTCGAGGCATTCTGGATCCTGCCCCATCATCTCAAGGGCAGCCTGGCGCCTCACCAGGCGGGGCATGACTCGCGCTTCCGTAGCGCATTCGAGAGGTACTTCGTCCGTTTTCGCGAAGGGGTGGGGCGGCTGGCCGATGGGGCGATCCGCTGGCGCCATGCGGTGCTGGGCACCATGCTGGCCGTGCTGCTGGGTTCGGTCGGCTTCATGGCCGGTGGTCACATCGGCAGCGAGGCCATGCCCGCCATCGACGGTGACGTGCTGGAGGCGCGTATCCTGATGCCCCAAGGGACGCCGTTGGCCCGCACCGAGGCCGTGGCCGAGCGGGTCGAGACGGCCATGCGCGAACTCGATGCGCGCTATTCGCCCGATCAGCCGGAGGGCGCTCCACTGGTCGAGGCGATCCAGGTACGCTTCAACCACAACCCCAGTGCCAGAGAGACGGGGCCGCACGTGGCGACGGTCAGTGTCGACCTGCTGACCGCCGAGCGGCGCAGCGTTACCCTCGATACGCTGACCGAGGCGTGGCGCGAGGCGATCGGTCAGGTCGAAGGTCTGCAACGCCTGATCATCCAGGAGCCCGGCTTCGGTCCCGCCGGGGTGCCGGTGGAGGTGCGTCTGGCTGGTGGAGACCTGCATGCCATCAAGGCGGCGGCGGCGGAGCTGACCGCACACCTCGGGAGCTACTCGGCGGTCTACAACGTGATCGACGACCTGCGTCTGGGCAAGCCTCAGCGCGCCTATTCCCTGGCTGAAGGGGCCCACGGCCTGGGACTCACCGCCGAGGAGGTGGCCGGCCAACTGCGTGCGGCCCTGCTCGGCGAAATCGCCGATACCCAGCGTATCGGTGAGCAGGAGGTCGAGGTCCTGGTGCGCCAGGCCGAGAGCGACCGCGACGGGCGCGATGACCTGGCGGACCAGACGCTCTCGCTGCCCGATGGCAGCCGGGTGCCGCTCTCCGTCGTCGCCGATGTGGAGGAGCGCCGCGAGTGGGCGCGCATTACCCGCATCGACGGACGGCGCACCGTCACCGTGGAGGCCAACGTCGACGCCCGCCAGGCCAGCGGCCAGGCCATCGTCGATGACCTGCAGAGCAGCGGTTGGCTGCAGGCCTTCCAGGCGCGGCACCCCGAGGTGGAGGTGTTCTTCGAGGGGCAGGTCGCCAGCGCCGCCGAGACCGGCGGCTCGATCCGTCGCGCCCTGCTGATCGGCCTGTTGGGCATCTTCGTGGTGCTGTCGTTCCAGTTCCGCAGCTACGTCGAACCGCTGATCGTCATGCTGTCGATCCCGCTGGCGTTCATCGGGGCGCTGTGGGGTCACGTGCTGATGGGGTACTACCTCTCCCTGCCGTCGCTGATCGGCGCGGCATCGCTGGCCGGCATCGTGGTCAACAACGCCATCCTGCTGATCCAGTTCATCAAGGCGCATCGCGAGCAGGGCATGGCGGCGTCGGCGGCAGCGGGGCAGGCCAGCCGCGACCGGCTGCGGGCCATTCTGATCTCCTCCTTCACCACCATTGCCGGCCTGCTGCCGCTGCTGGCCGAGACCAGCACCCAGGCGGCGGCCATCAAGCCGCTGGTGATTTCGGTCGTGTTCGGGCTGCTCAGCGCCACCGTGCTGGTGCTGGTGGCGATCCCGGCGCTCTACGTGTTGTTCGACGACTGGGGGTGGATCGACCGCAAGGCACGCAGCGATCCGCAAAGCGGTAGGTCACGCATTGATCCGGCAGGAGGTGGGCAACGGGATGCCGGTAGGGCATCCCATAGGTCGGCTTGAGCCTCAGGCGGCGTCGAGCGGGCGTGCTGGGCCGAAGTGCTCGAAGTGGCGACGTTCTTCCTCGACGCCGAGCTCCGCCAGTGCCTGGTTGACCGTACTCATGAACCCTTGCGGGCCGACAAAGTAGCAACGCGTGGTGGCATCAGGCAGATAGCGACGCAACAATTCACGATCGAGGCGACCGCAGTGGTCGGCATCTGCGCCATGTTCGTGTATGGCGACGACCTTGAGCTTAGCGGGGTGCGCTTCGCGCATCGCAGCAACCTCCTGCCGGAAGGCGTGATGCTCGGCGTCGATGGCGGCATGCAGATAGACTACCTGCCTGCCCTTGGCCAGGGCCTGCCGAGCTAGCGGCAGGATCGGCGTCTGACCCACTCCGCCGCTGATCATCAGCAGCGGCTCATTGCCGCCCTGTAGCGTCAGCTCCCCGGCCGGGGGCAGCAGATCCACGCGATCGCCAACCTTCAACACATCATGGAAATGTCGGCTGGCTCGCCCCTCGGGCTCACGCTTGATCGAGATCCGATACGTGCGCCCATTGGGCAGGTCCGAGAGGCTGTAGTGGCGGTAGAGCGTTTCGCCCTCGATACCGAGTCGCACGCCGATGTACTGGCCGGGCTCATGGTCTGCCACTGGGCCTCCGTCCTCCGGCTCGAGTACGAAGGAGCGAATCACCGCGCTCTCCTGCCGGATCGCCGCGATGCGGAAGCGACGCAAACCGCGCCAGCCGCCGGGCTTGAGAGCAAAAGCCTGATACCGCCGATCCTCCAGTTCGATCAATAGCCCGGCCAGCTCTTGGTAGAGCGCGGTCCACGCTTCGACGATCTCGGGCGTCAGAGCGTCGCCCAGCTCCTCGCCGATGGCGGCCATCAGGCACTCGCCGACGATGGGATACTGGTCCGGCTGAATGCCCAGCGACACGTGCTTCTCCACCACGGTCGACAAGGTTTCACGTGCCAGGGATGGATCCTGGCGCAGCTGCACGTAGGCCAATACGGCGCCGGCCAGGGCCCGTTGCTGGGCACCGCTCTGCTGGTGCGCCTCATTGAACAGCGAGGCCACTTCGGGGTAGCGCCTGAACATCAACGGGTAGAAACGCCGGGTAATGGCATCGAGGTGCTCCGCCACTACCGGGGCGGTAGCCTCGATGAGCTGCTCCTGCTGCGAGGTGAGCATGAGGGTCTCCTTCGTCGGGAAAATTATAATAAGTATGTAAAATACTTTTTATGGGGCTCGCTCACCTGAGGCGAATTGTCGCAGCAGCAAGGCAAACTCCTCATGTCGTGTGGACGCGGAGCATCGAAAAGCGCGCGAGGCAGGCACGAAGGCGCACCTGACACGGATGTCGGAAGGGATCTCTGGTGCGCTTGCGAGGGTAGGTCCCTACAGCGCCCACACCAGCGCCAGCAGGACCCCCCACGCCATCAGGCCGAAGGCGATGATCGCGTAGGTGGCCGACATCACCATGATGTCGTCTTCCTCGCGCTCGGCGAGCGCCTGCAGGCCGTGGTAGACCAGTCCGCACGACAGCATCAGCGCCAGCAGTACGCCGCAGACGATGAAAGCCATGTCGGGAACGAACAGCGTCAGTGCAGAGAACCACAGCGGCAGCGGCACCATGGCGGCGAGGAAGTAGGCGTCGCGGTGGCTAAGTCGTAGGCGGTGGGCGTGCGCCACGCCGTGGATCAGCCAGCCCATCACCAGGAAGGTGAGCAGCTCGGCGGTGAGCAGCGCCGGAGCGATGATGGCCCAGGGGCGCTCGGCCAGGCCCTCCAGCAGGGCGTCGCCATGCCGGTGGATGGCGTAGTGAAGCATCACCGGCGGCAGCAGCGACAGCGGCAGCACCACGCGCAGGATCAGCGCGTTGAGGGAGGGGCGTTCGCGGCGCAGTTGCTGCCAGCCGCCTTCATGGGTGAAGGGCAGTTGCAGCAGATGGTTGATATCCATCAAGAAAGCTCTCGCGTCAGGGAAAAGTTGTTGTTTTTATTGATTTAGTCGCGAGGCGAGAGCCTGTCAAGCTATGAACGCAGGACAAATTGCCGAGCGAGATGAAGCGCAAGGCGCACGGAGCACAGGAACCGGAGCATATGGGGTATATGTGAGGATTCCGCGCACCGCGCAACGCAGCGATTCGCTAGCGCAGGCATTTGTCTACAGCCCGATCTGGTGGGCCCGATGGGTGAAGAAGATGCCGCTAGGTGATTCGGCCGGCAGCCTGGCCAGTTCCTCGAAGGTGCGCGTGTCGTAGACCACGACCTGATCGCTGTCGCGGGCCGAGATCCAGATGTGCTCGCCGCGTGGGGTGAACTCCTTGTGCAGGATCGATTCGCCCGGCTCGAGGGTCTGGATCACCTCCAGCGTCTGGGTGTCGATCACCTGTACCTGGCCGTTGTCGGGGTGGGCGAAGGTGACCCACACCTGGCGCTCGTCGGGGCGGCTCATGACGAAGATCGGCTGTCCCTGCACCGGGATGCGTCCGACCAGCGACCAGTCGTCGCTGTCGGCCACCAGCACTTCGTGGCGTCCCACGGCGGGGAAAAAGGCCAGGTCGCCGGCCATCGCCCAGCCCTCCAGATGCGGCATCTTGTACACCGGCAGGCGTTCCTCGCCGCGGCCATAGTCGGGCAGGATGCGTTGCACGCCGTTCTCGGGGTGCCACAGGTCGAGCAGGGCCATGCCGTCCTCGCCGAATAGCCCGGCGATATAGTAGCGCCCGTTGCCGGTGATCAGGGCGTCGTAAGGCTCCCGGCCCACGTCGCGATGCTTGTCGAGTACCGGCTCGTCGCCGCTCATGTCCAGGGTCCAGATCTCGCCGGCCTCGAACAGGCTGAAGACGAAGCGATTGCCGGGGGCATCGACCACTCCCACCACCTTGGCCTGGGCGATAGTGCCGTCGGCTTTCTCGTAGTCGGCCGGCACGTCGACCACCAGCTCCAGCGTTTCGGTATCGAACACCTTCACCCCGCCCGGCTCGTAGTTGCCCACCGCCACGAAGCGACCGTCCTGCGAGATGGCACCGCCGATGCTGTTGCCCGACTGGATGACGCGCCCGGCGATCTCGCCGGTGAGCAGATCGAGTTTGGTCAGCCCGCCGTCACGGCCGAAGACGAAGGCGTAGCGCGCATCGCGAGAGAATTTCACCGAGGCGTGGGAGAGATCGCCGAAGCCTTCGACATGGCGCAGCACCTCGCGGCGGGTGGTGTCGACCAGCGCCACGCTGCCGCTGGCACGCTCGACCACCACGCCCAGATCGCCGGTGCCGCGCAGCTCGGCGGCCGGGGCGGATGTCTCGGCGCTGACCGGGGCGGCGACGAGCAGGGCCAGGCCCGCGGTGGCGAGCAGGCGCTTCAACGGGAACGAAAGGGACATGGCGATCTCCAGAGTCAGTCGCGCTGTAGCGTTTCCAGGCGGTTGTCGGTGCGCAGGTGGTCGGCCAGCCAGCGCGCCTCGGCGTCGCTGAGCAGGGCCTTCCAGCCCGGCATCGCGCTGCCGGGGATGCCGTGCTGGATGAGGTGGGCGAGTGCCTCGGGGCTGAAGCCCTGCATGCGGTCGCGGGGCAGCGCCGGGCCGAGGCCGCCGCGCAGGGTCATGCCGTGGCAGGAGCCGCAGTCCTGGTAGAGCAGGGTCTCGAGTTCGGCCTGACGCTCAGGGCCAGGCAGTTCGTCGCTCGCCAGGGCC
The DNA here is from genome assembly GCF_017868935.1 of Billgrantia antri. Taxonomy (NCBI): domain Bacteria; kingdom Pseudomonadati; phylum Pseudomonadota; class Gammaproteobacteria; order Oceanospirillales; family Halomonadaceae; genus Billgrantia; species Billgrantia antri. Next base: position 201,368 of record NZ_CP053383.1, read on the forward strand.
GGGACGGCCAAGGCTGCGAACAGCAGCGACCTCAGAACCGACGTTGTCATCTCGAACCTCGTGCAGCAGCGTGACGATGGGCCTGGCCAGGAGCGGGCCGTCGCCGCAGTGTCCCGCCCGGCACCAGTCGTCGCCTTGACCGTCATCAAGTGACCGCCAAGTCGCTCGGGTCTTTTGACTTGCGTCAACGGCACGTCCGATGACGGCGTTCGGGACTGATGTGGCATGTAAGATACCGCTTAAGATCATGCTTCCTTCGTCCTGCCCGGTACCTGCCCATGGCCGAACTCGACGCACTCGACCGACGCCTCATCGATGCCTTTCAGCGCGACCTGCCGCTCTGTACCCGGCCTTTTGCCGCCATGGCCGAACGCTTGGGCGTGAGCGAGGCGGAGGTGCTGGAGCGTCTTCAAACCCTTCAGCAGGGAGAAGTGTTGAGTCGCGTGGGACCGGTGTTCGACCACGCCCGCGCCGGGGCCAGCCTGCTGGCGGCGGTGGCCGTGCCCGAGGCCGAGTGCGACGCGGTGGCGGCGGCGATCAATCGCTCCCCGGGCGTCAATCACAACTACGCACGTGAAGACCTGGCACGTGAAGACCTGGCCCGCGACGGCCAGGTCAGTGGCATCGACTACAACCTCTGGTTCGTGATGACGGCCGCCGACGAGGTGCAGCTCGAGGCACGCCTGGAGGCGCTGGAGGAGGAGCTGGAGCGGCCGCTGCTGCGCCTGCCGATGGTCGAGGGCTACCACATCGACCTCGGATTCCCGATTCCCTGGGCCGAGCTGGGGGGGCCATGACACAACCGACCTCAACGACCATGACCCCTCGGGACGAGGCCGCACCGTGGCGCCTGAGGGCGTTGCTGGAGCGCGGTCTGCCGTTGACCGAGCGCCCCTGGCTGGCGCTCGCCGAGGCGTGCGGTATGAGCGAAGGCGAAGTGCTGGCCTGGGTCGAGCGCTGGCGGCGAGAGGGGTTGATCAAGCGCATGGGGCTGGTGGTGCGCCATCACGCCCTGGGCATTCGCGCCAATGCCATGGTGGTGTGGGACCTGCCCGACGAGCACGTGAGCGAGGTGGGCCGGCAACTGGCCGCCGAGCCTGCGGTGACGCTTTGCTATCGCCGTCGGCGGCGGCTGCCCGAGTGGCCCTACAACCTGTTCTGCATGATCCACGGCACCCGGCGCGAACGGGTGCTGGCGGCACTCGATGAGATCGCCGGACGCCACGGCTTGCAGGAGACGCCTCACCGCGTGCTGTTCTGTCGCAAGGCTTACAAGCAGCGCGGCGGCCGTTATACCCGCGAGGAACGAACATGAGCGTCGAGCGCACACCCCGCCCGGCACAGACCGAACTCGACGATGCCGACCGGCGCATCGTCAATCGCCTGCAGGCGGGCCTGCCGCTGGTGGCGTCGCCCTATGCCGCGGTGGCCGCCGAACTCGCGCTCTCCGAAGGCGAGCTGCTCTACCGCCTGGAGCGGCTGCTCGAGGCCGGCGTACTGAGTCGCTTCGGCCCCATGTACCACGCCGAGCGCCTCGGTGGCGGGCTGACCCTGGCGGCGCTGGCGGTGCCGGAGGCCGATTTCGAACGGGTGTCCGTGCTGGTCAATGCCTTTCCCGAGGTAGCGCACAACTACCGCCGCGAGCATCGCCTCAACATGTGGTTCGTGCTGGCCACCGAAACTCCAGAGCGCATCGCCGAGGTTATCGGCGAGATCGAGACCGTCACCGGCCTCGCGGTCTTCAACATGCCCAAGCAGGAGGAATTCCATGTCCGTCTCCACCTCCCTGTTTGAGGCAGCGGCGAATGGCCTGGATGAGCGCGATCGCGCCATCGTCCTGGCGACCCAGGCCGGCCTGCCGCTGGTGCCGGATCCCTGGGGGGCGGTAGGCGGCCCGCTAGGTATGGCCGCGGACGAGGTGCGCTTACGCATGCAGCGCATGGTCGAGACCGGTGTCATCCGCCGCATCGCCGCGGTGCCCAATCACTACCGCCTGGGCTACGTGGCCAATGGCATGAGCGTCTGGGACGTCGACGACGCCCATGTCGAGCGCCTGGGACGAGAGATCGCCGCCGTGCCCGGCGTGAGCCATTGCTACCGGCGACCGCGCCACCTGCCAGAGTGGCCGTACAACCTGTTCGTCATGCTTCACGGACATGAGCGCCAAGAGGTCGAGCGCCAGGCCGAGGCGCTGCGCGAGCGACTCGGCGATGCCTGTCGCGACCACCGCATCCTTTACAGCTCCCGGATTCTCAAGAAGACCGGCCTGCGGCTCGGCCGCCGGCCCGTCCCGCCGCGCTGAGGCTTGCCTCGCGCCAGAGGAGGTTTGCATGTTTCGCGTCACCCGCTACGTCAAGTCGCTGCTCGAGCCGACTCCTCCACCTCCCGTCCGCAAGCCCCCCGGGCCGGTGGTGATATGGAACCTGATCCGGCGCTGCAACCTGACCTGCAAGCACTGCTATACGGTGTCGGCGGACATCGACTTCAAGGGCGAGCTTTCCACCGAGGAGGCCTTTACCGTTCTCGATGACCTCAAGCAGTTCCGGGTGCCTGCGCTGATCCTCTCCGGCGGCGAGCCGCTGATGCGTCCCGACATCTTCGAGATCTCCAGGCGCGCCCGGGAGCTCGGCATCTACACCGGCCTCTCCACCAACGGCACCCTGATCGACGAGCGCAACATCGACCGTATCGCCGAGTGCGGCTACGACTACGTGGGCATCAGCATCGACGGTCTCGAGGCCACCCACGACGAGTTTCGCCGTCGCCAGGGGGCGTTTCGCGAGTCCATGCATGCGGTCAAGCTGTGCAAGCAGCACGGCATCAAGGTCGGACTGCGCTTCACCCTGACCCAGCAGAACTACGAACAGCTCGACGCCATCCTGGCGCTGATCGACGAGCACGACGTCGACAAGTTCTATCTCTCGCACCTCAACTACGGTGGGCGCGGCCATCGGCACCGCAAGCAGGACGCCTGGTACCAGATGACCCGCGACGCCATGAGCCGGCTGTTCGATCATTGTCGGGCCGAACTCGAGCGCGGCGTCGAGCGCGAATACGTCACCGGCAACAACGACGCCGACGGCCCCTTCCTGCTGATGTGGGCCCGCGAGCACTTTCCCGATCAGGCCGAGGCGTTGGAGCAGCGCCTGATCCAGTGGGGCGGCAACGCCTCGGGCGAGTTCATCGCCAATATCGATAACTTGGGCACGGTGCACCCGGATACCTTCTGGTGGGACCACGATCTCGGCAACGTGCGCCAGCGTCCGTTCTCGGAAATCTGGCGCGACAGCCAGGATGCCCTGATGCAGGGATTCCGCCAGCGCCCTCGGCCGCTCAAGGGACGCTGCGCCGAGTGCCGCTTCCTTGCCATCTGCAACGGCAATACCCGGGTGCGGGCGTGGAAGGTGACCGGCGACCCCTGGGAGGAGGATCCCGGCTGCTACCTGAGCAACGCGGAGATCGGCGTCGAGCAGGGCTGTCAGCGTCGCGTGGCAGCTCCTTTCGATGCCATTCAGGCCATAGAGCTCTGACACGAACGCGTGCCGACGAACGAATTCTGCATAGAAAAACGACTGCCAAGATCGCGTTGACGCTTCGGGGAGAGGCCGACCATGACCACACACTGCCATTCGCGACACTTCCGTTTCGCCCTCGACGAAGCGCCGCTGGCGCCCGGCGAGGTTGCCATCGTCGGCGCCGGTCCCGGCGATCCGGGACTGCTGACCCTACGCGCCTTGGCGCTGCTGCAGCAGGCCGACTGCCTGGTCTTCGACCGCCTGGTGTCGCCCGAGGTGCTGGCCCTGGCCCGTCCCGAGGCGAAGCGCTACTACGTGGGCAAGGCCTCCAGCCACCACGCCCTGCCGCAGGAGGAGACCAATGCCCTGCTGGTCAAGCTGGCACGCGAGGGCCAGCGCGTGCTGCGCCTCAAGGGCGGTGATCCCTATATCTTCGGCCGCGGGGGCGAGGAGGCGGAATACCTGATCGAATCCAGCGTTGGCTTTCGCGTGGTGCCGGGCATCACCTCGGCCTCGGGTTGCTCCAGCTATGCGGGGTTTCCGCTCACTCACCGCGATCATGCCCAGAGCGTCACCTTCGTCACCGGCCACGCCAAGGCCGACGGCGAGCTGGCGCTGGACTGGGCCGCCTTGGCGGTACCGCACCATACCACGGTGTTCTACATGGGCCTGGCCAATGCCGCGCTGATCAGCCGCGAACTGCAGCGCCACGGGCTGCCGGCGCTGCACCCGGTCGCCCTGGTAGAGCGCGGCACCACGCCTGAGCAGCGCCATGTCCTGACCACCCTGGGGGAACTGGTCGACACCATCCGGCGCGAGGAATTCCGGCCACCGACGCTGATCGTGGTGGGCGAGGTGGTGCGCCTGGCCGATACCCTGGCACCCGGCATGACGCGGCTGAGCCGCGCCGTTAGCGATGTCGAACCGCCCATGGCCATGGGGAGGGTGGCGCTGTGAAGCCCTTCCGTTCGTGCATCGCGATGTTACTGAGCATGGCCCTTCCCGGCGTGCCGCTGCTGGCCGATGAGCCCGACGCCGGGATGCTCTATCACCAGCACTGTGCCGCCTGCCATGGTATCGGCCGGCTAGGCGGCATCGGCCCTGCGCTGCTGCCCGACAATCTCTCCCGCTTGAAGCCGGCCGAAGCCGTCGAGGTAATCCGTGACGGTCGTCCCGCGACTCAGATGCCCGCCTTCGGCGCGCTGCTCGACGAGGCCGAGGTCGACGCCCTGGCCGAGTGGATCTATGCCAGGCCCGAGGTCGAACCGAGCTGGACGGAGGAAGACATCCTCGCCAGTCACGTGGTCAACCATTATCAGGGGACGCTCCCCGACGAACCGGTATTCGAAGTCGAGGACCTCAAGAATCTCTTCCTCGTGGTGGAGATCGGCGATCACCACGTCAGCCTGCTCGACGGCGACCGCTTCGAGCGCATCGCCCGTTTTCCCAGCCGCTACGCCCTGCATGGTGGTCCCAAGTATTCGCCCGACGGCCGCTACGTCTACTTCGGCTCCCGCGACGGCTGGGTGACCAAGTACGACATCTACAACCTCGAGGTCACCGCCGAGGTACGCGCCGGCATCAACATGCGCAACATTGCCGTTTCCGCCGATGGCCGTTACGTGCTGGCCGGCAACTACCTGCCGCACAGCCTGGTACTGCTCGATGCGCGCAACCTCGAGCTGATCGCGTCCATCCCGGTGGAGGGCCTCGATGGCGACACCTCGCGGGTCAGCGCCGTCTACACCGCGCCGCCACGCAACAGTTTCGTGGTGGCACTCAAGGACATTCCCGAGGTCTGGGAGATCCGCTGGCCCGAGGAGCGCGCCGCGGGCGACGAGGCGCTGGTCGGGGATTTCGCCCTGCACCGCATGGCGGCACCGGACTACCTCGACGATTTCTTCTTCGACCCCGAATATCGCTACCTGGTGGGAGCAGCACGCGGCGGTCAGGGCGGCCAGGTCTTCGATCTGGACAGCGAGGCCAAGGTGGCTGACCTGCCGCTCGAGGGCATGCCGCACCTGGGGGCCGGCATTACCTGGGAGCTCGACGGCCGCCGGGTGATGGCGATGCCGCACATCGACAAGGGCCAGGTCTCGGTGTTCGACATGAGCGACTGGTCGCTGATCACCGAGATCGAGACCGACGGTCCCGGCTTCTTCATGCGCAGCCACGAGAACTCGCCCTACGCCTGGGTGGACGTCTTCTTCGGCCCCAACCACGACCGCATCCACGTGATCGACAAGCAGAGCCTGGAGATCGTCGAGACGCTGATCCCCGAGCCGGGCAAGACCGCCGCCCACGTCGAGTTCGACCGCCGCGGCGAGACGCTGCTGCTGAGCATCTGGGACGACGACGGCTACCTGCTGTGGCTCGATGCCGACACGCTGGAGGAACTGGGGCGCATGCCGATGAGAAAGCCCTCGGGCAAGTACAACGTGTGGAACAAGACACAATACGAGGAAGGCACCAGCCACTAGGAAGCACTGATTGCTTGCTGCTCTCGATATCCTGGCCGCTGGCGGTGCCGAAACGTCGGACCGTCGTATTCCTCATTGAGCAGCCAGTCAACTCCGGATGCTGTGCTCCGGCAGCGGCCAGCCTATCATCGCTCGCGACAGCACTCAGCGCTCCCAGAAGAAAGAAGCATTCTTGATACTTGTCATGACGGCACCCGGTGTGCGCCCGCATAATGGCTTTGTCCAAGCATTCAAGTCGGGTATTGCGCCATGAATACTTCCTCTCCCGTTGACCGCCAGCCGCGCCTGCCCTTGGCCCGGCTGGCCTTTCGTCCGTTCTTCCTGCTGGCCGCGCTGTTCAGCGTGTTGGCGATGGTGGTGTGGTTCGCTTTCTGGCACGGCGACATCCTGCTGCGCCCCCACGGCGGGCTGATGTGGTGGCACCAGCACGAGATGCTGTTCGGCTTCGGTGCCGCCGTGGTGGTCGGGTTCCTGCTCACGGCCGTGCAGAACTGGACCGGACGCAAGAGCGTGAGCGGTGCGCCGCTGCTCGGGCTGGTGGCGCTATGGTTGGCGGCACGGCTTACGCTGGCGTATCCCATGGGGCTGCCGACCTGGCTATTGGCAACCATTGACCTGGCCTTCCTGCCGCTGGCGGCGCTGGTCATGGCGCGCCTGGTATTGGCGGTGAAGCTGTGGCGCAATTTGATGTTCGTCCCGGTCATGCTGCTGCTGGCCACGGCCAACCTGGCAATGCATCTCGGCGTGGCCCAGGGCAAGGTCGAGTGGATCCGTGAGGGCGCTTACCTGGCGGTGCTGCTGATCGCCGTGCTGATGGTACTCCTCGGTGGCCGGGTGATCCCCTTCTTCACGTCACGCAAGCTGGGGCGGCCGCAGCCGGCGCCGATCCCGCGGCTGGAGAAGCTGACCCTGGCCTCGGTAGTGGCGGTGGTGGTGCTGCAGCTCGTCGTTCTGTTCGGCCTGGCGGTGCCTGCGGTGCTGCAAGCCGTGGTGATGCTGGTGGCGGCGGGCGCCAGCTTCGTGCGCCTGGCGCGCTGGGAAGGGTATCGTACGCTGCATGAGCCGCTGCTGTGGGGGCTGCACCTGAGCTATGCCTTCGTCTCGGTGGGCCTGGCGATGTGGGCCATGGCACTGCTGGGGGCGTTTCGCGTCGAACTCGCCGTGCACGCCCTGGCCATCGGCGGCATCGGTTCCATGATGCTGGCGATGATGGCGCGGGTGTCGCTCGGCCATACCGGGCGTACCATCCGTACCCTGCCGGGCATCGGCGTGGGGCTGGGGCTGATGTTCGCCGCCGCCCTGCTGCGCTCACCCGTACTCGCCGCCTTCCCGCAGATCACCCACTGGATCTACAACCTGAGCATCCTGTTCTGGTGCATCGCCTATCTCATCTTCCTGTTTCACTATACGCTACCGCTAATGCGTGCCCGTGTGGACGGGCAGGAGGGATAGCCGGAGCCAGTCGATGATCGAACACTACGCCCTGATCAAGCACCTGCACATGACCACCGCGGTGCTGAGCATTGCCTTCTTCCTCGTGCGGGCCTGGTGGTCGGTACGCGAGGTCACGCTGCTGCAGCGGCGTTGGGTCAGGGTCCTGCCTCACGTCAACGACACCCTGTTGCTGGTGCTCGGCCTTACCTTGATGACGATGCTGTCGATGTGGCCGCACCAGCACCCCTGGCTTGCCGCCAAGCTCCTGGCGTTGTTCGGCTACATCCTGCTGGGCACGGTGGCGATCAAGCGCGGGCGAACGCCGAAGACCCGCGGCTTGGCGGCCTTGGCCGCGATCATGGTATTCGCCTACATGCTGGGGACGGCCGTGACCAAGGATGCGCTGTTCTTCCTTCCTTTCTAGCGCTTGGCGCCGCGGCGTTGGCAGAGGGAGGTTTTTTCGCGTGGGCCGCTTCTATACTGAAGGCCGGCTGAACCATTCACGACAAGATGAGGAACATCGCATGGCCAATCACGAACTACCCTCTGGTGCCGGCAAGGTCGCCGACGACTATCCCGAGGTATGGCGTGCTTACGCCTCGCTGGGCAAGGCGTGCGCCGAGGCCGGTCCGCTGGACGACCGTACGCGGCGTCTGGTCAAGCTGGCGCTGGCCGTAGGCGGCGGCTCCGAGGGGGCCGTGCACTCTCATATGCGCCGCGCCCTCGACGAGGGCATCGAGCCCGAAGCGCTCAAGCAGGTGGCCATGCTGGCGATTCCCACCCTGGGGCTGCCGGCCGGCGTGGCGGCACTTACCTGGATCGAGGACATCACCGACGCCAGGCGCTAGGTAGGTGCTGCGCGTTGCCCGACTTTCCCTCCCTGTCCCTCTCGGCGGGTGCCTCGACCCGCCGTGCGACATTGGGACGCAGCCCGTCCTAGCCCGCTGTTTCCGCCGCCTGCTGCTCTCTTCACCAGCGCATTGACCAGGGTCAATGTCTGCGACCGGCCGGGGCTGCTAATCTAAAGATGCAAAATGAATGCATCTTTAAGAGGGGTGGGACGCCGACCTCGGTCGCAGGTCCCGTAGGCAAGCCAACACTAGCAAGGGGGGATGGCCATGACCGAAGGCCTCACCAAGGCGGCGGCCCGCAATATCTTCTATGGCGGTTCGCTGTTCTTCTTCCTGTTGTTCACTGCACTGACGGCACACAGCCACTGGTACATGGTGACCAAGTCCACCGACAAGGGGGGGCTCACCGAGTCCGTCGAGCTCGGCAAGCACGTGTGGGAAGAGAACATGTGCATCAACTGCCACAGCATCATGGGCGAGGGCGCCTATTTCGCTCCCGAACTGGCCAACGTCTGGGAGCGTTATGGCGGCCATACCAACCCGGAGGGGGCACGCATGGCAATCACTGCCTGGATGCGCGCCCAGCCGACTGGTGCTCCGGGACGTCGCCAGATGCCTTACTTCGACCTGACCGACGAGGAGATGACCGCGCTGATCGATTTCCTCCAGTGGACCGACTCCATCGACGACCAGAACTGGCCCCCGCACCCCGCCGGCTGATGCGGTGAATCCGGGTTGAGGCAAGGAGAACGAAACGATGAAATACGAAACCCAGAAGGTGGCCCTGCCATTCTTCGCCGTGGCCATGGCCCTGTTCGCCCTGCAGATCGTCTTCGGCCTGCTGGCGGCGACGGTCTATGTTTCCCCCCACTTCCTGGCCGAGCTGATGCCGTTCAACATCATGCGCGTCAGCCATACCAACCTGCTGATCGTGTGGCTGTTGATCGGCTTCATGGGCTGTACTTACTACCTGATGCCGGAAGAGGCCGAGCAGGAAATCCACAGCCCGGGCCTGGCCTACCTGCAGTTGGCGATCTTCGCCTTCGCCGGTGCGGCGGCCCTGGTCGGCTATCAGTTCGGCATCCACGAGGGGCGTGAATTCCTCGAGCAGCCGTTCTGGATCAAGGTGCTGATCACCATCTCGTACCTGATCTTCCTGTTCAACACCAGCATGACCCTGCTCAAGGGGCGCAAGACCGCCATCAACCTGGTGCTGATGCTGGGCCTGTGGCTGGCGGCGGTGTTCTGGCTGTTCGCCTTCTACAACCCCTCCAACCTGGCGGTGGACAAGCTCTACTGGTGGTGGGTCGTGCACCTGTGGGTCGAGGGCGTGTGGGAGCTGATCATGGCCTCGCTGCTGGGCTACCTGCTGATCAAGATGTCCGGCGTCGACCGCGAAGTCATCGAGAAGTGGCTCTACGTCATTGTCGGCCTGTCGCTGTTCTCCGGCCTGCTGGGTACCGGCCACCACTACTACTGGATCGGCGCGCCGAGCTACTGGCAGCCCATCGGCAGCATCTTCTCGACCCTTGAGGTGATCCCGTTCTTCGCCATGGTGGTGTTCGCCTTCTACATGTTCTGGAAGGGCAGCCGCAATCACCCCAACAAGGCGGCCATGCTGTGGGCACTGGGCTGTCCGACCATTGCCTTCTTCGGCGCCGGCGTGTGGGGTTTCATGCACACCCTGTCGTTCATCAACTACTACACCCACGGCACCCAGCTCACCGCCGCGCACGGCCACCTGGCCTTCTACGGCGCCTACGTGATGCTGATCCTGGGCGTGATGACCTACGCCATGCCGCAGATCCGTCGCAGCCAGCCCTACAACCAGGTGCTCAACATGTGGGGCTTCTGGATCATGACCTCCGCCATGTGCTTCATGACCTTCACCCTGACCTTCGCCGGTGTGGTACAGACCCACCTGCAGCGGGTGCTGGGCATGAACTACATGCAGGTGCAGAGCCAGCTCGACCTGTTCTTCATCATGCGCCTGGGTACCGGCGTGGCCGTGACCGTCGCCGCGATCATGCTGATCTACTCGTTCTTCGGTCCCGTGCGCGAGCAAGTGCCCGCGAGCAGCCGGCCCCTGGCCGCTACTGAGTGACCGTCACTCGATGGGGCGTGCAAGCGCCCCATCGAGCCCTTCCCCGGAGTGACGCCCATGTCCCATATCGCTACCGCTTCCGCCCAAAATTTCGAGCAGGAACTGCCCTACTACGAGCCGGTCGGCAACGAGTGCGCCCTGTTCGAGCAGGCGTATCAACAGCGCCTGCCGCTGCTGCTCAAGGGACCGACCGGCTGCGGTAAGACGCGCTTCGTCAGCCACATGGCGGCGAAACTCGGCCGGCCGCTGTTCACCGTGTCGTGCCATGACGACCTGACCGCCGCCGACCTCACCGGCCGCTACCTGCTGCAGGGCGGCGAGACCCGCTGGGTCGACGGCCCGCTGACCCGCGCCGTGCGCGAGGGCGGCATCTGCTATCTCGACGAAGTGGTCGAGGCGCGCAAGGACGTCACCGTGGTGCTGCACCCGCTGACCGACGATCGCCGCCTGCTGCCGCTGGAGCGCACCGGCGAGCTGCTCGAGGCACCCGACGATTTCATGCTGGTGGTTTCCTACAACCCCGGCTATCAACACATTCTCAAGTCGCTCAAGCCGAGCACCCGGCAGCGCTTCGTGGCGATGTCGTTCGATTTCCCGCCGCCCAAGGTGGAGTGCGAGATCGTCGCCCGCGAGAGTGGCCTGGCCTATGACCGCTGCGCCGCGCTGGTCAACCTGGCCGCCAGCCTGCGCGCCATGAAGGGGCAGGACCTGGAGGAGGGCGTCTCCACGCGCCTGCTGGTCTACTGCGCCACGCTGATCAACGCCGGCATGCCGATCCTCGATGCCGCCTGCGCCACCCTGGTCGAGCCGCTGTCGGACGACCAGGACGTTCAGCAAGGCCTGATGGAAGCCATCAGGGCGACATTTGGGTAAGCACACACTCTGCCAAGCTGGGGCGCCGAGGGCAGATCGCAGCGAAGGTCTTTTGCCATGGATGGCAAAAGTAGCGCCCAGGGACGGGTTCACAGCGCCTTCGCGGAGATCTGCCCTCGGAAAAGCTCCAGCGGTTAACTGAGCTGCAATGTCAGAGGTTCCCCGGGAGGCTGAAGATGCTGGATTTTCTTGAGGTCGAGGAGTTTGTCGGTCGCCGCTGGCACCGCTGGGCCTCCAGTGCGGCCAGCTACCCCGACCATCCCGAGGCGGCGGTACGCCTCGACTCGCTGCGCAACATGCTCAGCGTGTTCTTCCGCTGCGGCGGCGGCGAGTCCGGCGTCGAAGTGGCGGCCATCGCCCGTCGCAACTCGAGTCACCGGCTGTCGCTGCGCCAGCGACTGGGGCTGGACGAGGAGCCGCTGGACCAGGCCCGCCGCGACGAGGAGCATCTGCTGCTGCCGCCGCGCATCGGCCTGTTTCCCGAAGCCGAGCTCAACCGCGACCTCTACCTGTGGCTGACCGCGTACCTCGCCTTGGGCGAGCTGCCGGCCAGGCCCGATGACCCGCTGCAGCGTGACCTGCAGGCGCTGCGTGTTGCCCGCCGGACCACCCAGGCGGTGCTCGAACGCTTCCCGGGGCTGGCCGAACGCCATGCCCGCCTGTGCCAGGCGCTGCTCGCGGTGCGCCCGCAGCGCAAGCGCCTGCCGCCCATGGAAGCCGCGCTCGAATCGGCGCTGCTCGCCCAACTGGGCGGCCCGATGCCCCAGGCCGGCTGGCCGCTCGCCATGCACGAGGCCATCCTCGATCCTAGCCTGCCGCTGGATGTCTTCCGCGCCCCGCGCGACTATCGCCCGCCGCTGCCGGTGCCGCTGTGGGGCGATGTGGTGGCGCTGGGCACCCGTGACGGCGAACGCGAGGCCCTCGATGACGATTCCGACATCGCCGTGCGGCGCGACCAGCAGAGCGACGATGGCGGCAAGCGCAAGGCCGATCGCCGCGAGCAGGACCAGGCCGACCGCGATGACCCGCTGATGCTCAACGCTTCTGAGAAGATGCTCTCCTGGGCCGAGATGGTGAACCTCAACCGCCACGTCGAGGACGAGGAGGAGGAGACGGCCAAGGAGGCCGCCGACCAGATCGAAGAGATCGTGCTCAGCCCCAACCGCAAGCAGGCCGCCTCGCGACTCAAGCTCGACCTCGACCTGGCCCCCGACGAAGCCAGCGGCGGACGCCTGAGTGGGCGCCACACCTACCCCGAATGGCACCACCGCAAGCAGATCTACCTGCCCGACCACTGCGTGGTCCTGAGCGACGTGCAGAGCGAGGAGGGCGAGCAGTGGGAGCCCGACGAAGCCACCCGGCGGCGCATCCGCAAGGTGCGTCGCGAGTTCGAGGCGCTGCGCCCGCGGCGCGAGATCCTGCGCGGCCAGCTCGACGGCACCGAACTCGACATGGACGCGGTGATCCGCTCGCGCTGCGACCTGGCGGCCACCGGCGAATCGAGCGACCGGCTCTATCTGGCGGCGCGCCAGCAGGCCCGCGACCTGGCGGTGTCGATCCTGATCGACGTCTCGCTCTCCACCGAGGCCTGGCTCGAGGACCGGCGCGTGCTCGACGTCGAGAAGGAGGCGCTGCTGGTGCTGGGGCACGGGTTGGCCGGCTGCGGCGACGACTACGCCATCCACTGCTTCACCTCGCACCGTCGCCACAAGGTGTGGGTCAATACGCTCAAGGGCTTCGACGAGCCCATGGGCGACCGCGTGGGGCGGCGCATCGCCGCGCTCAAGCCCGGCCACTACACGCGCATGGGGCCGGCGATCCGCCACGTGACCCAGGAACTCGCCAAGCGCCCCAATCGCCACCGTCTGCTGCTGGTGCTGACCGACGGCAAGCCCAACGACACCGACTACTACGAAGGGCGCTACGGCATCGAGGACACCCGCCGCGCAGTGCTCGAGGCGCGTCAGCAGGAGGTGAGGGTGTTCGGCGTCACCGTCGACAGCGAGGGGCACCGCTACGTACCGCACCTGTTCGGCCGTGGCAGCTACGCCATCGTCAACCGGCCCGAGCACCTGTCGCTGGCGCTACCGGGCATCTATCGTCAAATCATCGGTTCCTGAGGAGGCAAGCTCATGGCAAACCCCCGTCTCGTCATCGCCGTCGCCATCGGGCTCGCCATCGGCCTTGCGGTGGTGCTGCCGATCGCCTGGCTGATCAACAACCGCGACTGGGGCGTCGGGCTGATGCTGCTCGTCCCCGTCATCGTCTACGGCATGATGCGCCTGGCCCGGGTGCTGGAAGCCTGGGCACGCAACCCGCCGCCGCTGCCGCACTCCACGACCCGCGACCGCTCCCGACACTGATCGCTAGAAAGATATCGCATCGCCCGGTCGAATGGCCGGGCGATGTCGTTTGGCGCCTCTGCGGCTCAGATCAGCCGCGGCGCTGCATAACCGGCACCGATCAGCGCCAGCGTCAGCAGCACCAGCCCGACGAAGGTACCCTTCCAGGCCGGTGTCGACGCGCGCAGGTTGAGATAGACCATCAGCAGCCGCTGGGCCTTGAACCCGGTGGCGGCGAGCACCAGCAGCGCCGACCACAGCGGCAATGGCATCCAGCTGGTCTGGTCGAGGCGCGCGGAGAACATCGCCACCAGCGTCAGTACCATCAGCATCAGCCAGGTAACGATCAGGCGGCGGGTGCCGGGGAGTGCGGTCATGGTCACCTCGGGAGAGAGCCTTCAGCGAAACAAAGAGCCTTCAGCGAAACAAAGAGCCTTCAGCGTAATAGGTAAATCAAGGGATAGAGCAGAATCCAGATCAGATCGACCATGTGCCAGAAGGCCGCCGCCGTCTCGATGTTCTCGGTCGAGGTGCGCCAGCTCACCAGCGCCAGCAGCCCCAGGCCGAACAGCACATGGGCGAAGTGGAAAGCAGTCAGGCCGTAGTAGTAGCCGAAGAACAGATGCGTCTCGGGGGTGATGCCGGCGGAGAACTTGCCCGCGTACTCCACGATCTTGATGACGCAGAACAGCGCGCCGAGTCCCATGCTTGCCGCCAGCCACCGGCGCGCTCGGCGCCGCCCACCGGCGCTGATCGCCTCCACGGCCAGCGCCACGCACAGTCCGCTGGTGAGCAGCACCAGGGTATTGAGTCCGCCCATCAGCGGATCGAGCTCACGCTGGGCGGCGTTGAAGCCGGTGACGTCGCCGACGCGGTGCCAGGCATAAAGCGCGAAGAAGGCGGTGAAGACCACCACCTCGCTGAGGATCAGCACCCACATCAGCGGGTTGCCGGGCAGGGTGGAGAGCGGCCCCCAGCCCGGGTTGGGCAAAGTACGGGTTGGGCTGGGGTCAGTCATGCAGGCTCACGCGGGCACCGCCGAGCCACAGGCTGCGCGGGGCGTCGATGGCGCGACCCGCCATCAGCCGATGAATGCCCACCCCGCAGCGCCCCACCATCCAGATCAGGCAGGCGGTAAAGAAGCCGTAGCCCAGCGCCCAGGGCGCCCACGCGGAAGCACCGACCAGTCCCAGCGCGTGCCAGGCTGCCAGGCAGAGCCCTGCGCCGACGATGCCGAGCCAGAAGGTGCGGATCTGGAACTGCAGGTGAGTGGCGACCCAGTCGGCGACATGGCGCCGGCGCAAGTGGGCCAGCAGCACGCCCACCGGCGCCGTGACCACGGCCAGCACGCTGCCGAGGAAGAGAATGTAGACCACCGCGGCGAGCTTGGTGCCGCGCTCGTCGGCCTGGGTGGCATTCGAAGGAAGGGTCGCGGAGTTTGAGGTCATGGCCACCTCCTGGCGGGTCGGCTGGCAGGCGACCGATTCGCCCGCGTTTGGCATGTCCCAATGTGCCGCACTCTGGCGAAAACATCCTTGTCGTAGATCAATTCCCGACCGTTTCACTCGGGAATAGGAGCGGTGGAGTGTCGCAGGGTAATCGGCGAGCTGAGCAGGTCAGCTTCGATTCGAGGTAGCAAATAGATATTGGTTTGTTGATGCGCATCAACTCTGGCGGGCCGTTTCCGTCCTAGCTTTCTATCGTGGCCTGCTCCTTCGGGAGGTGACCGCAGGAAGCCAGGCCGCAAGAGCTACCGACACTATTACCGCGTTCGAGGCGTCTGCGTGCCTCGAAAGGAGCGACTGCCATGGCCAAGCAAAAAGTCAGGGACATTACCCCAACCGCCGGTGATACTGCTGCACCGTCGTCCGCACGTTCCCAGGAAATGAGCCCGTTTCGCGAACTGGACCGCATGTTCGATCGCTTTCTCGAGCGAGGATGGGGGCACCCGCTGCGCTGGGACCTGCCGGTTTTCGAGCGGCTGGCCGCCGGGTCCCGTATCCCCAAGGTGGATGTCATCAATCGGGATGCAGAGGTCGTGATACGTGCCGAGCTTCCCGGTATGGCGCGTGAGGATCTGGATGTCTCGGTCACTGATAGCACCGTGACGATCAAGGGAGAGAGCCACAAGGAATCCAAGGAAGAAAGCGGCGAGTACTACCGCTGTGAAATCTCCCATGGCAGCGTGGAGCGCACGGTTGCCCTGCCTTGCGAAGTCGACGCTGAAAAGGCCGAGGCCAGATTCGATAACGGCCTGCTGGAGTTGAAGCTGCCGAAGGTCAAGGAGGTTCCTCGGCGCAGGCTCGATATCAAGTAGGCGAACAACGGCACGGGGAGCTGCGTTGCCCGCCCCGTGCCATAAACCATCAACAGCGCCTGGCATGGCGAGGGTTATCGCTGTCTTCTTTCGTCAGGCCATGCAGCGCCTGAAGGTCAAGCAGCTCGATCTCCTTTCCGGTGACCCTGAGCAGACCCTGGTCGACGAAGCGCCGAAACGTACGGCTCGTCGTCTCCGGAGCAAGCCCAAGATAATTGCCTAGGTCGAGACGGGACATGGATAGGCGGAATCGCGTTCGCGACAGGCCGCGTCGGCCGAAGCGCTGACTCAAGTTAAGCAGCATGATGGCCAGGCGCTGCTCAGCCGTTCGCCGAGACACCACTTGCAACAGCTCATGCTCGCCGAAGATCTCCTTGCTCATGACACGGAGCAGTTGATGTTGAAGCCCGGGAAGCTTGCGCGCGAGAGCCTCCAGTTGCGAAAAAGGGATCTTGCATACGCTGGTAGTCTCCAGTGCCTCGATGGTGCTGGGATGGCTCCCGGTGCCGATGGCGTCCAGCCCAATCAATTCTCCCGGCAGGTGGAAAGCGATGACCTGACTATCGCCACTGCGGCCCAGCAAGCTGCTCTTCAGGCTGCCGCTGAGCACGGCATAGATGGCGCTGAAGGGTTGGCCGGGACGGCATAGTTTCTCTCCCTTTCTCAGAGGACGGCTACGCTCGACGATACGATCCAGCTCCTCGGTGTCCTTGTGGTTCAGGGCGACCGGCAAGCAGAGCTCGCGCAGGCTGCATGCGCTGCAAGCCCTGCGAATCTCGTGAAGTCGAATCAGTTGGCTAGCGCTGCTGCCCTCCGCCATGGCAACACCTCTACCAGTTCCACTCTCTGCATTAAGCGTAATCCAGTTATGGAGCGGGGGAAGGTTGAGTGTGGGATGTCCAACGTCGGTGCTACGGCTTTTCAAACTCCTGACAAGCAATGTCATGACGGAACGGTCAGGGCATTAAGCGCCATGGGCTTAACCCTAAAGCTGGCGCTATGACGGCCGATAACTCCTTCAACCCGGCACTCCGCCAGTCCCGCCACCTTAGAGCGGACAGCAAGCAGTGCCGGGTCCGGTCATAACACTCAAACGATATAGACAGTGGTGCAATGGACGCCGTACGACAGGGAACCGTCGGCTGCCTTACGCAGGCAACCGGCAGCAGGACCGTCGGCAGGGAACGCAGTTTTACCCGCCATTTCTTTCTACCCGCCTTGCTGGCGCTGAGCTGGCCCGCTGTGCTGTGGGCGCAGGAGCCCACGCCGGACGAGACCCTGCGCCGCCAGCAGGAGCGCATGAGTCTCCGCAAGTACCTACGCATGTCGATTTCCATGTGGAAACCTGAGCGACTGCCGCGAGTGGGTTGCTGTGCATCATTAACCAGGACTAGGGGAGGCAGCTAACCGGGCATAATATTTAATTGTTACGCCTGGCTGATTGCAGGAGTGATAGGAAAATTTGAAGCTAGGAGTTAAGTGAATAACTTGCTGGATAGTAATGGCTGAGAAGTGGTTGGTGTCAAATTTTTAATAAAGTGAAGGGGTGGGAAAGATGTTTAAGAGAGTTGGAGTCATGCTCATTTTGCTCAGTGGAGTTGTAGGGTGCGTGTCGGCACCCTATGAGGGCGTGCCGGAGGGCACGCCACCAGATCAGTTTGCTAGAATTACAATGCCTTCTACGACATATAGAGAGCGTCTTCAGAACCCGGGAGCGGCGACAATCGCGTGTGTTGATGGGGAGATTATTAAAAATCAAATTGGCTTGTCATCGACAGCGCGTGAGGCGAAGGTTTCTGAGGGAATACATTACATCGGTATTTTGTTTGAAAGATATATTTATAATGTCGGAACTTACAGGGCTTACACTCCTGTGTGGGTGGATGCGAAAGGGGGAGATACGTACGTGATGCGACATGATCTTCAAGGCAGTGGAGTCCGGCTATGGCTGGAAGATCAAGCGACTGGGGAGCAAGTCGGTGGAATACCGGGATCAGAGCCCGTGCCAGGAGAGTTAGGTAAGCGTTGTATCGCAGGTGAATCGGACTAAAGGAGGGAGTCGTGAAAAGGATTATTGCTTTGCTGACGCTGTTTTTTCTTCAAGGCTGTACATCGCTAGATGTTTATAAGGCCTATGAAGGAGAGCTGTCCATGACGGAGCGTGCTTATCTACAGGGAATTGGAAGTAAGGTGTCAACAACATGCGGGTCTGGCGAGCCTATGGTTCTGTTCACTGCTATTGATGCAAGGGCAACCATACGCCCTATGACCACCTATGCCAACGGGTGTAGATATCCCTCCGAAGTTTTAATTAGGCCTGGTAGGAGAAATATTCAAGCTCTTTATAGCTATGGGAGCTCGCCTCGAAATTTGTTTTCCTGTTTTGTCGCGAAAGCTGGAAAATCCTATAAAGCAGAAGTCGTAATCCAAGGATATAGTCCGTACATGGTTGTTTTTGAGATGAGCGGTCAAGAAGGGCAGGAAAATTATATTGCTGCAGAGATGTGTCCTTTGCTTAGCCTCAATGAGGCGGCAGAGGGCTAGGCAGTGGCTAGTTGTCATAGAATTATTGTAGAGGTGTTAAATGTACAAAGGGATCGCAACACTTTTCTTGGCTTTCATGTTGGTCGGCTGTGTTAGCACGAAAACCGTACCCATGGATACCGCCAAGGTAGAGCAGACATCGCCAAGCTCGATCACGATATCTAGCCGTGAAAGGCCGAGCTTTATGGCCATGACGGCAGGGAAAGCCATGGTAGGCGGGCTGGTGGGCGCTGCTGCAATGGTGATAGCCGGGAACAACCTCGTTGAAGAGAACGAGATCGAGGATCCGGCTGGCCAAATAAGCAGTGGCTTGGCGGCGTCGCTTGCCGAGCGGCTTGGGATAGCGCAAGTCGACGAGAACGGATTCGTGACCAAGGAAACGGCAGTGGCCGGCTTGTCGAAAGACTATGCGGCTAGTGACCTGCTGGTGGATGTGGAAACCCTGGGCTGGGGTTTTACCTACTATCCTTTTGCCATGAGAACCTATGACGTGACGTATTCCGCAAGGCTCAAGGTGATCGACACGCGGTCGATGCAGGCAGTGGCCGAAGCCCATTGTAACAGGTGGCCGGAAAGAAACGATGACTCACCCAGCCATGCTGAGCTGTTGGCGAACGGTGCTGAGCGACTCAAGCAGGATCTCAGCGCGGCTGCGGATTCTTGCCTGCGAGAATTCGAGAACAAGATATTCCCACGAAATCAGCAAATGCTCAGCGAAGCCTGACCTGTTCCGGTAGCCGATGCTATACGTCGGCTACCGTTTCGGTGGCAGAATAAGCGGCGACCCAAGGCGTTGCTTTGGTTGAGTCCGGGGGAGCCCGGCTCGGTCAAGCCGTGGTGCCCTCGCTGAGAGCCTAGAACAAGGAAGTGAAACGTCATGACTGAGAAGGCAAACTACCCTTACTGGCGAGTGATCATTGGCTTCACTCTCTGTCCAGCGGCGGTGGCGCTATTGATCGTGAGTGCCATGTTCCTGTTCTCCCTTTTCACCGGGCAGGATTTTAGTGATGGCTGGGAGGTGTTTGGCGGGTTCTTCGCGATCGCTTCCATTGCCGCATTGACGGCACTCTATCTCTTTGGTGTGCCGGCTTTTTTACTATCTCTGATATACGTTTGGATAAAGCTGCGGAAGTCCTTGTGGGCTTATCTGCTCACTTTCTTCGCCGGTGGTGGTGGCGCTCAAGCATGGGCCCTGCTTCCTGTCGCCGGTACCGAGGCTGGGCTGTTTGAATTTCCGGGGGCCTTCATCCTGGGCGCCATCTCGTCGTTGATCATGGCGTTCATCGCCTTGCCAAGCCGCCTGGAAGACAGCTCCGCTAGTGGGTAGGGCATCTCGTAGTCCAAGTGTTCCTATCCTTTCCTGCCCCTAAAAAACCGGCTACCGAAGTCGCCGCCTTGGTTGGGCCTGGCAGAGCTCGCCCCCGAGCTTTCCTACGCATTACGAGACTCAGAGCACTCCTGTGGAGTTATCAGGGTTATGAATTCTTGCGCAACTGCTTGGGCGGGGTTACTATAACCCCAAAGGGCGCGGCAAGGAGCCGGGTGTGAAAAGCGCAGACTTGATAAAGGAGCTGGAAGCGGATGGTTGGACGTTGGACCGGGTCAAGGGAAGCCATCATCACTTTCGTCATCCATACAAGCCCGGCACCATCACCGTGCCTCACCCGAAGAAGGACCTGAAAAGGGGTCTGATACAGGGAATCAGGAAACAAGCCGGCCTCAAGTGAGTCCGGTAGCACCTGGCACCACACAGGAGCGACACCATGCACTACCCCATTGCGATCGAGGTTGGCGACGAGCAGCACGCTTATGGCGTGGTCGTGCCCGATTTGCCGGGCTGCTTCTCTGCTGGCGACACTTTCGACGAGGCAATCGCCAATGCCCGGGAGGCCATAGAAGGGCATCTCGAAAGCCTGTCGGAGCACGGCGATCCCATTCCCACCGCTACCGCCATCCAGCAGCATCTGGAGAATCCCGACTTCGCCGGGTGGATCTGGGCCGCGGTCGAGATCGACATGGCTCCCTACCTGGGCAAGAGTCACAAGATCAACGTCACCCTGCCCGATCTGCTGATCAAGCGTATCGACAGCACCGTGGCGAAGCACGGCGATTACAAGAGCCGTTCCGGTTTTCTGGCTCGGGCTGCACTGCATGAACTCGAGCGTCACGCCCAATAAAGCCTAGCCCTGACAACACACCACCGACAAAAAAAGCGGCGACCGAAGTCGCCGCTCTGTTTGATGCCCGAAGGCTTGGGCTCAGCCTTGCTGCGGCTTGGCCTGGGCCGCGGCCAGCTCCTGCTCCTCGATCATGCGGTCGACGGAGGAGACATAGTACTCCTCGTCGAACGCCCCTTCCGGTTCCTTCAGCCACACCAGGCAGATCAGCCAGCTGAGGAAGGCGCCGGTGGCGATGATGAAGAAGAACTGGGTCGGGGTGACGAAGGTGAAGATGGTCAGGTAGACCACTGCCCCCACGTTGCCGTAGGCGCCGGCCATGCCCGAGATCTGGCCGGTGATGCGGCGCTTGATCGAGGGAATGATGCCGAAGGTGGCGCCCTCCGCCCCTTGCACGAAGAAAGAGGTGAAGATGGTAATGGCGATGGCGATGATCAGCGGCCACTTGGCGTTGAGCAGGCCCATCAGCACGAAGCCGATGCCGATGCCGAACATGTAGCTGAGCATCACGAAGCGGCGGTTGCCCAAACGGTCGGAGACCAGGCCGCCCATGGGGCGCGCCACCAGGTTGACGAAGGCGAACGAGGAGGCGATCAAGCCGGCGGCGGCGGCGGTGAGCCCCCAGGTCTGCTCGAAGAACATCGGCAGCATCGAGACCACGGCCAGCTCGGCGCCGAAGTTGGCGAAGTAGGTACTGTTGAGCGCGGCGACGCTGTTGAAGGAGTACTTGTCGTCCTCCGGCACGCCCTTCTTCAGGATCGGCACGTTGACGCGCAGGATCTGCACGATCTGATAGAGCACTACTGCAGCGATGACCAGGTAGGCGATGGCGGCACCGGTGGTGGAGAGGTAGCCCAGGTTCTGGATGCGCCACACCAGGATGCCCAGCACGCCGACCAGCGGAATGGTCCACAGGATCAGCTTGATCATGTCGGCCCAGCTGCTGACCTCCATGGCCATCGCCTTGCGCGCCTTGCGGTGCGCCTTGGCGTCGGGGCCGTCGGTGATGGCGAACCAGTAGTACACGCCGTAGGCGGCCATGACGATGGCGCTCTGGGCGATGGCCCAGCGCCAGCCGTCGGCACCGCCGTACCAGGTGAGGGCGATGGTCGGCAGGGTCATGGCGGCGGCGGCGGAACCGAAGTTGCCCCAGCCGGCATAGAAGCCCTCGGCGAAACCGATGTGCTTGGGCTTGAACCACAGCGCGGTCATGTGGATACCCACCACGAAGCTGGCGCCCACGGAGCTGAGCACCAGGCGGGCCACCAGCAGCTGGGTCATGGAGTCGCCGAAGGCGAACACCAGGGCGGGGATCGACATGAGCACCATCAGCACCGAGAACACCCGGCGCGGGCCGAAGCGGTCGAGCGCCATGCCGACGATGATGCGCGCGGGTATGGTCAGCGCCACGTTGCAGATGGCGAACAGCTTGATGTCTTCCGGTGTCAGCCAGTCGACGCTCTTGAGCATGCTCGAGGCGAGCGGCGCCATGTTGAACCAGACATAGAAGGTGATGAAGAACGCGATCCAGGTCAGGTGCAACGCCCGGATCTCGGGGGTGCGAAACTTGAATAGGTCGGCGACTTTCATGGTCGTATCATCCTGAAGTGAGAGCTCGGTTAGCCACGCGTGACGGGATCGCCGCTCACGGGCTGGGCAGAATCAGCAGCGGACATTCGACGCGTCGGGCGAGGAAGGAGCTGACCTTGCCGAAGGTCATGTAGTCGAGCTCGTCGACGAAGTAGCTCAGCGACTGGGCGATGATGCCGCCGTCGGGCTTGCTGCTGTGACGGGCGATGACCAGCACGTCCGGGGCGTGCTTCTGGGTGGCCTGCAGCAGCATCTTGCGGGCGTCGCCCTCGGCCAGCACCCAGTCGACCTCGAAGCCCTCCTGGTGAGCGAAGTCGGCGCCCTCCTTGAGGGCCGTCTTCATCTCTTCGTATTCCTGTTGGAACAGCGTCTCGTTGGCGTCGGTGGCGTCACCGGGATTCTCCGCCACGCCGACCAGGATCAGCGTGGGGGCATTGCAGCGAAACAGGCTGACGGTCTGGGCAAGGGCCAGCTTGGCGTTGCGCGAGCCGTCATAGGCGATCATGACTTTCATGGCATCCCTCCGAAGAAGGCAAGGTAGGGGGCGTGCACCGGAGCGAGCTCCGGTGCACCGATGACCGCATCAGGGGTTCTTGATCTCGGCGCCGGGGCGCAGGTAGAACCACCAGTTCACCACCAGACACACCGCATAGAAGATCGCGAAGCCGTACATGGCGAGCTCGGGGGTACCCATCTTGATCTGCTCGCCCATCACCCGCGGGGCGATGAAGGCGCCGTAGGCGGCCACAGCGGAGGTCCAGCCCAGCACCGGGCCCTTCTGCTGCTGGTCGAAGATCACGCCGATGGTGCGGAAGGTGGAGCCGTTGCCGATGCCGCTGGCGGCGAACAGCACGATGAACAGCAGCAGGAACATCCAGAAGTACTGGTTGGGGTCGGTGGAGTTGTAGGCCAGCATCATCACGTAGCCCACGGCGGCCGAGGCGACGACCATGATCACCGAGATGGCCTGGGTGACGATGGAGCCGCCGAGCTTGTCGGAGATCCAGCCGCCGAGCGGGCGGATCAAGGCGCCGACGAACGGTCCCATCCAGGCCCAGGTCAGGGCGCTGGGGCCGTCCGGGTTGGCCACGCGAGTGATGCTACCGTCGGCGGCGACTTCCATCATATTGCCGAAGATGACCGAGATGGAAAGCGGCAGGGCGGCAGAGAAGCCGATGAACGAGCCGAAGGTGGCGATGTAGAGCACCGTCATCGACCAGGTGTGCTTGTTGGAGAAGATCGCGAACTGCTTCTGGATGTTGGTGCGGATCTGGCCGGGCATCATGCGCAGCAGGGCCAGGGTCAAGCCGATGGTCAGCGGCAGAGCGAGCCACATGTTCAGCCAGCCGAGGGCGACCACGCCGATGATCGAGGTGAGAATGCCCACGCCGTAGAGGCCGAGGATCTTGCCGAAGGCGGCGGCCGGATTGCCGGGGTTCGGGGTGATGTCGCGAATGTTGTTCATGCCGAACCAGCCCAGGAAGGCCAGCGGCACCAGGAATACCAGCCAGATGAAGCCGGCGTTCTGGATCCAGGTGTCGGTGCCTGCCTCAATGCGGCCGATCAGGGTGCCGCTGGAGCTCTGCAGCTCCATGGGGCTCCCCGCAATGGCGCCGAAGATGCCTATGGTCATCACCAGCGGAATCAGGATCTGCATGGTGGTGACGCCGAAGTTGCCCAGGCCGGCATTCATGCCCAGAGCGTAGCCCTGCTGCTTCTTCGGATAGAAGGTGGAAATATTGCTCATCGAGCAGGCAAAGTTACCGCCACCGATGCCCGAGAGCAGCGCCAGCGCCTGGAAGACCCAGAAGGGGGTTTCCGGGTTCATCAGCGCCACGCCGGTGCCTGCGGCCGGCAGCATCAGCAGCGCGGTGGTCAGGAAGATGGTATTGCGCCCGCCGGCGATGCGGATCATGAACGAGGCGGGAATGCGCAGGGTGGCGCCGGAGAGACCGGCTATGGCGGTCAGTGTGAAGAGCTGGCTGACCGTGAACGGGAAGCCCAGGTTCTGCATCTGCGTGGTGATCATGCCCCACATCAGCCACACCGCAAAGCCCATCAGCAGGCTGGGGATCGAGATCCACAGATTGCGTGAAGCGATGCGCTTGCCCGTTTGTTGCCAGAACTGTTCGTCCTCGACGTCCCAGTGCTCGATGTCGGCATTCTTTGGTCTGCCGGCACCGAGCTTGCCGATATCGGCGCTCGATTTAGCCATGACGTTTCCCCTTCGTGATTTGACTGATCCCGCCTTGCGACATCCGCCCTGATCGGGATCAATTCAGGATCGGTTGCAGCAAAGATACGTCGCGCGAAAGGGGGGCGAAACCGCTCGAAATTACCGGAAAATCAGTCAGGTACCACTTGAGGGGTAGCAGGGGTAGGAAGGTAAGTTTTTGTTTTTACAAGACGGAGTGCGAGCAAAGGACACGAAAAAGGCGCCTTGCCGGCGCCCAGGAGTCTTTGGAGGTATCCACACAGAACCTTCTCTACCCATTGCTCGCTATCGGGCATCGATGCCTTCCTGCACGGCCCACACGGCCGCCTCCACCCGCGAGCGCAGGTTGAGCTTTTTCAGCAGGTGCTTGACGTGTACCTTGACCGTGCCTTCGGTGATGTCGAGCTTGCGCGCGATCAGCTTGTTGGAGAGTCCGGCGGCCAGTTCGCGCAGGATCTCGCGCTCGCGCTGGGTCAGGCTGTGGATGTCCGGCGTCGCGGGTGCCGCGCGCTGGTTGCGCAGTGCCTCGGCGAGCAGCGCAGTGAGACTCTCGCTGACCACCATGCGCCCCAGCGCCGCCTGGCGCAGCTGGCGCACCATCTCTTCGGGCTCCATGTCCTTGAGCAGATAGCCGTCGGCACCGCCGCGCAGGGCGGCTACCAGATCCTCTTCGTGGTCGGAGACGGTGAACATCACGATGCGACCGGCGTAGCCCGACTCGCGCAGCGCCTTCAGCGTCTGGATACCGTCCATGCCGGGCATGTTGAGGTCGAGCAGGATCATGTCCGGATCGAGCTCAGCGGCCAGGCGCACGCCCTGTGTCGGCTCGCCGGTATCGCCGACGAGCTGGAGGTCATCCTCCAGCTCGAGCAATTGGGCCACGCCGCGGCGCAACAGCGGGTGGTCGTCGATGATCAGGATACTGGCGGGGGTCTCGCTGACTGACTGGCCCATGATGTCTCAGTTTCCTTGGTCGTGAAGGGTCGATGGTTCGGCGGGCTGGCGGCTGATCAGGCGCGCCGTCTGCGGGGTGAAGGTCACCTCGATACAGGTGCCGCCCGTGGTGCGATTGGAGAGTTTCAGCTCGCCGCCCAGGGTGTGGGCACGGTCGCGCATGATCACCAGTCCGTAGTGCATCGGCGGCGAGTCGCTATCGGCCAGGCCGATGCCGTCGTCCTCTATACGCAGCGTAATTCGGGCGTGGTGGAAATCCACCGTTACCGCGGCCCAGTGGGCCTGGGCATGCTTGTGCGTATTGCTCAGCGCCTCGCGGGCGATCTGCAGGACATGGATCTCCTCGTTGGGGTTGAGCAGGTGGGGCGGCACGTCGTAGTGCATTTCCACCGGGGCGCCCATGCGCTCGGCGAACTCTTCGGTGGTCTGCCGCAGCGCCGTCTGCAGGCCCGGCCCCTCGAGCTTCAGGCGGAAGGTGGTCAGCAGCTCGCGCAGCTGGCGATAGGCGCTGTTGAGTCCGGTGCGCAGCTCATCGAACACCGCCGCCTGCGCCTCGCGCGGGGCGTCTTTGGCCTGCATGCGTTCCAGCCGCGCCACCTGCATCTTGAGGTAGGAAAGCGACTGCGCCAGTGAGTCGTGCAGCTCCCGGGCGATGATGGTGCGCTCGTTCATCAGCGAGACCTGCTGCTCCTCCTCGATGCGGCGCTGCAGATAGACCGCCGTGGCCAGTTGGTCGGCGAGGGCATTGAGCAGGCGGCGCACGCTGTCGGAGAGCGGCTGCTCCTTGGGATACCAGATCTCCAGGGTGCCGAGCATTTCGTCGCCGACGCTCACCGGCAGCAGCACGCATTCGCCCTCCTCGGTATCGGAGAGGCGAATGGGCCGGGGAGCGATCAGGCAGGCATGGCAATCGTGATCGCGGCAGTAGTCGGGGCGCCTTGCTGAGTGTGTGGCGAGGATCGGAATCGGACGGTCGTCGTGTGGGTCGTTGAGCAGCAACCGAATGGGCCCGATCTCGAGCAGTTGTTCGACCTGGCGCAGCATCGGCGCGGCGCTGGCGCACAGATCGTTGCCGCCGCCGTAGAGCCAGCGGCTGCCGTCGTGCAGTACCTGCATCACCTGACTGCTGCGCTCCAGTTCCCGGGTCTTGCGCTTGACCCGTTCCTCGAGGTCGGCGTAGCTGGTGCCGAGCTCCTCGGCCATGCCGTCGAAGGTGCGGCCCAGCAGTGCCAGCTCATCGGCGCCCTTGAGTCGGGTACGCACGGTGAAGTTGTGGCGCGCCGCCTCCCCGGCCAGCACCATCAACTGGCGCAGCGGTGCCACCAGGTTGTGGCGTATATCGTAGAGCGCGATGGCGACGACTACCGCCGTAAGCCCCAGGAACAGGATCTGCAGGGCGCTGAGCAGGCGGATCTTGGCCTCGGTGTTCTGCTCGAGCTGAGTGACCATGCGGTCGATCTCGCCCACCAGGCCGTCGAGGGTGCGGTTGAGCGACTCGATGTCCACCGAGCGGCTGTCGACGGCCTCGTTGACCTCCGGGGCCAGCTCGTTGTGCCAGCGCGACAGCACCAGGCGGTATTGTCGCCTGAGGTCATGGGCTTCGGATACGGGAATGGCGCCGGTCAGCTCGTCACTCTCCAGGCGCTCCTCGAAGCGGCGCTTGAGCACGTGCACCGCCGCCTGGTGCTCCATCGAGGGGTGGCGCTCGTAACGCTGCAGGGCGGCGACGATCTGGTAGGTATTCATGCGCAGCGAGCCGGCGACGTTGATCGCCGCGGCATCGCCGCGGCTGCCGCCGGCTACCGCCATGGTTACCACGATGCTGATCAGGGCCATGGCGCTGATCGCCAGCAGCGAAGCCACGATGCGGGCCACGAGGGAGCGTTGCAGCAGTTTCAAGAAGGGCGAACTCCGTCAAATGTCGGTCCTGGGGACACTATACCCCAAGGGGCGGCATGCTACCGGGTGTGGTGCGACGCTGCTACCAAAGAGGTACCTCGCATGCCCTTTTGACCCTGTCCGGTAGGCGAACGAGAATCTCTACGACCACGCCACGAGGCCCACCGTTCATGACGTCCGCCGAAAAAGCCCCCGTCGTGGGCCAGCAGGTTGACTATCGCTCTCTGGTGGTCGTGCTGCTGTCGCCACTGGCCTTCGCCCTGGTATTCGCCAGCTGGACCATTTTTGCCGTGCTCGGCATCGAGCTGAAGCAGGGGCTGGGCTTCGGTGAAGTGCAGTTCGCCGTGCTGCTGGCCATGCCGATGTTCACCGGCGCGCTCTCCGCGCTGCCGCTGGCGGCGCTGGCGCGCCTGGTGGGCGGCCGGCGGGTGATGATCGGCTGCCTGCTTTGGATCTGTCCTCTGCTGTGGGCCATCGCTCACTCCAGCGATTACTGGGAGTTTCTGCTCGCCGGCGCCGGCCTGGGGGTGGGCGCCGGCTCGCTGGCCGCAGGGCTGGTCTACGTTGCGGCGCTGTGCCCGCGGCGACACGCCGGCCTGGCGCTGGGGCTCTACGGCGCCGGCATGCTCGGTGCCGGGCTTACCTACTTCCTGCTGCCCTTGATCAGCCAGGCCTACGGCTGGCCCATGGCGCCCAAGCTCTACCTGCTGCCGATCGGGCTGGTGGCGCTGCTGCTGTGGGTATTTGCCGAGGAGTCGCCGCGACAGCCGGGAGCGCTGGGTGCCGGGGTTGGCGCGGCGCTGCCGGGCGGGCTGCCATCCCCCGCGGCGTGCCGCCTGGCGCTTTACTACAGCTTCTTCTACGGCACCTTCGTGGCACTGGCGCTGTGGCTGCCCGCCTACCTCATGGCGCAGTACGGCCTCTCGCTGATGGCCGCGGCTCTATGGGCGCTGCTGTTCACCCTCCCCGGCGGGCTGGGGCAGATCCTCGGCGGGGCCTTGGCCGACCGGCGCGACTTTCGCGATCTGCGCTGGTGGGTCAGCGCCTGCGTGATGGCCTGCCTGTTCCTGCTCTCCTATCCCGACTTCACCATGCAGATCCACGGCGTGCACGGCGATCTCACGCTGGACTTCTCCATGCCGCTGGGCGGCTTTGCCGCGCTGCTCGCTACGATGGGGCTGGCCATGGGCATCGGTCAGGGCAGCCTGATGTGCCTGATCCATCGCGACCACGGCGACGACATGGTCCGCTCGGGCGGCCTTGCGCTGGCGCTGGGGGGGCTGTTTGCCGCGGTGCTGCCGCTGATGTTCGTGCTCGGCAACGAGTGGATCGGCGTGCGCACCGCCGGCTTCATGTTCCTCTATGCGGCGCTCGCGGTGTGCATGCTGGTCATGCTCTGGGAAGTGGGCAACCGCTCCCGCTCCTACTCGCTGCACGGAAGGGACTAACCCCTTTCTCGGGGCCTTCTATCACCTTGTGGGTAGAGCGGGTGTATATGGAGGTAACCGGGCAGTAATCCCCGCTTCGATCCCCCAGAATCCTCTTCAAGCACCTGCCTGACGGTCGTGTCGAACACGTCGCGCGACCCGGCAGGCGGGGTGGCCCGGGCGGCCACGCATCACATCAAGGAGCCTGGAGATCGACCATGAGTCACTTCTTAGATCGGCTGAATTTCTTCCGCAAGGCGCGCGAACCCTTCGCCAACGGCCATGGCGAGACCCGCGAGGAGTCCCGTGGCTGGGAGGACGGCTACCGTCAGCGCTGGCAGCACGACAAGATCGTGCGCTCCACCCACGGCGTGAACTGCACCGGCTCCTGCAGCTGGAAGATCTACGTCAAGAACGGCCTGGTCACCTGGGAGACCCAGCAGACCGACTATCCGCGCACCCGCCCGGACCTGCCCAACCATGAGCCACGGGGCTGCCCGCGCGGCGCCAGCTACTCCTGGTACATGTACAGCGCCAACCGCCTCAAGTACCCGCTGATCCGCAAGCCGCTGCTCAAGCTGTGGCGCGAGGCCAAGCAGCAGCACGGCGACCCGGTCGACGCCTGGGCCTCCATCGTCGAGGACCCGGCCAAGGCCAAGCAGTACAAGCGTGCCCGCGGCATGGGCGGCTTCGTGCGTGCCGACTGGGACGAGCTCAACGAGCTGATCGCCTCGTCCAACGTCTACACCGCCAAGCAGTACGGCCCCGACCGCGTCATCGGCTTCTCGCCGATCCCCGCCATGTCGATGGTCAGCTACGCCTCCGGCGCCCGCTACCTGTCGCTGATCGGCGGCGTCTGCCTGTCGTTCTACGACTGGTACTGCGACCTGCCGCCGGCCAGCCCGCAGACCTGGGGCGAGCAGACCGACGTGCCCGAGTCGGCCGACTGGTACAACTCCGGCTATATCATTGCCTGGGGCTCCAACGTGCCCCAGACCCGGACCCCGGACGCTCACTTCTTCACCGAGGTGCGCTACAAGGGCACCAAGACCGTCTCCATCACCCCCGACTATGCCGAGGTGTCCAAGCTCACCGACGAGTGGCTGTCGGTCAAGCAGGGTACCGATGCCGCCCTGGCCATGGCCATGGGCCACGTCATCCTCAAGGAATTCCACCTCGACAAGCCCAGCGCCTACTTCACCGAGTACGTGCGCAAGTACTCCGACATGCCCTTCCTGGTCGAGCTGGAAGCGCGTGAGGACGGCAGCTTCGTGCCCGGCAAGCAGCTGCGTGCCAGCGACTTCGATGCCAACCTGGGCCAGGACAACAACCCCGAGTGGAAGACCGTGGCGTGGGACGAGACCCGCGACCAGCTGGTCGTGCCGCGCGGCTCCATCGGCTTCCGCTGGGGCGAGGATGGCAAGTGGAACCTCGAGCCGCGCGACGCGGACGGCGAGGAGATCCACCCGCTGCTGACGCTGGCCGAGCACCACGACGACGTGGCCAAGGTGGCATTCCCCTACTTCGGCGGCATCGCCCACGAGCACTTCGACCACGTGGCCGGCAACGAGCTGCTGTTCCACAGCCTGCCCGCCAAGCGCCTGAAGAAGGCCGACGGCAGCGACGTGCTGGCGGTCACAGTGTTCGACCTGATGTGCGCCAACTACGGCATCGATCGCGGCTTCGGTGAAGACGACGGCGCCCGCTCGCTGGACGAGGTCAAGCCCTACACCCCGGCGTGGCAGGAGAAGATCACCGGCGTGCCCGCCGAGCAGGTCACCCGCATCGCCCGTGAGTTCGCCGACAACGCCGACAAGACCCAGGGTCGCAGCATGGTCATCGTGGGCGCCGCGATGAACCACTGGTACCACATGGACATGAACTACCGCGGCCTGATCAACATGCTGATCATGTGCGGCTGTATCGGCCAGAGCGGCGGCGGCTGGGCCCACTACGTGGGGCAGGAGAAGCTGCGCCCGCAAACCGGCTGGACCCCGCTGGCCTTCGGCCTCGACTGGCAGCGTCCGCCGCGCCACATGAACGGTACCTCGTTCTTCTACAACCACTCCTCGCAGTGGCGCTACGAGAAGCTGCAGGTCAAGGAGATCCTCTCGCCGCTGGCCAACCCGGCCGACTACAGCGGCAGCCTGATCGACTTCAACGTGCGTTCCGAGCGCATGGGCTGGCTGCCCTCCGCGCCGCAGCTCGGCACCAACCCGCTGCGCCTGGCCGAGAAGGCCAAGGCCGCCGGGCTCTCCACCGCCGACTACGCCGTCCAGCAGCTCAAGAGCGGCGAGCTGGCGTTCGCCGCCGAGGACCCGGACAGCCCGCAGAACTTCCCGCGCAACATGTTCATCTGGCGCTCCAACCTGCTGGGCAGCTCGGGCAAGGGCCACGAGTACATGCTCAAGTACCTGCTGGGCACCCGCCACGGTATCCAGGGCAAGGACCTGGGCGAGATGGGCGGCGTGAAGCCGGAAGAGGTGAAGTGGCACGACGAGGCGCCGGAGGGCAAGGTCGACCTGGTGGTCACTCTGGACTTCCGCATGTCCTCCACCTGTCTCTATTCGGACATCGTGCTGCCGACGGCGACCTGGTACGAGAAGAACGACCTCAACACCTCGGACATGCACCCGTTCATCCACCCGCTGACCGCGGCCACCGACCCGGCGTGGGAATCACGCAGTGACTGGGACATCTACAAGGGCATCGCCAAGGCCTTTTCCAAGGTCTGCGTGGGGCACCTGGGCGAGGAGACCGACCTGGTTACCCTGCCGCACCAGCACGACTCCCCCGCCGAGCTGGCCCAGCCCGAAGTGAAGGACTGGAAGAAGGGTGAGTGCGAACCGATCCCCGGCAAGACCATGCCGGCGCTGATCGAGGTCAAGCGCAACTATCCGGAAACCTACGAGCGCTTCACCTCTGTGGGTCCGCTGCTCGAGACCATCGGCAACGGCGGCAAGGGCATCGCCTGGAACACCGAGTCCGAGGTCGAACTGCTCGGCAAGCTCAACTACCGCAAGACCGAAGGCCCCGCCAAGGGTCGGCCGAAGATCGACAGCGCCATCGACGCCGCCGAGATGATCCTGACCCTGGCGCCGGAGACCAACGGCCACGTGGCGGTCAAGGCGTGGGGCGCGCTGTCCAAGATCACCGGGCGCGACCACACCCACCTGGCGATCAACAAGGAAGAGGAGAAGATCCGCTTCCGCGACGTGGTGGCCCAGCCGCGCAAGATCATCTCGAGCCCGACCTGGTCCGGCCTGGAGGACGAGCACGTCTCCTACAACGCCGGCTATACCAACGTCCACGAGCTGATCCCGTGGCGTACCGTCAGCGGCCGCCAGCAGTTCTACCAGGATCACCCCTGGATGCGCGCCTTCGGCGAGAGCCTGCTGACCTACCGTCCGCCGATCAACACCAAAACGGTGACCGGCTTCACCATGCCCGAGGACAACGGCAACCCGACCAAGGCGCTCAACTGGATCACCCCGCACCAGAAGTGGGGCATCCACTCCACCTACAGCGACAACCTGCTGATGCTGACGCTCAACCGCGGCGGCCCGGTGGTATGGATGTCGGAACCCGATGCCCAGGAGATCGGCATCGAGGACAACGACTGGATCGAGCTGTTCAACGCCAACGGGGCGATCACCGCACGGGCCATCGTCAGCCAGCGGGTCAAGGCCGGCATGGTGATGATGTACCACGCCCAGGAGCGCCAGGTGAACGTGCCGGGCTCCGAGGTCACCAAGACCCGTGGCGGCATGCACAACTCCGTGACCCGGGTGTGCCCCAAGCCGACCCACATGATCGGCG
This sequence comes from Billgrantia antri, assembly GCF_017868935.1. NCBI lineage: Bacteria > Pseudomonadati > Pseudomonadota > Gammaproteobacteria > Oceanospirillales > Halomonadaceae > Billgrantia > Billgrantia antri. The sequence continues at coordinate 233,909 of NZ_CP053383.1, forward strand.
GCTACGCGCAGCTCTCATACAGCTTCAACTACTACGGCACCGTTGGCTCCAACCGCGATGAATTCGTCCTGATCCGCAAGATGAAGAACGTCGACTGGCTGGACGGCGAAGGCAACGACAGCGTTCAGGAGACCGTGAAATGAAGATTCGTTCACAGGTAGGCATGGTCCTCAATCTCGACAAGTGCATCGGGTGCCACACCTGCTCGGTCACCTGCAAGAACGTGTGGACCAGCCGTGAAGGTCTGGAGTACGCCTGGTTCAACAACGTCGAGACCAAGCCGGGCATCGGCTATCCCAAGGAGTGGGAGAACCAGGACAAGTGGAAGGGCGGCTGGATGCGTCGCCGCGACGGCAAGATCGAACCGCGCATCGGCGGCAAGTGGCGGGTATTGGCGAACATCTTCGCCAACCCCGACCTGCCCGAGATCGACGACTACTACGAGCCGTTCGACTTCGACTACCAGCACCTGCATACCGCCAAGCAGGGCGACCACCAGCCGGTGGCACGTCCCCGCTCGCTGGTCTCCGGCCAGCGCATGAACAAGATCGAGTGGGGGCCGAACTGGGAGGAGATCCTCGGTACCGAGTTCGCCAAGCGTCGCAAGGACAAGAACTTCGAGCAGGTGCAGGCCGACATCTACGGCCAGTTCGAAAACACCTTCATGATGTATCTGCCGCGCCTGTGCGAGCACTGCCTCAACCCGGCGTGCGTGGCCTCGTGCCCCAGCGGTGCGATCTACAAGCGCGAAGAGGACGGCATCGTCCTGATCGACCAGGACAAGTGCCGCGGCTGGCGGATGTGCATCTCCGGCTGCCCGTACAAGAAGATCTACTACAACTGGAAGACCGGCAAGTCCGAGAAGTGCATCTTCTGCTACCCGCGCATCGAAGCGGGCATGCCGACGGTGTGCTCGGAAACCTGCGTGGGTCGTATTCGCTACCTCGGCGTGCTGCTTTACGACGCCGACCGCATCGAAGAGGTGGCGAGCTCGCCCGACGTGCGCGACCTCTACCACCGCCAGTGCGAGATCTTCCTCGACCCGCACGATCCCGAGGTGATCGCCCAGGCCAAGCGCGACGGCATCGCCGACAACGTGATCGCCGCGGCCCAGGCCTCGCCGGTCTACAAGATGGCCATGGACTGGGGGCTGGCGCTGCCGCTGCATCCCGAGTACCGCACCCTGCCGATGGTTTGGTACGTGCCGCCGCTGTCGCCGATCCAGACCGCCGCCGAGGCGGGAAAGGTCGAGTACGACGGCGTGCTGCCCAAGATCGAGTCGCTGCGCATCCCGGTGCGCTACCTGGCCAACATGCTCACCGCCGGTGAGGAGGAGCCCGTGGTGCTGGCGCTCAAGCGGCTGATGGCGATGCGCGTCTACATGCGCAACAAGCACGTCGAGGGCAAGGTCGACACCGCCGTGCTCGACGCCGTCGATCTCAGCGAGGCACAGGTGGAGGAGATGTACCGCTACCTCGCCATCGCCAACTACGAGGACCGCTTCGTGGTGCCGACCAGCCACCGCGAGATGGCCACCGAGGCCTTCCCCGAGCGCGGCGGCTGCGGCTTCAGCTTCGGCGACGGCTGCCACGGCGAGAGCAAGCCGAGCCTGTTCAACGGCCGTAAGCAGACCAGCGCGCTGGTCAAGCCGGTCGACGTCTTCGATCCGAAGACAGGCACCAAGGAGACCCACCATGGCTAATGCAGCACTTCAGATGCCTCAGGAAGCCATGATCCAGCCCGACGTCGGCATGCGCAGCCTGCGCGTGCTGGCCCGGCTGCTCGACTACCCCACCGAGGCGTTACAGGGCGCGGTGGATGAGCTGATCGAGGCGCTTTATGTCGAGCGCCGCCTGTCGGCGGCGCTGCGCGGTGACCTGATGAGCTGGTGCCAGCGCATCCACGAGGCCGACCTGCTCGAGCTGCAGTCCGACTACGTGGCGCTGTTCGACAAGGGCCGTGCCCACTCGCTGCTGCTGTTCGAGCACGTCCACGGCGAATCCCGCGACCGCGGCCAGGCGATGGTCGACCTGATCGACGAATACCAGGCCGCCGGCTTCGAGCTCGACGCCCGCGAACTGCCCGACTACCTGCCGCTGTTCCTGGAGTACCTCTCCACCCGCAGCGAGGAGGAGATCGGCCGCTGGCTGGGCGAGATCCGCCATATCCTGGCGCTGCTCACCGCACGCCTGGAAGAGCGCGGCGCCGACCAGGCACTGGTGACCCGCGCGCTGCTGGCGATGATCGGCGCCGAGGAGGACGTGGAAGCGCAGCGCGAGGTGGTGGTCGGCGAGACGCGCGACGACACTCCCGAGGCGCTGGACGCGGTATGGGAAGAGGAGGCAGTGCGCTTCTCCGCCCAGTCCGACGAAGACTGCGCGCTGCAGTCGGCCGAAGGCCGGCGCCTGGCCGAGCGCAAGCGGGCGATCCAGGGTGAGGCGGTACGCATCCTCGATCCCGTCGATGCCGCCAAGAAACACTAACGGAGACCTGTCATGAGCACTTTCATGAACTACATCGATTCCCTGCTGTTCGGGCTCTACCCCTACCTCGCCGGCAGTGTCTTCCTGATCGGCAGCCTGATGCGCTACGACCATGGCCAGTACACCTGGAAGACCGGCTCCAGCCAGATGCTGTCGTCGAAGAACATGCGCATGGCGAGCAACCTGTTCCATGTCGGTATCCTCGTCATCTTCTTCGGCCATCTGGTCGGGCTGCTGACACCGCATTGGGTTTACGAGCCCTTCATCACCCCCGGCGCCAAGCAGGTGATGGCCGTGGTGGTCGGCGGCATCGCTGGCGTCATGTGCCTGGTGGGCGGCGCCATGCTGTTCCATCGTCGCCTGACCAACCCGCGCGTGCGTGCCTCGTCCAGCCCCATGGACACCGTGATCATCGGCCTGCTGGTGCTGCAGGTCACGCTCGGGCTGCTCACCATCCTGCCCACCCTGGGCCACCTGGACGGCAGCGCGATGTTGAAGTTCTCCGGCTGGGCGCAGTCCATCGTCTACTTCCAGGGCGGCGCCGCGGCGTACCTGGAGGGCGTGAGCTGGATCTACAAGCTGCACATCCTGATCGGCCTGACCATTATCCTGGTGTTCCCCTTCACCCGCCTGGTGCACGTGTGGAGCGCACCGATGGGCTATGTGACGCGGCGCTATCAGATCGTGCGTCGCCGCGCCGGTGGCGTGTAAGAGGATGAGCCTGGCTGCGCTTGTCAATCGGTGCGAGCGCAGCCTGCAGCAGGATTCATGAGGTGACTGACATGCAAATGATCGAGATCGAACAGCTGCCGGGCCGCTACGCGCCGCCCCTCGTCAAGGTCGGCGACAAGGTGATCGACGAGGACAGCATCGCCCGCGAGATGCAGTACCACCCGGCGGCGAGCGCCGACGAGGCGAAGCTGTCGGCAGCTCGCGCGCTGGTGGTTCGCGAGCTGCTGCGCCAGCGCGCCGTCGAGCTCGGTCTGACGGCCGAGACCGATGACGAAGGCGACATAGATGCCGCCATCGCCGCGCTGCTCGAACAGGAGCTGGACGTGCCGGAACCGGAAGAGGCGGCCTGCCGGCGCTTCTTCGACGCCGAACCCGAGCGCTTCAGCGCGCCGACACGTCTCGCTGTGCGCCACATTCTGCTGGCCGCCGCACCCGACGATGCCGAGGCGCGCGACGCCCAGTACCGCCTGGGCGAGACGCTGATCGAGGAGCTCAAGGCCATCCCCGAGCGCTTTACCGAATTCGCCATGCGCCACTCCGCCTGCCCGTCGAAGAGCGAGGGCGGCGAGCTGGGCTGGCTGGCACAGGGGCAGACCGTGGCCGAACTCGACCGTGCCCTGCAGCACCTGCCCGAAGGGCTGCACGACCGGCCGCTGGCCTCACGCTACGGCTGGCATGTGGTGAGCATCGATGCGCGTGCCGGCGGCCAGCGCCTGCCTTTCGAAGAGGTCGCCGAACGTGTACGCCACACCCTGCGCGAGCAGGCGACACGACGCGCCCTGCGCCACTACCTGCTGGCGCTGGAAGCCGAGATCGGTGTCGAAGGCGTGGAGCTCGACGACGATGCCGCCGGCAGCTTGATGCAATAGGAGAGAGTCATGTCCCACGTTCACGCCAACGCCCGCTTCGTGCCGCTCGGTATCAGTGTGCTGACTGTGTCCGATACCCGCGGCTTCGACCGCGACGGCAGCGGCGACCTGCTCAGCGAACGCCTGTCGGAGGCCGGCCACGTGCTGGTCGACCGGCGTATCGTACCCGACGACATCTACCGCATCCGGGCGGTGGTCTCCAAGTGGGTGGTGCGCGACGACGTGCAGGTCATTCTGGTCAACGGCGGTACCGGCTTCACCGTGCGCGACACCACTCCCGAGGCACTCGCGCCGCTGTTCGACCGCGCCATCGACGGCTATGGCGAGCTGTTCCGCCAGCTCTCCTACGCCAGCATCGGCACCTCCACCGTGCAGTCGCGGGCGGTAGGCGGTGTGGCCAACCGTACCCTGATCTTCGCCATGCCCGGCTCGCCCAAGGCCTGTGCCACCGCCTGGGACGGCATTCTCGAAAGCCAGCTCGACGCCCGCACCCGGCCCTGCAACTTCGTGGCCATGGTGCTGCCCGAGCAGCCGGCCTGCGCCAGCCGCGAGACGCCGGCAGTGCCTGACCGTGGTCAAGGAGCCCACGCATGAGCTGTGCCACCCTGGCCAAGGGACTGCTCGACCTGGAGGTGGCCCGGGCGCGCATGATCGCTGCCGCCGAACCGGTGCGTGGAGAGGAACGCGTGGCGCTGGAGCAGGCGGCCGGCCGTGTGCTGGCGTGTGATCTCGTCGCTCGCCTGGACATGCCCGGCATCGACAACAGCGCAATGGATGGCTATGCCCTGCGCATCGCGGAACTCACCAAGGCCGGCCTGCCGGTGGTGCTGCGGGTGCCGGCGGGAGCCGAGGTCGAAGCGCTGCCCGCGGGGGGCTGTGCGCGGATTTTTACCGGTGCGCCGATCCCCAAGGGGGCCGACTGCGTGGTGCCCCAGGAGCGGGTCAGGCTCGACGCAGCGGGGCGAGTGCACGTCATCGGCGAAGCCACACCGGGTGCCAACATTCGCCGTCGTGGCGAAGAGTACCGCGAGGGCGATGCGCTGCTGGGGGCGGGGTGGACGCTGAACGCCGCGGCGCTGGCCCTGCTGGCGAGCCAGGGCATCGCCGAGGTGCCGGTATTGTCGCGCCTCAGGGTGGCGCTGATCTCCACCGGCGACGAGCTGATCGAGCCGGGCGAGCCGTTCAGCCCCGGGCGCGTGTACAACAGCAATCGGGCAATGCTGAAGGCACTACTGGAACGGGCCGACTGTTTGGTGCTCGACCTGGGCGTGATCGCGGACGATCCCGATGCCCTGCGCAGGGCCTTCAGCGCCGCTCGCGACGGTGCCGACCTGGTGATCTGCACCGGCGGCGTCTCGGTCGGCGAGGAGGACCACGTCAGGCCCGTGCTCGACGAGCTGGGCGGGCTTCGGTTCCATGGCGTGGCGATCAAGCCGGGCAAGCCGTTTGCCTTCGGCTACCTGGATGACGGCTCGCCCGCGGGCGTGCCGCTGATCGGCCTGCCGGGCAACCCCGTGGCGTCGCTGGTGGGCTGGCACCTGCTGGCACGTCCTTTCGTTCTGGGCTGCCAGGGTCGCAGCGTCGGGCCGCTGCAACAGTATCGCGTGCGTGCCGGCTTCTCGCGGCGAGCCAGCCGGGGGCGGCGTGAGCTGTTGCGCGTAACGCTCGATTGGCAGAACGAGGGGCCGGTAGCCTTGCTCGCCGGCGGTCAGGGCTCCCACATGCTACATGCCGCCAGCCAGGCGCACGGCTATCTGATGATGGCCGCCGATACCGACGTGGAGGAAGGTCATGAATACCTCTATCTACCCGCCGGACAGTTCGTCGACTGACCTGCTGTTCAAGCCCAAGCAGCTCCGCGAGCTGGTGCAGGGCGTGCCGTGGCTGGGCGAGCTGGACGAAGACGAAGTCACCGAGCTGCTCGAGGACACCGAACTCAAGACGCTCAAGACCCGAGAGTGGCTGTTTCGCCAGGACTCACCGGCGCACTGGCTCTACATCGTCATCAACGGCGCCGTACGCCTGGCGCGCAGCGCCGGCGACGGGCGGCTCGCCACCATTCGCTGCGTCGAGCGCGGCGGTACCCTGGGCGAGCTGAGCATGGTCTCCAGTGCCGGGGTCTACCTCTACTCGGCGGAGGCGCTGCGGCGCACCCATGTACTGGCGATACCCGCCCGGCGCTGCCGCGAGATCATGGATCGCCAGCCCGCCTGCCGTGCGGAGTTCATGAGTCGTCTAGCGCTTGAGCTCACCGAACGTCTCGAGGACCTGGCGCTGCTGACCCAGGCCGATGCCATGTCGCGGTTGGTCAGCTACGTGCTGCGCCAGTTGCCGCCGGGCCGCAGCAGAAGTCCGCGGGTGGTGCGTTTGTCGATCCCCAAGCGCTGGCTCGCCGCCCAGTTGGCCATGACACCGGAAACCCTGTCGCGGCTGCTGGCCAAGCTGCGCGACAGCGGCGTGATTGGCATCGACCGCCAGCGCCTGACGGTGCTCGACGAACAGAAGCTGCGCGACGCCATGCTGGCGGACGACTGAGTCGTCGCCTCGGCGCGCCATCCGGTCGTACAGTCGTACCTAGGGAGGCGGTATGTCCCGAACCAAGCAGAAACCCAACACCCTGGTCTACTCCTGCTCCGGCTGCTCGGACGTGGCGCAGCTGGCCAACGACGTCGCCGTAAGGCTCGACCATAGCGGTGTGGCCGAGATGTCGTGCATTTCCGGCGTCGGTGGAGGCGTACCCGGCCTGGTACGCATCGCCCGTGCCGGCCGGCCGATCGTGGCCATCGACGGCTGCCAGATGCACTGCGTGACCCACTGCCTGGCCCGCGCCGGCGTGACGGCCACCGAACACGTCAAGCTCTACGAGCAGGGCTTTCGCAAGCGCCGCGGCCAGCGCTTCGACGATGAGGTCGTCAGTGAAGTGGCCGAGCAGATCGGCGGTCTGATCGCCCGCTTGCCGATGGACGCCCCGGCCCATGTCGAGGGAAGCGTCGAGGAAAACGCATGAACCTGATCGACGGCTTCGGCCGCACCGTGCGCTACGTTCGCCTGTCGGTCACCGACCGCTGCGACTTCCGCTGCGTCTACTGCATGGCCGAGGAAATGACCTTTCTGCCTCGCGCCAAACTGCTCACGCTGGAAGAGATCGCCGCGCTGTCGCGCGCCTTCGTCGAGCTTGGCGTCGAGAAGATTCGTCTGACCGGCGGTGAGCCGCTGGTGCGCCGCGGCATCGAGGACCTGGTGGCCGAGCTCGGCGCGCTGCCGGGCCTGCGTGACTTCGGCATGACCACCAACGGCGCCGGGCTCGCCAAGCACGCGCGTGCTCTCTATCAAGGCGGGCTCAAGCGGCTCAACGTCAGCCTCGACTCGCTCGACCCCGCGCGCTTCCGCGCCCTGACCCGTACCGGCGACCTGGCCCGGGTCATCGACGGCATCCGTGCCGCCCGCGACGCCGGCTTCGAGCGCATCAAGCTCAATGCGGTGATCCTCAAGGGGCGCAACGACGACGAGGTTCTCGACCTGGTCGAGTTCGCGCGGCGGGAGCGGGTGGATATCAGCTTCATCGAGGAGATGCCGCTGGGCCAGGCTATCGGTCACGACCGCGCTGAGACCTTCTGTGGAAGCGATGAGGTGCGTACCGCCATCGAGGCGCGCCATCCGCTGCTGCCTACTACCGAGACCACCCTGGGGCCGTCGCGCTATTTTCGGATGCGCGACTCGAACATCCGGATCGGCTTCATCTCGCCGCACAGCCACAACTTCTGCGCCGCCTGCAACCGCGTGCGCGTCACCGCCGAGGGCCGCCTGCTGCTGTGCCTGGGCAACGAGCACTCTGTCGACCTGCGCGGCGTGATGCGCCGCCACCCCGGCGACCTCGAGCGGCTCAAGGCCGCCATCGTCGCCGCCATGCAGAACAAGCCCGAACGCCACCACTTCACTACCGACGGCGACGTTCAGGTGGTGCGCTTCATGAACATGACCGGGGGCTGACCCCGGCTCCGCTCTCCCTCGTCTCTCGCTGACGCGGCGGCCGTCAGGCCGCCGCGCCTGGCGGTCTTTCCCGAACTTTGCTTCCACTCACGCTGGGATCTGGCTTGCCGCGGCCCTCTCTGTGTTGGCATTGCTGATGCCAATGCCCCTATTTGCACTAGTCATTGGTGTTGCCGATCAGCGCTGGCCATAGTCTCTCCAGACAGCAGGAGAGCAGATCATGAAAACTTGGCGGTTGGTGCTGCGCAGCGTCTCGAATTCCGGTGCATTACAAGATGCCGCTGCGCTGAAACGCAATGTCGCCAACTTCTTGCGTGTCGTCGAAACCTACGAAGTGCAGTGCCTTGGCATTCCGCTATTCGGTATCGACTTTTATGCCAAGGATGACGAATTCAACCATGTCATGCGGATGATCAGGATTATCGAAGAACGATACCGACTTTCCGTCATGCAGTTCAGTGAACTGGCCGAAATCGATGAGCCCAGTGTGACGATTAAGGTCGGTTGCCAACCTGCGACATATGTCGCGTGATAACGAAGGAGACAACAAAATGAAGCTTCCCTCATTAATTGAAATTCCGAACGGTGACAAGGTTACGCCGACCTTTTCCGATGCCGAGATGCACGGGCGACTGAAGCGGCTGCGAGAGTACATGGCGGCCAATGACGTCGACGCTGTCGTGTTGACTTCTTATCACAACATCAACTATTTCAGCGATTTCGTTTACTGCAAGTTCGGGCGCGATTACGGCCTGGTCGTGACCCAGGATCGCTTTACCACCGTCACCGCCAATATCGACGGCGGCCAGCCCTATCGGCGCAATCGACTGGGCGATAATATCGTCTACACCGACTGGCAGAAGGACAACTTCTTCAAGGCGGTAAAACATCTCTGTGAAGGCAAGCGGCGCGTGGGTGTCGAGTTCGACCACCTCACGCTGCAGAACCAGCAGAAGCTGCTCTCCGCACTCGGCGAGGTGGAGCTCACCGATATCGGCGTGCCGACCATGAAGATGCGCATGATCAAGTCGGCCGAGGAGATCGCCCTGATCCGCCAGGGCGCGCGCATCGCCGACGTTGGCGGCGTGGCCGTGCGCGATGCGATCAAGGCCGGCGTGCCGGAGTACGAAGTGGCCCTGGCCGGCCAAGCCGCCATGGTGCGCGAAATCGCCAAGACCTACCCGAACAGCGAGCTGATGGACACCTGGGTCTGGTTCCAGTCGGGCATCAACACCGACGGCGCTCATAATCCGGTGACCAGCCGGCGCGTGCAGCCCGGCGACATCCTGAGCCTCAACACCTTCCCGATGATCTCGGGCTACTACACCGCGCTGGAGCGCACCCTGTTCTGCGAGCATGCCTCCGACGAGCACCTGCGCCTGTGGGAGGTCAACTGCGAGGTGCACCGGCGCGGCCAGGAGCTGATCAAGCCCGGCGTACGTTGCTGCGACATTGCCCACGAGCTCAACGAGATCTTCGCCAAGCACGACCTGCTGCAATACCGCACCTTCGGCTACGGCCACTCCTTCGGCACCCTCAGCCACTACTACGGCCGCGAGGCCGGCCTTGAACTGCGTGAGGACATCGAGACCGTGCTCGAGCCCAACATGGTGGTCTCCATGGAGCCGATGATCATGGTGCCGGAAGGGCGCCCGGGGGCCGGCGGCTACCGTGAGCACGATATCCTCGTCGTGAATGAACACGGTGCCGAGAACATCACCGGCTTCCCGTACGGGCCGGAGCACAACATCGTCAAGTAAGCATCGAGGGGGCGCTGCGCCCCCTTTCTGCATATAAGAACAAACGACAGAGGAGGACGGCTATGGTCCTGCACTCGGGCCCCTTCAAAGGGGTAAACCCACTGGTGACCCTGGTATCGGTCATCGTCATGGCGGCGTTCATCGCGCTGGCCATTCTTTTCCCGCAAGCCACCACGGCGCTGATCGACAGGGGAAGGACCTTCGTGACCTTCTACTTCAACTGGTGGTACGTCGGCCTGGCGGCGAGTTTCCTGATCTTTCTGCTGGCCCTGGCGTTCAGCAAGTACGGACGCCTCAAGCTCGGGGAGGAGCACGAAAAGCCGGAGTTCGGCTACTTCACCTGGTTTGCCATGCTCTATGCCGCCGGCCAGGGCATCGGCATCATCTTCTGGTCGATCGCCGAGCCGATCATGCACCTCTCCCAGGGGACGCCCTTCTCTCCGGCAGTAGGCAACGCCGAAGCCGCCGACATCGCCATGCGGCTGGCCTATTTCCACTGGGGCCTGAACGCCTGGGCCATCTACTGCATCGTCGCCCTAGGCCTTGCCCTGATGGCCTATCGCTATGGCAAGCCGCTGAGCATCCGCTATACGCTCTATCCCTTGCTGGGGGAGAAGGTCAATGGCTGGATTGGTAACCTCATCGATATCATTGCTGTCTTTGCCACCCTCTTTGGTATTGCCACTTCCCTGGGCCTGGGCGTTCAGCAAATCAATTCCGGCCTTAATTATCTTTGGGATGTGCCTGTCAATCGCCTGGTGCAGGTGGCGTTGATCGGCGTGATTACCGTACTGGCCCTGATCTCCGTGCTGACCGGGCTCAAGCGCGGCATCAAGTATCTTTCACAAGCCAATATGTGGCTGACCTTCCTGCTTCTTGCCTTCTTCTTCGCCTTCGGGCCGACGCGCTACATCATCGGCGGGCTGCTTGAATCAACGGGCGATTACCTACGCTCGGTGATTCCGCTGAGCTTCTACACGGGCAGCAACGCGACGGCGGCCAACGGCGCCGAGTCATGGCAGGACTCCTGGCAGGGCTGGTGGACCGTCTTCTACTGGGGCTGGTGGATGTCGTGGGCACCGTTCGTGGGGGTGTTCGTGGCCCGGGTCTCCCGGGGGCGTACCATCCGCGAGTTCATCTTCGGCGTGGTGGGTGTGTCCTCACTGCTCTCCTTTGTCTGGCTCTCCGCCTATGGCGGCACGGCCCTCTACGAGGAGCTGTTCGGCAGCGGCGGCATTTCCGAGGCCGTATCCCAGGACGTTTCCCTGGCGCTCTATGCGACCTTCTCCGCCATGGATGTCGGCGTCATCGGCGTAGTGGCCGGGTTCTTCGGCACGCTGCTGGTCGCGACCTACTTCATTACCTCATCCGATTCGGGAACCCTGGTCATCACCACCATTCTCAGCGAGGGTGACCCGCATCCGCTTTCCCGGCATCGTGTCTTCTGGGGCGTCATGGAGGGGGCCGTCGCGGCCGTGCTGCTGCTGGTAGGCGGTGCCTGGGCACTATCGACCCTGCAAACGGCCGCCATTCTCTCGGCGCTACCCTTCTCCCTGATCATGGCGCTGATGGCCTTCTCGATCGTGCGCGCCGTGCAGCAGGATAGCGCCTTTCGACGCGAATACTCGCTGAAGACCATGACGGAGGGAAATACCTGATGAATAGCGTCAAGCTGGCGGAACTGGACTGGATGACCTACCGCGACCGGGTGCAGGATGGCGGCTGCCGAATCCTGCTACCGGTGGGGGCCATCGAGCAGCACGGGCCGCACATGTCGTTGAACCCGGACGTGCTGATACCGGAATACATCGCCTGTCGCGTGGCCGAGCGCAGCGGCAACATGCTGGTCGCGCCGCCCATTGCCTACGGCTACAAGTCGCAGGTGAAATCGGGGGGCGGCAACTTCTTCCCTGGCACCACCTGCGTCAGCGGTCGCGCTCTGGAGGAGTACGCCTATGACGTGATCCTCGCCTACGCGGCGCATGGCAACCGGGAGTTCGTGCTGATCAACGGCCATTTCGAGAACTCGATGTTCCTGGTCGAGGCGGCCGATCGAGCCGTGAAGCACGCCAGGCTGTCCGGCAAGGAGATACGGGTTGTGCTGCTCTCCTACTGGGATTTCATCAGCGAGGCCACCATCGAGAAGGTCTTCCCGGACGGTTTCTCGGGCTGGGCGGTCGAACACGGCGGCGTGCTGGAAACCTCGATCATGCTGAAGATCCATCCTGAGCTGGTGGATATGTCGAAGGTGGTCGAGGTTCCTCCCGCCGAGTTTCCGCCCTATGACGTCTTCCCGCCGGATCCCAGTTGGGTGGCGAGTTCGGGCACGCTGTCATCGCCGGCCAAGGCCACGGCGCAGAAGGGAGAGTGGATTCTCGACGAGTGCATCGAGAAGATTGCCGGGACCTTTGGGTGAGGCGGCGGCATTGCCGGCCCAAGGGGCCGGCAATGCCTCAGTTACATGTTGGCGAGTCCGGAACGCAAGAAGTCGAGTACATGGCGAGAGGCGATGTTGAGTTCCCTCTCCTTGTAATACAGGCCGATGCAGACCCGACCCAGTGCCGGAAGGCTCCGGGAACTCTCGGCATGCTTCAGGTGCTCGGGAATCACCGATTTCGCCATCGCCGTGATACCCAGCCCCTCTTCCACCGCCGAGAAGATACCGAGCAGGCTGGTGCTCGTGTACATGAAGCGGAAGGGATGCTGCTGCGATTGCAGAGCCTCTTCCATCAGGGAGCGATAGACACAGCCTTGAGGGTAAGCGATCAGCGGTATGGGGTCGTCATAGCCATTGATGAGCCGGCTGTCCTTGTAGACCCACTCCAGGCCCTCCAGTCGATAGTCACGCGCATCCCGGTCTTCGTCCTCCTTGGCATGCTCCATGGCCAGGGCAAGATCATAGTGCCCCTTCTGATAGCGCTGCAGGATGACCTTGCTGATCTCGCAGTCGACTTCGACAACGATGTTGGGGTAGACGCGCGAGAGGTTCCTCAGCGCCTTGGGCAGAAATGCCAGTTCGAAGTCGTTGGGTATGCCGAGCCTGACCTTGCCGGAAACGTTGTCGCCCCTGACCCTGGCAATGATCTGGTCGTTGATCTCGAGCATCTGGCGTGCGGCCTCGTAGAGATACTCGCCATCCTCCGTCAGCTCCAGGCTGGAACCGCGCAGGAAGATCTTGGTGTTCAGCAGCTCCTCGAGTTTCTTGACCTGCAGGCTGATCGCCGGCTGCGAGCGACCCAGCAGCTCGCCTGCACTGGTGAAACCGCCCAGGTCCTTGATAGTGACGAAGGTGCGCAGAAGATCGGTGGGTATGTTGGTCATTGGCTTGCCATGGTCATGTCGGGTATCGCCCTGGGGAGGCAACTTGGCGGATCGCGAATAACGGCTCGTCTCGGTATGCCTGCGACTAGCTTGCCTTACTTTCCCGGGCGCCGCACAGCCTCTTGCCTACTTTGCAGAATGCGATAGAGTCGAGGCGATGGGCCTCGTTCGCCCGGCAGCATCCTTCGCGACGCAGGAGCCGTCATGAATCTTCCTCTCAGGGGCGAGCCCCTCTCGGTCGGCTTCGTCCTGCTGCATCGTTTCACCCTGCTGCCTTTCGCCGCCTTCGTCGATTGCCTGCGCCTGGCGGCCGATGAGGGGGATCGCAGCCGTCAGCTGCGCTGCCACTGGACCTTCATGACCAGCACCGGCGAACCGGCTGCCTCCAGCTGCGGGGCGTCCATCACGCCTTGCCAGCCCTTCCGGGACCCGCAGGAGTTCGACTATATCGTGGTGATCGGCGGCGTGTTGGACGATGCCGACCGGGCCGATACCACGGCACTGGCTTACCTGCGCCGGGCGGCAAATGCCCAGGTGCCCCTGGTCGGGCTGTGCACCGGTGCCTTCGCCCTCATTCAGGCCGGCCTGATGAATGGGCGACGCTGCTGCGTCAGTTGGTATCACCACCGCGACATGATCCAGCGCTTTCCCACCATCGAGCCGGTAGCCGATCGGCTGTTCGTCGATGACGGCGACCGCCTCACCTGCGCTGGCGGTTCGGCGGGGGCGGACCTCGCCGCCTATCTGGTCGAGCGGCACCTGGGCAAGGCTTGGGCGATGAAGAGCCTGCGTATCATGCTGCTCGATGAAGCCCGGGCAGGCGCTCACCCGCAGCCGCAGCCGGTGGTGTTCGGCAAGATCGAGGATCGCCTGGTGCGGCGTTCCATCGCCGTGCTTGAGCAGCACCTAGGTGAACCGATCTCGATGGATGCGCTGGCCGAGCGCGTCGGAACCTCGCGGCGTAACCTGGAGCGCCGCTTCCGCGAGACGCTGGGCGTCGGTCCGCAGAAATTCGCTCGCGACCTTCGCCTGCGCTATGGGCTGTGGCTGCTGCACTACACAGGCAAAAGCGTCACCGAGATCGGTGAGCGCTGCGGCTTCTCCGATACGGCCCATTTTTCGCGCCATTTCCGCAGCGCTTTCGGTATGCCGCCGTCGGAGATGCGCAAGCGTGCCGAAGAACCGGGAAGCGAACGGGTCGACCCTTTCTTCCTGCATATCGAATCCCGTCCGGCGGTCTGACTGTTATAACGCTATCTCCCGCCTCACGCGTGCTCCAGGCATATGCCCATGCCCCGCGCGCAACGTTCGCCAAAAGTGGTAGGCCGAGCTCGGCGGTACCTGTCATTCAGCAAAGCTGTCGCATTTATTCAATCTTTCTCTCTCTCGTGCGCCTTTAATCGACGCATGGGCCGAATACCCTTTGCGCTGGTTATCCGCGCATAAGGATTTCAAATTTTAAGCGCCGCCGGGTTGTCGATAGATTGCTAGAACGCACCCAGCCCTGAATCAACAGCCATAACAACGGAGTCAGTCATGAACCAAGCCGGACTCGCATCATTCGATTCCCAGATCGCCGCCGCCATCGCCGAAGAAGTGGCGCGTCAGGAGGCACACGTCGAGCTGATCGCCTCGGAAAACTATGCCAGCCGCGCGGTCATGGAGGCCCAGGGCACCCAGCTCACCAACAAGTACGCCGAAGGCTACCCGGGCAAGCGCTACTACGGCGGCTGCGAGCACGTCGACGTGGTCGAGAAGCTTGCCATCGAGCGTGCCTGCAGCCTGTTCGGCGCCGATTACGCCAACGTCCAGCCCCATTCCGGGGCGCAGGCCAACGCCGCCGCCTTCATGGCGCTGGTCAAGCCGGGCGACACCGTGCTCGGCATGAGCCTGGCCCACGGCGGCCACCTGACCCACGGCGCAGCGCCCAATTTCTCCGGCAAGCACTACCACGCCGTGCAGTACGGCCTGAACCCCGAGACCGGCGAGATCGACTACGAGGAAGTCGAGCGTCTGGCGCGTGGTCACAAGCCCAAGCTGATCATCGCCGGCTTCTCCGCCTACTCCCGTGTGGTCGACTGGCGGCGCTTCCGCAACATCGCCGACGAAGTGGGGGCGTGGCTGATGGTCGACATGGCCCACGTGGCGGGGCTGGTCGCCGCCGGACTCTATCCGAGCCCGATTCCCTACGCCCATGTGGTCACCACCACCACCCACAAGACCCTGCGTGGCCCGCGTGGCGGCCTGATTCTCTCGGCCCACGGCGACCAGGAGCTGTACAAGAAGCTCAACGGGGCGGTGTTCCCCGGTCAGCAGGGTGGCCCGCTGATGCACGTGATCGCGGCCAAGGCGGTGGCCTTCAAGGAGGCCATGAGCCAGAACTTCGTGCAGTACCAGCAGCGCGTGATCGATAACGCCCAGGCCATGGCCGAGGTGTTCCTCGAGCGCGGCTTCGACGTGGTCTCCGGCGGCACCGACGATCACCTCTTCCTGGTCTCGCTGATCCGCCAGGGTGTGACCGGCAAAGATGCCGATGCGGCGCTGGGGCGTGCCCACATCACCGTCAACAAGAACGCCGTGCCCAACGATCCGCAGAGCCCCTTCGTTACCTCCGGCCTGCGCATCGGCACGCCGGCGGTGACTTCACGCGGCTTCGACGTGGCCGACTGCCAGGCGCTCGCCGGGTGGATCTGCGACATCCTCGACGTGCTGGCCGAGGGTGACGACAGCGAGGCCGTGGAGGCCGAGGTGCGCGCGAAGGTCGCCGAGCTGTGCGAACGGCATCCGGTCTACGGCGCCGCCGCTCCGGCCGCGACCCAGGAAACCGCCACCGCCTGAACCCGTTTGTCACCGGCCCCGCTCGGCGGGGCCGGTCGAGGAGAGAGAAGATGCAACGCTATTCAGGATTCGGGCTGGCCAAGCACGCCCTGAGCCACCACGAGAACTGGGAGCGCCAGTGGCGCAACCCCACGCCCAAGAAGCAGTACGACGTGATCATCGTCGGCGGCGGCGGCCACGGCCTGGCCACTGCCTACTATCTGGCCAAGGAGCACGGCATCAAGAACGTGGCGGTGCTGGAGAAGGGCTGGCTGGGCGGCGGCAACACCGCGCGCAACACCACCATCGTGCGCTCCAATTACCTGTGGGACGAAGCCGCGGCGCTTTACGAACATGCCATGAAGCTGTGGGAGGGACTGTCGCAGGACCTCAACTACAACGTGATGTTCTCCCAGCGTGGGGTGATGAACCTGGGCCACACGCTGCAGGACATGCGTGACATCCAGCGCCGGGTCAACGCCAACCGTCTGAACGGCATCGACAGCGAAGTGCTCACCCCGGAGCAGATCCAGGAGATCGTGCCGATCATGGACTGCTCGAAGAACGCACGTTACCCGATCATGGGGGCGTCCTGGCAGCCGCGGGCGGGCGTGGCGCGCCACGACGCCGTGGCCTGGGGCTATGCTCGCGCCGCTGACGCGCTGGGCGTCGACCTGTTGCAGAACACCGAGGTCACTGGCTTCAAGATCCGCGACGGCCGCATCTACGGCGTGCACACCAACCGTGGCGACATCGAGGCCAAGACCGTCGGCTGCGTGGCGGCGGGCAACTCGGGTGTGCTGGCGAAGATGGCCGGCTTCCGTCTGCCGCTGGAGTCGCACCCGCTGCAGGCGCTGGTTTCCGAGCCGCTCAAGCCGATTCTGGACACCGTGGTGATGTCCAACCACGTGCACGGCTACATCAGCCAGAGCGACAAGGGCGACCTGGTCATCGGTGCCGGTATCGACGGCTACAACGGCTATGGCCAGCGCGGCAGTTATCCCACCGTGGAGCACACCCTGCAGGCCATCGTCGAGATGTTCCCGATCTTCTCGCGGGTACGCATGAACCGGCAGTGGGGCGGCATCGTCGACACCTGTCCGGACGCCTGCCCGATTCTCTCGGCCACGCCGGTGAAGGGGCTGTTCTTCAACTGCGGCTGGGGCACCGGCGGCTTCAAGGCCACCCCGGGCTCTGGTCACGTATTTGCCTGGACCCTGGCCAAGAACCAGGCCCACCCGCTCGCGGCCCCGTTCTCCATCGACCGTTTCCATACCGGTGCTCTGGTAGACGAGCACGGTGCGGCCGGCGTTGCTCACTGAGGAGGCACTTCCATGTTTCATATCTACTGCCCCTACTGCGAGGAGCTCCGCGAGGAAGAGGAGTTTCATCCCAAGGGCGAGGCGCACATCGTGCGGCCCAAGGATCCCGAGGCCTGCTCGGACGAGGAGTGGGGCGACTACCTGTTCTTCCGTGACAACCCGCGCGGTATCCACCACGAGCTGTGGGTTCACGCGGTCGGCTGTCGCAAGTTCTTCAACGTCACGCGCAATACCGTGACCTACGAGATCCTCGAGACCTACAAGATCGGCGAACGGCCGACGGTCACCGCCGAGCATTTGGCGGGCGGGGACAAACAAGGCAACGTGCAGGTCGCCAGCGGCGGACAACAGACCGTGGGTGCCAGCGGCGCCGCCGTGGCATCGGTCAAGGGAGAGCGGGCATGAGCAAGTCCTTGAAACAGCCGAATCGTCTCAAAGAGGGCGGGCGCATCGACCGCTCGCGCAAGCTGAGCTTCACCTTCAACGGCCAGCGCTACCAGGGCCATGCCGGCGACACCCTCGCCTCGGCGCTGCTGGCCAACGGGGTGGACATCGTCAATCGCAGCTTCAAGTACTCGCGCCCGCGCGGCATCGTCGCCGCCGGCGCCGAGGAGCCCAATGCGCTGATCCAGCTGGGCAGCACCGAGGCGGCCCAGGTGCCCAACGTGCGTGCCACCCAGCAGGCGCTGTTCGACGGGCTCGTCGCGCGCAGCACCAACGGCTGGCCCAACGTGCAGCACGACCTCATGGGCTGGGTGGGCAAGGTGGGTGGCCGCTTCATGCCGCCGGGCTTCTACTACAAGACCTTCATGGCTCCGGCCTCCATGTGGATGACCTACGAGAAGTATATCCGCAAGAGCGCCGGCCTGGGTCGCAGCCCCATGGAGCGCGATCCCGACAGCTATGATCACCTCAACCAGCACTGCGACCTGCTGGTGATCGGTGCCGGCCCCGCCGGCCTGGCGGCGGCACTGACCGCGGCGCGCAGCGGCGCCCGGGTGATCCTGGCCGACGAGCAGGAGGAGATGGGCGGCTCGCTGCTCGACAGCCGCGAGTTGGTCGACAACCAGCCTGCCGCCCAGTGGGCGGAACGCGTGCTGAAGGAGCTCGCGGGGCTGGACAACGTCACGCTGCTGGCCCGCACCACCGCCAACGGCTACCACGACCACCATTTCGTGACGCTGCACGAGCGGCGCACCGAGCACCTGGGCGAGACGGCACCGCTGGTGAACGGCCACCGTCCCTCGCGCTCGCGCATGCACCGCGTGCGTGCCGGCCAGGTGCTGCTGGCCACCGGCGCCCACGAGCGGCCGCTGGTCTACGGCAACAACGATCTGCCGGGCAACCTGCTGGCCGGTGCGGTCTCCACCTACATTCGTCGCTACGGCGTGGTGCCCGGCCACAAGCTGGTGCTCTCCACCAGCAACGATTACGCCTACCGCGCCGCGCTCGACTGGCTCGACGCCGGCCGCGAAGTGGTGGCCATCGTCGACGCCCGCCCGGCGCCGAACGGCGAGTGGGTCGAGCAGGCCCGCGCCCGCGGCATCCGCATCATCGAAGGGGCCGCCGTGCTCGAGGCCAAGGGAGCTAGCCGCGTCAACGGGGCGCGTGTCGCCACCATCGACGTCGGCGCCTTCAAGGTCACCGGCCAGGCCGAGACGCTGGACTGCGACACTATCGCCAGCTCCGGCGGCTACAGCCCGGTAATCCACCTGGCCTCGCACACCGGGGCGCGGCCGACCTGGAACGAGGAGATCCTCGGTTTCGTCCCCAGCCTGGTCAAGGGCGTGCACGCCGCCGGCAGCGCGCGCGGCATCCACGACCTGGCCGCCGGCATGGCCGACGGGGTCGCCATGGCCGCCCAGGCGCTGGAGGCCCTGAACCGTCCCGTGCAGGCAATCGAGCTGCCGCAGGTCGAGGCCCGGCGCGAGGGAGCGGCCTGTGCGCTCTACCAGGTTCCCCACGAGAAGCCGACCCTGCGCGCGCCCAAGCAGTTCGTCGATCTGCAGAACGACGTGACCGCGGCAGGCATCGAGCTGGCAACGCGCGAGGGCTTCGAATCGATCGAGCACGTCAAGCGCTACACCGCCATGGGCTTCGGCACCGACCAGGGCAAGCTCGGCAACATCAACGGCATGGCCATCGCCGCGCGCTGCCTTAACCGGTCGATCCCCGAGGTCGGCACCACGGTGTTCCGGCCCAACTACACGCCGGTCACCTTCGGCGCCATCGTCGGCCGCCACTGCCGTGAGCTGTTCGACCCCGAGCGCTACACCGCGCTGCATCAGTGGCACGTGGAGAACGGCGCCGAGTTCGAGGACGTCGGCCAGTGGAAGCGCCCTTGGTACTTCCCGCAGACGGTCAACGGCAAGAAGGAGAGCATGCACGAGGCGGTGGCCCGCGAGTGCCTGGCGGTGCGCGAGAAGGTCGGCATCCTCGATGCCTCCACCCTGGGCAAGATCGATATCCAGGGCCCGGATGCCCGCGAGTTCCTCAACCGCGTCTACACCAACAAGTGGTTGAAGCTCGAGGTGGGCCGCGTGCGCTACGGCCTGATGTGCAAGGACGACGGCATGCTGATGGACGACGGCACCACCAGCTGCCTGGGCGAGAACCATTTCCTGATGACCACCACCACCGGTGGCGCCGCCGGCGTACTGGAGTGGCTGGAACTGTGGCACCAGACCGAGTGGCCCGAGCTGGACGTGACCTTCACCTCGGTGACCGACCACTGGGCCACCATGACGGTGACGGGCCCCGAGGCGCGCAAGCTGCTGGCCGAGATCACCGACATCGACCTCGACCGCAGTGCCTTCAAGTTCATGGACTGGCGCGAGGGCAACGTCGCCGGCGTGCCGGCGCGGGTGTTCCGTATCTCATTCACCGGGGAGCTGGCCTACGAGATCAACGTCCAGGCCAACTACGCCATGCACGTGTGGAAGACCCTGTTCGAGCACGGCGAAAAGTACGGCCTGACGCCCTACGGCACCGAGACCATGCACGTGCTGCGGGCCGAGAAGGGCTTCATCATCGCCGGCCAGGACAGCGACGGTTCGGTGACGCCCGAGGACCTCGGCATGCAGTGGGCCGTCGGCTATGACAAGCCATACTCGTGGATCGGCAAGCGCGCGCTGTCTCGCTCCGACACCCGTCGCACGGACCGCAAGCAGCTGGTGGGTCTCAAGCCCAAGGACCCGACGGTGGTGCTGGAGGAGGGCGCTCAGATCGTCTTCGATCCGGATCACGCCATCCCCATGCCCATGGTCGGCCACGTGACCTCGAGCTACTACAGCCCGACGCTGGGCAGCGGCTTCGCCCTGGCGGTGGTCAAGGGCGGCCATCAGCGCATGGGCGAGACCGTCTACCTGCCCATGGCCGACGGCAAGACCCACGCCGCGGAAATCGTCGGCACGATCTTCTACGATCCCAAGGGAGAGCGCCAGAATGTCTGATTCCACAGCGATCCGGGCCAACGTCTACGACGTGCGCCCCAAGACCGAGGTGCCGGCGGAATCCCCGCTGGCCTGGTCCTACCACATCAGCGGCCGCCCGAGCGTCAGCCAGAAGAGCCGCGTGGTGTTGCGCGAGCGCGCCATGGCCGGGCATCTGATCCTGCGCGGCGGCGCCATCGTGCTCGACGAGGCGGTGCGCGGTGTGCTCGGCTTCGGCCTGCCGGCGCGGCCCAATACCCTCAGCCTGAGCGATGACGGCGCGCGCTCGATCCAGTGGCTATCGCCCGACGAGTGGCTCGTCATCGTGCCCGGTGGCGAGGAGTTCACCCTGGAGCGCCAGCTGCGCGAGTCCCTGGGCGATGCCCACTACGCCATCGTCAACGTCAGCGGCGGCCAGACCCTGCTCGAGCTCGAGGGCGACAAGGCGCGCGAGCTGCTGATGAAGTCGACGCCCTACGACGTGCACCCCGACGCCTTCCCGGTTGGCAAGGGCGTCACCACGGTGTTCGCCAAGGCCAACCTGATTCTGCGCCGCCCCACGGAGACCCGCTGGGAGCTGGTGCTGCGCCGCAGCTTCGCCGACTACTGCTACCGCTGGCTGCTCGATGCCGGCGCGGAGTACACCATCGGCGTGGAGAAGTGACTCGGCGTCTCGTTTGCCAGGCGCGTTTGGCCGGGGTCTCCCCGGCCCTTTTTCCGTATGGTGCCCTTTGGCACCAGCCGCCGGAGGGAGCAGCATGAACCGACACGATGATATCTGGATCATGGCCGCGCAGTGTCCCAGTCGCCTGGGGACCGTCGACGTGGTGACCCGCTTTCTCAAGGAGCGGCGCTGCTACATTACCGAGCAGCAATCCTTCGACGACCGTCTGAGCGGTCGCTTCTTCATTCGCACCGAATTCCGCCCCGAGGAGGCCGGCTTCGACGCCGCTGCCTTCCAGGCGGCCTTCGCCGAGCGGGCCGCCGAGTTCGAGATGAGCTCCGAGCTCACGCCGCCGGGACGCTTAATGCCAGTGGTGATCATGGTCTCCAAGGCCGACCACTGCCTCAACGACCTGCTCTACCGCTACCGCACCGGGCAATTGCCCATCGACATCCGCGCCATCGTCTCCAATCACCCCGACCTGGCGTCGCTGTCGGAGTGGCACGGCATTCCCTATCACCACTTCCCGATCACCGCCGAGACCAAGCCCGAGCAGGAGGCCCAGGTGTGGCGGGTGGTGGAGGAGAGCGGTGCCGAACTCGTCATCCTGGCGCGCTACATGCAGGTATTGTCGAGCGAGATGTGTGCCAGGCTCTCCGGCCGCGCGATCAACATCCATCACTCCCTGCTGCCCGGCTTCAAGGGGGCGCGCCCCTATCATCAGGCCTACGAAAAAGGGGTCAAGCTGGTCGGCGCCACCGCCCACTACATCAACGACGATCTCGACGAGGGGCCGATCATCACCCAAGGCGTCGAGCCGGTCAGCCACGCCGACTACCCGGAGGATCTGGTCGCCAAGGGCCGCGACATCGAGTGCCTGACCCTGGCTCGGGCGGTGGCGCTGCATGTGGAACGACGCGTGTTTCTCAATGCCAGCCGCACGGTAGTGTTCGAGCGATAGCGTTGAGCTTGTAACGGGCGACAATTTCCTTTTGTCGCCCCATTCCCTTGGAGCTTATTCCGCCGTCGCCAGCAGGCTGGCGTTGCCCCCTGCGGCGGTGGTGTCGATGCAGAGGTGACGTTCCACCACGTACCGCTCTGGCGCGATGGTCTGGGTCTCGAGCGAGACGATGGGGCCATCGCGCTGGGCGAGGGCGAGGCGCAGCTCGCGAGTCCAGTCGCTGGCACCGGCAGCGGCCACTGCCACGATGCCCTTGACCTTGGTCAGCGTGTCGGCCGTGACGGTGCCGTCGAGGGCGGCGACGGGCGCCCCGGCATCGATCAGCGGCTGCACGGCCTGCGCCGCGCCAGGTGCGACGAGCGCCGCCGGACAGCCGGCGCCGAGTGCCTGCGCCGCCTGGGCGACGGCGATCTCGAGCGTCGGCCCGAGGCAGAGTACCGGTCCCTTCGGGTAGAACGACAGCCGGTTGCTCTCCCCCGTCGGCCCCGGCAGCGTATGCGGCGTCATGTCCAGTGCCGCGGTCTCGGCGAGCGCCTTGCGGATCAAGCCGCGCTTGCCGGAGAGCGCCTTGCGCAGCACCTCGACCCGATCGGGACGCGCCGCCCAGTTGCGTGCGTCCAATCCGTCGAGGGCCAACTGGAGCTCGCCGAGCGCCACGGCGTCTCCTTGGGGCGCTTCGTGGCGCTCCGCGGCGGCGGTGCGACGGAACCGGTTGACGTAGAGCGGTCCGCCGGCCTTGGGCCCGGTGCCCGAGAGGCCCTCGCCGCCGAAGGGCTGGGAGCCGACGATGGCACCGATCTGGTTGCGGTTGACGTAGATGTTGCCGACATGGATCCGCTCGACGATCTGCTGCACTCGGTCGTCGATACGGGTATGCAGGCCGAAGGTCAGCCCGTAGCCCCTGGCATTGATCGCATCGACCACCTTGTCGATGTCGCGCGCCTTGAAGGTGGCCACGTGCAGCACTGGGCCGAAGATTTCACGCTCGAGATCCTCGATGCCGCCGACCTCGATCACGGCCGGGCTGACGAAAGTGCCGCCACTTGGCGCAGACAGCTTCTTCAGCACCCTGCCGGCCTCTTCCTGTGCCGCTACATAGGCGGCGATACCCTCTTGCGCCTCGGCGTCGATCACCGGCGAGACGTCGGTATCGGTGTTCCAGGGGTCGCCGATGACGAGCGCGTCCATGGCGCCGTCGAGCATCGTCAGCAGCCGCTCGCGAGCCTCCTCCTGGACATACAGCATCCTGAGCGCCGAACAGCGCTGGCCGGCCGACTGGAAGGACGAGATCAGGATGTCGCGCACCGCCTGCTCGGTCAGCGCCGTCGAGTCCACGATCATGGCGTTGAGCCCGCCGGTCTCGGCGATCAGTACCGCATCCGGCCCCGCATTCTGCGCCAGGGCCTGGTGAATGATCTGCGCCACCTCGGTCGAGCCGGTGAAGCAGACCCCGGCGATCCGCGGGTCGCTGGTCAGCGGCCCGCCCACCGTCGGCCCATCGCCGGGCAGCAACTGCAGCGCCGCCTCCGGCAGGCCGGCCTCGCGTATCAGTTCGACGGCGCGCGCGGCGATCAGCGGCGTCTGTTCGGCGGGCTTGGCGAGCACCGCGTTGCCTGCCGCCAGCGCCGCGGCGATCTGGCCGGTGAAGATGGCCAGCGGGAAGTTCCACGGGCTGATGCAGACGAAGACGCCGCGGGCGGTGCCGGGCTCCTCCAACTCCAGGCGTTCGATCTCGTTGGCGTAGTAGCGCAGGAAATCCACCGCCTCGCGCACCTCGGCAATACCATCGAGGATCATCTTGCCGGCTTCCCGCGTGGCGATCACGGTCAGTTCGGCGATGTGTTCCTCATAGAGATCGGCGGTTCGGCGCAGCACCTCGGCACGTTCGGCCACCGGCCGTACCGACCAGTCACGGAAGCCACCCTCGGCAGCATCAAGCGCGGCAGCCACCTCGGCCGGGGTCGCCTCATGCACCTTGCCGACCACGCGCATGCCATCGGCCGGGGACACGGCATCGCGAGCCGGTCCCCGCGGCGGCGGGCTTCCGGCGAGCATGGGGCCGGCTGTCCAGGTCTTGTCGGCGAACGCATCACGAGCCGCCAGCAGCGGCAGGATCGAGGCCGGCTCGTTGATCCGGAAGCCACGGGAGTTCTTGCGCTCGGGCGCGAAGAGTTCGCCGGGCGGGACGATCGACGGGCTGGCGATGGCGTCGCCCAGCCGCTGCACCTCGGCCACCGGGTCGCGCGCGACCTCGCTCGGCGGAATCGAGCTGTCCACCACCTGGTTGACGAACGAGGAGTTGGCCCCGTTCTCCAGCAGGCGGCGCACCAGGTAGGCCAGCAGGTCGCTGTGTGCGCCGACCGGGGCGTAGATGCGGCAGCGCGTGCCCTCGGCCTGTTTGACGATGTGGTGCAGCGACTCGCCCATGCCGTGCAGGCGCTGGAACTCGAAGCTTTCCTTGTCGTCGCCCGCCATGGCGATGACGGCGGCACAGGTATGGGCGTTGTGAGTGGCGAATTGCGGATAGATCCGGTCGCGCCGGTCGAGCAGCATCTGCGCACAGGCCATGTAGCTGACATCGGTGTTGGCCTTGCGGGTAAAGACCGGGAAGGTCTCGGTCCCCATTTCTTGCGCCAGCTTGATCTCGGTGTCCCAGTAGGCGCCCTTCACCAGCCGCACCATGATCCTGCGGTCGAGCCGCTCGGCGAGGTCGTAGATCGTCTCGATCACCGGCCCGGCGCGGCGTCCGTAGGCCTGTACCACGACCCCGAAGCCGTCCCATCCGGCGAGGCTGGGATCGGATAGCAGCGCCTCGATCACGTCGAGCGACAGCTCCAGCCGGTCCTGCTCCTCGGCGTCGATGTTGAAGCCGATATTGGCCTTGGCCGCCTGACGGGCCAGTTCCAGCGCGCGCGGCACAAGCTCACTCATCACCGTGTCGTGGTGGGTGAATTCGTAGCGCGGATGCAGCGCCGAAAGTTTCACCGAGATGCCGGGGCTTGAACGCACGTCGCCCTTGGCCTGCTCGGCGATCGCGGCGATCGCCTTGGCGTAGGCTTGGTGATAGCGCACGGCATCGGCGTCGGTCCGCGCCGCCTCGCCCAGCATGTCATAGGAGTAGGTGTAGCCCTGTTTCTCGAGTTCGCGGGCATTCTTCATGCCCTCCTCGATGGTCTGGCCAAGTACGAACTGACGGCCGAGGATTTTCATCGACTGGCCGACCGCGGTGCGCACCACCGGTTCGCCCATGCGCCGTACCAGCCCGCGCAACGCCCGCACCGGGCCCTTGGGGTCGTCATCCAGCACCTTGCCGGTCAACATCAGCGCCCAGGTCGAGGCGTTGACCAGCGACGATGAGGACTTGCCCAGGTGCGCGCCCCAGTCGGAAGGTTCGATCTTGTCGTGAATGAGATCGTCGATGGTCTCCGCGTCGGGCACGCGCAGCAGCGCCTCGGCCAGGCACATGAGACCGACGCCCTCGGCGGTCGAGAGCCCGTATTCGGCCAGGAACGCCTCCATCATCGTGGGTGATGTTTCCTTGCGTACCCGTTCCACATAGTTGGCGCCGGTGGCGGCAATCTTCTGGCGGTCCTCCTCCGACAGCCTGATGCGCTCGACGAGTCCGTGCAGTACCGCTGACTCATCGGCCGCATAGTTGGCGCGGATGCGAGAACGAGTCTCGCTCACGGCGCCTTGATGGACGGTAACTTTACTCATGTCGTTCCTCATGTCATCCGGCGCACGGCGTCGAGACGCCAATCCGGGATGCTATCGTCTTGTCAGAAGGTTATTACGCCTGATGGCCCAGCCAGACTCGACAGCTAAATTAACTTGTTTTCAACGATTTCTGTTCCAGCCTAGGCCGTGGGTTGACGCGCAACTTGCGTTTGCCCCATGGGTCGCTGGAAGCGCGTCACCCGGTAAGGCGCCAGCTCCAGCGCTGGCGTGGTTCCCGACACCAGCGCCGTTACGAGTTCCGCCGTGATTGCTGCCTGGGTCAGCCCGAGATGCTGGTGTCCGAAGGCAAAGTGAATCCTCGGGTAGTCGGGATGGGTATCGATGACCGGCAGCGAATCGGGCAGCGTCGGGCGAAAGCCCATCCACTCCGTTGAGGCATCGAGTCCCGTTGCGTCCGCCAATAGCCGGCCGGTATGGCGGCGCAGCGATGCATAACGGCGCTTGATCGGTGCCAGCGAGAGCCCCCCGAGTTCGGTGAAGCCGACCACCCGCAGGCCGCAACTCATCGGCGTCATCACGCAGCGGCGCTCGGCGGAACCGACCGGTTGCCGCAGTGCCTGCCCCCGCCTCGGCAGGGTCAGGTGATAGCCACGCTCGGTTTCCAACGGCACGTCGAGACCCACGCCTCTGGCCAGGTGGTGACTCCAGGCGCCCGCCGCCACCACCACTTGACCAAAGGCCAGGTTCCCTTCGGCCGTTTTCAGTGTCACACCGTCGGGCGCGGGCACCAGGCGCTCGACCCGGGCGCGACGTATCTCGCCCCCTCGAGCCTCGAATGCTTGTGCCAGGCGACGCACCAGGACGAGCGGGTCTCGCACCTGGTGGGCGCCGGGAAAATAGAGACCATGGCTCAGTCGGCCCGAAAGCCCTGGCTCACGCGCGCGGATCTGTTCCGCTTCGAGCCACTCCACCTCGTGGCCCCAACGCTGCAGGTGCTCCATGTGGCGCCTCGCTTCGGCGCGCCCCTTGCCGGATTCCCAGATCAGCAGGTAACCCGAGGCCACCAGTTCTTCCTCGGCGCCGATATCGATCAGACAGCGCCGCCAGGCAGCCACGGCCGCTCCGTTGAGGGTTGCCAACGCCTGGCGACCCTGGGTCACCTGGGTGGAACGGGCCGCGGAAATGAAGCGCGCCAGCCAGGGCAGCAACCTGGGCACGTAGCGCAGCGGCAACGCCACGGCGCCGTGGGGATCCAGCCAAAGCCGCGGCGCCTTACGCAGCATCGCAGGAGTCGATAGCGGATCGATCAGTTCCGTGGCCAGGAAGCCGGCATTGCCGGAGGAAGCTCCCCCTCCCGGCCCCTGGGGGTCCAGCACCGTCACCGACAGGCCGCGCTGCTGGAGGGCCAGCGCGGCGGTCATGCCCACGACGCCGGCACCTACCACGGCAGCACGGGTGCCAGTGTCAGCCTGGTTCATTCACGCTCCTCCATGGCCGGCACGGCCCGGTAATCGGTTGTCGTCCGGGTATCGGACTCTGGCTCGGCGCGTCGGGAGAACCAACCCAACTGAGCGTAGAGAATACCGATCATGGGCGACAGCCAGCAGGCGAACGCCAGCGGGATGTAGAGCAGCTGGCTGAAGTCACCGCCGGCCACGGTCAAGCCGAGGGCACCCATCACGAAAGCGCCGCCTGCGTTCCAGGGAACAAGTGGCGAGACGAGGGTTCCGCCCTCCTCAATGGCGCGGGACAGGTTCAGCCGCGAGTAGCCCATGCGATCATAGGCCGGCTTGTACATGCGACCCGGCAGGGCGATGGAAAGGTAAACGTCACCGGACACCACGTTGGTGGCGATGGAGGTCATGATGGCGCTGGTCTGCAGTCCGCGGAAGCTCTTCAGGCGCTTCATGATGGCATCGACGATGGCTTCCAGGCATCGAGTGCGCTCCAGGGCACCGCCGTAGGCCAGGGCGAACATCATCAGGGTCACGACCCAGGTCATCGAGGTCACGCCGCCACGGTTGAGCAGGCTGTCCAGGGTCGCGGCGCCGGTTTCGATGACGAAGCCGCTATGGGCAAAGGTCAGGGCATCGTGAATAGTTGCTCCCTGGGAGAGGATGGCCACGCCGCCACCCAGCATCACCCCGGTGAACAGGGCCGGTATCGGTGCGACCTTGAAGAAGGCCAGGCCGATGACCACTACCAGCGGCAGCAGCTGCCAGAGGCCCATCTCGAAGCTTGCCGACAGCCCTTGCTTGATGGCGTCGATGCGCTCCAGCGCATCGCCCGCGCCGGCCTCGGCACCGCCGGCCATTGCATAGATTGCCAGGGCGATCAGCATGGCAGGAACGGTGGTCGGCATCATGTAGCGGATGTGGTCGAAGATATTGGTCTCGGTTACCGCAGGCGACAGGTTGGTGGTATCGGACAGGGGCGAAATCTTGTCGCCGAAGAAGGCCCCTGAGACCACCGCGCCGGCGGTCCAGTAGATGGGCACGCCGAAGGCATCGCCGATGCCGATCAGGGCCAGGCCCACGGTACCTACGGTGGTCCAGGAGGAGCCGATAGCCAATGAGACCATGGAACACATAAGCATGGCCGCGGCCAGGAACCAGCTCGGGTTGATCAGCTCGAGGCCCAGGTAGATCAGCATCGGCACGGTGCCGCTGGCGATCCAGGTGCCGACCAGCATGCCGACGATGATCAGGGTCGCGATGGAGGGCATCGCCACGTGGAGCACGCGAAAGGCACCGCTCTCGATGTCCTTCCAGCGATAGCCTTGCAGCCATCCCACCACAGCGGTAATGCCGAAGCCGATGGCCAACGGAATGTGAGGGGTGAAGTCGTCGTAGTAGAAGATCTGTATGCCGAGCAGCGCAATGGTCAGCACGATGGGAATCAGTGCCAGCGGCAGGCTCGGTACGGGGATGGCGGGAGCCGTATAGTCTTTCATTCTTGTGCGTTTCCCGGGCAGGTATCGACCCACCCTGTTGTCGTTGTATCAGGAGGCTTGGGTATAAGGCAGGCGCAGGTTCAGGGCTCTTCTGTGCAGCGCTCATAGGCCAGGATGGCGGCTGCCAGATCCTCCACCGAGGCACCCACTGACTTGAACACGGTGATGGCCCGGTCGGGATCGGTCAGCTCTTGGCGTCCCGCATGTCGACCTGCGCAGAGATCGGGAAAATCGGCGAGGATGTCGCTTTCATCTATCACGCCACTGTCCAGCGGATCTATCAGGTCGCCGGTCTCGCTGAGCGCCCCCTCACGGGTATCGACGAAAATGGCCCCGCGGCGCATGACCTCGTTATCCGCTTCACGCATGAACGGTGTGAAGCTGCCGACCAGATCCAGGTGCGTACCGGGCGTGAGCCATTCGCCCCGGATCAGCGGGTCGCGGCTCAGGGTGGCACAGCTGATGATGTCGGCCCGGCCAGCAGCTGCGGCCAGGCCGTCTGCAGGTACCGCCTGGGCATCGATCCCTTCGGTGCGGAGTTCCTCCGCCAGGGCATGAGCCGACTCCTCACGGATATCCCATATGCGCACCCGCTGGAT
Source organism: Billgrantia antri (assembly GCF_017868935.1). NCBI lineage: Bacteria > Pseudomonadati > Pseudomonadota > Gammaproteobacteria > Oceanospirillales > Halomonadaceae > Billgrantia > Billgrantia antri. The sequence goes on from NZ_CP053383.1 coordinate 263,489, forward strand.
AGGGCGTATGGCGCGGTGGGCCGGTATCAGGCGACGCCCCATGCGCCCCGCGCCCACCATCAGCAGTTCGTCGGCATCCGCGCGCGCGAGGTAGCGTGCCGCCAGCGCCGAAGCCGCGGCCGTCCGGCGCGCAGTGAGTTCGTTGCCCTCCAATTGGGCCAGATGGCGCCCGGTACGGGCACAGCTCAGCAGGTAGTGGCTACTCAGGCCGGGCTCGCCGCGCGCGCTGTTGCCTGGGAAGACGTTGACCTGCTTGACTCCCAGATACTCTCCCTCCAGCCAGGCCGGCATCAGCAGCAGGGTGGCCTCGGGGTCGCTGGGCACGTGCATATGGTGATGGTGGCGCACAGGTGAATGGACGGTACGGGTAAAGATATCGGAAAGGGCATCCACCAAGGCGCCCCAGGGAAGCGCCTTGGTCACTTGCTCGGCATTGAGAATCATGTCAGCCTCGTTTCAACGATGTTGAATCGCCAGTCTAGGCAGATCACTATCCCGAATTCTTGACCCTGGCTCCGATGTCGTTGTTCGAGGCTCTGCTCTCGATCTCCTAGAGGCTCACCGCTATGCACCAGACACAAGCTCGCTGCAATCCGATCGCACGTCGCAGCGGCGAGCACCTCCATGCGCATCCACAACTGATGCTGGGCTGGCGCGGCACCATGGATTACGAATTCAGCCGGGGTGGGGAGCACCTCGTACTGGGACAAGCGGCCATCCTTCCGCCGAACGAGCCCCACCTCTACCTGGGGCGAGGCGACGACTGCGAGGTTCTGGTCATCGACCTGGATGCCGAGGATCCATGCCTGGCGGCGCTGGAAAGGAGTTGCGCACTGGACCTGCGCGAATCCCTGTTTGCCACCCCTCGGTCCGTCAGCCTGCCGCCATCCCTTATCCCAATGGTGGAGTTGGCTGCCGGTCAAGTGAAGCTGGCCCACACTTGCGAACAGCGTGCCTTGGTCAGCCATCAATTGGCTGTCTTGTTCGTGAGCCAATTCAGCCAGTTACTGATGCAAAGTGATTTGGAGACGCTCAAGAATGGTCGCCTTTGCGTCACGACGATCGATGCCGTCATCGATGAACGACTGGCTCTGCCTCCAGACAATCAAGCTTTAGCCGATGCCATTCACCTCGGGCAGAGCCAACTTCATGTGCTTTTCCAACGTCAGTTTGGAATTACCCCGCAGCAGTACGTGATGCGTCGACGCTTGAGTTGGGCTTGCCACTGGTTACGTCATACGCGTCGCTCGATTAGCGAGATAGCCCTCGATCTTGGATTCTCGGATGTCTCGAGCTTCTCGCGGGCCTACCGTCGCCATCGAGGTATCGCCCCGAGCGAAGAGCGCAAAGTGGCTAACCGCAAGGTCTCTCTCTGTGGAAGTCAAAGCTGAACCTTTTTGTTTGAGTCCGCTGCTGGAGAGCGCTAGCTTGGTGGGCTAAACGACTGCCCACCAGGAGATCCACATGGCTGCCCCGCACGACGAGCACGACCCTTACCAGTGGCTGGAGGAGGTCGAAGGCGAGCGCGCCCTGGCGTGGGTCGAGGAGCGCAATGCCGAGAGCCAGGCCAGGCTCGCCGATGCGCCAGGCTTCAGCGAGCTGCGCGACGATCTGCAGGCGATCCTCGAGGCCGACGACCGCATCCCCTTCGTGGTCAAGCGCGGCGAGTACTTCTATAACTTCTGGCAGGACCGCGACCACCCCCGCGGGCTATGGCGGCGCACCAGTCTGGCTGAATACCGCAAGGCGCGGCCCGAGTGGGAGGTGCTGATCGACCTCGACGCGCTCAACGCCGAGGAGGGCGAGAACTGGGTGTGGCATGGCGCCCATTGCCTGCGCCCTGAATCGCCCGACGCGCCCTGGCGCCACTGCTTGGTGTCGCTCTCCCGCGGCGGCGCCGACGCCAACGTCACCCGCGAGTTCGATCTGGTCGAAAAACGTTGGGTCGAGCCGGGTTTCTACCGTCCCGAGGCCAAGGGCGGCCTGGGCTGGATCGACCGCGACACGGTCTATGTCCAGACCGACTTCGGCGAAGGCTCGATGACCAGTTCCGGCTACCCGCGCATCGTCAAGCAGTGGCAGCGCGGCACGTCGATGGCCGAGGCCGAGACGGTATTCGAGGGCGAGCCCGACGACATGGCGGTGGGCGCGGGGCACGACCCGACGCCGGGATTCGAGCGCGACTTCGTCAGCCGCGCCCGGGCCTTCTACGACAACGAACTCTACCTGCGCGAGGCCGACGGCAGCCTGCGCCGCATCGAGGTGCCCAACTCGGCCCACAAGCAGGTGCACCGCGAGTGGCTGATGATCGAGCTGCGCGAACCCTGGGAAGTCGATGGCACCACCCATCCCGCCGGCGCGCTGCTGATCACCGACTTCGACGCCTTCATGGCCGGCAAGCGCGAGTTGCGCGTGCTGTTCACCCCCACCGAGCGCACCTCGCTCTCGGACGTCACCTGGACCTGCCGCCACCTGATCCTCAACGTGCTCGACGACGTCAAGCACCGGCTCTATGTGCTGACGCCGGAAGCGGGGCAATGGCAGCCCGAGCCGATGACCGGCGTACCGACGCTCGGCAGCGTCAGCGTCAGTGCGGTGGACGACGAGGAGAGCGACGAGGTGTTCGTCGTCGTCAGCGACTACCTGACGCCGACCACGCTGTTGCATGGCCGGGTCGGCGAGGAACTGGAAACGCTGAAGCAGGCCCCGGGGCTGTTCGACGCCGAGGGCCTCGAGGTCACCCAGCACTTCGCTACCAGCCAGGACGGCACGCCGGTGCCCTACTTCCAGGTGGCGCGGCACGGCCTCGAGCCAAGCGGCGATCATCCGACCCTGCTCTACGGCTACGGTGGCTTCGAGGTGCCGCTGCTGCCCGGCTATAGCCCCGGGGTAGGGCGCGCCTGGCTCAGCCAGGGCGGCGTCTACGTGGTTGCCAACATTCGCGGCGGCGGCGAGTACGGCCCGCGCTGGCACCAGGCGGCGCTGCGCGAGAAGCGCCACAAGGCCTTCGAGGACTTTGCCGCGGTAGCGGAGGATCTCATCGAGCGCGGCGTCACCTCGCCGCAGCGGCTGGGCATTCAGGGTGGCTCCAACGGCGGCCTGCTGGTGGGCAACATGCTCACCCGATACCCGCAGCTGCTCGGCGCCGTGGTGTGCCAGGTACCGCTGCTCGACATGCGCCGCTACCATTTGCTGCTGGCTGGCGCCTCGTGGATGGCAGAGTACGGCGATCCCGAGAGCGACGACTGGAAGTTCCTGCGCGACTATTCGCCCTACCACAACCTCGACCCCGCGGCCGAGTATCCGCCCATGCTGCTGATGACCAGCACCCGCGACGACCGCGTCCACCCGGGGCACGCGCGCAAGATGATGGCGCGCATGGTCGAGCAGGGACATCGGGCGCTCTATTACGAGAACATCGAGGGCGGCCATGGCGGCGCAGCCGACAATCGTCAGCGCGCCCATATGCAGGCGCTGGCGTTCAGCTTTCTTGTCCAGCAATTATTCGGCGATGAAGCACTGACACCGCGCTAGTCGGCGGTTTCCAAGGCATAGCCATGTCGGGCTTGGAAGCGCTGCAGCTCCTGGGGGCGTGGCGGTTGCCCGGTGAAGATCTCGACATAGGCGGGGATGCGCTGCATGCGAACCTTGAGGGCTTCCTGGGTCTTCATCGAGATGTAGCCGATCTGGGTGAGGTAGATGGTGCGTCCGCGAACGTTGGCCGCCAGCGGCTCATAGCCGTAGCGCTCGAACATTTGCGTCAGCGCTTCGATGCGCGCCTCGTCGGCCATGTCGATTTCCTTGGCCACCTCATCCGACTGCAGCGCCCAGCTGCGCATGGCGAACTCTAGCTGGGAGTCGAACAGCTCGGGATCCAGCCAACAGTCGAACACGTTGAGGATCGCCTCGACGATGGTTTCGGCATAGGCCTCGGTCTGGCGCACCAGTCCCTGGGTATTCTTCTCCCGCCAGCGCTCGACCAGGGCATCGAGCAGCGCCTCGCGATCCTTGAAGAACCAGTAGAAGCTGGTGCGCGAGACGTCGAGCCGCTTGGCCAGTGGCAGAATCCGCACGCTGTCGACACCGGACTCGAGCAGCAGTTCGAAGGCGGCATCGAGCCAGGCCTCGCGGGAGCCCTTCCACTTGGTGTTGCTATCGTTGCCAGGTGGCATCGAGATGCTCTCCCTCATCCAGGGCTCAGCGCAGCAGCTTGGCGCCAGCGAAAAGATAAAGTGTACACAGGTGTATGGAAAATGTACACATAGACACACTGGCCCTGGCCTGAGCGGGTAGGCGTGTCAGTAAGGGCGGTCTTGATCGAGCCGAGCCGGCCCAAGTGGCCTATCGGGTCCGTTCAGGAGCAGAAGTGGGTTACTGTGTCACCCCGCTCTGCTGCAGGAACCATTTCCGGAAGCGAATCATGGCCTCTTCGTCTCCCTTGTCCTCACGGTAGGCCATATAGTGGTGCGTCTCTTCCAGCACGACCTCTTGCTCAACGGGTTTTATCAACAGGCCTTGGTCGACCAGTGGGCCGACGAGATGGTCCCAGCCCAAGGCGACGCCCTGTCCATTGAGCACCATCTGGATCAGCAGGTTGTAATCGTTGGCGTTGAAATAATGGGGTCCTTGGGGCTGGCGATCTTCAATATCCAGGTGATGAATGGCGAGCCATACCCCCCAATCCACGTGTTCAGCCACCTGAGAGCGACCATACGGGCTCAGGTTTAGCAGCACGCCATCCCGCAGACCCTCAAGAGTATGGATCTCTGGATGGGCCTTGAGGTAACTCGGGGTACACACTGGATAGATGCGATCGTGAAATAACGGAATGCTAATGTAGCCATCTCGGACTCGCGACATCTTGGTGATGAAGATGTCTGGATTGACCCCCGGTTCCATGGTCAGGAAGTTCTGAGTCGTGACCAGGTTGAGATCTATGTCCGGGTTATCACTGAAGAAGCTGGGCAGCCGGTGTGACATCCACAGTGCCGAAAAGGCGGGAGAACAGCAAAGCGTGAGGGTGCGCCGGGCACTGCTGCCATGGTCCTTCTGAATGCGTTCTGCGGCCTGGGCAATATTAATGAAGGACAATTGTGCAGCATCGAAGAAAATAGAACCGGCTTTGGTCAATTCGACCGAACGTCCTGATCGCTTGAACAGGGGCGTTCCAAGGTGGCTTTCGAGTTCACGGATCTGTCGGCTGATGGCCGCCTGTGTAACGCATAGTGCCTCGGCAGCACGAGTGAAGTTCTGATATTTGGCTGCCGCCACGAAGGATCTCACCGCGCGCAGCGATGGCATCTTGAGCAGCTTCTGATCGGGATCGGTGTGTGTCGTCATATGCTAGTTGACCTGTCGGAGCCGTGTGCCGCCCTGCTACGAAGGTATGAGCATAACATCTAGTCATGCTTTTCCGGGATTAAATGTTGCTTCTTCGAGGCAGAGTTGCCCGCGTAACATCATTTCTAACGCTTGTTCTTCCCCATGAATAATCACAAAGGTGCTTTCATGAACTTCGATGGTATCTGGACCCCTGTCGTAACACCCTTCGCCGAAGATGGCGCCATTGAGCTTGAAACGCTGGGCAAGGTAATCGACACCTTGGCCGGCCAGGGGGTGCATGGCCTGATTATTGGCGGTACGACAGGCGAGTATTATGCGTTGAGCAAGGATGAGCGCAAGCAGGTCTTCGATTTCGTCGCAGGTCATGCCAAGGGGCGCATCCCGATCATGGCGGGCATCAATGCCACGACCACCGAGGACAGCCTGGAGCTCGGTCGCCATGCCAAGGCTGCAGGTTTCGATGCCATCCTGGTGGCGGCTCCCTATTACTGCCAGCCGACCCAGGATGAGCTGCTCACGCACGTCCAGCGTATCGACGATGCCCTCGATATGCCGACCATGCTCTACAACTTCCCTGACCGTACCGGCACCCCCATGAGCCTCGAGTTCATCGAGGCCTTGCGCGACCGTCCGAACATTCAGGCCATCAAGGAGAGCACCGGCTCGATCGAGCGCATGCACGCCCTGGCCAACGAGTTCTCCGGCCAGCTCCAGCTGAGCTGCGGCATGGACGATCAGGTACTGGAATTCTTCGTCTGGGGGGCACGCAGCTGGGTCGGGGGCGCCTCCAACTTCCTGGCCCCGGAACACGTGGCGTTGTACCAGGCCTGTGTCGTCGAACAGGATTTCGTCACCGGTCGTGAGCTCGCCGCTCGCCTGCTGCCGATGCTGAACTTGCTCGAGCAGGGTGGAAAGTTCTGCCAGTACATCAAGCATGGCTGCGAGCTGGCCGGCCTACCGGTAGGACCGGCACGGGCTCCGCTCATGCCGCTTAGCGAAGCTGAGAAAACCAGCTTCCAGCGCACCTATGACGCCTTGGTGCAACACCGCGGCTGACATCCGGCGCCGGAGATTCGATCCATGCAGCTGAAATGTCGTTTCCTGCCCCAGAACGATGGCCGTTGCGGCTGGTACGAGATACTGCCGCCGCCGCCCGCATCGACACCGCTCAGGGGCGAGGTCAAGGCCGATTGGGTGGTGCTGGGGGCAGGCCTGGCCGGCCTGGCCGCAGCACGACGGCTGGCCGAGCTGCAGCCGAACGCCGCCATCGCTGTCATCGATGCAAAGCGTGTCGGCTTTGGCGCCGCCGGCCGGAACTCTGGCTTCATGGTGGACTTGCCGCATGACCTGAACTCGCACAGCTACACCGGTGATCAGTCTGCCGACCGCAAGCTCATCCGTCTCAATCGGGGGGCGATCGATTTCATGCGCTCGATCGTTCGGCAGCATTCCATCGAGTGCGACTGGCGTGAGCAGGGCAAGCTGCACGGCGCGGTAGAGGGGCGCGGGGTGCAGGCCTTGGAGACGTTCGCCAAGGGCTTGTCAGCTCTCGGCGAGCCCTATCGCGAACTCGATGCCCGCGAGATGAAGGTAATAACCGGCACCGACTTCTATCGTGCCGGATTGCACGCGCCCGGTGCCGTTCTGGTACAGCCGGCTGCGCTGGTCCGCGGGCTCGCGGCCAGCCTGCCGGAAAACGTACGTCTGTACGAAGACAGCCCCGTCCGCGAAATCGAGATCGGCCGGCCACATACGTTGATCACCGACCGGGGGCGACTCAAGGCTCCTCGAATGGTGCTGGCCAATAACGCCTATGCCGCTCAGTTCGGCCAGCTCGGGCTCAAGGGCCGGCTTCTACCCGTCTACACCTACGGCAGCCTGACCCGCCCCCTCGACGCGCAAGAGCAGGCGGCCCTAGGTGGCGAGGCGTGCTGGGGCTTGATACCGGCCGATCCCATGGGCACAACGGTGCGGCGCATGGGCGACGGGCGCATTTGCATTCGCAATTGCTTTACCTACAACCCGAATGTCAGCACCTGCGAAAACCGGCTGGCACGAGTGCGTGCCATCCATCACCGCTCCTTCGAAAAACGCTTCCCCATGCTGCGGAACGTCGAGCTGGAGTACACCTGGGGAGGCGCGCTGTGCCTGACCCGCAATGGAGGCACGCCGTTCGGCGAGATCGCCCCTGGCGTCTACAGTGCCGTTTGCCAGAACGGACTGGGCCTGACGCGCGGCACGATCTCCGGAAAATTGATCGCCGAGTACGCACTCGGGATCGAGAGCGAACTGCTCGACATCATGCTGGAGCAGCCCAAGCCACAGTCAACCCCCCCCGAGCCACTGCTCGGTATAGGGGTGCGTTCAACCCTTGCCTGGAAGGAGTGGCAAGCCGGAACCGAACTCTGACCCACCCACACGAGGAGAATAACAATGTCCGAGAACCTGACGCGGGAGGCCATCAAGAGCCAGGTCGAGCGACTCGAGTACCGCAACCTGGCCTTCATCGACGGCCGCTTCGTTCCCGCGAGTTCCGGCGAAACGCTCGAGACACTCAATCCAGCCACAGGGGAGTGCTTGACGCGAGTCGCCGCCTGCGATTCCGCCGATGTGGACCTCGCGGTCCAGGCTGCCCGTCGTGCCTTCGAGGCCGGCGTCTGGTCGGGCCTCGCACCCGCCGAGCGCAAGGCCACCATGCAGCGCTTCGCCGACTTGATCGAGGAGCACTGCCTAGAACTGGCCGTTCTCGAATCCCTCGAGGCGGGCAAGCCGATCAGTGAGTGCTTCAACGTCGATATTCCCGATACCGCCAACACCATTCGCTGGCATGCCGAAGCCGTTGACAAGCTCTATGACGCCGTCGCGCCTACCGCCAAAGGCGTGGTGGCCACGGTCACCCGCGAGCCGATCGGTGTAGTGGGTGCAGTGCTGCCGTGGAACTTCCCCGCCATGATGGCGGGCTGGAAACTGGGGCCGGCCCTGGCCACGGGTAACAGCGTAGTGCTCAAGCCTGCCGAGCTGACCTCCCTCAGCACCCTGCGGCTAGCCGAGCTAGCGCATGAGGCCGGCATTCCGGCCGGCGTGTTGAACGTCGTGCCGGGGCTTGGTCATGTGGCCGGCAAGGCCATTGGCTTGCACCCGGATATCGACCTGGTTGCATTCACCGGTTCCACCGAAATCGGCCGTCGCTTCCTCGAATACTCGGCGGCCAGCAACCTCAAGCGAATCGTGCTGGAGTGCGGGGGTAAGAATCCGCAGGTGGTCATGCCTGACGTGAGCGACCTCAAGACAGTGGCGGACAACGTCCTGGCAGCTGCGTTCTGGAACATGGGCGAGAACTGTTCGGCGGGTTCGCGTCTGATCGTGCACCGCTCCATCAAGGATGACTTGATCGACGAGCTCCAGCGCCAGCTCGATGAGGAGTGGGTCACCGGCGATCCGTTGGATCCCGACATCAATCTCGGTGCGCTGATCGAGAAAGACCACATGGACAAGGTACTGGGACATATCGAGCGGGCCAAGGCCGATGGGCTAACCCTGGTGACCGGTGGCGTGCGGCTGCGGGAAGAGAACGGCGGCTATTTCGTTGCTCCGACGGTCTTCGACAACGTGCCGCCTGATGCCGCTGTGGCCCGGGACGAGATTTTCGGCCCGGTGCTGGCGATCATTCCGTTCGACACCGAGGAGGAGGCCATCACCATCGCCAATGATACCTGCTATGGCCTGGCAGCCTCGCTGTGGAGTGACGATCTCAACACGGTGCATCGCATGGCTGCAGCGATTCGGGCAGGCACCGTCTCCGTCAACTGCTTCTCGGAGGGAGACATCACCACACCCTTCGGCGGCTACAAGCAGTCTGGCTTCGGTGGCCGGGACAAGTCGGTCTTCGCCCACGACCAGTACTGCGAACTCAAGACGACCTGGATCCAGCTGTCCTGACTCGGAGATAACTAACTATATGATCCTGAAGGGAAATCGTCTTTCACCGGCCGGCGTGGGACGATTGCTCGGGGCAGCGCACGATGACGTGTATCAACCATAACTTCAGGTTTTGTTTTGTACGGAAGAAAAGTCGTTTCCATTACCTTTGCTACAGCTATAGCTTGAAAGAATGCTTGGTCGTGATCGATTGACCAAGTAAGAGATGAATCCCAACTATAAAATATCGCTGGAGATGTGTGATGAAAGTAAAATGCTCAAAGAAAATTTTCACGAGCATGGCTGCAGTCTCTGTTATCGCCACTCTTGGTTTTTCCGCTTCTACTTGGGCAAGCGATCAGGAGTTAAAGCTTAATATGGTCACTGAGTCGGGTGACCGGGAATCCCCTCAAGGTATGGCGGTCAAGAGAATCTCGGATCTCGTCGCAGAGAAATCTGATGGCAGGATTACCATTAACGTCTTCTATCAGGGGGAGATTGGTGGACCGCAGGAGCTCTTCGATCAGCTGGTCATGGGAAATATCGATCTCTTCCTTGGCTGGCCGCAAACCTCCTACGATGAGCGGCTTGGCGTACTACAGTTGCCCTACCTGACCTTGGGCTGGGAAGAAGCGCTGGAAGCCTATGGCAAGGACGGCTGGGTGTCGGAGGTCATCGGCCCCATCCTCTCGGATGTCGGCCTGGAATACCTGGGACCATTCCCGGAAGGTTTTGGTGGTATTGCCACCAAGGACACTTATGCGACCAACTATGAGGATGCGCAGGGAATCAAGCTTCGCTCGCAGCCCATCTTCCCGCTGCCTCAGACGATACAGGCCATGGGATTCCAGGCCGTCCCCATCGACTGGTCAGAAGTCTATACCTCCATTCAAACAGGAGTCGTCGATGGTGATTCCAGTAATGTGATCTACTGGGATTATACTTACTTCAACGATTTGCTCGACTACTTCGTCCACTCCAAGCACAACTTCTCTTTCTATACTTTCCTGATGAATCAGGAATCCTGGAACGAGCTCGACGAAGAAGATCGCGGTATCATCGCGGATGCCGTGGAAGTCGTCGTTAATGAGCAGTTCGAGAATGCCAGGGCCGAGGATGAAAAGTGGATCCAGAAGGCCCAGGAAGATGGAATGGAATATATCGTGCCTTCCGAAGAAGAGATGGCCGCCTGGGTCGAGCGCGTCCGCGAGAGCGTTTGGGTCGAGGCTGAAGAATCCCTGGGGGAAGAGGTCATGAGCGCTGTTCGTGAACATGCATCAGAACCCCAGTAAATAATACCTGTCGGGTGACATGAAGTGGCTCCTTCTGACGAGGTCCACTTCATGTTAAATACCTTTGGGGTAAAAACATGAAGATTTTAGAGTTGTTGTCTCGCATCGACAATGTGTTCGCTTTTGTCATTAAAGTTGCCGTGACGGTACTGGGTCTTTTCATTGCTTTTGCCATGGTAGGTGGCATCCTGTTTCGGGCGCTGCTAGGCATTCAAGTATTTGGCCTTGAAGAATTAGTTTTGATGGCTGCCATGTGGCTATATATGCTTGGTGCGGCCTTGGCCTCCAGGGAAAGGACACATCTCAGTGCTGATTTTTTTCAGGCCTTTTCCGACAATGAAGTCTTGCACAGCACGATGAATCTTGTCGCCACGACCCTGTCGTTGCTATTGGCAGTTTTCTTCGTTCGCTGGAGTTACAGTATTTTTTCCTGGGGGTTCGAGAAAGGTCAAGTGACACCTGTGTTCGGCATCCCACAATATTTTTCACAGGCGAGCCTTCTCGTTGCGAGTGTTTTTCTTCTGCTCTACGTGCTCCGGGATTTCGTTCATGATGTCAGCAAGCTAGTCTTGAAAGCTAAAGCTGCGGCCCATTAAGGAATCTCGCGTAAAGAGAATCCCTTGACAATAATCGGAGAAGCCCATGGGTGCCTTGTTAGCGATAGGTGCTGTCATAGTGTTAATGGTCATAGGCGTGCCGGTCGTGTTTTCATTCGCGGCTATGACTCTCGTTCTCGCTCTAGCCTACGATGTCAATATATCATCCTTGATGACAACAGGGTTTTGGTCCATCAATTCCATCATCTTGCTGGCCCTGCCTTTGTTCATCATGACTGGATATTTGATGCAGTCCGGGGGAATTGCCGCCCGTCTAATACGTTTTGTCGAAGCAATTGTTGGCTCGTCCCGTAGTGGAATGGGAACCTCCATGGTGATGGCCTGCGGAGTGTTTGGGGCAATTTCAGGGACTGCCTCGGCTGCGGTGGCCTCGATTGGCACCATCATGATCGACCCGATGGAAAAGCACGGATATAGTCGACCCTATTCCACCGCCTTGGTCGGTATATCATCGCTGCTCGGCCTGTTGATTCCGCCCAGCATCACCATGATTCTGTATGCCGTGGTAACGCGGCAATCCGTTGCGGCCGTATTCTTGGCTACCATCGGTCCGGGCATTTTGCTGATCATATTTCTTTGTGTGATCAATGCTATCAAAATGCGCAACAATCCTGCTTACAGCCCAGAGCCAATCACGTTGAGTAAGCGGTTCCGCAATATCGGCAGTACCGGCTGGAAAGCCCTCCCCGCGCTGATGCTACCGGTCATCATTCTGGGCGGCATCTACGGCGGTATCTTCACGCCCACCGAGGCGGCTGCCATTGCCGTCGTCTACGCCATACCCGTAGGCCTGTTCGTCTATCGCGACCTGGATCTGAAGGCCTTGGCGCAGAGTTTTATTCATGCCGCCACGACGACAGGCGTCATCATGATTATTCTGCTCTTTTCCTTCGTGGCCAGTCGTATCTTCACCTTCGAGCGCGTGCCTCAGCAACTGACCGAGCTGTTGCTTGAGCTATTTCAGAACAAATTGCTGATTCTACTCATGGTGAATGTATTCTTGATCCTGATGGGAATGATCATGGATGACGTGAGTGTCGTCGCCATCCTTAGCCCTCTGCTGCTGCCGGTTATGGAGAGTATCGGTGTGCATCCGGTGCATTTTGCTGCCATCGTGGGTACCAGCGTCGTGATTGGCTGCAATAGCCCGCCCATGGCGCCCATCCTGTTCATGAGCTGCCGCATTGGCCGGGTTGGAATGTCGCAGGTCATACGGCCCGCCTTCAGCTTCATGCTGCTGGCTGCCTTGCCCGTGATGCTGATCACCACCTACTGGCCGGCATTGTCACTTTTCCTGCCTAAGCTGTTTGGCTACGTGAGTTAATCGGTTTCTGAGGGTTTTTCAGTATTGATCCTCGCTCCTCTGGGCTGTACCCCGAATGTTGTGATTTAGTTTCCAACGTTCGGGGAGCTTCATACGGTGAGCCGTCCAGAATTGGAAATAAACTCACCTTCTGGGGGCGGTTCCGAAAGACGACATTAAAGAACATGTGAGGTATCTTTCCTTGAGCCAGAAAACACTTTCTACCCATGATGCCGAGGCGTTGGCTGAGCAGGCCTGTCTCGCTGTAGGCGCCAACCAGGCCACCGCAAGTTCCTTGGCGAAGGCGACAGTTTCAGCGGCACTTTTCGGACATCCAGGTGTCGGATTTCCTCATCTTCTGGATTATCTTTCCGGTTTTCGTGAGGGACGCATTAACACGGAAGCAGAGCCGAAGATTAATTCACCTCTGGCTGCCATCATCCACTCGGATGCGAATGGAGGAATTGCGCAACTCGGCTTCGATTTGGCAATGCCGTCGCTCATCGAGAACACCAGAAAACTGGGCGTTACGATTTTCACCCAAGGCAACAGCTATACCACCGGTGAATTGGGCTACTATGTACGCCGTCTTGCTCTGGAGGGCGTGATCGCTCTTGCCGTGTCCAACAGTCCGGCCGTGGTGGTGGGCTCCCCCAGTGGCAAAGTCGTTTTCGGTACCAACCCGATGGCGTTTGCCGCCCCCTTGGCCGATGTTGACGCACCGCTGGTCATCGACCAGGCATCCAGTGCAACGGCCTTCGTCAACCTGGTAAAAGCGGCGGAAGAGGGGCGAAAGATTCCCGAAGGCTGGGCGATCGACGAGACAGGCAAGGTGACCACCGATGCAGCAGCCGGACTGCGCGGCGCACTCTTGGCATTTGGCGGTATGAAAGGTGCCAACGTGGCGCTGATGGTCGAGTGCCTTGCTGCTGGATTATCCGGTGCCTCATGGTCACTCGACATGCCGGATTTCCAGAACGGCAATCAGGTGATCGACGCTGGTTTGACGATCATTGCGATTCAACCCACTGCTATTGACGATCGTTTTTCCACCCGCCTGACCCAGCATCTTGACCGAATCGCCGAACGTGGTGGCACCTATGCGCCCAACCGTCGCCCAGTACGAAGCAGTAGTTCGGATGAGGGGCGGATTAACATCGACGCGGTAGTGCTTGAGAAGATCCGCCGCTTCTTGTAAGCGGCGGATGGGTAGGCGACGGCTCCTTTCACTCAGGCCCATATGTCCTTCACACAGAATCCTTCTGTGAAAGGGTCGTCGTTATCCAGTACGTACGTATTGATCCCGTAAATCCAGCTCGTTCCCGAAATGGTAGGAACCACCGCTTTCTTTTGGCCAATCGTCGTTTCTTCTACCAGCCTGCCCGTGAACACATTGCCCAGGATTCCCTGGTGGCGAAAATCTTGATTCAACCGTAGCTCGCCCTTGGCATGAAGGACTGCCATTTTTGCGCATGTTCCCGTCCCGCACGGGCAGCGGTCGATGGCTCCTGTCCAGGTGCTGGGCTTGTCCCAATCGAAATCCCCAGACGCCACTGTCACGACATTCTTCCAGTCTGCGTCTGGACTGCTTGCCGGCCCGGAAAGCTGCGAGATCGTAATGCCAATCCCTGGATAGTCAGGATGTTCGACGGGCAATTGTTCAATAGCTGCCTGCCTGATCATGGCCGAAACCCGTGTGATTTCTGCGCCATGCTCGGGGGTAAGTTCTATCCAGGGGAACTGGCGAACATCGGCAATGACATAGAACATACCTCCCCATCCTACGTCTACAGTCACCTTGCCCAGATGGGGAACGTCTATCTCCGTGTCCAGATAAGCGGCAAAAGCAGGTACATTCCTGAACGTGACGTTTTTTACCTTGCCATCCTTGCATTCTGCCCGGATGCGAATGAGCCCGGCCGGTGCCTCGAGAATGAGTTCCGTAACGGGCTCCTGCATCGGCAACATCCCCATCTCGAGCAGTACCGTTGCCACGGATATAGTGTTGCCACCAGACATGACCGGATATTCGATCTGCTCCATGATGACATAGCCAGCATCGGCTTCGGGATGGCATGGGGGTACAATGACATTGCAGCAGAGAGGAGGGTAACCACGGGGCTCGCGGAGCATTAACTTGCGCAGTTGGTCGTCATTTTCCCGCAACCATACCATTTTTTCATGCACCGTCTTGCCGGGTATGTTGGGAATGCCACCAGTGACGACGCGCATAGGTTCGCCTGCATGCGTATCTATGGCGTGTATGGTTCTCTTGAATGACATTTCATGCCCCCTTTGGAACTTGTCGATAGTGGTATGCGCTTGTAGTTAAGCAAACCAGCTGTTGAGCCTATATAGCTATTTTCAGCCTTTTCGCATCACAAATCCTTTACCAGCCGCAAGGCGTCGTAGATCGCCGCATGGGTGTTGCGGGACGACACCGCATCGCCGATCCGGAACAGCTGGAAACCTTCGCCCGAATTGCGGACGACGGCCTGGGGCCGGCCGACGATCAGGTCCTCGTAGTTCACCTCGCCACCGTTGCTCGAGTGCGGCTTGAGCTCGAAATAGACATCAGCCATCGGCGTAATGCCATAGTTGACTACTACCTGGTCGATACGCCGTTCGTAGTTCAGGTCCTGCTTGCCGGGGGGTACGTAGTCGCTGGTAATCCTGGCAAGCAGTTCGCTGCCGTCGCGCTCCACGGATTTCAGCCGGTAAGTGGGCGTGAAGGTGACGTTAGGCCGCTGCAGGGAGCGCATGTATGGCACCAGGTTCATGGCCATGATTTCTGCCGAGAAGGTGCGGTCCGGTGTCATGATCTCGAGTTCGGCGCCGGCGGCGGCGATGATCTCCGCTGCCTGCATGGCGGCATGATCGCCAGCTTCGTCGAACAGGAGTACCCGGCTGCCCGGCGCTACGTGGCCCGACAGGATGTCCCAGGTGTTGACCACCAGATCGTGTCCGACAGTGGGCTGGTCTTCCATGGGGTAGCCGCCGGTGGCCACGATTACCACGTCCGGCTTTTCGGCGAGCACGTCCTCGACCTCGGCCCAGACGTTGTAGCGGATCTCGACGCCGAGCGCCTCACAGCGTTCCAGGCGCCAGTCGATGATGCCCATCATCTCGCGGCGACGCTCACTTTGCGCCGTGAGACGCACTTGTCCGCCGGCATCGCTGGCGGCTTCCAGCACCACCACCTCATGGCCCCGCTCGCCGGCGACGCGGGCAGCTTCCAGCCCTGCGGGGCCAGCACCGATGATCACCACCCGGCGCTTGTTCGCTGCCTTGGGGATGGTGTGGGGCATGGTGGTCTCACGCCCGGTGGCGGCGTTGTGAATGCAGTAGGCAGCGCCGCCCTGGTAGATACGGTCGAGACAGTAATTAGCGCCGACGCAGGGGCGGATCTCTTCTTCACGGCCTTCGACGATCTTGCGCACGATGTGCGGATCGGCCATGTGGGCGCGGGTCATGCCGACCATGTCGACCTTGCCCGAGGCGATGGCATGGCGGGCGGTGGCGACGTCCTGGATCTTGGCGCCGTGGAAGGTGGGAAAATCGACCTGGCGCTTGATCTCCCCGGCGAAGTCCAGGTGCGGAGCGCTGGGCATGCCCTGGATGGGAATCACGTCGGTGAGTCCCGGGTCGGTGTCGATATGCCCGCGCACCACGTTAAGGAAATCGACCAGGCCGCTGTCCTTCAGACGCTGCGAGATCGCCATGCCGTCGCTGGCCGTCAGCCCGCCCGGCAGCATCTCGTCGCCGGTATAGCGCATGCCGACAATGAATTCCTCACCGACCCGTTGGCGAATGGCTCGCAGCACATCGAAGGTGAAGCGCAGGCGGTTGTCGAGATCGCCCCCGTAGGGCTCATCGAGGGTATTGGTCAGCGGTGACCAGAACTGGTCCATCAGGTGGCCATAGGCCATCAGCTCGATGCCGTCGAGGCCGGCGGCGTGCATGCGCTCGGCGGCGTCGGCGTAATCACGGATCAGGCGCTCGATATCCCACTCCTCGACCTGCTTGGGGTAGGCGCGGTGGGACGCTTCGCGACGATGAGAGGGGGATACCGCCGGCAGCCAGTCGCCCTTGTCCCAACGGGTGCGCCGGCCCAGGTGAGTCAGCTGGATCATCACCGCCGTGCCATGCTCATGGCAGGCGTCGGTGAGTTCCTTCATCCACGGCACCACCTCATCCTTGTAGGCCAGGATGTTATTGAACACTGGCGGGCTGTCCTTGGCCACCGCTGCGGACCCGGCGGTCATGGTCAGGCCGATACCGGCCTTGGCCCGCTCGACATGATAGGCACGATAGAGCGCCTTGGGCATCCCGTCTTCAGGATAGGCCGGCTCGTGAGAGGTCATCATGATCCGGTTCTTCAGAGTGAGATGCTTGAGCTGGAAGGGCTGAAGCAGCGGGTCGTTGGCCATGGTCGGGTCTCCCTCTTGTTGTGTGCTTGACATTGTCAGCTGTGGATGTACACACTCGTCATCCGAATGTACAGCAGTGTACATGAATAGAAAAGACCCTGAGCGTGTTAGCTCATCATGAAGCGACAGGAAGCGCCTGGGGGCGGGACGTAAGCCTATATAAATGGAGGTGAAACCATGTCGCATAATGATGCGGTGGTCGGGATCATCGGCGGGCAGGGTTGGATGGGGCGTGCGCTCGGCATCGCTCTGCTGGAGCGGAATGTCATATCTCCGGATCGACTGGTGATTTCCTCGCGCACCGGCCAAGGAGAGGTTTACCGCAACTGGCCCAAGGTGCGTTGCGTCAAGGCCAACCATGAGCTGGTTGCCCTGGCGGACGTCATCGTACTCTCCGTGCGCCCGCAAGATCTTGCCGGCCTGGACATTGAGGTAAGCGACAAGCTGGTCGTCTCGCTGCTGGCGATGGCCTCCTTGCAGGAAGTCGCCAGCCAGGTGGGAAGCAATCGGGTGGTGCGCGCCATGCCAAACGCCGCGGCGGAGATCCGTCGGGCCTACTTTCCATGGTTTGCCTCACCGCAGGTTTCCGATGATGACAAGCGGCTCGTCCAGGCGCTGTTGGCGAGTTGTGGCACGGCGCGTGAGCTTTCCAGCGAGGACGATCTCGATTACCTGACGGCCTTGAGCGGTGCCGGGCCGGCTTATCCCGCCTTGTTGGCCCAATCGATGCTGGAGCACGCCAGGAGCGCGGGGCTGTCCGACGAGATCGCCCGAGAGGCCGTCATGCAGACCCTTGTGGGTGGCAGCCTGCTGCTGGAGCAGTTGGGTACCGATCCCGGCGACATGGTGGAGCGGCTGATTGCCTATGACGGCACCACGGCCAAGGGGCTGGGAACGATGATGGATGAGGGCATCGGCCAGGCAATTCATCGTGGCCTCGATGCGGCGCATCGGGCAGCGACAGGTTCACGATAGGCTTTGCACCCGAAAAGAAAACAATCGATCAAGAGTCTGGAGAGTATGCAATGAAGATCCTCGTCGCGGTCAAACGCGTCATCGACTACAACGTCAAGATCCGCGTCAAGGCGGATCACTCCGACGTCGATCTCACCAACGTCAAGATGGCCATGAACCCCTTCTGCGAGATCGCCGTGGAAGAGGCGGTGCGACTGAAGGAGAAGGGAGTGGCCACCGAGGTGGTCGCCGTGACCATCGGCCCCAAGGCCGCCCAGGAGCAACTGCGTACCGCGCTGGCGCTGGGTGCCGATCGTGCCGTGCATGTCGAGACCGAAGAGCGCGTCGAGTCGCTGGCCGCGGCCAAGCTGCTGGCCAAGGTGATGGAAGAGGAGCAGCCCGGTCTCGTCATTCTCGGCAAGCAGGCGATCGACACCGACAACAACCAGACCGGCCAGATGCTGGCCGCGCTGGCCGGCCTGCCCCAGGGCACCTTCGCCTCCGAGGTTAAGGTCGAGAACGACAAGGTCCAGGTGACCCGCGAGATCGACGGCGGCCTGCAGACCGTCGAGCTGACCCTGCCGGCCATCGTCACCACCGACCTGCGCTTGAACGAGCCGCGCTACGCCAAGTTGCCCGACATCATGAAGGCCAAGAAGAAGCCGCTCGACGTCAAGTCGCCGGCCGACCTCGGCGTCGAGGTGGCGAGCCGGCTGACGCTGGAGAAGGTCGAATCGCCGGCCGAGCGCAAGGGCGGCATCAAGGTGGGCTCCGTCGACGAGCTCGTGGACAAACTCAAGAACGAAGCCAAAGTGCTTTGAGGGGAGCCGATTTCATGAGCATCCTGGTACTTGCAGAACATCACGACGGCCAGCTCGCCGGCGCCACCGCCCACGTCGTCGCGGCGGCCAAGGCCATCGGGGGTGACATCGACATCCTGGTCGCGGGCGAGAACGTCGGCGCCGTGGCCGAAGCGGCGGCCAAGCTCGACGGCGTGAGCAAGGTGCGCGTTGCCGATCACGCGGCCTACGCCCACCAGCTCGCCGAGCCCATGGGTGCGCTGCTGGTCGAGCTCGCCGGCGACTACAGCCACGTGTTGGCCGCCGCGTCGACCACCGGCAAGAACGTGCTGCCGCGGGTTGCCGCACTCAAAGACGTCAGCCAGATCTCCGAGATCCTCGAGGTGATCGACGCCGACACCTTCAAGCGTCCCATCTACGCCGGCAACGCCATCGCCACGGTCAAGAGCGCCGACAGCCTCAAGGTGATCACCGTGCGCACCACGGCGTTCGATGCCGTGGCAGAGGGCGGCAGCGCCAGCGTCGAGAATGTCGAGTTCGTGGCCGAGAATGGCCAGTCCACCTTCATCAAGCAGGAGCTGGCCCAGAGCGACCGCCCCGAGCTGGGCGGGGCACGAGTGGTCATCTCCGGCGGTCGCGGCATGGGCAGCGGCGAGAACTTCAAGCTGCTCGACGGGATTGCCGACAAGCTGGGCGCGGCCATCGGCGCCTCGCGTGCCGCGGTGGACGCCGGCTTCGTGCCCAACGACATGCAGGTGGGGCAGACCGGCAAGATCGTCGCGCCGGAGCTCTACATCGCCGTGGGTATTTCGGGGGCCATCCAGCACCTGGCGGGGATGAAGGACTCCAAGGTGATCGTGGCGATCAACAAGGACGAGGAGGCGCCGATCTTCCAGGTCGCCGACTATGGTCTCGTCGGCGATCTGTTCGAGATCCTGCCGGAGCTGGAAAGCAAGTTGTAACTCCCCTTAACGCCGCGGAATGCCAGTACGACTTCCGGCACCGTCATCGTTGCTGGAGCATGCCCGGAGCGCAGGTCTCTCCGATGAGATCGCCCGAGAGGCCGTCATGCAGATTTTGGTGGGCGGCAGCCTGCTGCTCATCGTGGTCGATGCGGCGCATCGGGCTGCAACCAGCTCATAGCAGGCTTTAGCACTAGGGAATAAGAACGTTTGACGCCCTTGATTCACGTTTCTACGTTGTTGCTAAGTATCATTTAGCCGTGTGCTCAGTTAAGCACGATGCTGCGGTTACGCTCGTCATGGAGGGTAAGGATTGCGTGCTGCAGTCGAACGGTAGGCGAAGGTGGCCTGCCTTGAAGGTCCGGTTTCTCAACCCAAGGAAGTCAGGAGGAGAGCCATGACAGTTTTACAGCGCTATATTCCGCTCTGTGTCGCTGCCTTGCCTCTCACGGCGTTGGCGGCTCCCGGCAATCTGGATGACTGGCAGAACCAGCGCAGCGACCCCGCATCGACATGGACGATGCGTCAACTGCTCGGCGACGACGTGATCGCGGGCGAGAAGACCGAAGTCGGTGAAGTGGCTGACGTCCTACTCGATGCCGAGGGTAGGGTCGAGTCGCTGCTGGTTTATTCCAACGGCAATGAAGTGGACCGGGGTTTTCGCACCGTGGAGTGGCCGGTGCTACGCTTCGAGCCCAGCGATGTACTGCTTTCGATAGCCCAACAGCCTTCTGAATTCGGCGACCAGCCGGTCGCAAGCTCACCGCAGGAGCTGATCGGTGAGGATCAGTATAGCGCCTTGAGCATGCTCGGCATGGGCGTGGAAGTCGAAGGCGCGGCGTATGCGGAAGTCGAGGATCTGGTGGTGAACGAGCAGAATCAGGTCACCAGTGCCATCGTCGATCCGGATGGCATGGATACCGACAGCTACTGGATTCCTACCGACCTTGGCTGGATCGATCCGGAGTGGATCATGATCGTGCCCTATAGCCAGAGTGATATCGAACAGGCCGGGGCGTATCAGGGTGACGATGGGGGCGAAGGCTCAAACTGATTGTCTGTAGCGTTTCCGTCTGTTCGGTACGTAAGGCCATTGAATGGGAGGGATTTTACCCTCCCTTTTTCTTTGCCATGACGGAAAAACGGTGTATGGCTGATCTCCTGCTCAATGGTGCGGAATGCCGATGCGTCGCCCGGCAGCCTGGGGCCAGTTGCCAGTTGTTGCGTGCGGCAAGGCCTCGATGGCTTGGAGCACGGCAGGAGGGAAGGGGCCGGGACGGTGGCTATCCTTGTCGATGCCCATCAGCATCTGCTCGCTGGTGGCGAGCAGCTCGCCGTCGTCATCGTGCATGGTGAAGAACAGATGCAGGCGCTTGGCATCGCGGTCGAGCAGCAGGGCTTCGACGGCCAGCTCCTGTCCCTGGTGGGCCTCGCGCCGGTAGCAGAGATGGGTCTCCAGGGTGAAGAGGGTATAGGCGAGGCGCTCGCGTCCCTCGGCATCGAGCCCGATCCGCTCCATCAGCGTATCCACCGCCAGCGAGAACACCCTGGCATATTCGGCATCGTTCATGTGTCCGTTGTAGTCGACCCACTCCGGGGCGACTCGGGTCGTCAGCAATGTCATGGGGTGGCTTCCCTTGTATCGGCATTTGCAGTTATTGTCGGCGAAGCAAAAACTAGCCGAGTGGTTTCCCAAGAATCGGGTTCCTTACCACAAATGCAACTGCTAGCAGTCGATATGGCGCTGAAAAGCATTATTTAGGTAATTCTGGCTTTCGTGGTTTCCCGCAAGCGCTTGATAGAGAAACTAACATGTTGTCACCGCTGTTCCTCTCCCTTGGCATGAAAACGGGCTCGGCCATGAGGCATCGAGACTGATGCTGGAGCTGCTCTCGCCGCTGTCGGCCGGGGCCAACCTGGGCCTGGTGTTGCTTTCCGTGGTGACTTCGGCGCTCTCCGCGGCGGCCGGCATCGGTGGGGGCACGCTGCTGATCATCGCCATGGCCCAGGTGATGCCGGCCACGGCGCTGATTCCCGTCCACGGCATGGTGCAGCTCGGCTCCAACGGTGGTCGGGCGCTGATGACCTGGCGGCATATCCGCCGTGATATCGTCGCGGCTTTCCTTCCCGGTGTGATCATTGGCGCCGTGGTGGCGGCCTGGCTGCTGATCCGCCTGCCCTATGGCGTGCTGGAGCTGTGCATCGCTGCCTTCGTGCTCTACTCCTGCTGGGGGCCCGGCCTGCCGCAGCGAGCGTTGGGGCGCACCGGCACCGTGGTTGCCGGTGCTCTCACTACCCTGCTCTCCAGCCTGGTGGGTGCCAGCGGCCCCATGGTGGCCTCGTTCATCAAGCTCGGCCTGAGCGAGCGCCTGCCGCGGGTGTCCACTTTCGCCACCTGCATGACGCTGCAGCACCTGACCAAGGCGTTCATCTTCGGCTTCGCCGGCTTCGTCTTTCGTGACTGGCTGGGGCTGATGCTGGTCATGGTGGCAGCGGGCTTCGTCGGCACCTGGCTGGGGCTGCGCCTGCTGCACCGGGTGACCGATCATCGCTTCGACTTCTTCTTCAAGTGGACGCTGACCCTGCTGGCGCTGCGCCTGATCTGGCTGGGCGTGGAGCGCCTGTTGGGGTTAGGCTGAGTGACATAGGGGCTGGCTTAACCGGAAAGGAGTCTGTCATGAAGCGCTTCGTCTTTTGCCTGTCGCTGATCCTGCTGCTGGCCGGCTGCGCCGGCATGGGCGACCCGCGTGACACCGCCACCGAGCTGGTGCCTGGCCAGCCTTACGAAGTGATGACGCCAGGTCATCGCTACTTCACCTTTACCCTGAGTGCTCCTGCCCGCGTGGTGCTGGAGAGCCACACCTTCCCCGGCGATACGGGCGTGGTGGCGCCGGCCGGGCAACTGCTCGATGCCGACGGCCAGCTCGTCGTGCGTGACTGGAACAGCGGTCGCAACAGCAACTTCCGCATTGCGCACCAGCTCGAGGCGGGTACCTGGTATCTGCGGGTGACCACGCCCCACGCGAGCCTTGGTTCCTTCGGCATGCTGGAGCGTGACTACCGCTATTCGGTAACGCTGAGGATCGACAGGAGCCGTTGAGGCGAGGTAGTGCCCTTCGATCGTGCTGATGGAGTTGCCAATCGTCATGTCGCTCGCGCCCCAGAAACAGCCCCGGCAGAGCCGGGGCTAAGCTGACGATGCAGGACGGTAAGCAGAACGCTCGGTCAGAACTCGTAGGTGGCGGAGAGCCTGAAACTGCGGCCGTCCAGAGCCACGCCATCGGTGGCGCGTCCCGTCTGGGTGTAGCGATAGGCCTGATAGGTGTCGCCCTGCCACTCGTAGCTGTCGGCCTTGCTGAAGTCCTTGTCGAACAGGTTGTAGATCGAGCCGGTCAGGCGTACCTGATCGGTGATGTGATAGGTCGTACGCAGATGGAACAACTCGTAGCCATCCAGCTTGTTGCCCACTTGTTCATACATGGCCAGGTTCTGCCCGCTTGCAGGAACGCCGTCTGTGAAGCGCTCCCTTGAAGAGTAGAACTCACCCTCGAGCGTGGTGTTGAGTCTGTCCGTCACGTCCCAGCCCAGGCTGGCAGTGAGTTTGTGCTTGGGTGTATTGGTGAGCAATAGACCCTCTTGCTCACCGGAGGTGATCTCGGTGTCGGTGTAGGTATAGCCGCCCCGCACCTCCCAGTCGGGTGCGAAGCGATAGCGAGCCTCCACTTCGATGCCCCGGGTTCTGGCCTCGTCGATGTTGATCAGCCGGGAGAAGCCGGTTTGCTGCGAGAAGTTGCCGACGGCGATACAGCCTGGGACGTTGCCGTCCGGGTGCAGACAGTTGGGGATTTCCGCGCCTTCGGCAATGCGGTCGGTGAAGCGGTTGTAGAAGGCCGTGCCGCTGACCGTGAGCCCATCCAGGCTGTCGTAAATGGCACCGAACTCGTAGTTGGTGCTCTTTTCCGGTTCAAGATCCGGTGAACCGATGGTGACGCTTTGGCCTTGATTGCCGAAACCGGTGATTCCGTCATGCAGCTGGTTGAGCGTCGGCGTCTTGTAGCCTCGACTCACGCCGCCCTTGAGGGTCCAGTGGTCGGTGGTGTTCCACACCAGGTAGCCACGTGGGCTGAAGTGGCCGCCGAAAGCGTCGTGATGCTCGTAGCGACCGCCCAGGGTGAGCGCCAAGTCGTCACGCAGCCACCATTCGTTCTCGGCGAACAGCGCCCAGCTCTGCTGTTCGAATGCCTGGTCGCCCGCTGCGCCATCTTCCAGTCGGGCATCGATGTACTGACCGCCCACCGTCACCATGTGGCGGTCGATCGGCAGGGTGTACTTGGTATCGAAGACGATATCGCGGTTCTCCAGCAGCCGTGGCTCTCCTCCCTGAGCCTCGTAGCCGTACTCCGGTGCACTGCCTGCCGGCAGGGTGCGACCCAGGGTTTCGGTCGTATTGTGCGTGAGGCTGCTCTCCAGCGTGCCAGCCTCGAAGCGCCCGGTGTGGCCGAAGGCAAGCTGATCGCGATTGAAGCGCAGCTCATCCTCGTAGCCCCAGACCTGACCCGGTTGTGGGGCACAAGTCGCGCGGTTGGTACCGTCCAGCGTACCGAGGCGGCAGTCTTCATTGGAGTAGACCTGGCGTGCGCGCTCGGCGTCCAGCCACAGCGAGTGGCTCTCATTGGCGCGCAGTGTCAGGCGTCCACCCAGCGAGTAGATACGGGCCTCGGTCGGGCGCGGGTCGCGGGCGGAGCTGTCGGCAATCATCCGCTCGGAGGCGTCGCGATCGAACAGCCGGCCTCGCAGCTGCAGGCCCAGCACGTCATCGACCAGGGGGCCGGAGGTATAGAGGTTGATACCCTGCGAATTACCCGCATCGCGATCCTGCTGGAAGGTGGTGTCCATAGAGACGCTGCCGATCCAGGTGTCACTGACCGGGCGAGTAATGATGTTGATCACGCCGCCCATGGCGTCGGAGCCATACAGGGTCGACATGGGGCCACGAATGACCTCGATACGTTCGATGGCCGACATCGGTGGCATGAAGCTGGTAGCGGTTTCGCCGAAGCCGTTGGGAGTGACGCTGCCGGAGGTGTTCTGGCGGCGTCCATCGATCAGGATCAGGGTGTAGTCGCTCGGCATGCCGCGAATGCTCACGTTCAGCCCGCCGGTCTTGCCGGTGCCCGAGCGTACGTCGACTCCGGGAATGTCGGCTATCGCCTCGGCGATATTGGAGAAGCGACGTTGTTCCAGCTCCTCGCGGGTGACGACGGAGATGCTGGCCGGCGCATCCTGCAGCGCCTGCTCGAAGCCGGAGGCGGTCACCACGATGCTATCGAGGCGGGAACTGTCCTGCGCCTGTGCAGTGAAAGCGAGCGGCGCGCTGGCAACGGCGACGGCCAGGGCGGAGCGACGGACATGAAGCATGAGATCACCTGCTGACATGAATATTTTGAATGATATTGATTATCAAGCGCAGATGATTCTAGTGCGGGGAGTTCCCTTTGCTCAGGGGGTGGATGGGCAACGTTGCGTTGCGCGGCCGGCAACGCTTTCGTCTCGCCCATCGGCCATGGGGTTGAGCTGTGGGACGGGGCTTGGTTGCCATGCGTCCGGTAACGCTTCACGCAGAAAGGCGAGCAGGGCACTCAGACGCCGCGGTCGAAAGCCATACGGATATAAAAGCGTCACTGGTACGGCCGGTGCGTCCCACTCCGGTAGGCAGCGCACCAACGAGCCGGGGTGAGCGCGTTCTCGAGCTTGTGCCAGCCAGTCGGGCATCAGGCCCAGGCCATGGCCATGGGCGAGTGCGTCGCCATGCAGCATCTGCTGGTCGACGCGCAAGCGTGACTCGGGTGGGTGAAAGTGGAAGTCACTGCCCTTTCCACGGTGGGCGAGGGTGAGTCCCTGCTCGGTTTCGCCGAGCAGATCGATCCAGGTGTGCCGTACCAGCTCACGGGGGTGTTGCGGATAGCCGCGACGCGCGAAGTAGTCGGGATGTCCGTACAGACCTCGATGGAGCCAACCCAGCACTTCCTGACGCAGCTCGCTGCCGCGCACTTCCCCCAGCCATACGGTAAGGGCCTGGCTGTCGGCGGTCAGGGTGGGAGCGGTGCAGGTCAGCAGAGTGAGGCGCACCGCAGGATGGCACTCCATGAACGCGGTGAGGCGAGCGGACAGCCAACTCCTGGCCAAGGCGTTGTGCGCCACCACGTGCAGTTCGCCGCTGACCTCTGCGTTCAATTCCTGCAGTGCTTGTCGGCCCTGCTCGGCAAGCTCGAGGATTTGTCGGCAGTAGACGTGAAAGGCATGGCCGGCCTCGGTGGGCAGCAGCCGGTTCGACTGTCGGCGTAGCAGAGGTTGGCTCAGCTGGCGTTCGAGATGAGCGATACGTCGGCTTAGGGTCGACTTGACCAAGCCAAGCTCACGGGCGCTACGGGTCATACTGCCTGAGCGCATCACGTGATCGAAGGCGAGCAGTTCGTCGAGGTCGTACATGGTGAGTTACCGAATACGTTGCATCAATCGCAACAGTCTATCTCGGCCTTGTTGTTAATGAAAACTATTATTGTTAGTGATGTTCTCGTTGCGAACCATGCAACGCAGCGTTGCGTAGTGCGATGGCGCAATCTTTTGTGATAATAATTCGTATTAAATCTTGGGTCCTGAGGGGCTGGTATGAACGCTGGGAAACGCTGGTTCGGCACGCTGTGCTCGTCACTTCTATTGGTAACCGCGCTTATGCTGCCGCTTACCGCCTGGGCCGCACGCAGCGTACACACAGCCTTCGGCGAGGTCGCGTTACCCGACACGCCCAAGCGCGTGGTCACCCTGCATGAAGGCGCCCTCGATACAGCCCTGGCGGTCGGCATCACGCCCCTGGGGGCCGTGACCACGCGCGGCGGCGACGGCGTGGCCCGCTACATCGAGGCCCATCTCGGCGAGGAGCGTCCCGCCATCGTCGGCGTTGTGCGCGAGATCAATCTCGAAGCCGTGCTGGCACTCGAGCCGGACCTGATCCTCGCCCCGCCGCAGCTCTCCGAGGCGCAGTACCGGCTGCTCTCGCGCATGGCCCCTACCGTGGTGCCGCTGTCCGAGGGGCTCGACCCCGAGCTGTGGCGGGATGAAACACGCCTGTATGCCCAGGCCCTGGGGCGCGGGGCGGAAATCGAAGTGATCCTGGAGCAGGTGGATGCGCGGGCCGCCGAGATAGCCGAGGACAAGGCTGGCGATGAGAGCCCCAGCGCCGTGGTGGTTCGCTGGATGCCGCAAGGCCCCATGGTCATGTCGGACCAGCTCTTCACCGCCGGCTTGCTGCGCGCTTCGGGAGTGGCGATTCACGATGCCGGTTTGACGAGCGAAGGCAGGCCGCACAGCGATACCCTGAGCCTCGAGAACCTCGCGCGCCTCGAAGCCGATTGGATGTTCCTGGCCACGCTCAACGAGGAGGGGCGTGAAGCGTTGGAAGCCGCCAGGCAGTCGCCCGCCTTCGTCCGGCTCGACGTGGCGGCTCGCGATCGGGTCGTACCGGTCGACGGCCAACTGTGGACGAGTGCCTCCGGCCCGCTGGCGGCGTTGGCGATCCTCGACGAGCTAGACGCCGCGTTGACGCCTTGATGGACGCGATTACCCGCACGGGCACTGTTTCGGCCCGCCGCCTCACTCTGAGGCTGGCGGGCCTCATGCTGCTGCTGGTGATGGCCTGCCTGGCCAGCCAGATGCTGGGGGCCGGTGACGTCGGTCCGGTACGGGCGCTTGCCGTATTGGCCGGGCAGGGCGATGCCGAGGCCAGGTTCGTGCTCGGCTCGCTGCGTTTGCCGCGTACCCTGATCGGGCTGGTGGTGGGACTCTCGCTTGGCGTGGCTGGCGCTTTGCTGCAGGCGGTCACACGAAACCCGCTGGCCGAACCGGGGCTGCTTGGCGTCAGCGCGGGGGCGGCCTTTGCCGTCGCACTGGCGCTGCTGCTAGGAGCCACGGCAACGACGCTGCGGGTCGGCGTGGCCCAGCTCGGTGCCATGGTGGGCTGTCTTTGCGTATTGGGCGTCGCCCGCTTCAGCGGGGCCGGCAACGACCCGGTAAGGTTGGTGCTGGCCGGGGCCGCGCTGACGGGCCTGCTGCTCTCGCTCACCTCGCTGCTGCTGCTGTTCGATCAGCGCGCCGCCGACGAGATCCGCTTCTGGATCGTCGGCAGCCTGGCCGGGCGGCGCCTCGAGCATCTCGTTGCCATCCTGCCCAGCCTGCTGCTGGCCGGAGGGCTGGTGATCGCCGTGGCCCGCCCCCTGGCGGCCCTGGCACTTGGCGAGCGGGTCGCGAGCGGCCTCGGTCACCGCCCGGGGCTGATTCGGCTGCTGGTGATCGTGGTCGTGGCGCTGCTGGTGGGCGCGGCCACCGCCACGGCCGGTCCCATCGCCTTCATCGGCCTGGTCGTACCGTTCGCCGCCCGGGCGCTGGCTGGCCCCGACATCCGCCGTACCCTGTGGTTCTGTCTGCCGCTGGGGCCGTTGATGGTGATCACGGCCGACATCGTCTCGCGTTTGCTAGTAGCGCCTTCGGAGATGCCGCTGGGCGTGCTCACGGCCCTGTGTGGCGCCCCGGTGCTGGTGGCCGTGGTGCGTGCGCGCCGCATGCCGACCCTCTGAGTGATGAAAATGGGAAGGGAGAGACGCCCCATGTGGCGTGAGGTATCAGCCGAAAGCCAGGCGCGGCAGAGGCCCGGTACAGAACGATGCGAGCGGGGAGCGGGCGATATCGTCGTTCCCCCGGGGCACTGGCGCCTGGCGTGGCAGGTGGCCGGCGCCAGCCTACCCTACAGCCTGCTGATCGATCGACGTGCCTTCGTCGCCGCCCTGATCCTGTTGCTGGCGTTGCTGACGGCATCGCTCGCCTACCTGGCCATGGGCAGTAGCCCGTTGCCGCCACAGGCAGTGCCGGCGGCGCTGGTGGGGCGCGGCGACATGATGGCCGTATTTCTGGTGCAGGAGCTGCGCCTGCCGCGTCTGGCCGCTGCCTGCCTGACCGGCGCCGCCTTCGGCGTGGCCGGGTGCCTGATGCAGACGCTGGCGCGTAACCGGCTGGCCACGCCGGGCATCATCGGTATCGACAACGGCGCCACCGCCTTCGCCGTGGCCTCGGTGATCGGCCTGGGGGTCTCCCTGGCGCCGCCGGCCATGGCCCTGGCGGGTGCCGCCACCGCGGCTGCCCTCACCTTCGGCCTGGCCGCGGGTGGCGGCGTTCGGGGTTACCGCTTCATCGTGGCCGGCATCGGGGTCGGCGCCGTGTTCGGCGCCATCACGCAGCTGCTGCTGGCCAAGGTGCACATCGACACCGCCAACGCCGCCTACCCCTGGACGGTCGGCTCGTTGAATGCCCGCCCCGCTGGGGCCGTCATGTTGCTCGCCGTCGGCCTGTTACTCGGCTTGGGCGCCGCCCTCTGGCTCACCCGCGCGCTCAGCTTGATGCGCTTCTCGGATGCCGTGGCATCCGGCCTTGGCCTGCGCGTTGCGCGGCGCCGTTGGCAGGTGCTGGCGGTCTCGGTGTTGCTCACCGGGCTTGCCGTCGCCGTGGCCGGCCCGGTGGGGCTGATCGGCCTGATCGGCCCCGAGATCGCCCGCTCCCTCTCGTCGCCGCGCGGTGTGCCGGTGGTCGCGTCGGCGCTGGCGGGGGCGTTGGTGATGGTGCTGGCCGATCTGGCAGGAAGGATACTGCTCAGCCCCATCGAGATCCCGGTGGGCATCGTCACCGCCGTGGTGGGCGGCCCCTGGCTGCTGTGGATACTGCTGCGACCGGCTTCGAGGAACCTGGCATGACGCAACACGAACTCGCCACCCGCGACCTGACCCTGTGCCACGGCCGTGCGACCATTATCGACCGCCTGGCACTCACCCTGCCGGCGGGGGAGGTCACCGCCATCGTCGGGCCCAACGGCTGCGGCAAGTCGACCCTGCTGGCCGGCCTCTCGCGGCTGCACGCGCCCAAGCAGGGGACCGTGCTGCTCGACGGCAGGGACATCCAGCAGTTGCCGGCGCGGGAGCTGGCCCGCCGCCTGGCGCTGCTGCCCCAGGAGGCCATCGCTCCGGAAGGGCTCACCGTGGCCGAACTGGTGCGCTTCGGCCGCCAGCCGCACCAGGGCTGGTTGCGCCAGTGGTCGACGGAAGATCAGCAGGTCGTTCGCCAGGCGCTGGCCGCGGCCGACGTGAGCGAACTGGCGGATCGGCCCCTCGATACCCTCTCGGGCGGCCAGCGCCAGCGCGCCTGGATCGCCATGACCATCGCCCAGCAGACGCCGCTGCTGCTGCTCGACGAGCCCACCTCGGCGCTCGATCTCGGCCACCAGATCGAAGTCTTCGAACTGGTGCGCAGGCTCGCCGCCGACGGCCGCACCGTGGTGATGGTACTGCACGACCTCGCCAGCGCCTGTCGCTATGCCGACCATCTGCTGGCGCTACGCAGCGGACAACTGATTGCCGCCGGCCCGCCCGGCGAAGTGGTCACCACCGAGCTGGTACGCCGGCTCTACGGCATCGACTGCACGTTGATCCCCGACCCCGCCACCGGCAGCCTGCTGTTGGCCAACGTAAGGCGGGCGGGGCGGTGCGTGGACTGAGCGCTCAACCATCCTGAAGCCCAAGCCTGAAGACACCACGACGCCAGCGCTCTTTTCGAGCGCTGGCGTCGTGGTGTGGACCGTTGTCCCGCCCGGCGGGCAAGGAATTGCCTGATTCGACGCCGGTAAAGCAAGCAAACGTGGAAGGGAGTGTGTGTGGCTAAAATGATATGTTATAACATAAATTTTTTAGAGGGGAGTTTCATGCAGGCCGATCCTGAGGCGCAGCGATTGCTGGCCATGCCTGAAGAGGCATACATGAACGAGGAGCAGTTGCTCTTCTTTCACGCTCGCCTGCTGACCGAGCAAGCCGAAGTGGAGGCGCACTTGGAAGAAGTTCGCAAGGCCGTGGCCGACAACGAGCGCAGCGGCGATGAGCTCGATCGCGCCGCGGTGGAGGAGGAGCTTCGCCTGTTGCTGCGCCAGGCCGATCGCGAAACACGGCTGCTGCGCAAGATTCGCCAGGCGCTGCGGCGTATCGAAGAGGGTGACTACGGCTACTGCGCCGAGACGGGGCAGCCCATCGGCCTGCCGCGCCTGATGCTGCGGCCTACGGCCGAGCTGTGCCTGGAGGCCAAGGAGCGCCAGGAACAGCGCGAGCATCACTACAGCAAATCGCGAGGAGATCAATGATGACGAATGCCCTGTTGCCCGTCACCGTGCTATCCGGCTTCCTCGGGGCCGGCAAGACCACCCTGCTCAACCATATCCTGGCCAACCGCGAAGGGCGCCGCGTGGCGGTGATCGTCAATGACATGAGCGAGGTCAACATCGATGCCGCCCTGGTGCGAGGCGGTCCCGGCGACCAGGCGGGCGAGGTTGCCCTCAATCGTGCCGAGGAGCGCCTGGTCGAGATGAGCAACGGCTGCATCTGCTGCACGCTGCGCGAGGATCTGCTGGTGGAGGTGAGCCGACTGGCGCGAGAAGGCCGCTTCGACTATCTGGTCATCGAGTCGACGGGTATCTCCGAGCCGTTGCCGGTGGCGGAAACCTTCACCTTCGAGGATGAGCAAGGGCAGAGCCTTTCCAGCGTCGCGCGGCTGGATACCCTGGTCACGGTGGTGGATGGCGCCAATTTCCTGGGGCAGTACCACGAGGCGAAATCGTTGGCCGAGGCGGGCGAGAGCCTGGGCGAGGAGGACCACCGCAACGTGGCCGACCTGTTGGTCGATCAGATCGAGTTCTGCGATGTGCTGTTGATCAGCAAGACCGACCTGATCGACGACTCACAGCTGGCCGAGGTGATGGCGATACTGCGCACGCTCAATCCCGATGCCGAGCTGATTCCCATGGTGCATGGTCAGGTGCCGCTCGATGCGGTGCTCGATACCGGCCGTTTCAGCTTCGAGCGGGCGCAGCTGGCGCCGGGTTGGCTCAAGGAACTGCGCGGCGAACACATGCCCGAGACCCAGGAGTACGGTATCTCGAGCTTCGTCTACCGGGCCAGGCGGCCCTTTCATCCGCAGAAGTTTCACGACCTCTTGCACGGCGACTGGTTCGGCGGCAAGCTGCTGCGCTCAAAGGGGTTCTTCTGGCTTGCCACGCGGCCGCAGTTCGCCGGGCAGTGGAGCCAGGCGGGCGGCATTGCCCACTACGGCTTCGCCGGCATGTTCTGGAAAGCGGTACCCGAGTCGCGCTGGCCCCAGGATGCGGAGAGCCGGGCCTATATCATGGAGCAGTGGGAGGAGCCTTTTGGCGACATGCGTCAGGAGCTGGTCTTCATCGGGCAGGACCTCGACGAGGCACGCATACGTCAGGCGCTGGACGAGTGTCTGGTCGGCGCTGCCGAACTGGCGGATGGTCCTGCGGGCTGGGTCAACCTGCCCGACCCCTTTCCGGCCTGGCCGGCAGTACCCCCTAGCGGCGGATCTTATTCCAGTTGATTAATAAACGGAATTTTGATGGAAGCTGCCGGAATATATGCAAAAAAACTCGCTATTCCGGCTGTAAACCGCTCCGTTAATGGCCATACTGAGCCTAGGTCCGCTTTAGAATCGGGCTACAGGGAATCATAAGGGAACCAGAGGTCTTCGTCATGCGCTCCTACAACCGACACTACCTCGGTGTGGCCGTCTTTTTCTTGTTTTGCTTTCAGTTGCTGGCCATTGACACGGCACAGGCCAACCCCCGCTACGCGGCCATCGTGATCGATGTCGAGAGCGGCGACGTGTTGCACTCCGCCAATGCGGACGCCACCCGTTACCCCGCCTCGCTGACCAAGATGATGACGCTCTACTTGCTGTTCGAGGCGCTCGAGAACGGCAACATGCATCTCAGCCAGCCGTTGCCGGTATCGTCTCATGCCGCCTCGATGCCTGCCTCCAAGCTGTGGCTCGCGGCGGGCAGCTCCATTGCGGTGGAGGATGCCATCAAGGCGCTGGTGGTGCGCTCCGCCAACGATGTCGCGGTGGTGGTGGCCGAGGCGCTGGGCGGCACCGAGTCCGGCTTCGCGCGCATGATGACCCAGCGAGCCCAGGAGCTGGGCATGACCAGTACCGTATTCCGCAATGCGTCGGGCCTGCCGGACAACGCCCAGGTGACCACGGCCCGAGACATGGCCACCCTGTCGATTCGCGTGATGCAGGATTTCCCCCAGTATTACCACTATTTCTCCACCCAGAGCTTCACCTACCGCGGCACCACCCATACCAGCCACAACCGGCTGGTGCGCAACTATCCCGGTGCCGACGGTCTCAAGACCGGTTTCATTCGCGCTTCGGGGTTCAACGTGGCGACATCGGCGATCCGCGACAATCGGCGTATCGTCTCGGTGGTGATGGGCGGCTTCACCGCCGCCTCGCGTGATACTCACATGTCTGACCTGCTCGATCGTGGCTTCGCCCGCCTCTCCATGCTGCAGCGAGGCGACTGGATCGCCCGCGCCGACGTGCTGGGCGATCGCATGGAGTTGCCGGATAGCCCGCCCGCTTCGGCGCAGCAGCTGGCGGCCGCTCCGGAGTCGCGGGCTCAGGCGCCCAGTGGCGATTCGGAGCAGCGCTACTCCTTCCAATCCGAGGTGGGGATCGAGATGGGGTCCGCTGATGATCCGATCCGTGCTCTGATCGCTCAGGCCGATGCACCACAGCAGCGCTCCGGCGGTAGCTGGGCCGTACAGGTCGGTGCCTTCAGCGACGCCGATCAGGCCCGCTACCTCGCTTCGCGCGCGGCCGACCAGTTGGCCAATTTGCTAAGCGACGTGCGGGTTTCGGTGGCCGAGTCGGGAGGGGATCAGCGCGTCTTCCGCGCCCGCTTGGTCGACATGCAGGAGAGCGACGCGCATTCCGCCTGCCATAGCCTGCGTGCCCAGGGCATGGACTGCATGGTGGTGGCACATAACTGAGCCGCATTCGCACCCCTTGGCTGGTTAGAACGACGCCCCGCATTTGCGGGGCGTCTTTCGTTTGAACTGCAAGGCGGTGACGTCTCAGGCCATGGCCGGCTCGCGCTCACGCTTGGTCACGCTCATGCTCTCGTTCCCAAGCGTGATCCTGCGGTCACAGATCCGCTCGATCAGCGCCGGGTCGTGACTCACCAGCATCACCCCGCAGCGCCGTTCGCGGGCCAGTTCGACCAGCAGCGCCAGCGTCTGGCGCTGGGTGATGGGGTCGAGACGCGAGGTGGGCTCGTCGGCGAACAGGAAACACGGATTGAGTAGCAGCACGCGCAGGATGGCGAAGCGCTGCAGCTCGCCGCCCGAGATTTCGCCGGGTCGACGACCCAGCAGATTCTCGTCAAGCCCCAGACGCGCCATCAGCGGGGCGATGCTGCTGCGATCCAGGCGATGGCGGCGGACCAGGTCGTCGAGCAGTCGCGAGAGCCGCCAGTGCGGCGAGAAGGCTGCCGGCGGGTCCTGATAGAGCTTCTGGAAGCCGAGCGAGTGCCCCACTGCACGCCAAACCTCGCCTTCATCGGCCCGGGTCACGCCGAGCAGCATGTCGCCGAGCGTACTCTTGCCGCAACCGGATGGGCCGACCACGCCGACGATCTCGCCGGGGCGCACCGTCAGCGAAAGGTCGCGGAACAGTTCGCGACCGCCGCGGACCTTGGCCAGGCCGTTGGCGGTCACGACCGCTGCCATGTCGCTCTCGCCGAGCGGCGCAGGGGCCGGCCAGCGGCTGGGCTCGGCGTCCAGCAAGCGCTTGGTGTACTCGCTTTGCGGGTGAGTGAGCACTTGCTGGGCCGGGCCGCGCTCGACCACCTGACCCTGGCGCAGTATGACCACTTCGCCGCCGAGACGGCGAGCCACGTCGATGTCGTGGGTAATGGTGAGCAGAGCACCGGCCGCCTCGGGCGTTCGCGCCAGCAGTTCTACCACCGCATCGCGCCTGGGAGCATCGAGGCCCTTGGTGGGTTCGTCGGCGATGACGATGGGCGCGCCGCCGGCACTGGCGGCGGCGAAGGCCACGCGCTGCGCCATGCCGCCGGAGAGTTCGCCGGGCAGCTTGTCGCCGGCTTCCGGCAGGCCCAGCTCGTTCAGATCGGCCCAGGCGGCTTGCAGTGACGCCCTTTGGTCGCGTCCGGCCACGTGATGATGGCTCTCGGCGATCTGCGAAACGGCGCGCATGGTGGGGTCCAGCGCATGCCAGGGCTCTTGGGGCAGCAGCGCCAGGCGGTGGCCCCACAGCGCTCGCCGCGACGTGGTGTCGGTGGCATCGAACGCCTCGCCATCGATGACCAGTTGACCTTGGGCGACGAGTCCCTTCGGCAGCGTGCCCATGATCGCCTGGGCGAGCAGGCTCTTGCCCGAGCCGGTTTCGCCGAGCAGGGTCAGGCGACCGCCGGGGGCGAGCGAGCAGGAGAAAGGCGCGATCGTGACGTCCTCGCCCCGGATCGTCAGGCCCTCGGCTTGAAGTAAGTAGCTACTCATCGCGGATCCCTTCCGGCCAGCAGGTTCAGGCTCAGCACCAGCACGAACAGCACGAGTATCGGCTGGGCCATGGCCCAGGGTGCTTCATGATAGTAGGGCAGCAGTTCGATCATCATCAGCCCCAGCTCGGCGGTGGGAGGGCGCAGGCCGACGCTGACGAAGCCCAGCGCGGCCATGGCGAGTATCGCGCTGGCGGCACCGAAGGCAGCCAGGGTCAGCACCTGCGGTGCGAGTTCCGGCCACAGATGGCGGCGGAACAGGTAGAGCGGGCCGAAGCCGAGCAGCCGGCTCGCCTCGAGCTGCGGCGAGGCGACCAGGATCCGGGTACGCGCGCGTACCACGCGGAAATACTCGATCCACAGCACCAGCGAGATGCCGACATAGAGCGCCCAGAAGTTCCCCGGGGCGATGGCGACGAGCAGCAGTACCAGCAGCAGGCCCGGCAGTGCCAGGCAGGCATCGGCCAGGCTGCCCAGCACGCGATCGAGCCAGCCACCGCGCCAGCCGGCGATCACGCCGAGGAGCACCCCCGGCACGGCGGCGCTGGCCACGCTGAGCAGCGCCATGCCCAGCGACAGGCGCACGGCGGACGCCAGCCGTGCCAGCAGGCTGCGGCCCAGATGGTCGGTACCCAGCGGTTCGGCGAACGATGGCCACTGCAGGATGCGGGTGAGCTGCTGGCGTGCGGGGTCGGCATCGGAGAGCCAGGGTACCAGCCAGGCGAAGGCGAGCAGCAGCGCGAGCAGAGCAGCGCCGATCTGCTGGCGACGGTTGAGTGCAGGCAGCGCCCAGCGGCGATGGGGAGTCATGGCTAGCGTGGTCATGCGCTGCGCCTCCTGGGGTCGAGCCAGTGGCAGAGCAGGTCCACCACGGTATTGAGGACGACGAACATCAGGCCCATGACCAGGGCGGTACCCTGGACCATCGGCACGTCGCGAGCGACGATGGCGTGTACCAGGGCGTGGCCGATGCCGGGCCAGGCGAACAGGGTCTCGACCACCACCACGCCCTCGATCAGGTAGACGAACTGCACGCCGAGATAGGCGATCACCGGCACCGCGGCATTGCGCAAGCCGTGACGCAGGAAGCTCTGACGCTCGCCTAGCCCCTTGGTGCGCGAGAAGGCGTAGTAGGCCGATTGCGATACGTCGGCCATGGCGTTGCGCGCCACCCGGCTGGAGATGGCGGCCAGGGCCAGCGCCAGGGTCAGCGCGGGGAGCACGCCATGGGCGCTGCGGCCATGACCGGCGGCGGGCAACCATCCCAGCGACACCGAGAAGATCAGGATCAGCAGCAGGCCCACGGCGAAGGGCGGCAGGGCGCGCAGTACGCTGGCCGCCACTTCGCTCACGCGATCCAGCCAGCCGTTGGGCTTGAGACCGGCGATCAGCCCCAGCGGTGGGCCCAGCAGCAGCGAGAGCAGTACCGCCATCGTTGCCAGGCCCAGTGAATGGCCGAGCTGATGCCACAACTCAGCCAGCACCGGCTCGCCGCTGACCAGCGAGCGGCCCAGGTTGAATTGCAGTAGATCCCACAGCCAGCCGAAGTAGGCGCCGAGCGCCGGCTGGTCCAGCGCCAACTCGGCGCGTACCGCCTCGGCGGCGCTGGTGTTGACCATGTCGTGCCCGTAACGACCGGCAGCGATACGGTAGGCCATGTCGCCGGGCAGAGAGCGGGTCAGCACGAAGGTCAGGGTGCCGACCATCCACGCCACCAGCCCGGCCTGGAACAGGCGCTGCAGCAGCAGGTCGCCGAGGCCTGTCGTCCAGCGTGGAGTCGTCCGTGAAGCCAGCACTTGACTCATTCACTCCACCTCAGCTCGTCGATGCGGTAGCTGCGCTCCAGCGGGTCGATGGAGAAGCCTTCGAGCTCGGCGTTGACCGCGGCGGTCTGCTGGTACCAGGCCACGGGCACGACCGGCATGGCCTCGTTCAGGCGGCGTGCCACCTGCCCGGCCAGTTCGCTGCGGGCCTCCATGTCGGCCTCCTGGCGCAGGGTGTCGAGCCAGCCGGCCAGGTCGGCGTCGCGCCAGCCCATGGCACCCCAGTCGCCGCCCATGGACTCGGGGTCGGCGCCGAAGTCGTCGAGCAGGGTGCCCAGCGGGTCGGGTACCAGGCCGTAGTTGCGTGCCATCAGGCCCAGCTCCAGGCTGCCGTCGCGGTGGCCGGAGGGGATCTCGCTGGCGTTGCCTACGGCGACTTCCAGCGCCACGCCGAGTTCGCGCCACTGGTCCTGCAAGGCAGTGGCTACCAGCGGCAGCTCGGGGCGGTCGGAGAAGGTACGCAGGGTCAGCTCGAAGGCTTCGCCGTCACGCTCGAGCACGCCGTTGCCATTGGCTTGCCAGCCAAGCTCGGCGAGCAGCTCACGGGCGCGCTCCAAATCGCGTGCTTCGCCGGCATCCAGGCCGAGATGCCAGGAGCCGAGGCTGGCCGGGAACAGCTCGGCGGCGGCCGCCTCGGGGTTGCGTAGGAGACCGGCGGCGATACCCTCGCGGTCGATGGCCAGGCTCAGCGCCTGGCGGGCGCGTTCGTCCTCGAGAAGCGGGTGAGCGGCATTGACCTTGAACACGATGGTGCGCGGAATCGGCTCGGCATGCAGGGCGAGGCGGTCGTTGCGAGCCAGGCGAGCCTGGCTTGCCGGATCGAGAGTGAACACCACGTCGGCATCGCCGCTCTCTGCCATCAGCGCCCGGGTCTCGCCGCGGCCCACCGCCAGGTAGCTGGCGCTGTCGATGGCGGGTGCTTCGCCCCAATAGTCGTCGAAGCGTTCTACGCCAAGCCGCTGCGGGGGCGCCACGCTTTCCACCCGGTAAGGGCCGGTTCCGATGACTTGGGAGACCCGTCCCTCGTCGTCATAGGCTGCCGGGGCGAGAATCAGCGTGGTGGAGTGGGCCAGCAGGGCCGGTAGCGGAGCGAAGGGAGATTCGAGCTGGACCACCACCTCGTTGCCGTCGGCTTCGATGGCCGCAATGGGCGCGGAGTCGAGGATGCCCGGTTTGGCCCGTGCGTGCTCGAGGCTGGCAGCCGCTGCTTGGGCCGTGAGCGGACTGCCGTCGTGGAAGCTGACGCCTTCGCGCAGGGCGAAGCGCCAGGCCAGGCCATCTTCACTGACCTGCCAGGACTCTGCCAGCCCCGGCGCGGGCTGCCCTGCGGCATCGGTGTCGACCAGCGTCTCGGCGACGCGCATGCGCGCGTAGACATAGCCCGAGGTCGACGGGTCGGCGCCGGTGATCTCCCAGGGAGCGACCACGGAGAGCGGCCGGTCGGCGACGGCTGTCAGGGGCAGCAGGGCAAGGCCAAGCAGTAAGGAACCTGGGAGCAGCGAACGAGAAGGCAGTGGCATGGCAGGATTTTTCCTTGCAGGGGTTGTTCAAGACAGACGATAAGCGACTCGGGCGTTCAGCCCGGATCCAGCGCCAGCAGCAGGCGGCGCTCGCCCGGGGCAGGCTGTGGGCTGCGGTGCACCAGGCCGCGTGTTTCGTTACCGACCCAGCCGCCGCCTTTCAGCAGGGCGAGGTCGCCCACCCCGAGCTGCTGGATGGCGCCGGGGTCGGCAACGATATCGGGTTTGTGCGGATGCGGGGCGCCGAGTCCGTCTCGATTGACGGCATGCTCCGGCAGCCACTCGCTAGCCGGGCCGGCATAGGTACTCACCAGACGCACCGGCAGGTTGTCGACGTGAAAGCGTGGGCACATGGCGCCTTCCAGCGTGCGCAGGCGAATGCCGATGGTCTCGGTCGAGAAGAGGTAAGCCATGGCCTCGGCGATCGTGCCGATATCCTCCACCAGCGCTTCACCGGCTTCGGGGGCGGGCAGTCGGCGAGCCAGGTCCTCTTGCATCGCCGGGCCGGGTGCGCCGCGCCACTGCCATTCGAGGCCACGCGGGTGGCAGAGCTGTGCCCGTACGGCCAGGGTCAGGGCCGAGTCGAGCCGGCGCTCCATCACCGCCAGGGTGATGCCATCGTCGAAGATACGGGGTAGCACCGCGATGTCCTGGCCGAACGCCCAATGCACGGTTTTCGCAATTGTACCGGGCAGCATGTCGCCTCCTTTTGGAACTCTATAACATATCATTCATGCGGCGCATGGCCTCCGCGTGAGGAGCCGCAGGACGGTGGTCGAAAAGGAAGGGTGTAGACCCTGCTGAGAGTTGAGAATGTTGCGTTATAACATAACGTGTTTTGCCTAGCCAAGCATCTCAGAAGCGCGAAAGCAGATCCATCCCGGCCTCGACCTGCTCATGGTCAAATGCGCCATCTTGGGGCGTCGCACTTGCCGCAGCTTACGCCAGCCATTAGGTTGTTAATCAATAAGCCCCGCTGCCTTTTGGTCGGCGGGGTGGTTTTTTTGCAGCCAGCGAAGCCGAGGGGGCTCCATGTCGCCATCATTGAAGGGCATCTTGTTCATGTGCGCCGGTGTGCTGTGCCTGGCGATTGGCGATGCCATCGCCAAGTGGCTGGGCGAGGTACACTCGCCGCTGCAGATCATCTTCTTCCGCTCGCTGGTATCGCTGCCGTTGATCGCCGTGCTGGCCCACTACGGCGGCGGTCTTACCAAGCTGCGTACTTGCCGCCCCGGGGTTCACCTGGTGCGCGGCCTGATATACACCGGCACCATGGGCTGCTTCGTGCTGGGGTTGACCATGCTGCCGCTGGCCGAGGCCACGGCCATTGCCTTCGCTGCACCGCTGTTCGTCACGCTGTTGTCGGTGCCGCTGCTCGGCGAGCGGGTCGATCTTCAAGTCGTGGCGGCTTCGCTGCTGGGCTTTGCGGGTGTGATGGTGGTAGTGCGGCCGGGCGGAGAGGGTTTCCATCCCGGCGCATTGGTCATGCTGGCTGCGGCGGTTTTCTATGCTCTGCTCATGATCACTTCGCGACGCTATGGTGGTCGCGAGCATCTTTGGGCGATGGTCTTCTACATCACCCTGGTGCCCCTGGTGATCACCTCCGTCACCCTGCCATGGGTGTGGCAGACGCCCCACCCCTGGCATTGGCTGGGGTTCCTCGGTGCCGGGGTGATCGGGGTAGGTGCCACGGCCTTCATCACCATGGCGTTTCGCCATGCGCCGGCGGCCATTGCCGCGCCCTTCGACTACACCGCCATGCTGTGGGCGGTATTGCTGGGCTGGTGGTTCTGGGGCGAGATGCCCGATGTATGGGTGTTCGTCGGTAGCATCCTGATCATCGGCAGCGGCCTGGCAATCGCCTATCACGACCGCCGGACTACGCTGAAGCGTCGCCCCACTTCGTGAGGAAGCACAGCACAAACGCATGCGCGAGCGAATCGCTGCATTGCGCGGTGTTTCCCTGAGTTCCCGATCTTCTAGTCTACGTTTGGCTGGTCTGGTTCAGGCGCCAGCGCCGCCAGTGGCGGGCCACCAGCCCATGCTTGGG
The DNA here is from genome assembly GCF_017868935.1 of Billgrantia antri. Taxonomy (NCBI): domain Bacteria; kingdom Pseudomonadati; phylum Pseudomonadota; class Gammaproteobacteria; order Oceanospirillales; family Halomonadaceae; genus Billgrantia; species Billgrantia antri. Next base: position 303,961 of record NZ_CP053383.1, read on the forward strand.
CGCGGCGAGCAGGGCGACGAGGAACAGCGCCGAGGCGACCAGCACGATGGCACCGCCCGAGGCGACGTCCAGCTTGACCGATAGCACCAGCCCCACCACGGCCGACGTCACGCCGACGCCGACCGAGATGGCCAGCATGCGGGGAAAGCGGTCGGTGAGCAGGTGGGCGGTGGCACCGGGAGTGATCAGCATGGCCACCACCAAGATGATGCCCACGGTCTCCAGGCTGGCGACGATGGTCAGCGTCAGCAGCAGGATCAGCCCGTAGTGAATCGCGCCGGTATTGAACCCCAGCGCCTGGGCCTGCTGCGGGTCGAAGGTGTAGAGCAGCAGCGGGCGATAGGCCAGCCAGATCGCCAGCAGCGTCACCACGCTGGCCAGCAGCGTGAGTATCAGCGCCGAGTCCTTAACCCCCAGCACGTTGCCGAACAGGATATGCAGCAGATGGGTACTGGTGGCGATCTTGCTGATGATCACGATGCCCAGCGCGAACGCGGCAGTGAACATCAGTCCCATCGCCGCATCCGACTTGATGCGCGTATGACGTTCGATGGCGCCGATACCCAGCGAGGTCAGCGCGCCGGTGATGAAGGCGCCGATGAAGAACGGCCAGCCCAGCAGATAGGCGATGGCCACGCCGGGCAGCACCGCATGGGAGATGGCATCGCCCAGCAACGACCAGCGCTTGAGCACCACGTAGCAGGAGAGCAGTCCGCAGATCGCCCCTACCAGCACCGAGGTGAGCAGGGCACGCTGCATGAAGCGATATTCGAAGGGCGCGGCCAGGTTTTCCGGCAGCAGGTCGACCGCCTGCATCAGCAGGGCGGTCAAGGCATCGATCGTACCCAGGGCCAGACTTTCAAGCGGCAACACGCTCACCTCCGCTCAGCGCTCCGCGGTCACCCACCGCCAGGCGTGCCAGCATGGCATCGCTGAGCATCTCGTCCGGCGCACCCATGCCGACCAGGGTGCGATTGATCAATAGCACATTGTCGGCGTGGACCCGTGCGCTGGGCATGTCATGGGTCACCATGATGACGGTGCGTCCGGCGCGGCGCTCGCGCTCGAGGGTATCGAGGATCAGCGCCTCGCTGGGTGGGTCCACGCCCGCCAGGGGTTCGTCGAGCAGCAGGATCCGGGCCTGCTGCGCCAAGGCTCGGGCCAGCATCACGCGCTTCTTCTGCCCCCCGGAAAGTTCGCCGATGGGACGCATGGCGTAGTCGGCCATGTCGACGGCGTCGAGGGCAGCCTCCACCGCCTGGCGATGGCTGGGATCGGCCCAGTGGCGCGGGGCCAGGCGCCGCCACAGCGGGTCATGACGCATCAGGCCATAGCGCCCGGTCAGTACCGTGTCGCGTACCGAAATGGGAAAATCCCACTCCATGTTTTCCTGCTGTGCCATATAGGCGATGTTGCCGGCCCGGCGCTGTGCGGCAGGGCTCTCGCCGAGAACCCGCAGCTCACCGCGCAGCGGCGCGAGGCTGCCGATCACCAGGTTGAGCAGGCTCGACTTGCCGGCGCCGTTGGGGCCGACGATGGCGGTCCACTGCCCCTGGGGCAGCGACAGGGTGATGTCCTCAAGCACGGGCTGCTGGTGGTAGGCGGCACAGAGCCGGCGTGCCTGAAGCGCGGGCACGGTTTCCGTCATTTTTCACCTCCCAAGGCATCGACCAACAGCCGGGCGTTATGGCGCAGCATGCCGGCATAATCCGGCGCCTCGCCATCCGGCTCGCTGAGGGAGTCGACGTAGAGCGGCCCGGCGATTTCCACCTGAGTCTCGCCGGCGACGCTGCGCACGTGGCGATCGGAGATCGTGCTCTCCCAGAAGAGGGCGGCCGGCTGGCGCTCTTCGATCTTGTCGACGATGCGCATGACCTGATTGGGAGAGCCCTCCTGCTCGGCGTTGTTGCCCCAGATGCCGTCATGTTCGAAGCCGAAGGCGTCGGCGAAGTAGAGGAAGGCCGCTTCGCTGGTTATCAGCAGACGCTGATCATCGGGGATGGCGGCAAGGGTCTGAGTGAGCTCGTCATGCAGGGCGTCAAGCGTTTCTCCCAGCGCCTCGGCACGCGACCGGAAGGCATCGGCGGCGCCTGGCCGGGCCTCGGCGAGGGTATCGGCAATCACCCGGGCATACTCGGCGGCGGCGCGCGGATCCATCCACACGTGGGGGTCGGCCTCGCCAGCGAAGTCGCCGGTGGCGATCGGCTGAGTGGCGTAGCCGCTCTCTTCGGCCAGGGCGACCAGCGGCACATCGTCCCCCACCGTGGCCTCGACCTGGCTGATCCATTGCTCCAGGCCGTAGCCGTTGTAGAACACCACGTCGGCTTCCTCGAGGGCGACGAAATTGCTCGGCACCAGCTCCCATTCGTGGACTTCCGCACCCACCGGGGTCAGCACCTCGACCTCAGCGTCGTCGCCTGCGACTTCGCGTACGAGGTCGCCCAGCACGGAGAAGGTGGCCGCAACCCTGAGCGGCGACTCCTCGGCATGGGCCGCAGTCGGCAGGGCTAGCGCAAGGGCGCTAAGCAGTATCCATCCCTTGGGAAGCGGCATCGATCACTCTCCTTTGATGTCGGGTCTCTGGTATCAGGGCCGTTGAATACGAGTTGTTTCGTTACAGTGAGTTTCTAAGAGCATAGCTACTATTTTAGCCAAGGTTAAGTTGTAGCGTAGTAGGAAATCTCTATCGGCGCACTGTTGCTGCGCTATCAGAACATTGGCTATATTGGCGCGATGACCGATTCCCCGAACGATGTGACGCCGGATCGCCTTTGCAAGGCGGATGCCCTGCCGCCCAGCGACCAGCATGCGCAGCAGTACGCTGCCGTGCGCAATGCTCATGAAACCGAGCTGCTCGAAGATTACGTGGAGCTGATCGCCGACCTGCTGGAGCATCAAGGCGAGGCTCGCGCGACGGATATCGCTGCCCGTATGGGAGTCAGCCAGGCCACGGTGTCGAAAACGGTGACCCGGCTCAAGGCGCTGGGACTGGTCTCCAGCAAGCCCTACCGCTCGCTGTTCCTGACCGAGAAAGGGGAGGCGATGGCGGCCATGTCGAATCAGCGCCATGCCATCGTGTTGCAGTTCCTGCGCGCCCTTGGGGTCAGCGACCGCACCGCGCGTATCGATGCCGAGGGCATGGAACACCACGTCAGCCAGGAAACCCTGGACGTCATGCAGCGCTTCGCTCGCGAGCAGGAGCGCCGCGACGCCTGAGCCGGCGTCGCGACTACCCGCCGGCCCATTGATTTCAGTCGACTAGGAACGCCCGTGCGGCCGCTTCGGGATCGGGCTGTCCGCAGATTGCCGATATCACCGCCGGTCCCTGGGCGCCGGCGGCACGCACCTGGCGTGCGTGCTCGGCCTTGAGCCCGCCGATGGCCACTGCCGGCAGCGGACTTGCTGCCACCAGCGCGGCCAGGCCGTCAAAGCCCAGCGGCGTGGCATGGTTGCGCTTGGTCGTAGTGGCGAATACCGGGCCGAAGCCGAGGTAGTCGAGCCTGGCTGGCTCGAGGCGGGCGAGCTGGTCGTGATTCTGTACCGAGAGGCCGAGGATGGCCGCCTCGCCCAGTGCGCTTCGGGCTGCTGCCACGTCGCCGTCGTCCTGGCCGATATGCAGGCCGTCGGCACCGCTTTCCAGCGCTACCGCCAGACGATCATTGATGATCAGCGGCACCCCGCTGCCGGCCAGCGCGGCCTTGAGGCGGCGCGCCTGGTCGATCATCTCGCCGTCGGAGGCTTGCTTGTCGCGTAGCTGTACGACAGTAACACCGCCGCGCACTGCGGCCACCACGGTCTCGACCAGCCCTTGACGGGCGCAGAGCTCTGGGTCGGTGACCAGATAGAGAGAGAGATCAAGGGACATGACGCTTCCAGCCGGAAATGGTTATGCCTCGATGATACCCCTGTGCTGGGCCGGCGTCAGGGCGCAGGTCCCGCGGCGCCCAAAAAACGCTCCTGCCAGTAGGCCACGTCGAGCGGTACGCTGACCACCCTGCGACCACTGCCGGGGGCATGAATCATCTGGCCGTTGCCGCGATAGATGCCCACATGGGTGGCCTTGCGCCGGTCGCCGAAGAAAAGCAGGTCGCCCGGGCGGGCCGCTTCCACTGTCGGCAGGTGGCGAAATTGCTCGTCGGCGGTACGCGGCACCTGGATGCCCGCTGAACGGTAGGCCATTTCCACCAGGCCCGAGCAGTCGAGCCCCTTCGACGAGTTACCGCCGAAGCGATAGGGCGTACCCAGGGCCTCCTTGGCGGTGGCGAGGATCAGGGCGCGTTCGATGGAGAGCCCATCCGTGCCACGGCGCGGATCGTGAGTGGCGAGGTCGCGGCTGGCACAGCCGGCCAGCAGGGCCAACGCCAGCAGCAGTGCCAAGCGGCGCAGCAGGCGTCCGGCATCGAGGCTGAACAGTCTCGGCGTAACCGGAGTTGGCAGTGACGAGGTCGGCATCGGCAGTCGCTCTACGCAGCGGTACTTTCCCTACTTTAGCTCGAACCGGGAACTCATGGCAGCGGCGGACGGCTGGAAAAACGTCGAAGCGACCCGCATCATCAACAGCCCATGCCAAGCCTAAGGAGAGAAGACGCATGAGCTTCAAGGGAGAGCAGCATCCCGGCGTACAGGCCCCCACGCCGGACTCGCAGGGCTTTCGCCTCAACCATACGATGCTGCGGATCAAGGATCCGGAAAAGGCGCTGGCCTTCTACACCCGGGTGTTCGGCATGCAGGTGATGCGCCGCCTCGATTTCGACGAGATGGGTTTCTCGCTCTACTTCCTCGCCAAGCTGGACGAGAGCGAGCAGGTGCCGGAGGAACAGGGTGAACGCACGGTGTGGACCTTCCGCCAGCGAGGCCTGCTCGAGCTGACCCACAACTGGGGCACCGAGACCCAAGCCGACTTCGCCTATCACGACGGTAACGCCGAGCCCCAGGGCTTCGGCCACATCTGCTTCTCGGTGCCGGACCTCGAGGCCGCCGAGGCCTGGTTCGATGCCAACGAGGTCGAATTCGTCAAGCGCTCGGACCAGGGCAAGATGAAGGACGTGGTATTCGTCAAGGACGTGGACGGTTACTGGATCGAGGTGGTCCAGGCCGACCGCCTGTCTGCTCTAGGGGACTGACTTACGGTCTCAGCCTGCCTTGCCTTCAGGCGAAGGCGTAGAGATCCATTGCCAGCACGCCGTGCTCCACGCTGTGGTGCAGGCGGCTGGCTTCGCCGCCCGCGCCCAGCGCCACCAGCAACGGCTGGAAGTGCTCCGGCGTGGGGTGGTTGCGGCGTGCCTGCGGCGCAGTTTCCCACGCCAGCAGCGCGTCGCGCTCGCCGCTCGTCAGCTTATCGAATATCCAGTCGCTGAACTCGCCGACCCAGGCCGGCATCGGCGTGCCCTGCGCCTGCATCTCGGCCAGGTTATGCGTCAGGCTGCCCGAGCCGACCACCAGCACACCTTCCTCGCGCAGCTTCGCCAGCTTCCCACCCAGTTCCACCAAGTCCTGGTTCGACCAGGTCACCGGTAGCGACAGCGATACCAACGGCACATCGGCAGCGGGGAACATCAGCGACAGCGGCACCCAGGCACCGTGATCCAGGCCGCGTTCCACCGGCACGGCGTTGAGCTTGCGAGCCAGTTTCAAGGCCAGCTCGGGGTCTCCCGGTGCCGGGTACTGGCATTCGAACAGCGCGCGCGGAAAGCCGCCGAAGTCGTGAATGGTCTCGGGCCGCTCGCTGGTGCTCACCAGCAGCCGCTCGCTGGCCCAGTGGGCCGAGACCACCACGATGGCCTTGGGCGAAAGCGTCGCGCCGAACTCGCGCAGAAAATCGTGTGCCGGCCCCGGGGTGAGGGCCAGCATGGGCGAACCATGGGAGATGAAGAGGCTGGGCAACATGGCATAGCTCCTTGGAAAAGCTCCTTGGAAAAGCTCCTCGATGCCTGGCGCCGCTGGGCGGCGCCAGGCATTGGACCAGTTCAGGCAGAGAGGTCAGGCGAAGCGGCGGCTGAGGACAAGGCTACCGCTACCGAGGCCGGCCTGCACCAGCAGTGTCACGGCCCAGAATACCGGGTACTCCCAGCCGCCGCCCGGGTTGGAGAAGACCCAGCCGTTGCCGGCATGCACCCAGGCGGCGCCGAGCAGTACCGGAATCAGCGCCAGGCTGATCCAGCGGGTATAGACGCCCAGCAGCAGGGCCAGGCCGCCACCGACCTCGGCCAGAATGGTCAGGTAGGCAATGAAGCCGGGCAGGCCGATCGATTCGAAGTAACCGACGGTGCCGGGCACGGTGAAGACGAATACCTTGAGCAGGCCGTGGGCCAGGGCCATGACGCCGAGCGAGATTCGCAGCAGGGCGGTGGCATGGGCCTGAAGGGACTGGTCCTGGGAGAGGCGTAGGGACTGGGTGGCTTGCGCTTGCATGAGAAGGACTCCGTTGTTGTCAGGGATGTCCTCACTTTACGCTGCCCGATTGCTGGGATAATCATCACTGTGTGAACAACATCATTGCGCGAGAGGCGACAATCCCATTTCCCTCTCCCACTTCGGTGGGTCGCCCCAGGCCTCGGCCAGGAAGTCGAGCAGCCGCTCGACCTTGGCCGGCAGGTGGCGCCGCGCCGGGTAGACGCCATAGATTCCCAGTATGACCGGCTCCTCGTTCTGCAGCAGTGGCACCAGGCGGCCCTGGCGGATGCTTTCGGTGACCAGAAAGCTCGGCTGGTGGGCGATGCCCAGCCCGGCCTCGGCGGCGTGGGTCAGCACGTCGCCGTTGTTGCTCTCCAGCGGGCCGTGAACCGTGAGTCGGTGTCCACCGAACTGCCATTCGCTGCCGCTCGTGGTGCGATAGCGCAGGCAGCGGTGCTCGCTCAGCTCCTCGAGCGTGTGCGGTTCGCCGAAACGGGCCAGGTACTCGGGAGAGGCGCACGGCAGCATGCGACAGCGTGCCAGGCGCCGTGCCACCAGGCTGGAGTCGGGCAGGTTGCCGATGCGAATGGCCAGGTCGTAGCCCTCTTCCAGCAGATCCACCCGGCGGTCGTTGAGGTCGAGACGTACCTCCAGCGCGGGGTGCTTGACCATGAAGCGCGTGATCAGCGGTGCGAGAAAGCGCGTGCCGAAGGACATCGGGCCGTTGACCCGCAGGCGGCCGCATACCTCGGTGCTGCCGGCGCCCAGCTCCGCCTCGGCTTCTTCCAGCGCCTGCAGGATTCCCTGGGCGCTGGCCAGGTAGCTTTCGCCGGCCTCGGTCAGGTGCAGGCGCCGGGTGGTACGCTGCAGCAGGCGCACGCCCAGGTGGCTCTCCAACTCCATGATCAGCCGTGAGACCCGCGTGCGCGACAGATCCAGTGTCTCCGCCGCGCGGGTATAGCTGCCGAGTTCGGCAACGCGCACGTAGGCGGTCATGGCATCCAGCAGGTTCATGGCGCTCTCCTCGCCCGACGATCAGTAGCCCGTCATTTCCAGGTATCCTACCCCGCGGCGTTCGCCGCTGTCGGCATCACGTGCGACCACCTCGCCCTCCCAGTAGGGTACGCGGGTGTCCATCCAGCGCTCGGCGTGGGGCGCCTCGACGATCAGCTCGAGCCCGGCGTGGGGAACCTCCAGGCGCCAATGGGTCGGTACCTCGCGCCCCGCCACGCGTCGCGTGTCGAGCGGCGTCATGGCAAGCTCGTCCGGGGCCAGTGCGGTGGGCTCGCCCGCGGGAGAGATCCAAGTGCCCGAGCGATAGTCGCCGCCATTCTTGCCGCCGCCGCGCAGCTGGAAGGCCATCAGCTTGTGGCCACTCTCCAGATGCAGCGAGAACCAGTCCCAGCCCTGCTGGCGCTCGTCGAGCAACTGGCTGCTCCATTCGCGGTCGAGCCAGCCGCGCCCGCTCACCGCGCGGGTCTCGCCATCCAGCGTGACCTCGCCTTCGATGCGCCAGAAGGGCTGGCTGTAGTACATGGAACCAGAGATCATCGAGCCTTCCCCATCGGCCGATTTCTGGCTGAAGCCGGCATCGCCGTGCAATACCAGCGGCCCCTCGGCGGTTAACGTCAAGTCATAACCGAAGCCGCCGTGCTCGTCGTCCTGGTGCGCCTTCAGCTCCAGCCCGGCGAAGGTATCGCCATCGCCTGACGGATCGCCTGATGTTTCTATATGGCTGGCCAGCTGCCAATCGTCGATCCAGGCGCGAAACGGTTCGGCGATCGCCCCCGCCTGCCCCTCTTGGTCTGACGAATGACTGCGGGCGAAGCGCTCGGCCACGCGGTGGGTATCGCCTCGGGAGACAGCCATGTGCGCCATCCACAGCTGGTCGGCGGCCCAGGGAGTAGGCTCGGGCCGCTGGCCGGGCGGGGTGAGTGCCTGGCGGAACAGCGTCCACTGCAGGCCCAGTGGCTCGCCGTGTGCGTCCGTGAGGTTGGCGGTGAGGTACCACCACTCGATGCGATAGTCCGGGTGGGCGGCGTGATCCTCGGGGAAGCGCAGCTCGATGCCTTTTGCTGCCTGGGCGAAATCGTCAGCCGCCTCGCCCAGCCCGGCGAAGCCGGCAGGCTCGTCGGGCGTCGGCTCGCCGCAGCCAGCCAGCGTCAGCAGCAGGAGCGTGACAACAAATCCAGGCCTCATGTGTCGCCCTCCTCCGCCAGCAGGGCGCGGGGCGGCGTGCGCCACAGGCGGGTCGCGGGGAGCGCCGCGGCGAGCAGCGCCACCGCGCCGGCGGTCGCCAAGGTCACGGCGATGTCGCCGGGAAAGACGTGCAGTGGCAGGCGCCAGCCGAAAGCGGCCACGTTGATTACCGCCACCAGGCCCAGCGCCAGCACGCTGCCCAGCGGCACGGCGAGGGCGCCGACGGCCAGCGCCATGCCGCCCAGCTGTGCCAGCTGCACCGTCACCAGGCGGACGCGCGGCACGCCCAGCGCCCACAGCGGGGCGAGCTGACGGCGGCGTTCCCGGGCCTGGGCCAGCAGGCTGGCCAGCAGCGCCAGGGCGGCCACCGCCAGGGTCAATACGCTCAGCGCCCGGGTAATGGTAAAGGTGCGCTCGAAGATCTCGACGGAGACCCGCTTCACCTCGCGTTGGTCGACCAGCGCGTCGCTGCCGAGCGTGAAGCGCCGGCGCAGCGCATCCCGCAGCGCAATCGCATCGGTGTTTGCGGCGAGCACGATGCCGATCGAGCTGGGGGCGGCGGCGAAGCGCTCGCCCAGGTGGGGCGTGGCCAGCAGCACCTCGCCGCGGGTATTGCCGTAGTCGGGATAGATCGCCGCCACCGTCAGCGTCTCCTGGCCGCTTGGGGACGTCAGCGTCAGGCGGTCGCCCGGTTCGAGTCGCTGGTCGATAGCGAGCTGCTCGTTGACGAAGGCGGCCTCGCTCGCGGCAAACGCTCGCCAGGCGGCGTCGCGTCCGGCCCGGGTCGCGAGCAGCGGCCAGCTCGGAATCAGCGACTCGCCGGGGGTGATGCCGTAGAGATCGACCGACACCTGCGGCGAGCGCAATCCGCCGCGGCCATCGATCTCGAGCAGCGTCGCCTCGGCATGGCGGGTCGGCAGCAGCTCGGCGACCTCGGGGCGCTTGGCCAGCCACGCCTGCACTTCATCGAACTGCTCGGGGGCCGGGCGCAGGTAGTAGTCCGCCACCAGGCGCTGGTCGAGCCAGTCGAGGAAGGTGAGGCGAAAACCGCCGACCATGCTGCTCACGCCCAGGTTGGCGGAGAGAGCGATCAGCAACGCCATCATCGCCAGCGCCAGCCGCGGCAGTTGCAGTTGCAGGTCGGCCAGCGCCCACTGGGCCAGGGGCCGGTGTCGCACCAGCCGGCCGAGTCCGGCCAGGATCAGGGCGATCAGCGGCGGCAGCAGCAGGGCGCTGGCCAGCAGCAGCGCGGCGATCAGGCCGAAGCCGGGCAGCAGACCCTCGCCGGCGGGCTGGCGCAAGAGCCAGGCCCACAGGATGAGCCCCGCTGCGCTGACGCCGCCTCCCGCCAGGCTCATGCCACGCAGCTGGCGGTAGAAGCCGGCGCGCCAGGCCTGGGCCTGGCCCAGTCCCAGCACGCTGAGCCTGGCGGCCCGCCACAGCACACCGCTGCCGGCCAATAGCAGCCCGCCCAAAGTGACGCCGAGCCCGCCGAGCCAGTAATGCCAAGGCAGATTGAGCGTGACGGCGATATCGGCACCGTACAGGCTGCCCAGGGTGGCCGCCACGTCGGGCAGCAGCAGGCGGGCCAGCCACACGCCACTGACGATGCCGGCCACGGCGCCGGCAAGCCCCAGCAACAGCAGCTCTAGCGCCAGCAGGCCGACCAGGCCACGCCCCGAAACACCCAGAGCGCGCAGCGTGCGCAGCATGCCCAGGCGTTGCTCCAAGGCCAGGCCCAGCGCCGCCTGGACGATGAACAGCCCCACTACCAGGGCCAATAGCGCCATGGCGGTGAGGTTGAGATGGAAGCTCTCGGTGAGCTGACCCGGCGAGACCAATGAGGCCGCCCGGGTCAGCACCAGCCCCTCGGGGGCGTGTTCGAGTGCGTCGGGCGCGGTGACCAGACGCGACAGCCGTTCACCGCTCTCGAGCAGCGCCGCCGCGGCGGCAATATCCATGACCAGGGTGTTCGGAGGCAGCAAAGGGGAGAGTACCAGCGGCGGCAGCCGGCCCTCGGCCAGACCGCCCAGCGCAGGCAAGGTATCCGGGGCCACGCGGGCCTGCCACGGCGGGATGAGAAAGTCGGACAGCACGCCCTGGCTCGAGGCGGCGGCGAAGGCGCTGTCGCCGGGCAACGTGAGCGGGTCGATGCCGATCACGCGCAGCTCGGTGCCGTCGGACCCTTCCAGCGAGCCTTCGAGCAGCGGCGAGACGGGCAGCCCGGCGCGGCGCAGGCGCAGGTAGTCGTCGCGGGTCAGCGGCTCGTCGTCGCGACGCTCCAGACGGTCGAGCCCGGTAGAGAACAGCGCCTCGGCGCGGGCGTAGCTGTCGCGGGCCGAGGCGTTGATCGCCTGCACCCCGCTCCATAGTGCACCGGCCACCCAAAGCCCCAGCAGCAGCATGGCGAGCTGGCCGGGGTGGCGCTTGTAATGCGAGAGCAGGGTAGCCAGGGCGGTCAGCATCAGCGGTGGCTCACCGCCTGGCCCGAGGGCAAGCCAAGCCGGCCGTGGGTGAGATGCAGGCAGCGATCAAGCGGTGCCGCCACCTGGGCACTGTGAGTCACCATCAGCAGAGCGCTGCCGGCCTCGCGCACGAGATCCAACAATAGTGACAGCACCTCACCGGCGGTGGTCTCGTCGAGGTTGCCGGTGGGCTCGTCGGCCAGCAGCAGGGCGGGGCGCGGCGCCAGCGCCCGGCCGATGGCCAGGCGTTGCTGCTGGCCGCCGGAGAGCTGCTCGGGGTAGCGTCGCTCCATGCCGGCAAGCCCCAGGCGTTCGATCAGATGCGTTGACCATTCGGGCCTTTCGCACCCGGCCAGACGCGCCTGCAGGCGCAGGTTGTCGAGCACGTTCAGGCTCGGTACCAGATGGAACTGCTGGAACACCAGGCCCAGGGTGTCGCGACGCAGTCGGGCGCGGGCCGGTTCGTCCAGCGTGGAGATCGAGCGGCCGTCAACCAGCACCTCGCCGCTGTCCGGCAGGTCGAGCCCCGCCGCCAGGTGCAGCAGGGTCGACTTGCCGCTGCCCGATTCGCCCATCAGCGCCAGGCTTTCGCCAGCTGCCAAGTACAGGTCGACCCCCGCGAGTACTGCGAGCGGCCCCTGGGGCGTGGCGTAGGTCTTGTGAACCTGGCGGAATTCGAGCATAGCCGGGCCGTTCCTTGGAAAAGGCCCATCGTCCCACAAGCGGACGGCTCAGGCGAAGATGCGTTCGAATGGATTAGAAATGCTTGGCCTAAGCGACCCCTTGGTGCTGGGCCCCAGGAGAAGCCGGAGTGGTGTGGTGTTTCACCTTCAGCGTCCTGCCAAGCGACTCTAACGACGAATTAACCTGAAGCGCCTTTTCGAAACTCATAGGGTGACTTGCCGGTCCAGCGCTTGAAGGCTCTGCGAAAGTTCGCGCTATCGCTGAATCCCAGCCTCGCAGCGATATCTTCGGTGCTCATTCTCGTCGCCTGCAGGTACTCGGCCGCCAACGTATAGCGAGCATCGTCCAGAATTTCTCGATAGCTCGTGCCCTCCGCATCCAACTTTCTCCTCAGGGTGCGTGTGGTGATGCAGAGCAGGCTAGCGACGGCCTCCATGCTGGGAAAGCTGTTCGGCGACATCATCAGGATCTGATAGACCTCCCCTGTGACCCCTGAAGAAACTTTGGTCTGACCGAGAAGTTGGTTGCAGGTTTCCTGGAGAAGCTTGATGGAGAGTTGATTGCCCAACAGAGGGGATTGATCGAGAATTTCCTTGGGGTAATGGATTTCACTCGTCTCTTGATCGAAGTGGCAATGGCAGCATAGGTACCTCTCATGGATCTCAGCGATGTCTCTCCCCGGATAGGAAAGCAGGGCCTTCATCGGCGTCAAGCTGGGGCCCACCGCGTCACGAATGTGAATGACGTTTTGTGCCAATTGCTGCTGTATCAAGAAATTTCGTGTCTTGGTATTGGTGGTGTAAGAGTAGGCTTCCCTGAACTCGAAAATGGCGGCCTCTTCAGACTCACGCCAAGTCATATGCATGGTCGGCGTGGCCAAGGGGTGATATTTCACTCCGAAATTGAAATAGTCTCGTATGGTCGGGCTAGTGAGCAAGGCATAGCCGTACATGCCGTAAGCGGTCAAGTGTAGCCTGGCAGCCGTTTCAAAAGGGGTCGACAGATTAGCGCCTGCCTCGATGACGTTCGTACAAGCGTCGATGTACTGCTTTATCGAGACCAGTGTGGCGGGGTCCGTGAGCGACTCCTGGCTCAAGCCTAGGCCTTTCAGTACCTCCTCGGCTGGGATGCCCTGTTCCGCCACTGCATCCACCAGCGCGACGATCTTGTACGGCGCATAAATCTTTTGATTCAGAAGGTTAGACTGAAAATCGGGCATGCTTAGCCTCGACAAGGATGTCCGAAAAAGACCTCATGAAGACCGTTTACGACCTTCCGTTACCCTAGAATACCTTTGTAGAGTAGCCCAAGACAATATGGCTCCCTAGCCATGCAAAAGGGACTTGCCGAAGCGCCTTGACGTGGGAGGTGTTGTCGCTGCTCGTTAACGGGCGCCTTCTTGTGCATATATGCCAAGGAGGAATGTAAAAAAATAACTATTGGATTTCTCAAAAAATCAGCCTTGGCTGAATTCCGAAGGAAAACAACATGAAACCTCAGCACGCTATTATCTCCGCCAGCCTTGCTATCCTCACTTCCCTTGGTGCTAGCGCTCAAGCCCAGCAAAGCTGGACCATGACCTCCACTTGGCCAGACAGCATCGATGCAGTAAAGATCGATCTGCACTGGGTCGAATTGGTTAATAAGTTGGCCGGTGAGGAACTGCAAATAGAATTCTTCGCTGGCGGTACACTCATGCCAGGCACCGAAGTGTTCGACGCCACCGAGACCGGCAGCATCGAGGCTTCTGGTGATTGGCCCGGCTATTGGTCCGGACTTAATCCCGCCTTCTCGCCGTTGGCTTCCACCCCCAGCCTGTTCAACGCCATGGATTACTTCAACTGGATCCAGCAATGGGGCGGCCGGGAACTCTATCAGGAGATCTACGGACAATTTGGCTTGGTTTACCTTCCTTATGGAGTATTGAATAACGAATCCGGTTTCATGGGTCGTACTCCTATCAAGAGCCTGGCCGACCTGGATGGCAAGCGCCTGCGTATTGCTGGCCGTGACCAAGGGCGTGTGCTCGAGGAGCTGGGCGACTCTCAGGTAACGCTTGCCGGTGGCGAGGTCTATCAGGCCATCGAGCGTGGAGTGGTTGATGCTGCTGAGTTCTCTGCTCCGGGCATTGATTATAGTGTTGGTTTGGCTGAAGTCGCGGATTACTGGGCGACACCGGGATGGCATCAATCAGCCACGGTGTTCGGCGTAATGATCAACAAGGATGCCTGGGACGCGCTCTCGGAAGAGACCCAGGAGAAGCTGAGAATCGCTGCCGATGCCACCCTGGCCTGGTCGCTCGCCTGGTCCGAGCGCCAGTCGACCGAGGGCACGGTCAAGTTCCAGGAAGCCGGTGTGGAGATATCCACCTACGGCGAAGAGGACATGGCGCGTATTCAGGAAATCACGAACGAGGTGATCGTTCGTGGCGCCTGCGAGCATCCTGATCACGCCAAGGTCTACCACTCCATGGTCAGCTACCTACAGCACTACGCCAACTGGCGTGATGTTTCCGTGCCCTACAACATGAGCCGCAGCTTCGACAACCTGCCCGACCTCGAAGCCATCGAAGCCTGCCTGTAAGGCACTCCTCACGTCGCCCCGGCGCCTGGCCGGGGCGTTTCAGCCCTGAGGCCGGAGACTTGATCCATGAATGCGATTGCCAAGGTGATCGACACGCTCAACGAGGGCTCCGGGCGGGTCATTGCGCCTCTGCTCGCCGTCATTACCCTGGTGGTGCTCTACGACATCGCCATGCGCCTGTTCATCGGGCGCCCCAGCGACTGGGCCTTCGATGTCACCAAGATGCTGTTCGGCGCCCATTTCATGCTGATGGCCGCCTACGGCCTGCGCCATCATGCGCATGTCGAGGTGGACGTCATCAAGCGCCTGCTCTCGCGGCGCAAGCGAGCCCTCATCGATATCCTCGGTTACCTGATCTTCTTTATTCCATTTATCTGGATGCTGCTCACCTACGGCTGGAACTTCTTCGAGCGCTCCTTCAGTCGCAGCGAGACCACCTACGGCATGATCGCCATCCCAGTCTATCCGGTGAAGGGCGTGATCGTGGTCGCCGCGGCGCTGATCCTGCTGCAGGCCATCGCCATCGTCATCCGTGCCGTTCGGGAACTTAACCAGGAGGAGCCCGCATGAGCCCCGAAATGCTCACCCTGTTCATGTTCGGCGGTCTGCTCATCGGGCTGTTCATGGGCCATCCGCTGGCCTTCGTGCTGGGCGGTGTGGCGGTGCTCGGTGCGCTGTTCGGCCCCGGCATCAAGGTAACCGGTACGCTGATCAACAACATCTACGGCAACGCCATGGACAATTACGTCCTGGTGGCCATCCCGCTGTTCGTGCTGATGGCGCGCTTCCTCAACGACTCCGGCGTGACCGAGAAGATGTTCGAGTCGATGCGCCTTTTGCTCGCCAACCTGCGCGGCGGCCTGGCGCTGACCGTGGTCATCGTCTCGGTGCTGCTGGCGGCCACCACCGGCATTGTCGGTGCCTCCATCGCGGTGATGGGCATGATCGCGCTGGTGCCGATGCTGAAGTACTCCTACAACAAGGAGCTCAGTACCGGCGTGATCATGGCCAGCGGCTGCCTGGGCATCCTGATCCCGCCGAGCATCATGCTGATCCTGATGGCCAGCTATTCGCCGGTCTCGGTCGGCGCGCTGTTCGCCGGTGCCCTGGTGCCGGGCGTGATGCTCGGGGTGATGTATGCGCTCTACGTGCTGGTGATCTGCTACTTCAAGCCCAGCTACGGACCGCCGGTACCGGCCGAGGAGCGCGCCGACGTCTCCACCGGTGAGCTGGTGGGCATGCTGCTGAAGTACGTGCTGCCGCCGATGGCGCTGATCCTCGGCGTGCTGGGATCGCTGTTTGCCGGTATCGCCACCGCCACCGAGGCCTCGGCCATCGGCGTCTTCATCGCCTTCGTGCTGTTCCTGATCTTTGGCGACCGCAAGGCCGCCACCTGCTACCGCACCCTGATCGAGGCCAGCAAGACCACCACCATGGTCATGTTGGTGCTGGTCGGCGCCACGGCCTTCACCGGCGTCTTTTCTCGCGGCGGCGGCATGCAGGTCATTCACGAGGTGGTCATGGCCATGCCCGGCGGTACCACCGGAGCCCTGATCCTGATGCTGTTCCTGGTCTTCATCCTCGGCATGTTCCTCGACTGGACCGGCATCGTGCTGCTCAGCTTCCCGATCATGCTGCCGATCGTCGAAAGCATGGGCGTCGACATCCTGTGGTTCGTGGTGATGGTTGCCGTGGTGCTGCAGACCTCCTTCCTCACGCCACCGTTCGGCTACGCGCTGTTCTACCTGAAGGGCGTGGCCCCGCCGGGAGTCGAGACGCTGGATCTCTACCGCGCCGTCATCCCCTTCTGCGCGCTGATCGTGCTGGCCTGCGTGCTGATGGCGTTCTTCCCGATGTTGATTACCGGCCTGCCTTCCTTGTTGGTGGACAGCTAATCAGATTGGTCCTGAGATTCAATGGAGAAACCACAATGAAAGTCATCGATAGCTTGATTCCTCGCCATGGCCTCAGGGTGCTAATCACCGCCGGCGGCAACGGCATCGGTTTGGTCATGGCCCAGGCCTTCCTCGAAGCTGGTGCCCGGGTGCACGTCTGCGATATCGATACCCAGGCGCTGGCCGCGCTGCCCGAGGAGATAAGCTACACCGCGGCCGACGTCAGCCAGGAAGCCGACGTCGACAGGCTGTTCCAGGACGCCGCAGCCCTGGGTGGGCTCGACGTGGTGATCAACAATGCCGGTATTGCCGGGCCAACCGCCGGCATCGAGGAGATCGACGAGGAGGCCTGGACCCGAACTATCGACATCAACCTCAACGGCCAGTACCGGGTCGCCCATCGGGCCGTTCCGCTGTTGCGCGAGAGCCAGGGTGTATTGATCAACATGTCTTCGGTGGCCGGTCGCCTGGGCCTCGCTTACCGTACGCCCTATGCGGCCAGCAAGTGGGCCATTGTCGGCCTGACCAAGAGCCTGGCCTCCGAGCTTGGCACCGAGGGGGTCCGGGTCAACGCCATCCTGCCGGGTATCGTTCGCGGGCCGCGTATCGAGCGGGTCATCGAGGAGCGGGCCGCCAAGTGTGGGCTCAGCTACGCCGAGATGGAGAAGGAGTACCTCTCCGGGGTGTCCATGAAGCGCATGGTCGAGCCTACGGATATCGCTGCCATGGCGCTGTTCCTGTCCGCCCCCGCCGGCGCCAACATCTCGGGCCAAGCATTGAGCGTCTGCGCCAACGTCGTATCCCTGTAATCGACACTTTCAGGTAGCGCTTGAATGCTGGCGCCGGGATTTCCGGTGCCAGATGGCTTGCCTGTGCCTTATGACAACGCTCCCGATGGCCTATCGGTACTGCCGAATGCCTCTGGACCTGACATAGCTGGAGAGATAATCCATGGCATCACAACGCAAGGTCATCATCACCTGCGCCCTGACCGGCGCGATCCACACCCCTTCCATGTCACCGCACCTGCCGGTTACCCCCGAGGAGATCGCCGAGGCAGGTATTGCTGCCGCCGAGGCCGGTGCCGCCATACTCCACCTACATGCGCGCGATCCGCACAACGGCAAGCCCACCCAGGACCCGGCGGTCTTCGAGCGGATTCTGCCGCGCATCAAGAGTGCCACCGACGCCGTCGTCAACCTCACCACCGGCGGCAGCCCGCACATGAGCGTGGAGGAGCGCATGCGGCCGGCCATCGAATTCAAGCCAGAGCTCGCTTCGCTGAACATGGGCTCGATCAACTTTGGTCTTTTCCCCATGCTCAAGCGCTATGACAGCTTCCAGCACGAGTGGGAAGTGGAACACCTCGAGAAGAGTCGCGATCTGGTGTTCAAGAACACCTTTGCCGACATCGAGAAGACCATGACGCTGGGCGCCGAGAGCGGCACTCGCTTCGAGTGCGAATGCTACGACATCGGTCACCTCTACAACCTGCGCAATCTCATGGACCGCGGTTTCATCGACGGTCGGGTGTTCGTGCAGAGCGTGTTCGGCATCCTCGGCGGTATCGGCCCCCATGCGGAAGACGTGCTGCACATGCGACGCACCGCCAATCGCCTGTTCGGGAGCGACTACGAGTGGTCCGTTCTAGGGGCGGGCAGCCATCAGATGCGGATTGCCGCCCAGTCCGCCGCCATGGGTGGCCATGTGCGAGTCGGCCTGGAGGATTCGCTGTGGCTCGCGCCGGGCAAGCTGGCCGAGAGCAATGCCAGCCAGGTGGCCAAGGTACGCAAGATTCTGGAAGGGCTCTCCTTGCAGATCGCGACCCCCGACGAGGCTCGCGAAATGCTGCAGCTGAAAGGCGCCGACAAGGTCGGCTTCTAACGAAACGACAGGACGACGAAGCACATGAAAATCAACGATAAAGTCATTGCGATCACGGGTGGTGCCCGCGGGCTCGGCTATGCCATGGCGCAGCGCCTCGGCAACCAGGGTGCAAGCGTCGCCCTGCTGGACAGGAGTGCGGAAGCCCTGGACGAGGCGGTCTCTTCGCTGGCGGCGCAGGGTATCACGGCGCATGCCTTTCCGCTGGACGTTGCCGACGAGTCCTCAGTGGTCGAAACGTTTGCTGAGATCGCCCAGCGGCTGGGGCCGGTAGCAGGCTGCATCAGCAATGCCGGCATCACCGACGACGCCCTGTTGATCAAGGCGGAAGATGACGTGGTCACCAAGCGGATGTCGTTCGAAGCCTGGAAACGAGTGATCGACGTGAACCTGACCGGCGTCTTCCTGTGCGGCCGCGAAGCGGCGACGCATATGGTCGAAGCGAGGCACGGTGGGGTGATCGTCAACGTCTCGAGCATCTCCCGCGCAGGCAACATGGGCCAGAGCAACTACGCGGCCGCCAAGGCGGGCGTGCATGCGCTCACGGTGACCTGGGGCAAGGAGCTGGCCCGGTACGGCATTCGCACGGGCACGGTGGCGCCGGGCTTCATCGAGACGCCCATGACGGCCGCCATGCGCCCCGATATGGTAGAGAAGGTGGCCGCCGGCATACCGCTGAAGCGTCTGGGCGAGGCTGACAATATCGCCCAGAGCGTGGCGTTCATATTCGATAACGACTACTTCACCGGACGAATCATCGAGTGCGACGGCGGCCTGAGACTCTGACCCGCCACGACTCCCCCGCGATTCCTCCCCTGGCTAAGGCCTCGTCCATGGATCGCCTTGCGATGCGAGCGACATCGCGTAGGATCCATGTTCGCTATTGTGGCTGTGGATAACGCTGTGCACTGTTTGGTGAACTTTTGTGCAAAGGGTGTGAGATGTCCACAAGTGCGGCGATATCACACCCTGTGCACTCGATCATGGTAGGGGGAGAAAGTGGCGCTGGCTTAGCCATTGCCGGCCCAGACCGCCACCCCCTGGGCCTCGACGTAGACGGCATAGAGCGACTGGCTGGCGGTCATGAACAGGCGGTTGCGCTTGGGGCCGCCGAAGCAGACGTTGGCGCAGGGTTCCGGCAGGTGGATCTTGCCGATGAGAGTGCCGTCGTCGGCGTAGACATGCACGCCGTCGTGGTCCTCGGCATCGAATAGTCCGCCGAAGACGGCGCCACACCAGAGGTTGCCATCCATGTCCGCGGCCATGCCGTCGATGAACCCCGGGCCGACCTCGGCGAACTGACGCTCGTTGGCCAGGCGCGTGCCGTCGTCGACGACGTCCCACATCAGGATCTGGTGAGGATGCCCAGGGGTGTGGGTGCCTCCGGTATCGGACACGTAGAGGCGGGAGTAGTCGGGCGAGAAGGCGATGCCGTTGGGCTTGGCGACCTCGGCCATCTTCTGCAGCCGACCGCTGCCAGGATCGATGCGATAGACGGCTTCAGGTAGCTCGAAGTCGGCGATATGGCCCTCGTAGTGCATCAGGATGCCGTAGCCCGGATCGGTGAACCAGATGCCGCCATCGGGATGCACGATGACGTCATTGGGGGCATTAAGCGGCTTGCCCTCGAATGTCTCGGCCAGCACCGTGACGGTGCCGTCGTGCTCGGTACGGGTCACCCGGCGGGTGTCATGCTCGCAGGTCAGCAGCCGCCCCTCGCGATCCCGCGTGTTGCCATTGGAATTGTGGGACGGTTCGCGATAGACGCTTACCTCGCCGGTGTCCTCGAGCCAGCGCATCTGGCGGTTGTTGGGGATGTCGCTCCAGACGAGAAAGCCACCGTCGCCGAAATAGACCGGCCCCTCAGCCCAGCGAAAGCCGGTGGCCAGGCGTTCGACCGCCGCATTGGCCAGGCGGTAGGCGCCGAAACGCTCATCGAGAACCTCGATGGCAGGGTCGGGGTAAGGCACGAGGGAGCCGTCCCAGGGTCGCTGCTGGGCGAATAGCTGCCCGGGCTTGAGCACTGCCGACGCGCTTGCGGCCGCCGCCGCCCCGAGAAAGGTGCGCCGGGAAAGGTGGGGAAAGGGTTTCGTCGCTTCGGGTGCTTGCTGAGGGTCGTCGTGCATGCGTCATCCTCCCTGTTTGTTGTATCAGTTGTTATTGCAACAACGCGGCCATTGCGGCACAGCCGCAACCGTAGACGGGCACGCCATGACCCACCAATACGCATTGCCTCGAAGGCCGATGTCCAAAGGGTTATCGCTAGGCGGGGCAGAAAGGTGTCAGGCGGGTGTCGGGATGACGCCGGGCTCTTCGAGCACGACTAAAGTTGCGGTGTTGCCGCGCTTCCAAGGCCACAAACGAGCAGCGCCTCGATTACCGGGAAGATAACCGAGGCGCTGCTTGGCTCATGCCGTTCCTTGTTTAGTGATCGTGACCGTGATCGTCGTGGTCATGCTCGTCATGGCCATGATCGTCGTGGTCGTGACCATGATCATCATGATCATGATCGTCATGGCCCGCTTCGGCCAGGGCGTCGTGCAGTACCTGGGCGTTGTGGCGCATCATGCCCAGGTAGGTGCTGGCTTCGCCTTCGGCAGCGAGGGCATCGGCATACAGCGTGCCGGCGATGGGCAGGCCGGTCTCCTCGGCGAGCTGATTGATCACTGCCGGGCTGGTCATGTTCTCGTGGAACAGGGCGCGTACGTCCTGCTCGCGGATAACGTCGATCAGCTCAGCCATGTCGGCGGCGCTGGGTTCGGCCTCGGTGGAGAGCCCCACCGGCGAGAGGAAGCGAATGCCGTAGGCACTGGAGAAATAGCCGAAGGAGTCGTGGCCGGTGATCACGCTGGTGGAATCCGGAATCTCGCCCAGCAGCTCGCGGATCTCGGCATCGGTGGCTTCCAGCTCGTTGATGTAGCGCTCGGCGTTCTCGCGGTAGGCGGCTTCGTTGTCCGGGTCCGCCTCGATCAGGCCATCGCGGATATTGCCGATATAGACCTTGCCCATGGCCAGGTCCTGCCAGCCGTGCGGGTCGTCGTCGCCATGGGCATGATCGTCGTGGGCCGTCGCCTCGTCATGGCCGTGATCGTCGTGCCCGTGATCGTCGTGGTCATCCTCATGGTCGTCGTGACCGTGGGCATGCGCATGGTCGTGCCCATGGTAGTCGAGCGTGTCGATGCCGTCGCTGGCCGTGACCAGCGGGCCGCTGTAGTCGCTGGACTCGACCAGCCGCTCCATCCAGCCTTCGAACTGCAGGCCGTTGAACACCACCAGGTCGGCTTCGGCCAGCGAGCGCGCATCACGCGGGCTAGGGGAGAAGACATGCGTGTCGCTGTCGGGACCGACCAGCGAGGTGACCTCCACGTGTTCACCGCCCACGTTCTGCGCCATATCGGCCAGAATGCTGAAGCTGGTGACGACCTGAACGCGTTCGGCGGCCATGGCGGCGGGCAGCGCCAGCATGGCCGAAGCGCCCAGCATCAGCGTGGCGGATGTGAGGTGTCGCATGGCAAGTCTCCTCGAATGGCGAGTGGTGTGGTGCAAGTTCAGTGAGATTCGGGCGCGCCGAGCGGTATGGCATGACGCTGCAGCTTCGCCCTCAGGCTGTGGTAACGGCCGAGCAGGGCGGAGAGCACGTAGCCCACACCCGCCAGCAGGATGATCGCCGGCCCCGAAGGCACGCTGAGATGGTACGAGAGCAGCAGGCCGCCGAGGCTGGCGAAAGCAGCCAGCAGGACGGCAATGGTGATCAGACCCTCCAGGCGCTTGCTCCAGAAGCGCGCCGTGGTGGCCGGTAGCATCATCAGCCCCACGGCCATCAAGGTGCCCAGGGTCTGGAAGCCGGCGGTGAGGTTGAGCACCACCAGGCCGAGGAAGACGCCATGCACCAGGCTGCCCTGCATGCCCTGGCCGCGCAGGAACAGCGGGTCGAGGCACTCCACCACCAGGGCGCGGAAGATCAGCGCCAGGGTGATCACGATCACGCTGCTGATCGACGCGATCAGCAGCAGCGCGGTGGAGTTCACCGCCAGGATCGAGCCGAACAGCACATGGGTCAGGTCGACGCTGCTGCCTCCCAGCGAGACCAGCATGACGCCCGCCGCCAGCGAAATCAGGAAGAAGCTGGCCATGGCCGAGTCCTCCCGATGACCGGTCATCTGCGACACGCTACCCGCCAGTACCGCGATCAGCAGCCCCGACAGCACGCCACCCAGGCTCATGATCGGCAGCGAAAAGCCCGCCAGCAAAAAGCCCAGCGCCACGCCGGGCAGAATGGCATGGGCCATGGCATCGCCGATCAGGCTCATGCCGCGCAGCATCAGGAAGACGCCCATGGGCGGGGCCGCCAGCGACAGGGCCAGACCGGCCACCGCCGCGCGGCGCATGAAACCGTAGTCGAAGGGGGCGACCAGCCACTCGTGAAGCAGCTCCATCATGCGTCGACCCCCGGGATGCCCAGTGCGAAACGTGCCGTATCGACGGCGCTGGGGTGGCTCTGGACGATGGCCTGGGCGGTGGTCCAGCGGGCATGGCCACCCGCCAGCACCACGACCTCTTCGGCCAGGCGAGCCAACTGCTCCATGTCGTGCAGTACCACGATGATGGTGGCGCCTTCGGCGGCCATGTCGCGCAGTACCGTCATCAGCACCTCGACGGTTTCCGCATCGACGTTGGCGAAGGGCTCGTCGAGCAGTAGCAGTTCGGCTTCCTGCATCAGGGTGCGGCCGATCAGCGCGCGCTGGCGCTGGCCGCCGGAAAGCTCGCCCAGCGGGCGGTGGGCCAGGTGCGAGATGCCCAGGCGCGCCATCACCTCGCGGCCGCGCCGGTAATGGCGCGCGCAGTAGCCGGTGAGCGCGCCGTGGCTCGGCCAGCTGCCGGTCATCACCAGTTCTTCCACGCTCATGGGGAAGGTGAGATCGAGTGCCAGCTGCTGGGGCAGCCAGGCGCGCCGCTCCTTGGGTACGGTGCAGCGCACTTCGCCTTTCACCGGCCGCAGCATGCCCATGATGCCCTGGATCAGGGTGCTCTTGCCGGCGCCGTTGGCGCCGACCAGGGCGGTGATCGCACCGTCGCGAAAGCGCCCGCTGACGTGTTCGAGCACGGTACGGTTGGCCTGGGCCAGCTGCAGGTCGTGAAGCTCCAGGCGAGAAGGTTGTGCCTCGGCCATCAGCCCCACCAACCTGCCGCCCAGGAGACGGCGAGCCAGAGCACGCCCAGCGGTGCGGCGGCCAACAGCAGGCGACGCGTAGCGGAGAGCGACATCAACGAAAAATGGCATGGCCCCTCAGGGCGATGCCGATGCGTGCGGTGTGCCATCAGAGGCCCTCGCAAAACCAATTAAGATATAACATAACAAGTCGATCGGCAAAGTGGGAGTCGTGAATGCGACATGTGAGACACGTGGTGACGGCCATCACCGGATCCAAGGGCCGCAGTATCCTGGTTTCATCGCAAAAGGGAACCATCAGCGTAACTGCCCGGCATGTCGCGACGCCATGACACGCTTCGGCCGAAGGGAGCCCGTTTTCAGCCCCCGGTAAGGGCCCAGTACGACCGACACGCAATACCCCAGCCCCGCCAGCAGGATAATCGAAGGGCCGGAAGGCAGGCCAGCATGGTAGGAAACCAGTAGCCCCGTCACGCTGGAAGCCAGGGCGATGCCGATGGCAATGGCGATCATGCCCTCGAGCCGCTGGCTCCAGTAGCGCGCCGCCGCGGCGGGCAGCAGCATCAACCCGGCCGCCATCAGCGTGCCCAGCGTTTGAAACCCCATCACCAGGCTGACCACCACCAGGACCATGAACAGGGCGTGCGTCCAGCCGGCATGACGCCCCTGCAGGGTCAGGAACAGCAGGTCGAGGCACTCGACTACCAAGGCGCGAAAGGAGATGGCCAAGCCGACCAGGATGGTGCTGCTGCCCAGCGCCACCAGCCCCAAGGTGCGGCCGTCCACCGCCAATATGCTGCCGAACAGGATATGGCCGAGATCCAGGGCGTTGCCCGAGAGGCTGACGATGGTCACCCCGCCGGCCATGGCAATCAGGAACAGGCTGGCCATGGCGGCGTCCTCCTTGAGACCGCTGAACTGCGTTACGCCACCGGCAAGCGACACGGTGATCAACCCCGCCAACACGCCTCCGAGCATCATCAATGGCAGGGAGAAGCCGGCCAGCATGAAGGCAATGGCAACGCCCGGCATGATGGCGTGCGACAGCGCCTCGCCCATCAGGCTCATGCCACGCAGCGACAGCAGAACGCCGAGAATCGGCGCCGTGAGCGAGAGCGCCAGGCAGGCCGCCAGGGCGCGGCGCATGAAGACATAGTCGAAAGGTGACGTGAGCCACCAGAGCAGTGAGTCGAGCATGGCGAAGTGTCAGGTCGTGATGTGAGATATGTTATATCATAACAAATCTTGCCAGGCCAAGCGGCCTCTTCCCAGTGCCAGTGTCAGGCGCGTTGCGTCGTACCGCTAAGCCGTACCTCTCAGTAGCGCAGCGCCACGCCGACCTGGTTCGGGCTTACCAGGAAGGCGTACTCGCCCTCGAGATGAATGTCGCCCAGCGACACCCGTGCCGGCTTGAAGCGATTGATGGCCACTGAGGCCTGGCGCGGCTGGGTCTGCAGCTGCAGCTCGCTGATCAGCATGCCGGTCGCGAAGTTGATCGCCCCGTCACGCTCGCGGCCGTCACCCACGGCGATCAACAACCCGGATGCGGCATTGATCGCCAGCGAGCCCAGGCGTGCCTCCAGGCTGCGGCGTTGGCGTTCCTCCTCGGCCACTTCATGCAGCAACCGGCGAGCGCTCTCGATATCGCCATCGCCTTCGCGCAGCTCGCGGTAGGCGGCCGGGTGCGGCTGGCGATCCATCAGCGTGCCGGCCAACGCCAGTGCCGACTTCACCACGCCTACTCGGGCATCGTAACGGTCGTCGCGGTCGTCCGCCTCGCTGGCCTGATAGGTATTGAACGCCAATGAAGTGGCATAGACCCCGGCCCAGCCGTACCGCCACAGGTTGGCCTGGCTCTCGCCGCGGGCCAGGGCGTCCTCGTAGGCCTGGTATTCGCGCTCGCTGGATTGCGCCAGGGCCAGGGGAGAGACGAGGAGCATCAGGGCAGCGCACACGAACGGCAGGAAACGGCAGCGGGGCATGAGGAGTTCCTTGTCAGGCAATGAAGGTATGCCTTATGAAAGTAGCATTTGCCGAAGCGGCATCCCACACTGGCGGCACCGAGACACCAAGGAGTTGATCATGGTTGGCGCCCCCGTCGCCTCCCGCCACTCGATGGCTATCCTGTCCGGCTGGCTGCTGCTGGTCGCCCTCGTGGCGATGGTCGGGGCCTTCACGCCCCCCGGCGCCTGGTACGCCGAACTCGACAAGCCGCCGCTCACCCCGCCCGACTGGCTGTTCCCGGTGGCCTGGACGACGCTCTACCTGATGATGGCCGTGGCCGCTTGGCGGGTCACGCTGCGGGTGCCGGCGGCCGAGCGCGTCGCGGTGCTGTGGCCGTTCGTCGCCCAGCTTGCGGCCAACGGGCTGTGGTCGATCTTGTTCTTCGGCATGCATTGGATCTTCGTCGCTCTGGCCGACCTGCTGCTGCTGTGGGGCCTCATCGTGCTGACGATCAGCCGCTTCGCCCGCGTTTCGCCAGTGGCCGCCTGGCTGCTTACGCCCTACCTGGCATGGGTCAGCTTCGCGGGCTACCTCAATGCCGGCATCGGGTGGCTGAACGGCTAGCGTTGGGGCGGCCGGCCGTGACGGGCCACCGGCAAAGGCGTAGAGTCTAAGAATACCGCGACCTGGAGATTTCCATGCCTCGTCAGCCACTTGACGACACCGCGCTCGACACCGTCTTCCGCCAAGCGCGGACCCACTACGGCTTCCGGCCGGAGCCCGTCGACGAGGCCACCCTGCGCCAGCTCTACGACCTGCTGAAGTGGGGGCCGACCTCGATGAACAGTCAGCCGGCTCGCTACGTCTTCGTGATGAGCGAAGAGGGCAAGTCGCGCCTGCTGCCGGCGCTCTCCGAAGCCAACCGCGACAAGGCCCACGAAGCCCCGGTCACCGTCATCATGGCCGTCGATACGCGCTTCTACGAACACATGCCCAAGGTGTTTCCCAGCTCGCCCAACGCCCGCGAACGCTTTGCCGAGAACCCGGAAACGACCAGCGATACCGCTTGGCGCAACGGTACCCTGCAGGGCGCCTACCTCATCATCGCCGCCCGCATGCTGGGGCTCGACGCCGGCCCCATGAGCGGCTTCGACAACGCCATGGTCGACGAGGAGTTCTTCCCCGACGGCCGCTACAAGAGCAACTTCCTGGTCAACCTCGGCACGGGCGACCCCGAGAGCCAGCGGCCAAGGGGGCCGAGGCTGGCGTTTGAAGAGGTGGCGGAGGTGGTGTGACCCCTACCCCCAAACTCCTCCGTATCGATCTAGGCCTGCAGCGCTTCGCTGTAGCGGGCGCCGGCTACCTGGTCCGGTGTCAGCAGCGCATTCAGCCGCTCGAGGGTAGCGGCATCCAGGCGCGGGTCTTCGGCGGCGAGGTTTTTGCGCATGTGCGCGATGAAGCGGCTGCCGGGGATGGGAATCACGTCGCCGCCCTGGGCCTTGAGCCAGGCGAGGGCGAGTTGGCCAGTAGTCACGCCCTGGTTGCCGGCGATGGCCTGGAGCTTTTCCAGTTCGCGCAGGTTGTGCGGCAGGTTCAGGGTGCTGAAGCGCGGCAAGCCGCGGCGCACGTCGTTTTCTGCAAGCTGGGCGGTATCCGTTACGGCGCTGGTCAAGAATGCCGCGACCTAGTGGGTTGAAGGCGACCTGTCGCGGCCCGCACGGGTTACGCAGCTCAAGCTCCGTGGCTGTCGGATTTCGGAAAAATACGCCCCCTCTTTTCCTGCCTTACATATGTCAGATATTACCTTGTCTCGGCTGGCATTGAAGCCGAGTTATCGAGTGGAATCGTTGTGTCAGCACCAGCCTCCTTGACAAAAAAAACCAGGAATTTTGCCGGTTCGGTATCGCTCGCATTTCTGGATAAAGTATGAATGTCCGTAGGTGACTCATAAAAGGTATGTCCAGCTTCTAACGTAACTACATCACCACCCTCCACCTGCATTTCTACCTTTCCGTTCAGTACATAAACGAAAACATGGGCATTATGACGGTGTGGTGCTGACATGCCTCCGGGCTCGTATTGCACAGTCAGCATCTTGACTTGGGGAGAGTCGGGCAAGCTAACGAGTGCTTCAGACATGAGAGGGGTTATTTCCGCTCCCATGGCGGCTCCGGCACTGCAGAAAAGTAAAACTGCCAATGGTTTAGTCATTTTCATATTGTTTCTCTCGGTCGTTGTGGATAAGGAAAGCCATTGCTGTCGTGGTGCGGCTTAGTAGATGGCAACGATGAGGGTTGCAGGGAGAACATTACTGACGGCGAGAGGAGTAGAATTGTATATTTTCGTCAGATAAGTGCGCTGCACTTTGGCTACGGTAGTCGGTCAGCGAAAGCGGCGGGCCCGGCCACGGTTGTCAGGTGTTAAGGTGTTGGGCTGAGCGATGTCCAGGCAGCTCAGAAAACAGCAAGACCAAGGCCGGGAATGTTCAGGCGTGAGCTGCCGCATGGGCAGCTCGGAAAAGGAGATGAGCCAGCAACCAAGGCGCCGGCGCGTGTGCACACAGGCAGCTAAAAACCTATGGAGTGGCGGAACCAATATGGCGAGCCGCCCCTATCCCCCAAACTCCTCCGTATCGATCTCGGCCTGTAGCGCTTCGCTGTAGCGGGCGCCGGCTACCTGGTCCGGTGTCAGAAGTGCGCTCAGCCGCTCAATGGTGGCGGCATCCAGGCGCAGGTCTTCGGCGGCGAGATTTTCGCGCATGTGCGCGATGGAGCGGCTGCCGGGGATGGGTATGACGTCGTCGCCCTGGGCCTTGAGCCAGGCGAGGGCGAGCTGGCCGGTGGTCATGTTCTGTTCGCTGGCAATGGCCTGTAGCTTTCCCAGTTGGCGCAGGTTGTGCGACAGGTTCTCGGTGCTGAAACGCGGCATGCCGCGGCGCACGTCGTTCTCCGTGAGTTGCGTGGCCTCGGTAACGGCGCCGGCCAGGAAGCCGCGCCCCAGCGGGCTGAAGGCGACCAGGGCCGTGTCGGCTTCGCGGCAGGCGTCGATCAGGGCGATCTCGGGGTTGCGGGTCCACAGCGAGTATTCGGACTGCACCGCGGCGATGGGGTGCTCGGCCCGGGCGCGGCGCAGGGTGGCGGCAGACACTTCCGAGAGTCCGATGGCGCGAACCTTGCCCTCTTCCACCAGCCGTCCCAGCGCGCCGACGCTCTCCTCGATGGGCACGTTGCGGTCCAGCCGGTGCAGGTAGTAGAGGTCCAGATGGTCGGTTTGCAGGCGTTCGAGGCTTTCCTCGCACTGCCGGCGAATTGTCTCGGGGCGCCCGTCGATCACCTTCTTGCCCAGTGCAGGGTCCATGGCCATGCCGCATTTGCTGGCCAGCAGAATCTCGCTGCGCCTGTCGGCGAGTGCCTTGCCGACCACCCGTTCGTTGGCCGTGGCGCCGTAGAGGGTGGCGGTGTCGAAGTGTCGATAGCCCATCTCGAAGGCTTCATGCAGGGCGCGTAGCGCTTCGGCCTCGGGTACCGGGTTGCCGTAGCCGTGGGAGAGGTTCATGCAGCCCAGGCCGATGGTGGGCGAGGCCACTTCCTTGAAGCGAGAGAAGAAGGTCATGCAGGCTCCGGGTCAGGGGAAGGGGGCTATTATCATGCCGAGCGAGGCGCTTGGCTCGCAAGGCAGAACGCCGGGCATCGGTATGCACACTGGGTTCACACGGCTTCCTCAATCCGCCGCTACGGTTGGAGCACCAAGCGTAGCGAAGCCGTTGGTGGCCAAGGAGAGAAACCGATATGAACGCTGTCGAGGTTACCCATTACGGGCGTGTGAGCCGTTATCTGCACTGGGGCATGGCGCTGCTGTTCGTCTGGCAGTTCCTGACAACGAGCGTGCGGGTGCTGATGAGCGACACGGCGCTGGATGAGCTGCTGTGGGCAACCCACAAACCGACGGGCCTTCTGCTGCTAGTGCTGGTGGTGTTGCGGATGGGCTGGGCGTTGGTGAGCCGGGCAAGCCGGCCAGCTGCGCTGAATGCAGCGGCTCGCCTGGGGCACCTGGCCCTGTATGGCCTAATGCTGCTGGTGCCGTCGCTGGCGCTGCTGCGTCAGTACGGTTCGGGGCGCACCTTCGAGCCCTTCGGTATTCCGCTGATGCCAGGCTTCGAGGGCGAAATAGAGTGGATGGTGGCCCTGGGCAGCCTGTTCCATGGTGTGCTGGGCTGGGTTCTGCTGGCGCTGATCGTGGGCCATGTGGCGATGGTGATGTGGCATCGGCGCCAGGGGCAGGACGTGCTGGGTCGCATGCTGGTGCGCTAACTCGCGGCCCCGGCGGTCGTGGCCGCCGGGTCCCCGCGTGCCTGCCGGGTGCCGGCCAGCCTTACTGCATCAGCGTCCTGACCCGGTCCAGGTACTCCCTGCTGCTCTCGCGAATGCCTTCCTGCCCCTGGCTGTCGGCGCTGGCGCGCACTTCGCGCACTCGCTCACGCATGGTGCCGACCTCTTCCTCGACCTTCACCAGGGCGTTCTCGATGTCTTCGGTAAGCTGCTGGATGATGGCCAGGTCGCCGTCGGTGAGGGTTTCCTTTTGCATCAGCACGTCGAGCAGATCGTTGCGCAGCTCGAGGGCGTCCACGGCCTGCTGCAGGGTCTCGATGTCCTGACCCTGGGTCTGTTCGAGCTCCTGCATGAGTTCCGACTCGATCATGTCGTCGTCCGCATCGACGCTGAGGTCCTGTTCCTCGGCGTGGGCGAAGCCGATCGTGAGCATGGCGAGAAGGGGGATCAGGACGCTACGTCTCATGGCGATACCTCTTTTGGTTAGATAGGCATACTCTTAAGTTAGTTGGAATTCAGTGAGTTACAAGTTGATTGCCTGGAGGAGGCCAAGAAGAGTTGTGTTGTCGGCGTCGCGCCCGAATGCGGTATGCTGTGGCAATAACGACTTGCAAGGACATTCCTATGCCAGATCAAACACCGTTTCAGCGTGCCATCGCCGAACTCGATGCCTTGCACGCCGAGGATCCGCGGCGGGTCGACGTCGAAGGTGAAAGCCTGCCCCTGGAGCTGTGGCATGCGGGGCGCATGAGCGCCTGGCTGGAGCGGGTGGTGGAAGCGCCTGGCGAGCTGGTGCAGATCGCGGTGCGCTCGCAGCATCTGCAACGCTGGGAGGTGCCGCGCAACGATTACCCGGAAGGGCGCGTGGGCTATCTCACCTGGCGCCGCGACCAGGGCAAGCGGGCCGGCGAGACCACGGCGCGGGTGATGGAGGCGGCGGGGTATTCGCCGCAGGACGCCGCCGAGGTCTCCCGCATGATTCGCAAGCAGGGCTTGGGCCGCGATCCGGGCACGCAGGCGGTGGAGGACTGCGCTTGCCTGGTGTTCCTCGAGAACTATTTCGCCGACTTCTCCAAGCAGGTGGAGCACGACCACCTGGTGCGTATCGTGCAGATGACCTGGAAGAAGATGTCGCCGCGTGCCCATGAGCTGGCGTTGACGCTGCCCATGAGCGACGAGGCGCGAGGCGTGGTGGAGGAGGCTCTGGCCGGATAACCGTACCGCGGCGCCATGGTGCCGCGGCGGGGCGGGTCCAGCCAGATCAGCTCAGGGCACCAGCGTCTGGGCCGCTTCCAGGTAGTCGCTACCGTGGTTTTGCACGCGCTCGAATTCACCGGTTTCTGAGCCCAGGTGAACCTCTTCGAGGTTGACCGCCATGGTCTCCACCTCGGCATCGATCTTCTGCAGCGCATTCTCCAGCGTGTAGGAGAGTTCGTGAATGGTGCCGAGGTCCTCCATGCTGAGTTCTTCCTGGGCAAGCAGCTCGGCCAGCTGCTGGTTGGTTTCGGAGAAGTTGGCCACCGCCTGGCTCAGGGTCTCGGAAGGCTCGCCTTCGAAGTGCTCGGTGGGGGAGCTGGCTTGAGCGGTGGCTGCGATCATCAGGCCGGACAGCAGGGTGGGCAGCAGCAGTTTCTTCATGGTTCGTCTCCGTGTTTAATGAGAATGGTATGCGTTATCTTGTGTACCACTCTCGCCTGCCGCAAGCAAGCCGCCACGGAAACGAGAACGATTTTTCTTCATGGTATTTGACAGAGGTCAGCCGGCCATCTAGATTCATCTCAATTAATGATAATCGTTATCATTAATTGAGCGAACGGAGGTCGCCATGTCGTACCGCACTCATACCGCCATCCGCGGCGTCACCCCGCCCCTGCAGATCTGCGATGCCACCCCGGGCTCGGTGCGCCTGGCCCGTGAGTATCCGCGCCAGGACACCAGCCTCTCCCAGGAGGAGTGGGAGTTGCTTCAACTCTATCGGGAAGAGGCCCGGCACGATCTGTTCCGGCGTTCGTTCCTGCTCGTCTCCGAGCGCTATCTGAAAGGCGAACTGCCCGCGACTAACCCGGCTCCCTGAGCGGGTGGTGTGTGTCAGCTCAGGCTGATGCTCAGGCTGTCGTCGCTCTCGCAGGGCTTGCCGTGGCGCAGGGTCAGGCGCCGTTCGCTGAGGTTCATCACCACCGAGAACAGGGTTTCCATGCGCTCCTCGGCGGGCTGGTCGGGGTTGAAGTGGCGGCAGATCGACAGCGGTGTGCCCTGATGATCGCTGAGGATGTCGAACAACCTGGCCTCGTCGATGTCGGCGTCCGGCGGCAGTTCGTCATGCAGCAGCGTATCGAGGCGACACAGGCGCGGCCGGGAGTCGGTGCGGGGAAAGTCCTGCACCGGGCAGGGGGTGTCCTCGGCGTAGAGGTGGTTGGTATGCGTGACGATACCGTTGCGCGGCTCGATGCGCCCCGGCTCGCCGGGTTGTACCTCGAGGCCGACGGCCTGGCCCCCCTCGTTGCCGAGCTGAGCGCTGGCGAGCAGGAAGTGGGCAGGCGAGCAGACCCGGTCGTGAGTGGCCACGGCGAGCGCGCTCGGCATGTCGTCGCACTCGAGAATCTTGCGCAGGGCAATGTGGATCGGCAGGCCTACGCCGCAGGTCTGTGAGCGAATGGCATTGAGGCAGACGCCGATGCCGCGGTCGTTCAGGCCTACCTTGCCGACCATGCCGGCCTCGCCGATGCTCACCAGGGCGGGGCGCCCATCGCCCCGGATGTGCAGGGCGACCACGTTGTCGAGCTGATCGTGGCGCCAGTCCCAGTTCTGCGCCAGCCATTGCGTTCCGTGGCGCTGCAGCGAGAAGGCCGAACAGCCGCCGCTGGCCTGTGTCAGGGCGATCTCGCTGCGGCAGTTGAGCGTCAGGATGTCGATGAAATCGACATCCGCGCCCCAGGCGATGCCGTTCATCTCCTCGAGTATTTCAGGAAAGCCCTGCGCGATCTGGGCCTCGAAGTGGCAGGCGCGGTCGCGGGCGTCTTCCCAGCGAATCCCCACGAAATCCTGGAACAGCTGTCCGTACACCTCGATGCCGCGCTTGATCAGGTGGCGGTGGATGCGGCCGTGCTCCGCACCGACCTCGTGATGGCTTCCCGTGAGTTCGGTCACGGACAAGGGGCTCGCCGGCAGGGTCATGGCATCTCCTTGAGTAGGGCAGGGGAGACAGGGTACATGCGGGGCTCCTGTGATTGGGCATTGCGCGCTTCAGTATAGGTGATGGCTGGCAAGCCTGGCCGACAGCGTTGAACGTGCAGCCTCTCGTCGTGTCGGGTTTTCCATCGCTGATAAGGGCTTGGCGCTGTGCCGTCAGGATCAAACGTTGGTATGGGGGGCTTGTGTTTTGCCGTCGGGGCTTCCAGATTAAAGGGGTGTCGTTCATTCGTAACCAGACGTAAATCACCACACCTCGATCACCCATACCTCAATCATCAGAGTGAGAAGAACAAATGAAGAAGAGTGTTTTGGCGATGGCAGTTGCGGCCTCCAGTGTGGCATTCGCTGCGGCGGCACAAGCGGAGGTCAAGATCGGTTTCATCGGCGGTTTCACCGGCCCGATCGAAAGCCTGACCCCGCCGATCTTCGACGGCGCGCGATTGGCAGTGGCCCAGATCAACGAACAGGGCGGCATCCTCGGCGGACAGGAACTGGCCATGCCCAATGCCGATACCACCTGTAGCGATGCCTCGGCGGCGTCCAACGCGGCGGACCGCATGGTCAATACCGAGAACGTCACCGCCATCGTCGGGGCGCTGTGTACCGGCGCGACCGTGGCTGCGGCCAACAGTGCGGCGATTCCCGGTGGCGTGGTGATGGTCTCGCCGGCCTCTACGGCGCCGGCGGTGACCGAGCTGGACGACAACGACCTGGTGTTCCGTACCGTGCCGTCTGACGCCTACCAGGGCCAGATCTTGGCCAAGCTGATGCTCGAGAAGGGCTTCGACGAAGTGGCGGTAACCTACGTCAACAACGATTACGGTCAGGGCCTGGCCGATGCCTTCACTACGGCCTTCGAGGACGGCGGTGGCACGGTGGCCGAGAATCTTGCGCATGAGGACGGTCGTGCCGATTACCGCTCCGAGCTGGGCTCGCTCTCTTCCAGCGGCGCCCAGACCCTGGTGGTGCTCGCCTATGCCGATGGCTCTGGCCAGACCATCCTGCGCCAGGCCTATGAGAGTGGCGCATTCACCCAGTACGCCGGTGCCGACGGCATGGTGGGGGATTCGCTGGTCGGTGCGGTGGGTGCGGATGCCCTCGAGGGCATGATCGCTACCCGCCCGGGCAGCCCCGAACTGCCGGGTACCGAGATCTTCAACCAGGCGGCCCAGGAGGCCGGTTTCGACCCCAGCGCGGTGTTCGCCGCCCAGGCCTACGACGCCGCCTTCCTGCTGGCGCTGGCCATCGAGCAGAACGGCAACGCCGAGCGAGAAGGCCTCTCCGAGGCGCTGCGTAGCGTTTCCTCTGCCCCCGGTGAAACGATCCTGCCCGGCGAGTGGGAGAAGGCAGTGGAGCTGATCGCGGCCGGCGAGGAGATCAACTACGAGGGTGCCTCCGGCAGGCACGAGTTCGACGACAGCGGCGACGTGCCGGGCGTGGTACTGGAAATGGCAGTGGAAGGGGGTTCCTTCGTCGGCAAGGGCCTGATCCAGGACTAATCCAGGCCTGAACTGAAGCGGAAAGTGCAATGGCCCCGGCGGGGATTCCCGCCGGGGCCTTTCATGTTCATGAGGCTTCTTTCGAAAAGTCGTCGAGCGAAGGCCAGGGCTAGGCCCGTTCCCTACGGGCCAACGCACTTCCCACATCCCTGTGGGTCGCAAGGCAAAAATCAGCCCTCTCTAACCGTGGTGTTTGACTTTCTCGGGCAACAACCCCTGCGGCGCGAAGCGCAGCACCAGGGTGATCAGCAGACCGATCACGAATACCCGGGCCTGCAGTGCACGGCTGTCGAGGTTGCCCGGCGGCTCCCAGCCGAACCAGCCCTCGCCGAGGGCGGCGGCCCCGTGCATCAGGAACAGCGCCAGGGGCTCGGACATCAGCCAGATGATGTAGACCGCCACGGCGCCGAAGATGGTGCCCAGGTTGTTGCCAGGCCCGCCCAGGATAACCATCACCAGCACCAGGAAGGTGTGATTGAGCGGCAGGAAGCCGTTCGGATCGAAGATACTGTTGAACGAGGCCAACGCGCCGCCGCCGATGCCCATCAGGATGCAGCCCAGCACGAAGATCTCCAGGCGGCGCTTGTTGATGTCCTTGCCCATTGCCGCGGCGGAGATCTCGTTGTCGCGGATGGCGCGGATCATGCGGCCCCAGGGGGCATGGTAGGCGCGGTGGAGCAGGAAGAAGATCGCCGCGATCATTACCGCCGTGAGCGAGAGGTACAGCGCCCGGGCCAGGGTGAAGCCCAGTTCGCTTGGGCCGGGGGTAGGCCAGGGCAGCGGCGAGACGGTGGCGGTACCGCGGGTCAGCCAGTCGGAGTTCTTGAGAAACGCCTTGATGATCTCGGCGATGCCGAGGGTAGCGATGGCCAGGTAGTCGCTGCGCAGACCCAGGCAGATATGACCGATGAAGTAGCCGATCACGCCGGCCAGTGCGCCACCGACGATCCAGCCGCTCCAGGCCGGCAGGCCCAGACCGCCGATGAAGCCGGCGCGGGATTCGATCTCGCCGGTGACCTCGCGCAGCACGCTGATTACCGTCAGGTAGAGCGCCACGGCCAGCACGATGGCGATCAAGGTGCGCAGCGTCTTCGGCACGCCGATGCGGTCGAGCTTGGTGGCACCATAGACGATCAAGACCGCGGCGGTCACGTAGAGCAGCGCCAGGCCCAGTTCGCCGGGTAGCTCGGTGCCCCAGAAGGCCTCGTTGACTGGCACGCTGAAGAACATGGTGGCGAAGGAGCCCAGGGCGACGAAGCCCATCACGCCGGCATTGAACTGGCCGGCATAGCCCCACTGGATGGTCAGCCCCAGGGCCAGGATGGCGTAGCAGGCCGCCTCCACCAGCATGCGCGTGCTGTAGGCGCTGCCCATCATGGCGTAAACGCCCAGGATCATCGCCAGCAGGGCGCCGAACAGGATGACTTCACGTAGCGGGAAGCGTGACGGCGCGGCGACGACGTCGTCGCGACGTTCGGTATGTTGCGTGTTCATCAGATCACCTTCCCCTTGAAGATGCCGGTGGGGCGCCACACCAGGATCGCCACCAGGATGAAGAAGGGCACCACGATCTTGTACTCGGTGCCGACGAAGGCGAGGTTGCCGGCCTGGGCCAGCCACTCGGGCAGGCTGTCGCGGAAGGGGCGCAACAATACCGCCCAGTTGAATACCGCCAGCGTCTCGGCGAAGCCGACCACGAAGCCCCCGGCGATGGCCCCGTAAGGGTGCCCCACGCCGCCGACGATGGCCGCGGCGAAGATCGGCAGCAGTAGGAAGAAGCTCAGGTCGGGCTTGAAGGTGACGTCGAGCGCCAGCAGGGTGCCGGCGATGGCGGCAAGCCCGCCGGCAATCACCCAGGTCACCGCCACGATGTGATTGGTGTTGATGCCCGAGGCCCGCGCCAGGTCGGGGTTGTCGGACATCGCCCGCATGGCCTTGCCCAGCCGCGTACGGTTGAGGAACAGGTGCAGCCCCACCACGCAGACGATGGTCAGCACGAACAGGATGATCTGCGGCTCGGTGACGATGACGGGGCGGGACGCCAACTCGAACGGCATCTCGAGGCGGTAGATCTCCTTGCGCTCACCGGCCAGGTAGAGGTTCTGGGCGCCGGTTCCCGAGAACAGGCGAATGAGCCCCTGCAGCATCAGGGTCACGCCGAGCGAGGCGATTACCATGACGATGGGCTTGACCCCGTGGGCGCGCAGCGGCTTGTAGAAGGTCTTGTCGATGCCCACCGCGAGCAGGGCGGTAAGCACGATGGCCAGCGGCAGCATGATGATGGGGGTGGGCAGGCCCACTACTGCACCCACGCCAGGGAAAGCCAGCGTCAGCAGCAGTACCATGAAGGTGCCGAAGGTCATCATGTCGGCGTGGGCGAAGTGGGCGAAGCGCATGATGCTGAAGATCAGCGTCACGCCGATGGCGCCGATGGCGTAGATCGAGCCGGACACGCTGCCGGCGACGATCACGTTGTTGATGAAGAAAACCAGTTCGTTCACGACTCACTCTCCAGTACGGCTCCGGGCTCAACCGCCCAGGAAGCTCTTGGCCACTTCCGGGTCGGCGAGCAGGGCGGCGCCGGTGTCGGTGAAGCGGTTCTTGCCGGCCGCCAGCACGAAGCCCTTGTCGGCGATGGCCAGGGCCTGCTTGGCGTTCTGTTCGACCATGAGGATGCCCACGCCGGCAGCATTGACCTCTTTCACGCGCTCGAAGATCTCGTTCATGTAAAGCGGCGAGAGGCCAGCGGTGGGCTCGTCGAGCAGCAGCACGTCGGGCTCGGCCATCAGCGCGCGGCCCATGGCGACCATCTGCCGCTGGCCGCCGGAGAGCTCGCCGGCAGGCTGGTGGCGCTTGTCGTAAAGTGGAGGAAAGACGTCGTAGACCTGCTTGAGCATGCGCTTGACGTTGCCCGGCTTGAGAAAGGCACCCATCTCCAGGTTCTCTTTCACCGTGAGGCTGGGGAAGACGTTCTTCTCCTGTGGCACGAAGCCCATGCCTTTCTGCACGAGCTTGTTGGGCGGCAGGTTGTGGATCGGCTCGCCGCGCAGCAGGATCTCGCCCTGGCTGACGGTGAGCAGGCCGAAGATGGCCTTGAGCATGGTCGACTTGCCGGCGCCGTTGGGGCCGACGATCACGCCGACCTCGTCGGCCTCGATGGACATGTTCACCCCGTTGAGGATGTTCATGCCGCCGTAGCCGCCGTGCACGTCGCGTGCTTCGAGTAATGGCATCGTGGATTCTCTGCGCTGTCGTTGCTGTTCTTCTTGTCGATCTCTGCGGGCCGGACCGAAAGGCGCCGGCGCTGCTCAGGCGACGTTGGAACCCTCAGGCCACGTTAGAGCCAAAGTAGGCCTCGATCACCTGAGGATTGTTCTGGATCTCTTCGATGGTGCCCTCGACCATCACGCTGCCCTGGGCCAGTACGATCACCGGGTCGCATAGCCGGGCGATCATCTCCATGTCGTGCTCGATGACCAGGAAGGTGTAGCCCATCTCGCGGTTGAGCCGTTCGATGTTGCTCACCAGGTCGCCCAGCAGGGTGCGGTTGACCCCGGCGGCGATCTCGTCGAGCAGTACCACACGGGCATCGGTCATCATGGTGCGGCCGAGTTCCAGCAGCTTCTTCTGGCCGCCGGAGAGGTTGCCGGCGAGCTCGTTGCGCACGTGGTGCAGGCCGATGAAGTCGATCACCTCGAGCGCCCGGCGGCGCACTTCGGCTTCCTCTCGGCGCACCAGCCCCGGCTTGAGCCAGGCATCGAACAGGTTCTCCCCGGCTTGACGCGGCGGCACCATCATCAGGTTCTCCAGCGCGGTCATGTGGGAGAACTCGTGGGCGATCTGGAAGGTGCGCAACAGGCCCTTGTGGAACAGCTCGTTGGCGGGGCGGTTAGTGATGTCCTCGCCGTCGAGCAGGACCTGGCCGCTGTCGAGAGGCAGGGCCCCGGCGATGATGTTGAACAGCGTCGACTTGCCCGCCCCGTTGGGGCCGATCAACCCGGTGATCGAACCTTTCTCGACCTGGATCGAGCAGTCGTTGATGACCTTCAGGCCTCCGAAGGCCTTGTGGACGTGCCTGACGTCGATGATGGATGGCATGTTGGTTCCTGCACGTTATTCCTTTCCGGAATCGTTGTTATTCGCCCGGCCCCGCATGGCGAGAGTTCGGGCGACGTCTATCGAGCCGCCGCCCGAAGGCGGCGGCAAGGTGTTCGTTCTACTGTTCCTGGCGATTGTCGGCCAGGAAGGTGCGGCCGGCGGCAAAGGCGCCGACGATGATCAGCGCGCCGATGGCCGGAATCACATACCCCTCGACCTGCGGGATGGTGCGCAGGAAGACGAAGGCGACCGCAGCCGGTGCCACGAAGCGTACCAGGAAGCGCCAGACCCGGAACCAGGTTTCGCCGGTACGCATCTCCTTCATCACTTCGGAGTGGGTCAGTGCCCAGCCGGCGAACAGCGCAATGAGCAGGCCGCCCAGCGGCATGAAGATATTGGTCAGCAGCTCGATGAAGTCGAAAGCGCTGCGTCCGAACAGGGTGTGGAAGAGGCTGGCTTCGGCCCACAGGTTGAAGCTGACCACCGTGAGCAGGCCCAGCGCCCAGCTGGCCACTACCATGACGAATACCGCCTGGGGGCGGGTGAGGTCGAAGCGTTCCACCAGAAAGGCCGCCACCGGCTCGATCAGCGAGATCGAGGAGCTGATGGCCGCGCCCAGTACCAGAATGAAGAATACCCCGCCGATCAAGCCGCCGAGGGGCATCTCGGCGAACGCCAACGGCAGCGTCACGAACATCAGCCCCGGCCCGGCATCGGCGTCGAGCCCGGCGCCGAACACCAGCGAAAAAATGGCCAGGCCCGCGACCATGGCCACGGCGGTATCGATGAAAGCGATGGCGAACGCGGTGCGGCTCAGCGAGGCATCGCTGGCCATGTAAGCGCCATAGGCCATGATCGCGCCCATACCGAGGCTCAGGGTGAAGAACGACTGGCCCATCGCCTGCAGCCAGCCTTCGAGGCTCAGGTCGGCGAGGTTGAAGGTGAACAGGAAGCTCGCCGCGGCGGCGAAATTGCCGTTGGCGATGCCGTAGCCGAGGATCACCAGCAGGATCACGAACAGTGCCGGCATCATGATGCGCAGCCCGCTTTCGATACCCTTGTGGATTCCCAGGCCCACGATCACTCCCGAGGCGATGATGAACAAGGTGTGATAGAGCGTGAGCAGGCCCGGCGAGGCCAGCAGAGCATCGAAGCCGGCGCCGATGGTGGCAGCATCGGCGCCGACCAGCGTGCCGGTCAGCATCAGCCAGGTGTAATGGATCGCCCAGCCGGCGATCACCGAGTAGAAGCTCAGGATCAGGAAGGCCGAGGCGGCGCCCAGCCAGCCGATCGATACCCAGCCGCGGGAGGTCTTGTGGGTGCGGGTCAGGAACTGCATGCCCATGATCGGGCTTCTGCGACTGGCACGGCCGAGCATGGTCTCGGCGATCAGGATCGGGATGCCGACGGCGAAGATGGTCAGGGCGTATATCAGGATGAAAGCACCGCCGCCGTTCTCGCCGGTCAGGTAGGGGAAGCGCCACAGGTTGCCGAGCCCTACTGCCGAGCCGACGGCAGCCAGCAGGAAGGTGCCCTTGTGTGTCCAGACGTTGTGCGTGCTCATTATGCTTCCGAAGGCTCGTCTTGTGGCCTTGTGGGCCTGCGAATGCCGCTACCGAAAGCCGGTTGGGTGGGCCGGTCGGTGGGCGCGTACACTGTGCGACACAAACCTGCGTCCTGGCCAGTAGACAATCGTTAAGGCTACGTTGGAAACGACAGATGACCGGGCCGCGGGTTCGTGGAAGTCACTGCGGCTCTTCGTCCTCTGCGGCGTTGTCGCTCGGGCGCGGCTCGAAGGCGCGGCTGGCATCCGGCAGGCGCACCGTGTCGCCGACCACCAGCTTGCCGCGGGTCTGCAGGCGCTTGCCGCTGCGCGGCTCGATCAATGCTACCACCGGGCCGATGCTGGTGCCGTCGACGTAGGCCTCGACCCGCACGCGCGCCACCAGCCCCTGGAAGCGGGCGGTGAGGATGTCGCCGGGCCCGGGTTCGGAATAGCCCTGCGGGTTGCGCTCGTAGTGACGCATCACGCTGTCGGCGCCAGGGTCGTCCCATTCCACGTGCTTGTGCATGGCTGCTCTCCTTGTACGTCGGTTCTCTCCAAGGGTAGACATGGCAATGCGTGAGCGCCGAACTCTACGGCAAACCCAAGGTGGGATTCCATGATCACGGCCAGGAAAAGCGCTTTTTGCTGGAGGAGGGAATAGCGGAGGGGGAGCCCGCCACCGAGGTAGGCGGTGGCGGGTGGGGTGGCTCAGCTCGCCGTCAGGTGCGCGATCGCCTTGCCCAGGTACTCCTTCATGCGCTCGGTCATCCACACGTTCGCCTGAAGCGCCGGCTCCTGCTCGTTGGCCCGGCGAATCTTCTCATGCGTGGCCGGGTCGTCGCCGGCGAAGCTACGCAGTAGCTCCAGCCATTCCCGGGCCAGTTGCTGCACGGCAGGGGCCTGCGGCGGGGTGCCTTGCTCGAGCTGCTGGCGCAGCTTGGCCATCAGGGTCGGCCACTCGTGCATGCGCTGCGGATACCGCTGGCGCATGAAGCTGAACTCCTCCTCGCTGAGGTAACGCTGGTAGATGGCCAGCTTGGACTCGGCGAATGCGCGCATCACGTACTCGGAGACCTGCGTGGAGATCCCCATCTGCGCCTGAACCTCCGGCTCGTTGGCATGCATGGCGTTGAGCTTGTCGAGCAGCGTGGGGTCGCCGGCGGTGTCTCGCTCGAGCGTCGTCATCCAGCGCTGTGCCAGCTCCTGTGCGGCGCGGTCGCTGGGCGGCACACCCTGGCGGATCAGGTCCTGGGCTTCGCCGATGAGCGTCTTCCATTCGGCCTGTCGGTCGTCGTCGGCCCGGTACAGCGGCAGGCGGTCGAGTTCCTCGCGGGTAAAGTAGCGGTCGTACATGGTCATCATCTCCAATGTCTTCAACCAGTCGTCCATCTCCGGCTCGTCGCCGCTCTCGAACTGACGATGCAGCGCCACGAGGCGATCTCGCAGCTGGGCCTGGTCCGCAATCTTGCGTTCCAGCATCTGTATCTGGCGTTCAATCACCGCGGTGAGAGAGGACGAAGGCCGATCAAGCAGGGCGCCGATATCGGTCAGCGACATGCCCAGGGAGCGCAGCGCCTGGATATGATGCAGGCGGGCGACGTCCTGGCGCCGATAGAGCCGATAGCCGGCATCGGAACGCATGGAAGGTTTGAGCAGGCCGATCTCGTCGTAGTGGTGCAGCGTTCTCACGGTCAGGCCCGTGCGCTTGGCCAGTTCACCGACTCGTAACAGCATGCTTCGTCTCCTCTCTTCCATGCGTGGGCTGAAGCTTGGAGGCTCACGTTGCGTGAGGGTCAAGCAGGTTTTTGTACCGCAAAACAACGACACCCGCCGAGTGGCGGGTGTCGTTGACAAGCGAGCGAGGCTTACTTCTTGTTGCGCTTGCGCTCGTGCTCCTTGAGGAACTTCTTGCGCAGGCGGATGTGGTTGGGGGTGATCTCCACCAGCTCATCGTCGTCGAGGAACTCGATGGCCTGCTCCAGCGAGAACTTCACCGGCGGGGTCAGCACGATGTTCTCGTCGTTGCCCGAGGCGCGCATGTTGTCGAGCTTCTTGCCCTTGGTGGGGTTTACCACCAGGTCGTTGGCGCGGTTGTGGATACCCACCAGCATGCCTTCGTAGACCTCGGTGCCGTGGTCGATGATCAGCTTGCCGCGCTCCTGCAGGGCGTACAGCGCGTAGGCCAGCGCCTTGCCGTCGACCATCGACACCAGCACGCCGTTACGGCGCTCGATGGCGGCGTCGGGCTTGAGCGGGCCATAGTGGTCGAAGCGGCTGGTGAGGATGCCGGTGCCCGAGGTCAGGGTCAGGAACTGGCCGCGGAAGCCGATCAGCCCGCGTGCGGGGATGATGAAGTCGAGGCGCACGCGGCCCTTGCCGTCGGGGTTCATGTTGGTCAGCTCGCCCTTGCGGTAGCCGAGCTCCTCCATGATGGCGCCCTGGTGCTGCTCCTCGCAGTCGATGATGACCTCTTCGTACGGCTCCTGCTTGATGCCGTCGATCTCCTTGATGATCACCTCGGGGCGACCCACCGCCAGCTCGAAGCCTTCACGGCGCATGGTCTCGATCAGCACCGAGAGGTGCAGCTCGCCGCGGCCGGAGACCTTGAACTTCTCCGGGCTCTCGCCCTGCTCGACACGCAGCGCCACGTTGTGGATCAGTTCCTGGTCGAGGCGGTCCTTGATGTTGCGGCTGGTGACGTACTTGCCGTCGCGGCCGGCGAACGGCGAGTCGTTGACCTGGAAGGTCATGGAGACGGTGGGCTCGTCCACCGACAGCGGCGGCAGCGCCTCGACGGCGGCCGGGTCGCACAGGGTGTCGGAGATGGAGAGCTCGTCGATGCCGGTGATGCAGACGATGTCGCCGGCGGTGGCGAGCTCGGTCTGCACGCGCTCCAGCCCCAGGTGGGTCATCACCTGGCCGACCTTGCCCTTGCGGGTCTTGCCGTCGGTGCCGATCACCGCGATCTGCTGGTTGGGCTTGACCGAGCCGCGCTTGATGCGACCCAGGCCGATGACGCCCACGTAGCTGGAGTAGTCCAGCGCCGAGATCTGCATCTGGAACGGGCCGTCGAGCTCAACGGCCGGCGGCTCGACGATGTCGACGATGGCTTGGAACATGGGCGACATGTCCTCGGCCAGCGCCTCCGGATCCATGCCGGCGATGCCGTTGAGCGCCGAGCAGTAGACGATCGGGAAGTCGAGCTGCTCGTCGGTGGCACCGAGGTTGTCGAACAGGTCGAAGATCTGGTCGATGACCCAGTCGGGACGAGCGCCGGGGCGGTCGATCTTATTGACCACCACGATCGGCTTGAGGCCTTGGGCGAAGGCCTTCTGGGTAACGAAACGGGTCTGCGGCATGGGGCCGTCGACGGCGTCGACCAGCAGCAGTACCGAGTCGACCATCGACATCACGCGCTCCACCTCGCCGCCGAAGTCGGCGTGTCCGGGGGTGTCGACGATGTTGATGTGGAAGTCGCGGCCGTTGCCATCCTGCCAGCGGATCGCGGTGTTCTTGGCCAGGATGGTGATGCCGCGCTCCTTCTCCTGGTCGTTGGAGTCCATGATGCGCTCCTGACCCTCGGCCTTGCGGTCCAGCGTGCCGGACTGGCTCAAGAGCTTGTCGACCAGCGTGGTCTTGCCATGGTCGACGTGAGCGATGATGGCAATATTGCGCAAACTCTCGATGCGAGAGGGGGTTACAGCTGTGTTCATAAGGTGTGACTCATCAACAGGGGCGCACCTATGTACACATCGAAAAGGACGTACCCTAGGCGCGGGGTAGGGAGTGGAGGCGCATTGTACAGGTAAGCGGGGAAGGGGAATAGCTCTACCGCATCATCAGGTGTTTCTCAGTCCCGGGCGTGGCGGTCTCCATCATTCCTGGGCGGCTCGCACCATGTTCCCCTCCCGGTGACTCGGGCAGGAATGGGGCAGCCGGGTGCGAGG
Source organism: Billgrantia antri (assembly GCF_017868935.1). Classification (NCBI taxonomy): domain Bacteria; kingdom Pseudomonadati; phylum Pseudomonadota; class Gammaproteobacteria; order Oceanospirillales; family Halomonadaceae; genus Billgrantia; species Billgrantia antri. Next base: position 347,788 of record NZ_CP053383.1, read on the forward strand.
AAATTCAGCAAGGGAACTTTTTTGATACTTTTCTAAACTTATCTACACAGTTCGTAACGCAATTGGCTGTCGGGTGCTTATCTGCCTCGGTGGAGCTGACATGACCCTTGCCAGTGTCATTTTCGATGCACGCGCTGCGGGAGCCAAGCTACCGCGCAGCCTGGTTCTCTTCGAGCAGGCCGCCCGGCATTGGCAGGGAGGGTATGAGCTGCTGCTGGTGGATGACACCGGGGACCGCCGGCTGCCGGACTTGGCCCAGCGCTACCAGGCGATCCTGATATCGTGCGGCTCCGCCACCCTGGGCAGCCGGTTCAACGCCGCGGTCGCTGCCAGCCGCGGCAACGTGCTGCTCTTTCCCGGGCTGGGAGATCGTCGTGCCGCCAACTGGCTTAGCCACCGGTTGATCGATCTCGAACTCGCCAACGGCTGGGATGCGGCAGTCCTGCCGGTGCAGCGTCACAGCTGGCTGCGCTGGTGGTGGCTGCTCCAGCGGCCTTCTCCGCTGGATACCTTCTGGGTGGCACGCGAATGGTTCGAGCGTATCGGCGGCTTCGACCCGCAGTTGGGCAGCGATGCGTTGCCCGATCTGCTCGAGCGCCTGCGGGCCTGCCAGGCCCGCGTGTCGATCGAGACCGTCTAACGCGCTGTCCTTTCATGCACTGTTACGGTGCGTCTAGGCGCCACTTGCACCATCATGGCGCCTTTTTTCCCTCCTAACGGCCCGCCGAGGTCTCCGTCGAGCACGCTTGGTGCAGTGAGATAAAGCGAGGTGCAAAGTATTTCTTCTTGAAAACAAGAAGTTATTTTTTTGATGAGCTTGGATGGTGCAAGTTTGGCACGCCTCCTGCATTTGTCGGTACAGCTCTCCATGCTTGTGCATGGCGAACGTGGGCAGCCAGCCCACAGCGTGTTACAACAGGCGCTGCGACGCACCAGCGCCAGTGGACTTCAGCCAAACGAATCGAGCCACAGCTCAACGGAGGACACAAATGTCAGCCAAGACTCTCGCCCTGATCGAAGAACATGATGTGAAGTGGGTCGACCTGCGCTTCACCGACACACGGGGCAAGGAACAGCACGTCACCATTCCGGCCCGTGACGTCGATGAGGAATTCTTCGAGAACGGCCAGATGTTCGACGGCTCCTCCATCTCCGGCTGGAAGGGCATCAACGAGTCCGACATGATCCTGCGCCCCGAAGACGGTACCGCCTTCCTCGACCCGTTCACCGAGGACGCCACGCTGGTGCTGCGTTGCGACATCATCGAGCCGGCTACCATGCAGGGCTACGAGCGCGACCCGCGCTCCATCGCCAAGCGCGCCGAGGCCTACCTGCAGTCCACCGGCCTGGGCGACACCGCCTTCTTCGGTCCCGAGCCCGAGTTCTTCATCTTCGACGAAGTGCACTGGAAGGCCGATATCGAAGGTGCCATGTACAAGATCACCTCCGAGGAAGGTGCCTGGGCCACCGATCGCCAGCTCGAGGGCGGCAACCTGGCGCACCGTCCGCGGGTCAAGGGCGGCTACTTCCCGGTGCCCCCGGTCGACAGCTTCCATGACATTCGCGGCGCCATGTGCAACACCCTGGAAGCCATCGGCCAGACCGTCGAGGTGCACCACCACGAGGTGGCCAACGCCGGTCAGAACGAGATCGGCGTCAAGTTCAACACCCTGGTGAAGAAGGCCGACGAAGTCCAGGAGCTGAAGTACGTCATCCACAACGTGGCCCACGCCTACGGCAAGACCGCGACCTTCATGCCCAAGCCGCTGGTCGGCGACAACGGCAGCGGCATGCACGTGCACCAGTCGTTCTGGAAAGATGGTCAGAACCAGTTCGCGGGCGATCAGTATGCCGGCCTCTCCGAAATGGCCCTGTACTACATCGGCGGCATCATCAAGCACGCGCGTGCGCTGAACGCCTTCGCCAACGCCTCGACCAACTCCTACAAGCGTCTGGTGCCGGGCTTCGAGGCGCCGGTAATGCTGGCCTACAGTGCTCGCAACCGCTCGGCCTCCATCCGCATTCCGTATACCGCGAGCCCCAAGGGCAAGCGCGTCGAGCTTCGCTTCCCGGACCCGACCGCCAACCCCTACCTGTGCTTCGCCGCGATGCTGATGGCCGGTATCGACGGCATCAAGAACAAGATTCACCCCGGCGATGCCATGGACAAGAACCTCTATGACCTGCCGCCGGAAGAGGGCAAGAAAGTGCCGACCGTGGCCCACAGCCTGGATCAAGCGCTGGAAGCCCTGGACAAGGATCGTGCCTTCCTCACCGAGGGCGGCGTGTTCACCGACGACATGATCGATGCTTACATCGAGCTGAAGATGGAAGACGTCGAGCGTATCCGCATGACCACGCATCCGATCGAGTTCGACATGTACTACAGCTGCTAAGCAGCCGCATCCGGTGGCCTGCCACCGGTTTGCCACCAGGGGCTCCGCATCGCGGGGCCCTTTTTTGTCGTACACTGGGATGCGAAACGTTCGCGGGGGAAACACGTTCACTGGCACCGGACGACCGTCAGCGAAGAGCGGGTCGCCGTCAAGGGAGAGTCCTCATGGGCAAGGCGATCGTGCTGATTCTGCTGGGCTTGGCACTGGCTCAGGCCGCACTGGCCACGACGATCTATCGCACCACCGATGCGCAGGGCAACGTGATCTTCACCGACGATCCCGGTCGTGGCGGCGAGCCGGTCGAGCTGGCGCCGCTGACCGTGATACCGGGCATCGAGGGAGGGCAGGCGGCACCGCCGCGCGTCGATGGCGTAGCTCCACGCATGGGCGAGCCGCCTGGCCAGCCCTTCATGCCCTACGACACCTTTCGTATCCGCTCGCCGCAGCATGGGGCGGACCTTCCCGCGAGCTATGCCGGCAACCTGCAAGTGGAGCTGGCCATCGAGCCCGAGCTGCGTCCCGACCACAGCGTTCGACTGCTGGTCGACGGCCGGGTGAGTCAGACCCCCATGCATACCCATGCCTTCATGCTGGCCAATCTCGACCGTGGGCAATACGTGCTGCAGGCAGAGCTGCTCGACGCCCAGGGGCAAGTGCGCCATCGTAGCGCGCCGGTCTCGCTGTACGTGCAGCGTGCCGACTGACGCGGTTTTCACCTTCCGGCTTCCCTCATGTCGATGGCTGCACCATGAGAGCAAGGAGCCATGCCCCCTGACATGGCAGTTTTTTCACTCATGCACCATTATAGTGCATAAGTGAGTCGGATCGTCGCCCCGAAACGGCGCCATACCGTACCGAGAGGGGTTGGCGCGCTTCTTGCTTGGCTTCTAGATAGACATGTCCCGCCCCGGGCGCTGCCCGGTATCGAGACGGTGCAGCGGCGATCTCCGTCGATGCGCCATGACGATGCAGGGGCTGCCCATGCGCTCCAGCATTCACCGAGGGGAAGGTGGTAAATGTATCGACGCCTGATGGAACACCTCACCACCGCGGTGCTGCTGCTCGACGATGAGCTGCGGTTGAGCTGGATGAATCCGGCGGCCGAAGCCCTGCTGGCGGTCAGCCTGGGCCGGGTGAAGGGGCTTGGTCTGGCAACGTTGCTGGCCGAGGACGACGGCATGGGCGAGGTGCTGGCCAAGGCGCGCGACGATCAGCACCCGTACACCCAGCGCGAAGTGAGGCTGGCGCTGCTCGGCGGCGCTGTGGTGACGATCGACTATACGGTGACGCCGCTGTCGTCGGTGGAGCTGCTGGTAGAGATGGAACCGCGTGACCGGCTGCTGCGCATCTCCCGTGAGGAGGCCCTGCTCAACCGCCAGGAGGCGATCAAGGTGCTATCGCGTGGGCTGGCGCACGAGGTCAAGAACCCCCTGGGCGGGATCCGTGGCGCGGCGCAACTGCTGGAGCGCGACCTCGATGACCCTTCCCTGAAGGAGTTCACCCGCATCATCGTCGAGGAGGTCGATCGGCTGCGCGACCTGGTCGACAGCATGCTGGGGCCGAACAAGCTGCTGCGCCACGAACCGCTCAATATCCACAAGGTGCTGGAGCGGGTGCGCACCCTGCTGCTCGCCGAGACCCCGGCGGTGACCATCGAGCGCGACTACGACCCCAGCCTGCCGGATTTTCCCGGCGACGAGGCGCAGATGATCCAGGCGGTGCTCAATGTGGCACGCAACGCCGTGGAGGCGATGACCGAGGCCGGTACCGAGGCGCCGAGCCTGCTGCTGCGCACCCGGGCCCGCCGTCAGTTCACCCTGGGCGCGGAGCGCCATCGCCTGGTCTGCGAGGTGGCAATGATCGACAACGGCCCCGGCGTCCCCGAGAGCCTTCAGGAAACCCTTTTCTACCCGATGGTATCGGGGCGCGCCGACGGCAGCGGACTGGGCCTGTCCATTGCTCAGGGCATCCTGCATCAGCACCAGGGGCTGATCGAGTGCGAGTCCCGCCCCGGCCATACCGAATTTCGTCTGCTTATTCCATTGGAGAGGCGCCATGACTGATGTCGCACGTGTCGCGGTGGTCGACGACGACCGCGCCATTCGCTGGGTGCTGGAGCGTGCCCTGGCTCAGCCCGACCTCGAGGTCGAATGCATCGATCGGGCCGACGTGGCGCTCAGCCGATTGCTGGACGATCCGCCCGACGTACTGGTCACCGACATTCGCATGCCGGGGATCGACGGCCTCGATCTGATGTCGCGGATTCGCGAGGTGCATCCCGACCTGCCGGTCATCGTGATGACGGCCCACTCGGACCTGGAAAGTGCCGTGGCCTCCTACCAGGGCGGCGCTTTCGAGTACCTGCCCAAGCCGTTCGACGTCGATGAGGCGCTGGCGCTAGTGCGCCGCGCTGTGGCCCATGCGCGGGAACGCAAGCGCCCGGTGAGCGTGCCCGAGGGGCTCGACGCGGAGATCATCGGCGAGGCGCCGGCGATGCAGGAGGTATTCCGTGCCATCGGGCGGTTGTCGCATTCGCACATCACGGTGCTGATCAACGGCGAGTCGGGCACCGGCAAGGAGCGGGTGGCCCGTGCGCTGCACCAGCACAGCCCGCGCGCCAGCCATCCGTTCATCGCCCTAAACATGGCAGCCATCCCCCGCGACCTGATCGAGTCCGAGCTGTTCGGCCACGAGAAGGGCGCCTTCACCGGCGCCACCGCCAGCCGACAAGGGCGCTTCGAGCAGGCCAACGGCGGCACGCTGTTCCTCGACGAGATCGGCGACATGCCCGCCGAGACCCAGACGCGGCTGCTGCGAGTGCTGGCCGACGGCGAGTTCTACCGGGTCGGCGGCCACACCCCGGTGAAGGTGGATGTGCGCATCATCGCCGCGACCCACCAGAACCTCGAGCGACTGGTGGAGGACGGCCGCTTTCGCGAGGATCTGTTCCATCGCCTCAACGTGATCCGCGTTCACTTGCCCAAACTGGCGGAGCGGCGCGAGGACATCCCGCGCTTGGCGCGCCATTTCCTGGTGGAAGCGGCCAAGGAGCTCGCCACCGACGTCAAGGTATTGACCAAGGACGCCGAGGCACACCTGACCCGGCTACCCTGGCCGGGCAACGTGCGTCAGCTGGAGAACACCTGCCGCTGGCTGACGGTGATGGCATCGGGGCGCGAGATCCTGATCGAGGACTTGCCGCCGGAGCTGCGCCAGGACGAGGGGGGCGAGGTCGCCAACGGCGACTGGCGGGCGGCTTTTCGCGACTGGGCCGACCGCGCCCTGGCGGCGGGGCACACCCACCTGCTGGAAGAAGCCGTACCCGACTTCGAGCGCATCCTGATCGAGACGGCGCTCAAGCACACCGGCGGACGCAAGGGCGAAGCCGCCGAGCTGCTCGGTTGGGGGCGCAACACCCTGACGCGCAAGCTCAAGGTGCTGCTGCCGGCACTGGCGGATAGCGACTGAGACGCAGCGGGGGCGTGCGGCAAGTAGCAGAAGAGAACAGCGGCATTCAACCAAAGGCGCATGGCTGCGGAGGGAATCCGCTTCGTACAGTCGGGGGAAATCCATTGCCTGGCTAACCATCATGCACGAAGCCATCCGGGCGCCCCGGCGGGTCCACGTCACCGAGGTCGGTCCTCGTGACGGTCTGCAGAACGAGAAGGTGCTGATCTCCACGGAACACAAGGCCGAGCTGGTGCGTGCCTTGATGGCGGCTGGCGTGCGTGAATTCGAACTGACCTCCTTCGTCAGTCCTCGGGCGGTGCCGGCCTTGGCCGATGCGGCGGAGCTCGTGGCTGAACTCAAGGGCAGCGATGGCGTGCACTTCTCTGCCCTGGTGCCCAACCTGCGTGGGGCCGAGCGGGCGCTCGCGGCGGGCATCGATTCGGTGGTGCTGTTCGTTTCCGCCTCGGAGAGTCACAACGCCAAGAACGTCAATGCCAGTATCGCTGAGTCGCTGACAAGCTTCGAGCAGGTCGCCCGACTGCTCGAAGGCAGCGGCGTCGAGCTGCGCGGGGCGATCGCCACCTGCTTCGGTTGCCCCTTCGAAGGGGATGTCGACGTCGCCGCGGTAGGGCGTATCGCGCGGCATTTCGCCGATCTCGGGGCGCGCCATGTGTCGCTTGGCGATACCACCGGCATGGCGACACCGCCGCTGGTGGTAGAGCGCATTGTCCATCTGCGTGAGGTGGCACCCGACATATCTCCCACCCTGCACTTCCACAATACCCGCGGCATCGGCCTGGCCAACGTCATGCAGGGGCTGGCGCTCGGCGTCGATCGCTACGAGAGTTCGATTGGCGGGCTGGGCGGCTGCCCCTTCGCCCCGGGGGCCACCGGCAACATCGCCAGCGAGGACCTGATCTACCTGCTTGGCGAGATGGGCATCGAGACCGGGATCGACCTGGACGGCATGATCGCGGCGGCTCGACTCGCCACCCGCCTGATGGGGCGCCCGCTGCCGGCCCAGGTCTCCAAGGCGGGACCGCGGCTGACGCTCAGCGACTGCGCCGCTGTGGCCACGGCAAAGGGATGAGCATGGCGAATCCGAAACCCAATACGGCGGGAAGTCTCGAAGGTATCCGCGTGATCGACCTTACGCGGGTAATTTCGGGGCCTTTCTGCACCCAGATGCTCGGTGACCACGGCGCCGAGGTGATCAAGATCGAGCCGCCGGAGCGCGGCGACATCGTGCGCTCCCAGGGCAACATGGTGGAAGGCTTCAGCTGGTACTTTGCCCAGTTCAACCGCAACAAGCGCTCGCTCACCCTCGATTTGCGCCGCGACGAAGGCAAGGCGATCCTCCACCGGCTCCTGGAGGGGGCCGATGTGCTGGTCGAGAACTTTCGTCCCGGGGTCATGGCCAAGATGGGCCTCGACGATGCCACGCTGCGCGAGCGCTATCCGCGTCTGGTGGTAGGGCGCATCAACGGCTTCGGCTCCACCGGCCCCTATCGCGACCGGCCAGCCTATGACTTCATCGCCCAGGCCATGAGCGGCTTCATGGGCGTCAACGGCCCTGCCGACGGCGAGCCCATGCGCGCGGCGCCACCCATCAGCGACATGGTGGCGAGCCAGAACCTGGCCTTCGGCATCTGTGCGGCGCTGGTGCGTCGCGAGCGCAGCGGCCAGGGCGAGATCGTCGAGACCGCGTTGACCAACGGCCTGATCGGCATGATGGGCTACCTGGCGGCGGAATTTTTCGCCACCGACCGGGTGCCGGCACGCACCGGCAACGACCACCCCATGCTCTACCCCTATGGCCTGTTCCGCGCCAGCGACGGCGAGGTGGCCATCGCCCCGAGCAACGACATCATGGTCGAGCGTTTCCTGGGCGCGCTGGACATGCTGCACCTGCTCGACGACGAGCGCTTTTGCGACAACGCCCGACGCATGGCCAACCGCGAGCCCCTGCGCGAGATCCTGACGCGGGTCACCGTGCAGCGCCGTGTCGACGACTGGATCGAGCACCTCAACCGGGCCGGCGTGCCCTGCGGGCGGGTGCATGACCTGCGCGAGACCTTCGACGACCCCCAGGTGCAGGCCCAGCAGATGAAGATCGAACTGGACCAGGGTGCCTACGGCCGGATTCCCACCACCGGTTTTCCGGTCAAGATGAGCGAGGCGCCCGCGGCGGTCCATCGGCCCGTGCCCCAGCTCGGCGAGCACACCCAGGAAATACTGCGGGAGCTGGGCGTCGATGAGGGGGCACTCGAAGCGCTTCGGGCAAACGGGGTCATATAAGCTAGTCTGCAAGAAGCGTTGCGGGCCCGCTGCCTCAACGACCGATACAACAACAACGAGGAAAACGACAATGCCTACCATCAAGTACGCTCGCCGCGGCCTCGCCGCTTCTGCCCTGCTGGGCCTGGGTCTGGTTGTCAGCGCGCCGAGCCAGGCACTGCCGATCAGCGAGTGCATTGCCCCGGCCGACCCCGGCGGCGGTTGGGATTTCACCTGCCGCTCGGTGGCCAAGCTGCTGCGCGAGCTGGAGCTGACCGACGGTGCCGTGCAGGTCACCAACATGCCGGGCGGCGTCGGTGCCGTGGCCTTCTCCAACGTGGCCGGCAGCCGGGCCGACGACAGCGACCTGATCGTCGCCACCAGCACCGTGGGCATGACCCAGATCGCCCAGGGGCGCTATCCCGGCGATGTCGATACCATGCGCTGGCTGGCCATGCTGGGTACCGACGTGGGGGTGATCCTGGTCGACGACGAAAGCCCCTACGAATCCCTGGAGCAGCTCCTCGAGACCATGGTCGAGGATCCGAGCGCGGTGGCCATGGCCGGCTCCAGTGGCGCCGGCGGCTGGGACCATATCCGCGCACTGCTGCTGGCCGAGGAGGCGGGCATGCCGGCCGAGCAGATGGCCAACGTGCGCTGGGTGCAGTTCGACGGCGGCGGCCCGGCGGTGACCCAGATGATGGGCGGCCACGTCGACATGGTCTCCACCGACCTGGGCGAGATTGCCGGTTTCATCGAGTCCGGCGACGTGCGGGTGCTGGCGGTGCTTTCCGACGAGCCGTTGCCCGAGCCCTTCGCCGATCTGCCCACCGCGGTGTCCCAGGGCTATGACGTGACCGGCTACAACTGGCGTGGCTTCTATACCGGCGGTGAGGTCTCCGACGCTGACTATGCCGAGATGGTCGAGACGCTGGAGACGCTCTACCAGAGCGATGAATGGAAAGAGACCGCACAGCAGAACGGCCTGGTACCGCTATGGCGCGGCGGCGACGAGTTCACCGACTACGTGCGCCAGACCATCGACGAGGTCGAATCCGTCTCGCGCGAGATCGGGGTCCTCGAGTGAGTGAGCCCGGGCTCAACCCGGATCAGGTCTCGGGTGCCGTCGCCGACCGGATCGCCGGCGTCGTGCTGCTGTCGATGGCGGCAGGGGCGTGGTGGTACTCGCACAGCTTCCCGGCCGGTTTCGGCCAGGTCGTCGGCCCCGGTGCCTTTCCACGTCTGGTCAGCGTTCCGATGGGGCTGTTCGCGGCCTATCTGGTGATACGCCCCGGGGTCAATCAGCGCTGGCCGCAGCGCGCCGCCCTGCTCAGGCAGGCGGCGGCGCTGCTGCTGCTCGGTATCTATGCCGGCCTGCTCAAACCGCTGGGGTTCCTGCCCGCCAGCCTGGTCTGCGTGGTGCTGCTGATTCGTCTGTTCGGCGCGACCTGGCGGGCATCGCTGGCGTGCGGGGTGCCGCTGACGATAGGGCTCTATCTGCTGTTCGAATTCGCCCTGGGCATGCCGCTACCCAATATTCCGGGGCTCGACTGGTAAGGCGTCACGATGGAGATACTGACTTTTCTCGCCCAAGGGTTCGCCGTGGCGCTCGAACCCCAACACTTGTTCCTGGCCCTCGTCGGTTGTGCCGTGGGCACGCTGATCGGAGCGCTGCCGGGGCTCGGTCCGGTCAACGGGGTGGCGCTGATGATCCCGCTGACCTTCAACTTCGGCCTGGCGCCGACCGCGGCGCTGATCCTGCTGGTCAGCATCTACTACGGCTGCATGTACGGCGGGCGGATCAGTTCGATCCTGCTCAACATTCCCGGCGACGAGCCGGCCGTGATGACCACTCTGGATGGTTACCCCATGGCCTTACGGGGGCAGGGCGGCGAGGCGTTGGGGCTTTCCGGGGTGGCATCGTTCGTCGGTGCCACCGTGGCGACCATCGGCCTCACCCTGTTCGCTCCGCTGTTGGTAGGCTTTGCCATTCGCTTCGGCCCCGCCGAGTACTTCGCGCTGTTCGTGCTGGCCTTCGCCACCATCGGCGGCGTGACCAGCGGCAGCCTGGTGAAGAGCTTCCTCGCCGCCTGCCTGGGGCTGTTGCTGGGCACCGTGGGCATCGATGCGGTGAGCAGCGTGCCGCGCTATACCTTCGGCTGGTACGAGCTCTACGACGGCATCGACTTCATCGTCGCCCTGGTCGGGTTGTTCGCCATCTCGGAGTGCCTGGTGTTCCTCGAGGACGTGCGCGGCAGCAACAAGCCGACCCTGAAGGTGGGCTCGGCGGTGCCCGGGATCCGCAGCGCCTGGAAATGCGCGCCGACCATCGGGCGCAGCTCGTTCATCGGCTTCGTCGCCGGCGTGCTGCCGGGGGCCGGCGCGGCGCTCGGCAGCTTCCTTTCCTATACCCTCGAGCGCCGCTGGCTGGGGCGCCGCGGTACCTTCGGCCAGGGCGACCCACGCGGCGTGGCGGCGCCGGAAGCGGGAAACAACGCCGCCGCCGGCGGCTCGCTGATTCCCATGCTCTCGCTGGGCATTCCCGGCAGCGGCACCACGGCCATCCTGCTGGCGCTGCTGCTGTCGATGAACATCAGCCCCGGGCCGCTGCTGTTCTCGCAGCAGCCGGACATGGTGTGGGGCCTGGTGGCGGCGCTGTTCATCGGCAACGTGATGCTGCTGGTACTCAACATTCCGCTGGTGGGCCTGTTCGCCAAGGTGCTGCAGGCGCCCGGCTGGTTCCTGATGCCGATGGTGGTGATGGTGGCCTTCGTCGGCGTCTACTCGCTGAGTAACAGCGCCTTCGATCTCTACCTGATGCTGGCCTTCGGCGTGTTCGGCTATGTGCTGCGCAAGCTCGAGATGCCCGCCGTGCCCGTGGTGCTGGGGCTGCTGCTGGGGGGGCAGATGGAGTACAACCTGCGTCGCGCCATGTCCCTCTCGGGAGGCGACTGGAGCATTCTGTGGAACAGCGGCATCACCGTCGGCATCTATGCCTTCGCCGTCTCCCTCATCGTGGCCGGGTTGGTCTACGGCTGGATGATTCGCCAAAGGATAAGGTCCGTAACCTAGGCACCATACTCCCTTACCTGCGGCACGCCGACGCTGCACTATGGTGAGAGCGAGTCATTCGCTTTCGCCGACAGACAGGGAGTGAGTCCATGAAAGCGCTGTGTTGGCACGGAAAGAACGATATCCGCTACGAAACGGTTCCCGACCCAAGGATCGAAGATGCACGCGATGCCATCGTCAATGTGAGCAGTTGCGCCATCTGCGGTTCCGACCTCCACCTCTTCCACCATTTCATCCCGGCCATGGAGTCTGGCGACGTGGTGGGCCACGAGTTCATGGGCGAGGTGATGGAAGTCGGCGCCGAGGCGCGCGATCTCAAGGTCGGCGATCGCGTCGTGGTGCCCTTCACCATCACCTGCGGCGAGTGCGAGCAGTGTCGCCGGGGCAATTTTTCCCTCTGCGAGCGCTCCAATCGCAACAAGGCGCTGGCCGACAAAGTCTTCGGCCATGCCGGTGCCGGCCTGTTCGGCTACTCGCACCTCACCGGGGGCTATGCCGGCGGTCAGGCGGAGTACGTGCGGGTGCCGTTCGCCGACCAGACCCACGTCAAGGTGCCCGACGGCCTGACCGATGAGCAGGTGCTGTTCCTCGGCGATATCTTCCCTACCGGCTGGCAGGCGGCGGTGCAGTGCGACATCGAGCCGAGCGACACCGTGGCCATCTGGGGCTCCGGCCCCGTCGGGCAGTTCTGCGTGCGCAGCGCCGTGCTGCTGGGTGCCGAGCAGGTGGTGGTGATCGACAATGTGCCCGAGCGCCTGGCCATGGCCGAGGCCGGCGGGGCCATTGCGATCAACTTCGACGAGGAGAGCGTGCTCGCCCGGCTGCAGGAGCTGACCCGCGGCAAGGGGCCGGAGAAGTGCATCGACGCGGTGGGGCTGGAATCCCACGTGCCGCGCTCCCTCGATTCGGTCTACGACCGCTTCAAGCAGGCCATGATGCTGGAGAGCGACCGTGCCCACGTGCTGCGCGAGATGATTTACGTTTGCCGCCCGGGCGGCATCCTGTCGATTCCCGGCGTTTATGGCGGGCTGATCGACAAGGTGCCCATGGGGCCGCTGATGAACAAGGCGCTGACCGTGCGCACCGGCCAGACCCACGTCAAGCGCTGGACCGACGAGCTGCTGAGCCTGATCGAAGAGGGGCAGATCGATCCTTCCTTCGTCGTGACCCACAGCGCCGGGCTGGAGCAGGGCCCCGACATGTACAACACCTTCCGCGACAAGCAGGACGGCTGCGTGAAGGTAGTGCTCAAGCCCTGAGCGGGTCGGGCTGGGCTCACGCCCAACAGGATACGTCTGACACGACAAGGAGGTGACATGAATCTCGATCGACGCCGTTCATTGCAACCCAGCGATCGGCTGGCCAGAGCGCTCGGCTGGCTGGGCATCGGGCTGGGCCTCTATCAGCTCCTGGCGCCGCGCAGCGTGACACGTACGCTGGGTGTCGAAGGGGCAGAAGCCATCGTGCGTACCTGCGGGGCGCGTGGCCTGGCGACCGGCATGGGAGCGCTGAGCGTCAACCCCAAGCAGGCGCTGTGGGCGCGCAGCGTCGGTGATGTCATGGACCTGGCGGCACTGCTAGCCTTGCTCGCCGACCGCGATCATCCCAAGCGGGGCAGCGTCAAGCTGGCACTCGTCGGGGTGGGGGCCTGCGCCGCGACTAGCCTCTACTGCGCCCAGGCGCAGACCCGGCGGCATGCCTACCAAGGCGGGCGTACGCCCGACTACCGCGGGCGCAGCGGCTTTCCCCGGGGCCTGGAACATGCCCGTGGCGCTGCGGCGACCCGCAGCGGGCTGCCTTCGCGCCCCATGGCGCTGCCCTCGCCGGCGCGCTCGCCGGGACCGCGGTTGCAGGCTACGCCTTCACGCCAGCGCGACACCAGCGGCTATGCCAAGGGCAGCGACTACGACTACTGAACCGCAAGCCGCATCGCATCAGACGCCAAAGGCCGAACCCGAGCGGTTCGGCCTTTGACATGAGCGGGCGCGAGCGAAACGCTCAGCCGCCACCGATGCCTTCGATGACGTAGCCCGAACCGCCGCAGTCGGGACAGGTACGGTTCTCGATCCTGCCATCGCCCCTGCACGTCGGGCAGACGTTCTGGCCGGTGCCGGGCGTGCCGGGGGGCGCCTCGTCGCCCGGCTGCTCGGGACGGGTCGCATCGGGTTTGCGTGCCATATCTGCCTCCTTGCCGCTTGAGTTGCCTCTCTGTGGGCGTGTTCTCTGGTGAGGACTCACTGACACGTTAGGCAAGTCCCGCGGTAGGCGGCAAGCGAAACGATGCGACGACGATGGTCATGCCACCCATGGCAGTGCCAGAATGAAGGCTTCAGGAGGAAGCCCATGACGCAGATGCACTGGCAGCAATTGCTCGACCCTTCCCGGCTGCACGGAAAGCCCACCAGCGGACGTGACGAGATCGGCCGCAGCCCGTTCCACAAGGACCATGATCGCATCGTCTTCTCCGGTTCGTTCCGGCGTCTGGGGCGCAAGACCCAGGTCCATCCGCTGACCGACAATGATCACATCCACACCCGTCTGACCCACTCCCTGGAGGTCGGCTGCGTGGGCCGCAGCCTGGGCATGATCGTCGGCGAGCTGCTGCGCGAACGGTTGCCGAGCTGGATCACTCCGGCCGACCTCGGGGTGATCGTACAGGCCGCCTGCCTCGGGCACGACATCGGCAACCCGCCCTTCGGCCATGCCGGCGAGTACGCCATACGCGACTGGTTCAAACGCGCAGAAGCCGATGGCAGCGGCCTGCTCGAGGGACTCACGGAGCGTGAGCGGGCCGATCTGCTGACCTATGAGGGTAACGCCCAGGGCTTTCGCATCGTGACCCAGATCGAATACAACCAGTTCCGCGGCGGCATGCGCCTGACGGCGGCGACGCTGGGTACCCTGCTCAAGTATCCCTGGACGGTGGAGCACGGCGGCGGTGCCGGCAAGTTCGGCTGTTACCAGTCGGAGCGGCCGTTGCTCGAAGACGTGACTCGCTGCCTGGGCCTACTGCCACGCGGCGAAGGGCGCTGGTGCCGGCATCCGCTGGCCTGGCTGGTGGAGGCGGCCGATGACATTTGCTACGCGCTGCTCGATCTCGAGGACGGCCTGGAGATGGGCATCCTGCGCTTCGAGGAGGTGGCCGACGTATTGCTGCAGATCGCCGGCGATGCGCCGCCCGATTATTCTCGCATGGCTCGCGACGGCGTCTCGCAGCGACGGCGCATCGCCGCCCTGCGCGGTGCCGCCATGGAGCGTGCGGTCAACGACGTGGGGGCCGTGTTCGTCGAACACGAGACGGCGCTGCTCAACGGCACGCTCGTAAGCGACCTGCTCGAACTCTGTCATCCCGACCTGGGCTGGGGCGTGGCGGCAGCCAAGCAGCTCGCGCGTGAGCGCATTTTCCAGAACGAACGCAAGGCCAAGCTGGAAATCGGCGCCTACACCACGCTCGGCATTCTGCTCGAGGCCTTCATCGGCGCCGCCCATGAACTGCACTACACCGGCCAGGCGAGCTTCAAGCATCAGCGGGTGCTGGCGCTGATCGGCGAGAACACGCCGCGCCCCTCCTGGCCGCTCTATGACAGCTACCGACGTATGCTCGACTTCATCGGCGGCATGACCGACCACTACGCGGTGGACCTGGCCCAGGAGATGGGTGGACGGCTCAGGGGGGACTGAGCGGATGACCGGGTGGCTGCGAGGGTTCCGGACCGGTATGGCGGTCCTGCTCCGCGGCACGCTCGATCAGTGCAGCGATCACCTTGTCGTGCAAGCCATCGTCAAGCACGCCCAGGCGGCGTTCGTCGAGTTGCTCACACAGTGAGTCGCCGCTGACGACCATCAAGCCTTCCGGCGTACCGGCGCAGGTGATGTCCCAGCCGGGCAGGGCGAGTACGCCCATCACCGGGACCGGCTCTCCACAGCGCTGCTCGAGCCACGCGGCGAGCCAGCGTGAGGCGCGCAGCGTCTTGGCCAGTGGGCGATGCTCGCTCCAGCCGGGAAAGCGCAGCCGCTCCGGTTCGACCGTGACCAGGTCGATTTCACGACCGTCGGCGGTGAACGGCCGCGTGCGGGCGCGTGTCTCAACCGCGAAGACGCCGTGAGGCGTGACGGCAACGTGGTTGATGATGTCGCTGTCGGTGGGTACGTCGTGGAAGACAAAATAAGGATGGGCTTCCGGGCGCACCAGGCGTTCCAGCTCCTGGCCGACGGCCAGTTCGCAGGCCAGCCCCAACTTGATGCGGCGGATATGCTGGAAGTCACGAATCAGCCGGAAGCAGTAGACCAGCACCAGCACGGTGCTCAGCGCCCCGTAGAGCGCCCATTCGAGCCAGTTCTGGCGGCTGGCGAAGAGCATGCGACCCATGCCGTACACCAGCGGTGCCAGGGTCACGATGGGGCCAAGCGCGCCGTTGAGAAACAGCGTGGCGAAGGCGCGGTCGAGGCGATCACGCAGGGCCTGGCCGGGTTCGCGCAGCTGGCGGGCATTGAAAGGCGAGCGAACGCGCGCATCATGGAGGTTACGCAAGGCGATGACGATAATGGCCATGGCCCCGAGCGGGAACAGAAAGATGAGGGGCAGCAGATATTCCAGCCAGGCCATCGGGTCCGTCCTTGCCGGTGAGCGTCACATAAGCATTACATTCTAGACAAGCCGAGGTGCCCGGGGCCATCTTCGTTGCCACACGTGCACCGCAGCATGACGGATAGACGATGAACGATACACGACAGCCCGCCGTGACAGAAGCGGTAGAGCGATTGGGGGAGTTCGTGGCCGGCCATTCGCGCCTGGCCGTGCTGACCGGCGCCGGGGTCAGCACCGAGAGCGGCATCCCCGACTATCGTGATGCATCGGGCGCCTGGAAGTGCGCTCCGCCCATGCAGCACCGGCAGTTCATGACCAGCCATGCCGCACGACAGCGCTACTGGGCGCGCGCGCTGGTGGGGTTTCGCGCCCTGCATCAGGCGCGCCCCGGGGATGCTCATCGCGCCCTGGCGGCGCTGGAACGAGCCGGGGTCGTCCACGGTGTCATCACCCAGAATGTGGACGGCCTGCACCAGAAAGCCGGCTCCCGGCGCGTGATCGACCTGCATGGGCGCGCCGAGCAGGTGCGCTGCATGGGCTGTGGTGCTCTGCGCATGCGTCATGACCTGCATGCGGAGCTGAGCGAGCGTAATCCCCGTTGGCTGGAAGTGCAGGCCGAGGTGCGTCCCGATGGCGATGCCAGCCTGGAAACCGACTTCTCCTCTTTCGAAGTGCCCGGCTGCCGACGCTGTGGCCAAGGCATCTGGAAGCCGGACGTGGTGTTCTTCGGCGACAGCGTACCGCGGGAGCGGGTCTTCCGGGCTCAGGCGATGGTCGACGAGGCCGAGGCCTTACTGGTGGTGGGCTCGTCGCTGATGGTCTACTCCGGCTATCGATTTGCGCGTCAAGCCAGCGCTGCCGGCAAGCCGACCGCCTGCCTCAATCTGGGGCGTACGCGTGCCGATGCGCTCTACGCCCTCAAGCTCGAGGCCCCGGTGGGGGTGGTGCTCGCGGCGGTGGCCGCCAATCTCACGGGCGGGGATCGAGCGGCAGGCTGAGCGGGCCAGTGTCGGCAGCCGAGATCGGCACCGGCTCGGCAGTGACATGGGTCAGGCTGCCCTGCTGGCGCAGCTCGGCGGTCAGGCGTGGCGAGCGGGCTTGCTCGAGCGCGCGGCGGTCGAAGCGCAGCGTGACCGGCCAGGGCCCGTTCCCGCTCGGAGTGGAACGGGTTTCCGCCAAGGGCCCGCTGGCATCCCTCAGTTGCACCCGCAGCTCGGCATCCTGGGAGGGCACCAGCTTGGCGGGAGGCTCGATGCGCGTGTCGAGTTCAACGAAGTCGGGGCTACCGGCGCAGCCGGCCAGTGCCATCAGCATCAGCACGGCAGCGCCCAGTCGTGCCCGACGCGGCAAGTCGTTGCGGTGATGTGGCATCTCTTCTCCTTCTCTCAACCCCCTGCGAGCTTGACGGTATGCCCTAGGCGCTCGAGCTCGGCCTTGAGCAGTTCGCGGTGGTCGCCCTGGATCTCGATGACGCCGGCATTCACCGAGCCACCGGTTCCGCAACGCTTCTTGAGTGTCTTGGCCAGCGCCTTGAGCTCGGCACTGGCCAGCGGCAGGCCGGTGATGGTGGTTACCCCTTTTCCCTTGCGGCCGCTCGTCTCGCGCCGAATGCGCACAATACCGTCGAGTGCCGCGATGCGCGCCTGGTCGACCAGCTCGGCACATCGACACTCCTGTTGAGGGTGGCGGCAGTCGGGACAGATGTCGCCATGTTCGGTGGAATAGACCAGGCCGCGCAGTTGGTCCTGCAGTGAAGCCATGGAAGCTCCTGGCGTTGGGTAGATCGGTCGAGGATTACCGGAATGATAACGCCCGAGGTGAGCGTGTGCCTACGCAACATTGCTGCCGCGGCGGGATAAGCCGATATGGCGATGGAGGAAAGCGAGAATTCACGGCCTCAGCGGGCGTGGGCAACTTGCCGGCTGTCCATGGCCCTGGCGTGCGCCAGATTCTCTATCACCGTAGGAAGCTGATACATGCTGCTGATCATGATTGCCCCTTCCGGGGTTTCCTCGGCGTCGGGGTAGCGGTTCAGGTGGATCACCGTCATGCCAGCGTCGAGGGCGGCCCTGACTCCTACCAAGGCGTCATCGATGGCAATGCAGTCCTCGGCCTCGAATCCCATCAGTTGGGCAGCGTGCAGGTAGAGGCGGGGGTCGGGCTTCCAGCACTTGGCGGTATAGCCGCTGTACAGATTCGTCCCGAAGAAATCGGAGAAACCGATGGCCTTCAGGGAGGTGACGATCTTGTTCTCGGGGCCATTGGACACCACACCACACGGGTAGTTGGAGAGCGCCAGAAGTGCTTCGCGAGCCCCCGTGATCGGTGACAGCTCGCTTTCGAGCCGACGGTTCAGATTGCTGCGCATCTCCGTCTCGGTCTCGGCCAGGTGCAGTGGGTCGACGCTGCCATAGCGGTCCTCGAGCACTGCCACGATATTGCGGAAACGACTGCCGCGGAATTCGCCGATATAGTCACTCGCCTGGAAGGGCAGCCCCAGCCGGGTCAGGCTGGCAGCCATTTCGGCGGCCAGCAGGGGCTCGCTGTCGACCAACGTGCCATCACAATCGAAAAGTAGGCATAGGGGGCGAATCATACTGATCTTCCTTCGCAGTCTGTGACTGTCGAGCACCGTACCTTTTGTATCGGCATGCGGACCGTGAAGTTTAGGGACCGCATGTTTGCGAACGCTGTTTTCTAAGTATTGCCCGTAAGCGCAGCGTATTCAAGTCTGCATCGAACAGCCTCCGCTGCATGAGCATCCAAGGGCTCCCATTGAGAGCAGGCGAGGTTGGCTCGATCAGACCCATGTGTCAGAAATTACCACCGATCACCCCCTATCCCTGGGCACGCCATGGCATCTCTTGTTGTATGCAAGCCATTGTTTAATATGATTTCTTTTGAAATTTTGGTTAGTTGGCCCGACCGATGCTACCTTCAGAGTGAGCACGACATCCGGTCAAGACCCTGGCGCACAGGCGCACATTTTCTTACCGGTATGAACCGCGAAGCCTCGGCTTCAAGGAAACTCACGTTCAACTCCTCTGGAGGTGCGAACATGATGTCCAAGGAATTTCTCAAGAAACTCGGCATCGTCGGTATCACGTTTGGCCTGACCGCCAGCCCGCTGGCTCTTGCCGATTTTCATGACGAAGAGGACAAGCAGGGTGCCGTGTCGCAGGAGACGGCAACGGACGATGAATTCATGGGTACGGATGATACCGGTACCGGTGCGGAAACCGACGCTGATACCGGCATTGAGGCCGGCGCCGAGACGGGTGACAGCGGTCTGGGAACCGACGCTGGGACCGAAGCCGATCTAAATACCGAGACCGATAGCAACATGGGCACCGGTGCAGATGCAAACGATGGTGCCGCCATGGGTACCGATGATACCGGTACCGCCGCAGGTGCAGGCGCCGATACCGGCATCGAAGCCGGTGCCGAGACTGGCGACAGCGGTCTGGGTACCGATGCTGGCGCTGAAGTCGAGGGCGATGCTGCCAACGACAACGACTGGTAAGAAGAGAACGAAGAGGAAGAGTGGGAAGAGGATCAGGAGGACGACCAGGATTGGTAATCGCTGATACCCAAGGATGGGTAATCGCCATCAAGGAGGATGGCGACGTCACCTGAGGTTGATTCCATCAACCACCTCGGACCCGCCCCCGGCTCACGCTGGGGGCGGTTCTCTGTGTGCCTGCCCAAGGTTGGCTTTCGACAACAAAGCGATGGTCAATTATCAGGCCCTTGTGGCTCGGTGACGCTGGCTCTCTGGGGTCAAGGTTCGGGCTCAACCGGCTCGGCCTGTTTCTGCACATCCGTTTCGATGACCTCGCCTTCGGGTGAGATCAGATACCAGTGGCCACCCAGGTGGTCGAGGCCTTGGCCCAAGGCATCGCCGGGGTAGACGTCACGCGCGAAGTAATAGAGCGGCCAGCCGTCGTAAGTGACCTGTGCTGAGCCATCCTCGCGCTCGAAGGTATCCAGCCGCTCGGCATCGATGTCGTCGCCGGCATTTGGTGAGTCCGTGGTCGTGTAGGGCGGCCAGGCAATGGCGCAGGTCTCATCACAGGTGCTGTAGCCCCCGCCCTGCTCGTCTTGCATGAATACGTACAGGCTCTTGCCGTCCTGATTGGTCAGGTAGCGGCCGAAGGGCTCCGTCTCGGCAACCTCGAGGCGAGCCCGGCCCTCGGGCGTCGATCTGGCTTCGAGCTGCTGCTCCGACTCCTCGGGATCCATGCCCTCGACCGTCATGGGACTCTCGTTGCCACCGGTCTCGGTGGTTTCCGGCCCGGCAAGGGCCGGTCCGATCAAGACGGCCGCGGCCACTAGGCTGCCTGCCAGTGCACTTGGCTTCATATGACGTCTCCTTGTCAGGGTGTTCTTTTCACTTTAGGTAGCGAGGCGGGAAAGGGGCAAACTCAGTGCTGGCGGGAGAGCCGCCGCGAATTGGCGCTGCTACGGCGATGGTAGGGCGTCATGGAGCGCCGGCTCGTCACCCACCAAGGGGTCGTCTGGCCGAACATCATGCCAAGCATGGCCTTTTGCCAGACGAGACCGGTCTCCATGCCGGCTTCGAGCTTCTCGGTCACCATCCGCTGGTTTTCCCCGAGCATTCTGGCGCTGGTGGGAGGCTGGGTGTGCCACAGGCCATGGCGCATGGCGATAGTGCTGAACGAAGTGGTCCACAGCTCTAATGTCATGACACCCAGCTTCCAAACGTCGAACATGGCAGTGGGCGTGGTTGGGATAAGCGGTGAATGGAAAAATGACATCGTGACTCCTTGTCGGCTGTTACAGGTGGTTCCTCATCAATTACCCTTCCTAGTCTTGGTTACTTTATGCTGCGATGCAACAAAGTTGCTCAGCGTCGTGGTTTACAGGCCGCCTCGTTGACCAGGCTGATCGGCCGCTGGCCTTCGAGCGCGAGCGTAATGTTGTCTACCGCTCGCTGGGCCATGGCGTCACGGGTCTCGTGGGTGGCCGAGCCGATGTGCGGGAGCGCTACGACATTGGGCATGTGCGGCAGAGGTGACTCCGGCGAGAGCGGTTCCTGCTCGAACACGTCGAGGCCGGCGGCGCGAATCTCGCCGCTCTCCAGCGCACCAATCAGTGCCGCCTCGTCGACCACCTTGCCGCGGGCAATGTTGACGAAGATCGCTGAGCGCTTCATCAGGCCGAACTCGCGCTTGCCGATCAGGTGGGTCGTCTCGGCCGAGAGCGGCACGGTCACGCAGACGAAGTCGCTCTGCGCCAGCAGTTCGTCCAGTTCGCAGCGCACTGCGCCCAGTTCACGCTCCAGCTCGGGCTTGGGCGAGGCGAAGGCGTAGCGTACTTGCATGCCGAAGCCCAGGGCGCCGCGGCGGGCCACGGCGGCGCCGATACGTCCCAGTCCGATCATGCCCAGCGTCTTGCCGTGCACGTCACTGCCGAAGTGGGCCTCGCCGATGCTCTCTTGCCAATCGCCGCGCTTGACGAATTCGGCCAGCTCGATGGCGCGCCTGGCCGAGGCCATGAGCAGCAGGAAGCCGGTGTCGGCAGTGGTCTCGGTGAGCACGTCGGGGGTATTGCACAGCAGGATGCCGCGCCGGGTCAGTTCGTCGACGGGATAGTTGTCGTAACCCACCGAGATGCTGGCGATGGCCTCCAGCTGCGGCGCTGCGTCGAGCAGTTCGGACGTGATGGGAAGGCTCGAGCCGACGATGCCGTGGGCCTGGCTCAACGCTTGGAGAAAGCCGGGGTCGTCGGTGCTCTTCAGCGCTTTGAAGTAGTCGACATGAAAGCGCTGCCTGAGCTGGTCGAGGTGTGTCGGCTTGAGGCGGCTGTAGGCGACGATGCGTTTTGTCATTGTCTCGCTCCGGTGTTGGCGGCTCGGTTACGGCAAGTCTGGCAGATGGCGCTCGAGTTCGGTCAGGCGCGCGCGGCTCGGCAGGCCTTCCATGTCGCCCCGTACCTGCACGGCCTCGGCGCCGATCAGGTTGCCGCGGCGAGCAGCGGCCTGCGGCGAGCGGCCGTCGAGCAGGGCGCTGATCACGCCTACGGCGAAACCGTCGCCGGCGCCCACGGTATCCACCACTTGCTCGACCGAAAAGCCCTCCGTGGTGGCTTCCGTCTCGCGCCCTCCCAGCACGCCGCGGTAGTAAGCCCCCTCGGGACCGAGCTTGAGGAACACTGCCTTGGCGCCACGCTCGAGATAGAAGGCGGCAATATCGCGGGGCGTGTCGAGCCCGGTCAGCAGGCGACCTTCTGCCAGGCCCGGCAACACCCAGTCGGCCTTCGCCGCCAGTGCGTTGAGTGTCTCGCGCATCCGTGTCTCGCTGGGCCACAGGCTGGGGCGCAGGTTGGGATCGAAGGAGATGCTGCCGCCCTGCGCGTGGATCCGGTCGAGCATGTGCAGGGTCAGCTCGTGGCAGCTGGCGGAAAGAGCGGGAGGAATGCCGGTGGCGTGCAGGTGGCGGGAGGCGGCGAAGTCGACCTGGGCGGCATCCTCGGGGGCCATGTGGCTGGCCGCACTGCCGCGCCTGAAGTATGCCACCCTGGGGTCGGCTCCCTCCTCGGCGCGCTCCTTGAACATCAGGCCGGTGGTGTGATCCGCGTCCACCGTCAGGTAGCGACAGTCGAGCCCCTCGGCCTCTAGCGTGCGCCGAATATAGGCGCCGAAACCGTCACTGCCGACGCGGCTCAGCCAGCCGACGCGAAAACCGAGTCGGGCCAGGCCGATGGCGACGTTGGTGTCGGCCCCGGCGATGCCACGGCGAAAGCACTCCACCTCCTCCATCGCGCCGGGTGTCTCGGCCACGAACAGGGCCATGGCTTCGCCGAAGGCGAGAATTTCTGGTGCGAGCATGGCGTCTTTCATGGCGTCTCCGTGTCGTTGTCGGTGATTGGCAGGCGAGTCGAGCCGCGGGCGATCAGTGTCGGGGAAAACAGCGTGTGGCGTGGCGGCAGGGCGGCACCGCCATCGTCGAGTCGGGCCAGCAACTGCTGCACGGCGGCGCGACCGATGGTCTCGGTGGGTTGGGCCAGGTTGGTGATGCCGGGCGGCACGAGGCTGCACCAGTCGAGCTCGTCGATACCCAGCAGGCCGACTTCGCCCAGGCGGATGCCCAAGGCCTGCAGCGCACGGGTGGCGGCCAAGGTCACGTTGCCGTTGGCGCACAGCACCGCAGCGGGACGGCCGGCGCGGGCGAGGAACGCTTCGAGGAGTGCACCGACCGCGCTGCCGTCGAGGGCCGGATCGTGGCGTTCGCCGTCAAGTGCCGGCTCTTCGGACAGGCGCTGCTCGAAACGCTGCCAGCGCTGCTGGCGTGGGCTGGCTAGGCCCACCGGTTCGCTGAGAAACAGTAGGTGGCGGTAGCCTTGGGCACTCAGGTGATCAATGGCCATGTCGACGGCGAGCGCATTGTCGAGGCCGACCCTGTCCGCTTCGAGCTCCTCGAGCCAGCGATCGACCAGGACCAGCGGCAGGCCCTGTTCGGCCATGGCCTGAAGTTCGCGGGTGGGCTGGCCGGCGGCGTTGATCATCAGCCCCTCGACCCGGTAGGAGGCGAGCAGGGAGAGATGGGTGCGCTCCTGTGCCGGGTCGTTGCCGGTATTGGCCACCAATAGCGAATAGCCTTGCTCACGGCAGGCCTGCTCGACGCCATGCATCACCGCCACCGAATAGGGGTTGCGAATGTCGGCCACCAGCATGCCGAGCAGCCGCGAGCGGCCGCCCTTGAGGCCGCGGGCGATCTGGTTGGGGCGATAGCCGAGCTTGTGCGCGGCCTCGCCGATACGCTGGCGCAGCGCCGGCGAGAGCCGCTCGCGCTCGCCGCCGAAGTAGCGCGACACGCTGGTCTTGGAGGCGCCGGCCTCGCGTGCCACTTCGAGGATAGTGGGATGCCGAGAGGTGGGTGCAGGCATGTGATACCTCGAATGGGAACGTTCCCATCCTAGATCGCACGAGGCGCGGGGACAAGTCTTGTGCACACCGGGTGGAACGCAAAGTGGTGAAAGGGAATGTCAGGCGGTGCGGAAAACGGGGGCTGTGCAGAGAAAGAGAAGGGCGACCCTCAGGCCGCCCTTCTCGTGCTAAAAGCGAGAGGATTACTTGACCTTGGGATCCAGCTCGCCGCGGGCGTAGCGCTCGAACATCGCCTCGAGGCTGATCGGCTTGATGCGGCTGGCGTTGCCGGCGGTGCCGAAGGCCTCGTAGCGGGCAATGCAGACGTCGCGCATGGCGGTCACGGTTTCCTTGAGGTACTTGCGCGGGTCGAACTCGCCGGGGTTCTTGGCCAGGAAGCGACGCACCGCGCCGGTGGAGGCCAGGCGCAGGTCGGTGTCGATGTTGACCTTGCGCACGCCATGCTTGATGCCCTCGACGATCTCCTCGACCGGCACGCCGTAGGTCTCGGGGATCTCGCCGCCGAACTCGTTGATGACGGCCAGCCACTCCTGGGGTACCGAGGAGGAGCCGTGCATCACCAGGTGGGTATCGGGGATGCGCGCGTGGATCTCCTTGATGCGCTGGATCGACAGGGTATCGCCGGTGGGCGGCTTGGTGAATTTGTAGGCGCCGTGGCTGGTGCCGATGGCGATGGCCAGGGCGTCGACCTGGGTCGCCTTGACGAACTCGGCGGCCTCTTCCGGGTCGGTCAGCAGCTGGTCGTGGGAAAGCACGCCTTCGGCGCCGATGCCGTCCTCTTCACCGGCCATGCCGGTCTCCAGGCTGCCCAGGCAGCCCAGTTCGCCCTCCACCGAGACGCCACAGGCGTGGGCCATCTCGACGGTGCGGCGGGTGACGTCGACGTTGTAGTCGTAGTCCATCGGCGTCTTGCCGTCCTCGCCCAGCGAGCCGTCCATCATCACCGAGGAGAAGCCGAGCTGGATAGAGCGCTGGCACACCGCCGGCGAGGTACCGTGGTCCTGATGCATTACCACCGGGATGTGGGGGAATTCCTCCACCGCGGCCAGGATGAGATGGCGAAGGAAGGGGGCGCCAGCGTACTTGCGCGCACCGGCGGAGGCCTGGACGATCACCGGGGAATCGGTGGCGTCGGCCGCTTCCATGATGGCGCGCATCTGCTCGAGGTTGTTGACGTTGAATGCCGGAATGCCGTAGCCGCGCTCGGCGGCGTGGTCCAGCATCTGGCGCATGCTGATCAGTGCCATTGACTCACCTGTTCTCTTTCGATCTGTCTGGGGGCAGTGGGGCGCCGCCCGGTAGTGCCGGGCGGCAAGGGTTGGGTCAGCGGGCTGCGGCGTCTTCCAGGGCTTTGACGGCGGGCAGCACTTTGCCCTCGACGTATTCGAGGAAGGCGCCGCCGCCGGTGGAGATGTAGGAGACCCGTTCTTCGATCCCGTACTTGTCGATGGCGGCCAGGGTATCGCCGCCGCCGGCGATGGAGAAACCGTTGCTTTCGGCGATGGCCTGCGACAGCGCCTCGGTTCCCTTGCCGAACTGGTCGATCTCGAACACGCCCACCGGGCCGTTCCACAGGATGGTGCCGGCGTCCTTGAGCAGCCCGGCGAGGCGCCCGGCAGTGTCGGGGCCGATGTCGAGGATCATCTCGTCGTCGCCTACCTGGTCGACCGGCTTGACCACGGCCTCGGCCGATTCGGAGAACTCGGTGGCCACCACCACGTCGGTGGGCAGCGGGATCTCGACCTTGGCCATCAGCGCCTTGGCCTGGTCGACCAGGTCGGCTTCATGCAGCGACTTGCCGACGTTGTGGCCGGCCGCGGCGATGAAGGTGTTGGCGATGCCGCCGCCGACGATGAGCTGATCGCACTTGTCGGAGAGGGCGTTGAGTACCTCGAGCTTGGTTGAGACCTTGGAGCCGCCGACGATGGCGACCATCGGCCGCTTGGGCGTGGCCAACGCCTTCTCCAGCGCATCGAGTTCGGCGGCGAGCAGCGGGCCAGCGCAGGCCTGCGGGGCGAAACGCGCCACGCCGTGGGTCGAGGCCTGGGCGCGGTGGGCGGTGCCGAAGGCGTCCATGACGAAGATGTCGCACAACGCGGCGTACTGCTGCGCGAGGGTCTCGTCGTCTTTCTTCTCGCCCTGGTTGAAGCGCACGTTCTCGAGCAGCACCACTTCGCCGTCGGCCAGGTCCTGGGCGCTGTCGAGGTACTCCTCGACCAGCCGCACCGGGCGGCCGAGCAGCTCGCCGAGGCGCTCGGCCACCGGGGCCAGCGAGAACTCCTCGGCCGGTTCGCCCTCGGTGGGGCGGCCCAGATGGCTCATCAGCATTACCTTGGCGCCGGCCTCCATGGCCGCCTGGATGGTTGGCAGGCTGGCCCGTAGGCGAGCGTCGCTGGTTACCTTGCCGTGCTTGACGGGTACGTTCAGGTCCTCGCGGATCAGCACGCGCTTGCCGCGCAGGTCGAGGTCGGTCATCTTGAGCACGTTCATCAGGCGTCTTCCTTTCCTTGATGGGGAATTCGAAGCCGGGGCACCGCGGGAAGCGCCGCCATGCGCTGGGCGACGTCGAGCATGCGGTTGGCGAAGCCCCACTCGTTATCGAACCAGCACAGCAGCTTGATCAGGCGGTTTCCCGCCACCCGGGTCTGAGTGGCGTCAACGATACCCGAGCGGGGGTCGTGGTTGAAGTCGACCGAGGCCGTGGGCTCCTCGCTGTAGCCGAGCAGCCCGGACAGCGGGCCGGCACTGGCCTCGCGCAGCAGGGCGTTGACCTCGGCGGCCGAGGTGTCGCGGCGCACGCAGATCGCCATGTCCATGGCCGAGACGTTGATCGTTGGCACGCGCATGTGCAGGCACTCGAAGCGCCCGGCCAGGTGCGGCATCAGGCGGTTGATGCCGCGGGCGAGGCTGGTGTCGACAGGCACGATGGAATGCATCGCCGAGCGCGTCAGGCGCAGGTCGGTCTGGTGGTAGGCGTCGATCACCGGCTGGTCGTTCATTGCCGAGTGCACGGTGGTGGTTACGCCGTGCTCGATGCCCAGGGCTTCGTCGAGCACGGTGAGTACCGGCACCAGGCAGTTGGTGGTGCACGAGGCCGCCGAGACGATGCGCTGTTCGGCCGCCAGTTCGTCGTCGTTGATGCCGCACACGATGGTGGTGTCGACATCGCTCTCGGCGGGCTGGGAAAACAGCAGGCGCCCGGCGCCCGCAGCGAGGTGACGTTCGGCGGTGGCGCGATCCTTGAAGCTGCCCGAGCACTCCAGCACCAGGTCGATGCCGAGCTCGGCCCAGGGCAGGCGAGTCGGGTCGGACTCGTTCAGCACCGTGATGGAGCGGTCGTCGACGATCAGACGGCCGTCGGTCGTGTCGACCCGGCCGGGGAAGCGGCCGTGGGTGGTGTCGTAACGGGTCAGGTAGGCGATGGTGTCCAGGTCGGAGAGCTCGTTGATCGCCACGACTTCCAGGGAGGGGGCGCTCGGCGATGCCGCGGCCCGTTCGCGCTGGCGCTCGACCAGTGCGCGCAGTACACACTGACCGATTCGACCGTATCCATTGATGGCGATGCGCTGGGCCATGCTTGCCTGGCTCTCCTCGAACGGAAAGCGGGGATTCTACCGCAAAAGCGGCGCGACGTCCCGGCTCGCGGATGCGTGTCGCGGGGCCTTGAAAGCCCGCCGCTAGCCCCTATTTGTTCTTTACGGGACGTCGTCGGCCGGTGTGGTTGCCGAATTCGGCATCCCGTTTCCTGGTGATGAAAAGCGTAGGAGGTGTTCGTCATGTTCGGAGATCTCAGGCGTTTCGATACCGGGTCTCCCTGGAGTGTGGACTGGTTTCGGGAATGGCTGGACGAGGTATTCCCGGAGCCTGGGGCGACCGATATCCGTGCGGTACCGCGCGGTACCTTCCCGATGATCAATATCGGACGCACCGACGATGCGGTGCGGGTCTACGTCTTTGCCGCAGGCCTTGCGGCAGGCGATCTCGAACTCAGCCTTCAGGACAATGTCCTGACCGTGCAGGGGGAACGCAAGGTCGCCACCGACGAGACGGAGGGCGATGCGCGGCGTCCCTATTTTCGTCGCGAGCGCGCAGGCGGAAGCTTCACTCGCTCCATTGCCCTGCCCGAAGGGCTCGATGCCGACCGGGCCGAGGCGCGCTGGCGCAACGGCGTGTTCGAGATCACGCTGCCCAAGCGTGAGGAGCTCAAGCCGAGGCGTATCGAGATCCAGTCGGCATGATGTCGAGCAGAAGGAGGTGAACGGCAATGAACGAGATCACTCGGCAGCAATCGACCCGTCAGCCCCGTGTACAGGGGGGCGAAGACTCCCGCGGCGAGCGTGATCGGGCGCTGCAGCCACCGGTCGACATTTACGAGGAGGGTAACGCCCTGCACCTGGTAGCCGACCTTCCCGGGGTCACACCGGAGTCGCTGAGCATCGAGGTGGACAACAACATGCTGAGCCTGGAAGCTGAGATTCGCCTGGAGATGCCCGAGCGCATGACGGCCATCTATGCCGAAGTCCGGGCTCAGCGATTCGCGCGCCGCTTCACGCTCAGCCACGAGATCGATGGTGACGCCATCGAGGCGCGCATCGACAAGGGCGTGCTGCATTTGCGGCTACCCAAGAAGCCATCGCACCAGCGCCGCCGTATCGAGGTCAGGGCGGCCTGAGCGAAGCCCGACTGGCGCCCTTCCCGTACGGGAAGGGCGCTTCCGTTTGCAAGCAGGGCACACGCTCGGTACGGTTTTCACTACGCTGGGAATAGCGATTCACGACACCATGGAGAGGAAGACATGACCGACATACCCCAACTGCTGGGTGACGACGCCGACTACCTGCTCGATCACCGCTGCCGTGGCTTTCCCCGCGAACAGCTGCACCTGCCCGGGCCCGACTTCGTCAGCCGTGTGGTGGCCGACAGCGACCGCAGCCCGGCGGTGATGCGCAGCCTGCAGGCGCTGTTCGACCACGGCCGGCTGGCGGGCACCGGCTACCTCAGCCTGCTGCCGGTGGACCAGGGCATCGAGCACTCCGCCGGGGCCTCCTTCGCCCCCAACCCACGCTACTTCGACCCGGCCAACATCGTCGAGCTGGCCATCGAGGGTGGCTGCAACGGCGTGGCCTCCACCCTGGGCGTGCTCTCTTCCGTGGCGCGCCGCTACGCCCATCGCATCCCGATGATGCTCAAGCTTAACCACAACGAGACGCTGAGCTATCCGGCGATGTACGACCAGACCCTGTTCGCGGAGGTGGAGCAGGCTCACGACATGGGCTGCGTGGCGGTGGGTGCCACCATCTACTTCGGCTCGCCCGAGAGCCGCCGCCAGATCATGGA
This sequence comes from Billgrantia antri, assembly GCF_017868935.1. Classification (NCBI taxonomy): domain Bacteria; kingdom Pseudomonadati; phylum Pseudomonadota; class Gammaproteobacteria; order Oceanospirillales; family Halomonadaceae; genus Billgrantia; species Billgrantia antri. The sequence goes on from NZ_CP053383.1 coordinate 376,817, forward strand.
GATCAGCGAAGCCTTCGAGCGGGCGCACCAGCTCGGCATGGCCACGGTACTGTGGGCCTACCTGCGCAATCCCGCATTCAAGCACGAGGGCAAGGACTACCACGTGGCGGCCGACCTCACCGGCCAGGCCAACCACCTCGCCTCGACCATCAAGGCCGACATCGTCAAACAGAAGCTGCCCGAGACTAACGGCGGCTACCAGGACATCGGCTTCGGTCACACTCACGCCAAGGTCTACAGCGAGTTGACCTCCGAGCATCCCATCGACCTGGCTCGCTACCAGGTGGCGTGCTGCTACATGGGCCGCGCCGGACTGATCAACTCCGGCGGTGGCTCCAAGGGCCATTCGGACATGGGCGAAGCGGTGCGCACTGCGGTAATCAACAAGCGTGCCGGCGGCATGGGCCTGATCTCGGGGCGCAAGGCGTTCCAGAAGCCCATGACCGAGGGCGTCGAGCTGCTCCAGGCCATTCAGGACGTCTATCTCGACAAGAGCGTGACGGTGGCCTGAACGTCATCGGGCATACCCGCCAAAGCAGAAGGGCACGACCGTGAGGTCGTGCCCTTCTTCCATGCCGCTCAGTGCTGGGTCAGGAAGTTAGCCCAGCAGCTCATTGGCCTTTTCGAGCACATTCTCCTTGGTGAAGCCGAAGTGCTTGAACAGGTCGCCCGCCGGGGCCGACTCGCCGTAAGTGGTCATGCCGATCACGCGGCCGTCGAGACCCACGTACTTGTACCAGTAGTCGGCGTGGCCGGCTTCGATGGCGATACGCTTGGTCACCGCGCGCGGCAGCACTTTCTCGCGGTACTCGGCGTCCTGGCCGTCGAAGCGGTAGGCCGAGGGCATCGAGACCACGCGCACCGCGCGGCCCTGGTTCTCCAGTTCGGCGGCGGCGTCCATCGCCAGGCCGACCTCGGAGCCGGTGGCGATCAGGATCAGCTCGGGGGTGCCTTCACTGTCCTTGAGCACACTGTCCTTGAGAACATAGGCGCCGCGCTGGATCTCGGCCAGCTGCTGCTTGCTGCGCTCCTGGTGGGGCAGGTTCTGGCGCGACAGCACCAGCGCGGTGGGGCCGGAGTTGCGCTTGATCGCGGCATCCCAGGCGGCGGCGGTCTCGACCGCGTCGCAGGGGCGCCAGGTGCACAGGTTGGGCGTGGTGCGCAGGTTGGTCAGCTGCTCGATCGGCTGGTGGGTGGGGCCGTCCTCGCCCAGGCCGATGGAGTCGTGGGTGAACACATAGATGGCACGCTTGCCCATCAGCGCCGCCATGCGCACCGAGTTGCGCATGTACTCCATGAAGATCAGGAAGGTGGCGCCGTAGGGGATGAAGCCGCCGTGCAGCACGATGCCGTTCATGATCGCGCCCATGCCGAACTCGCGCACGCCGTAGTGCAGGTAGTTGCCGCTCGGATTCTCCCGCGAGATCGGCTTGGCGCCGCTCCAGAAGGTGAGGTTGGAGGGGGCGAGGTCGGCGCTACCGCCAAGCAGCTCGGGCAGCTGCGGGCCGAGTTCGTTGAGGCATAGCAGCGAGGCCTTGCGCGTGGCGATGGTCTCGCCTTGCTCCTGCATCTTTTCGATGAACGCCTCGCTGGTGATCTCCGCCGGCAGCTGGCACTGGGTGCGGCGGGAGAAATCTCGGGCGAGTTCCGGATGTTCGTCGCGATAACGGGCGAAGCGCGCCTGCCAGTCGTCCTGCTGGGTCTTGCCCTGCTCGCGGGCATCCCAGGCCTGGTAGATCGGCTCGGGCACATGGAACGGCGCGTGCGGCCAGTCGAGCTGCTTGCGTGCAGCGGCAACTTCTTCGTCGCCCAGCGGTGCGCCGTGACACTCTTCCTTGCCTTGTTTGTTGGGCGCGCCGAAGCCGATGATGGTCTTGCAGATAATCAGGCTCGGCTTCTCTTCATGGCTGCGCGCCAGTTCGATGGCCGCCTTGATCTGCTCGGGGTCGTGGCCATCGACGTTGGGCACCACGTGCCAGCCGTAAGCTTCGAAGCGCTTGGCGGTGTCGTCGGTGAACCAGCCCTCGACCTCGCCGTCGATGGAGATGCCGTTGTCGTCGTAGAACACCGTGAGCTTGCCCAGCCCCAGGGTGCCGGCCAGCGAGCCCACCTCATGGGAGATGCCCTCCATCATGCAACCGTCGCCGGCGAAGCAGTAGGTTTGGTGATCGACGATGGTGTGGCCGGGGCGGTTGAACTGGGCCGCCAGGGTCTTCTCGGCGATGGCCATGCCCACGGCATTGGCCAGGCCTTGGCCCAGCGGGCCGGTGGTGGTCTCGATGCCCGGCGCGTAGCCGAACTCGGGGTGGCCGGCGGTCTTGGCGTGCAGCTGGCGGAAGTTGCGCAGCTGCTCGAGTTCCAGCTCGTAGCCGGTCAGGTGCAGCAGGGAGTAGAGCAGCATCGAGCCGTGGCCGTTGGACAGCACGAAGCGGTCGCGGTCGGGCCATTTCGGGTCGTTGGGGTTGTGCTTGAGGTAGTCGTTCCACAGCACTTCGGCGATGTCTGCCATGCCCATCGGGGCGCCGGGATGGCCGGACTTGGCCTTCTGTACGGCATCCATGGACAGGGCGCGAATGGCATTGGCCAGTTCGAAACGGGATGGCATGTTGGGTTAGCTCCTCGCCTGCGGCAGAATGGGGCAAGTCAACGGCGGCCTGCCGGGCCTGCCGGTAGCGTTCTGGCTGGGCGCCGCAGGAAGGTACGGCGCGGTCGAATTCGGCCGCCTATTGTCGCCGACTTGCCGCCGTGCATCAAATGACGGGTGCCTCCCCGGGTGGCAGCATGTAAACTCGGGACCCCATGGTGCTGCATGCCTATCAGGCAGGAAGCCGGAGCGCATGCAGCTCGAGGGCCGCCGTTTCCGTTCGGCGGCACCGCTGCGCTTTGCCGATACACAGAAGGGTCGACACGCATGAGCGAATACTCCCTGTTCACCTCCGAATCCGTATCCGAAGGGCATCCGGACAAGATTGCCGACCAGATCTCCGATGCGGTGCTGGACGCCATCATCGCGCGCGACAAGCACGCCCGAGTGGCCTGCGAGACGCTGGTCAAGACCGGCGTGGCGATCGTTGCCGGCGAGATCAGCACGACTGCCTGGGTCGATCTGGAGGAGCTGGTGCGCCAGGTGATCATCGATATCGGCTATACCTCCTCGGAGGTCGGCTTCGACGGCGAGACCTGCGGCGTGCTCAACCTGATCGGCAAGCAGAGCGTGGATATTGCCCAGGGGGTCGATCGCAGCAAGCCCGAGGATCAGGGCGCAGGCGACCAGGGCCTGATGTTCGGCTACGCCACCAACGAGACCGACTCGTTCATGCCGGCGCCGATCCACTACGCGCATCGCCTGGTGGAACGCCAGGCCGAGCTGCGCAAGCACGGCCTGCTGCCGTGGCTGCGCCCGGATGCCAAGAGCCAGATCACCTTCCGCTACGACGAGGCGGGCCAGCCCTGCGGCGTCGAGGCGGTGGTGCTGTCGACCCAACACGCCCCTGAGATCGACCAGGAGGAGCTGCGGCGGATGGTCAGGCGCGAGATCATCGAGGAGGTGATCCCCGCCGAGTGGCTCTCCGAGTCGACCAAGTTCCATATCAACCCTACCGGCAAGTTCGTCATCGGCGGCCCGGTGGGCGACTGCGGCCTGACCGGGCGCAAAATCATCGTCGATACCTACGGCGGCATGGCGCGCCACGGCGGCGGCGCCTTCTCCGGCAAGGATCCTTCCAAGGTCGATCGCAGCGCCGCCTATGCCGGCCGCTACGTGGCCAAGAACGTCGTGGCCGCCGGGCTTGCCGACAAGTGCGAGATCCAGGTCTCCTACGCCATCGGTGTGGCCGAGCCCACCTCGGTGTCGATCAATACCTTCGGCACCGGCAAGGTGGACGAGGCGCGCATCATCGAACTGGTGCGCGAGCACTTCGACCTGCGTCCCTTTGCCATCACCCGCATGCTCGATCTGCTCCACCCCATGTACCAGCTCACGGCGGCCTACGGCCACTTCGGCCGCGAACCGTTCGAGGCCAGCTACAGCTGGACGGACACCAACGGCCAGGAGCATACCGAGACGTTCACCGCCTTTCCCTGGGAGCGCACCGACCGCGCCGCGGCGCTGCGTCAGGCGGCGGGGCTGTAGCACGACAAGCCGCATGCTCGCGTGTCTCGCGCCGTCTCGCTCATGCGCGTGGTAGAGACGGCATCTGGGGCGTCGGGGACGCTTGTTGTGCCAGCCACAACCCAGCTACCCTGAAAGAGCACAGTGGCTGTCAATCGCAGAAATATAGGAGGAAGTAGCATGGAAAAGCGCAAGGTTACCTTGATCGCGTCGCTCATCCTGTCGGGCGCACTGCTGGCCGGCTGCGGGGATGATGATGAGGCTGCCGATACCGAGATGACCGAAGAGCCAGTCACCGAGCAGGAAGATTCCGGCGACGCTGGCGAGCAGCTCGAGGAAGCCGGTGACGACATGGAGCAGGCCGGTGATGAGCTGGCCGAGGAAGCCGAACAGGCGGGCGACGCGATTGCCGAAGAGACCTCAGAGGCGGCTGCGGAAGCCGAGCAGGCCGGTGACGAGGCGATGCAAGAGACCGAGGAAGCCGCCGACGAAATGGCTCAGGAGACCGAACAGGCTGGTGACGAGGTTGCAGCGGAAGCCGAGGAGGCTCAAGACGAAGCCGCCGAGGAAACCGAGGAAGCGACCGACGAGCTCGAGGAAGCCGGCGACGAGATGGCCGACGAAGAGACCAATTCCTAACCTGCTGATGTCATCCACGAGAGAGGCGGCCTTCGGGCCGCCTCTTTTTTCTCTCGCTGTTCTCCCGCTCCGCTGAATCGTTCGGATTGAAAAAACGCGCCTGCTGTAGTGAACTCTCAAGGGTCGGCTCCGCGTGGGTCGATTCCTGTTGCTGCTGTCCGAGGGGCGCTGCAGCGCACGGGTATGACGACTCGGCGCGAGGCTCGGACAGGGACATCGCAGACGCAACGGCGCCCATTCCCCGGAATGGAGTATGACGATGACAGCCATGGCAAGTGCCAACGCCGCCACGCAGGACCACAAGGTTGCCGATCTTTCCTTGGCCGACTGGGGACGGCGGGAGATTCGCATCGCCGAGACCGAGATGCCGGCGCTGATGAAGATACGCGCCAAGTACCGCGATGAGCAGCCGCTGGCCGGTGCGCGCATCGCCGGCTGTATCCACATGACGATCCAGACGGCGGTGCTGATCGAGACCTTGATCGACCTCGGCGCCTCGGTGCGCTGGTCGTCGTGCAACATCTTCTCGACTCAGGATCACGCCGCCGCTGCCATCGCCGCCGCCGGCATACCGGTGTTCGCCTGGAAAGGCGAGACGGAGGAGGAGTTCTGGTGGTGTATCGAGCAGACCGTGGAAGGGCCCGACGGCTGGACGCCCAACATGGTGCTCGATGACGGCGGCGACCTCACCGCACTGCTTCACGACAAGCGCCCCGAGCTGCTCGACGCCATCCACGGGATTTCCGAGGAGACCACCACCGGCGTGCATCGCCTGCAGGAGATGTTGCGCGATCGCACCCTGCGGGTGCCGGCGATCAATGTCAACGACGCCGTGACCAAGTCGAAGAACGACAACAAGTATGGCTGCCGCCATTCGCTCAACGATGCCATCAAGCGTGGCCTCGACCACCTGCTGGCGGGCAAGCAGGCGCTGGTGATGGGCTACGGCGACGTGGGCAAGGGCTCGGCGGCCTCGCTGCGTCAGGAGGGCATGATCGTCAAGGTCGCCGAGATCGACCCGATCTGTGCCATGCAGGCGTGCATGGACGGCTATGAAGTGGTGTCGCCCTATGTCGATGGCCTCAACCGCGGCAAGGAGAGCGTCGACCGGTCGTTGCTCGCGCGCATCGACCTGGTAGTGACCTGCACCGGTAATATCGAGGCCTGCGATGCCGCCATGCTCGAGGCGCTCAAGCCCGGCGCGGTGGTGTGCAACATCGGTCACTTCGACAACGAGATCGACACCGCTTTCATGCGTCGCCACTGGCACTGGGAGGAAGTCAAACCCCAGGTGCACAAGGTCTATCGCGACAGCACGCCGGGTGACTTCGATCCCGCCAGCAGCAACTACCTGCTGCTGCTTTCCGAAGGGCGCCTGGTTAACCTGGGCAACGCCACCGGCCATCCGTCGCGGGTGATGGACGGCTCCTTCGCCAATCAGGTGCTGGCGCAGATCCATCTCTATCAGCAGCGCTTTGCCGACCTGCCTCCGGCCGAGAAGCAGGGCGGCCTGGCGGTGACCGTGCTGCCGCGCCATCTCGACGAGGAAGTCGCCCGCTACATGGTCGAGGGCTTTGGCGGCGTGCTCACGCGCATGACCGAGCAGCAGGCGGAGTACACCGGGGTTCCGATGGAGGGGCCCTACAAGCCGGACGCCTACCGCTACTGACAGGACCGCTAGCGGCGACATTGTCGCCAGGGTGGCGGGAGACAGCCTGGACGATTGTCGCCGTTGGTCAACTTCTCGAACGCCGCCCTGTGGGCGGCGTTCGTCGTATGGTCGGTGATGTTATGTAGCGTCGCTTGTGGGGACGGGGGCCCTTGACTAGCTTTTGGGTACTCGAGGCGCCACTGTGACAGCGCGCCTTCGAGTTCCAGCAAACGACCATAGGAGTGAACGAGATGGATTTTGGTCACTACAAGTCGTGTATCGAAGCCTGCCATGTCTGTGCCGCCTACTGCGACCGCTGCGCGACTTCATGCTTGCAGGAGGATGACGTCAAGATGATGGCGGAGTGCATCCGCCTGGATATGCAGTGTGCGCAGATCTGCCGGCTGGCCGCCTCCTTCATGGCCCAGGGCAGCGAGTACGCCAACCAGCTCTGCCGGCTCTGTGCCGATGTCTGCAAGGCCTGCGGTGACGAATGTGCCAAGCATGAGACCGACCACTGCCAGCAGTGCGCCGAGGCGTGCCACCGCTGCGCCGAAGCCTGCATCGCCATGGCATCGCACTGAGCCGCCTTGCCTCGAGCGTGACTCATCATCGACCAACAGGTTGGCCCACTTCTAGATGGGCTTCGTCATTGTCCGGTATGTCAGGCATCGGAGGGCATGGACCACGATGCCTGCTCCGGCAGCAGCGAGGCGGCCAGCTCACGACAGGCCTCGAGCAGTTCATCGGCAAGCGCCGGGTCGGTAAGGGTGCGAGCGATGGCCATGCCGCCGATCATCGTCACCGCCTGCTGCAATGCCTGACGCCGGGCCGGGCTGTTCGGGTCAGGCTGACCGGCATAGAAGGCGATGAAACCCTCCAGCAAGCGCGTGTAAGTATCGCGTACCTGCTCGTCCTGCTGGGCAACGTCGCTGACCAGGCAGGCCAGCGGGCAAAGCAGGCCTTCGCTACGCAGGTGAGTCTCGCTGAGGTACAGCGCCATGCGGGCCCTTGGGTCAGACTCCAGTCCAACCCTGGCGACGCCTTCCCGGGCGGCATAGCGCAACGCCCTGGCATAGAGTTCACCCTTCGAGTCGAAATGGGCATAGAAAGCGCCGCGGGTCAGCCCCGCCTGACGCATGATGTCATCGATACTGGCGCCGTCGAAGCCGTGACGGGTGAAGCTTCGCGCCGCGGCTTCCAGGATGCGCACACGAGTCTGTGACTTGTGGTCTTCGCTCCAGGGCATGAGAACTCCTCATCGCTGTCTCGGGGCAGTCTCCCGTTACTATATGTCCTTGAACATATGGTGGCGAGCGTTAGGGTAACGGTACGTTCCGTTGACCCATCGACCGGAGAGCGACATGAGCACAAGCGTGCATCTCGTGGGGCCGCAGTTCAGCAACTTCGTGCGCAGCGTGCAGCTGTGCTGTGAGGAGAAGGGCATACCTTATACCCTGGGTTTCGACCTCGAGGGCGAGCCGCTCGACTTCGGTGGGGAGCAGCACCTTGCTCTGCACCCATTCGCCAAGGTGCCGGTACTGCGGCATGGCGAGCGCCACTTGTTCGAGACGACGGCCATCTGTCGCTATCTCGATGCCGTCTTCGACGGGCCTGCCTTGCTGCCTGTGGATGCCTGGCAGCGTGCGCGTGTGGATCAGTGGAGCCAGGCGCTGTCGATCTATGTCGATCAGGCACTGGTGCGCCGCTACCTGCTGGAGTACGCCTTTCCCAAGGGCGAAAACGGCAGCGTGCGCATGGAGCGGGTGCGAGACGCCGAACCGGAGGTCGTGCGCATGCTGGCGCTCCTCGAAGCGGAGTTGGATGGGCACGCCTTCCTGGTTGGCGATACGTTCAGCATCGCCGACGCCATCGCTGCTCCCATGCTGGACTATCTTGCAGGCCTGCCCGGCGCTGAGCGGCTGCTGGCCGAGTGTCCGGTGCTGGTGGCCTATCTGCAGCGGTTGCGACAGCGCGAGTCGGGTCGACGGGTTCTTGTCGAGCCGGCCTTGGGTTGACTCTCCACCACCTACAGCCCGGCCAGCGACATGAGCAGTCCCAGGTAGAGTGGAATCAGCAGCGGGGCGGCCAAGGTGGTGACCAGCACCGCCAGGGCGCCCTTCTCCGGTCTGATGCCGAGCTCCATGGCAACTACCACCACGTTGGCGGCCATTGGCACCACGCCGATCAGCAGCAGCGCCAGGGCCAGTTCGTTGGCCAGGGGCAACAGCGTCTGCAGTAGCAGCACGACGACAAGCATCAGCCACGGCCACAACAGGTAGCGGATCACCACGCAGCCGAGCATGAAGCGCAGGTCGATCTCGCGAATCGCGACCCGCCCCAGGGTCATGCCGATGATCATCATGCCGAGCAGCGTATAAGTGGAGGGAAATACCGCCAGGCTGTCCATCAGCGCGGTGGGTAGCGTAATGCCGAGGCCACTGACCAGCAGCGCGGCGAGAAAGGCATAGATCAGCGGCAGCCTCACGATCTTGGCCAGGCTCTGGCGCACCGAGAACTGGCCACGTGCACTGATATAGAAGCCGACCGTGAACTCGTAGAGCGTCACGCCGAGCAGACAGAACAGGTACAGCGTCACGCCTTCCGGAGGCAGCAGGACCATGGCGATCGGCAGGCCGAAGTAGCCGGTATTGCCGGTACCGGAGGAGAAGGCCAGCACGGCGCTCTCCTGAGGAGGCAGGAAGCGTCTCGCCAGCGGATTGATCGCGGCGGCGACCAGGCTTGCCAGCAGGAAGAGCGCCAGGGTCAGCAACAGGTAGTGCGGGGTGGGCTCGCCCAGCAGCAGTCCGCGAAAAAAGGTGATCGGGGCGATGAGATAGATCAGCAGGGTGGCGATGGGACGAGGGTCGATGGCCAGCCGCCGGGCAGCGAGCCAGCCCAGGCCGACGAAGGCCAGCAGTGTCCACAGAGGGCCCAGCAGGGCGCCAGGGTCGATCATCGCGCATCAGTCCACCGCCGAAAGACGATATGATGCCTGTTGTCGGCACGGCTGTCAGCGTCGCCGATCAACGACCCCGGCGCAGAACGATGCGATCAGCCGTTGCGACGGCGCGATCTGGCCCGTTCGGCCTGCGCGTCGATGTTATCCTTGTGGGCGGTCTTGTCCCGTACCACCTGGGCGCCGCCTACCGGGGTGGTTTCGCGTCGGGTATCGACACCGGGCTTCCTGGCGCTATGCTTCTGGTCGTCGACGTTAGCATCGGGACGGTAGACATCATCCTGAGCGGGGGAGTCACGTCCCCCCTTGCGACCGGCAGACTCTGCGTCAGGGGCGTCGCGTTCGGTCAGGCGCCGTGCCCCATCACGCAGCTTTTCGCGCTGTCCTTCGGGAATCTCGGTGCTCTGCGTCGGTGTTCGCTCTTGGTGTGATCTGTCCATGTCACTCTCCCCGTCGTCCTGGTGGCATCAGCTTCCCTTGCCCTCGTCGCCCAAGGTGAAAGAGGGCGGATCGCTGGCAGGAAAGGTTTCTGCGTTGGCTTCGTCCAAGTCGCGCTCCTCCTGCTGTGCTGCGGCCTCGGTGGGCGATATCTCGGTGTAACCTGGTTCCAGCATCCAGCGCCTGTCGCGGTAGGCAATCAACTGCTTCGGTACCCAGAAGCGGCTGCCGGTCTCGGTGATGATGCCCACCTTCTCGCTATCGCTCGTATCGGCTACCTTGCCGACCTGCTTGCCCTCGTCGTCGAAGAGGGCGGTGCCGGTGATGAGATCCTGTGTCATTGGCGATCCTCCTCATCCGGTTCGGTCCCGCCCGGGCAGTCCGTGCCCCGGCGCTGACATCACTAATTCTCAGCGTCGCCGTCACTCGCGCCAAGGTCAATGCGGCGGTCGCGAAGTTTTGTTAGCGAAGTTTGATGCCCTGCAGTCGCAGGGACGATCCAGAGACCATCATGACTCAAGCTCATGTAGCAGCGTGGAACTTTTCATTGGTCAGGTGCCAGCGGCGGCGGCAGAATATCGCTATCCGCCATGGTCGCTTGGCACTGCCGTTCAGAGCGTCGGCGCGGTGGCACCTGACACAGAAGAGAGGTTCTCATGAGCTCGTCGTACCCGCTTGGCATCAGTTTCGAATTTTTCCCGCCCAACACCGAGGCGGGGCGCGAGAAACTGATGGGGGTGCGCGACGCTCTGGCCGAGCGCCAGCCACGTTTCTTTTCCGTGACCTATGGGGCCGGCGGTTCCACCCAAGGGCGCACCCTGCACACCGTGAAAAGCGTTCGCGAGGCGGGCATCACTACCGCACCGCATCTTTCCTGCATCGGCAGTGAGAAGGCCCAGCTGCGTGACCTGCTGGCCCAGTATCGCGAGGATGGCATCGACAGCCTCGTGGCACTGCGTGGGGATCTTCCCTCGGGCATGGGGGGCATGGGTGAACTGCGCTATGCCAACGAGTTGGTGGAGTTCATTCGTGAGGAAACCGGCGATCACTTCGAGATAGCCGTGGCAGCCTATCCCGAATCCCACCCCCAGGCGCCCAGCTTCGAACGCGATCTCGAAAACTTCGCCCGTAAGGTGAAGGCCGGGGCGAACCTGGCCATCACGCAGTATTTTTTCTCGGCCGATGCCTATTTTCACTTCGTCGAGCGCGCACGCGCACTCGGCGTCGAGGCGCCCATCGTCCCCGGGATCATGCCGATCACCAACTATACCAAGCTGGCGCGTTTCTCCGACGCATGCGGTGCCGAGATCCCGCGCTGGATCCGCAAGCAGCTCGAGGCCTATGGCGACGACAGCGAGGCCATTGCCCAGTTCGGCTCGGAGGTCGTCTCCCGCCTGTGTCAGCGCCTGCTCGAGGGCGGTGCCCCCGGTCTGCATTTCTACACCCTCAACCAGGCCGACCCGTGCCTGAAGATTCTCGATAACCTTGGCGGCTCTCTGGCAGCACGCTGAATCTGGAGCTAGCCTGTTCCTGCACGTCCATGGATCAAGGAACAGGAGGACGCCAGATGCGCCATGCCAAACTGACAGGAGTCACCGCCACCTTCCTGCTGCTCGCTGCGGGAGCTGCTCAGGCCCAGCAGGGGCAGGAGGTCGAGATGAACCTGGTGACGGCCGATGGGATCGAGGACGCCATCGGGACCATTTCGTTCGAGGATACCGATCACGGCCTGCTGCTCACCCCTGACCTGAGCGAACTGCCTCCCGGTGTCTACGGTTTCCACGTGCATGAGAATGCCAGCTGCGAGCCGGGCGAGAACGACTCGGGCGAGATGCAGGCGGCCGCGAAGGCGGGCGGTCATTACGACCCCGAAGACACCGGTAGTCACGAGGGCCCTTACGGCAATGGCCACCTCGGCGACCTGCCGGTGCTGATCGTCGACGAGGACGGTAACGCCACCCTGCCGGTACTGGCGCCGCGGCTAACCGTCGAGGACATGCAGGGGCGCAGCCTGATGATTCATGAAGGAGGCGACAACTATTCGGATGAGCCCAAGCCGCTGGGCGGCGGCGGCAGCCGCATGGCTTGCGGTGCAATCGAGTCCTGAGCCATCGGCCGCTGAGGCCACAATATCCTGAAAGAAGAAGGGCCCCGCCATGTGGCGGGGCCCTTCTCGTCATGCGGGTGTCGAAAGCATCAGCTCGAGGTGACGGGCTTGGCACCGCCCCCGTGGGTGCTGCGCTGGAACAAGAACAGCAGCGCGCCGATGGCGAGGCCGGCGATATCGGTATAGATGCCGCCATAGATGAGGAACAGCGCACCGATGAACATCACCAGGCGCATCCAGGCCTTCACCGGCCCGAAGAACCAGGCCTGCACGGTCGCGGAAAGCAGCACGATGCCCAGCGTCGCGGTGACGCCGACACGCAGGATCTGCAACCATGAACCTTCCATCAGCATGGCCGGGCTGTAGAAGAACATGAACGGCACGATGAAGGCGGCGAGGCCGATCTTGAACGATGCCACGGAGGTAGACATGGCATTATCGCCGGAGATGCCTGCCGCCGCGTAGGACGCCAATGCCACCGGGGGAGTGATCGCCGAGACCACCGCGAAGTAGAACACGAAGAAGTGTGCCACCAGCGGCTGAATGCCGATATTGATCAGGCCGGGGGCAACCACCGAGGCTGCCACGGCATAGGCCGCCGTGGTCGGCATGCCCATCCCCAGCAGAATGCTGATACACATGGCGAAGAACAGCGCCAGCAGCTGGCTGACACCGGCGAGACCCAGCAGCAGCGAGGAGAAGCGCGCGCCGACGCCAGTCAGCGAGATCACACCGACGATGAGGCCGGCACAGGCACACACGGCGATGATCTGGATTGCCATCACGCCTGCCAGCTGCAGCGCCCTGAGAATGGCCGCCGGGCCCATCTTGTTGGGTGAGAGCCAGCTCACCACAGCGGCCGAGGCGGTGGCCAGGGTGCCGGCGCGGATCACCGAATAGCCCATGAACAGTGCAGCGATCAGGATGATGATCGGGGCGAACAGATAGACCTGCTTGACCAGGCGACGGAACTGCGGAATCTCATCCTTGCGCATGCCGCGCATGCCCTTGCGGGCCGCCTCGAAGTCCACCATGAAGTAGATCGAGGCGAAGTAGAGGATCGCCGGGATCAGTGCCGCCACGGCGATCTCGGTGTAGGGAATCCCGGTCACCTCGGCCATGATGAAGGCGCCGGCACCCATGATCGGCGGCATGATCTGACCGCCGGTGGAGGCAGCTGCCTCGATGGCGCCGGCGCTACGGCCCGGGTAGCCCACCTTCTTCATCAGGGGAATGGTCAGCGAGCCGGTGGAGACGACGTTGCCGGCGCTGGTGCCGTTGATCATGCCCATCAGGCCGGAAGCGAAGATCGCCACCTTGGCGGGGCCGCCGCGGGCGCGGCCGGCGGCAGCGAAAGCGAAGTTGACGAAGTAGTCACCGACCTTCGAGGCCTGCAGGAAGGCGGCGAAGATGATGAACAGGATGATATAGGTCGACGATACCGCCGTGGTCGGCCCGAGAATGCCGGCGTCGGTATACACTTGGCTGAAGAAGCGGTGCATCGACAGGCCCGGGTAGCCGAGAAAGCCCGGCAGGTAGGGGCCGGCGAATACATAGAGCAGAAAAATGGCGGAAATGGTCACCAAGGCCAGGCCAGCGACTCGACGGGTCAGCTCGAGAATCAGCAGCGATCCGGAGATAGCCGCCCAGGTGATGCCGACAGGGGCAAAGGAAGTGCCGGTGGAGGCACGCAGCGGGGTATTGTAGACCACCAACAGATAGCCGGCGCTGGCCACGGCGCAGACCATCAGCACCAAGTCGGCAGGCGACAGTTTTTCGCGCACCTGACGGTAGCTCCAGGCAAGCAGGATGCCGCCGACAGAGGCAAGCAACAGGGGATAGCCGAAGTGCCAGGTCTCGATCTGGGGATCGATGCGCATGGCGCCGCCGCTGATCGTCTGCTGCATCAAGAAGACCTGGATCAGGGCGTAAACGGCAGGGATCAGCAGCGCGTAGCTGGTCCAGGCCAACCAGGCGGGCGAACGGTCGGTACCTTCCGAGTCGGCGAAACGGCTTCCGGCATAGAGGGCATAGCCGAGTACGAGCGCGCCTGCGATATGCACGATACGGAACGACCAGGTTTCCATCGGATAGACGTTCAGCGAGAACAGATGGAAACCGGAGTAGAGGATGGCCAAGGCGGCGACTACCAGCCAGTGCCAGCCGACATAGAGTCTACGGTTGGATTCGACGATATCCTCGTCGACGCCCTCGGCAATACTTTCTGGAACCGTGTCGACGGCATCTGTATCCGCACCGGGGCGGGTGTCGGGTGTGTGGCTCATGGGGAATTAACCCTCGGGTGTGGGACGGTAGAGTGCCGGTCACGCCCTTTGCCGCGACGGCAAAGGGCGTGACATCAGGAGCGAGGCGTGCCTCAGTTCAGCTTACGCTCTGCGGGGATCTCGTAGCCGTTCTCCTCGTACCAACGCACGGCGCCCGGATGGAAGGGCAGTACCTTGTTCTTGTCGAGGTTCTCGGGAATGCTGTTGGCCGCGCTGCGGTGGATCTCACGCATGCGGTCGTTGTTCTCCATGCTCAACTTGGTGACTTCATAGATGAAGTCTTCCGGCAAGTCGCAGCCGGCAATGGTGAAGTTCCACATGGAGACGGCGCGAGCATCCTCTTCGAGAGTTTCGTAGGTGCTGGCCGGGATCTGGAAGGCCGATACCGGGAAGCTCTCGATGATCTGCTGCTGCTCTTCCTCGGTGAACTCGATGATGTTCACGTCGGTTTGCACCTCGAGCTGGCTCACCGCGGGGACCGGGATGCCGGCGGCGAAGGCGATGACGTCCAGCAGCCCGTCCTGCAACTGCCCACCCAGGTCATTCCAGCCGCCGTTGCGACGCTCGAAATTCACGCCCAGCTCTTCGAGGATGCGCGGGAAGTAGGTATCGGAGGTGGAGGCCGCCGGGCCGAAGCCGATCCGAGCGCCGTCGGGAATCTCCGAGATGCTGGTGATGCCGGAATCTGCCAACGTGGTAATGGAGAAAGGCGTCTCGTACATCGGGAAGAGTGCGCAGACGTTATCCATGGATACGCCCGGGGCCAGCGGGCTCTCACCGGCCAGTGCCTCGGCGGCCGGGCCCATGGTGGTCAGACCCAGGGCGATGTCGCCGGTGTGTACCAGCGCCAGGTTCTGGTTGGGGCCGCCGGTGACTTCGCCGCCGCCGGAAATGCCCAGCTCGTCGGCGATCAGATTGGCCCAGCCCGAACCGTAGACGAAGTAGGTGCCACCCTGGCTGGCTGTGCCCACGGTGAAGTTACTCGGCCAGTCGGAGCGATCCTGGGCCGAGGCCGAGGCCGCGGCGAGCACAAGGGCGCTGGCCAGGGTTCCGGTGAGCACTTTGGGAGTGACGTTGCGCATGGCTATCTCCGTTGCATTTGTGGTTATACATCAGCGGCCTTTCGACACGCTGGACATTCAGTATGGTGCAGAATGTGCCCTGGCGCGGTGAGTGCCGGGCTAACGTTTGGCATAGGGGATATAGCAGGTGGCGTGCCACTTTCTTTTTTACCGAACCACAACAATACGTTGCTGTTCTCTGATTCGACCAAGGTCGAATCCTGCTGCCTGCGTCGGGGCTGGAGTCCCGCACACACGAGCCGGTGCGGTATGTGGAAATCCGCACACTTTCGATCATCTGGAATGCAGAACTCAGGGTGGAGAGGGTTCCGCCAGGGCGGCTATCAGGCGGCTGGCCTGGTGCAGGTCGTTCATCAGGCTGGAAGCGAGCCAGGGATCCAGATGGTGGGAGCGGAGCCGCCTGGCCATCTCCTCCTGCCAATGGCGGCGGACCTCATCGATGGGGGCGGCGATCGTTTGGCCTTCCTGCTCATCGGCGAGCCGGTTGAGGCCGGTTGCCACGGCCAGGCGCAGGTCATCGTGCGCCTCGCGCAAGGGGCTCATTCGCGCCGAGTGGCGCAACAGGCTTCGCTGCAGGACTTCGCCGAAACGCAGGGCTTCCACCATTCGTAAGGTTCGCGATTGCAGCATTTCCAGGCGTTGCTGCTGGGCTTCGGTAAGCGGCACGTCGATACGTGCCTGGAAGGTGAGAATCTCGGTCAACAGGGGCTTGATGCGCTCGTGGTAGCGAGCATTCACCAGTGGCCAGGTGTCGGGGGCGATGGGAGCCTCCACGCTGCGACGCTCGGGAGGGCGCCCGATCACTTCCGCACTGGGCATGAGGATGGCGCTGCACAGCAGGTGGTAGGCGCGCCGGTCGAGGCGTCGGCACTCCTGCTCCATGGCATTGACGGCCGTGTCGGCGTGATTGAGGGCCGCCGGATCGAGATAGCGCGCCTGGGTCGGCAACAGCCGCGTAGGCTCGGGGAAGCGGCGCTCGAGAAAGGCGGCCAGGCGTGAAATCCAGGGCAGTATCAGTACGATGCCGAGCAAATTGAACAGGGTGTGGAACAAGGCCAGCTTGAGCGGCCAGGCCGTTTCGGCCAGCCCCGCCAGCTCGGCGATGGCATCCACCAGCCAGGCCAGCGGTACCAGCAGCGCCAGTGCCACCACGGCGGTCACCAGATTGAAGATCACGTGAGCGCCGGCCAGGCGCCGCGCGGCGACGCCCGCCGACAAGGCGCCCAGCACGGCAGTCACGGTAGTGCCGATATTGGCGCCGATGGCGATGGCCAGTGCGGGCAGATAGGGCAGCTGGCCAGAGGCCAGGGCGGTCAGGGTGAGCAGCAGCGTGGCATGGCTCGACTGCATCACCACGGTAGCGACGACGCCGACCATCACGAACAGCGGCCAATGCCACAGCCGGTCGGCGCCCAGCGCATCAAGGCGAATCCCATCCTGCCAGCTTTTCGAAGCCCAGTTTCATGAAGTCGATGCCGAGGAACAGCAGGCCGATGCCCAGCAGCAACCCCGCGATGCCGACCGTGACACCGCTGAGCCGATAGCGACCGAGCAGGCCGAGGGCGAGCAGCGGCATGGCGTAGTGCGCCAGATCGAAGCGCAGACCGAATGCCGCGATCAACCAGGCACCCGTGGTCGTGCCCAGGTTGGCGCCGAACAGCAGCGCGATGGCGCCGGGCAGGGCGATCAGGCCGGCGCTGACGAAGGACATCGCCAGTAGGGTAACCAGCGAACTGGACTGGACCAGGGCGGTAGCCAGCGCGCCCACCCCGATGGCTCGCCCGGTGTGGCGCGTGGCGGCATGCAGCCAGCGGTCAAGGGTGCCGCCGGAGAGCCGCTTGATGGCTTCTTCCAGCAGGGTCATGCCCCACAGAAACAGGCCCAGGCCGGCGAACAGGGTGGCGAGATCGGGGCGTGACAGCAACAGGGCCGCCGCTGCCGCCAGGCCGAACAGTTCCAGGCGTTGCCGCCTGGCAGAGAGTTGCCCGGTGCCGGGGATGGTTGTGCCCGCCAAGCTCAGTGGCCCCTGGGGTCGAGGATCCTCACGGGCTGAATGGTATTGCGCTGCTGCTCCTCGCGCTCGCGGTTGACGCGGGTTTCCAGCTCGGCAGTCGTTTCGTCCTCGATCGCTGCCTGCTCGAAGAAGTCGCAGCTGACGCAAT
Source organism: Billgrantia antri (assembly GCF_017868935.1). NCBI lineage: Bacteria > Pseudomonadati > Pseudomonadota > Gammaproteobacteria > Oceanospirillales > Halomonadaceae > Billgrantia > Billgrantia antri. The sequence continues at coordinate 394,251 of NZ_CP053383.1, forward strand.
CACGATAGCGCACGCCGTGCTGTTCCCAGGCGCGGATGCGGTCCATCTCGCCGCAGCGGGGGCAGACGGCGCCGGCGATGAAGCGTTTCTGAACGGCCATGAAGACTCCGTGTGTCTGCCACCGGGCGCGGTGGCCAATGCTGCTTACCATACCGCGCCCGGTCGTTGCTGTCAGGCGGCCCGAATGCCGCTGTGCCGCAGCAGCGGCTCGACGCTGGGCTCGCGGCCGCGGAAGGCACGGAACAGCTCCGCGGCATCGCGGGCGCCACCCTGCTCGAGGATCTCGCTGCGGAAGCGGCGTCCGGTGTCGGAATCGAAGATGCCGGCCTCCTCGAAGGCGCTCCAGGCATCGGCGGAGAGCACTTCGGCCCACTTGTAGCTGTAGTAACCTGCCGCATAGCCACCGGCGAAGATATGGCTGAAGCCGTTCTGGAAGCGGTTGAAGCCGGCCTTCGGGACGACCGAGACGGCATCGCGCACCTCGTCGAGCAGGGTCTGCACCTCGGCCGCCGTGGGCGCGCTGAGCTCATGATGGAGGCGCAAGTCGAACAGCGAGAACTCGAGCTGGCGCACCAGGCCCATGGCCGACTGGAAGTTCTTGGCCGCCTGCAGGCGCTCCAGCAGCTCGGCGGGCAGCGGCGCGCCGCTGTCGACGTGGCCGGCGATCAGGTCGAGACCCTCGCGCTCCCAGCAGTAGTTCTCCATGAACTGGCTGGGCAGTTCCACCGCATCCCAGGCCACGCCGTTGATGCCGGACACCTCGGCCACGGTCTGGCGGGTCAGCATGTGGTGCAGGCCATGGCCGAACTCATGGAACAGTGTGGTGACTTCGTCGTGGGTCAGCAGCGCCGGCCGGTCGCCCACCGGACGGGTGAAGTTGCAGGTCAGGTAGGCCACCGGCAGCTGCAGGCCGCCATCCTCGCGGCGACGGCGCACCCGGCACTCATCCATCCAGGCGCCGCCGCGCTTGCCCTCGCGGGCGTAGAGATCGAGATAGAAACCGGCGATCGGCTCACCGTGCTCGAGAATGCGGAAGTAGCGGACTTCGGGATGATAGCGGGGTGCGTCGAGAGCTTCTTCGACGCTGACGCCGTAGAGTCGCTCGACCACCTGGAACAGGCCGTCGACCACCCGCGGTGCCGGGAAGTAGGGTCGCAACTGCTCCTGGGAAATGGCGTGGCGTGCCTCGCGCAGCTTCTCGCTGGCATAGCCGACATCCCATGGCGCCAGCTCGGCGAGGCCCAGGGTCTCGTGCGCATAGGCCTCCAGTTCGGCGAATTCTTGCCGTGCCTGGGGCACTGCGCGGCGGGCCAGATCGTCGAGGAAATCCAGCACTTGGCGGGGGGATTCTGCCATCTTGGTCACCAGTGACAGTTCTGCATAGCTGGCGAAACCGAGCAGCTCGGCCAATTCATGGCGCAGGGCCAGTGTCTCCTCGATGATCGGCGCGTTGTCATTCTCGCCGGCATGGGGGCCCTGATCCGAGGCGCGGGTAACGAAGGCGGTATACACCTCGCGGCGCAGCTCGCGATCCTCGGCGAAGGTCAGCACTGGATAGAAGCTAGGGAAGTCGAGGGTGATGCGATAGCCCTTTACGCCCTTGGCTTCGGCATTGGCGGCCAGGGTCGCCAGGGCGCTTTCCGGCAGCCCGGCCAGCCTCGTTTCATCCTCAAGGTCCTTGTGCCAGGCCTGGGTCGCATCCAGCAGCTGGTTGGAAAAGGTGTTGGAGAGTTCCGACAGGCGCGACTTGATCTCGCCATAGCGACGCTTCTTCTCCGCCGGCAGATCCACGCCGGCGAGGCGGAAGTCGCGCAGGGTATTGTCGACGCAGCGACGCTGCGCCTCGTCCAGCTGCGCCCAGGCCGGCCCCTCCTTGAGGGACTGCCAGACACGGAACAGTCCCTCGTGCTGGCCGAGCCAGGTGCTGTAGTCCGAGAGCTTGCCCAGGCAGGCCTGATACGCCTCGCGCAGGGCAGGCGAGTTCATGGTGCCATTGAGGTGCGACACCGGCGACCAGGCTTGGGACAGCCGGTCGTTGAGCGCCTCGAGCGGAGCGGCCAGGCTCTCCCAGGTCGGCGCCTCCCGCTGTGCACGCTCGACCAGCGCCTCGGTGCTGGTGCGATTGTCGGCAAGCAGCTTGTCAATCGCCGGTACCACGTGCTCCGGCTTGATCTCGTCGAAAGGGGGCAGCTCATGGGGCTCGAGCAGCGGATTGTGGGGCATGCGCACCTCGGGTTGCAGTGGCGGGTTGGCGGAATAGCAATTAGATGCGGCCGTCGGCGACCGGTTTCAATCCCGCCATGGGGATTGGTGGCGGCGGGCCGGCCTGATAGGCTTGCGCCTCCACGAAAGTCGAGGTGACGGCATGAACGAAACCCTGGAGCGCTGGAGTACGCGGCGGGCCTTCATTCTGGCGGTGACGGGCGCGGCAGTGGGGCTGGGCAACATCTGGCGCTTCCCGTACATCACCGGTGAAAACGGGGGGGCCGCTTTCCTGATGCTCTATGTGGTCTTCGTGCTGCTGCTGGGGCTGCCGGTGATGATGGCGGAAATCATGATCGGCCGCGCCGGGCGGCGCGCGCCCATGCAGTCATTGGGACACCTGGCCGGCCAGGCCGGGGCCAGCCCTTACTGGCGATTGCTGGGGCTGTTCGGTGCCTTCACCGTGTTCTGCATTCTGTCGTTCTACTCGGTGGTCTCGGGCTGGTCCATCGAGTTTCTCATCTCGGCAGTCAACGGCGACTTCGACGGGCGCAGTGCCGCCGAGATCGCGGCCGGCTTCGAGAGCTTCCTCGGTGACCCGCGCCGCATGACCTTCAACCACACGCTGTTCCTGTTCATGACAATGACGGTGGTGGCGGCGGGTGTCGCCAAGGGCCTTGAGCGTCTCAATAACCTGTTGATGCCGCTGCTCTACCTCTTGCTGGCACTGCTTGCCGGCTACGCCGCCACCACCGACGGGTTCGGCACGGCGCTGATCTGGCTGTTCCGGCCGGACGTTTCCGCCATCACGCCGCAGGTGGTGATGCACGCCATGGGGCACGCCTTTTTCACCCTGGCGGTAGGCGCCTGCGCCCTGATGGCCTACGGTGCCTACATGCCCGAGCGTCAAAGCCTGCCGCGTGCGGCCGGGGCGGTAGCCGTCCTCGATGTCAGCGTGGCGCTGCTGGCCGGTATTGCCATCTTCTCGGTGGTCTTCAGCCAGGGTATGGATCCCGGCGAGGGACCGGGGCTGATGTTCGTCACCCTGCCCATCGCCTTTGCCGAGCTGCCCTGGGGGGCGCTGTGGCTAAGCGTGTTCTTCCTGCTGCTGCTGCTGGCTACCTGGACTTCGTCGATCAACCTGGCCGAGCCCATGGTCGCTACACTGCAAGGGCTGGGACTGAGCCGCGGCAAGGCCGCTGCGCTGATCGGCGTCTCCGTGTGGCTGGTGGGGCTGCTGTCGGTGCTGTCGTTCTCGACCCTCGCCGAATGGCGCCCCCTCTTCGGCATGACCCCCTTCGATCTGGTCACCACCATTCCCACCGAGATCTTCCTGCCGGTAGGTGGGCTGCTGATCGCCACCTTTGCCGTACGGATCATGCCGCGCGAGGAGGCGCAGGCCGCCCTGGGGGCCGGCGGGGCAGGCTTTCGCCTGTGGCACTTGGTGGTACGCTGGGTTTCGATCCCCCTGGCGGCCGTGGTGCTGATGGCCGGGCTGTTGTAAACCACTGGATGCGACCGGCCCAAGTGCCGGCCTGGAGACATGCATGAGCACGAACGATCCTATCCGTAGCTGGCAGGGCGCGCGACCTACCCTGGGCGCAAGGGTCTATGTCGACCCGGCCAGTGTGGTGCTGGGCGATGTGGTGCTGGGTGACGACTGCTCGGTCTGGCCCATGGTGGTGGTTCGGGGCGACATGCACCGTATCCGCATCGGGGCTCGGACCAGCGTGCAGGATGGCAGCGTGCTGCACATCACCCACGCCAGCGATTTCAATCCCGGCGGCTTTCCCTTGACCATCGGCGACGACGTTACCATCGGCCACAAGGCGATCCTGCACGGCTGCACCCTGGGTAGCCGAATCCTGGTGGGGATGGGTGCCATCGTCATGGACGGAGCGGTCGTCGAAGATGAGGTGATCATCGCTGCCGGTGCCGTGGTGACGCCGGGCAAGCGTCTCGAGGGCGGCTTCGTCTATGCCGGGAATCCGGCCAAGGCGCTGCGCCCGCTCAAGGACAAGGAGCGAGCCTTCTTTCCTTATACCGCGGGCAACTACGTGAAGCTGAAGGACCAGTACCTGGCCGAGTGTGGCGAGGCATCTGAAGAGTAACGCCACGCCTCCCTATTATAACGACAAGCCTTTGTTTTTCTGCGCCGGGCAAGCAATAATCTGTTTTTTTATCCAGTAACTTGGGGTTTGCCCGGCATGGCCGACTTTCGTACCCATCTCAGTGCCGCCGTGGGTGGCGGTGTCCTGCTGGCCGTTGCCGGCTGGCAGGGCGGGCTCTGGACTCTGGGGGAGGCACTGCCGCTCGGTGCCTTGACCGCCTTCGGCGGCATCCTGCCCGACATCGACGCCGACCACTCCCATGCCGTGCGTCTGATCTTCAATACCATGGCCGTGATGGTGGTGGCAGTGGGCGTGCTCCTGCTCCATGCCCAGCTCGAGCCAGGGGCACTGCTGATGGTGTGCGGCGGGCTCTATATCGGGGTGCGTCTCGTGCTCAGTCCGATTTTCAAGCGTTTTTCCGTGCACCGCGGCATCTGGCATTCGCTGTTGGCCGCCGCGCTGTGCGGGCTGGCGACCAGCGTTGCCGGCTATCAGTGGCTAGGCCAGCCGGCCTGGCTTGCCTGGGCCCAAGGGGTGGCGCTGCTGCTGGGGTATTGCATCCACCTGCTGCTCGACGAACTCTACAGCGTGGATCTTACCGGTGCGCGGCTCAAGCGCTCCTTCGGCACCGCCCTCAAGCTGTTCGACTACCGCGAGCCAGGCAACTCGCTGCTCATGCTGCTGATTGCGGCAAGCCTGCTACCCTGGCTGCCATCATGGACGTCTCTGGAGGAGCTGTGGGCTCAGGGGATTACCTTGTGGCGGTAGTCCTCGGCTTTGAGGCCGTACTTGCGCAACTTGTCATAGAGCGTCTTGCGCGGCAGGCCAAGGTGCTCGCAGACGTCCGTGATACGTCCACGGTGGCTGACCAGTGACTGGCTGATCACGCTCTTCTCGAACAGCTCCACCTGCTGTGGCAGGGCAAGCTCGGCATTATCCACTTCGACACCTTCCAGCAGCACGTCGAGGCGATGGTCGAAGGCAGATCCCAGCAGTACGTATCGCTCGGCCAGGTTGCGCAGCTCGCGCACGTTGCCGGGCCAGTCATGCGCCATGAGGGTCGAGATACCGTTGGCGTCCAGCGGGGGGGCTTCCTGGCCGCTGCGGTTGGCGGCCACCACGGCAAAGTGCTGGAACAGCAGGGGGATGTCCTCGCGTCTCTCGCGCAGCGGTGGGATCGGCAGGGTGACGACGTTAAGTCGATAGTAGAGATCCTCGCGGAACTCCCCGGCCTCGGCGGCCAACTTGAGGTCAACCTTGGTCGCGGCGATCACGCGAATGTCCAGCGGCACGGCCTCGTTGGCGCCGAGGCGCTCGACGCAGCGTTCCTGCAGTACCCGTAGCAGCTTGACCTGCAGCGCCAGCGGCATGGATTCGATCTCGTCGAGGAACACGGTGCCGCCATTGGCGTATTCGAACTTGCCAATGCGCCGCTCCACGGCGCCGGTGAAGGCGCCTTTCTCATGACCGAACAGCTCCGACTCGATGATGCTCTCCGGTACCGCGCCGCAGTTGATGGCGACGAAGGCGTGTCCGCCACGTGGGCTGCGCTCGTGGATGGCGCGCGCCACCAGGTCCTTGCCGGTGCCGGTTTCACCGAACAGCAGCACGTCGGTTTCCACCTGGGCGATGCGCTGCACCATGGAAGCGAGGCGCTGAATGGCCGGGGTGCGGCCCACCAGGCGCGGGCCAGGCGCCGCCTGCTGCGCTTCCAGTTCGGCCTTAAGCTGACGATTTTCCAGACTCAGGCGGCGTTTTTCGGCGCCGCGGCGCACCATTTCGACCAGCCGCTCGCCGGCGAAGGGCTTTTCCAGAAAGTCCCAGGCCCCCTCGCGCATGGCTTCCACGGCGGTGGAGATGTCACCATGGCCGGTAATGAGGATCACCGGCAGGTCCGGGTCGCGCAGGCGTACTTCGCGCAGCAGGGCCATGCCATCCATGCCGGGCATGCGGATATCGCTGACGATCACCCCGGCAAAGTCGGGCGAGAGCGCTGCCAGAGCGCTCTCGGCACTGGCGTGGGGTTCCGGCAAATAGCCGGCCAGTTCCAGGGTCTGGCCGGCAGTGATACGCAGGTGGGGTTCGTCGTCGATGATCAGTACCGGAGTGGCTGCCGGATCATGCATGTGAGCGCTGCTCCTGGGTTGGCGATGTCGGTGAGGTGTCGGGACGCTCCTCACGGGGCAGGGTAATGGTGAAGCATGCGCCGGCGCCAGGCTGGTTGGTGGCCTCGATGCTGCCTCCAAGATCCTTGATGATGCGTGCCGAAATCGACAGGCCCAGGCCCAGGCCGCTGCCCGGCGACTTGGTGGTGAAGAAGGGCTCGAAGACCCGCGACAGGTGCGGCTCGGGTATCCCCGGGCCGGTATCGGTGACGCTGATCCGCACCTGGGCCGGTTCGACCTCGACGCCCAGGAGCAGCCTGGGTGTGGGCGACTCCGTCATGGCCTGCAGCGCATTGCCGATCAGGTTGACCAGTACCTGTTCGAGGCGCACCAGGTCGGCGCGTACCCAGACTTCGTTTTCCCAGCAGCGTACCACGTCGACATCATGCAAGCGGTTCTGGTAGAGCCGCAGCGCATAGTCGAAACAGGCCTGCACCGACACCGCCGTCAGTGAGCTGTCGCTCTTGCGTGAAAACTGACGCAACTGGGCACTGATCTCGGCCATGCGCTCGGTCAGCTCGACGACCTGAGCCAGGTTGGCATCCGCGGCCTCCAGGCGCTGTCGCTCGAGGAAGGCGCGTGCATTCTCGGCATAGGCGCGAATGGCGGCCAGGGGCTGGTTGAGCTCATGGTTGATGCCGGCCGCCAACTGACCGAGTACGGCGAGTTTGGCGGCCTGGATCAGCTCGTCGCGGGTCTGGCGAAGGTTCTCTTCGGCCCGTCGGCGCTCCTCGATCTCATCGGAGAGGCGGCGGTTGGTCTCCAGCAGGTCGCGGGTGCGATGTTCGACATTACGCTCCAGCTCGTCACGGGCGTGAGCCAGGGTCTGTCGCTCGCGTTCGGCGAACAGCTCCCTCTCCCGGCGCAGGCGCAGACGCTGCCAGCCGATACCGCCCGCCAGCGTCACCACACCGTAGAGTCCTCCGGCCAGCGCGGCCGCCAACCACTGCGCGCTGTAGACCGAATCCAGCGGCTTGAGGATGTGCATGTCCCAGCCGAACGCTTCCATATGGCGGGCCAGGCCAAGATAGCGACCGCCGCTCAGTGCTCCCTGAGTGAAGCGAACCAGTTCGCTGCCATCATCACGATGCGCAAAAATCTCGATGCCGGAGTGGGTCAAGGGTTCGTCGGCATAGCGGCGAGTGGCCAGCAGCGCTTGACGCTCCTCCTCGGAAAGCGGATGCAGCGCGGCCATGCGCAGCGAGGGATGGCTGGCCATGAAGATGATATCGTCCTCGTCGGTTACCATCAGCTCAGCATCCTGCTCGGCCCAGCTCGCTTCGATGGCGTCGAGCAGTACCTTGATCACCATCACTCCGCTGGGCCGAGCGTTGGGAGCGGTGTCGTCGAGCCACACCGGGGCAGAAAAATAGTAACCGCGTTCGAGCGACTGCACGCCCAGGCCGTAGAAACGGCCGCGCCTGCCCTCGATGGCATCCTGGTAATAGCTGCGGAACGCATAGTTCTGGCCAATGAAAGTGTCGGGCCGGTGCCAGTTGCTGGCCGCCACGGTGTTCGCGTTCGCATCCAGTAGATAGACGTCCGAGACGTCGGCCGTGGCGCGGAACTGGTCGAGCAGCAGGTTGAGCGGCATGGGGTTTTGCCGCTCACGGTTGAGCAGGAAGCGCTTCACCATCTCGCGCGAGGCGAGCAGCTGGGGCAGGTAGTCGTGACGTGTCAGGTGTCCTTCCAGCCCGGCAGCGGACAGGCGCAGCTCATTTTCGGCTTCTCTCACCAGAGTCAGCAGGGCCTGTTCGCGAGCGACCTGGGCTGCCTGCCACATGACTGCGAACAGGCCCAGTGGCAGTAACAGCAGAAGGAGCCGACGCAGGGACAGCGGCAGGCGGGGTGGGCGATGCGGGCCTTTCACCAGACGCTCCTTACAGCTGAATTTCAGGCAATGCCTGGGCGCGTCGCAGGGCGCGCTGAGCGCGGGTCTCGGCACGCTCCATCTCCAGCAGCTCCTCCTCGACGAACACCAAATGCTCATGGGAGCGCGCTCGTGCGTCCTCGGCCCGTCCCTCGAGGATGGCATCGAGCAAGGCACGGTGCTGCTTCATCAGCAGTGGCCGAGACTGCGGCTTCTCGAACAGGTGCGCCAGGTTGTCGACTATGCTTTTTTCCAACAGATGAAAGATACCGCGAATGGTATGCAGCAATAGAACGTTGTGTGCCGCTTCGGCAATGGCCAGGTGGAAGGCGGCGTCCGCCTTGGCTTCCAGCTCCGGATCGCGACCGGCAAAGCACGCTTCCAGCTCTTCGAAGCGTTTGATCAGCATGGCGCGATCGGCCGGGGTAGAGCGCAGGGCGGCATAATAGGCCGAAATGCCTTCCATGGCGTCACGGAACTCGAGCAGGTCCAGGTGGAACTCCTGATGCCTGGCCAGCATGTCGAGCAGCGGGTCGCTGTAACCGCTGTTGAGTTCGCGGGTGACGAAAGTGCCGCCGCCCTGACGGCTGGTGAGCAGGCCGCGAGTCGCCAATTTCTGAATGGCCTCGCGCAGCGAGGGGCGCGAAACGCCAAAGCGCTCGGCCAGCTCGCGCTCCGGCGGCAGCCGCTGGCCGGGCTTGAGACTGCCCTCGAGGATCATCGCCTCGAGACGTTCGGTGATGACGTCTGCCAGTCGCGGCTGGCGCACGTTTTGATAGGTCATGCGAATCTTCCTGAAAGAGTCGATGCTCGCCTAATTGGTCTTACCAATATTGACCTGAAACGTGCCATCTTGCAAATAGGTGAAGGGCATGCGGCCTTCAATCTTACTTGGCTGCAGTAGAAGCTAGGTGTTGATAGACGAAAGTCTATGCGAATCTGAAGGATATGGGGATGTCCGGCGTTGACACGGGGCGCGGTGAGTCCTAAGGTTCAACGATCTTTTTCGGTAAATTGGTTTTACCAATTATAATCAGACGGTGGGCAGCGGGACTGCCTGCCTGCGGGCCGACAGTGAGGGAGCCTCATGACGCCAGTCAAGCTGTACCCACCCAAGCCGGAGAAGGTCTACTTCTTCGGCACCTGCCTGATAGATCTCTTCTACCCTGACGCTGGCCTGGATGGTGTTCGCTTGCTGGAGCGCGAAGGCATCGAGGTGCTGTTTCCGCAGGACCAGACCTGCTGCGGCCAACCGGCCTATACGTCGGGCTATCACGATGAGGCTCGGGCCGTGGCGGCAGCACAACTCGCTCTCTTTCCCGAGCCTTGGCCGATCGTGGTGCCATCGGGATCGTGCGGCGGCATGATGCGTACCCACTATCCGCAGCTTTTCGTCGGTACCGAGCTTGAAGGGCATGCCAACGAGGTGGCGGGGCGAATCTATGAGTTGACCGAGTTTCTGGTGCACGTCTGCCACCTGCGGCTCGAGGATCGCGGTCAGCCGGAAAAGGTGGCCATGCATACCTCTTGCAGCGCCCGGCGCGAAATGGGGCTGGCCGATACCGGCCCCACGCTGCTCGCACGCATGGGGCAGGTCGAACTGGTAGAGCAGGCCCGTGCTGCCGAGTGCTGTGGCTTCGGCGGCACTTTCGCCGTGCGCCATCCCGAGGTTTCTGCAGCCATGGTCGAGGACAAGACCCAGGCGATCGAGGCCACGGGGGCGAAACGTTTCGTCACCTCGGACTGCGGTTGCCTGATGAACATCGCCGGGCGTTTCGAGCACCAGAAGAAGAGTGTCGAGGGTGAGCACATCGCCAGCTACCTGTGGCGGAGAACTTCATGAGCGCAGCGCAAGAGCCGGTGCAGACCTTTACCCCCCGCGAATTCCATCGTCAGGCCCACGATGCCCTGGGCAATCCTCAAATCCGTGCCAATTTTCGCAAGGCGATGGATGGCCTGATGGCCAAGCGGCGCGATGTGTTCAGCGACTGGGATCTCGAGACCCTGCGCGAACTGGGCGCCAACATTCGTCTACGGGCGCTTGCCAAGCTGCCCGACCTGCTCGAGCGGCTCGAGGCCAACTGCCGGGCCAATGGTATCCAGGTGCACTGGGCCGAGAGCGGCGACGAGGCATGCCGCATCATCCGCGAGATCTGCGAGCGCCACGAGGCCAAGTCGGTGATCAAGGGCAAGTCGATGGTTTCCGAGGAGATGCATCTCAATGCCCACCTGGAAGAGGCGGGCATCGAGGCGCTGGAGTCCGACCTCGGTGAATACCTGGTACAGCTCAACGAGCAGACGCCCTCGCACATCATCATGCCGGCGATCCATCTCAATACCGATGAGATCTCCGATATCATGCACACTAGGACCGGTACCGAGCGGACCCGTGACGTGGACTACATGACCGCCGCCGCGCGGGCCCAGCTGCGCGAGCGCTTCATGGCCGCCGACGTGGGGGTGTCGGGGGTCAACTTCGCCGTGGCCGAGACCGGTACCCTGTGTTTGGTGGAGAATGAAGGCAACGGCCGCATGACCACCGCCGTGCCGCCGGTGCACATCGCCGTGACCGGCATCGAGAAGGTGGTCGAGCACCTGCGCGACGTGCCGCCGCTCTACGCGCTGCTGACCCGTTCTGCCACCGGTCAGCACGTCACCACCTACTTCAACATGATAAGTTCGCCGAGAAAGCCCGGCGAGCATGATGGACCTGAGGAGGTCCATCTGGTGCTGGTCGATAGCGGCCGCTCCAATATCTACCAGGACGACGAACTGCTCGACACCCTGCGCTGCATCCGCTGTGGCGCCTGCATGAATCACTGCCCGGTCTATACCCGGGTGGGCGGCCACACATACGGCACCACCTACCCCGGCCCCATCGGCAGCATCCTGATGCCGCACATGATGGGGCTGGAGGCGACCAAGGACCTGCCCACCGCCTCGAGCCTGTGCGGTGCCTGCGGCGAGGTTTGCCCGGTGAAGATCCCGATTCCCGATCTGCTGGTACGCCTGCGCCGCGAGGCGGTGGGCGAGGGGCGCGGCAACGTGCCCGGTGCCGGCGTCAAGCGGACCAAGAAGGAAGCAGCGGCGTGGAAGGGCTTCCAGTGGCTGGCCACGCACCCCGGGGTCTGGCGCAGCAGCACGTTCATTGCCGGCAAGCTGCAGGCGCTGATGCCCTCGAAGCTGGGGCCGTGGACGGACTACCGCACCGCGCCCAGGCCGGCCAAGGTGTCGCTGCATGCCTTGGTTAAACAGCACAAGGCCAAGCATCTTCAGGCAGACAAAGCCGACGGGGAGGAACGCTCATGAGCGCCCGCGACAATATTCTCAGGCGCCTGCGTGAGCGCACCGATGGGCCGCTGGCGGCGCCGCAGAGCGACTTCGCCGTGGTCACCGGGCGTGGCTGGAGCCGGGAGGAGCGGCTGGCGCGCTTCGAGCGCTGGATCACCTCGGTCCACGGCGAAGTGATTCACACTACTCGGGCTGACTGGACCGCGACACTGGCCGAGGTGCTCGAGGCCAAGGGCATTCGCCGCCTGGCGCTGGGGCGGGAGCACCACGTCGCTGCCGAGGCGCGTGCCGCCCTGGCCGAAGGTGACGTCACCCTGATCGATGCCGATCGCGATATCGAGACCTGGCGACACGAGCAGTTCCACGACACCGATGCCGGCCTGACCTCCACGCGCGGTGCCATCGCCGAGACCGGCAGCCTGTGGCTGTGGCCGACTCCCGATGAACCGCGTCTGCTGAGCCTGGTACCGCCGATCCATATCGCCGTGCTCGATGCCGATACCATCGAAGACACCTTCTTCGATGTGGTCGAAGCCCATGGCTGGGCCACGAGCATGCCCACCAATGCGCTGTTGATCTCCGGCCCGAGCAAGACCGCGGACATCGAACAGACCCTGGCCTATGGCGTGCACGGTCCACGCGAGCTGGTCGTGCTGCTGCGCCACGCCGAGGAGCGCCCATGAGCGCTGCAACGAGGGCGCCAACTGTCGATGCCTGGCAGGAGCTCAAGCAGGAGCTGCTCGCGGTCATGCCCGCCGAGCGGCTGATCGACGATCCGCTGCGTACCCTGGCTTACGGCACCGACGCCAGCTTCTATCGGCTCATCCCCAAGCTGGTGGTTCGTCCCGCCGACGAGGATGAGCTGATGGCGGTGCTGGCCGGTTGTCGCAAGCGCGGCCTTCCGGTCACCTTTCGTGCTGCCGGTACCTCGCTCTCAGGGCAGGCGGTCACCGATTCGGTGCTGATTCAACTGCGCGAGGGCTGGCGTGGGCACGAGATCCTCGACAATGGCCGGGCGATCCTCCTGCAGCCCGGGGTCATCGGCGCACGGGCCAATCAGCTGCTTACCTCCTTCGGACGCAAGATCGGCCCCGACCCCGCCTCCATCAACAGCTGCATGGTGGGCGGCATCGCGGCTAACAACGCCTCTGGCATGTGCTGCGGTACGGCGCAGAACAGCTATCGCACGGTGCGCGACATGCGCGTGATCCTGGCCGACGGCACCCGCCTGGACACCGCCGACCCGGCCAGCCGCGAGGCATTCCGGCGCAGCCATGCCGAACTCGTCGAGGGGCTCGAGCAGCTCTCCGCCGAGACCCGGGCCAACGCGGCGCTGGCGGAGAGGATCCGCCACAAGTACCGACTCAAGAACACCACCGGCTATGCGCTCAACAGCCTTGTCGACTTCGACGACGGCATCGAGATCCTCAAGCACCTGATGATCGGCTCCGAGGGCACGCTCGGCTTCATCAGCACCATTACCTACGACACCGTCGTCGACGAACCGCACAAGGCCGCGGCGCTGGTCTTCCTGGCCGACATGGCCACCACTTGTCGCGCCACCATCGCGCTAAAGACGGCGCCGGTCTCAGCAGTGGAACTGATGGATCGCGCCGCGCTGCGCTCGGTGGAGAGCAAGCCGGGCATGCCGGAAGAGCTCAAGCGCTTGCCTGATGGGGCGGCAGCGCTGCTGATCGACGTGCGTGGCAACGACGAGGCGGAGCTCCAGGCGCGGCTCGAGGCGGTGCAGGCGATCTTCGAGGGCATTCATACCCTGGAGCCGGTGACCTTCACCCGCGAAAAGAGCATTTACGAACTCTACTGGAAGATCCGCAAGGGACTCTTTCCCGCCGTGGGTGCGGTGCGCGATACCGGCACCACGGTAATCATCGAGGATGTCGCCTTTCCCATCGAGCGCCTCGATGAGGGCGTGCTGGCGCTGACCGATACCTTCCATCGCCATGGCTATCCCGAGGCGATCCTGTTCGGCCACGCCCTGGAGGGCAACTTGCACTTCGTCTTCCCGCAGGGCTTCGAGAAACCCGGCGAGGTGGAACGCTATCAGGCATTGATGGACGAAGTGGCACAGCTGGTCGGTGTAGAGTACGGCGGCTCGCTCAAGGCCGAGCACGGTACCGGGCGCAACATGGCGCCCTACGTCGAACTGGAATGGGGCCCCGAGGCCTACGCGCTGATGTGGCGGATCAAGGCGCTGTTCGACCCCGAGAATCTGCTCAACCCCGACGTCATTCTCAGCCGCAACCCGACCCTGCACCTGGAGAACCTCAAGCCGTTGCCGGCAGCCGATCCCATCGTCGACAAATGCATAGAGTGCGGCTTCTGCGAGCACGTCTGTCCTTCGCGGGATCTCACGCTCACGCCGCGACAGCGCATCGTTGCTGCTCGCGAGATGGCCAGGCTCGAGGCGTTAGGCGAAAGCCTCGCACGCGAGGAGGCCGAACGGCTCGAGCGCTTGCGTATGGATTACCGCTATGCCGGTGATGAGACGTGCGCCGTCGACGGCCTATGCGCCACCCAGTGCCCGGTAGGGATCAATACCGGTGAGCTGGTTCGCGAGATGCGCCATGAGCGGCTGGCACCGCATGCCGACATGGCGCGCCGAGTGGGACGGCACTTCTCCGGCACCACGCGCGTGGCGCGAGGCATGCTCAACCTGGCGAGTACCGGGCGGGCCATGCTCGGCGAGCGAGGGCTTTCCAAGTTCAGCGGAGCCATTACCCAGGCGAGTGGTGGTCGCGTACCTCAATGGATACCTACTCTGCCCAAGGCGGCTCCGGTACGTGTGCTGGGCCGGGAGCGCGTCACTGACAGCGTGCGTGACAAAGTGGTCTACCTACCTTCTTGCGCTACTCGCGTGTTCGGGGCTTCCCATGGCGACAGTGAAAAGCGCTCGATCATGGAAATCACCCTTTCGCTGCTCGACAAGGCCGGCTTCGAGGTGGTCGTGCCCGAGATGACGGGCCACCTGTGCTGCGGCATGGCCTTCCAATCCAAGGGACAGTTCGAAGAGGCGACGCATAAGGCGCGTGAGCTCAACCGAGAGCTGCTGGTGGCCAGCCAGAACGGGCGTTACCCGATCCTCAGCGATACCAGCCCCTGCGTATTGCACATGCGGGGGCGGCTGGATGAGCGTCTTAGCGTACAGGAGCCGGTGTCCTTCGCTCACGATCATTTGCTGCCGCGCCTCGACGTGATTCCTCTCGATGAACGCGTGGCCGTGCACGTGACCTGTTCAAGCACGCATATGGGATTGGGCGAGCATATGGTGGCCCTGGCGCGGGCTTGTGCCCGTGAGGTCGTGGTGCCAGCCGAGATCACCTGCTGCGGCTTCGCCGGGGACAAGGGGCTGGTCACACCGGAGCTCAACGCTTCGGCCCTGAAGGGGCTCGCCGAGCAGGTAGGGCAGTGCGAGGCGGGGTACTCCAACTCTCGCACCTGTGAGATCGGGCTGTCACTGCATGGCGGCATCCCGTATCGTTCGATCCTGTCGCTGCTCGACCGAGCCAGTCGCGAGCGCGAGGAGGCGGCCGACACGGCCTGAAACATCCACAGCTGCTTGGCTCTCTGGGCGGCTGTGGATAAGCCTTGCACCGTGGTTCCGTTTTTTTCTGCGAAAGGCCTTGCGGGCTCTGCGAGGAATGCGTAAAGTACGTATCCGCTGCCGGCGACGGGCAACGTTGCAGGCGGTGGAAAGAGTGGTAAGTGGCTGTCTTGCTTTGGGTTTTTCGATTCGCTTCGTAAAATTCGCACTTGACGCCAGCGGCGGATTCGGTAGAATGCGCCTCACTCGAAAGCAAGTCCGCAAGCGGGCTTGCGGTCGCCGGCCCAGGCCGGTCTTCGATGCCAGGGTCATTTCGGTGACGGCCTCGAAGAGAGTTGACAAACTCCGGCGCTTCAGTAGAATACGCCTTCCTCGCAGGGCGCTGGCGAGGCCTCACGGCCCCGACAGCAAGCGAGACGCTCTTTAACAATCGATCAGGTAATTCATGTGGGCGCTTGTCGACGAGGTGGTGAGAAGTCACACCATTTCAAGGCAAGCGACTCGTCGAGACCTTCGGGTCTTTTGAGAAGCTTTGACCTTGAGCCGAGATTGGTCCGCTTTCGTCTTCGGACGAGCAAGGACTCGATGATTTTAAACTGAAGAGTTTGATCATGGCTCAGATTGAACGCTGGCGGCAGGCCTAACACATGCAAGTCGAGCGGCAGCACGGGGAGCTTGCTCCTTGGTGGCGAGCGGCGGACGGGTGAGTAATGCATAGGAATCTGCCCGGTAGTGGGGGATAACCTGGGGAAACCCAGGCTAATACCGCATACGTCCTACGGGAGAAAGCAGGGGCTCTTCGGACCTTGCGCTATCGGATGAGCCTATGTCGGATTAGCTGGTTGGTGAGGTAATGGCTCACCAAGGCGACGATCCGTAGCTGGTCTGAGAGGATGATCAGCCACATCGGGACTGAGACACGGCCCGAACTCCTACGGGAGGCAGCAGTGGGGAATATTGGACAATGGGGGCAACCCTGATCCAGCCATGCCGCGTGTGTGAAGAAGGCCCTCGGGTTGTAAAGCACTTTCAGTGGGGAAGAACGCCTGACGATTAATACCCGTCAGGGAAGACATCACCCACAGAAGAAGCACCGGCTAACTCCGTGCCAGCAGCCGCGGTAATACGGAGGGTGCAAGCGTTAATCGGAATTACTGGGCGTAAAGCGCGCGTAGGCGGCTTGATAAGCCGGTTGTGAAAGCCCCGGGCTCAACCTGGGAACGGCATCCGGAACTGTCAGGCTAGAGTGCAGGAGAGGAAGGTAGAATTCCCGGTGTAGCGGTGAAATGCGTAGAGATCGGGAGGAATACCAGTGGCGAAGGCGGCCTTCTGGACTGACACTGACGCTGAGGTGCGAAAGCGTGGGTAGCAAACAGGATTAGATACCCTGGTAGTCCACGCCGTAAACGATGTCGACTAGCCGTTGGGTCCTTCGCGGACTTTGTGGCGCAGTTAACGCGATAAGTCGACCGCCTGGGGAGTACGGCCGCAAGGTTAAAACTCAAATGAATTGACGGGGGCCCGCACAAGCGGTGGAGCATGTGGTTTAATTCGATGCAACGCGAAGAACCTTACCTACCCTTGACATCCTGCGAACCCTTCGGAGACGAAGGGGTGCCTTCGGGAACGCAGAGACAGGTGCTGCATGGCTGTCGTCAGCTCGTGTTGTGAAATGTTGGGTTAAGTCCCGTAACGAGCGCAACCCTTGTCCCTATTTGCCAGCGATTCGGTCGGGAACTCTAGGGAGACTGCCGGTGACAAACCGGAGGAAGGTGGGGACGACGTCAAGTCATCATGGCCCTTACGGGTAGGGCTACACACGTGCTACAATGGTCGGTACAAAGGGTTGCGAGCTCGCGAGGGCAAGCCAATCCCAGAAAGCCGATCTCAGTCCGGATCGGAGTCTGCAACTCGACTCCGTGAAGTCGGAATCGCTAGTAATCGTGAATCAGAATGTCACGGTGAATACGTTCCCGGGCCTTGTACACACCGCCCGTCACACCATGGGAGTGGACTGCACCAGAAGTGGTTAGCCTAACCTTCGGGAGGGCGATCACCACGGTGTGGTTCATGACTGGGGTGAAGTCGTAACAAGGTAGCCGTAGGGGAACCTGCGGCTGGATCACCTCCTTAAACGACGTATCACGCCTCGCGGCAAGTGCTCACAATGAATTACCTGATCGGCCAGAGCAAAGACTGTTTGGGTATGGACCCAGCGCGACCAATGGGTCTGTAGCTCAGTTGGTTAGAGCGCACCCCTGATAAGGGTGAGGTCGGCAGTTCAAATCTGCCCAGACCCACCATTCTCGAGCTTCGGCCGGGTCTGTCGCTCAGTTGGTGAGAGCGCACCCCCGGAAGTTCTGTAAAGAGAAGGGTGAGGTCGCCGGGTTTATTTCAAATCTGCCCAGACCCACCAATTTCGGCGGATACGGCGTTGCTTTGAACCTCGCATAGCAGGCTATGCGTCGGCCCAAAGCGCCTTGTCTCCGACGAAATTCATCGCAAGTCGCAACGCGGTGATCAGTGGGGCCATAGCTCAGCTGGGAGAGCGCCTGCCTTGCACGCAGGAGGTCAGCGGTTCGATCCCGCTTGGCTCCACCAAACTTCCCGATGCGTCGTTGAAAGGCTCCTCGCATAGCGAACTATGCGTCGTCACCTTTCGCCTAGCCTCGGATCGTTTGGCTTCGCCACTTCTCGCCACCCGCTTCCCACAGTCTTACCTGATCGGATCTGCAGTCATAAGCCATCGTCGCGTATCGCGATGTCGGGTTTATGACTGTCGATTGACAGTCTGCTCTTTAACAATGTGAATCATGCTGACAAGTTTTCTCCGCAAGGAGAAAGCGAAAGTGATACGTCTCAAGCGTATCCGGCAATTGTCGTACGTGATCGCAGACCAGACCCCTTCGGGTTATATGGTCAAGCGATTAAGCGCATACGGTGGATGCCTTGGCAGCCAGAGGCGATGAAGGACGTTGTAGCCTGCGATAAGGCTCGGTGAGGTGGCAAACAACCTGTGACCCGGGCATTTCCGAATGGGGAAACCCACCCAGCACAAGCTGGGTATCCCACACTGAATCCATAGGTGTTGGGAGGCGAACCGGGGGAACTGAAACATCTAAGTACCCCGAGGAAAAGAAATCAACCGAGATTCCCCCAGTAGCGGCGAGCGAACGGGGAGTAGCCCTTAAGCATGTGACTGGTTAGGCGAACGAGCTGGGAAGCTCGACCATAGGGGGTGATAGTCCCGTAGCCGAAAGCCTGAACATGTGAAATCGAGTAGGTCGGGGCACGTGAAACCTTGACTGAACATGGGGGGACCATCCTCCAAGGCTAAATACTCCTGGCTGACCGATAGTGAACCAGTACCGTGAGGGAAAGGCGAAAAGAACCCCGGAGAGGGGAGTGAAATAGATCCTGAAACCGTATGCGTACAAGCAGTGGGAGCAGACTCGTTCTGTGACCGCGTACCTTTTGTATAATGGGTCAGCGACTTATTTTCAGTGGCGAGCTTAACCGAATAGGGGAGGCGTAGGGAAACCGAGTCTTAACTGGGCGACCAGTCGCTGGAAATAGACCCGAAACCGGGCGATCTATCCATGAGCAGGTTGAAGGTTGAGTAACATCAACTGGAGGACCGAACCAGGATCTGTTGAAAAAGATTTGGATGACTTGTGGATCGGAGTGAAAGGCTAATCAAGCCCGGAGATAGCTGGTTCTCCTCGAAAGCTATTTAGGTAGCGCCTCACGTATCACCACCGGGGGTAGAGCACTGTTTCGGCTAGGGGGCCATCCCGGCTTACCAACCCGAGGCAAACTCCGAATACCGGTGAGTGCAAGCGTGGGAGACACACGGCGGGTGCTAACGTCCGTCGTGAAAAGGGAAACAACCCAGACCGTCAGCTAAGGTCCCGAAATCCTGGTTAAGTGGGAAACGATGTGGGAAGGCTCAGACAGCTAGGAGGTTGGCTTAGAAGCAGCCATCCTTTAAAGAAAGCGTAATAGCTCACTAGTCGAGTCGGCCTGCGCGGAAGATGTAACGGGGCTAAACCAGGTACCGAAGCTACGGGCTTGCCGAATGGCAAGCGGTAGAGGAGCGTCGTGTAAGCCGATGAAGGTGGATTGAGAAGTCTGCTGGAGGTATCACGAGTGCGAATGCTGACATGAGTAACGACAAGGGGAGTGAAAAACTCCCCCGCCGGAAGACCAAGGGTTTCTGTTCGACGCTAATCGGAGCAGAGTGAGTCGGCCCCTAAGGCGAGGCCGAAAGGCGTAGTCGATGGGAAACGGGTCAATATTCCCGTACCTCACTGTATTGCGATGGGGGGACGAAGAAGGCTAGGTGGGCCAGGCGTTGGTTGTCCTGGTGAAAGCCCGTAGGCTGGGGATTCAGGCAAATCCGGATCCCCAAGGCCGAGAGGCGAGACGAACACCCCACGGGGTGGAAGTCATCGATGCCACGCTTCCAGGAAAAGCCTCTAAGCTTCAGATACAGTGGGACCGTACCCCAAACCGACACAGGTGGTCAGGTAGAGAATACCCAGGCGCTTGAGAGAACTCGGGTGAAGGAACTAGGCAAAATGGTGCCGTAACTTCGGGAGAAGGCACGCCGCGTTAGTGTGAAGGCCCTCGCGGCCGGAGCACGAGGCGGTCGAAGATACCAGGTGGCTGCAACTGTTTATTAAAAACACAGCACTCTGCCAACGCGTAAGCGGACGTATAGGGTGTGACGCCTGCCCGGTGCCGGAAGGTTAAGTGATGGTGTTAGCCCTCGGGCGAAGCTCTTGATCGAAGCCCCGGTAAACGGCGGCCGTAACTATAACGGTCCTAAGGTAGCGAAATTCCTTGTCGGGTAAGTTCCGACCTGCACGAATGGCGTAATGATGGCCACGCTGTCTCCACCCGAGACTCAGTGAAATTGAAATCGCAGTGAAGATGCTGTGTACCCGCGGCTAGACGGAAAGACCCCGTGAACCTTTACTATAGCTTCACACTGGACGCTGATGTTGCTTGTGTAGGATAGCTGGGAGGCTAGGAACCCCGGACGCCAGTTCGGGCGGAGCCAACCTTGAAATACCAGCCTGGCATCATTGGCGTTCTAACTCAGGTCCGTGATCCGGATCGAGGACAGTGTGTGGTGGGTAGTTTGACTGGGGCGGTCTCCTCCCAAAGAGTAACGGAGGAGCACGAAGGTACCCTCAGCACGGTCGGAAATCGTGCATTGAGTGCAAGAGCATAAGGGTGCTTAACTGCGAGACAGACACGTCGAGCAGGTACGAAAGTAGGTTCTAGTGATCCGGTGGTTCTGTATGGAAGGGCCATCGCTCAACGGATAAAAGGTACTCCGGGGATAACAGGCTGATACCGCCCAAGAGTTCACATCGACGGCGGTGTTTGGCACCTCGATGTCGGCTCATCACATCCTGGGGCTGAAGTCGGTCCCAAGGGTATGGCTGTTCGCCATTTAAAGTGGTACGCGAGCTGGGTTTAGAACGTCGTGAGACAGTTCGGTCCCTATCTGCCGTGGGCGTTGGATGTTTGAGAAGAGCTGCTCCTAGTACGAGAGGACCGGAGTGGACGCACCTCTGGTGTTCCGGTTGTCACGCCAGTGGCATTGCCGGGTAGCTACGTGCGGACGGGATAACCGCTGAAGGCATCTAAGCGGGAAGCCCCCTTCAAGATGAGACATCCCCGAGGCCTCGAGCCTCCTGAAGGGCCCAGCGAGACCAGCTGGTTGATAGGTCGGGTGTGGAAGCGCTGCAAGGCGTTGAGCTAACCGATACTAATGGCCCGTGAGGCTTGACCATATAACCCCAAGGGGTCTGCGCATCGCGCACGATTGACGGATACGCCGCCTGAGCGAGAGCCGGGCAGAGACGATCGCGTCAGCATGATTCCAACCGTTTTCGCCTGACGACCATAGCGAGTGGGAACCACCTGATCCCATGCCGAACTCAGCAGTGAAACCGCTCAGCGCCGATGGTAGTGTGGGGTCTCCCCATGCGAGAGTAGGTCATCGTCAGGCATCTCTTCAGAAACCCCGGCCAACTGGTCGGGGTTTCGCTGTTTGGGGCCTCCCCTGGAGAGTGGCGGAGCGCCGCCCTCCGAACGACCCGAACATCGTCAGGCATCTCTTCCCAAACCCCAGCTTCGAAAGAGGCTGGGGTTTTTTCATGGGCGCCTGTCTGTGGTCGGTAGAGCGAAGAAGAGCCCGTTACACTGGTAAACAGGACCACACAGGATAGAGTGGAACAGAGGGTAGTACAGGGTTAGCGTATCGCTGAACGCCATCACCGACATGGAGCAAACTGAGTGAAGTCAATAAGACACGGAAAAGTCGCCTGGTTGCTGGTGGCAATCCTGATGGGCCTGCTGGGCTGCAGTGAGCCGGATCGTGAGGACACGACGGAACGTAATATCGACAAGGCTATGGACGAGACTCAAGAGCGCCTGGGAGAGGTAGGCGAAGAAATCGAGAAGGATATGGAGGAAGAGAGAAAGAGCAACGGATAGAGGAGGCGAGCCACCTTGGCCGCTTGATTCAAGTTTCTTCCCCGGGTGCCGATAAATTTGACTAAACGGTCAAAGCGGCGTGACCACCCTGGCGATACGCCGCAGCCAAGGGGAAGTAAAATGAAAAACCTCACCATCGCCCAACGGTTGATGCTAATCATCAGCCTATGCATGCTCCTGATCGTCGGCGGTGCCACCGCCATTCAGTACCGTCTGTTCGGCGATTTGGTGACCGACCGGGTCACGACGGCCGAGTTGCCGGCCACGCTGTCGAGCATTCGCAACGATATCGAAGCGACGCTGGCGCCTCCCATCGCCGTGGCCGAGGAGTTGGCTCACAATCGCTATCTCAAGGATTGGCTGGCCGCAGGCGAGCCAGCCGTGGACGCCGACCGGGCCACTGCCCATTTCAGGGACATTCAGCAGCGCACTCAGGCCGATGTGGTGTTCTACGTATCGGCGCAGAGCGGCAACTACTACACCGCCAATGGAATCCAGCGCACCCTGAGTCGCGAGGACGATCGCTGGTTCTACGACCTCATTGAGGCCTCTGGCGGCGACGCTTACCAGCTCGATATCGATAACGAAGGCGGTGAGCTGAAGGTATTCATCAATCATGTGATCGAAGCGAACGGTGAGCGTGTCGGCATTGCGGGGGTGGGGTATACCTTGGAGACAATGGCGTCCGCTATTCGCGATTATCGCCTGGGTGAGAGTGGTACGGTATTCCTGGCCAACCGGGATGGTGCCATCAGTATTCATCCCGACGGCGCCGAGCGGGTAGGCGAACCATTGACGGAGCTGCCAGGCTGGGAAAGTGTCGCCCCTGCACTGCTGGCGGAGGAGGGTTATCGATACTCTACGCTGCGTGACCTGGAAGGCGCCGAGCATTTGGTAGCAGCCATCGACGTACCCGGCACCGAGTGGGTCGCCTTCGCCCAGGTTCCGCGTGATGAGCTGTTTGCCGATCTCAACCGAGCGGTCGTGCTGATCCTGTTTGCTGTGGGCCTTATCCTGCTGGCGAGCCTGGGAGTGATCGCGCTATTGCTGCGTTCGCAAATGCGGCCGATACGGCGTACTGCCGAAGCGATGCGGGATATCGCTCAGGGAGACGGGGACCTGACCCTGCGCTTGCCGGTCAACGGCAAGGATGAAAGCGCTGAGCTTGCCGTGCAGTTCAACGCCTTCGCCGACAAGATGCATGACGTACTGAGTCTTGTGCGGGCCAGCAGCGATACTGTGCGCCTCGCCGCCCAGGAAATCGCTACCGGCGGCAAGGACATGTCATGGCGCACGGACCAGGCGGCTTCCAGCCTGCAGGAGACTTCGGCCTCCATGGAGGAGATTACCGGCACCGTGGAAAATACCTCCGCGTCATCCCGAGAGGCCAATGCCTTGTCGCAGGCTTCGGCAGAGCTTGCCCAGCGTACCAGCGGGCAGGTAGAACAAGTCGTGACCACTATGGGGGAGATTCAGCAAGCCTCGGTGAAAGTCGGCGACATCGTACGGGTCATGGACGATATCGCCTTTCAGACCAACCTGCTGGCTCTCAATGCTTCGGTCGAGGCGGCGAGGGCAGGTGAGAGCGGTCGCGGGTTTGCCGTAGTGGCTGGCGAGGTACGCCAATTGGCCACGCGCAGTGCGGCGGCCTCGCGTGATATTCGTCAGCTGATAGAAGCTTCGGGCGAAAAGGTGCAGAGTGGTACCCGTTTGGTGAGTGAAGCCGGCAAGGCAATGCATGAGCTGATGGAAGGAGTGCAACGCGTGGCGGGCATGCTGAGCGAGATCAGTCATGCCGCCGGTGAACAGAGCGATGGTATCGGCCAAGTGAATATTGCCGTGGCGGAACTGGACCGCATGACGCAGCAGAACGCTGCGTTGGCGGAGCAGTCGACCACGGCGGCCGATCAGCTCAGCGAACAGGCCGATCAGCTAGCGTCGATGGTGGGCCGCTTCAAGCTGCGCAGCGACCTGTTGCCGGCACCCGACGCGGAGCCGGCCTGAAATGTCACGTGGCTAGTGCTGCGATGGGGCATCACGGGACTGCTAGCTGTCCGTGACGGAATAGGAGGAGCCGGTCAAGGACCGGCTCTTAGCCTTATAAGTACAGGTCAGCTGGCGTTCTGCTCAATACCTTGGAGGTACCAGGGAGCGCCATCGCACACATCGCGAACCAGATGCCAAGTCTCGTTGAATTCGGTTTGTTCACCGTTTTCTTCGAGAATGCCATGGAAGATCACCGTGGCTTCCGCTTGGCCACCCGTCTCACGCACATCACCGAGTTCGGCGAACAGGCGCATGATCTCCGTGCGGTTGTTGGCCGGCTGCCTGTCGCGCTCTTCACGCAACAGATTGTATAGCTCGGGCGTTACATACTCCTGGATACCTGCAAAATCGTTATTGTCCCAGGCGCGCTGCAGGGTCATGAAGTGCTCCTTGGCCCCGGAGAGGAAACGCTCGCGGTCGAACCAGACCGGTAGATTGCCAAAGCTGCCTCCACCCATGGCGACACCCTGTGTGGGCTGGAAGGCCTGGGGCTCAAGCGGTGACTGACGTTCGGCCGCTGGCTGGGGGCCTCCGGCCACGGCGGGGCGGCGGCGCGCCAACAGGCGGAGCAGCAGGAAGCCTAGGCCGGCGATCAGCAGAATGTCCATCAGCCGCAGTTCGTCGAAGGCGCCGCCAAAGAACATTGCCGCCAGCAGCCCACCGGCGAGCATGCCCCCCAGCATGCCGGGCATGCGTGAGCCGGTAGCCCGGTTCGACTGTGCCTGACGTGCCGGAGCGGCCTGGCTGGAGGCGGCTGTTGGACGGTCGGCCGAGCGCGAGAAGCTACCGACACTGCTTCCACCGCCCAGGCGGCGGGCTTCGGCATGCTCGACGGCCAGGCCAGCGCCCAACACGGCGACCATCAACATGATGAGTATGTGACGCATCTCGTGGTCTCTTTAGGATGAGGGTAAAGTCGAGTTTGGGGCGTTCATTCTAGCGGCTATTTTGCCGAAAGTGATGCTTAATATGTGAGGGAGTCGATGCGCTTGAGCAGCGAAGAGAGCCTATTGTTGATTGTCGATCTCCAGGCCGGGCTGCTGCCGGTGATCGAGGGTGGCGAGCAGGCCGTGGCGGAGGCCGCGTGGCTGGGAGGCGTCGCCGGCGTTCTGGCCATTCCGGTGTGGCTCACCGAGCAGTATCCGGAGGGGCTGGGCGGGACCGAGCCGCGGTTGGTGGAAGCACTACCCGATCATCGGCTGTGGCGTAAGGTGCATTTCAACGCCCATGCCGAGGCGGATTTTGCCGCTGCGCTGGAAGCGAGCGGCAAGCGACAGGTCGTGCTGTGCGGCAGCGAAGCGCACATCTGCGTGCTGCAGACCGGCCTGGGACTACTGCAAGCGGGCTATGAGGTGTACTGGCTTTGCGAGGCAACGGTCAGCCGGCGTGCGGAGGAGGCAAGGCTCGCCCGCGAGCGCATGACCGCGGCGGGGGCGATCCCGGTGAGTGCCGACATGGTGGCCTACGAGTGGCTCGAGCGCTGTGACGACGAGCGTTTCCGCCAGGCCCACAAGCGCTTTCTCAAGCCACGCTCGTCGCGCCCGCTACGTTTCTTCTGAGCCGCTCAGCTCTGGTCCTCGTGGCGAGTAAAGACCAGCGTGTCACCTTCCGACATGGCAGGGTTGAAGGCATAACCCGCCATGTCGAACGCCTTGAGATCCTCAGGGTCATCCAGACGCTGCCGGATCATCCAGGCGGCCATCAGGCCACGTGCCTTCTTGGCATAGAAGCTGATGATCTTGAACTTGCCGTTCTTTTCGTCCTTGAACACCGGTGTGATCACGCGAGCATCCAGCCGCTGGGTGTCGATGGCCTTGAAGTACTCGTTGGAGGCCAGGTTGACCAGCACCTTCGAGCCGCTCTCGGCAATGGCTTCGTTGAGTGCCCCGGTCAGAGTGCCTTGCCAGTACGCATACAGATCCTTGCCGGCTGGGTTGGGCAGTCGAGTTCCCATCTCCAGGCGGTAGGGCTGGATCAGGTCGAGCGGGCGCAGCAGACCGTACAAGCCTGAGAGGATGCGCAGGTGTCGCTGGGCAAATTCGTTGTCGTCGTCGCGGAATGCACTCGCCTCGAGGCCTAGGTAGACGTCGCCCTGGAAGGCTTGGGCGGCCGGCTTGGCGTTCTCGGGCGTGAAGCGGGGCTGCCATTCGGCGAAGCGGGCGGCGTTGAGGCCGGCCAGCTTGTCGCTGATGCCCATCAGCTCGCTGAGCTGCTGCGGCGAGTAGTCGCGGAGAATGGCGACGAGTCGCTGGCTATGGTCGAGAAAGTCCGGCTGCGAATGGATGGTCGTCGTGGCAGGGGTCTCGAAGTCCAGCGTCTTCGCCGGCGAGATCACGCTCAGCATGGGGATACTCCTGTAGCTGATATGAGGCGAATCGGGAATGGACCGATTATATCAGCAGCGCGGTGTTCGCAGGGCTATCGTGGCGATAGCCCTGGCGAATGAAGCGATGACGCAGGCGGCACCCTCAGGGACAGGGGTTGGGAATTCGCTGATGCACCTCGTCGATGGCGTCGAGCACGCTCTGGTCGAGCTTGAGCGATTCGCTCGCCAGGTTGCTCTCGAGCTGCTCCATCGTGGTAGCGCCGATGATATTGCTGGTGAGAAAGCTACGCGAATTGACGAAGGCCAAGGCCATCTGAGCCGGGTCCAGATCGTTCTCCCGAGCGATATCGACATAGGCGCGGGTGGCCTGCTCGGCAAGTGGGGAGGTGTAGCGTTTGAAGCGCTCGAAGAGCGTGAGGCGAGCGTTCTCAGGACGCGCACCATCAAGGTACTTGCCCGATAGCACACCGAAACCGAGCGGCGAGTAAGCCAGCAGGCCAACGTTCTCGCGTTGGGCGACTTCGGCCAGGCCGATTTCGAAGGTTCTGTTGAGCAGATTGTAGGGGTTCTGGATCGAGGCCACGCGCGGCAGGTCGAGCCGCTCGGCCAGCTGCAGCGACTTCATCACGCCCCATGGCGTCTCGTTGGAAAGGCCGATGGCGCGAACCTTGCCGGCTTCGACCAGTTCCTTGAGGGCAGCCAGGGTCTCTTCCAGCGGGATGGCTTCGTCCTCTTCATCGTGCTCGTAGCCCAGGCGTCCGAAATAGTTGGTCGAGCGTTCAGGCCAGTGCAGCTGGTAGAGATCGACGTAATCCGTCTGCAGTCGAGCAAGGCTGGCATCGATGGCCTGGTGAATGTGTGCACGGCTCAGGCGCGGGCCGCCCCGAATGTGCTCGAGGCCCGGTCCGGTGACCTTGGTGGCGACGATGACGTCATCGCGGCTTTCGCGACGCCGGAGCCAGCTGCCGATGTAGGCTTCGGTGCGGCCTTGGGTTTCGGCGCGGGGCGGGACGGGATACATCTCGGCGGCGTCGATGAAGTTGATGCCGAAGGCTACGGCGCGGTCGAGCTGTTCATGGGCTTCGGCTTCACTGTTCTGCTCGCCGAATGTCATGGTGCCCAGGCACAGGCGGCTGACTTCGATGCCCGTGTCGCCAAGCGGTCGCGTCTGCATCTTCGCTCCTGTCTGAGAGGGGTCGTAAGCGTTCTCGAGGCATATCCAAAGCCATGCTAGCCGAGGCCTACCACGGCAGCAAATCATAGGGGTTGAGTCCCCGCCGGGGCGAGCGTATGCTGGCGACCCTCAGCGGCCCCGGCGGAGTCCCGCGGCGAGCTCAAGACAGGCCATGACGAGGATCACAGGGTGTGAGCGCAGCGTCATATGGCCAGCTTCACGACGTAGGCAAGGTTGTTTGCACTATGACGCAGGCATCATCATTGTTCACCCGACTCGAGTACCGTCTTGCGGAACAGCTCTTCCACACGCGCTGGCTGCCTCGTTCGCCGCGTACCCAGCGTCTGACCATGCATCTGTTCGAGCGCTGCGCCGATGCCGGTCATCCTGCGGCACTCTCGCTTTACGGGCATATGCTATTCCAGCGTGGCGTGAGTCCGCAGGACAAGGCGCGCGGGGCGCGCTACGTCATCGAGGCGGCGCAGGCCGGCAACCTCAAGGCTCAGTACCAGGCCGGGCGCATCCTCGAGCATGGTTGTGCCCAGTATCCGCGGCGCGAGGAGCGTGCCGTCACCTGGTATGCCCGTGCCGGCGAATCGGGACATCCGCTCGCGGCCATGCGGCTGGCCAAGGCCTATCGCCTCGGCGAGCTGGGGCTGCCCGTGGATGGCGCCCAGGCCGAGCGCTGGCAATCCCTTGCCGACCGCCACGCCGGATGGGAAGGTGACGAACTGGACAGCGGTACTGCCCAGGCCCGACACTAACCGTAACCTTTCCCGCCACGGCTGATGCCATGCCGCCCTGCTTTCGAGGACACGCCCATTCGTGACGCTGCCGACACTGCTGGATATCGAGGCGTCCGGGTTCGGGCGCGGTAGCTACCCCATCGAGATCGGCCTGGCACGGGCCGACGGCAGCTGCTGCGCTTTTCTCGTCCAACCCATGGCAGAGTGGACGCACTGGGACCCCAAGGCCGAGCTGCTGCATGGAATCTCCCGCGCACGCTTGCAGCGCGAAGGGCTGCCCGTAGCGCAGGTCGCTCGCTGGCTCAACGATGAGCTGAGCGAGATCGGCGTGGCCTACAGCGATAGCTGGGGTTACGACAACACCTGGCTGTCGTTGCTGTTCCACCATGCCGGCATGCTCCCTGCCTTCCGCCTCGAGGCGCTGCGCATTTTGCTCAGCGAGCCGCAGCTTGCCGTCTGGCATAGAACCCGCGAGGCGCTGGTCAGGGAGTTAGGTATTCATCGCCATCGCGCCGGCGAGGATGCCCGCCTGCTCCAGCTCACCTACCAGCGCACCCGTCAACAGGCCAGCTGCGGCTAGCCCTCACCGCTCACTGCCAGCAGTACCTTGCCGATATTGGCATCCCGCTCGATATGGGCATGGGCGGCTTCGGCTTCATCGATCGGCCAGCTGCGGTCGATCAGCGGGCGGATCTCTCCACTGGCCAGGCGAGGCCAGACATGGGCCAGAAGCGCATCGAGAATGGCGCCCTTGGCCGCTGGCGGCCTGGCACGCAGGGTCGAGCCGATCAGTCGCTGCCGCTTCATCAGCATTCGCCCCATATCGAGTTCGGCGCAGCGTCCACCCATCAGGCCGATCAGCACCAGGCGGCCCTCGGCGTTGAGTACCTGTTGATTGTCGGCAAGATAGGCCGCGCCGACCGGGTCGAGAATCACATCCGCACCGCCCCATTGCTTTACGGCTGTCACGAAGCTGCCCTGATGACGATTGAAAACGCCATCGGCCCCCAACTCACGGCAGGCGACAAGCTTGTCATCGCTGCCCGCCGTGACGAAGCAGGGGTGGCCGAAGGCCCGGCAGAGCTGGATCGCCGCAGTGCCGACGCCGCTGGCGCCGGCGTGCAGCAGGACGCGCTCGCCGGCTGCCAGTTGGCCCTCCATGAACAGGTTGAGCCAGGCGGTGGCGAATACCTCGGGCAGGGCCGCGGCGTCACGCAGGCCGAAGCCTTGCGGCAGTGGCAGGACCTGCCGCGCATCGACGACTACCTCCTCGGCATAACCGCCTCCGGCCAGCAGGGCGCAGACCCGCTCCCCTGGGCGCAGGCTGTCGACACCGGGGCCGGCCTCGACCACCGTGCCACTGACCTCGAGGCCGAGGATGTCGCTGACGCCGGGCGGGGGAGGGTAGTGCCCGGCGCGCTGCATCAGGTCGGCACGATTGACGCCGGCCCAGGCGACACGCAGGCGAACTTCCCCCGCTGCGGGCCCCTCGGGGGCGGGCTGCGCACGCCAGCGCAGGTGGTTCTGCTCGACGGCGATGGCATGCATGGGTGACCTCCTAGGTTGCGGTCTCGGCGAGGCGGGCTTCCAGGGCGTCCAGCAGGGCGACGGGCTCCTCGGCATCGATCAGGCAGGTGCGGGTTCGGGCGTTGAGGAAGCCGTGCTCCACGGTACTGTCGAGGAAAGACAGCAGTGGGGAATAGAAGCCGGCGGTATCGAGCACCCCGATGGGTTTGTCATGCAGCCCCAGGTACTGCCAGGTCCAGGCCTCGAACAGCTCCTCCAGGGTGCCGATGCCGCCGGGCAGGGCGATGAACGCATCGGCATGGGCGGCCATGCTGGCCTTGCGTTCATGCATGTTGTTCACGCGAATCAGCGTCGGCAGTCCCTCGTGGGCTTGCTCACGCTCCACCAGATGGTCGGGCATCACTCCGATCACCTCACCGCCACCGGCCAGCACGGCGTTGGCCAGCTCTCCCATCAGGCCGATGCGGGCACCGCCATAGACCAGACCGTGACCGCGTGCGGCCAGCTCATGCCCGAGGGCTCGGGTGGCTTCAAGAAAGGCAGGATCCCGACCGTCTCGGGAGCCCAAGTAGACACAGAATCTCGACATGCGCTTCTCCTTGGCAAGCCCTTATCCTAGCTGCCCGAAAGAGGCTTCGAAAGCGTCGAGACGGTCTCAGGGCAGGCAGTCGGCCACGGCAAACTCGGCGTCGAGCCACTGGCCGATGACGTTATTGCCGCACAGGTGGTGGGCGTACTGGGTGTGCAGACAACGCACCTGATCCCAGTTGGCGATGCCGCCGATGCCGCGCTCTCGCATCACGCCCTCGTAGCCGAGCTGCTCGACCTCATGGCGCTGTGCTTCGCTCATGTGGCGCCAGCGTGTCTCCACGTAATCGCGGTGGCTGGCATGGTAAGCGGCGAGAAAGTCGGCGTCGTCCCGCAGTCTTGCCTCGAGCTGCTTGATCACACCGCTGGCTTCGATGCGGGAGATGTCGATCTTGAGTCGCTCGGAGCAGAGCCAGTAGAGCGTGGGAAAAGGCTTGCCGTCGACGATAGGGGCCATGCGCAGCACCAGAGGAGTGCCGTTGCCATCGGTGGCGGCGACCGCCTCGATGCCGCGCGGGGCTCGTCCCAGTTGCTCGGTGATGATGGCCAGTTGGCGGGCGTCAGGCGTCTGGTCGGTCTGGATCACCATCGTTGCGGTCCCGTACGAACTTGTTGGAGCGGCCCACGGCGCGAAAGAAGGTCCGGTTGAGCTGCTCGGGCGTGGGCACGTAGCCGCGCCATTGGCGTTCGCAGTACTCGTTGGCCCGCGCCATCAGCACGTCGTAGAGGCGATTGAACGGCGCATCATAATCGTAGGGGTCGGCGCCGAACAAGCGGATATGCGGATAGTCGGCGAACCGTTCCATGAAATAACGCTCCAGGTCGGCCTCCACGGCGCGATGCTGGGCCACGTTGTCGGGGTCGAGCCAGAGGTTGTAGCGGATGCCCATCTCGGTCTCCTGCCAGTATGAGTGGCCCTTCATTCCGTGGGTCACATTGTTTTGACCACGAGAGCGCGGGTTTGGCTCATGCGAATCAGGCGCGTGCCAATGGCACCAGGCGCGCATGGCACAGGCGAATCAGGTCGGCAGGCGCCAGGGCGATCTCCAGGCCACGCCTTCCGCCGCTGACGTGCATTTTCCCGAGACCCTCGGCGCTGGCGTCGAGGAAGGTCGGCAGCCGTTTCTTCTGGCCCAGCGGGCTGATACCTCCCAGCACGTAACCGGTGCTGCGCTCGGCCTCGGCCGCCTCGGCCATGCTCGCACGCCGGGCCCCGGCCGCCTTGGCCAGCGCCTTGAGGTCGAGCTGGCCAGTGACCGGCACGATGCCCACCGCCAGGCGGCCATCGTCGAGGCGAACAACCAGGGTCTTGAACACGGTATGAGGGGCGAGCCCAAGAGCGCTTGCCGCCTCCTCGCCATAGGCGGGGGCGCGGGGGTCGTGCTCGTAGCTGAGCAGCTCGAAGCTGGCGCCATCGCGCTCCAGCGCCCTGACGGCCGGGGTCATGCGTCGCTGGTCTCCTCGAGCGGCTGCAGGTGGGCCTCCAGGGCTGAACGCAGCTCGCCCGCGATGGGCACGGCGCGCTTGGTGGCGTGATCGAAGTGCACCATCACGGTATGGCCCAGGTTGGTCAGCTCACCCTTCTGCCACGCCTCCTGGGTCACGGTGAAGGAGCTGTTGCCGAGCCGCGAGACGTAGGTACGGATCTCGATCTCGCTGCCGTAGTGCAGCTCGGCCCGGTAGTCGATCTCCATGCGCGCCATGATCAGCCGCCACTTGCGGGGGTCAAGGTCCGGGGTGAATAGCCGAAACAGGTCATTGCGTGCCAACTCGAACCAGGCGGGCAGGCGGGTATTGTTGACATGGCCGAGAGCGTCGGTGTCGTAGAAAGCGGGTTCGATGGTGCGCACGAACATGATGGGCCCTTTGCTGTCTTGTGGTCTTGTGGAGTGCCGTCGTCAGGCAGACAGCATTGCCCCGAGCAAACGCTAGGTCAAGTGTCGGCGACCTGCCTCTCGCCGTACCAGGCCTGCAGCCGCATCCAGCCGAGCAGCCATAGAGTAGCCACGGCGAACCCCGCCAGGGTGCCCCACAGCAGACCCAGCGTGGCATAGGTGAGCGACACGCACAGCGCATAGCAGAGCAGTGCGCCAAGGCCGGCCGGATAGTGCTTGATCACCGTGGCGGCCGGCGCCGCGCCGTGGGTGAGATGCAGGATCACCAGCAGGGGGTACATCGAGATCGGAAACGCCGCCAGCATGCCGGCCCAAGACGTCGGCAGCACGTGGGCCAGGCCGGTGACCACGAAGACGATGGCAGTAGCCAGCCCGGCACGAAGCAAGAGCGGCTTCCAGCGAGCGCCATTCTGATGCACCGTGACTCGCGTTTCCGGCACGTGGCGATAGAGCCAGGTGAAGGCGAAGATGGCCACCAGGGTGACCAGCGTCCCGCTCATCCGAGCGAAATCGAAGCGCGTCAGCACGAGGCTGGTCAGCCACCAGGCGGCGAGGCCGCCAACGGTGCCACTCAGCACACCGCGAAGGCCGTCCCGGCGACCGCACAGCAGGTAGCCGCCGCCCAGCGCCATGGTGGCGGTGAAGCCGGCCAGGCTGAACACGGCGCTCTCGGCGGCGAAGCCGGGTGAGATCTCCAGGCCGATGAAGAACAGCGCGATGGCCGTCCCCAGCGGATAGCCGGAAAGCAGGCCGGCCACCCGCGTGCTGACGCGCTCGGCCACGATCGACAGGCCGATTACGATACCGATCGATACCGCGAGCTTGGCCAGCTGCCAGCTCAAGGGGACATCCATGGCGATTTTCCTTGCAGGTAGACGGCTAGATGAGGCGCAGGCCCTGGCGGTCGGCCCAAGCGGCTCCCACCGCATGGGTCAGTCTCTCCTGCAGGTGAGCAGGCAGGGCGGCACGCGCTTGGTCGACGCTGGCAAACTCGCGGTTGCGCAGCCAGCAGTAGGCCCAGGCGCAGGCCTCGTCCTCGCTCTTCGGTACCGGGCGTGCCGGCATCTGGAACAGCAGGAAGGCAGCGGTACGCGCCGCCCACAGGGGGATGTCGTCGCCGGACCCGGAGCGGCTCCATTCGGCGAGTCGGGTGCCGTCGGGCGTCGCCTCGGGCTCGCCCAGTTTCGCCACTCGGGCGGTCTCTGCCAGGATCAGGGCGAGGCGGTCCGGCTCGCCCTGGCCGAGCTGACGCCACTGGTCGATCAGTGCCGGCATGCCCCGGCGAACCTTGGCATAGAAGCCGCTTTGCGGCATGGTTTCGCTCATACTGCTGCTTCCCGAGGAGAGGACATGGAGTTCGATTTTGCCACGCCTGTCGAGCGTCGCCACCCCGATCGGGGCGAGTGGCCGTCGCAGAAGTGGCATCGCTATGATGCCAGCATCCTGCCGCTGTGGGTGGCCGACATGGATTTTCGCTCCCCTCCTCAGGTGATCGAGGCGCTGAAGGCACGGGTCGATCACGGTGTCTTCGGCTACGGACTGGTGCCGGACAGCCTCAGGCACACCCTGTGCGAGTGGAGCGAGCGGGAGTACGCTTGGCCGATCGAGCCGGAGTGGCAGCTGTGGCTACCCGGTGTGGTACCGGCGCTGCACCTGGCCAGTCTGGCGCTGACCGAGCCGGGGGAGGGCGTCCTGACCGTTACGCCGATCTATCCGCCGTTCCTGAAGGTGGCCGAGCGTACCGGTCGCCTGGCCCAGCAGGCTCCGCTGGGCGAGCCGAGTGGCCCCGGCGAGCCTTGGCGGCTCGACCTGGAGGCGCTTGAGGCGGCGATAACCCCCGAGACGCGGCTGCTGCTATGGTGCCATCCCCACAACCCCACCGGCCGGGTGTGGCGACAGGCGGAACTGGCCGCACTGGCCGAGCTTGTCGAGCGACACGACCTGCTGGTGGTTTCCGACGAGCTGCACTGCGACCTGCTGCTCGAGGAAGGGGAGGCGCATAGGCCGCTGGCGGCGGCTTTTCCGGGGCTGGCGGCCCGCATCATCACGCTGTGGGCGCCCTCCAAGACCTTCAACCTCGCCGGACTCACCGCCGCCTGTGCGGTGATTCCGGATGCCACGCTGAGGCGACGCTTCGCCGCGGCAATGCGGGGCCTGATGCCGGACGTCAACGTGCTGGGGCTGGTTGCTGCCGAGGTGGCCTACGACCAAGGCAATGCATGGCGTAAGGCCCTGCTTGGGGTATTGCGGCATCACCGGCAAGCGCTGGTCGAGCGCGTGGAGACATGGCCGGGTGTGAGCATGAGTGCGCCGGAATCGACCTACCTGGCCTGGCTCGATCTGCGCCGCGCCAACGGGCTGTCGCCACATTCGGCTTCGCCGCAGCAAGTGCTGATGGAGCGGGCCGGGGTGGCTCTCTCCGACGGTGCCGATTTTGGCTGGCCCGGCTTCGTGCGACTCAACTTCGGTACTACCGCTACCCAGCTCGAGGCCGCCCTGACGCGGCTTGACAGGGTGCTGAAAACGTAGGCCGAAGCGGCAGTCGGCCCGTCCGGGCCGACTGCCATCCCCCGGCAGGTGTTCAGTAGAGCAGCGTGAACAGCTTGCGACGATAAGTGACCGTCAAGGGATGGTCGGCTCCCAGGGCGTCGAAGACCCGCAGCAGGGTCTTGCGCGCTGCATCGTCGCCGTAGCCGCGATCCTGGCGCATCACGCCGAGCAATCCCTCCAGCCCGTCCTCGTAGTTGCCATCAGCGACCTGACGCAGGGCGCGCTTGTAGCGCGCCTCGCTGTCGTCGCGTGCGGCCAGGGCGGCGAGCTCGTCGTCGCCGGGCGCTTCCTCGCGAAACTCGACGCTGGCACGCACGCCACGGGCCGGCGCGGCGTCGCGCTCCTCCGGCGGCAGGTTGTCGAGCAAGTCGAGGGCTTCCTGGCTGCGGCCTTCTGCGACTAGTGCGCGGGCCAGCTCCACCTGATAGGGGTGGTGCTCGGGATTCTGCTGCACGAGCTGCTCATAGAGGGTGCGGGCCGTGGCTGCGTCGCCCTGGGCCAGAGCCTCGGCGGCTTGCTCCTCGGGGCTGGCAGGAGCGTCTTCCGGCGCCGGGAAGTAGCGTGACAGCCACTCGCGGATCTCTTTCTCGGGCAGGGCTCCCTGGAAATGATCCACCAGCCCGCCCTGACTGATCAGCTTGACGTCGGGCACCGAGCGCACGCCGAGTTGAGCGGCGATCTCCTGATTCTCCTCGATATTGAGCTTGGCCAGGAGGAAGGCACCGCGATACTCCCGGGTCAGCTTCTCGAGGATCGGCATCAGTGTCTTGCAGGGCTGGCACCAGGGCGCCCAGCAGTCGAGCAGCACCGGTACTTGCATGGAAACCTCCAGCACCTGCTGGATGTTGCTGCGGTCGACGTCGATGATCAGCTGCTCATCGCCGGGCACCGCTTCCTGCGATGACGGGGAGGGGTCCTGTGGTGCCGTCAACGGGGCGCCACTGCGAGGGTCGACGATGGACATGGAAACGACCTTGGTCAAAGAGTGAATTTGTTTGAAAGATGCGGGTAAAGGCCGCGGGATTCAAGGGGCATCCGTTGTCCCACGTTGCGCGTTGGTTGAGGTGCGGATGCAGGCGCGGCATCCGGTCGGGGGCTGTGGTAGTCTCATCCTCGTTCGGCCGTATCGGGGCCGGGCATCCAGACATGAGGAGCCGTGGGATGGCAACGTACCGACTGAACCGCGATAGCGACCTGATCGACAACCCTTCACCGCGCTGCGCCTGCATGCTGGTACTGGACACCTCCGCGTCGATGTTCGGTCCGCCGATCCGTGAATTGAACGCTGGCGTTCAGGCTTTCATTTCGGCGATTCAGGAGGACGACATGGCCGCCTGCTCGGTCGAGCTCGGCGTGATCACCGCTGGTGGCAAGGTCACCGAGCAGTTGCCTTTCACCACGGCCATGGATATCTCGCAATGCCGTCAGTTTAACGCCGCGGGCCTGACACCGCTGGGTGGCGCCATGGAGCTGGCGCTGGATCGCCTGGAGGAGCGCACCTCGGCCTATCGCAAAGCCGGCGTGGCCTATTACCAGCCATGGCTCGTGGTGATCAGTGACGGCGTGCCGACCGATCAGTGGCAGGCGGCTTCGGTGAGGGCACGGACCCTGGCCCAGCAGCGCAAGCTGGTGGTAATGCCGGTGGGCGTCGAGGAAGCCGATCTCGAGGCGCTCAGCGCCTTTTCCACCCGACCGGCCAAGCGACTCGATGGGCTGAAGTTCCGAGAGTTCTTCCTCTGGCTCTCGGCCAGCATGAGCCGGGTTTCGGCGTCATCGTCGACGACCGATCAGGTCAAGCTGCCGCCTACGGACAGCTGGGACAGCATCTAGAGCGGATGCATGGCGTCGAAGGAGGCCGAGTGGTAGCACGCGCACTGGTGGTGACGGATTCGCAGGGCAAGGAGCGCCGGCTCGGCAAGCGCCTCGAGCGTGGTGGCGAAGGCGAGATTTTCGCCCTGCGCGAACGCCCCGACGTGATCGTCAAGTGGTACTACCCCGAGGTGCTCGACAAGCGTGGAGAGGAATTGCACCGCAAGGTCGAGGCGATGCGTAGCCTGCGCGATGCCCACATGACCCGCGACGTCTGCTGGCCGCTGATCCGGGTTTTCGATGTACAGCAGCGCTGGATCGGTTTCGCCATGTACCGGGCGCGTGGCGTGAAGATGAGCTTCCTCGCCCATGCCCTGTTGTACCAGCGATATTTTCCCGGCCTGGATCGCCGCCGTATCGTCGGTTACCTGATCCGTTTCGTCGAGATCGTCCAGCAACTGCACGAGGCCGGGGTCTGTATCGGTGACTACAACCTCAACAATATATTTTGTGTTCCTGGGTCGGAGCAGGTCACGCTGATCGACTGCGACAGCTACCAACTGCGCGTCGACGGCACTTTCTACCCTTGTCCTGTGGGCAGTCCGGACATGACGCCCAAGGAACACCAGGGCGTCTCGTTCCGTCACACGGTACGTTCGCCGCGCAGCGAGGCTTTCTCGCTGGCGATCGTGCTGTTCAAGTGTCTGATGCTGGGGCGTCACCCTTATGACATCGTCGGCGGCGACGATCCGGTGCGTAATCTGCGGCGTGGCAACTTTGCCTATGGCCGTGGCCAGCGTGACGTGCCTCAGGGTGTCTGGTACGAACTCTGGACCGAGCTGCCCGACACCGTCCGCGACATGTTCGTGACGACTTTCACGGTAGGGGCCGATGCCCCCATTCAGCGCGCCACGCTGGCGCAGTGGCATGCCGCGCTTAGCGACTACCGTGAGGCGATGGCGGCGGGGGAGTATGCCGTGCGTTTGGCCAGCCCCGGCCGGCCGCTACGTTCACAGGTGCAGCATGCCCGTTGAATCGTCACCCACCCACGGCGCGTCGTTGTCTGCCTGGTCGGTCATGAGCGTCGCTACCGCCGGGCTGGCGCATTTGGAAGGCTCGCCGCCCTTGCCCTGCCAGGACGCGGCGGATGGCGTGGCGACTCCTCGCCCCGCCCTCGTGCTGGCCGATGGGGCCGGCAGCTCGCCGGACTCCGGCTTGGGCGCGCGCGTGCTGATCGCCGCCATGTTGCGGCTGGTCGATACCCTCGAGGCGCAGCTCGCCTGGCTGCTCGACGGTCGGGATGAGCCCTCCCCGGAGGTGCTGCGCCAGTTCGCCGAACTGCTCTCCCGCCATGCACGAGGGAGCCTGGTCGACCGCGCTGCCGAACAGCATCGCGCGGTGCGAGATCTGCGCTGCACGCTGCTGCTGGCATTGGTAGGCCATGAGCGGCTGCTGTGGCTCAAGATCGGCGATGGCGAAATCGTGCTGGAGCGGGCCGCCCCCCTTGCAGAGCGGGCGGGAGAGGAGCCTGGGCTGGCGCCGCATCTCTTCACCTTGGGCGAGCGGGGCAAGGGGGAGTTCGCCAATCAGACGTGCTTCGTCGACGAGCGCCTGGACGTCGCACAGGTGCAGTACGGTTGCGAATCAACGGTGGCACTGACGGGAATCGCCTTGATGAGCGACGGTGCTGCCGAGAAACTGGTCTCGCTCGACGGCGAACAGATCTCGGGGCAGCTCAGCTACTGGTTCGATGATCTGCGGCAGGGACGGCTGCGCCAACGCCAGCTGGTGCGGCGCTTCTACAGCGAGGAGTTCTGCCGTGGCACCAGCGGCGACGACCGCAGTATCGCCTTGTTGGCCAGGGAACCGGAGGCGCGGTGAGACGTCGAAGTAATGCCATGGCGGCGAGACGAGCCAGCGGTCGCCATGGCCGGTCAGCGTTCCGTATGCCACCGACCAAGCTGTTACCTGACAGTCCTGAATACGCTGACTAGACGCGCTGCCAGGTACGGCTCGCATGGCGACGCGAAGGCAGGCGGTTCGCCGCGCGGCGAAGGAAAAACCAGGGAGGGAAGATGCAATGCAGCCGCCGCAGTACAGGCCGGATATCGATGGCCTGAGGGCGATAGCCGTCATTCTGGTGGTCGCCTACCATGCCGGAGTGCCAGGGTTTGCGTTCGGCTTTATTGGCGTGGATATCTTCTTCGTCATATCGGGTTACTTGATCACGAGTTTGCTGATACGGGAGCTGGCGGATACCGGCCATATCAGTCTTCTCGCTTTCTACGGCCGCCGCATCCGACGACTGATGCCGGCAATGGTCGTCGTGATTCTCTCTTCCCTCGTTCTGGGCTATGTCCTCCTGACACCCATCGGACAGCAGCAGAGCCTGTCCGAGTCGGCCATCGCCTCCATCGCGTTCTTCGCCAATTACTACTTCATTGCCACCACAGGCGGCTATTTCGATGGCCCTACCGACCAGGTGCCGCTGCTGCACATGTGGTCTCTCTCCGTGGAGGAGCAGTTCTATGCGCTTTGGCCGGTGCTGCTCATGGTCGGTACGCTCCTCGCCAAGCGCTGCGGAAAACATCCCTGGACCTTCTTGGCAGCGATTGCCACGGTCGGCATTGGTGCTTCATTTTGTTATGGAGTATGGCTTTCCAGCCTCAATCCGAACGCGGCGTACTTCTCCGTTCTTTCCCGCGGCTGGCAACTGCTGGCGGGCGCACTGCTGGCATGTCTCATAGGCCGCGGGCTGCTTCCGCAAGCCTCGAACATCGCCATGTCTGCTTTGGCTGTGCTCGGAGCGGTGCTGTTGCTGGTAGCGGCGTCAGTAATCGAGGGTTCTCACGGGTATCCCGGCTGGGCGGGCATGCTGCCCGTTCTCTCGGCATTGGCGTTGATCGTATCGGGGTTCGGCAGTGCTTCGACCCCAATCTCGTGGCTACTCTCCACGCGACCTTTCGTCTTCGTGGGCAAGGTATCGTATCCCTGGTACCTCTGGCATTGGCCCCTGTTGGCCATGTCGCGCGCCTATCACCTGGGCGAAGCCGACCTCAGCCGCGACCTGGCGCTGGTGGCTCTCTCTTTCGTACTGGCATGTCTGACGTACTGCCTGGTGGAGAAACCCGCGGTGCGCTTCTTCAAAAGGCATTCCATCACCAACAAGCAGCTCGTCAAGCTGGGCGGCTTGTCATCCGTCCTGCTTGCTCTCGCTGCATTCGGGCTGATGAGTCATGCCAATCAACAGAAGAGCGTCGGTCTCTATCGGCAGCTTGAAAGCGCTGCGCAAGAAATGCCCGACCTGCGTGCAGCGTGCCACTTGAGCACTCCCTTTCAAGGACTGCCTGAGGTGTCCACTTGTATGAACCGCTCCGAAACGGACTCTCTCGACCTGTTGCTATGGGGGGACTCTCATGCCGATCACTACTCGCCGATGCTGGACGAGCTGGCAAGCGACTTGCAATTTGCCTTCCTGCAGAGAACCTTCAGCACGTGCCCGCCATTGATGGGTTATTCACACGGCTACTCCAGCGGTCATTCTCGGGAAAACGACCGCCACTGTGAGTTGTTCAAAGCGGAAATGGCGAGCGAGCTGTCCCGGTTGGTGGAAGGGGGACTTTCCGGCGTCGTGTTGAGTGCCAGTTGGCTGGGGCGAACGAGCAGTGAAACGCATATCGCTCAGGCAGAGGAGGGCCTCAGGAAAACGGTCGATACGCTCCTCGGGCATGGGTTGCGCATCGTCGTCGTCGCCCCCACGCCGGTGTTC
Source organism: Billgrantia antri (assembly GCF_017868935.1). Classification (NCBI taxonomy): domain Bacteria; kingdom Pseudomonadati; phylum Pseudomonadota; class Gammaproteobacteria; order Oceanospirillales; family Halomonadaceae; genus Billgrantia; species Billgrantia antri. Next base: position 434,395 of record NZ_CP053383.1, read on the forward strand.
AGCGTGCCCATGACGGAGTGCCTGGCCAGGCGGACGGAGGCGTCATGTAGTGCTTTCCAACGACAGCGGGAAAAGCGAAGGGAAGCCATGCTGGCAGTCATGCATGACATTGCCGAGCACGAAACGGACGTCAGGGTGGTCGACTTCCATGCGCAGCTGTGTCCCGGCGGGAAATGCCACTCTCTGCTGGGGGATACCGTGGTGTATCGAGACGAGCACCATCTCACGACGCGAGCCGCCAGAGAACTTGCCTCCTCTGCGCATGGCGATATCGCCTGGCTGTTGGCGGACACGGCTCCGGGCCGCTGACGTTGAAACGAAGAGCGAACCGACGGTCGTCGGTTCTCACCGTACGGGCAACAAAAAACCGAGGCCTCAAGGCCTCGGTCTTCCTGTTGGGTAGCGGGGGCCGCTGACGGTGAAACGAAGAGCGAACCGACGGTCGTCGGTTCTCACCGTGCGGGCAATAAAAAACCGAGGCTTCAAGGCCTCGGTCTTCCTGTTGGGTAGCGGGGGCCGCTGACGTTGAAACGAAGAGCGAACCGACGGTCGTCGGTTCTCACCGTGCGGGCAATAAAAAACCGAGGCTTCAGGCCTCGGTCTTCATGTTTGGTAGCGGGGGCCGGATTTGAACCGACGACCTTCGGGTTATGAGCCCGACGAGCTACCAGACTGCTCCACCCCGCATCAACGTGTTGCGTATTCTACGCTTTTTCTGCGCTGTGTCAAGGTGGGCAGCAATCCTCGTGCAAGCGCGGCGCTTGTGTCCATAATCAAGGGGGGAAGCTTGAAGGCGAGCCCTTCTGCCAGCATCCTGTTACTGCTGGCCTGCTGTGCCAGATCAAGCAATGCGATGACAAGCGTCATGATCAGGGAGGTGGAATATGACTCAATCAGCACCCGTAGCGTGGGTCACCGGCGGAACCGGTGGTATTGGTTCCGCAATCTGTCGCGCCCTGGCGTCGGCGGGCTACCACGTGGTGGCGGGCTATCACAATCCGGAAAAGGCCAAGACCTGGCTCGAGACGCAGAAAGCCGACGGATACGACAATATCTCCCTGTCGGGTATCGATCTGACCGACTACCAGGCATGTGAAGCGGGCGTGAAGGAGATAGAAGCGGCCCATGGGCCGATCAGCATTCTGGTCAACTGTGCCGGGATCACCCGGGACGGGACCATGAAGAAAATGACAGCAGAGCAGTGGCACGAGGTCATCGACACCAACCTCAACAGCGTATTCAACACTTGTCGCAGCGTCATCGAAAGCATGCTCGAGCACAAGCATGGGCGCATCATCAACATCTCCTCGATCAACGGGCGCAAGGGCCAGTTCGGTCAGGTCAACTACTCGGCGGCCAAGGCCGGCATGCATGGTCTGACCATGGCCCTGGCCCAGGAGACGGCCACCAAGGGCATCACCGTCAATACCGTGTCGCCCGGTTACATCGCCACCGACATGATCATGAAGATTCCCGAGAACGTGCGTGAAGCCATTCGTGAAACCATTCCGGTGAAACGCTATGGCACACCGGAGGAGATAGCCCGGTTGGTCGTGTTCCTGGCCGACAAGGAGTCCGGCTTCATCACTGGGGCTAACATCGACATCAACGGTGGCCAGTTCATGGGCTGACCGTGCAGCGAGACTTGACGGGAGGCCACTGGCCTCCCGTTTTGGTTAGTACGGCCCGCTTCACGGCGGAGGCAGGCGTGTCAGGCGCGTCAGCAGCGAATCGAGCTCGCCGACTTCCCGTTCCCATTGCTCGGGTGAGACCGGTCCCGTCGCCAGTAGGTTACGCAGTACGATGCGGACCTCCTCGGCACGGCTCAGCTCGCGACCAAGTCCTTCGTTGAGGCGCTCGACCTGAATGGCCAGACGCAGGGGCTCGTCGTGCTGGCTGATGCGGCCCATGGCGAGCAGCGAAAGATGAACGCGCAGTCGGGCCAGGCGTTCACCGACCTCTTGAAGCGGCGGCGGGTCTTGCCGCGCGGCGTTGCGCCGCTCGTGGGCGCTGCGCATCTCATCGGACAGGTCGAAGTCCTGAGCAAGGGGAACGTCCTCGCAGGCACCCCCTTCTAGGTAGGCGGCATCGGCTGCCAGATGGGCCTCGAGCAGGGGGCGGCAGGCTTGCCACTGCTGAATTTCTTCCACCACGGCCAGGCGTGCCAGACGTTCGCGGCGGGTGCGCACGATACCACTCCAGCGACGACGCATACCTTCCGTGCGTCGTCCCGTGGGCAGCGGCTCCAGGGCGGCGGCTTGTGCAATGGCCTGCTCCAGTACCTGACTGTCGGCGTGGCGAGCCGGCTGCCAGGCGTCGAGCCGGTCGATTAGGGCCTGCATCTCGTCGAGACGTTGACGCGCTCGCTGAGCGCGGTCGTCGCGTTGTGCCTCGCGCATGGCGAAAACCTGATCGCAGGCCGCGCGGAATTCGCGCCATAGCGTCTGTTCTTCACCGCGCGGGGCGCGCCCCAGCTCCCGCCAGCGCTGTTGCAGGCTTTTGGTGCGTTCCGCTCGCTCATCGGGGGGCAGCGGGCGCTCGATCAAGGCCTGGACTTCATCGATGAGTTCGCGCTTGGCATCGGCCACCTCCTTGGCACGCTGGTCGATCAACCCCTGCAGGGCAAAGCGGATGCGACCGAAGCGGCGCCCGATGGCCTGGGCCTGATCGCGCGGTACGGGAGAGTGGCGACGCCACTCTTCGCGTGCTTGATCGCGGATGCGCCGCAGTGCATCCGGGTCGGCATCGCCGGCGGGCGCTTCGAGCAGCGCCTCGAGCTGTTCGCAGAGGGCGGTGCGTGCCTCGAGGTTGCGGGCACGCACGCTGGCCTGATGCTCGCGCCAGGGGGCCAGGCGCTCATGGATGCGGTCGGAGGCACTGCGGAACCGTTCGGAGAGCTCGCGGCTGGCCGCGGCATCGCCGAGTCCCTTCCAGTCGCGCACGAGCTGGCGGTGGCGTTGATCGAGTTCGGCGTCGGTGATGCCGCTGTCGTCGGCAAGCTGCTCGATTGCCTGACACAGCTGTTCACGCTTGGGGCCGGCGACGAAGCCGCGCCAGTCGCGTAGCTCCGCGAGCCTGGCGCCAAGGCGCTTGAGCGTAGCAAGTTGGGGACGCAGGCTCGCGGCGGGAAGCGAGTCGGCACGATGACGGAGGCTCTGGTGCAGACGACTGGCGCCCTTGAAGGCACCGCGGTCGAGCAGCTTTTCCAATTGGACTAGATCCTGGGAGAAGCGATCGAGGCGTACCTCGAGGGCCTCGTCTTCGGACTCTTCCCGGCCGGCCAGCCATTGCTGTGCGCGGGCGAGCAGCGGCGACGGCGGTAGCGTGTCGGGCCAGTCACATGCAGTGACGCTGGCCTGCAGCCGCTCGGCGTCCTGCTCCTTCAGTGCTCGTTCGATATCGGCAGCATGTGCGTCGAGGCGCTCCCAGGCTCCGAGAACCCGGTCGTAATCCTCGAGCACACTGTCGTAGCGCTGACGCAGCGCCTCGTCGGTCACGTGCAGGTCGGAGAGCGCTTGCCAGCGGTTGGCCAGCAACACCTTCTGGGCGCGCAGGCTGGCGATGTCCTGAGCCGTCAGGCGGTCGCCTCTGGGCAGGCCAGCCAGGCTCTCCTCAAGCGCCTCGAGCAGCGATTCCCGAGCCTCGGCCGCCTGCTCGCGGCGGCGGTCCGTCTCGGCAATGGCATGCTCGCGTGCCTCGTGGTCGGAAATGACCTTGCGGCACTGCAGGCTGGCCTCCTGGAAGCGGCGCTCCTGCTCGGGGTCGGGCAGGTCCTCGAGCGACTCCCATTCGCGCACCAGGTGCCGGTAGCGGCCCGCATAGAGGGGTTCCCAAGGCGCTCTGGCATGTGCCTCGAGCTTTGCCAGCAGTGCTTCGCGCTGGGCCCGGGCCGCGGCCAGGGAGGCGGCATCCGTGCGCAACCGGTTCAAGCGCTCGCGTGCCTGGCGCATCACCTGGCGGTCGCGGCGCGCCCGCTGGACCAATTGCTGCAGGCCAGCTTCGCTGGTCACCCGTGCCGCTGCGGCATGCCGCACGGCAGCGATGCCGTTGTCGCAGGCTTGTTGGATGAGGTCCTCTTCCGCCGTCAGGCGTGCTACTGCGGCCAGGCGCAGTTGCTGGTTGTCCCCCTCCAGCGCCACTTGCGACAGCAGCCCCCTGTCGTCGAGGCGCTCGACGATGCGCAGACGCTGAGTCAGGTCGATACCGCCGCTGCGGCCGCTGAGCAGCATGACCAGCCGATGACGGATCTCGGTCAATTCCGGCTGGCGCGTCAGGAGTTCGAGGAGCGTCTCGGGAGAGGCGATTCTCTCCAGTGCGGCCTGGCGGACTGTGGCTTCCGCATCGAGACACAGCGTCTCCAGCGCCTGACGCTGCTCAGGGCTCGCGGGATCGAGTCGGGCAACGGCCTGACATCGAACCTCGGCATCGGGGTGCTGCCAGCGCGGGGCGAACAGGCGGCGAAGGAATCCGGGCATGGGGCATCCTGAAAATATGACGCGCAGCGGTGGCTGCGCTTGCCGTATTGTTGCTGTCGAATCGGCGTCTTTCGTCTAATGTGTGTTATCTAAGCACGCGCCGCGGCTGCAGAAAAGCCTGCCGGAACAGGAGCGTGTGGGCAAATCGCGACAATGGCCGCCAAGGCCTGGCTGGCCGTATCATCAGTTGCAGGGGGGATGGGAGTCGCTTAGCTTTAGTCCCACGACCCGACAACACCCGAGTGGAGTCCGGCAATGAGCCTCAAAGTGGACAGGGCAGACATGGCATTCACCTTCAAGGGGGGCATGCTGCCCATGACGGTCATGGAGTTGGCTAGTGCGGATCCGGAGCAGATCCGCGAGCAGCTTTCAGGCAAGCTTAGCCAATCTCCCGCCTTCTTTCAGCATACCCCCGTGGTCCTCAGCGTCGAGAAGCTCGACGAGCCCCATCTGGCCCTGGAGCGGATCTGTGCCGTGTGTCGCACCCACAAGCTGTTGCCGGTGGCGGTGCGTGGCGGGACAGATCCCGTCAAGCAGTCGGCTTGGGCGCTGGGGCTGGGCTGGTTTCCGCCCTCAGATGGGTCGCGTACCCGCTCGCTCGAGGAGGTTACCCCCGTTGAAGCGCCGACGGCCAGTGCACCCGAGTCGGCCGCCTCGGTGGCGAGTGGCGGACGCATCTACCGGGGAACGGTACGCTCGGGGCAGCAACTAAGCGCTCCCGACGGCGACCTGGTGGTCATCGGGGCCGTCAACGCCGGGGCGGAGGTGCTGGCGGCGGGTAGCATCCACGTCTACGGCGCACTGCGCGGACGTGCCCTGGCCGGCATTCATGGCGACACCGAGGCTGGTATCTTCTGCCGTGAACTGCATGCCGAGCTGCTTTCGGTAGCGGGTAACTACAAGCGTCTCGAGGACATCGACCCGCATCTGCTGGGTGCCTCGGTCCAGGTCGCCCTGCGTGACGCGCAGCTGGGGATAACCTCGCTGGCCTAAAGCGATTTGCGCTTTCTTCGTCTTTCTTCGTCTATCCAAAGGAACGTGTAACTTGGCCAAGATCATCGTAGTGACCTCAGGCAAGGGTGGGGTCGGCAAGACGACCAGTGCAGCGGCCATCGCCACCGGGCTGGCGCTGCGAGGCAACAAGACCGCTGTCATCGACTTCGACGTGGGGCTGCGCAACCTGGATCTGATCATGGGCTGCGAGCGTCGTGTGGTGTATGACCTGGTCAATGTGATCCAGGGAGAAGCCGGGCTCAACCAGGCGCTGATCCGCGACAAGCGCGTCGACAACCTGCACATCCTGCCCGCCTCCCAGACACGCGACAAGGATGCCCTCACGCCCGAGGGCGTCGAGAAGGTACTCGATACCCTGGGTAAGGACTTCGACTACATTCTCTGCGATTCCCCCGCCGGTATCGAGCGCGGCGCACAGCTGGCCATGTACTACGCCGACGAGGCGATCGTGGTCACCAACCCCGAAGTATCATCGGTGCGCGACTCCGACCGTATCCTCGGGCTGCTCGCCTCCAAGACACGGCGTGCCGAGCGTGGCGAGGATCCGGTCAAGGAGCATCTGCTGATTACCCGCTATAACGCCGCACGGGTCGACCATGGCGACATGCTCAACCTCGATGACATTCGCGAGATTCTCGCCATTGATCTGCTCGGTCTCATTCCCGAGTCAGAAGCGGTGCTGCGTGCCTCCAACCAGGGGGTGCCAGTGACTCATGACGATGACAGCGATGCGGGCCAGGCATACATGGATACCGTCTCGCGTCTGCTCGGAGAGGAAGTGCCGCTGCGCTTCCATGAACTCCAGAAGAAGAGCCTGCTGAGCCGCATGTTCGGAGGAGGTCGCCGGTGAAGTTGCTGGAATTTCTGAAGCGCGAGCGCAAGAAGACCGCCTCGGTGGCCAAGGAGAGGCTGCAGATCATTGTGGCGCATCAGCGCAGCCAGCGTGGCCAGCCCGACTACATGCCGATGCTGGAGAAGGAGCTCCTAGAGGTGATCCGCCGCTACGTGCAGGTGGACGACGACGCCATCAATATCAGCCTGGACAGCGAGGACAACTGTTCGGTACTGGAGCTCAACGTCACGCTGCCGCGCAGCTAGAGACACCGAGCGAGCCGCGCTGCGTCCGCAACGCGCTCGTTCGACGCTTCCACGGCTGAGACGTCCGCAGGGCTATGGTAGGCTGTGCCGCTCAGGACGCAGTCAGGAGACAACGCGCCCATGGCGAAGCCCAATGCCGCCCAAATGACCTTCCTGTGGCACGATTACGAGACCTTCGGCGCCGACCCTCGTCGCGACCGGCCCTCTCAGTTCGCCGCGATACGCACCGATGCCGACTTCAATGAGATCGGCGAGCCGATCGAGCTCTTCTGCAAGCCGGCGGACGACTACCTGCCACATCCTCAGGCGTGCCTGATTACCGGCATCACGCCGCAGCAGGCGCGCCGCCGTGGGCTGCCCGAGGCCGAATTCGCCGGCCGTATCCATGCGTTGATGAGCGAGCCAGGCACCTGCGCGCTGGGCTACAACAGCCTGCGTTTCGACGACGAAGTGAGCCGCTGCCTGTTCTATCGCAACCTGCTCGACCCCTATTCGCGGGAGTGGCAGAACGGCAATTCGCGCTGGGACCTGATCGATGCGGTGCGTGCCTTTCATGCTCTGCGCCCGGCAGGTATCGAATGGCCACGCCGCGAGGACGGCTCGCCCAGCTTCCGGCTCGAGGACCTGACCGCCGCCAACGGTATCGTTCATGAAGGGGCCCACGACGCGCTTGTCGACGTGCGCGCGACCATTGCACTGGCGCGATTGCTCAGGCAGAGCAATGGCCGCCTCTTCGACCACCTGCTGGCGCTGCGCAGCAAGCGCGAAGTGGCCAAGTATCTCGACATCGCGGGGCGCAAGCCGGTGCTCCACGTGTCGCGCCGCTATCCGGCCAGCCGGGGCTGCAGTGCCCTGGTGATGCCGTTGGCCGAACACCCCACCAACCCCAATGGGGTAATCGTTTACGACCTTTCCGTCGACCCGGGAGCCCTGCTCGAGCTGGACGCCGAGCAGATCCGTCAGCGAGTCTTCGTCAGCAGCGATGACCTGGCCGAAGGCGAGGAGCGGATTCCGCTCAAGGTCATCCACATCAATCGTAGTCCGGTGGTGCTGCCGGCCGCGGCGCTCAAGGAGGTGGAGGGACCGCGCAAGGGCGAATATGGCGAGATCGTCGAACGCCTGGGGCTCGATCTGGCGGCATGCCGCACCTACTGGAAGCGTCTCGCAGCGAGCCCCGAGGTGGCGCAGAAAGTCAGCGAGGTGTTCGCCCAGTCGCCGCCGGAGGGCCCTCACGATCCTGATCTGATGCTCTACAGCGGCGGCTTCTTCTCGCCTGCCGACCGTCAGCAGATGGCCCGGGTGCGCGAGACGCCGCCGTGGGATCTGGTCGATGCCCGGTTCGCCTTTCAGGATCCGCGCCTGGAAGAGATGCTGTTTCGCTATCGGGCCCGCAGCTACCCCGACACGCTGACCAGCGAGGAGCAGGCGCGCTGGGAAGCCTACCGCTGGGAACGCATGAACGATGCGACGGTGGCCGGTTTCACGCTGAAGGATTTCGCCCGCGAAATCGAGCGCCTCAATCAGGTGGCGCTGAGCGATCGCGATCGCCTGATTCTCGAGGAACTCGTCATGCATGTGGAAGCGATGATGCCCGCTCAGGCCTTCGGCTGAGGAGAACAGCACCCGGCGACTATGACGCCTCGTTTCGACATGACAGCGCCCGGCCACTGGCCGGGCGCTGCGTTTGGATGGCTCGCCACGCTTAGTCGTCGGCTTCCGGCAAGGGTTCCAAGTGCCGGGCCAGGGCGGCGACGTCGCTGGGCTCGTCGCCAGGGTCATAGGCCACCGTGGCGATGGCCGTCTCGAGCAGCCCCGGCCAGGTCTGACGCAGGTCGTCGGCGGTTACCGTCAGCACGCGCTGGGCCAGCCGCTCGCGGCGATCGAAATCGGTGTCGCCGAACGACAGGGCTCGCCAAAGTCGATTGGTGCGCTCGGACAGACTGGTGTCGCGCTGCAAGAGCGTGTCATGCACGGCTTGGCGATAGGGGGCCAGGTCGGCATCGTTCATCGCTGCCAGGCGCTGGCCGAAGTCTGCCAGGAAGGCGTCGATATGCGCCTGGATCTCGTCGCTGGTGGCGTCGGGAGACTGCACCAGCAGGCTCAGCCCCGGGGCGTCGAGCAGCGGCGAGTAACCGGCGTTGACGACGTAGCCCAGCTGCTCCTCGGTGCGCAGTCGTTGGTAGAAGGGCGTGTCGATCACCTGTCCCAGCACCGAGAGGCGTGCCTGGGTGTCGAGCGAGCGGTCCTTGCCCTGCAGGTAGCGCAATACCAGTGACTCTTCGCGCGTCGTATGGGGATGCAGGGTGGGGAGGTCGTCGTCGACGCGCAACGGCACCAGGTCGGGTATTGCCTCCTTGGGCTGCGTGGGGGCGAGCATCTCCGCCACGAGTCGGCCTTCGCGCCGCGCCAGCTCGGCATCGAGGTTGCCGACGGCAAGCGCCTGCAGGCGCAGTTCGTCAAGGAACTGTTCGCGGAACTCGCGCAGGTCCTCTACCGTCAGTTCGCGGCTGGCTTCAAGCAGTCTTTGCGTTGGCCAGTGAGGGCGCATCAGGGCTTCTGTCAGGGTGCGGTGGCCCTGGCGGAACAGCGCCGCCTGGGGGGCATTGCGCCACTCGCGCTGCAAGCGGTAGCGCACTCGCTCGAAGTTCGCCGTATCGATCTCGCCCTCGATCAGCTGCTCGAGGGTGCGGCGCATGACGCGGTCCTGGCGGTCGCGCCAGCCCGAGAAGGCCAAGGTGATACCGCGGGCATGGGCGTAGGCATCGACGTCGTGCCCGGCCAGGCGCGCGGCGTAAAATTCCTCGTTGAGGCTGTCGTCGAGCCAACCTGCCAGGAGATCGGCCAGGACGGCATGGCGTGGGTCGCTGCTGGCCTTGGGATTCTGCAGACTGAAGCGCCACTCCACTTTGGGTGTGTTGAAGCTGGAGTCTGCCATGTGCCAGAGCTCGAAGCCGGGGGCCTCGAGCAACTGCGAGGGGCGCTCACTCTGCACGTCGAGCAGCGTCACGTCTTCGGCGATGAAGGGGTTGGGGGCGGGCAGGGAGAGACCCGCCAGCGGCTCTGCAGCGTCCGTTCCCGGCTCGACTTCGCGCCAGGGGGTGTCGAACCAGGGCGAGGTCCGCTCGCCCTCGACCTCGGGCCCGCTGTAGACACGCAGCAGCGACTCGGGACGCAAAGCATCGAGGTACTCCTCGATCAGGCCACGATCGAAGCCCTCCATGCGGTAGGCAGCATACTGCACGTCCTCCACCGGGAAGCGGGCCAGGTTCATGGCCAGACGCATGGCGCTCTGCAGCGCTGAGCCGTGCTGCTGGAAGCGGAACTGCTGTTCGGCAAGCTGGGCCTGCTCATCGTAGCGCCACGCTTCCAGGCCCTGGTCGCGAATCTGCTCGATGGCGGCGAACAGCGTTGCCTGAATCTCGTCGATGCGATCGGCGCCGTCAGGTGTCAGGCTGACCCGGACGGTGAAGAGCGCATGGCGCTCATCGCCACGCCCCACGCCGGCGGAGAGCCCATCGGCCAGCCCCGCCTCGCGTAGTATCGAGTAAAGGCTGCCGTCCCCTTCGTGCCCCAGCAGGTGGGAAAGGTACTCGGCGGGTTTATGACGATAGTGCCGAAGCGGATCGGGGATCGGGAACATGAAGCTCACATGACGGCTATCGCGTACCGACTTGAGCCTCACGTAGAGCGGTAGGCTTTCTTCCTCTATCAGGGGCTCCTCGATCACGGGACGCTCCAGGCCACGGTCGGCGATGCCGGCGAAGCGTTCGGTCACCATGGTTTCCAGCGCGTCCAAGGATTGCGGAGCGACCACGGCCAGGTGCATCACGTTGGCGTCATAGTGGCGCTGATAGAAGTCGATCACCCGTTCCCGCAGGGTAGGCTCGCCTTCAGGCCGGTCTGCCAGCGTCTCGCGACTGCCCACCGAGAATCCAGTAGTGGGGTTCTCGTCATTTAGCACCTGATTGAGCACGTCGTTCTCGCGCCGGCCGTCGTCGCGTATACGAGACATGTACTCGGAGTGCACGATATTGCGCTCGCTCTCGAGTTTCTCGGGATTGAATAGCGGCGAGAGAAAGAACTGGCTGAAGCGGTCCAGGGCACCGGGCAGTGCCTCTGGCTCGATGTCGAAGAAATAGTTGGTGTCCTGCGGGGCGGTGAAGGCGTTGTGACTGCCGCCGTGACGTTGCAGGTAGCCTTGGTAAGCATCGGCTTCGGGATACGGTTCGGTGCCGAGAAACAGCATGTGCTCAAGGAAGTGGGCAAGCCCGGCCAGGTCGTCAGGGTCCTGTGCGCTGCCCACGCCGACGTTCATCGAGACCGCTGCCTGGTCGGCCTCGGGGTCGCTGACCAGCAGCGCGGTGAGGCCGTTGTCGAGCTTCAGGACCCGGTAGTCGCGACTGTCGTGGGGGCTGACATGAGGATGGACGACTTCTTCGACCGCCTCCTCCGAGGCGCTGGTGTCATCCGCTGGCTGTGCCTGGCTGAGGGCAGGCAGCAGGAGGCCGAGCAGCAGCGTCGCCAGCCAGGGCAACGGACGCCGGCGGGGCAGGCAATGCAAGGGCAGGCGGGGGTTGGACATCATCTCTCCTGTTCGTTCCAGCGCAGCATGGGGCCCGTAGGGTGGGCGCAGGCGGGATCCTGGTTGACGGGGTCGTTCACCCTTCTTGATACCGGAAAGGCGCCCAACAGTTCCCGTGGGGCGGGACGCAAGAGTGCCTGGGCCGTCTCTCGTGGAGTCTCGGGGTCTAGCCAGCGCAGGGCGTCGGCGGCGTCGATCAAAGCCGGCAGTCGATCGCTGAGCGGGGCCAGGAAACCGTTGGCTGGCACCGTGACAAGGGCCATCGAGTCGGTGTATTCGGTCAGGTCGGTATGGTAGCGACACCAGATCCCGGCCAGCAGCATTGGGCCGCGATCGACTCGAACGACCAGGAACGGCTGCTTGAAGCGCGGCTGCATCTTCCATACGTAGACGCCCCCCGCCGGCACCAGGCAGCGGCGGGCCGAGAAGGCATCGCGGAACATGGGACGTGAATCGAGCGACTCGGCCCGGGCGCAGTGGGGCGCATGATCGAGCACGGTCAGCCATGAGGGAGTCAGGCCCCAGAAGGCCCGAGCCAGGCAGGTGCGGCCGGCTTCCAGCCGAACATGCGAAACTGGGCGCCTCGGCGCCAGGTTGGCGGAGGCCAGCAGGGGGGACTCTTGGTGCAGTTCGGGCACCAGTCGGCCAAGGTCGAGTGGCGGAATGTAGAGGCGGCCGGCCATGGCGTCTCCAGGTGTCGGGGTGGCGTCAGGTTAGCCAAGTCGAGCAAAACAGGAAAGGGCGGATGTTCAGTGGTCGAAAACAGTGTTCGATGTGCGCTATCCTAAGCTACCGGGTGAAGTACTTCCGCCCCGAGATGTGCAAGCTCTGCGAGGAACTCGATGGCTCGTCCCCGACAGCATGTGCCCGAAGCGCTCCATGCCCAGGTCATGGCCGCATGCGATGACTGGCTGCAGGGCAATCCCGTGCATGCGCTTTCGCTGCGCGCGTTGGCGCGCGAGGTAGGCTGTGCGCCGAGCACCCTGCTCAAGCTTTACGGCAGCTTCGGCAACCTTCTGCAGCATGTGAACATCGAGACCTTGGCAAGCTTGCGCACCGTCATCGAGCCGTTGACCCAGGGTGCGGAGCCTGAAAGGCAGATGCGGGCACTGGCACTGGCCTACTGGCAATTCGCCCAGCGCGAGCCGTTCCGCTGGCAGTTGCTGTTCGATTATCCGCTGGCCCAGGAGGGCGAACTCGACCAGCGGCAGTCCGATATGATCGAGGCCCTGTTTCTGCGTGTCGAGACGAGCCTCAAGGAGTATCAGCCGGCGCTAGGCGACCTGGAGGCGAGGCGCCTCGGGCGTACATTGTGGGGCAGCGTGCACGGCCTGGTACAACTGGGCCTCAACGAGCGTCTCGGCTACTGGCAGGGGCAGCAACTCGAAGTGCCGGAGCTGCTCGACCAGTTGCTCTCCACCATTCTCGCCGGCCTCAGGCATAGGTCCGATATCGCGTGAAGCTCGTGCTCTACGGGCTGCTTGGCTCACTGGTGGTGTTGGGGAGCTGGCGTGTGGCGCGTGCGCCACGGCCGCTCATCCGCTTCCTCATCTTCTTGCTGATTCACTGCTGCTACCGCCTGCGCCTGCGTGGGCGTGCCTTCATCCCGGCCAAGGGGGCCGCGGTAGTGGTGTGCAATCACGTCAGCTTCATGGATGCGCTGGTCATGGGTGGGGCAAGCCCCCGCCCGTTGCGTTTCCTCATGGATCGGCCGATCTACGAGTCGCCTTGGCTCAACTGGTTGTTCCGGCTGGTGGGAGCGATTCCGGTGGAGTCCGATCGGCGTGATCCCGGCAGCGTGCGCCGTGCCCTGGAGGAGGTCAGTCAGGCGCTGCGCAGCGGCGAGATAGTGATGCTCTTTCCCGAAGGGCGATTGACTCCGGATGGCGAGGTGCATGCCTTTCGCCGTGGCCTCGAGACGATCCTGGCGCGTGACCCGGTGCCGGTGATTCCGGCTGGCCTGTCGGGTCTGTGGGGCTCATGGACCTCGCATCGCGACGGTCCGGCGCTATCTAGGCGGCCGCGTCGCTTCCGCGCCAGGGTGGCACTCTACTTCGGCAAGCCGATACCGCCCCGGCTGGCACGCCGCGAACTGCTCGAGGCGAGGGTGCGTGCGCTCAAGGCCGAGGGCGATACGTGGGCCTGTGCGCGCGAGGTGACTTCCTCGCCGCGGCGACCCTGATCAGGGCTGACGCCGGCCGCTGCGTACCGTCTGCCAGCAGCGCGCCGAGGTGATCAGGTTGTCGCGGACGTCGAGAATCTCCATGCGAACGCTGCCGATCTGGAGGCAGGCAGGGCCGTCGGGAAAGGCTTCCAGATGCTCCAGGATCAAGCCGTTGAGGGTCTTGGGGCCGTCGGTGGGCAGTTTCCAGCCCAGCGCCCGATTGATATCGCGGATGTTGGCAGTGCCATCGATCACGTGGCTGCCGTCGTCCTGACGGTGAATCTCCTGATCCTGCCCCGCCACGTCGGTGGTGAACTCGCCGACGATCTCCTCGAGGATGTCCTCCAGCGTGACCAGCCCTTCCACGTCGCCGTATTCATCCACCACGATGCCGATGCGCCGCTTCTGCTTCTGGAAGTTGAGCAGTTGAGTGTGTAGCGGTGTCGACTCGGGAATGAAATAGGGCTCACGCGCTTCCTGCACGATGGAGGCCTTGGTGACCTCATCACGTGAAAGGAAGCGCGCCGCGTTGCGCAGGTGCAGCATGCCGATGATGTTGTTGATGTCGCCCTTGAATACCGGCAGGCGGGTGTGCTGGCTGGTGCGGATCTGGGCCAGGATGGCTTCCAGCTCGTCGTCCAGGTCGATGCCGACCACCTCGTGGCGCGGCACCATGATGTCGTTGACCGTGACGTTCTCGAGATCGAGGATCGACAGCAGCATGGCCTGGTGGCGGCGTGGAATCAGCGTGCCCGCCTCGTGCACCACGGTGCGCAGTTCGTCGCGGGTCAGGCTGTCCGCACCGCCCTCGATACTCTTGACCCCGAGCAGGCGCAGCAGGCCGTTGGAGATCGCATTGACCAGCCATACCAGCGGATAGAGCAGCTTGAGCAGCGGTTCGAGTATCAGCGATGAGGGGTAGGCGATACGCTCGGGCTTGATCGCGGCATAGGTCTTCGGGCTGACCTCGGCAAAGATCAGGAGAACGATGGTCAGGATCAGTGGGGCGATCGCGGGGCCGGAAACCTCGCCGAAGAAGTGGATGGCGAGCACGGTGGCGATGGCGGCCGCCAGGTTATTGACCAGGTTGTTGCCGATCAGGATCACGCCGATGAGCCGATCCGGGCGGCCCAGCAGCCGTAGCACTCGGCGAGCCCGGCCATCTCCGCTATTGGCCTCGTGATTCAGCCGGTAGCGGTTGATCGACATCATGCCGGTCTCGGAGCTCGAGAAGAAAGCGGAAAGACAGATGAGCAGGAACAGCAGGCCGAACAGCAATCCCAAAGGGAAGTCGTCGCTCAAGGTCGTTGGATCCTCGTTGGCGTGTCAGCCCCGTTTGTAGGGATTAGGCTCGGCAGTGTCAAGGGGGCTTCCGATTCAGGTGCGGTTGAGGATGACTTCCAGCACGAGTTTGCTGCCGAAATAGGCCAGCAGCAGTACGGCGCAACCACCCAGTGTCCAACGCACCGCACGCATGCCTCGCCAGCCCAGGATATGATGGCTGATCAGCAGGATGGCAAAGATTACCCAGGCGGCCAACGAGAGAATCGTCTTGTGGGCCAGGTGCTGGGCAAACATGCTCTCGACGAAGACGAAGCCGCTGAGGATCGACAGGGTGAGCAGTGCCATGCCGGCCCAGATCAACTCGAACAGCACGCGCTCCATGGTGGCCAATGGGGGAAGCACTTGCACCATGCCACGAATATGGTGATGACGCAGGGCTTGGTTCTGCAGGCCGAGGAGTATCGCCTGGCAGGCGGCGATGAACAGAATGCCGAAGGCCAGGGCCGAACTCACGGCGTGCAGGGCGATGCCCGGTGTCATGCCGCCGGTGCGCTCGGGGCTCGGCAGGCCAACTGCCAGAAGCAGCGCCAGGCCCGACACGGGGAACAGGGCGACGGCCACGCTGAGCACCGGCTTGGCCAGGCTCACGCTGAGCAGCAGAAGCACCATGATCGCCGTCAGTACCACCGCGCTGGTCGACAGGCCCGGCATCAGGCCGGGGCTCCGGTCGATCAGCCCGACAGCGACGGGAAGATGGAAGAGCAGGCCGAGCAGGCCCAGGGCGCGCACCAGGGCAGGACGCTGCGGCACGCGCCGAAGCAGCGTGAGCCCTTGCCAGGAAGCTGCGCCCAGGTAGAGGATGAAGGCCATGATGGCCAGAGGAAGCGCCTGCATCAGTTGTCGTCCGTGCGCCGTCGCCGACGTCTTTGCATCTCATGTGGATGGTGTCTGTCGAGAGCTCCACTATACCCAATCCTCGCTGCGGCGCACAGCCGTGGCGCGTGGTGGCATGCATGGAGACTGGCCGCCGCAGGGCGTATAATGTCGCCCAGATTCTACAACCGCATCATCAGGGCTGTTCCGTCGCCGGGTGGGCCGTCGCTTTTGCGAAGTGCGTGACACGTCGCCGCAGGCCCTATCGCCAGGACGAGACATCGCCTCGATCCGACAGCCTGACAGCCGGAGTGGCTTATGTTCCAGAACCTCAGCGAGCGGCTTTCTCAGACGCTCAAGTCGATCAAGGGCCAGGCACGCCTGACCGAGGACAACATCAAGGACACCCTGCGCGAGGTGCGTCGCGCCTTGCTCGAGGCCGATGTCGCCCTGCCGGTGGTCAAGGATTTCATCGAGCGGGTGCGTGAGCGTGCGGTGGGCCAGGAGGTGTCGAAGAGCCTCTCGCCCGGCCAGCAGTTCGTCAAGATCGTCCAGCAGGAGCTCGAGGCGACCATGGGCGAGGCCAACGAAGGGCTCTCGCTCAAGGGGTCGCCCGCGGTGGTGCTGATGGCCGGCCTGCAGGGGGCGGGCAAGACCACCTCCGTGGCCAAGCTGGCGCGCTACCTGAGGGAGCGTGAAAAGAAAAAGGTGCTGGTGGTTTCCGCCGACGTCTATCGCCCGGCAGCCATCGACCAGCTCGAGACGCTGGCCGGCGAGGTGAACGTCGACTTCTTCCCCTCGCGCTCCGACCAGCAGCCGGTGGCCATCGCCGAGGCGGCGATCAAGCACGCCAAGATCCAGTTCCACGATGTGGTGATCGTCGACACCGCCGGCCGCCTGGCCATCGACGACGCCATGATGGCCGAGATCGCCGAGCTGCACCGCTCCTGTCAGCCGCAGGAAACCCTGTTCGTGGTCGACGCCATGACCGGTCAGGATGCCGCCAACACGGCCAAGGCGTTCCACGAGGCGCTGCCGTTGACCGGCGTGATCCTGACCAAGGCCGATGGCGACGCCCGCGGCGGTGCGGCGCTGTCGGTGCGTCACGTCACTGGCAAGCCGATCAAGTTCATGGGGGTGGGCGAGAAGGTCGATGCCCTGGAGCCCTTCCATCCGGACCGGGTGGCCTCGCGCATCCTCGGCATGGGCGACGTGCTGTCGCTGATCGAGGAGGCCGAGCGCACGGTCGACAAGAAGAAGGCCGAGCAACTGGCCAAGAAGGTCAAGAAGGGCGAGGGCTTCGACCTCGAGGACTTCCGCGACCAGCTTCAGCAGCTCAAGAAGATGGGCGGCATGGGCGGCCTGCTCGGCAAGCTGCCCGGCATGGGGCAAATGGCCGAACTCGCCCAGGGGCCGGGGCCGGAGAAGGAGCTGGGCAAGCTCGAAGCGCTGATCAACTCGATGACGCCCCAGGAGCGGCGTAAGCCGGAGATCATCAACGGTTCGCGCAAGCGTCGCATTGCCGCCGGCGCCGGCCTGCAGGTGCCCGACCTCAACCGTCTGCTCAAGCAGCACAAGCAGATGCAGAAGATGATGAAGAAGGCGGGCAAGAAGGGTGGCATGCAGAAGATGATGCGCGGCATGTCCGGCATGATGGGCGGCGGCGGTCCCGGCGGCCCCGGAGGAATGGGCGGCATGGGTGGCCCCGGCGGTTTTCCGTGGCGCTGATGGCGGGCTCGAGAAAAGGGTTTCAAAGCGGGGCTGATTTCCGTAGAATGCTGCGTCTTCATGGCAGGACCGTGGCTTTGCCCGGCTGCACGCTTGTAAAGAAGCGCAAGTAAAGAAAGTGACCGAATGACGCGAAGGCGGGTCCACGGGCCCGCTTTCCTGGCAGTTGCCGAGTACCCCGGCCGTTCGCCGGGCCGGCGCATCGGTATTAAACGTAACCTCAACCGAAGGACAGTTAACGCCATGGTTACCATTCGTCTGGCACGTGGTGGCGCCAAGAAGCGTCCCTTCTACCACCTGACCGTGACCGATTCACGCAACGCCCGTGATGGCCGCTTCATCGAGCGCCTGGGTTTCTTCAACCCGATCGCCCGCGGTCAGGAAGAGCGTCTGCGCGTCGACCTGGACCGCATTGCCCACTGGCAGAGCCAGGGCGCTCAGCTGTCCGGCCGCGTTGCCGAGCTGGTCAAGGAAGCCCGCAAGCAGGCCTGAGCCTGTGATGCCCCGTCAATGTCATGAGTGAGCAGGCCGCAAGCAGCATGCGCGACGACCACGTCGTGCTGGGCAAGTTGACCAGCCCCTACGGCGTCAAGGGGTGGCTCAAGGTCTACTCCCATACCAGTCCGATGGACGGCATCCTCGATTATCCCGAATGGGTGATCAGGCAGGGTGGTGCGTTGACGCGCCATCGGCTGTTGCAGGGGCGCCGTCATGGCAAGGGCCTGGTAGCCCTGCTGGAAGGCATCGACTCGCGCGAATCCGCCGAACGAGCGGCCGGCGCCGAGATCCTGCTGCCCAAGACGGAGCTGCCCGAGCTAGGCGGCGGCGAGTACTACTGGCACCAGCTCGAAGGGCTCACGGTCGTGACCCGCGAGGGTGTGGTGCTGGGGCGTGTCGCCTACCTGTTCGAAACCGGGGCCAACGACGTGCTGGTGGTCAGGGGTGACCCGCAGGGGGAGCCGCCGGCCATCGACGATCGTGAGCGTCTGCTGCCCTTCCTGCCCGACGAGGTGATCGTCGGGGTGGATCTGGCGGGAGGCACCCTGAGCGTCGACTGGGATCCGGACTTTTGAGCTTCGAGACAGAAGCCGGGGCGAGCGCAGCGCCGGCCATGTGGGTCGGTGTGGTGTCGCTGTTCCCGGAAATGTTCGAGGCCATCACCCGATACGGTGTCACCGGTCGAGCGGTCGACCAGGGGCGCGTGGCGCTGGAGTTCTGGAATCCGCGCGACTATGCCAGCGACCGGCATCGTACCGTGGATGACCGCCCCTACGGCGGCGGCCCCGGCATGCTGATGAAGGTCGACACCCTGCGTGCGGCCATCCATGCCGCCCGCAAGAGGGCGGGCGAGGCGACGGGGCAACGGCCCAGGGTCATCTACCTGTCGCCCCAAGGGCGGCGGCTCGACCAGCAGGGCGTGCGCGAGCTGGCCTCCGGCCCTCCGCTGGTGGTGGTGGCCGGACGCTATGAGGGCATCGATGAGCGCATCGTGGAGAGCGACATCGATGAGGAATGGTCGATCGGCGACTATGTGCTCAGCGGCGGCGAGCTGCCGGCCATGGTGCTGATCGATGCTGCGGCAAGACTGGTTCCCGGTGTGCTGGGGCATCAGGATTCCGCGGTCGAGGACTCCTTCAACGAGGGGCTGCTGGACTGCCCGCACTATACGCGCCCCGAGGAGATCGACGGGCGGCGAGTGCCCGATGTGCTGCTCAGCGGACATCACGGCGAGATCCGGCGCTGGCGGCTCAAGCAGTCGCTGGGGCGGACCTGGCTGAGGCGCCCCGACCTGCTCGAAGGCAGGACGTTGAGCGACGAGCAGCGCACGTTGCTCGAGGAGTTCATCGAAGAGTACGCCCTGTCAGGTGCCAGGGCGGAGGTGCAGGACGCGAAGCGCTGAGGCCGTGCCTCTCGGGTTTTCCCACGCTGCGGACCTGCGTCACCCATCATCTCCCGCGCTCTCGAGCCAGGCTCGGGCGCCGGGATCACGCGCCGTCGTCGATCTTGTAAGAAGCGGCGGCGCCGAATACGAGGAGTCATTATCATGAGCAGCAAGAACAAGGTGATCCAGGCGCTCGAAGCCGAGCAGATGAGCAAGCAGGTGCCGGAATTCGCCCCGGGCGACACCGTCGTCGTGCAGGTCAAGGTCAAGGAGGGCAACCGCGAGCGCCTTCAGGCCTTCGAGGGCGTGGTGATCGGCAAGCGTAACCGCGGCCTGAACTCCGCCTTCACCGTGCGCAAGATCTCCCACGGCGTTGGCGTCGAGCGTACCTTCCAGACCTACAGCCCGCTGGTCGACTCCATCGAGGTCAAGCGTCGCGGCGACGTGCGCCAGGCCAAGCTGTACTATCTGCGCGAGCGCAGCGGCAAGTCTGCCCGTATCAAGGAAAAGCTCTCCTGATCCGGGTTGGCTGAAGGCGCTTGCGCCATCGCGAAGCCCCGCCACCGCTCACGCGGGGCGGGGCTTCGTCGTAGTGGACGATGACATGACACACGACAGCCGATCCCTGGCCCTGATCGAGACGTTCCTCGATGCCCTGTGGCTCGAGCGCGGGGCCAGCGAGAACACGCTCGCAGCCTACCGGCGCGACCTGGAGGCCTGGGCGGCCCGGCTGGCGGAGACGGGCGGCGAGCTGCTCACGCCGGATGCGGCGCTGCTGCCGGCCTGGCTCGACGCGCGGCGTGCTGCCGGCTATCAACTGCGCAGCAATGCCCGCTTGCTCTCCAGCCTGCGCGGCTTCTATCGCTGGGCGCTGAGCGAAGGGCGCATCGGGCGCGATCCGCTGGCCGAGGTGCGTCTGCCACGGGTGCGTCCCAACCTGCCGGATACGCTTGACGAGGACGAGGTGGAGCGCTTGCTGGCTGCACCTGACCTGGCGACCGATCTCGGCCTGCGCGACCGTGCCATGCTCGAGGTGCTCTACGGTTGCGGTCTACGCGTCTCGGAGCTGGTCGGGCTCAGCGTCGATGCCGTCAATCTGCGCCAAGGGGTGGTACGGGTGCGCGGCAAGGGTGACAAGGACCGGCTGGTCCCGCTGGGGGAAGAAGCCGTACACTGGCTGACACGCTACCTGCGCAGCGCTCGTGGCGCGCTGATGAACGACGTGACACGACCGGCGCTGTTTCCCGGGCGTGGCGACAATTGCATGACGCGCCAGACATTCTGGCATCGGATCAAGGCCCACGCGCGCACCGCGGGTATCACGCGTCCGCTGTCTCCGCATACGCTGCGGCATGCGTTCGCCACGCATTTGTTGAATCATGGGGCCAATCTGCGTGTCGTACAGCTGCTACTCGGGCATAGCGACCTGTCGACCACCCAGATCTATACCCATATTGCGCAGGCGCGACTCGAAGCACTGCATGCCGACCATCATCCTCGAGGCTGAATCATGATTGCGTTCCTTCACCGTCCTGCCGGGGCCCTTTTCACCCTGGCCCTTCCTCTGGCAGCACTGCTGCTGCCCGGCGCCGTGCTGGCCGATGGTGCCGAACGGCTCGCCGAGCGCCTCAAAGTCAACGGCCAGCCAATGCCCGTTGCCAGCGTGCACGAGACGCCGCTGGAGGGCTTCTATCAGGTGCGGCTGGAGACCGGCGAGGCGTTCTACAGCGATGCCGAAGGCAACTACTTCCTGGTCGGTGACCTTTACGAGAACGGTGAAGGCGGCCTGACCAACCTGACCGAACAGGCGCGCAACGTCGAGCGCACCGAGCAGCTTGCCCAGGTGCCCGAGAGCGAGCGGGTCGTGTTTCGCGGTACCGGCGACAGCCGCGCCAAGCTCGTCGTCTTCACCGATACCACCTGTCCTTATTGTCGACAGTTCCACGAGGAAGTGCCGGCGCTCAACGAGATGGGCGTCGAGGTGCACTACCTGGCGTTTCCGCGGGCCGGCATGAACTCACAGGGCGCCCGGATCCTCGAGCAGGTCTGGTGTGCCGACAATCGCAGCGAGGCGATGAGCGCGGGCAAGCGCCAGGAAGCCATTTCCGCTAGCGCCGACTGCGACAATCCGGTCGAGGAACAGTATCATCTGGGCATGGCCATGGGCGTACAGGGTACGCCAGCCATCGTGCTGCCCGATGGCCGGCTGGTGCCGGGCTACGTACCTGCCGAGCGCCTCGCCGAGATGCTTGGCCTGGCCGCCGAGTGAGAGATGAGCGATGGCAGACAGAGAGCTGCCGAATGCATGAACGCTGGACATGAGACACCATCAGGGGAGCAGGACATTGAAACCGGTGAGAGTGGGAATCTGTGGTCTGGGTACCGTCGGTGGCGGCACCTTCAATGTGTTGACGCGCAACGCCGACGAGATTGCACGGCGAGCCGGCCGCCCGATCATTATCGAGCAGGTGGCGCTTCGCAGTGCCAATCCGGAGTGCGACCTCACCGGTATCAAGACCACCAACGACGTCTTCGAGGTGGCCCGCAACCCCGACGTCGACGTGCTGGTCGAAGTGCTGGGCGGCTATGACGTGCCTCGTGAGCTGGTGCTGACGGCCATCGCCAACGGCAAGCACGTGGTTACCGCCAACAAGGCGCTGATTGCGGTTCACGGCAACGAGATCTTCCAGGCCGCCCACGAGCAGGGCGTGATCGTGGCGTTCGAGGCCGCCGTGGCCGGCGGGATCCCCGTCATCAAGTCGCTGCGCGAGGGACTTGGCGCCAACCGAATCGAATGGGTCGCGGGGATCATCAACGGCACCGGCAACTATATCCTTACGCACATGCGCAGTGAGGGGCGCGCCTTCGAGGACGTGCTCGCCGAGGCCCAGGCACTGGGCTACGCCGAAGCCGATCCCACCTTCGACGTGGAGGGCATCGATGCCGCCCACAAGCTGACCATCCTGGCTTCCATCGCCTACGGCGTGCCGCTGCAGTTCGAGAAGGCCTATACCGAGGGCATCTCGCGGGTCACCTTCGACGACGTGCAGCAGGCCGACAATCTCGGTTACGTGATCAAGCACCTGGGCATTTCCAAGCGCACTGAGCAGGGCCTTGAACTGCGCGTGCATCCGACCCTGATTCCCAAGGAGCGACTGCTGGCCAACGTTCACGGGGTCAAGAACGCCATCGCCATCATGGGCGATGCCGTGGGTCCGACGCTCTACTATGGTGCCGGAGCAGGCTCCGAGCCCACCGCCTCGGCAGTGGTCGCCGACCTGCTCGACGTGGCCCGCGACATCGCCACCGACCACCACTACCGCGTACCCTACCTGGCTTTCAGCGGTATCGGCGAGGACGAAGGCAACCTGCCGATCCTGCCCATGGAAGACATCGTTACCGCCTACTACCTGCGCCTGCTGGCGGTGGACCGCCCCGGGGTGCTGGCGCGCGTGGCGACGATTCTCTCCGAGCAGGGCATCTCCATCGAGGCACTGGTGCAGAAGGAAGCTACCGAAGGCGAGCTGGTCCCGATCATCCTGCTGACCCACAGCTGCCGTGAAAAGCAGATGAACGAGGCGATCCGCCATATCGAGTCGATGGCCGACATCGCCGGGCCGGTCACGCGCATTCGCGTTGAATCGCTGGACGAGCAGGAGTAAGGGCATGCGCTATATCAGTACCCGCGGGCAGGCACCTGCGCTCTCTTTCGAGGAGGTCGTGCTGACCGGCATGGCCAGCGACGGCGGGCTCTATGTGCCGGAGGAGATCCCGCAGCTCTCGCGCGATGAACTCGAGGCGATGGCAGGCCTCTCCTACGCCGAGATCGCCTTTCGCGTGATGCAGCCCTTCGTCAACGGCGAGATCGACGACGAGACGTTCCGCGGCATCGTGCGCGATGCCTACGCCACTTTCAGCCACGACGCCGTGGTGCCGCTCAACCAGCTCGACGCCAACCACTTCCTGCTCGAGCTGTTCCACGGCCCGACGCTGGCGTTCAAGGACGTCGCCCTGCAGCTGCTCGGCCGTATCCTCGACCACTTCCTGGCCAAGCGCGGCGAACGTGCGGTAATCATGGGGGCTACCTCGGGCGACACCGGCTCGGCGGCGATCGAAGGCTGTCGTCACTGCGACAACCTCGACATCTTCATCCTGCATCCGCACAACCGCGTTTCCGAGGTGCAGCGTCGCCAGATGACCTCGGTGCTGGCCGACAATGTCTTCAACATCGCCATCGAGGGCAATTTCGACGACGCCCAGGCCATGGTCAAGGCGAGCTTCGCCGACCAAGGCTTCCTGAATGGCACGCGCCTGGTGGCGGTGAATTCGATCAACTGGGCGCGCATCATGGCCCAGATCGTCTATTACGTAGCCGCCGGCGTGGCGCTGGGTGCGCCGCACCGCGAGGTCAGCTTCTGCGTGCCCTCGGCCAACTTCGGCAACGTCTTCGCCGGCTACATGGCCTATCGCATGGGGCTGCCGGTCAAGCAGTTCATCATCGCCACCAACGCCAACGACATCCTGCACCGGACCATTGCCGCCAACGACTTCTCCAAGCAGGAGCTCAAGGCAACCCTGGCGCCCTCCATGGATATCGTGGTGTCATCCAACTTCGAGCGCCTGCTGTTCGAAGCCTACGAGCGTGACGGCGCCGCCGTGGCCGCGCTACTCGAGCGTTTCCAGCAGGAGCCCACGGCGCTGGCCGAGGCCCCGCTTACGCGGCTGCGCGCGCTGTTCACCAGCCACAGCGTCGACGATGCCACCATCCTCGAGGTGATCCGCGAGGCGCACCACCGCACCAAGGAGGTGCTCGACCCGCACACCGCCACCGGCTACCGCGCCGCCGAGCGTGCCCGGGCCGATGCCGCCACGCCGATGATCACCCTGGCCACGGCCCACCCGGCCAAGTTCGCCGAGGCGGTGGTCAAGGCGGGCTTCCCCGGCGTGCCGCTGCCGCCGCACATGGATGACCTGCTGGAGCGCGAGGAGCGCTACACCGTGCTGCCGGCGGAGTTGGCGAAGGTGCAGGCGTTCGTGGCCGAGAACCGGCGATAGGGCCAGCCAAGGTAGCGAGGGCATAGGGGACAGGGCGAAGAGAAGGTCTCGATGTCGCTGGCGCCAGATGCCCGCTCAGGGCTGATCCGGCGACAGGCCTACGAGGGGGCGCAGTGAACCCTTCCCTGGGCGCTACTTTTGCCATCCATGGCAAAAGACCCCCTCTTCGGCCTGTCCCTGGCGCCCTTCGCTCGGTACGACGTTTCCATCGCCGAGCACCATCAGATGCGAACCAGAGGAGTCAGGCTTGGACGCCGTGACCGACCCCATCGACCTTCACGCCCGACTCAAGCCGCGGCTGCTGCCGCGCCCACGCAACGAGGCGCTTTATGCTCGTGCCCGTGCCGAGGGGCTGACCGAGCTGCAGGCCCGCGTGCTCGCCGGTCGCCTGGCCAACTATGAGGGCGAGCTGGCGCCACTGACCCAGCCCAGCCTGCGCTACCTCGAACACCCAGAACGCCTGGCCGACGGCCGCCGTGCCGCCGAGCGCATCGCCACCGCCGTGGCCGAGGGCGAGCACATCGGCATCCTCACCGACTACGACGTCGACGGCATCACCTCCCACGTGGTGATCCGGCGCACCCTGGTGGAACTCTTCGGCGTACCGGAATCGCGCCTGCACAGCCTGATCGGCCATCGCATCCACGACGGCTACGGCATCAGCCTGCCGCTGGTGGAGCGGACGCTCGGGCTCTTGCCGCGGCCGTCGCTGGTGATCACCGCCGATTGCGGCAGCTCCGACGAGCCACGCATCGCCCGGCTCAAGGCGGCGGGCATAGACGTGGTGGTGAGCGACCACCACGCGCTACCGGTGGAGGGACCGCCCCCCTCGGCCCATGCCGTGGTCAACCCGACACGCAACGACTGCCAGTATCCCGACCGTACCATTGCCGGCTGCATGGTGGCGTGGCTGGTGATGTCGCTGACGCGCAGCGTGCTGGTGGAGTGGGGCGTGATTCCCGAGGCCACGCCCAAGCTCTCCGCCTGGCTCTCCTACGTGGCGCTGGGCACCGTGGCCGACTGCGTGTCGCTGGGCGCTAGCCCGGCCAATCGCGCCGTGGTCAGCCATGGTCTGGCGTTGATCAACCGCATGGAGGCGGCCTGCTGGCGCGCCATGGCCGCGCGCCTGGGCGAGGATAGCGTGCCATTCTCCGCCGAGACTCTCGCCTTCCAGATGGGGCCACGCATCAATGCCCGCTCGCGCCTCGACGACCCCTACGCGGCGCTGCACTTCATGCTGGCGGGAGACGACGCCACCGCTCAGCGCCATCTGCAGACGCTGGACGACGACAACCAGTCGCGCAAGGTGATCGAGGCGGAGATGGTCGAGGAGGCGCGAGCCCTGGCCCTGCCCCAACTGGAGGCCGACCTGCCAGCACTGGTGGTCTATCTCGAAAGCGGGCATCCCGGCGTGCAGGGTATCGTCGCCTCGCGTCTGGTGCAGTCCTTCGGACGCCCTGCGCTGGTGCTCACGCCGGCCGCGGCGCCCGGCATGCTCACCGGCTCGGGGCGCTCCATCGAGGCGCTGCACCTGCGTGACGCGCTGCAGCGCACCCACGAGCTGGCGCCCGAAGCGCTACCGCGCTTCGGTGGTCATCGCGGTGCGGCCGGGGTCGGCGTGCCGGGGCAGCAACTCGAGGCTTTTCGTGCCGCTTTCCTGCAGGCCGTGGGTGAGCAACTGGGTGGCTGCGAGCTGTTTCCCCATGTGTTCACCGACGGGGCGCTGGCTCCCGAGCAATTCCAACTGGCCACGCTGATCGAACTGGAGGCGTTGGGTCCTTATGGTCGCGAGTTCGACGCCCCGCTGTTCGAAGGAGAGTTTTTTGTCGAGTCGCTACGTGCCGTGGGCGCCGAAGCGAACCATCTCGCCATGCAGCTCTCCTCGGGGCCGGTGAGCCTCAAGGCGATCTGGTTTCGTGCCCTGACGCCGGGAGAGCTGCCTGCCTTCGGCATGGGGGACAGGCTGCGCTGCGCCTATCGGCTCAATCGGAACCGCTGGCGGGGGCAGGAGTCGCTGCAGCTGATGGTGGAGGTTGCCGAACCGCTGGTGGCCAATCATCGCGTAACCTAAGCACGATCAATGATTTCCTACGCTCGACCCGCTAGAATCCGGGCCGTTCGGGCGAGCCGCCCGTTTGCCAAGGAATCGTGAATGGATCCACAAGATCTGCCCACCGATCCCCATCGCCCCTACGAGGACGTGATGGCCATGCTGGTGGGCACGCTGTTCGTCGCCCTCGGTGTCAGCTTCTATACCCATGCACTGCTGCTCACCGGCAGTACCGCCGGCATGGCCTTCTTGTTGCAGTACGCCAGCGGTTGGCGCTTTGGCGTCTGGTTCTTCCTGATCAACCTGCCGTTTTATTACCTGGCAGTGAAGCGCATGGGTTGGTCGTTCACCCTGCGTACCTTCGTCGCCATCGCTCTGGTATCGCTATTCTCCGAGCTGACCGGCAGTTGGGTCGCCTTCGACAGCCTCAATCCGCTCTATGCCTCGCTGATGGGCGGCAGCCTGATCGGCATCGGCATGCTGGTGCTGTTTCGCCACCGTACCAGCCTCGGCGGCATCAACATCCTGGCGCTCTATCTGCAGGGGCGCTACGGCTGGCGCGCCGGCTACGTGCAGCTCGGCATCGACGGGCTGATCATGCTCGTCGCCTTGCTGGTGCTGCCGCCGGAGCGGGTCGGGCTCTCGGTGTTGGGCGCCGTGGCGCTCAACTTGATCATTGCCCTTAACCATAAGCCCGGCCGCTACATGGGCGTGAGCTGAAAAGTGGCGGCGTGGGCGGGGCGGAGTCAGTAGTTGGGCCAGATGCCCGGCGTGGCCAGCTCGATGAGGTGGCCATCGGGGTCGCGGAAATAGAGGCTTTCGCCGCCGCGGGGCCAGTGGGTGCGCCCCTCGATGGTCACGCCGTGATCGCTGAGCTGGCGTTCCCATGCGGTCAGCTCACGCTTGGCAATGGCGAAAGCGAGGTGTACCCGCCCTTTGCCGTCGTGAGGCGGGATGGTGCCCATGTCGTTGGGCAGCACCACGGTGTCCAGCGTCTCACCCTGCAGGAACAGCAGCAGCACCGTGTTGGCGCCGACGTCGTAGGCAGTGAAGCGGTGATCGGCGTTGAAGGGTTCTAGGCCCATCACGCCTTCGAAGAAGACCCGCGCGCGATCCATGTCGTCGACGTAGAGGGCGGTCTCCAATACGCCGTTGAGCCTGGGCATGGCATTCTCTCCTTCAGCCATATGCTTTCAGCTTAGCAAATAAGCCAGCAGGGCTTTTTTCAGCCTGCTGGCGCGGTTCCCCTCAGCGATGCCCCAGAGCCCTCTCATGAGCAGGGCGGTTTTTGCGCTGCATCATGGAAAAGTTCAACGGCTTACGCCAAAACACAACTAAAGTATGAGGATTTATCGCATTAAAACGAACGTTTGGCCTTGATCCGAACGAGTGTTTGGCGAAAACTGACCGGGTAGGGCACCGCTCCGGCGAGGGCGGGATACACAACCAGCTCCAGCTTGCATCTGGATAGAGGACGTCGAGACCATGCAGAACAAGTTCAACAAGATCACCTGGGCCGTGGCCATCGCGGCCGCCGCCTTCGCCAGCCAGGCCAACGCCGGCGGTTACCAGATCAACGAACAGAGCGTCAGCGGCCAGGGTTATGGCCACGCGGGCCGGAGCTCCAACGTCAACGACGCCACCATCGTGTTCGGCAACCCGGCGGGCATGTCGTTCCTCGATCGGGCGCAGCTGACCGCGGGCGGCACCTATTTGAACGTCAATAGCGAGATCAGCAATGCCGAAGCGACGCGCAGCAGCGTCTTGACAGGTGGTGTTGGTGTGCCGGTTTCGGGCACGACAGACGGAGACATGGTGCCTGGCACCTTGATTCCCTTTGCTTTCTACTCTCACCCGGTCAATGAGCGACTTGCCTTCGGTTTTGGTGTGTACGCCCCTTTCGGCTCCAAGACCGATTATGAAGACGGCTTTCTGGGACGCAACCTGGGCAACTATACCGAGCTGAAGGTGATGAGCGCCCAGCCGACCGTATCCTACCGCTTCAATGACCAATGGTCCGTGGGGGCAGGCATCACCTACAACCGTGTCGAGGGCGAGCTGCACCGCCAGGTTCCGGTGCTGGTGGGCGGTGCCCCTGGCGCACCGGTTTATACCGAAGCGGACTCTCGCGTCGAGGGTGACGATGATGGCTGGGGCTACAATCTCGGGGTAATCTTCCAGCCTGTGCCGGAAACTACCCTTGGCCTGACCTATCGCTCCAAGGTCGATTACACCTTGACGGGCGACTTCCGTGCCGTCGCCCAGGATGTCGGCGTGGAAGTCACGGACGACGCCTCGCTAGACTTGACGACTCCTGAGACCGTGAACTTCTCCGTGACTCAGCAGATGACCGACAGGCTCAAGCTTATGCTGGGGGCTTCCTGGACCCGCTGGAGCCGGTTCGAACAGATCCTGATCGAAGGCGAGAGCATTCCTGAAATCACTCGCGAGGTGCAGAATTACTCCAACGCCTGGGCCTATGGCGTCGGTGGCGAGTACCAGCTCAATCCCCAATTGGCGTTGCGCGCCGGGGTGACGCTCGACTTTACGCCGACGAGCGATCAGTACCGCAGCGTACGGATTCCGTCCGATGATCGTCGGATCTTCTCCATCGGTGCAGGCTGGACACCTACCGAGAACCTGACACTGGACTTCGCATACTCCTACCTGACCGAGCGAGGCACACAAGTCGAACAGGAGCGCACCGACAGCTTCTCCGGTACGCCGGCGGTGACCTCCACTTACGTGTCCGACTACAAGAACGAGGCCCATGGCTTCGGCGCTCAGTTGACCTACCGCTTCTGATGCTCCAGCCCATCTGCGCATGATCTGGCGACCCGGCTTCGGCCGGGTCGCTTGCGTTGGGGCATTGCAATGGATGCGCCGAATCGGTGAATTCGCTACAATAGTTGCCTTTTCCGCGCCGCCGGGGCCGGGCCATGGCCCGGCCCCGGCGGCCGCCTTCACCAAGCGAATCAGGCGAACGAGCCCATGCTGGAAACCAACCCCATCCATAACCTCATCAAGGACCTGTCGGAACGGACAGACGTCCTGAGGGGGTATCTTTGACTATGCCGAGAAGAAGGATCGGCTAGAGGAAGTCTCCCGCGAGCTGGAAGACCCGAACGTCTGGAACGACCCCGACTACGCTCAGAAGCTGGGCAAGGAGCGTGCCTCCCTCGAGCTCGTGGTCGAGACTATCGACGAGCTCGATCAGGGCCTGGCGGACAGCCGCGACCTGCTCGAGCTGGCCGAGATGGAGGAGGACGAGGACACCGTCGACGAGGTAAAAAGAGAGCTCGACGGGCTCCAGGAGAGCCTGGCGAAGCTCGAGTTCCGGCGCATGTTCTCCGGCGAGATGGACGCCAACAACGCCTACCTCGACATCCAGGCTGGCTCCGGCGGCACCGAGGCCCAGGACTGGGCCAACATGCTGCTGCGCATGTACCTGCGCTGGTGCGAGCACCACGGCTTCAAGGCCGAGATCGTCGAGGTCTCTGCCGGTGAGGTGGCGGGCATCAAGTCGGCGACCATCCATGTCCAGGGCGACCACGCCTTCGGCTGGCTGCGTACCGAGACCGGCGTGCACCGCCTGGTGCGCAAGAGTCCGTTCGACTCGGGGGGGCGCCGCCACACCTCCTTCGCCTCGGTATTCCTGTCGCCCGAGGTGGACGACAACTTCGAGGTCGAGATCAATCCGGCGGACCTGAGAACGGACACCTATCGTTCCAGCGGCGCCGGTGGCCAGCACGTCAATACCACCGACTCCGCGGTGCGCATCACCCACGAGCCCACCGGCATCGTCGTGGCCTGCCAGAGCCAGCGCAGCCAGCACGCCAACCGCGACTTCGCCATGAAGCAGCTCAAGGCGAAGCTGTGGGAGCACGAGATGCAGAAGCGCAACGCCGCCAAGCAGGAGGCGGAGGACGCCAAGGCCGATATCGGCTGGGGCAGCCAGATCCGCTCCTACGTGCTCGACGACCAGCGCATCAAGGACCTGCGTACCGGCGTGCAAACCAGCAACTGCGACCGGGTGCTGGATGGCGATCTAGACGCTTTCATCGAAGCCAGCTTGAAGCAAGGGCTATAGCCTGCTGCGCTCGCCGATACGGCGTTGCCCCTCGACTCGAGAGTCTCATTGACGACAGTCAACTCCGTTCTCTCGTTGAGGGGCGCCTTGCCTCAGCTCCGCTTGCGCGGCTCTAGTCGCGTTTACAACACCGCTTATTGTGACTGCTAACAGGTAGCGAGATGGCCAACCAGAGCTCCTCCCCGGAAAGCCCCCAGACCGACGAGAACCGCCTGATCGCCGAGCGTCGGGCCAAGCTGGCGGCTCGCCGCGAGCGTGCCGCGGCCAGCGGCGGCAGCGCCTTCCCTAACGACTTTCGCCGCGACAGCCTGGCGGCCGACCTGGCGGCCGAGCTGGGCGAGAAGGACAAGGCGGAACTGGAGTCGCTGAACCGCCCGGCGGCGGTGGCCGGGCGCATCATGCGCAAGCGCGGCCCCTTCCTGGTGATTCAGGACCCCAGCGGCACGATTCAGCTCTACGTCGACAAGAAGGGGCTGGCGGAAGAGGTGCTGGAGGACATCAAGGGCTGGGACATCGGCGACATCGTGGCTGCCCGCGGCCCGGTGCACAAGTCGGGCAAGGGCGATCTCTACGTGATGATGGAGGAGGCCAGGCTGTTGACCAAGAGCCTGCGTCCGCTGCCCGACAAGTTCCACGGTCTGACCGACATGGAGGCGCGCTATCGTCAGCGCTATGTCGACCTGATCATGAACCCCGACTCGCGCAAGGTGTTCGAGACCCGCGCCGGAGTCATCAGCGCCATGCGCCGCTTCTTCGAGGAGCGCGGCTTCATGGAGGTGGAAACCCCCATGCTGCAGCCGATCCCCGGCGGCGCCACCGCGCGGCCGTTCATCACGCACCACAATGCGCTGGACATCGACATGTACCTGCGCATCGCGCCCGAGCTCTATCTCAAGCGCCTGGTGGTGGGCGGTTTCGAAAGGGTCTTCGAGATCAATCGCAACTTCCGCAACGAAGGCCTGTCGACGCGCCACAACCCCGAGTTCACCATGGTCGAGTTCTACCAGGCGCATGCCAATCACCATGACCTGATGGACCTCACCGAGGAGATGCTGCGTGCCGTCGCGCTCAAGGTGCTAGGGACCACCACGGTGGTCAACACCGTGCGCAACGCAGAGGGTGAAGTGCTCGAGACCTACGAGTACGACTTCGGCAAGCCGCTCAAGCGCATCAGCGTGTTCGACTCGATTCTCGAGTTCAATCCCGACATCCACGCCGAGGCGCTGGCCGACGAGGCCGCCGCACGGCAGATCGCCGAGCGGCTGGACATCGACGTCAAGGATGGCTGGGGCCTGGGCAAGATCCAGATCGAGATCTTCGAGAAGACCGTCGAGCATCGCCTCAAGGACCCCACCTTCATCACCGACTACCCCACCGAGGTGAGCCCGCTGGCGCGGCGCAACGACCGCGACCCGTTCGTCACCGAGCGCTTCGAGTTCTTCGTCGGCGGGCGCGAGATCGCCAACGGCTTCTCGGAGCTCAACGACGCAGAGGACCAGGCCGAGCGCTTCCGCGCCCAGGCGGCGGAGAAGGAGGCCGGCGACCTCGAGGCGATGTACTACGATGCCGACTACGTGCGTGCGCTGGAATACGGCCTGCCGCCCACAGCCGGCGAGGGAATCGGCATCGACCGCCTGGTGATGTTGTTCACCGACAGCGCCTCGATCCGGGATGTACTGCTGTTCCCGGCCATGCGCCCAGAGGTGGACTGAAGGGGCTGCGTAGCGCCGCTGGGCGGAAGTATTGGTAAGCGGCGGCGCTAGCGCCCATAATGATCACCGTTTCGACGTCGAGGAGACCGCGATGAAACTGCTCAACCGCTCCGCCCTGAGCGTCAGGCCGACCCGGCACTTCGTGGACTGGATCAATGCGCTGGAACCCACCATGGGAGAGGACGACCTCACCCTGGCCGACGTCGAGCGCGAAAGCACGGTCTATCTGATCCCCGAGATGGACACTCCGGAGGCGCTGGAGGCCTTCGTGCGCGAGCGTTACCTCGAGATCCTCGAGACCGAGCTGCGCGCCTGGGAAGAGGACGAGCGCCAGTGGCCCGAGGCCCTGGACTGGGCGCTGTTCCAGCGCTTCCTGCAGGTCGAGCACAGCTATCTCGCCATTGACCTGGACGACGAGACGGCGCTGGAGATCTCCGAGGTCGACGATTCGCTGCTATTGGAAACCGATCAAGATTGATCCGCTTTCCTCGTTGATTTTCGAAAACCGGCTGCGGCCGGTTTTCTCGTTACGCACCTTGCCATGATGGAAACCGCATGAGCCGACTCTTCTCGACCCGGCCCGGCGACGACGGCCTGCCGGGCCCCGAGCGACGCCTGGCGGTACTGGCGCTGATCCTCGGTACGCTGATGGCCGTAGTGGACGTCACCATGGTCAATATCGCGCTGCCCTCCATCGCGCGTGACCTCGATGTATCCGCCGCCCGGACGGTCTGGGTCACCAACCTCTTTCAGATCGTCTGCGCGGCGTTCCTGCTGGTATGCGCTTCCTTCAGCGAAATGATCAGCCGACGCCGGCTCTACGTGGCGGGGCTCGGGCTGTTCGTGCTGGCTTCGCTGGGAGCCGCGCTGTCGCGTAGCCTGGAGTGGCTATTGGTGTTTCGCGCGCTGCAGGGTCTCGGTGCGGCGGCTACGCTCTCCATCGGCCCGTCGCTCTATCGCTCGATCTTTCCCACGCGACTGCTGGGCAGCGCGCTGGGGCTCTCGGCTTTGGTGGTGGCGGGAGGCTACGCCGCCGGCCCGGCGCTGGGCGGGTTGGTGCTGTCGGCCGTCAGCTGGCCCTGGCTGTTCGCCCTTCACCTGCCCCTGGGCGCCGTCTCGCTGTGGCTGGCGTGGCGCGCGCTGCCGCGTGAGAAGGGGCGTCGCGGCGGCTTCGACGGTCGTGGTGCACTGGGCTCGGTGGTCATGCTGGGCAGTTTTTTCCTGGCCATGGATACCCTGGGCCACGGGGCGCCGCTATGGCAGGCGCTGGCCTGGCTGACACTGAGCGGGATCTCGGGCTGGCTATTCCTGCGTCGCCAGCGACGGGCCTCGCATCCGCTGTTGCCGCCGCGATTGTTCCAGGTGCCGCGCTTTCGCCTGGCGGTCTCCGCCTCGGGGCTCGCCTTCGTCGGCCAGGGGCTGGCTTTCGTCGCGCTGTCGTTCCTCTATCAGCAGGAGATGGGCTTCTCGCCGCTGCACACCGCCTGGCTGTTCACGCCCTGGCCGCTCGCCATCATGCTGGTCGGCCCGGTGGCCGGCCGTCTGGCCGATCGCGTGAACCCCAGCGTCATGGCAAGCCTGGGGCTGGTATTGCTGATGCTGGGGCTCGCCTCGCTGGCCTTGCTGCCGCAGGATGCCGGCGTGCTGGACAGTCTGTGGCGCACCGCCCTGTGCGGCATCGGTTTCGGGCTGTTCCAGCCGCCCAACAACCGCGAGATGATGACCAGCGCGCCGCATGAGCTGAGCACCAGCGCCTCGGGCGTGCTGAGCACGACACGCACCGTGGGCCAGTCGCTCGGCGTGGCCCTGGTCGGCGCCTTCCTGGCCGCGAGTGCACCGGTGCAGACGACGCTGTGGGCTGGCTGCCTGGCCTGCCTGCTGGCGCTGGTAGCCAGCCTGGCGCGAATGCGGCTGGCCGAGGCCGCCCGCAAAAACGGCGGCGAGCAAGTGCCCCAGGTGCAGTCGCCGGGCAAGCGAGTACAATGATCTGACATCCATGATCGAGGAGCCCTCATGAGCGTTCAGGCCGATATCGAAGAGAAGCTGCAGGCCCTCGAGCCCACCCATGTGACGGTGGAGAACGAGAGCCATCGGCATGCCGTGCCGGCCAATTCCGAAACCCATTTCAAGGTCACGGTGGTGTCCGACCATTTCCAGGGGTTGATGCCGGTGAAGCGCCACCAGCGACTTTACGCGCTGCTGGCCGACGAGCTGGCGGGGCCCGTGCATGCCCTGGCGCTGCATCTCTACACACCCCAAGAGTGGGCGTCGCGGGGCGAGGCACGACCCGACTCACCCAACTGTCGTGGCGCCGGCGCGTGACTTCCGAACCACAGCGCCTCCAGTACCTGGAGGCGATGGGATTGACCGCCTGGGTGGCGCGCTACCGGCTACCCCATGCCCGGCCGAGCGAGGCCTGCGAATGGGAGTTGCCCGAGCGGCCTGTTGCCTCACCGCCAGCGGAGCGCCTGCATGCACTGCTCGACGAAGCGGATGCTGCCGCACGCCAGGCTCCTTCTGGGCCGCCGGTCGCTGAGCCGCCGAAAGCATCGACACCCAAGCGTGCTCGTCAGCTGCTAGGGATCGGGTCTGGCGATGAGGAAACCGAGCAGGCGGCCCGCCAGGAGGCGACTCTCGACGTGTCGAAGCCGGCCCAGGAGCCGCTGCGCTTCACCCTGCAAGTGACCTGCGTGGCGGGGCGCTGGCTGGTGGCCGTGCCCGGAGAGTCGCCGCTGGGCATCGACCAGGGACAGCTGCTGGGTAATCTGTTGCAGGCGGCAGGAATCGCTGCCGAGTCTCCGCTGGCCTTCGAGACGTTTCGCTGGCCGCCGATGGAGAATCTACCGGTCGAGGCGCCGCTGGAAGAGGCGCGAGAGGGGCTGCAGGCGTTCATCGAAGGTACACGCAGGCGTGGCTGGGCGCTCGAACGCATCCTGGTATTCGGTCACGACGAAACCATGGATCGACTACTTGGCTCGCAGCAGGGCGCATTCGAGCTGCTTGGCCTGCCCGGATGGCAGGGGCCCTCGCTCGCCGAGCTGACGCAGAGTGCTGCGGCCAAGCGTGAACTTTGGCCGACGTTGCTGGAATGGCGCCGGGCCTGGTCGGCGCCTGGCAGCGAGGCCGATGACTGAACTCGCCATCCAGCGGCTGACGACCGACGACCTGGAACGGCTGGTGGTGCTGGAGAGCTGCCAGCCTCACCCTGGGTCACGGCGCCAGCTCGAGGCCGCCTTGAACGATGAGGATAGCTGCGTGCTGGGAGCCGAGGTGGCGGGAGAACTCGTAGGCCATGCCGTGGTCGTCAGGCTGCCCTTCGAGGCCGAACTGCAAGCCATGCTGGTGGTGCCCGCCATGCGACGCCGCGGCCTGGCCGCGGCGCTGCTCGAAGCGGTGCTGGAGCAGGGACGGCAATGGCGCAGCGAACGCATACTGCTGGAGGTGAGGGCAGGCAATGCGTCGGCCATCAGGCTCTATCGGCGGGCAGGCTTCAGCGAAGACGGGCGACGGCGGGGTTATTATCCTCCCCTGGAGGATAGGGCCGACGCGAACAGGGAAGATGCCATTCTGATGTCGCGTCGGCCATAAGGGCTCAGGCCCGCTCGGTTTCCACCTCGTCGAACTTGCCCAGCAGCGCGGTCAGGCGGCGCTCCCACTCTTCGCGCTCCTGCTTCAGGCGGCTGTTTTCCTCGCGCAGCTCCTCGGCTTCCATCTTCAGCAGTTCCAGGGCCTCGACGGCACTGGCCACTTTCTGTTCGAGCCGGTTGAAGAGTTCGGTGCTCATCGTGTTCTCCTGAAATAACGTCCTGCCGGAGCGGGCGCCTGCCCGCGCTGATTCCGTTGCGCAGCGTAACGCTGAGGGCCAGGCTCGGCAAGCGTAGCCGAACGGCGACGCCCGGCCTATTCAGCGGGCCGGGCGAGGCGCCGATATAGGCGTCCGGTACTGTCGCCGGCACGGACTTCGCGATGCAGCGACCAGTTGGCGGGCACGCGCACGTCGAGCGCCGTTTCGGTCTCGACATAGATCCAGGCCTCCGCGGCGAGCCAGCCTTGCTCCAGCCGCTCACAGCATGGCTCGGCCAGGCCTTGGCGAAAGGGCGGGTCGAGAAAAACCAGCGAGAAAGGGGCAAACCCGGCTGGGCCGGCGGCAAGCAGCGCGAGAGCGTCGACACTCAGCACCTGGCCCCGCTCTGCGGTGCCTAGGGTGTGGAGGTTGTCCACAAGTGCACGGGCCACCTGGCCGTCGCGTTCGATGAACAGTGCCGTGGCGGCGCCGCGAGAGAGGGCTTCCAGGCCCAGCGCGCCGGTGCCGGCGAACAGGTCGAGCACCCGTGCACCCGGAGTGGCTGCGACCAGCCAGTTGAACAGCGTCTCGCGCACCCGGTCGGGCGTGGGGCGCAGGCCGGGGCTGTCGAGCACGGGCAGCAGACGTCGGCGGTACTCCCCGCCGATGATGCGCAGGCGGCCGTCACGCTGGGGCGAGCGAGCGCCGGGGCGGGAGCGTTGGCGAGAGGAGGAGCGGCGACGTGTCATGCGGCGGAATTGTACCTGGCGCCGTGTCCACAGTCATGGTGCGCGGTGTTAGGATGTAGCGATCATTCACCCGTGAGGCTGAATTCCCCCATGTTCGGTTTTTTCAAGCGCAAGAAGCAGCAGGAATCCCAGCAGGAAGAACAGCAGCAACGACAGCCGACTCAGCCTGATGCGGAGCGTGAGGAAGAGGCGTCCCACGAAGGTGCGCCAGCGAGTGAAGCGGCTGCAGAGGTAGAGCCAGAGGCGGCGCCCGCCGAGCCGGACGTCATCGATGCGCCGCGCCCCGAGGAGGCCGCCATGGCCGGCCCGGCGGCGGATGAGGTGCGTGATCGGACCGAAGCGGTCGACGAGGTCGATCGGGAGGAGGAGAACGAGGTGCTGCGCGAGGAAGCGCTGGCTTCCGAACCCGAACCCGAACCCGATCCCGAGCCTGAGCCCGAACCCGAACCCGAACCCCTCCGCGCTCCGCTGCAGGATAAGCCTGTCGCTGAGAAGAAGGGCTGGTTCGCGCGCATTCGTTCGGGCCTGGGCAAGACCCGCGCCAACCTCACCGAGGGCGTCGCCGGACTCTTCCTGGGCAAGAAGCAGATCGACGACGAGTTGATCGAGGACCTCGAGACCCAACTGCTGATGGCCGACGTGGGCATCGAGGCCACCAGCGAGATCATCGAGCGTCTCACCGAGCGTGTTTCACGCAAGGAGCTCAAGGACCCCCAGGCGCTTTATCGCGCCCTGCAGGACGAACTCGCCACGATGCTCGATGCCGTGGCCAAGCCGCTGGCGCTGCCGGCCAAGGGAGAGGGGCCCTTCGTGATCCTGGTGGTGGGGGTCAATGGCGTGGGCAAGACCACCACAATCGGCAAGCTGACCCAGCGATTCCAGCGCGAGGGGCGCAGTGTGATGCTGGCCGCCGGCGATACCTTCCGGGCCGCGGCGGTGGAACAGCTCAAGGTATGGGGCGAACGCAACAAGGTGCCGGTCATCGCCCAGCACACCGGCGCCGACAGCGCCTCGGTGATCTACGATGCGGTGGCCTCGGCCAAGGCGCGCAAGATCGATGTGCTGATCGCCGATACCGCCGGGCGCCTGCACAACAAGGGGCACCTGATGGAAGAGCTCAAGAAGGTGCACCGCGTGATGGGCAAGCTCGACGACAGCGCGCCTCACGAAGTGATGCTGGTGCTCGATGCCGGCACCGGCCAGAACGCACTCTCTCAGGCCAATACCTTCAACGAGGCGGTGCCGGTCACCGGCATCACCCTGACCAAGCTCGACGGCACCGCCAAGGGTGGCATCATCTTCGCCTTGGCCAAGCAGCTCGGCACGCCGATCCGTTTCATCGGCGTGGGCGAGGGCCTGGACGATCTGCGTCCCTTCGAGGCCCGAGACTTCGTCGACGCCCTCTTCGACCAGGGCGACGAGGGGGCCGTCGCCTCGTCATGATCCTCTTCGAGCATGTGGGGAAGCGTTACGGCGGGCGTTTCGAGGCGCTCGCCAACATCGATTTCCGCGTGCAGCGCGGCGAGATGGTCTTTCTCACCGGCCACTCCGGAGCCGGCAAGAGTTCGTTGCTACGCCTGATCATGCTGCTGGAACGGCCGACCCG
The DNA here is from genome assembly GCF_017868935.1 of Billgrantia antri. Taxonomy (NCBI): domain Bacteria; kingdom Pseudomonadati; phylum Pseudomonadota; class Gammaproteobacteria; order Oceanospirillales; family Halomonadaceae; genus Billgrantia; species Billgrantia antri. The sequence goes on from NZ_CP053383.1 coordinate 472,541, forward strand.
GGGCCGGGTGCTGGTCGCCGGTCATGACATCGGGCGCCTGCACCCCAGTCAGGTGCCGTTCTACCGTCGCCAGATCGGCGTGGTGTTCCAGGATCACCAACTGCTAGTCGACCGCTCCATCTTTCATAACGTGGCGCTGCCGCTGGAGATTCGCGGGGTCGAACCGCGCGAGGCTGCTCGCCGGGTGCGTGCGGCGCTGGACAAGGTGGGCCTGCTGCACCGTGAGAAGGCGCTGCCCATCGAGCTCTCCGGCGGCGAGCAGCAGCGCGTGGGCATTGCCCGGGCGGTGGTCAACAAGCCCTCGCTGCTGCTCGCCGACGAGCCCACCGGCAACCTCGACCCGCAGCTCTCGGCCGATATCATGGCGCTATTCGAGGACTTCAACCGCATCGGTACCACGGTGATGATCGCCAGCCATGACCTGGCGCTCATTGCTCGCCTGCGTCACCGTGTACTGCGCCTGCGCGAGGGACGCCTGATCGCCGACGAGGAGGCCGCATGAGTCGGCAGCCTCCCGCGCGGCCCCGCGGCGCTCGCAGCCAGCGCACCCGATCGACGAGCCGCTTCCGCGGCTGGCTGCGTCATCATCGCGCCATGTGCCTCGACAGCGCTCGGCGCTTGCTGCGAGCCCCCCTCGCCAGCCTGCTCACCATGCTGGCCATCGCCATTGCCCTGGTACTGCCGGCGGCGCTGTGGCTGGCGCTGGACAGCGCGCGTCTGCTCGATGCCGAACTCGATGAGAGTGCCACGCTCACCGTCTATCTCGCCCATGGCATCGACGAGGCTCAAGCTGGGCGCATCGATGAGGCCGTTGACGCTCAGGAGGGCGTCGCCCGAACCCGACTGATCTCGTCGGCCGAAGGCATGGCTGAGTTTCAGCAGGCGCTTGGGTTGAACGACGCCCTGGGTCGGCTGGAGCACAACCCGCTGCCGGCCAGCATCGTGGTGGTTCCCGTCGACCCGGCTCCCGAGGCCGTACGCCATCTGGCCGGCGAACTCGAGACGCTGAGCGGCGTCGATGAGGTGCGCCTCGATCTGGCCTGGCTCGAGCGTTTGCGCCACCTGGCCGAGCTGGGCAGTCGCCTGGCCCTGGCCCTCGGCGTACTGTTCGGCCTGGGGGTGCTGCTCGTCGTGGGCAACACCATACGCCTGGCGGTGGAGAGTCGCCGCCAGGAGATCGAGGTGGTCATGCTGATCGGTGCCACGCATGCTTTCGTGCGTCGCCCCTTCCTTTACAGCGGCGCCTGGTATGGCCTCGGCGGTGGCCTGCTTGCCTGCGGCTTGCTGGGCCTCGGCAACCAGTGGCTGGCGACACCGGTCAGCGCGCTGGCGGCGAGCTACGGCGCCACCTTCAGCCTGCCTCGTCTGGGGCCGGAGGGCTCGGCAACGCTGCTGTTGTGCAGTACACTATTGGGCTGGCTGGGTGCCTGGATCGCCGTGAGCCGCCACCTTGCGGAGGTTCGGCCGCGATGAGGAGCCGCGGAGGTTCGGCCAAGATAGGGCGTGTGCCCGCGGTGGGCCGGCTGCAGCCAGGCGGCGCGCCGACCGTGGCAAGGGCTCGAGGCATGGCGCTGCGACACGCTGTCGCGAATCCCGTGCTGTGCTAGCGACCGCGTCCGGCATCTGCCAGGCTGATGACGCCAGGGAACGTTATCGACTTTCGTCCGTCTAATCGAGCGATTGAACTGTATATTAGGTTTTCAAGGAGACAACCTGCAATGAGCACCAGTCTTCTGCCGGTGGGCCAGCTCTCACCGGGGCATGACCTCAACGGGTACATCCAGGCGGTCAACGGCATCCCCATGCTGACCGCCGAGGAAGAGCGCGAACTCGCCTTCCGCCTTCACGACGAAGGCGATCTGGAGGCGGCGCGTCGCCTGGTGCTGTCGCATCTGCGCTTCGTCGTGCATATCGCGCGCAGCTACTCCGGTTACGGTCTGCCACAGGCCGACCTGATCCAGGAAGGCAACGTGGGGCTGATGAAGGCCGTCAAGCGCTTCGATCCCAATCAGGGGGTGCGCCTGGTCTCATTCGCCGTGCACTGGATCAAGGCCGAGATACACGAATTCGTGTTGCGCAACTGGCGTATCGTCAAGATCGCTACCACCAAGGCCCAGCGCAAGCTGTTCTTCAATCTGCGCAGCGCCAAGAAGCGCCTGGCCTGGCTGAACAACGACGAGGTCGATGCCATCGCACGCGACCTCGACGTCAAGCCCGAGGTGGTGAGGGAAATGGAAGGCCGTCTGTCGGCCCATGATGCCGGCTTCGACGTTTCGCCGAGCGACGACGAGGAGACCGCCTACCAGGCGCCGGTTCACTATCTGGACGATGACGGCTCCGACCCCGCGGCCCAGCTCGAGGACAGCGACTGGGAAGATGATGCCAATCGCCGCCTGCGGATGGCCCTGGAGGCGCTGGACGAGCGCTCGCGCGATATCCTCCAGCGCCGCTGGCTGGCCGACGACAAGGCCACGCTGCATGAGCTGGCCGATGTCTATGGTGTCTCCGCCGAGCGCATACGTCAGCTCGAGAAGAATGCCATGAAGAAGATCCGACAGCAGTTGGGCGACGCCCTGGCGGCCTGACGGCATCGCTGCCTGAACGACGAAGCCCCGGTTCGCACGGAACCGGGGCTTTTTCGTGTAGCGAACGAGAGGTTAGGCGCTCTGGGTGATCGGTGCGCGCATCAGCTGTGCCGAGAGCAGTGACCACTGATCGTCCCAGTGCTCGGTGGGGCGGCGCTGGAAATCGCTGCGCACGTACTGGGAGATGCGCCCTTCGGCCACGGCCATCAGCAGGTTGGCGGTGGCCGAGACCGGCAGTACGGTGCGCCGCCGCTCGCGCAGCTCGGCTTCGCGCAGTACCTGCTTGAGCTGGGTTTCCAGGCGCTCGAAGAGCTGGTGGATGCGCAGCCGCAGCCGCTCGGTCTCGCCGGTCAGCACGTCGCCCTCGAGCAGGCGGGAGAGGCCCGGATTCTTCTCGGCGAAGGCCAGCAGCAGGGTAAGGATCTGCCCGCAGCGCGGCACGGCCTCATGCATCTCGTCGAGAATACGCGAAATGCGCTCGAACAGGGTCTCCTCGATGAACGAGATGAGTCCCTCGAACATCCTCGCCTTGCTCGGAAAGTGGCGGTAGAGGGCGGCTTCGGAAACCCCTACCTGGCGCGCTAGCGCCGCGATGGTGATGCGCTTGCCGCTGTCTTCTTCCAGCATCAGGGCGAGCGCCTGCAGGATCTGCTCGCGCCGGCTGGACGTCTGTGTTGCCTGCGTCATGTCGAAGTATGTCTTCTGGTTATTGGATGGCCGGAGGCCCTCGCCCCTGGCCGGTACGGAGCGAGGACTCCTTCAGTCGTTGTCGTTCCCTTGCTGGTCGGCATCGGTGATCAGGGTACCGACCCCGGCATTGGTGAAGATTTCCAGCAGCGTGGCATGCGGCACGCGGCCGTCGATAATATGCGCGCTGCGCACGCCGCCTTTCACGGCGTCGAGCGCGCAGCGGATCTTGGGCAGCATACCACCATGAATGGTGCCGTCGGCGATCAAAGCGTCCACCTGGGCAGTGGTCAGCCCGGTGAGCACCTCGCCCTCGGCGTTCATCAGGCCGGCCACGTTGGTCAGCAGCATCAACTTCTCGGCGCCCAGTGCCTCGGCCACCTTGCCCGCCACCAGATCGGCATTGATGTTGTAGCTGTGGCCCTGGGCATCGACGCCGATCGGGGCGATCACCGGAATGAAGTCGCGCTCGGCGAGCATCTCGATCAGGTCGGTGGAGACATGCTCGACTTCTCCCACGTGGCCGATGTCGATGATCTCGGGGGCGGTCATTTCCGGCGTCTTGTGTTCCACCTTGAGCTGGCGCGCGCGGATCTGGGCGCCATCCTTGCCGGTGAGGCCGATCGCCTTGCCGCCACATTGGTTGATCAGGTTGACGATGCCCTTGTTGACCAGGCCGCCAAGCACCATCTCCACAACGTCCATGGTCTGCGAGTCGGTGACCCGCATGCCGTTGACGAAGCGCGATTCGATCTTGAGCTTGGCCAGCAGTTCGCCGATCTGTGGCCCGCCGCCGTGGACCACCACAGGGTTAATCCCCACTTCCTTCATCAGTACCATGTTGCGGGCGAAGGAGTCGATCAGGGTGTCCTCGGTCATGGCGTTGCCGCCGTACTTGACGACGACGGTCTTGCCGGAGAAGCGCTGAATGTAGGGAAGTGCCTCGGAGAGCACTTCCACTACCAGCCGCGGGTCACGAGTCGTTTCGGTCATGGTCCTTCCTCAGGGAATCGAAAACGCTGCCGTCAGCTCGGCAGCGTCAGCGCCGGATCGACCTGCGTGAGGGCGTCGGCGAAACGGTTGCGGATGCGCTCGAGGGCCGCGTCGCTCTTGCCCTCGAAGCGCAGCACCAGCACCGGCGTGGTGTTGGAGGCGCGGCAAAGGCCCCAACCGTCAGGGTAATCGACGCGGATGCCGTCGAGGGTGGTCTTGACGCCATCGTCGCCAAAGTCGCCCTCGCGAGCCAACTTATCGACCAGCTCGAACTTGTTCTCGTCGGTGACGTGGACGTTGATCTCGGGCGTGCCGATATCCTGCGGGTAGCGAGCGAAGTAGGCGTCGGCATCGTCGTCCTGCTTGGCGAGGATCTCCAGCAGCCGGACGGCGCCGTAGAGGCCGTCGTCGAAACCGTACCAGCGTTCCTGGAAGAAGATATGACCGCTCATCTCGCCGGCGAGTGCCGCACCGGTCTCCTTCATGCGTGCCTTGATCAACGAGTGGCCGGTGCGCCACATCTCCGGCGTGCCGCCGGCCCGCTCGACCACGCCAGCCAGATTGCCGGTACACTTGACGTCGAAGATCACCCGGGCGCCGGGGTTGCGCGATAGCATGTCCTCGGCGAAAGCCATCATCAGATGATCGGGATAGATCAGCTTGCCACTCGGCGTGACCACGCCGAGACGATCACCGTCGCCGTCGAAGGCCAGGCCGATGTCGGCGCCGGTCTCCTTCACCGTGCGGATCACATCCTGCAGGTTTTCGAGCTTGCCCGGGTCGGGGTGATGGTTGGGGAAGTTACCGTCGATCTCGGCGAACAGCGGCACGGTGTCGGCGCCGAGCCGCTCGATCAGCTTGGGACCCAGCTCGCCGGCTACGCCGTTGCCGCAGTCGACCACCGCCTTGATCGGGCGCTCGAGCTTGATGTCGCCGACGATTCGCTCGAGGTAGGCGTCGCGCACGTCCTCGTGACGTACGCTGCCCTGGCCCTCGACGAGATCGCCGGACGCGATGCGCTGGTACAGCGCAGTGATCGCCTCGCCTGAGAGGGTCTCGCCGCCCAGCACGATCTTGAAGCCGTTGTAGTCCGGCGGGTTGTGGCTGCCGGTGACCATTACCCCGGAGGCGGTGCCCTCCAGCACGTGAGTGGCGAAGTAGAGCACCGGCGTGGGCACCATGCCGATGTCGACCACGTTGCGTCCGGCGGCGGTCAGGCCGCGTATCAGTGCCTCGCTGAGCCGCGGACCGGAGAGGCGGCCGTCGCGGGCCACCACCACGGTGGCTTCGTTGCGGGCGGCGGCCTCCGAGCCGATGGCACGACCGATCTGCTCGACGGTGGCCTCGGTCAGGGTGTCGTCGACGATGCCGCGGATGTCGTAGGCGCGGAAGATGGAGGCCGGTACGCTGCTGTTCTCGACTTGGCTCATAGCGGTTCCTTGTCAGACAGTGTGAGTTCGTGGATATCAGGTTGCGAAGGGACTGCTGCCGGGCGTCACCGCTCCTTGGGACGCTCGCGGCGTTCTGCGATCAGTGGCGACCCGAACTGCCGAAGCCGCCTTCGCCGCGCAGGCTGGCCTCGAAGTCGTCGACGACCTCGAGTTCGGCTTGGACCACCGGTACCAGGACATACTGAGCCAGACGCTCGAAGGGCTCCAGCACGAAGGTGGTATGGCCGCGGTTCCAGACGGAAATCATCAGCTCGCCCTGGTAGTCCGAGTCGATCAGCCCCACCAGGTTGCCGAGCACGATACCGTGCTTGTGGCCCAGTCCTGAGCGCGGCAGGATCAGGCCGGCCAGGCCCGGGTCGCCGATATGGATGGCGAGGCCGGTGCGTACCAGCTCGCACTGGCCGGGCTCGAGGGTAAGCGGCGCCTCGAGCAGAGCGCGCAGGTCCATCCCGGCCGATCCCAGCGTGGCGTAGCGGGGCATGTAGTCGTGCAGCCGCTCGTCGAGCAGCTTGACCTCCAGCCGCGGGCGGTGGGTTGGCCTGGTGTGTTGTGACTCGGGCATGGTCGCTCCGTCGGGTTCACTGGTTCTGGATTCGGATAGGTTCGGGGCGGCGCTCAATGCACGGGGCGCGAGGTCAGGCAGCCGAGCGCCCGCTCGATCACCGCCCTGGCGAGCTCGGACTTGGGCTGTGGCGGCAGACTCGCGCCACCTTCTCCCTCGCCGTCACGCCACAGCAGCAGGGCAGCGTTGTCGTCGGCGCCGAAGCCCAGGCCCGCGGTCGAGACGTCATTGGCAACGATCATGTCCAGCCGCTTGCGCTCGAGCTTGTCGCGCGCGTATGTCTCGAGCTCGCGAGTCTCTGCCGCAAAGCCCACGACCAGGGGACGCCCTCCTGAGGTATCCCGGAGCTTGGCGATATCGGCGATGATATCCGGGTTCTTGATCAGCCTCAGGCTGAGAGCCTCTTCGCCCTCGGTCTTCTTGATCTTGTGCTCCGCGACGGCCTCGGCGCGATAATCCGCCACGGCGGCGCAGCCGATGAAGATATCGCAATCGGCCGCCAGGAGACGGCTCGCCTCGTGCATCTGTCGCGCCGTCTCCACGTCGGTTCGCTCGACTCCCGCGGGGGTCGGCAGGATCACCGGGCCGCTGATCAGGCTGACCCGGGCGCCGAGCTCGGCAGCGGCGGCGGCCAGCGCAAAGCCCATCTTTCCCGAGCTGTGGTTGGAGAGGTAGCGCACCGGGTCCAGCGGCTCACGGGTGGGGCCGGCGGTGATTACCACATGCAGGCCGCGGCCCGGCATCTCACCGCCAAGCGCAGCCTGGCCGTGCGCTATCTCGCGATTCGGCAGGATAAGCTCGGCCATGATCGCCTCGGGCTCGAGCATGCGGCCTGGCCCCACGTCGCCGCAGGCCTGGTCGCCGCTGGCAGGCCCCAGCAGCCGCCAGCCGTCCTGTGCCAGGCGCTCGGCGTTGCGCTGGGTAGCGACGTGGCGCCACATGGCCTGGTTCATGGCAGGCGCCATCATTTTCTCGGCATCGCTGGCCAGGCACAGCGTGGTGAGCAGATCGTCGGCCATGCCCTGAGCCAGGCGCGCCATCAGGTCGGCAGTGGCCGGGGCGATCAGGATCGTTTCGGCCCAGCGAGCCAGTTCGATATGGCCCATGCCGGCCTCGGCTTCGGGATCGAGCAGCGAGGTGCGCACCGGTTCGCCGGTCAGCGCCTGCAGCGTCAGCGGCGTGATGAAGGCCTGTGCGCCTTCGGTCATCACCACACGCACTTCGCAGCCCGACTGCTTGAGCAGACGGGCGAGCTGGGCGCTCTTGTAGGCGGCGATGCCGGCGCTGATGCCGAGCAGAATACGCCGGCCGGCGAGCCGATGGGCGGACTGCGTTGTCATGAAAACTTCCTGAGCTGGAACCTGACCCCGACCGTTAACCTTACCACTGCCGTTGAACTTGCGCAGCCGCATCCTGTCGCGTGAGTCGGTTACAATGGCTGACGCTAATTAACCCATGGAAAGCGTAGCAAGGAGACAGGGGATGTCGATTCGCGACTGGCCCGAGGGCGAGCGCCCGCGTGAGAAACTGCTGGCGCTGGGCGCCGAGGCGTTGTCCGACGCCGAGCTGCTGGCGATCTTCCTGCGCGTGGGGGTGGCGGGGCGCTCGGCGGTGGATCTGGCCCGCGATCTGCTAGGAGCGTTCGGCGGCCTGCGTCAGCTACTCGAGGCCGACCAGACGCGTTTCTGCGCCGAACGCGGCCTGGGCACGGCCAAGTTCGTCCAGCTCCAGGCTACCCTCGAACTCTCCAAGCGCCACCTGGCGGCTCAACTCGCCCGCGGCAATGCGTTGACCTCACCCACGCTGGTGCGGGCCTACTTGGCCACCCAGTTGCGCCACCTGGGGCACGAGGAGTTCGCCGCGCTGTTCCTCGATACCCAGCATCGCGTGATCCGCTTCGAGTCGCTGTTCCGGGGTACGCTGGACAGTGCCTCGGTCTACCCGCGCGAGGTTGCGCGCCGCGCGCTTGAGCTGGGCGCCGGCGCGATAATCTTCGCCCATAACCACCCTTCCGGGGTGGCCGAGCCCTCCGATGCCGACCGGCGCATCACCGAGCGGCTGCGCGAAGCGCTGGGATTGTTCGAGATTCGCGTGCTGGACCACTTCGTGGTCGGCGATGGGGAAGTCGTATCTTTTGCAGAGAGAGGGTGGCTTTAGGCGGCAGGAAAGGTAGAATACGCGCCTACTATTGCCTGCCGGGGCGCACTCTGCTATAAAGTGCAGCCTTTGAATTCCCTTGGGTCAAATGACAACGGGGTCGTTCCCGGTTTGCCCGACAGGTTTTGAACACACAGGTTTGACCACCTGGCCAAGCGGTTGGAGGCTCCCATGTCCAAAGTATGTCAGGTTACCGGCAAGCGCCCGGTGACTGGTAACAACGTTTCACACTCCCAGCGCAAGACCCGCCGTCGCTTCTTGCCGAACCTGCACACCCACCGTTTCTGGGTGGAGTCCGAGAACCGCTTCGTCAAGCTGCGGGTCTCCTCCAAGGGTATGCGCATCATCGACAAGAAGGGCATCGACGCGGTGCTCAGCGACATCCGCAAGCGCGGCGAAGCCGTCTAAGCGACCAAACAGGGAGACAGCAGTCATGCGCGACAAGATCAAGTTGGTGTCCAGCGCCGGTACCGGCCACTTCTACACCACTGACAAGAACAAGCGGAACACCCCGGACAAGCTCGAATTCAAGAAGTACGATCCGGTTGTCCGCAAGCACGTGATGTACAAGGAAGCCAAGATCAAGTAACCCGATCCGGCGCTTTCCGTTGCGGCGGGCGTCCTGGGCGACTTGACGGCTTCCAGCCGCAGGTAGCAAGACCTGTCCTCCTGAACCCGGTTTTTACCGGGTTCAGGCGTATCTATTTCCGGGATTTTCACCATGCCCGAGCTTCCCGAAGTCGAGACCACCCGGCTCGGCATCGCCCCCCACGTTGAGGGGCGCGAGATCGTCGAGGCGATCGTGCGGCAGCCGCGCCTGCGCGTGCCGGTGCCGGACGACTTAATCGAGCGCTTGGTGGGCTCGCGCATCGGCACGCTTTCGCGACGCGCCAAGTACCTGCTGCTGCCGCTCGAGGGCGAAGGCGCCGGCAGCCTGATCTGGCACCTGGGCATGTCGGGCAGCCTGCGCATCGCCCGGCTGGGCGAATTGCCCAAGAAACACGACCACGTCGACCTGGTGTTCGACGGCGGTGCCATTCTGCGCTATCACGATCCGCGTCGCTTCGGCTTCGTCGACTGGCTCGCCGGCAGCCAGGAGAGCGACCCGCGGCTGGTGAACCTGGGGCCCGAGCCGCTCTCCGAGGCCTTCGACGGCGAGCGGCTCTACCGGCTCTCGCGCGGTCGGCGCATGGCGGTCAAGCCGTTCCTGATGGACAATGCCGTGGTGGTGGGCGTGGGCAACATCTACGCCAGCGAGGCGCTGTTCCTGGCCGGCATCGACCCACGACGCGCGGCGGGGCGCATCTCGCGCGAGCGCTACGAGCGCCTGGCCGCGGCGGTGCGAGAGGTGCTGGCCGCCGCCATTACCCAGGGCGGTACCACCTTGCGCGATTTCGTCAGTGGCACCGGTGAGCCGGGCTACTTCAAGCAGCGCCTCAACGTCTATGGTCGTCATGGCCAGGGCTGCCGGCGCTGCAACGGCGAGCTGCGCCTGGTAACGCTGGGGCAGCGGGCCAGTGTCTTCTGCCCTGCTTGCCAAAAATGACCCCCACTCCACGAGACGAACCATGACCCAGACCCTGCGCCTCAAGAAGAACGCCGACCGCCGCCTCAAGGCCGGTCACCTGTGGCTCTACTCCAACGAGGTCGACGTCGAGGCCACGCCCCTCAAGGGCCTCGAACCGGGCGGCCAGGTAATCGTCGAGGCCGCCAATGGCAAGGCCATGGGCGTGGCCTACGTCAATCCCAACTCGCTGATCTGTGCCCGGGTGCTGTCACGCGACCCCGGCATGCGGCTCGACCGCTCGCTGCTGGTGCACCGCTTCAACCAGGCTCTGGCGCTGCGCCAGCGGCTGTATGCCAAACCCTACTACCGGCTGGTGCACGGCGAGGGTGACCTGTTGCCGGGGCTGGTAGTGGACCGCTTCGACGATGTCCTCGTGGTACAGCTCAATACGCTGGGCATGGAGCGCCTCGCCGAGGAGGTCGTGGCGGCGCTGGACAAAGTGCTCTCGCCGCGGGTCATCGTGTTCAAGAACGACTCCTCGGGGCGCCGGCAGGAGCAGCTCGAGCGCCAGGTCACCGTGGCCAAGGGCGAGCTCGACGGGCCGGTACCGATGGAGGAGAACGGCGTGCGCTTCCACGTGCCGGTGCTCGATGGCCAAAAGACCGGCTGGTTCTTCGATCATCGCGCCAACCGCGCCTGGCTCAACGGCCTGGTCGCCGGCAAGCGGGTGCTGGACGTATTCAGCTATGTCGGCGGTTGGGGCGTGCAGGCAGCGGCCCATGGTGCCAGCGAGGTGCTGTGCGTGGACGCCAGCGCCCAGGCGCTGGAGCGGGTAGCCGAGAATGCGGCCCTGAACGGCCTGCACGAGCAGGTGGCGGTAGGCGAAGCCGATGCCTTCGAGGCACTGGCCGCGCTCAAGGCCGACGGCGAGCAGTTCGATGTGGTAATCCTCGACCCGCCGGCCTTCATCAAGAAACGCAAGGACATTCCCAACGGCGAGCGCGCCTATGCCAAGCTCAACCGCGAGGCGATGCGCCTGCTGGGACGCGACGGACTGCTGCTGTCGGCCTCGTGCTCCATGCACCTGGCGCCGGAGCGGCTGGTGGACGTGGTGCGCGGTGCGGTGCGCCACCAGGATCGTCACGGCCAGGTGATTTATCAAGGCCATCAGGCGGCGGACCACCCGGTGCACCCGGCCATTCCCGAGACCGCCTATCTGAAGGCTCTCGGCGTAAGGGTTTTCCGGGATTGAAATGATTGGCTACGTTCGCGTCTTCGCCCACTCCAATTCGCTGCTGGTCAGCCACGTGCGCAACCTGCTGGCCGCGGCGGGCATTCCCGTGGAACTGCGCAACATGGTGCTGGCCGGTGGCGCCGGCGAGCTGCCGCTGGGCGAGTGCGAACCCGAGGTGTGGGTGGCCGAACACAATCGCGAGCGTGCAGAGAGCCTGATTCGCGATGCCATGGCGGGCAGCACCGAGCAGGCGGAGTGGCGCTGTTCGAACTGCGGCGAAACGCTGGATGGTGTCTTCGAAGCCTGCTGGCGCTGCGGCACGCCCAAAGCCTGAACCTGCAACGGAGTGCACCATGCCACAGGAATGGGATCTTCCCGGACCGTTCGTCATCGAGCTTGAGGTGGAAGCCTCGGCCATCGACGAGTACGGCCATGCCAACAATGCCGCCTACCTGCGCTGGGTCGAGCAGGTGAGCTGGGCGCATTCGAAACACCTCGGCCTCGATCTGGCCCGCTATCGTGAACTGGACCGCGCCATGGCGGTGCATCGCCACGAACTCGATTACCTGGCGCCGGCCTTCGAAGGGGAGCGCCTGGTACTTGCCACCTGGATCGTTGGCTGCGATGGCCGCCTCACGCTGACGCGGCGCTTCCAACTCGTTCGCCCGGCCGATGGTCGCACCTTGCTGCGTGCTCGCACCCGCTTCGCCTGCATCGAGCTCTCCAGCGGGCGTCCACGGCGTCTACCCGAGGAGTACGTAACCGTCTACGGCGGTGCGCTCATTGTCGAGAAAGGCTGATATTTTTTCGTCAGGGTCGGGTCTTTTGTACTGATTTTCTGCTAATAAACGGCATTGCATGGATTTTTGCCGTTGTTGGTTTCCTGTGCTTCATGTTTTGACTTCCTGTGCTGTAATGCGCGTGTCGTATACCTAACAACATGCAGCAGACGCTCAGGAGGTGCCCAATGAAGATCGCCGTGCCGAAGGAAATCAAGAACCATGAGTATCGCGTCGCCCTGACTCCCACGGGGGCGCGGGAACTGGCGACGCGAGGCCATTCGGTGACCGTTCAGGTGGGCGCCGGGGAAGGGGCTGGCTTCTCCGATGCCGATTATGAGGTGGCCGGCGCCCGGCTAGAAGCCAACGTCGATACCCTGTGGGACGACGCCGAGCTGATTCTCAAGGTCAAGGAGCCGCAGGCGGAGGAGGTGGCACGCCTCTCCCGCGGCCAGACCCTGTTTACCTACCTGCACCTGGCGGCCGAGGAGAAGCTGACTCGTGGCCTGATGGAGAGCGGGGCCACCTGCATCGCCTACGAAACCGTCACCGACCGCCAGGGCGGCCTGCCGCTGCTGGCACCCATGAGCACCGTGGCTGGGCGCATGGCCATTCAAGCTGGCGCTCACAGCCTGGAGAAGGCCCAGGGCGGCTCCGGCGTGCTGCTGCCGGGCGTACCCGGCGTGGCACCGGGCAAGGTGACCGTGATCGGCGGAGGCGTGGTGGGCGAAAATGCCGCCCGCATGGCGCTGGGCCTGGGCGCCGAGGTCACCGTGCTCGACAAGTCGATTCCGCGCCTCGAGGTGCTCGACGACCGCTATCAGGGCCGCATGAAGACCGTCTTCTCCACCGCCGACGCCATCGACGAGGCGGTGCGCGAGAGCGACCTGATCGTCGGTGCCGTGCTGATTCCCGGTGCCGCCGCGCCCAAGCTGATCACCCGCGCCATGCTCGCCGACATGAAGCCCGGCAGCGTGTTGGTGGACGTGGCCATCGACCAGGGCGGCTGCTTCGAGACCAGCAAACCCACCACCCATGCCGAGCCGACCTACATGGTCGACGGTGTCGTTCACTACTGCGTGGCCAACATGCCGGGTGCGGTGGCGCGCACCTCGACCCAGGCGCTGACCAACGCCACTCTGCCGTTCGTCATCGCCCTGGCCGACAAGGGCTGGAAGCGGGCGCTGGCCGACGATGCCCACTTCCTGCCTGGGCTCAACGTCCACGACGGCCAGGTGACCTACCGCGCCGTGGCCGAGGCGTTTGGCCTTGAGAGCGTCGATCCCGCCAGCCTGGTGCGGTAACGGCCGATTCGTTTGAAGCGGGGGCAGGTCGCCTTGCCTGCCCCCTCGCGTTAACATAGCGGGCATTTCCGACAGCAGAGTCCGCTTTCCATGAGTGCAGCTTCCCAGAAGACACGCGTTCTCACCGGCATCACCACGACCGGTACGCCCCACCTGGGCAACTACGTCGGGGCCATCAAGCCCGCCATCGCCGCGAGCCAGGACCCGAGCGTGCAGTCCTACTACTTTCTCGCCGACCTGCATGCGCTGATCAAGTGCCAGGACCCCCAGCGCGTGCAGGAATCGCGCCTGGAGATCGCTGCCACCTGGCTGGCGCTGGGACTCGATACCGACAACGCCATCTTCTACCGTCAGTCGGACATTCCCGAGATCCCCGAGCTGACCTGGATGCTGTCGTGCGTCTGCGCCAAGGGCCTGATGAACCGCGCCCACGCCTACAAGGCGGCGGTGGCCGAGAACGAGGCCGCGGGCAACCAGGACCCCGACAAGGGCATTACCATGGGCCTGTTCGGCTATCCGGTGCTGATGGCCGCCGACATCCTGATGTTCAACGCCAACAAGGTGCCGGTGGGTCGCGACCAGATCCAGCACATCGAGATGGCACGCGACATGGGCGGGCGCTTCAACCATCTCTACAAAGGTGAGTTCTTTACCCTGCCCGAGGCGGTAGTGGACGACGACGTGGCGGTGCTGGGCGGCCTCGACGGGCGCAAGATGTCCAAGAGCTACAACAATACCATTCCGCTGTTCGTCTCAGAGAAGAAGCTGCTCAAGCTGGTGCGCAAGATCAAGACCAACTCGCTGGAGCCCGGCGAGCCCAAGGACCCGGAGGGCTGCACCCTGTTCCAGATCTACTCCGCCTTTGCCACGCGCGAGGAGCGTGAGGCGATGCGCGGCGAGTACGCCGGCGGCATCGGCTGGGGCGAGGTCAAGAACCGCCTGTTCGAGCTTCTCAACGAGCAACTGCGCGAACCTCGCGAGCGCTACGTGGCGCTGATGGAGGATCCGGGGCACATCGAGAACGTGCTGCTCAAGGGGGCCGAACGCGCACGCGCCGAGGCGGCACCGTTCATGGACAGGCTGCGCCATGCCGTGGGACTGGGGCGCTTCGTCTGAGCGGTTGTGTACCGTACCCGGGGCGCCTTCTTGGCGCCCTGTCTCGTTCTGATGGCCGGTTGGCGCGCATCGGCGAAACTTGCCACGCTGCATGAGAGTGTCGAGAGGAGAAGAGACATGATCACTGCGGTGGATGCGGTGCGTCCGCGTCGGGTCTCTCTGGTGCTGGGAGCGTTGCTGCTGGCCGCCGCCCTGATGGTAGGCCTGGTCTACGGTACGCGCCTGGGCCTGCTGCTGGTCGTCGGGGCGTTGCTGGGGGTGTCGCTCTACCACGCCGCCTTTGGCTTCACCGGCGCCTGGCGGGTCTTCATCAGCGAGCGCCGCGGGCGCGGACTGCGCGCGCAGATGGTCATGCTGGCCATCGCCGTGGTGCTGTTCTTCCCTGCGCTCGGTGCAGGTACCCTCTGGGGGCAGGGCGTGACCGGCTTCGTGGCGCCGATCGGCGTTTCGGTTGTGGTGGGCGCCTTCCTGTTCGGTATCGGCATGCAGCTCGGCGGCGGCTGTGCCTCGGGCACGCTGTTTACCGCCGGGGGCGGCAATGCGCGCATGATGATCACGTTGCTCTTCTTTATCGTCGGCTCGCTGATCGGCACCGCACATTTCGGCTGGTGGATGAGTTTGCCGGCCTTTCGACCGGTGTCCTTGGTGCAGACCTTCGGCGCGGGAGGCGGCATCGCCGTGAGCCTGGCGCTGTTCGGCACCATTGGCGTGCTCACGGTGCTGCTGGAAAAGCGCCGCCACGGCGGGTTGGAGGAGGCGCCACGGGCCAACTTTGGCCAGGGGCGCTGGCTAACCGGTCCCTGGCCGCTGCTGCTCGGTGCCGTGGCGCTGGCGCTGCTCAACTTTGCCACCCTGGCGCTGGCCGGCCGCCCCTGGGGCATCACTTCCGCCTTCGCCCTGTGGGGTGCCAAGGCTTACGAAATCCTTGGTGGCGACGTCAGCCAGTGGAGCTACTGGCAGAGTCCGGGCAACGCCGCGGCACTTGGGGCCAGCGTGTGGAGCGACATCACCACGGTGATGAACGTGGGGATCATCCTAGGTGCCATGGTCGCTGCCACCCTGGCCGGGCGCTTCTCTCCGACCCTGCGGATTCCGCTGGGCTCGGTGGCGGCGGCGGTGATCGGCGGCCTGCTGCTCGGCTATGGAGCCCGGCTGGCGTTCGGCTGCAACATCGGCGCCTACTTCAGCGGCATCGCCTCGGGCAGCCTGCACGGCTGGGCGTGGCTGGTGGCGGGTTTCGCCGGCAACATGCTCGGCGTGCGACTGCGCCCGCTGTTCTTCGGTCGTCCGCCCCGCGACAGGACCCGGGCCAAGGTAAGTTGAGCTTTGCGCCACGGCTCGAGAGGCGTGGTAGAGTTACGCCAACGCGCCGCCAGAGCGCTTGGGAAACTCGCCCCGTCGAGCGTTCCCTACGGCCCGGTTCCAGTCACCGTATCGAGACAAGAGATGCCCGAAAGCAAACGTCCACTCTATATTCCCTACGCTGGTCCTTCGCTGCTCGAGATGCCGCTGCTCAACAAAGGCAGCGCCTTCACCCGCGAGGAGCGGCTCGAGTTCAATCTGGTCGGCCTGTTGCCGCAGAACGTGGAGTCCATCGAGGAGCAGGCCGAACGCGCCTACCGCCAGTACCAGCAGTGCCACAGCGACCTGGAGCGGCACATTCACTTGCGGGCGATCCAGGACGACAACGAGACCCTCTATTACCACCTGGTGATGCAGCATCTCGAGGAGATGCTGCCTATCATCTATACCCCCACGGTGGGCCAGGCCTGTGAGGAGTTCTCCAATATCTACCGCAGCCACCGCGGCCTGTTCGTCAGCTACCCCGACCGCGAGCGCATGGACGACATCCTGCGCAGCGCCACCAAGGACCGGGTCAAGGTGATCGTGGTCACCGACGGCGAACGCATCCTCGGCCTCGGCGACCAGGGCATCGGCGGCATGGGTATTCCGATCGGCAAGCTGGCGCTGTATACCGCCTGCGGGGGCATCAGCCCGGCCTATACGCTGCCGATCACCCTCGACGTGGGCACCAACAACCAGGCCCTGCTCGACGACCCGATGTACATGGGCTGGCGCCACCCGCGTATCTCCCAGGAGGAGTACGATGCCTTCGTCGACGAGTTCATCGCCGCGGTGAAGCGCCGCTGGCCCAACGTGCTGCTGCAGTTCGAGGACTTCGCCCAGGCCAACGCCGTGCCGCTGCTGGAGCGCTACCGCGACCAGCTATGCTGCTTCAATGACGATGTGCAGGGTACCGCCGCCGTTGCGGTGGGCACGCTGATGGCGGCCTGCCAGGCGCGTGATGAGACCGTTGCCGACCAGCGCGTGGTGTTCGTCGGTGCCGGCTCCGCCGGCTGTGGCATCGCCGAACAGGTGATCGTGGCGATGCAGGCCGAGGGGCTCTCCGAAAAGGAGGCACGACGGCGCGTGTACATGGTCGAC
The DNA here is from genome assembly GCF_017868935.1 of Billgrantia antri. Lineage (NCBI taxonomy): Bacteria > Pseudomonadati > Pseudomonadota > Gammaproteobacteria > Oceanospirillales > Halomonadaceae > Billgrantia > Billgrantia antri. The sequence goes on from NZ_CP053383.1 coordinate 489,361, forward strand.
CGTGACGGTCTGGTGACCACGGACCAGCCGTGGCTGCGCGACTTCCAGCGTCGCCTGGCCCATGAGCCCGAACTCGTCGAGGGGTGGCAGGACCAATCACTGCTCGAGGTGGCGCGCCATGTCCAGCCCACCGTGCTGATCGGCGTCTCGGGGCAGCCGGGGCTGTTTTCCGAGGACGTGATTCGTGCCATGCACGCCGGCTGCGAGCGGCCGGTCATCCTGCCGCTCTCCAACCCCACCTCCCGCGCCGAGGCGACGCCCGCCGACGTGCTCGAGTGGACCGACGGCCAGGCGCTGGTGGCGACCGGCAGCCCCTTCCCGCCGGTGGAGTACGGTGGCAAGACCTACCCCATTGCCCAGTGCAACAACGCTTACATCTTCCCCGGGATCGGCTTGGGCGTCGTGGCAAGCGGCGCCAGGCGCATCACCGACACCATGCTGATGACCGCTTCCCGAGCGCTGGCCCGCGAGGCGCCGCTGGTGAGGGAGGGCGAAGGCTCGCTGTTGCCCGCGCTATCGCAGATTCGCGAGCTGTCCAAGGCCATCGCCTTCGAGGTCGCCGCTCAGGCCCAGCAGGAAGGCGTGGCGTTGCGCACCGACGGCATCAAGCTGCGTCAGGCCATCGAGCGCAGCAGCTGGACGCCGGAGTACAGGTCCTATCGTCGCCGCGCGTTCTAGGTGGCAAGCCACGGGCTACGAGACTCGAGCTGAGAGCTAAATGCAGCCTGAGGCTCGAAGCCCGATACAAGTCGCCCCTGCCGGTTACCCGACAGGGGCTTTTGCATGGATGCAGAATGAAGGAACGGCGGTCTTACGCCGCGCCAATCATGCGCCGCAGCACGTAGTGGAGGATGCCTCCATGGCGGTAGTACTCCAGCTCGTTGGCGGTGTCGATGCGGCACAGGGCCTCGAGCTTCTTCTCGCCCTTGGCGCTCTTCACCGTGACCGTCACCTTGCCGCCCGGGGTGAGATCGGCCAAGCCCTCGATCGAGACCGTCTCGTCGCCGGTCAGGCCGAGGCTCTTGCGATCCTCGCCCTCGGGGAACTGCAGCGGCACCACGCCCATGCCGATCAGGTTGGAGCGGTGGATGCGCTCGTAGGACTCGGCCAGCACGGCGCGCACGCCGAGCAGACGCGTGCCCTTGGCCGCCCAGTCGCGCGAGGAGCCGGTGCCGTACTCCTTGCCGGCCACCACCACTAGCGGCGTCTCCTTCTCCTGATACTTCATGGCGGCGTCGTAGATCGCCATCTGCTCGCCCGAGGGCACGTGGCGGGTCTCGCCGCCGACCACGCCGTCGAGCATCTCGTTGCGGATACGCACGTTGGCGAAGGTGCCGCGCATCATTACCTCGTGGTTGCCACGCCGCGAGCCGTAGGAGTTGAAGTCCACCGGCTTGATGCCGCGCTCCTGCAGGTAGCGCCCGGCGGGACTGTCGGGCTTGATGGCGCCGGCCGGCGAGATGTGGTCGGTGGTCACCGAGTCGCCCAGCAGGGCGAGGATATGGGCGTCCCGGACGTCCTCGATCGGTTCCGGGTCGCGGCCCATGCCCTCGAAGAAGGGCGGGTGCTGGATGTAGGTCGAGGAGGGCGACCACTCGTAGACCTGGCTCTGCGGTACCTGCAGCGCCTTCCAGGTCTCGTCGCCTTCGAACACCTCGGCGTACTCCTTGCGGAACATCTCGGTCTTGACCTTTTCCACGGCACTGGCGATGTCGGCCTGAGAGGGCCAGATGTCCTGCAGGTAGACCGGGTTGCCGTCCTTGTCCTCGCCCAGTGGATCGCGGCTGAGGTCGAGGCGTACGTTGCCGGCCAGGGCGTAGGCCACCACCAGCGGCGGCGAGGCGAGCCAGTTGGTCTTCACCAGCGGATGGATGCGGCCCTCGAAGTTGCGATTGCCGGAGAGTACCGAGGCCACGGTGAGATCGCCGTCCTCGATCGCCTTCTCGATGGGAGGCGGCAGCGGGCCGGAGTTGCCGATGCAGGTGGTGCAGCCGTAGCCCACCAGGTTGAAGCCGAGGGCGTCGAGGTCGTCGTTGACGCCACCCGCTTCGAGATACTCAGTGACCACCTTCGAGCCCGGTGCCAGCGAGGTCTTGACCCAGGGCTTGGTCTTGAGCCCCTTGGCCAGGGCGTTGCGCGCCAGTAGCCCGGCGGCCATCATCACGCTGGGGTTGGAGGTGTTGGTGCAGGAGGTGATGGCGGCGATCACCACGGCGCCGGGGTTGAGCATGAACCGCTCGCCGTCCAGCTCGACGTCCTGGCTGTCATGGTGCTCATAGCTCTCGTGCACACCGACCGCCGTCTGGCCACCCTCCGAGTAGAGCCGTCCCTTCTCCTCACTGGGAGTCGGCGTGCCGTTCTGCTCGCCCTCCATCAGTCTCTCGAAGGTGACCTTCATGTCCTTCAGCGCGACGCGGTCCTGGGGGCGCTTGGGGCCGGCCAGGCTGGCCTCGACGTCGCCCAGGTCCAGGTGCAGGGTGTCGCTGAAGATCGGTTCGTCCCCGCTTTCGCGCCACAGCCCCTGGGCCTTGCTGTACGCCTCCACCAGTTCGATCTGGGCATCGTCACGGCCGGTCAGTCGCAGATAGGCGAGCGTCTCGTCGTCGACCGGGAAGAAGCCGCAGGTGGCGCCGTACTCCGGCGCCATGTTGGCGATGGTGGCGCGGTCGGCCAGTGGCAGGTCGGCCAGGCCGTCACCGTAGAACTCGACGAACTTGCCCACCACGCCGCGGCTGCGCAGCATCTGGGTCACCGTCAGCACCAGATCGGTGGCGGTGATGCCTTCCTTGAGCTTGCCGGTGAGCTTGAAGCCCACCACCTCGGGAATCAGCATCGACACCGGCTGGCCGAGCATGGCGGCTTCGGCCTCGATGCCGCCGACACCCCAGCCCAGCACGCCGAGGCCGTTGATCATGGTGGTGTGGGAGTCGGTGCCCACGAGCGTATCCGGATAGGCGAAGGTCTTGCCGTCTTCTTCCTTGGTCCACACCGTACGGCCCAGGTACTCCAGGTTGACCTGATGGCAGATGCCGGTGCCCGGCGGCACCACGCGGAAGTTGTCGAAGGCGTCCTGGCCCCAGCGCAGGAACTCGTAGCGCTCCCGGTTGCGCTCCATCTCGATGGCGACGTTGTCCTTGAAGGCGGTAGGGTTGCCGTACTTGTCGACCATCACCGAGTGATCGATGACCAGATCCACCGGCGACAACGGGTTGATGCGTGAAGGGTCCTCGCCGAGCTTCTGCACCGCGGCGCGCATCGAGGCCAGGTCCACCACGCCGGGCACGCCGGTGAAGTCCTGCATCAGCACCCGGGCCGGGCGGTAGCCGATTTCGCGGTCGGAGCGCCCGCCTTGCTGCCAGTCGACCAGCGCCTGCAAGTCCTCGCGCGCAACGCTCGGGTCGTCGGCGAAGCGTAGCTGGTTTTCGAGCAGGATCTTCAGCGTCTTCGGCAGCCTGTCGATGTTGCCCAGGGCATCGGCTGCCTGCGGCAGGCTGTAGTAGTGATAGGTGGTGCCGCCGGCGTCCAGGGTCTGCAGGGTGTCCGGCATCTCGTCACGGCTCATGAAGGTCTCCTGTCACGGTAGTGAACGGTCCTTTTCTTCGCTCTCATGCTTAACACATGGTCATGATAGGTCCCCCTTTCAAGCGCTGCCCAGGGTTTCTATGCTGAATGAAAGCCTGTTGCGTGGCGCCGCCGCCCTAGAGGGGAGCAGCGCCGGGAGTTTTCGTCATGCATGAAGAGCGGCTCGACACTCATCCGGTCAACTGCCCCTACTGCAGTATGCCCTTCGACCTGCTCGTGGATATCACTCAGGGCAGCCACCAGACGTGGGAAGACTGCCCCTATTGTTGTGCACCGATCCAGCTTCGGGTGGAAGTGTCGCCGCTGACGGGAGAGCTCGATGCCCTGATGCTGGGGCGCGACGACGAAGTGCTGTGAAAGCGTGGGGCAGGACGACGCTCTCGGCCTCCGAGGCTGGTACAATGGCGACAACCCTTGCCCCGGCGGGTCGCCAAGGCAGCGACCGGGGACATGACAAGCCTCATCTTGTTTTCGAGCTGCGAGGATTCCCTTCATGAGCGAAGCGCGTCACGAACGCTTGATCATTCTCGGTTCCGGTCCGGCCGGCTATACCGCTGCGGTCTACGCGGCCCGGGCCAATCTCAAGCCGGTGCTGATCACCGGCATCCAGGCCGGCGGTCAGTTGACCACTACCACCGACGTGGACAACTGGCCCGGCGACGATGCCGGCGTGCAGGGGCCGGAACTGATGGAGCGCATGAAGCGTCATGCCGAGCGCTTCGATACCGAAGTACTGTTCGACCATATCCACGAGGTCGACCTGCGCAACCGCCCCTTCACCCTCAAGGGCGACAGCGGCAGCTACACCTGCGATGCGCTGATCATCGCCACCGGTGCCAGCGCCCGCTATCTGGGGCTACCCTCCGAGCAGCAGTTCATGGGCCAGGGGGTATCGGCCTGTGCCACCTGCGATGGCTTCTTCTACCGCAACAAGGAGGTCGTGGTGGTGGGAGGCGGCAATACCGCCGTGGAAGAGGCGCTCTATCTCTCCAATATTGCCTCCAAGGTGACCCTGGTGCATCGTCGCGACAGCCTGCGTGCGGAGAAGATCCTGCAGGACAAGCTGCGCGAGAAGGCCGAGAACGGTAACGTCGTGCTCGAGTGGAACCATGTGATGGAAGAGGTGCTGGGCGACGCCAGCGGCGTGACCGGCGTGCGTATTCGCTCCACCGTCGACGGCAGCGTCAAGGAGCTCGAGGTCCCCGGCGTCTTCATCGCCATCGGCCACAGCCCCAACACCGCCATCTTCGAGGGCCAACTGGAGATGCACGACGGCTACATCAAGGTGAAGTCCGGCCTCGAGGGCAACGCCACCGCCACCAGCATTCCCGGCGTGTTCGCCGCCGGCGACGTGATGGATCATGTCTACCGCCAGGCGGTGACCTCTGCCGGTACCGGCTGCATGGCGGCGCTGGATGCGGAGCGCTACCTCGACGACCTCGTCTGATTATTCTCACCTTCCGGGATCTGTGGCGCTTAGCTGGAGGCGAGCGGCACCGGGGGCAGGGTGTAGCGGAGGTCTTTTGCCATGGATGGCAAAAGTAGCGCCCAGGGATGGGTTCACAGCGCCTCCGCGTAACCCTGGCGCCGGTAAAGGCGCGAGCAAGCCTCGGGAAGCGGCGCGGGACTGTAACTATCGATATCCCATCAATAGTGCGGCGGCACTTCGTCCTGCGGTGACGGTGCCGTCATCTCCGAATCCTGCAGCGCCCGCTGCTGGTCGCGCAGCTTTTCCTGCATCAGGGTATTGATCCGCTCCAGCTGCGCCAGGCGCCGTTCCTGATTGGCAACGGCCTGGTCCAGCGTGTCCAGCCAGTGCTCCTGGTAGGCGATGCGGCTCTCCAGTGCTTCGAGCCGGGTGGCGAGCACCCGGGAAAGGCTCATGCTAGAATCGTCGCGCTGTGTGTCGCTGTTCATCGTGACACCTTCATTGGGCGATAGGGCCTCGGGTCGTGTCGTCATCAGACATCCTGTTTCGCCAATTCCACATAACAAGTGAGCAATACGGATCCATGAATCGCAAGGTTATCATTCGCTGTACGTTGATCAGCCTGCTGCTGGCGCTGCCGGCACCGTTGCTGATTGCCCTGTCACTGGCCCTGGCCGATGTCGGACTACCCCAGCAGCTGCTTACCCTGCTGGAGCCCGACGGCTACATTGCGGGCTATGTTACCGTGTCTCTCGCCGTGTTCGTGCTGCTGCTCGTCGCCACCCTGGCCACCCATGCGGTAAGCCCTCAACTGGCGGTGCTCGCCGCCGTGGAGAACGACGATCGCGAGATCGGAGAGGTCAAGTGGTTCAACGTCAACAAGGGCTATGGTTTCATCAAGCGCGAGAGCGGGGAGGACGTGTTCGTGCATTTCCGCGCCATCCGCGGTCGCGGCCATCGTACCCTGGCCGAGGGTCAGAAGGTGCGCTACTACGTGATCGAAAATGAACGGGGACTACAAGCCGACGATGTCACCGTAATCACTTGAACGAAGTACCTGGCCTGGCCATCGCTCGGCAGCTTTTGCGAGCAGGTCAGGCTTCAAGAACATCGCCCCGCATGTTTCAGAACATGCGGGGCGATGACGTTTAGGCTCACTGGCCGGAATCCGGCCAGTCGATGGCGTTTTCGCTGCCGTCGGGAAGCACCTGCCAGAAGCGGTCGGGATCGTCGCCGGGCTGCCAGCCACCCAGCGAGCAGCGTACCTCGCAGCCGAGCCGTGCAGCGGCGTCGCGGGCACAGTCGCAGTCCCTCAGCCACGGGGTATGCGAGCTGTCGAACCACAGGCTGGCGAAGCCATCGGCGGCCTTCTCGACCAGCAGCACCGGGACCTCGTGCCCCTCGTGATGACCTCGCGTTTGCCACTTGCCCCGGCCGGCGCCGCGCAGCGGGGCCGCATCCAGCGTCTCGCCGAGCCAGGCATCGATCGCACCCGGCTGGGGCTGGCGCAAGTAGATCTCGATGTCGGGGTAGCGCAGGTGACTGTCGTGCTGGTGTGGCATGGTGATCCCTCTCGGCGCGGTCAAGGCTGGGCGGTGCCGTTGGTGAAAAGCTTGGTCAGGATCGCCTCGTAGATTCGACTCAGGTCGTCGAGGTCGGCGGCGCGAACGTGCTCGTTGGTCTGGTGAATGGTGGCGTTGCGAGGCCCCAGCTCCACGACCTGGCTGCCCAGCGTGGCGATGAAGCGCCCATCCGAGGTGCCGCCGCTGGTCGAGAGCCTGGGGCGACCACCGAGCACGGCCTCCACGCCGTGCAGGGCGGCCTCCACCAGCTCACCCTCGGCGGTCAGGAACGGCTCGCCGTTGAGGGTCCAGTCGAGCTGGTACTCGAGGCCGTGGGCATCGAGTATCGCTTCGGTGCGTGAGCGCAACTGCTCATGGGTCACCTCGGTGGAGAAGCGGAAGTTGAACACGACTTCCACATCGCCGGGTATGACGTTGGTCGCACCGGTGCCGGCACGCAGGTTGGAGATCTGAAAGCTGGTGGCGGGGAAGAAGTCGTTGCCGCCGTCCCAGTGCTCACGTACCAGCGCGTCGAGTGCCGGCATGGCCTGGTGGATCGGGTTGCGCGCCAGGTGCGGGTAGGCCACGTGCCCCTGCACGCCCCGGATGTGTAGCACGCCGCCCAGCGAGCCGCGCCGACCGTTCTTGATCACGTCGCCGAGTACGTCGGTGGAGGAGGGTTCGCCGACGATGCAGTAGTCGAGGCGCTCGTTGCGCTCGCGCAGGTGCTCGACCACCGCCCGGGTGCCGTCCACGGCGGGCCCTTCCTCGTCGGAAGTGATCAGAAAGGCGATCCGTCCGTGGTGGTCGGGATGTGCGCTGACGAAACGCTCCACTGCGGTGATCATCGCCGCCAGGCTGCCCTTCATGTCGGCCGAGCCGCGGCCGCGCAGCATGCCTTCGTCATCGATGCAGGGCTCGAAGGGGGGCGTATCCCAGTGCACGTGGGGCCCGCTCGGCACCACGTCGGTATGGCCGGCAAAGGCCAGTACCGGGCCGTGATGGCCATGGGTGGCCCAGAAGTTCTCCACGTCGCCGAAGGGCAGGCGCTCGATGTGAAAGCCTAGCCGCTCCAGGCGCTCGATCATCAGCGCCTGGCAGCCGAGGTCGTCGGGGGTGACCGAGGGGCGGCGAATCAGCTCGAAGGCGAGCTGCAGGGTCGCGGAGAGCCCTCGTGGATCAGTCGTTGGCATGCAGAGCCTCGTTGAGCGCGATGGCGCTCTTGTTGGTCAGGCACTCGATGCGACCGTTCTGCGAATTACGTCGCAGCAGCAGGTCGCTCTGGCCGGCCAGCTCGCGCGCCGCCACGGTCCTGACTTCCTGGCCCTGGTCGTCGAGCAGGGTCACCTTGGCGCCGGCAGTGATGTAGAGCCCGGCTTCCACGGTGCAGCGGTCACCCAGCGGAATGCCGATACCGGCGTTGGCACCGATCAGGCAGCCCTCGCCGACCTTGATGACGATGTTGCCGCCGCCGGACAGGGTGCCCATGGTGGAGCAGCCGCCGCCCAGGTCGGAGCCCCTGCCCACCATCACGCCGGCGGAGATGCGGCCCTCGATCATGCCGGGACCTTCGGTGCCCGCGTTGAAGTTGACGAACCCCTCATGCATCACGGTGGTGCCTTCGCCCAGGTAGGCGCCCAGGCGCACCCGGGCGGTATCGGCGATGCGCACGCCGCTGGGCACCACGTAGTCGGTCATCTTGGGAAACTTGTCGACGCAGTCCACCGACAGCGTGCGGCCCTCAAGGCGCGCCTTGAGGCGGCGGGCAGGGAGCTCCTCGATGTCGATCGGCCCTTCACTGCTCCAGGCCACGTTGCGCAGCAGGCCGAACATGCCGGTGAGGTCGACGCCGTGGGGCTTGACCAGGCGATGCGACAGCAGGTGCAGCTTGAGATAGACCTCGGGCGCGCTCTGCGGCGGCAGGTCGTTTTCCAGGAAAGTGGCGACCAGCGGGCGCTGGCTGGCGGCCAATGCTTCGACCAGCTCGGCCTGGGCGACGTGGCCCGCTGCCGTTAGCGCCTCACCAAGCTTGGCGCAGTGTTCGGGCAGGAAGCTGATGGCGCTGTTGCCGGCGGGGACGTCGAGCACCTTGCCGACGGCCTCCACCAGGCTGGCATCCGGCTTGAGCAGCGGCGCCGGATAGTAGATCTCCAGCCAGTCGCCCTGGGTGTTCTGGGTGCCGATTCCGAAGGCAAAACTCAGCATGTGGTGTCCTCACGTCTTGAAGGGGATGGGCTTCAGCCCTTGAGATCGTCGTAGTCGCCGTCGCGATAGCCGATGCGTATCTCGTCGCCGGTATCGAGCAACGGCCGCTTGAGCAGGGTCGGATTGGCCATGACCAGCGCGCGGACCTTGTTGGCATCGAGGTCCTGCTTGTCCTCCTCGGGCAGGTTGCGCCAGGTGGTGCTGCGCCGATTGATGGCCTCCATCACCGGGATCTGCGCGAGGATATGCTCGAGCAGAGCGGCGGAGAGGCCATCCTCGCGCAGGTCGTGGATCTGATAGGGCAGTCCTTTCTCGTCCAGGGCCTTGCGCGCCTTGCGGCAGGTGTCGCAGTTCTTGATCACGAAGAGGGTCGCCATCATGCACTCCTTTCGATGAAACGGCGAATTCGCTGGACGGCTTCCACGGTGGCGTCGAGCTCGGCCACCAGTGCCAGGCGGATGCGGCCTGCCCCGGGATTGGTGCCATTGGCGCCCAGGCGCCCCATGTAGGAACCGGGGAGCACGCTGACGTGTTGCATGGAGAACAGTGCTCGGGTGAAGGCTTCGTCGTCACCGCCCGGTACCGCCGGCCATAGGTAGAAACTGGCTTCGGGCGTGGGAAATTCAAGCACCGGGGCGAGAATTTCGCTCACCGCGGCGAACTTCTCGCGATAGGCGTGGCGGTTGTCGCGCACATGGGCCTCGTCGTTCCAGGCGGTGATCGAGGCATGCTGCAGCGGCAGCGACATGGCGCAGCCATGATAGGTGCGGTAGCGCTTGAACGGGGCGATCAGCCCGGCGTCACCGGCGACGAAGCCGGAGCGCAGCCCCGGCAGGTTGGAGCGCTTGGAGAGCGAATGGAACACCAGGCAGCGGCGATAGTCGTGGCGGCCGAGGGCGGCGCAGGCCTCGAGCAGCCCCGGCGGCGGGGCATCCTCGTCGAGGTAGAGCTCTGAGTAGCACTCATCGGAGGCGATGATGAAGTCGTGTTCGTCGGCCAGGGCGATCAGTTTCTCGAACTCGGCCCGCGGCGTCACCGCGCCGGTGGGGTTGCCCGGCGAGCAGAGGAAGACGATCTGAACCTCGCGCCAGGTGTCGGCCGGCACGGCGTCGAAGTCGGGGCGAAAGCCGTTTTCGGCCCGGCAGTCCAGGTAGAGCGGCTGTCCGCCGGCAAGCAGGGTGGCGCCCTCGTAGATCTGATAGAAGGGGTTGGGCACTGCCACCCTGGCCGGGCGGGTGCGGTCCAGCGCGGCCTGGACGAAGGCGAAGATTGCCTCGCGGGTGCCGTTGACCGGCAGCACCTGACGCTCGGCGTCGAGACTCTCGAGGCCGAAGCGTCGCCTGGCCCAGCCGGCGATGGCGTCGCGCAGCTCGGGAATACCGGCGGTGGCCGGGTAACGGGCGAAGTCGAGCTGGTGCGCCTGGAGCGTCTCCAGCGCGGCAGCGAAAGGGGCGTGCTGCGGTTCGCCGATGGTCAGCGGAACGTGCGCGAGCCCGGCGGGAGGTGTCACGCCGGCCTTCAGCTTGGCGAGCCTTTCGAAGGGGTAAGGCTTGAGGGCGTCGAGATCGGGGTTCATCGGTGTCCAGGCGCCGTGGGTCGGCGTCGTTGTCGTGTCTGCGGGCAGACCGACGATTATAGGGAAGGCCCCGGCTCGCCTCAAACCCGGACGTGGCGTGACGTCAGCCCGCCACGTCCAGCATTTCGATCAGCCGCTCGCGCAGGCGCTGCTGACGCTCGGGGTCGGTCAGCGGCGCGCCCGCCTTGTCGGTAATGAAGAACACGTCCTCGACGCGCTCCCCCAGGGTGGCGATCTTGGCCGCCGACAGCGAGATATCCTGCTCCATGAAGATGCGCCCGACCCGGGCCAGCAGGCCGGGGCGGTCCGGGGCGGTCAGCTCCAGCAGGGTGCGCTCGTTGGCCGGGTCCTGCTCGATCAACACCTCGGTGGGTACCTTGAAGTGGCGCAGTTGGCGCGGCGTGTGGCGGGTGACTATCTGCGGGTAGTCGTCCGGGTCGTCGAGCTCCTCGACGAGATGCGCGCGGATCTCCTCGATGCGATTCGGGTCGCGAATGGCGCGGCCCTGATCGTCGAGCACGATGAAGGTATTGAGCGTCCAGTCATTGCTCGAGGTGGCGATGCGCGCATCGTGGATAGAGAGCCCGAGTTGCTCCATGGCTGCGGCGGTGGCAGCGAACAGGTCGTCCACCGAGCGGGTATGGATGAACACCTTGGTGCCGCCGTCGGTCATGTCGTCGGTGGGGGCGCTGATCAGGATCAACGGCAAAAGGGACTCCCCGTGGGCCAGGATGCCCATGGTCTGCCAGGCGATCTCGCTCGGCGCGTACTGCAGGAAGTACTCCTCGCCGAGCGACTCCCACAGGCGGTCGACCCGATCGATGTCGGCCCCTACCGTGGCCAGCAGCGAGCGCGCCTCGCTGCGGGTCTCGCGCACCCACTCCTCGCGGTCGAGGGGGTTGTCCAGGCCGCGGCGCAGGGCGCGCTTGGTCTCGGCGTGGAGCTGGCGCAACAGCGAGGCGCGCCAGCCGTTCCACAGCGTCGGGTTGGTGGCGTTGATGTCGGCCACGGTCAGCACGTAGAGGTAGTCCAGACGGGTCTCGTCGCCGACCTGGACGGCGAATTCGCGAATCACGTCGGGGTCGGTGATGTCGCGTTTCTGTGCCACCATCGACATCACCAGATGGTTCTCCACCAGCCAGCTGACCAGCCGCGTGTCGCGGCTCGACAGGCCGTGGCGCTCGGCGAAGCGCTCCACGTCGCGGGCGCCTAGCAGCGAGTGATCACCGCCGCGGCCCTTGCCGATGTCGTGGTAGAGCCCGGCAATCCATAGCAGTTCCAGCTTGGGCAGTTGGTGCACCAAGGCTGCCGCCACCGGGAAGTCGTCGCGCGCCTCGGGCTTGCGGAACTGATGGATGAACTTGAGCAGGCGCAGGGTGTGGGCGTCCACGGTGTAGATGTGGAACAGGTCGTGCTGCATCAGCCCCACCGCCTGGCCGAATTCCGGCAGGTACTTGCCCAGCACGCCGTAGCGGTTCATGCGCCGCAGCTGGCGCGCCACGTTGCCGCTGGAGCACAGCAGCGACATGAACAGGTGCTGGTGCTGGGCATCGTCACGGTAGAGATCGTCGATCAGGTGGCGATGATCGCGAATCAGGCGGATAGTGTCGGCGCGCACGCCCTCGATCTCGGGATGCTCGGCCATCAGCAGGAACAGCTCGAGTAGCGCATAGGGGTGGTCGCGAAACACCGAGCGGTTGCGCGCCTTGATATAGCCGCCCTCGATCACGAAGCGCTCGTTGAGGTCGCTGGTCTCCAGCCGCTCGCCGCTGCGCAGTATCGCTTCGTCGAAGTGCTGCAGCAGCATGTCGTTGAGACCCGCCAGCGCCGTGACATGGCGGTAGTAGCGCTTCATGAACTGCTCGACGGCGAGCCGTTCGGGCGTATCGCGAAAGCCGAAAAGCTCGGCAATGGTGCGCTGGTGGTCGAACAGCAGACGATCCTCGGCGCGACCTGTGAGCATGTGCAGGGCGTAGCGCACCTGCCACAGAAAGGCCTGGCCCTGGCTCAGTATGCGCAGCTCGGCATCGTTCATGAAGCCGTTCGCCACCAGATCCTCGTAGCGCTGGCTGCCGAAGTGGCGCTTGGCCACCCAGCCGATCATCTGGATATCGCGCAGTCCGCCCGGCGAACTCTTGATGTTGGGCTCGAGGTGATACTCGGAATTGTTGAAGCGGTGGTGGCGGGCGATCTGCTCCTGCCACTTGGCCTCGAAGAAGCGATCGGACGGCCACATCCGCTCGCGGGCGATGCGCGCCTTCATCGCCTCGCGCAACGACTCGGGGCCGGCCAGGAGGCGCGACTCCATCAGGTTGGTGATCACCGTGATGTCGCCTTCGGCCTCGCGCTCGCAGTCCGACAGCGAGCGCACGCTGTGGCCGATCTCCAGGCCGATGTCCCACAGTAGCGTGATGAAGGCGGTCAGCGGCTCGCGGTAGGGGGTGTCGTCGTCGTCCTCGAGCAGCAGCATCAGGTCGACGTCGGAGTGGGGGTGCAGCTCGCCGCGACCGTAACCGCCTACTGCCAGCAGCGCCACGCCGTCGTCGGGCCACGCCTGCAGCGACCAGGCCACGCCGAGCAGCTGGTCGAGGCACCAGGCGCGGCCGTGCACCAGGTCGCGGATGTCGGCACCGGCGTGGAAGCGCTCGTCGAGCCGGCCCTGGATGTCGCGTAGCGCCGCCTTGAACGGGGCGATGGGAGAGCGCGTGCCGGCGAGCTCGCGCCGGAAGGTCTCGGCGTCGAACAGCGACTCGTCGGGCACGAAGCGATAGTGGTGCAGGAGCATGTTGGCTCGGCTCAGTGGTCGAGGAAGGACAGGTCTTCCTCGTGGCGTGCGGTGAGCACCTCGACGCCGGTCTCGGTGACCAGCAGCGTGTGCTCCCACTGCGCGGACAGGCTCTTGTCCCGGGTCACGGCGGTCCAGCCGTCGCGCAGCACCTTGGTCTGGTGGCCGCCGACGTTGATCATCGGTTCGATGGTCAGGCACATGCCGGCGGCCAGGGTGGCATCGGCCTCGGGCGCATAGCCGTCATAGTGCAACACTTGCGGATCCTCGTGGAAGCCGGCGCCGATGCCGTGACCGCAGAAATCGCGTACCACCGAGTAGCCGTTGGCTTCGGCGTGGCGCTGGATGGCGCGGGCCAGCTCCGAGAGGCGCACGCCCGGACGCACCAGGGCGATGCTCTTGTAGAGGCACTCCTGGGTCACGCGGCACAGCCGCTCGCCCTGGATGTTCTCGCCGACGATGAACATGGCGCTGGAGTCGCCGTGGTAACCGTCGGCGGTCTTCACGGTGACGTCGATGTTCATGATGTCGCCCCGCTTCAGCTTCTTTTCCGGGTCGGGGATGCCGTGGCAGACCACGTGGTTGAGCGAGGTACAGATCGACTTGGGAAAGCCGTGGTAGTTGAGCGGCGCCGGCGTCGAGCCCAGCTCGTTCACGATATAGTCGTGGCACAGCCGATCCAGCTCGCCGGTGGACACGCCGGCCTTGACGTGCGGTGCTATCATTTCCAGCACGCTGGCGGCCTGGCGACCGGCCTCGCGCATCTTCTCGATCTCGTCGGGCGTCTTGATGAGTATGTTCATGGAATCTCGGTTCAGAGGGGTTGCAGCGCCGGCAACGTGGCCAAGGACGGCGGGCGACTTCATCTCGTTGGCGAACTATGGTATAAAGCCGCGCGCTTTCCTGCAATCGTCGCCCGTCTGGCCCAGGTCGGTTCGGCGGCGAGGCGGCGGAGCGTCGGCGTCCGGCAGCGACAGGTCGCGGCTCGAGCCGTTAACTCAACAGCCTTGAAAACACACACGTACCGGCACATGGTCCCGGGTGCTGCCGCGGTCGGTCCCGGCAGTCGGATCCATGGGGTGCGTGGAGGCCTAACCCGATTTTCAGGAGTCATCCATGGCACATGTCAACATGCGCGACCTGCTCAAGGCAGGCGCACACTTCGGCCACCAGACCCGTTACTGGAACCCGAAGATGGGCAAGTTCATCTTCGGCGCCCGCAACAAGATCCACATCATCAACCTCGAGCACACCCTGCCGGCCCTCAACGAGGTGATCGACGTGGTCGAGAAGATGGCGGCGGCCAACAACAAGATCCTGTTCGTCGGCACCAAGCGCAGCGCGAGCAAGATCATCAAGGAAGAGGCCAACCGCGTCGGCATGCCTTTCGTCAACCACCGCTGGCTCGGTGGCATGCTGACCAACTACAAGACCATCCGGCAGTCGATCAAGCGTCTGCGCGACCTCGAGACAATGCGCGAGGACGGCACCTTCGAGAAGCTGACCAAGAAAGAAGTCCTGATGGCGACCCGCGAGCAGGACAAGCTCGAGCGTTCCATCGGCGGCATCAAGGAGATGGGCGGCCTGCCCGACGCGCTGTTCGTGATCGATGTCGACCACGAGCGCATCGCCATCAACGAGGCGAACAAGCTCGGTATCCCGGTCATCGGCGTGGTGGACACCAACTCCGACCCGGACGGCGTCGACTACGTGATCCCCGGCAACGATGACTCCATCCGTGCCATTCAGATCTACGTCAAGGCCATCGCCGATGCCTGCGCGCGGGCGAAAGAAGGCCGTCCCGACGAATTCGTCGAGGTCACCGAGGGTGAAGGCGGCGACGCGGCTGCCGCTGCCGAGTAACGGCGAGTTGCCCGGATCGGCGCTGTCGGTCCGGGCGGGCGGCCGACCAAGACGGCCGCCCGCGACCGCTCCGTTGCGGCGGGGCGGGACCCCACCGGGCCCATGGGCCCGGCGCCCTTATTCCCAGGTCGAACCTGAACGGGTTCCACTTATCGAGAGGTGAATACCATGGCAGCGATCAGCGCTTCCCAGGTGAAGGAACTGCGCGAGCGTACCGGGCTCGGCATGATGGAGTGCAAGAAGGCACTCACCGAAGCCGATGGTGACATCGAAGTCGCCATCGAGAACCTGCGCAAGAGCTCGGGTCTGAAGGCCGCCAAGAAGGCCGGTCGTACCGCCGCCGAAGGCGCCGTGGCGACTCGCGTCGCCGAGGACGGCAGCTACGGCGTGGTGGTCGAGATCAACTCCGAGACCGACTTCGTCGCTCGTGACGACAATTTCAAGGCGTTCGCCGACCAGGTTGCCGATGCCTTCTTCGCTGCCAAGAGCGAAGACGTCGCCGCGGTGATGGAAGGGGCTCTCGAGAGCGCCCGCGAGCAGCTGGTGCAGAAGATCGGCGAGAACATCGGCGTGCGTCGCTGCGCCGTGGTCGAGGCGCCCGAAGGCGGGCTGGTGGGCGAGTACGTCCACGGCGGCCGTATCGGTGTGCTCACCGTGCTCAAGGGTGGCAACAGCGAAGTGGCCAAGGACGTCGCCATGCACGTGGCCGCGATCAACCCGGCCGTGGCGCGTCCCGAGAACATGCCACAGGAGCAGCTCGACAAGGAGAAGGCGATCATCCTGGCCCAGCCCGACATGGCCGGCAAGCCCGAGCAGATCGCCGAGAAGATGGTCGAAGGCCGCCTGAAGAAGTACCTGGCCGAGAACAGCCTGACCGAGCAGCCCTTCGTCAAGGATCCGAACCAGTCCGTCGCCGAGTTCGTCAAGGCCGCCGGCGGTGAGGTGATCGGCTTCACCCGTTTCGAGGTGGGCGAGGGCATCGAGAAGGAAGAGGTCGACTTCGCCAAGGAAGTCATGGAACAGGCTGGCCGTCGCTAAGGTCAGAGGTTCCAGCTCGAGAATGGCGTGCGCGCGAGCGCACGCCTTCTCGTATCCGGCCCCCGCGTCGGACATAGTAGAGTAGCTTCATCCCCTTGACGCCTAGGAGAGTTGCCATGCCCGCATCCGATCTCGTCGATAGCCCCGCCAAGTCCCGCGCCGAGAAGTCGAAGTACAAGCGTATCCTGCTCAAGCTCTCTGGCGAGGCCCTGATGGGCGAGCACGACTTCGGCATCGACCCCCAGGTGCTCGATCGCATGGCGCTGGAGATCGGCCAGTTGGTCGGCATCGGCGTGCAGGTGGGTATCGTCATCGGCGGCGGCAACCTGTTCCGCGGCGCCGCGCTCAACGCGGCCGGCATGGACCGGGTCACCGGCGACCACATGGGCATGCTGGCCACGGTGATGAATGCGCTGGCCATGCGCGACGCCCTGGAGCGTTCCAACATCCGTTCCCGGGTCATGTCCGCCATTCCCATGAGCGGTGTGGTCGAGCATTACGATCGCCGTACCGCGATTCGCTACCTGACCTCGGGAGACGTGGTATTGTTCTCCGCCGGCACCGGCAATCCCTTCTTCACCACCGATTCGGCGGCCTGCCTGCGCGGCATCGAGATCGACGCCGACGTGGTGGTCAAGGCCACCAAGGTGGACGGCGTCTACGACAAGGACCCGGTGAAGCATACCGATGCGGTCAAGTACGATCATCTGAGCTACGATAATGCGCTCGATCAGAAGCTCGGCATCATGGATTTGACCGCTATCTGCCTGGTGCGGGACCATGACATGCCGGTTCGCGTCTTCAACATGAACAAGCCGGGCGCCCTGCTGAATCTGGTGGTGGGCGGCAAGGAAGGCACGCTGATAGACAGAGGTTGATACCCGTGATCAATGACATCCAGAAAGATGCCGAAAGTCGCATGAAGAAGAGCCTCGATGCTTTGCATGCCAACTTCAACAAGATCCGTACCGGGCGTGCTCATTCCAGCATCCTCGATTCGGTCACCGTGGACTACTACGGTAGCCAGGTGCCGCTCAACCAGGTCGCTTCGATCAACGTCGAGGACGCCCGCACCCTCTCCGTGGTGCCCTGGGAGCAGAACATGGTGCCCAAGATCGAGAAGGCAATCATGACCTCCGACCTGGGACTGAACCCGGCGAGTGCCGGCAACGTGATCCGCGTGCCGATGCCGATGCTCACCGAGGAGACTCGCAAGGGCTATATCAAGCAGGCTCGCGCCGAGGCCGAGAACGCTCGCGTGGCAGTGCGCAACGTGCGCCGCGATGCCAACAATGACATCAAGGCGCTGCTCAAGGAGAAAGAGATCTCCGAGGACGAACAGCACCGCGGCGAAGATGGGATCCAGAAGCTGACCGACAAGTACATCGCCGAGATCGACAAGCAGCTCGAAGTGAAGGAACACGACCTGATGCAGGTCTGAGCAGCGCCGGGTGGCGGCCTGCCGCGTTGCCGCCCGGTTTTTCCATCCCCATTGCGAGACATCATGACGTCAGCGCAGACTTCCGCATCGCAGATGCCACCCAAGCCCCCCGGCGACGACCTGCCTCGACACGTGGCGATCATCATGGACGGCAACAATCGCTGGGCGCGTGCGCGTGGGCTGTCCGGCATTCGCGGCCACCGTGCCGGCGTCGAGGCCGTGCGCGCGGTGATTCGCCGGGCCGCTGAGCGCGGCATCCACACCCTGACACTGTTCGCCTTCTCCAGTGAGAACTGGCGCCGCCCCGAGGCCGAGGTGCGCGCCCTGATGGAGCTGTTTCTCATCGCGCTCAAGCGCGAAGTGCGCAAGCTGCACGACAACGGTATTCGCCTCTCCGTCATCGGCGACCGCAGCGCCTTCTCTTCCTCGATCCAGAAATACATCGTGCGAGCCGAGGAACTCACCCGCGACAATACCGGCCTGCACCTCGTCGTGGCCGCCAATTACGGCGGCCGCTGGGACATCGTCAACGCCACCCGGCATCTGGCCGAACGTGCCGCGGCCGGCGAGCTCGAACCTGGCGCCATCGACGAGGACGCTTTCCAGCGGGGGCTGTGCCTGGGCGACGAGGCGCCGGTCGATCTGTGTATCCGTACCAGCGGCGAGCAGCGCATCTCCAATTTCCTGCTGTGGCAGATGGCCTATGCCGAACTCTATTTCACGCCGCTGCTGTGGCCGGACTTCGACGGTCAGGCTTTCGATATGGCGATCGACGATTTCTGCCGACGCCAGCGTCGCTTCGGCATGACCGATGAACAGATCGAGGCGAAAGGTGCTTAGACAGCGGATCGTGACGGCGGCATGGCTGGCGCCGCTGATGCTGGCCGGTCTGTTCGGCCTGGCGGACGCCGCCTTTGCCGCCTTTACCGGCGGCGTCGTGCTGCTGGCCGCCTGGGAGTGGACCAACCTCGCCGGGGTGCTGGTGGCAAGTCGTCGCCTGGTACTGGTGGGTGCCCTGGCTCTGCTGATGGCGCTGCTATGGTGGTTCGGCGCAGCGCTGGCTGTCTGGCCGCTGTGGTTCGCGGTGGCCGGCTGGGCGGTCAATTTCTACTGGGTCGTGCACTATCCGGCGAAGCGCGAGCAGTGGGGTTCGACGGCGGCACGCCTTGCCATGGGGCTGTGGGTGCTGCTGCCGGCCTGGGTCGGCTTCAATGTGCTGCGCGACACCGGCGGTGTGTGGCTGCTCTACGTGCTGCTGCTGGTATGGGGCGCCGATATCGGGGCCTATTTCTGCGGGCGCGCCTGGGGCCGTCGCAAGCTCGCACCGGGGGTGAGCCCCGGCAAGTCCTGGGAGGGCGTGGCCGGCGGCGTGGCCGTGACGCTGCTGCTGGCGCTGCTATTCGCCGTGTGGCAGGGGCTTGGTGTGGCCGCGGGGCTGGGGCTGGTGATGGTGACCGCGGGAGTGACGCTGGTCTCGGTACTCGGTGACCTGCTGGAGAGCATGTTGAAGCGCTTTCGCGGCATCAAGGACTCCAGCAACTTATTGCCCGGACACGGCGGCGTGCTCGACCGCATCGACAGCCTGACCGCGGCGGTGCCACTATTCGCGCTGCTCTCGCTCGGGATGCTGTGACATGAATGGGACGCTTCGCCAACAGAGTGTCACGGTGCTGGGGGCCACCGGCTCCATTGGCACCAGTACGCTCGACGTGATTGCGCGTCACCCCGAGCGTTACCGGGTGCATGCGTTGACGGCTCACCGCTCGCGCGAGGCGCTGCTGACGCTGTGCCTGCGCCATCGCCCGGCGGTGGCGGTGCTCGGTGGCAAGGAAGATGCGGCCTGGCTGCATGAGCGCCTGGCCGAAGCGGGGCTCGATACCGAGGTGTGCGCGGGTGAGGCGGCGCTCGTCGAGACGGCGAGTGACGCTGGCGCCGACGTGGTGATGGCCGCCATCGTCGGCGCCGCAGGACTGTTGCCGACGCTTGCCGCGGTGCGTGCCGGCAAGCGCGTGCTGCTGGCCAACAAGGAGGCGCTGGTAATGTCCGGGGCGCTGTTCATGGATGCGGTGACGCGCCATGGCGCAACGCTGCTGCCGATCGATTCCGAACATAATGCCATCTACCAGTGTCTACCACCCGAGCACCGCGGCGGCCTGTCCCGCCATGGCGTGACTCAGCTGCTGCTGACCGCCTCCGGCGGCCCCTTCCGCGGCTGGTCTCGTGAGCGTCTGGCCACGGTGACGCCGGCACAGGCCTGTGCTCATCCCAACTGGTCGATGGGGCGCAAGATCTCGGTCGACAGCGCCACGCTAATGAACAAGGGCCTGGAACTGATCGAGGCTTGCTGGCTGTTCGATGCCCGGCCCGACCAGGTGCAGGTGGTCGTGCACCCGCAGAGCGTGATCCACTCCATGGCCGCCTACAGCGATGGCTCCGTGCTGGCCCAGCTGGGTAACCCGGACATGCGCACCCCGATTGCCTACGGGCTGGCATGGCCGGAGCGCATCGAGGCCGGGGTCGAGCCACTGGATCTGTTCCAGATCGCCCGTCTCGACTTCGAGGCGCCCGACGAGGTGGCGTTTCCCTGCCTGCGACTGGCGCGCGAAGCGATGCAGGCCGGCGGTACGGCGCCGGCCGTGCTCAACGGGGCCAACGAGGTGGCCGTCGATGCCTTCCTGGCGGGGCGGTTGAGCTTTTCGGGAATCGGTGAGCTGGTGGCGGAGATCCTGGAAGCGCTGCCGGTAGAGGCCGGTGGCGATCTGGAGCTCATCCTCGATGCCGATGCCCGGGCGCGCCAGGCGGCGCGCGCCAGGCTAGAGCGACGCTGAGCCGCGGGCGGCCGTCGGCGTGACTTTGCAAGGAGAATGACTTGGGTCTGATCCAGAACGTGCTGGCCGTCATCGTGGTGCTGGGCCTGTTGATCACCTTCCACGAGTTCGGCCATTACTGGGTGGCGCGCCGCTGTGGTGTCAGGGTGTTGCGCTTTTCGGTGGGCTTCGGCAAGCCGATTTGGTCCCGCGTCGATCGTCACGGGACCGAGTTCGCCGTGGCAGCGATTCCGCTTGGCGGCTATGTCAAGATGCTCGACGAGCGTGAGGCGCCGGTTCCCGGCGAGCAGCTCCATGAAGCGTTCAACCGCAAGACGGTGTGGCAGCGCATCGCCATCGTCGCGGCGGGGCCGCTGGCCAACTTCCTGCTCGCTATCGTCGCCTACTGGGCGCTGTTCGTGGCCGGCACCTCCACCGTGGCACCGGTAATAGGCGAGGTGACGCCCGATTCGCCGGCGGCCCGCGGCGGCCTGCAATCCGGACAGGAGATCGTAGCCGTTCAGGACAGCGAGGTGCGCTCCTGGGATGAGATCAACCTGCGCCTGATCGCGCATATCGGCCACAGCGGGGAGCTTTCCCTTCAGGCTCGCGAGGATGCCGCATCCGAGCCTCGCCGCTATCGACTGCCGGTGGAAGAGTACCTGGTGCGCCAGGAGCCGCCACAGCCGCTGGCCACGCTCGGCATTACGCCCTGGCAGCCGCGCATTCCTGCGGTGCTGGGCCAGGTGATCGACGGTGAACCCGCTGCCGAGGCGGGGCTGCGACCGGGCGACCGGATTCTGGCCGTGAACGGCAACCCGGTCGAGGAGTGGATGGATTTCGTCAGCATGGTGCGCGGCCGGCCGGGCGAGACGCTGGAGCTAGAGGTGGCGCGTGGTGACGAGCGTCTCGGGCTGACGCTCACGCCGGGCACGCGCGACATCGAGGCCGGGGCGGCCATCGGCTATGTGGGTGCCGGCGTCGAAGCGGTCGAATGGCCCGAGGAGTATCGCCGCGAGATTCGCTACGGCCCCGTGGCGGCGGTGGGGCAGGCCATGAGCCGTACCGGTGAGATGACGCTGCTGACCCTGGATGCTATTCGCAAGATGCTGGTGGGGCTGATCTCACCGTCCAACCTGTCGGGGCCGATCACCATCGCCCAGATGGCAGGCGACACGGCGCGCACCGGGCTTGAGAGTTTCGTCAGCTTCCTGGCCTATCTCTCGATCAGCCTGGCGGTGTTGAACCTGTTGCCCATTCCGGTACTGGATGGTGGCCACCTGCTTTACTATTTCGTCGAGGTGGTGCGCGGCCGGCCGGTGTCGGAGCGGGCTCAGGCGTTTGGATTGCGCATCGGCCTGGCGCTGGTCGGTACGTTGATGCTGATGGCCCTGTATTTCGATCTGATGCGTCTCTGGTAGCAAGCGCCCCACAGGGGCACGGGGAGGCGGAGCTTCGCTCTGCCTTGTCAGTCACCCGCACATATGTATATGGTGCCTGTCTGGACAGGCAGGCGGATCAACGCGAGCGAAGCGACTGCATGAATATCAAGACCCTCGGACTGGCGGCACTGCTGCTGGCCGGTTCCAGTACGGTGCTGGCCGAACCCTTCGAAGTTTCCGACATTCGCGTGGAGGGGCTGCAGCGGGTTTCCGCTGCTTCCGTCTTCAACGCCTTCCCCATCAGCACACGTGACCAGGTCGATGACCGTGAGCTTGCCGAGGCGGCTCAGAGCCTGTTCGCCACCGGCCTGTTCGAGGATATTCAGCTTGCTCGCGACGGCAACGTGCTGGTCATCCAGGTCGTCGAGCGGCCGACCATCTCGCGCCTCAACATCAGCGGCAACAAGCAGCTCTCGGAAGAGGACCTGCGTCGCGGACTGCGCGAAGGCGGGCTGGCGGAAGGCCAAGTGCTGCAGATATCGACGCTCGAGGACATCCAGCGCGAGCTGGAGGGGGTCTACCAGGCCCAGGGGCGCTACAGTGCGCGCATCGAGACCAGCGTGCGCGAGATCGACGAGGGGCGCGTCCAGGTCGATATCGACATCAACGAAGGTGCGGTGGCCAAGATCCGTCAGATCAACATCGTCGGCAATCGCCAGTTCGACGATGACGAGCTGCGCGAGGTGTTCGAGCTCAACGACCGTCCCGGACGCTTCTTCGGTTGGTTCTCGAAGGACGAGTACTCCCGCGAGGCGTTGGCCGGCGACCTGGAGCGGCTACGCTCCTTCTACCTTGATCGCGGCTACGTCAATTTCAACATCACCTCGACTCAGGTGTCGATCAGCCCCGACAAGTCGCAGATCTTCGTCACCATCAACGTCGACGAGGGCAGCCAGTACAGGCTGGGTAACATCGACTTCGCCGGCGAGCTGCAGATCAGCGAGCGCGAGGCGCGCAATCTGCTGCAGGTGGAGAGTGGCGAGACCTTCTCGCGCAGCGATGTGATCGCCACCAACGAGGCGCTGCGCTCGCGACTGGGCGCCGAGGGCTTCGCTTTCGCCCGCGTGGAGGGCGTGCCCGAGCCGCGCGCCGACGGCGAGACGGTCGACCTCACCTTCCATGTCGAACCGGGGCGCCGTGCCTACGTGCGCCGGATCAACTTCATCGGTAACACCACCACCCAGGACGAGGTGCTGCGCCGCGAGATGATCCAGATGGAGGGGGCACCGGCCTCCACCGAGTCGATCAGCCAGTCGCGTCGTCGTCTGGAGCGCCTGGGCTTTTTCCGCCAGGTGGAAGTGGAGACCCAGCCGGTGGCCGGCGAGCCCGACAAGCTTGACGTGACCTATACCGTCGAAGAGCAGCCTTCCGGCTCGGTGTCGGCGAGCATCGGTTTCTCCCAGAGCGCCGGGGTGATCTACGGGGCTGCCCTGGCGCAGAACAACTTCCTGGGTACCGGCAACCGCGTCAATATCGGCGCCCAGCGCAGCGACACCTTCACCAGCGTCAACTTCGGCTTCACCGATCCCTACTGGACGCTGGACGGCATCTCACGCGGTTACAATCTGTTCTATCGCGAGACCGACTACGAGGACTCGGATATCTCGACCTACTCCACCGACGCCTATGGCGCGGGGATCAACTTCGGCTATCCGGTCAGCGAACTGTCACGGCTCAACTTCGGGGCCAGCCTCGAGGACCTCTCGATCAAGACCTACCGCGATACCGCTTCGGAGATCGTGCGCTACGTCGACGACCAGGGCGCCGAGGCCCAGAGTCTCAAGCTCACCGCGAGCTGGACCCGCAACAACCTCAACCGCGGCATCATGCCCACCTCGGGCGATTACCAGCGCGTGTCGCTGGAGACCGCAGCACCCGGCAGCGATGCCGACTACTACAAGCTGCGCGCCCGCGCCCAGCAGCTCTTCGCGCTCAACGAGGAGGAGACCTGGGCCCTCAAGTTCGGCACCACTCTGGGCTATGCCGACAGCATCGGTAACGATCCCTACCCGTTCTACGAGAACTTCTTTGCCGGTGGCCTGGGGTCGGTGCGCGGCTTCACCGCCAACACCCTGGGTGAGCGCACCACGCCGCGCGAGTCCGGGCGCGACCGGACGCTGGGCGGCAACATTCTGGTCGAAGGCAGTGCCGAGCTGCTCTTCCCGCTGCCCTTCATCGAGGATCAGCGCTCGTTGCAGACCGGCTTCTTCGTCGATGCCGGCAACACCTTCTTGACCAGCTGCTACCCGGTGGTCGAGGGCGACGGCCCTTCGAATTGCTCGTCGGGTATCGATCTGGGCGAGCTGCGCTATAGCGTCGGCGTAGGACTCTCCTGGCTGACGCCGGTCGGGCCGCTGACCTTCAGCATCGCCGAGCCGCTCAACGACGAAAGCGGCGACGATACTCAGTTCTTCCAATTCTCGCTGGGCCAGACGTTCTGAGCCGGCCTGCCAAGAGGTGCTTTGCATGCGTAAGTCGATTGCCATTCTTTGCCTGGGACTGTTCGCCGCGCTGGCCGTCCCGGCCTACTCGGCCGAGGTCGCGGTACTGGACTGGCGCCGGGCGTTGCTCGCTTCCGATGCCGCCCAGCGCTCCATGCAGGACCTCGAGGGCCGCCTGTCCGGCCAGCAGCAGGAGGCCCAGTCGCTGGGCCAGGAGCTGTCCCAGCTGCAGCAGCGGCTGCAGCAGGAGGGCGATAGCCTCCCCGACGCCGAGCGACAGTCGCTGATTCAGGAATTCCAGCAGAAAGGCAGCCGCTTCGAGCAGCTGCGCCAGCAGATCATGGAGGCGCAGATGCAGGCCGAGCAGGAATTCCTGCAGCAGGCCGAGCCGAAGCTGCAAGAGGCGGTGGGCCAAGTGATCGAGCGACACGGCGTCGAGGTGTTGGTGGAACCCCAGGGTGTGCTTCACGCCGAACAGGACCTGCCCAATCTGACGGACGAAGTGATCGAAATCCTCAACACTCTCAACTGAACATTGCGGCAGTCGCTGTCGCTCGCTGTCGATACGGGTTTCCATGACGCATCCAGCAATTCGTGAATTCACCCTGGCCGAACTGGCCGAGCGGCTTGGCGCCCACCTGGTGGGGGACGGCGCTCGCCGGGTCCGGGGGCTGGCTACCTTGAAGGAGGCCGGCCCCGATCAGGTTGCCTTCGTGGCCAACCGCAGCTATCTGAAGGATCTGTCGGGGACCTCGGCCGGCGCCGTGCTGCTGCATCCGGAGCATGCAGACGCCTGCCCCGGGGCACGACTGGAGTTGTCGAACCCCTATCTTGGCTACGCCCAGCTGTCGCAGCTGTTCGACCCGATCCTGGCAGCTCCTCGAGGGGGCATCCATCCCGCGGCCGTGGTGGCCGATGACGTGGTACTGGGCGAGCGAGTCGAGATCGGCCCCAATGCCGTCATCGAGGCGGGTGTGGAGCTGGGGGACGAGGTGGTGGTCGGTGCCGGCTGCTTCATCGGCGCCGGCTCGCGCATCGGCGCCGGCTCGCGCCTGCATCCCAACGTCACCGTCTGTCATGGCGTGATCGCTGGGGCGCGGGTCATCCTGCACAGCGGCTGCGTGATCGGTGGCGACGGTTTCGGCTTTGCCCATGACGGCGGTCGCTGGCACAAGATCGCCCAGCTCGGTGGCGTGGTGCTGGGCGACGACGTCGAGGTGGGCAGCTGCTCCAGCATCGATCGCGGTGCGCTCGACGACACCGTGATCGGCAACGACGTCAAGATCGATAGCCAGGTGCAGATCGCGCACAATGTGCGCATCGGCGATCACACGGCGCTGGCCGGCTGCGTCGGTATCGCCGGCTCCACCCGGGTGGGCAGGAACTGCATGCTGGGTGGCGGCGTGGGGCTCGCCGGCCACCTGACACTCTGCGACGGCGTACAGGTCACCGGCATGAGTCTGGTGACCAACTCGATTCATGAGCCGGGCATCTACTCCTCCGGTACCGGGGCCATGGTCAATGGCTTGTGGCGCAAGAATGCGGTGCGCTTCAAGCAGCTCGATGATTTCGCCCGGCGTCTGGCGCGGCTGGAGAAGCGCAGCCAGGAGGGTTGAGGCAGGGTCGGGCGGCGCTATAATTCCGCTTGCCTGATGCAGGCGTTCTATTGGGAAGCCCGGGCGATGCGCGCCGACGCTCGTAATGGCTTCCCTACTTCATTTCAGAGGTCGCTACGATGGTAATGGACATCAACGAGATTCGTGAATACCTGCCGCACCGATACCCGTTCCTGCTGATCGACCGGGTAACGGAGCTGAGCCTGGGTGAATCCATCGTTGCCTACAAGAACGTCAGCATCAACGAGCCGTTCTTCAATGGCCATTTCCCACACCATCCGATCATGCCCGGGGTGCTGGTGCTGGAAGCGCTGGCGCAGGCCTGTGGAATTCTCGGCTTCAAGACCGTCAACAAGCTGCCGGCCGACGGCTATGTCTATTACCTCGTAGGTAGCGACAACGCACGTTTCAAGCGGCCGGTGATGCCGGGCGACCGACTGCGGCTGGAGGCGAAGGTCGAGCGTGAAAAGCGCGGCATCTGGAAGTTCGCCTGTCGTGCTACGGTAGATGGCGAACTGGTCTGCGAGGCCGACGTCATCTGTGCGGAGAGGAAGGTTTCTTGATACATACCACTGCCATCGTCGACCCTGGGGCACGTCTGGCCGAGGATGTGGAAGTCGGGCCCTTCAGCGTGATCGGACCCGACGTCGAGATCGGGCCCGGCAGCCGTATTGGCCCACACGTTGTCATCAAGGGGCCGACCGTACTGGGAGCGCGAACGCGTATCTTCCAGTTCGCCTCGGTGGGCGAGGATTGCCAGGACAAGAAATATGCCGGCGAGCCGACGCGTCTGGTGATGGGCGACGACAACGTCATTCGCGAATGCGTGACGCTGCATCGGGGTACCGCACAGGACCGGGGCGAGA
This sequence comes from Billgrantia antri, assembly GCF_017868935.1. Taxonomy (NCBI): domain Bacteria; kingdom Pseudomonadati; phylum Pseudomonadota; class Gammaproteobacteria; order Oceanospirillales; family Halomonadaceae; genus Billgrantia; species Billgrantia antri. The sequence goes on from NZ_CP053383.1 coordinate 516,014, forward strand.
CCACCATCGGTTCGCGCAACCTGTTCATGGCCTATGTGCATGTCGGCCATGACTGCGTCATCGGCGACGACTGTGTGCTGGCCAACCAGGCGACCTTGGCCGGGCACGTGACCTTGGGCAACTTCGCCATTCTCGGCGGCCTGTCGGCGATTCATCAATTCTGTCACTTCGGCGATCACGCCATGGCCGGCGGTGGTTCAATCATCACCAAGGATACCCCCGCCTTCGTCATGATCAACGGCAATCCGGCCAGGGTGCACGGGCTCAACCAGGTGGGACTCAAGCGGCGCGGCTTCTCTGCCGAGACGATCAAGGCGCTGAACGATAGCTACCGGCTGGTCTATCGTCAGGGGCTGACCGTACCGCAGGCGCTGGAGGAGATACGCAGCCGCTACGCGCTGCCCGAGACCGAAACCTTCGCTGCCTCCATCGAGGTCTCGACACGCGGCATCATACGCTGACGCGGCTTCGCAACGGGTTGGATATGAGCAAGCTTGCGCGTGTCTATATCGTCGCCGGCGAAATGTCCGGCGACCTGCTCGGGGCGAGCCTGATGCGTGCGCTGAAGGCGCGCCATCCCGAGGTGCAGTTCCGTGGTATAGGTGGCCCCGGCATGATTGCCGAGGGTATCGACAGCCGCTTCCCGCTGGAAACGCTCTCGGTCATGGGCTTGGTCGAGGTGCTCAAGCATCTGCCCGAGCTGGTCCGGGTGCGTCGCGCCCTGCGCGCCGATGCCCTGGCATGGCAGCCCGACGTGATGATCGGCATCGATGCCCCGGACTTCAACCTCGGTCTCGAGCGTCAGCTGCGCGAGGCGGGGCTATCCACGGTTCATTATGTCAGCCCTACGGTATGGGCTTGGCGCCAGGGCCGAGTGAAGGGCATCGCCAAGTCGGTCGACGCCATGCTCCCTTCCTGCCCTTCGAGGCGGCCTTCTACGAACGACATCGCCTGCCGGTGGCCTTTGTCGGCCATCCGCTGGCCGACGAGCTGCCGCTGGTCTGTGATCGTGGCGGCGCGCGGGGCGAACTCGGCCTGCCGCAAGACGCGCCGGTGCTGGCCGTGCTGCCGGGCTCGCGGAGCAACGAAGTCCGCTTTCTCGGCACCACTTTTCTCGATGCAGCCGAGCGACTGTGTCGCGAACGTGCCGCACTCAAAGTGGTGATCCCAGCGGCGACACCGCTGCGCCGGGAGGAGCTCGAACGCCTGCTGGAAAGCCGTCCGACGCTGGAGGGGCGGGTCACGCTGCTCGACGGTCGGGCGCGCGAGGCGATGGTGGCCAGCGACGCGGTGCTGCTGGCCTCGGGCACGGCGGCGCTCGAGGCGATGCTATGCCACCGCGCGATGCTGGTGGCCTACCGCATGGCGCCGTTGACCCACTGGCTGGCCCGGCGCCTGGTCAAGACGCGGTGGATCTCGCTGCCCAACCTGATCGCCCAGGAAACCTTGGTGCCGGAGCTGATCCAGGACGCCGCGACGCCCGAGGCGATCGTCGCGCAGATCGGGCCGATGCTCGATGACGACGAGGCTCGCGCCCGCCTGGAGGCGCGCTTCGCCGAGCTGCATGCCGGGCTGCAGCGCAATGCCAGTGCCAGGGCGGTCGAGGCCATCGAGGCCGTGGTCGCAGGGCAGCCGCTGTCCGCCTCGCTGGACAGCGAAGCGGGGAGTGAGGCAGCGGCCGAACGGGCGCCGCAGAGAGGGAGAGAATAGACATGAGCGACTGTCCGTTTCCCCCGCTGGTGATCGACTACCAGGGCCATTTGCTGGCCGGTGTCGATGAAGTGGGCCGTGGGCCGTTGATCGGTGCGGTGGTGGCCGCAGCGGTGATCCTCGATCCCATGCGCCCCATCGAGGGCCTGACCGATTCGAAGAAGCTTACCCCGCAGCGGCGTGTACAGCTCGACGCTGAGATCCGTGAGCGAGCTCTGGCCTACGCCGTGGCAGAGGCGAGTCACGCCGAGGTCGATGAACTCAACATCTACCATGCCACCCATCTGGCCATGCGCCGGGCGATCGATGGCTTGTCGCTGGTGCCGGAGTACCTGCTGGTGGACGGCAATCGCCTGCCCGGGCATCATGTCCCCGGCCAGGCGATCGTCAAGGGCGATGCCCGCCATCCGGCCATCGCCGCCGCCTCGATACTGGCCAAGGTGGCCCGCGACGCGCAGATGGTCGCGCTCGACGGCCTGTTTCCCGAGTACGGTTTCGCCCGCCACAAGGGCTACGCCACGCCCGAACACCTGGACGCGCTGGAGCGCCTCGGGCCATTGCCCGAGCATCGCCGCTCGTTCGCCCCGCTGAAGGGCCAGCTCGAGCTGCTTTAGCCCACACACCGCCACACCCCGAGCCTCTTATGACCACGCCTTTCGTTCATCTCCGCGTGCACACCGAATACTCACTGGTCGACGGCCTGGTGCGGCTCAAGCCCCTGCTCAAGGCCACCGCCGAGCAGGGCATGCCGGCGCTGGCCGTGACCGACGAATCCAACCTGTTTGGCCTGGTCAAGTACTATCGCGGCGCTCAGGGCAGCGGCCTCAAGCCGGTCATCGGGGCTGACCTGTGGCTGGCCAATCCCCACGACGAGACGCACCCCTATCGGCTGACGCTGCTGGCGATGAACGGCACCGGCTACCGCAACCTCACCGAGCTGATCTCGCGTGGCTGGATGGAGGGGCAGCGCCAAGGGCGCGCGGTGCTGGAAAAGCGCTGGGTGTTCGCCCAGAGCGAGGGGCTGATCGCGCTCTCCGGCGGCCGCGAAGGCGAGATTGGGAGGCACCTGCTGTCGGACCATCGCGACGAGGCGCGTGCACTGCTCGAAGAGTGGAAGTCCGCCTTCCCCGATCGCTTCTATCTGGAGCTGATCCGCACCGGACGGCCGCTGGAGGAGGAGTGCGTGCACCTCTCGGTGGAGCTTGCCATGGCGACCGATACGCCGGTGGTGGCCACCAACGACGTGCGTTTCCTCGAGCGCGACGACTTCTGGGCTCACGAGACGCGGGTCTCAATCGGCGAGGGCAAGGCGCTCGACGACCCGCGCCGAGAGCGCAAGTATACCGAGGAGCAGTACCTCAAGAGCCCGGCGGAAATGGCCGAGCTGTTCGCCGACATTCCCGAAGCGCTCGAGAACAGCGTGATGATCGCCGCGCGCTGCAACGTCGACGTGCGCCTGGGCGAGATCTTCCTGCCCGAGTTCGAGATTCCCGAGGGCATGACCCAGGACGAGTTCTTCCGCAAGGTCTCCCACGACGGCCTCACCGAGCGCCTCGACTTCCTCTACCCGGCCGAGAAGTATCCGCGTGACGGTGCCGAGTTCGTCGAGATCGACAAGCGCTACCGCGAGCGGCTGGATTTCGAGCTCGACATCATCATCCAGATGGGCTTCCCCGGCTATTTCCTGATCGTGATGGACTTCATCAAGTGGGCCAAGGAGAACGACGTGCCGGTAGGGCCGGGGCGTGGCTCCGGGGCCGGCTCGCTGGTGGCCTACGCGCAGAAGATCACCGATCTCGACCCGCTGGAGTACGACCTGCTGTTCGAGCGCTTCCTCAATCCCGAACGGGTCTCGATGCCCGACTTCGACGTCGACTTCTGCATGGAGAAGCGCGACCGGGTGATCGAGTATGTGGCCGACCGCTACGGCCGCAACGCGGTATCGCAGATCGTCACCTTCGGCACCATGGCGGCCAAGGCGGTGGTGCGCGACGTGGCCCGTGCCCAGGGCAAGCCCTATTCGCTCGGCGACAAGCTCTCCAAGCTGATCCCTTTCGAGGTGGGCATGACGCTGGCCAAGGCCATCGAAGCGGAGCCGGCGCTGAAGGAGTTCATCGAGAACGACGAGGAAGCCGCCGAGATCTGGGAAATGGCGGTAAAGCTCGAGGGCATCACTCGTGGTACCGGCAAGCACGCCGGCGGCGTGGTGATCGCGCCCACCAAGCTGACCGATTTCTCGCCGCTGCTGTGCGACGAGGAGGGCAACGGCCTGGTCGTGCAGTTCGACAAGAACGACATCGAGGAGGCCGGGCTGGTCAAGTTCGACTTCCTCGGCTTGCGCACCCTGACCATCATCGACTGGGCGCTGGAAATGGTCGACAAGGTGCGTGCGGTCAAGGGAGAGGGGCCGCTCAACATCGATAGCATCCCGCTCGACGACGGACCCACCTTCGAGATGCTCAAGCGCGCCGAGACCACTGCGGTGTTCCAGCTCGAATCGCGCGGCATGAAGGAGCTGATCAAGCGCCTGCTGCCCGACTCGCTGGAGGACATGATCGCACTGGTCGCGCTGTTCCGCCCGGGGCCGCTGCAGTCGGGCATGGTCGACGACTTCATCAACCGCAAGCACGGCCGTGCCGAGATCTCCTACCCGCACCCGGACTATCAGCACGAGTGGCTCAAACCGGTACTCGAGCCCACCTACGGCATCATCCTCTATCAAGAGCAGGTGATGCAGATCGCTCAGGTTCTGGCCGGCTACACCCTGGGCCAGGCCGACATGCTGCGCCGGGCGATGGGCAAGAAGAAACCCGAGGAGATGGCCAAGCAGCGTGCCGGCTTCATGGAAGGCTGTGCGGCCAACGGCATCGACAAGGAACTGGCGGGCAACATCTTCGACCTGGTAGAGAAGTTCGCCGGCTACGGCTTCAACAAGTCGCATTCGGCGGCCTACGGCCTGGTCTCCTACCAGACCGCCTGGCTCAAGACGCACTACCCCGGCCCGTTCATGGCCGCGGTAATGTCCACCGAGATGGACAACCTCGACAAGGTGGTGCCGCTGATCGAAGAGTCGCGGCGCATCGGGCTCACCGTGACGCCGCCGGACGTCAATATCGGCGCCTACAAGTTCAGCGTCGACAGCGAGGGGCGCGTGGTTTATGGCCTGGGCGCCATTCGCGGCGTGGGCGAGGGGCCCATCGGTGCCATCGTCGAGGCGCGCGAGACGGACGGGGCGTTCGCCGACCTGTTCGACTTCTGCCGCCGGGTCGACCCCAAGCGCATGAACAAGCGCACGCTGGAGGCATTGATCCGTTCCGGCGCCCTGGACAACCTGGGCCCGAACCGCGCGGTGCTTTCCGCGGCACTCGACGACGCCATCCGCGCCGCCGCCCAGACCCAGACCAACCAGAACCTGGGCATGATGGACATGTTCGGCGAAGCCTTCGCCGACGATGAAGCCGAGAGCGATCCCTACGAGGCCTACCGCGGCGCCCGCGAATGGACCGACAAGGAGCGCCTCGCCGGTGAGAAGGAGACCTTGGGGCTCTACCTCACCGGGCATCCCATCGACGAGTACGAGAAAGAGCTCGCCCGTTTCGTCTCCACCCGCATCAGCGATCTCAAGCCCTCTCGCGAGTCGCAGCGCGTGGCCGGCCTGGTGGTGGCCATGCGCACCATGAAGTCCAAGCGTGGCGACACCATGGCATTCATTACCCTGGACGACCGCACCGGACGCATCGAGGCGTCGCTTTTCGGTGAGCTGTTCGATTCCCTGCGCGGCCAGATCGAGGCCGATCAGGTACTGATCGTCGAGGGCGAGGTCTCCAGCGACGACTTCTCCGGCGGCCTGCGCCTGCGCGGCAAGGATGTCACGCCGATGGTGGCCGCCCGTGCGCGCTACGGTGAGGCGGTGGAGCTCTCGCTGGACGGTACCCGGGTCAATGGCCGCTTGATCGACACCCTGCGCGACAGCCTGACGCCGCACCGCGACGACGGCGGCCTGCCGGTACGCCTGCGCTACCGCAACGACGCGGCGGCCGGCTGGATGGAGCTCGATGCGCAGTGGCGCGTGGCACCCAGCGACGAGCTGCTGATCGCGCTGCGTGAAGTAGAGGGGCAGGACGGCGTGCGCCTCAAATACCGCTAGGCCCACTACCCTTGGCAGCGATCGGCACTGGAGGAGGCCGCCGGGGCTGACCGGCGACAGTTCTTCGAGGAGGCGCTGTGAACCCATCCCTGGGCGCTACTTTTGCCATCCATGGCAAAAGACCTCCTCTCCGGCCCGTCCCCGGCACCCCTCGGTGCTGGAGAAGTCCGCATACGTTGCCTTGCGCCGTGCGTTGAGGGTGCGATAATGCCCGACACTCGATTTTATGGCTTCCGGGACGAATAGCATCCATCATGCCCCGGCGACAGCAAAGACAAGGCGGCCCAGCCACTATGAATCCCAACTATCTCGATTTCGAACAGCCCATCGCCGAACTTCAGGCCAAGATCGAAGAACTGCGCCTGGTCGGCAACGACAGCCAGCTCAACCTCAGCGACGAGATCAGTCGCCTCGAGGAGAAGAGTCGCAAGCTCACCGAGTCGATTTTCAAGGACCTCACGCCCTGGCAGGTGTCGCAGATTTCGCGCCATCCCCAGCGCCCCTATACGCTCGACTACCTCGAGCATGTCTTCACCGACTTCGATGAGCTGCACGGCGATCGTCGTTTCGCCGACGACCCGGCCATCGTCGGCGGCGTCGCCCGCCTCGACGACCGCCCGGTGATGGTCATCGGCCACCAGAAGGGGCGTGACGTCAAGGAGAAGGTGCGGCGCAACTTCGGCATGCCGCGCCCTGAGGGCTACCGCAAGGCGTGCCGCCTGATGGAGATGGCCGAGCGCTTCAAGATGCCGGTGCTCACCTTCATCGACACGCCGGGCGCCTACCCCGGCATCGACGCCGAGGAGCGCGGCCAGAGCGAGGCCATCGCCTACAACCTGGCGGTGATGTCGCGGCTCAAGACACCGATTATCTCCACCGTGGTGGGCGAGGGCGGCTCCGGCGGGGCACTGGCCATCGGCGTGTGCGACGAGCTGACCATGCTGCAGTACTCCACTTATTCGGTGATCTCGCCCGAGGGCTGTGCCTCGATCCTGTGGAAGAGCGCCGAGAAGGCCGCCGATGCCGCCCAGGCCATGGGCATCACCGCCGAGCGACTGCAGGAGCTCGGCTTCGTCGATACCCTGATCGAGGAGCCGCTGGGCGGCGCCCACCGCCACCCGCAGACCACCGCCGAGCGGGTCAAGGAGGCGCTGTTGGCGAGCCTCGAACGGCTCGAGGCGATGGATACCGACGCTCTGCTCGAGCGCCGGTATGAGCGGTTGATGAGCTATGGCGCACCGGCATAAGAGAGCGCCTCTACAGATCGTGATCGACGACGCCCTGGCGGAGACCCCGCCGGGGCGTGTCGTCTGGGTGGCGCTTTCCGGCGGGCTGGATTCGAGCCTGCTGCTGACCCTTGCCGCGGCGGCCTGCCGGCGCCATCCCCGGCCGCTGTACGCGCTGCACGTTCATCATGGCCTACAGGATGCCGCCGATGGCTTCGAGCTCCACTGTCGGCGGCTCTGCTCTCACCTCGGCGTGCCGCTCTACGTCGAGCGCGTGGCAGTCGAGCGGGACGCCGGACTGGGGCTCGAGGGCGCGGCGCGTCAGGCGCGCTACGCCGCCTTCGCCCGTCGTGTGACACCGGGCGAAACGCTGTGGCTGGCGCAGCATCGCGACGACCAGGCCGAGACCTTCCTGCTCGCCGCCTTGCGCGGCAGCGGCGTGCGTGGCCTGGCGGCCATGCCCGGGCGGCGTGAGTGGCAGGGCCGACGCCTCGAGCGCCCACTGCTTGCCCACACCCGGGTCGAGCTCGAAGCCGAGGCCGAGCGGCTCGGCTTGCCGTGGATCGACGACCCCACCAATGCCGATGAGAGCCTCGATCGCAACTTCCTGCGCCGCAGCGTGCTGCCGCTGTTGCAGTCGCGCTGGCCCCATGCGGTCGATGCTCTGGCACGCAGTTCACGCCACGCCGCCGATGCGGAAGAGATGATCGAGGCGCTGGCCGAGGGCGATCTCGCTGCGCTGGGGGGAGAGCCTGGGTGCCTACCGGTGGCGGGGCTCGCGTCGCTCGAGCCCGCCCGCTGCCGTTCGCTGGTGCGCCTTGCCTGCCGCCGGCTGGGGCTGGCGCCGCCGCCTTCGGCGCGTCTCGATACCCTGCTGATTCAGTTCGAGGCGCGCGAGGACGCCCAGGCGTGCGTCGACTGGGCCGATGCCGAGGCGCGGTTATGGCGTGGCCAGCTCTATCTGCAGCGCCGGCTTGCTGCGTTGTCGGCCGAATGGCGGGCCGAATGGCGCGGGGTGGAGCCGTTACCAACGCCTTGGGGAGAGGCCGCGGTGGCATTGGCGCCTGCCGATGGGCACCCGGTACGGCTGGTGCTGCTCCCGCGTCGGGGTGGCGAGCGCCTGCGTCTGGCCGGGCGAGGCCGACGCGACCTCAAGCGGCTGCTGCAGGAGGCCGGGGTGTCGCCCTGGGCGCGTGAGCGCGTGGCCGTGGTCTGGTACGAGGAGACGCCGGTGGCGGCACTGCTGCTGCCGGAGGGGCGCTGGGTCGCGGTGGCCGCCGGCTGGCTAGCGCAGCCGGCGGTTTGAGCCCCGCTGGGGCCGGCTGCGATGAGCGGTTCAAGTGATGTGCAGGGCGAAGCCCGCGGTCTCCTGGTAGGAGGCTTCCTGCTCCAGGTCGGTGCGCAGCAGCAGCGCTTCGTCGCTCTCCCCCGCAACCAGCGCCAGCTGCAACGCCTCACCATCGTTGACCGCGAGACGCGGCGTCTCGGTGGGCTGTTCCCCCCGCGAGTGGTTGAGCAGCACCGCCAGACGCAGCAGCCGGGCCAGGCGGGCCAGAGGGAGCTGCTGCGACACGGGCAGCGCGCGCCATTCGCGCAGCGGGAACTTCCGCCGGTGGGCGCGCACCAGGAACGCCAGCAGCCGCTGCTCGGGACGCGAGAAGCCGGCCAGGTCCGAATGTTCCAGCAGATAAGCACCGTGGCGATGGAACTGGCTGTGGGAGATGGCCAGGCCGATCTCGTGCAGGCGCGCGGCCCAGTCGAGAAAGCGTGCATGATCGTCACCGAGCCCCCAGGCCGCTCGCACCTGGGCGAACAGCCGGGCGGCGGAGAGCGCCACGTTCTCGGCCTGGCGCATGTCCACGCCATGGCGCTGCTGCAATGAGGCCAGCGTCTTGAGACGCGAATCCTCGGGGCTGTTGCGGCCCACCATGTCGTAGAGCACGCCTTCCCGCAGGGCGCCATCGGCATAACGCAGCTGATCGAGGCCGAACGCCTCGAAGATGGCGACGAGTATCGCCACCCCGGCGGGAAAGACCCGGGCGCGATCCGCCTTGAGGCCCTCCAGGTCCACCCGGTCGAGGTGGCCGCAGGCGATCAGGTCACGGCGTATCCGCTCGAGTCCCTTGCGTGTCACCAGGCCATCGGGGGCGCCGCCGGCGGCGGCAATGACCGAGGCGGCCGCCTTGATCGTGCCGCTCGAACCCACCGGATCGTTCCAGCCCAACTGGCAATAGGGACGACGGATATTGGCCAGTTCCGAGCGCGCCGAGAGCTCGGCGCGGCGCATGCGCTTCTCGCTGATCTCGCCATCTTCGAAGAAGCGGCGGGTATAGGTCACGCAGCCCAGTTGCAGGCTCTCCAGCGCCAGTGGCTCGAAGCGCTCGCCAATGATGAACTCGGTTGAGCCGCCACCGATGTCGATGATCAGCCGGCGGCCGTTCTCGGCCAGGGAATGGGCGGCACCAAGGTAGATCAGGCGCGCCTCCTCGCGACCGCCGATGATCTCGATGCGATGTCCCAGCAGGGCTTCGGCGCGGTCGATCAGCGTCTGGCTGTTGTGCGCGTCGCGCAGGGCGTTGGTGCCCACCACGCGCAGCTGGCCCTGGGGGATGTCGGCGACGAACGGAGCAAAGCGGGCCAGACAGTCCAGCGCCCGCTGCATGGCGGCCTCCTCGAGCTGACCATCGGCGTCGAGTCCGGCGGCCAGCTGCACCTTCTCGCCGCGCCGCGCGACGACCTGCAGGCGGTCATCCTGGTAATGCGCGACCAGCAGGTGAAAGCTGTTGGAGCCCAGGTCGATGGCGGCCAGGCGCGTGGGACTCGGCGGCTGCGTCAGAGTGGCGGTAGCGTCGGTGGGCTGGGGCCGTTCCGTGGGTGAAGTCATCGAGGCATCCTGATGGCGAATGGCTAAAGGGTGCTGCGACGGCTGGATCGTGTCAATCTCACAAGGTTGATCGACAGGGTTGCGTTCCTCGTCGGCGTTGACTAACATCGGGTCGTTCGCCTGTTCCGAATGCTTTCCGACCGAGACACGACGTCCGCGTCGCGGTCAACATCAAGTCGTCAGTCAGCCCCCTTTTTGTCGCCCTGTCATGTGCCGGTAGCCATGGTGGCACTTGAGACGCACCAGGCGAAGAGTCGAGGCGACGAGAAGTGCTGCTCCCTCGAACACGATACCGTGCCGGCGGCCCTTGCGCAGAATGGTCGTAGCGCGACGGGAATCGCGCATGAGCGACAGCTTCCCGGGCTCTGAACGCACCCAAGCGGCGTACCGTTCTTTCTCCGCACCACTCCCACGGCCGCCGTGCCGCCACGCTGACATGAGCAACTTCCGAACGCACCGATGAATCTTACCGAACTCAAGCAAAAATCCGTGCCGGACCTTCTGGAGATCGCCCGTGAGATGGGCATCGACAACCTGGCCCGCTCGCGCAAGCAGGACATTATCTTCGCCATCCTCAAGAAGCACGCCAAGAGCGGCGAGGACATCTATGGCGACGGTGTCCTGGAAATCCTCCAGGACGGCTTCGGCTTCCTGCGCAGTGCCGACAGCTCCTACCTGGCCGGCCCCGACGACATCTACGTCTCGCCGTCGCAGATCCGTCGCTTCAACCTGCGCAAGGGGGATTCGATCTCCGGCAAGATTCGCCCGCCGAAGGAAGGGGAGCGCTATTTTGCGCTGCTCAAGGTCAGCGAGATCAACTTCGACAAGCCGGAAAACGCCAAGCACAAGATCCTGTTCGAGAACCTCACGCCGCTGTTCCCCCAGGAGCGGCTGCGCATGGAGATCGGCAACGGCTCCACCGAGGATCTCACCGCTCGCATCATCGATCTCACCGCCCCCATCGGCAAGGGCCAGCGCGGCCTGATCGTCTCGCCGCCCAAGGCCGGCAAGACGCTGATGCTGCAGAACATCGCCACCTCGATCACACGCAACAATCCCGAGTGCCACCTGATCGTGCTGCTGATCGACGAGCGCCCGGAAGAAGTGACCGAGATGTCGCGTACCGTGCGCGGCGAAGTGGTCGCCTCGACCTTCGACGAGCCGCCGGCACGCCACGTGCAGGTCGCCGAGATGGTGATCGAGAAGGCCAAGCGCCTGGTCGAGCACAAGAAGGACGTGGTCATTCTGCTCGACTCCATCACACGTCTGGCGCGCGCCTACAACACCGTGGTCCCTAGCTCCGGCAAGGTGCTCACCGGCGGTGTCGACGCCCACGCCCTGGAGAAGCCCAAGCGCTTCTTCGGTGCCGCGCGTAACATCGAGGAGGGCGGCAGCCTGACCATCATCGCCACCGCGCTGGTCGACACCGGCTCGAAGATGGACGAGGTGATCTTCGAGGAGTTCAAGGGTACCGGCAACATGGAAGCCCACCTGGACCGCAAGCTCGCCGAGCGCCGCGTCTACCCGGCGATCAACATTCGCCGCTCCGGCACCCGCCGCGAGGACTTGATCGCCTCCGAGGACGAGATGCAGCGCATGTGGATCCTGCGCAAGCTGCTCAACCCGATGGAGGATACCGCGGCCACTGAATTCCTCATCGACAGGCTCAAGGACACGAAGACGAACCTCGAGTTCTTCGAAGCAATGAAACGCCGCTAAGTTGAACGGCGGTGCGGAAAGGGGCGGCATGCTAAGCTGCCCCTTTCGTCGTTCCGGAAACGGGAAATCGAATGAAGTACAACGACCTGCGCGACTTCATCGCGGCCCTGGAAGCCCAGGGCGAGCTGATACGGGTTTCTGCCGAGGTGGACCCCTACCTCGAGATCACCGAGATCTGCGACCGCACCCTGCGCGCCGGTGGCCCGGCGCTGCTGTTCGAGAACGTCAAGGGCCACGACATGCCGCTGCTCGGCAACCTGTTCGGCACGCCCAAGCGGGTCGCCATGGGCATGGGCCAGGACAGCGTCGAGGCGCTGCGCGAGGTGGGCAAGCTGCTCGCCTTTCTCAAGGAGCCGGATCCCCCCAAGGGCTTTCGCGACGCCTGGGACAAGCTGCCGATCTTCAAGCAGGTGATGAGCATGGGGCCGAAGACGGTGCGCAGCGCCCCGGTGCAGCAGGTGATACTTGAGGGCGACGACGTCGACCTCGACCGCCTGCCGATCCAGCACTGCTGGCCGGGCGATGCCGCGCCGCTGGTGACCTGGCCGCTGGTGGTGACCCGCGGGCCGCACAAGAAGCGCCAGAACCTGGGCATCTATCGCCAGCAGAAGCTCTCCAGGAACCGGCTGATCATGCGCTGGCTGTCGCACCGCGGCGGCGCGCTGGACTTTCAGGAGTTCCAGCAGGCGCACCCGGGAGAACCCTTTCCGGTAGCGGTGGCGCTGGGCGCCGACCCGGCCACCATTCTCGGCGCGGTGACCCCGGTACCGGACTCCCTCTCCGAGTATGCCTTCGCCGGGCTGTTGCGCGGCTCGCGTACCGAACTGGTCAAGTGCGGCCACGCCGACCTCGAGGTGCCGGCCTCCGCCGAGATCATTCTCGAAGGCTTCATCTACCCCGACGACATGGCCCCGGAAGGCCCCTACGGCGACCATACCGGCTACTATAACGAGGTCGACGAGTTCCCGGTGTTTACCGTGACCCGCATGACCATGCGCCGCGACGCCATCTATCACTCGACCTATACCGGGCGACCGCCTGACGAGCCGGCGATCCTCGGCGTCGCACTCAACGAAGTGTTCGTGCCGATTCTGCGCAAGCAGTTCCCCGAGATCGTCGACTTCTACCTGCCGCCTGAGGGCTGCTCCTACCGCATGGCAGTGGTGACCATGAAGAAGCAGTATCCCGGTCACGCCAAGCGCGTGATGATGGGCGTATGGAGCTTCCTGCGCCAGTTCATGTACACCAAGTTCGTGGTGGTGCTTGACGACGACGTCGACGCCCGCGACTGGAAGGACGTGATCTGGGCCATCACCACGCGCATGGATCCGGCACGGGACACCGTGATGGTCGAGAACACGCCCATCGATTACCTCGACTTCGCCTCGCCGGTGGCGGGGCTGGGGTCGAAGATGGGGCTGGACGCCACTTCCAAGTGGCCCGGCGAAACCGAGCGAGAATGGGGCACTCCCATCGTCATGGACGAGGCCGTCAAGGCCCGCGTCAGCGAACGCTGGAACGAGCTGGGTATTCACCTTCCCCCATCCCCTGACGACAAGAGGCCTGCATGACCCCGAGGACCCTGAGCTGCCAGGTGACGGCAGTGGAGGACCTGACCCCAGACGTGTTCCGCGTACGCCTGGAAGGACGCGCCGAGGCCATGGCCCACGAGCCGGGCCAGTATCTCGAGCTCAGGCTCGATGACGAGACCTGGGTACCGTTTTCCATCGCCAGCGCGCATCGCGGCGACGGCACCCTGGAGCTGCACATCCAGCACTGGCCGGAGCGGGAGAACTCCGCCCGGCTGCGTGAGCTGATCGTGGTGGCGCATCACCTGACGGCGCGACTGCCGGGCGGCGATTGCGTGCTGGATTCCACCAGCCAGCGCCCGCTGCTGCTGATCGCCGCCGGTACCGGTTTCGCCCAGATGAAGGCGATCGTCGAGGCCTCGTTGCACGAGGCGCCCGAGCGACCCATCGAGCTGTGGTGGGCGGCCCGTGAACGGCGTGACCTCTATCTCGAGAGCCTGCCGCGGCAATGGGCGGAGCAGCACGAGAGCGTGCGTTTCCACGTGGTCACCGAGACGGCGCCGGAGCCGCCGGTCACCGGTGAGCGCATCCAGGGCCATCGGGGCCGCATCGACCAGGCGTTGGCTGCCGGGCTCGAGGACGTCAGCGGCCATGACGTCTATCTCTCCGGCTCGCCGGGCATGGTCTATGCCTGTGTCGACGTGCTGGCTTCGCTGGGGTTGGAGCCGAGCCGGGTTTTCTCCGACGTCTTCGCCTATGCGCCGCGCCAGCCGTTGGTGCCCACCGCGGGAGTGCTGCGCCGGGGGAGCGCACGGTGAGTGCCTCGCCGATACTGATCACCGGTGGCGCCCAGCGCCTGGGCCGTCACTGCGCCGAGCGCCTGGCCGAAGATGGCCATCCGGTGATCGTCAGCTATCGCCGCGAGCGCCCCGAGCTCGAGGCCCTGCGCCGTCGGGGCATCGTGACCCTGCCGGCGGATTTCTCCAGCGAGGCGGGAATCCTCGACTTCATTGCCCGTCTCAAGGGTGAAACGAAGTCGCTGCGCGCCATCGTGCACAACGCCGGCGACTGGGCGCCGGACAGCCAGGGCGACGAGGCCGGGGTCGCTTTCGAGCGACTGTTCCGCGTGCACATGCAGGCGCCCTACCTGATCAACCTGCATTGCCGCGAGCTGCTCGAAGCGTGCGCCGAGCCCCAGCGCGACATCGTGCACATGACCGACTACGTGGTGCAGAAGGGCTCGAAGCAGCACGCGGCCTATGCTGCCACCAAGGCGGGGCTGGCCAATCTGACGCTCTCGTTCGCGGCCATGTACGCGCCCCGGATCCAGGTCAACGCCATCGCGCCCGCCTTGATCATGCTGGGCGAGAGCGACGACGATGCCTATGCCGAGAAGGCCAGGGCCAAGTCGGTCATGGAGATGGTGCCGGGGCCGGGAGTGATCTACCAGAGCCTGCGCTACCTGCTCGACAACCGTTACGTAACCGGGATCACCCTGCCGGTCGATGGCGGGCGCCACCTTCGCTAGAATGTTCCTCCCCCTGACAATGCAAGAGGAACCCACATGGCGAATGACCATGACTTCAAGGACGACAGCGGTCTGCTGTCGATCGTGCTGGGCCTGGTGGTACTGGTCAGCATGGCTGCACTACCGGCCACCATCGGCTGGTATCAAGTGTTCGCGGGCTGACGGCCACGCTTGCCAAGCCTGCCCCGATGGGGCACGATGACCGCAGAACATCGGGAGACGACCATGACACCGAAGCAGAGAACGAACCTTGCCGTTACCTACCGCACCCCGCGTGCGGTGGCTGCGCTTGGCGTCGGCTTCGGTGGTCAGTACTGGTATTGGTTTAGCACCGGTGTGCCCGCGGCCGGGTCCTGAACGAGGACAGCGCCGCGAAGGCACACCCTAACCGGGTTGCCTCCCTTGAAACCCCCGGTCGGCAACCCCGACCGGGGGTTTTGCGTAGGCAGGCCCCAACGTTTTCGACACAGGAGACGCACCATGATCGTACGCCGCGCCACTTACGCCGCCTATGCCCGTCATGCCTATTATGGCTGGGATTACGGCTGGCGATTTAGCGCCGCGCGGTCGGTCCAGTGCGCCACCTCCGACCGTGAAATGACCGGTGGCATGACGACACGATGTTTGCCGATCCCACGGAGTTGAAGACACCATGAATGCCCCCGCATCGCTTGCCCAAGGCCTGGCTCATGGCCATGCCGATCTCGCCGTTACCCATGCCAGCCGGGTCGAAATGACACTGCCAACGCCCGGCGAACTGCGTCGCCGGCTTCCTGTGACACCCCTCGTGGCCGAACGCCTGCACGGCCAGCGGCGCGCCATTCAGGACATCGTCTGTGGCCGTGACGACCGCCTGCTGGTGGTCGTGGGGCCCTGCTCAATCCATGATCCCCTGGCGGCACTGGAGTACGCTCACCGTCTGGCCGAGCTGGTGCCGAAGGTAAGCGATCGTCTGCTGCCGGTGATGCGGGTCTACGTGGAAAAGCCGCGTACCACCGTAGGCTGGAAGGGACTTGCCTACGATCCTGATCTGGACGGCAGCGGCGACATGGCTCGCGGTCTGCATGTGTCGCGTCACCTGATGAACGAGATTGCGGCGCTGGGACTGCCGGTAGCCACCGAGGTGCTGCAGCCTATGCTGGCCGCCTACCTCGACGACCTGTTGGCCTGGGTCGCCATCGGGGCGCGTACCACCGAATCGCAGCTGCATCGCGAACTCGCCAGTGGCCTCGAGGCGGCGGTGGGCTTCAAGAATGCCACCAGCGGTGAGGTTGGCGTGGCGGTGGATGCCATTCGCGCGGCGGCTCACCCCCATCAGCATTTCGGCCTCGACGATCAGGGCCGTCCGGCGCTGCACGAGACCACGGGTAACCGCCATGCGCACGTGGTGCTGCGAGGCGGGCGCCATGGACCCAACTACGACAGCGATGCGGTGGGTGAGGCTCGCCGAATGCTGGAGCGTGCTGGGCTGCCTGCACGCCTGATGGTCGACTGCAGCCACGCCAATGCGCGCAAGGATCATCGCCGCCAGGCTGAAGTGCTGCGCGATGTAGTGACACAGCGCCTGGGTGGCGAAACGGCCCTGATGGGGCTGATGCTGGAGAGCCATCTGGAGGAGGGGCGCCAGGAACTCACCCCCGGCGCGTTGCGCCACGGCGTCTCGGTGACCGACCCTTGCCTGGGCTGGCGGGAGACCGAGGCGCTGTTGCAGGAGACCGCTGACAGGCTGCGCTGAACCGGAGTGGGCGAGTGAGACCTGTACTCGGCGTGACGATGCCGGGATAATCCCGGCATCGTTGCTATCGGAGTTCCCCTCATGCCGTTCACCTTCGAGCACCATGATCCCGAGACCTATCGCCGCAAGGCGCGCATCATCAGCGTGGCCATGGCCGGCCAGCTGATCGTCTTCGGCCTGGTGTTCTCCCAACTGCTGGTGGCAGCCTTCGGTTCCAGCCTGTGGCTCAACGCGCTGGGGGTCTTTCTCGGCCTGCTGGCGACCAGCCTGACCTTCGCCGTGCTGCGTGAGCGCCCCTGGATGCGCGAGATGCGCTACGTATGGCAGCTCAAGCATCACCTCTCACGTGTCAGCGGCTACCTGGGCACCCTGCGACAGGAAATGGATCGCGGCAACGACGTCGCGCTGCATCTGATGACCTTTTACCATCAGGGCATGGCCCAGTTGGCCGAACTCAATGGCCGCACCCTGGATGACGATGCCGAGCTGCTCGGCGAGCGTGCCAGGATCCGGCGCCTGCGCGAGGAGCGCGGGTTGCCCGAACGGGTCGAGGGGGTCGATCCCAACGATCTGGCCGCCTTCCGCAAGCGCTGAGGAAGCCGCCCGAACCTCGGACCTGCTCCGTGGCGCTCATACCTTGGCGGCGTAGGCGTACAGCAGCGTTTCCTGAGCGCTGATGGGGGCGCTGTCTCCCGGCTGCTGCTTCAGGTAGCGGCCGTCCGGCTGGAGCAGCCAGCTCTGGCAGTTATCCACCAGATAGGTCTCGAGATCCTTGCGTACCCGCTCGGCCTGCTTGCGGTCGAGGAGCGGGAAAGCGGTCTCGACCCGGTGGAACATGTTGCGTGCCATGAAATCGGCGCTCGAGCACCAGGTCTCCTCCTTGCCGTCGTTGTGGAAATGAAACACTCGGGTGTGCTCGAGGAAGCGGCCGATGATCGAGCGCACCCGGATGTTCTCCGAGACGCCCGGCACGCCGGGGCGCAGGCAGCACATGCCGCGAATGATCAGCTCGCACTCGACGCCGGCCTGGGACGCCCGGTAGAGCGCCTGGATCAGCTTCGGCTCGGTCAGCGAGTTGCACTTGATGATCAGCTGAGCGCGCCGGCCGCGCCGGGCATGCTCGGCCTCGCGTTCGATCATCGCCACCAGACGTTCGTGCAGGGTGAAGGGGGCGTGCAGCAGCTTGTCGATATGCTGCGCCCGGCCCATGCCCGAGAGCTGCTGGAACACCTTGTGCACGTCGGCACACAGCGTCGGATTGGCGGTGAGCAGACTGTAGTCGGTATACAGCCGGGCGGTGCGGGCGTGGTAGTTGCCGGTGCCCAGGTGCGCATAGTGGCGTAGCTTGCCCCGCTCGCGGCGCACGATATGCATCATCTTGGCGTGGGTCTTGAAGGCCATCACCCCATAGATGACGATGGCCCCGGCCTCCTGCAGCCGCGAGGCGAGCGCCAGGTTGTCGGCCTCGTCGAAGCGTGCGCGCAGCTCGATCACCACGGTGACCTCCTTGCCGTTGCTCGCCGCTTCCACCAGGGCATTGACGATGGCCGAGTCGGCCCCGGTACGGTAGAGGGTCTGCTTGATGGCCAGTACGCTGGGGTCGCGGGCCGCCTCGCGCAGCAGATCCTCCACCGGCGAGAAGGCCTGGAAAGGGTGATGCAGCAGGATGTCGCCGCTGGCGATGGCTTCGATCAGGCTTGCCTTCTTGCGCATCGCCTTGGGCAGACCCGGGGTGAAGGGGCGGTAGCGCAGGTCGGGCCGGTCCAGGTCGCCGAGCGCCGAGATCATGCGGGTCAGGTTGACCGGGCCGTTGACGCGATAGAGGTCGGCCGCTTCGAGCTCGAACTGCTTGAGCAGGAAGGCGGCGAGCTCCTCGGGGCAGTTGTCGGCGACTTCCAGTCTCACGCCGCTGCCGTAGCGCCGGGCCAGCAGCTCGCCGCGCAGCGCCGAGGCCAGGTCGGAGACCTCCTCGGGGTCCATCGAGAGGTCGGCGTTACGGGTCAGGCGGAACTGGTAGCAGCCGCGTACCGTCATGCCGGGAAAGACCTCGGCGGCATGGGCGTGAATCATCGACGACAGGAAGACGAATTCCTGGAAATCCGCTTCGCACAGCTCGCCGGGGAGCGCGATGACTCGCGGCAGCGAGCGCGGTGCCGGCAAGATCGCCAGTCCGCCCTTGCGGCCGAAGGCATCCTTGCCCTCCAGCTCGACGATGAAGTTGAGGCTCTTGTTGACCAGCCGCGGGAAGGGGTGCGATGGGTCCAGCCCGATGGGGCTGATCACCGGGACGATCTCGTTCTCGAAGAACGTGCGGATCCAGGTCTGCTGCGCCTCGGTCCACTCGTCGCGACGGCGGAAGCGCAGCCTGTGTGTCTCGAGGGCCGGGATCAGGATCTCGTTGAGAATCTGGTACTGGCGGTCGACCTGCTCGTGCACGATCTGGGAGATCTCGGCCAGCAGCTGACGCGGCAGGATACCGTCGGCGCCGGTGGTTTCGTCGCCCAAGGCGACCTGGTGCTTCAGCCCGGCGACCCGGATCTCGAAGAACTCGTCCAGGTTGGACGAGAAGATCAACAGGAACATCAGCCGGTTGAGCAGCGGATGTGCTTCGTCCAGGGCCTGCTCGAGCACGCGCACGTTGAATTGCAGGTGCGAGAGTTCGCGGTTGAAGTACAGCACCGGATCGCTCAGGTCGGCCACGGCATCGGGCTGCGGCTTGGGCTTGATGCCGGCATGGCTCTGGTTGAGGCGTGGAGCGACCGTCTCGCTGGCCGTCTCGTCGGTGATGCCGGCGGACACGCCGCCGGACGCTACGAGGTCGGTGGGGTCAAAGGGGCCACCAGGGCCGGGCACGTCTACCATAACGCTCTCTCGTGGCTAAGCGGCAGAGTGCCCAGAGACCGGGTCCCGCCGTCAGGATGCGAGCAGTGTCGCCGCTCGTTTGGCGAAATAGGTCAGGATGCCGTCGGCTCCGGCACGCTTGAAGCACATCAGCGACTCGAGAATGACTTCGTCGGGGTCCAGCCAGCCGTTGTCGAAGGCGGCCATGTGCATGGCGTACTCACCGCTTACCTGGTAGGCGTAGGTGGGCACCCTGAGCTCGTCCTTGATCCGACGCACCACGTCCAGGTAGGGCATGCCGGGCTTGACCATCACCATGTCGGCGCCTTCGGTCAGGTCCAGGGCTGCTTCGTGGAGTGCCTCGTCGCTGTTGGCCGGGTCCATCTGGTAGGTGCGCTTGTCGGCCTTGCCCAGATTGGCCGCCGAGCCCACCGCATCGCGGAACGGGCCGTAGTAGCGCGAGGCATACTTGGCACTGTAGGCCATGATGCGTACGTTGGGCAGATGCTCCTGTTCGAGCACCTGGCGAATCTCCCCGATGCGACCGTCCATCATGTCCGACGGGGCGACGATGTCGGCCCCGGCCTCGGCGTGGGACAGCGCCTGCTTGAGCAATGTCTCCACGGTACGGTCGTTGAGCACGTAGCCGCTGTCGTCGATGATGCCGTCCTGACCGTGAATGGTGTACGGGTCGAGCGCCACGTCGGTCATGATGCCCAGCTCCGGCACTGCGGCCTTCAAGGCGCGCACGCTACGCTGGACCAGACCGCTGGCATTGTAGGCCTCCTCGGCCAGCTCGCTCTTCAGCGACGGCTCCACCACGGGGAACAGCGCCAGGGCGGGTATGCCCAGCGCGTGGGCTTCGCGCGCCTCCTCGATCAGCAGGTCCAGCGACAAGCGCTCCACGCCGGGCATCGAGGGCACGGCCTCGCGACGCTTCTCGCCGTCGAGGACGAACACCGGCCAGATCAGGTCGGCGGCGGTCAGGATCGACTCCCGCATCAGTCGCCGCGAGAAATCGTCGCGGCGCATGCGGCGCATGCGAGTGGCGGGAAACTGGCGTGTGGTCATGAAACTCAAGAGGCTCTACTCCAACTGGGGGCCACATCCGCCTTGAGATCAACTGGCGGCAGTGTGCCTGGAAAGAATGACGATTCGATGACAAGCATTGTGTCGAGTATATCAGTGCCGATCGAAGCGAAAAGCCGCGCCTTGTCGCACCCGGCACGACTCTCTAAAGTGTTGGCTTCGGGATTCGAGGCATGGCCCATCATTCGAGGCGCCTGACTACAAGGAGAAAGGCATGAGCAAACAAGTGGCGGTCATCCTGTCGGGGTGCGGGGTTCAGGATGGCTCGGAGATCTACGAGACCACCCTGACCTTGCTGCGTCTGGATCAACTGGGCATCGGCTATCGCTGCTTTGCGCCGGATATCATGCAGTACCATGTGATCGACCACCGCAACGGCGAGGCGATCGAGGGCGAGTCGCGCAATGTGCTGCTGGAATCGGCGCGCCTGGCGCGGGGCAACATCGCACCGCTGGAGGAACTAGAGGCCGACGAGTTCGACGCCGTGATCCTGCCCGGCGGCTTCGGCGCAGCCAAGAACCTGTCCAACTTCGCCGAAGCGGGCAGCGACATGGAGCCTCTCCCGGCACTGGTCGAGGCCGTGGCCCCCTTCCACGAGGCGCGCAAGCCGATCGGGCTGATGTGCATTGCGCCGGCGCTGGTGCCCAAGCTGCTGGGCCCGGGGATTGCCGTGACCATCGGCCACGACCCCGGTGTTTCAGGAGCGATCAGTTCGATGGGCGGCCTGCATCGCAGCTGCGGCGTCGAGGACATCGTAGTGGACTTCGAGAACCGCGTGGTGACCACGCCGGCCTACATGCTCGCCACCCGCATCGGCGAGGCCGCCACAGGGATCTTCAAGCTGGTCGAGCGTATCGACGAGCTGATGGACCTGTAACCACCGCACCGTAAAAAGCACAGCGCCCCTCGTTCCCGGCGAAACGAGGGGCGCTTGCGGTTCAAGGCTTGGCTGGTCTGTCAGACGTCGTCGCGCTCTTCGACCGGGGTGGTCGGCTCCGAGCCTTGTCGCTTGCGTCGCACCAGGCGGCCGAACAGGATGCCCACCTCGTAGAGCAGGTACATGGGGATGGCCAGCAGGCTCTGGGAGATCACATCGGGCGGTGTCAGCAGCATACCGATCACGAAGCAGCCGAGGATGATGTAGGGCCGCTTCTTCGTCAGGCTCTCCACCGTGGTGGCGCCGGACAGAATCAGCAGGAAGGTGGCGATGGGGATCTCGAAGGCCACGCCGAAGGCGAAGAACATCTTGAGGACGAAGTTCAGGTATTGATTGATGTCGGTCATTACCGCCACGTCTTCCGGCCCGGTCTGAGTGAAAAACTGGAACAGCAGCGGGAAGACGACGTAGTAGGCAAAGGCGGCGCCGGTATAGAACAACCCCACGCTGGAAGCCAGCAGCGGCAGGGCCAGAGACTTCTCGTTGTCGTAGAGGCCGGGCGCGACGAAGGCCCACGCCTGGTGTAGCACATAGGGAATGGCGACGAATACCGCGGCCACCAGCGTCAGTTTGAAAGGCGCCAGAAAAGGCGAGGCCACTTCGGTGGCAATCATCTGCGAGCCTTCCGGCAGCAGCGCCATGAGCGGCTGGGCCACGAAGGTATAGATCTCGTTGGCGAAGGGGTAGAGCCCCAGGAAGATGACGAGAACCGCCACCACAGCGCGCAGCAGGCGCGAGCGTAGCTCGACCAGATGCTCGATCAGCGGGGCCTGGCCAAGTTCCTGCTTGTTGTCGGAGTCGCTCATCGGGAAGCGGCACCCTTGTCGTCTTGGTCTTGGGGGGAGTCGGGTTCAGCGGTATCGCGGGCGTCGGCAAGAGCGTCGTCCAAGCGCGCCGCAGCCGGCTTGGGAGGCTCCTGCGCTTCATCCTGCCCCGGCACGGATTGAGCATCAGGTGACACTGTCGAAGACGATGGCGTTTCGGCGATGCTCTCGACGTCGCGCTTGGCCTTGTTCAGGCTCTCATCGAGCTTGGTCTGCTGCTCCTTGAGCTTCTGACGCAGCTCCTCCGCTTCGAGCTGCGAGTTGATCTCCCGCTGCATGCTCGACACGGTGCGCTTGATCTTGCCGACCCACAGCCCCACGGTGCGAGCCGCCTTGGGCAAGCGCTCCGGGCCGAGCACCAGCAACCCCACGATCCCGATGATCAGGAGTTCGAGAAAGCCGATATCGAACATGGAAGTTTACTTGCGCTCTTCCCGGTCCTCGACCTCGTTCGCCGTCTTCTTCTCCTCGGCGCGAACGTCGTAGGTGTTGGGCTGCTCCTCGTGGGTCACCTTGGCCTGCGTCTTGCTGTCCTTGCCTTCCTTGTCTTCCTCGTTGACGGCCTGCTTGAAGCCCTTGACTGCGCCACCCAGGTCGGAGCCGACGTTGCGCAGCTTCTTGGTGCCGAAGATCAGAATGATGATGCCGAGAACGATCAGCAGTTGCCAGATACTGATGCCACCTAACATGTAGCGTTACCTCTGAGTCGGGTTTCCGGCGGATCCGGAAGCCAATTTCACTTTGACCTTGCGGCCTTCTCTTCGTGCCCGGAGATTCCGAAACGGCGGGCCAACTCGTCTAGCACGTCCCGGTGGTCGAGTCCGAGATGCGACAGCATCACCAGGCTATGAAACCACAGGTCGGCGGTTTCGGCGACCACTGCCTTGCGCTCGGCGTCGCCGCCGGTTTCGGCGTCCTTGGCCGCCAGCAGGGTTTCCGTTGCTTCCTCGCCGACTTTCTCGAGTATCTTGTTGAGCCCCTTGTCATGCAAGGCGGCCACGTAGGACTCGGCGGGGTCGGCGCTGCGGCGCTGGCGGAGTACGTCGAAGAGTTCATCGAGAATATCATGCATGCGGCGACTCCGGTTGAGTTGGATCAAGTTCATTGCCAGGCCAGCAGCACCAGGCCCAGCCCGGCCAGCAGCAGTACCGGCCAGGGCTGGCTCGCGGCCCAGTCGGTCAGCGGTTGCCAGGCCAACGCCACACCGGCCAGCAGCAGCCCCAGGCAGGCGGCGTCCACTGCGCCGGCTTTCGCCCAGCTGCTGCTGGATGCCACCGAGTGCCTGAGCCTGACGGCGGCGCTGGCGATGCTCATGCTCGATGCGGCTGAGCGCCTGATGGGCCACAGAAGGCAGCTCGGGCAGTTGACGCGACAGCTCCGGCGCCTGGCGCTTGAGCGACTCCCACAGACCCACCGCACCGGCGCGCTCATGCATCCAGCGCTCCAGATAGGGCTTGGCGGTGCTCCACAGATCGAGGTCGGGGTAGAGCTGGCGTCCCAGGCCCTCGATGTTGAGCAGGGTCTTCTGCAGCAGCACCAACTGCGGCTGCACCTCCATGTTGAAGCGTCGTGCGGTCTGGAACAGGCCCAGCAGCACCTGACCGAAGGAAATGTCCTTGAGCGGCTTCTCCAGGATCGGTTCGCACACCGTGCGAATGGCAGCAGCAAACTCGTTGGCGCGGGTGTCTTCGCCGACCCAACCCGATTCGATATGCAGCGCGGCGACTTCGTAGTAGTCCTGACGGAAGAAGGCGAGCAGGTTGCGTGCCAGGTAGTCCTGGTCCTCGCGGGTCAGGCTGCCGACGATGCCGCAGTCGATGGCGATGTACTGGGGGTCGTGAGGGTGTTCGCGGGCGACGAAGATATTGCCCGGATGCATGTCGGCGTGGAAGAAGTTGTCGCGGAACACCTGGGTGAAGAAGATCTCCACGCCGCGTTCGGCAAGGCGCTTGAGGTCGGTACCCTGGGAGCGCAGCGCGGCGATGTCGGCTACCGGGATGCCATGGATGCGCTCCTGCACCATGACCCGGCGGCGGGTGTGTGACCAATGCACCGTGGGCACGTGGAGCAGCGGCGAATCCTTGAAGTTACGCTTGAGCTGCGAGGTGTTGGCGGCTTCCTTGTGCAGGTCGAGCTCGTCGAAAAGGGTGGCTTCGTAGTCGCGCACCACTTCCACCGGTCGCAGCCGGCGCGCCTCGGGCAGCAGGGTCAGCAGACCGGCAACCCGGTACATCAGTGCCATGTCCTGACGCATCACCCGGTCGATGGCGGGGCGGATGATCTTGACCACAACGTCTTCACCGCTGTGCAGGCGGGCGGCATGCACCTGGGCGATGGAGGCCGATGCCAGCGACTCCGGCTCGAAATGTGCAAAGGCGACGTCGAGAGGCATGCGCAGCTCGGCCTCGACCAGCGCCTTCGCTTCTTCGCCGGGAAAAGGCGGTACCTGATCCTGCAGGCGCCTGAGCTCATCGGCGACCTCCTCGGGCAGCAGGTCGCGGCGGGTGGAGAGTAACTGGCCGAACTTGACGAAGATCGGGCCCAGCGACTCCAGCGCCAGGCGCAGGCGCTCGCCGCCCGTACGTCGACCCACCGGCACCAGGCGCAGCGGCGAGAGCAGGAAGGCCAGGCGCAGCCACCAGGGCAACCGTTGAAGCGGTAGCAGGGTATCGAGGCGGTAGCGGGTGATCACCCAGATGATGCGCAGCAGGCGGAGCCCCATCATGACGCGGCCTCGCGTTCCAATCGGCGGCGCAGCCTGGCCAGGCGGGCCTCGAGGCGGTCGGTGGCTATCTCCAGCTCGGTGAGATGGTCGCGCAGGTTCTCCAGTTGCCGGCGTCCGGGAAGCAAGCGCGCCTCCTCGAACACATACTCGGCGATGTCGGCGCGCATCTCCTCCTGGGCACGCAGGCCCCAGCGGGCCAGGCTGCGCAGCCCTTCGGCGAGACTATGGGCGGGTACGTCGCCCAGCCAGCGGGCCAGCTCCGCTTCCCAGTCGATGTCGAGGTCGAGGAACAGGTCGCGCACCTCCTCGAGCAGGTGCACGCGGCCGCGCACGGCCAGGCGCCCACGAAACATCAGTCGCTCCATCGATTCGCCGCCGAGCAGCTCGCCCAGCGCTTCGGTATCGAGCTCGACGACGGTATCGGCAGCGCTCTCGTCGGGCTCGTCCTGGCGCATCAGGTCGACACCGTGCGGGTGGAAGCTCAGCAGCAGCGTCAGGGCAGGGCGCTCCAGTCGCAGCAGCAGCCGGCTGCCTGACAGCCGGGCCAGACGTGAGGGCGCAGCCAGGTCTCGTGCGAGCAGGGCATTGAGCGTGCGTTCGATGCCGGCCAGCAGCAGGGGCGGGGTCAGCGACATTACGACCTCAGAGCTTGATGCCGCGATGCAGGGCGACGATGCCCCCGGTGAGATTGGTGTATTCGACCCGCTCCAGCCCCGCTGTCTCCATCATTGCCTTGAGCGTCTCCTGGTCGGGATGCATGCGTATCGACTCGGCCAGGTAACGGTAGCTGTCGGCGTCGCCAGCCACCATCTGGCCCATCACGGGCAGCAGACGGAAGGAGTACTCGTCGTAGGCGCGGGTCAGCACGGGGTTGTTCGGCTTGGAGAATTCCAGCACCAGCAGGCGACCGCCGGGCTTGAGCACTCGCGTCATGGAGCGCAGCGCGGCGTCCTTGTCGGTGACGTTGCGCAGGCCGAAGGCGATGGTGATGCAGTCGAAGCTGTTATCGGGGAAGGGCAGGCACTCGGCATTGGCCTGCACGTATTCGACGTTGCCACCGACGCCGTTGTCGAGCAGTTTGTCGCGGCCGACCCGCAGCATCGATTCATTGATGTCGGCCAGTACCACTCGACCGCGAGGCCCGGCCAGACGCGAGAACTTGAGCGTCAAATCCCCGGTGCCACCGGCAATGTCGAGCACGCTGTGGCCGGGGCGCACACCGGCGCGCTCGATGGTGAGCCGTTTCCACAGCCGGTGGATGCCCAGTGACATGAGGTCGTTCATGACGTCGTAACGTGCCGCCACGGAGTGGAAGACATCGGCCACGCGTGAGGCCTTTTCCGCTATCGGCACCTCCTGGTAGCCGAAATGGGTGGTGCGCTGGTCCCCTGGGGTGGAGTGAGGGCTCATGCGAAAGGGCTCCCGAATCGCTGCGGAAAGGTGAGGCGGGCCTCGTTCAGGGCCACATTGTAGCCTTCGGCAACGGCGCTTGTCTTGACGCCCGTCTCCTACAGCTGCTTGATTTCGATGCCCAACGGCCCGCGGCTGGCGCCGGCCTTCTCCAGTCGCGCGAGATAGTCGGCCCAGTAGGCCTCGCGGTTCTGGATCAGCTCGTGAAGGTAGTCCCAGCTGTAGATGCCGCTGTCGTGGCCGTCGTCGAAGACAAGTTTGACGGCATAGCGGCCCACCGGCTCGATGTTCTTCAGGCCGACGTCCTTCTTGCCCACCTGCAGCACGGCCTGGCTGGGATGGTGGCCGCGCACCTCGGCGGAGGGGGAGTAGACCCGCAGGTACTCCACCGCCAGGCGATGGCTCTCGCCGCCGGGGTAGCTGAGCTCCAGCTCGCGGGCCTTCTTGTGGTAGTGGATCTTGCTGGGGATGGGGGCGGTCATGCAGGACTCCGCTTGCGTTGGTGAAGCGCAGCTGGCCGGCGACAGGCACCCGGGGTGCCGTACCATCGCGGAGGCGCTGTGAACCCATCCTTGGGCGCTACATTCACCATCCCTGGCGAATGACCTCCGCTTCGACCTGTACCCGGCGCTGCACTCATGTAGGCCTTTGCTGCCGCGAGGTGCAGCCCACGATTAAAGAATATACCGCGACAGATCCTCGTCCATCGCCAGCTCGCCGAGCTGGGAGTCGACGTAGGCGGCGTCGATCGCCAGCGGGCTGCCGAGGTCGGCGCCCTTGAACGAGGCCTCTTCCAGCAGTCGCTCCATTACCGTGTGCAGGCGCCGTGCGCCGATGTTCTCGGTGCCTTCGTTGACCTTCCAGGCGATCTCGGCGATGCGCTCGATGCCGTCCTCGGTGAAGTCGATGTCGAGCCCCTCGGTGGCCAGCAGCGCCTTGTACTGCTTGGTCAGCGCGGCGGAGGGCTCGGTGAGGATGCGCTTGAAGTCCTCCGGGGTCAGCGCTTCGAGCTCGACGCGGATCGGCAGGCGGCCCTGCAGCTCGGGGATCAGGTCGGAGGGGCGTGACAGGTGGAAAGCACCGGAGGCGATGAACAGGATGTGGTCGGTCTTGACCATGCCGTACTTGGTCGAGACGGTCGAGCCCTCGATCAGCGGCAGCAGGTCGCGCTGCACGCCCTCGCGGGAAACCTCGCCACCGCTGGACTGGCCGTTGCCCTTGGCCACCTTGTCGATCTCGTCGAGAAAGACGATGCCGTTCTGCTCCACCGCGTCGATGGCGCGATGCTTGATCTCCTCTTCGTTGACCAGCTTGGCGGCCTCTTCGTCACGCAGCAGGGCGAAGGCGTCCTTGACCTTGACCCGGCGGGTCTCGGTCTTCTGGCGGCCCATGTTGGAGAACAGGCTCTGCAGCTGGCTGGTCATCTCCTCCATGCCGGGCGGCGTCATGATATCGATGCCCGGCCCCTGGGGGGTGATCTCGATGTC
This sequence comes from Billgrantia antri, assembly GCF_017868935.1. Lineage (NCBI taxonomy): Bacteria > Pseudomonadati > Pseudomonadota > Gammaproteobacteria > Oceanospirillales > Halomonadaceae > Billgrantia > Billgrantia antri. The sequence continues at coordinate 543,805 of NZ_CP053383.1, forward strand.
GATCTCCTTGTCGTCGAGATCGCCCTCGCGCAGTTTCTTGCGGAAGGTCTGGCGCGTCGAGCTGTCGGCGCGAGGGCTGTCCTCCTGGCCGCGGGGCGGCGGCAGCAGGGCGTCGAGGATGCGATCCTCGGCGGCATCCTCGGCGCGATGGCGCACTTCGTCCTTGGCCTGTTCGCGCACCAGCTTGATCGCGGCCTCGGTGAGATCGCGGATGATCGATTCGACGTCGCGGCCGACATAGCCCACCTCGGTGAACTTGGTCGCCTCGACCTTGATGAAGGGCGCACGGGCGAGCTTGGCCAGGCGCCGGGCAATCTCGGTCTTGCCCACCCCGGTGGGGCCAATCATGAGGATGTTCTTGGGCGTGACCTCGGGACGCAGGTCATCGTCGAGCTGCATGCGCCGCCAGCGATTGCGCAGGGCGATGGCGACGGCACGTTTGGCATCCTGCTGGCCGACGATGAACTGATCCAGGGCGTGGACGATCTCGCGGGGGGTCATCTGGGACATGAGGGCGGCCTTCAGAGCGTTTCGAGGGTGACGTGATGGTTGGTGAACACGCAGATGTCACCGGCGATCTCGAGCGATTTCTCGGTAATTTCCTGGGCCGAGAGGTCGGTGTTTTCCAGCAGTGCACGCGCCGCGGCCAGGGCGAAATTGCCGCCCGAGCCGATGGCGATGATGCCGCGCTCCGGCTCCACCACGTCACCGTTGCCGGTGATGATCAAAGAGGCGTTCTTGTCGGCCACTGCGAGCAGCGCCTCGAGCCGGCGCAGGGCGCGATCGGTGCGCCAGTCCTTGGCCAGCTCCACGGCCGCCTTGACCAGGTTGCCCTGGTACTTCTCCAACTGCGCCTCGAAGCGCTCGAACAGAGTGAAGGCATCGGCGGTGCCGCCGGCGAAGCCCGCCAGCACCTGGCCGCGATAGAGGCGACGCACCTTGCTGGCGTTGCCCTTCATCACGGTGTTGCCCAGCGATACCTGGCCGTCGCCGGCCAGGGCCACCTGGTCACCGCGGCGCACGGAAACGATCGTGGTCATGGAGAGTAACTCCGTAACGGGGAGCCGGGGCTCCCGGTGACTTTCGGTCCCCGGCTGGCCGGGGGCCGTGAAAGAGCATCCAGGGTAGGTGCGGGCGGCTGGGGGGGAATTCAAGCGCCATCGGCTGCGTGGTCCTGTTGCCCGCCGCCAATGCGGCTCAGTTGGTGGCGCGGTGGCGCAGCGGGGTGATGCCCTGGGTCACCATCAGGTCCTCGGCGCGGTTGAGCTCACGGGTGTCGTCATAGGGGCCGACCATGACCCGGTGCCAGGTCTCGCCGTCTGCGGCCTGTACCTGGCTGACCTGGGCCATCAAGCTCAGGTTGCGCAGGCGCTGGCGCAGCTGCTCGGCGTCCTCGGGCTGGCGGAACGATGCCGCCTGCAGCATGTAGCGCGTGCCCGCCGGTGCCGCCGCCTCGCTGGCCGGTGTGGCATTCACTTCCTCACGCAGGTTGGCGGCGATCACCTGGGCGATGGGATCGTCGGCGGGCGTCGACTCGGCAGCGGCGTCGCTGGCGTCGGCTGGCGGTTGCTCGACCGTCGGCTCCGGCGGCGAGGCGGTCGAGGCGACGTCTTTCGGGGCCACCACTTCCTCGGGCAGCAGGGTATAGAACTCGAAGGTGGGCATGGGAGGGTCGCGCGGCTCGATGGTCGGCGTGGGTTCGCTCACTTCGGTTGGCGTGCGCGGGATCAGCTTGGCCAAGGGCGAGTCGCTGCCCGCCTGCCAAGGCGCGGTGCCGTGCTGATGCTGAGCCAGTAGAAAGCCTGCGATGACGCCACCCAGGCCCCATAGCCAACCGGGCAGGCGGAAGCCTTGGCGCCGGGCAGGAGCGCGCTTGCGGCTGGTAGTGGCGCCACGCTTGCTGGGCGTACGACGGGCGGCCATGGATCACATCTCCTCGGGGGCGCCGACGCCCAGCAGGTCGAGGCCGTTGCGCAGCACCTGGCGCGTGGCCAGGCCCAGGGCAAGGCGGGCGTTGCGCAGCTCGTCATCGTCGACCATGACCTTTACGGCGTTGTAGCAAGAGTGGAACTCGGCGGCGAGGTCGAGCAGATACTGGGCGACCTGCTGCGGTTCCCGTGATGCGGCGGCGTGGTCGACGACCTCGGGGAAGCGCGCCAGGCGATTCATTACCGCCTTCTCCTGGTCCGCGTCGAGCTTCGCCAGGCTGACCATCGCCAGGTCATGGTCGAATCCGAGCCCCTGGGCCTCGGCCTTGCGCAGCATGCTGCATACCCGGGCATGGGCATACTGCACGTAGTAGACGGGATTGTCGTTGGACTGTGAGCGTGCCAGGTCGATGTCGAAGGTGAGCTGCGAATCGGCACGCCGCGCGGCAAGGAAGAAACGCGTGGCGTCGCGGCCGACTTCGTCGATCAGGTCGCGCACGGTAACGTAGCTGCCGGCGCGCTTGGAAAGCTTCACCTCCACGCCGGAGCGGGTCACCATGACCATCTGGTGCAGCACGTAGTCGGGCCAGCCCCGGGGAATACCGGCTTCCAGCGCCTGCAGCCCGGCGCGCACTCGGGTCACCGTGGAATGGTGGTCGGCGCCTTGCTCGTTGATCACTGTCGTGAAGCCGCGCTGCCACTTGTTCAGGTGGTAGGCCACGTCGGGCAGGAAGTAGGTATAGCTGCCATCGGACTTGCGCATCACCCGGTCCTTGTCGTCGCCGAAGTCGGTGGTGCGCAACCACAGGGCACCGTCCTGCTCGTAGGTGTGGCCCTTCTCGATCAGCCGCTCGACCGCCTCCTCTACCTTGCCTTCACGGTAAAGCGAGGACTCCAGGAAATAGACGTCGAACGAGACGCCAAAGGCCTTGAGGTCGAGGTCCTGCTCGCGGCGCAGCCAGGCCACGGCAAATTCGCGGATGGCATCGAGGTCGTCGGGGTCGGCCTTGGCGATGACGTGACGGTCGTCGGCGTGGACCGTCTCGCCGGCCAGGTAATCGTTGGCCACCTCGATGATGTAGTCGCCGCGGTAGCCGTCCTCGGGCCAGGCGTCGTCATCGGGCGTGAGGCCCTTGGCGCGGGCCTGCACGGACAGCGCCAGGTTGGCGATCTGGGCGCCGGCGTCGTTGTAGTAGAACTCGCGAGTCACATCGAAGCCGGTGGCTTCGAGCAGCCGGCTGATACAGTCGCCAATGGCGGCACCACGCCCATGGCCGACGTGCAGCGGCCCGGTGGGGTTGGCGGAGACGAACTCGACCTGGACCTTCTGGCCGCGTCCGGCCAGGCTGCGGCCGAAGGTATCGCCGGCGTCGAGCACCTGGCGCACGACCTGAGCTGCGGCATCGGTGGCGGCGAAGAAGTTGATAAAGCCGGGGCCAGCGATCTCCACCTTTTCCACGGCGTCGCTCTCGGGTAACGCCGCGATCAGCGTCTCGGCCAGCTCACGAGGCTGGCGGCCGGCCGGCTTGGCCAACAGCAGCGCCAGGTTGCTGGCATAGTCGCCATGGGCCTTGTCCTTGGTCGGATCGACCTTGATGGTCGGTGCGATATCGGCGGGCAGCGTGCCTTGCTGCTTGAGCGTATCGAGGGCGTTCTCGAGCAGGGAGATGATCGTCTCTTTCATGAAGCGGTTATGTCCTGTTGCGACGGGCGCACGAGGTGATGACGAAGCCAGAGGCACTCGCGAAGGGCGCGGCCACGAAGAAAATGGGGCTGGTCGACCATTATCGGCAATTGTGCCGCGGCTTTAAAGGCCGCACGTTCAGCTGAGTGTCTGCGGGTCGACGTCCAGCGACCAGCGCACCCGGCGCGCCTCGGGCGAGGCCTCGAGCCAGACGGTGAGTCGGGCACAGGCAGCATGCAGCTGGCTGCGCCGGCCGGCGCTGAGCAGCAGGTGGACATGGTAGCGGTTCTGGCGCCGCTCCATGGGCGCCGGTACCGGCCCCAGGCAGCTCACGTCGGGGGCGTGCTCGGCGACCCACTGACGCATCAGGGAGGCTGCTTCGCGGCCGAGTGAGGTGGCCGCTTCCTCGCGCGGGCTTTCCAGGCGCAGTAGGGCGAGGTGGCGGAAGGGCGGCAGCGCGGCGGCGCGACGCTCGGCAAGCAGCTGGCCGGCCAGGGCGTCGTAGCCGTGCTCGGCGAGCAGCCGCAGGTGCGGATCGTCGGTGTGCAGGGTCTGCACCAGCACGCGACCGGGATGCGCGGCGCGGCCGGCGCGGCCGGCAACCTGGGTGAGCAGTTGGGCGCTGTGCTCCAGGGCGCGGAAGTCGCTGGCATAGAGCCCGGCGTCGGCGTTGACCACGACCACCAGCGTGACGTGGGGCAGGTGGTGTCCCTTGGCCAGCATCTGGGTTCCGACCAGCAGGCAGGGGGCACCGCGCCTCACCTCGCCGAGGGTCTGCTCGAAGGCATCGCGCCGCCGCGTGCTGTCGCGATCGATACGGTGAACCGGTACCTTTGGGAAGAGCGCCGCCAGGGTCTCTTCGGTGCGCTCGGTACCGCTGCCCAGTGGGCGCAGGTCGGCGCTGCCGCACTCGGGACAGGCATCCGGCACCGGACGGTGCTTGTCGCAGTGATGGCAGGCCAGCATCGGTGGCTGGCGATGCAGCGTCATGTGCGCGTCGCAGGCGTCACAGTCGGCCAGCCAGCCGCAGGTGTGACAGGCCAGCGTCGGCGCGAAACCGCGGCGGTTGATGAACACCAGCACCTGATGTCCGGCCGCGAGCGTCTCGCGAATCGCCTCGATCGTCGGCGGGATCAGGCCGCCCTGGCGCTGACGGCCGCGCAGGTCGATCAGCTCCAGCCGGGCCGGGGCGTAGCGGCTGGCGCGGCGGGTCAGGCGCAGGTGCCGGTAGTTGCCGCGCTCGGCATGGTAGAGGCTCTCCAGCGACGGTGTGGCGCTGCCCAGCACCAGCGGGATGTCGTGGTGCTTGGCGCGGGCCACGGCCAGGTCGCGAGCGTGGTAGCGCAGCCCGTCCTGCTGCTTGAACGAGCCGTCATGCTCCTCGTCGACGATGATCGCGCCGGGCCGTGCCAGCGGCACGAAGATTGCTGAGCGGGTGCCGATGACAATGGGTGCGCGACCGCTGGCCACTGCTTCCCAGGCGTCGAGGCGCTCGTTGTCGGTGAGTCCCGAGTGCAGTGCCACCACCGCTACCCGGAAGCGACTGCGAAAACGTGCCAGGGTCTGCGGCGTCAGGCCGATCTCGGGCACCAACAGCAGCGCCTGGCGTCCGCGAGCGACTACCGCCTCGATCAGCTGCAGGTAGACTTCGGTCTTGCCGCTGCCGGTGACGCCATGCAGCAGGCAGGGATGAAAGGCATCGAAGCGTTCATGAATCGCCGCCAGTGCCGTGGCTTGCTCGCGGTTGAGCGGTAGCGCCGGCTCGGCCAGCAGCTGGGTCGTGGCGGGTGCGGCGCCGGCGAGCGGTATCTCGTGCCGTTCGGCCAGCGCCTTCTCCACCAGCGAAAGTAGTTGGTCGCGAGTAAAGCCCTGGGCCACGATCGCCTGGGTGGGCAGTCCATGGGGGTGTTGGCGCAGCATGGACAGCAGCTCGGCCTGGCGCGGCGCGCGGCGCAGGCGCGCATCGCCATCACGGCTAGCGGCCAGGGCCCGCCAGTGCTCGCGCTGACGTCCGGCCAGCGGGCGACCCTGGCGCAGCAGCACGGGCATCGCCTGATGCAGGGTGTCACCCAGAGAATGCTGATAGTAGCGCGCGGTGAAGCGGCACAGCCAAAGCCAGTCCTCGGGTAGCGGCTCGGCGTCCAGCCAGGCCTCCACCGGTCTCAGCTGGTCCAGGGGGTAGTCGCTGCGGTTGTCGCACTCCATCACCACGCCGACCACCTGGCGGCGTCCGAAGGGCACTCGAACGCGCAAGCCTGCCTGCCACCCGCCGGGGGGCGCTTCGCGGCACGGGCGGTAATCGAACAGGCGCCTCAGGGGCGTGGGCACCGCCACGCGCAGCACGCGAGGCGGAGGCGAAGAGGGGGAATCGAGCAATTGGCCTCCGGCGTCGGCTCTGCTAGAATATCCGGCCGTCGTGGCACCTGGCTTTCGAGAAGCAGGCCTGGCGGCTACCGGTTGGTTGAACGACTAATGTTGAACGAGTAGCGACGACAGACAACCCGTATGCGGTGCCTGGCAATGGATCAGGTGGCGGCATACCGCTCCATGAGGCTCAAGATGAAACAAGGTATTCACCCGGATTACAAGATGGTCACCGCGACCTGTTCCTGCGGCGCGACCTTCGAGGTCGGCACTACTGCCGGCCATGACCTGTCACTGGACGTCTGCTCCCAGTGCCATCCTTTCTACACCGGCAAGCAGAAGCAGGCTACCACCGGCGGCCGCGTCGAGCGTTTCAACAAGCGTTTCGGTGCCGCCATCAAGCGTGGCTGATTCGCCCTGCTACGGCGATACGCCTCGAAAACCCGCCTTCACGGCGGGTTTTCTCGTTCTGGGGCAAGGGAAGATGCCGGCGGGTGATAAGGAAAGGGTTATGGTTGCAGTGTCTGGTATAAGTTGCAGTAAATGGTAGCGATTGTTCGCGAACGAGCGTTCAAAAGCGGCGAATGGTGCGCTTGTTGAGTAATGGAAGGTTTTTCTATATTGTAGAGGCCCTTACCCAAAAGTATGGATACCGGACTCTCAGCATGACAGACGCCAAGAAGCAGGCAGCGCTGGATTATCACGCCAAGCCCATTCCCGGAAAGCTCTCCGTGGAACTGACCAAGCCCACCGCTACCGCTCGTGATCTCTCCCTGGCCTACAGTCCTGGTGTCGCCGAGCCGGTGCGCGAGATCGCTCGCGATCCGGAGAACGCCTATCGCTACACCGGCAAGGGCAACCTTGTGGCAGTGATCTCCGACGGCAGCGCGATTCTCGGCCTGGGCAACCTGGGGCCGCTGGCCAGCAAGCCGGTGATGGAAGGCAAGGGCGTGCTGTTCAAATGCTTTGCCGGCATCAACTCGGTGGATGTCGAGGTCAATGCCGAGAGTCCGCAGGCCTTCATCGATACCGTGGCGCGCATCGCCGACACTTGGGGCGGCATCAACCTCGAGGACATCAAGGCCCCCGAGTGCTTCGAGATCGAGCAGGCGCTGATCGAGCAGTGCAGTATTCCCGTGTTCCACGACGATCAGCACGGCACCGCCATCGTCACCGCGGCCGGCATGCTCAATGCGCTGGAGATCGCCGGCAAACGCCTGGAGGAGGCCAAGATCGTCTGCCTGGGTGCCGGCGCGGCGGCGATCGCCTGCATGAAGCTGCTGGTTTCCTGCGGGGCTCGCTCCGAGAATCTGATAATGCTCGATCGTCGCGGCGTGATCCATGCCGGCCGTGAGGGGCTCAACCCCTACAAGGCGGTCTTCGCGGTGGACACCGACAAGCGCACGCTGGACGATGCCATCGAGGGCGCCGATGTGTTCATCGGCCTTTCCGGTCCCAACCTGATGACCGCCGAGCACATGCGCAAGATGGCGCCGAACCCCATCGTCTTCGCCTGTACCAACCCCGATCCGGAGATTCATCCCGACGTGGCACGCGAGGCGCGCCCCGACGTGATCATGGCCACCGGTCGCTCCGATTACCCCAACCAGGTCAACAACGTGCTGGGCTTCCCGTTCATCTTCCGCGGGGCGCTGGACGTGCGTGCCACGCGCATCAACGAGGAGATGAAGGTGGCGGCGGTGCATGCGCTCAAGGACCTGGCTCGCGAGCCGGTCCCCCAGGCGGTGCTCGACGCCTATGAGCGCGATCACATGGCGTTCGGCCCCGAGTACATCATCCCCACGCCGGTCGACGTGCGGCTGTTGGAGCGGATCCCGGCGGCGGTGGCCCAGGCCGCGGTGGATTCCGGGGTGGCGCGTCGTCCCTACCCGGCGCACTATCCGCTGAAGACCGTGGATGACGTCTACGGCGGCTGACGCTGGAACGTGCAACGACTGACGCAGCAGTGCGCCGGCCTTCGGGCCGGCGTACTGCATGTTGGGCGTATTGAGGTGGGTTTACCAGCTGTAGAGCAGGGTCACGTTGCTGGTGTGATCGGTATTCGCATCCGCCGTCTCGGGTGGGCTGGAGTTGTGCTTGATCTCGTGAGAGAGGCGCAGCGAGAGTCGTGAGTTGAGCTTTGCCGTGAGTGACGACACCGACCGCGACGTGGTGTTCTTGTCGGTCGCTTCCACCGACATCTCCTGGCGCAGATGAGAGTAGTCGGAGAAGGTCCACTGATAGTCCAGGGCGCTGTAGATCACGCCGAGGCTGTCGCTTCCGCCGTCCTCGAACTGATCGTGGCGGAATCCCGGCCCTCCCTCGAGCGAGAGGCGATGTCGACCGGTGTCGATGACGTCGCGCCCGTAGCCGCCGATGGTGGTGATTTGCTGGTCGTAGCCGCTGAAGCGGTCCTTCTCCCAGCGAGCGAAGCCGAACAGATAGTGCGGCCCGCTGAAGTCGTAGCGTTCCCGGCCCGAGAGCAGATATTGTTCGGCACTGGTCTCGCCATCGCGGGCCACGTTGCGTACCTCGGCGCGCAGCGTGTGGGTCAAGCGCCCCGTCAGCCAGGTCAGGCGACTCTTGCCGATCAGGGTCTGGCTATTGGTGTTGCCTGAAAGGTGAGTGTAGCCGAGCTCGGCTTCGCCGCTGAAGGTGGGGCTGTCCTCTTTGGGTTGCGGAGGCGCATAGAAGACACTGTTGGCGAGGGCGGTGCCCGGCAATAGCGTCAGGCCAATGAAGCACCATGGTAGAAGGCGTGGCATAGCAACGAACCTGTCCTGTTGTCCCGGTAACGGACCGCCTGGGTGAGCGGCTGTATGACGGTTGGCAAGACGGTGGGCGGCGTCCCTGCCGCCCTCGCACATACACTCCGTTAGAAAAATGCTTTTTGTTCAGAAGATCGCTTCGTAGCTGCCGGTACCCTGCGAGCCGCTGCGTTGCTCGATCTCCTGCTCGATCCGGCGCGGCTCCATGTCGGGCAGGTGATCGGGATGAAATATTTCAGTGATTCCCCCGGCTTGGCCATCGGCCAGGCGTCGCCCGGTCTGCTCGTCGATGCGCGCCCTGACCAGCTCCTCGGGCTCTTCGGGCAAGGCCTCGGGACGCCCCTCCAACGCGCTGCCCATGAAGTCGATCCAGATGGGCAGGGCGGCATTGCCGCCATACTCGGCAATCGACTCGTTATCGTCCTTGCCGACCCATACGGTAGCGACCAGATCGTCGTTGTAGCCAGCGAACCAGGCGTCGCGGAAGCCGTTGGTGGTGCCGGTCTTGCCCACCACGTCGCTGCGATTGAGCGACAGTGCGGCGCGTCCGGTGCCGCTCTCGATCACGTCGCGCAGCATGTCGCGCAGAATATAGACGGCCGTCGGGTCAGCGACCTGGGGCGCCACATCGTAGCGCTGGCCGTCGATTTCGACCTCGGTCTGCCCCTCGCGACAGTCGCGGCAGGCGATGGCGGGGCGGGCTTCGCTGATGACTTGGTCGTCGCTGCCACGGGTGACGCGCTCGATGAACCAGGGGGAGACCTGGAAGCCGCCGTTGGCCAAAACTGCATAGGCGTTGGTCATCTCCAGCGGCGTCAGGTCGGCACTGCCAAGCGCCAGTGACAGGCCCCGCGGTAGCCGGTTCGGGCTGAAGCCGAAGCCCTCCAGGTACTCGATGGTGTTGTCGAGACCAAGGGTCTGCAGGATGCGGATCGTCACCAGGTTGCGTGAACGTGCCAGCGCCACGCGGAGACGGGTCGGGCCGAGGAAGTCGCCGCTGGAGTTCACCGGTCGCCAGACCTCGTCGCTGCCGTCCTGCATCACCACCGGCGCGTCGTTGACCACCGAGGAGGCGGTCATCAGGCCGGTGTCGAGAGCGGCGAGATAGACGAAGGGCTTGAAGATCGAGCCCGACTGACGCTGCGCCTGGACGGCACGGTTGAACTTGCTGGCATTGAAACTGAAGCCGCCTTGCAGGGCCAGAATCGCGCCGTTGCTGGGGTTCATTACCACCAGCGAACCCTCGGCGTCGGGGCGCTGGGAGAGACGCCAGCTGCCGTCGTCGCGTTGCAGGATGCGCACCAGGTCGCCGGTATCGGCGATCTCGGCGGCGGAGCTTGGCTCGGCGCCGCGTGCCCGCGGGCTGCGGTACTCGCGTGCCCAGGAGAGGCCATCCCAGTCCAGGGTGACGAGTTCGCCTTCCCGGCTCAGTACGCGCATCTCGCGACCCTGGCTCTCGACCACGATGGCGGGCTGCAGGGGGCCGAAGCCCGGCGTGCGCTCGAGTACGCGCAGCCAGTTGCTGACGTCGCCCTCGATGCCCTCGATGCGCGTCTGGCTGCGCTGCGCAGCCTGGCGGGCGGTCTGCATGATCTCGGGGGACTCGTCGAGCTCCTCTTCCAGGCCGCGGCGTTCGGTGCGCTCCTGGGCCTCGGCCAGGCTGGCGGGAATGTCGCGCTCCTCCGGCCCACGCCAGCCGTGGCGGGTATCGTAATCGATCAGACCGCGGGCCAGGGCCTCGCGGGCAAAGGGCTGCAGGTCGCTGTCTAGCGTGGTGTGGATGCGGTAGCCGCCGGTGTAGGCCTCTTCGCCGAAGCGCTCGATGGCGTACTGGCGTGCCATCTCCGCCACGTAATCGGCATCTACCTCGACCTGCGCCACGTAGCGACGGGCAGTGGTGGGCTCCTGCACGGCGGCCTCGTAGGTGGCCTGGTCGATGTAGCCGAGCTCGCGCATGCGGTAGAGGATCCAGTTGCGGCGGATCAACGAACGCTCGGGGTTGGCCAGCGGGTTGAACGACGACGGCGCCTTGGGCAGCCCGGCGATCATCGCCTTCTGCGCCAGCGACAGCTCGTCGAGTGGCTTGTTGTAGTAGACCTCCGCGGCGGCGGCGATGCCGTAGGCACGGTGGCCGAGGAAGATCTTGTTGACGTAGAGCTCGAGGATCTCCTCTTTCGACAGGATGGTCTCCATCTCCAGTGCCAGCAGGATCTCGCGGATCTTGCGGGTGAAGGTTCGATCCAGCGTCAGCAGGTAGTTTCGCGCCACCTGCATGGTAATGGTGGAGCCGCCCGACTGGATGTCACCGCTGGCGACCAGCTCCAGGGCGGCGCGCGCCAGGCCCTTGGGATCGACCCCACGATGATCGAAGAAAGAGGCATCCTCGGCGGCCAGCAGGGCCTGGAGGAAGTCCTCCGGAATCTCGTCGAAGGTGACCGGCATGCGGCGTTCCTCGCCGTACTCGCCGATCAGCTTGCCGTCACGGGTGAAGATGCGCAGCGGGGTATGCAGTTCGAAATCCTGCAACTGGCGAACGTCGGGCAGGCCCGGCGAGAAATAGAGGGCTGCGCCGGCGACGCTGAGCAGGGCCGCGGCGAATAGCGAGACCAGTAACCAGAAGGCCGAAAGAACCAGAGTCTTTATCCACTTCATGAAAAGGCGTTATCCGTGGTGAGAGCAGGAAGGGGATGGCGATGAAAGTGTGCCTTCATTGGCGTGGGGGCCATTATAGAGAACCTGAGCCGTTCGCCACCAGCGTTGAGACTCCGCCCCGTCCAACTTTGTGTGCAGTGACGAATTATCATGTAACCTCGTTCCTAGTAATGCGGGTATGATCTTTCTCAGCCTTCGCGCTCCGGTGCACAAGGCATACAAGAGCGGGATGATAACTAGCGACTATCGCGATGGCTTACGCAAGGGCAACGATTGATGCGACTCAGACCCTCCGGCAAGGGGTTGATCGGTGTCGATATCACCTCGGCAACGGTCAAGCTGATCGAGCTCAAGCGAGTGGGCTCCCATTACCAGATCGAAAGCTATGCCGTCAGGCCGCTGCGCGAAGGTGCCGTGGTCGAGCGACGCATTCGCGATATGGGCGAAGTGGCCGATGCGCTGCGCCGCGCGGTCGAGAGTGCCAAGCCCTCCTCCCGGCTGGCTGCGGCCGCGGTGCCGGCCAGCGCCGCCATCACCAAGACCCTGACGCTACCCGCTTCGCTCAACGATGACGAGATCGAAGCGCGTATTCAACTCGAATCAGACAAGCACATTCCGTTTCCGTTCAGCGAGGTCGCCTTCGATTTCCAGCGGTTGGGGCTCAATGCCCGCTACGGCGATCAGCAAGACGTGTTGCTGGTGGCATGCCGCCAGCAGGATGTCGTCCAGCTCACCGATGCCCTGCACCAGTCCGGGCTGTCGCCGGCGGCGGTGGACGTCGAGACTTTCGCCATGGAGCGCGCCTTCGGCGAGCTACGCCAACAGCTGCCGCCGGCCGCCGGCGATGACGACTGTGTGGCGCTGGTCGACATCGGGGCCACCATGAACGCCTTTCACGTGCTACGCGGTGGGCGCATCGTCTACAGTCGCGACACTGTCTTCGGCGGGCGCCAGCTTACCGAGGAGATACGGGCGCGCTATGGCCTGACGCTGGAAGAGGCCGGCCTGGCCAAGAAGCGCGGCGGTCTGCCGGAGGATTACCGGACCAGCGTGCTCGAGCCTTTCATCGATACCCTGGTCCAGCAGGTCGGACGCTCGCTTCAGCTCTATTACACCGCGGGTCGCAAGCAGGAGGTGCGGCGCATGGTGCTGGCCGGTGGCTCCAGTGTCATCCCCGGCCTTGCCGAGCGGCTCGCCCGTGAGAGTGCGATGCAGGTGGTTATCGCCAACCCCTTCCTGCGCATGAGGATAAATTCGCGTATCGACGTCCAGACGTTGGCCAGCGATGCGCCGGCCATGGTCACCGCCTGCGGCCTCGCCATGAGGTCCCCGTCATGACCATCGAAATCAACCTGCTGGGCTGGCGTGAGCAGCAACGGGCTCGCCGCAGTCGCCGCTTCTATCTGGCCCTGGCGTTCATGGCTGTGCTCGGTGGGGCAGGTGGTCTGGGTCTGACCTATCACTACGACGCCGCACTGGACGCTCAGCGCGAGCGCAATGCACATATACAGGCCCGCATGCAGCAGCTCGATGGCGATATCCGTTCGATCGGCGAGTATGAAGCCATACGCGAGCGCATGATCGGTCAGGTCCAGGTGTTCGGTGATCTGCAGCAGGGACGTGCGCAGACGGTCGAGGTCTTTCGTGACCTCACGCTGAGCCTGGTCGACGGGGTGCACTACGTTCAGCTGAGTCGCCAGGGCGACCAGCTGCGCCTGACCGGGCGCGCCGAGAGCAATCACCGTGTTTCGGAGCAGATGCGCGCGCTGCAGGCAGCGCCGGCCTTCTCCGAGCCGGTGCTGTCGGAAGTGGAGTCCGACGGCGGTGCGCGGCGACGCTTCAGTCTCGGCGTGACGCAGCTCGCCGACGGCATGCCGCCTCCGGGGGATGAAGAGGAGGGCGGGCCATGAACCTGCGCGCCGAGATACGCCGTCTTCGCGAAGTTGACTGGCGTGGGCTGGACCTGAAGGAGTCCGGCGCCTGGCCGCTGTTGCTGCAATGGCTGTGCTGTCTGCTGGTCCTCGGCGTGACCTTTGCCGGTACCTACTGGTACCTGGCAGGCCCCAAGGCGGCCGAGCTCGAGCGCGCCACAGCGGAGGAGGAGCGGCTTCTGCTCGACTATCGCAATCGCGCCGCCCAGGCCGCTCGCCTGCCCGACATGCTCGAGCAGTTGGCCCAGCTCGAGTCGCGCATGGACGAACTCATGGCGATGCTGCCCTCCGGCGCGGAGATTCCCTCGCTGATCGACAGCATCAGCGAGAGCGCCCTCAACCATCACCTGAGCATCGACTTCATTCGCTTGCGCAGCACCGTCGAGCGTGATTTCTACATCGAGCGTCCGTTCGACATCCAGGTGGAGGGAGAGTACCACCATATCGCCGGCTTCCTGGCCAGCGTGGCGGCGCTGCCGCGAATCGTCACGCTGCATGATTTCATCCTGGCGCCGGTGGAGGGCAGCGATCGTCTGCGGCTGTCGATGCTGGCGCGAACATACAGCTACCGTGCCCAGGCCGATGAGGAGGCGACGCCATGAAGCAAGTGTCGGTGGCGCTCACGGTCGGCCTGCTGCTGGTGGGCTGTGCCGATCCCCGTCTGGGCGAACTGGACCGGCGGCTGAGCGATATCCGCGCCAATCCGGGCGCGCCGCGAGTGCTGGAGATGCCGGAGGTGCCCCGCTACGAGTCGGTACCCTACGAGGCCAGCGATCATCGCAGTCCTTTCCGCCCCCAGTTGCCGGAGCCGGAGCAGGCGCCAGCAGGCGATAGCGACCTGACGCCCGACTTCGAGCGGCAGCGGGAGCCGCTCGAGGCATACGACCTCGAGGCGCTGAGTCTGGTGGGCATTCTGACCATGAGGGGGCAGACCCATGCCCTGGTCAGGGAGCCCGAGGGCGAGGTGCACCGCCTGCGCACCGGCAACTACCTGGGTCGCAATCATGGTCGCATCGTCAGCATCACCGATTCGACGGTACAGTTGGTGGAGCTGGTGCCCACCGGTGGGGGCGGCTGGATGGAGCGCACGACACGCATGGCATTGGAAGAGACGAAGCGCTGACAGCGTTCGCGGTCGCTCGTGGCAGGGCACTTGAAACAGGCAGGAGTAGGGCAACGATGAAACATGTGATTCGCACACTGACGATACTCTGCCTGGTGTTGGCGGCGATGCCTGCCCTGGCGGCCACCACGCTCACCGATCTGGACTTTCGCCAGGGCGAGCGAGGTGAGCTGCTGGTCGACCTGACCTTCAGCGGCGGCGTACCGGAAGTTCGTGGCTATCGGCTGGACGCGCCGGCGCGACTGACCATCGACTTGGTGGATACGACCAATGCATTGGAGCGACGCAACATCGACCTTGGGGTCGGCGGCGTCGAACAGGTCACCGCCTTGGAAGCCGGCTCGCGCACGCGTCTGGTCTTTAATATGGAAGGTCCGCTGCCCTACGATACCGTGCAGCAGGGCGACCGGTTGAGGCTGGCCATAGGTGGGGGCGCGTCCGTCTCGGCCACACCGGCGGCGAGCAGTACGCCGGCCGCATCTTCCCGGTCCGCAGCGGCCGCCACGGGTGCCAGTCCGACCATTACCGATATCGATTTTCGCCGCGGCCAGGAGGGAGCGGGGCGATTGATCGTCACCTTCGACCGTGCCGGCGTCGAGGCCCGGGTACGCGAGCCGAGCCGCCATCGCATCGTCGCCGAGCTCAGCGGTGTCGAACTGCCGGAGGCGCACAACCAGGTGCTCGATGTCAGCGACTTTGGCACACCGATACGCCGTATCACGCCGCGTGTCGGCCGCGACGGCGTCACTCTCGAGATAGAAGGCAATGACGAATTCGCCATGCTATCCACCCAGAGCGGACGCCAGCTCACCATCGAGGCGCAACCGATCACCCCGCAGGAGCGCGAGCAGCACGTACGCCAGCAGTTTCCCTACACCGGCGAGCGCATCACGCTCAATTTTCAGAACATCGAGGTGCGCTCGGTGCTGGCGATCATCGCCGACTTCACTGGACTCAACCTGGTTGCCAGCGACAGCGTGACCGGCGAGGTGACCCTCAACCTTGAGGACGTGCCGTGGGACCAGGCGCTGGATCTGGTGCTCAAGAGCCATGGCCTGGCCAGTCGCCAGGAAGGCAATGTCATCGTCGTGGCGCCGGCCAGCGAGCTGGCCAATATCGAGCGTCAGCAGCTGGAGGCGCGGGCCCAGGCCGAGACGCTGGCGCCGCTGGTGTCGGAGTACGTGCAGGTCAAGTATGCGCGCGCGGAAGATCTGGCCCAGTTGCTGCGGGGCGGCGAGGGCTTCGGTCTGCTCTCGGAGCGTGGTCGGGTGGCGGTGGACGGGCGCACCAACACACTGCTGATCCAGGATACCGCCGATCAGATCCAGGAGATCCTCGCCACGCTCGACCAGCTCGATGTCGCCGTGCGCCAGGTGCAGATCGAGGCGCGCATCGTCATCGCCCGCGACGGCGTGACCCAGGAACTCGGCGTCAACTGGGGGGCCTCAGGCGGTGGCAGCCGCTTCAACCTGGGCGGGGCCTCGACCGGCACGCCGATCGCCGGTTTCGGCGATGGCCTCACCGGCCAGCGCGATAGTCGCGGGCAATTCACCGGTGAGTTCGACGACCCCACCGGCAGCCGCTTCGAGCGCGGCGGGCTCGCGGTTGACCTGGGTAGTGCCAACCCCATGACCAGCTTCAGTTTCGGCTATCTCTCCGGCGACATCCTGCTCGACCTCGAGCTGCGCGCGCTGGAGAGCGAGAACAAGAGCCAGACGATTTCTCAGCCCCGCGTGATCACCGCCAACCAGCGCAAGGCGACCATCATCCAGGGCGAGGAGCGCGCCTTCCAGTCCATCGGCGAGGGCAATGTGCCGCAGACCGAGTTCAAGGAGGCCGAGCTGTCGCTCGAAGTGACGCCGCAGATCACGCCGGACAACCGCATCATCATGGATCTGGTGGTCAAGAACGACAGCTTCCGCGAGGCGGCGCCGGGCCAGGCGCCGCCCATCGACACCAACCGCATCGAGACCCAGGTGCTGGTCGACAATGGCGAGACGGTGGTGCTGGGCGGCATCCTCACCACCGAGCAGCTCAGCCGTCTGGCCAAGACGCCGTTCCTGGGGGACCTGCCTGTGCTGGGTAGGCTTTTCCGGTACAATGAGTCGAGCAACCAGAAAGTGGAGCTGCTGGTGTTCATCACTCCACGGATACTCGAGGACGGCCTGGCGATTCGCTGATGCAGGACTTGCCCAATTTGATACTGGTCGGCCCCATGGGGGCCGGCAAGAGCACCATCGGCCGCCTTCTGGCGGCCGAGCTTTCCCGCGACTTCTTCGACAGCGACCATGAGATTCAGGCCCGCTGCGGTGCCGACATTCCGTGGATCTTCGACGTCGAGGGCGAAGCGGGCTTTCGCCAGCGCGAGATGCAGATGATCGAGGAGCTGACCGCGCTCGAGGGCGTGGTTCTCGCCACCGGCGGAGGCGCGGTGCTGCGTGAGGAGAACCGCCGGCGGCTGCGCGAGCGGGGCACCGTGATCTATCTCTTCACCACCGTCGAGCAGCAGCTCAAGCGCGTGGCCAAGGATCGCAATCGCCCCCTGCTGCAGCGTCCTGACCGCGAGCAGGTGCTGCGCGAGATGTTCGAGCTGCGCGATCCGCTCTACCGTGCCACGGCCGATGTCGTGGTGCGTACCGACCGGCGCAGTCCGCGCGCCGTGGTCAACGAGATCGTGCGTCGCGTGCAGCGAATCATCGACCCCCTACAAGCCAAGGCCTGACCATGTTCACGAGCGAACCCCAAGCGAGCCGGCGCCTGCAGGTGGCGTTGGGCGAGCGCAGCTACCCCATCCATATCGGCACCGGCCTGCTGGGCGATTCCGCCTGCCTCGCGCCTTATCTGGCCGGGCGCCAGGTCATGGTCGTGACCAACGAGACGGTGGCGCCCCTGTACCTGGCGCGCCTGCGTGAAGGGCTGCCCGCCGATGCCGAGGTGCGCGAGCTGGTATTGCCCGACGGCGAGGCGACCAAGACCCTGGCCAGCGTCGGCCGCATCTGGGACGCGCTGCTGGAAGCCGGGTTCAATCGCCGCTGCACCCTGATTGCCCTGGGGGGCGGCGTGATAGGCGACATGGTCGGGTTCGCCGCCGCCTGTTACCAGCGCGGCGTCGCCTTCCTCCAGGTGCCTACCACGCTGCTCTCCCAGGTGGACTCCTCGGTGGGTGGCAAGACCGGCGTCAACCATCCGCTGGGCAAGAACATGATAGGTGCCTTCTGGCAGCCGCGGGCGGTGCTGATCGATACCGATACCCTGAAAACCCTGCCGGCCAGGGAGCTCTCGGCAGGGCTCGCCGAGGTGATCAAGTACGGCCTGATCCGCGACGCCGATTTCCTGGCCTGGCTGGAGGGTGAGATGACTGCGTTGAGAGCCCTTGAGCCCCAGGCGCTGGCCTGGGCCATCGAGCGCAGCTGCCAGCTCAAGGCTGAGATCGTCGCAGCGGATGAAACCGAGCAAGGCGTACGAGCCCTGCTCAACTTGGGACACACCTTCGGTCACGCCATCGAAGCGCACCAAGGCTATGGCAAGTGGCTACACGGCGAGGCGGTGGGGGCGGGCATGCTGATGGCCGCCGAGCTGTCGCAACGTCTCGGCTGGCTGGCCGCAGCGGAGGTCGAGCGTATCGCCGCCATCATTGCCTCGGCCGGTCTACCGCTGGCGGCTCCCGCCGACATGGGGGTCGAGGATTTCCTCGTGCGGATGCGCCTGGACAAGAAGAACGTCGACTCGCGCCTGCGCCTTGTCCTGCTCGAGACACCAGGCCGGGCGGTGATCCACGATGAAACCCCTCAGCCGCTGCTCGAGGAGCTGTTGGCGGCCTTTCCTCGCCACTGACCGCATCTCGCTTCGCTCTTTTCGCTCTGGCCGGTACGACGCCCAGCAGGCCGCACGAAGACTCGTGCGGCTTTTTTACGTGGTCCAGTATGTCGGTGCCTAGTGACCGCTTTGCACTTTCAGCATTGAATCCGTATGCCTCATGCCGTATCGGCATGGGGAAAAAGGCCGATTATCGACTAAAGTCGTAAGCTCTGTTTTGTCCGTTTGCAATCCGTTTATGAGCCACGCAAGTCTTTGAACTGGTGGTTTTTTTTGTTTTAGTTCATTCAGCAAGTTGCGGATTTGACGAAGGTTTTGCCAGTGGGCGGGAAGGCGGGAGATTGCGCGGCAGGGCAGTAAGTGTCTATGCTGGTCGTCCTTTTTACGCGACGGCAGCAGGCTGTTCTCGACAGCCAGAATAAAAAGAAAACATACCAAAATACACAACTGATGCCGTTTGGTCAATAGACACTCTTTGAGGCACGCCCATGAACCGAGGCCTTCATCAACCAGGCGAGTTCCGTGACAACTGTGGATTCGGCCTGATCGCGCATATGGAAGGGCAGGCCAGCCACGATCTGCTGCGTACCGCCATCGAATCGCTCACCTGCATGACTCATCGCGGCGGGATTGCCGCCGATGGCAAGACCGGTGACGGCTGTGGCCTGTTGCTCAAGATGCCTGAGGGCTTCATGCGCGAAGTCGCCGCCGAGTCGCTGGGCGTCGAACTCGGCGACCTGTTCGCCGTGGGGGCGGTGTTCCTGCCCGACGACGACGCCAAGGAGGCGCGTGCGCGCGGCATTCTCGAGGGCGAGCTGCGCGCCTGCGGCCTGGTCATCCGCGGCTGGCGCGACGTGCCGGTCGATCCCTCCTACTGCGGTCCCATCGCGCGTGCCTGCCTGCCGCGCATCCGGCATCTGTTCGTCGAGCCGGGCAAGCTCGGCGATGCCGCGCGTTTCGACGTCGACCTGTTCATGGCCCGTCGTCGCGCCGAGCAGATGCTGCGCGACGAGGAGGATTTCTACGTCTGCTCGCTGTCGTCCCAGGTCGTCTCCTACAAGGGCCTGATGATGCCGGTGGACCTGCCGACCTTTTACCAGGACCTGGGCGACGAGCGCCTCGAGACCGCCATCTGCGTCTTCCACCAGCGCTTCTCCACCAATACCGAGCCGCGCTGGCCGCTGGCCCAGCCGTTCCGCCTGCTCGCGCACAACGGCGAGATCAACACCATCGAGGCCAACCGTAGCTGGGCGAACTCGCGTAAGGAGAACTTCGTCAACGAGCGACTGCCCGACATCGCCGAACTCGACGAGATCGTCAATACCGTGGGTTCCGATTCATCGAGCATGGACAACATGCTCGAGGTTCTGCTGATGGGCGGCATGGAGCTGCACCGCGCGGTGCGCATGATGGTGCCGCCGGCCTGGCAGAACGTCGAGACCATGAGCGGCGAACTGCGCGCCTTCTACGAGTACAACTCCATGCACATGGAGCCGTGGGACGGCCCGGCCGGGCTGGTCATGACCGACGGCCGCCAGGCGGTCTGCATGCTCGACCGCAACGGCCTGCGTCCGGCGCGCTGGGTGATCACCAAGAACGGCTACATCACCCTGGCTTCGGAGATCGGCACCTACGACTACAAGCCCGAGGATGTAGTGGCCAAGGGACGCGTCGGCCCGGGCCAAATACTCGCCGTGGATACTCACACCGGCGAGGTGCTGCACACCGCGGACATCGACGAGCGCCTGCAGTCCGCCTACCCCTACAAGCGCTGGCTGAAAGAGGAAGCCCACTACCTCGAATCGGCCCTGACCGAGCTGGCCAGCTTCCAGAACATGGACGCCGAGCAGGTCAAGACCTGGCAGAAGATGTTCCAGGTCAGCTTCGAGGAGCGTGACCAGGTGCTGCGCCCGCTGGCCGAGAGTGGCCAGGAGGCGGTGGGCTCGATGGGTGACGATACTCCCATGGCGGTGCTGTCGCGCAAGCAGCGTCTGCTGACCGACTACTTCCGCCAAAAGTTCGCCCAGGTCACCAATCCGCCGATCGATCCGCTGCGCGAAGCGATCGTGATGTCGCTGGAGACCTGCATCGGTGCCGAGCTCAACGTATTCAAGGCCACGCCGGAGCATGCCCACCGCATCATCCTGACCACGCCGGTGCTGTCGCCACGCAAGTTCACCGCGCTGCTTGAGCAGGACGATCCGACCTTTGCGCACCAGCAGCTGAGCCTGGGCTACGACCCCGAGCAGATGGGGCTCAAGGCGGCCATCGTCGAGCTGTGCCGCCAGGCCGAGGCCGCGGTGCACGATGGCAAGGTGATTCTGGTGCTGTCGGATGCCCACCTCGAGCAGGGGCAGCTGCCGATCCATGCCGCGCTGGCGGTTGGCGCCGTGCATCACCACCTGGGCAAGCTGGCGCTGCGCCCGCGTGCCAACATCGTGGTCGAGACCGGCTACGCCCGCGACGCCCACCAGATGGCTGTGCTGTTCGGCGTCGGCGCCACCGCGGTCTTCCCGTGGCTGGCCTACCAGGTGATGGCCGATATGCATCGCACCGGCGAGCTCACCGGCAACCCGGCGGATGCCCGCGAGAACTATCGCAAGGGCATGCAGAAGGGCCTCTACAAAATCCTCTCCAAGATGGGCATCTCGACGCTGGCCTCCTACCGCGGCTCGCAGCTGTTCGAGGCGGTAGGACTCTCCTCCGAGGTGGTCGAGCTGTGCTTTTCCGGCATGGCCTCGCGCATCGAGGGCACCGGCTTCAGCGAGCTGCAGCTGCAGCAGGAGCTGCTGGCGCGCGACGCCTGGACGCCGCGCAAGGGCATCGCCCAGGGCGGCCTGCTCAAGTACGTGCACGATCACGAGTACCATGCCTACAACCCCGACGTGGTCAAGTCGCTGCAAGAGGCCGTGCAGGAGGGCGACTATCGCAAGTGGAAGAAGTTCGCCCAACTGGTCAACGAGCGCCCCGCCGCGACCATTCGCGATCTGCTGGGGCTCAAGGCCGCCGAGACGGCACTGCCCCTCGAAGAGGTGGAGTCGATCGACGAGTTGCTGCCGCGCTTCGACAGTGCCGGCATGTCGCTGGGGGCGCTCTCTCCCGAGGCCCACGAGGCGCTGGCCCAGGCCATGAACGAGGCCGGCGGACGCTCCAACTCCGGCGAGGGCGGCGAGGACCCGGCGCGCTACGGCACCATCCGCAGCTCCAAGATCAAGCAGATCGCCTCGGGTCGCTTCGGCGTCACCCCGGCCTACCTGGTCAACGCCGAAGTGCTGCAGATCAAGGTGGCCCAGGGCGCCAAGCCCGGCGAGGGCGGCCAGTTGCCCGGCGGCAAGGTCAACGACCTGATCGCGCGGCTGCGCTACTCGGTGCCCGGCGTGACGCTGATCTCGCCGCCGCCGCACCACGACATCTACTCCATCGAGGACCTGGCGCAGCTGATCTTCGACCTCAAGCAGGTCAACCCGGAGGCGCAGGTATCGGTGAAGCTGGTCTCCGAGCCCGGCATCGGCACCATCGCCACCGGCGTGGCCAAGGCCTACGCCGACTTGATCACCGTGTCGGGCTATGACGGTGGCACCGCGGCCAGCCCGCTGACCTCGATCAAGCACGCCGGCAGCCCCTGGGAGCTGGGCCTGCCCGAAGTGCACCAGGCGCTGCGCATCAACGGCCTGCGCGACAAGATTCGGCTGCAGACCGATGGCGGCCTGAAGACCGGCCTCGACGTGGTCAAGGCGGCGATCCTCGGCGCCGAGAGCTTCGGCTTCGGAACCGCGCCGATGGTGGCGCTGGGCTGCAAGTACCTGCGCATCTGCCACCTCAACAACTGTGCCACCGGTGTGGCGACCCAGCACCAGTACCTGCGCGACGAGCACTTCCGCGGCACCGTGGACATGGTCAAGAACTACTTTCGTTTCATCGCCGAGGAAGTGCGTGAACTGCTGGCTATGCTGGGCGTGCGCAAGCTGACCGACCTGATCGGCCGCACCGACCTGCTAAAGGTGCTGGAGGGTGATACCGCTTCCCAGCGCAAGCTCGACCTGACGCCGCTGCTGACCAACGACTTCGTGCCGGCCGATGCGCCGCAATTCTGCCAGGTCAGCCGCAACGTGCCGCACGACCCCGGCGCCAAGAACCAGGAGGTGCTGGCCACCATCGAGCAGGCCATTGCCGACAAGAGCGGCGGCGAGTTCGCCTTCACCATCACCAACTGCGATCGCTCGGTGCCGGCGCTCTCCTCCGGGGCGGTGGCCAAGCACTACGGCGAGGCGGGTCTCGAAGATGCGCCGATCACGCTGCGCTTCACCGGCGTGGCCGGGCAGAGCTTCGGCGTGTGGAACGCACGTGGCCTCAACCTCTACCTGGAGGGCGATGCCAACGACTATGTGGGTAAAGGCATGAACGGCGGCAAGGTCGTGCTGGTGCCGCCGCAGGGCAGCCGATTCGAGAGCCACAAGACGGCGATCATCGGCAACACCTGCCTGTATGGCGCCACCGGCGGCAAGCTGTTCGCCGCCGGTACCGCTGGCGAGCGTTTCGCCGTGCGCAATTCCGGCGCCCATGCGGTGATCGAGGGTGCCGGCGACCACTGCTGCGAGTACATGACCGGCGGCCTGGTGGCGGTGCTCGGCGAGACCGGCGTCAACTTCGGTGCCGGCATGACCGGCGGCTTCGCCTACGTGCTCGACGAGGATCGCTCCTTCGTCGATCGCTACAACCATGAGCTGGTGGAGATCCACCGGGTCAATACCGAGGCCATGGAGGCCTATCGGCGTCACCTGCGGGAGATCATCGAGGAGTTCGTGGCCGAAACCGGCTCTGCCCGTGGACGCGAGATACTCGACGACTTCAGCGACTTCGCCCGCCATTTCTGGCTGGTCAAGCCCAAGGCGGCGAGCCTGAACAGCCTGCTCGACGAATCGCGCAGACGTCCCGAGTAAGCCGGAATTCCAGGAGACACGAGTATGCCCAACCGTTTGACCAGAAACGACTTCCAGTTCATCGACGTGGGGCGTCAGGATCCGCAGAAGAAGGATGCGCGCACGCGTTCGCGCGAGTTCGGCGAGATCTACGAGGCGTTCAAGCCCCAGGAGGCGGCCAGCCAGTCGCACCGCTGCCTGCACTGCGGCAACCCGTACTGCGAGTGGAAGTGCCCCGTGCACAACTACATTCCCAACTGGCTGCAGCTAGTGGCCGAGGGCAACATCCTCGAAGCCGCCGAGCTGTCGCACAAGACCAACTCGTTGCCCGAAGTGTGCGGCCGGGTGTGCCCGCAGGATCGCCTGTGCGAAGGCGCCTGCACGCTCAACGACGGCTTCGGCGCGGTGACCATTGGTTCGGTGGAGAAGTACATCACCGATACCGCCTTCGCCATGGGCTGGCGCCCGGACATGTCCCAGGTCACCTGGACCGACAAGAAGGTCGCCATCATCGGTGCCGGTCCGGCGGGGCTCGGCTGCGCCGACATCCTGGTGCGCAATGGCGTGCGTCCGGTGGTCTACGACAAATACCCCGAGATCGGCGGCCTGCTGACCTTTGGCATCCCCGAGTTCAAGCTCGACAAGACGGTAATGGAGCGTCGTCGTGCGGTGTTCGAGGAGATGGGCATCGAGTTCCGCCTGGGCGTCGAGGTGGGCAAGGACGTCGACTTCGACGCGCTGCTCGCGGAGTACGACGCGGTATTTCTCGGCATGGGAACCTACAAGTACATGACCGGCGGTTTCCCCGGCGAGGACCTGCCCGGCGTGCACAAGGCGCTCGACTACCTGATCGCCAACGTCAATCACTGCCTCGGCTTCGAGAAGGATCCGGCCGACTACGTCTCGCTGGAAGGCAAGCAAGTCGTGGTGCTGGGCGGCGGCGACACCGCCATGGACTGCAACCGCACGGCGATTCGCCAGGGGGCTGCCAGCGTGACCTGCGCCTACCGCCGCGACGAGGAGAACATGCCGGGTTCCAAGCGCGAGGTGGCCAACGCCCGCGAGGAGGGCGTGGAGTTCCTGTTCAACCGCCAGCCGGTGGCGGTGGTCGGCGAGGGTCAGGTCGAGGGCGTCAAGGTCGTGCGTACCCGCCTGGGCGAGCCCGACGAGAATGGCCGCCAACGCCCCGAGGTGGTGCCGGGCTCCGAGGAAATCCTGCCGGCCGACGCGGTGGTCATCGCCTTCGGCTTCCAGCCAAGCCCGGCGTCCTGGTTCGATAAGGTCGGCATCGAGCTCGACGAGCGCGGTCGCGTGCTGGCGCCGGAGCAGGGTGCCTACGCCTTCCAGACCACCAACGAGAAGATCTTCGCCGGTGGCGACATGGTGCGCGGCTCCGACCTGGTGGTCACCGCAGTGTTCGAGGGGCGTCAGGCCGGCGAGGGCATCCTCGACTACCTTGGCGTGTAAGCGCCTTCGAGCGCCTCGCTTCTCTGCTCGATCCGCCCCGGCCTGATGTGCCGGGGCGTTTTCGTCCTGCGCCATCTTTTTCTAGACTCTGGGCAGGTTCCCAACCTGCCGATGAGGAGCGATCATGGACGAGACGCGACTGGAACTGGGTCTTGCCGACGCACAAGGCGACCCGGTTGCCCCCGAGCGGATGGTGTTCGCTGATGACGGGTGCATTCCCAACAGCCGGCTGGCGACGCTGGCCTTTCGTTCGCGTGGTGTGAGCCCGGTGCTCGACCGTGAGGCGATTGCCGAGCGCTTCGAGCGGCTGTTCGACGCCAACGGCTGGCGGCCGAGCTGGCGCGGCGGGGTCTACGACTACCATCACTACCACTCCATCGCCCACGAAGCGTTCGGCGTGCTCTCGGGCTGGGGCAGGCTGCGCCTGGGCGGCGAGCGGGGCGACGACCTCGAGCTGCACACCGGCGATGCCTTGGTGCTGCCCGCGGGTACCGGTCATTGCCATCTGGAGGCGAGCGATGACTTCCTGTTGCTCGCCGCTTACCCGAAGGACCAGCGCGAGCTCGATCTGCTGCCGGCCGACCCCGCCGAGCACGATGCGGCGGTGGTGCGTATCGCCCAGGTATCGCGCCCGCCGCGCGATCCGCTGGGAGGCGACACGGCGCGCTGGTGGTCATGAGGCCGGGCCGCCAGCGTCGAAATTGAGCCATTGGTCGTAATCTGCTACGCTGTCGTCCCATCCTGGCGCGGCTTTCTGCCACGCCTCATGATCACGTTTCGACAGGTTCTTCATGACACGATATATCTTCGTGACCGGCGGCGTTGTGTCCTCTCTCGGCAAGGGCATCGCGTCGGCCTCGCTGGCGGCGATTCTCGAGGCGCGCGGCCTCAAGGTCACCATGCTCAAGCTCGATCCCTACATCAACGTGGATCCGGGCACCATGAGCCCGTTCCAGCACGGCGAGGTGTTCGTCACCGAAGATGGCGCCGAGACCGATCTCGACCTGGGCCACTACGAGCGTTTCATCCGCACCAAGATGACCCAGGGCAACAACTTCACCACCGGCCGCGTCTACGAGCACGTGCTGCGGCGTGAGCGCCGCGGCGACTACCTGGGCGGTACCGTGCAGGTGATCCCGCATATCACCGACGAGATCAAGCGCCGCGTCTATGCCGGCGGCGAGGGCTTCGACGTGGCCCTGGTCGAGATCGGCGGCACCGTGGGCGACATCGAGTCGCTGCCGTTCCTCGAGTCGATCCGCCAGATCAGAAGCGAGCTGGGCGCGAGCCGGGCGATCTTCATGCACCTGACCCTGGTGCCCTACATCAAGACCGCCGGCGAGACCAAGACCAAGCCGACCCAGCACAGCGTCAAGGAGCTGCGCTCGATCGGCATCCAGCCCGACATCCTGATCTGCAGAAGCGAGGTCGAGCTGGAGGAGACCGAGCGGCGCAAGATCGCGCTGTTCACCAACGTCGAGGAGCGTGCGGTCATCCCGCTGCAGGATGCCGATACCATCTATCGCATCCCGCTGATGCTGCACGAGCACGGTCTCGACGAGATCGTCTGCGACAAGCTGCGCCTTGAAGCCGAGCCGGCCGATCTGGCGGAATGGGTCCGCGTGCTCGATGCCAAGCTCAACCCGCTCAAGTCGATCAACATCGCCATGGTCGGCAAGTACATGGAGCTGCTCGACGCCTACAAGTCGCTCAACGAGGCGCTGATCCACGCCGGCATCCAGACCCGGGTCAAGGTCAACGTCGACTACATCGACTCCGAGGACATCGAGCGCCACGGCACCGAGCGCCTGGCCGGCAAGGATGCGATCCTGGTGCCGGGCGGCTTCGGCGAGCGCGGCGTGGAGGGCAAGATCGAGACTGCCCGCTACGCACGCGAGAACGGCATTCCCTACCTCGGCATCTGCCTCGGCATGCAAGTGGCGGTGATCGAGTACGCGCGCCATGTGGCCGGCTGGGAGGATGCCAACTCCACCGAGTTCACCCACGACACCCAGCACCCGGTGGTGGGCCTGATCACCGAGTGGATCAACGCCGAAGGCAAGATCGAACTGCGCGACGAGGCCTCCGACCTGGGCGGCACCATGCGCCTGGGCGGCCAGGTCTGCCATCTCGAGTCCGGCACCAAGGCGCGCGAGGCCTATGGCAGCGACGAAATCGTCGAGCGCCACCGGCATCGCTTCGAGGTCAACAACCAGTTCGTCGAGCAGTTGCAGCAGGCCGGCCTGGTGATTTCCGGCAAGAGCGTCGACAACTCTCTGGTGGAAATGATCGAGCTGCCCGACCACCCGTGGTTCGTGGCCTGCCAGTTCCATCCCGAATTCACCTCCACGCCGCGCGACGGCCATCCGCTGTTCACCGGCTTCGTCAATGCGGCGCTGGAGCACAAGGCGGCGCGCACTCGCGCGTTGACCTCGCATCAGGAGTGAGCCCCATGTCTGCCGCGACCCCGTCCGTACCCGAGCGACATGTTTCCATTGCCGGCCTTACCGCCGGCAATTCTTTGCCATTGATGCTGCTCGGCGGCATGAACGTGCTGGAGTCCCGCGAGCTTGCACTCGAGGTCGCCGAAACCTACGTCGAGGTGACCGGCCGGCTCGGCATGCCCTACGTGTTCAAGGCCAGCTTCGACAAGGCCAATCGCAGCTCGATCCACTCGTTCCGCGGTCCCGGCCTGGAGCAGGGGCTCGCGATTCTGGCCGAGATCAAGCAGCGCTTCGGCGTGCCGGTGATCACCGACGTTCACGAGCCATGGCAGGCCGAGCCCGTGGCCGAAGTGGCCGACATCATCCAGTTGCCGGCCTTCCTGGCGCGCCAGACCGACCTGGTGGTGGCCATGGCCAGGACCGGCGCGGTGATCAATATCAAGAAGCCGCAGTTCCTCGCGCCCCACGAGATGCGCCACATCATTCGCAAGTGCGAGGAGGCGGGCAACGACCGCCTGCTGCTGTGCGAGCGCGGCTCGAGCTTCGGATACAATAATCTGGTGGTCGACATGCTCGGCTTCGGCGACATGAAGCAGACCGGCTGCCCGGTCTTTTTCGACGTCACCCACTCCCTGCAGCGTCCGGGCGGACGGGCCGACAGCGCCGGCGGGCGTCGCCAGCAGGTCGCCGAGCTGGCCCGGGCCGGCGTCGCCGTGGGGTTGGCGGGGCTGTTCCTCGAAGCCCACCCGGACCCCGACAGCGCCCTGTGCGACGGCCCCTGCGCGCTGCCGCTGGACCAGCTCGAGCCCTTCCTGACCCAGCTCAAGGCGCTCGACGAGCTGGTCAAGGGCTTCCCGGCACTGAATATCGAATAACGGCTACCCAGGCAATTGCTCCATAAGCCGAGAGAGAACATCGACTCAATCAACGCTGACTGAATGAAAGGACGACACAGATGACCAAGATTGTCGAAATCCACGCCCTCGAGGTACTCGACTCCCGCGGCAACCCCACCGTGCAGGCCGAAGTGCGTCTGGAGAGCGGCGCCGTTGGCGTGGCCTGCGCTCCGAGCGGTGCCTCTACCGGCTCGCGCGAGGCGCTGGAACTGCGTGACGGCGACAAGTCGCGCTACCTGGGCAAGGGCGTGCTGAAGGCGGTCGAGGCCGTCAATGGTGCGATCCGCAGTCGCCTGGTCGGCATGGATGCCCGCGACCAGCGTGGTCTCGACAATGCCATGCTCGAACTCGACGGTACCGACAACAAGGCCAGCCTTGGCGCCAATGCCATCCTTGCCGTGTCACTGGCGGCCGCCAAGGCCGCGGCCAACGCCAAGGGCATGCCGCTCTACGCTCATATCGCCGAACTCTATGGCCAGCCCGGCCAGTACCGCATGCCGGTGCCGATGATGAACATCCTCAACGGCGGCGAGCACGCCGACAACAACGTCGACATCCAGGAGTTCATGATCCAGCCGGTGGGTGCGCCGAACTTCCGCGAGGCGCTGCGGGTCGGCGCCGAAATCTTCCATGCGCTGAAGAAGGTGCTGTCCGCGCGGGGGCTGGCCACTGCGGTGGGCGACGAGGGCGGCTTCGCGCCCAACCTGGAGTCCAACGCCGAGGCGCTCGCCGTGATCAAGCAGGCCGTCAGCGATGCCGGCTACGAGCTCGGCCGCGACGTGACCCTGGCGCTCGACTGCGCCTCCTCCGAGTTCTATCAGGACGGCCAGTACAGTCTGTCCGGCGAAGGTAAGTCCTTTGACGCTGCCGGCTTCGTCGACTACCTGGCCGAGCTGTGCGACCAGTATCCGATCGTCTCCATCGAGGACGGCATGGACGAGTCCGACTGGGACGGCTGGAAGGCGCTGACCGACAAACTCGGCGACAAGGTGCAACTGGTCGGTGACGACCTGTTCGTCACCAACACCCGTATCCTCAAGCGCGGTATCGACGAGAGCATCGGCAACTCCATCCTGATCAAGTTCAACCAGATCGGCTCGCTCTCCGAGACGCTGGACGCCATCAAGATGGCCCAGGACGCTGGCTTCACCGCGGTAATCTCCCACCGCTCCGGTGAGACCGAGGACACCACCATCGCCGATCTGGCCGTGGGCACCTCGGCCGGCCAGATCAAGACCGGCTCGCTGTGCCGTTCCGATCGGGTAGCCAAGTACAACCGCCTGCTGGTGATCGAGCAGCAGCTCGGGGACCGTGTCTCCTACCCTGGTCGTGCGGCGATCAAGGGGCAGTGATCGCATCGTTTATGGCTACCGGCCGACGATATCGCTGACATTTTTGTAGGATATTGACTACAAAAAGGCGAAGATCTAAGCCCGCATAGCTGCAAGAAGGTCGATACCAAAGGTGTCGGCCTTTTTTAATTCCTTGTTTTTACTCACTTTACGCAATGAGCTGTCAACCTCGAGAAGGCCTCGAGGTTGTTTGGTGGCTGCTTGCGCCTGTTGGCGGACATGCCAGAATGCACGTGGGACAAGGCAGAGCGGGAGGCTCTCCGGCAGGATGCAACGGGATGCTATCTAAATGGCACGCTCGGTGCGACAGGACGTCGCCTCCGGGCAGGGACGTTGCCGCAGGAGAGAGGGCGGAGGGAACCGCCCAAGGAAATGCTGGGAGCCGGGCGACCTGAGGGGTCGCCTTTTTTTTGCCCGGCGTTTGGCCTGGACAGGCTCGACAAGGCGCCGAATGCCGGCTGGCATGCGGCGCGGGAACAGGCCGGCTTGCGCTGCGCTCAGCGCTCGAGGTATTGCAGTTTGCCGGGCTTGCCGTCCCACTCCTCGGCATCGGCCGGGGGATCCTTCTTTTCTGCAATGTTGGGCCACACTTCGGAGAGTTCGGCATTGATGGCGATGAACTCCTCCTGCCCCTCGGGTAGTTCATCCTCCGAGAAGATTGCCTCGGCGGGGCACTCGGGCTCGCACAGGGCGCAATCGATGCACTCGTCCGGATGGATCACCAGAAAATTGGGGCCTTCGTAAAAGCAGTCCACCGGGCAGACCTCGACGCAGTCGGTGTACTTGCACTTGATGCAGTTTTCGGTGACGACAAAGGTCATGCCTGTCTCCCTCCTCGCAGCCGGGTCGTGACCTCCCGGTTGGTAATGTACGGATCAGTCTTGGAAAAGCACTGCACAAAATACCTGCGCTTCTTCCCGCCCGGCGATCTGTTCAGCACTTTCTTAGGTCTGTAAGTTATAAAAAACTAACTTTTTATAAGAGGCGAATAATTGGACGCTTCATTCTAGTCATGCCTCCTCGTGTGAGCAAGCGCCGCCGTGGCTACAACCTCTCGCGCCAGGCATAGATCAACTCCAGCGCTCGTCGCGGCGTCAGCTCATTCGGGTCGAGGCCGGCCAAATCGTCGAGCAGGGGGTGGGGCGCCGTGGCAAACAGGTCGTTCTGCAGCGGGGCCGGTCCGCTATCGTGCCTAGGGGTGCCGCGATGGCTCTGGTCGACTTCCTGCTGCTCGAGTTGCGCCAGCTTGTCGCGAGCCCGCGCGATCACTGATGGCGGCACGCCGGCCAGCTGTGCCACCTGTAGGCCGTAGCTCTGGCTGGCAGGGCCTTCCTCCACGCGGTGCATGAAGACGATGCCGTCGCGGTGCTCGGCGGCGGTGAGGTGCACGTTGGCTACCCCCTCGGCCTGGTCGGTCAGCGCGGTCATCTCGAAGTAGTGGGTGGCGAACAGCGTGAAGGCGCGCGTGCGGGTCAGGTGCTCGGCGCTGGCCCAGGCCAGCGACAGGCCGTCGAAGGTGCTGGTGCCGCGGCCGATCTCGTCCATCAGCACCAGGCTGTGGTCGGTGGCGTTGTGCAAAATGCTGGCTGTCTCGGTCATCTCCACCATGAAGGTGGAGCGCCCGCCGGCGAGGTCATCCGATGAGCCGATGCGGGTGAAGATGCGGTCCACCGGACCGATGCAAGCCTCGTCGGCAGGGACGAAGCTGCCGGTATGCGCGAGCAGCACGATCAGTGCCGCCTGGCGCATGTAGGTCGACTTGCCGCCCATGTTGGGGCCGGTGATGACCAGCATGCGCCGGCGCTCGTCGAGCACCAGGTCGTTGGGCACGAAGGGCGCGTCGCTGACGTGCTCGACCACCGGGTGGCGGCCGCCGCGAATCTCGATGCCCGGCGCCTCGGCAAGCCGGGGGCGCGAGAAGCCGAGCGCCTGGGCCCGCTCGGCGAAGGCCGCCAGCACGTCCAGGGCGGCCAGGGCGCGACCGGTGCCCTGGAGCGCATTGAGTTCGGCGTTGAGCGAATCGAGCAGGCCGTCGTAGAGCAGTTTCTCGCGGGCCAGGGCGCGCGACTTGGCCGACAGTGCCTTGTCCTCGAACTCCTTGAGCTCGGGAATGATGAAGCGCTCGGCGTTCTTCAGGGTCTGGCGCCGGATGTAGTCGACCGGCGCCTCGCGGGCCTGGGCGCGGGGAATCTCGATGTAGTAGCCGTGCACCCGGTTGTAGCCCACCTTGAGGCCGGCGAGGCCGGTGCGCTCCCGCTCGCGGGCCTCGAGCTGCACCAGGTAGTCGCCGGCGTGCTCGGCCAGCCCGCGGTAGTCGTCGAGCTCGGCGTCGAAGCCTTCGCGTATCACGCCGCCGTCGCGGATCACCACCGGCGGGTTGTCGACCAGTCCGCGGGTGAGCAGGTCGGCGAGTTCGGGGTAGGGGCGGATATGGTGGGCCAGATCGTCCAGCGCGGTACCGTCGCTGTAGTCGGCGAGTTCGCGCTCCAGCGCCGGCAGGGCCAGCAGGGCGTCGCGCAGGCGGGCGAGATCCCGTGGCCGTGCACTGTAGAGCGCCACGCGCGCCAGGATGCGCTCGACGTCGCCGATCGCCTTGAGCTGCTCGCGCAAGGCCACGAAGCCCTCCCGCTCGAGCAGCAGGGCGACGGCTGCCTGGCGCCCTTGCACCTGGCTGCGGTCGCGCAGCGGGCGGTTGAGCCAACGCTTGAGCAGTCGCGAGCCCATGGCGGTGGCGGTGGTATCGAGCACGCTGGCCAGGGTGTTGTCGCTGCTGCCGCCGAGATTGATGTCGATCTCGAGGTTGCGCCGGCTGGCGGCATCGATCACCACGGCGTCGTCGCGGTTCTCGACACCCAAGGCGGTGACGTGGGGCAGTCGCGAACGCTGGGTGTCGCGGGCGTACTCGACCAGCACCCCGGCGGCGGTAAGTGCCGCCTCGAGGTGGGCGCAGCCGAAGCCGCGCAGATCCTGCACCTGGAACTGGTCGCACAGCAGGCGGGTGGCGGATTCGAGGTCGAACAGCCAGTCGCTCTGGCGGCGCAGGCCCTGCCGGCCCTCCAGGGCGGGTGGCAGCGGCAGGCTCTCGGGCAGGAGCAGTTCCGCCGGGTCGAGGCGCTGCAGCTCGGCCAGCATGTCGCCTTCTCCCTCCACTTCGAGCACGCTGAAGCGGCCACTGGAGAGTTCCAGCCAGGCGATGCCCCAGCAATCACCGGCCGGATGCACCGCCACCAGCAAGTTGTCGCGGCGGGCGTCGAGCAGCGCCTCGTCATAGAGGGTGCCGGGGGTGACGATACGCACCACGCGGCGCTCCACCGGCCCCTTGCTCGTCGCCGGATCGCCGATCTGCTCGCAGATCGCCACCGACTCCCCAGCCTTCACCAGGCGTGCCAGATACCCTTCGGCACTGTGGTAGGGCACTCCGGCCATGGGAATCGGCTTGCCCGCGGACTGGCCGCGCTGGGTCAGGGTAATGTCGAGCAGCGCGGCGGCGCGCCTGGCGTCGTCGAAGAACAGCTCGTAGAAATCGCCCATTCGATAGAACAGCAGCACCTCGGGGTGCTCGCGCTTGATCTTCAGGTACTGGGCCATCATCGGCGTATGGCTCGGCACATCCGTCTTGACCGCGTCGTTCATGCTTTCTCGGCTGGCTCGTCGGTTGTGTGGGGGCATGGAAGAGAGCAAGGTTACCACGCCCCACGCGGCGTCGACACGATACAAGCTGATGGCCTGCTGTCGAGGGCAAGGATACGCTATGGTAAGGCTGTTGCAGGACATGCGGTCGGTGCCGCGGCTCTCTGACCCCCCCGACCCTACCGACAAAGGAGCGATACCATGCCCCACAGTGCCTCCAGCCTGGCCAACCTCGACCTCGCCACGCTCGCCGAGCGGCTCGGACGGCGCTGCCGCGAGCATGGCGTCAGCGTCACCACGGCCGAATCCTGTACCGGCGGCGGGGTGGCCAGCGCCATCACTTCAGTGGCCGGCAGCTCGGACTACTTCGAAACCGGCTACGTCACCTATTCCAACGCCGCCAAGGCGCGCCTGCTGGGTGTGCCCGAGGCACTGATCGCCCAGCACGGGGCGGTCAGCCGTGAAGTCGTGGAGGCCATGGTGGCCGGCGCCTGCCGCGACAGCGGCGCCAAGCTTGGTGTGGCAATCAGCGGCGTGGCCGGACCCGACGGTGGCACGCCCGAGAAGCCGGTGGGCACCGTGTGGCTGGCCTGGGGCAGCGAGGCGCAACAACAGGCCGAGCGCTTCCAGTTCCCTGGCGACCGACGGGCAGTGCGTGAGCGCGCGGTACGCGAGGCCATCGTCGGGTTGATTCGTTACCTCGAAACCGACTAGTCGCGCGGCGAATTTTTCGTCATACTACTGTCCAACCATACAGTGTCCAGGCGAGCTCCCCGTCGGCAGCCCGCCATCCATCTGCACCTGCAAGCGTCTGCGAGTTCTGCGAGGAGAGCCTCATGGCACAGGATGAAAATCGTTCCAAGGCATTGAATGCCGCCCTTTCCCAGATCGAGCGCCAGTTCGGCAAGGGTACCGTGATGCGCCTGGGCGATACGCCGCGAGTGGTGATGCCATCGGTATCCACCGGCTCGCTGGGGCTCGACATCGCACTGGGTATCGGCGGCCTGCCCTACGGCCGGGTGGTGGAGATCTTCGGCCCGGAATCCTCGGGCAAGACCACCCTGACCCTGTCGGTGATCGCCCAGGCCCAGCGCCAGGGCAAGACCTGCGCCTTCATCGACGCCGAGCACGCGCTGGACCCGAGCTACGCCGAGAAGCTCGGCGTCAACCTCGACGACCTGCTGGTGTCGCAGCCCGACACCGGCGAGCAGGCACTCGAGATCTGCGACATGCTGGTGCGCTCCGGCGGGGTCGACGTGATCATCATCGACTCGGTGGCGGCGCTGACCCCGCGGGCCGAGATCGAAGGCGAGATGGGCGACTCCCACGTCGGCCTGCAAGCGCGTCTGATGTCCCAGGCCCTGCGCAAGATCACTGGCCACATCAAGAACGCCAACTGCATGGTGGTGTTCATCAACCAGATCCGCATGAAGATCGGCGTCATGTTCGG
This sequence comes from Billgrantia antri, assembly GCF_017868935.1. NCBI lineage: Bacteria > Pseudomonadati > Pseudomonadota > Gammaproteobacteria > Oceanospirillales > Halomonadaceae > Billgrantia > Billgrantia antri. The sequence goes on from NZ_CP053383.1 coordinate 578,229, forward strand.
CAGCCCCGAAACCACTACCGGCGGCAATGCGCTCAAGTTCTACGCCAGCGTGCGCCTCGACATCCGCCGCACGGGCTCGGTGAAGCAGGGTGACGAGGTGACCGGCAACGAGACCCGGGTCAAGGTGGTGAAGAACAAGGTGGCGCCGCCGTTCCGTCAGGCCGAGTTCCAGATCCTCTACGGCAAGGGTATCTACCATGCCGGCGAGGTGGTCGACCTGGGCGTGCAGTGCAACCTGATCGACAAGGCCGGTGCCTGGTACAGCTACCAGGGCAACAAGATCGGCCAGGGCAAGGCCAACGCTGCCCAGTTCCTCGAGGACAACCCGGCGGTGATGGAGGAGATCGAGAGCCAGATCCGCGGCCAACTGCTGGCCACGGTCGCGCCCAAGGAAGAGGAGGCCGAGGAGCCGGTGGCCGCCGACGCCGAGCGCGAGGACGACCTGCTCTAAGTCATGCCTGCCCAGCCCGAAGCGCATGCGTCGTCCCCGCGGGACGACGCCATTCGTCTGCTGGCCCGGCGCGAGTACTCACGCGCCGAGCTGGCGCAGCGGCTGGCATCCCGGGCACACCCTCCCGAGGCGATCGACGCCTGCCTCGACGCGCTGGCCGAGGACGGCCTGCAGTCCGACGCGCGTTTCGCCGAGAGCTTTCTGCGCTCGCGGGTGATGCGCGGTCAGGGGCCGCTCAAGGTGCGCGGCGAGCTGGAGCGGCGCGGCGTCGAGCGCACGCTGGTTGCCACTACGCTGGCCGCAGCCGAGCAAGACGGCGAGGTCGACTGGTTCGAGCTGGCCGCCGAAGCGCTATCCCGGCGCTTCACCCACTCCGGCGACTCCCCTCGCGAACGCGCCCGGCGCGAGCGTTTTCTGGCCTCGCGAGGCTTCGATTTCGACCAGATCCGCCATGCGCTGGAGCGGCTCGGCGCTACCGAATGACGCTCAGCTTGGGCGCCTCCCCTTCAGTCGCTTGACATCTGCGTTATAATGCCTCCCTTTGTGAACGCCCTTGGTGGCGCTCCTGACACGTCAAGGCGTGCGATTCGGCCAGATGAAAACGGTGCCGGACGCGCCTGCCCGTCGGGTGACCACGCTCATCGCCACGGATACCCCATGAAAAGCGCAGACATCAGACAGGCCTTTCTGAGTTACTTCGAGGAGCACGGCCACACCATCGTACCGTCGAGCTCCCTGGTGCCGGGCAATGACCCGACGCTGCTGTTCACCAACGCCGGCATGGTACCGTTCAAGGACGTCTTCCTCGGTCGCGACCCGCGTCCCTACGTGCGCGCGACCTCGGCGCAGCGCTGCGTGCGCGCCGGTGGCAAGCACAACGACCTCGACAACGTCGGCTATACCGCGCGTCATCACACCTTCTTCGAGATGCTGGGCAACTTCAGCTTCGGTGACTATTTCAAGCGCGACGCCATCCGCTTCGCCTGGGAGTTCCTCACCCAGCGCCTGGGACTGCCGGCCGAGAAGCTGTGGGTCACGGTGCACGTCAGCGACGACGAGGCGGAGAAGATCTGGAAAGAGGAGATCGGCGTCGACCCGGCGCGTTTCTCCAAGCTCGACGAGGACAACTTCTGGCAGATGGGCGATACCGGCCCCTGCGGGCCGAGCTCGGAGATCTTCTTCGACCACGGCCCCGAGGTGTGGGGCGGCCCTCCCGGCAGCCCCGAGGAGGACGGCGACCGCTACATCGAGATCTGGAATCTGGTGTTCATGCAGTTCGACCGCGATGCGGCCGGCAACCTGAACCCGCTGCCCAAGCCCTCCATCGACACCGGCATGGGGCTGGAGCGCGTGGCGGCGGTGCTGCAGGGCGTGCATTCCAACTACGAGATCGACCTGTTCCAGAACCTGCTCGAGGCCGCAGCCCGCCACACCGGCCACGCGGATACCACCACGCCCTCGCTGCGGGTGATCGCCGACCATATCCGCTCCTGCGCCTTCCTGATCGCCGACGGCGTGCTGCCTTCCAACGAGGGGCGCGGCTACGTGCTGCGCCGGATCATTCGTCGCGCCATTCGTCACGGCAACAAGCTGGGCGCCAAGGGTAACTTCTTCCACAAGCTGGTCGGCGCCCTCGATGTCGAGATGGGCGAGGCCTATCCCGAGCTGCGCGAGGCGCGCCATCAGATCGAGCGCATCCTGCTCAAGGAAGAGGAGCAGTTCGCCCGTACCCTCGAGCACGGCATGCGTCTGCTGGAAGAGGCGCTGGCCGACCTCGACGGCGACGTACTGCCGGGCGAGACGGTGTTCAAGCTCTACGACACCTATGGCTTCCCCTATGACCTGACTGCCGACGTCTGCCGCGAGCGCGGCGTGACCCTCGACGAGGCCGGCTTCGAGCGCGAGCTCGAGGCCCAGCGCGAGCGCGCCCGCGCCGCCAGCCAGTTCGGTGCCGACTACGGCGCGGCGCTGGCGCTCGAGGGTGAGACCGCCTTCACCGGCTACGACCGGCTCGAGGATCGTGCCACCGTGACCGCCATCGTCGATCGCGAAGGCAACGCCCTGGCGGCGCTGGAACCCGAACAGCGCGGCGTGGTGGTGCTCGACCGCACGCCGTTCTACGGCGAATCCGGCGGCCAGGTGGGTGATACCGGCTACCTGCTCGCCGAGGGTGGCCGTTTCCTGGTCACCGATACCCAAAAGCAGGGCGGCCACCACCTGCACCACGGCGTACTGCTGGAAGGCAGCCTCGCCGTAGGCGCCGAGGTGCGTCCCCAGGTCGACGCCGGGCTGCGTGCGGCCACCGTGCGGAACCATTCTGCCACCCACCTGATGCACAAGGCGCTGCGCATGGTACTGGGCGATCACGTGCAGCAGAAGGGCTCGCTGGTGACACCCGAACGGCTGCGCTTCGACTTCAGCCACTTCGAGGCCATGACGCCCGAGCAGCTCGCCGAGGTGGAGCGCCTGGTCAACGAGCAGGTCCTCGCCAACGCGCCGACCCGCATCGAGCAGATGACCCTCGACCAGGCCAAGGACAAGGGCGCAGCGGCGCTGTTCGAGGCCAAGTACGCCGACAGCGTGCGGGTGCTGACCATCGGCGCCGACGACTTCTCCATCGAACTGTGCGGCGGCACCCACGTGGCCCGTAGCGGCGACATCGGTTGCTTCCATATCGTCGGCGAGCAGGGCATCGCCGCCGGGGTGCGCCGTATCGAGGCGATCACCGGCGAGGGGGCACTGGCCTATTTCCGCGAGCAGGAGGCGCGCCTGGCACGTATCGGCGAGCGTCTCAAGGCCAAGCCGGAGCAGGTCGAGGAGCGCGTCGAGTCGCTGGCCGAGCGTAACCGCAGCCTGGAGAAGGAGCTCGAGCGGCTCAAGGCCAAGCTGGCCAGCGCCGCGGGTAGCGATATGCTCAGCCAGGCGCGCGAGGTCAGCGGCATCAAGGTGCTGGCGACCCGGCTCGAGGGCGTGTCCGCCAAGGAACTGCGCGGCGTACTCGACCAGCTCAAGAACAAGCTGGGCTCGGGCATCGTGGTGCTCGGCGTCGCGGACAGCGATGCCGGCAAGGTGAGCCTGATCGCCGGCGTCACCGATGATCTGACGGCCCGCGTGAAGGCCGGCGAGCTGGTCAACCACGTCGCCTCCCAGGTCGGCGGCAAGGGCGGTGGCCGGGCCGACATGGCCCAGGCCGGCGGCAGCGACGTCGGGGCTCTGCCGGCGGCGCTGGAGAGCGTGCCCGCCTGGGTCGAGCAGCGCCTGCAGTAACGCGAGACAGGGCCGGTGACCGCGATGTCCCGGCCCTTTGACTTTGACGACTTTCACTCATCCGGGCGCGTTGCGCTCGACATGCGAGGGAAAACCGTAGATGGCACTATACGTACAGAAATTCGGCGGCACCTCGGTAGGCTCCGTGGAGCGCATCAAGGCCGTGGCCGAAAAGGTCAAGGGCTTCCGTGACGATGGCCATCAGGTCGTGGTCGTGGTTTCCGCCATGAGCGGCGAAACCAACCGCCTGATCGGCATGGCCAACGAGATCAACGACGAGCCCACGCCGCGAGAGATGGACATGCTGGTCTCCACCGGCGAGCAGGTGACCATCTCGCTGCTGGCGCTGGCCCTGCACAAGCTCGGCGTGCCCGCGACCTCCTATACCGGCTCCCAGGTCGGTATTCTCACCGACAGCGCTCACACCAAGGCGCGTATCCAGCGTATCGAAACCGACGAGATGCGCGAGGATCTCGACGAAGGCAAGGTGGTCGTGGTGGCCGGCTTCCAGGGGGTCGACGAGGAGGGCAACATCACCACGCTCGGGCGCGGCGGCTCGGACACTACCGGCGTGGCACTGGCGGCGGCGCTGGGTGCCGACGAGTGTCAGATCTACACCGACGTTGACGGCGTCTACACCACCGATCCGAGGGTGTGCTCCAAGGCCCAGCGCCTCGACAGCATTACCGTCGAGGAGATGCTGGAGCTTGCCAGCCTCGGCTCCAAGGTGCTGCAGATCCGCTCGGTGGAATTTGCCGGCAAGTACAATGTCCCGCTGCGCGTGCTGTCCAGTTTCCAGGACGGCCCCGGCACCCTGATCGTTGCTGAATCCGACCAAGACGAGGACTCCATGGAAGAACCACTGATCTCCGGTATCGCCTTCACCGCCAACGAGGCCAAGCTGACGCTGCTCAACACGCCCGACGTGCCGGGCGTGGCCTCACGCATCCTCGGTCCGATTGCCGACGCCAATATCGAAGTCGACATGATCGTGCAGAACGTGGCGCCGGCCGGTGATTACACCGACTTCACCTTCACCGTGGCCAAGGGTGACTACAAGAAGACCCTGAAGATCCTCGAGGAACAGGTGATACCCGATCTGGGCGGTGGCGAGGTCAACGGCGATGACAACATCGCCAAGGTGTCACTGGTCGGGGTCGGCATGCGCTCCCATGCGGGCGTGGCCTCCAAGATGTTCCGCGTCCTGGCGGACGAGAACATCAATATTCGTATGGTTTCCACCTCTGAAATCAAGATCTCGGTGGTGATCGACGAGAAGCAGATGGAACTCGCCGTGCGTGCCCTGCATACCGCTTTCGGTCTGGACAAGTCCGATATCGAGAGCGAATAGGCAAACACAAGAAATTTAACAAGATCCGGACGACTTGTAGGAGGACCCTGTTCTACGCTGGGGGGAGTCTGCTGCGATGAGCGGTCTGGCTTCCCTTCAACGCTGTCATGGTGTCATGGTGGGGTTGGTGGTGGTGCACAGTGGTTCATTTGTTACATAATGCAAGCAGCAACTAAGCGTCGGGGATCGACGCGCATCCCGTTGCTAGTCGTCTGAGAAGGAGATCAGTCATGCTCATCCTGACCCGCCGAGTCGGAGAAACGCTGATGATCGGTGATGACATCACCGTGACCGTCCTTGGCGTCAAGGGCAACCAGGTCCGCATTGGCGTCAATGCGCCGAAGGATGTCGCCGTACATCGTGAAGAGATCTATCAGCGCATTCAGCGCGAGAAGTCCGACGACGATGGGGGGAGCAACCCCACCTCGTGAAGCCGTGACCTCTCCCGACGTTTGGTGTTGAGAAACAAATAGCTGAATACGCTGGACAAAGGGGAGCGGAAACGATAGGATATGCGCCGTGTCGTTGAGGGAGAGGTGGCCGAGTGGCTGAAGGCGCTCCCCTGCTAAGGGAGTATGGGGTTTATAGCCCCATCGAGGGTTCGAATCCCTCCCTCTCCGCCATGCGACACGTTGTCGATGTTCGAAGCGTGATGATGCGCCCGTAGCTCAGCTGGATAGAGTACCTGACTACGAATCAGGTGGTCGGAGGTTCGAATCCTCCCGGGCGCGCCACGATTGGCGAAGTGAGCGCAAGCATTCGGATTCGGGTGCCTAGGTTTCTCGTCGTGCGGTTCGAAGATGGCATCGTTTGCAAGATCGCCGATCTTGATGTCAGCGCCCGTAGCTCAGCTGGATAGAGTACCTGACTACGAATCAGGTGGTCGGAGGTTCGAATCCTCCCGGGCGCGCCAGATTGTGACCCGCTCTCGCTCGAGGGCGGGTCTTCTGTTTTGGCCCGGCGTCGCATCGCAGGGCCCGCTTGTCGACTAGCCGAGCCGGCATGGGATGATGCCGGTCGCGCGATCGTTTGGGTGCCCTCGTGACACGATGGGCACCCTTTTTTATTTCTCCTCGTGTCTTCCCCTTGCTCCGCTCCGTGCCTGCGCGTTCAGGCAGGCTCGGGCAGGCCGCGTGCGCGCTCCTCGCATGCGGGTCCGAGCGCTGCCAGCAGCATCTCCAGATCATTGATGCGCTTGGCTGCGTGGAAGCGGCGGGCGGCCTCGGCATCGCGCTGGCGCATGTGGTTCAGCCATTGCTTCACCAGGGAGGTGACCACCCGCTCGGGAAGTGTGGTACGCTGCAATGCAGCAAAATCCGCCAGAATGGCGGCACGCGCCTGCCACGGTGTGGTGGGTAGCGTCTCGCCGGTCGTCAGCCAATGGCGGATACGTTGGGCCAGCCCGGGGTCGGCCAGGGCCCCGCGCCCGAGCATGACGTCGCGACAGCCCGAGAGGGTGCGGGCCTTCCAGTAGTCCTCCAGGCTCCAGATGTCGCCATTGGCGACGACGGGAATGCTCAGGTGGCGGCGGATGCGGCCGATCCACTCCCAGTGGGCCGGAGGGCGGTAGCCCTCGTCGCGGGTGCGTGCATGGACGACGAGCTGCGCAGCACCGCCGTCCTCAGCGGCCCTGGCGCAGTCGAGCGCCAGGCGCCGATGCGAGAAGCCCAGGCGGATCTTGGCCGTGACCGGTATCTCGTTGCCCACGGCGGCATACACGGCCGCCACTGCAGCGTGAACACGGCCCGGGTCGCGCAGCAGCGAGGCGCCGCCGTCGTGGCGATTGACCAGCTTGGCCGGGCAGCCAAAGTTGAGATCGATGGCCGTGGCGCCGAGCTTTCTGGCCTGCTCGGCATTCATGGCCAGAGCGGCCGGGTCGCTGCCGAGCAGCTGCAGTGCCACCGGCACCCCGGAGGGGGTCGTCACTCCCTCGTCGAGTTCGGGGCAGTGGCGACGAAAGACCCTCGGCGGCAGGCGTGCATCGACGACGCGAACGAACTCCGTGACCGTCCAGTCGAAGCCAGGAAGGCGGGTCAGCAGGGCACGGGTGTGGGCATCGATCACGCCCTCCATGGGCGCGAGCCCGATCCGGCCTTGTAGTAAAACAACAACTTTGTCTTCCACCATGGCGCGCTTGCAATAATTCCAGAGTGTGGCAGTTTATAGGGCCGACATTTTACCGCTTGGCGACAAGTTTGCGGGCGTTCGCGGGCAAGTCGTGAAGGTTGAGGGGGTTAGTGCATGCAGGACAAGCAGCTGTTACTCGAGGGTCTGGCCCTGATGGGGGTCGGTATGGGGTTCGTTTTTGTTTTTCTTACGATCCTCGTATTGATCACGACCCTGATGTCGAAAATCGTCTGTCGCCTGGCGCCAGCTTCCGCCCCCCCGGCCCCGATGCCGGCCTCGACTGCCTCCGGCAAGGCCGATGACGCCCATCTCACGGCCGTCATCAGCGCCGCCGTTCACCGCTACCGCCGTCGCCGCTGACCGGCGACGCGAAGCCTCATACTACTACACAACACGCCATCCACGGGGTCATCTTCATGAGTGAGACCAAGCGCCCGCTGGGCATCACCGACGTCGTACTGCGCGACGCCCACCAGTCGCTGTTCGCCACCCGCCTGCGGCTCGACGACATGCTGCCGATCGCCGAAAAGCTCGATCGGGTCGGCTTCTGGTCGCTCGAGTCCTGGGGCGGCGCCACCTTCGACGCCTGTATCCGCTACCTCGGCGAAGACCCGTGGGAGCGGATACGGGCGTTGAAGGAAGCCATGCCCAACACTCCCCAACAGATGCTGCTGCGCGGGCAGAACCTGCTCGGCTACCGTCATTACGCCGATGACGTGGTCGATCGTTTCGTCGAGCGGGCCAAGACCAACGGTGTCGACGTATTCCGCGTGTTCGATGCGATGAACGACCCGCGCAACCTGGAGCGGGCCATCCGCGCGGTGCGCAAGGCGGGCGGTCACGCCCAGGGCACCATTTCCTACACCGTGAGTCCGGTACACACCCTCGACAGCTGGGTGGAGCTCGCCGAAACCATCGCCGACATGGGCGCCGACTCGTTGGCGATCAAGGACATGGCTGGCTTGCTGACGCCCTATGACGCCTTCGAGCTGGTCGGTCGCCTCAAGAAGGCGCTGGACATCCCCATCCACATGCAGTGCCATGCCACCACGGGGCTCTCCACCGCCACCTACCTCAAGGCGATCGAGGCCGGTATCGACAACGTCGACACGGCCATCTCCTCGATGTCGATGACCTACGGTCACAGCCCCACCGAGTCGGTGGTGGCGATCCTTAAGGGCACCGAGCGCGACACCAACCTCGACCTCGAGCTGCTCGAGGACATCGCCGGCTACTTCCGCGAGGTGCGCAAGAAGTACGCCGCCTTCGAAGGTTCGCTGAAGGGTATCGACTCGCGCATTCTGGTCGCCCAGGTACCGGGCGGCATGCTCACCAACATGGAAGGCCAGCTCAAGGAGCAGGGTGCCGGCGACAAGCTCGACGCCGTGCTGGCTGAGATTCCGCGCGTGCGCGAGGACCTGGGTTTCATTCCGCTGGTCACGCCTACCTCCCAGATCGTCGGCACCCAGGCGGTGATGAATGTGATGATGGGTGAACGCTACAAGTCGATCTCCAAGGAGGTCCAGGCGCTGCTCAAGGGCGAGTACGGCGCCGCGCCGGCACCCTTCGACAAGGCGTTGCAGAGCCGCGTGCTCGAGGGTGGCGAGCCGATCACCTGTCGCCCCGCCGATCTGCTCGAACCCGAGATGGAGCGCCTGGCCGCCGAGCTGCGGGAAAAGGCCAAGGCCGACGGCATCCGCCTGGCCGAGGGTGAGCGTGAGATCGACGATGTGCTGACCTACGCGCTGTTCCCGCAGATCGGGCTCAAGTTCCTCAAGAACCGCGACAACCCCGACGCTTTCGAGCCCGCCCCCCAGGCGCCCGGCCAGGAAGCGGTTGCGGCCAGCATGCCGGTCTCTTCCCAGAAGGGCGGGGCCGAGGCCCAGCCGCCGGCATCCCAGGCCGGCATGCCCACCGGTCCCGAGACCTATACCGTCAAGGTCAACGGCAAGCAGTACGTCGTCGAGGTCGCCGAGGGCGGCGAGATCGGCGCGGTACAGGAGCAGGCCCAGCCCGCCTCCTCGCCTTCGGCTGCTTCCAGCGGCGAGAGCATCAACGCACCGTTGGCGGGCAACATCTTCAAGGTCAACGTGCGACCCGGCGATACGGTCAAGGAGGGTGACGTGGTGATCATCCTCGAGGCCATGAAGATGGAGACCGAAGTGCGTGCCGCCACCGGTGGTACCGTGTCCGAGGTCAAAGTCAGCGAAGGTGACAGTGTCACCGTCGGCGACACGCTGATCGTGCTCTAAGGGTCTATGCCAATGGACAAGCTATTGACCCTGTGGGAAGGCTCCGGCCTGTATAACCTGACGCTGGGCCAGGCGGTCATGATCGCGGTCGGCCTGTTGCTGCTCTACCTGGCCATCTACAAGAAGTTCGAGCCGCTGCTGCTGGTGCCGATCGGCTTCGGTGGCATTCTGGCCAACATCCCCGAGGCCGGACTGGCGCTGTCAGCGGCCGAGCAGGCCGCGCATCTGGCACGCCCCGGCGTGCTGGAGCAACTGGCAGCGGTACTCGATGTCGATCTGGCCGCCGGCGCTTCCACCGATGCCTGGCGCCATACCATCAGCGCGGCGCTGCATGGCGACATCACGCCCCAGGCCTACCGGGCGGCCAGCGACGTGGCGATGGATGCCGGCTACGTCAACGGCATGCTGTATCAGTTCTACAGCGTGGCGATCGCCTCGGGCATTGCCCCGCTGGTGATCTTCATGGGCGTAGGCGCGATGACAGATTTCGGCCCGCTGCTGGCCAACCCGCGTACGCTGTTCCTCGGGGCGGCGGCACAGTTCGGCATCTTCGCCACCCTGCTCGGTGCGGTGGGGCTCTCGGCGCTGGGCGTAATGGATTTCTCGCTCAACCAGGCCGCCGCCATCGGTATCATCGGCGGCGCTGACGGCCCCACCTCGATCTACGTATCGAGCGTGCTAGCACCGGAGCTGCTCGGGGCCATCGCCGTGGCTGCCTACGCCTACATGGCGCTGGTGCCGTTGATCCAGCCGCCGATCATGCGCCTGCTGACCACGCAGAAGGAGCGCGAGATCGTCATGACCCAGCTGCGCCCGGTGTCGAAGCTCGAGAAGATCGTCTTCCCGGTGTCGCTGCTGCTACTGGTGGCGCTGTTCCTGCCCGACGCCGCGCCGCTGCTGGGGATGTTCTGCTTCGGCAACCTGATGCGCGAGTGCGGCGTGGTCGAGCGCCTCTCCGACACCGCGCAGAATGCGCTGATCAACATCGTCACCATCTTCCTGGGGCTCTCGGTGGGCTCCAAGCTGATGGCCGAGAGCTTCCTCGCGGTGGAGACCCTGGGCATCCTGGGGCTGGGCATCGTGGCCTTCGGCATCGGTACCGCGGCCGGCGTGCTGATGGCCAAGCTGTTGAACCTCGTCAGCCACATGCCGATCAACCCGCTGATCGGCTCGGCCGGCGTCTCGGCGGTGCCGATGGCGGCGCGAGTCTCCAACAAGATCGGCCTCGAGGCCAACCCGCACAACTTCCTACTGATGCACGCCATGGGGCCCAACGTGGCCGGCGTGATCGGCTCGGCAGTGGCTGCCGGGGTGATGATCAAATACCTCGGCTGAGCGAGACCTGCCAGAGCACATCAACGGCGCCCCGCGGGGCGCCGTTGGCGCTTCTGGACGGGGCCGGCCTGGTATCAGCCGAGGAAGAGGCCGCCATACATCAGCGCGGCGAGTATCACGAAGGCCGGATGCACGCGGAAGCGCAGCAGGGCGATGGCGGCAGCCGCGGCGATCAGCAGCGTATGCCGCAGGCCGGCGCCTTCCAGTCCTGTACTGAAGAAGCTCCAGGTCAGCCAGGCCATCATGACGGCGATCACCGGGCGCACCCACTGACTCATGCGCTTGACGCGCGGCGAGTCGCGATGGCGATAGAGCAATCCGAGGGCTCCCAGCATCAGCAGCAGCGACGGCACCACCGTGGCCAGCACGGCGATCGCGGCGCCGGCGATGCCGGCGACATCGTAGCCCACGTAGCCGGCCATCTTGGTGGCGATGGGGCTCGGCAGGGCGTTGCCCAGGGCCAGGGTCTCGGCGAACTCCTGTGCGTTCATCCAGCCATAGCGGCCCACCACCTCGGCTTCGATCAGCGGAATGATCGCCGGGCCGCCGCCATAGCCGATGATGTTGGGCACGAAGAAGGCGAGAAACAGCTGCCAGTAGATCACGGCGTCGCTCCCTTGCGCCGACGAGCGGGGTAGAGCAGGGCAGTGAGCAGCAACGCCCCGATGACCCAGCCGGGATGGACCCCCACGAGATAAATGAGTCCGCCGGCTGCGGTTGCCATGGCAAGGCTGATGGCCCAGCCCAGGGCGAGGCGCGACTTGTTCCAGAAATCCATCGTCAACTGGGCCATCATGACCATGACCACTGGCACCACGGCCTGTCCCATGCCGTGAATCCAGGCCACGTCGCGATAGCGGCTGAGCGTCGTTAACAGCACGATCATGACGGCAATCATGGGCAGGATCACGGCAGCCACGGCGATCACGCAGCCGCTCGCGCCCGCCACCCGATAGCCGATGTAGCCGGGCATCTTGGTGGCGATGGGGCCGGGCAGGGTGTTGGCGATGGCGAGGATGTCGGCAAACGCCTCGTCATCGAGCCAGGCGTGACGCTTGACCACTTCCTGCCGGACCAGGGGGATCATGGCAGGACCGCCGCCGAAGCCGAGCAGACCGATGCGGACAAAGGCCCAGAACAGGGCGCCGAGGGGCGCCTTGGCAGGCGGCATCATGGAGACTCCTCAATTGGGGAACGCAGTAAAGGGTCGTTACTGTAGGGCCATTGCCCGGAAAGGTTTACCCTACTGACTCGCCTCCGCGCAAATGGCAGGCGCCCCGGGGCAGCAGCTAAGCGTCGATCAAGGCAAGTCTGCCGCGCAGGCGGGCCTCCAGCGGGGCGAGATCGACCTCGGTGTCGCTGGGCCAGCCTACGCTGAGCAGCACACCGTCGCTGGCGTAGTCGGCGACCTCGATCGGGACGTCGCGGGCCTCGAGCCAGGCGCGGGCTTCGGCCTCGCCGGCGAAGTCGACCTTCAACCTGAGTACGGTACGCTCGACCACTTGCCGCAGCGGCAGGTCGTCGAGCCCTCGGGCCACGGCCTGGGCATAGGCCCGGGCCAGGCCGCCGGTGCCCAGCTTGGTACCACCGAAGTAGCGGGTCACCACGCAGCCTACCTGGCCCAGGCCCGAGCCTTCCAGCACCTGGAACATCGGGCGGCCTGCCGTGCCGCCGGGTTCGCCGTCGTCGGAGAAGCCGATGGCGTGCTGTTCTCCGGGAGGCCCGGCAATATAGGCACTGCAGTGATGGCTGGCGTTAGGGTGGGCCCGACGGGCTTCGGCCAGCAGGGCCTCGAAAGCCGTCGGGCTGGGGGCATGGCAGAGCCAGGCGATGAAGCGGCTCTTCTCTACCTCGTGGAGGCTTTCCTGCCAGCCACCGGGCGGCAGGTCGGGCACCGGGTAGCGCATCAGTGGGTCAGCTCACGGTGTTCCTGCTGACGCACCACGCCCATCACCATGCCGAGCACCTGGATATCGCTGTTCTTGAGGTAGATGGGGGCCATGTTCTCGTTGGCCGGTTGCAAGCGCACGCCGCTCTTCTCGATGTAGAGCTTCTTCAGTGTCACTTCCTGCTGGTTGATCAGCACCACGGCGGTTTCGCCGTTCTCGGCGCTCTCCTGACGCTCGATGATGATCACATCGCCATCGAAGATGTTGCAGTCGATCATCGAGTCGCCACGCACCCGCAGTGCATAAGTATTGCGGCGTACCATGCAGGCTGGGGCGTGGATGCTGTCGCCGCTGGGGCAGGCTTCGATGGGCAGGCCCGCCGCGACGTCACCCAGCAGGGGCACCTCGGTCAGGTCGGTGGCGTCGACGCTGGCCCAGGAGGTGGCGATGGGCAGGTTGGGGCGTCGGTACAGGTACTGCATGGAAGGCGTTGGCATTGGCGTTCCCCCTCTTTGCGACCCTGTTGAAATGTACAGGTATCCTGCATCATACCAAGCGGTCGCCAAGTGGCAAGTTTTGCCGATGCCTTGTTGCCTTGACCTGTGGCAAGGGTGGCGCCGTGACGCACCTCGTTCGCTAGCGGCTACAGGCCTTTCCGTGTAGCATTTCGGTCGAATTGACCCTTTCCTGGAGAGTGCCGTTGAGCCTGCGTCTGCAAGCGCGAAACCTGGCCTGCGAACGAGATGACCGCTGGCTGTTCCGGGGCTTGGACCTGGATATTCGCGCCGGCGAGATCGTGCGGGTGGAAGGCCCCAACGGCAGCGGCAAGACTACTCTGTTGAAGATTCTCTCCGGTCAGCTCGCCGACTACGAAGGCGAGCTGTTCTGGAACGAGCAACCGATGCGCAAGTCGCGTGACGCCTTCCTTGCCAATCTGCTCTACCTGGGCCACGCGCCCGGCGTCAAAGCGGCGCTGACGCCGCTGGAAAACCTCGCCTGGTACCAGGCCCTTGCGGGCCATGCGCCGAGCGAAAAGACGCGCATGAGTGCGTTGGAGGAGCTCGGTCTGGTGGGCTTCGAGGACGTCCCGGCAGCCCAGCTCTCCGCCGGTCAGCAGCGCCGCGTGGCGCTGGCGCGCCTGTCGCTCACGCCGCGTCCGTTGTGGGTGCTCGACGAGCCCTTCACGGCAATCGACCGCGACGGTGTCGCGGCGCTGGAGCGCCGGCTGGTCGAACATGCTCGCCGCGGTGGTTGCGTGCTGGTCACCACCCATCACGAACTGACGCCGTGTGCCGAGTTACGCCGTATCCGTCTCGGCGGGGGAGGGGCCAATGCCGGCATCTGAAGGCGCTCTGGGGAAGGAGGAGGCGGTGGTTCGCGCGGAACCTCGCGGCGGTCTTGCTGTCGCAGTGTGGGCAACACTGAAACGGGACCTGCTGTTATTGCTGCGGCGGCGCAGCGAAGTGCTCAACCCCCTGGTGTTCTTCGCCATCGTCATCACCCTGTTCCCGATCGGTATTTCTCCCGATCCGGCGCTGCTCGCGGCCATCGCCCCCGGTCTGCTGTGGGTGGCGGCGCTACTGGCGGCGCTGCTGTCTCTCGACAGCCTGTTCCGGGCCGACTACGACGACGGCTCGCTGGAGCAGCTGCTGCTGACGCCCCAGCCGCTGGCGATGCTGGCCCTGGCCAAGGTGGCCGTGCACTGGCTGCTGACCGGCCTGCCCCTGGCGCTGATGGCGCCCGTGCTGGGCATCATGCTGGCGCTGCCGGCGGGCAGCTACCTGGTATTGGCCGTTTCACTGGCACTGGGCAGTGCCAGTCTCAGCCTGATTGGTGCCATCGGAGCGGCGCTGACGGTGGGGCTCTCGCGTGGCGGCGTATTGCTGTCGCTGCTGGTGCTCCCCCTTTACATTCCGGTGCTGATCTTCGGCGCCGGGGCCGTTCAGGCGGCCATCTTCGGCGATAGCGTGCTGGCGCACCTGGCGATCCTCGGCGCGCTGCTGGCGCTGGCCCTGATCTTTGCGCCATTGGCGATCGCGGCATCGCTGCGCATCAGTATCAACGGTTGAGAGGTTGACGAGGCATGTGGGCCTTCCTTAACAAGCTGCGTTCCCCCAAGTGGTTCTACACCATCAGCGCCCGTCTGCAGCCCTGGTTCTGGGCTGCGGCACTGATTCTGATCGTCACCGGCAGCGTCTGGGGGCTGGCTTTTGCGCCGGCCGACTACCAGCAGGGCAACAGTTTCCGCATCATCTATGTGCACGTACCGGCGGCATTCCTCGCCCAGTCGATCTTCGTCTCCCTGGCGGTGACGGGGCTGGTGTTCATGGTCTGGAAGATCAAGATCGCCGACATGGCGGCCACCGTGATGGCACCGCTGGGTGCGGCCATGACCTTCGTCGCGCTGTTCTCCGGTGCGGTGTGGGGCGTGCCCACCTGGGGCACCTGGTGGATGTGGGATGCGCGCCTCACCTCGATGCTGATACTGCTGTTCCTCTATCTCGGCGTGATCGCCCTGCGCGGTGCCTTTGCCAGCCGCGACAGCGCCTCCCGTGCCGCCTCGGTGCTCGCCATGGTCGGCGTGATCAACATTCCTATCATCAAGTACTCGGTGGACTGGTGGTACACGCTGCATCAGCCCGCTACTTTCACCGTCACCGGGCGCGCCGCCATGCCGATGGAGATGTGGCTGCCGCTGCTGATCATGGTGCTGGGCTTCTACTGCTTCTTCATCGCCCTGACCCTGATGCGAACGCGCAGCGAGATCCTGCGCCGCGAGTCCAGCAAGCGCTGGGTGCGTGAGCTGGCCGAGGAGGCGAACTGATGGCTTTCGACACCTTCCAGGAATTCCTCGCCATGGGCGGGCACGCACGTTACGTCTGGTCGGCCTGGGGCCTGACCGGCCTACTGTTGCTGGGTGCCGTGCTGCATGCCCGCTTCGAGCGCCGTCAGCTCATGCGCCAGCTGAAACGGCGTCTGCGCCGCGAAGCTCATCAGGCCGGACACGCCGGCGGGGCGCAACCGATTCAAACCAGCAGGGGTAGAAGCACCAATGAGGCCTAAACGTAAACAGAAGCTCTTCCTGGCCCTGGGGCTGGTGTCTCTGGCGGCGATCGCCGTGGGGCTTACGCTCTATGCGCTGCGGGCCAACATCAACCTGTTCTTCAGCCCGATCCAGATCGTCGCCGGCGACGCGCCTTACGAGCGCCAGATCCGTGCCGGCGGCATGGTCAAGGAGGGCAGCGTGGCGCGCAATCCCGACAGCCTCGATGTCGAATTCACCGTGACCGACTATGTCGAGGACGTCCGCGTGCACTACAGTGGCATCCTTCCCGACCTGTTCCGTGAAGGGCAGGGGGTGGTGGTAGTCGGCCAGCTGCAGCGCGACGGCTACATCAAGGCCGACCAGGTACTGGCGCGCCATGACGAGAACTACATGCCTCCCGAGGTATCCGAGGCGCTCGAAGCGGCCGGTTACTCCCCCGCCGACTACCAGGCCAAGGCCGCCGAGGTGGCCGAGCGCCTCGAGGCACGTGAGGGTGCGAGCCAGAATTGATCCGGAGACGACATGTTCATTCGTTTAATCCCTGAAGTCGGCCATTTCGCGCTGGTCGTCGCCATGCTGATGGCGGCGGTGCAGGGAGTGATGCCACTGGCCGGCGCTGCGCTGCGTCGGCCGCTTTGGATGGCCTATGCGCGCCCCATGGTCGCCGGTCAGTTCCTGTTCGTGGTCATCGCCTACCTCTGCCTCACGGCGAGCTACCTGCTCGACGACTTCAGCGTGGCCAACGTGGCCAACAATTCCAACTCGATGCTGCCGTGGTACTACAAGTTCAGCGCTGTGTGGGGCAATCACGAGGGCTCGGTGCTGCTGTGGAGCCTGATGCTGGCCGGCTGGAGCTACATGGCCGCTCGTTTCTCCCGTGAACTCCCGCGCGACATGGTGGCGCGTGTGGTTGGCGTGCTGGGGCTGGTCGCCGTCGGTTTTCTGGCCTTCGTGCTGGTTACCTCCAACCCCTTCGAGCGGCTGCTGCCCAACGTGCCGAGCGACGGTGCCGACCTCAACCCGCTGCTGCAGGACATCGGCCTGATCCTGCACCCGCCGATGCTGTACATGGGCTACGTGGGCTTTTCGGTGGTCTTCGCCTTTGCCATCGCTGCGCTGCTCGGCGGTCGCCTCGATGCGGCCTGGACCCGCTGGGCGCGGCCCTGGACCAACCTGGCCTGGGCCTTCCTCACCGTGGGGATCGCACTGGGTAGCTGGTGGGCCTACTACGAGCTGGGCTGGGGTGGCTGGTGGTTCTGGGATCCGGTCGAGAACGCCTCGTTGCTGCCCTGGCTGACCGGCACCGCGCTGATGCACTCGCTGGCGGTCACCGAAAAGCGCGGTTCGTTCAAGAGCTGGACGGTGCTGCTGGCGATCTTCACCTTCTCATTGTCGCTCTTGGGCACCTTCCTGGTGCGCTCAGGCGTGCTGACCTCCGTGCACGCCTTTGCCAACGACCCCTCGCGCGGCTTCTTCATCCTCGTCCTGCTGGGCATCACCGTGGGACTGTCGCTGCTGATCTTCGCCCTGCGCGCGCCGCGGGTCAGCCAGCGTACCGGCTTCAACTGGCTGTCGCGCGATGCCCTGCTGCTGATCAACAACATCCTGCTCGTGATCATGACCATCACCGTGCTGATGGGCACCGTCTACCCGCTGCTGCTCGACGCGCTCGACCTGGGCAAGATCAGCGTGGGCCCGCCCTACTTCAATACCCTGTTCGTGCCGCTCACGGTGATCATGTGCGTATTCATGGGCCTGGGACCGTCGGCGCGCTGGAAGCAGACCGACCCACGTCTGATGGTCAAGCGGCTGTGGCTCGCCGGCGTCGCGTCGCTGGTCATCGCCGCGGCGATGCCGTTCGTCATCGGCGGCGAGTGGAACGCCTGGGTCGCCCTCGGCCTGGTGGCGGCGATGTGGATCGTGCTGCCGACGCTGCGCGACCTTTACGACAAGACCCGTCGCGCCGAGTCGTTCGGCGCCGGTCTCAAGAAGCTGTCGCTGGCCTACTGGGGCATGCAGCTCGGCCACCTGGGCGTGGCGGTGACCATCATCGGCGTGGCGGTGGTCTCCAACTTCGAGATCGAGCGCAACGTGCGCATGTCACCCGGTGACAGCGTCGAGGTCGCCGGCTACACCTTCACCATGCAGGAGCTGACCTCCCGGCGCGGACCCAACTACATCGCCGACGGTGCTGCGATCGAGGTGCGGCGCGGCGACAGCCGACGCAGCTTCATGATGAATCCCGAAAAGCGGCTCTACATCGCGCGCGGCATGCCCATGAGCCAGGTGGCACTGCGTCCTGGCCTGTTCCGTGATCTCTACGTGGCCATGGGCGAGGACCTGGGCGACGGTAGCTGGGCGATGCGGGTGCAGTACAAGCCCTTCGTGCGCTGGCTGTGGCTCGGCGCGCTGCTGATGGCGACCGGCGGCCTACTGGCCGTCATCGATCGCCGCTATCGGCGCATGGCGACGTCGCGCGATCCTGAAGAGAATACCCGTGAGGGCACTGCGCGGGAGGCCACGGCATGACCCGACGCCTGCTATTGCTGCTGCCCCTCATCGGCTTCTTGGTGTTGGGAGTCTTTCTCTATCAGGGGCTTTCGCTGAATCCCTTTCAACGCGAATCGGCGTTGATGGCGCGGGAGTTCCCCGCTTTTCAGCTTCCCACCCTGGAGGATCCGGAGCGGATCTTGGACGAGTCCTTGCTCGAAGGCGAAGTCACACTGGTCAACGTCTGGGGCGAGTGGTGTCCGACCTGCAAGCAGGAAATGCCGCAGTTGCTCGACCTGGCCGATCGCGGCGTGCGTCTGATAGGCGTCGACTACAAAGACACCAGGGAGAAGGGGCAAGCATTCCTCGCCGAATTCGGAAATCCGTTCGAGGTCAATATCTTCGATTCCGAGGGTACCCTGGGGTTTGATCTGGGTGTCTATGGCGCACCGGAAACTTTTCTGGTCGATCGCGACGGAATCATTCGCTACCACCACACCGGATACATCAAGCCGGAAGATGTTCACGATGTGATTCTGCCGGAGGTGAAGAAATGGCAGTGATACGACGGCTCCTCGTGATGTTGCTCCTGACTGCCGGCATGGCTCATGGCGGTGCCGTCGAGGTGCGTGAGTTCAGTAATCCGGTGCTCGAGCAGCGTTACCAGAGCCTGACGGCCTCGCTGCGCTGCCCAAAATGCCAGAACCAGGCGATCAACGACTCCGACTCTCCCATCTCCCAGGACATGCGGGAGCGGGTCTATGTCATGCTGCAGGATGGACGTTCGGACATGGAGATCCGCGATCACATGGTGCAGCGCTTCGGCGATTATGTGCTCTATAACCCGCGCCTGGAAGGTCGTACCTACCTGCTATGGGGCCTGCCCGCAGTGCTCGTCGTGGCCGGTGCCGTGCTGGTGATGCTGCTGGTGCGCGCGCGTCGTAACGCCTCGGTGCGCGCTCTGAGCGACGAGGAACGCCACCGCCTGGAGGCATTGATCAATCGGGAGAAGGGCCAATGATCGCGCTGTGGTTAGCCTTCGGCCTGCTGCTGTTGCCGGCACTGTGGCTGCTGGTGGCACCGATGCGGCGTGCACGCCTGGTGCACGATGCCCAGGCCAGCTTCGAGGCCAACGACCGTGCGGCCGAGCAGAACGTGGCGATCTATCGTCGTCGCCTGGCCTCGCTGGAGGCGGCGTTGGAGCGTGGCGACATCGACAAGGCGCAGTTCGACGAGGATCGTCTCGAACTCGACCGCAGCCTGCTGGAAGATACCGCGAACCTCACGCGCCGGCCGCTGCATTCGCCCGCTGCGGGGCGTTTCGCGGTGCCCGTCGTGGCCCTGGCGCTGGTGATTTCCGCCATGCTCTGGTATCAGCACGAAGGTGCCGAAGGGGACCTGCGCCTGCTCGCTGCCTTCGAGGAGAGCGATTCGCTGCCGGCCCTGCTGGAGCGCCTGCAGCAGGAGGCCCAGCGCCAGCCGGGCAATGCCGATGTCTGGGCCACGCTGTTTCCGCTTTACCGCGATTCGGGCCAGGGTGAGGCCGCCATCGAAGCGCTGGATCGGCTGATCGCGCTCGAGGGCCGGCTGCCTTCGCTGCTCGCCCAAAAGGCGCAGCTGCTGTTCTTCATCAACGACCGCACCCTTACCGACGAGGTGCAGGCGCTGGTCGACGAGACCCTCGAGCGTGATGCCCGCGAGCCGACCATTTTCGGCATGCTGGGCGTGCACGCCTTCGACCGCGGCGACTACGAGCAGGCCATCGACCACTGGCGGCGAGCCATCGCCGGCATGTCCGACTCCAGCTCCGCGCAGGCCTTGCGTGAGGGAATCCAGGTGGCCCAGCAGCGCCTCGGCGTCGCTTCCGAGGGGGGAGAGGCCGGAGTTGCCCAGGGGCCGGGAGTGCGGGTGAGCGTCAGCCTCGACGAGGAACTCGAGGGCCTGCTCGACAACGATACCCGCGTCTACGTCGTGGCCCGCGACATGGCAGGTGAGCTGCCGCCGCTGGCGGTGGCCCGGCTGACCCTCGGCGACTTGCCGACCACGCTCACGCTCGACGACCGCCACGCCATGTCCGAGGCGGCGAGCCTGTCCCAGGCCAGCGAGGTGCGTCTGGTGGTCCGCGTGACCCGGAGCGGCGGAGCCACGCCCGAGTCCGGCGACATGTATGGCGACGTGGAGGGCGTGCCGGTGGGCGACGTTGAAGGCGAGCCCGTGGAGGTAGTGATCGACCGTGTCATAGAATAGCCGGATGCGACTCACCTCGATCCGCCTGAGCGGTTTTAAATCCTTCGTCGATCCGGTCACGGTGCCCTTCGATGGCAATATGACCGCGATCGTCGGCCCCAACGGCTGCGGCAAGTCGAACATCATCGACGCCGTGCGCTGGGTCATGGGCGAATCCTCGGCCAAGACCCTGCGCGGCGAATCGATGACCGACGTCATCTTCAACGGCTCCACCGCGCGCAAGCCGGTAGGGCAGGCGGCCATCGAGCTGCGCTTCGACAACAGCGACGGCACCATGGGCGGTCCCTATGCCCAGTACGCCGAGATCGCGGTCAAGCGCCTGGTCGCCCGCGACGGCCAGTCGAGCTACTTCTTCAACGGCCAGAAATGCCGCCGCCGCGACATCGCCGACCTCTTTCTCGGCACCGGCCTCGGCCCGCGCTCCTACGCCATCATCGGCCAGGGCATGATCTCGCGCCTGATCGAGGCGCGTCCCGAAGAGCTGCGCGCCACCCTCGAGGAGGCCGCCGGTATCTCCAAGTACAAGGAGCGCCGCCGCGAGACCGAAAACCGCATGCGCCGCACCCGCGAGAACCTCGAGCGCCTGGAGGACATCCGCGAGGAGCTCGACAAGCAGCTCGAGCGCCTGCGGCGTCAGGCCGAGGCCGCACGGCGCTACCAGACCCTCAAGGAGGAGGAGCACCGGCTCAAGGGCGAGCTGGCGCTGCTGCGTGGCCGTGCGCTGCGTGCCCGGCAGCGCGAGGAAGAGCATCGCGTGCGCGAGCTGGAGACCGCGGTCGAACGCGAGATCTTGGGCCTGCGCCAGTGCGAGACCCGCCTCGAGGAGGCGCGCGCCGATCACGACGCGCTGGCCGAGACCCTGGAGGCACGCCAGGCGCGCTTCTTCGAGACCAGCGGCGCCATCGCCCGCCTTGAGCAGAGCCTGGAGCACGCCCGCAGCCGCGAGGGGCAATTGGCCCGCGACCTGGAGAGTGCACGCCAGGAGCTGGTCGAGCTGGATCGCTTGGGCGAAAACGACCGCGAGCGACTGGTGCGCCTCGACGAGCGGCTCGAGACCCTGGTACCGGAACAGGAGGAACTAGCCGAGCAGCTCGCCGAGCTGGAGGCGATGCTGGAGGAGGCAGAGCCCGGCGCGGAGGAGGCCGAACAAGCCTTCGAAGCCTTCAGCGAAGGCTGGCGCGAGACCAGCCGCGACGCCGAGCGCAGCCAGGATCGCCTGCGTGAGCTCGAGAACCGCCTGGCCCGTCTCGAAGCCGATGCCCAGCGTCGCCGCCAGCAGCAGCAAGAGTTGCCGGACCTGGCCGAGTTGACCGCCCGGCGCGACGAGTTGAAGGAGCGGCTCGCCGAATTCGGCCTGGCACAGGAAGAGACCGAGGCGCGCCGCGAACGGCTCCAAGCCACCCGGGAGGAGGCGCGCGAGGCCGCTGCCGTGCTGGAGCGCGAACGAGAGACCGAACGCAGCCGGCGCAGTACGCTGCAGGGTGAGCTCGCTTCGCTCGATGCCCTGATCCAGGCGGCCCTCAACGATCCCGACGAGGCCTTGACCGAGCACTTGGCGAGCCATGAGCTGAGCGGCCTGCCTCGGCTGGGTGAATCGCTCGAGGTCGACCCCGGCTGGGAAGCCAGCGTCTCCTGGGTGCTGGCTCCCTGGCTCAAGGCGCGCCTGGCGGAGCCCATGGGGTTTCGTTCGGCAAGCGCCGCACCGCCTGCCGAACTGGGGGCGCTATCGCCTCGTGGCGATGCCGAGTTCGCCCCGCATAGCCTGGCCGCGAGGGTGCGTGGGGCGGGAGCCGCTGCGGCCTGGCTGGCGCCGATCCGTTGCGTCGAGAGTGATGAACGCGCCTGGGAGGCGCGAGAGGGACTGGCCGCCGGCGAGAGTCTGATCACCCCCCAGGGGCTGTGGCTGGGGCGCGACTGGGTGCGCCATCGCGGCCAGGGGGCAGGTCCTGATGCGCTGCTGGTAAGTCGCCGCCGCTTCGAGGAGGTGGCCGCCGAGCTCGACGAGGTCGAGACCCGGCTGGCGTCGCGTGACCAGGCCATCGCCGCTGAGCACGAGCGTGTCGGCCAAGCCGAGCGCGACCTCGAGGCGATCCGCCAGGAGGAGCGTCGCCTGGCCGGCGAGCAGCAGCAGTTGGCGGTGCAAGACAGCGGCCTGGCCAGTCGGCTTGAGCATCTGCAGGGGCGTGCCGGCGAGCTGGCCGAGGAGTTGGCGGGGCTCGACGAGGCCCGCGAGGAGACGCGTCAGCTCATCGAGGCGGCGCGCGAGCAGTGGCAGCAGGCCATGGCGCGGCTCGAGGAAGGCGCCGAACAGCGTGAACGGCTGGAGCGGGCGCGCAGCGACGCCCGCGAACGCCTGGCCTCCCTGCGTGCCCGGCAGCGCCCGCTCGATGAGCGCCGCCAGCAGCTGGCGCTGGAGCGCCAGCGTCTCTCCACCGAGCGCGACGGCCTGGCCGAGCAGCAGGGGCGCAGCCTCGATACCCGCGAGCGTCTGCTGGCGCGCTGCGAAGAGTTGACCGAGACCCTCGAGCAGCTGCGCGAGCCCGACGAAGAGCAGCGCGAAAAGCTCGACGAGCTGTTGCATCGCCGCGAGGGTGACGAGCGCGCACTGAATGAAACCAAGGCGCGTGCCGCCGAGCTGGTGGAGCGACTACGCGAGGACGAGCTGGCGCGGCAGAACCATGAGCGCAATCTCGAAGGCATTCGCGAGCGTTTGCAGGAAGCGCGCATGCAGGTGCAGGCCCTGGCACTCAAGGCCGAGACCCAGGACGAGCAGCTCGCCGAGCTGGGCCACCAGACCGCCGAGCTGGAGGAACGCCTCGATCCCAACGCCACCGAGTCGGCCTGGCAGACCCGCCTGGAGGAGGTCGGCGAACGCATCCGCCGCCTGGGGGCGATCAACCTGGCCGCTATCGAGGAGTACGACCAGCAGGCCGAGCGACGCAACTATCTCGAGGCCCAGCAGTCGGAACTCAATGAGGCGCTGGAGACGCTGGAGAAGGCGATTCGACGCATCGATCAGGAGACGCGTACCCGTTTTCGCGACACCTTCGAGCGAGTCAATCAAGGCCTGCAGTCCCTTTTTCCACGAGTCTTCGGTGGTGGAACCGCATGGTTGACGCTGACCGGCGAGGATTTGCTCGACACCGGGGTGGCCATCATGGCGCGCCCTCCCGGAAAGAAGAACAGCACCATTCATCTCCTCTCCGGTGGGGAAAAGGCATTGACGGCCTTGTCGCTCGTCTTTGCCATCTTTCAACTCAATCCGGCGCCTTTCTGCATGCTCGACGAAGTCGATGCACCACTCGATGATGCCAACGTCGGTCGCTATGCCAAACTGGTGAAGGACATGTCCGAGTCGGTGCAGTTCATCTATATCACCCACAACAAGATTGCCATGGAAGCCGCCGAAAGATTGATGGGGGTCACCATGCAAGAGCCCGGTGTGTCACGCCTGGTAGCTGTCGGGGTGGAGGAGGCGGCGGCGCTTGCCGAAGCCTGACGGAGGCTTGAAAGCGAGCGGCAAACGCGATATCAGAAGGCACGTCACGGTCATGAAGCAGATTACAAACGCGAATTGACAGGGAAAGGCGCAGGGTCGATTTGACTCTCGAGCGATAATGCCGGGGCTTGACAAACAAAAAAAGTGGCCCTTTTTCCGGCAATCGCGCTATGCTGTTCACGAACATCCATCCGGCATGGCGCCCTAGTGATAGGCAAGACGACCCATGGAACTTAGAGAATGGCTGATCATTCTGGGGCTGGCCCTGGTGACGCTCATCGTCATAGATGGTGTGCGTCGTCTGAAACGTCAGCGCCGAGTGCCCCGCCTGGACCAGGTAGGGGATAACAACAACCCAGGCAATGGTGAGGCAGCTGCCGACGACGATAACCCGGAGTTGCCCAACGGCGGCGCTCGTGTCGTCAGACCCGCCAGCTATACCCAAGTGCCGGCGAAGCCCAAGCTGGAACGCCAGGAACACCCCGGACCTTCGCGGGTGCTGGCTGGCCTGAAGAGTGCCGGTGCCGATACCAGACCCATGCCGAGCCCCGATTCCGGCGCCGCCGCGGCAACGCGCCCGGTGGCGTCAGCCATGCCGGAAGCGTCGCCCTCGGCCAAACCTGCCATGGCGGAAGCGCACGAGCGCAAGGGCCGCCAGGACAAGATCGCAGAAGAGAAGGCAAAGGCACCGGTCGAACGGGCCTCCCGGCCAGCCGAGGAGACTCCGAGCGAGCCTCCGCGGTCCGTCGAGCCCGAGCCTGCCGCCCGCGTCGAGACAGAAGCCGCCGGCGCCGTTGCCGAGCCGCCGGCACGCGACGAACGGGAAGGGCGCCATGAGCCGACCCTCTCCGCGCTGGAAGAGGAAGCGCCGAGTACTGCCGCAAGCGCGCCGCTGGCCGCCGACCCGGCCGACTACGATCCTCATCACGACGAGGACGAGCGTTATCGGCTGGTCGACTTGGAAGGCATGGGCGACTCGTTCATGAGCGGCTCGCGCCGCATGGGCGAGTCGGTACAGCGTTTCGGGCTCTCCATCCAGCAGCGCATGGCCAAGCGTCGCGAGCAGAAGCGCGAGGACAAGGTGCGCCGCGATCAGGCGCGTGCCGAGAAGGCCGCTCGCGAAGCCCAGCAGCGCCGTGAGGCCGCCGAGGCTCAGGCTGCGAGGGACGCCGAACGTCGCCGCCTGGAAGCCGAGGCCATCGAGCTGGCCGACGATGACGACCCGCTGTTCGCCCCGCCGCGTTCGAGAGCCGCTGAAGCGGAGCGTACGGCATACGCCGAACCGGTCGGCGCGGAGGCCGAGTCCGTCAGCGACGACGACGTGGTACGCGCGCATCCGACGCTGGCGCGTGCGCTGCGCCACAACGTCAACGCCGAGCGGGCACGGGATACGCTGAGCCAGGCCGACGAGATCATCGTCATCAGCGTGCTGTCGCGCGATGAGGAGGGGTTCTCTGGCGAGGCGCTGCTCAACCTGATGCTGGCCTGCGGCCTGCGCTATAGCAGCGAGATGGGCATCTTCCACCGCTTCGAGACCGAGGACCCCGACAGCGAGCTGCAGTTCTCGATGGTCAACGTGCTCAAGCCGGGCACCTTCCCGATCGAGGCGATGGATGAGTTCCGTACGCCGGGCATCACTCTGCTGATGCCGCTGCCCGGCGCGCTGGACACGGCGGCGGCCTTCGAAGCGATGGTCGAGACCGCCATGGTCATCGTGCGCAACCTGGGCGGCGAGCTGAAGGACGAGAACCACAGCGTGATGACCGCGCAGACCGTGGAGTTCGCCCGCCAGCGCGTGCAGGAGTTCGAGCGCCGCAATCGCCTCAACCGCTACCAGGTGAACTGACGCCTGAGCGCGTGCCATGCCGCACCCGTCGACAACCCCGTGAGCGATCACGGGGTTGTCGTGTTGAGGGCGGCAGTGATCCCCTTCGAGACATGACAGACGCATGAGCCAGCCCGATCAGAACACTTTAGATGAAGTCGCCAAGCTGCGCGCCGAGCTCGACGACGCCAACTACCGCTACTACGTGCTCGACGAGCCGCAGCTCACCGATGCCGAGTACGACCGCAAGCTGCGCCGCCTGCAGGAACTGGAGCAGGCCCACCCCGAGCTGGTGACACCGGATTCGCCGACCCAGCGGGTCGGGGCGCCGCCCGATGCCGGCTTCCCCGAGGTCGAGCACGCAGTGCCCATGCTGTCGCTGGATAACGCCCTGAGCGAGGAGGAGCTCACCGCTTTCGTCAGGCGCGTCGCCGAGCGGCTGGAAACCGACGGCGAGGCGATCCGCTTCTGCTGCGAGCCCAAGCTCGATGGCGCCGCCGTGTCGCTGGTCTACGAACATGGCGTACTGATCAGCGGTGCGACTCGCGGCGACGGGCGCACCGGCGAGGGCATCACCTCCAACCTGCGCACGCTGCGCTCGATTCCGCTCAGCCTGCGCGGCGAGGCCCCCGAGCTGCTCGAAGTGCGCGGCGAGGTGATCATGAGCCATGCCGGTTTCGAGCGGTTGAACGAGCGCGCCCGCGAGGAGGGCGGCAAGGTCTTCGCCAACCCGCGTAACGCCGCGGCGGGTAGCCTGCGCCAGCTCGACCCCGGCACCACCGCTAGGCGGCCGCTGGAATTTAGTGCCTACCAGGTGGCACGCATCGAGCCGGACCCTGGCGATGCCAGCCACAGTGAGCTGATGGCGCACCTCAAGACCTTCGGCTTTCGCACCAGCTCCCAGCTTCGTGTCGTCACCGGCAGCCAGGGCCTGGTCGACTACTGCCGCCAGCTGGGCGAGCAGCGCGACGGTCTGGGTTACGACATCGACGGCGTGGTAATCAAGGTCGACGACCTGCGCCTGCAGCGTGAGCTGGGCTTCGTCTCGCGGGCACCGCGCTGGGCCATCGCCTTCAAGTTCCCCGCCCAGGAGGAAACCACTCGGCTCAATGACGTCGAGTTCCAGGTCGGCCGCACCGGTGCGATCACGCCGGTGGCGCGGCTCGAGCCGGTCTCGGTGGCCGGGGTTACCGTCTCCAACGCCAGCCTGCACAATGCCGACGAGATCGCGCGGCTCGGCGTGATGATCGGCGACACCGTGGCGATTCGACGGGCCGGCGACGTCATTCCCCAGGTAGTGCGGGTACTCGAGGAACGGCGGCCAGACGACGCTCGCGAGATCGTCTTCCCCAGCCGCTGCCCGGTGTGCGACTCCGAGATCGAGCGTCTCGAGGGTGAGGTGGTGGCGCGCTGCTCCGGCGGGCTCTACTGTGCCGCTCAGCGCAAGGAGGCGCTCAGGTACTTCGCCTCGCGCCGAGCGATGGACATCGATGGCCTCGGCGAGAAGCTCATCGACCAACTGGTCGAGCTCGACTGGGTCAAGACGCCTGCCGATCTGTTCCGGCTCGACGTCGAGCGCCTGGCCACGCTTCCGCGCATGGCCCGGAAGTCCTCCGAGAATCTGGTGGCGGCGCTGGAAAAGGCCAAGCAGACCACCCTGCCACGCTTCATCTTCGCGCTGGGCATCCGCGAAGTGGGGGAGGCCACGGCGGCCAACCTGGCGCGCCACTTCGGCACCCTGGACGCGTTGATGACCGCCGAGCTGGCCGAGCTCGAGGCGGTGGAGGACGTCGGCCCGATAGTGGCCGCCCACGTACATACCTTCTTCCGCCAGGAGCACAACCGCGAGACCATCGAGGCACTGCGCGAGCAGGGCGTGAGCTGGGTCGAGGAGAGCGTCGGCGAGCGTCCCCAGCCACTGGCCGGGCAAACCTGGGTGCTCACCGGCACGCTCGAGAGCATGACCCGCGACGAGGGCAAGGAGCGCCTGCAGGCGCTGGGCGCCAAGGTGGCCGGCAGCGTATCGAAGAAGACCGCCGCCGTGGTGGCCGGCGGGGCGGCCGGCAGCAAGCTGGCCAAGGCCCAGGAGCTGGGCGTGGAAGTGCTCGACGAGGCCACTTTCCTCGAGCGTCTGGCGGCCTGGGAGCGCGGTGAAGGCGCACCCGACGACGAGGAGACCGACACATGAGCGACGGACGCTTCATCGAGGTGCCCTACCGCATGCTGCCGGCGGAGACGCTCGATGCACTGCTCGAGACCTTCGTCACCCGCCAGGGCTACGACACCACCGATACCGGCGAGGGCATGCGCGGCTGGGTTGGCCAGCTCAAGCACCAGCTCGAACGCGGCGAGCTGATCATCGCCCACGACCTGCAGACCGAGACCACCGAGGTGCTGACATTGGCCCAGTGGCGCGCCTTCGGTCGCGACCTGGCTGACGACGAAGAGGAAGGTTAGACGAGCCGGAGTACTAGAAAACTCATACCAAGGTGTGAGAGCGAGTCTCCTGCAAGCTTTCCGTGAATTGATGTAAGTCAAATGAGCATTTGCCAAAAATGACGACAATGGGCGGCAATTTTCTCGTTTGGCCGGCGACTCAGGGTTGAGGTTCGGCACCACCTGTCCTTCTTGATAAGGGTCGTGATGCTGACTTTAGCCCGCTCGTTCTTCACCTGCTTGAAGTCCCTGCAAGGGTTCGTACTGGTGGCGATCATTTCCGCTTCGCTCACCGTATTCGTCGGCGTCACCCTGGTCTCCTCGCTGCTCTACGAGAACATCCTGGCGCGCCAGGCGGAGCAGACCTCCGAAACCCTGGCCCGGCAGAGCTTCAACGCCATGCTGCAGGTAATGCGCCAGGGCTGGAGCCGCGATGAGATGGAAACCTTCATCGACGAGACCAAGCGCGCCCACGCCGGTGCCGGCTATCGCTTCAACTTCTATCGCGGCGAGCGGGTATCGGAGCGCTACGGCGAGATCGATCAGCCGCCCATGGACATCGTCATTCGCTCCGCCCTCGAGACGGGCAACGAGCGGGTGTGGCGCGAGAATGGCACGGTGCGTCGGATCATGCCGTTGGTGGCCCGGCCGGAGTGCCTCTCCTGCCACCAGAACGCGGCCACCGGCGACGTACTGGGCGTGATCGACATCCAGCGCGACATGGCGCCGATCAGTCGCGAGATGCGCTTCAACTACCTGGCCCTGTTCATCGTCGCCGCCTTGGTGATCCTGCTGCTGGCGCTGGGCATGTCGAAGCTGTTCGCCGAGCGGATTCAGGTCACCCTCGATCAGTTCCGCGATCGCCTGGCCGCCGTCAACTCCGTCGAGGATTTCCGCAAGCTCGACGTCAGCGACACCCGGGTACGCTTCCAGGAGCTCAACGTCGCCATGCAGCAGGTCAATGCCCTGGTCGACCGCCTCAGGAATGTGGCAGTGGACAAGGACATCCTCGAGTTCGAGATTCGCCTGCTGAGCAAATTCATCATTACCTCCGAGGTGGTGCGCGACTGGCGCGAGTTCATCAAGGAGCTGCTGGCCGACATCAACACCATCATCCAGGCGCATACCTTGGTGACGATCTTTCAGGTCGAGGACGAAGGGTACGAGCTGGAGGTGTTCTGGTACCGTGAAGTGGCGCCCGAGACCCGGGCCACCTTCGAGCAGCTGCTGACCCAGCTGCTGGAAAACAAGCATGAAGGACCGCCCGGCGGCACCATTCTCAAGGTGTTCCATCACAACGTGCTGAGCTGCGAATCGGGTGAGGGGTTGTCCGACCTGTCGCCGGAGGACATCCGCCTGCAGACCAAGTCGCTGCTGCTCGAGGCGCCGAAGATCGGCGGTATCGTCGGCATCGGCGTGCAGTCGGACCTGGCCCAGGACCCGATCCGCCATATCGTCATCGACGGCATCCTGTCGACGTTGCTCAACCTGGTGGGCTCGGTCAAGGCGATCTACAAGTACACCCAGGATCTCGAGTACTACGCCACCCGCGACCCCCTGACCAGCCTGCACAACCAGCGCATCTTCAAGGACATGCTGGCCTACGAGGTGGGCCGGGCGACGCGCCACCAGGACCACTTCAGCCTGCTGATGCTGGACCTCGACAACTTCAAGACCGTCAACGACCGCCATGGCCACGCCTTCGGCGATCAGTTCCTGCACGCGGTGGCCGATACCCTGGCGCAGTCGATACGCCCCGGCGACTTCCTGGCCCGTTACGGCGGCGACGAGTTCACCGTAATCCTGCCCCAGACCGAGGAGGAGCAGGCCTACTCGGTGGCGCTGCGCATCGCCGACAACCTCACCAGCCAGGTGCTCACCGCGCCCGACGGCACGACCGTCAGGGCGACGACCTCGATCGGCATCGCCTGCTATCCCAATCATGCCGGCAATGCCCATGATCTGTTCCTGATGGCCGACAACATGATGTACAAGGCCAAGCGCAAGGGTAAGAACTGCGTGGCCCTGCCGGAGCGGGAAGAGGTGGCGGCCGTGTTTCGCGAGGTGGGCGAGAAGAACCAGATGGTGCTCAGCGCGCTGGAGGAGCAGCGCATCGTGCCCTACTTCCAGCCCATCGCCGACGTGCGCAGCGGCGAGGTCAACGTTCATGAACTGCTGATGCGCATCCAGCTCGACGATCGCCTGGTGCCGGCCGGTGAGTTCATCGATATCGCCGAGAGCATCGGGGTAATCCACAAGATGGACTATCAGCTGATCGAGAAGGCCTTCATCCAGATTCGCGAGCAGGGCTACCAGGGCATGCTGTTCATCAACCTGTCGCCCAAGTCGCTGATCGTGGGGGAGTTCATTGGCCGTATCCATCAGCTGGCCATCGATTACGACATTCTGCCGGAACGCATCGTCTTCGAGCTGACCGAGCGCGAAACGGTGAGCAACCTCAAGCTGCTGGAGAAGTTCGTGCTCGAACTCAAGCTGGAGGGCTTTAACTTCGCCATCGACGACTTCGGCTCGGGCTACTCCTCGTTCCGCTACCTCAAGCAG
Source organism: Billgrantia antri (assembly GCF_017868935.1). Lineage (NCBI taxonomy): Bacteria > Pseudomonadati > Pseudomonadota > Gammaproteobacteria > Oceanospirillales > Halomonadaceae > Billgrantia > Billgrantia antri. The sequence continues at coordinate 609,006 of NZ_CP053383.1, forward strand.
TTCCCGATCGACGTGATCAAGATCGAGGGCGAGTTCATCCGCAACATGCTCAGTGACGAGAAGTACATGGCCTTCGTCAAGAGCATCGTCACCCTGGCCCAGAGCCTCGGCGTCAGCACCATCGCTGAGTTCATCGAGAACGAGGAGGTGCTGGCCGCCGTCGAGGCGCTGGGCATCGACTTCGGCCAGGGCTATCACCTGGGCCGGCCGGGGCCGCGCTTCGTCAGCCGCCGCCAGCAGGTTCTCGTCGAGAGGTAGCAGCGAAACCGCACTACTTGCCCTGGACCAGGTCGCGGATGATCCGCCGCCCCGGATGCAGGTGATCCACCAGCGGCCACTCCAGCGGCAGCGGTTCGTCGCACAGGCGCGAAGCGAGCAGCTCGGCGCACAGCGGCGCGCTGGCCATGCCGCGGGAGCCGTGGGCGGCGCTGATCCACAGCCCGGCGTGATGCCTGCCGGGAGCGTCGGGTATGCGGGTGGCATCCTTTGCCAGCACGGCATAGTCCTCGCGCCAGGCCTCGGCGTCGGGAACCGGTCCGGCATATGGCGACTTGTCGGGGCTGGCCGCGCGCACGCCGGTGCGTGCGGTGAGCCGTTCGGGCGAGAGGTCGGCACCGGCCTCGCGCAGCGCCGCCACGAAGTGGGGCAGGCCGCGCTCGAGCTCCGCCAGGTTGGCGGTGTGGTCGGCCTCGCGCTCGGCGAGGTCGGTGTCGCCGGGAGCAAAGGTGGCGCCGAAGTTGAGTACCCCGTCTGCCGCCGGCGGAACGTAGCCGCCAGCGCACACCACGCGGCCCAGCGCTGGAGCGCCTTCGGGCAATGCCAGCTGGCTGACCTGGCCGCGCACCGGCTGCAGCGGCAGCGCCGCGAGTTGGCTGAACCCGGCAGCCTCGCGAGCGGCTGCGACCACCACCTGGTCGGCTTCGATGCGCTCGCCGTCGGCCAGGGTCAGCGTCCAGCCGGCTTCGCCGCCGTGCAGCGCCGTCACTTCACCACGGCGGAAGCTGACGCCGGGCGTGCGGGCCAGATGAACGCACAGTTCCAGCGGCCTGACCCAGGCGGCTTCAGGGTAATCGAGCGCCGATGCCTCGAGTCGTATTCCCGCCGCGCGGCTGGCCGCCTCGGCATCGAGGCCGCGCACCACGCTCTCGGGCAGCGAATGGTTGGCCAGGAAACGTGCCTGGCGTGCCTGCTCCTTCTCGTCCAGCGCCAGCTGCAGCACGCCGCTGGGCCGCCACAGTGTCTGGTCCGGGTCGAGCTGGGCCAGCCAGCGCCGGCTATACAGCAGGCCGGCGAGGTAGGCACGACTCTGCAGGTTGGTCTCCACGGCCAGCTTGACGTAGAGCGCCCCCTGCAGGTGGGTGGCGCCCAGCTCGGCGCGGTCGAAGCGATCGATCAGGGTAACGGCCACGCCGCGCCGGGCCAGGGCGGCAGCGGTGCTGGCACCGGCGATGCCGGCGCCGATCACCGCCACTTGGCGCGGCGGGCGTGGCGCTGGCGGGCTGAACCAGGGCGAGTGGCGGCGACGGGAATCGGCAGGCGGCTCTACGATCTCGCCGCAGAGCATTTCCCGCTTGCGCCCGAAGCCCGGCACCTTGCGCCAGGCAAATCCCGCCGCGTCCAGCCCGCGCTTGACCACCCCGGCGCAGGTGAAGGTGGCGAAGGTCGCACCGGGCCGCGAGCGGGCGGCCATGGCGTCGAACAACTCGGGGCGCCACATCTCGGGATTCTTGGCCGGAGCGAAACCGTCGAGAAACCAGGCATCCACCCGCCCTTCGAGCAGGACGAGGCGCTCGGTGGCATCGCCGAAGTGCAGGTCCAGCGTCACCCGCTCGTCGAGCCACAACCGATGCACGCCAGCCACCGGCTCGGGCCACTGGCGCACCAGCCGTTCAGCGCGCGGGGCCAGGTCCGGCCAGGCGGCGAGCGCCCGGGTCAGGTCGTCCCGGCTCAGCGGGTAGCGCTCGGTGGAAACCAGATGCAATCGTGCCCCGGCCGGGGCGTGCGCGTCGAAGCAGGCCCAGGCACAGAGCATGTTGAGCCCGGTGCCGAAGCCGGTCTCGCCGATGGTGAAGGGCCGCGGCTCCTGCCAGGCGGCCAGGCGTCGCGGCAGGTCGTTGCCGGCGAGAAAGACATGCTCGGTTTCCGCCCGGCCGTCGTGGCGCGAGAAGTAGACGTCGTCGAAGCGGCTCGAGTGCGGAGCACTGTCGCCGGTCTCGTCGTGCTGCCAGTCGAGACGTGCGGGCTCGAGGCCGGCCAGCGGCGGAAGGGGGGCGTGGGGCAGTGACACGGGCTTCTCCAGTACCAGACAAGGCTGCTCAAAAATTGATCGATGGCGTCGCCGCGGCGTGGCATGGCGTATCGCGCAAGGCATCCGCGGCGTTTCAACAGCGTTATCCACAGAAGCTGTGAGCAAACTCCTGTGGATAAGCGGTCTCGTCGGGGAAGGGGAGTCCCGAGCGGTCAGGGGGGCCGGGTCAGGGCAAGACCTTCTTGAACGGCTTCACTGTCGCCTTGGCATAGACCCCGGCGATCATGTAGGGGTCGGCATCGGCCCAGGCCTGGGCAGTGTCGAGGCTGTCGAACTCGGCCACCACCAGGCTGCCGCTGAAGCCGGCGTCGCCGGGGTTCTCGGCATCCACCGCGGGGTGTGGACCGGCCAGCACCAGGCGGCCCTCGTCGCGCAACTTCTCCAGCCGGGCCAGATGGTCGGGGCGGGCGGCCAGGCGGCGCTCCAGGCTGTTCTTCACGTCTTCACTGATGATTGCGTACAGCATCGCAGCGTTTCCTCTGGCAAGCGCGGTATCACCGCGGACTCCAAGCGTGCGTTGACCGACCGTCGCCGGGCGCGCACCATGGGCCATCATTTTGACAAAGTTGCCTGCCCGCGTCATGCCGCTGCCCGCCCTGCCCACGCGTTTCGACGGCGACTCCGCTCCTCTGGGGGTCGATCTCCACATGCACTCCACTGCCTCGGATGGCGCCCTGCCGCCCGCTGAGGTGGTCGCCCTGTGCGCTGCGCGCGGTGTGTGGCTAATGGCGCTGACCGACCACGACACGGTAGCCGGCGTGGCCGAAGCCGGCGAAGCGGCGACGCGCCTAGGCGTACACCTGCTGCCGGCAGTCGAACTCTCGACCCGCTGGCACGGGATCGGCATTCATGTCGTGGGGCTGTTGCCGCAGGGGGCTCGTGGGGCGCTCGCCGAAGGGCTCGATGACCAGGCCCGGGCGCGCGAGGCCCGTGCCGAGGTGATCGCCAAGCGCATGGAGAAGATCGGGCTCGACGACGCGCTGGCCCGCGCCCGCGAGCAGGCCGGGCCCCATCGTCCGCTGGGTCGGCCCGACTTCGCCCGGGCGCTGGTGGCGGCGGGGCTGGTGCCCGACATGGCCACGGCGTTTCGTAAGCATCTCGGCAGCGGCAAGGCGGGCGACGTCAAGGCGCACTGGCCGGCGCTGGCCGAGGTGGTGGGCTGGGTGGTCGAAGCGGGCGGCGTGGCGGTGCTGGCCCATCCCCTGCGCTACGGGCTAACCCGACGCAAGCGCGGCCAGCTGCTGGACGATTTCGTGGCCGCCGGCGGCCAGGCCGCCGAGCTGGTCAGCGGCTTCCAGAATGCCGACGTGACCCGCGACCTGGCCCGCCAGCTCGCCGAGCGGGAACTGTATGCCTCGCTCGGCAGCGACTTCCATTTCCCCGGCGGCCACTTGGCCCCGGGCAGCATGAGCCCGGTGCCGCGCACCGCCGTGTCCCCGGTGTGGATGCACCCTCGTCTGGCTGGCGTCGTTGCGACGGGCTGCGACGCGGCCGCCCCCGGCGCGCTATAGTGGCGGCACGCATCCAAGACGACAGGGAGCCCGCATGAGTCAGTTCTTCCAGATCCACCCGGACAATCCGCAGAAGCGCCTGATCGACCAGGCGGTGCAGATCGTGCGCCAGGGCGGCGTGGTCGCCTATCCCACCGATTCCGGCTATGCCCTGGGTTGTCACCTGGGGGACAAGAAGGCGATCGAGAAGATCAAGTGGCTGCGCTCGCTGGACGACAAGCACAACTTCACCCTGGTGTGCTCCGACCTCTCCGACATCGGCACCTACGCCAAGGTCGACAACAGCGTGTTCCGCTTGCTCAAGGCCAATACGCCGGGGGCCTACACCTTCATCCTCAACGCCACCTCCGAAGTGCCGCGCCTGCTGCTGCATCCCAAGCGGCGCTCCATCGGCGTGCGCGTGCCCGACCATCGCATCACCCTGGCCCTGCTCGAGGCACTGGGCGAGCCGCTGATGAGCGTGACGCTGATCCCGGTGGGCGAGGAGCTGCCGATGACCGACCCGGAAGAGATCCGCGAGCGCTACGGTGCCCACCTGGATCTGGTCATCGACGGCGGCGCCTGCCATCTGGAGCCCACCAGCGTCATCGATCTGCGTGAACTGCCGCCGACCATTGTGCGCGAAGGCCGCGGCGACCTGGCGCCGTTCGGCGAGTGAGCGCCTCGCCGCCGTTCAGTCCCTAGACGTGTCGCGCGCCTGTTCGGCGAGGTGCGGGTCCGGCGTCTCCTCGTCCAGCCAGGTGCCGCACTTGAGGCAGTAAAGCGCACGCTGCTCGTGACGGTCGTGGCCGCAGCCGGGGCAGGCCTGCTCGGAGTACCGGTCGGCGCGGATCGAGCGGATCACTTCGGCCGAGAACACCCCGGTGGGGATGGCGATGATCGAGTAGCCGATCAGCATGACCAGGGTGGAGATCGCCTGGCCGAGGGGGGTGACGGGGACGATGTCGCCGTAGCCCACCGTGGTCAGGGTCACGATGGCCCAGTAGATGGCCGTGGGAATGCTGCTGAAGCCGGCTTCGGCAGGCTCGATCATGTAGACCAGCGCGGCGAACAGCGTCACCAGCAGGAACATGGTGAACAGGAACAGGAAGATCTGGTGCCAGCTGCGCAGCAGTGCCTCCACCAGCAGGCGTCCTTCACCGACGAACTGCATCAGGCGCAGCACGCGGAAGATGCGCAGCACGCGCAGCAGGCGCACGATCACCAGGGTCTGGGTTCCGGGAAGCAGCAGCATCAACCAGGTGGGCAGGATGGCAATCACATCGATCACGCCGTAGAAACTGCGCAGGTAGCGCAGCGGCTTGTCGAGAATGATCAGGCGCACCACCAGTTCGACGGTAAAGGCGAGGGTGAACCCCCACTCCAGCCAGTAGAACCATTCGCCATAGGCCGCGCTGAGGTGATCGACGGTATCGAGCATGACCACCAGCACGCTGGCCAGGATCACCAGGATCAGGGCAATGTCGAAGCCCTTGGCCAGTGGCGTGTCGGATTCGAAGATGACCTGGAACAGGCGTGTACGCACGCCATCGGCGGCCGGTCGGAACGGTTCGGTCATGCGCTGGCTTCCTGCGGCAAGTGGCTCACTTCAGCGGTACGTGGCAATGGGAAACGGCTCATGCCGCCAGGCGATGGGCCAACCGCAGCGCCAGGCGCCCGAACTCGACGCCTAACCAATCGGCTTGCTCCAGCATGGCGGCGAGACGGGCAGCATCATCGTCGCCCGCGGCGAGCGCCTGCAAGGCCTCTCGGGCCGCTTCTCTCCAGCTATCCTCGCCGGTATCGGCGAGGGCGTCCAATGCCAGCAGGGCACGCCGCAGCCGCTCTCCTTCACCAGAGCCTTCCGGCAACGTCCAGCGGCCGCTGAGCAGGGCGCTGCCGCGGGCGGCCTTGCTGGCATCGGCGGGTCGCAGTGGCACCGTTTCGGCGAAGGCTTGCGCCAGGCTCCACAGCGCCTGGGGGTCGCCGTCCTTGAGTTCCAGTTCCAGTTCGCGGATCGGCACACGCCGTCCGGCGGCGCGAATCTCGCCCTGGTCGAGGGCGACTTCGATGGTGGCTTCCGCGAGCTCCAGGCGCCAGGCACGGCGCTCGAAATCGGTGGCAAAGCGCGGCTCGAGCCGTTCCAGCACATCGTCGCCCAACCCGGCGATGGGAGGCAGCTCGGCCAGCCTCGCGCGGTCCAGCGTCTCGCTGGCTACCGGCCACTCCCACTCGCCTCGCCGGCTGTAGCCACCGGCGCCTTCGCCGCTGGTCTTGAGGGTCTGCACCCAGCTGTCACCGTGCCGGCGCAGCCTCAGCGCCATGCGCGCTGCCTCCAGCTCGCCCGCCGGCGTGTCGAAGTAGATATTGGCCAGATGCCGGGCGTCGTACACGCCGCCGCGCAGCAAGGGGTGCTGCAACAGGCGCTCCGGCCCCGTCTCGGCCAGTGCCAGCTTCATTTCTATCTCTTCGCTCATGTGCCTTCCTGCTGTTCGACTAGAATGAGAGCGCGTCAGGGGCTACCGTGTAAGCCAAATATTTCAATGACGTGACAGGGTGCCATTCTTTATACTGGCGCCGCCATTCCACAAGCGCATTCTACGCCATGGTCAAATCCAATCCGTTTTCGGCGATGTTCGGTCGCTCGCCGTTTCAGCCACTGCTGGCGCATATCGCCAAGTCCAACGAGTGTGCCGACCAGCTGCTGCCTTTCTTCGAGGCGTCGCTGGCCGGGGACTGGGACGAGGCCGCCAGAGTCCGCGAGACCATTACCCAACTGGAGCATGAGGCCGACAGCCTCAAGACCGAGCTGCGCCTCAACCTGCCCAATACGCTGTTCCTCCCGGTTTCCCGCAGCGACCTGCTCGACCTGATCAGCGTCCAGGACAAGATCGCCAACAAGGTGCGCGACATCACCGGCATCATGCTTGGCCGGCGTATGCAGGTGCCCGCTGAGCTGGCCCAGCCCATGCGCGACTACATGCACACCGCCGTGGCCTGCGTCGCCCAGGCGCGCCAAGCGCTGGAGGAGCTTCAGGATCTGCTCGAGTCGGGCTTCGGCCGGCATGTCGCCGACGTGATGCAGAACTTGATTCGCGAGCTGCACATTCTCGAGCAGCAGGCCGACCAGCAGCAGATCGATATCCGACGCCAGCTATTCGAGCTCGAAGACAGGCTCAAGCCGGTAGACGTGGTCTTTCTCTACAAGATCATCGACTGGGTCGGCGAACTCTCCGATCGCGCCGAGCGCGTCGGCAGCCGTCTCCAGATTCTCACTGCCCGGTAGGACATCGTCGCCCGGCCCGGCCGGGACATGTCCTCTCAACCTGACAGCCACATAGGATCCAACCCCCTATGTCGATCATTGCAGAGCACGCGAACACCTTCATCATCCTGGCCTGTCTCTTCGGCTTCTTCATGGCCTGGGGCGTCGGTGCCAACGACGTCGCCAACGCCATGGGCACCTCGGTCGGCTCCAAGGCGATCACCATCAAGCAGGCGATCATCATCGCGGTGATCTTCGAGTTCCTCGGCGCCTGGCTTGCCGGCGGCGCGGTCACCGAGACGATTCGCAAGGGCATCATCGACCCCGCAGCACTGCAGCACGATCCCCAGCTGCTGATCTACGGCATGCTGGCCTCGCTGCTGGCCGCCGGCACCTGGCTGTTGATCGCCTCGATGAAGGGCTGGCCGGTGTCGACCACCCACTCCATCGTCGGCGCCATCGTCGGCTTCGCCCTGGCAGGACTCGGCATCGATGCCGTGGGCTGGGCCAAGGTGGGACAGATCGCCGCCAGCTGGGTGGTATCGCCACTGCTGTCGGGCGTCATCGCCTTCACCCTGTTCAAGTCGGTGCAGCACCTGATCTTCGAGTCCCATGACCCGTTTGCCGCGGCCAAGCGCTACGTACCGTTCTACGTGCTGCTGGTCGGCTTCGCCATCTGCATGGTGACTCTGACCAAGGGACTCAAGCACCTGGGGCTAAACCTTGGGTTCGGTACCAACCTGCTGCTGTCGGTTCTGTTCGGCCTCGGCATGATGGCCCTGGGCGGCTGGATGGAGCGGCGCGTACAGGCCGGCAGCCGCCAGACCGACCATTTCGGCTTCACCGGGGTGGAGCGGGTGTTCGGCGTGCTGATGATCTTTACCGCCTGCGCCATGGCCTTCGCCCATGGTTCCAACGACGTGGCCAACGCCGTGGGTCCGCTGGCGGCCGTGATCAGCGTGGTCGAGCACGGCGGCACCATCGGGGCTTCGGCACTGGTGCCCTGGTGGGTGCTGGTACTGGGCGGCGGCGGCATCGTGGTGGGGCTGGTCACCTACGGTCACAAGGTCATCGCCACGGTGGGTACCGGCATCACCGAACTGACGCCCAGCCGCGGTTTTGCCGCCACCCTGGCCGCGGCGCTGACCGTGGTGCTCGCCTCGGGCACCGGGCTGCCGATCTCCACTACTCATACGCTGGTGGGCGCGGTGCTCGGCGTCGGCCTGGCCCGCGGCATGACGGCGCTCAACCTGCGCGTGATCGGCACCATCGCGATGTCCTGGCTGATTACCCTGCCGGCGGGGGCGGGCCTGGCAATACTGTTCTTCTTCATGTTCAAGGGAATCTTTGGTTAAACGTCATCGCTCGCGACGTAGAACTGGCTGGGTATGAACGTACACGGCGGCACCTTGATGGTGCCGCCGTTTTCGCTGCTCTGATATAGTCGAAGCCGATACACCCTCCCTTTCATCTGCTGCCGGAGAGCGGCCTTGGACACTCGTTTCCCCTTCGTCGAATGGTTCCGTAATTCCTCCCCTTATATCAATGCGCATCGGGGCCGAACCTTCGTGATCCTGATCGAGGGCGAGGCCATGGCGCGAGGACGAGGCGAGCAGTTGATCCAGGATCTGGCGCTGCTGCACACCCTCGGCGTGCGGCTGGTGGTGGTGTTCGGCATCCGCCCCCAGGTGGAGCAGGCGCTGAACGAAGCCGGCATCGAGCCGCGGCGCCACGACGGCCGTTGGGTGGCCGACGAAGCGATCATGGCCTGCGTCGAGCGGGTCGCGGCCGAGCAGCGCCTGTGGCTCGAGGCGCGGCTATCGCTGGGTCTGCCCAACACGCCACTGCACGGGGTCGAACTGACCGCGGTCTCCGGCAACCTGGTGATGGCCAAGCCGCTGGGGGTGCGCGAAGGGGTCGACTACGATCACAGCGGTGAGGTGCGCCGGGTGCGGGTGTCGGCGGTGCAGGGGCTGCTCGACCGCGGCTCGCTGGTGCTGCTGCCGCCCCTGGGCTTCTCCAGTACCGGCGAGGTGTTCGACCTGGACGCCGCCGAAGTGGCCCAGCACGCGGCCATGGCGCTGGCTGCCGACAAGCTGATCCTGCTGGGCGAGGCGGCCGGGCTGTATGACGAGAATGGTGCCTTGCAGCGTCAGCTGACGCCTGCCGAAGCCGAGCCGCTGCTGAGCCAGATCGAACCGGGCTGCGAGCAGGCGCGCCACATTGCCGCCGCCTGCGCCGCCGCGCGCCACGGGGTGGCGCGAACCCACCTGCTCTCGTGGCAGGATCACGATGCCCTGCTGGGCGAGCTGTTCACCCGCGACGGGGTGGGCACGATGATCACCCGGCATCGCTACGAGCAGCTGCGTCCGGCCGAGCTCGGCGATATCGCCGGCCTGCTGGAACTGCTCGAGCCGCTGGAGCGGCGCGGCATGCTGGTGCCGCGCTCGCGTGAACGCCTGGAGCACGAGATCGACGATTATCTGGTCATCGAGCGCGACGGCATGATCATCGGCTGCGCGGCGCTGCACTGCTTTGACGAGACGCAGATGGGCGAGCTGGCCTGCGTGGCGATCCACGTCGACTATCGCGGCGGGGCACGCGGCTCGCTGCTGCTGTCCGGTATCGAGCGTCGCGCGAGACGGCTCGGGCTCGGCGCTCTGTTCGTGCTGACTACCCATACCGCCCACTGGTTCGTCGAGCACGGCTTCCGCCCCTCGGACATCGATTCGCTGCCCACCCTGCGGCGCGATACCTACAACCACGCCCGCAAGTCGAAGATCCTCGTCAAGCCGCTTTCGTGACGCCCTGATAGGGGCAGCAAAAAAGGCCGAACGAGGCGCAGCCGCCGCCCTGGAATCGTGTGCCGGGCGGCGGCTGTCGCTTTGGGGCAACGCCGCTTGAAATGTCGTCTCCAAAAGGCTACACGGCAAGTCACTGTTTTCAATAAATATCTTAAAGCCTGGTCGCAACGGTGTCGCCATTCGGTGACGAAAAAGAGGCCAGTGATACGCTGATTGAACGGCTTTTGCCGTACGGTGACGGCGTGCCAACTTTTTTGTCTTTTTAACTTATTGATTTTAAACAAATTGCCAATTTTTTGGCACGCAACTCGCTATATACTTGGTGAGCAACGAAGAAGTGATTCAAACGGCTCGAATCACTTCGGATCGTCAAGAGGCTTGGGAACCACCACCCCCCCATGCCCTGTGCGACCCGAGCTTCACGACGATCGACGTTCGCTCCGCGATGTGTAACTTAGGTTGCGATGAGACGGGTACCGCCGATAGGCAAGGAACGGTACCAGAAGGGCAAGGATGCCCCGGCAAGGATGCCTCATCCCCCTCGGGGGATCGAATTCCGGGCCAGCGCCGGTAAACGATACCGGCGCTGGCGCCAAAGGACGAAGCAAGGCGGTTCGCCGCCTGCCCGTAGCGACGGCTCCTGGTAGCACAGCGTCGGCAGCGGGGCTTCGGGACCCTCGGGTCCGCTGAAAGTATGGGACATGGCTCGACCAGGCGAACGATGCCCATATTTTCAACCCCTTCAGTTCCCTGCGTATTGGGCCGGCATCTTGCCGGCCTCTTTTTTTTCGACAGGACTGAGACGGGGAAGTAGGCGAGCGTGGAACTCTGTTATCCTTCAGGTACGTACCCTATGGTGGTCCCTTACCCTCTCCTGAATAGAACATTGGTCATGACCAAACGGGTCTCGCGCCGCTGGCGTCCACGCTCATTGCTGCAGCTCGTGCTGTTGGCGTTTCTGGTAGTGATGCTGCCGCTGGGAATCCTGATGTACCAGGCCGGCCAGGCCTTGTCCGAACTGTCACACCTGGCGGACGTCAGCGCCCGCCAGGCGGTGGAAGAGAGCCGGCGCGCCCGGGTGCTCAGCAACCTGGCGGTCGAAATGGAACGCAGTGCGCGCCAGTACGCGGTGCTCGAGCAGGAGAGCCTGCTCGACCTTTATGAGGAGCGTCACAATGAGTTCCGAGAGCTGCTGACGATGCAGCGCCGCTTCCTGCCCGACAACCCCGACGTGCAGGCGCTGGAGGAGCAGCTGTTGCTGCTGTCGCAGCTGCCCGAACTGGACCCCGAGGAGCTCGAGGTGTGGCTGTCGCTGTTCGTGCCGTTTGCCGAGCATACCGAGGCGATGCGCCAAGCCACCAATCGCCAGATCGACGCCAGCATCGAGATGATCAGCGCCAGGGCGGAAGCCGTGCAGTCGCGACTCTGGCTGCAGACCACCGCGCTGGTCTCCGCTAGCCTGCTGCTCATGCTGCTGTTCAGTTGGCTGATCATTCGACCGGTGCGCCAGCTCGAGCGCCGCATTCTCAGCATCGGCAGCGGCGTCGAGACCAACGACCGCGATACCATCCAGGGGCCCGCCGAATTGGTACAGCTCGGCGACCGGCTCGACTGGCTCTCGACCCGGCTCAGCGATCTGGAGGCACAGAAGCAGCAATTCCTGCGCCACATGTCGCACGAACTCAAGACGCCGCTGGCCAGCGTGCGCGAAGGCTCGGCGCTGCTGGCCGATGGCGTGGCGGGCGAGATGACGCCGCGCCAGCGCGAAATCCTGGCCCTGATCGACTCCAGCGGTCGCGAACTGCAGCGCCTGATCGAACAGCTGCTCGACTACAACCTGCTGCAGCACAACCAGCGGATCACCCTCGAACAGGTGGACCTGGCGACGCTGGTCAAGGCCACCCTGGCCAAGCATCGACTGGCGCTGGAGCACAAGGGCATGCGAGTGACCGCTTTCGACGGTCCCATGGAGTGGGTGGTCGACCGTACCGCGGTAGGTCGCATCCTCGACAACCTGGTCTCGAATGCCATCGCCTATGGCGAAGACGGCGGCGAGCTGCTGCTGCGCGCCCACGCCGGGCGGGAGCACCTGATTCTCGACGTCGCCAACAGCGGCGAGCCCATCGCCGAGCATGACCGCGCGCGCCTGTTCGAACCGTTCTACCAGGGGCGTTCGCGGCGCAAGGGGCCGCTCAAGGGCTCCGGTATCGGGCTTTCGGTCGCGGCCGACTGCGCGCGCATCCAGAACGGCAGCCTGGGGCTGATCGAGGATAGAGAATACGAAGTGTGTTTTCGCCTGACGCTGCCGCGTCAGGCGCTTCCCTTGACCACGGAAAACAATAAGATGGAGCCCGTTGAAGTGGGCATCAGCGCAAGGAGCGAGGAACGATGAGGGTAACGAAGAGCTATCGAACGGGGAACGGCCGTACGAGGAATGACCGTACGCAGAACAGCCGGGCGAGAACGGCATTCGCTGTCGGTGGGCTGGCGCTTGCGCTGAGCGGCTGCCAGTACCTGCCCGAGCAGGGTGGACTCGGCGCGAAGCCGGAAGCGGCCCCGACGACCAGTTGCCGTACGGTGGAGCCGACGTTCGACAACGAAGCCTGCCTGCTGCCCAGTTGGGTGGCGTACGGCCTGGCGTCGCAGCGAGGCGATGGAGAGTGGCGCCGACAGAAGCAGAATGAGCTGGACGCAGATTACGAATTGAGCGAAGCCGAACGGGAGCTGGCACGCGCCGTGGCACTGGCCTGGGGCAGCGAGCAGGAGTGGCGGCAGGCATCGGAGCTCTATGAGGCGCATACCCATGCCGCGCCGGCCGACCTGCAGCCGCTGCTGCTCTATTGGCGCAACGAACTGGAAGGACGGCGTGCCCTGGCCGGCAGGAGCGCGGAGGCCCGCGCCCAGGTGCATACCCTGCAGCGGCAGAACGCCGAGCTCTCCGAAAAGCTCGAGGCGCTTACCGCCATCGAGCAGAACATGAACCTGCGACAACAATCGCCCTGAAGGGCGACCGGTTAATACGGGAGAAAGACGTGATGGAAGCCGCTCGATTGACCGATACACGCAAGAATGAGGCGCGCAGGCCGGCACGTACGTCGGGTGCGAAAGCAGGCAATGCCCACGTTTTGCTGGTCGACGACGACGTCAGCCTATTGCGTCTGTTGGGAATGCGCCTGGAAAGCCGAGGCTACCGGGTGACCACGGCCGAGAGCGGCTCCGAAGCGCTGCGCAAGCTCGAGGCCGAACGTCCTGACATCGTGCTCTCCGACCTGCGCATGGACGAGATGGACGGTCTCGCCCTGTTCCAGGCCATCCAGCGCGAGGTGCCGGGGCTGCCGGTCATCATCCTGACCGCCCACGGCTCCATACCCGACGCCGTGAACGCCACCCAGCAGGGCGTGTTCAGCTTCCTCACCAAGCCGGTGGACCGCGACGAACTGTTCCGCGCCATCGACGAGGCATTGACCCACCTGCCCACCGGCGGCGGCGACGACAGCGAGGCCTGGCGTGCCAGCATCATCACCCGCAGCCCGGAGATGGAGCGCGTGCTGGAGCAGGCACGCATGGTGGCCTCGTCGGATGTCAGCGTGCTGATCACCGGCCCTTCCGGTTCGGGCAAGGAGCTGCTGGCACGGGCGATTCACGATGCCAGCCCGCGTGCCAACCACCCATTCGTGGCAATCAACTGCGGCGCGCTGCCCGAGCAACTGCTCGAGAGCGAGCTGTTCGGTCACGCCAAGGGCGCCTTTACCGGGGCGGTGAGCGATCACAAGGGGCTGTTCCAGGCCGCCGAGGGCGGTACCCTGTTCCTCGACGAGATCGGCGACATGCCGCTACCGCTGCAGGTCAAGCTGCTGCGCGCGCTGCAGGAGCGCCAGATCCGCCCGCTGGGCTCGACCCAGTCGATCCCGGTCAACGTGCGCATTCTCTCCGCCACCCACCGCGACCTCAGCCAGGCGATGCACCAGGGCGAGTTCCGCGAGGACTTCTTCTACCGCCTCAACGTGGTCAACCTGAAGCTGCCGGCGCTGAAGGACCGCGCCGAGGACGTGCCGCTGCTGGCACGCCACCTCGTGGCCCAGGCAGCGGAGCGTCACAAGCCGTTCGTCAAGGGGTTCTCGCCGGAAGCGCTCAACCTGCTCGCCACCAGCGCCTGGCCCGGCAACGTGCGCCAGCTGGTCAACGTGGTGGAGCAGTGCGTGGCGCTGACCCGCTCGCCGATGATCCCCGAAGCCCTGGTGGCCCAGGCGCTGGCGGCGGAGGACTGTGCACTGCCTACTTTCAACGACGCCCGTGCCGGCTTCGAGCGCAGCTATCTGGTCAAGGTGCTCAAGATCACCGAAGGCAACGTGACCCAGGCGGCACGCATCGCCGGACGCAACCGCACCGACTTCTACAAACTGCTCAGCCGCCACGAGCTGGAGCCGAGCACCTTCAAGCCCGAGTAACGCCAGTCGGTTCGTCGTTCGACTCGTCATCAAGAGCGCCTGGTACGGGCGCTCTTGTCATTTTAGCCGACTGTCATTTGAGACGACGTTTGACCTCGACCTTCAGCTTTCCTTCGCCCAGCCGAGCGGTTAACGCCTGGCCGGGCTGGGTATCGCCCGCGCGACGTATGACCTGTCCTGCGTCGTCCTGCAGGATGGCGTAGCCGCGCCCCAGCACCGCCAGCGGACTAACCGCCTGCAGCTGCCTCGCCAGCCCCGCCAAGCGCTCGCGCTGGCGCGACACGTCGCGCTGCATGGCCTGTTCGAGCCGGGCCCGGACGCGGGCCAGCCGCTCACCGGCCTGCTCGACCCGGCGCCGTGGGTGGCAGGCGTCCATGCGTCGTTGCACATGGCCCAGTTGCCGGCGCTCGGCGGCGAGCCGCATGAGCATGGCGCGACGCAGGCGGCCCTCCAGCTCGCCCAACGCCTGGCGCTTGCGGGTCAACACCTCGCCGGGGTGGCGCAATCGTGCGCGCAGGTGGTCCAGCCGCTGGCCCTCGCGCTCGAGTCGCGCCTGGGTACAGCGTAAAAGTTGACGCTCCAGCCCGGCCAGGCGGCGTAGCAGGTCGCGCCCGTCGGGCACCAGCATCTCGGCGGCCGCGGAGGGTGTGGGTGCACGCACGTCGGCGGCCAGGTCCGACAGGGTGATATCCACCTCGTGACCCACCGCCGACATCACCGGCAGGCGCGAGTGGAAGATAGCCCGTGCCAGGTGCTCGTCGTTGAACGCCCAGAGATCTTCCAGGCTGCCACCGCCGCGCGTGATCAGCACCACGTCGCGCGCCGGGTCAAGCGCCTGCTGGCGGTTGAGCAGCCCCAACGCGGCGATCAGCGCCGGCGCAGCCTCGCGACCTTGCACCGGCACCTCGATCAGCGTGACCCGGGCCAGCGGCCAGCGCGCCTTGAGTACCGCCAGCACGTCGCGGATCGCCGCTCCGCTGGGCGAGGTGAGCACCAGCAGGTGACGGGGCGGGCAGGGCAGGGGCCGCGCATTGGCGAATACGCCCTCGGCGGCGAGCCGCTGCTTGAGTCTCTCCAGCGCCAGCAGCAGTTCCCCCTCGCCGGCCGGCTGCACCGCCTCGGCGATCAGCTGGTAGTCGCCGCGCGGCTCGAACAGCGACACCCGCCCGCGCACCCGCACGCGGTCGCCATCGCGCATGGGGGCGGCGACGAAGCGGGCGCGGTTGCGAAACAGCGCGCCGCGCAGCTGGGCCGACGCATCCTTGAGCGTAAAATAGACGTGCCCCGAAGCCGGCCGCGACACGCCGGAAAGCTCACCCTCGACCCACAGCTCGCCGATGCCCTGTTCGAGCAGCAGCCGTGCGCGGCGGTTCACTTCGCTGACGGAAAGCGCGGTATCGGTGGGTGGCGCCATGCTTCGAGCGTCCTTGGCCGTTTGAGCGTCAGCAACTGACGCGGAACGAACACTCTAGCATGCCCATGGCGCCAGCAAAGGCGGGAGCGAGGCGAAAAAAAGCGCCGGGGAGGACCCGGCGCAAGCGTCATGGGGAGGGCTGGGTGAAACAATCAATTCTCATCGACGGCGCCATCCTTGCCCCAGGTACCGCCGGATACGCCTTCGCCCTGCCAGGCGCTCATGCCCTCATTGCGGGTGCGAAGTGCTTCGGACTCCTGGTCGAACCAATCCCGCTCGTACTCGGGGAAGCTCTCGAGATCCTCGCTGTTGGCATCGATCAGCACGCGATGGGTCACGTAGCCGTCACCGAACGGACGATCTTCGTCGCGGTTGCTCTCGACGCTAATGTCCTTGATGTCCGCCACGATCTCGCGACCGCCCATGCCAAGGATCTCGCCGGTCTCGATCACCAGCGCACTGACTTTCTGCTGATCGTCGAGCAGGATGTCTTCCACTTCACCAACGTCTTCGTCGGGATTGTCGCGGAGATAGACATCAGCATCGGTCAGGTCATCCACAGAGTACAGTCCCTGCGCTTGGGCCGACTCCTGCTGGTTCTGCTGGTGCTGTTGATCCTTCTGCTGCTCGTCTTCATTGGCGATGGCCTGACCGCCAAAGGCCAAGCCGCCGCTTACGGCTGCTACTGCGATGGTAAGTAGATGCTTCTGCATGATCGCTCTCCTGTCCATGGTTCGGATCTTGCCAATCGATGGGTGCCCAATCTCCCGTCTAGAGATTGCGTGCCCATTCATCTGCCTGGCGTTCCGCTTCTTCGCGCTCCAGGCCATAGCGCTGTTGCAACTTGCCTATCAGCTGCTCCCGCTTGCCAGCGATCTGGTCGAGTTCCTCGTCGCTGAACTCGCCCCAACTGGCGCGGGCCTTGCCCATGTACTCTTTCCACTTGCCTTCGATCTGATCCCAGTTCATCTCGCCACTCCATCCGTGAGTGATATCGGCATTCACTTCGTCAAGCTAGAACATGCTCCTGGCACTGTAAGTCAAAGTTGGTTTCGGACTGTTTCCAAGGGTAATTAGAGTTTCGCCTGCGCCGCTGGATTGTCTCGCCAGGAAATACCCGCCAAGAACAGGCGCTAAGCCAGCAGGCGCCGGAAAGCGCGCAGTATCAGAGGTAATGACAACATCAAGACCGTGATCCGCAGCAGGTGGTGAGACGTCACGAAGGCGGGGTCGATACCGAGCGAAAGGGCCACCAGGCTCAGCTCCGGGGCGCCGCCGGGCATGTTGGCCAGCAGCGCAGCCGCCATGGAGTAGCCGGTCACGACATGGATACTCCAGGCGGCCGCGATGGCAACCAGCATCAGCGCCGCGGCTTGCAGTATTGCCATCTTCAGGTTGTAGGCCACTGCGGCAAGCGGCGTTCCGCCGAAACGGATGCCCACCGAGACCCCGATGATGACCTGGGCGATGGCCAACACCGAAGGGGGGACAACCGCGTGAGTCAGGCCGGTGAGGTGAAGTGTCGCCGATACCAGCGCGGGGCCGAACAGGAAGGCATTGGGCAGGCGCAGCAGGCGGCCCAGGCCGATGCCGATCACACCGGAGCCCAGCAGCCAGGCGATATCGAAGAGGGAGGGAAACCACAGCCAGGAGGCGGCACTGGCCGGTCGCATGCCGAGCTCGACATGACCCAGCACGTCGAGCAGCGGAGGTATCGCAAGCAGCAAAACCAGAATGCGGGTGGCGTGGGTCAGGCCGACGATGCGCAGGTCAGCTCCCGACTCCATGGCCATGGCCGTGACTGCCGAAACGCCGCCGGGTATGCCGGCGTACAGTGAGGTCTCGACCGAATACCCCGCCACGCGATGCGCGAACCAGAACGAAAAAGCCCACATCACGGCCGTGGCGCACAGCATCATGCCGAGGCTGATCGTCCACGCCGAGACGTCGCCGGCCATGCCGGGAGAAAAGGCCGAGCCCAGCATCACGCCGATCACCGCCAGCACGGCCTTGCGCGCCGACCCCGGGCCGCGCAGCCGCATCCCGGCCAGGCTGGGCAGGGTCGTCGCCAGCATGGCGCCCAGCAGCCAGGGCAGCGGCAGACCGATCCAGTAAGCGAGGCCGCCGCCGAGCAGGCCCAGCAGCAGGGTGGGGAGGAAAGCGCGCAGGGCGTCGAATCGGGTTCGCTTCGAAAGGGGCGATTTCGAGAGGGGCAAAGTCGGTATCCGCAACAGCAAGGAGAAATGCCGGGGCTAGGCCCCGGCTTGGTTCAGGCGCGTCCCAGGCGCGCCTTCATCATCTTGGGCAGCAGCCACGGTAGCACCAGCAGCGCCGCGGCGGCGATCCACAGGCCCAGCGAGATGCCCGAGCGCCACAGGATCTCCACCTCGCCACCGCTGATCGACAGGGCGCGGCGCAGGTTCTGCTCCATCAGCCCGCCGAGCACGTAACCGAGGATCACCGGTGCCAGCGAGAAACCCAGCTTGCGCAGCAGGTAACCGAACACGCCGATGATCAGCATGAGGTAGATGGCGGTGAGGTCGGAGTGGAGCTGGTAGACGCCGACGAAGGCCAGGATGGCGATACCCGGCACCAGCACCCAGCGCGGGATGGTTAGCACCCGGGCGAACACCCCGGCGAGCGGCAGGTTGAGTGCCAGCAGCACCAGGTTGCCGATGTACAGCGAAGCGATCAGGCCGCCGGCGACTTCCGGGCGCTCGCTGAACATCATCGGCCCGGGGGTGATGTTATAGAGCATCAGCGCGCCGAGCAGCACGGCGGTGGTGCCGGAACCGGGAATGCCCAGGGTCAGCATCGGCACGAACGAACCGGCGGCGGCGGCATTGTTGGCCGACTCCGGTGCCGCCAGGCCACGCATGTCGCCGCTGCCGAAGGTGCCTTCCTTGTCGGAGAGGCGCTTCTCGGTGGTGTAGGAGACCGCACCGGCCACCGATGCCCCGGTACCTGGCAGCACGCCGATGATGAAACCGATCAGCCCCGAGCGCAGCATGGCGCCCTTGCAGTGGAGCACCTCCTTGAGGGTGACGAACACGCGCCCCAGCGGGGGGATATCACCGTCGGCATCCTTGCGGTTGGCATGCTCGAGCATCAGCAGGATCTCGCTGATGGCGAATAGGCCGATGATCATCACCACGAAGTCGATGCCGTCATAGAGTTCGGGCATGCCGAAGGTGTAGCGCAGCACCCCGGTACCGGAATCGACGCCGACGGTGCCGATCAGCACGCCAAGCACCGCGCCGATGGCGGTCTTGGTCGGGTCCTTGCCCATCATCACCGACATCGAGGCGAAGGCGAACACCATCAGGGCGAAGAACTCGGCGGGGCCGAACATCACCGCGACTTCCGCCAGCAGCGGGGCGAACAGCGTCAGGCCGAGAATGGCGAGGGTCGCGCCGACGAAGGAGCTGACCGCCGACAGGCCCAGCGCCGGGCCGGCGAGCCCCTGCTTGGCCAGCGGATGGCCGTCGAGGGTGGTCATCACCGCACCGGCATCGCCGGGCACGTTGAGCAGGATGCTCGACATGCGTCCGCCGTATTCGGCCCCGGTATAGATGCCGGCGAGCAGGATCAACGCCGACTCGGCCGGCAGCCCCAGGGTATAGGCCAGCGGCATCAGAATGGCGATGCCGTTGATCGGGCCGATGCCGGGCAGGGCGCCGAACAGCGTGCCGAGCAGGGCGCCGAGGAAGGCCAGCCCGAGATTCAGCGGGCTCAGCGCAACGCCGAAGCCCTGGATCAGGAAATCGAACATGAGGGCGTTCCTCTAGAGTAAGGGGCGCAGCCAGTCACCGCTGGGCAGCGAGATCCCAAGCCCCGCGGTGAACAGGTAATAGCTGCCCACGGCCATCAGCACGCCGGTCAGCAGCGCCTTGCCCCAGGGGGCGGCAAAGGCCCGCGCCAGCGCGACCGCCGCCAGCAGGGTGGTGATGACGAAGCCCAGCCGCGTGAACAGCAGCGCATACACCAGCAGCACACCGAGCACTGCCAGCAGCCTCACGGCGAGGGCGCGGTCGGGCCAGTGACCGTTGCTGCCGGGCTTGAGTACCAGCACCAGCGACAGCGCGGCGAGCAGGATCGACAGGATCAGCGGAAAGGCCTTGGGCCCCACCGGGTCGTAGCTGAAGGGCACGTGAAGCCTGACGGCCTGGACGGCGACGAACGCCGCCAGACCGATCAGGCACAGGCCCAGCACTCGGTCGGCGGCGAGCTTCATTGGCTCAGACCCACTTCATCGGCAAGTGACTGGAACTGCGCGACCTGCTCCTGGACGTAGCTGTCGAAGTCGGGCCCGAAGCGCGACATCGGGAACAGCCCGCGGGCCTCGCGCAGCTCGGCGAACTGCTCCGACTCGGAAAGCTCGGTGAGCCGCTCGACCCAGGCGGCGTAGGCTTCGTCGTCGACCTCGGGTCCCATGTAGTAGCCGCGCCAGATCGGCCACTCCACGTCGTAGCCCTGCTCGGCGGCGGTGGGAATCTCGGCATAGGGGCCGTCCATGCGCTCTTCGGAGAGGGCCGCCAGCACGCGGATCTTGCCGCTCTCGAGCTGCGACTTGAGCTCGGAGAGGTCGCCGGTGAAGACCTGGATGTGGTCGCCGAGCAGCGCCGCCAGCGCCTCGCCGCCACCCTCGAAGGCGACGTAGCGCAGATCCTGTGGCGCAATGTCGGCGGACTTGGCGGTCAGCGCCGCCTTCATCCAGTCCTGGCTGCCGATCGTGCCGCCGGCGCCGAAGGCGATCTCGCCGGGGCTCTCGCGCAGATCGTCCATCAGCTCGTCGAGGTTCTGCCAGGGCGCATCGGCACTGACCACGATGGCGCCATAGTCGACGCCCAGGGCGCCCAGCCAGCGCACTTCGGTGGCGTCGTACTGGCCGAACTTGCCCAGCGCCAGATTGACCGCCGCGCCGGTGCTGGCCGCCACGATCAGGTTGGGATCGTCCTTGCGCACGCCGTTGACATGGTTGTAAGCCACGGCACCGATGCCGCCCGGCATGTAGGTGACGACCATCGGCTGGTCGATCAGCCCGGTCTCCTGCAGGCCGTTGGCCGCCAGGCGGCAGGTCAGGTCGTAGCCGCCGCCCGGCTTGGCCGGGGCTATGCACTCGGTGGAATCGGATTGGGCCTGGGCGCCGCCGGCAACCAGCATGCCGCCCAGCAGGGCTAGCCCGGAGCAGTGACGCAAAGCCTTGTTGATCTTCATGGCGAACTCCTGTTCTCTTGTTCTGGGAATGCGGAGAGGGATTTCCCCGCCTGACATCGCCGTGGATGCCAGAACGGCCATGCTAGGTGCCCAACCTTTCATCAACCTGTCATCTCGCCACCGCCTCATAGGACTTTGGTCGTATGCGCCTGCTCGTCGTCGAGGACGATCCTCTCATTGCCCGTTCGCTGCACCAGGCCCTGACGCCGCTGGGCAATACCGTCGAGGGCTTCGCGCGCCATGCCGAGGCCAGTGCGGCGCTGCGCCACGACCGCTTCGACCTGATCCTGCTCGACCTGGGCCTGCCCGACGGCGACGGCCTGACGCTGCTCGGCGAACTGCGCGAGCGCGGCGACACCACCCCGGTACTGATCCTCACCGCCCGCGACGGCATCGACGACCGCGTGCGCGGGCTCGACCTGGGGGCCGACGACTACCTCGCCAAGCCGTTCTCGCTCGCCGAGCTCGAGGCGCGGGTGCGCGCCCTGCTGCGGCGCAGCCAGCAGCGCAGCGACAACCGCCTGCGCCTCGGCGCGCTGTGCTTCGACCCGGCCCTGGGCGTAGCCACGCTGCATGACGAGCCCCTCGAGCTGCCGCGCCGCGAGCTGTGCCTGCTGGAAGACCTGCTGCTGCATGCCGGCAGCATCACCCCGCGCGAGATGCTCGAGAACCGGCTGTTCGGTTTCGGTGAGGTGGGCTCCAATGCCCTGGAGGTCTACATCAGCCGCCTGCGCAAGCGGCTGAAGGACAGCGGGCTGCGCATTCGTACCTTTCGCGGCCTGGGCTATCGGCTCGAGGAAGAGCGCGAGTGATCGAGGTCGACGGCACCCTGAAGTCGCGCCTCGCGGTATGGCTGTCCGTCACCGTCACTGCGCTGGGCGCGCTGCTGCTGGTCGAGGCCTATTTCAGCTCGCAGCGCGCCGCCCAGCGCGCCTACGACAGCCAGCTCGAATCGGCGGTGCTGACCATAGCCGAGGCGGTGCAATGGCAGGAGGGGAGGCCGGTGGTGGAAATTCCCGCCGCCGCGTTGCAGATCCTCGCCACCCGTCATCAGGAGCGGGTCTTCTACGCCGTGCTCGATGCCGAGGGGCGGCGGGTCTCGGCCAACCTGGACATGCACATTCCGGCCGAGTGGCGCGACCGGGTGGTTGAAGAAGGACCGGTGTGGACGAACGCCGAACACAGCGGCGCCGAGTGGCGCCTGCATGGCTGGGAGTTCGACTCCGCGGGGTGGGAGACCCAGGACCCGGTACAGATCTGGGTCGGCCATACCCTGGCCGGGCGCCAGGCATTGACCGCAGCGCTGTTCAAGGGCGCGGTGAGCCGCTTCCTGGTCATGGTGCTGGTCGCGGGGCTGTTGATGCTGCTGGCGATGCGGGTGGCGTTGAAGCCCATGCGTCGCCTGCGCCAGCTGCTGCGTCAGCGCGAGGCCGACGACATGCGCCCGCTCGACGCCAGGGTGCCGGAAGAGCTGCGCGAACTGGCCGAAACCCTCGATACCCTATTCGCCCGCCAGCGCGAGAGCCGCGATGCGCTGCTGCGTTTCACCGCCGATGCCAGCCACCAGCTCAAGACGCCGCTGTCGGGGCTGCAGAGCACCAGCGAGCTGGCCTTGAAGAGCGATCGGCCCGACGAATGGCACCGGGCACTGGCGGCAATCCACCAAGGGGCCGAACGCACCAGTCGCCTGGCGAGCCAGTTGCTCAGTCTGGCGCGATTGCGTCACGTTGCCGATGGCTGCGAAATGCACCGGCTCGACCTGGCGGCGCTGCTGCGCGACACCCTGTTCGACTGGGCCGGGCGCGACGTCGCCCAGGACCACGACCTGGGCCTGGCCGAACTTCCCGAAGCACCGTTGTACGTTCGCGGCGAGCCCTGGGCGCTGCGTGAACTGCTGGGTAACCTGATCGACAACGCCCTGCGCTACACGCCGCCGCATAGCGTGATCACCCTTGGCCTGGTGAAGCACGGGGGAGAAGGGAGGCACGGGGGAGAAGGGAAGCGCGGTGGAGAAGTGGAGCTCTACATCGAGGACGACGGCCCCGGCGTCTCCCCCGAGATGCTGCAGCGCCTGCACCAGCCCTTCGAGCGTGGCGGACGCCAGGACACCGAAGGCTCGGGGCTGGGGCTGGCGATCGTCGACTCCATTGCCCGGCGTCACGACGCCCGCCTCACGGTGGCGCTGCGCACGCCGCACGGGCTGAGAATCAGCATTATCTTCCCCCTGGAGAACAGCCCATGACGCCCCGCTATGTCCACGTCTTCGCGTTCATCGCTCTCCTGCTGGCGGCGGCACCGGGCCGGGCGGCGAATCCGCTCGTGGTCGAGGCGGCGCTCGACAGGGAAGTGGTCGCACCGCTGCTGGCGGCCTTCGAGCAGGCGCATCCCGACATCGAGCTGGACTTCCGCGACCGCTCCACCCTGCAGGTCGACGAGCGCGTCGCCGGGGCCGGTCCGGCGCCGGACGTGGTGATCAGCTCGGCCATGCCGTGGCAGATGGCACGCGTCAACGAAGGCTACGCCAGCCGCCTGGATTCGGCCGAGGCGCGGGCCTGGCCGGAGTGGGCCAAGTGGCGCGACGAGGTGTTCGGCTTCACCTTCGAGCCGATCGTCATGGCCTACCGTCTCGACCTGTCGCGGCACATGATGCCACCGGCTACCCATGCCGATCTGCACACACTGCTGACCGAACAGTGGGAACTGCTGCATGGACGGGTGACCACCTACTCCCCATCGCACAGCGGCGTGGGCTACACGCTGTTCCAGCAGGATGCCCGCTACACCACGCGCTTCTGGGACCTGGTCGCCGCCATGGGCAACGCCGAGGCCGTGCTCGAAGCCAATACGCGAGACATGCTCGAAGGCATCAGCGACGGGCGCTACTGGCTGGGCTACAACCTGCTGGGCTCCTACGCCATGGTATGGGCGCAGCAGCATCCCGAAGTGATCGTCCAGGTGCCCCAGGACTACTCGCTGGTGATGATGCGCATGGCGTTCATTCATCGCGATGCGCCGCACCCGGCCGCAGCCCGGCAATTCCTCGACTTCCTGCTCAGCCGCGAAGGCCAGCGGGTGATCGCCGGCGAAACGCCGCTGTTCAGCGTGCGCCCCGACGTGATCGGCCCCTACACCGCGCAGCGGCTGCGCGACCAGGTCGGCGACCGGCTCTATCCCATCCCCCTCGATGCCTCGCTGCTGGCCTTCGTCGACCCGCAGCGGCGCGATGCCTTCATGCAGCGCTGGCGGCGCGAATTCGAACGTCGCTGACCCGCCTGCAAGCCGGCCTTCGCATTGCCCGGGCCTTGGCCGGAGCGCTATAATGGTCGATTACTTTCCCCACTCCCCCACCAGCACTGGGTGTTGCCGACTATGCTACGTATGGCCCAAGAAGCTCTTACGTTCGACGACGTATTACTCGTACCCGGCTACTCGGAAGTCCTGCCCAAGGACGTCAGCCTGCGGACCCGCCTGACCCGCGATCTCTACCTCAACATCCCCCTCGTCTCCGCCGCCATGGATACCGTGACCGAAGCCCGCCTGGCCATCGCCATGGCCCAGGAAGGCGGCATCGGCATCATCCACAAGAACATGTCGGTTACCGCCCAGGCGGCCGAGGTGCGCAAGGTCAAGAAGCACGAGAGCGTGATCGTCAAGGACCCGGTGACCGTCGGGCCCAAGGCCAAGCTCGAGGACCTGCTGGCAATGGCCCAGGAATACGGCTTCTCCGGCTTCCCGGTGGTGGAGGGCGAGGCCCTGGTGGGGATCGTCACCGAGCGCGACATGCGCTTCCAGCCCAATCACGGCGACCGCGTGGCCGACATCATGACCCCGCGCGAGCGCCTGGTCACCGTGCCCGAGGGCACCGGGCTCGACGTCATCAAGGCCAAGATGCAGGAGCACCGGGTCGAGAAGATGCTGGTGGTCAACGACGCCTTCCACCTGCGTGGCCTGGTCACCTTCCAGGACATCGAGAAGGCGCGCACCTTCCCCAACGCCGCCAAGGACGCCGACGGCCGCCTGCTGGTGGGCGCCGCGGTGGGCACCGGCCCGGAAACCCCTGATCGCGTGGCCGCGCTGGCCGAGGCCGGCGTGGACGTGGTCATCGTCGACACCGCCCACGGTCACTCCAAGGGCGTGATCGACCGCGTGGCCTGGGTCAAGGAGCACTTCCCGCAGATCCAGGTGATCGGCGGCAACATCGCCACCGCCGCCGCCGCGCGTGCCCTTGCCGAGGCCGGTGCCGACGGCGTGAAGGTAGGCATTGGCCCCGGCTCCATCTGCACCACCCGCGTGGTGGCCGGCGTCGGCGTGCCGCAGATCACCGCGGTTTCCAACGTCGCCGAGGCGCTCAAGGAGTTCGATATCCCGCTGATCGCCGACGGCGGCGTGCGCTTCTCCGGCGACCTGGCCAAGGCCATCGCCGCTGGCGCCAGCGCGGTGATGGTGGGCGGCCTCTTGGCCGGCACCGAGGAAGCCCCGGGCGAGGTCGAGCTATTCCAGGGCCGTACCTACAAGGCCTACCGCGGCATGGGCTCGATGGGCGCCATGGCCCAGAGCCAGGGCAGCGCCGACCGCTACTTCCAGGACAAGGACGCCGGTGCCGAGAAGCTGGTGCCGGAAGGCATCGAAGGCCGCGTGCCCTACAAGGGCGTGATGGGCGCCATCGTCCACCAGCTGATGGGCGGCCTGCGCGCCTCCATGGGCTACACCGGCTGCCGCGACATCCAGGAGATGCGCACCAAGCCGGAGTTCGTGCAGATCACCGGCGCTGGCTTCGCCGAATCGCACGTGCACGACGTACAGATTACAAAAGAAGCCCCCAACTACCGAGCCGGTTAGCGGCGCCGCTGATCTGGCGCCATGCGTTGTTGAAAACGGCCTCAGCATGCTCATTGACAACCACGTCAACTCCGCTGCTTTCGGCCGTTTTCGCCTAGCCTGACGCTCAGCCAGCGACGCCGCTTGTTCGTGCCACGCCTTGCCCGCCGCCATACGTTGCCAGTAGAGACGCCCAGATGATCGACATTCACGCCCACAAGATCCTCATCCTCGACTTCGGTTCCCAGTACACCCAGCTGATCGCCCGCCGCATCCGCGAGATCGGCGTGTACTCCGAAGTGCGTGCCTTCGACATTACCGAGGAAGAGATCCGCGAATACGCCCCCAACGGCATCATCCTCTCCGGCGGCCCGGAATCCACCGTGGCGGCCGGCTCGCCCCGCGCGCCGGAGTGCGTGTTCGAGATGGGCCTGCCGGTGCTCGGCATCTGCTACGGCATGCAGACCATGGCGGTGCAGCTCGGCGGCGAAGTGGAGGGCTCCAACAAGCAGGAGTTCGGCTACGCCCAGGTCAAGATCGACGGCAGCGACGACCTGTTTCGCGACATCAAGGACCACGTGGACCACGACGGCAAGGCGCTGCTCGACGTGTGGATGAGCCACGGCGACAAGGTCGCCCGGGTGCCCGACACCTTTGCCGTGACCGCCTCCACCCCCAGCTGCCCCGTGGCCGCCATGACCTGGCCGGAGAAGCGCTTCTACGCCGTGCAGTTCCACCCCGAGGTGACCCACACCCTGCAAGGCATGCGCATCCTCGAGCACTTCGTGGTGGGCATCTGCGGCGCCGAGAAGCTGTGGACCCCGGCGCGCATCATCGAAGACCAGATCGCCCGCGTGCGCGACCAGGTCGGCGACCGCCACGTGCTGCTCGGCCTCTCCGGCGGCGTGGACTCCTCGGTGGTGGCCGCGCTCCTGCACCGCGCCATCGGCGACCAGCTCACCTGCGTATTCGTCGACAACGGCCTGCTGCGCAAGAACGAAGGCGACCAGGTCATGGAAACCTTCGCTCAGCACATGGGCGTGAAGGTGATCCGCGTGGACGCCGAAGAACTGTTCCTCTCCAAGCTGAAAGGGGAGAACGACCCGGAAGCCAAGCGCAAGATCATCGGCAACACCTTCATCGACGTGTTCGATGAAGAGGCCAGCAAGATCGAGGGCGTCGACTTCCTGGCCCAGGGCACCATCTACCCCGACGTGATCGAATCCGCCGCCAGCAAGACCGGCAAGGCCCACGTGATCAAGTCGCACCACAACGTCGGCGGCCTGCCCGAGACCATGAAGCTGCAGCTGGTCGAACCGCTGCGCGAACTGTTCAAGGACGAAGTGCGCAAGCTCGGCCTGGAACTCGGCCTGCCCTACGACATGGTGTACCGCCACCCCTTCCCGGGGCCTGGCCTGGGCGTGCGCATCCTCGGGGAAGTGAAGAAGGAGTACGCCGACATCCTGCGCGAAGCCGACGCCATCTTCATCGAGGAACTGCACAACGCCGACTGGTACCACAAGACCAGCCAGGCCTTTGCCGTGTTCCTGCCGGTGAAATCCGTCGGCGTGGTCGGCGACGGCCGCCGCTACGAATGGGTCATCGCCCTGCGCGCCGTGGAAACCATAGACTTCATGACCGCACGCTGGGCCCACCTGCCGTACGAGCTGCTGGAGAAAGTCTCCAACCGCATCATCAACGAGATCCGCGGCGTCTCCCGCGTGACCTACGACGTCAGCAGCAAGCCGCCCGCGACGATCGAGTGGGAGTGATCACATGTTAGGAAGTGGCTGGCACTAACCGGCGATGCTATAAGCCCATGTTTTTTCATGGGCTTTTTTGTTATTTGTCTTTGGGGCTGTCTGGCAACTTTTGGCAGTGGGGAAACGCCTCTTGAGCGTGGTATCCAAGGTGGTATTAGTGGAAGTGGGGCTCTTCTGTGGCACCATGAGTACGAAATAGACTAGGGGAATTTCATCGACTTTGAGAATCTTCTAAGCTCTTTTGGGAACAAAGGATCCAATGGGTAGGCCAATGGCAACAGAGTGGACGCCGGTAGACGAGACGGAATTGGCTACGCAGCTCCGCACACGCGGTTTGGTTCGTACTGTTGCGGATTGGGAGTGTTGGCGTCGGGACGATCGCTATTCTGTGTGGATCGAGACGCTCGCGACCATATTGAACGCTACTGACGCGCCCCCGATTGACCACCATATCGAAGAAGCGCTGGCGGAGCTGGCAGGACCGCGCTTCTTCCTCATCCAGAATGTTCTATGTGATCTGATTCCCCATCTGAACGTAGATCAGGACGTCCTTCTCGCCTTCATCTCGCGTCTGCTTGATGCAGGTGGCAACGACTTGGCTGCTGGCGCTCCGAGTACCGCTTTTGGAGAATGGACGAAGAGGGACCCAGCGAGACCTTCCAAGGTTTATGAAGCAGCACGTACCGGTGATAACCTCGCTCTGCGTCAACTATACTCGGTTCTCCTAATGAACGCTGATGCCGAGGAAGGCCTGATTTTCGCGCAAGCTCATGAGCGGGAGGCGAAGCTTGCAGCCACCTCGGCTTTGGGTGCCATGGAGTTGGGTGAACGCTACGGTGAGGTACTCGACACACTGCTCCAAGGCGCGTCCAGCGACGATGGGGATATTGCCCTGCGGTCCGTCGAAGCGAGTTACCGCGCTGCTGCAAAACGGAAAGTATACGCACCAGCCAGTTTCGACGAACAACTCGAACGGATCCTTCAGACGAGGAGTCCCACCGCGATTCACTTGGCGGCGGATCTTCTGTGGCTTCACCGGGTGGGCCTCTCAGAGAGTGCTATAGATCTGTGTCTTGATGCCGTGGCAGACGTTGATCCAGCCAATATCGTCACAATATCGCATATCGACCATGCCACTTATCAACTCGTAGGCGCCGAGCGTGTTGAAAAAGTGGTTTACCTGCTTAGTGAGTTATTCGATCGTTCACAGGGGCGGATTACGCTGGACGCGTTCCAGAGTACGTACCACGCCCTCAAGCAGGCAGGCGCAGACGTGCTTGGTAGTGCGGTTGTGTACTGGCTGCTCAATGGGGATGTATACACTCGTAAATGCGTAGCGAACGAAGTGTGCAGTGTTGGGAACGATGACCCACCGTTCTCAATCCCCACGTCGTCCCTGCCAACGGAGCCATCGGATCAGCTTTTCCTCTGTCGCAAGGCTGTTGGATGGTTCTTTATCGATCCGCTGGCCGCGATCGTCATACCATTAGCGGTACTTCGCGATGGATCTCCGGATATCGCTAGTGACGTCCTCAGTCTGATCTATGACCCCTTGCTCCTGAGCTATGGGGGCAAGCTGAAGGACTACCTTGAGCGCTACGTCGGAGACGGCGGAGCGAACGGCTCTGGTATTACTGAACTGCTCGCACGAAAGGCTGCATTTAAGGACGCGATGGAGGGTATTGAGCGTTTGGTTGAATTGCACCCCAGCGAAATGCAGCGCGAGGCAGAGCGTGTTCAGTGGAACGAGAAGATGGAACGGGGCATGGAGCAGGGGAAGCGAAAATCTATATTTGAGGATATCTTCACCAAACAATACATCCTGTACGGCTGCTCGTCACTGACGCCGATTCATACCGGTGAAGGTGCCACGCATCTAACCGAGATCAAGATGAAATCGTTCTCGATCTCGTCCGAGTTGCCTCTCCTCAATATTGTTGACCCGGTCGGCCTCGACCACATGCTGCTCCACTTCAAGCTTGAGCCGCGAGAACAACGATGAAACTTGTCGTGACACACTATCTGCGCTCGCTACGCGAACGCGGCGAACTCGACGCTATTTTGCCCGACCTTCTGGCCGAGAGTGGGTTCGAAGTTCTAACCCGTCCCCGTCGTGGCACGCGGCAAGCTGGTGTCGACGTCGCAGCAGTCGGCCCCAATCCAGATCGCGATGGAGCTCGAAGCCTGTTCCTGTTCACGATTAAGTCTGGAGATTTGACACGGGAGCATTGGGACACAGGTCAGCAGGCCGTGCGCCCCTCGCTCAACGAGATTCTGGACGAATATATCCCTAACCGTATCCCGCCGCATTTAGCGGATATGCCCATCGTTATTTGTATCTGCATGGGTGGCGAGATGCGCGAGGATGTTCGCGCTCAGTGGAGCGGTTTTTGCCGGACGAACGAAAAATCCAACGTTTGCTTCGCCGAGTGGAACGGAGAACGTCTCGCGGATCTGATCCTCAGAGGCATGTTACGTGCAGAGTTAATCGAGAGCGAGAACCGAGGAGTGTTTCAGAAGGCGCTAGCGATGCTTGACCAGCCCGACGTTGCTTATCGGCATTTCCGCCATTTGCTCGATATCATCTTCACTAAGCCGAAGAATCAGACAGAGCGGACACGCCAGCTACGCAAGGCCTACCTGTGCCTTTGGATACTCTTTGTATGGGCCCGCGACGCCGATAACCTTGAGGCAGCGTATCTAGCATCTGAGCTGGTGCTGCTACGCAGCTGGCCGCACTGCGATAGTACCCGTCTGCGCAAGGGTTCGACGCGGCAGGAGCGGCTGGCTCATTTCGATCAGGTCTTGCAACTTCACACCATCATCGCCAACCTTCTTCTCGTCGAGAAAATTGGGCCGTTCGCCGATAAGCGATACGCGCTTTCCATGGCCGTAAATTCACGCAACGCGGTCGACATCAACATAGCGCTGTTCGAGACGCTGGGGAGGTTGTCTCTACACGGACTATGGTTGGATGCCATTAGTGCCACGCAGGACGAGGCGTTTGCGCAGGCAATGAGTGAAGGGGCGGATAAGGTACTTAATATAGCGATCGGGATGCTGAACGCGAACCCGGCGCTTGCCGCCCCCGTTCGCGACGATTTCGCGATCGAACTGGCCCTGTTTATGCGTCTTGCAGACGTGCGTGGCCGTCTTCCCAATGTCGCCGACTACATCCGTGGCATCTCCGATCACCTGTGCAACGGACTGACAATGCGGCAGCACTATCCGACGCCGATGACAGATTATCGAGACGTCCTCGCCCATCCCAGAGATCGCAGCGATGCATACTTCGAAGAGCATACGCGAGCGGGGATTCTTTACACTTTCGTACTCACTTGGCTTGCGATGATCGGAGATCAGGAACGCGCAGAACTCTTACGTAGCACGTTATTAGAGCACGCTCCGCACATGACCCATCAAATCTGGGTTCCCGACGGACGAACAGATGAAGTTTTCTGGGATGGTGATCGAGACCACGGACTGTCGGCACCTGGTCTCCCACTCGACGATTCGCAAGAGGCCGTCATTGAGCTCATCAATCGTGTAATGAAGGAACATCCGCTGCATGAGCGAGTGAGCGCTGTGCGAATTGGCCTGCCCCCTATCCTGCTAGCGGCCTGCCGCCACTATCGTATGCCTGTGCCACCGCACCTTTGGCAAGGTCAGGATCGTTCCGAATCGGGCAGTACAGCATCTGATCAAGCAGCACCGGATCCGGCGATGCAGCAGTCGCAAGGTGGGTAGTCTTCGGTCTGTACGCTGGGCCCACCTGCCGTATGAGCTGCTGGAGAAAGTCTCCAACGCATCATAAATGAGATCCGCGGCATCTCCCGCGTGACGTACGACGTCAGCAGCAAGCCGCCCGCGACGATCGAGTGGGAGTGAGGCACGCTTAGGCAGAACGCCTGACACGGCTAAGCTGACCAAGATCAAGGGTCTACCAAAGGGTAGGCCCTTTTTCTTTGCAATTCGTTACAGGGTTTAGTTAACTCAGGTTAAGGTCGCCGAGACGACTGCCGATAGAACAGGCAGGTACAACGTAGACAGGGCTGTCGCAGGGAAAGGATGTCATCCCCGGGCGGTAGCGTGTTGGGACAAAGCAAAGCTTTCGGTCTTTCGTTAACCTCACCTTTAGAGTTTCTAACCAAAAAGTGAAGCGGTGATAAGTTATTCCATTTATATAATTGTCGACGAAGCCTATAGAATCCATTTCACACCAAAAGCGCCTACGGTAGAAAAGGCAATAGTTACACTCATCGGTCTATGCTAGCCTAGCTATACTTGATTTTTATTTTTTCGAGGGCTTGTGGGGATGTTGAGGATGTTAAATAATAAACTGTTTTTCATAAAGATAAGTCTAGGGGGGTAGATGAGCGACCCTGTTATAATAACATTGTTTATCCGTGGAGCTTTGGCTTTTATAATCACGGTAGGTGGAGTTTATTGTATTTATCAGGGGTGCCGATTGCTCTTTGGAAAAAACCACTCGATTTCAAAAAGCACGTTTGATGCAACAATTGCCGGGCACTCTATCTCATTTACCGCAGGGGCTGCAGGCACAGCGGTTGTATTTACTTCAATCCTTTGGCTGGGGGGAGCTGTTTACGTAGTGCCGGGCTTGGATTTAGCCGACGGAACTAGAGTGGCATTCTTAGATCATTCAAAAAATAAAGATAACCGTACTCTGGCCGCACTGAGGTTTAAAGATTTTGAGGGAGAAGAGTTATCTAAAACACAGTCTGAAATTTTAAGCTCATTTCTGTCCCAAGCTCATTTATCCCTGTCAGAGCCTTCAATAGTTCTTGAGGCCTTTCCGGCCTCAGGGGCATCAGAAGTTGAGGCTGCACTTGCAGATAGGCGAGCCAATTTATTGAGAGAAAGGTTGATCAGTGAGTATGACTTTGAGCCTTCAAAAATTCAGGTTATGTCTTATGGAGAATCTAAGCCGGTATCTTTTCCTACCGGAGAGGGCGAAGACTCAGGGGGCATTATTATCAATATTCTTTCTGCGGAGACCGACGGACCATGAGAAGATACTGGTCAGTTTGGCAAAACCTGCCTGGCCTTCGCCGTGTTTCTGCTGGTGAAGTTCGTTGGTGTGGCCGGCGACAGCCGCCGCTACGAATGTTTATCCTCCTCACGCAGTGGAGACCATCGACTTCATGACCGCTGGGCGCACCTGCACTTGGAAACTGTTTCCTCTTGCACCATTTACGACGTCAGCGCAAGCCACCGGCGACGAGTGGGAGTGATTTTCGCTAAGTCATTCAGCCTTACGTTAAGCACCCCTCTAATGTTTCTTAATTCCAAGGGAAGGATATGTTTCACATCTTGAAAGAACTTTATTGGCTCCGCTCCATGAGCGAGCCGCGCATGGATCGTCACCGCTACTGGCTGGCTGCCTACTTGCTGTTAAGCCTAAAACTGGGTGCTGTGTTTCTTTTCAGCCAAGACCAGTTCTTATGGAGCATGACGCCTGATTACTATCCTGAAGCTTTCTTTTGGATGAGCTATTTCACGCCGCACATCTCGATGGATCTCGCATTGATCGTTCTGTACATTATCGTGGGTATTAACGCCTTCGGTCGGGTTTTTGGTGGCTTCGCCGGGATCGGAATTTATTCATTAGGGGCTATGGCCTCAGTGTTCAGTTGGACGGCATCGAATGGAATGGAGGAGCATCTTTGGTACCCACTACTATCGATAGTGGTGCTGGCTATAATAGGCATCGTGGCACTGTTGATGGGTTTTACGTTACGCCCTCTTCGCGATGTCGACCCGTCACATGCGCTCTTGCGACAGCGCCCGGACATACCTTCGGAAAAACAGCTGGATTGCCTGTCCTTCTTGCGCCGCTACCTGTTAGCCCACTTGGTGATCAACGTTATGGGCGTCGTAATTATCGGCATCATGTTTTGGCGTCTCAACAACCCATCAGTGATGGGGTACTATGGGGCAGCCGATTCAACGTTAAAGATCGGTGGTATTTCCCTACTGCTACTGGCAGTTATGGGATGCATCTGGATTCTCAGGCTAGTCGCCAAGCGATTGAATAGTTTCACCGATGCGACGGTGGCAATTATATGCTGGGGTATAGGTTTGGTAGTCGTCATCGGAGGCGGTACGGTCTGGCTGGCAATAAACGAGTTTTATGATAGTGGGTGGCTGTTTCTATTGGCCAAAACCATCGGTCTCAGCCTATGGCCTATCAGCATTGCCGCTCATATTTATTTGCTAACCAATCCCTCGAAACAGCTTTCCTCCGCAGCGACGGAAATGGCGGAGCCATCAGAGCAGGCGCCAGCCACTTCACCGCAGCTCGATACCTGACGCCGCCGGAGTGCCTCGGCTATCGAACACCCGTCCAGTCAGTACTGAAGCTGCATAAAGCGGGCGCCTCAAGGGCGCCCGCTTTCGTTATGGCCTTGCCTTCAGAAGCGATCAACCCGGAACGGAGCCATGTCCACCGCGGGTGTTTCGCCATCCATCATCTGGGCGAGCAGTTCGCCGGTGGCGGGGCCCAGGGTAAAGCCCTGGTGGCCGTGGCCGAAGGCTAGCCATAGCCCTTCCTTGTTGGGGGCGGGGCCGATCACCGGTTTCATGTCGGGCAGGCAGGGGCGGGCGCCTTTCCAGGGCTGGCTGTCGCGGCGCTTGCCCAGCGGGAACAGCTTGCGTGCCACCTTCTCGGCAGCGGCCAGCTGCTTGTACTGGGGCGGTGATTCCAGGTCGGCCAGCTCGGCGCCGGTGGTCAGGCGAATGCCGGCGCGCATGGGTTCGAGCAGGAAGCCCTTCTCGGCGTCCATCACCCAGTGGTTGAGCTTGGCTTCCCCTTCGGCGGAGTAGTGCATGTGGTAGCCGCGCTTCACGAACAGCGGCACTTTCATGCCCAGCCTGCCCAGCAGCTCCCCGGCCCAGGGGCCCAGGGCCACTACCACTTCCTCTGCCTCCAGGGGGCCTTCGCTGGTATCGACTCGCCAGCCACCCTCGACCTGGCGCACGTCCTCGACGCTGGCCTTCATCACCTGGCCGCCCTGTTCGGCAAAGCTGCGGGCATAGGCCTGCACCAGGCCGCCCGGGTCCGAGACCATCCAGGGCTGCGTCCAGTGGATCGCCCCGATCAGCCCCTTGCCCAAGTGCGGCTCCTTGGCGTAGAGCGCCTCGGCGTCCAGCACCTCATACTCCACCCCGAAGCGCTCGTGGTTCTCCTGGGCTTCTTGCTGGCGCTCCTCCAACTCCTTTTGGGTGCGGTAAAGCTCCAGCCAGCCGCCCTTGCGCACCAGCGCCTCGGCGCCGGCGGCCTCGATCATCGGCGCGTGGGCATCCTGGCAGCGCATGATCAGCGAGGCCCACTCGTTCACGATGCGCTCGTAGCGCTTACCGCTCGAGTTCAGCCAGTAGTCCAGCAGCGGGCCCGCGGCGCTCAGCATGCCGCTGGGACGGTAGCGGATGTCCACCTGGCGGTTGGGCACCACTCGCAGCAGGGTGGCGACATCACGGGGGAAGGCGTAGGGACGCACTGCCTCGCGCTGGATGATGCCGGCATTGCCGAAGGAGGTCTCGAGACCCGGCTCGCGGCGGTCCACCAGCGTGACGTCATGACCGCGACGCACCAGATGCCAGGCCACGGATACGCCGACCATGCCGGCACCAAGAACGATGATTTTGCGGGCCATGAAGGTCTCCCTGCCGATGGAAAATGGAAAGCTCCGCCGCGGGGGAGAGCCTGTCATGGGCGGAGTTTATCAGCACTTCCCAGAAAATCGGCCACCTGCTTAAAATTAAGATAAAGGCGCTATAATTTGATCGGAAGGCAGAATATTTATCCGAAAGGGATTGGTTGAGTGGAATTTTTATCCGTGTCTGTCTCCTGGGCCTGCTCGTGCCATTACCGGGATAGTGTAGGTGCTGCACTGAGGGCCGCCATGGTCCACTCAACCGCCCCCGACTGCCCACCGCTCCGGCAGCTTGCGGCAGTTGCTCAACAGGCGCTGCTGCAGCCTCTCCAGTAGCGTTTGCTCAGTGCCTTGCTGGGCCTCGGCGCTCAGGGTGGTGAGGGTAGCGTCAATGGCTGCCGGCATGCGTTCGGCGAGTTCGAGGCCTTGCTTGATGAAGTAGCGCGGCTGGAATCGCATTGAGCGTGCCAGGGCTTCCAGGTGCGAGCATTCGATGCTGCTGGGGCGGTCTTCGCCATTAATGCGAAACGCGAAGCGGCGTGCGAGGCCGCTATAGAGCGTGGTGCTCATCAGATCATAGAACGGCGCCAGCCGGGGGCCTTCCTCGGTGTAGAGGATGGCAAGGTTCTTGGCATGGCTGTCGTTGTTGCCGATCAGCAGGTTGAAGAAGCACCAGGCGATCAGGCGCTGCAAGTCCTTGGCCGGTGCTCCCACCTGCTGCATGAGTTCACGACAGCGCGCCAGGCCGGGGCCGCCGTCGCTTTCGTACTTGATCAGCGAGGGGGTACCGGCAAGCTGGCAGAAGTCGAGCTGGTGCAGGCGACGCAGCCGGCCCTGTTCGTCGGGCGCCCGGTCGTACCGGCGCACGAGGCAGGCGTGGGTATCGGGCTGGTAGCTGGCTTCGGCGACTTCGAGCCCGAGTTCGGCGGCCAGCTGCATGCAGAAGGTTTCGTTGATGGCGCTGGCCCATACACCTCTCAAGCCCTGGATATCCGGCTTGAGGATATGGCTGGAAGGGGCCGACCCTTCCGGGATGGCGGGGCTTCCGTCTGCCTGCACCATTAGCAGCAACTTGTTCTGAGCGCCGGCCAGCGAGATCCGCGCCTCATCGCTCTGCCGCGAGAGCAGAGGCCCTCGTTCTCTGTGCCGTAGGTGTTCCGCCAGCGCTTCCCAACTGATGGGCCGATAGTGCGGCGGAGCGGGTGTTTCTCCTGGCGGCAGCAGAGTGAAGCCGCTGGCCGTGTCTCCGCCGATGGCCTTCAGCAGGCCGAAAACGGTCGTGGTGTGGTGGCGAAGCTCGAGGTGACGGCGCAGGTCGCCTTCCGGCAGCAGGTTTTCGAAATAGGCCAGCACCGCATCGCCTATATGCACCTGCTGCGAGAGGGGTAGGGAAGGAGAAAGGCTCACCGCTTCAGGGTGCTCCAACCAAGCGGAGGCATACTCGAAGCGCAGCGGTTGTGCGTCATGCAACCGGCCGACATGCCTGTCGCCGTGGTAAAGCTCCAGGGTATCGTCACTCGCCATGGCGGTTGCCACCCTTGCGCCGCACCACCACCTCGAGCCCCATCAGGTCGAGTACATCCAGCACCTTCTGCAATTGCAGTGTCGGCTTGCCGCGCTCCAGGTCGACGATGAAGCGATTGCCGGTGCCGGCGAGGCCGGCCAGGTCGATCTGCAACAGCCCCTGTTCGGCGCGCAGCTGGCGCACCAGCTTGCCGAGGTCTTCGCTGTGACGAATAGGAACGGACAAGGAAGGTGAAGCAGTGAACTCGTAAGTCGGCATGGCAAATCCGCTTGTAATTACCGTTCGGTAATTCTAGGCAGGGATTTACTGATTCGCAATGAGGAAATTACCGATCGGTAATTTTCGTGGGGATCAAGGTTCGATTTACAGAAAAATTACCGATCGGTAACTCCTCGCCGTCTCTATGGGGTCGGGCGACTGTCGCTAGCTATCGCGCAGCGCCGCGGATCTTTTCCTCGCCTTCCGTCAATACGCTCCATGCCTGGCGCCTTAGCACCTCGTCTCCCTCTGTCATCACCTCCAGCAGCCGGCGCTTCTCGGTCAGGTAGACCCGGGCGAAGCCGGGGGCCCGCGCGACGATGCTGCCGGTATTGTCGATCAGGTCGGCGTACTTGATGGTCTGCGCCTCGGGGGAAACCTGAGCCAGCCTGTCGCGCTCCAGCGCCTTGCGGTGAGCGCGGTTGCCGATTTCGGGATCGACGAATTGATCCGTCAGCTCCAGGACCAGGACGGCCACCCGCTCGCCGAAGCACGCCTCGATATCCAGCGCCGTTACGGCGGTATCCTCAAGCACGTCGTGCAGGTGGGCGGCGGCGATCATTTCCACTGTCGCCGACTCCACGGCCGACACCCTCTCTGCCACGGCCGCCGGGTGCCGCCAGTAGGGCTCGTCGGTGTACTTGCGCCGCTGCCCCACGGCCTGGTGGGCGGCGCGGCTGAACAGCGCCGCCCGTTCGATCATGTCGTCCATCCTGGTCGCTCTCTCCGTAGCTCTTTCCGTAGCTCTCTTCGTAACTCTCTCCGTAACGCTCCTCGCTTCACCTTTTTCCGCTCCACCTTCACCTGCCTCAATCGCGCGGGAGTTTCTTCAGGCGCTCATCGGCGCGCTTCACCGTTTTCATCTTCTCCGGCCGCTTCATGGCTTTCCAGTGGCGTATCTCTTCCATGGTGCGGCCGCAGCCGATGCAGAGATCGCCTTTCAGCTGGCATATCGAGACGCACGGGCTTTCGATCTTCTTCGCCATTCAATGCCTCGTTGCCTTGGTGCGCAGCCTGCGCTGCCAGTCGCCGCCGTGCTCGCGCTCACACGCTTCCTCGCTGTCGAAGTCGAGGTGCCGCGAGGCGTCGCCGACATCGAGGCCGGCCTCGGCCAGTGCCTCGGCGGTGAGGTCCGCGATGTGGCGCCGGGCATCGCCCTTGAGTGCATTCGCCAGGTTGGGGTGGGTGTCGAACACCCAGGTCACCACCAGGCTTTCGGGAAAGCGCTGGTAATCGACCTCGTGGGTCAGCCAGCAGAAGCCGGGCAGCAGGGGCTTGGCCTGCTCACAGGCGTGGGTCAGCGCAGCGCTTAGCCGTCGCTCCATCTTGCCGCGTTCTTTCTTGGCAATCATTCACTCTCCAATGCGTTTAGCCTGCCACGGGAAGCCATCCCGCGAAGCCATTATCCGTTTCCAAGGCCGACCATGGCGGGCTCCGGATCTTGCTCGTCCAATGGTGTTATAACATAGCATGTGGTGGCGTTGAGCTAATGTCATGGGACCGAGCTGGCTGGCCGTGTTGCTTTTCCCTGTGGCGGCAGTGATCCTTTACGTTCATGTGCACGTGCCGGTCGTCACGGACATGCTCTCTGAACGTCGCACGAGGAACACGTTATGCCGCTGGAACTCTGGCTCTCCTTCTGCCTGGCCTCGCTGTTGATCATCGTGTCCCCCGGTCCCGCCGTGGCCCTGCTGGTCGCCACCGGGGTCAACCGCGGGCGGCGGGCCGCCCTGGCCATGTTGCCCGGCTTCTTCGTGGGTGACCTGCTGGCCATGACCCTGTCGTTCGCCGGGGTGGGCGCACTCCTCATGACCTCCGCCGAACTGTTCCAGATATTGAAGTGGACCGGGGCCGCCTATCTGCTGTACCTGGGCATCAAGATGTGGCGCGAGGCCGGCCGACTGGGCGATCTGCAACCTTCGGACACGGATATCCGGCTCGGCACGGCCAAGGCCTTTCTCGTTACCGCGCTGAATCCCAAGAGCCTGGCCTTCTTCATGGCCTTCATGCCCCAGTTCGTGGCACCAGGCCAGCCCCTGTTGCCGCAGTTGGCCATCCTGTTCTCGACCTTCCTGGTCATTGGCGTGCTCAGCGATCTCGCCTACACCTTTTTGGCCACCACCGGCGGTCAGCTGCTGAGTGCCCGGTTTCGCCGCATCCTGCACCGCACCGGCGCCGGCAGCCTGATCGGGGCGAGCGCCCTGGTCGCTGCCATGCGTCGACCTTGAGGAACGCGCTCCATGGCGACACTGCAACCCATTCTCCGCTCCGAAACGCCCGGCGACGCCGAGGCCATCGAGGCCGTCACCGTAGCGGCGTTCCGCGAAGCGCCGCATACCAGCCATACCGAGCAGCATATCGTGCGAGCATTGCGTGCGGCGGGGGCGTTGGCCGTGTCGCTGGTCGCCGAGTGCGACGGCGAGCTGGTGGGCCACGTGGCGGCCTCGCCGGTCACGCTGTCGGACGGCACGTCGGGCTGGTTCGGGCTGGGGCCGGTGTCGGTACTGCCGGCGTGGCAAGGCCGCGGCATCGGCTCGGCACTGGTACGGGCCTGTCTGGCGCGATTACGGGAGCGCGGTGCCCGGGGCTGTGTGCTGGTGGGCGAGCCCGGCTACTACCAGCGTTTCGGCTTCCGCTCCCTGCCGGGGCTCATTTTGTCCGACGTGCCGCCGGAATACTTCATGGCCCTCAGTTGGTTCGATGAACGTCCCCAGGCGCGGGTGATCTTCCATCCGGCCTTCACGGCCACGGCCTGAGTATCGATGGTGATCCGAAATCAGGACAGGCCCTGATGACCAGGCGCTATCACGCAGGCGAGCCGATGCCGACGGCGGCGTTATCCGCGAGATCGGCGACCTTGGCCGGCTTGCGCGCACTCAGCGCGTCACGCTTTGGCGTGGTCTGGAACAGGCGGCCGTATTCCCGCGTGAACTGCGAGACGCTCTCGTAGCCCACCTCGAAGGCGGCGTTGCTGGCCGTAAACCCTTCGTCGAGCATCAGCCGGCGCGCTTCGACCAGGCGCAGGCGCTTTTGGTACTGCCCCGGCGTCAGCGAGGTCATGTGCTTGAAGTGCTTGTGAAACGAGGTGAGGCTCATGCCGGCTTCCGCTGCCAGTCGCTCCACGGGCACGCGCGAGCGGTACTCCGCCCGGAGGATCGTAATGGCGGCGGCGAGGCGGCCGGCGTGGCTGTCCGGATCCGCGAGGGTGCGCAAGACGGTGCCGTGAGGCCCCGACAGCAGCCAGTAGTGTAGCTCCCGCATGATGCCCGGGCTCAGCAGCGGCGCCGCCTCGGGGCGGTCCAGCAGTTGCATCAGTCGTGCTGCACAGTCGAGCAGTGCGGCTTCGGTATCCACGGCGAATAGCGTCGGCATCTCGGAGGGGCGCGGCCGGCGGGGGCTGCCGAGGTGGGCGGTGAGCTCACGCAGGATCGCCATGTCCAGCTCGATCGCGATCGCCAGGTAGGGCTCGCTGCGGCTCGCTTCCACGACCCGCCCGACAACCGGCATGTCGGCGCTCACCATAACGGATTCACCGGCCGAGAAGAGCCGCTCTTCCCTTCCCACGTTCAAGCGCTTCGCTCCCTGCAGCACCAGGCACACCAGCGGCTTGTAAACCGAATGCAGGTCGCCGGAGGGCGCTTCGAGACACATCATGCGCAGCCTCGGCACCGGCGTCAGCGCCATGCCGCGGCGGTTGGCGTGGCGGCGGGTATAAGCCCGCACAGCCTGTTTGAGCGATTCCATGGGTTCCCTCCTGCAGTTCGGTTGGAACGTAGCATGGCGGCTGGGGTGCCGCGGATCAGAACTGCCAGTTGGCCGGAACCCACGCATAGCCGCTGTCCGTCTTGAGCATGTGGCCAATGCCCGGGAAGGGAAAATGAAAACCGAGCACGGGGAGCCGGTCTGCCGCCGCCATGTCGAAGATGCGGCGACGGGAGGCGAGTGCGGTTTCTTTGTCGCGATCCGGCCCGGGCAGCCAGGCGTGATCGACATTGACGATAGGATGATAGGCAAGATCGGCCGTCAGCAGTAGCTGGTCGTTCCCCGAGTGGACCAGGAAGTTGGCCATGCCGGGGGTGTGGCCCAGTGCCGGCAGCGTGGTCAGGCCGGGGACGATCTCCGTGCCGGCTTCGTACAGTTCGATGCCGCTTGCGACTGGCTCGAGGCTTTGACGGATGGCGGCGGCGAAGTGACGGCGGAAATCCTCCGGCACCGGCATGTAGGAGAGGTCCGGGTCGCTGCCCATGAAGAAGTCCCAGTCGGCGAGGGGTGCAAAGACCGTCGCCCGCGGAAACGCTCTGCCGCCGCCGGCCGTACGCAGGTTGCCGACATGGTCCGGGTGCGTGTGCGATACCACGACGACGTCGATGTCCTCGGGCCGTAAACCGATGGCGGCCAGGTTGTCGAAGATGCGACCGCCTTGGGGCCCCATGGTCTGCCCGGCGCCGGCTTCGAGCAGGATCTTCCGACCGTTAGTTTCGATGAGCAGCGTGTTGAGATTGAGCGTCAGGCGGTCGGTCGGTAGGAAGGCTTGCCTCAGCACCTCCTCCAGCTCGGCCTCCGGCGCGTTGCTGGCGTAGATTTGCGGCGGGCCGCCGATCAGCCCGTCGCTCAGCACGGTGGCGGCGATGTCGCCGACGCGAAAGCGGTAGTAGCCGACATTGCCGCTTGCTCCCCCCTGGGCCGTGGTCGACGCGGTGGAAGCCGCGTGCGCCAGGGCCATGCCGCCGGGCGGCAGGATCAATCCCGCCGCTGCCGACGCCGCCGTCAGGATGATCTTCCTGCGATTCAGTGTGATTCCGCTCATGTCTGCCCCCATCCGAGTCTCCGGCTGCTGGAGCCGTGGTTATTGTCAGCGCCGGCCAGGGCCGCGGTTGTCTTGAGCCGAAGCCTTGCGACGTTTTGCAAGGATGACGCAGAACGGGTGCGCGGATAAGCTAATGAAAACGGATCAGCGTGATAAGCAGAGCTTTGCAATGCGACCGCTACGCCTGGACAGTCTGGAGATCTTCGTAGACGTGGTGCGCTGCGGCGGCTTCAGGGCCGCCGCGCTCGGCAGGGGTGTGTCGTCGTCGGCCATCAGCCAGTCGATCAGTGCGCTCGAGGAAGCGCTGGGCATCCGGCTGCTGAACCGAACGACGCGCAGCGTCGCGCCGACGGAAGCGGGCGAGCGGCTGCTCGAGCGGCTGAGCCCGGCTCTCCACGACATCAGAACGGCAATCGACGATCTCAACCAGCTTCGCGAGCGCCCCTCCGGCACCGTGAGGATCAATGCGCCGGGGCCCGCCGCCGACCACGTGCTGTGCCCTCTGGCCTTCGATTTCATGAAGCTCTATCCCGACGTCGACGTCGAGATCGTCAGTGATGCGGCGATCATCGATATCGTGGAGCAGGGGTTCGACGCCGGCGTGCGCTTCGGCAATCAGCTCGCCCAGGACATGATCGCCATGCCCCTGGGCCCCGCCTTGCGCTATGCGCTCGTGGCCTCGCCCGAGTATCTCCGCCACCACAGCCGGCCCGACTCGCCCAGCGATCTCCTGCAGCATGACTGCATTCGCCGCCGCTTCCCCGGCGGTACCATGGAGACCTGGGCATTCGAGAAGGACGGCGAGGAAGTGGAAATCAGTCCCCAGGGCCGATTGACGCTGAGTTCGGCGTATCACGAGCGCCAGGCCGCAATGGCGGGAGCGGGAATCGCCCACCTGCTCGAGGACTACGTCCGCGACGACCTCGCCCAGGGCCGGCTGGTTGAATTGCTCGTCGACTGGAAGAAGCGCCTGCCGAGCTGGTTTCTCTATTATCCGAGCCGCCGACATACCAGCGCGGCCATGCGGGCCTTCCTTGAGTACATCCGCCGGCGCGAGTGGCCTGCTGTCGGCCGTTGATGCGCCACTGGGCTCGACAGGCGTCTCGAGGTCTATGGTGCGGGTTCTCTCCCTGGTGGATTCACCCTATGCGAAGGGAGTCGCGGCTCGTAACAAGCTGAAGGTCCCCGAATAGAAGTTTATCGAACCGGTGCTGGTTTCTGCGCATTGGCATCGCTGGTGTCCTGACTGTTAGCCGACGGGGACGCAGGTGGCGAGCCGCGTTTATATTGTCTCGGCGTACATCCCATGATCCGCTTGAACGCGGTGCTAAAGGCGCTTTCTGATTCGTATCCGAGCGACAAGGCGACAGTGGAGACAGAATCTTTGGTGTTCTCGAACCTGTCACTAGCGAGCATCATGCGCCAGCGCGAGACGTAGTCCATGGCGGTTTCTCCGACTGCCGCCTTGAACTTCAGGGCGAAGCTTGATCG
The DNA here is from genome assembly GCF_017868935.1 of Billgrantia antri. Taxonomy (NCBI): domain Bacteria; kingdom Pseudomonadati; phylum Pseudomonadota; class Gammaproteobacteria; order Oceanospirillales; family Halomonadaceae; genus Billgrantia; species Billgrantia antri. Next base: position 652,290 of record NZ_CP053383.1, read on the forward strand.
CGACATGCCGGCGCGCTCGGCGAGCACCTGCAGAGTCCAGCGATACGCAGGATCGGCATGTATGGCGGCAATCGCAGCGCTGAGCTGTTTGTCGGCAAGGGCAAAGAACCATCCGACACCTTCGTTCAGTCCTTCCTCAAGGTGAAGTCGCAGGGCCTGAATCAACATCATGTGGGCAAGATGCTGAGCAGTGAGCGAGCCGCCTGGCCGCTGCTCGCGCAACTCTTGCCGCATGCGCTCGACCGACCAGATCAATGCGCTCTGATCAGACGCTTTGCGGATGTGGACGATGGGCGGAAGCATGCGAAGAAGACTTGTCGAATTTCGGCCGGTCACGCCGAAGCGACTCCCGACCAGATAACAGTCGCCACCGCTATTGATCGTTACAACACCGCCCGGGCTGGGCGGCGGAAAGAACACACTGGAATCCACGGGCGCTAAGGCGATATCGCTGGCAAGCCGAAAATTCCTGCCGCTCGGCAGGACGAAGCATTCGCCCGCTCGGAGCCGCAGGGGCTCGGCGAGATCTTCAACCAGCAACCAGCACTCACCAGATATCACCGCGTAACACTTCATTCGGTTCTGCTGGTTAGAGAACTGAATCGACCAGTCGCCGCCCGCATCGAAACCGGAGGACACATAGCTGCGCGGCTTGAGCAACGAAAGCACGTCTGACAGTGGGTCCATGAAACCTCTTGGACGATCGCGAAGATTATATGGACTTACCAGCATAGATCGAATTTATCCGACTGCCTATCCTGCTGCAAAAGCTCAATGAACCACCAAGGCATGGACCAATCGGCATGAGAAATATCGGAACTCATGATCTTGCAGCTTTGCTGCTGATTGCCGCGAGCGTCTCTACGGGTTTTTCCACGCTGGCAGCCGTCGCCGAGGCACAGGATGTCAGCGGCGAACGGCTCTTCCAACAACGTTGTAGTGCCTGTCACACCCTGCAGTCTCACCAGAATGGATTCGGCCCGCATCTCGCTGGTGTGATCGGCCGCACCGCCGGCAGCATCGAAACAGCCCGCTATTCGGACGCGCTGCGTAATTCCGGGATCGTCTGGGACAGGGGAGCGCTCGAGGCGTTTCTTGCGGCACCCAGTGAGGTGGTTCCTGGGACTCGAATGACCGTCAGTATCCCCGATCCAGCCCAGCGCGCGGCGATTATCTCCTATCTCGAAAACCAATGAACCTCTCAGGAGGCAGCCATGACAACGTTCATGATTAACGGGCGCGCGATAGACGTCGATGCTGCGCCAGACACACCGCTGCTATGGGTGATACGCGAGCATTTGAAGCTCACTGGCACCAAGTTCGGCTGCGGTATCGCGCAGTGCGGCGCCTGCACGGTTCATATCGACGGCACACCGACTCGCTCCTGCGTGACGTGGCTTGATGATGTGGCCGGCCGGGAGGTGACGACTATTGAGGGGTTGTCACCGGATGGCAACCATCCGCTTCAGAGGGCCTGGATTGCCGAGCAGGTACCGCAATGCGGTTATTGCCAGTCCGGGCAGATCATGCAGGCGGCGGCGCTACTTGAGCACAACCCCAACCCCACACGAGAGCAGATCGTCGACCACATGGAGGGCAACATCTGCCGCTGCGGGACCTATGTGCGCATCATCAGCGCGATTCAGCGCGCCGCGCAGGAGGGCTGACGCATGTCCAAGCCATTCGAACTTCACAGCCGCGCGATTTCGCGGCGCAGCTTCCTGATCATGGCGGGCGGCTTCGGTGTCGCGGTTGCATTCGGTGGCCTGCCCGGGAGTGCCTTGGGTGCCACCGTGGCGCCCACCGTCGAGGGCGACTACCGCCCGAACGCCTGGGTGACCATTGCGGCCGATGGCATGATCAGCATCATCTGTCCCGCCTCCGAGATGGGGCAGGGCATCATGACCACGCTGCCGCTGCTAGTCGCCGAGGAAATGGATGCCGATTGGGACAGAGTTCGTATCGTCCAGGCTCCGTCCGATGCAGAGACTTACGGCAACCCAGGCTTTTATGGCATTCAGCTCACTGGTGGCAGCGAATCCACGCGCGGCTACTACGACTTGCTGCGGCTGATCGGGGCGCAGACCCGCAAAGTGATCTTGGCGAGTGCGGCCGCCATGCTGAACGTTCCGGCGAGAGAGCTTACGACGGAACCCGGCAGAGTCATGCACGTGCCATCTGGCCGCACGCTTGGCTACGGTGAGATTGCCGCTGACGGGCCGCTTCCCGAACCGTTGCCGCAGGCGACCGAGACCGACCTGAAGCCGGACGATCAGTGGCGCTATATCGGCAGGCGTGACATCCCTCGCATCGACGTCCCTTCGAAGGTCGACGGGAGTGCGATCTTTGGCATGGATGTGCAGCTTCCGGACATGCTGTACGGAGCGGTGCTCCGTGCGCCCGTTCAGGGCGAGCGCCCCGGGACCATTGACGACGCCGAAGCCAGAGCCGTGCCGGGCGCCACGCATATCGTACCGCTTTCCTATGGGGTCGGAGTCATCGGCGAGACAGTCGAGGCGACACGGCGGGCCAAGGACTTGCTCAAGGTGACGTGGAGTACCTCATCGCGGGTCCGCAACTACACAAGCAGCCGACTGCTGGAACAGTTTCGCAGCGTGGCACGTGACGTCTCGCAAACGGGCATCGAGGCGTTCTCGAAAGGTGACGCAGATGCCGCGATCGCGAATGCCGCAATGGTCATCGAAGCCGACTACATGAGCGATCTCGTTTGTCACGCCACCATGGAGCCGATGAATGCCACGGCGTTGGTGAACGGGGACACCGTGGAGATCTGGGCACCGACACAAGGACCGACAGGTACGCAGGGATTTGCGGCGGAGGTGGTCGGCACGACGCCGGACAAGGTGAAGGTAAACGTGACCTTGCTTGGCGGCGGTTTTGGCCGCAAGGCCGAGGCGGACTTCATCGTTGATGCAGTGTCACTGGCGCGGGAAGTCGAGGGGCGACCGGTCAAGGTCATCTGGAGCCGCGAAGACGATATCAGGCACGACAAGTTTCGGCCGCTCGAAGCGCAGCACATTCGGGTTGGGCTCGACTCCGATGGCAACATTGCCGGTTGGCGGCATCGTATTGTTGCCGATTCCATCTTCGCTCGAACCAATGCCGAATTGTTCGCGAGGGCCGGTGGTCACGACGACGTGGTGACCGAGGGCGCACATTTCAACTACGCTGTTCCCGCTCATCGAATCGACTATATCCGGCAGGACAATGGCCTGGATATCGGCTTCTGGTTTGCTGTCGGGGTCGGCTACACAAGGTTCGCGATCGAATGCGTCATCGATGAGATCGCAGCCGCCAAGGGAACCGATCCCCTGCAGCTTCGGTTGGAACTGCTGCGCGATCAACCTCGGGGGCGCAATGTCGTCGAGACCGTGGCTCGGATAGCCGAATGGGATCGAGAGCGCGATGGCCGGGCGCTGGGTCTCGCCTATTCCGATGCTTTTGGGTCTCATTGTGCGCAGATTGCGGAAGTGTCGCTCAACCGAGCGACCGGAGTGATCAGGGTGCATAAGGTCTGGTGCGCCGTGGATCCTGGAGTGGCGATCCAGCCGCGCCACATTGAAGGCATGATGATCGTCGGCATCACGAACGGAACCGGCCACGCATTGTTCGAGCAGATCAACATCGTCGATGGCGAGGTGCAGGAAGGCAACTTCGACACTTATCGGGTAATACGCATGTCAGAAGCACCCGAAATCGAAGTGGCGGTGGTTCCGGCAAGCGGGAGTCCGGTCGGAGGCATGGGGCAGGTCGGTCTGCCGCCGGTCGGGCCGGCAATCGCCAACGCTGTGGCGCGCCTCACCGGCGGGGTGCGATTGCGGCACTATCCGTTCCTGCCGGAGCGGGTGAAGGCGGCGCTTGAGGCATGATCTCCGGGCTGCTTGTCTATCGCGATTTCAAGCTGACGAGCAGCCCGACAGGATTGGGCAAATATTGCGCAGGCGTTGGCAAGCTCTACTCCTATCTGGTGATGGACACTAAAAGACACCACAGACACCCGATCAGCGTTTGCAGCGTTGCATCGATCATCATCCAGTGGAGCAGAATGCAGTGAAAATCTCAGGAAACACCATACTCATCACCGGGGGCGGTTCCGGGATTGGGCGGGAGCTCGCTCGGCGCTTCAACGAGCTGGGTAACGTCGTCATCGTCGCCGGGCGGCGTCTGTCAGCGCTGGAGGAGACCGTAGCCGGCCGGCGCGACATGCACGCGATGACCGTCGACGTCGAGGATTCGGATGCCATTACTGCCTTTGCCGAACGTGTCGTCGCCGAGCATCCACGGCTCAACGTCCTGATCAACAATGCCGGCATCATGCGTCACGAGGATCTGACCAGGACCCGTGATCTGCGCGATGCCGAGCAGACCGTCGTCACCAATCTGCTCGGGCCGATCCGATTGACCAATGCGCTGACCGACCACCTGGCAGGCCAATCGGACGCGGCGATCATGAACGTCTCGTCCGGCCTTGCCTTCGTGCCGCTGAGCGTAACGCCAACCTACAACGCCACCAAGGCGGCGATCCACTCCTACACGGTCTCCCTGCGCGAACGGCTCAATGGCAAGGTCGAGGTCATCGAACTCGTTCCCCCGGCGGTACAGACCGAGCTCACGCCCGGCCAGTCGAGCCGTGAAGACTATATGCCTCTGGGCGACTTCATCGACGAGACCATGGCACTGCTCCGTGAGCAGCCGACACCCAGGGAAATCCTGGTGAAGCGGGTCAACTTCCTGCGCTGGGCGGAGCGCGACGGGCACTTCGATCAGGCGGTCGAAATGCTTAGCGTGCACTGAGCCAAGCGACACGGAACCAGTTCAGGCCGAGGAGAAGCCTTCATGACAGCTTTCACACTCAACGGGCGCGAGGTCGAGGTCACCGCCGAGCCGTCTACGCCGCTGCTCTGGGTACTCCGGGAGCGGTTGAAGCTCACCGGCACCAAGTTCGGTTGCGGCATCGCGCAGTGCGGTGCCTGCACCGTGCATGTCGATGACGCACCCGTGCGTGCCTGCGTCTTTCCGCTATCCGCTGCCGAAGGCAGGTCCGTCACCACCATCGAGGGACTGTCCGAGGATGGCTCGCATCCCGTCCAGCAGGCCTGGGTGGAATTGAACGTACCGCAGTGCGGCTACTGCCAGAGTGGGCAGATCATGAGCGCGGCCGCATTGCTGGCGCGCAACCCGAATCCCTCCGATACGGAGATCGACGAGGCGATGCGCGGCAACCTGTGCCGCTGCGGCACCTACGTGCGCATCCGGGCGGCCATTCATCGCGCCGCCGAGGCCTGAGGCGACTCGCTTCCATCCAAGCTCATCCAAGGCGCAGGTGGCAAAATGAAACCACTAGACCTCTCTCTTACTCGCCGCTCGTTTCTCGCCGGCGCTGCTGCGGCCGGCGTTGCTCTGGTCGTTCCTCTTCGCTTGCCCGCATGGGCTCGGCAAGGGGAGGCGTCGGGCTTCTCGCAGGCCTTCATTCGTATCGCCACGAGTGGCCAGGTGACTTTCCTGCTGCCCACCAGCGAAATGGGCCAGGGCACCCACACCGGACAGGCTCAGATCCTGGCCGATGAGCTGGGCGCCGACTGGTCGAGCATCGTGGTGGGTATGCCGAACCAGCCGACCTCCGACTTCCGGATTCCGTTCATCGGCCAGATGCGCTCCGTGGGCTCGTTCGGCATCCGCTTCTGGCACGACCCGCTGCGCCTTGCGGCTGCCCAGGCGCGTGAGATGCTGACGCAGGCGGCGGCCGAGCGTCTCGGGGTGGAACCGGCAACCTTGCATGCCGAGAACGGCTTCATCATCCATGTCGGCAGCGGCCGGAGGATTCCTTTCGGCGAACTGGTGGAAGACGCCATGGCGCTGCCGGTGCCGGAGGAACCGACTCTGCGCCCCGATGGCGAGCGAACCCTGAGCGGGCGCACGGTGCCGCGCCTCGATACGCTGGAGAAGGTGACGGGCAGGGCCCTGTACGGGGCGGACATCGAGCGCGACGGCCAGCTGTACGGCGCCGCCCGGCTCGCTCCGGTCTTCTCCGCCGAAGTCGAGTCGCTCGACGAGGGCAGCGTCGCCGACATGCCGGGGGTGGTCGCGGTGGTGCGCGTGCCGCGCGGCGCAGTGGTGGTAGCAGAATCCTGGTGGCAGGCCAGGCAGGCCGCCGAGGCGCTCGACATTACCTTCACCGCCACTGACGCCGACGAACTCTCCACCGAGTCGATCGACGCGATGCTGCGCGAGGCGCTGGAGCGGCCCGACGTGCCCGTTTCCACCCTGCGCGGCGAGGCGGAGGCGACGCTTGCAAGCGAGGGCCGGGTGGTCGAGGCCGAGTACTCGGTGCCGCTGCTTGCCCACGTGTGCATGGAGCCGATCAACTGCACTGCCGAGTCCACCGAGGAGCGCACGGAGCTGTGGATCGGCACCCAGGGCCAGGACGTCGTGCGCATGACGCTCGAGAATGCGCTGCAGCTGCCGGCCGAGCAGCTCTTCATCAATACCACCTATCTGGGCGGCGGCTTCGGCCGCAAGACCCACGGCGAGATCGCCCTGCAGGCCGCACTGGCCAGCCGCGCCGTCGGCGGCCGGCCAGTAAAGGTGCTGTGGACGCGCGAGAATGACGTTCAGCAGGGCCGGTACCGCCAGACGATGCGATGCCGCCTGCGGGCGGTGCTGGACGAAGCCGGCAACATTACCGGCATGCGCATTCGCGTCGCCGGGCCGCAGATGGGCCGCGAATACGGCATCGATCCGGAACAGCGGGCGCAGGCGACGGGCAACCTCGCCAACTTCGATCCCTTCTCGCTGGGCGGGCTGTCGGACATGCACTACGTCATCCCGAACTTCGTCGTGGAGCACGCCGTGGTCGATCTGCCGATTCCGCTCTGCCCCTGGCGCTCCATTGCCTACTCCTTCAACGGCTTCTTCCTGGAGAGCTTCATGGACGAATGTGCGGCGGCCGCAGGCCTCGATCCGTTGGCCTTTCGCCGTCGCCACTGCGAAGGGCAGGAGAGGATGCTCGCCGTCCTCGACCGGGTGGCCGAGATGTCGCGCTGGAGCGAGCCGGCGCCCGAGGGAATCATGCGCGGCCTGGCGGTGGTCGAGAGCTACGGCTCCTACGTCGCCCAGGTGGTCGAGGTGCGGGCCGACGATGAGGGGTTCCAGGTCGAGCGGGTCCATGCGGCCATCGACTGCGGGCGCGCGATCAACCCGGACCAGGTGGAGGCGCAGATCGAGGGTTCCGTCATCGATGCACTCGGTGCGGCGCTGCGGCAGAAGGTCACCATCCGCGACGGTCGTGCCGAGCAGTCGAACTTCCACGACTACCCGCTGCTGCGTATCGGCGAGGCGCCGTCGGTGGCGGTGGGCATCGTCGAGATCGGCTCGCCGCTGGGCGGTGTCGGGGAGCCGGGCGTCCCCCCGCTCGCGCCGGCGCTGGCCAATGCGCTGTTCGCCGCCACGCAGCAGCGGGTCCGTCACCTGCCGTTCGCCGATCATGCCTAGGTGAGGGTGAGATCAGACCTGTCGAGGCCCACCATGCAACTGGAACATGCGTATCTGGAACATGCTCAGGACGTTCTTGGCCAATGGCTCGCCTGGCGCCGGGCGGGCGAGGTCGCACTCGTCATCGTGACGGCGACGCAGGGCGGTGCGGTGCGAGCGCCGGGTGCGCTGATGGCCGTGTCCGCGGCTGGTGAAAGCTGCGGCTACCTCTCCGGTGGCTGCATCGACGCGGATGTGGTGCATCACGCCCAGAAGTCTCTCCGCTCGGGGTGCATCGAGCGGCTGCGATACGGCAGCGGCTCGCCTTTCATCGACCTGCCGCTGCCCTGTGGCGGTGCCATCGAGGTTTGGGTGCTTCCCGATCCCGATGTCGAGGTCCTGCGCGGGTGCCATGACCGGCTCGCCTTGCGTCAGCCGGCGACACTCACGCTTGCGCCATCCGGCGCGCTGCGGCTGGGGCATTCGGCCGTGGCCGGCGCGCTCTCCTTCCGCTACACGCCCAAGCTCCGCCTGCGTATCGCCGGGCGTGGTGCCGACAGCCTGGCGCTTGCCCGCCTCGCGATGGCAAGCGGCATCGAGACCGAACTGCAACTGCGCGACGGCGCCGACGTCCAGGCTGCCCGGCGGCTGGGTGTCGACCGGGTCACGGTGCTGACGCTCCCCGCCACGCTCCCGGTACTGGACGACGATCCCTGGACGGCCTTTCTCCTCGCCTTTCACGATGCCGACTGGGAGGAGCGGCTCCTTGCCCAGGCACTCACCGGTCCCGCCTGCTATGTCGGTGCCGTGGGCAGCAGGAAATCTCATGTCATGCGCTGTGAGAGGCTGCGTGCCACCGGTGTCGAAGAGGGCCAGCTCCGACGAATCCGCGGTCCTGTCGGCTTGGTTCCCTCCCTGCGTGATGCCTCGATGCTGGCCGTCTCCGTCCTCGCGGAGATCGTCGAAGTCTATCGGTGCAAGGTGCGGTCCCCCTTCGCCTCGACGGCGCTGGTGCTGCTGGCCGCCGGGCAAGGCCGCCGGTTCGAAGGGGGCGACAAGCTTCTGGCGCGGTTCCGCGGGCAGTACGTCATGCACCATGCTTCGGCAGCCCTCCAGGCGCATGACGTTGCCGCCCGTATCGCGGTGGTCGGCCCCGATCAGGCCCAGCGGGCGGAGGAGCTGCGCGCCGCGGGCTGGAGCGTCGTGGTCAATGCGCACGCGGCACAGGGTTTGTCGACCTCGCTGGCTGCCGGCATACGCCAGGCCGGCGCGCGCCAGGGCGTCGAGGCGGCGCTGGTCATGCTCGCCGACATGCCGAACGTGCCCGATGCCCACCTCGTCGACCTGCGCGATGCCCTGACGCCGCAGCGCAGCGCAGTCATGTCGCTGGCGGGAGCGGTATCCATGCCACCCGCCATCTTCGGTCGATCCGTCTTCGGCAGCCTGACCGGCCTGGCAGGCGATGCCGGCGCAGGCCAGATATTCCGGTCGCTGGCGCATACGGCCACCGTGCCGATTCCCTCCGAGTGGGCGCTCGACATCGATACGCGCGAGGATCTGGCGCAGGCACAGGCGGAGTGCAGTTTATCCTTGCCCATCGGGGTTTGAAGCAGCCGGGCGATGCCTGCCGAAGAGTCCCGTAATCCATTGCACCCCGTCGTCCACGTAGCTGTACACCACTGGGATCACGAGCAGGCTCAGCAGCGTCGAGGTCATCAGCCCACCGATCACGACATAGGCCATGGGGGCCCGGAAGCTGGGGTCGCCGGCCCATCCCATGGCGACCGGTAGCATGCCCGCCCCCATGGCAAGGGTGGTCATGACGATCGGCCGGACGCGCTTGCGACAGGCGTCGAGAATGGCGTCCCGGCGGTCGAGGCCGTGCTCCTGGCGGGCGATGATGATGTAGTCCACCAGCAGTATCGAATTCTTCGTGGCAACGCCCATCAGCATGACCAGTCCGATCATCGCGGGAAGCGAGAGGGCCGACTGGGTGAGGAACAGTGCCAGGAAAGCCCCGGGGACGGAGAGCACCAGCGCCACCAGGATGGTGACCGGCTGCATGAAACTCCTGAACAGCAGCACCAGCACCATGTAGATACACAACACGCCGGTCAGCATTGCGATAGCGAAACCCGCTGCCACCTCGGCCATTTCCTCCGCATCGCCGGTCGCCGCCTGGTGAATGCCCGGCGGCAGCTGGCGTACGCTGGGCAGCGCCTGAACAATCTGCTCGATTTCCCCTAGCGGGCGCCCCTGCAGCACTACCTCGAAGTTGATGTTGCGCAGACGGTCGTAGCGGGTGATTTCCGCTGGCCCGCTGCTCCATTCGAGGGTGGCCACGTTTTCCAGCGGCACCATCCCCCTCGCACCGGGAACGGGCAGGTGTCCAAGGGTCGCGATGTCCTGCCGGGCGGCATCCGCCAGGCGCACCATGATCGGCACCTGGCGCTCACCGAGGTTCAGCTTCGGCAAGTCCTCCGCGTCGTCACCCACCGTGGCGATGCGCAGCGTGTCGGCGATGGCCGAGGCCGACACGCCAAGATCGGCGGCGCGGGCGAAATCGGGGCGCACGATGAGCTCGGGCCTGACCAGGCTGGCCGTCGAACTCACGGCGCCAAGGCCGGGAACGGCACGCAGCTCCCGCTCGACCTGGCGGGCATGCTGCTCGAGTACCCGGCTGTCCTCTCCGGCCAGCGCCAGTTCATAGGTGTCGCCTGAATCCTCAGTTCCCACCCGGGTGCGTACACCGGGGAGCGCGGCGAGTGCATCGCGCAGCTGCTGTTCGATCGCCTGCAGCTTGATGCCCGCACGGCTCGTGCGGTCCGCCAAGCCCACGGTGAGCACGACGCTGGTCACATCGGCATCGCTGCTGTTTGATGCGTCCCCGACGGCGGCGAAGATGCGCGTGACGTAGGGATTCTCCTCCAGCCTTGTGCGTGCCTGCTCGGCAAGCTCTGTCGCTTCCGACAAAGTGCTACCGGGCGGCAAGGTCAGCGTCGCCTGGGTCTGGGAAATGTCGTCGGGCGGGATGAAGGCGTCTGGCAGGGTCGATGCCAGCCATAGGCCCCCGGCGAAGCAGGCTGCCGCTGCGAGGAGCGTTGTCTTGCGCTGGCGTTGGCACCAGCTGGCGACGGCCAGATAGAACGTGATCCACTTCGGCTGGTGATGGCCCCGGCCGGGATTTCGCAGCAGGTAGGCGGCCATCATCGGCGTGAGAAGGCGCGCCACCACCAGCGAGAACAGCACCGCCACGGAGGCCGTCCAACCAAACTGGAAGAAAAAGCGTCCTACCGTGCCGCTCATGAAGGCCGTGGGCAGGAAAACGGCAATCAGGGTGAAGGTGGTAGCGACCACGGCCAGGCCGATTTCCGCCGCCGCGTCCATTGCCGCCCGGCGCGGGGGCTTGCCCATCAGCAGATGGCGCTCGATGTTCTCGATCTCGACGATGGCATCGTCCACCAGCACCCCGATCACCAGCGAGAGCGCCAGCAGCGTCACGATGTTGAGCGAGAAGCCCATCAGGTGCATGAGGCCGAAGGTCGGAATGATCGATAGCGGCAGCGTCACGGCGGCGATCAGCGTCGCCCGCCAGTCGCGCAGAAAGCAGAACACCACCAGCACGGCCAGCAGCATGCCCTCGTACAGGATGCGCATGGAGCCCTGATAGTTCTCCCTTACCGGCTCGACGAAGTCGAAGGCTTGCTGGATCTCGACATGGGGGTTTTGCACCTGCAGGGCGGCGAGGGCGGCCTGAACCCCCTCGGCCACGTCGACCTCGCCATATCCTCGGGCCCGCGTCATCTCGAAACCGACGACTGGCACCCCATCGAGAAACGCCGCCGAACGCCGCTCGGCCACGCTATCGGTGACGGTCGCGATCTGGTCGAGACGAATGCGGCGGCCGTCGCCGAGCGCCAGCTCCATGGCTGCCAGTTCGGCCGCCGACGCGGCGTTGGCGAGGATGCGCACGGCCTGTTCGGCGCCGCCGACATTCGTGCGTCCTCCGGGCGCCTCAAGCTGTGCCTGACGCAGCTGCCGCGAGATGTCGAGTGCCGTCGTGTTCAAGGCCAGCAGGCGGTCCGGATGCAGCGCCACGCGGACTGCGCGATCGACACCGCCGATCCGCCGTACCTCTCCCACACCCGGCACGGCCAGTACGGCCCTGGCGATTCTGTCGTCCACGAACCAGGACAGCGCCTCCTCGTCCAGCCGGGAGGAGGCCACCGTGTAGAGCAGGAGTGGATCTTCAGAGAAGCCCCGATGCTGAATCACCGGGTCACGCATTGCGGCGGGCAGGTCCGAGCGTATGCGAGAGACGGCGTCACGTACGTCATCGACCGCCTCTTGCACGGGTTTTTCCAGCCGGAACTCGATGCCGATCTCGGCGTGCCCATCGGTCAGCGTGGTGGTGATGTGATCGACGCCGGATACCGTGGCAATGGCATTCTCGATCTTGCGCGCGACTTCGTTCTCCACCAGGGCCGGTGCTGCCCCCGGCAGCGAGGCGGAGACGACCACCCGGGGTATGTTCACATCCGGCAAGTCCTGGATGAACATGCATCTGAAGGACATCAGCCCCAACGACGTCAGCAGCACGAAGAGCAGGGCGACCGGGATGGGGTTTCGAATTGCCCAGGAGGAGGTGTTGAACATCATGGCTGCCTCCCTGACAGCGATAGCGCCCGTTCGACACGTACCCGATCGCCGTCGCCGAGGAAGGCGCCCCCCGAAGCGACCACGCGGGCCTCAGGGTCGAGCCCCGAAAGTATTTCGATCCGATCGCCCTCGGATTGACCGAGGGCTACCTTCACCTCCGTTATCACGCCGTCCTCGCCGACACGGTGCACGTAGCCGAAGCCATCGCGAAGCTGCACCGCTGAGCGCGGCAGGGTCATGGCCCGGCGAGTGCCGAGCGCGAATTCACCGCGTGCGAACATGCCCGCCCTAGCGCCGTCGCTTGCTGGTAGATCGACATAGACCGTGCCATTGCGGGTGGCTACGTCCACGAGCGGAGCGATCATGCGTACACGCCCCTCCAACTCGCGGCCTCCCGGCAGGGTGACCCTGGCACTCTGGCCGGGCTGCAGCCGCTCCAGGTCGGAAGCGGCAACCTTGGCCCGCCACTCCAGCCGCCCGAACCGGATCAGGCGAAACAGTTCCTGGCCCGCGGGAAGCACTGCGCCGACCGTGGCACTGCGGGTCGAAATCACGCCATCGTCGGGGGCGAGCACCTGGGTCTGGGCCAGGCGGAGCTGCTGCACGCGCTCGACGGCCTGCGCCGCTTCCAGGCGGGCCCGGGCCGTGCGCGCCGCCGTGCCGTATTGGAGAATCTGTTGGGTCGCCATCGCGCCTGTATCTCGTAGCTCGTGGGCGCGCTGCGCGTTGTCCTCGGCTTCGGCGAGTGCCGCCTCGGCCTCGGCGACGGCGGCGCGGCTCTGCGCTAGCTCGGCGCTCACCGTATCGGACGCGAACGTGGCGAGAACCTGGCCGCGCTGGACCACGTCGCCAACGTTGACCTCGACGCTGGCCAGGCGCAGGCCGTTTGCCTCGGTACCGACGCTGGCTTCCTGCCAAGCCATGATGTTTCCGTTCGCGGCTATTCTGATGGGCAGCATGGCGGGTTGCGGTGTCGTGACGGCCACGGTCAGTGCGGGTTGCGTGACCGCTGGGGTGTCACTGTCCAAGGCGTCATTGTCCGAAGCGCTGCTGGAGACCTGCAGGAGCCAGGAGACCGTCACGGTGAAGCCCACCGCAACGACCGTGGCGGCCGTGAGTGAACGTGATTTATTCATCATCATGACCCTTGTTTTCGTCAGCGGGCCAGCCGCCGCCTAGCGCGCGGTACAATCGGATCCAGGCGGTGATTCGTTCACGCTGCAGTTCGATCACGGCGCTCTGGGCGGCGACCCTGCTGCGGCGTGCATCCTCGAGCTCGAACAGGCTGGCGCTGCCGATGCGGTAGCTGGCTTCGGTGGCTTGGTAGGAGCGTTCGAATCCATCGGCGGCGATGGCCGCGTCCTCGCTGCGTTTCGCCGTGCTGTCCAGCGTGACCAGCGCGTCCTCGACATCACGGATCGCTTCACGCAGTCGGGCGGCATAGACGGCGGTAGCGGCCTCGTAGCGAGAGCGTGCCGCCTGCGCACTGGCGCGTCGCGTTCCGCCGTCGAACAGCGGCAGCGTTACCGTCAGGGGCCCGATACTCCACACGCTGCCATTGGTGCTGATGCCCCCACTGGCAATGCGTGTCGTGCCGATGCTTCCGGCCAGCGTAATGCGGGGCCAGCGCTGCGCTTGCGCCTGCTCCGAATCGGCGCTCGCCGCTATCACGTCACGTGCTGCCGCGTGGATGTCGGGACGCTGTGCCAGTACCTCGGCCGGCATCGCCGTGACACTGAGCTCGGCCGGCCGCGGCAACTGGCCTGTTCCGGCATCGAGTTCTCGGCGCAGCGCTGCCTCGTCCTCGGCCGCAAGGGCACTCAACGCCTTGACCAGCAGTTCGCATTGCGTCCGCTGCTCGATCAGCGTTACGTTGCCTTGCGCCGCGCTGGCATTCGCCAGGTCCGCCTCTGCCGGGGGGCGGAAGCCCTTATCTGCCACCAGGCGGGTGATCTTTGCCGTTTGCGCCCGCGATCGGGCATCGATTTCGGCCTGCTGGGCCAAGGCCTCGCAGGCGCGTAGCTCGACATAGGTCGTCGCCATTTCGGCGGCGACCGAAACCCGGGCGTCGTGCCAATCGGCCTGGCTGGATTCGAGCCGGGCTTGCGCGGCGTTGACGCTGGCACGGCCTGCGCCGAACAGGTCCAGCTCCCAGCCGAGCTGCAAGCCTGCCGATGTTTCGGTGCCGACCGGCGTGTCCAGATCCGGTCGTCCCCGGCTCGAACTGACGCTGGCGTCCAGCGAAGGCAGCAGGGCGGCGCTCTGCGCCACGCGTGCGGCCTGGGCATCGGCGATGCGTGCGGCTGCCTGCGCCACCGTCGGGCTGGCCTGCTGACCGGCCTCGATGAGGCGCAGCATCAAAGGGTCGTCGAACTGAGCCCACCAGCGGCTCAGGTCCGCCAGCTGCCCGCCGTGGGGTAATGGCGCGTGCCATTGCCCGGCAACGGGTGCTGCGGCGCTGCCATGCAGGCTTTCGGGTAAAGTCTCGGGTAGGGCCGAGACACAGCCCGCGAGCAGGGCGACGGCGGCAATGACGAGCCAGGTCGCAAGCAACCGCGGCTTGCCGCCGGGAAGCGCCTTGATGGCTGCCGCATGTCGTTGGCGGGGCATGAAGGCAACGGGAATGACATCGGTGCATGGGAGCATGGGGTGTCCTCGTCTCACATGGGACGGGACTTTCCGCCAAGGCGTCTTTCAGAAGACTTACCGGTGAAACGGAACTATCCGGGAGGCTAGCGGTAAGTTTTGCGTAAGTTGGCGGCTGCGAAAGTGAGCTTCTTTAACAACACAGAGTAATGCTCATGTCACTACCACCTCCTCTTGTCTCGAGCTCTCCTGCCTCTGTCTCGCGTATGGCGACCGTTTCAGCACTTGCCGTTGGGCTCTTTGCCTCGGTGGCGGCTGTGGCCCAGGAGCCGACTGCCGAGCCGTCCTCCACGACCTGGGGGCTGGGCCTCGGCGTAGTGAGCGAGCAGGAGCCCTACGCCGATATCGACCGGGACAACAAGCCGCTGCCGTTGCTCGAGGCCGAGAACCGATACCTTCATCTCTTTGGCCCGCAGATCGAATTCAAGCTACCGAGTCTCGACATCAGCGACTCTCAGCAACTCAGCTTCGGTATCGTCGGCAAGTACGACGGCAGCGGCTACGAGGAGGACGACGCTCCGATCCTCGACGGTATGGATGAGCGCAAGGGCGGCTTCTGGGCCGGCGGCAAGGTGGAGTGGAGCAGCGAACTGGTGGATGTCAGCGCCGAATGGCTTGCCGATGCGTCAGGCAACAGCAACGGCCAGATCGTCAACCTCGGGCTGGAGAGAACGTGGCGCTTCGGGAATCATGTTCTGATTACTCCGCACCTGGGGGCGAGCTGGCAGGACTAGGACACCATCGATTACTACTTCGGCGTTCGTGACAGCGAGGCTCGTATCGACCGCCCCGCCTATGCCGGGGAGGCTGCCACCAACATCGAGGCGGGGGTGCGTGGCGTCTACATGTTCGACAAGCATCACTCCGTGCTCATGGGGGGCGAGATGACGAGACTGGCGGATGAGATCAAGGACAGCCCGCTGGTGGATCGCTCGACCACCAATAGTGTGTTTCTCGGCTACGTTTACCGCTTCTGATGAGCCGCATACTTCTGGTCGAGGACCATGACCGGCTGGCCCGGCTGATGTGCAAGGGGCTGGAAGCCGCCGGCATCGCCGCCGATGTGGCCGGGCGCATCGACACTGCATGGGCGGCCGTCCAGCAGGTTTCCTACCAGGCCCTGGTGCTCGACCGGGGGCTGCCGGATGGGGACGGCCTCATTCTGCTGCAGAAGTTGCGCAAGGCGGGCCTCGGCGTGCCTTGCCTGGTGTTGACGGCCCGCGATGCGTTGCATGACCGGGTACAAGGACTCGAAGCCGGTGCCGACGATTACCTGCCCAAGCCGTTCGCCATGGACGAGATGGTGGCGCGCGTGCGTGCGCTGCTGCGTCGCCCCGTGGAGTTCCACCCGCTCGACCCCAGCCATGGCGACCTCACCCTGCGCCCCGAGGCTGGCGTACTGTGTCGCGGCGATGAAAGCGTCACCCTCGCCCCGGCGGAGCTGCACATCATGCAACTGCTCCTGCACAAGCCCAGGGAAGTGGTGCGCCGTAGCGCGCTGGAAGCGGCTGCCTGGGGGCTGAGTGAGGCGGTGACGCCAAACGCCCTGGACGTGGCCCTGCACCGTCTGCGCCGCAAGCTGCTCGCCATCGGTTCGCGCCAGCGCATCGTCAACGTCAGGGGGCTGGGCTATGCGCTGCGTGAAGCCGATGCCGCTGAATAGCGCCGGTCTGAAAGTGCTACTGGCCCAAGAGGCGCTCTGATGGATGACAAGCACACCCTGAGGGAGGGTTCATGCTGCCCCGCTTTTGCTTATTGCTTATCACATTGGTGTTTCTGGCATCCTGCGCCATGCCGCCGGATTCCCCTCACTTTCAACCTTCCGACAACCTGCCGCCCTATGATCAGGACAGTTTCGATCAATATGTGCGCGACACCCGCGCCTGGATTGCCGACAACCGTGCCTTCATCGGTGACGACCGCAACCTGGAAATAGAGCTCAACGCGCCGTTCGAGCTTCGCCCCGACAAACCGGCCAAACGAGGCATTCTGTTCGTTCACGGACTGGGCGCAAGCCCGTGGTACTTTACTGACATTGCCACCGCCATGGCGAATGACGGCTGGCTGGTTCGCTCCATCCTGCTTCCCGGTCATGGCACCCGCCCCGCCGATCTGATGCTGCCCGATGGGAATGATTGGGAGAAAGTCATCGCCCATCATGCAAACCTGCTGGCAGCCGAGGTCGATGAGCTTTGGCTAGGGGGCTTCTCGACCGGCGCAAATCTGGTTACCTCCCATGCGCTAGGCGACGAGGATGTCGCCGGGCTGTTGCTGTTTTCCCCCGGTTTTTATCCCGACAACGGCTATTTGTTTCTCGCCCCGGTCATGGCCCACTTGTGGGATTGGGTCGATATCGATGACGAGGACAATATCGCTACCTACCAGTCTCTTCCTACGCGAGGAGCTGCCCTTTATTACCGTTCGGTCAGTGCCGTACAGAAAAATCTCGAAACCGCGCGCTTTGATAAACCCGTCCTGATCACCATGAGCCAGCATGATAGCGTTCTCGATCCCAGCGCGACGCTCGATGCCTTTCAAACCCGCTTTCCCAACCAACAGTCACGCTTCGTCTGGTACGGCGATACTCCGCAGGAACTTGACGACCCTCGCGTCACCGCCCTGGCCAGCAATCTGCCCGACCGGCGCATCAGTACGTTTTCCCATATGAATGTGCTGTTTGCGCCCGAGAACTTTTATTACGGTGAAAAGGGCAGCCACATCATTTTTGATAATGGCCAGGACGGTATCTCACCCCCCGAGGATACCGAAACCCTATGGTTTGGGGCGTGGGGCCAAATCGCGGCAGAAAGATACCATGCCCGCCTGACCTGGAACCCCTACTTCCTCGACCTCCTCGAGAGTATTCGCGAGGTAACAGGTGAAGGTTAGCCGACATGCCTGGATAGGCGAAAAATGGGTCGCTGAATGCGAGGGACTGGAGGTTGGGTCATGCGCTTCATGAAACCGATGCCGCTGAATAGCATCAGCCTGAAGATTCTGTTGGCCTATGTGGCGGGCATGATGCTCAGCATCATGCTGCTGGTGATCGTTGCGGTGGTGTTGGTCAAGAGCAACGTGCTGGCGCGGATGGATTTGGCCGACGCTGCGGATGAACTGGTGAAAAAAATTGAGTTCAATAGCAACGGCAGACCCACCGGCTTCGACTCGAGCCTGGACGACCGCGCCTGGTTGTACGAAGGCCCGCAGCGCGAAACGGCCTATCGAATTCTGGATGATGACGGGATCGTGGTTGCCTTCTCGAGTAGGGGAGAAAACTTCTGGCCGGTTGATGGCGATCTCCTTCGATTGGCCCGCGGGAGTTTCACTTTCGAGCACGAAGGAAACATCTTCTACGGCGCCACGAAGCCCTTCGAGCATGGGGGGCGAAAGTGGTATCTGCAGTTCGTCGCCAGTGCCAGGTTCCTGGATATCCTGCATAAGGTTGCCTTGCCACGAATGGTCGCCGGCATCTTGGTGTTTGGTATTGTCCTGTTCGTTGCCTTCGGCTTGTGTGCCTATATCACCTTGCGCTATACCCTCAAGCCGCTGCGGGACGTGTCGGAATCCGCCGCGACCATCTCGCCGCGTTCCATTGATGCCCGGTTGAGTACGGAAGCGGTGCCCACGGAGATCGCCCCTCTCGTGGATAGTTTCAACCGGGCCCTGGAGCGTCTCGAACGCGGCTATCGCGTGCAGCAGGAATTTCTCGGCAACGCGGCTCACGAGTTGAAGACACCCCTGGCGCTGATCCGAGCTCAAATCGAGCTGAAAGAGGGGGGGAAGAACGAGCGCGAGTCGCTATTGAGCGACGTCACATACATGACCCGTCAGGTGCAGCAGCTACTGCTCCTGGCGGAAGCCAGCGAGGCGCACAACTACCACTTCACCAGCGTCGGGATGCAGGAGGTCGCCCACGATGCCGCTTCCTACTTGCAGCGCATGGCGGAAACTGCCGACGTTCACTTGGCGGTGCGTGCTGTCGGCGACGTGAAGTGGAAAGCGGACCGCGCGGCCTGCTTCACCTTGCTGAAGAATCTGCTGGAAAATGCCATCCAGCATGCGCCTGCGCAAAGCTCCGTCAGCGTGGAGATACTGGGCGATACGCTGACCGTGCGGGACAGAGGCCCCGGCGTCGATGCAGAACAACTCCCCTTGCTGTTCGAACGCTTCTGGCGCGCCGCGCATCGGCGCGACCACGGCGCAGGCCTCGGCCTGGCTATCTGCCAGGAAATCGCCCTGGCGCATGGCTGGCGCCTCACGGCCGAGCAAGCCGAACCGGGGCTTCGGTTCCGGTTGTCCGGAGGGGAGGAAGGCGGTTCCGAAAGGCTCGCTTGATTTCGACTCAAGGCAAGAACTTCCGAATCAGCTCCTCCCGCTCCATCTTGAGCATTTCTCCGACGAACGGGTCCTGCCCGCCTTCTTCATCGGCTTGCCATTCCTGCAATAGTGCCTCGGCCTCTGGCGAACCGGCCAGGCGAGCTGCCAGGATGTGGTTGGCGCTCGGCTGGCTGCCTGTTTCGCCAGTCATCACGTAGGCGGCTTCCACCTCCGCATAGCAGGCCATGGCATTGTCGGTGGTGCCTTCCATGCGTTCGAGCAGCATGCAGCGCAGCAGCATACCTTCCTTGTGCAAACCGTTCTCGTGCAGCGCATCCAGGTCGCGCTTGGCTTGCCCGTAGCGGCCCATGCTGGCGAGCAGGTTGGCGCGGCTGCTGCGCAGCTCGGGGTCGTCGGGGTGGCGTTCCAGCCCCTCGTTGTATATCGCCAGCGCGTTTTCGAGCTGCCGCGTATCGCCCATGGCTTCCATGGCCACTGCGCTGGCGCGCTCCTGATAGTGCTCCGGTGGCTCGTCGCTGACTGCAGGGCCGGTGGCCAGCAGCAGGACGACAAGCGAAAGGCTGCCAATCTTCGATGGGTTCATCCTGATCCCTCGGTCTCGTCTTCCATTCCTTATTGAGACCCAGTATCGCTCGCTTGGTGCGATGGGTCATTTCACGAGCGCGGCGTTGAGATATGGCTTACAAATTTTTCGGCGATCGCTTACGCGGAAGGGCGTAACCAGACGTTGTGCAGGTACGTGGATGGTCGTCGATGCGGTGGAGCGTCAATAGGTGGCGGCCAGTCACGCAGACACGACAAGGCCCGCCGAAGCGGGCCTCGATTTCGAACCGTGCGGTTCTCTCTCGCGTGACAGTCGGTCAGGCGAGCTGTTTGATGTTGGAGGCCTGAAGGCCCTTCTTGCCCTGGGTCACGTCGAATTCGACGGTTTGACCTTCCTGCAGGGACTTGAAGCCGTCAGCCTGGATTTCGGAGAAGTGGGCGAACACATCGTCGCCACCATCGGCCGGTGAGATGAAGCCGAAGCCTTTGGAATCATTGAACCACTTGACTGTACCAGTCGTCATAACTTTCCTTTTGCGCCGTAGCGCCTTGCTACATTCTTGGGGTTGCCCCCATGGGATAGCGGGTTATGGCTTACCCGCTGAACCCACCGTGTCATGCTTGAACGCCATGGGTCAAAGCATTTCGCGGTTATTTTTCGTATCCGCTGCCGGCGCCGCCTCCAAGCTGGACGAGGCAGGCCTTGCTGAGTTGTACTGAGAACGGCTCATGATTCGCATCGTTCGTGGCCGGTGGTCGAGTGCCTGGAACGAACGACGCTGTCGCAGGGAATCGACAGTGAATTCGCAGCAACTGGGAAACAGCTATGAGAGCGAACAGGACATGGCGCCTGTGGGGCGTGCTGGTCGTGGCACTGCTCCTTTCCGGCCTGGGGCTGACGCAGGCACAGGAGGGGGAGAGCGAGGAGTCGTCGGCTTGGTTCTCGGTCGACTCGCTGAACGAGGGGCTGGGTGAGGTCCCAGAGGAGGTCACGCGGCAGACGCCGCGCGAATCGGTCCGTCGCTTTCTCGAACTGGCCGACCGGGAAGCCTATGGTGCGGCGGCGCATCACCTGAATCTGGCCAATCTGGAGCCGGCCGAGCAGGGGGAGCGCGGTGCGGTGCTGGCCAGGCAGCTGGCGACGATCTTCCGACGCGGTGAGTGGGTCGATGCTTCCGACCTCTCGGGGCGAGAGGATGCCGCCATCGAAGACCCTTCGGGCCAGAACCCCCAGGCCGGTGAGCCCCGGCGCAACCTCAAGCTGGCGACGCTCGAGGCCAACGACCAGACCTATGAGATTCGCCTGGGACGTTATCGTGTCGATGACGACGATGCGGTCTGGCTGATCACGCCGGACAGCGTGTCATCGATACCTCTTCTCTATGAGGAGTATGGCCCCTCGTTGCTCGAGGAGTTCGTGCCGGAAGAGCTCAAGTCCTCGCTCGGAGTACTCAAGCTGTGGGAATGGATCGCCATTCCGGTCTTTCTGCTGGTGATCGGCCTGGTGGGATGGAGCGTCCATCGCCTGGTCGGCTGGCTGTCGCACTGGTTCCCCTCCGGCTGGCCGAGCATCTTCGCCGGCAGGATCAGCGGGCCAGTGGCGCTGCTGGTGATGGCGTTTACCGCGCGGTTTTTGCTCGACTATGTGGTCTCCTTCACCGCGGTGGCCACCACTTCCCTGCGTGTGCTCTTGATCATTCTGATCGCCTGGGGCTTGGGGACGATCCTGCTGCGCCTGGTGGATACCATCCTGCTCAAGGTGACGCGGCGCATCGTCGGGGAGATCGACGACACCAAGCCCAAGGACGAGCGCAAGCTGCTCACCACGCTCTATGCGCTGCGGCGCATCATCATCCTGATCCTGGTGACCGCAGTCTCGATCTACGTGCTGAGCCAGATTCAGCTGTTCGAGTCGCTGGGCTTGTCGCTGCTGGCCTCGGCCAGCGTGCTGGCGGTGCTGGTGGGTATCGCCGGCCAGGCGGTGCTGAGCAATATTCTCTCCTCGTTCCAATTGTCGCTGGCCAAGCCGATCCGCATTGGTGACCTGGTGATGTTCGAGGGGCAGTGGTGCTACGTGGAAGGGATCTTCTACACCTTCATCCGGCTGCGCAGCTGGGATGAACGACGCGTGATCGTGCCGGTGACCTATTTCATCTCAAAGCCCTTCGAGAATCTCTCGGTCAAGAGCGCCAAGATGTACCGCTATTTCGAGATGAAGCTGCACTTGAGCGCCGACGTTCAGGTCATCCGCGAGAAGTTCATGGAAATTGCCAAGGAGGAGGACAGTGTCGTCGAGCATCACAAGCTGTGCTGCTACGTGACCGGACAGACCGAGACGGCGCAGACGGTCACCTGCTATCTCATGACCTCCGATCCGTTTTCCGGCTGGGCCGCGGAAAAGAGTGTGCTCGAGAAATTGATGGCCTTCGTACGTGACGAACATCCGCAGTGGTGGCCGCGCGAGGTGGTGGTGCTCAGCCAGTATGATATCGCCAAGGGCAAGCGGCAGGATGCCCAGCGGGCCGAAGAGGATGACCAAGACGAAGGGGCATGAGGCGTACCCTAGGCCAAGGCCGCGAGTGGCTGGGCGCGGCCATATGGCATAGTGTTGGTTTAGTCGTCACGTTTTGCCGATAAACGGCCTCGAGGCCACCAACAAGCCCCGGCAGCGAGCAAGGCCTGATCATGGATGCGACGTATCTATCTCCAAGGAGTTGGGGTTGGCGTGCTCTCATCGCGCTGCCGCTGTTGAGCGGCTGCAGCGGACCTCAGTCCACGCTACAGCCGGCGGGTGTCGACGCCGAGCAGATCGCCCGGCTGTTCTGGTGGATGAGCGGGTTCGCCATCCTGATCTGGGGAGTGGTGATCGGCTGCGCCGTGTTCGTCACCTATATCAAGCCCAAGTCCCATGACAGCCGAGTGGCACGCTGGTTGATTCTCGGTGGTGGCGTGGTCTTTCCTCCCCTTGTCCTGGGGGTCTTGCTTGCCTTCGGCCTGTCGCTGCTTCCGTCGCTAAGCGCTCCGGCCGAGGACGGGCTGCAAATCTCCGTCTCCGGGGAACGCTGGTGGTGGCGGGTGCGGTATCCAACGCCGTCGGGCGGCACCGTGGAGCTCGCCAACGAAGTGCGCCTTCCCGTCGGTGAGCGGGTGGGGTTCCGCTTGACCAGTCCTGACGTCATTCACTCGTTCTGGATTCCCTCGCTAGGCGGCAAGGTCGACATGATCCCCGGGCGGACTACCCGGTTGTCGCTGGAGCCCACCGAGGTGGGCGTCTTTCGCGGCGCCTGCGCCGAGTTCTGTGGCACATCCCATGCGCTGATGAACTTCCGCGTCGTGGTGATGGAACCGGATGCGTTCGACACTTGGCTTGAGCGGCAGGCGTCGCCCGCTCGACCGCCTCAAAGCGAGGTAGCCCGCCGCGGCCAGGAGGCATTTCTTGCGAATGGCTGCGGTGCCTGCCATGCCATCCGCGGCACGTCGGCCGATGGTGTGTTGGGGCCCGATCTGACCCATGTCGGTAGCCGCTTGAGCCTTGCTGCCGGCACTCTGCCCACCGATGCGGAGTCCTTCGAGCGCTGGATCAGCCATCCGGACGATATCAAACCGGGAGTGAACATGCCGGCCTTCGACATGCTACCGGCGCCCCAGATTCACTCCATCGCTACCTACTTGAGCCAACTGGAATGAGCGACCGGACGTACAGCCATGACGAGCGGGACGACCGCGCACGCCGCGAGGCGCAGGAACGGCGCCTCAGCGCGCCCTGGCAGACGCCGCGTGGCTGGCGCTATTGGTCTGCCGTCAACAATTCCGAGGTCGGGCTCTGGTACACCGCAACCTCCTTCATTTTTTTCCTTTTCGCCGGCGTGCTGGCGCTATTGATGCGCACGCAACTGGCCATTCCCGAGAACGACTTTCTTTCTGCCACCACCTACAACCAGGTCTTCACCCTGCACGGTTCGGTGATGATGTTCCTGTTTGGCGTGCCGATTTTCGAAGCCTTTTCGATCATGATTCTGCCGCAAATGCTGGGCGCGCGGGATCTACCGTTTCCGCGCCTGTCGGCCTACGGTTACTGGAGTTTCCTGATAGGCGGGACCTTCGTCTGCGGTTCGATATTCTTCGGTGTCGCTCCCGAAGGGGGCTGGTTCATGTACCCACCCCTGACCACGACATATCAGGAAGGGCTCGGAGCCGACATCTGGCTGCTGGGGCTTTCGTTCATCGAAGTGGCATCACTTGCCGCAGCGGTAGAACTCATCGTCGGTATTCTCAAGACGCGCCCACCCGGCATGCGCATCAACCTGCTTCCCCTTTATGCCTGGTACATCCTCGTCGTGGCGGTGATGATCCTCTTCGCCTTTCCGCCCCTGATCGCCGGCGATTTGCTATTCGAGATGGAGAGAGCCTTCGACTGGCCCTTCTTCGACCCCAGCCGGGGCGGCGACCCACTGCTTTGGCAGCACCTGTTCTGGATATTCGGCCATCCCGAGGTCTACATCATTTTCCTCCCGGCGATCGCACTGGTCGCAATGATCGTTCCTACCTTCGCTCGGCGGCCCATCGTCGGCTATAGCTGGGTCGTCCTGGCTGCCGTCGGTACTGGATTCATCAGTTTTGGGCTATGGGCCCACCATATGTACACCACCGGGTTGCCGAACATTTCCTTGGCATTTTTCTCGGCGGCCTCCGAGGCGGTTGCTATTCCCACTGGCGTACAGATCTTCTGCTTTCTGGCGACGGTCATGGCCGGACGATTCGTGCGTTCGGTGCCTATGCTGTTCGTCACCGGAGCGTTGGCAATCTTCGTGCTGGGAGGGCTGACCGGTGTGATGGTGGCCATCGCGCCGTTCGATTTCCAGGCTCACGATACCTATTTCGTGGTGGCTCACCTGCACTATGTTCTGATCGGCGGCGTGCTGTTCCCGGTCGCTGCCGGGCTCTACTACTTCTATCCCATGGCTACCGGCAAGCTGTTGGCCGAAAAGCCGGGCTACTGGGCGTTCTGGCTGATGTTCATAGGCTTCAACGTCACCTTCCTGCCGATGCACTTCACCGGCCTGTTGGGAATGCCGCGACGGGTGTTCACGTATGCCGCCGATGTCGGCTTCGATGGCCTCAATCTGGTATCCACCATCGGCGCCTTCATTCTGGCGGCCGGCGTCGCCGTGCTGGTCATCGAGGTGCTGCGGCCGAAGGGAAAACAGCCCTATGCGAAACGCAACCCCTGGAATGCGGGCACGCTGGAATGGCTGGGGGAGATGCCCGGCAAGCCTTGGGGCGTTCGCTCGATTCCCCTGGTCAAGGGGCGTTATCCGCTCTGGGATCAGCCCCACCTCATACGAGACGTCGATGCCGGACGCTTTTACCTTCCCGATGCCGAAGAGGGCAAGCGGGAGACGTTGATCACCACCACCATCGATGCCGACCCGATACAGTGCCTGCGAGTGCCGGGGCCGACGTTCATCACCCTCTGGGCGGCGCTCTTCACCGGCGGTGCCTTCATCTTCGCGACCTACAAGTGGTATCTCGCTGCAGGCACCAGTGCCTTGCTGGCGTTGGTCACGGTACTGGTCTGGCTGTGGACGGGCACCGCCAAGATACCGGAGAAGCGCAGCAAGGACGTCGGGCTGGGCGTCAGCCTCCCGCTGTATGCTTCCGGCTCGACGTCGGTCGGGTGGTGGGCGATGTTCATTACCATGATCGGCGACATGAGCGCCTACGCCAGCCTGCTGTTCGGCTACTTTTTCTTCTGGACCGTGCACGACGATTTTCCGCCCGATCCTGCGGCCGGCCCGGGGCTTTTCTGGCCAGTCGTAGCGGCGGCGCTCCTGCTCGGCGCTTGGGTATGCACGCTGTTGTCCAGACACTGGAACCGGCGTGACCGGCCGTTGGCCTTCACTCTCGGCTTGGGACTGGGAGCCGTGCTCAATGTGGCCGGTATCCTGGCGCTGCTGGCCGGCCCGCATCTGAATGGCCTGGACCCAACGCGGCACGTTTATCCGGCCACCGTCTGGGTCCTGGTGCTGTGGACAACCATCCATCTCGGGGTGGGGCTGGTGATGCAATGCTACTGCATCGCCCGCCGCTGGGCCGGCCGCATGACCGCCGAACATGACATCGACATTCGAAACGTTACGCTCTACTGGCACTTCATGGCCATTACCGCAGGCGTAACGGTCCTCGTGATAGCCGGTTTTCCGCTACTGGCCTGAAGAGGAACGGGAGGTGCGAATGACAAGACGAGCGCAAGCCGAGCCCGACGCCCCAGGCAAGCCCACTCCGGGCCGACGCGAGTCCCTCTGGCCGCTCGCGATGGGGCCTTTACTGTGGGTGGCGCACTTTCTTCTTTCCTATGCCACGGCGGCCATCTGGTGCGCGAAGGCGGGAGGCGAAAACGGTTCTCTGGGCGGGGTGCGTCTCGTCATCGGTATTTACACCGCATTGATTCTGTCAGGGATTGCCGTCGTCATTTGGCGCGGCTTTCGAAAACACAGGTTCGGTACGGCCACGGTGCCGCACGACTTCGATACCCCTGCGGATCGTCACCGCTTTCTTGGCTTTGCGACGGTATTGCTGGGTGGACTTTCCTTTGTCGCCACGCTGTACGTCGCCCTGCCTGTCGTCTTCATCGAGAGCTGCCGTTGATGGACACCAAGCCAAGAGCCCAACTGCGGCGATTCGTCGGCCTCCCAGGCAAGGCAAAGCGGTATCTGCTCGACCATGGGAAAGCGCTATTACTGGGCTTGGCAGTCCTGGGGGGGACGCTGGTCGGCGGCGCTGTGCTCATCGTCTGGTCGGGCCTGGTGCCGATCAGCGCCAGTTCTGGCCACTGGCCCGTAACCCGCTGGTTTCTGCACTTCGCCATGCGCAATGCCGTCGAGAATCGGGCGAGTGGCATCAAGGCACCGATGCTGAGCGACCCGGCGCTGGTGCTCAAGGGCGCGGGCCATTATGCGACCGGCTGCATGCCCTGCCACGGTGCCCCGGGGCGACCACGCTCCTTGATTGTCCAGCAAATGACGCCTGAACCACCGCTTTTGGCGCAGCGGGTCCACGAGTGGAGGCCCGAGCAGTTGTTCTGGATCATCAAGCATGGAGTCAAGTTCACGGCGATGCCGGCGTGGGCGAGCTTGCAGCGCGAGGATGAGGTCTGGGCCATGGTCGCTTTCCTGCAGGAGCTGCCGACGCTAAGTTCCGAACGCTACGTGCAGTTGGCTTATGGCGAACGAGACGAGGCAGACGCTATCGGTGAAGCGGCAAGCGGCTCTCTGCGAGCGCTCAGTGAGCCCATGGGCCCGCTGTTAGCCAATTGCAGCCGATGCCATGGCGCGGACGGTCGTGGCCGCGGCCTGGGAGCCTTCCCCAAGCTGGCGGGCCAGAGCGAAGCCTACCTGTGGACGAGCCTTCTTGCCTATGCCGAGGGGGAGCGCAACAGTGGCATCATGCAGCCGATTGCCGCGGGATTGAGCAAAGCGGATATGCGCTCGCTCGCAGCACATTATGCCGGCCGGGAGGACGCGGCGAGCCAACCGGCCAGGCAGCGAGCCAATGCAGGCGAGCCGGGCGAAGCGATTGCCGGTCCGGCTTCGATAGCGCGTGGACGAGACATTGCCCGTCAGGGCGTGCCCGAGCAGGGGGTGCCCTCCTGCGTCGACTGTCACGGTCCGCGATCGGAACCGAGCAATCCCCATTATCCCAGGCTGGCCGGCCAGTACGCCGACTACCTCGCTCTCCAACTGTCCCTGTTCAAGTCCGATAAACGCGGCGGTTCGCCCTACGTGCGTATCATGCATAGCGCAGCCAAAGGCTTGGACGAAACGCAGATACGCGACGTGGCGAGCTACTATAGCTCCCTCGCCCAGGATCTTGGCGATCAACCGGAAACGCTCCCGGCGCAGGGGGCGCGGCGTGCCGACAGCCGCTGACGCTGACGCTGCTGTGGCCGGTGGCTGGTGGCTGGTGGCCAGGAGGCGGCGGCCTTTGACCTCGATCGGCTGTGGCGTGACACGAGCTCCGCGTAGCGGAAACGACGAGGGCCCGGCATGCCGGGCCCTCGCCGTTGCTCCCGGGGCACGGCTTCAGCGCTTCAGCGCACCGAGCTGCTGGCGGCGGTACTCGCCCTGACGTTCCAGCATCCAGCCCGGGTATTCAGGCGGTAGCTGGCTGACACGATCAAGCTCGGCGAGTTCGTCCTGGCTGAGCGTTACCTGCGCGGCGGCGATGTTATCGTCGAGCTGGTCGAGGCGCTTGGCGCCGACGATCACGCTGGTGACCGCCGGCTGGTGCAGCAGCCAGGCGAGCGCAATCTGGGCCACGCTGACGCCCTTGGCCTCGGCGATGCCGCGCATCGCGTCGACGCAGTCATGGGCGCGATCTTTTTCTACCGGTGGAAAATCGAAGTTGGCACGGCGGCCTTCGCCCGCGGCCTGGCCGTCGCGGCCGTACTTGCCGCTGAGCAGGCCGCCGGCAAGCGGGCTCCAGACCATCAGGCCGAGGCCTTCGCTCTCCAGCATGGGGACGATTTCACGTTCCAGGTCGCGACCGGCCAGGGTGTAGTAGGCCTGCAATGACTGGAAGCGGTTCAGACCCTTGCGTTCGGCGATGCCGAGTGCCTTGACGATCTGCCAGGCGGCCCAGTTGGAGACCCCGACATAACGCACGTGGCCGTGTTGAACCAGGGTGTCCAGCGCGCTCAGGGTCTCCTCGATGGGCGTGGCGGGATCGAAGCCGTGCACCTGATAGAGGTCGATATGATCGAGCTGCAGGCGCTTCAGGCTCGCCTTCACACCTTCCATGATGTGATAGCGCGTCAGCCCCCTGGCGTTCACCCCCGGACCGGTCTCGCCGAATACCTTGGTGGCGACGACCACTTCGTCGCGCGGCACGCCGAGGTTCTTCAGCGCCTGGCCGGTCATGCGCTCCGAGAGCCCCTCTGAGTAGACATCGGCGGTGTCGATGAAGTTGATGCCGGCCTCCAGCGCGCGGGCGATCAGCCGCTCGGCGTCGCTCTGCTGGAGATCGCCGATCTTGCTCCACAGCTCGCCCTCGCCGCCGAAGGTCATGGTGCCCAGACAGAACTGGGAGACGAAGAGGCCGGTATTGCCAAGCTTGCGATATTGCATGGGGTACTCCTTACTTTTCTTGCAGGGTAGTGGTTTACGGGACTCGTCATGGTCGATTGGGTTCATGATCCCGCTCGTACGGCTACGCGTTGGGGCGGAATCCTGGCGCCGCCGGTCACGTTTTCATTGACGAACTGACTGGTGATGAAATCATGCGGGAAGCCTAGTTCGACACGACTCAGCCGATCGAGTCGTGCCAATTGTCCATCGCTGAAGGGGACATCCAGTGCGCCGAGGTTGTCTTCGAGCTGTGCGAGGTAGCGGGCTCCCACGATGGGGCAGGTGACAGTAGGGCGAGTCAGCAGCCAGCCGAGCGCCACTTGGGCCGGTGCGCATGCAAGTTCCTCAGCGATCTCCCGCACGGCATCGGCGATGGCCAACTGTCGTTCGCTAGGTAGTAATAGGCGTTGCTGCCCGCCGAAGGCCAAGAGTTCACCCGACTCACTGGCATGACGCTGGCGCTCGATGTCATTGCGGGTGTACTTGCCGGTCAGCAGCCCGCCTGCGAGAGGCGACCAGGGCATCACGCCCAGCCCCAGCTCCGCAGCCATCGGAACCAGGTCGCGCTCGCTGTCGCGCTGGACAAGGTTGTACTCGACCTGCAGCCCGATAAAGCGCGACCAGCCCATGAGTTCGGCCAGGGTATTGGCTTCGGCCACTTTCCAGGCGGGAAAGTCCGAGGCGCCTAGGTATAGCACCTTGCCTTGACGCACCAGGTCGTCCAGGGCCCGCATTACTTCTTCTATTGGGGTGCGATACTCCCAAGCATGGACCCAGTAGAGGTCGATATAGTCCGTACCCAATCGCTTGAGAGAGGCTTCCACGGCTTGCATCAGACTCTTGCGATGGTTGCCGCCGGCATTGGGGTCGCCGTGGCGCATGTTGAGCGTATACTTCGTGGACAGCACGAAGCGGTCTCGGTCGTTGGCGATGCATCGGCCGATGATGCGCTCGCTGGTGCCTTCGGTATAGAAGTTGGCTGTATCGATGAAGTTGCCACCGCGTTCTGCGTAGGCGCGGAAGATCGCTTCGGACGTTGCTTCGTCCGCGCCCCAGCCCCACTCGGAGCCGAAGGTCATGGTGCCCAGACACAAGGGTGAAACACGCAGGCCCGAACGGCCAAGTAATCGATAGCTATCCAGCGACGTGATGGGTCGGTTCATCCTGCAGCCTCCGTTCGGTGATGGTCGACACCGCTGCCGCTCGTGCTTGGCTGCGGTGTACCATGGCAACGATACGTGGGCCGCGAGCGCACGATCAGGAACGCGCTATTCTGGTATTCGCACTTCCCCCCTAGGACACGCCCAGTGCTCAGCCATATTCGACGCAGCGAAATTGCCACTTTCCTCCGGATTCGACGTGCCCGGCTGCAGCCCGAGCAGGTCGGGCTGCCGCGCGGGCGGCGACGACGCACGCCGGGCCTGCGCCGCGAGGAGGTGGCCGAGCTCGCCGGCATCAGTACTGAGTGGTATGCCTGGCTGGAACAGTCGCGAGACGTTAATCCCTCGCTGGACACCCTGCAGCGCATCGCTGAGGCCCTGCGGCTGGAGCCTGCCGAGCAGCAGCACCTCCTGAACCTGGGCGGCTACGGCGTGGAGAATGGCGACAACGGGCTGGCGCGCGAGGCCGTGGTGGGCGACAGCCTGCAGCGCCTGCTGGAGCAGATCGTCTGTTGTCCGGCTTGGATCATGGGAGCCCGTTCGGACATCCTTGCCTGGAATCGAGCGGCCACCGTGATTCATGGCGACCTCGGCGCGATGCGAGGCATCGAGCGCAACGGCATCCATCAACTGTTCCTCAATCCAGCGATGCGCCGCATGCTGGTGGATTGGGAGGTGCATGCGCGGGACTGTGTGGCAAAGCTGCGCCTGACCCAGGCCAACTACCTCGATGACCCCTGGTTCAACGAGCTCATCGAGCTGCTGCGGTCACGTAGCCCCGCGTTCTCTGCCTGGTGGGACGAGCATGAGGTGCGCCTGCCCCACGACGGCGTCAAGGTCTACGAGCATCCGAAGGCGGGTCGGCTCTCCTTCGACTACGCCATCCTTCAGGTGGCCGGAGGCAACGAGGTGCCGCTGAACCTGATCACCTACGTGCCTACCCGCGATACGGACACCCAGGAGAAGATGGAGGCCCTGTTGCGGCGCTCCGCGCTGGTGCTCTCTGCCTGACTGGGTTTTCGACATGGCCCGACATGGCCGGGAGGAGTGCACCATTCGTGAGGCGTGACGGCGCGCCTGAGGGCTACCGTCACGCCGCACTACTTGCTTGGGACGGCAACTACCGCGGGCGACGCACGACCCTCAGCTTGCCGCTGGCGCCGCCGCCGCAGAAGAAGCGCTCGGTGCCATCCGACTCGAGCCCCGAGACGCCTGTTCCCTGAGGCATATCGAGTTGTTGCAGCACCTCGCCCGAGGCTGGGTCGATTCGCCTCAAGTCGCTGCCGTCATCCTCCCAGGTGCCATGCCAGAGTTCGCCGTCGACCCAGGTGACACCGGTGACGAAGCGATTGGATTCGATGGTACGCAGGATGGCTCCGCTGTCAGGATCGATCTGGTGGATCTTGCGGTCGCGGTACTGGCCTAGCCAAAGCGAGCCTTCGGCCCAGGCCAGCCCTGAATTGCTACCGGGCGGAGCGGGGATGGTGGCGAGGACCCGGCCGCTGGCGGGCTCGATCTTGTGGATGCGGTCTGCGGCGATCTGGAACAGGTGTTGCCCGTCGAAGGCCGTTCCTGCATCGGCCTCGATTTCGATCGAGCGCTGTGGCTCGCCGGTTTCGGGATCGAAGGCGCCAAGCATTTCGCCGGTGGCAAGCCACACGTGGCGTCCGTCGTAGCTGACACCGTGCACGTGCTCTACACCGGGGAAGGGACCGAATTCCTGGAGTACTTGCGCTGCTGAACGGTTCATGTCGTTGACCTCGTTTGGTGGGTACCGTCTCAGCCTAATCCGCCGGGTAGAGGCCCCGGGAGTAACAAGGTTGTCGTGAAACCCGGCACCGGCGGGGCGACCCAGCGCCGGGCCCTGCCGCGGCCGAAGGACTGCACTTTGCCCACTCTGGCAAGCGTCTCGAGCGCGCGCTGAATGTTGCGCTGGCTGGCGCCGAGGGCCATGGCCAGGGCCGAGCTCGACCACGGCTCGCCGTCGCTGAGTAGGGCCAGCACGTCGCCATGCTTGTCTTCGATAGGGCGCGCCAGAACCACGACCTCGGTAGCGGAAGTTGGCTCCAGCACGTAGCCTCGCGGCGTTGCACACACGCCGGCCAGGGGGCCGAGTGCCGCACGCAGCCGGCCGAGCTCGACGCGCAGGCGGATACGGTGCGAGTCGTCGGCGAAGCGAGTGCGAAACGTGCCGGCGATGAGCGCATCCCGTGGCACGTCGGCTGGCCAGGCTTCACCCAGCAGGCGAGCCAGGGCGAACAGCACCGGGCGGGTAGCGAGCGAGACTGCGACATGGCCGTTGCGAACGGCGTGGCGGCAGGCGTCGACGACGAGCGCCTTGGACGCCAGTAGCGCTTCGACCTCAGGCAACAGCAGCAGGCGCTCTTGACCTTGCGCCACCAGGCGTGCGGCGGGGGCGCCCAGGGCGTGCCAGGCATTCTCGACTTCCGCCTGCAGGGCGACAACGCCGGAGAGGCGAGCGTTTTCTGCGGCGCGTTCGAGTGCGGTGCGTGCTGCCGCGGTGTGCAGCCGTCGCAGGGCGATGCCTGCCGCAACCAATGCCTGGATGGCCCCCAGAGCGGGAGGAAGGGAGTGGAGAGCGAGCTGGGCCAGGGCATGTTCGGCCTGTTCAAGGCGCCCGAGCAACAGCAGGCGGCGAGCCTCGAGCGAACGAGCATGGGCGGCATTCGTCAGGTCTCCATGCGCCTCGAGCGTGGCTCGTGCAGAGTCGAGCCGCCTCGTGGGCCAGCCGAGATCGCGTGACGCCAGGGCAACCTCGGCCTCGGCGACCACGCACCGGGCACGAGCCATCTCCTCCCTGGCGCTGAAGGTGCGCGCTGCACGCTGCAACAGCAGCCTGGCGCGGGCGAAGTCGCCAAGCTGAGCCATCGCGATTCCTCTCAGCGCAAGAGCCGGTGCATCGTCACGCAGGGCGACCCGGTTCAAGGCCCCGAGGGGATCGCCCGCCGAGAGCGCACGGCCCGCGGCCGTGATCAACGCGTCCATCTCAATCCCGCCACACTTGTTACTCCCAGCGTTCGATCACCCGGTTTCACTATATCTCATGACCGTGAACCTTCAGGTCGAATCGAGAATGGAACGAACCAGGACACCGATGGAGGGCAGACGATGACGACACATGCGACAGGAACCATGCTCTGTACGAGGCGGAATGACTCAGACGGTGGGTGTCTCGATCAGCAGCGAACACGCGCAGCGCAACAGCGGCTCTTCGGCGCGCTGAGCCAGATGGGCGAATAGCACCCTGACCGAATGGGCTTCACTGAGCAGCTCGACCTCGCCGCTCTTCTGGGCCGCGGCCGCGCTATCCGCATGTAGCAGTCCCACACCGACGCCGCCGGAGATCAGAGTACTTGTAACGCTTTCTCGGTCGATGCTGATGACTCGCTGGGGACGAATTCGGTGCTTGTCGAACAAGGCCTCCGCTGTCTGGCCGCAGCAGGTGGTGGAGGTCGGCAGTATCCAGGGCAGCTCGGCAAGCCGCTGCCAGTCCAGGGGGCGGGAGGCCGGCACGAGCCCCGGTCGCGCGGCAAGATAGGTGGTGAATCGGGAGACCTCGAGAGTTGCCAGGTCCGTTCCGGGGGCGCCGGCCTCGTTGTAGAAGCCGGCGTCCAATTGGCCATTGCGGATGCCCTTCAGGATCTCGACCGAGGTGCCGTAGCGGAGCGATATTTCCACCTCGGGGACGCGCTCGGCAAGGCGTGAGAGAAGGCCGGCAACGATCCTGGCGTCGATATGGCTGGCACCAAGCCGCAGCTCCCCCGTCAAGGAGCCCTTGAGGCGCGTTGCTTCATCGATCAGTTCGCGCTGGGCAAGCAACGTCTGCTCGGCCTTTGCGAGCAGACGTTGCCCTGCCGGGGTCAGTTGCATACCACGGGGGGTTCGCTCGAACAACGTAAGGCCGAGCGTCTCCTCCATTGCCTTGATGTGTGCGCTAACGGCCGGCTGGCTGAGGTAGAGGAGATCCGAGGCGCGGGTGATGCTGCCTTCGCGTGCCACTGCCAGGAAAGTCTTGATCTGGTGGATGTCCATTCTCTCTCCTCACCGAGTGGCACCGACCGTCAGAGTAAGCCAAGCACGAACCACCAGGCTATTGCCAGCGGCACCAGGGCCACGACGCCGACCGCGAACAACGCCAGGCAGAACTTGGTCATCGCCGCCAGCGGCAGTTGGGCCATCTGCAGGGCGGCCAGGAGCGGAGGCGCCTGATAAGGCAGCAGCACGTTGGAGAAAGCGAGCACCTGGGTCATCAGCACGGCCATCAGCGAGAGTCCGGTGGCATCGGCCAAGCTGGCCGCAGCGGGAGTCATGATGGCGGGCACGCCGGGCAGGCTGACCACTATCGCGAATAGGGTGGAAATGGCCGTCAATGCCAGGGCACTCCCGAACGGTCGGTCGGGCGTGAAGGCCACGTAGCGCCCCGTCCAGGCAATGACGGCCTCGCCCAACCCCGTCGCCGAAATGACCGCCCCTAGCCCAATGATCCCCGCCACGAAAAACAGCGACCCGTAGTTGACCTGTTCGTTGATGCATTTGCCGGGTGTGAGGCGCGACGCTGGCAACAGGCAATAGAGCGCCGCTCCTAGGCCAATCCAGCCCGGTGAAATCGCGTGCAGACCATCGGTCAGCCACAGAAGGATGCAGGCGAAGAGCACGCCGACGAGTCGCTGCTCCGCGCCGCTCATGGGAGAGGGGGCGTGCCGAGCTTCAGCGTCAATGGCGATGGGGGCCCGGTCGGGAAACATCCAAAGCGCCAGGAGCGCCACGGCCGCGGCTTTCATGAGGCCAAGAATGGGGAAGTGCAGGATCAAATAGTCGCCGTACGAGAACTCCTCACCGTAGAGGTTTTCTGCCATGCCGGAAAGGATCATGTTGGGGGCATTGGAGGGGAGGATGCTGAACGCGGGGGCCCAGGTACCGAACACGGCAGCGATCAACATGCCCGTTCTGCCGTTCGAGCCGGAGTGATAGCCGAAGCGATCGGCCAGCGCCATGATCAGTGGGAGCAGTAGAAAGATCCGGGCCATCGAGGAGGGAATGATGAAAGCCAGTGCCAGTCCCGCCAGCGTGATTCTTGAGATCATCCCGGCATAGGTGTCGCCAAGGCGACTGGAAAGCAGCTGCGCGATACGCTGGCCCAGGCCCGTATGTTGAATGGCGATGCCAAGCACGATCCCCCCGAAGAACAGCCAGAAGGTCGAGGAGTGAAAGCCGGAGAAGACCGTTTCGGCTGGCGCCAACTGGAACAGGGTGGCGATCAGGAAGAAGGCGAGTGCTGGCCAGTATTCCGGCACGGCCGCCGTTGCCCACAGGCCTATGCAGAAGATGACGAGCGCCGCAGTGCCCGCCATCGGCAGCGGCAGGTGCAGGGAGAGTAGGCCGCCGGCACACCCGGTGGCGACGAGCACGCCAATGACGCGCCATGTGGGAATACTTAATGAACGAGCCCGATCGGATATTGAGGATCGATCATGCTGGGTAGGAGCCTGTACGGGGTCTGCCATGTAAATCACCGCCTCCATTCGGGACCTGTCAGGCGAGTCTACCCAGTGGCGTCGTCAGGCATCCAATCGTTTGTACGGAGGGCAGCTATCAGAAAAATGAGAGGTGGTCTGAGTTCGCGCACTCGATACTCGCACCGGGTACGAGCCATGGCTTTCTTGGTGGTGAAGGCGCGCGCCCCCCACTCTGCAACAGCAGCCTGACGTGGGTGCAGTTACCAAGCTCTTCCAGGCATGACAATGCCGCCCTGGCTAGCCAGGGCGGCATTGAGCGTCGTTGTGTATCCCTCGATCAACGGATAACGAACCCGCGACCGACCGGGTCGCGTGCGTCGATCAGCCACTTGGCGTAGCCGATCAGCTCGGCGGTGCCCTGAACGCTGGGGCGGATGGCCCGGTAGCCGCCGATTTCCGTCTCGCCGAGAATCTCCCCGGTGAAGCGGCCGCTGCCGAGCAGGCCCTCGGAGTGGATGGAGCGTCCCACTTTCAGCTCATTGCGGGCATGGAACATGGCCATCATCGCACTGGTGCCGGTGCCGCCGGGCGAGCGGTCGAGCTTGCCGTCTGAGAACACGTGCACGTTGCGGTAGAGCGAATCCGGCTGCGAGCCCTCGTGCCAGAAGGTGACGAAGTTCAAGCCGTTGATGTGCGGATGGGTCGGGTGACGAATTTCCATGCGAGCGTTGAGCTCGGCCTTGACGGCTTGGCCGGCGTGGGAGAAGTAGCTGCCGTTTTCCGGATAGATGGGCTGCTTGTCGGAAGGTATTCGGATGATGGCGAAGAAGTTGCCGCCGAAGACCAGGTCGGCCTTGAGCGTGCCGAGGCCAGGCACTTCGACCGGGATGTCCTGCTCCATAACGAAGGCGGGCACGTTCTCGAAACGCGTCCAGTGTACCTTGTCGGCATCGGCCTTCACCTCGGAGACCACGGTGCCGGCGGTGGTCTCGAAGCGAATGCGGGTGAGACCGTTCTCCTGTGGCGGCGGCGCCAGGCGATGGGCGACCATGGCCATGGAGAGTGCGATGGTGCCGTGGCCGCACATGTCGACGAACTGCTCGCCGTCGATCCACAGCATGCCGGCGTCGTGATCGGCATCGGAGGGCGGAGTGAGAAACACGCCGAACATGTGCTGGTGGCCGCGCGGTTCGCGCATCAGGCTGGTGCGCACATGGTCGTGGTGCTGCTGGAGGTAGCGGCGCTTGTCGAGGATGTCGCCGCCGAAGGGATAGGGGATGCCGCCATGCACGATGCAGGTCGGCTCGCCTTCGGTATGGGTGTAGATCACGTCGAGAAACTGCTGGTTGTTCATTGGAACTTCCTGTGGCTATGGCGTTGGGGGTTGGGTACGCAGTGCACGGCTAGAGACCGAGCCAGCGGGGTACGCTCATGACGATGCCTTCCGGCCAGACGATCACGGCGAGCAGCACGAACAGCATCACGGCGATGAAGGGCAAGTTGGCGTAGGTGATGCGAATCACATCGACCTTGGAGATCACGCTGGTGATGAATAGCGCGGCGCCCACGGGCGGTGTCTGCTGGCCGATGCCCCAGCACAGGATCACCACCATGGCGAACTGCAGCGGATCGATGCCGAGCAGCTGCACGCTGGGCAGGAACAGCGGCACCACGATGAACATCATGGCGATGCCATCGAGGAAGGTGCCGGCAATGATCAATACCAGGCTCAGGATCAGCAGGAAGCCGATCGGACCCATGTCGAGGGTCGCAATGGGACCGAGAATCAACTGGCCCAGGCTCTGGTAGGTGAAGGTGTAGCCTAGGGTATGCGCCGCGGCGGTCACGAACATCACTGCCCCGGTGAGCACGGCGCTCTCCACCAGCGCGAGATAGAGAGCGCGAAGCGAAAGCGAGCGGTAGAGCAGCATGCCGGCCACCACGCCGTAGGCGACCGCTACCGCGGAAGCTTCGGTGGGCGTGAAGATGCCGCCCAGGATGCCGCCCAGAATGATGATCGGCATCATCAGGGCCGGCAGGGCGCCGACGAAGGTGCGGCCCAGCTCGCCCAGAGAGAAGGCGGACTCGATGGGATATACCCGCTTTACCGAGATCCACCAGGCCATCAGGATCAGGCCGAGGGCGGTGAGCGCACCGGCGATCAGACCGGCGGCGAACAGCGCACCGGTCGAGAGACCCATGTAGGCGCTGAGCAGGACCATGGGCACGCTGGGCGGAATGATGATGCCGATGGTTGAGGACGAGGCCGTGACCGCAGCGGTAAACGAGGCCGAATAGCCGCGCTTGATCATCTGCGGGATCATCACGCCGCCTACCGCCGCGGTATCGGACATCGAGGTGCCGCTCATGCCGGCAAAGAACATCGAGGTCAGGATGTTCACCGCCGCCAGACCGCCGCGAATGGCGCCGACCAGGGCGCGGGCCAGGTCGATCAGGCGCGCCGAGATACCGCTGTGGTTCATGATCTGGCCGGCCAGGATGAACAGCGGAACGGCCAGCAGCGGGAACGATTCGGTGCCACGGTAGAGGCGTTGCACCAGGACCAGCATGTCGACACCGGAGAAGGCCAGCACGGCGATCGAGACCAGGGTCAGCGCGAAGGCGATGGGCATGGCCAGGCCGATCAAGGTGAGCAGGGCGAGAAGGATGGCAAGTAGGATCATGAGGTACTCTCCTCCAGCTCGGCTTGCCGGGCAGCCTCATAGGGAGGCGCCCCGGCCTTTGTGGCGGCAAGGCATTGGCGAATCAGCTCCAGCAGCATGCCCACGCCGGAGATGGGCACGGCGGCATAGAACATCCACTGGGGGGCGCCCAGCATCAGGGTGGTGCGGTGGGAGAAGGTCAGGGTCTGTTCCACCCCCCACACCACCATGACCACGCAGACCAAGCCGATTAGTGCCTGGTTGAGGAAGAACAGAATCCATTGGCCGCGGGCGGGCAGGCAGGCGGCCACCACATCGATACGCAGATGTGTCCCTTTGCGCAGCGCCAGGTAACCGCAGAAGAAGGTCACGTAGACTAACAGGCCCACCAGCACCTCGGCGCTCCAGGACAGCGAGGCATTGAGTAGGTAGCGCGCAACCACGGCCGCCAGGGCGAGCAGGGTGATGGCAGACAACAGCAGTGCCGCGACCGCTTCGAAAAAACGATCAAGCATGGGAGGCTCCTGCAGGGAAGGGGCAGGCCGGGGCGGCCCGCCGGGCTAACACGGTGAGGCTCAGGGATGCTCAGCGATGCGCTGTACCAGCTCGCGCGCTTCATCCGACATGTCCTGGGTGAAGCGTTCCCACAGCGGCTGGGACGCTTCGATGAAGGCATCGATATCGACTTCGTTGACCTGCATGCCATTCTGCTCGACCAGCTCGATGACGCTCTGGTCGGCGCGCTCGCCGAAGTCGGCGGTGGCTTCGAAGGCCTTCTGTCCGCCTTCCAGCAATGCTTGCTGCACCTCGTCGGGCAGGTCCTGGAAGCGCGCCTCGTTCATCAGCAGGAAGCCCACGGTATAGACGTGACCCGACAGCGAGAGGTAATCCTGCACTTCGTAGAAGCGGCTGGCCTCGACCTCAACCAGCGGGTTCTCCTGGCCATCGAAGACGCCGGTCTGCAGCGCCGAGTAGAGTTCCGGGTAGGGCAGCGGCGAAGCGTTTGCGCCATAGGCGTTGAACATCTCCACCCGCTGGCGGCTGCCGGGGGTGCGGATGCGCAGGCCGCTCAGGTCGTCCGGCGTTTCAATGGCGCGGCGGTTGTTGGTGATGTGTCGGAAGCCGCCCTCGTAGAAGCCGATGATGCGGTAACCCTGCTCCTGCAACCGCTGCTTCAGGGCATCGCCGATCTCGCCACCGAGCACGCTGGCGACATGGTCGCGATCGCGGAACAGATAGGGCAGCGAGAGAATGCCCATGTCCTCGTCGATGGTGGTTATCGGCGTTTCGATGGTGGCGATATCGAGCGTGCGGGTGTCCAGGGATTCGATGTTGCTGACCTGGTCGCCCAGGGCGCCGGAGTGGAACAGCCGGACCTCGACGCCATCAGCGGTGGCTTCGGCCACGTGACTGGCGAGTGCGTTGAGGCCGGCCATCTGGATGCCCTGCTGGCTGCCGATCGTCGCGGCGCGTAGCTCAAGGTCGGCGGCCGTCGCGGAACCGGCAATGCCGAGGCCCACTGCCACGGCTGTAAGGAGACGCGGGAGTTTGCACTTCATGGTGACGCTCCATGGGTTGTTGTATATAGGGGAGTCGTGTCACTGGGTGAACGAACACGTGCTTCTAGGGTAGGGTCGAGCGCTGGCCGCTTATAGAAGAAAACGGACAAGAAAGAGTAAATATCGGACGCGCGCTGTCCGATCCGCCGGCTTCAGGAAGCCTGGGCGCTAACCTGGTTGCCCAGCCCCTTGCGGCGCGACTGCTTGGGGCTGTAGTGGTAGCGGGCCTGAAAATCACGTGCCAGGTGGGAAGCATCGGAAAAGCCGCACTCGGCGGCGATCTCTGCGATCGAGCCGTCGGTATGTTGCAGCAACCATTCGGCGTAGCGCAGACGCATGGTCTTGAAGTAACGCATGGGCGTGGTGCCCATTTCCTGCTGAAACAACCTGTCGAGCTGGCGCGGACTGAGGTTGATGCGCTCGGCCAGGGCCTGGCTGTCCAGGCGCGTGTTGAGTGACTGTTCCATGGTCAACACGGCGACCCTGACCCGCTCGTCGCGTATCTCCTGAATGGCCTCGAAGAAGTGGGTCTGCGGCGAGTTGGAAGTGCGCATTCCGTTGAGGATCATGTGGCGAATGGCCTGCTGGGCCTTGTCCGGCCCGCATTCGCGACGTATCAGGTGCAGCGCCATGTCGGTGGCCCCCGATGAGCCGGCGCAGGTGATGACGCGTACCGATTCGAGAAACAGCCGGTCGGGCGTGGCGTCGATCTGGGGAAACTGACGGCGGAAGTCGTTGATCACGTTCCAGTGAACGCACACCCGCTGGCCCTTGAGCAGTCCGGCGCGGGCGATGGCGAAGGTGCCGGTGCAGACTCCGACCAGCTTGACGCCCTGCTTGCAGGCTTCCTTCAAATACTCGCTAAGCGCCTTGTCCTCATGCGGATCGAGATAATTGTTGCCACCGCACACGGCGATATGAGTGAAGTGGCTCGGATCGCGATAGGGGGTCTGCGGCGTCGCCTCCAGGCCGCAACTGGACGTCACCGGCCCGGGCCCCATGATCTGCCAGCTGCAGTGAATCTGCCGGCTGCGTCCGCCCTTGTCGGCGGCCAGGCGCAGCGAATCGATGAATCCGGCGAAGGCATTCAGCGTAAACCGGGGCAGCAGGATGAAGCCGACACGCAGTGGCGGTTGTGGGGACTGGTACATTCAGGCCTCGTCTCGATGGAGCGACGATACGTGCCCATAAGTATGCGCCGCTGCCCGGCGATCTTCGAGCCTATCGGTGCCGACCAAGTAGGCTCCGCCTAGGATGGGCCTTCTCGGTCGTACCCTACCTGGTAAGCCAAGAACTCAAGTCTGCGGCTAGGGGGTCGGCAGCCATCGAAAAGCAATAATTGTTATGATATAACATTATGTGTATATGAACCGTCCATTCATACTCCAGGCAAGGCGGTTTCACTGGTTCGTCTTACCTCGTTACGGTGCTTTTCCCATGAGTCCAGATACCCACGACCTGATTCCCGTTACCGTGCTGACCGGCTTCCTCGGCAGCGGCAAGACCACCCTGCTCAACCAATTGGTGCGTCAGCCCGCGATGAAGGATGCACTGGTGGTGATCAACGAGTTCGGCGACATCGGGCTCGATCACCGTCTGGTCGCCGAAGGCGACGAGCACAGCGTGGTGGAGATGAGCAGCGGCTGCCTGTGCTGCACCATACGCGGTGATCTGAGCCGTACCGTGCAGAAGACCTTCGATGCGATCGAGCGAGCGGGCGGCGAGCCCTTCTCGCGCGTGATCATCGAAACCACCGGACTCGCCGACCCCTCTCCCATCCTGCACACCCTGATGATCGACTACTGGCTGGCCCATCGTCTGTACCTGGATGGTGTGATTTGTCTGGTGGATGCCGCCAGCGGCGTTTCGACGCTCAATGCCCATCGCGAGTCGCAGCGTCAGGCTGCCGTCGCCGACCGGCTGTTGATCACCAAGGCCGATCTGGTGGACGAGGCGCAACTGTCTCGGCTTGCCGGCCATTTGGCTCGGATCAATCCAGCTGCCGAGCAAGTGCAAGTGAGTCATGGCGGGATAGCGGCCGAACGGCTCACCGGAGAGGGCCTCTCGGCACAGCGCCAACAGGCGGACCATTGGCTGAGCGCGGCCTCCTATGCTCAGGTATGGCCCACGGTGGGCATGACGCCGTCTTCTGCCGGCACCCTGGTCTCGATGCTGACGCCTCAATCCGGGCCGGTTCTCAGCCGGCATGGCGAACAGATCCGCTCGTTCTGTTTCACCGTGGAGGAGCCCATCGCGCCTGACGTCCTCGAGGACTGGCTGGACCTGTTGATGTCACTGCTGGGCGAGAAGATCCTGCGGGTGAAGGCCATCGTGAAGATTGCCGGGCGAGAGCAGCCGTTGGCCCTGCACGGCGTGCAGCACATCTTTCACCCACCGGAGCCGCTGCCGGTCGAGGCCTGTAGCGACGGTATCTCACGCTTTGTGTTCATTACTAACGGCGTAGCGCCCGAGGCGGTCGCGCAGCTGTTCGACTATTTTCAGCCCGGTCGCGCAGCTGAGAACCACCTTTCATCCTTCAACGCGCAAGGAGTCTCCCGATGAATCGGTTGGCATTGGAAGATATCGCCATGGCTCCTGCCTCTCGTCTCGGCACCTTGAGCTGGGTCGGAATGGAGAATATCGCCCTGCCGCTGCAGGTGGTCGGCCAGGGTATCACCGGATACGCTTCGGCGGGGGTCAGCCTGGACGACCCCACCGCGCGGGGCATCCACATGTCTCGTCTCTACCTGGCCCTGGCCGAACTCGAGTCGCGCGAGATTTCGCTGGCGCGCGTGGCGGCGGTGCTGGAGGCCTTCCTCGACAGCCATCAGGGGCTCTCGCAAGGTGCCTTTCTCGATCT
Source organism: Billgrantia antri (assembly GCF_017868935.1). Taxonomy (NCBI): domain Bacteria; kingdom Pseudomonadati; phylum Pseudomonadota; class Gammaproteobacteria; order Oceanospirillales; family Halomonadaceae; genus Billgrantia; species Billgrantia antri. The sequence continues at coordinate 694,811 of NZ_CP053383.1, forward strand.
CAGCGGCGAGGCGATGCTCAAGCGACCGGCGCTGATCAGCCCCCTGGCGGGCTGGAAGCGCTATCCCTTCGCCCTGCGCTGCCGGCGCGACGAGCGTGGTTTTGTGGCCACCCTCGATCTCACGGTGGGCTACTCCTCCACCTGCCCCTGCTCGGCCGCTCTGGCGCGACAGCTGATCCAGCAGGCCTTTGACGAGGATTTCACCGACATGCCGGTCAGCCGCGAGGCGGTGCGCGCTTGGCTCGGCAGCGAACAGGGCATTCTGGCCACGCCCCACAGCCAGCGCAGCCAGGCGCACCTCTCGGTGCAGCTCGCTAACGATCAGGACGAGCTGCCGCTGATTGCGCTGGTCGGTCGCACCGAGCGGGCGCTGGGCACCGCGCTGCAAACGGCGGTGAAGCGGATCGACGAGCAGGCCTTTGCCCTGGCCAACGGCCAGAACCTGATGTTCTGTGAGGATGCCGCGCGCCGCCTGCACCAGGCGCTGCGCGAGCAGCCCGGCATCGATGGCTTCCGGCTACGCGTGGTGCACGCCGAAAGCCTGCATGCCCACGACGCCGTGGCGCGCAGCGAGTGGAACTGGGGCGAGTCAGCTGGGTGCGCATGACGGGAGGCGGTCAGCGTCGGTTCCGGGCCGGCGGGCAACCCATGCTACCATGGGGGTTTCGGCGAACCCGATCGACACAGGACTGAACATGCCTCTACTTGATAGCTTTACCGTCGACCACACGATCATGAACGCCCCGGCGGTTCGCGTCGCCAAGACCATGCAGACGCCCTCCGGCGATACCATCACGGTGTTCGATCTACGCTTCAACAAGCCGAACGAAGACATGATGGGTGAGAAGGGCATTCACACCCTGGAGCATCTGTTCGCTGGGTTCATGCGCAATCACCTGAACGGCAAGGACGTCGAGATCATCGATATCTCACCGATGGGCTGCCGCACGGGGTTCTACATGAGCCTGCTGGGCAACCCCAGCGAAGAGCGCGTCAGCGAAGCTTGGCTGGCGGCGATGCAGGACGTGCTCGACGTCAAGCGGATGGAAGACATCCCGGAACTCAATGAGTACCAGTGCGGTACCTTCGTGATGCACTCCCTGGAAGAAGCCCAGGAGATCGCTCGCTGCATCATCGAGCGTGGCGTCGGGGTCAACAGGAACGAAGAGATCACCCTGAGTGAAGATAAGCTGAAGTCGCTGGGCAACCATTGACGCATAGCGAGAGTCTCGTGACCCGCCCAAGAGGCGGGTTTTTTCTTTGCGGAATTCGCTAAAGTAGGCAGGCAGAAGACAACGAGGTGTCGCGAAACGGGAGGGGCAATGGAGAAGGTGCTGGTCAGCGCGTGCCTGCTGGGCAGGCGGGTACGCTACGATGGCGGTGCCAAGAGCCTTGCCTCGGAGATCCTGGCGCAGTGGCAGGCCGAGGGTCGGGTGGTATCGGTATGCCCCGAGGTTGATGCCGGCCTGCCTACGCCGAGGCCGCCCGCCGAGATTATCGCCGGCGATGGGGGGGGGGTACTCACCGGTTCGGCGCAGGTCGTCGATCGCGACGGTACCGATCTCACCGAGGTGTTTCGGCAGGGCGCTTCGCTGGCGCTCCAGTTGTGCCGGGAGCATGACATCAAGGTAGCGGTTCTGACCGAACACAGCCCCTCCTGCGGCAGCACGCAGATCTACGATGGCAGTTTCTCGGGAGTGAAAAGGGCCGGTGCCGGTGTCACCGCGGCGCTGCTTCGCCAACACGGGGTTCGGGTGTACGGTCAGCACGAAATCGTCGATGCATGGCGGACCATCAAGGAACTGTGATGCGCGATATATCACGCCCTTGGTCAGGGCTCGTTGGCTCAAGCTGCTCTATCCCACAAAGCCGATCATCCCTACCAGGCCTATCTCATCGTGGAGCCTGACCATGAGTAGTGAGAGGCTCAACATTCGCCGTCAACTGACGGCATTGATCGAGCGGGGCGCCATACCGCGTGAGCAGGTGGCGCGGGCAGTCGCGCTTTCCGGGCTGCACCCTTCGGGGCGGGCTTGGGGGGTATTCCTGGATCGGCTGCTGCTGTGGTTGGGTACGCTGGCGCTGGCTTGCGGACTGCTGTTTCTCATCGCCTACAACTGGGCCGCGATGGGACGTTGGCTGCGCTTCGGACTGGTGCAGGTAGCGCTGGTAGTGGCCATCGGCATCTACTGGTGGGCCGTAGGGCGCGGCGAAAAGGATAACCTGGTGGCTCGGGCGGCACTCATGGCGGCTTCGTTGCTGCTGGGCGTGCTGTTGGCGCTGTTTGGTCAGGTCTACCAGACCGGTACCGATCCGTGGCAGCTGTTCTTCTTCTGGGCCGTGCTGATGTTGCCCTGGACGCTGGTGGCGCGCTTCGATGCGCTCTGGGTGCTGTGGCTGGGGTTGCTCAATCTTTCGCTGGCGCTCTACTTCCGCACATGGGGTGGGGCATTTGGCCTCCCGTTCACCAGCGACACCGCCGCCCTGTGGGGGCTGTTCGCGCTCAATACCGTGGCGCTGGCGCTATGGGAGCTGGGCGCGCGGCGTTGGCGCTGGCTGTCGGCAGGGTGGGCCACGCGCCTGTTGGCGCTGGGCGGCGGCATCCCCCTGACCCTGCTCATGATCACCATCATTCTCGATGACTGGGCCGGCCTCACGCCTGCCGTGCTGGTCTATCCGGTCTGGTTGGCGGCCCTCTACGCCATCTACCGCCATTGGCGAGCCGACCTGTTCATGCTGGCGGGGGGCTGCCTGTCGGTCATTACGGTCGTCACGTTCTTTCTTGCCCGACACCTGCTGTGGCACGCCGAGACGGCTGGCTTCCTGGTCTTGGCCGTGGTGGTGCTGGAGTTGGGAGCAGCAGCCGCCTTCTGGCTCAAGCGGCTGCATGCGGAGATGTCGTCATGATGCCTTCACTCAAGGAGAGACTTGACCAGGCTGGCATTGCGGTGTCGGAAGACGAGGGCGAGCCGGCACTCGAGACGCCCTGGTTCGTGCGCGCCCTGCAGGCGTTTTCGGGCTGGCTGGCGGCCCTGTTTCTGCTCGGCTTCATCGCCATGGGCGCGGTGTTCGTGCTCGACACCAGCGTGGTCGCCGCCATGCTGGGGCTGGTGATGATCACGGGTGCCTTTGCGCTGCTGCGGGGGACGAAAGGTGACTTCGTCGAGCACCTGGCGCTGGCCGCGAGTCTGGCGGGGCAACTGCTGGTGGCCTGGGCCATTGCCGCCTTGTTGGAGGGCTCGACGGTCGGCCTCTGGTGGTCGCTGGTGGTGCTGCAGGCTGCGCTCGCCCTGGTCATGCCAAGCCTCACGCATCGCACCTTTTCGGCCTTCGCGGCGAGCCTGGCACTTTATCTCGCCTTGATGGAAGGCATCTCGTTGCCTTCGCTCGCCGGAGGCCTGGTGTTGTTCTCACTGAGTGTCCTGTGGCTCAACGAGTTTCGCTTGCCGGCCTATATGCGCCAGCTGCAGGCGCTGGGCTATGGCCTGCTGCTTGGGCTGCTGGCCATCCAGGTCACGGGGTATCACGGGCAGTCACTGCTCACGGGGCGCTACTACCAAGTAACCGGCTTGGGCTGGCTAGAGCCCTGGGTGGGAGATGCCCTGGGAATGTTGGCGCTGTTGTTGCTGCTTCGGTACGTCTTTCAGCGCCATGCCGGCGCGATCGCTTCATCCGTTCGCTTGGCGGCCTTCGGTGCCGTGGCGGTGCTGATGCTGCTCTCGCTCCAGGCTCATGGCCTGAGCCATGGCGCCGTGGTGGTCGTGCTGGGTTTCGCTATCGGCAATCGTCTGGTCATGGGGTTTGGGGGGCTACTGCTGCTGCTCTCGATTTCGAACTACTATTACTGGCTCGAGGCGACCTTGCTGACCAAGGCAATGACGCTGTTCGCCCTCGGCGTGGTGCTACTGACGATCCGCTGGGTCATGCGGCGCGGCTGGCGGGCCGGTGAAGCGGAAGGGGCGGGCCAATGATCGCGACAGCCAGGCTCGACAGGGTCGTAGTGGTCATCGCTACCGTGCTGATCCTGGCGCTGGTCAACTGGAGCATCTGGGCCAAGGAGCGTCACTTGGCCGAAGGTGAGGTGGTGTATCTGGAACTGGCGCCAGTGGATCCGCGCTCACTGCTGCAGGGCGACTACATGGCTCTCAACTTCGAGATCGCCAACCGCATCCGCGAGGCGCACTATGCGCAGCGCAGGGAGAGCGGCGAACCGCAGGCCGCCGATGGTCTTGTGATCGTGAGCCTGGATGCGCAGCGCGTCGCGCATTTCCAGCGTCTGGGCGCGAGCAACGATTCCCTTGCTGCCGACGAGATGCGCCTGCGCTACCGGGTGCGCAACGGCCGGGTCCGCTTGGCCACCGACGCTTTCTTCTTTCAGGAGGGCCATGCCGAGCGCTACGAGTCCGCCCGTTATGGTCAGTTCCGCGTCAACGAACGCGGCGAACCTTTACTCGTTTCCCTGCATGACGACGAGCTGGAGAAGCTGGGAGACATGGCGCGTTAAGAACTCGCCAGCGCTCGCACCTGCTCCGGCCGTCTGCGTTGAAACATGGCAACGGCGAGGGAAGCCATTCCCGGCAGCGATGGTATAAGGTCACGCATCCCATTCAGCTAACAGGAGGTTTGCCTTGCTGCGTGAGAGGCTCCATCGCCAACTGACGCCGGGGGCTTGGCCCGACTCGGGGTTGTCGCCGATCAATCGGGTCGTCTGCGTGCTGATTCTGCTGGCGTCCCTGATGGCCGTGCTAGAAACCGAGCCGACTTTGCGCCAGGCGGCACCGGATCTGTTCTTCGCTATCGAAGCTGTCTTCGTCGCGCTCTTTCTCGCCGAATACGGATGCCGGCTGTATGCCGCCGGGGAGGAGCCCCGCTACCGGGGTATCTCGGGCCGCATCCGCTACGTGTTTTCCTTTTGGGCGCTGATCGATCTGCTCGCAATCCTGCCGTTCTTCCTGGCATTCCTGCCTTTCAACAATGTGTTCCTGCTGCGCATGATGCGCGTGCTGCGTATCTTGCGTCTCGCTAGGCTGGGGCGTTTCAGCCGAGCCTGGTCTGCGCTGGCCGAGGCCCTGCATGCCCGCAGCTACGAGCTGCTGCTCAGCGTCGGTGTGGCGGGCCTGTTGCTATTGATTTCCGCGGCCTGTCTCTACGTGGTGGAGGCTGCCGACCAGCCCAAAGCCTTCGGCAGCGTGCCGCGGGCATTGTGGTGGAGTATCGCTACCCTCACCACGGTGGGCTACGGTGATGTCACGCCCATCACGCCTCTGGGGAAGGTGTTTGCCGGTATCACCGCGGTGGCCGGTATCGGCATCATCGCCATGCCCACGGGTATTCTCGCCGCGGCTTTCAGCGATGTTTTTCAGAGCAAGGACCACCAACCAGAACGCCGACATGGCGCTGGAGAGGTGGAGCGGTAGTAGCTTCACTGTGCCTCACCGCCGTGTATCGTACCGACGTCGACGGATAGCGCGCTGACGTTCGCGCTCGCGGCGGCGCTGACGGGCCAGGGCGTTGCCGTTGGCCAACTCGACCAGAAACTCGAGCTCCGCCTCACTGAGCGGTTCGCGCTTGGGTCGCGTCATCCAGGGGCTCCTGCCGAAGAGGGTTCTGGCCGACGCTAGCGGAGGAAGGTGGCAAACGAGTGACGATGGCATGCCGGTCGCCGCTGTTGCATGATGGCATTCGTCCCTCCTCGACTCAGGTAGGAAACCCATGCCCCTTGAAAGCGCGCTGCTCTATATCGTGGCCATCTTCGTCTTCGCCGTGACCCCCGGGCCCGGAGTGTTCGCTCTGCTGGCGCGAGGCATGGCCTCCGGCGCGCGGGTCTGCGTGCCGCTGGCGCTGGGCATGACCCTCAGCGACCTGCTCTACCTGCTGTTGGCTTTCTACGGCCTGGCGGCCATCGCCGAGAACTGGAGCGAGGCCTTCACGGTAATTCGCTACCTTGGTGCCGCTTACCTGCTCTACCTGGGCTGGAAGATGTGGACCGCCCCGGTCGAGACCGGGCCGCTGGCGCCCGAGCTGCAGCGTGGGGATGCCGTGAAGGGTTTCCTGCAGGGCTTTCTGATCTCCGCCTCCAACCCCAAGGTGATTCTCTTCTACATCGCCTTCCTTCCCACCTTTATCGATCTCACCGCCCTGGCTTCCCACGACATGGTGCTGGTGGTCGGGCTCACCTTCGTCAGCCTGATGGCGGGGCTGATGCTGGTAGCCTCCGGTGCCTCGAGCGCACGGCGTTTCCTGCAGACCAAGCGCGCCATGAAAGGCGCCAACCGCTCTGCAGGCACCCTGATGGCCGCTGCCGGCGCCTTCCTGATCGCCAAGGGGTAAGAACTGGCGAGTTGGAACGGCTCGGGGAAGGGGAGCCGTGGTAGTCTTGGCATACTCTGCATGCACTTAACCCAGGCCGAATAGTGCATGTGCCAGGTGCCCGCTGAGGAAGGCGAGGCCGGCAGCGGCGCCTCCCATCAGCAGGGTACGGATTCCGGATCGCAACACCGGCCGCTGGTAGACCAGGCTCTTGAGCATTCCGATGCCGAAGAACATCGCACCGGCAATGACGAGGCTTGCCAGGAACTGTATGGCCGTATCCAGGTCCGGTAAGGCATAGGGCAGCAGGGGCATGGCGCCGACGACGATAAAAGCGAAGAAGGTGGTCAACGCGGCGCGCAGGGGGTTCAATCCGACGGGTTGCAGGTAGTGTTCCTCCTTGAGCATGGTGTCCACCCAGATATCGTGATCGTTGGTCAGCGTCTCGACCACTGTCTCCAGCAGCTCTCCCTCGAAGCCTTTCGCCCGGAATATCTGACGAATTTCCTCCCGCTCCCCATCGGGGATGAGCTGGATATGGTGACGTTCGCGACGGGCGACACTGTCGATATGCTCTTGTTGCGCCTGAGAAGCCTCGTAGTTGCTGACTGCCATGCTGAAGCCGTCGGCGAGTAGATTGGCGAAACCAAGGACCAGGGCAACCGTAGGGGAGAAGCCGGCACCGAAAGCGCCTGAAACGACGGCAAATGTCGTGACGCAGCCATCGATACCGCCCAGCACTGCATCAGGTAGTGTGTTGGCTGATGGCGGTTGAGACAGACGTGCCTTGACTGCCTCAGGGCGATGTTCAGGCTCGAGATCCTTGCGATCATATGCCATGGCAGCCATCCGCATAATGGGGGTTCGGGGAACGGTATTTTCTAAAGGTAGTAAAGTAAGACGGTAATGAAACCAAGCCCCTGGTCGCTGAGCATGGGGGAGGTACTGCGATAATTTTCAGTGCGTTATGTTTGCGGGAAACGACATGAGAAAGGAATCGCTCCACCGTATTCTGATAGTTGCCGAAATGCTCCTGCTGGCATTGCCGGTGAGCCTGTTCTGCCTGCTCGCCGGACTGGCCCTGCTGAGCACGGTAGGGTTTTACTGGGGCGTGGAGGAACTGGCAATCATGCTCTTCGTGTTCGTCGGTTTTATGGGTATCGTTGGGCTATGGTGCGTGGCGATGGCATACCTGGCGCGACGGCCGCGGCTCACCTGGTGGTGGCGGGCCGCCAGCCTGGGCGCCGGGTTAGTGAGTGTCTCTCTGATGCTATTCTGCCTGGTCGCCTTCGGCTGGGAGTTGCCGGAGTGGGGGATCATCGTTGCCCTGGGCGTATTTGCCAGCCCGCTGCTGGTGCCCTTTCTCCACTTGACCTATTTGCAGCACATGCACCGGGAAGTATTGTCGACTCAGGCACAGCGATAACCTGCGCGGTAATCTCGAGCATTGTCGTGGCGAGCGACCCGCAACTGGAGTCTTGGCGAATCTACAAGGAGATGACCCGTGGAGTGGTGGACCTGGATGACCTTCGTCGGGGTGATAACGGCCCTTATCATTTTTCCTGGGCCGGTGGCACTGCTATGCACCACGCATGGCCTGCGTTTCGGCCGGCACCGGGCTTTCGCCACGGTGCTGGGTGGCGGGGTGGCTTCCCTGGTGTTGATGACGCTTTCCGCCTTGGGGCTGGGTGCCGTACTCGCCACCTCGGAAACGGCCTTCTTCGTGCTGAAGCTGCTGGGCGGCGCCTACCTGATCTATCTGGGATTGCAGGCCTGGTTGGCAAAGCCCCAGTCGCCGCTGGCCGAGGCGCCAGCGGCAGTGAAGGGCCAATCGGTTCCCGCCATGTTCCGCCAGGGGTTCCTGGTGGGTATCGGCAACCCCAAGGATCTGCTGTTCTTTGCCGCCCTGTTTCCCAACTTCATCACCATCGGCGAACCGCAGTTGGTCCAGTTCGTCATCCTGGCGCTGACCTGGCTGGTCATCGATACGACCTTGATGACGCTCTACGCCACCCTGGGTTCGGGACTGGGTCGCTGGTTCGATAGCCCCGGCAGGATGCGGGCGTTTCACCGCACTACCGGGGGCTTGTTCCTGGGTGCTGGGGGAGCGTTGATCGCCTCGAGCGCCAACAGGTGAACCCATGCGTGTGGGAATGCGGCCATTTCAAGGCCGACTCGAAGCTCGAACGTTAACACGCTATCTTTCCCCTACTGCACGCGTCCCTCTTCCCGCCGGGGAGTGGGCGCTTCGACACTCTGCGTTCTGGAGCACTCATGAGCCAAGAAAACGAGTACGTGCCGCCGAAAGTGTGGAAGTGGGAAAAGGCAAACGGCGGCGAGTTCGCTAGCATCAACCGGCCCATCGCCGGCCCTACCCATGACAAGGAGTTGCCGGTCGGCAAGCATCCGCTGCAGCTCTACTCGCTGGCTACGCCCAACGGGGTCAAGGCCGGCATCATGCTCGAGGAGCTGCTGGCGCGGGGCCACACGGGCGCCGAATACGACGCCTGGCTGATCCGCATCGGCGAGGGCGAGCAGTTCGGCAGCGGCTTCGTCGAGGTCAATCCCAACTCCAAGATCCCGGCCTTGATGGATCACAGCACTACACCTCCCACCCGGGTATTCGAGTCGGGCTCGATCCTGCTCTACCTGGCCGAGAAGTTCGGTGAGTTTCTGCCCCGGGATTCCGCCGGACGTACCGAGACGCTGAACTGGCTGTTCTGGCAGATGGGCAGTGCGCCGTATCTCGGCGGCGGCTTCGGCCACTTCTACGCTTATGCGCCGACCAAGATAGAGTACGCCATCGACCGCTTCGCCATGGAGACCAAGCGCCAGCTCGACGTACTGGACCGGCGGCTGGCCGAGAGTCGCTATCTCGGCGGGGACGACTACACCCTTGCCGATATCGCCAACTGGCCCTGGTACGGGCAGCTGGCGCTGGGTCGCGTCTACGATGCCGGCGAGTTCCTGCAGGTACAGGAGTACGAGCACGTGCAGCGCTGGGCCAGGGAGATCGATGCCCGGCCGGCGGTCAAGCGCGGGCGCATGGTAAACCGTACCTTCGGCCCGTTGGAGCAGCAGCTGCATGAGCGCCACGACGCCAGCGACTTCGAGACCAATACCCAGGATAAGCGCTAGGTGACTGTCATCGCGCCAAGACGGCTGGAGCCCCGCGACCTGGAAGCCTGCGCGACGCTATTCGCGCAGGTGTTCTCTGCCGAACCATGGAGCGAGCCGTGGGGTTTCGAACGCGCCCTGGCTCGGCTGGCTCACTTTCACGAATCGCCCGGCTTCGTCGGCGTGGTGACACCGGGCGAAGGCAATGCGGCCGCAGGTTTTCTGCTGGGTAATCTGGAGCCCTATCTGGAAGGCTACCTGTTCTACTTGAGAGAAATGTGCGTTGCCTCGCATCGGCAGGGCCAGGGAATCGGCTCGCAGCTTTACCGGGCTCTGGAGCGGGAGCTGACCGAGCGAGACGTTCGCGCGGTGTACCTGGCCACGGGGAGGGAAATCCCTGCGGCCCATTTCTACCAGAATCTCGGTTTTCGCTGCAGCGAAAGCATGGCGTTCTATGCCCGGGGCCTGCCAGGTCCGGAAAGTGAATAGGATGCTCATTGGACACCCCCGGGGCGCTCTGGCATGCTTCGCGCTCCGCGAAACCTGCCCAAGAGAAGCCCCATGAGCGCGCTGCCGAACTGCCCCGCCTGTCATTCCGAATACACCTATGAAGTGGCCGACATGTACGCCTGCCCTGAATGTGGTCACGAGTGGTCGAGTGTGTCGGGTGAGACAGAGTCCAGCGACGAGAAGGTGGTACGCGATGCCAACGGCAACGTGCTGCAGGATGGCGACAGCGTCACCGTGATCAAGGATCTCAAGGTCAAGGGCAGCTCGTCGGTGGTCAAGGTGGGCACCAAGGTCAAGAGCATTCGCCTGGTCGAGGGCGACCACGACATCGACTGCAAGATCGACGGCTTCGGGCCGATGAAGCTGAAGTCGGAGTTCGTCAAGAAGGCGTAACGTAAATAGGCAGGAAAGCCAACTGTCACTGAGCTGTAAGCGAACGGCAGTACCATCGATGGAACACACTCATCGGAGGTTGGCTCATGCTGAAGCGTCCCTTGGTAACCGCTCTTTCCGCATCCGTGGTACTCACCGGCCTGGCACTTCCCGCCCTCGGCAACGAGAAGCTGGTGCTCTATACCAGCCAACCCAACAGCGACGCCCAGCAGACCGTCGACGCTTTCCAGGCGGCCCACCCCGGTATCGAGGTGGAGTGGGTACGCGACGGTACCACGCAGCTGATGACTCGCCTGCGCTCCGAACTCTCCGCCGGCGTCAGCAACCCCGACGTGCTGCTGATCGCCGACAGCATGACCATGGAGTCGCTCAAGCAGGAAGGGCACCTGCAGGCCTACCAGAGCCCGGAGCGCGAGGCCTATGATGCCGAGCTGTACGATTCCGAAGGCTACTACTACGGCACCAAGCTGATCACCACGGGGATCGTCTACAACACCGGGGCCGAACACCGGCCGCAGCGCTGGCAGGACCTCATCCAGCCCGAATACGAGGGGCAGGTGGCCATGCCCAGCCCGCTCTACTCGGGGGCTGCGCTGATTCACATGGCGACCATCGAGTCCAACCCCGAGCTGGGCGAGAGCTATTACGAAGCGCTACAGGCCAATCGTGTCGAGGCCCAGGGCGGCAACGGCGGCGTGTTCAATGCCGTGGCGGCGGGTACCAAGCCCTACGGCGTCGTGGTGGACTTCCTGCCGATTCGCGAAGCGGCCAAGGGCTCGCCGGTGGCCTTCGTGTTCCCCGAGGAGGGCGTGAGCGCGGTGACCGAACCGGTCGCCATCATGCAGGAGGCCAAGAACCTCGACGCCGCACAGAAGTTCGTCGACTTCGTGCTCTCCCGCGAAGGCCAGGAGCTGGTCAGCGAGCAGGGCTATCTGCCGGCGCATCCCGCTGTCGCCCCGCCGGCGGGCTTTCCCGCCCGTGACGACATCGCGCTGATGCCGCTGGACACCCAGAGCGCTCTGGCCCGTGAAGACGAACTCAAGCAGCGCTTCGGCGACCTGTTCGGCAGCTGAGTATGTCACCGGGCCTCACCGATAGCAGCCAGCACCGCTGGCTGCTCACCCTGCTCATGCTCGTCATCGTGGCGCTCAGCCTGGCGCCCAGCCTGCGCTTGCTGCTGGAGGCGCTGAGCGACCTGGCCCAGGGCAGCGAATCACCTCTATGGCGGGTTCTGCAGGCCGAGAGCACCTGGCGGGCGCTCGCGCGCAGCCTCTACACCTCGGGGCTGGGCATGCTGATCGCGCTGGCACTCGGCAGCCTGTTCGCCTTCGTGATCACCCTCACCGACATTCGCGGCAAGGCCTGGCTGGTGTTCTGCTTCATGCTGCCGATGATGATTCCGCCTCAGGTCACCGCGCTCAGCTGGCTGCAGCTGTTCGGCCCCGCCAGCCCGCTGCTGAAAAGCATCGGCATGGCGCCGCCCCTGGGCAGTCCCCAGCCGCTCTACTCGGCCGAGGGTATCGCCCTGCTGCTGGGCATCCAGAGCGCGCCGCTGGTATTCCTGGCGCTTCGCACCTCGCTGCTTTCGCTGCCCCGCGAGCTGGTCGAGGCGGCGCGCATCAGTGGTGCTCGCCAGGCCCAGGTGTGGGGGCAGATCATCCTGCCGGTGACCCGTAGCGGCCTGATCGCAGGGGGAGGGATGGCGTTCATCTCGAGTTTGGGCAACTTCGGCATTCCCGCCATGCTGGGCATTCCTGCGGGCTACTACGTGCTGCCGACCCTGATATATCAGCGCATGGCCAGCTTCGGTACCGGCGTGTTGGCCGAAATGGCCTCGCTGTCGCTGCTGATCGGCGTGCTGGCGCTGGCCGGCGTGGCGCTGCAACAAGCGTGGATGAAGCGCAGCCGGTTCGGCTTGGTGGGGCACTCCGGGCGGGCGCACGATTTCTCGCTGGGACGCTGGCGGGGTGGAGTGACCGCGCTGCTGGTGGCCCTGTTGTTGGCCATCCTCGTCGCCCCGTTGGCGGCGCTGGTGGTGAGCTCGCTGGTGCCGGCCATGGGCGTGCCGCTGAGCTGGGAGACCGTCACCCTGAGTGCTTACCACGAGGTGATCGGCCGCCAAGGGGTGACCTGGCGTGCGGTGAGCAACAGCCTGTGGCTGGCGGGTAGCGCCGCCGTGGTACTGATGCTGTGCAGCCTGCCGCTGGCCTATCGCCTGCAGCGCCTGCCCCAGCGCTGGCAGAGCCTGGCGCTGAGCGCCATCGAGCTGCCCTATGCGCTGCCCGGCGTGGTGCTGGCGGTGGCCTGCATACTGCTCTTCGTACGGCCCATTCCCGTGGTGAACGTGGCGATCTACGGCACCCTGGGGCTGATCTTCGTCGCCTATCTGGCGCGTTTCCTGGTGGTGTGCCTCAAGCCGGTGGCCGCCGGCCTTGCCCAGCTCGATCCCTCGCTGGAAGAAGCGGCCCAGCTCGCTGGCGCCGGCCCCTGGCGACGCCTGGGCGGCATCGTGCTGCCGCTGGTGGCGCCGGCGCTGTTCGCGGGTGGGTTGCTGGTGTTCCTGCTGGCGGTAAACGAGCTGACCGTCTCGGCGCTGCTGTGGAGCGCCGGCAACGAGACCCTGGGCGTGCTGATCTTCAACCTCGACGAAGGCGGCGAGAGCGTGCTGGCCGCCGCGGTTTCCGTACTGGTGGTGCTGATGGTCGCCACGTTGATGCTGGCGCTGAGCCTGCTGGCGCCGCGCCTGCCCAAGGGGGTCGTGCCATGGCAGGGCTGACGATCGATCACGTCACCAAACGCTTCGGCGAGCAGAGCGCCGTCGAGGCGCTCTCGCTGGACGTGGCACCGGGCGAGTTAGTCGCGCTGCTCGGCCCCAGCGGCTGCGGCAAGACCACCATGCTACGCATGCTGGCCGGCTTCGAGCCGCTCAGCGAGGGCGAGATCCGCCTGGGTGGGCGCACCCTGGCCAGCCGCGAGCATCACGTGCCGCCCGAGCAGCGCAACATGGCGATGGTGTTCCAGTCCTACGCGCTGTGGCCGCACATGAGCGTGGCCGACAACGTCGGCTACCCGCTCAAGCTGCGCCGACTGGATGGCGAGAGCTACCGGCGCCGGGTGGCCCAGGCGCTGGCGCTGGTGGGCCTCGCATCCTACGCCGCGCGGTCGCCGCAGGAGCTCAGCGGCGGCCAGCGTCAGCGCGTGGCGCTGGCACGCTGCCTGGTCACCGATCCCGACGTCGTGCTGCTCGACGAGCCCTTGGCCAACCTCGACCGTCACCTGCGCGCGGCCATGGAGCAGAGCTTTCGCGACTTCCACCGCCGCACCCGGGCCACCATGATCTACGTGACCCACGACCAGAGTGAGGCCATGGCGCTGGCGGATCGCATCGCGGTCATGCGCGAAGGCAGGCTGGCGCAGTGGGCCACTCCCGAAACGCTCTATCGCCAGCCACGAACCGCCTGGGTGGCCAGCTTCATCGGCCAGGGCAGCCTGTTGAGCGTGGCTGCCGGGCGGCCTGGCCAGCGTCTGGAGGAGGCCGCGCTGATGCGCGGGCTCGCTGCCGTACCTGCCGAGCGCACCCAGTCGGTGCTGGTGCGCCCCGAGCACGTGAGAGTGCATCCCGCTTCCCCATCGTCGCAGGATCTGCGTGGGCGGGTGGAAAGCGTCACCTTCCGCGGCGAACGCTACGAGCTGCATCTTCGCCTCGAAAGTGGCGAGACGCTAATCGCCTACCACGCCACGGCGCTGGGCGAAGGACAGCCGGTAGCCTTGACCCTGTGCGAGGGCTGGTGCCTGGAGCCCGACGCGTGAGCCTGCATGTCGAGGTGCTCAGCGGGCTGGGCGAGAAGGCTCCCGCCGCCATCCTGGTCGAGGCCGAGGGCAGTCGCCTGCTGCTCGACGCCGGCGGTGCCCTGCATCCGGGCCAGTCGATGGCCTGGGCCGAAGGGCTGGATGTCGATGCCGTGCTGATCGGCCACGATCATTTCGACCATATCGGCGGGGTATCGGCGCTGCCTGCCGAACTGCCGCTCTACTGCACGACCGCGGTGGCGGCGGCGCTGCCCAGCGACCGCGAGTGGCGAGCGCTACCCGAGCGTGGCCAGTGCTGCATCGCGGGCATCCCGGTGACCACCGGACAGGCGGGACATTCTCTTGGCGGCGTGTGGTTGCATCTCGGCGTAGGCGGCGGCGTTTTCTACAGCGGCGATGCTTGCCTCGAATCGCTGCTTTTCCCCTTCGATGAACCGCCGCCGGCTCGCGTTGCCCTGCTGGACGCTTCCTACGGCCGCTATGACACGCCCCAGGCGCAGTGTCGCGAAGCCATCGCGCAGCGGCTGACCGAGCCCTGGGTGTTGCCGGTGCCCGTATCGGGTCGCGCCCTCGAGATGGCGCTGTGGCTCGATGCCCAGGCCGAGCGGCTGGAGGTGAGCTGGAACATGGATCACACTTGCCGCGCAGGGCTCGAGGCCTTGCTGCGGCTGCCCCGCGCGCTGCGCCGGGAGGGACATGACGCCGCCATCCGCCGGCTGCTCGATGTTTCCCGCCTGGATTCTCCCATGCTATGGCTGGTGGCGGACCGCGACGACGACCCGCAGGACTGGCCGATGCACCGTCTTCTGCACACGGGCTATCTCACGCCCCGGCGGCAGCGCCAGAGGGCCGCCGGGGAAGTCGACTGGCTGCGCTGGAACGTCCACCTGCGACTCTCCCATATGCGGGCGTTGGTGCGGCAGCTGGGCGCCAGACAGGTGCTCCCCCTGTTTACCTCCGAGGTAAGCAAGGTGAGCGAGTCGTTGACGGCATCGAAAGCGCTGGCCCTGTCGGAGGAGGGCGGCAATGCTGCTGGCTAGGCCTTTCGTCTTCATTCGCCATGGTGAAACGCGGCTCAACCGCGAGCATCGCATCGGCGGACGCAGCGACGTGCCGTTGACGGCACTGGGCGAGGCCCAGGCGCGACAGGCTGCCGTGTGGTTGGACCGACCCTGGAGCCGGGTCGTGACCAGTACGCTGCAGCGCGCCTGGCGCACAGCGGAGCTGGCGGTGCCGGGCCAGGAAGCGATGCGCCTGAATGGGCTCGACGAGCGTGACTGGGGTCGATTGGACCAGTTGCCGCTCATGCAGCAGCCACCCTACGAGGCCACCCCGCCCGGCGGGGAGAGCTGGGCGAACTTCCAGGCTCGTGTGCTGACCGCGCTGAACGGCGTGCTGGCAAGCGCGGAGATACCGCTGGTAGTGGCCCACTCGGGCGTCTTTCGTGTCATCCGCGCGCAGTTGGCCGGCACCCCGAACGGCCCACGCCTGCTCAACGCCACTCCTGTACTCATTATACCCGGCCTGCTGGGGTGGCAGGTCACGCGCTACACAGGGTGAACGTTCGGTAGCGAACGATCGGCCAATAACGGAATGCGAACAAGATAACTGCCACACTGGAGGGACATTCATCTGCGTCGCATGGAGGGATCCATGAACCAGACCACGCAGCGCAAGCGCCAGGGACGGTTACGCATCGGTACATCCGGCTATCAGTATCGCCATTGGCAGGGGCGCTTCTATCCGGACGCGCTGACCCAGGACGAGTGGTTCGGCCATTACGCCGAGCGGTTCGATACGGTAGAGATCAATAACACCTTCTATAGCCTGCCCCAGGCAGGCACCTTCGACAAGTGGAAGGAGGCAGCGCCAGCCGGCTTCGAATACGCCCTGAAATTCAGCCGCTACGGCAGTCACATGAAGCGTCTCAAGGATCCGGAGCAGAGCCTTGGCACCTTCCTCGAGGTCGCACGGCGGCTCGGCGAGTGCCTAGGCCCGATCCTGGTGCAGCTGCCACCCAACTGGAAGGCACGGCCGGAGCGGCTGGACGCCTTTCTCACCGAGGCGCCGAAGCAGTATCGCTGGGCCGTCGAGCTGCGCGATCCTGACTGGCTCAACGATGAGGTGTATGAGGTTCTGCGCCGTCACAGTGCGGCGCTGTGCCTGCATGACATGCTGGAGCGCCATCCTCGGGTGTTGACCGCCGATTGGACCTACCTGCGCTTTCATGGCAAGCGGTATGCAGGCAGCTATTCGCGTCAGTATCTCGTGGCCGAGGCAACGCGTATCGCCGAGTTGCTGCACGATGGCCATGACGTCTATGCCTACTTCAACAACGATCAGAAGGCCCATGCGCCGCGCAATGCTCTCGACTTGAGACGCTACGTGCAGGACAGGCAATGAGCCAGGGGCTAAGGTTGTCGGCTGGCAGGAATCGCTGACGCTGCTGGCGAAACTGATCGAGGCGAAAGTTTCCGATAGCCACCTGCGCAAAGGGGCGCACACGCCGACCGACAGAGAGTTCAGCGGACACTGGTAACGGCCGGGATGTGTCGCAGCGGAGCCGGCCCGATACCCTCGTCGGCCTCGCGCTGGAAACAGGATTAGATAGGGGCGGGCTCGTCGGGTAGTTCCTGAGCCATCAGCTCGTCGGCCAGTGCCCGCGAAGCAAGGGCGAACTCGATGCGTGCCGCACTGAGCGCGGTGAGGTCCTTGCTGGCGCCATCCCTCTCGAGGCGGTCGAGTTGGGTCTTGGCCATGACCAGCCGCTTGCAGAGCGCCTGTTTGCTCGGTGGCTCTGTGGCGTCGCCCGGCGAGAGTGCCGGTGTGATCGATTCATGCATCGTTACGTTTCCCTGCGCCATTTGGAACCGAAGGGCTCAGCGGCGGTCTTGGCCGCTCGCTTCGAGGGGAATATCGGCACAGGCAGGACAAACTGAAGCCCAGGCGGAGAGGCATGACGAGTCGAGGTGAATCGCAGGCTTATCGCACGGTGACCATGACCGGTGCCGTGCCGCGCCTCAGCATACCGAGTTCGCGTGCAGCACGCTTGGAGAGATCGATGATGCGTCCTTCGATATAGGGGCCGCGATCATTGATCAGCACTTCCACTTCCTGCCCGGTGTCTGCCCGCGTCACGAGCACCTTGGTGCCGAGGGGAAGGCTGGGGTGGGCGGCTGTCAGGGCCTGCTGATCGAAGGCATCGCCACTGGCGGTGGTGGCGCCCTGAAAGCGGTCGCTGTAGAAGGAGGCGATACCCTCTTCCTGGACTTCGGCCTCGTGGGCCAGGACATTGGCGGTGGATACCGCAACCCATCCTGCCAGGCAACAAGCGAGCAACGTCTTGAGTCGAGCTCCCATGGTATTACCTCAGGTTATCGTGTGGCGGTTATCGCTTTCATCGATGAGGTGCCGGTGAGCGTTATGGATACTACCTGTCATGGACGATCAGGGCAACCTGTGTCGTACGCTTCGATTCCGTTCACGGGAGAAGCCGTCGCGTTGGGCGGCGATGGGCACTGATCGGTTCGGTGCTGCGTTGTGAGCCGGGGCCGGCCGTAGGTGAGCGGCGTGACATGCCGCGGAAATCGGGTCGGGTGGTAGGAGCGCCTGGGGTATGCCGGGTCAGGTTCCCTGGGCGCGGTGAGTCCAGGTCCGCAGCTCCTCGTCATGACCAATGAGCCGCAGGTTCGGCACTACCGCCGTGCGGTTGCGCCCGGCTTCCTTCGCCGCGTAGAGCCCTTCATCGGCTTGTTGCACCAGCACCGAGCGATTGCCATTGCGCACCGGCAGCATCGAGGAGACGCCGATACTGACGGTGACATGCTGTGCGACGGGAGAGGCGGCGAAGGAAAGGGCTCGCTCTGCCAGCATGGCATGGATGCGCTCGGCCATGCGCATGGCGCCCTCCATGCTGGTATGCGGCATCAGCACCACCATTTCCTCACCACCATAACGCGCCA
Organism: Billgrantia antri; assembly: GCF_017868935.1. Lineage (NCBI taxonomy): Bacteria > Pseudomonadati > Pseudomonadota > Gammaproteobacteria > Oceanospirillales > Halomonadaceae > Billgrantia > Billgrantia antri. The sequence continues at coordinate 712,912 of NZ_CP053383.1, forward strand.
CCATGTCGCCCGGACGTGCGGCAGCGCTGCGAAGCACGTCGGCTACTCCGCGCAGGCAGGTATCGCCGGCCTGGTGGCCGTAGGTATCGTTGAAGCGCTTGAAACAGTCGATATCGATCATCAGCAGGCTGAGCGGTTGACGCTCGCGAGCCGCCCGGCGCCACTCCAATTTCAGCACACGCTCGAATTCGCGGCGGTTGGCGATGCCCAGCAGGCCGTCACTGGCGGCCTGGTGAACGAGTCTTGCATTCTGCGCCGCAAGGCGCTCGCGCTCCTGCAACAGTCGAGCTTCGCGGGAGCGATAGATCTGGTGCATCGGCAGCATGATCACGGCCATGGCGAGGACGATGCCGCTGGCGAAGCCGGCAAGCGCCATTCCGGAAGGCAGCACGTTTCTCGCTACCGCTTCCAGGGAGGCGACAGCACTAGGGAAGAGGGCTGCCTGTTCCGGCACCAGGCCGTTAAGGGAGAGCGCAGCGTCCAGCAGCAGGGCAACCGCCAACGCACAAGCGGTGAGAGAGGTCCAACTGCTCAGCGGAGACTTGGGCTTCATCTGCATGGCGTTCGTCTCATTCCTGAACCGTTTGGGCAATGCCCGAGACAGGGTGGCGACACTGACCAGCTAGCGCTCACGGCATCCTTGCGTCTCGCTGCGTATCTTGCGGCTAAAAAAAGGGCCGCAGAGCGGCCCAAGTACGCAGGGAACTAAAGGATAGTGCAAACTCATCGCAAGAGCGTGCCTTAGGCCGGTGGAGGCGAATGCATCCTGCTCGCCGGGATTCACCCGAAGTGCGTCAGTCCGTGACGCTGCAAGTGCCTAGTTGGCGAGCGGTGATCAATCTTGCTATTGCCTCACTCGCTATGTCTTGCCGTTGCAAGTAAGTAAGCGAGAATGGTGCCATTATTCACGTTCTTTTTTAAAAACAGTGTTTTAGTAATACTTTCGTGCGACGCTTGAGGCAGTAAGGGAAGAAAGAGCCTAAGTTGGCACGTGAAAATGTTGCCGATTGGAGACGCTAATCTCACCATTTAATGAAAATGCAGTAAAATCAGCTTGTTGAGAGTCTGCTTTTGGCGACACAGGGCGGCGAAAAGAAGCCGCGGCATGGAGCCAAGCGGGCTGCTCCCGCCATGAGAGGGCGCGACAGAACCCCATGACCTTCCTCTTGGCCAAGCCTCGGTGCGGAAGTAAATAGATCGAAAACGTCGCTCGGACGAGACTGCGTGCGATACCCTACCCTTTGCCTTTCCTGACAGGGAGAACCGAAATGGCAAGTGTCTTCAGTCGCATTATCCATGGTGAACTGCCCGGTGAGTTCGTCTGGTCCGACGAGCAGTGCGTGGCCATCATGACCCTCAATCCCATGAAACCTGGCCACTTGTTGGTGATCCCGCGTGAGGAGATCGATCACTGGGACGACATGCCGAGCGAGCTGAGTGCGCATCTCATGACGGTGTCGCAGGCACTGGCCAAGGCGCTCAAGCAGGCTTTTCCCTGCGAACGCGTGGGAATGATGATCGTAGGGCTCGAAGTCCCTCACGTGCACCTGCATCTGGTACCGATCGATGCCATGCAGGATATTCGCCTTGAAGGATTGCCACAGGCGCGACCGGAGGAGCTTGCGGAGAACGCCGATCGTATTCGTGCGGCCCTCTAAGCCGGTCGTAGCGGCTATGCATGGCCATCGCTGCCTCGTTGTACGCCATGGCTTACACACTTTGGCGCCGATGTCTGATAGTACTTCCGTGGCTCTGGTCTAGTATGGGGAGCTTCCTAAGCTCGCTGAAACAACGGCGGGCAGGACCCGTCCAAGAGCTGGGCTTATGGAGGACATGGTGCACGAAAAACTGCTGGAGACCCGGCGGCAATGGTACGCCGCCTATGTCGATGGAAACGTCGGGCGGATGGATCACATTCAGCTCGACGATTTCGTCCTGATCGATGAAGCGGGTCTGCGGGGCAAGCTGGACCAACTCGGCGAGATTGCCGAAGCCGTGGCGGCAGACCGCTGGTTTGGCAGACGCAGTCAGGCTGAAGATCTCGTCTTGGAGCTGATGCCCCTGGGCGATGTCGTATCGATCTATGGGGAGGGGCGAATCGTCGAGGACGATCGGGTTCGGTATCGCCTGAACTTCAGCGAACTGTGGCAGCGGAAAAACGGGGAGTGGCGGGTGCGCTCGCTGCATTTCACTAAATCCGCTTCCCCGGCGGACTGGCGATGCAGTTGGACGAAAGGCCAGCAGACAGCCTGAGCGGTCCGCCGGCCAAGGCATTCAGTCGCGCTGTGTCATGCAGTTGGCATAGAAGCTCACGGTGGCGGGCCAGTCGCTGAACACGCCAGTGACTCCGACGTCCTGGACCAGCGTATCGAGTGTGACCAGCTTGTCGCCGTCGCGTCGTATCACGTCTTCTGTGGTCTGATGGTACCACTGGCCGCCTTCGGCCAGTGGGCCCGAGCGCTCGAGGGTCCAGGTGATCAGTTCTAGACCCGCCTCACGGGCACGCTGGGCGTATACGGAAGGCACGAGACGGCTTTCGTCTTTCCCGGCGTCCGGGTTGGCCTCGAGCAGCATCCACATCGGCGGTGCCAGGATGCGCACACCCTGGCTGGCCAACTCCTCCATATTCGGCGACCAGGTGTCGGGGTCGGCATGGTCGAAACCCTCGTGATCGTAGCGTCCGTCCAGATAGACCGCCTGTTTACCGAATTCGGGCTCATTCTCGATCCAGTAGCGCACGTCATCGAGATTGAATGACTGGGCGAAGACATCGCCGGGCGCCACATCGGCGGCCCTGTACTCGTCGATGAGCTTCTGTGCGTACTCCTCCTGGCTCATGCCGTTGAAGGGCATCTCCACCTCGGGGGCCTTGAGTTCAGGCGTCATCTTTACGCCTAGCTCTCTGAACAGGGCGATGCTGTCGGCATGACTCATCAGGGTGCCGCGCGTGGCGTAGAGGTCGGTACGCCAGCCGGGCGTGCCGGCCATGTACTCCTCGAGGCTGCGCGCTTGCTGATTGGCGCCCTCCATGGTGCCGCGCAGGGTACGAAACTCGGCCAGGGTGATGTCGCTGGTACAACAGCGAATATCGGCGGCATTGGTCAACTCGCCGCTCTCCGGGTCGATCTCCGGTGGCACGCTGCATTTCTCGGCCAGCTCGGTCTCGACGATATTGGTAGTGGTGTGCAGGTCGCACTGGGAGTGGCGGCATACCAGCTCGTTGTCGCTGGTGAAAGTCACGTCGCACTCCAAAATGCCCGCACCGCCCTGAGCGCCCGCTAGGTAGGATTCCAGGGTGTGCTCGGGAAACTGCAGCGGAGCGCCGCGGTGGGCGATGGAAAGCGCCGAGGGCTGCCAGTCGGTGTGCCGGGTGGCGCACTCGAGCAGTTCGGCCTTGAGTTCGCGTTCACGCTCGGTTTCCCCGCTCATGTCATTGACCAGGAAGAGCGGGCGTGGGCCGAGCGTTACCTGGCGTGCGGCTTCCTGCAGGGCAGCATTCCAGTGTGGGGCATCGGCGGTAGACTCCTGGGCCAACGCCGGACCAGTGGCCAGCAGACCCAGGCAGACCAGGGTGGGGAGTGTCTTGTTCATGGCGTGTCTCGCTTTCTTCCTTGTTGGCGTGAGCTCCGGAGGTAGACCGGAGCCAGACTTGAGCGTAGCCATGCGCAGCGAGCCGGGCTAGCGCTCCGCTAGCGTCAGGCGCACCGCCAGGGCAAGGAAACTCGCCGCAAAGGTGCGCCGCAGCCAGGCCAGAACCCGCGGGCGCGCCAGGACCCGCTGACGAGCCGCTGCCGCGCTGACGCCATAGACGATAAACACCGCAAATGTCATTAGCATGAAAGCGAGGCTCAAGCCGAACATCTGGACCAGCGGAGCCTCGCTGGTATCGACAAACTGCGGCAGGAAGGCAAGAAAGAACAGGGTGAGCTTGGGGTTGAGCAGATTGATCAGCACAGCGTTGCCGATCAGGCGCCTGGCCGGCAGGGGAGGTGGCGCCTGGCCGGTGTCAGGGAGCGCCATTGCACGCGTCCTCAGCATGCTCCAGGCGATGTAGAGCAGGTAAGCGACTCCCAGCAGCTTGAGGAGCTGAAAAGCCGTGGCGCTCGCATGCAACAGGGAGGCAAGTCCGGTAATGGCGGCGAGCATGTGAGGCACGATACCGAGGGTACAGCCTAGGGCCGCCAGAATGCAGGCGCGTACGCCGCGCGCAAGGCCAGTGGCAAGTGTGTAAAGTACCCCGGTACCGGGAGATGCGACGACGACCAATGAGGTCAAGAGATATTCGAGGGACATGATCAGGCTCCGATAGTGATATGAAGCTAGCGTGTCGCTATCGGCCGGCCGGTTCTTGAACGAAATTGCAGCCTCAGGGCTGACTGAGCGCGTGGCGATAGCGCCCCGGGGAGAGCCCGAGCTGACGATTGAAGGCCCGGCTCATGTGACTCTGGTCGGCGAACCCCGCATCAAGGGCAGCCTGGCTCAGCGAACGGCCGTTGGCGATCAACTGCCTGGCCATCGACACTCGTCGCTGCAGTTGGTAGGCGTGTGGTGTGATGCCCAGTGTTCGGGAAAAGCTGCGTAGCAGTTGGTAGCGGCTCAGGCCCGCCATCTCGGCCAGCTCGCTCAGGGTGACGGCCTGTTGCGGAGCGTCGTCGAGGCGCTGGCGTACCCTGGCGATATTGCCCTTGGCAAAATGCAGGCTATCCAGGCGGCGCGAGCCATGGCGAGTGAAGGCCGCTCCGAGCAGTTGGCAACTGCTTTCCTCCAGGCTGAGAATGTCCCCTGATCCCGTGACTAGCCGAGAAAACAGTTGCTGCATCAGCGTGAGAAGCAGCGAGTCATTGAGCGCGGGGCGAGTCATGGCGATCGGGGAGGCGGGCTCCCCGACATACTGTCGAACCAGCGCCGGATCGAAGTAGAGCATGTGCCAGGTTCGCCGGGTTCCTCCGAGAGGTGCGCCGTCATGCACTTCGCCCGGGTTGACCGTGATGATGTCGCCGGCCACGGCGTCCACCCGACCGATATCGCTCCAGGAGCGCTGTCCGCCGGTGGTGACGACGCCGATGCCGTACTGGTCATGGGAGTGACGGGGAAAGACCCGGTCCGACGCCAGGCTCATCGCCACCAGGCCCCTGATGCCCGTGGCGTGAGCGATGACGTGATGGCCCTGTTTCAACCCGTGTCCTCCCGCCGGGCGGCCGGGTCGTCAGGCCCGGCCGCAGTCGAGTCAGCCCCTCTCTTGGGACGACTCAAGCATCAGAATGACTCCCAAGGAGAAGCTTCCTTCTCTTTGCGCTCCCCTTTGGGCGCCTGGCCTCCCTTGGGCTTGGGATCAACAGGTAGTCTCTGCCGAGCCTCAGCGTGGGTCAAGTTGGCGCCTGTGTGTGTCTCGCTCGATATCGAGCCTTGACCGACATCGAAAGTCTCGACCGAGCGCTGCAGCTCGTTTGCCTGCTCTTCCAACGAGGCAGAGGCATTGGCGGTCTGTTCCACCAGGGCTGCATTCTGCTGGGTGACCTCGTCCATTTGCGACACGGCGATGCTTACCTGGCTCACGGCGGCGTTCTGCTGTTCGGAACCCAGGGCGACATCTTCCATCAGTGCCGAAACCTTCTGTACGCGGTCGAGAATTTCCCGCATGGCAGCGCCGGCTTCGTCCACGTACTGGCTGCCCTCCTGGACGATATCCGCATTCAGGCTGATCAGCTGCTGGATCTCCTTGGCGGCGTCGGCGGAGTGCTGGGCGAGCTTACGGACCTCTTGGGCAACCACGGCGAAGCCGCGCCCCTGCTCACCGGCCCGAGCGGCTTCAACCGAGGCATTGAGCGCCAGTATGTTGGTCTGGAAGGAGATGCTCTCGATGACCGAGATGATGCCGTTGATCTTCTCGGAGCTCTCGCCCAGCTCTCGCATCTTTGCGACTGCCAGCCCGGTCTTCTCACCGCCGGCAGTGGCGGAATCGCTGGTCAGCTGAACCAGTTCGTTGGCTTGGGCGGTATGTTCGGTGTTTCCCTTAACCGATTTGGCGACCTGCTCCATGCTGGTGGCGGTCTCCTGAAGGCTCGAGGCCTGCTCTTCCGTGCGCTGGGATAGATCGGTATTGCCGGCCGCTATCTGTGCGGCACCGGTAGCGATGCTGTCCGAAGATTGCTGGATCGACAGGATCAGCTGGCGTAACTTGGCCTGCATGCGGTCCAGCATCTGCAGCGTTTGACCAATCTCGTCGCGTGAATCTACCCGTATCTCATTGTCGAGCTTGCCCTCCGCCATGCGAGAGAAGTAGCCCATCATGCGTTTGAGCGGACGGTCGATGGAGCGCGTGATCCACCAACCCAGCCCAGCGGCTGCGAGCAGGGCGAGCAGCATCGCCACGAGGCTGATGTTACGGCTCATGACACCGGTTGCCTGCGCCTCGGAGAAGAGTTCGTCGGCCACTCTATCCTGCATCTCGATCAGGGCGCGAAGCGGCTCGTTGGCGGCGTAGAATTGAGGGGTTGCCGTCCGATACATTGCCAGGTTTGCACGACGATACTCGCCTTGTTCATAGAGGCTCATGGCCTGCCCGAGACCTTCGGTAACGAAGCGCGAGCGTAATTCATCGAACTGTGCTGAAAGTTCAAGTTCCTCCGGTGTTAAGTTGGATTGCTTATATTCATTCCATATGGAACTGATATTTGCCGAGTTTTCTCGAATGCGTACAAGAAAAGTGGAAGTGTCATCTTCGTATTGGTTACTCTCCTCCAGGCGCGGATCATGGCTCGAAAGCATGCCGAGAAGCATCTGATTGTCTCGCATCAGCGCGTTGACATGCCCCAGCTGACGTGTCGGTATCAGGCTTTCTTCATAGAGCGTTGCCATGGAGCGTTCCATGCTGTTCAAGGCGTGAAGACCGAGGCCGCCGATAGCAACCAAGAGGCCGACGAGGAGGGTGCAAAGCAGAGCCAGCCTTGCTTTGATGGTCAGAGTCATTCTTTTTCCTGTTGTTCAACCAATGATAAGGGGCGCAGTCAAGCCTGATGTTAAGTCAACTTAGCTGCAGCGCGCGTGTAGCATCGGCCAGGAAATGAATTTCTTGATGGAACGAGCGACGCCAATCCTGTTTGTGCATAGGAACAGGCAAGAAACTTGTTCTATCTGTCTTCTTTACTCAAACGACCCTTGGTTATTCCCGGCCCCAGGGCTTGGGTATGGGATGGTCTGCTGAGCCTTGTCACACAAGTATTGGTGAATCGCTTCTTGGGCGGCCTGCTGTTGGAGAGCAAGGGCGGCCCAGAACCGGAGCACTTCGTCGTCGTAGCGAGCGGCAGCATGGTAGGTCTGTGTCATGTGGTGGCCCTCCTATAGGACTACACCACCAGCGTAGACGCTTTTTGCTGCGTTGCAGCATCAAATTTGTAACGATCATGCCGTCGCTGCTGCCGATGCAAAGACGCCCCAGCCGGCATAGCCGAATGGGGCGTGGTTCGTTGTCGTGTAGCAGGGTTTCAGCGCTGCGGGTGCTCCTCGAACAGTTCGGCCTTGGCTTCGCGCATGACGTTTTCGCAGGCAGCTTGATGGGCGAGCTGGGTCAGCAGGCTCTGGGTCACGGCGAAGCCCTTGCCGAGACAGATGTCCACCTCTTCGCGACTCAGGTGAGGGGTCAGGTCGTAGTCGATCTTGATCGTTCTGCCATGTCCATCCAGCTTGTCGGCAAGGCTGCGCATGAACCAGGCCAGGCGTTCGCGCCAGCCGCTCGTCTCTTCCTTGCCTTCGTTGACGCTGAACGTGCACCGCCACTCAGGTTTGTAGACTCGCATGAGTACCTCCTGCACTGGCTTGGGTTATGAATGATCGATCGTGATGTTCGGCTCCGCTTATTCGACAAGACTACTTTCTTAATATACTAAACTTATACGGGACTTTCACGGGCTGTGCCGTTTCGCCATGCTCTCAGCTATAGGTACCATGCTTTTCAGCCCAAGGGTATGGGGCGTTCGGCTGAGTGGAAAAGGCGCCTCTCGATACCTTATCGGCAAGAGGGGGAAAAAGCTGAGCGGCGAGCGCGAAGAAAAAAGAGATCGAGGTTGGCTAGGACGGGGCCGCCATCTAAAGCCGTACCAGCATCTTGCCGCGATTGGCGCCCTCGAAGAGCTTGAGGAAGGCGTCGGGGGTACGCTCCAGTCCCTCCTCGACGGTTTCCGCGTAGTCGATCTCGCCGCGAGCGACACGGGGACCGACCTCCTCGAGGAAATGGGGGTACTCGGTCCAGTGATCGGCGACGATGAAGCCCTGCATGCGGGCGCGCTGCACCAGCAGGTTCGATAGGTTGCTCGGTCCCCGGTCGGGGGCTTCGCTGTTATAGCGTGAGATCAGGCCGCAGATGGCGATACGCGCCCCGACCTTGAGGTTGTCCAACGCGGCCTCGAGGCAATCGCCCCCGACATTCTCGAAGTAGACGTCGAAGCCTTCGGGGCAGGCGTCCCTTAGCGCGTCACCGAGCTGCCGAGCATCCTTGCCCTTGTAGCTCACGGCGTGGATGCCGTGCTGCTCCAACCATTCCAGCTTGTCTGCTGCGCCTGCTATGCCGACCACGGTGCCGCCCTTGGCCTTCGCCAGCTGGACGACGAGCGAACCCACGGCGCCGCTGGCGGCACTGACCAGCACGTTGTCACCTTCGCGCAGGTGGGCGATGAGGTTGAGCCCCGTCCAGGCCGTCATCCCCGGCATGCCGAGTACACCCAGGAAGGTCTGGTCGGGTACGTCCATATCGGGCAGGGGCTCGAGCACATCACCCTTGAGCTGGGCCACGTCCCGCCAGCCTGCCATGTGGCGGACCTTGTCGCCGGCTCTGAAACTGGTATGACGCGACTCGACCACCTCGCCGATGGCAGCGCCCTCCAGCGGAGCGTTCAGCTCGAACGGTGCGACATAGGTCTTGACGCCACTCATGCGACCACGCATGTAGGGATCTACCGAGAGCCAAGTGTTGCGAATGCGCACCTCACCCTCATCCAGGGCCGACAGTTCCTGGTGATGGAGTTCGAATAGCTCTCTCGGCGGCATACCTTGGGGGTAGTCGCGAAGGGTGAAATAGCGTGTCTGCATGTCAGCTCCTTGACGCATTACTTCCTGGGGGCCGCGTCGACGTCAGCGCGGCGGCCCTTGTTCGAAGAGTTCGGCCTTGGCGTCCCGCATCACGTTTTCGCAGGCTGCCTGCTGGGCCAGTTGGTTGAGGAGCGAGTGGGTAACCTCAAACCCCTTGACCAAACAGGTATCGATCTCTTCGGCTGTTACCGTGGGCTCGATGTTGCATTCGATCGTTACCGTGCGGCCCTTGCCGTCAAGCCTGTCGGCCCAGCGTCGGAGCCGCCAGGCTAGCCTCGAGCGCCAGCCGGCCGATGCCGCGGCGGCCTCGTTTACGGTGAAGGTGCAGTGCCATTCCGGCTTGTAGATTTTCATGTGAACCTCCCGTTCCGGCAGGGAACATCCCGCTGACTCTCCTTGTTAACCGTGGTAACACGGTCGAGACGTCCATGCCTTCAGCATAGAAGCTTTATCGCCCGGGCACAGGTTAGCGAGTGTGAAGGCTTGCTAAGGGACGATGGTCGTTCGTCGGATCGCTCTAACGGTGCCAACGCCGTGTCGCTGGTTCGGAGTGGGGTGCGCTGCCGCGGTGACCGAGGGAGGGTTGGACCTATTTCACATCTCTGACCATGGTTAGGAGACTGGTCCAGTCACAACCCATGGAAGGTAGGGTGAAAAAAATCACTCGGAGAGTTGCCATAACGCTGGGAGTAGTGCTGCTGGTGCTGGCAGCCGCGGTGCTGTTCCTGGAATCCGCCTGGTTTCGCGGCTGGCTGGAAGGACAGGCCAGCGCGCAGCTGGGGCGTGAGGTGGTGATCGTTGATCACGGCATCGACTGGGGCGTGCCGCTGACCCTGCGTCTCAGCGAGGTGCGCGTGGCCAACGTACGGTGGGCCGAAGAGCCGATGGCTCGCTTCGATGAGCTGACGGTAACGCTGAACGTGGGTGCCCTGCTCCAGCGTGAGCTCGAGCTGGAGCGGATCGGCGTGATCCGGCCGCAGATCCGCCTGCTGCGCCGCGAGGATGGCACTACCAACGTGAGCGACCTGCTCGACCAGGAGCCGACCGAGGAACAGGCAAGCCCGCTCTGGCCCGAGGCGTTCGCGATTGAGCAGGGCCGGCTGCTCTATCGTGATGCCGCCCGGGACGTCGACGTCGACATCGCTTTCGAGACTCTCGGAGAGAGCGTCGACGAACTGAGCCTGGAAGTCCACGGAAAGGGGCATGCCCAGGACGCCTCGGTCCAGCTCCAGGGACGGATGCACTTGGAGCTGGAAGAGCGCCGAGGCCGTGTCGAAGCCTTTCAGGGGCGTATCGGCGAGAGTCGCCTGGAAGGCCGCCTGGCACTGGATCTTGGCCGTGATGCTCCCCGTGTGGCCGCCGAACTGGACGGCGATGCACTCGACCTTGATCGCTGGGGGCTGTTCGAGACAAGTGAGAAGGAAGTTGCCTCGCCACAGGACGGGACGCCGCAGGAGACCTGGGGTCGCCGCGCGGCTCAAGTGCTGGAGGGTATGGAGGCGTTCGAGGCCGATCTCGATCTGTCGCTCGGGCGGCTGCACTATGCCGGCCAGAGCCTTCACGATCTGAGCGTGAGCGTGACCCTGGAGGAGGGCCGGCTTTCTATCGCCCGGTTGCAGGCGTTGCAGCAGCTCGATGAAGAGACACCGCGCTCGCTGAACGTCCAGGGCTGGCTCGAGGTGGAAGAGCAGCGCCTGGTGGCCGATCTGCAGGCGCAGCTCGATCGCATCGATTTGACCGCGGCGCTCGCTCCGCTCGGTCTCGGTCGGCTGGGTACGCTGAATGGCAACCTGAACACTCGCGTGACGGACGGGGGATTGCTGTTCGAGGATACCGCGCTGGACTACCGCAACCCGCACTGGGGCCTGGCGCTCTCGTTCAGTGCCGACACTCGTACCGAAAACGTAGAGGGACGACGCATCCATCTGGGAGGCGAAGGACGCTACGAGCAGGAACCCTTCACTTTCGACCTGCTGATCGGACCGTTGCTCGACCTCACCCATGCCGATACGCCTTATCCGATTTCCGGTGACCTGACCAGCGGTGAAACCCGGCTATGGATCGATGGTAGCGTGGTGCAGCCCTTCGCCCTCGAAGCGCTGGAAGGCAACTTCCGCCTCGAGGGGCCCAGTCCGGCGGAACTCACCGAACTGACGGGCATCGCCTTGCCCGAACTGCCGCCGTACCGGGTCAACGGCTACCTGCGCTATCAGGACGACCTGCTGACTGTTAACGAACTCGACGGTGGTTTCGGCGATAGTGACGTGGCAGGCGACGTGCGCTTGCGTTTCGGCGCTCGCCCCAAGCTGTGGGCGACGCTGGTTTCCCAACAGCTGGAGGCGGACGACTTGCTGCCGCTGTTCGGCATGTCGCCGAAGACCGGTCCGAGCGAGACGGAATCCGCCGAGCAGCGGCAATGGGAAGCGGAGGAGCGTCGCACGGGGAAGTTGTTTCCCGATCGGGCATGGAATCTCGAGGCGCTGCGCAACACCGACATCGTGCTGGACTACGAGGCGAGCGATGTGCAGGCGGAGCATGTGCCGTTCGAGGATCTTGAGCTCGCGCTGGAACTGGAGCAGGGCGTGATGACGGTCGACCCCCTGCTAGTAGGTCTCGGCGGCGGACGAGTCAGGGCCTCCTGGGTCATGGATGCACGCCAGGCAGCGCTGGAGGGCGACCTGCAGTTGGCCCTCGATCAGGTTAATCTTCGCGCTCTGCTGGACGAGGCCGGTCTGCCCGATGTGGCTCGCGACACCCTGGGGGTGTTCGGTGGCCGCGGCGACTTCCGCTATCACGGCCGCTCCATGCATGAGGTCATGGCCGGGCTCGATGGCGAGCTGGAGCTGGCCATGTCCCAAGGCTGGCTGGATATCATTGCCGCGGAGCTGCTGCCGCTCAACGTGGCCAATGCCTTGGTGGCAGCGCTCACCGGAGAAGAACAGGTGCAACTGGAGTGCACCTATGTGCGCTTCGTGGCCGACGATGGCTTGGCCGACCTGGCCAACTTCTTCATGGCCACTGAGATCGCCCACTTCGAAGGGGCCGGGGCCATCAACTTGGCCACCGAGCGGATGGACATGGCCTTCCAGGGCCATAATGTGGATCCCACGCTGTTTACCGGCAACTCGCCGGTAGAGCTGAAGGGCACGCTGCGCGATCCGGAGGTAAACGTCATCACCGAGGAGTTAGTGGCGCGTGGTGCCCTGTCGCTGTTGGGCGCACTCGTCGCGCCGCCCCTGGCAATCTTGCCATGGGTCGACCCAGGAGATGGCGAGCAGGTCGGCATGGGCTGCGAGCGAGCACTCTCGGCGTTCGAGGAGTGAGCCGGCGCCTGGCTCATGCGCCCCCCTCAGGCCCATGATTGCCGCGACAGCGGCGGTTCCCGCCTCAGTGGAATTAAGCTTTAAACGCCACGGTACGATACTCTGTGCCTGGCCTCGCCTGCTGTGAGGCCAGTCGTGAGGGCATCGTGATGCATGAGGTATCAATGAACCGGCCAGAACGAATCCTGGTGGAGAGCCATGTGCCGAAAGCTATCGACCCACCGAGGGGAGTGTTCGGTCGTTTCTGGCGCGACCTCATGACGTCGGGCGGGCGCACTGACGAGAGCTGCCCCGATTTCTTGCGCATCACCCTGCTCAACTTGGTCCAGAGCACCGGCGTTCTGGTCTGGGGTCTGTTCCTTTTGCTGCTTCTGTCCGGCGTACTGGAGCCCAGACCGGGACGCCTGATCATCGATGCGGCGGGGCTGGTGATCGCCCTGTCGGTCATTATCGGCCTGCGCCGTGGCATCTCTGTCCCTGTGGCAGCACACGTCACCCACGCGTTCCTTTTCCTGGGGCTGCTGGGGTTGTCGTTCACTCGGGCGCAGAATCCACTGACGATGACCTTGCCCCTGATCTACCCAGCCCTGGCTTTCCTGCTGCTCGACGATATACGCCGTGGGCTTGCCGGCACCTTGCTCATGACGGCGGGGCTCAATATTTTGCTCTCCTCGGGGTTCGGGCCCAATTTGCGCGACAGTGACATGCTGCTCGACGGCGCCTTGACCATTACCGTGGTGATGCTGTTCCAGGCAGCGGTGATGGCCCTGTACGTCCACCATCGCAAGCAGTCCACTTCCCTGCTGCGCGCCGTCAGCGTACAGCTCAACGAACTGGCCAGTCATGACCCGCTGACGGGACTCTACAATCGCCGCACCTTCATCGAGGTGCTCGAGCGCGAACTGGCGCGGCGCGACGAGGACAAGCGCCTGCTGGCTTTCCTGCTGTTCGATGTCGATCACTTCAAGGCATACAACGATACCTACGGTCACCCCAAGGGCGACGAATTGCTCAAGCGGCTCGCCGGTATTGCCTCAAGCGTCTTTTCTCGTGGTGAGGATGTCGTGTTTCGCCTCGGTGGGGAGGAGTTCGGTGTGGTCTTTCACACGGAAACGCCCGAGCAAGCCGCCGACATGGCCGACCGTCTGCTGGCTGGCGTTGAAGCCATGGGGGAGCCGGCGCCTTCTGGCCCCCATGCCTATGTCACCGTCTCTGCCGGCCTCAATCTCATGGCCAAGGGGCACGACACCACCGCCAATCAGGTCTACAGCCGTGCCGATCAGGCGCTTTATCGAGCCAAGCAGGATGGGCGCGCGCGCTGGTGCCATGCCTCGCCATGAAGTGGTCTACCCACCGGGGCCATACTCGAGGCAGCGTTCGGTCATGGCCGGCCCCTGCAGCAGGGTTCTGCTGAGATCGCGCAAGGCGCTGCGCAGGCCCTCCTCCAGCACCGGGTGGTAGTAAGGCATCTCCAGCATGCGCTCGACGCCCATCTTCTGCTCCAGCGCCCAGGCCAGCAGGTGAGCGATATGCTCCACCCGCGGACCGAACAGCTCGGCGCCGAGAAACTGGCCGGAGCCGTGCTCGGCGTAGAGGCGCATCAGGCCGCGGTTCTGGCGCATCACCACTGCGCGCCCCTGATCCTCGAAAGTGGCTTGACCTTCGGCAACGTTGTCACAGCCGAAGCGGCTTGCCGCCTCGTCGCGGCTCAGGCCGACGGTAGCCATCTGCGGCTCGGTGAAGGCAATCGACAGCGGCGTGCTGCGGCGACCGGCACGGCGCTCGGGGTAGCGGCCGGCGTTGTGACCGGCGATGCGTCCCTGCTGGTTTGCTTCGTGCAGCAGCGGCAGCTCCTGGCTGGCATCGCCGGCAATGAAGATGTGGCTGCCGGCATTCTCGTCGTTGGTGCGCCGGCACTGCATGGTAAAGCGGTTGTAGTAGGGCACCCCCTTGTCGTCCAACGCCAGGCCGGCGTTGTGCAGATCGAGGCGGTCGAGATTGGGTCGACGTCCGGTAGCGGCCAGCAGGTAGTCGAAGCGCTCGGTCAAGCGATGCCCACTGTCGCGTTCGAGAAACGTGATCGCGACCTGACTGCCGTCCCGCTCGATGGCCTCGACCTGAGCCGCCGGGTCGAGGTAGAACTCGTCGCTGAAGGTGCGTTCGGCATAGTCGCGCAGTGCCGGGTCCTGGAACGGGCCGAGCGAGCCGCTCTTGCCGAACATGCGCAGGCGCACGCCCAGACGGCTGAGCGCCTGGCCGAGCTCCAGGCCGACGATGCCGGGCCCGAACACGGCTACCGACTCGGGCAGATCCTCCCATTCGAAGACGGCGTCGCTGTCGATCAGGCGATCGCCCGCAGGAGCGAAGGCCTTAGGCGAGTGGGGACGTGAGCCAGTCGCGATGATGATGGCGCGGGCGTGCAGGCGAAGATCATCACCGATGCGCAGGGTATGCGGATCCTCGAAGCGGGCGTGGCCCGAAAGCCGATTCTCGGGCTCGATGCGCTGCATGGACTCGAGTACGTTCTCGACGAAGGCGTCACGCTGACGCCTGACGCGTTCCATCACGTCACGGCCATTGACACCGATACTTCCTATCTCGATGCCGAAGCCCGCCGCCGTGTGGGCCTGGTGGGCCGAGTCGGCGGCGGCAATCAACAGCTTGGACGGCATGCAGCCCACCCGGGCACAAGTGGTACCGGGTTCGCCCCCTTCGATGAGCGCTACCCGGTCATGATACTGCCTGGCTACCTGCCAGGCACTGAGACCGGCGGTGCCGGCCCCGATCACGGCAATATCGACCTCGCGTTCCTGCATGACTCGTCTCCCGGCTTGCTGGCATCTGGCTAAAGCCTAGACGCTGCTTGCAGGAGGCGGCCACTGCGGTGCGATTACGACTTGCGGTTGTGAGCGGGCTTGTCCTTGCGGTTGGTCGATGCCATTTTCTCGAGTTCCTTTTCGTCCATCGATTCGTACATTTGCTTTGATGCACCTTCGAGTTCGCTGACCTTTTTTTCGCCACGCTTGGCAGCAAGAGCAGCGCCTGCCGCCATTTGCTGGGCTTCGGATTTAGCGGGCATGATCTGGTTCCTCCCTGAGCTAATACTTGACCCCTTTATCAATCCTAGATCGAGAAAAAGATGCTAACTGTATCAATATGTTGCAGTGAAGTTGGGTTGCGTAATTGCTGGGGCGGGCTTCGGTTAAAGAGGGGCAAAGAAAGGTGACGTAAAGCCCTAAAGTAATAAATGCCGGTGTTACAATTCTCCTTTTGACGAGGTCCGAATGACATGATATCTGAAGGCATGAGTATGGAATAACGATAATGACCCTGGCGTGAATGCAGTCGGTTCAAGGGACCACTTTATTTTCTAATACTCGAATGGTCCGTTGCATCCCGTGGGGAAGGGAGTCTCATGCGCCAGCTTGCCACCCAACGCCGATCCCATGATCCGGCCGATTCGACCTATCGCGATGACGTCACCGGCTTGGCCACGCGCAGCCATGCCGAACATCGGCTCGCCGCCTTGTTGGCTCATGCTGCAGAGCAGCATTCGAAGGTCGCCATTCTGCACATCGACATCGATCGCTTGAAGGAGATCAACCATTCGCTGGGCAGACCGATGGGCGACGCTTGCCTGCGCCTGATGGCCCAACGGGTCGGCGACGTGATCGACTTTAAGGGCAGCGTCTACCGGCTGGATAGCGACGAGGTCATGGCCGTGCTACCCGACGTGGCAGGCCTGGAGGGGGGCATGTCCATCGTCGAACGGCTGCTGGCCCATACTCGTCTGCCCTTCGAGCTGTCCGGGCGAACCCTGTTTACCAGCTGTTGTATCGGGCTGGCGCTGTATCCTGATCATGGCGGCACGGTCACCGAACTGATGCGCCATGCCAATCTGGCCCGGCGCAAGGCCCAGGCCAGGGGCGACATGCGTCATTGCGTCTTCTCGCCCGAACTGCTCGACGGCGGGCCCGACATCGTAGCGCTGCGCAGCGAGCTGCGCGATGCCTTGCCGCGCGGCGAGCTGGAACTGCGCTACC
Source organism: Billgrantia antri (assembly GCF_017868935.1). Classification (NCBI taxonomy): domain Bacteria; kingdom Pseudomonadati; phylum Pseudomonadota; class Gammaproteobacteria; order Oceanospirillales; family Halomonadaceae; genus Billgrantia; species Billgrantia antri. The sequence continues at coordinate 729,362 of NZ_CP053383.1, forward strand.
GCCCGGTGCTCTGTGCACGCAGCGGCCAGGTGGTAGCCGTGCTGGCTCAGCCGCGCTGGTGCTCGCCACGTTTTGGTGTGCTCGAGGCGGCACGATGGTGGCCTGCAGCTCGCGACAACGGGCAGCTGGATGAAATCTGTTCCTGGGTGTTGGCGAGAGCCTGCCGCCATTCCCGTTCATGGTTCGAGGCCGGCTCCGGGTTGCGGGTAGTGGTCGGCATGCCGGCCGTAGCCGTGGCAGGCGACATGCTCGCGGAGCGTGTCAGCGAGGTGCTCGCCGAGAGCGCCCTGCCGGCGGGGCTGCTCGAGATCGAATTGACCGAATCCGGGCTGATACAGGATCCCGATCATGCCTGCGTTCTGCTCGAACGGCTCAAGGCGAAGGGCGTGAAGCTCAGCATCGACGGCTTCGGCAGCGGCCATTCCATTCTGGGGCATTTGAGCCGGCTTCCCATCGACACGCTCAAGCTCGATGCGTCATTCATCGACGACTGCCTCGACAACCCACGCCGCCAGGCGGTCATTCGTTCGGTCATCACGATGGGGCATGAGCTGGGCGTGCGCGTGGCGGCCAACGGGGTCGCATCGCGACAGCAGGCCGACTACCTGCGCGAGCAGGGCTGCGACCTGTTGCAGGGCAGCCTCTGGTCGCGCATGGAGTACAGCGATTCGTCGTCGTAGTAGTTTGGGCGCCGTGTCAGGTTCGAGGTTGCGGGAAGGTCTCGTTGGGTCGACCATGAAGCCTTTCCCCGATCTGCCTTGATAGGAGCCGACATGCCCATCGTGACCATTCAGCAGTTCCCGCGTGAACTGACGCAGAAGCGCGAGCTGGCGCGCCGCATCACTGAGGCCTTCAGCGAGGTTTATGGGGTTTCCGAGCAAAGCGTCCAGGTATTCTTCCAGGAAGTGGATGGCGAGAACTGGGCCAAGGCGGGAATGATGGGCTGCGACCGCAGCGGTGGGCAAGGCGGATCATAAGGAGGCGACATGCGCTTGCAACATGCTACTTGGCAGGAGGTCGACGCCTACCTGCAACGTGAGACCGGCATCATCGTGCCGATCGGCTCCACCGAGCAGCACGGCCCCAACGGACTGGTGGGCACCGACGCCATCTGTCCCGAGACGGTTGCCTGGGAGGTCGGTGAGCGTTACGGGGTGCTGGTCGCACCGACCCAGAACCTGGGCATGGCTCAGCATCATCTGGCTTTTCCCGGTACCATCAGCCTGCGCCCCAGTACTCTGATCGCCGTGCTGCGCGATACCGTGATTTCGCTGTCACGCCATGGCTTCACCCATGTCTTTTTTCTCAACGGCCATGGCGGCAACATCGCGACCCTGAGTGCGGCCTTCGCCGAAATCCATACCGAGCGCAGCATGGGCTACGGGCCGCAGCCTGTGGGCGAATTGCATCTGGCTACCCATAATTGGTTTGCCGGTTCGCGAGTCCGCGAGCTGGCGGAATCGCTCTATGGCGATGCCGAGGGCACCCACGCCACTGCCTCTGAGGTGGCGCTCTCCTGGTTCGCGCGGCCCGAGGCCGTCAAGCAGGTGGACATGTCGCCGCGCATCGCCCCCCGCGGCAGTGCCCAATGTGATGCCGACGAGTTTCGGCGTCGCTTTCCCGACGGTCGCATGGGCTCGGATCCTTCGCTGGCAAGCATCGAGCACGGTGAGCGCTTCCTCGAAGCCAGCGTTTCCGATGCCTGGGAGGCCTATCGGGCTTTCATACGCCCCATTTAGGCAGTGAAAGGGACATTCATCGCGACTTTATCTCGTCGTTCATACCCGTGCCAATGGCCTGTCAGGGCTCGGTGCCTTGCGTTTTCCACTGTTGGGTTCGTGGCGCGTCAGGGTAACGGTCATTAACGGTGTATTGCTGCTTTGTGTCGTTGTTGGCGGCAGGTCGGCAAGCCAATTGACAGCCCCTCCATGCGTACTATTTTGCGAGTGTCAACCAAGCGTCGAGCATGGACTGGACAGGGTTGCATGAGGCCTTTTCGGGCATGGAGCCCTTTCGGATTGTGACATTAGCAAAACATGGAGGTGGCGAATGAGCGATATCCATAGCCGCGCGAGCCGTGAAGCTGGCGTTGGCAGCGAGCATGACCGGCATGGCCTCGACCGCGAGGAACTCCGCCACCAGGCGGAAGAGACCCGTGATGAGCTGCGCGATGCGGCAAGGGCGCAAGCAGAGGGCTTGCTGGATCGACAGAAGGCCGCAGCAGCCGATCAGGCCGAGCGAGTGTCCACGGTGCTGCACAAGATGGCGGACGAGTTCGAACGCCAGGAGCAGCCTTATTTCTCCGGATGTGTCAACGAATTGGCCAGACGTTCCGATGACTTCTCCCGCACCCTTCGCGAGCGCGACCTGGAAGCGCTGATGGAGCAGACCCGCGATTATACTCGCCAGCACCCGGCGCTGTTCATGGGAGGTGCAATCGCGGCCGGCTTCATGCTGTCGCGTTTCATGCGTAGTTCCAGCCAGGGCGGAGTACCGAGACAGTGAGTCGCAGCATATGAGATGAAAGCCTTGGCTTTCGTCGAATGATGCTTTGCCGTCGATGCAAAGGAGGCGACACATCATGGAAGCGGAAAACAGAATGCGTACAGGGGAGTCTTCGATAGCCTCCCTCTTCACCAACCTGGCACGTGACGTTACTTCGCTGGTGCGCAAGGAGACCGAGCTTGCCAAGGCCGAAATGGGTGAAAAGACCAGCCAGGCCATGGGGGCTTTGGCCTCGATCGCCATCGCTGGCGCCGTGCTGCTGAGCGGTTTCTTGGTTCTGCTTGCCGCGGCAGTCTTCGGTCTCAATACCGTGCTGCCTCCCGACACCACGCCTTGGCTCTCCGCCCTTATCGTCGGTGGGGTCGTGGTGCTGGTCGGCTTCATCATGCTTCAAGCGGGGCGCAAGAAGCTCAAGCAGGAGAACCTGATGCCATCGCGCACCATGGCGAGCCTGCGGCGTGACAAGGCACTGACCCAGGAGCACGAGGCGGCGGTCAAGGAGGAGGTGAGATGAGCCAGAGTGATCGGCGTACCTCTGACGAGATCGAACACGAAATTCATCAGGCGCGCACACGTCTGGATGAAACCCTTCACGAAATCGAAGAGAAACTCTCTCCCCGAACGCTTATGAATACGACCTACGAATATCTCCGTCACGGCGGAGCAGAAAACGCTCTCTCATCGTTGGGTAACACGATCCGTGAAAACCCGTTGCCCGTCATGGTGACCGGTATCGGCCTGGGCTGGCTGCTGTTGGCGCAACGCCGTTCCGGTCATGATCACGAGTATGACGATCATGAGCCATACGCGGGTGGCTACCCCGGCTCCACGCTGCCCGTCACGCGAACGCCCGATGGGGGAACCGCGCCGGGTGGCGGTGTGAGCGGCGCCGGCACCACGACGCTGGGGCATGATCCTGCGGCATTCGGTGCCACCCCCCAGCATGGCGGGGCAGAGCATGGCCATGGGAATGGCATGACGCACAAGGCACAGCAAATGGCCGGCCAGGTACGGGATCGTGCCCAGCATGTCAGCGACCAGATGCGGGAGCGTGCCCAGCATATGGGCGGACAGGTGCGCGACCGGACCTCCCGGCTGCGCGACCGTCAGCATTCGGCCATGCAGAGCGCCAGCCACCGGGCTCGCGATGCCGGGGCGCAGACCAGCCACTTCGTTCAGGACCATCCGCTCGTTGCCGGTGCCCTTGGCGTCGCGATGGGGGCCGTACTCGGCAGTTTGTTCTCGCCGACACGCGCCGAAAATCGTCACCTGGGTGAAATGCGTGATCAGGCCCTGCAGCGTGCCGAGGAAGCGGGGCGGGAACAGCTCGAGCGCGCCGAGGAGAAGGTCCACCACACCGCTGACCGGCTGAAGGAGGAGGCGCGCTCGGCGCAATCGTCGAACTCGCCGAGCTATTCAGATACACCTGGCTATGTGGAGAATCCGTCAAGCGAGGAGCGCTACGCCAAGACGGGGTCGACTTCCGCTACCGAGGGCACCGATACGGGGCGCGAGTCGGCCGCTGGCAAAGGCGGTATGGGAACCGGCAGCGGTGTCTCCAGCAGCGCTACGGAGAGCCGGTCCACGGCATCGTCCCAGACGTCTGGCGCGAAGCCTGGCGAGAGCGGCGGCTCCACGCCGTCACGCGGAGCTTGAACGCCGCCGTCTCCCACCAGGAAGGAAACGTGCCGCCGCGCCCAGCCGGGCGCGGTGTCGTGCGTCAGGCGCTGATCTCGGCGTTGTGAAAGACGTTTTGCACGTCGTCGAGATCGTTGAGGGCGTCGAGCAGCTTCTCGAACATGACCACGTCATCGCCCTCGACCGGGGTCGTGGTCTGGGGCACGAACTGGATCTCGTCGACCTCGAGTTCGATTTCGCCGAAGGCGTCGATCAAGGCCTGCTTGGCCTTGGCATACTCGGTATGCGGGGCGAAGACGGTAATTCGACCTTCCTCGTTCTCGATGTCGGTCACGTCGACATCGGCCTCCATCAAGGCTTCCAGCGCCGCTTCCTCGTCATCGCCGGCGTAGGCGAGAATGGCGCAGTGGTCGAACATATGGCTCACGCTGCCCGGGGTGCCGAGCTTGCTCTTGGCCTTGTTGAAGCAGGCGCGCACGTCGCCGAAGGTGCGGTTGGGGTTGTCGGTCAGGCAGTCGACGATGACCATGCAGTTGCCCGGGCCGAAGCCCTCGTAGCGCGCCGGTGAGTAGTCCTCGCCGCCCACGCCGCTGGCCTTGTCCAGCGCCTTGTCGATCACGTGGCTGGGCACCTGGTCCTTCTTGGCGCGCTCGATCAGCCCACGCAGCGTCAGGTTGCCGTTGGGGTCGGTGCCGCCCTGCTTGGCGCAGACGTAGATCTCGCGCCCGTACTTGCTGTACACCTTGGTCTTGGCGGCGGCCGTCTTGGCCATGGATTCCTTGCGGTTCTGAAAGGCCCTGCCCATAACGTTGTCCTGTTGCTTCGGATACGAGGCTGGATTTTACGAAACCGGCCTGTTCGGGAACAGCCCTATTTCGTCTCGGTGATGGCTGACAGAGTACACGGCACGACTACACTGCTTTGAGATTCTTCTGCCAGTCGGAGCCGCGCCATGGATCACCACCAGTACCGCCACGCCTTGGCGGCACGACTCGAGGCCAGCGAGCTGGCCTTTCCCGTAAGCGAGTTCGAGGCTCGTCTGGCCCGCGTTCGCGGCGCCATGCAGGAGGCCGGCCTGGACGCCCTGCTGCTGACCGATCCCGCCGACATCTACTACCTGACCGGTTACAACACCTTCGAGGTGTCGGTGCATACCTGTCTCGTCTGTTCTGCCGGGCGGCTGGTACTGCAAGTGCCCTCCATCGAGACTGGGCCGGCGGTGGTCACCGCGCGGGTCGACGAGCTGCTGGGCTATCGCTGGGAGGGCATCGCCGAGGTGATCGAGCCCTTGGCCGAGACTCTGGCACCCTTTCGCGCCATTGGCCTGGATCTCTACGGGGCAGGGCTGCGTCACGGGGTGTTGCGCGAACTGCAGGCGCGCCTGGGTGTCGAGCGTTTCCGTGACGATGGCGGCGAGCTGCTCGACCGCATTCGCATCGTCAAGAGCGAGGCGGAGCTTGCCTGCCTGCGCGAGAGCGCCCGGATCACCTCGCTGGGACTCGAGGCGGCCACACGGGTCATTGCCGCCGGCATGATGGACAACGACGTGGCGGCGGAAGGCGCTCGCGCCATGCTGGCGGCCGGCAGCGAGTTCATGAGCATGCAGCCCATCGTCACCAGCGGTCGGCGCATCAGCGTGATCCACATGAACCATCAGCGTCATCGCATCGCGCCCGACGAGCCGATATTCCTGGAGTTCGGTTCTGCCTATCGCCGCTACACCGCGCCGATGATGAAGACGGTCGTGGCGGGGCGCGCCACGCCGGCGATGCTGGCATGGCGGGACGTATGTCGGGACCTGTTCGAGACACTCTGCGCCACGATGCGCCCCGGCAATACCTTCGACGACGCCGCCCGAGCCGCCGAGTCCGTGCTTGAACGCCATGCCGAGCAGGTCTTCTTCTCGGGCGTGTTCGGCTACGCCGTGGGTGCCCAGTTCCCGCCCAGCTGGGTCGAGGGCAGCGGCTACATCGCCCGTGGCCAGCAGCGTGAGTTCGAGGCCGATATGGTCTTTCACCTGCCGCTCTGCCTGCGCGTGCCTGGCGTGTGGGGCGTGGGGCTCAGCGATACCGTGCGGGTCACGGCAAACGGCGCCGAGCCGCTGACGGACAACGACTGGCAACTGGACGAGACCGCTGCCTCTTGAGCAAGCAACGGTGGATGAGACAAGGGAGGCCTGGCCCGCACTGGCGGGCCAGGTCGGGTCAGGCGGAACGGGCCAGCCTCATCGGGGCGATGTTCTGGTTCACGCGGAACAGGTTATCGGGGTCGTACTGCTGCTTGAGCTGCTGCAGCCGGAGGTAGTTCTGCGCATAGGCGCTGTCGACGCGGCCGTCCTCATCCTCGGTGAAGAAGTTGACGTAGCCGCCGCCGGTGGCAAACGGTGCGGTGTCACGAAACACCTGCCGTGCCCAATCGCGAACGGTGTCGTCCTGCCCCGGATCCTGCCAGCGACCATGCACGTTCATCACGAAATTGGCGTTGCGCCCGGCGTAGGCGGTAGCGGTTTCATCCACATCGCCCATGGCGCCCCCCAACTGGGCGATGAATGTCTCGCACTCGGGGCCGGGCAGCGTCGAGGCTCCCTGGATCACGGCGTCGATCAGCTCGTCGCTGACCTCGATGAAGTTGTGGGACTTCCAGTAATTCCTGGCGCCCGGGGTCAGCAGTGGATCGAAGGCAGTCTGAAACCCGGCGTAGGGCTGGGGGCCAAGCATGCTGCCGAGCGGATCGCCGAAGCCGAGCAGCTCCGTGGCCAGCCGTTCGCCCGTGGCGATGTCGCCGTGATGCAGCAGGGCGAACACCACGACTTCCTTGCCGTGCACCGACTCGGGCAGGAAGGGCAGCGGAGGCGCCTGGCGCAGCACCGTCCATACGCTGAAGTCGCGGGGGGCGGTGGCGGCAAAGTCGCGCCAGGCCTGAAGCACTTGCCTGGCCTGGGCGAAGGGGTATACCACCAGGCCGGCAAAGACCTCAGGTCCCACGGGGTGTAGCTGGAACTCGAAAGAGGTGACCACGCCGAAGTTTCCGCCGCCGCCGCGAATGGCCCAGAACAGTTCCGGCTCCCGGGTGGCCGAGACGACGTGCAGCTCGCCATCGGCGGTCACGATATCGGCGGAAATCAGGTTGTCTGCGGTCAGCCCGTAGCGGCGAGTCAACCAACCGAAACCGCCGCCCAGGCACAGGCCGGCCACGCCGGTCGTGGAGTTGATACCGAGTGGCGTGGCCAGGCCGAACGCCTGGGTTTCATGATCGATGTCGCCCAGCAAGGCACCCGCGCCGACGCGTGCGGTGCGCTGCTCGGGATCGACGCGAACGTGTCGCATCGAGGAAAGGTCTATCGTCAAGGCGCCATCGGCAATGGCATTGCCGGCAATATGATGACCGCCGCCACGCACGCTGAGCAGCATGCGGTGCTGACGGGCAAAGTCGACCGCATGGCGTACATCCTGAGTGCCCAGGCAGCGGGCAATCAGAGCCGGGTGACGATCGACCATGCCATTCCAGACGCGGCGCGCTGGCTCGTATTCACTATCAGCGGCGGTCAGTACGCCGCCGCGGATCTGCTGGGAAAAAGCTTCGACCCGCTCGGGGGGCAACGAGGCCAGTTCGCCATCCAGGGTGCGGTAGGTCAGGGATTGCATGGTGCTACTCCTTGCTTACGTCTAAAGTTGTCGTGGATGTTGTTGCGGCGTAAGCAGTATCGATTCTTCTCTCCCTGTGTGACTGACCGGAACTCCAGATGGATTGCCCCGGAATCCGATTCCGGCATGGCGACTGGCAGCATCGTCCACAATACTGCTTCAGACAGGGCGCGCGCTGACATCTCATGGCCCTGGGCGGGGCAGGCATGAGCCAGGACACGTTGTCGGTAGTGTTACGCTGCGTACGATTGCGCGGTGCAGTTTTCTATCATGTCGAAGGCGATACTCGCTGGGTCAGCGAATCTCCCTCGGCGCTTGAAATTGCCAATCTCATCATGCCGGGCGTCGAGCACGTAATGGCCTATCATGTGCTGACCCAGGGTAGTTGCTGGGCATCGGTCGTCGACGAACCGCCAGTCGCCTTGCACCAAGGGGACGTCGTGATCTTTCCGCGTGGTGATCCGCATGTGATGTCGAGCGAGCCTGGCATGCGCGGCCAGGTAGATCTCACTCCTTATGCCCTTCCGCGCCCCGAACAGCTGCCCTATTTCGCCAGCCAGCGCGGCAGCTCATTGCAAATGTCGCGCCTGAATCCCGAACAGGAGCAGCACAGTGCTACCCTGGTGTGTGGTTTCTTTGGCTGCGATGCCAACCCTTTCAACCCTTTGCTGGACAGCTTGCCACACCTGCTGCACGTTCGTGCCAGGGAGGGGGCCGACGATTGGATCGCTCACTTCATTCGCTTCGCCTTGTCGGAATCGATCCACAAGCGACCGGGGGGCGAAGCGTTGCTCGAGCGCCTCAGTGAGGCCATGTTCGTCGAGCTGATGCGGCGTTATCTGGACACGATGCCGGAAGGCCAGCCGACCTGGCTGGCCGGTCTGCAGGATCGATACGTGGGTCGTGCTCTGGCATTGCTGCACCAGCGGCCGGGAGATGCCTGGACGATCGACAAGCTTGCCGCGCGCACCGGATTGTCTCGCTCGGCACTGCATGAACGCTTCGCTCGCTTTACCGGTCACGCGCCAATGCATTATCTGGCCAAATGGCGCATGCAGGTGGCTGCCGGCCTGCTGCGTCAGACCAACGCTTCGGTGGCATCGATCGCCCTCGAGGTCGGCTACGAGTCGGAAGCGGCTTTCAGCCGGGCCTTTCGTCGAGAAACGGGCCTGCCGCCGGCAACATGGAAGCGACATCAAGACCACCTGGCTCGCTGAGGGGCGTGAAAATGTATATCGCGAACCATCTTCTATACTGGGGAAGGATAGGGACATCCCGCACGGACGGGATGACGGTCGTCTGAATAGCCAACCAACGGAAGGAGGACGTCATGACACAGACGGTAACGGCAACCTATCTGGATCTCATGAAGGCCACCAACGCCTACGACGAGCTCATCTCCAAGAATTTTCCGCGCGAGAAGCTCCACTTCGACAAGGAGGCCAATCAGATCAAGGTGATCGTGCCGGACGAATCGAAACCGGAGGCAGAGGAGATTCTCAGCCGCCATCAACCGGACGATCTCTGGTCTCGTCCCTTCGAACAGCACTGATTCGTCACTCTTGACGTACAACTGAACACTTCACGTTCAAAGGAGGCTTGCGTTCTGGCGTGCGGCCTGTTCATCGAGCGAGCTGGCACGCCGGTACGCTTCGCGCTCACTGACCCGTGCCCAATAATCGGCAAAGGCGGGACATGACTCCAGGCTGCCGAACTGAAGCCCCCAACCGATGTGTGAACCGAGATAGACATCGGCAGCGCTGAAGTGCGGGCCGGCAATGAACTCGTGAGCGCTGACGGCTACCTCGAGGGTTTCCAGTACCGATTCGATGCTGCCATAGCCGACCCTGCCCTGCTGCGCGATATTGGGCTCCATTCCCAGGTCGCGATCGGTGATGGCGGCCTCCAGCGGGCCCGCGGCGAAGAACAGCCAGCGGTAATAGGCGCCGCGTTCGGCGAGAGGCGGCGCCAGGCCGGCTTCGGGAAAGGCATCCGCCAGGTAGGCGCAGATGGCGGCACATTCGGTCACCACCGTTTCGCCGTGGCGTATCGCAGGCACCTTGCCCATGGGATTGATGGCAAGGTACTGGGGAGACTTCATGGGGGAGCCGAACGCCACGACCTCGGTATGGTAGGCAGCGCCGACCTCTTCGAGCATCCAGCGGGCGATGCGCCCACGAGACATGGGGTTCGTATAAAGAATCAGTGGGTCGGTCATGTCGGGTCCCTCCAAGCGCGCTTAGCTCAAGATAGCAGGTCCCGTCGGTAACGTAACAGAACGGTTAAACGGTAGTTCAATCGGGCTCGAGCAGGCGTGGCCCCGAGCCCTCGGCGGCAAGCTGGTCTTCAGGGTTACGCAGTGGGCAATCCTCCATCGATAGGCAGCCGCAGCCGATGCAGTGGTCTAGCTGGTCGCGCAACTGGGCGAGGCGGGTAATCCGCTCGTCCAGGGCGTGTCGCCAATTCGTCGAGAGCCGCTTCCAGTCGGCGGCGGTGGGGGCGCGAAAGTCCGGCAGGTCCTCGAAGGCGGTACGGATCTCGGCCAGGGGAATGCCGGTACGCTGGGCGACCTTGATGATCGCCACACGACGTAGCACGTCGCGCGAGAAGCGGCGCTGATTGCCGGCGTTGCGGCGACTCTTGATCAGCCCCTTGGCCTCGTAGAAGTGAATGGCGGATACCGCCAGGCCGCTGCGTTTCGCGACTTCGCCGACGCTGAGATCGCGTTGGAGGTGGGCTGGCATCTTCCGTCTCCCTGGCTTCGTCTGGGGAGTCGTTTTTAGCGTTTCATCAGGCATTGGGCAAGCCATCCAGGAGAAACAAGTTTACCGATAAGCGTTCATGATGGGTAAAATCAGCAAGTTTGATTTTTCCCTCGTGGAAGAGACTCGTAAGGTTTCAGCTCGCTGACTTTAAAAATTTTACTTGCTCTTCTTGACCTCAATTTAAGTTTAGGTTTTAGCCTGAAGCCTGTCATCTTTCGTACTTCCCCTGACGATGGAGTTGTCATGTTCCGTTACTTCGAAACCCTGGTGAATCCCTATCCCTCGGGGCAGAGCGGGACACCGCCGCGAGGGCTCGGCGCGTTCATCCTGCATTTCTCGCGTCCGCTGTTGCCGCTGCTGGTGGCGATGGCGCTGTTGACGGCGCTGGTGTCCGCTGCCGAAGTGGTGTTCTTCAGCTACATGGGCGATCTGGTGGACTGGCTGTCGGGGGCCGAGCGCGAGGGATTCTTCGCCGAATACGGCTGGCGTCTGGCCGGCATGGCGGCCTTGGTGGCGGTCGGCCTGCCGCTGTTGACTCTGCTGCAGTCGCTGGTGATGCATCAGGGCATCTTCGGCAACTATCCCATGCTTGGCCGCTGGCTGGCGCACCGCCACATGCTCAGCCAGAGCCTGGCCTTCTATCAGGATGAGTTCGCCGGACGCGTCTCGCAGAAGGTGATGCAAACTGCGCTGGCGATCCGCGAAACGGTCACCAAGCTGCTCGACCTGATGGTCTACGTGCTGGTCTATTTTGCCGGCGCCATGCTGGTGATGGGGCAAGCCGAGCCCTGGCTGATGCTGCCGCTGGTGGTGTGGCTCGTGGGCTACGTGGCGATCCTGCGCCACTACGTGCCGCGGCTGCGCCGGGTTTCCATGCAGCAGGCCGATGCGCGGGCGGTGATGACCGGGCGTATCGTCGACAGCTACAGCAACATCCAGACCATCAAGCTGTTCGCCGACACGCGGCGTGAGCAGGGCTACGCCCGCGAAGCCATGGAGCAGTTCATGGTGACGGTACACCGCCAGATGCGCCTGGCCACGGGACTCACCGTGAGCCTGACGCTGCTCAACTCGCTGCTGCTGGCCGGTGTGGCGGCCGTGGCCATCGGCGCCTGGTACCTCGAGGCCGTGTCGCTGGGCATCATCGCCGTGGCCATTGCCCTGGTGATGCGCATTCGCTTCATGTCCAACTGGATCCTGTGGGAAGTGGCGGGGCTGTTCGAGAACATCGGCACGGTACAGGACGGTATCAACACCATCGCCCGTGAGCCGGCGGTCAAGGACGTGCCCGGGGCCGGCGAGCTCACGGTGCCGCGCGGCGAGATTCGCTTCGAGGCACTGCGCTTCGGCTACGCGCGTCCCGACGGCGAGACCAACCGGGTCTTCGATGGCCTCACGCTGAACATCGCGCCGGGCGAGAAGGTCGGGCTAATCGGCCGCTCGGGGGCCGGCAAGTCGACCCTGGCCAACCTGCTGCTGCGCTTCTACGACCTGGAGGGCGGCCGCATCCTGATCGATGGTCAGGATATCGCCGGCGTCACCCAGGAGTCGCTGCGCCGCAAGATCGGCATGGTCACCCAGGACACCTCGCTGCTGCACCGCTCGGTGCGCGACAACATCCGCTATGGCAGCCCCGACGCCAGCGAAGAGGAGATCTGGGAAGCGGTGCGCCGCGCCCATGCCGATACGTTCATTGACGAGCTGGTGGATCTCGAAGGGCGTCGCGGTCTGGATGCCCATGTCGGCGAGCGTGGGGTTAAGCTCTCCGGGGGCCAGCGGCAACGCATCGCCATCGCCCGGGTACTGCTCAAGAACGCCCCGATCCTGGTGCTCGACGAGGCCACTTCGGCGCTCGACTCCGAGGTGGAGGCGGCCATCCAGGAGCAGCTCTATGCCCTGATGGAAGGCAAGTCGGTGATCGCCATTGCCCATCGGCTGTCGACCATCGCCATGCTCGATCGTCTGGTAGTCATCGACGAAGGTGTCATCGTCGAGAGCGGTACCCACCAGGAGCTGCTGGCAAATCGCGGCCTCTACGCCTCGCTTTGGCGGCGTCAGTCGGGTGGCTTCCTGGGGCTGGATACCGAGGAGGAAAGCGAACGCGGGCGTGGAGAGCCGCTGGACGTGGCGCCCTGAAATGCGGCGCCTGGTCGAATCACGCGGTCTCGTCGATGGCCTCGGCCGGTGCGTCGGTGGACACCGGAGGCCGCCACGGCTCGGGCGCCGACAGGCTCTCGATGCGCATGCTCTCGACCACGAAGTCGACGAAGGTACGCACCTTGGGCGAGATGAGCTGCCCGCCCGGGAAGACGGCATTGAGCTCCACTTCGGGGCCCTCCCAGCCTTCGAGGATGCGCCGTGGCCGCGTGGCTTCCGCAGCGAGGCAGACGACGAACTCGTTGGCGAGCATGATGCCCTGTCCATCCTCGAGCATGCCGCGCAGGGCGAAGGGATCGTTGGCGATGGCGACCGGGTCGACTTCCACCTCGACGCTTTCCTGGCTCGCGCTGTTGCGTAGCTGCCAGACATGCCGTTGGCCGCGCTGGTCCATGGCCTTGGCCAGCACGGCATGAGAAGCCAGGTCCGCCGGTGTGCGAGGTTCGCCATGGCGAGCGAGGTAACTCTCGCTGGCGTAGACGAACGAGCGGAAGCGGGCCAGGGGGCGGGCCACCAGGCTGGAGTCCGGCAGGGCGCCGACCCGCAGCGCGACGTCGATCTGGTTGGCGACCAGGTCCAGGCGCTCGTTGGAGAGCACCAGCTCGATGCGCACCTGGGGGTGCAGCTGGCGGAAATCCCGTATTAATACCGAGGTGAACTCGGTGCACATGGTGAAAGGGGCTGTGACCCTGAGCCAGCCGCGCGGACTCTCCTCGAGGTGATGCACGGCCTTCTCCGCCTCGCCGAGGTCGCGGGCGATGCGATTGCAGTAATCGAAGTAGATGGCGCCGGCTTCGGTCAGGCTCAGCCTGCGGGTGGTGCGGTTCAGCAGGCGGGCACCGAGGCGGCGCTCCAGGTCCTGCACCTTGCGGCTGACGGTGGTCTTTCCAAGGCGCAGCTGCTTGGCGGCGGCGATGAAACTGCCCTGCTCCACGACCTTGGCAAAGATCAGGGCATCGTTGAGGTCTTGCAGCATGGTCATTGTCCTGTGCCGTGCTTGCAATGTCAGGGGAGGGCAACACTGCAGGGCGAGAGTCGACGAGAACGGCCGCACGGGAACTGTCCCGCCAATGGGACAGTATTTCCCTGTTGGCCCGACTAATCAAGTGACCGGTAACCCGATATGGTGATGGTCGGCAAAGTGGCAGCTGTCGATTTATCACTCCGACAAACGACATTAATTAAAACAGGCAGAAAGAATTAAGAATAGTGAGGCAGGGGGCGAGCATCGCTGGCTGAAAAGAATACCGACACTGCTAATTGCGATTTGTACTGGGAGAGTTGAAACAATGAACGTCCACAAGATGTTCGCAAATCTAGACGGCCGGCGAGCGTTCATGGTTACCGCCATGTTGGCCGGTCTCGTCGTTTTGACAGGATGTGAAAGCCAGGCCGATGACCAGGGAAACGCCGAGCAGGGGCCGCCGCCGCCTCAGGTCAGCGTGGCCCAGGTGCTGGTCGAGGACGTGGAGCTGTGGGATGCCTTCACCGGCCGTATCGAAGCGGTGGAAACCGTCGACCTGCGGCCGCGCGTGTCGGGCTACATCGAGAGTGTCAATTACACCGAAGGCCAGGAGGTCGAGAAGGGCGAGGTGTTGTTCACCATCGACCCGCGACCCTACCGTGCCGAGCTGGAGCGGGCCGAAGCCGAGCTGCAGCGGGCCCAGGCTCGCGCCGAGCTGGCGCGCAGCGAAGCCGCCCGGGCCGAGGCGTTGGCCCAGAGCCGCTCGATCTCGCGCGAGGAACTGGACCAGCGGCGTGCCGCGTCGGCTACCGCCGAGGCCGACATCCTCGCCGCCCGGGCCATTGCCGAAACGGCCAGGCTCAACATGGAATTCACCGAAGTGCGCGCGCCCATTGCAGGGCGTGCCGGCCGGGCATTGGTCACGCCGGGCAACCTGGTCTCCGAGGCCTCGCCGTTGACCCGGATCGTCGCCCTCGACCGGGTGCACGTGCACTTCCACAGCGACGAGCTGGCCTACCTGCACTACGACGCCATGGCACGCAACGGCAGCCAGGCGAGCTTCCGCGAGGGCGGCATTCCGGTGCGCGTGGGGTTGGCCAACGACGAGGACTACCCCTACCGAGGCGAGGTCGATTTCGTCGACAACCGCCTCGATGCCGAGGCGGGCACCATTCTTACCCGCGCCGTGCTCGACAACAGCGAAGGCCGCTTCGCCCCGGGCATGTACGCCCGCGTGCAGCTGCTGGCGGGGAGCGCCGAGGACACCCTGCTGATCGACGACAAGGCTGTGCTCACCGACCAGGACCGCAAGTACGTCTATGTGGTCGACGAGGAGGGGCGCGCCATGCGCCGCGACGTGCAGCTGGGCCGCATGGCCGACGGACTGCGTGTCGTCGCCGCCGGTCTCGAACCCGGCGACCAGGTGGTCGTGAACGGCGCCCAGCGGATCTTCTTCCCCGGCATGCCGGTGGCGGCGGAGAGCGTCGACATGCGCGGCCAGGCCGAGGGAGGCAACGAGCTGGCCGCCACGCACTGACCGCCAGGCTCCACTGCCCGATGTAACAGAACAAGCGCTATAAACCCTGAACGATCTTCGGCGCGGACGTGGCTGTCCGCGCCGGGAGGGAGTCTTGTCATGGATTTCGCCAAGTTCTTCGTCGACCGGCCGATCTTTGCCGCGGTGCTGTCGATCCTGATCTTCATCGCCGGTGCCATTACCATCCCGCTGCTGCCGGTCAGCGAGTATCCCGACGTGGTGCCGCCCACCGTGCAGGTGCGTGCGGTCTATCCCGGGGCCAACCCCAAGGAGATCGCCGAGACGGTGGCGACACCGCTGGAGGAGGCGATCACCGGGGTCGAGGACCTGATGTACATGAAATCGGTGGCTGGCTCCGACGGGGTGTTGGCAATGACGCTGACCTTCCGCCCCGGTACCGACCCCGACGAGGCCCAGGTCCAGGTGCAGAACCGTGTCGCCCAGGCCCAGGCGCGGCTGCCCGAGGCGGTGCGCCGCCAGGGGGTGACCACCGACAAGCAGTCACCCGACCTGACCATGGTGCCGCAGCTGATCTCGCCCGACGGTCGCTATGACAGTACCTACCTGCGCAACTATGCGGCGCTGCACGTGCGCGATGAGCTGGCGCGCCTGCCCGGAGTGGGCCAGGCGATGCTGTTCGGTGCCGGCGATTACGCCATGCGGGTGTGGATCGACCCCGATCGAGCCGCCGCGCGGGGGCTCACCGCGGGCGACATCATCGCCGCCATCCGCGAGCAGAACGTGCAGGTCTCAGCGGGCCAGCTCGGCGCACCGCCGACGCCTACCACATCGGACTTCCTCATCTCGATCAACGCCCAGGGCCGGCTGACCACCGAGGAAGAGTTCGGCGACATCGTGGTCAAGGCGGGTAGCGATGGGCAGATCACCTATCTCTCGGACGTGGCGCGCATCGAGCTCGGCGCCGCCGAGTACTCGTTGCGTTCGCTGCTGGACAACCAGCAGGCAGTCGCCATCGGCATTTTCCAGGCCCCCGGCTCCAACGCCATTGCACTCTCCGATGCGGTGCGCGAGAAGATGGAGGAGCTCTCCCAGCGCTTCCCCGAGGGCGTGGAGCACACCATCGTCTATGACCCCACGGTGTTCGTCCGCGACTCGATCAAGTCGGTGATCAAGACGCTGCTCGAGGCGGTGCTGCTGGTGGTGCTGGTGGTCACGCTGTTCCTGCAGACCTGGCGCGCCTCGGTGATCCCGCTGCTGGCGGTGCCGGTGTCGATCGTGGGTACCTTCGCCGTGCTCTACCTGCTCGGCTTCTCGATCAATACCCTGACGCTGTTCGGCCTGGTGTTGGCCATCGGCATCGTGGTCGACGATGCCATCGTGGTGGTGGAGAACGTCGAGCGCAACATCGAGGAGGGGCTCGCCCCGCTGGCGGCGGCCCACCAGGCCATGCGCGAGGTGAGCGGTCCGATCATCGCCATCTCGGTGGTGCTGTGCGCGGTGTTCGTGCCGATGGCCTTCCTCGAAGGCGTCACCGGCCAGTTCTATCGCCAGTTCGCGGTGACCATCGCCATCTCCACGGTGATTTCGGCGGTCAATTCGCTGACGCTGTCGCCGGCGCTGGCGGCGATGCTGCTCAAGCCCCACGATGCGCCGAAGGATCGCCTGTCGAGAGTGATCGACTTCCTGTTCGGCTGGCTGTTCCGCCCCTTCAACCGTTTCTTCGCTGCCAGCTCGCGGGGGTATCAGCGTGGCGTGGGGCGCAGCCTGCGTCGGCGTGGCGCGGTGTTCGCCGTCTACGCGCTGCTGCTGGCCGGCACCGGCGTAATGTTCCAGATGGTGCCGGGCGGTTTCATTCCCACCCAGGACAAGATGTACCTGATCGGTGGCGCCAAGCTGCCCGAGGGGGCCTCGCTCGACCGCACCGAGGCGGTGATCCGCCGCATGACCGATCTGGCACTGGAAACCGAAGGCGTGAGCTCGGCGGTAGCCTTCCCCGGGCTCAACCCGCTGCAGTTCACCAACACGCCCAATACCGGCACGGTGTTCTTCGGTCTCGACCCGTTCGAGTCGCGCTCGCGCAGCGCCGAGGAGATCGTCGGCGAGCTCAACGGCAAGTTCGGTTCCATGCAGGAGGCGTTCAGCTTCGCCTTCACCCCGCCGGCGATCCTCGGGATCGGTTCGGGGTCGGGCTTCTCGCTGTTCATCCAGGATCGCGCCGGGCTGGGCTACGGTGAACTGCAGCAGGCCGTTGACGGCTTCAGCGGTGCGCTGATGCAGACGCCGGGCATGGGCTACCCGATCACCTCCTACCAGTCCAACGTGCCCCAGCTCGACCTGCACGTCGACCGGGTCAAGGCCAAGACCCAAGGCGTTGCGCTGACCGACCTGTTCGAGACCCTGCAGGTCTATCTCGGCTCGGTCTACGTCAACGACTTCAATCGCTTCGGGCGCACCTGGCAGGTGATGGCCCAGGCCGACGGCGACTACCGCATGGACGTGGAGAACATCGATCGGCTGCGCACACGCAACGCCTACGGCGAGATGGTGCCGATCGGCAGCATGATCCGCGTCGACCGGACCTTTGGTCCCGATCCGGTGATCCGCTACAACGGCTACCCGGCGGCCGACCTGATGGGCGAAGCCGACCCGCGGATCCTGTCGTCGAGCCAGGCCATCGAAGTGGTCGAGCAGCTTGCCCCGGCAGTGCTGCCGGCGGGCATGGGCTTCGAGTGGACCGACCTGAGCTACCAGCAGGTCAACCAGGGCGGGGCGGCACTGGTGGTGTTCCCGCTCGCCATCCTGCTGGTGTTCCTGGCCCTGGCCGCGCTCTACGAGAGCTGGACGCTGCCGCTGGCGGTGATTCTGATCGTGCCGATGTGCATGCTCTCGGCGCTGATCGGCGTGAAGCTCACCGGCGGTGACAACAACATCTTCGTGCAGGTGGGCCTGGTGGTGCTGATCGGCCTGGCGTGCAAGAACGCCATTCTGATCGTCGAGTTCGCTCGTGAACTGGAGCTGCAGGGGCGTGGCATCGTCGAGGCGGCGCTGGAGGCGTGCCGCCTGCGCCTGCGCCCGATCATCATGACCTCGATCACCTTCACCGCCGCGGTGGTGCCGCTGATGCTGGCCGGCGGTGCCGGCGCCGAGGTACGCCAGGCGCTGGGCACGGCGGTGTTCGCCGGCATGCTTGGTGTGACCCTGTTCGGCCTGTTCCTCACCCCGGTGTTCTACGTTGCCCTGCGCAAGCTGGTTACGCGTGGGCAGGCCGAGCCCGGCGACGCACAGCCCGTGGAGGGGGCTTACCATGCTTGATCTGGCCAAACGTAAGAGAACCATGCGTAACCTGATGCCGTTGCCGCTCGCCCTCGCGCTGGCCGCCTGTGCGGTGGGCCCCGACTACCATGCACCGGCCCTGACTGAATCGGCCAGCCTGGTGCGTGCCGAGCCGGGGCTGGTCACGACGCAAGCCGTCGAGCGCGACTTCTGGCGTAGCTTCGACGATCCGCTGCTGAGCGAACTGGTCGAAGAGGCTTTCGACGCCAATCACGACCTGCGCATTGCCCTGGCCCGCCATGATCGCAGCCTGGCACTGCTGCGGCAGTCACGTCGCGACCTGGCGCCCAGTGTTACCGCCGAGGCCGGTGCCGCCCACCAGCGTGCCAGTGCCGACCAGATGCCGCAGGCAACGCGTTCCCAACGTGACTTCGAAAGTTACGACGCCGGCGTCGCCGCGCTGTGGGAGCTCGATTTCTTCGGCCGCATACGCCGTGCCGTGGAGGCTCGGCAGGCAGAGGTCGAGGCTTCTGCCGCCGATGTGCGCGCCATGCAGGTGGTGGTGGTCGGCGAGCTGGTCGATCAGTACATGCGCCTGCGCGGCCTGCAGGAGCAGCTGCGAGTGGCCGAGGCCAACGCCGAGAACCAGCGCGAGTCGCTGGCACTGGTCGATGCGAGGTTGGAGGCCGGACGCGGCACCGAGTTCGACAGCGTGCGCGCCCGGGCGCAGCTCGAGAGCACGCTTGCGCGCCTTCCGGCACTGGAAGGGGAGATTGCCGCCATCATCCATCGCCTGGCGGTGCTGACCGGGCGCGAGCCGGGAGCGCTGATCGCCAGATTGGAGCAGCCGGCACCGATGCCGACGTTGCATGACCAGGTGGCCGTCGGGCTTCCCGGCGAGCTGCTGCGTCGGCGTCCCGATATCGCCGCGGCCGAGCGGCGCCTGCATGCCGCTACCGCCAGCATCGGCGTGGCCACCGCCGACCTCTATCCGCGTTTCACCCTGAGCGGGCTGCTCGGCACCCAGGCTGCCAGCACTGGCGACCTGTTCAGCCGCGACAGCGAAACGCGGCTGGTGGCGCTGGGTGTGGATTGGTCGTTCCTCGACAGTGGCCGGGTGCGCGCGCGCATGGCCGCCGCCGATGCCGATGCCGAAGCCAACCTGGCGCGCTACGAGCAGACCGTGCTGCTCGCGCTGGAAGAAGCCGAGACGGCACTCGCCCGCTACGCCCAGGCACTGCGCGAGCGAGAACATCTGGAGGCCGCTGCCGAGGCCAGCGCCGAGGCGGCCCGCCAGGCGCGGGTACGTTTCGAGGTGGGCGTGATCGACTTCTTGGAAGTGATCGATGCCGAACGTTCACGCCTGGACGCCGAGGACGGTCTGGCTCAGAGCAACGTGCGTGCCGCCACTGCCCTGGTGGGGCTCTACCGCGCGCTGGCCGGCGGCTGGAAGGAGCGCATGGACGAGCCGCGCCACGCGAGTGTCGAATCTGCGCTGACCTCCACCTGAGGAGGGCAAGCCTCTGGCTTGCCCTTTGAAGACGAACCGGCACGGTGTGCGCCGTGCCGGTTCATGTTGTTGCATGCCCCTCCCGGCCCCCTTCCTGTCATGATCGCCCCAGTAAGCACTCGCTGACCTGCAACGGTCGAGAAGGCTACACCATCCCCAAGTTTCTGTTATGCTGCCTGCCTTCCTTTTACCCTCGGTTCGTGCCTTCAGGCACTCCCGCTTCGCTTGCTGCCCGCCTCGGCATCGCTCAATTTCTTTCAGGTCTCTTTCCGTGTCCGACTCCTCCAACGACGGGGTTTTTGCCTCGCTGCCGCTGGCGCCAGAACTGCTGGCCAATCTCGATTCGCTCGGCTACCACGCCATGACGCCGATCCAGGCCGCAAGCCTGCCTCCGGTGCTGGCGCGGCGTGACGTGATCGCCCAGGCCAGGACCGGCTCGGGCAAGACCGCCGCGTTCGGCCTGGGGCTGCTTTCACGCCTCGAGATAACGCGTTTCCAGGTTCAGGCGCTGGTGCTATGCCCCACCCGTGAGCTGGCCGACCAGGTGGCCGGCGAGATCCGGCGGCTTGCACGCACATTACCCAACGTCAAGGTGCTGACCCTATGCGGCGGGGCTCCCCTGGGCCCGCAGCTCGCCTCCCTGGCGCATGGTGCGCATGTGATAGTGGGTACTCCAGGAAGGGTGGAGGAGCATCTACGCAAAGGCTCGCTCGACCTCGCTGCACTCGAGACCCTGGTGCTGGACGAAGCCGACCGCATGCTCGACATGGGCTTTCAGCCCAGCCTGGAGGCGATCGTCGCCGCGACGCCGGCCAGCCGTCAGACCCTGCTGTTCAGCGCCACCTTCAGCGGCGAGATTCGGGCCGTCGCCCAGGGGCTGATGCGCGACCCGGCCGAGGTGGCGGTGAGCGAGAGCCATGACGAAAGCACCATCCGCCAGCGCATCTACCGGGTGGCGGACGAGGCCGAGCGCTTCGAAGCCTTGCGTGGACTGCTGTTGCAGCATCGGCCGCATTCCAGCGTGGTGTTCTGCAATACCAAGCGCGAGACCGATGAGGTCGCCGAGGCCCTCTGCGCGGCGGGTTTCGCCGCCTTGGCGCTGCATGGCGATCTGGAGCAGCGCGATCGCGAGTGTATCCTGGTGCTGTTCGCCAACCACAGCGTCTCCATCCTGGTGGCCACCGATGTGGCGGCACGTGGGCTGGATATCGCCGCGCTGGATGCGGTATTCAATTACCAGATCGCTCGCGACCTCGAGGTTCACGTACATCGCGTCGGGCGAACCGGCCGTGCCGGCGGCTCCGGTATCGCCTGCACCCTGGTCAGCGAGAGCGAGGCTTATCGCCTCGAGCGGCTCAACGAGTTCCTTGGCGAGCCCCTCGAGGAGGCGCAACTGCCGCCGCGCAACGTGCTGGCACGGGAGCCTTTCCTGCCGGAGATGGCGACGCTGCAGCTCGACGGCGGCAAGAAGCAGAAGGTGCGCCCTGGCGATATTCTCGGCGCGCTGACCGGCGAGGGTGGCATCGAGGGGAAGCAGGTGGGCAAGATCAAGGTGCTGGAGCGCAGCGCCTACGTCGCCGTGCAGCGCGAGGTCGCCAAAGCGGCGCTCGCCCAGCTCGGCACGGGCAAGCTCAAGGGGCGCTCGTTCCGCGCCCGGCGTGTCAGCCGCTAATAGCCGCTGAGATCAGAAGGAGGATAAGTGAAGGTACCCAAGCGATTGCAGCCGCTGATCGACGACGGCCTGATCGAGGCGGTCGAGAGCCAGCTGATGAGCGGCAAGGAGGCCCAAGTCTACGTGGTACGGTCCCACGGGGAGCGCCGCTGCGCCAAGGTCTTCAAGGAGGCGAAGCAGCGCAGCTTCAAGCAGGCGGTGCAGTACCAGGAGGGGCGCCGCGAGCGCAACAGCCGCCGCTCACGGGCCATGGCCAAGAAGACCAAGTACGGCCAGAGGGAGCAGGAACAGGCCTGGCTCAACGCCGAGGTCGATTCTCTCTATCGGCTGGCGGCGGCGGACGTGCGGGTGCCGCAGCCCTACGGCTTCATCGACGGCGTGTTGCTGATGGAGATGATCAGCGATGCCGAGGGCTTCACTGCCCCGCGGCTGGATGACGTGACCCTGAGTGCCGATCAGGCCCGCGAGTACTACGCCAAGATCCTGCGCGACGTGGTCAAGATGCTGTGCGCCGGCCTGGTGCACGGCGATCTTTCCGAGTTCAACGTGCTCTTGGCCGCCGACGGTCCGGTAATCATCGACCTGCCCCAGGCGGTGGACGCCGCCGGCAACAACAGCGCCGAGTGGATGTTCGAGCGCGACGTGGACAACATGCGGCGCTACTTTGGCCGCTTCGCCCGGGAGCTGCTCGGTACCGACTACGGCAAGGAGATCTGGGCGCTCTATGAGTCCGGCGACCTGCATCCGGAGAGCCGGCTGACCGGCTGCTTCGAGCATGACACCAGCGCCGTGGACGTGGAGGAGCTGATGAGCGTGATCGACGATGTCCGCGAGGAGGAGGCCTATCGCCAGGGGGCGCGCAACCGCGGCGACGAGCCCGGCGTGGAGGAAGCCGCCGAGGAGTGGCGGGAATCCCAGCGGGAGCGTTGAGCCGAATTGGAGTACCCTTTCGAAGCATCTCCAATAACCGAGCGAGGATCGCCATGTCGTTGCGTAAGACGTTGCCCATTCATCCCGGACGCTGGCTTGCGATTGCCTTGGCCCTGCTGTTGGCAGGGTGTCAGATGCAGCCGCCGGAGCCGCCCGACGAGGACAAGGCGGCCATCGACCGCATGCTGGGACTGATCGACGAGCGGCTCGACGTGGCGCCGCTGGTGGCCCAGTCCAAGTGGAACAGTGGCGCGCCTATCGAGGCGCCCGAACGCGAGGCGCAGATCCTCGAACAAGTGGCGGAGGATGCCGAAGCCGCTGGCGTCGACGAGGATTTCGCCCGGCGCTTCTTCGAGAAGCAGTTCGAAGCCAGCAAGCAGATACAGCGGCGCCTGCACCATCAATGGCTGCAGGAGGGGCGCTCGACCTTCGCCGACCCGCCCGACCTCGCCGAGGAGGTGCGCCCGGTGCTGGATCGCCTGACCCCGCAGCTCATCGATTCACTGGCCGACATACAGCGTATCGCCGCGGTCGAAGGTTCAGGGCGCTATCTTGAGCGGCGCGCGGCGGAGCTGGTTCAGGACGACTTCGATGGCGAGCCGCGTGACGTCTCGATCCAGCCGTTGTTGGAGCGCCTGGCACGGTAGTGCTTGGCTAGCTTATATCCCTGCCCACCACTCGTAGCCGCGGTCCTCCCAATAACCGCCCCGGCCGCGGCCGAGGTGGGCGAAGCTCTCCACCAGTTCGATGCGCATCACATACTTGGCCATCTTGTAGCCGAGCTGGCGCTCGGCTCGCAGCCGAACCGGGGCACCGTTGGCGATGGGCAGGTCGCGGCCGTTCAGGCCATAGGCCATCAGCGTTTGTGGATGGTAGGCCTCGATCATGTCCAGGCTTTCGTAGTAGGCGTCGCCGCCGCGGTAGCGATCGGCACAGTGAAAGACTACGAAGCGCGCCTCGTCCCGCACCCCGACCTGATCCAGCAGGTCGCCGAGTACCACCCCGGTCCATTGGCCGATGCAGCTCCAGCCCTCGACGCAGTCGTGGCGAGTGATTTGGGTACGCGAGGGCATGCTCCGCAGCTCATCGAGCGAAAAGCGCTGCGGACGCTCGACCAGCCCGTCGATCGTCAGGCGCCAGTCGCGGAAACCGTTGGCTGCCAGGCGTCGGTAGGCGGCCTCCTGCGGGTTGGTGGTGCCGTTGGCGCGAAAGGTCGGCGCGATGTCCTCGGGCGAATATTCACGGGCGAGGGATTCGCGCGAGGCCAGCAGGCGCTGGGCTTTCTGCGTCAGGGCACTGCTGGCATCGAACAGCCGGCCCATGGTGTCGCTACGCGACAGCCGGTCGCAACCCGTCAGCAGCACGGCGGACGCGGCCAGCAGCGAGCGGGTCAGAAAGCGTCGACGCCGAGGATCGGTGGGGCTATTTTTGCTGTTCATCGAAGTGAGCCTCCTCGCTCGCGGGCAGGGCCGGGGGTAAGCGATAGCGCCCGGTGATCATCGAGCGCAAGTTGTTGGCGACGCCGGAAACCAGCACCAGCACGATGTGGATCAGGAAGAACCCCACCAGGGCCAGGGCGCATAGGAAGTGGATCGTGCGTGCGCTCTGGCGGCCTCCGAAGATATCCAGCAGCCATGGCCAGGCGGCATCCATGGTTGGTGACATGGTCAGCCCTGTCAGCACGACCAACGGCATGACGATGAACAGCACCAGCAGGTAGGCAAGCTTCTGCAGCAAGTTGTAATGGCGCGCTTCTTCGCCGCGCGGAAAGCGCAGCCGCAGGTGGTCGTAGAAAGTATGGTGGAGGGTTCGCCATTCCTGACGGCGTGGCAGCAAACGTCGCCTTAGCTGACCGCTGAGCACCAGATACGCCAGGTAGGCGATCAGCATGGAAGCGAAGACCCAGGCGGCGAGAAAGTGCCATTGGCGACCTGAGGAGAGCCAGCGCGGGCCGGGCAGGGTCGCCCAGGCCGGGAAAGCACGTCGTTCACGGGCTTCATCCGGGCCGGAAAGGCCCAGCACCCCGGTAGTATCGAAACGGTAGGGGCCGACTTGGGTGATGCCGCGCAACTCGCCGTCGTCATCCGTCGCGGCGTGAATCGATAGCGCCGGGCTGGCGAAACTGGAATCCTTGCCCCAATACAAGGCGGGGTGGGCATTGAAGATCTGCAGGCCACTCATCAACAACACCAACAGACAGGCGGCATTGACCCAATGCCAGACCCGTGTGAAGGCGCCGTGTCTCTTGATGACCGTGGCAGATTGGTTCCTGTTCGTGTCAATGAATGAGTTGAAGACACGCATCGCGGCACCCTCCTGCGAGCGAAGATCGAGAAAATCGGCCGGTGGAGGAAGTTACAGACGAGCACCGGCCGATACCGCGAGCCGTGCTTCACATGGCATCGTCATCCGACATCATGTCGTCTTCCTCCTCCATCATGTGATCGTCTTCCTCCATCATTGCGCCATCGTCATGCATGGCATCTTCTTCCATCATCGCGCCTTTCTCTTGCATGGCATCGCTGTCCATGGCGTCACTGCCCATTTCATCGCCGCTCATGGCCTCATGCTCCATGCTGTCGCTTTCCATGGGTTCGTCGGCCAGGGCGGCGGTCGGCAGCAGCAGCGCCGTGGCGAGTAGGGTGGCAAACAGCGCGGTCTTGGGACGGTTCAACGGGTTCATCGGTTTGCACCTCTTGTTTGGATTGGCCGCCAGCGTTATGCCGGAGCGGCAAGGGTCACACTAGTCAGGCGCCGCCATGGGTTCATCACGGAACCATCACGTCGTGATATCTTTTCTCGTGATAATTTCGTGATGTAGCAGCGTCGCTGTCGTTCTAGAGTGGACGCAGGCAACGGGCGGGAGTCTGGCGATGAGCTATCGAATCCTCTGTGTCGAGGACAATGCCGAAATTGGCAGGCTGCTCACCGAATCGCTGGAGGCGGCAGGGTATGCCTGTGACTGGGTTCGCGACGGCGAGGCGGCGCTGGCATTGCTCGGTGCCGAGGCGGCGGGAGTACGTTATGACCTGGTGACGCTGGACTTGATGCTGCCCGGGGTGGATGGCCTGGAAGTGTGCCGCCAGCTACGTCGTCGCGACAGCTTGACGCCGGTGCTGATGGTGACTGCCAAGGCGGCGATCCGCGACGTGGTGGTGGGGCTGGAGATCGGCGCCGACGATTACGTTACCAAACCCTTCGCCATGCCGATCCTGATGGCCCGGATCCAGGCCCTGCTGCGCCGCGGTCAGCGCCAGGCACCCAGTGACGACGGCATCGTCAGCACGCCGCCGCTGGTCTGCGGCCCGCTGGTCATCGATGCCGACCGGCACCGGGTCCAGCTCGATGGCAAGCCGCTTCAGCTCACAGGCAAGGAGTTCGCGCTGCTCTCGCTCTTCGCGCGCCATCCCGGGCGCAGCTTCAGTCGCGGCGAACTGCTCGATCATGTCTGGGGCGAGGAATTCGATGGCTACGACCACACCGTGAACACTCATATCAATCGTCTGCGCAGCAAGATCGAAGTCGACCCGGCCAGACCGCGTTTCATTCAGACCGTCTGGGGCGTGGGCTATCGCTTCGCCGAGACATCGGAGTGCCAGGGCTCGCCGCCGTCCGGGCCGGGCGCCGAGCGCTCATGAGGGGATTGCTGCGCCGTTGCGGGCGGCTGGGTCGCAGCCTCTATGCGCGTATCGCGCTGGTCTATCTGACCAGCCTGTTGCTGCTGTCGGTGGCCACCGCCTGGATCGCCATCAGCCAGTTCAACCAGCTCACCCGGGAACTGCAGCAGCGGATGGAGATCGATCTCGCCAAGAATCTCGCCCAGGTCATGCAGCCGGCCTTGTGGCAAGGTCCCGAAAGCGCTGCCGCACGCGACATGGCCCGCCATATTCTGTCGATCAATCCCTCTTTGTCGCTGTATGTGCTCGATGAGCAGGGCAGGGTGATCGCCGACTACGCCGAGCCGGCCTGCGGAGTGGGACGACGGATCGAGGTTCGGGCGCTGGAAACCTTGCTGAGTGAAGAGCCGATGCTGCCCGTGCTGGCGACGGCGCCCTGCGGTGCCGAACCGGGAATCTTCTCCGTCGCGCCCATCCAGCATGGTGAGGCACGCCGCCAGGGCTATCTTTACGTCGATCTCGCCAATGCCGGCCAAGCGTCGATGTTCTCCATGCTGCGAACCAGCTCCATTACCCGCACCCTGGTCGCGGCCGGGCTGATGGCGCTGCTGGTGTCGGGGGTCTTCGGCCTGGTGTGGTTCGCGCTGTTGACCCGGCGCTTCTCGCGCTTGACCACGGCGGTACAGCGATTCGCCAACGGCGACTACGGGCAGCGCATTGCCGCGCCCCGCGACGACGAGCTGGGTCGCCTGGCCCGGGCCTTCAACGACATGGCCGGGACCATCGAGGCACAGCTCCAGGCCATGCGTGAGACAGATCGCCAGCGGCGTGAGCTGGTAGCCAACCTTTCGCACGACTTCCGCACGCCGCTGACTTCGCTACGTGGCTATGCCGAACAGCTGCTGGTCGCGGAAGCCGCCGACGAGGGCCGCCGGCGAATGCTGACGGCAATTCTCGACAATGCTGACCGCCTGACCCGTCTCGCGCAGCAGCTCTCGACCCTGGCGCGGCTGGACGCCGACGACCGCCCCCTGCAGTGCGAGCCGTTTGCGCTGGCCGAGCTGGCCCACGACATCGTCGGCAAGTTCCAGCATCAGGCCCGCGAGGCCGGCATCTCGCTGACGGTAACCTGCGACCCCTCGCTGCCCCAGGTCGAGGCCGACCTGGGGCTGATCGACCGGCTGTTGGCCAACCTGATCGACAATGCCCTGCGCGCCACCCCCGCCGGGGGCTGGGTGCGTCTCGACGCCGAAGCGTTGCCGCAGGGGGTGCGGTTGGTGGTGATCGATAACGGCGTCGGTATCGCCGAGGAGGAGTTGCCGCTGGTCTCCCAGCGCTTCTACCGCACCCGGGCCAGCCTCGCCAGGGGCGATGGCTCGGGGTTGGGGCTGTCGATCGTACGCGAAATCTGCGAACGGCACGGGGTAGCGTGGAAGATCGTCAGCGCACCGGGGAAGGGCACCGAGGTGAGCGTCATCCTGCCCCGTGCGTGACGCTTACCCGGGCATTCACAAGCGCCAGGTCTCGGGGTGCCCCGCCTTGAGCTTGCCCTGCTCGTCCCAGTCGTCCCAGCCGGCGAAGGGAATCGGCGCCTCGCCGTCGAGCCTTTCCAGCCGCCTTGCCCAGGCCAACTTCTCCGCTTCCAGGCGCTCACGGAACGCTGCCTCGTCCTGGTAGCTCAGCCCGCCGCCCTGCACCCCGTAGGTGACCTGGGGCGGCAGCACTCTAACGCCCAGATAGTAAAGCGAGTAGTGGATCGGCCACAGCAGTGCCACGATATGGCCGCTGCGGCCATGCCGGGTGAAGGTCGGCGCCGGGGCGCCGGTGGTCACCGACAGCAGCACCCGCTTGTCGGGAAAACGCCCCCGGTCGTAGCGCATGCGGCCGGAGTAGAGCCCGCCGTAGACGAACACTCGGTCGAACCAGCCCTTGAGCATGGCCGGCTGGGCGTGCCACCACAGCGGGAACTGCAGGATCACCAGGTCGGCATGCTCGAGCCGCTCGATTTCGCGCTGCACGTCGGCGGGCAGGGTGCCGCCCTCGAAGGCGCTACGCTGCTCGGTAAGGGGCAGGAACGCCTCCGGTTCGGCACGGTCGGTGTAATGAACCGGGCTCTCCAGCGGATCGAAACCTTCGGCGTAGAGATCCGAGACCTCGACGCGGTAGCCCTGCCGTTGCAGGGTCTCGACGGCGACGTCCTTCAGGGCGCCGTTGAAAGAGTGGGGTTCGGGGTGGCAGAACACGATCAGGGCATGCATCTTGGGTCTCCGCTTCGCTGGCCTACGTGATGCTTGCCTTCAGGCTATGCTGTACGCTGACGATCCGATATTCCCAAAGAATGACAACCGACTTTGCATATCTGAACAGCCTGCCAGGGAGGACCTTGATGAAAGCCGTGGTCTACGAGGCCTTTTCCGCTCCGCCGCAAATCCAGCACCTGCCCGACCCGACGCCGGAAACACACGGCGTGGTGGTCAAGGTGATGGCGACGGGCGTTTGCCGCAGCGACTGGCACGGTTGGATGGGGCACGATCCCGATATCCGGCTTCCCCATGTCCCGGGGCACGAACTGGCGGGCATCGTCGAGGCGGTGGGCAAGGACGTGACGCAATGGCGTGTCGGCGATCGCGTCACGGTGCCGTTCGTCGGCGGCTGCGGCAGCTGTCCCGAATGCTACTCGGGGAATCACCAAGTCTGCGACAGTCAGTTCCAGCCTGGCTTCACCCACTGGGGCTCCTTCGCCGAGTACGTGGGCATCCACCAGGCGGATACCAATCTGGTGGCCTTGCCGGAGACGCTGGACTTTGCCACAGCGGCCAGCCTGGGCTGTCGCTTCGTGACGTCGTTTCGCGCCGTGGTCGACCAGGGCAAGGCATCCGCGGGGCAGTGGGTGGCGGTGCACGGCTGCGGCGGCGTCGGCCTGTCCGCGATCATGATCGCCAATGCCGTGGGCGCCAACGTGGTGGCCGTCGACATCTCGGGAGACAAGCTCCAGCTGGCCCGTGAATTGGGCGCGGTCGCCACCGTGAACGCGACCGAGGTGGCGAGCGTTGCCGAGGCGGTCATCGAGGTGACGCGCGGCGGTGCCCACGTGTCGCTGGATGCGCTGGGACACCCCGCCACCTGCTTCAACTCGATCAGCAATCTGCGCAAGCGCGGCAAGCACGTTCAGGTCGGGCTCATGCTGGCCGATCACAGCACGCCGGCCATTCCGATGAGCAAGGTCATTGCCCATGAGCTCGAGATTCTGGGCAGCCACGGCATGCAGGCCTATCGCTACGGCGCCATGCTCGACATGATCCAGACTGGGAAGCTCTCGCCCGAGAAGCTGGTTGGCCAACGGATCGACCTGGAACAGTCGATCAAGGCGCTGACGAGCATGGACGAGTTCCAGGGTGTTGGCGTGACCGTGGTCACCGAATTCTGAGCAGCGACCGGAGCCGAGCCATGCCGGCGCTGGATGGGAGGGAGCCGTGAATGAGCAGTCGCTGCACTGGGACGACCTGCGTATCGTGCAGGCCATCGCCGAGGCGGGTTCGCTCTCCGGCGCCGGACGGCGGCTGGGAGCCAGCCATGCCACGGTCTTTCGCCGCCTGAACGCCATCGAGCGACGCTTGGGCGTGGCGCTGTTCGAGCGCTCGCGCACGGGCTACGTGCCGACCCCGGCAGGAGAGGACCTGGCGGCTACCGCGGCCCGTGTGGAGGCCGAGGTGTTGGGTGTCGAGCGCCGTGTGGCGGGGCGAGACCTGCTCCTCTCCGGCAGCATTCGCGTGACCACCACCGATACGCTGCTGATGGGGCTGCTGTCGCCGATCTTCGCCGGCTTCCAGCGCGCGCATCCCGAGATCGTTCTCGAGGTGGCGATCTCCAACGAGCTGTTCAATCTCTCCCAGCGCGATGCCGACGTGGCGGTGCGGCCCTCGTCGTCACCGCCGGAGCATCTGGTGGGGCGGCGGATCGGTACCATCGCCCAGGCCGTCTATGCTCTCGGCGATGGCGCTGTCGATGCCTGGGTCGGGCCGGACCGTCACCTGGGCTATGCCGCGCTCGACGCCTGGATGGCCGAGAAGGGGGCCAACGAGCACTGCCGTTATCGCGTCGATACCATGTTCGGCATGCTGGCCGCCACCCGTGATGGGCTCGGCCGCGCCGTGCTGCCCTGTTACCTGGCCGACGTCGAACCGACGCTGGTCCGCCTCGGCGAGCCGATTCCCGAGCTCGCCACCGACCTGTGGCTGCTGACCCACCCAGACCTGCGTCGGGTGGCACGCATTCGCGCCTTCATGGCCTACGTCGCCGAGGCCGTGCAAGCCGAACCTTGCCTCGAGGATAGACAAACAGGGTGAGCCTTGCGCTTCCGCCGGCATGATGGGCTAGTCTCTTGGCACTCTCAATGAAAGCGAAAGGCAATGAGGATAGAGGAGTGCCGAGATGAAAGTCGTGACCTTGAAGAGCCCAGGTGGGCTGGACCAGCTGCAAGTCGGCGAGCGCGAGGCGCCGGGTGAACCGGGGCCTGGCGAGATACGCGTACGCGTGCATGCCAGCTCGCTCAACTTCCATGACTACGGCGTGGTGGCCGGCAAGATGCCCACCGAGGATGGCCGCATTCCCATGTCCGACGGTGCGGGCGTGGTCGAGGCCGTGGGCGAGGGCGTCGAGGAGTTCGCCGTTGGCGATGCGGTGGTTTCTACCTTCTTTCCCTACTGGCTGGACGGGCCGGCGCGGGTCGGTGATTTCAAGACCACCCCCGGCGACGGTGTCGATGGCTACGCCCGCGAGCAGGTGATTCGTCCGGCCACCTGGTTCACCCATGCGCCACGGGGCTACGGTCACGAGGAAGCCGCGACGCTGACCACGGCGGGCCTCACCGCCTGGCGCGCGCTGGTGGTGGACGGCAACCTCAAGGCCGGCGACACCATCCTCACCCTGGGCACCGGCGGCGTTTCCATCTTCGCCCTGCAGTTCGCCAAGGCGATGGGGGCAAGGGTGATTTCCACCTCGTCTTCCGACGCCAAGATCGAAAGACTCAAGCAGCTCGGCGCCGATCACACCCTCAACTACAAGGCCGAGCCGGAGTGGGGCAGGAAGGTGAAGGCGCTGACCGACGGCCAGGGCGTTGACCATATTATCGAGGTCGGCGGGCCGGGTACGCTGCCGCAGTCCATCGACGCCGTGCGCATCGGCGGTCATATCTCGCTGATCGGCGTGCTGACTGGGCGCGGCGGCGAAGTGCCCACCGCCAAGCTGATGGCCAAGCAGGCGCGTCTGCAGGGGCTGATCGTCGGCAGCCGTATCCACCAGCAGGAGATGGTGCGTGGCATCGAAGCCAGCGGCGTACGTCCGATCATCGACAGTCGTTTTTCTCTGGAAGAGATCGCCGACGCCTTCCGCCATGAGGAGGCGGGGAAGCACTTCGGCAAGATCTGTCTTTCCTTCTAGCCGGAGGAGGCCGCCGCCAACTGCTGCAGCACTTCCTGGGTAGCCGCGTCCGTCGGGAAGAACGACTCGATGGCGAGCTCCTCCAGGGTGATGTCGAGCGGCGTACCGAACACCGTGGTGGTGCTCAACAGCGACAGCACGCGGCCATCCGGCATCTCCAGCTCCAGCGGCACGACGATGCCGCCGTGGGTTGATGTCGCCCTCGCCAGATGGGGGCGTGCCCCGGCGGGTACCGGATAACCCTTCAGCTCCTCGGCGAGTTCGATGAGCGCCGGGTCTGCGGTCGTCTCGGCCTGCCGTGCCAGGCGCTCGAGAATGTGGGCACGCCACTCGCGGAAGTTGCGGATGCGTGGCGCGAGCCCGCGGGGATGCAGCGTAAGCCGCAGCACGTTGACCGGGGGCTTCAGCAGTTCAGCGTCGATGCCGTCGAGCATCGCTCCGAGCGGTCGATTGGCCAGCAGCAGGTGCCAGTGGCGGTCGACGGCCAGCGCCGGGTAGGGGGCATGGCTCGCCAGCAGCCGCTCGATCACGCCGCGGATCGTTTCGAATTCGGGCGCGTCGATGCCGCGTTCGCCGAAGGCCGGGGCGTAACCGGCGGCGAGCAGCAGTCGGTTGCGTTCGCGCAAGGGAGCGCCCAGTTGCTCCGCCAGGCGCAGCAGCATCTCCCGGCTGGGCGTGGCGCG
The DNA here is from genome assembly GCF_017868935.1 of Billgrantia antri. Taxonomy (NCBI): domain Bacteria; kingdom Pseudomonadati; phylum Pseudomonadota; class Gammaproteobacteria; order Oceanospirillales; family Halomonadaceae; genus Billgrantia; species Billgrantia antri. The sequence continues at coordinate 761,657 of NZ_CP053383.1, forward strand.
GCCGGATTCGACGAAGCTCAGGTGGCGCTGGGAGATGTCGGCCTCGGCGGCGAGTGCAAGCTGGCTCAGCCGCCGCCGCTGGCGCCACTCCTTCAACAGCTGCCCTGGGGTGGGGGAGTTCGTGGTCATGGCACCAGATTAGGGAAACACTGCGCAAATGCCTACACAAGCGAATCGCTGCGTTGCGCGGTGCGCGGAATCCTCACATATACCCCATATGCTCCGGTTCCTGTGCTCCGTGCGCCTTGCGCTTCATCTCGCTCGGCTATTTGTCCAGCATTTCCTTAGCGCCAAGCGATATGCCTGGCCATTACCTCGCAGGTAATCGCCAGGCTCTGCGCGGTGGGTGAAGCTGATGGCGAAACCCACCACAGGAGCATTGCCATGACCGCCTACGCCATCGCCCGCCTGCAAGACGTCACCATGGGCCCGGAGATCGTCGAGTACCTGGAGAAGATCGATGCCACCCTGGCGCCCTACGGCGGTCGCTACCTGATCCACGGCGGCCCCACCGAGGTGCTGGAAGGCAACTGGCAGGGCGATACGATCATGCTCGGTTTCCCCAGCCTGGAGCGTGCCCGGGCCTGGTATCGCTCCAAGGCCTACCGGCGCATCCTGCCGCTACGCACCGCCAATGCCGTGGGCGACGTGATCCTGGTGGAAGGTGTGCCGGAAGGGCACCGGGGCATCGATATTCTCGGCTGAAGGGTTGCGAGCGATGTCAGCCCGATTCGACGAACGAGCGCATGAAGTCTCCCTTGGCCAGGGTATAGGCTTCGCGGTCCGCTTGGTGGCGGGAAGCCAGTTCGCGCTTGAGAGCGGCATAGCGAGTGGCCAGCGCCGCATCGGTGCGCAGGGCGTCGCGAAAAGCCAACCGCTGGTGCCACAGGTCGTCGCCGTGCACCACTACGTGCAGGTGGTGGGTGCGGCGGCCTTTGGCGTGGCGCATGAACCAGCGGCGGTCGGTCAGGCTGACGTTGAACTCGACTGAGGTCACGTAGCCGTGATCAAGAATTGGCTCGAACAGGGCCTCGGCCATGGCCATGGAAGCGACCCCGGCCATGATGTCGATGATGGGCTTGGCCGGCATGCCGGGAATGGCGGTGCTGCCGATGTGCTGCACGTCGAGCAGCTCGGCCGGGAAGCGCTCGAGGAGACGCGTGCGCTCGGTATTGAAGCGTGCCGGCCAGCCAGGGTCGTACTCCGCCAGATGCACCGGTTCATCAATGGCCCGCTGTAGCGACTGGGCTTCGTTCATGGGGGCTCCTGGCGGTGGGTTCATACGTGGGCGCATCCGTTCTGGCCTCGTGTTGCTGGCGCAGCGCCCCGGGCGGGTAGCCGTGGATGCGCTTGAAGGCGCGGCTGAAGGCGGCCGCGCTGCCATAGCCCAGGCGGTAGGCGACGGTTTCGATCGGTTGGCGCTCGCGGCCGATCCACTGGACCGCCAGACGCATGCGCAGCTCTGTCACGTAGCGGTGCGGGGTCATGCCCGTTACCGCCAGGAAGCGCTCGGCGAATACCGAGCGCGAGCTGCCCATCTCGGCGGCGAGTTCGGCTACCGTCCAGTTGCGCCCCGGCTCGCGATGCAGAGCGGCGATGACGCGCCCTAGGCGCGGATCGCGCAGGGCCTCTATCCAGCCGGTGGCATCGCCGCAGCCGCACTCCACCCAGCCCCGCACGATGAATGCGGCCATCACGTCGGCAAGCCGAGCCAGGATGGCGGCGTAGCCGGCGCGTTCACTTCTCGCCTCGCGCTCCATGGCCTCGAGCATGGGCAATATCTCGGGCTGGCGCTCGAGCAAGGTGCCGACGTACATCACCTCGGGCATCAGCGAGACCAGTGCATGCATGCTACCCAGGTCGAACTCCATGCAGCCGCTGAAGGTCAGGGCGCCGTCGAGCGTGCAGCCCTTCGGGCAGGCGCGGATCGCACTGACCGCCTCGCACAGCCTGGCGCTTTCGAAGGCGGCGATGTCCTGGGCCGGCTGATCGGGGGTGGAGAGCAGGGCATGCAGGCCGCCGCGAGGCAGCAATAGCGCATCGCCGGTCGAGAGGGTATGAACGCTGCCGCTTGGGCTGCGCAGGTAGACGGGGCCGCGGGCCACGAAGTGGAACTGCGCCCAGCCCTCCACCTGACCGAACTCCACCCCCAAAGGGGGCGAGAGCTGGATACGGCGATAGGCAATGCCGCGCAGGCGCATGCCGAGCAGCAGCTCGCTGACCAGGTCGCTGGGCAATTCCGGCTTAGGCATCTCGCGTTCCTCGCTGTCTTTATACGCTTTTTATTCGAATCGGACGAATGATCAAACATTCAAGAGCTTTTAATATAGAACGTCCGAAGTGCTCGCTCTAGTCTTCTCGTTCCTGACGAACGCTTCTCTAGGAAAGGAGAACGAACGATGAACGAGTTAGCACAGCGGGCCAGGCCCGCTTGGGGGGCAGTCGTTTCGATGGCCCTCGGTGTGTTCGGGCTGGTCACGGCGGAGTTCCTGCCCGCCAGCCTGCTGACGCCCATGGCGGCAGACCTGGGTATTACCGAAGGCATGGCGGGCCAGGCGGTAACGGCCACCGCCGCGGTGGCGCTGCTGACCAGCCTGCTGATCTCGACCGCCACCCGGCGCATCGATCGGCGACATGTGCTGCTGGGCTTTTCAGCACTGCTGGTGGCCTCGAACCTGATGGTAGCCTTTGCCCCCAATCTGACGGTGCTGCTGCTTGGTCGCGTGCTGCTGGGCATGGCGCTGGGCGGGTTCTGGACCATGTCGATCGCCACCATGATGCGCCTGGTCCCCGAGGATCTGGTGCCGCGGGGGCTGTCGATCATGTTCAGCGGCGTTTCCGCCGCGACCATCGCCGCGGCCCCGCTGGGCAGTTACTTCGGTGACCTGCTCGGCTGGCGCGACGTGTTCCGCATGGCGGCGCTGCTGGGCGTGCTGGCGCTGATCGTGCAATTCCTCACCCTGCCGCGCATGGCACCCAGCGGCATGACCCGCCTGCGCACCCTGTTCGACGTGCTGATGCGGCCGCGGGTCGGCCTGGGCATGCTGGCCGCGGCCCTGGTCTTCACCGGCCACTTTGCCTTCTTCACCTACATTCGGCCGTTTCTCGAGACCGTGACCGGCGTTGGCGTGAGCGGTGTGGCCACCATTCTGCTGGGCTTCGGCGTAGCCAATTTCGCGGGTAATTACCTGGGCGGCTGGATGGTCGAGCGCAGCCTGCGCCTGACCATGATCTCGATGCCGCTGCTGATGGGCATGCTCGGGGTGGCACTGGTGGTGCTGGAAAGCACGCCGGCCACCGATGCCGCGCTGGTGGCTGTGTGGGGCCTGGCCTTCGGTGCCATACCCGTGGCGTGGTCGACCTGGCTCACCCGCACGGTGCCCGATGAGGCCGAAAGTGCCAGCGGCCTGTTGGTGGCCGCCATCAACCTGGCGATCGCCACCGGGGCGGCTGCGGGGGGACTTATCTTCGACCTGGGTGGAGCCCTCAACGTGTTCGCCGCCAGCGGTGCGGTGCTGCTGCTGGCCGCGCTGATGATTGTAATGGGCGTGAGAACGCGGCCGTTGGCCACTGCCTAAGCTTAAGCTTGAAGGCTATCAAAAAGCGCGGCACGTCTCGGTGGGCTGCGCTTTTTTGCCATTGCCCCCATTCGCTGTTAGCTTGGGAGTACAGAAGAACCAAGAACAGGAGAAACGGACATGGATTCAGCCGTCAACGCCATCGTGGGCCAGTCGATGATCATGCAGCAGGCCCAGGCCGCGCAGCAGGTGCAGTTGGAGGTCTACAAGGAAGCCCTGGACATGCAGAAGGATCAGGTTGCTGCCCTGATGTCTTCAGCTTCGGTGGCACCGCAGCTGGCCAACGAAGGAATGGTAGGCACCCATATCAATACCTACGCCTAGGCTTATTCGCAGACTGCAGGCGAAGCCTATTTTTTCAGCGCCCATTTGATCGCTTCTTCGGCGTGTATGGCCGTGGTGTCGTAGAGCGGCACCTCGGTATGGCCCTGCTGCACCAGCAGGGCGATTTCGGTACAGCCGAGGATCACCGCCTCGGCGCCCCTCTCGCGTAGCGATTGGATGATCTCCAGGTAGCGCTGACGCGACGCCTCCTTTACCTGCCCCAGGCACAGCTCGTGATAAATCACCTCGTGCACGAGGCTGCGCTGCGTCTCGTCGGGTACCAGTACTTCGATGCCGAAGCCTTCGGCGATCCGCCCCTTGTAGAAGTCCTGCTCCATGGTGAAGCGGGTGCCAAGCAGGCCGACGCGACGAATGCCGTCACCAGCGAGTCGCTGTGCCGTGGCATCGGCGATATGCAGCAGCGGGATCGAGACCGCTTCGGCCACCTGCGGGGCGACCTTGTGCATGGTGTTGGTGCCGATCAGCAGGAAGTCGGCACCGCCGGCTTCCACGCTGCGGGCGGCTTGGCACAGGATCTCGGCGGTGGCGTCCCAGTCGCCGGCGTGCTGCAGCCTTTCGATTTCGGCGAAGTCGACGCTGTACAGGCACAGCTTGGCCGAGTGCAGTCCGCCCAGGGCGGCCTTTACCCCTTCGTTGAGCGCCCGGTAGTAGCTGACGGTGGATTCCCAGCTCATGCCGCCGAGCAGGCCGATGGTCTTCATGGTCATGGTTTCCCTCTATTGTCGTTGTTTCCTGGCTCGCCGTACGCGTGGTCACGTCTCGTACTCGTCGTGCCGGCGGTTCCACACGTAGGGCGGCGTTTGCGGCCAGCCCGGTGGTGAGTCTTCCCAGATCTCCTGGCGGCCGTAGGGCGTCAGGTCCAGGTAGGACCACAGGCTGCCGAGGTATTCCACGCCGCGCTTGCCGCTGAAATAGGTGCGAAAGACACGTTCACCGTCACGCAAAAAGACGCTGATGCCATGGCGTTCGCCGCGATCGGCATCCGGAGCATGGCAGTTGCAGCTCGTCACGCCCATGTCCTGGTTGAAATCGCTTCCTAGTGATGAATACCACGTCGGGTGCTGCCAGCCCATGCGCGCCTGATAGCGTAGCAGTTTCTCCCGCGGCGCCCGGGAGACCAGCACTAGGGTGGTATCGCGGGCGTTCAGGTGGGCGGGGTGGGTCATGGCGTCCACCACCCAGGAACAGCCGTCGCAGCCGGCCTCCCAGTCGGGGCCGAACATGAAATGATAGACGATCAGTTGGCGGCGCCCCTCGAACAGATCGAGCAGGGTGGCCTTTCCTCGTGGCCCGTCGAAGACGTAGTCGGACCGCACCTCGACCATCGGCAAACGGCGCCGGGCGGCGTTCAATTTGTCGCGAGCACGAGTGAACTCCTTTTCCTTGGCGGTCTGGCGTTCGAGTGCTGCCTGCCACTCATCCATCGAGACGATGGGGGGCAGGGCAAAAGACTGGGTCATGGCGCTTCTCCGCTCAGGCCAGGTCGTGTTGTTCCCAGATTTAGCTGCCAAGAGACGCCGAAGCGGTCGTTGAGCCAGGCGAAGCGCGTGCTGAAACCGTAGTTGTCTGGCGGCATCAGCATTTCACCCTGTTCCGACAGTTGCTCGAGCAGGCGCTCGAACTCTTCGCGGTTTTCGCATTCAATGAACAGCGAGATAGAGGGCGTAAAGCTGAAGGGATGCTGGATGTGGCTGTCGATACAGCTGTAGCGCCGGCCCGCCAGGGTGAATTCGGCCTGCACGACACTGCCCTCCTTGCCCGGTCCATCGGGACCGTAGCGCTCGAGCCGGACGATCTCGGAGTCGTCGAACAGCGAGACATAGAAACGCATCGCCTGCTCGGCATTGCCTTCGAACATCAGCTGCGGGGCGATGTGATTCGGCATCGGTACTCCTCCTCCAGGTTTTCGAACGTGGGCCAGAAGGGGACGGGACGCTCGCCCTGCAGCACGTTCTCGAGAATGGAGAGGTGGGTATGCCAGCCGCTGGCCACGGTAACCCGGGTGTCGTCATCGGCGAGACGACGGTGCGTCACGACCAGGCGCACCTGGCCGCCGGCCTCGCTGAGCTCGAAGGTGACTTGCGAAGGGGCTTCGTTGCCGCCGCCCCAGGTCCAGACAAGCAAGTGTGGCGGTTCGCAGCGCAGCACCTGGTGCTGCGTGGTGAAGCTGCGGTCATACTGGCGAAAGCGTTCGGAGGGTGGCGTTCTGTCGGGTGTCAGCTCGCTATTGTGGAAGTGCAGGGAGAAGGAGGCACCCCGTCGCAGCTCCATGGTGCCGGGAGCGAGCCATAGGCCACGCTTGTCGGATTCGGTAAGGTAGGCCCAGACCCGTTCGATCGGCCCCGGCAGCAGGCGCTCGAAGCGGATGCTCTCTTCGGCAATCTTCTCGCCGTAGTCGCTGTCATCCATCTTGCCCCTCCTTTGTCAGGTCGCTGCCTGGGGCGGCCTTCAGCGCCGCTTCCAGTGCGTTAAGTCGCGCGTCCCAGAAGCCTTCGTAGAAGCTCAGCCACTGTTCCGCTTCGGCCAGTGGCTCAGGCCGCAGCCGACAGTAGTGGGTCCGTCCTTCGATGCGTCGTTCCAGCAGCCCCGCTTGCTCCAGCACGCGCACGTGTTTGGAAACGGCGGCCAGCGACATGGCGAACGGCGCGGCCAGCTCGCCGACCTTGCGCTCACCGGCCGCCAGCCGTTCGAGCAGGGCGCGTCGAGTCGGATCGGCCAGGGCGTGGAAAACCCGGTCCAGGTGTGCGTCGTCATGTTCAACCATAGGGTGTAAATAGTTGGGGCTCAGCCAATTGTCAACCACTAGGTTGAATAATGGGCCAGGAGCTGGCATCGCAAAGACTATAAGGCCGATAGAAATTCGTTCTCTTTACCTGAAGTCAACTTGAGGTATTAGCCTGCGCTTAACGATTGCCCTTGAGCGAAAAAGGAGAGCGTCATGCAGGCTGCCACGACCGAACATCCCCTTCATGAATCGACCCGGTGGGAGACCCCGGCGCTCGATCTCGAGGCCTACCTGACCCGCATCGATTATCGGGGACCGCTGTCCCCTGACCTGGAAACCTTGAGGGGGCTCCAGCAGGCGCATCTCGCCGCGGTGCCTTTCGAGAACCTTGATGTCGTCACCGGCGGCGAGATCCGCATCGACCTGGGGAGCCTGCAGGAGAAGCTGGTCCGGCGTCGGCGCGGTGGTTACTGCCATGAGCACAACACGCTGTTTGCCACGGTACTGGATCGGCTCGGCTTCGAGGTCGCGGGGCGCAACGCGAGAATGCTGATGGGCGAGGATGCGAACGTCGTCACCCCGCTCGGTCATACGATGCTGGTGGTAAAATCGGAAGACCGCGACTGGATGGTCGATGTCGGCGTCGGCAACGTCGGCCCGCGTGAGCCGATCCTGCTCGAAGCCGGCAACGAGGTGAGTCACGGCCCCTGGGAGTATCGCCTGGAGCGCTCGCCGCTGGGATACTGGCTGCTGCGTCATAAGCGCCTCGGTGAGTGGTTCAACATCTACCAGTTCAGTGACGAACTCACCTATCGCGCCGACTCCGCCGAATACAACTATCTGGCATCTCATCATCCCGCATCGCCCTTCGTGCGGCGAATCGTGGCTCAGCACAACGGCGCGGAGGTACGGTTTGCGCTGACCGACCTTGAGCTGAAGACCTTCCGCCCGGGCGAGCCACCGGAGCTTCGGCGGATCGCTGCCGGCGAGCTGCCCGGTGTGCTGCGCGAGCGCTTCGGCCTGGCATTGGCGCCGCAGCAGGAGCGCCTCCTGCTGCGGCGCGCCGAGGCCCTCACCGAAGCGTCCTCAGAAGGCGAGCAGCTTGGCACCTGAGCGATCAGCTCCGTTGCTGTACCTTGCGCATCGCCCGACGGCGCATCAGCGCTTCTGTGGCGTCGTCCTTCAGCGGCAGGCGCAAGGCCCATAGGATGTCCTCACGGCAATGCCCCATGTCCTCGAGCATGTGGTCGTCGTAGGCCAGCAGATGCAGGAAGCGCTGGCGAAATTGCTGCCGACGACGGTACTCCCACCACTTGGTCTCGAGTGCATGAATCAGCCCCAGCGGGGGCATGGCCGGCATGTAGAAGTCGGGCCGTGGTGGTGGGGCAGGGCGCTTGCTGGCGGTTGGCTGGGGCTGGCGCAGCGGTTCGTACTGACTCATGTCGCACCTCCTGGCGGGCATCCGCCGGAGCGGCTGCCGTCATTTTTTCGGGTGAAGGGAGGGTCGCGACCTCTTGAAAGAGAGCTTGGCTCGGCTTGATGGATCAATCCAGCGAAAAGGTCTACATTGTCTTTTAAGAAAAATTGAAGGATAGGCCAATGACTCAAGCCGCGCTTTCCAATGCCGCCACGCCGCTGCTCGATACCGATGTGTTGCGTACCTTCGTCGCCATCGCCGAATGCGGCAGCTTCACCCGGGCCGCACGCCAGGTGTTTCGCACACCTTCGGCGCTGAGCATGCAGATCAAGCGACTGGAGGAGACGCTTGGGCAGGCGCTGTTCGTGCGTGAAGCCCGTCAGGTGCGGCTGACGCCGGAAGGAGAAGTGCTGCTCGGCTATGGCCGACGCCTGCTTTCGCTCAACGAGGAGGCGGTAACGCAGTTTCTGGCGCCCAAGGTGGCGGGCCGGCTGGGTTTCGGTACCACCGACGATGTGGGTTCACGCATCCTGCCCGGGGTATTGGCGCAGTTCGCACGCTCGCACCCGGCGGTGCAGGTCGATGTGGTGGTCGGTAGCAGCCGGGAGATGCTCGCCCGGTTGGATGCCGGCGAGCTCGATCTGGTGCTGGTCACCGCTGGCAATCCCGGGCAGGAGGCGCGCGGTGAGATCGTCCACAGCGAGCCGCTGGTATGGGTGGGACGGGAAGGGGGCGTGGCCGCCCAGCGCTCGCCGCTACCGGTGGCCCTGGCGCACCAGGGCTGTGCCTGGCGAGGCATGGCGCTGGAAGCGCTGAATCGGGCCGGAATCAGCTTTCGCATCGCCTACTCCTGCGAGCACTGCGCCGGCCAGGAGGCGGCCATGCTTGCCGACCTGGCGGTTTCCCCCTTCCCGCAGAGTCTGGTGCGCCCACCGCTGCGGCGCATCGATCCCGACCAGTTGCCCGCGCTGGGTGAGTACCAGCTGACGCTGGTCAAGCGGACCGGCCTCAACCAGGCCGGCGAAACCTTGGTGGGGCATGTGATGGCCGCCTTTCGCCACTACTGAGCGATAGGGCCTGACGCTGTGGCTCGGTAGCGCGAGGCCACTGGGCGATCAGGCCTGCTCGGTGCGCAGACGGTTGAGCTGACGCTTGATCTCCGCCCGCTCCAGAATCAGCAGGTCGAGTAGTTCGTCGCGCTCTTGCCGGTTCAGGCCTTTGTCGCTCATCAAACCATCGAGCAACGCTTCGATATCCGCTTCATGCAGAGTATCGGAAACGGCGGCGGTGCGGGGTATGAGTGAGACAAACATGCGTGCGTACCTCCTAATCGTACCGCCCCTGCGGGGCTGTCTTGTTGTCGTTATCCGACTGCCTTTTTCGTTCTTGTAACACTAGGGTGGTTGCTTACGTCGCGCTGCGTCAAACGGCATCCGGCCCGGAACCGTATCACTTTGCACCGATAGGTAAAGGCACCGTCAATTTGCGGTGTCGTTGGGACGATAGAAGATAAAGGCTTCGGTCTCGGAGGTGAGCAGGAATTCGTTCGCCCACGGCGGATGTACGGTTCGGTCGTGGAAGTAGAGAGCCCCGTCGGTATGGTCGGGAAGCTGCTGGTTGAGGGCTCGGCGCGCGACCTCCTTGGCAATTTCGTAGGCGTCGTCTTCCACTACGTCGTCGGGGCGGCCGTCGCACCACCAGGAGAACTGGCAGGGGCTCTGCTCGGAGCCCTGCTTCACCACTTCGCAGACGGTATTGGGAAACTCTTCGCTGGCCAGGCGGTTAATCACCACGTTGGCCACCGATTCCATGTCGAGGCCCGGCACGCCCTTCGCTTCCCAGTAAATGGTGCGCGCCAGACAGGTGACCGGCTCTTCCAATGGGTCGCTGCCCTCCGGGTCGATCACTTCTACCTCCTGCTCACTGAGCGGTTCCACCGGCTGGGTGACCTCTACATCGGGCGCCACCACTTGCTCCAGCACCTCGGCCTTTGCCTCGACCTCCTGCGGTTGGGGGTCGACTGTCCCCAGCGCGGTCAGTGGCAGGGCGAGAAGGAGCCAGCCGAGATTTCGGTAAACAGGCATGGGCAAAACCCTTGAGGATCGCATGGTTCGGTACCATGGCGTAACGAGGCAGTACGTAACGTAACGAGTATAGCTGCCTGTCGATACCCGTGCGCGAAGCCAGGGCGGCTCGCGGGAGCGCGCCAGCATCAAGGCGCCGTGGGAAAGAGCCGCCGCGGTACCCACCACAGGAAGAGCGCCATGCCGATAAGCTCGACCAGCGACTGAAACACGACGGCAACCACTGCCAGCTCGTAGGAAGCGGGGAGAGAGAGTGCCAGGGGCAGCACGACGAAGGAGTTGCGCGTGCCCAGGCTGAAAACCAGCACGCGCCCTTGGGTATTGGGCAGCTCGAACACTTGGGCCAGCAGGCGAGCCAGCAGCGTCGCGAGGATCAGGAAGGAGACGAAGGCCAGCAGCAGCCCACCGAGTTCGGGCAACGAATCGGTGACGACACCGGCTTGCGTGGCAGCGATGGAAAACACCACCAGCGCCAGCAACGGTACCGGCAGCCACCCCAGCCGCTCGACACCCGCTTCGCGTTGGCGCTGCCCCCGGGCCCAGCGTTCGGTCACGAAGGCCAGCAGCAACGGTAGCAGAATCAGCCCGGCAAAAGCTTGCAGCATCTCGCGCTGTACCATGGCGAGGTGCAGGCTTTCATCCAGGAACAGCCAGAGATAGACGGGCAGCAGCGCGATTTGCAGCAAGAGGCTGATCGGGGCAAAGGCGATTGCATGGCGCGCATTGCCTCCTCCCAGATGTGAGAAGGTGATGAACCAGTCGGTGCAGGGCACCAGCAGGACCAGCAGCATGCCCAAGCGAACCGCCGGCTCGGCGGCGAACAGGCTCGACAAGCCCCACGCAACGAGGGGCAGCAGGACGAAGTTGCCCACCACGGCCGCAGCGAGAAAGCGCGGATCACGCCATGCGACGCGCAGTTGCGTCAGCGGCACCTGGGTGAAGGTGGCATAGAGCAACGCCCCCATCAGCGGCCACAGCAACGCTTCCAACACGCCAACCCGCTCCGGCAGGGCCGTGCCCATCATCAGGCCCAGGGCGATGCACGCCAGATAGACCAAGACTTGATACTTCTCGAGCGTCTGGCGAGTCAAAGCCGGCGGCCCTCTTACGCCCTTTTCGCTGTACGCCGCAGCTCCGGAACCGCCAGCACGGTGAGCGTCAGGGCGGTAATCGGCAGCACGAAATAGAGCATCAGCGTACTGAAGCCGGCCAGGGCATCGTGATGGGTGGCGGCCAGGATCAGGTAAGTGGTGTAGGCCACGTAGTAGCCCAGCAGCACGGCGCCTTCCCAACGGTTGATGGCGCTGGCGGTGAAACAGATCGGCAGGCAGGCAACGGCCACGGCAAGCATCACCGGGATGTCGAGGCTGAGCATGGCATCGGTCACGGCAATGCCGGTTGGAGCGATCAGGCCGGCCAGGCCGAGCACGCCGAGCAGGTTGAAGATGTTGCTGCCGACCACGTTGCCCACGGCGATGTCGCGCTGGCCACGCAGGGCTGCGACGATCGAGGTGACGACTTCGGGCAGCGACGTGCCGGCGGCGACCACGGTCAGCCCGATCACCTGTTCGCTGACGCCGAGCCAGGTGGCCAATGTGACCGCAGCATCGACGAACAGGCGCGAGCCGGCCACCAACATGGCGAGCCCACCGGCGACGAATAGTAAGTCGCGCCCCCAATGATGGCTTTTCTCCTCGCTGGTCTCCGGCTCGTCGGGCGCTGACTGGCGCCGCCCCTGCCAAAGCAGGAAGCCGGTATAGGCGACCAGCCCCAGGAACAACAGCCCGCCGTCCACCCGGCCGATGCTGCCATCCAGCGCCAGCAGCAGCATGAGCAGCGAGATACCGATCATCAGCGGGATATCCAGGCGGATCAGCTGCTGGGCGACCGCGAGTGGCACGATCAGCGCCGAAATGCCCAGGATGAACAGCACGTTGAAGATGTTGCTGCCCACCACGTTGCCGATGGCGATTCCCGCCTGGTCATCGAGGGAAGCCTTGATACTGACGACGAGCTCCGGAGCGCTGGTGCCGAAGGCCACTACGGTAAGCCCGATGATCAATGGTGAGATTCCCACCTGCGCAGCCAGGCGCGACGCGCCCCGAACGAGGCCCTCCGCGCCGACGATCAAGAGCGCAAGACCGACCAACAGCAGCAGCATTGTCAGCATTCGATCAATTCCATTTACTTGGGGGAGGGGGCGTTTCCAAACGGGCCGGTTACGGCCTTGAAGAGAAGCGCTATGCCGCCGGCGAAGCGGGAGCCAGCACTTGCGTGCTCAGAGTCGCAGTGTCGAGCATGAGGATCGCTTCTTGCAAGCCGTCGAGCGCGGCGACGTAACTACCGCGATCGTTCCATGCTGCCGAGCGGCCGCCGCCGGTGTCGCCGTCGCAAGGCCCCACGCAGTTTGCCAAGAGAATCGTCATGGCGTGTTCGCGGGCGAAAGTGGCGTAGTAGGCGTATGCCTCATCCATTCCCTGCGGCTGCTTGGCCACGCTGGCGAGATACACATCCGCGCCAAGGCTCGCCGCCGTGGCGGCATGGTCGGGCTGCAGCGACTCATAGCAGATCGCCAGCGCCAGGCGGTGCTCGCGGGTTTCGATGAGCATTGGCCGTTCGCCGGGGGAGAAGTAGGGCAGCTCGTCCTCATGCAGCCGCTGCTTGGCATAGGCGTGGCGCCCCGTTTGGGGCTGGAAAACCACCATGCCGATACGCGGCTTGCGTGAGGTGACCAGCGCCAGGCCGGCACCGATCACGATGCCATGGGTATCGCTCAGGCGCTGGAAAACGTCCAGCCGCGGGTCCTCCTCGTGGGTGGCCAGGTCCTTGGCCAGCGTCGGCTCGTAGCCGGTCAGCGAAAGTTCGGGAAAGAAGATCAGCTCGGCGCCATGCGACGCTGCCAGTTCGACGAACTCGACATGGCGCGCCACGTTGCTTTCGACATCGCCCGTAACCGAGGCGTATTGCACGGCACATAGCTTCATCGGTTCGCTCCCTCTCGCTGATCCTTCGGGTAAGCGTACGACATTTTTCCGTGGGCAATGTGACCGTTTCCCTTTCGATGCGGGGGCAGGTGGTCAGCCGGCCTTCGTCATTGAAAGTGAAAGGGTCTCCTTCGCCATCGTAATGACGCTGGGTTAGACTTCATCCATGCTCTGAACCATCAGGGAGCCAGCCTGCGATGTTCGCCCCTGCGCTTTCCATCTCCCGCACCCCGCTGGTAGCCGTCTACGGCACCCTGAAGCGTGGGCTGCGCAACCACCATTGGCTGGAAGGGGCCGACTTCCTGGGCAGCGACCGACTGACCAGCGCCACCCTCTACGATCTCGGTCCCTTCCCCGGGGCCAAGCCTGAACCCTCACGCGGGGTCGAGGTGGAGGTGTTCCGAGTCGATGCCAGGCTGCTCACCTCGCTGGACAGGCTCGAGGACTTTCGCCCGCGCCAGCCGCACGCCGGGCTCTACCACCGGGCCATTCATGCCACCACCTTCGGCTCCGCCTGGCTCTACCTCTACAACCCTGAGGTTGCCGGCTGTAGGGCGATCCGGCAGGGCGGGTGGCGGCCCTGACTTGACCTGACCTCAGCCTTCGCGCTGCAACTTCTCGCGGCGTGCCACTTCCGCTGCAGTCGGCTGCTCCATGGCGAAGTCTCCGGTTTTCACCGCTCCGTCGCGTTCATACTTCGCAATCACCAAGCCGTTGGGTGACACACGATGGGAGATGAGTTTGAAAGCCCCCGGCGCTGCACCATCGCCAAACAGCTTCTTGCCTTTCCCCAGCACCACGGGGCAGATGAACAGGTTGATCTCATCGATGAGGTCGCTTGCAAGCAGCGTCTGAATCAGCTCGGTGCTGCCCTGAGTAACCAGAGCCGGCCCCTTTTCCTGCTTCAGTCTGGCGACATCGTCCGCCGCATCGCGCAGCGCCACCGAACCCTTCCAGGTCAGCTCCAGCCCCTTGCGGGTTGCCACATATTTCTTGACCGCATTGAAGGCCTTGGCGATGGAGTCGTCCGGCCCTTCCTCGGCATAGGGCCAGTGCGCGGCGAATATCTCGTAGGTCTTGCGCCCGAGCAGCAGGTCGAACGGCTGGCCGAACAGCTTGTCGATCTCCTCCCCGAACACCTCGTCCACCAACGGCGCGACCCAGCCGCCATAGTGGAAACCGCCTGTCGGGTCTTCCTGTGGCCCGCCGGGCGCCTGCATGACCCCGTCCAGTGACACCATCGCGCCAACGATCACTTTGCGCATCTGCTCATCCTCGTGGTTTGCAAGTTCAGCCAGTATTCGAGCGAGCTGCGACGTAATCGACAACGCACTGACACATGCTTCTCCGCGCTCATGGTCTGGCGAGCTTCAGCGCAGCAGGAGGCTCGCGGCGGAGAGCCACGCCCTCGCCAGTCGGGCTTGTCTATGGTTAGAGTCGTATGCAAAGGCTTTCGTCCCTGACAAGATCCATTTGGCATCCACAACCCCGGAGCCCGCCATGTCTCGCGCTATCGAAATCCCCGCCGCCGACGGCACCATCGACGCCCATATCTTCACGCCCGGGAGTGCTGACCGTCCTCTTTCGGCCGTGGTGCTGTTCACCGATATCGGCGGCCTGCGCCTTTGCTATCACGAGAAAGCCCAGCAGCTCGCGGACAACGGCTACGCTGTGTTGATGCCCAACGTCTACTACCGCGATGCGCGCGGTCCCGTCGTGCCGGAGGGCAAGTCCTTCCGCGACCCCGACGTGCGTCCGACGCTGTTCGGGTACGCCGGCCGTCTGACGCCCGAGGCACTATCCCGCGACTTCGCTGCCCTGTTGGGTTGCATCGATAACGAGAGGGAGTTCGCGAAGGGAAAGATAGGTGTGGTGGGCTACTGCATGACCGGCGCCTTCGCACTGCGCATGGCAGCCGCACACCCCGAGCGCGTTGCCGTAGCGGCCGGCTTCCATTCGGCCAACTTGGCCAAGGCCGACGACCCGAACTCCCTCGTGCACGTGGTCGAGGCCATCGAGGGGCGCGTCTATCTCGGCCACGCCGACAAGGACGAGCTGCTGCCGCCCGAGCAGATCGCGCGTATGGACGAGGCGCTGGCCAAGGCCGGTGTGCACTTCACCACTGAACTCTACAAGGGCGCCGCCCACGGCTTCACGGCCAAGGACGCCCCCAGCTACGATGCGGCTGCCGATGCCCTGCATCACAGGCGGTTGGCCATGCTGCTGGAAGAGACGTTGTAAGGTGAACTCTTTTGTCAGCGGCCCCGGTGAGTGGGGCCGCGGCGCTGTTTCCCCCTCGACAGCCTCAGGGCGCCCTTGCGAAGTCTGCGCCACGCACCACCAATCAGCCTGACGAACAGATCGGCCTTCACTCGGGCGTTGCGTTGTTCAATTGCCCGCATTTTAGGATCCGGATTGTGGAAGGCCATCGTCTCCTCCGTTGTCGTGTCCAACCCTCACCCCACCAACTCCACCTTACCCCAATCTCCATCCACCGAGTCGAGCAGTTGGCTCAGCGCCGGGCTTTGGTAGGTCACGTGTGGGTCTTCCCAGCGCAGGCGTACGCTCTGGTGCAGGCAGGGTTCCGGCGTGCGGTACTGCGCGCGGCGCATGATCTTGTAGAAGCCCTTGTATTCGTCGTGTTGCCGGCCGCTGTGGCTCGGGTTCATTGAGGCGAGGAAGTGCGGCTCGAAGGTGAGCCCGAAGCGTTCGGCTTCGTTGGCGATCCACTTTCCAGCGCAGTCGCCGAGCTCATGCTGCGGGTAGCCGCCGCCGATATCGGTATGCACGCCGGCGAACCACACCTGCTTGAGGTCAATGCCGGGCTTGGCTGACCACAGCGTAGGCTCGAAGTCCTGGCGGTTCTCGTCGATGGAAACGGCATGCCGGGCGTGGCGGATGATGCTGCTGGGTTCGGTGTCGTGGAACAGGTAGCGCTCGGTGCCCAGGGTACCGAGGAACGGCGCGGGAATACCGAATGCGCCGACGGTATCCCACACGCCGATGAACTCGATTTCGGTTCTATCCGCCACGGCATAGGCACGGCGGAAGTTGATGGAGGTATCGGCATCGGGTGCCGAGTTCCGTGAGCGTTGCCGGTAAAGCTGGTAAGCCTCGGGAATTCTGTCGGCATAGAGCCGTAGCAGTACGCCGCAGTTGCGGATGAGCCCGGCCAGGGAGCGCACGGTATAGGCGCCACGGCTGAAGCCGAATAGGAAGAGCTGATCGCCAGGCTCGTAGTTGTGCACGATGAAGCGATAGCAATCCATGATGCCCTTGTCGATGCCGGTGCCGCTCGTACCGCTGCGAATGCTGTTGCATTCGGTGCCGATGCCCCAGTCGTAGTACACGACCTGTTTGGTGTCGGTATCGCAGCCCGAGGCGATACCTCGTGCCAGGCGCAGCACATGTGTTGGATCGTCACTTTCGGGGCGTTGCCAAGTGCCATCGGCGCAGATGACGATGCGCTTCATCTCGCCGCCTCCCTCCCTGCTTTTTTACTAAACGTAACCCCATTGTTTTGGGTGCGCTATGTCATCTAGCCCAAAAATGGCCTAGTCCGTCTTGATTGAGGTCATGGATTACATCCATGTAGTAAATGGCTTACGACGATGGGAGGTTACGGATGCGCTGTAACGGATTCGCACGCTGAATCAACTTTGTCGCGTGGTGCGAGAGGGAGCAGGGAGTGTCAGCCATCAGTGTCTCCTGGGGGATATTGCGCAAACCACTGGCTGATCGCTGGCATGTTGGGTTCAAAACCGCCGGGAGCGGAGAAATTCAGCACGCCGGCGCGTTCCGGGCTGCGATTCTCGAAATCGTGCGTCGTGCCACCGGGTACCAATACGAAGCTACCCGCCGAGGCATCGATCCACTCGGTCTCGAGCAGAAAGCTCATGGTGCCGGCGAGGACGTAGAAGACATCATCTTCATCGTGACAGTGTGCACCGGGGCCTTTCGTCTTGGGCTCGAGCCACCATTCGGAAATGGAGTATCGATTGTCGGTTTCGCTGCCATCGGCTTTGAAGAGGGCGGTGATGCGTCCCATCGGATACCCACGGCCGGCCCCCGGTGCTAGCACGATGGGGGAGCGGGTTGATGCAATCGACTCGGAGGTCATATCGGTAAGCCTCGGTTGTTCTCACTCTTCGTACGGCTCATCGGACCGCGGGGCATTTGGCATCTGCTCATCGAGCGACTGGCGGTACCTGATGCAGCCCCTGATGAATTCCGGCCATTCCGGTACCACGGGCATCGGGTCGGTCTTGTCGGGCAGCAACCCCCATAGCGCAGGATGGTGCCAGCAGAGGTCGTGCCGGCTGCAGTCACGATGCTCACGGATGCCCTGGCGTAATCGCTTGGCTTCCTCGATCAACTGCTCGCGGGTCATGCGTTCGAGGTCTTCGTCCATGGGAGCCTCCACATGGCTTCCGGCCGCCCTTCGTCCGGCTCAGTGAACCTGGCGTGCGCGGTGAAAGTTCACGTTCGCTGCAGTATAGAGTAGTGAGCCTTCAGAGATGCTTGGGTTAATGGGAGTAGATACACCGCCGCTGCTCCAGCGGCGGTGTATCCGGGATGAGACGTGGCCCTATCGCGCAGGCTCGGGAATGCGAGCGATGACCTTGATTTCAAAATCGAAGCCCGCTAGCCAGTTCACGCCTACAGCGGTCCAGTTGGGGTAGGGTGGTTCACCGATTTCCTTGGTGCGAACCCTGTCGATCGCCTCCCATTGGGCGGCAGGGTCGGTGTGAAAGGTGGTCACGTCGACGATGTCGTCGAAGGTACAGCCGGCGGCTTCGAGAACGGCCGTGAGGTTGTCGAAGGCAAGCTGGACCTGCCTTTCGAAATCCGGCTCGGCAGAGCCATCCTCGCGGCTGCCGACCTGGCCCGAGACGAACAGGAAGTCGCCCGAGCGGATCGCCGCCGAATAGCGGTTGATCTCGTAGAGTGCCTGCCGTCCGGCAGGAAAGACTGCATCGCGCTTCGCCATTGTGTTACTCCTGTAAGTGGTATTTATATACGGGCCGTATGTGAGATAGAATGACACATACGCGCCGTATGTCAATTCGCATACGCTGTGTATGTGGAATCGAGAGTTACAATCGAGGAGAGAGTGTGGCGACGAAACGTGCGCAGATGATGGAGGAAACCCGGGCCAAGCTCATTCGAGCAGCTCGGGAGGCCTTCGCGGCCAAAGGCTATGCGGCAGCTTCGATGGATGAGCTCACGGCTGAAGCGGGGCTGACGCGAGGGGCGCTCTACCATAACTTCGGCGGCAAGCAGGGATTGCTGCAGGCCGTGGTCGACCAGATCGACCGGGAGATGGTGGCGAGGATGCTGGCTGCTCAGGATCAGGCGGCAAGCCGCTGGGACGGGCTGCTTGAGGAGGGGGTGGCCTATATCGAAATGGCGCTGGAGCCAGAAGTCCAGCGCATCATGCTGCTGGATGGGCCGGCCGTGCTCGGCGATCCATCACAATGGCCCAACCAGAATGCGTGCCTGCTGCGCACGACGCAAACCATCCAGGCTCTTATCGACGAGGGTACCGTCAAGCCGGTGGATGCGGAGGCAGCGGCCCGGTTGATCAACGGCGCGGCGCTCAACGCGGCCCTGTGGATCGCCGCCGCCGACGAGCCCCGCGCCGTTCTTCCAAAGGCCGTCGAGGCTTTTCGGCAGCTTGCTGCCGGTTTGCTGCAAGCCGATGGGGCGAATAAAGGCACTGATTGAATTACGCGCCCTGGCCGTGGCCCTTCATGGTTGGGCGATCAACACGTTTTAGCCAAGTCTTTCACGGCTAGGCGTCCGATGCCGTTGGTCGGCCCGAAAGAGGCTCGCAGCGCCAGCGCAAAGCAGAAGGGAGCCGACCATGATCAGTGGCGCAAGGGCGAGAGCAGCAGGTTCCGTCCAGAATTTGTGCGGCCCAACCGCCGGTAGAAAGGTCAGAAGGGCGAGCATGCCAGCCCAGATGCCAGCGCGCTCCTGGGCGATCAGCAACCAGATGGAAACGAGCGATAGTGCACTGATTGCACCAAGGTAGGGGCCTCGCATGGCGGGTGGGTGTGGCTCCTTACCGACGAGCATCGCAACGAACATGACGACCGCGAGCAGGAGAAGGCCGGCGAGACAGGCAACAGCAACTTGAGGAGTCCTGTGGAGTTTCATGGCGCACACTCTATGAGGGGTGACGAAGACGACTCTAAGAGCGCCGGGCGGCACTGTCCCTTAACAAATGTTCATTCCTGCTCCTCTTTGAGTTGCCGACGAATCCGCGACAGCGACACATCCGTCAGGCCCAGATAACTTGCCAGGTGCGCCACTGGCACGCGAGCGGCGAGATGCGGCTGGCTTTGGCAGAGTTGGCGGTACCGGGATTTCCCATCAAGGGTAAGCAGGTCATGCTCACGTTGCAGCTTCTGATTCACCAGCCGTGCCAGTAGCTCGCTGCGTAGCGGTTCCCACAGGTCATGCTTCTCGAGCATGGAGCGAAGCGCCGAAACCGGTGCCTGCCAGATGAAGGACGCTTCCAGTGCCGAGATGGCAAAGAGCGAAGGCTGATTTTCCATCTCGGCAGTGATGGGACAAAACAGCGCCCCTTCAGGGAGAAAGTTCTTGTTGAAGTCCTTGCCATCACTTCCAATGAGGTGCATCCGCACGAGCCCTCGTTCGATCACGAAGGCCTGGCTCCAGGTATCGCCTTGATGAAGCAGGGTCTCCCCTTTATCGAGCGTGCGTGGTTGAAAAAGCGCCACGACAGAGTCGATGACGTTGCCGTCTTCTGACGAAAGAGCATTCTCGATAATCGTGCGCACTCTCACCTCGTTGCAATACTTGCCTATTCGCCTCTTAACACTACTGACTCCTCAGGCCTCGACCGAGAGCTTGCAGGGTATGGCCTGGGCGAGAAAATCGATCAGTGCCCTTACCGCAGGGACGAGGCCCTTGCGATTGGAGAAGACCGCCTGGATCGTGCCAAAGGGTGAGCGCCACTCGGGCAGTACATGTACCAGTTCCCCCTTGGCAAAGCTCACACGGCAGATGTGTATGGGCAAGAGTGCCACACCAAGCCCCTGGCACGCTGCCGCAAGCAGCATGTCGAAGTTGCTGCACATCAGTCGGGGGCGCAGGGCGATCACGCGGGTCTCGTCGTTCGGCCCTGTCAGCTCCCAGCGAACCTCGTCCGTTTCTCCCCCCATCGAGAGGGTCGGCACATCGGCGAGCTCGTCGATGGTCAGCCCCCTCTTGCAGGCGGCATGTACGGCCGGGCTTACCGCCATCACCAGGTGATTCTGCCCGAGCGGGCGCATGATCAGAGAGGCATCGGACATGTCCGGCTTGCTGCGCACGCGTATGGCGACATCGAGCCGATCCTCGATCAGGTCGGCGCGACGATCGAAGACCATCATGTGCACGCGGACCTTGGGATAGGTCTTCATGAACGCCGGAAGGACTTCCTCGATGAGGTTCTGGATCAGGCCTTGCGGGCAACTGAGCCGTACGACGCCGTTGGGTTCGGCGTAGGCCTGTGCCGCCACCGTTTCTGCCGCTTCGGCACCGGCGAGCACGGTCTGGCAGTGTTCGTAGAAGGCATGTCCTACGTCTGTGGTACGGATCTTGCGCGTCGAGCGCTCCAGCAAGCGCACCTTGAGGCGTTCTTCGAGGCGTGCGACTCGCTTGCTGAGCGTTCCCTTGGGCACACCGATGTGGCGCGAGGCCGCCGAGAAGCCCTGGTACGTGACCACGGCATGAAAATAGTAGAGGTCGTTGAGGTCGTGCATCGCATCAACACCGAAGGGGAAGTAGCGGTACATTATTCGTTTCCAGGGGGAAACGCAACGTTAAAAAATAAGGGTCTGGTACAGTGATTGGTGATCTATAGAATACAACCATCGGTCGGCATTCCGGAGTCCAGTCGTCACGAGAATGTCGGACCTCAACCCCCTGTGATTGGAAACGAGAGAGACACCATGAAAGCGCAAAAAACCGCACTGTTCCTTGCTCTGGCACTGTCCTCCGGTGTCGCCCTTGCTGAAATGGGCGCAGAGCAGCTGATACCGCCTACCGCTTCGTCGAGCGCCTCCGGCCAGAATGGTTTCGAGCAACTGGATCGGGATGGCGATGGCCGCATTTCACGTGAAGAGGCCAAGGCAGGCACTCTGCCTGAAGTCTTCGTCATCCTGGATCGTGACCATAACGGCGCGATCTCGCGCCAGGAGTTCAACTTCCGCCCGCGCTGATTGCTCGGTATGGTGAGTTAGCTGCGAGTGCACATTTGTCTATGGAAAGTCGAGAAGGGAGGCCTGCAGAGGCCTCTCTTCTCGTTTTCCCTTCTCTTCCGCCCACCGCTCATTCGTGCTGCAGAACATTGACGAGCTTTCCGAACGGGTCGCGAACGAAGAAGCGCCGTACGCCCCAGGGCTCGCTGACGGGCCCGTATTCGATGGCTATGTTGGCCTTCTCGAAGCGTGCCAGCGCCGTTTGGATGTCGTCGACTTCGATGGAGAGATCGGGCACGGGAGTACCCGAGCCGCCTTCGCTGCCGAAGCTCACCTGTACCATCATTTTTTCATTCGAGCCGTATGTCCGAAACCAGCCGTGATCCATGAGCAGGTCGAGACCCAGGATGCCTCCATAGAAGGCTGCCGCCTGGTCGAGATCCGATGTCGCCGTGTTGGCCATGATGCGTTTGACTTTCATGTGCCGCCCCGATTTTCTTGTTGTGGATTCCAATACAGTCTTGGAGTGGCCGCGCTTGCGCCAACCCAGGCCGAGAAGCCGTGCGTACCACCCGCTTAGAATTGTAGCCCCAGCGCAAAGCCGCCGAGCAGATAGCAGAAGGCGGTGATCAATACGATTCCGATCAGGTTGAGTACGACCCCACCCCGTGCCATCTGGGCGATGGTGACCGCACCGGTGCCGAACACTATGGCGTTGGGTGGCGTGCCGACCGGCAGCATGAAGGCGCAGGTCGCGGCGAAGGCTGCCGGGATCAGCAGCGTCATCGAGTCGGCGCCGATACCCACCGCCACGCCCCCGAGCACGGGGATAAAGGTCGCGGCCGTGGCCGTGTTGCTGGTGACCTCGGTCAGGAACAGAATGATCGTGGCGACGGCGGCTACCAACAGGATGATTGGAAGCATGCCGAGTCCCGTGACCTGCTGGCCGAACCAGTTATCGAGGCCGGTCCCCGCGACAGCGCCGGCAAGGCTTAGGCCGCCGCCAAACAGCAGCAACACACCCCAGGGCAGTCCGTCCTCGGCATCCTGCCAATTGAGCACCATCTCGCTGCGGCCTCGCGCGGGCAGAATGAACAAGGCGATGCCGGCGGCGATAGCGATGGCAGTGTCATCGAGATTACCCAGCGGCCCGAGCCACTGGCCCACCCCCGGGATGTTGCCGAGCACGCCGGGCACGACCCACAGGAACGCGGCCGAGCCGAAGACGAGCAATACCATCTTCTCGCCCTGGCTGAGCGCGCCGAGCTTGCGGATTTCTCCCTCGATCATTTCCTTGCCGCCGGCGATTTCCGCGACGTTGAAGCGGTAGAGCACCCGGGTCATCAGTACCCAGCCCACCAGAATGAAGGTGAAGGCCAGCGGTACGCCGAGCATCATCCATTCGAGAAAGCCGATGTTGCGGCCCAGTTCGTCGGCGGCATAGCCGGCAACGATGGCGTTGGGCGGGCTGCCGAGCAGGGTGCCGAGGCCGCCCATGCTGGCCGACCAGGCGATTGCCAGCAGCAGGCAGACGCCGAAGCGCTTGATGTTCTCGTCATGAATGAAGTCGACGTGGCCGGCCCGGTGGTGGTCGTGGCCGGCGGCGGCCGTCGCGGTGGCCTCACCGCTGCGCTCCGCGACCAGGGCTAGCACGGAGAGCCCGATCGGCAGCATCATCAGCGTCGTTGCGGTGTTGGATACCCACATCGACAGAAACCCCGTGGCGAGCATCATGCCGAGTACGATCCGCTTCGGCGAGATCCCGACCCGGGACAGCGTCAACAGGGCGATGCGCCGGTGCAGGTTCCATTTCTCCATGGCAATGGCAATCAGGAAGCCGCCGAGGAAAAGAAAGACGATGGAGCTGGCGTAAGGCGCCGTGGCCTGGGAGACGGTGTGCTCCGTCAACATCGGGATCAGCACGATTGGCAGCAGGGCGGTGGCCGAGAGCGGGATCGCTTCCGTCATCCACCAGACCGCCATCAGGGTCGCGATCGTCGCGACCCAGCGCGCATCTGGCGAGAGCCCTTCGGCCTGGCCCATAGCGAGCCAGACAATCAGCGCCAGGAGCAACCCGAAGGCGCGCAGGCCCCATATCAGTCTAGCTGATCGTCCACCTGATTCTTTTCCACCGGGTGTGCCCTCGTTTCCATCGTTTGGTTGAGGCTGATCAGCCATGCTAAGTCTCCTTTATTTCACTAATACAGCTCCCTACATGGAGCGTAGCCCAGTACTCTTGGACACGGCATGAGTAAGCACATGCCTTCCCATTGCGTTCGCTATGGTTTGCCCCCAGATGAGATAGAGCGCATCGCACCCAAGGAGACTCCCCATGAGCGGCACCCTCTATCGCCTTGCTGCCTTCACCAACGACCCGAGTGGCGGCAACCCTGCCGGGGTTTGGTTGGGCGAGGCGTTGCCCGAGCCGTCGGAGATGCAACGCATCGCCGCCGAGGTGGGCTATTCCGAAACCGCCTTCATCGCGCCGGCCGAGGGCAAGCGGCGCATTGTGCGCTATTACAGCCCCGAGGCGGAAGTGAGCTTCTGCGGCCATGCCACGGTGGCTAGCGGCGTGCAGTTGGGCCGGCTGAGCGGGGCGGGCACCTACATGCTCGATACGGCAGTGGGCGAGGTGATGGTCACCGTCAACCAGGTGGAAGGGGAGTGGCAGGCCTCGCTGGTGTCGGTCACGCCGGAGTATCGCCCCGCCGAGCCGGCGTTGGTCGAGGAAATACGCGGGCTGCTCGGCTGGCAAGCGGACGAACTCGACCTCGAGATTCCACCCGCGCTGGCCTATGCCGGGGCCTGGCACCTGGTGCTGGCGTGCAAGACGCAGCAATGCCTCGAGCGGCTCGAGTACGACTTCGAGCGGCTCAAGGCACTGATGCTGCGTGAGGGGCTGACCACGCTGCAGCTGGTGTGGCGCGAGAGCGAAGACCGTTTCCACGCCCGCGACCCGTTCCCGGTGGGCGGCGTGGTGGAGGACCCCGCCACCGGCGCGGCAGCAGCGGCGCTGGGTGGCTACCTGCGCGACGCGGGCCTGCTCCAGGCGCCCGCCCAGTTGACGGTCCGGCAGGGCGAGGCAATGGGCCGGCCCAGCCGCCTGCAGGTGGACATTCCGCTGTCGGGCGGCATCGTCGTCACCGGGCAGGCGGTGTCGCTGGACGCTTGAGCCGCGCCTAGGTGGGCTGGTAGCTGCCGGCGTCTGCAGCGAAGCTGATCGACAGGCGATTCCAGGCGTTGATGGTGCAGATCGCCAGGGTGAGGTCGGTCAGCCCTTTCTCCGAGAAGTGCTCGCGGGTGGCTTCGTACAGCGAATCTTCTATGCCGTTCTGACTGGCGAGCAGGGTGTTGGCTTCGGCCCAGGCCAGGGCGGCGCGCTCGCGCTCGGTGTAGAAGGGCGTTTCGCGCCAGGCGCTCAGGGCGTACAGCCGCTGTTCGGTCTCGCCGGCCTTGCGGGCATCCTTGGTATGCATGTCGATGCAGTAGGCGCAGCCGTTGATCTGCGAGACGCGGGTATAGACCAGGGCCAGCAGGCCGTTACCCAGTTCACCCTCTTGTGCCGCCTTGTGAACGTGCTGCTGCAGATCCAGCATGGCCTTGAGACCGGCGGGGCTGGCGGAGAAGTAGTTCATGCGCATGGCTGGGGCTCCGTAAGTGAATGGAGCCCCAGCCTAGCTTGGCCGCTAGCGGCAGAATTGTAGATTTTCGACCTGCCGGATCAGTGCAGCTTCATGCGCGGGCGGATGAAGCGGTTGAGCCCGTCAGAGAGCAGGATGAGCGCTGTCTTCGAGGTGCCGTGAATGGCACGCTGGTGCATGCGGTATAGCGAGGCGTAGAAGAACTTGGCCAGGCGCCCCTCGATGAACAGGCTGCGTGCCGAAGCCCCGCGCATCAAGCTGCCGATTGCCTCGAAGTGGGCCAGCGAGATGAGCGAACCGCGGTCGCGATAGCGAAACGGCTTGAGCGTGCCGTTCTCGAGCCTGGCGAGCAGGTTCTTGTAGAGCCGCTGCGCCTGCTGGTGGGCGGCCTGCGCTCGCGGTGGCACCATGGAACCGTCCGGCTGCGGGCAGCTGGCGCAGTCGCCAAAGACGAAGATGTTGGGGTCGTCGACGCTCTGTAGCGTCGGCTCGACCTTGATGCGCTGGTTGCGGTCCAGCGTCAGCCCCAATGTGCGTAGTACCTCGGGCGCCTTGATGCCCGCGGCCCACACGTTGAGATCCGTCTCGATGCGTTGATCATCGGCAGTGACGATGGCACCTTCCTCGACGCACACCACTCGCGTGCCGGTATGTACCTGCACGCCCAGGCGTTCCAGCTCGGTGCGCACGGCGCCGCGAATGCGCTCGGGCAGCGCCGGCAGCACATTCGGTGCCGCCTCGATCAAGTGAACTTCCAGGTTGCCGCTGTCCATCTCGGTGAAGCCGTAGCTGTGCAACATGCGCGAGGCGTCATAGAGTTCCGCGGCCAGCTCCACCCCAGTGGCGCCAGCGCCGACGATGCCGACGCTGAGCCGTGGATGATGACGCCGCTCGGGGTCGCTGTAGCGCAGGAAGGTATTGAGCATGTCGCGGCGGAAGGCTTCGGCCTGGGCCGGGCTGTCGAGAAAGTGACAGTGCTCGGAGACCCCCGGTGTGCCGAAGTCGTTACTCACGCTGCCCAGGGCCAGCACCAGCATGTCATAGTCCAGGGTGCGAGCCGGCAACACTTCCTGGCCGTGGTCGTCGAGTACCGGGGCGAGGCTCAACTGGCGAGCATCGCGATCGAGGGCCTGGAGAGTGCCGCGCTGGAAACGATAGCCATGGAGCTGGGCATGGCTCTGGTAGGAGATCTCGTCGATACTGGAATCCAGCGCTCCGGTGGCGACCTCATGCAGCAGCGGTTTCCAGATGTGGGTCGTATTGCGATCTATCAGGGTGATGTCGGCCTTGCCGCGTCGTCCCAGGCGCCGCCCGAGGCGGGTGACCAGCTCCAGCCCGCCGGCACCGCCGCCGACGACCACGATTCGCGTTTTGTCCATGTATGGCTCCGTTTAGATGAATGTGTAATTGAGAAATGGGTGCCCCTACTGTAACGCTAGAATTCGAAAATCGTTGTACTTTTTCCTGTTTGCTTAACCGTGGGTGGCCTAACCCTTCACTAAAGGGGACGAGCATGAGTGGCGTTACCCAGCCTGCTCTGGAAGGCTGCACCGGCATTGCAAATTTCCGACCTGTCGAGCGGGCATCCTACGCTGGCCTGATGCTCACGAAATTCCTGCCTTCAACGCCGCTGCGCCCTTTTGTGCAGTGTTTCTGGCGGGCCACGGGGCGAGCTGGCGAGGATGCTGGTGGTATAGAACTGCTGCATCCGGATGGTGCCACGGGGCTGCTGTTCAACTTTGGTGCTGCGCTCGAACGAGATGGCGAACGGGTGCAGGGAGGTTGCTGGATCGACTCTCCAAAGCGGCGCACTGCACGCCTGAAGGTAGGGCAAGAGCTCGATCTGCTCGGCGTACGCTTCTTGCCGGGTATGGGCTTTCCGTTCGTCGGCGAGGCGCTGTCGGTTCTGGCGGGTGGAGACATGCTGCCGGGAGACGCCCTGCGCCGGCTCGAGCTCGAGACGCTGCATGATCGACTGGGTCAGGAAGCCAACCTGTCAGCACGCCTGACAATACTGGAAGAGTACCTGCTGGACAGGCTGCGCCATGGAGAACGAGCGCCCTCGGCACTGCCCGTGGCGCTTGAGTGGTTACGGCAATGCCACGGCCAAGGCAGCATCACGGCGCTGGTTGACGAGCTGCCGTTCGGCCAGCGCCGCCTGGAACGGTTGTTCCAGCGGCATATGGGGCTCTCACCCAAGCACTATGCTCGACTGCTGCGCGTCGCGCACAGTCGCGAGCTGATCAAGCAGGGCGGGGCAGCCAGCTCCCTGACCGATACCGCCTTCGCCGCCGGCTACTTCGACCAGGCGCACTTCATCCACGACTTCAAGGCCGTCACCGGCTTTACCCCGGGTGGCTATCTCGACTACGCGCGGCGGCGTTATGGTGCCTCTTCTTGACGCCTCGATCCTCGAGGTATAGGTTCTCAGCCATGACTAAAGCGAAATCCGAACCGGCCGCCGGCCGCCGGATCCCCGACTACAGCGACCCTTCCTACTGGCGCGGCACGATCAAGATGTCGCTGTCGAAGTTCTTCGTGCTCAGCGTGCTGCACCGCAAGCCGATGCATGGCTATGAGGTGGTGCAAGCGGTGGAGAAGAGCACCAAGGGCTGCTGCAGCCCGTCAGAGGGCACGGTCTATCCGATGCTCAACGAATTCGAAGCGGGTGGCTACCTGAGTTCGAGCGCCGAGGTGGTGCAGGGGCGCTCGCGCAAGGTCTATGCGCTGACGGAAAAGGGACGGGCGGCCTTTCAGGTGGCGGTGGATGCCTGGTTGGAGGCCACGGACTGCATCCTCGAGAGCCGCCGCATGGCGGGCGGTGCGACGGTAAATCGGGTGAACCAGGAGGGGCGGGAAGGATGAGTGCGGAACGTTTTTTTAGGTCTGGATGCCTCGTTGATCGAGGTATTCGATGAACGGTCGCACTCGCGTGGTCATTGCCCTGGGCGTCTCCCAAACCCTGGCCTGGGGCTCGACCTACTATCTTCCGGCTATTCTCGCCGTGCCCATGGCGCGAGACCTGGGATTATCCACGGGTACGGTGTTTGCGGCGTTCTCCTCGGCGCTGGTGGTGTCGGCGCTTCTGGGGCCGGCGGTGGGTCGTCGCATCGATCGCTTCGGCGGGCGCGACGTGTTGACGGTATCGAGTCTGGTATTCGCCCTGGGCCTGGTGCTGCTGGGGCTGGCCGCTGGACCCATGATGCTGTGGGCGGGATGGCTGGTGATCGGTGTCGGCATGGGCATGGGGCTGTACGAATCGGCTTTCTCCACCCTGGCGGGGCTCTACGGCCGCGAGGCGCGTGGCCCCATTACCGGCATTACCCTGCTGGCGGGCTTTGCCAGTACCGTGTGCTGGCCGATCACCGGCTGGCTCAACGTCGAGTTCGGCTGGCAGAACGCCTGCGTTACCTGGGCGGCGGTGCACCTGCTGCTGGGCCTCCCGCTCAACCGTCTGTTGATTCCATTCGGAACTCAGCCGCCCATGACCCATGCCGAGGCGGCAACGGCCGAGGCGAATTCGACCTGGCTGCCCATGGCGCTGCTGGCCTTCGTCTTCGCCGTGACCTGGTTCGTCAGCACCGCCATGGCGGCGCATCTGCCATGGCTGCTGCAGATCGCGGGCCTGACACCGGCCGGGGCCATCGCCGCCGCGGCTTTGGTAGGGCCGGCCCAGGTGGCGGCGCGACTGCTCGAATTCTCGCTATTGAAGCGCTTTCATCCGCTGCTCTCGGCAAAGCTGGCGGTGGTGGCGCATCCCATCGGCGCACTCGGCGTGATGACGCTGGGAGCACCGTTGGCCACGCTGTTCGTGCTGCTGCACGGTGGCGGCAACGGCATTCTCACCATCGCCAAGGGCACGCTGCCCTTGGCAACCTTTGGTCCTCACGGCTATGGCCTGCGCCAGGGCGTTCTGATGGTGCCGGCACGCTTCGGCCAGGCGCTGGCGCCGCTGGCCTTCGCCCTGTTGATCGAGCGCTTCGGCACCCAGGCGCTGCTTTTCTCGTCCGTTTTGGGGCTGGCTGCCCTGGTGGCGCTGCTCTTCCTGCAAACCCACGCCATGAAGGAGGCGACATGAGGCTTCGCACGCTTACCGACCCTGACAACCTGCCGGCCCTCGATGAGCGCTTCGCTCTTCGGCAGCCCGGCCAGGGCTTGCCCGATCCGCTGGGCCATCCGCCGCGTATCCTGTTGCTCTATGGCTCGCTGCGCGAACGCTCCTATTCGCGCCTGGCAGTAGAGGAGGCGGCGCGGCTGCTGCGTTACTTCGGCGCCGAGACGCGAATCTTCGACCCTTCCGACCTCCCGCTGCCGGACCAGGTGCCAGGCGACGATCACCCGGCGGTAAGGGAGCTGCGCGAGCTGGCCATCTGGTCCGAGGGCCAGGTGTGGTGCAGCCCCGAGCGCCACGGCCAGATCACCGGCGTGATGAAGACTCAGATCGATCACTTGCCGCTGAGCATGGGCGCGGTGCGGCCCACCCAGGGGCGTACCCTGGCGGTGATGCAGGTCAGCGGCGGCTCCCAGTCATTCAATGCGGTGAACACCCTGCGCCTGCTCGGGCGCTGGATGCGCATGTTCACCATCCCCAACCAGTCCAGCGTGCCCAAGGCGTACCAGGAGTTCGATGAGGCCGGGCGCATGCGACCCTCGCCGCTCTACGACCGCATTGCCGACGTGATGGAGGAGCTGGTGCGCTTCACCCTGCTGCTGCGGCCCCACGCTGAAGCACTGGTGGACCGCTACTCGGAGCGCCGCGAGGCGGCCGGCGCCAAGGCCGACCCGGTGACAGACAAGGCTGCGGTTGCGCAAACTTCGCAGTAGAGGGCTGCCCGCTTCGATGAGCTTATTGCCAGGAGATTGACCTACCTTCAAGGCAAGAGCGGCCAGGAGGCCGTGAAATCATCGAAAGGAGGCAACCATGTCCCCACCTGCAATGAGTGAAACCGTTGTTGTCATCACCGGTGCTTCCAGCGGCATCGGCCGTGCCACGGCGCATGAATTTGCTCGCCAGGGTGCGCCCCTGGTCCTGGCGGCCCGGGACAGGACGGCGCTGCATGACGTCGCCGAGGAGTGCCATCGGTTCGGCGGGCAGGCCAGGTTCATCGTCGCCGACGTTACCAAGCCTGAAGACATGCAACGACTTGCCCAGAGTGCGATAGAGGCAGCGGGCAGGATCGACGTGTGGGTCAACAATGCGGGTGTCGGTGCGCTCGGGGCTTTCGAGGAGATCCCCGTTGAAGACCACGCACGCGTCATCCAGACGGACCTTGTCGGCCAGATCAACGGTGCTTATGCGGTGCTGCCTCATTTCAAGCAGCGAGGCCGCGGCATTCTGATCAACAATATTTCCCTCGGCGGCTGGACGCCCCAGCCCTACGCCGCCTCATACAGTGCGGCAAAGTTTGGCCTGCGCGCCTTTGCCGAAAGCCTGCAGGGGGAGTTGCATCATTGGTCGGATATCCATGTGTGCAATGTCTATCCCGCCGTGATGGATACCCCCGGGTTTCGTGACGGAAGCAATTACACGGGCCGTGCCGTCAAGCCCGTACCGCCCGTCTACGATCCTCGTCGTACTGCTCGCACCATCGTCAAGCTGGCTCGGTATCCGCAGCCGACGGCCTACGTGGGGCTACCCGCTATGCTGGCCCGCCTCGCCCATGGTATGCCGGGCTACCCGGGGCTCAATGCCAGTCTGGTCGATTTCGCCATGAGGCGAGCCCGACCCATGGCGAAGTCATCGGGCAACTTGCATGCGCCGCCAAGTGGAGAGCGGCGCATCGATGGTGGTTTCCGTGCTACCGATACGCGCCGCAAGGCGGTCATGGCAGCGAGTCTTGCAGGGGTGCTGGCGGGCTTTTATCTGTCGCGCCGCCGCAGGTTGCATCAGGACTGATGGTCGAGGCGCTCGCCAATCATCAGCGTTTTCAACTGTTCTTTACCACTCGCTCGACCGGATCCCTAAGGCCGAGCGAGTGGTAATGGCCATCAAGCAGGCTGAGGCTGATGCTTTGCGGTGACTTCGCTGTGCAGGCGCTCGACCAGCCGGTCGATGCGCTCCAGAGCGCTTTGGGTCGAGGCCGCCAAGGCATCGCCGCCTTCCTCCTGATGCTCGATGGCGATGTCGTGAAAGCCGCCGATGCCGATGAACTGCAGGGCGGTACGCACGCCCGGTTCCAAGTGGTTGAAGGCGGCCAGGGGCCCCTGACGATCGAAGCCGAAACCACCCCGGGAGGAGAGCAGCACCGCGTGCCGGGGGCGGTCTGCCAGCAGAGGCAAGTAGTGCTCCAGTGGCACGTAGGGATGGGCGCCATACTGCATGTCGAAGTCCACCGTTCGACCGATGCGAGTGATATTGTCGATCCAGGCCTTGAAGGCGGCCGGCATGCCGAAGTTGTACATGGGTACGCCCAGCACAAGGATATCGGCTGCTTTGACTTCATCAATCAGCGCATCGCTTTCGGCTAGTACCGCCCGCATTGAATCCGTCTTTTTCTCGGTTGGGGTGAATTCCGCCTCGATCCATTTCACGCTGGTCAGAGTCGGCGGGTTGACGCCGATGTCGCGATAGACGATCTCGACACCCGGCTCCAAGGCCCTCCAACGGGAAACGAAGTGATGAGTCAGCCGACGGGAGTGCGAGCCGTGTTTGTGTGTGCCGGCATGGCCGGGACGTGGGCTGGCATCAAGGTGAAGTAAACGCGTCATGGGTTTTCTCCGTCACTGGGTGTAGGATTCTTTGAATGAATTGTTTTCAGCCTTGTTTGTGGCTCGTTTCATATAAGCCTGAAGACAAGTAGGGCGACAAACGACGATTCTTTTTTGATTTCGGAAAATTAAACTCAGCCATGAAGCCGCGACGACTCCCTTCGCTCTCCGCCCTGCGCGCCTTCGAGGCGGCGGCGCGCCACCTCAGCGCCAAGCGGGCCGCCGAGGAGCTGTCGGTCACGCCGACGGCGATCAGTCATCAGATCCGTCAGCTCGAGGAGAGCCTGGGCGTGGCCCTGTTCGTGCGGCGGCCGCGGCAGCTGGTGCTGACGACTCAGGGCCAAGCGCTGCTCACCGTGCTGAGCGACGCCTTCGACGCCATCGCCGAGACGGTGACCAAGCTGCGCCGTCCGCCGACGCGACAGGCGGTGACGCTTTCCACCACACCGGCCGTGGCCGCGCGCTGGCTGCTGCCCTGGGTTTGCCTGCTGCGCGATGCCCACCCGCAGATCGACCTGAGCATTCAGGTCTCACACAAAGCGGTCGCCCTGGACGGCGTCGTCGCCGACATGGCGATTCGCTATGGCGAGGGCCCCTGGCCCGGGCTGTTCGCGGAGAATCTGTTCGACAATGTCTTCGTGCCCGTGTGCAGCCCCGTGCTGAAGCTGCGTGAACCGGCCGAACTGGTGCGCCATACGCTGCTGCACTTCTCTTCACCCGCGCCGTTGGACTGGGCGGCCTGGCAGCGCCAAGTGCAGGTGCCGGGGCTCGACGTCAGCGCCGGACTGATGTTCTCCGACGAGACCCATGGCATCGCCGCTGCCCTGGACGGCCAGGGCATAGCCCTGATGAGCCGGTATCTGGTCGAGGAGGAGCTGCGTCAGGGGCGCCTGGTTCAGCCATTCGGCCCCGAGGTGAAGGCCGCTCCCTTCCAGCTCGTCTACCCACCTGAGCGGCTCGAGGAGCCGGCCATTGCCGCCGTGCGCGAGTGGATCGTCGGGCTGCTGGATCCCCAAGCCAGAGAGAGCGCCTGCCGTTCTATCGTCGAGCGCCACTCATAACGTCAACCGTGCCAGCTTGTCGGGATTGCGCACGATGAAGATATCAGTGGCCTGGCCTGCCAAGTCGTAGCTGAAGGTGACCGTCGCGACGACATTTCCCTCTCTGTGCATCATGAAACCGCAGCCCCCGTTGATGTCGGCCTCGCGCCACTGGTAGTCGGCCCAGTACTGGCTCAGCCGGCCGGCCAGGAAGCCGAGTACCGCTGTCTGGCCGTGCAGCGGTTCGAGCAGGGTGGGCACCTTGCCGCCGCCGTCGGCGCTGAGGCGAACCTCGGCCGAGAGTAGGTTGGCGAGGCGCGCCGTGGCGCCCTCGGTGATGGCGAGCCTGAACGCTTCCAGCAGCGCCTGCTGGCGTTCCCGCGGTGGAGCGTGCCTTTGCTCGGTCGCTTGCAGGTTGCTCCGCGCCCGCGACACCAGCTTGCGGCAGGCTGGTTCCTTGAGTTCGAGCATGGCGGCGATCTCGGCGTAGGACGTGTCGAAGATCTCATGCAGCAGGTAGGCTGCTCGCTCCTTGGGCGAGAGGCGTTCCAACAGCAGCAGGAAGGCGGTGGAGAGCGAGTCGGCCAGCTGCATGCTGCGTTCCGCATCGGATACGGCAGCGGTCGGGATGGGCTCGGGCAGCCAGGCACCGACGTAGTCGACCCTGGCCCGGTGTGTATTGCCCAGCAGATCGAGGCAGCGTCGCGTGCAGGCCGTGGTCAGCCAGGCGTGGGGTGTATCGATAGCCTCACGATCCGCTGCCTGCCACTTGAGAAAGGTGTCCTGCGCCACATCCTCGGCGTCGGCTTGCGAGCCGAGGATGCAATAGGCCAGCCCCAGCAGCATCGGGCGGGCCTCCTCGAAGTGAAGCAGGTCGGCAGCAGGCATCAGGCAGACTCGGTTTTCGTGGCTGTCAGGTGCTTGGCCCAGGCCACCGTGGCGGCGTGAATCTCGGGCGGATGAGCCAGCAGGGGCGTGACCGCGGCGACATAGGCTTCGTATGCCGGCCCCAGCATGAAGGCCTGCGGATCCGCGCCTTCGGCATAGCGCTGGAAGACGCGGATCGTGTCGGGATCGCTGTCATCGTAGCAGTAGAAATAGGCATCGTGGATCTTGCGCGACTCGATGCTGGGCGCCAGGTGGGTCTCCCAGGCGCGCCGCACCGCGTCGCGCTTGCCGGGCAGTGCCTTGTGGGTGATGAAAAGTGTGCTCTGGCTCATGTGTCGCTCCTGGTTGGTTGGCAGTTAAGGCCGAGTGGCCGTCACTGACATGACGATTCAGGAGGGAGTCGTGTGACATCGGTACCCAAGTGCAGGTCAACGCATCGTTTCATCTGGCTCCGGATGGAGAGGCAGCAAGCGGCCATGCTCGCGGTATAGCCCGATGTCGCGCAGCATTCGCGGGTCGCACTCTCTCAATTCGGCATGGTCCCGATAGCTGGCAATTCTTCGTTGGCCTCGCTTTCGCCATATGGTGAGCTTGCGCAGATCCATTTTGTCATCTCTCCGAAAGTGGTATCTGCCAATTTCCCGCTACGATTCAATGGGTACACTCCGTTTGTTGCTATTAAAGATACTCGCAGGCTTCCGCTTAGGCCCCTTTCAAGGGCACCTCGGGCGATATACCCAAACCTTTGGCTGCAACAGGTGAACTCAGTTTAGCCGTTCTGATTGTGAGTATTCTTCAGACAAGCTGTGCCCATAAAAGCTGGCTCCTTCCGCTTATCTGCGAACATCGAAATGCCGAGTGCAACAATTGCCAGAAATGCGGCGACAAGACTAACGTATTGAGGACCTATCCACCCGATCCCGATAGCGCCGACGATTCCCGACATGGCAATGGCAAGATAAAGGACTGCTTGGTTCAGCGAGATCAGTACCGCGGCAGCATCGGGCCGCAGGGACATAAGACGATGCTGCTGCGGCGTAGTGATAGCGAAGGCTGCCACCGCATAGAAGGCGATAATTGCCACGGCGATACCGAAGTGAGCGGTCATCCACGGCAGAACAACGGTGCTGACCGCCAACCATACCAATGCAATTGCAACGACTCTTGCGCCGCCGATCCTGTCAGCCAAGAGACCGGCACCAAAATTACCGGCGGCACCGATCACACCCAGTGTGACCATAAGCGCTGCCAATGCCACACTGCTTTCCGCCGTCGCCGGTGCAAAGATGATGCCGACATAGGTATAGGGGATAAAAACGGCCGTGAAACCAACTAAAGTGGTTGCCATAATCGCCAGGACCCGTTGGTCCGCGAGAGGGCGCAGGCGTTCCGCCAGTGTGCCCGGCGCTTCAACCGCCACGTGCCTCGGCACTAGGACGAGCACGCCAAGAAGACCGGGGATGGCCAGTGCAGCCGTAAACCACATCGTCATGCGCCAACCGGCTATCCCACCCAACGCGGTGCCAAGTGGCGTACCAACCGCAACAGCGGCGGTAAAGCCAGTAACGACAATGGCAATGGCGCGCCCCTGAAAATCCTTCCGCACCAGGGCGGCCGCCGTCACCGAGGCATTGGGAATAAATAGCCCCACCCCGGCCGCGGCAACGGCTTGTGCCAAAAGCACACTCAGGTAAGTCGGCGCCAGCGCCGTGCCGACTGCGCCCGCAAGATAGGTCGCGATGGCCGTAATTAGCACTGTGCGACGTTTCCAGGTTGCCGTGAGCGTGGTTAGCACCGGGGCAGCGATAGCGCAGATGATCGCAAAGACTGTGACAATCTGACCGGCCTGCATGGCCGAGATTTTGAACGCTACCATCAACAACGGCAGCATGCCGGCAAGGACAAACTCGCCCGTACCGACCGCGAAGACGCCCAGTGCCAGCACCGCGACGCGCCCCAAGTTGGACGATTCATCGCCCGCTTGCATTCTCGAGACTATTCTTTTAGCCATAACAACTCCTTGCACACACTACCAGCGCAAATCGGTAGGCGTGCGGTAACACAGATATAAGCAGTAAAAAAATACTCTGATAAGATTGAAATCTGCCGTTCCGTAGGGTTTAACGTGTCATTGGTCACCGTCAATAAAGAGCCCAACCAGAATCGCGTAATGCCATTCCTGCTTGAAACGGTAAAGACATGAGTGCCGCATGCTTGGCATGAGCCTGGCTCAGCTATGTTCGTACTGAGTTTTCGTCTCGACCATGGCGTGGTTCATTCCATGTCACCACGATAAACGACATGGATTTTGTTTCCGTCCAAGTCGCGGAAATAGGCTCCGTAATAACCGGTACCATAGTGCATACGTTCACCAGGCGCGCCTTCATCCTTGGCTCCCGCCACCAACGCGACATTATACGCCGCATCTACAACTTTCCGCGAAGACGCAGAGAATGCCACCATATTGCCGTTGCCGGGGGTGGCGGGTTTTCCATCAAAAGGAATATAAACGTAAAAACGAGGCAGCGACTTTCCTGCAGGAACCCAGCATGCAGAAGCTGGTCCGCCGTCTGGGGAAACCGGTCGACGCTCAAAGCCTAGCTCACTAAAAACCGAATCGTAGAAATCAGTGGCTTTCTCTAGATTCGAGCAGCCGAATGTTACGTGGCTGTACATATATTTAACCCTCCACTTCTCTTTCATCCGTCGACGAGTTTTAGCCCCGCCACACCAGTAACGATCAAGGCAAGACACAGTAATCGAAGCGGGTTTTGGCTCTCTCCGAGTGACGCGATGCCCAAGAGAGCCACGCCAACCGTTCCGATTCCTACCCATATCGCATAGGCCGTGCCGATGGGTAGGCTTTTGAGGGCGAGGGATAGCATGAAGAAGCTGGCGCCTGCGGCAAGGATGGCTATCAGGCTCGGCCATATCCGCGAGAATCCCTGGCTTGCATTGAGTGACATGGCCCATACGATCTCCAAAAGGCTTGCCCCCAGCAACAGTATCCATGGCATGAATGCCTGACTCCTCTCATCTTGGTCGCGACATGTGAGCATGGCGGGACCGCGGGCAATGAACAATATTACTCATGGCGATCAAGCGGCGTAGCCACCATCAACGCAGATAGCCGTACCTGTTGTGTTGTTTCCGCTTTCGCCAGCCAGGTAGGCGACAGCGGCTGCGATATCTTCGCCTCGCCCATATTGCCCGAGCGCAGTCCAGGCCTTTTCTTCCTCGGCACCGGGAGCATTAGCTGGGTTCATGTCGGTATCCGTTGGCCCAGGATGAACGATGTTTACTGTGATTCCGAGCGGCCCCAAGTCGCGAGCCAGTCCTTTCGTTAAACCGGTCAAAGCTGATTTGCTCATTGCGTAAAGGCTGATGCCGGGGACTGGTACTCGCTCGACAAAGCAACTGCCGATGCTAATGAT
Organism: Billgrantia antri; assembly: GCF_017868935.1. Classification (NCBI taxonomy): domain Bacteria; kingdom Pseudomonadati; phylum Pseudomonadota; class Gammaproteobacteria; order Oceanospirillales; family Halomonadaceae; genus Billgrantia; species Billgrantia antri. Next base: position 798,714 of record NZ_CP053383.1, read on the forward strand.
GCGCCCACCTGCTCCCATATGGGGAATGGCGGCTTGTGCTGATACGAAAGCGGCCCGCGTATGTACAGCCAAGGTTCGATCGATGTCTTCGATTGTGAAGCTTTCTGGCTTGCCATAGGGGAAGACGCCCGCATTGTTGACCACGATATCAAGTCGGCCGAAGGTATTGGCCGTTTCATTAATTGCGCTTATGAGGGCATTCGGATCGGCGCTGTCGCTCTGGATCGCTATCGCCCGGCCGCCATTGCGCTTTACTTCATCTACCAGAGCTTGAGCACTTTCTGAATTTTCCCGGTAGGTGAAGGCGATGGCTGCGCCGTCCTCTACCAGTTGCTTGACGATGGCCGCGCCGATACCTCGGCTACCACCAGTGACGAAGGCAACTTTATCCCGTAGAGCTTGCATCGCATGACTCCTTATTTATACCGAAAGGTAAAAAAAGGGTATTTGCCACCTGGGGCTTTATCAATTACTTTGTTTCCTGAGCGGTACAAAAATGGAGGTGCTCCATGTCGATACGAGGCAGGCCCAGGACATTCGATCCCGACCTTGCGCTCAGGAGTGCCATGAACCTCTTCTGGGAACGCGGGTACGAAGGGGCCACGCTTACCGACCTCGCTGCTGTGATGGGGATCAACAAACCCAGCCTCTACGCTGCATTCGACTCCAAGGAGTCGCTGTTTCGCCAAGCCGTATCTCTCTACGACAAGAGGGAAGGCAGGGAAATCGAGCAGGCGTTGCATGCCGAGCCCAAAGTACGAGACGCCATCGCTAAGTTCCTGCAGCTCAACGTGGAGTCCTATACCGATCCAGACAATCCAAGCGGCTGCATGATCGTGCTGGCAGCGTTGATTGGCTCACCTGAGAATGCCAGTACTCGCGAATATCTCGCGGTACAACGGGCAGAAACTCGCAATGTGCTTCGTCAGCGTTTGGAGCGTGCAGTGGCGGAAGGCGAACTGACCGAGGAAACGGACTGCAGCGTCATCGCAGCTTTCTACACTACTGTATTGCAGGGACTCTCGATTCAAGCGCGGGATGGTGCAAGCCTTGCGCAACTTGAGGACATCGTTAAGGCGGCAATGGCAGGCTGGGAATCATTGACCTCCAAACCGACAGTATATTACGAGGCGCAGCGCACCCGGGCGACCTGAGCCGGTATCGTATCGGCGTGGCCAGTGGCACCCTGCATGAAGGGGCTTTCTTCCCGCTCGCCTAAAAAGGCTCATATTGGTGGCGCCTGGATGGCCATCAATACCCTCTGAACATGCTGCTTGACTTCGATTCATTGCCGTTGCCCAGGCATCCTGCGTACCGGCGCCGCCCGGCGCCCAAGATCCGTGCTTGCGTAGATCTCATGGCCGAGCAGCTAGGTGCCGAGATGGCCAGGCGCTAGGCGGCGGCCTGCTGTTCCTTGTCATAGTTGATCATCCAGGCGACGCCGAACCGGTCTACCAACATGCCGAAGCGGTGTGCCCAGAAGGTCTCCTCGAGCGGCATCTGTACGGTGCCGTTGTCGGCCAGCGCGTTGAAAAGCCGCTCGGCCTCCTGCACCGAGTCGACGCCGATCGCAATGCTCGCCCCCTTGATACCTTCGTAGGGTGCAGGGCTGCAGGGAGAGTTATCCGACGCCATCAGCAACTGATCGCCGATGCGTAGCCGGGCGTGCATGATCTGGTTGCGTGCTTCCTCGGGTATTTCCATGCCCTCGCTGGCGGGCATTTCGCCGTAGGCGGCCATGGCCTCGAGCTTGGCGTCGAAGCAGCGCTGATAGAACTCGAAGGCCTCGCGGCAGTTGCCGTCGAACATCAGGTAGGTGGAAAGCTGCATGGTGGGTCTCCAGGAGAGTTATTTGTTGGTGATACTCCCTTCGTCGATTCAACGTAGACGATTTCGACACCCATCCATTTATTTTCTTGCTGCCAACCGTTGCAAGCGGGCGGCCTGCGCCGAGAGGGCATCGCACAACTCGGGCGGTTCGAGGATCTCGAAGTCGTAGGGCTGTCGAGCAAGCTGGCGTGCGAACCAAGCCAGGCTGTCGGTGTGGGCATGCAGCATCACGCCGTTCCCGTCGGGCGTGAAAACGCCGATGTTGCGTCCGAGTTCCTCGACGGCCTTGGCCAGGTCGGTGTGCAAGCGCACGCGCACAGCGGTTGCACGGGGCAGGCTGGCGATGCCGCTGGCCAAGTGTTCGGCCGGGTCGAAGTCTGCCGGCCTTTCGAAGCTGGCCTCGAGCGGCGTGGCCTCAGTGATGCGGTCCAGGCGGAAGCTGCGCAGGTCGCGGCGCAGGTGGCACCAGCCGCTGACGTACCAGCGCCCGCCGCGGAAGACCAGGCCGTAGGGGTTGAGCACACGCCGGGTGTTCTGCTCCCGGTCGTCGCGGTAGTCGAGCCGCACGCGCTGGCGTGCCTGGGTGGCGGTGGCGAACAAGACCAGCAAGCGCTCGTCGCCCGGCGCCCTTACCGAGGGTAATTCCAGCCGGGCGCTCTCGCTCAGCGCCTGCGCCTGTTGCTTCAACCTGGCGGGCATGACCCGCTCCAGCTTGGCGCGTGCGGTTTCCAGCGCCGGCGCGGTCTCGGCGATACCTAGTCCCTGTGCAGCGAGCAGCCCCAACGAGATGGCCAGCGCCTCTTCGCTGGTGAACATCAGCGGAGGCAGCTTGAAGCCGGGCATCAGGCGATAGCCGCCATGCCGCCCGCGCTCGGTGGTCACGGGAATGCCGAGATCTTCCAAGGCTTGAATGTAGCGCCGCAGGGTTCGACGATCGACGCCCAGCCGTTCGGCCAGCTCCCGGCCGCTCAGGTGGCGGTGAGTCTGCAGCAGTTCTAGCAGCGTCAGAACGCGAACGGTGGGGTTGGTCATGCTGGAATCTTCCCTTTTTAATAGGGCGTAATCTGTCCTATTAAACCATTACCTTGCTGACAAGGCCAGACGCAGAGGGCGCTGGCTTTCCGACTCAGCAAGGAGCAAGACAATGGAACCCGTTCTCTTCTATGGCGTGCCACAAGGCTGCTCGTTCGGCTCTATCGTGGCACTCGAGTGGCTCGGCCAGCCCTACCGGATGTGCCGCATCGAAATGCTGGAACAACCCTGGGATCCGCTTTTCGCTAAGGTGAATCCCCTGTTCCAGACACCGGCGCTATTACCGGAAAACGGCGGGCCGCTTAGCGAGAGCCTGGCGATACTCCAGCATCTGGCCGCACGAGACCTGGAGACACGGCTTGGCTTCGAGCAGGGCAGCAAGGAATTTGACCGACTGAATCAAATGCTGGCCTATCTCAACACCGATTTTTTCTCGGCCTTCAATCCGCTGTGGTGGCTGTACGAAACCCAAGGGTTGAGCGGTGTGGAGCAGGAAGTGCTGCGTCGACTGGGCCGCGAGAAAGTCGCTGAGGGCTGTGCCTACCTCGATGGCCTGCTGGCCGAGCGGGAGTGGCTGCTAGGCGATGAGCGCAGCATGGCGGATGCCTATTTCGTTGGTATTGCGCGCTGGGCGGAGTATCACCGGCTGTTCGATCTTAGCCAGGAGTATCCGGACCTAGCCCGGCATCTGGCGAAGCTCAGGAGTGACCCGGCCGTGCAGTTTGCCGAGGCCATCGAACGCGGCGAGCAGCCGACGGGGCAGGGGCACTTCAAGGGGCATGTGAGCCTGCGGGAGTTGGAGCCGCGTTTGGCTACGTGACGAATAGGTATGGCCGGGGAGGGCTTGCCTCCCCGTCGTTTCCGTCCGGAATGAGTCGAGACGTGAGGGAGTGGCTGCATGGATATCCGCAGGAAAAGGTTACTATCAATTACGAATACCTGCTCAAGCACCACGGAATAGGATGTACCCTCATGCCTGATACACGACTCGATAACCCGCTTACTTTGCATTTCGGGCGGGAGGAGTTGGTGATTCGCCGCCGTTACGAGACGCTCAGCATCGCCAACGATTTCTTGATTGCCATCTGGTTCCTGGCCGGCAGTATCCTGTTTCTCTACCCCAGTATGGAAAGTGTCGCCGCATGGCTGTTCATCATCGGAAGTTTCCAGTTTCTGATTCGTCCCACCATTCGCCTGGTGAGCCATCTCCATCTGCAGCGGATGCCACCGAGCAACTGGGAGCATTGAGGGTATTTACCGGGGCGCCTCCTGTCATTTATCAGGCCCTGTCATGGAGCTCGCGGCTGTCGACGGGCGCCTGGTCGCGTTCGTGCATACCGTAGTCGCGCAGCACCGTGGCCACTCGCAGGCGATAGTCATCGAAGACCACTTCGCGGCCCTGTGCCTGGGCCGCGCGGTGGCGTTCGAGCTGGCGCCACTGGGCGACGGCCTGCTCGTCACGCCAGAAGGAGAGCGAGAGGATCTTGCCCGGCTGGGTGAGGCTCTCGAAGCGTTCGATGGAAATGAATCCGTCGATCTCATCGAGCAACGGGCGCAGGCTGGCGGCGATATCGAGATAGTGGTCGCGGCGACCCGACTTGGGGATCACTTCAAAGATGACGGCAATCATGAGAATTCCTGATTTAGAGAGTTTAAAGGATCTGGAAGCTGCAACGGCTTCACTCTTGGGAACGAAACGTTCCGAGTTGATCGGCACCAGTTTGCCATGTTCCCAGCGCAGGCCGATGTCCTTGAGCATGCGTGGATCGCAGTCGCGCAGCAGGGCATCGCGCTGACGATTGGCGTAGTAGCTGCGTACGGCCCGAATCAGGCGACGGATAGTTCGTAGCGGGTAATGGTCGTGTTTTGTGACGGTCGTCAGGGGATTATCTGGCTTAGTCATGGTGGCTCCGGACCGTTGTCTGTTCGCTCAATTGTGTTCCGTTGGCCTATGCTTGTCAGACATAAACAGTTAGGTGGAGAGCTAACGATGATTGAGCCGGACCTGTCGCGCCTGGCCCGCACCATTGGCGACCCTACCCGCATGGGCATGCTGGCCTTATTGATGGAAGGGCGGGCATTGACCGCCAAGGAGCTGGCCTATGGCTGCGGCGTGCAGCCGGGTACGGCGACGGAGCATCTCAAGCGGCTTCAGCGAGATGGACTGATCGAGTCGGCGGCACAAGGGCGGCACAAGTACTATCGGCTGGCGTCGGCTGAGGTGGCGCATGCCGTCGAGGCGTTGATGGTAGTGGCCAAACCGATGAAGGTAGTGTCGCCGTGCAGGCGACCGGCCGGTGCTCTGGGGGCTGCGCGGTTCTGCTACGACCACCTGGCGGGTGAGCTGGGCACGCGGATGACGGCCGTACTCATCGAGAGGGAACTTTTGGAGGCAGATGGCGAAGCTATGGACGTGACGACGCGGGGCGAGGCCTGGTTGGTCGACTTCGGCATCGATGTCACTTCCCTACGCAGGCGTCGTCGGCGTTTTGCCTACTCCTGCCTCGATTGGAGCGAACGGCGCGATCACCTCGGCGGAGCGCTGGGGGCCGCCCTGGCCGAGCGTATGCTGGAACTCGGCTGGATTTGCCGGCAGAAGCACTCGCGGGTGGTGAGTATCAGCGAGCTGGGGCATCGAGCCCTGGCGCGGGAGTTCGGGTTAGCGATCGACTCGTCGGAGAGCGATCAAGCGGTAGCGATCTCGTCGTAACCTCTGTTGAGGAATTGCACGAGACAAAAACTGTGGCCGAAGGGATCGACCATCAGCGCGAGCTTGCCCCAGCGATCGGTGACGGTGGGCCGCTCCTGGGTAGCGCCGGCGGCGATGGCCCGTTCCACCGCGGCATCGATATTCTCCACCACCACGTCCAGATGCACCGGTGTCCAGTGGCGAGTGTAGTGGCGCTGTTCCCCGGGCGTGACACCTGCCGCTGCGTAAGCCGGCGATCCTGAGGCCTTGGCCAGTAGGTAGATCGGCGCCGGACCGCCGATCAGCTCGATGCCGTCCTCGCCGAAACGACGCCCGACCTCGAGGCCAAAGGCATTCACGTAGAAGTCGATGCCACGCTGCAGGTCGTCCACGTCCAGGTTGACGAGAAACTCCATGTCGCCTCCTGTCTGGATTCACGCTGAATCGAACGGATACAAGAACAGGCACTACCCGGTAAGTAAGTGCTTACCGGGGCGCAATATGCGTGTCTGCAGGGTAGCAGGGCATTCGAAGGGTTGCTGCACAGGCAGCGGTGCCGGGAGAGGCACCGCCGCCTGGCAGTCAAGTGCGATTGATCGAGACGCCACCATCGGCCAGCATCGCCGTGCCGGTGACGAAGCTGGCATCGTCGGACGATAGATAGAGCGCTACCCGGGCAATCTCTTCCGGCGTCGCCATGCGTTTGAGGGCGTGCAGGTTCTCGACGAAGGCCAGGACTTCAGGCCCGGCATCGGGGGCGTTGGTGATGCTGGCCGGGGTGTCGGTGCCTCCCGGCAGCAGGGCGTTGACCCGGATGCCATGGGAACCCAGCTCCGCGGCAAGGCACTTCACCATGCCCACGATGCCGGCCTTGCTGGCGCCGTAGGCCGCCATGCCAGGCATGCCGGCGGTATGGCCGACGAAGCTTGAGGTAAACAGCAGGCTGCCGCCACCACGCTGCAGCAGTGCCGGTATCTGGTGTTTGGCACCGAGAAAGGCGCCGTTCAGGTTGGTATGCATGATGTCGTGCCAGTCACTCGATTTCATCTCCTGCAGCGGCCCCATCGACCCGACGATGCCTGCGTTGTTGAAGGCGATATCGAGCCCTCCGAAGCGTTCAAGAGCAGTGGCGACCAGGCGCTGGGCCAAGCGTTCGTCGCATACGTCACCGGCGACGGCAACGGCAACGGCAGTGCCGCCGTCGCGCGCGATCGCTTCGACCAAGGCATCGAGTTCGTTCTGGCGGCGAGCACTCACTATCACGTTGGCGCCTTCGCTGGCGAATAACCGAGCGGTGGCGTGGCCGATTCCTGAGCTAGCCCCGGTGACGATGGCGGTCTTTCCGGCAAGTCGGTTCATAGCGATATTCTCCATGGTAGGTACGGGGGAATTTGCGATCCCATGCATACCCTGGCGGCACTCGGCCAAGCCCTCACTCCGCTTCTTGCCGTCAAAAAATTCCTAAAGCACGATGGTGCTATGCTGCGAAGGGCGTGAGAATTGCGGTGAGAAGTCGATGAAAATGCTGTGAAGAGTCAGGCTCACTTTGAAAGCAAGCAACGGAGTGTGCCGGACGGGCCCGGGGCGCATCCTGAACGGACGGAGAACGCCGAAACCACAGCGGGAGCCCGCCATGATCGAGACGACCACCGATTCACTCGCCACCTTCGACTCCGATGAGGCGAAGTGGGCCGCGGTACTTGCCCGCGATACCGCAGCGGACGACGCTTTCGTCTATGCGGTTCGCACCACCGGCGTCTACTGCCGCCCGACCTGCCCGTCGCGCCGGCCGCGCCGTGAGAACGCCGAATTCCATGCCTATGCGGCAGCAGCCGAGCGGGCTGGTTACCGACCGTGCCAGCGCTGTCGTCCTCAAGAGCCGTCGATGGCCCAGCGGCACGCTCGGAGTGTTGCCAGGGCCTGCCGTCTGATCGAATCAGCCGATGAACTTCCCTCGCTCGACGAGCTGGCTCAAGCCGCAGGGTTGAGCCGCTTCCACTTTCACCGCGTGTTCAAGTCGGTCACTGGACTCACGCCCAGGGCCTACGCCGCCGCCCGGCGGGCGGAGCGCGTGCGCGAAGAACTCGTCAGTTGCGAAACGGTCACCGAGGCGATGTACGAAGCGGGCTTCAACTCCAGCGGGCGCTTCTACGCCGGCTCCAATCGCATGCTCGGCATGACGCCGAAGCGTTACCGCTCGGGAGGAGAGGGGATGGAGATTCGCTTTGCCCTGGGAGAATGTTCCTTGGGCACGATTCTGGTGGCGGCAAGCGTCCAAGGCATTTGCGCCATTTCCCTCGGGAGCGATCCGGAGTCGCTGTTGCAGGAGTTCCAGGACCGTTTCGCCAAGGCCAGCCTGGTCCCGGGAGGAAAGGACTTCGACGCCTGGGTGGCCCGGGTGGTGGGCTTCGTGGAGGCGCCGGGTACCGGGCTGTCGCTGCCGCTGGACATTCGTGGCACCGCCTTTCAGCAACGGGTGTGGCAGGCGCTGACCGAGATTCCGGTGGGAGCCACGATCAGCTATGCGGAGTTGGCGCAGCGGATCGGCTCGCCCAGGTCGGTGCGTGCCGTGGCCAGGGCCTGTGCCTCCAATACCATCGCGCTGGCCATTCCCTGCCACCGGGTCGTGCGCAGCAATGGGGCGCTTTCCGGGTATCGCTGGGGCGTGGAGAGGAAGCGTGCCCTGCTCGAGCGAGAGGCGGCAGGAGCGGATACCGCCATGCTGAAGGAGGTCCATGAATGAAGAGCATTCAGCGCGGAACTTCGTTCATGGGCGGCTCTTCCAGTACCTCGGTGATTCCCGCTTGCGGGGTGCGCTCGAGAAAGGTCGATAGCACCACGTAGCTGCGCGTGGCCTTGACGCTCGGCAGGGCATAGAGCCGGGCGAGCAGCCCTTCCAGGGCGCGGCTACTGGCACAGCGCACCTTGAGCAGCATACAGGTGTCGCCGGCCACGGAGTGGATCTCCTCGACTTCGGGCAGCTCTGAGAGCGCCAGCAGCTCCTGGGTCTTGCCCCAGCCGGTGGAGTCGACGTGAACGAAAGCGAGAAAAGGCTTGCCCGTGGCGGGGCCATCCAGCATCGCCACCGTGCCGCGAATACGCCCCGTGGTGCGGAGCCGTTTCACCCGCTCGTGCACGGCCGGGGCCGAAAGACCCACCCGGCTGCCCAGATCGGCATAGCTGAGCCCGGCATCTCGAGCCAGTTCGCCTAATATTTTTCGGTCGAAAGTATCCAGAGGACGAGCGTCCTGGCCTTTGTCCCGAACCATTTCTGTTTTTTCCATGTTCGGCATTTTGTCGATTGCTCCGAATGAGGTTCCTTTCTTGAATGGTAGTGTCGAATCTCATCTGGAGCTATTCCGTGATCACTCGTCGTCTTCTTCTATTGACCGCTGCCATTGCCGTGATTGGCGCCAATTCGCTGGCGCTGAGCCCTATAGCAGCTTCCGTGGCGGTGGCGTTCCCGGGCCGCAGCGCTGCCGATGTGATGACGGCCGCAGCCTTTTATGGACTGGCCACGGCAGCCAGTGCATTGCTGTTGGCCGCGATGGCCGATCGCATCGGGGCCGAGCGTGCGCTGGTGCGGGCGTTATGGGTACTGTGCGTGTCGCTGGGTCTTGCCGCACTCGCCCCCGCGCTCTGGGTGCTGATCGCCGCCCAGGCGTTGGCCGGGGTGGCGGCCGGCATGGCGCTGCCGGCCATCTATACCCTCACCGCCCAAGTGGCGGCAAAGGGGCGTGAGAGCGAGACCCTGAGTTTCGTGCTGACGGGCTGGACGCTGAGCCTGGTGGTCGGGGTTGGCCTTGCGGCGCTGCTGACCGATCTGCTGCACTGGCGCGCCGTGTTCGCTGTGCTGGCGCTGGCGGCACATGCCCTGGCGTTCGGCGTGGCCCGCTGTGGGGAGTGGGGCAGCGTGGTGCGTTCCGGAGCGCCCACCTCACCGCTGACGGCACTGCGTGTGCCCGGTGTCCCTGTCGTACTGGTCAACGTGGCTGCCTACATGACCGCCTTCTACGGCCTCTACACGTATCTTGGCCCGTATCTGGGAGAGGTGTTGCAGTTACCCGTCAGCTTCTCCGGGCTGGCCATCGCCGTCTATGGTGTCGGCTTCGGCGTGGCCGCCCCGCTGGGGCGCTGGGTCGATCGTCACGAGACGGGCACGGTGGCGTGTATGGTCTTTGCCGGTCTGATCGTGGTCTATCTCGGCCTGGCGGCGGTAGCGGCGCTGCCCTTGCTTCTGCTGTTGTTGTGCCTGGGCTGGGGCGTGGGCAATCACCTTGGCCTGAACCTGCTGCTGCGCCGTCTGGGTGAGCTCGATTCTGCCCAACGCGGTGCCATCATGGGCTTGTATAGCGCCATCACGTATCTCTGTGTTTTCGCCGGCGCGCTGCTCTACCGACCGATCTTCGCGCACCACGGCTTTGCCGCCTGCGCTTGGGCCTCGGCGATGCTGGTCCTGCCGGCCCTGGGCTGGGCGTTGGGGCAACGGTGCAGGAAACAGGCGGCATTGGAGTAGCTTTGGAGGACAAAGAACGAACCGCCGCTCCTGGAGCGGCGGTTCGTTCGTGGGCAGACCCCTCAGCCGAACAGCAAGGGATCGACCAAGCCACTCGGGTAGGTCAGGGTCAGCAGCTTCGCCATGCTGACCAGGAAGACCGTCACTCCGGCAGCCATGGTGAGGGTCACCCAGGGCTTGAGACGTGCGATGAACATCAGGAAGGTCAAACAGAACAGCGTTGCGGTGGTAATGAGGCCGAACATCAGGATCGCGCCAACCAGGGCGAAGAAACCTGACAACCAGACGGCTTGCTGAAGCAGAGGCTGGTGTTGCCAGATTGGCTTGCGGACCAGGCTGCGCACGATCTCCAGCAGACAGGCGATGCCCATGATCGCCAGCGCCAGGCGGGGCATGAGGCCACCGAGCAGGCTGAGATCGGCAAGGTAAAACCAGCCAAAGATGGCCATGCCCAGCAGAGCGGCAAAGATCACCAGGTCGATGCCACCAATGTTGATAGGCCTGCTGCCAGCCGCAGGGGCGGCTCCGGCACCAGCCGCAGGCGCTTGCTCGGTATCGGTCGACCGGAGCTTGCGCCACAGTTGCCGAAACATGGGCAAGAGCAGGGCGGCGAGGATCATGGCGCCGATGATCAGCACACCCGGGCGCATGAAGGCAGCGCTACCCTGGAACTGCACGGCCTGATAGAAGTAGGTTTCAGCGCCAGGGGCCAGCACGAAGCCGATCAGGAAAGCGGGACGTGACCAGCCGGCCTGCTTGAACAGCACGCCGAGGACTCCGGTCGCGCCGAGGGCCAGCAGGTCTCCCGGGGAGCGTGTGGCCTGGAAGGCCGCGAACATGATCAGCACCGTGATCAGGGGCGCCAGGATGACGAAGGGCACGCGGGTCAGGCTGGCGACCGGGCGGGCCAGGCCCAGGCAAAGCGCCGCACCGATGATGTTGGCCAGGGCCAGCGACCAGATGATGGTGTAGGTCAGGTCGAGATTGGTCTCGATCATGCTGACGCCGGGCTGCAGGCCGAGCAGCAGCAGGCCACCGAGGAAGACGGCGGCGGTGCCCGAGCCGGGCACGCCGAACAGCAGGGTGGGCACCATGGCGCCACAGGCGCAGGCATTGTTGGCGGATTCCGGTGCGATGACGCCGCGGATGTCGCCCTGGCCAAACTGGGACTTGTCCTTGGCACTCTGCACGGCATGGCCATAGGTCATCCAATCCACCACCGAGCCGGCGAGCCCCGGAATCGTGCCCAGCAGACTGCCGATGCCTGCGCAGCGCGCCACGAGTCCACGATTCTTGCCGACATCCTGAACGCCTTGCCGCCAGCCCTTGCCGAGCCGGGCGGGCTCTCCGGCGATGGCGCCGCGCTTGACCAGCAGATCGATGATCTCGGGCAGCGCGAAGATGCCCAGGCCGATGACCACCAGCGGTATGCCGTCGTAGAGATAGTCGATCTCGAAATTGAGACGGAACTCCCCGGTAGCGGGCGCCATGCCGATGGTGCCGACCAGCAGGCCCAGGCCGCAGGCAGCGACTCCCTTGAGCAGGTCGCGTCCGGAGAGTACCGCCACCATCGACAGCCCGAGCAGGGTCAGCATGAAAAGCTCGGAGGAGGAGAACGACAGCACCACCGGCCGGGCGATCAGTATGAACCCCGTCAGCACGGCGGCGCCGATCAGGCCGCCGATCATCGAGGCAAGGAAGGCACTGGACAGGGCCCGTGCGGCCTGGCCGCGCTTGGCCAGGGAGAAGCCGTCGATGACGGTGGCCTGGGAGGCGCTGGAGCCGGGAATGCCCAGCAGCACCGAGGCGAAGGTATCGCCGGTGGGGATCACGGCGACCAGGCCCATCAGCATGCCGAGGGCGATGCTCGGTTCCATGCCATAGAGGAAGGGCAGCAGCAACGCCATCCCTGCGATGCCACCGAGGCCGGGAATGATCCCGACCACCAGACCGACCAGCACGCCAACGACCATGTAGAGCAGGTGATGCAGGGTGAACAGCTGCCCCAGGCTGGAGAGAAGGATATCGAACATGGATACGGCTCTCGTGTTATTCGATGAGGGGAGCCCCGGGGCATTGGCCCTAAACCCTAGTGTTCAAGGACCAACGCCCGATGACACGCGTCAGATGCTGGCGCCGTGCTTCGTTTTCAGCCAGTCCGTGAGCCACTCGCGGGTAGCGTCATCCAGGGACATGGCGCTCTCGAGATGTTGCCGGACGATGTCGCCAACGATAGGGGCGTAGGGTCCCAGTTGGGCATCGGCCTCCTGCTTGAACTCTTCGGTATCGATGAACTCGAGGGCCGCTTCCCGGTAGGTCTCGACGAGTGCCTCGGGGGTATCCTTGGGCACCATGATCAGCTTCTGCAGGGTGAAGCCCGAAGCGAAGAACTTCTCGTAGGCGTCGTTGGCGGTACCGCTCGGGGCCTCGCCATGCACCTCTTCATAAACTTCGCTGAAGGTGGGAAGGTCGGGGAAGGCCGGGTCGCGCACGATCTCCCCGGCATCATTCATCACGCCGAGCGAGAAGAGCGGGACGGCGCGGCCCGACTCCACCAGGGGGACCACACTGCTCAAATAGGCGGATGTGGTCTGGAAATCGATGTCCGCTTCGCCACGCTCAAAGGCCAGGCGGCCTTCGCCACGGCTCTGCATGCCGGAGACGGCCTGAACCTCGACACCCAGCATGTCGAGGGCGATCAGTACCGGCAGCTCGAGTCCGGTGTGACTTTGCACTGCCAGCTTGACCTGCTTCTCCAGCAGGGCGGCAAGTGCGCTCTCGCTGTCCTCACCCAGGCTGGCCTGGGCGTAGACGACACCACCGGTTGGGGTCGCCAGGATCGGTGTCCAGGCGGAGTAGTCGTAGCGTACCCGCTTGTCCCCCAGCATCGCGGGATACTGGGTCGAAGCGGAGGCGCCCAGCCAATCGCTACCGTCGCTCTTGGCGCGCATGGCAAAGAGGTTGGAGCCGTTGATGGAGCCGCCGCCCGGCACGTTGTCGATCATGATGGTGGGCTGGCCGGGAATGTGCTCGCTGAGCCAGGGCGCGAAGAAGCGGGCCCAGACATCGGTGCCGCCGCCGACGCCGAAGGGAATGGTCCACTTGATGGTTCCTGGCACATCCACGTTCTGTGCTTGTACGGATGCGGAGGCCGTCAGACCGAGCCCGGCGATTACCAGGCCCAGGGCGGCGACTCTTTTCAGGCGGCCGAGCGAAGTGCGGGCTGTCGTGGTCTTGTGGAGGGTCATGGCATGCTCCTGGTTATTGTCGTTAGCGGGTGGCAAGACACCCGGGGTCGCGATGATCAACTGGCCTGCATGGCAGGGATTGTCTCACCGGGTGGCGTGGAAGCGGTGTAGAAGATCGTGCCACTCATGATCTTTCTGGCGGTGCGAATCAGTGACACGCGCGCGATATCGCTGGCATTGCCTTGGCGGTGTTCGACGTCGAGGTCGATGAAACCGGAGGGATGCTCCAGTCGCACCTGTGCCAGGCACTCTCCTGCGGACATCTGCCCGCTTTCTACTGCGATGCGGTGGGCGATGGTGCCGGGAACACTGACCGCCGAGGCAACGGCAATGGCACCGGTGACGGCGATGGCCTTGTGGCAGCGGTGGGGTACGAAGTATCTCGTACGCAGGGTGCTGGCGCTGTCACGCGCTGCGCAGATCAGCACCGGCTTGGGCAAGACACTCTGGCTGACGTCGCCCAGACCCATGCTCCGTCCTGCCTTGCGGCGAATGCTTTCGAGGCGCTCGAGCAGGAGGCTATTGCCATCCAGTTCGGCGGGGGACTCATCTCCGCTCAGGCCAAGATCCGCAGCGTCGAGCATGATGATCGGCGTCGCCGCGTCGAGGCAGGTAACGTTGACACCTTCGATCGAGTCGCACGCCTTTCCGGTCGGCAGCAACGCGCCGGTCTTGGCGCCAACGATATCCAGGAAGCTGAGTTGAATGCCGGCGGCACTCCCGGGCACGCCGCTGATGGAGGTACTGCCCTCATAGCAGACCTGGCGGCCCGGCGTGGGGACGTGACACTCGATCAGGCGCTGGGTATTGAGGTTGCGTACCCGCACGACGGTCTTGCCGTCCTGGGGTTCCACCAGGCCCGTCTCGATTGCGTAGGGGCCGACCGCAGAGAGCATGTTGCCGCAGTTCGGGGTGAAGTCGACGCGGCGATTGAGAATATCGACCTGGGCAAACAGGTAGTCGACATCGGCACCCACATGGGAAGAGCGCTCCACGATGGCGATCTTGCTGGTCAGGGGGTCACCGCCGCCGATGCCATCGATCTGCAGGGCGTGGCCCGAACCCATCAGGCTGAGCAGGATCTCGGCCTGGGCGTCCTGGCCGCTGGGAAGATCGTTCATGCGCAGGAAAGGGCCTCGGGAGGTACCGCCGCGCATGATCATGCAGGGAATGCTGTTTATCATCGTCATGCCACATCGCGTTGGGAAGTCGTGATGTGAGCATGTCAGTGGGCAACTGATGCTTCAAATGCAAATAAATACCATGATTGATGCGTTTTTTGGATTAATGCGCTATGCTTATCAATGCCTACGTGTCATGCAAGAGTGCATCAATGCTACATCGCCTCGAGTTCCTTGATCTTCAAGCTTTTATCCTGGTCGCAGAGCTGGGTTCTTTCCATGAGGCGGCGCAGCGCCTGCATCTTTCCCAGCCGGCACTATCGCGACGCATCCAGAAGCTCGAGGAGCTTTTGGAAGTCGAGTTGCTCGAGCGGACCACTCGAAGGACGCAGTTGATGCCTATCGGGGCGGATTTCCTGCCACGCGCCAGGCGTATGATCGAGGAATACGAGTCATCGATTCTGAACATACGAGAGCTGGCGACGCATCAAAAGGGTACGGTCACGATCGCCTGCCTGCCCACCGCCGCCTTTTACTTCCTGCCGAGCGTGATTCGTGGGTTCAGCGAAGCCTGGCCGGGCATCCGCATTCGCATTCTCGACGTCAGCGCCAACGAGGGGCTGCAGCGGGTCATCAATGGCGAGGCCGACTTCGGCATCAACATGTTCAGCGCCCAGAGCCCCGAGGTCTCCTTTACCCCGTTATTGCGGGATCCCTTCGTGCTGGCCCTGAGATCCGACCATCCGCTGGCGGCCAAGGAGAGCATCGAATGGGCGGATCTCGAGCAGGTCAGGTTGATCACCGTCAGTCGTGACAGTGGCAATCGCACCTTGCTGGATAATGCACTTTCTGCCGAAGGCATTCGGCTGAACAGCTTCTACGAAGTTCAGCACCTTTCCACCTCACTTGGCCTGGTCGAATCCGGGCTGGGCGTGGCGATCTTGCCCAAGATGACGATGCCCGGCCCGGACCATGACGCGCTCTGTTCGCGTGAACTTCCCGAACCCCGCATCCAGCGGACCATCGGTCTGGTCAGAAGCAGTTCACACAGTATTTCCAGCACGGCTCAGTTGTTCATCGACATGCTGCTCGAGCACTGGGGAACTAATTCTGGCCATTAGCCGCCAAGTACCTTGGTCTGGCAATACGGAGGCCGGCCCCGAACTGGGCGCTGGGGCAGTGGTGGCTTCATCAGGCACCCGGCAGAACGAGGAGCCATCCTGAAGTAGGTAATCCGATCACACTGGTGCGGGATTCCGCTCCGCGAATTGTCCATTCCAATATGGATAATAGGGGTAGGGGGGCGTGACGGCACTGACCTCATCAAGACGTCTCATCTGGTCGCCGTCTAGCTGCCAATCGACGGCGCCGAGATTGTGCCGAAGCTGCTCCTCATTGCGTGCTCCAATCAGAACGCTGGAAACGGTCGGCCGCTGCAGTAGCCAGTTAAGCGCAACTTGCGGCACCGATTTTCCTCTCTCCTCGGCAATGCACTCGAGGGTTTCGATGATCTGGTAAAGCCGCTCTTCTTCCACCGGTGGCGCGAAACCAGCAGTTTGGTGCAGACGGCTGCCGGGCGGCAGAGGCTGGTTGCGGCGTATCTTGCCGGTCAAGCGCCCCCAGCCGAGCGGGCTCCAGACAATCGCCCCCAGGCCCTGATCTTGTCCCAGCGGCATCAGTTCCCACTCGTAGTCGCGTCCGACCAAGGAGTAGTAGGCCTGGTTGGCGACGAAGCGGGTATAGCCGTAGCGCTCGGCTACCGCCTGGGATTTCATGATCTGCCAGCCGGAGAAGTTCGAGACGCCGAGGTAGCGCACCTTGCCTGCACGAACCAGGTCGTCCAGCGTTGCCATCACACTCTCCACAGGCGTCATGGCGTCGAAGTGATGCAACTGCAGAATATCGATATGGTCGGTATCGAGCCGCTTCAGCGCCTGGTCCGTCGCCTTGATCAGATGGTGACGAGAGGCGCCGACGTCATTCGGCTCGTCGCCCATGCGCAGCGTCAGTTTGGTGGAAAGAACGACGCGATCGCGTCTGCCCTTGATGGCGGCCCCGAGAATCGCCTCGGAAGCGCCATCGGAGTAGACGTCGGCGGTATCGAACAGATTGACTCCGGCGTCGAGGCAGATGTCGATGAGGCGGGCCGCCTCCTTGACGTCGGTGTTGCCCCAGGCGCTGAACAGCGGACCCTTGCCGCCGAAGGTGCCCGCGCCCAGCCCGAGCGACGAGACCTTGAAGCCGGATTGGCCAAGAAAGCGATACTCCATGGTTCGACTCCTGTCTGTTGGAATGTAGGCGGAGCATAGAACGTTGCGCTTTCAAGATAAGCCGGCTAAAACGACAAAGACTTTCAATAAAGAGTTGAAGATGAGTCGAGTCGACGACCTCTCGCTGTTCCTGCGTATTCTAGACCTGGGGTCGATCAGCGAAGCGGCGCGCAGCCTGGATCTCTCCGCGGCCGTTGCCAGCCAGCGCTTGAAGCGTCTCGAGCGGGAGTTGGGCGTACGACTCCTGCAGCGCACCACACGGCAACTACGACCGACGCCGGAGGGCAGGAGCCTGGCCGAACAGGGGCGAGAGGCGGTGGAGGATCTCGAGGCGCTGATGAGCGGGTTGCACCAGTCGACGCGTGAGGTCACGGGCACGCTTCGCCTGACCATGCCGCCTACGTTTGGCCGCCTGTATGTTTCCCCGCTGCTAGCCCGATTTCTGAGCCGGTATCCCCGGTTGCGCCTCGATCTCGATCTGACCGACCAGCGCCGGGCCATCGTGGGGTCGGGGTTCGACCTGGCCATTCGTATCGGCTCGCTAGCGGATTCCAGTTTGGTGGCACGCCGGCTGGCCACGAATCGCCGTGTGTTGTGTGCCTCTCCCGCCTATCTCGAGCGCTACGGCACTCCACGCACCCCCGAGGAGCTGTCCCGGCACGAGTGTCTGGTATTGACCGGTGGGGAAGAGGAGGCCGACACCTGGCGCCTTGGGGATAGCAACGGCGAGCGGTTCGCTGTCAAAGTGGATGGACGCATCCGCAGCAGTCAGGGCGAGCTCCTGCGCGACGCCGCGGTAGCGGGGCTGGGCATCGTGCAGCACTCCACCTGGCATGTATGCGATGACCTGCGAGCCGGCCGATTGCAGTGGATTCTCTCGGACTACACGCTGCCCGAGACGGGCATCCATGCAGTCATGCCGCAGCGTCGCCTTGTGCCGCCGAGGGTGCGCGCCTTTATCGATTTCCTCGTCGAGCAATGGGAGCCTGTGCCGCCCTGGGAACGGCATACCAGGGGACCCAAGCCAGACCGCTGAGACGGGCACCAATATCTAAACGCCTAGACGATCCTGGATTGTGTGCCGGCTTGCCGCCGGCACGTGGGTTCAATACGTGGGGTCAGGCATCCGATTCGTCGAATCCAGCTTTTCCTTTAGCTCAGCTACCAGCGCCTCGATGTGCTGCTCGGCCTGGGCCAGCGAGGCTTGCAGGCGCTCGTCGCCGAACTCGTCATACTCCGCGGCGATGCCATGCACGTCGTCGATGCCCAGGTAGCCGAACACGGTGCGAATGTGCGGCTCGACGTGGTTGGCCTGGGCCATGCGCTCGCCCGGTTCGTAGCCGTAGTCGCCGCGGGAGCTCAGCACCACAAGCCGCTTGTGCATCTCGCTAAGCATCGGCCAGTAGGGTAGCCCCTGGCGCGAGCGGTCGAAGCCGAAGGTACGCCCGACCCTCACGATGTTGTCGATATACGCCTTGAAGCCGGCCGGGACGCCGAAGTTGTACATCGGCACGCCGGCAACGATCAGGTCCGCCTCCAGTAGCTCGTCGACCAGGGCATCGCTCTCGGCCAGCGCCTCGTGCATCCAGGACTCGCGCGCCTCCGGCTTGGTGAAGGCGGCGTGAACCCACTCGCCGGTCACGGGGCGTGGCGGATACTGACCCACGTCGCGGTAGAGGATGCGATCGTCGGGTCGGGTCTTGTTCCATTGCTCGATGAAATGTGCGCTGAGGCGACGGGAGTGGGAGCCGTGGGGATCGATACCGGAGCGGCCGGGGCGGGCACTGGCATCGATATGCAGCAGGGTAGCCATGGAAGTATCCTCAAGAACAGTTCATGCATGATTGGACGCTTCGTAGCATCGGCCCCTTGGCAAGGGCTGACAAACGAGCAATATTCGCCAGACAGACAAGATGAACTAACTCATGGAGAAGCCATGAATCGCCGACGGCTACCCCTTTCCCAACTGCGCGCCTTCGAGGCGGCTGCCAGGCACCGCAGCTTCAAGCGTGCCGCCGAGGAGCTGGCGGTGACGCCGGCGGCAATCAGTCATCAGGTGCGCGAACTGGAGGAGCTGCTGGGGGTGGCGTTGTTCGAGAGGCGTACCCGGCAGGTCGTGCCCACGGCATCGGCGGAGCATCTGTTCCCAGTCCTGCGCCATGGCTTCGATGCCTTCAGCGACGCCCTCGATGCGTTGCGCGAACGGTCGTCGCCCAACAACGTGACGCTCTCCTGCACGCCAGCTTTTGCCAGCCAGTGGCTGCTGCCCCGGTTGGCGGATTTCCATGCCCGTCATCCCGGTATCGACCTGCGCATCCACGCCAGCGAAGCCCCGCTGGACCTGGAGAGAGGGTTATCGCTGGCGATTCGCTACGGCATGGGACCCTACCCGGAACACGAGGCGGTGGAGCTGGCGCAGGACACCTTCGCCCTGGTCGCCAGCCCAAGCCTGGGCCTGGCGCGAGTAGAGGATCTCAAGGCGGTGCGCCATATCGTCTTCGACTGGTACTGCCCGACGCTGGGACTGCCTTCATGGGCTCACTGGTATCAGGCTGCCGGCTGTGCGCTTACCGACCTGGGGCCCAGCCTGAGCTTCTCGGACGAGAGTCATGCAGTGCAGGCAGCCATCGCCGGGCAGGGGGTCGCGCTGTTGAGCCTGACCCTGGTTCGGGCGGAACTCGAGCGCGGCGTATTGCATGTGCCCTTCGGCCCGAGGCTGCCGGGGCTTCGCTACCACCTGCTGATGAGTCGCGAGCAGGCCGGGCATGCCGAGCTGAAGCGAGTCGCGGCCTGGTTGAAAGGGGCTTTTGCACAGGAGCCGAACAGGAAAAACGACGTCGTGAACGCCTGAGGTTCGCAGGCCGCAATGCTCGCTACGGAGCCACGCCACTGCGTCTAGGGTGCGTACCTGTGAAAAGTCCCTCACCGTCGCTGCTCGCTTACCTACTACAATTTGCCCGCTCGACGCACGCCTGCGGCCAGCTCACGCACCACGCCATGAACGGCCTCGATGGTGCCATGTCGAGTCTCAGCGCTTTCGATGGCCTCCACCAGGGCCGAGCCGACCACCACGGCATCGCTGAATCGGCCGATCGCTTGCGCCTCTGCCGCAGAGCGAATACCGAAACCGACGGCAATCGGCAGATGGCTGTGCTCGCGCAGTTGACCCACCATGCGCTCGACGTCGTGTAGTACGGGTTCGCGTCCCCCCGTGACACCGTTCATCGAAACGCAATACAGAAAGCCTGAGGCATTCTCCAGCACCCGTGGCAGCCGCTTGACATCGGTGGTCGGTGTGGCGAGGCGGATGAAGTCGACACCATGTCGCTTGGCCGGCAGGCATAGCTCGTCGTCATGCTCGGGCGGCAGGTCGACCACGATCAGGCCGTCGACACCGGCGCGGGCAGCATCCTCGAGGAAGCGCTCCACGCCGTAGCGGTGTATGGGGTTGTAGTAGCCCATCAGCACCAGCGGCGTTTGCGAATCCCGTTGGCGGAAGGCGTGCACCAACTCGAGCGTCCGGGCCATCGTTTGCCCGCCCTCCAGGGCGCGTAGCGCTGCCTTCTGGATCGTGGGGCCGTCGGCCATGGGATCGCTGAACGGCATGCCGATCTCGATCACGTCGGCACCTGCCGCGGGCAGCCCCTGGAGGATCTCCAGCGAGGTCTCGAAGTCAGGGTCGCCGGCAGTGACGTAGGTTACCAGGGCCGGCCTTTTTTCCGCCTTGAGCGCGGCAAAGCATTCATCGAGGCGAGTGGCGGCGTTCACGGGGTTCTCCTTGGCGGTGTTCATTGGACGTTCTCTCCCAGGTGTTGGGCGACGCTCATCATGTCCTTGTCGCCGCGTCCGCTCAGGTTGACCACCAGGAGGTGATCGCGGGGCAGCGACGGCGCGCGCTTGGCGACCTCGGCCAGGGCATGGGCCGATTCGAGCGCGGGAATGATCCCCTCCTGACGACAGCAGAGCTGGAATGCCGCAAGCGCTTCGTCGTCGCTGATCGAGACGTAATCGACGCGCCCTTGCTCATGCAGCCAGGCATGCTCCGGGCCGATGCCGGGATAATCGAGCCCGGCCGATATCGAGTGGGCATCGGCGATCTGGCCATCGTCGTCCTGCAACAGGTAGGTGCGATTGCCATGCAGTACGCCGGGCGCGCCGCCGGTGAGGCTCGCCGCGTGCATGCCGGTGTCGATGCCCTTGCCGCCGGCCTCGACGCCGATCATCGCGACCGATTCATCGGCGAGGAAGGGGTGGAACAGTCCCATGGCGTTGGAGCCGCCACCGATGCAGGCGACGAGAGAGTCGGGTAGGCGCCCCTCCTTCTCGAGGATCTGGGTGCGGGTCTCGCGTCCGATCACCGCCTGGAAGTCACGCACCATGGCGGGATAGGGATGCGGTCCGGCTACGGTACCGATGATGTAGAAGGTGTCATCGACGTTGGTCACCCAGTCGCGCAGCGCCTCGTTCATCGCATCCTTGAGCGTGCCGGTACCCGTCGTGACCGGAATGACCTCGGCGCCCAGCAGCTTCATGCGAAACACGTTGGGCTGCTGGCGTTCGATATCGGCCGCGCCCATGTAGACGACACAGGGCATGCCGAAGCGTGCCGCCACGGTGGCGGTGGCGACGCCATGCATGCCGGCACCCGTTTCGGCGATGATACGGGTCTTGCCCATGCGCTTGGCGAGCAGGATCTGGCCGATGCAGTTGTTGATCTTGTGAGCTCCAGTATGGTTGAGCTCTTCGCGCTTGAGATAGATCCGGGCGCCGCCAAGGTGCTCGGTAAGACGCTCGGCGAAGTAGAGCGGGCTGGGCCGGCCAACGTAATCGCGCTGGAAGTAGGCGAGCTGGCGCTGGAATTCGCTGTCCTGCCGGGCCGTATCGTATTCGGCCTGAAGCTCGCTAATCAGCGGCATCAACGTCTCGGGGACGAAGCGGCCGCCGAAACGGCCGAACATGCCATGGGCATCGGGCTGCATCGAAAGGTCGGTCATGAGGTGCCTCGAAGGTTCAGGGAGCTTTCGACGAAGCTAGCGCAGACAGGTGGGGCGAAAAATCGATAAGATCGCCGCTATATGTGAGCCAGGATCACAGATCGATGCTTAACACCATGCCTTCCCTCAGCGCCCTGCGCGCTTTCGAGGCCACCGCGCGGTTGGGTAGCGTCACGGCCGCGGCGAATGAACTCAGCGTGACTCACGGCGCGGTCAGCCGACAGTTGCGGAGCCTGGAAGAGCACTTCGGCGTGGCGCTGTTCACCAAGGCGGGGCGCGGCCTGCAGCTCACCAGTCACGGGGAGCGGCTGCAGCACGGCGTTGGCGAGGCGTTCCTGCGCCTGCGAGACAGCTGCACGCAGTTGAAGCGTGACGTCGAGGCGGCGCCGTTCATCCTGGCCTGTCCGGGTAGCCTGCTGGCACGCTGGCTCATTCCGCGACTCGATCGCCTTCATGGTGCGCTGCCGGAACTCAAGCTGCATGTCGTCGCCAGCGAGAGCGAAGCTACCCCGGGAAAGGACGAAGTAAGCGCAACGCTGACGTTTGCGGAACCGCCATGGCCGGCCGACCTGGAGGTGGTCGAGTTGGCCGCGGAACACATCGGCGCGGTGGTGAGCCCGCAGCTGGCCGCTCGGCCCGATCCGCAGCGGCCAGCGACGCTGTTTGACGCCAAGCTGCTGCATACCGCTTCGCGGCCACAGGCCTGGCCACACTGGGCGCGTGCGCATGGCCTCGATGCGGCGCGTCTCGACCGGGCGCTGGCCGCAGGGCAGGGCTTCGATCATCTCTATTATCTGCTCGAGGCAGCAGTGGCCGGATTGGGGGTGGCGATAGCGCCCCGGCTGTTGGTTGAGGACGAGCTGCGTCAGGGACGGCTGATCGCGCCCTGGGGCTTCGTCGAGACGCCCGCCCGGCTGTGTCTGTGGCTTTCCCCCACGGACAATCGACGCTGTAGCGCTCGGCTGATCAAATGGCTCGAGAGTGAGCTAGACGCCACGCTCTCGTCACGGTAACAGGCGTTCGCCTCGGGAACATCGCGTATCTCCCTGTACTCGATTACGTTGTAGAAAAGCGATTTCCGGAGCGCCCATGCCGCTCGATGCCTTTCATTCCGCCGTCAGCGACTGGTTTGCACGCGACCTCGGTGCGCCCACCGAGGTGCAGGCGCGCGCCTGGCCGGCCATCGGCGCGGGCGGCCATGTGCTGATCGCCGCGCCCACCGGCTCGGGCAAGACCCTGGCGGCCTTTCTCGCCGCTATCGATGGCCTGGTGCAGCGTGGGCTCGACAGCGAGCTGCCTGACGAGACGGTGGTGCTCTACGTCTCGCCGCTGCGAGCGCTCTCCAACGACATCCAGCGCAACCTGCAATTGCCCATTGCCGGCATCGGCGAGGCGCTGACGGTGAATGGGCAAAAAGCACCGGAGATTCGCGCCTGGGTGCGCACCGGCGATACCACCTCGTCGGAGCGTGAGCGCATGCGCAAGCGCCCGCCGCACATCGTGGTCACCACGCCGGAGTCGCTCTACGTGCTGCTGACGTCCGATTCGGGGCGACGGATGCTGTCGACTGTGCGCACGGTGATCGTCGACGAGATCCATGCGGTGGCCGGCACCAAGCGCGGCTCGCACCTGGCGCTGTCGCTGGAGCGGCTGGCCGGATTGACGGAGCGCCCGCCGCAGCGCATCGGGCTCTCGGCGACGCAGAAGCCGGTCGAGGCGGTGGCGGCGTTCCTCACCGGCGACAGCAAGTGCACCATCGTTGACACCGGCCATGTGCGCGAGCGCGACCTGGCCATCGAAGTCTCCGGTTCGCCGCTGACTGCCATCATGGCCAACGAGGTGTGGGAGGAGGTCTACGACCGCCTCGCAGAACTGGTGAAAGAACACCGTACCACGCTGATCTTCGCCAATACCCGGCGGGTCTGCGAGCGGGTGGCGCGCCACCTGGCCGACCGCCTCGGCGAGGCATGGGTGACCTCACACCACGGCAGCCTGGCTCGCGAACACCGCCTGGAAGCCGAGCAGCGCTTGAAGCAGGGCGAACTGCGTGCGCTGGTGGCCACCGCCTCGCTGGAACTGGGCATCGACATCGGCGAGGTGGACTTGGTCTGCCAGCTCGGCTCGCCGCGTTCGATGTCGGCCTTCCTGCAGCGGGTCGGGCGCTCCGGTCATGGCGTGGGGCGCGTGCCCAAGGGGCGGCTGTTTCCGCTAACCCGCGATGATCTGGTCGAGTGCGCCGCGCTGATGGGGGCAGTGCAGGCCGGTGAGCTGGATCGGCTGCATATTCCCGAGGGACCCCTCGACGTGCTGGCCCAGCAGGTCGTCGCCGAGGTCGCCGGGGCGGGCGAGACCGACGAGGCAGAGCTGTTTGAACGGATACGAGCGGCCTGGCCCTATCGAGAGCTGAGCGCGGAGCGCTTCGATGCGGTGGTGCAGATGCTCGCCGACGGCTACACCACACGCCGCGGGCGTCGTGGCGCCTACCTGCATCGCGACCGGGTCAACGGCCGCCTGCGCCCGCGGCGCAATGCGCGGCTGGTGGCGCTGACCAACGGCGGGGCGATTCCCGACCACTTCGACTACGACGTGATCCTGCAGCCCGAGGAGCTCCGCGTCGGCACCGTCAACGAGGATTTCGCCTTCGAGAGCATGCCGGGCGACATCTTCCAGCTCGGTAACCAGGCCTATCGCATCCTCAAGCTCGCCACCGGCAAGCTCTACGTCGAGGATGCCCGCGGGGCGCCGCCGAGCATTCCGTTCTGGTTCGGCGAGGCGCCGGCGCGCACGGCAGAGCTCTCGCAGGCGGTCTCGCGGCTGCGCGAGGGTGTCGACCGACAGCTGGCCGCTGGCGACGAGAGCGATGCCCAAGCGTGGCTGGAAGCCGAGTACGGCCTCACGCCGGCTGCGGCCGAGCAGTTGGTGCGCTACCTCGCCGTGGCGCGTGCGGCGCTGGGCGTGATTCCCAGCCAGCACCATCTGGTGCTGGAGCGCTTCTTCGACGAGGCCGGCGACATGCACCTGGTGCTGCACTCGCCGTTCGGCTCCAAGCTCAACCGCGCCTGGGGATTGGCGCTGCGCAAGCGCTTCTGCCGCAAGTTCAACTTCGAGCTGCAGGCAGCGGCGCTGGAGGACAGCATCGTGCTGTCGCTGGGGCCCACCCACAGCTTCCCCCTCGACGAGGTGTGGAGCTATCTCAGCAGCAAGACGGTGCGCGAGGTGCTGATTCAGGCGCTGCTCGACGCGCCGATGTTCGGCCTGCGCTGGCGCTGGAACGCCTCGGTGGGACTCGCCGTGCCGCGTACCCGCAACGGCAGGCGGCGCCCGCCGCAGCTGCAGCGCCAGGACTCAGAGGATCTGCTCTCGGTGGTCTTTCCCGACCAGCTCGCCTGCGCCGAGAACTTGGCCGGCGCGCGCGAGCTGCCCGATCACCCTCTGGTGGACCAGACCCTGCACGACTGTCTGACCGAGGCCATGGACATCGATAGCCTGGAGTGCCTGCTGCTGCACCTGGAAGCCGGCGAGATCGCCGTCAGCGGGTGCGACCTGGCGGTACCTTCGCCGCTCTCCGAGGAGGTGGTCAACGCGCGCCCCTACGCCTTCCTCGACGACGGTGCCCAGGAGGAGCGGCGCACCCTCAGCGTGCGCACCGGCGGCGCGCTCGACGTGGCCGAGGCCGCCGCTTCGGCACGCTATGCTCCCGAGGTGGTCGCCCGGGTGCGCGAAGAGGCATGGCCTGCGCCGCGCGATGCCGACGAGCTGCACGACGCGCTGGTCGTGAGCGGCTTCATCGCCATGCACGAGGCCGAAGAAGAGTGGCGGCCCTGGTTTGATGCTCTCGCCCGGGACAGGCGTGCCGCGGTCGTCGTGCCACCCGACGGCGAGCCGCTGTGGACGGCAGCGGAGCGCCTTGGCGAGCTGCTGGCGCTCCACCCCGGGGCAGGCATCGAGCTGCCCATCGAGGCGGCGGGCGAGGGGCCGGAAACCCCAGACGAGGCGCTGACCGAGCTGCTGCGCTCACGGCTCGAGACGCTGGGGCCGGTCACGGCGGCTAGTCTGGCCGCGCCTTTCGGTATATCGCTGGAGCGCTGCATGGCGGCGATGGCGCGCCTGGAGGTCGAGGGCTTCGTGCTGCAAGGGGCTTTCCTCGGCGGCAGCCAGGTGGCCTGGTGCGAGCGGCGCCTGCTGGCGCGCATGCATCGCTACGCCATCGACCGCCGGCGCGCCGAGATCGAGCCGGTGAGCATCCAGCACTACCTGCGCTTCCTGCTCGACTGGCACGGTCTGAGCGAGCGGCCGGAAGGCCCGGAGGCGCTGGCCGCGGCGGTGGAGCGGCTGGAGGGCTTTCCCGTGGCTGCGGGCGCCTGGGAGAGCGACGTGCTGCCGGCGCGGGTGGCTGATTTCTCGCCGCACATGCTCGACCAGCTGCTCGCCAGCGGGCGCTTCATCTGGCTGCGCCTGCTGCCACCCAGAATCGCCGAGGGCGACGAGCGCCAGCGCCCGGGCCCGCTGCGCAATACTCCCATCGCGCTCATCGAGCGCCAGGCGTTGCACGACTGGCGTCAGGCGGCGCCGGCACCCGATGTCGGCGAGCTGCCGCTCTCCGGCGGGGCGCGCCGGGTGCTGGAGGCGTTGCAGGGCGGCGGGGCGATGTTCTTCGCCGATCTCATGGGCCCCACGCGTATGCTGCGTACCCAGATCGAAGAGGCGTTGGGCGAGCTGGCCTCGTGGGGCCTGATCACCTCCGACAGCTTCACCGGCCTGCGGGCGCTGATCGCCCCAGCCAGCAAGCGACCGCCCATTGCCGCGAGCGGGCGCAGGCGCAGGCGGCATGCCCCGGGAGTGGACGCTGCCGGGCGCTGGTCGTGGCTACCCGCTCCCGAGCGTGAATCGCCAATCGAGAGGCGTCGTATCACTACCGACATGGAGAGCCTTGAGCATATCGCCTGGGTGTTGCTGGAGCGCTATGGGGTGGTGTTCCGCCGCGTGATCGAGCGCGAACCAGCTTTGCCGCCGTGGCGCGAGCTGCTCTACGTCTACCGCCGCCTGGAGGCGCGCGGCGAGATTCGCGGCGGGCGCTTCGTGCAGCAGTTTGCCGGCGAGCAGTTCGCCCTGGCCGGGGCGGTAGGGGGGCTCAAGGCCATGCGGCGCCGCGAGCCGGACGGCACCCGCGTGGTGGTGGCGGCCGCCGATCCGCTCAACCTGGTGGGGATCCTTACGCCCGGTCAGCGGTTGCCTGCCGTCTCGGGCAATCGCCTGCTCTATCGCGATGGGGTGCCGCAGGCGGTACTGCAGAACGGCGAGGTGCACTTTCTCGAGACGCTGCCCGCCGAGGCGAAGTGGCAGGTGCAGCAACTGCTGCGGCGTGGCCCCGGCATGGAAAAGCCCCCGACACCGGAGGTGCCGGGGGCTGCGATATCAGTGCGTTGACGCTCAGTCGTGCCGTGTGCGATTCCGATAAGGATCGCGCTCATGCTCCTCGATACGCACTTCCTTGCGAACGGGGTGCCTCTGTTTCTCGCTCGCAGCATAGGCCAGAGCCAATAGCGCCACTGCGGCCACGCTCACGGTCAGCATTTCGATGATACCCATGCGCATGTCCTCCTGCGGGTGAATGGGGCGACCCTCGGGACCTCACTGTCCCTACGAGAGGCGTGCCTGTCACTTGAGGGTGGCAGCTTTCTCGCCGGCCGACAAATGCTTTGACCCGAAGGCGTGGACTAAGTTTTAACGCTTCGCTAGAAAAAACCGGCTCGACGCCTCGCATGGGGGTGTTGCTAGCCGTCGACCCGAAGCGAGGCCTCAGCGAACGGCCCTTCCCGTGTTGCTTCTGTCGAGGCGCGCTGCTTGAGTTCATGATGATGTCTTGCGGCTCCGTATCGCCATTGCTTTTTTGACGGATTTAGTGAAATATATTTCCAAGTATATACTTCTGGCTAATATCCCGGGCGGTTTTACGTAGTTCTACGGAGGAATTAAGCGTATGAATAACTAAGGGATTGCTGCAGAAAAATTTACGCAACCCTCCGGATTTATTTTACTTCCCTCCGTTTTATTCTCCCCGGGTCAGTTCGCTGACCAGCTCAAGATTCACTCATTAAAATAAACAAGGGCGTGGATCGACCGCTTCTTGAAGAGTCATCGAGCCCGCCGGGAGAACGTATTTCATGAGCGTCAACAGGCGTAATTTCCTCAAGTACGGCAGTGCCGCCGCGGTGGGTACCGTGATGGCACCAAGCATCGTCAAGGCCCAGGAGACTTTCAACTGGCGCATGACCACCAGTTGGCCTTCGGGCTTTCCTTTCTTCCAGTCGGGGCCGGGGTCCGCCACGGACTTTGCCAAGCGAGTCGAGGACATGTCGGGTGGCCGCATCCGAATTCGCGTCTACGGTGCCGGTGAACTGATCCCCGCCTTCGATGGCTTCGATGCCGTTTCGCGGGGTCAGCAGGTGCAGCTCAACCATGCCTGCTCCTACTACTGGGCCGGGGAGTCGTTTGCCGCCCAGTACTTCACCACCGTGCCGTTCGGCATGACCTTCCAGGGCTTCAATGCCTGGCTGGCGCATGGCGGCGGCTACGAGCTGTGGAAGGAAACCTACGAGCCCTACAACCTGATTCCGCTGGCCGTGGGCTGTACCGGGGCGCAGCCGGTGGGATGGTTCCGCGAGCCGGTCACCAGCGTGGAGGACTTCCGTGGCCTGAACATCCGCATGCCGGGGCTCGCCGGCGACGTCTACAACGCCATCGGTGCCAATGCCCGCCTGTTGCCCGGCGGCGAGATATTCTCGGCCCTGGAACGTGGCGCCATCGATGCGGCGGAGTGGGTGGGGCCCTATCTCGACCGCGCGCTGGGGCTGCACAACGCGGCCAAGCACTACTACTCCTCGGGCTGGCACGAACCCTCCACCACCACCGAGGTGATCGTCAGCAAGGAGGCCTACGACTCCTTGCCCAGCGACCTCCAGGCCGTGCTGCACAATGCGGCCGCAGCCTGCAACATCACCTCCCACACCTGGATCGAAGCGCAGAACGGCGAGGCCTTGGACGACCTGGTCAATAACCACGGCGTGGCGTTCGAGACGCTTCCCGACGACGTCATCCGGGCCCTGTTCGAGGCCACCCGCGACATTCTGGCGGCCGAGGCCGACAAGGACCCGCTGGTCAAGAAGATCAACGACAGCTTCTGGGCGTTCAAGAAGAAGCATGACGGCTGGCAGGCCAACAGCGAGGGCGTCTTCGCCAACACCATCAGCCGCTACGGCCAGGGCATGATCTGACCCGGCCCGACCCTCGGCTCCGGTCCCGTAGCCGAGGGGCTTTCCCGGACCTGCCTTTCAAAGGCGACCTCTACCTCGCTTCATACGTCCACCGGGGGCCAGCCCGGGGGAGGGAGATTGCATGCTGCGTTTCTGTACGTCACTCGAGCGCCTGCTCGAGCGCATCACCGGCCTGGCCGGCTTCATCGGCTGCACGGCCATGGTCATCATGATCGCACTGATCTTCGGCAACATGCTGAGTCGTTATGCCTTCGGCCTGGGTGCGGTGTGGGCCCAGGAGCTGGAGTGGTACCTACTGTCCGTCATGGCGATGATGGGCATTGCCTACGCCATGAAGTTCGACGATCACGTGCGTGTGGACATCCTGTCGAGCCGCTTCAGCCCGGTCGGCATGATGTGGTTGAACCTCATCACTGCCCTCCTGGTGGCGCTGCCCTGCGCACTGCTCATCATCCATTACAGCCTTCCCTTCGCCGAGACCTCGTTCCACCGCGGCGAGGGCTCACCCAATTCGTCCGGCCTGCCCTGGCGCTGGATTCCCAAGGCCCTGGTGGTGGTCGGCTTCGTCTTCGTGGCAACCGAATCGGTGCGCCAGGCGCTAGAGAACGGCAGGCGCCTCGTCCAACACTATGCTGGGAGGGCCTGACCCATGCCCTTGGAATATTACGCCCTGGCCATGATCGTGGCCTTCTTCGTGCTGGTGATGACCGGCATTCCGGTGGGCTTTGTGGTGGCCTTCGTCGGCTTCGTGTTCGGCTTCATCGGCTTCGACGGCTGGCTGTTCGAGCTGCTGCCCTCGCGGATCTACGGTGTCGTTTCCAACTACACCCTGCTGGCCATACCGCTGTTCGTGTTCATGGGCGTGATGCTGGAACGCTCGAAGATCGCCGAGCGCATGCTCGACGTGATCGGTCACCTGTGCGGCGGCCTGCCGGGCGGCATGGCCCTGGCGGTGATCATCGTGGGCGTGCTGCTGGGCGCGGCAACGGGCATCGTCGGCGCGGCCATCGTTACGCTGACCCTGATGGCTCTGCCCACCCTGGTGCGCCGCGGCTACAAGAAGACGGTAGCCTGCGGCACCATCTGTGCCGCCGGCACCCTGGGGCAGATCATTCCGCCCAGTCTGGTGCTGCTGGTGCTGGCCGATATCATGAACCTCTCCGTGGGCAGCCTGTTCGCCGCGGCCCTGGTGCCCGGCCTGCTGCTGGCCGGCATGTATCTGGCCTATCTGCTGGTGCTGGCCTTCTTCTTTTCCGCCGACGTTCCGGCCATCGACGAAGAGGAGCGCGCCGCCGTCAGCAAGAAGGAGCTGGGCAAGGACTTCGTCAAGGTCGTGGTGCCGCCGCTGCTGCTGATCTTCGCCGTGCTGGGCTCGATCATCGGCGGAGTAGCCGCACCCACGGAGGCGGCGTCGGTGGGGGCCGTGGGGGCGCTGGTGCTGACCGTCGTCTCCGGCCGCCTGACCCTGCCGGTGCTCTCCGATACCGTCAAGACCTCGCTGCGCATCAGCTGCATGATCTTCTTCGTGCTGATCGCCTCCCAAGTCTTCGCCCTGGCGTTCCGCGGGCTGGACGGCGAGTTTCTGATTGAGGCGATGTTCGAATGGGTACCGGGCGGCATGTACGGCACATTGATCTTCATGCTGCTGCTGATCTTCTTCCTGGGCTTCTTCCTCGAGTGGATCCAGATCTCCTATATCGCCGTGCCGCTGTTCCTGCCTTTCCTGGCAAGCCAGGGCGACATGTCCATGGTCTGGGTCGCCATCCTGATCGCTATGAACCTGCAGACGTCGTTTCTCACGCCGCCCTTCGGTTGGTCGCTGCTGTTCATGAAGGGCGTGGCGCCGCCGGGGATCACCACGGGCGATATCTACAAGGGCGCCGTTCCCTTCGTGCTGATTCAGCTCCTGGCACTGGCATTGATCATCGTCTTCCCCGACGTGGTGCTGTGGTTGCCGGCGGTGGTAGGATGGTAAGTCGCCTCGAGAGTTGACCCCGAGTTTGAAATCAGGCCCTGCCGAATCTCGTTCGTATCGAGTTCGGTGGGGCTTTCGGGCACACAATAATAATGAATCAGGTATACGCCAGTGTTCACGTTCAGAACCAAGCTGACACTGCTTACCTTGCTCCCTCTGTTGGTTCTCATCGCCGGTGTGACGGTATTCGCCATCCATCAGAGTGCACGATTGAGTGGGGTGCAGTCGGAAATACTCAAGGAGGGGTTGTTAGAAGCCAAGAAGGCGGAACTCAAGAACTACATGGAGCTCGCCTATACGGCGGTCCGTGATATCTATGAAGACCCATCCTTGCCCCGAGACGTGGCGCAACGCCGCGTGGCGGAGGCTTTCCATCGGATGGAGTATGGCTCCGATGGCTACTTCTTCGTCTATGACTACGACGGCCTGAGCATCGTCCATCCGCGGCTGGATCACCTGGTGGGCCAGAACCTGTGGGACTTTCGCGACGAGGACGGCAAGTTGTTGATCCAGAGTCTCGTCCAGCGCGCCCGGGAGGGCGGGGGTTATACCGAATACCGCTGGGACAAGCCGTCCGGCGGTGAATCGGTGCTCAAGCTGGGCTACTCCATCGGACTGGAAGACTGGGGCTGGATGGTCGGCACCGGCCTCTATCTGGATGACATCGAGCAGGTCGTCGGCCAGATGGAACAACATATGCTGGAGAATGCGCGCAGGACCATCCTGCTGATGGCGTTCTTCACCGTTTCCTGTCTGCTGGTCATTGCCGTGATAGGCCTTGCAGTCAACCTGAGCGAAGCCCGGGTGGCCAATCGCAAACTGGTCAAGATGGCCCAGAAGACCTTCGGCTTCCTGGAGAAGGAGCGTCGGCGGATCTCCCGCGAACTCCATGATGGTATCAATCAACTGCTGGTGTCGGCGCGCTTCAAGCTGGAGCGCATCGACGATGCCCTGGACCGGGGCGATCACCTCGATGCCTCCGCCGCCCTGGCGGCGACCGACCGTATCCTGGAGACGGGCATCCAGGACCTCCGCCGGCTGGCCTGCGACCTGCGCCCGAGCGTGCTCGACGACCTGGGCTTGGTCGCGGCTCTCGAAAGCCTCTGCTCGGAGCTGGCGGAGCGTCAGCCCGTCCGCATTCACTTCGAGTCGAACATCGACAGCCGGCATTGTCAGCCGGTGCTGGCGACGGCGCTGTATCGCATTACCCAGGAGAGCCTGCACAACATCGAGAAACACGCCGGTAAGGTGCGCGAGGTCAGGGTAAAGGTCCTGCGGCGTCGCAGCTGGGTGTATCTGGAGATCGCCGACGATGGCGAAGGCTTTGCCTGGCGTCCTGACCCGCACCGCGAACAGGACGGTAGCGGCATGGGGTTGCGCAACATTCAGGATCGCGTGGACCTGCTGGGGGGGCGCCTCACGATCGAGGCGGCACCCGGCAAGGGTGTGCGCATCAGGCTCAAGGTGCCGTTTCAGCGAGCCTCCAGCATGACGAGTGGGGAGAGAAGCGATGGAAAGGTCTATACGCGTACTTTTGGCGGATGACCATCCGCTGGTGCTGGAAGGGCTGAGGTACCGGCTGGAGGCGCAGCCGGGAATTGACCTGGTAGGCGTGGCGAGTTCCGGGCAGGAGCTGCTGACGCTGGCGCAGGAGTTGCGACCGGACGTGGTGGTTACGGATATCACCATGCCCGGCATTTCCGGTCTGGAAGCCTGCAAGATTCTGCAGGAGACCTGCCCCGGTATTCGGGTCCTGGTGCTGACCATGCACGACAACGAGGAGTACATTCGGCGCGCGGTGGCCTGCGGTGCCGCCGGCTATGTGCTCAAGGATGCCTCGGCGGAGGAGATGGTCTTCGCCCTGCGCGAGGTGGCGAGCGGACGCAGCCACTTCGGCTCCAGCGTCTCGCGGGTTCTGCTCGAGGAGAAGGAGGGGCGATTGACCCAGCGCGAAACCGACATCCTGAAGCTGATGTTCGAAGGCATGAGCAGCCGCGATATCGGCGAAGCACTGGCCATCAGCACGCGCACGGTCGAGTCGCACCGCAGCAACATCTATCGCAAGCTCAATACCAATTCCCTGGCGGGCCTGTTTCGCTACGCGATGCGACATGGGCTGGTCGAGCTTGAATAGCCAGATCCTATCGAAGCCATTGGTACGTCGATCTTTGACCTCAACCTTGCTTGAGGTCTTATCGTTCATCGCATCTTCACCCCGCAAGGAGAAATCGCGATGCGCGATACGATCAAGGTGGCCGTGATCTACGGCAGCGTGAGAGAAGGACGGCTCTGCGATACCGTGGGGCAGTGGGTCGTCGAGCAGGTCCAGCGCCGGGAGGCGTTCGCGCCGATTGTGATCGATCCCGCCGCCGAGGCCGACTCGGCATTCGCCGGACGCCTCGACGAAGCGGATGCCTTCATCGCGGTCACGCCCGAGTACAACCACTCCTACCCCGCCGCGCTCAAGGCATTGATCGATAGCTACAAGGCGGAGTGGCAGGCCAAGCCAGTGGCATTCGTTTCCTACGGTGGCGCCTCGGGTGGGCTGCGGGCGGTGGAGCACCTGCGCCATGTCTTCGCCGAACTCCACGCGGTAGGGATTCGCGATGGCGTGATGTTTCCCAGCGTCTGGGAGCAGTTCGATGAGCAGGGCCAGCCGCTTCAGGCACAGCGCTACGAGCGTGGCATGCAAACCCTGTTGGCGCGGCTCGCCTGGTGGGCTGAGACGCTGCGCGAAGGGCGCGCCGCACGCGACTATGCCCAGGCGGTGATGCTGGATTGAGTGGCATGAGGGGAGCCGGCGCGCTCATGCCCGGGCGCGCCACGTGCCTCAGCCGGCGTCCGCTTGGTCAGTCAAGAAGTCAGCCATCTGCGACCTGGGTGCGCAGCCAGGCAATCTCCTCGGCCCAGATCTCGGGCTCGATGGTCTCCAGCACCAGCGGGATTTCGTCGATACGCGGGTCGCGC
Source organism: Billgrantia antri (assembly GCF_017868935.1). Taxonomy (NCBI): domain Bacteria; kingdom Pseudomonadati; phylum Pseudomonadota; class Gammaproteobacteria; order Oceanospirillales; family Halomonadaceae; genus Billgrantia; species Billgrantia antri. The sequence continues at coordinate 832,630 of NZ_CP053383.1, forward strand.
ATGATGGTGGTGAAGGCTTCGAGGCCAATGTTGCCCTGGCCCAGGCTGTAGTGGCGGTCGACGCGGCTGGCGTATTCGCTCTTGGCATCGTTGAGGTGCATGCCGCGCAGGTAGTCGAAGCCGACCACCTTGCCGAACTCGTCGAGGGTGGCGGTACAGGCCTCGGGCGTACGCAGGTCGTAGCCGGCGGCAAAGGCGTGGCAGGTGTCGATACAGACGCCGACCCGCGACTTGTCGTCGACCTGCTCGATGATCTCGGCCAGGTGCTCGAAGCGCCAGCCCAGGTTGGTCCCCTGGCCGGCGGTGTTCTCGATCACTGCAACGACGCCGCGGGTCTCGGCCAGGGCGTGGTTGATCGAATCGGCGATGCGAGTGAGACATTCGCTCTCGCTGATCTTCTTGAGATGGCTGCCGGGGTGGAAGTTGAGCAGCGTCAGGCCGAGCTGCTCGCAGCGCTGCATCTCGTCGAGAAAGGCGGCGCGAGATTTCTCGAGCCCCGCCTTGTCCGGGTGGCCGAGGTTTATCAGGTAGCTGTCGTGGGGAAGGATCTGGCCAGGGCCGAAGCCATGTTCCCGGCAGGCGGCGCGGAAGGCCTCGATGGTGGCATCGTCGAGGGGCTTGGCCCGCCATTGGCGCTGATTCTTGGTGAACAGCGCGAAGGCGTCGGCGCCGATTTCGACGGCACGCAATACGGCCTGGTCGGGCCCGCCGGCGGCACTGACATGGGCTCCGAGGTATTTCATCTGGCCTCTCCATGGGTTGGCGACGCCTCTACGATAGCATGCACGCCGCCTCTCGACCTTTATGTCTCACTCGCCGCCGTGGCCCCTGCTAGGCTCAAGGGAGGGATTCGAGGAGAGCCCACATGTTGCTACTCGTACTGGTGGCGATGAGCGCTTCCATCGAGGAGGACCCGGTCGCCGCGGCGCTGGCGCGTATCGATGCGCTGCAGGGCTATCGCCTCACGCTGCGCAGCCAAGGTAGCGGAGGGGAGGAGGTCATCCGCTACAGCTATCGGACCCCCGGCTACGTGCGGATGGACATGGAGTCTCCCTACCGTGGCGCGGTACTGATCTACCGCCCCGATACGGGCAAGGTGCAACTGTGGCCCTTCGGCTCGCCGGGCAAGCGGCCGGGGCTTTCCCTGCGCCCGACCAACCGCATGGTACGCAGCTCGCGCGGGCATCGCGTGGACCAGTCGGACGTGGGCACGCTGCTGCGCAACGTCGAGCGATTGCAGCAACACGGGAGCGCTCGCCTGCTCGGGCCGACGGAACTCGAGGGGCATTCGGTGCAGCACGTCGTGGTGGAGGCCGAGCCCGGCCGCGCCGTGCACGAGGTGGCGCGCTACGACCTCTGGCTCGACGGAGAAACGCTGTTCCCTCGCCGCGTGATCAGCTATGACCGTCGGGGCGAGCGCCTCGAGAGCGTGCATCTGGAGGATCTCGACCTCGATCCAGCCTTCCCCCATGACCATTTCTCGCCCTGAGGTTCATGGGGCCTGTCGTTCATGAATGAGTCGCGCCTCATGCCAAGTTTTCACTTCGAGACCGTCTGGCATCTCGACGCTCCGCTCGAGGCGGTCTTCGATGCCCTGGCCGACTCGCTACACTGGCCCGACTGGTGGCCCGGCCTGGTGGAGGTACGGCAACTCGTGAGCGGGGACGAGCAGGGGATCGGTCGCACCCAGCGTTTCGTCTGGAAGAGCCGGCTGGGCTATGGCCTGCGCTTTGACATCCGCATCACCCGCGTTTACCGGCCCCGTCTGATCGAGGGCGAAGCCTGCGGCGATGTGGTCGGTATCGGTCGCTGGCAGTTGCAGGCGAAGCAGACGGGTACCCGTGTCCGCTATCTATGGCAGGTTCGCACGGCGCGACCCTGGATGGGGCTGTTGGCCTGGGTGGCGCGGCCGGTCGTGATCTGGAACCATCATGCCATGATGCGTGAAGGGCGTACGGGACTGTCGCGACATCTGCGAGACCGTGCGCAGCTCGGGAACGGGGAGCGTTGGTAGAGAGACACTACAAGCGGTATGCTGCATCCAACTTACTCGAAATTGTCGCAGAGATGACATGAAGGGTTCGCAGGGTAGAATCGATCATGAGCGGCTTACCCGGGAGGCGAATGGCCGCTTTCCAGAAGATCCCTGTGCCGAAATTCGCCGCGAGCTCGAGCAGGCTCGCGAGGAGATCGCGAACCTCAGCCGCACCCTGCAACGCATCCAGCAGATCGCCCGGATGGGCTATTGGCGAGCCAGCCTCAAGGCCAACGAGCTGTTCTGGTCCGAGGTGGTCTACGACATCTTTGGCGTCAATCCAGACACGTTCACTCCCAGCATTCGTGCCTTCAAGGTCATGGTCCATCCTGACGACCTGGAAAGCGTCGAGGCCAGCATGCGGCGTGCCCAGGAAACCGGTAGCCATGACGTGGAGCATCGCATCGTGCGCCCCGACGGTGAGGTGCGCTGGGTGCATGAGCTGGCCGACTACGTGCCGGAAGGCGACGAGCAGATCCTGATCGGCACGGTGCGCGACATCACTGAGCAGAAGAGGCTGGAGCTGCGCCTGCGCCAACTGTCACGCACCGATGAGCTCACGGGTCTGTTCAACCGTCGCTACTTCATGCAGCGCTTGCTACAGGAGCTGGCACGCTATCGTCGATACAGCAGACCCACCTCGGTGGTGCTGTTCGACTACGACCACTTCAAGCGGATCAACGATACCCATGGCCATCCCGCCGGGGATCAGGTGCTGGTGACGGTGAGCAAGTTGCTGCGTGAGCGGCTGCGAACGAACGATATCCCGGCCCGGCTCGGCGGTGAGGAGTTCGCTCTGCTGCTGCCCGAAACCGGCCTCGAGGAAGCCGTCGGTGTGGCGGAGAAGGTTCGCCAACTGGTACGCGAGCAGACATTTACCTCGGAAGAGGGACGGCGCTTCGAGACCTCGATTACCTGTGGCGTTTCGGCGTTTCACGGTACCGAGGAAACGGTCGAGGCCATCCTGCATCGCGCCGACCAGAATCTCTATGAGGGCAAGCGAGCCGGCCGCAACCGAGTGGTGGCGGATGAACCGGATCGCTGAAGGCGTAGCGTTACGAAATGCGGTTCCCCTCGAACAGGCGGAAGGACTGACCGATGCGCTGGGCCTGGTGTTGGGAGAGCCGTCGAGCCTGCCCTTGAGCACGCGGCTCTATCACGCTCTGCGCGAATGGATTCGGGCCGGTCGTCTGACCAGCGGCCAGCGCTTGCCTTCCACCCGCCAGCTGGCCCGCGACCTGGGCCTGGGGCGAAACACGCTGCTGGCTGCCTTCGACCAGTTGCTGGCCGAAGGCTTCCTCACGACCCGCCAGGGGGCGGGTACCTTCATCGCCGACCTGCCGTTTCCGCAAGCGCAGGACGTCGCCGAGGACGTCGCCATCTCATCGCGGTTGCCGTCCGATGCAGGACCGCTGCTCTCCACGCGCGGCACCCTGCTGCTTGGATACAGCCACGCCCGCCAGACGACCTCGTCCGCCTTCGCTCCCGGCGTGCCCGCACTGGACCGCTTTCCCCATGACCAGTGGCAGCGGCTGCTGCACCGGTACCAGCAGCGCATGCCGATGGATTGGCTCGACTACCAGGCCCAAGGGGGCGTGCCGGCACTGCGCGAGGTGCTGGCCGACTATCTGCAGCTCTCCCGCTCGGTGCGCTGTCGTCCCGAGCAGATTCTCATCGTGCAGGGTGCCCAGCAGGGCTTCGAGCTGATCGTGCGGCTACTGACCGACAGCGGCGATGAAGTGTGGCTCGAGGAGCCGGGCTATCACGGCGCCCAGGCCTGTTTCGCCGCCGCCGGGCTCAAGATGACCCCGGTTGCGGTGGATGCCGAGGGCATGGGTGTCGTGGAGCCAGCATGCCCAGGCTCCCCTCGGCTGATCTACGTCACGCCATCGCACCAGTACCCCAGTGGCGTGACCATGAGCCTCACTCGGCGCCTGGCGCTGCTGGAAGCCGCCGAGCGACATGGCGCCTGGATCGTGGAGGATGACTACGACAGCGAGTTTCGTTATGGCCAGCGGCCCATTGCCGCCTTGCAGGGGTTGGTGGAAGACTCGCGAGTGATCTATGTCGGCACCTTCAGCAAGGTGATGTATCCCGGCCTGCGGTTGGGTTACCTGGTATTGCCCGATGGGCTGATCGAGCCGTTTCGCCGGGCCAACGCCAGGCTGCATCGCGAAGGGCAGTACGCGGTGCAGGCGGCGCTCGCCGAGTTCATCGCCCGTGGCCACTTCTCACGCCACATTCGCCGCATGCGTGACTGTTACCGTCGGCGCCAAGCGCTGCTGCGCAAGGCGCTGGCGCCGGCGGTGTCGCGTGGCTTGCGTCTGTCAGACGGACAGGCTGGCATGCACCTGGTGGCCTGGCTCGACGCGCCCGAGCAGGAGCGGATTCTCGTCGAGCAAGCCAGGCGCGAGGGCATCTCGCTGTCGCCGCTGTCGAGCTACTACCTGACCTCTCCCGGTCAGCCGGGCCTGGTGCTGGGCTACGCCGGCACCGTGGAGGCCGAGATCGGTCGCGCCGGGCAGTGGCTGGCCCAGGCGTGGTGCGATCTGGGGAAGGGCTAACCGGCCTGGCAGGCCTCGTACGTCAGCGCCGATAGCGAACACAACTGTCTTCCCTTCGCGTCGAAGTTCTCTGGCGCGAGCCAACCCTCAAGACGAGCCTCGACGGCCGGCCATTCACCGTCGAGCAGCGAAAACCACGCGGTATCGCGATTATGTCCGCCTTCCACCCGGTGCTGCCGGAAAATGCCCTCGAAGCGAAAGCCCAGGCGCTCGGCGGCACGCCGCGAGGGGGCATTGAGGGCGTTGCACTTCCACTCGTAGCGCCGGTAGCCCAGCGCGAAGGCGTGGCGCATCAGCAGCAGCATGGCTTCGGTGGCGGCCGGTTTGCGGCGAAGCGCGGGCGTGAAGTGAATATGGCCGACCTCGATGCTGCCATGTTCCGGTACGATGTTGAGATAGCTGGCCAGCCCCAGGGCACGACCGGAATCCGCTTCGACGATGGCGTAGAAGAGGGGATCGTTGCTACGCGCCCGGTCGACCAGCCAGATACGGCACTGCTCGGCATTGGTGAACGGCATGCCGCCGGAGTAGGTCCAGCGAGCCGCCGGGGCGTCGAGCGGGCCTTCGCCCGCCACCATGAAGGCGGCGTGCAGCGAATCGGCATGGCGTTCGGCCGAGAGTGGCTCGAGGCGGACCAGGCGGCCCGTCAGCGTCGTTCGCTCGGGCCGCCGAGCCGGCTTCCAGGCAGGCTGGGGAGCGCCGATTGGCTGGCCGAAGTCGTTTTGCGTTACGTCAGCCAGGGTCATGTAGGGCTCTCCTCATTGGTCAATCGCTGCATGTAGTGCCACAACTGGCGTGCTTGTGGGTTGCGGCTCTCGGCCAGCGCCGCCTCGACGCCGGCTTGGTCCGCCTCAGAGCGCTGGCGACCGAGCTTGGCTTTGCCCGTGAGTGTCTCGATGGGCAATCGAAAACCGACCACGCCGGCCTGCATCTTTTCCAGATAACCCTGTTCACGGGACAGCGAATCGAGCAGGGCGGGCTCAAAGTGGGCCAGACTGCGCTCGAGCAGTTCACGCGTGGCCTCTGTCCCCAGCAATTCGAGGGTGCCCGTGGCGTGCACGGCCAGGTAGTTCCAGGTGGGCACGGCTGGCTGATTGGCATACCAGGTCGGTGAGACATAGGCATGGGGGCCGTTGAAAATCGCCAGCGCCCGGCTGCCATTGAGCATTCGCCAGTGCGGGTTGGCTCGGGCAAAGTGGCCATAAAGCGTACCCTGCTCGCCTTCGCTGCGTTCCAGGAGGAGGGGCAGGTGGGTAGCCTCAAGGTCGGCGCCGACCAGGACGGCGAAGTCGTGCCTCTCTATCAGACTCCAAGCCTGCTCGCGCGAGAGCCGCATCGATGGGGGAACGTACATGGCGCCTCCGGTCAGCCCTGGCCCGCTGTGGTATCGAACAGCAGGCCGTAATGGTAGAAGGTGGTGTCGCGCTGCCAGCCGAGCGACTCGTAGAGCGCCTGGGCCGCATGGTTCTCGATCTCGGTGGCAAGCTTGAGGTGGCCGACGCCATGGCTCTCGGCCAGCTCCCGGGCGGCCTGCATCAGGGCGCGGCCGACACCGCCGCGCCGCGCCGCGGGTGAGACGAACAAGTCATTCAGCAACCAAAGTGGCGCCAGGCGCACGGTAGAGAGCAGCGGATAGAGCTGTACGAAGCCCTGCAGCTCTCCTGCGCTGCCTGCATGCACCAGAATGTGCGAATCACCGCGTTCCAGGCGTGCCTGCAGGAAGCGCCGGGCGTCCTCGAGGTCGGGCTCCTGGCGGTAGAAGCGGCGGTAGGCGTCGAGCAGTTCACTGAGTGGCTCGAGGTCGGCCAGGGTGGCATGGCGGATGGGCATCGGTGAATCCTCACAATTGCGGCTGTCCTTCGAGTGTGAGGCCTGGTTGGTTCCTTGCTAAGAGCCAGTTCGGGGATATTTCGGAGAGCCATTTTGCATTGCCGTTCACGTCCGAAAACCGCCAGACATTGGCAGCACCCAGGCTAGAATGGGTCCATGAACCTCTCGACCGATACCTGCTACCAGGCGCTGCTGGCTCGTGATGCGCGCTACGACGGACGCTTCTTCACCTGCGTGACCAGCACCGGCATCTACTGTCGTCCGATTTGCCCGGCGCAGACGCCGAAACTCGAGCATTGCCGCTTCGTCGCCTCTGCGGCAGCGGCACAGGAAGCAGGCTATCGACCGTGCCTGCGTTGCCGGCCGGAGAGCGCTCCGGACTCCCCGGCCTGGGCCGGTACCTCGACCACGGTGAAGCGGGCGCTGCGGCTGATCGACGAAGGCGCACTCGATGACGACGGAGTAGAGGCACTGGCCGACCGCCTGGGATTGGGCTCGCGCCAGCTGCGCCGGCTGTTCCAACGCCATGTCGGGGCATCACCGCTGGCCGTGGCCCAGACCCGGCGCGTGTTGCTGGCGAAACAACTGTTGCATGAGACGGGGCTGCCCCTTGCCGACGTGGCGCTGGCCAGCGGCTTCGGCAGCGTGCGCCGTTTCAACGAGGTGTTCAGGAAGCTCTTTGGCCGGGCGCCAGGGACGCTACGTGGCCATCAAGGAGGCGCTGCCCAGGCGCCTGCGCTGACGCTGTGTCTGCCGTACCGCCCCCCCTATGACTGGCAGGCGATGCTGGCCTTCCTGGCCCGGCGTGCGATCCCGGGGCTCGAACGTATCGACGGGGAGAGCTATCACCGTCTCTTCCGCGTAGGTGAGGCAGTGGGCAGCGTCAGCGTGAACCATGTTCCCGACGCCAAGGCACTGCAGGCGTCGATTCGGCTACCCGACCTTGCGGTGCTACCCGGGGTGATTGCCCGGCTTCGGCGGCTCTTCGACCTGCAGGCCGATCCCGAGGCGATACGCCAAGGGCTAGGTCGCGACCCGGCTCTGGCGGTGTTGGTCGAACGCCGCCCCGGGCTGCGCGTGCCCGGCGGGTGGGATCCCTTCGAGGTCGCCGTGCGCTCCATTCTCGGTCAGCAGGTCAGCGTCGACGCCGCCACGCGGCTCGCCGGCAGGCTGGTCGAGCGGCTGGGCGAACGCGTGGCAGGCCAGGAGGAGGCCGGCCTGGGCCGGCTGTTTCCCGCCCCCGAGCGCTTCACCTTCGACGAGATCAGGGCGCTGGGCATGCCCGGCGCACGCGCCACGGCGCTGGTGCGGTTGGCAGCGACCTACCGCGAGCAGCCGCAGCTGTTCGACCGCCGCCTGCATCTGGACGACACCGTGGTGCATCTCTGTACCCTGCCGGGTATCGGCGAATGGACTGCGCACTACATCGCCATGCGCGGCCTGCAGGAGAGTGACGCTTTCCTGCCCACGGATGTGGCGCTGCAACGCGCGCTGGCGGAGCAGGGCCGGCGCCCCACGCCACCTGAGCTGCTCACGCGTGCCGAGGCCTGGCGGCCCTGGCGTGCCTATGCCGTGATGCACCTGTGGCAGGCCGATATGGCGACAACGATGGCAAGACCGAGAGAGGAGAGAGGTGATGCAGCTCTGGCTTGATCTGATGGCGTCCCCGGTGGGCGAGCTGAGCCTGGTCAGCGACGACCAGGGAGCGCTGCGGGCACTGGAATTCGACAGCCACGACGAGCGCCTGCATCGCCTGCTGGGACGTCACTACCGCGAGTATCGTGTTGCCAAGGGCAGAGCGCCTGCCGTCGTGCGTGAAGCCCTGGAGGCTTATTTCGCCGGTGATCCGTCTCATCTCGACGCGGTGCCGGTGGCGACCGGCGGCACCGCATTCCAGCGCCTGGTGTGGCAGGCGCTGCGCCAGATTCCGGCCGGCACCACGATCAGCTATGGCGAGCTTGCGACACGAATAGGGCGACCCGGCGCCAGTCGCGCCGTGGGTCTGGCCAACGGCGCCAACCCGGTGGCCATCGTGGTGCCGTGCCATCGGGTGATCGGCGCCAACGGCACCTTGACCGGCTATGGGGGCGGACTGCCGCGCAAGCGCTGGCTAGTGGAACACGAGCGGCGCCACCGCCAGGGTGACTTGTTCACCTTCGCCTAGCGCGGCCTGGTCGGCTCAGGTCTCGCGGGCCAAGCCCACCAGCAGCTTGTCGAGAAGCCGGCTCAGCTCTTGCTGCTCCTCGCGGCTGAGAGCAGCGAGAATCCTGGCCTCGTTCTCCACGTGTCGGGGAATCATCTCCTCCATCAGCGCGATGCCCTTGTCGGTCAACGACACCAGCGTGCCGCGCCGATCCTCGGGATTCGGCGAGCGTGCGATCCAGCCCGCCTTCTCCAGCCGATCCAGCCGGCTGGTCATGCCGCCCGACGAGATCATCAGCGTCTCGAACAGCTGCGTCGGCCCCAGGCGATAGGGCGGCCCCGAACGGCGCAGCGTGGCCAGCACATCGAACTCACCGGCCTGCAGGTCGTACTCCTTGAACAAGGTCAGCAGACGCTCCTGGGTGAGCTGATGGGTGTTCTTCATATAGCCCACCACCTCCATCGGCAGCAGGTCGAGATCGGGCATTTCCCGTTGCCATTGGGCAATGGCTTGCTTGACACGGTTCATAGGTGCGTTTATCTTTCCATCAAGATACTTTTCGGCAAGATTCTTTTTGCCGTACTATGGGGGTCGATCATGACTAACTCTACGAATACACGCAACCGCACTGGCTGGTACGCATTGGGCTGCCTGTTGCTGGTCGGCAGCCTCCTGGCCTTGTCGCTGGTCGTGGCCAAGCTCGCCGACGGAGCCGGCGCGCCGCGCCTGAGCTTCCTGATGGTGGCGGTGAGCGGTGCCGGCCTGCTGTTGCTGGTCCTGGCCGGCCTGCAGCGCCAACCGATGCGGCTCGATCGTCGCATCGTCGAGTACGCGCTGGTCTCCGGCGCGCTGTTCGCTCTACCCAACGCCCTGGGCTTCCTGGCGGTGCGTCATGTGGGCGCCGGCTTCGTCTCGCTCAGCTTCGCTTTCCCGATCCTCGTCACCTGGATGCTGGCGGTGGGGCTAGGCATGGAGCGCATCAGAGCACTGCGCCTGTCCGGTGTGCTGCTGGGGTTGGCCGGCGGGGTGCTGCTGGCATGGGCCAAGGCGGGCGGCATGCAGGGCGCCCAGGGCTGGGTGGCGCTGGTGCTGACGATCCCGCTGATCATCGCGCTGGGCAACATTTATCGCACCCTGCGCTGGCCCGGAGAGGCCGGGCCGGTCTATCTCGCCGCGCTGATGCTACTGGGCGGAGCACTGACGCTTGCCCCTTTCGTGCTGGCGCTCGAAGCGCATCAGTTCGGCCAACTGATCGACTCGACAGGGGTGCTCCGCCTGCTGCTCGCCGAAGTCGTCGTCTTCACCGTGCTCTACGTCTTCTACTTCGTGCTGCAGAAGCTTGCCGGCCCCGTCTATCTCAGCCAGATCGGCATGGTGGCTGCGCTGGTAGGCACCCTGATTGCCGTCTCGCTGCTGGGGGAGGCGGTACCACCCTACCTGGGCCTGGCGGGGGCATTGGTACTCCTCGGCGCGGTCCTCTTCCACCGCGGTGCCTCGCGCCGCAATACCGCTCCGCCTGTCACGGCGGAAGCCTGACCACAGGAGAATCCCAATGTCGCTCATGGAAGCCCTGCACTGGCGCTACGCCGCCAAGCGCATGAATGGAAAGAAGATATCTCGAGGAACGCTGGATACCATCCTCGAGGCCGCGCGCCTGGCACCATCGTCCTACGGCCTGCAGCCATACAGCGTGCTGGTGGTGGAAGACCCTGCGCTGCGTGAGCGGATCCGACATGCGGCATGCGATCAGCCCCAGGTCAGCGAGTGCTCCCATCTGCTGATCTTCGCCGCCTGGACCGAGGTGGACGGGCGACACGTGGATGAGCTGATCGCACTGACTGCCGCGGCGCGCGATCTCGACCCAAAGGAGCTGGAGGGCTATCGTCAGTCGTTGCATGCCGCCATTGCCGGTTTCACCCCGGAAGAGAAACAACCTTGGGCGGCGCGGCAGGCCTATATCGCCTTGGGTACGGCACTCACCGCCGCCGCCGCGGAGCGGATCGACGCCTCGCCGATGGAAGGCTTCGACCCGCCGGCGCTGGATGACCTGCTGGGCCTCGAGGAGAGGGGGCTGCGCAGTGTGGTGCTGCTGGCGCTGGGCTATCGCGACATGGCGGAGGACCGCCTGGCCGGGCTAGCCAAGGTGCGCTGGCCCAGGGAGCGCTTCGTGGTGGAGTGGAGCGGGGCCTAGACGCTGCCTTCCTTCTCGACCACCAGCACCCTGGCTTCTCCCAGCGGACAGGCGACATGTTCGGTGCCCACCGAGGCGAAGAAGATGTCGCCCACTTCCAGCAGTTGGGAATACTCGACACCCTCGCTGCGATAGCGCATCTCAACCTGACCATCGAGTACCACGAAGACTTCCTCGCCGTCGTTGACGTGCCAGCGGTATGGCTGGTCGGTCCAGTGCAGGCGGGTAGTAATGCCGTTCATGTTGGCGATGTCCTTGGCTCCCCAGGCGCGTTCGGCGGTGAAGTCACGGCTGCGGGTGATTTTCATCTTGATGTCCTTCGTGTATCGGTTCGTCAGGCGCTGCAGCGGGCAGCCATTCGCCTATATTGCAAGGAATCGGTTCGGCGCACCATGCGCATCATGGGGCGTCGCCTGCCGGCTACTTGCGAGTGGGCGATAGGAACAACGGGGCGCGGGCCTGGACTGAAGCAGTCGGCTCGATACCTGTCGATTTACCAGGCACTCGTTCGATCTCTCAGCAGGCAGTCATGAGGCTGCGTTTACCAGGAGAAACTACCATGCAATACATGCTGATGTGCTGTATCGACGAGGCGCTGTGGAACGGCCTGCCGGATGCCGAGCGAGATGCGGTCATGAATGACTACAATGCTCTGATCCAGGACATGGTCACCAGCGGCCACTATCGGGGCGGGGCGCGGCTGCAATCGGTGGCGTCCGCCACCACGCTGCGCGAGCAGAATGGCAAGACGGTGATGCTGGACGGCCCCTTCGCCGAGAGTCGCGAGCAACTGGGCGGCTTCCACGTAGTGGAGTGTCGCGACCTGGACGAGGCCCTGGGGCTGGCCCGGCGCATCCCGCCGCTGCGGGTCGGCGGCTCGGTCGAGGTGCGGCCGGTGGACCCTGCCTATCGACTCTGAGGGATTTGCGTGACCCTGGACGAACTCTATCGCCATGAGTATGGCCGCGTGCTGGCCAGCCTGATTCGCCGCTTTGGCCACTTCGAGCTGGCCGAGGATGCCGTGCAGGCGGCCTTCGAGGCGGCGATGGTGCAGTGGCCGACGCAGGGCTGGCCGCCGAACCCGACCTCGTGGCTGATCGCTACCGCGCGTCACAAGGTGGTCGACCAGCTGCGCCACCAGCAGATGCGCGAGCGCAAGGGCGACGAGCTGCGCCAGCATCTGGAGCTGCTGCATGACAATGACCTCGAGGCTGAGCCTCTCGACAGCCTGCGCCTGATCTTCGCCTGCTGCCATCCGGCCCTGGCCCGGCCGGCCCAGGTGGCGCTGACGCTGCATACCTTGGGAGGGCTGCGCACCGAGGAGATCGCCCGTGCCTTCATGGTGCCGGTGCCGACGCTGGCCCAGCGCCTGGTACGGGCCAAGGCCAAGATTCGCGATGCCGGCATTCCCTTCGAGGTGCCCGACGACGCTGCCCTGGGCGAGCGCCTGGAAGCGGTGTTGGCGGTGATCTACCTGATCTTCAACGAGGGTTACGCGGCCAGCTTCGGCGACGACTGGGTGCGCGGCGACCTTTGCGCCGAGGCGATTCGTCTGGGGCGCATGCTGGTACGACTGTTGCCGGCCGAGCGCGAGGCACGCGGCCTGCTGGCGCTGATGCTGCTGCACCATGCCCGGCGTGACACGCGTACCGACGAAGCCGGCGATATCGTGCTGCTGGAGGAGCAGGATCGTACGCGGTGGCATGCCGAGGAGATCGAGGAGGGCAGTGCCCACGTCGAGATCGCGCTGCGTGGCGGTATGCCCGGCGGCTACGCGGTGCAGGCCGGCATCGCCGCGCTGCATGCCCGGGCGCCGGCGCCGGACGCAACCGACTGGCGGCGCATCGCCGCGCTCTACAGCCTGCTCTATGCCATCCAGCCCACGCCGGTGGTGGCGCTCAACCGGGCCGTGGCGGTGGCCATGGCCGATGGCTTGGAAGTGGGGCTCGAGCTGCTTGAGCACGTGCATCTTCCTGGCTACCACCTGCTGCCGGCGACGCGTGCCGACCTGCTGCGCCGATTGGGGCGCCACGCTGACGCAGCCGAACATTACCGACAGGCGCTCGAGCTGGTGACGCACGGCGCCGAGCGACGTTTCCTCGAGCGTCGTCTGGAGGAAGTGACGGCATGGCGGCACGCTGTCGATTTTGCCGCTGCCGGTTCGAAGGGAGCATGAGCCGTTCGGCTCAGCCACCCTCACAGGAGACAAGACCATGAGCTATGTTGATGGATTCGTGCTGCCGGTGCCTGAAGGCAATCTGGATGCTTACCTGGAGATGGCCCGGCAGGCCGGCGAGGTCTGGCGCGATCACGGCGCGCTAGAGTACGTCGAATGCGTTGCCGATGACGTCAAGCCGGGGGAGCACACCTCCTTCCCCCAGAGCGTCAAGCTGGAGCCGGGGGAGACGGTGATCTTTGCCTGGATTCGCTACGCTTCGCGTGAGGAACGCGATCGCATCAACGCCAAGGTAATGGAGGATCCGCGCCTGGCGGCCATGATGGATCCGGCCAACCATCCGTTCGACGGCAAGCGCATGTTCTGGGGCGGCTTCCGTGAGGCGCTCAGACTGTCCTGATCACATCAGCCAGGCCACGCTCGGCCCGGCCACCGCCGAGGCTGCCACGGGGCCTGCGATGCTTCGGGTCAGGCGTGGGTTACCCGCGCTTGCGGTCAGTACGACCTTGAACAGGTTGTTTACCGCGGCGGCCAGTACAATGCCCTGCACGGCAACGGTGACTTCGATGGAACTCATCGCCATGCGGCTCAGCGACAGCGCGATAGCATGCACGTCGGCAATCCCCGAGACGCCTGCCAGCAGGTAGAGGCCGGCATTGCCGAGCCAATCCCGTAGCCATTCGCCCAGCACCATGACCAGCGCCAGCAGGGCGCCGAGCAGCAGGGCGGCACGCAGCTCCAGTGGGTTCTGGGTCATCGGCCGGTCGGCCTTGAGATGGCGGCGATGCCGGTGCCATAGCCACAGTGCCGGCAGGTAGAGGGTGGCGCCCATGGCAATCACCGGTGCCAGCAGCTGAGGCAACAAGGCAGGGCCGACGAGCGCGGCATAGAGCAGCAGGCGCGGCAGCATGGTGCCGCAGGCCAGCAGGATGCCGGAGGCAAGCATCGGGGCGAACTGGGGCTCGCGCCGTGACTGACGGGCATACTGCAGGGTCAGGGCGGTGGAGGAACTCAGCCCGGCGAACAGGCCGGTGAAAATGATGCCCTTCTCGGTGCCGCCAAGGCGGACGGCGAAATAGCCGACGAACGAGATCGAGGCGATCAATACCACCAGCCACCAGATTTCCCGGGGATTGAGCACGCCGCCGGGGCCCATCTCCTCGTTGGGCAGCAGTGGCAGCATTACCACGCTGATCAACAGCAGCTTGAGACCGGCGTCGAGTTCGTTGGCCTGCAATTTGTTGAGCAAGCCGTGGATTTCGCGCTTGTTGTCGAGAATCAGTGCCGTGACCACTGCGCAGGTCGTGGCCAGGGCCATGCCTACCGCCACCGCCAGGGCGCCGAAGCAGAAAGTCAGCAGCAGCCCGACCAGCCCGGTAATGCTGTAATCACGGCTCTGTTCCATGCGCGCCCGATAGCCGACCAGGGCGATGATTGCCACGGCCAAGAAGATCAGCGGGAACGCCCACGGTGTGAGCGTTTCCGACAGCAGGGCCGCCACGCCACCGAACAGTCCCACCAGGGCATGGGTGCGCACCCCGGCCACGCGTTCGCCCCACTCCCGCTCGCGGGCCACCCAGCCACGTTCGATGCCGATCAGCGCTCCTAGCAGCAGCGCCACGGCAAGCTCGACGAACAGGGCATTGTTGGCCAGGAAGTCGCTGGCGACGTCGTCCATTGCCTGTCCTTCCATGGAAACGAGACTTAAGAATGAAGCGCCATGCAGCCGCTTTCAAGCCGAAGAGGGCCGGGCTCAGTCTGTGGCGGTAGCTATGGCGGAGCGTGACATGGCAGGCGTGCGTCACGGGTGCCATGCTGAAGAGACCACGCTTGAACCTGGAGAGGCTCATGTCACTGCCGTTGCGCTGGCATTGTCTGATGTCACTGCTATGCGGTGCGTTGCTGTCGGCGGGCTCGATGGGCGTGGGCGCGCGCGAGCTGGCCGCCGATATCGCTGACATGGTCGAAGTGGAAGTCGCCACGGTGGGCTGGGCCGGCTTGGGTGGGCCACCGGTGGTGTTGCTGCGCGAGCCGGGCGCGCGCGAAGTGATCCCCATTTTCATCGGTGTCAGCGAAGCGGGCGCCATCTTGCGCGGCTTGGCTGGCGAGCGCCCGCCCCGGCCCATGACGCATGACCTGCTGGGTGACGTACTCGGTGAGTTCGACGCTACCCTGGAGCGGGTGTATGTCGATGCCATCATCGACGGCACCTTTTATGGCATGTTGGCGCTGCGTCTGCCGGGGAGCGAAGCGTTGCGTCTCATCGACAGTCGGCCCAGCGATGCCATCGCCTTGGCGCTCCATGTGGGCGCGAGCATCTACGTGGCGCCGCAGGTACTCAAGGCGGCCCGAAGGATCGACTACGAGGGGGTGGAGGACCAGGTGGTCGTGGCGCTGGGAATTTCCGTTGTGCCGGCGACCGAGGATCTTCGCGAGGCGCTGGGCCTGCCCGATCTCCCCGGCGTGCTGGTCAGCGACGTGCACGGCCCGGCCGCCGAGGCCGGCCTGCGGCCCGGTGCGCTGCTGCTCGAGGTGAATGAAGAGGTACCCGAGACGCCGCTGCGCTATCTCGAGTTGGTGCGCGATATTGCAGTGGACGAGGATGCCCGGTTGCGCTTCTGGCAGGCAGGGGAGGTAGGGGAGATCGAGGTCCCCATCGACGTGCCTCCACGACAGCCCATGCCGAAGCTGCAGGAGGACGTGCCCGGTATTCGCACCTGAGCGCTGCGCCCCGCACGACGGTGTCGGGCGGGGCGCCTCTGGCTTCAGAAGGTTTCCCACTCCTCTTCGGTTGCGTGCGCCCGGCGTGGCTTGGGATCAGCGACCGGGCGCGGCAGCGCGGCGGGACGCTGAAGGCTGGTGGTGCGCTGCTGCGGCTGGGAGGGCTCGTCCTCGCCGAGGACGAAGGTCCTGATCAGCTCGCCGAGGTGTTGGGCGTGACGGCGCATTTCGGTGGCGGCAGTGGAAGTCTGCTGCACCATGGCGGCGTTCTGCTGGGTCATGGTGTCCATTTCGGCCACTGCGGTATTGATCTGCCCAATGCCGGCATTCTGCTCCCGTGCCCCGGCGCTGATCTCGGCGATCACATCGCTGACCCGTGCCACGCTGGTGACGATTTCCTGCATGGTGGCGCCAGCACGCTGGACGATCTCGCTGCCGTCGCGGGCATGAGCGACGGAGGTATTGATCAGCTCACGAATCTCTTTGGCGGCCTCTCCGGAGCGGCTGGCCAGGGTGCGGACTTCCTGGGCCACCACGGCGAAGCCGCGACCATGTTCACCGGCGCGGGCCGCCTCCACCGAGGCGTTGAGCGCCAGGATGTTGGTTTGGAAAGCGATGCCGTCGATCAGACCGACGATTTCGGCGATACGGCTCGATGAAGCGTCGATATCGGCCATGGTGCGCTCGACCCGCTGCATGGCGCTCTCCCCGTCGCGAGCGACCTGAGAGGTTGCCACCACCAACTGGTTGGCCTGCTCGGCCGATTCGGTGCTGTGATTCACCGTCGCGGTGATCTCCTCCATCGAAGCTGAGGTCTCCTGCAGGTTGGCGGCGGCCTGCTCGGTGCGGGTGGCCAGTTCGTCGCTGCCCTGGGCGATCTCTTCGGCGGCCTGGTTGACGCTCGCGGTGCTGCGACGCACGTCGCGCAGAGTCTCCTGCATACGCGAGACAAAGGCATTGAACTGACTCGCCAGTTCGCCGATCTCGTCGCGACTCTCCACCTTCAGGCGCCGGGTGAGGTCGCCTTGCCCCTTGGCGATGTCGCGCATGGCCTCGGCGGTACGACGGATCGGCGCAACGGTGCGGCGTACCAGCCATACCGACACGACCGCCACGCCGACGAACAGTCCCAGTCCCAGCAATGACGAGAACAGAATGGCGCGGCGCAGCGAGGCGGCTGTATGTGCTTCGGTCTCGGCCATGGCGGCATCGATCTCGGTGGCATAGACACCGGCGCCGATCATCCAGCCCAGCTCAGGCACGTTGGCCGCATAGGAGTACTTGGGCTCGACGCTCCCTGTGCCCGGATGCTCCCATGGGTACTCGTAGAAATCGCCTCCCCGCTGCGCTGCGCCGATCAGGTCGCGGAGGATGTAGGAGCCGTCCGGTGCCTGCAGGTCCCACATGTTGGTGCCTTCGCGCTCGGGCATCGGTGCGGTCACCACATTGAGCCCGTCGTACTGATAGGCGAAGACATAGTTACTGCCTTCGAACTTGATGGCGCGTAGGATCTCGGCAGCGCGCTCACGACGCTCGGCATCGCTGAGCCCCGGTGCCTGGAGCACGGGCTCGATGGCGGTATGGGCGCTCTCGACCACGTCGCGGACACCGGTCTTGCGGGTCTCGATGAGCAGTTGGCGCTCACGAATGAGAGCGGCGTGGCTGTCCTGGATACGACTGTAGGCATCCAGAGCGACCAGACCGATGGTCGTGAGCAGCAAGGGGACCAGTACCAGGAGCAGGAGGCGAGCCTGGAGGCTAAGGGAGAATGAGGCCTTGGGAGGCGATGCTTGCATTGCGAAACCTCGAGAAGAGAAAGTGTACTGATACGGATGTCAGTAGCTACTAACTTCGGCCGATAATCGCTTTTCTTTAGGGTTACGCTGCCTCCTGTGGCTACGACATTCGTCGCGCAGGACCGTCTGGCGAGTCATGCCGTGGCGAGCTAGTGAGGCCCACGCAGGCGGGTCAGGCCCTCCTGGGCGGTGGAGGCGACCAGCCGACCGCTGCGGTCGTAGAGGCTGCCACGGGCGAAACCGCGGGCTCCACCGGCCCAGGGGCTGTCCATGTCGTAGAGCAGCCAGTCGTTGACCTTTACGTCGTGATGGAACCACAGCGCATGATCGAGGCTGGCGATCTGCAGCTTGGGGTCGCGAAAGGTAATGCCATGGGGCACCAACGAGGTGGTCAGCAGATTGAAGTCGGAGCTGTAGGCCAGCAGGTAGCGATGCAGGGCGGGGTCGTCGGGCAGTTCTCCGGTAAGGCGGAACCACAGCCGCTTGCGCGAGGGTTGGCCAGGCTCGGCTTCGTCCCCCAGATGCAGAAACTCGATGGGGTGACCGGGAAAGCGCTCCAGGCGGGCCTGTGGATCCTGGGCCAGAACTTCGGGCGTCGCGACGTCGGGTGCGGCCATTTGATGGGACATGCTCTCTTCGCGACCGTGAAAGGAGGCGCTGCAGAAGAAGATGGGACGCCCCTTCTGGATGGCCGTGACGCGCCGGGTGGTGAAGCTGCCTCCGTCGCGCACGGCATCGACCTGATAGACTACCGGGCGATGGGGATCGCCGGGACGCAGGAAATACCCGTGCAGCGAATGCGCCTGGCGTGAAGCGTCCACCGTGTGGGTAGCGGCCGAGAGTGCCTGGCCGAGTACCTGACCGCCGAACAGCTGCGGCAGGCCGAGATCCTGGCTGCGGCCACGGAACAGGTTTTCCTCGATCTCTTCCAGGCCAAGCAGGTCGACGAGCGCGTTCAGGGCATCGGTCATGGGACGTCCTCGGGAGGTATCATACGGTTGTTTCAGACAGCATAACGGAGTCGGCGCCGATGCGCAGTGACGAATTCTACATGCACCGGGCGCTGGACCAGGCCCGCGAGGGCCTGGCCATCGGCGAGGTGCCGGTAGGGGCAGTTGTGGTGGATAGCGTCGGCGAGATCGTCGGTGCCGGCTACAACGCGCCCATCTCGGGCCACGACCCCAGTGGCCATGCCGAGATTCGTGCGCTGCGCGATGCCGCCGCCCGGCTGGGCAACTACCGCCTCGATGGCTGTAGCCTTTACGTCACCCTGGAGCCGTGTCTGATGTGCACCGGGGCGATCATTCATGCGCGTATTGCCCGACTGGTCTATGGCGCCGCTGAACCGCGTACCGGCATGGTCGAATCGAAGGCCAACCTGTTCGCCCAGCCCTGGCATAACCATCACGTCACGGTGGAGGGCGGCGTGCTTGCCGCGCGCGCCGCAAAATTGCTCAAGACCTTCTTCGAAGCCAGGCGCGAAAGTGGCGAAGCCCCGTCAGGCTCCCTCGACGGTGTTTAGGGCCGGGGCGACCTTGACACGATTACGCCCTTCGGCCTTGGCGCGATAGAGGGCATCATCGGCGGCCTGCATGAGGGTGGCGATGTCGAGCGGGCCATGTGTCAGAGTGACGACGCCGATGCTGACCGTCAGAACCCGGCCGTCATGGTGAAGCAGAGCGGCATCCAGCAGGCGCTGACGCAAGGCTTCGGCAATTTCCCGTGCTCGCACAGAGTCGGCTAGAGGCAGGAAGGCGACGAACTCCTCTCCGCCGTAGCGGGCGAACAGTCCACCCGAAGGTTCGACTACGTCGCGCCCTATCCGACCCAACTGCTCCAGGTATCGGTCGCCGACCAGGTGGCCCTGATGGTCGTTGATGCGCTTGAAATGATCCACATCACAGATCAGCACGCTCAGCGGGCGCCGCGTGGCGTTGGCTGCCAGCGTTTCCATGAACAGGCGCCGGTTGGGGAGCCGGGTCAGTTCGTCATGCCGGGCCAGCCATTCGACTTCTTCCTGTAGCTGGCTGCGAGTGCGAATCTCGCGGCGCAGTTCGGTGTTGGTGGCATGTACCCGACGGTGCTGGTGCGCCAGCCTGATGTACCCATGCAGCACCAGATAGAGCAGATAGGCCAGGGTCAGGCCGGTGACCAGCGTGACCATGGGATGGCGAGGCAATTGCTCAAGCAGGCGGGAGTGGCTGGGCTGGATGGTCAGGCCCAGCGGTATGCCGCTGATGTCGAGCTGCACCTCGTGCAGCCAGGGACCGAGTCGTGTGGCGGGGACCAGGCTGGCCAGGATCCGCTCGCCTTGGGTGAGCAGCAGGCTGGTGTGCTGGGTGTCGACTTCGCTGAACAGTGTGTCGGCCAGCATCGGTAGGCTGATGACCATGGCTACGGCGCCCAGGGTGCGCCTCTCGTCGAGCGGGATCGGCAGGTAGTGGATGATGCCGGGGACGCCCTGCAGCAGCATGATGACCTCCGTGCGTCCGATGCGCTGCTCGACGAGTGCGCGGCGGACCGCTTCGCGCCCGGCGGGCTGGGCATCGAACAGACGCTCCCCCAGGACCTGGCGATTGATGTCGCTGGGCGGATAGATCCGCGTGATGCGGCTGTCGGGGTCGACGAAGGCGATGTTGAGCAAGTAGCGGAAGTCGTGATGGTAGGGCGCTGCCAGCCTGGCCCACTCGGCCTGGCTCGGCGGGGTGTCGAAAAGGGTCCAGGCGTTGGCGAAGCGCTCCACGGCGGCCAGGTGGTCGTGGATCTCGCGTATCAGGCGATCACCGAGCTGCCGAGCCTCGGTCTCGGACGTGGCATGCAATTCCCGCTCGGTGACGCTCTTCTGATGGTGCCACAGCAGCAGCGCGGCCAGCACGAGGAGCAGTGACGGCGCCAGTGTACGCCGTAGAGCGGTGGCGTTGGCTCGCCATCCCGGCAGCGCCGCCACGCTCAGGCCGGTCAACAGCGTCGCCATGGCCAGCGTGGACCATGGCCCGGCGGCCGCACGTGGCAGCTGAGCATCGAGGCCCGTACCGCCGAGCAGCGCCTGGATGCCCAGCAGCAGCGCGGTCATGAGCAGCAGCAGCGGACCGCCCAGGGAAGCGCGGCTGTGCGTTGCGACGAGCACGGCGAGCAGGAGCAGGGCGAGGGTAGTCAGCAGCCCCGGACGCCAATCCTCGAGGGTAAGCCCGGTCGCCAGGCCGCGGCTCATGGCGTCCCACTGTGACAGGGGGATCCAGTACTCCGGCAGCACGTAGCTGGCGAGTGCCAGAGCCAGCGGCAACAGGGTGAACCCTACCAGAGCCTTCGCCGACCCATGCCAGCCCTGCAGCAGCATCAGTTTGGCCAGGACGAGCATGCCGGTCAGAGCAAGGGCGACCTGCTCATGCAGCGGAGGTTCTCCCTCCACCAGTACGACACCGAGAACGAGAGGCACCATGGCCAGGCAGGTGACGAAGAAGGCGGCATGTCGGTACATGGGCACGCTCTTCTAGTGAAGGGGCGAAATGATGTCGAACAGCGGCGTATCATCACCCTCGCCGTTAGACGTCTCGTTGAGCTGCAGGTATTGCTGCTGACTACGGTCGACGTAGGTCAGGATCTCGTGGTAGCGCCGGATGTTGCGCACGTAGATGACCGGTTCGCCGCCACGGGCATAGCCATGACGCGTCTTGCTGTGCCATTCGTGCTGCTGCAGCAGCGGCAGCGCCTCACGAACATCTCGCCAACTATCTGGGTCGCCACCGCGCTCTTCGGCTATCTTGCGCGCATCGTATAGATGGCCGAGCCCCACGTTGTAGGCGGCCATGGCCATGTAGAGGCGATCCTCGCCCTGGATCGATTCGGGCAGGCGTTCCATGATCTGACGCAGATAGCGTGCGCCGCCATTCACGCTCTGCGCCGGATCGAGCCGGTCGCTCACGCCCATCTCGCTGGCGGTGGGTAGGGTCAGCATCATCAGGCCGCGCACCCCGGTAGGTGAAGTCGCCTCGGGATCCCAGTGCGACTCCTGATAGCCCACTGCCGCCAGCAGCTTCCAGTCGAAGCCGGTATCGCGTGCCGCCTCGCGGAACAGTTCGGTGTAGGCGGGGAGGCGTTCCTCGAGATGGGCGAGGAAGGTGCGCGCGCCGACGTATTCCAGATAATCGTCATGGCCGAAGTGGCGGGCGACCAGTTCGTCGAGCTTCCCCTCCTGCTGCAGGCCGCTCAGGAAGCGGTTGGCCTCCTGCTGCAGTCCCAGGCCGCCTTCGGCGGGAAAGGCCCAGGCCAGGGACAGGGGCTTGCCCAGCGGGAAGCCGCGTTCCACGCCGGGAAAGAAGATGCGGTTGATGCGAAACTGATGCTCGAAGACCACGGCGGCATCCAGGGCGCCGCTTTCCACTTGGCTCAACAACTCTGCCACTTCCACCTCCGGGGATTCGCGCCAGCCCAGCTCAGGGTGTTCGGTCTGCAGCTCCCTCAGCACGCGATCGGTACCCGAGTCGCGAATGGTGCCGACGCTGAGGCCGGCGAGGTCGTCGACCTTCGTGACCGGTGGCAGGCCGCGGCGATAGACCAGTACCGGTTGCAGGTCGAGAATCGGACGGCTATAGATGAGGTCAGGTTGGGTCAGGTCGAGCGGCAGGGCCGCCGCGGCCATATCGCCTTCCTGGCGTACCGCCTCCAGTGCGCTCTGGATGTGGTGGCTTGCGTCCAGGGTCAGGCTGACGCCGAGAAACTCGGCAAAGTGGCGCATCAGCTCGTACTCGAACCCGGTCGGGCCGTGGCGCCCCTCGTAATAGGTCGTCGGCGTGTTGCGCGTGTGGATGCTGATGAAGTCGCGCTCGCGCACCGCCTCCAGCAGGCCCTTGGCAGGCATGAAGTGGCGGTAGGGATACAGGCACAAGACGATGCCCAGCAGCGACAGGGCGGCCAGACGCAGGCGGCTCAGCAGGATACGACGATCGGGCTCGGGCATTCAGGCGACGGTTGGCGATGAGAGCTTCACGATAACGGCACGGGACACGCCTGTCATCCGTTGCATTTCGTCCCACCCCCGCTTTCCAGTATCATGTCGCCTTTCCGCGCCGCCGTGCGGCCCTCCTTCCTCCGCTTGCTTCAGAGGCTTCAAGACATGCTCGAACTTCGAGGCGCGCCTGCCCTTTCCGCTTTCCGTCACGACAAGCTGCTGGCTGCCCTGCGCGCACGGGTTCCCGAGGTCGAGTCCCTGCACGCCGCCTACGTGCATTTCGTGGATCACGACGGTGAATTTTCCGGCGAGGAGCGCAGCCTCCTCGATCAACTGCTCGACTACGGCGTCAGAAGCGAGAGCAGCGACACCCGAAGCGTGAAGGACAGCGAGGGTCAGCTGTTGCTGGTGGTGCCGCGTATCGGCACCCAGTCACCGTGGTCATCCAAGGCCACCGACATCGCCCACAACTGTGGCCTGGGCGGCGTGCGCCGGATCGAGCGCGGCATCGCCTATCGCGTAGCGCTGAAGGCGCCGATGTCAGAAGCCGCTTTCATGGCGATTCGCGAGACTCTCCACGACCGTATGACCGAGAGCGTGCTGACCGATGCCAGCGATGCGGCGCAGTTGTTCGCGCATCACGAGCCGGCGCCGCTGGGCCAGGTGGACGTACTCGGTGGTGGAAGGGCGGCGCTGGAGGAAGCCAACCTGGGATTGGGCCTGGCCCTGGCGGAGGATGAGATCGACTACCTGGTCGAGGCGTTTGGCGAACTTCAGCGCAACCCCACTGACGTCGAACTGATGATGTTCGCCCAGGCCAACTCCGAGCACTGCCGGCACAAGATCTTCAACGCCGACTGGGTGATCGATGGCGAGGCGCAGAGCCACTCGCTGTTCAAGATGATCAAGAACACTTACCAGGCCTCGCCGGCGGACATTCTCTCGGCCTACAGCGACAATGCCGCGGTTATCCAGGGCACCACGGCGCCGCGCTTCTTCGCCGCGCCGCTGACCGGCAAGGCCGCGGAGCGCGCGGTGTACGCCGCGCATCGCGAGCCGATCCACATCCTGATGAAGGTGGAGACCCATAACCACCCCACGGCGATCGCACCCTATCCAGGCGCGGCCACCGGTGCCGGCGGCGAGATCCGCGACGAAGGGGCCACCGGCATCGGTGGCAAGCCCAAGGCCGGCCTCACCGGGTTCACCGTATCCAACCTGCGCATTCCTGAATTCGTCCAGCCTTGGGAGGCGTTCGACTACGGCAAGCCCGAGCGCATGCAGTCGGCGCTGTCGATAATGCTCGAGGGGCCGATCGGTGGGGCCTCGTTCAACAATGAGTTCGGCCGTCCCAACCTGGCCGGTTACTTCCGCACCTACGAGCAGGATACCCTGGGGGCCGGCGGCATCGAGCGGCGCGGCTACCACAAACCGATCATGATTGCTGGCGGATACGGCAACATCCGCGAGGGCCACGTACAGAAGGGCGAGATCCCGGTCGGGGGCAAGCTGATCGTGATGGGCGGTCCGGCCATGCTGATCGGCCTGGGCGGTGGGGCGGCCTCGTCGATGGCCTCCGGTGCCTCCAGCGCTGATCTCGACTTCGCCTCGGTGCAGCGCGAGAACCCCGAGATCGAGCGCCGCGCCCAGGAAGTGATCGATCGCTGCTGGGCGCTGGGCGAGGCCAACCCCATTCGCTTCTTCCATGACGTCGGCGCCGGCGGGCTCTCCAATGCCCTGCCGGAGCTGGTCAAGGACGGCGAGCGCGGCGGCCACTTCGAGCTGCGCGCGGTGCCCAACGCCGAGCCCGGCATGAGCCCGCTGGAGATCTGGTGCAACGAGGCCCAGGAGCGCTACGTGCTGGCGGTAGCGCCGGAGGACCTCGCCACCTTCGATGCACTGTGCGCTCGCGAGCGCTGCCCCTACGCGGTGGTCGGCGAGGCGACCGAGGCGCATCACCTGGAGGTACGCGACGGCCACTTCGACTCGAAGCCGGTCGACCTGCCGATGAGCGTGCTGTTCGGCAAGCCCCCGAAGATGCAGCGTGAATTCCAGCGCGAGGCGCTTGAGCTGCCCGGCGTGATGCTCGACAACCTCGACCTGCGCGAGGCCATGGAGCGTGTACTGCGCCTGCCCACGGTGGCCTCCAAGAGTTTCCTGATCACCATCGGCGACCGCTCGATTACCGGCATGGTAGCCCGCGACCAGATGGTTGGCCCGTGGCAGGTGCCGGTGGCCGACGTCGCGGTTACCACGGCGAGCTTCGACACCCATGCCGGCGAGGCCATGGCCATGGGCGAGCGGCCGCCGGTGGCGCTGATCGATCCGGCCGCCAGCGCCCGCCTGGCAGTCGCCGAGACCATCACCAACCTGGCGGCGGCGCCCATCGAGAAGCTCGGTGACATCAAGCTTTCGGCCAACTGGATGAGCGCCGCCGACCATATCGGCGAGAACCAGGCGCTGTTCGATGCCGTGCACGCGGTGGGCATGGAACTCTGCCCCCAGCTCGGCATCGCCATACCGGTGGGCAAGGACTCCATGTCGATGCGCACCGCCTGGCAGGCGGAAAACGACAAGGGTGAGATCGAAGACAAGAGCATTACGGCGCCTCTGTCCTTGGTGGTCACCGGCTTCGCCCCGGTCACCGATGCCATGCGAACCCTGACGCCGCAGATCAATCTCGAACAGGACGAATCCGATCTGATCCTGATCGATCTTGGCGGCGGCAAGAATCGCCTTGGCGGCTCGGCATTGGCCCAGGTCTACGGTCAGCTCGGCAACGAGTGCCCCGACCTCGACGATCCCGAGGATCTCAAGGCATTCTTCGCCGTGATCCAGGGACTCAACGCCGACGGCAAGCTGCTGGCCTATCACGACCGCAGCGACGGCGGCCTGCTGGTCACCCTGCTGGAGATGGCCTTTGCCGCCCATGCCGGTCTCGAGATCAAGCTCGACTGGCTGATCGACGAGCCCACCCAGGCGGTGGACGCGCTGTTCGCCGAGGAGCTCGGTGCGGTGATCCAGGTCAACCGGCAGTTCACCGAAGAGGTGCTGGCGCAGTTCGCCGCCGCCGGCATCGAGACCTGCGGCGTCATTGCCCGGCCGCGCTACGACGACCAGGTGCGCGTCACCCTGTTCGAGGAACCGCTGCTCGAGACCACCCGGCTGCTGGCCCAGCGCAACTGGGCCGAGACCAGCTATCGCATGCAGGCGCTGCGCGATAACCCCGACTGCGCCAAGAACGAGTTCGATGGCCTGCTCGACGGCCGCGACCCAGGCCTCTCCGCCAGCGCCACCTTCGAGGTCGACGAGGACGTCGCGGCCCCCTTCGTCAACACGGCTCGCCCGGCGGTGGCCATCCTGCGCGAACAGGGCGTCAACGGCCACCTGGAGATGGCCTGGGCCTTCGACCATGCCGGCTTCGAGGCGGTGGACGTGCATATGAGCGATATCCTCGAAGGGCGGGTTTCCCTCGAGGCGTTCAAGGGATTGGTCGCCTGTGGCGGTTTCTCCTACGGCGACGTGCTGGGCGCCGGTGGCGGCTGGGCCAAGTCGGTACTGTTCAACTCGCGTGCGCAGGAGCAGTTCGCGGCGTTCTTTGCGCGCAAGGACAGCTTCGGCCTCGGCGTTTGCAACGGCTGCCAGATGTTCGCCCAGTTGAAGGAGCTGATCCCAGGGGCCGAGAACTGGCCGCGCTTCGTGCGTAACGAGTCCGAGCAGTTCGAGGCGCGGGTGGCCATGGTGCAGGTGGAGCAGAGCCCCTCGGTTCTGCTTTCCGGCATGCAGGGATCGCGGCTGCCGATCGCCGTGGCACATGGGGAGGGTCGCGCCGAGTTCCGTGATAGTGCCCATCTGCGCAGCATGCAGGGCAGCGCCCAGGTCGCCCTGCGCTATATCGACAACTACGGTCAGGTCACCACCCACTACCCGGCCAATCCCAACGGCTCGCCCTCCGGTATCACCGGCCTGACCACCCCGGATGGACGCGTCACTGTCATGATGCCGCACCCGGAACGTGTGGTACGGGCAGTAACCAACTCCTGGCGTCCCGCGGAGTGGACCCGAGACGGCGCCTGGATGCGGCTGTTCCGCAATGCCCGCGTATGGGTGGGCTAAGCGCCTTCCTGCGGGTCCAGACAAGGCGGCCTTCGGGCCGTCTTTTTGTGGCTCGATAATACATGGAATTTATTTCCACAAATATGTTGCCGAGGTCGCTGCTTGCGGCTATAAGAGCGCCTGACAGAGGGGCACCGGCATGGGGTTGGTGCCCCGAGCCGGGAGAATGCAAAGGTGCATGAGGGACTGAGTCTGCTCTACGTGGGCGCGGTGCTGGTGCTCAACGGCCTGTGGATGCTGGGACGCATCGAGGACCGCGAGATCCAGGTGATAAATTTCTTCGCCGGGGGCGTCAGTCTGGCGGTGGCGGCCTATGCTGCTTTCGGCCCGGGGGCCGATGCGAGCAGCGTGCGTGCCGCGGCCATGACCCTGCTATTTGCCTTTACCTATCTGTGGGTGGCCATCAATCGCCGCAACGGCAGCTCCGGCCATGGCCTGGGCTACTTCTGCCTCTTCGTGGCGCTCACCGCGCTGCCTACCGGACTACTGCAACTGGTAGTGGCCGAGGGGCTCTGGGGCTGGTGGTCGGGGCTCAACTGGCTGGCCTGGACGGGGCTCTGGTTCGGCTTCTACCTGATGCTTTGTCATCACCCCCAGCTGCAGCCGCTGGTGGCGCGTACCGCCCTGGCACAAGGCTTGGTGACCGCCTGGCTGCCTGGCTACCTGCTGCTCCAGGGCCTGTTGCTGGCTTGACGTGATGAGCCGCACCCGGAGCGCGTGATGAGGATGTTGCCTCTCCTGGCATCTCGCGGAGTCACCTGCGGCGATGCCTGGATATGGCTGTGCCGTACTGCCTGCGTATGGCTCGGCTGACTCTTGGCCGGCATGAAAGGAAAGAGACGACCTGCCGGGTCGCCTCTTCGTTTGTTGCTGTCTGGGCACATCCCTGCCGTTCTGTGGCTGGCTGCGCTGCTCGGTTAGGGCATCGCTGTCTAGGCGCGCTGTTCCATCTGCGTCAGTCCACTGCGAGACGCGAGGAAGCCTTCCAGTACGGCATGCTCCGCCCGCTTCTGCTTGATTACTGCCGTCAGGGCGGGATAGAGCGCCGGGACGGTGCTGGCCTCGCGCAGGTGTTCATGGAAGTGCAGCGAATATCCCGCGTCGGTCACCGCCTGGCTCAGGACGTCGAATGCCACGGCTGGCGTGCTGACGAAGAAGGGAGGAGCGGAAGCAGCCTGTGGCGATGCCTGGGGAGGGGAGGCCTCCGGAAGGCCCAACTGACGCGACAGTCGGTGCAACTCCTCGACGCGCATTTCGCACTGGATGCCGAGCGAGGCCATCAGGCGGCTCACGGCGGTATCGAAAGGCAGGAAACTGAAGGCAAGGCGTCGGTAGCGTGCCACCTCGGCGCGTTCGTGCGCCTCGGCGAGTGTCAACAGCTCATCCAGCACCAGGGCCAGCCTGGTGATCCTTGTTGGTTTTTCTGGCATGGCAGTGTCCTCTTTTCGAAGGCCGAGCGTCAGCCGCTTCCCCGCATCAGCGGCGGCGTTTCATGATGCTCGCAGAATGCCCCCGGTTTGCATGAGCTTCATCAAGTTTCGCGATGTTTAGGTCTGATGAACCAGTGATTTCATCCACGAGTATGACGATAGCCACGCTGCTTCCCCGTTGCCCTGAGGTGGCTTCGTCCGACACGACACTGAACCTTCACTATAGACGAATTGGGGGAAAAACCATCGAAGCAAAATGAAACGAATGTTTGACAATGGTAGCCGCCTCGCCAGACTGCCCTGAGGGACGATACGAGGTAGCAAGCATGACGAGACAAGTTTTTCATGAGCGGGTGACATTGGCGTTTCAGGACCATGTCGCCGAGGTTGCCCTGGCGCGGCCTCGCGAGCACAACGGTCTCGACTGGGCGATGATGGATGGCCTGCTCGAGGCGCAGCAACGCCTGCGTGAACTCGACGGTCTGCGTGCGGTAGTGCTCTCAGGAACAGGCGAGAGCTTCTGCGCCGGACTCGACATGGCTGCGATCATGACCCGCCCGGAGCGGCTGCCCTTGCTGCTGGCTCCCGACGAGCAGGGCATCAATCCGGTGCAGCGCCTGGCATTGGGTTGGCGTGACGTCGGCGTGCCGGTGATCGCCGCCCTGCACGGGCATGTCTATGGCGGTGGGTTGCAGATCGCCCTGGGCGCCGACATTCGTGTGGCGCATCCCAGGGCAAGGCTGGCGCTACTCGAGATCCTCTGGGGCATCATTCCCGACATGGGCATCAGCGTGACCGGCGCGAGCATTCGCAGCGACGTGCTGCGCGAGCTGGCCTGGACCGGTCGCAAGGTAAGTGGCGGCGAAGCCGTGTCGCTTGGCCTGGCCACTCGTCTCGATGACAATCCCCAGCGCGCCGCGCGAGACATCGCCATGGAAGTGGCGGCCCGTTCGCCCAAGGCCGTGGCCGCGGCCCGTGAACTCTTCTCTCGTACCCCCGGCATGTCCGAGCGCGAGCGCCTGGCGCTGGAGGCGAGCCTGCAGCGGGGCCTGCTCGGCGGCGAGGAGCAGTTGGAGGCCGTGGCGGCCCGGATGGCCGGAAGAGAGCCGCGCTTCGCCGGCCCGTGCCGGCCTGACGGCGAGCCCAATGGCGGTTAACATGACGGGCCTTGTCGCCTTCCGTGTCTTGCCATGAGCCCTAGCGTTGCCTCCGATATGCCTGCTGTCGCGGCCCCTTCGCTGCGCCCTTACCAGCACGAGGCCGTGCGCCACGTGGTGATGCACTTCCGCCACTCCGACGAGCCGGCGGTGGTGGTGCTCCCTACCGGCAGCGGCAAGTCGCTGGTCATCGCCGAGCTCGCGCGCCTCGCCCGCGGACGGGTCCTGGTGCTGGCTCACGTGCGCGAGCTGGTGGAGCAGAACCACGCCAAGTACCTGGCCTACGGGCTCGAGGCGGACATCTTCAGCGCCGGCCTGGGACGCAAGGAGAGTGCACGCCAGGTGGGTTCGGCTCGGTGCAGTCGGTGGTGCCGCAACATCGAGCGCTTCGACGACAGCCAATTCACCTTATTGGTGATCGATGAGTGCCATCGGGTCTCGCCGGACAAGGACGCCAGCTACCGTCGGGTGATCGAACGCCTGCGCCAGGCCAATCCGCGGCTCAAGGTGCTGGGGCTGACCGCCACGCCCTACCGCCTGGGGCAGGGCTTCATCTACTACCGTCACCACCACGGCATGGTGCGCGGTGACGACGACTGCTTCTTTCGCGACTGCGTGTTCGAGCAGCCACTACGGCTGATGGTCAAGCAGGGCTACTTGGCCGAGCCGCGGCGCGTGGATGCCGCCGTCGAGCGCTATGATTTCTCGGCGCTGGCACCGGGCACGGGGGGGCTGTTCCGGGAGGAAGATCTCAACCGGGTGGCGGCGGGCAATCGCGCCACGCCGGGCATTGTCGCCGAGATCGTCGAGCGCGCCGCCAGGCGCCAGGGCGTGATGCTGTTCGCCGCCACGGTGGCCCATGCCGAGGAGATCCTCGGCTACCTGCCATCCGCCGAGGCGGCGCTGGTGACCGGCGAGACGCCGTCGCGCGAGCGTGAGCGTCTCATCGCTGCCTTTAAGGCGCGTGAACTCAAGTATCTGGTCAACGTGGCGGTGCTCACCACCGGCTTCGACGCGCCCCATGTCGATCTGATCGCGATTTTGCGGCCCACCGAGTCGGTGAGCCTCTACCAGCAAATCGTCGGCCGCGGCCTGCGTCTCGCGCCGGCCAAGACCGATTGCCTGATCCTCGACTACGCCGGCAACCCCTGGGATCTCTACGCGCCCGAGGTGGGCAGCCCACGGCCGGCCTCGGACACCGAGCCGGTGCAGGTCGAGTGCCCTGCCTGCGGTCACGCCAATCTGTTCTGGGGCCGCAAGGAAGGGGAGCTCGTGATCGAACACTTCGGTCGCCGCTGCCAGGGGCTTGTTGAAGTGGCAACGGACGGCGTCGAGCATGGCGCGGCATCGGGCGCCAATAGAAAGCATGGCGCGGCATCGGGCGCCAATAGAAAGCGTGGCGCGGCATCGGGCGCCTGTAAACCGTATCAGTGCGACTTCCGCTTCCGCTTCAAGGTATGTGGCGACTGCGGCACCGAGAACGATATCGCCGCGCGGCGCTGCCACGGCTGCCAAGCCCTGCTGGTGGATGCCGACGACAAGCTCAAGGAGGCGCTGCGCCTCAGGGACGCCCGGGTGCTGCGGGTGGCCGGCATGCTGCTCGAGGCCACCGTCAACGGCCGTGGGCTGCCGCGGCTCAAGGTGACCTATCACGACGAGGAGGGCACGACGCTGGCCGAATGGTTTGCCCTCGAGACATCGGCACAGCGCGCCGCTTTCGGGGCGGTGTTCCTGCGCGATCACTTGCGGGCGCCGGGAGCGCGCTGGCTGCCGTTGAGCGCGGAGGAGGTCGTCGCCGAGCGCCGGCGCTTGCGCCACCCCGATTTCGTGGTGGGACGCAAGGTGGGACGCCATTGGCAGGTGCGTGAGAAGTTGTTCGACTATACCGGGCGCTATCGCAAGGCTGAAGCGGCGGAGTGAGGCCGACTCCAGCACCGCGAGTGGCGCGATCAGCTCGAGTTTTCGATTTGCCGGGTATCGCCTTCCGGTTCTGGCTCGGCGTGGGGCTTATCGGTTTCGTCCCCCGCGGTGTCGCCGACCTCGAACGATGCAAAGGGCGCCTGTGCGCCGGCGACAGGCTCGCCGAATGCCTCCTTGAGCAGGGCATTCTCGGGGTCCATGTCGATGCCGCCGTGGAACGTGCTGCCATCCTCGAGCATCAGACAGGGGGTCACGATCGTTCCCCTGACATTGGCACCCTTGTGAACCGTGGCACGATGCAGCGCCACCAGGTTGCCCTCGACCTCGCCGGCGACATGCAGGGTGTGCGCGTAGACGTCCCCGAGGATGCGACCGCCATGTCCCAGGGTGACGGTGTGCTGCTTGCAGGCAATCGTTCCCTCGACGTGCCCTTCGATGGTCAGGTCCTCACCGGCGTCGATGTCTCCGCATATGCAGGTATGGCTGCCGATCACCGAGACGCTGGACCTTGTTGCGGCTCTCTCCTGGCGGGGCGTGGGAGGCCGGTCGCTATCGTCTGCGACGATGCTGGACGTCGCAGTCGCCGATTGACGATGCTTTGCCTTGTGGAACATGCAACCCTCCAGGTTCGATGAGTCATCATGCAGCCTAGCTCGACTCTCTTGTCATCAAAGCGTAGAGCTATGCGGCATCTGGCGGCTTTTTTACGCCACCGCAGGTGAGGTCAGGCCCCTATAAGGGGGATACGAGGATAGGGAGTAATGACGTGGGCATTCAGACATGGCTTATCTTGTTTGGCGTGGTCGTCATGACGCTTATCGTCTGGGACGGCGGGCAGCGCAAGAGAAAGCGCCTGGCGGCGGGGGCCACCCGGGAGGCTCCGCTTCCGGCTTCTGCATTGAGCGAGCCGGTGGCCGAGGCGGCGAGAGTCGAGCCGCCGGCCTTCGTCCGATTGCCGCAAGATCCCGAGGGTAGCCGTATCGGCATGGCGACACGGGTGACGGGTAGCCTGACGGCGCGTGAGCCGGTCGTGGTCAAGGGTAGCATCGAGGGGGCTGTCATCGCTCAGGATCACCCGGTCATGGTGACGATGAGCGGCAGTGTATCGGCGTATCTCGAAGGTCTTCAGGTCAGCATCGATGGGCATGTGGCAGGCATGATCAAGGCCGCTGACAAGGTTACGCTGCTATCGCGGGCACGCGTTGAGGGCACCGTGGAGGCCGGGCACCTCGAGTGTATCGCCGGGGCCCGCATACGAGGGGAAGTGATGCCGTTCGGCGGGCTCCCGCTGGTAGCGGGTACGAAGGCCGAGCCGGGCTTACCCTGCCCCCTGCACTCTTGCTAGACTGCGTGATCGACCTTCAGACGAGCCCTGCCGGGAGGCTAGGCCCCGCGTGAGCGAGATGCCCCAGACGGACACGCCCGAGCGGCACGAGACGCCCGATGCCGCGGTGCAGACGGAGGCACTGGCGCGCCTGTTTGACGAGCCGATCACCGAGCTGCCCGAGGATCTCTACATCCCGCCGGAAGCGCTGCGCATCTTTCTCGAAGCCTTCGAGGGCCCGCTCGACCTGCTGCTTTACCTGATTCGTCGCCAGAACCTGGATATCCTGGCCATCGACGTAGCTGCCATCACCCGCCAGTACATCGAGTACGTGGAGCTGATGAAGGCCATGGAGATCGAGCTGGCCGGCGAATATCTGCTGATGGCGGCGATGCTGGCCGAGATCAAGTCGCGCACCCTGCTGCCGCGCCCGCCCAAGGAGGGGAGCGATGACGAGGAGGAGGATCCTCGCGCCGAGCTGATCCGCCGCCTGCAGGAGTACGAGCAGCTCAAGAGTGCCGCCGAGGCGCTGGCCGAGCTGCCGCGGGTGGGCCGCGACTGGTTCCCGGCGCGGGCCGCGCTGCCGCCGTTGCAGGCGCGGGTCATCCACCCCGACGTGGAACTCGACGAGCTGCTTGGGGCGCTGGCCGGCATCCTGCGTCGGGCCGAGCTCAACCAGGCCCACCAGGTGGGGCGCGAGGTACTCTCGACCCGCGAGCGCATGCTGGCGATCATGGAGCGGCTCAATCATGAGCATTACACGCCGTTCGAGGCCCTCTTCACCCTGGAGGAAGGGCGCGCCGGGGTAATCGTCACCTTCATGGCCATTCTCGAACTGGCCAAGGAGGCGATGATCGAGATCGTGCAGAATGCGCCGCTGTCGCCGATCCATGTACGCGCCCGCACCCCGCGAGAGGCGTTGGAGGAGGAGGCCTACGACGACGGCACCAATGTCGAGAGTCCCTTTGCCGAGGAGGAGAGCATGTCCGCGGGGGATGACACCGCATGACCGCCATGGAGTTGCCCGACAGCCTCGACGAGATCCTCGAGGCGGCGCTGCTGGCAGCCGCCGAGCCGCTGTCGCTGGAGCGCCTCGAAGGGCTGTTCGACGACCACGAGCGACCGCAGCGGCGCGCACTGCGCGAGGCGCTGGAGCGGGTCGCGGTGCGCCATGACCGCGGTGCCATGGAGCTGATCGAGACCGCCTCGGGCTACCAGCTGCGCATTCGTCCGCGACTGTCGCCCTGGGTCTCGCGGCTGTGGGACGAACGCCCGCAGCGCTACTCCCGGGCGTTGCTGGAAACCCTGGCATTGATCGCTTATCGCCAGCCGGTGACCCGCGGCGATATCGAGGAGGTGCGCGGGGTGGCGGTGAGCAGTTCAATCATGCGCACGCTGGCCGAGCGCGGCTGGATTCGTGTGGTCGGTCATCGTGACGTGCCGGGCCGGCCAGCGGTCTATGCCACCACCCGCCAGTTCCTCGACGATTTCGGGCTCAAGACGTTGGACGAATTGCCGCCCATGCATGAGCTGAAGGGGATGGCGGAGCCGATCTTCGAGGACGAAGCGCCGCCGCCCAGTGCCCTGTTGGCGCAGGCCGACGAGCCGGCGACCGGAGGGGAAGACGTCGGCGAAGGCGACGACGAGAACGAGGCGAATGGGCGTGTCGCTACAGATGATACGCTTGCCGAAACGACGGCCGGGACGGCCGACGAACCACACGCCGGGAAGGCGTCCGACAGGCCAGGGCTGAGTTTCGCCGATCTCGAGGCGCGCCTGGCCGAACGTGCCCGCACCAGCGTCGACGATGATGGCGGAGCGGGGGCGGAATCCACCGTAGACGAGAAGTCAGACGACACATGACTAGCAACACCGAAAAACTGCAGAAGGTCCTGGCCCGCGCCGGGCTGGGCTCGCGCCGCGAGATGGAAGCGGCCATCGAGGCTGGGCGCGTCAAGGTCAACGGCAAGGTTGCCTCGCTCGGCGATCGTATCGAAATGCGCGACCGGGTCGCCTTCGACGACCGCCCGGTGACCCTGCGTGGGGCCGAGGAGACGCCGCGCCGGGTGATCATGTACAACAAGCCGGAGGGCGAGCTGTGCACGCGCAAGGATCCGGAGGGCCGACGCACCGTGTTCGAACGCCTGCCGCGCCTCAAAGGCGAGCGCTGGATTGCCATCGGCCGCCTGGACATCAACACCAGCGGGCTGCTGCTGTTCACCACCGACGGCGAATTGGCCAACCGGCTGATGCACCCCTCCACCCAGATCGAGCGCGAGTATGCCGTGCGGGTGATGGGCGAGGTGCGCAAGGAGCACGTGGTGGCGATGGTCGAGGGCGTCATGCTCGAGGACGGCCCGGCGCGCTTCACCGACGTGCAGGAATTCGGCGGCGAAGGCATCAACACCTGGTTCCACGTGGTGATCATGGAGGGGCGCAACCGCGAGGTGCGCCGGCTGTGGGAGTCACAGGGACTGACCGTGAGCCGCCTCAAGCGGGTACGCTACGGCAACATCTTTCTCGACAAGCGGGCCAAGGCCGGCGAGTGGGTGGAGCTCTCCCAGGACGAGATCGACGACCTGGCGCAGTCCGCCGGCCTGACGCCGCGCAAGGTGCCCGAGTTGACTCCGGACGAGAAAAACCGCTGGAGCCGCGACAAGAACAAGCGGCGCCCGGTCCAGGCGATGCGCAAGCCCAGGAATTCCAAGGGTAGGTAGGGGCCGAGGCAGGACGAAAGTCAAAAAAGTCCTTGCCAGCCAAGGGTGCGATCAGTAATATCTGCACCCGTTCGGAAGGGTCGTTAGCTCAGTTGGTAGAGCAGTTGGCTTTTAACCAATTGGTCGTAGGTTCGAATCCTACACGACCCACCATTTCCGGACCTGGATGCTTGCTGGCAAGTGCTGGGTCGTTAGCTCAGTTGGTAGAGCAGTTGGCTTTTAACCAATTGGTCGTAGGTTCGAATCCTACACGACCCACCAGATTTTGCGCCCCCGCTTCGTAAGAGGCGGGGGCGCTTTGCTTTCGGCCCGCGTGCCCATTGAACGCGTACCCCTTGAAATAGGGAGGCACGAACCGCATTTGGTACTAGCGTGAGTGTGCCTGGACCCGCCGTTGGTCGGCAGGTGTCGCAAACGGCGAAGTGAGGTAAACTCGCGTGAGGGGCTGAAGTGGCGAGAGACGCCACTGGCAGCCCAGGCGTATCGTCCGTGCGGAGCGTACGGCTTGCGATACACCCGGTACACGCAGGGGGAGCCCCTGCAGTCACAGTGGTAGACACGATGACGATCATGACTTCCCGCCTCGAGGTACGCGAGCATCTCGCCCGCGCCTACTGCCCGACCCGCATTCCCGCCGAGGACGAGGCGCGCATCGACGAGATCAAGCGTCTGCTCGAGCAGCACAATGCCGTGCTCGTGGCGCATTACTACACCGACGACGCGATCCAGCAGCTGGCCGAGGAGACCGGTGGCTGCGTAGCCGATTCGCTGGAGATGGCCCGTTTCGGGGCACGCCATGAAGCCGACACCCTAGTGGTGGCCGGCGTGCGCTTCATGGGTGAGACGGCCAAGATTCTGTCGCCCGAGAAGCGCGTGCTGATGCCCACGCTGGAGGCGACCTGCTCACTCGATGTCGGCTGTCCTGCCGATGAGTTCAGCGCTTTTTGCGATCAACATCCCGAGCGCACCGTGGTGGTCTATGCCAACACCTCGGCGGCAGTGAAGGCGCGCGCTGACTGGGTGGTGACCTCTTCCATCGCGGTGGACGTCATCGAGTACCTGCAGGCGCGTGGCGAGAAGATCCTGTGGGCGCCGGACAAGCACCTGGGAGGCTACATCCAGCAGAAGACCGGCGCCGACATGCTGCTGTGGGACGGCGCCTGCATCGTCCACGAGGAGTTCAAGGCCAAGGGCATCGAGGACCTGAAAGGGCTCTACCCCGACGCTGCCGTGCTTGTGCATCCGGAGTCTCCCGCCTCGGTGGTGGCACTCGCCGATGTGGCCGGCTCCACCTCGCAATTGATCAAGGCGGCCAAGGAGCTGCCCCACGAC
The DNA here is from genome assembly GCF_017868935.1 of Billgrantia antri. Classification (NCBI taxonomy): domain Bacteria; kingdom Pseudomonadati; phylum Pseudomonadota; class Gammaproteobacteria; order Oceanospirillales; family Halomonadaceae; genus Billgrantia; species Billgrantia antri. Next base: position 869,030 of record NZ_CP053383.1, read on the forward strand.
AAGCTGATCGTGGCCACCGACCGTGGCATCTTCTTCAAGATGCAGCAGATGGTACCGGAGAAGACCCTGTTCGAAGCCCCCACTGCCGGCAACGGCGCCACCTGTCGCAGCTGTGCCCATTGCCCGTGGATGGCGATGAATGCCCTGGACAACCTGGCCGGCGCCCTGCGCGAGGGCAGCGGCGAGATCTTCGTCGACGCCGAGCTGCGCCTGAAGGCGCTCAAGCCGCTCGAGCGCATGCTCAATTTCAATTCCTGAGCTTCGGCAAAAAAGCCCGTGACAGCGTCACGGGCTTTTGCTTGGCTCGCAGCTCAGAATTTCTCCATCGTCTCGCGATAGCCCACGAAGTCTTCGCGTCGCAGCTCGATGCGCGCCAGGGCGTTGGTATCGCCGCTGCGCTCAGCGACTTGACGGGCCACATCGAGCTGACGAATCGCGCGTTGAATGTCGCCGGTGAGCTGCATCTGTTCGGCCCGCGCCAGGTGGCCCCAGGCCTCACGGCCGCTGCGGCCGGCGGCTTCGGCGAGCAGGGTGAAGACCTGTGGGTCCTCGGGGCGACGGTTGGCCAGCTCATTGAGGACTCGGTAGGCCTCGTTGGGATCGCGTTGGAGCAGCGCTTCACCCAGGATGCGCGTGGCCGGCATGTGACCCGGCATCAGTCGCAGCAGGCGTCGGCTGCGCTCGATGGCTTCATCGTAACGACCAGCATCGAAGGCGACCTCGGCGGCGCTGACCGGCATGATGGCCAGGTCGGGCAGCTCCTGGGCAAGGCGGTCGAGCTGGCTCAGCGCGCTGTCGGTCTGGCCCTGACGGGCAGCGATCAGGGCGTCCAGATAACGCCTGGCGACGGCCGGGGCGTCATCTTGCGCCAGGCGCGTCGCGGCCTGCTGCGGGTCACGCTGATTCACTGCCAGCAGTGCCCGGGCGCGCACTAGATGATAGCTCGGGTCATCCTCTTCGCGGGGACGCCTGGGGGCGAGCTGTGAGGCGCGGGACTCGGCGTCGCTGATGCGCGACTCGGTCAGCGGGTGGGTGAGCAGGAATTCCGGCGGATTGCCGCCCTGCAGGCTCACCTGGCGCTGCATGGCGCGGAACATTCTGACCATGGCGTCGGGGTCGAAGCCGGCCTGGGCCATGGTCAGCAGGCCGAGGCGATCGGCTTCCTGCTCGAAGCGCCGTGAATAGGCCAACTGGTCCTGGACGAAGGCGGCTTGTGAGCCCATGGCGGCAGCGATACCGGCATCGCCGCCGCCGCTGGCGGCGATCAGCATGCCGGCCAGCATCGCCGCCATGGCCGGCAACTGCGTCTGTTCGGCGCGTGCCTGACCGCGCGAATAGTGGCGCTGCGACAAATGGCCGAGCTCGTGCGCCAATACCGAGGCGACGGCATCCTCCTCGCTGGCGAAGGCGAACAGCCCGGCGTTGACGCCGATCACGCCACCCGGCACGGCGAAGGCATTGAGGGCGCGGTTGTCCACCAGTGCCACCACGGTACTGGTGTCGGTCAGCCCGCTATGTGGGAGCAGGCGCGACACCAGCGACTCTACGTACTCCTGGGCAAGGGGGTCTTGCCAGGCCGGCGTTCGAGCGCGGAATTGGCGTAGCCAGGCGCGACCCAGGCGGAACTCCTCGCCGGTGATGGCCTGACTGCTACCGGTCAGGTTGGGCAGCCCATAGTCCTCCGTGGCGCTTGCCGGGAGGGGGGCGGCCAGCGTCAGCGTCAACGCCATGGTAGCGGTGGTCAGGCAGGTTCGGGGCTTGCGCAGCATGTGCCAGTCTCTTTCGAAGCGGCGGTCGGTTCTCTATCCGACATTGATTCGGCCTGCAAAGTGCCTTTAAATCTCAAGGGTTTTACGCTTTGCTGCAAGGGCATGTTGCCCCAAGCGCACGAGCGCTCGCTATTTTCCCGGGAGACGACATGGCTGTGCAACCAGATGAAGTGCTCGATGCCTGCGGCTTGCCCTGCCCGCTGCCACTATTGAAGGCGAAGCAGGTATTGGCTCGGCTCGAGGCCGGCCTGGTACTCGAGATCCTGGCGACCGATGCCGGTTCCTGGCGCGACTTCGAGACCTTCGCCGATCACAGCGTCCATGAGCTGATCGCCCGAGAAGAGCGGGGCGAGGTCTACCACTACTGGCTGCGCAAGGGTGGTGAGGAGCCGACTCCATGACCCTGCGTCAAGTGTTCAAGGGCTGGGTCGAACACTACTTCTCCGACGAGGAGGCGGTGATCCTGCTGGTGTTGCTGGTGTTGGGCTTTGCCGCGGTAATCCTGCTCGGCCGCATGCTCGCGCCCTTCCTCACCGCTCTGGTAATCGCTTTCCTGCTGCAGGGCGGGGTCACTGCCCTGACCCAGCGCGGTATCCCTCACCTGATCTCGGTCATCGTCGTGTTTCTCGCCTTCATCGGCGTGCTGCTGGCGCTGGCCTTCATTCTGATGCCGCTGATATGGAACCAACTCGTCGGGTTGGTACAGGAAACGCCGCGCATCGTTGCCAGTGGACAGCGCTGGCTGGATGACCTGCAGGCGCGCTACCCCAACTTCGTCACGCCTGACCAAGTGCAGGAGTGGATCGCCGTCGCCGGCCGTGAACTGACCCAGTTCGGCCAGCGTGCGCTGACGCTCTCGCTGGCGTCGCTGGGCAACATGCTGGCGTTGATCATCTATCTTGTGCTGGTGCCGATCCTGGTCTTCTTCCTGCTCAAGGATCGCGAACAGTTGATCGGCTTCACCCTGTCACTGTTGCCGCAGCAGCGCTCGCTGATGACGCGCATCTGGCAGGAAATGGATGCCCAGATCGCCAACTACGTGCGTGGCAAGTTCATTGAGATCATCATCGTCGGCACCGTGTCGTTCTTCACCTTCGCCTTTTTCGGCCTGCCCTATTCGGCGTTGCTTGCGGTGCTGGTGGGCTGTTCGGTGCTGGTGCCCTACATCGGGGCCGCCGTGGCAACCCTGCCGGTGGCAGCCGTGGCGGGGTTTCACTTCGGCATGAGCGATCAGTTCCTTTATGTGCTGGTCGCCTATGGCGTGATACAGGCGCTGGACGGCAATGTGCTGGTGCCGATTCTGTTCTCCGAGGCGGTCAACCTGCATCCGGTCTCGATCATACTGGCGGTACTGTTCTTCGGCGGGGTCTGGGGCTTCTGGGGCGTTTTCTTCGCCATCCCCTTGGCGACCTTGCTCAAGGCGTTGGTCTATGCCTGGCCGCGAGGTATCAGGCAGTACCACGATGCACAGCAGCCCGTCGAGCTGAAGCAACAGGGCGGGGAGTAGGACGACCCCGCCCGGCAGTTACCGGGCGAGGCTCCGGTGGACTCAGCGGGCGGCGTGGAGTGCCTGGGCGGCTTCGAGAACCTCCTGTGCGTGCCCCTTGACCTTGACGCCGCGCCACTCTCGGGCAAGCTTGCCATCGGCGTCGATCAGGAAGGTGCTGCGTTCGATGCCGAGGTGCTCCTTGCCGTACAACTTCTTCAGCTTGATCACATCGAACAGCCGGCAGACTTCCTCGTCCTTGTCGGAAATCAGTTCGAAGTTGAAGGCCTGCTTGGCCTTGAAGTTCTCCTGCGCGCGTAGCCCGTCGCGCGAGACGCCGAGGATGACGGTGTTGGCCGCGTCGAACTCGGCCTTGCGGTCGCGGAAGTCGCCACCTTCGGTGGTGCAGCCGGGCGTGCTGGCCTTGGGGTAGAAGTAGATCACTACCTGGCGGCCCGCGAGGGCGGCGAGAGAAACGACGGTGTCGCCGGTGGCGGTGGCGCTGAAGTCGGGCACCGGTTGGCCGATGGCAAGCGTCATGAGAAGCTCCTTGACGGGGTGGGGAGCGGTTAATTACACGCATGCCGAGATGTGCTGTCAAAGAGCGCGTCGGCCGTGCTGTACAGGCCTGTGCCGCCTGAGTACCATTTACCCTTTGCTTGCGATGCTGTCGAGGCGGCAGCCGAGCGCGGCATGAGCGGCCATTGCGTAGAGGAAGAGAGGATGATCACTGGCAGTATCGTCGCCCTGGCGACGCCGATGAAGGCCAATGGCGATATCGACTGGGAGGCGTTGCGCCGTTTGGTGAACTTCCATCTGGAGAACGGCACCGACGGCATCGTCGCGGCCGGTACCACCGGCGAGCCCACCACCATGTCTTTCGCCGAGCACTTCGACGTGATTCGCGCCGTGGTGGAGGAGGTCGACGGCCGTATTCCGGTCATCGCCGGCACCGGGGCCAACGCCACCTCCGAGGCCGTGGAGCTGGCGCGCTACGCCAGCGAGGTGGGCGCCGACTACTGCCTGTCGGTATGCCCCTACTACAACAAGCCCACCCAGGAAGGGCTCTATCGCCACTTCAAGGCGGTGGCCGAGGGCAGCCGCCTGCCGGTGATCCTCTACAACGTGCCCGGCCGTACCTGCTCCGATCTCTACAACGAAACCGTGTTGCGCCTGGCCGAGGTCGACAATATCGTCGGCCTCAAGGATGCCACCGGCAACCTGGAGCGCGCCGAGGACCTCATCGCACGGCTCGAGGGCAGCGGTTTCATGCTCTACTCCGGTGACGACGCCACTGCCTGCGAGTTCATGCTGATGGGCGGCAACGGCGATATCTCGGTGACCGCCAACGTGGCGCCCAAGGCCATGCACGAGCTGTGCGTTGCCGCGGTCGCCGGTGATGCCGATCGCGCGCACCAGATCAATACCCGGCTGATGCCGCTGCATACCAATCTGGGCATCGAATCCAATCCGATTCCGGTCAAGTGGGCGCTGCACCGCATGGGCATGATCGAGCAAGGCATTCGCCTGCCGCTTACCTGGCTGTCCGGCAAGTACCATGCGACGGTGGACGAGGCCCTGCAACTGGCCGGCGTGATCGACGATTGAGGCGGCGTGGAACGCTCCCGCCGCCCCGAAAATCTGACTGCAAGGTGAATGCATGAACTCTGCGCTGAAATGGATGCCGCTGGTGGCTGTCGCTGCCCTGGCCACCGCTGGCTGTGCCCGAGAAGGCTTCTATGACGATCGCAACATCGATTACGTGGAGGCCCAGCGCAGTGCGCCCCTGGTCCTGCCGCAAGGACGCAACGAGCAGCGCTATCGCGATGCCATGCCGGTGCCGGAAGCCAGTGGCTCGCTGAACAGGCGTGATGACGGTTTCGAAGCGCCGAGCCCCAAGCGCCTGGTGTCCGGTGGTGCCGTGGAGCGGGACTTCGTCGAGCGGCGCGAGGTCGGCAACGACCGTTGGCTGGTGATCGGCGCCGATCCGGGCATGGTGTGGCCGCAGCTGCAGGATTTCGCCCGCGCTCGCGGCCTGCAGGTGCAATCCAGCGATGATACCCGCGGCGTGCTGCAAACGGCCCAGGGCCGGCTGAGCGTGCGCCAGGGGCTGCGTGCCGGCGACAGCGAGGTTCGCTGCGACCAGAACGGACGCCCGGTAGCGGCCTGTCTCGATGCGCTGGAGCAGCACTTCAGCGCGCGTAGCGCCACCGCCAGTGCCGCCTCGCTGGCGGGTCAGCAGATTGCCAGCGAGGACCGCCTGCGCTTCGAGCAGCTCGCCAGCGGCGAGTGGGTCGTGCGCATTCCGCTCGCCATCGATCGTGTCTGGGCCGAGCTGAGCCATCAGCTTGAAGCCGACTTCAGCGTGGAGAACCGGCGCGTACTGCTCGAGCAGAACCCCGAGCAGCATGATTTCCTGGTCAGCTACATGACCGCTTCCGAGCGTGATCGCGGCATGCTGCAGATCATCCTCAGTCCCGACGTACGCCAGATGCCTCAGGAGATCCGCCTGGTGCTCGAGTCCGATGGCCCCGAACGCACTACGCTGCGTGCCGTCAACGAGAGCGAGCGGCGCTTCACCGAAGGAGACGCCCGCGAGCTGCTCGAGCGGGTGTCGGGCATGTTGCGCTAATGCCGCAGGGGGCGGCCAACGAGCTGCTGCCGACCGTGGGCAAGCTTCGCTTCGCCTCGCTCGGCAGCGGCAGCAAGGGCAATGCCACCTTGGTCAGCGACGGCGAGACCACGGTGCTGGTCGACTGCGGCTTCGGCTTGCGGGAGGCCGAGCGGCGACTGGCGCGTGTCGGCCTGCATCCGCGTCAGCTCGATGCCGTGCTGGTCACTCACGAGCATGGCGATCATCTGCGCGGGGTGGGGCCCCTGGCACGTCGTCATGCGGTGCCGGTCTACATTACGCCGGGCACCTGGCTCTCCGGGCGTCTGGGCGAGGTGCCGCAGCGATACTGGATCACACCGCAGCTGCGCTTCGCGGTGAAGAGCCTCACGATCGACCCGTTCACCGTACCCCACGACGCCCGTGAGCCGGTCCAGTTCCGCTTCGAGTCGCATGGTCGGCACCTCGGCGTGCTGACCGACCTGGGCCATCCCACCGACCACGTGGTCGAGGCCTTCCGCGGCTGCGATGCCCTCATCCTCGAGTGCAACCACGACCGACACATGCTCGAGGTCGGGCCCTACCCACCGCGGCTCAAGCGCCGCGTCGGCGGCAACTGGGGGCATCTGGCCAACGTCCAGGCCGCGGCGCTGCTACGGCACCTGGGGCTCGATCGGCTGCAGCGTATCGTCTGCTCCCATCTCTCGGAACACAACAACCGCCCCGAGCTCGCCCTCGAGGCCTTGACGCCGCTGCTCGACGGCGATGCGTCTCGCCTGACGGTTGCCGCCCAGGACAGCGGGCTGCATTGGCAGGCGATCCACTGAACGGCCATCCTAATCGTCACGCGTCATCTTTCTGGAGACTCCCATGGAAAAGCGCCAAGAACTCTACGCCGGCAAGGCCAAATCGGTGTATGCCACCGACGATCCCGATCTGCTCGTCCTGCATTTTCGTGACGACACCAGCGCCTTCGATGGCGAGCGCATGGAGTCGCTGGCGCGCAAGGGCATGGTCAACAATCGCTTCAATGCCTTCATCATGGAGAAACTGGCCGCGGCCGGCGTTCCCACCCACTTCGAGAAGTGTCTCTCCGATACCGAGAGTCTGGTCAAGAAGCTCGACATGATTCCGGTGGAATGCGTGGTGCGCAACATCGCCGCCGGTGGCCTGGTCAAGCGTCTCGGCGTCGAGGAGGGGCGTGAACTCACCCCGCCCACCTTCGAGCTGTTTCTCAAGAACGACGCCCTGCACGATCCAATGATCAACGAGTCGCTGGCCGAGACCTTCGGCTGGGCCACGCCGGGGCAGCTCGCCGAGATGAAGGCGCTGACCTTCAAGGTCAACGAGGTGCTCAAGCAGCTGTTCGCCGATGGCGGGTTGCTGCTGGTCGACTACAAGCTGGAGTTCGGCCTGTTCAAGGGCGAGATCGTGCTTGGCGATGAGTTCTCGCCGGACGGCTGCCGCCTGTGGGACGCCGAGACGCGCAACAAGATGGACAAGGACCGCTTCCGCCAGGGGCTGGGCGGAGTGATCGAGGCCTACGAAGAAGTGGGGCGGCGTATCGGTATCGATTTCGACTGAGCGTTATAACGAGCTTCATATTCTTCCAGAAGGCGGCCCAAGGGCCGCCTTCTTACGTTCTGATGGCGTCTGTTGAGCCGTTGCAAGCTTCTTATCCTTTAGTCGCAAATCGGACTCACGAGCAAAACACCCGATACTCGGGCCAAACTCCATTCCGCCGCGCAGGGTCGGTCTCCCCTTGATTCCATAGACTCCCCCAGATGGCAAGCCATTTCCCCATGGCTATCGCGGAGGAGTATATGAACAAGTTCGAGTCAGTGCGGCAGACAGGGCAGGGGAAGCAGATAGGCCGCCGGCAGCCGCGCGTCGAGGATGATGCCCTGCTGCAGGGGCGTGGTCGCTATGCCGACGACTTGGCGGTGGCGCCAGGCACCCTGCATGCCGCCGTTCTGCGTTCACCCCATGCCCATGCCCGGCTGGTCGACCTTGACGCCTCGCCGGCGCTGGCCATGCCCGGCGTGCACGCCGTCCTGACCGGCGAGGATATCCAGCGCTGGGCGCGGCCGTTTCCGGTCGGCGTGCGCCAGCCCATGGAGCACTGGTGCCTGGCGGTGGACAAGGTGCGCTATGTCGGCGAGCCGGTTGCCGTGGTGATGGCCGAGAGTCGTTATCTTGCCGAGGATGCCCTGGAGGCCATCCGCGTCGAGTACGAGATCTTGCCCGTCGCGGTGGATACCGAAACGGCCATCGCTGAAGAGGCTCCACTGCTCCATGAGGCAGTGGGGAGCAACGTCGTCAGCGAGCGCCACTTCCGCTATGGCGATCCCGAGCGGGCCTTTGCCGAGGCTGAGCATCGTGTCTCGCTCAAGGTGCGAGTGCCGCGCAGCTCCTGCACGCCGATGGAGTGCTACGTGGTCCTCGCCGAGTATGACCCGGCCAGTGCCAGCTATGACGTACTCTCCAACTTTCAGGGCCCCTACGCACTGCACTCGGTGATGGCACGTGCACTCAATGTGCCCGGCAACCGTCTTCGCCTGCGTACCCCACCGGACGCCGGTGGCAGCTTCGGCATCAAACAGGGGGTCTTTCCCTATGTGGTGATGATGGGCCTGGCCGCGCGCAAGGCCGGGGCGCCGGTCAAGTGGGTGGAGGATCGTCTCGAGCATCTCCAGGGGGCGTCCTCGGCCACCAATCGCGTCACCGAGATCGAGGCGGCGGTGACCGGCGATGGCCGGGTCACCGCGATGCGTTGGGACCAGGTCGATGACTGTGGCGCTTACCTGCGGGCACCTGAGCCGGCGACTTTCTACCGCATGCACGGCAACCTGACAGGTGCCTACGCCATCGAACATCTCCAGGTGCGAAACCGGGTGGCGCTGACCAACAAGACGCCCACCGGCCTCAACCGTGGCTTCGGCGGCCCCCAGATTTACTTCGCCCTCGAGCGGCTGATGCAGCGCATCGCCGTGGAGCTCGAGCTGGACCCTCTCGAGGTGATCCGCCGTAACCTGGTGCCGTCCGGGAGCTTCCCCTACCGTGCCGCGGCCGGGGCGTTGCTCGACTCAGGTGACTATCCCGCCTCTGTAGAGCAAGGCGTTCGTGACGGTGGACTGGACGAGCTGTTGGCGCGACGCGAGAACGCACGCCGTGAAGGGCGGCTCTATGGCATCGGCTACACCGTGGCGGTGGAGCCGTCGATCTCCAACATGGGCTACATCACCACCGCCATGACGCCCGAGGAGCGCCGCAAGGCCGGCCCCAAGAACGGTGCGGTGAGCACCGCGACGATCAGCGTAGGACCGCTGGGTGACATCAGCGCTCATGTCTCCTCGACACCCCAGGGGCAGGGGCACCGCACCGTGGTCGCCCAGGTGATCGCCGAAGTGCTCGGGGTGTCACTGGAGTCGATCAGCGTCAATGTCGAGCTCGATACCGGCAAGGATGCCTGGTCGATCGCCTCGGGCAACTACTCCAGTCGGTTCTCAGGTGCCGTGGCTGGGGCCGTCTATCAGGCGGCAGTGAAGGTGCGCGATCGCCTGGCCGGCATCGCCGCCGCCCAGTGGCAGGTGGAGGCCGCACGCATCCGTTTCGCCGAGGGGCAGGTGAGGGTGGAGGGTGGCGAGCTCACGATGCCCTTTGGCCGCCTGGCCGGCGCCACCCACTGGGCGCCTGGCACCCTACCCGACTGGGAGCCGGGCGGGCTGCGCGAGACGGCCTTCTGGTCGCCGCCCCAGCTCGAGGCACCGGACGACGATGACCGCATCAACAGCTCGCTCTGCTACGGCTTCATCTTCGACTACTGCGGCGTGGAGATCGACCGCATCACCGGCAGGGTGACACTCGATCGCTACGTCACCCTGCATGATGCGGGGCGCCTGCTCAATCCCGACCTGGTCGATGGCCAAGTCCGCGGGGCCTTCGCCCAGGGGCTTGGGGCGGCGCTGATGGAGGAGTTTGCCTACGGCGACGATGGCAGCTTTCAGTCCGGCACCTTCGCCGACTACCTGGTGCCTACCAGTGTCGAGGTGCCCGAACCGCTGATCCTGCACAGGGAGACGCCGTCGCCGTTTACCCCGTTGGGTGCCAAGGGCGTCGGTGAAGGGAACAACATGAGCACCCCGGTGTGCATCGCCAATGCCGTGGCCGACGCGTTGGGCATCGCGGATATCGAGCTGCCGCTGACGCCGTCCAAGGTACGCGCCTTGATCGGCATCGAGGAGCCTCCGTGTCCCCAGGGTGTGGGCGAGGATCAGGCCGCTCCCGCAGCCGGTGGTGGCTCGCGGCTCACCGCCAGCGACTCGGTCACGTTGCCGGGCAGCCCCCGGGTGGTCTTCGATACCCTGCTCGACCCCGAGACCCTGCAGGCCATCATTCCTGGCTGTCATGCCCTGGAACTTACCGGGGAGAATGCCTATCGCGCCGATGTCACCGTCGGCGTGGGAATGATCCGCGCGCGCTTCGATGCGCGGGTGGCACTCTCCGACCTCGACCCTCCCCACAGCCTGCGACTCTCCGGGTCTGGTACCAGCGCCATGGGCTCGGCGGACGGCAGTGCACGCATTCGCCTGACCGAGATCGAGGACGGATATACCCGCCTCGACTATGACTACGACGCCTCCTTGGGCGGCAAGGTCGCCTCGGTGGGCGGGCGCATGCTGCAAAGCGCCTCGAGGATGATCATCGGCCAGATTTTCAGTCGTCTGTCACAGCGGATGGGCGGCACCGCGCCACGGCTGTCGCTGTGGCAGCGCCTCAAGACCCTTTTCGGCCGCTTGGGAGGTCGTTCATGAAGCCTGCAGCTTTCGATTATCTACGCCCGTCGAACCGTCGCGAGGCATGCGAGCGACTGCATGAGGCGGGTGATGACGCCCGGCTGATCGCAGGGGGGCAGTCGCTGATGGCGGTGCTCAATATGCGTCTGGCCCAGCCCAAGCAACTGATCGATATCGCCGGTATCGAGGATCTGCATTTCATCGAGCGCCGTGACGATCACCTGGCGGTGGGCGCCGGGGTGACCCAGGCTGAACTGCTCGAGTATCCCGGTCTCGCCGAAGCGGTCCCGTTGCTGGCCCAGGCGATGCCGTGGATCGGCCATTGGCAGACCCGTAACCGTGGCACCGTATGCGGTTCCATCGCACATGCCGACCCCAGTGCGGAGTTGCCGTTGTGCCTGGTGACCCTGGAAGGGCAGGTGGTGCTCGAGAACCGCCGCGGCAAGTCGCGCGGGGTCATGGCGGGGGACTTCTTCCAGGGCGTATTGACCACCGATCGCCGTCAGGACGAGCTGATCACCGAGGTGCGTTTTCCCTTGGCGCGGCCAGGTTTGGAGTACCGCTTCCAGGAAGTGTCCATGCGACATGGCGATTTTGCCATCGTCGCGCTGGCGGGGGTGATCGACGGGGCGCGAGTCACCCTTGGCGTGGGCGGCGTCGCCGACCGTCCAGTATGTCGTGTATTCGACCGCTACGAGGACCCGAGCGAGACCCTCAACGCCTTTGCCTGGTCATTGGGTGCCGAGGACGACGCCCATGCCACGGCGGCCTATCGCCGCCAATTGATCCGTGAGCTCGGCCGGGAGTTGATCGCCGGTGGGCCAAGTGACGAGGAGATCGCCCATGCACGCCAAGGCTGACCAGCGCATCCGCGTGACCCTGACCCTCAATGGCCGCGAGCGCAGCGGCTATGCCGAGCCCCGTACCCAACTGTGCGACTTCCTGCGTCATGAGCTGGGCGCCACTGGCACCCACGTGGGGTGCGAGCACGGCGTGTGCGGAGCTTGCACGGTGCGCGTCGACGGTCGCGCCAGCCGCAGTTGCCTGATGCTCGCGGTACAGGCCGAGGGTCGGCGGCTCGATACCGTCGAGTCGCTGGCAGGAGAGGAGGGCCTTTCCGATCTGCAACAGGCCTTCCGGCGTCATCACGCCCTGCAGTGCGGCTTCTGTACCGCGGGGATACTGATGTCCTGCGAGGAGTTCCTGAGCCGTGTGGCCGACCCCAGCGAGGCCCAGGTGCGCGACATGCTGACCGGCCATCTATGCCGTTGCACTGGCTATACCGGCATGGTCCAGGCGGTACTCGAAGTGGCTCGGTCGCGCCGCGTGGCGACCGGGCCCGACAGTCAACAGGAGAACAACGATGTTTGACCTTGGTCGTAGTTTTATCGCGTCGGTGGAGCGTCGCCCCGGGGCGATCGCCATTTCCGATGGCGAGCTTCGCAAGACCTATGCCGAGTGGTTCGAGGATATCCAGAGTGTCGCCAGAAGCCTCGAGGCGCGGGGCCTGACCAAGGGGGACCGCCTGCTGGTGGTGATGCAGAACCGCTGGCAGATGGCGACCCTGCACTGGGCCTGCCAATTCGCCGGCATCGTGGTCACCCCCCTCAACTGGCGGTCTACGGCTCGGGATCTGCGTTACTGCATCGAGGATGCCGAGGTCAAGGCGCTCGCCTATGACGCATCGGCGGCCGAAGCGGTGAACGGCTGTGCCGAGGCGCAGCAGCTGTTGCGTATCACTGCTGGTGAAGTCGAAGACACGACGGCGCATGACTTCGACGATCTGCTTGGTGTAGCGGGCGAGTTGGTGCTGCGTGCCGGTGCCGAGGATGTCTCGCTCATGCTCTACACCTCGGGCACCAGCGGCAAGCCCAAGGGCGTACCCCGGCTGCACCGCGCCGAGCGCGCCGCGGCGCTGGCCCATGTGGCCCAGAATCTCTACCGCCACGACGAGTGCACCCTGGGGGTAATGCCGCTTTATCACACCATGGGCGTGCGCTCGCTGCTGTCGATGGCGCTGGTCGATGGCCACTTCGTCTGTGTGCCGAAGTTCGACCCCGCGGCGACGCTGGATTCCATCGAGCGTGAAGGCGTGACCAACCTCTATCTTGTGCCGACCCTCTATCACATGCTCATCGAGCATCCCCAGTTCTCTTCGTCTCGGGTGGCCAGCGTCGACAAGCTCGGTTTCGCCGGCGCGCCGATGAGTGCGGGACTGATGGCACGTGTCCAGGAGGCGTTCAGGCCCAGCCTGTTCGTCAACCACTACGGCAGCTCCGAGATATATACCTTCACCATCGACCAGCGGGCCAGTGACAAGCCGGGCTCGTCGGGCCGGCCTGCGCTCAACCAACGCATCCGGGTCGTCCGGGTGGGGGCCGAGTCGCCGGACGAGATCCTGGGCGTGGGGGAGGAGGGCGAAATCATCGCCGACATGAACGGTGATGAGGCCTTCCAGGGCTACTGGCACCGCCCCGATGCCAACCAAAAATCGCTCAAGGAGGGCTGGTACTTCACCAGCGACACGGGCTACTTCGATGCCGATGGCGACCTGTTCGTCACCGGCCGGGTCGATGACCTGATCATCACAGGCGGCGAGAACGTCAGCCCGGTGGAGATCGAGAATGTGCTCTCGGTGCACCCCCAGGTGGAAGAAGTCGTGGTGGTGGGGCTGGTCGACGAGCAGTGGGGCGAAGTGGTCACTGCCTTCGTCAAGGTCAGGCAGACCATCAAAGAGCAGGAGCTTGACCGGCACTGCGTGAACTCAGGCCTAGCCCGCTTCAAGCGCCCGCGGCGCTACGTCTTCGTCGACGAGATTCCCAAGTCCCCAGTGGGCAAGATCCTGCGCCGTGTGCTGCGTGATCACGATGCTCCCACTCCACAAACACACTGATCAACCGATACAGGACAAGGAACCAAGACATGACTACCAATGACGTGAGCACCTATCTGGCAAGTAACTTCGATGGTTTCAGTGTTCGGATCGACGCAGAGGCCGAGCGCGCCGACATCATCCTGGCGCGTCCACCGCTCAACGTGATCTCGATGCCCCAGCGCGACGAGCTGCGCCGTGTGTTCGAGGCACTGGATGCCCATGACAGCGTGCGTGTCATCGTGCTGCGCGCCGAGGGCGAACACTTCTCCAGCGGTGGCGACATCAAGGGATTCCTCGAGGCGTCGCCGGAACATGTCTCGAAACTCGCCGACAACGTAGCCGCCCCGGCGCGTTGCTCCAAGCCGGTGATTGCCGCCAATCGCGGTTACACCTTCGGCGTCGGTTTCGAGCTGTCGCTGGCCTGCGATTTTCGCATCGCTTCGGAGACGACCCTCTATGCCCTGCCGGAGCAGAAACTGGGACAGATCCCTGGGTCCGGTGGCTCGGCCCGCCTGCAGAAGATCATCGGCATCGCCCGTACCAAGCACATGGTGATGCGCGCCAAACGCATTAGCGGTCACCAAGCGCTGGAATGGGGTATCGCCACCGAATGCGTCCCCGACGAACAACTGGAAAGTGCCACCCAGGCCCTGGTGGATGAACTGCGCGGCTTCTCGCCGCTTGCCCAGCGCACCGCCAAGCGCCTGATCAACGACAACGAGGATGCGCCGCTTTCGGTGGCGATCGAGATGGAAGGCCACTGCTACAGCCGGCTGCGCACATCCAGCGACTTCCGCGAGGGTGTCGAGGCCTTCCATGGCAAGCGCAAGGCCGTGTTCATCGGTGAGTGATCGGCGTCAGCATGGCACAACAACAACCTCTTGGAGACATAGCATGCACACACACGACAACAGTGGGTCCAGCCCTGCTTCCGCTGCAGCCGTGGACACCAAACGTCCACTGCTCAGGGATCTGACCCGGGTCTTCACCGCCAAGTCGATCAGTGCCGGCATCGTCGCCGCACTGTTCGGTTGCTCGGGGCCGGCCCTGATCGTGATCAGCGCTGCCGATGCCGGCAACCTGAGCAACGGCCAGACGGTGGCCTGGCTGTTCGCCATCTACTTCCTGGGTGGCCTGATCAGCCTGATCATGGCCTTGCGTTATCGTCAGCCGATCACCGGTGCCTACTCGATTCCCGGGGCGGCGATCATGATCACCGCCCTGGCGACGATTCCCTTCAACGAGGCGGTCGGAGCCTTCATCATGAGTGGGGCGATCGTGCTAGCGCTAGGGGTTAGCGGAGTCGTCGGGCGCATCATGCGCTGGCTGCCAATGCCCATCGTCATGGCGATGATCGCCGGCGCCTTGATCCGCTTCGGCATCGGTGCGGTGAACTCGGTGGGTGCGGCCCCCTGGATCGCCGGCACGGCGGTGGTGGCCTTCTTCCTCAGCTCGCGCTTCATCAAGGCGGTGCCACCGGTGCTGGTGGCGGCGGTGGTCGGCGTCGGTGTCGCCCTGGCGATGGGCGCCGTGCAACCCGCCGAAGTGGATATCGCCTTCGTCGCGCCGCAGTTCACCGCACCGAGCTTTACCCTGGGGGCCTTCCTGGCCATCTCCGTGCCGTTGGCGGCACTGGTGATCGGGGCCGAGAATGCCCAGGCCACCGGGGTGCTGCTGGCCGAGGAGTACCGTCCCCCGGTCAATGCCATGACCATCATCAGCGGCCTCGGCGGCATGCTCGCCGGCCTCTTCGGCGGCCACAACGCCAACATCGCCGGGCCGATGACCGCCATCTGCTCCTCCGAGCAGGCCGGCGACGACAAGAGCACCCGCTATGGTGCCACCCTGGTGAACGGCGTGCTGTTCTGTGCCTTCGGGCTCTTTGCCGGTGCGGCCGTGCCCTTCATCCTAGCGTTGCCCAGCGCCCTGATCGGCAGCGTGGCCGGCCTTGCGATGATCGGCGTGCTTTTGGCGGCCTTCCAGCATGCCTTCTCCCGGCATCGCGGCTATCAGATCGGTGCCTTCGTGGCGCTGGTGGTGGCGATGAGCAACATCAGCCTACTGGGGATCAGCGCCCCCTTCTGGGCACTGGTGTGCGGTATCGCGGTCTCCCTGCTGTTGGGCGAGAAGACGCTCGATCCCGACACCGAGACGACTCAGGTGGCCGATTGAACGCGGCTGCATCATCGGTGGCCATGAGAGGGCGGAGCGATGCGTGACCTCGATCATCAGGTGATCACCCAGGCACTGGCCTGGGTCCGCGAGGGCCACCCCATCTGGCTGTGCACCGTGCTGGCGACCTACGGCTCGGCGCCACGTGGTCCCGGTGCCATGCTGGTGGCGCGTCGCGACGGTCGGTATGTCGGCTCGCTGTCCGGTGGCTGTGTCGAGGAGGCCTTCCTCGCGGAGCTCATCGCCGGCGATTTTTGCCGGGTGGTGTCCCTGCGTCGCTATGGCGAAAGTCGCGAGGAGAGCCGACGCCTCGCCCTGCCCTGTGGTGGGGTACTCGAGGTGCTGATCGAGCACCGTGTCCCCGACGCCGCCTGGCTGGCGCACCTCGAGGCGTTGCACCAGGCCCTGCAGGGGCAGCGCCGGCTGAAGCGTCGGGTCGATCTCGAGTCCGGCACCGTGCGGGCCGATAATGAGGAGGAGCCTGGAGGGCCGAGCGTGGCACGGCACCCCGGGGCGGTCGACATCCGTATCGGGCCCGTGTTGCGCCTGCTGCTGGCCGGCATCTCGCCGGTGGCCGAGGCCTGTGCCGGCTTCGCCAAGATGTTGGGTCATGAGGTCATCGTCTGCGACCCCCGCTCGGAGGCACGCGAGGGGGTCCACGTCGAGGGCGTGACGATTGTACCGCAATTGCCTTCGGCCTACATCGCGGCGGGGGGATGCCATGCCGCGACGGCCGTGGTGGCCCTGACCCATGATCCTCGCATCGACGATCTGGCGATGATCGAGGCGGTGCGTACCGAGGCCTTCTACATCGGCGTGATGGGGTCACAGCGGACCTCGGATGCCCGTGCCACACGGCTGATGCGCTCGGGAGGGCTGTCCCAGGCAGAGATCGAGCGGATCCATATGCCGATCGGCCTCGACATCGGCAGCAAGACCCCGGCCGAGATCGCCTTGGCCGTGGTAGCGGATATCGTGCGGGTCTACCACGGAAGAGCGCGAGATGCCCTCTGACGACGTCATCGCCTTGGTACTGGCGGCAGGCCGGGCGCGTCGTTTCGGCAGCGACAAGCGCCTGGCGCACCTGCCAAAGCGCGGGCCGCTGCTGGGGGCCACGTTGGCTACCCTTCGCCCGCACTTTGCCGATATTCGAGTGGTGCTGGGCATCGATGACGATCCCATACAACTGGGCATTGCCAGGGAAATCGGCACTATCGTTGCTGAGATGGCAGAGCTGGGCATGGGGGAAAGTCTTGCCGCCGGTATCCGCGTGCTCAGGAACGAGAGTCAGGCTGCGGCAGTGGCAGTGGTGCTGGGCGATATGCCTTGGTTGAGCGAGAATACTTTCGCTCTATTGTGCTCAAGGGCTAGTGATAGGGCGATCGTGCGGCCCTGCTACCGGGGGCAAGGGGGGCACCCGGTGTTGTTCGGGCGACGTTTCTGGGGATCGCTCGAGCAGTTGACCGGCGACGAGGGAGCTCGCAGCGTGGTGCGGCGACATCGGGCTGACTGCATCGAGATCGCGGTTCAGGACCCGGGCGTCATGCAGGATGTGGACCGTCCATGGGATCTCGACTGGGCAAGGCGTAATGGCCGCTGAGGGGCCTGCCATGCGACTTTGGTCTGGCTACAGCCGTCGCACGAGGAAGAGATGGTACGCTGACTGGTTACTAGGATGCATTTAACCTTCCACTGACGAGGACGTCATGTCGAGTGCCCACCGCATCTTGCATGGCGAGTTTGGTCGCGTTGCCCTGCTGGACATGGATGAGTCGCTGGTGCCCCACGCGCATTCCGAATGCCATGTGCTGCTCAAGGTCTACGGGGAGGATACCTACTTTTCCGTGCGTGATCACCGCTTGCCGCTGACCGACAAGACGGCGGTGCTCATCAATGCCTGGGAGCCGCATTTCTACGATCACCAGAGCGGTGCCGCTGATACTCTGATCCTGGCTCTCTACATCGAACCGAGCTGGCTGGCGGCCTTGCAGCGCGGCTTGGCGCTCAGCGGCCGGCCCGACTTCTTCTCCAGCCCCTGCATCGAACTCACCCCCCATATGCGGCATCATGCCGACTTGCTGATCGATGCCATGTTCTCCTTCGGGCTGGTGCCCCAGAATACTCTGGAAGAGCTGCTGTTTAATTTGCTTATCGGGATCACCGAGAAACATTCCGAACTGCGCCACCTTGCCAGGCTACGAGTGGGTGTTGCCAGTGATTTCTACGATGGCCGAATTCGCCAGGCGAGCCAGTTCATTCTCGACCATCCCCAGGGGGAGCTGGACATGGAAGGCATCGCCCGCCAGTGCGGTCTTTCCCGGGCGCATTTCTTTACCCTGTTCAAGCAGAACACCGGCATGACACCGCAGATGTTTGCCAATATCGGCAAGATGCAGATGGCGTTCCGCTGCCTCTCAGACAATCGCTTTGGCACCCTGGGTAACTTGTCGGAATCCTTGGGATTCTCTGAACAGGGGCACTTCACCCGCTTCTTTCGCCGCCATATCGGGGCCTCGCCGAGTCAATACCGAAAGGTTATCGACAATTATCATTCCAAGAGCATGAGCGATAGCGGCATGTAAATGACCGTAAAATGCTAATTCTCACTGACGATTTGGGTCACGTGCATTCTCGGCCTGCCCGCTAGTGCTGGGTTTTCTACTTGGAAGCGCACGTCGACGTCGCGCAGGCGCACACCGTAGATTCGCTCCTCTATGCCCTGACGGTAGGCCGGGCGAGGGTCCTGGGCGAGTACCTGGCGGATCAGTTCACGCAGCGAGTCACCGTCGTCCCGTTCGTCCAGCGCCGCCTCGGCCTCGGCGCTGAAGTGCACCTCCAACTGCGGTGGCGCCTCGGGGGCGTAGCCGGCCCGTGCCTCGGGCCGCGCCTCGACCCAGGGCAGGTAGGGCTTGATGTCGAGCACCGGGGTACCGCTGACCAGGTCGCAGCCGCCCAGCACCAGGCGTACCCCCCGGCGGGTGTCGACCTCGAGGAGTTCCACCAGCGACAGTCCCAGGCGGTTGGGGCGGTGGGTGCTGCGGCTGGCGAAGACTCCGACCTTGGCGTTGCCGCCGAGGCGCGGCGGACGCACCAGCGGCGTCCAGCGCTCGGGGCTGTGGTGAAAGACGAAGGTCAGCCACAGGTGGCTGAAGGCCTCGAGGCCGCGCACCGCCAAGGGGTCGTCGTAAGGAGAGGCGAGAATCAGCTCGGCATGGGCAGCCGACGCCAGGCCGGGCTGGCGGGGTATGCCGAACTTATCGGGAAAGTCGCTCTCGATGTAGCCGATGGGCTGCATCGGGTAGCCGGCGGCGGGACAGGATGGTGCGTTCATGGGGAGGCATTATGCCCGCCATTGGCGTCGGCGGCGAGCTTGTGTAACCTGCATGCCGAGTCCAATCACGCAGGGCAGGGAAGATGGAAACGATGACGACGAACGACGCGCCTTCCCCGACGAGCGGCTCACCGCGGATCCTCTACCGCCAGGCCAGGGCCCGTGACGGTGCCGATCAGGCCGAGGTCTTCCATCATGCCGTGATGCAGGGTGCGGCCGCTCACTACAGCGTGGCGGAGCGTGAGGCGTGGGCGGCGACCATGCCGCGTGAGGGCAGCGTATGGGCCGCGCGTCAGGCCCTCTACACGACGTTGATGGCCACCTGTGACGGGCGCTGTGTCGGCTTCCTCGAGCTGGACGTTCCCAAGGGACATGTGCAGACACTCTATGTATGGCCTTCACTGGCGCGACGCGGCATCGGCTCGACCCTGCTGGTACATGCCGAGCGCATGTTGCTCGAGCACGGTCATGGTCGTGCCACCGTCGATGCCAGCCGCATGCTGGCCGAGAGCCTGCTGTGCCGTGGCTGGCAGGATCTCGGCACGGAATGGGTAACGCGCGGCGACGTTCGGCTCGAGCGAAGGCGCCTGGAGAAGCGCCTCGCGGCTATCGAAACCTAGCGCTTTTCCAATGCCGTGATACGCATCGACAGGTCGATCGCCTTGACGTCCTTGGTCAGGGCGCCGCTGGAAATGCAATCGACGCCGGTCTCGGCGATCTGGCGCAGGGTGGTTTCATCGACGTTGCCTGAAGCCTCCAGCGTTGCGCGCCCCGCGGTGCGCTTCACCGCCTCGCGCATGTCCTCCAGGCTGAAGTTGTCCAGCATGACGATATCTGCGCCGGCCGCCAGCGCCTGATCGAGTTCGTCGAAGCTCTCCACTTCCACCTCCACCGGCAGGTCGCGGGCGATGCTGCGCGCCTCCTTCACGGCGGCGGCGATGCTGCCGCAGGCGGCGATGTGGTTCTCCTTGATCAGGAAGGCATCAAAGAGCCCGATACGGTGGTTGTGCCCGCCGCCGCAGGTAACCGCGTACTTCTGCGCCAGGCGCAGGCCGGGCAGGGTCTTGCGCGTATCGAGCAGGCGCACCCCGGTGCCATCGAGTAGATCGACGTAGTGGCGCGTGCGAGTGGCTGTGGCGGAGAGCGTCTGCAGCAGATTGAGGGCGGCGCGCTCGCCGGTCAGCAGCCGGCGGGCTGGGCCTTCGACTTCCAGGAAGCATTGCCCTGCCTCCAGACGATCGCCGTCGGCGGCATTCCAGCGCAGTGTGATGCTCGGATCGAGGCGACGGTAGATCTCCTCGACCCAGGCCATGCCGCACAGGACTGCCGGCTCGCGGGTGATGACTCGCGCGGTGGCCCACTGCGCTTCGGGGATCAGCTGCGCGGTGATGTCACCGGGGCCGACATCCTCGGCCAGCAGGTGGGCGGCGGCTTCGCGGATCGCTTCGGCAAGGGCGTCCTGATAATGCATGGCGGGCCTTTTCATGTTCATGGAGCATCGGGACCGTCATTATAGGGAATCCAGCACCAGCACGTCAGGGGAACGAGATGAGAATCGAGGAAGGATGGCTGGCCGAGGTACGGCGTGTGCCGTCGCCCAACCAGGACGCGCGTCCGGCGGGGGAGGTATCGGCGGTAGTGCTGCATTCGATCAGCCTGCCGCCCGGCCAGTTCGGCGGCGAATACATCGAGCGGCTGTTCACCAACACGCTGGACGCCTCGGCGCACCCTTATTTTTCCGGCATCACCCAGCTGAGGGTGTCCGCTCATGTGCTGATTCGACGCGACGGCGAGTGCGTGCAGTTCGTGTCTTTCGACCGGCGTGCCTGGCACGCCGGTCGTTCCTGCTGGATCGATCGGGGACGGGTGCGGCGGGCGCTGAACGATTTCACCGTGGGCATCGAACTGGAGGGTGACGAGGTTCATGCCTATCGCGAGGCTCAGTATCGGGCGCTTGCTGCGGTCATGAAGGCGCTCAAGGTGAACTACCCTGACATGAACTTCGCGCGTATCACCAGCCATGCGCGAGTCGCTCCACTGCGCAAGAGCGATCCCGGCGCGGCCTTCGACTGGGCCTATTTTCGTCAGTGTCTCAAGACGTTGGGATGATCGATGCGAAGTGGGGCAAGGTGGGGTGGAAGTAATCATACGGTAGTTTTATTACAACCGAGATATTTTCGGCTGAAACTATCGGGAGGGCGCGTAACAGCTTGTGTTGCAATGCACTATTCAGAATGTGGAAAAAAATTCCATTCCCCCGAGATTGGCAGGAAGGCCACTTTACGGTATGTTCTACGCCATTCGTTGCATACGCTTCTGTAAAATGACTACAACAGCCGCGTCGCGGCCTGACATTCCCCTGATGGTCAGTAGCAACACTTGCTTCGGCGTCCAAGCACGCAGGGGCGACCTGACATCACATTGTCACTCGGAGAGACGTCTATGAGTCTGGAGGCAAGAGAAGATTTCGATCCGGTCGAAACCACGGAATGGCTGGATTCCCTGGAATCGGTCCTGGATCGTGAGGGCGAGGAACGCGCCCGGTACCTGCTGACGCGCCTGGCCGACCGGCTGCGCCGCGACGGCATGCAGGCACCCTTCTCGGTGACGACGCCGCATCGCAACACCATCCCGGTGCATCGTGAGGCACCGATGCCGGGTGACCTGTTCATGGAACGGCGTATCCGCTCGCTGATTCGCTACAACGCCATCGCCCAGGTGATTCGCAACAACCGCGCCAATCCCGGGCTCGGCGGCCACATCGCCAGCTTCATGTCAGCCGCCACGCTCTACGACGTCGGCTTCAACCATTTCTTCCGCGCGCCCAACGGTGACTTCGAGGGCGATCTGGTCTACATCCAGGGGCACGTGGCCCCGGGCGTGTATGCCCGCGCCTATCTCGAAGGACGCCTGACCGAGGCGCAGATGGACAAGTATCGCCAGGAAGTCGACGGCGACGGCCTCTCCTCCTACCCGCACCCCTGGCTGATGCCGGACTTCTGGCAGTTCCCCACCGTCTCCATGGGCCTGGGGCCGATCCAGGCGATCTACCAGGCTCACGTGATGAAGTACCTCGACTCGCGCGAGCTGAGGAACATGCACGATCGCAAGATCTGGTGCTTCATGGGCGACGGCGAGTGCGACGAGCCGGAGTCGCTGGGTGCCATCCACCTGGCCAGCCGCGAGAAGCTCGACAACCTGATCTTCGTCATCAACTGCAACCTGCAGCGCCTGGACGGCCCGGTACGCGGCAACGGCCGTATCATGGACGAGCTCGAGGGCGTCTTCCGCGGCGCCGGCTGGAACGTGCTCAAGGTGGTCTGGGGCCGGCTGTGGGATCCGCTGTTCGAGAAGGACAAGAAGGGCATCCTGCAGAAGCGCATGGACGAGGCGGTCGACGGCGAGTACCAGAACTACAAGGCCATCGACGGTGGCTACACCCGTGAGCATTTCTTCGGCAAGTACCCCGAAACCGCCGAGATGGTCAAGGACATGTCCGACGAGGACATCTGGCGCCTGAACCGCGGCGGCCACGACCCGTTCAAGGTCTACGCGGCCTACCACGAGGCGGTGAACAACGCCAACGGCCGCCCCACCGTGATCCTGGCGCATACCGTCAAGGGCTACGGCATGGGCAGCGGCGAGGGTGAGGCGTCCATGGAAGCCCACCAGGTCAAGACCATGGAATACGAGGCGCTGCGCAAGTTCCGCGATCGCTTCGGCATTCCGCTGACCGACGAGCAGCTCAAGGAAGTGCCGTACTACAAGCCGGACGACGACTCGCCCGAGCTCAAGTACATGCACCTGCAGCGCGAGCGCCTGGGCGGCTACCTGCCTCAGCGGCGCAGCGATTTCCAGGCGTTGACGATCCCCACTCTCGAGGACAAGACCTTCGCCACCCAGCTGGCCGGTTCCAAGGGGCGTGAGATCTCCACCACCATGGCCTTCGTGCGTATCCTCAATGGCCTGGTGAAGGACAAGAAGATCGGTCAGCAGGTAGTGCCGATCGTGCCCGACGAGGCGCGTACCTTCGGCATGGAGGGCATGTTCCGCCAGCTCGGTATCTATACCTCCGAAGGCCAGAAGTACGAGCCCGTCGACAAGGGCCAGATCATGTTCTACCGCGAGGACAAGAAGGGTCAGATCCTCGAGGAGGGCATCACCGAGGCCGGCGCCATGTCGGCGTGGATCGCCGCGGCGACGTCCTACAGCAACCACAACCTGCCGCTGCTGCCGTTCTACATCTACTACTCGATGTTCGGCTTCCAGCGCATCGGCGACCTGGCCTGGGCCGCCGGCGACCTGCAGGCGCGGGGCTTCCTGGTCGGCGGCACCGCCGGGCGCACCACGCTCAACGGCGAGGGCCTGCAGCACCAGGATGGCCACAGCCACCTGCAGG
The DNA here is from genome assembly GCF_017868935.1 of Billgrantia antri. NCBI lineage: Bacteria > Pseudomonadati > Pseudomonadota > Gammaproteobacteria > Oceanospirillales > Halomonadaceae > Billgrantia > Billgrantia antri. Next base: position 892,469 of record NZ_CP053383.1, read on the forward strand.
CGGCGATGATCCCCAACTGCCGCAGCTACGACCCCACCTACGCCCATGAGGTCTCGGTGATCGTCCAGGACGGTCTGAAGCGCATGTTCGCCGACAAGGAGAACTGCTTCTACTACCTGACGGTGATGAACGAGAACTACGAGCATCCCGAGCTCGAGAACGTACCGGCCGAAGACATCATCAAGGGCATGTACCTGCTGCGCGAGCACCAGGGCGACAAGGGGCACGTGCAGCTGCTCGGCTCCGGCACCATCCTGCGTGAGGTGGAAGCCGCCGCGCAGATGCTCGCCGAGGAGTGGGGCGTGGGCGCCGACGTATGGAGCGTGACCAGCTTCAACGAGCTGCGGCGCGAGGCCCTGCTGCTCGAGCGTGAGGCGTTCGTCAACGCCGCCGAGGAGACGGTCAAGCCGCACGTCACCCGCTGCCTGGAAGGGCGCAAGGGGCCGGCCATCGCCTCCACCGATTACATGCGTCTGTTCGCCGACCAGGTCCGCGCCTGGGTACCGACCGACTACCATGTACTGGGAACCGACGGCTACGGCCGCTCCGACACCCGCGAGAAGCTGCGCCACTTCTTCGAGGTCGATCGCTACTTCGTCACCGTGGCGTCGCTCAAGGCGCTGGCCGACCGCGGCGAGCTGGATCGCAAGGTCGTCGCCGAGGCGATCAAGAAGTATGGCATCGATCCCAACAAGCCCAACCCGCTGACCAGCTGATCCGGTGGCCAGGCGGGCCTGGGCCCGCCTGTTCCAGGCACGATTTGGAAGGAGCGCGACCTTGAGTAGCGAAATCATCAAAGTTCCAGACATCGGCGGCAGCGAAGATGTCGAGATCATCGAAATCGCCGTATCCGAAGGCGATGTCATCGAGCCCGAGGACACGCTGATCACGCTGGAGTCCGACAAGGCCAGCATGGACGTACCCTCGCCCAAGGGCGGCAAGGTGGTCCGTGTACTGGTGAAGGAGGGCGACACCGTCTCCGAGGGCGACGACATCGTCGAGCTCGAGGTGGAGGGCGGCGGTAGCGATGACGCCGCAGGCCAAGAGAAAGCCGAGGCCAAGCAAGAAGAGGCGCCCAAGGAGTCCCAGTCCGCCGAAGAGAAGCCGGCGGCCAAGAAAGCCTCCGGCGGCGGCAAGCGTACTGTCGAGGTCAAGGTGCCCGACCTGGGCGGCTCGGAAGACGTCGAGGTGATCGAAGTGACGGTCTCCGAAGGCGACGAGGTCAACGAGGAAGACCCGCTGATCACGCTGGAGTCCGACAAGGCCTCCATGGACGTGCCGAGCCCCTATAGCGGCAAGCTGGTGTCCCTCACCGTCAAGGAGGGCGACACCGTCTCCGAGGGCGACGTGATCGGTACCATGGAAATCGCCGGCGAAGGCGGCGATGAGGCCGAGCCGGAAGCCGTCGAGAGCACTGACGAGCCCGCCGAACAGGCCGAGGCGCCGGCCGAGGAAGAGGCGACGAGCGGCGAACCCGAGCGCAAGGAGATCCGCGTGCCCGACCTCTCCGGCTCGAGCGACGTGCCGGTCATCGAGATCGCCGTCAGCGCCGGCGACGAGGTCGACGAGGAAGACCCGCTGATCACGCTGGAGTCCGACAAGGCCTCCATGGACGTGCCGAGCCCCTACAAGGGCAAGCTGATCGAACTCACCGTCAAGGAGGGCGACACCGTCTCCGAGGGCGACCTGATCGGCTATATCGAAGTGGCAGGCAGCAAGCCGGCGCCGAAGAAGGCCGACAAGCCGGCCGAGCAAAAAGCCGCGGCGTCATCCTCGGCCAAGGCCGACAAGCCTTCTCCGACCCCGGCCGGCACGCCGAGCCCCGAGGCGCAGATGGCGGCTCACAAGCCGCGCGACGGCAAGCTGGTTCACGCCGGCCCCGCGGTGCGCATGCTGGCCCGTGAGCTGGGCGTCGACCTGGGGCTGGTCAAGCCCAGCGGTCCCAAGGAACGCGTGCTCAAGGAGGACGTCCACGCCTACGTCAAGCAGGTGATGGCAGGCCAGGCCAAGGCGCCTGCTGCCGCGCCGGCGGCAAGTGGCGGTGCGGGCATCCCGCCGGTGCCGGACCAGGACTTCAGCCAGTTCGGCGAGATCGAAGAGAAGCCGATGGGGCGCCTGCTCAAGATGGGCGCCACCAACCTGCATCGCAGCTGGCTCAACGTGCCCCACGTCACCCAGTTCGACGAGGCCGACATCACAGAGCTGGAGGCCTTCCGCAAGTCGATGAAGGCCGAGGCCGAGGCCCAGGGCGCCAAGCTCACGCCGCTGCCGTTCCTGATCAAGGCGTGCGCCTTCGCCCTGCGCAAGTTCCCGCAGTTCAACGTCAGCCTGAAGAGCGACGGCGAGACCCTGGTATGGAAGAAGTACGTCCATATCGGCGTTGCCGTGGACACGCCGGACGGTCTGATGGTGCCGGTGATCCGCGACGCCGACAAGAAGTCGCTGATCGACCTGGCCAAGGAGAGCGTGGAACTGGCCGGCAAGGCACAGTCGAAGAAGCTCAAGCGCGAAGAGATGACCGGAGGCTGCTTCACCATCTCGAGCCTGGGCTCCATCGGCGGTACCGCCTTCACGCCGATCGTCAACGCCCCGGAAGTTGCCATCCTCGGCGTCTCCAAGGCGCAGATGAAGCCGGTGTGGAACGGTGCCGACTTCGAGCCGCGGCTGATGATGCCGCTGTCGCTCTCCTACGACCACCGGGCCGTCAATGGCGCCGATGCCGCGCGCTTCACCGCCTTCCTGGCGGCGGCGCTGAGCGATATCCGGCGCATGTTGCTGTGATGTGCTAGTCGGAAGCAGTGCCGACGGCGTCCTGCGGGGCGCCGTCGGTTTTTGTGCACACCACTTTAGGCAAGGAAGACCAAAGTGCTACCCGACCTTAATTGACTGAAAAAGCAGCAGCTTTAGGCGGATAGGCGAGGCTTTTCGGTAGCTTGCGGTTGTCTGATCTCGTCGCCGCGGTTATCGTTCATGACATTCCGTTTACTCACAAGAATTCCCACTCTCTCAAGGAGCAGCTAGATGCGTTTGATCCTGTTGGGCGCGCCGGGTGCCGGCAAGGGTACCCAGGCCCAGTTCATCTGCGAGCGCTACAAGATTCCGCAGATCTCCACCGGCGACATGCTGCGTGCTGCCGTCAAGGAGGGCAGCGAGCTGGGCCTGAAGGTCAAGGAGATCATGACCAGCGGAGGCCTGGTGTCCGACGATCTGATCATTTCTCTGGTCAAGGAGCGCATCGCCCAGCCCGACTGCGAAAATGGCTTCCTGTTCGACGGGTTCCCGCGCACCATTCCCCAGGCCGATGCCATGAAGGATGCGGGGGTCAAGATCGACCATGTGCTCGAGATCGCCGTGGCGGATGAAGAGATCGTCAAGCGTCTGGCGGGGCGCCGGGTGCACCCGAGCTCCGGCCGGGTCTACCACGTCGAGTACAATCCGCCCAGGGAGGAAGGCAAGGACGACGTTACCGGCGAGCCGCTGATCCAGCGCGACGACGACCGTGAGTCCACCGTACGCAATCGCCTGGGGGTGTACCACGAGCAGACGGCTCCGCTGGTGGACTACTACCAGCAGTGGGCCGCGGAGGCTCCGGACGTGGCGCCCGCCTACCACCGCGTCGAAGGGGTCGGCAGCGTCGACGAGATCACGCGCAAGGTGATCCAAGCGCTCGAAGGCTGATCCGGGGTACCGACCAGTCCTGATGGCCCGCTTCGGCGGGCCATCGTCGTCATGGGCCATCGTCCCGCGTCACGCGGCGGCGTATAATGGTCCGCCCATGCCCTGACCCGACGCTTTCCTATGCCGAACCTGCTGGCCCTCGATGCCTCCTCCAGCGCCTGCTCCGCCGCCCTGCTGATCCAGCGTGGTGGCGGCGAACCGAGGCTGGTGTCCCGTTTTGCCCTGACCCCCCGCGAACATACCCGCCGGCTGCTGCCGATGGTCGACGAGGTGCTGGCCGAGGCGGGCGTGACCGCCGCCGAGCTGGACGCCGTGTCCTACGGTCGTGGCCCCGGCTCCTTCACCGGGCTGCGCATCGCCGCCGGCACGGCCCAAGGGTTGGCCTACGGCCTGGACCTGCCGCTGCTCGGCGTGTCGACGCTCGAGGCGCTGGCTTTGGCGGCACATCGGCGTCACGGCGTCGAATATGTCGTTACTGCCATGGACGCACGTATGGGCGAGATCTACGTCGCCGCCTGGCGTTGCCAAGATGGGGCGATCGAGGCGCTGCGCGAGGAGGGGGTCATGCCACCTCAGCGACTTCAACTGCCTGAGATGGCCGAGCGGGTCGGGTGGTACGGCATTGGCTCCGGCTGGTCATTGTGGGAGCAGATGCCGACCGAGGTGCAGTCGAGTGTCACCCAGCGCGACGTCGAAGCCGAGCCGGCGGCCGAGGAGATGGTGCTGTTGGCCGCCCGGGACCATGCGCAGGGTATTCGCCCTGCCGCCCATGAAAGCCAGCCGATCTACCTACGCGATCAGGTGGCGTGGCAGAAGGGCAAATGAGCTTCGTCAGTGCGCGTTCGGGCCAGGTGAGCGACGGACTCGAGCTTCTGCGCGAAGGGGATGCGCTGGTGCTGGCGGGCGACCCGGCTCGCTACGGCAAGCCGCTGCGGGTCGACTTCGCCGAAGGCCGGGCCGCGCATCGGCGCCGCTTCGGTGGTGGCCGCGGCCAGCTCATCGCCCGTGCCTGCGGCCTTGCTTCAGGCATTACCCCGAACGTGATTGACGCTACCGCCGGCCTGGGGCGCGATGCCTTCGTGCTGGCCAGCCTCGGGGCCGAAATACTGCTGATCGAACGCGTGACGGCGATTTACGCCCTGCTGGAGGACGGCCTGGCACGTGCCGCCGATGACCCCGAGGCGGCAGCGATCGTCGCCCGCATGCACTTGGCGCATGGCGATGCCACCCGCGAACTCGCCGCGTTGGTCGCTGCCAGCCCGGTGGCGCCTCAAGTGATCCATCTCGACCCCATGTTTCCCCATCGGGAGAAATCGGCGCTGGTCAAAAAAGAGATGCGCCTGTTCCGCGAGCTCGCCGGCGACGATGACGACGCGCCGCGGCTACTCGAGGCGGCACTGGACGTTGCCACCCACCGCGTGGTGGTCAAGCGCCCGCGCAAGGCGCCACCCATCCAGGGCCGGGCACCGCAGCACGTCATCGAAGGCAAGACCAGCCGCTACGACCTCTACGTCCACCGCTCGCTCAAGGCCTAAAGCTACTAAGTAAATTGCCCTCAAGCGTTACTGGAAAGCGCTCAGCAATGGGCGAGCGAGATGAAGCGAAACGCAGCGATTCGCTCCAGAAGCATTGACTATGTGTTTCCCTATCCGTGGCTGACGAGCTGCAGTCGGTGCCGCAACGCCGGATCGTACAGCTCGCCGGTGCGCTGCGCGGCGCTGCGCAGCCGCTCGTCGAACCATAGACGTTCATCCTGCTCCCAGATCCAGCCTTCGGCTTCCAGGCTTTCGATCAGGCTGGCGAACAGCTTGTGGTCGAAGAACTCCGGCGCATCGCGGCCGGTTAGCAAGGCCAGACGCTCGGTCAGTTGCTGGCTGCGCTCGGCGAGGGCGTTGCGCCCCAGAGTGCCGGCCGGCTGGCTGAGCAGCAGCGCAAGGAGCAGGTAGCCGCGCTCCAGCGAGGGCTGCATCAGCCTCGCCAATAGGCGAAGTTGCTCGCCGGCCTCCAGTGCCGCGGGCCGTTGCCAAGCGTCGGCATGACGGTGCAGCAGGCCCTGCTGGCAAAGCGCGTCGAGCATGGCGGGCAAGGCCTGGGGCAGTGCCACCGGGTCGAGGAACAGCTCCCGCGCCAGAATCGGCCAGGGGGGGCCGAGCTGCGCCTGCAGGCTATCGAGATCATGACGCGGTGCATGGCGGAAGGCGAAGGCGGTCAGGCCGGCCAGGGCGAAGAGGTGCAGGACGTTGTTGCGGTACCACACCAGCAGACTGGCCTGCTCCGCCGTCGCCGTCACGATGTCGCCCAGCGCATGGGGGCGGCGCTCGACCATCCCCAGTGACACGACCTCACCGATCCACTCGTCGGGTTCGCCTTGGGGCAGGCTGACGTTCTGCCCTCCGGGGCTGTGACGCTGCAGCGCCGTCAGCAGAGCGAGCTGGCGCGACATCAGGCTGGCTTCGATGGCGTGATGCGGCGTGGCCAGCAGAACCAGTGCCACCAGATTGACAGGATTGAGTGCCGCCGCGGCGTTGATACGCCGGGCCAGCTCGTCGCCCAGCCGCGGCACGGCCTGGTTGAGCCAGGCTGGCTTGGCCTGAGCGAGGTCGTCCCTCCAGCCCGGTGTGGTGTCTTCCAGCCAAGCGCCGAGTGGCAGCGGCTCACCGACATTGACCGCGACCTTGCCGAACGGCTGGCGCAACTTGCCGAGGACCCGCAGCAGGGCCAGCGGGGATTCCTTGCGCTTCTTGCCGCCGCGCAGCTCGCGCTGGTAGCTGGCGCTCTCGATGATGCGCTCGTAGCCGACATAAACGGGCACGAAGGCGAGCCGGGGGGGGCTGCTGCCTGCTGCGCTGCGGCGAAACGAACGCAGCGTCATCGACAGCATGCCGGGGCGCGGCGTAAGCATGCGCCCGCTGCGCGAGCGGCCGCCCTCGATGAAGTACTCCAGCGGGTGACCGCGCTCCAGCAGGCGATGCAGGTACTCGTTGAAGACGGCTGCATAGAGCGGCTTGTCGCGGAAGCTGCGGCGCAGGAAGAAGGCCCCGCCGCGGCGCAGCAGCGGGCCGATCAGCGGCATGTCGAGGTTGCGCCCGGCGGCGATGTGCGGCGGCATCAGGCCGTCGCGGTAGAGCACGTAGGAGAGCAGCAGGTAATCGATATGGCTGCGGTGACAGGGCACGTAGACCAGCGTATGGTCGCCGGCCAGCGCCTTGACCCGCTCGAGGCCGCGTACCTCGACGCCGTCATACAGCCGATTCCACAGTCGGCGCAGCAGGCCGTCCATGAAGCGCAGCACCGGGTAGGTCATGTTCGAGGCGATCTCGCGACCGTAGCGCAGGGCTCGCCGCTGTAAACGCTCCGGCGAACGCTTCTCGGCCGGTGCCAGCTCGCCGATGACGCGTCGCACCTCGGGGCTGGTGGCCACGCCTTCGATCAGCGTGCGGCGGTGGGAGAGGTCAGGACCCAGTACGCGCGTGCGCATGCGCCGGAAGTGAACGCGCAGCAGGCGGGCGCTCTTGCGATTGGCCACGGCGGGCCCGCGCTCGTCCAGCAGGTCGCGAAGCTCGAGCGGCGCGCCGAAGTGCACCTCGACGCTCTTGCCGTTGACCAGCACCGACAGCGCCCGGCGTAGCTTGCCTGTCAGCTGCCAGCTGTCGGCCGCCAGAAGGTGCCAGAAGCCGAAACGCTTGCCCGGTGCCCGCCCCCAGAACACGCTCACCGGAACCAGTTGGATATCGGCCTCGGGATTGTCAGCGAGGTATGCCAGGGCCTGGTGGAAAGGGGCCTCCAGGGCACGGCTGCGGCGCCATAGCCGGCGTTGCCTGACAGGCAGTGCGACACTGGCCGGGAGATCGAGAGCCTGCAAACGGATCCTGCCTCGTGCCGATGGCAGCCCATGGCGCTGGCACAGCACGTCGAGCAACAAGGCGTCGGAAAGCGCCGGGTGGGGCAGCACGTAGAGGGTGGGGAGCGACGGGTCGAGGGACAGGTCGCTGGGCTCGGGCTCGATGAGGCGGGTCCCGACCCAGGCCTTGATCAAGCCCTTCAATGGGGCGCGAAGTGCAGCGAACAGAGTATGGGTTAGGGCCATCCGATTGCCTCGACGTCGAACCGAGGGGCCAGTATAGCCATGCTGCCCTGGGCGGGTCAGGTGCTTTCCCTTGATGGGCAAAACGTGCGTCAATCAGGTAAGGCAAGGAGACGGGAGGCAGCCATGCATGGCGTGTGGCGGGATGGCAATCGGTTCGAGCTTCTGGCGGAGTCGTCGCGCTTTCTGCCGGCGATGTTCGCGGCCATGGAAGAGGCGCGCCGCTCGATCCTCGTCGAACTCTACCTGATGGAGTCGGGGCAGCTGGCCACGGCGCTGATCGATGCGCTGTGCCGGGCCGCTCAGCGTGGCGTGACGGTCGCGCTGATGCTGGACGCCTACGGGGCCATGGGGCTTGGTGGGGAGGACCGCCGGCGCCTGGAGGAGGCCGGTGTGGCACTGCGGCTGTTCAACCCGCTGGGGCTGCGTTCGCTGACCCGCAACCTGACCCGCGATCATCGCAAGCTGGTGGTGGTCGACGGGCAGGTCGCCTTCACCGGCGGCTTCGGTGCGGTGGACGAGTTCCTCGAGGCCTGGTACGAGGTCGCGGTGCGGATCGAAGGACCGGTCGTCGCCGATTGGGTACGGCTGTTCTCGCGGGTATGGGATTCGCCGATGACGCGCGGCGCCGGCGATGCGGCTCTGGTACGCCACTTGCAGCTCGGGTTCCACCCACATGAGGACTACCACGCCATGCGTGGCCGCGTGGTGTGGGGGCAGGGCTATCGCTACCAGGCCATCCGCCACTCGCTGTATGGCCGGGTGTCGTCTGCCCAGCGCCGCATCTGGCTGTGCACGCCCTATTTCGTGCCCACCTTCAGCCTGCGCATGCGCTTGGCCCGTGCGTCTCGCCGCGGCGTCGATGTGCGCCTGTTGCTGCCCGGCCAGGGCCACGACCACCCCTGGGTGCGCTATGCCGGCCAGCGCTTCTACCGGCGCCTGCTGCGCGCCGGCGTGCGCATCTTCGAGTTCCAGCCCACCTTCATCCATGCCAAGTTCTCGCTGGTCGACCAGTGGTCGAGCCTGGGCTCGTGCAATTTCGACCACTGGAGCCTGCACTGGAACCTGGAGGCCAACCAGGAGGTGGAAGACACCCGCTTCGCCGGCGAGGTGGCCGCACTGTTCGAGCGCAACTTCGCCGCCAGCCACGAGATCACCTACCGGGCCTGGGTGCGGCGCCCGCGCTGGCAGCGCTTCAAGGAGTGGCTGTTCGGCAGCTTCGATGCCTGGCTGACGCGGCTACGGTGACGGCCAATTGCGCTTGGCCATACGGCGTGACCCCATCATCGATGTACCCTCCCGTTGTTGATCACCCTATTAGCGCTTGCCGCCCGGTTTGCCCTTGCCGGGGCTGCGGCCGGCGGGCTTCTTCTTGCGCGGCATGGGCTTGGGCGTCTCCGGAGGCACGCGGTAGTGCAGGTAGAGATCCAGCACCAGGTCCGGCAGTTGTCCGGCCAGCGATTCCAGGCGAGCAGTGTCCGCCGTCATGTCGGCCATGTCGGGTTCGTCGTCGAACAGAGCCGAAAGCGCCATGAAGGGCAGCAGCAGGGTGGCGACCGTCTCTTCGTCCTGTTCGAACCAGGCGGCTTCGTCGAGGAATACGCCTTCCATGAAGCCGGCGCACCAGTCGCCGATAGGCGTCTCTTCCGGGGCCGTACCGTCCAGGGTCAGTTCGAAGGGCAGTTCGGGCAGGCCGCCCTGTTCCAGGGTGTCGATGGCGTTGCCGCGAAGTTTCTCCAGCAGGCCTAGGATCTCACTGCGTTCAGCAGCGTCGGCAAAGGCCGGTTCGCCGTGGAACAGCTCGGCCACCCAGGTGGTGGCTTCGATCTCACGAGGCGCCACGGCCAGGGCGACGAGAAAGCCATGGGCCGAGATCAGGTCCAGGGCATCGGGGTCGACGCGCTCGGAGTCGAGAAACTCGTCGAGGCGCTCGAGTTCGTCGTCCTCGAGCAGGGGCTGGGGCAGGGGCGTATCGGACATCGGGCCTCTCGCATGGCATCGTGAAGGCGGATCGTGGCCGCGTTGGGCTGGACAGCGCCGTGGCGGGACGTCATTTTAGCACCCATGAAACGACATGCGCTCCCTGATCCCTGCCCCGAGTGGCTGGCAAGTCTCGACGATGCAGCGCTTGAGCGTGCCCTGCTGGAACGGGTGGAGGCCGCCTGGCAGCTGTGTCGCCACTATCATCCCGAACTGCCCCGGCCCAGGGTCTGGAGCGACCTGCGTGGCAAATGCGCCGGTCAGGCCCACTACGGCCGCGGCGGGCTGCGCTTCAACCCGGTACTGTATCGTGAGAATCGCCATGCCTTTCTCAGCGAGGTGGTGCCGCATGAAATGGCCCACTGGCTGGTGCGGCACCTGAGCGATGGTCATCGGGCCAGGCCCCATGGGCGCGAGTGGCGTACCGTGATGACGCGACTGTTCGGGCTCGAGCCGCGGGTGACGCATCGCTTCGATGTGGGACGCGCAAGCCCCACGCCGTATCGCTATCACTGCGGCTGCCAAGCGCATTTCTTCACCTCGCGGCGCCACTCGCTGGCGCGCAACGGGCGCCGCTATCGCTGCCTGTCGTGTGCTCAGACGTTGGTCTATCAGCCCTTTGGGGAGCATGGGAAAACTACTACAAATGGCTGATTCATAACGGAAAAATCCTGATACCAATGTCTAAGAGTTAGGCCCGCTCCGAGGGTATATGCTGGAAGGCGAATCTGAAGCCGGCGCAACGACAACAAGGCAGCCGGTCACATCCACCGTGAGGGTGCATCTCCTGGAAGAGGCTAGCCAATGACCGATCAGCACGTCTATCCGGTACGCGACGACATCGCCGCCAACGCCTGGATCGATCGCGAGAAATATCAGGCCCTGTACAAGCAGTCCGTCGACGACCCCGAGGGCTTCTGGGCCGAGCAGGCCAAGCGTATCGACTGGATCAAGGCGCCGACGAAGATCAAGCATACCTCCTACGATCCGCACAACGTCGACATCCGCTGGTTCGAGGACGGCACCCTGAACGCCAGCGTGAGCTGCCTCGACAGGCACCTGGCGACACGTGGCGACCAGACAGCGATCATTTGGGAGGGCGACGATCCCAAGGATGCCAAGCACGTCAGCTACCGCGAGCTGCATGCCAAGACCTGCCAGCTGGCCAACGCGCTCAAGGAACTCGGTATCGGCAAGGGCGACGTAGTCACCCTCTACATGCCGATGATTCCCGAGGCGGCGGTGGCCATGCTGGCCTGTGCCCGCATCGGCGCCGTGCACTCGGTGGTCTTCGGCGGTTTCTCACCCGATGCCCTGGCCCAGCGCATCATCGGCGCCGATTCCAAGCTCGTCATCACCGCCGACGAGTCGGTGCGCGGCGGCAAGCAGGTGCCGCTCAAGGACAACGTCGACGCCGCCCTGACCCGCAAGGGCACCGAGGTGTGCGAGAACGTGCTGGTGGTCAAGCGCACCGGCGGCGAGATCGAATGGAAGGAGGGCCGCGACCTCTGGTACCACGATCAGGTCGACAAGCAGGCGACCGACTGCCCGGCCGAGGAGATGAACGCCGAGGATCCGCTGTTCATCCTCTACACCTCCGGTTCCACCGGCGCGCCCAAGGGGCTCAAGCACACCACCGGCGGCTACCTGGTCTATGCCAGCCTGACCCACCAGTACATCTTCGACTATCAGGACGGCGAGGTGTACTGGTGCACCGCCGACGTGGGCTGGGTCACCGGCCACAGCTACATCGTCTACGGGCCGCTGGCCAACGGCGCCACCACGCTGATGTTCGAGGGCGTGCCGAGCTATCCGACCCACGGTCGCATGGGCGAGATCGTCGACAAGCACAAGGTCAACATCCTCTACACCGCACCTACCGCCATCCGCGCGCTGATGGCGCATGGCGACGACGTGATGGACTCGAGCAAGCGCGACACGCTGCGTGTGATGGGGTCGGTGGGCGAGCCGATCAACCCCGAGGCATGGGAGTGGTACCACCGCGTGATCGGCAACTCCCGGTGTCCCATCGTCGACACCTGGTGGCAGACCGAGACCGGCGGGATCATGATTTCGCCGCTGCCTGGCGCCATCGACCTCAAGCCGGGTTCGGCCACACTGCCGTTCTTCGGCGTACAGCCGGCGCTGCTCGACAGCGAGGGCAACGTGCTCGAGGGTGCCGTGGACGGCAACCTGGTGATCAGCGACTCCTGGCCCGGTCAGGCGCGCTCCATCTGGGGCGATCATGATCGCTTCGTGCAGACCTACTTCTCTACCTACAAGGGCTATTACTTCACCGGCGACGGCTGCCGCCGCGACGAGGACGGCTACTACTGGATCACCGGCCGCGTCGACGACGTGCTCAACGTCTCCGGCCACCGCATGGGCACCGCCGAGATCGAGTCCTCGCTGGTAGCCCACGAGGCCGTGGCCGAGGCCGCCGTGGTGGGCTTCCCGCACGACATCAAGGGCCAGGGCATCTACATCTACGTGACCCTGACCGATGGCGTCGAGCCCAGCGACGAGCTCAAGAAGGAACTGACCCAGTGGGTGCGCAAGGATATCGGCCCGATCGCCTCGCCTGACGTCATCCAGTGGGCGCCGGGGCTGCCCAAGACCCGCTCGGGCAAGATCATGCGTCGCATCCTGCGCAAGATCGCTGCCAACGAGACCGATGGTCTGGGCGATACCAGCACCCTGGCCGATCCGAGCGTGGTCGACGATCTCATCGAGAATCGCGCCAACCGCTGATTTGTCCAGCGCTTCTAGAATGGCATGAACGACCTAGCCGGCCTTCGGGCCGGCTTTTTCGTTTCAGCGTGCGCCGGCGACGGCCTTGGCCAGTTCGGCCTTGCTCATGCGGCTGCGGCCTGGCACGTCGAGCTTTCGGGCGCGTTCGTAGAGTTCATCACGGGAGAGATTCTGCAATTCGGCAAGCCCGGCGCTGCGGCGCTTGCCGCGTGGTGCGGCCTTGCCGTCGTCCTGACCGGCTGCCTTCTTGCCCGCGCCGTGCTGGCCTGAGGGGCGCTTCTTCGTCTCGCTGCGCTTGGCCGTCGGCTTACCGCGCTTTCTCGGTTGGCTCTCGCCGTCATCGTTGCGCACCTCCTGGCCGGGAGGGCGTCCTTCGGCCAGGCTCTGCTTGAGTACCTGCATCAAGTCGATCACTTCGCCGCCCTGTTCCGGATCGACGTCTGGCTCGTCTTCCTTGCCCAGGGCGATCACGTCCTCGCCGCGCTCTAGCTTCTCTTCGGCACGCGCGATGATGCGCTGGCTCTGCCGGTCCTGCAGCGCCTCGCGTTCGAGCTCTTTCTCGCTGAGCGCCTCGATGGACTGCTGCATCGCCTTCACCCTGTTCTTGTCGACCTTGGGCGGCTCGGGAAGGTCGATGTCGTCCGGAGTGCGAAGTTCTTCGGCGAAGCGCAGCGTCTCGGCGCGCAGGATGCCTTTCTCGGCGATGATCGCCACCAGGTACTCCTTGCCACGCATGACGAAGGTGGCAATGCCGGCGCGCCCGGTGGCCTCCATGCTTTCCGCCAGCAGGCGGTAGGCCTTGGTCACGCCCTTGTCGGGGGTCATGAAGTAGGCGCGCTCGAAGTACATCGGATCGATCTCGTCGAGGCCGACGAAGCGCTTGAGGTCGATCTCCTGGGATTTCTCTGGTGCCAGCGAATCGAGCTCGCGATCCTCCACCACGACGAATTCGTTCTTCTCGACCTCGTAGCCGCGGATCAGCTCGTCGTAGTCGAGCACTCGCTCCTCCTTCTCGCAGAAGTAGCGCCGCGCCAGCGGTGTGCCGTCGCTGTCGACCATGCGCAGCGACACCGGCTTGGGGCGGTTGGCCGGGTAGAGGTTGACCGGCAGGCTGACCAGGCCGAAGGTGATGGTGCCCGACCACAGCGGGCGCGGGCCGCTGGCGTGAAAGCGCTGCTTCTCCTCGCCATGAGCCGGCTCGTCCTTCTTCTTCGTCTTGCGCTTGTCCTTCGGCTTGGCTTTCGATTTCGGGCTAGGCACGCTTGCGCTCCTTCTTCAGGCTGGCCTCGAGCGCCTTGGAGAGATCGTCGGAAGCTTCGCGCCGGCGAATCGGGGTGACCTTGACACTCTTGCCGCGCCGTTTGGCCTCGATCAGCTCCAGCACCCGCTCGCGGTACTCGTCGTGATATTCGTCGGGATCGAACCCCGCCTCGAGCATGCCGATCAACTGGCGTGCCATGTCGAGTTCCCTGGCGTCGAGTGCCTTGCCCTTGGGTGGCTCCAGTGAATCGACCGGCACCACCTGCTCCTCGTGGCGCAACGACATCAGCATGGGTACGCCGCGATGCAGGCGCAGGGCGCCGAGGTAGCTCTTCTTGCGCATGACCCAGCGCGCGAGGCCCTCCTTGTCGCTGTTGCCCAGCGCCTCGGCCAGGGCGAAATAGAGCGACTCGCTGCCATCCGGGCCGAGGAAGTAGGGGCGGTCGTACCAGCGGTGATCGATCACCTGCGGTGGCATGAAGCGGATCACTTCGATATCGCGGCCCGAGTCCGGCTCCAGCGCTTCGAGTTCCTGCTTGTCGAACACCACCAGGCTGCCCTCGTCGGTGCGATAGGCGCGGCGGGTCTCGGCGTGGGGTACGATCTGCTCGGTGTCGGGATTGACCATGGCCTGCTTGACCGGCGAGCGGTCCTTTTCGTGCAGCAGGCGGAAGTGCACGCTGCGATCCTGTACCGCAGAGTAGAGCTTTACCGGTACCTCCACTTCACCGAAGCGGATCACGCCCTTCCACATCGCTCTGGCTGCCATCAGCCTTTCCCCCCATGGTTTACGCCTTCTTCATGGCATTCGGGGCACAGCGTCTCGCGGCTCTCGAAGCGTGTTTCGACGCAGATCGGACAGATCGGCCGATCACAATAGATGCAGTGATAGCCCGCCTCGTAGTGAAAGGTGCGCAGACAGAACTGGCAGGTCTCGGGACCGGATTCCATCCACCAGGGCACTTCGCTCATCTCGTTCCTCCCGCTCCTGACCCAGACTGCCGTCACTTCACGCCCACGGCCTTGAGCAGATCGGCTTCCAGCGGGCGTGCCGCCTCGTCGAAACCCGCCCAGGGGTCCTCGCGGAGGGCCGATAGCCGGCGACGCAGATTCTGTACGTTGTAGCGGTCGGCACGCAGCGCGGCGTTGAGTTCGTCCCAGCGAATCGGTACCGCCACCGGGGCGTTCTCGCGTGCGCGTACCGTGTAGGAAGCTACCGCCGTGGCACCGCGACCGTTGCGCAGATAGTCGATGAAGATACGCCCTTCGCGCTTGGCCTTGGACATGTTGGTGGTCAGCCGCTTGGGGTCATCCTTGGCGTGTGCTTCGGCCATCCCCTTGGCGAAGGCCTTGGCCTGATCCCACTCGGCGCTGGGCACGAGCGGTACCACCAGGTGCAAGCCCTTGCCGCCGGTGGTGCGCAGGAACGCCGTGAGGCCCAGCGATTCGATGCGCTCGCGCAGGGTGCCGGCAACACGCAAGATCTCCTTCCACGCGATACCTTGGTCCGGGTCGAGGTCGAACACCAGGCCGTCGGGCTGCTCGAGGTGGTCGATGCGGCTGCCCCAGGGGTGGATCTCCAGCGCACCGGCCTGGACCAGGCCGATAAGGTCGGCAGCCGTTTCGACGTAGACGTACTCGGCGCTGCCTTTCTTCTCCGGCACGTCGATGCGCGGCACGCTGTCGGGAATGGCGGTGCGCGGGTGCTTCTGGAAGAAGCATTCGTCGTTGCGTCCCTGGGGGCAGCGCACCAACGACAGTGGCCGGCGGACCAGATGGGGCAGCACCCAATCCTGAATCTGCTCGTAGAAGCGCGCCAGGTCGAGCTTGGTCAGGCCCTGCTCGGGGAACAGCACGCGGTCGGGGCTGGTGAGACGAACGCCGAGCAGCGAGGTCTCGTCCTTGCGCTTGCTGGGAGCCGGCTTGTCGGGCTTGGTATCCTGCTCCGGCGTGCCTTCGGCGGCCATTTCCTTGGTCGGGGTCATGCGGATCTCCTCGGGGTTGCGGTCCTCGCGCAGGCCGCGAAAGGCAGGGTGGCGCAGGCGACCGTCGCGGGTGCGCTCGGTGAACTCCACTTCGATCACGATTTCCGGCCGCACCCAATGTACCGAGCGGCTGTCCGGCACGCTGCCGTGGAAGGGCGAGCGTTTCACTTCGAGTTCCTGCAGGGTGGCGCTGAGCTGCTCCAGCAGCCGATTGTTGAAGCCGGTGCCCACGCGCCCGGCATAGGCCAGGCCCTGCTTGCCGTAGGCGCCCATCAGCAGCGAGCCGAAACCGCTGCGCGAGCCGCCGGGGTCGGTGTAGCCACCGATCACGAACTCCTCGTGGCTGACGCACTTGACCTTGAGCCAGTCGCGGCTGCGCTTCTGCCGGTAGTGGCTGTCGGCGCGCTTGCTGATGATGCCCTCGAGCCCCATCTGGCAGGCGCGTTCATGGAAAGCCGCGCCTTGTGCGTCGAGATGGTCGGAGTAACGGATGGTGCCGGTGCCCGATGCCATGTCCGCCACCTCGAGCAGCGCCGCGAGGGTGCGCTTGCGCTCCAGCAGCGCCACATTCTGTAGATCGTGGCTCTGGAGATAGGGCAGGTCGAAGAGCTGGTAGACCAGCGCGGCGGTACGCCCGCTGGAGAGTGCTTCCTGCAGGTCACCGAAGCGGCTGACTCCATCCTTGCCCATGGCGACCACTTCGCCGTCGAGCAGCGCCGAGTCCACCGGCAGCGACTCGAGCGCCCGGGCGATCTCGGGGAAGCGGTGGGTCCAGTCCTTGCCGTTGCGGGTGATCAGGCGCACGTCACCCTTGTCGAGGCGGGCGAGCAGACGGTAGCCGTCGAGCTTGATCTCGTGGACCCACTCGCCCTGGGCCGGCACCTCGCGGGCCAGAGTGGCGAGCTGCGGCTTCACTTCTTTTGGCAGCCTGGCCTTGCGTGCGCCGTCGAGTCGGCTGGGGTCGGGTGGGGCAAGCGTGGCCTCACCCGCATCGTCGGCCGAGCCCCAGGTGTCATCACGATCCTCGGCGATCTCGCGCATGCTGCGCCCGCTGGCGACGCTCGCGTCGAGTTCCACCGTGAGCGAATCCTCCATGCGCGCCCTGTCGTCGTGGCGCTTGATCATCAGCCAGTTGCGCCCATGCTTGTCCTGGCGCTTGCCGCTCATGCGGGTCAGGGTCCAACTGCCCTTGAGCCGCTCGCCGTCAAGCTCGATATCGATTCGATCCGGCTTGGCTTTGCCCTTGAGCTGCCAGGTGCCGCGGTCCCACAGCATGACGGTACCGCCGCCGTAGGCCTTCTCGGGAATGACCCCTTCGAAGTCGGCGTATTCGAGCGGGTGATCTTCCACCTCGACGGCCAGGCGCTTCTCGCCGGGTTCGAGGCTGGGCCCCTTGGGCAGGGCCCAACTCCTGAGCACGCCATCCTGCTCCAGGCGCAGGTCGAAGTGGTCGTGGCTCGCCGCATGCTTGTGCATCACGTAGAGGTTTCCCGTGGCGGCTTCACCTTGAGCCTCTCCAGCGGGTTCCCGGGTGCGCGTGAAGTCGCGCTTGCGGCGGTATTCCTCGAGTCGTTCCATCGGCTCCATCCTTGGCCGCTGTACTCAGGCAACGAGTCCTGCCTCTCAGCCTAGCCGCGCTCGAGGCAAGGGCCAAGTACACGGGCGCGGCAACCGACTACCTGGCTGCAGCAGTGGGTCTTGTAAGAAGTAGATGGGACTTTGCGTGCCGTTTTGTTTCCCCGGGGTTTGAAAGGGTAAAGAATCGCTCAGGTTATGGAACCTTGGACGTCGCCTACTTATCTTGAGGTGTGTATGGAAGAGAGGAGAGCCCATTACTGGGCTTTCCAACGATACTGTCATGGAGATAGACGGATGAAGCGGAACATCTTTGTCGTGGCTCTGGAAGACCAGCAGCGCCAGGAGCTGGAAACCCTGCGCCACTCGGAAAAGTTCAAGGTACACAGCCTGCTGTCGGTCAAGGAGGCCGTAGAAGCCCCAAGCTTCTCCTTCAATACCCTGCTGGACGAGGCGCGTAGCAAGCTCGAGGCGTTTTATGGCTCCGTTGACGCCATTGTGGCGCAGTGGGACTTTCCCACCAGTGTCATGGTTCCCATCCTGTGTCGAGAGTACGACATTCCCTCGCCTTCGGTGGAGAGCGTACTCAAGTGCGAACACAAGTACTGGAGCCGGCTCGAGCAGCAGAAAGTCGTTCCCGAAGTGGTACCGGCGTTCTGTGGCGTCGATCCCTTTGCGGAGGACCCGCTCTCTCAGGTCACGCTGGACTATCCGTTCTGGCTCAAGCCGGTCAAGGCCTTCTCCTCGCATCTGGGCTTCAAGATCGAGAACGACGAGCAGTTCCATGAAGCCATCAAGGAGATTCGCGAAGGCATTCGTCAGTTGGGCGATCCGTTCAACGAGGCGCTGAATCATGCCGAGCTGCCGCCGGAAATCCAGCACATGGACGGCAATTCCTGTATCGCCGAGCAACTCGTCGCAGGCGTGCAGGGCGCTCCGGAGGGGACCGTTTATCGCGGTGAATTCAACGTACACGGCATCATTTCCCAGCCCAGCACGGAAATGAGCGATGCTCCCTACGACCGTATCGAATACCCAAGCCACCTGCCGGAGCCCATCCATCGTCAGATGATCGATGTCTCCAAGAAGTTTCTCGAGCATATCGGTTACGACAACGGCTGCTTCAACGCCGAGTTCCTCTGGGATGAGTCGCAGGACAAGCTGTGGCTGATCGAGGTCAACACGCGTATCTCCCAGTCCCACAGCGAGATCTTCATCATGGTCGATGGAATGTCGAATCATGAAGTGGCCATCGATATCGCCTTGGGCGAGCGTCCCTCCCTGGCCAATCGCCTGGGCGAGCATGCCGTCGCCGCCAAGTGCTTCATCCCCTACAAGCATGAGGATGGTATCGTCCGGCGGGTGCCGAGCCGTGAGGAGATCGAGGCGCTTGCCGAGCGCTTTCCCGGCACCAAGGTGCGGCTCGACGTGCAACCGGGCGACCGTCTGGGCGATCTCATGCACCAGGACAGCTTTAGCTATCGCCTGGGAACCCTCTATGTTGCAGGGGAGGATCACGAACAGGTCGATCAGCGCTACAAGGCTTGCCTGGAGGCGCTCCAGTTCGAGATCGAACCCATTGAATGAACCAGCAAGGAGGCGCTGTGAGTGTCATAGACTCGTTTCCCTACCAGGTTCGCGAAATAGAGAACGTCTTCATCCCGATGCGTGACGGGGCTCAACTGGCAGCCAGGATCTGGCTGCCGGAGGAGGCCGAACGTGCGCCGCTGCCGGCGATCATGGAGTACATACCTTACCGCAAGCGCGACATCACCCGCGGCAGGGACGCCGCCAACCATGCCTACCTGGCCGGCCATGGCTACGTCTGCGTGCGGGTCGACATGCGCGGCAGCGGCGACTCGGATGGCGTGCTCACTGACGAGTACACCCAGCAGGAGCAGGAAGATGCCGTCGACGCCATTGCCTGGCTGGCCGAGCAGCCCTGGTGTGACGGCAATGTCGGCATGATGGGCATCTCCTGGGGTGGCTTCAACAGCCTGCAGGTAGCGGCCAAGCAGCCGCCGGCGCTCAAGGCGATCATCAGCATCTGCTCGAGCGATGATCTCTATGCCGACAACATGCACTACATGGGCGGCTGCCTGCTCGGCGACAACCTCTCCGAGGCGACCGTGATGTTCGCCTTCAATACCCTGCCGCCAGACCCCCAGATCGTCGGCAACCGCTGGCGCGACATGTGGTTCGACCGCATGGAGAACAGCGGGCTGTGGCTCGAGCAGTGGATCGAGCACCAGCGTCGCAGCGCCTATTGGTCCACCAGCTCGGTCAACGAGTACTACTCGGCGATCCAGTGTCCGGTCTATGCCATTGGCGGCTGGGCAGACGGCTTCACCAATACCGTGCTGCGCCTGATGCAGCATCTGGAAGTGCCGCGCAAGGGATTGATCGGGCCCTGGGGCCACAAGTACCCTCATCAGGGCATCCCCGGGCCGGCCATCGGCTTTCTACAGGAATCGCTGCGCTGGTGGGATTACTGGCTCAAGGGCAAGGACACCGGCATCATGGACGAACCCATGCTGCGTGCCTGGGAGCAACACAGCGTGCCGCCGGACACCTCGTACGACGAGCGTCCCGGCCGCTGGATAGGTGAGGCGAGCTGGCCGTCCGACAACATTCGCACGAGGCGCTATGGCCTGGGGCCCTATACCATTGCCATGGGCGAGGGGCATGGCGGCCCCCATCAGCAGGAGGGGCATGAAAGCGCGCTGGCGCTGCAGTCTCCCATCAGCGTGGGGCAGTCGGCCGGCAAGTGGTGCTCCTATGCCGCCACGCCGGACCTGCCTGGCGACCAGCGCGAGGAGGACGGCGGCTCGTTGATCTTCAGCAGCCGCCAGTTGGCCGAGCCGCTCGAGATCTTCGGCATGCCGGTGGTGGAGTTCGAGCTCTCCTGCGACAAGCCGCAGGCGATGCTGGCCGTGCGTCTCTCCGACGTGGCGCCGGATGGCAAGTCGACCCGCGTCACCTATGGCCTGCTCAACCTGTCGCATCGTGACAGCGACGCCGATCCCGAGCCGCTGGTACCGCATCGCCGCTATCGCGTGCGCATCCCGATGAACGGCATCGCCCAGTGCTTTCCGGTAGGTCACCAGTTGCGCCTTTCGGTCTCGACTTCCTACTGGCCGCTGGCCTGGCTGCCGCCAGAGCCGGCCCAGGTCGACATCTACCCGGACAGCAGCGTGCTGATACTGCCGGAGCGCACGCCGGGTGAGGAGGACGAACGCCTGCTGGCGTTCGATGAGCCGCAGGAGGCCTCTCCCCTGGACGTCCACACCTTCGCCGCCAGCGAGCACAACTGGCTGCTGCATCGCGACCTGGCGAGCAAGGAGTCCACTCTCGAGGTGATCAACGATCAGGGGCACTTCCGCATCGAGGACATCGGCACTGAGATCAGGCGCAGCACTCGCGAGTGGTACAGCACCGTCAATGATGACTTCACCTCGGCGCGCGGCGAAACCTATACGGAGCGTTCGTTCAAGCGCGATGACTGGAACGTGGAGATCTATACGCGCAGCATACTGAGCTGCGATGAGAGCAATTTCTTCATCCACGCGCAGCTCGACGCCTATGAGGACGATTATCGCGTCTTTTCCAAGAACTGGGAGAAGGTGATTCCCCGCGACCACATGTGACACCGTGAAGGTACAGCATGCAAACATGGCGCCGCTCCTGCGTGGGGCGGCGTTTTCTCGTTGAACATTCGGGTGTTCGCCAGGCAAAAAGCCCCGGCGAGGAGCCGGGGGAAGCGAGGGGGCTATCTAAATCGTTGAAAAAATACGTGGCAACGTCCTCTGAAGCTCGCTGTGTCTTCAGGTCTTGGCGCGCAGATCGCTGTCCTCGGAGCGCTCCAGGAATTGGCGTGTGGTTGCGTCGAGATGCTGGCCCAGCCACTCGGCCATGGCTTCCTCTTCGCGCAGGATCTGTTCGCAGATGCGAGCGATCTCGGGCTTGCCGACCTTTTCTGCAGCCTGGATCAGCGCCTTGTAGCTGGCGATCTCGAAGTGCTCGAAGGCGTAGCTGGCGAGGCCGCCCTTGACCACCTCGTCGCCTGCCATCATGCCGCCTATGGCTTGGCCGAAGGCGGCCAGCTTACCGCCGATGTCTTTCATGGAAGAGAGGTCGGCGCCGAGCAGCGAGATACACTGTTCGATCTTTTCCGCCTGGCCGCGAGTCTCTGTCAGGTGCTGCTCGATGCGTGCCTTGAGTTGTGGATAGTGCTCCAGCCGGCTGGCCTGGGCTTCGAGCATCTTCTCGGCCTGCTTTTCCATGGCGTGAGCATCGCGTAGCCAGTCTTCCAAATGCTTCGGGGCTTGCGGTTCAGTGCCCATGGGCTATCTCCTTGCGGTTGCGATAGGGTATCCGCTCACTTGGACGGATGGATCTGCTCTTCACACGTGCTTGAGTGCGGCTTGGCGGGGCCCAGCTTGGGTTCTTGGCTTGCGGTGCAGACTGGTTCATGACCGTATATTTGCTGCGACCGGCCAAAGCGGCTCGAACCGCGCATCCGACCTGCAAATAGGGTGCGGATGGCATGTTCATACCGTTCGGTGCGGGAGAAGAAGCTGCCGGAGGCAGGCTCCGGCAGCTTGAGTCGGTCAGCGCTGGATCAGACCAACGCCGAGGGCTGAAGAGAGCGGCAGCACTCAGCTGTTCTTGCCGCCCTTGCGACCGGCTTCGGAGGCTTTCTGGCGGTCGTTGGCGAAATTGCCGCCGCTGTGCTGGCCGCCTTTCTGGCCGGCCTGGGAGGCCTTTTGCGGGTCGTTGGCGAAGTTGCCGCCACTGTGCTGGCCGCCTTTCTGGCCGGCCTGGGAGGCCTTCTGCGGGTCGTTGGCGAAGTTGCCGCCGCTGTGCTGGCCGCCTTTCTGGCCGGCCTTGGAGGCCTTCTGTGGATCGTTGGCAAAGTTTCCGGGGTTCTGGTTACGCTGTGCCATGGGTTATCTCCTTGAATCCTTTCCGCATGTTTCCATGCTTGTACTTCCATTTACCGGGAATCCGGCACCGCTGGCGTCTGCCATCGTCTTTGAAGATAGAAGCGGCTTTAAACGATCGGCAAGGGGATTGCTGTTTCCAAGTGAAAAGAAAATTGTCCCGGTTCGCTTGGCCTTTCTCCTTGCACTCATATTTTCTCGAACGTTGTCGACAACTGCTGCCGTACGCTTGGGAAGCGCCCAAGCATGGGGTAACATGCGATGAACAATCGATGAGCCCTAAGAGGCGGCCCCAGGCCCCGAGCTCGAGGAACCGGAGGAGTATCCATGGCCTTTGCCCAGAAATTCATCGTTGCCGATGACCATCCGCTGTTCCGTGCGGCGCTGACGCAGGCGCTGCGCCAGCTGGCGCCACAGGCCGAGATCGTCGAGTCCGACACCATGGAGGCCACCTGCGAGGTTGTCACCCGGCATCCCGACGCCGATCTGATACTGCTCGACCTGCACATGCCGGGTGCCCATGGCTTCTCCGGCCTCATCCAACTGCGTGGCCAGACGCCGGACATCCCCGTGGCGGTGGTATCCGGCAGCGACGAACCCCACGTGGTGCGTCGCGCGATCGACTATGGGGCGTCGGGCTTCATCCCCAAGTCCTCCTCCCTGCAACTGATCGCCGAGGCGGTGGGCGAGATCCTCGATGGCGAGGTGTGGCTGCCCCAGGAACTGGCCGACGCCATGGGCGATGCCAACGAGGAGGAGACCCGCTTTGCCGAGGCCATCGCCTCGCTGACGCCGCAGCAGTTTCGAGTGCTCAACATGCTCACCGAAGGCCTGCTCAACAAGCAGATCGCCTATGAGCTGAACGTCTCCGAAGCCACCATCAAGGCCCATGTCACTGCCATCCTGCGCAAGTTGGGCGTGCACTCGCGCACCCAGGCGGTCATCGCCGCGCAGAGGCTCGAGGTGGAACCGCCGAAGGTCGAATCCTGAACACCGCACGCCAAGCCTGAACACAAGACAGGACCGCCGGATGGAAACATGCGGCGGTTTTTCTTTACCTGGGCCTGCTGTCGGCGTCGCGGCTTGCCCCGTCAGCGGGACGTGACCCTGTTCTAACTCTCTTGCCGGGCAGCCCGGCTGGCCTGCAGCGTTCGGGTCAGCAGGGCGCGCAGCGCGGCAGGGCGTACCGGTTTCTGCAGCAGATGATAGCCGCTGCGACGTATCTCTTCGGCCACCTCCTCGGTGCGGTCGGCGGTGATCACGATGCCCGGTACGGCGCCCTGAAGCCGCTCGCTGAGTGCCTCCAGCGCCATCAGGCCGGTCACTTCGTTGTCGAGGTGGTAATCGGCCAGTATGGCATCCGGCTCGCCGTCGAGGTTGCGCAGCACCGACTTGGCCCCGCCGATGGTAGTGGCGGTGTAGACCTCGCAACCCCACCCCGACAGCATCGCTCTCATGCCTTCGAGAATCAGCGTCTCGTTATCGATGCACAGGATACGGGAGCCGACCAGCTTGTTGCCCACGCGGCGCGGCGAGGCGGCTTCTTCGGCACGCTCGGCGGCACTGCGGGGTGCCACTACCGGCACGCCGACCGAGAACATGGTACCGATGCCTTCCCGCGAGAAGACCTTGATCGGATGATCCAGCACGCGGCTCATGCGATCGGCGATCGATAGTCCCAGGCCCAGCCCCTTCTCGCTCTCCTTGTGGCGCGTGGCCTGGTCCAGGCGACGAAACTCCTGGAAGATCTCGGCCTGCTTGGATTCGGGAATGCCCGGGCCCGAGTCCCACACTTCGATGGTCAGGCGCGCCCCGCGGCGCCGGCAGCCCAGCAGTACCCGTCCTTCCTGGGTATAGCGCAGCGCATTGGAGAGAAAGTTCTGGATGATCCGGCGCAGCATCTGCGGGTCGCTATCGACCCATTGACGGGTCGGGACCACCACCAGGTCGAGGCCACGATCCTCGGCCATCACCTCGAACTCGGCGCGCAGGGGCTGGAAGATGTCGGCCAGGGCGAAGTGGCTGCGCCTCGGCGTCAGGGCGCCGGCATCGAGCTTGGAGATGTCGAGCAGGGTGCCGAGCAGCTCCTCGGCAGCCTGCAACGAATTGTCGATATGGCCGATGGTGCGCTTCATGTCCTCGGCGTCCATCTCCTGCGACAGCGCCGAGGTGAACAGGCGGGCGGCGTTGAGCGGCTGCAGCAGGTCGTGACTGGCGGCGGCGAGGAATCGGGTCTTCGAGGCGTTGGCATCCTCGGCCACCTGCTTGGCCTGGCGCAAGGCCTGTTCGGCCTCGGCGCGCACGCGGTTCTCCTGGCGCAGCGCGGTGTTGGCCTCGGACAGCGCCTGGGTACGCTCCCGCACGCGCTCCTCCAGGGTCTCGTTGGTCTCTTTCAGCGCTATCTCCGCCAGGCGACGCTCGGTGATGTCCTGGTAGAGAGCGAAGAAGCCCAGAATCACGCCGCTATCGCCGAAGTGCGGGGTATAGGTCACCAGCATGTAGCGCAGATCCTCGGCAATGCGCATCGACACCTCGAAGCTGACGCGCTCGCCGGCCAGGGCGCGGCGAATCCAGGGGTCGCGCTCTTCGGCCATCTCGGCGCTGATGACGGCCTCGAGGGGCTTGCCGATTACCTCGTTGCGATCGATGCCGAAGGCCTGCTCATAGGCGCGGTTGGTGAAGAGGTAGCGGCACTCCTTGTCGAAGTAGGCGATCAGCGCCGGCACGTTGTCGGTGTAGATGCGAATGTTGTTCTCGGAGCGTATCAGCGCTTCCTCGATGCGCTTCTGCTGGGTGATGTCCTGATAGGTGTAGACGAAGCCGCCGCCCGGCATGGGATTGCCCTGTACCTCCAGTACGCTGCCGTCCTGGCGGTAGCGCACGTAGCGGTGAGGCTGGCCGTCACGGATGTTGTCGATCAGCAGCTGCACGTGCTCCTCCGGATCGCCGGGGCCGTACTCGCCGTTATGGGCGTTGTAGCGGAAGATCTTGTCCATCGGCGCACCGACCCGGATCAGGTGGTCGGGGAAGCGGAACAGTTCCAGGTAGCGCTGGTTCCACACCACCAGGCGCATGTTCTGATCGACCACGCTGATGCCCTGGTTGATGTTCTCTATGGTGGCTTGCAGCAGGGCGCGGTTGAACTCCAGTACCTGCGAGGCTTCGTCGACGATGGAAATCACGTCGGAGATACCGATGCCGCGCCCCTGTAGCGCCGAGTTGACCACGATGCGCGCCGATGACGCCCCGAGTACCGAAGCCAGGAAGCGTTCGGTGAACTGGATCACGTCGATGGAGGCGCGGTTGCCGTCCTCCAGCGGTTTGCCGGTGCGTCGGGCGTAGTCGTCGAAGGCGCGCGACACCTGGCCGGCGGCGAGGAAACGCTCGCACAGCACCTTGAGGTCGCCGACGGTGGTGGCACCGGTCCAGGGGCGGTTGATCGAGGTCTGGCGGGTCTCGACGCTGTCGACGAACAACGAGGCCTGGATGCGTTCGACAACCCGCTGCGAGGTGATCTGTGAAACGAAGATGTAGCAGAACAGATTGACGCCGAGCGAGAGCATCACGCCATGGGTGAAGCTGTCGCCGAAGTTGAGCCCGAACAGCGCAGTGGGCGTCAGCCAGGGGTGGCCGAAGGGGCCACCGGCGAGCCACTCGGTCGGCAGCACGCCGGCCTGGATCATTCCCGGCATCAGCAGGCTGTAGGCCCAGATGGCAAACCCGGCGTTCATCCCCACCACCACCCCGAGGCGGTTGCCGCGCTTCCAGTACAGTCCGCCAAGTAGTGCGGGAGCGAACTGCGCGGCCGCGGCGAAGGAGAGCATGCCGATCGAGGCCAGCGAGGTGAACTCGCCGATGAGCCGGTAGAAACCATAGGCCAGCGCCAGGATCACGCCGATGGTGATGCGCCGCGCCTGAAGCACCAGGCGGCCATAGTCACGTGGCCGAGCATCCAGCCAGCGCAGCCGGAACAGCAGCGGTATCACGATCTCGTTGGAGATCATGATCGAGACCGCGACCGTGGCCACGATGACCATCCCGGTCGCCGCGGAGAAGCCGCCGATATAGGTGAGCAGGGTCAGCCACTGCTGGCCGGCGGCCATCGGCAGTGCCAGCACGAAGGTATCGGGTTCCACCGAGCCGTCGGGGAACAGGGCCAGGCCGGCGGCAGCGATGGGCAGAATGAAGAAGGCGAATGCCACCAGGTAGAGCGGGAACAGCCAGCGCGCCTTGGCGGCATCGTTGGGATGGGTGTTCTCCACCACGGCGACGTGGAACTGGCGTGGCAGGCAGAAGATCGCCAGCATGGCGAGCAGTGTCTGGGCCCAGAAGCCGCGGCCGAAATCCTGATCGGCGAGCTGGCGCTGCAGTTCCATCTGGGTGTCGGCGATGGCCATCAGCTCGCCAAGCCCGTCGAACATGCCCCAGGTGACATAGGCGCCCAGCAGCAGGAAGGCCAGCAGCTTGACCATCGACTCGAACGCGACGGCGTGAATCAACCCTTCATGATGCTCGGTGGCATCGGTGTGGCGGGTGCCGAACAGAATGGCGAACGCAGCCATCACGATGGCCACGAAGAAGGCCGTATCGGCGAACAACGGGGTACGGGTGATGTCGGCTGCATCCGTCAGCACGGCGAACGAGGTCGACACGGCCTTCAGCTGCAGGGCGATGTAAGGCAGCGTGCCGATCAGCGCGACCAGGCTGGCGAAGGCCGCCAGGGACTGCGCCTTGCCGTAGCGCGAGGCGATGAAGTCGGCGATCGAAGTGACGTTCTGCCGCTTGGCCACGCGGATCATCTTGGCCAGTATCGGCCAGAACAGCATGAAGGTCAGGATCGGCCCGACGTAGATACTGGCGAAGGACCAACCCGAGGTCGCTGCCTGGCCGACCGCACCGTAGAAGCTCCACGAGGTGCAGTAGATGGCCAGCGCCAGGATATAGATGACAGGACGCTGGCGACTGGTGCCACGCCGGCGTGCGTTGCGATCGCCCAGCCAGGCGATGCCGAACAGGATGGCGATGTAGAGCAGCGAAACGGCGACCAGCAGCCAACCGGCAAACATGATTTCTCCCCCCGGCAAGTGCCGATCATTCTATCGGGATATCGGCCCGAGGGCACTCGGGCCTGGCGGTGGCTTGGCAGGGGCTCCGCAACTACTCGGGCGAGCAGACCGCCTGATAGAGAGCGGATTCCCGATCGAGCTCACGCAGGGCATCGACGCGTGGCTGGCGGCTCTCTTCGGCGAGCGGCACCAGCTCGGCCGAGGCGCAGTTCATCAGGTACGGCTGGTGGTGGAGTCGATCCACATGGGCCCTCTGGAAACGATAAAGAATGAATTCAACCAGCTGATGATCGTCGGCCTGGCGTCGCTCCATGCTGCTGTGGTCGACCACGCTGAAGCCCACTGTCAAGGGAGAGGCGTAGGTCCACGGGCGCCAGAACATGCGGTCATGTTCGGTATCGACCACCTGCGCCGTTGCCGGCAGCTGATTGCGCTTGTGCTCGTACCAGCTGTACTCATGGTTGATCTGATAGCCAAGGATACCCAGGCCGGCAAAGACCGGGACGATCCAGCGGGGCAGTCGCTTGCCGCTCAGGGTCCGCAGCAGGAGTCCGACGCCTGCAGCGCCCAGTCCGGCGAAGACCGCCGCAATAAAGTGCCAAATCATATTGGGAGCTTCCTGACAGCCATCGGGCTTCCCGAAGGAAGCCCGATGTGAGATGGGTTCCGGCGCCAGGGTGACGCCGGGATAGGATTATGACTCAGTGGTCGACCGCCATGCCAGCTCCCTTGGGATAGCGAACGCTTTCCACCAGTTCCTGGATCTCCTGGGGCGGCTCCTGGGTCGCCTTGGAGAGGGCGAACGCCACGGCGAAGTTGATCAGGGCCCCGATCGCGCCGATGGAGAGCGGCGAGATGCCCAGCACCCAGTTGTCCGGGGTATCCGGCAGGTTGTTGGTGCCCGGGATGAAGAACCAGCCCTTGTAGACGAAGATGTAGCCCACGGTGAAGATCAGACCGGCCAGCATGCCGGCGATGGCCCCCACGTTGTTTACCCGCTTGGAGAAGATACCCATCATCAGCGCCGGGAACAGCGAGGCGGCGGCGATACCGAAGGCCAGTGCCACTACCTGGGCGGCGAAGCCCGGCGGGTTGGCCCCCAGGTAGGTGGCGACGATGATGGCCACGGACATGGAGATTCGCGCCGCCATCAGTTCGCCTTTCTCGGAGATGTTGGGATTGATCGAGCCCTTGATCAGGTCGTGACTGATCGCCGAGGAAATGGCCAACAGCAGACCCGCGGCCGTCGACAGTGCGGCAGCCAAGCCGCCTGCGGCGATCAGGCCGATGACCCAGCCGGGCAGGTTGGCGATTTCCGGGTTGGCCAGTACCAGAATATCGTTGTTGACGGTCAGTTCGTTGCCTTCCCAGCCGCGATCGGTGAAGTCGGCATTGCCGTTATACATCTGAATGCGGCCGTCGTCGTTGAGATCCTGGAAGGAGATCAGACCGGTCTCTTCCCAGGTGCGGATCCACTCGGGGCGATCCTCATAGAGGATGGGGTTGGTAGCGGCTTCTTCCATGTTCTCGACCTGGCCGGCCATCTCGGGATAGATGGTGGTCGCCAGGTTCAGGCGTGCCATGGAGGCCACGGCCGGAGCGGTCAGGTAGAGCAGGCCGATGAATACCAGGGCCCAGCCGGCGGACCAGCGTGCGTCGGCCACCTTCGGCACGGTGAAGAAGCGGATGATGACGTGGGGCAGACCGGCCGTACCGATCATCAGCGTCAGGGTGAACAGCACCATGTTGAGCTTGTTGTCCACATCCGCCGTGTACTCGTTGAACCCCAGCTCGGTGACCACCTCGTTGAGCTTGGTCAGCAGCGGTACGCCGGATTCGGCGTGATCGGAAAACAGGCCCAGCGGCGGAATCGGATTGCCGGTCAGCTCCAGGGAGATGAATACCGCCGGAATGGTATAGGCGATGATGAGGACGATGTACTGGGCCACCTGGGTGTAGGTGATCCCCTTCATGCCACCGAGTACCGCATAGAAGAACACTACCACGGCAGCAATGATCAGGCCGGTGGTCGCTTCGACCTCCAGGAAGCGAGAGAAGGCCACGCCCGCGCCCGCCATCTGGCCGATAACGTAGGTCACCGAAGCCACGATCAGGCAGATGACCGCAACCAGACGGGCCTGCTTGCTGTAGAAGCGGTCACCGATGAATTCGGGGACGGTGAACTTGCCGAACTTGCGCAGGTAGGGGGCCAGCAGCATGGCCAGCAGCACGTAACCGCCGGTCCAGCCCATCAGGAACGTCGAGTTGGCATAACCGCCGGCAGCGATGAGGCCCGCCATGGAAATGAACGATGCCGCGGACATCCAGTCGGCACCGATTGCCATGCCGTTGGTAATGGGGTGCACCCCACCGCCGGCGACGTAGAAATCCTTGGTCGAGCCGGCCTTGGCCCATATCGCGATACCGATATAGATGGCAAAGGAGCCGCCGACGAAGAGAACGTTGATCGCAAATTGACTCATGCTGGCTTACTCCCCGAGGCCGAACTGCTGATCGAGCCGGTTCATCTTCCACGCGTAGAAGAAGATCAGCACGATAAAGGTCAGGATGGATCCCTGTTGGGCAAACCAGAATCCAAGGTCGGTGCCGCCGACAGGAATGCCTGACAGCAGGGGGCGGAACAGGATGGCACAGCCGTAAGAGACGAATGCCCAGACGATCATACAGCCGGTAATCAGGCGTAGGTTCGCCTTCCAATATGCAGTCGCGTTGGATTTGTCATCTGCCATAGTGATGCTCTCCACTTGTTGTTAAGGTTGGGAAGCCGCCAAGAGAGTTGCCAAGCTTCATCAGGGGGCGCTCCAAGCGAGTCGAGCGGTAAGGACTATAGATGCTAGCCAGCATCAGTTGACCCATGATCCCTGCGGACGAGCCGCACTTCCCACCACGTCTGGTTACCTGTCATCGAGCCGCTTTAAACAGGCGCGTTTTCCCCAATGGCTCAAGAGCAATAGTGGTCAATAAATCAAAAAATTAAAATCCCAGACTTTCGTATCATGAGCAAACTGCGATGCTCTCATCTTTGTATAATATTTTTAAATTCAGAAAGTTACGTTTACTTGACATGTATATTGCGATACCGCTTCCGTTGATGGTAGGACGATTGTCTAGCATAGAACTTTTGTCTATCTCACTGGCTCGTAAGACCATTGTCTAGTGCGGATGGAAAGTCTTCGGAGTCGGTGCCCTTTGACGTTGGTCTAGGTTATGTCTTGAAAGTCGGGACTGTTATTCTGCCACTGTAAGGCCGGTTAGGCGTAAGTCCCCCAAATGGGAAGACGTGTTTCTTCGAGTTTCAGGCGGCGGGGCGTGTATGCCCAGGCTTGAGTGGTCCCTCGATACCGCGACTTGCCAGCCAGGCTTCTCTTTCGGACTCGTTCGAGTGCTGACGGCGATGACGGCCGCACCACGAGGGTTACCAATATGGTCGATGTCGATCTTTCTCAGCCCCCTTTCTCCTTTTTGAACGAAGAGGGGCGTGAGCGTGTCCGTCATGGCATCGACCTGGCTTACTTCGACCGCGACGAGATCATTCTCGAAACCGGCCAGCCCGGCGAGTACGTCTTTCTCATTCACAAGGGTGAGGTGGCCGAGCTGGACACCACCCAACCGGGAGCCCGCGAGCGAATCGGCCACTACACCGCGGGTGACCTGTTCGGTGCCATCAGTATCCTCAACGGCAAGAGTCGCTATCGCTTCCGCGCCGAGCAGGAGTGCCTTTGTTACCTGATGCCGAAGGCACTGTTCCTGCAGTTGTGCGATGACTATCCCCCCTTTGCCGAATTCTTTCGCCAGACCCTTGCCCACAAGGCGCGCCTGCTGACCGAGCAGCGCGCCGAGGGCGGAGTGACCATGGCCGGCTTCATGCTGGCGAGAGTCAGTGAATGCATGCGTCCGCCGCTGTGCATGGGGGCGCAGACGACCATTGCGGAGGCAGTCGCCAGATTGCACGAGAGCCATGCCGACAGCCTGCTGGTGGAAAGCGAGCAGGGCGCGGGTATGGTGACCAAGACCGATCTGCTCAATGCGCTGGTCCTGGAGGGGCATGACAGGGAGAGTCCGCTGCGTGAGATCGCTCACTTCGCGCTGGTGACGGTACGGCCCGAACAGTACCTGTTCGAGGTGCTGGTCATGATGACACGCCACAAGGTGGAGCGTGTCGTGGTGCAGGAGGCCGAGGGGGCGCCACCGACCGGCGTGGTCGAATTGACCGATGTGCTGAGCTATTTCTCCAGCCGCAGCTATGTCGTCAGCCTGCAGGTGGAGCAGGCCGATAGCCTCGATGCCCTGTTCCGCGCCAGCCGCCGAACCCCCGAGCTGGTCAAGGCGCTCATGGCGCAGGGCGTCAAGCTGCGTTTTGCCATGGGCCTGCTGGCGGCGCTCAACGGGCGCATCATGTCCAAGGCGTGGGGTTTTCTGATCGACGAGCGCTACCATCGCGACAGCTGCCTGATGGTGATGGGCAGCGAAGGGCGCGGCGAACAGATCCTCAAGACCGATCAGGATAACGGCCTGATTCTGGCCGACGGGCTGGAGTGGCCTGGAGTCAGCGAGCAGATGCAGCGCCTGACCGAGACGCTGATCGAACTCGGCTACCCGCCTTGTCCCGGACACATCATGGTCAACAATCCCGAGTGGGTGGGCACCGTCAGCCAGTGGCGCGAGCGTATTGCCCGTTGGGCGCAAAGACGCGATGGCGACAGCCTGATGAAGCTCGCCATCATGCTCGACTCCCACGCAGTGGCGGGCAACCCGGCGCTGCTCGAGCGGGTGCGCGAAGCGCTGTTCGAGCAGTGCTCGCGTGACGAACTGCTGCTCTCCTATTTCGCCCGCACTGCGCTGCGCTTCTCCACGCCGCTGACGCTGTTCGGCTCACTCAAGAAGCCCCAGCACGGCATCGACATCAAAAAGGGCGGCATCTTCCCCATCGTGCATGGGGTCCGCACCATGGCGCTGGAGCGCAAGATCAAGCCGACTTCGACTTTGGAGCGTCTCGAGGCATTGACGGCGGACGGCAGGCTGGAAGAGCGCGTTGCCGAAAATCTGGCCGAGGCGCTGTCTTTATTCACCGAGCTGCGCTTGAAGCAACAGCTCGAGCGCCTCGACGGCGACGGCAACGGCAAGAGCCCCGACCGTGTAGTGGTCCAGCAGCTATCGTCACTGGAGCGCGACCTGCTGCGTGAGGCGCTGCATATCGTCAAGGACTTCAAACAGAGCCTGTCGCAACGCTACCACCTCGAATATTCGTGAGGTTCGTGGCGGCGGGAGGCGGACAGATACAAAGGAGGTAGGCATGTTTCGAGCGCTGCGTCGGGCCAACGACCGTCGGCGCCATGCAGGTGGCGAGTATGGCTGGCTTTTTCGTCCCTATACCGGGGACGAGCTGGTCGCCATCGACTGCGAAACCACCGGTATCGATACGCGCACCGCCGAGCCCGTCTCCATCGGTGCGGTCAAGGTCCGCGGCGACAGGGTGCTCACCAGCGAATCGTTGGATCTGCGCCTTAGGCGACCCGCGACACTGACCGGCGACTCCATCCGCGTACATGGGCTGCGCGGTGTCGATCTGGACGATGGGGTCGGCCTGGACGACGCGCTGGCGACCCTGCTCGACTTCATCGGCAACCGGCCGCTGCTGGGCTGGCGGCTCGACTTCGACATGACCATCCTCAATCGCCAGATCCGTCCCCGCTTCGGCTTCGACCTGCCCAACAGCGGAATCGATGTCGCGCAGCTGTACCATCGGCAGCAACGTCGCAGCGTCATGGAGCCAGAGTCACCTGCGCAGCGATTCGAGGCAGTGGCGGAAGCGCTCGGCGTTCCGATCATGGGCCGCCATACTGCGCTCGGCGATGCCGTGACCACGGCGCTCATGTACCTGCGCCTGGAGCGGGCCGGCATGCAGGACCGCCGCGAGGCATGAGACAGTAAGTCGCTGCCATGGCGTCGCCTACGGGCGGCGTCGATGGTAGCATGTGCGGCCTCACCCACCGTTCGCTCTGGCAGTGCCCCGACCATGCAAGACGCCGTCTCATTCGACCCCCGTGCCGTTGCCGATCTCGATGTCTCTCTGCCGCAGGACGAGGCGCACGCCCCGCTGGAGCAGCTCGATGCCAAGGGGCGGCGAGAATTCAACAAGCTGCAGAAGCGCCTGAGGCGCCAGGTGGGCAATGCCATCATCGACTACGGCATGATCCATGAAGGCGATCGTGTCATGGTTTGCCTGTCGGGCGGCAAGGATAGCTATACGCTGCTCGAGATACTGCGCAATCTGCAGCGCAACGCACCGGTGAACTTTTCTCTGGTGGCGGTCAACCTCGACCAGAAGCAGCCCGGCTTTCCCGAGCACGTGCTGCCCGAGTATCTCGAGACCACCGGCATCGAGTACTACATTCTGGAGCGCGACACCTATTCGGTGGTAAAGGAGAAGACGCCGGAGGGCAAGACTACCTGCGCGCTCTGTTCACGTCTGCGGCGTGGCTCCCTCTACGGCTTCGCCGAGGAGATCGGGGCGACCAAGGTAGCGCTGGGCCACCATCGCGAGGACATTCTCGAGACGCTGTTCCTCAACATGTTCTATGGCGGAAGCCTTAAGGCCATGCCGCCCAAGTTGCTCTCCGACGATGGCAAGAACATCGTCATCCGGCCGCTGGCCTACTGCCGTGAAGCGGACATCGCCGAATTCGCGCGGCTTATGGCTTTCCCCATCATCCCCTGCAACCTGTGCGGTTCCCAGCCCAACCTGCAGCGTCAGGTGGTCAAGGAGATGCTGGCCGAGTGGGAGCGTAAGCACCCCGGCCGCATCGAGTCGATGTTCAAGGCGGTGTCCAACGTGGCGCCGTCGCAGCTGGCCGACCGCGAGCTGTTCGACTTCGAGGGGCTCGAGGCCAAGCAGGCGCGACTGCGCGACAGGCGCATTGATGCATTGAATGTTGCGCACGACAGCTGAGCCGTCAGTCCATCCCGAATAGTTCGTCCGAACGTAAACCGCCCGGCATTGGCCGGGCGGTTTGCGTTTGCTCGTGGTGACGGCAAGGATCAGTGATCGTCCTGGGCCTGTGCCACCAGCGCTTCGAGATTGAGGATGTTCACTTCGCGCCCCGACACCTCGACCAGCCCCTGCTGCTGGAAGCGCCCGAGAATGCGGCTCACCGTTTCCACGGCCAGCCCCAGGTAGTTGCCGATATCGGCCCGCGACATGGAGAGGCGGAAGCTGTAGGGCGAATAGCCGCGACGACGGAAGCGGTCCGACAGGCTGGTGAAGAAACTGGCCAGGCGCTGGTCGGCCGTCTTGCGCGACAGCAGACGCATCATCTTGCGGTCGTCGCGCAGCTCCTTGCTCATGCTGCGATAGAGTTGGCCGCGCAGCTCCGGCAGCTGCTCCGAGAGCGAGTCGAGCCGGTCGAAGGGAATCTCGCAGACGGTGGTGGTCTCCAAGGCGATCACGCTGCCGGGGTACTGCTGCTCATCGATCCCGTCGAGACCAACCAGTTCGCTGGGTAGATAGAAGTTGGTCACCTGGTCCTCGCCCGAGCCCTCGGTAGTGACCTGTTTGAGGCTGCCGGAGCGCACCGCGAAGACGCTGCTGAAGGCACTGCCCTGGCGGAACAGCGACTCGCCCTTCTTCAGCGGTGAGCGACGCCGAATGATGGCGTCGAACTGCTCCATGTCCTCGAGCTCCAGCGCAAGAGGCAGGCACAAGGAGCTCAGGCTGCAGTTCTGACAACGAGTCTCATGCAGCAGCGAACGACGCTTGCCGAGTGCATTGGCCGCGTTGACCGGCATGCTCCACCTCCTCAATCACAATCTTGAGGGCATTATGGGACATTATTCATGTAGGTGAAATGCCCCTTGCGACTATTGGCCGCAATGTAGTTAATCTTTAGTGTGCTACCGGGCTCTCAGACGATGCGTGAGAAACGTTCGTCGGGAGTGGGGGACAGGTGAGCGTCGAAGGCCATGGCCAGGTGGCGGATCAGCAGCCGACCGAGCGGCGTGGCCACGATCCTATGGCCTTTCATTGTCAATAGACCATCGCGCTGGAGTGCTTCCAGCCGTGACAGGGCATCCGCCAGGTAGCGCGGGGCGTCGATACCGAACGTTTCGCTCAGCTCGTCAAGGTCGAGCGTCATGTCGCACATCAGGCGCTCGATGGCATGCCACCTCAAGCGATCGTCGAACGTCAGACGGATGCCGCGCGCAATAGGCAGGCGGCTGGCGTCGAGCGCCGCTTCGTAATCGGCGAGATGGGTATGATTCTGGACATGGACGTCATCGATGCTGGAGATGGCCGAGACCCCCAGTCCCACGAGGTCGCACTGGGCGTGGCTGGAGTAACCCTGGAAGTTGCGCTGCAGGGTGCCTTCGCGCTGGGCGATCGCCAGGCTGTCGTCGGCGCGGGCGAAGTGATCCATGCCGATGTGCACGTAGCCCGCTCCGGTGAGCATGGCGATGGTGGTGCGCAGGATTGCCAGCTTCTCCTTGGGGCCGGGCAGGTCCTCGGTGTTGATGAGACGCTGGGCCGCGAAGCGCTCGGGCATGTGCGCATAGTTGAAGACCGAGATGCGCGCCGGCGCCATGGCGATCACCTGCTCCAGGGTGGCGGCGAACGTGTCCCGGGTCTGCAACGGCAGGCCGTAGATCAGATCCAGGTTGAGCGAATGAAAGCCGAGACGGTCGGCCTCGTCGAGCAGCGCTTCGGTGAGAACGCGCGGCTGTACCCGGTTGACGGCGCGCTGTACCCGTGGATCGAGATCCACCACGCCGAGACTGAGACGATTGAAACCCAGTGCCTGCAGGTGGCGCAGGGTGAAGACGTCGGCCTCGCGGGGGTCGATCTCGATGGCGTAGTCGCGATCGCGGGCATTGGACAGTCCGAAGCGGGCATCGAGTCGGTCGATCAGATCACTCATCTGATCGAGGCTGAGAAAGCTCGGCGTGCCGCCACCCCAGTGCAGCTGGGCCACTTCACGGCGCGTATCCAGATGCGGCTTGATCAACACCATCTCGCGATCCAGGCGCGAGAGATAGGGCTCGGCCAGCTTGCCGCTTCGGGTGGCGATCTTGTGGCAGGCGCAGTAATGGCATGCCTTGCGACAGAAAGGAATGTGCACGTAGAGCGATAGGGGCCTGGCATCGGTGTTGCTGCGGCTCAGGGCGGCCAGGTAATCCTGTTCGCCGAATGCCTCGCTGAAAGAATAGAGGGTGGGGTATGACGAATAGCGTGGTCCGTGGGTGTCGTAGCGTTGCAAGAGGGCTTCGTCCCAGGCGAAAGGATCGGCCATCGCTTGATGCACGCAGCGTGCGGGGACGGACATGATGACACTCCGAAAGGCTAACGGTTACCTCATGCTAGCGGTATGCTGCCCAAGGCGGATTGAGCTGCGTCAAACGAAGTGGTAATGCCGCTTCGCGGCGGCGCCATCAGTGGCCCGTGGCACTCTGCGGCAGCAGCGCGACGAGCTGCCACAGGGCAAAGGCGATGATCGCAAGGGCAGCCAGGGTGCGGGTCGCCGGGTGGCGAATCAGCGTGCTGAGCTGGCGCGCGGCGAAGCCGGTGACCAGTAGCGCAGGTAGAGTACCGAGCCCGAAGGCGCCCATCAGCAGCGCACCGCGCAGCGGATCCGCCGTGGCCAGGCTCCAGGCCAGCATCGAGTAGACCAGGCCGCAGGGCAGCCAGCCCCACACCGCGCCGAGGCCGATGGCCTGGGGTATCTTAACCACCGGCATCAGCCGCTTGCCGACCGGCTCCAGGTAGCGCCACAGGTGCCGGCCCAGGGCTTCCACCTTGAGCAGTCCCTTCCACCAGTTGGCGATATAGAGCGCCATCAGGATCAGCATGAGCGCGGCGAATAGCTGCAGGCCGACTCGCGCCGTCGATGACAGCGCCACCACGGTACCGAGCGAGGCCACTAGGGCACCGGCCAGCGTGTAGCTGGCGATGCGCCCCAGGTTGTAGCCGAGCAAGAGCCCCGACAGGCGTGCCGGGCTGCGCATGCTGGGCGGCACGGCGAAGGTCAGCGCGCTCATGATACCGCCGCACATGCCGATGCAGTGGGCACCGCCGAGCAGGCCGAAGACGAAGGCCGCCAGCAGCGGCGGCAGGCCGAGGCCGGTAGGATCCATCAGCGCTCCACCGGGTCGTCGCCATCCGCGCCGGCCGACTTGTGCCGGCTGGCCTGGCGTCGCCGCTCGCGCTCTTCCGGCGTCAGGTCGTTCTCGTCCTCGTCGAAGAGAATGCGGTGGGCCGGTCCTTCGAGATCCTCGAACTGGTCGTTCTTCACCGCCCAGAAAAAGGCCCACACGGCCAGGCCGAGCAGGATCAGCGAGAGCGGAATGAGAAGATAGAGGATCGTCATGCGTTCACCCATCGTGCGTCGGGAGTCGGTGTCTGGCTAGGGCGCAGACGAAATCGGTTCAGCCGCAGCGCGTTACCCACCACCACCAGAGAACTACCCGACATGCCCAGCGCCGCGACCCAAGGCGGTACGATGCCGATGGCGGCCAGCGGCAGCGCCGAGAAGTTGTAGCATACCGACCAGATCATGTTCTGGCGCATGACACGCCGGGTGGCCCGGGCGATCTCGATCGCCTCGACGATACGCATCAGCCGTGGGCTCAGCAACACCGCATCGGCGCTGGTGCGCGCCAGATCGGTGGCGCCGTTCATGGCGATCGACACGTCGGCACCGGCCAGTACCGGCACGTCGTTGATGCCGTCGCCGATCATGGCGACCTTCTCACCGGCCGCCTGGCACGCGCGGATGCGCTCGAGCTTGCCCTCGGGACCGACGCCGGCGTGCCAGGTGTCGAGGCCCAGCTGTTCGGCCATGCCGCGTACGGCGTCGCTAGTGTCGCCGGAGAGCAGCTCGACGTGTATGCCTCGCGCCACCAGCTCGGCAATGGTCTGCGCGGCGTCGTCGCGCAACCGGTCGCGCAGGGCGAACCAGGCACGCGGCTCGCCGTTCTCGCTGAGCAGCAGCCATTGCCCCTCGCCGGGGGCGGCCAGGGAATGGTCGGGCGCGGCGAAGTCGGCGCGCCCGAGACGCCAGCGCCGGCCGTCGATCGTGCCCTCCACGCCCTGGCCGGTAAGGCTCATGCGTTCGCGTGCCTCTACCGTCGCTTCGCGCCAGGGGCGGAAGGCGCGGGCGATGGGGTGCTCGGAGTGGGCCTCCAGCGCTGCACCGATCACCCTGGCCCGCTCCGCCGGCAGGTTGCCGAGCGGGCGGGTGTCGACCAACTGCATCTCGCCGCAGGTCAGCGTGCCGGTCTTGTCGAAGATCACCCGGTCGACCTGGGACAGCGATTCGATGGCATCGGCGCGGGTGATCAGCACGCCGCGCCGACGCAGTTGGCCATGTCCCGCGGTGAGCGCGGTGGGCGTGGCCAGCGCCAGGGCGCAGGGGCAGGTCACCACCAGCACCGAAAGCGTCACCCACAGCACGCGGCTGGGATCGATGAACCACCAGGCGACGCTGACGCAGGCGGTCACCACCAGCAGACGCAGCACGAACAGGTGCGCCATGCGCGCGGCCATCTGCGCAAGGCGCGGGCGGCTGGCGAAGGCACGGTCGGTAAGGTCGACGATGCCGGCCACCCGCGCCTGCTTGCCCGCGTGGGTGACACGCACCACCAGCGGGCTCTCGATGTTCTGGCTGCCGCCGGTGACGCTGTCGCCGACACGCCGAGTCACCGGCAGGTACTCGCCGGTGAGCATCGATTCGTCGAGGCTCGACTCGCCCTCCTCGATGACGCCGTCCGCGGGTACCCCGTGGCCGGGCTTGATCACCACCCGGTCGCCGGCGACGAGCTCGCTGGCCGGCAGGATGCGCTCCTCGCCGTTCGCCTCGAGGCGCACGGCGGAGATCGGCAGGGCGCCGGTCAGGGCATTGCCGGTATGGCCGCTGCGGCGTCGTGCACGGGCTTCCACGTAGCGGCCGAAGAGCAGGAAGAAGGTGAACATCGTCACCGAGTCGAAATAGACCTCGCCGCTGCCGGAGAGTACGGCATAGCCGCTGGCGAGGTAGGCACCGCCGATGGCGATGGAAACCGGCACGTCCATGCCCAGCACCCGCGCGCGCAGGTCGCGCGCGGCATTGCGGAAGAAGGGCATGGCGGAGAAGAACACGACCGGGGTGGCCAGGGCGAACGACAGCCAGTGGAACAGCGCTAGGAAGTCCTCGCTGATCTCGCCGGGACCGGCCGTATAGATCGGGATCGAGAACATCATCACCTGGGCCATGCCCACCGCCGCCACGATGAGACGGCGGATGTTCATGCGCTCCTCGAACTGCAACCGCTGCTGGGCCGCATCCGGCTCGTAGGGCTGGGCGCTATAGCCGATGCCGGCCATCTCGGCGAGAAGGCGCGACAGCTTGAGGCGGGCCGGGTCCCAGGCCACGCGGACGCGATGATGGGTGAGGTTGACGGCGCTGGCGGTCACGCCTTCCAGGGCGTTGAGGCGATGCTCGATCAGCCAGGCGCAGGCGGCGCAGGTGATGCCGTCCACTGCCAGAGTGGCGTGTACCTCGCCATCGTCGCCTTCGGCATGCACGAACTGCTGCTGCAGGCCCGGATCGTCGAATACCGCCCAGGTCTCGGCCTTGACCGCCTGGCGTTCGTCGGGCCGCTCGGGCAGCTCGGTGCGAAAGCGATAATAGCTGGCCAGGCCGCCCTCGACGATGGCGTGGGCCACCGCCTCGCAGCCGGGACAGCACAGGGGGTGCGTTGCCTCGTCCAGAGTGATCGACCAGGGCGCCTGGGCAGGCACCTGGTTGCCGCAGTGATAGCAGCACTGGCCCGGGGGTTGCTGGCCGGCAGCCAGACTCATGTCGTCAGGCGTCAAGGGTCGTCACTACGCTCATCAGCTGCTCCGCTCGACGCCGGGGGTGAGGCTGAAGCTCTCGTCGCTGGGAAAGCGCGCCTCGCCCACCAGGCGCCACTCGGGCGTCTCCGCGCTGGGCTGCAGCTGCAGATACCAGCGGTGGCGCAAGTTGTCGGGCGCCTGACCCAGGTAGTGCCCGTCGCGCACATGCTCCAACGTCAGGTCCTGGTCGCGGTTGTCCTGGGTGGGGAAGATCAGGCGCAGGTGGAGCCGCTCGGGACGGTCGTCGCCATCGAGCTGGACGATGATGTCACTGGTCAGCGGGTCGATACGCAGGTCGGCGGCAAGGTTGAGCGCATGGGCGCGCTGCTGCTTGGCCAGCACCATGTTGATGGCGCGGCCATGCTCATAGTAATCCTCCTGCACCATGCCGTCGAAGGAGCGAACCGAGAGAACGGCAAAGGTGGAGCTGACACCGATTGCCGAGAACAGCAGGCCGATCAGAAACCACGGCCAGAACTGCTTGTACCAGGGCGTGGGGGTGGACATGACGGTCATCTCCGGATATTTCCGATGAAGCGGGTTTCGCGCTTGAGAGCGATGCTTTCGTCGTGCTGCGCTTGCAGCAGCAGCTCGATCGGATGGCTGGGCATCTCCAGCGCCGCGGGATCGACGGTGGCCTGTACGGCGAACAAGCGCGTGCTGCCGGCCGGCACCTCCAGCGTCGCGGTATCGAGCGTGAGACCTGGCAGGCCGCGTGCATCGAGTCGATAGACATGATCCCGTTCGTCGAGGTTGCGCACCGTCAAGGTATAGACATTGCTGATACGCCCGTCACGGGTCATCTGGTAGAGCTGGCCGCGCTCGCGCTCGACTTCGACATTGAGCGGCATGCGATCGCCCAGCGCCCAGGCGAACAGGCCGATCATGACCACCAGGGCGGCAAAGTAGCCGAGCAGGCGAGGTCGCAGGATATGCGACCGCTTTCCTTCCAGCGCGTTCTCGGTGGTGTAGCGGATCAGCCCGCGTGGGTAGTTCATGCGGTCCATGACGCTGTCGCAGGCATCGATGCAGGCGGCGCAAGTGATGCACTCATACTGCAGGCCGTCGCGAATGTCGATGCCGGTGGGGCAGACCTGCACGCACAGATCGCAGTCGATGCAGTCGCCATGGCCGGCTGCACGCGCCTCGGCGTGGCTCAGACTCTTCTTGCGTGACCCTCTGGGTTCGCCGCGCTCGGTGTCGTAGGAGACGATCAGGGTGTCGGCATCGAACATCACTGACTGGAAGCGTGCATAAGGGCACATGTAAATGCATACCTGCTCGCGCAGCCAGCCGGCATTGAGGTAGGTGAAGACCAGGAAGAAGCCGACCCAGAAGTAGGACCAGCCATGGGCCTCGAGGGTGGGCAGCTCGGCGACCAGCTCGCGGATCGGCGTGAAATAGCCGACGAAGGTGACCCCGGTGGCCAGCGCGATGGCCAGCCAGATGGCGTGCTTGGCCCCCTTGCGCCAGGCCTTGTCGAGGCTCATCGGCGTGCGGTCGAGCTTGATGCGGCGATTGCGCGAGCCCTCCAGGCGATGCTCCACCCAGATATAGAGGAAAGTCCACACGCTCTGCGGACAGGTATAGCCGCACCATACGCGTCCGGCGAATACGGTGATGAAGAACAAGCCGAAGGCGCAGATGATCAACAGCCAGGAGAGCAGCACGAACTCCTGCGGGTAGAAGGTGGCGGCGAAGATGTGGAACTCTCGCCCGGGCAGATCGAACCAGATCAGCGGACGGTCGCTCCAGGTCAACCACGGCAGGCCGAAGAAGGCCAGCATCAGCAGCCAGTTCGCCACACGGCGCACGCGCTGGAAGACCCCTTTTATCTCCCGCACGTAGATGTGGCGACGCCTGGCGTACATCTCCTGGCGAACCGTCGTCTGGGGCGTGTGGTGGCCCACGGCGTCCGGGGTCACGTCTCGAGTGGGAATCTTGTTGCTCATGTCGGACTCGCGACGGGCCGCGCTGGCCCGCTTGGGAAGGCAATGAAGTGGGCTTCATTGTATCGGGAGCCCGTCGGGTGGCGGGGCAGTGCGACGGTGGGTCGCACTGCCCCGCCCGGGCGGAGTCGTCAGTCGTTCAGGCGCAGGCTGTAGATATAGGCGGCCACCAGGTGCACGCGCTCGGCACCGATGTAGGCCTCCTGGGCCGGCATATGGCCGTTACGGCCGTTACGCAGCGTCTGGCGTACCGAGTCGAGGACGCTCTGGCCAGGTGCCTGATAGAGCCAGGTGTCGTTGGTCAGGTTGGGTGCGCCCAGCGCCTGGTTGCCGGTACCGTCGGGCCCGTGGCAAGCCGCGCACACCGAGGTGAAGACCGAAGAGCCCAGCTCGGCGCGCTCGGCGTCGTGCTCCAGGCCGGAGAGCGACAGCACATGGTTGGCGACGTTCTCGATGTTCTCCTCGCCGAGCTGCTGCCAGGAGGGCATCAGACCGTTGCGCCCGCGGACCAGCGTGGTCAGGATCTGTTCCGGCTCGCCGCCGTACAGCCAGTCGTCGTCGGTCAGGTTGGGAAAGCCGTAGCCGCCTTGAGCGTTGGCGCCGTGGCATACCGCACAATTGTTGAGGAAGATCCGCTCGGCCACTTGCATGGCCTCGCCGTCCTGAGCCAGCTCGGGGATCGGGATCTCCTCGTACTGAGCGAAGATCGGCGTGAAGCGCTCCTCGGCGCGGGCCACCTCCTCTTCCCACTGGCCTTCCTGGGTCCAGCCGAGCAGACCGGCGAAGTTGCCTAGCCCCGGGTAGAGCAGCAGGTAGCCGAGCGAGAACACCACGGTGGCGACATACAGCTGGAACCACCAGCGCGGCAGCGGGTTGTCGTATTCCTCGATCTCGTCGGCGGCATGGCCGGTGGTTTCCACGTTGCCTTCGGCATCGGGCACCTTGTCGGTCTTGCGGTTGGCATACAGGATCCAGAAGGCGAAGGCGATAGAGCCCAGCGTTATCAAGATGATCCAGGCGCTCCAGAACCCGGAAAGGGAGTCATCCCATAGATTGCTCATGCGTTTTCGTCTCCCCTGTCTTTACGGGAATCGGCTTCGCCTGCCTGCTCGCGATGCGAGCCCTGCTGCGAGGCGCTGCGGTCTCGGTTCGATTGTTCGTCTTCGTCGGCGAAGGGCAGCTGGGCCGCTTCGTCGAAGTCCGGCTTGCGCCGCCGGGAATAGGCCCACCACACGATGCCGAGGAAGGCGATGATCAGCAGACCGGTGATAATGCCGCGAAAGGTACCGGTATCCATGATCAGCGCGTGCCCTCGAGTACGGTCCCCAGCTGCTGCAGGTAGGCGACCAGCGCCGTGATCTCCTGCTCGCCGCGCACCTCACGGGTGGCATTGGCGATGTCCTCGTCGGTGTAGGGCACGCCGAGGCTGCGCAGCACCTCCATCTTGCGCGGCGTGTCCTCGCCGTC
The DNA here is from genome assembly GCF_017868935.1 of Billgrantia antri. Lineage (NCBI taxonomy): Bacteria > Pseudomonadati > Pseudomonadota > Gammaproteobacteria > Oceanospirillales > Halomonadaceae > Billgrantia > Billgrantia antri. The sequence continues at coordinate 936,093 of NZ_CP053383.1, forward strand.
GAGGGTGCGCTCGAACAGCCAGGGGTAGGCCGGCATGATCGACTCGGGCACGACGTCGCGCGGGTTGTACATGTGGGCGCGGTGCCAGTCGTCGCTGTAGCGGCCACCGACGCGGGCCAGGTCCGGGCCGGTACGCTTGGAGCCCCACAGGAAGTTGTGCTCGTAGACCGATTCGCCGGCCACGCTATAGTGGCCGTAGCGCTCGGTCTCGGCGCGGAATGGACGCACCATTTGCGAATGGCAGCCGACGCAGCCTTCGCGGCGGTAGATGTCACGCCCTTCCAGCTCCAGGGCGGAGAGAGGGCGCAGGCCGTCGACCGGCTCCGTGGTCTGCTTCTGGAAGAACAGTGGAACGATCTCGGCCAGGCCGCCGAAGCTGATCACCACCAGAATCAGCACGGCGAGTAGGCCAACGTTCTTTTCGACGATCTCGTGTTTCATTGGTGTCGGTTTCCCCGGTTACTCAGGCAGACTGCGGAATCGGCTGCTGGCTGGCGGCTTCACTGCGCTTGACGGTCATGAAGACGTTGTAGGCCATGATCAGCATGCCGGTGACCCAGAACAGACCGCCGATCAAGCGCACGATGTAGCCCGGGCCGCTGGCCTCGACGGCCTCGATGAAGGTGTACATCAGCGTGCCGTCCGGGTTGATGGCGCGCCACATCAGGCCCTGCAGGATGCCGTTGACCCACATCGAGGCGATGTAGAGCACGGTGCCGATGGTGGCCAGCCAGAAGTGCACGGCGATCAGCCCGACCGAGTGCATCTCGGTGCGGCCGAACAGGCGCGGAATCAGGTGGTACATGGAGCCGATCGTGATCATCGCCACCCAGCCCAGGGCGCCGGCATGGACATGGCCGATGGTCCAGTCGGTGTAGTGGGACAGCGCGTTGACCGTCTTCACCGCCATCATCGGGCCTTCGAAGGTGGACATGCCGTAGAACGACAGGGCCACGACCAGGAAGCGCAGGGTCGGATCGGTGCGCAGCTTATGCCAGGCCCCGGAGAGGGTCATCATACCGTTGATCATGCCGCCCCAGGAGGGCGCCAGCAGGATGATCGACATCACCATGCCCAGCGACTGCGCCCAGTTGGGCAGTGCGGTGTAGTGCAGGTGGTGCGGACCGGCCCACATGTAGATCATGATCAGCGCCCAGAAATGGACGATCGACAGGCGATAGGAGTAGACCGGACGCTCCGCCTGCTTGGGCACGAAGTAGTACATCATGCCGAGGAAGCCGGCGGTCAGGAAGAAGCCCACCGCATTGTGGCCGTACCACCACTGCACCATGGCGTCGATGGCGCCGGCGTAGATCGAGGTGGAGTACATCCATGACACCGGGATGGCGGCGTTGTTGACGATGTGCAACACCGCCACGGTCAGGATGAAAGCAGCGAAGAACCAGTTGGCCACGTAGATGTGGGAGGTCCTGCGCTGCTTGATGGTCATCAGGAAGACGATGGCATAGCTGACCCAGACCACGGCGATCAGAATGTTGATCGGCCACTCGAGCTCGGCATACTCCTTGGTGGTGGTGTAGCCCAGCGGCAGCGTGACGACGGCGGACAGAATCACCGCCTGCCAGCCCCAGAAGGTAAAGGCGGCCAGTCGGTCGCTGAACAGCCGCGTCTGGCAGGTGCGCTGTACCACGTAATAGGAGGTGGCCATCAGCGCGGAGCCGCCGAAGGCGAAGATGACTGCGTTGGTATGCAGCGGGCGCAGGCGGCCGAAGCTCGTCCAAGGCAGGTCGAGGTTGAGTTGCGGCCAGACCAGTTGTGCGGCAAGGATGACACCGAGGAGCATGCCCACGATGCCCCACACCACTGTCATGATCGCGAACTGCCGAACTACCTTGTAGTTGTAGGTCGGATGCTCTAGTGCTGTGCTCATGTCAGGTTCCCGTCGAACGCGAATCGAGAGCTCGCGGTGGCGCAGGCCACGGCAAGATTCCCGGTTGAGGGTGATGCAGGTTAGAAAGCAGGGCGGATTCTAGCGCAGCCGCCTGACAGACTGAACCAAGGATACAGGCGAAACTGGTATAGGAAATTGACGTGTGTCCAACTTTGCTCGATTAGATGCGGTTCCCATTGAGGTAATTCAGATGCATGAACAGGGAGGCGTATGGGAGCCAGGACGCTGGTACTTCGAGGGACTCGGGCCGTTGGAGGTGAAGGGGGATGGCGGTGCCGGACGCCTGCTGATCGCCCATGGCGCGGGGGCTGGGCAGCACTCTCTTTACATGAATCAATTGCGTGATGCGCTTGCCGAACGGGGCGTGCAGACCCTGGCCATCGAGTTCGCCTACATGCAGCGTGCCGAGCATGAAGGCAGGCGAATACCGCCACCACCCGTTGAGCGCCTGGTAGAAGAATTATCACGCTGGTGCGACATTCTGACACATCCTCAAGGGGGTACGTTGTGGCTCGGCGGCAAGTCGATGGGCGGCCGGGTAGCCAGCCTGTTGGCGGCGCGCCAACGAGCGGCTGGGTTGATACTCTGCGGCTATCCTTTCCATCCTCCCGCCAAACCGGAAACCTTGCGTCTCGCCCATTGGCCGCAAATCGACAGTCCCACCCTGGTGGTGCAGGGCAGTCGCGACCCGTTTGGCACCCGTGAGGAGGTCGAGAGCTATGTATTGGGCGAGCGGGCGTGCGTCCACTGGTTGGAAGATGGCGATCATGACTGGAAACCGCGGCGACGCTCGGGTCGTACCCAGGCGGAACTGATCGAAGAGGGGGCGACCGCGATCGCCGCTTTCATGAAAGCGCATCGGGTGCCGCAGTGAGCAAAGATACGAACGACGCGGGGTTGAGCCACTTTCGTCTCGAGAAAACGTGCTGCCCTGGTCGTTTTGCACGGCCAGGGCATTGACAACCAAGCCGATCCCTGTAGAATTCAGCGCCACGTGACCAGGGGTGGTTAGCTCAGCTGGGAGAGCACCAGCCTTACAAGCTGGGGGTCACAGGTTCGAACCCTGTACCACCCACCATCGCGCTCAAACATGGGCGATGGCGAATCCTGAACACGTAGGAAACATGCAGCGGACCGGTAGTTCAGTCGGTTAGAATGCCGGCCTGTCACGCCGGAGGTCGCGGGTTCGAGTCCCGTCCGGTCCGCCATCGTTTCCATCACTGGTGTCATCTGTTGTGGACCGGTAGTTCAGTCGGTTAGAATGCCGGCCTGTCACGCCGGAGGTCGCGGGTTCGAGTCCCGTCCGGTCCGCCATGATGTCCTGGTTTGGCAAGTCCTCATCGCAGCAGTGCGATATCCGTGGGTGATTAGCTCAGTTGGTTAGAGCACCAGCCTCACATGCTGGGGGTCACTGGTTCGAGTCCGGTATCACCCACCATGCGGACCGGTAGTTCAGTCGGTTAGAATGCCGGCCTGTCACGCCGGAGGTCGCGGGTTCGAGTCCCGTCCGGTCCGCCATTCGATTTCAGGCCCCGAGCTTATGGCTCGGGGCCTTTTCGTATCGTCTATACTCCCTCCGTCTTCGCTTTCGCCCGTTGGGCATGAGCCGCGGCACCTCCTGTCGCGAGAGCCAGACGCACTTCGTCTTTGGGCGAAAGCGTCGCCTTTTCTTTGCGCCTGCCGTCTGGCTATCATACAGTTGTTTGAAATTACCGTGACTCGACCCAAGGAGGAGTTCGGCGTGCGCTATCCTCATCTGTTTCGCCCGCTCGAGGTAGGCCATCTGACGCTGCCCAATCGTGTGCTGATGGGCTCCATGCATACCAACCTCGAGGAAGCGCAAGGTGGCTTTGCGCGCCTGGCGGCCTTCTATGCCGAGCGCGCCCGTGAAGGCGTCGGCCTGATCGTCACCGGCGGCATCGCGCCCAACAAGGAGGGTGCCGTCTTCCAGGGTGCCGCCACCTTGGAGCGGGCCGAGCAGGTAGCCGACCATGCCGGCGTGGTCGAGGCGGTGCATGCCGAGGGCGGTCGCATCTGCCTGCAGATCCTGCATGCCGGGCGCTATGCCTACTCACCCGAGCTGGTGGCGCCGTCGCCGATTCAGGCGCCGATCAACCCGTTCACGCCGCACGAACTCTCCGACACGGAGGTGGAGCAACAGATCGAGGCCTACGTGCGCTGCGCTTCCCTGGCGCGGGAGGCGGGCTACGACGGCGTCGAGGTGATGGGTTCCGAAGGCTACCTGATCAACCAGTTCCTGTGTCTGCGCACCAACCAGCGCGAGGATCGCTGGGGTGGGCCGTTCGAGAATCGCATGCGCTTTGCGATCGAGATCGTGTCGCGGATCCGCGCGGCGGTGGGCGACGACTTCCTGATCATCTTCCGCCTGTCGATGATCGACCTGGTGGAGGAGGGCAGCACCTGGGAGGAGGTCGTGACCCTGGGGCGTGCCATCGAGGCAGCCGGGGCCAGCCTGATCAACACCGGTATCGGCTGGCACGAGGCGCGCGTACCCACCATCGTCACCAGCGTGCCGCGGGCGGCCTTCACCGAGGTGACCCGGCGCATGAAGGCCGAACTCGCCATCCCGCTGATCACCACCAACCGCATCAACATGCCCGGGGTGGCGGAACGCGTGCTCGCCGAGGGCCATGCCGACATGGTCTCCATGGCGCGCCCCTTCCTCGCCGACCCGGCCTGGGTCAGCAAGGCGGCCGAAGGGCGCGACGACGAGATCAATACCTGTATCGCCTGCAACCAGGCGTGCCTCGACCATACCTTCCAGGGCAAGCTCACCTCCTGCCTGGTCAACCCCCAGGCGTGCCACGAGACCGAACTCGTGATCGAGCCGGCCGAGACGCCGCGTGACGTTGCCGTGGTCGGTGGCGGCCCGGCCGGCATGGCGGCGGCGCTGACCGCTGCCCAGCGTGGCCATCGTGTGGTGCTGTTCGAGCGTACCGGTGAGCTGGGCGGACAGTTCAACCTGGCGCGCAAGATCCCCGGCAAGGAGGAGTTCGACGAGACCCTGCGTTACTTCAAGGTCATGCTCGACAGGCACGGCGTCGCGGTGAAGCTTGGCAGCGAACCCGACGTGCAGACGCTGCGTGGCTTCGATGCGGTGATCCTGGCCAGCGGCGTGCGTCCGCGGCGCCTCGATCTGCCGGGTATCGAGCACCCCAAGGTGATGAGCTATCCCATGGCGATCCTGCATCCCGAGCGGGTCGGGCGACGGGTGGCGATCATCGGTGCCGGTGGCATCGGCTTCGACGTGGCCGAGCTGCTCACCCATGTGGGGCATCCTTCGCTGGACCGCGAAGCCTGGTGCGCCGAGTGGGGCGTGGATCTCGCGGTTACCGAGCGTGGCGGCATTCGCCCCCCCGAGCGTCCCGAGACGCCGCGTCAGGTCTTCCTGCTGCAGCGCAAGTCTTCCAAGCCCGGCAAGGGGCTGGGCAAGTCTACCGGCTGGGTGCATCGGGCCTCGCTGCGCCACCGCGGCGTCGAGGCGTTGGCCGGCTGCGAATACGTGGGCATCGATGACGACGGCCTGCATATCCGCCATCTCGAGGAGCCGCGCCTGCTCGAGGTCGACAACGTGGTGATCTGCGCCGGTCAGGATCCGGTCCGCGAACTGCTTGAGCCGCTCCAGGAGGCCGGCGTGGCGGTGCACCTGATCGGCGGGGCCGACGAGGCCGCCGAGCTCGATGCCAAGCGCGCCATCGACCAGGGCACGCGGGTGGCGGCGGGGCTGTAGACCGTCGCCTTACCCGCTGGCCATCAGTCGGCGCAGATCGCTCACCACCGCCTCCCTTGCGTCGTCCTGGCGAATGAGCAACTGCGCCTCGCCGTCGGGAGCGAAGGCAAAGATCGCGCTGGGGTGGGACACCATGTAGTGTCCCTCGGCATTCTTTTCCCCATAGCCATAGGTCACGCGGTAGCGGCGTGTCAGGGCATCCAGTTGGTCGTCGCTGCCGGTGAGTCCGATGAACTCGGGGCCGAAATTCGCGGTGTATTCGCGCAGGGACGCGGGATCGTCGCGGGCCGGGTCCACCGAGACGAACAGTACCCGAAGGTCGTCGCGTGCCTCTGCGCCGAGCGCATCCAGGATCGAATCGAGACGCGCCATGGTAGCCGGGCAGACGTCATGGCAGTGGGTGAAGCCGAAGAACAGCAGCGTCGCATCGCCGCGAAAGGCCTCGGCCTCGACTACCTCTCCCGACTCGTCGGTGAGTTCGAACGCCAGGGGTGGCATAAGGCCGGAGATGTCCTTGGTCTGCCAGCCCGGATCGGTGCAGCCCGTCAGCAAGACGCCCAGCGCCAGAAGCCCTGCCAGCGCTAGAGCCCGAGCGTGGCGCAGGGAGCGTCGCTTCGGCGAAGCGTAACGGGGCATCATGAATGTCATGGCTGCGGGACTCCTTTTTCCTGCTCCGGTTCGCCCAGGCGCGTGTCGCCCTTGCCGGAGAGCATGCTGCGGATCACGATCAGCACGCCGGCCACGCTCATCATCGAGGCGGGGATCCAGGTAATCAGGCCGCCCAACTGCTGGTCCGTCAACGGTGAGAGCGGCCAGGCGCGACCGCAGACGGCGTAGACGTCGAACAGGACGTTCTCGCTGAAGGTCAGGTAGGCCCCCAGCAGAATCTGGGGGGGAATCACCACCAGCAGCGCCAGGATGCGCATCCCGTACCCCAGGCCGCCCTGTTGCGGCGTGCGTGGATCGAGCACGAGGAACCAGAACAGCAGCCCATCCAGCAGCATGCTCCAGTTCATGATCTGGTAGAGCTCGCGGCTGAGCATGGCATCGAAGTGGATCTCTGGAATGAGCCAGAAGTAGATCAACCCCACGAACAGCAGTGGCGCCATCGCCGGATGTTGCAGCAGACGGTACGCCGGTCGCAAGGTCCGGGCAATCGCGGCCCGACCCGGAGGGTGGTGAAGACGATTCGGCATGCCGGTCGCCAGAACCGGCAACGGCGCGGCCAGGGCAATGAGGAACGGGGCCGCGTGATGCAGGACCAGGTGCTGGGCACGATGGGTGAAGAACATGTACTGCGACAGGTAGTCGTAGTGGGTTTGCGTCACCGCATATACGGCACCAACGCCCAGCAGAAAGGCGAACGGGCGCCAGAAGCCCACCGCCCGGCCCTGATGGCGGTGACGCTGCAGGCCACGCAGATACAGGCCCGCTGCAAGCAGACAGGCAGCGATCCAGGACGGTGAGAATTCCCAGGGCAGCAAGACGCCCAATGTTTGCTCGAATTCAAGCATTTGCTTCCTTTGCCGTGGCGGCGGGCAGCCACCTGAAGTTTGCCAATCAGCATAGCGAACTTCACCGCTGGTGAAACGCCAGGCCGGCAGTGGTAGGAGAGCTGTCGCCGCCAGGGGTCAATGTAATCGCTGGTTGGGTAAGCGTAATAAACGGTGACCACTGCCTGCAGCGATGAGCAGGCCACGCCAACCTGTACTAGGGTGAAGGCGGAGCAGGGCGACGAACCGGCTCCGAATCCTCGACGCGCCCACAGTGCGTCTATCGAATATGCATGGAATGCACCCGCAACTGTCGCTTCGCGCACGCACGTTGCAATGGATTGTCACCGCGATGTCCTTCAGCAAGCACATACGTTCAACCGGACTGGTCGGGGTTGCCGCCCCGTTGCTGGCCGCCTGCGAAGGCCCTCAGTCGACGCTCGATCCGGCGGGGGCGGCCGCCGATCTGATCGCCAGACTGTGGTGGCCTACGCTGCTGGTTGCCACCTTCGTCACGCTGCTGGTGCTGAGCCTGCTGGCGGTGGCCGTGCTGCGTGCCCGGCGCAAGCAGATCGCACTGCCACTGAACGCCCGTCAGAGCCGCAACCTCGTGATCGCCGGCGGCATCATTCTGCCCTTGGCAGCGACGATTCCCTTCGCCCTGTCGAGTTTCTCCATCGGCCGGGTGATCGATGCCCCACTGCCCGACGATGCCATGACCGTGGAGGTCATCGGCAAGCAGTGGTGGTGGGAGGTCCACTACCTGGACGAGGCGGGAGAGCGTATCGCCACGACCGCCAACGAGATCCACATCCCCGTCGGCGAGCCGGTGCGCTTTCTGCTCAAGTCGGACAACGTCATTCACAGTTTCTGGGTACCCAACCTGCAGGGCAAGACGGACATGATGCCGGGGCGTACCAACGTCACCTCGCTGACGGCGGACGAACCCGGCGTCTACCGCGGGCAGTGCGCGGAATACTGCGGTACCCAGCATGCGCTGATGGCCTTCCTGCTGGTGGCCGAAGAGCCCGAAGCGTTCGACGCCTGGCTGGAGGGCCAGCGCCAGCCGGCGTCCGCACCGCAAATGCAGGCGCAGGTAGACGGCCAGGAGGTGTTCATGCAGGCCGGCTGCGCCGGGTGCCATGCGATCCGCGGCACATCGGCCAGCGGCGAAGAGGGGCCCGACCTGACCCATCTCGCCAGCCGCCGCACGCTGGCGGGTGCCACGGTGCCCAACCGCATCGGCCACCTTGGCGGCTGGATCTCCGATCCGCAGCACGTCAAGCCGGGCAACAAGATGCCACCTAGCGAACTGACACCGGAGGAGCTGAAGTCACTGCTCGCCTACCTGGAGAGTCTGGAATGACGCGCGAGAAACCCGTCGACCCTTACGCGGTGACCGATTCGCCGGACGAGACCGCGAGGCTGGAGCGCACCTGGCACTCGCCCGGCGGGTTGCTAGGCTGGTTCACTCACGTCAACCAGCGCATGATCGGCAAGCGCTTCATCATCACCGCCTTTATCTTCTTTATTCTGGCGGGGATCCTCGGCATCCTGATTCGCCTGCAGCTGGCCGGCCCCGAGCAGCAGCTGCTCGGGCCGGAGCTCTACAACCAGTTCTTCACCATGCATGGCACGGTGATGATGTTCTTCTTCGCCATTCCGGTGATGGAGGGCTTCGCCATCTACTTCGTGCCGCTGATGGTCGGTACGCGCGACATGGCCTTTCCCCGGCTCAACGCCTTCGGTTATTACGTCTACCTGATCGGTGGCATCGTGCTGTTCGGTTCGCTGCTGCTGAGCATGGCGCCCAATGCCGGTTGGTTCAACTACGTGCCGCTGTCGAGCAAGCTCTACTCGCCAGGCTACGGGGTCGACGTCTGGACGACCATGATCACCTTCATCGAGGTATCGGCGCTGACCGCGGCGGTGGAGCTGATCGTCACCACACTGCGGATGCGCGCACCGGGCATGTCGCTGAATCGCATGCCGCTGTTCGTCTGGGCGGCGCTGGTGATGTCATTCATGATCGTCTTCGCCATGCCGGCGGTGATCGTCAGCAGTACGCTGCTGATCCTCGACCGGCTGGTGGACACCCAGTTCTTCATCGTCGAGAGCGGCGGTGAGCCACTGCTATGGCAGCATCTGTTCTGGTATTTCGGTCACCCCGAGGTCTACATCATCCTGGTGCCGGCGCTGGGCATGATTTCGACCATCATCATCACTTTCACCCGGCGCCCGATCTATGGCTACACGGCACTGGTGCTGTCGGTGGTGGCCATCGGCTTCGTCAGCTTCGGCCTGTGGGTGCACCACATGTTCACCACCGGCCTGCCCCAGCTCGGCATGAGCTTCTTCACCGCCGCCAGCGCTACCATTGCCATTCCCAGTGGGGTACAGATTTTCTGCTGGATTGCCTCGCTGTGGGGGGCCAAGATCCGCTTCGCCACGCCGATGCTGTGGGTGCTGGGATTTTTCGCCATCTTCGTCATCGGCGGGCTGACAGGCGTCATGGTGGCGTCCATCCCCTTCGACACCCAGGTGCACGATACCTTTTTCCTTGTCGCTCACTTCCACTACGTGCTGATCGGCGGGGCGGTCTTCCCGCTGATCGGCGCGACCTACTACTGGTGGCCCAAGATCACCGGCCGCATGATGAGCGAAACGGCCGGCAAGTGGAGCTTCTGGCTGGCCTTCATCGGCTTCAACGTGACCTTCTTCCCCATGCACCAGCTGGGGCTCGAGGGCATGCCGCGGCGCATCTACACCTACGTCGAGGAGATGGGCTGGGGCGACCTCAACCTGCTGGCGACGTTCGGCTCCCTGGTGCTGGCGGCGGGTTTCGGCGTCACACTGATCAATGCCATCTGGAGCCTGTTTCGCGGTCGGCGGGCCGAGCCCAACCCCTGGGGGGCGCCGACCCTGGAGTGGGCGGCGGACTCGCCGCCGGCCTCCTACAACTTTCGCCATATCCCCATGGTTGAGAGCCGCTGGCCGCTGTGGGACTGGGAGAAGGCGGGTGAACGTGCAGTGGTGACCGGCCTGCGCAACGACCGCCGCGAGGTGGTGCTCACCAGCATGCTGGACGCCAAGCCCGTGGGAGTGCAGGTGCTGCCCGAGCCGACCATCTGGCCGTTCGTCTCGGCGCTGGCCGCCTCGATGGGATTCATCGGCATCATCTTCCATCCGATCTTCTTCGTGATCGCCTTCTTTCTGGTGGCCTTCACCCTGGTGGCCTGGTTCTGGCCACGCCGGCCCTGGAGGGACGATTGATGAGAGTCGTGCAAGGTATCGACGTCGCGGAAATGATTCGCTTCAACCCGGACCGGCGGGCACCGCTGTGGTGGGGCATCCTCGGTCTGATCACGATCGAGTCCGCGGTAGTGCTGACCTTCTGCGTCAGTTACATGTACCTGGCGGCCTATGCCGACGTCTGGCCGCCGAGCGGCGAGTCGGCTCCCCCCATGCTGTGGCCGAGCATCAATCTGGGGCTGCTGATGCTGAGCAGCTTGACCATGTTCCTGGCTGGCCAGGCGATCAATCGTGGCAACAAGCGAGGGCTGGCCATCGGCGTCACCGCCAGCGTGCTGCTGGCGACGGCGGTGCTGGTGCTGCGCTCGCTGGAGCTCATGGCCTATGAATTCAGTTGGAAGGACCACGCCTACGGTTCGATCGTCTGGACCATCTCCGGTTTTCACTACGTTCACGTGACGTCGATCGTCTTCGGCAGTGCGGTGGTCGCCATCCTCGCCTGGCGCGGCTATTTCACCCAGCAGCGACAGATCGGCGTCGTGGTCGATACCAACTACTGGTATTTCGTCTGCTTCGCCTGGATTCCCTTTTATCTACTCCTGTACTGGGGGCCGCGCGTCTATGGCCAGTGAATCGAAACGCGGCGTGCTGCTGCACCCCTTGATGCTGTGGCTCGGCTGGGTGATCGGCCCCGGCGCCTGGGCGCTGCACCTGCTGGGCAGCTACCTGCTGGTATCCCGGGCCTGCGAAGCCGGCTCCATGTGGATGCTGCACGCCACGACCCTGGTCACCTTGTTGCTGAGCCTGGCGGGCGTCGCGGTGGCCTGGCGACAGTGGGGCCGCGCCGGGCGGCACTGGCCGGGCTCCGGCGATGGCGAGGCGGGGCGAATCCGCTTCATGGCGGTCATGGGGCTGCTCATCAGCGCGTTGTCCGCGCTGCTCGTCGTGGCCGAAGGTGTTCCCAACTTCTTTCTGGGGCCGTGCCTATGACAGCGAGAACTGTGCTCCTCTTGCTGCTGCCGCTGCTCATTGCCAGCGGCTGCAGCAGTGACGAAGCCGAGCCGCCGCCAGGCGACCCGGAAGTGGGCCAGGCGGCGGTCCGTGAGTACGGCTGCGGCAGCTGCCATGTCATCCCCGGCATCGGCGGAGCAGATGGGCGCACCGGGCCGTCACTCGAGCGCATTGCCAAGCGTGTCTACCTGGCGGGGGTGCTGCCCAACACGCCCGACGACATGATGCGCTGGATTCGCGAGCCGGAAGCGGTCGACCCGCGCACGGCCATGCCGAACATGGGCGTCAGCGAAAGCGACGCACGAGATATCACCGCCTACCTGTACACACTGAAATGAAGAATCAGAACCGCCAAGACTCCGTCCGGAAGATCCGCAAGCGGATCGAGATACATGTCGGCATCGCCATTGCGGCGCTGGTGGTCGCCATGGGGGTAGGTGCGGCAGGCTTCGTCTATTGGGGCGCCTATAACGTCTCGGCGCTGCAGCAGCATACCGAGCCCGTCTTCACCGTGCTCAACATGGCCCTGGATCGTTCCATTCGCCAGCGCGCCGAAGAGGTCGAGACGCCCAGGTTGACGGCGGAAATGGCAGAGCAGGGCCGGCCCATCTTCCAGCGCAAGTGCGTGCAGTGCCATGGGGCACCTGGGGTAGGTCGCGACGACGTGGGCAAGGGCATGACGCCGGTACCGCCCAATCTGGCGCATACGGCAAAAGCCAAGAGTGCTGCCGAGGTGTTCTGGTCGGTCAAGCACGGCATCAAGATGACCGGCATGCCGAGCTGGCGCTTCAAGTACACCGACGAGCAGATCTGGAATATCACCGCCTTCGTCATGCGCCTGCCCGAGCTAAGCCCTGCCGAGTACCAGGCCATGGTGACCGAGGAACGCGCCGAGGAGGGCGCCGACAGGAATGACGTCAGTGCCCCTGCGCAGGCGCGACGGGCCGCGACGCCCGACGCCGAGCGCGGCAAGATGGCCATGTACGGCTATGCCTGCATCGCCTGTCATCGTATTCCGGGCACGGTGGGACCGCATTCTGACGTCGGCCCGCCGCTCGCGGGCATCGGCGGACGGCGCTATATCGCCGGGGTGCTCGCCAACACGCCCGAGAATATGGTGCACTGGCTGCGCCACCCCACCGAGGTGGATCCGCTCACTGCCATGCCGGATCTGGGCGTGACCGAGCAGGACGCCCTGGACATGGCGGCCTACCTCGAGACGCTGGAGTAGGGCTGCCAGCCCCCCGGGCGACAGCAACCTGGTCGTGAGGGAGGGCCATGCGCGACGTTTGTTCCTGTCGAATGCGGCAACTACCCTATGAGGGACCCGGACCTGATAATCGCCCAAGGGGATGGAAACCCCTCTTGATTCCTGCTGGGTTTCGTGAACGCAACGCGAGGGATTCGCATGGCGCTTCTCACCCTGACAACCGTTCTGATGGCCACCCTGGGCCTTGGATGGCTGCTGCAATGGTTGCCGGCCCGCGGACAGCCAAAGCCAACCTACTCCCAGCGGGCACCTTTCCTTGGTGGTGGCAGCCCCGATACCCATGCCTGGAGCCGCTACCATATCCGTTACTATCCCATGACGTTGCTCCTGATCGCCTTCGAGATGGAGATGATGTTCATGTATCCGTGGGCGGTGGTGTTCGTCGAGAAGGGCGCCACGGCGGTCATGGAGATGGGCATGTTCCTGGCCATCCTGTCGGTGGGCATCGTCTACGCCTGGCGTGAGGGGGTGTTCCGGTGGCAGTGAGCTGGCAACGTCGCCTGGCGGCTCGTGCGCCGGCGGCCGTCTTCCTGGCCGAGGGGGCGCGAATCGGCCCGCTGCGCGAAACGCTCGCGCTCTCGCCGGGCATTCGCCTCGTCGACACGCCTCGCCATGCCAGCATGCTGCTGGTGGCGGGCGATATCCCGACCGGCTGGCGCGATGACCTGCGCCGTGTCCACGACCAGTTGCCCGCCCCGTTCGCCAGCGTGTGGTGCTGTTGCGAGCCGTTCGAGGCATTGCGCGACCCCATACGTATCGACGTCATCGAGGCGCTGCCCCAGACACTGGTCGAAACGCATCGCGAGCTGGTGCTGGGCGGGCGTGACAGTGCGCCCCGGGTGCTGCCGGACGAGCCGCCGAATCCCTGGGAAGGGCTCGGCGACGATGGTCATGGCGGCGAGGGCATGATGGGGGGCACACCCTACGGTCGGCCCATGGCCATGAACATGCAGGACGATCTTCGCGATGGCCTGACCCTGGATACGCTGACCTTCCGGCTGGGGCCGTTTCATTCCGCGTTGCCGTCGGGCCTGCAGGCAGAGGTCAGCCTGCAGGGCGACCTGGTGCAGGCCTGGACGGTCACGCGCAAGCCCTTCGCCAGCGTCGTCGAGCCGATCTTCCATGCGGCTCGCCAGGCGCCGGTGCCAATCGCCGAGCTTGAGCTGAGCCGGGCTCGCCATCACCTACGCCGGCTTTACCGGGGGCTATGGATCGCGGGCTGGCCGAGGCTGGCTGAACGAACCTTGCGCATGGCGGGGCAACTGAGCCCCAACAGCGATATCGCAGGCCTGCGCCGCTCCTTGGAGCGCGGGGGATTGTGGCGGCTGGCGTTGCCCGAGCCAGGTCGCGGTGTTTTGGACAAAGAGCAGGCGCGGCAACTCGGTGGCCCGGCGGCACGGGCGGCAGGCCTCGATCAGGACCTGCGCAGCCAGGACACGCACTACCGCCGGCTCGGCTTTGCGCCGATCTGCCGCGACGCGGGCGATACGGCGGCTCGCTGGCAACAGTGGCTCGACGAGATCGAGCAGTCGCTGGCGCTGGCCGGACAGGCCGCTCGCCACGACCTGAAGACCGCCGAGACCGCTGCCGTCGAGACCCCACGCGGCCCCTGGACCGATGCCTTTCCTCACGACAAGAGCGACCTGCTGGGCGAGGTCCTGCCGGGGCTGGAGTGGGGCGAAGCGCTGATGACCCTGGCCAGCCTGGACGTCAGCGCCCTCGATCTGCATCCCCTTGAGGAGCCTTGGCAGCCTCATCGTGCCACCGGCGACCGGGAGGGGCGCGTATGATCCTCGATCAACTGATCCTGCCGTGGCTGATAGCCTGGCTGGTGGCCGGCCTGGGCGCCTATCTCGTGGCGGTGCTAGACCGTTTGATGGCGACGGGCCCGACCCAGGCGGGAAGCGTTTGGCTCGCTCCCCTGGCCAGCGCCGCCTGGTTGATGACGCAGCAGGCCACGACCACCGAGGCACCGGACGCTCCCGCCTGGCGGTTGGCACCGGCGCTCTACCTGGCCTTGGCCGCCACGGGGCTGGCGCTGGTGCCGTGGTCGCCGACGCTGGTCGGGGTCGACCTGGCGACCAGCCTGGTGCTGTGGGGCAGCCTGGAAGCGCTGGCCACGGTGGTGATCTTCCTGCACGGCTGGTCGGCCAACTCTCACCTGGCCCTGATCGGCGCCTACCGCTACGTCGCCCTGGGGCTCTCCTACCTGCTGATCAGCATGTTCGTGCTGATCGGCGTGGCGCTGCCGGCCGAGTCGCTGCGCTTGACCGAGGTGGTAGCGGCGCAGACGTCGCTCTGGCACGTGGTTTCCCAACCGTTGGGGCTGCCGCTGTTTCTGGTGGTGGGTCTGGGGCTGACCTTCTGGGGGCCGCTCGACCTGGCCGACTCGACGGACCTCTCAGGCGGCACCGCGGTGGAGCGCTCGGGCCCGCCGCGTCTGGTATGGGCGCTGGCGCGTGCCGCCATGCTGGTGGCCTTCAGTGCCATCGCAGCTACCGCTTTCCTTGGAGGTTGGTTGGGTCCCTGGTTGCCGGGGCCGGCCTGGTTGCTGATCAAGAGCCTGGCGGTACTGGTCGCGCTGCTGTGGTTGGGGCGCCGGCTGCCCAGGCTCGCGCCCGAGCGCTGCGTGACGCTGATGTGGGTGGTGCTGCTGCCGCTCTCCTTCGTCGACTTGATCTGGGCCGGGGCAGTAGCCCTATGGATGGCCTGAGCGAGGCCAAGGAGATGTCATGACGCCGAGTCTCGGTACACATATCGCCTTTGGGGTGCTGGCGACGTTCTCCGTTCTCACCGGCTGGCGAGTGTTCTGCACCGATTCGATGGTGCGAGCTTCGTTCTTCCTGCTGCTGTCGTTCATTGCCGTGGGCGGGATCATGATCCTGCTGACCGCCGAATACCTGGGCGTGGCGATGTTCTTCATGATGGCCGTCGAGATGATGGTCATGGCGCTGTTCATGGTCATGTTCATGATGAACCCGGCCGGGCTCAATCCGATGAAGATGGTTCACCAGGAGCGCGTCGCCATTGTTGCCGGTGTTGCTGCCTTTTTCGTGCTCTCGGCGGTGGCCGTGCTCAGCGATTTTCCCGATGCGCCGCTGCCGGTGGAGCATGCGCCGGTGATCTCGCTTGGCCGCGAGCTGCTCGGTGATTCGATGCTGGTCTTCGAGACCGCCGGTGTCGTGCTGCTGACGACCATGGTCGGTGTGGTGGTGCTGTCGAGTCGACGTGGACGCTACGGTCGCGCCGACGAGGGGTCGATGCCGCCAGGCCTCGAGCCCGGCGGCGAGCCGGCTGGTCAGCCGAGCGAAGAGGAGGAGGAAGAGCACGCTCACCACCATCATTGAATGACGAAGACAGGGAACGATGAAGGACGAGGCCAGGAGGGCGACATGACACTCACCACACTTCTCATTCTTGCCGCAGCGTTGATCGGGATCGGCCTCTACGGGGCGCTATCCCAGCAATCGTTCGTGATGCTGATGATGGGCCTCGAGCTGATGCTCAACGGGGTGATGCTGGCCGCAGTGGCTTTCTGGGCCTATAGCGGCACCGGTGCCCCCGAAGGGCAGCTGTTGACCATCGTGGTCATGGCGGTCATGGCGATCGAGATGGCGCTTGGCTTTGCCCTGGTGGTGGCCGTGTTTCGCGCCAAGCAGGCCGACATGACCGAAGCCTTGAGCGAGCTGAAGCAATGACGCTCTGGGTCGTACCGCTGACGCCGTGGCTGCTGGCGCTGCTGCTGTATGGGGCAGGGCGACGCCTTGGGCCGCTGGCTCTCGGACTCTCGGCGGGAGTGGCGCTAGTGCTGGCCCTTGCCGTGACGGGCCTCTCGCTGAACGCCGGGACGGCGGCGAGCTTTCGCTGGAGCGAGTCCCTGTCGCTGGGACTGGAGCGCTCCACGGCAGGCGACATCTTCGCCTGGCTGGTACCGCTGGTGGCATTGCCGGTAGCGCTCTATGCCGCGGTCCATGTCAGTCAGGCGCCGCGTCGCCTGGTGGCACTGCTGCTGGCGTTCGTCGGCGCCATGCAGCTGCTTGTGCTGGCAAGCGACCTGCTGACCCTGCTGGTGGCCTGGGAGCTGGTCGGGGCCTGTTCCTGGGGCTTGATCCTGCATCGCTGGCAGGAGGAGGGTATCCCGAGCCAGGCGATGCAGGCATTTCTCGTCACTCGACTGGGTGACCTGGGGCTCTACATCGCCGCAGCGGCCTTGTTTGCCGGCACCGGCGGCTTCGGCTATGCCGCCCTCGGCGAACTCTCGGGTGGGCTATTGCAGGTCGCCGTGGCCGGCATCGTACTGGCGGCGGCGGCCAAGTCCGCGCAGCTGCCGTTCAGTGCCTGGCTATTCGCCGCCATGGCCGGCCCGGTCCCGGCCTCGGCATTGCTGCATTCGGCGACCATGGTCGCCGCCGGTACCTTTCTGCTCGCTCGGCTGGCGCCACAGCTCGAGCAGGCCGCCTGGTTTTCTCCCTTGGTGGTTTTCCTGGGACTGGCCACGGCGCTGATCGGAGGCCTGGTGGCGAGCTTTCAGGGCCACGCCAAGCGGCTGCTGGCCGCTTCCACATCGGCGCAGTATGGGCTGATGTGGGTGGCCGTGGGGGCTGGGTTCCCCGGCGTGGCGCTGCTGCACGCCATCACCCATGCCTGCCTCAAGGCGGGGCTGTTCCTGGTTGCGGGGCTGGCCGAGCGGCGCGTCGACAGCTACCGGCTGGCCGACATGCGTCTGGGGCGTGTGCTGCCTGGCGTGGCGGGACTGAGCCTGGTGCTGTGCCTGGCACTGGCCGGCGTGGCGCCGCTGGGCGCGGCCTGGAGCAAGGAGCAGATCGCCTCCGCCGCAGCCGACGTCTCGACCTGGCTGGCCCTGGGCATAGCCTTTGCGGGCGGACTCAGTGCGCTGTATGCCACGCGCTTCCAGCGGCTGGCCTTCGGTCGCTCGCAACGGCAACGCTCCTCGGGCCGGTCGCCAGCGTGGGGGGAGCGGATTGCGCTGACGGGGCTGGCACTTGTCACGCTGATGCTTTCATTGCTCTGGTGGCGGCCGTTCTCCGAGGCAATCGCCGCGTTCTTGGGAATCGTACTGCCCAAGGAGCATGCATGGCTGATGGTGGTGTCGCTGATACTCGTGGCGCTGGGTATCGGCGTGGGGCTTTGGGCCACCCGCAGGAGCGCACCTGAGGCCAAGCCGGCATGGCAGGCCGTATTGGCCGGCTGGCTCGGCCTGCTGACGCTGCATCAAGGGGTGGCAGATGGCGTCATGCGATTCGCCCACTCTCTGGCACGCTTCGATGACTGCGTATTCGATGCTCCTGCCACCCAGCTCGCCTTGGGCATTCGCGGCACTGCCCGAGGCCTGGCACGCGGTGACGATCGGGTCGTCGATGCCGGCCTGATGATGACGGCCCGCTGCTGGCAATGGCTTGCCGATTTCAACGCTCGACGCGGCGAGTGGCTGGCCGACGGCCTGCCTAGCGGGCTGACAAAAGGGGTCGATGCCGGAGGACGCTGGGCCCAGGCCACCCAATCCGGCCAGACCCACCACTACTACACCATGATGGTTGCCGGACTCGCTGCGTTTTTCCTGTTTCTGCTGTTAGGAGCCTTTCTGTGATGCTGACCGTCGCGCTGTTCGCTCCCTTGCTGGGCGCCCTCGTGCTCGCTGCGATCCCACGCTGGAGCGCCAGTCAGGCGCGCTGGATCGCGGCGGGTTGGTCCGGCGTTTCGCTGCTGGCCCTGGTGGTGGCCTGGCTGGCGTTCGATCCGAGCGGTGCCTTGTTCCAACACGTCGACGAGGTGCAGTGGGTGCCGTCGCTGGGCATGGCCTATCGGGTCGGCGTCGATGGCATTGCCCTGGCCGTAGCGACCATGAGTGCCGTACTGTTCTTGGCGGCCATTGTCTATCCATTCGATACACAAGGACGGGCGCGCCAGTACTATGCCTGGCTGTTGTTCCTGCATGGTGTGTCGCTGGGTGTCTTCCTGGCCCTCGATCTGCTGATGTTCTACGTCTGCTTCGACCTCACCCTGGTGGGCATGTACTTCCTGATTGGACGCTGGGGACATGGCGAGCCCCAGCTCGCCGCCTTCAAGTTCTTCCTCTATACCTTTGCCGGTTCGCTGGCGCTGCTGCTCGGCATCATCGCGCTATATCTCTCGCTCGACTCGCCGACATTCGACATGCGCACCATCATCGAGCAGCAGCCGCTGGCGGGCAGCGGTGCCTATGCCAGCCTGGTGTTCCTGGCCATGATGCTGGGGCTGGCGATCAAGACGCCGCTGGTACCGGTGCATACCTGGCTGCCCCAGGCCCACGTCGATGCGCCGGGGCCGGCCTCGGCGATTCTCGCCGGGGTGATGCTCAAGATGGGGACCTACGGCATGATCCGGCTGCCGTTGGCCATGCTCGGCGAAACCTTCGCCCGCTTCGCATTGCCGGTGGCGCTGCTGGCGCTGGTGGCGATCCTCTACGGCGCCCTGGTGGCGCTGGGCCAGAGCAACCTCAAACGGCGTATCGCCTACACCTCGATCAACCACATGGGCTACACCGTGCTGGGGATCGCCGTGGCCGCTTCGCTGGTCGGCGGGCATGACGAGGCGCGGCAACTGGCGCTGACAGGTGCCACGGTGGAGATGGTTGCCCACGGCCTGATCACCGGTTCACTGTTCCTGATCAGCGGTTCGCTGTGGCAGAGCACGGAGGACTATGCCATGGCGCGCTACGGTGGCTTGGCTCGTCGGGCGCCGCAGCTGACCGCGTTGACCGTGCTGGCCGCCTTCGCCAGCCTCGGAATGCCGGGGCTGGCCGGCTTCGTTGCCGAGTTTCAGGTGTTTACCGGAACCTTCGCCGTCTACCCCTGGTTGGCAGTGCTGGGGGTACTGGGCATCGTGATCACCGCGGCGCTGTTTCTGGATTTGCTGTGGCGGCTGTTCTTCGGTCGGCTGCCCGAGCACCTGGAAAATTTCCCCGACCTCAACCGTGCCGAAATCGGTGTGCTCGGTGTCCTGGCGCTGGGTATCGTGGCGATCGGTGTGGCGCCACACTTTCTGCTCGACGTGGTTGAGGCCTCGGCGAGCCTGCTGAGCGGAGGACGCTGATGCCCGTGGCGGACCTGACCCCCGAACTTGCGCTGCTGATCGGGGCGGTGGTGATCGTGCTGGGTGCCGCCTTCATGCCGCACTCGCGCCAGGGCTGGCTGGCAGGGGCGGCGCTGGTGGCGCTGACGATCGCCTTGGTCGCCGTGATCGTACAGTGGCCGGCAGCGCCTTCGTTGACGTTCACGGGGGTGTGGATCCTGGATGCGCCTGCCTCGTTGGCCAAACTCATCATACTGGGTAGCGGCGCGCTCGCCGTAGCCATGTCTCCGGACTGGATGCGCAGCGACCCGCGGCATGGCGAGTATTATGCGCTGTGCCTGTTCGCGCTGCTGGGCGCTATGGTCATGGCGGCGGCAGGCGATAGCATGGAGCTGCTGCTCGGCGTGCTGCTCTCCTCGGCGGCCAGCTACCCGCTGGTGGCCTACCACCGCGGGTTTGCGCCGGCGCTGGAAGCGGGCATGAAATATTTTCTGATCGGCGCCCTGGCCAATGCGCTGCTGTGTGTCGGGGTGGTCCTGCTGTTCGGCCTGGTCGGCGACACCGACTACCGCGTGCTGTCCGCCTTCCTGGCCCAGAGCGACCGGTTTGCTCTCAGCGTGGCCATGGGCTGCGTGATCCTGGGGCTCGCCTTCAAGCTGGCGGCATTCCCCGCGCATGCCTGGATGCCCGATGTCGCCCAGGCGGCGCCAGCGCCGATCGCTGCGCTGCTTAGCGTTGCCCCAAAGGTGGGGGCAGCGCTGGCGCTGGCGCGTCTGGTGGCGCTATTGCCCGTCGAGCAAGGGCTGACCTGGCTGCTGGCCCTGGTCTCGGCGACCACCATGACCCTGGGCAACCTGGCGGCACTCCGCCAGAACGATGTTCGCCGGCTGCTGGGCTGGTCGTCGGTCTCTCAGTCCGGCTATGCGCTGATGGCCGTGGCCATCATCGGACGCGCCACGGATGCCGCCACGGCACTGCTTGTCTTCCTTGCCGCCTATGCGCTGGCCAACCTGACGGCCTTCGCCGTGATCACGCATCTGCGCGGGCGAACCGATCTCGACGACTACCGTGGCCTGGCACGGACACAACCCCTGGCGGCGTCGCTGCTCATCGTCGCCATGCTGTCGCTGGTGGGCATTCCGCCATTGGTTGGCTTTTTCGGCAAGTTCCTGCTGTTCGAGGTGACGCTGGAGGCCGACCATGCCTGGCTGGCCGTAATCGCGGTGCTCAATACCCTGGTTTCGCTGTATTACTACCTGAGAGTGGCAGCCGTCATGACCTTCTCACGCCCACCCGGAGGCGTTTCCGTGCTGGGGCATCACTCAAGGTTCGCCATGCTGGCCGGGGGTTTGGGCCTCGTGGCGTCATCCCTGCTCATTGAATTCCTCATGAGGCCTGCAGGCGCGACCATGCTTGCCTTTCCCTCCTGAGATGTCGCAAGCACGACAATAGACATGCAACGGTTGCCTGAAGCGGGAGGGAGGCTATCGGCTAGGGGGCTGGGGCTGCGCGGGGCCGGGGCGGGCAGTTCGTGGCGTCTGCGTTCAAGTAGCGTTTAATTATCACCATGCGCTGATCGAACCCTTGGCACGCCCTGCGTTCTCATGATTATCCTTACCTTGCGTTGATTCTTTGCCACCCACTCTGCCCCGAAGTGTCTAGGCTGATGAGTAACCCACGGTGGCCATACGGATCGATGGTCAGGGGGGTAAGGCAAACAGGAGGCTTCGATGAGCATCTTCGATCATGTGCAAAACCGCTTCTCCCGTGTCCAGCAGGAGGAAATGAGCCTGCAGGAGTACCTGGAGCTGTGTCGTGAGGACCCCATGGCCTACGCCAGCGCCGCCGAGCGGATGCTGAAGGCCATCGGCGAACCCGAGGTGATCGACACCGCCAAGGATCCGCGGCTCTCCCGAATCTTTTCCAACAAGGTGATCCGACGCTATCCCGCCTTTTCCGAGTTCTACGGCATGGAGGAGGCCATCGAGCAGATCGTGGCCTACTTCCGCCACGCCGCCCAGGGGCTCGAGGAGCGCAAGCAGATTCTTTATCTGCTGGGCCCGGTGGGGGGCGGTAAGTCGTCGCTGGCCGAGCGGCTCAAGCTGTTGATGGAGCGGATCCCATTCTATGCCATCAAGGGCTCGCCGGTATTCGAGTCGCCGTTGGGGCTGTTCTCGCCCGAGGAGGACGGTGAGCTGCTCGAGAAGGAATACGGCATTCCGCGCCGCTACGTGAAGAGCGTGATGTCGCCCTGGGCGGCCAAGCGGCTCAAGGAGTACGGTGGCGACATCTCGCAGTTCAAGGTGGTGCGCCTGTACCCGTCGCGACTCAACCAGATCGCCATCTCCAAGACCGAGCCGGGCGACGAGAACAACCAGGACATCTCCTCGCTGGTGGGCAAGGTCGATATCCGCCAGCTCGAACTCTACTCTCAGGACGACCCGGACGCCTACAGCTTCTCCGGCGGGTTGTGCAAGGCCAACCAGGGCCTGATGGAGTTCATCGAGATGTTCAAGGCACCGATCAAGGTGCTGCATCCGCTGCTGACCGCCACCCAGGAGGGCAACTACAACCCCACCGAGGGCATGGGGGCGATTCCCTTCGACGGCATCGTGCTGGCCCACTCCAACGAGAGCGAGTGGCAGGCGTTTCGCAACAATCGCAACAACGAGGCCTTTCTCGATCGCGTCTACATCGTCAAGGTGCCGTACTGCCTGCGAGTGACCGAGGAGATCAACATCTACAAGAAGCTGCTCGAACACTCCTCGCTGGCCGAGGCGCCCTGCGCCCCGGATACCCTGCGCATGCTGGCGCAGTTTTCGGTGCTCTCGCGTCTCAAGGAGCCGGAGAACTCCAGCATCTACTCCAAGATGCGCGTCTACGACGGCGAGAACCTCAAGGACACCGATCCCAAGGCCAAGTCGATCCAGGAGTATCGCGATGCGGCCGGGGTCGACGAGGGCATGGACGGGCTCTCCACCCGCTTCGCCTTCAAGATCCTGTCGAAGGTGTTCAACTTCGACAACCACGAGATCGCCGCCAACCCGGTGCACCTGCTCTACGTGCTGGAGCAGCGCCTCGAGCAGGAGCATCTGCCCAAGGAGACCTTCGAGCGCTACCTGCGCTACATCAAGGAGTTCATGGCGCCACGCTACGTCGACTTCATCGGCAAGGAGATCCAGACCGCCTATCTCGAGTCCTACTCCGAATATGGCCAGAACATCTTCGACCGCTACGTCACCTACGCCGACTTCTGGATCCAGGACCAGGAGTACCGTGACCCGGAGACCGGCGAGCTGTTCAACCGTCAGGCCCTCAACGAGGAGCTGGAGAAGATCGAGAAACCGGCCGGCATCTCCAACCCCAAGGACTTCCGTCACGAGGTGGTCAACTTCGTGCTGCGGGCGCGGGCGCAGAACAATGGCATGAACCCCAGCTGGCAATCCTACGAGAAGCTGCGCGGCGTCATCGAGCACAAGATGTTCGCCAACACCGAGGAGCTGCTGCCGGTGATCTCCTTCAATGCCAAGGCCTCGACCGCGGACCAGAAGAAGCACGAGGACTTCGTCGCACGCATGAAGGAACGTGGCTATACCGAGAAGCAGGTGCGGCTGCTCTCGGAGTGGTATCTGCGGGTGCGTAAATCGCAATAAGCGGCGCGAGCCAGGAGGTCGGCATGACCTATTTCATCGATCGACGCGCCAACGCCAAGAACAAGAGCGCCGTGAACCGTCAGCGTTTCCTCGATCGCTATCGCACGCACATCAAGCGTTCGGTCGAGGAGGCCGTCAACCGCCGTTCGATCACCGACATGGAGCGCGGCGAGAAGGTCTCGATTCCGACTCGCGACATCTCCGAGCCGGTGTTCCAGCATGGCCCGGGCGGCAAGCGCACCATCGTCAGTCCGGGCAACAAGGAGTTCGTCGAGGGCGATCGCCTGCGCCGCCCCAGCGGGGGTGGCGGTGGCGAGGGCGCCGGCGAGGGCGGGGCCTCCAACCAGGGCGAGGGCATGGACGAGTTCGCCTTCAGCCTGACCCGCGAGGAGTTCCTCGATTTCGTCTTCGACGGCCTGGAGCTGCCGCACCTGGAGCGCAAGGCGCTCAAGGACCTCGACGAGGTGAAGCCGGTGCGTGCCGGGGTGACCCGCGACGGCGTGCCGGCGCGGATCAACATCGTGCGCTCCATGCGCGAGGCCTATGCCCGCCGCATCGCCATGCGCGCGCCCATTCGCCGGGCGCTGCGCGAGGCGCAGGAGGCGCTGGAAGAGGAGGAGCGCAAGGATCCGGTGTTGCGCAACCCGTCACGGATCGCCGAGCTCAAGGCCGAGATCGAGCGCCTCGAGAAGCGCCTCGAGGCGGTTCCCTTCATCGATACCTACGACCTGCGCTACAACAACCTGATCAATCAACCGCAGCCTTCGAGCAAGGCGGTGATGTTCTGCGTGATGGACGTCTCGGGCTCCATGACCCAGGCCCACAAGGACATCGCCAAGCGCTTCTTCCTGTTGCTTTACCTCTTCCTCGAGCGCAACTACGAGAAGGTCGAGCTGGTCTTCGTGCGCCACCACACCGCGGCCAAGGAGGTCGACGAGGAGGAGTTCTTCTACTCGCGGGAGACCGGCGGCACCATCGTCTCCAGCGCCTTGACGCTGGTCGACGAGATCATCACCCGGCGCTACCCGCCCTCGCAGTGGAACCTCTATGTGGCTCAGGCCTCGGACGGCGACAACTGGGACGACGATTCGGTGAACTGTCGCGAGCGGCTGATGAAGTCGCTGATGCCGCGCTTGCAGTACTACACCTACGTGGAGATCACGCCCCATGCCCACCAGGCGCTGTGGGAGGAGTACGAGACAGTAGCCGCCGAGTTCCCCGACCGCTTCGCCATGCGTCAGATCGTCGAGGCGGGCGACATCTACCCGGTGTTCCGCGAGTTGTTCAAGCGCCGCGCCGCCCATTGACGTGGACGAGGAGGCAGCATGACCCGACGCAAGCCGATTGCCACCGGTTCCGACTGGAACTTCGAGATCCTCGAGGCGTATGAGCGAGAGTTGTCCAGGCTGGCCGACGAGTATCGGTTGGATACCTATCCCAACCAGATCGAAATCATCACCACCGAACAGATGATGGATGCCTATGCCAGCGTGGGGATGCCGGTGGGCTACCATCACTGGTCGTTCGGCAAGCAGTTCCTGGCGGTCGAGCAGGCTTACCGGCGCGGCCAGATGGGGCTGGCCTACGAGCTGGTGATCAACTCCGACCCCTGCATCGCCTATCTGATGGAGGAGAACACGCTGATGATGCAGGTGCTGGTCATGGCCCACGCCTGCTACGGTCATAACTCCTTCTTCAAGGGCAACTACCTGTTCCGCACCTGGACGGACGCCAGCTCGATCGTCGATTACCTGGTCTTTGCCCGCCGCTACGTCGCCGAGTGCGAAGAGCGTCACGGCGTGACGGCCGTCGAGCAGCTGCTCGACGCCTGCCACGCGCTGCAGAATTACGGTGTCGACCGCTACAAGCGACCTTCGCCGATCTCCGCCGAGGAGGAGGTGCGCCGCCAGGCGGAGCGCGAGGAGTACCTCCAGGCACAGGTCAACACGCTGTGGCGTACCATTCCCGGGCGTCCGCAGGCGGATGCCCTACCCGGCAGCCTGGACAGCGAGGAGGACCCCCTGGGGCTGCATGCAGGAGGGCGCTATCCCCCCGAACCCCAGGAGAACCTGCTTTACTTCCTCGAAAAGAATGCCCCGCTGCTGGCGCCTTGGCAGCGCGAGATCGTGCGTATCGTGCGCAAGCTGGCGCAGTACTTCTATCCCCAGCGCCAGACTCAGGTGATGAACGAAGGCTGGGCCTCGTTCTGGCACTACACGCTGATGAACCGGCTCTACGACGAGGGGCTGGTCGACGAGGGGCTGATGCTGGAGTTCCTGCAGTCGCATACCGCGGTGGTCAGCCAGCCCGGTTTCGACAGCCCGTTCTACAGCGGTATCAACCCCTATGCGCTGGGCTTCGCCATGTTCAGCGACATCAAGCGCATGTGCGAGAACCCCACCGACGAGGATCGCGAGTGGTTTCCCGACACCGCGGGCAGCGATTGGCTCGAGGCGGTGCACTTCGCCATGCGCAACTTCAAGGACGAGTCCTTCATCCAGCAGTTCCTCTCGCCCAAGGTGATGCGCGACCTCAAGTTGTTCAGCATCGTCGACGACGATCAGGAGGAGATGCTCGAGGTCACGGCGATTCACGACGAGCGTGGCTATCGTCGGATCCGCGAGGCGCTGGCGCAGCAGTATGCGCTGTCACTGCGCGAGCCTAACATCCAAGTCTTCGAAGCCAATATCCGCGGCAATCGTTCGCTGACCCTGCATCACGTGCAGGACAGCAGGCGACCAATGGGCCGCAGCGTCTACCCGGTCATACGTCACCTGCACCAGCTGTGGGGATTTCCCGTGCGGCTGGAATCGCTCTCCGAGGACGGGACGGTGGCGCGGCGCTATCAATGGCCGCTACCCGACGAGGAGGGCAAGGAGTAATTCGGACGCAAGGGCGGCGGGCCTTGAGGCCCGCTCAGTCCGCGGTGACCCAGGACTGGCACCAGCCGCCGGATTCGACGCTGTTCTGCGGGAACAGTTGGCAACTCTCGTTGCGGCGTTGGAAGAACATGCAGTTGTGGCAGGCTTCACCCTCCTCGTAGGCGGGGTGGTCGCTGGCTTGCTCGGCCACTTCGACATAGTTCAACGCCTGGGCCTGCTCGTCGCTGGGATCGAGCTTCGGCAGGCTCTGCGCAAAGGCTTGGCGCGACAGCACGCCGATGCCCAACGGCAAGGCGGCGATGGCCACCAGGCTACGGCGTAGGAAGGTACGTCGGCTATGCACAACCTGAGGCCGGCTCTCTTTGGCCATGGATCTCTTCTCCTGCTTCGACACGGTCCAGACTATCCGCTTCGGCCCAGACTGGCGCCATGGTCGCTGCTTCACGCACCAACCGATCTATCTGACTCAGCGCAGGGCCCGAAGTTCTTTCGTGTCACGCAGGGAACACCTTTTCTCTCGGGGGCGCAATTGCCAAGTGTATCGCGCCGTTGCCGCCTGGTGTCGGAAGGTTTCGGAATAATGGCGCAGGTAACCGTGCAGCCTTGTCGAGGCTTGCAATGCAGGGCGGTAAACCTGGCCCCGCTACCCTACATTGGTTAGGGTGGGTTCACACCGCTGCTGCAAGGATGCCGTGATGCCGTGGATCAAGGTGCTGCACATTGCCACGCTGCTGTGCTGGTGCGCTTCTCTGCTCTATTTGCCCGCGATGCTGCTGGCCGGCGCCAAAGGGCGGGAGGCGGCGACTTTCGACACCCCCGTGCCGGTATTGCTGCGCTTTCTCTTCACTTACGTCGCCACCCCTTTCGCCCTGCTGGCGATCATGAGCGGCACGGCGCTGTTTCTCGTCGGGCAGATAACCGGCGGCTGGCTGGTGCTTAAGTTGATGGCGGTGAGCGGCATGGTGCTGTGCCATGTCCTGTGCGGTGCCTTGATCGTGCGGCTGGAGCGGGAGCAGTTTCGATTCCTGGTCTCTGCCAGTGGGCTGCTCGCTGCCACCTCCGCGGCGCTGATGCTCACCGTGCTGGTGCTGGTACTGAGCAAGCCGTTCGCTTGAGGCATGACAAGGAGAGTCACGATGCCGGATCCTACTCAGCCTGCCTCACTTGTCGTCGATCTCGACGCCCACCGCCTTCTCATAGACCAGAGTGCCCCCCAGGGCGCCGGTGAGGCCGACCAGGACAGCAGTGAGGAGGGACAGAGCGATGGCCCAGGGCAGCAGGTCGGTGGCCTCGAGGAAACGCCACAGCCAGTTGAGCGAGGCCAGCGACAGCATCATCACCGCCATGATGGCGTGACACCAGCCGAGCAGCTTGCGTCGGATCCGATGGATCGTGACCAGGTCGATCAGTCCCACGGTGCTGGCAATCCAGCCGCTAAGCGCACCAACACCGGCCAGCCACAGGCCCGCCTGCGCCCAGAACACATCACCCGTATAGAGATAGGCAGCATCGCTGCCGACCAGCAGCAGCAGGCAGGCGACCGGGAAATGCACCAGGGTCGGGTGCATCGGGTGGCCGAAGATGGCAATGCGGCTATTGATGGTGCGGATCGGTTGGTCGGCCATGTTCGCGTCCTTTGCGATCGGTTCAGGGCTCTCACTGGCATTCAACGCCCTGGCCGGCATCGGGTCAACCGCCCGGGCCGGCCCCTTCGGTGGCCCCTGTGGCCCCTGTGGCCGGCAGGCCTGCTGGCCGGCTGCGGCGGCGAGATGTCGATCCTGGACGCCGCGGGGTCGGCCGCTCGCCAGCAGTTCTGGGTCTGGTGGGCCATGCTCGCCGTCGCCGTCGCCGTTTCTCTTGGCGTTTATGCGCTGTGGTTCTACACCTTTTGTCGCCGCGAGCCTGCGTCGCGTACGCCGCGAGAGGAGCGCCGCATCATGCTGCGCTGGGTGTTGGGTGGCGGCATCGCGCTGCCGGTGGTCAGCATCGTTGCGCTGCTGGTGTTCGCCGCGCCCACCGGCCGTGGCATGCTGCCGTTCCCTGAGGGCGAGGCCGAGCGCATCGAGGTGATCGGCCACCAGTGGTGGTGGGAGGTGCGCTACCCCGGCGAGGGAGAGGAGCGCGAGGTGGTCACCGCCAATCGCCTGGTGATGCCGGCCGGCGAGCCCGTTGACTTCCACCTCACCAGCGACGACGTCATCCATGCCTTCTGGATACCGCGGCTGGGCGGCAAGCGCGACATGGTCCCCGGACGCGACAGCATCGTTCGCCTCGAGGCCGATTCGCCCGGCGTGTTCGGCGCGCAGTGCGCCGAGTACTGCGGTGCGCAGCATACCCACATGCTGCTCCACGTCGAAGCACTCGAGCGCGACGCCTTTGACGCCTGGCTCGCCGAGCGCCGCTCTTCGCCCGAGCTGCAGCCAGGGTTCGATCAGGCGCGGGAGGCCTTCGGCGAGCACTGTGCCGCCTGCCACGCCGTCGCTGGGTTTCCCGACGAGCTCGTCGTCGACGACCTGGAGCACGACATTCGCGGACCCGATCTCAGCGACATCGGCTCCCGTCCCACGCTGGGCGCCGGCGTGTTGCCCATGGAAGAGGGCGCCATCGCCTACTGGCTGCAGCACCATCAGACGCTCAAGCCCGGCAACCGGATGCCGCCCCATCACCACATCGATACCGAGACATTACACGAGATCGGTGCATGGCTGGAGACGCTGGAACCATGAGCGATGACAAGGACGTAACCCTGACTCCCGAAGTTCGTCGCCTGCACGAGGGCATGACCGACGTCTGGGCCAACCCGCGCGGCCTGGGTGCCCTGACCGTGGTCAACCATACCAGCGTCGGGCTGCGCTTCATGGTCACCGGGGCGATCTTCTTCCTGATCGGTGGACTGCTGGCAATGCTGATCCGCACCCAGCTCGCTTTCCCCGACAACGATTTCATGTCGCACGAGATCTATAATCAGGTCTTCACCATGCACGGCACGGTGATGATGTTCCTGTTCGCCATTCCCATTCTCGAAGGGCTGGCGATCTACCTGATTCCCAAGATGATCGGCGCGCGTGACCTGGTCTGTCCGCGACTCTCTGCCTTCGGCTACTTCTGCTACCTGTTCGGCGGCATCATCCTGGTATCGAGCCTGCTGTTCGAGATGGCCCCGTCCAGCGGCTGGTTCATGTACACCCCGCTGAGCAGCGGCGACTACTCACCCGGACGTGGCTCGGACTTCTGGCTGCTTGGCATCACCTTCGTCGAGATCTCGGCGCTTTCCGCCGGGGTGGAGCTGGTGGTGTCGATCCTGCGTACGCGTACCGAAGGCATGGCCCTGCACAAGATGCCGCTGTTCGCCTGGTACATCCTGGCCATGGCGCTGATGATCGTGGTCGGCTTTCCGCCGCTGATTCTCGGCAGTATCCTGCTCGAGCTGGAGCGTGCCGCCGGCATGCCGTTCTTCGACGTGGCCGGCGGCGGCGACCCGGTGCTGTGGGCGCACCTGTTCTGGCTGTTCGGCCATCCCGAGGTCTACATCATCTTCCTGCCGGGGGCGGGCATCGTCTCGACCCTGATCCCGGTCTTCGCCCGGCGCCCCATCGTCGGCTACGGCTGGGTAGTGGCGGCGATCGTCATCATGGGCTTCGTCAGCTTCGGTCTGTGGGTGCACCACATGTTCACCCTGGGCATCCCGCAGCTGGCGCTGGCGTTCTTCTCGGCAGCGAGCATGCTGGTGGCGATTCCCACCGGCATTCAGATCTTCGTCTGGCTCGCGACGCTGTGGCTGGGGCGACCGGTCATGTCGCTGCCGATGCTGTGGGTCGCGGGGTTCCTGGTGATCTTCGTGCTGGGTGGGCTGACCGGGGTGATGCTGGCGCTGGTGCCGTTCAACTGGCAGGTCCACGACACGCATTTCGTGGTGGCGCACATGCACTACGTGCTGGTGGGCGGCATGCTGTTTCCGCTGATCGCCGGGCTCTACTACTGGCTGCCGTTGATCTCGGGACGGATGCCCTCCGAGCAACTGGGCAGGTGGAGCTTCTGGCTGCTCTTCCTCGGCTTCAATACCACCTTCCTGGTCATGCACTGGACGGGGCTGCTGGGCATGCGTCGACGCGTGTATACCTACGACTCGGCAATGGGCTGGGACATCTACAACCTGATCTCGTCCGTCGGCGGGTTCATGATGTCCGCCGGCGTAGCGCTGCTGATTCTCGATGTCGCGCTGCACTTCCGCTTTGGCAGGAGGGCGCCGCAGAACCCCTGGAATGCCGGTGGTCTGGAGTGGGCCATGCCCAAGCCGCCGACGCCCTACAACTTCGTCAGCCTGCCGCGGCTCGAGACGCGCCACCCGCTATGGGAGGTTCCCGAGCTGCCGCGCACCATTACCGAGGGCCGCCATGGACTCAACACCATCGACCACGGGCGTCGCGAAACCTGGGGCAGCGACCCCTTGACCGGCAAGCCGCGCGAAGTCGTTCATTTGCCCACCAACTCCTGGTGGCCCTTCTTAGCCGCTCTGACCCTGGCGGTGGTATGCATCAGTCTGCTGATCAAGATCTACCTGCTGGCCGCGGTGGCGACGCTGGTGGCCGCCGTGCTCCTGCTACGCTGGTCGTGGGAGAACGGCGCTCATCCCAAGGCGGCACCGGACGCCACGGTGGCGCCCGGCCAACCGCCGCTGCATTCGCGCACCCTGAACGGGCCCGGGGTATGGTGCATGTCGGTCTCGCATCTGGCCAACGGCTCGTTCTACCTCTCGCTGCTGTTCGGCTGGTTCTACCTGTGGACCGTGGCGCCCGAGTGGCAGATGCCGGCATCTTCTCCGCTCTCTCTGCCGCTGCTGGCGGGGGCGGGTCTCGTGCTGACGCTGGGGGCTGCGTGGCTGGCCAGGCTGGTGCGACGCCTGCAGCGCGGCAGCGACGCCGGGCTCGGCGGCGGCATGTACCTGACGGCTGGGCTTGGCGCGCTGCAAGCGATGCTGCTTGGCGTGGCGATCTGGCAGGCACCGCTGGCACCCAGCGAAACCGCCCACGACGCCACGCTGCTGGTGGCGTTGATCTACGTCCTGATTCATGCGCTGCTGGGAGCCGTGCTATGTCTGCTGCAGGGACTGCGGGTGGGGTATGGCTACGTGGGGGCCGAGGCGCCCATGGAACCCGTGGTAGTGCTGCGCCTGTGGTCCTACAACCTGGTCGTCTACTGGTCCCTGTTCGCTGCCATCTGGCTGCTGCCGGTACTGCTGGGAGGGACATCATGAAGCGCCTGCTGAGACTGACGCATCCCATTCACCTGGTCAGCGGCGTCACCCTCTGGGGCATCTGGTTCGTGGCGATCTATGCCGGTCTCTCGGTGGCCTGCTCGGTGGCGCCGCCCGACCCCGAACGTGACATGCTGACCGGCATCAATATCGGGGTGGGACTGGCCACGCTCTTCACCGTGTTGCTGCTGCTGTGGTTGGCCTGGGCCAGCGTAGTGGCAGGGCGAAGGGCGGAGCCCCGGCGTGAGCGCTTCTTCGCCTACGTCTCGGCGGGGATTTTCCTGTTCTCGGCGGGCGGCACCGTGTTCGTGGGCTATCCGATCGTATTCCTGCCCCCCTGTCTCTGAGGGGGCGATTCAGCCGCCGCGGCCGGCCTGCTATACTCGCGCCAGGTCGCGGCGATGTCTGCCGCGGTGGAGCCCGACGGGGACAAGACAAGGGAGAGCCCGATGCAGAATGCCGTGATCCTGATCAATACCGACAAGGGCCAGGTCAAGGCGGTGGCCGAGCGGCTCGCCGACGTCGAAGGAATCAGCGAGGTCTACTCCACCTGTGGCCGCTATGACCTGGTGGCGATCGCTCGCACACCGGATTTCGAGAGCCTGGCCGAATTGGTGACCGAACGCCTCAACGCCGTTGAAGGCATTCGCGATACCGAAACCCTCAATGCCATGCAGGTGCACTCCCGGCACGACCTCGAGACCATGTTCTCGCTGGGCTGGTAGCCCGGCGAGCACCCTCCGCGACCGTTATTCAATGCCGGCGCTTCCGGTCGCCGGCAGTGGCACCCTCTGGACCGATTCATGGCTCTTGCACGTTCCCGCAGCAGGCGGCGTCGCTCGCCGCTGTCACGCTGGCGCTCCCGCACCCGGCAGTTCATCATCACGCTTGTTTTCGTCGTGGTCGGCAGCGGCCTGTGGTACACCCAGGAACAGGAGTACCGCGACCAGCTGAGCTGGATGGGCGTGCCTACTTGGGACGATCCGACGCCGTTGAGCGTGCACCGCGTGCTGCGCAACGACGGCTTTCTTGTGGGCTGGTCCGACGTGCGCGTCAATCCGCTGTGGGTCAGCTACCTGCTGTACGAAGTAGAGGATCCTCGCGCCGGTCCGCGCCCCGATTTTCGCCGGGACTGGCGCACCCTGTGGCCGATCGGTACCGACAGCTATTTCGACAGCGGCTACGATCGCGGCCACCTGGCGCCCAACTATGCCGTTGCCACGGTGTATGGTGCCCGTGCCCAGCAGCAGTCGTTCCTGATGAGCAATATCTCGCCCCAGCGGCCCAATCTCAATCGCCGGCTCTGGCAGCGCCTGGAGGAGGTAGTGATCGATCACTTCGTGCCGCGCTTCGGGGTGGTACAGGTGATCACCGGCCCGGTCTTCCCCGAGCGCTTCCTTGACAACGTCACCCACCGGGTGGGGCTGGTCGAGGTGCCCGAGGCCTTCTTCAAGATCGTCGTGGTGCCGGCCGAGACGCCCAGGGCGCTGGCCTTCATCATGCCGCAGGAGGTACGCGGTGACGAGCCGTTGGACGACTACCTGGTGAGTATCGACGAGGTGGAGGCGCGTACCGGGCTGAACTTCTTCCCGCGCTTGCCCGAGGCGGTGGCTGAGGTGCTGGAGGGGGGAGTCGTGACCGAGGGATGGGCGCTCGACGAGGTGGCGCGCCTTCCTTCTCGTTATTGAAAGTCGCTGCGAGAGCGAATCACAGGCACAAAAAAACCGCGATTGGTCGCGGTTCTTTTCACTCGTTGCTTCGCTCTGGAAGTGTTCAGCCTGCATGACGCGTCCGCTCGAAGAGCGGTGGTGCCCAGGAGAGGACTTGAACCTCCACATCCGTAAGGATACTAGCACCTGAAGCTAGCGCGTCTACCAATTCCGCCACCTGGGCGCATCATGCCGTTGTCGTCATCGCCGAGTGTTCGCGTGTCTGGGATGGTGCCCAGGAGAGGACTTGAACCTCCACGTCCGTAAGGACACTAGCACCTGAAGCTAGCGCGTCTACCAATTCCGCCACCTGGGCGAACACGAGCGATTCGAGCTGACAAAGAGCAGGGGGCCTGACCCGACCAACGCTTCGCAGGAAGCGATGGTGCCCAGAAGAGGACTTGAACCTCCACGTCCGTAAGGACACTAGCACCTGAAGCTAGCGCGTCTACCAATTCCGCCATCTGGGCAGGCGACGCGTATCTTACCCAAATTGTGGCCCAATGCAAGAGCGCCCGGCGAAATTTCACCTCGTCGACGGCGTGAAAAAGACGCAATGCTCTGCGCGATTGCGTAAGGATCTTTCCTCGGATCGTACCGCCATGGTTGGGCCGAACCGGCACCGGCGCTATACTGCGGGCATGACAAACGACTTCATTAGCAACACCCTACGCACGCGGGCTCTTTTCCGCGCCCTTCCCGGAACGCTGCTCCCGTTGCCAAGGATGCCCCACGCATGACTCATTGGACGCTCAGCGACGACCCCCACGCCAGCCGCGAAGCCCACAAGTACGACAAGCCGGCACCCAGCCGCGAGTACCTGTTGGCGCGACTGGAAGAGTACGGCAAGCCGATCACCCATGAGAAGATGAGCCGCATGCTGGGCCTCGATGACGAGGATCTCCAGGAAGCCGTGCGTCGCCGGCTGGCGGCCATGGAGCGCGATGGCCAGGTGTTGCGCAACCGCGCCGGGGCCTATGCGCTGATCGACAAGCTCGACCTGATCAAGGGCAAGGTGCTGGGGCATCGTGACGGTTTCGGCTTCGTGCTGCGCGACGACGGCAAGAAACCCGATCTGGTACTGCCGCCGCGGCAGATGCGGCGGGTCTTTCATGGCGACTACGTGCTGGTGCGTATCAGCGGTCGCGACCGCCGCGGTCGCGACGAAGCGACCATCGCCGAGGTGCTGGCGCGCAATACCCAGACCATCGTCGGCGTCTATCGCGCCAACACCCCCGAGTTCGGCGTGCTGATCCCCGAGAATCCGCGCATCACCCAGGAGGTGATCATCCCCCACAGTGCCTGCAGCGGAGCTCAGGATGGGCAAGTGGTGTCGGCCCGTATCGTGCAGCAGCCCGAGACCCGGGTGCAGCCGGTGGGCGAGGTGGTCGAGGTGCTCGGTGAGCGTATGGACCCGGGTATGGAGATCGACATCGCGATCCGCAGCTACGAGATCCCGGCCGAATTCCCTCCCGAGGTGCACGATCAGATAGCCGGGATGTCTGCCGAGGTGGCCGAACAGGACAAGCAGCATCGTATCGACCTGCGCCATCTGCCGCTGGTGACCATCGACGGCGAGGATGCCAAGGATTTCGACGACGCGGTATACGCCTGGAAGACCAAGTCCGGGAGCTGGAAGCTGATCGTCGCCATTGCCGACGTGTCGCACTATGTGCGTCCGGGCAGTTCGCTCGACGAAGAAGCGATTCGCCGCGGCAACTCGGTCTATTTCCCCGGGCAGGTGGTGCCGATGCTGCCCGAGTTGCTCTCCAATGGGCTGTGCTCGCTCAATCCGCACGTCGACCGCCTGGCGATGGTATGCGAGATGAACATCTCCAAGAGCGGGGCAATCAGCCGCTATCACTTCTACGAGGCCGTGTTCCAGTCGCATGCCCGGCTCACCTACACCAAGGTGGCGGCGATTCTCGACGAGGACGATCCCGATAACGATGCGCTGCGTCGCGAGTATCGCGAACTGGTCAAGCCGCTCCAGGAACTGCACCAGCTCTACAAGGTATTGCGTCAGGCCCGCGAGGAGCGCGGCGCCATCGATTTCGAGACCACTGAAACGGCGATCGTCTTCAACGAGGAGCGCAAGATCGAGAAGATCGTGCCTCGGCAGCGTAACGACGCCCACAAGCTCATCGAGGAGTGCATGCTGGCGGCCAACGTGGCCACCGCGCGCTTTCTCGACAAGCACGACCTGCCGGCGCTCTATCGCATCCACGAGCGTCCCTCGCCGGAGCGTCTCGACAAGCTGCGTCTGTTCCTCAACGAGCTGGGCCTGTCGGTGGGCGGCGGCGACGAGCCGACGCCGCAGGATTACCAGGCCCTGGCCGAGGCGATTCGCGGGCGCCCGGACGCCGACGTGATCCAGACCGTGATGCTGCGCTCGATGAGTCAGGCGGTCTATTCGCCGCACAATGAAGGCCATTTCGGCCTGGCCTACCCGGCCTATGCCCACTTCACTTCGCCGATACGCCGCTACCCCGACCTGCTGGTGCACCGGGCGATACGCTCGGTCATTCGCGGACCGCGTCAGACCAATACCGTGCTGCGTGCCGAAGGTGCGCCGGTGGAGCCGCCCAGCAAGTGGTGCCCCTACACCTTCGAGCAGATGCTCGAGCTCGGCGAGCACTGCTCGATGACCGAGCGTCGTGCCGACGACGCCACTCGCGACGTGGAGGACTGGCTCAAGTGCGAGTTCATGTCCGACAAGCTGGGCGAGGTCTATGAAGGCACCATCGCTTCGGTGACGCAGTTCGGTATCTTCGTGCGTCTCGACGAGGTCTACGTCGAGGGGCTGGTGCACGTCACCTCGCTGCCTTCGGACTACTACCACTACGAGCCCGAGAAGCATCGCCTCAAGGGCGAGCGCACCGGCATGAGCTACCGTCTGGGCGACGGCGTCACCGTGCAGGTGGCTCGCGTCGACCTCGATGAGCGCAAGATCGATTTCGTGCTCGAGGACGAGAAGCCGCGGCCCAAGCGTCAGCCGCGCAAGCGGCGTGGTGAGGGTGAGGCAGCGTTCACGCCAAAGCCTGGTGCCGGCAAGGGAGCGTCCGATGACAAGGCTGGCAAGGGCAAGGGTGGCAAGCGGCGCCGTGGCCCGCGCAAGCCGAAGGCACGTGGCTGATGGCTTCAGGTCGCCAGGGCAAGCCGCGTAACGCGGGAAGAGGGGCAGCACGCCGCAAGCCGAACCTGTCGGGCATGCCTGCCGGGCTCGATGCGGTGTTCGGCGT
Organism: Billgrantia antri; assembly: GCF_017868935.1. Taxonomy (NCBI): domain Bacteria; kingdom Pseudomonadati; phylum Pseudomonadota; class Gammaproteobacteria; order Oceanospirillales; family Halomonadaceae; genus Billgrantia; species Billgrantia antri. The sequence continues at coordinate 972,593 of NZ_CP053383.1, forward strand.
GCACGCGGTGCGCGCCCTGTTGCAGCGAGGCGATAGCCCGCGTGTACTGTGGGTGCAGGATGGCGAGGCGCAGCAACGGCTGGCCGAGCTGGTCGACATGGCTCGGCAAGGCGGGGCACGAATCGAACGGCACCCGCGCGACGAACTGGACCGCCTGGCCGGAGAAGCCTCGCACCAAGGCGTCGTTGCCTTCACTGCACCGCTCGCTTTCGAGAGCGAGGCGTCGCTCTGGTTCAAGCTCGAGGCCTGGCCTCACGAGACGCCTCCTCTGTTGCTGGTGCTCGACGGCGTCACTGACGTGCACAACTTCGGCGCCTGTCTGCGCAGTGCCGATGCCGCCGGTGTGCACGGCGTGATCGTACCCAAGGACAAGGCCGCGCCGCTCAACGCCACGGTACGCAAGGTGGCTTGCGGTGCCGCCGAGAGCGTGCCGGTCTACCAGGTGACCAACCTGGCCCGAGCGCTGGCCCGGCTCAAGGAATTCGGTGTGTGGGTCACCGGCACCGCAGGCGAGGCGGAGGCGATGCTGTTCGAGGCCGATTTCGCCGGGCCTACGGCGCTGGTGATGGGCGCCGAGGGCAAGGGCATGCGCCGCCTGACCCGCGAGGCCTGCGACGGGCTGGTCAAGCTGCCCATGGCCGGCAGCGTCTCCAGTCTCAACGTTTCGGTGGCCACCGGGATCTGTCTGTTCGAGGCGGTGCGCCAGCGTCGCGGCGGTTGAGTCGCGGACTCGCCCTGCTCTTGCAACTGGGGGCGCGGGTCACTAGAATGCAGGCGCCCGTTCCTGTGTGAGCGGGCGTCATTATTTGACTATCACTCCTTGCTTCCCTTGAGCGCCTGTCCTGGACGGGTGTCACGCGGAAGCTGCCAACCCGAAAGGAGATCCCATGCGTCATTACGAGATCGTGTTCATGGTCCACCCGGACCAGAGCGAGCAAGTGCCGTCCATGGTCGAGCGTTACTCCAGCATCGTTACCGAGAGCGGTGGTACCGTGCATCGTCTGGAGGACTGGGGCCGTCGTCACCTGGCCTACCCGATCAACAAGATCCACAAGGCTCACTACGTGCTGATGAACGTCGAGTGCAGCGGCGAGACCCTCGAGGAAATCGAGAACATCTTCCGCTTCAACGACGCCATCATTCGCAGCCTGGTGGTGCGCTGCAAGGAAGCCATCACCGAAGCTTCGCCGATGATGAAGCCGGCAGACGACAAGCGTGCGCGTCGCGAAGAGAAGCCGCGCACCGAAGAAACTGCCGAAGCCAACTGATCGCACGTACCGAGGAGTCTTTACATGGCACGCTTTTTCCGCCGTCGCAAGTTCTGCCGTTTTACCGCTGAAGGCGTGAAGCAGATCGATTACAAGGATCTGGACACGCTGAAGGCCTACATCACCGAAACCGGCAAGATCGTACCCAGCCGCATCACGGGTACCAAGGCCCGTTACCAGCGTCAGCTGGCAACCGCCATCAAGCGCGCGCGCTACCTGGCTCTGCTGCCCTATACCGACAGCCACCAGTAAGTCGCGACTCGATGTTGCCGATAGCCCGATGGCTGATGCGCGGCACGCCCTACGCCGTAGGCGGAGCGGCATTGGCAGCGATCGTACCCTGGCTGTTCTGGCTGAGCGGTGCCATCGTTGCCCTGGTCACGCTGCGGCGCGGCCTGTCGCCAGCGCTGCCAGTGCTGGCAGCGGCTGCCATCCCTGCCGGATGGTGGTGGACGCAGGGCGACGTCATCCCGCTGGCCAGCGTGTTGCTGGTCACGCTGATGGCGGTGGTGTTGCGCTCCCGCATGCGCTGGGGCGAGGCACTGATCGTCGGCACTCTGGCCACGGCGGTGCTGGTCCAGCTCGGCATCTTCGTACCGCCGGGCGGCACCGGGCCACTGCTGGAGCAGCTGCGCCAGGGCTCGGACGAGATCGATCGCATGCTGGCGGAACTGGTACGCCAGGGCTATGACACCGAGCAGCTGGCATCGCTGCTGATCGGTGGCATTACCGGCCTGGTGGTGTTGATTGCCGCCATTGGCTGCCTGGCGCTGGCTCGTGCCTGGCAGGCGGGGCTCTACAACCCCGGCGGCTTTCGGCGGGAGTTCCATGCGCTGCGCCTGGCGCCGCGCGAACTCGGTCTGCTGGTGCTGTTCGGTGTGGTGGGCATGGTGCTGGGATTGCCGTCGCTCTCCATGCTGGTGTGGGTGCCGTTGCTGATAGCCGGCATGGCGCTGGTGCACGGCTTCATCGGGATAAAGGGCATGAACGGGCTGTGGCTGATCGCCTTCTACGTACTGCTGATCACCACCTGGCCCATGATTCTGATAGTGCTGCTGGCGGCCTTCATCGACGTGTTCGTGGATTTCCGCGGCCGTCTGGCCCCTCGCGGCGACTGACAAGAGGTTAACGAGATGGAAGTCATTCTGCTCGACAACATTGGCAAGCTGGGCGGCCTGGGTGACAAGGTGGCCGTGAAGCCCGGTTATGGTCGTAACTACCTGGTGCCCTACGGCCTTGCCGTACCGGCTACCAAGGACAACGTGGAAGCCTTTGAGGCGCAGCGCGCCGAGCTCGAGGCCCAGGCCGCCGAGCGCAAGGCGATCGCCGAGTCCCGTGCCGCCCAGCTCGCCGAGATCGAGCTGTCGCTGGTGGCCAAGGCCGGTGACGAAGGCAAGCTGTTCGGCTCCATCGGTCCGCGTGACCTGGCCGAGGCGCTGGGCCAGGCCGGTATCGAAGTCGCCAAGAGCGAAGTTCGCATGCCGGAAGGTCCGATCCGTCAGACCGGCGAGTACGACATCGACCTGCACCTGCACGCCGAAGTCGACGCCACCGTTCGTGTGGTCGTAGTGGCCGAGTAAGCCGCCGAGTCGGCTTCTAGCTAGCTAGATTGCGACGCCAAGGGGCGCGGGAGTTCTCCCGCGCCCCTTGTTCGTTTGGCCCGACATCGGCGCACGCGGATTTCGGCTTAGACATTGGTAGTAATATTACGGTTTGCCTTTGCGTCACGACTCTTAAACGATTAAGTTTTTGCCTGGTCTGGATGCGTTGGGCTTCAGGCTAGGGCAGCAGGGCCGTAAGGCATCGTCGCGATGCTTGTCTGAAACGATACAGTGCCGTGTTTCGCCCCGTCTCTCTTGTGAAACAAACGAACATACAACCATAAAAGGAACCACTGCGATGAAGACTGCCTTGCTACGAACCCCGCTTGTCACCGCCGTAGCCGTGGCCAGCTTCGGCATGATGGGGCACGCCGCTGCCGATACTGCCTCTCTCGAGCAGCGCCTGCTCGAGCTCGAGAACCGCATCGCCGCCGCCGAGCAGCGTGCCGCTGCCGCGGAGCAGCGTGCCGAACTTGCCGAGGCCCAGGTCGAGGGGCGTCTTTCCGCCGACGAGGTGGAGGAGCGACTGGCCAAGGTCGAGCGTCAGGCCAGCGGCGAGGAGGGCTTCTCGTTCAACGTCTATGCCCGTTCGGGGCTGCTGCTGGGCGAAGACCGCAAGAGCATCGAGGGCGGGCCCTACGTGACCCCGGCCGGCGGGCTGGGCGGCGCCGTGGGGCGGCTGGGCAACGAGCCGGATACCTACGCCGAGGCGATCCTCAACTACCGCATGCAGTTCGACAACGGCGCCAAGGCGCACTACCGCACCATGCTGGCCAGTGGCACCACCACCAGCAACGATTGGGACGACGACTCCAACCTCAACGTGCGCCAGGTCTACGCCGAGTTCAGTGAGCTGCCGAGCTTCACCGGTGCCTTCGAGAACGCCTCGATCTGGGCCGGCAAGCGCTTCGACCGCGACAATTTCGACATCCACTGGCTCGACAGCGACATCATCTTCCTCGCCGGTACCGGTGCCGGTATCTACGACATGCAGCTGGCCGACAGCTGGCGTTCGAACTTCTCGCTCTACGGGCGCAGCTTCAGCGACTTTCCCGTCGATAGCGAGAACCCCGACGATACCGGTTCCACCGATAGCCTGATCGTCACCTCCAACAACTACTTCGGCAACTGGCAGTGGATGGTCAACGGCCTGTCGGCGGCCGACAACGAAGAGCGTGACATCGACGAGGGACAGACCGCTGCCGACAGCGGCTTCCATACCATGGTGGCCTATCACGGCGACAGCTTCTTCGGCCTGGGCGAGGGCAACTTCAAGGCCGCGGTGCTGCACGGTCAGGGCCTTGGCGCCCAGGTCAAGGGGCTCGGCAGCGACGGCGACCTCACCGACGACGCCGCCGCGACGCGCCTGGCCCTCTACGGCACCACCTACGTGGCGCCGCGCTGGCGCGTGGCCCCGGCGATCCTCGCCGAGACCAGCGAGGACCGCTACGTCGAGGGCGACCAGTACGACTGGGCCACCTTCAACGTACGCCTGGCCAACGAACTCACCCAGAATTTTGAGATGCAGTACGAGGCCAGCTACCAGTGGATGGACCTCGATCCCCGCGGTCGCGGCGGCAACAGCGCGGTGGAGGGCGACTACACCAAGTTCACCATCGCACCGACCTTCAAGCCCCAGGTGGGCGGCTTCTGGCAGCGCCCCGAGATCCGCCTGTTCGCCTCCTGGAGCGACTGGGACGAGGAGCTCAACGGTTTCAACGGCGACGACGCCTTCGGAAGCGACGGCTTTACCGGCGGCCAGTGGAGCTTCGGCGTGCAGACCGAGGTCTGGTTCTAGGTTCCCAGTGCGGCCCGGCCATGGCCGGGCCACTGCTCGCGCACGGTTTCGATCCCTTGCCGCGACCGCTTTCGGTCGCGGTTTTTGTGGTTTTGAAAGGTAGGGTGGGCCCCGGCCATCGGGTAGAATGGCACGGCCCGTTCTCATCAAGGTTGCCGCACCATGAACGACACGCTCGAGCTCGATCAGGAAACCGCTGCGCTCAAGGTGCCGCCGCACTCGCTGGAGGCGGAGCAGTCGGTGCTCGGCGGCCTGATGCTCGACAACCAGGCTTGGGACAACGTCGCCGACCGGCTGGTGGCGGACGACTTCTACCGCTACGAGCATCGCCTGATCTTCAACGCCATGATCGGCCTCGCCGAAGCCGCCAGGCCGCTCGACGTGGTCACGCTGTCCGAGGCGCTGGAGGGGCGCGACCAGCTCGACACCGTCGGCGGGCTCGCCTACCTGGCCGAGCTGGCGCGCAATACGCCCTCGGCGAGCAACATCCGCGCCTACGCCGACATCGTGCGCGAGCGGGCCACGCTGCGCAAGCTGATCCGCGCGGCCAGCCAGATCGCCGACGGCGCCTTCAGTCCTCAAGGCCGGCCGGCCGACGAACTGCTCGACGAGGCCGAACGGCTGGTGTTCCAGATCAGCGAGGAGCGACCCAAGTCGGGCGGCCCCATCGGCATGAGCGAACTGCTGGCCAAGGCGGTGGACCGCATCGACGAGCTGTTCAACATGAAGGGCGAGATGACCGGTCTCTCCACCGGCTTTCGCGACCTCGACGAGATGACCTCGGGCCTGCAGCCCTCGGACTTGGTGATCATCGCCGGGCGCCCCTCCATGGGCAAGACGACCTTTGCCATGAACGTGGTGGAACATGCCGTTATCTCGAGCGACAAGCCGGTGATGGTGTTCTCCATGGAGATGCCGGCGGATGCACTGATGCTGCGCATGCTGTCGTCGCTGGGGCGTATCGACCAGACCCGGGTGCGTACCGGCCAGCTCGAGGACGAGGACTGGCCGCGACTGACGTCGGCGGTAAACCTGCTCAAGGACAAGCAACTATTCATCGACGATACGGCGGCGCTGTCGCCCAACGAGATGCGCTCGCGCATGCGCCGCCTGGTGCGCGAGCACGGCAATCTGGCGTTGGTGATGATCGACTACCTGCAGCTGATGCAGATCCCCGGCTTCTCCGAGAACCGCACCGGCGAGATCTCCGAGATCTCGCGCTCGCTCAAGGGGCTGGCCAAGGAGTTCGGCTGTCCGGTGATCGCACTCTCCCAGCTCAACCGCTCGCTGGAACAGCGACCCAACAAGCGGCCGGTGATGTCGGACCTGCGCGAATCGGGCGCCATCGAGCAGGACGCCGACGTGATCGCCTTCGTCTACCGTGACGAGGTCTATAATCCCGACAATCCCGACAATCAGGGCCTGGCCGAGTTGATCATCGGCAAGCAGCGTAATGGTCCCATTGGCACGGTGCACATGGCTTTCATCGGCAAGTACACCCGCTTCGAGGACCTGGCGCCGGACAGCTACGGCGATGCGTTCGGCGAATAAGCCTGGGCGGCGGTTGAGCCTGACGCCCGGCACCGTATAATGCCGAGCCCCCGACAGTCGTTTTCGAGGAGTGACCATGGCAGGCGGATTTCGGCGCGGCAAGCGCCAGCGCACCCCAAAACTGGAAGCGCGCGGCGAACTTCAGGCGTTGGAGCGTGAAGGTCCCTTCAAGGAGTGGCTGGGCATGCCGGACCTTTACCGTTTCCAGTTGGTCGTGGACGGCGAAACCTACAGCTACCAGACCGAGGACGCCGAGCTCGCCGTGGCGGTGGGTGACCGCGTGGTGTTCCGCTACAAGGAGACCAAGGCGGGCAAGTGGGTCGACCGCAACTCGCTGGCCAAGGCGATCGATCCCTCCGATTATCAGTAGCGCCACGGGCGCGAATAGCGGAACCCTCGGACGTCTCGGCTGTCATAATAATGATATGCCAGCGTCATGCAGATCACATCGGGCACAGTCATGCTGTGCCCGACGCATATCTCGCATAGGCCAATGGAAACAATTCCAGGACATGGAGGGAACCATGGAATTCGAACAGCTGAAACAATTCGTCTCCCGACACGACAACTTCGAGGTGCGGGTCATCACGCACTCCGGCAGCCACTGCTATCAGGTGGAGCTGGAGGATGTGGAAGGGGGGCGTCACCTGCTGACCCGTCGCGGCAAGCCGACCGTCTTTCGTTCGTTGGAGGACGTCTATCTCGAACTGCAGCGCGCCGGCATTCATCGCGCCTTCCTGGTTCAGCACGTACCGCAGGACGAGGTGATCGGCCGGGACACTCATTATCACGACCCGCTGACGTCACGCATGCCGCTCGTGTTCTAGCGTCTGTGCTGGTCTATTCTTTAACCTTGATCCAAGTTATACAAATCGTCTTTATAGTATAACTTCATGCCCTGTGCGCTCCTCGCCTGATACAATGAACGCTTCTTTCTTCACGCATGAGGAGCGCAGCGCATGGCCGCATCGCAAGTGCAACCGAGCCCGGCGGAACGCCAACGTCCGGCTCATGCTCCGGCGGATCACCCCGCGGTACCAACCCCCCGGATCGGCATCGTGCTGGCCAACCTGGGAACGCCGGACGCTACCGACTACTGGTCGATGCGCCGCTACCTCAACGAGTTCCTTTCCGACAAGCGCGTGGTGGACTATCCGAGCTGGAAGTGGCAACCACTGCTGCAGCTGATCATTCTGACCCGGCGTCCGTTCAAGTCGGGGGAGGCCTACCGCAGCATCTGGAACACGCAGCAGGACGAGAGCCCGCTGCTGACCATCACCCGCGAGCAGACCCGCAAGCTGGCCGAGACGTTGACGGCGCGTCATGGCGATCGCGTGCTGGTGGACTTCTGCATGCGCTACGGCAACCCTTCCACCGATAGCGTGCTGCGCCGTATGCAGGCCGCAGGCTGCCAGCGCATCCTGTTCTTCCCGCTCTACCCCCAGTACGCCTCGCCGACCACCGCCACCGCCAACGACCAGGCCTTTCGCACCCTGATGAAGCTTAAGTGGCAGCCGGCGCTGCGCACCGTGCCGGCCTACTTCGAGCATCCGGCCTATCTCGAGGCGCTGGCCAACTCGGTGCGCGAGACCTATGCCGCCACCGAGACACCGCCCGAGGTGCTGGTCGCTTCCTATCACGGCGTGCCCAAGCGCTTCCTGCGCGAGGGCGATCCGTACCATTGTCAGTGTCAGAAGACCACGCGGCTGCTGCGTGAGCGGCTGGGATGGGAGGAGGGGACGGTACAGACCGCCTTCCAGTCGCAGTTCGGCCCCGAGGAGTGGGTCGGCCCGCAGACCGTCGATCACGTGGCCGAACTGGCGCGCCAGGGCAAGCGGCATATCGCGGTGATCTCGCCGGCGTTCGCCTCCGACTGCGTGGAAACCCTCGAGGAGATCAACGAGGAGATCCGCGAGAGTTTTCTCGCTGCCGGCGGTGAGCAATTCACCTACGTTCCCTGCCTCAACGAGCGCGACGATCATGTCGCCGCGCTGGTCGCGATCGCCGAGAACGAGCTGGGCGGCTGGCTGTAGCCAGCGGCCCGACGTCAGCCGTGGCCGCGGTCGGGGTGGGGCACGGGCTTCTCGCCGATTTCCTCGGGACGTAGCTCGGGTGGGCGCCCGCCGGTCTCGTCGATGTGCTTGAGCTGCATGTGCAGCCCGGTCTTGGCCAGCAGGTGGGCGCTTACCGGTGCGGTGATGAACAGGAACAGCGTGATCAGCATTTCCTGGATGTCGGGCTTGCCCTGGGTGACCCAGAAGTAAAGCATCGAGGCGATCAGCATGCAGCCGATGCCCAGGGTAGTGGCCTTGGTGGGCCCGTGCAGGCGCATGTAGAAGTCGCGCAGGTGGGCCATGCCCAGCGAGCCGATGAAGGCGAAGGCGCCGCCGGCAACGAGGAAGAAGGCGATCACGCCTTCGAGGATCACGTACAGGGTCATGGAGCCTCCTACTCGATGATATCGCCGCGCAACAGGTACTTGCACACTGCCACGGTGCTGATGAAGCCGAGCATGGCGATCAACAGCGCCGACTCGAAATAGGTCTTGGTGTTGAGCCATAGCCCCATCAGCACGATCAAGGCAATGGAATTGATGTACATGGTGTCCAGCGCCAGGATGCGGTCGGGCATGTCCGGCCCCACGGCGAGTCGGTAGACGTTAAGCAGCAGGGCCAATACCACCAGCGTCAGGCTGATCGTCAGCGCGATGTCTAGCATTCGTAGATCTCCTTCAGCGGCCGCTCGTAACGCTCGCGTATATGGGCGATCAGGGCCGCTTCATCCTTCGCGTTCAGGGCATGGATCAGCAGGCTCTTGCCGTCCAGGCGCAGGTTGGCCGATACCGTGCCCGGCGTCAGGCTGATGGTGTTGGCCAGCAGCGTGATGGTGAAACGATCCTGCAGCATCAGCGGGTATTCCACGAAATGCGGATGCAGGCGGCGGCGGGGGTTGATGATCAACCAGGCGACCTCGAGGTTGGCGACCAGGATGTCGCCCAGCACGCGCAGCACGAAGCGCAGCAGCAGCCAGGGCTTGGCGATGTGCGGTTGGGCATCCCAGAAGCGGTGGGTCGCCAGCGGGATCGTCACCGCCAGAAAGCCGCCCAGCAGAAAGTGACCGAAGGCCAGGCTACGCACCAGCAACAGCCAGACCACGAGCAGCAGGAGCGACAGCAGCGGTGTCGGCAGCCAAGGACGAGGCTTGATCATGGAGCACCTCCGGCGCTGGGCAGCAGCGCATCGATCAGGGCTTGGGGAGCCGCCAACTGGTCGGCGGTGGCCTCGGTGTAATCGCTGACGGGGCCGGCCAGCGCCACCAGCAGCGGCGAAGCAGCCAGCAGCCAGGTCACGCCGAACCATTTGCGCCACGTCAATCTTTCACCGGCAGGCTCGCCCTGGCTACGCCAGAACAGGGTGGAGCCGGCACGGGAGAGTGCAATCAGTGCGCAGAGCCCGGTGAGCAGCAGGATTGGCCACAGCCAGAGGCGCTGTCCGCCCTCGGCAGCGGCCAGCAGCAGCGCCTTGCCGAGCGCCCCGGAGAGCGGGGGCAGGCCGGCCACCGATACGGCGCCGAGGAAGAACAGCCCGGCCAGCCAGCCGCCCTGCTGCAGCGGACGGCCCCGCACCAGGCGAGTGCCGGCCTTGCCGCGCTGCTGACCGATCAGTTCGGCAAGCAGGAACAGTCCGCCGGTGATCAGGGTGGTATGGATCAGGTAGTAGAGCAGGGCGGAGACCGCCCGCGGCGAGCCCATGCCGATTCCGGCGAGCAGGGTGCCCACCGAGACCAGCACCAGGTAGGCCACCAACAGGCGCAGGTCGCGCGCCGCCAGTACGCCGACGCCGGCCGCGACCAGAGTGGCCAGCGACAGCCACCAGACCCAGGCCTGCTCCAGGTCGGCCAAGGGCCCCGCGGCCTCGCCGAAGATCAGCGAATAGACCCGCAGGATGGCGTAGATGCCCACCTTGGTCATGATCGCAAACAGCGCCGCTACCGGCGCCGGGGCGGCGGCATAAGTGCGCGGCAGCCAGAAATAGAGCGGCAGCATGGCGGCCTTGAGCCCGAATACCACCAGCAGCATCAGTCCGCCGGCGGTGACCAGCCCGGCCCGCTCGGCGGGCAGCTCGGCAAGGCGCGCCGCCATGTCGGCCATGTTCAGGGTGCCGGTGGCGCCGTAGAGCACGCCCACGGCGATCAGGAACAGCGCGGAGCCGGCCAGGTTGAGTACCACGTAGTGCACGCCGGCCTGAATGCGTGACTTGCCGCCGCCGTGCAGCAACAGGGCATAGGAGGCCAGGAGCAGCACCTCGAAGAAGACGAACAGGTTGAACAGGTCGCCGGTGAGGAAGGCGCCGTTGATGCCCATCAGCTGCCACTGGAACAGGCCATGGAAGTTGCTACCGCGCTCGTCGTCGCCATCGCAGGCAAAGACCACGGCGCCCAGTGCCAATACGGCGGTGAGCAGCACCATCAGGGCCGATAGTCGGTCGAGCACCAGCACGATACCGAAGGGGGGCTGCCAGTCGCCCAGGGCATAGTAAGCTACCTCGCCGCTCCCGGCACGCTCGACCAGGGCAACGCCGACCAGCACCAGCAGGGCGGTGCTGCCCACGCCGACCAGGCGTTTCAGCCGGGTGCCGCCTTGGCGGCGGTATAGCAGCAAGATGCCTGCTACCAGAGGCAGCACGATGGGCAGTACGATGAGATGCATCATCGGCTGCGCTCCTCGTCGTCGCCATGCGAACGGCCGTCGACATGATCGTTGCCGACTTCGCTGCGGGCACGCATCGCCAGTATCACCACGAAGGCAGTCATGGCGAAGCCGATGACGATGGCGGTGAGTACCAGGGCCTGCGGCAGCGGGTCGGCATAGTGACCGGCACCGTCGACGATGGCCGCGCCGTCGGTAGTGAGCCCGCCCATGGAGAACAGGAACAGGTTCACCGCATAGGAGAGCAGGGTCAGGCCCACGACGACGGGGAAGGTGCGACCGCGCAGGGTCAGATAGAGCCCGCAGGCGGTCAATACGCCGGTGGTGATGGCGTAGAGGCTTTCCATCAGGAGGTCTCCTTGCTGGGGCGCTGGTGGGCATCGGTGTGGCTCTCGACGGGCTCCTTGGCCGGCCGGTGCGGCGTGGTGACCTTGCCCAGGTTGGCCAGTATCATCAGGGTCGCGCCGACCACCGCGAGGTACACGCCAAGGTCGAAGAGCAGCGCGGTCGCCAGCTCGAACTTGCCCACCAGCGGCAGGCTGAAGTAGCCGAAGGCCGAGGTCAGGAAGGGGTAGCCGAACAGCCAACTGCCGAGGCCGGTCAGGGTGGCGATGCCGACCCCGGCGACGGCCACCGGCTGATAGGGAAAATCGAGCCGCGCCTGGGCCCATTCGACCCCGCGCGCCATGTAGAGCAGGATCAGTGCCACGGCAGTGATCAGGCCGGCAATGAAACCGCCGCCGGGCAGGTTGTGGCCGCGCAGGAAGATAAAAGCGGATACCAATAGGGCCAGCGGCAGCAGTGCCATGGAGATCGAGGTGAGGATCGCCGGGTAGCGGTCCGGCGACCATACTCGCCCCTCGCCGTCGCTGTGCGGCATGAACAGGCGCAGGCGGTTGAGCAGCTTGAAGATGGCCAGGCCGGCCAGCGCCAGCACGGTGATCTCGCCCAGAGTATCGAAGCCGCGGAAGTCGACCAGGATGACATTGACCACGTTGTGGCCGCCGCCGCCGGGCACGCTGTTCTCGACGAAGAAACCGGCGATGGAGGCGTTGTCGCGGGTCAGCACGGCATAGTTGAGGCTTGCCACCACCAGGCCGAGCGAGCCGGCCAGCACGACGTCACGCAGGCTGCGGCGGTTGGAGGACTCCGGCGGCGTCTTCTGCGGCAGGAAGAACAGCGCCAGCATAAGCAGGATCATCGTCACCACTTCCACCGAGAGCTGGGTCAGGGCCAGGTCGGGGGCGGAGAAGCGGGCGAAGGTCAGTGACACCACCAGGCCTACCACAGACAGCAGCAGCAGCGAGACCAGACGATACCGATGCGTGACGGCCGTGCCGATGCCGCCGAACAGCAGCAGGCCGGCGCCCAGCACCAGGACACCGTCCAGGGGCTGGTTGCCCTTCTCCCCGGTAAGGCCGGTCATCTGAGCTAGCCCCAGCCCACCGACCACTAGAGTGGCGAGCAGCAGCCAGGTCATGTAGCGCTGCAGCGAGGCCCCGTCGAACCAAGCCAGGCCGGCTTCGGCGGCATTGCCCAGGCGCTGCATGGCAGCCTCGAATACCAGGCGGGCGTCGAGCGGACGAAAGCTGCGCACGAAGCGCTGCAAGTCCGCATGGCGCCAGTAGGCGACCGCCCCCGCAACCAGTGCCACCAGGCTCATGATCAGCGGCAGGTTGACGCCGTGCCAGATCGCCAGATGGAACTCGAGCGGCTCGCCGAGCGCCGCTCGCACGGCCGGGGCAAGGATGCCTTCGGCCAGCACCGGGACGAGCCCCACCGCCACACACACCACGACCAGCAGCTCGACGGGAGCCCGCATCAGGCGCGGCGGCTCATGGGGCGTCTTGGGCAGCGGCTGTTGGGCGGGCTTGAAGAAGAGTGCGTGAACCAGGCGCAGGGAGTAGGCGACCGAGAGGACGCCGCCCAGCGTGGCCAGCGCCGGCAGCAGCCAGCTCAGCCCGCCCAGCACCGGGGTGGCCAGGGTCTCGGTGAAGAACATCTCCTTGGAGAGAAAGCCGTTGAGCAGCGGGACGCCGGCCATGGCGGCCGCGGCCAGGGTCGTCAGAATGGCGGTCACCGGCATGGGGCGGCGCAACCCGCCCAGGCGGCCGAGTTCACGGGTACCGGTCTCATGGTCGACGATGCCCGCGCTCATGAACAGTGCCGCCTTGAACGCGGCGTGGTTGAGGATATGGAACAGCGCGGCGAGTACGGCCATGGGACTGCCGATCCCCAGCAGCAGAGTGATCAGCCCCAGATGGCTCACGGTGGAGAAGGCCAGGATCCCTTTCAGGTCGGTCTTGAGCAGCGCGAACCAGGCCCCGTAGAGCAGCGTGGCGGCGCCTATCAGTGAGACCGTCACCGACCACAGGGCGCTGTCGGCGATGGCCGGATGGAGTCGCGCCATCAGGAAGATGCCCGCCTTGACCATGGTGGCGGAGTGCAGGTAGGCCGAAACGGGGGTCGGTGCCGCCATGGCGTGCGGCAGCCAGAACTGGAACGGGAACTGGGCCGACTTGGTGAACGCCCCCAGCAGCACTAGCACGAGCATGATCGGGTAGCGCGGATCGGCAACAATGAGGTCGCCGCTGGCGAGCACCTGGTCCATGGAGAAGCTGCCCGCCATGTCGCCCAGCAGCAGCAGGCCGGCGAGTAGGGCGAGGCCGCCGGCGCCGGTCACGGTCAAGGCCATGCGCGCGCCCTTGCGCGCGTCGCTCTGGTGGGACCAGAAGCCGATCAGCAGGAAGGAGGAGATGCTGGTCAGTTCCCAGTAGAGCCACAGCAGGATCAGGTTGTCGGCCATGACGATGCCGACCATCGAGGCCATGAACAGAATGAGATAGGCGTAGAAGCGCCCGAAGGGCTCATCGGGCGAGAGGTAGTAATGCGCGTAGAGCAGGATCAGCAGCCCGATGCCGAGGATCAGCAAGTTGAACAGCAGCGACAGCCCGTCCAGCCGAAAGGCGAGATCGAGGCCCAGCGCGGGCAGCCACTCCAGCGAAAAGCGCAGCGCTTCGTCAGCCGCCAGTGCCGGCCATTGGCTCAGTGCCAGGAGCAGAGCCAGGGCCGGTGCCACGGCCGTGGCCAGCGTACACAGGCGGCGGCCTTTGTGCGCGCTGAGCATGGGCACCAGCATGCCCAGCAGCGGTAGCAGGGGTATCCACAACAGTGTCATCGTTTGCTCATCCTGCGCGGGTCCGTGAGGAGAGGGGCATAGTTTGCCTGCCGGACGGGAGGACGCAAGCATCAAGCGTTTGTTTCCCGTCCTTGGGCCAGAACGCCCTATAATGCCGCCTCTCGCTACGTCAACGCAAAGCGTAGGCGGCTGCGCTTCCTTGCCTTTCAATACCTTGTCTCTATAAAGTGAGTGCGTCGAGGTGAGGAGCGATGCCAAGGCATGGCTCCGTCCATTGATCGGGAGGGTGCCGTATGCAGCTGGCCGTGCTGGGTGGCTTCGTGGTGGCGGGGATGGCGCCGCTGCTCCATCGCTGGTTCGGTGCCCGAACGCCACTGGTGCTGTCGCTGCTGCCGGCCTCGATGACGATCTGGCTGCTCGGGCACTGGCCCGCCATTGTCTCGGGCGAGGCGGTGCTGCTCGAATGGGCCTGGGTGCCGGGGCTCGACATCACGCTGACTTTCCTCATCGACGGCCTGTCCTGGCTGTTTGCCCTGTTGATCACGGGGATCGGGGCGCTGGTGCTGGTCTACACCGGTGACTACCTGCGCGGTCATCAAGACCTGCCGCGCTTCCTGGTCGTGCTCATCGCCTTCATGATGTCGATGCTCGGGCTGGTGCTGTCCGATAACCTGGTGACCCTGTTCGTGTTCTGGGAGCTCACCAGCATTACCTCCTTTTTGCTGATCGGTTTCCATCATGGCGACCTGTCGGCGCGCAAGGCGGCACAGCAGGGGCTCTACGTCACCGCCGGAGGTGGGCTCGCGCTGCTGGCCGGCTTCGTCATGCTGGCGCAGGCCGGGGGCAGCTGGTCGCTGGCCGAACTGACGATCCGGGGCGATGCCCTGCGCAGCCATGCCCTCTATCTGCCGATGCTGTTCTGTCTGTTGATCGGCGCTTTTACCAAGTCGGCTCAGTTTCCGTTCCATTTCTGGTTGCCCAGTGCCATGGCCGCACCGACGCCGGTCTCGGCCTACCTGCACTCGGCGACCATGGTCAAGGCGGGTGTCTTTCTTTTGGCGCGGCTGCATCCGGCCCTCGGCGGCACCGACGCCTGGACGCTGAGCCTGTCGCTGGTAGGGGCCTTCACCATGGCCACGGGCGCTTTCCTGGCGATCCAGCACACCAACATCAAGAAGCTGCTGGCCTATTCCACGGTGATGGCGCTCGGCACCCTGACCATGCTGTTGGGGCTGGGCACGCCGGAGGCGCTGGTGGCGTTCGTGGCCTTCCTGTTGGCGCACTCGCTGTACAAGGGGGCGCTGTTCATGGTGGCCGGCATTCTCGACCATGAAACCGGCACCAAGGATGTCACCCACATGGGCGGGCTGCGTCACGTGATGCCGCGTACTGCCGTGGTCGCCGCCGTTGCCGCGCTATCGCTGGCCGGCATGCCACCGCTACTGGGCTTCGTCGGCAAGGAATTGATGCTCGAGTCGGCGCTGGCCGCTACGCAGTACCGTGTGGTCATCGTCGGGCTGACGTCGGTGGCCGCCTTTTTGACTCTGGCGGTGGCGGCCATCGTCGCGTTTCGACCGTTCTACGGCGCCTTGCGGCGCACGCCGCGTACGCCCCATGAGGCGCCGCCGGGCATGCTGGCGGGGCCGGCGCTGCTGGCTGGGCTGTCGCTGCTGTTCGGCCTGGCGCCGGGGTGGCTCGACGGCCTGGTGGTGGCGACGATCGCCGGGCTCGGCGCCACCGATCATGACGTGCACCTGGCGCTCTGGCACGGCATCAACCTGCCGCTTGTGCTGTCGCTGGTGAGCCTGGCCCTGGGCCTGATGGTGTGGCGCCGCTGGGATCGCCTGCGCGCGCACCTGGCCCGGCTCAGGCCGTTCATGGCGCGCGGGCCAGAGGCCGGCTACGAGGCGCTGATGGCGGGGATGGTGGCGGCTGCCGAGTGGCAGACCCGCATGCTGCAGAACGGCCACATTCGCAACTATCTGATCGTGACCCTGCTGACCCTGCTTGGGTTGGTTGGGCATGCGCTGTTGTTCCGTCATGCGCCGAACCTCAACGTGCCCGTGGCTGCCTACCCGCACGAGGCAGTGGTCGCCGGCTTGATGGTGGCCGGGGCGGTGGCTGCCTGCGTGATGCGCTCACGCCTGGCTGCCGTCGCCGCGGTCGGCATTATGGGATTCTCCGTCGCGCTGGTATTCGTCCTGTTCAGCGCGCCGGATCTGGCCATCACCCAGCTGCTGGTCGAGACCTTGACGGTGATCCTGCTGGTGCTGGTGCTGTTCCGCCTGCCACGCTTCGCCACACTCTCCACGCCCACCGAACGCGCCCGCGATCTCGTGGTAGCGGGGCTATCCGGGATCATGATCACGCTGCTGATGTTCTCGGTGCTTGCCGGCGAACGGCTGCCGCGCATCTCCGACTTCCTGGTCGCCAACAGCC
Source organism: Billgrantia antri (assembly GCF_017868935.1). NCBI lineage: Bacteria > Pseudomonadati > Pseudomonadota > Gammaproteobacteria > Oceanospirillales > Halomonadaceae > Billgrantia > Billgrantia antri. The sequence goes on from NZ_CP053383.1 coordinate 989,097, forward strand.
AGCCGCAGGGACATGGCCACAATATCGTCAACGTGATACTGGTGGACTTCCGCGCCCTGGATACGCTGGGCGAGATGTTCGTACTGGCACTGGCGGCCATCGGCGTGCTGGCCATGCTGCGCTTCCACGCCGAATCGGGTGGCACCGCGCCTACCCCGCCGCGGGAGAGCGAGAATGGTTAGGTCCGGTACCCTGATCCTCAGCGTGGCGGCGCGGCTGCTGCTGCCGCTTCAGCTGCTGTTCTCGCTGTTCCTGCTGCTGCGCGGCCATGACGAGCCGGGTGGCGGTTTCATCGCCGGGCTGGTGGCGTCGGGGGCGTTCGCGCTCTACCTCTTCGCCTATGGGGGGCGGGCCACGCACGCCATGCTCAAGGTCTCGCCGCGCGATCTGATCGGCCTCGGCCTGACGCTCGGCGTGCTCTCGACCCTGCCGGCCTTGTGGCAGGGCGAACCGTTCTTCACCGCTCAGTGGTGGACGATACCGGTGGTCGGCTTCAAGGCCTCTACGCCACTGCTATTCGACATCGGGGTCTATCTGGTCGTGATCGGCTCCGTGCTGACCGCTATCACCGCCTTGGTGGACACCGATCGCGAAGATGCCTGAGACCGAGGAGTCAACATGGAACCCCTGCTCGCCATTGCCATAGGCATCCTGTTCGCCGCGGCCATCTACATGATGCTGCGGCGTTCCATCGTCAAGCTGGTGATCGGGCTGATGCTGCTGTCCAACGCCGCCAACCTGCTGATCTTCGTCTCCGCGGGGCTGACACGCGGCGGGCCGCCGCTAGTCCCGCAGGGCCTGACCGCTCCGCAGGGGACCGTGGCCGACCCGCTGCCGCAGGCGCTGGTGCTGACCGCCATCGTGATCGCTTTCGGCGTGCTGTCGTTCGCCGTGGTCCTGGTGCGCCGCGCCTGGGAGATCGTGCGCGCCGATGACCTCGACCGCATGCGGGATACCGACACGTGAACGTCCAGGTCGCGCTACCCATCCTGATCCCGCTGCTGGCCGGGGCCGTGTCATTGCTGTTCTGGCGCTCGCGCCTCATGCAGCGTGTGGTCGCCGTGGCGGGAACCGGCCTGCTGTTGGTCACGAGTGTCTGGCTACTGTTAACGGTCAGTCGGGACGGCATCCAGGTACTTCAGGTGGGCAACTGGCCGGCGCCCTTCGGCATCAGCCTGGTGGCCGATCTGCTCGGCGCCATCATGGTCGTGCTCACCGGCATCATCGGGTTCGCGGTGGCGCTCTACTCCCTTGCCACCACCGGACGCGGCCACGAGGCCTACGGCTACTTCCCACTGATGCACCTGTTGCTGGCCGGGGTGGCGGGTGCCTTCCTCACCGGCGACATCTTCAACCTCTACGTCTGGTTCGAGGTAATGCTGGTGGCCTCCTTCGCCCTGCTGATCCTGGGCAGCGAAAAGGCGCAGATGGAGGGGGCGATCAAGTACGTCACCCTCAACCTGCTGTCGTCGGTGATCTTCCTGGTGGCGGTGGGGCTGCTCTATGGCATGGTCGGCACGCTCAACATGGCCGACATCGCCCGGCGTCTGGCGAGCCTCGAGGACAACGGCATGGCAGACGTGCTGGCGATGATGTTCATGGTCGCTTTCGGCATCAAGGCGGCGGCCTTCCCACTGTTCTTCTGGCTGCCGGCCTCCTACCACACGCCGCCGGTCGCGGTATCGGCACTGTTTGCCGGGTTGCTGACCAAGGTCGGGGTCTATGCGCTGTACCGGGTATTCACGTTGATTTTTCACCATAGCCCGGGCTACACCCACGAGATCCTGCTGTGGGGAGCGGGGTTCACCATGCTGTCGGGGGTGCTGGGCGCGGCGGCTCAGTTCGAATTCCGGCGCATCCTGTCGTTCCATATCGTCAGTCAGATCGGTTACATGATCCTGGGGTTGGCGCTGTTCACCCCGCTGGCCATCGTCGGCGGGGTCTTCTACATCGCCCACCATATCCTGGTGAAGACCAATCTCTTCCTGGTCAGCGGTATCGTCCATCGCCTCCAGGGCAGTTACCGGCTCAAGCGCCTGGGCGGGCTTTATCGCAGCCATCCATGGCTTGCCGTCCTGTTCCTGGTACCGGCGCTGTCGCTCGCCGGTATGCCGCCGCTGTCGGGCTTTTTCGCCAAGTTCATCGTGATCCGTGCCGGCATCGAAGCCGAAGCCTACGGCGTGACGGCCATCGCGCTGCTGGTGGGGCTGCTCACGCTCTATTCAATGGTCAAAATCTGGTCCGAAGTGTTCTGGAAGGCTGCCCCCGGCGATGACGCGGCCGAGTCTTATCCGACGGTCGGCCAGCGTGAGCTGTGGCTGATGTCGCTGCCAGCGGTGGGACTGGCACTGTGTACGCTGTTCCTCGGGCTGAATGCCGGGCCCTTGTATGCGCTGGCCGAGGCCTCGGCGGGCGAACTGATGGCGCCCGAGCGCTATATCGAAGCGGTGCTGGGGCCAAGCCGGGAGGGCTCGCCATGATCGGAGCCGCCTGGAACCTGCTGCTGGGCGTCGCCTGGGTGGTGTTGACCGGCGATTTCAGCGGTCGCAACCTGCTCGCGGGCCTGGCCTTCGGCTACCTGGTGCTGGCGTTGATCCAGCCGCAGGTGCCGGCGCTGGCGGGATACGCCCAGCGCCTGCCGCGGCTGATCCGCTTCGTCGGATTCTTCTTCAAGGAACTGCTGCTGGCCAATCTGAAGGTCGCCTTCGATGTCGTCACGCCGCCCTGGTACATGAGACCTGGCGTGATCGCCATGCCGCTCAAGGCGCGCAGCGAGTTCGAGATCGCGCTGGTGGCCAACCTGATCTCGCTGACGCCGGGTACCCTGAGCCTGGACGTCTCCGACGACCGCCGGGTGCTCTACATTCACGCCATGTTCCTCGACGACGAGGCTGAGCTGCGCCGCAACCTGGCGGAGCTGGAGCGCCGCGCGCTGGAACTGTTTCACTGACCGAGGAGACAAGCCGTGTCGACCGTGATCCTGGCGAGTCTGGCGCTCATGTCCCTGGCGCTGTGCCTGGCCTTCGTGCGTCTCTACCGTGGACCCAGCCTGCCGGACCGGGTGGTGGCGCTGGAGCTTTTCTCCTCGATGATCGTCGGCATCATCGGGGTGGTGGCGATCGCCACCGACGTGCCGAGCCTGCTGGACGTGGCCATCGTCATGGCGTTGATGGCGTTCATGGCGGCCATCGGCTTCGCTCGCTTCCTGGAGCGCGGGGGGCCGCGCGATGATTGAGATGTTCAAGGCCAGCCTGATCCTGACCGGGGCTCTTTTCATGTTCCTGGCCGCGCTCGGGCTGGTACGCCTGCCTGATCTGCTGACGCGCATGCATGCCACTACCAAGGCGGCCACCCTCGGCGCCTCGCTGATCATGCTGGCGGTGGCATTGCACTTCGGCGAGGTGGCGGTAGTGGCGCGCGCGCTCGGGGTCATCCTCTTCATCATGATGACGGCGCCGGTGGCGGCCCACGTGATCGGCCGGGCCGGCTACTTCGTCGGTGCCAAGCTATGGCACGGCACGATCAAGGACGAGCTGCGACCCAATTACGATCCGCTCACTCATGAGCTCAAGAGCGGCCTGGAAACGGACGCCAACGCCGTGCATCATCCCCGCGAGAGCGACCCCAAGTGACGTTCGAGCCGGCGGGTTGGTTGGTTACACAAAACGACGCTTCACCCGGCTCGGAGGGCTGGTCTGGAGGCCGCTTCTGAGCCATTATCGGTGGCCTTCGATGTAAAGGAATACGTGCCATGACTCGTCCGCTTTTCTCTGCTGCTCTTCTCATGCTGCTGTTGGCCGGATGCCAATCCGGTCCTATTCAGGACGTCGTGGCCGACGACCGGCAGGAGCAGGCTGCTACAACGCCGGCCGCTGCTGAACCTGCTTCCGGTGAGGCCGAACGTGCCGAGCCGGGCGACTTCCAGACCTGGCTGCGCGATTTCCGTCGCCAGGCCCGCAGCGAGGGGATCGGTGAGGCGACGTTGGCGCGCGCCCTGGACGGAGTACGCTACCGGCCCCGCGTGATCGAACTCGACCGCTCGCAGCCGGAATTCGTGCGTCCCATCTGGCAATACCTGGATAGCGCCGTCTCCCAGACCCGCATCAGCCAGGGGCGGGCCAGGCTCGACGAGCACCGCGAAACTGCTCGGCGCATGGAGCAACGTTATGGGGTGCCGGCCGAGGTCGTGGTGGCGATTTGGGGCATAGAGAGCAACTACGGGGGCAATTTCGGTGATTTCTCCACGCTCGAGGCGCTGGCGACTCTGGCATTCGACGGGCGTCGGCGCGACTTCGCTCGCGGCGAACTGCTCGCCGCGCTGCGTATCCTCGAGGCCGGCGACATCTCGCCGGAGCGCATGATCGGCTCCTGGGCCGGCGCCATGGGGCATACCCAGTTCATTCCCTCCAGCTTCGAATCCTACGCCGTCGATGGCGACGGCGATGGGCGTCGCGACATCTGGGGCAGCATTCCGGATGTGATGGCCTCCACCGCCAACTATCTGGCGCGAGCCGGCTGGCAGCCCGGTCTGCCCTGGGGGGTAGAGGTACGGCTGCCGCAGGATTTCGACTATGCCCAGACCGAGCTTTCCACGCGACGTTCGAGCCGCGAATGGGCGCAGCAGGGCGTGAGTCGCAGCGGCGGTGGCACTTTGCCCGATTTCGAGCAGGCATCGGTGATCGCGCCGGCGGGTGCCCGGGGGCCGGCCTTCCTGGTGGGACCCAACTATCGCGCCATCCTGCGCTACAACAACGCCACCAGCTATGCCCTGGCGGTGGGCACGCTGGCCGACAGCATCGCCGGACGCGAGGGCGTCCGGGCTGGGTGGCCACGCGACGTGCAACCGCTGTCGCGCAGCCAGGTGCGTGAGCTTCAACAGGCGTTGAATGCGCGTGGTTTCGACGTCGGTGCCCCGGATGGCGTGATGGGGCCCAACACGCGACGTGGACTGCGCGAATACCAGCAAAGCATCGGCATCACGCCGGACGGCTTTGCCACGTTGAGCCTGCTGGAGCGGCTTCAGCGCCACTGACCTGTCGGCCGGGGCCTGCGTGGCGCCCGGCTGCGGGACGATCAGCTGTCGCTATCGCTGGTCCACTGGTCGAGAACCTCACTGATGCGGCGTCCGGCTCGTTCGGCCCCTTCCTGGGTGCGCTCCCAGGCATCCTCGGCGCCCTCGCCGATGCGGTCCAGCCCCTGTCGGGTCCGGTGCCAGGCGCTTTCGGCCCCTTCGCCGGCGCTGTCCCAGGCTTCGCGGGCACGCTCCTGGGCGGTGTTCATCCACTCCTGGTCATAGCGAGGCATGGCGTCGAGCGCCTCGGTGTCGGTCTCGACAATGATGTCATGCTGGGTCTTGCCGTTCTCGTCGAAGTTGACCAAGCGATAGTGCTGATTGGTGATCACCACGGTATCGCCATCCAGGCCTACCGAGTCGTGGGTGTCGACCACGATGGCTTGCACTTTCCTGTCGTCGCCGAGGAGGATGTCGACCACCTCGCTAGGCTCGCTGGCCGGGGCACTCTCGAAATGTACCTCGGCATCGAGGATCGCATGGGTCGAGTAGAGGCCCTGTGGGTCGAACTGGGCCTGTGCGGCGCCGGCAAGCCCGGTGAGGAACAGACTGGCCGAAACCGCCAGGGTCGTCCTTGTAGTGCGTGACTGCGTCATCGTGTTGCCCTCCTTATCCTTGGTGACACGCACAGTGTAGTAAACGTAACGTTTGGGTTCAGGCGACTGGAACCGGCTTGCCGAAACAAGGTCCATGAAGCGATGACGAACATAGGAGGTGAAACCATGCCCGTTGAGTGGCAGATGATATTCCGTCAGGTTTGTCGTTTACCCCTGTGCTGGAAGACCGTGGCAGGGGTGCTGTTGGTGACTGCTCCGATGTCGGCCATGGCCGAGGAGGCGTCTGTGTTCGGCTGGGTCGAGAAGAGCACACTCGAGCCTTGGGGGGTCGAGGTGAAGGCCAAGCTGGACAGCGGTGCGCTGACCTCGTCGCTCGATGCCCGCGATATCGAGCGTTTCGACAAGGAGGGCGAGGAGTGGGTGCGCTTCCGTCTCAGGCTGGAGGACGAGGCGGACGGCGAGATGTTCAGCGAGAGGATGGAACTGCCGCTCTATCGCAGCCTGAGGCTGCGCGGCGCCGGTGGTGTCGACCGGCGCCCAGTGGTGTTGATGAAAGTGTGTTTGGGCGACACCGTCTACGAGGAGCAGTTCAGCCTGCGCAATCGTGAAGAGATGAATTATCCGCTTTTGCTCGGTCGCCGCACCATCGGGCACCTGGGTCTGCTGGACGTGCGCGAAACCTTTCTCACCGAGCCGAACTGCGATGAGAACTCCCCGTTGGTCGAGCACGACCCCGAGGAGGACGCGGACTTCGACGACGGAGGTTCGTCCGATTGACCGGTTGGCCCAGGCGGTCGTGACAGCTCGTTAGAACAGCCGGGCCAACAGGGCGACGATGGCCGTCTCGACCCTCAGGATGCGCGGCCCCAGGTGAATGCCTTCGCAGCCGGCCGCGAGCAGGCGCTCGACCTCGAACGGTATGAAGCCGCCTTCCGGTCCGATAAAGAGAAGGGTGGGTGTCCCGATCCCGGTCGGACACGCCTGGGCCAAACCGGGGTGGGCCACCAGGCCTCGCCGGCCTTCGAGCAGTGTCGGCAGCCGCTCCTCGACGAAGGGGCGAAAGCCCTTGGCCAGGGTCACCTCAGGCAACTGCGTATCCCTGGCTTGTTCGAGTCCCAGCACCAAGTGCTCGTGAATCTTGGCCGGATCGAGTTCCGGGGATTGCCAGTAGCTTTTTTCTACCCGTCGGGTATGCAGCAGGGTGATCTGCTTCACGCCCATGGCCGTCATGTGTTCGAGGCTTCTAGCCAGCATGCGCGGACGCGGCAGGGCGAGCACGAGATGTACCGGCAGCGCAGGTGGCGGTGGCGTGTCGAGCCCCTCGAGCGTGAAGCGGGCCTCGTCGCCCGAGAGCAGCGTGAGCTCGCCGCGGCCGATGCCGCTGCCCACCACGCCCAGGGTCAGACGATCGCCGACCTTGGCGCGATGTACCTCCTTCAGGTGGCGCAGGCGGCGCGGGTCGCGCAGGCACGCCAGGCGTTCGTCGCGTATCTCCTCGGGGGTAAGCAGGATCAGGTTCATCGGGCCTCGTTGGTCGCTTCGATTTGCAAGGGCGGTGGCGCGGTGCACAATAGCAGCCAAGGGCTGTCTGCCTTTCCAACAAGGAGTGCCATCGTGCGCGTGATTCGCAAGTATGCCAACCGCAGGCTCTATGATACCCAACAGAGCCGCTATGTGACGCTCGAGGATCTTCGGCGTCTGGTTCTCGACGACGAGCCGTTCCGGGTCGAGGATGCCAAGAGCGGGGAGGACCTGACCCGTACCATCCTGCTGTCGATCATCATCGAGCAGGAGCAGGCCGATGGCGAGGCCGAGGTGTTTTCCAACGACCTGCTGGCACAGTTCATCCGCGTCTATGACATGGCACAGCCGCTGCCGTTGGCCCGCTACCTCGAGCAGGGCACGCAATTGATGCTCGAGCAGCAAAAGCGCATGCAGGATCAGTGGCAGCAGGCCATGCGCCACTCCCCCATGGAGCTGATGCGCGAAATGGCCGAGGAGAACATGCGCTTCTGGCAGCAGGCGATCGGTCAGGGCCAGCCCGGCAAGCCGGAGTCGAAGGAAAAGACGGGCAAGAACGACGATAGCGACAAGTGAAGCACGCCATTCCTGCAGAGCGAGGCGGCGTAGCGGGCTGCTTTCTGCCATAATGCCGCGACGTCTTCCCAGCCGAACATCGGGCCCGTACGTTCGCGGGCCTGCGCAGCAAGAAACAGGAATAGCAAGCGGATGAAGGTTCTGATCATCGGCGGCGGTGGCCGCGAACATGCCCTGGCCTGGAAAGTCAGCCAGTCGTCCCGCGTCGAGCGGGTCTTCGTGGCGCCCGGCAATGCCGGCACGGCGCATGAGCCGGGCCTGACCAACGTGGCGATCGAGGCGACCGATCTGGAGCGTCTGGTGGCGTTCGCCCGCGACGAAGACATCGCGCTGACCATCGTTGGTCCCGAGGCGCCGCTGGTCGAGGGCGTGGTCGATCGCTTCCGCGAAGCCGGCCTGGCCATCTTCGGCCCAACCCGGGGCGCCGCCCAGCTCGAGGGGTCGAAATCCTTCACCAAGGATTTCCTCGCGCGCCACGCCATTCCCACGGCCGCCTACCGGACCTTCACCGAGGTCGAGCCGGCGCTGGCCTATCTTGCCGAGCAGGGCGCGCCGATCGTGATCAAGGCCGACGGTCTGGCCGCCGGCAAGGGCGTGATTGTGGCCATGACCCTGGCCGAAGCCGAGGCCGCTGTGCGCGACATGCTCGAAGCCAACGCCTTCGGCGGTGCCGGGGCGCGCGTGGTGATCGAGGAGTTCCTCGAGGGCGAGGAGGCCAGCTTCATCGTCATGGTCGACGGGACCACGGTATTGCCCATGGCCACCAGTCAGGACCACAAGCGGGCGCTCGATGGCGATGCCGGTCCCAATACCGGGGGCATGGGGGCCTATTCACCGGCGCCGGTGGTCACCGAGAGCGTGCATGAGCGCATCATGCAGCAGGTGATCATGCCCACCGTACACGGCATGGCGGGCGAGGGCCTTCCCTATACCGGCTTCCTCTACGCCGGGCTGATGATCGATGCCGAGGGCAATCCCAAGGTCATCGAATACAACTGTCGCTTCGGCGATCCTGAGACCCAGCCGATCATGCTGCGTCTCCAGTCGGACCTGGCCGAACTGTGCCTGGCGGGAGCGCGCGGCGAACTGGCTGGCCATACCTGCGAGTGGAATACCGATGCCGCCGTCGGTGTGGTGATGGCCGCGGGCGGTTACCCCGGCAGCTATCGCAAGGGCGATGTCATCGAGGGGATCGATGCTGCCGAAGCGACGGGCTGCAAGGTGTTTCATGCCGGTACCGCCGAGGATGACCAGGGGCGGATGGTGACCAGCGGCGGCCGGGTACTGTGTGTCACTGCGCTGGGCCATGGAGTGTCCCAGGCCCGCGATCTGGCCTACCAGGGGGTGGCGGCGATTCGCTGGGAAGATGCCCAGTTCCGTCGCGACATCGCCTATCGGGCCATCGCCCGGGAGCGGCAGGCCGGTTGAGCCACGGCCAAGCGTCCGCATCGACCCAATAACAAGATTCAGGGAGTGGGCATGGAGCGAGTCAAGCTGGAGTTTCCCGAGTCCGCTATCGTGCACCGGCAGCCGCTGTCGGTGCGCATCACCGACATGAACTATGGCCGGCACCTGGGCCACGATACCTTGGTGTCGTTGCTCCACGAGGCGCGCACTCAGGCATTCGGCGCGCTCGGGCTGAGTGAGTGGGACATGGGGGGCTACCCCAGCGTGGTGGCCGACCTCGCCGTGCAGTACCAGTCCGAGGCGCGCTGGCCGGATGCCCTGGTAGTGGAGACCGCGATGCCGGCGCCAAGCGGCAAGGCCATCGCCGTCTACCACCGGGTACGCCATGCCGAAGGCGGCCGGCCAGTGGCGACGGCGCGTCTCAACGTCGTTCTGGTCGATCCTGCCCAAGGGCGTAGCGTGGCCATTCCCGAGGCCGTGCAGCAGGCCATTCTCGGAGCGGAGAACGCCTGATGTCGCGCGAATATCCCATCATCGCCGTGACCGGCTCGTCAGGGGCCGGCACCACCACGGTGAAGCGTACCTTCGAGCGCATGTTCACGCGCGAGGACGTGCATGCCGCCTTCGTCGACGGTGATGCCTTCCATCGCTATACCCGCGAGGAGCTGGCACGGATCTTCCGCGAGGAGCCCGAGCGCAAGGACCAGCTCTCTCACTTCGCCGTGGAGGCGAACCTGCTCGACCGCCTGGAGACGCTGTTTCAGGAGTACGGCGAGCACGGCAGTGGTACCTACCGCCATTACATCCATGCCGAAGACAAGCAGATGATCGAAGCTGGCCATCAGGTGGGCACCTTCACCGAATGGCAGCCGCTGCCCTGTGGTACCGATCTGCTGTTCTACGAAGGGCTGCACGGCGGGCTGGTGACGGCGGAGCACGATATCGCCCGCCACGTCGACCTGCTGGTGGGCGTGGCTCCGACCATGAACCTGGAGTGGATCCAGAAGATCGACCGCGACATCAAGCTGCGCGGCTATTCCCAGGAGGCGGTGATCGACACCATCCTGGGTCGCATGAACGACTACGTGCGCTACATCCAGCCGCAATTTTCACGGACCCACATCAACTTTCAGCGCGTGCCCACGGTGGACACCTCCAACCCCTTCGAGGTGCAGGATATTCCCAACGACGCCGAGTCGTTCGTGGTGATCCGCTTCCGCGATCCCTCGACGGTGGACTTCCCGTGGCTGCTGGCGATGATCCAGGATTCGTTCATGAGTCGACCGCATACCCTGGTGGTGCCCGGCGCTCGCATGTCGTTGGCCATCGAACTGATCCTGGCCCCGCTGGTGCGCCACCTGCTGGCCCAGCGCCGCTTCCGCTGAGGGCGCTCGCGATCGCAAGGCCCCGTCTCAGGGGATCGATAGGAGCTCGAGCCGATGCAAGACTGCCTGTTCTGCAAGATTGTCAAACGCGAGATTCCCGCCGACATCGTCTACGAGGACGAGCAGGTACTGGCGTTCAACGACATCAATCCCCAGGCCCCGACGCACATCCTGATCATTCCCAAGCAGCACATCGCCACGCTCAACGACGTCGAAGCGAGCGATCAGGCGCTGGTCGGCCGGTTGCCGTACGTTGCGGCCCGACTGGCCGAGGAGCGCGGCTTCGCCGCTGACGGCTATCGCGTGGTGATGAACTGCAATGACCAGGGCGGCCAGACGGTCTATCATATTCACATGCACCTGATGGGCGGTCGACGCTTTACTTGGCCGGCTGGCTAGCCGGCGCTATGCGGAGCAAACCGCGCGCGTCGAGGCGTGCGACGCATCAGGTGCATCCCGCTTCGTGGCGCCACCCCTATGGGTGGCGCTGCCGTGCTTATGGCACCCTCGCGGGCGCTTTCGCCACCGTTGTGCCGCGTACAGGAACCGAGTGAGATGAACCGCCACTACTCCCACGCCGATAACCTGATCCATCAGTTCGATACCGTGCTGCGCACCCTGGTGCCCCATGCGGCCGTTGCCTCGCGCCCCTCGCCGGCCACCGCAGGCATTCAGGATGATGACATGAGCGCCGAAGAGCGTCGTCATGCCGCAGGCTTGATGCGGGTCAACCACACCGGCGAGGTGTGTGCCCAGGCGCTCTATCAGGGGCAGGGCTGCACCGCCAAGCTGCCCGAGGTACGCAGCCAGATGGAGCACTCCGCCCAGGAGGAGATCGACCACCTGGCGTGGTGCGATGAGCGACTGCAGGAACTCGACAGCCACACCAGCCTGCTCAACCCGCTGTTCTACGCTGCCTCCTTCGGCCTCGGAGCGGTGGCCGGCGCCATTGGCGATCGCATCAGCCTGGGCTTCGTCGCCGCTACCGAGGAGCAGGTGGGCAAGCATCTGGAGGATCACCTGGTCAAGCTGCCTGCGGGCGATCACCGCTCACGCGCCGTGCTGCACCAGATGGCAATCGACGAAGCGCACCATGCCCAGCTGGCGCTCGAAGCCGGCGGGGCGCGCTTCCCGGCACCGGTCAAGTTCGGCATGTCGCTGATGTCGAAGGTGATGACCAAGAGCGTCTATCGGGTCTGAGTGGCGCAGCATGTCCGCGAAGATCCATCTGCGCTTCGTCGAGGTCGCTCGAGAGCTGAGTCCTGGCCTTGCCGATGCCTTCGAGCGCGGCGGGCCGGTCACGCTCCAGGCCGATGACAGCGAGCCGCTGGCCGAACGCCTGTGCCGCTCGATCGCCGGACAGCAGCTGTCGGTCAAGGCGGCGCGTTCGATCTGGACACGGGTCGTCGATGCCGCCGGCGAGACGCCTCTGATGGAGTTCTTCGTCGAGCCGAACCAGGCAGCGCTGCGTGGCTGCGGCCTCTCGGGAGCCAAGTCCAAGGCGCTATGCCTGATCGCCGAAGAGGCCCGGGCCGGGCGGCTCGAAGCCGATGACCTTCGCGGTTTGGATCATGCCCAGCGTTCACAGCGGCTGACCGCGCTGTGGGGCGTGGGCCAGTGGACCGCCGACATGATCTCGATCTTCTACTTCGGTGAACCGGATGTATGGCCGGAGGGCGACGTGGCGGCGCGCAAGACACTGGAGCGACTGACCAGCCCACGACGCAAGACGCTGCGTACCGCCGCCCGCTTCGCTCCCTACCGCTCGCACCTGGCGCTATACCTCTGGCGACACGTGGATGCACCGCCCGTCTAGCAGCACGTCACGCACCCTATGCAGCACAAGGCCCGCAGGTGCGGGCCTTGTGCTGTCACGTACTGTGAACCTTGTCCTCAGTCGTCGACGATGCTGTAGGAGTGGGTCACCTCGACGCCACCCTTGGCCAGCATGATCGAGGCGCTGCAGTACTTCTCGGCGGAGAGTTCCACCGCGCGCTTGACCTGGTTCTCCTTGAGGTTGTGGCCGCTGACGGTGAAGTGGACGTGAATGCGGGTGAACACGGACGGCACCGTGTCGGCGCGTTCGGCTTCGATGCTCGCCACGCAGTCGGTCACGCCGGCGCGCGACTTCTCGAGGATCTCCAGCACGTCAAAGGAGGTGCAGGCGCCCATGCCCATCAGCAGCATCTCCATGGGGCGCGGGCCGGTATTGCGGCCGCCGTGGTCGGGAGGGCCGTCGATCACCACGCTGTGGCCACTTCCGGATTCGGCGACGAACTGGCGACCATCGGTCCATTTGACGCTGGCTTTCACGAGCTGAACTCCTTCCTATTGGTTAGATGCGCTGATCCACGACGGCCACCGTGGCCGCTTCCCGCTCTCTACAAACCCAGGCGACGAACTGGCGACTATCGGGCCACTTGACGCAGGCTTTCATGAGCAGGGTTTCGTTATCGCAGCGTTCATATTGAGCAGCTTAACATTGAGCCACCTCGGGCTCAGCCCCGGCGTTGGCGCAGCGCCCGGTCGAGCTCGGCCAGTCGCTCGGGCGTGCCCACGTCGATCCAGCCGCCGCGGTAATGCGTGCCGCCGACGCGGCCGGCGCGCATCGCGTCGCGCAGCAGCGGGGCCAGAGGAAACTCGCCGGGCGGTTGGCCGGCCACCAGGGCTGGGTCGAGCAGGCTGACACCGGCGAAGGTCAGACGCGGCTCGCCCAACGCATGCACCCGGCCGGTGGCGTCGAGGTGGAAATCTCCCAGGGGATGGTGGCCGGGGTTGTCGACCAGCACCAGGTGGGCCAGGTCCTCGCCCAGCGGCGGCAGAGTGCGGAGATCGAGTTCGCACCAGACGTCGCCGTTGATCAGCAGGAAAGGCGCGCCGCCCAGCTGCGGCAGCGCCTGGCGGATGCCTCCGCCAGTCTCCAGCGGGGCTGTCTCGCGGCTCCAGTCAATGCGGACGCCGTAGGCACTGCCGTCGCCAAGTGCCTCGACGATCTGTTCGGCGCGATAGCTGACGTTGATCACCACGTCGGAAATGCCCGCAGCGGCAAGCCGCTCCAGGTGGTGTACGATCAGCGGCTTGCCGGCTACCGGCAGCAGCGGCTTGGGGCAGTGGTCGGTCAATGGCCGCATGCGCTTGCCGAGGCCGGCGGCGAGGATCATGGCCTTCATGTCGTCTCCGAATCGGCGTGACCTGCCAGGCGTCTCTCCAAGGCCGGGCGGAAGGTATCGGCGAGCCAGGCATTGAAAGCCGCGTGTTCGGGCAGCGCCATGAGGCTCTCCTCGAGGTGGGCGAGGAAATGCGGCAGGCGCTCGAGGTAGCCGCTACGGGCGTCGCGGAGGGTGAGGCGACAAAAGATGCCGAGTACCTTGAGCGCGCGCTGGGCGGCCATGGCCTGCGCCTGCTGCTGGAAGGCCTCGCTCGTGGTGGCCCCGGACAGCCGGCCATCGGCGATTGCTTGCTGGCGGAACGCCTCGATCCAGTTGGCGACACGTGCGGCCGGAAAACGGCAGTAGCGGCCGCGCAGCAGCGAGATCAGGTCGTAGCTGATCGGGCCGGCCACGGCATCCTGAAAGTCGATCAGGTAAAGCCGTTCGTCGAGCACCATCAGGTTCATGGCGTCGAAGTCGCGGTGCACGGTGACCACCGGCTGGGCCAGGGCGGAGTCGATCAGTGCCTGGCGCAGTCCGGTCCAACCGGGCGGGGGGGGGCAGACCGAGCCAGCGTTCGAGACACCACTCGGGAAAGAGGTCCAGCTCGCGACCGAGCAGGGCCGCGTCGTAGGTCGGCAATTCGTCAGGGCCGGCGCGATTCTGCAGTGCATGGATCAGTTCGATGGCGCGATCGTGCCAGGCCAGAGTGTCGGCGGCGTCGCTGCCGGCGAAGCGGTGCTGCAGCGGGGTGTCCCCCAGGTCGTCGAGTTCGAGAAAACCGGCCTCGAGGTCCACCGCATGCAACGCCGGCACCGGCAGGCCGCCGGCCTGCCAGCGCCGAGCGATGTCGACGAAGGGACGGCTATCCTCCTGGGCGGGGGGGGCGTCCATCAGCATGCGCGTACCGCCGTCGGGCAGGCGCAGGCGAAAATAGCGCCGAAAGCTGGCGTCACCTGCGGCCAAGTGCAGGTCTACCGCTGCGACAGACAGGCGATGGCGAGCAGCTGCCCAACGGCGCAGGGCGTCCAATCGCGTCGAGGTGTCGGCCGTGGTCATGCTGGCTCCTTCAGTTGTGCCGGGCGCTGGCTGTTGACGCTCGTGGGGCGCCGCCGCATGCTGAGCGGTCAGTCGCCTACGACAGGCTGGGTGCGGTCTGTATAATACCGATTCTCTTCGCCAAGGACATCGAGGGACCATGGGCAAGCGACATGCAGGCGCGGCATTGGCCGGCTTGATTACATCCGGCCTGACGTTCGGCGCGTCACAGACGATGGCGCTCGAACCGCTGCCGGCGTGGCAGCTCGACTGGCACCCTTGGGCCGAAGATCGTCCCGCCGAAGCACTGTGCCGCGGCACTTACGTGATGCCGGCCTACCGCCTGCCCGCCACCGACGAGCCCGGGCAGGTTCGTTCCGAGTCCGACAGCGCCTACTACGGCGATGAGGGCGAGACCATTCTCGGTGGCGAGGTGATACTGCGCCGCGGCGACAGCCAACTCGAGTCACCGCGGGTGAGTGTGCCCCCCGAACGCGACTGGGCCTACGCTGAAGGCCCCCTGGCCCTGCGCGATATCAACCTGCTGGTGCGCGGTGAAGCCGGCGAGGTGTCGCTGAACAGCGATGCCGCCAGCATCGACACGGCCCACTTCGTGGTGCACGACCAGCATCTGCGCGGCGATGCGCTGCAGTTGGAGCGACTCGAGGACGGTCGTTTCCGGCTCACCTCGGCGAGCTTCACCACCTGCGACCCCGGCAACAACTTATGGCAATTGGTCACCGGTGACCTGGTGCTCGACCGCGAGAGCGGCTTCGGCACCGCGCGTCATGCCCGCCTCGAGATGGGCAACGTCCCGGTGTTCTACTGGCCATGGGTGCGCTTCCCCATCGACGATCGTCGGCATACCGGCTTCCTGTGGCCCGTGCTGGGCTTCTCCAGCGACAGCCTCGACTACGCCCAGCCGTTCTACTGGAACATCGCGCCCAATCAGGATGCTACCATCACCCCGCGCTGGATCAGCGATCGAGGGCTGTTGCTTGCCGGTGAGTATCGCTACCTGTTTCCCAGCGATGCCGGGCAGATCGAGGGTGCCTATCTCGCCAGCGACGGCGGCGGCTCAGGCGGCTCGGGCTCGCGCTACGAGGGCGAGGATCGATGGTACGTCGACTACCTCCATCGCGGTCGCTTCGATGCGCGCACGAGCTACGACCTGCGCTACGGTGCGGCCAGCGACGGACGCTACTTCGACGATTTCGGCAGCCCCTTCGGTAACGGCCCCAACAACATGCAGCGCCTGGCGCGGCTCGACTATCGCGGCGACCTGTGGCACCTCGAGGCACGCGCCCAAGGTTTCCAGCGGCTTGAGGATCCGCTGCGCGATCGCGACAAGCCCTTCTATCGCCTGCCCAGCCTTACCGCCAATGCGCGCTGGTCGCAGCCGGGCGGGTGGTACCAACAGTGGCGCTCCAATGCGACCTACTTCTGGCGCGACGTGGACCGAAATCGTGTCCCGCTACGCGAAGCGGCCATTGGTACGCGCCTGCATCTCTCGCCGGTAACCGGCTGGCGCTTCGACGAGACATGGGGGCACCTGGAACCGCGGGTGGAGTGGCTCTACACCGCCTATGACCTCGACTATGGCGAGCGCCAGACGGAGCGCGATACCTCGCTGCAGCGTGCGGTCCCGGTCGCTTCGGTGGATGGCGGCCTGACCTTCGAGCGCGAGCTCGAACTCGGCGGGCGTGAGTACCGCCAGACCCTCGAGCCGCGGCTCAACTATGCCTACGTGCCGGCTCGCGACCAGAGTGAATTTCCGGAATTCGACAGCGACGAGCGCGCCTTCTCCTGGAACCAGCTGTGGTCACCGTACCGCTTCTCGGGCGTCGACCGCATCGGCGATCTCAATCGTCTCTCCTATGGGGTCAGCAGTCGCTTCCTCGAAGGGGCTGCCGGACGTGAGCGCCTCATGCTCGGCATGGGACAGGCCGTCTATTTCGAGGACCGTCATATCGACATGGCAGGCGATCCCGACACCTTGCCCTCTCCGACGGCCGACGGCGGGGAGCGCCTCTATCGCGCGACACGAGAACGATCGCCGCTGGTCACTCAGCTCGACTGGCGCATCAATGAGAACTGGAGTACGCGCTACGAATGGCTCTATGACGATCAGCGCAGCCGCACCGAGCGCAGCAGCGTCGGGGTGTCCTATCGTGATCCTCGTGGGCATGTATTGAACCTTGCCTATCGCTGGCAACTCGAAGGGTTCGACCCGTCGGGAGAAGATGAGGATCGCCTGGGGTACGATCGCGAGGAGTACGATCTCTCCTTTGCCTACCGCGTCAATCCAAGGGTGGATATCATCGGCCGCTACCTGTACGACCACACCAACCGCCGTAGCCTGGACCAGATGGCCGGCGTGCAGTGGAACGACTGCTGCTATGGCGTACAGCTGGTCTGGCGCGAGTGGGTCGAGGACAGCGATACCGCCAACACGATCGAGGACGATACTACCGATCGCGGAATCTTCCTGCGCTTCGTGTTCAAGGGTCTGGGCGGCGTCGGCGGCGATGCCGGCGATTACTTCGAGCGTGCCGTCCCGGGCTACCGCACCACGGCTTTCTGACGGGATCGGGACGCCACACCAGAGAGACAACATGAGAGGAAAGAGAGACATGCGGATACCGCCTATAGCCACTCTGGGAGCCCTGGGGCTGGCCTTGTGCCTGGGTGCCGTGCCGCTGACGGTACTGGCCCAGGGCCAGGATTTCCAGCCGGTGCAGCGGCAATCGCTGGACCGCATCGTGGCCGTGGTGAACGAGCAGGCCATCATGCAAAGCCAGCTGGAGGAGCGCATGGAACAGGCGCGCAGCCAGATCGCCGCCCAGGGACAGGGACTACCGCCCGAAGGGGTACTGCGGGAGCACGTTCTCGAGCAGGTGATTCTCGAGGAGATCCAGCTGCAGATGGCGGCGGATGCCGGTCTCAGCGTCGACGATACCGCCCTCAATCGCCAGATTCGCGAGATCGCCGAGAGCAACGGCATGACCCTCGACCAGTTCGCCGATGCGCTGGAGGCCGATGGGTTGAACATGGCGAGCGTACGCGAGGAGATCCGCCGTGAGATGCTGCTGCGCGAACTGCACCAGCGCCAGGTGGGTGGCCGCGTCAATGTCAGCAATCGCGAGGTGGAGCGCTTCATCGAGCAGCAGGGCGGCAACGTCAGCCCCGAGCAGGCGCGTCAGATGGTGTTTCAGCGCAAGGCCAACGAGGCGCTGGACGCCTGGCTTCAGGAGATCCGTGCCGAGGCCTTCGTCGACAACCGGCTCACCAGCGGCAGCTGAGCACCATGCCCCCCACCGCCCCCGTATTGGCCGTGACCTGCGGCGAGCCCGCCGGCATCGGTCCCGAGCTGATGCTGCAGCTGGCACTGGGCGAGCCGCCGCCCGCCAGAGTGGTGGCAGTGGGCGACCCGGCGCTGCTGGCCGAACGGGCCGAACGGCTCGGTCTCAAGGTCGGCCTGCTCGAACTGCAGCCGGGCGAGCCGGTACCGGCAGTGCGTCCCGGCGTGTTGCCGGTGTGGCCGGTAGCGCTGCGCGAGCCGAGCCGGCCGGGCCGGCTCGACGTAGCCAACGCCGGCTACGTGCTCGAGACCCTCGATGTGGCGATCGCGGCCTGTCGCCAAGGGCAGGCGGATGCCATGGTCACCGCGCCGCTGCACAAGGGAGTGATCCTCGATGCCGGCCACGTCGGCTTTCGCGGTCACACCGAATATCTGCGCGACGCTTGCGGTGTCGACGAGGTCGTCATGATGTTGGCGACCGACTCCGCCCTGCATGCCGCGCAGCCCGGCTGGCAGGGCGGTGCTGCACTGCGCGTGGCCCTGGCGACCACGCATCTGCCTTTGCGGGAGGTGGCCGACGCGATCAGCGCCACCAGCCTGGAGCGTATCCTGCGCATCCTGCACGCGGACCTGATCCGCTGGTTCGGGGTAGCGGCGCCGCGCATCGCCGTGTGTGGCCTCAATCCGCACGCCGGCGAGGGGGGGCACCTGGGGCGCGAGGAGATCGAGGTGATCGCGCCTTGCCTCGAGCGCCTGCGCAAGCAAGGTTTCGTGCTTGACGGTCCGCTGCCGGCCGATACCCTGTTCACGCCTCGCCACTTGGCCGGCGTCGATGCCGTGCTGGCGATGTATCACGACCAGGGGCTACCGGTGCTCAAGTACGCCGGCTTCGGCCGGGCCGCCAACATCACCCTGGGGCTGCCGATCGTGCGCACTTCGGTGGATCATGGCACGGCGCTGGACCTGGCCGGCCGTGGCCTGGCTGATGCAGGCAGCCTGAGGGTCGCCGCGGCACTGGCCGCCGAGATGGCCTGCCGTGGTTCGGCCGCGGCCACTTCCTGACGAAACGACTGACAAGGATTCTTGCATGGCATCGCGCCCGCCGGTTCATCGCGCTCGCAAGCGCTTCGGCCAGAATTTCCTGCGTGACCCCGGCATCATTTCGCGCATCGTGCGCGCTATCGCGCCGCGCCCCGGCGACCGGCTGGTCGAGATCGGCCCCGGACAGGGCGCCCTGACCGAGCCTCTGCTCGAAGCGACGGGCGGCCACCTCGAAGTGATCGAGCTGGACCGCGACCTGATTCCGGGGCTGCGCGTGCAGTTCTTCAACTACCCGGGCTTCGTCGTGCACGAGGGGGATGCGCTGAAGTTCGATTTTCGCGAGCTGCGCAGCGACGGCGAGCCGCTGCGGGTCGTAGGCAATCTGCCCTACAATATCTCGACGCCGCTGATCGGCCATCTGCTGGAAGCGGGCGATGCCATTGCCGACATGCATTTCATGCTGCAGAAGGAGGTGGTCGATCGCCTGGCCGCCGAGCCGGGCGGCGCCGACTGGGGGCGGCTCTCGGTGATGGCGCAGTACCGCTGTCGTGTCGATTATCTGTTCACGGTGCCGCCGGAGGCGTTCGTGCCTCGCCCCAAGGTCGATTCGGCCATCGTGCGGCTGACTCCCTTTGCCGAGCCGCCATGGCCCGCCAGCGACGAAGCGTTGCTGTTCCGGGTCGTGCGTCAGGCCTTCGCCCAGCGGCGCAAGACCCTGCGCAACAACCTCAAGGGCGTGATCGATGGCGATGCTCTGGCGGCGCTTGACATCGATCCCGCCCGCCGCCCCCAGACGCTCGGGGTGGAGGAGTTCGTTCGCATCGCCAACCACCTGGCCATCGAGGAGGAGGCTCCATGACCCAGGCACCGGACATGCCTCTGGAGCAGCAAGTGCTGGTCGACGTGGAGCCCGACTTTCGCGACGATGAATCCTCTCGCGACGAGTCGCGCTACGTGTTCCGCTATACCGTGACGATCCACAACCATTCCAAGCGCAGCGTCCAGCTGCTGGCGCGACACTGGCGCATCACCCAGGGCAGCGGCAAGGTGCAGGAGGTGCGCGGCAAGGGTGTGGTGGGCCAGCAACCGCTGATCGGTCCCGGTCAGACCTTCCGCTATACCAGCCGAGCCATCCTCGATGGGCCGGTGGGGGTGATGGAAGGCGCCTATACCTGTGTCGACACCGCCAGCCAGCGTCCCTTCGAGGTGGCCATCGCCCCCTTCCGTCTGGCCGGCCCCAACCAGGTACACTGACGGCAGCGGCTCGAGGAAGCCTTCGGGCTGGTTGGGAATTCAAACCGTACCGCAAGGGAAAGTGCCATGACCGTCTATGCCATCGGGGACCTGCAGGGCTGTCACGCCGAGTTCGTCGAACTGCTGGAGCGGATCGAGTTCGACCCCGCCCGCGACCGGTTGTGGTTGGCGGGCGATCTGGTCAATCGCGGCCCCGAGTCGCTCGCCTGCCTGCGGGAGGTACGCGCGCTGGGCGATGCCGCGCTCAGCGTGCTTGGCAATCACGACCTGCATCTGCTGGCGGTAGCGCGTGGCGGCGCCCGGCTCAACCGCAAGGATACGCTGGATACCATACTCGCTGCCCCCGACCGCGAGGCGCTGCTCGACTGGCTTCAGGCGCGCCCGTTACTGGTGCACGAGTCTTTTGCGGGGCAGGGAGAGACGCTGATGACCCATGCGGGGCTGTTGCCCGAGTGGTCGGCCGAGCAGGCGGCAAGCCTGGCCGCCGAGGTCGAGGAGCGGCTCGCCAGCGAGCGCAGCGGGGCGTTTCTCGAACGGATGTACGGCAACGAACCCGCCTGTTGGGAGGCGTCGCACGACGGCATCGAACGACTGCGCGTCATCGTCAACGTGCTGACGCGGATGCGTTTCATCGATGCCGACGGCTGTCTGGATTTCAGCGCCAAGGAGGGCCTCGACAGCGCACCTGATGGCTTCGCTCCCTGGTTTTGCTACCCTCGCCGCGATGACGTGCGGCTGCTGTTCGGCCACTGGGCGGCGCTGGAGGGGCGTGCCGAGGGTGCCCTGGTGCGCGCCGAGGCGCTGGATACCGGCTGCGTCTGGGGCGGCAGTCTCACTGCGCTGAACCTCGCTACCGGTGAGCGAATTGGCGTGCCTAGCCGCCAACGCCACTGATCACGATCCGTCATTCGGGAGGCCAAGATGGCGACCCCCATGTTTCAACACCTGTCGATCGAGACTCTGACCGCCTGGATCGACGCCAAGACCGAGCTCACGTTGGTCGATATTCGCGATCCGATGAGCTTCGCCGGCGGCCACATTCCGGGCAGCTTGCACCTCGACAATGACGGTGTCCCGGCACTGCTCGAGTCGACGCCGAGGCAGCCGCCGCTGGTGGTGGTGTGCTACCACGGTCACTCCAGCCAGCAGGCGGCGGCCTGGCTGGCAGGCCAGGGCTTCGCCGACGTCTACAGCCTCGATGGCGGCTTCACCGAGTGGGAGCACCGCCTTCCTGAACGGGTGGAGCGCGGGCATTCATGAAGGCGACACGCGGACGCTGCCTCGAAGGGCTTGAGGTCTACCGCGTGGGAGGTGCCGTGCGCGATGCCCGGCTTGGCTGGCCTATCGTCGATACCGACTGGGTGGTGGTCGGGGCGACGCCCGAGGAGATGCAGCGTCGAGGCTTCCGCCCGGTGGGGCGTGATTTCCCCGTCTTCCTGCACCCCGACACCCATGAGGAATACGCACTGGCGCGGACCGAGCGCAAGTCGGGCCACGGCTACACGGGCTTCGAGGTGCACGCCAGCCCCGACGTGACGCTGGAGGAGGACCTGGCTCGCCGTGACTTGACCATCAATGCCATGGCCGAAACGCCGGAAGGCGAGCTGGTCGATCCCTACGGCGGCCTGCAGGATCTTCACGCCAGGCAGCTGCGCCATGTCTCTCCGGCCTTCATCGAGGACCCGCTGCGCGTGCTGCGCACCGCTCGCTTCCTGGCGCGCTATGCCCGGCTCGGCTTCACCATCGCCGAGGAGACGCGGGCTCTGATGGTGGAGCTCGCGGCGAGCGGCGAGCTCGACCACCTGGTGGCCGAGCGGGTCTGGACCGAGACCGAGAAGGCGCTGGGTGAAGCGGACCCGGCGGTTTACTTCCGTACCCTGCATGAATGCAATGCGCTGGCGGTTCTGATGCCGGAACTGGTCGAGGAGGCCGCAGCGCTTCCCGAGGCGCTGGCGAGGCTTGCGAGACTGCCCGACGACCTGCCTGGGGAGGAGTGCCCCCGCTGGCGCTGGGCGCGGCTGGTGGAGCACCTCGACGATGCCCGGCAGGCGACGTTGGCCGAGCGTCTCCGCTTGCCGCGTCGCTATCGTGACCTGGGGCGTCAGGCCGCTCTCACCCGATGGTTGCGATACCGGAGCGAGCCCGAGGCGGATGACGTCAAGGCCTGGCTGGACGGCATCGACGCCTGGCGGCGGGAAGAGCGCGTGCCCCCCTTGCTTGCGCTGCTGGCGGTGGATGCCCCGGCTCTGGCCGAGCGGCTCGAGCGAGCCTGGCAGGCGGTCTCGCAGATCGAGCCGCGGGAGCTGGTCGCGGAAGGGTTTCGCGGTGGCGAGCTGGGGCGGGAGCTGGCCCGCCGGCGCCGGGCCATCCTCGTGCAGGAGTTCTCGGGCGCATGACCCTGCCGCGCGGGTTGGTGCAGCCTAACGTGAGAACGTGCGCGGCCAGTCGAACGTGATCGGCCAGAGTCGCTGTTGGTCGTCGTCGAAGGCCGACCACAGTTCGGCGTAGGTTCGCCCATCCACGGGGTGCGGTGTGTCCGGCAGCAGTTCGGACAGCGGCAGCAGCACGAAGGCGTGATGCAAGATCTCGCCGCGTGGCAGCCGGACGCCATCGTGCTCTCCGACGAGATCGCCCACCGTGAGCAGGTCGATGTCCAGCGTGCGCGGGCTGAACTTGGGGGTCCCCTCCCGGCGGCCGTGTTCCCGCTCGATGCGCTTGCACCAGGCCTGCAGTTCCCCCACCGACCAGTCGCTGTCGAACACCGCTACCAGGTTGTAGAAGTTGTGACCATCCTCGAAACCCACCGGCTCGCTCTCGTATACGCGAGAGACGGCGAGACCGCGGAAGGTGGCGTCAAGCACGTCCAGGCAGCGCCGTACGTGATGGTCGCGATCGATGTTGCTTCCTATGCTGACGCTGACGCGGGTCATCCGGCGCGCTCCCGACCACGTTCGATTCGCACCCCTACGGCCGCGGCGGCGGGCACGGCACCGGGCTTGCGCAGCGTCAACCGCAGCCAGGGCACGCCAAACTCCTCCATCAGCAGTTGGGCGAGGCGCTCGGCGAACGTCTCGACCAGGGCGACATCGTGCTCGGCAGCGAAGCCGGCGATGCGTTGGCTGATGGCAGCGTAATCGAGCGTCTTTGTCAGGTCGTCGTCGGCCGCCGCCGGACGAATGTCGGTGTCCAGTTCCAGGTCGAGCGTCAGCCGCTGGCGAATGGTGCGCTCCCAGTCATAAACGCCAATCACCGTCTCGATCTCGAGAGACTCGATCAGTATGCGGTCCATGCGCGGCTCCCATCGAAAAAAGGAGGCCCGATTGTACTGAGCGACGTGGAGGAATGACAGTTTGCTGTCCCCGCGGCGTCGCGGCTGGCATCATGCAGCGATAGGCGTGGGTAAGGAGGCGGGACCGGGTGACGGTCGAAGGGTTACTGCTGCTGTTGACGCTGGTGCTGCTGGGCTACGCCAGCGGCTCCTGCTTGGGAGCGCTATGGGTCTGTCGCCTGGCGGGTGTCGGCGATCCTCGCCGGGAAGGCTCGGGCAACCCGGGGTTCTCCAACGTGCTGCGCCTGCATGGGCGCCGACTGGCGGCGGCGACGCTGCTGCTGGATGCGCTGAAGGGCATGCCCGTGCTGTGGCTGGCCATGGGGTTGGACTTGGCGCCATGGGAGCAGGGCGTGGCAGGGCTGGCCGTGCTGCTGGGACACAGTTATCCGCCCTGGCATCGTTTTCGCGGCGGCAAGGCGGTGGCCAGCGCCTTCGGCGTCATGCTGGTGCTGACGCCTTGGGTGGCATTGTGCTGTGCGGCGCTGTGGACGCTGCTAGCCTGGCGCGTGCGCACCGCCGCGGTAGCGTCACTGGCCAGCGCCGGCATCGCCCCGCTGGCCAGCGTGTGGTTGGCGCCCGACTACGTGTGGGTCGTGATGGCCTTCACCGCCCTGGTGCTGGTGCGGCACCTTCTCAATATTCACCGACTGCGGCACGGCGAGGAGCCGGGCATCTAGTCGCCGACAGGGGCCTCTAGGGTTTCCATGGGCCAGCGCGGCACGGCCTTCATCAGGCCGATCTCGTCACGCTCGCCGGCTAGCAGGCGTCGGGCGCCGGCAAGCGCGATCATGGCGCCGTTATCGGTGCAGAAGCGACCGCGAGGATAGTAGACCTGTGCGCTGCGCTTCTCGGCCTCATGGCCCAGTCGCTCGCGCAGGCGCGCGTTGGCGCTCACGCCGCCGGCCATGACCAGGCGCTTGAGCCCGGTGTCGTCGAGCGCCCGGCGGCACTTGATGACCAAGGTGTCGACCACGGCCTCCTCGAAGGCCAGGGCGACGTCGGCGCGGGCCTGATCGTCGAGTTTGCCGGCTGCGTCGAGCTGGCGCAGGGTGGTCAGGGTATGCGTCTTGAGCCCGGAGAAACTGAAGTCGAGACCCGGGCGGTCGGTCATCGGCCGCGGGAAGCGAAAGCGCCCGGGATTGCCGGTTTCGGCCAGGCGGGCGACCTGCGGCCCGCCGGGATAAGCCAGGCCGAGCATCTTGGCGGCCTTGTCGAAGGCTTCTCCGGCGGCGTCGTCGACCGACTCGCCGAGTAGGCGGTACTGTCCTTGCCCCTGAACTTCCACCAGTTGGGTATGTCCGCCAGACACCAGCAGCGCCACGAAGGGAAAGGCGGGCGGCGACGCCTCGAGCATGGGCGCCATGAGGTGACCTTCCATGTGATGGACCCCGAGCACCGGAATATCGAGAGCGCGTGCCATGCCATGGGCGGTGCTGGCGCCGACCATCAGGGCGCCGACCAGGCCGGGGCCGGCGGTATAGGCGATGGCATCCAGCTCGCCGCGGGTCATGCCGGCCTCGTCGAGTACCTGCTGGATCAGCGGTAGCAGGCGGCGGGTATGGTCGCGGGAGGCGAGTTCCGGCACTACCCCGCCGTACTCGGCATGCATGGCGATCTGGCTGTAGAGCGCGTCGGCCAGCAGGCCGCGGTCGGTGTCGTAGATCGCGACGCCGGTCTCGTCGCAGGAGGTCTCGATGCCAAGGACTCGCATGGTTCAGGCTCGTGCAGCGTGAAAGCCGGCATTTTAGCAAATCGGGGCGCCGCCATCCCTTTTTCCGCAGCGGGAATTTGCAATGCTTGGTATCGCCGACTAAACTACCGTGCGCTGTACAATTGGGTCGCGTACCCGGCCAGGGTATGCGTTATGACCGAACTCAAGATTCTAAGGTAGGTGAGTGCTTAATGCCTTCTGTCAAAGTACGTGATAACGAGCCGTTTGACGTCGCGCTGCGTCGCTTCAAGCGTTCCTGTGAAAAAGCCGGCATTCTGTCCGAGGTGCGTCGTCGTGAGCACTACGAGAAGCCGACTGCAGAGCGCAAGCGCAAGGCGGCAGCTGCGGTGAAGCGTCACGCCAAGAAGCTCCAGCGTGAGCGCAAGCGTTTCGAACGGCTCTATTGATCCGTACTAAGGAAGTGCCGACGCCTCGGGCATCGGTCCTTCTGGAAGGATGACCAAGCGGCTGCCGTCAGGTGGCCGCTTGTCTTTCGCGACCCGTTCCTCTCTTGTTTCATCCATCCCGCCGGGAGGTGGCGAGACCTGCATGGCCGGCCAGATCCCTCAGCGTTTCATCGATGACCTGCTGGCGCGCGTCGACGTGGTCGAGGTAGTCGGCGAGCGGGTGCAGCTGAAGAAGGCGGGGCGCAACTATTCGGGCCTGTGTCCCTTCCATCAGGAAAAGACGCCATCCTTTACCGTTAGCGCCGACAAGCAGTTCTACCACTGTTTTGGCTGCGGCGCCCATGGCAATGCTCTGCGCTTCCTGATGGAGTACGACAAGCTGCGTTTTCCCGAGGCGGTGGAGCAGCTGGCTTCGCGACTTGGTCTCGAGGTGCCGCGCGAAGGCGCCGACGATCCGCGCGCTCAGGCGCGGGAACGCAAGCGCCAGGAAGGGGTCAACCTGCTCGAACTCGCGGCCAGTTTCTATCGCGAACGGCTGAGGATGCCCGAAGGGCAGTCGGCACGGGAATACCTGGCCCGGCGCGGTCTCTCGGAGGAGGTGCAGCGCGACTTCGGCATCGGGTATGCCCCGAATGACTGGGAGGCGCTGAAGCGCCACCTGAGCGCGAGGGAGATTGTAGAAGCGGTGCAGGTCGAATACGGCCTGCTGGTGCAGCGTGAGGACAGCGGACGCACCTATGACCGTTTCCGCGACCGGGTGATGTTCCCGATCCGCGACGTGCGTGGACGCACCATCGCCTTTGGCGGCCGGGTGCTCGGGGACGCCAAGCCCAAGTATCTGAATTCGCCCGAGACGCCGGTCTTCCACAAGGGGCGCGAACTGTACGGGCTGTTCGAGGCCAGGCAGGCCAATCCACGGCTGGAGCGCGTGATCATCGTCGAGGGCTACATGGATGTGGTGGCACTGGCGCAGTACGGTATTCGTTATGCCGTTGCCACCCTTGGCACCTCCACCAGTGAGGAGCACCTGTCGCGGCTGTTCCGCATGGTCAACGAAGTGGTGTTCTGCTTCGACGGCGACAAGGCGGGGCGCCAGGCGGCCAGCCGCGCGCTGGAGACGGTATTGCCGCAGATGATCGACGGTCGCGAGGCGCGCTTCCTGTTCCTGCCAGAAGGGGAGGATCCGGATACGTTGGTGCGTCGCGAAGGGCGTGAGGCCTTCGAGGATCGCATCACCTGCGCCAGCCCGCTGTCGGAGTTCCTGTTCGATCAGGCGGCGCGGGGGCGAGACCTGGCGCGAGTCGAGGAGCGTGAGCGTTTCGCCAGCCAGGTGCTCAAGGCGGCCAGTCGCTTGCCGCGAGGCATGCTTCAGACGGTGCTGCTGGGGGAACTGGCGCGGCGTACCGGTGTCGATCAGTCGCGCTTCGAGGCGCTCTTGGCGCGGGACGAACAGACGGTGCCTGCCGAGTTCAGCGAGGAGCCTGCCACGGCTTCCGCCGGGCCAGTGACGGTCAGGCGTGCCCCATCGGCGAGGGAGGCTTCGCTGGGGCTGGTGGCCAGGGTGCTGCAGCTCCTGGTGCATGAGCCGACCCTGGTCGAGCGACTGCCGGCCGAGGACGATTGGTGCCCCGAGGGAGACGGCGATGCGGGGCTGTGCCGTGAGTTGATTCGGCTGTTGCGTGCCGGACGCTATCGCAGCCCGCAAGTGGTGTTGGCCCATTTTCAGGGAAGCGCCCAGGGTGAGCGGCTGGCGCTGCTGGCCCAGCGTGAAATGCTGATACCTCGCGAGGCAAGGGCCCAGGAGTTGGAGGGGCTGGTCGACTACCTGGTGCGCCATCGCAAACGGCAGTCGCCGCAGGAAGAGTTCGAGACGCTGCTGGCGAGGGAGCGCGGGGGCGAGCGCCTGCCGATGGAGGCGAGGCGGCGGCTGCAGGAATTGCTGGTTGAGCTCAAGCGCTGATGGCGGGGTTGTTTTTCCCGCCGTCCACCCCCACACAGAAGGAAGTGCGGACGAGGCGCAGACGGCGTAACCGTTTAACCTAACACACCTGAGTGATCGAGAAAATGGGCCGCACTGGCAGGCTCACACTGTTTCCCGCTATACTATTGGGCTTCATGAGTTTTCTCCACCCCAGCGCTTCAGGTGCTTCATTCTTCTTCGTCGAGATAGGGTTTCTATGGCTGGAAATGCGCAGCAGCAGTCACGTCTGAAGGAGTTGATCGCGCGTGGCAAGGAACAGGGCTACCTGACCTACGCCGAGGTCAACGACCACCTCCCCGAGGATATTGCCGACCCCGATCAGGTGGAAGACATCATCGGCATGATCAACGACATGGGTATCAGCGTCGTCGAGGAGGCCCCCGATGAAGATACCCTGATGATGTCCGATCATTCCGCCGACGAATCGGCGGCTGAAGAGGCCGTGGCTGCCCTGGCAGCGGTGGAGAGCGACGTAGGCCGTACCACCGACCCCGTGCGCATGTACATGCGCGAGATGGGAACCGTGGAGCTTCTGACCCGCGAGGGGGAGATCGAGATCGCCAAGCGCATCGAGGAGGGTACGCGCGAAGTGATGTCGGCCCTGGCCTGGCTGCCCGGCGCGGTGGATTCGATTCTCGAGGCTTACGACGCGACCCAGGATGAAGAGGCCCCCGGCCGCCTCTCCGATCTCTTTTCCGGTTTCATCGACCCTGACGAAGGTATCCCCGGCGTGGCCGAGGCCGAGCTGCCCGAAGAGGAGATCAGCGCTACCGACGACGATGACGACGCCGGTGACGAGGATGACGACGACACCGGTGAGGCGGAGGAGGAGAGCTCCGGCGGTCCGGATCCCGAGGAAGCCAAGGCCCGCTTCGAGCAGATCCGCGAGCAGAACGAGCTGGTGCGCGAGGCGATTGCCAAGCACGGTCGGGGTGAAGCGCAGGCCCAGGCCGAGATGGAGCGTCTGGCCGAGCTGTTCTCGCCGATCAAGCTGGTGCCCAAGCACTTCGAGCGTCTGGTCGGTCAGGTGCGGATCAGCGTCGAACAGGTTCGCGCCCAGGAAAAGACGGTAATGCAGCTGTTCGTCAAGAAGGCGAAGGTGCCGCGCAAGAGCTTCATCAAGGCGTTTCCGGGCAACGAGTCGCGCCAGGAGTGGGTGGACGAGTTCATCGCCCAGAATCCCAAGTTCGCCGAGCGCCTGGACCCCCTGCGTCCCGATATCCAGCGTGCCCAGCGCCGGATCGCCTTCGAGGAGGACATGGTTCAGCTGGCGGTGGCGGAGCTCAAGGAGATCAATCGTCGGCTCTCTATTGGCGAGGCCAAGGCCCGGCGTGCCAAGAAGGAGATGGTCGAGGCCAACCTGCGCCTGGTGATTTCCATCGCCAAGAAGTACACCAACCGCGGGCTGCAATTCCTGGACCTGATCCAAGAGGGCAATATCGGCCTGATGAAGGCGGTGGACAAGTTCGAGTACCGTCGCGGCTACAAGTTCTCGACCTATGCCACCTGGTGGATTCGCCAGGCGATCACTCGCTCGATTGCCGACCAGGCGCGGACCATCCGCATTCCGGTGCACATGATCGAGACCATCAACAAACTCAATCGCGTGTCGCGCCAGATGCTGCAGGAGATGGGCCGCGAGCCGACGCCGGAAGAGCTGGGCGAGCGCCTCGAGATGCCTGAGGACAAGGTGCGCAAGGTACTCAAGATCGCCAAGGAGCCGATCTCCATGGAGACGCCCATCGGCGACGATGACGACTCGCATCTGGGCGACTTCATCGAGGACAGCACCATGCAGCTGCCGGTCGACCTGGCCACCGGCGAGGGGCTGATCGAGGCCACGCGCAACGTGCTCGGCGGGCTGACCGCCCGCGAGGCCAAGGTGCTTCGCATGCGCTTCGGCATCGACATGAACACCGACCACACCCTCGAAGAGGTCGGCAAGCAGTTCGATGTCACCCGTGAGCGCATCCGCCAGATCGAAGCCAAGGCGCTGCGCAAGCTGCGCCATCCCAGCCGTTCGGAGCCGCTGCGTTCGTTCCTCGACGAGTGACCAGTCCAGCATACCGGGCATGACAGGACGCCCACCGCCATGGCGGTGGGCGTCCTGCTTTTGGTACGGGCAAAATGAAAGTTTGAGAACTCGCTGCCGTCAGGGCAGGGAACGGGCCTGCTGCCAGCGCCGGGAGAGCAGCACGAGTTCGATGACGGCGATCAGGATCAGGCTGTAGCCGAGCAGCTCGGTGATCTCCTCTGCGGCCTCCTTGAAGGTGCGCAGATAATGTTCTTCGAGGATAGCCATCCACATCTCGCTGCGCCCATACAGGCGAGAGAATACGTAGGTAACGAGGAAGCCGGCGGCGAAGAGGCCAAACGAGAAACTGTTGCCGTAGGTGACAAACTCGCTCGAGAAGCGCTGGCGCCGCCACAGGACGAGGGTCAGGCAGGGAAGCAGCACAAGAGTGACGAGCAACTGCCAGGCGCCGTCGAAAAGGTGCCGGTCCAGATAGTAATCCTGCTCGCGAATCAGCGAAGCAACGATCAGCGCGAACATCAGCAGCGAGACGGTGGGCAGTTCGCGCCTGGCCGAGGGCGTGCACAGCAGAAGCGCGCTGGCTGCCAGCACGACACTCTGGCACAGCTCGGTGAAGCCCAGCTCGGCAAAGGAACGCCGGGCGGGGAGGTACAGCGCTTCGTAGTAGATGCCTTGCAGAAATGCAGCGATGAGCAGGATATAGAATACGGCCCGCAGGCAGGCCGCAGCAAAGCCGATAGGCGCCGCGGGCGGCGACGGCAGGGAAGAAGTTCGAGGCATAGAGGTTCCGGTGGGGCAGGACTAACAGAAACACGCAGAGTGTAGCGTCATCGCTACGGGACTGCCATGGGCAGGGATTGGCTGCGTTGCGCTTCCTCCACGATCCAGTCGTGTACCGCCGCCACGCGGCGGTCGTCCAGGGCGCCGCTGGTATGCACGATGCCGTAGCGCTTGCCCGTGGGGATGCGCTGGGGAAAGGGGGCGATCAGGCTGCCTGACTTCAGTTCGTCGGTCAGCAGGGCCTGGCGGGCGATGGCGACCCCCATGCCTGCCACCGCCGCTTCCATTGTCAGTCGATGGCGATTGAACGTGTAGCCGCGGCGCACATTGATCGGGGGGGCTTCGATAGCTTCCAGGTAGTGCTCCCACTCGGCATAGGAGTGGCCGCCGCGCCAGGCGGTGATGTCGTGCAGCAACGGGTACCAGGCCAGCTCCTCGGGGCGCGACAAGGTGGGGCGGCGACGCATCAAGGACGGGGCGCAAACGGGAAATATCACCTCTTCCATCAGTGGGGTGATGGCAAGGCCGGGGTAGTAGCCGTCGTTGAGGTCTATGGCCAGATCGAATTCGCCTTCGCGCAGCGACAGGCTGCTGTCCTCGGCGATGACCTGCAGCTCGATATCGGGAAAGCGCGCCTGCAGCCGCGGCAGCCTCGGCATCAACCATTTGCTGAGAAATGCCGGCACACTGCGCAGTCGTATCACGCCGCTCATCACGCCGCTGCGCAGTCGCTTCACCTCGAGACCGACCGACTGGTAGGCCTCGTCGACCACGGCAGCCAGCCGCTTGCCTTCCTCGGTGAGCTCCAGGCGCCGCGGCAGGCGGCGAAACAGGCGGAAGCCCAGCCGCTCCTCGAGCTGCTTGATCTGCTGGCTCACCGCGCCGGTGGTGACGTGCAGTTCCTCCGCCGCGCGCGTGAAGGAGAGATGTCGGGCGCTGACGGCGAAGACTTTCAGCCAGGCATGGGTCTGGGCGTGCAAGAGTCGGCTCATGATTTAGTTTTGCTATAGCTTCTAGCAGATATTCTCGTTTGCCGAACGGCAGTCTCGCCACCAACATAAGGTCATCAGTGCCGTAAAGGCAAACATGTTTTAGCCAGGCTGATGCATGAGCCGCATGATGCGCACGGCGAACGACTGGCAGCAGACGAGGTAACGTATGGCAATCAGTGTCTTCGACCTGTTCAAGGTCGGTATCGGCCCCTCCAGCTCCCATACCGTGGGGCCCATGCGCGCCGCCTTCGACTTCGTTCAGGCATTGCGTGACGAGGACCAGCTCGAGCGGGTGGCCCGTATCGAGGTGAGGTTGTACGGCTCGCTGTGCGCTACCGGCAAGGGGCATGGTACCGACCGCGCCGTGATCATGGGGCTGATGGGGGAGCGTCCCGACCAGATCGATCCGGCGATTGTCGCGCCCTGTATCGAGGAACTGCTCGAGGCGAGCACGCTGATGCTCGACGGGCGCCTGGCGATCCCCTTCCTCTGGGCACGCGACATGCAGTGGTACGAGGAGTGCCTTCCCTATCACCCCAATGCCATGACGCTGATCGCCCATGGTCACGGTGGTGAGCTGTGGCGTAATACCTATTATTCGATCGGCGGTGGTTTCGTCGTCGATGAGGCCCAGGCCGAGCGCGGTGAGCTTGACCAGGACCACACCGCGCTGCCTTACGATTTCAACTCGGCCGCCGAACTGATGGCGCTGTGTCGCATGCACGACATGCGTATCAGCGAGCTGATGCTGGAGAACGAAAAGGCATGGCGCAGCGAAGCCGAAGTGCGTGATGGCCTGTGGCGGATCTGGCTGGCCATGCGTGCCTGCGTCGATACCGGCCTCGAGCAGGAAGGCGTGCTGCCTGGTGGGCTCAACGTCAAGCGGCGCGCGGCATCGCTGCACCGTCGGTTGCTGGCGGCGAGTGACGATCAGAGCTTGATCGCTACCACCTTCGGGGCAATGGACTGGGTCAATGTCTTCGCCCTCGCGGTGAACGAGGAGAACGCTGCCGGCGGGCGCATGGTGACCGCGCCGACCAACGGTGCGGCCGGCATCATTCCCGCGGTACTGCACTACTACATGAAGTTTCAGCCCGGCGCCTGCGAGCGCGACGTGGTGGACTTTCTGCTGGCGGCCGGGGCGGTGGGCATCCTGTGCAAGAAGAACGCCTCCATCTCGGGCGCCGAGGTCGGCTGTCAGGGCGAGGTCGGCTCGGCCTGTGCCATGGCCGCGGCGGGCCTGGCCGAGGTCATGGGTGGCAGCGTGGCGCAAGTGGAGAATGCCGCCGAGATCGGCCTGGAACATAACCTCGGGTTGACCTGCGACCCCGTAGGCGGCCTGGTCCAGGTACCCTGCATCGAGCGCAACGCCATCGCCTCGGTCAAGGCGATCAACGCGGCCCAAATGGCGCTGCGTGGTGACGGCGAGCACTTCGTCTCGCTCGACAAGGCGATTCGCACCATGCGCGACACCGGACGCGACATGCAGGACAAGTACAAGGAGACGTCACGCGGCGGCCTCGCCGTGAACGCCATCGAGTGCTGATGCCTGCGACAGGCTCCTGAGGGGGCCTGATCCAATCCCCACGCGATGCCCGATGGCATCGCGTTTTTGTTTGCACGCTATTGACATGGGGCTGCCTCTACGCCATTGGTCGAGTTCGACGTTTCTATGGTTGCCCCGCGAGTGTGTCTCCTCTAGCTTACGTTAACGTAAAGGTTAGAGTTCAGGCTGAACCAGCCACGAACCGCCGCCTTCCACGACAACGACAATAATCAGCATGGGCCGCCGCGAGCGGTCCAGAGAGGACGTCACATGACCCAGGAGTTCATCCTCGAAACTCGCGGACTGACCAAGCAATTCCGCGGCTTCACGGCGGTGGACGACGTCAACCTGCGGGGGTTCGGGAGGGGCATATCCATGCCTTGATCGGCCCCAACGGTGCTGGCAAGACGACCGTCTTCAACCTCCTTACCAAGTTCCTGCCGCCGACACGGGGCGAGATCCTCTACCGTGGCAAGGCCATCACCGGCATGAAGGCCAACGAGATCGCGCGCATGGGCATGGTGCGCTCGTTCCAGATCTCTGCGGTATTTGCCCACATGACGGCCCTGGAGAACGTGCGCGTGGCGCTGCAGCGACCGATCGGCACCTCGTTTCACTTCTGGAAATCCGAACGCAGCCTGGAACATCTCAACGCGAGAGCCATCGAGCTGCTCGACGAGGTTGGCCTACGTGAATACGCCGACGTGCTGACCGTGGAAATGCCCTACGGGCGCAAGCGGGCCCTGGAAGTGGCGACGACGCTGGCCATGGATCCGAAGCTGATGCTGCTCGACGAGCCGACCCAGGGCATGGGGGCCGAGGATGTCGATCGCATCGTCGAGCTGATTCGCCGCGTGGCCAAGGGGCGCACGGTACTGATGGTCGAGCATAACCTCAGCGTGGTGAGCCGCTTGTGCGACCGGATTACCGTGCTCGCCCGCGGTGCCGTGCTGGCGGAGGGCGACTACGAGACGGTTTCCGCCGATCCACAGGTTCGCGAGGCCTACATGGGCAGCGAGGCCGAGACAGAGGAGGCCAGTGCATGAACCAGGTCGTCGAACAGCCGACTCGCAGCGAATATCGCGATCACGATGGCGCCGAAATGCTGCGTATTCGTGACCTTCATGCCTTCTATGGCGAGTCTCACATTCTGCATGGCGTCGACATGGAGGTGCGCCGTGGCGAGCTGGTCACGCTGCTGGGGCGCAACGGCGCAGGCCGCAGTACCACGCTCAAGGCGATCATGAACATGGTCGGTCGACGTACCGGCTCGATCAAAATCAACGGCACCGAAACCGTTGGCATGAAGGCACACCGGATACCGCGGCTGGGGATCGGCTACTGCCCCGAGGAGCGTGGCATCTTTGCCAGTCTCGACGTCGAGGAGAACCTGCTGCTGCCGCCCACGGTACGCTCGGGCGGGATGTCGATCGACGAGATATACGCGATGTTCCCCAACCTTTACGAGCGCCGTCGCAGCCAGGGCACCCGTCTCTCCGGCGGCGAGCAGCAGATGTTGGCCATGGCGCGCATTCTGCGTACCGGGGCACGCATGTTGCTGCTCGACGAGATTACCGAAGGGCTGGCGCCGGTCATCGTGCAGAAGCTGGGAGAGGTGCTGGTGCAGCTGCGCGACCGTGGCATGACCATCGTGCTGGTAGAGCAGAATTTCCGCTTTGCCGCACCGCTGGCGGATCGTCACTACGTCATGGAACACGGCCGCATCGTCGAGGAGATCAGTGCCGCCGAGCTGCCATCGAAGCGTGACCACCTCAATGCCCTGCTAGGAGTCTAGCCAGCCTGCTACGAAGCAAGTCCCGGTTCGCCATGCCCCGGCAGGCGGGCCGCTTGCCAAGACGCGCCTTGAAGGCGAAACAAGAACCACAACCGTCAATACGCAATCGCTAATTTCGAACCACCTAGAATTGCGACTTACCCGCAGTGCGCGTGACAACAACAACCCGCCCAGTTGGGCTATGGAGACGAACAATGACCTTCATCAAGAAGACACTCGCCAGCAGCATCGCCATTGCCGCCACCGCCGCCATGGCAACCACCGCCCAGGCGGAGATCAGCGATGGCGAGGTGCGCATCGGCTACCTCGCCGACATGTCGGGCACTTACCGTGACCTGGCCGGCCCGGGTGGCCTCGAGGCCCTCCAGATGGCCGTCGAGGACTTCGGCGGCAGCGTCGACGGTGCCCCGATCGAAGTGTTCAGTGCCGACGACAGCAACAGCGCCGACGTGGGTGCCAATACCGTGCGCGAATGGGTCGATCAGCGTAATGTCGACCTGGTCGCCGGCATGGTCGCCTCCTCGGTGACTATCGCCGTGACCAAGGTGCTCGAAGACAACGACGGTTTCGGTATCGTTTCCGGTTCGGCGGCGTCGAGCATCACCAACGAGCACTGCACGCCCAACCATATCCACTGGGTCTACGACACGTATCCACTGGCCAACGGTACCGCGCGTGCCGTCGTCGAACAGGGCGGCGACACCTGGTTCATGCTGACCGCCGATTATGCCTTCGGCCATGCACTTG
Source organism: Billgrantia antri (assembly GCF_017868935.1). Lineage (NCBI taxonomy): Bacteria > Pseudomonadati > Pseudomonadota > Gammaproteobacteria > Oceanospirillales > Halomonadaceae > Billgrantia > Billgrantia antri. The sequence continues at coordinate 1,024,722 of NZ_CP053383.1, forward strand.
AAGGCGACGTGACCAAGGTGGTGGAGGAGAATGGCGGCGAGGTCATCGGCGGTGTGCGTCACCCGTTCCCGACCAACGACTTCTCCTCCTACATCCTCCAGGCCCAAGGCTCGGGGGCCGAGATCATCGGCCTGGCCAATGCGGGTGCCGATACCGTCAACGCGATCAACACCGCCAGCCAGTTCGGCGTCGTCGAGGCCGGACAGCAACTCGCCGGCCTGCTGGTATTCCTCAACGACGTCCACGCCATGGGCCTGGAGACTACCCAGGGCCTGCTGCTGACGACTGGCTGGTACTGGAACATGGACGATCAGGCGCGCGAGTGGGCCGAGCGCTACTACGAGCGCGTGGGCAGCATGCCGACCATGGTCCAGGCCGGTATCTACTCCAGTACCATGCACTATCTCCAGGCCGTCGAGGCGACCGGCAGCGACGACACCCAGACGGTGCGCGAATACATGATGAAGCAGCCGATCCACGACTTCTTCGCGCGCAATGGCCGCATCCGCGAGGATGGCCGCATGGTGCACGACATGTATCTGGCCCGCGTGAAGTCACCGGAAGAGTCCACTCACGAGTGGGACCTCTACGAGATCCTGACTTCCATTCCTGCCGAAGAGGCATACCGTCCGCTCGCCGAGAGCCAGTGCGACCTGGTTCAGAACTGAGCGTGACACGAGACGGCGGCGGCCTCGGCCGCCGCCCCTCTGACGGCGAGGAGAATCCGACATGACGATGATATTCGGGGTGCCGTTGGCGGTGTTCATGGGCCAGTTGCTGCTGGGTCTGATCAACGGCGCCTTCTACGCCCTGTTGAGCCTGGGCCTGGCGGTGATCTTTGGCCTGCTGAAGATCGTCAACTTCGCCCATGGGGCCATGTACATGCTGGGGGCATTCACCACACTGCTGGGGATGCAATACCTAGGCATCAATTACTGGGCTGCGCTGCTGCTGACACCGGTGGTGGTGGGGCTGGGCGGCATGCTGATCGAGCGCGTGCTGCTGCGACGCATTGCGCATCTCGACCATCTCTACGGGTTGTTGCTGACCTTCGGTCTGGCGCTGATCTTCGAAGGCTCCCTGATCAACTTCTTTGGCGTCTCCGGTGCTCGCTACCCCACGCCCGAGATCTTCCAGGGCGGCTTCCAGCTGGGCTTCATGTTCCTGCCCAAGTATCGGGCCTGGGTGCTGCTGGCGGCTATCGTCGTCTGCTTTGCCACGTGGTTCATAATCGAGCGTACACGTCTCGGCGCCTACCTCCGGGCCGGCACCGAGAATCCCTCGCTCATGCAGGCCTTCGGTGTCAACGTACCGCTGCTGGTGACGTTAACCTACGGCTTCGGCGTGGCGCTTGCGGCTTTCGCCGGCGTGCTTGCCGCACCGCTCTATCCCGTGTCGCCGACCATGGGGTCCAACCTGCTGATCGTGGTATTTGCAGTGGTCGTCATCGGTGGCATGGGCTCCATCCTGGGAGCCGTCGTCACCGGGCTCGCCATGGGGCTGATCGAAGGCTTGACCAAGGTGTATTACCCCGAGGCAGCCAATACCGTAATCTTCCTGGTGATGATCCTGGTGCTGCTGCTCAGGCCCGCCGGACTCTTCGGCAAGGAGGCATGACGCCATGGCCACGACTCAAACCTTGACCCCGTCGATGAAGCGCGAGCGCCGTGCCAACCTGCGTCGCAACGCCTTCTACCTGGCGCTGATCGTCATCGGCCTGGTGGCTCCTTTCGCAGCCTACCCGGTCTTCCTGATGAAGATGCTGTGTTTCGCCCTGTTCGCCTGCGCGTTCAACCTGCTGCTGGGCTATGCCGGCCTGCTCTCTTTCGGTCATGCGGCTTTTCTGGCCACCGGGGGCTACGTGACCGGCTACTTGCTGTCGAGCTATCCGGCGCTGTCTCCCGAGCTCGGCATCCTGGTCGGTACGGCTGCTGCCGTGTTGCTGGGGGCCGTCTTCGGCGCGCTATCGATTCGGCGACAGGGTATCTACTTCGCCATGGTCACGCTGGCCCTGGCCCAGCTGGTGTTCTTCTTTTATATTCAGGCACCCTTTACCGGCGGCGAGGATGGCCTGCATGGCGTGCCGCGTGGCCACCTGTTCGGCGTCATCGACCTGAACAACAGCCTGGCGATGTACTACTTCGTCTTTGCGGTGTTCCTATTCGGCTTCGCCCTGATCCAGCGCACCGTGCATTCGCCGTTCGGCCAGGTGCTCAAGGCGATTCGCGAGAACGAGCCGCGCGCCGTGTCACTTGGCTACAATGTCGAGGCCTACAAGCTGGTGGCCTTCATCCTGTCGGCTGGCCTGGCCGGTCTGGCCGGCTCCACCAAGACGATAGTGTTCCAGCTCGCCTCGCTCACCGATGCCCACTGGCACATGTCCGGCGAAGTGATTCTGATGACTCTGCTGGGTGGCGTGGGCACGCTCTTCGGCCCGGTCCTTGGTGCGGGAATGGTGGTTGGCCTGCAGCACCTGTTGTCGCAATCGCCGCTGGGCAACTGGGTCAGCCCGATCCTTGGCTTGATCTTCGTCGTCTGCGTGCTCAGTTTTCGCAGCGGTATCGTGGGCGAGGCCATCAAGATGTATCGCAAGAACTTCAAGTAAAGGAGTGCTTGAGGCCAAGGTTATCGGCAAGCCTCATCCTGGCGTCCTGCGGGGCGCCTTTTTTATGCTTTGGTTACCGTGCAGGCCCGCGCCAGGTCGGCAGGCAGATGGTCGACCAGGTAGTCGACGAACTGGCGAACCTTGGCGGCATGCTGGCGATGGCGCGGCATGACGGCCCAGACGCCTGCGTCTCGACATTGAAAGCGGGACAGCACTTCGACCAGCTCGCCGCTGGCAAGATAGGGCATGACGTAATAATCGGGCAGCTGCGCCAGCCCCAGCCCCTTGAGAGCCGCATCGAGCAGCGCGAGCCCCGAATTGGCCTGCCAGGGCCCTTGCACACGGACTTCACGATGCAGCCCATCGATATCGAAACGCCACACATCGCGTGAGCCGATCAGGCAACGATGATGGGCCAGTTCCGCCACCGAGTGTGGCTGCGATATGCCCTGGAAGTAATCGGGGGAGGCGACGATGTATTCGTGACGCTCGCACAAACGCCGCGCTACCAGAGAAGAGTCTTGTAGCGTGCCCATGCGAATGACCACGTCGTAACCCTCGTCGATCACGTCCACCTGGCGGTTGGTCAGGTGCAGGCGCATCTCGAGCTGGGGATGAAGGCGCAGGAAGTCGTTGATCAACGGGGCGAGGAAGCGTTCTCCGAAGGTGGTGGCACAGCTGACCTGGAGCACGCCGTGGGGGCGCTCCTGCAGGCTCTGCAGGTCGTTCTCGGCTTCGCGGAAGCCATCGAGCAGTTCGCGGCAGCGCACATAATAGCGCTCGCCGGCATCGGTGAGATGGATCTGGCGCGTGGTCCGGTAGAGCAGCGGCAAGCCCAGCTCCTGCTCGAGCTGAGCGACTTGGCGGCTAATGTGCGAGTTGGACACGTGAAGCTGTCGTGCCGCCGCGGCAAAGGTGCCCAGGCGGACCACCTCGACGAACGCCTCGATGCCATCCCAGTGAGCCATAAATGCTCCATTGTTGCTCAGTTGGAATAATGTTGTGTCGTTGTTTCTATATCATCATAGCCTTGGCCGCACCTAGACTGATAGTGCAAGTCATCATTATCAGGAGATCTGAATGAAGTCGCGTGCCGCCGTTGCCTTCGAAGCGGGCAAGCCGCTCGAACTCACCGAGATCGACGTCGAGGATCCCAAGGCCGGGGAGGTGCTGGTGCGCATCGCCGCGACCAGCGTCTGCCACACCGACGCCTTCACGCTTTCCGGGGCCGACCCCGAGGGCCTGTTCCCCTCGGTGCTGGGCCACGAAGGGGCCGGCATCGTCGAGGCGGTGGGCGAAGGCGTCACCAGCCTCGAGCCCGGCGATCATGTCATCCCGCTCTACACCGCCGAGTGTGGCAAGTGCAAGTTCTGCCGCTCGGGCAAGACCAACCTGTGCCAGGCGGTGCGCGCCACCCAGGGCCAGGGGCTGATGCCCGACGGCACCTCGCGCTTCTCGCTCGACGGCAAGATGCTGCACCACTACATGGGCTGCTCGACCTTCAGCGAGTACACCGTGCTGCCCGAGGTGTCGCTGGCCAAGGTGTCCAAGGAGGCGCCGCTGGACAAGATCTGCCTGCTCGGCTGCGGCGTGACCACCGGTATCGGCGCGGTGCTCAACACGGCCAAGGTCGAGCCGGGCTCCACCGTGGCCGTGTTCGGCCTCGGCGCCATCGGCCTGGCGGTGATCCAGGGCGCGCAGATGGCCAAGGCCAGCCGCATCATCGCCATCGACGTCAACCCGGACAAGTTCGCGCTGGCCAAGCAGTTCGGCGCCACCGACTTCGTCAATCCCAAGGAATACTCGGATCCGATCCAGCAGGTGATCGTCGACCTGACCGACGGCGGGGTCGACTACTCCTTCGAGTGCATCGGCAACGTCAACGTGATGCGCTCGGCGCTGGAGTGCTGCCACAAGGGCTGGGGCGAGTCGGTGATCATCGGCGTGGCCGGGGCCGGCGAGGAGATCTCGACGCGGCCGTTCCAACTGGTCACGGGCCGGGTGTGGCGCGGCTCGGCATTCGGCGGGGTGAAGGGGCGCAGCGAGCTGCCCGGCTACGTGCAGCGCTACATGGACGGCGAGATCAAGATCGACGAGTTCATCACCCACGACATGCCGTTCGAGCAGATCAACGAGGCGTTCGAGCTGCTGCACGCGGGCAAGAGCATTCGGACGGTACTGCACTTTTAACAGGTGCCGCTTTTTACCACGCCCGAAGCCGCGTGCCGCGCCCATGACAGGTGCTCGAAGCCGCACCCAGAATAGGCGCCCGGTGCCGCGCCCATTATTAGCAGGCGCCTGGCGCCAGCTCTGACGAGCCGCCCAGCCGTATTTCGCTGGGCGGTGAAGGTAAGGAGATCGAACCATGACCATGACCGAGAACCTCGAGCCGATATCGAGCAACAAGAGCTTCGGTGGCTGGCACAAGCGCTACCGGCATCGCTCGCGGGCGCTGGACTGCGAGATGGAGTTCGCCATCTACCTGCCGCCGCAGGCCGAGACGGAACGTGTGCCGCTCTTGTGGTGGCTGTCGGGGCTGACCTGCACCGACGAGAACTTCATGCAGAAAGCGGGCGCGCATCGCTTGGCGGCGGAGCTGGGCATCGCCATCGTCTGTCCTGACACCAGTCCGCGAGGCACGGACCTCCCGGGCGAGCACGACAGCTACGACTTCGGCTCGGGAGCGGGCTTCTACGTCAATGCCACCCAGGCCCCCTGGAAGCAGCACTACCGCATGTATGACTACGTGGCCGAGGAGCTGCCCTCGGTGGTGCGTCAGCACTTCCCGGTCAATGGTCGCGAGGCGATCAGCGGCCACTCGATGGGTGGCCACGGGGCCTTGACCCTGGCGCTGCGCCGTCCTGGGCACTACCGCTCGGTGTCGGCCTTCTCGCCGGTCGTCAATCCCACCCAGTGCCCCTGGGGGCGCAAGGCCTTTCGCGAGTATCTGGGTGACGACCCCGGCGCCTGGACGCAATACGATGCCTGCGAGCTGGTGGCCAAGGGCGCTTCGAGTCAGCATCTGTTCATCGATCAGGGCGAGGCGGACCAGTTCCTGGAGGAGCAGCTCAAGCCAGAGCGCCTCGAGGCGGTATGTGAAGAGCATGATCACCCCCTGACGCTGCGGCGCCAGCCAGGTTATGATCACAGCTATTTCTTCATTGCCACCTTCATCGAGGATCACCTGCGCTATCATGCCGAGCATCTGCACAAGCATTGAGCGCTCCACCTGCCAGGGTGGGGCATGATCCAAGCCTGGCTCCATCGCGCACTACGTTGGGCGGCCCTCGTCGGGGCCGCCTTCGTCGTACTGTCCATCGTCCTTGTACTGATGCTGAGGTATGTGCCCGTCTATGGCTCCATGGTGATGCTGGAGCGCAAGGTCGAAGCATGGGCGGCTGGTGAAACGCTGCCCCTTCGCCATCAATGGCGGCCGTGGGCAGAACTCTCCGACCATGCCAAGTTGGCGGTGATCGCCGCCGAGGACCAGCGTTTCGCCCTTCATCACGGCTTCGATGTGGACGAGATACGCCGGGCCTGGGAAGCCAGCCGCAACGGGGCGACGCTGCGTGGGGCCAGCACCATCAGCCAACAGACCGCCAAGAATCTCTTCCTCTGGACTGGGCGTAGCTGGCTGCGCAAGGGGTTCGAGGCCTGGTTCACCGTATTGCTCGAGGCACTGTGGCCCAAGCAGCGCATTCTCGAGGTATATCTCAATATCGTCGAGTGGGACCATGGGGTGTTCGGCCTGGAAGCGGCCGGCCAGCACTATTTTGGCGTCTCGGCCGGGCGACTTAGCGAGACCCAGGCCAGCCGGCTGGCAGCGATCCTGCCCAATCCCCGCCATTGGGACGCGACTCGCCCCGGTCCTCACGTCGAGCGTCGCAGTCAGTGGATTCGCCAGCAGATGCGTAACCTCGGGCCGGGATATCTCGAGCAACTCGCAGCAGATTGAGTCTCTCTGCTCCTACCGCAAGGCGAGGGCCTATCGGCGTGCCTGGCCGCGTGCCGCGAGCACCACACCCACGATGGTGATGGCCATGCCGACCAGCGCCGCCAGCGGCAGACGCTCGTCGAACAGCCACCAGGCCTGCAGTGCCGTGACCGGGGGCACCAGATAGAACAGGCTGGCCACGCGCGAGGCCTCGCCGCGCCGGATCAGCGCCATCAGCAGCAGGATGGCGGCTATCGACAGCACCAGCACCAGCCAGCCCAGGGTCAGTACGAAGGTGGGCGTCCACTCGACATGACGTTCCTCGAGCCACAGGGCACCGAGACCGAGTAGGACGCCGGCGGAGAGATACTGCACCACCGTCCCCGAGAGCAGCGGCATGCCGGTACAGAAGCGCTTCTGGTACAGCGTGCCCAGGGTGATGCCCGCCAGTGCAACCAGCACGCAGGCCAGCGCCCCGAGACCGAAGCCCTGGAACGAGGCCGTCCCCGGATCGAGCTTGCTGCCCAGCACCATGGCGATACCGACCAGCCCGAGTACGAGCCCGAGCCACTGAATGGCAGTGATGCGCTCGCCCAGCAGCGGACCTGCCAGCGTAGCGGTCAACAGCGGTTGCAGGCCGACCAGCAGTGCCGTGAGGCCCGCCGGCATGCCTAGGTAGATGCCGTAGAACACTCCGCCCAGATAGGCGGCGTGCACCAGCAGGCCCGATACGGCGATATGTCCCCTCAAGCGCCAGCCCTGCGGCCAGGTGGTGCCCATCAGCATGACCAGCGGAATCAGCAGGGCGAGGGTCATCACGAAGCGAATGAACAGGAAGGTGAAGGGCTCGGCATGGGGCAGGCCGAATTTTGCACCAATGAAGCCGGTGCTCCACAAGGCCACGAACAGCACCGGCATGCTGGCCAGCAGAGCGGCCTCGAGACGAGAGTTGGCGGATGACGACATGGCAGGGAAGATCCTTGTGCTCGGGCAACCAAGCGCTGACGATACTGAGTTGGTGGCGCAAGCGAAAGCTAGCAGGTTAACTTTTTACACTTGGTTGGCTGGGATTGATGCCAAGGGAGCACTTTTTTACATTTTCTTGCATAAAAATCTGAACTCCCATCGTTCCCCCTCGTCAGACTTCTTACATTCACGGCAACACCCTTGGAGGTATTACATGCAACGGATGACCGCACTGTTCTCGGCTGCCCTGCTCGCTGCCGGGCTGCTGACCGTACAGGCGCATGCTCAGCAGGACCCCGCCCAGGATCCGGCCGGTCAGCCGCAAGCGCAGGCACCCGCACAGGACTTCTCGGATGATCAGCTTCAGCAGTTTGCCGATGCCTCCCAGGAAATCGCCGTGATTTCACAGGAGTACACCGAGCGTCTGCATGCGGCAGAAGACGAGCAGGCCCAGCAGGAAGTGCGCATGGAGGCCAATGACAAGATGGTCGAGGTGGTAGAGCAGAACGGTCTTGACGTCGACACCTTCAATGCCATCGGCCATGCCATCCAGCAGGACCCCGAGCTGATGCAGCGCGTACAGGAGATGGCCGAGCAGTCGTAAGCCGGCCTTCCTGATGGCGAGAAAGGTCACCTGCGGGTGGCCTTTCTTGTGTCTGGCGTCGGCGGGCCCTTATGCTCAAGGCGCGGCATGACGATTGGCATCGACCCTGGGGGCCCTACCGAGATGGAAGCGGAACTACTCGAGATTCGGCAGCACATGGGGCGCTTCCCGCCCTTCGATGCACTCGACGACGACCTGCTCGACAGTATGGCCGGGCAGGTCGAGGTGGCTTATTTCAAGGCAGGAAGCGATATCCTCCAGCTCGATCAGGAGCTCCACGAGCTGTGTTACATCCGCAGTGGAGCGGTAGAGATTCGACGGCGCACGGGCGATCTCTACGATCGCCTGGGCGAAGGCGACATCTTTGGCCATTTCAGTCTGTTGAGAAACAATCGGGTACGCTTCCCGGCCCGGGCCCTGGAAGACACCCTGATCTACTACCTCCCCGAGACGGTCTTTCAGCACCTGTGCGAGGCCGACGAGCATTTCGCCGACTTCGTGGAGCTGGAGCGTCCACGACTGGAAGCGGCGGTGGAGGAGCACAAGAAAGCCAATGACATGATGATCACCCGGGTGCGCAAGCTGCTGACGCGCTACCCGGTGATGGTGGAAGCCAGCGCCACGGTACAGGAGGCAGCCCGCCAGATCACCGCGGCGCAGGCTTCGTCGGCGCTGATCCTGGATGAGCCCGACGACCCGCGTTACACCTTCAGCGACAGTCAGGACCGACCCTGGCGGCTACGCGGCATCCTGACCGACAGTGACTTTCGCACCCGCATCGTGGCCGAAGGGGTGTCGCCCGACACCCCCGTGGGCGAACTGGCGAGTGGCGGGCTGATCACCATTCAATCGGATGAGTCGGTACACGAGGCGATGCTGTGCATGCTGCGCAACAACATTCATCACCTGCCGGTGCTGTACCGTCGCCGGCCGGTGGGCATCGTGCATCTCTCGGATATCATTCGCTACGAGACCCACAGCAGCCTCTATCTGGTCAGCAACATCTTTCACCAATCCAGCGTCGACGGGCTGGCGCGTCTGGCGCCCGACGTGCGTGCCGCGTTCGTGCGCATGGTGGAGGAGGGGGCCAGTTCGCAGATGGTCGGCAGCGCCCTGTCGACTATCGGGCGCAGTTTCGCGCGACGCCTGCTCGAGTTGGCCGAGGAGGCACTGGGGCCACCGCCGGTGGCATACTGCTTCATGGTCAACGGCTCCATGGCACGCAACGAGCAGACCGCGGTCACCGATCAGGACAATGCGTTGATCCTCTCCGACGACTTCGAACCGGCTCGGCACGACGCCTACTTCCTCAGCCTGGCGCAGTTCGTCAGTGACGGTCTGGCGGCCTGCGGCTACGCCTACTGCAAGGGAGAGGTCATGGCGACCAATTCCCAATGGCGCCAGCCCTTGTCGGTATGGAAACGCTACTTCGAGGAGTGGATAGAGTCGCCGACCCCGGAGCGGCTCCTGCACTGTTCGATCTTCTTCGATCTCGACAGCGCTCATGGCGAAGAGGCCTACGTCGAGCAGTTGCAGGACCTGATCGCGAAGAAGGCGCCGAACAGCCCGCTGTTCCTTGCTGCCCTGGCGCGTAATGCGCTGAACCGTACGCCGCCGCTGGGCTTCTTCCGCACCTTCGTGATGGAGAAGGATGGCAAGCATAACAACTCGATCAATCTCAAGCGCCGGGGAACGGCGCCCCTTGTCGACCTGATCCGCGTGCATGCATTGGCGTGTGGCTCGCGTGCCCAGAACAGCTTCGAGCGGCTGGATGACATTGCCGCCACGCAATTATTGGCCCCCGGGGCGAGCGACAAGCTGCGCTATGCCATGGAGCTGCTCTCCATGGTGCGGATTCGCCATCAGGTGTTCGATCTGCAGCAGGAGCATGAACCGGACAACAATATCGAGCCCGAGAACGTTGCCGACAGCGAACGCCACCACTTGAAAGATGCCTTCCAGGCCCTGAGTCATGCCCAGAAATTCCTCAAGTATCGCTATCCGGTGCCGGCGCAAACCGGTCGGGCGCGCTGAGTCATGCTGTCCCATCGATTCACCTCACGCTCGCAAGGGCATGAATGGCCCTCCTACCTGCAGCGCCGGGCGGCCGAAACCCGGGCGCCCTCATTGAAGACCTTCTTCGCCGCGGACTGGCCGGCGCCCGAGACGCCCATCGGCGAGGCACCGCTGGTGGCCCTGGATTTGGAAACCACCGGTCTCGACGTGCAGCGGCATGCCATCGTCAGCATCGGCCTGGTGCCCTTCAGCCTGCAGCGAATCCCCATGGCCGAGCGCCGCTATTGGGTCGTGCGTCCCAGCCGGCCGCTGTCCGAGGCCTCGGTCACCTATCACCACATTACTCACTCGGAAGTGGCCGAGGCCCCTGATCTGGAGGCCATCCTGCCCGAACTGCTCGAGGCCTTGGCGGGGCGGGTCGTCGTGGTGCATTTCCGCCACATCGAGCGGCCCTTTCTGGATGAGGCGATCAAGGAGAGGCTGGGAGAGGGGATTCGCTTTCCGATGATCGATACCATGTCGCTGGAAGCAAGGCTTCACCGGCTTTCGCTGTGGTCGCGAGTACGGCGCTGGATGCGGCGTCCACCCGTGTCGATACGTCTGGGAGACAGCCGGCGGCGCTACGGGCTGCCCGACTATCAGGGGCACCATGCCATGATCGATGCACTGGCGACGGCGGAATTGTTGCAGGCCCAGGTGGCGAGGCACTACGACCCCGCACTTCCCGTCAGTGCGCTGTGGACCTGACGGCTCGTCGCGGCGGGCGACTCACAGCCATAGCTCGGCGAAGGTGTCGCCGTCCACCGGGCGGCCGAAGTGAAAACCCTGAACCCCGGTACAGCCCAGCGCACGCAGGGCCTCGGCCTGCTCAGCGGCCTCGACGCCCTCCGCCACCGTCAGCATGCCCAGGGTCTGGGCCATGGCAATGATGGTGGAAACGATGGCGTGATCATGACTGCTCTTGAGCATGTCCTGGACGAAGGACATGTCGATCTTGAGGGTGTCGGCGGCAAAGCGCTTGAGGTAGGAAAGTGACGAATAGCCCGTGCCGAAGTCGTCGATCGCCAGGCTGAAGCCCGCCTTGCACAGCGCCCGGGTGACGCGCACCGTCTGCTCGGGGTTGCGCATCAGGCCGCTCTCGGTGAGTTCCAGACCCAACTTGCCGGGGGGCACGCGTGTCGCGATGCGCTGAATGTGTTCGGCCAGGCGGGGATCGTCCATCTGCTGTGCCGACACGTTGACACACAGTCGACCGGGGAACGGCTTGCCCTGGCGCTCCCAGGCCAGGAGCTGCTGACAGGCGGCCTCCAGTACCCATTCGCCCAAGGCACAGATCAAGCCCTGCTCCTCAGCCAGTGGGATGAAGGTGCCGGGGCTGACGTGGCCGAGGATCTCGTCGTGCCAGCGGCAAAGCGCTTCCGCTCCGGTCAGCTTGCCTGTCTTGAGGCTGAACTGGGGCTGGAAGGCGAGCGATAGCTTGCCCTTGGCCAAGGCCTCGCTGAAGCGCAACTGTAGCAACTCGTACTGGTGCAGTTCGTCCGCCATGGTGGCGGTAAAGAAGCGGGTGCGGCTGCTGTCCCGCTTGGCATGGTTGAGCGCGATACTGGCATGCTGGAACAGTGATTGGGCCGTGTCGGCATCGCGGGGAAACAGTGCCGCGCCGACACTGGCGGAAATCGAGAAGCTACGTTCCGATAGCTGGATCGGTGCCGTGAGACTGTTGCGGTACCGCTCGATGGCGTGCGCCATGGCAGCCGGCCGAGTGTCGGTGAGCAGCACCATGAACTCATCGCCCCCAAGACGGGCGATGAACTCTCCCGGCTCTGCCTGGGCGCCGAAGCGGCCGGCGATCTCGGCCAGTATGAGATCACCCAGCTCGTGCCCTTGGGTATCGTTGATCTGGCGAAAGCGCTGCAGGTCGAGATAGAGCAGACCCAGGCAGTTGTCACGCAAGCGGGCCTGCTCGCAGGCCTCCTCCAGGCGCTCCATGAAGTAACGCCGGTTGGGCAAGCCCGTGACGCTGTCCCAGTAGATGAGCTGCTGGATACGATAGTCGCTGCTGCGCCGCTTCTCCTCCTCGGCCCGCCGCGCCATCTCGGCGCCAGCCTGGGCCGCGGCGATACGCAGCACCTCCGGGGCATAGGCCGCCAGTTCCAGCGGATGGTTGGAGAGCACCGCCAGCAGGCCGACGAGGTGGCCTTGCGGCGCACGCAGTGGAATGCCCACGTAGCTCTCGACGCCCAGCTCTTCCAGCATGATATCGTCAGGAAAGCGTTGACGAACGTCGCCGGAGAACTCGCAGACTTCGCCCTCCAGAACGTGCTCGCAGGGAGTGCCGGCCAGGGCATAGACCGAGGCTGGCTGGAACGAGCCCCGTGACCAGAAGGCAACGGTTCGGATCGAGGCATTATCGGAAAGCAGCTTTCCGATGAGCACGTGCTCCCCACCGAGTATCGTGGAGATGCGCTCGACCAGGTGATCGAACGCCTGGGGAGTGCCGGCCTTGCCCAAGCCATCGGCGAGCAGACGAAAGGCGTCTTCGGGTGCCATCATGGGCGAGAACGGTCCTTAGGCATAGTTGTAATGATCTACTCGAAATATGCCCGAAGCGATAGCGCGTTGCTAGTGGCCGATAGCCGCATGAAACACTTGACGACGGCGGCTTTTTCATCCCGCAGAATGAGCCCCCGTCGGGAGTGGCCAGTCGGATGGCGATGGAGGTCCGGCAAGCGGGGGAGTGTGTCGCCCTCGACGTCAGGCAGCCCCGTGGGCTGCCTGACGTTCGGCCGGTTGCGTCAAGTACGCGGTTCGCTCATCAACCCCTTGACGATGGCATAGCAGCCAGCCAGCAACACCAACGTGAAGGGCAGACCCGTCGAGACGGCCATGGCCTGCAGGGCGGTCAGCCCGCCGCCCAGCAGCAGGGCGATGGCGATGACACCCTCGATGATGGCCCAGAACACGCGCTGTGGTTTGGGCGCGTCGACCTTGCCGCCGGCGGTGATGGTATCGATCACCAGCGAGCCGGAATCCGACGAGGTGATGAAGAACACCACCACCAGCACGATGCCGACGAAGGAAGTGATGGCCGTCAGCGGCAGTTCACCGAGCATGACGAACAGCTGCAGCTCAAGGGCTGAGTCGCGCACACCCTCGAAGCCGTCACCGACCAGTTGGTCGATGGCCGTACCGCCGAAGGCGGTCATCCACAGGACCGAGACCAGCGAGGGCACCAGCAGCACGGCGATCAGGAATTCGCGCACGCTGCGACCACGGCTCACGCGGGCAATGAACATGCCGACGAAGGGCGACCAGGAGATCCACCATGCCCAGTAGAAGGCAGTCCACCCCTGACTGAAGTTGGCATCCTCACGGCCGAAGGGGTTCGACAACGCCGGCAGGTTGACGACATAGGCGCCCAGGTTCTTGAAGAAGCCGCTCAGGATCAGCAGGGTCGGCCCGACCAGGATGACGAACAGCAGTAGCAGCACCGCCAGCCCCATGTTGATCTCCGACAGCCGGCGTACGCCCTTGTCCACCCCGGCCAGGATCGACACGATGGCGATGGCGGTGATGCCGAGAATCAAGAGCACCATGGTGGCATCCGATTCGGGTACGCCAAAGAGATAGGTGAGGCCAGCCGAGGCCTGCGAGGCGCCGATTCCCAGCGAGGTAGCGAGCCCGAACAGGGTGGCGAAGACTGCCAGGATGTCGACGATATGACCCGGCCAGCCCCATACCCGCTCGCCCAGTATGGGGTAGAAGATCGAGCGCATGGTGAGCGGTAGGCCCTTGTTGAACGAGAAGATGGCCAGCGCCAGCGCCACCACGGCATAGATAGCCCAGGGGTGCAGGCCCCAATGATAGATCGTCGCGGCCATGCTCAGGCGGGCGGCGCCTGCAGGATCGTCCGCGGCTGCCCCCAGCGGCGCCCAGTCGGTGCGCACGCCGTCCTCCACGGCAGTGCCGCCCAGAGCCGAACCGAAATGAGACATCGGCTCGGAGACGCCGTAGAACATCAGGCCGATGCCCATCCCGGCGGCGAACAGCATGGCAAACCAGCCTAGGTAGGTGAAGTCTGGTTTGGCATGCATGCCGCCGATGCGAACCTTGCCCAGCGGTGATACGACCAGGACCAGGCACAGCAACACGAAGATGTTGCCGGCGAGTAGGAAAAACCAGGACAGGTTGCCGGTGAGCCAGTTGCGCATGGCATTGAACAGCGGCTCGACCTCGGTCTGCAGGGCAAGGGTGATGACCACGAAGAATACCGTGACCAGTGCCGATATGGTGAAGACCTTGCCGTGCAGGTCGATACTGAAGCCGAGCTTGTCGGTGGCCAGATTGTCCTGCCCGATGACGTAGTCGGTATCGATCAGGTTGGCCGGCCCTTCCGGCGCCGGCACGCCTTCCGAGGGCTCAGGTTCTCTGGCCCTGTCGGTGCGAGAATCGTTATCCACGTTACGCTCTCCCCTTGAAAGATCGAATGTACGATGGCGGTGAACGGATGGGGTCAGGAACGAGAAGGCCTGACCAGAAAGACCGAGACATCGGTATGGGTGGCAATCTTGCCACCATGAGACGGCATGATGACGTCGAGGTGCTTCGGTGGGTGGGTGGGCATGACCACGAGGTCGGCGCCTACGTCGTCGATTGCCTGAATCAGAAGGTCGTCGAGATCGGCGACCGGGTCGGCACTGCTGATGGTATGCACACTGACGGGCTGGCCATGCAGCGCCGCTCGCTGCTGGGCGAAGGTCTCCAGTTTGCGTTCATACTCTTCCGGGCTTCGGGCCACGCTGCTGGGGGCCGTGGAGGTTACCCCGACATAGCAGACTTCGGCCTGATAATGTCGAGCCAGATCGGCCACGGCTTGCAGGGAAGGCTCGAGCACTTCCAGGTGGGCGAGGTCGACCGGAACCATGATTTTACTGTACATGTTCGTGCTCTCCTGATTTACGTGATGTCGGCGCTCCGACGAGACGTACGCGGGTGCACGTATGGGACGTTACACAATGTCAAGTGTGGCGGCTTTGGCGCGTGGTGCCAGTTCTATAATCGGCATGCAGGACGTTCCTGCGCGACACTATAGTGTGGACAGGGATTGTACATGAACGGAATGGCGTTGCCGAATTCACCCGGAAGAGCGTTGCCAGAGGTATTGGCGTAATAATAATTTACCTTGGGTAACGTTGGGTTAACCGATATCCCGCCGTCTGTCCCCCGTCCTGGTTCAACGATATTTGGACTCTGTGGGGATTGCGGGCACTGACCGGATAGGAATAGGGTCAGGGAATTCCGACAAGAACAAGGGCCAGCCTGAGCAAAGACAATCATTCTTAACGTTCGGCCAGCCGCTATGGGAACCCTGCATGAACGAAAGCCTGCTACAAGAACGCCACGATAACGCAAGGGAAGACGGTCATGAGACGGATGCAGACTTCGTCCGTTTCATTGACGTGCAGAAGAGCTACGACGGGGTCGAGCTGGTCGTCAAGGGATTCAACCTCGACATTCACCGAGGGGAGTTCGTCACGCTGCTGGGCCCTTCCGGGTCGGGCAAGACCACCTGCCTGATGATGATGGCGGGCTTCGAGACACCCACTCATGGCCAGATCCTGCTCAAGGGCGACCCGATCAACGACCTGCCGCCGCACAAGCGGGGCATCGGCATGGTATTCCAGAACTATGCTCTCTTTCCGCATATGTCGGTCGCCGAGAACCTCGCCTTCCCCCTAGAAGTCCGTCACATGAGCAAGGCCGAGACCAAGCGCAAGGTGGACCGTGCGCTGGCCATGGTGCGCCTCGAGAACTTTGGCGATCGGCGCCCGGCGCAACTGTCAGGAGGGCAGCAGCAGCGCGTGGCTCTGGCCCGGGCGCTGGTCTTCGAGCCCGAGCTGGTGCTGATGGATGAGCCGTTGGGGGCGCTCGACAAGAACCTGCGCGAGGAGATGCAGTACGAGATCAAGCGCATCCATGCCGACCTGGGCGTCACCATGATCTACGTGACCCACGATCAGACCGAAGCCTTGACCATGTCCGATCGCATTGCCGTTTTCAACGATGGCGTGGTTCAGCAGTTGGCGGCACCGGATACGCTCTATGAAGCGCCCGAGAATGCTTTCGTGGCCAATTTCATCGGTGAGAACAATCGTCTCTATGGCGAAGTGACCGAGACCATCGGGGACAAGTGCCAGGTCCGCCTCGACAGTGGGGAGACGGTACTGGCCAAGGCCGTCGCCGCAGGGGGCATCGGGACGCGCACGACGCTCTCCCTGCGTCCGGAGCGCGTCGCCATCGTCTCGGGCGAAGCCGACGAGGCTTTCGACAACCGCTTCCCTGCGGAGGTCCGGGAGGTCATCTATCTCGGTGATCACCTGCGTACCCGTCTCAGTGTCTGCGGCAACGATGAATTCATTCTCAAGACTCCCAACGCGAAGGGATATGCTTCGCTGAGGCCGGGCCAGTCGATCGACGTCGGCTGGGCCAGTAGCGACTGTCGGGCTCTCGATGCCTGAATGCGTTTCAATCTGAAGCGGTGTCAACAAGTACAACAAGCGGAGATAGACGATGAAAGACGATAGCAAGCAAGCAGGGAAACCGGCTCTCAAACTGATGGTATGTGCCGTGGCGGGAGCTTCGGCGATGGGCCTGGCGAGCGTGGCGCAGGCTCAGCAGACGCTCAACATCGTCTCCTGGGGTGGCGCCTACACCGAGAGCCAGCAGAAGGCCTACCATGAGCCGTGGATGGAGCAGACCGGCGACGAGATCATCAATCTCGACCGCAGCGGCAATGCCCTGGCCGGCCTGCGTGCACAGACACAGGCGGGCAACGTGACCTGGGACCTGGTCGACATGCTGCCGGCCGATGCCATGATCGCCTGTGCCGAGGGGTTGATCGAACCGCTGGATCACGACGAACTGCTGGCGGATGCGCCGGATGGCACGCCGCCGAGCGAGGACTTCGTCGACGGCGCCCTGGGCGAGTGCTTCGTCGCCTCGATCGTCTACTCCAACATCGTCGCCTTCAACACCGAGATGTTCCCCGAGGACAACCAGCCCAGCACCATTGCCGATGTCTTCGATCTTGAGAACTTCCCCGGCAAGCGCACCCTGCTGCGCAAGCCGATCAACAACCTCGAGTGGGCGCTGGTCGCCGACGGAGTAGCGCCGGAGGATGTCTACGACGTGCTCGAGACGGAGGAGGGCATCCAGCGCGCCTTCGCCAAGCTCGACACGATCAAGGACGAGGTCATCTGGTGGGAGGAGGGCGCTCAGCCGCCGCAGTTGCTCGCCGATCAGGAAGTCGCCTTCGGCTCTGCCTACAACGGCCGCATCTTCAATGCCATGGTCTCCGAGAACCAGCCCTTCGAGATCATCTGGGATGCCCAGGTGTTCGAGCTGGATGGCTGGGTGGTCCCGACCGGCAAGCTCGACAAGGTGAAGGACTACCTCCACTTCGCCACCGACACCCAGCGCCTCGCCGACCAGGCCCAGTACATCTCCTACGGCCCGGCGCGCTACTCCTCCTCGGACCTGGTCTCGGTCCACGCCGAGACGGGCATCGACATGATGCCGCACATGCCGACGTTCCCGCCCAACTTCGCGACTGCCATCCAGAAGGACGACGAGTTCTGGGCCGACTACAACGACGAGCTGACCCAGCGCTTCGACGCCTGGCTGGCCCAGTAAAGGTCCGCCGTCGCCCGGGTTTCCCGGGCGACGGCCCCATCGTCATACGCGTTTCCCAACCGCTTCCTTTGCTAGATGGAGAGGCCTGAGTGTCCCAATCGCCCTCTGTTCCCCTGACCACTGCGGATGGCGTACCGCTCAAGACCAGCCTGCGGCGCGCCGTGCGGCGCTCGAAGGTCAAGGCCTTCTTGCTGGTATCGCCATTGCTGCTGTTCCTGGGGATCGCATTCATCATGCCGATCGTCGAAATGCTGTGGCGCAGCGTCGACAATCCCGAAGTTTCCACCCAGCTGTCGCGCACAGTCGCCGCCCTGGAAGGCTGGGACGGCGAGTCGCTGCCTGGCGAACCGGTATTTGCCGCACTTGCCGAGGATCTGCGTGAGGGGCAGGAAGCGCGCAACCTGGGTTTGCTGTCGAGCCGGCTCAACTACGAGAAGTCGGGCATGCGCTCGACGATCAGCCGCACGGCACGGCGAATTGGCCGTGTAGAACCGCCTTTCCGTGAATCACTGATCGAGATCAACGACACCTGGGGTGAGCTCGACACCTGGAAGCTGATCCAACGCGAGGCAACTCCCTACACGCTTTCCTATTACTTGGCGGCGGTGGATCGCCAGCTGTCGCCGTCGGGAGAGATCGTCGAGGTGCCGGATCATCTCAAGGTGCATGTCTCGCTGTTCTGGCGCACCTTCTGGATGAGTGCGGTAATCACTGGCTTGACGCTGCTGCTCGGCTATCCGATCGCTTTCCTGCTGACGAGCCTGCCACTGCGCCATTCGAACCTGTTGATGATTCTGGTATTGCTGCCGTTCTGGACCTCGCTGCTGGTGCGCACCACCACCTGGATCGCGATCCTGCAGTCCCAGGGGGTGCTCAACGATGTCATGGTCGCGCTTGGCGTGATTGCCGACGAGGCACGCTGGCAGATGATCCACAACAAGGCCGGCACCATCATTGCCATGACGCATATCCTGCTGCCATTCATGATCCTGCCGCTCTACTCGGTGATGAAGACGATTCCGCCGAGCTACATGCGTGCGGCTCGCTCATTGGGCGGCAAGCCGTTCCTGAGCTTTCGGCGAGTCTATTTCCCGCTGACCATTCCGGGCATCGCCGCCGGGGGTATCCTGGTCTTCATCCTGTCGATCGGCTACTACATCACGCCGGCGCTGGTGGGCGGCCAGTCAGGGCGCTTCATCACCAACTACATCGCCTACCACATGCAGACCTCACTCAACTGGGGACTGGCCGCAGCCATCGCCTCGATCCTGCTGTTCGTGGTGATCGTCTTCTACATGGTCTTCAACCGCCTTATCGGTGTCGACAAGGTCAAGCTGGGGTAATCCGATGGCCATTCCTTCCTACGCGACTCGCGGTGAGCGCATCTGGCACTACGTCTTTCTGGGCATTTGCGCGCTGATCTTCCTGTTCCTGGTGGGGCCGCTGCTGATCATCATTCCGCTATCGTTCAATGCGGAGCCCTACTTCACCTTCTCGGATAAAATGCTCAGTCTCGACCCGGCAGGCTATTCGCTGCGCTGGTACGAAGACTTCTTCACTTCCAGCGCTTGGCTCAACTCCATCAAGAACAGCTTCATCATCGGCATCGCCTCGACGTTTTTGGCCACGGTCCTGGGCACCGTGGCTGCGCTGGGCCTCTCCAACCGGCACATGCCGGCGCGCGGCGCGATCATGGCGCTGCTGATCTCACCGATGATCGTGCCGCTGATCATCTCCGCGGCGGCAATGTTCTTCTTCTTCTCCAAGGTCAACCTGGCGCAGACTTACCTTGGCGTAATCCTGGCGCACACCGCGCTTGGCATACCGTTCGTCGTGATCACCGTCACCGCGACGCTGTCGAGCTTCGATACCACGCTGATCAAGGCGGCGCACAGTCTTGGCGCCAACCCCACGCGCACCTTCTTCAAGGTGGTGTTGCCCCTGGTGACGCCGGGTGTCGTTTCCGGCGCCCTGTTCGCCTTCATTACTTCCTTCGATGAAGTGGTAGTGGTGCTGTTCATCTCCGGACCCGCGCAAACCACCATGCCGATACAGATGTGGTCGGGTATCCGCGAACAGATCAGTCCGACGATTCTTGCGGTGGCAACGCTGCTGGTGCTGCTCTCCATGCTGCTGCTGACGACGCTGGAACTGCTACGGCGTCGTAGCGAGCGGTTGCGGGGCATTACGCCGGAATAGTGCGGCGGCGCAAGGCTCGATTCCCTGGCAGGGGCACCGTTCGGTGCCCCTTTTTGCTGCCCCTTGCTTCTGCCCGTGCGAGATACGGGGCCATTGCCTGTGGCAGACCTGCCCATGTGTCAATTTGCGCCAGCAATAAGAACAGTGTCGGGAGCAGGAATGCCTCTCTTGATTAAAGTTAATATTCTGTATTTTAAGAAAAAAATAGAAATCCCGGTGAGGCTGGCACGTCTTCTGCTGGAACGGAGTGAGGACGAGTCAAATCAGGGAGAGAGCCAATGAGTCATGAGACGCGTAAACCCAGATCTGCCTGGCGACTGACTGCCTTGGCTTCGGCAGTGGCGGTAGCGCTAGGGACGCTGTCACTTGCTGGTTGCGGCAATGAGGAAGACGAGCTGCCGCCCATCGAGGAGGAGGCGCCCGCCATGGAGGAGCAGGGTACCCAGATGGATGACGCGACGTCTGATCCCGGAATCGATCAGACCGACACCGCTTCCGATGATGGCGCTGAGGTGCCTGGGACGAACGCCGATGCAAACACGGAAGAGCAGGCTGACTCGGAAGTGACCGAGAACGTGGCTCCCGAGCAGGATCCGCTCCCGGAAGCCGAACAGGAACCGGTACCTGAGGAGCAACCCGAGGGGCAGCAGGCCACCATGGAGGGTGATCAGGAAGCGTCCTCCGAGGAAGAGCAGGGCAGCGGCAGTTAAACCGACGGCCCTTTCACGTGCCCCTGCCGAGGATGGCGGGGGCAGGCAGGAAGCCCAACCCGTCGTCGCAAGACGATATGGCAGGAGGTGGAGAGATGATGTCCAAGGAATTTCTGAAGAAGCTAGGCATTTTTGGCATTACTGTAGGTCTGACGGCGAGCCCGCTGGCGCTGGCGCAGCAGACTCAGCAGGACCAATACCAGACTCAGCAAGGCACCGATCAGCCGTCATACCCGACTACGGAAGAGGCTCCGGGCCATGAGACCGCACCCGGCGTCGATCCGGGGGATCCTGCGGCACCGGGTATCGACGGTACCACTGCACCAGGCGCGGATCCGGCCATGCCGGGCACCGAAGCGGATCCGGGCATGCAGCAGGATCCGGGTATGCCGCAAGAGCCGGGTATGCCACAGGAGCCTGGAATGGAGCAGAACCCGGGCATGCAGCGACAGCCAGGCACTGAAACCGTTCCGGGTGCCGATCCGACCATGCCGGGGGCGCAGGACGACGCCGGCTTCGGCAAGGGCGCGGAGGCGGTCCCGGGTGAAGAGCCCGAGTACGAGTACGAGAACGAGGAAGAAGAGTGGGACTATCCGGAGGAGGAGAACGAAGGCGCTTCGTGATCTACCGGGTTTCGGCCCCGGCCGGGCGGCTGGGGCCAGAGGAGTAGGATCGACGCAAGGATGCGTCACTCTAGCATGACGCGGCGCAATCCGCTGGCGGCCCGCCACCCTCCCCCCTTGCACCGTCAGTAGGATTGCATGGCGTGCTTCGCCCCCGAGCTCCCACGGGGGCCTTTTTGTGTCTTGCCATGGCATTGCATCGCTACGACGCGGTTACTCTTCCTCGAGGCGGCGATAGAGCGTACGCCTGGCGATGCCGAGGATGTCGGCGGTACGCCGCTTGTTGCCACCCGTCGCCTCGAGCACTTTCTGAATGTAGCGCTTCTCGACCTCCTCCAGACTGGGCCAACTCTGCTGGCCACGGGTCATCAAGGCATGGCCGGCTTCGACCTGACGGGCCACCCCCCGCTGTTCCTGACCATGCTGACGAATACGCTCGGGCAGGTCGGCATGGCTGAGCAGACCCTCCTCCGCCAGGGTCACGGCGCGCATGACGGCATTCTCGAGTTCGCGCACGTTGCCGGGATAGGGGTATTCCAGCAAGGTCTGCAAGGCCAGGGGCTCGATGCGCTCGATGTGCTTGCCCTGGGCGCCGGCATGCTTCTCGATCATGGCGGAGATCAGTCGCTCCACATCTCCCGGGCGTTCACGCAAGGGAGGGATGCGTAGCGAAAAGGTCTCCAGACGATAGAACAGGTCGCTGCGGAAGTTGCCGCTCTCGATCTCCTGCTCCAGGTCGCGATGGGTGGCGGCAATGATGCGCACATCCACTGCTTCTTCCTTCTCGGCACCCACTGCCTTGATCATCTTCTCCTGCAATGCCCGTAGCAGCTTGGCCTGCAGGCCGGGCGACATCTCGCCGATCTCGTCGAGAAAGAGGCTGCCGCCATTGGCTGCCTGGAACAGGCCCTGGCGTGATTCGTTGGCGCCGGTGAAGGCGCCTTTCACATGGCCGAAGAACTCGCTCTCCATCAGTTCGGAAGGAATGCTGGCACAGTTGATGGCAATGAAAGGTTCGTCGGCCCGCGGGCTCTCGGCATGAATGGCACGGGCCAGCAGCTCCTTGCCGGTGCCGCTCTCCCCGAGGATAAGGATAGGTGCATCGCTTCTGGCCAGGCGGGCCGCATCGTGGAAGAGAGACTGCATCGTCTCGCTCTCGCCGACGATGCCGTGGAAGTGGCCGGCCGGCTCGCTTTGATACAGACGCTCTGCCAAGCGGCGGTTTTCCAGTACCCGAAAGATCGCCTCCCCCACGCTCTCCAGGTCCAGTGGCTTGGTAAGGAAGTCGTCGGCGCCAATTTTTAGTGCCTCGACGGCCTGGTCGATGGTGCCGAAGGCGGTGATGACGATGAACCCCACTCGATTGCCTTCATGGCGCAGCTGCTCGAGCAACTGCATGCCGCTCATGCCGGGGAGGCGTACGTCGCTGATCACCAGAGCCACTTCGCTATGACTCAGGGTAACCACGGCTTCCTCGGCACTGCTTACACCTAGCGTGTGATACCCGGCCTCCTGGAGCTCCTCTTCCAGCAGTTCGAGAATGGCGGCGTCATCCTCGACGATGAGGATCGGAAGGTCGGTATGGCTGTGGCTCCCAGTCACGTGGCGGTTCCTCCTTCATCGCTATCGTTCAGTGGCAGTCCGATCTCGAAGCCGGCTCCCCCCAGTTCGCTGTCGAACACCCCGACGGTGCCACCATGGTCGTTGATGATTCGGTGCACCATCGAAAGCCCCAGGCCGCTACCTTGGCCAACGGGCTTGGTAGTGAAAAATGGATCGAAGACCTTCGGTTTGTCCTGATCGGCGATTCCAGTGCCATCATCCTCCAACCATAGCGTCAGCCAGCCTCCCTGTTCCCGTGAGTGGATGCGGACACGGCTGACGCCCTCGGCCTGGGCGGCGTTGCGTAGAAGATTGGTCAGCACCTGGATCAACTGCTGGCCATTGGCCAGCAGCGGTGAGGACGACGGCGCAAGGTCGAGTTCGAGCCGGATAGCGTTCTGCTCGAGGTCTTCCTCGACCAATTCGCGTGCCGTCGCGAGAAGGTCGGACAGCTCCAGCGGCTCCTTTTCGACATTGTGACGGCGACCCAGCTCCATCAGTTGGCGCACGATCTCGACGATACGCTCCACCTCGCTGCGAATGCGCCCGAGCTTGGCCCTATCCGCCTCGTCCAGGGTCTCACGCCGGGCCAGGCGCTGGGCCTGGCCGTTGATCACCGTGAGCGGCGCACCAATCTCGTGTGCAACCCCGGCGGCCAGCACGCCCAGCTCGGCGAGCTTCTTCGACTTGCGCAGGCGTTTCTCGAGCTCGATCTCCTTGCGCCGGCGCGCCTCGATGTCGGCGTCTTTCTCGGCCATGGCATCGAGCATGCCGTTGAGCGCAACGGCCAGGCGTTCGTACTCCTGCGGCCCCTTGGCTTCGGCACGCTGGCCGCGGTCGCCGGCCTCGACACGCTGCATAACGGCGAGCAGGCGCTCCAGCGGTCGCTCGATGTGGCGCCGAAAGCCCCACCAAATGCCGAATACGATGCCGGCGGCGCCGATGACGAAGGCCAGTAGCGCCAGCTGACTGAGGAACCCGGTGTAGTTCTCGATGCCGGTATTCAGGCGGTTGACTTGCAGTACGCCTTGAATCTCCCCGGTGGCGGAAAGCAGCGGCTTCAACGCCGAGTAGTAGTGCCAGCCTTCGTGCTCACGGTAGGCGGCCCGCATTTTTCCTTCCTCGGCCACCTCACGAATGGTCTCGGGGCTGAACAGCGCCTGGCCCAGCCCGAGGCCGTAGATCTCCCGCCCGCTGGCGTCGAACACATAGGCGCCGTAGATGCGATGAAACGAAAAAGCGGAGTAGAGCGACTCCTCCAGGGGCTCGGTGGCATCGCGCGTCAGGGCCTGGCTCAGGGTCGTGCCGATTACGTTGGTGATGACCTGGACTTCCCTCTCCAGACGATTGCGCACGTTGTCCTCCAGCGACTTGATGGCCACCAGGCTGAAGGTCAGCAGCGCGAGAAAGAGCGGTGCGATGATGGTCAGGAGTATGAGGTTGCGTAGGCGCATGGCGGCTCGCGAACGGTGGTCGACGAATGCGGCGGCTGTGCCGGCTCTCAGGCCGGGCGCCGCGCCTGAGTTCAATTCACCGGCCTCAGCCGGTAGAGATTGCCCTGGGGATCGTCGTTGATCAGGTAGATGGCGCCATCCTGCCCCTGGTGAACGTCGCGGGTGCGACCGATCTGTCCGTCGAGCACCAACTCCGTGTCGACCACCTGGGCGTTCTCCAGCGTCAGACGATACAGCTGCTCGCGGTGCAGCCCCCCGGCCAGCAGATTGCCGCGCCAAGCCTCGAACATGGGGGAGGTGACCTCAGCCAGGCCGGAGGGGGCGAAACGATCTTCGAAGACGTGAACGGGATCGCGCATGCCGGGCAGGGTGGCCTCGCCGACAGGGCGACGGGAGACGTAGGTCTTGCCGAGACTCACCTCGGGCCAGCCGTAGTTTTCGCCGCCGATCAGCCGGTTGAGCTCGTCGCCACCCAGCGGGCCGTGCTCGGTGGCCCAGGCGTCGCCCGCTTGGGTGACTACCAGGCCCTGGGGGTTACGATTGCCGAAGGTAAATATTTCGTCGAGGGCCTCGTCGTTCCCGACGAATGGGTTATCGTCGGGCACGCCGCCGGTCTCAGTCAGCCGCAGCACGCTGCCGGCATGGTCGCGGCGATCCTGCGCACGCGATGGGCTGCCGCGTTCGCCAACGCTCATCAGCAGGGTGCCGTCGGGCAGCCAAGCGAGCCGGGAGCCGTAGTGACGCCCGGGATCGCTGTAACGCCCTTGTGCGAAGAGCAGCTCGACGTCGGTCAGCTCGCCATCGCCGAGCCGGGCACGACTCAGGGCGGTGGCGGTGCCGCCCGCGCCGGGCTTGCTCCAGGTGAAGTAGAGCCAATCGTGCTCGCCGTCGCCATAGTGCGGATGCAGTGCCACGTCGAGGAGCCCGCCCTGTGACTGTGCGCTGACCTCGGGCACGCCTTGCAGGTGGGTGACATCGCCAGTCTCATCGATCAGCGCCAGGCGCCCCGGGCGCTCGCTGACCAGGAAGCGTCCATCGGGAAGTTGCTCCACCGACCATGGGTGTTCGAGCCCCTCGGCGATGCGCTCCAGGCGCAGCTCGAGGTGTTCGGTAGAGATTCGGTCGAGGGCCTCGACGGCCTGGGCCGAACCGCCACTCCCCAGGGTAGCGGCCAGCAGAGGCACTGCCAGCCGCTTGCTTGCCTTAAGCATGTCTCCCTCCCTTGCATTTTGTTACCGCCCCCATCGAATAAAGACTCCGGGGCGGCCTGGGTGTTCCCATCACCCGTATGCGGCCCTTGGCGCTACATCAGGATCGCCAGCAGGATCGGCAGGTAGAGCAAGGCCAGCAGCGTCGAACAGAACACCAGGCTGGCCACGTACTCCGGCTCACGCTTGGCGCGCTGCGCGAACAGATAATTGAAGACCGCCACCGGCATGCTCATCTGCAACACCAGGATGCTGAGCGCCAAGGGCGACAGATCGAGCAGCGTGCCGATGCCCCAGGCCAGCAGCGCGGCGACCGGGATGCGCAGCAGGCTGAAGCCGATCCCGGAGCGCAGGTTCTTGACCTTGATGCTGGCCAGCGACACGCCCAGCGTGATCAGCATCAGCGGCACGGTGAAGCCCGAGATCAGCCCCACGCTGTTGGCCAGCCAGCGCGGCAGCTCGGTGTCGGTCAGCAGCAGCGTCAGTGCTATCAGGATAGCGTAAACCGTGGGTGTCCTGACCAGCGTTCGCAGCGGGTTGCCGGTGCTGGCGATTACGGCGCCGATGGTGAACTGGAACAGCGAGACCGTGACCATGACCGTGATGCCGAAGGCGAAGCCGGCGCTACCGAAGGCGTAAAGCACGACCGGCAGCCCCATGTTGCCCGTATTGGGGTACATCATGGGGGCCAGCAACACACGCCAGTCACGGCGTAGCAGGCGTGCCATGGCGAAGGTGGCCAGGCCCATGCAAACCATCACCAGGGCGGTGGCCAGCATGGTGCGCCCGAAGCTGCTGGCGTCGATGTCAGCGCCGGCGAGTGACGAGATCACCAAGGCCGGCGTACCGATGTTGAAGACCAGGCGCGTGACGAAGTCCACGGGGTAGGGCTGGCCCATGCGAATCCAGGTGAAGCCCAGGCCGGCGCCGGCCAGCACGGGCGCCATCACGGCAAAGAGGTCGGCGAGCATCGAGCGTCCTTGGCGGTGAGCAAGCTAAGTATTGTACAGTTCCGGTGCGCCAAGATCATGTCGACGGTTCGCCCGTCTCGCCGCTCGAGTCGATGGGCTGGCCCGGTTCCTCCTTGGTGGAAGCGCCCTGACCCGGTAAGCTGCGACTCTTGTTCGCAAGGAATTCTCAAATGCCAACCGATGCTTCCGCCAACAGTTTCCAGGCCCTGGGGCGCCTGCTGCGCTACGCCCGCGGCTATCGCCGCCGTATCGTCGCCGCCACGACCTGCTCGATCATCAACAAGATCTTCGACATCGCCCCAGAGATTCTCATCGGCGTGGCCATCGACGTGGTGGTCAACCAGGAGCGCAGCTTCGTCGCCCGGATCGGCTTCGAGACCGCCCAGCAGCAGATCATGGTGCTCGCCGTGCTCACCTTCTTCATCTGGGCCGGCGAATCGATCTTCGAGTATCTCTTCAAGATCCTGTGGCGCAACCTGGCCCAGCGGTTGCAAGCCGACATGCGCCTGGACACCTACGAGCACGCCCAGCGCCTCGACATGGCCTACTTCGAGTCAAAGAGCTCGGGCCAGCTCGTGGCCACCATGAACGACGACGTCAACCAGCTCGAGCGCTTCCTCGACGGCGGCGCCAATGCGCTGATCCAGGTCGGCGTCACCGTGGTGGCGGTGGGGGCGGTGTTCTTCGTCATCTCGCCGCTGATCGCGCTGCTCGCCTTCACGCCGATCCCGCTGATCATCTGGGGCGCCTTCTTCTTCCAGCGCAAGGCCGGCCCGCTCTACACCGACGTGCGCGAGAAGGTCGGCGACCTTGCCAGCCGGCTCTCCAACAATCTCTCCGGCATTGCCACCATTAAAAGCTTCACCAGCGAGGCGCGCGAGGCCGAGCGGCTGCGCAGCGTCAGCGAAGCCTACGTCGAGGCCAACCGGCGCGCCATCCAGGTCAGCTCGGCCTTTATCCCGGTGATCCGCATGGCGATCCTGGCCGGTTTCCTGGCTACCTTCACCGTCGGCGGCATGATGGCGCTGCGCGGCGACCTCAACGTGGGCGCCTACGGCGTGCTGGTGTTCCTCACCCAGCGTCTGCTGTGGCCGCTGACGGGCCTGGCCGAGGTGATCGACCTGTTCGAGCGCGCCATGGCCAGCACCCGGCGCATCCTCGACCTGCTCGCCGTGCCGATCACGGTGAAGGACAACGAAGGCCAGCCGCTGGCCGAGCCGGTGCGCGGCGAGGTGAGCTTCGATGCGGTGAGCTTCCGCTATGCCGCCAGCGGCGTGGGCGTGGAAGGCGTCAGCCTGCACGTGCCCGCCGGCAATACCCTGGCGCTGGTGGGCGCCACCGGCTCGGGCAAGTCGACCCTGATGAAGCTGCTGCTGCGCTTCTACGACCCCGAGGCAGGCCGTGTCTGCATCGACGGCCAGCCGATCGGCGAGGTCAGCCTGGCGTCGCTGCGCCAGGCCATTGGCCTGGTCAGCCAGGACGTCTACCTGTTCGAGGGCTCGATTCGTGACAACATCGCCTACGCCCGTCCCGAGGCCAGCGAGGCGGAGGTGATCGACGCGGCGCGCACCGCCGAGGCGTGGGAGTTCATCCAGGCCCTGCCCCAGGGGCTCGATACCGCCGTGGGCGAGCGCGGCGTGCGCCTCTCCGGCGGCCAGCGTCAACGCCTTTCGCTGGCGCGTGCGCTGCTCAAGGATCCGCCGATCCTGGTACTCGACGAAGCCACCAGCGCGGTGGACAACGAGACCGAGGCGGCCATCCAGCGCTCGCTGGCCAAGATCGGCCATGGCCGCACGGTGATCATGATCGCTCATCGGCTCTCGACCATCGTGCACTCCGACGAGATCGTGGTGATCGACGCCGGGCAAGTCGTGGAGCAGGGCACCCATGCCGAGCTGCTCGAGAAGGGTGGCCGCTACGCCGCGCAGTGGAAGGTGCAGACCGGGGCGTTGGAGGAGAGCGAGGCGCTTAGCTGAGAGGGCATATTGCCCGAGAGATTTTAAGTCTCTGGTTTGACCAGCAGGGCATCGAGGCTGACCGGTACCTCGTCGCCGATCTGCTCATAGCCGAGCAGCAGCAGCACCGAACGCAGGGTGGGGTTGGCCATCAGTGCCTGCCCATCCAGCGCCACCCGCTCGGCGTTGGTCACCTGCACCTGGCCGCTGCTCGTCTTGGTGAAGCGCACCGGCAGCGACTCCTCGCGCACGGCATTGCCCGAGCGTACCTTCATGGTTAGGGTTTCCACCAGGGAATCGCCCACTGCCAACCGATCCAGCCGTCCGGGCGGGAACTGCGTGGTCAGTGTGGCCATGGGCCGCTCGGTGACGCCGGCAAGCCACGGCGGCAATTGCCCGAGTCGTTCCACTACATCACTCTGGTTGAGTCGCAGCGGCATCTCCAGGGAGCCGTCCTCATTCGCGCTGCCGGAAAGCCGGCGTACCTCATGCTGGCGCGGCACTGGCCCATCGGGAGTGATCTGCATCACCGTGGCGGAGACCCGCGAGTGCTCGGGATCCAGTTCCCAAGCCGCCAAAGGCAGGGCGAACAGCAGGGCGGAGGCGCCCAGGGCGATCAAAGAGAAGGAAGAGAAAAGGTGTTTCATCAGCGGTGCGTCTCCTGCAGCGGAAGCTTCCCCCAGAAGACACGCCAAACGCTGAGAAGTGCCCGAACCGTCGGCATGGAAAAAGCCGACCCCGAGCCTCTGGCCTCGTCCAGCCGCATTCGCTATCATACGGCGGCGCAATGCAGGGCCTATAGCTCAGTTGGTTAGAGCAGGGGACTCATAATCCCTTGGTCGCTGGTTCGAGTCCAGCTGGGCCCACCAAGTACGCACTGCATTGATTGAGGTTCGACCCTTAGGCCACTCGTTACCACACGAGGGCACAATCAATGCGCATCATGTCTGTTATCTCCACCAAGGGCGGCGTCGGCAAGACCACCGTCACTGCCAATCTGGGCGGCCTCCTGGCCGATGCGGGGCTCAAGGTCCTGTTCATCGACCTGGACAGCCAGCCGACCCTCTCCAGCTACTACCCTCTTCGCACCGAAGCCCCCGGCGGTACCTATGAGCTGATCGCGCTCAGCGACACGGCTCCCGACCGCGTCATATCGCAAACGGCCCATCCCAACCTGGATGTGGTGATCTCCAACGATCACGCCGGCCAGCTTCCTCAGCTGCTGCTCAACGCCCCGGACGGCCGCTTCCGGCTTGCCCAGCTGCTCTCCAGCCTATCGGGCTATGACCTCATCCTGATCGATACCCAGGGGGCGCGCTCCATCACCCTGGAGATGGCGGTCCTGGCCTCCGATCACGCCCTCTCTCCCATCACCCCCGAGCTGCTTTCCGCCCGCGAGTTCGTGCGCGGCACCGTCGGCCTGCTGCGCGATCTCGAGGCGCTCAGCCAGTTCACCCACCTCTCCGTTCCTCCCGTTTCCGTACTCGTGAATCGCCTGGATGAAACCGCCGATGCGCGGGGCATCCACCAGACGCTGGCAGAGATGTTTGCCGCCGGCGAGCAGGGCGTCACCGTGATGCAGAGCACCATCCGCGCCGGTGTCGCTTTCCGACAGGCCGCCAGTGCCGGCCTGCCGGCACACCAGTTCGAGCCCAGAAAGCCCGCCGGTCGCAAGTCGCCCGCCGCCGCCGATCAGGTCAAGGCGATGGCCTGTGAGCTCAACCCCGGCTGGCAGCCACTGATCGACGCCATGGTCTGCACCACCACCATGCAGGGAGGCTGCCACGATGAGTGCCATTGAGAACCTGGTCCAGCTCCGGGTGGCCGAAGAGCGCTCCGACGCCGGCTATCTGCCTCCCCACAGCCTGGAAGCGGAGCAGTCGGTGCTGGGGGGCCTGCTGCTGGACAACGCCATGTGGGATGAAGTCGCCGACCGCCTGGCGCCGGCAATGTTCTATCAGCAGGCCCATCGCCTGGTGTTTCAGGCCATTCAGGGGCTGGCCGAGCGTGACCAGCCGATGGATGTGGTGACCGTCTCCGAAGCGCTGGAGGAGGCGCGTCAGCTGGAGCAGGTGGGAGGCCTCGCCTTCCTGGCAGAGCTGGCCCGCAATACGCCCAGCGCGGCCAATGTCGTGGCCTATGCCGAGATCGTGCGGGATCGCCATGCGCTGCGTCAGCTGATCCATACCTGCTTCACGCTGAACCAGCAGGCCCTGAACGCCCAGGGCCGTTCGGCCGCCGAGCTGATCGAGGAGGCCGAGCAGAAGCTCTTCGCCCTGACGGAGGACCGGCATGAGCGGCTGAGCTCCATGAAGGAGATGCTGGGGGAGGCCATCAACGTCATTGATCAGGCCTTCAATGCGCAGGGCGGGGTGACGGGTATCCCGAGCGGACTTAGCGAGCTGGATGCCATGACCGCGGGCTGGCAGCCCGGGGATCTCATTATCCTGGCCGGCCGCCCCTCCATGGGCAAGACCGCCATGGGGCTCGGCTTCGCGGAGCATGCGCTGACGGCAGAGGAGGTTGCCGGTCCGGTCTTTATCTTCTCCCTGGAGATGCCCGAGTCGCAGCTGATGCTGCGGTTGATCGCCAGCCTGGGCAATGTCTCCCTGCAGAAGCTGCGCACCGGAAAGATGGAGGACGAGGATTGGCCGAAGGTGACCGCTGCGGTCAATCGGCTCACCCAGCTGGAAGGGAAGCTCTTGATCGATGATGCCTCAGGCATCACCGCCTCCAGCCTTAAGGCTCGCGCACGCCGCATGACGCGCCGCTTCGGGCGCCCCTCCATGATCCTGGTGGACTACCTGCAGCTGCTTCAGGAGCCGGGCAGCGAGAACCGGACCCTCGAGGTGGGCAAGGTCAGTCGGATTCTCAAGGAGACCGCCAAGGAGCTGCGCTCTCCGGTCATTGCCCTGTCGCAGCTCAACCGCTCGCTGGAAACCCGCCCCAACAAGCGCCCCTGCATGGCCGATCTGCGTGACAGCGGTGCGCTGGAGCAGGACGCCGACGTGATCGCCTTCATCTACCGCGACGAGGTCTACCACCCCGAGAACGAAGACAGCCACGGCCTGGCCGAGCTGATCCTGGGCAAGCAGCGCAACGGGCCGACCGGCACCGTGCACCTGGCGTTCCAGGGAGAGTCGGCGCGCTTCAAACCGTTGGCGTGGCAGCACCAGGAGGGGACCCCATGAGCCAGCATCGTGTACGCACACCCGACCCCCGCTCCCGGCTCTCACAGGCCCTTGCCCAGGTCATGCACGAGACCCGCCAGCGGCAGCTCGAGGCGGAACGGGAGGGCCTGTCAGCGCTCGAGCACCTGATCCGTGTGGCCGAGGGCCATAGCGGCCAGTCCCACCATCTTCGTCGCCTCCTGCTCGGACTCTACAACGGCTACCACTGGCCCTTCGAGATGCAGCGGCTGCGGGGGCTCGATGCGGACCTGCAGGCGGATGCCCTCACGGTGATCCGGATGGCCACCTACAGCGGCCACGAGATCCACACCTTCATCGAGGGCGGTGATGCCTTGCTGAAACGCTTCTGGGAGATCGAGGAGGCCGAAGATGAGTAAGTCGTCTTCTGTAGCGCGAGGGTGCAAGGGGATGCAGCGCCTGATTCGCTATGCCGCGTCTCAGGGATGGGAGGTGCAGCGTACCAGCGGCGGTCACCTGCGGTTCAGCAAGCCGGGCTGTGCGCCGGTCTTCACCTCCTTCACCACCAAGGACCGCCGCGCCGAGCTCAATGCCCGCTCCCAGTTGCGTCGGGCGGAGTGGCAGCAGAGGTGCCGCCATGACGAGTGATGCCACTGTCATCAGCACCAGGGCGCCGCATGCCTGCGCCGCTTCTGTCAGCACCGTCACCAAGGAAGTCACCCGATGAAACGTCCTACCGACCAGCAGCTTCGCGAACGCCTGATGCAGCCGGGCCCCAAGCGTCAGGGGCAGCCCGTGGATGCCGTAACTCCTCCTGACCAGGAGATGGCCGTCTGGGTCACGCTGGACATGCTCAAGCCCTACGAGCACAACCCCCGGCAGGTCCGGAATCCCAAGTACGAGGAGATCAAGGCTTCGATCCGTGCCGCGGGTCTCAAGCACAAGCCCCCGGTGACCCAGCGGCCGGGGGAGAAGCACTACACCATCTGTGATGGCGGCAATACCCGCCTGCAGATCCTGCGCGAGCTCTTTGAGGAGACCGGCGAGTCGCGCTTCCATGCATTCTATGCCCTGTACCGACCCTGGCAGTCGGAAGTGAAGATGCTGACAGGGCATCTCAGCGAGAACGACAACCGCGGCCAGCTGCTCTGGATCGAGCGTGCCAAGGGCGTAGTGGATGCCAAGGCGATGTACGAGGAAGAGAGCGGCGACACGCTCTCGCAGCGCGAGCTGGTCAAGCGCCTGGCCGAGGATGGCTATCAGGTTGCCCAGAGCCATATCAGCAAGATGCTCTATACCGTCGAGCATCTGCTGCCCACCCTGCCCAACACCCTTTACAGCGGCTTAGGGCGGCCACAGGTCGAGAAGCTGATCAGCTACCGGGAAGCCTGCCGACTGATCTGGGAGCGCTGCACCGAGGAGGTCGCGCCCGAGGGCTTTGCCGAGGCCTGGCACCAGACCATGGCCTGGTTCGATGACGAGGGCCAGACAGAGATGAACTGGAGCATCGTGGTGGATCGGCTGTGCGGCATGCTGGCCGACCACACCGGCGTGCACTTCAACGTCTGCGAGCTGACCCTCGATAACATCGTCACCTATCGCAAGCGGCGCTGGGACCTGGAAGAGCATCAGGCCTTCGAAGCCCTGGACGTTGAGCTGCAGCAGATGCGCGACCCCGACGCCCAGCCGCCCTCGCTTTATCCACCGCTGCCCGAGACCTCTGCCGAGCCCGCCGCGGGCGGTGCGCCGGTGGCGAAGGTGTCTGCTTCCGACTCTGGCCGTGAACCCCAATCCCAGCCCCAAGCTGAGCAGCTGCCATCGCCACGGGCCCTGGGCAGAGACGCGCTTTCCGACGACGAGAGGACAGAGAGCGCCGAGCTGCTTCGGCTGCGTGAGCAGGTTGCCGCGCTGGAGCGTGAAAAGGAGCAGCTGAGCGAATCATCGTCTCCCGTGCTGCGAGGAATCGGTGAGCCGGCGTCGGAGCCTGGCCCTGTGCCCATGGCTGCGACCCCAGAGGAGGAGGTCGACTGGCCAGAGGGGGCTGCTCGGACAGAAGCCGAGCGGGCCGCCCGCCTCGAGGGGCTGACCCAGTCCAGCTGGCAGGAGAGTCCGGGGAAGCGCGGTTACCGCCACCATCTGGCCAGCGAGCTCGGCGTGCCCAGCTTCGATTTCGAGCAGCTGGCCCCCCTGGCGGCGCCGGTGCTCTCCGGCGAAACCACCCCGCCCATTGCCGACGTCTGGTTTATCGAAGGGGTGGAGGATGAGCCCCGCTCACTGCGTATTCGTATCCGCGAGCTGGTCCAGGTGATTGCCCGCTGGGGAGGCTTCGGCGGCAGCGACGTGGTGGTCGCCGATGACGACGGCATCGGTTTCGACCTCAACCCGCTGCCGGACGCCGCCGACCGCCGTGCACGCTTCGCCTGGCAGGCGCTGGCGAGCCTGCGCGGTGAACTCAATCCCGAGTACCCCTCTGACGCCACCCTATGGGGAGCGCTGCTGGGCACCCATCGGGAAGAGGGCGATGAGAGTGCCTGGGACGATGCGGTACTGCTTCGTTTCTTCCGTCTGGTGCGGCTGATTCGCCGCCTTCGTGAACACCTGCAGGGACAACAGGAGGCCCAGTCATGAGCTCTTCATCCGCCAACCTGAACCAGGCGCTGCTCAGCCAGGTCATGGGGTTTCTTCGGGAGGGCAATATGCGCCGAGCGCTGGCCCTTGGCTTCAGTGAGGATGAGCTGCGCACCCTGCGACGGCTGAGGGCGAGCGATATCGACTCGCTGGCCTGCGCAGGGCCGGTGGTAGCGCGCTTCTCGGTGGATCATGCCGCGCTGCGCGGTGTTCTGGCGCGCATCGATCGTGACCAGGATCGTGAGACCCTGATCGACCGCTGCCTGAGGCTGGGGGCCAGCGTCAGCATGATGGGAGCCTTCTTCGGCCTGACCGGCAACGACTGCTCGACGCGTCGCCAGCTGCTGGGCATTGCGCCGCGCCAGGGGCGGCTGGCGATGCCGTCGGAGCAGGCAGAGCATGATGCCTGGGAGCGCTGGCAGCATATCGCCCTGGACCCCAAGGCGACCGACGACCTGCAGGGTATGGTCACCCTCGCCGAGGAGACCGATATCCCGCTGGCGGTGGTGTGGCACCTGATCAAGCAGTGGGTCGATCCCGGCCAGCCGCGCACGGCGCCCCCGGCCGAAGAGTGGACGTCCCCTGCGGGAGAGCGGTGATGGTGCAGCTGCGGGACGCCACTCGGCAGGGGCTGGATCGCCTGATCGGCCAGGCAGCTTCCGAGATGACCCAGCGCCGGGGAGAGCCCCCGGCGTCTGGCGCTGTGAACGGCGAGACGGAGCGGTCAGGGGAGGCTTCGTCAGGCCTCGATGGCCTGCTGTTTTTCGGGAACCCCCATGAGACCGTGCCGCGGTCTCTGCTGCTGGATCCCCGCCTCGGGCACGTCGACAAGCTTGGCTGGCAGATGATGCGCATGCTGGTCAATCCGGACCGAACCACGGCGGTGCCGACCTATGACGAGCTGCAGCCCTTGCTGCGGGGGGCGCCGGGCCAGAAGGCGTCGAGGGCCACGGTCGCCCGCGTTATCGCTGTGCTTCGCCTGACCCGCTGGGTCAGTCTCGGTCATCGGGCGCGCAACGCGCAGAACGGCCGCATTATCGGCAACGTCTATATCCTGCACGACGAGCCGCTTTCGCCTGCGGAAGCCTCGGTGCTGGATGCCGACTACGTGGAGTATGTGTGTCGCTGCCTGGATCACCAGAACAAGGTGGTCAAGGCCGTTGCTGCCATGGTGCTCGAGGAGCTCCAGGAGGCCGGGGCGCTACATGAGCTGCCGACGCGTCTCGATACCCTGGCGTCTCGGCCGAGGCAGGCCCAGTGCCGGTCGCCTGCCAAGCATGACGCTGCCCAGTTCTCCGCTGCGACTGAGCAGAAGAACCAGGGCAGGCAGCCGAGTTCTCAGCGAGAACCCGGCCGGGTGAGCCGAGAGAACTCCCCTGGTTTTCAGAGAGAACCAAGTCTGGAATCAAAGGCTTATCGGGCTGTCGAGGCAGTTCTCGATGAAAACTCGGGCAGTTCTTCCCGTACAGTACGTACTTCACACTGTGTAAAACCTACAGGTACGTCAGCCCCGAGGCTGCACTGGCCGGCGTGTCTCTCGCTGGATGGGAGTGAACGTCAGGCGACTCAACTCCTGATGTCGGGCCTATCGGGCGATACCCAGCAAGCGATTCTCGATGAGGCGGCGGGTCGTGTGAGCAGCGGTTCGGTGAGAAACCCCAAGGGCTTCCTGCGGGGGCTGATCAAGCGCGCTATCAGGGGCGAGTTCGTGGCGACCGGCTATGCCCAGACCCAGGCCGAATGCCGGGCGGGCAGCAGGACCCAGAGCGCTTCACCGGCCAAGCATCTGTCTGAACCCCGTGCCGCGGCTCAGCCATCCACGCAGGCGCCGGCGCCCACGCCACCGAGCTCCACGTCACCTGATGAGGCCCGAGCGGCCCGAGAGCAGTGCCTGCGCAAGCTGGGGCTATGGCCTGCTGGCGACAAAAACTCACTCAATAGCCATTAACAATTCCGCTGTCCCCCCCACCTCAACTGATTGACAGTGCCTGCCATACCGCAGACACACATCAGCATGAGGACGACGCGCCATGGCCGTTGATCGCCTGGGAGCACTGCGCAGCAAGATCGAACTGACGCTCCATACCCACCACGCTGCACGGATCTGGAAGGGCCGTGGGGTCGAGACGGGTCGCCCACAGATAATCGGCATGCGGCAGTTCCTGCTGATCTGCGGTGCGATCAAGCAGAACGCAGCCAAGGATGACCCCTATGCGGATCACTGGCTGCTGCAGCTGGATGCCAAACTTGCCGAGACTCGTACTCAGCTGGACCAGCGTCTCCATGAGCTCGATAGCCTGATGGCACAGCTTCCACCAGAGCTAGACGTGGAGGAGAACCTTAATCAGCAACCCTTGAAGATTCCTGTCTATACCGGCGGTCAGCATGGATGGCTCGCCCTGCGCCTGCTGATCGACTTCGACCGCTTCGTCAGGCGCGTCATGCTTGCCCACCATATCGCCCTGATTGGGCGGCGACAGATGGAGGAGTACGTCCGGGGCGGTGGCCACCTGTTGCGTAGCCTATGCGCGAGCACCCAGAAGTACCCGGGCTTCAGCGGTGCCACCCGGGACGACTTCGCCGCCAACAATGCCAAGGCCCGAGACGCCATCGAGAAGTTCGGCGCACTGCCTGACGACGTGCTCTCCGGCAAGCGGCGCAGCGAGTTTGCACCGCCGATTTCCAAGCCGGGAGAGTCCAAGGTCGCCGGTGGTGGGAGCAAGGCGGAGAGTGACCAAGCCCCTTCCGCCGAGGAGTAGCGGCTTGGCTTCCCGGAGTGATTCCACTGGAATCACCTGGGCGGTGGTGCCGGGGAGGCCTCCGGGGTGATTCCACTGGAATCACTGGGGCGGCGGTGCCGAGAGGGCTTCGGGGTGATTCCACTGGAATCACCTGGGCGGCGGTGCCGGAGGAGGTCTCCGGGGTGATTCCACTGGAATCACTTGGGCGGCGGTGCCGAGGAGGTCTGTGGTGATGTCACCGGCATCACAACAAGAGCATGAGGGGGGGGGCAGGGTGAGTAGCGCATCGAATAGCTATGGCAAAGACGCATTCAACAGCTACGCAAAGGGTTTTTTAAAACCCTTTAAGGGTAAGGGGGAGCTGATTCGGCTCCGTGACGAGCTGGAAGAGGCGGCAAGAGCGGCGCGGCAAGAGGCGATCGATATGGCATCTCAAGCGAATGGCGGCTTGCTGAAATCGACCGACCTCTGGCTTACCCCATGGGGTAAGTCAGGCATCCCAGCCAGAACCCTGCAGTGGCGCGATAACAGGCAGAGAAGCATGGGGCTTTGGCTGCTGGAAGCGTTCCTGTCTCGTGACGACATATCCGAGGCGATGCGGCAGTCCGTCATTGATCTCGAGGTGCAGCGCTGCGTGTTCAATGCCAAGGCGGCCACGATCAACTGGTCGATCAAGCGAATCGGCAAGGCGCTGGCCGATATCGAGCATGCTGTCTCATTTCAGCGATAACGACCAAGGAGGATACCCATGGGCACACGCTTCTACGGCGAGGGGAATATCGGCAGCGATCCGGAGGTTCGGACCTTCCCCGTGCGTGACAACCAGCCGCCCCGCACGCTGCTAAGGCTCAATGTGCGGTTCGATAACCTGGTCCCCAAGGACGGAGAGGTCGTGGATCGCGGTGGTTTCTGGGCAGACGTGGAGTGGTGGCACCGGGAAGCAGAGCGCTGGTCGCGGTTGTATCAGCGAGGGATGCGGGTCGTGGTGGTGGGCAAGATGATTCAGGACAGCTGGGAGCAGAACGGCGAGACGCGCACGGCCTTCAAGGTACAGGCTGAGCGAGTGGCCATCTTGCCTCATCGGGTAGCTCAGGTAATCATGGATACCCCCCATAGCCATCAGCAGCCGGCTGAGCAGTATGCCAGTGGCCCGGGGGCCAGCCAGGAAGGCTACGGGGACTAGCCGCTGAGTGATCATGGATGAATCAAGGAGGAGAGCGATGAAGGGAGCCAGGAGGGTGCTGTGCTGGATGGGCCTGGGTGCTGCT
Source organism: Billgrantia antri (assembly GCF_017868935.1). NCBI lineage: Bacteria > Pseudomonadati > Pseudomonadota > Gammaproteobacteria > Oceanospirillales > Halomonadaceae > Billgrantia > Billgrantia antri. The sequence continues at coordinate 1,063,047 of NZ_CP053383.1, forward strand.
GCGGTGCTGGCAGCGGGCTGTACCACACAGGACCATCTCTACTCTCAAGGCCGCTGCCTGACCTGCATCAACAACCCGGTGACCGGGGAGCCGATCAACTACGATCCCGAGCAGCAGCCTGCTATCGACGAGGAGGCTGTGGCAGCCAGCAGCGGCCAGGAGGTATCGGCAAGCAGCCGGCATGGGCGTTTCAGCATGGCGTCGCCGCTGGATGTGGATACGGCCTATGCTCGGGTGCGTTCCGAGTTCGGATTCCGCTCCGAGGCGGACTTCAACCCGAACAGCAACTCTGACCAGTGGGCGATGATGGACAACGCCTGGCACTTCGATGCCACGCCCGGCGCCTTCTATCAGATGAGTGACTATGCCAGGCAGACCGTCAACGGTGCCGAGCACTCCCTGGTGCTGAAGGCACAAATCCAGCGCGACGGCAGCGGCTCTCGCATCAACGTTGAGTACCTGCCGACGACCAATGCCGGGTACGATGGTGATGCCATGGGTGAGGCGCTCGAGGAGCGTTTCCGCATGGTGCTCCGTTAGCGTAGAGAGGAGGGAATTCGGTGACATCGCCAGCACTGAGACAAGAGCGGATCGGCATTGGCCACGCGGCTCAGCTGCTGGGCGTCCGTGTGACCGAGCTCAAGGATGCCCTTCGGCATGGCCGCGATTTGCGCGGCCATGCGCCACCCCAGCCCATTGTCAGAGGCGCCGGCTCATCCGGCACTCAGATGCTGTTTTTCCTGGGCGACGTGATGGACGTCGCCGAGCTGATGGCTAACCCCTGAAGACGGCGGTGCAAAGCCCTATCGCTGATGTTCCCTTTCTTGCTTCGCGCGCTTCCATCGCCTTGCCATGCTGCCCTCCACGTTCATGAGGGAGGCGAGCCAATGCGTGTATTCCTGTGCGAGAAGCCTTCGCAGGCCCGAGATATTGCCCGCGTGATCGGCGCCGGCCAGCGCAGCGAGGGCTTCCTGAAGGGCGAGGGGTGTGTCGTGACCTGGGGCTTCGGGCACCTGCTCGAGCAGGCCCCTCCGGAGCAGTATGACCCAGCGCTCAAGCGCTGGTCGATGGAGGCGCTGCCGATTCTGCCTTCGACCTGGAAGATGGAGATCAAGAAGAGCGGCCGCAAGCAGTTCGGGGTGGTGAAGAAGCTGCTGGGCCAGGCGACTGAAGTGGTGGTGGCCACCGATGCCGACCGGGAAGGGGAAACCATCGCCCGTGAGCTGCTGGATTACTGCGGCTATCGGGGGCGGGTCACACGCTTGTGGCTCTCGGCCCTGGACGACGCCTCGATCCGCAAGGCCCTGGCCGGCATCAGGCCCGGAGAGGCGACCTACCCGCTATATCTGGCTGGGCTTGGGCGTAGCCGGGCCGATTGGCTGGTCGGGATGAATCTGACCCGGGCCTATACGGTGCTGGCCCAGCGACAGGGGCATCAGGGTGTGCTTTCGGTGGGACGTGTGCAGACGCCTGCGCTTCGGCTGGTCGTGGATCGCGACCGGGAGATTGCCAACTTCGTACCCCAACCCTTCTGGGAGGTCGTGGCTCAACTCCAGGCGGCAGGCGGCACCTTCCAGGCGAAGTGGCAGCCGCGTGATGCCTCGATCCAGGATGCCGCTGGGCGCTGTATCAGCGAGGAAGCCGCCCGGTCGCTGGCTCAGCGAGTCACTGGGCAGCAGGGGCGTGTCGGCCACCTCGAGACGAGCCGCAAGAAGGAGGCGGCGCCGCTGGTGATGGACCTGTCATCGCTGCAGCAGGAGGCCTCGCGCCGCTTTGGCTACGGTGCCCAGCAGGTACTGGACATCGCCCAGGCGCTCTATGAAGCCCACAAGGCAACCAGCTACCCGCGAACCGACTGTCGGTATCTGCCGGAGTCGCAGCTCGAGGAGGCCGAGCGCATCGTGACGATGCTGCTGCACTCGGATGAGGCGCTGTCGCCGCTTCGCCAGCGCCTGGACACGACCCGCAAGAGCCGCGTCTGGAACGACAGCAAGATCACCGCACACCACGGCATCATCCCGACGGCGGCATTCGATCTCGCCAAGCTGAGCGATGCCGAGCGCAACGTCTACGACCTGATTCGTCGCCACTACCTGGCCCAGTTTCTGCCGGCTCACGAGTATGATCGGACCGAGCTTCGGGTGGACCTGGAGGGCGAAGCGTTCGTGGCCTCAGGGCGGCAGGTGCGTGTGGAGGGGTGGCGCATGCTCTTTCCCCGGGCGGCTGCTGGAGAGGGCGATGAGGAAGAGCGGGAAGCGTCTCCGCTGCCAGCTCTGAGCGAGGGAGAATCCTGCCAGGCCCGGCAGCTTGAGGTGCTGGCCAAGCAGACGACTCCGCCCAAGGCCTTCACCGAGGGCACCCTGATCGCCGCCATGAAGCATGCCGCTCGATTCGTGACGGACGAGCGCCTGAAGGCGCGCCTCAAGGAGACCGCCGGCATCGGCACCGAGGCAACGCGGGCCGGTATCATCGAGACGCTGCTGAAGCGTGGCTTCATCAAGCGGCAGAAACGCGCCCTGGTCTCGACGCCGACCGGCCAGCAACTGATCGATGCGCTGCCTACCGTCATCACCAATCCCGGCATGACGGCGCTCTGGGAGCAGGCGTTGGATGACGTCGCGGCAGGGCGACTGTCGCTGCAGGAGTTCATGGGGCGTCAGGCCGGCATGGTAGAGAAACTGGTACAGCATGCGCGGGAGTCCACGGTGACGATGCCTCAGCCGAAGAGCAAGACGTGTCCGGAGTGTCAGGCACCTATGCGTAAGCGCCAGGGCCAGTACGGTGCCTTCTGGGGCTGCTCGCGCTACCCGGAGTGCCGCGGCATGTTGCGCGACAAGGCGCCCGGGAAAGGCGCCGGCAGCCGGCGTAAGGCGGCATCGCCTTGACCGTGAAAGGGGCAGGCTCAATAATAGAACTTGTACCCCGTTGGTTGCTGACGGTCATCACGCAACGCCCTTTGAGCCTGCGGCTCGAACCCCCAAAGCGGCAGCGCCTCGCGAGACTGTCGCGTCCCACTCCCTACCTTTGAAGCCAGAGCCACTGACTTCATTGCTTCCACCGGGATACGAGGCTCCTTTATCCCAGGCCAGCTTGGTTGGTTGGCCACCTCTCTCATATGACGACCGGCCTGCCGGCTACCTTGATCCAGGGTGGCGGGCAGGCCGGTTGACGTTTCCACGCTGGAAACGCCTGCCCTTCTGCGGAGCCCGCCGCATCACCAACGGGAGCCCTTTGTACAGGGATCTGTGCTTGATCGACCGAATGCGTCCGCGAAGAGATTCGGGTGCTACCGTGAGCGAAGCATGGCAACGAGGGACATGCCTTGGCTCCAGTTGCATGGCGGACATCCTGGTACTTGTCGATACGGCGACGACCCTGTTGATGCCCTCTATGGTCTTCAATCCCAAGACGTGGCGTGCCGCGTCTTGCGAGTGGGGATATTGAGGAGACGCTGACGAAGAAGTAAGCAGCCTCCCAGTGGGCAAGTGCCGCCGCTGGCGGCCCGGTGGTCTCGACCGGCTCCAACCGAGACACCCCAGGCACCCAGGCGTTTCGAGGGTGCGCCGCTTGGCGGTACGCCGCCACCCAAGGCCTCGCGCATCCCGAGACGAGGCCGCCCATCAGGGCCGGATGCCACTGCTACCACCCATTCGGGGAGATGCCTCCCCAGGGGGGCGGACCCCCTGGAACCTGGAGGAATACCCCATGGCCACGATTGTCGACGACCATGTCATGGTCTGTGACGACTGCCTGATGATCATCGGCAATGACGATGCCACCGGGCTGGATCACTTCCTGGATGAAGAGAGCGCCGCCGCCCGCGAGCGGGAGGTGCGTGACGCCATCGCCGCAGCGCAGCGCGACGGGAACACCCTCGTCGTCGGCGATAGCGAGCAAGACGAAGCGTTCTCGACGTCATCCTGCGGCTGCTGCCACACCAACCTGGCGGGCTCTCGGCACCACTGCGTGCTGATGGGCTGAGCCAGCGCCTGAATCCACCCCTTGCCCACCCGGGAAGCCACTCGACTTCCCAGGGGGGGCGAGTGTCTCCCGGGCGCAGACTGAAACCACCGAGGAGACACACCATGACGGTCACCACTCACCAGAGTGCCACCACTGGCTTCTTCGATCTTCATATCACCGGCCTTGGCTACCTCAATCGCATCCGGGAGGTAAAGCCGAAGCGCGGAGACGCGTTCTGGGCATGCGATATCGCGGCCCTGAATGGTCCCGCGGACGATGTGGGCTACACCCGCTTCGACTGCCGGATCAGCGGCCGCGATGCCGAAGCGCTCGTCAAACGCTGCCGTCAGGCAGTCTACCAGGGCCGCAAGGTGCTGATCGGCTTCAAGCTGGGCGACCTCTGGACGGATACCTTCGTCTATTCCAAGGGCGACAAGGCCGGCCAGACCGGCGTCAGTCTCAAGGCCCGCCTGCTGTTCATCAGCTGGATCAAGGTGAACGGCGAGATGGTTTACCAGGCGCCCCGCCGCGACGAGCAGGGTGCCGGTAACGACAGATCCGCTGACTCAGCGGAGCAGCCTGAGTCCGTCAATGGCTACGCCGCTGCCCACTCGGGAGAAGCGGCCGGCTCCTTCGATTCGCCGGCCATGCACTGAGCCACAGCGTTTCTATCAACCCACCCAGCCGGGGAGTGACCTCCCCGCTGTGGAGGCTCTTCTCAGCAATGCAGTTCACTGGAGGAAACCCCATGCGAGTCGAGATGAACCAGCTGCTCTATGACGCCCAGGATCCGATGTGCAAGTACATCCTGAGCGCGAGCGCCGGCAAGCTGTATGCCTTCGTGCAGTGCATTGATCGTGGTATGGATCTCAAGGCCCGCTATCGCGCCCGCTACTGGGGCGAGTATAGTCATGATGATCCGGAGGGCAGTATCCGACATATTCTCGCCCATGGCGGCAAGTGGCCGGGCCTGCCCACTACCGCGTGACCCAAGTACTTCTGTCTTAGAAGAACGCCCCACCCCGGGGCGTTTTTCATTTCCCGCCTGATTACGCTTTTCAATCGACCCGCCCCCGCAAACCCGAGAACCTCCTGCCTCAACGCCATTGAATGGACTCCCTTGAGGCAACGCATGCTCAACCTTCCCACCCTCTCGACCGCTGCGCTGATCACCACCACGCTGCTGGCGGGCTGTGCCCATCAGCCGCCACAGTCCCCCGAACCTTCGGACTTAGACCCCCTGGTGCTCTCGCTCCCGTACTTCGAAGTGGATGGCGAGCGGCATCGGGCCGTGGTCACCGGCCCCAACCCGCCGACGACCGAGGCCGTGACGCCGGACATCTATAGCGACGAACTGCCTTCCGTCGAGGTGATTCGCACCGGGCGCTACCAGCTGGTGGCGACTCAAGCCTCGCTGGGTCAGCGCTATCTCCTGGAGCAGACCATCGACGTGCGCATCCCGGCATCCATGACCACCACCGTGGAGGATGCGCTGTATCACACCCTGCGCCATACCGGCTATTCGCTCTGTCCCGCGCCCGGTCTCGCCCAGCGCACCCTCTACCGCAAGCCGCTGCCGGCGGCCCACTACCGGCTGGGCCCCATGCCGCTCCGCGAAGCCCTGCAGGTGCTGGGCGGTGACGCCTGGGAGCTGGAGGTCGACCCCGTCGCCAGAGAGGTCTGCTACCAAGTGCGGGATATTCGCTATGTGCCGGGGCATGGCGACGACAGTCGCGACGAGAGCACTGCAGCGGTGACGGAGGTGAGCGATGAGTGAGCCCACCGAGCTAACGCCCGACCACAAGCCGATTGGCCACGCCTCCTCTGCGAAGCACCGCGGCAAGCAAGGGGCAGGGAAGGGCAGCAGGAAGGCCCTCTACGGCCTGCTGGCGGTCAGTCTCGCCGGCGCCGTGGTGTCAGGGGCTCTGCTGTTGAGGCCGGCGCCCGATGAGGTGCCGATGGAATCCCTGGTGCAGTCCCAGGTGCAGCAGGCCGTGGTGCCCCTGGAAGAGACGCTTGCCCGAGTGGAATCACAGCAGGCGGCGCTGGAGCAGCGCCTGACGCGTCTGGATCAGCGCCTCGAACAGGCCGAACAGCAAGTTCAGGAAACTGCTTCTGCCATCACTGCCAGGCAAGCTCAGCTGGAGCAGCTTGAGCCCCGTCTCGCTAGCCTGGCCGAGGAGCTGAGCCGCCTGGATAGCGAGCTCAACCTGCGCATCACCGCCCAGAACGAGCAGATCCATGCGCTGAGCGAGCGCCTCGAGCAGAGCCGGCAGGCGGCGTCACGCCCGGCTCCTGCCCGCCAGGCGCCGCGGCCAGCGGCCCCGCCGTCGCCCTCGTTCCAGGTCACCGGCGTCGAGTCCCGGGGCGGGCGCCCCTACGTTGGCGTTTCTCCCAACGGCTTGTCGAGCCTGCGGGATATCCGGCTGCTGGGCATAGGGGATCGCCAGGATGGCTGGGAGCTGACGAGGATCCGCGGCACCCACGCCGTTTTCAGCCGCAACGGCCGCTCGGTCGACGTCCAGATTCCCTGAGCCCACCGGAGATCCTGCGATGACCACTATGACACGTGCTGTTCTGCCCGTTGTGACCGTTGCCATGGCGCTGCTGGCAAGCCAGGCCGATGCCCAGCCCACCCCGGAGCGCCGCTCCGACGCCTCCGCCGTGATTCAGGAGGCCCAGCGGCTGCTCGAGAGCGAGCGCACCACCACGCGCACGCAGCGGGCCGAAGCCTGGAAGCTGACCGAGCGCGACTGGGAGCGCTACGAGACGCTGATGGAGGGGCCGCGGGGGATCTGGTCGCCCGACATCGACCCCATCACCGCCCTTGGCGTGGAGGCGCGCAGCGCCGAGGAGCGCCGCCGCTATGCGGAGCTGCTGGTGGAAGTGGAGCGGGCCCGCACCGAGCGGGAGCTGGCGTTCCAGCGGGCCTACGACGAGGCCTGGCAGCGCCTCTATCCCGACGAGATGCCGGTGGATGAGTTCACCCTGCGGCCGCGCAGTGCATTTCACTTCACCGACGAGGGCGCGCTGCAGGCGCGGCTGACGGTGTATGTGGCACTCGAGGCGTGCGAGCGTTGCGACAGCACCGTCAGCGAGCTGATGGCCCAGGGCGCCCAGATGGACATCTTCGTGCTCGACAGCGACGGCGACGACGCGGTGATACGCGACTGGGCGAGCCGCGTGGGCGTGCCGGCAGACCGCGTGCGGGCGCGGGACATCACCCTCAACCACGGCCAGCCGGACCCCGAGCACGGTATCACCGTGGGGTCGCTGCCCCAGGTCTACCCGAGGTGAGGGGGCGGAATGAAGATGACAGCATGCCGACGCCTGGTGATGGGATGCGCGCTTGCCTGTGCCCTGGCGGCGCTGTCATCGCTGGCCAAAGCAGCCGCGGTGCCGCCGGCCTATTTCGATGCCGCAAGCCTGCATCAGGTCCCGCCCGAGGTGCTCTATGCGGTGGCCACGGCGGAATCGGTGGTGAGCCTGAAGGCGGGGCGCCGGCCCTGGCCCTGGACCCTGAACGTGGCAGGGGAGGGCTTCCACTTCGCGACTCGCCAGGCGGCCTGCGACGCCCTGATGCTGGCCCTCGAGGAGACCCGCGTCGTAGACGTGGGGATCGCCCAGCTCAACGTGCGCTGGCAGCCGCAGCTGTTCGGCACCGGCAAGCGCTTTCCCCACCCCTGCGATGCCCTGGACCCCTACGCCAACCTGGAGGAGGCGGCCCGCCTGCTGCGCGGCCACTTCGAGGCCACCGGCGACTGGGTGAAGGCGGCCGGGCGCTACCACCGTCCCGCCGGCGGGGAGCCGGCGGCCCGCTATCGCCGCCTCGTCGCCGCCGAGCTCGAGCGGCTGAAAACGTCTCGCCAGCAGCAGCTGGCGGCCAACTAAGGGAGAGTCGACCGATGGTGAAACGTGATCGCTGCCGCTGGGCGTTACCCGCCTTGGTGGGTGGGCTCCTTGGGCTGCACGCCGCCGGCGCCCAGGCAGAGACCATTCCCCCAATGTCCCTGGCCGAGCGGCCTGCGTTGGAGGTGCTCGCCGATCATGGCGGTGAGCCGGCCCGCCCCTACTTCGTCGCCATCGGCATGGCCGACGTGCCGGAGGAGGAGGGCTACGCGCCGGACCCGCGTGCGCCGGTGCCGTTCAGCGAGGCGGATATGCTGCCGGTGACCAGCGAGCGGTTATCTCCCGGCGAGGTGCGCTTCCGCCCGCTGGAGCTGCCGAGCCGCATGACGCCTTTCTTCCTGGTCGGTGACGATGCGCTGTCGCTGCGCTGGCTGGAGGCCCGCGGGGAGACCCTGCGCGAGCTCAACGCGGTGGGGCTGATCGTCGAGGTGGCCGCGCCCGAGGGGCTTGAGCGCCTGCGCGAGGCGGCGCCGGGGCTCGAGCTTCGCCCCACGCCGGGGGACGACCTGGCCGGTCGGCTGGGCCTTGCCCACTACCCGGTGCTGGTGACCGCCCAAGGGCTGGAGCAATAGGAGCGTGCGATGAACCAGACACACCCCCTGGAGGCGCTGCTGCGCCCGGCGGTAGAGCTTAACACCGCCCTGGTCTGCCTGGCCTGTGCGGTGCTCTGCATCATGGCGCCCTGGTCGCTGGCCCTGTCGCCGAGCGTGGGTTACGGCATGGCGGCGGGCTTTTCTGCCTTCGGGCTGTGGCGTGCCCGGCAGGCCTGGGTGGTACTGCGCTACCGTCGCAATATGAAGCGCCTGCCGCGCTTCGCCCTGCGCAGCCGGCAGATTCCGGTTAGCCAGCGGCTGCTGTGGATGGGCAAGGGCTTCAAGTGGGAGGCGCGCCACACCCAGCGGCTCCATGAGAGCCAGCAGCCCCACGTGCAGCGCTACCTGCGTCCGGGGCCGGCCTACCGCGTCGCCCGGGAGCTAGAGAACCGGCTGGAGCGCTATGGCGCCGGCCGGCCGCTGGTGAAGCTGCTCGCCGCGGATGTGCCCTGGAATCCGGTGCGCCCGCTGCCGCCGGTGGGCGGCATGGCGGCACTGCACGCCGTGGAGTGGAAGGAGCGCGACGTCTACCTGCCCTTGGGCGAGCGGGTCGGTCACACCCTGGTGGAGGGCACCACTCGGGTCGGCAAGACCCGGCTCGCCGAGATCCTGATCACTCAGGACATCCATCGCGGCGACGTGGTGATCGCCTTCGACCCCAAGGGCGACGCCGACCTGATGATCCGCATGTATGCCGAGGCGCAGCGGGCGGGCCGCGGGGATGCGTTCTACGTCTTCCACCTGGGCTGGCCGGATATCTCGGCGCGCTACAACGCCGTGGGCCGCTTCGGGCGCATCTCCGAGGTGGCGACCCGGCTTGCCGGCCAGCTCTCCGGGGAGGGCAACAGCGCCGCCTTCCGCGAGTTCGCCTGGCGCTTCGTCAATATCGTGGCCCGGGCCCGTCATGCCCTGGGGCAGCGCCCCACCTACGAGCAGATCCTCTCTGACGTGGTGAACATCGACGGCCTGATGATCGAGTACGCCCAGCAGACCCTGACCCGCCACGACCAGCACGCCTGGGAGCGCATCACCACTATCGAGGGCAAGCTCAACGACAAGAACATCCCCCGCCAGTTTCAGGGGCGCGACAAGCGGGTGGTGGCCATCGAGCAGTACCTGCAGCAGATCAAGGTGGTGGACGCCGTGCTCGAGGGGCTGCGCAGCGCCGTGCGCTATGACAAGACCTACTTCGACAAGATTGTGGCGAGCCTGCTGCCGCTGCTGGAGAAGCTGACCACCGGACGCATCGCCGAGCTGCTCTCGCCGGACTATGACGATATCGAAGATCCTCGGCCGATCATCGATTGGCAGCAGATCATCCGTAAGCGCGGCATCGTCTACGTGGGCCTGGATGCCATGTCTGATTTCGAGGTGGCCCAGGCGGTGGGCAACTCGATGTTCGCCGACCTGGTCTCGGTGGCCGGCCATATCTACAAGCACGGCATCGATGACGGCCTGCCGGCGGTGAACGGCCAGCGCATGGGCAAGGTGCCGATCAACCTGCACTGCGACGAGTTCAACGAGCTGATGGGTGACGAGTTCATCCCGCTCATCAACAAGGGGGGCGGCGCCGGCATCCAGGTCACCGCTTATACCCAGACCCTCTCCGACATCGAGGCGCGCATCGGCAACGCCGCCAAGGCCGGCCAGGTGGTCGGCAACTTCAACAACCTGGTGATGCTGCGGGTGCGCGAGGAGAAGACCGCTGAGCTGCTGACCCGCCAGCTGCGCCAGGTCAATGTGGCTACCCGCATGCTGGTCAGCATGGCCTCCGACTCCAGCGACATCGCCAACGATATCGACTTCACCAGCAGCGGCGGCGACCGCATCAGCACCGTGCAGGTGCCGACCATCGAGCCGGCGGACGTGGTCTCGCTGCCCAAGGGGCAGGCCTTCGCCCTGCTCGAGGGTGGCCAGCTCTGGAAGGTGCGCATGCCGTTACCGCTACCCGACAGGCACGAGGATATCCCCGGCAGCATCGCCGAACTCGCCGAGCGCATGAAGCGCGACTACACCACCGGCGAGCAGTGGTGGACCGCGGTGATGCCACCGCCGGTGAACCTGGAGCTGAGTGACCTGGGGACAGAACTCTCCGTAGTGGGTAACGAACAACCCACGTCTCAAGCAATGGAGAACCCAAATGAACATCGAGACAGTGCCCATGACAGCTGACGCTGCGGCAACCGCCATCGTCTCCAGCGTCGCCCTGGAGAGCGGCTCCCTGAGTGAGCTGCCTCAAGCTCTGTTCGGGCTGCTCGATTACGTGGTCATCGGTATCGATCGCGTCGAGCTGACCCAGCGCGCCTATCGCAAGAGGCTCTCGCCGGTGTGGGAACAGGGCGAGCACCCCCATGAGGGGCGGCTGATTCTGCACTATCACGACCGCCGTTGGTCGCTACTCTGCTCGCTTACACCGGTGAGGGTGCACTGAGATGGCCACCGCAGAGCGTGCCCAGGAGACGAGGCGCGGCTGGCTGGCCACGCTGTTCGGCCTGCCATTTCAGATCCTGGCGGTGCTGGTGGTCTCGCTGCTGATGTCGGTACTGGTCGAGTGGGCGGGGGTCTACTGGCAGTGGTGGAGCCAGCCTGGGGCCCAGCACGCCCTGGAGACCCTGGAAGCGGAGGTGACCCGGCTGGATACCACCTTCACCCGCTCGCTGCTGGTCTCGGACCCAGTGGCCCTGGCCACGGGTGCCGTTACCGGCGCCTACGATTGGCTGTTCATCAGAAGCGGCATCTCGGGGTGGCTGGAGAGTAACGCCACTCAGGGTGGATGGCTGGGTACCTTGCATACCTACCTGCAGGCAGCGATCTATGTCACGCTGATGACCCTGACCCGGGTGGTCATTCTGCTGCTCACCTCGCCGCTCTTCGCCCTGGCGGCCCTGGTCGGCTTCGTCGACGGCCTGGTTCGCCGTGACCTGCGCCGATTCGGCGCGGGACGCGAGTCCGCGTTTATCTACCACCATGCCAAGCGGGCCATCACACCGATCTTCGTGGTCGGCTGGCTGCTCTACCTCAGCGTGCCCTTTGCCGTCCACCCCAACGCCTTCCTGCTGCCCTGCGCGGCACTCTTTGGCCTGCTGGTCAGTATCGCCACGGGAAGCTTCAAGAAGTACCTCTGAGGCCTCACATCGCAGGCCTTTTGCGGCCTCGTCCTTATCGTCCGGAGCCTGAGAGGGCTCCGGCGCTTGCGTGCCTAGGGTGTTGAGCGAGCACAGATAAACGTCGTGTGCGGCGCTTATGGTTTCCTGCTGCGCTGCACCCCGGCGGGCGACAGGATGACGGCAAACACAGCCAACGGATGGACTGTCTAGCCATGACGCTTCGCCGCTTGCCACGAGCCCTGTCGCCCCTGCTCCTGATGCTGCTGACCGCTCAGTTCGGCGCTCCCTATGTCGCCTATGCCGACGAGCGCGACGGCGTGCGCGATGAGATCGCCCGCCAGGACCTGGCCCTGATACAGGACCAGCTGGCCCAGATCCAGCACATCGTGGATCGGCTCGAGAGTCGCGTCGGGGAGTTCGACCCCTATACCACCCGCGTCTTTCTGGACGTGCCGCGTCTGCGCCGTGACCTCGAGGCGGTGGCCGAGGGCATCGACGACGTGCTCGCACCCCCTCGCTTGCCACCCCGGCAGCCGGCACCGCTCGCCGGTGACTACCTGCGGGAGCTGCGCTGATGGAGGCCTTCGCCGCCGGTGCCGGCTTCGAGGCGCCACCCCTGGGCGTCCTGATTGCCGGGGTGGGCTGCACCGTGGTGCTGCTCTGGGCGTGCTGGAGCGCCATCTCCTCCTACCGAGGCTACGCCAAGGGGCGCGTCAGCGGCGACGACTTCGGCTTTGCCGCCCTGCGTGCCGTCTTCCTGGTCGCGGTGATGTTCTGGATTTTCCTCTGAGGCCGCAGGCCTCGCACTTCCGTCATTCAACAAGGAGCTCGTTATGACTACCGTGCGTTCACTCTTCTCTCGTGCCCGTACCCGGGGCCTCGCCGCGTTGGCTGCCGTAGGGCTGGTCCCGGCTCAGGCCATGGCGCAGGGGCTTCCCACCATGGAGGCGCCGTCACGGGGGGAGGGCGATGGCCTTCTCACAACGCTCCAGAATTATCTCTATGACTTTGGCGCCCTGGGCGGCCTGATCCTGGCCACGGTGGCGTTCCTGATCGTCGCGATTGCCGCCATTGCCACCTTCAACGAGGCCCGGGTACGCGGCGAGTGGTCGAAGTTCGGCGTGGTGGTCGTCGTTGGGGTGGTGCTGATCATCGCCATCATCTGGCTGGCCACCAAGGCGGCGGAGATTCTCTGATGGCCAACCGTCTCGACTTTCTGCCGACCCGCCTGAACGCCGCGCCGGTGGTGTTTCGGGGGATGACCGGGCATGAGGTTGGGATGATGGCCCTGGGCGGCCTGGCCGCGGGCCTGCTGCCGGGCGCGATCGGTGCCTGGCTGCTGGGGGCCATCGCCATGGTGCCCACCGTGGCCTTTGCCTGTGCCGGCATGGCGCTCTACTTCGGTGGCGCCGTGATGCGGCGGCTGCGTCGCGGCCGTCCCGCCTCCTGGCTCTATCGCAGCCTTCAGTTCCGCCTGGCCCGGCAGGGGATACGCCTGTGGGGCGGCGAGACCCTGATCACCCGCTCCGGCCCCTACTCGCGGCGGCGGATGCGCTACCAGCCGGGAGGACGACCATGAGTCGCTTTCGTCACGCCCTGAGCGCCCGGGATGCCCATATCACCACCCTGCGCCTGGTCATCGTGGTGCTGGCACTGTTGAGTGCCGGCCTGTGGTGGGGCTGGAAGTCGGCTCCGGAGAACCTGACCATCCACAACCCGCCCGACCTGCGCTCCGGCAGCACCCGCGCTTGGTGGGAGGTCGACCCGTCGAGCGTCTACGCCTTCGGGTTCTACGTCTGGCAGCAGATCAACCGCTGGCCCGCCGACGGCCAGACCGACTATCAGCGCAACCTGCAGGCCTACTCGCCCTTTCTCACCCCCTCCTGCCAGCGCTACCTGGATAACGACTACGAGACCCGCAACCGCCGTCAGGAGCTTTCCGGGCGGGTGCGCGGCATCTACGAGATTCCCGGGCGAGGCTATCGTCCCGAAGCCGTGGAGATCCTCAGTCGCGACGCCTGGGTTGTGACCCTGGACATGGCCATCGACGAGCAATACGCCGGCACGCCGGTGCGCGACCTGTTCATTCGCTATCCGCTGCGCATCGTGCGCGCCGACGTGGACCCGCAGCGCAACCCCTGGGGCCTGCAGGTGGACTGTTTCGATGGCATTCCCCAGCGCCTGTCTCTACCAGACGCAGCGAAGCAAGGAGGCTCCTCATGAAACGGATGATACTGGCCTGCCTGGCGAGTGTGGCGCTGGTCGGCGAAGCCATGGCCGTGGAGATCATGCACTGGGAGCGCCGCCCCCTGGAGATACCGCTGCCGGTGGAGGAGGAGCGCATCGTCACCCTGGACCGCAACGTGCGGGTGGGGCTGCCCCCGGCCCTGGCCAACCCCGTGGTGCTGCGCGTGCAGAGCACCGGCGGCGTGCTCTACCTGAAGGCCTTTGAGACTTTCGAGACCCAGCGCGTGCGGGTGCAGGACGTGGAGAGCGGGGATGTGCTGCTGTTGGACCTCTCGGCCCGCGAGGGAGCCAGCAGCGAGGAGATCCTGGTGGTGGACAGCCGCGAGGCGTCGCTGGCCAGGGCAAGCGGGTCCTCGGGCAGCAGCGGAGGGCGGGCGTCAGAGGCGTCCCGGCCGGCGGCTCAAGCGTCAGGCGGTGAGCCCCCGCGGGCCAATGCCACGCCGGTGCCCGTGCTGCTGACCCGACATGCGGCCCAGTCCCTCTACGCGCCACAGCGGACCATCGAGCCCCTGCGCGGCGTCTCCCGTGTGCCCATGCGGCTACCTGAGTCCTTGCGCACCCTGCTGCCGTCGCTGCCGGTGACCGCCACACCCCTGGGCGCCTGGCAGCTCGATGGCTGGACGGTCACCGCGGTGAAGCTCGAGAACAACGACCGGCGGCGCGCCTTCGAGCTCGACCCGCGCTGGCTGCAGGGGGAGTTCTACTCCGCGACCTTCATGCACCCCTACCTGGCTCCGCGGGGCTCCGTGGAGGACACCACCACGGTCTTCCTGGTCACCCGGCGCGGCGGCCTGGACAGGGCGCTGATCCCGCTGGAGGAGACGGAAAAGGCCGAGGAGGGCGCCTCATGACCCTGCGCAGCAATACCCTGCTGAAGGTGCTGGTCCCGGCGCTGCTGGTGATCGTGCTGCTGATCGTGGTGCGCGGCCTGAGCGGCGGCGGTGATACCGGAACGGACGCCGAGACCGCGGAGGCAGACCCGACGCTGACCCTGAGCGACGATGAACTGCAGGCGCTCGGCATCGAGGGGGATACCCCGCGGGACACCGTGGCCACCCTGGTAGGCCACGTGCAGGCCATGCGTCGCGACCTGGAGCAGGCCCAGGCGGAAACCCAGGCGCTGCGCGACCAGAACGAGCGGCTGATGACCCGCAACCAGGACGTGGAAGGCGCCATCGACGAGGCTCTGCGCCGTGAGCGCGAACGGCTGCGTCAGGAGATCGGCCAGTCCCAGCCGGACAGCTCCATGCTGGGCACGCTGCAGCGTCAGCTGGACCAGCTGCGCCGCCAGGTGGACGGGCAGCGCGACGATGACCTGCCCATCGGCCTGGGCCTTGAGGGCGGCGGTGGCCCCAGCGGGACAGCCTACTCGGGCCCCGGCTCGGCGCAAGCGCTGACCTGGGTCGAGCCTCTGGACGCCCAGGAGGACGAGCGTGGGCGCGGCGAGACCACCTTCCCGACCCGCTTCGGTGAGGCCGCCGGTGAGCTGGGCGAGGCGGCCCGGCGCGGCTCCAGTGCGGTCGAGAGCCGGGTGACCGGACGCCCCGATGAAGCCAGCGTAGAGCCCGTCTACACCCTGCCGGAGAACTCCACCCTGATGGGCTCGGTGGCCATGACGGCGCTGCTGGGCCGGGTGCCGATCGATGGCACCGTCAATGACCCCTATCCGTTCAAGGTGGTGATCGGCCGCGAGAACCTCACCGCCAATAGCATCACCCTTCCCGAGGTGGAGAGCGCCATCGTCAGCGGCACGGCGACAGGCGACTGGACGCTCTCCTGCGTGCGCGGCCAGGTCAACTCGATGACCTTTGTCTTCGAGGACGGCACCGTGCGCACCCTGCCGGCCCCGGAGGACGTCAATTCCGGCGACGGCTCGGGCCGCACCACCATCGGCTGGCTCTCCGATCCGCGGGGCCTGCCCTGCATCCCCGGGGAGCGCAAGACCAATGCCCAGCAGTTCCTGCTGACCAGCTTCATCCTCGGCGCCGCCGAGCAGAGTGCCAGTGCCGTCGCCATGGGCGAGGTCACCACCAGCGTGGACAGCGGCGGCGTGGTCAGCGGCCTCACCGGCAGCTCCGGCCGCTATGCGGCCAGCCAGGCCCTGGCCGGCGGCGTCTCCGACGTGCGCCAGTGGGTGCAGGAGCGCTTCGGCCAGACCTTCGATGCCGTCTACGTGCCGCCCGGCCAGCCGGTGGCCATCCATATCGAGCGTGAGCTGCCCATCGACTATGAGACACAAGGAAGGAGGGTGCGATATGACCGCATGGGCGCGGATGTCCTCGATCTGCCGTAGTGGCGTAAATCGTGCTGCGAGAAGTGCTGCAAAAAGCTCCGCCAGGCCTTTGGCAGCGCTGATGACCATCCTGCTGGTGGCGGGCTGCGCCACCTCCCAGGAAGAGCTGATGCCGGTGGGCGATACCACCATGATGGAGATCTGGCAGCACCAGGCCGGCCACAGCACCGGCGAACGCCGCCTGCTGGACGTGCGCAGCGAGCTGCGCCGACCTCTGGACAGCCCGGAGCTGGTCAGCGTGCAGCTGCGCTACAGCCGTGACGCCAGCAACGAGATCTACAGCCAGTTCCGCCGCCTGCCCAATCCGGACCTGGTGATGTACGTCTTCCCCCATCTGGCCGGGACCGAGCAGGTGCCGGTACCCGGCTACTCGACGGTGTTTCCCCTCTACCAGCGCACCCAGTACGCCATGCCCGGGGAGAGCGCCCGCCCAACCGCGGCGCTGGGTGAGGGGAAAGGTGAAGTGCCGGGCGAAGGGCTGAGCGAAGGCCCGAGTGAGAGGAGGGCGCACTGATGTCCAAGTTCGACGACCTGATGAACCGGCTGTTTGGCAGCGCCCCGGCCGGCGACAGCGGTCCGGGCCAGACGCAGGAAACCGCGCTCTCAGACCGGGATGAGGCCGAGCAGGACGAGACGCCAGCGGCCGAGCCGGAGGCGCTGGCCGCGCTCAACAGCGACGTTCACGGCCGGCCGCTGGCCCTGCCCCGGGGCAAGGCGCCCTCCGTGGCTGAGCTGCGTTCGCACTTCCGCCGGGCGCCGTCTTTCAGCAATTACCTGCCCTGGGTGGAATACCTGCCGGAGTCGGGCTGCTTCCTCCTCGAGGATGGGGTCTCGGTGGGCGTGGTGGCCGAGGTCTTTCCCATCGCCACCGAGGGACGCGCCCCGGAGTCCCTGGAGGCGATTCGCGACCAGATCGAGGCCGCCTTTCAGGACAGCCTGCCGGAGTATGAGCAGCACCCCTGGGTGGTGCAGCTCTTCGTCAAGGATGAGGTCGACGCCCGCCCCGACCTGGAGCGCATGCGCGACTATGTGCGGCCCCGGGCCCGGGAGACCGAGTTCACCCAGGACTGGCTGGCGAGCATGGACGCCCACCTCAAGGCCATCTCCAAGCCGGGCGGGCTGTTCCAGGACGACGGGGTGACCCAGACCCGCTGGCGGGGCCAGACCCGTCGCACGCGTCTGGTGCTCTACCGCTGGCTCGGCAAGAAGCGCCAAGCGGGGGAGCGTCAGCGGGGGCTCTCCCCCGAGCAGGCCGCCAATCAGGTCTACGGCAGGCTGGCCGCCGCGCTGCGCGGTGCGGGCCTGCGCCTGGAGCGCTACGACGGACGCGCCTTTCACCGCTGGATGCTGCCGCGCTTCAACCCGCGCCCGCGGCTGGCCCCCGATGACCCGGCGCGCTTCTATGCCTTGTGCGACTACCCCGAGGATGCCGCTGCCGTGGCCTGGAACTACGACCTGGCCGAGGGAATGCTCTTCAACTCGCCCCGCGGCGACGTCGAGACGGGGCTCTGGTGGTTTGATGGGCTGCCCCAGTGCTGCGTGGTGGTGGAGGAGATGCGCCGAGCTCCGGTGGTGGGCCACCTCACCGGCGAGGTGCGCCGCTCCGATGGCCAGGCGAGCAATGCGCTGATGGACAAGTTACCCGAGGGCACCGAGGCGGTGCTGACCATCGTCGCTACGCCTCAGGAGCCCCTGGAGGACCATATCAACCGACTGCACCATAAGGCGGTGGGTGACAGCGTGCTGGCACGCCAGGTCCGCGAAGACTGCGAGACCGCCCGCCGCTATCTGGGCCAGAACCACAAGCTCTACCAGAGCACCCTCGCCTTCTACCTGATGGGCGAGGACGAGCAGGATCTTCAGCAGCGCAGCATGGAGCTGGCCACCCAGCTGCTGCAGGTCAACCTCTCGCCGGTGGACCCTGAGGATGAGGTCGCCGGCCTGAACACCCACCTGCGCTGGCTGCCGATGAACTTCGACCCGGAGCAGGATCGCAAGAACCGCTGGTACACCCAGTTCAACTACGTCCACCACCTGGCCAATCTGGCGCCGGTGTTCGGGCGTGGCCGTGGCACCGGCCACCCCGGCATGACCTTCTTCAACCGCGGCGGCGAGACTTTCAGCTTCGACCCGCTGAACCTCGAGGACCGCTCGGCCAACGCCCACATGCTGGTGTTCGGCCCTACCGGAGCCGGCAAGTCGGCCACCCTGAACGGTGTGCTGAGCCAGGTCATGGCCATGCACCGCCCGCGGCTCTTCATCATCGAGGTGGGCAACAGCTTCGGGCTGCTGGGCCATTACTTCGAGCGCAAAGGGATGAGCGTCAACCAAGTCAAGCTGTCGCCGGGCTGTGGGGCGAGACTGCCGCCCTTCGCGGCGGCCACGCGGCTGCTGGAGAACGAGGTGGAGGAGAGGCGCCTGGCCCGAGACGCCGAGGACGCCAATCCTTTCGAGGAGGCGCCCGTGGAGGAAGAAGAGGAGCAGCCCGACGAGGAGCGCGACCTGCTGGGCGAGATGGAGATCACCGCCCGGCTGATGATTACCGGCGGCGACCCCAAGGAGGAGCGGGAGTTTCGCCGCGCCGACCGGCGCATGGTGCGCGACGCCATCTACCGGGCGGCGGAGCGCTGCCGGGAAGAGGCCCACGACTGCATGACCCAGGACGTGCGCGAGGCGCTCTATGCGATCTCACGTGACACGGAGATCCCCGAGGAGCGGCAGCGCCGTGCCTATGACATGGGCGAGGCCATGGGGCTGTTCTGCGACGGCTTCGACGGCGAGGTGTTCAACCGCCCCGGCACCGCCTGGCCCGAGTGCGACGTGACCATCATCGACCTGGCCCACTTCGCCCGGGAGGGCTACGAGGCCCAGCTCGCCCTGGCGGTGATCAGCGTGACCAACATGATCACCAACCTGGCCGAGCGCGACCAGTACAGCGGGCGGCCCATCGTCCAGGTCATCGACGAGTGCCACCTGCTCACCGTCAACCCGCTGCTCAGCCCCTACCTGGTCAAGGTGGGCAAGATGGGCCGCAAGCTCTCCCACTGGATCTGGATGGCCACCCAGAACCTCGAGGACTTCCCGGACGCGGCCCGCAAGCTGCTCAACATGATCGAGTTCTGGCTGTGCCTCTACATGCCCCCGGACGAGATCGAACAGGTCAGCCGCTTCAAGGAGCTCACTGCCACTCAGCGCAAGCTGATGGCCTCCGCCACCAAGGTCTCGAAGAAGTACACCGAGGGGGTGGTGCTGTCAGGGCGCCTGGAAGCGCTATTCCGGGTGGTGCCCCCCAGCCTCTACCTGGCCCTGGCCGGCACGGAAGGCGAGGAGAAGGCCGAGCGCATGCGGGTGATGCGAGAGCAGGGCTGCTCAGAGCTCGATGCGGTATTGACTATCGCTAAAAAGTTAGATCTGGCAAGGAATATAGGCTGTTGATTTGGAGTATTTCTTTTTGCCTGCTGCTTGTTTGTTAGGGGTGATTTGCTATGATTTATTGAGTCTGATAAAGCAAGGGTTAGGCATGACTGACATCGATGTTTTGGAGTATTCGCTTCACAGAGTTGATCTTCAAGAGGTTGGCCCAGTTCTTTTGGCTGTAGATGGGTCAGCTTCTGGGTTGAAAAAATACGCTGAAAGAGTCCTCAAGGAGCTTTTTGAAAGCTCTAGGGCAAGGTATTTTAGGTTTCAAAGTATGGGAGAGCTGGTTGCCTCTTCGCTTGTCGATATTTTGGATGGGGGAGATTGGGGCGATAAGTCGTCTGAGATAGCTAAGAAGCTGTATGACGTTGAGGTTGATGTGCAGGAAAGGGTTGATAAGCTCGGAACAAAGGTTCGAAGGGGTGGTCTGCTACAGATAAAAATAAAGCACGAGGGGAAGGTCAAATTTGTAATAACAAAAATTGACGATGATGATTTTTTTGATGAGACTGAACTGGAGTTGAAGAGTGGGCTTCCTGCGTCTAAGGCGCGCTTACAAAAAACGGCTGTGGCGGCTTTTAGTGACGAAAAAGTTTGTGAAGAGCTGATTTTGTCTGATAGTAAGCCAACCATATCTGAGTACTGGTATCGCTATTTTCTTGTTGCAGCTCAGCTGACGGACTCGGAAACAAATACAAAGAATGCGTTCCAGTCTATAGAAAGGCTTCTGAATCGAGAAGTCAAAAAAGTTTCTTCGGTAGATTACTGGTTTTTAAGAAACGAAATTGTTGGTCATTTCAGGAATGAGGAGTCTTTAGCATTCGACGATCTAGTTGAAAAAGTGGCAAAGCATAAGCCAGAGTCTGAGGTCTTTAAAGACAAGTTCCCTGGTTTTTTGGATGCATTCAGAAATCTGCCCAAGTCATCCTCTAAACCTTTTGAAACGCAGTTTGACATTGCTCCGGGTGTGATTAAAGCAAAAATAATAAAAAAGATATTCTTGGATCAGAACTTTGAGTTAAGGATTAGTGGTGAGGTGGAGGACCTAAGAACGAAGATTAGTGCTGACGAAGACAGCAAGGGGAAGTTTGTTAAAATATATTCTGATGCTGGTTACGAAGAGTTTAAGAGTAGAGATCCTAGGAGTGGGGGTTGAGCCCTATGTCTTTTCTGGAAGATGTTTTTAAGAGTGTGACCGCTCACCCAGCACTGAATGTTTCAGAAAATCCTGAAATATGTAAGGCAGATATTTTTGGCGTTCATATTGATAGCATACCATCAGAGAGGAGGCTTCTGCTCGAAAAAAGATTGGTAGAAGCCGTTGATGCTGGCATGGAAGTCAACCTTATATTTGAGGTAGAGTACAGTGAGCCAATTTATGTTTCAGGGAGCAGTGTTGATGATATCAATAAAAAGCTTGACGAGTTGGAGGACGTGGCTGGAGATGGCGGGAAGGTAAAAGTTGAGCTGAGAGTTGTAAAGCCAGAAGGCGGACCACTAAATATATTCTCAATCAGTGCGTTTTCGTCCTATTTGAGTGGATTGGATTTGGAGGGAAGGTTCTCTCTTTGGTCGAGATATATTTCCTCTGGTCTCGGTAATGTTAAGGTTTGGAGTGATGTTTCACCATTTGAGACACGCTCTTTATATTTCTCATCAGTGGATCAAGATATATCAATTCCCCCTGGTGATGAGCTGGAAAGGCACAAGGCTATTGATAATAGAAATAAGTGTGGTCATTTTGCCAATTCTTCGCAGTTCGATTTCTTGCCGGAGGATTTTTTTATACTTAAAGGCAAGGCTCCAGAAAGCCTGAGTGAGCACTTTTATGAGCTTTCTATATTTTCCTTAGTTATTTTCCTGTCGGACTTTTCTTTGGTGGAAGAGAGTTCGCTTAGCTACAATCTTAAGGGCTATAAGACAGTGTCTGGGGTGGTTGGTTTATCAGATGTTTTGGGGGCTAATGGTGACGAATTAAGAGAAATATATGAATGGGTGTATTTGGGTGGAAATTTCTCTGACAAGATAGGTATTGCCCGAAATGTCATGTCGATTCATTTGGAAAGTGAATCTATTTTGTCGATTGAAAAAGGGACTTCAAGGTCAATTAGGTCAGGGTATGATCTTTATCTTAAGGAGAATGTGAAGCAGTATATTGATATTAAGAATAAAATATCAGAATTTATGCAATCTCAGTCTGATAAGGCTTCAGAAATAACAAAAAACATGTTTTCAATGTTTAAGACAGGGATTTGGTCTTTTGCCACATTTCTGATTAGTGTTTTTTTACTTAGGGTTATTGCCCGGAGTGATGAGTCAAATGCTTTTACGCTTGAGGTTGTTCAGGTTAGTGTTTTTCTGTTTGTTTTTTCGTGCGTGTATTTATTTGTCTCGTTAATGGAAGTTAATTCCGATAGAAATAGGCTTCTTGAAAAATATAGGGCTATTAGGGGGCGGTATGAGGACTTACTTGATCCCAAGGATCTAGATAAGATTATTGATACTGGCAAAGTGATAAGTAGGGAGAAAAGTTTTGTTGACAAAAAAAGGAATCGTTATGCATTTTTTTGGATGTTGGTTAATGTGGCTTTCTTGTGCTTTGTGGTAAGTATGTATTTTGAATGGGCATGGTTTTGGTTTTTGCTTGAGTATGGCTCTTCGAGGTTTGGGAGTGAATGAATTTAAGCATCGTTATGGTGCCACTTAGGGTGCTGGTCGATTAGCCTACACCCTGCTTTCCTACTCGAATCAGCCCTGACAGCCACGCACTTGGAAAGCAGGGCAGGCAGTAATCAGTCCTCAGTCCTCACGAGCCACCCCTCGACGGTCTCCGCACCGTATTCCTCCTTCCACGCCTTCAGCGTCTTCTGGTTGCCGCCGCGAGTCTCGACGACTTCACCGGTGTTGGGGTTCTTGTAGATCTTGAGCTTCCGCTTGGCGCGGCCGGTGCTCGTGGTACTGGCGGCCTTGGCGGCAGCCGGCTTCGGGTCCAGCAGCTTAATCACGTCGGCAGCTGACTTGTCGAACTCGCGCATCAGTGCCTCGAGCTTGTCCTTGAACTCCAGCTCGGCCTTGAGACGGTCGTCGTTCTTCAGCTTGTCGAGCTCTTCCTGGAGCTGCTTGAGCTGCTGTTCCTTCTGCATGTAGGTGTTGAGAATGGACATGCGTCTCCTCGCACTGGGTGAATGTTGAGGGAGAGTATGGTGGCAGTTCTTATTTGAATCAATACTCTTGGAAAGATAAACGAAGATTATTTTGGTTGTCGGCCTGATTATGGGGGTTGCGGAGGCATTGATGGCTGATTCAGAAAACACCCCACGGTCGAATTAATATTTCCTGATGCGGCTCACAGGCAGGTCCGGAATGCTGTGCCAGTTCCTTGATCTTCTGGAGTGGCAAGCATGGAGAGACACCACCCGCGCCGTTGGCTGGCCGCTTTCGGGTTATCCGCCTGCCTCGCAGGCCCTGCACTGGCTGAGCCAGCCATCGAAGTCTTTACCACTGCCGGGGAGCCGGCCGTCAATGTGCCCTCGGGCGTGGCGGTGATCGAACTCGACGCGCCCGGTCGCTTGGATGCCGAGTTGTCGCGTGATCTTCCTGCTGATCCCAATGTTGCGGAGGCCATGATGCGGGAGCGCATGGCGACTCCTGAGTGGCAGGAGACGGCCGACCGCTATGCCGATAGCTACCTCGGGCTGGCCAGGGCCTGGCAGCTGGGTATCGAGAAAGTCCCTGCCGTGGTGATCGATGGCAGCTATGTAATTTACGGGCAGCCGGACGTCGCCGAGGCGGTGAGAGAAGCGGAGCGTCTCTTGGGACGGGAGGGCCGCCGATGATGCCCCCCAAGACCGTGGGGGCCGTGCTGGGCGGCGTACTGCTGAGCCTGGGCGTGGCGGAGAAGCCTGCCCATGCGCTGACGACGCCGCAGATCGTCGCCTCGTCGCTCTCCACCCAGTGCCTGGACTACCAGGTCATCGGCATCTGTGTCTGGCTCAACTGCTCCTGGTCGGGCTGCTCGATCCGTACCTCGGTCCAGGTGCGTCACTACATCCCTGAGCTCGTGGTCTCCAGCTACGAGAACACCGGCGATAACCCCTGGTGGGAGGTGGCGGCGCTGTCGCCGCCTCTGGGCGAGGCGCTGGCCGGTGGGCAGAGCACGTCCGATGCCAGTCGGGCTCGGCACGAGCATCTGCGCTTCAAGAACGTGGACGCCATCGGCCACCCAGCCGGCGGTGCCTTCAGCAGCTTCGCCAGCGCCTTCGGTATGACCTGCGCTGGGGCAGCGACGCCCTTCCAGCCCTACCACCTCTCGACCCTGGATGCCCTGGCGTGGCGCAGCGGGATTCCCGAGTCGCTTTACCCCGAGGCGCTGACGCCCGGCATGCGTGAACTGGGGCAGCCCGGCGACCTGTGGGACAACATCTACCCGCGCAGCGGCTTCCTGACCCAGGTGCACGACTACAAGACCGCGGCGACCACCGCCCAGCGCTCCGCCGATATCGTCACCCGCACAGGGCAGCCCCATGTCTACACGCAGCTGGTCGCCTCTAGCCGCCCCGGTTACTGGCCGCCGGGGCCTGTCATCGAAGGCGACGCCTCGACCCACCGCTGGCAGATGCTGACCCCCAGCATGAGCAAATCCTGCCGGGTGTGGCCGGACCGCAGCGTGACCGACACCTATGCCGATCGCCTCGACGAAGGCGGTGACTATGCCTGGTCGCTGTGGCGCCCCTATCGCTGCTGCCAGCGCCGGGGGCAGACCCTGCTCTACGCAGTCCCCTGAAGGAGAGAGGACGATGAAAGGATCTCGCATGAGACGGTTCACCCTCACGCCGCTAGCCGGCGCCCTGGTCATGGGGCTGTTCGCTACTCAGGCCCAGGCTCAGTCGGCCGATGCGCTCTACTACCAGATCGGTGGCGCTTCGCCCTTCAGCGTCTCCGCCGGCCGGGGGTATGACCCCAACAGCCGTGGGCTCGGCATCAGCTGGAACATGAATGCCAGTTGCGGCAACTTCGATATCGGCGCCACGGTCTCCAACCAGCTCAACGGCGTCACCGATGGCTTCCAGAACCTGATGGGGCAGGTCGTCCAGAACGCTCAGGGTGCCGTGGCCTCTCTTCCCGCCATGATCATCCAGCGCGCCAACCCCGGGCTCTATGACCTCCTGAGCAACGGTGTACTGCAGGGGCGGATCGACTTCGACCGCGCCTCCATGTCGTGCCGCCAGATGTCCGAGCGGATGGCGGACATGGTCACCGGTCAGGGATGGCAGCAGATGGCCATGGCCGAGAGCTGGCAGAGCGCGGCGCAGTCCAACGCCGACGTCGTCGAGGCCCAGGAGCAGGTCGACCAGTCGGGCGGCAACCAGGGCGTGACCTGGGTGGGTGGCCAGCGCCGCGGCGGCCAGGATCAGGCGCCGATCCGCGTGGTACAGGACACCGCCCGCGCCGGCTACAACCTCCTGCATGGGCGAGACGACGCCACCAGCAATGCGCCCATCGCCGGAGGCGGAGGCGGCTGGGGGTCGGTGGCCACCAATGATGGTACTTGGATCGGTGGCGGTGGACTGTCAGCCCCTTCCGGTGGGGGTGGCTCAGGTACCGGTGGCGGAACAGGATCTTGCCTGGGCGGCATGTGCACGGTGTGGCAGAGCCCCGAAGAGGCCGCCGAATGGACTCAGACGGTGATCGGCGAGCAGTCGATCCGCACCTGCGACGGCTGCGAGCGAAGCGAGACCCAGGCTGGCAGTGGTCTGGTGCGCGAGCTGGAGCGTGAGCAGCAGGAGGTCTACGGCAAGCTCCTGAGTCTGGTCGACGGCAGCGAGCCGTTGACGCCAGATAACCTGCGCCAGGTCTCCGCCGGTGACGGCCTGACCGTGTCCCGTGGGGTGATCGAGTCGCTGCGCACCGACCCCGAGGCCTCTCTGTTGATTCACCGCCTGAGCGGCGAGATGGCCCTGGCCCGGACCCTGACCAAGGCGCTGTGGGCGCGCCGGCTGCTGCTGGCCGGCAGCAGTGACCCGGGCATCGCCGACAACGAGCAGGGCATGTCGGCGCTGGATCGCAAGCTGGTAGCCCTGGATCGGGATATCGAGTCGCTGCGCTCCGAGATGGAGATCCGCCAGGCGCTGGGCAACAGTGCTGCCGGCATCGCCCTGGAGCGAGCCTCTCGGCGCAGCCAGGGAGCCTCTCAGGGCGAGACTTTCCGGCCGGATGCGGCCCTGGACGGCCGCGGACGCCCAGCCGGCGAGGAGGGCGGCGACTGATGGCCCGATGCGCTTTCTCCTGGATGAATCCGGCTCGCTGGCCGTCGCTACTGGTCGCCATGGCGGTGCTGATCGCCATGTTCCTGCTCAGCGGGATCATTCTGGTGATCAGCGTGCGGCTGCTGGGTGGGCTCGAGGCCCACCATAGCGCCTGGCAGGCCGCCTGGCCGTGGCTGCTGGCCTGGCGGCTGAGCCTCTACGCCGCGCTAGCCCTGGTCTGGTGGCGTAAGGTGCGCCCCCGGGCGGTGGCGCGGTTGCGCCGAGATCATGACGACGGGCGGCAGGCGCTCGCCAAGCTCCGCCGGCTCGAGCTGATGGCCCTGGGCATCCTGGTCCTGCTGGAAGTCACCAACCTGATCAACCAGTTGGGAGGTGCCTGATGGGAGGCTTGCTTACCGCGCCGCTGGTGGTGTTCGACTACTTCGCCAACGCCATGACGCTGCTGGGCTGGATCATCAACAACGCCATCTGGAACGTCATGGTCGGCACCGGCATCGCCGCGGTGCCGTTCATTACCCTGGTGCTCTCCGAGTGGTTCAAGGCCCGGCAGGAGGGCGACGAGGCGGGGACCAAGGGCATCCTTACGGTCAACCGCATCGAGACCCGGCTCTACGCCATGATCCTGGCCTACGCCTTCACCTGCCTGCCGCTACTGCAGGTCCAGCTGGCCACCGCCGACATCGACGAGAGCCGCTCGCTGGAGTGCGGCACTCGCCAATTTGCCTCCGGCGGCTGGTCCGAGGGGGCGTTCGGGGCGACCGAGAATTCCATCGGTGGCCAGCAGGCCAGGATGCCGCTGTGGTGGGCGGGGGTGCATGCGGTATCGCACGGGGTCACCGCGGCGGCGATCCACGCGATTCCCTGCTCGACGGACTTCGAGTCGATCCGCATGGAGCTGGATCTGCACACTATCGAAGATCCGGGGCTGCAACAGGAGGTAGGGGAGTTTCAGCGCCAGTGCTTCGGCCCGGCGCGAAACCGGCTGCTGCAGGAGGGCGGGACCATTGAAGCGACACGTGCCATGGACGTGGACTGGATCGGCTCGAACTACTTCCAGACCACGCCCGGCTACTACGACAGCTTCTACGCCGGGCGGCCCATCGCCGGTTTCCCCTACGATGCCGACCGGGATGTCTCCCGGCCCAACACCGGCCCCGGCCTGCCCGGCTATCCCTCCTGCCAGGAATGGTGGTCAGCGGAGAACGTAGGCCTGAGGTCCCGGCTGCATGGCGAGGTGAGCACAGGATTCTGGGATGACTTCCGCAGCGTCTTCACCAGCAGCGAGGCCGAGGACTACGTGATCCGGCGCCTGGTCAGCCCCCGCTCGGGTGCGGCCAGCGGCAACCTCGATCAGGCCGTGGTGGGCTTTCGCGGCCTGGATGGCGGCAGCAGCTTCTGGGATGCCACCGTCACAGCCGGCTCCGCCATTGGCGGCACCCTGTCGGTCCTGCCCTTCCAGGCCGGCATGGACATGCTCAAGCAGGCGCTGCCGATGGTGCAGGGCATCCTGGTGATGGCCATCATCATCTGCCTGCCGTTCGTGATGGTCATCTCCAGCTACAGCTTCAAGGTCGCGGGCATGGCCACCTTCGGGCTGTTCGCCATGTGGTTCCTGACCTTCTGGTGGGAGCTCGCCCGCTGGATCAACGCCAACCTGGTCGACCTGCTCTACCACAGCGACGCCGCCAAGCTGAGCTGGCTCTCTGCCGCCAACAACCTCTACGACCGCATGGTGATGCAGTTCGTGGAGGGGATGATGTTTCTGGTGCTGCCGACGTTATGGGTAGGAGTGCTGAGTTGGGCTGGGATGCGGATTGGTAGCACAATCGGTCAGAGTGTTTCTCGGGGCTCTGAAGATGCTCAAGGAGCGGGCAGGTCAGGGGGTAGTAAAGCACAATCAACCGCCTCGGGAGGGAAGCTGTAGCGGTACCTTGGCCGATGAATCCTTGCAGAGCCATCATGTGATGGCTCTACACTTCATCATCCATACGCCAGCCACCGTAGTAATACCCGTACCCAGCATGGCCGTCCCTCCAGCCGTTCTGTCTTTCTACTTGATCTTCTTTCTCTTCAGAATCCGCAGCCTGCAGCACCCCTTGGGCCACGCCACCGGCCACCACGGCCGCACCACCGACCACCTTGCCGGCGCCACGAGCAATCCGCCTCCATCCCTCTGGGGTGGTGGCAGTCCGTGCGGTGGATTTGGCTGCACCGGCGGCGGAGTCGCTCAGCACGCGCAGCGATTCTGCTGTACTCGCCTTGGTTTGCCAGCCATCGGACCAGCCGTCCTGCTGATTCTGGCGATGTGCCTGCTTTCCAGCTGCGACGGCTCGGGCCAGAAGTGATTTCAGGGCCATGGCTTCCCTCCCTGGATACATCAGATCTCTAGCATAGACCCAGTATGGGGGAAGCTCCACTGGGGTCAGCTGAGGGATGCGAGATGCTCGATGGTTTCCGGGTATTTCTGAACCAGCCGGATCAGGGTCTTGGCCTGGGCGTTGGGCTTGGCGCGGCCCTGCTCCCAGTTCTCCAGCGTCCTGGGGTTGGTGCGCATGTACATAGCGAATACCGGGCGAGACATATGCAGCCGCTCTCGTAGCGCGATGAGCTCGCTGGCTGTGACGTCGGGAACCTCCTCCAGCTTGACGGAGTGGGAGCGCAGCGTGCGCTTGCCTTGGCGCTTATCTGCCAGTGCATCGAAGCCCTCGATGAGCTCGTCAAAGATGTTGCGGCCCATGGTCATGTCCTCGTAGTGACACCATCAAATCATACGCAGTTTGCGTGCACTTTGTCCTGCTACCGGTATCTGCGGTTCCCTTCCATGTTCAGGCCCTATCGGCTGAGCGGGGCCAGCAAAGGGTGAAAGGGCCAAAGGGTGGAAAGGTGGAAGGGAAGGGGAGCTGAAGGGGAAGGGGCTTGCCCCGAAATGCGCGATGAGTTGCAAACCCCAAAGGGGAAAGGGTAAAGAGTCGCTTCCGGGGCACCGGTGCTGCTCGACCGTGTCACTGCCGCTTTTGCACACGGCTGCCGTGCAGAAAGAATCCCCACTGCTGCAGAAAGAGCTGCTTCTAACCTGCTGAATCTGCTGTTTCTTACGCCGCTTTAGGTGCCCTGCCTTCAGCAAGGCTTCGCCGCAATGCAGAATGAAGCACTGTCTGTATCTACCGACAAGGAGGTCGCCGTCGTGGGCTTTCGCTTTCAGCGCCGCATTACCCTTGCTCCGGGCATCCGGCTAAATCTGAGCAAACGAGGCTTGGGGCTCTCGGTGGGCCCACGAGGGACCAGCCTCAGCCTGGGGCCGAGCGGCGTGCACGGCCATGCCGGTATTCCCGGCACCGGCTTGTCCTATCGGCAGAAGCTCAACACCCGGAACCGCCGCGTGTCTGGATCTAACGGTGGCGCCGGGCGCTCCAGTCCCGCTGCCACCCTGGATGCCCTGTTGGCACAAGGCGAGACGTTGCCAGAGGAGCGCACGGATGGCAAAGCGATGGCGGAAGTCGTGAATTCGGGGACCGGTGTGCTCGCCCGCTCGTCGCAGCCCTATCTCGCGTGACAAGCGCCAGAAGACACGATAGACATACTGGTGGAGCAAGCGGCCACCGCGCTCGGCCACAAAGAAGTGCGGCCCGCAGTGCGACCCGAGGTGAGCATCCCGCCGCTCGGCGTAGCTGCGTAGAGCCGCGCTGGTCGTCGGATGCAAAGGCACCAGGCGCGACTTACCGAACTTGCTCTGTCGGATTGTCAGCGCGCCTTGGTCCAGATCGACGTCGCTGCGGAGAAGCCCGGTCGCCTCGGACAGACGGATGCCTGTCACTGCGATCAACCCAAACAGATAATGGTAGGTCCATCGCCGCAGGCCTTTTGCAGGGGGTAGGGCCAGAGCCGCCCTCAATAGCGCGTTGATCTCTGCATCGCTGTAGACATAGGGTCTGGCGCGTTTCAAGGGCGGCAAGATCCCTGTGGGCGGCACCTCCGTCTGTGGGTTGAAGTTGGCGACATGGCGCGCGAAGCCACGCACATCGGTTAGTCGCAATACCCAGGAAGCGTGCCGTTCAGGCGGCAAGGTCGCCCAGGCGACAGCCAGCTTCGTGGTGATGGTCGCCGTTTCGTGGCGCTCCATGAAGGAGACGAAGTCGGCAAGCCGGCGCGCCTGATGTTGGTATTTGTATCCGAGCCCCTGGCGCATGCTCAGATACTGCTCGAGTGCGGACCGTAGACTGATCATTGCATACCTCCCGGCCAAGGAAGGCTCAATGTCCGAAGCGCCTCGACATCCACCTTCGCGTAGATGCGCGTCGTGTCATGGCTCTTGTGTCGCAGGAATTGGCCGATCTGCGACAAGGTCGCACCGCAACGGAGAAGCTCTGTGGCAAGGCTGTGGCGGAATATATGTGCCCCCTGGTGTGCGAAGCCACTGATTCCGGCACGCTTGAGAGCCGCCCTGGCGATCATCGTGATGGCGCAACCGGAGGCGAAGCCGGCATGGGGTGCCAAGGTGCGGAGAAACAGCCGGCGGCACGTTGAAGCCGGACGGTCATCACGGAGGTAAGCAACGACGGCCGCGCCGACATCTGGGGGCATCGGCATCCGTGTCTGCTGCCGATTCTTGGCGCGAATGAGCATCGTCCCAGATCGCCAGTCGATATCATCCAGGGTGAGGGTCGCGACCTCGTTGGCCCGCAATCCAACCTTGGCCAGCATCATAAGGATGGCGAAGTCCCGCCGCCCTGACGCCGCCGTTCGATCACAAGCATCAAGGACCGCCTGAACCTGCACGACGGATAGATAGGTCGGCAGGCTTGAAAGCTTCCATCGCCTGATGGAAGGCACACAGCCGGCAAGAGCGAGCAAGTTCGACCCACTATGGTAGAGGTATCGAAGAAAGGCGCGCAGCGACCAGCACATCGCCTTCCCCGAGGCCGCGCTTCCGTCCCTGGCGTGGCGCTCGACGTAGCAGATGACGTCCTCCTGCCCAATCTCGCCGAGATCGCTGTCGCCGCCAGGGCACACCTCGCGCAGAAACCGGCGAATGACCGGCAGGTGGCGGATAATGGACTTCGGCGCTAGCCCGCGTTCTTGTCGTAGATAATCTGCGAACTTCTCGAATATCTGGTCCTCCGGCGTGATCGGCGGCAGAGGCGCAGGTGGAATGAGGTCCGCCTGGCGCATCACCGACTGCAGCCGCTTGAGCGCCGCCCAGTCGCTTGGCTGAATAGATTGCTTGCGCGCTCGGTGCCTCAGGTATCGGTCGAGCACGCGCTCATCGAGATCGGTCAGCTTCAAGCGGCTTCTTGTGAGCCAACTCAGGAGACCGTCGACCAAGTTCAGGCCTCGCCACGTGCCTTGGCTAGCCAGCCCGTCCTTGACGAGACGCGCCGCGTAGAGCTCGATGAGCTGTCCGTGGGGGCCACTCTTCAGGCGTCGGAACAGCCGGCTCCTGCCCAGATACTCTTCTGCCACCATAATCCTGTTCTCCAGTGTTGAACGGAGATACAAGACTAACTATGCCGAACCCATCGTGTGCCATTCGCGCTGATTCTGGGGAAGAACGCCCCCGTTCGGCATAGTTCGGCGGACGGCATAAACGGCCTTATGCCGCGCGCGGCATAAGGCCGTTTCGATCAGGCTGTAGATCGCCGCGCTGGCCTGCGCACCACTCGGTGTGTGGCTGAATAGCCAGTTCCGGCGATTATGCGCAGCTGCGCATAATCGCCGGAACTGGCTGTTCTGTTGGAGCGAGATCGGCGCCGAGCATGTCGGTATCCTGCAGAGCCTGCAGAGCCTGCTGACCACCTGCCGGCTGCAGGGCGTGGATCCCTACACCTACCTGGTCGACGTGCTGCAGCGCATCGCCCTCCATCCGGCCTCTCGCGCCGAGGAGCTGACGCCGCGGCGCTGGAAGGCGCTGTTTGCCGACGCTCCTCTCCGGTCAGACATCGAAGAGTAAAACCAGACGTACTGGAATGACCGCTTACCCCGCAGAGGGGCGCAAGGCAAAGGAAGCCATGGCGAGCTGTGACGATGTTCTGGCAGAGATGGAGCTTCTTGAGCAAGTTGATCAGGCGGCAGCAGACCCTGTCATACTGACCATCGGGAGGAAGGAGAGATGACACGACCATCTCGTAAGGCGCGTTCAGAGGCGGCGATGGCCGGTTTGAAACGCAGCCATCAGCAGCGTCGCAATCGAAGCATAGTGATCGTGCGCCGAGCGATCAGTCGGCTACAGGACACTGGCTGCCCCGTGACACTGGGACGCGTTGCGCGCATATCGCGTGAACTCTCCGACACGAAAGTTGGTGTTTCCGCATCCATCATTCTTCGAAATCCTGAATGCCATCAATTATACGAAGAAGCCGCCCAACCCGTTCACCGGCGGCGTGCTGTTGGTTGGCCGCTTTCTCGCGAAGTGGAAAGTCCCACCGATGCGGAGCGTCGACGTATGCATTATTTGATGCGCCAAACCAAAGCTGAGCTGGCTGTCCGAATTATCGCTGTTGAGCGAGAGTTGGTGTGCTCGGAAAAGTCGAATGGAGTCCTGCACGAACAGATTATCCGGGATAAAATTGGGTCTATAATCACCTTTTCAGTTCCTAGCCCCACAGCTACTCACTTTGCGTCGGAAATGGAGCTCCTACGCTTTCTTCCGCCTGGTGGTGTCGTTGCTCCGATGTCCATAACGACTTGAGGAAATTAATCACAGAGCGGATCTCGGCGGGGGTCAGGACATCCTCGAAGGCCGGCATGGTGAGTCTTTCGGTCTTGTTCCAGGGATCGCGCCACCCCTCGGCGATGATCCGGTAGAGCATCGCATCGGAGTGTTTCCAGGTATGCCCCTCCGGCCCGTGTGGGGGAGCGGGCAATTCGCTCTGGGCATTCTGGCGCTCCCAGTTCGGCTGGCCCTCGCCCTCGCTGCCGTGGCAGCTGGCACAGTACTGCTGGTAGATCCTTTCTCCCTCTTCCAGCCGAGAGGTATCGCGCGAAGAGGGGCCACCCCCCGCCATGGCCTGCCCCGCTGCACTCATCAGCAGCCATGTTGTGACGAGGATCCAGCGCTTACGCATCGGGGGGTGTCCAGGTTTGGCCCTGATCTTCGCTGCGCATGAGTTCCCCCTCGCGATCCAGGGCATAGAGCGTTCCCTGCGGCGCGAGCGTAAGCGCGACGAGCGTCGGGCCATTACCCTTTACTTGCTGCCACTCCTGGCCGCCATTGTCGCTGCGCCACAGTCCTTGCTCCGTGGCTACATAGACGTGCTCGGGATCGTCGAGCTTGTAGGCCAGATCATAGACCCTGCCGGCATCGAGCTCCCCGGTCGGTCGCCAGCCGCAGAAGCAGTCCATCGACAGGCGAACCGCATCGTCGGACACCGCATAGAGCCAACCAGTCTGCATGCTCCCCTCCATATCGGAGTGGATGAGCCGGCGAACGGGTTGGGCAGGACCGCTATCCATCTTCTTCCAAGTCGTGCCGGCATCCTCACTCTGGTATAAGCCGTCGTCGGCAATCACCACATAGAGTGTCTCGGGCTGATGGCGGTGCACGTCCAAGGCGGTAACGTCCTGGTTAGGCAAGCCATCGTTGAGTTCCTGCCAGGTTTCTCCATGATCGGTGCTGCGCTGCACCCCGATCGAGGGGCCGGCGATATAGAGGGCCTGTTCGGCGGTTGCCGATACCGTTACCAACCGTCCCTCCGCTACTTCGTCGGGCAATGGAATCATCGTCCAGGCCGCCCGGCCATCCGTGCTTTCGAAAAGCTGGTTGGCCTGGACCTTGAGCAGCCGTTCGCCTGTTTGGTCATAACTCAGCGCTGGCAATGCCTCCTCGGCGGCCCCGGCCATACTGACGAAGCTCAGACTGGCCATGACCCAGCTCGTCAGTGACAGGGCACGCCAGAAGCGACTCGTGATCTTGTTCATTGCAATATTTCCTCGAATAATGGCTAGCCGATGCTGCCTAGCGCCGGGAAGGTGCGCAATAACCAATAGGACAGCTCGGTCAGTTTGCCGGTGATCATCAAGATGCCCATCAGGATCATGATCAGCCCCGCCGCCAGATGCATGACACGGCCCCAGCGGCGCAGGAATGGCTGGTGGTGCAGGAAGCGATCGAGCGACACCGCCGTCAACAGAAAGGGCACCCCCAGGCCCAGCGAATAGATGCCGAGCAACGCCATACCGCTCGAGGCATTGGCCGTCGAGGCGCTGACCGTCAGAATGGCGCCCAGAATCGGGCCGATACAGGGGGTCCAGCCGAAGGCGAACGCCACACCCAGGAGGTAGGCCGCACCAGGCCCTCCACCCGCTTCCTTGAGCCGGCCGATAAACCGCCATTCCCGCTGTAACCAATGCAGCGGAATGAGCCCGGTCATGAAGGCACCGAACAGGATGACGATGAGGCCGCCGACCAGGTTCGCCTCCTGGCGATAGATCAGCAGCAGGCGCCCGATGGCCGTGGCACTGGCGCCCAGCATCAGGAATATCGTGGTGAACCCGAGCACGAACCAGATCGACTGGGTCAACACCCGGAGTCGCTCCCGTCGATCCGCTTCCCGTATCTGCCCCAGCGAGCGCCCGGCGACGAAGGAGAGATAGCCAGGCACGAGCGGCAAGACACAGGGCGAAGCGAACGAGATCAGGCCCGCCAGAAAGGCCGTCGCCAGGCCGATATTGGCAAGCTCCAGCATCCTCCCCTATCCCGCGGCTAGGCTTGGAGCTTGGATATGGGTCGCTCGGTCGGCGCGTTGTGGTCCACTGCCTGGCGAGTGGTGGGCGCTTTCCCTGTAGACACCGCGGTAGAGGCTTCTACCCCGGCTTGCACGTCGGTGGCTTCACTCTGGTCAGTTGATTTGCCTGTCTTGTCCTTGCATTTCATCATGCACAGTCCTAATCCGCACATGACTAGACAAGGCAAGAGGCTCACCAGGAGAGGGGCGAGCCCAAGCAGGACCAACTGATCCCAGCCCATGGCAAGGCCACCAGCCACCGCCACAGCGCCCAGTAGCATCCAGCGGCGTGGGCCTGTTACCAGGCCTTTCAGTCCGGCTTTCTCTTGACTCTTTTGGGGCTTGTCGTCACAGCAACTCATGGCGCGTCCTCCTGGGTGGTTTCTATGGTTTCGGCAAGAAAGTTGATCATTTCAGGGGTATCCCACTCGGCCTCCCCGACCAGGCGTCCGATCTCTCTGCCCTGGCGGTCGAGCAGAAGCGTCGTGGGAATACCCACGGCACCCAGGTTCGCGCTGGCCATGCCGGTTGGATCGACGTAGGGAGCGAGATGCTCGATCCCCACCTCCTGATAGAATTCGTTGACGACTTCGATGCCCTTGCGGTCTATCGAGAGCGCGACGACCTCGAAATCCGTACCACCCAATTTAGCCTGGAGGGCATCCAGGGTGGGCATCTCCTCGCGGCAAGGGCCACACCAGGTCGCCCAGATGTTGAGCAGGATCAGCTTTCCTCCAAAGGTGGTCAGCGTCAGCGGGGTACCGTCGCCAGCCTCGAAGCTGATTTCCGACACCTCGCGTGGGCTTTCCCAGAGAAGAAACCCATTCGGCCCCACACGTTCGGGTGGTTCGGCGACGGCCGAAGAGGTGATCATTCCCCACAATGCCACCGCTACCCAACTGGTTCTGATCAGTTGTCTCATGACCAAGGCTCACCTTCAGTGGGTGGCGTAAACTTCAGGGGTATCGGTCGGCTGAAAGGCCAGGGTGTAGACCTCCAGTGGGCCCTGTTTCTCGCCCGACATCCCCGGTGAGCCAAGTGGCATGCCGGGTACGCTCAGGCCTTTGATGAAAGGTTTCTCTTCGAGTACCTGGGTGACGCTTTCCACGGGTACGTGGCCCTCGAAGACATAGTTGTCGATAAGCGTGGTATGGCAACCCTGCAGTTTCTCGGAAACATCGTGTTCGGCTTTCATCTTCGCGAGATCGTGAGTATCGATTGTCTCCACTTCGAACCCGTTTCGTTCGAGATACTTGGCATATTCGGCGCAACAGCCACAGTTGGGGTTCTTGTAGAGGGTTGCCGACGTCTCGGCTGCCAGTCCCGACAAGGGAAAGGACAGCAGCGCAGCCAGGGTGAATGTTTTCAGGTGTTTCATACGCTGAACCTCCATTGAGCTCGCGAGAACAGTTGATAGCAAGATCGCTATATCTCACAGTATTAATTGAAGGTGTTGACGACAGTATGGCGAATACGATCCCACACACCGGTGGATAATTCCTCTGGTCCTTCTGCCAACACCTTTACATAGGAAACTAAGTGCTCCGGATCGAATTTGAGCCCATGAAAGCGGGCCCGCATCCGTCCTGTTTGGTCGATGACATGAGTCACGACGCCATGCGCCTGGACGCCCTCGGCCACATCATTGAATCGAAGGCCATAGGCCTCCGCGACCTGGCGGGTGGTATCAGCAGGCTCATTTTCGGCCCGATAGAGAAAACGCCAGTTGGCGGGGTCCAGATCGAAATTTTCACCGTAGGCCCGCATGTTGTTGTGCGTGCCGGAAAAATCCTCGCTGTCGGTAGCGATGGTGATAAATTCAACATCATCTCGTAGGCCGGTATCGTTGACTCGCTCCTGCACCTCGGCAATCAGGTTCATATGCACCGGGCAGGCTTCCTGACAGCGCGAGTAGATGAAATTGAGCACCACGACGCTTTCTTCCAGGTCGGAAGACGACACGGTATTACCGTCTGTATCGGTCAACGAAAATGCCGGCGCTGGCTGGTCGACGAATTGGGCGTAGCGTTCCCGCTCTTGCAGCTCTGCCTCGGCATCTTCGAGGGAATGGGAAAAGGAAGGAGAACTGGTCATCAATGCTAAGACAAGTAGTGGTGTATAGAGCTCTTTTTTCACGTACCGTCCTCCCCTCGCGTTATCCAATCCTAGCAGAGGCCGCTCCTATGCGAAGCAGCCCCGGCCAATGCCACTTCAGGCGTTGCTATCGCCCTCATGACCCTGTTGCATGCTTTCCATCATGGCATTGCAGTTTTTCATCATGGTATTCATTTCACTCATCATTCCCATCATGTCGTGCATGCCGCCCTCCTGCATCATGTCGCCCTGCATGCCCTTGCCCTCCATTGGCGCCTGCTGATTCTCTTCCTGCGCAAGAAGCGAGCCGGCACCGAAGCCGC
This sequence comes from Billgrantia antri, assembly GCF_017868935.1. NCBI lineage: Bacteria > Pseudomonadati > Pseudomonadota > Gammaproteobacteria > Oceanospirillales > Halomonadaceae > Billgrantia > Billgrantia antri. The sequence continues at coordinate 1,099,979 of NZ_CP053383.1, forward strand.
TGGCGACGATGATGGCGGCAGTCAAGATCGCCGTGTGACGTTTCCGCATGACACTTCTCCTCTATCTTCCTGGGAATCACCTTTCCACCAGCAAGGCTGATGGACGGCCTGGCTTCGATTTTTACCCGGCAGCGGCGCTGCTTGCTGGAAAGGTATCCTTGAAGCCCACTTCAAGGTCAAGCCCTTATTTTTTGGCGCCCCGCGTCATGCGGGCGGCCACCCATTGAGCGCTATAACCAGGCCTTGACCTTTGGGCGGCCGCACGGTTGTAGGCTGACTGCAAATGAGTAGGTGAGGAAAAGGCAATGCGAGTCACTGAACTGGCTCGGGCTGGTGGGGTCACTGCGGAAACGGTACGCCACTACACCCGTGAGGGGTTGTTACGACCGCAACGGGACCCGCGCAACGGCTATCAACTCTATGACGAGGAGGCACTGGGTCGCCTGCGTCTCATTGATTGCCTTCGCTCGTTGGGAGTCGGTCTCCCAGACATCAAGAAGATATTGACCTGGGCGGACCAAGGCAGCCCTCTGCTTAGCGATACGTACGCTCCCCTGGTTGAACAACGGCCATACATTCGCTCGCGGATCCATGAACTCCAGGCGATAGCGCGATGGCTGGAAAGCATCGACCACGATGATGGTTCCGAGGCCCCTAGCCTGAAGCAACTGATCGAAGCGCTGGGATCGGCGAAATCCGCTATCGTCACGGATGGCCCGTGCGGTTGCCATCAGTGATGCGACGGCGCCATGCTGGCCATATCGTCCATGCCGGTCATGGAGTGCAGATGCCAGAGTTGCCAGACGGCAAACGCTATGATCAGCAGCGCCGCCAGCGTGCGGGTCGCTGGATGGCGAATCCATAGCGAGACGCGGCGGGCTGCCATACCGGTCGCCAGGACGACGGGGAGGGTGCCGAGACCGAAGGCCCCCATCATCGCCGCGGCGCGTAGCGGCTCGGCCACGGCCAGACTCCAGGCCAGCATTGAATAGATCAGCCCGCAGGGCATCCAGCCCCAGATCGAGCCCAGCGCGAAGGCCTGGGGCACCTTCACGACGGGCATCAAGCCTCGACCAAGCGGTTCGATACGCCGCCACAGCGAGCGACCCAGGACCTCGACACGCAGCAACCCCTTCCACCAGTTGGCGATATACAGCGCCATCAGAATCAGCATGACCGCCGCCAGGATACGCAGCACCAGGGCGATGCCGTCCAGGGCATGATTGAGCACTGAGCCGAGTAGCGCCACCAGGGCGCCGGCGATCATGTAACTGATGATGCGACCCAGATTGTAGCCGAGCAACAAGCCGGCCAGGCGTCCCGGCTGCCGCATGCTGGGGGGCACGGCAAAGGTCAGGGCACTCATGATGCCGCCACACATGCCGATGCAGTGCGCCCCTCCGAGCAGGCCGAAGACGAAGGCCGCCGCCAGCGGCGGCAGGCTCAGGTCGGTGGGATCCATTCAAGGCGCTCCTTCTTCGCTATCCCCAGTATCACCAGGGGGAGAATCAAAGGCTGCCGGAGGGGAACCGTACAGCGCGTCGAGCTCGACCTGCTCGGGCGGATAGCAGAGTCCCCGGTCGGAACACCCCTGAAAGGTCACCGCGATGGCCAGCGGCTCGGCAGCGGTGTCGCTCGCCTCGATGGGCGCACTGAATACCACCTGGTCATAGAACACCTCGATTTCCCCCAGAGACGCGTGCACCATGGGTTCGCCGGGGGGAATTGCCAGCTCACCGAAACTGACGCCCGGAGAGCGACTTTCCAGTGCAAACCGATGGCGGTGGAGGTAATAGTCCTCGGCAATGACGAAACCGACGTAGAGCCGCCTATCGTCTCGCCAGGCGCTGGCCCGGAAGGCTTCTTTAGCCGCCAGGAATTCCCGTTGAGCCGAGGTACCGAAGGGGGAGCTCTTGCCACTGCCCGCGGGAAACTCTCCACGGGCCGCTACCGGTGTGGCGACGAACAGCAGCACCAGCAGAAAGGTGAAGGCCGTGTTCATGAGGCCGCCGCCGTTTTCGCCCTATCCACTGGCTGACGCATTGACCAGACAACCAGAGCCAGCCCCGCGATGAGCATCGGCAGGGTCAACAGCTGCCCCATGGTCAGCCAGCCGAAGGCGACGAACCCTAGGTGAGGATCGGGCAGGCGCACGAACTCCACGGTGAAGCGGAAGGCGCCATACAGCACCAGGAACAGCCCGGAGATGAGGCCCCGCTGGCGCGGTCGGCGCGACAGCCACCACAGCATGACAAACAGCACCACGCCTTCCAGGGCGAACTCATAAAGCGCTGAAGGGTGCCGCGGCTCCGGCCCCAGCCCCATCATGGGGGGGAAGACCATGGCCCAGGGAACGTCACTGATACGTCCCGGTAACTCGTGATTGATGAAGTTGCCGAGGCGCCCGGCGCCCAGGCCGATCGGCACCAGCGGGGCGATGAAATCGGTCAGCTGGAAAAAAGCCAGGCGATGCTTGCGGGCAAACAGCAGGGCGGCGATGAGCACACCGGCAAGGCCGCCATGGAAGCTCATGCCCCCGTCCCAGACCCTGAAGAGCCACAAGGGGTTGGCCAGCAACTGGTCGAGCCCATAGAACAGCGCATAGCCCAGGCGGCCACCCAAGATGATCCCCACGGCAGCGTAAAAAATCAGATCGCCGATATCATCGTGACTCAAACCCAGGCGATGGGCTCGACGACGCCCTAGCCACCAGGCGGCGGCCAGCCCGACCACATACATCAGGCCATACCAGTGAATCTGCACGGGCCCCAGGGAGATGGCCACGGGATCGATCTGCGGATATTGCAGCATGAGTCTTCCTTATGTTCTGGCAGCCAATGGATGTTGCCGGATTAAGTTGCGATAGGTCTGCATTACTCGACGACGCGATCGATGGTGACGTCGATCGGCGAGTCGGCCTCGCCGAGTGTCACCGGCCCCGCCTCGCCGATCAGGTCGCCTGGCTGCGGGGTGGCCTCGCCCGACGCGGAGACGCGCACCGTCAGGCGCAGCTCGGCAACCTGGGAGAGCCGTGCTTGGGGCGCCATGGCATCGTCGTCGTCGAGTGTCACCTCGAGCGGTAGGTCGGCGACCGTGGCCCGCTCGATGGCCAGCGGCGGCAGTTCGCCGGCCACGTCGCGGGCGACGACGAACACCGTGTCGCCCGGCGCGGCCCACTCGCGGAGCGCTTCGGCGAGGCCGACCCTGACCGCGAGCGACGCGCCGTCCTGCGCGGCCTGATGGGCATCGACCTGGTCGGACGAGGCGTCCAGGCGCTGTTGTGCCACGGCAATGCCCTCCCGCAGCGCTTCCGCCGAGCCGGGGTCGTCGAAGCCGGCGATCGCGCGTCGCCAGTAATCGATAGCCTCTTCATAGCGGGCGCGATCGAAGGCATGGATGCCCAGCATGCCGAGCACCGTCGGCTGACGCGGATCCTTGTCTAGGGTCTCGTCGACCAGTGCCTGGACCTCCTCGGTCATCGAGCGATTGGCGACGAAGAATTGGATCTGTGCCAATTGCGCCAGCAGGGAAGGCTGTCGACCCTCCAGCTCAATCAGGCGCTCAAGCGCGGCGATGGCATCACGTCCCCGATTGCTGTCCCGGTACAGCGGAAACAGCGACATCCACACCTTGGGATTGTCCGGCTGTCGCTTGGCCTGCTCCTCGAGCCGCTCGATCAGCATCGCCAGCGAGCCGTCAGGCGAGTTGCGCACCTCCTGATGCACGGCATACAGTGCCAGATCGCCCTCGGCGCCTTCCCGTTGATACCAGAGCAGACTGGCCACCACCAACGCCACCATCACCAGCGGCACCAACAACCGTCCGGCCTGGGGGGATTTGAGCGGTGTGCGTCGGCGTACCTGGGTATCCTCGAGCAGGCTGCGTTCGAGCTCCAGCCGACCCTCCTCGACTCGCGCGGTGTCGAGCTCGCCGCGTGCATGGGCCGTTTCCAGCGAGGCCAGGCGCTGACGATAGACCGCCACGTTCTGGGCATCGGTGCGCTGCTTGGTTTCGAAGGCCTGCTGAGCATCGTGCAGCGGGCGGGTCCGTCTCAGCGGCAGGATCACGAGCCACAGGGCAGGCAACAGTAACAGGGCGATGCCCAACCAGAGCAGATTCATTCGCTCCCCTCGCGGTTAAACAGGGCATTGAGGTACTCGCGCTCCTCGGCGCTGAGCGCTCGAACCTGGGCATGCTTTCGTTTGCGGACGAAGACCGCCACGATAAACCCCCCGATCATCACCAGCACGAACGGCAATCCCCATAGCAGCCAGGTACGCTCGTCGAGTCGCGGGTTATAAAGCACGAATTCGCCGAAGCGTGCGACCATGTAATCGAGGATTTCTTTATCGGATCGCCCTTCGCGTAACAAATCTGCAACGCGTTCGCGCATGTCGGCAGCCACCGGGGAATCCGAGCTGTCGATGGCCTGGGCATCGCATTTGGGGCAGCGCAATGAGGCAGTAAGATCACGATAGCGCTCGGCCATTACTGGCCTCTCGAAGTCACGCACCTCGATAGCCGAATCCGCCAGCACAGGGACCGACGTTATCAACAAGAGCAACAGCAGGCCGGCCCGGGTCATCAACGCCATTTGCCCACCTCCTGCACGACACGTTCGACATCCTCGGGAGTGATATAGCCCGTGTGCTTATAGCGAATGATGCCCTCGGCATCGACGAGGAAGGTCTCCGGCACACCGTAGACGCCGAGCTCGAACCCCAGATCGCCATCCGGATCGAAGATATTGACTTCGAAGGGGTCGCCGAACTCGTCGAGAAACTCCCGCCCCTTGACGCGGGTGTCCTTGTAGTTGATGCCGACCAAGCGCACGCCGCGCTCAGCGAGTGTCAGCAGCTGGGGCATTTCCTCCTTGCAGGTCGGGCACCATTCGGCCCAGACATTGACCAGCGTGACCTGCTCAAGCAGTAGGGACTCATCGACCCGGGCATCGGGATCCTTCAGTGTCGAGAGGGTAAAGGCCGGAAACTGCTGGGCCAGCAGTGCCGAATCACGGGCACTGGGATCCATGGTCAAGCCGCGATAGAGAAAGAAACCCAGTCCCAGGAAAACCAGCAAGGGGAAAAGCAGTAACAGTCGCCGTTTCATGTATGGACCTCACGGAGGAGAGTGGAGTCAGCTGCCACTGAGCGCTGACGCCGATAGCGACGGTCCGCCACCGCCAGCAGACCGCCAGTGGCCATCAACAACGCCCCCAGCCAGAGCCAGCGTACGAACGGCTTGATCTGGATTCGCATGGCCCAGGCACCGTCACCCAAGTCTTCGCCCAGCGCCACGTAAATGTCCTGCAGCAGCCCAGGGCGAAGGGCGACGTCGGTCATGGGCTGACCGCGGGCAATATACAATCGCTTCTCGGGCCGTAGGGTGGTGACATGCTGGCCATCACGTGCCACCTCAAGGGTTGCCGTATCGGCCAGGAAATTGGGACCGCGGCGCTCGCTCAGGTCGGTCATGGTGAAGCTGTAGCCGCCTATCTCGACACGCTCCCCCACGGCAAGACGTACGTTACGCTCGATGGCATAGTTCGACACCATGGCCACGCCCACGATGGTGATGGCCATGCCCAGATGGCCGACTACCATGCCCCAATGCGCCAGCGACAGCTTGCGCAAGCCGGCCAGGGGTGAGGAGGCATGGCGGGTCTTGTCGAACAGGTCACGCATCAACGCCAGCACGACCCACAGGGCCATGACCAGCCCCAGCGCCACGGCGGCGTTCCATTCTCCGCCGTAGATGAACGGCACCGCCGCCGCCATGATCAGCGCGGCGATGCCGGACCAAAGTAGTCGGCGCATCAACTCGCGCCCCGCCATCTGCTTCCAGCGCGCCACGGGGCCCAGCCCCATGAAGGCGCAGAGCAGCACGGTCAGCGGCACGAATAGCGTATTGAAGTACGGTGGGCCGACGCTGATCTTGCCCAGCCCCAGGGCATCGAGAATCAGCGGATAGACCGTGCCCAGCAAAACGGTCACGGTCATGACGACCAAGAGGATATTATTGATCAGCAACAGCGCATCACGAGACAACCAGCCGAAGCCCACATTGCCGCTCATCCGCGGCGCACGCAGGGGCAAAGATCAGCAAGGAAGCGCCCACCGTGAACCCCAGCAGTGCCAGAATGAAGATGCCCCGTGACGGGTCATTGGCGAAGGCATGCACCGACGTCAGCACCCCGGAGCGCACCAGGAAGGTGCCCAGCAGCGACAGCGAAAAGGTAAAGATCGCCAGCAGGGCGGTCCAACTCTTGAAGGTGCCACGCTTTTCCGTGACTGCCAGCGAATGGATGAGCGCCGTCCCGGTCAGCCAGGGCAGGAACGAGGCGTTCTCCACCGGGTCCCAAAACCACCAGCCGCCCCACCCCAGCTCGTAGTAGGCCCACCAACTACCCAGCGCGATGCCCATGGTGAGGAAAGCCCAAGCAATATTGGTCCAGGGCCGCACCCAGCGTGTCCAGGCGGCATCGAGCCGTCCTCCCAGCAAGGCAGCGATGGCAAAGGCGAAAGCTACCGAGAAGCCCACATAGCCCATATAGAGCATGGGGGGATGGAAGATCAGCCCGACGTCCTGTAGCAGCGGGTTGAGATCGGCGCCGTCCTGAGGCACTCCCGGCAGCAGACGTTCAAAAGGGCTCGAGGTGATCAGGATGAACAGCAAGAATCCGGTGCTGACCATGCCCATGACCCCCAGGACACGGGCCAGCATGTCACGCGGCAGGTTGCGCGAGAACAGGCTGACGGCGAAGCCCCAGCCGCTGAGGATCAGGCTCCATAGCAGCACCGAGCCTTCGTGCCCCCCCCACACTGCCGTGAGCTTGTAATACCACGGCAGCATCGAGTTGGAGTTGTTGGCCACATAGGACACGCTGAAATCGTCGAGCAGGAAGCTCGCGGTCAGGCTGGCATAGGCCACCAGCAAGAAGGCGAACTGCCCCCATGCCATGGGCTCGGCGAAGGCCATCCAGAGTGGGCGGCGGAGCGTGACGCCCGCTAACGGAGCCAGCGCCTGTATAAACGCCAGGCCCAGCGCCATGATCAGCGCGAAGAGACCGAGTTCAGGAATGATTCTGACGAGCATAGGGATTCCGTCTTGAGTCGCGTGATTTCTTGGGTCGAGGCGATCGGCCTCTTCAGACCGTCAATTCGAGCTAGTCCGTCGCTTTCGATGCCGAGTCCACACAACTCTCGCCAGGAGCGGCAGGAGCGTGACCCCACTCGCGAGGATCAGCGCGACCGTGAGGCCACGGGAGTCGGCGGTAATCAGGACTTCGCCGAACATGACGATCAAGTACGCCGTCGGAACCACCCCGGCCAGCGTGGCAATCAAGAAACGCCAGAAGGCCAGCGGTGTCAGGCCCGCCGCGTAGCTGACGGCATCGAACGAAATGAATGGCACCAATCGCGATGCGAATACGACGAGCATCAACCCCGTCTGAGAGCGTTCTCTGCCCAGCCAGTCGAGGATGGGACGAGTACGCGACCAGCGATGGATCACCTCATAGCCGAGCAGGCGGGCGATGCCGAAGGCGAGCAACGCGCCGGCCTCGGCACCGATGACCACATACGCCGTCCCCCATAGAGGGCCGTGGATCGCACCGGCCACCATGGCGATCGGCCCACTGGGTATCGGGCTCATGACAATGGCCGCCATCATCATGGCGATAATGGTCAATGGCCCCCAGACACCCAACTGACCAACCCACTCACGCAGAGCCTGCTTATCGGTGAGCGTCGATAAGGCACCGGTCTCCATCAGGATCCAATAGAGGGTCACCAAGCCAATCAGCACAGAAGCTCCCAATATGAGCCTGTGCTTTACACCGAGCGTGCTTGCCATACTCATCTCAGTTGTGTGAGATGACATCTCATGTCACCCCTGTGCCGTTATGGCGTGTCATTCGACACCCAATATGTTGCGAAGCCGGTCGGTCGACACCGCACCATTGATGCGCTGCACATTACCTTCTTCATCGCGGTAATAGCTGGTCGGCGTTCCCGTGGCGCCGGCCTCGCGCATGAGCTGGGCATGCCGCCTAAGAAGCGCTCGACTCTCCTCCGACGGCACCACCGGACTGATGCCGCCATTGCGGAAGTTCAATTCATGGGTTTCGAGGGCTTTGGTTGGGTCATTCGACTCAAGGATCGCGGCCGCCTTGCGGAGACTGTCCTCTGACAGAACGCCGACCAGCACATGACGAAGCTGAAGCTCACCTTGATCGATTAGAGACCGTGAGCTCTTCCACAGCGCATTGCAGTAGGGACAATTGGGGTCGGTCAGCGTATACACGACATGTGATGCATCATCATCTCCTTCCGGAATAAAGCGAGTGTCCTCGAACGCGCTCCAGGTAGCTTCCAGCATCGGTTCCAGCACCAGAGCTTGAAGTTGATTTTCCATTACAGCGTTGCCCTGAGGATCAATTAAGGTACCGATGATGGCGTGGTCGGAAGTGGAGGGAATATAAGCCGCCACGGGCTCATTATCATAGGACAAGGCATAACCTTGTATATCTCCCGGGGCATTAAAGGTTCCGTGGAATTTGAGTCCTTGATCCAATAATGCCGTAATCGATGCGGGCAGGGGTGTTCCAGTATCGGCTGTACTAATGGCCTGGTGGCCTTCAAGAGAATCGCCCCCCGTTTCCTCCGCCAGAGCGGGGAGCGTAATGAGACCGAACAGCCCTACAACAGCAAGGCAATAAGTGGAGTAGATGATTTTCTTCATGAACGGCCTCTTCATCGCTCTCTGATCAACCCGGGGAATCGAACCTGTCGTAGCGATTGGTTGTCAGCTATCACGCTTCTTTCCGAAGAACAGATACTTGGCGAGCGCGGCGACGCCAAGCACCAACGCAATAATCAGCAGGATGGAAATGAGCCCCATCCCCGCCATCCCCCACGTGCATGCTTCGCTTCCCATCATCCTGGTCTCCTGTTGACTTTCGCTGCTTAGGCCTGGTGGACTTGACCTGTCTGGGGTTCACCGCTCGTCACCGGCGAAGCGTCATCGATATCCGGCGTGAAGCGGCGTAGCCGCAACGAGTTGGTCAACACGAAGACGCTGGAGACGCTCATGGCGGCTGCCGCCAGCATGGGGCTGAGCAATACGCCGATGAACGGATAGAGCACGCCCGCCGCCACGGGGATCAGCGCCACGTTGTAGCCATAGGCCCAGACGAAATTCCCGATGATGGTCCGGTGGGTACGCTTGGAGAGCGCCACGGCATTGACGATTCCCCTCAGGTCGCCACGCATCAGCACTACGTCGCCGGCCTCGATGGCGATATCCGTCCCGGTACCGATGGCGATGCCCACGTCGGCCTGCGCCAACGCCGGGGCATCGTTGATCCCGTCGCCCACGAAGGCGACCTTGCCGCCCTCGGCCTGTAGTCGCTTGATCTCGTCCGCCTTCTGGTCAGGCAACACCTCGGCGAGTACGCGCTGAATGCCAACTTGACGAGCGATGGCGTCGGCCGTACCACGGTTGTCGCCGGTGAGCATGGCCACCTCCAGCCCCTGCGCCTTGAGTGCTGAAATGGCTTCGACCGAGCCCTCCTTGAGCGGATCGGCCACCGCGATGACCGCGGCGAGTCGGCCGTCCACCGCGGCATAGAGGGGGCTCTTGGCATCCTCGGCAAGCGCCTTGGCGCGCTCTTCCGCCTTGCCGAGCCCAATCCCGAGCCGGTTCATGTAGCGATCGGCCCCTATGTGAAGCCGGTGACCGGCGACGTCGGCTTCGATGCCGTAGCCCGGCTCGGCGCTGAAATGGCTGACGGCCGGCAGCTCGAGTCCACGTGCTCGGGCACCACGCACGATGGCCTCGGCGATGGGGTGTTCGCTCTGGGCTTCCACCGCCGCGACAAGGCGAAGCACCTCGTTCTCGTGCCCCTCGATCACTTCGAAGTCGGTCAGCTCGGGTCGCCCCTGAGTCAGGGTGCCGGTCTTGTCGAGCACGACGGTATCCATCTTGGCCAACGTCTCAAGCGCCGCGCCCTTGCGAAACAGCACTCCTATCTCGGCCCCCTTGCCGGTACTGACCATGATCGCGGTCGGGGTGGCCAGGCCCATCGCGCAGGGGCAGGCGATCAGCAGCACGCTCACCGTGGTAACGAAGGCGAAGGACAGCGCCGGGGCCGGCCCGAAGGCGAACCACACACCGAAGGTGATCAGGGCGATGACGATCACTGCGGGCACGAACACCCCGGCGATCTTGTCGGCCAGTTGCTGGATTGGGGGCTTCTCGGCCTGTGCCGCTTCCACCATCTTGACGATCTGCGACAGCACGGTGTCGGCACCGACCCGAGTGGCGCGGAAGGTAAGCGCGCCGTTCTTGTTGATGGTGCCTCCGACGACTTCGGCATCCTGCTGCTTGGCAACCGGTACCGGTTCGCCACTGATCATCGACTCGTCGACGAAGGAATGGCCTTCCTCAACGATGCCATCCACCGGGATACGCTCGCCCGGGCGGGCCAGGATGCGATCACCGGGCACGACGGCCTCTATCGGCACCTCGACCGCTTCACCATCGCGAATGACGCGGGCGGTTTTTTCCTGCAACTGCAGGAGCTTCTTGATCGCTTCGGAGGTGCGGCCTTTGGCGATGTGCTCGAAGTAGCGTCCCAACAGGATCAGCGTCACGATCACCGCTGCCGCCTCGAAGTAGCTCACGGCGGTACCAGCCGGGAAAAAGCCGGGCACCAGCAGGGCGGCGACCGAATAGAAGTAGGCGGCGCTCGAGCCGATCATGACCAGACTGTTCATGCCCGGGTTGAGATGCCGGAGTTCGGCATAGCCACCGCGATAGAAGCGTGCCCCGGCATAGAACTGCACGGGCGTGGTCAGCAGCCACTCGACGCCCATCCAGCCGCGATGCGGCATCAGACTCGCCAAGAGCGCATCAAAGGCGGGAATCACTTTTCCCATGGCGATGATGACCACCGGGATGGTGAGCACTGCCGCGAGCATGACCCGGTGGAGAAGCTGTCGTCCCTCGCGATCCTCGTCGTCCGCCTGCTGCTGCGACTCGGTTTCCTGCGGTTCATAGCCCGCCTCGCGGATGGCATGCTGAATACGTGCCAGCGATACGGTCCCCGGCAGGAAACGGACGAAAGCCTTCTGGGTGGCGAGATTGACACTCACCTCCAACATGCCGGGCAGCTTGCCGAGCGCTCGTTCTATCCGCGAGACGCAGGATCCGCAGCTCATGCCGGTGACGGGAATCTCGAGGCTCTCCACCACCGGCTGATAGCCCGCCGTTTCGATAGCGTCGAGCAGGCTGGCTGTCGTGGAGCCTCCCTCCATCTGGATCGTCGCCTTCTGGGTGGCCAGGTTCACCTGAGCGTTAATCACGCCCGGCTGCTGGCCGAGGGCCCGCTCCACCCGTCCGACGCAGGACGCACAGGACATACCCCGAATCTCGATATCGACGTTTTCCGTCATTACTGTGGTCTCCTGGCTTAGTTACCTGCCGGCCCGGCGTGCGCGCTTCGGGACTCCGGCGTTACACTGCCGGAGGCGACGATGTCGCTCATTCGGCCTTCTCGGCGATGGCCTCGACGATCGGGCAGCCTTCCTGCATCGGCCCTTCGCCCGCACATTCGTCGAGTGTTTTCGACAACACGGCCTCGATCCGCGAGAGATGTCGAATTTGCTCGCGGATCTTGTGCAGTTTCTCTCCGGCGATGCGCTTGGCCTGCGCCCGGTCGCCGTTGGCATCCTGGAGGATCAACAGCTCACGGATTTCCTCGAGCGTGAAGCCCCACTGCTTGGCATGGACGATGAATTGCAGCCTGGCCACGGCATCCAGGGGATAACGCCGATAATTGGCGTCCGTCCGCTGGGGGGCGGGCATGAGTTTCTCTTTCTCGTAGAAACGAATCGCCTGGCTGGCGACCCCGCTGCGTTCGGCAAGCTCGCCGATACTGAGTGTTTGCATGGCTTCACCTCACGACACTGTGAATCGGAGCTTCCGACAGGCCGTCTGGGACAGGTGGGACAGGCGGCCTGATTCGCGAGCCGTGGCTCCGTTAGTCCGGTTGACGCACGACTCGCAGGTAGGACGTCTTGGCGTTCCAACCCTCGGGGAAACGTTCTTTGGCGTCGTCATCCGAGAGCGACGGCAAGATGATGACATCGTCACCGTTTTGCCAGTCGACGGGGGTGGCCACCTTGTGCTTGTCGGTTAACTGGAGCGAGTCGATGACCCGCAGGATTTCGTCGACGTTACGCCCGGTGCTGGGCGGGTAGGTCAAGGTCAGGCGGATTTTCTTGTCGGAATCGATAATGAAGACGGTACGCACCGTCACCTTGGGGTCGGCTTTCGGGTGGATCATTCCATATAACTGCGCTACCACTTGGTCCGCGTCCGCCAGCAGGGGGTAGTTTAGGGCCGCGCCCTGGGTCTGCTCGATATCCTCCGCCCAGTCGTGGTGGGAGGCGAGGGGATCGACCGACACCCCCACCAGCTTGACACCACGCGCGGCGAACTCGTCCTTACGCCTGGCAAATGCGCCCAGTTCCGTGGTGCAGACTGGCGTATAATCGGCGGGGTGCGAGAACAGCACGGCCCAGTCCTTGCCCAGCCACTGATGAAAGCCAAGCGTGCCTTCGGTGGATTCGACCGTGAAATCGGGAGCTATCTCCCCTAGCTGTAGGGTCATCTCGCTTTCCTTATCTCTGCTAAGTGTCAGATGATGCACTACGCACGATATCCTTAAAGTCGACTTTAAGGTCAAGGGCTTTCGAGGAAAGGAGTATATTCTTTTACGTTATATCCAAAGGCATTTATTCATGGTTGACCTTGAGGTAGGCGCAACCTTTAGAATCCTCTGCCTAACCAAATGCGAAGCAGGCGGCTGGCCCCAGGCTGCTTCGCGCCCAGCACCTTGCCCCCCAGGAAGCGTAACGCCTTGGAATCTCTCTCTTCTATCGGTCTGATCGGTGCCTTCGCCGGCGGGTTGGTCTCCTTCTTCTCGCCCTGCACCTTGCCGCTGTTGCCGGCCTACCTGTCGGTGGTCACGGGTGGTAGTGCCGGCAAGGCCGACAGGCGGCTGGAGGCATTGATCCTCAGCGTCTTCTTCATCTTCGGCTTCAGCATCGTGTTCATCCTGCTGGGGCTCGGCGCGAGCGGTATCGGCCAACTGATGCGGGGGTATCGCCAGGAATTCAACTGGGTCGCCGGCACGGTGGTAATCGTGCTGGGCCTGTTCATGACCGGGGTGTTCCGGTTGTCACTGTTCCAGCGCACTCTGCAGTTCACACCGAACGTCCAGGGAGGCTCCCCGCTGTCGGCGACGGTGTTTGGGGTCTCCTTCGCCATCGGCTGGACCCCCTGCATCGGCCCTGTCCTGGGCGCCATCCTGATGGCCACCTCCAGTGCCGCCAGTGCCCAGGCCGGTATGCTCTATCTCAGCGCCTACTCGGCGGGCCTGGCGCTACCCTTTCTCGCCAGTACCCTGCTGATCAATCGATTCACCCTGCATCGGCAACGTCTGGGTAGGTGGAGCGCCTATGCTCGCCCAGTCGCCGGCACGATCGTCATCCTGATGGGCATCGCCATTGTCTCGGGCACCATGACGCGGCTTTCCAGCATCATGGTCGACTGGTTTCCCTCGCTGGCGACACTGGGGTAGTCGGGTCGACGGCGGTGGCAAGGTGTAACCTGTTTATATCAGCGAGGAGAAAGGCGACCGACCACGCAACAGGAACCTTTTGTACAATGGAGGGTTCGTCATGGCAAAAGACCCCGTTTGTGGCATGAGCGTCGATCCCGCCTCGGCGGAGAGCGTCGAGCATCGCGGTGAGCGTTACCATTTCTGTAGCAAGCAGTGCGCCGAGCACTTTCGCGAGGATCCGGACGCCGTGCTTGCCGCCACCTCGGCGGCTGCGTCGAAGCCCAGTGGCAAGGCCAACTATTTCTGCCCCATGTGTTCTGGCGTGGAGAGCGACGAGCCGGGGGAGTGTCCCAAGTGCGGCATGGCGCTGGAACCCGTCAAGCCGCAACCGTCGTCGAGGGTCCAGTATACCTGCCCCATGCATCCGGAGGTGCGGCAGGATGAGCCCGGCGACTGCCCCAAGTGTGGCATGGCACTCGAGCCCACCCGCGTTTCCGGAGAGGAACGCAGCGCCGAGTTCCTCGACATGTTCCGACGTTTCTGGGTGGGCGGCCTGCTGACGCTGCCGGTACTGTTCGTCGCCATGGGCAGTATGCTACCCGGCATCGGCCCTTGGTTGGATGAGGTGCTGCCCGCCGGCGGCGGGCACTGGATCGAACTGATCTTTGCCACGCCCGTGGTGCTATGGGCCGGATGGCCATTCTTCCTGCGTGGCTGGAGGTCTCTCGTCTCCCGCAACCTCAACATGTTCACGCTGATCGCCCTCGGTGTGGGGGCGGCCTATGGCTACAGTGTCGTCGCCACGCTCGCCCCTGGGATATTCCCGGCCACTTTCCGTGACGCCGATGGCTCGGTCGGCGTGTATTTCGAGGCGGCGGCGGTGATCGTCGTGCTGATCCTGCTCGGTCAAGTGATCGAGGCCCGCGCCCGCGAGAAGACCGGCAGTGCGCTGCGCGCGATCCTCGATCTCGCGCCGCCGACCGCACGACGCATCGATGCCGAGGGCAATGACGAGGAGGTCTCGCTCGACGAGCTGTGTACCGGTGACCGTCTACGGGTACGCCCCGGTGACAAGGTGCCGGTCGATGGCGAGGTGCTCGAGGGCCACAGCACGCTGGACGAGTCGATGGTGACCGGCGAGTCCCTTCCCGTCGAGAAGCGCGAGGGCGACACGGTCATCGGCGGCACCGTGAGTGGTCAGGGCAGCTTCGTCATGCGCGCCGACAAGGTCGGCGAGGACACGGTGCTTTCGCAGATCGCGGAGATGGTGGCCGAAGCGCAGCGTTCGCAGCCGCCCGTGCAGCGGCTTGCCGACGTGGTCGCCGGCTATTTCGTCCCCGCAGTGGTTACCGTGGCGATCCTGGCATTTATTGCCTGGGGGATCTGGGGGCCACCGCCGGCGATGGCCTACGCGGTGATCGCCGCGGTATCGGTGCTGATCATCGCGTGTCCCTGTGCGCTCGGCTTGGCGACGCCGATGTCGATCCAGGTTGGGGTCGGTCGCGGGGCCCGGGCGGGCGTGTTGATCAAGAATGCCGAGGCACTGGAACGTTTCGAGAAAGTCGACACCCTGGTCGTCGACAAGACCGGCACCCTCACCGAGGGTAAACCCCGGGTCGTATCCCTCGAGCCCGTTTCCGGCAGCGATGAAACGCAGTTGCTGCAACTTGCCGGCAGCCTCGAGCGAGGCAGCGAACATCCGTTGGCCGAGGCCATTGTCAGTGCTGCGCAAGAGCATCATGTCGAGCTGAGCGATGCCAGCGATTTCGAGGCGGTGACCGGCATGGGGGTCACCGGTCGGGTCGAAGGACGCGAGCTTGCGCTTGGCAATGCCCGGCTGCTCGAAACACACGGCGTGGAGGCGCGGGAATGGACGCAGCGTGCCGAGACGCTGCAAGCCGAAGGGCAAACCGTGATGTTCCTGGTGGCCGATGATCAGGTCATGGGACTCATCGGTGTCGCGGACCCGATCAAGGAAACCACCGCACAGGCGATCCGGACGCTCAAAGAGGATGGCCTGCGCCTGGTTATGCTCACCGGCGACAACCGTACCACCGCCGAAGCCGTGGCGCGCCAACTTGGTATCGACGAAATTGAAGCGGACGTACTGCCGGAAGATAAGGGGCGTATCGTGCGCGAGCATCGCGAGGCCGGGCGCGTGGTCGCCATGGCCGGCGACGGCGTCAATGACGCCCCCGCCCTGGCCGAGGCTGACGTCGGTATCGCCATGGGCACGGGGACCGATGTCGCCATCCAGAGCGCGGGGGTGACCCTGGTGAGAGGGGATCTCTCCGGCATTGTTCGCTCCCGCCATCTCAGTCGCCGGGTGATGCGCAATATCCGCCAGAACCTGTTTTTCGCCTTCGTCTACAACAGCCTGGGGGTGCCTCTGGCCGCCGGGGTGCTGTTTCCGTTCACCGGCTGGCTGCTCAGTCCCATCTACGCCGCCGCCGCGATGAGCCTGAGCTCGGTCTCGGTCATCGCCAACGCACTGAGGCTACGCGCCGCCAAGCTATGAGCCGGGGCCGCCGACAACCATAGAAGAGGGGGAGCATCATGGCTTATGTCGACCTGCAGCGACGTAGCGTATTGCGCCGCATCGGCGGTGTGGCGGCGTTGTCGACCCTGGTGGGGGCCGGGGTATGGCTCGGGGGATATCGCCCCGCTCTGCGGGCGGCGTCCGCGTCGACGGCCATGGAGGGGCCCTTCGACGTCGACCTGCGTGTGCGAGCCCACCCGGACAAGGTGGCTATCCTGCCCGGTGCGCCCAGCGACGTCTGGCGCTACACGGCCGAGCGAATCGTCGGGCCTGAAGATACCCTGACGCCCGTGGGTGAGAGTTATACGGGGCCATTGATTCGCCTGCGTCGTGGTCAGCGCTTGCGGGTACGCATCGACAACGATCTCCCCGAAGACACCACCGTGCACTGGCATGGGCTGCACGTGCCGCCAGAAATGGACGGTCAGCCGCGCCTGCCGATCGCTCCGGCGACGAGCACGACGCTCGCCTTCGATGTCGTGGATCGCGCCGGTCTGTACTGGTACCACCCCCATCCTCACGGCCCCAACGGTGGCCGGGTCGGCTTTCAGAGTTACGCCGGCCTTGCCGGTCCACTGATCATCAACGACGACGCCGAGCGTGCCTTGGAGCTCCCCGACGGAGAGCGGGAACTGGTCCTCATCCTGCAGGATCGCACCTTTAGCAATGGCAATGAGCTTCAGTACATCGACGATGGTGGCATGGGGGCGATGATGACCCGCATGCAGGGCTTTCGCGGGGAGCGGGTACTGGTGAACGGCCACCCGGACGCGCGACGCGAGGTGTCCACGCAGCCATATCGATTGCGCCTGCTCAACGGCTCCAACTCGCGCATCTACAAGCTGGCCTGGAGCGATGGCCGGGCGGTGACCGTCATCGGCACCGACGGTGGCCTGCTCGCCAAGCCCGAGCGGCGCCGCTCGGTCACACTGGCGCCGGCCCAACGGATCGATCTGTGGGTCGATTTTGGCGACACCGAGCCGGGAAAGTCCGTACAGCTGGTGAGCGAGGAGTACCAACTCGGCATGATGGGCGAGCGAATGGGCGACATGATGGACCGGGGCATGATGGGCGATCGAATGGGCGGCATGATGGATCGAGGGATGATGGGTGATCGAATGGGCGAGATGATGGATCGAGGCATGATGCGCGACATGATGGGAAGCGAGCGGCTCTCGCTAGTTACCTTCGCCGTCGTCGCACGGGCGAACGATGCGGAAACCCTGCCGGAACGCTTGGCTCAAGACCTGCCGGCCTCCCCGGTTCAGGCCGATACGCCAGTACGCCGCTTCGAGCTGGGCATGCGCATGATGCAGGGGTTCACGATCAACGGCCGGCAGATGGAGGGCGCGACGGTGGCAGATGACGAGATCGTCCGGCTGGCGCAGACGGAGATCTGGGAGTTCGTCAACAACACCATGATGCCGCACCCCATGCACGTTCATGGACTGCAATTCCTGGTTCAGGAGCGGATATCGGCGGGCGGCAAGACGGACCTGCACGATGGGATCATCGACGCGGGATTGCATGACACGGTGCTGGTGTTCCCAGAGGAACGGGTGCGCATCGCTCTGACCTTCAAGGACTTCGAGGGGTTCTACATGTACCACTGCCACAACATGGAGCATGAGGATGCCGGTATGATGCGCTACTTCAAGGTGGTGGCATAACGAACCGGTCTGGTTTCGATCACACCGTATTTCGATCACCTGGCAACCACACGGGATGACGATACAGATGTCCTTCTACGAGAATCGTGTTCTGCCGCATTTCCTCCACCTGGCGTGTGGCAACACGGTGGTCGATCGTCAGCGGGCGGCCGTGGTGCCGCAAGCCCGGGGCCGTGTTCTGGAGGTGGGTATGGGGTCCGGGCTCAATATTCCCCACTACGATCCGGACCGGGTCGAGCTGGTCTGGGGGCTCGAGCCTTCCGAAGGCATGCGACGCAAGGCCCGCCACAACGTCATCGGCGCACCGTTCGAGGTGCGCTGGCTGGACCTGCCGGGCGAGGAGGTTCCTCTCGACGACAACAGTGTCGATACCGTGGTGCTCACCTACACCCTTTGCACGATTCCGGACTGGCACCGGGCGCTGGAGCAGATGCGTCGCGTGCTCAAGCCGGGTGGCCAACTGCTGTTCTGCGAACACGGCACGGCACCTGATGAGGCCGTGCGCCAGTGGCAGGATCGCGTCAACCCCCTGTGGCGCAAGGTGGCGGGGGGCTGCCATCTCAACCGTGCCATCCCCGAGCTCATCGAGCACGCTGGCTTCCGTATCCAGCGAATGGAGACGGGCTATCTACCGAAAGTTCCGCGGTTCGCTGGCTTCAATTTCTGGGGAGCCGCTGTTCCCCTGTGATCGAGCCCTCATGTAAGGACGCAATCAGCGGGCAGGTGATACTTCCCTCCTGTTCATGACACGCCTGTACAAGTTCGTCCAGTGTCCGCTCGATACGCTGGAGGCTGGCGACCTTCTCACGGACATCCCGCAGTTTATGCTCGGCGAGGGTGCTGGCCTCCTGGCAATGAGTGCCATCCTCCAATCGCAACAGCTCGGCAATCTCGTCCAGGCTGAAGCCCAGCCGCTGCCCGGTTTTGACGAAGGTCAGCCGCGCGACGTCGGCTGTGCCATAGCGGCGAATACTGCCGGCAGGACGTTCGGGCTCTGAGAGTAGCCCACGGCGCTGATAATACCGGATGGTCTCGACATTGACGCCAACCGCCTTGGCCAGGCCACCAATGGTCATAGTGCCCGCTACTCTATCCCCCTGTCTCTTCATGACGCTTGACTCCGTATCTGACTACGGATGTAACCTTATCCCAGTAAACAAGGTCATGAAAGGTGCAAGCGCAATGTCTACATCGAAAACGGGGAAAGGGCCTCTGGCTGCCGGTGGGCTTGCTGCCCTCCTTGCCTCGGTCTGCTGCCTCGGCCCGCTGGTGCTGATCATGCTGGGGATTTCCGGCGCCTGGATCGGCAACCTGACGGCCCTGGAACCCTACCGCCCACTCTTCGTCGGTATGGCGCTGGTGGCACTGTTCTTCGCCTGGCGCCGGATCTTCCGGCCAGTGGAAAAGTGCCAGCCAGGTGAGCTTTGTGCCGTGCCACGCGTCAGGACGGGCTACAAGGTCATGTTCTGGATTGTGTCGCTACTGGTACTGACTGCGCTGGTCTTTCCCTACACCTTGCCCTGGTTCTATTGAGAGGAGGTTCTCCATGAAAGCTCGTTTCGCCCTCATCGCGATACTCGCCCTGCTCAGCTCTCCCGCCATGGCGGCCCTGCAGACCGTGACGCTCTCAGTACCGGGCATGACCTGCGCCGCCTGTCCGATCACCGTCAAGGCTGCACTCAACAAGGTGGACGGCGTCTCGCAAATCGACGTGAGCTATCCGGATCGTGAGGCCGTGGTCACCTTCGATGATGCCAAGACCACGGTTGAGGCCCTGCTCCAGGCCACGGCCAATGTAGGTTATCCCTCGACGGTGAAGGAATAAGTGTGAAAGGTCCGAGGAAATTTTCAAACGTCGTGCTTGGCAGCATGCTGATGGGATTGTGTTGCGCCGTGCCAATAGTCCTGATTCTGTCCGGCACGGCGGGCCTGGCCGCGCTGACAGGCTATCTCGACTACGTGCTCTTCGCTGCCCTGGCCCTGGCCATCGTCATCGGCTTGCCTCTCTACGCGCGACACCACAAGCGGAAGCAGGATGCCGGCTTTACTCATAAAGACTCGGAGAAACGTGATGATTGAACTCAACGTGAGTGGCATGACCTGTGACCGCTGTGCGGATCATGTCAGGGAAGCCTTGGAGAAGCTGCCCGGCGTACAGTCGGTGGAGGTCTCCTATCCTCAGGGGACGGCATCGGTAGCCGTTGATCCGGGCACACCGGCCTCGGCGTTGACGTTCGCCGTGACCCGACTTGGCTATCAGGCCCGACTGGCCAACAGTGAAACACCCTCCCCGACAGGCGCATCGGTTTCCAAGGGCCGTGATGAAGACGCCCCGCACATCGCGGTGATCGGCAGTGGCGGCGCTGCCATGGCGGCGGCCCTGAAGGCCGCCGAACGCGGCGCCCGGATCACCCTGATCGAACGCGGCACTCTCGGCGGTACCTGTGTCAATACCGGCTGTGTGCCCTCGAAGATCATGATCCGCGCGGCGCATATTGCGCATCTGCGAAAGGAGAGCCCCTTCGATGCCGGCTTGAGCGCCCAGGCACCGGTGGTGGACCGGGCACAGCTGCTCAGGCAACAGCTGGGGCGTGTCGAGGAACTGCGTGATGCCAAGTACGCGGGGATTCTGCGCGACCACCCGGCCATCACGGTCCTGCATGGCGAGGCCCGGTTCGTCGATGCCCGCAGCCTGACGGTCGAGCTGAATGAGGGCGGCGCGCAGACCGTCCGCTTCGATCGCGCCTTCATCGGCACCGGCGCTCGTCCGACAGAACCGCCGGTGCCGGGGCTGGCCGAGACCCCCTATCTCACGTCCACCAGTGCGCTGGAACTGGACACCCTTCCCGAGCGGCTGATCGTGATCGGGGCCTCGGTGGTGGCCCTGGAACTGGCCCAGGCTTTCGCCCGTCTGGGCAGCCGGGTCACTGTGCTGGCCCGCAGCCGAGTGCTGTCCCAGGAAGACCCGGCGGTGGGTGAGGCCGTGGAAGCGGCGTTTCGCCGTGAGGGCATCGAGGTCCTCAAGCAGACACAGGCCAGCGAAGTGAGCCACGACGGCCAGCTGTTCACCCTGCAGACCCACGCCGGGACCCTGCAGGCGGAGCAATTGCTGGTGGCCAGTGGCCGCACACCCAACACCGAGGCCCTGAACCTGGCGAGCATCGGCGTGGAGACCGCGCGTGGCGCGATTCTGGTGGATGAGCATCTGCAGACCACCGTACCGGGCCTGTATGCCGCCGGTGACTGCACCGATCAGCCGGAGTATGTCTACGTCGCCGCCGCCGGGGGTAGCCGCGCCGCGATCAACATGACCGGCGGCGAGGCCACCCTGGACCTCAGTGCCATGCCGGCGGTGATCTTCACCGACCCCCAGGTGGCCACCGTCGGCCTGACGGAAGCCGAAGCACTGGAGCAGGGCTTCAGCGTAGAGTCCCGCGTGCTCGAGCTGGCGAACGTGCCACGTGCGCTGGTCAATTTCGACACCGGTGGGTTCATCAAGCTGGTGGCCGAACGCGACACGGGGCGGTTGCTGGGGGTACAGGCGGTGGCCGGCGAAGCCGGCGAGCTGATCCAGACGGCGGTTCTGGCGCTGCGCGCGCGCATGACGGTGCAGGCCATCGGCGACGAACTGTTCCCCTACCTCACCATGGTGGAAGGCATCAAGCTCTGTGCCCAAACTTTTACCAAAGACGTGACGCAGTTGTCCTGCTGTGCCGGGTGAACGGGCTGAGATTGAGCGAACCGTACCGGGATTCCCGGAGACTCAATGTTGTCTTGCAGGCCCGGCAGGTGTGTCGGCGGCGGACCAACCAGAGAGTGACCCGCTTGCCTTGGATGGGCAGATCACGATAGGGAACATCACGCTTGCCGAACCGCACGAACTCACCCTGCACGCCGCATTCCTCGCAGGCGATCGGATCGGGCACGTCCACCTGGAAGTGCATTTCGTCGTCGGTTGATTTGCAGCCCAGTACTTGGTATTGCGGCAGGTGAAGGATGTTGTCGGGAAGTTCGGGCATGGTGTTGTATAGGCGTAGGTGTCAGTCAGATCCATCCGGCTCGGCATTGGTGTTTGTTTTTTTACCCAACAAGCTGCCGGAAACGAAAAGTAAGGCACCGAGGACAATTGCAATATCAGCCAGGTTGAAGGCCGGCCAATGCCAGTCTCGCCAATAGAAATCAAAGGAATCCACAACATAGCCGCGAAAGACCCGGTCAATCAGATTGCCCATGGCGCCACCGAGGATAAGACTGTAAGCGATGGCTTCTCCTTTATGACGATTTTCAAGGATCAGCTTGATCAGAAAAATCGAGACCACCACCGCGATTCCGATAAAAAAGTAGCGCTGCCAGCCTCCACCATTCGCAAAAAGACTGAATGCGGCACCGGTGTTCCATACGTGCACCCAGTTAAAGAACGGGGTCACTGAAATAGACTCGCCATAGGCCATTGATTGCTGCACCAGCCATTTTACGGCCTGATCAGACGCTGCCAGCAGGCCCGATATGGACAACAGGGCATACGGCGAGAGCTTTTTGCCAATAATGAGCATTATTTAACCCTTCAACGCCAGAATGCGTCTGGCACCGTTAAGTACAATGACCCCCGCGATGGTGCCGATAATCAGATCCGGATAATTGGACCCGGTCCACGCGACCAGGGCGCCGGCGGTGATGACCCCCAGGTTGATCACCACGTCGTTGGCCGAGAATATCCAGCTTGCCTTCATGTGCGCCCCGCCCTCCCGATGTTTGGATATGAGCAGCAGACAACTGGTATTGGCAATCAATGCGACGAATGCGATAGCCATCATCACCAGCGATTCAGGCTCACTACCGAATACAAAGCGTCTCACCACCTCTATGAGTACGCCCACAGCCAAGATCAGTTGCAGTACACCAGCAAGATGCGCGGCACGTACCTGCATTTTCACGCTATGTCCAACCGCATAAAGGGCAAGCCCGTACACCGCCGCATCGGCAAAATTGTCCAGGGATTCTCCAATCAGGCCGGTGGACTGGGCGATCAGACCGGCAGTCATTTCCACCACGAACAGAAGTGCATTGATGCCGAGCAACCAGCGCAGGGCCCCGGATTCTTGCTTAGCAGAAGCTGCCGAGAACTCGGCGGCCTTGATGGTCTCCGGATTTGCAGCGACGGTTTCCTGAAGCGAGGCGCCTAGCCCCAAGGTCTTCAGTTTCGAGGTGACGGGCTCGACCTCGCCGTCATGTACGACCTTCAGCCGGCGGTTCGACAAGTCGAAGGACAGCGCTCGAACCTCCTCAAAGCCGTTCAGGGCTAGGCGAATCATTCGCTCTTCTGATGGACAGTCCATCTTCGGCACGGCATAAACGCTGACCCATCTCCCCGGCGCTTCGGAGGAGGCCTGTATATCGGTATCCGCCGCGGACGTTGCATCACCGCCACAGGCGCCGCCACCACAGGATTTGTTCATGATACGACTCCACTTGAACAATGTTGTGGTACCATTTAAAACTATAAAGCTACTATAAGGTCAATAGAGTAAAGAATCCGTTGGGGAGGAGGCTGATGCGTATTGGTCAGTTGGCGCAGTTGGTAGGGGTCGAAACACAGACGATCCGCTTCTATGAACAGCAGGGCTTGTTGCCGCCGCCTGATCGGCAGGACAACGGTTACCGTGTCTATACCGAGAAGCATGGTGAGTGGCTGGCCTTCATCCGTCGCTGCAGAATCCTAGGCCTGTCACTGGCTGAGATTCACGAACTACAGAGCTATCAGGACGACCCTCATCAGCCTTGTACCGCCGTCAACGCCTTGCTCGATGATCACATCTCTCATGTGCGGTCGCAGATAACCGCTCTGCAAGCGCTTGAAAAACAACTCGTTTCACTGAGAGCGAGTTGCAACGATGACCGGGAAGTTGAGGCGTGTGGGGTTCTTGCTGGAATTAGCGAAGGAAACATGCACCAGCAGTAGGTGAAGCATCAACCAGATAATCCGATGAGATGCCGGTTTGTCTCACTCTCATGCAAAGGTAAGATCAACCATTTAATCCGCTTGCCCTTCAATTTCTGGGGAGTCGCTGCTCCCCGTTGATCGAGCCTCGTGTAATGAGGCGATCAGTGGACAGGTGGCCCCGAGGTCACACCTGCACGAGCAGTGCCGTGGCGTACATGATCCCGACACCGGCCGTGACACCCAGCACTGAAATGCCGGAGACTGGCGACATCGCCTCAGCCACGGCGGTTCGCCGTAGATAATCTGCGACTTCGACGCAGACCTGTAGAATGGCGCCGGCTCCCAGCCCCAGGAACAGCGCCGACCAATGCGGTGCGAAGGCATAGGCCCCCAGCCAAGTGCCGAGTACCGCGGGCAAGCCGGCCAGGGCCACTAGTCCGACCCACATCCAGGCAGGTATGGACAGGCGCGTCAGGGGAGCAGCGATGGCGACGCCTTCGGTCAGGTTATGCAGCGTAAAACCGATCACCAGGAAGGTGCCCAGCGCCCCGGCACCGGCTGCGAAGGCGCCACCGATGGCGAGGCCCTCGCCCAGGTTGTGCAGCCCGATGCCCAGCGCGATATACCACGCCAGAATGCGACCCTCCGGAGGCAGGCCGTGGCGCCGCCCCACCCCCAGCAGCGCCAGGAAGGCGACCAGCGCCGTCAGCCAGACCAGGGCCGGCCCTTGGAACAGCGACGCCGCCTCGGCCGCGAGTTCGAGCCCGGCCTCGAGGGTGTCCACCAGCAGGAAGGCCAGCAGCCCCAAGGTCAGGGCCAAGGTGAACTGGAACCCCTTCGCGCCGGCATGCTGTAGCGCCGGCAACAGGCACATGCCCAGCGCCACCGGCAGGACCCCCACAAAGAGGCCGAGCACGCCATAGCCGGACAACTGCTCGATGCTCGGCTGTGGGGTTGGCTCCGCCACCTCGATGGTGTGCCCGAAGGTGACCCCTGTGCCGGTGACCAGGGTGACCTCGTGCAGTTCGTCCTCCACCCAGGGATAGGGGATCTGCAGCCATGCGGCCTGCCCCCTGGACAGCTCACCAGCCGGCTCCTGGTGGAAGCGCCAGTAGGCACCATCGACCTGCACCTGGGCGATGCGCATGGGTTCCGATCCCCCCGCGCGTACCTTCAGGGCGAGGCCGTCGTCGTCGATGATGGTGCGCTCGACGGTCAGTTCCTCGAGCGGCGGTGGCGATACGCCGAGCCATTCGAGTGGCTGCGTCATCTGGAACCACAGGAGCGCCAAGCCGAGCATCAGCGGGGGGAGCAGCAACGAGAACCACAGTCGCGGGTGCATCAGACCACCTCGAACAGACTCATCCAGCCGAGTTCCACGAATTCGCTCTGGTGGGCATGGAACATGTACTGCCCCGGCTCGTGGTCGGCGAAGGAGAATTCCAGGATGCCCCGCTGCGCCTGGCACTGCATCACCGTATCCACGGTCCTGAGGGTCGGCGTCAGGGTCGTGCCATGATCGTAGTAATCGAAGAAGTTGGCATGCAGGTGCAGGGAGTTCACTGGATCGAACTCGGTGACGTTAATCAGGTATATCCGTGCCGGGCGAGCCCGCTCGAGGCGAATGGGCCGATTCACGTAGGCATGCGCCACCGAGTTGACCGCGTAGATCTCGTTCTCCTCGTCGAAATTGGTGTCGAAGCCATTCATCACCATCACGAACTCCTGCCAGCGCGCGTTCGCCTCACTGCCCAGTAGGCGTGAGCGAGCCGCCGGCTCATGCTCGGGATGCCGTTGCGGATCCGGGTCGACGATAAAGGCACCGTACAGACCCTTGTGGATATGGCGTTTCAACGGCAACGAATGACAGTGATACAGGTGGCAGCCGAAGGGCTCGGCATCGAACTCGTAGGTGAAGGCTTCCCCAGGTGCTACCTCGCCGGCGCCTGGCACGCCATCCATCCGCGCCGAGTGGATGCCATGGAAGTGCAGAGTGTGCACATGGCTGCCGGCGTTGACGAAGCGAATGCGTATCCGGTCGCCCTCGGTGGCCCTCAGCGACGGCCCCGGCACCCGACCATTGTAGGTCCAGGCCGGGAAGAAGAGCCCTGGTGCGATCTCGATCTCCTTGTCGATGGCGGTGATCGTGTACTCGCGCAGCCGTTGCCCGTTCGCCAGCCGGCTGACCCTGCCGGTATCCCAGTCGGTGAGCATGGCGGTCGGATCGAAGCCATTGCGTGCATGGTCGACCTCGCCTTGGGTGATCATGTTGCCCGTCATAGCCCCGTGGCTTCCGGCAGGGGAGGAAGAGGTCGTCACTGATGCCGAAACGGTGGCTGCGCGGGCCGACGACAGGCCTATCGCTGACATCAGGCCCCAGCCCCCCGCCTTGAGGAAACCCCGGCGGTCGAAACGCCGTCCTGTCATCGCTTATCGCTCTAAGGTGAACAAGGATGCTTCTGATAAGCATTGTAGTTTATCGCGCTCGGATTAGCGCACTCGGCTCTTCAATCATCACTTCACTTTCGCTGAAGGCTCAGCACGGCTGCATGATCCGCGCAGCAGGTAAGAGCAGTAGCTGGAACAGCTGGTCCGGTTTTGCCCACGAGGCGTAGGCTCGCTAGGACGGCATCTCAGCCACTTCACCCGCACCAGCCGCAACCGATACAGGAACTGCTGGTGGGA
Organism: Billgrantia antri; assembly: GCF_017868935.1. Taxonomy (NCBI): domain Bacteria; kingdom Pseudomonadati; phylum Pseudomonadota; class Gammaproteobacteria; order Oceanospirillales; family Halomonadaceae; genus Billgrantia; species Billgrantia antri. The sequence goes on from NZ_CP053383.1 coordinate 1,126,444, forward strand.
TCGCATGTTGCCCGGTCGCGGCCGGAACTGGGTTATATGCAAAGTAAAGCCGTAGCGAGAAACGCCTGGGGAGTACCTAAAGCACCTTGAAGATATCGGCTTCATTGTTCAAATAAAGCGCGGCATCATCGGCTAAATGCCCCGAGAGTACGCATCTTATCAGTCATGGTTTAAGGTTTTTTATAACCACTCATCCAGCACATAGTCGGGGTTGATCTTTACCAAAAAGGGAGAGATCAAAACGGCAACAACATAGCAAAATCACGCCTACATTGGGCCCTGGGAAGGCCTCGATGTTGCTTGAACCATGGCTTTGCAGGAACGTGCCCTGTGGCGTGGGAGCTTGACAAGAAATCAGCCATTGGGGCACAAAAAATTGAACTAAAACACCGCCGGATGGTTGGCGGTACTCTTTTAATGAGTAGGCCACCTAGCTGCGCATTAGAATGCACGAGATTCTGAAGAAGCGCCCCAGCGATCCTACTCGCCAGGGCGCCGCTGTGCTGATGTATTGAACGCTACTCAGTCGCGGTCAGTCACCATTGCCCACTCGCAGGGCCACGAAATAGGCACGGCCGTCGCGGTTGAGAAGAACCGGCACCGTTTGGTCGTCCGGCAGGTTGGTAAGCAACTCCGTCAGCTGTTCCGGGCTCTCTATCGGTTGCTGGCCCAGGCTGACCAGCACATCGCCGGGGCGAATGCCGGCGGCAGCGGCATGGCCGGTCGGACCGACCTTGGCGATGCGCACCCCGTGATCAATGCCAAGCCGGCGCTTCTCCATGCTACTCAGCGGCTGAACCACGATCCCGAGGCGCACCGGGTCGCCCTCGGCCTGATCGGCACCGGCATCCGGCCACTCGCCAACTTCCACCGTGATGGTCTCCTGCTGACCATCGCGCAGCACCCTGAGCTCGACCTCTTCCCCCGGACTCGTCTGACCGACCAGGCGCGGCAGCGTGGTGGAGTGGTCCACTTCCTGGCCGTTCACCTCAAGGATGACATCACCGGCCTTGAGGCCGCCTTCCGCCCCAGGGCTGCCGGGCTCAAGCTCGGCGATCAAGGCACCCTCGGCCTGTTCCATGCCGAAGGACTCCGCCAGGTCCTTGGACACCGGCTGGATGCTGACCCCCAGCCAGCCGCGGCTCACGTAACCCTCTTCGCGCAGCTGGTTGGCGACATCCAGTGCTACATCGATGGGGATGGCGAAGGAGAGGCCCATGTAGCCACCGCTGCGGGTCAAGATCTGGGAGTTGATGCCCACGACTTCACCATCCAGGTTGAAGAGCGGTCCTCCGGAGTTACCCGGATTGATCGCCACGTCGGTCTGGATGAAGGGGACATAGACGTCCTGAGGCAGGGTGCGGTTGATGGCGCTGATGATCCCGGACGTCACCGAGTGATCGAAGCCGAAGGGGGAGCCGATGGCGGCGACCCACTGGCCGACCTTGAGATCGGTGGACTCACCGAGCTCCAGGGTCGGCAGATTGTCCGCCTCGACTTTGAGGACCGCCACGTCGGTTTTTTCATCAGCACCGACCAGCTCAGCCTCGAGCTCACGCCGGCCATTCAGGCGCACCAGGATCTTATCGGCGTCCTTGACCACGTGGGCGTTGGTCATGATGTAGCCGTCTTCATCGAAGATGAAGCCCGATCCCAGTGACTGACGTGGCTCCTCATTGCGATTGGGCGCACCGCCGGGTGGCATCGGGATGCGGTCGCCGAAGAACTCTCGAAAGATCTCCGGCACCTCCTGCCCCCCAAACTGCCGAGAGGATGTCATGGACCTCTCGATCTCCCGTGAGGTGGAGATGTTGACGACGGCTGGCGCGGCCTTGTCGACCAACTCTGTGAAGTCTGGCAGCCGTGGCTCGGCGAGGGCTGGTGGCGTCGCCAGCATCATGAGTAAAGCTAGGCTCATCAGCCAGGTGTGCGGGTGAGGCTTAGGTATCACAATGGGCTCCTTCCGGGGCATGGGACATGGTAACCATGTCTGGTACAGCGCCCACTATGCAAAGTTGCATACGCTTAGCCTTGGCTCGGTCTTCATTAGAATTCGGGCTTGAAGCTTGAGTTGCTATAGGTTTTATACTGCCGGGTCATCAGGTGACACCACAAGGATGACGCATGGGACATCATCACGATCATCCCCACCTTGACCCCACCTCTGGTGACCGTCGGGTGAGCATCGCCATCTGGGCCAACGGGATATTGACCGTTGCTCAGATAGTGGGGGGTATCCTGGCGGGAAGCCTCGCGCTGATCGCGGATGCGCTGCATAATTTTTCCGACATGGCTGCCCTTGTCATTGCATTTGCTGCCCGTAAGATCGCGAGGCGACCGCCAGACTCGCAGATGACGTTCGGCTATGGGCGAATCGAAATTATCGCAGCGCTGATCAACTACACGACCCTCATCCTCGTTGGGTTTTATCTAATTTATGAAGGCGTGATGCGCATGATCGACCCGCCAGAGATTCAAGGCTGGATAGTCGTCATCATCGGCATTGTCGCTCTTCTTGTCGATGCGCTAACGGCCTTGCTCACCTGGTCGATGCAAAAACACAGTGTCAACATTCGGGCTCTCTTCCTGCACAACCTGTCTGATGCGTTTGCGTCCATCGCTGTGATCATTGGGGGCTCGCTGATTCTGCTATACGACATGCGCTGGGTAGACCCCGCGATCACGATCGGTATTGCACTCTATATTCTCTATCTTGCCTTTACGGAGATAGGTACCCCTATCCGGACACTGATGCTGGGATCGCCTCCCGATGTCGAGGGTCAATCAGTCATTGATGTCCTGCGCAGCGTCGAAGGGGTTGAGGATGTGCATCATGTTCACCTATGGCAAATGCAGGAGAATACCGCCGCACTTGATTGCCACGTGGTGACGACGGAAGAAGGCTGGCAGCAGCTCGAGGCGATCAAGGCGGATATCAAGGCTCAACTGAAAGCGCGCTTTGACATTGGCCACTCCAGCTTGGAATTCGAGCATATTGATCATGCGCACCAGGGAGCCAATCTTTATGGGCATGGATAACACGCCACTATTCGCCGACTTAGGCACCCAACAGCGGTTGAGATCCACTCAGCAGTCCTCTGGTCGTGCTTTCCGCTTAACCACTTGAATTGGAAAAGTAAATGTACAAAAAAGCGACGTTTATCCTGGCCGGTGCGTTGATGCTGATCGCCGTCATCGTGATCGTAGCGAGACCCTCGTTGTTGGGCATGGGCGCCGAGGCGGCCAACCAGGGTGGCGCTCAGGCCGAAAACTCTCTGGTGCGCTCACACTCGCCGATTCTGGGGCCGGAAGAAGCACCGGTGACCATCGTGGAGTTCTTCGACCCGGCCTGTGAGGCCTGCCGTGCCTTCTATCCGCTGACCAAGCGCATCCTGGAAGAGTACCCCGACCAGGTGCGGTTGGTGGTGCGCTACACGCCCTTCCACGGAGACGTGTCTGATACCGCCATTCGCGTGCTGGAAGTCGCCAGGCGCCAGGATGTCTTCCAGCCGGTGCTGGAGGCGTTGCTGGCCCGGCAGAGCCAATGGGCGGCTCATGGCAGCTTCGATGAGGCCGCTATTCTGGATATCGCCAGCGAGGCCGGTCTAGACAGGGCTTCAGCAGAGGAACAACTTGATTCCCCCGAGGTACAAGCGGTCATTGACCAGGACAAGGAAGACGTCAAGGCCAACCAGATCCGCCAGACGCCAACCTTTTTCGTCAATGGTGAGCTGTTGGCCCCCTTCGGCGTGCAGGAGCTAGTCGACGCCGTCAACCGTGAGGTGACCGAGGTCTCGGGCGAGGACGATGCGTCATGACACGGCACTGGTTGCTGCTAGGGTTGATGGGGTTGGGCCCTCTGCTGGCCGAAGCCCATTGGCAAGGGAGCGCCTCGCTATCACCGAGCGAACCGGCATCGGCCAGGGCACAAGCTCTCGCGCAGAAGGGGGCATCGCCCTTGGCCGTTCAGCCTCCCAAGAGCGTCGCCCAAGAGCTAACCGTGGCACCCGGGGATACCCTGAACGCACTGCTGCGGCAGCTTGGCGTGAATGCCGAGACGCGCACCCAAGCGTTGACATCGCTGGCGGAGAGGTTCGACCCAAGACGCTTGCGGCCTGGAGACCGTCTCACTGTCACCTCTCTGACGACCGGACAGCCGGTGTCGGTGGCCATCGAGCGTGACTCGGGTATTCAATACGTCGTTACGCTGGGGGAGCGGCCGTCGACGCGGATTGTCCCGCCTCGTCTCGACACCCTGACGCTGGGCCGTGAAGTGGACATCGAAACGTCACTCTATGCCGCCTTGGCGGCAGAGGGGATACCCACGCGTTTCGCCATGGACCTCGAGGTGCTGCTAGGCGGACTCATGGACACAGCCCGAGATATCTCGGGCGCGGAGCGCCTGCAGTTACTGTGGGAAGAGGATCGCCGAGAGGATGGCACGCGAGTCGGGCCTCCCCGTCTGACCTATATGGGATTGGCTGACCCGTCGGCACGACTGGAGATGGTATGGCCGACGGACCAGAGAGCCACCGTGATGCTCTTCAAGGACGGTAGCCTTGTGGAGACGAAGCGGTTCCCGGTGCTCGGCGCACGCCTGACGTCCGCCTTCGGCAATCGACGCCATCCCGTTTACGGTGGGGTACGTCGTCATGACGGCGTCGACCTTGCCGCCCCTCGCGGCACCCCAGTCATGGCGACGGCGCCGGGGCGGGTCTCCTTCGTCGGTCGCCGGGGAGGTTATGGTCGTGTCGTGGAGGTAGAGCACGAGATGGGCACTCTCAGTCGCTATACGCATCTCAGTCGCTTCGCCTCCGGCCTGTCGGTCGGGGACGCCATCAATGCCGGCGACACGCTGGGTGAAGTCGGGGCCTCCGGACTCACCACGGGGCCCAACCTGCACTACGAAGTGAGAGTGGGTGACCGTCCTGTCGATCCCCTGGAGGAGGGGCAGCGCATCATTCTGGGGGAGTCACCGACACCCCAGGATTATCGAAGCGTGCTCTTCGAGGCTCGTGGGCGTCTGCAAAAAGCCATCGGTACGTCCGGTCTGGTCGCCTTGGATAATCGATAGGCCGCCAGGCTGACTTGTTGTATGACACGCATCGGTGGCCATGTGATGGCTATCGTCGTGTGACTCAACATTCCCTGCAGTACCCATCCTCCAAAGTGGAAGGGTCTATGGACGGTGTCTCTCCAGTCACGCTGGGGTTTTTGGGTAGTCTTGCCGCCGGTTCGATGACCGCGATCGGAGCGCTTCCTATCCTGATCAGCAAGGCGCCCGATCGTGCCGTTCGCGACCTGGCACTCGGGTTCGCCGCCGGTGTCATGCTGGCAGCGTCCTTCTTTTCACTGATCATTCCCTCCCTGGAAGCTTCTGGACTGCGCTATGGCGGTAGCGTCTTGCCTGCCGCCATTGCCTGCGCGTCGATACTGATGGGGATGGGGCTGGTCGCCCTGCTGAATGAGCGACTCCCCCACGAGCATTTCGAGCAGGGACGTGAAGGGCCACAGGCGGCATCGCTGCGCCGAATCTGGTTGTTCATCATTGCCATCACGATCCACAACCTGCCAGAGGGTCTGGCGGTTGGCGTGGCCTTTGGCGCTGGGGGGCGTGAGGGTGGCCTTCCTCTCGCCATTGGTATCGGCCTGCAGAATGCACCGGAAGGCCTGGCGGTGGCGGTGGCACTGCTCGGTGAGGGCTATTCCCGCTGGCGGTCCTGGACCATTGCCTCTCTCACCGGACTGGTCGAGCCGTTAGGTGGCCTGCTGGGTGCGGGAGTCGTCAGCATGTCACAAGTGCTGCTCCCCTGGGGGCTGGCCTTCGCCGCCGGCGCCATGCTCTATGTCATCAGCCATGAGATCATTCCCGAGACCCACCGAAGCGGCCACCAGAACAAGGCAACGCTGGGGCTCTCGGTGGGATTGGTGCTCATGCTGTTTCTGGATGTCTCGCTGGGCTAGCATACCGATCCGTCCAGATGCCTATCCCAGGTCGTGAGCGCCTCCGTGGGCCTGGTCGCTGATACAAAGCTGATGATCGCTCAACACTTCGATGATCCGGCAGCTTTCGACCTTCCCCCCGGCACACTGGCTGACCATCCGTTTGAGCTCGTTACGCAGTGCGGAGAGCCGCTGCAACCGCGACTCGACCTCCTCCAGGTGGTGCTTGGCAATGGCGTCGACCTCCTGACACGGCATGTCGGGCTGGTCTGACATGGCCAGCAGTTCACGCACCGCTTCCACCGAGAAACCGAAGTCCCGGGCATGGCGGATGAAGGTCAACCGCCTGACCGCTTCCTCTCCGTAGCGGCGTTGACCGCCCTCGGTACGTGTCGCGTCGCTCACCAGCCCGATGCTCTCGTAGTAGCGAACCGTTTCGGGCTTGCAGCCGGCACGCCGGGCCAGTTCGCCAATGCCGATTGCATCGCTCGTCTTCGCCATCCTGAAGCCCTCCTGAATGGCTTGAATCTATAGTTGCTACAAGGTTTATCCTTCAGAAGATAACCCATCGCCAGGAGTGTCACCATGGAAAATTCGACATCCACGGCAACGTCAGTGGGCTTCACGCTACGAGTCGAAGGCATGGACTGTGGTGGCTGCGAGCGCAAGGTCGAAGCCGCGCTGGGCCGCCTGGAGGGCATCGAGGCGGTATCGGCCAGTTCGGTGACCGGGTCGGTCACCGTACACCCCCAACCACACTCGGCCCCGTCTCACCAGACGATCGAACGGATCCTTAACGAGCTTGGCTACCGGCTTGCCGCCGATACCGAGAAGGATGGGTCAGATACCCCCCCAGCGCCCTGGTGGCAGACCGCGAAAGGACGCCTGGTGCTCGTCACGGGGGGCCTGCTGGCTCTGGCCTTGGTCCTTCGCATGACCTGGCCGGTACTGGGAGGCTGGCCCTTCGTCGCCGCCACCCTGGTGGGTCTGGTGCCCATCGCACAGGGCGCCTGGGGCGCACTGAAGATGCGCAACCCCTTCACCATCGAGATGCTGATGAGCATCGCCGCCCTGGGCGCCCTGGCTATCGACGCCGCCGCCGAAGCGGCGGTGGTGGTCTTCCTGTTCGCCGTGGGCGAACTGCTGGAGGGCGTGGCCGCCTCACGGGCGCGACGCAGCATCTCGGCCCTGGCGGACCTGACGCCGTCCACGGCGAGGCTGATGGAGGATGGGGATACTCGTGAGGTCTCGGCCGCCTCGCTCACGCCTGGGCAGCGAGTCCTGGTGCGACCGGGCGACCGCGTGCCCTGCGATGGGCGTATTCTGACCGGCGAATCCGACCTGGATGAGTCACCGATCAACGGGGAGTCGGTGCCCCGCTCGCGTGCCCCGGGGGACGACGTCTTTGCCGGCACGGTCAACCTCGATGCCGCCCTGGAGGTGGAGGTAACCCGCGGCGCCGAGGACAACACCATCGCCCGGGTGATCCGCCTGGTGGAAGAGGCCCAGGCCGCCAAGGCGCCGGTGGCGCGCTTCATCGATCGCTTCGCGTTCTACTACATGCCGGCGGTGGTGGGGCTCGCCCTGCTGATGGCGGTGGTGCCGCCGCTGGTCTCGACCATGGCCTGGTCGGAATCGGTCTATCGCGCCCTGGCCTTGCTGTTGATCGCCTGCCCCTGTGCCCTGGTGATCTCGACCCCCGCGGCGATCGCTGCCGGCCTCTCGGCGGGCGCCCGGCGGGGCCTGCTGATCAAGGGCGGCGCGGTACTCGAACAGCTGGGCAAGCTGCGCACGGTGGCGTTGGACAAGACCGGCACCCTCACCGCCGGCACTCCCCGTGTCACCGACGTGGAGGACTGGGCCACCGGCCAGGGCGAAAACGAGATCCTGAGGCTGGCAGCCGCGATGGAACGTGATTCTAGCCATCCCATCGCCACGGCCATCCTCGCCCATGCGCAGCAACAGGGCCTGTCGCTTCCCCTGGCCAGCGAGAGCCGCGCCCTGTCGGGCTTGGGCGTCGCCGGCCGGGTCGAGGGGCGCGAGCTGGGCCTGGTCACGCCTCGCCACCTGGCCGAGCGAGTCACGCTGGATCATGACCTGAACGTCCGGATCGCCGAGCTGGAGGGTGCCGGCAAGAGTCTCGCCCTGCTGGTCGAGAGCGAGCGTCCCCTGGGACTGATCGCCGTTCGCGATGAGCCGCGTGAGGACGCCCAGGAGGGGCTCGCCGCCCTGTCACGTCTCGGCGTCGAGGCCGTCATGCTCAGTGGTGACAATGCGCGTACCGCCGCTGCCATCGGTGGCTCGCTGGGCATCGAGGCCCATGGCGAGCTGATGCCCGAGGACAAGGCCCGGCGCGTGCAGCAATGGCAGGCCACCGGACGCGGGCCGGTCGGCAAGGTGGGCGACGGGATCAACGATGCCCCGGCACTGGCGGCGGCCGATGTCGGCATCGCCATGGGCGGCGGCACCGACGTGGCACTGGAAACGGCGGATGCGGCCCTGCTCAAGAACCGCGTCACCGGCATCGCCGAGCTGATCGACCTGTCTAGGGCCACGCTGCGCAACGTCAAGACCAACGTCGCCCTGGCGCTGGGCCTGAAGGCTATCTTCCTGGTGACCACGGCGCTGGGCATCACCGGCATGTGGATCGCGGTGATGGCGGATACCGGTGCCACCGTGCTGGTGACCCTGAACGCCATGCGGCTGCTGGGCTATCGCTTCTCACCAGGGACCGCCATGAGCGGCTCGGCAAGCCCGCGCTACCAGGCAGCCACGTCATGAGAACGAAACGGATAGCGATGGCGCCGCAGAGCCGCTACTGGTTGGCACTGGCCGTTATGGTCGGCCTGGCCGACCAGGTCATCAAGGGACTGGTGCAGGCGCTGATGCCGTATGGCCAGACCATCCCGCTGACCCCATTCTTCAACTGGGGTCACTGGTGGAACACGGGGGCGGCCTTCAGCTTCCTCGCCGATTCAGGTGGCTGGCAGCGCTACCTCTTCCTGTGCCTGACAGGAATGGCGACTATCGTGCTGACGTTCCTGTTGTGCAGGCCCAGGCCCCGCCTGGAGGCGCTGGGGTACAGCTTGATGCTGGGTGGCGCGCTGGGTAATGGCATCGACCGCCTGGCGCGAGGGTATGTGGTGGACTACCTGGACATCTACTGGCGAGAGTGGCACTGGCCCGCCTTCAACCTGGCGGATATCGCCCTGTTTCTGGGGGTCATCGCCTTTGCGATGGCGGCCTTGCGTGAGCGGCCCTCCCCCAGATTGTCTGAGTGACGGCATGGATGCACAGAACCAGCCGGTCCGGGACATGACGCCTGTCGGACGGCTCTCTCCGGTCCTCGGTTGTTTGCTGGCCCTGACCGCCGGAGGGTTGACCACCCTCAGCGCCGCGCCCTTCGCGCAGTGGTGGCTGGGCCCGGTGGCGGTAGCCCTGGTCTATGTCGGCATCCATGCCCTGACACCCGCTCAAGCCGCCCTCCGCGGCTGGTGCTATGGCGTGGGCCTGTTCGGCTCGGGGACCTCCTGGGTCTTCGTCGCGATCCACGACTATGGCGATACGGGGGCGCTCCTGGCGCTCTTCCTCACCGGTCTGTTCGTGGCCAGCCTGGCGTTGTTCTATGCCGTGCCCTTCTGGCTCTATCGCCGCGTCACGGGCCCACGCCTGGCCTTCCTCAGCTTCGCCGGCGCCTGGGTACTCAGCGAGTGGCTGCGCACCTGGCTGTTTACCGGGTTTCCCTGGCTGCTGCTGGGCACGTCCCAAGTGGACTCGCCGCTGGCGGCCTGGGCCCCGGTGGGCGGCGTCTATTTCCTGTCGCTGATCACCGCCCTGACCGGCACCCTGGGCGTGGAGCTCCTGCGCCGCCGCTGGTGGGCCGCGGCGCCCATCGCCGCTCTCTGGCTGACTCCCCTGGCCCTGCCGTCCCAGTGGACCTCGCCGGCCGGCGAGCCGCTACGGGTCGCCCTGCTGCAGGGCAACCTGGCTCAGTCGATCAAGTGGACGCCCGAAGGCCAGCGCGAGGCGGTCAACATCTACACGTCGTTAGCACGAAAGCAGCCCGACGAGCTCGACCTGATGGTCTGGCCGGAAGCGGCCCTGCCGATGTTCGAGGAGAAAGCGCGGCCCATACTGGAGCGGGTACAGTCCAACCTGTCGCCCGACACCGCCCTGCTCACCGGCATCCTGCAGCGCGACGGCGGCGATAACTACAACGGCGTGATCGGCCTGGGTAACGCCGAGGGCCAGTATCGTAAGGTGCGTTTGGTGCCTTTCGGCGAGTACCTGCCGCTGAAGCGCCTGCTCGCCGACACCATCGCCTTCTTCGACTTGCCCATGCCGACCATGACCCCCGGGGCCGAGGCTCAGGGGCCGATCCACGCCGCCGGAACCACCATCGGTAACGCCATCTGCTACGAGATCATCTATGCCGATCGTGTCGCCGAGCAGGCGCGCGATGCCGAGCTGTTGCTGACGGTCTCCAACGACACCTGGTTCGGCCGCTCCATCGGCCCCCTGCAGCATCTGCAGATGGCCCGCCTGCGTGCGCTGGAGAACGGCCGGTACCTGATCCGCGCCACCAGCAACGGCGTGACCGCCATCGTCGATCCTCAGGGCCGTGTCACGGCCCGCGCACCGCAGTTCCAGGCGACGAGCCTTCGCGGCGAGGTGCTGCCCATGGTGGGAAACACGCCGTTCACCCGAACCGGTAGCTGGCCCACCTGGCTGTTGGCCACCTTACTGGTGCTGCCTGGATGGCGATTCAACACACGTCGGTCTGGATGATAAGGGTCCAGCCGAAAAGGGAGAGAATGATGGCGTTATCCGAATCCCACTCTGGCACAGCGAGGAAATCTCCATGGTGGCAACTCCGAACACGCACACTGGTGGGAGTGCTGGCAGGCTGGCTCGCGCTCATCGGCGTTGCTCAGGCCCAGGAGGAGAACAAGTGGCCCCGCGGTCACTATCCGCTGCCTGAGGAAGGCAATGTGATTGGCGACACCTACCGCATAACGGTGGAGGATCGAGAAGAAACCCTGCTCGATATCGCCAGGCGACACAACCTGGGGTACAGGGAGATCGTGCGCGCCAACCCGGACGTGAGCATCTGGATTCCCGGCGAGGGTACCGAGGTGACCATACCCGGGCGCTTCATCCTGCCCGCCGCAGAGCGCACTGGCATCGTCATCAACATCGCCGAGCTGCGCCTTTACTACTATCCCGAAGTGGATGACGACGAGACATCACGTGTCGAGACCTATCCTATCGGCATCGGTCGCGAGGGCTTCGATACCCCCCTCGGTGTGACCAAGACCACCATGAACATCAAGAACCCCGCCTGGTATCCACCCGAGTCGGTTCAGCGTGAAGCCAGGGCACGCGGTGAAGAGGCGCCCAGCGTGGTGCCCCCAGGCCCGGACAATCCGCTGGGAGACCATGCCATTATCCTTGGATTCGATGGCTACTTGATCCATGGGACCAACCAGCCGGATGGCATCGGCATGCGTGCCAGCCGTGGCTGTATTCGCATGTTCCCTGGGGACATCGAGTCGATCTTCGACCGCGTGCCCGCCGGCACCCAGGTCCGAATCGTCAACCAACCCATCAAGATCGGCTGGCATGAAGGGCAACCACTGGTTCAGGCATTCCCGCCTCTGGAGGGGGAGGGGAACAGCATTTCCACGTTGGTAGAGACCATCACCCGTCTCAACCAACACAAGGCCGAGGGCTGGAGCTTCGATTATGAACAGCTTCGCGGCCTGTTGGATGACCCCAGCGGTCGCATGGTAGCCCTGAATCCCAAGCCGGAGCCCGCGTCGGATCCGGATAAAACGCATGACACAGACTACCAGGGTATCTACGCAGAAATCGCGCTGAGCAGGCCATGACGACGACAACATGGCGAGTCTTGTCAGTCTCGTGACGCTGACGTCGGTCGCGGATGATCCAGGATCTATAGCGCTCTACATGACCATTGGCGTTGCGTTTATAGCCCCACCTTGCCGCATGGCGCGGTGGGCTTCTAGTCTCACCGTTTGCATGCCGATTCTGGGGAGGGACGGGCTATCGACCTCGACGTTGCTCTGGGCTACCTGCTGCCGTGGGAGTTCTCGCTGGCCTGGTCGGGGGCCTGCCTGCTGGCCATCGTGCTCTACCTGCGTGGCCTCCGGCAGCGCCGACGGCGAGGCGAGGCCACAGGCGCAGGTCGAGTCCTTGCCTACCTGCTGGGTGTCGCCACCATCTATGGCGTCACTCAGACCCATTACGACTACCTCGCCCAGTACATGTTCTTTACCCATCGGGCACAGCATCTGGTACTGCATCACGCCGGCCCCTTCCTGATTGCCCTGGCCGCCCCCCTGCCGGTACTGACAGACGGCTTGCCGACCCGAATCAGGCACTTTTCAGGATGGAGGCCGGTCGCGCGCCTGCTGCGCCCTGTATACCGGACGCTTCAACATCCACTGATCGCTCCCGTACTGTTCGTCGGGCTGATCTATTTCTGGTTGATTCCCGAGGTCCACTTCGATGCGATGCTGAGTACCGACCTGTATCAAGTGATGAACTGGAGCATGGCGCTGGATGGGTTGCTGTTCTGGTGGTTGATCTTGGATCGCCGCACGCCGCAGCAGGGCGGCCTCGGTTACGGCAAGCGCATCGCCATCCTGCTGGTGGTGATTCCGCCGCAGATCGTGCTGGGGGCCTATATCGTCTTCAGCCGGAGTGTCATTTTCGATGTCTATGAGGTATGCGGGCGCGCCTGGCCGCTGGACCCTCTGACTGACCAGCTCCTCGGTGGCCTGTTGACTTGGGTACCGGCCACGATGATGAGTGCCATCGGGGTTCTGATCATTCTCAGCTTTCTGTTCCGTGATGCCCGCAAGGAGGATGCCGCTGATGTCTCTCACGCCACACCCTAGTCTGCCGCGCCTGGCGAAACGCTGGTGCTCGATTTTCCTCCTGCTGATCGCGACGACCGGCACGCTGGCGGCTGCCGAACTGGAGGTCAGCGAGGCGCGGTTGCGGCTCCTGCCCGGGGACCTGCCCGCGGCAGGCTACTTCACCCTCACCAATACCAGCGAGAAGGGCGTCACCCTGACAGGAGCGGATAGCCCCGCTTTCGGTAATGTCATGATGCACCGCAGTGTCAATCAGGATGGCGTCACCCGCATGGAGCCCGTCGCCCAACTGGAGCTGGCGGCGGGGGAGCAGGTCGAATTCGCCCCTGGTGGCTACCATCTCATGCTCATGAAGCGGGTTCGCCCCCTCGTCGTTGGTGACGACGTCGAGGTGAATCTTCATTTCGCCGGCAATCAGCGACAGGGTGTCACGTTCCGCGCCGTGGCGCCGACAGCACAGTAGGGGGAGCAGGATGCGCCAATGCATCATGGCACTATTCGTGACGCTATGGATTGCAGGCTGCAGCAATCCAGACTGGCAGACCAAGGATATCTCGGGGCTGATGCCTTCCCTGGCGTTCGAACTCATCGACGAGAACGGGAGTACGGTGAGCGCCGATCAGTTCCTCGGCAAGACGACGCTGCTGTTCTTCGGCTTCACCCATTGCCCCGATGTCTGTCCGACCACCCTTTCGCGTCTCGACGCGGCCACCCAACGCATGGATGAGACCGCGCGCGATGAAATTCAGGTGCTCTTCGTCTCGGTGGATCCTCGCCGCGATGACGCCGAGACACTGGACAGCTACACCGACGCCTTCGGCCCCCAGTTCATCGGCCTTACGGGGGATAAAGCGGCACTCGATAAGCTGACACGCCGCTATCGAGTGACCTACGGGTATGGCGAAGAAGACAGCGACGGCAACTATGATGTGTCGCATTCCAGCGCTGTCTTCGCCTTCAATGCCCAGGGAGAGGCGCGCCTGCTGATCCGCGACAGCGACCCCATGGAGGCCGTGGTTGCCGACCTTGAAAGGTTGACCGGCGAGGCCTAGGGTGACTGGCTCTCTTCTGCAGCAGCTCAGTCCGCGACGAGGCTACCGTTCACATCATGCGCGCCACACTGGAGCAGCATCAGGTCTGGATCTATCTCACCGCGATCCTGGTCGGCCTGGCGATCGGCTGGGGATCGCCGGATACGACCCAGCGTTGGGAGATATGGCTCTGGCCACTGCTTGGCGTGCTTCTCTATACCACCTTCACCCAGGTGCCCCTGCTTCATCTGACCCGGGCATTTCGCGACTGGCGATTCATGATGGCGCTAATGGTGGGCAATTTCCTGCTGGTTCCGCTGGCCGTTGCTGCCTTATCGCTGCTGTTGCCAGAACAGCCTGCCATTCGACTCGGCGTGCTCCTGGTACTGTTGGTCCCCTGCACGGATTGGTTTATCAGTTTTGCCCATCTGGGTAGAGGAGATAGTGCGCGGGCGATTGCAGCCGCCCCGTTGCTGCTGCTGGTTCAACTGGTGATGCTGCCGCTGTATGTCTGGTGGTTGATGGGCGATCTGGCCATCGAACTGACAGCCGACAGCCACCTGCTGGCGGCCTTCTCTGGCCTGATTGTCACCCCCCTGATACTGGCCTGGCTGACCGAACGGGTGGCCGAGCGACACATCGTCATCGAGGAAGTCGTCGATGGGATGAGCTGGCTCCCCATCCCCCTGCTGGCACTGGTGGTGTTCTTGATTGCCGGCTCCCAGGTCAGCCTGGTGGTCGACAGCGGCATGCTACTGTGGCGGGTTGTAGCGGTTTTCGTGCTCTACCTGGTGGTCGCGGCGACCCTCGGCAAGCTGTTGAGCCAGGCGTTCCGGCTTCCTGCTGCCACGGGCCGCACGCTCACCTTCAGTCTCGGCACACGCAACTCCTTCGTCATGCTGCCACTGGCACTCTCCTTGCCTGAGGCCTGGAGCGCAGCGGTCGTGGTGATCGTTCTGCAGTCGCTGGTGGAACTGCTCGGGATGGTGGCCTTTCTGCGCTGGGTGCCGACTCTTCTGATCAAATAACGCTCAATATCGAATTGAAAATCAAATGATCATGGCAACAGCAAAGTCTTCCCTCGGCCGGACTTGACAGGGCTTGGTACCTGTTCTGGCCATCCAGTGCTTGACGATGGGCATCGGCGATGTAGCCTTAATCAGGCAAGCACCGCCGATGGCGGCCCGGTGGTCTCGACCGGCACCAACTGAGACAACCCCGGCATCCAGGCGTTTCAAGGGTGCGCCGCTTGGCGGTACGCCACCTCCCAAGGCCTCGCGCATCCCGAAACGAGGCCGCCCTCCCGGGGTGGATGCAGCACCTCTTCCTCGGCACTCATGTGCCATCACCCACCAGGGGATCCACTTTCCCCGGTGGGGAAGGTGTGTCCCCTGTGTGCATTACCGCAGGAGATACACCATGAAATCCTACGATATGTCGTCTCTGGCTCGTGACCACGGCTTTGTGGGCAAGGTGCGCATTAGCGAGCGTGTCATGGATGACTGCATGTATGTCGCAGAGCACGTGGTCTCGGAGCATGGGGTCTCTCCCATCGAACGATTCCAGCTGCTGCTGCAAAACGTGGCCAGCCAACTGTGCGGGTACCCGGCAGGGACCCAGGCGGTGCGGCTGACTCACCATCGCATCCCGCCCAGCGGGAACCCCCATCAGCCTCTGGCTCTCGAGCTCGAGGCCCTCGTGGTGCAGAACGACCGCCAGCACGGAGACTACCTGCTGGTGGCTCGCCACGACGAGCTGAACCACGCGCTGCTCGCCGCAGCGTAACCCTTCCTCACTATCCACCCCGACCGGGACATCGCTCCCGGAGGGGGCGGTCTCGGTCATGTCCGGAGGTTCTGGTCATGACACACACTTCAGCAGCTGCCCTCCCGGCAGATTCTCGCTACTCCCCATCCAACGCGTCTCAGCTGTTCGTGTGCGACAGCGACGGCAACTACCTGGCAGCCCCCGATGACCGCGTCATCGATGCGGCACGCCAGGTGGTGGAGCGCTTCGTTTCCAAGGGCATGAAGCTCAATACGCCCAATCGGGTACGTGAGTTTCTGTGGCTCAAGCTGGCCGGCTACGACCACGAGGTGTTCGGTGCCATCTTTATGGACACCCAGCACCGCGTGATCGAGTTCAGCGAGCTGTTCCACGGCACCCTCGACTCCGCCTCGGTCTATCCGCGGGAGGTGGTGAAGGCGGCGCTGCACCACAACGCTGGTGCAGTGATCTTCACCCACAACCACCCCAGCGGGGAGCCCGACCCGAGCGATGCGGACCGACGCATCACCCAGCGCCTTAAAGAGGCACTGGGTCTGATCGAAGTTCGCGTGCTCGACCACATCGTGGTCGGCGGTTCGGACTCGGTCTCCTTCGCCGAGCGGGGCTACCTCTGACACCTCGGGCCCTTGCCCGAGGCCGCTTGGACGGGGCCGGCACTGCTGGCCCCGTCCACTCTTCTTGCATCCTGTCGAACAGGAGTCTGGTGATGATCAAGATTCCCGGACGGCTCACCGTCCGCACCATTCATGGGCGCAACGGCCCCTTCAATGTGGGCCGGCTGGCGGCCTCGATCGGCGAGTTCGTCATCAAGGACCCACAGCTGGATCAGTTCAGCGAAGGGGTGTTTGAGGGCGAGTTTTTGCTGCTCGAGATTCGACCGGCGAGCTACTTCGCCGGTGGCCGGCTGGTCGTGGAGGTCCGCGCCAAGGTCGGCGAGATGCTGCTGACCGAGGACGGCATGCTGGTGACCCAGCATGGCCCACGCTTCGACTCCGCGGAGATGGATCCGCTGGAGGAGGAGGCCGCTCCCGCGCCTCCTGCCCCATCCATGTCTGGACCGGGCGAGCCGATGGCGCCACCTGCGCCGCCGCCTCAGGTTGATGCTGGTGAGGGACCAGGGCCGCAAGCCCCGGAGACCCACGCCGCTGGCCAGGAAGCCAATCCCGACGCCGAGCTCTTCGGCCTGCTCTGGCCCCTGGGGCAGAGCGTCAAGCTCGACCCCACCGTGGACCGAGCGCTGTTCCGCCGTCAGGTGAGTCGATTGAAGGAACTGGGCTACCAGTTCCAGGCACCGACGCAGACCTGGCAAGCCGCTGCCTGAGGCAGCCACTCCCCACCGGGGCATCTCGATGCCCTGGGCTCGGGATGTCCCCATCGATCTTCGCTAACCGATGGAGACCCTCATGCCCGAGCTCTACACCCTCGATGAGTGCCTGGACCTGTACGCCGACGCGTTCTGCCTTGGCCGGCAGCGTGAGTGCCTGTTTCTCTCCCTGTGGGGGCGGGATACGGCGCTCCAGGAGCTGCTGGCCAGGCTGACGCTACCAGCGGCAGACAATGGTCTGGATACCCTGCACCTCTGCCAGGGCGAGACTCGCCACCCCATGGTCTTTGGCGACATGGACCGCTACTCCCGGCGCTCCGCCCGGCTGCGGCAGACGCGCTTCGGCACCCTAGTGCACGTGTGGCTCTTCGACCAGCGTTGCATTACACCGGATCGCGCCAACCTGCACAGCATCGCCCTGCTCGACGACGAGGAGGGTACCTACCCGGTGGATGACCAGCTGTGGCCTCGTGTGCGGGAGCTCTGCCCGCTGCCCCTGCTGGATCACTGGCGGGCGCCGGTGATGACGCTGCTGCATGCCCAGCATGCGGTGCTGCCGGCCCCGTTCTCACAGGGGCCGATCCAGGCCTGGGAGATCTCACTCGATGAGAACGACCTGGCCCCACGCCTCAGCGGCATGATCCGCGCCGGCGTGCTCACCCCCGAGCCCTGAGCTCTTGCTCCACCGCGGTGCGGCCGTTCTGGCCGCGCCTACCACACCCAACCGACAGGAGGTGTCGCATGGCACTGATGTTTCAGCGCATTGCGCGCAACTTCGCCAGGAATGGCTACTTCCCCACGGACGAGGCGTCGCTCGAGCGGGTGCTTCAGGCGCTCAGCCCGGCGAGCGCCGGCCGGATGCGAGTGCTCGATCCCTGTGCGGGGGAGGGCGCTGCCATCGCCGAGCTGGCCCATCACCTGGGGCGCGAACGCGTTCAGGCCTGCGGGGTGGAGTATCACGCCGAGCGGGCTGCCTCGATGGATCGCCTGGTGGATAGAGGCCTACAGGGCGACCTGATGGACACGGTGATCTCACCGCGCAGCATGGGCTGCCTGTGGCTCAACCCGCCCTATGGCGACCTGCTGGCCGACCACGCCGGCTACGAGAGCTATCAGGGCAAGGGGCGCAGGCGCCTCGAGAAGCTGTTCTACCAGCGCACCGTTGGCACCCTGCAATATGGGGGCGTGATGGTGCTGATCGTCCCCGACTATGCCCTGGACAGGGAGCTGACCGGCTGGCTGGTCAACCACTTCACCGAGCTGAGGGTCTTCCGCGCTGCCGTGGATGACTTCCAGCAGGTGGTGATCCTGGGTCGTCGGGTGCGACGCCGTGAGGCGGAGCGCAGCCAGGAGGCCAAGGCCATGCGCGCCCAGCTGCTGCGCGTAGGAGGCAAGGAGGTCACGCCCGAGGTGATCCCGGAGGTGTGGCCCTTCGAGCCCTACGTGGTACCGGCGGCTCAGGGCGAGCTGCGCCACTTCTACCGCGTGTCGCTCGACGCCGAGCAGCTGGCCGATGAAGTCGGGCGGCTGCAGGGGCTCTGGCCCGAGGTGGGCGGCGCGTTCGGGAAGACCGGCCAAGCGCCGCGTCCCCCGGTGCGCCGACTCTCCTCCTGGCATCTGGCCCTGTCGCTGGCGGCAGGGGCGATCTCCGGCGTGGTCACTGCGCCCAACGGCCGCTGCCTGGTGGTCAAGGGCAACACCCACAAGGATAAGGTCGCCAAGACCGAGTTCACCGAGCGGGAGGATGGTTCCATCACCGAGACCCGCGTGCTCACCGACCGCTTCGTGCCGGTGATCCGCGCCTGGGAGATGACGCCGAACTCGCCGCACTGTGGACAGCTGCTGACCATTACCTCGACGCCGGCGGGCAATGATGGCGAGCCGGAAGAGGGTGATCAGACGGCCGATGCCGAGGCAGGCGATGCGCCAGAGCCGCTCAACCGGGTCGCTGAACGTGCCGCGAGGCCGGATCCACGCCGCTTCGACGTAGGGCGTGTGGTGATGACTCGGGCCGTGAACGAGCTGGTGGAGCGGGGCGAGGTCTCGCCCATGGCGCTGCTCCGACGACACGTCACCGGCGACTGGGGTGACGTGCCCGAGGAGGACCGCCAGAGCAACGAGCAGGCCCTGATGCACGGTGACAGGCTGCTCTCGTCCTACCGGATCGGTGAGTCGCTCACCGTCTGGATCATCACCGAGGCGGATCGCAGCGCTACCACGCTGCTGCTGCCAGACGACTACTGACCGGCGCCCCGGGCGCCATTCCCCACGGCGGGCCTTTCCAACCCGCCAGGGGAGGGGAGTGTCCGCCGTTTTCTTGTGCACAAGGAGACGGACATGAACAACATCACTCAGCTGCCGGCGCCGGCCGGCATGGCGCAGTCTGGCGAGGTTTTCGGGCCTCAGGTAGACCTCAACGCCTTCGTGGAGGAGTTTGGCGATGGCCTTTTGGCCTCGCTCAACCGCTCTCATCCCCCGGTCTATGACGGCGAGGCCAACCCTCGTCGCCAGGCCGTCATGGCGGCCCTCAAGCGGGCGCCTTTCCCCGAGCAGGCCGAGGTGGTCCAAGCCATCTCGGCGCTGCTGCTCGACCGGGACGAGCCGGCGGGCATTATCAACGCCGAGATGGGCACCGGAAAGACCATGATGGCCATTGCCGCCGCGGCGGTCTGTCACGGCGAGGGCTATCGGCGCTTCCTGGTGATCGCGCCGCCCCACCTGGTCTACAAGTGGCGGCGGGAGATCCTGGAGACCGTCGATCAGGCCAGGGTCTGGGTGCTGAACGGCCCGGACACCCTGGTCAAGCTGCTCAAGCTCCGTGAGGCCCTGGGCCAGCCGTCCGATGGGCGGCCGGAGTTCTTCATCCTGGGGCGAGTGCGCATGCGCATGGGCTTCCACTGGCGACCCGCCGCGGCGCGCAAGCGCGTGCCGGGTGGCGAGCTGGCGGCCTGCCCCCAGTGCGGTGGCACGGTGATCGACAGCGACAACGAGGTGGTATCGCTGTCGCAGTTTCTCCGCGAGGAACGGCGCCACAAGTGCCGGCACTGTCACGGCCCTCTCTGGACGCTGATGCGGCCACAGCGGGCGACGGGCAGCCTGCAACGCGACCTGGTGCTCAAGGCGCTGCGCAAGCTGCCTACCATCGGCAAGGTCTCCTCGGAGCGCCTGGTGCAGCAGTTTGGCGAGGAGTTCCTGGCCACGCTGCTGGGCGACAACATCCACGAGTTCATCAACCTCATGGATGAGAATGGCGAGCTGGTGTTCTCCGACCGGCAGGCGGCCCGTATGGAGCGGGCCATGGCCACGATGGAGTTCGGATTCGGTGAAGGCGGCTATCAGCCGACCGAGTTCATCAAGCGGCAGCTGCCGGATCACACCTTCGATCTGCTGATCGTGGATGAAGGCCATGAGTACAAGAACGCCGGGTCGGCCCAGGGCCAGGCCATGGGCGTGCTGGCAGCCAAGGCGCGCAAGTCGCTGCTGCTGACCGGCACCCTGATGGGCGGCTATGCCGACGACCTGTTCCACCTGCTGTTCCGCATCCTCACGCCGAAGATGCTCGAGGACGGGTATCGCCCCAACGGGCGCGGATCGATGGGGCCTGCGGCCATGTCGTTCCTGCGTGACCACGGGGTGTTGAAGGACATCTACACCGAGCGCGACGGCGATTCGCACAAGACAGCGCGAGGCAAGAAGCTGTCGGTGCGCACCGTCAAGGCCCCGGGCTTCGGTCCCAAGGGGATCATGCGCTACGTGCTGCCCTTCACCGTCTTCCTCAAGCTCAAGGACATCGGTGGCAACGTGCTGCCGCCCTACGATGAAGACTTCATCGAGGTGCCGATGGACGACGAGCAGGCCTTTGCCTACCGGCGGCTCGAGGGTCAACTGACCGCCGAGCTCAGACAGGCGCTGGCACGCAAGGACACCACCCTGCTGGGCGTGGTGCTCAATGCGCTGCTGGCTTGGCCGGACTGCTGCTTCCGACCGGAGACGGTCAAGCATCCGCGCTCGGGCAGCCTGCTGGCGTTCGTGAAGAGCCTCTACGGCGAGCAACAGCCGATGCCCAAGGAGCGCGAGCTGGTGGCGATCTGCCGGCGAGAGAAGGCGGAGGGTCGCAAGGTGCTGGTCTACACGACCTACACCGGCAAGCGCGATACCAGCAGCCGACTCAAAGCGGTGCTTACCCAGGCCGGCTTCAAGGTCGCGGTGCTGCGCTCGAGCGTGGAGACCCAGCGGCGCGAGGACTGGATTGCCGATCAGGTCGACCGCGGTGTCGACGTGCTGATCACCAATCCGGACCTGGTGAAGACCGGGCTCGACCTGCTGGGTTTCCCCACCATCGTCTTCATGCAGACGGGCTGGAACGTCTACACCCTGCAGCAGGCCGCCCGCCGCTCCTGGCGGATCGGCCAGCGGCAGCCGGTGAAGGTGCTCTACCTCGGCTATGCCGGATCGTCGCAGATCGCCTGCCTGTCGCTGATGGCCAAGAAGATCGCCGTGGCTCAGAGCACGTCGGGAGACGTGCCCGAGTCGGGCCTGGATGCCCTCAATACGGATGGAGATTCCGTGGAGATGGCCCTGGCCAGGCAGCTGGTCACCTGACCGATACCCAACCCATGCCCCCTCTTCGGAGGGGGCTTTTCTTCACGCTCACCAAGCTGATGCCTGTAAATTCTAGACCTTGGTTGTAAGATATAGGCGACAAACAATTAAGATATATCTCATTAAGAATATGGTGATTTTCTTAGTGATGTAACTTGTCTGATAAGTAAAATCATTCTCGCTTGGGTTGCATCCCATAGCTATTGCACCAGGGCAAGGAGTGCCTTGGGGTAAAGCCTTCTCATCGCATTTAACGTTTCTTCTGGTGCCCGTCAGGGACTACCGCTGTGATGCATGGATTGCATCCAGAGGAGCGAAATTTGCTGATCCTCAATTTTCTACGCGGGCGCCGTGGCTCGACTGACGCTGGCAGCGTGCAGGGTGACGCCGATTGGGAAACCCCGCGCACCGGTGCGGAACTGCTGGCTACCCCATATCGGCAACAGCTGCTCAAGGCGATTCAAGAAAGCACCTCGCTGACACAGCCCGTGTTCGATGCTTACGTCAAAGAGCCGGTGCAGCGATATGCCGAGCGGATTCAGCTGTTGCCTGCCTCGGAGTCTCACCACCACAGTTACCCGGGCGGAATGCTGGACCATGGGCTCGAGACCTGTGTGTTTGGACTGAGGCTGCGCCGGCAACACCTGCTGCCACCCAAGGAGTCTCCTGAAAAGCAGTCTTCCACAGGGGAGCTGTGGAGTGTGGCAGTGATCTATGCCTGCCTGCTGCATGACATTGCCAAGGCCATCGTCGACATCGATATCCATCTGAAATCTGGTCGAAGGTGGTGCCTTTGGGAAGGTGTGATTCCCGACAGGTATCGTGTTCGCTATGTCAAAGGGCGCGATTACTTCCTGCACTCTGCTACCAATCTGCTGCTGTGCAAGGAAGTAGTGGGTAACTCTGGTCTCGAGTGGCTGAGAAGCCAGCCGGACCTGTTTGGCCTGGTGATGTATACCGTAAGCGGTCACTCAGAACGATCCGGGGTTATCGGTGAAATTGTCAGTCAGGCTGACAGGGCCAGCGTGGCCAAGTCGCTGGGCGGCAAGGTCTCCAATATCGACAAGCCCCCCCGGGAGTCCCTGCAGAGCAAGCTGAAAGGTGCCATTTGCCACATCGTTACAGAAAAGATCCGGCTCAATGAAAAAGGCGCTCAGGGGTTTGTCACGTCTGAGGCGCTGTGGCTGGTGACGCCGCTGGTGCCACGAGAAATCAAGAGCTATCTGCTTTCTCATGGCATCGAGGGTGTGCCAACCAATGAGTCTCGCCTCTATGACGAAATGCAGTCCCATGGCCTGATTATGGAGAACCCGGAAGGGCGCTCTGTCTGGAAGTGCGTAGTCGAGATGGGGGAGTGGCGAACAGACCTTTTCATGCTCAAGGTTCACAAGTCTCTCGTTTGGAACGGTGATGAGGAGCCAGAGGTTTTCTCGGGGAATGTCGAGGCCATTGAAGGTGATGGAAATAAGCCGGCGGATAGGAAAGAGATTAAAGAACCGGAACCAGATGACGTACCTGCGTCTGTGGAAACATTAAGTGAGCTGACTGACTCGAGTAGCGTCGAGAAAATCCAGGATGATTTGAAAGCCTCCATTCTTGATATCGCCACAGGCGGCGATGAGAAAGCAGAGCCAAGTTTAGAGGAGCAGCCAGGGCAAGGCCCTGCTGAGAGTGACGAAGGGGTTGCGCATCATGCATCTTCTGGACAGACATCACCCGGGAAAGACTTTCTAGCCTGGCTGCGAGACGGGCTGAAAACTCACAAGATATTAATGAACGACTCGAAGGCGTTGGTTCATGCAGTAGACGGTACACTGTTTATAGTGAGCCCTAAGGTATTCAAGCGCTACTGCCAGGAGGTGAACAGAGAAGAGAAGGAGTGGAAAGAAGTTCAGGATTCATTCCAGAAGCTGAAGCTTCACAAGAAGAACAAGGATGGCGGAAGTTTTCACAAGGTGAAGGTGATCGGTCCAAACAAGAAGTCGAGCACCCTGTCTGGGTATCTTGTGGGTAAGGATGACCTGATGGAGCGGGGTAAAGAGGTGTTTGATAACCCCTTTATTGACCTGATTGATGGGAAACCTGAAGAATGAAAATATTTACCTTTGACGACTTGTTGCAATCCTATTTTTCTAAGCGCTGGCTGACGGAGAGGAGTCGTATTCCCTATAGCTTGCCGGTGAAGCGGTTCCGGTGGTTTTTAGGGCAGTCTGGCTGATAGCAGGAGTGTTCCATGACTATGCCAGTGAGCCTAGAAACTCACAATTCAGGCAATCCTTTCCTTTTTGACTCTGAGGGCAACCTATGAGCGCTTTAAGCTTGGATGAGCTTTTGGCAGTTTTTCTTAAGGATCGCTGGCTTCGTCCGGCAACTCAGAAAACATATGCAAGCAGGTTGGGTATTTTCAAGTCTTACATAGGTGATGATCTTCTTGCTTGCGAAGTCACCCGTGATCATGTTTTGGAGTGGAGGGAGCACTCCATAGGTAATGTTTTCGAGAGGAAGATATCTGAAATCACTTGGAATAACTATGTGAGGCATTTGAGGGCAATCTATAAGCATGGGATAGATCACGGCTATCTCCCTGTCATGAAAAACCCGTTTTCCGGGGTTGGGGTTTCTGTGTACAAGAAGAAAAAGAAAGTGCTTACTCAGGGGCAAATAAAGCTTGCTAGGGAATGCCTGATGCTATCGGAAAAGCTGGAGCAGGTTAGGGCTAAGCCAGAAAGGATACATCCGGCATGGTTTTGGAGGGTTGTTTTTGAGACTTTCTATCACACAGGAATGCGGCTTAGGCAGCTTCTTTATCTTACTCCTGGGGATGTGAATATTAGGGATGGATATATCGTGGCCTCATCTGAAGGGGCAAAGAACAGGGTGGAGCATACGATACCTATCTCGACTGCATTAGAGCCGCATTTAAAAATGCTTATGAACTCGGCTAGAGTGATGGGATTCGAGAGAGGAGAGCAGCTATTCAATGTTAACCGTTTTAGCGAAAGGCACCGATCTGAAAAAATGAACACCTGGCAAGTTGAGCGGTTCTTCGACTTGCTTTCAGAGGCCTGTGGTTGCCGAATTACCCCACATCGATTTCGGCATACTCTTGGGACTGAGTTAATGAGGGAGCCTGATAGGAATCTTCATATCACTAAAGCCCTTCTGGGGCATTCTAGTGTAAAAACAACGCTGGAATATGTGCATACAGATGTTGAAATGTTGAGACCGCACCTGGAGAACAGGTAAATTAGCAGACATTTATGTTAACCCGGCAGTTTTTCATGTGTGCCTCAGGTCCCGTAACCATGGGACATGCAGGGCGTTTTTTGGCAACCTGTTAGATTGCCGGGTTAGTACTACAGTCGTAACTATTGTAGTAATCGTTCACGTATTGCCGTCCGGGCTTGCTGCTGTCGACAGTGGCACTGCCAAGCCCGGTACTGGTGCTTTCGTCGCCAATCCGACCAATGGCGTGATGGCGGATATGAAGCAAGAGGCTCTTCAGCAAGCCCCGCAGGCCACGGCATCTGAAGCGATGCTATTGCGCTTGGAAGACAGCCTTGCAAAGGCACAGGGTGAGCTGAGTGTCATCCGGCGCCAGTTGGAGGCAGCTTCCGCCCAAGACGAAGCATTAGGCTTTGTCCGAAAAGTCGAATTTGCTAATGTCATCTATGCCGCAGCAGCATAGGTGAGGTATGGCAGGACGCTACGAGATCTCCGACAACGGATGGGCCCTCATCGAAGACATCGTGTCGCCACCGCAATCCATGGGGCGGCCCCGCCGAGATGACCGCCAGGTGTTGAACGGCATCTTCTGGATCCTTTGCTCTGGCGCCAAATGGCGCGACTTGCCGGAGCGCTATGGGCCATGGAAGACGGTCTATGACCGATTCCGGCAATGGCGTGATGATGGCACCTTCGAGGCCATCCTGGCTCGGCTCCAGCTGCGACTCCGCGAGGATGGCCTGATGGATCTTGATACCTGGATGATCGACTCGACCTCCATCCGGGCGACGCGAGCCGCCTCGGGAGGCGGCAAAAAGGGGGGCACCAAGAGCCCGTAGACCATGCGCTGGGGCGAAGCCGAGGCGGCCTGACGACCAAGATCCACATGGTCTGCGATCGCCACGGCTGGCCACTGACATTCACCGTGTCGCCGGGACAGGATGCTGATACGCGCCACTTCATCCCCACCATGGAGCGTGTGCGCCTGCCCAGCCCCATGGGGCGACCGCGCAAACGTTGCCAGCACATCGTGGCGGATAAAGGCTATGACAGCGACGATCTTCGCCGTTACTGCGACCGTCATCGAATGAAGCCGATCTTTGCCAAGCGAAAGATGCATCGAAAGCCGCGCCCCGGTGCCCCGAGGGGCTTTGACAAGCCTCGTTATCGAGAAAGGAACATCATCGAGCGCTGCTTCGGCTGGGTCAAAGAGCTGCGCCGGGTCTGCACTCGCTACGACAAGTTGGCCAGCAGCTTCAAGGCCATGGTATGCCTGGCGTGCATAGACCGCTGCCTGCGAGCGGACTTTTCAGAGTGCGCCAGGAGAAGCCTGGTCGCCAAGGACACCGACCAACGGAGGTGAAAAGGGCATATTGAAACCCAGTGGGTGAAAGTCCCACCCGGCCAAGGCTAGCCACCAGCCGGTAGCGAGTCTTGCGCAGCATCGAGTAATCGCTGTTGTGAAGCGTAGATAGCGAGTGGATAGGCCGTGTGATTGAGCCCCGAAATAGTCATGGTCGCGATCGCCGACACTCTTCTGAAAGTGGAAGGCAATACGAACCCGCTGTGTGGCTTGGCGGGGAGGGTCGCCGGGGTCGGAGAGCAGGGCATGTCCACATAGGGGTTTCCCAGGAACCTGGGAGGCCCGCCTTTCTCCCCTGAAGGGTATGGCACAGGCGAGGGGCTGCCTGCTGCGAAAGCTCCCGGTCCGGTGCTGTCGCGCCTGACGGTACTGGAAGCGAATCACAGGCGCTTAAGGGGTACGGCCAGGTGAGCACAAGAAGCCGGTCGGACGGAAGGGCGGGAGTCGGAGTCGCTCATAGTACCTAAGAAGGCGGGGAACCGGCTCGACGGGACCCGCTGGAGGGAAGGGGCGGCCAATCATCAGAACCGCGAGAGGGAAACATGACAGGTGCACAGGAACCTGGTGTCATGTACACGAAACAATTGCGGATAGCTGCGCTGGCAGAGCGCTTCCCGCAGCGTGCCTTCACGTCACTGGCGCATAACATCGATGCCCAGTGGCTGAAGACGGCCTACCTGATGACGCGCCGAGACGGCGCTGTCGGGATCGATGGCCAGACGGCGGACGACTTCGTGCGCGACTTCGAGGCCAACATCCAGCGGTTGCTGGAGGAGGCCAAGAGCGGTCGCTACCGGGCACCGCCGGTGCGGCGCGTCCATATTCCCAAGGGAGATGGACGCACCACACGGCCGATCGGCATCCCCACCTTCGAAGACAAGGCCCTGCAACGCGCCGTGGTGGCCCTGCTGGAACCCCTCTACGAGCATGACTTTCGGGATGGCTCGTATGGCTTCCGACCGGGACGCTCGGCGCACCAGGCGATCAAGACGGTGTGGGACGGGCTGTCGTCGATGGGAGGTGGCTGGGTCATCGACCTGGACATCCAGGCCTTCTTCGACACGATTGACCATCAGCACCTGCGTGCGTTTTTGCAGCAACGAGTGAAGGACGGTGTCATCCTGCGCCTGATCGGCAAGTGGCTCAAGGCCGGTGTAATGGAGGCCGGGCAGTGGCAGAGAGGTAAGGTCGGAAGCCCGCAAGGGGGTGTGATTTCCCCGATGTTGGCGAACGTCTACCTCCACTACGTGCTGGACGAGTGGTTTGAGAAGGACGTCAAGCCGCGCCTGCGAGGACGGGCATTCTCGGTGAGGTTTGCCGATGACGCCGTGCTTGCCTTCAGCAATGAAGCCGATGCCCGCAAGGTGTTGGAGGTGCTGCCGAAGCGCTTCGCGCGCTTTGGGCTCACCCTGCACCCAGCCAAGACCCGGCTGGTGCGGTTCCGACCACACCGCGAGCAACGGGCCGAGACCTTCGACTTCTTGGGCTTTACCCACTACTGGGGAAAATCTCGGCGCGGTCGCTGGATCATCAAGCAGAAAACGGCCAAGGACCGATTCAAACGGGCACTGAGGCATATTTCGCTTTGGTGTCGGGCGAACAGGCACCTGCCACTTCAAGTCCAGCATCGCCATCTATGTCGGAAGGTACAAGGGCACTTTGCCTATTACGGTATCTGCAACAATGGCAGAGCGCTCCAGGTGTTCCGGTTCCGGGTAATCTGGTACTGGATAAAGTGGTTGAGTCGACGCTCCCAGAAAGGGGGGATTACGTGGGAGAAGGCAGGTCAACTGCTGGATCGTCTTCCCTTGCCGCGTGCAAGGGTAGTGCACCGATGGTCCTTTTAGCGAATCTGATGATTGAGGAGCCGGATGCGTTAATTGCGCACGTCCGGATCTGAGGGGGGGCGGGACGAGTAATCTCCCGGTCTACCCGACCAAAGCCTAGTAGACGTTAGCCAGAGCTCTGCCCGTCAGAAAAAGGTAGCCGATATCGTTCAGGGGCAGGATCGCGCCGACAGCTTCATCAACCTAGTGCGGCGCTCGGTCCAGCAGGCTCGGGTGATCCCACCAGGTACTGAGTCAGGAGCCGGGGTTGAGGTGGCCGTACGTCTGGGACCAACAGGCGAGCTTTACTCTTGCGTCAATCACGCAAAGCAGTGGTAATGCGGATGTCGACCGCTCAGTCCTTCTGGCTGTAGAAGCGGCAGCGCCATTTCCTAAGATCCGACAGCTCCCCGCCGGCATTCAGCAGGACTACCGGCAATTCAACCTGCGTTTCGCACCTGGAGACCCAGGGTAGGCGAGGGCTGTATCCCCGCGCAAAGCCATCGGTATGCTCTTTTCTACTGGGTTGCTGTTCAGCTGTGGCGATGCCCCCCTTTAGCCCGTAGAGCATGGCAAGCTGTGGGACGCAGCCATGGGCGGTCGTCTGGGCAGCAGCCCGGTGGGGGCTTCCAACTGAGCCACGGCCGTGGGCGTCAGGTGTTTGAGCAGATTGCGATGCCGTACCCACTTCCTCATGCTGGCAGCAACACCTTCATTCAACGAGAAAATTGAGCCGTACCAAGAGGCTTGGTGTGGCGCATTATCCATCCCATGGCTGGGTTGACCTGCACGCATTGCCAAGCTATAACGGGCAGTGGAAGCAATAGAAGCAATGTGGCTAAGGCGTTTTGCCTCTTTCAGAACCCTCCACGCTGCAGTGCCGGTCAGGCTCGACAGGGGGTAGACCCTCCAAGCTTTGCCTTTGTGTGACCTACAGGTAGCTTGGTAGGACTCATAATCCCTTGGTCGCTGGTTCGAGTCCAGCTGGGCCCACCATTCAAATCAGCTACTTAAGAATTTTCTTTGGTGAGTCCCATAGTCCAAGGGTACAGTTTCGGTACAGTGCCGATCCTTCAGCCCCCTGGAGTTTTTCATGGCCACCATCGTCAAGACCCCCTCTGGTAGCTGGAAAGCCGTCATCCGCAAGACCGGCTGGCCCACCACCGCCAAGACCTTCCGCACCAAACGCGATGCCCAGGATTGGGCGCGCCGCACCGAAGACGAAATGGTGCGCGGTGTCTATATCCAGCGCAGCGCCTCGGAGCGCATGACACTTGAAGCTGCCCTCAAGCGCTATCTCGCCGACGTTACCCCCACCAAGAAGCCCAGCACCCAGAAGAGCGAGCGCCACAAGGCCAACACGCTGATTGAGCACCTGGGCAAATACTCCCTTGCAGCTCTGACGCCAGACCTGGTTGCCAACTACCGCGATGACCGGTTGAACAGCCTCGGGCAGCGGGGAAAGCCCATCAGCCCTAACACGGTGCGCCTGGAGCTCGCCTTGCTCGGCCACCTCTACACTGTGGCCATCCAGGAGTGGGGGCTGGGCCTGACCTACAACCCCGTTCAGAACATCCGCAAGCCCAGCCCGGGGGAAGGGCGCGACCGGCGCCTGAGCCCCGACGAGGAGAAGCGGCTTTTCGCCGTGCTGCGACAGCACAGCAACCCCATGCTGGCCTGGGTCGCCAGAATCGCCCTGGAGACGGGCATGCGCTCGTCAGAGATCCTGACCCTCACTCGCTCCCAGGTCGACGTGAAACGCCGCGTGGTACGCCTCACCGACACCAAAAACAACGAAGCCCGCCTGGTGCCGCTGACCCAGGCGGCCACCGAGGTATTCAAGCAGGCGCTGCACAACCCGGTGCGACCGTTCGACTGCGACCTGGTGTTCTTCGGTGAACCTGGCAGGGACGGCAAGCGCAGCCCCTATGCCTACACCAAGCTCTGGAACCAGGCGAAGAAGAAGGCCGGACTCGATGACTTCCGCTTTCACGACCTACGCCATGAGGCGGTCAGCCGGTTGGTAGAAGCGGGGCTATCCGACCAGGAGGTCGCCGCGATCAGTGGTCACAAGTCAATGCAGATGCTGAGGAGGTATACGCACCTGCGGGCGGAAGATCTGGTCGCGAAGCTAGACCGAATTTAAAGCAACTTGCCAAACCTCACACGTGCATGGGTGGCAATAGTAATACGTGTGCTATTACTACCATTGTGCCGCCCATCAAACTCCCTTCCCTCCTGATTAGACCTCACCCATTCTCAGTCCGAAAATAAGGGGGGTTGTATCATATTCTGTACTGTATTCCGTATCGTATTTTGTATCGTACAGAATATTAAATATGAAATAATTGGCTGGGTACCATCAAGGATAAGCTGGTGGCGAGCCCAGCCAAGAAATGGGCGGGTGGAAGGCAGGTATGTAGCCTGTGCAATAATAAGAATAATAAGCATATTATTATTCTTATTCGCCTATGGTTTGAGGCTGGGGGTGGCGGCGCTAAAATATTTGTGTAGGTTTATTATTTTTTGTTAACTATTTGATTGGAATTGCTTTTAAGTAATTAAAACAAGAATGGGTTGATCAAAGTGATATATCTTGAAAATCAAGTTGTGTCATGTTGATTGATGATTGTAACTTGCTTGGTTGAGCTTTTTCTTGGATTGGTTAGCATCAATTTCGTCAATGTTCGATTGATGGGTGCTAACCATGACTGTAGATGACTATCTTGTCGGGCGATTCGGCCTTCTAATGAGCATAACTGACCTGGCGGACCTGCTTGGTCGCTCACCAGATGGCGTGCGGGTTTCTCTTTATTCAGATACTGAGGTCTCTCGAAAGCTGAAGCCGACGATGGTGAAGGTGGGGCGCCGTGTCTATTTCCGGACGCTCCAAGTAAAAGACGCCCTGGATTTGGAGCCTTCTGAATATGGCGCGTGTTAGTCCGTCGGTAGTGCAGAAAATCCTGGGTAGGGTAGTCGCCTATCATGCCGCGTTCACGCTCCTTCCCGGCGTTTCAGTTCCTGGTGCAGTCTTCCTTAGCCAAGCATTTTACTGGACACGTAACACCAAGGCGGAGGAAAGAGGTGGGTGGTTTTACAAAAATCAGCGTGGCAGAGATAGTTGGGAATCAGAGACTGGACTTTCTCCAAAGCAGCAGGCTAACGCTAGGAAATCGCTAGTGGAAATTGGCGTATTGGAAGAGGAAAGGAGAGATGTTCCTGCAAAAATGTGGTATCGGGTGAACTGCGAGCGCTTGCTTGAGCTTCTGGCGGAGCAACTCGACGAAGAGCCTTCTGGAAGTGGTTGTAATTCCCAGTTTTTCCCTTTGGTAGATTCTACTGTCCCTTCTGGCCAATCTGGTGATCAGGATGGTCAAACCTTGATTCTACCAAAGGGCAAATCTATTACAGAGAATACAACACAGAGTACATCAAGAAATAATGGCGGGGTGGCCAAAGCTGAGAACTATCCTGGGCGCGAATCAAAATTAACGCGGGCCGAGATGGCTGAGTTGCTGGGCCAGCAAAGAGCAGACCTCATAGCCAGAAATTACGGCAGCGATAAGGTTGGAGCTCCTGCGGTAGAAGAAATGCGCAGAACCCTCCGCACATAAGATTCGAGCGGCGCGGAACGGGGGTGATGGCCCCGACCGCGCCTAACCACGACTGCCTGCATAGGAGGCATCCATGGCTAACAAACAGGGTATCACACCCACCTTCACCGACAGTGGCCTGTCACGGCTGTACCGATCACACGCGGTCGAAGAGCACGCCATCCAGAGTGAGATTCGAACCCTGGTGATCATAGCCGGTTACGCTTGCGATTTTCTCACCGAAGGGTTGGAAGCCCTTCCCGAAGACTTCTTCACCTGCATCGAGGAGATGAAAGAGGTGATGGAATCCATCGACCTGAAAAGCCTGGATTTTGAAAAACGGTCGCTCACTCTCCAGAGGACGAAACGGCGTCTGGAGGCCAAGGCGACCCGCCAGAATCGTCAAAAGGAGGTCTGATCATGAGCAACAAAATTTCGTGCGCACGAAAAATCGCTGGTTTCACCCTCGCGGCCACCATCGGTTTATCGCAGCCTGCCATGGCTGGCGGGATTCCCGTCATCGACACGTCGAACCTGGCCCAGCAGATCCTGCAAGTAGAGCACATGCTGAGCCAGCTCGAACAACTGCAAGACCAGCTCGAAACGGCCAATAGGCAACTGGACAGCATGAGTGGTTCCCGTGGCTTGGCTGGCGTCATCGACTCGGCCTATGACACTGCCGTGAACGTCGATCCTAACCAGGTGCTAAGCGCTGCCGGTGTTAGGAGCGCGAACGAACACGGCCTGTCCGGTGACGTGGCGGACCTGTACGACAGCGGCAACCAGAACACGGCGACCTGGCTTGGCCAGTCCCAAAAGTCCCTAGAGCAGGCTCAGGAGCGTTTCAGCGAGCTGACCGGCTTGGTGGCCGAGGTCAACAACAGCCCGGATCAGAAAGACGTTCTCGACCTCCAGGCCCGCATCGGCACCGAGGAAGTCTTGCTGCAAAACGAGATGGCCAAGCTGACCATGCTCCGGTCGCAAGCCGAGGCCAACAGGGCAATGCACAACCAGCGCGTGCAGCAGATGGCCATCGAGTCATCCGGCGAGCCCCGCGACATCTGGTAAGGAGGCCCCATGAGTATCAGGAAATTTTCGTGCGCACGAAATCTTGTGATCGTCGCTCTGGCCAGCGTCGTGCTGACAGGTTGCCTTGACGACACCCCGGAAACCGGGCCGGTGCAGACTGTGGACTGGTATCAGGCTCACGACGACGAACGCCAGGCGATCCTGGGTATGTGCGCCAACAACCCCGGCGAGTTGAAAGACGACTCGAATTGCATCAATGCCAGGGAAGCCGAGCGACTGCTGTCCAGTGGCGAACCTCGCGATATCTGGTAAGGAGGCCTTATGGATCTCTTTCAAGGGGCCTTCGAGCTCGTCGAAAATGCCCTTGACACCTATATATCCAGCACTGTTGGGGATGTGGTCGCCTACATCACACCGATCTTTACCAGCATGATGATCCTTTGGATTGCCGTCTGGGGTTACATGATGATGTTTGGAAAGGTCAGTGAGCCCTTGCAGGAAGGTGTTTTTCGCATCATCCGTATCGGCTTCATCATGACCCTGGGCCTGACAGTCGGCACTTATATGGATGTTGTCGTTGATGTGTTGGCCCACGGCCCGGAGGAAATCGCGGCTGTTATAACCGGCACACCTGCCGACAGCATGGCCAGCATCATGGACGAACTCTTTTCTCGGGTATTCGAGATAGCGGACCGGGCCTGGGACAAGGCTGGCGTGATGAACGGTAATTTTGGATTGTACCTGATTGCCCTAGCCATCCTTGCCGCGGGTGGCGCCGTGGCCTTTATCGTGGCGTTCCTTATCTTGCTGAGCAAGATTATGACTACGCTGCTGCTGGGCATCGGCCCACTGTTCATCATTGGCCTTCTATTCAACACCACGCAGCGGTGGTTCGAGAGCTGGCTGGGTCAAGTGATGAATTTCGGGATGATCCTGGTCCTTGCCGCCGCTGGCGGACGACTGGCTCTCGAATTCTGTGAATTGTTCCTGGACAGGATGACGGCAGGCGGCGGAGACCTGACCACCATGTGGGATGCTGCTGTCTTTGTAGTGTTCTTCGGACTGTGTTTCTTGTTCCTCAAGCAGGTGCCTGCCATGGCGTCGGCCCTGGGCGGCGGTATCGCGCTTGCAACGCAAGGTGCCCTCGGCTCGGCCATGAACGCAATGCGGCCTTCTACGATCCGGCGTCAATATCGCGGTGTCCAGCGTGACGCTCGCCTAGCTGGTGCGGCAGCGGCGGCTCCAGCAAAAGGCGTTTACAAGGCCGGCAGGGCTGCCCGGCGGGCCTATCAGAAGCGCTTCAGCGCCAACACGATTACGGGAGGTTGAAACGATGGGAACTGAGTGGATTGGTACCTTGTGCGTCCGCTGGGCGCGAGTGAAGCGAGGCGGTGAGCTGGGACTCTCGGGCCTGTTACTGGTGGTGGGTATCCTGCTGTCCGTGGCGTTGCTCCCCGAACTGCCTGGTTTGGTCAGCGGCACCCTTGCTGGCGATGGCGAGACTGCTCGTACCCTGTTTGTCTGTGTGGCAGGTATTGCCGTGTGCATGCTGCAGTGGCGATGGCGCGCAGCGATATATCCCGGGCTCCGGCGTGCTACATCACAGGAGGAGACGCCATGAGCTACCGCCGTTTGACACCCAAAGAGATCGAGGACCTGCGGGCTGAGATGCGTGACGCCGGCCATTGGATGAAAGCTGAAATGGCTAGGCGTCGGCGCGAGCGTGCTGAAACCGAAGCTTCACCACCGGGAGCCGGATCAACCGAAAGTGTTCAAAGTCCCTCCCCTATGTCTAATGGCGAAGCCTCTGGCTCAGCCCTAGGCGACGAGCAGGTTTGAGACAGGTCCGTCCGTATTACTAATGGCGAAGCCCTTGGGATCGAGGATGGCAACGCAGCCAATAGCACATGCAGCTTTTCGTGCGCACGAAATTTCTGAATGTTCCAAAGGTGTTCAAGGGTCCGTGCGTATTACTAATGGCGAAGCCTAACGCGTATACCTGTGGTTGCTAGCCTCGCCCGAGGAGTCGCCATTTTTCTTACGTACGAAAAGAAAGTATGGGTTTAGGGCTAGGGCAGGATTCGGCAAGTGCTGGCGTATGCCGGCAAACTTGCCTAGCCCACCTCTCAGCGGTGGAGAAAACTGGACTATGCCGAGAGTTGAAGCACGCCTGACAGAAATCGAGAAGAACGCCTGGACGCAGTTCTGCAAGGCTAACGGTCTGCGTGAGTCGGACATGCTACGGCGGATGATTCAGCGCGTTGCCGGAAGAGCAGTATCGTCGGACGACCAGGAGATCGAAACTAGATCCCGAAAACTTACCATCCGCCTATCGCCCACCCAGGAACGCTGGCTAGCACAACGCGCCCGAGAGGAGGGCTATCCCAACCGAACCAGTTGGGTCATGGCGCTGGTCCTGGCTGAGTTGTATCAAGAGCCCGTGCTGACGGACGCCGAGGTGGCCGCCTTGCGGGAGTCAAACCGGGAATTGCGTGCCATAGGTAAAAACCTGAACCAGGTCACTAGGGTTTTAAATATCGAATTCAGAGAGAGTGACAAGCTTAAGCGGGAGGCCATCGAGGCGCTGGCCGATCGAATTGATCAGCACAAGGACCAAGTGGCCAATCTTCTGTCCAGGAACATGAATCGGTGGAGGAGTGATGGATAAGCCGGAAGTCGTCGTGCGGATCGTCAGTAATGCCTACGATGCGGTTCAAGTAGAGAGTGATTTACTTCGCATCAGTAAGAATGGAGCCGTAGAGATTGAGGACGAAAGCGGTCAGTTCTCCTTCACTGAAGATATGGTCCGTGACTTGGCTAAAGACTGGTCGAGGTTTCAAGGTCGGCAGCGCAAGAACACCCGTTATACCACTAATATCGTTCTGTCGATGCCGGCCGGAACCGAGCCGCAGGCGCTAAAAAAGGCTTCCCAAGCGTTCGCCAAGCGGCAGTTTGGTCAGAACTATCAGTATGTCATGGCCTTGCACACGGACACCGACAACCCACATGTCCAACTCACGGTACGGAACCTTGGCCATGATGGGTGCCGGCTGCATGTGAAGAAGGGCGACCCGCAGGATTGGCGGGAGGCCTTCGCTGTCGAGTTGGAACGCGTCGGGATTGAAGCGAAAGCGACGCTGAGAGCTACTCGAGGGAGGAAGGATGGGTAGCCTGGTTGACGACACAATTACTGACCTGCTGGAAGGCCCGGTCAAGAACAAGGGTAGACAATCCGGCAACCGTGCGCGTGTCCGGCGAATTGTGAACTATGCGCCCGAGGTCATGGTGAAGATCACCGGTAATGCCAAGGGAGCCGATCATGTCCAATCCCACTTGGACTACATCAGCCGCAATGGCAACCTGGAGCTTGAGGACGAACATGGCGATGTGATCAAAGGGAAAGACGAGGTTCGCGCCCTGGCCAAGGATTGGGCGCAGGACCAGGGCAAACGCCGGAAGAACACCCGCGACACGACCAACATCATCATGTCCATGCCGGCCGGCACTGAGCCGCGTGACGTGAAGAATGCCGTCCGAGCATTCGCCAAACGACAGTTTGGCCAGAATCATCAGTATGTCATGGCGCTACACACCGACACGGACAGCCCCCACGTCCACCTGACGGTGAAGAGCCTGGGCTATGACGGCCGTCGGTTGAACGTGAAGAAGGGCGACCCGCAGAAGTGGCGAGAGACCTTCGCCACTGAGCTGGAGCGCCGAGGGGTAGAGGCCGAGGCCACACCGCGTGCCACCCGTGGCGTGATCAAGAAGGGCGTTAGCCAAGTGGTGCACCACATTCGCGAGAAAGGCCAGACGCCACAGGTGGACCAGGCGAAGGTCCGGGAGGTCCTTGAAGACTTCCGCGACCAGCGGACCGGAAAAGCCCCGAAGCCGCGGCCCTGGGAGGATCACATCAAGGAGCGCCAGACCTACGTCCGCAAGGCTTGGCTGACGGCGGCCAAGGACTTGGCGCAGAGCCGCGATCCCTACGACCAGGAGCTGGCCAAGCGCATCGTGGATTTTGTGGGCTCCATGCCGCCGATGAAGGCTGAGCGTCATGAGCTCCAGGAGAAGGTCGCGGGGCGGCTGCAGCGTGCTCAAACGCCTCTGGTAACAGGGAAGGGCAGGGCCGGGGCACAGGATCATCAAGACGAACGGTAAAATGATGAGGCGACAACACAACGCGAGCTCTCCCCACCGCGCCGCAAACTCCGGGGACCGGAACTGCTGCCGCATGGGCCAGGGCTTCCAAGCACCCTGGGCCTCCTATACAACGAGACCGCTGAGAGGGGCCTACTGGGCTGGCTGCCCAGATTGACGCGTCTTAGCTGCTGGGCGCCCGCTTATGCTGGTGGGAGCGCATCGGCTTCCTCTTGCGCTGGAGAATCGGGCTGCGGTAGGGCGCCTATGCCGTGTATGATTCCCTTGGTTACTCATAATTAGCATTTAATACGTGGGGGAAGCATCGTGGACACTGGACGTCATGTACAGGGGCTGGCCGTTGTCGGCCTTCTGGCTGTCTACGAGAGCGTGTGACGATGGACGTAAGCGCTCTGCAAGCTGTCCTAGCGCGTGGCGAAGATAGTCGCCATCAGTTCAAGGCAGACTTCACCAACGTCAACTCGCTGGCGTCGGAGCTAGCTGCCTTGGCCAACGGCGCCGGCGGGAGGCTCTTCATTGGTGTCACCGATGATGGTCACATTGCTGGCTTGAGCCGGCAGGATGTGGGCCGGCTCAACCAACTGATCTCCAATGCGGCCAGCCAGCATGTGCGCCCCCCGCTCAACCCCACGAGCCACAATGTCCAGACTGAGACCGGGCTGGTGGTCGTGGTGGAGGTGACCGAAGGCATCAACAAGCCCTACGTGGATTTGCAGGGCCGCATCTGGGTCAAGAACGGCGCCGACAAGCGTCATGTGACCGCACGTGAGGAAATGCAGCGCCTGTTCCAGCAATCCGGGTTGCTCCAGGCCGACCAAGTGCCGGTGCGTGACGCCAGTGCGGACGACATCGACGAGCGCGCCTTTGCCCGTTATTTTGAGCGCCGCTACGGCCAGAGCATGGAGCAGGCCGGCCTACCGCCCATGCAACTATTGGAAAACATCGACCTGGCCCGCGACGGCGTCCCCAACCTAGCCGGCATGTTGTTGTTCGGCAAACAGCCACAGCGTCGCCTGCAGGTATGCGAGATCACTGCTGTGGCCTTCCCTGGTACTGTGTTGCATGACAAGCAGTACTTGGACAGCGAGAACATCGATGGCTCGCTGGAGGAGCAGTACCGGCGTGCTATGGCCTTCATCAAGCGCAACCTGCACCACGTGCAGAGGGACCAGGGGTTTAACACCCTAGGGCAACTGGAGATTCCTGAGGATGCTTTCGAGGAGTTGCTGGTCAATGCCCTGATACACCGCAATTTCCTGGTGAGTGCCACCATACGTTTGTTTGTCTTCGCCGACCGGGTGGAGATCATCAGTCCTGGCCACCTACCAGACACCCTCACTCCGGAACAGATTCGAGCTGGTCGTTCCAACCGCCGCAACAAGGTGCTGGCTGGCCATGCCGCCCATATCCTCCCTTACCGGGGCATGGGCACCGGCATCCCTCGCGCTTTGCATGCCTGGCCGAAGATCGATTTGATCGACGAGCGTGACGGCAACCAGTTCCGGGCTGTGGTATGGCGGCCGCAGATAGTACAGCGGTCTGAAGACACGCAAGATCCAGCGATGGGACAAGTACCGGACAAGTACCGGGCAAGTACTGGACAAGTCACCGAGCAAGAGGCTGTGGTGCTACAAACGGCGGTAAGCCCGGTATCGCGCGCAGTTCTGCAAGAGGCAGCGGGACTTAGCCACCGAGAG
Source organism: Billgrantia antri (assembly GCF_017868935.1). Taxonomy (NCBI): domain Bacteria; kingdom Pseudomonadati; phylum Pseudomonadota; class Gammaproteobacteria; order Oceanospirillales; family Halomonadaceae; genus Billgrantia; species Billgrantia antri. The sequence continues at coordinate 1,164,928 of NZ_CP053383.1, forward strand.
CACTTTGCTAATACGGTTCTCAAGCCATTGCTAGAGCGTGGCCTGCTGGAAATGACTATCCCTGACAAGCCGCGTAGCAGTAAGCAGCGCTACAGGTTGACAGATAAAGGACGCCAGGTGCTGGCAGAGGCCAAAGGTAATATTGGCATCTAAGGTTTTGATAAAAAGAGGATTCATAGTGTCGCGACTGACGGATTTGATCGCGCGGGCGAAAGCGAAAGACTCTGCTCTTGGGGAAGAACTCGATAGAGAGTTCAAGGTGCTGGCATCGCGACGAGCTTTTGGCTTGAATTTTGAACGTCATCGGCCAGAAAGCGTGGAGCTGCCTGGAAGGCCGATCCGCAAGGGCGATAAGGTTCGAATCCTGCCGCCGCGCGGGACTACAGATAAGGAAGAGCAGCGGCTCTGGAAGGTCCTACGCATTAGCAAGGACAATGGTGTCCGCCGAGCTCATATCGCCCTGATCGATACTGAAGAACCCGAAATTACAGAAGTAGCTGCAGAAGATCTGGTTGTAGTGGCCGAATTTCGTGACTACATATATCCAGGGCTTGTGAGCACGGGAAAAGTGGAGCGGGGAGATAACAAGCCTTATCATACAGTGATAAATGGTGAGAACTTTCATGCATTGGAAGCGCTTACCTATACGCATCGCGGAAAGATAGATGCGATCTATATCGATCCGCCATATAACTCTGGTGCCCAGGATTGGAAGTACAACAATAACTATGTCGAAAAGGAAGATCTATACCGTCATTCAAAGTGGTTAGCAATGATGGAGCGACGACTTAATGTCGCAAAAGAGTTGCTCAGAAAAGATAGATCTGTGTTGATTGTAACAATCGACGAAAAAGAATATCTTCGCTTAGGGTTACTTTTGGAGCAAGTGTTTCCTGAAGCTAATATTCAAATGGTTTCTTCTGTCATCAATCCGAAGGGAACAGGGCGACTAAATGAGTTCTCCAGGACGGACGAATATATTTTTTTTGCATTCTTTGGTGACGCTGGGGTTCCAAATAATAGTGGTGATGGAAAGGCAGTGGAGGTGCGATGGCGCTATCTTCGTCGTACGGATGTCGAGTCTGCTAGGGGAACAAAAAAAGGAGGACCCTCACAATTCTACCCAATATACGTTGACGATGAGACTGGTAAAATAGCAGAAATTGGAAAGCCGCTGCCGCACGGTGTGGAGCGGAGTGCCTCTCCTAATATTTTAGGCTGCACAAAAGTTTTTCCTATCAGAGAAAACGATGGTATGGAAATGAACTGGGGTCTAACCGGCCCCAGTCTGAAAAAAGCTCTTGAGAATGGATTTGTTCGGGTTTCAAAGAATCCAGGATCAGAGTTGCAGCCATATGTTTTTTCCTACTTAACTGCGCCAAATGTAAAAAAAATCGAACAAGGTGTTCTGCAAAAAAACGGCCAGAGGGAGGATGGGTCATGGATTGTCATAGATCCTCAAGGGAAATCCTCTCGCCCCACTACTGTATGGCAGCATAAGAGCCATGAGGCAGGTGCCAATGGAACCAGTCTACTCAGGGCTCTGCTGCCTGGAAGAAAATTTCCCTTCCCTAAGAGTCTTTACGCTGTAGAGGACTGCCTTAGATACTTCATCAAAGATATTCCTGATGCTGTTGTCCTCGACTTCTTTAGCGGATCAGGCACTACAGCACACGCGGTGATGCGGCTTAACCGCCAAGATGGTGGTCGACGCCAGTGTATTTCAGTTACAAATAATGAAGTTGCTGCAGATGAGCAACGAGCATTGCGAGAATCCGGCCTTCGACCTGGCGATTCGGAGTGGGAAAAATGGGGTATTTGCGACTATATCACGAAGCCTCGCATCAAAGCTGCAATTACCGGACACACGGCCGATGGAGAGCCGCTCAAGGGCGATTACAAGTTTACCGATGAATTCCCGATGGTTGAAGGCTTCGAGGAAAACGCTGAATTCTTCACGCTGACCTACGAAACCCCTGTTGCTGTCAGCCACAACCTAGCCTTCCAGCGCATTGCACCCATTCTCTGGATGAGAGCTGGATCTGAAGGGCGGCGGATAGACAAACTGCCTAAACAGGGGTGGGAGGTCGCAGACACTTATGGCTTGCTCGTCGACCTTGATCGGGCGACTGAGTTTTGCAAGGCCGTTGAGACAGGGGCCGGGATTCGCATTGCCTACATCGTTACCGATGATGATCGCCGCTTCCAATCTGTCGTACGTCACCTTCCCGATGTGGTGGAGCCTGTACGCCTTTACGAATCCTATGTTTCTAATTTCCGCTTTTCGATGGGTCGATAATCAATGAAGTTTACGCTCAAAGACTATCAAGATGAAGCCGTCGCGGACGTGCTTACCAATTTTAAGAAAGCCGCAAAGCGCTGGCATGAAGACCAGGATAAACACGCGTTCTCGCTGACGGCTACTACAGGTGCAGGTAAAACAGTCATGGCTGCGGCAGTTTTTGAAGCGCTTATCCACGGCGATGACACCTTCGACTTTGAGCCTGACCCAGGGGCAGTTGTCATCTGGTTCAGCGATGATCCATCACTAAACGAGCAGTCACGCTTTCGGTTGCTAGAAGCATCGGACCGGCTCTCCATTTCCGACCTTGTCGTCGTACAGAATACGTTCAACCGTGACAAGCTAGAGGCGGGAAAAATCTATTTTCTGAATACGCAGAAGCTCAGTAAATCAAGTTTGCTAGTGCGCGGACATGACCCTGACGAAGATGGAATTGAGAAAAGTGGTCAGTTGGCCATGATGCCGGATCTACGCTCGTTCACGATTTGGGATACCATCCAGAATACAATTGAGGATTCTAAACTTACCCTCTATCTCGTCCTCGATGAAGCTCACCGTGGGATGAGGGCTTCGGGTAGTTCTAATAACTCGGGAGAAAGACCAACTATCGTCAGGCGGCTCATCAATGGGTCAGGAGCTGTGCCAGGAATCCCTATTGTCTGGGGTATTTCAGCGACCGTTGAACGTTTTAATGATGCGATAGCAGGCATGCAGGATCGGGCGACGTTGCCTAACGTAGTGGTGGACTCTAGCAAGGTTCAGGCATCGGGGTTGTTGAAAGATACTATCATTCTCGATGTGCCAAGTGAAATGGGACAGTTTGACACTGTTCTTGTTCGCAGAGGTACGGATAAGCTGAAGGAAATAACCGGTGCTTGGAGAGCATATGCGGAGCAGCAGGATGATGCTGATATTGTGCTGCCTATGATGGTACTTCAAGTGCCAAACTCTCCTGATCATAATGAGATTGGCCGAGTGCTTGATGCTATCTATGAACGCTGGCCAGAGCTGCAGGAAGATGCAGTTGCCCATGTGTTCGGAGAGCACTCTTCACAGCAATTTGGTGGCTATTCTGTACCTTATATTTCACCCGAGAGAGTACAGGAGTCAACTTGGGTGCGCGTATTGATAGCGAAAGATGCTATTAGTACAGGTTGGGACTGCCCCCGTGCAGAAGTGATGGTCTCGTTCCGTCCCGCGAAAGATAGGACACATATTACGCAGCTGCTTGGACGAATGGTACGCACGCCACTCGCACGGCGTATTCCTGGTAATGAGAGACTTAATGCTGTGGACTGCCTACTCCCATTCTTTGACGAAAAGTCGGTTAAGGATGTGGCCCAAGCACTCATGTCTGGTGGCGATGGAGGTGAGGAGCTTCCCGGCCGTAGGGTTCTTGTCAACCCCGAGGAGATGAAACCAAACACCAATATTCCTGAGAAGGTATGGGATAAGTTGCTTTCTTTGCCTTCTCAGTCCCTGCCAAAGCGGCAGGCACGTCCTGTGAAGAGATTGACATCACTGGCCCATGAGCTTTCGGCTGACGGACTTCTACCCGAAGCAGGAAAAATGGCGCACGCAGAAATGCATAAGGTACTGAATGGCGCGAGAGAGCGGTATAAGGAAGAGATTACTAATGCTCGAAAGGCAGTTCTCACAGTTGAAGGGAGAAGTCTTAGAGCTGACTTCGGGTCGCGCGAGATGTCGTTCGATGATTTCCTAGAAGCTGCGGACTACGCAGTGATTGAGGACGCATACCGTAAGGCAGGTCGAGTTATTAGCCCCGATCTTGCAACGACATACAGTGACTTTCTTGCAAGGACAGAGGGAGACCCAGATGAGCTCGAAGAGTCACTGGTTGAAGCACATGCCACAGTCGCTGCACTGGGACTTGTCCCCGAAGTGCGAGACTATCTTGAAACTGAGGCTGAGAAGCTCGCTATACAGTGGTTGACTAAATATCGCATAGAGATCAAGGGGCTATCTGATGATCGCCAAGAGGTGTATCGGCAAATTCGTGAGTGGAGTGCTGATCCTTTGGATGTAGATCTTGCTCGACCGACATCTTGGATGCAGCCAACCACGATCCGTGAAGCTGATGGAAGCGAGAAGCTCTTGCCCTGTTACGAAAAGCATCTTCTCTGCTCGGATGATGGCCTTTTCCCCGAGCACTTTACATCCTCTTGGGAGGTCGATGTGCTTCAGACAGAGTTGCAGAGAGACGGAGTAGTGGCCTGGTTTCGAAATCCGTCTCGCGCGAGCCATGATTCGCTTGGCGTTACCTATGAAGATGGAGTTGAGACTAGGGTTTTGCGCCCGGATTTTATCTTTTTCTCACAATATGAGGATGGGACGGTCGTAGCCGACATCGTGGATCCACATGGAACTCAGTTCAGTGATGCTATCCCAAAACTGAAGGGGCTGGCACGATACGCTGAAGTCTACGGAAGTGTGTTCCGGCGGGTCGATGCGGTAGCAAAGATTGGCGATACATTCAGAGTACTAGATCTAAAAGAACCAATGGTTCGCTCGGCAGTGGAATCTGCCACTTCTATCAAAGAACTGTACGAAAGTGGAGCAGCTAACGATTATAGCTAACGAATGAGCTGCGCACTGCCTAACGACTTGTCTTTTGTGCAAGTGACATGGCCAATAATTGTGTCAGATAAGGTCGTGTAGGATGCGGCAGTAGGAAGGCGAATTAGAGGGGGTGATCAGTGTCAATTCTTCAAGAAATTCATACATGGTCTCAGACTTTGCCGCTGTGGCAGCAGGACGCAATCGCTAGACTATATGCGAATCGGACATTGAAGCCGAGCGACTACGACGATCTCTATGCATTGGCGAAGGCTGAAGCGGGGATTCCTGATCCTGAGAAAAGGATGCCCAAAGTCTTGGCTGCGGCTCAGGTTGCAACACCACCCATTCCAACACGTCTAGTTCAGCTTTTGTCCATTAAGCAGATTTCAAACATCAACGCATTAGCCGAGGACGGAGCACTTCCAATAGCTCCGTTGGGCTTGACCGTGATCTATGGAGAGAATGGTGCTGGAAAGTCGGGCTATTCGCGGGTGCTCAAAAGAGCCTGTCGCGCACGAGACCAGAGTGAACCGATTCTCCCCAATGCGAGGCTTGATCCCAAACATACAGGACGAGCTTCTGCTGTATTCGAGACATTAATTGATGGTCAGCCAACAGATCTTCCATGGCAAGATGGGAAGACTGCTCCTGAGCCTCTTTCCGAGATTTCTATTTTTGATACGCACTGTGCTCGGGCGTACATCGATAATCAAGGTGATTTCGCATACGTACCCTATGGTCTGGACATCTTGGCTGGGCTGGTCACTGTTTGTAACGAGCTCAAAGAGAGAGCAGCTAGAGAAAAGTCAGATAACACACCCAATGGTGCAGCCTATGCGCCGTTATCACAGATGCCCACTGAAGTGGGCCAGGCGCTACTTGATATTCCTAGGAAAACCAAGGCATCTGATATAGAAGAACTTTCAAAATTGACTGAAGCTGACCTTGAGAGGCTAGATACCCTCAATAGAGCACTAGCTGAATCGGATCCCAAAAAGAAAGCTCAATACATGCGTCAGAAGGCGATTCGTATTGACAATCTGATTGGTAGGATACGGTCTGCGCTGGGCATTGTTAGTGAATATAAGATTCATGAACTCCAGACGTTGGTGAATGCATCAAATGCAGCAAAACAAGCTGCCGAAATTGCAGCCAAAGATTTCAAAGAAACTCCCGGCCATCTTCCAGGTACAGGTGGGGAAGAATGGAAGTTGCTGTTCGAGGCAGCTAGGTCGTTTTCAGCTATTTCACATGGAAACAACAACTTCCCTGATTTACCACCAGAAGCACTTTGCCCTCTATGTCAAAATGAATTAGGTCATTCTGGAGTCGCCCATTTACAGAGGTTTGACGATTTCATACAACAGGCTGCTGAGAAGGCGGCTCGAGGCGCTCGTGAGAAGGCCGCTTCAGCCTTTCTAGTGATCAAACAAGCTAGTTTGAATTTAGGCATTGATGAATCCTTGGGGCAAGAACTAACGGAAATTGATGAAGCATTATCGAGGGCATGCATTTGTTTGCAACCATCCCTAGAAAAACGACAGCAAGATACTTTAAAGGCATCCGCAGGGCAGATTGAATGGAATGATGTAGAAGCCATACCAACCGATCCGACAGATGATCTATTAAAAGTGGTCCATACGCTCAATGAGTCAGCGAAGGCTCTTGAGGAAAGCATGGATGAAAAGGCTAAGGCGGCCATGGTGGCTGAACAGTCGGAGCTTGAGTCGCGTCGTAGACTAAGAGAAATTAAGCCAGCGGTTCTTGATGCGATTTCGAGGTATGAGCTGTGTGCGAAGCTGCAGAAATGCATTGATGGTATGGCAACAGCAGGAATTTCTCGTAAGTCTACGGCTTTATCAAAGACCATGGCCACCCAGGAGCTTGCAGAGGTATTGAATGTCGAATTGAAAAAGCTGAAGGTACATGATCTTCAAGTTTCAATGAGGCCAGAGTCTCCAGGAGGAAGGACTAAGTTTAAATTAATGCTCCAGCTGCCAGGTGGTGGGACACCTTCAGCCATTCTTAGTGAGGGAGAGCAGAGAGCGATCGCAATCGCTTCATTCCTTGCAGAAGTCAAGTTAAGCAAAGGGCAAGGAGGTGTCGTATTTGACGACCCGGTCTCATCTCTCGACCATCGCCGCCGTTGGGAGGTGGCAGAACGGCTAGCCAATGAAGCCTTGCAACGACAAGTTATTGTACTTACACATGATATCTATTTTCTGTGTATCATGGAGCAAAAAGCTAGGGATGTCGGTGCTCATCTAATTAAGCAATATATTCGTCGTACATCTGCCGGCTATGGAGTCCATTCAAATGTCCTGCCATTCGATACTCTTACTACAAAAGATAGAATTGGTCGGCTAAGGCAAATGCTTGTCGATGTTGAGAAATCTCATAAGTCTGGAGATGAAGACGATCATCGCCGACTCACACATGGGGCATACCGATTGCTACGAATGGCTTGGGAAAGGTCTATTGAAGAAGTTCTTTTCAATGGCTCTATACAGAGGTTCGGTGAAGGTGTCTCAACGCAGAGGCTTAAGTCTGTTGTGGTTGAAGATGGCGATTACAAGAAAATCGAAGGGGGAATGACAAAGTGCTCTAAGTTTGAGCATGATCCCGCTTCTACAATCCACTTGCCGGTTCCCGACCCTGACGAACTCCGTGAAGATATCGAAAAATTAGAGGCTTGGCGTAAAGAGGTTGAAAAAAGAAAAAATATTGTTGCTGCTAATCGATGATTATAAAGATGTGGAAATAGACCTTTGCCAGTTATGTGAGGCTTCTCTGAACAGGATGCTTAGAGTCAAGAAATGGATGAAATAGGGGGCTCAGAACGATCAATATGGGCGCTTCGGGCTCGCACGGCAGGGCATACTTATCCGTGAAGTGGACCACAGGTTACTCCTGTGGATCTGATCATACTCGACGCAGTTCCGGGTAACTGACTAATACGAGGGCCTGTCGTGACCTTAAAAATCTCACTCATGCCTGTGAAATAGCCGAGTTGGCTCTATGTCCCGTGGGTGGGTAACTGATCAAGATCAGTACACCACCGGTACACACACCAGCTTCGTGTGCTATCCTTAACCTTCGCTAAGTTACTGATTCCAAAGAACTGTACCTTTCGCTCGATTACGGTCACATTTCCTTGTGTGTCAGTAACTTATTGTTTTAAAAGCGAACTCATAATCCCTTGGTCGCAGGTTCGAGTCCTGCTGGGCCCATCACCCTTTTCAAATATTCCTACACCCGATCTCCTGTCCCTGTGTTGATGGTTTGATTCCGTCCACCCAGCCTAGCTGACAGGAATACCGCTAGCCTGACGTTGATGCGCATACCGAGAGGCAAGAACGGCACACACCATCAGTTGGATTTGGTGAAAGATCATGAGTGGTAGCAGGGCGGGGCCCAAGGCGCTTCCTGAAAACAGGATCTGTGCCAGGGGGACTCCCGTGGCCATGCTCTTCTTGGAGGCGCAGAACACGATGGTGATCTCGTCTTCGCGGGGGAAGCCCAGTGATCGAGCTAGCCAGGTGGTGATACTGAGCACCAGCGCCAGGAGCAGGCAGCAAACCACGCTCAAGGTTGCCAGCGCTGACAGTGACACCATGCGCCACAGCCCGTCCACGACTGAAGCACTGAAAGCGGTATAAACAATCAGCAAGATCGAACTCTGGTCGACTCTTCCCAACCAGGTGCGATGCCGGTCGACCCACGCGCCGAGCCATGGGCGAGATAGATGGCCTGCCACGAAGGGTAATAGCAGTTGTGCGCTGATCTTGAGTGCCGCTTCCGCTGCTGAAAAGCGCTCCCCTACACCCTGGGTATCGAGTATCCACACCATCAGCAGTGGAGTTAGCAGAATGCCGATCAAACTGGAGGCGGAGGCGCTGCAGATGGCTGCCGGCACGTTTCCGCGGGCCAGGGAGGTGAAGGCAATTGCCGACTGCACCGTGCCGGGCAGCACGCACAGGTAGATAAGACCGCGTGTCAGGGCTTCGCCCAGCAGCGGTTCCAGCACCGGTATTGTTGCCCAGCCGATGAGGGGGAAGGCGACAAAGGTGAAGAGAAAAACCAGTAGGTGTAATCGCCAGTGCACGACACCGGCGATAATGGCGTGGCGTGAAAGCTTGGCGCCATGCATGAAGAACAGCAAGGCAATGGCCAGGGCGGTCAGTGTCTCGAAGAACCCAACCCCCGCTCCGTGTGCCGGCATCAGCGTGGCGGTTACTACCACGAGCAAGAGTATCAGCGTGAAGTCATCAAACACGAGTCTCAGACGTTGCAGCATCACCGAAACAACTCCATGAAAATATTTTCCAAATTAGTATAAGGTGATGCATAATGTGAGTATTTCGGAAAAAAGACGTGAAGCATCGCCAAACGGACACGCCGGCTGCTGTGGTAGCGCCAGAAGAACCCAGCCGCCTTGCGGAACTGGTCGAATTGCCCCGCCCCCTTTATGGCAGCACGCACTCCTTGCCGAACCGGGCCATTGTGGAGCCCCACGACCATCCTTGGGCGCAGCTGTCCCACGCGCTGCGTGGCACGCTGCGCGTCGAAACCGAGACAGGTCATTTCCTGGCGCCACCCGGGCGGGCAGTGTGGGTGCCGGCGGGCATGCGGCATGCCGTTACCTGTTCGCCCGGTACCCTCATGCGCAGCCTCTATATCGAGCCTGCTGCCATGCTTAGGCCACGCCCCGAGTGCGAGGTGATCGTGGTCAGTCCATTGCTGCGGGAGTTGATCCAGGCATTCAGTGAGCTACCTGTACGCTACGATGACGCGGGAGCCGATGGGCGACTGGTCGGGGTCTTGTTGGATCGGCTTGCTGTCGCCGAACAAGCCGGCTTGATGTTGCCTTGGCCCGAAGATCCCCGGCTTGGGAATATCTGTCGCCAGTTGCAGGAGAAACCAGCGGATCGCTCGTCAATCGAGGACCACGCTCGCCGGCTCGGGGTATCGGGACGCACATTGAGCCGCTGGTTCCTGCATCAAACCGGCTTTACGTTTCGCCAGTGGCGTCAGCGGTGCCGTGTGCTTGCCTCCATACCGGCACTGGAGCGGGGCGAGAGAGTCACCGATGCCGCTCTGGGTAGTGGGTATGAGAGCATGTCGGCCTTTATTGCTGCCTTCCAAGAACAATTGGGCGCCACGCCCAAGGACTTCTTTTCCTCCGATACCTAAGATAAGGCGGACTTGCCGATATCTGAGCATGCACTGGTGAGGCCCGTCAGCGGTTGGTTCGAGGCGCACTGGACGAAGGCCTCGGCCCTTCGACCGAATGCGTTCAAGCATCGTCCGCGGGTCCTACCAGATGCTTCACCTCCAAATAGGCGGCCAGGCCCCATGGGCCCAGTTCCCGGCCGATGCCACTGCGCTTGAAGCCACCCCAGCCGGTCTGGGGCAGCACCAGCTGTTCGCTGTTGTACCAGATGCTGCCGGCCTTGAGCTGTCGGCCGATGCGTCGGGCCCGCTCTGGATCCCCGCTGATCACGGTGGCGGCCAGGCCGAAGTCGGTGTCGTTGGCGAGGGTGATGGCCTCTGCTTCGTCGGCCACGCTGCGGGCGCAGAGTACCGGGCCGAATATCTCCTCTCTCCATAGTCGGCTGGTCGTGGGCACGTCACGGTAGAGCGTGGGTGCCAGGAAGTAGCCGCGTTCGGGCAGGGTGCGGTGGCGTGCGTCGCGCACCGCCAGCAGCCCTTCACGTTCGGCGGTGGCGAGGTAGGCCTGCACCGCGTCGCGCTGCCGTGCGCTGGTCAGCGGGCCCATGTTGGTACCCTCGGCCAGCGGGTCGCCCAGTTCGAGAGCGTCGATGCGCTTTGCCAAGGCAGCGTAGAGCGGCTCCGCCACGTCCTGGTGAACCAGCAGCCGCGACGTCGCCGAGCAGATCTGCCCCGCGTTGTAGTAGATGCCCGCCATCACCCAGTCCGCGGCCTGTTCGGGGTCGGCATCTTTCAGCACCAGCACGGGCGATTTCCCGCCGAGTTCCAGCGATACCCTGGCGGTACGATCGGCCGCGGCATGCATCACCGCTTCGCCTACCCGGTTGCTGCCGGTAAAGGAGATCTTGTCGATATCGGGATGGGCGCACAGCGGTATGCCGATACCCTGGCCGTCGCCGAAGAGTAGGTTGAGAACGCCCGCCGGCAGTTCTATCTCGAGGGCGATCTCGGCGATGGCCCGTTCGGGCAGCGGCGTCACTTCCGAGGGCTTGAGCACCACGGTGCAGCCCGCGGCGAGTGCCGGGGCGACTTTCCAGGCGCTGGTCACCAGCGGGAAGTTCCACGGCGTGATGAGCCCGACGACGCCGACGGGGTCGTGATAGCAGCGCGCCTCGACGCCTTCCATGTCGAGTCGCACTGGCTCGCCCTGGCGGGCGTCCAGAGCGCGTGCCTGCCGGGCGTAGTAGCGATAGCAGGCGATGGCGTCGTCGAGGTCGATGTACGCTTCCGCCAGCACCTTGCCGTTATTGCTCGACGACACTCGTGCCAGCTCATCCCGCCGGCGCGTCAGCGCCTCGGCGAACGCCTCGAGATACCGGCCGCGCTCGGTACCACTGAGCGACTGCCAGGCGGGGAGGGCGCGCTTGGCCGCGTCCACGGCGGCATCCACGTCGCGGGGGTGGCCGGTTGTCACCTCGGCTATCAGCTCTTCCGTATAGGGGTTGGTCACGGCCAGACGGCGTTCGCTTGCCGAGGCGACCCATCGGTTGTCGATGAACTGGTGTTCCAGGTGGGTCATACGGGCTCCTTGGCCGCGGTTGCGTTGTCCCCGCACCAGGCCATCCAGGCATTGGCATCGACCTCGATGAGTAAAGGCCCGTCGGAGGGGCGGCTCTCGAGTGCCCTGGCCAGTTCGGGGGGCGAGTCGACCCGGGTGGCGAGGCAGCCGAACCCGCCGGCGAGCTTGATGAAGTCGGGTGCCTGGATGTCGACGCCCAGGCGCTCGACGCCGTGAGCGTCCATGTAGCGCCGAATCTCCTCGTAGCCGTGGTTGTGCCACAGCAGGATCACCACCGGCAGGCGGTATTCGACGGCGGTGGCCAGTTCGGAAAGGGTGAACATGACCCCGCCGTCTCCGACCAGGGCGATCACCGGCAGCTGCGGCTGGCCGAGCTGAGCGCCCAGCGCCGCCGGCAGGCCGTACCCCAGCGTGCCGTAGCCGGTGGAGGCGTTGAAGAAGTGGCGGGGGGCCGGCAGCGCCAGCAGATGGTTGGCGGCATAGACCGGCGCCGTGGAGTCGCCTACCCAGATGGCCTCCGGCAGTACCTCGCGCAGCGTCTCGCACAGCGGCACGAAGGGCGCGAGGGTAGGGTCCTGGGCCAGGTTCAGTGCCTCGCGCGTCATGCTGGCGCGGGCGGTGCCCTGCTTGTCCAGCGGGGTCGGGAAATGCGCGAGCAGTCCCGTGATGGCCTGCGCCGCATCACCGACCAGGCCCAGCGACAGCGCTTGGTTGCGCACCAGCTGCTGGGCGTCCAGGTCGATGCGTATCAGCCGGCCGGTGAGGGCGAAGCCGTCGTCGAAGACCACGTCGTAGTCGGTCTCGCCCAGCTCGGTACCAATGGCCAGGATCACGTCGGCCTCGCGGGCCAGCTTGCGTACGGCCGGCAGCCCTGTGTTGGCGCCCAGGTCGAGCGGGTGCGCATCGCCCAGCAGGCCCTTGGCGTTGATGGTGGTCGCCGTCGGTGCGTCGAGGCGGGTGACCAGCTCTCTCGCCGCCTCGGGGGCCTTGACGCAGCCGCCACCGAGCAGCACCAGCGGGCGTTGGGCGTCGTGCAGCCACTGCGCCGCCTGGGCCAGTCCGTCGGGGTCGGGTGCCGCTGGGTAGATTGTCGGTGCGCTCCACTCCCGCGGCGGGCTGACGGGGGCGTCGAAGAGGTCGATGGGAATCTCGATATGCACCGGCCCCGGGCGTTGGCCCTGGAAAACGGCGAAGGCCCGAGCCAGCACTTCGGGCAGACCGTCGGGATCGAGCAGGGTGTGGCTGAAGCGTGCCACGCCGGCCACCAGGTTGCGCTGGCTCTCCAGCTCGTGCAGTCGGCCCTGGCCGCGGCCCAGGGTGTCCCGGCGGTTGACGCTGGAGATCACCAGCATGGGCACCGAGTCGGCCAGGGCCTGACCCATGGCCGTGGCGATGTTGGTCATGCCGGGCCCGGTGATGATCAGGCAGACGCCGGGCCGGCCCGTCGCCCGGGCGTAACCGTCGGCCATGAAGCCGGCGCCTTGCTCGTGGCGCGGCGTGACGTGGCGCACGCCGCTCGCCTCGAGTCCGCGATAGAGCTCCACGGTATGCACTCCGGGGATGCCGAACAGCGTATCGACGCCGTAGCGGTCGCGCAGCAGGCGAATGAGTAGTTCAGCACAGGTCATGTCATGACTCCGTAAAGCGGCATTGTCGTGGCGTATCACGAGGCCAGGGTGGGAGGTTGGCCCTGCCAGGTGGCCTCCAGATCGAAATCGATCAGCGTGCGGTCGCGGTCGTAGACCGGCTGGCCCTGCAGAAAGCTCAGCTCGACCTGGGTGCGGTGCAAGTTGCCGCGTACCTCCCGCGTGAATGGATTGTGGTCCAGCACGATGAGATCGGCCGACTTGTTCACTTCGAGCGAGCCGGTTTCGTGCTCCAGGCCCATGGCGTAGGCGCCGTTGAGCGTGGCGACACGTAGCGCTTCCTCCAGGCCGATCGGCGTGCCGAAGCGCTCCTCACCCGGTTCCCAGGGGTTCTGGCGCGTTACCAACGTCTCCAGGGCCAACCAGGGGTCGATGGAGGCGACCGGGAAATCGGTGCCGAAGACCGCCACGCCTCCCGCATCCAGCACGCCGCGCAGATTGTAGGCACGCGACAGGCGCTCCGGCCCATAGCCGGCCCGGGCCCCCGAGGTGAAGCGTGAGGGATACCAGGCCGCCGGGGAGAACTCGGCGATGACATCCAGCTCGGCGAAGCGGGCGAGGTTGGCGTCGTGCAGGATGGTGCTATGGGCGCATTGATGACGCACGCCGCTGGATCCGTTGATGCGCCGGGTGGTCGCCACCGCATCCAGGAACAGGTCGGAGGCGCCGTCGCCGGTGCAGTGGGCGATGACCCGAATGCCGCGACGATCCATGTCGACCAGCATGTCGCGCAGGTGTTCGGGGGTCAGGTTGATCTTGCCGCGCCAGTCGTCGCCGCTCTCCCACGGCGTGAGCAGGAAGGAGGAACGCGGCTCCACGGTGCCGTCGAAGTGGAACTTGACGGCGTTGGCGTTCAGGCGGCTGCTGGCGTAGTAGTGGCGTTCGCCGCACAGCAGCTCCCAGCGCCGCTTGACCGGGAATATGTCGTCCTGCCAGCTGATGGCTGCCTCCACCCGCAGGCTGAGCTTGCCGGCATCGTCGAGCTGCTTGAGAGCGGCCAGCCGCTGTTCGCACACGTGCACGTACTTGGTCGCCGTAACGCCGCGGCTGGTCTGGAAGTGCAGGCCCTCCTGATAGGCCTTGCGCAGCACCTCTACCGGCGTAGGCGGCATGGCGGCGTGGATCATGGCATAGGCACCATCGATCATCAGGCCGGTGGGCTCGCCGGTCAGCGGGTCGCGCTCCATGTAGCCATTGCGAGGGTCCGAAGTGTGGCGGTCGATACCGGCCAGGGCCAGCGCCTTGCTGTTGGCCATCATGGTGCCCCACATGCGGTCGAGGATGGCCACGGGGCGGTCGGGCATGAAGCTGTCCAGCCATTCCCGTCCTGGCGTCAGCCCGGCCTGGCGAAAGGTGTAGCGTACGAAGTAGGCGCCATGGATCCAGCCGTCGCCGGGGTGGCTGGCGGCATAGTCGAGAATGGCCTGCTTGACCTGCTCGGGGGTGGGGTCCTCGATGCCGATCTTGAGCGAATCGTCGTACTTGGCGGCCAGCCCCAGGTCGGGGTGGGTATGCATGTCGTGCAGGCCGGGCATGACGAAGCGACCGCCCAGCGGGATCACGCGGGTATCGGGGCCGATCCACTCCTGCATGGCGCTGTCGTCTCCCACGGCGCACAGTCGACCGCCGGCCATGGCCAGCGCCTCGGCCCAGGGGCGTGCGGGATCGAGCGTATAGATCTTGCCCCCTTGCAGCACGATATCGGCGTGGCGTGGGGCGGGCGCATGGCTGGAGCGCCAGGGATCGAACATGGCATTCACCTCTAATTGTTGTGCAAGATTCACCATAAACCAGGAAAAAAGGCCATGAGGTGTTAATTTCTTGCGCCTGAGGTGAACGTTCTTGCCGCTTCAATCGCTCAACTGGACACGGCTGAAGCGCCGAGCAAGCTCTCCAGCAGTTTCTTCAGCCAATCGCTGAAGGCCTGCACGTTGGGGTCCTCCAGCCGGCTATGCGGCGTGACCAGATAGTAGGCTCGGTCGCTGGGGATCTTCTCGCCGAAGGGCCGAACCAGCTGGCCGTGACGCAGGCTGTCGCCACACACCACGTCGTCGCCGATGGCGACTCCCTGGCCGGACAGGGCCGCCTGCAGCACCAGCAGAATGTTCGAGAAGTACAGCCCCGATTCCACCTTGATCTGGTGCTTTCCGCCGCAGCCAGCCAGCCACAGCTGCCAATCGTGGGCATCGTGCAGGTGCAGCAGGGTGGCGCGATCCAGGTCGCGAGGGTGGGTGATATCGAGTTCGTTGAGCAGGGTCGGGCTGCACACGGGATGGTACATCGGCTGTGCCAGCAGCTCGGCATGGTGGTCGGTATGCACGCCGTCGCTGAAGACCACGAAGAGATCGAAGTTGGGCTGATTGATCGTCTCGTCTTCGCGGTTGGTGCTCAGATGAAGGCGAATGGTGGGATAGGCACGATAGAAATCGTTGATATGGCGGCTGATGACGCTGGCGGCGAAGCCCGGCGGCATGCACACGTGCAAGTGGCCGTTGTACTCCTGGTCCGGCAGGTTGGCATGAATGCGCTCGAGGCTCTGGAGCACCTCGCGTACCTCGCCGGCATACAGCTGCCCCGCCGGGGTCAGGATCACCCCACGTCCACGACGCTCGTAAAGGCGCAGGTTGAGCTGGCTTTCCAGCAGTCGCAGCTGGTGACTGATGGCGCTGCGGGTAAGGCTGAGATAGTCGGCGGCATCGGTCAGGCTGCCGAGCCTGGCCAGGGCCTCGAAAGCGCGCAAGGCCTGTAGCGAGGGGAGATGGTTCGCTTTTTGTTGAGCCATTTTGACCAATCAGATGATTATTTTTGACTTTTGATGAGTTGAGTTTGCTCTATAGTGGATTTCAAAGCAACAACACTCCCGAGAGGAGCCTGAATGACCACGCAGACTCAACGTGATGCTCTCACCCGGCGCGTCGAAGCGCTGATGCCCAAGCTTTCCGAATGGAACCAGACCATCTGGCACTATGCCGAAACCGCCTGGCGGGAATACCGCTCGGCGCGTTTCTACGTCGACCTGCTGCGCGAGCATGGCTTCGAGGTGGAAGAGGGCTCGGGCGGCATGCCCACGGCCTTCTGCGCCACCTGGCGCAACGGCGAAGGCCCCACGCTCGGCGGCTATGCCGAGTACGATGCGGTGCCGGGCAATTGCCAGGCGGCCGACGTGGTGAAACGTCCCCGCGACAACCTGAGCCCCTGGGCCGGCGGCCATACCGACCCGCACTCCGCGCTGGGCATTGGCTCGCTGGGGGGCTTTCTTGCCATGCAGGCCCTGATGAAGGAGCAGGGCATCGGTGGCACGCTGAAGTTCTTCGGCGAGCCGGCCGAGAAGGTGCGCGGTTCGAAGCCGATCCATGCGGCCCGTGGCTACTACGACGACCTGGACGCGGCGATCAGCTTCCATCCTTTCTATATGCTGCCGCTGTGCAATACCACGCGCTGGGACACCCATTGCGGTGCTGCCTACGGGGTCATCTATACCTTCCTGTGCGACAGCCCCGAGACCTGGATGACCCGCGGCAGCCACTCGCCCATCGCGGCTTCGCATGCCAGTGCTCGCGCCCCCGGCGCCAACGACGCCGTCACCCAGATGTATACCAACGCCAAGGCCCTGCGCGAGCACGTGCTGGCCAGCGGCCTGAACTGGTCGATGAACGAGGCGATCCTGAATGCCGGCCAGGCGACCGCCGACAACCTCGCGGCACAGATGTCGCAGATCCAGTACTTCATTCGTGTCTCGTCGGTGGAACAGGCCGAACACGTGGTCAGGGGGCTCGACCATATCGCCGAATCCGTGGCCAAGCTGACCCACTGCCGGGTCGAGCGCCACTGGGTCGCCAAGTCGCGCCCCGGGCTGCCGAACCATGCCCTGGCCGAGCTGACCTACGCCAACCTCGAGCGGGTCGGCGCGCCGCGGTTGGGCGACGAGGCGATCGAGCTGGCCCGCCAGATCCAGGCCAACCTGGGCATGAAGCCGATGGAGAAGCCCTTCCTGGCCGATATCGAGACCCTGCGCAAGCCGCAGGATGCGGAGCGCGAACTGCGCCAGATACTCCCGCCCAACCAGACCCATTTCACCTCCGACGACTACACCGAATACAGCTGGCATGCGCCGACCGTGCGCCTCTACATCGGGCGCCCGGCGCTGGCGCCCCGCGACGATGGCGGTGCCTACCCGGACTGGGTGATGAACGCCTTGGGCGGATTGGCGCCGTGCATCGACCCCATGATCGAGACGGCGGCGAAAACGGTGGGGCTGACATTGCTCGACCTGTTCCAGCAGCCGGAGGCGCTGAGCGCGGCGCAGGCCGAGTTCGAACGGCGTACCGGCGGCGGCATCGGCGGGGATCAATGGCTGGCTCCGCTATGCGACTACGAGCCGCCGATTCACTTCCGCTGGCCCGAATACATCACCACGCCACGTGGTGAGAACGACTGGGTGATTCCGGCACCCAACGAGTGCTCCCAGGCACCCCGGTAGGCTTCACGCTTCCCACTCAGCAGGAGAACACCATGGATAACAACAAGTTCACCAATCGACCCGTTAGCACTTCTCTCAAGGCCGGCCTGGCATGCCTGGCCCTGGCGGGAAGCGCCATGGCCTTTCCGGTCGCCGCACTAGCCCAGGACGATGTCATCGAGATCCGCATGCAGCGCTATACCGGCACCGAAGAGGACGAGATCTTCCAGCGTCTTCAAGACATGCTGCTTGAGGCCAGCGATGGCCGCATCAAGCTGAATATCTTCCGTGGCGGCGAGCTGGTACCCAACGACCAGATGTACTCGGCACTGCGCAGCGGCACCCTTCAGGCCATCTACGGCTACGGCGGCTACTGGGGTGGGCAGATGGATACTGCGGTACTCGAGTCGGGCATTCCCATGGCCTGGACCGATCTCGACGAAGCCAAGGAGCTGTGGAACGAGCGTGGTCTCGGCGAACTGCTGGCCGAAAACTATGCCGAGCAGGGCGTGCATTACACCGTGCCGGTGTTCGGCGGCAAGTTCGATCTGCTCACCAAGGAGCCGGTCGAATCCCTGGCCGACATGAGCGAGCTCAAGATCCGCGCGACCCCGTCCGTCTCGGCGGTACTCAACCACTTCGACATTCCCACGGTCTACATCCCGCCGCAGGAGTTCTACATCGCACTGAGCACCAACGCCATCGACGGCCTGATCTATGGCGGCCCCTACGACTACTCGGTGCTCAAGCTCAATGAGGTGGCCACCAGCTACACCGAGATGAACATGCTCTACCCGGGCTTCGTCGACAACGTGCTGGTCAACCAGAACGTCTGGAATCGTATGCCGGAGGATCTCCAGGAGACGTTCATGGACGTCACCGCCGAGTGGGCCGACTACCGTCACCAGAAGTTCGTCGAGTGGAACGAGGAGGCGGCCCACCTGTTCGAGATTACCACCCTGCCCGAAAGCGACGTGGTGGCAATGACCGAGGCGGCTCAGGAAGTGTGGGATGCCGAGGCCGAGAAATCGCCGCGTGCCGCCGAGGCCATCGAGATGATCCGCGACATGGCACGTGACAAGGGTCGCCTCGAGTGACCGGGAGTCCAGCGATGCATCTGCTTCATGCCTGGATCCGCTGGCAGGACCGCCTGAGCGAGTGGCTCGGGCGGTTCGTTGCCTGGCTTGGCTTCGCCCTGGTTTGCATACTGGTGTACGAGGTGGCGGCGCGGCAATTGATGCGTTCGCCCACCAACTGGGCGCATGAGGCCTCGACCCTGACCTATGGCGTCTATGCCATTCTGGCCGGGGCCTACACCGAGAAATGGCACGGCCATGTGCGGATCGATATCTTCTACCAGCGCCTCTCGACGAAGGGGCAGGCGCTGGTTTCCTTTCTCATCGGCGTGCTCACGCTGATCCTGCTGACGCTGCTGCTGGAGAGCGCCTACGACTTCGCCATGCAGTCGGTGGCCATGCAGGAGCGCTCCTTCCGCAGCACCTGGGCACCGATCATCTGGCCGGTAAAGGTGATGATTCCGTTGGCCGTGCTGCTGATCATGCTGCAGATGCTGGCCAATACCCTGCGCCACCTCTGCACCCTGCTGGGGCATCCCCTGGAGACCGATTCCTCGATCGGTCAGGACACCGACAGCCGGGGAGATTCCAATGGTAAGCATTGACCCCATCTTGCTGACGCTGCTGATGTTCGGCGCCATGCTGACCCTGATGTTCTTCGGGGTGCCGCTGGCCTGGACCCTGATGGGAGTGGGCGTCGGCTTCGGCTACTGGATCTGGGGGCCAGACAGCCTCGGCATCATGATGCCCTCGATCTTCGGCCTGATGAACGAGTTCATTCTGGTGGCCCTGCCGCTGTTCATCCTGATGGGGATGATCCTGGAGCGATCGGGTATTGCCGACGACCTCTTCCAGATGATCTACAAGATCATGGGCGGTGTGCGCGGCGGGCTGGGCATGGGAACCGTGGTGATCTGCGCCCTGATTGCCGCCATGGTGGGCATTACCGGTGCCGCTACCGTGAGCCTGGGGCTGATCGCGCTGCCCGCCATGCTCAAGCGCGGCTACAGCAAGCAGCTCTCGGCGGGCGCCATCATGGCAGGCGGCGCACTGGGCTTCTTGATTCCGCCCTCGCTGGTCATGATCCTCTACGCCTTCCTGACCCGCGAATCGGTGGGCAAGCTGTTCGCCGCGGGCGTCATGCCCGGCCTGATGCTGGCCGCCATCTACATGCTCTACATCGGCATTCGCTGTTACCGCAACCCGACGCTGGGGCCGCCCATCGAGGCCTCCGAGCGGATCGGCTTCTGGCAGAAGGTGGTTGCGCTGAAGGCCATGATCCTGCCCGGCCTGCTGATAGCCGTGGTGCTCGGGACCATGGCCGCCGGCGTCGCCTCGCCCACCGAGGCCTCGGCCCTGGGCGCCTTCGGTGCCATGCTCTGCGCCCTGGCCCACGGCAAGCTCAACGTCACCATGCTCAACAGTGCACTTTTCAGCACCGCGCGCATCATGGGCATGCTGATGTGGATCATGATCGGTGCTGTGATCTTCTCGAAGATCTATATCGCGCTGGGGGCCGGCCAGGCGATCGTGGGCCAGATCATGGCCGCCGAACTGAGCCCTTACCTCGTGCTCAGCGTGATTCTGCTCAGCTATCTGGTGCTGGGCATGTTCCTCGACGACTCGGCCATCCTGTTCATTACCGTGCCGCTCTACGTGCCGATCATCAAGGCGCTGGGCTTCGACCCGATCTGGTTCGCCACGCTGTTCGTGCTGGCGATGCAGAGCGCCTACCTGACACCGCCCTTCGGCTACAACCTGTTCTACATGCGCTCGGTGGCGCCTCCCGAGGTGACGACCGGCGACCTGTATCGTTCGGTGGTGCCGTTCCTGGCCATGCAGGTACTCGGCATCGTGCTGCTGGTGCTGTTTCCGCAGATCGCCCTGTGGCTGCCCGAGCTCATCTTCGATTAGGAGGTTTCATGAGCCACCAACCATTACCGGCCGAACCGACACGACAGCTCGAGGATGACAAGGTCATCGTGACGCGCTGGGATTTTGCGCCCGGTGCGGAAACCGGCTGGCACCGTCATCCCCATGACTACGTCGTGGTACCGCTGGTGGATGGCGTTATGCGCCTGCAGACCCCCGAGGGCGACCACGAGAGCGAGGTCAAGGCCGGCGTTTCCTATCGCCGCCAGGCCGGGGTCGAGCACAACGTCATCAATGCGGGCGAAGGTCAGTTCGCCTTCGTCGAGATCGAACTCAAGGCGAGCCGGGAGGAGAAGTAACATGGCGACGTTCAATCAACCGTTGGGCGGCAACGAGATGCCCCGGTTCGGCGGGCCCGCGACCATGATGCGCTTGCCCGCTCATGACAGTGCCAAGGGGCTCGATGTGGCCTTCATCGGCGTGCCGATGGACATCGCCACGTCGAATCGTCCCGGCACTCGGCTGGGTCCGCGTCAGATTCGCGACGAATCTCGCATGCTGCGGCCCTACAACATGGCCACGCGGGCCGCACCGTTCGACAGCCTGCAGGTGGGTGACATTGGCGACGTGCCGATCAACACCTTTCATCTGCCCAAGACGGTCGAGATCATCGAGCGCTACTACAGCAAGGTGCTGCAGCACGCCTGTATACCGCTTACGCTGGGGGGCGATCATCTCATCACCCTGCCGATACTGCGCGCGATGGCGAAGAAGCACGGGCCGGTGGGCCTGATCCACATCGATGCCCATGCCGACGTGAACGAGCACATGTTCGGCGAGCCGCTGGCGCACGGTACGCCATTTCGGCGTGCCCAGGAGGAGGGGCTGCTGGCCCAGGGCAAGGTGGTGCAGATCGGTCTGCGCGGCACCGGCTATGCGGCCGAGGATTTCGACTGGTGTCGTCAGCAGGGCTTTCGCGTCGTCACGGCCGAGGAGTGCTGGTACCGCTCGCTGGCGCCGCTGATGGAAGAGGTGCATGAACGGATGGGCGATACCCCCGTCTACATCACCTTCGATATCGACGGCCTCGATCCGTCCGTGGCGCCGGGTACGGGCACCGTGGAGATGGGTGGGCTGACTTCCGCCCAGGGCCTCGAGATCGTGCGCGGTGCGGCGGGGCTGAATATCGTCGGTGGCGATCTGGTCGAAGTCTCCCCGCCCTACGATCCCAGCGGCAACACCGCCCTGATGGGTGCCACGCTGCTGTACGAGATGCTCTGCGTGCTGCCCGGCGTCCTGCGTCGTGATTGAAGAGCGCACGCAGGCCATGACCGCCGAGCTCGGCGTCACTGTGGTGGCCGGCTTCCTGGGGGCCGGCAAGACGACCCTGGTGAATCACCTGCTGCAGCATGCCGACGGTCGTCGGCTCGGGGTCATGGTCAACGACTTCGGCGCGCTCAATATCGACGAGGCGCTGGTCGACGAGCGTCGCGACGACCTGATTACCCTGAGCAATGGCTGCGTGTGCTGCAGCCTGCAGGGCGAGCTCTCCGCTTCCATCGAATCGATGATCAAGCGACGCGGAGGGCAGCTCGATCATCTGCTGATCGAATGCAGCGGCGTGTCGGATCCGGAGCGGGTGGTGAACGTACTCCATTATCCGCGCATTCGGGCCAGGGCCCGGCTGGAGGCCGTCATCACCCTGGTCGATGCGGCACTCGATCCTGCCGACCTGAGCCCGGCGCTGCGGCACCTGGTGGCCTCCCAGGTCGACAATGCCGATCTGGTGGTCATCAACAAGACCGACCTAGTGGATGACCCAACCATTGCCCAGCTCGAGCAGGCCATCCTGCTGCCCGGCTCCCGTCACGTGAGAACCACCCAGGCAGCCCTCCCGCCGGAATTCGTCTTCTGGCCGGCAGCGAGCGAGACGCCGATGTTCCGCCGCGTGCGTTCGGGGCCTTCCCCGGCGACCAGCATCGAAGCCCTGGGGCTCGAGACGCTCAGCTGGAAGCGCGAAGGAGCCGTGGACATGAATGAGCTGAGTGCTCTGCTGCATGACATGCCCAGACAGATCCTGCGCTTCAAGGGCGTCGTTCGCCTGGACGACGGTCGTGTGCTGGCGCTGCAGCGGGCAGCGGGGCGATTGACCAGCCGGGAGCTGGAGCACTGGATGAAAGACGAGAGCCAGCTGGTTTTTATCGGCGAGGACTCGCCGGCGCTCTGGGAGTGGCTGACTCAAAGACTGGATAGGTTGTAATCCAGAGCGGTCAGGGGTTCAACCAAGAAACATCAGTAGTGCGCCCCAGGTTAAAGTTAGCCTGGGGCTTTAATCCTATTGCTGCCGAATGGCAATGTCCTTGTTTACAATATCGCCATTGATCAATACGGGGTTGTCGTCGAGAAAAAGAGAGCAATTTCTCATGGGGATGTCGAGATGACAGGCGGTGTCATTTGTTCCGCCAAGCTCATTGTTGGGGCCAGTTGAGAACATGACATTCCCATAAAAGCTTCTGGGTTCCATGCCCATGCCGCCAGGAAACTCTCCTGGAACCATTCTATGCCATTTGGCATCACGGTTCATTCCCCAGCCGACGTGACTCATGCCAAATCCACGTTCATCATTGAAATCTTTCATGTATGATTTGACGATATCGGCATCAAGTCCTCCTCGAATGTCTGTAATCCATCCTTTTTCTATCGTGTAAGTGATCGGCTCGCGGACATAGATGTTTTGTGGCAGCAGGACATCACCGGGAGCTACGACGATCTGTCCATCAACGCCGTCGTCGTCCCCGCCCGTAAAAACGAACCCCGACGGCCAATGATCCCATCGTCCCGGCTCGTCCGTGCAGGCGTACTCTGTGACGGTAGGATAAGTGTTTAGCTTGTATGTGACATCCGTGCCATGAGCCGAGGTGATTCGCATCACCTTTGCTTTAGAAAGGAGCTCGCCGGCAATCTCGACCTTCTCCTTTAGCTCTTGGTTGGGTAGCATTCTGGCCAGAAGCTCCGGAGGCTCTACGACAGTGAGTATGCGCGTCCCCGCTGCCTGTATGGCCATTTGCTCTGGTGAAAAAAGAAGAAATATACAGTCTATCAGCATGTCGCACTGTTTTAGTGCCTCAACTGCATCAGGCATGCTTGATAAGCTGTTTACGCCGACATTCCAGCCTCCAGAAGGTAGTGGGGCGGGCAAGCGCATGTGATACATTTTAGCGCCAATTCTCTGTCCTGCCGCCATGAATGCGTCAGCGTAGTCGATTCTTTCATTTCCCTGTGTTAGAACGATCACTTTTTCGCCTTCATGAACGCCCGACATTTTAAGCTGATGAAGGCAAATTTCTGTAAAGCTCGCCTGATCCATGATGTTCTCCGCTTCAAGTAGGTAGTTGAGGCTCAAGGCTTGGGATACGTCGTGCGAATCTGACTTGAATGAGATTGGTTTTTGGCATTCCTGCCTTTGATCAATGAGCGCTCTAGGAGAGGGGGCAATTTTGCCCCCTGTTGAGTGCTAGTTATGTCACTGTTTTTTGCGTAGTGTGTCCGTGTTGCTACTGGACTTTACTCTGAAGTGAAGGAGGAAATTCCGTCTCGCTTTTATTGGGCTTCAGTGACTTTTTCGAAAGCTCTTCCTTGATGGCTTCCATAAAACTGTCGGCAGAAGATTGGCAAGGTTGGGTAGCAAGGCTTACGCCAACGAATAGCGCGCTGGAGACGATGATCCCCCATACCCCAGCGGGGAGTCCCAGGAAGGAGTTGCCGATGGCATAGACGAACAGAACGAAGGCGCCGGTACCCACCACGCTCACCAGAGCGCCGGCGGCGGTGCCGCGTTTCCAGTAGAAGGCGCCGATGATCGCCGGCACCATGGCCACCAGCCCGGAGGAGGCCGCCACCGACAGTACCGCGATCAGATCGAGCTGTAGCTCGGCGAAGCCCAGCGCCATGAGCGCGATTACCGGAATGACGATCTTGCCGACTAGCAGCTGACGCTTCTCGCTGGCATCCGGTTTGACATTGGCATAGACGTCACGCGCCAGCATCGAGGAGAGGGTCAGCATGATCGAGTCGATAGTGGAGACTGCCGCCGCCATGATGCCAATCATCACGATGACACCCAGCACCGGCGGCACGAACTCGGACGCCAGCAGCGATGGCGTGGCCAGGTCAGCGCCTTCCAGGCTCGGGAAGGCGGCGAGGGCTGAGAAGCCCCAGAGCACTGACACCAGGGTATAGATGAAGCCGAAGACCAGGAAGCCGATCAGCATCTGCCGCATGGAGCGCAGCGAAGAAGGCATGAACAGCCGCTGGCTGACCTGGGGATTGGACAGGCTGAAGAAGAACCAGGGAATGGTCAGGCCGAGGAAGGTGATGAAACTGAATAGGCCGGAGCCCGGTACCGTCAGCGATTGGGGATGCTCGGTGGCCAGGGTATCGAACAGAGCGTCGAAGCCGCCGAGGCCTTGGATGACCAGGAAGGCGACCAGGGTCGAGGCGACGATCATCATGATCGCCTGCAGTGAGTCGGTCCACATGACCGAGCGAATGCCTGCCACATAGGAAAAGAAGATTGCGATCGCCGTGGCCAGCATCACCCCAGTGGTGAAGGGAATAGCGCCGTTGGTGGTGCCTTGCAGCAGGTAGCCGACCCCGGCTAGTTGCACTGCCGCATAAGGTATCAGGAAGATGCAGCTGGCGATCGACACCGCCATGGCGACTCGCTTGCTGTTGTAGCGATGCCCCAGCATCTCGCTCGGGGTCACGAAGTTGAACTTCTTGCCGACGGCCCAGAACTTCGGCCCGAAGATGGCCACCAGCGACACACCCGCGAAGTAGATGATCTCGAAGCCCAAGGCGCCAACGCCACCGGCGTAGGTGAGCCCGGCGAGCCCGACCATCATGAAGGCACTATAGGTCGTCGCACTATAGCTCAACGCCGACACGAATCCGTTCATTTGCCGGTTACCCAGGAAGTAGCCCGACATGCTTTCCGACTTGCCTTGGCGCGACAGGATGGCGATGCCGATGGCAATCAAGAGATAGATAGCGATCGACCACCAGATAAGTGACTCAGTCATTGCTGTGCTCCTCGAAGTCCTTGGTGATGAAGAGGTTCAGAGCGATGACCGCGAGACCGGCAATCGTCCAGAACAGGAAGCTGCCATACCATGCCTGCACATCGTTCAACAGCGTGTAAGGAACCAGGTAGCAGAGCAGGACCACTGCCCAGACCAGCCATATCCACTTACTTCTTTTCATGATCAACCTCGTCTTGTTGTTGCTTCAGGGGTGTAGGAAGGGTTGTTGTTATGCTGGCGAATCGTCGTCACGCGCGACTCGATGTTTCGCCAGGGGGCTTGATCGGGCGCAAAACGCGCCCGTAGATAGGCCGTCAGGGTGACGACCTGGGAGTCGCTGAAACTGTCGGCAAAACCGGGCATATTGCCGAGGCCGGGTACATGGTCGGCATGCACGCCACCCAGAATCGACTGGATGACGTTGTCGGGATGCTGGCTATGTAGGTTGGTATTCAATGCAAGCGCGGTCTGGGCGCTGGTGAAGGAAGGCGCGCCACTATTCATGTGGCAGCCGGCGCAGGCCCCTTCGAATAGACGTTCTCCCTCCTCCATGTCGATGGGGCCGCTTTGAGCTGTGGCGATACGCGCTGCAGCGTCGGCTCGTACGGTTTCGCTATCGCCTGCCGGTGCGCCCATCTGGACCGCCACATAGTGAGCCAGGGCGCGTACGTCATACTCGGGCAGCTCGCCCAGGCCGGCCACCACCGGTGCCATGGGGCCTGAGGCTGCTCCATGCAGTGACGACGCGCCGTGGCGCAGGTAGTCGTAGAGGGAGGCCTCGCTCCAGGGAATCGGCGAGCTTGATAGCCGATTGAGCGGCGGGGCCTCCCAGCCGTCCACCATGGCACCGGCCAGGCTGTGTTCCCCCTTCCGCTCCGCTCCCATGATGTTGCGTGGCGTATGACAGGCGCTGCAATGCCCCAGGCCCTCGGCGAGGTAGGCGCCGCGATTGTAGAGATCGCTCTGGCCAGGATCGGGCTCGAAGGAGCTGGGGGCGTGGTAGAGAGCGTTCCAGCCGGCCATCAGTGGCCGGAAGTTGAACGGAAAGTTGAGAGCATTGGCCGGTCTCTCGGCGCTCACTGCGGGCTGCGCCATCAGGTAGGCATACAGTGCCTGCATGTCGGCATCGCTGATCTTGGCGAAGGCCGTGTAAGGGAAGGCCGGATAAAGATGCTTACCATCGCGGCTGATGCCGTGACGCATGGCACGCTCGAAGGCGGCATAGGACCAGCGCCCGATCCCGGTTCTCTCGTCGGGCGTCAGATTGGTGCTGTAAAGGGTTCCGAAGGGCGTCTCGAAGGCACGTCCACCGGCATTCTCCCGACCTCCCTCGGCGGTATGGCAGGCCGCACAGTCGCCGGCCGCGGCCACCAGGCGTCCGCGTTCGATGGTCTCGGCGGAATAGAGGTTGGCCGCGGGGCGGTTGATCGGAGCAATAGCCCCCTTCCAGGGCCAGGCCATGACCGCTGTGCCGGCCACCGCGGTCAGGGCTGCCGCCTTGAGCCAGCGGCGTCGGGGGCGTTTGGTCGGTCTGCCGGGTGCCTCTTCCTGGAAGGGATTGGCTTGGTCCTGGAGAGCTTGACGTACGCGACCGGCGGTGAAGGGTGGCTGGCGGAAGCGTACTCCGGTGGCATCGAACAGCGCATTGGCGATCACCGCCACGCCGGGGGCAAGATTCACGTCGTCGAGTGTCTGTGGCAGCGAAGTCGTCGCCTCGCCGTATGCGTTCTCCTTGGTTGGCATGTCGGTGCGGGTCGCCAGCGCACCGCCAGTCGTCGAGTCGACATGCCGAGCATCATCGCGGCCATCGCCCCATTCGTCGAAGGCCGGGCCGCGTCCCAGCAGTGGGCGAGCGCTACCCAGAACCCGGGTCTGCAGGGTCTGCTGCAGGCGCTCCGTATCTACCTCGGGGCCGGCGTCCTGGCCGACCACCAGCCGAGTCAGAGTCACGTCGCCGGTAATACGGTTCACCTCTACGTCGGCGATCCAGGCCGAGCGCACGCCTTCGGGGATGCGTTCATGCCGGTCGGGCAGCTGTGAATAGGCGAAGCCGCGACCGCGCATCCGTTCCGGCGATTTGGCGACAGCGGAAGGCAGCGCTTCGCCCCACCGGGCACGCTGCGACACCGAGGCGATCAGCTCGACGCCACGGGCATCGTCGAGGTGACGTAGCCGCAGCGCCAGGGGGTCCTGGCCACTGTCGTGGGCCACCTCGTCCAGGAAGGATTCCCGGGCAAAGGCCTGCTGGATCTCGGCGAGGTTCTCGCTGTGCCGACCGGTGCCATGATCGTCGCGACGGGTGGTCACTTGGGCGTTACTGAAGGCATAAGGCGAGAAGGGTGGTGTTCCGCCACCCTCGGTCCGCCTGGCGGGCGGCCTGCCGCAGAGCCACAGGCCCACGGCGGCGATATCGCCCGAGGCATGGCTCTGATGGTAGCGGTAGTCGGCGATATCGCCGCTCTTCGCCAGATCGGCGCTCAGGGTGATGCGTTGTGCCTGGGCCAGGGCATGCACATCACGGATGTAGGCGGCATCCAGCCATACCGCCACGGGGCAACCCAGATGCCAGGACATCACTGCAGCATCCACGGCGGCATCGTCACCGCAGTGACGCCCCAGGCCGGAGACCCGCGCCGGGGTGGTTCCGTATAGCTCGATCCGCTCGGCCGGTAGGCCGGTGAGCGTCATCAGGTCTTGGATCAAGGCCTCGGGAGTGATCGTTTCCCCCCACAGCCTGAGGCGTTGATCGGAACAATCGGCCACCACCCAGCCGGGGGTATCGCCCCAGCGCAGGCGGCTCGGCCAGCCATAGTCATGGCGATGGACCGAGGCCGCCTCGGCATGTCCAGCCGCCAGCTCCCGGGACGCCGCCTCGGTTGTCGCGGGAAGCGGGGCGGCGTCACCTTGACCAGCAGCGGAGGGAGCCCGCCATTCGAGCTGCAGGTGACGCGCGGCGTCTTTCGCTGCGGAAAGACTGTCGGCTACCACGCCCACGAAATCGCCCTCGTTGACGATTTCAACACAGCCCGGCAGGCCCTCCACACTGGTCCGATCCACGGCTACCAGCCGATCGCTGATGAAGTGTTCGCCGTTCCAGCCATAGTGGGGCGGCCTTACCGCTACGCCGAAGCGCCTGGGCGACGCCAGCGGAGCGGGGAGCTCCATGGGGGTGGAGAGTTGCCGTTCACTCATGGGGTGCCTCCGGCGACTCGGCGGCGTTGATTGCCACGGCGCGATTCGCCGCCTCGAGGATCTCCACGTGAGTGCCGCAGCGACAGAGGTTGTACTCCAGAGCGGCCTGCAATTGGGCCGATGAGGGTCGAGGGGTGTGATTGAGCAGGGCACGCACGCTGATGATCATGCCATTGAGGCAGTAGCCGCATTGGGCGGCCTGGGCCTCGATGAAGGCGCGCTGGACGGGGTCGAGGCGGCCCTCGCTGGCCAGGCCCTCGAGGGTAAGAATCTCATGCCCGACCGCGACCGAAACCGGCAGCACACAGGCCCGGGCGGCCATGCCGTCGATCAGCACGCTGCAGGCCCCGCACTCGCCCAGGCCGCAGCCGTACTTGGGGCCATTGAGCTCCAGGTCATTGCGCAGGACGGTCAGCAGAGGGGTGTCCGGCGGTATTGCCAGCTCGTACGAGCGGCCATTCACAGTCAGGGAGATCGCTTCGGTCATAGGGACTCGTCGTTATTCTTGGCGCTATCCACATTTATCGACTCCTGAAGGAGCCAGTTCAGGCATCACCCTGCGCTTCCCTTTGCGGATCCGGATGTGCTGATTGATTGCAGTGTATACGCTATTAATTTTAGGTTTCTACACATATAGCACCTTGCGTCCTATCTCTGCAAGCTATGATCTGCGTCATGCTTACCCTTCAAAAAATTACCGTTTCATGGGCGTTGATCAAGGTTCTTCTCTTTTTCCCCTGATGTGGGTGCTTGGCGAGACGATCAGGTAAACGGTGCTTGACGTAAAAATAAATGGTGTATACGTTGTAGTTGAGCCTCGTTTTACCCCGGCGTGTGCCCCATGCTGGAGCGCCCCCCGACGAAGAGTCGCTCTGCGCATGCCCTCTGCCCATTGGGCATCGAGGAAGATCAATAAAATCAAATAGGTGGAGTTAATGACCAAGAATCGAAAAATTGCCGTTATTGGTGCAGGTCTCGGAGGCGCTGCAGCGGGTGCGCTCCTGCAGCAGGCTGGCTACGACACCAGGGTCTACGAGCAGGCACCGGCCTTTTCCCGGCTGGGTGCCGGTATTCATCTCGGTCCCAACGTCATGAAGGTGATGCGTCGCATCGGCATCGAGGACAAGCTCAACGCCATGGGCTCCCACCCGACGCACTGGTTCAGTCGCGATGGCAAGAGCGGTGAGTACCTGTCCCGCATCCCGCTCGGCGCTTTCGCCCGCGAAGAGTATGGTGCGGCCTATATCACCGTGCACCGTGGTGACCTGCATGAGTTGATGGTAAGCACCCTGGATCAGGAGCGGCTCTACTTCGACAAGCGGTTGGTGGACGTCGACGACAGCGGCGACAAGGTGGTCATGACCTTCGCCGATGGCACTACCGACGAGGCCGACCTGGTAATCGGCGCCGATGGGGTCAATTCACGCATTCGCGAGAAGCTGCTGGGGCCCGAGGCGCCTATCTACAGTGGCTGGGTCGCCCATCGCGCGATCATCTCGGCAGAGAAGCTCAAGGCCTATGACCTCGACTTCGAGGCGTGCGTGAAGTGGTGGTCGGAGGATCGCCACATGATGGTCTACTTCGTGACCGGCGATGAGAAAGAGTACTACTACGTCACCGGAGTGCCCGAGCCGGAGTGGAATCACGGTACCTCATTCGTGGATAGCTCCCGCGATGAGATGCGCAAGGCCTTCGAGGGTTATCACCCTACGGTCCAGGCACTGATCGACTGCACCGAGACGGTCACCAAGTGGCCGCTGCTCGAGCGCAACCCTTTGCCACTGTGGCATGACAACCGCCTGGTGTTGCTTGGCGATGCTTGCCATCCGATGAAGCCCCACATGGCCCAGGGCGCCGCCATGGCCATCGAGGATGCCGCCATGCTGGTGCGCTGCCTGGATGAGGTCGGCGCCGACCGTTATCGGGACGCCTTCGAGCTGTACCGTACCAACCGCTTCGAGCGCGCCTCCCGCGTGCAGAAGGTCTCCCACGACAACACCTGGCTGCGCCGGGACGAAGATCCCGCCTGGGTATTCGGCTATGACGTCTACGAGGTGCCGCTCAGGCAGCTTCAGCACACCGACGAGGAGAGTCCGGCATGAGCAGCACCTTCCTGTACGGCGCCAACGTCCAGGCCAATGGCATTCGACAGCACTACCTGCGCTATGGCGGTGAGGCATCGTCCACCCGTCAGCCGCTGGTGCTGATCCCCGGTATCACCAGCCCGGCCGTGACCTGGGGCTTCGTGGCCGAGCGCCTCGGTCGTCACTTCGATACCTATGTGCTCGACGTGCGCGGTCGTGGCCTCTCCTCCAGCGGACCCGAGCTCGCCTACGACACCGATACCTGTGCCGATGACGTGAGCGCTTTCATCGCGGCGCTGGGGCTGGAACGTGTCATTCTTGCCGGCCACTCCATGGGCGCCCGCTTCGCCTTGCGTGCCCTGTCCCGGGGCGCTCGGAACATCGACAAGCTGGTGCTGATCGACCCACCGGTCTCCGGACCGGGGCGCCGCGAGTACCCCAGCAAACTGCCTTGGTACGTGGATTCGATCCGCGACTGCACCCGGGGGGCTGATCTCGAGACCATGCGTGGTTACTGCCCGAGCTGGAGCGAGGATCAGCTGCGCCTGCGTGCCGAGTGGCTGCATACCTGCTACGAGCCAGCCATCGTCCAGGCCTTCGAGGAGTTCCACAGCGTGGATATCCACCAGGACCTTCCCGGTGTGACGGTGCCAGCGCTGTTGATCTGCGCCGGCAAGGGAGGGGTGATTCAGGACCAAGATCGTGCCGAGATCCGCGACCTATTGCCATCGATTCGCATCACCACTGCCGAGCGGGCGGGACACATGATTCCTTGGGATGACTACGAGGGCTTCTTCGCCGCCTTCGAGGATTTCCTGGGCACTGAACTCTGAGGGAGGCCTTGCGCCATGACCAAGACATACCGTATCGGCCAGATCGTACCCAGCTCCAATATCACCATGGAGACGGAAATTCCCGCGATGCTGACCGCGAGGCAACTGATTCGCCCCGAGCGTTTCACTTTCCACTCCAGTCGCATGCGCATGAAGACCGTGAGCAAGGATGAGCTGGCTGCCATGGACGCCGAGTCCGACCGCTGTGCGCTGGAGCTCTCCGACGCGGCAGTGGACGTGATGGGCTATGCCTGCCTGGTGGCGATCATGTCCATGGGGCCGGGTTACCACCGCGAATCCCAGCGGCGCCTGCGCAGCCGCACCGAGGAGAACAGCTGCGATACCCCGGTGGTGACCAGCGCCGGCGCCCTGGTGGATGCCCTGGGCGTAATGAAAGCCAAGCGCGTGGTGGTGGTTGCGCCCTACATGAAGCCGCTCACCGAGATGGTAGTGGATTACATCCGTGAGGAGGGCGTCGAGGTGGTCGACTACCGCGCGCTGGAGATTCCCAACAACCTCGACGTGGCCCGCCACGATCCCGCCAATCTGCCGGAAATCGTCGCCGGCCTCGACTACAGCGACGTGGATGCCATCGTGCTCTCTGCTTGTGTGCAGATGCCCTCGCTGGCCGCCGTCTCTAAGGTAGAAGCGATCACTGGCAAGCCGGTGGTCACCGCGGCCATCGCCACTACCTATGCCATGCTCAAGGCCCTCGATCTCGAACCGGTGGTGCCGGGAGCCGGCGCCCTGCTGTCGGGCGCCTACTGAGGAGACCGTCATGACGCAACATGCTCAAGAGGCCAGCGACAACTACAAGGGCGTCTGGGATGGCCGGATCGGTTTCGGCGACAAGGCCGCGCTGTTGGTTGTCGACTTCATGCAGGGCTACACCACGCCGGGCTCGCCGCTCTACGCGCCGGGTGTGGTAGAGGCTGTAGCCAGGATGCCGCGGCTGTTGGCGGCGGCTCGCGAGGCCCGGGTGCCGGTCATCCATACCAATATCCTTTACCAGGCGCCGGATCAACGTGACGGCGGTATCTGGGTCAAGAAGGCACCGGTAATGCGTGCCATGGTGCCGGGCAACCCCTATGCCACATTCTGCGAGGAGGTGGTCCCGTCTGACGATGAGCTGGTGATCACCAAGCAGTACGCCAGCGCTTTCTTTGGTACCTCGCTGGCCTCGACGCTGGTAGCCATGGGAGTGGATACCCTGATCCTGACCGGCTGTTCGACCAGCGGCTGCATTCGTGCCACCGCCGTGGACGGCCTGCAGCATGGCTTCCGCGTGATGGTGGTGCGCGATTGCGTCGGTGATCGCCACCCCGCGCCCCACGAGGCCAACTTGTTCGATATCGACAGCAAGTACGGCGACGTGGTCTCCCTCGACGAGACGCTGAACCACTTGCGGCATGACTGACCCGACCCGGCCGACGGCGGCCGGGTATCCACCTCAGCCGTCGGCGTTCATCTTCTCCAACAGATGCATCAGGGCGATACGTTCGGCAGGGTTGAGGTTGCTCATGGTCTGATCGCTGATCTGCTTGGCGATGGGGACCATGGTCTCGACCAGGGTCTCACCCGCCTCGGTGATGACCACCATTACCTTGCGCTGGTCGCTGGGATCGGTGGTCAGAGTGATCCACTCTCGCGCCTTGAGCCGCTTGATCACCCCGCGGATCGTGGCGGGATCGATGGCGGTGGCATTGACGATCTCGGTGAGCGAGCTTGGTCCGCGCTCCATGACCGTGCACAGGGTGACGAACTGGATCGCGGTCAGCTGTTTGTCACAACTGTAGCGCTGGAAGATTGCCGTATGGCGCTGGTAGGCCTTGCGCAGCAGGTGACCGACCTGTTCGGAGAAGTCATAACCCTGCTCGGCGGGGGTTCGGTGGTCGCTGGACATGGCGGCGTGAGCTGGCGTCTCTGTAGTCATGGAGCATCCTTGGTGTGCTGTCGACGACCTTTGGCTGTCACGGTGTCAACGCCGAGTATGGCCTTGGCGGCGGGGCAGAGCAGCCTCAAGTGTCAACGCAGGCGCGACATAGGCTTGCAGGCGACGGGGAATTCGTGCTTATTTATGGTGTATACACTATAACTAAATGGCGGATAGGGCAAGCTTGTCTGGCCCCTTTCAGGCCGTTCCGCTGCTTCCACCGTATCGCGCTCCTGGCCACCGATAACAGATAAAGAGGCTTGAATGGCGTCCATATCACTGCCGGATAGACACTCGCTCCTCCATGGGACCGACCTGCTGGTGGTCTACCGAGAGCCCGTGGTGCCACCCAAGCCGGCGCCGGGCCAACCGGGCACACACTCTGATTTCATACCCACGGAGCCCGAGCTCTTCATCGCCGTGCTCACGGATGGTCGGGTAATGGCCTTCAACGGCCACGTGGATCTGGGCACCGGCATTCGCACGGCCTTGGCCCAGATCGTCGCCGAGGAGTTGGAGGTCGCCCTCGAGCAGGTCACCATGGTGCTGGGCCATCCCTTCGAGGTCCCCAACCAGGGGCCGACCATCGCCAGCGCTACTATCCAGATCACCGCCGAGCCGTTGCGACGTGCGGCAGCACAGGCGCGCGAATACCTGCTGGATCTGGCGACGGGCCACTTTGGCGTAGAGCGGGACGGTCTGCGTTGCGTCGAGGGAACCATCCTGCCGGCCGAGGGGGATCGTCCCGCCGTGAGTTACGGTGAACTTCTCTACGGCGATCGTCATGCCTTGAAGCTAGCCGATGAGGTACCGCTCAAGCCGGCCGGTGACTATCGGCTGGTAGGGCAGGCGGCGCCGCGGGTGGACATTCCCGACAAGGCCGTCGGCAAGCTGACTTTCGTGCATGACCTGCGATTGCCTGGAATGCTGCACGGTCGCGTGATCCGCCCGCCCTATACCGGCCATGATCGTGGCGACTTCGTCGGCACCAGCCTGGTGGCGGTGGATGAGGCTTCGGTGGCCGGCATGCCCGGGCTGATCCAGGTAGTGGTGATCGGCGATTTCGTGGGCGTGGTCGCCGAGCGTGAGGAGCAGGCCGCGGCGGCGGCCAGGCGGCTCAAGGTCTCCTGGCGCGAGCCGGAGGGCTTGGCCCGGCTCGACGATCTTGAACAGGCTCTGCGAGAGCTGCCGGCCCAACGGCGCTCCCTGCTGGAGGAGGGCGACGTGGAGGAGGCGCTGGCCCGGGCTGCGCAGCGTGTTTCTCGCACCTATGTCTGGCCTTTCCAGCTGCACGGTTCCATCGGCCCCTCCTGCTCGGTGGCCGACTATCGTGCCGACAGGCTGCAGGTGTGGTCCGGCACCCAGAATCCCCATAGCCTGCGTGCTGATCTGTCGCGGTTGATGGGGCTCGATGAGGGTGTGATCACCATCACGCGTATGGAAGCCTCTGGCTGTTACGGTCGCAACTGTGCCGACGATGTAGGGGCGGATGCTGCCTTGCTGTCGCGGGCGGTGGGGCGGCCGGTACGAGTACAGCTGACCCGGGAACAGGAGCATGGCTGGGAGCCCAAGGGCGCGGCCCAGTTGATGGATGTCGAGGGGGGACTGAACGCCGATGGCAGTCCGGCGGGCTATCGTTTCGTCGCCCGCTACCCCTCCAATAATGCCCCGACCCTGGCCCTGCTGCTGACCGGCATCGTCAAGCCCAGCGATATCCCCTTCGAGATGGGGGATCGTACCTCGGTCCCGCCTTATCGATACCTGCATCGGCAGATCGCCTGCGATGACGTGCCGACCCTGGTGCGCGCCTCCTGGTTGCGTGGGGTCTCGGCCATGCCCAACACCTTCGCGCATGAGAGCCATATCGACGAACTGGCCCAACTGGCCGGTGAGGATCCGGTGGCCTACCGGCTGCGCTACCTGGCCGACCCGCGCGCGGTGGAGCTGACCGAGGCCGTAGCCGAGCGAGCGGGCTGGCAGCCCCGGGTGGCCCATTCCGCGCCCCGGTTGGTCGAAGGTTGGCACCATGGGCGAGGGGTGGCCTATGCCCAGTACGTACACAGCAAGTTTCCCGGCTTCGGCGCGGCTCTGGCGGCCTGGGTGGTGGAGCTGAAGGTGCACCCCGAGAGTGGACGCATCATCATCGAGCGGCTGGTCGTGGGCCAGGATGCCGGCCTCATGGTCAATCCGGCCGGCGTGCGTCATCAGGTGCATGGCAATGTCATCCAGACGCTGAGCCGGACCCTCAAGGAGCGGGTCACCTTCGAGGATGGCCTGCCGGTAAGCCGGGAGTGGGGCGGCTATCCGATCCTGCGATTCTCCGAGCTGCCTGATATCGACGTCATGTTTCTTGAGCGCCCTGAGGCACCGCCGCTGGGAGTAGGGGAATCCACTTCCCTGCCCGGCGCTCCGGCCATCGCCAACGCCCTCTATGATGCCACCGGGGTACGCTTCACCCGTCCCCCCTTCACACCGGAGGTGGTGCGCCGCACCCTGGCTGCTGCTCGGTCGGCTCCGGTTGAGGCGATCGGCTGATGCAGCATCTCGATCTGCAGGTCATCGAGCGCGCCCTGCAGTGGGCCAACCGGGGCCATCGTCTATGGCTGTGCACGGTGCTGGCCACCTTCGGTTCGTCCCCCCGGGAGCCTGGCGCCATGCTGGTGGCCCGTCAGGACGGTGAGCATCTGGGATCGCTCTCCGGTGGCTGTGTGGAAGAGGACTTTCTCGAGCGGCTGCGCCAGGGGGAATTCAGCGAGCCGGTGCAACGGATCCGGTATGGCGGCCAGGGGGAGGCTCCGGGGTCGAGCCGTGTGCGGTTGCCCTGTGGTGGCAGCCTGGAGGTGCTGGTGGAGCGGCTGGAGCCCGACGCGGCCACCCTGACCCATCTGGAGGTGGTGCATGCCACCCTGCTCGGCCGGCGAGCCCTGATTCGGCGTGTGCCGCTGGATGGTCGCGGGGCGCACTTCGCGCTGGCTGAGGCGCCGGGGCCTGCCATTCTGCGGGAGGAAGGCGTGATCGGCGTGCGAATTGGCCCGGCGCTGCGCCTGATCATCGCGGGTATCTCACCGGTCTCCCAGGCCTGTGCCAGCTTCGCCAGTACCCTCGGCTTCGAGGTCATCGTCTGCGATCCTCGAGAGGAGGCGCGCAGGGAGTTTGCGGTACCGGGGGTGGAGGTGCAGGCAGTATTGCCCTCCACCTTCATTGCCTCGGGTGCCTGCCATGCTGCCACCGCCGTGGTGGCCTTGACCCATGACCCCCGCATCGATGATCTGGCGATGATCGAGGCCGTTCGCACCGACGCCTTCTATGTCGGCGTCATGGGGTCGCGGCAGACCTCGCGTCAGCGCGAGGCACGACTGCTCCGCTCTGGAGGGCTCGGCCCCGAGCAGGTCGCCCGGATCACCATGCCCATTGGCCTTGGTCTCGGCAGCAAGACGCCGGCCGAAATCGCTCTAGCGGTCATGGCCGATATCGTTCGGGTCCATCGGGGCAAGGCGCGGAATGCGCTCTAAGCACTCATTGGCCCTGATCATGGCGGCAGGGTACTCCCGGCGCTTCGGCAGTGACAAGCGACTGGCGCGTCTCGCCGACGGTCGCACGCTGCTCGCCACTACCCTGGCCGCCGCCATGGATGCCTTCGAGCAGGTGAGGGTGGTGGTGAATACCCGCGTAACCCCCGCCGATCTGGGTATTCCCGAGGCCATGGCGCTGGTCATCCGTCCCGCTGCTCCGGTGGGACTTGGAGGCAGCATCGCCCATGCCTTCCGGGAGCTCGACCAGCCGCTGTCGCGCTGTGGATACCACAGCGTCGCCATCTGGCTGGGTGATATGCCTTGGGTGAGGCCCGAAACCTGCCAGCGACTGGCCCGGCGAGCCGCAGCCGACACCATCGTCAGACCCCTCTACCGCGATATGCCCGGACACCCGGTCTTCTTCGGTCGTGACTTCTGGCCTGCCCTGGCCGCCAACCAGGATGATCTGGGGGCCAGGCCGGTTATCGCCCGGTTCGCCGATAGGGTGATTGCCGTGCCGGTTGCGGATCCGGGGGTAATTCGCGATATCGACTATCCAAGTGCGATGCCGGGGCCCGAGTCGGCGCCCTGAGCCGTGGAAACCGGCCTGACCGGGCACCTGGAGTGTCCGCTCAGCTAGCTGCCGTCACGGATATCTCGCAACTCGGTGCCCACCACAACGCCTGGCGGGTCCTTGCAGCTCTCTATTGATGAGTTCAGACACGGGTGGAGTCATGCCTGGGTGGGGTGAAGAAAGCCACCTTAACTCCGGTGCGGCTCAGCCTTGCTTGTCGCCATCTTGATACTCAAGTGCCTCAAATTCTCAAAGAGTGTGGATCGTTATCCGTACCATGAACCGTCTTCCTCCTGAGGCTGTATAAGGAATACAGCGCATCGGCAAGCAGTGACCCCGTGGCATGCGAATTGATGCTGTTGCTGTGCGGTTTCGATGACTTGCGCTCCGGCCAAGGCGTTGAGTGGAAACCGAAGCCGGGGCGGTTGCTTGGTTGCCAAAGAAAATCAAACGGGAAGATGGGTCGTAATCGACCCTGTTGGGAGGGAAATGCCATGCGAATGCTATCTATTGGACTGTTGACCGGTGTGTTGGCCCTGGGACTGACTGGCTGCGGCACCACCACCGGCGAACGAGCGCTGAGTGGCGCCGGCCTGGGGGCAGCCGCCGGCGCCGGTACCGCCTACATGACGGGCGGCAGCGTGACCCGGGGCGCGATGATCGGTGGCGGCCTGGGCGCTGCCGTCGGTGCGGCCACCAATCGCGATGACATCGACCTGGGACGCTGGCGTCGCTAAGGAAGCGCTGAACAAATCGGCGAGCGGGATGAAGCACAAGGCGCACAGGAACAGGAGCATATGGGGTATATGTGATGATTCCGCGCACCGCGCAACGCAGTGATTCGCTCGCGCAGGCATTTGTGCAGCGTTTCCCTAACGCCACTCCAGGTCCACCGCGATCGGATCATGGTCCGAGGAGCGGAAGGGATCAGGACGGAAGTGGGGTGCTGCGCTGTCCGACCCGTCATAGCCGAGGAATGGCGGCTCGTCGGCATTGATGTGCCACGGCCGCACCTCCGTCACTGCCGCGGCCAGTTCGGGGCTGGCCAGGGCATGGTCCAGGTAGCCCGACTCGCCGCGAAACACATAGCTGTAGCGTCGCTCCGGCGGCAGTTCGCGGGCGATCAAATTGATCAGCCCTGCGTGGGTCAGGGTGCGGATCGGGTCCTCGGCGCCGTAGGCGTTGAGGTCGCCGGCCAGCAGCAGGCGCTCGTGTCCCTCGGCAGCAGCCAGGCGGTCGAGGAAGGTGTTCATGGCCTCGGATTGTTCTATCCGGCGCTGATTCCAGCAGCCCTGGCCGCGATCGATATCGCCGCTGGGCGGACATCCGGACTTGGACTTGAAGTGGGCGGTCACGACGCCGAAGGCCGGGCCGCCGTTCACGCTGCGGAAGAAGGCTGCCAGCGGCGGGCGATGATGGGCAGGGTCGTTGTCGGCATAGAGCTCGCTCACGGCCTCTACCCGGTCCGGCCGGTAGATCAGAGCGAGCTTGATGGCATCGCTGCCGCGGTCGGCATCCCCGCCCACCGCACGATAGCGAACGCCGGTACGCTCGCTGAGCTGCTCGACCAGGTCGGCCAGGGCACGCGGGTCGTTCTCCACTTCCACCAGGGCCAGAATGTCGGCCTGCAGGCCCTCGACCGTAGCGGCGAGCTTGGCCCGCTGGCGCTCCAGCGATGCGGCGTTGTCGGCGCCGCGCTGGCCCAGGCTGATGAAATAGTTCTCCATGTTGAAGGTCGCCACCCGTAGCCGCTCTCCCGGCGCCGGCAGCGGCTGCGGGCGGGGGTTGGTGTTCTCGAATCGTGGCTCGCGGGTCGGGTGCAGGCGGTAGGCGTCGAAGGCGTGGGTGAGAATTCCGGTCAGGCCCTGAACGGTGCTGCCGACACGACGGGTGCCCTCCGCATCCAGATAGAGAATGGGGCTCGGATAGGTACGGTAGCTGCCGTCATCCAGCACGAGGATGTCCCGTTGCTGGGCCTCGCCGGGTGTATTCGTGGGTCGGAACAGGCGCTCGGTGGCCAGCCCCAGGGAGCCGTAGCGGGCCAGCTCGTCGTTGCCGGTGACGGTCAGCGTCTGCGGAAACGACACAAGCAGCCCTTCCTGGCGTGACAGCTGCTCCTCGCTGAGCGGCCAGTCGGCTGCAAGCGGCTCGGGTAGTTGGTCGCTAGCACAGGTCTCGACCCGTTCGACACGCTCCAATTGCACCTGGCCGCGGTACTCACCGGTCCGGGCGTGGAGTTGCAGGTGGCTGCCGGGAGCGATGAGCGCCCCATCGCTCGGCGTGGCGCCAGGCATGTAGACGAACAGGCCGACGGGGCCGTGCTCCGTCGCCTGCTGCAGATAGAAACCGTTCAGCCGCTCGCGGCCGAGAAACGCGCCCGTCACCACGCCGTCGACGACCACTTCCCGGCCGGCGGGCAAGGCCGTGCGCTCGCCAACGCCCTTGATGGCGGCCAAGTCGGTGCTGGAGGGATCGGGGCAACCGGCTGTCGCCGGTGAGCTCGCCAGCAGCAGGGTCAACAGCAGGGCGAGTGGTCCTGTCTGGCGGGTCACGGCATGGGATCGGCGCTGGTCGGATAAAGTCATGGAATAGCGCTCATGAGATAAGCACCATCACCACGCCGTAGGCCGCCACGCCCGCGGCCACCGGCCAGCCCAGGGTGCGCTTGTACCACCATACGGCCAGGGTCGCCAGTACGCCGATGGCGGTGGCCAGCCAGGAGGTGACACCGGGTGTCACCGGCATCAGCGACACGCCGAACAGGGCGGCGATCATCAGCGGACCGAGCAGGCCCAGCCACTGGGGCATGGCCTCGAGGCCGTCATCGCCGCCCTGGCGTTCGAGACGGCGCTGCATCCACAGCAGTGGCAGCAGGCGTATCAGCAGGGTACCCAGCGCCGAGGCGAGCACGGCGATCCACAGGGCGCTACTCATGTCGCTCTCCTTGCGTGTGCTCAGTCTTTTGGCAGTGGTCGAACTTGACGAGCTGGAAGCATAGCGCGCCGCAGACGGCGGCGAGGGGAACCGCCACGTTGGTCAAACCCAGCAGCGTCAGCAGCAGGGCGCTGGCAATGGTCAGGCCAAGAGCCAGGCTCCAACGCCGCGAGGTGAAGCGCGGTGCCACCAGCACCAGGAACAGCGCAGGCAGGGCGAAGGGCAGGATCTCACCCATCAGGGCCCAGCGTGCGACGAGTTCACCGCCGGCCACCGCACCCAGCGCCGTGCCGCCGATCCAGCTGAGCCAGGCCAGCAGCGCGGCGCCGGTGTACCAGCCGAGGCGCTGGGCGGCGGGCAGTTGCGGCAGACGAGCGTGGGCCAGGGCGAAGATCTGGTCGGTGAGGCCGTGCATCAACCAGGGCCACAGGCGGCTGGTGGGCAGCCAGGGGGCCAGGTTGGGGGCGTAGACCACATGGCGCAGGTTGATCAGCAGGGTCATGGCCACTACCAGCCAGAGCGGCGCACCGGCGGCCACCATGCCGACGAACAGGAACTGCGAGGCACCGGCATAGATGAGCGTCGAGATCGCCACGGCTTCCCAGGCGCTGAAGCCGGCTTGGGTGGCGATCAGCCCGAAGGAGATAGCCACCGGGATATAGCCGCCGAGCAGCGGGATGGCCTCGCTCATGCCGGTCAGCCAGGGGCGGGTAGGCGAGGCAGCTTGCAGGCTCATGACGCGGGTTCCTCGTGATAGACGACGCTGAGCAGCAGCGTGGCCCAGGTGTCTCCGGTGCGGTAGAGATGGGGACGGTCCGCGGCGAAGGTGTGGGTCTCGCCGGCTGCTAGGGTGCGGGTGTCGCCTTCCGGCCCGGCCTCCAGGGTGCCGCTGATCATGGTGAGCGTTTCCCGGGCGCCGGGGGTGTGGGGCTCGGCAAGGCGCAGGGTATGTGGTGCGCAGCGCATCCAGTAGGCATCGACCTGAGGATGATCCTTGCCCTGGTCGAGCAGGCGGACCTCAACGCCGTCCTCGCCCAGGGGCACGGCGATCGGTGCGACTAGGGTGCCGAAGGGCACCTTCAACTGCACTGCCAGGCGCCAGATGGTATCCAGGGTGGGGTTGCCGTTGCCCTGCTCGAGGCGACACAGGTTCGACTTGGCGATGCCGGCGGCAGCGGCCAACTGCGATAGCGACATGCCCTGCGCCTGGCGCAGTTCCTGCAGGTGTCGGCCCAGGGTGCCGAGCGCGAGCTTGTCCAATGGAGTTTGCCTCCGGCTGTTCCTTTTAATGAACGTTCTATAAAAGGAACAGCTGGCTGTCAACTCTCATTTTCAGCTTCCATAGGTCAGCTCCCGTCTCTCGGCCCATGCATCGTGATGCGTTCGTGGCGTTAGGCTCTGTCTGAAAAGTCGGTGAGCGCAGCCAGTTTTCAGGCAGAGCCTAGACGAACTCCGAATCGTCGGTCCTGACGGTCACGCCGCCTTCCTCGCCCGGCACCATGACCATGAACTCGCCGTTACCGAGGTAGGTGACGTCGTGACCGTCATGGGTGCGAAAGAGAGGCGTGTCGCCGGTAGCGCCGGCGTGCTGAAGTTCGCTGAGTTCGCGTGCGCTGGAGAAGATGTCGATCATGTATTCGCGGCCCTGGTCGTCGAAGGCCATCACGGTTCTTTCGTGCTGGGTCATGGCGTAAGCCTCTCGAAAAGTGTCTCCCTTACCCATAGCACACGGCGTCGGCTTGGCGAGTGCTCCGCATCATCTAGGCTGTAGGCGTAACGGGTCATTTCGACGCCAAAGGAAACATCATGCGCAAGGTGAGGCGACTGAAAGGCAAGGGAATCTGGCTGGTCTGGGGCGTGGTAGCGCTGTGCTATCTAGTGCCCTACACCCTGCTCAGCGACGTGGCGCGCTGGTACAGCAGTTTACTGTTCTGGGCGACGCGGTGCCTTATACCGCCTGGCCGCGGCTTGCCGGGTGCAGGAAGTTGCGCCCCGGGTGGTCGCGGATCGCCGCGGGCGCTAGCCTGACAGGCACGGGCAAGCATCTCGAATCACGCAAACGGAAGGTGACATGGGCAAGACCTATCGCGAAGGGCCGATCATCCGCTCCCTGCTGGATACCGACTGGTACAAGCTGACCATGATGCAGGGGGTGCATCACCAGTACCCCAATGCCAGCGTCACCTGGGAGTTCCGCTGTCGCGATGCCGAGCCCCTGGAGCGCTACATTCCAGAGATTCGCGAGCAGATCGATCGCCTTGCTACGCTGCAGCTGTCCCGCGAGGAGTCGGCCTACCTGGCGAGCTTTCCCTACATGTCGCCCGACTTCATTCGCTTCCTGGAGCTGTTTCGCTTTCGGCCGGAGTACGTCCGGGTCGGCATGCAGGGCAGCGAGCTGTGCATCGTCATTGATGGGCCCTGGTCGCACAGCATCCTGTTCGAGATCGTGATACTGGCAATCATCAGCGAGGTGCGCAATCGCACGCTCTACCCGGATGTTCAGGTCGACCAGGCCGTCGCGCAGCTGCGGCGCAAGCTCGCGGCACTGCGCGAGGCCTACACCCCCGAGCAACTGGCGAGCTTCAACCTGGCCGACTTCGGCACGCGACGGCGGCTCTCCCAGCCGGTGCAGGAGGCGATCGTCGAAGTCATGGAGGCTGAATTTCCGGGCAACTTCGTCGGCACCAGCAACGTCGACATCGCGCGTCGCCATGACATCAGCCCGATGGGCACCATGGCCCACGAGTGGGTCATGGCGCATCAGCAGCTGGGCAGTCGCCTGATCGACAGTCAGCGGGCCGCGCTGGAAGCCTGGGTGCAGGAGTATCGCGGCTACCTGGGCATCGCGCTGACCGATACCGTCACCCTCGATGCCTTCCTGCGCGACTTCGATCTCTACTTCGCCAAGCTCTTCGACGGGTTACGCCATGACAGCGGCGACCCGCTGTGGTTCGCCGAGAAGTGCATTCGTCACTACGAGTCCCTGGGCATCGACCCGAAGACCAAGACGCTGATCTTCAGCGACAGCCTGACGTTCGACAAGGCCATGCGAATCAAGACGGCGCTGGAAGGACGGATCAGGACCAGCTTCGGCATCGGCACCAACCTGACCTGCGACGTGCC
The DNA here is from genome assembly GCF_017868935.1 of Billgrantia antri. Classification (NCBI taxonomy): domain Bacteria; kingdom Pseudomonadati; phylum Pseudomonadota; class Gammaproteobacteria; order Oceanospirillales; family Halomonadaceae; genus Billgrantia; species Billgrantia antri. The sequence goes on from NZ_CP053383.1 coordinate 1,208,880, forward strand.
GGGGGTGAAACCGATGAACATCGTGATCAAGATGGTCTCGTGCAACGGCCAGCCGGTGGCCAAGATATCGGATTCACCGGGCAAGACCATGTCGCGTGACGAGAGCTACGTGAGCTATCTCAAGCACGTCTTTGGCGTGAAGGAGTGAGGGGGCCCTAAGGCAGAAGCGTTCGGTGTGAGAGGTGGCAGGCCGCTGATCGGCCCGCCGTGAGACAACAAGGCGTTAGCCCGCCTTCTTGTTGATGTCCTGCTTGGCCAGCTTGCTCAGCTTGTCATCGGTGGACTTCTCCTCCTTGAGCGTCTCGGCCAGGATCTCCTTGGCCTTGGTATGGCCCAGCTGTTCGGCCAGCTCGCATAGCGTGCCATAGGTGGCGATCTCGAAATGCTCCACCTTCTGGGCGGCGGCGATCAGTCCGGCATCGCGCAGGGGCCCCTTCTCGGTGGCGTCGACCAACTCTTCCCCCTCCTGGATCAGGCTCTCCATGGCGTGACTCTTGAGCCGCTTGATCCGGATATCGGGAATGGAGTCGGCCGCCTGCTCGATGCGCTCCAACTGGCCCTGGGTCTCCTCCAGATGATGCTCGAACGCCTCGACCAGCTTCGGGTCATCGGCAGCGCGTGCCATCTTGGGCAGTGCGCGAGTGATCTGCTTCTCGGCACTGTTGGTTTCCGACAGCATGCGCATGAACAGTTCCTGAGGGCTAGCGATCTTCATGGATCCTCCTTTTTGCTTGGTAACCATTCCTTTGTGTGGCCCGTTCAACGTAGCAATGCTTCAGGCTTTACACGGTGTCCATCGGTTGCTTTATGTGACGCCAGCGTTGTGCGACGAGCGATATCGACTCAGGCGCCGTCGTCCTCGAGTGGCGCCAGGCGGATCAGCTTGCCGTCCGCTTCGTCGGTGAGTACGTAGACTCGGCCATCCGGCCCCTGCTCGACGTCGCGGATGCGAGCGCCGAGCGGAAGGCGCTCCTCGTTCGCTACCTCATTGCCATTCAGGGTGAGGCGCACCAGCCCCTGCTCCGAGAGTCCGCCGATCAGCATGCTGCCCTGCCACTCCGGCAGGGCATCGCCGGTGTAGAAGATCATGCCGGAGGGGGAAATCACCGGCGTCCACTGCTTGACCGAGCCGGCGTAGTCGCCCTCGTCGCTGGGGTCGGGGATCTCCTCGCCGTCGTAGTGCTTGCCCCAGCTCACCTCGGGCCAGCCATAGTTGCGTCCCGCCTCGGGCCGGTTGAGCTCATCGCCGCCCAGCGGGCCGAACTCGGCGACCCACAGCTCGCCCGTCTCGGGATGGATGGCGGCGCTCTCGATATTGCGGTGGCCGTACGACCAGATCTCGTCGCGGGCCTCTTCGTCATCGAGGAAAGGGTTGCCGTCGGCTGGCGTACCGTCATCGTTGAGGCGCACGATGGTACCCAGATGGTTGGACGGATCCTGGGCCGGGTCGAACTGGAAGCGTTCGGCCAGGGTGAGGAAAAGCGTCTCATCGTCGGCAAAGACGATGCGGCCACCGAAGTGGTTCTCGTGCTCGACTCGCGGCTCCATGCGGAAGATCACCTCGAAGTCCTCGAGCCGGTCGTCGTGCAGTCGACCGCGGCCCAGCGCGGTGGTGGCGCCCCCACTGCCGGGGTCGGCGAAGGAGAGGTAGACGTACCGATTGGAGGCGAAGTCGGGATGCAGGGCGACATCCAGCAGCCCGCCCTGGCCCTGATTGAACACCTCGGGAACGCCCTCGAGCGGCTCGGACAGGGTTTCATCCTGCGAGAGAAGACGCAGGCGACCCTCACGCTCCGTGATCAACAGTCGGCCGTCGGGCAGAAACGCCATGCCCCACGGATGAACGAGCCCGTCTACCACGGTTTCGAGACCCAGGGCGCCGGCCTCCGTCTGTACGGACTCTTGCGGCTGCGCCAGGGCGGGTGACGACAGGGAGAGGGCCGCGGCAGCCAGGCCAAGCGCGGCGGTAGTGACGGTACGTGTCATGGTTTCCTCCTTGGAAGGGCATTACCCTCAAGGTAATCGCTGTGTCCGAGGTAACAAGCGCAGCGTCATGAGGTACAGCAACCCCAGCCTGGGCGATCTTGCGCAGCCTTCAAAACCGATGCGTGTAGTTGAGCATGGCAGCTATCTCATCGTCGGCATTGCGGTCGTGTCCCGGTTCGATGGAATAGAGCAGATTGAGCTGCAACCGGGTGTGTTCCGAGGGCAGCAGCGCATAGCCGAACTCGAGATCGCGTTGCTGCCCGGAGGGAGCCAGCGAGACCTGAACGTCGTCGCGCAGCACCTTGCCGTCCAAGGTGCGTCCGGTGGGTATTTGCAACTCCGCCTCGCCATCGGCAAGACGCATCGGCTGGCGCAGGGCGAAGGCAGCTTGATGGCCTTTACCGTGCCACTGCAGGCCGAACGTGGTTTCCCGGGTACGGATGCCCTCGATGGACTGGATCAGCCCACTACCGCTCATCTCGCCGCGTCCTTCCTCATGGCTGGCGAAAGCGGTGAGTGAGTCGCCAAGGCGATAGTCCAGTTGAACGCGATGCAGGTCCAGCCGGTTATCCTCGCCCATTGCCAGAGCTCCCGTACCCTGGGCACCGAGCAGGCCGCGATCTTCGCGCCTGACCCCGGCGCCTGCCGTCAAGGTCAGGCGTTCGCTCAGCGCCAGGGCCAGGGAAATGCTGGAGCGGTCGGCATGATAGCGATCCGTCAGGGGTGTCGTTTCTTCAGGCGAGCTGCCGGACCAGTGCTCGGCCAGCAGCGACACGTGCTGATTGAAATCGAGGCGATGACGAACACCGGCGATCCGGTCTAGCCCGCGGGTGATGGCCGTGCCGCCCTGGAAGGAGAGCATCGGCATGAAGCCGGCTTCGACTTGGGGGCTCATGGGGTTAGGCTCATCGCCGCGGAACTGGAACAGCGACCAACGGTGCCGGCCGATGCGACCGTCCAGCCTGGCGGCGGCGGTGTCGCCGAAGGCGTCATGGCGTGCAAAGAAGCTCATATTGTCGAACTTGCCGCGCGTCTCTTCACGATGCCCCTGGGTTGCTACCGCCATGTGTTCCATGCGGCGATGCATCGAGCGGTTGCGCTCGATGCGTTGCGATACATGGCCTGAAAGGTCGGTGCGGTAGTCGCGACCGAGCTCGTCGAAGACGGCAACTTCCTTCAGCACGCCTGACGTCTCCAGCGCATCGCCATAGGCGGCCGAGAGCTGGGCAGCACTCCGCTCGAGCGGTTGTCCGCCCTGGTCGACGCTGTCGCCGGTCGGCATGACCAGTTCTCCTTGAGGCTCGAGGGCATCCTCGAGGCTGGCCTCGCCCTGGCCCAGATAGAAATAGCCACAGTTCACGTTGCCGCTCTCTCCGCAGTCGTTTCGGGCATAGAGCGGCGATGTCCGGTCGGCGGTGTCCAGCAGCAGCTGCGACACCTGCGTGGCGTCCAGGTGCGGCCACAACTCGATGATGGCGGCCGCATAAGCGCTGACCCGCGGGGCCGAAAACGAGGTGCCCTGGCCCCAGCCGTAGCTATCGTCGGCGTCGTCCAGCGCCACCAGCGTCCGCCAGGGGGCGGTGAGAAATCGCGACTGCCAATTTGCGTCGGTACCGGGAAAATTGCTGAGTGGGGCTTTTTCCACCTCATTCGTGTCGCTTCGGGTCGAGCCGCCGACGATCAGCATGCGCTCGAAGAGATCGGTATGCTGGTGAATCGGACGTTCGGCCTGCAGCGCTTCGCCCTGGTTGCCGGCGGCGACCACATACACCGAGCCCAGGCCGTCGTTGGCGGTTACCATGCGGCGCAGCGAATCGAGGGATTTACGCCCCAGGTAGCTTGCCGTTGTGCTGGGGGCTTCGAGGCGACCGCTATAGCTATGATTTATCACGCGTGAACCCAGGTCGGCGAGATAGCCGGTGCTGTAGTCCATCACGTTGGCATAGCTATGTGTCTCGTCGTCTCGATTGACCTTGGCCAAGTGGAGACCATGATCGCCGGGCGCCAGGTCTCGGGTATCACGCGATAGGCTCACCACCGACGCCACCGCCGTGCCGTGCCGGCTCGCTGTGCTGACGTCGGGGTCATCGGGTTCGGCGACGTTACTAACCGTCGCCAGCCGTGGCTGTAGGCTTTCATGAGAGAGGCGAAACCCTGAATCGGCCACACCGACGAATACCGAATAGCGGCCATCGGGGGACTCGACATCCGGGTCGGGATCGACGGGGCTCGGTTGCAGGTCGTGCGGTGGCGGGGAGGGAGGGGGAGCGTCTCCGTTCGATGGCGAGCTGCCGCCGCCGCTGCTGCACCCGGCCAGCGATAGGGCGAGCAGCATCCCTGCCAAGCGGGCATTGGTGTCGCGTCCTTGTGCCATGCTTGCTCCTAAGTCCTTGTCGTTATTGCGGTACTGTGGCGAGAGTGGCTGCCAGGCGCTGCCAAGTACACCGCATCTGACAAGCATAGGAGGAAGGCGACGGTAACTTCGTCACCCCTCGGTGACGAAATATCTCGCCCGGTAAGCGTCGTTAGCGGACCTCCGACAGGGCATCTATAACTGTGGACAGGCAAGTAACGAAAGGAGTCGTTATGCAAGCGATATGGACGCTGGGCAGCAGAGGCGTGGCCGAACATCCGCCCCTGGTCGAGGATGCCGAAGTGGATGTCGCCATCGTCGGCGCCGGCATCACCGGGCTGACCGCTGCACTGCCACTGGCCGAGGCCGGTCTCAAGGTCATGGTACTCGAGGCGGGTACGGTGGGAAGCGGGGCTACGGGGGGCTCTACCGGCAATCTCTACACCACGCTGGCCTCTGGGCAGGCGCCGCTGCGCCACAAGTGGGGCGATGAGGTGGCCGCCGAGGTGGTACGAGCCAGGACCGAGGCGCTCGACCACATCGAGGCGCTGGTGCAGCGCTTCGTCATCGACTGTCAGTTCCAGCGCCAGCCGGCCTATCGCCTGGTGACCGAGGAGCGTCAGCACGCCGGGCGTGATTTGAACGAAGAACTCGATGCGCTGGTCAGCGCGGGGCTCGATGTCGAGACGGTTGAGGAGGCCGGATTACCCTTCGATAGCTGGGGCGTTCGTATCGCCCACCAGGCCCAGTTCAACCCGCTGCGCTACGTCGAGGGGTTGGCCGATGCGCTGCTCGGCGAGGGCGTGCTGATTCTTCAGCACAGCCCGGTGCGAGAGATCGACGCTGACAAGGGGCGACTCAGGACCGACACAGGCAGCATCAGTGCGAAGCACATCATCCAGGCGACCCACACGCCGAAGGGCATCAGCCTGGTGCAGGCGGGTATGCCGGTGTCGCGAGAGTATGCGGTGAGTGCCCGGCTACGCAGCGGCGACTATCCCGAGGGCATCTTCTGGGTGCTCGATCCCTTCCACTCGCTGCGCAGCTACCGCCACGGCGACGACCACTACCTGATGGTCATCGGCGAGAAGCACCCGCTCGGCCATCACCAGGTCGAAGCCTATCGCAACCTGCGTGACTATCTCGACGCCCGGTTCGACGTGGAGAGCTTTGCTCAGCAGTGGTCGGCCCAGCAATATACCTCACCGGACGGGCTGCCCTACATCGGCCGCATGCATGGCCACGACAACCTGTACATGGCCACTGGTTTCGCTGCCGACGGCCTGGTCTGGGGTACCCTGGCCGGGATGATCATCGCCGACCAGGTCCTCGAACGCGAAAATCCCTGGGAGGCACGCTTCGGGGCGCGGCGCATCACCCCAGGGAAGTCCGCACGTCAGTACGTCAAGGAGAACGTCAGCGTCACCAAGCATATGGTGAAGGACTACCTGGGCACCGAGAAGCTCGAGAGCGTCGAGTGCATCGGACCGGGGCAGGGTCGAGTGGCGACCGTCGATGGCGAGAAGCTTGCCATCCACCGCACCGAAGCAGGCGAGCTCAAGGTGCTGTCCGCGGTGTGCCCGCACATGAAGTGCATCGTGCATTGGAATCCCAGCGAAGCGTCGTGGGATTGCCCCTGCCACGGCAGCCGCTTCGATACCGACGGCGAAGTGATCGAAGGCCCCGCGTACCATTCCTTGGCCAAGTGCGGTGGACGCGACTAGCGGGTTCGTCTCGTAGTACTCCGAACGTCCCCGGCGCACCGCGCTGGCGATGACCCGATTACGCGAACGCTACTTCGAGATGCGTGCGGGCGGAAACCTCACCTCGAAGCCCCGGGCATCGAGATAGCGGATGTCGCTGGGGCACCCCTTGTCGTCGAAGTCGACGATGCCGATGCCGCTGCCGTTCCACAGCCGTTCACCCGCCTTGGCGCGGTCGGGGTCGCGTGGGTGGATGACCAGGCGGCGACGCTTGGTGAACCAGTTGAGCGGGGAACGCGGGGCATAGAGCCAGCGATTGAGCCGGTCGAACCAGTCGAGCAGGGTGTCGGGAAAGGCGTTCTTAATGCCGCTGGAGGTGATCTGCCAAAGCCTCGGTCCCGACCGGCGATGGCGCAGTTCGATGTCGTAGGCGAAGGAGTAGTGAACGTCGCCGGAGAGAATCACGTAGTTGCCCGGCGTACGGGAGTGACGAAAGATGTTGAGCATGACGCTGGCGGCACCGCGATGCGCCATCCAGTTCTCGGCATCCACCACCAGCGGCTTGCCGGCCAGGGTGAAGAGCCGCTGCACCGCCTCGATGAGCTTGACCCCAAACATGGGGGCGGGGGACACGATGATCGCCGAGGGCGCGTCGAGCATGCCCTCCTGCAGCTCGATCAATGCCTCCCAGTCCATCAGGCCCGAGGGGCGTGAGGGGTGGCGTTCGCTGCGCCAGCGACGCGTGCGCGTGTCCAGCACCAGCAGGGGGGGCGTGCCGGGAATACGGTACTCCCAGCCCTGGAAGCGCAGCACCTGCTGCAATAAGGCATTCTGCTCCTCGAACGGGAGACGCCCCTCGTTCTGGCTGGCCCGTTCCATCAGTGCGGCACTGCGTGTCGTGAGTTCGGCCATGCGGTCGGGGTCGTTGCCCCAGCCCTGGCAGAGTAAGTAGGCGAGCAGGGCATTGCCGATGATGCGACGCGAGAAAGGATGCCCATAGGCGATCTGCTCCCAGTCGGCGGTCAGGTTCCAGTCGTCGGTCACGTCATGGTCATCGAAGATCATTAGCGTGGGCAGGTGTGCCAGCAGCCGGGCGCAGGCGGGCAGGTCGGCCACGAAGCGCTCGATGATGGCTTGCTCGTCCAGGAAGCGCTGGTGGTCTTCGCCGTCGAGCGAAGGAGGGTTTGTCTCGATCAGACGCCATGGCACCGGCGACCACACCAGCAGATACATGGCGATGATCTCGGCGAAGCTGATCAGGTGATTGTGGGCGTTGGCCGTGGTGAAGACCGGCTTGCGCACGCCACCGAAGAAGCGCTCGCGCAGGGCGGTACCACTCTCGGTGTCGGGCAGCAGCGCCTCGCGCCGGTAATAGGTCGCCGCGTCGCGATAGAGCGCCTGGCTGTCGGGCACCGTGGCGCCTTCCAGTTCCTCGTCGAACAGCCCCAGGCGTGCAATCAGGGCATGGATGGCGACCAGCATCGGGCCGGCCACGTCGTCGGCGTAGATCTGGTCGCCGGTCAGCAGCAGCCAGGCCGGCCACTCCTGCGGCTGCCGATGCCGCTCGGCGAGCCAGCCATCGGCGTGGGCCAGTCCATCGGGGCCGTCATGGTGGGGCTTGCGACAGGAGCCGTGCAGCAGCCGGTGGTGGTGCTCGGCCAGCACGAAGCGGGGATAGCTTGCACCTTCATGAAGCAGGTGCGGCGCCCACTCGGCGATGCCGCGCTCGGTCGTGTCAGCGACTATCTTGAGGTCGTAGTCGATGGGAGTGCCGGTGGGTAGCGGGGTGGCCAGCGAGACATCGATCAAGTGCAGCCAGGCGTGGCGGCCCACGGGGATACGCTGAAGCCGCTCCTCGCCCAGTGGCAAGCGCCGAGGTGGCAGGCCCGCGGGGTGCAGCATGAGCGCGAGTTCCAACGGCTGTGAGGCCACCAGCCACAGGGTCAGACGCTCGGGCGCCAGGCGTCGCAACAGAGGGCCTGCCAGCACGTCTGGCAGGGGCGGGGCCGCTTGGGTCATCGAATCCTCCTCGTGAGTCGCCTGCCTGGTCAGGCGCGTACATGATGCGATGGCTGGCGCTGAACAGTCCAAGTGAGTAGGCTGGGCAGCGATTCGTTCAATTCTTGCTGATGGAGGCATTGCCGTGTTCGTGATGATCGTGGGTCTCGTGATCTTTCTTGGCATGCACTCCATACGCATCGTTGCCGATGACTGGCGCGGTGCGCAAATTCGCAAGATGGGCGAGATGCGCTGGAAGGCACTGTTCTCGGTCGTGTCCATCGTCGGCCTGGCGCTGGCCATCTGGGGCTACGGTCACATGCGCCTCGACCCGACCTGGGTCTGGCACCCGCCGACAGGGATGCGTCACGCCGTGGCGCTGCTGATGCTGCCTGCCTTCATCCTGCTGGTGGCGGCCTACGTCCCCAACAACCACATCAAGGCCAAGCTGGGCCATCCCATGGTGTTGGCGGTCAAGGTCTGGGCATTCGCACACCTACTGGCCAACGGCCGCCTCGGCGACATCGTCTTCTTCGGCGCCTTTTTGCTGTGGGCCGTGCTCGACTTCCGCTCCGCGCGGCGGCGTCAGCCGGCGCCGGCCGTGTCGCCGCGTATGTCCGGTACCGTCATCACGCTCGCTGTTGGTCTCATCGCCTACTATCTGTTCGCCTTCCATCTGCACGTTTGGGTGGCCGGCGTACCGGTGATGTAACGTAGTGGGGCAGTGCTTCCGTTCGCTTAGCCGAAAGTCATGACGTGGATCAAGGCGCTCCGGCCGGCATTGGACGAACCTGGGGGACGATGCCGCTCGGCGGCTACACGTCCATGAGGAGACACCCATGCCTGCCATGATGAAAGCGGCGATATTCGTCGAGCCGGGGCGCATCGAGATCGACGACAAGCCGATTCCCGAGATCGGCCCCAACGACGCCCTGATTCGCGTTACCACCACCACCATCTGCGGCACCGACGTGCACATCCTCAAGGGCGAGTACCCGGTCGAGAAGGGGCTCACCATCGGTCACGAGCCGGTCGGGGTGATCGAGAAGCTGGGTGCCAACGTGCAGGGGTATCGGGAAGGGCAGCGGGTGATCGCCGGCGCCATCTGCCCCAGCTTTACCTCCTACGCTTGCCAGGACGGCTGCTGCGCCCAGGACGGAGGTCATAATGCCCACGGCTACAAGCCGATGGGCGGCTGGCGCTTCGGCAACACCATCGACGGTGCCCAGGCCGAATACCTGCTGGTGCCCGACGCCCAGGCCAACCTGGCACCGGTGCCCGACGGTCTGACCGACGAGCAGGTACTGATGTGTCCTGACATCATGTCGACCGGCTTCGCCGGCGCCGAATCGGCGGGCATCCGGATCGGCGACAGCGTGGCGGTATTCGCCCAGGGACCGATCGGCCTATGTGCCACGGCAGGAGCCAGGTTGCGCGGCGCCGGGCTGATCATCGCCGTTGACGGCGTCGACGAGCGCCTGGCCATGGCCCGGCAGATGGGTGCTGACGTCACCCTCGACTTCCGCAAGGTCGACGTGGTCGAGGAGATCCTGCGTCTGACCGGCGGGCGCGGCGTGGACGCCTCCATCGAGGCGCTGGGGCTGCAGTCCACCTTCGAGTCGGCGCTGCGGGTGATCAAGCCGGGCGGCACCCTGTCGAGCCTGGGCGTCTATTCCGAAGATCTGACGATCCCGCTCGGGGCGTTCTGCGCCGGATTGGGCGACCACAAGATCGTCACCTCACTGTGCCCCGGCGGCAAGGAGCGCATGCGCCGGCTGATGCAGGTGATCGAAACCGGGCGACTGGACCTCGGCCCCCTGGTCACTCATCGCTATGCGTTGGAGAACATCGTCGACGCGTACGACCTCTTCTCGCACCAGCGCGATGGAGTACTCAAGGTGGCGATCCAGGCCGGCTGAGGCGCTAGGTTAGGCCGTGTCGGGGCGGAACCCCGCCCCGCTCTGGCAGGCTTCGTATTTCGCCAGGCAGTAGCCGTTCTTCTCCGCGGATTTCACCCGATACATGGCCATGTCGGCACGGTGGACGATGTCGTCGACGCTCATGCCCGGGTAGGGGAACAGGCACACGCCGATGCTGGCCCTGAGGGTAAAGGGCTCCGGTACGTCGGCCAACGGCAGGCTGAGGTTTTCCAGCAGCTTGGACGCCAGTCGATGTATGTCTTGCTCGGCATCCAGGTCACGGGCTAGCACGAAGAACTCATCCCCGCCGATTCGCGCCACCGTGTCGGTCTTGCGCACGCTGGCCGACAGGCGGCGGGCGACCTGCTCGAGCAGCTTGTCTCCGGTTCGGTGGCCGAGACGGTCGTTGATCTGCTTGAACCCGTCGAGGTCGATGAACAGCCCGCCCTGCAGTTTTCGATGACGCTGGCTGGCGACCAGGGCCTGCTCGATGCGGTCGTACAGCAGCTCGCGATTGGGGAGTCCTGTCAAGGGGTCGTGCAGCGAGCGCTCGCGATGAAAACGTCGTTCCTCCTCGAGTTCCTTCTCACGCAGGTACAGCTGACGCCTCTGGCGCTCTGTCAGATAGCCCGTGGTGCCGCCGATCAAGTTTGCCGAGACGATGAAGACGTTGTGGCTGAAGAGAATATGCACGGGATAGTCGAGCAGCACGCCGAAGACCAGGTTGTAACTCGCCAGCAGCAGGGCATCGATGCCCAGGGCATAAGGGAAGCGAACCCCGATGAAGTTGTAGGTGTAAAAGGTCAACATCACCATGGCGGGGTAATAATAGGGGGTGTTCTCGAGTGGCACCTGTGACTGGATGGCGATCAGGCCGAACCCGGCCGCCACGCAGACGGCCAGCAGCCACCACTGCACCAGGCGCTGAAAGGCCGAGGTGAAACTGATCGCCAGCAGCAAGCTCGGCACCATCAGGGCCGTGAGGCGAGACTGCCAGACGCTCCACCTGGCTTCCGGCGGGACGTGCCAGATGTCGAGCAGTCCGCACAGCAGGTAGACGAGCACGCCGACCAGCATCGCCGCGCGCGCCTGGATCAGGGTGCGCGGCAAGGTCTCCTGCCGGTAGGCATGTTCCCGTTGCGGGTCGCAGAAGCGCAGACTGAAACGCCTCAGCGGGGGGCTCGCGCCCTGCGTAATGGCCGACATGGGGCGTTGTCCCTCAGCGTGTCAGGTCGACGGGGCCGTGCGCTCGCCGCGTTTGGCCAGCGGGCGCACTTTTTTTCGTTGATTTTCGGCAGGCTACCAGCAGGCGTAGGTTACGGCCAGCCGCTGGGGTGGGCCATGCTCGCTGCGGCGCATAGAGCCAAGCACCTTCATTCACGCCGACACCCTCGGCCGGCGTCACAGAGGAAATGCAGCGTTGAATCGGCCTACGGAGTTTTTCCTGGCGGCTGCTACTCTTTGTTACATGAGAGTTGAACGGTCATTCAATGTTCATCTCATCGTCATGGAGTCGCGCGATAAGGGTCGGGGGCCAAGCCACTGACCCCTGTCACCCTGTGCAAGACCCTCATGGAGAACCGTCATGTCGTTTACACGTCGCCGTTTCCTCAAAGGCACCCTGGCTGCCGGCGCTGCCGCTACCGTGCCGTCGTTCTACATCAACAAGGTGTTGGCTCAGGAACAGACCCTGCGCATCTACGCCTGGGCGGGCTACTTCACCGACGAGATGCTGGCCGACTTCACCGAGAAGACCGGCATTCGGGCGACCTTCACGCCCTACGGCACCAACGACGAGCTGATGAACTCGCTGCGGGCCACCGACGGTACCGGCTTCGACGTGATCATGCCCACCGTGGATCGGGTGCCCGGCTACCTGGACTATGACCTGGTGCAGCCGCTGGATGAGTCACGCATCAACTGGTCCGGTGCGCTCGACAGCGCCATCGAGGGCTCCGAGGTCGGCGGCGTGGTCGACGGCAAGCGTTACTTCGCGCCCAGCGACTGGGGCACCGAGGCGATCACCTGGCATCGCCGCGACGCCAAAGTCGACCGCGCCAATCTCAGCTACGCCGACCTGTGGAATCCCGAACACGGCCAGGGCGTGACCGTACGCGGCCATTCGGCGCTGGTGGGCATCGGTCTGTGGCTCGAGCGCGAGGGCCGGCTGCCGCATCCGCTGCTCGACTCCTACAAGAGCGAAGAGGCGATGCGCGCCAACTTCGATGTCATCCTCGAAGAGGCGGTCAAGCACAAGCACATGCTGGTGCAGTTCTGGGATACCGAGAACGATGCCCAGGCGGCCTTCCGCACCAACGGCGCCATCATCGGTCAGACCTGGGACTCCACCGCCTTCCGCCTGCAGCAGGAGGGCGAGGACATCGCCTACGGCGCGCCCAAGGAAGGCGCGCTGGCGTGGATGGAAGGCTTCGTGATTCCCAAGAATGCCCAGAATCCGGACGCCGTCTACGAGCTGATCAACTGGTACTACACGCCCGAGGCGGGTGCCCTGTTCGTCAAGGCGACCGGCTACAACTCCACCTCCAAGGGAGCCACCGAACTGCTGCCCGACGAGACGCGCCAGTTCTTCACCGACTCCTACACCGAGCAGGATCTGGCCAACCTGTGGTGGTGGCCTATCCAGGAGCCGTGGTACGTGGCGCTGCGCAATGAGTACCAGGATCGCTACTTAAGTGCCTAGGTGATGCTTTCACCTTCCGCAAGCGGCTTCGATGTCAGGTCGAAGCCGCTCCGCTGCATTGATGGAACAAGTACGTAATTAAAGGCAAAGACTTGATGGACGGTAGCGTCAGATTGGATGAGGTGGTGATGCGCTTCGGCGACTTCACCGCTATCGAGAAGACTTCGCTGGCGATAGGCTCGGGCGAGTTCTTCAGCTTCCTCGGCCCCTCAGGCTGCGGCAAGACCACCTTGCTCAACATCGTCAGCGGGTTCCTCACGCCAAGCGAGGGGCAGGTATTCATTGGCGAAGAGTCCATGGCCGGCGTGCCGGTGAACCGTCGGCCCACGGCGATGATCTTCCAGAACCTGGCGCTGTTCCCGCTGATGACCGTGTTCGAGAACATCGAGTTCGGCCTCGAGGTGCGCGGGGTCGACAAGCGCAAGCGGCGTGATGTTTCCGAGCGGCTGCTGGCGCTGGTGGCACTGGAGGGCAGCGGGCCGAAGAGGGTGACCGAGCTTTCGGGTGGGCAGAAGCAGCGCGTGGCCATCGCCCGGGCGCTGGCGGTGGAGCCGCGAGTGTTGCTGCTCGACGAGCCGCTGTCGGCGCTGGATCTCAAGCTACGCCAGCACATGCGCACCGAACTCAAGGCGATCCAGCGCAAGACCGGTATCACCTTCATCTATATCACCCACGACCAGGGCGAGGCATTGAACATGTCCGACCGGGTGGCGGTGATGTCGGCCGGTCGCATCCAGCAGGTCGCCGATCCCATGACGCTCTACCGCGAGCCGGCCACTGGTTTCGTCGCTTCCTTCGTCGGCGAGAACAACCGCCTCCAGGCGTGCGTGACCGACCGAGAAGGGGAGCGGGTGCGTCTCGACGCTGGCGCGCTGGGCGAGCTGGCCGGACGGGCGGGCCGTGAGACGCGTCTGACCAACGGCCAAGCCGCGGCGCTATTCCTGCGTCCCGAGCACCTGCGCCCAGTGGCGGCGGATGCCGCGGGGCCGAGGCTCGAGGCGGAAATCGAGGCGGTGCACTTCGAGGGCGCCTGGATGATGCTCGAGACGCGGCTGGTGGCCTCGGGTGAAAAGCTGCGCGTGCAGCTGGGCCACGAGGTGTCGCGTGGCCAGGCCGGGGCGCTTGCCATCGGCCAGCGCATGACCTTCGGTTTCGATCCGGCCGACGCCGTGGTGCTGCCCGACGACGGCAGCCCGATGGTGGACGAGGAGACCGGCGAGGTGGTGGACGGCGACAGGACGAAGGCCGGAGGGACGCATGTTTAGGCAACTGCAGGCCCGCTTCGGTGGGCCGCTGGCGATGGCCATCGTCACCCTGCTGGGGATCTGGCTGATCGTGATGGTGACGCTGCCGCAGCTGCAGATGATCGAGTACTCGCTCAAGCCCAATCTGCTGCCGGCCCAGATCGGCGGGCCCGACGATCGGTTCACCCTGGCCAACTATGCCACGCTGTTCGACAACGACATCCACCGCACCATCTTCTTCAAGACGATCTGGTCGAGCGTGCTGGTCACGCTGCTGACGCTGGCGGTGAGCTATCCACTGGCCTGGTACCTGGCCAAGGTCGCCACCCCGCGGCAGGCAGCGCTGTGCATTCTGCTGCTGATCGTGCCGTTCTGGATCAATGAGATCCTGCGCACCTACTCCTGGTTCATCATCCTGGCGTTTCGCGGCCCGCTCAACGAAGTGTTGATGATGCTGGGGCTGATCGAGCGGCCGATACGTTTCCTCAGCGGCAACGGCGGGGTGATGGTCGGCATGGTCTACGCCTACATCCTGTTCATGGTGTTTCCGGTCTACAACGCCATCGAGAGCCTTGACGACAATCAGGTGCGTGCGGCGCGCGACCTGGGGGCGGGCACCGTGCGCACTCATCGGCGCATCGTCATTCCCCACGCCAAGCCGGGGATCGCCACCGGCTGCATCATGACCTTCATGCTGGCGGCCGGCAGCTACGCCGTGCCGGCACTGCTCGGCTCGCCGGGCAGCCGCTGGTTCACCCAGATCATCTACAACTGGTTCTTCGAGGGCGGCAACTGGAACCAGGGCGCGGCCTACGCCTTCCTGCTGCTGGTTTTGTGCATCGGCTTCATGTCGCTGGTCATGAAAGTGTTCAAAGTGGGCTTGGGGGACATTGGGAGATGAGTTCGCAACGCTTCCTGGCCTTCGGCCTGCGCTTCTACGTGGTGATCTTCTTCGCCTACCTGTTTCTGCCGCTGATCATCATGGCGGCGGCCACCTTCAACGACAGCCGCTTCCCCACCGTGACGCCTTGGGACGGTACCACCCTGCGCTGGTTCGGCGAGCTCGCCGCCGACCGCGGCATGTGGCAGGCGCTCGGCAACAGCCTGATCGTGGCCGCCGGCGTGCTGGTCGTCGCCGTGCCCATCGGCATCGCCACGGCGCTGTTCCTCAACACCGTGACGAGCCGCGCCAAGCCGTTTCTCTATGCCCTGATCCTCTCGCCGCTGCTGACTCCCGGCGTGATCATCGGCATCTCCACGCTGATCTTCTGGCGCCAGTTTGGTGTCAGCGGCGGCATCTTCCTCACCGTGCTGGGTCAGGCCACCTTCATCGCCGCCTACGTGATGTTGATGGTCACTGCACGCCTGCAGCGCTTCGACCGCACCATGGAGCGCGCGGCGCTGGATCTCGGCGCCAGCCAGTGGCAGATGTTCCGGCGCATCCTGCTGCCTTACCTCAAGCCGGCGCTCTACTCGGCGGCGGTGATCGCCTTCCTGCAATCCTTCGAGAACTACAACACCACGCTGTTCGTGGTCGGCTACGACACCACGCTGACGGTCTACATCGCCTCCAAGGTGCGCACCGGCCTCACCCCGGCGGTCAATGCGCTGGGGCTGACCCTGATCCTGATCACGGTGCTGTTCGCCGTCGTCTACGAGCTCAAGCGGCGCAGAGAGGCGGCGCAGTTGGTGAAGGGCGTCTAGTCCATCCTGGCCGGCATCCCGGCGAGCGGTTGGGCCGGCAGCCATACCCGGGCGGAAAGGCCGCCGAGGGGAGAGGTGTCCAGCACCAGCCGGCCGCCGTGCAGGGCCGCCAGATCGGCGACGATGGCCAGCCCAAGCCCGCTGCCGGAGCGCTGCTCGTCCAGTCGGGCGCCGCGACCCATGGCAGCCTGGCGCTGGGCCGCGTCCATGCCGGGGCCATCGTCCTCTACGCTGAGCCAGAGTCCATCGTCAGCTTCGTAGCCATTGAAGCGAACCCGGCGGTTGGCCCAGCGCAGGGCGTTGTCCAGCAGGTTGCCGACGAGCTCCTGCAGGTCCTGGGGCGCCATCCTGACCCGGAGGCCTTCCTCTACCCGGTGCTCGAGAGTAGCGCCGCGGCGCCCGGCGAGGCGTCCCAGCCCTTCGAGGATCGGGGCCAGGGTCTCGGCGATGGCTATCCTGGGAGCCAGGCCGGCATCGCCTGCTGCGGTGGCACGGGCCAGGTGGTGGCGTACGGCGCTGTCGATGCGGGCGAGTTCGTCGCGAACGCGGCTGCGGCGTGGCTCCTCGATGCCATCGGCCAGGGTGGTCAGTACGCTCACCGGAGTCTTCAGCGCATGTGCCAGGTTGCCTGCAGCATGACGTGCATGCGCCATCAGGCGCCGGTCGCGCTCCAGGACGGCGTTCATGGCCCCGGCCAGGCGAGCCAGTTCGGCGGGCAGGCGGGTGTCGAGGCGTTCAGCGTCACCGTTCTCGACCTGCGACAGGTCGCCCTGCATGCGCCGCAGCGGCGCCAGGCCCCAGCGCACCTGCAGCGCCAACATCGTCAACACCAGCAGCCCAAGGCCGGCAAGCGATAGCGCCACCAGCCGGGCGAAGCGATCCAGTTCGAGATCGAGCGTCTTCCGCGGTGCTGCCACGCTGACGTGCAGTGGCGTCTCGAGCGGTGCTAGCTGAATATCGCGCTCGATGACCCGCAGCGGCATATCGCGTGGGCCCACTTGGTCGTGGTGGAGTACGTCCACGGTGCTGCGCACGGGCAGGCGCTGATCCCATAGCGAGCGTGAGGTCAGTACCCGTTCGCCGCCGTCGCTGACCTGCCAGTACCAGCCGGAGAACACCTGCTCGAAGCGCGGGTCGCCGAGGTCGCGCTCTTGTACTAGCCGCTGCTGCACGTCATCCCAGGCGATCCCGGCGATCACCACGTTGAGCAGTGCCTCCAGCTGGCGATCGAAGGCCCCGGTGGCGGTGGTGCGAAAATGCTGGGCGAGGCCGAGACCGGCCAGCGGCAGGGTAATCGTCAGCACCAGCAGGGTGGCCAGTATCAGCCGGCTGGCCAGCGACAAGCGGCGTAGGCGGCTCATGACGCCTCGGCGTCGCCGTTGAGCCGGTAACCCTGGCCGCGACGGGTCTCGATGCGCTCCGCTCCCAGCTTGCGGCGCAGGCGGCTGATCTGCACGTCGATGACGTTGGAGTCGGGTTCGTGATCACGATCGTAGACGTGCTCGACGAGTTCGCTGCGGGTGACCACTCGCGGGGCGGCGTGGGCCAGGTAGGCGAGCAAACGGGACTCCTGGGCGGTCAGGCTCACCGGGCGACCCGCCAGGGTGACGCTGCCGGTGTGGGTGTCGAAAGCCAGCTCGCCGATGCGCAGCACCGGATGGGCGTGGCCGTGGCTGCGGCGTACCAGGGCGCGCAGGCGAAACAGCACTTCGGCGGTCTCGAACGGCTTGGTCACGTAGTCGTCGGCACCGGCGGAGAAACCGGCAGCCTTGTCGGCCCAGCGGGTGCGTGCGGTCAGCACCAGCACCGGCAGTTCAATGGCCTCCTCCCGCCACTGGGCAAGCCAGCGGCTGCCGTCGCCGTCGGGCAGTCCCAGGTCGAGGATCACGGCATCGTAGGCTTCGGTATGGACCAGGAAGTCGGCCTCGCTGCCGCTGCCGACCCGCTCGACCAGCACCCCGGCCTCGTGCAGCGCCTCCGCCAGTGCTGTGGCCAGCGCTTCGTCGTCTTCCACCAGCAGCACTTTCATTGCGCCTCCTCGTTGCGCCGCATGCCGTCGATATTGACGCCTTCCATGCCGATCAGCTCGCCGCTCTCGGCGTCGAACTCGAACTCCACCACCTGGCCCTGGGGGCCGAGCATCTCGATTTCGTAGACCGGCCGGCCATCGTCGCGCTCCAGTTCCACTTCGAGCACATGCCCCTCGTAGCGGGCTTCCAGCCAGTCGAGGATCTCCGGCAGCGCAACCAGGCGTCCGCTGCGTACGGCTTCGTGGAGGTCGCGCCAGTGCTCATCGGCCAGGCCATGGCCAGCGATCAGGCCGAGGAGTGCCGACAGCAGCAGAGCTCGCAGCGCTCGACGAGCGAAGGCGAGGGAGGAGCTGGATCGCAGGAGGTGTGTCTTCATGTCGCCAAGGATGCCGCGCCCGACATGAACACAGCATGAACGCCACCGTCAGCTTCGGGCAAGGTGGACGGTGATAAAACCTGATCTGTGTCCAGAAACAGGACGCCTAGAACGTGACCATGAATGGAGATGAGACCCATGAAACGCAAGATGATCCTGATCGGTTCCCTGGCCACCCTGATGCTCGCCGGCACCACGGTGCAGGCTGACGATGGTCACCTGGCGGCGGACCGCATCGACGAGGCGCTGAAGCAGGGTACGACCTTCGGCTTTCAGCACTTCCAGGAGATCGAGGCCAAGGAGCGCGACACCATCGAGATCGAGGGCTGGCTCGATGAGACATGGCAGGCCGACGTGCGCCTGTCGCTGGAAAATGGCGAATCCCTCGAAGAGCAGCGCAATCGCCGTGACGGTGGCGCCTGGGGCATGAACGAGGAGGACGTGCGCCTGGCCATGCAGGCGGCGGTAGCCGAGGGCCTGGTCGAGTTCGAGGAGATCCAGGTCGACCGCGACGGCCGTGTCGAGATCGAGGGCATTGACGCCGACGGTCGCGAGATCGAGGTGCGAACCCAGCAGGGCGAAAGCGGCTTGGTGGAAGTGGAGCGCGACTGACCGCATTCGCCAGGGCTGCCCGCAGCGGCGCTCAGGCTAGCTCAGATGCAACAGCTATAACGGGCAGGGCCCGGCGCGGAATTCGCGGCGGGCCCTGGTGCTCAGGGCTGGTTGCCCCACACCTCTTCCAGCACTTCCAGCGCCGTGGCGATGGCAGGCTCTTCCCTACGCTCGCGCTGCCACACGAAGCACAGCGCGCAGGGCAGGCGCACGCCCTCGACGACGACCAGCCCTCGCTCCTGGCGCTCGGCCATCGCCAGGGCGTCGCGGGCCAGGCTGAGGCCCACGCCGGCGCGCACCAGATCGAGCATGCACGCCTCCTGATCCACCTGTGCCACACCTTTTGGCATGACGCCGAGCGGGTCTAGCATGCCGTGCAGCAGCCGGTGATGGGCCGATAGCGTCGGCGTGACGATCCACGGCAGGGCGGCCAGGCTCGTCCAGTCAGGATTGGCCACACGGCTGCCCCAGCCCGGCGGGGCCACTACATGATAGTGGAAATGAGTTAGCTCGCGGTGGGCGATTCCCGGTGTATCAGGTCCGGGGCCTTCGCCGGGAGGCGCGAGAAAAAAGCCGACATCCAATTCGTCGCGACGTATCCATTCCAGCACGCTGCCGCTCATGCCGTGCTGCAGCTCGGTCTCGAGCTGCGGAGCACGCTCCACCAGGCGGTGCAGGAAAGCGCCCAGACGAATGAACTCGGGGTCGACGATGGTGCCGATGCGCAGCCGGCCGCGAAGGGTGCTGTGCAGGGCGCGGGCGCTCTGCTCGAAGGCGGCCATGGCGGCCAGCGCCCGCTCAGCCGGGGGCAGCAAGGCGTGACCGTCGGCGGTCAGCGCCAGACCCTGGGGGCGGCGACGAAACAGCGTCAGTCCCAGCGCTTCCTGCAGGTGCTTGAGCTTTAGGCTCACCGCCGGCTGGGTCAGATGCAGACGCTCGGCGGCGCGGGAGACGCTGCCCTCGCGAGCCACGGTGACGAAGGCGCGCAGGGCGGGGAGATCATGCATGGTGGTGTCCTGCCTGGATATAAAAATACCTTATATCTTGCTTTTGGATTTCTCAATTGATCGTGACGCTAGGCGCGGTAGGCTAGATGGTCACAGCTTTATGCCTGCTCGCTGAGAGCGACGGATGACGCGGCACTCAACCGAACGCTGCCAACGACAAGAGAGGGTAACTCATGACTCAGAACACGATCGCACATTATATCAATGGGCAAATGACGGCCGGCGAATCGGGCCGTTCCCAGGAGGTCTTCAACCCGGCCACCGGGCAGGTGTCGGGGCATGTGGCGCTCGCTTCCCGCGGCGACGTGGCGACCGCCGTTGCCGCGGCCAAGGCTGCCTTCCCGGCCTGGGCCGATACCCCGCCGATCCGCCGCGCGCGGGTGCTGTTCAAGTTCCTCGAGCTGCTCAACGCCCACAAGGACGAGCTGGCCCGCGCCATCACCTTGGAGCACGGCAAGGTCTTCACCGACGCCCAGGGCGAAGTGGCCCGCGGCATCGACATCGTCGAGTTCGCCTGCGGCATCCCGCAACTGCTCAAGGGCGACTACACCGAGCAGGTGAGCGGCGGCATCGACAACTGGACCGTGCGCCAGCCGCTGGGCGTGGTGGCCGGCATCACCCCGTTCAACTTCCCGGCCATGGTGCCGATGTGGATGTTCCCGGTGGCCATTGCCGCCGGCAACACCTTCATCCTCAAGCCGAGCCCCACCGACCCCAGCGCCTCGCTGCTGATCGCCGACCTGCTCAAGCAGGCCGGTCTGCCCGACGGCGTGTTCAACGTGGTGCAGGGCGACAAGGAGTCGGTCGACGCGCTGATCGAGCACCCCGACGTGCAGGCGCTCTCCTTCGTCGGCTCCACGCCCATCGCCAACCGCATCTACGAGAACGGTGCGCGCCACGGCAAGCGAGTGCAAGCCCTGGGCGGTGCCAAGAACCACATGGTGGTGATGCCCGATGCCGACCTCGACAAGGCCGTCGATGCCTTGATCGGCGCCGCCTACGGCAGCGCCGGCGAGCGCTGCATGGCGATCAGCGTCGCAGTGCTGGTCGGCGACGTCGCCGACAAGATCGTTCCGCGCCTGGCCGAGCGCGCCCGCGCGCTGAAGGTCAAGAACGGCCTCGAGCTCGACGCCGAGATGGGCCCCATCGTCACCGCCCAGGCCCACCAGCGCATCACCGGCTACATCGAGAAGGGCGTAGCCGAGGGCGCCGAACTGGTGGTCGACGGGCGCGAATTCGATGCTGCCACCACCGGCGACGGCTGCAACGAAGGCTTCTGGATGGGCGGCTCGCTGTTCGATCACGTCACTCCGGAGATGACCATCTACCAGGAAGAGATCTTCGGCCCGGTGCTGGCCTGCGTGCGGGTGCCCGACGTGGCCACCGCCATCCAGCTGATCAACGACCACGAGTTCGGTAACGGCGTGAGCTGCTTCACCGAGAGCGGCAGCGTGGCCCGCGAGTTCGGCCGTCGCATCCAGGTCGGCATGGTCGGCATCAACGTGCCGATCCCGGTGCCCATGGCCTGGCACGGTTTCGGCGGCTGGAAGCGCTCGCTGTTTGGCGACACCCACGCCTACGGCGAAGAGGGTGTGCGCTTCTACACCAAGCAGAAGTCGATCATGCAGCGCTGGTCGGACTCGATCAACGCGGGTGCCGAGTTCGCCATGCCGACCCATAAATAATCCTTACCAGCACATTTGCAGGATTCGAAAGACGTCAGTGAGAGGCGCCGAGGGGAGACCGAAGAGGAGGTCATTTGCCATGGATGGCAAATGTAGCGCCCAGGGATGGGTTCACAGCGCCTCCTCGCAGGTCTTCCCCTCGGATCAGCCTCGAACGGGGCATGTCGAGGGAGCACGCCATGGCAGAGCAGGAATTCGACTACATCGTGGTGGGCGCCGGTACCGCCGGCTGCTTGCTGGCCAACCGTCTCAGCGCCGACCCGGCCAACCGGGTGCTGCTGATCGAGGCGGGCGGCCGCGACAACTATCACTGGGTGCACATCCCGGTGGGCTATCTCTACTGCATCAACAACCCGCGCACCGACTGGTGCTTCAAGACCGAGCCCGACGAGGGCCTCAACGGCCGCTCGCTGATCTACCCCCGCGGCAAGACCCTGGGCGGCTGCTCGAGCATCAACGGCATGCTCTACATGCGCGGCCAGGCCCGCGACTACGACGGCTGGGCCGAGCTGGTGGGCGACGACGACTGGCGCTGGGCCAACTGCCTGCCGGACTTCATGAGGCACGAAGACCACTACCGCCTGGACGAGGGCGGCGACGGCGATGCCGCTCACCGCGACTATCACGGCCACGGCGGCGAATGGCGCATCGAGAAGCAGCGCCTCAAGTGGGAGGTGCTCGACAGCTTCGCCGAGGCGGCGGTGCAGGCGGGTATCCCGCGGACACGGGACTTCAACCGCGGCGACAACGAGGGCGTCGACTACTTCGAGGTCAACCAGCGCGACGGCTGGCGCTGGAACGCTGCCAAGGCCTTCCTGCGTCCGGTGTGCGAGAAACGCAGCAACTACACCCTGTGGCACTCCGCTCAGGTCCATCGCCTGTTGTTCGACACCGCTGAGGGCGGCAAGCCCCGCGCCAACGGGGTCGAGCTCGAACGCGACGGCGTGATTCAGCGGGTGAGGGCGAAGCGCGAGGTGATCCTGGCCGCCGGTGCCATCGGCTCGCCGCAGCTGCTGCAGCTCTCCGGAATCGGCCCCGCGGCGCTATTGGCCGAGCATGGCATTCCGCTGGTTCACGAGCTGCCCGGCGTCGGCGAGAACCTGCAGGACCACCTGCAGATCCGTTCGGTCTACAAGGTGACCGGCGCCAAGACCCTCAACACCCTGGCCGCCTCGTGGCTGGGCAAGGCGAAGATCGGCATGGAGTACTTGCTGCGTCGCACCGGGCCGATGAGCATGGCCCCTTCGCAGCTGTGCATCTTCACCCGCAGCAGTGAGGAGTACGAACACCCCAACATCGAGTACCACGTGCAGCCGCTCAGCCTCGAGGCCTTCGGCCAGCCGCTGCACGACTACCCGGCGATCACCGCCAGCGTATGCAACCTGAACCCCACCAGCCGGGGCAGCGTGCGCATCAAGAGCCGCGATCCGCACCAGGCCCCGGCCATTGCCCCCAACTACCTCAGCACCGAGGAGGATCGTCGCGTGGCGGCGGACTCGCTGCGGGTCACCCGGCGTATCGCCGAGCAGCCGGCCTTTGCCAAGTACCGCCCCGAGGAGGTCAAGCCCGGCGTGCAGTACCAAAGCGACGAGGATCTCGCACGGCTGGCCGGTGACATCGGCACCACCATCTTCCACCCGGTGGGTACGGCGAAGATGGGCAAGAGTGACGATCCCATGGCAGTCGTGGACAGCCACCTGCGTGTGCACGGCGTCGAGGGGCTGCGGGTGGTGGATGCCAGCATCATGCCCACCATCACCAGCGGCAACACCAATTCGCCCACGCTGATGATCGCCGAGAAGGCGGCAGGCTGGATTCTCGCGGGTAGGTAAAGAATGGGCCGGTAAAAATTACGTCATCGATGCAAAATAGTATTTGACGTGGGTGCCTGAACAGAGCAAGATGCGTGCAGTTGGTTAGCAAGTCGAACATCGCAGGTGGTCATCGAAACGCTCATGGCGTCTTGATTTCCCGGTGAAAAGTTTCTTGTTTTACCCACTGCAACTCGGGTATTTCCCGGAAAATCAATGCTATTAGAGGAATTCGATAATGGCTACCGGTACTGTCAAGTGGTTCAACGACACCAAGGGCTTCGGCTTCATCTCTCCGGACGACAACGGCGACGACCTGTTCGCGCACTTCTCCGAGATCCAGGCTGACGGCTTCAAGACCCTCCAGGACGGCCAGAAGGTTTCCTTCGACGTCACTCAGGGCAAGAAAGGCCTTCAGGCCTCCAACATCAAGGTCATCGGCTAACCGCCAACTGACATTGATGTGACTGCGTAAGCAGCTCAGAAAAGGTCCGCTCAGGCGGGCCTTTTTCGTTGTGCTCGTGTGTGGCAGGAGAGCTTTTCTTTCTCGCTCCTTATGTTTTTTAGTTATTTTTGAATTTCTAAAAATAACTTTTTAGAATAAGTAGCGGCAGTGCACAATAGCTCGACGTTCCCATGTGCACGGACCCTTTCCCATGCCGCTGGATGCCTGGCTAGCTCTCGTCATCGTCCTCGCCGTCTTTCCTCTGATGGCGTTCTCACGCCTCGGCCCCGATATCGTGCTGCTGGGCGCGGTCATTCTGCTGCTGACCCTCGGTGTCATCGAGCCGGCCCAGGCGCTGGGCGGCTTCTCAAGCACCGGCCTGTTCACCGTGGCCTTCATGTATGTGCTGGTGGCCAGCATTCGCGAGACAGGCGGCATCGACTTGATCATTCGCCACGTGCTGGGACGACCTCGCGTCGAGAGCGGCGCCTTGACTCGTCTGGTGGTTCCGGTCGCTGCACTCAGCGCTTTCCTCAACAACACGCCGGTCGTGGCCACCTACATCCCCGCGGTGCTGAGCTGGAGCCGACGCCTGCAGCTCCCGGCGCATCGCCTGCTGATGCCGCTCTCCTTTGCCTCGATACTCGGCGGCACCATCACGCTGATCGGCACCAGCACCAACCTGGTGGTGCATGGCCTGCTGGTGGAGCGTTACCCGGCGCTTGCCATGCGGCTGTTCGACCTGGCCTGGGTAGGGTTGCCCGTGGCCGTGGTCGGAGCGCTCTACCTGGTCCTGGTTGCGCCGCGCCTGCTGCCGCAACGCCGCGGTGCGGCCTCGGCCTTCGAGAATCCTCGCGAGTACACCATCGAGATGGAGGTCGACCCGGCGGGGCCGCTGGTCGACCGCACGGTGGAAGAGGCGGGCCTGCGCCATCTGCGAGAGCTGTTCCTGGTTGAGATCGAACGCGACGGTAACGTGGTCAGCGTGGTGGGGCCGGGAGAGCGTCTCAAGGGGCATGATCGGCTGGTCTTCGCCGGTACTTCCGACGGTGCCGTGGAACTGCAGCAGATTCGTGGCCTGGTGCCATCGCACCATGGCGCATCGAGCCTGGAAAAGGAATTCAAGGAGCGGCGCCTGGTCGAGGCGGTGGTCTCGGATCAGTGCCAGTTCGTCGGCAAACGCATTCGCGACGGCCATTTCAGAACCTTGTATGGCGCCGCCGTGCTGGCGGTATGCCGAGGCGGCGAGCGGGTGGCCGGCAACCTGGGCCAGGTACGACTGCAACCTGCCGACGTGCTACTGCTGGAGGCGCGGCCTCCCTTCATCGAGCGTCACCGCCAGTCGCGCGACTTCCTGCTGATCAGCCAGGTCAATGGCCAGGCACGGCCCAACCACGAGAAGGCATGGCTGGCCTGGAGCATCCTGGTGGGCGTCGTGGCACTCGCCACCTTCGGCGTGATGAGCATGATGAACGCCGCCATGCTGGGCGCGGTGGCAGCACTCGCCAGCGGTTGCTGCTCGGTGGGGGCGGCCAAGCGCGGGCTCGATACCCAGGTACTGCTGACGATTGCCGCCTCGTTCGGCCTGGGCGCCGCGCTGGAGAGTTCGGGCGCAGCGGCGACCCTGGCCGGTCTGGCACTGGGACTGGCCGACGGCAATCCCTGGCTGCTGCTGATCGGCAGCTATCTGCTGGTGGCGCTGTTGACCGAGCTGGTCACCAACAACGCCGCGGCGGTCATTACCTTCCCGGTGGTCATGGCCAGCGCCGAGAGCCTCGGCGTCAATCCCATGCCCTTCGTAGTGGCGGTGATGTTCGCCGCATCGGCGAGCTTCCTCACGCCCATCGGCTACCAGACTAACCTGATGGTGCACGGTCCTGGCGGCTACCGCTTCGGCGATTTCCTGCGCGTGGGCGGGCTGCTCAACATTCTGACGGCGATCGTCGCGCTGGTGCTGATTCCGCTGGTGTGGCCGTTCTGAAGAGCGCCGCTCTCGCCGTGGTCACGGGTTTGCGGTAGGGTGTCGGCTTTGCCCAGACTGCGACGAAGGAAGCCCAGCCATGAGCCATCCCGGCGAACTGATCATCGAGCCGAAGAGCGGCCGTCCGGCCGATGCCTGTGTCTTCATCCTGCACGGCCTGGGAGCCGATGGACATGACTTCGAGCCTCTGGTCCCGGCGCTGCCGTTGAAAGCGGGACTCGACGTGCGCTTCATCCTGCCCCATGCGCCGCGGCTGCCGGTTACCATCAACGGCGGCATGGTGATGCCGGCGTGGTACGACATCCACGAGATGAGCCTCGACCGTCGCGTCGACACGGCACAGCTGGTGGCCTCCGCCGAGCGCATCCAGGCGCTGATACAGGAGCAGATCGATCATGGCATCGACAGCCGGCGCATCATCCTGGCCGGTTTTTCCCAGGGCGGGGCGGTGGCCTACCAGGCGGCGCTCTCCTTCGATGCACCGCTGGGCGGCCTGCTGGCCATGTCGACCTACTTCGCCACTGCCGAGACGATCGCACTGGCCGAGGCCAACCGTGAGCTGCCGGTCGAGATTCACCACGGTACCTTCGATCCGGTAGTGCCCGAGTCGCTGGGCAAGGCGGCCTACCAGCGCCTGCAGGGGCTGGGCTACGCGGTGCACTACCAGAGCTATCCCATGGCGCATGCGGTCTGTCCGCAGCAGGTGGGCGACATTGCTACCTGGCTCAACGAACGGCTGGGTTGAAGCTGCTTGGACACGTCTGTCGGAATGCCGGCTGCGCTTCGCGCCTGCCTGCGCAGCAGCCGGCCGAACTTCCTGATCCTGGCGCCGCTGTGCGCGGGCCTGGCAATGACCGCGGCCCGGGCCGACGGCCATGCATTCGCGACTCTCGATGCGCTGCTGGTATTGCTCGGCGCACTGCTGGCCCATGCCGCGGTCAACCTGTTCAACGAGCATCATGACTTTCAATCCGGCCTGGATGCGCTGACCGAGCGCACGCCGTTTTCCGGCGGCAGCGGATCGCTGCCCGAGCGGCCCGAGGCCGCTCATGCCGTGTGGGTAGCGGCCTGGACCTGCCTCGCGGGGGTAATGTTGATCGGCGCCTGGTTCCTGTGGCGGGCGGGACCGGTCATGTTGCTGTATGGCCTGGTAGGCCTCGTCCTGGTGGTGGCCTACACAGGCTGGCTGACGCGCCGCCCCTGGCTCTGCCTGCTGGCGCCCGGAGCCGGCTTCGGCCTGCTGATGGTGCCGGGGGCCTATCAGGCGCTGACCGGCACGCTAACGGCCACGGCGGTGGCGGCTGCCCTGGTTCCTACGCTGCTGGTCAGTGCACTGCTGCTGATCAATCAACTGCCCGATATCGACGCCGACAGGCGGGTGGGGCGCGACCATCTGGCGATCCGTCTGGGGCCGCGCCGGGCGGCCCGGCTGGTGACGCTGTTGCTGGCGTCGGCCTATGCCGTGGTGCCCCTGGCCTGGCTGATCGGGGTGCTACCCGCCAAGGCCTGGCTGATGTGGCTGACGCTGCCGGCCCTGGCCTGGCTGCTGCGCGGCCTGTGGTCATTGCCGCCAGCCGTGGAGCAGGGCGATCTGGCGCCGCTGCTGCCCATGATGGGCCTCAACGTCTTGACGCTGCTGGCAAACTTGATCCTGCTCAACGTGGGGCTGTTTCTTGCGGCCTGAAGCGGGCTTGGCACCAAGGTCTGCCTCGACAGGGGGAGTGGCGCTGGGCAAGATGTCCCGACGCTAATCTTCCTACCGTCAGGATCGATCCATGAGCACTTCGCATTTCGCCAACCTGCCCGATGCCCAGGGCTTCTTCGGCCGTTTTGGCGGCCAGTTCATTCCGCCCGAACTCAAGCGGGTCATGGACGAGATCGACGCCGCCTACGAAGAGATTCGCCAGCGTGACGACTTCCAGCAGGAGCTGGCCGAGCTGTTCGCCGACTACGTCGGCCGCCCCAGCCCGATCTTCCATGCCCGGCGTCTCTCCGAGCAGCTCGGCGGCGCCCAGATTCATCTCAAGCGCGAGGACCTGAACCACACCGGGGCGCACAAGATCAATCACTGCCTGGGCGAGGCCCTGCTGGCCAAGTTCATGGGCAAGACCAAGGTCATCGCCGAGACCGGCGCCGGTCAGCACGGCGTAGCGCTGGCCACCGCCTGTGCCCTGGTGGGGATTCCCTGCGAGATCCACATGGGCCAAGTGGATATCGAGAAGGAGCACCCCAACGTCACCAAGATGAAGATCCTCGGCTGCAAGCTGGTCGCGGTCACCCGTGGCACGGCGACGCTCAAGGATGCCGTGGACAGCGCGTTCGAGGAGTACCTCAAGGATCCGCAGAACTACATCTACGCCATCGGCTCGGTGGTGGGCCCGCACCCCTTTCCCAAGATGGTGCGCGACTTCCAGTCGATCATTGGTCGCGAGGCGCGTGAGCAGTTCCTGGCGCGCCATGGGCGGTTGCCCGATCACGTCACCGCCTGCGTGGGCGGCGGTTCCAACGCCATCGGCATGTTCACCGCCTTTTTCGATGATGATGACGTGCACCTGGTAGGGGTGGAACCAGCCGGCGAGGGCCTCGACACGCCGCGCCACTCGGCGACATTGACCCTGGGCAAGCCCGGCGAGATCCACGGCATGGCGTGTTACGTTCTGGAAGACGAGCAGGGCAATCCGCTTCCGGTTCACTCGATCGCCTCGGGGCTCGACTATCCGGGTGTCGGCCCGCAGCACAGCTACCTCAAGGAGACCGGGCGGGTCGATTACGAGGCCGCCACCGACGACGAGTGTCTCGACGCCTTTCTGACTCTCTCGCGGGTCGAAGGCATCATTCCGGCACTGGAGAGCGCCCACGCCGTGGCCTGGGCGATGCGCGTGGCGCCGACGATGGCCAAGGAGGAGCATATCCTCGTCAACCTCTCGGGTCGCGGCGACAAGGATGCCGATTACGTGGCAGAAAAGCTCGGACTCTGACAGGCTTAGGTCAGGGGCGACTGCCCCGGGGACCTTGGGGTTGAGTCAGGCAAGACTGATCCCAAGGTGTACCTCTAGACCTGATGAATCAGCACAAGGAGACCGTGATGATGCCCGATATTTCCGAGGAGCTGCGTTTGCCGGTGGCGTGTCCGAGCTGCGGCAGCCACCTGTATCGCGTGTCGAAGGTGCACAACCCTGACGACAAGGTATTCTGCGCCTCCTGCAAGCGCTTCCTATGCCTGTACAGCGAAGCGCAAACCATGCTGGAGCGTGGCCCGGGTGACGAACTCGAGGCGATGATTGAAGAGGTCGTCAACCGAAACCACCACTAAAGGCGCCCTTTCGGATGCCGCCTTTCGATGAGTTGCTGCTGGCAGTTATGTTGCTGCTGCTGGCGGCGGCTTCGCTGTTCGACCGCCATCTGGTCAGGGCGTGTTGCTGGTTCGTGACCTTTGCCTTGGCGGTCGCCCTCTCCTGGGCCTGGCTTGGGCTGGTGTGGCTGGCGCTGCTCGAACTGGTGCTGGGGGCCGTACTGACCGGTGCCTTCCTGTTCCATGCCCTGGGGGTGATGCCTACCGCCACACAGCCACGGGGCCTCCTGACCCACTGGCACGATCCCGTTGCGCTCCCCTGGCCACGGGTCCTGATGCGGCTGTTCCCGGCCCTGGCCGTGTTGGCCATGCTCGGCCTGGCGCTGATGGAAGTCAGTAGCGGTTCGCTGCGTCCTGCCGGGCTGGGTCTGCTCGGCATGGGGCTGTGGGCCTTCGCCCTGCACCACCATTTACTGCGGCGTCTGCTGGCGTTCAACGTGATCGGCACCGGCATCTTCCTGATTCTCATGTCGCTGATCGACTCCCGGGCGCTGGCTGTTGCCCATGGTCTGGTCGTCACCGGCCTGGCGGTGGCCCTGCTGGGCACGGCGCTGGGGGCGTTGCTGATCCGACGGCTGGAAGCCCTGGAGGCGTCTCACCATGTGGTGTACAGGACGAATGGGCGCCCGACATGATCGAGCGTCTGGGACTGTCACCCGCGGCAACGCCGATGGAGAACGAGGCCGCGCTTTGGCTCGTGCTCGTCCTGCCGCTGCTGCTAGGTGTGCTCGGCGCCATCGCGCGACCGTCTCGCGCCTGGCCGGTTGCCGTCGCCGGGTTGCTGCCGCTGCTGGCCCTGGGCTGGCTGTCTTCGCAGGTGGCGGGCACGACGGGCAAGAGCGGCGTGGTCGAGCTTGGTGACCTGGTCCTGTACTGGCGGGTCAATGGGCTGACGCTGCTATTGCTGTTGCTGACTTACCTGATCGGCCTGGCCAGCGCGCTGTATGCCCCGGCATACCTGCGCGAGGATGTACAGGCGCTGGCGCGGGGACAGGCCTGGTTTTGGCCGCTGCTGGGCTTGCTGATCTCGAGCCTGGCGCTGATCTGGCTGGCTGCCGACCTGTTGTCGCTCTACATCGGCCTCGAACTGATGGGGCTGACGGCAGTGGGGCTGATGCTGCTGCCGGGCAAGGTCGAGGCGCTGGTGGCCGGGCTACGCTACCTGCTGCTGGCGTTGGTGGGCTCGCTGGCCTTCCTGCTGGGGGACTCGCTGATGTTGGGTGCCTGGGGACGGCTGGATCTGGCGGGTCTGGCCGAGGTGGCAGAGCCTGGGGTGCTGCTGTGGGTGGCCATGGCGCTGCTCACCGGTGGGCTGTTGCTCAAGGCCGCAGCCTTCCCGTTGCACGTTTGGCTGGTGCCGGTGCACGCCTGGGCCTGGATTCCGGTCAGCGCCATCCACGCCGGCCTGGTAATCAAGGCCTCCTTCTTCATTGCCCTGCAGCTGTGGCTGCTGCTGGTACCGGAGGCGACCGTCGCGGCCTGGATGATCGGTGGCCTGGCCGGTGCCGCGGTGGTGTGGGGCGGGGTGAAGGCCTGGCGCTCGGCCAAGCTCAAGGAAGTGGTGGCGTGGTCCACCGTCTCTCAGTTGGGCTACCTGCTGCTGGCCTTTCCGCTGCTGATCGGCACGGACGCGGCCGTGGCCGATCTGGCCTGGAAAGGGACCTGGCTGCAGTTGATGGCTCATGGCCTGGCCAAGGCGGCCATGTTCCTGGCGCTAGGCAATCTGATCCTCGCGACCGGCGCCGCTAGGGTGGAGGGGCTGGCCGGCGCCAGCCGACGTTTCCCGCTCTCCCTGCTCAGCTTCGGCATGGCCGCCATCAGCGTGGTCGGGCTACCGCCCAGCATGGGGTTCACCGCCAAGTGGCTGCTGTTGCATGCTGCCCTGTCGGGAGGCCACTGGGCTTGGATGATGGTGCTCGCCGTAGGTACGCTGCTCAGCGCCGCCTACGTGTTTCGCCTCTTTCATTACTCTTTCATCGAGGATGCCCCTGAGGCCGAGTTTCGCCGGGTGCCCTGGCCCATGGAGACCGTCGCGTTGCTGTTGGCACTGGCGGCGCTGCTATTGGGGCTGGCGGCCGAGTGGCCACTGACCCTGCTGCGCGGTGCGGGAGACGAGCCATGAGCCAGGGCTGGCTGCCGGTCCTGACGCTGGCCACCTCGCTGTTGGTGGCCCCGCTGATCTTCGCCCTGCCGGAGCGAGCCTGGCGGGCGCGGGCGGTGGTCAACCTCTCGGCCGCCGTGCTCAAGATCCTGCTGGTTGCGCTGTTGGTGCTGGGCTTCTATCAAGGGCGCGACTTCGTCTTCGGCTTCACGGTGGTGGAAGGCGCCAGCTTCCTGCTCCAGGTCGATGCGCTGGGGCTGATGTTCGCCGGTCTCTCGTCGCTGCTGTGGCTGGCCACCACGATTTACGCCATCGGTTACCTGGAGGACTCGCCCAACCGCAAGCGCTTCTTCGGCTTCTTCAGCCTCTGTGTAGCGAGTACCGCCGGCATCGCCCTGGCCGGCAATCTGTTCACTTTTCTGTTGTTCTATGAACTGTTGACGCTTTCGACCTATCCGCTGGTGGTGCACCGCGGGCATGCCAAGGCGCTGGCGGCAGGCAAGGTCTACCTGCGCTATACCGTGACCGGCGGGCTGGTACTGCTGCTCGGCGTGGTGGCGCTGCACGCTCTGGTAGGCGACGTGGCCTTCGGTCAGCGCGAGAGGCTCGCCGACCTGGGAGCCGACGCGTATCCCATGTTGACCGTGCTGTTCCTGATCCTGCTTGTCGGCCTCGGGGTCAAGGCGGCGCTGGTGCCGTTGCATGGCTGGCTGCCACGAGCGATGGTGGCCCCCGCGCCGGTCAGTGCGCTGCTGCATGCGGTGGCGGTGGTCAAGGCCGGGGCGTTCGGTATCGTGCGGCTGGTGTACGACGTCTACGGCATCTCGCTGGTGCACGAACTGGGCCTGCTGATGCTGCTCGCTGCGATCGCCAGCGTCACCATCCTCTTCGGCTCGATACGCGCCCTGTCGCAGCAGGAGCTCAAGCCGCGGCTGGCCTATTCGACCATCAGCCAGGTCTCCTATATCGTGCTCGGCATCAGCCTGTTCGGGCCCTTCGGCACGATTGCCGGCCTCGTGCACCTGATGCACCAGGGGTTGATGAAGGTCACCCTGTTCTACTGCGCCGGCAACTATGCCGAGGAGCTCGGCATCCATCGGATCGATGAGCTCGATGGCGCCGGACGCCGCATGCCCCTCACCAGCCTGGCCTTCACCGTGGGGGCGCTGGGCATGATCGGCCTGCCGCCGGTCGCCGGCTTCATCAGCAAATGGTACCTGGGCATTGGCGCGGTGCAGGCCGACATGTCGTGGGCGATTGCCGTACTGGCCGCCAGCAGTCTGCTCAACGCCGCCTACTTCCTGCCGATCGTGCATCGGCTGTGGTTTCGCCAGGGCCCGGCACACGGCCGTGGCCGCTGGCCGGAGGAGCGCCATCTCGGACGCTTCGAGACCAGCACCTGGCTATTGCTGCCGACTGCCGCGACGGCGCTGTTCAGCATTCTGGTCGGCCTGCTGGCAGGGGTGCCTTTCAGCCCGCTGGATCTGGCGACGTTCATGGCGACAGTGGAGTACTTGCCATGAACCTGCTGCTTCCCGTGGCGCTGCTCTGGCCGTTGCTGGTGATGCTGCACGGTGGGCTGCGGCTGGCTCTGGTGAAGCAGGAGGGGCGCAACTCCCGGTCGCGCCTGGAGCTGCTTGGCGTCGGGTGGTGGTCGGCCCCGCTGCCGGCCCTGCTGCTGGCTCTGTGGCCCGGCGAGCTGAGCGTGTCGATGCCGGGCTGGATGCTTGGCGGCCTGTGGCAGCTCGATGAGGCGCGCCGGCCCTGGCTGCTGTTCGGCGCTCTGCTATGGCTGCTGGCCGGCTGGTATGCACGTGGCTATCTGGCCGATGAGCGGCGCCAGGCGGGGGAGGGCGATGCGAATGCCCTTGGTCGCCTGATGGGCTTCACGCTGCTGTGGCCGCTGACGTTGGCAGGCAATCTACTACTGATCCTGGCCGAGGATATCCCCAGCTTCTATCTGGGTTTCGTGACCATGACCCTGGCCGCCTACGGCCTGGTAGTGCACCGCCGCGACCGCGAGGCCAGACTCGGCGGGCTGGCCTACATCGTCCTGGCACTGATCGGCGAGGGGATGATCCTGGCGGGCCTGCTGTGGTCGGCAGGCAGTACGGAGGCGCTGACCCTGACCGAGTTGCGGGTGGCCATCGGCGAGGCCGAACGGGGTGTGTGGATGGCCACCCTGCTGTGGCTGGGGTTCGGCGTCAAGGCGGGGGTGATCGGTCTGCACGTCTGGCTACCGTTGGCGCACCCGGTGGCGCCTACGCCGGCCAGCGCCGTGCTCAGCGGGGTAATGGTCAAGGCCGGCGTGCTGGGCTGGCTCAGCACGCTGCCGCTGGGGAGCGGCGAGGCGGGGCTGGCGCGGCTAGGTGACGTCATCATCGTGGCAGGGCTGTTCGGGGCCTTCGGAGCCGCTCTGCTGGGCGTGATCCAGCGCCATCCCAAGGCGGTGCTGGCCTACTCCAGCGTCAGCCAACTGGGCATGCTGGCCAGTCTGGTGGGCGTGGGGCTGGCGGCGCCCGACGCGTGGCCGGCACTGCTGGCGCCGGTGACTCTGTTCGCCGGCCACCATGGCATGACCAAGGGCGCCTTGTTCTTCGGCGTGGGAATCAGCGAGCATCCGCCGCGGTTGCCGGCGTGGCTGATCGTGACGCTGTTGGCGCTGCCGGCGCTGTCGCTGGGAGGCGCCTTGACGTCGGGACTGATCGCCAAGGGATTCATCAAGGAAGCGCTCAAGGAGAGCGAGTATTCGAGCCTGGTGAGCTGGCTCAGCGTGGCGGCGGTGGGTAGCACCCTGCTGGTGGCCCGTGCGTTGTGGCGACAATGGCGGCGACGGGGCGAGCCCGGCACCCCGCTGCGCTCACCGATGTGCCTGGCCTGGTTGTTCGCCGTGCTGGCCGCTGCTGCGGTGCCGCTCTGGTTGCCCTTGGGCGAAAGCGTGCACTGGCCGATGCTGTCGGACCTCCCTGGGTTGCTGTGGCCGGCGGCGCTCGGGTTGGGACTGTCGGGCCTGGCACTGCTGGCGGCAAAGCTGGGGGAGGGCGAGTGGAGGCTGAGTTCGCATCTCCCGCCGGGCGACCTGTGGTGGGGGTATGCGGCGCTGGCGCGCAGGATGCGCTCAGGCTTGGTCACGGCAGGGGGCATGCTGGAGTCCCGCGGTCTGCAGCTGCGCGCTCGCCTGGTGGCGTGGGAACATCGTGCTATCGCTCGGCTGGATGGGCTTGCCCGCTACGAGCGACGTTTCTCCCGCCTCGCCGTGCCGTTGATGATCGGGTTGGCATTGCTGTTGCTGCTGGGGTTCTGGCTGGGCTAGGCATGCCGACGCATCGCTTGCGTTCGTGCTTCGGTCGGGCAGGACCCAGGCCCGGCGCTTGCCGGACCTGGCGCTCGGTTTACATCAGTTCCTCACCCGCCAGGGCCAGGCGTGAACGCTCGACGCTGCGTAGCGTCACATGGCCGGCGTGTGGCCAGTTGCTGAAGCGTTCCACCACCGCCGCCATGCCGCAGGTATTGGCGGTGAGATAGGGCGTGTCGATCTGGCCGACGTTGCCCAGGCAGACGATCTTGGTGTTGCGCCCGGCCCGGGTGAGCAGGGTCTTGAGCTGCTTGGGCGTGAAGTTCTGCGCCTCGTCGATGATCAGGAAGGTGTCGTTCAGGGTGCGACCGCGCATGAAGCCGGGAGCGCGAATCTGCACGCGGGAGCCGATCAGGCTGCGCGTGGCGTCCTGACTCCAGCTGGTGCTGCCGTCGTGTTCGTCGCGCAGCAGATTATCCATGTTGTCGTGGAACGCGCCCATCCACGGCGACATCTTCTCCTCCTCGGTACCGGGCAGGAAACCGATATCCTCGCTCATGGAGATCGGCGCCCTGGTGAAGACGATGCGCTCGAAGCGCTTGGCATCCAGGGTTTGCTGGAAGGCCGCCGCCAGCGTCATGTAGGTCTTGCCGGTGCCGGCACTGCCGGCAATGGTGACCAGGTCGATGTCGTCGTCCATCAACAGGTTGAGGGCAAAGTTCTGGCGGCTGTCGTGGGCGTGCACGCCCCACACGCCGTCCTTGTGGCGATAATTGGTCAACAGCTGCAGCCGCGCCTGATTGGGGCCCAGTTCGCGCACGATGGCCTCGAAGCTGGCACCGTTCTCGCTGTCGGACACCAGCATGCCCAGGTGCCAGCCGTTGGGAATCTTGCCTTCCAGGCGGTAGAAAGTGTGATGGTCGACGCGCTCTACCTCGACGTTGACGTCCATCTGATCCCAGGGACCGCTACCGCCCTCCGCATCGGGATAGATGCGTACCCCTTCCAGCATGACGTCGCTGTCGCTGAAGGCGCGGTCGGTCAGGTAGTCCTCCACCGGCACGTGCAAGGCGGCGGCCTTCACCCGCAGGTTGATGTCTTTGGTGACCAGTATCACCGAGGCATCGGGGCGCTCGTCGCGCAGCCGGCAGGTCTCGGCGAGCAGCACGTTGTCGGGGCTCTCGGCCAGGTTTTCCAGCGGTTCGAGCTCGGGGTAGCAGAGGAAGCGCAGCTTGCCGAGGGTGGTGCCATCGGCGCGGGGAATCGGAATGCCTCGCTGAATTTCGTCGAAGGTGACCTGATTGGTGAGGTCGGAAAGGGTACGGCTGACCTGGCGGGCGGTGCGAGCGATCTCGCGCAGGCCATTCTTGTGCTTGTCGAGTTCCTCGAGCACGGTCATGGGAATGACCACCTCGTGTTCCTCGAACTGATACAAAGCAGCGGGGTCGTGGATAAGGACGTTGGTATCCAGCACGTATAACCGCTTGGCTTTCTTGTCGAGTCGTACCATCGGGGCAGCGCTCCTGAGTTGACGGCACCTACAACACTGGCCTTCATATCATTCCGTGGTATGACAGTCCCGGCTCGCTGGCGGCCAGTGTCACTTGGATTGGTATGGCTCCCTTTGACTTCGTTATACCTAGCATGGGGGGTTAACGCGCCGACTTCCATCGAAATACTTCAACGCAAACCACAGGGTGAAGCTGGTAAGGTGGATGACCGGCCCATCGAGAAACTCATGCGGTGGCGGGAAAGACGTTGGAGAAACAACACTTCATCGGCGCAATGGAAGCAAACGGGCACCTCCAGCGTTGATTGCGCAGATAGCGATGCATTGCATATCGGCGTAATCTGCAGGAAAACAACAATGACCCGATAGGGGCGTTGCCCGTGTGAGCGTGACCGATGTGAAGGCAGGGAAGGTCGCGGAAGTGGGAAATGCCCGTGGGCCAGCGAAAGTAGGGGTGCGCAGGATGGATCCGGTCGTAGCGGTACTGATTGTGGCGGGAGTGGCGTTGCTGCTCGCGCTGGTGTGCATGGTGGCTTTCATGAAGAGCCGCCAAGCGCGTAACGAACTCGAAGAAGCGCCAGTGGCGACGCCCCACGTGGTGCAAGAGCCCCCCGTCGTCCGTACGGAGGAAACGCCTCGGCCGGAAGCGGGAGGGCAAGCGGAGCCGGATGCGCCGGAGCCGATGCATCGCTTCAAGGTCGCCTCGGGCGATGAGATCAAGCAGTGCCTGTTCGTGATTCTGGACTGGCCGGGGCTGGACACCAACCGCCGCCTTGCTCGCCTGCTCAGGGAGTACAACGCCGGCTACGACGCCAAGCTGGGCGTCTACACGATTCGCGACCCGCTTGCCGGCTACAAGCTCACCATTGCCAACTCGTCGCCGCCTGGCACCCTGCCGCCCATCCATGAAGGTGACGATCAACCCACTGTGCCTGGTGTCTCCATCCTGATCCACTTCATCAACAAGCGTAGCGTGGCGCGCAACCCGGAGACGCTGATCCATATCACCCAGGCCGTTGCCGCCATCGGCGGGCATATTCTCGACGCCGAGCGCAATGCCGTCAGCAATGAGGAGTTCGAGCAGTTGCGACAGCATGCGGGGATGTCACCGGCCGTTTCCAGTGCACGGCACACCTCGTAAGGTGGGGCGAGCGGCAACAGAAGCCGCCTCGATGCCGCATCTCGCTCGGCCTTGTTCTAGACTGATGAGTGATCCGTGCCAGGCCGTTTACTAGCCGTGATGCTGCCAGGGAGGCCATGATGTTCGATTTGGAAACGCCGCGTCTACGGCTTCGCCCGCTGGCGACCGGCGATGTACCGGAATTGGCCGCGATGCTGGCCGATCCTGAGGTGATGCGCTATTCATTGCGCGGCGTTTGCGATGAGATGGCGACCCGCGTCTTTCTCGACTGGTGTTTCGACTGTTATATCAACCATCGTACGGGGCCGCTGGCACTCGTCGACAAGGACGAGCGGAACTTCGTCGGCTTCTGCGGCGTATCCCCTGAACGCGTGAAGGGCACCGCGGAGTTGAGCCTTGGCTATCGGCTCGCCAGGCGCTACTGGGGCCAGGGGCTGGCGACTGAAGCCGCGACCGCCGTGCTCGGTCATGCCTTCGAAGACCGACGTTTCGACTCGGTCGTCGCCATCGTCGAACCCGAGCACAAGGCCTCGTTGCGAGTGGCGGAGAAGGTCGGCTTCGAACGCTTCGAAGCGTCCGAGTTCCATCAGCGTCCGGTGTGCCTGTCGCGGATGCGGCGATCGCAATGGCAACAGCGTTCGAACGTCGTTGCCAGCGAAGCGGGCGTCGACTGACTCACGGCCCTCACCGGCTCAAAGCACCCACAGGCAAATGGCATGGACTTGACGACCTTATGGCTTTTCATTCCGGCATGCTTCGCGCTGAACCTGGCTCCGGGTCCTAACAACCTGCTTTCCATGAGCAACGCCAAGCGCTACGGCGTGAATACGGCCTGCCTGGCGGGGATCGGCCGCCTGTCGGCATTTCTGGTGATGATTGCGCTGGCGGCATCCGGACTTGCCACGCTGCTGTATGCCTCGGAAAAGCTGTTTCTTGCCATCAAGCTGCTGGGGGCCGCTTACCTGTTCTGGCTGGCCTACCAGCTATGGTTCGCCGCACCGGGTGACGAACGGGAGTTCGAGGAGCGGCAGCGCAGCTTGCTGGGGCTGGCGCGTCAGGAGTTTCTGCTGGCGGCCGGCAACCCCAAGGCGATCCTCATCTTCACCGCTTTCTTGCCGCAGTTCGTCGATCCGGCCGGCCACGTGGTGCTGCAGTTCACTGTTCTGGGCGCTCTGTTCCTGCTGCTCGAATGGGTCGCGATTGTCGGCTATGCCTATGTCGGTGCCTTTCTGCGTCACTTGTTTTCACGCCCCGCCATGAGGCGGCTGTTCAACCGTGGCTGCGCCAGCTTGCTCGCCAGCGCCGGGGTTGGGTTGCTGGTCGCACGAAGGCAGTGAGATGCGGCGGTGAGTCGTTGCCGCTAGTTCGCTACCTCGTACCATATCCAGAGACCGAACAGCGCCAAGCCCAACACGCCCAGCGAGCGAGAGTGGCGCTGCCAGAGGCGTAGTGCAGCATCGCCCGTGATGGCGACAAGCGCGGCCAGGCCGAAGTAGCGAATGCCGCGACCGAGCATGGCGGCCAGCAGGAACAACGGAAAGGGGTAGCTGCTGGCGCCGGCTCCCAGCATGGCGATCTGGAATGGCAGGGGAACCAGGCCGATGGTTAGCACCGCCATGAAGCCCTCCTCCTGCAGCCGGGAGCGAAAAGCCTCGTAGCTCTCCTGGTTGCCGAAGAAGCCGATCAGTTGGTCACCCCATTGTTCCATCACGGAAGCGCCCAGCAGATAGCCGAGCGAGGCGGCCGTCAGGTTACCGGCCAGCGCCACGGCGGCGATCGTCCACCTGCGTTTGGGATGGCATAGCATCCACGGAATCAGGATGACCTCGATGGGGATCGGGATCAGCAGGGTCTCGAGCATCGACAGGGCAAACAACAGCGTCAGCGCGTGGCGCGACCGGTCCAGGCGGTCCAGCCAGTCCTTGGCCGAGGTGGTGTGGAAGCGTGGCATTACCGATGGTGTCCTTACGCATGGGCAAAGCTAGAGCATAGGCGATTGCGCGACATTTGACAGCGCTCTACCACAAGTGTGTCAAAGGGAATTGTTCAAATTGATTAAGTTATAGTTTTTATATTGTTAATTTTTTATTTTATTTTTCTTGATTTAAATTTAATAAAACAGGGTTTAACGGTTTCTTTGAAACTCAAGTAAATTTTTCTCTAATAATAGTCGATATTGACCAAGATCAAGTCGTGCGCCTCTTGCCAACAATCGTTGCTCAAAGTGAAACGGCACAAGCCGATAAGTAGTGGCTGGCTGAGAGCTGCGGCAGGAGCCGTCATGAAAGCCAGGGAACCACCGTGGAGGACCACGGCATTACGCAGAGGAGCAGGAAATGCAACGACTTGTAAAGAATCTAACCGTCAAGGCCAGTCTGACTGGGGTGTTGGGGCTTTTTGCCCTGTTGATTGGCCTAGTCTCTTTCCTGGGCTACCAGGCCAGTAGTTTGGGCAGTGCTTCTCTTCAAGAACTCAATGTCGTCAACGTACAGCAGTTGAATGAACTCAATCGGGCGCAGGTGAATGTCGCCGATACCCAGCTGAGCTTGCTCAATCATCTGGACGCCTTGAACGAGGGTAACCGGGCGCTGGCCGAGCGCTACCTGGAAATGGCGGCACGCTTCCTGGTAAACGCGGAAGGACGGTTCGCTGCCTTTGTCGCCGCCCCCAAGACCGAGCAGGGGCGACCCTATGCGGATGCCCTCGAGAGCGTGTTCATTCGCCTCGTGGACCAAGGGCTGAAACCCCAGCTGGCCGCGTTGCAACAGGGTGATGAGCGCGGCTACCGCGTGGCCAAGCGTGAGGGCGACGCGATCAACCAGGAATTCATCGAGGCCAACCGGGAATTCGTCAGTTATGCCAGCGAGCGAGGGGCGACCCTGAGGGAGCACTTCATTGCGACCAAAAGTGTCTATGAGATCATCGGCCTGTCGGCCTTGCTGCTGGTGGCACTCTGCGTGGCTGCCGTTCGCATCGGCATGGTACGCGTCATTATTCGACCGCTTCAGGAGGCGGTGGAACACTTCGAGCAAATGGCGAAGGGCGATCTTTCCCGGACGATTGCCGACCGTGGACGCAGCGAGATCGGCCAGCTGTTTGCCGCCATGCAGCACATGCAGGCGGGGCTGCAGCAAACCGTCTCGACGGTACGCGACAGTAGCGGCTCGATCCATGTCGGCGCACGGGAAATCGCCAGCGGTAATGCCGATCTCTCCTCTCGCACGGAAGAGCAGGCGGCTTCGCTCCAGGAAACCGCCGCCAGCATGGAGCAACTGACGGCCACCGTGCGCCAGAATGCCGAGAACGCCCGCCAGGGCAGTACCCTGGCCAAGGAGGCATCGGCGACCGCGGGCCGCGGTGGCGAGGTCGTGGAGGAGGTCGTCGGCACCATGCACGGCATTACCGAGAGCTCGCGCAAGGTGGCGGACATCATCGGCGTGATCGACTCGATCG
Organism: Billgrantia antri; assembly: GCF_017868935.1. NCBI lineage: Bacteria > Pseudomonadati > Pseudomonadota > Gammaproteobacteria > Oceanospirillales > Halomonadaceae > Billgrantia > Billgrantia antri. Next base: position 1,249,287 of record NZ_CP053383.1, read on the forward strand.
CCTTCCAGACCAACATCCTGGCACTGAACGCCTCGGTGGAAGCGGCGCGTGCCGGCGAGCAGGGGCGAGGCTTCGCGGTGGTGGCCAGCGAGGTACGCAACCTGGCAAGCCGCAGCGCCGATGCCGCAGGAGAGATCAAGCGGCTGATCGAAGCGTCTGCCGAGCAGGTGAACCGGGGCGCGTCCCTTGTCGAGAACGCCGGAAGCACGATGCAGGAGATCCTCACCTCGGTGCGGCGCGTCAGCGACATCATGGATGAGATCTCCGCGGCCTCCCAGGAGCAGAGTTCGGGCATCGAGCAGGTCAACATGGCGGTATCGCAGATGGATGAAGTGACCCAGCAGAATGCCGCCCTGGTCGAGCAGGCCTCGGCGGCGGCGGCTTCGCTCGAGGCCCAGGCCGCCCAGTTGGAAGAGGCCGTGGCCATCTTCCAGTTGGCCAGGGAGGAGAGCAGACAGTCGGCGCCGGGCAGCACCGTCGCGGCGCTCTCCTACACAGCGACGACCTCGTCAGAGGTGGCGCTGCCCACCCGGCGACCGGTACGGTCTGCGGCGAAGGCTGAGCCTGAGTGGGCCGAGTTCTGAGCCACTCCCTCCTCAAAAGCCGGGGCGCGAATGCGCCCCGGTTTCATTGCTCCAATGCCCTACCTGGCGACCCTCACCGTGCCTGGCGCCAGAGCTTGGTGCGGCTTAAGGTAAGCTGAGCGCGGCCCAACCGCAGGCCGCTATTCGGGAGCAGCGCCATGAAGCCACGCATCAGCATGATCACTCTCGGCGTTCGCGATCTCGCGGCGTCGATCCGGTTCTACGAGCAGGGGCTGGGTCTACCCCGCATGGAGTCGCCGCCCGAAGTGGCCTTCTTCACCCTCAACGGCACCTGGCTGGGGCTCTACGGCCGCGAGGCGCTGGCCGAGGACGCCGGGGTCTCAGCCGAGGGCAGCGGCTTCGCCGGCATTGCCCTGGCGCACAACCTGGCCTCCGAGGCCGAGGTGGACGAACTCTTGGAACAGGCGGTGGCCGCCGGCGCCACGCTGGTCAAACCGGGGCAGAAGGTCTTCTGGGGCGGCTACTCCGGCTATTTCGCCGACCCGGATGGCTATCTCTGGGAAGTCGCCCACAACCCCTTCGCCTGGGTCGGGCCCAAGGATGAATGACGCCCGCTACCTGAACGGTAGTTTCTTTGCGCATGCCTGGCTGTAGACTAGGCGGCTGATTAGCTTACGGTACCCACCCATGACACAACGACGCCCCGCCTCGATTCTCGGCACGGTGGGCAGCCTGCTGCGCGAGGCCTGGAAGGTCTACTGGACCCTGCTCAAGGTGATGGTGCCGGCGCTGCTGATCGTCAAGGCACTCGAGATGCTGGGCATGACCGAGCTGCTCGGTCACTGGCTCGCGCCGTTGATGGCGCCGCTGGGGCTACCCGAGCCGTTGAGCCTGGTGTGGGCTGCCACGCTGCTGACGAACATCTACACCGGCCTGGTGATCTTCTTCGAGGTCACCCGGGACACACCCTTGAGCGTGGCGCAGGTGACGGTGCTGGGTGCGCTGATGGCCGTGGGCCACTCGCTGCCGATCGAAGGCGCAGTTGCGCGCATGGCCGGCGTGCCCTGGTGGTTGACCGTGCTGCTGCGCATGGGCGGTGCCTGGCTGCTGGGCTGGCTGCTGCATCTGAGTTATTCGCTGGGCGGCTGGCTGCAGCACGCCAACCGCGTGGTCTGGGAACCTTCAGCCCGGGAGGCGACGCTGACGGCCTGGCTGCAGGGCCAGGTGATGACGCTGGCGACCATCTTCTTGGTGATCCTGGCGCTAATGGCGTTGCTGAAGCTGCTGCGCTGGCTGAGAGTCGAGCGGCTGATCCACAAGCTGCTCTATCCGTTGCTACGGCTGCTGGGGATCGGCCCGGCGGGTGCCAACATCACCGTCATCGGCATCACCCTGGGACTCACCTTCGGCGCCGGCCTGCTGTTGCGCGAGGCGCGCTCGGGCCAGCTGACCCCGCGGGACATCGTGCTCACGCTCTGCTTCCTCGGCCTGTGTCACAGCCTGATCGAGGATACCCTGCTGATCATGCTGATGGGGGCCGATCTCTCCGGCCTGCTGTGGGCACGGCTCGGCTTCGCGCTGGTGGTCATTGCCCTGCTGGCCAGGCTGCCGTGGTTGAGCCGCGTGGAGCTGCCATCTTGGATGTTCTCTTCGCGGGCGGTGACGGGGGGCGAGCCGCGCAGCGAAGGGTAGGGTGGTCCCCACTGCCCATGGGGCAGGCGCTGCCCAGTGGGTGAATACTTACTGGGGCGGAAGCCGGTCCATGAACGGGAGCCAGCGAAGGACCAGGTGCATCCCCGCGCAAACGCTAGCGTGTTAATCTTTCGTACGAGAGTTTCTTCCTGGGCCGAATGGAGAAGGCATGAAGCTGTTGCGTGGGTTCCTGTGGCTGCTCGGTTTTCAACTGCTCGGTCACGCCATCGTCGAACTGCTGTCGCTGCCCGTCTCCCACGCCATGGCGGGCCTGCTGCTGCTATTGGCTTGGCTGCTGGCGAAGCGGCGCCTGAACGAGAGCGTGGCTACGGCGAGCCAGGCGCTGATACCGCTGCTTGCCATGCTGATCATGCCCGGTGTGGTGGGCGTATTCTTCGTGATCGATGAGTTCGCCGGCCAATGGACCGCAATCATGGCCGCCCTCGGGGTGGGCACTTTCCTCAGCGTGCTGACCACGCTGTGGCTGATGCGCCGCTTCATGCCTCAGGAAGCCGCGGGCGCGGAAGAGCGGGAGCGCAAGCCATGAGCGACCTGCACGCTTCCCTGCTGAACACGCCGATACTCGCCATCGCACTGACGCTGGCCGCCTACCTCGGCGGCATTTATTTGTTCGAACGAATGGGCCGGCCGAGCTGGTGCCCGGCGGTGCTGATCGGCGCTGTCATTACGGCGGCCAGCCTGTGGCTGCTGCGCTATGAATACGTCGACTACCAGCGCAACGTTGCCTGGCTGACCCTGCTGTTGGGACCCGCCACAGTGGCGCTGGCGGTGCCGCTTTACCAGCAGCGCCAGCACATCTTTGCCTTGTGGAAGCCGATCCTCTGCTGCGTGCCGCTCGCTGCCGTTCTGGCGGCGCTCTATGCCGTGCTGATCGCCTGGCTGCTGGGCGCACCCCCGCTGGTATTGGCCTCGCTGGCGCCGAAGTCGGTCACCGCACCCCTGGCCATGGGCATCATGGAGCAGATCGGCGGCTCGCTGTCGCTGATGCTCGGTGGCTTGCTGATCACCGGCGTGCTCACCACCATCTTCGTCTCGCTACTGGCCCGCCTGCTCAAGATCACCGACAAGCGTATTCTCGGCTTCGCCCTTGGTGTGAACGGCCACGCCATCGGCATCGTGCGCGCCTTCGAACTCGGCCCCACCGCCGGCGCTTTCGCCTCCCTCGGCATGAGCCTGACAGGTGTGTTCACCGCACTGCTGCTGCCACTGGTGTGGCGGCTGCTGGTGTAAGGGCATAAGGAAAGCCTTGCTGACCGGCATGGTGAAGTACACCGCTGGGCAGCGTTTCACTACACATGGAAGGAGGAGTAAACATGGCAAATCGAATTCATATCTTCGGCGCGTCAGGCGTCGGGAGTACCAGCTTGGGTTCGCTGGTGGCGTCACGACTTCAAGTTCCGCACCTGGACGTTGACGACTACTACTGGAAGCGCACCGATCCCCCTTTCACCCAGAAGAACTCTCCGGAACAGCGTGTAGCTTCGATTATTGCCGATATGCAAGGCCACGATAGCTGGGTGTTGTCCGGTTCTCTCGTCAGTTGGGGCAAGGCGCTCGAAGGCCTGTTCACCCTGGCTGTATTCTTGCGCCTCGACCCTGCGATACGAATGGAAAGACTGCGCGAGCGTGAGCGTCAACGATACGGCAGTCGAGTGCTTCCAACGGGTGACATGTATGAACAGCACTTGGAGTTTCTCGAATGGGCAGCAAGTTACGATACGGCTTCTCCACCGATTCGCAGCGTGGCGCTACACGAAGAGTGGATCGAACAACTGCCGTGCTCGACTCTCAGGTTGAACTCAGCCCAGCCACCTGAAGAGCTGGCCGATGCGGTGCTCGAGCAATCGCTAGCTGAGTCGTAATTTCGCCGGAGGAGCGATGAAAAGCGAAAAGGAAAAGATGCTGGCCGGTGAGCTTTACGACCCACGGGACCCGCAGCTGCTCGAAGAGCGTCACCGCGCCCGTATATTGACCAAGGCCTTCAACGACTCCCGCGACGACCAGGGGCAGGAGCGCAAGCGGCTGCTGGGCGAGCTGTTCGGGGCCATGGGCAAGGGCACCTTCATCGAGCCGCCATTTTACTGCGACTACGGCGGCAACATCGTCTTGGGAGAACGGGTCTTCTTCAACTTCAACTGTGTGATCCTCGACGTGGCAGCCGTCACCATCGGCCACCACGTAATGTTCGGTCCTAATGTACAAATCTATACCGCCACCCACCCGCTCGATGCCGAGCAGCGCCGCAGCGGCCTGGAAGCTGCCAAGCCCATCACCATTGGCGACGACGTGTGGATCGGCGGCGGGGCGATCCTCTGCCCCGGCGTCACCATCGGCGCCCGCTCGGTCATCGGCGCCGGTAGCGTGGTGACCAAGGACATCCCCGAGGATGCGTTCGCCGCCGGCAATCCATGCCGAGTGATTCGCTCGCTCGGGGATGATACGTCCCGCTGAAACCACTCAATGCCCCGACACGGACGGCAACTTGCAAGGCTGACTGGCGGAACTCAGAAGAACGTTCTATGAAGGGGTGGGTGGTAAGTTTAACGGCCTTTAGAGGTAAGTAAGTACTGACTGGGTAGGCTAGGTCCCGATAGAGAGAATAATGACAATGTACGATACGAATTCGAAAGTCGATTCGCTCCTGAACAAGCCGGAATGGCACGAAGAAAGAAAAGCGCTGAGAGACATACTGCTTGGCTGTGGGCTGACCGAAGCGGTGAAGTGGGGCAAGCTCTGCTACTCGTGTCAGGGCGGCAACGTGGCCTTGATCTTCGGCCTGAAGCATTACTGTGCCCTCGGTTTCTTCAAGGGCAGCCTGTTGAACGACCCGCAACGGCTACTCGTCGCACCGGGCGAGCATTCCCAGGCGATGCGGCAGATTCGCTTCACCCAGGTGCGTGACATCACCGAGCGGGCCGGCACGCTGAAGGCCTACCTCCTTGAGGCCATCGAGCTCGAGAAGGCCGGCGCCAAGGTGGATTTCAGCGAGAAGCGTGAGCTGACGTATCCGGAAGAGCTTCGCTCGGCGCTGGAAAGAGACCCGGTACTGAAAGCCGCTTTCGAGGCGCTTACCCCGGGGCGGCAGAGGGGCTACATCCTCCATGTCGGCGGGGCCAAGCACTCCAGTACCCGCTCATCGCGAATCGAAAAGTGCCTACCCGATATCCTTGCCGGCAAGGGGCTGAACGGCCGCTGAGCTGGTAGCGCCTGCTCATTCGGAGCCAAACATCATGAAGACGCAGTACTACACGGCGACCAGCCTCGACGGCTTCATCGCCACCGAAGACGATTCCCTGGATTGGCTCTTTCCCCTGGGAGACATCAACGATACGAGCTATTCCGCCTTCTTTGCAGAGGTCGGGGCACTGGCCATGGGCTCCACCACCTATGAGTGGATGCTGCGACATTCGGAGAAAGTCGCTGAGGCAACCGGTTCGCCATGGCCCTATACGCAGCCAACCTGGGTCTTCTCGAGCCGCAAGCTGCCGAGCATCGAAGGTGCGGATATCCGCTTCGTGCAGGGTAGCGTCGCTCCCGTTCATGCCGAGATGGTGCAAGCGGCTGGCGGAAAGAACCTCTGGGTCGTGGGCGGTGGCGATCTGGCCGGCCAATTCCATGATGCCGGTCTGCTGGATGAAATCCTCGTCCAGGTGGGCTCGGTTACCCTGGGCAGCGGCAAGCCGCTGTTTCCACGCCGCATCACCAATCCGCCGCTGGAGCTGGTCTCCGTCCGCCAGGTGGGCACAGGCTTTGCGGAGCTGTGCTACAGGGTGCCGTGAGGCAGAGGAACGCTGCTCTTCAGGCCATCAACGCCCGGCTCTGCTCCAACTGGCGCTGGGCTTCGGCCAGAGTGTGGGCTTTGCCACTCCAAGGCAGACGTTCCCCTGCGTGGTGGAGGTGGTACTCGACCAGGCATCGGTCCTCGTCGTCCAGGATCTCGTAGCGGTGGATCTGGTCGCCGAACTCGTTGCACCACCAGTTGTCGGGGAGTTTTGTCCAGTTCATGGCGTCACCTCCACTGGCGCATCAACGCCAGGATTCTCCAGTTCACCACAGCGCGCTTGCGCTTGGCTTTGATCTCGTCTGCTCAGGCCAAAGCGTCTCTGCATCCATTAGGCACTGCCGGTATTGTCGCCATGCAGATACATTAAGCACATATTTTGTAACATTCTGTTTCGTTCAGCCTAGTAGAAAGATTATCGGCTTGCCCATACCAATCTTGAGCATTTGTTTGCGAGACCTTGGAAGGGCAAGATGGCGCTGGCCTGGCGCTGACACAATGGCTCGCGCCGTTGCTGCAGAGCCTTGGCAATGCAGCCGTCTCGCTTCGCTTGCCTGCGGCTTTTCTGCGTGACTAGCCTGAGCATGAGAACTGCCTAGTTATTTTTTACTAATTACTCGGTTCTTTCGCACAGGGGAGTGTCATGTCGGCGCGCGTCGGTTACACGGTGACGAGCCAGTGGAACGATGGCTTCGTCTTCGAGGTCTCGGTGACCAACGAGGGGACGTTGCCCATCGAGGATTACCGGGTGGGGTTCGACCTGCCGGGTTCGGTGACGGATGTCTGGGGTGGCCGCCTGACCGCTCACGAAGGTCAGCGCTACGAGGTCATGGACGATGACCCGAATAACGACATCGCCCCGGGCGAGACGGTCAGCTTCAAGATCAAGAGCGTCGACGGCAGTTCGCAGATGCCGTCCCACTTCAGCGTCAACGACCAGCCGGTGGTCGTCGAATCGCCCGACATCGATGCCCCCGACAGTGTCGACGAGGCGTTCATCGACGGCGTGGCCACGGTCGAGCCCGGCATCTCGGCGGAAGAACTGGCCACCCTGCTCAACGGCGCTCCGAAGCGGGCCAGCGTGCGCCTGGCCGAGGGGGAGTACGTCTTCGACGATTCGGTGAGCGTCACGCGTTCGGATGTCTCGCTGATAGGCGCCGGTAGCGGCAGGACGACGCTTACCTTCAGCGACACGGCGCTGGAGCGCGACGGCGCCCATGGGCTGCTGTTCGAAGGGAAGGGCACGGCCAGCGCCGGCCGGCTTCAGGCGGATGCCGCGGAGGGCAGCGACACGCTGACCCTTGCCAGCGGCCATGGCCTGGCCGCCGGCGACATGGTGCGCATCTGGCAGGACAACGACGCCGAGTACTTCGAGGAGATCGGCAACACCACATGGCAGGGCAGCCAGTACGCGCCGCTGCGCACCAGCATGGCGCGAGTCGTCGAGCGCGACGGCAGCACCGTCACCCTCGACCGCGGCGTGCACTTCGATTTCGACGGTGGCGAAGCCAGGATCCAGCGCGTCGATGCCCTGGAGAACGTCACCCTGGAAGGCGTCTCCATCGGCTACCAGCTCGGCACCCCCGAGGCAGGCACCTTCACCAACACGCTGTCGTCGCACCTGGGCTACCACGCCGTCGAGTTCAACGGCACGGTCGGGGCGCGCGTCGCCGATGTCGAGGTGATCGACGGACCCTCGGTCGCCTTCGTCGCCAATCGTTCCGTCGACATGCGCGCCGAGAACCTCCATGCCGAAGGTGCCTTCAACAAGGGCAGCGGCGGCAACGGCTATGCCTACGAGCTGTTCGAAAGCTACGACGGCACCTTCACCGACCTGAGCGACAGCGGCATGCGCCACGGCGTGCTGTTCGCCTCCTGGCGCTCCTCCGTGGGCAACGACATCCACGTCGAGTACACCGACCGCGACATCAACTTCCACGGCGGCCAGGATCATGACAACACGGTGCGGGTCTCGCAATCCGTGCGCGACCCGGCGACCGATAACATGTCGCCTACCCTGTGGATCAACCAGGGCGGGGAGAGCTTTGGCGCGCCGACCGATTCCACCGCCAACCAGGTGACGTTCGACTACGTGGTCGGGTCCCGGCGCAACGACGTGGTGCCGGGCTCCGACGATGGCGTCTACCTGGACGGGGCCAGGGGACACGACACCCTGCTAGGCGGCGCCGGCGACGACATCCTGCGCGGTGGCCCGGGCAACGACCGTCTCGAGGGGGGAGTGGGCCACGACACGGCGCTGATGATGGGCGACTACGCGACCTACGATTCCCAATCCATGCCGGACGGCGGCCTGTTCCTGGACGGTTGGGGCGACGATGACCTGCTGATCGACGTCGAGCGTGCCGTGTTCGGCGACGGCACCGTGCTCGACGTCGAATCGCGTACGGTCATGTCCGGTTCGGCACCGTCGATACCCACTGCCGACGAGATCCTCGTCGACGACCCCATCCACTTTCCCGACGATGACGCACCGTCGGAGCAGCCGGACTCGCCGCCGGCGAACGACATTGCCGCCTCGGTACGTTTCGAAAGCGTCAGCCGCTGGGACAGCGGCTACGTAATGGCCGTCGAGATCACCAACGATGGCGACTCGAGCCTCGACGACCCGCGCATCGACTTCACGCTGCCTGGCGAGATCACCCAGTTCTACGGGGCGAATCTACTGGCGCGTGAAGGTGACAGCTACTCCCTGGCCCTGGCGGGCGACGATACCCTGACGCCGGGCGAGACCCAGCGCTTCTCCTTCAAGGCCCATGCGCCCGAGAGCCACCTCCCCCAGGGGCTGCGTCTCGACGGCCAGGCGCTCGACGTGGACCTGGATCAGCTCGTCGCGGGTGATGAGAGCGAAGCCGAACTCGGTAGCCAGACAAGCCTCACCAGCAACCTCACCAGTACATGGTCGAGCGGCTACACCGCCGAGGTGATCGTCGAGAACACCTCCCACCTGGCCATCGAAAGCCCCTCGGTCAGCTTCGACCTGCCTGGCGAGATCGATACGTTGTGGAACGGCACGGCGACCCGCGACGGCTCTCGCTACACCGTCTCCGACGACAACCCGACCACGTTGCAGCCCGGCGAAAGCTGGCGCTTCTCCTACAAGGCCTACGACACCAGCCAGGCGCTGCCGGCGAATGCCGTGGTGGAAGGCACACCGCAGGTACCGGAGAGCGACCCGACCTCGGTGACGAGCAATATCATCAGCGAATGGTCGGGCGGCTACACCACCGAAGTACTGGTCGAGAACACGTCCAGCGATGCCATTGCCGATCCCGTCGTCGATTTCTCGCTGCCCGCCGACATCGACACGCTGTGGAACGGCATGCTGGAGCGTGACGGCGAGCGCTACCGTGTCTCCGATGACGATGCCGCCGTGCTTCAGCCCGGCGAGGTATGGCGCTTCAGTTACCGTGTCTACGACGAGCAGCAGCACCTACCGGGCGACGTCGTGGTGGAAGGTCAGGCCGAACCGGCCAAGCTCGACCCCTCGGAGGTCGAGCAGGAAGTCGATAGCGACGGCAACCCAATCACCGGCGAACCCGGCAGTACCCTGACCGGCACCGACAGCGACGACACCCTGAACGGCCTGCGCGGCGATGACTACCTCACCGGCGGCGCAGGCAACGACCGCCTGGTGGGCGGCAGCGGGGCCGATACGCTGACCGGCGGTGCGGGTGCCGACATCTTCGCGTACCTTTCCACGTGGGATTCAACCCCACAACGCCAGGACACCCTGCTCGATTTCAACCGCCTCGAAGGTGACCGGATCGACTTCTCAGCGATCGACGCCAACAGCGAATTGGAGGGCACCCAAGCCTTTACCTGGCGCGGCGAAGAAGGCTTCAGCGGCAACGGCGGCGAGCTGCGAAATTCGGGAAATTACCTTCAGGCGGACGTCAACGGCGACGGTGTCGTCGATCTGCAGCTCGCCGTGCTGGGGGTCAACGCGCTCGAGGATAGCGATGTCATTTTCCAGAACTGAAGGTACGCTTCGCTCTCGGGGAGCGGTGCTTGAATCGCTCATGTCCTCCGCTCATGGCGCCAGCACGTAGTTTCCCGGAGCATTGGCCAGGGGCGGGTACTGCTGGCTGCCCATGGCGTGCGGCGCCACCTGTTCGCTGGAGTGTGCCGCCAGCCACTGATGCCAGGCCGGCCACCATGAGCCTTCCTGCTCGGGCGTGATCTGTTGCCAGGTTTCCGGATCCAGGTACGCCTTGCCACGCCGTGGCGTATCCATCCGGAAACGACGCCCGGGGTGCCCCGGCTCGCTGACGATCCCGGCATTGTGGCCGCCGCTGGTCAGCACGAAGGTCACCTCATCGGCATCCGCCAGCAAGTGGATCTTGTAGACGGATTTCCAGGGAGCCACATGATCGGCAGTCGTGCTGACGACGAACAGCGGCGCGCGAATGTCCTGGACTACTACCGGCCGATCATCCACTCGATAGTGACCGTTGGCCAGGTCGTTGTTGAGGAACAGCTGGCGCAGGTATTCCGAGTGCATGCGGTAGGGCATGCGGGTCAGGTCCGCATTCCAGGCCATGAGGGCGTTCATGGGCTGACGTCCGCCCAGCAGGTAGTCGTGTACGATTCGCGACCAGATCAGGTCGTTGGAGCGCAGGATCTGGAAAGCGCCGGCCATCTGGAAACCGTCGAGATAGCCCTGGTCCCACATCATGTTTTCCAGGTATGCCACCTGGCTTTCGCCGATGAACAGCATTAGTTCGCCGGCCTCGGTGAAGTCCACCTGGGTCGCCAGGGTAGTAAGAGTTGCCAGCCTGTCGTCACCGTCCCGCGCCATGGCGGCCGCGGCGATGGAGAGCAGCGTACCTCCCAGGCAGTAACCCACACCGTGCACCTTGCTGCTGCCAGTAATAGTGGAGACCACGTCCAGCGCCGCCATCGGCCCCAGCCGGCGGTAATCCTCCATGCCCAGGTTGTGCTCCTCCGAGCCCGGGTTGCGCCACGAGATCATGAACACGGTATGACCTTGACCCACCAAGTATTTGACCAATGATTGGGCGGGCGTAAGATCGAGAATGTAGTACTTCATGATCCAGGCGGGCACGATCAGCAAAGGTTCCGCATAGACCTGTTTCGTCGTCGGTGCGTACTGGATCAGTTCGATGAGTCGGTTTCGGTAGACCACCTTGCCGGGGGTGATCGCCAGGTTCTTTCCAACACGGAATGCTTCGGCGCCGACCGGCGGCTTACCGGACACGGCCCGTTCCCAGTCCTCGATGAAGTGCTGCCAGCCGACCGCCAGGTTGTGCCCGCCGGTCGCAAGGGTAGCCGCGACGACCTCCGGGTTCAGCCACGGGGAGTTGGAGGGCGAGTAGCGGTCAAGCACCTGGCGGGTGATGAAGTTCACTACCCGTTCGCTGTCGGACGAGAGGCCGTCAATGTCGCTGGTGGCGTTGTGCCACCACTGCTGGGTCAGCAGGAAGGACTGGTAGATCAGGTTGAACGGCCAGCGCTGCCACTCCTCGCCGCTGAAGCGCTGGTCCTGCTCCAAGGGTTCGATACAGGCAGTGGCGCCGGGTTCGAGAGCCTGACGACTGATGTAGTGGCCGAAGCGTGTCAGCTTGCGAGTGAACTTCTCGCCCAGCTCCAGTTGCTTGCCCGGTGAGAGCATCAGGTGGGCCAGCCACTCGAAATAGACGCTGGCCAAACCGGCCGGAGTGATACCGGCGGTCAGCCTGGCCAGGTTGGCCTTGAAGGCTCGATCCAGCGCATGGGTGGAGTAGAACCCCGGATTGGGGCGCTCCGTGGTAGCAGGAAGTCGTTCACAGGGAGCAACATCGGGATTGGGCGGGTTGGGTGAATCCGGCGACATGGCATGGCCTCCATGATCGAGGCAGGGTGACCGCGGGCGATCGCCGTCGCGGTGGTCCGGTAAGCTCAAGCACCAGTATTGCAGGCTTCGTCGCTTTGGCCATTGACATTCATCAAACTTGCCTGGGATCAAGATCCTCGGCCTACCCCCGTCCTATTCTGGCTTCGTGGGCTATGATCAGGTGAATCTCATTAAGCGCTTGGGCGGTGGATTGAGATGGACAAGAAGCAGCGGATCAATCTCGCGTATGCGGTCGCCGCCGTCCTGCTTTGGCTGGCTTTTTTAAACTGGTTCGAGAACTGGCGTCATGTGGAACCCATACCGTATTCGGAATTCGTACAGCTGCTGGATGAAGGCAAGATCACTGACGTCGTGGTGGGACCTGAGCGCATCGTTGGCCAGTTCACTCAACCGCAGCCCGATGGCCGTACTTCTTTCATCACCTATCGGGTAGACCCGCCGCTCGCGGACATGCTGACCCAGCACGGCATCCAATACGACGGCGAACTCGAAAGCACCTTTTTCAGAAACCTGATGTCCTGGGTGCTGCCCATCGGCATCTTCTACCTGATCTGGATGTTCTTTTTCCGCCGCTTCGCCGAGAAGCAGGGCCTGGGCGGGTTGATGTCCGTTGGCAAGTCCAAGGCCAAGGTCTATGTAGAAACCGACACCAAGGTCACCTTCGACGACGTTGCCGGTGTCGATGAAGCCAAGGAGGAACTCAAGGAGATCGTTGCCTTCCTGCGCGATCCCAAGACCTACGGCCGCCTGGGCGCCCATATCCCCAAGGGGATTCTGCTGGTCGGCCCGCCCGGTACCGGCAAGACCCTGCTGGCGCGGGCCGTTGCCGGCGAGGCCGGGGTGCCGTTCTTCTCCATCTCTGGCTCGGAGTTTGTGGAAATGTTCGTCGGTGTCGGAGCCGCCAGGGTTCGGGATCTGTTCGCACAGGCGGCCAGCACCAAGCCCTGCATCATCTTCATCGATGAGCTGGATGCGCTCGGCAGGGCACGCGGTCCCGGGCTTACGGGCGGGTACGATGAGAAGGAGCAGACCCTGAACCAGCTACTCTCCGAGCTCGATGGGTTCGATCCCTCCGAGGGCATCGTGCTGCTGGCGGCAACCAACCGGCCGGAGATCCTGGATCCTGCCCTGCTGCGGGCCGGGCGCTTCGATCGGCAAGTGTTGGTCGACCGACCCGAGCGTAGCGGGCGTCTCGCCATTCTTAAGGTGCACATAAAGAAGATCTGTGAGCTGAACGCCGATGTCGATCTCGACCAGCTGGCGGCGCTGACTCCCGGCTTTACCGGGGCCGATCTCGCCAACCTGGTGAACGAGGCAGCACTGCTGGCGACCCGGCGGGAGGCCGACACCGTGACCATGGCAGACTTCACCAATGCCATCGAGCGCATCGTCGCGGGGCTCGAGAAGAAGAGCCGCTTGTTGAACCCGCATGAGCGCGCGGTGGTGGCGCATCATGAAATGGGGCATGCCTTGGTGGCGGCGGCGTTACCCGACATGGATCCCGTCCACAAGGTTTCGATCATACCGCGCGGGGTGGGGGCACTCGGCTATACGATCCAGCGGCCGACCGAGGATCGCTTCCTGCAGACCACCAGCGAGCTCAGAAACCGAATGGTCGTGCTCATGGGCGGCCGGGCCGCCGAGCAACTCATTTTTGGTGAAATTTCCACCGGCGCAGCCGATGACCTGGCCAAGGTCACCGACATCGCACGGCGCATGGTAACCCGCTTCGGCATGGTGGATTCGGTCGGGCAGGTAGTCTATGAAGAAGACCGGCAAGCCTTCTTGGGAAACGATTTCTACGGCACGGCGCACCCCAAGGACTATGCCGAAGCGACCGGGCGCGAGATCGATCTAGCGGTGCGCGACCTGGTGGCAGAAGCCTATACCCAGGCATCTCAGATACTGGAGCGGCGCCGAGATGAGCTGACCGCCGGCGCCACCAAGCTGCTGGAGCGCGAGACGCTGACCGCCGAGGAATTCCCCGCCATGAAACCGTCCGGGACGGTGCTCTCTTCCTGACGTTACGCGATGGATGGCGGCAGAACGTGAGATGCTCATGAGCCGATGGATCGTTCTCCTCGTTGCGCTTGCCGCCTTGGCGGCTGCGGGGCTTTTCTACTGGCAGATGCCTGTGTCCGCCACGGCGTATGAAGTGAAAGAGGGCCCGTTGACTCAGCAGGTGGTGGCCAGCGGCCGGGTGGTGGCCTCGTCGCGTGCGCAGATCGGCAGCGAGATCGTGGGCCGGGTGACCGAGCGCCTGGTACGCGAAGGGCAGCAGGTCGAGCCCGGCGACATCCTGGTGGTGCTCGATTCATCGGAACTCGCCGAGCGCGTGCAGGAGGCCCGTGCGGCACTCCGCCAGCTGGAGAGCGCGCGCCGGCCCCAGGCCGAGGCCGGTCTTGCCGATGCCAGGGCGCATTTCGAGCAGGCCCGGCGCGAACATGAGCGTGCGCGACGCCTGGTGGAGAGCAATATGGTCTCGCGCCAGGCGGTGGAGCAGGCCGAAGAGCGCGAAGCCGCGGCCCGGGTCGCCCTGGAGCGTTCGCGCCTCGACGTGGAAGCGCTGGCACCGGGCGGTGCGGAAGAAGCGCTGCTGCGAGCACGGCTGGCCGCCGCCGAGGCCGCCCTGAAGCGTGCCGTCATCCACTCTCCGGTCACAGGCACGGTACTGACCCGTAATGTGGAGCCGGGGGATGTGGTGCAGCCCGGCAGGGTACTGCTGGAGATCGCTCGCACCGGGCAGCGTGAACTGCGGGTGCCGTTCGACGAGCGACACCTCGGCCAGCTGGCTGTGGGGCAGCGTGCCCGCTGCGTCACCGACGCCTATCCCGACCAACCGTTCGATGCCACGATCAGCCTGATCGCGCCGATCGTCGACGCCGCCCGCGGCACCGTGGACGTCAGGCTGGTCATGGAGGAGGAACCCTGGTTTCTGCGCGAGGACATGACGGTATCGGTCAATGTCGAAACTGCGCGCCGTGAGCGGGCGCTGGTGGTGCCCAACGATGCCCTGTTCGGGGTCGAGGGCGCTGCTGCCCGAGTGTACGGGGTCGAGGCGGGCCGTGTTGCACCCCGTAGCGTGACCCTGGGGCTGAAGGGGCTGCTTCATTCCGAGATCACCGCAGGGCTGACGGCGGGGGAGATCGTGCTGACCGATCCTGACCTCAGCCCGGGGCAGCGTATCCGGCCACACATAACCGACCAGCCGGAGCAGGGGGCGCCCGCCTCGTCCCGGGAGCCTTTTTCCTTCATTCGGTGACGCTCATGTGGATTGAAGGGTTCATCGCCTGGAGCCTGCTGCGTGATGGCCATGCCCAGACCGCTCTGATGCTGGTCGGCATCATGGTGGGGGCAGCCGTGGTGGTCTTCATCAGTGCCCTCATCACCGGGCTTCAGGCCAACATCATCGAGCGCACCCTGGGCACGCAGGCCCACATTCGCCTGCTGCCGCCCGAGGAGTTCAATCGCGTACTGCCATTGCAAGAGCCAGCGTCGATCGCCCTGGTGCTGGAGGACCGCAGACCGCAGCGTTTGCGCTCCATCGACAATTGGCAGGCGCTGGTGCCTGTGCTCGATCGCTGGCCGGGGGTGACGGCGGTATCGCCGGTCATCAGCGGTCCGGCGCTGGCGGTGCGCGGCAGCGCCAATCGCTCGGTCTCGATCATCGGGGCCGACGCGGAGCGGCTGCGGGCCATACTGCCCATTGCCGACCACATGGTCGAAGGCGTGTTCCGGCTGCGTCCCGGAGAGATCCTGATCGGCCGGGAGCTGGCCGATGACCTGGGCCTGCAGAGCGGTGACCGGATGCGCCTCGACACCGCCGGGGAGCGCACCGTGGTCATGACCGTTGCGGGTGTCTTCGAGCTGGGGGTCCGCGAAATCGACAATCGACTCATTTACCTCGACCTGGACGAGGCTCGCAGCCTCCTCGACCTGCCCGGGGGCGTGACGGGGCTCGAACTCACCGTAGCGGAAGTGTTCGCTGCCGATCGGCTGGCGCTTCGCCTCGGGGCGCTGACCGGACAGCGCGCGGAGAGCTGGATGGAGACGAATGCGCAGCTGCTCAATGCACTGCGCTCCCAGACCCTCTCCACGACCATGATTCGCAGCTTCGTCAGCCTTTCGGTGGCATTCGGCATCGCCAGCGTGCTGGCGGTCAGCGTGGTGCAGCGAACCCGTGAGATCGGCATTCTGCGGGCAATGGGCCTCGGCCGGGGGCGAATCCTGCGCGTGTTTCTGATCCAGGGTGCGCTGCTGGGGCTGGTCGGCGGGGGATTGGGGGCGCTGTTCGGCTCGCTGCTGGTGCTGGCCTTCGACGTGTTCGGTCCCCGCCTGTTCGTGATCGGCTTCAACCCATGGCTCATTCCGGCGGCCATGGCGCTGGCCGGTATGGCGGGCCTCGCTGCTGCCGCCTGGCCCGCCAGCCGCGCGGCCCGACTCGACCCCGCGGTGGCCATTCGCCATGTCTGAGAGCCATGCTATGGAGAGCCACGTAGTTCAGGGCAACGAGGTGCTGCGGCTGGCCGGCGTGTGCAAGGCCTATGACGTAGGCACCCCGGTGGAGAACGAAGTGCTGCATGCGATCGACCTGCGCCTCGATCGCGGCACCTTTGCCAGCCTCACCGGACCCTCCGGCTCGGGCAAGAGCACGCTGCTCAACCTCATCGGCCTGCTCGACACGCCGACATCGGGGGAGCTGTTCGTACTCGAGCGGCCGACCAGCGCCATGGACGACCAGGAACGCACCGACCTGCGCGGCGGCACGATCGGCCTGGTCTTCCAGTTCCATCACCTGATCCAGGCCTTCAGCGTGCTGGACAACGTGCTGATGCCGCTGATGATCCGGCAAGGTAGACCGACAGCCGCCATTATCGACAGGGCCAGGGAGCTGCTGGCTGCGGTAGGGCTCGCTGCCTTTGCGTCCCGGCGTCCCAACGAACTCTCGGGCGGCCAGCAGCAGCGCGTGGCGATTGCCCGGGCCCTGGTCAGTGAGCCGGTGCTGCTGCTCGCCGACGAACCCACCGGCAACCTCGATACCGCCAGCGCCGATGAAGTGTTCGAGCTGTTTCGTCGCTTCCATGCCGAGCACGATTGTGCGGTGTTGATCGTCAGTCACGATCCGCGAATTTCGGCGCGCTGCGACCGGGTTATCGAACTTGTGGATGGGCGTATCGTGCGTGATGCTCACAATAGATATTGAAACAAGCTCTTCCCGAGCCTGACTGGTAACTAAGTGCTGGTTGGGGTTTCGCTTCGCCTTGCGGATGTGAAATCGATGCCAGGTAAACGTTCATACTGTTCGAGATGAGGATAAACGCACCGTCCTGGGTGTTCCTGTTCTTCACCATGCTGCGCGTCACAGTGTATCTCCATAGTCGATACCGCACCGCCCGTTGGCCCGGCATCGAGATGGGAGCGGAATGAGTTACCCGGCACGACCGCCGGCAGGTTCGAGTATGAACGACCGCGCTCTTGCATCATTCATGTAGGCCACGTTGAGTCGCACCCAGGGGGAGTCGTCATCCTCCGGTAGAAATAGGTGCCCAGGCGAAAGCGTAATCCCCTTTCGCTGTGCATATAGAACGAGCTGGGTTGAGGAGCGAATCGCTGGATGACGCACCCAAACGAACATGCCGCCAGCCGGCTCGATGAAACTCTCCCAGCCTGCCCTTTTCAATAGGGTCAGGGTAGCGGCCATTTGCCCGGAGAGTTTTGTCCTGAGGCGCTCCGTCAGTTTCCTGTAGCTGCCGTTCTGGAGCATGGTCGTGACGACCTGCTCGGCGAAGCGTGACGCAGAAATACTGGTCAGCATCTTGATATCGACGAGGGGTTTCAGCAAAGAGCGCCTTGCGGTGATATAGCCAACTCGCAAAGAGGATGAAAGACTTTTGGAGAAACTGCCCAGATAAATGACCCGATCCAATCCATCCAGTGCTGCGAGACGAATGCTGGGATCGTGCTGGAAATCGGCGTAGATGTCGTCTTCCACAATCTGAAAATCATGGGCCTCGGCCAGCTGCAGGATGCGATGGGCGACCGCGGGTGACAAGACGGAGCCCGTAGGATTCTGGAAGACGCTATTGACGAAAAATAGCCTTGGCTGGTGCTGGGCCAAAAGCGCTTCCATTCGCTCGATATCCGGGCCATCCGCCAGGCGTGGCACACCGATGACCTTGATGCGCTGCAAGCGCAGCAGCCCGAGCAGGTTGTAATAGCCCGGCGATTCGACGAATACCACATCGCCGGGTGCGAGCAGCAAACGCACCACCAGATCCAGCGAATGGCTGCCGCCGCCGGTCATCAGCATCTGATCGGCATCTGCCCCGATGCCCAGAAGCCGCATGCGCTCCTGGATCAAGCCGCGCAGATCCAGCGAGCCCAGTGGCGTACTGTAATCGAAAATTCCGGAGCGGCTTTGGCGTGCCACCTGGCGAATGGCATAGGTCAGGTCATCGCTTTCACGCCAGTGGTTGGGCAACCAGCCGCATCCGAGCTTCAGGTGATTCTCGTCAGCCTGGAAGAGGCTCCACATGTCGTTCGTGACGTCTTCCAGTTGGCTCGACTGCGGCTTCACCTTGGCCAGGGCGGTTGGGGCCGTAGCCGCGACATAGAATCCAGATCCTGGTCGGGAACGTACCAGCCCATGGGCCACCAGCCGTTCGTAGGCATCGATCACGACATTGCGGCTGATTCCATGCTCCGCTGCCAAGTGCCGTATCGAAGGCAAGCGACTACCGCCGCCCCCGCCGTTACTTTCGATCCACTCCTTGAAGCTCTCGACTAGCTGTTCCACGAGGGGCCGGTTCGAATGCTTGTCCAATTCCAACTTAATCATCGGTACGCCCCGCGAAAACCGTACAAGAAAAGCCAGGAACAGTTTATCGATAACTCACGAAACCGTACCTTTCCATGCATGGCGCATAGATGCAATTGTCTTCACGCGGTGGCTCTTTCAAGTCCGCGCTCTTTCCCCTATCCATAACGAGACCCAATCCATGCGCCGTTTCCAGCCCATTCGACTCGCCTTCGCACTCTGCATGATCACGACGGCAGTCAATTTACAGGCGCCCCTTTACGATGCCCTGGCAGCGCGTAGCGGTGCTGGTGTCGGCGCCACGACCGTTGCGTTTGCCTGCTATGTCGTCGGCATTCTGCCGGTGCTGCTGGGTTTCAATGGCTTGGCCGATCGGGTAGGGCGCAAGACGTTGATCATGGCGGCTTTGATGCTGTGCCTGGCTGCCACGAGCTTGACCCTCGCCGTGCCAGGCTTGGTGGCCCTGGGTGTCGCTCGCTTCATGATGGGCATCAGCACCGCAATGACCTCGGCAGTGGCGCCCGCCTACATGCTCGCGCTGTTCGCTGGGAAGGATAGCCGAACTCCAGCCAACTGGGTCACGGCCAGCACGGCGCTGGGGTTCGGGCTCGGTGCGGCCGTTACCAGTGTGTTCGTGCTTCATACACCGAGCCTGACACCACCCAGCCTGTGGCTCTACCTAGGCGCCGCTGCGTTGGCCCTGCTGCTGGTGCTGACACTCAAGGACGATTCCCCACGGCAGGCTGGCGCCGAGATGTTGCGCTTGCCGGACTATCCCCCCGGAGCCTTCGGCTATGCGCTTTCGATTCTGCTGGCATGGGCTACCGTGGGGCTGGTCATTGCGATCCTTCCTTCCACCCTGACCCGGCATGGCCTATCGGGCTGGGCCGGCTTCGCCACCTTCGGCGTCTGCAGCTGTGGTGTGCTCTTCCAGCCATGGGCAAGGAAGCTGGCGCCGCAGATGTCCACGCAAGTGGGGCTAGTCATCTTGCCCTTGGCATATGCACTGATCGCCTGGGGCGCCTTGCAGGGAGACCTGGTGGCCGTACTGCTGGGTACCGTCGCGGCAAGTAGCGCCTGCTACGGTTTCATCTATCTGGGCGGGCTGAGTGGCGTTCTAGACTTGGCGAAGGAGCACCCGTCGCGGGCGAGCGCCGGCTACTTCCTGATGGCATATCTCGGCTTCAGCATTCCCGTTATCACGACAGGAGTCTTGGTCGATGCTTTCGGTCATGCCGCTGCGCTGGGAATCTTTGGTTTGGCACTGCTTGGCGGCGTAGCCGTGACGCTGGGCATACTCCAGCGCGGACGAATTTTTAGCCAAAGGGCGCTCCAACAACGTGAGGCAAGTAAGTAAGTACTGACTGGGGCGCACTTTGCCACGCTGAGAAAATCGGCGGCGGTGAATTCGTGACTTTTCTTGGATAAATTATTCTTCGGCTTGCTTGTGCTGGTGGCAAGCATGAACGAAGCATGCAATATTCATCACTCTTGAACCAATCTGAAGACAATACTCGATAAGGACTGACATGCTTACCTGCTATCTGCGTTATGTTATCGATCCCTACAAGCTGAATGAATTCGAGCATTACGCCAAACTGTGGATACCGCTGGTCGAGAAGTTCGGCGGGCAGCATCAAGGCTACTTTTTGCCCTCGGAGGGGGCCAATAACATCGCCCTCGCGCTCTTCACTTTCCCCAGCATGTCTGCCTACGAGGAGTATCGGGTAGCGTCGTTTGCCGATCCCGATTGCCAGGCCGCCTTCCGCTATGCCGAAGAGACGCGCTGCATCCTCAGCTACGAAAGAAGCTTCTTCCGCCCGGTGTTTGGTTCCTAGCGTCATCCAACCGACAGACACGGAACGTAACCTCAGCATGGTCTACTGTCGAACACCAGATGCTACGGAGAGGAACAAAATGGCAGTCGTTACGACAATCGAGTTCCCCGGCGTTAACCAGACATCCTACGAGACGTTAGGAGCGAGTCTTGCCGTTAATGGAGCTCCCGAGGGTATCCTCCATCATGCCTGCGGTCCCGTTTCCGGCGGGTGGCGCATCGTAGATGTCTGGCGCTCGGCAGAAGACTTCGACAGGTTCGTGGATGAGACGCTGTTACCCGCCGCGCGTGCGCTGGGAATTCCTGAGCCAGTCAGGCGAGAGTGCTTCCCGGCGCATCATGCCGGGCAAGTCGTCTCGTAACGGGCCAGGCAACCTTTTACCGGCTTCGCTGACCTAGGGTGGCATCGATGAAAAACGCCAGGGCTTTCTGGAACAAGAGTGCTGCGCGCTACGCCAAGAGTCCCATTCGTAACGAGAGCGCGTACCAGCACAAGCTCGCCATCACCCAGGAGTACTTTCGCCCGGATTCGGCCGTGCTGGAGTTCGGTTGCGGCACGGGGAGCACGGCGATCATTCATGCGCCTCACGTCAAGCATATCGTCGCCATCGATATCTCCGACCAGATGCTGGAGATCGCCGAGCAGAAGGCCCGTGACGCCGGTATCGAGAACATCGCCTTCCGACAAGGCACCCTGGAGACGGTGGCGCTGGAAGAAGGAAGCTTCGATGCCGTGCTGGGGCTCAACATCCTGCACCTGCTCGAGGACCTGGAGGCGACGTTGGCCAAAGTACACAGCCTGCTCAAGCCCGGCGGCGTGTTCGTCTCCAGCACCGTCCTGATCGGCGATATCAACCTCTTGCTGCGCATGGTGATTCCGCCCATGCAGATGCTGGGGTTCGCTCCCTACGTGAATCGCTTCGGCAAGCAGGCGCTGGTCGACAAGCTGGTCGCTGCAGGATTCACCATCGAGCGGGAGTGGCAGCCGGGAAAGGCAACAGTGTTCATCGTGGCCAGGAAGGGCGAATAGTCACCTCGGCAGCTCAGCTAGCATTGATGACCGCCAAGGAAAGCGTCCCTGGCTCGCTCATCCAGGCTTCACCGTTGTGCCGTGTCGAGCGGAGATGCCTGAGGGCAAGTGTGAACGACTACAGTAAAAGGACACAGTCGTCTTACGCGAGGTGACATGGAGGGATCGCTCCTTCTCTGGACGACACGATTGCTGACGCTGCTTGCGTTGGTGGTGAGCGTGCTGCCGCTGATACCCAGCGGGGAGTGGTGGATACGGCTGTGGGAATACCCTCGGCTGCAGCTGGCCTGTGCGCTGGTGCTCCCCCTGGGGCTGCTGGCAATCCATGCCTGGCGGTATCGGCCGCGGGCGGAGCATGGTTTTTGGCTGGTGGCGCTCCTTGCCATAGGGGGGTGGCAGGTGTCGCACATCCTGCCGTTTACCTCGCTCTGGCCGGCCGAGGTACCCGCCGCCAAGAACGAACCGGATGAGGCCAGGGCGACGTTCAAGTTGCTCACCGCGAATGTCACCTACAACAATGACCGCTACGGCGAGCTGCTCGACAGGGTCTGGCGCGAGAATCCGGATATCCTGCTGCTGATCGAGGTCGATCGCGCCTGGGCCGAGGCGCTGGCACCGCTCGACGAACACTATTCGCATCGCGTCGGGGAGGTGCGCGGCGAAGGGCTGGGCATTGTGCTCTGGTCACGCTTCCCGCTACTCGAGCAGGAGATCAAGCACCTGGTCTCCGATCGCCGGCCATCGGTCTTCGCTACCTTGGAGCTGCCGGAAGCAGGGCCGGTACGCTACGTTGGCATCCATCCCGTTCCGCCGGGGCTGCGCGACCGGATTACCCGCAACGACGAATCGAGCGAGCGTCGCGACAGCCGGGTTCGCGACGCGGAGCTGATGCTTGTCGCCCGACATGTCGAAGAAGACCCCGATAACCGCTGGATCGTCACCGGCGACTTCAACGACGTCGCCTGGTCCGACACCACCCGGCTGTTCTCCAGCCTGAGCGACCTGAAGGATCCACGCCGCGGCCGTGCGCTACTGAACACTTACCCTGCTGAGCTACCGCTATTGCGATACCCGATCGACCACCTGTTCGTTTCCGACGGCTTCCATCTGGTCGATATGGACCGGGTAAGGATGCCCGGCTCCGACCATTTTGCAATCTCCGCCACCTTATCCGTGGCACACAAGGACCGACAGAAGCCGGAGGCTTCCGCCGAAGAGCAGCAAGAAGCCAGCGAGATGATCGAAGAAGGGGATGAGGATGCCGACGAGCATGGCGTCAGCTCGGACTAGCAAGCCCCGGCATGCGGCTTATTTCCGGCGGGCCTAACCTCTGACACCTGAAACCGCAGGCGTAAGAGAAAGCTTACATGGTGTAAGCCTTCGCCCTTGCCGACACGATCAAGGTCAAAATTCGGGTTCGTTACGTGGCATTACACGCGGCAACACGATAGCGTGATAGCAAAGCGGGCTGAAGCGAAGACCCGTACCCAAGATCACGCAGGCGGACGAACCCTTGGATGTTTCGATTCTATTTGAAGCCGTAAGGCCGCTGTGGTGGTTGCTTCCCGTGGCAATCACCCTGAGCGTGCTCAAGTCCCGCTGGTTCAAGGGCCTGTTCGGTGAGGCCTTCGTCAAGCTGATCGCCTGGGTGCGGCTGCCGGCGGATGAGTACCGGGGCGTTCACAACGTCACGCTCCCCACGCCCGACGGCACCACTCAGATCGATCACGTACTGGTTTCCCGCTACGGCATCTTCGTCATCGAAACCAAGCACATGACGGGCTGGATCTTCGGCAGCGAGCAGCAGGCCCAGTGGACCCAGAAGCTCTACCGCAAGACCTTCAAGTTCCAGAACCCGCTGCGCCAGAACTACAAGCACGTAAAGGCGCTGGAAGCCCTGCTCGACGTGCCGTTGGAAGCCATCCACTCCGTAGTGGTCTTCTCGGGCAGCGCCGTCTTCAAGACCAGCATGCCGGACAACGTCACTATCGGTGGCGGCTATGTGCGCTACATCAAGTCGTTCCGCGAGCCTGTGCTGAACGATTTTCAGGTTCAGGAAGCGTTGGAAAGAATCGAAACCGGCCGATTGGCACCTAGCCGCGAGACGCACCGCCAGCACGTTAAGCAGCTCAAAGCCCGTTTCGAATCCAGCTCCGACCGAGCTTGCCCGAAGTGCGGCAGCGCCATGGTGCTACGCACCTCCAAACGCGGCGCGAACGCCGGTAATCAGTTCTGGGGATGCTCCGCCTATCCCAAGTGTCGAGAGGTGCAGGATGTGGCGTAGGGCTGGGTAACTGCATCGCGCGGTTTTTGCTCAAGATTCGACTATGCAAGCCGATGACTCATATAGCAAGCCAAAGTAAATAAATGGCTCAAATCGGATTCCAACGTCATCCGATGAAAGCCTGCCGGTGGCTTGTGACTGCCAGGGAAGGGGGCTGATGAGCGGCATCCCCTGGCGGTAGCGTGCCTGAAATCAGGGACAGCATCACTTCCTCGTGGGATAGCACCACTGGCAACCGGCCTGGACGCTTGGCGTGGGAGAATTCACCGATCTCTCCCAAGGGCTGCTCGAGGACATGGCGATAGAGGAAGACGATAGCATTCAGCGCCTGGTTCTGAGTGGCGGCTGCTACATGGCGTTCTACCGCAAGGTGTTCCAGGAAGGCACGTACCTCGGATCTTCCCATGCAGGCAGGTTGCCGCACGCAATGGAAGCGAATGAAGTAGCGTATCCAGTAGCAGTAGGTTTTCTCGGTGCGTGGACTATAGCGCTTGACCCGCATGGTAGCCTTCACCCGGTCCATCAGCTTTGGCGGTCTGGCCTGCGTATCCATAGGCAGCTCCCTCATAATATGGATATACATACAGTATTATTGGCTCCGGAAAAACATGCAAGCGCGTGAATTCTGTATAGGTGGCCGAGCTATACTTAGGTTTCGTGGAATCAATAGGTTAGGGGAGCGAGAACGTGCGGGATAAGATTGTTGAACGCGCACACGTGTTCATCCAATATCAGGACGCGCAGTCCACTCACTGTTAGGCAACGAGATCGCCATGTCGGAAGAACATCAACCGGTTGAAGTATACCGCGCTGCAGCGGACGCTCTTTACGTTGTCAGCGGAATGGTTCTTTTCGCTTTCGCGCGACATGAATGCGATACGAAAAACATCATCATTAGAAACTTCGTTGCTCGATCCGCTCGAACCCTCAAAAGCGTCTTTTTGCTATGGGACAATCAGGATTATCAAAATGCGTGGGCTATACATCGAGTCCTTGTAGATAGGATGTTTCATCTACATAGCCTCGGAGAAAAAGATGAGTTTGAAGTTTTTGATGGCTGGTCGTTTTATGAGCAGTACAAAGCGCAGAACCGGGTGAAAAGTGATGAGCTATTCAAAGACCAAGCCGTGGGCTGGGTATACAACCTGTCCGAGAAACAAAAGGAGCGAATAAGAGCTCTCGAGAAAAACAAGCCGGTTTGGAAGCGACCAAAAGCTGCAGCAGTAGCAAAAGACATGGGAATGCAGTTTCTGTATAAATACGGCTATGACTACGCCTCCACGCATGTTCATCCTATGGCGAACGACGGCCAGCAAGACTTTTTTACCATAACGGGTCTGGAGCCAGCACAGAAGTTTCCCTCTACTATAACTGTAATATCAAATACGCTACTGACCGCGTCCATGATCCTACAAGACGCCATGAACTACAGCTCATTCAATTGGCGGAGGATCGTGTGGGACTGTATAAGCGAAATAAGGTCGGTTATGGAGGTGGGCGGAGCCCCATACCAAGACTCGCTTTTGAAACTGGCCGAGATGTCTCACGGGCAAGGTCTTTGCGAGCCAAGTGGCGCCTAACAATCGCAGGCAAAGCGACGGCGCATCCGTTGCTCCTTCGTCACAACGGATACGCCGCGCCTGCTGCGGGCGTTATTCATTTAAGGAGTAGAATTTGAATAAGGTAGTTTATATTCCGGCTTATTTTGAGCCCGTTGGAAAAAACAAAACTGTTAAAGTTCCTACTGGAGAAAAAAAGAAAGGTTTCTTTGGTGGAGAAAAATACGTTACCAAAAAAGAAACTCAGTGGGAGCAAACTGGCTGGTCTGACTGCCGAATTGATGGAGAGCGTTTAGCCAATGACTTGGCAGAGGTTGTTGATGGACTAAATAGCGAAGGGTATGAAGTCGTATCTGTAACTCCTGTTACCTCTGGTGCTTATGACTGGAAGTACCAGGTTCAATCTGGCGGTGCAGCCGATAACGGCTACGGTGGCTATGGTTATGGTTATGGATATAGCTTCACCAACAGCCTGATTGTTACAGCCAAAAAAAGTGCATAGCAAAGCCAGCCAGAGGGACTGCCAAACCGCCACTTCGCTCTGGTTTGTCAGCCCCTGCTGGCGGCGTTATAGTTTTTGCTGACCGAACAAACAGATAGGTAAATGTAAATATGTTCATTTTGAAAAAAGTGGTGATTAACAAGTACAAGAGCTACTCAAGCAAACAGGTTGTCGAGTTGGAAGATGACATAACGACTCTTGTCGGTAAAAATGAAAGTGGAAAAACAGCTTTCTTGGAGGCTCTAGCAAAGCTGAATTACTTTACTGACGATGAAGACTTCAAGTTCGATGAAGTGCAAGACTACCCAAGGAATGAACTAAAGAGATATCAAAGAGCTGGAGAAGACGTTGAGCCTATCGTTTGTACTTTTCAATTGGACCAAGAAACCATTGATGAAATCAGTGGCGACCTTGGAGAAGGGGTATTAACTACTGATAGCTTCTCCGTTTCAACCAAATATAAGAATGGACGAACGTGGTATCACATTAATTGTGATGAAAAGAAATATCTTGAAAAACTTCAAAACGAACTGGGGTTCGGCGAGGTAACAAAAACGAAAATTCTTGAGCTGGGTTCTGTAAAAGCTGTTGTTGATGCGGAGCCAGGCGAGAACGAAGAACTAGCCTCTGTCATCACCCATCTAAATAACAATGTTGTCAGTGAGGCATATGACTGGGGGCGAAAACTGTTAGATGCATACGTATATAGGAATTATATAGCTCCTCGTCTGCCGCGATTCTGGTACTTCGATGAATACCACGAGCTTCCGTCAAGGGTCAGTGTTGATGCCATTCGGCAGAATACCATTAAAGGAGATTTAACCAGAAAGCAACTTGATACGGCAAAAGCGCTTTTTGAACTAGCTGTGATCGACGTGGAAGAACTGGCCAACGCTTCTAGCTTCGAATCCTTTATCGCAGAATTAGAAGCCACATCAAATGAAATTACCGACCAAATCTTCGAGTATTGGTCAACGAATAGTAACTTGGAAATAGAATTCAAGATAGAATCTATTCACCGGCACAATCAACAACCCGAAAAGATTCTTGATATTCGTGTAAAGAACAAGCGTCATAGAATAACTTTGCCGCTAAAGAATCGAAGCAAAGGCTTCAACTGGTTCTTTTCATTTATTGTATGGTTCAGCAAAATTCAAGACGAGCAGGATAAAAACTTTGTATTGTTACTAGACGAACCTGGTCTGAATCTTCATGCGTCTGCGCAAGCCGATCTGTTACGATTCATTAGCGATTTGTCTGACAACTATCAGATCGTGTATTCAACTCACTCACCGTTCATGGTTAAATCTGACGCGCTGCATCAGGTGAGAACTGTTTACGACTCAGAAGAAGGCAGCATTATTTCCGACGCTATACAAGAAAAAGATCCTGATACGCTTTTTCCTCTCCAAGCTGCACTTGGTTACGATATTGCACAGAACCTGTTTGTGTCAAAAAATAACCTGCTGGTAGAAGGTCCGTCTGACCTAAATTACCTAACCTACATGTCTAATTTGTTGGAAAACGAAGGACGTGAGGGCTTGCGCAATGATGTTACCATTGTTCCTGTTGGTGGCCTGGACAAAGTAGTTTCGTTTATATCGTTGCTTCGTGGTTCTAAGCTAAATATTTCTTGCCTTCTTGATTCGTTTAATAACGCGAAAGGTGCGCAAAGGCTGGATGGATTAATTCAGTCGAAGATTATAAAAGAAAAGCATGTCCGGTTTTTTGATGAGTTTGCTGGCGATAATTTCGACAAGGCTGACATTGAAGACTTGTTCGAAAAGCATGAATACCTCGAAATCTTTGGGGAAGCTTTCCCTGATCATAAAGGCGTTGAGGTTTCTGACCTAGACGAAAAGAGATCAACAATACTAACTCAGTTGAAAGCATTGCTTGGTGGAAAAGGATTCAATCACTACAAGCCGTCCCAACATCTGCTGAGCATGGGGCGTAGCGCTGATTCCTTTTCGAAAGAAACGCTAAACCGTTTCGAGTCCATGTTCAAGGAAATTAACAAGCTTTATTGATGCTGTATACATAATCAAAGCTATAACAAATCGCTGCACCGGACAAGCCGGTGAGCGTGGCGTTAGGCCTAAGGAAGACTAACATGATTAAGTTACATTTATGTATATAAATCGAAGCTCAATCTGACAATATTCAAAAGAAGTTTTGATTTGATCTTACACAAGATCATAAAAGCAGTCCGACAAAACGAAAACTTTGTTGGGCGGCAGTGAGGTTAAAACAATCTATCCATACATCTAAATATTGATATATAAAGTCTCGTAAATCATGCTTTCAATAAAAGACATAAGATATTAAGACACCTGATGCTTCATTAACTCATTGAGATAGTAGAAGGCATACAATTCACAATATCTGAGACGGTTTGACGAAGGTTTGGGGATAAGTTACGGATACTGGACAACACTTTCCCCTTCAATAAGTACAGGAGTTATCATGGGCGATTGTTTTAAGAAAAAGGTTCGGAATGGAGAAGTTAAATCGCCGGTTCAAAGAGGGTTTAAATTAAACAATTGGCAAAAAGCATGGGACGAAACGGTAGATTTCTCCGACAGATGTGAGCAACTTTTCAACGCAGGTAAAGTCTTTCACTCCATTCTCGATGAATTAAGAGTCGCATTGACCGAGTTATATGCAAAAAGCCCGAAGGTGAAAAATGAAAAGCTATTGATGGCATACATTGCCATGTCAAACAGAGATCGGGAGATATTAAGTAAATCAAACAAAGCAAGACCGGTAGATGGCAAAAATATATTCAGTAGAACTATTTCAAACAACGCCGTAAATAATGAGATTACATTGCAGGAAGTTGCTGACGGTTGTGTTGATGGCTTGCAAAAAGCCATTTTTTACTGTGTCAATCGAATAAAGAAACAAGAAAACTTTAGTTCGCCATATGGCGAGATGGAAATTGTTGATTTCATAACGGCAGAAGCCAATATATCTCAGATTTATCATATGTGTGAGAATTACTGGCAGGCGATTCTTTGGGGGGATTATTCATTCAACATAACCGATGAAGACAACAAGTTATATAACGTCCAACAGTTACAAACAGCTTTTGAAATCAGCTATGAAGCCAGCCAAATGAGTCGATCTCGCTTGTCCGCTCAATCCGCGTTGATTACCTCAAGAAATAATATTTCACGCTTCTTCGACGATGACTCGTATCTTTGTATAAAGAAAAGCGGACGAAAAAAGCAGCTAAAAAAAGCATCAATCAAAGACGCTGATGACATGATTCGCTATTTCAACTCGAACTTCAGAGCACAAGAACTATTTTTAATCTATGAATTTCCAGAAGAATTTTTAAAGTCTGTAAAATCTGGTTTCTGTATAAAAGAAACACTCAATGTTTTTCGACTTCTTGTGCTTCTTTCACATACATATTCTGAGAAGTATCCAGAGAATGATGGCTTCCAGAATATCAACAAGCTGAACGAATTTTGTCCGAAATTTAAGAAAATCGAATTCATCAAGGGTGTTTCAAGTGCAACAGGTTACACCTGCAAGAAAACTAAGCAAATTTTAGAGTTTTTAGAGTTTGACGGAACGGTGAGCCGTGACTTGTGGTGTCACCCAGTTATTTCAATCGATGATAAATATGCCATTTTAACAAGTTCATTAGTAACACCGTCAATTGTTCGCGTTGTCGAGCATTGGCTTGTTGAACTCGAAATAGAAATGCAAGACAAAGGTTTACAATTCGAACAGACTATTATTGATGAAGTTAATGCGAGCGTAGCCCAAAACCAGTTTGTTGATGATTACAACGAATGTGCATCAAAACGATTCAAGCTTAAAAATGGTGAGGAGGAAATTGACCTTTTATTTCGTATCGGAAACTTAATTGTTCTGGGTGAAGCGAAATCAATTGTCACCACTGATTCACCAATATCACAATACCGAACGATAGAAACATTAAGGAAAGCATCCGATCAAGCAAAGAGAAAATCTCAATTCGTATTGGATAATACAGAAGAAATTTTTGAGCGACTTGGCTGGGAATATACTGCTCAAGAAGAATACAAGGTTACCTGTTGTATTTTGAACAGCAGTAGAATCTTTGCTGGCTTGACCATTGATGACGTTCCTGTCTGCGATAAAGGCATATTGACCAGATACTTTTCTGACAATCTATTTCCTATTATCAGCAGATTAAACGATGATAACACAGGAGAAATACATTTCGCTTGGTATGAGCTTTACAGTAATTCTAATGAACTTGTAATGAACTTGGAAAAGTACCTTCGATCTCCTCCGCAGATTACAGAGATTAGTGATGATTTTGAGTATAAGTCAATTTCTATTCCATGCCGTGACGAGGACTCGTATAAACTTCAATACACAAGGCTAGTTCCAAAGGATACACCAATCATGGAAAGAATTAACAAGCGAAGCGTATTTCCAATACATACGGTAGATGACATTGAAAAACATATCGACGAAATGGATATTCTTATGTAAATGGTGCAAAAAAGGTAATATTCAAGGGTTGAAATTTGCAGGATAACTAAATTAGAAAATAAAAATCTATTGTGCTAAGTCCACCCCTTTTCTACCACCAATCAAACATAAAGTCTAAGGCATTTAATAATTCCCGAATTATCCCGTCAGGAGCCGTTTAAACAATGCCATGCTAATGGCAGCTTTGGGGAAGTCTGTCCTATCAGATCAATCTCTCATCCAATGTCTGTAAGATGAAGTTTGAATTCACCCAATTTATGGGTGGCGATAAATCTGAGTGTTTTATTACTCATTTCTATCTGCCCGTCTTTAGCAAATTCTCCGATATTGTTGGTTTTCTGCGCATCAATTTTTCTATTAAAGACAAAGTAGAAATTCTTAAAGAGTACAAGTTTCCTTTAGGCTTGGCACAAATATCTTTAACCTTAGTAGTCGTGGCGTTCGTGTTATATGGTGCTTTCAGGTCATAATCAGAACTCAGACCAAGGTCTAACCGATAGCGCCACAAAAAACTTTTGCTTTTGGTTTGAGTTCATTATTTATTGTCAGCTACTTACTAAATTTGGTTCGTTCAAAAAAATAAACAAAGGCCTAACAAGTTGCTGCATTTCGTTCCGGCCTGCTGCCTCCACCGGACACGCTGCGCGTGCCGATGAGCAAGGCGTTAGGCATTACAGGAAAGGTCAATGGGATACAAAATATCTAGCTTAAATTCACTTCCTTTGGTTCCTGGTATTGACCTTTATGTATTCATATTGGGGAGAAGCGTGTGGGCCGGGGGTTGGAGAAAAGAATTAGAGCATAATTTTAATAAGCTGGCTAATGAGCTAGGCCCTTCGGCCGCAATTGTAGCAGGCCATGATGGAGTTGATCTGATTCATGAATTAGTAAAAGTGGCCGAAAGTAATGAAAACTTGTCGTCCGCCTTAAATTTAGAGCAACAGAAAGGAACCTCCTTGCTGTTGCTAGGAGCTCATTAGAATGTTTTTACAACTGAGGATTTGGCTCTGGTAGTTCATGAAGATAATATTGAAAGGTTGTTTGAAAGTATGGAGCCATTCCTGAATGAGCTATGTGACTTTGCCATAGATAGAAATGAAAAATTCCTGTCGAAATTCGAAGAGAAAAACAACTAACTGAGGAGGTTCTCGCCGTGGTCGATCTTAGGCCGAATCTTTTCGGTATCGGTATTAACATAAACGGTGCGATTGAGAAGTTCCGCAGTTGGAGACAGAAAAATGCCTAACAAGGCGCTCGTTCGGACGCAAACTACACTGCACGTAGTTTGCGCCGCTCAGCTTGTTCGTTAAGTGCAATAAGTCCTGGTAGAGGAAAATGATGCTCGTATTTTTTTTGTGGAAAAATGGGTGCTGGTAATTCGACCAAAGCTGCCCAGGTTGCAAAAGATAGGGGGGCTTAATTGCTGAAGATGATTGGCTTGAGTCACTCTATACTGGTGAGGTTAAGAGCCTGAAAGAGTACGTAAAATACTCAAAACGTATTAAGCCTATTGTCAAAAAAATTGCGCAAGGTATTATAGTTTCTGGCGGTACAGTCGTAATTTATTTCCCTGCAAACACTACAACTCAGCGGGCGTGGTTTAAAAGTATTTATTCTGAGGTCGGCGCGAAGCATGAGTTAATATATCTGGATCAGTCGGATGATGTTTGCCTAGCTCGTATAGCGCAGAGAAGGTTGGAAAATCCAGAAAGGCAGCGTACAGATACCGAAGAAATGTTTTATCAAGTTACAAAATACTTTGAGGAGCCGTCTGAAAGTGAAGGATTCAACATCGTTCTGAGCGGTGGCCCCGCTTAACAGGGGCGTTCAGTTTCTGGGCTGAGCCACGTCTGGTGTGGATGGGGCTGAAACTCTTATCTTTTCGGAGGTCAATGTGGTCTTGGAATCGACGATCAAGTGTCCAAACTGTGGCCACCAGAAAACGGAAACCATGCCTACGGACTCATGCCAGTATTTTTACGAGTGTGAGTCTTGCCATGCTTTACTGAAGCCTAAGCATGGAGACTGCTGTGTCTTTTGTTCATACGGCACAGTTCCGTGCCCACCGATTCAACAAGGGGCAGGGTGTTGTGCTCCTGGCCCATGACAAGTCGCAGCAGTACGCGGCCTAAATCGACCACGGCTCAGCTTCAACATTAGACACCACCACCCCCTGTCGATTTCAGCCAGCTCCGTTCGACGTTAGATTGCCACCCATAGCAATCACCCACAGAAGGGAGCCGATCATGAAGCACATGGCGAAGAACACGATCTGCCTTTGGTACGATGGCGCCGCTGAGGAAGCCGCAAAATTCTATGCCGAGACCTTTCCCGATTCCTCGCTCGATGCGGTGCACCGCGCGCCTGGGGACTACCCAGCAGGGGAGGAGGGAAGCGTTCTGACGGTCGAGTTCACCGTACTGGGCGTGGCGTGCCTGGGGCTGAACGGCGGGCCTATGTTCAAGCACAGCGAGGCGTTCTCGTTCCAGGTGGCGACCGAGGACCAGGAGGAGACGGATCGCTACTGGAACGCCATCGTCGGCAATGGCGGCGAGGAGAGCCAATGCGGCTGGTGCAGGGACAAGTGGGGCATCTCGTGGCAGATTACGCCGATCGCGCTGACGAAAGCCTTTACCAGCCCCGACCGCGCTGCCGCCAAGCGGGCGTTCGAAGCCATGATGACGATGCGGAAAATCGACATCGCCACGATCGAGGCCGCCTTTCGCGGTTGAGATGAGAAGGGGTTTACCCCGCCGCCGACGCTATCCAGCGTCGGCGGGTGATCAGCCATTGTTCCTCGGTGGTGTCCAAGCCGGTGCTTCGTCCACGGTTCGCCGTGCGTCCTCCTGCATGGCGTGCCCCAACGACTCCTCGAGCTTCATGAACAGCTCCCCGTAGCGCGGGCTGAAGTGAATGCCTTCTTCGATATTGCGCCAGGCGTCGAACAGTTGGTCTTCGTGGGCTTTTTCACTGGCAATGAAGGAGTCGGTCATCCGGCGGGCGCGTTGAGGGTGGACGCCCATGGCGGTGAGGGCCTCGCCACCGAGTTCCAGGGCGGAGTAATAGGTCTCGCTCACCACGTCGTCGGCGCCGGCTTCACGCAACTCGTAACCATGGCCGCGGTCGAAGGCGCGGGCCAGTATCCAGAC
Source organism: Billgrantia antri (assembly GCF_017868935.1). Classification (NCBI taxonomy): domain Bacteria; kingdom Pseudomonadati; phylum Pseudomonadota; class Gammaproteobacteria; order Oceanospirillales; family Halomonadaceae; genus Billgrantia; species Billgrantia antri. The sequence goes on from NZ_CP053383.1 coordinate 1,282,876, forward strand.
CTCGGGGTAAAGCTGTTTGACGTGGCGCACCAGGCTCACGGCCCGCTCGCGGTCGTCGATGGCGACGACCAGCAGGCGCGCCTCGGCAATGCCGGCGGTTTCCAGCAGTTCGACGCGGGTGGCGTCGCCGAAGTAGCTTTTCAGTTGGATCCGGCGCAGGTTTTCGATCTGATCCAGGGCATGGTCCAGGGCGACGCTGGGAATGTTGTTGGCGCGTAGCAAGCGACAGACGATCTGACCGAAGCGGCCGACCCCTGCCACGATCACTGGGGCCTGCTCTTCTATCTCATCCGGCTTCGCTTCTTCATTGGATGCCTTCTGATAGCGCGGCAGCACCATCCGGTCATAAACAATGAACAACAGCGGCGTCAGGAACATGGACAGGGCCACCACCAGTGAAAGCACCTGGGCGGTGTCCGCCGGAATCACGCGGTTCTGGGTGCTGTAGGTCAGCAGGACAAACCCGAACTCCCCGGCCTGGGCCAGCCCGAGCGTGAACAGCCAGCCTTCGCTGTCGCGGATGCCGAATGCGAAGGCCAGGCCAACCAGAATCAGCGCCTTGCCCACTATAACCGCCAGGGCGAGAAGAAGGACCGTATCCCAGGCATCCGCCAGCACCCCGAAGTTGATCCCCGCGCCCACGGTAATGAAAAACAGTCCCAGCAACAGCCCCTTGAACGGTTCGATATTGGCTTCCAGCTCGTGCCGGAATTCGCTGTTGGCGAGGACCACACCGGCCAGGAAAGCGCCGAGCGCCGGCGACAGGTTCACCAGGCTCATGAGCGCCGCGATGCCGATAACCAGCATCAGGGAGGTGGCGGTGAACACTTCCCGCATGCCGGACTGCACCACGTAGCGGAACAGCGGCCGGCTCAGGTAATAGCCGCAGACAATCACCAGCACGATCGCGCCAACAACCACCAGTCCATGCGCCCAGCCCGGCAGGTTCTCAACCAGGCTGAGGCTGCTGTGTCCATGCTCTGTGCCGGTGCCGGAAATTCCCGGCACGGCCAGCAGCGGGATGATGGCCAGCATGGGAATCACCGCAATGTCCTGGAAAAGCAGCACTGAGAAGGCGCTTCGGCCGCCTTCGGTCTTGACCAGACCCTTTTCGTTCAATGTCTGCAGGACGATCGCCGTTGAGGAGAGGGAGAAGAGAAACCCCACCGCCACGGCTGTTTGCCAGGGTAGGCCCAGGGACCAGGCAAAACAGGTGGCGGCGGCTGCGGTCAGTGTGACCTGCAGGCCGCCGAGACCGAGCAGGCGGACCCGCATGGCCCAGAGGGTTTTGGGGTCAAGCTCCATGCCCACCAGGAACAGCATCATAACCACGCCGAACTCGGCAAAATGCTGAACGGTGGCGGTCTCCTGGCCCACCAGTCCAGTCACTGGCCCTATGACTACACCGGCCACCAGGTAACCGAGTACCGACCCCAGCCCGAACCGCTTGGCCAGTGGCACCGCGATTACCGCCGCCACCAGGTAGATAAACGCCTGAACAAAGTAGTCTGTCATCGGTGTAGTCAATCATGTCCGTGGGCCGAAAGTCAGATATTCGGTCCGTCACCGACATGAGTCAAAGCCGCCGACGCTTTTCCCAGCGTCGGCGGCTTTTTCTTTTTCTATGGCGGAAATCTCAGGCCTCGATCCACACCTCGTCGCCCTTGAAGCTCACCTTCCAGGTGCGCAGCCGCACGCTGTCGTCTTCCAGGCACTGGCCGTCTTCCAGGCGGAAGTGCTGCTTGTAGATCGGCGAGGCGACGACGGGTTGGCCCTTGAGGTCGCCGACGATGCCGCGGGCGATCACGTTGGCGTTGGAGAAAGGGTCATGGTGGTCGATGGCGTAGAGTTCTTGTGCTTGGCCCGGAATGTAGAAGATCGCCACCTGGGCGGGGCCTTCCGGCGTTTCCACCCAGGCGGCGACGCCGGAGTAGGGCACCAGGTCGGCGCGGGTGCATAGGATCTGCCAGGTCTGGGTCATGGTCTTCGCCGCAATTGCTGAGCTCATTCAGGGTGTCTCCATTTTCTTATCTGTCACTGGCGAGCGAGATGAAGCGGCGGCGCGCTGGGCGCCGCCATTCCATTCACGCAGGCCGCAGCTGGCCGCGCTCGGTGGTGTAGATGATGTCCGGATCCGGGCGCGCGTCGTTGACGAAGCTGCGGAAGCGCTTGAGCTTCTCCGGATCGCTGATGGCGTTGGCCCATTCGCATTCGTAGGTGTCGACCACGGCCTGCATCTGCCGCTCCAGCTCTTCGCCGATGCCGAGGCTGTCCTCGAGAATGACGTTCTTGAGGTAGTCCAGGCCGCCTTCCAGGTTCTCGCGCCATACCGAGGTGCGCTGCAGGCGGTCGGCGGTGCGGATGTAGAACATCAGGAAGCGGTCGATGTAGCGGAACAGCTCCTCGTCGCTGAGGTCGGTGGCGAACAGTTCGGCGTGGCGCGGGCGCATGCCGCCGTTGCCGCATACGTACAGGTTCCAGCCGTTCTCGGTGGCGATGACGCCGACGTCCTTGCTCTGGGCTTCGGCGCACTCGCGGGTGCAGCCGGAAACGGCGAACTTGAGCTTGTGCGGCGCGCGCAGCCCTTTGTAGCGGTGCTCCAACTGGATCGCCATGCCTACGCTGTCCTGCACGCCATAGCGGCACCAGGTGCTACCGACGCAGGACTTCACGGTACGGGTCGACTTGCCGTAGGCGTGGCCGGTCTCGAAGCCGGCCTCGATCAGTTCGCCCCAGATCGCCGGCAGGTCCTCCAGGCGGGCGCCGAACAGGTCGATGCGCTGGCCGCCGGTCACCTTGGTGTAGAGTTCGTACTTCTGCGCCACCTGGCCCAGCACCACCAGCTTGTCGGGGGTGATCTCGCCGCCCGGCACGCGGGGAACGACGGAGTAGGTGCCGTTCTTCTGCATGTTGGCCATGAAGGTGTCGTTGGTGTCCTGCAGCGGGATGTGGGCTGCATCGGTGATCGGCTCGTTGAAGCAGGAGGCGAGTATCGAGGCCACCGCCGGCTTGCAGATATCGCAGCCGAGTTTGTGGGTCTCGGGGTTGCCGTGCTTCTCCATCAGCTCGCTGAAGGTCTTGATGCCCTCCACCCGCACGATGTCGTAGAGCTCCTGGCGGGTATGGGCGAAGTGCTCGCAGATCGACTTGTCGACCTCCACGCCGCGGCTCTCGAGTTCGTGATCGACCAGGTTCTTGAGCAGGGCGGCACAGCCGCCGCAGCCGGTGCTGGCACGGGTCTCGCCCTTCACTGCGCCGAGATCCACGGCGCCGGCGTCGATCGAGGCGCACACGTCGCCCTTGGTGACGTTGTGGCACGAGCAGATGGTGGCGGTTTCCGGCAGCGCGTCCGGCCCCAGCGCGGGGGCGGCTTCGCCACCGGCCGGCAGGATCAGCGCGGCCGGGTCCTCGGGCAGCTCGATGCGGTTGGCGTAGTACTGCAGCAGGGTGTCGTAGTAGCTGTTGTCCCCCACCAGCATGGCGCCCACCACGCGCTTGCCGTCGCTGGAGACCACCAGCTTGCGGTACTGCTGCTTGATGGGGTCGAGGAAGCGGTACTGCCGTGCGCCGGGGGTGCGGTCGCCGTGGGCATCGCCGATGGAGCCCACGTCGACGCCCATCAGCTTGAGCTTGGTGCTCATGTCGGCGCCGCGGAAGGTCTCGCTGCCTTCGAGGAGCGTAGACGCCGCGACCTTGGCCATCTGGTAGCCGGGGGCGACCAGGCCGAAGATGCTGTTGTTCCACAACGCCACTTCACCGACGGCGAGTATCGCCGGGTCGCTGGTCAGGCAGTTGTCGTCGATCACCACGCCGCCGCGCTCGCCGATCTCCAGGCCGCTGTCGCGGGCCAGCTCGTCGCGGGGGCGAATGCCGGCGGAGAATACGATCAGGTCGGTCTCCAGTACCTTCTCGTCCTGGAACACCATGCGGTGGCGGCTGGCCTCGCCGTCGACGATCTCCTGGGTGGCGCGGCCGGTGAGCACCTGCACGCCGAGCGCCTCGATCTTCTCGCGCAGCAGTTCGCCGCCCTCGCTGTCGACCTGCATCGGCATCAGGCGCGGAGCGAATTCCACCACCGCAGTGTCGAGATCGAGCCCGCGCAGGGCGTTGGCCGCTTCCAGGCCGAGCAGGCCGCCGCCCACCACCACGCCGGTGGTGGCGGTTTCGGCAGCGGCCCGGATGGCGTCGAGGTCTTCCAGGGTGCGGTAGACCAGGCAGCCCTCGCGGTCGTTGCCGGGAATCGGCGGCACGAAGGGGAAGGAGCCGGTGGCCAGCACCAGGCGGTCGTAGGCGTAGCGGCCCTTCGGCGTGACGACTTCGCCCGCCTCGCGGTCGATGGCGGTCACCGCTTCGTGCAGGCGCAGTTCGATGCCGTGCTCGGCATAGTAATCGGCGGTGGAGAGCGCCAGCGAGGCGGCGTCGCGGCCGCTGAAGTACTCGGAGAGGTGCACGCGGTCGTAGGCCAGGTGGCGCTCCTCGCCGAACACGGTAATGGCGTAGCGCTCGGTGGCGCCCTGTTCGACCAGTTGCTCGACCAGGTGGTGGCCGACCATGCCGTTGCCGATGACGATCAGTTGCGGTTTCACGGGCGTGTTCATGCGGCCTCCTTTGCGGGGCGTTGCGGTGATTCGTTCAGGGCGTCGTCGAGCAGAACCTGGGCGTCGGCGGCACCGAGCAGCAGCGCGGTGCGGCAGGCGGTGAGGTCGACCCCGGCCAGGGCCTGCTCGAAGTACCAGGGGCCGGAGGCGGTGTCGCCGTAGAGCACGGCGCCCTCCAGGCGGCCGCCTCTCAGCAGCAGGCGGCGGTAGTCGCCCTGCTGGGGATCGCGGTAGCTGAGCACCTCATGGTCGGGCTCGGGCTCGGTGGGCCCGAAGGCGTAGAGCGCCACACCGCTGACCTTGAGCTTGGTGGCGGTGGGCGCTTCGACGTACCCGGTGCTGGGCTTGCCACAGAGGCAATCGGCCAGCACTTCGACCTGGCGCCAGATCGGCTCGACCAGGCCGTAGAGGTTGCCGCGGTGCTCGCAGCATTCGCCGAGGGCGTGGATCGCCGGGTCGGAAGTGGTCAGCCACTCGTCGACGATCACGCCACGCTGAGTGTCGAGCTCGGCGGCGCGGGCCAGCGCGGTGTTGGGCACGATGCCGATGGCCACCACCACGCAGTCGGCGGCGAGCCGGGTGCCGTCGGCGAGCCGGGCGGCGCACACGCGGCCGTCGCTGCCGGCTTCCAGGCTTTCGAGCTGGGCGTCGGTGTGAATGTCGAGCCCACGGCCGCGCAGCTCGCTTTCCAGCAGGCGGGCGGCGGTGAGGTCGAGCTGACGGTTCATCAAGCGGTCGTCGCGCTGCAGCAGGCTGACCTGCATGCCGCGCTTGCCCTGTCCACGTTTACGTAAGCCTTCCGCCGCCTCCAGGCCGAGCAGGCCGCCGCCGATCACCACGGCGCTGCCGCCTTGCGCGGCGGCACGAGCCAGGGCGTCGGCGTCGTGCAGGTCGCGGAACACGTGAACGCCGGGAAGTTCGAGCCCCGGCACCGGCGGGCGAGCCGGGTTCGAACCGGTGGCCAGCACCAGGCGGTCGTAGTCGAGCGTGCGGCCGGCGTCGGTGGTAAGCGTGCGGGCGTCGCGGTCGATGGCCTCGACCCGCTCGCCGAGGATGAGCTCGATGTCCTGCTCGGCGTACCACTCGGCGCTGCGCAGGGTCAGGGCCTCGCGCTGCATCTCGCCGGCCAGCAGCGGGGAGAGCAGGATGCGGTTGTAGGCCGGCGCGGTTTCGGCGCCGATCACGGTGATCCTGGCGGGGCGCTCGGGCCGGGCGAGGAGCGCCTCGACCAGCCGATGGCCGGCCATGCCGTTGCCGACGATGACCAGGTGCTCGACGGTGGATGTCTCGGGATGTCGCCGTGGCATGCGAACACCTCCTCTCGCTGCGCTTGTCGAAATGACGGGCCTATAACGCAACGACGCCTCGGCGCTTCCCCTGTCGATTCGATGAGCGAACCGGGGAGCACAGAGACGTCGTTGTCGCTTTCCTTGTGGGCGATCGCCTTTGATCGCCGCTATGTCCTGCAAGTATCAAGATTCCGGCCAGGAGGCGCCTTGCGAGGGTTTTTCTCTATTGTGACAGCAGGTTGGAAGATGGCTCGCAGGTCGTGCCTCAGGCCGGAGGCATCTCAGCCGCCACCGGCCGTGCACATCAGTGGTGCGTTGCGGCATCGAAATGCACAGGGCTGTAGCACGCCGCCAGCAGCGCCGGATCGAAGCGGCTGCCCTGGGCTTCCAGCTGGCGCACGATGGGCTGGGCGAAGTGCAGGGCGGCCTGCGGCGTCGGGCGCAGCATGTCCGCGCCGTAGAGATGCTGGTGAATGGGCGCCGTATCGCTGTCGAGCGTAGCGAGGTGGCGAATCGAACGGTCGAGGTAGGGCGGCAGGGCCAGCCACTCACGTGCCTGGCGGCGATGATCCGGCGAGGCGGCCAGCCAATCGCTGGCTGCTACCAGGGCTCGCAGCAGGGCGGCCAGGGTGGCCGGGTAGCGCTGCGCCCAGGAGCGGGTCACGCCGAGTACCTTCTCCGGATGGTCGTGCCACAGCTGGGCGCCGGTGGCGACCAGCCGGCCCACGCCGCAGTGGCGGGCCAGGGTGCCCCAGGGTTCGCCGGCGCAGAAGCCGTCGATCTGGCCGTCGCGCAGGGCTTCCACCATGCGCGGCGGCGGCAGGGCGACCAGCTCGACGTCGCGGTCGGGGGCGATGTCGCCCAGGGTGAGCCATTCGCGCAGTTGGTAGTGCTGGCAGGAATAGGGATACACCATGGCCAGGCGCGGGCGCCTGCCGCTGCCCGCTCCGCGCAGCCAGTTGCCCAGCGCCAGGGCGCTGTCGGCCGGGTCGCTGCCGAGCGTGGCACCGCTGGCCTGGCACAGCGATGCGGAGAGCGTAACGGTGTTGCCGTTGCGCGAGAGCAGCAGCGGTGCCAGCGTCTCGCAGGGCGCGCGGCCCAGCCCCAGGCTCATGGCCAGCGGCATGGGGGCGAGCATCTGGGCGCCGTCGAGCAGGCCGGCGGCGACCTTGTCGCGCAGGGTGGCCCAGGCGTTTTCCCGCGACAGGCTGACGTCCAGCCCCTGGGCGGCGAAGCAGCCGCGTTCGCGGGCGACGATCAGCAGAGCGGCATCGAGCAGCGGTACGAAGCCGAGGGTGAGGCGCTCGAGTTCGGGGCTGGCGGCGTGGTGTTGCGGTTGACTCATGAGCGGGTTCCCCGTTTGTCGTCGGCGTGCCCTTCGGGCGATAGCGGGTTCAGGCGGGCGAGAATGTCGATGACGCTGTCGGCGACCTCGGCGATGCGCTGGCCGCGGTCCATGGCGAGCTTGCGCAGCATGCGGTAGGCCTGCTCCTCGTCGCAGCCCTGATGCTTCATCAACAGGCCCTTGGCGCGCTCGATGCACTTGCGCTCGGCCAGTTGGTTGCGGGCCTTGTCGAGTTCCTGGCGCATGCTGTGAAAGGCGTCGAAGCGGGCGATGGCGACCTCGACGATGGCCTTGACCCGCTCGGGCACCAGGCCATCGACGACATAAGCGCTGACCCCTGCCTTGAGCGCGGCCTGCAGCATGTCGGAGTCGTGCTGGTCGGCAAAGAACACCACCGGACGCGGGTTCTCGCGGTTGAGCAGCGCCATGCTCTCCAGCGTGTCGCGGTCGGGGCTCTCCATGTCGATGATTACCACGTCGGGCTGGTGGCGCCCGACCATCTCGTTGAGGCTGGCCGGGTTCGAGAGCCGGCAGATGACCCGGTGTCCCTCGGCCATCAGCGCTTCCTCGACCATGGCGGCACGTACCACCTCGTCGTCGACCAGCAGAATGTTCAGGGGGGATGGTGATGGCATAGGGTCTCGCTCATGAACGGCGTGCCGGGGACTCTTTGCTAGTGCTAAGCAAGAAACGTTCCATGTCGCGAAACGACCCACGTGGCGCAGTGTTCGGCGCAACGTCAGCCGGCAGCGAGCGCAGCTGGACGCCCGTTCGGCACCAGCCTGGTGCAAGGGCGCTTTGGGGCGGGAGGGTGATGGTGCAGGGCAGCATGCCGGTGTGCCGTGACGAGGGACCATCTGGCTGATTGACGCCCGTTCTTCGCCGGATGGCACGCTTTCTGCTTGATACATGTCAATACCTCTACCGGGCGCCATGCGGTGCCCCACGCGGCAACGACGCCCGCCAACCGCCTCCCTTATGGGACCGGCCGTTGGCGGGCGTCGTCGTTTCGCCAGGAACCCGACAGGAGATCGACATGCGCGAGGCCCGAACCACTTGCCCCTACTGCGGCGTCGGCTGTGGCGTGCTGGCCGTCGTCGAGGACGAGCGGATCGTCGAGGTGCAGGGCGACCCCGAGCACCCGGCCAACTTCGGCCGGCTGTGCGTGAAAGGGTCGGCGCTGCACGAGACGCTGGGACACGGCGGCCGGCTGACAAGACCCAGCGTCGATGGCGTCGAGACGGACTGGGACACGGCGCTCGGCGCAGTGGCCGAACGGCTCACGGCGGTGCGCGACAGCCACGGCGCGCAGGCAGTCGCCGCCTACCTTTCCGGCCAGCTGCTCACCGAGGACTATTACGTCGCCAACAAGCTGTTCAAGGGCTTTCTCGGCACGCCCCACCTGGATACCAATTCGCGGCTGTGCATGGCCTCGGCGGTGGCGGCGCACAAGCGCGCCTTCGGCGCCGATGCCGTGCCGTGCAGCTACGAGGATCTCGAGGAGGCCGAGCTGGTGGTGCTGGTGGGCTCCAACCTGGCCTGGAACCATCCGGTACTCTACCAGCGGCTGAAGGTGGCCAAGCAGCGCAACCCGCTGCTGCGGGTGGTGGTGATCGACCCGCGGGTGACCGATACCTGCGAAATCGCCGACCTTTACCTTGGGCTCGCGCCGGGCAGCGATGCGCGCCTGTTCACCGGATTGCTGGCGTGGATGGCAGCGCACGACAAGCTCGACCGGGTCTACCTGGAAGCCCATACTCAGGGCTTCGAGGAGGCGCTAGCCGCGGCGCGGGAGCAGGATGCCGCCGTGGAGGCCATCGCCGCCGACTGCGATGTCGATGCCGAGCGCCTGGAGACCTTCTTCTACTGGTTCGCCAGCCACCTGCACGTGGTCACCCTGTTCTCCCAGGGGGTGAACCAGTCGAGCAGCGGCACCGACAAGGGCAACGCCATCATCAACTGCCACCTGGCGGGCGGCAAGATCGGTCTGCCGGGGGCGGGGCCGTTCTCGATCACCGGCCAGCCCAACGCCATGGGCGGGCGCGAGGTGGGCGGGCTGGCCAACCAGCTGGCTGCCCACATGGACTACGACACGCCCGGCGCGCGGGACCGGGTCACGCGCTTCTGGGCCACCGAGTGGCTGGTGCCGTGCCTGCCCGAGGCGCCCGGCCACAAGGCGGTGGCGCTGTTCGAGGCGATCGAGCGCGGCGAAGTACAGGCGCTATGGATCATGGCCACCAATCCGGCGTTGAGCCTGCCGCGGGCCGACCGGGTGCGCGAGGCGCTGGAGAAATGCCCGCTGGTGATCGTTTCCGAATGCATGGCCAACGCCGACCTGCTGCCCTATGCCGACATCGTGCTGCCGGCCTCGAGCTGGTCGGAGAAGGACGGCACCGTGACCAACTCGGAGCGTCGCATCTCGCGCCAGCGCGGTATCCTGCCGCCGCCGGGAGAGGCGCGGCACGACTGGTGGATCGTCTGCCAGGTGGCCAGGCGGCTGGGCTTCGGCGAGGCCTTCGCCTATACCCATCCCAGCGAGATTTTCGACGAGCATGCCCGGCTCTCGGGCTTCGAGAACGGCGAGGGCCCGGGGGAGAGCCGCCGGCTGTTCGATATCTCCGGTCTGGCCGGGCTCGACCGCGCCGCCTACGACGCCTTGGCGCCGATCCAGTGGCCGGTCAATGCCGCCGCTCCCCATGGCACCGCCCGGCTGTTCACCGATGGCCGCTTCGCCACGCCGGATGGCCGCGCTCGACTGCTGCCGGTGCGTCCGCGCCCGCCGGCCCAGTCGCTCGACGCGGCCCGCCCGCTGCGGCTCAATACCGGGCGCGTGCGCGATCAGTGGCACACCATGACCCGCACCGGTCGGGCGCCGCGGCTGATGAATCACCGCGCCGAGCCGTTCATCGAACTCACCCCGGAAGACGCCGCCGCACTTGGCGTGGAAGAGCATGGCCTGGCACGCCTGGCGGGGGCGGGCGGCGAGTATATCGGCCGGGTGCGGCTATCGCGCGGGCAGCGCCGAGGCGAGGTGTTCGTGCCGATGCACTGGAGCGGCCACTTCAGCGGCACGGCGCGTATGGGGGCGCTGCTCGAGGCGCATCTCGATCCGCTCTCCGGCCAGCCGGAATCGAAGCACGGCGCGGTGGCGCTGGCGCCGTTTCAACCAGCTTGGGAGGCCACCCTGCTGGTAGCCGACGATCTGGAAGTGGCGGAGTCGAGCTGGTGCGACGAGAGCCGCTACTGGGCGCGAATTCCGCTGCACGGCTGCCAGCGCTGGCAGCTGGCCGGCGGTGAGCCGCCCGGGGGTGAAAAGGAAGCACCGCGTGACTGGCTGACCTGGCTTGAGGCGTCGCTGCCGGTGGCGCCGACGCTGTGGTGCACCGACCCCGCCAGCGGACGGCTGCGCGCTGCCGGGGTGGATGCCGCGGGCCGCCTGCGCTGGTGGCTGATGGTGGGGGCGCCGGTGGAGCTGCCCAACCTGAGCTGGCTCGATGCCCGCTTCGAGGAGGCCGGTGCCGGCACGGGGCTATCGGCGCAGCATCGCCGCCGCCTGCTGGCCGGCTGCGACGACGGCGCCGCCAACCAGGGGCCGGTAGTGTGTAGCTGCCATCAGGTGGGTCAACGCGCTATCCTAGAGGCGATCCGTGAAGGCGACGACAGCGTCGAGGCGCTGGGCGCCAGGCTGGCCTGCGGCACCCAATGCGGAAGTTGCGTTCCCGAGCTGAAATCGTTGATCGAAGAGGAGAAGGCGCATGCGAGCGCTGAGCCAATTGAAGTCACTGCTGTCGCCTGAGCTGTTGCGTCGGGCGCAGCGGCCCCGGGCGCTAGGGCAGGCGGCCTTCTCGCGGCTGCATGGCCTGGGCCACATCGTGCGCTCGCCGTTCGGCCGCTCCACGCGGGTCAAGGCGCCCACCCTGACCCTGGACGGCGAGTGCCGCGCCGGGCGGGTTTACCTGGTGGGAGCGGGTAGCGGCGACGTCGAGCTGCTCACTCTCAAGGCCGCTCGCCTGCTGCAGCAGGCCGAGGCGGTGGTCTACGACCGCCTGGTGGGCGACGACGTGCTGGCGCTGATTCCCGCCGGCCACGAGCGCTACTACGTGGGCAAGGCGCGTGGCCACCACAGCGTGCCCCAGGCCGAGATCGGTGCCTTGCTGGTGAAGCTGGCGCGGGAGGGCAAGTCGGTAGTGCGGCTCAAGGGCGGCGACCCCGGCGTGTTCGGGCGCATGGGCGAGGAGCTCGCTGCGCTGGCCGAGGCCGGCGTCGAGGCCGAGATCGTGCCCGGCATTACCGCCGCCTCGGCCGCGGCGGCGGGCATGGGCATTCCGCTGACCGATCGCGCCCACGCCCAGCAGCTGCGCTTCGTCACCGCCCAGCTGTGCCGCAAGGACGGCGAGCCCGACTGGGCCGAGCTGGCGCGCCAGGATGAAACGCTGATCTTCTACATGGGCCTGACCAAGGTCGAGGCCATCTGTGCCGGGCTGCGCCGCAATGGGCTGCCCGACGACTGGCCGATCATGCTGGTGGCCAACGCCAGCCTGCCCGAGCAGGCCTCGCTGGTGGGTACCCTGGCCGACATGCCGGAGAAGCTGGCCGCCTCGCCGCTGCCTTCGCCCTGCCTGATCGTGGTGGGCAGCGTGGTGCGCATGGTCGCCACCAGCCCGGCCGCCGCGCAATCCGCTCGTGCCGAGATTTCCCCGCCCCGCTGAGACGAACTGCACCAAGGCTGGGCGTCAGCGCCACCCCATGCACCGCCGTGGCCTCTATCCGCCGTGGGATAGAGGCCGCGCTGCCTGCTGCGGCAAGCATGGCAGCGGAAGGCATGGCGTGAAGCCCCCGCGACACGCGCTTTTTTCCGATCTGTAATAAAGAGTTGGCACGCCACGTGCTTGTTCTTGGGCAGGGCCTGCTGCATGCGCAGGCTGGCCGGCAGGATCAACGACGATCGCCGCCGGCCTTGGCCCCATGACAACGCGACGAATACAGGCAAGGGCGCCTGAAGCTGCACGCCGGCTTCAGGCGCCTTTGCGTTCGTCACCTCAGACACGAGACGAGAGGCGCCAAGCGCGTAGAGAACACCATGTCCTATCTGCTTCCTTCGGAATTCGCGACAAAGATGGTCGACGCCGGCGAGTCCAAGCTCCACATGGCCACGCGGGACGTCCTGATTCGCGCCTTCATGGCGGGCGCCATCCTGGCACTGGCCGCGGTATTCGCCGTGACCATCACGGTGCAGACCGGTATGCCGATCCTCGGGGCTGCGCTGTTCCCGGTCGGCTTCTGCATGCTCTACCTGATGGGCTTCGACCTGCTGACCGGGGTCTTCGTGCTCACCCCGCTGGCCTGGCTCGACCGGCGCCCCGGCGTCACCATCGAGAGAATCCTTATCCACTGGGGCAAGGTCTTCTGCGGCAATCTGGGGGGCGCCCTGACCGTGGCGGTGCTGATGGCGATCGTCTTCACCTACGGCTTCGCCACGCCGCCGGACGAGGTGGGGCAGAAGATCGCCGGAATCGGCCATGCCCGCACCGTGGGTTACAAGGAGTTCGGCGCGGCGGGCATGCTGACCATCCTGATTCGCGGCATCCTGTGCAACTGGATGGTCTCACTCGGCGTGGTCGGGGCGATGATCTCGACTACGGTGGGCGGCAAGGTGATCGCCATGTGGATGCCGATCATGGTGTTCTTCTTCATGGGCTTCGAGCACTCCATCGTCAACATGTTCCTGTTCCCGTCGGCGCTGATGATGGGCGGTGACTTCTCGATTGCGGATTACCTGATCTGGAACGAGATCCCCGTGGTGGTGGGCAATCTGATCGGCGGGCTCTCGCTGACCGGCCTGACGCTGTATGCCACCCATGTGCGCACCGCGCCGCTGCGTGACATCTGAGATGTCGGCGTTCGAACCCGGCAACTCGTTGCGGGTCTCGCTGGGCCAGTGCTCGGAGCCGGGGCGCAAGGCGGTCAACCAGGACTTCCACGGCGCCTACGTGCCGCGTGAGCCGCAGTTGTCGAGCAAGGGTGTCGTGGTGGCGCTGGCCGACGGGATCAGCACCAGCGCGGTGAGCCGGGTCGCCAGCGAAACGGCGGTCAGGAGCTTCATCGAGGACTACTACTGTACCGCCGAGAGCTGGACGGTGAAGACCGCGGCCCAGCGGGTGCTGATGGCGACCAACGCCTGGCTGCATGCCCAGACCCGGCGCAGCGAGTATCGCTGGGACAAGGACCGTGGCTACGTCTGTACCTTCACCGCGCTGGTGCTGAAGTCGCGCACTGCGCATGTCTTCCATGTCGGCGATGCGCGGCTCTACCGCCTGCAGGACGACAACCTCGAGCCGCTGACCAGCGAGCACCGCGCCTGGCTGGCACCCGACAGGTGCTACCTCAGCCGGGCAATGGGTATCGGCGAGCAGCTCGAGATCGACTACCTGGCGCTGCCCGTCGAGGCGGGGGACGGCTTCCTGCTGGTGACCGACGGCGTGTACGAGCACCTGAGCGAAGCGCGCATGCGTCAGCTCCTGGCCGAGCACGAGGCAGACCTGGACGCCGCCGCTCGCGCCCTGGTGCAGGCGGCCTTCGAGGCGGGCAGCGACGACAACCTCACGGCGCAGGTGGTGAGGGTGGATGAGGTGCCGCTGGGTCATGCCCGCGAAGCCTGGTCGGGGGAGGTGGAACTGCCGTTTCCGCCGCAGCTCGAACCGAGAATGTGCTTGGACGGCTATCGGGTCGTGCGCCAGCTCCACGCCAGCGCCCGCAGTCACGCCTACCTGGCCGTGGACGAGGAGAGCTCGCACAAGGTGGTCATCAAGACCCTGGCGACCGAGCTGCGCGAGGATCCGCGGCACGTGGAGCGGTTCCTGCTCGAGGAGTGGATCGCCCAGCGCATCGACAACCCCCACGTGGTCAAGGCGCACCGGCCGGGGCGCCGACGCCGCTATCTCTACAGCGTGACGGAGTACATCGAGGGCCGCACATTGGCCCAGTGGCTGCGCGACCAGCCGCGGCTGGAGCTGGAGACGGTGCGCAGGCTGGTCGAGCAGATTGCCCGTGGCCTGCGCGCCTTCCATCGCCTCGAGATGGTGCACCAGGACCTTCGGCCGCACAACGTCATGGTCGATGCCACGGGCCACGCCACCCTGATCGACTTCGGCTCGGTACGTGTGGCGGGAATCACTGAAAGCCGACCGGGTTTGGTGGAAGAGCCGCTGGGTACGGTGTCCTACACGGCGCCGGAATGTTTTCTCGGCGAGCCGGCGACGCCGCGCTCGGACCTGTACTCGCTGGCGGTTATCGCCTACCAGGCGCTGACCGGGACGCTGCCGTACGGCACCGAGGTGGCCAAGGCCAGAACTCGGGCGGCACAGCATCGCCTGGCATACCGGCCCGCACGGGCGGCCAACCGCGAGCTGCCCGCCTGGGTCGACGAGGTGCTCAGGAAAGCCCTGCATCCCCAGCCCACACGACGCTTCGAGGCGCTGTCCGAATTCATCCATGAAATGCGCCAGCCCAGTCCCGTATTCCTGAAAAAGTCCCGCCCACCGCTGATCGAGCGAAACCCCGTGCTGTTCTGGAAAGGCGTGGCCGCGCTACTTTCGCTGCTAGTGCTCGTGCTGCTGCTCGAGTGAGCCGCGGCCTCGGCATCTGCTAGGCTGATGCTGCAAGCACCTGGAATGGTGCCAAGCCAGGCAAGGAGCCGACATGGCCGACAGGGAAAGTGCCACCAACTCGATATCGCATTTCACACGTCGTGCATTGATCGTCATCGGGCTCGTCGGGCTGGTGTCGGTGCTGCTCTATTTCGCCAACCAGTTGCTCGGCGTGCTGCTGCTGGTGTTCGCCAGCGTGCTGGTCGCGGTGGCCATCGACGGGATGGTGCGGCTGTGCCGGCGTTATCTGCCGCTGTCGCGACCCTGGGCGCTGGTGCTGGTCGCCATTCTGATCGTGCTGATCCTGGTGGGGCTGGGGGCGTTGGTCGGGCCGCCGCTGATGACTCAGCTCTCGCAGCTGACCCAGGAGTTGCCGCAGGCGTTTCAGCAGCTCGTCGACATGGCTCGCGAACTGCCCGGGGTCGAGCAGGCGCTGGGTGGGGTCGACGAGCCGGCCCGCTCGCTGGCACAGCCGTTGCTGAATCGTGCGACAAGCGCCTTGTCGACCACCTTCGATGCGATTACCAGCTTCCTGCTGGTGCTGCTGGTGGGCTTTTATCTCGTGGTCGACCCGGCCGAGTATGCCCGCAACCTGCTGATGCTGTGTCCGCCGGCCCGACGCGCGCGGCTGGGACAGGTGCTGGGCATGCAGGGACAGGCATTGAGACTATGGCTGATCAGCCGGCTGATCTCGATGGTGTTCATCGGCGTGCTGGTGGCGCTGGGCCTCGCTGTCATGGGGGTTCCGATGGCCGGTGCCTTGGGGCTGATCGCCGGGCTCTTCACCTTCATCCCTTATCTGGGGCCGATCCTGGGGGTTATTCCCACCGTGCTTATCGCCTTCCTCCAGTCGCCACAGCTGGGGGGGTACGCCGTGCTGCTCTATTTGGTCATCGAGACGTTGGAGTCCAACGTCGTGACACCGCTGGCGGCCAAGGGCATGGTGCGCTTGCCGCCTGCCTACACCGTGGTGGTGCAGCTCGCCGGCGGGGCCGTGGCGGGGGTCGCCGGCGTCATGCTCGCCACGCCGCTCGCGGTGGCGGTCGCGGTCGCGGTGCAGATGCTCTATGTGGAGGACCTGCTGGGAGATGAGGTAGAGGTGCTGGGGCAGGGCAAGTGAACTTCAGACGTTGCCCTCAGGGGGGCCGTCGCGCCCCTGTCGTCGACTCCTGGCATTCTGAATGGCAGCCTCGCGCACGGCCTGCTGCACGATCACCCGCAGCTCGTCGTCGTCCCAGGGCTTGGTGAGGAACTTGTAGATCCCTCCTTCGTTGACGGCCGTGGTGATGGTCTGAAGGTCGGTATAGCCCGACAGGAGGATTTGCAGGGTTTGCGGGTAGAGGGCCTTCACGCGCTTGAGGAATTCCGTGCCGTTCATTTCGGGCATGCGCTGGTCGCTGATCACCAGCACCACCTCCTGTGTGGCCAACAGGTCGAAGGCATCCCGTGCGCTGCCGGCGGTCAGGATATGATAGCCGTCGCGGCGCAGGGTACGCTTCAGCGCCTGCAGGACATTGGGTTCGTCATCGACCAGCAGGATGGTCGGGGCGATGACGCCATGGTCGTCGGGGCGCAGGTCCTTCGTCGCGGCATGGTGGTCCTGGAGAAACGGGAGAAGCTCCTCGAAGGGCATGGGGCGAGCGAAGTAGAAGCCCTGGAAGAGATCGCACAGGTGCTTGCTGAGATAGGCATAGTGCGCCTGCGTCTCGACGCCCTCGGCGACCACCTTGAGCTGCAGTTGGTTGGCCATGGCGATGATGCCTTGCACGATGGCGGCATCGCGATGATCGCTGATCACCTCGCTGATGAAGGAGCGGTCGATCTTGATCTTGTCGATGGGCAGGTGCTTCAGGTAGCTCAGGCTGGAAAAGCCGGTACCGAAGTCGTCGATGGCCACGGCGATTCCATGACGGCGCAACGTCGTCAGGGTCTCGATGGCCTTGTCGGTGCCCTCCATCAGGATGTTTTCGGTCAGCTCCAGTTCCAGCAGTGCCGGCGGCAGATCGACCTCTTCCAGGATTTTCAGAATGCCCTCGGCAAAGCCGCTACGGTGGAACTGCATGGGCGAAATGTTGACCGCGATCGGATACTTGCCGATGTCATGGTCGTTGAGGCGGCGATTGTCGCGGCAGGCCGTGCGAACCACCCATTCGTTGATGGCAATGATCTGTCCGGTGTCCTCGGCCAGCCCGATGAATTCGGCCGGCGGGATGAAGCCGCGCTGGGGGTGGCGCCAGCGTATCAATGCCTCGCACCCCACGATGCGGCCGCTGGTACCGTGGATCTGTGGCTGATAGAGCAGCTCGAACTGCTGCTCGTCGATGGCGCGCTGCAGTGCGCTGCGCAGCTCCACGCGCTGGCTGACCCGGGTGTTGAGTTCTAGCGAGAACCAGTCATAGGTGTTGCGGCCCCGTCGCTTCGCCTGGTACATGGCGAGGTCGGCCTGCTGGATCATCCGGGCGGGTGGCCCCTCGCCGTCGTACACGGCGATGCCGATGCTGGCGGTGAAGTGCAGCTCATGCTCGCCGAAGTGGTAGGGACTGGCAATGGTCGTCAACAGGCGCTCGGCGACGCCGGCCACGTCGTCCGGCTCGGGCAGCAGCACGACGAAGGCATCGCCGCCGAGGCGTGCCACGGTGTCTCTACGGCGCACCTGCTGAACCAACCTGGCGGCGACTTCGACGAGCACACGGTCGCCCAGCTCATGGCCGAGGCTGTCGTTGATCGACTGGAAATCGTCCAGGTCGATATAGAGCAGGGCGGAGCGGCGAGTGTGCCCCGGCGGCAGGAAGCAGCTCTGCTGCAGGCGTCTCTCCAGCAGCGAGCGGTTGGCCAGGCCGGTCAGGGCATCGTGATCGGCATGGTAGGCCAGCCGTGACTCGTACTCCCGCTGGGTCGAGATATCGTTGAGGATGCCGATGAAATGGGTGACGTCCTGATTCTCGTCGAGTACCGGCGAAATGTGCAGGTCGTTCCAGAAGGGGGTGCCGTCCTTGCGGTAATTGCACAGGGTAACGTGGATGTCGCGCTGCGCCTCGAGCTCGTCGCGGATCTGCTGGCGGGCGCAGGGATCGGGTTGCTCACCCTGGAGGAAACGGCAGTTGCGTCCCAGGACCTCGTCGCGGGAGTACCCGGTGATACGCTCGAAGGCGGCATTGACGTAGACGATGGGCTGGTCGGGCGCGAGCGCATCGGCGATGACCACGCCGTTGACGCTGGACTCGATGCTGCGCTCGAGAATCCTCAGCCGGTTGTCGGCTCGCTTGCGCTGGCCGATGTCCTGGAAGTAGATCGCCAGGCCCTCGTCGGAAGGGTAGGCGTGAACTTCCAGCCACAGGTCGAGTTCGTCGTAGTACGCCTCGAAGGCGACCGACACCGACTCGGACATCGCCCGGCGGTACTCCTCTTCGAATCGGGTGCCCTGCGCCCCGGGGAAGGCGTCCCAGAGCACCTGGTCGAGGAGTTCCCCCTCGGTTTTCCCGATGATGCGCTCCGCCGCCGGATTGAGATATGTGAACCGCCACTCTCGGTCCAGCATGAGGAAGCCGTCGGTGATACTGTCGAGCAGCCCGGTCAGACGCGCCTCGAGATACGCCACTCTCTGTCGACAGCGATCCAACAGATCCTGCCGGGAGTCACTCATCGGCTTCTTCCTCCCGGTAGACCAGCAGGGTGTAGCGCGTATTCTCGGCGTCCTCGAGCCGGATCAGCTTGTCGATCAGGTGTGTATCGAGCCGCTTGCCCTCGTGCAGCAGCAGCATGCCGCTGGTGGAGTGAATATCCTCGGCCAGGACCATGCCGGGCTCGAGCTTGCGCGTTTCCAGGGCCAGCACCGGCCGACCTTGACTTTCGAGGTCCGGCGCCTTGTCGCGGCACAGCGTGACGAAAGCCTGGCACAGGCTCGGGTCATAGACGCGTCCGGCAAACTTTTGTAGCAGCTCCAGCGCCTGGGGGCGCATGACCTGGCGCGGCAGGATCATGCCGCGCTGCAGCTCGATGAAATCGACGGCTAGCCCGAGCAGGCGGGAACCAAGGGGAATGGCCTCGCCCTTGAGACGGTCGGGAAATCCGCTGCCGTTCCAGCGTTCACGGTGGTGACGGATGATTTTTGCCGCTCCCTCCATGTGCTCCAGCGCCATCAGCAGGTTTTCGCCTGTGGCCGGATAAAGACGGTAACTCTCGCGTTGCTGAACCGAGAGCCGTTCGGCGGGCGTGGCGAGCAGGCGGTCGTTCCAGGCCAACTTGCCCAGGTTGTAGAGGGCAGCCGCCAACTGCAGGTCATGCTGCTGTGCTTCGTCGAGACCAAGCTCCTTGGCGAAGGCCTGGACCAGGACGCCAACCTTGGCATTGGTCTGGAAGCGTGGCGGAAGGCGCTGGTTGATCAGCGACGAGAAGACTTTGGTGGCCGTCACGTAGCTCTTGCGCAGTTCGCGGAAGGCGACCTCCAGCATGTCGGCAGTCTGCTTGAGCTCTTGAGTGCGCGCCTCGACACGCTGCTCCAGCGAGGCGTTGAGTTCGGCGAGCTCCCGGTTCTGATCCTGCGTCAGCGCTTCGAGGCGCTTCTGTTCGCGTTCAGTATGTTGATACTGGAGTGCCTGGCGCAGGGTGAGGCGCAGCCCTTCGTCGTCCCAGGGTTTGGACAGGTAGCCGTAGATGCGGCCCTCATTGATGGCGCGGACGGTGGCGGCCAGGTCGCACTGACCGGTCAGCAGCAGACGCAGACACTCCGGCCACTGCTGCTGTACGCGGGACAGCAGTTCGACCCCATCCATGCCCGGCATCATGGCGTCGCTAAGCACCAGGTCGATAGGCTCGCGTTCGAGTATCGCCAGGGCCGCAAGGCCATCCCCGGCGGTATGAAGGACGTATCCCTCATGACGCAGCATGCGTGACAAGGCGGAGAGCACGTTGGGTTCGTCGTCGACCAGTAGCACACTGGCGGGTACGGCTTGTTGTGCCACGTCTTCCATGCGGCTTCCTCCCTTCTTGCCGGTGATACGATGTACCGAAGCGCTCTTGACGGGATTATCGGCAGAGAGGAAGGAAGCTTGAGCGTAGCGGGTGCATTATTCCGCCAGATGGGCCAGCACCGTATCGACGCTGCTCTTGTCGACCACGCCGCGCTCGGTGTCGATACCCACGTAGGTCGCCACGCCATCCTCGGCGATCAGCGCGAAGCGCAGGCTGCGAGTCCCCATACAGGCACCGCTGGCATCCTTCTCCATGCCCAGGGCGCGGGTCAGTTCGGCATTGCCGTCGGCCAGCATCAGGATCGCCTCGGCGTTCTGGTCCTTCTGCCAGGCACGCATGACGAAGGCGTCGTTGACCGCCATGCAGGCCAGGGTGTCGGCTTTCTCCAATACCTTGTCGGCCTTGATCACGAACCCGGGCATGTGGGTGTTGGAACAGCCCGGGGTGAAGGCGCCGGGAACGCCGAACAGTACTACACGCTTGCCGGCAAAGAGTTCGCCGGTCGAGATGTCCTCTGGTCCGTCGGGGCCGTTGGTCTTGAGAGTGACGTCGGGAATCTTGTCGCCTACGGAAATGGGCATGGGCCCTCCTGATGCTGTCTTCGATGGGGACACTGTAGTGCATTTCGACGCTTGAATGCGTTGCCGAATGTAGCGACGTTCAACTGCCCTGGTAGGCGTCGAAGACTTCCTGGCCGGTCATGTCGTGGGTCTCGTTGGCGAAGCGGTAGTACTCAGGCTTCTGGTCGATGAAGATCTGGCTGTCGAAGTGCCACGCTTCGCCGCCGTCGACCAAGCCTACAGGAATGGCGTAATGGTTGCCGGTCTTGAGGCGGTAGAAGAGGTGCGTGCCGCAACGCCGGCAGAAGCCGCGTTCGGCCCACTCCGACGAGGCATAGACAGTGATGTTGTCCTCGCCTTCGATCTCGACGTCGCTGACCGACTCCAGTGCCAGCAGCGGGCCACCGCCCCAGGTGCGACACATGTCGCAGTGGCAGGCGCCGACGTTCTGCTTGTTGACCGCCACGGCGACTTTTACCGCGCCGCACAGGCAACTGCCGCGTGCATTCATCCCATCCTGCATGTCGCTCCTCCTCTCGTCATGGGTATGGGCGCTGCGATGCCGCCCAAATCAGTAGTGTAGTCGCTGACGCCGGCCTTTTATCGTATTCGCCTGATCAATCTCTCGTGGCCACGGCGTACTCCCGGATCAACTCTCGCAGCGCCGCGGCAGCTGCCGATAGCGGATGCCGATGGCGCATGACGAGGCCCAGCGGGCGGCTGACGTCAGGTGCCGTCAACGGCCGGTAGTCGATGCCGTCGGTGGCGATCTGGCGGAAGCTCAGCCGCGGCAGCACGCTGATGCCCAGCCCGGCAGCGACCATGCGGCCCACGGTGGCGATCTGGCTGGCGTCGCACAGGATGTCGAGCGGGGCGCCCACCTCGGTCATGATGCGGTCGATGTCCTGGCGCGAGCTGGAAAGGCGGTTGATGCCGATGAAAGGGTGTCCCGCGAGCTGTGCCCAGCGCACGCTGGGCTGCTCGAGCAGCGGATGGCCGCTGGGGCAGACCGCCACGTAGCGATCCACCAGCACCGGTTCGAAGGCCAGCTCCTCGGTGTCGTGGGGAGCCACCGACAATCCCAGGTCGGCGCGCCCCTCGCGCACCAGTTGGCTGACTTGCTCGGCCAGCACGTCGTGAAGGCTCAGGTTGATGCGCGGGTAGCGGGCATGAAAGGAGGTGATGATGCCGGGCAGCAGCCCTGCTGCCAGAGTGGGCAGCGCGGCTACGGTAACCTTGCCGCGCTGTTTGGAGAAGCGCTCCTCGAGGTCGTCGAAGGCTTCTGACCAGTCATGCAGCAGTCGCACTGCTACCGGTAGGAAGGCTTCGCCCTCGGGCGTCAGGCTGAGCTGGCGCGTGGTGCGCGAGAACAGCGCGCCGCCGACGGCTTCTTCCAGCTTGCGCAGGGCAATGGAGATTGCCGGCTGCGAAAGGTGGATGCGCTCGCTGGCCTCGGCCAGGTTGCTCGATTGCGCGACGGCGACGAAGGCGCGCAGCTGTTTGATGCTGGGTTTCATTTAGAAAGTAAAACACAATTTAAAAACTATTCAATATACAAAATAAAAGTATCGCACCATGCTGCGGCATAGGGGCTATCCCTACGCAACACGACAAAAACAAGCCCGCAAGCCGGGCCAAGGAGCCACTCATGAAGCCAACCATGAAGACCCTGTTCACTGCCATGGCGGCCAGCGCCACGCTGCTGTCTGCCGCTGCCGTACAGGCCCAGGAGCGCCTGCTGATCGGTTCGACCTCCAGTTCGTCGAGTCACTACGGCTATTTCGTTGCCGTCAACCAGATCATCAACAACCAGGTCGAGGGTGTCAGCGCCTCGGTGGCGGAGACCGGCGCCACCGTCGACAACCTGCGCCGCCTGAGCCGCAACCAGATCGACATGGGCCTTGTGACCACCAATACCGGCTACCACGCCTATGCAGGGCAGCAGGATTTCGAGGGCCGCCCGGTCGACAGCCGCCTGCTGTGGGTCTATACCGTGGCGCCCCAGAACGTGGTGATTCGCGAGGACGCCGATGTCTCCTCTCTCGAGGGGCTCGACGGCGTGCGCTTCAACCCGGGCATCACCGGTTCGGCCACCGAGAGCACCACCGAAGCGGTATTCGAGACCCTGGGCATTGCGCCTGACTACGTGCGCGGCTCGACTACCGACGTGGTCGACTCCATCAAGGACGGCCGCATCATGGGCTACGTCAAATCCGGGGTCGGCAACAAGCTCGACGGCTCGACCATGGACATCGCTACCTTTACCCCGGTCGAGGTGTTGTCGCTCTCCGACGAGCAGGCCGAGACCCTGCGCGCCGAGATGCCCGACCTGGCCGTGGTCGACATTCCCGAAGGCGCGGGCGAGGGCGTCCCGGCCTATACCACCTGGGCCTTCGGCGTTGCCGTGCACGCCCACCCGGACCTCGACGAGGAGACTGCCTACCAGATCGTCAAGGCGGTGATGGAGAACCCCGAGCCGCAGGCCAATGCCTTCTCGGCGGTACGTGACGAGGATCTGGCGCAGATGACCCTGGATGTCGGCACCGTGCCGCTGCATGCCGGCGCGGCGCGTTACTTCGAGGAGCAGGGTCTGGACATCCCCGACGCCCTGCGGCCCGTCGAGTAACGCCAGGAGGCGATTGCCATGCGCGAGAACCTGACCAAGCTGCTGGCCCTCGCATTGGGCGGGCTGATTCTCTATACCTCGGCGACCGGCCCCTTCGAGAGCCTGGTCCAGCGGGCCATCTTTCTGGCGCTGGTTATCCTGCTGGGGCTGACGCTCTATCCGCTCGGGGGAGGGCGGCGCTGGCGGCCGCTGGGGCTGGCCGTCGACCTCGCGCTGGCGCTCGGCACGGTGCTGGCCTGCGGCTACGTGGCGATGAACCATGAGCGGATCCTCGTCGAGCTGCCCTGGGCCACGCCGCGAGACATGCTGTTCACCGCCGTGCTGGTGGTGACTGTGCTGGAGCTCTCACGGCGTGCCATCGGCGCGATCTTCCCACTGCTGGTGCTGGCGGGGCTGGCCTATGCCTGGCTCGGGGCGGCGATCCCCGGGCCGCTGGGGCATCGCGGCTTCGATATGTTCTTCATCACCGAGACGCTCTACCTGGGTGATCTTGGCGTGTGGGGCATGCTGGTCGGCGTGGCGGCCACCACCATCGCCGCCTTCGTGCTGTTCGGCTGCCTGCTGCTGCACACCGGTGGCGGCCAGACCTTCATGGATCTGGCGCTGCGCATCAGCGGTCGTTCGCCGGGCGGCGCCGCCAAGGTCGCCACCGTGGCCTCGGGACTGTTCGGCATGGTCAGTGGCAGCGCCGTGGCCAACGTGGCCACCACCGGCAACTTCACCATCCCGATGATGAAGCGGCTCAACTATCCGGCGCCCTTCGCCTCGGGAGTGGAAGCGGTGGCCTCCACCGGCGGCCAGATAGCGCCGCCGATCCTCGGCGCGGCGGCCTTCATCATGGCCGAGATCCTGGGCGAGAGTTACCTGCGCATCGCGCTGGCCGCGCTGCTGCCGGCCATCCTGTTCTATCTCGGCGTGTTCCTGACCATCCACCTGGTGGCGCGGCGGCGCAACCTGCAGGTGGTACCCGACGACGAGCTGCCGAGCTGGCCGGCGGTGCTGCGCCCAGAGCGCATCGTACCGATCCTGGCGGCGCTGGGTGGACTCTTCTACGGCGTGCTGTCGGGACGCTCGATCCAGATGTCGGCCTTCTACGGCATCCTGATGACGGTGCTGACCTTCGTGCCCTTCGCCCTGCTGGCGCGTACGCCGCTGCGCGAGATCGCCGGCAAGCTGTTCGCTGGGCTGATCGATGCCGGCAAGGGCATGGTGATCATCGGCGTGCTGCTGGCCGGCGCGCAGATGCTGGTGGCGATGATCGGCATGACCGGCATTGGCGTGACGCTGGCCAGCCTGATCGTCGACGTGGGCGGGCAGTCGCTGTTCCTGGTGGCCTTCATCGTCGGCGGCGTGTGCCTGATCCTGGGCATGGGCATTCCCACCACGGCGGCCTATGTCCTGGTCGCCTCGGTGCTGGCACCGGCGCTGACCACCATCGGCGTCGAGCCGCTGATCGCCCACCTGTTCGTGTTCTACTTCGCCACGCTGTCGGTGATCACGCCGCCGGTGTGCGTGGCGGTGTTCGTCGCGGCGGGCATCGCCGGTACCAACTGGCTGCCGGCGGCAGGCGAGGCGGTACGCCTGGCGGCGGCGATCTACGTGATTCCCTTCCTGTTGCTGATCTATCCGGCCCTGGCCGGCTTCGGCAGTGCCCTTGATGTCGTGCTGGCCTGCTCCCAGGGCGTGGTGTTCGTGGTCGCCTTCGCCGCGCTGATGTCGCGGGTGGCGATGACCGGTAACCGGCTGATGGACGTGGTGGGGCTCGTGCTGGTGGTGGGCCTGGCGCTGATACCCGGCTGGCTGACCACGGCCGGGGCGCTACTGCTATTGGTGGCACTCTTCGCCCGGCGCCGCCAACGCTTGCCCATGGAGCCATCTGGCGAGAAGTCGTCAGGCACCCGGGATATGCCGGCCAAGGAGACTCATTCATGACCTTCCTGTTGGGAAGCGGGGCCGGGTTCTCCGGCGACCGCACCGATGCGGCCATTCCGGTAGTGGCCGAGCTGATCCGTCGTGGGCAGCCTGCGGCGCTGATCTTCGAGACCTTGGGCGAGCGCACCCTGGCGGCGGCCCACCGCGCCATGCGCGACGATCCCATGGCAGGCTTCGAGCCGCTCCTGGAAGAACTGCTCGAGCCGGTGCTCGACGACTGCCTGCGCCATGGTATCGCCATTCTCGGCAACTTCGGCGCGGCCAACCCGGAGGGCGCCTGCCGCCTAGTGGCCGAACTGGCCGCCCGCACGGAGCGGGGCGGGGCGAGAATCGGCCGGGTGCAGGGCGACGACATCCGCGCGCGCCTCGGTGAACTGGAGCTGCAGCGCTGGGAAGCGGAGAACCGCGACTTGCCCGGCGAGGAGGCGCTGATCTCGGCCAACGTCTATCTGGGAGCGGGGCCCCTGGTCGAGGCGCTCGAGCTCGGCGCCGAGGTGGTAGTCAGCGGAAGGGTGGCCGACCCGGCGCTGTTCCTGGCACCGCTGGTGCATCACTTCGGCTGGGCGTGGAACGACTGGGACCGCCTGGCCGCCGGCATGATGGCGGGTCACCTGGGCGAGTGCGGTGCCCAGGTCACCGGGGGGTACTTCGCCGATCCGGGCGTCAAGGACGTTCGCGGCCTGGCCACGGTGGGCTACCCCATCATCGAAGTGGAGGAGGATGGCAGTCTGGTGGTGACCAAGCCCGCCGGCACCGGCGGCATGGTCACCGCACGCACGGTCAAGGAGCAGTTGCTCTACGAGGTGCACGACCCCGCCAACTACCTGACCCCCGACGTGGTGGTGGACCTCTCCGCAGTGACGGTTCGCGAGATCGGACCCGATCGGGTGGCGGTGAGCGGCATTCGCGGCAAGCCGGCGCCACAGCGGCTCAAGACCACCGTCTGCTACGAGGGTGGCTGGCAGGGCGAGGCGGAGATCTCCTACGCCGGGCCCAATGCCCTGGCCCGGGCGCAACTGGCCGCCGAGGTGCTGCGCGAACGGCTGGCTTTTCGTGCCCCGTCGGAGTTGCGCTCGCGGCTTGACATCGTCGGCCATGCCAGCGTCTTCGACAGCGATGCCGGCGACCTGCAGCGCTCGGTGCAGGGCAATGCCAGCGGCGACTATCGTCTGCGCCTGGCTGCAGAGCATGCCGAACGCCGCTGGGTGGAGCGTGCCACCCAGGAGCTGCTGGCGCTCTATTGCGCCGGTCCGGCCGGTGGCGGCGGGGTGCGCCGCCAGTTTCAGCGGCGCGTGTGTACGGCGTCCTACCTGGTCAAACGTAGCGACGTGAACGCCTTCGCCACGCTGTTCGATGCCAGCCTTTTCGAGACGAAGATGGCCAACGAGAGGAGGGCCGCTCATGCCAACTGAGGCCAATCGGGTGATGCCAAGTGCCGCAGCAGGGCGAGAGGTGCCGCTGCACCGCCTGGCCCATGCCCGCGCCGGCGACAAGGGGGATCGTCTCAACCTGGCGCTGTTCGCCTACGAGCCGCAGCATTACCAGGCGCTGGTGGCGCAGGTGACCGAGGAGCGGGTGCTGGCGCTATTCGCTCATCGCGGGGCCAGTCGCGTTCGACGCTACCTGATGCCGGGGCTGTGCGGCATGAATCTGGTGATCGACGACGTGCTGCAGGGCGGGGTCAATGGTGCCCTGAACCTGGACGGCCACGGCAAGACGCTGTCGTTCTTGCTGCTGGGCATGAGCGTTATGATCGGCAAGGCGTGACGAGACGGCTCACGATGCCTCCTCCGAATCGTCGGCGATGAACGCCTGGCGGTGGTAGTCGGCGGCCAACTCGGCCTCGGCCAGGCCTGCGATACCGGGCTTGGGGATCTCACCGCCGGCCAGCACGTCGAGTACCGCCCGCACGCCACGCGACAAGGCGATGAGGTGGTAGCCTCCCTCCAGCACGAATACCAGCCGCCCCTGGCAATGGCGGCGAGCGATATCCCGTACCACGCCGGTCATGGCCGCGAAGCCCTCGAAGGAGACATTCAGGGCCAGGTCGAAGGCATGCGGATCGAATCCGGCCGAGACCAGGACCAGGTCCGGCTCGAACCATTCGGCTGCTGGTACGAGGATGTCGTTGAAGGCCTTCATGTAGGCTTGATCACCAGCTCCTGCCGGTAAAGGGACGTTCACCGTGGTGCCTTCCCCCAGGCCGACTCCGGTGTCTTCCAACTGCCCCGAGCCCGGATAGAAGGGCGACGCACGATGAATGTCGAAGAACAGCACATCGGGGTCGGCGTAGAAGATGTCCTGGGTGCCATTGCCATGGTGGGCGTCCCAATCCACGATCAGGACTCGCTGGCAGCTGTATGCCGCCTGAGCGTGAGCGGCGGCGACCGCCACGTTGTTGAACAGGCAGAAGCCCCGGGCGCGAACCGGTTCGGCATGATGGCCGGGAGGGCGCACCAGGGCAAAGGCGCTCTCTGCACGGTCGTCCAGCACCGCTTCCACGGCGGCGACGGCGGTGCCGGCCGCCACTTCGGCTGCCTCGATGCTGCCGGGGGAAACGGCCGTGGTGTCGACGTCGAGCCAGGCATGCTTGCCGCGTAGCTCGAAGATATGGTTGAGATACGTGCTGGTGTGAACTCGCCCCAGCTGCTCTCGTGTGGCGACCCTACCGCACTCGAAGTGCAGGCCCGGTATCGGTTCCAGCTCGAGCAGATGACGAATGGCGGTCAACCGGCCGGCGTGCTCCGGGTAGGACCAGGGCTTGTTCAATGAGGAGAGCAGTTGGCGAATGCGACGTTCCATGCGCCCGGGCGGGAAGGGCGCCTTGGCGTCGGGCTGGTGGGACAGGACGCGCTCGTCATAGAACGCTATGACGCTATTGGGCTCGGCCACATGCTGCTCCCTGAGACAACGCTCGGCTTGTGTTCCAGCATAGCGCCTCTGGGAAGGCCGTCCACGTAGAGGCAGCACCGCCTCAAGACGATGGCGCCTGCCCGGGTTCGCATGACGTCGTCACGGGAACCCGGGCAGGCGCCTTCGTTCGGTCGGCTAGCCTAGGAGGCACTCAGCGCAGTGACAGTGCACCGGCATTGGTGTCTTCGCCCACCGCGTCGGTGTAGGCCTTGGCCTCCTCGGCTTCGACCTCGGTCGAGAAGCGCACGACCAGGGCGCACAGCGAGGCGATCACCACGGCGATGCCCAGATAAAACAGCCCCTGCTGGTAGGAGATCGTCTCCGAGCGGAACAGGAAGCCGGCTGCCACGGCGCCGGCGTTGCCACCGGCGCCGACGATGCCGGCTACCGCGCCCAGCGCCTTCTTGTTGATGAAGGGCACCACACCGAAGGTCGCCCCTTCGGCCATCTGCACGAACAGGCTGAACACCAGCATGATGCCGATGGCATACGACAGCACGTGCATCTGCGAGAAGAACATCAGCGCGATGCCTTCGCAGAGCATGGCGATGAACAGCCAGCGTACCCGCCCCTTGAGCCCGCCAGTGCGGGCGAACAGGTCGGAGAAGATACCCCCCAGGGTGCGCGCGAAGATGTTCATCAGCCCGAACAGGCCGGCGATCATGCCCGCGGTGGCCAGGGTCAGGTCGAAGTTGTCGAAGAAGTAGATGGCGGCGATGTTGTTGATCGTCAGTTCGACGCCGAAGCAGGCGGCATACACCACGAACAGTGCCCACACGCGGATGTCCTTGGCCGCGGCCTTGAAGCTAGCGCCCATGCCGTGTTCACCGTTGGCTTCGGCAAGCTCGCCACGGGCGCGAAGCTCGGCGAAGTTGCCGTCGGGGGCATCCTGGGTAAAGCGGTAGTAGGCGATACCGGCGAAGAACAGCACCACCCCCGGGACCATCATCGCCAGGCGCCAGCCGAGCGCCTCGTTGACGCCGAGCATCAGGATGCCGGTGAAGATCAGCGGCATCAGGATCTGCGTGGTACCTCCACCCAGGTTGCCCCAGCCGGCCGAGGTGGCGTTGGCGGTGCCGACCACGTTGGGCGCGAACATCACCGAAGTGTGGTACTGGGTGATAACGAAAGAGGCACCGATGGCGCCGATGGCCAGG
This sequence comes from Billgrantia antri, assembly GCF_017868935.1. Taxonomy (NCBI): domain Bacteria; kingdom Pseudomonadati; phylum Pseudomonadota; class Gammaproteobacteria; order Oceanospirillales; family Halomonadaceae; genus Billgrantia; species Billgrantia antri. The sequence continues at coordinate 1,311,913 of NZ_CP053383.1, forward strand.
CGCGCCAGGAAGAAGGTTTCGAAGCTCGAGGCCAGGCCGATGCCCATGACCGGCAGCGAACCCAGGCACAGCAGCCAGGTATAGGCCTTGCGCGGCCCGATGCGGTCGCACAGCACTCCCATTACCAGGCGCACCAGGATGGTGATCGCCACCGAGGCAATGATGGTATTGCCGATCTGGGTCTTGGTCAGGCCCAGGTCGTCGCGCACGACGGCCATCAGTGGGGCGATGCCGAACCAGCCAAAGAAACAGAGATGGAAGGCGAGCCAGGAGAAGTGGAAGGCGCGCATCTGGGGGGTGCGCAGGTTCAGGAGGCGAATACGGTTCGCCTTGTTGCGAATTTCCATGGGCTTTGACCTCGTACGGATTGCCGATACGTGTTTTCGCCCTTCTCCGTTGAAGGTCAGGTCTGACGCACTCGTACTTCCTCAGGAAGTCTGGTCCACGCCTACCCAGCATTGACTTATGTCAAGCAACCTATTTGCCATATCACTGGCATGTTCTTTTAGAACAATGGGTTGTGGTTTGATGGGGGAGGAAGAGAGTGGCCGGGAGCGCGTGTCGACGTGATAAGAATGGTGCAGTGCCGCAGAGCGATGCCCCCTGCTGGTGCCAATAGGGGGCTCTCTCCGTTCACGCCGATTCAGTACATGGCCAGCTGCGTGGGGGATCGGTCGCAGCTAAGGAAGGCCGAGTTTTCCAACCACTCGGGATCGGGGTAATAGGCAAACAGGTAGTGATCCTCCTTGATGCTGTCGATCAGGGGATAGGTCACTTCCTGGCGCACGGCGGGGCAACCGTGGCTGCGGCCCAGTCGTCCGGTTTTCTGGATGAAGGACTCGCTGACGTAATCGGCGCCATGAATCACGATGGCGCGCTGGTAGGCCTGGTCGTTGACGCCGGCTTCCAGCCCCTCCAGGCGTAGCGAATAGCCGTTGCTGCCGTAGTAGCTGTTCATGGTGCGAAACAGCCCCAGGCTCGACTGGTAGCTCTCGGGCGTGTTTGAGAACCGCGTGGCTTCGGCATCACCCGAACCGCGGCCATGGGAAACCAGCTCTTCGAACAGCAGCCGTTCTCGTGCCAGGTCGAAGACCCATAGGCGCGGCTCGCTCGAGGGGCGCGAGAAGTCGATGACCGCCAGCCGCTCGGCGTCGGGCTCGGCGCAGGCCAAGGCGCTGGCGGCAAGCTTAAGCACCTGGGGGTCGGCATCCGGCGCGAGGCGGGTCAGGGTCTGGCTCAGCAGCGGCTGGGGAGAGGAGAGCCCGGCCTGGGCGAGGAAATCGCCGGCCTGGGCGGAGGGCAGGGCAGCCAGCAGGGAGGCCGCTAGGGTCGATAGCGAAAGTGGCAGTGTGAGGTGAAAACGCATCGAGCATGCCTGTAACGTGGATTCCACATGTCGTGCATGCGGAAACGCGAAAATTTTAAATAAGGTAAGTAAGGTAGATGGGCCGGCTGGTTTGCCGCCATGTACCAGGCACTATTATGGGGAGAGTGGCCAGGAAGGCCAAACCAGCCATCAACGGAGCAGGAGCCATAGATGCGGCTAATTACATGGATGGGGATCTGGGGAATACTGCTGCTTGGGGCTGGGCCGCTGGCCTGGGCCGAGCAGGAGGCGACAGGGCGGGGGGCCGATGCCGGTGGCATCACCGGTGAGCTGGTCCGGCAGGTCGCCGAGCAGGACCCGCGCATGCAGGCTTTTTATGCGCTACGTGACTATCGTCCTGCCTGGCAGGATGCCGACGCGGTGGCTGCGTTCACTTCGGCGCTACATACCCTCGAAAGTGATGGGCTTCATCCTCAGGATTATCGCCCGGATGAGTTGAGGAATCGGCATCGAGCGGTCTATGAGGACGGTGCCGATGTCGAGGCGCAGGCGCAATATGACCTGTTTGCCACGCGACAGCTGCTGATGGCGCTCGATCATCTGCAGCGCGGCAAGGTCGACCCCGAAGCGCTCGATACCGGCTGGGAAGTGCCAGTTTCGCCTCCCGATTTCTCCCTTGCGACTGTATCCGGTGCCGTGGACCAGCAGAGATTCGAGGCGCTGATCGGCGAAGTGCGGCCGGGTTTCGTTCCCTACCAGCGGCTGCGGTCGGGGCTGGCGCGCTATCGCAATATCGAGAAACTGGGCGGCTGGCCGCGCCTGCCGGAGCGGCAGCAGGCGTTGCGTCCGGGGGACGTCGACGAAGATGTCCCGCTGTTGCGCGAGCGCCTGGCGGTCATCAGTGAACTCGAAATACTGATCGCCGATAACGATGTCTTTCCTGGTGGCGAGCTCGTGGCGCCTGACCCGCGACGCTACGATGCCAGCCTCGAGGCCGCGGTAAAGCGCTTCCAGCGTCGGCACCTGCTGGAGGCGGACGGGATCGTCGGGCGCCAGACCCTGGCTGCACTCAACGTTCCGGTGGAGCGCCGTATCGACCAGATCCGCCTCAACATGGAACGCGCCCGCTGGCTGTTGCACGGCTTGCCGGAGTCCTTCGTGCTGGTCGATATTGCCGGCTACCGGCTCAGTTATTATCGCCCTGACGGCCAGATCTGGCGTTCGCGCATCGTGGTGGGGCGGCCCTATCGGCGTACGCCCTCGCTACGCTCGGAAATCACCCACTTGACGGTGAACCCCACCTGGACGATACCGCCCACCATCAAGCGCGAGGACGTATTACCCAAGGTGCGGCAGGATCTCGGCTATCTGTGGCGCGAGCGGATCCAGGTGCTGAGCCCGTCGGGCACGCCCCTCGACCCTTGGGAGATCGACTGGGACAATCCCGGCAACATCGTCCTGCGCCAGGCCCCGGGGCCGCAGAACGCCCTGGGACAACTCGTCATCCGCTTTCCCAACGACCATATGGTCTATCTCCACGATACCCCGGCCCAGGATCTCTTTTCTCGCGAACAGCGTGCCTTCAGCTCCGGCTGCATCCGTGTCGAGAACATTCGCGAGCTGGGCCAGCTGCTGCTAGACGATACCCACAGCGATCACGACGTGGAGGGGCGAATAGATAGCGGCGAGACGCAGAACGTACGCCTGGCCAATCGCATGCCGGTCATCATCCACTATTGGACGGTGAACCCCGGCGAGGATGGAGAACTCTCGTTCCGTCCCGACATCTACGAACGCGACGACGAGCTGCTGCGAGCGCTGGATCGCCCGCTGGTGCTGTGAGAGAACGAAAGGGGAAGGCCCCGGCCACTTCCTGTGGCCGGGGCCGAGGCTAAGCCAGGGGGGCCCCGCAGCGCGGACAGATCTCAGTGGAGCGTTCACCGGCCTCGACGACGGTGGCGGAAGCCTCAGCGGTTTCCGGCTTGCCGAGGGCGAAACGCTCCGGGTCGAGCGGCACCAGCTTGCCGCGCTCCCAGCGCAGGCCGATATCCTTGAGCATGCGTGGGTCGCAGTCGCGCAGCAGGGCATCGCGCTGACGATTGGCGTAGAAGCTGCGTACGGCGCGAAGCAGGCGACGGGTTGTGCGTAGTGCTGCCATGATCTCGGTCTCCTTGAGTCAGGGAGGCCGGGAACTTGAGCGCGACGGGCGAGAAATGGGAGTTCAGGCTTGGCCGCGACAAGTGCCGCGGCCAGCGTCCTTCAAGTGTCGTCGTTTCGACGGCCGGCACACGGCAGCAGCAAACGGGTACGCATCGCGCAATTGTTTACGCGATGTTGCCAGTTTGCCTTGTTGCCAATGGATAGCCAGCGCATGAGGAACGCGTCTCGATTGAGAGGGTTGAATTGTGCCGCATCGGCGATGCGACTCTTTTCTTATAGTCAAGCGCTCAACAAGCGTCAACCGATAAGTCGAGCAAGTAGATCAGGCTTTGTACGAAAAGTCGGCGAGCAATGGCCAGACAAGGCAAAAATCGGCAAAAAGACGGAGTTTACGTGGTGTAAATGAGTACTTTGAGCCGATTTTTAACGCAGTATGGGCGAGCGCAGACAGTTTTCGTAAAGCCTAGCGGTAGCCTTCGGCCTGCAGCCTAAACAGCCGAGCATAGCGGCCGTTCTGCGTCATCAGGCTGTCGTGGTCGCCGCGCTCGATGACCTCGCCGCCGTCGATCACCAGGATCTGGTCGGCGGCACGCACCGTGGAGAAGCGGTGCGAGATGAGAATGGTCATCTTGTCGCGACGATGCTCGCGGAAGTCGGCATAGACGGCGGCCTCGGCGGCGGCGTCCATGGCTGCGGTGGGTTCGTCGAGCACCAGAATGTCGGCGCTCTCGCGCATGTAGGCCCGCGCCAGGGCGATCTTCTGCCACTGGCCGCCGGAGAGCTCCTGCCCCCCCTTGAACCAGCGACCCAGCTGGGTGTGGTAGCCGCCGGGCATATCGCGGATGAATTCATCGGCCAGCCCGCGCTCGGCCGCTTCGTGCCAGCGTGCCTCGTCGGCGAAGGCCTCGACATCGCCGGCACCCAGGTTTTCCCCCACCTTGAGCTGGTAGCGCACGAAGTCCTGGAAGATCACGCCGATGCGTCGCCGCAGGGTGTGGACGTCCCACTCGCGCAGGTCGCTGCCGTCGAGCAGGATGCGGCCTTCACTGGGCTCGTAGAGGCGGGTGAGCAACTTGATCAGGGTGGTCTTGCCGGAACCGTTGGCACCCACCAGCGCCAGGCTGTGGCCCGGTGTGAGGTGCAGTGATACGTCGTGCAGCGCCGCTGTCTCGGCACCGGGATAGGTGAAGCCCACGCCTTCGAAGCGAATGCCCTCACCGGGCCTAACGCCGCGGGTGCGGGTACCGCCTTCGGCAGCCACCGGCTGCTCCAGGTACTCGTAGAGATTCGACAGGTAGAGGTTGTCCTCGTACATGCCGCTGATCGAGGTGAGGCTGGCCGACAGCGCCGCCTGGCCCTGCTTGAACACCATCAGGTACATGGTCATCTCGCCCAGGGTCAGCGTACCCGAGATCGTTTCCACCACCACCCAGGCATAGGCGCCATAGAACGCCAGCGTGCCCAGCAGGCCGAGCAGGAAGCCCCAGCTCTCGCGGCGAATCGTCAGGCGCCGGTCCTCGCCGTAAAGCATGTCGAAGATGCGCCGGTAGCGCTCGAGCAGCAACGGCTCCAGCCCGAACAGCTTGACCTCCTTGATGCTGTCCTCCCGGGCCAGCACGGTCTCCAGATACATCTGCATGCGGGTCTGGGGCGAGCGCCAGCGGAACAGGCGGAAGGCATCGCCGGAGAACTTGGCTTCCGAAACGAATACCGGCAGCGCGCCGAGCACCAGAATCCCGATCGCCCAGGGCGAGAACTGCACCAGCAGCACTCCGAAGCTGGCCAGTGAGATGCCGTTCTGCGCGAGCGAAAAGGTCTTGTTGACCAGCCCCAGCGGTCGGGTCGATGCCTCGCGCCGGGCGCGGGTGAGCTTGTCGTAGAACTCGCTGTCTTCGAACTGGGCAAGCGACAGCGTGCCGGCCTTCTCGAGGATCATCACGTTGACCTTCTGACCGAGCAGTGCGCGCAACAGCGACTGCTGGGCCGAGAGGCCGCGCTGAGCCAGGGCGATGACGGCGATCACTCCGGCTTCCGCCAGCACGTAGCGCATCACCGGCCAGGTCGACTCGAAGCTCGGCGAGGTGCCGGTATCGCGGTGGTGGGCCATGGCAGCGACCACCGAGTCGACGATCAGTTGGCCGACCCAGGCGGCCACCGCCGGCAACACGCCGGCGATCAGGGTGCAGGCCGCGAGCCCCAGGGTGAGCATGTGTGAGGTTTGCCATACCAGCGCCAAGGCACGGCGGCTGTAACGGAACACGCCGAAGAAGGCCGTCAGGCGTTGACCGCCGGGAGGCGGTGGGGCGGGCGAAGTGCGGCGCATGGGCGGTGTGGGGAGAGAGCTCCGGTTCAAGGAACGACGCCCTGCTCGGAAGCAGGGCGTCGCATGTCATGCTGGCGGCTGATCGAGATGCGATCAGTCGTCGTCGCTTTCGGCGTCGGCTGAGGTCTGAGCCACCACCGGGCCGGTCTGGCCGGAGCGCAGTGTGGCAAGCAGCGGCTCCGCTTCGCGCTGGAAGGCCACCAGACGCTCGCCCTCGAGGCTCTGGCTCTCTGGCAGCTCGACCTTCATGGCATCGACAGCGTTGTTGTTGACGATGACCTCGTAATGCAGGTGAGGCCCGGTGCTGCGGCCGGTGTTGCCGGACAGCGCGATGCGTTCCCCCATCGAGACGCGGTCGCCGCGATTCACCATTGCACGCGAGAGATGGAGGTAGCGCGTGCGGTAGCCGTTGTCGTGGCGAACCACGATGTAGCGACCCGCCATGGGGTGGTTGCCTACCTTCTCGACGCGACCGTCAGCCGGGGCGACGACCGGTGTGCCGATGGGCATGGCCCAGTCGGTGCCGCGATGCGGACTGACGCGCCCGGTGACCGGATGCAGGCGGCGCGGGTTGAAACTGGAGCTCAAGCGGTAGCTGCCCTCGAAGGGATAGCGGCTGAAGGCCGGGTCGAGGCTCTGCCCGTCGGGCGTATAGAAGTTGTTGTCTTCGCTGTTGCGTACCAGCGTGAGGTCCATGCGGGCGCCCTGGTACTCGATGGCGAGCACACGGGAGTCGAAGCTGGTGCCGTCAATGATGTCGGATTCGATCAGCACCTGGAACTCATCGCCACGGCGTGTGTCGCGGCGAAAATCGAGCTTCTTCTCCAGCAGGCGCGATATCTGGGCCACTTCGGTGCTGGATAGGCCGGTGGCCTGGGCGGAGCGGGCAAAGCTGCCGCTGACGCTGCCGGCGAACAGCCGCTGGGTGGCCTCGCCGGCACGCTCGATGGTGGCGACATCGAAACCGTCTCCGTCGCGCTCGAGCATGTAGCCTTCGCGAGCATTCTTCATGATTCGCAGGGCCAGCAGCCGATCCTGCTCGTCGAGCTGATACTCGAAGGTGTTGCCGACTCGCCAATGGGTCAGCAGACGCTGGTCCGGCATGTCCTCGAGCATGCGCATGGCTTCGCTGTAGCCAAGCCCGAGTTCGTTCTGGGCCAGAACGGCGAAGGTATCGCCCTGCTGTACGGTATAGGTGCGCCATTCCGGCACGTGGGGTTCGGCGGCGGCGATCTCATCATCGAAGTGGATCGGGCCATCATCGAACAGTGCCAGCTCCTCGTCCGGGTAGTCTTCGTAGGAGGTCGCGTCGGCGGCCAGCGCCTCGTCGTCGGTATGCGTGTCGTCGAGCATGCCACTGGCCAGGGTGCCGATCACCATGGCCATGTGCAGCGCACCGGAATCCAGTTCCGTTGCCAGTTCGATGCCGCTGTCATCGCCGGTCGTGGCGGGGCGGGCGGTAGCGGCATCGAACTCGGCAGCGACGGGGGGTGACTCTTGCCCCGCCTGGGCCACGGTGACCCCGGAGAGATCGACGATCTCGCTGGGCTGCAACTGGGAGAGGGGGATGTAGTCTCGGGTGGCGTCGATGGCCTGAGTGGCGATCTCTATGGCATCGGCGACGGAGTAGCGTTCGCTGTTGAGAGCGGGGAGGCCGGGATGAGCCTCGGGCGAGAGAGGGAAGAGAACGGTTTCGGGAACCTGCCCCTCTCGCTGGGTATTCTCGACGAGGGTAACGATTTTTTGAGCGCCCAGCACGGTCACCATGGTGGCGACGGGTAGCAGCAGTAACTTATGCGTGCGGGGCAGCGAATGGAGGATTCGCAACATGGGCATTGGCCATAAAAAAAGATGACAAGAATATAAAAAGCCTGGGGAACCTTAACCCATGATATATGGCCTGCCTAGACTGTACGTACGTACAGCAAGACGCGCCTGGAGCGGCTCATGTGAGGCCCCAGGCGGTCGGAACATTGCCGAACACTGTTCAGTAAAGTCATTGAACGCGAATAAACGATAGGAAACAACCCCTGTTCGGTAAATAGGCGCCAGGGTCAGCCCGTGAAGCTGCCGTTGCGATAGTCGCGCAGGGCTTGTTCGATCTCGTGCGTGTGGTTCATCACGAAAGGCCCGTAATGTGCGATCGGCTCGCGGTGAGGTGTACCGGCGAGCAGCAGGCACTGCGCACCTTCCCGGCTGGCGAGAGCCAGTGTGTCGCCACTTCCCAGCCGCGCCAGTTGGCCGGCCGCGACGCTCTCGCCGGCGATCTGCAGGTTGCCCTCGAAGACGTAAACCGCCAGCGTCTCGCTGCCTGCCTCGAGCATCAGCTCGCCGCCAGCCTCGATAAGCGCATGGGCAATGGCACCCTCTCCCGCCAAGTGTTCCAGCGGGCCGCAAATTCGCTCGCCCGCTACGGATGACCAGCTCCCGCCCAAGGCGATCAATACCGCCTGTTGCAACTCCAGGCGTGGCATTTCGTCGCTGCGCACGTCGCGATAGCGTGGCTCGCTCATCTTGTCTCGCGCCGGAAGGTTGAGCCACAGCTGAAAGCCGTGCAGGCCCTGGCTGTCGGTCAGCGGCATTTCGGAATGCACGATGCCACGGCCGGTGTGCATCCACTGGGCATCGCCGGCCTGGATGGTGCTGCTGTGGCCCAGGTGATCCTCATGGGTGATACCGCCATGGAGGATGTAGGTCAGCGTTTGCATACCGCGATGCGGATGCGGCGGAAAGCCGCCGATATAGTCGTCGGGTCGGTCGGAGCCGAGCTCGTCGAGCATCAAGAAGGGGTCGAGTTCGCCGTCGAAGCGGTGAATGCGCTGAATGTGTACGCCGTCGCCATCCTGGCTGGGGTGGCTCTGGATCAGGCCTTCGACGTGGCGAAAGTTGGGGCTGGCGACCATGGTCTGCGGTCTCCCTCAATGGTTCTGTCTAGGTGGATATGTGTGGCATTCTAGACCGGATTTTTCGAAAATTAAGCGCAACGTTTTGCAGCTTTCATTCGAGGAAGTCGAATATGTCTCGTGTCACCCTGGCCCAGTGGCAGATGCTTGCGGCAGTCGTCGACCATGGGGGGTTCGCGCGTGCCGCCGAGGCAGTCCACAAGAGCCCCTCCACCCTCAACCACGCCGTTCACAAGCTGGAGCAACAGCTTGGCGTGCAGGTGCTCGAACCGGTTGGGCGTCAGGTGCGCTTGACCGAAGCCGGGGAGATGCTGCTGCGCCGGGCTCGACAACTGATCGAAAGTGCCGAAGCGTTGGAGGATGTTGCCGGTCGCCTGTCCGAAGGGCTCGAGGCCGAGGTGGTGTTGTCAGTCGACCAGATCTTTCCCACCGGCGCCCTGGCGGTGGCGCTGAGTCGATTCTCCACCGCGTACCCCCATGTGCGTGTTCAACTTCACGAGACGGTGCTCAATGGCGGTATCGAGATGCTTTACGACGGCCGTGCCGACCTGGCCATTTCCGGTCTGGCGGCACAGGGCTTTCTCGGCGAGCCGCTGGTGACGATCCGCTTCATCGCGGTAGCGCATCGCGACCATGAGCTGCACGCGCTGGAGCGCGAACTCGACCTGCGCGACCTGCAGCGTCACCGCCAACTGGTGGTGCGCGACTCGGCGCTGCGCCAGTCGATGGATGCCGGGTGGCTGAAGGCAGAGCAGCGCTGGACGGTGAGCCATCTCGAGACCTCCATCGACATGATCCGTCGCGGGCTGGGGTTCGCCTGGCTGCCCGAGACGCGCATTCATGACGACCTGAATAGCGGTGTACTGCATCCGCTGCCTTTGTCTGCCGGTGGCATCCGCGAGGTACCCATGCAGATGATCTTCCGCGATCGTGACCGGGCGGGCCCCGCAACCCATGCCATGGCCCTGGCGCTCAAGGACGCCGTGGCGAGTGAATGTCCGAGCGATGCGTGATCTTTCGTTTTTTTCGATGTGAGGGGCGGAAAAACTGCGCTTGAGCATCAAGCAAATCGGTTTAACCTGCTACGGAAACACTGCACAAATGTCTGCGCGAGCGAATCGCTGCGTTGCGCGGTGCGCGGAATCCTCACCTATACCCCATAGGCTCCGGTTCCTGTGCTCCGTGCGCCTTGCGCTTCATCTCGCTCGTCGATTTGTTCAGAGCTTCCTTAGTCAGACATTTCTGAATCCGGAGGACATGATGGGTCTGCTGATCGACGGCAAGTGGCACGACCAGTGGTACGACACCAAGAAGCACGGCGGCGAGTTCGTGCGAGAGTCCGCCAAGCTGCGTGACTGGGTCACTCGTGACGGCAGCCCGGGGCCCGAAGGGCAGCGGGCGGTACCGGCGGAGGCGGGGCGCTTCCATCTGTATGTCTCGCTGGCCTGCCCCTGGGCCCACCGCACCCTGATCATGCGCAAGCTCAAGGGGCTGGAAGACCTGATCGGCGTTTCATGGGTCAGTCCACTGATGCTCGACCAGGGCTGGAGCTACCATGAGCACGAGGGGGCGTGCGGCGATCCGGTCAATGGCGTCGAGTACCATCGCGAACTCTACACCCTGACCGACCCGCACTATACCGGACGAGTCACGGTGCCGGTGCTGTGGGACAAGCGGAAGGGGCGGATCGTCAACAACGAGTCTGCCGAACTGGTACGCATCCTCAACGAGGCCTTCGACGAGGTGACTGGCAACCGGCTCGACTTCTATCCTGAGGATCTGCGCGAAACCATCGACACGGTCAACGATGACGTCTACGAGCATATCAATAACGGCGTCTATAAAGCGGGCTTCGCCACCGAGCAGGAGGTCTACGAGAAGCACGTGACGGCGCTGTTCGAAGCGCTCGACCGCGTCGAGGCGCGCCTGGCCGATAACCGCTACCTGGCCGGCGAGTGGTTCACCGAGGCCGACGTGCGCCTGTTCACCACCCTGGTGCGCTTCGATGCCGTCTATTACAGCCACTTCAAGTGCAACTTCAGGCGCATCGAGGACTACCCGAATTTGTCGCACTACCTGCGCGAGCTGTATCAGTGGCCGGGCGTGGCCGAGACGGTAAGCCTGGACCACATCAAGCGCCACTACTACTACAGCCATGACACCATCAATCCGACCCGCATCGTGCCCAAGGGGCCGCTGCTCGACTTCACGCGGCCGCACGACCGTGAGCGGCTGCCGGGGCAGGGGATTCGCCGGAAACGCTGACCGAGTTCGCCGCTCCTGATAGGAGCGGCGGAGCCGCACAGTGGAGCTCGCTCAGTAGGCGGCTTCGGGCTGATAGAACTCCTCGACGTTGTCGCCGGTGATCAGGTCGGCGGCGAGGATTACCCGCGACGGTACGCCGTGATACATGTCGCCCAGCCGCTCGCCCTTCACTCCGTGCACGGCCAGGGCGATGGCGGAGGCGATCATGTTGGGCGGGTAGGTCACCGTGCCGCTAACCACCGGATGGTCGTTGCGGATCATCTCGATGACCTGCTGCGAGCCGCCCCCGCCGACGATCAGCTTGACGTCGTCGCGCTCATTCTCTTCCACTGCATGCAGTGCCGAGACCAGCACGTCGTCGTCGCCGGCCCAGATCGCATCGACTTGCGGATTGCTGCCGAGCAGGTCCTCGGTCACGCTCAGGGCCTTCTGCGGATTCCAGTCGGTGGCCTGGGAATCGAGAATGTTGATGTCGGGATAGTCGGCCATCACCGCATTGAAGGCCTCGACGCGCTGAGAGTTGATCGGAATGGGCGGGCCTTCAAGCACCAGAATATTGCCTTCTCCGCCGAGTTCCTCGGCCATGTAGCGGGCCGCCACTTCACCCAGCCCCGGGTTGTCGCCGGCGAGGAAGACGTCCTGGCTCGGCTCTTCCAGCTCGCGATCGACCACCACCGTGTAGATGCCCGACTCGTAGGCTTCGGTGATCACTTGCTGCAACGTGGCGGGATTGTGGGGCAGGATCACCAGGGCATCGAGGTCGCGGATCATCAGATCCTCGACGTTCGAGACCTGGGCGGTTCCCGAACTGGCCGAGAGTACCGTGAAGCTGACGTCATCGTGCTTCTCGGCCAGTTCCTCGGTGGCATGCTGCGCCCACCACAGCAAGCCGGCGGTCCAGCCGTGGTCGGCGGAGGGTACGGTCACGCCGATGTGATACTCCTCCGCGCTGGCCGCCAGCGGGGTGGCCACCAGGGCGGCCGTCAGCGCGGTTTGCTTGAGAACGCGTGTTATCGTCATTGTTGTCACTCCCGTTGCATCGTGGTCGAACGAATGGGCTGGCATACCCAGCGATGACGGCACGGCGCTCTCATCCGCCGGCCATCGGCTCCAGTCAGCCGGTGCGTCGGTACTGCAGCAGCACCGCCAGCAGGATCACGGCTCCCTTGACCAGGCCCTGCAGGTAGGGCGAGACCCCGGTCAGGTTGAGCATGTTGTTGATGATGCCCAGTATCAGCGCACCGATTACCGTGCCCCACACCGAGCCGCGCCCGCCGGACAGGGCCGTGCCGCCTATCACCACCGCGGCGATGGCGTCGAGTTCGTAGAAATAGCCGGCGTCGCTGGGGCTGACCGAGTTGAGCCGCGAACTCAGCATGATGGCAGAGAGACCCACGCAGATCCCGGCGATCACGAAGGTGCTGAGCACCACCCGTTCGACGCGAATGCCGGCATAGCGGGCCACCTGCGGGTTGGCGCCCACGGCACACACATGACGCCCAAAGGGCGTGTGGAACAGCAGGACATGGGCGACGGCGGCGAGACCGAAGAAGGTCCATACCGGAATCGGCAGGCCGAGGACATAACCGCCGCCTATCTCGGAGAAGAGCGGGTTGGGGGTCGTCACTTCGCCGGCATCGGTGAGGTAGAGCGCCAGCGAGCGAAAAATCGACATGCTGGCCAGCGTCACCACGAAGGCGGCCATTCGCCCTCGGGTGACCAGCAGGCCGTTGAACAGGCCGAACAGCGAGCCGGCCACCAGCGCGGCCAGCATGCCGAGGAGCACGCCCTGGATGGGGTCGGCAATGGCATTGACGACATAGAGCAGCAGCACCCCCACCAGGGCCACCATGGAGCCCACCGAGAGGTCGATGCCGCCAGCGATGATCACGAAGGTCATGCCGATGGCGATGATCCCGGTATAGGAGACCTGGCGCAGCACGTTGGAAATGTTGCGCGCGTCGAAGAAGTACTCGCTGGCCAGCGACGAGAGTATGAAGAGGATGATCAGCGCCAGCAGCGGCGCCAGGATGGTGGCGTTGAGCGGCAGCCGACGCAGTCGCTGCAGGCCCAGCTGACCCATCGGCTTGGAGTTCGAAGCGTCGTTCATGTCAATGCACCTCGGCACCTGCCTGGCCGCGCTGGCGTGCACCGGCGGCATAGAGCATGATGTCCCGTTCGTTGATCTCTTCGTCGTCGAGTTCGGCAGCGATGCGCCCCTCGCGTATCACCAGCACCCTGTCGCACAGGCCGATGATCTCCTCCAGCTCCGAGGAGATGACCATCACCGCCTTGCCCTGATCGGCCAGCGAGCGGATCAGCCGATAGATCTGCTGCTTGGTGTTGATGTCGATGCCGCGGGTGGGCTCGTCGAGGATCAATACCTCGGGGTCGATGTCCAGCAGCTTGGCGAGGTACACCTTCTGCTGGTTGCCGCCGCTGAGTAGCTGCACCGGGTCGCTGAGCCGTGCCGCCTTGATCGCCAGGCGCTGCTGATACTCCTCGGCACGGCGGCGCTCCGCGCGGTGGCGTATCAGTCCGCGCACGTAGCGCGGCAGGCTCAGCGCGGTGATGTTCTCCATCACGTTGAATGGCAGCACCAGGCCCTTGCCCTGGCGGTCTTCCGACAGGTAGGCCAGGCCATTGGCATGCGCGGTACGCGGCGAGTCGATGGCCAGCGGCCTGCCGTCGACCTCTATCTTGCCCGTGCTCTTGCGCCGCAGACCCATGATCGTCTCGGCGATCTCGGTGCGCCCCGAACCGACCAGCCCGGCAAGCCCCAGCACCTCGCCGCGGTGCAGGGTAAAGTCGATGTCGTGAAGCAGGCCGGCGACGCCGAGATCGCGCACCCGCAGGGCTGCCTCGCCCGGTGTGCCGCGCTTGTCGGGAAAGAGCTGCGACAGTTCGCGTCCCACCATCTTGCACGCCATCTCCTCCTCGCTGAGCTCGCCGGCCGGGCACAGCTCGATCTGCTGTCCGTCGCGCAGGATCAGCAGCCGATCGCAGAGCTGCCTGACCTCCTTGAGCTTGTGCGAGATGAACAAGACCGCGACGCCCTTGGCGACCAGCGCGCGCACCACGTCGAACAGCACCGCGACCTCGCGGTCGGTCAGCACCGTGGTGGGCTCGTCGAGGATCACGATGCGCGCATCGTGGACCAGCACCCGGGCCACTTCGACCATCTGGCGCTCGGCCACGCTGAGCCGCTCGATAGGCAGGTCGGGGTCGAGCTCCACCGCCAGCGAATGCAGCACCTCGCGGGTGCGCTGACGCATTCGGGCGCGGTCGAGCAGGGCGCCTCGGCGCAGCTCCTGGCCGAGGAACACGTTCTCGTAGACCCGCAGGGTCGAGACCAGGTTGAACTCCTGGGGGATCATCGCCACGCCATGGCGGCGTGCCGTGATCGGGTCGAGGGCGCTGAAGGTCTGTCCATCGAGGATCACCCGGCCGGCGCTGGGCGTATACACGCCGCTGACGATCTTGAGCAGGGTCGACTTGCCTGCACCGTTCTCGCCGAGGATGCCCACTACTTCGCCCGGGGCGAGATCGAAGGCGATATTCTCGAGCACCGTGACCGGGCCGAAGGCCTTGCTGATGCCTTCCAGGCGCAGGACGGGATGGCTCATGGCTGGTTTCCCTCGTCCTGCAGCGGAGTCCAGGCGCCCGCGGCGCGACTCGAGGCGAGTGTGGCAGCGATGAAACGCATGCCGTCGACCCCATCGTCCACGCTTGGCAGCCACGTCATCTCGGTGCCTTCGAGGTCATCGGCGAGCGCCTGATAGAGGTTGGCAAACGCCTCGAGAAAGCCTTCTGGGTGGCCGCCGGGGATACGAATGCCGCGGGCGACGTCGGCGCCGAGGCGGTCGTCACGGCGCGTCAGGCGCTGGGCCGGGCCGTCGAGCGGGGCGAAGTGGAGTTCGTTGGGCGACTCCTGGGCCCAGCGCAGGCTGGCCTTCTCGCCCACCACGCGGATGCTGAGTCCATTCTCGAACCCGGGAGAGGTTTGGCTGGCCCACAGCATGCCCCGGGCACCGCCGGCGAAGCGCAGCAGGGCGTGCACGTTATCGTCGAGCTCGCGCCCCGCCACGGCGGTGAACAGCTCGGCGCTGACCTCGCTGACGCGCTGGCCGCTGATGAACTGGGCCAGGTGAAAGGCGTGTACGCCGATATCGCCCAGGCAACCCGCCGACCCGGCCCTGGCCGGGTCCAGGCGCCAGGCGGCCTGGCGGTTGTCCGCCCCGGGGGCTTCGCTGAGCCACTCCTGGACGTACTCCACGTGCACGCTGCGAAGGCGGCCCAGCTCGCCGCGCGCCACCAGCTCGCGGGCATATTGTACCAGCGGGTAGCCGACGTAGTTGTGCATCAGCACGAAGCGCCTGCCGCTGCGCTTCACCGCCTCGGCCAGTTGCTGTGCCTCGTCGACGCCGAGCGTCATCGGCTTCTCGCAGATCACATGCTTGCCCGCCTCCAGGCAGGCCAGCGCCATCGGGAAGTGCAGGTGGTTGGGCGTCACGATGGCGACGACTTCAGCGCCGTCCTCACGCTCGGCTTCGCCGGCGAGCAGGGCCTGATAGTCGGCATAGCAGCGAGCATCGTTCACCCCCAACTCGCGGGCCGTGGCGCGGTTGCGTTCGGGCTGCGACGAGAAACTGCCGGCGACCAGCTCGAAGCGATCGTCCATGCGCGCGGCGATGCGGTGCACGCCGCCGATCAGCGCGCCCTGGCCGCCGCCGACCATGGCCAGCCGCAGGCGCCGTGGCGTTTCCCGGGGTATGGAATTCATATCCGCTCTCCTCGAGGTCAGTCGAGCCCCAGCAGGGCACGATTGGCTTGACGATCGGTGCCGGCATCGGCGAAGTCGTCGAAGGCGCGATCGGTCACCCGGATGATGTGCTCGGCGACGAAGCGGGCGCCCTCGGCGGCACCCTGCTCGGGGTGCTTGAGGGCACACTCCCACTCGATCACCGCCCAGCCTGCGAAGTCGTACTGCGCCAGGCGCGAGAAGATGCCCTTGAAATCCACCTGGCCGTCGCCCAGCGAGCGGAAGCGCCCGGCGCGTTCGACCCAGGAGCTGTAGCCGCCGTAGACGCCCTGCTGGGCGGTGGGATTAAACTCGGCATCCTTGACGTGGAACATGCGGATGCGGCGGTGATAGCGGTCGAGGAACGCCAGGTAGTCGAGCTGCTGCAGCACCAGGTGCGACGGGTCGTAGAGGATGCAGCAGCGTGGATGCTCGTCGACTTCGGCGAGAAAGCGCTCGAAGGTGCTGCCGTCGTGCAGGTCTTCGCCTGGGTGGATCTCGAAGCACAGGTCGACGCCTTCGCTGTCGCAGACGTCGAGAATTGGCCGCCAGCGCCTGGCCAGTTCGGCAAATCCCTCTTCCACCAGACCGGCGGGACGCTGGGGGAAGGGATAGAGGAAGGGCCACAGCAGCGCGCCGGAGAAGGTGCCCAGCGCGCTCAGCCCCAGGTTGGCGCTGGCCCGGGCGGCGAGCTTGAGCTGCTCCACGGCCCAGGCCTGGCGAGCAACGGGATCGCCGTGCAGCTCGGCCGGCGCAAAGCCATCGAACAGGCTGTCGTAGACCGGATGCACTGCCACCAATTGCCCCTGCAGGTGGGCGGAGAGCTCGGTGATGGCCAGGCCGTACTCGGCCAGCACGGCCTGGATTTCTTGGCAGTATTCCGGGCTCTCGGCGGCGCGTTCCAGATCGAACAGGCGCTTGTCCCAGGTGGGGATCTGGACCCCCTCGAAACCGAACCTGGAGGCCCAGCGGGCAATGTCACGCAGGTTGTCGAAGGGCGGCTCGTCGCCGGCATACTGGGCCAGGAACAGCGCCGGCCCCTTGATGGTCTTCATCGAGCACCTCGTTTGTCGGTCTTGTCGGGCGCGGGCGGAAGCCCGCCTGAAGAGGCCTGAAAATGTAATGGATTACATTGCAGCAGCAAGGACACCAAGGGTCAAGGCGCGGCCAAGGGGCATCGAAGCGCTGGGCAGTGGCCGGGTAATGAGTGGGAATGCGCTGGCAGCGGG
This sequence comes from Billgrantia antri, assembly GCF_017868935.1. Classification (NCBI taxonomy): domain Bacteria; kingdom Pseudomonadati; phylum Pseudomonadota; class Gammaproteobacteria; order Oceanospirillales; family Halomonadaceae; genus Billgrantia; species Billgrantia antri. The sequence goes on from NZ_CP053383.1 coordinate 1,328,921, forward strand.
CTTCGTTGTCAGGTTTTGCTTGGCGAAAGCGAGACTTTTCTTAGACTAAAAGGTGATGGGCGAGCGGCTCCTGCTGGCCCAAGCATTACCTCACCGTGTGAGTTCGACCAGTGAGAGACGGTGTAACGCTTTACATGTCAAGGAGAGGAAACTCACAATAAGGCGAACGAATCCTCTCCAGGCGAACGCTTTCCATGCCCACCATCAAGGATGTCGCCAAGGCCGCGGGCTGTTCCACGGCCACCGTGTCGCGGGCGCTGGCCAGCCCCGAGAAGGTCACGGAGGCCACGCGGCAGCGCGTGGCGCGGGCCATTGCCGAGGTTGGCTACGCTCCCAACGTGGCGGCACGCAACCTGCGCCGCGCCGAGTCGCGAACGATCGTCACCCTGCTGCCTGATATCTCAAACCCTTTCTTCTCCGAGATCATCAACGGCATGGAGGAGGTGGCCCACCAGGCCGGCTATCAGCTGCTGGTCGGCGACTGCGAGCGCGATCCAGCCAGGGCGGAGGCCTACTTCAGCCTGCTGCCGACCAACCAGGCCGACGGCATCATCCTGCTGACCTCCGACATTCCCCATGCGCTGGTCAGGCGTGCCGTCAGCCGGGCGAATGCTCCGCTGGTCATGGCCTGTGAGTTCTTTGCGGATATCGACCTGCCGACGGTTGCCATTGACAATTACCAGGCTGCGGCCCACGCCATCGATTACCTGGCCTCGCTGGGCCACGAGCATATCGCCTCGGTCTCAGGTCCCGTCGGCAACCCTATCTGTCGCGAGCGCACCCGCGGCTATCGCGATACGCTGGCCGCCCGGGGGCTTTCGGGTTCGGCGCGGGTGGTGGAGGGCGATTTCGGCTTTCGTTCCGGCTATCAGCAGGGGTTGGCATTGCTCGAAGGTACCGACCGGCCCAGCGCGATCTTCTGTCATAGCGACGAGATGGCCATCGGCGTGCTCAAGGCGGCACGCCAGCTCGGTATTGGCGTGCCCGAGGCCCTCTCGGTGGTGGGCTTCGATAACATCGGCTTCAGCGAGTACTGCGAGCCGGAGCTGACCACCGTCAGCCAGCCCCGCCACGAGATCGGCCAGCAGGCGATGCGCATGCTGTTGAGCCTCCTGGCGGGGGAGAGTGTGGTGCGCCGGCAGACGCTGAGCACGCAGCTCATCGTGCGCAAGAGCACCGGACGGTCAGCCACCTGAACGGAGAGACTACTTGCCGCGCTGCTTCGCCAGCCAGCGGTCCAGAGCATTGGCGAATTCGCGCCGGTCGGTGTCGCTGTAGCCTTTGGGGCCGCCGGTGTGTTCGCCGCTGGAGCGCATCGTCTCCATGAAGTCGCGTAGCTGAACCTTGGCGCGGATGTTGTTCTTGTCGAGCATCTCGCCGCGAGTGGTCATCACCGCGGCGCCCTTGTCGATGGCCTCCATGGCCAGCGGCAGGTCGGAGCTGATCAGCAGATCGCCCTTCTCGAGGCGTTCCACTATCTCGTTGTCGGCAGCATCGAAGCCATGGCTCACCGACAGCGACTTGACCCATTTAGAGGGCGGCAGGGGAATCGCATGATTGGCGACGAACCAGGCCGGGGTGGTGGTGCGCTCGGCGGCGCGGACGATGATCTCGCGGGCGACCTTGGGGCAGGCGTCGGCATCGACCCATAAGGTGGGCATTCGGGCAGGCTCCTCGCGAAAATTGATTCGGGTGTGATCGTAGCGTTGAAAGTACTGGTCATGGAACCAGTATCGATGGTAGCATGCGCGCTCCTCGCATGTGTTGACCCCGCCATCATGACGATTCGCTCCGTATGCCACGCATACGAGAGGCAATCACCGAGACCGACAGCGAACGCTGCAACGTCCGAGATGTGAAGATGGAGCGCCACAGGATGCCGCCAACCGGGCGACATCGGCGCAAAAAGGTCGCCACAGCGGTTCCCGCCCGATGGCGTGAACCGGATGCCAGGTGCGACCGGCATCCCACGATTACGTGATCCGTCCTGTCCAGGCCGTGTTGGGCCAGCGATGACAGGGCCACCGACCAGCCATGGGCTTGCGTCGGGGATGCCTCAATGTGATTTGCCGGCGAGTGCCGGCCTACCAAGGTGTGATTGATGACCTCGACTTCTGTCGCCTCGCCGAGCTTCGGCGATCTTGCTCTGCTGCCTGCCGTTCTCGCTGCCGTTGAAACACTGGGTTACGAAACTCCTTCACCGATTCAGGCGCAGACCATTCCGGCACTGCTGGAAGGGCGTGACATGCTGGGCCAGGCCCAGACCGGTACCGGCAAGACCGCAGCCTTTGCCTTGCCGCTACTGTCGCGTCTCGAAATGACCCGGCGTGAGCCCCAGGTGCTGGTGTTGGCGCCGACCCGTGAGCTGGCCCAGCAGGTGGCCGTCTCCTTTACCAAGTACGGCCAGAACCTGCAGGGCCTGGAAGTGGCGACCCTGTGCGGTGGTCAGGAATATCGTGAACAGCTGGGCGCACTCAAGCGTGGCGCCCAGGTGGTGGTCGGCACGCCGGGCCGGGTGATCGATCACCTCGACCGCGGCAGTCTCAAGCTCGACGGCCTCTCCGCACTGGTACTGGACGAAGCCGACGAGATGCTGCGCATGGGCTTCATCGACGACGTCAAGCGCGTGGTCGCCGATACGCCCAAGGAAGCCCAGCGGGTATTCTTCTCCGCCACGTTGCCGACCGAAATCGAGCGCATCGTCAACCGCTACCTGGTCGATCCGGTCAAGGTCGCCATCGAGTCGCGCACCACCACCGGCGAGAACATCGAGCAGCGCCTGGTGCGCGTCGACGGCGGCGCCAAGCTGGAGGCGCTGGCACGCATCCTCGAGGTCGAGCCGGTGGATGCCGCCATCGTCTTCGTGCGTACCCGTGCCGCCTGCACCACCTTGATGGAGCAGCTCTCCGCCCGTGGCGTGAACGTGGCCAGTCTCTCCGGCGACCTGGACCAGAGCCTGCGCGAGCGCACCATCCAGCGCCTCAAGCGCGGCAAGGTCGACGTGCTGATCGCTACCGACGTGGCCGCCCGTGGCCTCGACGTGCCGCGTATCACCCACGTCTTCAACTACGACCTGCCCCAGGACAGCGAAGCCTATACCCATCGCATCGGGCGTACCGGCCGGGCTGGGCGTACCGGCATTTCGATCACCTTCGTGGGCTTCCGTGAAGGCCGCAAGGTGGGCTGGATCGAGCAGGCCACCGGTCAGCGTATGACCGAAATGGCGGTGCCCGACGAGGCCGCCATCCGTGCTCACCGTGACGAGGTTTTCCACCAGCGCATTATCGGTACCCTGACCGCCGGCGCCGACGAGCAGCGCGCCCTGGTCGAGCGACTGGTGGCGGAAGGTCACGACCCGGTCGAGCTGGCCTGTGCCTTTGCCGCCCTGGCGCGTGCCGACGAGGCGCCCATCGGCCGCCTGCAGGCGCCGCGCAAGGAGCGTGCCGACCGTGGTGAGCGTACTGCCTCGCGTGACGGCAAGCCGCCGCGTCGCGACCGCGGCCCCAGCGAGGGAATGACCCGCTACCGCGTTGCCGTGGGCCACAAGGACGGCGTCAAGCCGGGCCAACTGGTCGGTGCCTTGGCCAACGAGGGCGGCATCGAAGGTTCGCGGATCGGCCGCATCGACATCCGCAACGCCTTCTCGGTGGTGGAGCTGCCCAGCTCGCTGCCGCCCAGCATCCTGGCCAAGATGGCTCGCGCCCGCGTCGCCGGTCGTCCGCTGGAGATCAGCGAGGATGGCGGTGCTCCCGAGCGTGCCCCGCGCCGTCGCCGCGAGGATGGCGACGCGCCGGTGCGTCGTCGCACCAGCGCCTAAGCGCTGCGTTCGTCGCTAGCGGCGAACGCTGAAATCGCTGAAGAAGACAAGACCCAGGCCGGGAAACCGGTCTGGGCTTTTTTCATGGCGGCTTGCCAATTGCCATACTACCATACTAGTCTGTTCAGGGCGGCAACGCTCAGCGAACAAGAGACAACGGAGAACGGTGCTCATGACAACTCCCCTGCAGGCCATGTGGCTGGAAGCGCGAGACGAAGGCTCGGTTCGCGAGCGGCTCTACCGGGTGCTGCGCCAGTCCATCATCCGCATGGTGCTGGCCCCGGGGCAGGCGCTATCGGAAAAGGAGTTGGCCGATGCCTTCGACGTGAGTCGCCAGCCGGTGCGCGAGGCCTTCATCCGGCTGTCCGAGGCGGGGCTGGTCGAGGTGCGTCCGCAGCGTGGCACCTACGTGGTGAGAATCTCGCAGCAGGCCGTACTCGAAGCCCGCTTCGTGCGTGAGGCGATCGAGGTGGCGGTGGCGCGTGAGGCCGCCACGCTGGGCGTGGCCGAGCGCACCCTGGAGGAGCTGCGCGAGCTGATCGAACGCCAGCGGCGCTGCAGCGTTTCCAGCGATTACGACCGCTTCTTCCAGCTCGACGAGGCCTTTCATCGCGCGCTGTCGCTGGGGGTGGGGCATACCGCCGCCTGGCGCGTCACCGAGGAGGTCAAGGCACAGCTCGACCGGGTGCGCTACCTGAGCATTCCCGATTCGACTCCCATCGCCAAGCTGACCGACCAGCACTCGATGATCGTGGAGGCCATTGGCCGCCGCGACCCCGAGGCGGCGAGTCAGGCCATGAGCGTGCATCAGCGCGAAATCCTGCAATCGCTGCCGGAGCTGATGCGCCGCTTCCCCGAAATGTTCGACGGTGCGCCCAGCGCGGTCGCCGTTGGTAGCAAGTAGCAGTCACGCAGCAACACGCCAAGCACGAGACGCAATAACCACAACACACGTCAGGAGGCTCATATGAAAAGCACCGCCATCGCAGCGGCCGTCACTCTGGCCGCCACCGCCAACCTGGCCCATGCGGCCTACCAGTTGAATCTCTCTTCGGCGCTCAGCGCCCAGGACCCCATCGTCCAGGCCATGGAGGAGGCCAGCCAGACCATCGCTGAACGCTCCGATGGCGAGCTCACCGTGCGTGTCTTCCCCAACAGTCAGCTCGGCTCCGATGAGGACGTGGTCGAGCAGATCCGCAGCGGAGCGAATGTCGCAGTGCTTATCGACGCCGGCCGCCTATCCGAGTACCAGCCGGAGCTGGGCATCCTCAGTGCGCCCTATCTGGTCGAGGATCACAGCGATTACGACCGCATCACCTCGTCGGAGCTGTATCAGGGCTGGGTCGATAGCCTGGCCGAGAGCAGCGGCTTGCGCCTGCTCAACTACAACTGGTTCCAGGGCTCGCGCCACATGCTCACGCAAGAGCTGGTCGAGACTCCCGAGGACCTGAACGGCATACGCGTGCGCACCATCAATTCACCCGTATGGCTGCGCACCATCGAGTCGATGGGGGCCACACCGACGCCGCTGCCCTGGTCGGAGGTCTATTCCGCGCTGCAACTTGGCGCCATCGACGGCGCCGAGGCGCAGCTCACCGCCGCCGAGGGCCAGAACCTGCACGAGGTCATCACCCACATCGCCCTGACCGGCCATATCCACCTGATGACCGGCCTCGCCACGTCCGAGCAGTGGTATCAGGAACTGCCGGACGAGCTGCGCACCATCCTCGACGAGGAGCTGCGCAACGCCGGCGAGGCGGCCAGCCAGGCCACCGTCGACGCCCAGAGCGCCGTGCGTGAGCGCATGGAGGCGGAAGGCGTGACCTTCACCGAGGTGGACGTCGAGCTGTTCCGCGAGCGGGTCGCCGGTGTCTACGAAGAGCTCGGCTACGACCAGTACCGCGATCAGCTGACCGCGGAAGAGTGAGCCTGGTCGCCCTTGTCGCCCCGGCGACAAGGGCGGTCGTCTCGCATGCTGTTCCATGGAATCGGCCGGGCGCGTTCCGGCTCCGAGGATCTCGACATGTGGTACTGGTACGACCGATTCGAGGCGTGGCTCGCCGTGGCGCTGCTGGGGGGCACTTCCTTGACCCTGCTGGTGAGCTCGACGGCACGCGCCATTGGCCAGCCCTTCGCCGGTGGGGCCGAGCTGGCCCAGCTGCTGTTCATCTGGACCGCCGTGCTGGGCGCCGACATTACCCTGCGGCATGGCGGTCAGGTACGCATCGACGCCCTGACGGTACGCCTGCCGCTGCCGCTGCAGCGCCTGACAAGCGGGCTGTGCCTGGTACTGATGCTGGGTTTCCTGGCCCTGCTGGTGTGGCATGGCTTGCCGTTGGCCCTGTCCAACTGGCAACGCCCGATGGGCGTGGCCGGACTGAGCTACGGCTATATCACCCTGGCGCTGCCGGTGGGGGCGGCACTGATGATCGTCTCGCTCATGCGGCGCATCCTGGCCAAGGGCATAGTGCCGAGCCTGATAGCGGATGAAGCCATCGTGGAGGAGGCATCATGACGGCCGCACTCCTGCTGGGCCTGGGGCTGGTGCTGATGGCGATCGGCATGCCCGTGGCCTTCGCCATCGGTATCGCCGGCTTCACCTACTTCTTCCTGCCCGAGGCCTTCCTGCCGATCAACATCGGGCCGCAGCGCATCGTTTCGGCGACCCAGTCGTTTCCGCTGCTGGCGGTACCGCTGTTCATCTTCATCGGACACCTGATGAACGCCAGCGGTATCACCCCGCGACTGATGCGTCTCTCCACGCTGCTGGCCGGCTGGATGAGCGGCGGGCTGGCCCAGGCGAGCATCGTGCTCAGTACGCTGATGGGCGGTGTGTCGGGCTCGGCGGTGGCCGATGCCGCGATGCAGTCGCGGGTGCTGGGGCAGGGCATGATCAAGGGCGGATACAGCCCCGGGTTCACCGGTGCGGTGCTCTCCATCGGTGGGCTGATTACCGCCACCATTCCTCCCAGCATCGGCCTGATCCTCTACGGCTACCTGGGCGAGGTATCGATCGGGCGGTTGTTCATCGCCGGTGTGGTGCCGGGCTTCCTGCTGATGGTGGCGCTGATGGTGACCACCTACTTCGTGGCCAGGCGGCGCGGCTATACGCCGGTACGCGAGGGGCTGCCTGCCGGCCGTGAGGTACTCGCGGCTGCGCGCAGCAGTATCTGGGCGTTGCTGTTTCCGGTGTGGCTGTTGGTGGGCATTCGCTACGGCCTGTTTACGCCCACCGAGGCGGGGGCCTTCGCCGTGGCCTATGCGCTGGTGGTGGGCTGCGCGATCCACCGCGAGATGGGGTTGCGCGAGATCGTTGCGGCGATGCATGCCAGCGTGCGCGACATCGGCATGATCATGCTGATCATCATGTTCTCGGGGATCATCGGCTACGTGGTCTCCTTCGAGCGGGTGCCGCAGACCATCGCCGAGATGACGCTGGGCGTATTTTCCAGCCAGGCGGCGCTGCTGCTGACACTGGCCGTGCTGCTGGTACTGCTCGGCATGCTGCTCGAGGCCACCGTGGTGGTGATGCTGCTCACGCCGATCCTGGTGCCGGTGGTCAAGGCTGCCGGCATCGATCCCGTGCACTTCGGCCTGCTGATGATGACCCTGGTGACCTTCGGCGGCATGACTCCGCCGGTGGGCATCTCGATGTACACCGTGTGCGGCATCCTGCGCTGCTCCTTCTTCGATTACAGCCGCGAGCTGGTGCCCTTCGCCCTGGCGGTCTTCGTGGTGGTGCTGGGCATCATCTTCTTCCCCGACATCGTGCTGTTCCTGCCCAACCTGCTGATGGGTTGAAGTTCGAACGAGCCAAGATAAATGGAGGGTTCAATGGCCTTCACCGACAACATCGCGTTCATGGGGCCGGATTTTCTGCTCGAGAACGAGCCGGCGCGACGGCTCTACCACGAGCATGCCGCGGCCATGCCGATCTGCGACTACCACTCGCACTTGAGCCCGGAGGAGATCGCCGGCGACGTGTGCTTCGACAACCTCACCCAGCTGTGGCTCAAGGGCGACCATTACAAGTGGCGGGCGATGCGCATCGCCGGCATCGATGAGCAGCGCATCACAGGCGATGCCAGCGACCGCGAGCGCTTCCAGGCCTGGGCGGAGACGGTGCCGCACTGCCTCGGCAACCCTCTCTATCACTGGACCCACCTGGAGCTGCGCCATCCGCTGGGCATCGAGGATACGCTGCTCTCGCCGGCCACCGCCGAGGAAATCTGGACCGCCGCCCGCGAGCGCCTGGCTACTCCCCGGCTGAGCGCCCAGGGCATCCTCGAGCGCTTCCATGTGCGCACCGTCTGCACCACCGACGACCCAGTCGACGATCTCGCGCTGCACCATCGGCACGTTGAGAGCGGGGCGACGCCCGCCATGCTGCCGACGTTCCGCGCCGATGCCGTGCTCAAGATCGCTGACCACGGTTTCGCCGATTACCTCGGCGAGCTTGAGGCGGCCAGCGGGGTGGACATCCGCGGCTACGACGACCTGCTCGCCGCGCTGTACCAGCGCCTCGAGCACTTCGCTGCCCATGGCTGCTGCCTCTCCGACCACAGCCTTGAAAAGCCGGTGTTCGTCACGCCGCCGAGCACGGCCGAACTCGACCGGCTGATCGAGCGCCGCCGCCAGGGCAGGGCGCTCAGCAGCGACGAGAGCGCCGCCTTCACCAGCGCGGTGCTGCTATGGCTGGGGCGCGAGTACGCCCGCCGCGGCTGGGTGATGCAGCTGCATCTCGGCGCGCTGCGTAGCCTGAGCCAGCGCGGCCTGGCCGAAATCGGCGCCAACAGCGGCTTCGACGCCATCGGCGACGTGACCTACGCCGAGCCGCTGGCGGCGATTCTGGATGCGCTGGACCGCGACCGGGCATTGCCGCGCACGGTGGTCTACAACCTCAACCCCCGCGACAACGAGATGCTGGCTAGCCTGGTTGGTTCGTTCGCCAGTGACGGCATTCCCGGCAAGCTACAGTTCGGCGCCGCCTGGTGGTTCAACGACCAGCGCGATGGCATCGAGCGCCAGCTCGTCACCCAGATGAACTTCGGCCTGTTGCGCCATTTCGTCGGCATGCTTACCGATTCACGCAGCCTGCTGTCGTTCTCCCGCCACGACTACTTCCGCCGCATCTTCTGCCAGATGCTCGGCGCGCAGATCCAGCGCGGCGAGCTGCCCGGCGATCTCGATCGCATCGGTGAGCTGGTGCGAGCGGTGTGCTACGACAACGTGCAGCGCTATCTCTTCGAGCGATGAGCCGAGCGCTATGCCAGGCCCCTAGGACCAAGCCCTGATGCCGAGCTCCTAATCCCAAGCCCTTATTCCATGACAGCGACGGAACACTCATGAAAATCAGCGACGCCTATGTGATCGTCACCTCGCCGGGGCGTAACTTCGTCACCCTCAAGATCGTCACCGAGTCGGGTACCTACGGCATCGGCGACGCCACCCTCAACGGCCGTGAGATGGCAGTAGTGGCCTATCTCGAGGAGCATGTCATTCCCGCCTTGATCGGGCGTGATGCCAGCCGCATCGAGGATATCTGGCACTACCTCTATCGCGGGGCGTACTGGCGCCGGGGGCCGGTGACCATGGCGGCGGTGTCGGCGGTTGACCTGGCGCTGTGGGACATCAAGGCCAAGGCGGCCGGCATGCCGCTCTATCAGCTGCTCGGCGGCAGGAGCCGCGAGCGGGTGATGACCTACGCCCACTGCACCGGACGCGACATCGAGGGCTGTCTCGCCGAGGTGGAGAAGCACGTCAAGCTCGGCTATCGGGCGGTACGGGTGCAGGCCGGCGTACCCGGCATTCCTACCATCTACGGCGTAGCCAAGAACGCGGGCGAGCGCTACGAGCCGGCGGATGCCGAGCTGCCCGCCGAGCACGTGTGGAGCACCGAGAAGTACCTCAACCACGTGCCCAAGCTGTTCGCCGCGGTGCGGGAGCGCTTCGGCGACGAACTGCACGTGCTGCACGACGTGCACCATCGCCTCACGCCCATCGAGGCGGCACGCCTGGGCAAGGCGGTGGAGCCCTATCACCTGTTCTGGCTGGAGGACTGCGTGCCGGCCGAGAACCAGGAGAGCTTCCGCCTGATTCGCCAGCACACTACCACGCCGCTGGCGGTGGGGGAGGTGTTCAACTCGATCCACGACTACCGCGAGCTGCTCGAGAACCAGTGGATCGATTACATCCGCACGCCGCTCTCCCACGGCGGCGGCATCACTCACGTGCGTCGCATCGCCGACCTGGCCGGGCTCTATCACGTGCGCACCGGCTTCCATGGGCCGACCGATCTCTCGCCGGTGTGCCTGGGCGCGGCTATCCACTTCGACACCTGGGTGCCCAACTTCGGCATCCAGGAGCATATGCCCCATACGTCCGAGACCGACGCCGTTTTTCCCCACGACTACCGCTTCGAGGATGGCCATTTCCTCGTCGGCGAGGCGCCGGGCCATGGCGTCGACATCGACGAGGCCTTGGCCAAGCAATATCCCTATAAGCGCGCCAGCCTGCCGGTCAACCGGCTGGAGGACGGCACTCTGTGGCACTGGTAAGGAGAAAGCACCGATGAAAGCCTTTCAGGTAAACGCGCCGTTGGATTACACCATCGCCGAGGTCGAGGTGCCCCGTGCCGCTGTCGGCGAGGTACTGGTGAAGGTGGCCTTCGCCGGCATCTGCGGGTCCGATATGCACATCATCCATGGCGACAACGCCTTCGTGCGTTTTCCGCGCATCACCGGGCACGAGTTCGCCGGCACGGTCGAGGCGCTCGGGGAGGGCGCCGAAGGCATCGAGATCGGCGACAGGGTGTGCATCGACCCGGTGATCAGCTGCGGCAAGTGCTATCCGTGCCGTATCGGCCGCCCCAACGTGTGCAGCGCGCTGCAGGTGATCGGCGTGCACCGTGATGGCGGCTTCGAAGAGTGGGTCAACGTGCCCGTCGGCAACGTTCATCGCCTGCCCGAGGGGCTGGGGCTGGAAGCCGGTGCGCTGGTGGAGCCTTACTCGATTGCTGCCAACGTGCTGGAGCGGATGCAGCCGCTGCGCGGCGACCGCCTGCTGGTCTATGGCGCCGGCGTAATCGGCCTGACAATCCTGCAGATGGCCCGTGCTCAGGGCATCGAGGACATCACCGTAGTCGATCTGATCGACGAGCGCTTGACCACGGCTCGCGAACTCGGCGCCACGCGCACCTGGCACGGCAAGGAGGATATCGAGGGCGCGGTGAGCGAGCTGACTGGCGGAGAGGGCATCCCGCTGATAGCCGATGCCGCCTGCGTGCCGGCATTGCTGCCGCAAATGCTGCGCATCGCCTCGCCGGCGGGGCGTATCGGCCTGCTCGGCTTCAATCCCACTCCCAGCGACCTGGTACAGCTGGAAGTAATCAAGAAGGAGCTGACGCTGGTCGGCTCGCGGCTCAACAACCGCAAGTTTCCGGATGTGCTCGACCGCATGGCCTCCGGACGTCTCGATCCGTTGGCGCTGGTCAGCCATCGCCTGCCCTTCGACGAGATGCCGGGAGCCATCGACATGCTCGATCACCATCCCGAAAGGGCTCGCAAGGTGCTTATCGACATAAGCGTCGATATCGGTACCTGAGCCAGTATGACGCGACAGCCGCATCGCAATGATGCGATGCACATAACAGCAACAACAGCCAGTACAGCAAAGACAGGAGTTACGCCATGATCAAACGACTCGTCACAGGCGCCGTCCTCGGCACGGCGCTGATCGCAAGCCAGGCCACCCTGGCCGCCGACGTTACGCTGAAATTCGGTCACTTGGCCAATGAGCAGAACATCTGGCACCAGGCCGCCGTGAAGTTCAAGGAGGAGGTAGAAGCCAACTCCGATGGCCGCATCGAGGTACAGCTCTACCCCAACGAGCAGCTCGGCGCCGAGATGGATGTAATCAACAGCATTCAGCTCGGCACCGCCGACATGACCATCACCGGCGAGAGCCTGCAGAACTGGGCGCCCAAGGCGGCGATGATGGCGGTGCCCTACGCCTTCCGCGATTCCGAGCATTTGCGTCAGGCAGTCGAGGGCGAGATCGGCGAGCAGATCGAGGCGCAGATCACCGAACGTACCAACCTGGTGCCGCTTGCATGGTTCGAGCGCGGGCCGCGCCACCTGACCTCCAACCGTCCCATCACTCAGCCGGATGAGCTGGATGGCATGCGTCTGCGGGTACCCAACGTACCGTTGTTCGTCGACACCTGGGAGGCGCTGGGTGCGCGGCCCACGCCGATGGCCTTCAGCGAGGTATTCACCGCTTTGCAGCAGAACGTGATCGATGGGCAGGAGAATCCGTTGAGCCTGATCGAGAGCGCCAGCTTCTATGAGGTGCAGGACTACGTGAACCTGACCGGCCATGTGCGTAGCTGGATCTATGTAGTGATCGGCCGCAACCAGCTCGAGAGCATGCCCGAAGAGCTGCAGCAGGTCGTGCGCGATGCGGCCCAGGAGATGCAGACCTACCAGGCCGAGCTGTTCGAAGAGGATCAGCAGCGCCTGGAGCAGGCTCTTCAGGAGCGCGGCATGGAACTTGTCGAGGTCGACACCGAGGCGTTTGCCGACAAGGCGCGCCCGGCCGTCGAGGAAGCGTTGTCCGAAGAGCAGCGCGTCCTGTTCGACGCAATCCAGGACCTGTAAACCCTAGGGGCGTGGCGGTGAGCCACGCCCGTTTTCCATGCTTGACGGGGGCACGCTCTCCCAGAGGTTGATTATGGATTCCCCTGAAGGACAGTCGCAGGCGGAGGCTCCGGACTCGCGGCAGGTGCCTAGCCTGGATGCAATGAGTGAGGTCCCGAAGCTCGGGGGAGCGATCGGGCGCGTGATAGGGTGGATTGATACGCTGTTCATCGTCCTGGCCAACCTGGCGCTGGTGGCGATTGCTGCCACGGTAATGCTGCAGATATCCGGCCGCCTGTTCCTGCCTTATTCGCCGGCCTGGACCGAGGAGCTCTCGCGCTACCTGTTCATCTACATGGTGGCGCTTTCGTCCGGGGTCGCAATTCGACGCAATCGGCATGTCAACGTCGAGCTCTTCCATCATCGGCTGGGGCTGCAGGCACGTGCGGGTTATCAAGCCTTGATCAGCCTGATGATCGGTGCCTTCGCCGGCATTCTGCTGCCCTATGCCTGGCTATATGCCCAGAATGGGGCATGGCAGACATCGCCCACCCTGAAGGTCCCGATGCTTTACATCTTCTTCTCCACCGTCGTGCTCTATGCACTGGTGCTGTTCTATAGCGTTGTCGGCGTCATCGAGGGACTGATGGCCATGCAGCGCAAGCCGGAGACTGGCTCATGGAAGTGATCGTGCTTTTCAGTGTCTTTCTGGTATTGCTGGTCGTGGGCATGCCGATCGCTTTCGCACTGGGTATTTCCTCGCTCGCCTATCTGCTGCTCGAAGGCATTTCGCTCACGATCGTGCCGCAACGGATGTATGCCGGCATCGATACCTTCGTTCTTCTGTGCATCCCGGGGTTCGTGCTGGCGGGCAACCTGATGAACGTGGGTAACATCACCGAACATATCGTACGCTTCTGCAATGCCTTGATGGGCCACATTCGCGGTGGCCTGGGGCTGGCCAATGTCGGCGGCTCGATGATCTTCGGCGGTATCTCGGGCACGGCCGTGGCCGATGCCGCCAGTATCGGCTCGGTGATGATTCCGGGGATGGCCAAGTCGGGTTACGACAAGCCGTTCGCTGCCGCAGTGACGGCGGCATCCTCAACCATTGGCCCGATTATTCCGCCGAGCGTGCCGATGATCATCGTCGGCTCGCTGGCCGGCGTTTCGGTCGGTCGAATGTTCCTGGCAGGTGCCGTTCCCGGGCTGCTGCTGGGGGTGGCAATGATGATCACCGTCTACCTACTGTCGGTGCGGCGGAGGTATCCCAAGGAGCGCCGTGCCAGCCTGCGCGAGCTGCTGCGCGAGGGGCGTACCGCCTTCTGGGCGTTGTTGATGACCGCGATCATCCTCTACGGCATCATCGGCGGCTTCTTCACGCCCACCGAGGCTTCCATCGTCGCCAGCCTCTATGCGCTGGTGGTGGGGATGTATGTCTACAAGGGGCTGACCTGGCGCAAGCTGCCGGCGATTCTCACCGACACGGTGCTGACCTCGTCTGGCCTGTTGCTGTTGGTGGGCCTGGCCAACCTGTTCGGCTGGATTTTGACCAGTCAGCAAATCCCGCAAATGGTAGCCGCCGGGATCCTGACGATCAGCGAGAATCCAATCATCGTCATCCTGATTCTCAACCTGATCCTTTTGTTCGTTGGCGCCTTCATGGAGACGATCGCTGCGTTGATCATCCTGTTCCCGGCGCTGCTGGGCGTGGCCACCGGCATCGGTATGGACCCGATTCATTTTGCCGTCATGGCGGTGCTCAACCTGATGATCGGCCTGACGACGCCGCCCGTAGGCGTGTGTCTGTTCGTCGTCTCGGGCATCGGCAATCTTCAGATGCTCAGTGTTGCTCGTGCCATCGTGCCGTTTCTGGCGTGCAATCTGATCGTGTTGCTGCTTGTCTCTTACGTCCCGGCTTTCTCGCTCTGGCTGCCCAACCTGCTGATGGGCAAGTAGGCGCCCAGACCTGGCGGACCTGTATTCAGTGACGAAAAGGATGAATCATGTCTACAACTCGCTTCGCGGCTGCCGCTCAAGAAGGACAAGTATCGATCGTGCACCTTGGCCTGGGCGCGTTTCATCGTGCCCACCAGGCGGTCTACCTGGAGCGCTATCGGCAGCGTAGCGGCGACGCCACCTGGGGGGTGAGCAGTGCCAACCTGCGCGGCGGCGTAGCACTGGTCGATGCGCTGCGCAACGCCGGCTATCACTATCATGTCGCCGAATACGCCGACCGCGACCATGTCACCCTGCGCGCGATCGGCGTGATCGAGGAAGCGCTGTTCAGCGGCCGCGATGAAGGCGGCCAGTGGGGGAGGGACCTCGAGGTGCTGCTGGCGCGCCTGGCGTCGCCCGAGACGCGCCTCGTCACCCTGACGGTGACCGAGAAGGGGTATTTTCTCAATCCCAGCGAGGGCCGCCTGTTGCGCGACGACCCGCTGATCGCCCATGACATCGACCACCCGCATTCGCCTCGCACGGCACCGGGAATCCTGGTCGAGGCACTGGCCCGGCGGCGCGCAGCGGGAACTCCTGCATTCACGGTGCTGTGCTGCGACAACATGCCCGACAACGGGCGGCGCACGCGAGCGGCCGTGGTACAGCTCGCCGCCTGTCGCGACGCCGAGCTGGCCGAGTGGATCGAGCGGGAGGTGGCGTTCCCCTGCAGCATGGTCGACCGCATCGTGCCGGCCATGACCGCGGACGACCATGTGCGGCTGGCCGAGCTGGGCGTCGACGACCCCAACGCGGTGGTGGGCGAGGCCTTCTCGCAATGGGTGGTCGAGGATGACTTCCCCCTCGGCCGGCCTGCCTGGGAAGCCGAGGGCGTAGAGATGGTCGCCGACGTGGCGCCGTTCGAGACCATGAAGCTGCGCATGCTCAATGGCAGCCATTCCCTGCTCGCCTACCTGGGTGCGCTGGAGGGGATCGAGACGGTGTTCGACGCCGTGAGCCGCGATGACCTGCATGATCTGCTGCGCCGCTATATGCTGGAGGAGGCGGCGCCGACACTCAGCATGCCCGCAGGGACTGACCTTGACGCCTATGCTGATTCGCTGCTGGCGCGCTTCGCCAACGACAGCCTGCGTCATCGCCTGCAGCAGATCGCCATGGATGGCTCGCAGAAGCTGCCCCAGCGCTGGCTTCACGGCGCCCTGGCACGACTCGAAGCGGGAGGTGAGGTGCCGTGCACCGCACTCGGCGTGGCGGCATGGATCCGCTATACCTTGGGAGTCGATCTGCACGGCAATGTCTACCCCGTCGATGACCCCATGGCGAAAACCTTTAGACTGCTGCACGAGGCCCATGGTGAGGATCCTGAGAATCTGGTGCCCGCCTTCTTCGGACTCGACGCCGTGATTCCCCCGGCGCTTGCCGAACATGCCGGCTTCGTGGCGTCGGTAGTGTCAGCCTACCGCTGCCTGGCTACCCAGGGCCTCGACGCCGCGCTCGCGCAGCTCGATGCTCCCACCTGATACCGCGAGGACCGTCATGGAACACACCTGGCGCTGGTTCGGCCCCAGCGATCCGATCACACTCGACGAGATTCGCCAGACCGGTGCTACCGGCATCGTCACGGCGCTTCACGAAATACCCAACGGCACGGCCTGGCCGGCGGATGATATCGCCGAGCGCAAGGCAATGATCGAGGCCGCGGGGCTCTCCTGGTCGGTGGTCGAGAGCGTGCCGGTGCACGAGTCAATCAAGCAGGGCACGCCCGAACGCGAGCGATACATCGCGGCCTACCAAGAGACCCTGCGCCACCTGGGCGACTGCGGCATCGACACCGTCTGCTACAACTTCATGCCGGTGCTCGACTGGACCCGCACCGATCTCGCCTGGCGTCTGCCGGACGGCGGCCTGGCGTTGCGTTTCGACCAGGCCGCGCTGGCTGCCTTCGACCTCTACCTGCTTGGGCGGCGCGGCGCCAAGGCGGAATACAGCGATGCCGAACAAGCCGAGGCCAGGCGTTACATGGAAGGGCTGGATGAGGTGTCGCGCCAGCGACTGGTCAACAACGTCATCGCCGGCCTGCCCGGGGCCGAGGAACACTACACCCTGGCGCGCTTCCGCGAGGTGCTGGCCGAGTACGACGGCATCGACGCCGCGTGCCTGCGCGAGAACCTGGGGTATTTTTTGCGCGCCATCGTGCCGGTGGCCGAGGAGGCCGGGGTGCGACTCGCCATTCATCCGGACGACCCGCCGCGCCCTCTGTTCGGCTTGCCACGGGTGGTCTCCACCCCCGAGGATGCCCAGTGGATTCTCGATGCGGCGCCCAGCGAGGCCAACGGCCTGACTCTGTGCACCGGCTCCTACGGCGTGCGGGTGGATATCGACCTGGCCGAGATGGCGCGGCGCTTCGGCCCGCGTATCTACTTCGCCCACCTGCGCTCGACCCGGCGCGAGGCGCCGGACCCGCGTACCTTCCACGAGGCGCATCACCTCGGCGGCGACGTCGACATGGTGACGGTGATCCAGGCGCTGGTGGAGGAGGAGCGGCGCCGCGAGCGCGAAGGCGGCCCACGCCTGCCGCTGCGGCCCGACCACGGCCACCACATTCTCGACGACCAGCGCCGCGACACCCGCCCCGGCTATCCGCTCTACGGACGCCTGAAAGGGCTGGCCGAGCTACGTGGGGTGGAGCTGGCAGTGCGGCGGTTGACGTGATGGTTCATGAACCAGGCAGCCCCATGCGAAAGGCGGCCAGTCCGAGATGAGGCACTGCCTCGAGCAGAAAGCCGAGGTTGTAGGCGATAATGCTTTGGTCCTTGGTGACCCAACTTCCCGTTGAAGTCGATAGGACAAGATGTTCACGGCGCAGCAACGCTCACCGTGTGCCGTTCTGCGATGTGGCAGAGAGGGCCGCTTCGCGCCAATCGTTGCCATCTTCAGGGCAGACATCTCCCAGCTCACAGGCACTGCCATCGTAGAGCCTCAACATGGCATGGGGCTCGCCCTGTTGTGCGGCCATGTGATACCACTCCAGGGCGGCTTGGGTCATACCCAGGTGACGTAGGCGGTGAGCTTCACCGAGATAATACATCGCCTCCACATCGCCAGCGTTCGCGGCGATTTCCAGGTACGGCATGCTCGTCGTACGCTGATGGGCATTGTAAAGCCGCATCCCTTCATCCTTGGCGGCTTGCGCTTCCTCATTCAAAGCCCAAGCTGCTGACGTTGCGATAGGCGAAATCGCCAAGGCTACCAACGCCGCCGCGGCTTTGCGTCTGCTTATCGACATCAGTAGCCAAATTTGTCCGGAAAATAGGAGAGTGGCGGCTCACGATTGAGCCATTCTTCCATCATTCGCTCGCCTTCTTCACGTTGCTCAGGAGTGACCTTGTCTCCGTAAATCCGAAGGGCTCGTTCAGAAGTAGTGCCGGATACCTCTTCACTGATAGCGAGAAGAATAGCCCAGCCTTTAGCGGGATCCTTCTCTGTTTGACAAATTTCACGCTCTTCAGCATCAGGGACGATATAACAAGCTGCTTGCCAGCGTCTGCCGTTAATATGACCGGCCTCAGAGGCTTGCACCATCCATTCCCAGGCTTCTTCACGACGCCCAAGATTGTTCAATACAGATGAAAGATCATTCATGGCCGGGGCATAACCGGCTTCGGCGGCCCTGCGATGCCATTCCGCTGCAGCTTCCAGGCGTTCGGTCTCCGTGGCGTACTTATCCTCATCGTCTCGCGCTAAATGGCCGAGCCAGTTCATGGAGTCCAAGTTGCCGGCTTCGGCGGATCGCAGGAGCCATTCCATAGCCTCGTCATGCCGGTCGATGTAGGTATAGATATCGTAGAGCGCCCCCATGGCATCGGCGTCACCCGCCTCTGCCTTGGGCAGCGTGACAGCGAGGGCCGCTTCGCGCCAATCGTTGCCCTCTTCAGGGCAGACATCGCCCAGCTCACAGGCACTGCCATCATAGAGCCTCAACATGGCATAGGGTTCGCCTTCTTGCGCAGCCTTGTGATACCACTCCAGGGCGGCGAGTGAAAGTCCTCGACTTAACAGCCGGTTCGCCTCGCCCAGATAGTACATGGATTCAACATCACCCTGATCAGCAGCATGTTCCAGATATGGCTGCATTTTTATCCACTGATGAATGCCCCATAGCCGCATGCCCTCATCCTTGGCGGCTTGAGCCTCATCATCTAACGCCCAGGCCGTGGGGATTGCCAGCAGTGAAAACGCCAAGGCTGCCAATGCAATCATAAAAGGACGGCTCATTGGCCCACTCCCTGTTCTAGTAGGAGACTGATGTAGCACAATTGATTACCCCAAGACCTTTGGATGATCGCTGGTAATCTTCTCTAGCGAGCATCGCATCTTCGTTATTTGTTCCAGAGATTCTAACCATAAATCTATCCAATCGATGTCGGTTGTTGAGGTAGGCTACATCGCCGTAATTACTGGCAGGGCGGCCATCTTCTGTCATACGCACCACCGCCTTGGTAAAGAGGTATTGTGCAGGAGTGGGGGCCACGTGACTGAAGCGACACTGTGCGCCGTAGACACTCATCGTCACGCCCTCCACGATCCAGCCCAGGCAGTTTGAGATAGCGATCTGCTGGAAATCCAATGCCTGCCGTGCATTGAAGCTCTGGCTGCCGCCACGCCCTCTACCCTGCCCATCAACCTCAAAAGCTCTTGGCTCGCTAATCAGCAAATGCAATAGCGCCCCCAAGGCTTCGGGAGAGAGCTGCTGTACCCACCTGCGCAGCTCGTCTTTCCGCGGGTCATTGACCAACACATACGCAATCGGCCCCGCTTTCTGTCCGCCGGTCATGGCCCGGTAGATTCGCTCGATGCCGGTTCTGCCACGTGCAGCCAGCAGCCCCACATTGAGCAGGGTCGTGGTCGCGATGTAGGCCAGCCAGTTCATGCTTTCATAGGCTTCCTCATCGATCCACTCCGGCTTTTCGAAGTTGTTGTCCACCAGGGCGCGGTGGAGCATGACCAGCCAGAGATCCAGGCTATCGGGGTCGAGTTCGATGGCGAGGCCACCGCCAGCGCCCCTGCCTAAGACGAAACGTCCCGACACCTTGAACACGAACTTACCGTTCTTCATGCCCAGCACGAACCCGAGTTTGCCACCGATGCCCGCTGCTGCTTCGACATCGATCTGAGCAACGCCGATACTGCGCCAGCCGCTCAGCGATTGGCTGGGGCGATGCATACCCAGGCTGGCCATGGCAGCACGCTGGGGGAGAATGCGCAGCAAGTTCTGGGGCGGCTCCCAATGCAGCTCGCAGCGTGTCTCGATGCCGAGGCGCGCCCCGGCGAAGGCTTCCAGTGTGGCGCCTGTCGCTTCCCGCTTGACCCAGTCGATGCCGGAAACGCTGAGCCCATCCTTGTCGAAGGAAAACCCCATTTCGGTGGCGAGTGCCAGACTGGCGCCGGCGAAGCCCTTGGCGACGGCGTCGAGTACAATGGCGTAGCGTCCCAGTTCGCGCTGTTCGCCGCGTTCGGTGAGCGTAGCGACAACCGGGCGAGCTTGCTCCTTGCTGGGGAGTACGAGCTGGCCCAATGGGAGTTCGCCACGAGCCAGACTGAAGGTGCCCTTGGCTTCCCAACTGTAGGTCAGTTCGACCGAGGGGCTCCATTCACCGTCGGGTTCCAGCGTCCAGTGGCCGGGCTGCTCCCGCTCGAGGACGATTTCGTTTCGGCCTTTGCCTTTTAGTTCACCTTTATTTTCCGCCTTCAATTCGGCATCGAAGAAGGTCAGGCTGGGGGAGTGCTCGGTAACGTCCCAAGGGGTGTCGCGCTCACCCTCTTGGCGGGCTTCGTTTAGCTCATGTCGTGCCATGCCCACAAGCCGAAGCATCTGCGCTTGGGCACTGGCATCGAACAAGCGAAGCTCCTCGCGGCTGGGGCCAGTAAAGAGGATCTTTTGCAGTGCCTCGCCCCAGGCTTGTTTGCCGGCATCATCCAGCGAGGCGACCTCATGGCCTTGCTCTTCCAGATAAGCGAAGAAGCGCTCGGGCTGAAAGAATCCCATGGGCTCGTCGTGCCAATCCAGCCGATGCGCTATCGCCTGGCAACCTCGCCCTTGTAGCCATTGTGAGAGCGCTCTCTCAGGGGCGTCCCACAGTCGTGCCGGCAGCACCCCGTCAGCTCTAAGCGTGCGCTCGAGCCGCCAGCGCTCGTTGCCGGTCATGGTAGGGACCATCTGCAACAGGCTGATGTGGCTAAGGGACTTCTGTCCCTGCGGTGAGCTGAATTCGCGCAGCGGGAAGTCGTTCTGTACCAGAAGCTCTATCTTGCGTTTTTGGTAGCCCAGGGCATGCCGGTCGTCTTCGATATCGGTATGCCAGACCAACATGCGGCCTGGCTCCATCTCTTCCACGGCCAGCCGAGCGCGCTCATGAAGGTCATTCAGGGTTTCCTGCAGGGCCTCATAGCGCTGCCTCTCCTGCTCGAAGAGGAAAACGGGCAGTTGGGTTTGCCCACCCGTACCGGACTCCCATTCGCGCAGCTTGTTTTCAACTGCCTGGTGCAGTTCGAGGCTCTCCTTGAGCGTACGGCAGTAAGCATCGAAGGCTTCCACACCATTGCGCAGTTGGCGCAGCTGTGGGTTGGGAGAGGAGAGGGCCAATTCGGGTGTAGCGATGCCGAGTGATGCAAGCGTGAGGATACTGTGCAGGTAATCGTTGTACTTGCTTTCTTGTTGCTCGCTCAATTGCTGCACGTAGCCGACGAAGCGACACTCGTTGGCCGCCTCACGGGGCGGCATCGACTCGCATAGCTGGATGAAGCGCTGGTACTCCGCCAGTACGTCTTGCAGGGAGAAGGGCGTGGCTTCACCTTGCCCGCCAGGATTGAAGTGATACTCCCGTTGGGCCTGGGCGCGCTGCGAGCGGTAGGCTTCCAGCGCGGATGCGATCTCGCCTTCCCAAGGACCGAAGTAGCCCTCATCTTCCAGGCTATAGCCTTGCTCCCTGGCACGCTCAAGGCCCTGTTGGTAAAGCTGCCTCAGTTGGCGTTCCAGCCGGGCGACTTCTTGAGCGTCTCTGCTGATACGGCGATTCAAGAACTCCAGCACACCCGGAGTACTGAATTGATACAAGTGATCCCACATGGTGCGCTGATGCGCAATGCGCGCTTCCAGTGAGGCCTCGTCGTCTTGCGTCAACTCGGCGAGCCGTTCGAAGGTTTCCCGGTAGCGCTGCCGTTCGCTCTCATCGAGAAAGTTCTCGGCTCGGGCCGGCAGCAGGCATTCCAGCCCGGCCTCTTCGGTGAGCTTGCGCAGACGCTCGGCCGGGTCTTCTTCCTGTACCCATTTGCTCAGCGTTTCGCTGGCTTCCAGCAAGATGTCGGAAACCTCTTCGGTCAGCAGCCAGAAAGTGCGGGTGCCCGGCAGGTACAGAATGTCGGCCCAGCACTGCTCCTCGCAGACGTGCTGTGCTGTCGACTCGATGCTGCCGCCCTCTGACTCCAGTAGCTCGAATCGGTTGATGACATGTGGATTTTCAGGGCTGCCGGGGCGTGCTCCTGTGCTCATACCAGGCTCTCCAAAGCTTGTACTTTTTTGCGCATCGGCAGGTCGGCGCGCAGTTCCTGTTCGACAGACGAGGAAAAAGACTCGCTCTCTTGGCAGATCAAGGGCAGCAGACGCTGGAGGTAATGCGCTTGCTTGATGCCCGCCGCCTCGATCTGCCCCAGCCGCTCCAGCCACGCCGGCGGTAGCGCCGAAAGCGGCGTCTCGGTCGCCCGGCTGAGCCACCAGGCGCGTGGACTCTCCTTGAGGGCCTGTTCCAGCGCTTGGGTCAGCGGCGGTGCCTTGGACTCGTTAACGGTGTCGCCCGTGGTCTCGCTAGCAACATCGACGAGCTGCCACGCCTGCCAGTGCGGCAGCAGCGTGGGCGTGACGACCTGCCCCAACGGCCCGATGAGTTGGGCGTAGGCGGTGTCGCTGACGGCGGCGAGCAGTGCCGTCCAGGCCGCGCCATCCTGAAGGTTCACCAGCGACTGGCCGCCGTGGGGGTCGTCGAGCACGAACAGGCGGCGCAGGTGATCGGCCAGATCATCGGAAGAGGTCGCTTGTGTTGGCTGAAAGGCCCAGCCGAAGCGCTGCCCCGTGCATAGCGAACGGATGGCCTGCCAGGCCTCGCTGCCTGGCGTGAGTTCGACCAGCCAGGGGCTGGCGTCCAGCAGCGGCGCCAGAGGCGTGCCGGCGAACAGGGTCAGGAAGTCGTTCCAGCCGGGCTGGCCCACGAGGGCGGCGCAGCGTTCCGGGGCACGGCGCTGGTCGAGCACCGCATAAAGGGGGCGGCGGCCATCGAAACCGGCCGCCGGGCTCTCGACCGGGTGGCTGCGCTCGCCGATTCGGTTCAACCAGCCAGGCATGGGCAATCCCCCCGGCTGCAGGTGGTCTCGCTCAGCTTGCCGCACAGCGGCAGCAGCGTCGCCTCGGAGAGCTGATAGTCTTTGAGCTTGGGCAGCGAGGTAGGCGGTATTGCCTCATGAATTTCCGCCACCGCCCGGCCCGGCAACAGCGGCGTCTCGACGGCCTGGCCGCTGCCGGAGCCGGGGCTGCCGCCGGCGTTGACCTTGACCGTGGGCCCGACCAGGGTCACGCCGCCGCCGTCGAGCTTGAGGAAGCTGCCGCCGGCGTTGAGCGTCATTTCGCTGCCGGCTTCCAGCACCACCTTGTGGCCGGCCTTGATGTGCAGTTCGCGGCCGCATTCGCTGAGCCAGGCCTGGCCGGCCTTGATGTGCAGCGTGCCCTGCACCGTGAGGTGCTGGTTGCCGTCGGTCTGCTCGTGCCGGTTGCCGCGCACGGTGTGGTGATCGTCGCCGTCAATCTCACCAATGCGGTCGTGATGCACGGTGAGGAAGCTGTCGTGGCCGATCTCCTCGGTGCGGTCGTTATTGGTGAGCAGTTCCAGGTCCTTCTGGGCGTGCAGCCAGATCTGCTCCTCGCCAGCCTCGTCCTCGAAGCGAAGTTCGTTGAACCCTTCGCCCTTGTGGCTCTGGGTGCGGATGACGGTACGGGTCTTGTGTGCCGGCAGTTCGTAGGGCGGGGTATTCACCGCGTGGTAGGTGCGTCCGGTGATCAGCGGCTGATCCGGATCGCCCTCGAGGAAGCTGACCACCACCTCATGGCCGATCCGCGGAATGGCGATACTGCCGTAGCCGCCGCCGGCCCAGCCCTGGCTGACGCGCACCCAGGCGCTGGCCGTTTCATTCGGCTCGGCGTAGCGATCCCAGGGGAACTGCACCTTGACCCGGCCGTGCTCGTCGCAATAAATCTCCTCGCCCTCGGGGCCGACGACGAAGGCGACCTGCGGGCCGTCGACTCTTGGCTTGGCGTTGGGTTTGGGACGCCAGGCCTGGTCAGCGGGTATCAGCACCAGTTCGTTGTCGAACTTGGTCATCTGGCCAAGGCCCGCCGCATCACCCTGAGTGACACCATCCTCTTCCAGCGCCTGGGGCTGGCTGCCGGTGTGCGTGACCGACACTACCTGCCAGTCGACGTTGAGCTCGTCGAGATCGTGGTCGGTGAGGGTGAAGCGCGTG
Organism: Billgrantia antri; assembly: GCF_017868935.1. Lineage (NCBI taxonomy): Bacteria > Pseudomonadati > Pseudomonadota > Gammaproteobacteria > Oceanospirillales > Halomonadaceae > Billgrantia > Billgrantia antri. Next base: position 1,352,900 of record NZ_CP053383.1, read on the forward strand.
CCCGGGGCGAGCTCGGGCAGGTCGCTTTCGGCGGCGCAGGTCAGGGCGTCGCTTCTCAGGTGCTCCAGGCGAATGCGGGTGAAGGCCTCGCCGGAGGCGTCGGCCTTGTAGCGGCCGGGGTAGTCGTAGTGTTCGTAGTCGTCTCTTTGGGCGTGTTCTTCCAGGCCGTCCGCGGCGTGTTCATGGAGTTGGGCGTAGGCGGGGTTCTTGAACGAGGTGTCCTTGAGCGTGACCGAAGCCGGGGCGACCCGAGCGAGCTGTTCGAGCTTGCGCACGTGGCGGCTCGGCGGGGTGCCGCCGGCGCGGCCGTGGTAGGTGCGGCTGCCCAGGTGGGCCAGCACCTGGGGCGCGTCGGCGAATACCAGGCGGTGGGTGCCACCGGGAGCATCTTCAAACTCATGAAAGTAGAACAGCCCCTCCTCGGCGGCCAGGCGCTGGATGAAGTCGAGGTCGCTCTCGCGGTACTGGGTCAGGTACTCGCGTTCGACCGGTTCACGGGTGGCGGCGAAGGCCACGTCGGTGAGGCCGCGCTCGTCGCACAGGGTGTTGATGACCGTGAGCGGCGAGACCTGCTGGAAGATGCGCGAGTTGTGGCGCAGGCCCAGGCGCCAGACGGCCGGGCGCGCGACCAGCGAGTAGATCGTGCGCCGGTGGCCGCGGTCGCCGCGACCGAACTCGCTGACGATGGCGTGCACCCGGCGCAGCACCTCGCCGTCCTGCCATATCGTCAGGCTCACCGGGCGGTCGAGGATGTCACTCGCGGCGAGGCTGCCGTCACGGCTGGCGAAGCGTAGCGTGAGGGTGAAGGGCGCGGAGAGCGCCTCCTCCAGGGTGAAGTCGACCACCGCCAGGTCGGCCGAGTCAGCCCCGGCGAGCGCGAGGGTGAATTGGAGTCCGGTTTCAGCGGCCATGCTTCCCTCCTGGAAGACGAATATGCGGTGAGCCACCGCCACGGCGAAAGATGCCGCGACGGTAGGTTACGTGCCGTATCCGACAAGACAAGAGCGAAACGGCACGAAGGGACGAACGCTGACAACCCGTGTCGGCGATCTCTTACACGCCGCGACGCCAGCGCTCGATGAAGAACGCTGGCGTCGCGAGGCGAATCGCCCCCGCCCGGCGAGCGGTCGGGCAGGGGCGAGGGCGAGCCGATCAGGACTCGATCGGGGCGCGCCAGTCGTCGGAACCGGAGGTGCCGGCGACGGTGTGTTCCCAGTCGATCTTGCGGTAGGCCAGGGAGACGTCCATCAGCTGAGTGAACTCGGCCTTGGTCACGTCCTGGGCGTGGGGCATGCGCAGGTTGATGTCGACGATGGTGGCGTCGGTCAGGGTGGTGGTGAAGAAATGCTCCTGCTTGCCCTCCACGGAAGTGCGGTACCACTTCAGCTCGACGTTGGGCAGCATCTCGCCGGAAGCCAGGGCGTTGTACATCAGCGGTACGGCCTTGTTCAGGGCCACGGTGAAGACGAACGGCTTGTGAGCGCGCTGGCCGGAAGGCTGGCCGGACTGCGGGTCGGTGGGCACGGTGACGACGTGCTTGAACTCCTGGACCAGCATCTCGTCCTCGTGGCCTTCCACGTAGATGTTGCCCACGGAGTCCGGGGTGAAGGCACCGGCGGTGATGTTGCCCTGGGTCTGGCCTTCGATGCTGATATAGCAGGGAGTCGGCATGGTCTGCTCCTTGACGATGTGAATGAAATGTCCCGATGGACGGTTCATAAGGAGCAGGAGGTGTGCCGCTTTTTGCCAACTCATTTTGAATCAATCAATTAGACATTTCTCAAGACGAGATGCTAATTAACATTAGGCAAGAAGTTGCCCGGGGCGGGCAAGATCTTGCCCGGCGGGCAATAAATTGCCTAATTCGAATTGGGTTCTTGGGAAGGAAAAGGCGGCCGTAGGCCGCCATAGGTTTTAGAAAGACGCTGCGGCAGAGCGCTACACTTCGCGCTCGCCATCCACCAGCCGCGAGATCTTCCACGGGTTGCCGTCACGCAGCACCTCGGGCAGCAAGCCCTCAGGCAGCGCCTGGTAGCACACCGGGCGCAGGAAGCGGAAGATCGCCGCGCTGCCCACCGAGGTGGTGCGGCTGTCGGAGGTGGCCGGGTAGGGCCCGCCGTGGACCATGGCGTGGCATACCTCGACGCCCGTCGGCCAGCCATTGGCGAGGATCCTGCCGGCCTTGCGCTCGAGAGTCGGCAGCAGCGCCTTGGCCGCGTCGAGGTCGCCGTCGTCCATCTGCAGCGTGGCGGTAAGCTGGCCTTCGAGCTGGCTCGCCACGCGCTTCACTTCCGCCAGGTCAGCGCACTCGATCACCAGCGAGGTGGCGCCGAACACTTCTTCCTGCAGCTCAGGATCGTTGAGGAAGTCACCCGCCGCGGTGACGAACAGCCCCGCCTGGCACGGGTGGGCGGATTCACCGGCCTGGCCGCGGGCGATTTCGCGTACCTTGCCGTTGCTCGAAAGCCGGCCCACGCCCTGCTGGTAGGCGTCGTGGATGCCCGGGGTGAGCATGGTCTGGGCGGCGCTGCCCTTGAGCGCATCGCCCGCGGCCTCGACGAAGGCGTCGAGTTCGGGGCCCTTCACCGCAATCACCAGCCCGGGGTTGGTGCAGAATTGCCCGGCGCCCATGTTGAGCGAGGCGACGAAGCCCTCGGCGATCTGCGCCCCACGGGCACGTAACGCCTCCGGCAGCAGGAACACCGGGTTGATCGAACTCATCTCGGCGTAGACCGGGATCGGCTGCGGGCGGGCCTGGGCGGTCTTCATCAGCGCGGTGCCGCCGCCGCGGGAGCCGGTGAAGCCGACGGCTTGAATGCGCGGGTCGGCCACCAGCGCCTGGCCGATCTCGCGGCCCGAACCGAACAGCAGCGAGAACACGCCCTCCGGCAGGCCACTCTTCTCGACGGCACGCTGCATGGCACGACCCACCAGCTCCGAGGTGCCGGGATGGGCGGAGTGGCCCTTGACCACCACCGGGCAGCCGGCGGCCAGCGCCGAGGCGGTATCGCCGCCGGCCACGGAGAAGGCCAGCGGGAAGTTCGAGGCGCCGAACACGGCGACGGGGCCGAGCGGAATGTGACGCTGGCGCAGGTCGGCGCGGGGCATCGGCTGGCGCTCCGGCAGGGCCGGGTCGAGGCGCAGGTCGAGCCACTCGCCGGCGCGCACCACCGAGGCGAACAGGCGCAGCTGGCCGCAGGTACGGCCGCGCTCGCCTTCGAGGCGCGCCCGGGGCAGGCCGGTCTCGGCCATGGCGCGCTCGATCAGTTCGTCGCCGATGGCCTCGATCTCGGAGGCCGCGGTCTCGAGAAAGGCGGCGCGCGCTTCGAGGGTGGTCTCGCGGTAGCTGGCAAAGGCCTTCTCGGCGAGTTCGCAGGCGCGCTCGACCTCGGCGGTCGTGCCGCCGCCATAGGTGGGCGCGAGGGTCTCGCCGGTGGCGGGATTGACGGCGTTGATGGGCTGGGAACTGCCGCTGACGGCTTCGCGGCCGATCAGCATCTTGCCTTCCAGGGACATGTCGAACTCCTTGCTGCTCTCAGAGCGATTTCACTTCGATGGCTGGCTGGTCTGCCTCGAAGCGTAGTGGATTGCGCAGGGGGCGACCGAATTCGCTCAGCGCGATCTCGAAGCGGTCGCCGTCGCGGGTCTGGATGCCGTCGGCAAAGCTCAGGGTGGCGGTGCCGAAGAAGTGCACGTGCACGTCACCGGCACGGCGAAAGCCCGCATACTTGAAGTGGTGATGCTCCAGGTTGGCCAGGCTGTGGGCCATGTTGGCCTCGCCGGTGAGGAAGGGCTTCTCCCAGACCGTCTCGTTGCCGCGCACGATGCGGCTGGTGCCTTCCAGATGTTTGGGCAACTCACCGATCAGAAGCTCCGGACCGAAACTACAGGCGCGCAGCTTGGAGTGGGCCAGCCACAGGTAGTTGAAACGCTCGGTCACATGATCGGAGAACTCGTTGCCGATGGCGTAGCCGACCCGCCAGGGCTGGCCGTCGTCGCCGATCACGTAGAGCCCGGCCAGCTCCGGCTCCTCGCCGGCATCCTCGGCAAAGGGCGGCACGGGAATCTCCGTCTCGGGCGCGACGACACAGCTGCCATCGCCCTTGTAGAACCACTCCGGCTGGGCGCCAACGCTGCCCGCAGCGGGCTTGCCGCCTTCCACGCCGAGCTTGAACATGCGCATGGAGTCGGTGAGCTCCGCTTCACTCACCTGTGTTTTCGCATGCATCGCCGAGCGCGTATCGGCGCTGCCCAGATGAGTGAGGCCGGTGCCGGTCACCAGGCAGTGCGCCGGGTCGGGGTGGGTCAGCGGCGGCAGCAGGCGTTTCTTGTCGACCAGTCGCTGGTAGTCGAGGCGGGTCTCGGTGAGTGCCGACTCGACGGTGGCGGCCAACGATTGCCCCGCGCTGATGGCGCGGCGGGCCAGTGTGTAGGTGTCGCTGTCGAGCAGGCGCACTTCACGGTCGCTTTCGACCCGGGCCGCGTGGATACGGCCATGGTGCTCGCATTGAATCAGGCGCATGGCGTGATTCCTCGTATTGGACATTGGTTAGAGTGGCCAGATCGCCAGCTGCGGCCATAGCAGCAGGGCGGCCAGCACGCAGAGCTGGATGAGCATGAACGGCAGCACCGAGACATAGATGTCCTTGAGGCTGATCTCGGGCGGCGCCACGCTCTTGAGATAGAACGCCGCCGGGCCGAAGGGCGGCGACAGGAACGAGACCTGCATGTTCACGGCGAACAGGATGCCGAACCAGATCGGGTCGAAGCCCAGCTCGGTGACGATGGGCAGGAAGATCGGCAGGGCGAGCATGGCGATGCCGATCCAGTCGAGGAACAGGCCGAGCACCAGCATGATGCCCATCATCACCAGGATGATGACGATCGGTGCCACCTCGAGGCCCAGGATCAGGCCCGAGACGAAACGGTTGCCGCCCATCAGGTTGTAGACGCCGACCAGGGCGGCGGCGCCGATGCCGATCCAGATGATCATGCCGCAGGTGTTGAGCGTCTGGCCCAGACTGTGATGCAGCATGGAGAGCGAGAATTCGCGGCGCACTATGATCGCCAGGATGACACCGAACACGCCCATGGCCGCCGCTTCGGTGACCGAGGCGATACCGCCGTAGATGGTGCCGAGCACCAGGAAGGCGATCAGCCCGGGGAGCAATATTGCCTTGGCGGCGTCGAGCCTGCCGGTGAAGGGGTTGTCCTGGCTCTCCTCGGTCAACGGCGGTCCCATGTCGGGATTCTTGAGGCAGCGCACCAGTACGTAGGCGATGTAGGAGCCCATCAGAATGACGGCAGGCGTGATCGCCGCGGTGAATAGCTCGGCGATCGAGACGCTGGCGATCAGGCCGTAGATGATCAGCACGATCGACGGCGGCATCATGGTGCCCAGCGCGCCGCCGGCACATACCACGCCGATCGACAGGCGCTTGTCGTAGCCCAGGCGCAGCATTTGCGGCAACGCCAGGATGCCCAGCAGCACGATCTCGCCGCCGATGATTCCGGACAGCGCGGCGAGGAAGAACGCCACCACGATGGTCTGCACCGCCACGCCACCGGGCAGGCGGCCGGCGAACACACGCATGGCGTTGAACAGATCCTTGGCGATGCCGGAGCGGTCGAGCAGCGAGGCCATAAGCACGAACATCGGCACCGCAACCAGCGAGTACTCGGTGATGAAGCCGTAGACGCGGCTGGTGACCAGCGGCAGCGCGGTTTCGCCGAACCAGCCGAAGGTGAAGGCCATCGCCACCAGGCCGGTGATAAAGGCCAGCGGCAGGCCTGTCACCAGCAGCGCGAAGATGGCCCCGACCATCAGCAGGGTAGCGGTCGAGATATCCATCAGCGCACCTCCCGGCCGGGGCGAGCCCGCAACGACTGGATCAAGTGCAACAATGCCTGCAGTGTCATCAGCGCCAGGGCGAACAGGATCATGCCCTTGACCAGGGCCGGAAATGGGGGGTTCCAGGAGGTGCCGGAGCGCTCCAGGCGCCATTCGCCGAGCGGACTGTGAGACGCTGTCCAGAACATGGTGAAGGCGGCGTAGCTCATGGCCAGGCAGAAACCCAGCGTCACCAGGTCGTTGAAGCGATCCATCCAGCCCCTGAGGCGCGGGCCGACGTTGTCGTAGAGCACCTTGACCCGGATGTGGCTATTGCGTGCCATGGCGGCAGGGCCGCCCAGGGCGAAGCTGATCGCGATGAGGAATACCACGCTCTCATGGACCCAGGAGGTGGGGGAATTGAACCCATAGCGCAGGAAGACCTCGACTACGCTGATGGCCATGGCCAGCAGGATCATCCAGGCGGCGCCCCGGGCGCCTCTCGACACCAGCCGATCAAGACCGTTGCGCTCGGGCGAGACATCCTCGACATGCTCTACGATGTCGGCGAGTTCCTGTTCGGGCAGGGGCTTGGGGTCATGCTGTTGCTGCGACATGGCGTATCTCTAGTGGCGCTGCGGGCCGCCAGACGCCTGGCGGCCCGCAGCGGTTGCCGGTGTGTGGTTCAGAGCAGGTTGCGCGAGCGCAGGAAGGCGGTGGCGGAGTCGTAGACCTTCTGGGTCATCTCGTTCTCGCCGGCCCACTCCTGCCATTCCGCTTCCGCAGCGGCGCTGAACTTGCGACGCTCCTCGGCGGGCAGGTCGTAGGGGTGAACGTCCGGGTCTTCCTGCAGGCGCTGCAGGGTCTCGATGTCCTGGGCCTTGAGCCGTGCGATCAGGTCGTAGGCCATGCCGTCGAAGGCGGTCTCGAGGGTCGTCTGCAGCTCTTCCGGCAGCTCATCCCAGATCTGCTTGTTGATCGACACGGCGATCATCGGCATCGAGTGGAAGCCGGGGTAGAGCGGGTAGGGCGCGAAGGCGTGCAGGCCCATGGCGTCGTTGTTGGAGAGCACGGTGGAGTCGGCGGCATCGATGACCTTCTTCTCCAGCGCGGTATAGACTTCGGAGCCGGGCAGGTTGACGGGGCTTGCCCCGATGCGCTCGAAGACGTTATAGACCATGCCCTGCGGGGCGCGGATCTTGAGGCCTTCGAAGTCCTCCAAGGACTCGATCGGCACGGTGGAGGGCACCGACTCCAGCGGGAAGGTGGCTGCACCGATCAGGTGCACGCCGTAGGGTTCGACCAGTTCGTTGTAGAGGTCTTCGCCGCCGCCGTGCTTCATGTACTCGAGAAAATCGTAAGGGTTCTGCCAGGCGCCGACCAGGTTACCCAGCATGCCGAAGGCGGGGTCGCGCCCCGAGAAGTAGCTGGGGTCGGTCATGTGGCCCTGCAGGATGCCGGAACTCACCGCATCCAGCGTCTCGGTCGGGCCGACCACGGCATTGATCGGCATGACCTCGATCTCGACGCGGCCATCGGTCATGCGGGAGATGCGCTCGGCCCACTCCTGCTTGATCTTGAAGCTGGGCTCGCCGGAGGTCTCGGAGGCCTGGAAGGTCCACTCGTACTCGGCGGCGTGGGCCGTGGAGAGGCCCAGCAGCAGAGCCGAGCCGATGAGGATATGACGGGGTGCGAGATTGAGCATACGGGCTCCAAGGGTTGTTAATTGTTACTTTCCGCCTATATGTTGAACATATGTCGTTCATGTTCAACATAGACTTTAGTCGTGACTACCTCAGGCGGGACGTAGCGTCTCGCCATCCGAATCAAAGGAATTGGCAATGCAAGAGATCGAAATCGGCCTGGTAGGAGTGGGCAAGATCGTCCGCGACCAGCACCTCCCGGCCCTCACCGAAAGCCGCGACTTTCACTTGGCTGCCACCGCGGATCCCCATTCCCGGCACGCGCCGGTACACGGCTACGCCGCCCTGGGTGAGATGCTCGAGGCGCATCCCGAACTGGAAGCGGTGGCCATCTGCACGCCGACGCACCTGCGCTATGCTCAGGCGCGCATCGCGCTGGAACAGGGCAGGAGCGTATTGCTGGAGAAGCCGCCCGGGGCGACCCTGAGCGAGGTGGAGGATCTGGTCGAACTGGCCGAGCGGCAGGGTTGCACGCTGTTCGCCGCCTGGCACTCGCGCTTTGCCCCGGCCGTGGAGCAGGCTCGTGAGTGGCTGCGGGAGCGGCGCATCCAGAGGGTCGAGATCGACTGGCGGGAGGACGTGCGGGTATGGCACCCGGGCCAGGCGTGGATCTGGGAGCCGGCCGGGATGGGGGTGTTCGATCCCGGCATCAATGCGCTGTCGATTGCCACCGAGATACTGCCTCGCGCCTTTTTCCTGCGCGATGCGCGGCTGTGGGTACCGAGCAACTGCCAGGCGCCGATCGCCGCGGCGCTGACCTTCAACGATACCGAGGGCGCGCCGATCGTGGCCGACTTCGATTTTCGCCAGCCGAGCCCGCCGATATGGAGCATTCACGTCGAGACCGAGGTGGGGCGGCTCAGCCTGCTGCAGGGCGGTTGCCGGCTGGAGCTCGACGGCGAGTGCCTGCTTGATGCCGAGGAGCGCGAGTACCCCGGCCTCTATGCCCGGTTCGCCGAGCTGATCCGGGAGCGTCGCAGCGACGTCGACCTGGCCCCGCTGCGGCATGTGGCGGATGCCTGCCTTGCTGCCTGGCGCGAGCCGACGGAGCCCTTCATCGAATGAGTTGGAAATGGGTTAGATCAGTCCTTGCTGGCGCTGATGGGCTACCAGCTCCCTTATCATGCTCGTCAGCGTCGCCGCGCCCGGGGAGAGCCGGCGGCGCCTCAGGCTCACAAGGCCGAACGGCTGCACACTGAGCCGCTGATGGAAAGGCAGGACGCGAAAGCGCGTCGGGGCGCATAGCAGGTCGGCCACCTGGCGCGTGGTGGCCGTGATCGTATCCGATCGATCGATCAGCGCCAGTGCCACCAGGATGTCGGTGGTATCGACGACCTGCGCCGGTGGGGCGATGGCGTGATAGAGAAACAGCGCGTCGACCCGTTGGCGCATCAGCGCCCCCTGGGGCTGAAGTGCCCACGGATAGGCGGCCATGGCCTCCAGCGTCAGCGGTTCAGCTCCCGACAGCGGGTGACCCTCACGGCACACGAAGCAGATCTCCTCCTCGCCGATCTCCTCGAACACGAACGGGTCGGTCGGGAACCCGGCCGGGATTCGCGTTATGGCGAAATCCAGCTCGCCCTCCAACAGCCTCGGCACCAGTCGCTTGCTGACGTCGACCTCGACGCTGACCTTGAGCCTGGGGTGGGTGCGGTGCACCCGCTCGATGGCGCTGGCCAGCAGGGTAACCGCCGGTGCCATTACCGTGCCGATGGCCACCTTGCCGGCATTGCCCTCGAGCAGGGCATTGAGTTCTTTGCCGGTGTTGCGAAGATCCGACAGCATGGCTTGCGCATGCCGTACCAGCACCTCTCCATACCAGTTAGGCACGAGCCCGCGTGAGTGGCGATCGAACAGCTTGACGCCCAGTTGGGCTTCGATGTCGCCGAGGAGTTTAGAAGCGGCCGGCTGACTGATGCCCAACTGCGCGGCCGCGCGATGCAGGTTGCGCTGCTCGTCGAGCGCCAGGAAGAGCTGGAAATGGCGCAACTTTAGTCGTGCTTGCAGGAACCAGTCGTCATCCAGCGTGCGCATGGTGCCTCTCCGTTCTCTTTTTTGATAACAGTTTATATATCAAAAATAACAAGTTTGCGTATTGGTTGGTTATGTCAGGCCTGGCTACTGTAGCGGCTGTATCCGCGGCGAATGCGTCGCACCGACAACAACAATTCCAGGATCAAGGAGATAGATCATGCCACTGACGTACGCTTCGGCGCGCGGTGCCGGCTTGCATCTGCCGCTGAGTGCGGCGGCTGCCGTACTGTTGCTGGGCGTGGCCGAGGTTCATGGCAGCGCCGAGTCGCCTTCCGACGACGCGCACGGTGTCGAAAAATCGGTGTTTGGCCAGTTGCCCGACGGTCGCCAGGTTGATGTATATCGCTTTACCAATGCCAATGGCATCGAGATGCGTGTCATCAACTATGGCGGCATCATCCTCTCGCTGAAGACTCCCGATGTGCAGGGCGAACTCGACGATATCGTGCTGGGCTTCGATGCGCTGGACGAGTACCTCTCCGACGAATATCGCCAGGCCAACCCCTACTTCGGTGCCCTGATCGGGCGCTACGGCAATCGCATCGCCGACGGCCAGTTCTCTCTCGACGGGAAAACCCATACGTTGGCGAGCAACGATGGAGACAACCATCTTCATGGCGGTCAGCAGGGATTCGACAGGGTGCTGTGGCAGGCCGAGCCGTTCGAGAACGACGAAGGGGCCGGCCTCGTCCTGCGCTATACCAGCGAGGACGACGAGGAGGGCTATCCGGGGCGGCTGGAAACCGAGGTGACCTACACCTTGACCGACACTGATGAGTTGCTCGTCGACTACCGGGCAACTACCGACAAGGCGACGCCGGTCAACCTCACCCAGCACAGCTACTTCAACCTCGAGGGCGAGGGCAGCGGCAGCATTCTCGATCACCATTTGATGATCAACGCCGAAGCCTTCACTCCGGTGGACGACACCTTGATTCCCACCGGCGAGATTCGCCCGGTCGAAGGCACACCATTCGATTTCACCCAACCGACGCCGATCGGCGAGCGCATCAAGCAGGACAACGAGCAACTGACCTTCGGCAAGGGCTACGACCATAACTTCGTTCTTGCCGAGCAGGCTGCTTCTCCCAGTGAGCCCGTGCTGGCCGCCAGGGTGTGGGAGCCCGACAGCGGACGCCTGCTGGAGATCGCCACCACCGAGCCGGCAATCCAGTTCTATTCGGGAAACTTCCTGGCCGGCGACCTGACGGGCAAGCGGGGCCAGGCCTACGAGCATCGCTCCGGGTTCGCGCTGGAGACCCAGCACTACCCCGACTCCCCCAACCAGATCGACTTTCCGTCGACGATTCTCGAGCCGGGGGAGACCTATCGCACGCGCACGATCTACCGGTTCTCCGCCCAGGAAGAAGCCCCGGGCACATGATCCAAGAGTCTGAACATCAACAACAACACATGCAGAGACTTAGGAGTACGTCATGACTTTCACCACTACCTTCACTCGTCTGGCCCTGAGTGCCGGCCTGGCGCTCGGAACCGTCGGCGCGGCTCAGGCGGCCGAAGAGGACGTCAAGATAGGCTTCATCGTCAAGAAGCCTGAGCAGGCCTGGTTCATCAACGAGCAGGAGGCCGCCACTCAGGCCGGAGAAGAGCTGGGCTTCAGCGTCGTCCGACTGGGCGGCGAGGATGGCCAGGAGGTGCTGAGTGCCATCGACAACCTCAACTCCCAGGGTGCCCAGGGCTTCGTCATCTGCCCGCCCGACGTGCGCCTGGGCCCCGCTATCATGAACCGTGCCAACCAGTACGGCATGAAGGTGGTCACGGTAGACGACCGCTTCGTGGGCAGCGACGGCGAGCCCATGGAGGAGGTTCCGCACCTGGGCATGTCCGGCTACAAGATTGGCCAGCAGGTCGGCGAGGCGATTGCCGCCGAGATGGAGGCCCGCGGCTGGGATCCTCAGGAGGTCGCCGCGCTGCGCATCACCAACTATGAGCTACCCACCGCCAAGGAGCGCACCGACGGTGCCACCGACGCGTTGTTGGAGTGGGGATTCCCGGAAGACAACATCTTCGACGCACCCCAGCAGAACACCGATACCAGCAGCGCCTTCTCGGCCGCCTCGCCGGTCATCTCACAGCGCGGCGAGTTCGAGCACTGGATCATCTACGCCCTCAACGAGGAGAGCGTGCTGGGCGGCGTGCGCGCCACCGAGCAGTACGGCCTGGGTGCCGAAGACGTGATCGGCGTGGGCATCAACGGCTCGGGTGCCGCCTTCGCCGAGTTCTCACGCAGCAACCCGACGGGCTTCCACGGCACCGTTGCGGTGAGTTCCACCCAGCACGGGCGCCAGACGGCGGAGGATCTCTATCGCTGGATCACAGAAGGTGAAGAGCCGCCGGCCAACACCGAAACCTCCGGCACCCTGATGACGCGCGACAACTGGCAGGAAGTGCGCGCCGAACTCGGACTGTGAACATGACCGAACCCTATCTTCGATTCGACGGCATCAGCGTGGTCTTCCCCGGCGTGCGGGCGCTCGACAGGGTCAGCTTCGGTGTGCACGCCGGCCAGGTACATGCGCTGATGGGCGAGAACGGTGCCGGCAAGTCGACGCTGCTCAAGGTGCTCAGCGGGGTCAACCGCGTCACTGAAGGAGCGCTGTGGATCGACGGCGAGCGTCATGTGTTCGCCAACGCCCGCGAGGCGCTCGGCCAGGGTATCGCCATCATCTACCAGGAGTTGACGCTGGCGCCAAACATGTCGGTGGCCGAGAACCTGCTTCTCGGCCAGCTTCCGGTCAGCCGTGGCTTCATCGACCGACGCCAGCTGCGCGAGCGGGCATTGCGCATCCTCGAAGAACTCGGCGAGGGGAGCATCCACCCCTCGACCAAGGTGCGGGATCTCTCCATCGGCCAGCAGCAGATGATAGAGATCGGCCGCGCGCTGCTGCGCGATGCGCGCATCATCGCCTTCGACGAGCCGACCAGCAGCCTGTCGGTGCAGGAGACGCGCCAGCTCGAGCGCATCGTCGCCCGGCTGCGTGACGAGGGCCGCGTGGTGCTCTACGTCACCCATCGCATGGAGGAGGTCTTCAAGATGTGCGATGCGGTCACCGTATTCCGCGACGGCAAGCACATTCGTACCCACCAGAGCCTAGAAACGCTCGATCACGACACCCTGGTCAGCGAGATGGTCGGCCGCGACATCGAGGATGTCTACGGCTACCGCGAGCGTAAGCAGGGCGAGGTGATGCTCGAGATCGACGCCATCGAGGGTCGAGGGCTCAGGGCGCCCGTGAGCTTCGCGGTCAAGCGCGGCGAAGTGTTCGGTCTGTTCGGCCTGGTGGGGGCGGGGCGCAGCGAATTGATGCGACTGGTATGCGGCGTCGAGACCGCCCAGGCGGGCGAGGTGCGCCTCCAGGGTGTGGCTCGGCGCTTTGCCAGCACTGGCGAGGCCATCCGCCGGGGCATCGCCATGTGCCCGGAGGATCGCAAGTCGCAGGGCATCTTTCCCGTCGCCAGCGTGGCCGACAACCTCAACGTAAGCTGCCGGCGCTTCTTCAAGCGCTGGGGGCTGCTGCGCGACCCGCGCCGAGAACGTGCCAACGCCGAGGAGTACATCAAGCGGCTGAGTATCAAGACGCCGGGGCCGCGTACGCCCATCGGCACGCTCTCCGGCGGCAACCAGCAGAAGGTGATTCTGGCGCGCTGGCTATCCGAGAAGATCGACTTGTTCGTGATGGACGAGCCGACACGCGGTATCGACGTGGGCGCTCGGCGGGACATCTACAACCTGCTCTTCGAGCTGACCGAGCAGGGCAAGAGCGTCGTCGTGATCTCCAGCGATCTGGCTGAGGTGAGCTCCATCTGTGACCGCATCGGCGTGATGCGCGACGGCGCACTGATTGACATCGTGCCCCGCCAGGAGGCCACCCAGGAGCGTCTGCTGGGGTTGGCGCTGCCTGCCTGAGACTGTCTACAAGTGCATCGTCAAGCGCAACGACAAATACATGACAAGAGGCATCTGAGGGATACGACATGACTACCCAAAAACTCGCAGGGGCAGACCGCAGTGCGACGGCTGCGTCCCCGCGCCGAGGGCTGCCCAAGCCCCTGCGCACCCTGCTCGACACGTCCGGATTGATCGCCATCTTCATGATCCTGTTCATCGCACTGGCGATTTTCATCCCGGGCTTCTTCACCGGACGCAACATGGTGGGCCTGCTGCTCTCCATCACCCTGATCGGCACCATCGCCACCACCATGATGATGGTGCTGGCGCTGGGCGAGGTCGATCTTTCGGTAGCCTCCATCGTCGCTTTCGCCGGCGTCGTCGCCGCCGTGGTCACCTCGGCTTCCGGCAGCGTGGTGATCGGCGTACTCGGCGGCGTACTCGCCGGGGGCGCGGTAGGGGCCTTCAACGGCTTCGTGGTGGCGAAGTTCGGTATCAATTCGTTGATCGCCACCCTCGCCGCCATGGAGTTCGTGCGCGGCCTGGCCTACATCACCTCCGGCGGCGACGCGGTGATGATCACCGTGCCCGAGTTCTTCGACCTCGGCAGCGCCTCCTTCCTCGGCCTGACCCTGCCGGTATGGACCATGATCGCCTGCTTCGTGATCTTCGGCGTACTGCTCAACATGACCGCGTTCGGGCGCAACGTGCTGGCCACCGGCGGCAACCCCGAGGCGGCGGCGCTGGCCGGGGTCAACGTGCGCCGGCTCAAGGTAATCGTCTTCGGCCTGCAGGGCGTGGTGGCCGGCATTGCCGGGGTGCTGCTCACCTCGCGCATGGGACTGGGCGATCCCAATACCTCGATGGGGTTGGAGCTCGCCGTCATCTCGGCCTGTGTGCTGGGCGGCGTGGCCCTCTCCGGCGGCGTGGCAACCATCACCGGCGTGCTGGTGGGCGTTCTCATCATGGGCTGCGTGCAGAACGCCATGGGCCTGCTCAACGTTCCCACTTTCTATCAGTACCTAGTACGCGGCGCGATCCTGCTGCTGGCGGTAATGTTCGACCGCTGGAAGCAGACCCGACGCCAGCGTGCGTGATCCTTCGGTTCCAGGAGACCTCGTATGACCGACCGCAAGCGTCCCTTGCGCAGCGCCGAGTGGTTCGGCACCGCCGACAAGAACGGCTTCATGTACCGCAGCTGGATGAAGAACCAGGGCATTCCGGACCACGAGTTCGAAGGCAAGCCGATCATCGGCATCTGCAACACCTGGTCGGAACTCACGCCCTGCAACGCGCACTTCCGCAAGCTGGCCGAACACGTCAAGAAGGGCGTGCTGGAAGCGGGCGGCTATCCGGTGGAGTTCCCGGTGTTCTCCAACGGCGAGTCGCTGCTGCGCCCCACGGCCATGTTCACCCGCAACCTGGCGAGCATGGACGTGGAGGAATCGATCCGCGGCAACCCGCTGGATGCGGTGGTGCTGCTGGTGGGCTGCGACAAGACTACGCCGGCACTGTTGATGGGCGCGGCGAGCTGCGACATCCCCACCATCGTGGTGACCGGCGGGCCGATGCTCAACGGCAAGCATGAGGGCAGGGACATCGGTTCCGGCACCGTGGTCTGGCAACTCTCCGAGCAGGTCAAGGCGGGCAAGATCTCGATTCATGATTTCATGGCCGCCGAGGCCGGCATGTCCCGTTCGGCGGGCACCTGTAACACCATGGGCACGGCCTCGACCATGGCCTGCATGGCCGAGTCGTTGGGCACCTCGTTGCCGCACAACGCGGCGATTCCCGCGGTAGACGCGCGGCGCTACGTGCTGGCGCATCTCTCCGGTAACCGCATCGTCGAGATGGTCGACGAGGATCTCACGCTCTCCAAGATCCTGACCAAGCAGGCCTTCGAGAACGCCATTCGCACCAACGCCGCCATCGGCGGCTCGACTAACGCGGTGATCCATCTCAAGGCGATTGCCGGGCGAGTCGGGGTCGAGCTCGATCTCGACGACTGGAGCCGGGTCGGCCGTGGTACGCCGACCATCGTCGATCTGCAGCCCTCCGGACGCTTCCTGATGGAGGAGTTCTACTATGCTGGCGGACTGCCCGCGGTGCTGCGCCGGCTGGGCGAGGCCGGCCGCCTGCCGCACAAGGAGGCGCTCACGGTCAACGGCAAGACGCTGTGGGAGAACGTCAAGGATGCGCCGCTCTACAACGACGAGGTCATCCGTCCATTGGACAATCCCCTGCGCGAGGATGGCGGCATGTGCGTACTGCACGGCAACCTGGCGCCGCGCGGGGCGGTGCTCAAGCCCTCGGCTGCTAGTCCCGAACTGATGACCCATCGTGGCCGGGCGGTGGTGTTCGAGGACTTCGACGACTACAAGGCACGCATCAACGACCCCGAGCTCGAGGTCGACGCCGATAGCATACTGGTGATGAAGAACTGCGGACCTCGTGGTTATCACGGCATGGCCGAGGTCGGCAACATGGGCCTGCCGGCGAAGCTGCTCGAGCAGGGCGTGACCGACATGGTGCGTATCTCCGATGCGCGTATGAGCGGCACCGCCTACGGCACCGTGGTGCTGCACGTGGCCCCCGAGGCGGCGGCCGGTGGGCCGCTCGCCGCGGTGCGCAACGGCGACTGGATCGAACTCGACTGCGATGCCGGCAGGCTGCATCTGGACATCAGCGACGCTGAACTCGAGGCACGCCTGGCCGAGAGCGATCCCACCGCCAAGTCGCGGCATATCGCCAGCGATGGCGGCTATCGCCAGCTTTACATTGAACACGTGCTGCAGGCCGATGAGGGGTGCGACTTCGATTTCCTGCGGGGCTCGCGTGGCGCCGAAGTGCCGAGACATTCGCATTGAACCGGTTGGGAGGCGAACGGCGCATGGTCGACGGCTCGATGATCCAGTGCGCCTGGTCGGGGCGGGCCCGGCTGGGGGAAGGGCCGCTGTGGTGCCCCGAGCGGGGAGAGGCCGGTCAGCTGCTGTTCGTCGATATCCTGGGTCGCAGCCTGCATGAACACGACTTCGCCAGCGGTAGAACCCGCCACTGGACGCTCGACGAGGCGTGCTGCTGGCTGGTGCCGCGCGATGACGGCGATGGCTTCATTGCCGGGCTCGCCTCGCGGCTGGTGCACCTGCGTCTCGACGAGGACGGGCCGAATATCGTCGGCGGATGGACCACGCCCGACGAGCCGGAGGGCAACCGCTTCAACGATGCGGCTGTGGATGACCGGGGACGGCTCTGGTTCGGCTCGATGAAGGAGAGAGAGGGCGAGAAGGGTGAGACGGGCCGGGGTGCCCTCTATTGCCTCGACGGGACGAAGCTGCGCCGGGTCGATGATGGCTACGGTGTCGCCAACGGTCCTGCCATAAGCCCCGATGGCAGGACGCTCTACCACAGCGATACGGCGGCCGGCCTCGTCTATGCCTTTGATCTTTCGCTTGATGGGCTTTCCGGCAAGCGTGAACACCTGCGCTTCAACGGTACTCAGGGCCTTCCTGATGGCATGACCTGCGATGCGGAGGGCGGCCTGTGGATCGCCCACTGGGGCGGCGGGCGGGTCAGCCGCTTCCTGCCCGAGGGAACACTGAGCGAGACCTTGATCCTGCCCGCCTCGCGGGTGACATCCTGCACCTTTGGCGGACCCGAGCTGGATCAGCTCTTCATCACCACTGCGGCTGATGGCCGCGATCAGGAAGCGCTGGCGGGCAGCCTGTTCCGCGTGAAGCCTGGCGTTCGCGGTCTGCCCTCGCCGGCCTTCAAGGCGTAGCGGTGGGTGCCACCTCGAGCCAGCTGCCCAACGTCCCATCTCCCGGCTCGATGCCCAGTGCCTCGGCGGTACCCTGCAGTACCTCGCGGGCAGCCAGGAAGGCCTCGCGGGGCCGGCGGGCGCGAATCGCCTCCATCACCTGGCGGTGACGCTCGAAGCTGGCCTCGGGGTCGGCGGTACTGTCGTTTGAAGTTTCCACCAGCAGATGGATCGATGGGCGCAGGATATGCGAGAGCTGCGCCCAGACGATGTTATGGCTGGCCTTGAAGATGGCCACGTGGAAGGCGACGTCATGGTCGCTGTAGCGCTGCTTCTCTTCGGCACTCTCGGCATGCAGGTGACGACTCATGCCCTCCAGTGCCTCCTCGATGGCGACCAGATCAAGCGCCTTGGCGCGCCGCGCCGCCGTCATCGCCACGTAGGGTTCGACGTCGAGCCGGAAGGCCAGGATCTCGCGCTGGATGCGCGGGTTGGGCGAGGCGTAGCGGGTCATCCACTCGGTCACCGAGGGATCGAGGATGTTCCACTCCTCGTAGTCGCGCACCTTGGAGCCGTGGCCGGAGATCCGCGCAATGATGCCGACATCGACAAGCTGACGCAGGTCGCTCCTCACCGCCGAGCGATTGATCGCAAACTGCTCGCAGAGGTCGATCTCCTTGGGCACGAAGTCACCGGGCTGGTAGCGACCGGAAAAGATGGCTTCGGCAAGGTACTCCACCACGCTGGGGCGGGCGGGCTTTACGGGGCGCTTGGGCAGTGTCGCGGTCATGGCAGCTCATGTCGATGATTTGCCACATAAAGTGCCATATGTTCAACATATGGGCAATGCGGCCTAGGTCGCAATGCCAGGGCGCCACGCCCTGCCACTGCGACCTAGGGGGCCCTGTTCTTGATCTCAGCGCTGATGAGCCCGCCACTGGCGTATCCCGAAGGTCCAAGGCGGCAGCTTGTCGGAGCGGTCGACCCGATTGACCAGTGCGCCCAGCGCCGGCGTGGCGATGGTGACGCTGTCGCCGATATGGTGGGTGAAGCCCTGGCCCTCGCCGTCGCGGTCCTGAATCGGCGAGAACATGGTACCAAGGAACAGCATGAAACCGTCCGGATACTGGTGATGCGCACCGACGGTCTGGCGCACCAGGTCCAGTGGGTCGCGGCTGATCTCACGCATGTCGCTCTCGCCTTCGAGCAGGAAGCCGTCGTCCTCGCCCTCGATGCGCAGTGTCACATGGGCCTGGCGCACGCTGTCCAGCGTGAAGCGTTCGTCGAACAGGCGAATGAACGGACCGATGGCGCAGGAGGCGTTGTTGTCCTTGGCCTTGCCCAGCAGCAGGGCGCTGCGGCCCTCGACGTCGCGCAGGTTGACATCGTTGCCGAGCGTGGCGCCCTTGGGCGCGCCCAGGGCATCCACCGCCAGCACGATTTCCGGCTCGGGGTTGTTCCATTGCGACGCCGGATGCAGGCCGACGCGGGCGCCGAAACCCACCGATGAGAACGGCTGCGACTTGGTGAACACTTCGGCATCCGGGCCGAGGCCCACCTCCATGTACTGGGACCAGGCGCCACGTGCCTGCAGCGCCGCTTTGAGCGCCATGGCCTCGTCGGAGCCCGGTGTGATGCGCGACAGGTCCTGGCCGATCACCTCGTTGAGCTCGGCGCGCAACTGGCTGGCCTTGGCAGCGTCGCCGCCGGCCTGCTCCTCGATCACTCGCTCCAACAGGCTCACGGCGAAGGTCACGCCGCAGGCCTTGATCGCCTGCACGTCGCAGGGTGCGAGCAGGTAAGGAGTGATTTGTGGTTCGGCCAGCGAGTTCTGCAGCAGGGTGGCGACGGGGCCCAGCGATTCGCCTTCGGCTCGCCGCACGAAGGCGGCGGCATCGTCGCGATCGAGCAGGTCGGCCATGCAGTCGCACTGGGCGGAGATATCGATCACCTCGCCCTGGCGTACCACTACCAGGGCGGGGCCGGCCGTGCTCGGCCCGCCGTCAGCGCGCCATACGCGGCCCACCAGCAGGGCCTGCTCCACGTCGTGGGGAAGATAAACGTTCGTCTCGTTGTCGTTCACGTCTCATGCCTCGCGTTTGCCATCGACCAACCGTGACACACCCCAGGGGTTGCCGTCACGCAGCACCTCGGGCAGCAAGCCTTGCGGCAGCGCCTGGTAGCACACCGGGCGCAGGAAGCGGAAGATCGCCGCGCTGCCCACCGAGGTGGTGCGGCTGTCGGAGGTGGCCGGGTAGGGCCCGCCGTGGACCATGGCGTGGCATACCTCGACGCCCGTCGGCCAGCCATTGGCCAGAATGCGCCCCGCCTTGCGCTCGAGAGTCGGCAGCAGCGCCTTGGCTGCGTCGAGGTCGCCGTCGTCCATCTGCAGCGTGGCGGTCAGCTGGCCTTCCAGCTGGCTTGCCACGCGCTTCACTTCCGCCAGGTCAGCGCACTCGATCACCAGCGAGGTAGCACC
The DNA here is from genome assembly GCF_017868935.1 of Billgrantia antri. Lineage (NCBI taxonomy): Bacteria > Pseudomonadati > Pseudomonadota > Gammaproteobacteria > Oceanospirillales > Halomonadaceae > Billgrantia > Billgrantia antri. The sequence goes on from NZ_CP053383.1 coordinate 1,372,613, forward strand.
GAACACCTCCTCCTGCAGCTCAGGATCGTTGAGGAAGTCACCCGCCGCGGTGACGAACAGCCCCGCCTGGCACGGGTGGGCGGATTCACCGGCCTGGCCGCGGGCGATTTCGCGTACCTTGCCGTTGCTCGAAAGCCGGCCCACGCCCTGCTGGTAGGCGTCGTGGATGCCCGGGGTGAGCATGGTCTGGGCGGCGCTGCCCTTGAGCGCATCGCCCGCGGCCTCGACGAAGGCGTCGAGTTCGGGGCCCTTCACCGCAATCACCAGCCCGGGGTTGGTGCAGAATTGCCCGGCGCCCATGTTGAGCGAGGCGACGAAGCCCTCGGCGATCTGCGCCCCACGGGCACGTAACGCCTCCGGCAGCAGGAACACCGGGTTGATCGAACTCATCTCGGCGTAGACCGGGATCGGCTGCGGGCGGGCCTGGGCGGTCTTCATCAGCGCGGTGCCGCCGCCGCGGGAGCCGGTGAAGCCGACGGCTTGAATGCGCGGGTCGGCCACCAGCGCCTGGCCGATCTCGCGGCCCGAACCGAACAGCAGCGAGAACACGCCCTCCGGCAGGCCACTCTTCTCGACGGCACGCTGCATGGCACGACCCACCAGCTCCGAGGTGCCGGGATGGGCGGAGTGGCCCTTGACCACCACCGGGCAGCCGGCGGCCAGCGCCGAGGCGGTATCGCCGCCGGCCACGGAGAAGGCCAGCGGGAAGTTCGAGGCGCCGAACACGGCGACGGGGCCGAGCGGAATGTGACGCTGGCGCAGGTCGGCGCGGGGCATCGGCTGGCGCTCCGGCAGGGCCGGGTCGAGGCGCAGGTCGAGCCACTCGCCGGCGCGCACCACCGAGGCGAACAGGCGCAGCTGGCCGCAGGTACGGCCGCGCTCGCCTTCGAGGCGCGCCCGGGGCAGGCCGGTCTCGGCCATGGCGCGCTCGATCAGTTCGTCGCCGATGGCCTCGATCTCGGAGGCCGCGGTCTCGAGAAAGGCGGCGCGCGCTTCGAGGGTGGTCTCGCGGTAGCTGGCAAAGGCCTTCTCGGCGAGTTCGCAGGCGCGCTCGACCTCGGCGGTCGTGCCGCCGCCATAGGTGGGCGCGAGGGACTCGCCGGTGGCGGGATTGACGGCGTTGATGGGCTGGGAACTGCCGCTGACGGCTTCGCGGCCGATCAGCATCTTGCCTTCCAGGGACATGTTGGGCTCCTGCGGGGATTGTCGATGAATGACTCGTACCGACGGGCGCATTCCACGACGCCCATCTTTATCCTGCGGGAGAGAAAGGGTAAGTTCAATCTCTGAACTTATGTCTCGACTACGACTTTGGTCGGTCGCGCTGCCAGCGGGAGCAGCGGGTCAGCTGAGGTCGCTGGGGCCATGGATGATGCTGGCCAGCACCTGGGCTGCGGCGCCGCGGGCGGCGATGAAGGTGGAGTCCTCGATCACTCGCAACGGGACCTGCTGGGTCGTTCCCAACAGCCGGTTCTGATTGGCCTTGAAGTAGTCGAGAGCGGGCGACAGCAGTGCTTCGCCCAGCCGGGTCAGCGAGCCGCCCAGCACGATCTCGGAGGGGTTCTGGGTATGGTGAAGGTTGAGCAGCAGGATGCCCAGCGCCTCGCCGGCCCGGCGCAGCGTAACCTGCACGTCGGGCTCGTTCAGGCGTGGCAACAGGGCCTCGATGAGATCCTCCTCCTCGGCGATGCCCAGTGCCGCGCGGATCGACCAGCCGCTGACCAGGGTCTCGGCGCAGCCGCGGTTGCCGCAGTGGCAGTAGAGACCGCCGGGCTGCAGCACGGTATGACCGATTTCGCCGGCCAGACCCTGAACGCCGCGAGTCACCAGGGGAAGGTGGCTGCCCTCGACCATGCCACTGCCAATCCCGGTGCCGGCGCTGACGTACATCAGCGATTCGGGAATATTGCCGGTGCGGAAATAGAGCTCGCCGAAGGCGGCCGACTTGGCTTCGTTGTCCATCACCCAGGTGCCTTCCAGGCGGGGCAGGTGAGGGCGCAGCAGGTCGAGAAAGCGAATGTCGCGCCAGCCCAGGTTGGGCGCCAGGCGTAGTACGGCTTTGCCTGGCGCGATGGGGCCTGGCAGGGCGACCCCCAGGCCCAGGCAGTGGCGACCCTTCACCGATGCCGTGTGCATCAGCCCGCGCAGCAGTTCCGCGAGCAGCTCGGCGGTAACCTCCGGGGTGGTCGGCACGAGGTGCTCGTGATGCGATTCGAGCACCTGGCCGGAGAGGGTGCAGGCGACCAGGCGCAAGCCGTGCACGCCCACTTCGGCACCGAACAGCACATGGTTGTCGTCGTTGAGATGCAGGGCGCGACCCGGGCGGCCGCCGCTGCTCTTCAGCAGCTCGCCCTCGCGCAGCCAGCCCTGGTTCAGCAGCGACTGCACGCCGGCGCCGACGGTGGCTTTGGTGAGCTGGGCCTGGGTGGCGATGTCAGCCCGGGTGAGTCCGGGAGTGCGGCGTACCAGTTCGAGAATGGCGCTGCGATTGAGCCGCTTGAGGAAGTGGAGGTCGCCCGCCTTGTGCTGCTGGTAGCTGGTTGACATAGATGAACGAGGCCTTGCAGTCCCTACGCCAGGAGCGTAACGGAAGAAACGAATGAAGTCGGACGCCTGTGATCGCGCTCCGATGATGCCACTCCACGCCGAGACGCGCGAGGGCTACTCTCCCCTTGTCGGCTCGAAGCGGTGGTAATAGTTGGTTCCAAGACTAAACGAATCGCTTCCTCCCGGCCATGCTGCCGCAGGGCCGCAGGTCTTTTTCGGCTGGAGGCGGATGCGTCTGATTTGGCTGGTTAAAAGAACAAATACTACCAACGTATCATTGCCGTGTTTGGGAGGCTTGTTCAGTCTCTAGTTAGTAAATAGAAAAAACTAAGTGGAGAAAGCATGAGCAACGACGCGGCACGCTACCCCAGCCTCGAGCAGCGGGTGGTCTTCATTACCGGCGGCGGTAGCGGCATCGGCGCCGAGCTGACCCGAGCCTTTCATCGGCAGGGAGCCCGAGTCGCTTTCGTCGACATCGACGATGCCGCCAGCCAGGCCTTGGTGGAGACACTGGAGGCGGAAACGGGACGACCGCCGCGCTACCGCCGCTGCGACATACGCGATGTCGAGGCTCTGCAGGGTGTGATCGCCGATGTGGGACGCGAGCTGGGGCCGATCCATACACTGGTCAACAACGCCGCCAACGACGATCGCCATACCTGGCAGGAGGTCGACGTCGCCTACTGGGACGAGCGCATGTCGCTCAACCTGCGGCCGATGTTCTTCGCCGCCCAGGCGGCGGCGCACCAGATGATGGAGGCCGGCGGCGGCGCGATCATCAACTTCGGCTCGATCAGCGTGCAGATGGCCATTCCCGAACTGTCGAGCTACGTCACCGCCAAGGCGGCGGTGCATGGCCTGACCCGCAGCCTGGCGCGCGATCTTGGCCGCTACAACATTCGCGTCAATACGCTGGTGCCCGGCTCGGTCATGACCGAGCGCCAGTTGCAGAAGTGGATCGGCCCCGAGGAGGAGGCGTCGATCCAGGCTCATCAGTGCCTAAAGCTGCGACTTGAGCCATGCCACATCGCGCCGGCCGTGCTGTTCCTGGCCAGCACCGAGAGCGCGGCGATCACCGGCCAGGAACTCGCCGTCGACGGGGGCTGGGGCTGAGCCGCCAAAGCCATTCGATAAACACTGTGCATTCATTCGCTTACAACACAACAAGGAGCTCGCCATGCACATTCTTCCACCGCATCTGCCCAAGGCGGAACATGCCAAACGGACCCTGGCTGCGTCGGTAGCCATCGCATCCGGCCTCGCCGCGTTTGCTGCGGCGGCCGACACCACTGTGCGGGTGCTCAGGGTCGAGATCAGCGACGTCGAGAAGCAGTACTACGAAGACGTAGTCACCGAGTACGAGGCGGAGAATCCAGAGGTCGACGTGGTCTTTGAATACATCGCCAACGAAGCCTACAAGACGCGCCTGCCGACCTTGCTGCAGTCCGACCAGCGCCCCGACATCTTCTACAGCTGGGGTGGCGAAGGGCTGCGCGACCAGGTCGAGGCCGGCTTCGTGCGCGATCTCACCGATGAGATGCAGGACGGTTGGCAGGATCTCTACCCCGAGTCGGCTGTGCGAGCCTTCACGCTGGACGAGCGCATCTATGGTGCACCGCTCTACGCCACCGTGGTGGGCTTCTGGGCCAACACCGCGCTGACCGAGCAGGCCGGGGTCGATATCGAGGCCATCGAGACCTGGGAAGATCTGCAGCGGGCAGTGACGACCCTGCGCGAAAGCGGCATCACACCGGCGGTGGTGGGCGGCCAGGATGGCTGGCCGATGCATTTCTACTGGGGCTATCTGGCCACGCGGCTGGCCGGCGGCGAAGGGATCGAGGCGGCCAAGCAGGGCGAGAACGGCGGCTTCGAGGGTGAGCCCTTCGTGCGTGCCGGCGAGCTGTTGCAGTCGTTCGTTGAACTGGAACCGTTCCAGTCGGGCTTCATGGCGACCACCTACGAGCGTGCCAGCGCCATGTTCGGCGACGGCGAAGCGGCCCTGCACCTAATGGGCGACTGGGACTACATCCCCTCCAAGGAGCGCTCCATGAGCGGCGAGGGCGTGCCCGATGAGGACCTCGAGTTCATCCGCTTTCCCCGGGTGGAGGGGGGCGCCGGCAACGATGACAGCTTCGGCGGCATGAACGGTTTCGCCGTGACCCGCGACGCCTCCGACGAGGCGGTTGACTTCCTGCGCTTCCTGCTCAATGAGGAGAACCAGCGCGAAGCCGCCCGTTTGGGCATTTTCGTGCCGGTAGCCCATGGTTCCGAGGAGGCGCTCGACACGCCCTACGCACGCAAGGTGGCAGAGATCCTCAGCGAGTCCAACTTCCACCAGGTCTTCCTCGACCAGGCGCTGGGCACTTCGGTCGGCGCCACGGTCAACGATATCAGCGGCGACCTGGCCCAGGGCGCGACCACGCCCGAGGAGGCGGCCGCCCGGGTCGAGGAGGCCTGGCAGTTCCGCTGAACCGGTTCGCTGAATCATGCGACGCCCGGCGCCGCACTCTCGCCGTGCCGGGCCATATCCCCTTGAACGGTATCTGCCATGACTACCATGACCCGACCCGCCGTGCACAGGAGAAGCAACGCCGACCGCTTGCGGCAGGGACTGGCCAGCGGCAAGTTCACCGCCGTGCTGATCCTGCTGCCGCCGGCGCTGATCCTGTTCTCGCTGTTCGTGATCCTGCCGCTGGCCGATGCGGCCTACTACAGCGCCTTCTCGTGGAACGGCTACGGCTCGCCGAGCGATTTCGTCGGCACCCAGAATTACGCGCGCCTGCTCGACCATTCGGTGTTCCATACTGCGTTGTGGAATACCGCCAAGCTGATTCTCGTCTCGCTGATCATCCAGATGCCGCTGGCCCTGGGCCTGGCGCTGCTGGTGTATCGCAAGACGCCGACCAATACGCTGTTCCGGCTAGTGTTCTTCCTACCTTATATCCTTGCCGAAGTGGCAGCAGGGTTGATCTGGAGCTTCGTCTTCGACGGCGACTACGGCATCACTGCCTTCATGTTCCAGGCCTTGGGGCAGGAGTCGGTCTACGTGCTGGCCGACCGCCAGTGGGCCTTCCCGGCAATCATGACGGTGATCGTGTGGAAGTACTTCGGCTTCCACATGATGATCTACATCGCTGCGCTGCAGAGCGTGCCCAAGGACCTGATCGAGGCGGCCAAGCTCGAAGGGGCCAAGCCGCGCCAGGTGGCGCTGTTCGTGCAGATCCCGATGATCAAGCACGCCATCGTGGTGAGCGGTTTCTTTGCCATCATCGGCTCGCTGCAGATCTTCGATATCATCATTCCGATGACCAACGGTGGGCCCTCGAACTCGACCCATACCATCGTCACCTATCTCTATACCTTCGGTCTGTCGCGGCTCAACATCGGCTTCGGTAGCGCTGCCGCCGTGGTGCTGTTCGTGCTCGCCATCGGCATCGCACTGTTCTACCAGCGGGCCACGGCGAAGGAGGAGCGTCCATGAACAGTGCGACCTTCCGCAATACGCTGCGCGTGATCGTGTTGATCCTGGTGGCCAGCCTGGTCATTGGACCGCTGCTGGCTTCCTTCTTCGGTGGCTTCAAGAGCAACGCCGAGCTGCGCACCAATCCGCTGGGCCTGCCGGATACCTGGAACGCGGAGAACTACGTTGCGATCTTCCTCGACGGCGCTTTCTGGCGCTACCTGGGCAACTCGTTATTGATCTCGTCGATGACGGTATTGCTGACCCTGGTGGTGGGTGCGGCGGCGGCCTACGTGTTCTCGCAGATCCGCTTCTTCGGCTCGAAGATGATCCTCTCCTACCTGCTGCTGGGGCTGATGTTTCCCTTCGCCGCGGCGATCCTGCCGCTGTTCATCAAGGTGCGCGATCTGGGCCTGCTGGATACCTACTGGGCGGTCATCCTACCGCAGACGGCCTTCGGCCTGTCGTTGGCGATCCTGCTATTCAAGGCGTTCTTCGATCAGCTGCCTCGAGAGCTGTTCGAGGCCGCCTACGTCGACGGCTGCAGCTACCTGCGCTTCTTCTGGTCGTTCACCCTGCCGCTGTCGACGCCGATCCTGGCCACCGTGGGGGTATTCGTCTTCGTGCAGAGCTGGAACAACTTCCTGCTGCCGCTGGTGGTGCTCAACGACCGCTCCATCTACACCTGGCCGCTCGGCATGATGCAGTTCCAGGGCGAATACCTGACCCAGTGGAACATGATCCTGGCGTTCGTGACGCTGACCATCACGCCGGCGGTGATCTTCTTCCTCGCCGCGCAGAAATACATCGTGGCCGGACTGACCGGCGGCTCCGTCAAGGGATGACACCGATGACCGATACCCTCCGCAACCCGATTCTTCCCGGCTTCAACCCCGACCCCTCGATCTGCCGTGTGGGCGAGGACTACTACATCGCCACCTCCACCTTCGAGTGGTACCCCGGGGTGCAGATCCACCATTCGCGGGACCTGGCCAACTGGCGGCTGCTCAGCCGGCCGCTGGCCCGCGCCGCCCAGCTCGACATGCGCGGCAATCCCGACTCCTGCGGCATCTGGGCACCGTGCCTTTCCTATGCCGACGGCCTGTTCTGGCTGATCTACACCGACATGAAGCGCTACGAGGGCAACTTCAAGGACGGCCACAACTACCTGGTCACCGCACCCAGCATCGAGGGGCCGTGGAGCGATCCGGTGTATCTCAACTCCAGCGGCTTCGATCCCTCGCTGTTCCACGATGACGACGGCCGCAAGTGGTTGGTCAATCTCAAGTGGGACTATCGCCGGCGCGAGGGCGGCGACCGCTTCGGCGGAATCCTGCTGCAGGAGTACGACGTCGAGCGCAGGCAGTTGGTCGGCCCGATCCGCAACATCTTCGCCGGCACTGAGATGAAGCTTACCGAGGGGCCGCATCTTTATCGCCGCGACGGCTGGTACCACCTGCTGGTGGCCGAGGGCGGCACCGGCTACGACCACGCCGTGACCATGGCCCGCTCGCGCGAGATCGCCGGCCCCTATGAGGTGCACCCGGACAACCCGGTGCTGACCAGCCGCCAGGAGCCGGACAACCCGCTGCAGCGCGCCGGCCATGCCGATCTGGTCGATACGCCGGACGGCGAGACCTTCATGGTGCACCTGTGCGGGCGGCCGCTGCCCGGCACGCGCCGCTCGCCGCTGGGGCGCGAGACGGCCATCCAGCGGGTCGAATGGGGCGCGGACGGCTGGCTGCGCCTGGCCCATGGCGGCAATACCCCGGCGCTTGAGGTCGCCATGCCCGGCACAATGTCCGATGTCGAGCAGCGCGCTCCGGCCACCGAGGAAAGCGACGAATTCAAGCCTGGCCAGCTGCCGGCGGCGTTCCAGTGGCTGCGCAGCCCTGAGCCCGAGCGGCTGTTCTCGCTCGACGCGCGGCCCGGCTACCTGCGCCTGTTCGGCCGCGAGTCGGTGGGCTCCTGGTTCGAGCAAGCGCTGGTGGCCAGGCGCCAGGACTGCTGGCACTGCAGCGCCGAGACCGAGCTCGAGTTCGAGCCGGACGACATCCAGCAGTTCGCCGGGCTGATCGCCTACTACAACCGCTTCAAGTTCCACTATCTCGCCGTGAGCCTGAACGAGGAGGGCGACAGGGTGCTCAGCGTGATGAGCTGCCACGACGAGTGGCCCAGCGGGCAGCTCGACATCGCCGAGCCCGGCGTGGAGCTCGAGCCCGGCCTGCCGGTGCGCCTCGGCCTCGACATCCGCGAGCGCGAGCTGCAGTTCCGCTTCGCCCAGGGCGGCGGCGAGTGGCGTTCGATCGGCCCGGTGCTGGACGCCGGCTTGCTATCGGACGAGGGCAGCGGTCGTGCCCATGGCTACTTCACCGGCAACTTCCTGGGTATGGCGGCCCATGACATCAGCGGACGCGCCATGCCGGCGGACTTCGCCGGGTTCCGCTACCGCCGCAACGAACGCTGATCCAATTTCTGCGCACAAGACACACAACAGGTGCCAAGAAGAGACATGCTATGGCTGACGTAACCCTGGTCGACATCGAGAAGACCTTCCGTGGCAAGACCACGGTTATCCCCAACCTCAACCTGCGCATCGAGGACGGCTCCTTCACCGTGCTGGTGGGCCCCTCCGGCTGCGGCAAGTCGACCCTGTTGCGCATGATCGCCGGGCTCGAGACGGTGACCCGCGGCGCGATTTCCATCGGCGGGCGCGACGTCACCACCGCCGAACCCAGCGAGCGCAACATCGCCATGGTGTTCCAGTCCTATGCGCTCTATCCGCACATGACGGTGGCCCGCAATATCGACTTCGGCATGCGCCTGGCCAAGGTGCCCGTCGAGGAGCGCAAAGCCAAGGTGGCCGAGGCGGCGCGCCTGCTCAACCTCGAGGAGCTGCTCGAGCGCAAGCCGGCCGAGCTCTCCGGCGGCCAGCGCCAGCGCGTGGCCATCGGGCGCGCCATCGTACGCAATCCCGGCGTGTTCCTGTTCGACGAGCCGCTCTCAAACCTCGACGCGGCGCTGCGCAACCGCATGCGCGTGGAGCTGGCCGAGCTGCACCAGCGGCTCGACGCCACCATGGTCTACGTCACCCACGACCAGGTCGAGGCGATGACCCTGGCCGACTGCATCGTGGTGATGAACGCCGGCCAGATCGAGCAGGTCGGCACGCCGATGAACCTCTATCAGCGGCCCGAGACGCTGTTCGTGGCCGGCTTCATCGGCTCACCCAAGATGAACCTCATCGAAGGCGAGGTGGCCAAGGCCTATGGCGCCACCACGCTCGGCATTCGCCCGGAGCATCTAGAAGTGAGTCGAGAGGCGGGGGAGTGGCAGGCCCGGGTGAGGGTGGTCGAGATGCTCGGCGCCGACGCCTTCGCCTACGTCGACAGCGACGCCACCGGCCCGCTGACCGTGCGCCTGCCCGGCGATGCGGCGGTGCGCAGCGGCGATGTGCTCCATCTGACGCCGCGCCACGAGCTGCTGCATGGCTTCGATGCCGATGGCCAGCGCCTGCCGGATGAGGCATTGGCCCGATTCCAGGCCAGTATCGCCTGAGCCGCATGTGAGCGAGGAGTCATGACGATCACTCTCGACAATGGAATTTTGCGGCTGGTGGTCAATCCAACGGTCGGCGGTGCCGTGGTGCGCTTCGACAGGCTCGGGGAGCGTGGCCCCGAGCCGCTGATGCGTCCGGGCGGCGACACTGAACGCGACCCCAACCGGCTGGCCATGTACCCACTGGTGCCGTGGTCGAATCGCATCGGCGGGGGAGGTTTCAGCTGGCGTGGGCAGGATTATCGACTGGCGGCCAATCTGCCCGGCGAGCCCCTGCCGATCCACGGCGACGGCTGGCAGCAGGCATGGCGGGTGGAAGAGCAGGGCGACACGCGGCTGAGACTCGGCCTGTATTCCTCGCACCAGCCGCCGTTCGACTACCGCGCGGAGCTGAGTTATCGCCTGGCGGACGACACGCTCGAGGTGGCCCTCGCCGTGACCCACCTGGGAGAAGCGCCGGCACCCTATGGCCTGGGCCTGCATCCCTGGTTTCCGCGCAGCGCCGGGGTGCGTCTCGGTGCTGCCGCCGAAGGGGTGTGGGAGGTCGATGCCGAACAGCTACCCACCGTATGGCGCCGGCTCGAGGCGCCCGGGCAGTGGAACTTCTCGCGAGGCAGAGGGCTGCCTTGTGACAGGATCGACAACCTCTTTACCGGCTGGAATGGTCGGGCCGTGCTGAGCTGGCCCGAGCGTAGCCTGACGCTGGAAGTGCGTGCCGATACCTCGCGCTACCTGGTTTTTTCGCCGGGCGAGCAGGCGGATTTCTTCTGCTTCGAGCCGGTGACTCACGACGTCGATGCCCACCGTGGCGATCCGCAGCGCCAAGGCCTGGTCGAGCTGGATACAGGGGAGTGCTTCTCGGTGCGCTGCCGTTTCCGCTGTCTCGTCAGCTAAATCCACCCCGTTGATACCAAGGAGCTACCCACGCGTCACGCCACGATCACTTAGTTCAGAGCTATTACCAACAACAAGCAACGCCATCATTCACAGGAGCGAAAAATGCATAGAACAATGAAAACGCCGCGTCATTCAGCACATGCCCTGGCCCGCTTGGGGCTGATCGGGCTCGGTTGCCTCGCCTTCGGCACGGTCCAGGCCCAGGATCTACTCTCGCAGATCGATTTCACCGGCTATGCCCGTTCGGGTATCGGCAATACCGCAGGCGGCGGCGATCAGGCCTGCTTTCGGGCCAATGGCGCGGGGGCCAAGTACCGGCTGGGCAACGAGTGCGAGACCTATGCCGAGCTGGGCCTGGGGGCCACGCTCTATGAGGAAGGGGACAAGTCGTTCTATTTCAACAGCATGGTGGGCTATTTCTCGAATCAGGTGAACGACTCCGAGGATACCGACGTATCCCTTCGACAGTTGTACGTGCAGGGCAACAATGTGGTCGACGCCTTGCCCGGCGCCAGCCTGTGGGCGGGCAAGCGCTTCTACCGCCGCCACGACGTGCACATCAACGACTTCTTCTACTGGGACTCCACCGGCCCAGGCGGTGGTATCGAGAACATCGACGTGGGCACCGGCAAGCTGCACCTGGCGTGGATGCGCGCGACGGGTAGCGACGATACCGAATACCCCGACGCCGACAATCGAATCTCCAACGACACCCTCGATCTTCGCTGGTCCGATATCCCCGTCAACCCCGATGGCACGCTGGTGCTGGGCTACAACTACGGACGCGCTCAACTGAGCGATGCCCAGGAGGCCTACTACGGCGACAGCGAGGCCGAAAGGGGCCACATGTTCACCCTCCAGCACGAACAGAGCAACTGGTTCGGCGGCTCCAACAAGCTGGCGCTGCAGTACGCCACCGACGGCATCATCAATGCCGGCAGCGGCCAAGGACGCATGAATGCCGGGCTCACTGCGGATGTGCCCGGCGGTGAAATGTGGCGCGTGATCAATCACGGCAATGTGTGGCTCGCGCCTGACAAGCTCGACCTGCTTTATGCCGCCATCTACGAGGACAAGCGCTTTGATGATGACTCGGGGGCGACCTGGATCTCGGCCGGCGTGCTTCCGACCTACTACTGGACGAACAATCTGAGCACCGCCCTTGAGCTCGGCCATGACTATATCGATCCCGAGAACGGCGACGACAGCCGCCGCTTGACCAAACTGACCCTGGCCCAGCAGTGGTCGGCGGGCGTGGGCGGTTTCGCACGCCCGGTGATCCGCGCGTTCGTCACCTATGCGGACTGGAACGGGGATGCCTTCCAGGCCGATCGCACCAGCCGCTCCATCGATGCGGGGGCGGCGGGTGACGCCATCGACATCGACGACAACGATGGCCTCACCTTCGGCCTGCAGATGGACGTGTGGTGGTAAGCCGAACCCCGACATGCTTCATCGCGGGGCTTCCTCGCCTTGGCGCCCGTAAGGGCGCCCCTTTTCCGGAGTATTCGTCATGCAGGAGCGCAAGGTAATGAGTCGTTCGGCCTATATCTTCATGATCTGCTGTATTGCCGCCATCGGCGGCTTCTTGTTCGGCTTCGACAGTGGCGTGATCAACGGCACCGTCGACGGCCTGCAGGCCGCGTTCGGTTCCGACAGTGTGGGAACTGGCTTCAATGTTGCCTCGATGCTGCTCGGCTGTGCCGTGGGTGCCTTCTTCGCCGGGCGCCTGGCGGACCGCTTCGGTCGCCGCACGCTGCTGATCGTGGCCGCGGTCTTCTTCCTCGTCAGCGCCTGGGGCTCGGGTATTGCCGACGGCTCGCTGGAGTTCGTGATCTATCGGGTGCTGGGTGGCATGGCGGTAGGGGCGGCCAGCGTAATGACCCCGGCCTATATCAGCGAGGTGGCGCCTGCCGCCTATCGTGGTCGGCTCGCCACCATCCAGCAGGTGGCGATCATCTCCGGGCTGTTCGTGGCCTTCCTCAGTAACTATGTGCTGGCATATGTGTCGGGCTCGGCGATGGCCGAGCTGTGGCTGGGCTTCGCCACCTGGCGCTGGATGTTCTGGATCGAGCTGCTGCCGGCGGCGGTGTTCCTGCTGGCGCTGCTGTTCATTCCCGAGAGCCCGCGCTACCTGATCAGCAGCGGCAAACAGGGTGAGGCGCGCCGCGTGCTGGGGCTGGTGATGCCCGAGGGCGAGGTGAGCGCCAAGCTGGCGGAGATCGATGCCACCCTGGCCCGTGACCACAAGCCGCGGCTGCTCGACGTGCTCGACCGTGCCACCGGCAGGGTCCACGGCATCGTCTGGGTGGGTATCGGGTTGGCCGTGTTCCAGCAACTGGTAGGCATCAACGTGGTGTTCTACTACGGTGCCGTGCTATGGCAGTCGGTGGGCTTCTCCGAGGGCGATGCGCTGCTAATCAACGTCATCTCGGGAGCGGTCAGCATCGGCGCCTGCCTGTTCGCCATCGCCCTGATCGACAGGATCGGACGCAAGCCGCTGCTGTGGGCCGGCTCGGTGGGCATGGCCCTGACCCTGGCCTGCATGGCTTATGCCTTCTCCACGGCGAGCCTGATGGAAGGCAGCCTGCGCCTCGGCGATGACATGGGTGTGTTTGCGCTACTGTCGGCCAACGCCTATGTATTTTTCTTCAACGTCTCCTGGGGCCCGGTGATGTGGGTCATGCTCGGAGAAATGTTTCCCAACCAGATGCGCGGTTCGGGCCTCGCCATCGCCGGGCTGTTCCAGTGGCTGGCCAACTTCGGCATTACCATGACCTTCCCCATCATGCTGGCCTCCATCGGTTTGGCCGGGGCCTACGGCTTCTACGCCATCTGTGCGGTGATATCGGTATTCTTCGTGCTGCGCCTGGTCAATGAGACCCGGGGCAAGGAGCTCGAGGAGATGGCCTATGAATGACGTTACCGGTATTCGTCGTGTATGACTGTCATACGACAACCGACAATCAGATCGAGACCGCCGTCTCGCAAGAGGATCGCGACATGACCGATCGCAAGATCACGCCCGGCCAGCTGCGCTCGCGCTGGTGGTTCGACAACCCCGAGCACCCGGGCACCACGGCGCTGTGCATCGAGCGCTACATGAACTACGGCATCACCCTGGAGGAGCTCGCCAGTGGCAAGCCGATCATCGGCATCTGCCAGTCGGGCTCCGACCTGACGCCATGCAACCGCCACCACATCGAGCTGGTGAAACGGGTCAAGGACGGCATTCGTGCCGCCGGCGGGGTGCCGTTCGAGTTCCCGCTGCACCCGATCCACGAGAACGCGCGGCGGCCCACCGCCGCGCTTGACCGCAACCTGGCCTACCTGGGCCTGGTCGAAGTGCTGCACGGTTACCCGCTCGACGGCGTGGTGCTCACCACCGGCTGCGACAAGACCACCCCGGCGAGCCTGATGGCCGCCGCCACGGTCAACATTCCCGCCATCGTGCTCTCCGGCGGGCCGATGCTCAACGGCTGGCGCGGCGCCGACCGGGTAGGCTCCGGCACCATCATCTGGGAGCTGCGCAAGCGGCTCGCCGCGGGCGACATCGACTACGCCGAGTTCCTCGCCCAGGCCACCGACTCGGCGCCCTCGGTGGGGCACTGCAACACCATGGGCACCGCCTCGACCATGAACTCCATGGCCGAGGCGCTGGGCATGAGCCTGCCCGGCTCGGCGATGATTCCCGCGCCCTACAAGGAGCGCGCGATGGTGGCCTACGACACCGGGTCGCGCATCGTCGACATGGTGTGGGCCGACCTGCGTCCCAGCGACATCCTTACCCGCGAGGCGTTCGAGAACGCCATCGTGGTGTGCTCGGCGCTGGGGGGCTCCTCCAACGCGCCGATCCATATAAACGCCATCGCCCGTCACTCCGGCATCGAGCTGAGCAACGACGACTGGCAGGCGCTGGGCCACGCCGTTCCGCTGCTGGCCAACGTGATGCCCGCCGGGGCCTATCTCTCCGAGGAGTTTCACCGCGCCGGCGGCGTGCCGGCGGTGGTTCATGAGCTGCTCGGTGCCGGCAAGCTCCACGGTGAAGTCCTCACCGTCAACGGCCGCACGCTGGTCGACAACTGCGCCGGCTGCGAGACTCAGGATCCCGAGGTGATTCGCCGCTATGACAACCCGCTGGTCGAGCAGGCCGGCTTCATCAACCTCAAGGGCAACCTGTTCGACTCGGCATTGATGAAGACCAGCGTGATCTCAGCCGACTTTCGCGCACGCTTTCTCTCCAACCCCGACGACCCCAATGCCTTCGAGGGCAAGGTGGTGGTATTCGACGGCTCGGAGGACTACCACGCGCGCATCGACGACCCAGCGCTCGGAATCGACGAGACCACTATCCTGGTGATGCGCGGGGCTGGCCCGGTGGGTCACCCCGGTGGCGCCGAGGTGGTCAACATGCAACCGCCCGAGGCGCTGATCAAGCGCGGCATCGAGTCGCTGCCGTGCTTGGGCGACGGGCGCCAGTCGGGCACCTCAGGTTCTCCGTCGATCCTGAATGCCACGCCCGAGGCGGCCACTGGCGGCGGCCTGGCGCTGCTCGAGGATGGCGACCGGCTGCGCGTCGACCTCAATCGCGGCGAAGTGCGCCTGCTGATCGAGGAGGACGAGATCGAGGCGCGCCGTGAGCGGCTCGAGCAGCAGGGAGGCTATCGCTACCCCGGCCACCAGACCCCATGGCAGGAGATCCAGCGCACCTTGGTGGAACCGCTAGATCGAGGCATGACGCTGGAAGGGGCTACGAAATACCGCGACGTGGCACGCCAGAGTCCGCCGCGCGACAATCACTGAGGTCATGGAAGCCGTGGAATACGAGAGAGGAAACATGCCAGAGGGCAGCATTGAAGTGGCGGTCGAGCTCGACATGAGCCTGGGCGAGAGCCCGGTGTGGTCGGTGGCGCGCCAGACGCTGTATTGGGCCGATATCAACAACGGTCATGTCTACGCCTGGCGTCCGCAGGAGGGTGGTGCTCCCGCACGCATCGAGCTGGGCGAGAAGGTGGGCTGCGTGGCGATCGACGCCGCGGGCCTGGTGGCCGCTACCGCGTCGGGTATCCTGCGTCTGCCCGAAAGCGGCGAGCCCGAGCGGTTGGCCGACAATCCTGAATGGGAGCAGGCGGGGCACGGCAACCGCTTCAACGACGGCCGCTGCGACGCCACCGGGCGGCTGTGGGCGGGCACCATCGACGCCGACGAATCGAGCCCCAGCGCGGCGCTCTACTGTCTCGACCGGGGTGAGCTGACGCCGCGGCTGACGGGCATCGGCATCTCCAACGGCCTGGCCTTCAGCCCCGACCGGCGATGGCTCTACCACACGGACTCGCTGACGCGACGCATCCTGCGCTACCCCTTCGACCTCGACAGCGGCACGCTGGGCGAGGGAGAAACCTGGGTCGACCTGGAAAGGCTGGGCCTGCCTGGCGTGCCCGACGGCGCGGCGGTGGACAGCGAGGGTTGCTACTGGAGCGCCCTCTACGACGGCGGGCGTATCGTACGCTTCTCGCCCGAGGGTGAGCCTGTGGCGGAGCATGAGGTGCCGTGCCCGCACCCGACCATGGTGGCCTTCGGTGGGCCCGATCTGCGCACGCTCTACATCACCACCGCGACCCAGCACCTGGACGCCGAGGGCAGGGCGCGCTGGCCGCAGGCCGGCAGCCTGCTGCAGATGAGAACGGGGGTGGAGGGGCTCTCCGAGCCCGGCTTCTGCCAAGCCTAGCCGTTTGCCAGCCGCCGCCCCAGCGCCTGCATGAAGCGAGTGCCCGCCGCGAGCTGATCGATCTCGATGTACTCGTCGGGCTGGTGCGCCTGGCGGATGCTGCCGGGGCCGCAGATCACGGTGGGCAGCGCCACGCGCTGGAACTGGCCGGCCTCGGTGGCGTAGGCCACCGCGCCGCTGGGTTGCTCGCCGAGCAGCTCGCGACACAGGTCGAGCACTTGGGCATTGTTGTCGTCGGCCAGCGCCGGCACGGTGACGTTGAGCGCTTCGGTAACGATGCCCGTCTCGGGCGCGCGTCGCTGCATCTCGGCCTCGAGCTCCTCGGCATAGGCGTTGACGCGGCCGATCAGCTCCTCGAAGCGGTCGCTGGGCAGATGGCGGATCTCCCATTCGAAGGTGCATTCCCGCGCCATGATGTTGATTGCGGTACCGCCGGCGATCTTGCCCACGTGCAGGCTGGAGTGGGCGACGTTGAAGGCCTCGTCGACGCGGCCCTCGGCGCGCAGCTCGCTCATCACGTCCTCGATCTTCGTCACCAGCCGTGCGGCCACATGGATCGCCGAAACCCCCTGGTCGACCTGGCTGGAGTGCGAAGCGCGGCCGGTCACCGTGGTGCGCAGGTTGGTGGCGCCCTTGTGGGCCACTACCGGCTGCATCATCGTCGGTTCGCCGACGATCACTGCCGCGGGGCGCGGGTGGTCGGCCATCAACCGCTCAATCATGCGCGGCGCACCGATGCAGCCCACTTCCTCGTCGTAGGAGAGCGCCAGGTAGATCGGTTTGTCCAGGCCGCGCTTCAGCCACTCGGGCAGTTCAACCAGGGCGCAGGCGATGAAGCCCTTCATGTCGCAGGTGCCGCGACCGTAGAGCTTGTCGTCGCCCTTGTCCACCAGGGTGAACGGATCGGTCGACCACGGCTGGCCGTCCACCGGCACCACGTCGGTATGCCCCGAGAGCACCACGCCGCCTTCCACCTCCGGCCCGATGCGCGCCAGCAGGTTGGCTTTCTTGCCGTCGTCGCTCTCCACCCGCCAATGCTCGACCCCGTGCTCGTCGAGGTAGCCCTCGACGAAGGCGATCAGTTCGAGGTTGGAATCGCGGGAAACGGTGGCAAAGCCCACCAGGCGTTCGAGCATTTCGGCGGCGGTCATGGGGCGCTCCTGACATTTACTGTGCTTAGCCTAACACGCCTGTGTCGGCCTCAGGCTTGGTATGTCGAAAGCCTGTCTCAATCGAATTCTATGATGTTATTTAAATTTACTATTGTCTTGGTGTGAAAAATCAAGTCTCTCTCTTTCGGTTCCACTGATATACCTATTGTCACGCTACAGCCACATTGCACGACAGCACGTCACCGAAGGGAGAGCGTCATGGATCAGAAAGTCGACAGCAGAGCCGGCAAATGCCCCGTCATGCATGGGTCACGTACCAAGCGCGGAGATACCGGAAACTCCAATCAGGACTGGTGGCCCAACCAGCTGAACCTGGGCATTCTTCACCAGCATGCGCCGAAGTCCAACCCATTGGGCGAAGCCTTCGACTACGCCGAGGCGTTCAAGTCCCTCGATCTTTCTGCCGTCAAGCAAGACCTCGAAGCGCTGATGACCGACTCCCAGGAGTGGTGGCCGGCGGACTACGGCCATTACGGCCCGCTCTTCATTCGCATGGCCTGGCACAGCGCCGGCAGCTATCGGGTGGGCGACGGTCGTGGCGGCGCCGGTACCGGCACCCAGCGCTTCGCGCCGCTCAACAGCTGGCCCGACAACGGCAACCTGGACAAGGCACGCCGCCTGTTGTGGCCGATCAAGCGCAAGTACGGCAACAAGCTCTCCTGGGCCGACCTCTACATCCTGGCGGGCAACGTCGCCCTGGAATCCATGGGCTTCAAGACCTTCGGCTTCGCCGGCGGGCGTGAGGACGTCTACCAGCCGGAAGAGGACATCTACTGGGGCGCCGAGGACGAGTGGCTGGCCGACAGCGGGCATGCCAAGAGTCGCTACTCGGGCGAGCGTGATCTCGAGAACCCGCTGGCCGCGGTACAGATGGGCCTCATCTACGTCAATCCGGAAGGGCCGGACGGCAACCCGGATCCGCTGGCCTCGGCCCGGGACATCCGCGAAACCTTCGCCCGCATGGCGATGAACGACTACGAGACCGTGGCACTGACCGCCGGCGGCCACACCTTCGGCAAGACCCACGGCGCCGGCGACCCGGTCAACGTGGGTCCCGAGCCCGAGGCCGCGCCGATGGAGGAGATGGGCTTCGGCTGGAAGAGTAGCTACAAGAGCGGCAAGGGCCGCGACACCATCACCAGCGGTCTGGAAGGGGCCTGGACGCCGACACCGACGAAGTGGGACATGAGCTACTTCGACGTGCTGTTCGGCTACGAGTGGGAGCTGACCACCAGCCCGGCGGGGGCCAAGCAGTGGGTACCCAGGAACCTAGCCGAGAAGGACATGGCGCCGGACGCCGAGAATGCGAACAAGCGCGTCGGCATCATGATGTCCACCGCCGACATGGCCATGCGCGAGGACCCGGAGTATCGCAGGATCTCCCAGCACTTCCACAACAACCCGGACGAGTTCGCCGATGCCTTCGCCCGCGCCTGGTTCAAGCTGACCCATCGCGACATGGGGCCCAAGGCGCGCTACCTGGGCCCCGAAGTGCCGGCGGAAGAGCTGATCTGGCAGGATCCGGTGCCGGCTGTGGACCATGCGCTGATCGATGATCAGGACATCGCCGCCCTAAAGAGCAGGATGCTCGGCTCGGGTCTCAGCGTCGCAGAGCTGGTTTACACCGCCTGGTCGTCGGCTGCCACCTTCCGCGGCTCCGACATGCGCGGCGGAGCCAACGGCGCGCGCATCCGCCTGGCGCCGCAGAAGGACTGGGAGGCCAACCAGCCCGAGCAGTTAGCCAAGGTACTGAAGACGCTGGAGAGTATTCAGAACGACTTCAACGCCACCCAATCGGGCAACAAGAAGGTATCGCTTGCCGACCTGATCGTGCTGGGCGGTGCCGCTGCCATCGAGAAGGCCGCCAGAGACGCCGGTCATGCCATGGAGGTGCCGTTCGCTCCGGGCCGCACCGATGCCACTGAGGAGCAGACCGACGCCGAGTCGTTCGAGTGGCTGCGCCCCGAGGCCGATGGCTTCCGCAACTATCGCCGCACGCGTTTCACCGTCTCCGACGAGGAGATGCTGGTCGACAAGGCGCAGCTGCTGGGCCTGAGCGCGCCGGAGATGAGCGTGCTGGTGGGCGGGCTGCGCGTACTCGAGGCCAACTACGGCAACGCGCGCCACGGCGTGTTCACCGATCGCCCCGGCACCCTGACCAACGACTTCTTCGTCAATCTGGTCGACATGAGCACGCAGTGGCAGCCGGCTTCGGCGGAGGCCGACGTGTTCGAGGGTCGCGACCGCAAGACTGGCGAAGTGAAGTGGACCGGCACCCGGGTCGATCTGGTGTTCGGCTCCAACTCGCAGCTGCGCGCCATCGCCGAGGTCTACGCCCAGGACGACGCCAAGGAGAAGTTCGTCAATGACTTCGTCGCCGCCTGGAACAAGGTGATGAACGCCGACCGCTTCGACCTGGCGTGATACGCCAGGTTAGTTAGGAGACAAAGGCGCCCCGGCAACGGGGCGCTTTTTTCGGCTGCCATAAACATTTATTCAACGTATATTGCCGAGCCACCCTCAAGAAGGCCGCTGCCATGCCGAAGAACAGTACATGACGATACTGGCTAACCTTCTCCTCGATCCGCGCTCTCTGGAAGCCGTGCAGGGGGAACATCACCTCCCTCTGGTGCTGGTCTCCTGGGCGATTGCGCTGGCTGCTTCCTATGCCGGCCTGGATCTCATCAAGCTGGTCAGTAAAGCCCAGCAGGCGAGATGGCGTCGGCTTTGGCTCTTCGCCGGGGCAGGCATCATGGGGCTGGGCGTGTGGAGCATGCACTTTACCGGTATGCATGCCTACAAGCTCGATTTTGCCGTACACCATGATCCGATCCTGACGCTGTTATCCATCGTGCCGGCCGTGGGGGGAAGCCTGGTAGCCGTGGCGCTGCTTGCACGTGAGGAGCCGAGTCATACAGAGCTGCTGCTGGCCGGCACCGGCTTGGGGCTGGGAATCGGCATGATGCATTACACCGGTATGGCTGCCATGCATATGCCGGCGTCGCTATATCATGAATTCTGGCTGTTCCTCCTGTCGCTATTCGTGGCCGTGGGTCTCGGCGTCGCTAGCGCCTACGCCTATCGCCTATGCCGTCAGGAGTGGGGCATGCGACGCGCCAAGACCTGCGCCTTCATCAGTGCCATGTTCGTCTCACTCGCCATCTGCAGCATGCACTACGTGGCCATGCGGGCTGCCTGGTTCGTTCCCCACCCAGGTGCGGCTCCGCTGCCGCCAACGGCGGAATCGCATTGGTTGATCTATCTCATTGGCAGCTGTGTGGTTCTGGTCGCCCTACTGACGGTCGTGGCAGCGCAAGCCCAGCGGCGGCTTCACGTCAGCGAGCAGCACGAGCACATGACGCGACGCCGTCTTCTGGAGGTGCTGTCTGCGCTGCATGACGGCGTCGCGGTGCTGGACGAACAGGCTCGCATTCGGCTGAGTAACGCCGCGCTCGAGAAAATGCTTGGCTGGGATATCGAACGGGCCGTGGGGCAGTCGGCGTGGAAGCTCGTCTTCGCCCCCAATAGCGAGGCATTCAAGGGGCCTCTGCTCAGGACGCTGGAGAAAAAGGGAGAATGGAGCGGCTTGATCGAGGCTCAGCACTGCAGGGGAAAGCGCTTTCCGGCATGGCTCAGCGTCAGCCGTGTGACCTATGCCGACAGCGAGGAGCGAGACTATGTTGCGTTGCTCTCCGATCGCTCCGCCGAGCATATGGCGCAGCAGCGAATTCGCTATCTGGCCTATCACGATACCCTGACCGAACTCCCTAACCGACGAGCGCTTCAGGAACGCTTGACCAAGGATAAGCAGTACCAGAACGCTGATGCGACACTATCGCTGCTGGCATTGTTCGATATCGATCGTTTCAAGATACTCAACGATAGCCTGGGTCAGGACATCGGCGATGAATTGCTGCGCCAGCTTGCGACTCGCTTGCGTCGCTGGGCGGCTGAGGACATTTATGTGGCGCGCCTGGACGGCAACGAATTCGCCCTCCTGGCGCAGTTGAGCGCTGCTCAAGAGACAGCTGCCGAAGGTGAGGCTCGCGCGCTTACCGAGCGTGTGCTCGTGTCTCTCACCACCGAGTACCAGCTGCATGGTCACACCTATCTTTGCCGTCTCAGCGTCGGCATGCTGGTTTTCGACCTACACCATGGCACCATGCCGGCTCACCTGTTCAAGCGTGCCGGCCTGGCTCTCCTCGAGGCCAAACGGCAGCGTGATGGGACCCCTCAGCTATTCCGCCCGGAGCTGGAGCAGGAACGGGAGATGAGGCTTACCCTCGAGCGTGAGCTTCGCCACGCCATCGACAAAGGTGAGCTGAGCCTGTATCTCCAACCCCAGGTGGATGCCCTCCAGCGCATCATTGGCGCTGAAGCACTGGTTCGCTGGCAGCACCCGGTGCGCGGGTTCATTTCACCCAGCGAGTTCATCCCTCTGGCCGAAGAGAGCGGCTTGATCCTGCCACTCGGATACTGGGTGCTACAGGAAGGGTGTCGCCTGCTTGGGGAGTGGCGCCAGCGGCCTGACTGCTGTGATCTCAAGCTATCCCTCAACGTCAGCGTGCGGCAGTTTCAGCAGCCGGATTTCGTCGACCAGGTACTCTCTGCCATCTATCGTCATGACGTGGCACCGGGCCGCCTGACACTTGAGTTGACCGAATCCCTGCTGCTCAAGGACCCGGAAGGCACCATCGAAAAGATGGGGTTGTTGCGTCGTATCGGTGTCAGCTTCGCTCTGGACGATTTCGGCACCGGTTACTCCTCGCTGGTCTACCTCAAGTCGCTGCCGCTGGATACGCTGAAGATCGATATTGCCTTCGTCCGTGGCCTGAGCCATGACACCCAATCTACTCCCATCGCCGCCGCCATTGTGGCCTTGGGCCGAAGCCTCGAGCTTGCCGTCATTGCCGAAGGTGTCGAGACGGAGATGCAGCGTGCCGTGCTTGCCGGTTTGGGATGCTTTATGTACCAGGGTTATCTGTTCGGCCGGCCGATGCCCGCCGCAGATTTTCCACCGATGCTGGAGTCTTTAACTGACGAGACGCCACCGGTCACGCAGTATTAAATTTTAGTTCGCAAATAACGCCCATCATGGACGATGCGGCGTCAGAATAACCGCTGTTGTCGTGGCAGGGCCGGCTTTAAGGAAAAGCCCGGTGGAGCATTAGATGTCTGTCACCAGGAAATCGACAACGGCTATGATCTCGTCTCGATACTTAACAAGATCATGCACGGCTTTGCCGAGACGTTTCCGTTCGATGCCCGCCAGCTCCTGGATAATGGCGATGTAGCTCCCACCGTCGAATTGGCAGGCCGCCTATCGACGTCTCTTCGAGCGGCTAGGCACTCACCAACCTCCCGCTCAGTAGCGGCTTTCGGGTCTCAATGCCTCCTCGACGGGCCTCACCTCGATGGTGCCGAGTCGCGCTGACGGCCAGCCGGCAGCAATCTCCAGGGCTTCCTCTTCTGACGCGACCTCGATCAGGAAGAAGCCGCCTAGCTGCTCCTTGGTCTCGGCAAAGGGCCCATCGGTCATGGTGAGTTCGTCATTACGAACTCTCAGGGTGTGAGCCTTGGTGGCGCTCTGCAAGGCGTTGGTCTGGATCAGTTTGCCTCGTTCCTGCAGGTCGGCCACATAACCCAGGGTTTCCTGCAGTAGCTCATGCCACTGGGCTTCCGTCATTTCGCTGAATATTCGCTCTTCCTCATAGGCGAGACAGAGGTACTTCATGAGGGACCCTCGCGTTTGGAATGCTGTCCTGGAGAAGATGGCGCACGGGATGGGCTGGCGCAATGGACCGTGAAGGGCGACGAGACGTCACAGGCTGACCAGCCTGGCCCGGCTGGTGCCGTTGCCCAGCGGTTCCACCTGGATCTGTACCGGGATGCGCTCGTGCATCTCCTGCACGTGGGAGATCACGCCGACGCGGCGGCCCAGCACCTGCAGGCCGTCAAGCGCTTCCATGGCGAGTGCCAGCGACTGCGGGTCGAGGCTGCCGAAGCCTTCGTCGATGAACAGCGATTCGATGGTGAGCTCGCCCGAAGCCATGGAGGCGAGCCCCAGGGCCAGCGCCAGCGAGACGAGGAAGGTCTCGCCGCCGGAGAGCGAGTGTACCGAGCGGCGCTCGTCGCCCATGTCGTGGTCCACCACCAGCAGGCCGAGTTCGCTGCCGCCGCGTATCAGTCGATAGCGCCGGCTGAGGCCGCTGAGGTGGGCGTTGGCGTGCTCCAGTAACTGGTCGAGATTGTAGGCCTGGGCGATACGGCGAAATGTCTTGCCGTCGGCAGAGCCGATCAGCTCGCTGATACGCCCCCAGCGCACATGCTCGCTACGGGCCGCTTCCAGCTCGGCCTGGCCCTCCTGCTGGCGCGCGCGGCGGCGGTCGTCGTCGCGCAGGGCATGAACGGCGTCGTCACGCGCCTGCTGGGCTTGCTCCAACTGCGGCGCTAGGGCCTCACGCTCGGCGGCAAGCGCTTCATGGCGGCTGCTGATCCTCGCTTCGGTGGCTTCGCTCAGTAGCGCCTCGGCGCTATCGTTTGTGTCGCTCAGCGCCAGGGCGCGGCGGTGCTCGACCAGCGCATGGCGCCGCTCGGCGAGACTCGCCTCGGTGCGCTGGCGGGCTTCGTCGGCGTCGGCAAGCTCGCGCTCCTCGCGCTCGGCTTCAGCCTGGGGCTGTGCCAGCAGCCGGGCCAGGGTGGCGTCGTCCAGCTGCGGATGGGCCTGGCGCCAGTCGGCCAGCTCACGCTCCAGCGAGGCGCCCTCCTGGACGAGCTGCTCGATGCGCTTGGCCTCGTGGCTTGCCTGCTGGGACAGGCGTGCCTGCTCCCGCTCGGCACCATGGCAACGCTCGATGGCCTGTTCGCGCTGCTGACGGGCCGACTCCTGTCGCGCCTCCAACTGTTGCTGCCAGGCATCGACGGAACGGTGGTCGCCGAGCAGGGCCTGGAGAGTAGTAGCCACCTTGCTGCGCTGCTGGCGCAGGGGAGGCAGCCGTTCGGCTTGCTTGTTCAGCTCAGCTTCGAGCGCGGCCCGCCTGGTCTCGAGCTGGGCCAGCTCGAGCTCGCCCTGGCGCAGGGCATGCTCGAGCGGAGCCAGCTCGGCTTCGGCGCGGGCCAGTGCCTGGAGCGTGCGTTCGCCATGCTCGCGCTCGCCATCGCACTCGTGGCGCTGGTACGTCAGCCAGGCGTCGCGCTCGGCGGTGTCGATGGCGTTGAGTTCGGTGTGGAGCGGATGCTCGGCCAGGGCTTGCTGCGCCTGAGCCAGGCGACCATCGGCCTGGCCCAGTTCCTGGCGACAGCGGGCCAGCGCCGCCATGACGGCGCGGTACTCGCCCTCGAGGTCGCTGCGTTCCCGCTGGGCCTGCTCGAAGGTCTGCCTGGCCTCGGCCAGTTGCTCCTCCTCCTGCGCCTGCTGCGCAGCGAGCTGCGCTGCCTCGGGCGTGGCTGGGGGCTGATGGCGGAAGGGATGCTCCAGCCCACCGCATACCGGGCAGGGCTCGCCCTCATGAAGGGTCTCACGCAGGCGTGCCACACTCTCGCTGCGGGCGGCGCGGCTGCGTTCTATGAAGTCGCGCAGCGTGGCGTAGTGGCGCTCCCGCTCGTCGAGCCGCTCCCGCGCGGCCTTGCCCTGGGTAGCCAACTCGGCCTGACGTTTTTCATCCAGAGCCAGGCGTTCGCCCAGCTGGCGCTGGGCCT
Source organism: Billgrantia antri (assembly GCF_017868935.1). Lineage (NCBI taxonomy): Bacteria > Pseudomonadati > Pseudomonadota > Gammaproteobacteria > Oceanospirillales > Halomonadaceae > Billgrantia > Billgrantia antri. The sequence goes on from NZ_CP053383.1 coordinate 1,397,673, forward strand.
GCTCGGCGCGCTGGGCCTCCTGCCAACGACTTTCCAGCTCGCCCAGGTCGAGGCTGCGGCGGGCGGCCCGGTCGTGGGCCTGCTGGTTCGCCTGGCGTGCGGCCTCGAGCCGTTCATGGCTGCCCATCAATTGGCGCAGCGCAGCCTGCCACTCGTCCCGTTTACGCTTGTGTTCGAGATGCCTGGCGTCGGCTTGCCGGCGCTGCTCGGCCAGTCGTTCGGCCTGCTGGGTGCAGTCGCGATGCTGCGCCTCGAGTTCGCCCAGCTGTTGGTCGAGAGTCGCCAGTGACTGGGTATGCTCACGGGCCTGGCGCAGGGCGGGTTCGGCCTGCTGGCGCTCATGGGTGGCTGCGCGCAATTGCTGCGTGGCCTGGTCCCGCGTCTGTTCGGCAGCCCCCTGGGCGGCCTGAGCCTGCTCGAGGGCCTTGAGGGTCTGGCGGTGGGCGTCCTCCAGCGCGGCGATCTCATGGGGCAGCGCGGTCTGACGCAGCAGGCGGTGGCGCTGGGGCGCGAGCAGGCGGCGGCATTCGCGGTCGGTTCGAGCGTCGGCAAGCGAGTGCCAGTGCGCTTCGGTGTCACGCTGCTGCCGTAGCCCATCGGCGTAGGCCTGGCGCAGCCGGTCATCGATGGCGTGCCACTGCTGGCGAGCCTCCAGGCTCTGGTTCTGCCGCTGCAGGGCGGCCAGTTCGGTCTCGGCATGCTTGACGGCCTGTTCCAGCACGGCGCGCGCCTCGGGCTCGGCGGGCAGGTCGTCGGCGAGCCGGGCTTGCAGGGCATCGACGCGCTTCCTGGCTTCGCTGGCACGGCGGTAGGCTGCGATGGAGATTCGCGAGTATTCGGCGGTGCCGGTCAGGCGCTCCAGTAGGTCGCTGCGCTCGTTGTCGTCGGCCTTGAGAAAGGCGGCGAACTCGCTCTGGGCCAGCAGCACGGCGCGGGTGAACTGGTCGAAGGTGAGCCCCAGGCGTTCCGGCAGCAGGCGGTCGAATTCGCGCTTCTGGGCGGTGAGCAGGCGCTCGTCGTCCAGGTCGGTGAGCGACTGCTCCACCGCCTGCAGGCGGCCGCCCACCTTCTCACGGGCGCGACGCACGGCCCAGCGTGCACGATAGCGGCGGCCGTCGCGACCGAGGAAATCGACCTCGGCATGGCCGCTCGCCGTGCCGCGGCGCAGCAGGGTGCGCGGGTCGGCGGTACTCACCGTCTCGCCTTCGACATCGGGCAGCGGGGCGTCGCGGCCGGGGGCCTGGCGTAGCCGTGGCGTGTTGCCGTAGAGCGCCAGGCACAGGGCATCGAGCAGTGTGCTCTTGCCGGCCCCGGTGGGGCCGGTGATGGCGAACAGGCCGGCATCGCTGAGCGGGGGAACGGAGAAATCGAGCTCCAGCGGGCCGGGCAGGGAAGCCAGGTTGGCCAGGCGCAGGGCAAGGATCTTCATGCCGTCTCCTCCCCCTGGGCATCGAGCACGTCCTGCAGCAGCCGGTCGAAATCGGCCAGTACATCGGCCTCGGGCGTCTCGCCCCAGCGCGCTTGCCAGGTACGTTCGAACAGCTTTCTCGGGCCCAACTGTTCCAGGTCGATCCGCTCCGGCGCCCCTTCGTCCTCGAGCTGGGGGAGGCGGCGCTCCAGGCGCAGTAGCCGCAGCGCCTTGCCCTCCAGTGCGGTTTCCACCTGGGCGCGCAGGTCGGGTACCGGCGAGGTGAGGGAAACACGCACTTCCAGCCAGGGCCAGCGCTCACGTGGCTGGGTCGGGTCGTCGGACAGTGCCTCGAGCTCGGCGAGTACCCGGTCCAGCGGGGCGGGGCCGATGCGATGCATGGCCACCGGGCGCGGCACGGGAATCGCTTCCATGGCGGCGAGGGTTTCGCCTTCCAGCACCGCTTCCACGACCTGGTGGGGGTAGGCCACCTCGCTGAAATCCAGCGGCAGGGGGCTGCCACTGTAGCGGATGCGAGCGTCGCCGACCTGCTGGGCGCGGTGCAGGTGGCCCAGCGCCACGTAGGCGATGTCGGCGGGAAACAGGCCGGCCGAAATCGACTCCTCGCCGCCGATGACAATGGGCCGTTCGCTCGCCTCGGACACCGCGGCACCGTGCAGGTGAGCGTGGCTCATGGCCACCAGTGCCTGGCCGGGCCGGCGGCGCTCGCGAGCCGCCTCGATCAGCTGCTCGTGAACCCGGGAGATTCCGGTGACGTAGTCGTTGCGATCAGGGGAGGTGTCGCCTTCCGCTGCGACGCCGAAGGCCTGTCCATGAACACGGCCGGTGATCTCGGCGGGGCGCAGGAAGGGCAGCGCCAGGCACCAGGCACGGGTTTCACCGGTTGTATCAGTGAGCGGCACCAGCAGGCGCTCGGCATCGAGTGTGCCATCGTCGAGCCAGCTCACCCGGCCCAGGGCGTGGGTGCGCAGGCGGCGCATCAGCGGGGCCGGCAGCTCGATGCGATTGCCGCTGTCGTGGTTGCCGGCGATCAGCACGATGTCCAGCAGCGGCAGGCGCTCGTGGGCGCTGACGATAAAATCGTAGAGCAGTTCCTGGGCGCGCAGAGAGGGATTGACCACGTCGAAGACGTCACCGGCGACGAGCAGCGCGTCGGCGTTACGGCCGACGAGGGTGTCGAGCAGCCAGTCGAGGAAGGCGCGGTGCTCGGCGTGGCGCTCCTGGCCGTGGAAGGTCTGGCCCAGGTGCCAGTCGGCGGTGTGAAGGAGTCTCATCGTATCCCTTGCGGCGGTGGCTTCCGGCTATCCTGAGGCGATAGTCTACGCGAGACCTAAGGACGAAACAGGAGGCCATGGATGCCCGACGCCAACTTGCACGACTGGAACCTTACCCCCGAGCAGGCCATTGCGCTGCAGAAGCGCATGGCCGGGCGCATCGTGCGGGAGGATCGGCTGGCACCGGTGCGCCATATCGCCGGCATCGACATCGGTTTCGAGCAGGGCGGCGAGGTCACCCGGGCGGCGGCGGTGGTACTGGCCTGGCCCGGTGATCCCCTCATCGGGTTGGAAATAGTGGAGCAGGTAGTGCACCGCGAGCCCACCCGCATGCCCTACATTCCCGGGCTGCTCTCCTTCCGTGAGATCCCGGCGGCGCTGGCGGCTTTCGGCAAGCTCACGACGCGGCCCGAGCTGGTGATGGTCGACGGTCAGGGTATCGCTCACCCGCGGCGTCTCGGGGTGGCCTCGCACCTGGGGTTGTGGCTCGACCTGCCAACCATCGGCGTGGCCAAGTCGCGGCTGTGTGGCGTACACGACGAAGTGCCCGAGCCGCGCGGCGAGTGGACGCCGCTGCGCCATCGCGGCGAGACGATCGGCGCGGTGCTGCGAACGCGGGTAGGCATCAAACCAGTCTACGTTTCGCTGGGACATCGCATCTCGCTGGAGACATCGCTCGACTGGGTGGTGAAGTGCCTGGGGCGTACCAAGCTGCCGGAGCCGACCCGGCTGGCCGACCGGCTCGCCTCACGCCGTGGGCCCATGCCGCGCCCGGCGGATTGAGGTCGCGGTCGTCGGTTTGACGCCTTGCCCGGGGCCGGCTCGGGTATACTGGCCGTCCACTATCTATCGAGCCTCACGATGCCTGAATCCCTGACGCCCGCCTGCGCCGCGACCCGTGCCTGGGTCGAGCGCTTCGTCGTCGCCCACAATGTCTGTCCCTTCGCTCGCCGTGAACTGGTGAATGATACCGTCCGCTTCGTCGAGGTGTCGGCCAAGGAGTGGGAGCCCGCTCTCGAGGCGCTGATCGACGAATGCCGCCGTCTCGATGAAACACCCGCCATCGAGACCACTCTCATGGTGCTGCGCCCGGGTCTGGAGGATTTCGACGACTACCTCGATTTCCTCGCCGTGGCCGAGGCGCTGCTGGTCGAGCAGGGCTACGAGGGGGTCTTTCAGCTCGCCAGCTTTCATCCCGACTACTGCTTCGAAGGCGCGGCGACAGATGATCCGGGCAACTTCACCAATCGCTCGCCCTGGCCGATGTTGCATCTGCTGCGCGAAGCGGGGCTGGAGCGTGCCTTGTCGCACTACCCCGACCCCGAGGCGATTCCCGAGCGCAACGTCGAGGCGATGCGCCAGCTCGGCACCGAGCAGTTGGTCGATGAACTGGCGATCCTGCGCGCTTCCGTCGACAAGCGCTAGACGATATCCAGCGCTACCTTCTTGCTCGGGGCGGAAAACGCCTCGTCGAGGCGGGCCAGGGTGGCGTCATCGAGTTCGACCTCGAGCGCACCGGCATTCTGCTCGACGTGCTGCGGCTGTACCGCCTTGGGAATGGCGATAGCGTCGCGCCGTCCCTCGATGGGGCGAATCGCCCAGGCCAGCAGCAACTGGGCGGGGGTGATACCGAGCCCATCGGCCACTTCACGTACCACCGGATGACCGAACAGGTCACGGCGCAGCTTGCCGGCCTGGGCCAGCGGGCAGTAGGCCATCAGCGGCATGCCGAGACGCTGCATCAGCGGGCGCAGGGAGTGCTCGATGCCGCGTGAGCCCAGATGGTAAAGAACCTGATTGACGGCACAGGCATCGCCACCGGGCAACGCTGTCAGCGCGTCGAGCTCGTCGACATCGAAGTTGGAAACGCCGTAGCGGCGAATCTTGCCCTGTTCGCGTAGCCGCTCGAAGACCTCCAGGGTTTCTTCCAGCGGGATATTCCCGGGCCAGTGCAGCAGGTAGAGGTCGAGATAATCGGTGCCGAGCCGCTTCAGGCTGCGCTCGCAGGCGGCGATGGCGCTGTCGCGGCCGGCGTTCCATGGATAGACCTTGGATACCAGGAAGGCCTGGTCGCGACGGTCGGTCAGCGCCTCGCCGACCACCTCCTCGGCGCCGCCGTCGGCGTACATCTCGGCGGTATCGATCAGCGTCAGACCCAGCTCCAGGCCGTGCTGCAAGGCCCGCACCTCGTCGCGACGGGGGGCCAGTCCTTCGCCCATGTACCAGGTGCCCTGGCCGATGGCCGGCAGCTCCTGCGCAGACTCATGCGCGGTGGCTGGTAGCAGGATGTGGGGAGTCGATGCGTCGAGCATGGATTGGCGCCTTTTTTTGGAAAATATTTTCAAAATTATTCGACAAAGAGATGGCGAAGACAAGTCGATGCGCTATGGTGAGGGGGGCAACGTTTATCCACGTTGCCGACCAATCCTTTGGCCAGTTCTCTTATCGCAAGGAGTCGACCCACATGAGCATCAAGAAAACCGGTAGCGCTGTCTGGGAGGGTAGCCTGAAAGAGGGCAAGGGTCAGGTCTCGACCGAGAGCGGCGTGATCAAGGATGTTCCCTACAGCTTCGCCAAGCGCTTCGAGGGCGAGTCCGGCTCCAACCCCGAGGAGTTGATCGGTGCGGCGCATGCCAGCTGTTACTCCATGGCGCTGTCGATGATCATGGGCGAAGCCGGCTTGACCCCGGAGCGTATATCGACCGAGGCAGCCGTTAGCCTCGAGCAGGACTCCGGAGGCTTCAGCATCACCAAGATCCATCTCACCACCCGGGTGCGCAGCCCAGGCACCGACGATGCCGCCTTCCAGGAAGCCGCTGGCAAGGCCAAAGAGGGCTGCCCGGTATCCAAGCTGTTCAAGGCAGAGATAACGCTGGACGCCGCGCTGGAAAATTGAGCGACCGCTCGGCTTGCCTGGCGGCCACCTTCGGGTGGCCGCTTCAGGTTGAATCCGTGGCTTGGGTTGAATGCATGGTCTGCCGTGCTGCATCGACCAGGGCACGCACCAATCGCTGCTGGGGTAGGTTGAAGACCAGCCACTCCGGATGCCATTGCACCCCGATCAGGAAATCGTGCTCACGCGATTCGATGCCCTGAACCAGGCCGTCGCGATCGCGGGCGACGATTTCGATACCGCGTCCCGCCTCCTGTACGGCCTGGTGATGCAGGCTGTTGATGCGACACCAGCTCACCTTGAGGATACGGTGCAGTTGGGTGTCGGCCACGATATCCACCGTCTTGCGCGGCAGCACGGTACGCCGTCGCTTGAGGCCCTCGTGGGTGGTGTAGATGTCGGGGTCCAGCGTGCCGCCGAGGTGGACGTTGAGCATCTGGGCGCCGCGGCAGATACCCAGTACCGGTTTTCCCTGTGGGATGAAGCGTTCCATCAGTTCGAGCTCGAGTTCGTCGCGCTGGGGATCGAGACGCACGTCGAGCTGCATCTCGCCACCATAGAGGTGCGCCTGGATGTCGTCGCCGCCGCCGATGATCAGCCCATCGAGGGCCGCGGGCTGCGGACGGGAAGGGGAGAGGCGAAGCGGTCGACCGCCGTGTCGCCATACGGCGAACCAGTCGAACCACCAGGCGATGCGGCTCTTGTCATCCGACGTGGTGATACCGATGAGCGGGCGCGTCATGAGGGAGAGCGGACCTCCTTGATCCAGTTTCGTAGCCTGCCGACCATGCGGGTCATGAGCGACTGCGTATGCAGGTTGACGTAGCGGCTGGCGCGTCCGTTGAGCTCCTTGCGATCGGCGGCGAGGCGTTCCACCGCCACCCAGCGATTCCACTCCACGACGGCCCCCCAGCCCCGCTGGGATAGCTGAGCGTTGGGCAAACGATAATGGTAGGTGGGACGTGGCTTGATCAGGTTGTTGCGGAACAACTCGTCAGGGTAATCCGGGCGCAAGTGGGCGAACAGGGGGTAGAGATCGAGTTCGCGGTTACGCGTGGGATTGAAGCTGATGTAGTCGGCGATCAGCGTGTCCAGGTCGGGGGCGTAGTCGGGATCGAGCACCTTTAGCGCGTAGTGCTTGGGAAACGGGTTGGCATGCGGCAACACCTCCCGCGTAATGTCGATGTTGATCTCCTTGCGCAGCCAGGCCGCCATGAGCAGGAAGGCACGGAAGTGGCGCAGGATGGATTCTGGTTCCAGGCTGGCCGCCTCGGGATTGAGATGCAGGCCGAAGCCGTACAGCAGGCTGGCATCGGTGCCCTTGGCACCATGGGCGTGAAGCGCGGCGAACAGCGCGTCGAGTTCACCCAACTCGTTCCAGGGGACCGGCGGACAGACGATCTCGGTCGGCACCAGGCCGGTGACGACATCGCCGATCAGTTCGCGGGTCTTGTTATGGAATTCCAGGCGCATCTGGTGGCGTTGGCGTTCCCACTCGGTGTCGTGGCGTGGCAAGGCCTCCAGCAGCCTGGCATCGGGGTGGGCATACTGGGTATCGAGTTCGATGACGAAGTCGCCCCAGCGGGTGGCCTCGACGCGCAGCCGATGGGGGCTGACCAGCTTCAGCTCGCCACCGAAGAGGTCGCGTACCAGCTCACCTGTCTGCTGAGGAGGAAGGCCGGCAAACTCGATTTCTGCGCCAACCCGTCGGGTCCTACCCTGGACATTCAGAGGCTCGGGTGGTGATTGCGGCAGCATGAAGGCATCCTGTGCGACTCGAGAGTCTGAACGCCAGCCTAGCACAGTGCGGCGGCAAGTCCGCACGGGAGCGCTGCCGGTCGGCTGTTGTCCCAGGCACATGGCCAAAGGAACGAGGGAGTGTGGATCGATGCCAGGAGCTTATTCCCAACGCGGTGACTGCATGCCCCGGCGGGGGGCGATGCGCCTCGGGCTGTTGCTGGTCATGCTGCTGTCGCTGGCCTGGGCGGGCCCCATGCACGCCCAGGTGTCGCTCGGCGGTTTGGGGCAGGAGGAACAGAGCCAGGACACGAGCCATGATGCCGAGACGTTCCAGCGATCGCTCGAGGAAGTGATCGCCACGCTGGAGGATGACCAGCGCCGTGACGCCCTGCTCGATGAGCTGCGTGGGATACGTCAGGCCCACGCCGAGAGCGCCGCCGAGGATTCCATCCAGCGCCAGGGACTGCTCGGCGCCTTGGCCGAGACCTTCACCGAGCTGGGGGATCAGGCCGAGGCCGGCGAGTCGCCCATCGATGACTGGCAGCGTCAACTGGAGCAGGGCTGGGCGGGGCTCCGGGAACTGGTGGTGGAGACCGGCACCGGCGAGATCGCACGCTTCGCCGTTCACAGCGCCGTGCTGCTGGGCATCTGGGCCGGCGTGCTGGTCGCCTTGATCGCCCTGGGCAGGCTGCTATTCGAGCGGCGCGGGTTGCCTCTCGATCTGCCGCGGGAGCCGAGAGGCTGGTTGCTGGCGCTGCACTTTCTGCGGCGCATGTTGCCCTGGGCGCTCGCTTTCGTCTTGGTGATGGGTCTGGTCCAGGTGTTGCCGCCCAGTCCGGGGCGTACCTTGACCCTTATCTTTGCCTACCTTGCGCTATGCGGTCGTACCCTGTCGGTAGTCGTTGAGTGCGTGGTGTCGGTCTTCACCCGTGGACACCGTTTCCCCGCGGTACTGATACTGCAGCGGCGGGGACTGCGCCTGCTGTTCGTGATCGGGGCGCTGATTGCGCTCGGCGATGCGCTCAACGCAGAGCGGCTTTCCCTGATCGTGGGGGAGGAGCCGGCGGCGCTGGGCTCGGTGATCGCCAATATGCTCGCGGCGCTGCTCAGCATCCGCTTCATTCTCAAGTTCAAGCGTCCGATCAAGCACCTGATCCGCAACCGTACCTGGCGCGTACGTCGTGAAGGTGGCACCGGCGTCGAACTGGCGCGCATCGTCGGCGAGCTCTGGCATGTGCCGGCACTGCTGATCGTGGTGGTTTCGCTGCTGGCGATCTTCGTTACCGTCGGGGATGTGGGGGCCGCGCTGGGACGCTCGATCATTTCGGCGGCGCTGCTGGTGCTGACCCTGGTAGTGACCGGCCTGATCCAGCGTCACAACGAGCGGCACAGCCGGCGTCGTCGAATCAGCGAGTATCGCCGCCGCCTCGAACGCTTCGGTTATGCACTCTCCCATGTGGTGGCGTGGATCGTCTTTGCCGAGCTGTCGCTGCAGGTGTGGGGTGGCTCGCTGTTCGGTCTGGGACGCGAAGGCGTGGCCGGCGTGCGCATTGGCCAGGCCTTGATGGCATTGGGTTTCACGGTGCTGCTGGCCTGGCTGGCGTGGATATTCGCCGACACCGCCATCCAGCGTGCGCTGCTCTCCTCCGCCCGCTCGCGGGGAAGGCGGGTCAACCAGGCGCGGGCCCAGACCATCACGCCGATGATCCGCAACGTGATCTTCGCCACCATCGTGTTGATCGCCGCCATCGTCGGGTTGGCCAATCTGGGGGTGAACGTTACGCCGTTGCTGGCAGGTGCCGGCGTCATCGGCCTGGCCGTGGGCTTTGGCGCCCAGACCCTGGTGCAGGATCTGATCACCGGTATCTTCATCATCGTCGAGGACTCGCTGGCGGTGGACGACTTCGTCCAGATCAACGGCCACATGGGCACCGTCGAGGGGTTGACCCTGCGTACGGTGCGGCTGCGCGATCTCGACGGCATCCTGCACATCATCACATTCAGCGCCATCCAGTCGATCCACAACATGTCGCGTCACTTCGGCATCGCGCTGATGCGCATTCGCATCCCGCACACCATGAAGATCGACGATGCCATCAGCCTGATGCAGGAGACCGCGCAGGAGCTGCGCCAGGATCCGATGATGCGGCACTACATCTGGTCACCGCTGGAGATGCAGGGAATCGACCGCTTCGATGAGGGTGCCGCGGTGCTGCGCATGCGCTTTCGCACCGCGCCGGTAATGCAATGGGACGTGGCGCGTGCTTTCAACCTGCTGCTCAAGCAGCGCATGGAGGCCCAGGGGCTCGATCTCGGAATGCCGCGCCTCAGCGTGAGCATGGAGGGACAGCCTGGCGATACCATGAGCGAGGCGCCCGCAGGCAGTGACGGCACGGCTCCGCCTCGCGATGCCAAGGGGCGAGCGCCGGGCGAGGCCGGCATCGCCGACCCTGCAGGTGCGACCCACCCGCAGCGTGCCTCGCCGGACGCTTCCTGAGGGATAGCGCGGGCGCGTTGCCCGTCAGCGATACGGCCCGAGATGGAAAGCGGGCCGGTTTTCCCCGTACCATGAACAACATACGGCCTGTCAGTGGCCTCCGGTACAAGGAGCCGCGCCGACGTGATCACCGTCGAACGCAAGGATAGCTTCCATCTCAAGGTTTCCCGTGTCCTGCAGGAGGAGACGTCGCATCGGCTGGACCTCTTCCTGTTCGTACCGGGGGAGCTCGGCCTCAACGAGCATGTCATCTCAGAAGACGCCTTCTATTACAGTGCGATTCACGTCAAGCGGACCTACTACAGTGACAAGCATCACCTGCCGCTGGTACTGAGTCGCCTGGCCGGTCGTGGCCGCCTCAGCACAGGGCGTTATCGACTGAGCCTGAGCCTTTATGCCTACCAGTATGTGGTGGCGCTCGAGCGTGCCACTCAGTCGCTGCTCGACACCGCGCGAGGCGTGCAGCAGGCGGAGCGTCGCACCGAAAGCAACGAACGGGCCGAGTCGCAGGCCGGCGAGTCGAAGGGGGATGGCACCGGTGAAGCGCAAGCGCGCAACCCGGGCACCGGTCTGGAGGAGCGCCTCGAGGAGTTGTGCGAGCTGGCCCAGGGCATCCTGCGCCGCCTGCGCCGCAACCAGCCGAGCGACGAGGGGCTGTTGAAATATTACGCCAATATCGACAACTACCTCTCCTGGTTTACCGAGCAGCGCCTGCTGGCGCTGGTGGCGTATCTGCCGCGAGGGCGCGACTATCGCACCATTCGTGAGCGGCTGCTGGCGATCTGCGAGGTCGAGAGCGCACATCGCGAGCGGGCGGAGTACAACGCCAGCCGGGTGGTTCGCGACCCGACGCGCATGTCCAACAAGATGCGCCTGCTGCGACGACTCATCGAGTACCCGGTCACCCTCAAGCAACAGACCCAGGAACTGGGCGGCGCAGAACAGAAGGCGGTCAAGGGACTCGCGACCGGTGTGGTGATGATTTTCGTTTCGCTGGGCCTGCTCCAGGCCCGCGACACCGTGGGAAACATCACCGCTCTGTTCGTCCTCGCTATGGCGGTGCTCTACGCCATACGCGAGGTGTTCAAGGATGACTTGCGCAACACTCTATGGCGCTGGCTGCGCAAGGGGCGGCCCAAGTGGCGGCGGCAGTATTTCGACGCCACCAGCAACGCCCTGGTCGGGCGCCAGCTGGAGTGGTTCGACTACAAGCGTTTCGGCAAGCTCGATGAGCAGATCCAGCGGGTGCGCAAGCGCAACGTGGCTCAGCGCGAGGAGGTGGTGCTGCACTACCGTTCCAGTTCGCGGATGTCGCCCACCCGCTTTCTCAGCGGTTACGAGAAGACCCGTGAGACGGTTTCGCTCGACCTGTCGCAATTGACCCGGCTGATGGACAAGGGCAGTCATCGCGTCTACCAGCTCAAGGACGGCCAGGTCTCACGTGAGTCGGTCGAGAAGCGTCACCTGTTCAATCTGGTGATACGTGAAGAGGTGGCCAATGCCGAGCCGATCCTGCAGCGCTGGAAGATCGTCATGAGCCGTTCGCGGATCGTCGACGTGGTCAAGGTGCACCAGGAAGGGGGAAGGCTCGTACAGGGGAAGGCGGAGGGAGAAGAGGCGCCTGTTCTTTAACGCGTTCTAATGTCGATGTTGTTCCAGGTCAAGTCGGCTGCGGATTGGGTTTGGTAGGGTCGAGTGAAGCGGCGAATTGTGACGCCCGCCAAGTCGAACTAGATTTCAAGTTAGGTCGGCTGCAACCCAGATCGCTCTCTTACGGAGGTGCTGCCATGCAAGCTGTCGATGTCATGACTCCCAACGTGATAACCGTACCGCCCGACGCTGACGTTCGGGAAATTGCGCGCCTCCTGCTCGAGAACAACATCAGTGCCGTACCCGTTGTGGATGCCGAGGACAAGGTTCTCGGCATCGTCAGCGAGGGCGACCTGATGCGGCGGGTAGAGAACGGTAGCGAGGCGCCCAAGTCGTGGTGGCTGAAGACCTTCTTCACGGGGGGCAACAGTGCCAGCGAGTACGTCAAGACCCACGCGCGCAAGGCGCACGAGATCATGACCCGCGATCTCATCACCATTGGCGAGGACGAGCCGCTGCATCGCGTGGCCAAGCTGCTGGAGAAGCACCACATCAAGCGGGTGCCGGTCGTCCGCGACGGCAAGCTGGTGGGTATCGTCAGTCGCGCCAATTTGCTGCGAGGCTTCTCGGCCACGGCGCCCGATGCGGAGACACCGGTCACCAGCGACGACCGTCAGATTCGCGATGCCATTCTCAAGGAGGTGGACGAAAACACCGGGGTCTGGGTCGATCGTATCAACGTCATCGTTACCGAGGGTGTGGTGCAGATCTGGGGTCTGGTCGAGAGTCAGGAAGAAAAAATGGCCGTCCAGGTTGCTGCCGAGAATACCCCCGGGGTAAAGACCGTGGAGAACAACCTGGGCATGATACCTCGCGGCGTGGGGCACTTCTGACACGAAAGACAAGCAAGGATGAATCAGGCGGGGCGGCCAGGTAGCCGTCCCGCCTGCGTTCGGGGGCGCTGCGAAATCAACCTATCCGCACGAGCGCCGTTTCCAGGTTAGCCAGGCTGCGTTCGACATCGTGCAGCTTGTCGAGCCCGAACAGGCCGATACGGAAGGCGCGATAATCGTCGCCTTCGTCGCACATCAGCGGCACGCCGCCAGCGACCTGGAGGCCGGCGTCGGCGAACTTGGCCACGATGTCGGCATCGTTGGTGTAGCAGACCACCACGCCCGGTGCCTCGAAGCCGGGCGCGGCCACGCTGCGGTAGCCGAAGCGCGTCAGCAGTTCACGCGCACCGCGGCCCAGCACCCACTGCTCCTCGCACACCTTGTCGAAGCCGTATTCCGCGGTCTCGTGCATGATGTCGCGCAGCCGGGCCAGACCGTCGGTGGGCATGGTGGCGTGATAGGCGTGCCCGCCGTTCTCGTAGGTTTCCATGATCGAGAGCCACTTGCGCAGGTCGCAGGCGAAGCTGGTGCTGACGGTCTGCTCGATGCGCTCCCGCGCCCGCTCGGAGAGCATCACCATGCCGCAGCAAGGCAGGCCGCTCCAGCCCTTCTGCGGCGCGCTGAGCAGCACATCTACGCCGAGCCCGGCCATGTCCACCCACAGCGTGCCCGAGGCGATACAGTCGAGTACGAACAGGCCGCCAACCTCGTGGACCGCGGTTGCGACACGGCGCAGGTAGTCGTCCGGCAGCAGCAGGCCGGCCGAGGTTTCGACGTGCGGGGCGAACACCACCCCGGGACGCTCCTCGCGGATGGTGCGCTCGACGTCCTCGATGGAAGCCGGCGCGAAGGGCGATTGAGCATCCTGCGGTGCCAGGCGGTGGGCCTTGAGCACCGTGGTCGAGGCGGCGATGGCGCCCATTTCGAGAATCTGCGACCAGCGATAGCTGAACTGGCCGTTGCGAATCACCAGACAGTGTTGGTTGGTGGCGAACTGGCGGGCTGCGGCCTCCATGCCGAAGGTGCCGCTACCGGGCACGATGACGGTGCTATGCGCCCGATAGACTCGCTTGAGCGTCGCCGAGATATCTCGCATGACCCCTTGGAAGCGCTGGGACATGTGGTTGAGCGAACGGTCGGTATAGACCACCGAGTACTCGAGCAGGCCATCGGGGTCGACATCGGGCAACAGGCCGGGCATGGGTTTCTCCCTTGAGGTGCTTGGCTAATGAAACGTAGCCAAAGAGGATATGCCGTTTAGCGGCAACGAACCAGCGCAGGGGCGCTGCGACAAGGGGAAGGAAGGGCCGGGAAGCTAGGGGTGGACCGCAGGCTTGGGCCCGATGGCCTGCGGCGGCACCCGAGGCGACTCACTTGTGGCAGAAGTAGACCCTGGCCGGCGGAATGTTGATGGGTTCGAAGGCGCTCTCCACACGCGAGAAGGTCTGGTGCAGGTCGGAAGAGACCTTGGGCGAGAACTGGTAGATCAGCATGCAGCCTCCAGGGGCCAGTGCTGCCTGGCTGCCGGCGAGAATGCGCTCCCGGCAGTCGGCCGGCATGGTGCTGAACGGAAGGCCCGCCACCACATAATCGGCCGCAGGCAGGCCCAGCCGTTCCAGCTCGGCTTCGATCGTCTCGGCCGAGCCGGCGATCACCTTGAGCCGAGGATCGAACATCGTGCGGTTGAGGTAATCGACAAAGTCGCCGTTGGTCTCGATGACCACCAGGGTGGCGTCTGGGTGCAAGCGGTTGAGGATCTCCTGGGTGATGGTGCCCACGCCGGGTCCGTATTCGACGATGACTCTTGCTCGCTGCCAATCGACTGGCTCCAGCAGGCGGCGAATCAGGAAGGAGGAACTGGGGATGATCGAGCCCAGCATGCGGGGATGCTTGAAGAAGTTGAGGGCAAACAGCGACAGTTGAGTCCGTCGCTCGGGGCCTGCCACGACCGAGGGTCGCTCTTGAACCGCCATGGGCATTCCTCCTTCAGATTTTGCTGAACATGCCTCCACTCTAGGCCAGCCGGCGCCAGCGTGAAAGGTCACCCTACTCTGCGCGAGCGAATAGCCGAGTCGATGCTTGCTCGGCTGGTGCAGAGCATCACTCTGATCTCTACGCAGCTTTTGGTTACCATAGAGGTGTCTGGATCGGCGTAGCGAGCGATTGAAAGGCAGCGCTGCCGAGGTTTCCTGCAACACCCCACGCCTGTGCCGACCCGACGGGGCGCAGTCGTGCTCGACGCTGGACGCCCCTCATCGCGGGCATGAATCGGAGCATTGCGTGAACGACTTTATGATCATAGGCGGCGGGGTCATCGGCATGCTGACCGCCTGCCAACTGGCCGAGGCCGGCCACGGCGTGACCCTGGTGGAGCGGGGCCGCTGCGGCCAGGAGGCTTCCTGGGCGGGCGGCGGCATTGTCTCGCCACTCTACCCGTGGCGCTACAGCGAGCCCGTATCCCAGCTTGCCCAGGGTGCCACGCACCGCTACGCCGAACTGGCCGAAAGGCTGCTCGAGTCCACCGGCATCGATATCGAGTACCGCCAGAAAGGGCTGCTCTACCTGCGGGTGGACGACGCCGAGCGAGCTTCCGCCTGGGCGCAACGCCAGGGTTGGCCGCTGGAGAAGGTGGATGCCTCCTTCATCTATGCGCGTGAGCCCTGGCTCTGCGAGGGGGTGAGCGAAGGCCTGTGGATGCCGACCCTGGGCAGCGTGCGCAATCCGCGGCTGTGCCGGGCGCTGCGTGCCCGGCTGGAGGCGTTGCCCCGCGCGACCCTGGTGGAGAATACCGCGGTGGAGCGCCTCGTCGTCGAGCGGGGACGCGCCTGTGGTGTGGAGACTGCGCAAGGGCGCCTCGCTGCCGGGCATGTGATCCTCTGCGGTGGTGCCTGGAGCGGTGTGCTGCTGGCCGAGCATGGCGTGGCGCTGCCGGTGCGACCGGTCAAGGGTCAGATGATGCTCTTCTCCACGCCGCCGATGCCCGGTGGCCGCCAACTGCTCGAGCGGGTGGTGCTGGCCGACGGGCGCTACCTGATCCCGCGCGGCGACGGGCGGGTGCTGGTCGGTTCCACCCTGGAACAGACCGATTTCGACAAGCGCACCACCGCGGAGGCGCGCGAGTCCTTGTGGCAGAGTGCCGTCGCCATGCTGCCGAGGCTGGCCGAGTGCGAGGTCGAACACCACTGGGCCGGGCTGCGCCCGGGCGCGCCTGACGGCATCCCCTTCATCGGTGCCGTACCCGGCATCGAGGGGCTCTACCTCAATGCCGGGCACTACCGTAACGGCCTGGTATTGGCGCCGGCGGCAACCCGACTGCTGGTCGACCTGCTGCTGGCGAGAGAGCCGGTCATCGATCCCACGCCGTATCGGACCGACCGTCGCCGGGTACGCTCAGCTGCGCTGGGCAGCCTGGATCGCCGTCAGGGCGATGGTGTAGACGATATCGTCGACCAGCGCCCCGCGTGAGAGGTCGTTGACCGGCTTGTTGAGCCCCTGCAGCATCGGGCCCACGCTGACCACTCGGGCGCTGCGCTGTACCGCCTTGTAGGTGGTGTTGCCGGTGTTGAGGTCGGGGAAGACGAACACCGTGGCGCGCCCGGCCACCGGGGAGTCGGGTGCCTTCTGTCGCCCCACGCTCTCGATCGCCGCGGCGTCGTACTGCAACGGGCCGTCGATCAGCAGGTCCGGCGCCATCTCGCGGGCCAGCCGTGTGGCCTGGCGCACCTTGTCGACGTCGGCGCCGCTGCCCGATTCGCCAGTGGAATAGCTGATCATGGCCACCCGCGGCTCGATCCCGAAGGCCTGGGCGGAACGCGCGCTCTGGATGGCGATCTCGGCCAGCGCTTCGGCGTCCGGGTCGGGATTCACCGCGCAGTCGCCATAGACCACCACTTGCTCCGGCAGCAGCATGAAGAAGATCGATGATACCTGGCGATAGCCGGGTGCCGTCTTGATCAACTGGAAGGCGGGACGCACGGTATTGGCGGTGGTATGGATGGCGCCCGACACCAGCCCGTCGACCTCGTCGAGTTGTAGCATCATGGTGCCCAGTACCACATTGTCCTGCAGCTGGTCTTCGGCCGTCAGCTCATTCACCTTGCCGCGGCGGCGTTCCACCATCGGCGCCACGTAGCGGTGGCGGATCCGCTCGGGATCGAGGATCTCGAGCCCCTCCGGCAGTTCGATACCACGGTTGCGCGCCACCTCCTCGACCTCCTCACGGCGGGCCAGCAGCACACAATCGGCGATGCCGCGACGCTGGCAAATGGCTGCGGCCTCCACGGTACGCGGCTCGCTTCCCTCGGGCAGGATAATGCGTCGGTTGGCGCGTTGGGCCAGCTTGACCAGTTGATGGCGAAACGCCGAGGGTGACAGCCGCCGGGTAAAGCCGCGACTGAGATGGTCCTTGAGCCACTGCAGGTCCAGGTGACCAGCAACGAAACGCGTTACCTGTTCGGCACGCTCCAGGTCGTCCATGGGAATGTCGTTACCCATCCGGCCCAGGTTCTTGGCCGTGGTAAAGCTGTCGGTATCCACCGCCAGCACCGGCATGCCGGTCTTCAGCGCCGGACGGCACATCTCGATCATGTTGTCGTTGGGCATGAAGCCGTTGGTCAGCAGTACGCCAGCCATAGGTACGCCGTTCATGGTGGCAAGCGCCGAGGCCAGCACGATGTCGTCGCGGTCGCCGGAGGTGACGATCAGGCTCCCCGGACGGAAGACATGCAGTGCATTGGCGGCGCTGCGAGCGCACAGGCTGGTGGAGAGCACCCGGCGATGGGCGGCTTCGCCCTCGTTGAGAAAGCGCGCACCGAGCGCCCTGGCCACGTCGACCACCCGCGGCGCGGTCAGGGCCGGGTTGTAAGGCACCACGCCGATCAGATGAAAGCGGTCGGTGGCCAGCGCCGGCGAGTGACGGCGCAGCTCGGTGAGAAAGGCATCGTCGAGGATGACGCTGCTGGTCCCAGGCGCGAGCGCCGGTTCCTCGGCACCGGGCAGGTTCTGCATGCGCATCAGAATGCAGCCCAGGGTGCGAGCCGAACCGACGCCGCCGAAGGCTCGGGCATGCAGGTCGAGCTGTTCGGCCAAGGCCTCGGGAGCCGCGGCATCGCCGCTGCCGACCAGAACGATCCGTGCATTGAGGGCATGCGCCAGTTGGGTGTTGAGCTGGGTCGCGTAGGTGCCATGGGCGGTAGGCACCACCCCCTCCACCACGATCAGGTCCGGTGCGCCTCCGTCGTGGCTGCTTGCTGCTTCGTCGAACAGCTCGATGACCTGCTCCATCAGCACGTCGAGGCGATCCTGGCGTAACAGCCGCTCCATGTCGGGCTGGGGGATGGGGGCCGGTGGGCGCAGTCTGAGGGTGCTGCCGACCAGAGCGGTGGAGCGGTCGGGGCCGGGGCCGTTGAGCTCGTCCTGGCGGAACGGCTTGAAGAAGCCGGTCTTGAGGCCGATGGTATCGAGGGCCTGCATCAGGCCGAGGCTGGCCGAGGTCAGGCCGACGCCGACGCCGGTCGGCACCATCAGCAGGACCTGGGTTGTCGGGCGTGCATCGTGCGGCGTCATGCGCTGGCCTCTTGCAGTTGCTGGCGGGTTTCGGTGGCGATCTGTCCCTCTTCGTCGGTGGGAATGACCCACAGCTGGCGGCCACCGGCGTCGATGCGGCCCTCGCGTCCGCGGATCGTCTCGCTGTTCACGGTGCGATTGAGCTGCAGGCCGAAGTGCGGCAGCAGCGAAATCACCCGTTCACGAACGCGGGCCGAGTTCTCGCCGATGCCGCCGGTGAACACCAGACCGTCGAGGCGGGGCAGGGCGCAGGAGAGGGCCGCCAGCGATTTGGCGATGCGGTAGCAGAACACCTCGATGGCCAGTGCCGCGCCGGGATGTCCATGCGCCTCGGCCGCCTCCAGCTCGCGCATGTCGTTGGTCAGACCCGAGAGCCCCAGCAGGCCGCTTTCACGGTTGAGCACCTCGTCGATGCGCTCGAGCGGCCAGCCCAACTGCCGCGCCAGGTGCGCATGCAGGCCGGGATCTACGTCGCCGCTGCGGGTACCCATTGCCACGCCCTCCAGCGGGGTCAGTCCCATGCTGGTGTCGAAGCTCTGGCCTTGCCAGATGGCGCAGGTCGAGCACCCGTTGCCCAGGTGGGCAGTGAGCCAGCCGCCGCCCTCCAGCCCGCTCAGCGTGTCGGCACGTTGACTGACGTAGGCGTGACTGGTGCCGTGGAAGCCGTAGCGGCGGATGCCATGATCGTGGTAGAGCGCCTCTGGCAGGGCGTAGCGGTAGGCCCGTGGTGGCAGCGTCTGGTGAAAGGCGGTATCGAACACCGCCACCTGGGGCAGACCGGGGAACAGCCGGCGCGTGGCCTTGACGCCTGCCAGGTTGGCAGGATTGTGCAGCGGGGCCAGCGCCGCCGTCCGCTCGATGGCGGCGACCACGTCGTCGTCGATCAGGGCGGCGCGGGTAAAGTGCTCGCCGCCGTGCACGATACGATGCCCCACCGCGATCGGCCGCTGTCCCTCCAGGCGATGGAGAATGGCTTCCAATGCCCGGGTGTGGTCGGCATCCCCGAGTGCCTGGGAGAAGGCATCTCCGCGGCTGTCGATGCCCTTGAGCCGGGCGTCGCTGCTGCCCAGTCGCTCGGCCAGCCCGGCCAGACGTGGCTGCCCCGGCGCGGACGGCACCAAGGCATATTTGATCGACGACGAACCACAATTGATGACCAGGACCGAGGCGTTCATCGAGACTCCGCGGGAGATGAGTGTAGTGGCAGGATAGACTTAAGACTTTAGTCTATCATCCTGGCGTCGCCACCGGCCCTGCTCCAGGTCAAGCAGGAAGTTTGTTAGCAGTCTATCGAAAATGCTGGCATGCTGAGGGCGTCTCTACCGCTGGAAACCACCATGACGACCGACACCGCGACGCTTGGTGCCGCTGCGCTGCTGCCGCGCCATCTCGCCGTTCTCCTGCTGGCCTCAGTCGCCACTCTGTTCGCCGGCAACCATGTTGCGGCCCGCCTGGCCTTCGATGAGGGTACCGGACTGTTGCTCGCCGTACTGGTGCGTTCCGCCGTGGCGCTCAGCGTGCTGGCAGTGCTGTTCCTCCTGCAGCGCAAGCGCTTCGCCTTCCCGAACGACGCGGGTCGCTGGCAACTGCTGGCGGGGCTGATGGTGGCCATTCAGAGCCTGTGTCTCTATTCGGCGGTGGCGCGGATCCCGGTCGTCGTGGCGCTGCTGTTGATGAATACCTTTCCCATACAACTGGCACTGTTGACCTGGGCGCTGGGAGGCCCGCGCCCGACGCTGCGCGCTGCGCTCATCATGGCGGCGATCCTGGTCGGGCTGGTGGTGGTGCTGGACGTGCCCGCCTGGCTGGCTTCGCCTGAAGCGCTCGGGCCTGATTGGTTGCCCGGCGTGGCTTTCGGGCTAGGGGCGGCAGCGGCTTTTTCCTGCGCCCTGTGGATCACGGAGCACCATCTGGGCGAGGTGGGCAGCACCCTGCGCAGCCTGTTGACCATGCTCACGGTCTTCGTCGTGATGATCGTGGCCGGCACCCTGCAGCTGGTACCGGGCGGCATGGCACTGCCGGCCAGCAGCACCGGCTGGGGAGCGCTGGTGGCGTTGGCGCTGCTTTACAGCGTGGCCTTCTCGGTGCTGTTCATCAGCGTGCCGCGACTGGAAATGGCACGCAACGCGCCGGTGATGAACGTGGAGCCGGTGGCTTCGCTGCTGCTGGGCTATCTGGTGCTGGGGCAGATGCTCTCGGCCACGCAGCTGGTCGGCGGAGCGATCGTGCTCGGGGGCATCGTGGTGTTGAGCCTGTCGCCGCGCTGAGCCTGCTTGCTGCCTGTCTCACCACGCGTCGATTCGTCTTGCACGCTCCCGGACTCTGTACCAGACTGAAAGCCGGTGTATGGAAACACTGTTTCTTAATGGAGGTGCGATATGAAAGCGCTTGCCGTTTCCAGCGCTGCGGTGCTGGCCGTTGCCTTCGCTGCCACGGCCCAGGCCCAGCAGTATCAGATGCCGATGTACCCTCAAACCTATGCCGGCGCCGATGCCATGTTCTGGGAGCTCGATCCCGACCGGGGCTCTTCGGCGGATTCCGTGGGGCTGCGCGTCAATGGCGGGATGAAGTTCAACGACTATCTCGCCGCCGAGGCTCACCTCGGCACTGGCGGCTCCGACGGTGCGGTCGATCTGGAGTATCTCGTTGGTGCCTACGCCAAGGGCATCCTGCCGGTTTCACAGGAGTTCCGCCTCTACGGCCTGGCGGGCTTCACCGAGGTGGATTTCGACGCCGACAGCGAGAGCGGTTTCTCGTACGGTGGTGGCGCCGAATTCGATGTGGCGCCCAACCTGGCCGTTGGCGCCGACTACATGCGCTACCTGGACGAGTCTGCCTACACCTTCGATGCCGCCAGCATCGGGGTTCGCTACCGCTTCTGAGGCGGCCTCGGCATGGCGACAGCTTGGCCCCCATGAGATGCCATGGGGGCCATTTCGTTAGCGGCTCAATCAGCCCCGGGCCACTCTCCATTCTCCTTCCAGCTCGCCAGCAGCCTGGGCAGGTGTTTGAGGTCTGCATTTTCCACGACCTCGACCTGAAGGCCCTGCAGACGCTGCAGCTCGGTAAGCCGCTGTCTGGCCTTGTCGAATTCCCCACAGGCCAGAAGCACTCGCGTGGCGGTGAGCCCCGCCGAGTGATTTAGCATTTCGTGTAGCCGCTTCAAGCCCTGTTCCAGGCAGGTCTCCGCGCCAGGGCGGGCGATGAGGCTTTCGACGAATAGTAGCTGATTGCGCTCGACCGCCAGGCAATTGGGTATCACCGGCCTGTCGTTGCGATCGACGTTCAGGTCGAGAAGATGGGCGCCGCTGCAAACCCTGGAGAGCCGCGCTTCATGAGCGCAGAGCCACACGTATTCCGTGAGCCAGCCCCCCCCAAGGTAATCAGCGCCTTCAAGCGAAGTAACGGAGAGCTGGCAGGGAGCTTGATTGTCCCATTCGAGCAGGCCGGCTTCGTTCAGCGCGGTCAAGGCATCGGTGGCCGGGAAGCGAGGGGTGGCATGCAAGCGCTGATTATCCGCTCCGGGCCTAAGCCGAGGTGGCGCATGCGGGTCTGGCTTCGCCAACACCCCGCCCTCGCCATGCACCATATCGTGCAGCTCACCGAGCAGGACGGCCAGGCGATCGGCATGATGCGCAAGATAACGCGTCAGGGACTTGCGCTGCAGGCAGGCCTGGCGCCACTCCTCGCTATCGGAGAGTGACCGGACTCGCTTGCGCCCGTTGGCCAGCAGATAGCGGTCGACGTCCAGCACCGGTTCGATGGCTGTGACGTCGGGAGCGGAGGCCGAGGTTTCGAAGGCCATGCGATAGAGCGCCCCGGTGGGAACGTCCACATACAGCCAGTCGGCGGAGCAGCGCCGCATGGCCTGTTGAAACAGCAAGGCGACAAGCGTACTGCAGCCACCTGCATCCAGGGTCACCGAGAGGCTGGGGGTGTCGAGCTGCTGTCGATATAGGGTCTCGGCCAGTTCGCCGGCGTAGCAGGCGCAGCGGTCGGGTTCGTCGGCGGGCAGGCGAGGATGTGTCTCGATCACGGTCTCGGCGGGCAGCTCGTGACGCAGCAGGATCGCCAGTCGCTCGGTTGCCTGAGGAGGGGATTGGCAGGGCACCAACACGACTCGCTGTGGGCGAAGCTGCAGAATCGGTATCAGGCTGACCTCTGGGCGCTCGGTCACCAGCGCGACGTGAAGGTGTGGCATGGGCTTGCTCCCTCCGCACTTGGTCCTTGCGATTCCTACAGGCTACATCCCAGCGTTCCATGCTGTCGCCTGTGGCGACAAAAAAACACGCCGGCCCGTGGCCGGCGTGATGGTCCTGCGACGGCATCGCGGTGCTTACACCTCCTTGTAGAGTTCGGCGCCTTGTTGGCGGAATTTCTCCGCCTGCTCCTCCATGCCCTGCATCACCGCCTCGGCATCGCCGTCCAGGCCGTGCTCGGCGGCGTAGTCGCGCACCTCCTGGGTGATCTTCATGGAGCAGAACTTAGGCCCGCACATGGAGCAAAAGTGGGCCACCTTGGCCGAGTCCTTGGGCAGGGTCTCGTCGTGGTACTCGCGGGCGGTATCCGGGTCGAGGCCGAGGTTGAACTGATCTTCCCAGCGGAACTCGAAGCGCGCCTTGGACAGCGCGTTGTCGCGGCGCTGGGCGGCCGGGTGGCCCTTGGCCAGGTCGGCGGCGTGGGCGGCAATCTTGTAGGTAATGATGCCGGTCTTGACGTCGTCCTTGTTGGGCAGGCCGAGGTGCTCCTTGGGCGTGACGTAGCACAGCATGGCGCAGCCGTACCAGCCGATCATCGCCGCGCCGATGCCGGAGGTGATGTGGTCGTAGCCCGGGGCGATGTCGGTGACCAGCGGGCCGAGGGTGTAGAAAGGGGCCTCGTCGCAGTACTCGAGCTGCTTGTCCATGTTCTCCTTGACCAGGTGCATGGGCACGTGACCAGGTCCCTCGATCATCACCTGTACGTCGTGCTTCCAGGCGATGCGGGTCAGCTCGCCCAGGGTCTTGAGCTCGGCCATCTGCGCCTCGTCATTGGCATCGGCCACCGAGCCGGGGCGCAGGCCGTCACCCAGCGAGAAGGCGACGTCGTAGCGCTTGCAGATCTCGCAGATCTCCTCGAAGTGGGTGTAGAGGAAGCTCTCCTGATGGTGGAACAGGCACCACTTGGCCATGATCGAGCCGCCGCGGGAGACGATGCCGGTGACGCGCTTGGCGGTCAGCGGCACGTAGCGCAGCAGCACGCCGGCGTGGATGGTGAAGTAGTCCACGCCCTGTTCGGCCTGTTCGATCAGGGTGTCGCGGAAAACCTCCCAGGTGAGATTCTCGGCCACGCCGTTGACCTTCTCCAGGGCCTGATAGATCGGTACCGTGCCGATCGGCACCGGGGCGTTGCGGATGATCCACTCGCGGGTCTCGTGGATGTTCTGCCCGGTGGAGAGATCCATGATGGTGTCGGCGCCCCAGCGGATGCCCCAGGTCATCTTGTCGACCTCCTCTTCGATGGAGGAGGTCACCGCCGAGTTGCCCAGATTGCCGTTGATCTTCACCAGGAAGTTGCGGCCGATGATCATCGGCTCGGACTCGGGGTGGTTGATATTGCAGGGGATGATGGCACGGCCCGCGGCCACTTCCTGGCGCACGAATTCCGGGGTGATTTCCTCGGGCAGCTTGGCGCCGAAGCCCTGACCGGCATGCTGGTGACCCAGGATGCGCTCGACCTCCGCTGTGCCCAAGGCTTGCCTGCGCTGATTTTCACGGATGGCGATGAACTCCATCTCCGGCGTGACGATGCCCTGGCGCGCGTAGTGCAACTGGGTGACGTTCTTGCCTTCCTTCGCGCGGCGCGGTGTGCGGGTCAGGTCGAAGCGCAGTGGGGCGAGCATGGGGTCGCTGGCACGGCGCTGGCCGTACTCGCTGGTCGGGCCGTCGAGGAACTCCGTATCACCGCGTTCCTCGATCCAGGCGCGGCGCAGCTCGGGAAGGCCGCGACGCAGGTCGATGTCGGCACGTGGGTCGGTATAGGGGCCGGAGGTATCGTAGACCAGCAGCGGCGGGTTTTCTTCGTCGGCACCGGAGGTCTTGGTCGGCGACAGCGAGATCTCGCGGAAGGGCACGCGGATGTCGGGACGCGAGCCCTCGACGTAGATCTTGCGTGAGCCGGGCAGCGGCTGGACGGCGGCCTCGTCGACCTTGGCGGTCTCGGCGAGAAAATGGGCGGTCTTGCTCATCGTTTGTTCTCCCTAGGGGTAACGCGTTTCAGGGTGTCAGGGAGGACAGGTGGGAAGTGACAGGGGCAGGGAGTCCGGTCTTGCCGAGCCTGCATGTCGCTTGATCCCTACGCTGGTCCTAGCCAGTTCAGGTTCAACGGGATCCATGCTCGGACGCGTGCGTCGCATGATCTCAGCCGTCTTCAACGGCACCCCGTCAAGCGTTTGGTGGTCGGGTGATCGCACGATCACCAGCCTACTGGGACCCACTGGGCTGACCAGAACCAGCGGGTGGATGGCGATGGGGCCAGGGGGCGATCAAAGCGCCCGATCCAGCCCCATCTGCCAGAAATCGATCTCGAGCCGGGTGGCATCGCGGAACACCTCGACGAGCTCGCCGAAGCGCGCCGGAGTGACGTCGGCCAGGCGTGCATCGAGCCATTCGAGCTCGGCACGCATGGCGTCCTGGAACTCCTCGCCCTCGTACATGGCGATCCAGGCGTCATAGGGGTTGGCGTTGCCGCGTACGGTCGCGTCCTGGGCGTTGAGCCAGTTGGCGATCTCGCCGTAACCCACCAGGCAGGGGGCCAGCGCAACATGAAGATCGAGCAGGTCGCCGCGGTTGCCGGTATCCAGCACGTATCGGGTATAGGCCATGGTGGCCCGCGCCTCGGGCAGCGCGGCCAGCTGCGCCTCGGAGATGTCCCACTCGCGGCAAAAACCGACATGAAGACCGAGCTCCACGTCGAGGATGGCCTTGAGCCCCTCATGGGCCTGGCGCAGGTCGGCCAGGGTGCGGCTCTTGTAGGCGGCCAGCGCGTAGGCGCGTGCGAAGTGGATCAGGAACAGGTAGTCCTGCTGCAAGTAGTGGCGGAAGGCGTCTTCTTCCAGGGTGCCGTTACCCAGGTCGCGCACGAAGTCGTGCTCGACATAGGCGCGCCAGTCGTCGTGGCAGGCGTCGGTCAGGTCGGTGAAGCGATAGCCCATCTTGCCTCCGGTGGTAAAGCGGATCCGGAGCGTGGGCGAAAGGAGAGTGGGCAGGGCAGATAAGGGAGTGCTGGTACCTGGCCACCGCTTGATTCCTACGCCGGTACGAGCCGGATCAGGTTCAACGGGCCCCGCCGTGACGACGCATCTGCAGCAGACATGTCGTATGGCGATCTCAGCCGGTTCCACCGGCACCCCGTCAAGCGTTGTGGCCAGTCTAGCAGGATGATGCCGTCTTGCCAGTCACCGCAGCGAAATGCGTCTTCAATAGAGGCGGTAACGCTTGTGATTTGGCACGCCCAGCTGCTCCTCGATCACTTTGCGGTAACGCTTGTACTCCCACTGGTATTGGGCCGGATCCAGGGCGATTGCGGCTTCCACGCAGGCGTTGACGCCGGTGGCCGACTGCGTCTCGTCGTCAGCGTAGACTCGCTCGTCGGCGGCGAGGAAGTGGATGGCGAAGCCCCGGCCGGGAAGGCGTCGCGCCACACCGGTGACCACCCTGGCATCGGTGCGTGCGACCAGCTTGGGCAGCAGGGTCGCGGTGTAGGCCAGGCGGTGATAGAAGGGGGCGAATACGCCGCTGCCCCAGTCGGGCTCCTGGTCCGGCAGGATACCGACGGCCTCACTGCGCTTTAGCGCCTTGAGCAGTGCGGCGACGCCGCGCGGGTTGGTCGGTACCAGGCTGGCGCCCATGCGCTCGCGCCCCTGACGGATCACCGGGTCGAGTTCGGCGATCTTGGGGGGCTCGTACATGGCGGTAAAGGGGAAGTGACTGGAGAGCCAGAAGTTGAGTACCTCCCAGTTGCCGAAGTGTGGGGCCAAGACGATGACGCCGCGCCCTTCGGCACGCGCATCGTCAAGCAGCTCGCGGCCATGGACCTCCAGGATGGCACGTTCGACCCGCTGCGGTTCACCCATCCAGGCGAAGCCGAGTTCGAGCATGGTGGCGGTGGAGTGGGTCAGACTCTCCTTGGCCAGGCGCTTGCGCTCGATGTCACTGCAGTCGGGATAGACCTCGGCGAGGTTGGTTTCAGTGACCTCGCGCTCGCGATGGCTGAAACGGTGGACCAGCGGGCCAGCGGTGCGGGCCAGCCGCCAGAGCATGGCGGGACGACGGCGGGCCAGGGTGCGCCACAGCGTGGCGATGGCGCGGCCCTGCAGTGTGGCGGTGGATGACTGCGGCTCGCTCATGGACTCAGATCAACCAGGCATCCACGTTATCGGGAGCGCGGTGCTCCTGCAGGCGCTTGATGCCCTTGACGCAGCGAAACACCAGCCAGACGATCACCACCAACCAGGTTACGAAGCCGATCAGTATCAGCATCAGCAGGCCGGAAATCGCGAAATAGAGCACCGCGAGCCAGAAGGTGCGAATCTGGTAGCGGTAGTGCTCGTCGAACCAATGGGGGCCCTGGCCGCGATAGACATAGGCGATCACCACGCCGATCAGCATGGTCAGGCCGCCGGTGACGATGCCTGCCAGGAACAGGGCATAGACGACAATGGGCAGGGTGGTATCGGGCGTACCACCCGAATCGATGACGCTGCGGCTCTCGGGACTATCGTTCATGAGGCATCCAGTCGATCTTGGTTTGCGACAATGATACCGGCCGTGGGCGACATTGCCAGGGAGGCGATTATTCGAGCGGCTCCTTCAGCGGGCGGCTGATCTCCAGCAGGTTGCCGTCGGGATCGCGCAGGTAGAGCGACTCGATGAGTCCGTTGGCGCCCTGGCGGGTGACCGGGCCAAGCTCCACGTCGACCTCCAGCGCCGCCAGGTGCCGCTGGACCTCGTCCAAGGGCAACAGGCTACGCAGGCACAGATCGAGACTGCCCGGCGTCGGAGTAGCGGCGCGCGGCTCGATATCGGTGGCCGTCCAGTGCAGGCGCAGGGCGATGTCGCCGAGCATCAGGTCGACTCGCTCGCGATCGCGATAGCGCACCTCGAGCCCGAGCACACGGGAATAGAAGTCCACGGCACGGGAAATGTCGGTCACGGTGATGACCAGGTGGTCCAGACCTGACAGCATTGCCGGCCTCCTCGTTGTAATGCGGTTTCTGTAAGCTATGGTTCGCCAGGCCCAAAAGGATACGACGATGCCGACCTGCCCGCTATGCACATCCGTGGATTCGCGACGTTTTCATCGCGACGCGAGGCGCGATTACTACCGCTGTGGCAACTGCGGGCTGGCGTTCGTGCCGCCGGAGCAGCGCCTTTCGCCCGAGCAGGAGAAAGCGGTCTACGATCAGCACGAGAACCACCCAGACGACCCCGGCTATCGTCGCTTCCTGGCGCGGCTGCTCGAGCCCCTGCGCAGCCGCTTGGCACCGGGCGCCCGCGGGCTCGACTTCGGTGCCGGCCCCGGTCCGACGCTGTCGCTGATGTTCGAAGAGGCGGGCCACCCGATGGCGATCTACGACCCCTTCTACGCGCCGCAACCCGCCGTGCTCGAGCGTCGCTACGACTTCATTACCGCCACCGAGGTGGTGGAACATCTATTCGAGCCCGGGCGTGAACTCGAGCGTCTGGTGGCCATGCTGCCTGAAGGGGGCTGGCTCGGGTTGATGACCAAGCGCGTGATCGACGAGACGGCCTTCGCCAGCTGGCACTACATTCTCGATCCTACCCACGTGTGCTTCTTCAGCGAGGCGAGCTTCGAATGGCTGGCGCAGCGGCTCGGCATGCGCGTCGAGTTTCCCGCCGCGGATGTAGCGCTCCTTCAGAAGCGTAGAGCCTGAGAGTTTTTGGCAGGCTTTGCTGTTTTTGGCGGCTGCTATGGCGTTTTTTTCTGATTCGTTACAGCGGCCCGGAATAAGCATTTGACACCGGCGCTGTCGGGCGTATGATTCGCGCCGCCCCGATCGCGCATGGGAGCTTTTTTTCTCTGCCGCGCTGAGGCTGTGGGCAGCGTTCCATGCCATTTTCTGTCATCTTTCTTCCTTTGTTCATCTGCTGTCGAGAGGCGCGTGCATGTCTCGCCAACTGCTGGCCATGGCCCTGGCTCCCTTGCTGGGTCTTTTCATTCTGGGCATCGGTAACGGCTTCCTGGCCACCCTGATTACCCTGCGCCTGGATGCGGCCGGTGAGTCACCGGTGGTGATCGGTTGGGTCTCGTCCGCCTATTTCATCGGCCTGGCACTGGGCGCGATGTTCAACGACCGGCTGTTGCTGCGCATCGGCCACATTCGTGCCTACGGCAGCTTCGCCTCGCTGGTGGCGGTCACGGTGCTGCTGCAGGCGCTGATCTTCGACCCCTGGGCCTGGTTCGGCTTACGCATGATCGGCGGCTGGGCCACCGTGGGGGTCTATCTGGTCATCGAAAGCTGGCTGCTCACCTCCGGCGACCAGAAGGTGCGCGGCAGGCTGCTCGCTCTCTACATGATCTCGCTGTATGCCGCCGGTGTCCTCGGCCAACTGCTTCTCGGTGTTACCGATGCCATGGGCGAGGCCGCGCCGTTCATGGTGATCGGCATGCTGGCATCGCTGTCGGTGTTGCCGATGGCAATGATCCCCCGGGTGTCGCCGTTGATCGATCATGCCGAGCCGCTGTCGCCGATGCGCCTGATCACGCTCACTCCCACCGGGGTGATGGGCAGTTTCGGCTCGGGCCTGGCGGTGGCCGCCGTCTACACGCTGCTGCCGCTCTACCTCCAGCGCATCGGTCTTACGGTGGCGCAAGTCGGTCAAATGATGGCGGTGGTGGTGCTCGGTGCCATGCTGCTGCAGTATCCCATCGGGCGCTGGTCCGACCGCCACGATCGCCAGATCGTGCTGATCATGATCGGGGCCTTCTGTAGCCTGATCTCCGCCGGCATGCTGCTGCTGCCGCTGAACACCTGGGTGCTAGCCGCGCTGCTGTTCCTGCTAGGTGGCGGTGTCTTTGCGCTTTATCCGGTGGCGGTCAGCCATGCTGCCGACCGTGCCCCTGCCGGTGCCCTGGTGCGCATGAGTCAGGGGCTGCTGTTGATCAATGCCATTGGTTCGACGGTGAGCCCGCCGCTGATCTCGCCGGCCATGGCGTGGATTGGCGACGCCGGGTTGTTCTGGGCCTTCGGTGGACTGGGTCTGTTCCTGGTGGGCTTCTTCGCCTGGCGGCGCAGCGTGCGTCCGGCACCGGTGCCGGTGGCGCCCTTCGCGCCCAGCACGCCGATGTCATCGGCGGGTGCCGAGCTTACCGTGACCGAGGAACTGGTCCAGGGCGCCATCGAGCACGAGCACATGGAGGATCTCTCCGATCTGGTGCCCGATGTGGAAGTGGCCGAACCCGTAGTCGGTCCGCCGCCGCCTGATGAGCCGCATATCGTCTTCTACCATGGGGAAGACGAGGAAGAGCCTCGGCCCGAGCAGGAAGAGGAGCCGGCGCCGCTCGCCGACGACTCCCGCCGCTGATGGGGTTTCTCCCAGGCTGATTGCACGCTGATGGCGTCTCTCGCAAGCGCCGATGTTCTGCATCGGGCGCTTTGCGTTGTGGTGCGACCTAGGGATAATGGTTAACGAAAAATAGTGAATCTACTATCGTCGTTATCATTTTCCTGAGGTAGTGCCATGTTTCCTTTTGCCGCCCCCGTTCGTGATCTTCGCTTCGTGCTCGAGGAGCTGCTCGAGTATCGCTCGCTCGCGCTACCTGGCTTCGACGAGGCCAGCCCCGACCTCGTCGAGGCGGTGCTGGAGGAAGCCGCCAAGCTGGCCGGAGAGGTGTGGGCGCCGCTCAACGCCAGCGGCGATCGTCAGGGCTGCGTACGCCGAGAAGACGGTGGCGTGACCCTGCCGGACGGTTTTGCCGAGGCCTATCAGGCCTATGTCGAAGGCGGCTGGAACGGCATCGGGGTGTCCCAAGTATTGGGCGGGCAGGGGCTTCCCGAAGTGGTGGCGAGCAGCGTGCAGGAGATGCTGCACGGCGCCAACATGGCGCTGGGGCTGTGCCCGATGCTCACCGCCGGGGCCATCGAGGCGCTGGCGCACCACGGCAGCGA
Source organism: Billgrantia antri (assembly GCF_017868935.1). Taxonomy (NCBI): domain Bacteria; kingdom Pseudomonadati; phylum Pseudomonadota; class Gammaproteobacteria; order Oceanospirillales; family Halomonadaceae; genus Billgrantia; species Billgrantia antri. Next base: position 1,427,723 of record NZ_CP053383.1, read on the forward strand.
TGCGCTCAAGGAAATCTACCTGCCCAGGCTGGTCGAAGGCAGCTGGACCGGCACCATGAACCTCACCGAGCCCCAGGCCGGCTCCGATCTCTCCAAGGTGCGTACCCGCGCCGTTCCCGAAGGTGGCCACTACCGCCTGTTTGGCCAGAAGATCTTCATCACCTGGGGCGAGCACGACGCCAGCGAGAACATCATCCACCTGGTACTGGCGCGCAAGCCCGATGCTCCCGAGGGCAACAAGGGGATCTCGCTGTTCCTGGTGCCGAAGTTCCTCGTCAACGAGGATGGCTCGCTGGGCGAGCGCAACGACGTTACCTGCGCCTCCATCGAGCACAAGCTGGGCATCCACGGCTCACCCACCTGCACCCTCAGCTTCGGCGAGGGCGACGGCGCCATCGGCTACCTGGTGGGCGTGGAGGGGCGCGGCCTCAATCACATGTTCACCATGATGAACGAGGCCCGCCACAAGGTCGGCGTGCAGGGCATCGGCGTGGCCGAACGCGCCTGCCAGCACGCTTTCACCTACGCCCTCGACCGCGTGCAAGGCAAGGCGCGTGGCAGCGAGGCCACCATCAGCGAGCACCTCGACGTACGCCGCATGCTGCTTTCAATGCGCGCTCGTACCGACGCGTTGCGGGCGCTGGCGCTTTACTGTGCGGCCCAGCTCGACGTGGCCCGCCATGCGACCGATGCCGCCGAGCGCGAGGCTGCCCAGGCGCGGGTCGACGTGCTGATCCCGGTGGTCAAGGCGTTCTCCACCGACCAGGCCGTGGACATCGCTTCGCTGGGCGTGCAGGTGCACGGTGGTATGGGCTATATCGAAGAGACCGGCGCTGCCCAACTGCTGCGCGATGCCCGTATCGCGCCGATCTACGAAGGTACCAACGGTATCCAGGCCCTCGACCTGGCCGGCCGCAAGCTCTCCCGTGACGGCGGGGCAGCGCTGAGCGGGCTGGTCGACGAGGTCGAGGCCACCGTCAGCGAACTGCGCGAGAGCGGCGAGCTGGCTGCATTGGGCGACAGCCTGGCTGCTGGTGCCGCCGACCTGCGCGCCGCAATAGCCATCGTCCTGGAACAGGGCGGTAATTCCGAGCGGGGTGCGGAAGCCATCCAGGCCTACGCCACGCCCTTCCTCAGCCTGGCCGGCCATGTGCTGTGCGCCTGGCAGATGGGGCGTGCCGCGCTCAAGGCCAGCGTCGCCTTGGCGGGTGGTAGCGATGATCCGTTCTACCCAGCCAAGCTGGCGGCTGCCGATTTCGCTCTGCGCCAGTGGTTGCCGGTGGGCCGCGCCAATCGCAGCGTGATCGAGGCCGGGATGGCCAGTCTGGCCGCCTTCAACGTCACTTCCTGAAGCAAAGACAGCGACCGGCCGACTCACCGGCCGCTGTCACCTGGAATTAGCACACAATAACGACACCACACTCGGAGCCCACCATGAACGACAGCATCTTCGAACAGGACCTGCCCAAGACGCAGGCCAACTTCGTCCCGCTATCGCCGCTCACTTTCATCGAGCGTAGCGCGTCTATCTATCCCGACTACCCGGCGGTGGTCCACGGCGACATCCGCCGCAGCTGGAGCGAGACCTGGACGCGCTGTCGCCGGCTCGCCTCGGCGCTCGAGAAGCGCGGCATCAAGCACGGCGAGACGGTGGCCGCGATGTTGCCCAATGTACCGGCCATGTTCGAGGCGCATTTCGGCGTGCCGCTGGCCGGCTGCGTACTCAACACGCTCAACATCCGTCTCGATGCCGAGGCCATCGCCTACATGCTCGAGCACGGCGAAGCCCAGGCCGTGCTGGTCGACCCGGAATTCGCCGGGGTGATCGAGGATGCCGTTTCGCGGCTGGCGATCAAGCCGCTGGTGATCGACGTCGACGACGTGCTGTACGAGGGCGAGAAGCGCCGGATCGGTGAACTGGAGTACGAAGCCCTGCTGGCCGAGGGCGATCCGGACTACGCCTATCAGCTCCCCGAAGATGAATGGCAGGCGATCTCGCTCAATTACACCTCGGGCACGACCGGCAAGCCCAAGGGGGTGGTCTACCATCACCGTGGCGCCTACCTCAACGCGGTGAGCAACATCCTCGAGTGGGCCATGCCGCACCATCCGGTCTATCTCTGGACCCTGCCGATGTTTCACTGCAACGGCTGGTGCTTCCCCTGGACCATCGCCGCCAACGCCGGCACCAGCGTGTGCCTGCGCAAGGTCGACCCCAAGCGGATCATGGACCTGATCGCCGATGAAAAGGTGACCCACTTCAGTGGTGCGCCCATCGTGCTCAACGGTCTGGTCAACCTGCCGCCGGAGCAGAAGCGCGAGTTCGATCACCCGGTGAAGGTCACCACCGCCGGCGCCGCGCCACCGGCCTCGGTGATCGCCGGGGTCGAGAAACTCGGCATCGAGGTGACTCATGTCTACGGTCTCACCGAGGTCTACGGGCCGGTGACCGTATGCGCCTGGCGCGAGGCGTGGGACGAGCTGCCGCTGGAGCAGCGGGCCAGGATCAAGGCACGCCAGGGCGTGCGCTACCACATGCTCGAAGCGCTTTGCGTGGCCGATCCCAATACCCTCGAGCCGGTGCCCAAGGATGGCGAGACCATCGGCGAGATTCTCATGCGCGGCAACAACGTGATGAAGGGCTATCTCAAGAACGAGGCGGCCACCGAGCAGGCGCTGGAGGGCGGCTGGTACCACACCGGCGACCTCGCCGTATGGCACCCGGACGGCTACATCGAGATCAAGGACCGCTCCAAGGACATCATCATCTCAGGCGGCGAGAACATCTCTACCATCGAGGTGGAGGATGCCATCTACTCGCACCCGGCGGTGGAGGAGGCCGCGGTGGTGGCCAAGCCTGACGAGAAGTGGGGCGAAACGCCCTGCGCCTTCGTCAAGCTCAAGGTGGGCTACGGCGAGGTCTCCGAAGCCGACATCATCGAGCACTGCCGCCAGCACCTGGCACGCTTCAAGGTGCCCAAGACGGTGATCTTCACTGAGTTGCCCAAGACCTCCACCGGCAAGATCCAGAAATTCGTCCTGCGCGAAGAAGCGCGCAAGCATTGAAGGGGAGCAACACCATGACACAACAGGCTATCGGCGTGGTCGGTGCCGGCACCATGGGGCAGGGCATCGCCCAGGTCCTGGTCGCGAGCGGTTTCCCCGTGCAGCTCTACGACGTGGCCGACGATCAGCTCGGCCGCGCCCAGGCCGCCATCGACAAGGGGCTGAGCAAGCTCGTGGCCAAGGAGAAGCTCGGCGAGGCCCAGAAGGGCGAGGCCATGGCGCGCCTGGAGCTGACCACCTCGCTGGAGGCATTGCGCGGCTGCGAGGTGATCGTCGAGGCTGCCCCCGAGCAGCCGGCACTGAAGGAGAAGCTGTTCCGTGACCTGAGTCGCCTGACTCACGATGCGATACTCGCCTCCAATACCTCGTCGCTGTCGCTGACCCGGCTCGCTGCGGTGTGCGAGCGCCCGGAGCGCGTCGTCGGCATGCACTTCTTCAACCCGGTGCCGGTGTTGAAGCTGGTCGAGGTGATCCGCGCCGAGCAGACCAGTGACGCCACCGTGGTGCGCATCGAGGAGCTGGCCAGGGCGCTGGGCAAGACCCCGGTGGCCATCGCCGATTCGCCCGGCTTCGCCGTCAACCGCCTGCTGGTGCCGATGATCAACGAGGCCGCCTTCCTGCTGCAGGAGGGAGCGGCCAGCGCCGAGGACATCGACCAGTCGATGCAGCTCGGTGCCGCCCATCCCATGGGGCCGCTGGCGCTTGCCGACCTGATCGGCCTGGACGTCTGCCTGGCGATCATGGAAGTGCTGCAGGAGGGCTTCGGCGACCCGAAATATCGCCCTTGTCCGCTTCTCCGGCGCATGGTGGCAGCCGGCTATCTGGGGCGGAAAGCAGGACGCGGCTTCCACGTCTACCAGTAAGCGACGATTCACTACTGCGCTCGACCAAGTAAGGATTGCCGACCAACCAAGCGTTCGCTAGGGTTGGTCGGTATCGTCCAGACAACAAGCAAGGAGCCCCACATGAGCGAGAAGCTGATCGAGGTGGTCGACAACGCCGGCGTCGTGCGCCTGACCATCAACCGCCCCAAGGCGCTGAACGCCCTCAACAGTGCCGTACTCACCGAGCTGGAAGCGGTGCTCACCGAGCTCGAACAGCGCAACGACCTGCGCGCGGTAATGATCACCGGGGCGGGCGAGAAATCCTTCGTCGCCGGCGCCGACATCACCGAGATGCGCGAGAAGACGCCGGAAGAGGCCCGCGCCTTCGCCAGCCAGGCCCTGCGCACCATCAAGCGACTGGAAACCCTCCCGGTGCCGGTGGTCGCCCTGGTCAACGGGTTTTGTCTTGGCGGCGGCTGCGAACTGGCGCTGGCCTGCGACTGGGCCGTCGCCAGCGACAACGCCATCTTCGGCCAGCCCGAGGTCCTGCTCGGGGTGATTCCCGGCTTCGGCGGCACCCAGCGCCTGCCGCGCCGGGTCGGACCGGCCATGGCGATCGACCTGGTTACCACCGGGCGCAAGATCGATGCCCACGAGGCCCTGCGTATTGGCCTGGTCAACCGCGTGATGCCTCAGGCCGAACTCGAGGCCTACGCCGATGAGTTGGTCAAGCAGCTTTCCGGCAATGGCCCGCTGGCGGTACGTGCCGCCAAGCAGGCCGTGCACGACGGGATGGATCAGGACCTCGACAGTGCCCTGGCGCTGGAGACTGCTCTGTTCGCGTTCTGCTTCGCCGGCGAGGAGCAGACGGAGGGCATGGGCGCCTTCGTCGAGAAGCGCAAGCCGAACTTCTGAGGATGCTCGAGCAGTTCTAACAAGGACGGCGGCGAGATATCTCGCCGCCGTCCTTGGTTTGCAGAGCGCCTCTCTCAGGTATGGTGATGCGTGCAGCTAACCCGTGGATTGAACGACTCGAGGTGAACGTTGCCGTCATCATTGAACCAGACATGCTGATCGTAGTGCGGCTCGAAGCCGTGGGCTTCGTCGATCGGCGTGGCGGGGTCGTCGGCCATGGCGTCCCATGTGCGGCCGGCAAAAACGGGGGGCTCGCTGTTGCCGGCGGCGTACCAGGCCTTCTGGAAGACCAAGTTCTCGACTCCCACTAGCTTCATTGTCCCGTCTTCCTGTGGCTCATAGAGCAGGATGGCCGGCTCATGGAAGTCGATATGCAGGCCGTTGCCATCGACACGAGGTTCGATTGCCGTAATGCCGAGCAGGTCGGGGCGCATGTAATGCAAGCCCATGCCTCCCAGTTCGGCGGCCAGCCCTTCTGTTGCCGCGCTTACGCACCTGCCGGAAGGGTCCTGCACGTAGCCCTCCGCCAAGGCGACATTTATGTCCTCGAAGCGTTGTGTGGCCACGCGTATTGCGCCGACCAATGCTGCCCTGTCGATTTGATCGATCGGCTCTGCTGCTGATACTGCTGATCCTTGGGTTAGTGCTGCAATCGTCACGGCCACGCTTCCTCCAAGTACCAGGCTTGGAAGAATGGCGCTCTTGTATCTTGTTATCATCGCCCTTGTCCTCACATGAACGACCGCGCCAAGGGTGCGGTTCGCTATGGGAGCATAGCAAGAGCGTCGGCCCCGAAGAGGTTGATTTCACTCTGCGAAGCGCGGCTCAGGCCGGTCTCATGCTACCTCGCGCCGCCGCCAGCGCAGCATTCCGGTGGCGATGGCTGTACCCGCCAGGGTGATGGCCATGCCCACCATGACCTGCAGGCTGAGCCGCTCGCCCAGCAGCAGGTAGCCCCATAGCAGGGCGCTGACCGGCACCAGGAAAGTCACCGTGGAGGTGGCGGTGGCGCCGGCGCTCGAGATCAGGCCGAAGTAGAGCAGGAAGGCCAGCGTGGTGCTGAAGATGGCCAGCCCCAGGCCATTGGCCCAGGCCAGGTCGCTGATCGGTTCGCTGGGCCACAGCCACAGGCCGGGGATCAGCAGGATCAGCGCCGACATGGCGGTGCTGCCCGCCGCCAGTACCCGCACCGGCAGGTGCGACAGATAGGTCTTGGAGTAGTTGGTCGCCACGCCGTAGCAGAAGGTGGCACCCACGGCGGCCAGGATGAACCAGCCGTCGCCACCCAGGGCGAAGTCCAGCCGGTTGGCCGAGAGCACGTAGACCCCGAAGAAGGCCAGCGCCAGGCCGAGATACTGCTGGCGCTGTACCGGCGTGGTGAAGAACAGTGCCCCGAGTAGCGCAGTAAAGATGGGCGTGGTGGCATTGATCAACGATGTGAAGCCCGCCTCGAGTCGCACCGTGGCCAGCGCCAGCAGGCTGAAGGGCAGTACGTGATTGGCCAGCCCCAGCAGCAGCAGGCCGCCCTTGTTCTCCCACACCAGCTTGAGGTAGCGCAGGCTGAGCAGCAGGGGAAGCAGCAGCAGCGCGCCGATGCCCATGCGTACCAGGATCAGCGGCACCGGGCCGAACTCGGGCACCGCTACGCGCATGAAGATGAACGACATGCCCCATAGCGTCGAGAGCAGGATCAGGCGAAGGGAATCGGCCGGTGACATGCGACATCCTTGGCAGACGGTGGGCTAAGCAAAGGAAGCCTAAACCATGTCGCGGCTCTATGAACAGGCTGTTTTCCATCAAGATTATTGATGGCATATATCAGCAGGTGCGTTGCTCAGGACCGCCTCCCACGACGACCCAGCCCTCGCCATCCACGCTAACCGGCACCGAGTCTAGCGCGCAGCCGAGGCCCAGGCCGCCGGTACCCTCGCCGCTGCGGGCCGAGAAGGTGGCGTCGTGATTGGTGCAGCGAAGCTGCTCTCCATCCTGGCTGAGCACCCTCTTGCCGCGCTGGTCGAGGGGTAGATACTGGTGGGGGCAGGCATTGACGTAGCCGAGCAGTGCATCGTCAAGGCGAACCAACAGCAGCGGGAAGCTGCCTTTCTCCCCCGTCAGGGTCAGGCTGTGCGTGCCGCCGTGGGAAACCTCCTCGAGCCTTACCAGGCGCGTGCCAAGCACCGGTGCGCTACGATACTGCTGCCATGCCTGAGTCATGCCGATTTTCCTGTCTGACTGCGGACTGCCATTGTCGCCAAACACGGTCCGCCTGTCAGCGTTGAGCGGGATTGTGGTGTTGAGTGCCGGCTCGGCTGCATGCGCCTTGACGGCGATTTAAATGGACGTACTACAGAGGAGCTGAGCGTGAAGATTGCCGAACTCAATGTCTATCCGGTCAAGTCGCTGAGTGGGATTTCGCTGGAACGAGCGACCCTGGGCGTGCATGGCCTGGCCTACGATCGTCACTGGATGGTGGTCGATCAGGTGGGGCGCTTCGTCACCCAGCGGCAGATACCGGGCATGGCACGGATCACGGTCCGACTCGAGGACGACTGGCTGGTGCTCGAGCATCCCGAGGCGCAGCCGTTGGCGATCGCTTTGGCGCGCCACGACGGACCCCGGCTGACCGCCTATGTGTGGGACGATGCCTGCCAGGCCCTGGATGAAGGTGAGGAGGCAAGCCGTTGGCTCACCGCCGTGCTGGGCGATTTGCGCGGCAGCGCGCTGCGCCTGGTGCGCTTCGATGACGACCATCAACGCCCCGTCGCGGCCCGCTACCTTCAAGGCGAGGCGGCGCATACCGCATTTGCCGATGGTTTTCCCTACCTGATAGCCTCGCGAGCCTCTCTCGATGCCCTCAATCACGAATTGCAGCAGAAGGGACTCGTGCCTCTGCCCATGAACCGCTTCCGGCCCAATATCGTTGTCGAGGGTGCTTCCGCATTTGCCGAAGATGGCTGGCGCGAAGTCACCGCCTCGGAGGGCCACTATCGCTTCGGTTTGCGCAAGCCTTGCCAGCGCTGCAAGATCACTACCATCGACCAGGCCAACGGCATTATCGATGTCCCCGGTGAGCCGCTCCAGACCCTGATCCAGATGAAGACCCAGCCGTTGCGGCCCGGGGCGTACTTCGGCCAGAACGCCACGCTGCTGGACGGAGCGGAACAGCGCCTTGCCGTGGGGGATTGGCTCGAAGCGATCCCGACATCACTGGTCGCTGAGTGTTAAAACTTGTAGAGGTTATTTTTCCACCGCTTTCATCTCTCTCCTCCTGAACTAACGTAATAACCATAATTGCATTGGTTCAGGAGGAAGCATGCAGACACACCAAGAATCGCCAGGAAGGCCAAACGTGGCGGGTTTTTTCGATCCCCGCACCTTCAGCGTCCAGTACGTGGTAACCGACACGGCGACAGGACGCTGCGCCATCATTGACCCGGTACTCGACTTCGAAGAGAAATCGGGCGCGACTGCCACCAGAAATGCCGATGCCCTGTTGAGCTACGTGGAAGAGCATGGGCTCGAGGTGGAATGGATACTCGATACCCATCCGCATGCCGATCATTTCTCGGCAGCACAGTATCTCAAGGCCAAAACCGGGGCGCCGACAGCGATCGGCTCATATGTCACGAAGGTTCAGGCGCTATGGAGCGAGCTCTACCACTGGCCGGGTTTTCCTGCCGATGGGAGGCAGTGGGACCGGCTATTTACGGAAGGCGATACCTTCCGTATTGGCGAACTGGAAGGACGTGTCATGTATTCGCCGGGCCACACCATGGCGTCGGTCACCTACGTCATCGGCGATACCGCCTTCATACACGATACGCTCTTCCAACCTGACTCGGGCACGGCCCGGGCCGACTTTCCGGGGGGCAACGCCCGCAAGCTCTGGCAGTCCATCCAGGAAATCTTCGCCCTGCCGGACGATACGCGGCTGTTCACTGGCCACGACTACATGCCGGACGGGCGCGAGCCGGAGTGGGAAAGCACGGTGCGTGAACAGAAGGCATCGAATACCCACGTGGCCGAGGGGCAAACCGAGGAGGCTTTCGTCTCGCTGCGCAATGAGCGCGATGCCCAACTACCCATGCCGAAGCTGATCCTGCAATCGCTGCAGGTAAACATCTTGGGTGGTCGCCTCCCCGAACCCGAGGCCAATGGCCGTCGCTATCTCAAGATACCCCTCGATGCGCTCCCGGGAGCCGCCTGGGAGTAGTCGTACGCTACACTGGCACAGGAGGCTAGTTTTATGGACATCAAGCCATTGGATGAGCGACTCAGCGTGATGGCTCAGCCAACCGAGGAGGATCTCGAGAGGCTTGCCGAGCGGGGCTACAGAACCGTCATCTCCAACCGACCACGGGGCGAAGATGACGCCCAGCCAGATCCACAGGGGCTCAGGACCAAAGCGGAGGCGCTTGGCATGAGCTGGAAGGAGGTACCCGTCAAGCCTCGCGAGTATTCGCAGCAGGACATTGATTCCTTTACCCGTGCGCTTGACGATGCTCCGTCCCCGATAGTGGGCTTCTGCCGTACGGGTATGCGTGTGGCCCATTTGTGGGCACTGTCCAAGGCGCCTCACTGGTCGCTTTCGGAATTGCATGCTTCAGCCGAAGCGGCAGGCTACGACCTGAGCCCCTTGCGCGAAGATTTGGCGCGGCGGCAAGCATAACGGCAAGGATAGGAAAGGAATCGAGGAAGACGTAAAAGGAGGAATTAGCATGTTGCCTACGACTACTTCACGCGTGGAGCAGAATACCGCAGCAGAAGCGAATGAGCGCATTCGGCTCCGCATGGAAGACAGCATCTATTATTTCGCCGAGCATCCTCACGAGATAGGCAGCCGGCTACGTGAACTAGATGCCGAGTGGGACATCGAACGTACCCTCGAGGCCAATGCCGCAACGCTGGGGCTGGCGGGAGTAGCGATGGGAGCCTTCGTCGACAAGCGCTGGCTGTTGTTTCCGGCGGCCATCTCGGGCTTTCTTCTGCAGCATGCCCTGCAGGGGTGGTGCCCGCCCATCGTGCTGTTTCGCAAGCAGGGGGTGCGCACCTCGACCGAGATCGATCGGGAACGTTATGCGCTCAAGGCGTTGCGCGGCGATTTCGTCCTGACGGATGAAACCGAAGGGCTCAGCCACGACGAGAAAGTACAGCGTGTGTTGGCGACGCTCCATTGAGCGAACACAAGTGGACAAAAAAGAAGCCCGCCGGAAGGCGGGCAGAAGCAAGGGACTCACGACTGCTGTGCAAGAACCGGCGTGAGTACGTTCAAGGTAGCGCTATTTCAGCGGTGAGAATGTCATCCATTTTCCTTCTGTTTTGTAGGAAATTGACTACATGGCTTGTAAGCCGGTGGCCCAGGGGCTACCGCCGCCAGCTAGCTGGATGCCTCGACTGGCTACGCTACGCTTTTCACTATGCCCAATGGCAAAGGGAGTGCCACGATGAGCATCACGCTCAAACGAGCCTATGAAGCGCCTTCCTCCCGTGATGGCTATCGTGTGCTTGTCGATCGCCTCTGGCCCCGGGGTGTCTCGAAGGAAGGTGCCAGGATCGATGCCTGGCCGAAGGAGGCGGCGCCAAGCGATGAACTGCGCAAGGCATATCACGATGGCAAGCTCGGCTGGGGAGAGTTTCGCCGCCGCTATCTGGCGGAACTCAAGTCGCAGCGTGACACTCTGCGCGAGCTGGCGGAGCGTGCACGGAAGGGCAACATGACCCTGGTGTTCAGCTCGAAGGACGAGCGGCACAACAACGCCGTGGTGCTCAAGCAGTACCTGCATATGCTGCGACGCTAGACAGCGTACCGAAGCGTTGTGATTTTTACGGCTTTTTTAGGCTGGGCTGTGCTTTCATACCGTGGCGTTCGGTAGAGAGATAACGGATCAGCCAATGCGTATCGCCGCTCAGGGTGCGAATGGATTAGGCTTACGGTTCAGGTATCAGTGGCGCAACTGGTCGCCGGTGCTGAAGGTGATATCCGTCCTGTGGGCAGTATTGGCCATCTTCATGGCCGTTCCTTGGATCGTCCTGGTCGTCGAACACGATCCCGATGCCCGTGCCTTCGGGTTGTCGATACTGCTGGTATTGTCAGCGGTCGCCTTGGTGTGGCTGTCCACGTTGCGGACGCGAATCGAACTCAAACCGTGGCAGATGTTCGTGCTGACCACCCTGAGCTGGGTCACCGTCAGCGGCTTTGCCAGCCTGCCGCTGGTGTTGGGGGCGCCGCAGTTATCACCGACTAACGCCGTGTTCGAGTCGGTTTCGGCGATCACTACGACCGGCTCCACCGTGCTGACGGAAATCGATGCGCTCTCCGACGGCCTTAAGCTGTGGCGGGGCATCATGCAGTGGCTGGGCGGTATTGGCATCATCGTCATGGGCATCGCCATTCTGCCCTTCCTCAAGGTCGGCGGGATGCGCCTGTTCCACACCGAGTCGTCCGATTGGTCAGACAAAGTCATGCCACGCACGGGAGGCATCGCCAAGGCGACCTTGGGCATCTATTGCGGCTTCACTCTGGTTGCCATGCTGGCCTATTGGCTGGGAGGCATGACGCTGCTGGATGCGGTGGTCCATGCCATGACGTCGCTTGCCACCGGCGGTTTCGCCAATACCGATGCCTCCTTCGGCGCCTATGCCGGCCAGCCTCACCTGCTGTGGTTGGGGTCGTTGTTCATGCTGCTTGGGGCGCTGCCCTTCGTACTCTATATCCGCGTGCTGCGCGGCGCGCGCATGGCGCTGTGGCGCGACCAGCAGGTACAGGGCCTGCTTTTGCTGCTGGCGCTGGTCATCCTGGTGCTCTCGCTGTGGCTGATGCGGCAGGGCACGCCGGCGTTCGAGGCGTTCACTCATGTCACCTTCAATGTCATCTCTGTGGTGACCACCACCGGCTACGCTTCCGACGACTACAGCCTATGGGGACCGTTAGCCTACGTGGCGTTTTTCTATCTGACCTTCGTCGGCGGCTGCAGTGGTTCTACCAGCGGAGGCATGAAGATCTTTCGCTTCCAGGTGGCCACCATTCTATTGCGCAACCAATTGCGCTTCCTGGTTCACTCGCAAGGGGTGTTCGCCTCGCGCTACAACGGCCAGCCGCTCACCGATGACATTACCCGCGGCGTGGTGGCGTTCTCGTTCTTCTTCTTCCTCACCATCGCCGGGCTGGCGCTGGGGCTGGCGCTGATGGGGCTGGATTTCACCACGGCGCTTTCGGGAGCGGCAACGGCGGTAGCCAATGTCGGTCCAGGGCTGGGTGACATTATCGGCCCTGCCGGCAACTTTGCCTCGTTACCTGATGCCGCCAAATGGTTGCTGTGCTTGGGTATGCTGCTTGGAAGACTGGAAATCCTTACGGTGTTGGTACTGCTGACGCCGATGTTCTGGCGCAAATAGACAGGAGTGGTGCCGGTGTCTCACCCTCTGCCGCAGGACGAGCTCCGCCTCGATCCGGTAGGCCCTCGGAGGCCGCAACTGCTGGTGGCCCTGGGCGGGCGTAGCGAAGAAGACACCGCTCTGGTAAGGGCGGCGCACCGTCATGCGCAGCGTGACGGCATTGGCTGGCGGGCCGTGCACGTTGACAACGGCCGCGGCGGGCCCAAACAGCGGCTGGCGCTGGACCAGGTGCTGGCGCTGGTGAGTCGGCTGGGCGGCGAAGTACGCATTCTGCAGGGGGCGGGACGCGCACGCGAACTGCACGACTATGCGGTGGAGCAGGGCGTTGCCACGTTGATGGTGGGACGCACGCGTCCATCAGGCTGGCGCATCTGGCGTCGCCCGCTGGTGGAGCGGTTGCTGCACTACGGAGGGGCCTATGACCTGGTCGTCGTTGCCGAGGCCCGCCAGCGGCGTCGCTTCCGCCCCGTTCGTCGGCGACAACCGCTGGGGTGGCGCGAAGGCTGGGTCGTGGCCGGTAGCTTTCTCGTTGCCGTGGCCGTGGCGTGGGCGCTAGAGTTGTGGCTGGAACTGGCCAACCTGTCGCTGATCTTCCTTGCCGCGGTGCTGGCCAGTGCCACCTTGGCGGGAACCCGCGCCGCCATGATCACCGCCGCCCTCGGGTTTCTTGCGTTCAACTTCCTGTTTACCCGGCCACGGTTCTCCCTGGCAATGGTCGAACGCGAACAACTGCTGACCGTGATCTTCTTCCTGCTGGTAGCGGTAGTGGTAGGGCAGCTCGCGGGCAGCGGCCGCCATCGCTTGATGGCGCTGCGCAGCAGTCGCGAGCAGAGCCACAGATTGCTGACCTTTTCCCGTGCACTATCGGTTGCCACCGACCGCGAGCAGGTGCGTGACGTCGGCATCACTACGCTTGAGCGCTGGCTGGGTGTACCGGTGGTGTTTCTCGACGAGAACGAAGAAGGCACCGGCCTGGCGGTGCGCAGTGCAGTACCGGCCAATGCCCGGCTTGGCACGCAGGAGGAGGCCTCCGCGATATGGAGCTGGCGGCAGCGCAAGCCGAGCGGCGCCGGCACGGCCACCCATAGCGCGCTGCGCTGGCGCTTCATTCCCCTGGTCGAACAGCAACGCGTGCTGGGCATCGTAGGGCTCGAGCTCGCCGTGCGCGAGCGCCCGCTCGGCCCCGACCAGGAGACGCTGGTCTCCACCTTGACGCGCCAGCTCGGCATGGCGCTGGAGCGCACGCGGCTGGTGGCCGAGCTGGGTGCCTCGCGGCTGTCGGAGGAGAACGAGCGGCTGCGCTCGGCGCTCCTGTCGTCGGTATCCCACGACTTGCGCACGCCGCTTGCCTCGATCATCGGTTCGGCCAGTTCGCTGAAAGAGCTCGAGCCGCAGCTCAGCCGTGACGACCGACGCGAGCTGCTCGACGGCATCCTGACCGAGAGCGAACGCCTCGACCGCTATATCCAGAACCTGCTCGACATGACCCGGCTGGGTCATGGCAGCCTCAAGCTCGAGCGTGACTGGGTCTCGTTCGACGACCTGGTGACCGCCGCACTGAAGCGGCTGGGCACCACGCTGGAAACGGTGAGCATCGAGCGCGAGGGGGCCGAAGGGCTGCCGCTGCTCTATGTCCATCCGGCACTGATCGAGCAAGCGCTGGTCAACGTCATCGACAACGCCGTGCGCTTCTCCCCGACGAACGGTCGAGTGACAATCCGCGCCGGGCTCGACGAGGCTCGTGAGTGGCTGGAGGTCCATATCACCGACGAAGGGCCGGGGATACCCCCGGCACAGCGCGGTGCTGTGTTCGACATGTTCTTCACCGGCGGGGAAGGCGATCGCGGACCCCACGGCAGCGGCCTGGGCCTGGCCATCTGCCGTGGCATGCTGGGCGCCCACGGGGGGAGCGTCGAAGCGCTGCCCGGTCCCGATGGCAGGGGCACGACCATTGTCATGCGTCTGCCGCTGGCAGCGCAGGAGGAGCGTAGCCGCGATGACGACTGAACGCAGCCGCATCCTCGTCATCGATGACGAACCACAGATTCGACGTTTCCTGCGTATCAGCCTGGTGTCGCAGAATTTCGCCGTGAGCGAGGCGGCCACGGGCAAGGAGGGGCTTTCGCTCGCCGTTTCCCAGGCGCCGGACCTGGTGCTGCTGGACCTGGGCCTGCCGGACATGGACGGCCAGCGCGTGCTCGACGAACTGCGCCGAGCGAGCCAGGTGCCCGTGATCGTGGTATCGGTGCGTGAGCAGGAGGCGGAGAAGGTGCGCGCGCTGGATTCCGGCGCCAATGACTATGTCACCAAGCCGTTCGGCATCCAGGAGCTGCTGGCGCGGATTCGCGCGCTGCTGCGACAGCAGGGCTCGGCAGGAAGCGGCCCGGGTACGCTACGCCTGCGGCGAGCGGGGCTCGAGATCGACCTCGCGGCGCGCAGCGTGATCCTCGCGGGTGACGTCGTGCATCTCACGCCCAAGGAGTACGCCGTTCTTGAGCGCCTGTGTCGTCATGCCGGGCGGGTCGTGACCCAGAGCCAGTTATTGCGCGAGGTCTGGGGGCCGACTCATGTCGATGATACGCATTACCTGCGTATCGTGGTGAGCAAGCTACGCCACAAGCTGGGCGACGATCCGCAAGGCCCCCGGCTGCTGCAGACCGAGGCGGGCGTCGGGTATCGATTGCTGGTCGATACGGCCGAGGCTGAATCGTGAGCCGGGCACCGGACTTGGCCGGCGCCCGGTATCACCTTATAACGTCATGAACAGTGAGGGTTCCTGATCGGTGAACTGGTAGACGTTCCAGTCATCCCGCTTCGGCCCGGGCATGCCGGGGGTGCCGATGGGCATGCCGGCCAGGCCGATGCCGTCGATCTCCGGAAGCTCCTGGAACAGCCGCTCCACCGCCTCGAAGGGCACATGTCCTTCGATGGCGTAGTCTCCTATCAGGATGGTGTGGCAGGAGCCCAGGCCGTAGGGCAGGCCGGCCTCCTGCTTGATCTTGCCCATGTCTTCATCGTCGACGATGGTGACCGAGACCCCGCGCTCCTCGAGCTGGCGCGCATACTCGTCGCAGCAGCCGCACTGCGGGTTCTTGTACAGGGTGGCCTCCTCGGGCAGGGCGGCGTGAACGGCCGAGGCGGTACCGATCAGCAGGCTGGCGGTGAGCAGCAGGGAAGTGGCGCGACGGTTCATGAGCGTGCTCCGGTAGAGGGCTTGGTCGAGGTAAAGAGATACTTGAGCAGGGCGGCAATGCCGAGGCCCAGCAGAGTGAGTACGGCCAGTGGCATTAGCCAACCCAGCCAGCTCATATGGCCCATCAGGGCCAGGCAGTCGGTTGTCATGGCGAGTCTCCTTGAGAACGCTTTACGTTTGGTAGTGCGCGGGCTGCGCCTGGAGGGCGCCCGTTTACGTTCTCAGGCTCGCGGAGGCCGCCGCGGTGGCGGCATTCGGTGGTCGGCCATGGCCAAGGCCGGGGCGATGGCCGGGAAGGGGGGCTCGACGGCACTCAGGCTGCCGAGGTGGGGCACCATCGTACAGGCCGAGCAGCGCGTGTCGTCCGCGGTGTCGTCGTCGAGCTGCTGCACGGATGAGGCGACGCCGCAGTCGGCTTGATGCGACTCCATGGCCGCGTGAGTCGACAGGCTGCTCAGCGCCAGCAGCAGGGCGAGCAGAAGCGCCAGGAAGCGTGCTCCCGGAGTGCGTCTGCTGTGGGTCGGCCTGGCGACATCCGTCATGGATAGTCCTCGCAATGGTGCCTGCTCATTGAAACCGATCCTGTGGCCTCCTTCAATGATCCAGCGCAAGGTGCCGGATCATTCGTCCCGGTGGTGGCCGTGGCGATGCATCAGCAGGTGCATGCCCAGGCACAGCAGCATCGGCAGCAACAGCCAGGCGCCGCCGGCGGTCTCGCCGCGCCACAGGAGCAGCAGGAAGGCGCTCCCCATCAGCACCAGGCAAAGCGGCATCATCCAGGCGTGGACCCCCCGCGAGCGGGTGCCCCGCGGCCCTTCCGCCGAGCGTGGCCCATCGTGGTCGTGATCCTCCTGCAGGGGAGGAGTGGAGCGAAGACGGTTCATGGCGTATCTCCCTTGTGGACGCGCGCGTAACGGCGCTTGAGCAGCAGCGAATTGCCGATCACCGACAGCGAGCTGGCGGTCATGGCGATCACGCCGATCATGGGGTGGAGCAAGCCGGCGGCGGCCATGGGAATGGCGGCCACGTTGTAGCCGCTGGCCCAGAGCAGGTTCTGCACGATCTTGCCGAAGGTGGCGCGTGAAAGATGCATGGCCTCTACCACACCGCTGAGCTCGCCGCGCACCAGCGTCACGTCGGCGGCCTCGATGGCTACGTCGGCCCCCGCGCCGATGGCGATGCCGACATTGGCCTGCTTGAGCGCCGCGGCGTCGTTGATGCCGTCGCCCACCATGGCCACATGGTTGCCGTGCTTCTTCTGCAGGGCACGGATGGCCTCGACCTTGCCCTCCGGCAGCACGCCGGCCTGGACCTCGTCGATGCCGACCTCGTCGGCCACGGCCCTGGCGGCACGCTCGTTGTCGCCGGTGATCATCACCACGTGCAGGCCGAGCGAATGCATGCCTCGAATGGCTTCGATTGACTCCTCCTTGAGCGTGTCGGCCACCGCCACGATGCCCGTGGCCCGGCCATCGGCGGCGACGATGACGGCGGTGCGCCCCTTGGCTTCGAGCCGCCGCATCGCCTCGTCCAGCGCCTCCAGTCCCTCGATGCCCTGCTCCTCGAGCAGCCGGCGGTTGCCGATCAGTACCTGCTTGCCATCGACCCTGCCGGAGACACCGCGGGCGCCGGTGGAACGGAACTCGGTGACTTCGCCGGGCTTGATACCGCGCGCGACGGACCCGTCGACGATGGCGCGGGCGATGGGATGCTCCGAGGCATTCTCCACGCTGGCCGCCAGCACCAGCAGTTGCGCTTCCTCGACCCCCTCGGCGGCGACCACCTCGGTCAGCTTCGGCTCGCCCCGGGTGATGGTTCCGGTCTTGTCGAGCACCATGACCTTGATGTCCTTGAAGGTCTGGATTGCCTCGCCGGAACGGATCAGGATGCCGCGCTCGGCGCCGATGCCGGAGCCCACCATCAGCGCCGTCGGCGTGGCCAGCCCCAGGGCACAGGGGCAGGCGATAACCAGTACGGCGATGGCGGCGATGAGCGCCAGCACCGGTGTGTCGGCGTCCGGGTTGACCCAGGGCAGGAAGCTGGCGCCCCAGTCGAGGATCGGGCGCAGGACATCGGGGAACAGCAGCCAGGCGGCCAGGCTCGCCAGCGAGATCAGCAGCACTGCCGGCACGAAGCGCCCGGTCATGCGGTCGGCGAACTCCTGGATGGGCACCCGCGAGCCCTGCGCCTGATCGATCAGGCGCACCACCTGGGAGAGGAAGGTGTCGCCACCGACCCGGGTGGCCCTTACTCGCAGCCGCCCCTCCTTGTTGATGGTGGCGCCGATCACGCTGTCGCCGGGGCCCTTGTAGACCGGTATCGACTCGCCGGTGGCGATGGACTCGTCGAGATGGCTCTCGCCATCGATCACCTCTCCATCGGTGGGAATCTTGTCGCCCGGGCGAACGATCATGATGTCGCCAGGTTCGAGCTCCTTCACCGGCACCTCCACTTCTTCTCCGTCCCGCTCCACCCGGGCCGTCTTGGCGCCGAGGGTCAGCAGGCGGCGGATGGCCTGCGAGGCGCGTCCCTTGGCCAGCGCCTCGAGATAGCGCCCCAGCAGGTGGAAGGTCATGATGGTCGCCGCCATCTCGATGAACGAGGTCATCGGGTAGACGAAGCCGACCAGGCCGATCAGGTAGGGCGGCAGGCTGCCCATGGAGATCAGCACGTCCATGTTGAAAGTGCCGTTCTTCAGCGAGCGCCAGCTCGAGCGATGGGTGGCCGCACCGCCATGGAGAAAGACGACCGGGAAGGCGAGCAGGGCGACGATGGCCAGGTAGCCGGGGATCGGCTGCCAGAACATGTGCGGCATCATCAGGAGCATGATCAGCGTGGTGGGCACGCCGGCGATCCACAGCCGCTTTCGCGCCTGGCGGAGGTAGCCTTCCTCGATGGCGGCAACGGCCTCGCCATCTTCCTCGGCCTGCCTGCTCACCGCGGCGACGTCGTAGCCGGCACCCTCCACGGCCCGCTTCAAGGCGTCACCGTCGGGGCCGTTCGCTGCGACATCGACGCTGACCCGATGGCTGGCGATATTGGTCTCGATCGTCTCCACGCCGTTCAGGCGCTGGAGGGTCGTGCGCACGATGCCGGCGCAGTGATCACTGCCCATGCCGGGCACGGTCAGGGTAATCCTCGTCGTCGCAGTAGCAGTGGTGCTCATCGCTGACCCTCTTTCGCGAAAGATGGGGCGGCGAGGGCCGCCCGGTGCGAGGAAAGAACCGCCCCCGTTCAATGATGGGCCTCATGATCCTCGGGATCGACGGCCTGGGGTGTGGCCTGCCGCAATTGCTCGCGCTGCTCTTCGGACATCAGGTCATGCATGGCGTTACGCATACGCACCATCTCGGCCATCATATCGCCATGAAGCTCCGCCATCCGGCCATGCAGGGCCTGGATCTCCTCGGGATCGGGGCGCTCGGCGTGCAGGGCGGCCATCAAGTCGTCGCGCAGGTTCATCAGTTGCCCCATGCGCTCGAATTGGGCGGGGCGATGCTCCTGCATCAGCTCGCGATATTCGCTGCGCTGCTCCTGGTCGAGCATGGACAGCATGTTCTTGCCGCCACCGCTCATCATGGGGCAGGGCATCATGCCGCCCATGCTGCCGCCCATCATGCCGGGGCCCATGCCGCCGCCCATCATGCCGGGGCCCATGCCGCCGCCCATCATGCCGGGGCCCATGCCGCCGCCCATCATGCCGGTGCCCATGCCGCCGCCCATCATGCCAGGGCCCATGCCGCCCCCCGTCATGCCCGAGCCAATGGCGTACATCGTGTCTGCGTTCATCTCCTGTGCCGTGCCAACACTTGCCGTCGCACTCAGCGCGAGTGCCAGGCCGAAACAGAAGGGAAGTCGGGATATTTTCATGCCATTCTCCTGGAGAGGTGTGCCCTGGGGCAGCGCTTGTCGCGGGTGCAGGGGACCACACGCCGGCGCCTTGGCGCCGGCTAATTACCGTTGCCGGATGAATGACTCTCAGGATCGAAAGCGCTCAGTCAACAGATAGAGCGGAAGCGGTGAGGGATCGGGACGCGCCCTGGGGACGCCGAGGGCAGAGGCGCGAAGGAAAAGGGGGGGGAGCATCTGGTCGGGCGCCGCAGGAGGAGCGGCTTCCTGACTGTCGTGGCGTTCGCCGCGTAGCGCGACGTCACCTGGCTGGGCCGTCCGCGTGTCGTGATGGCACTTCTCGCCGTGGTCGGTCGCGATGAGAGTGACGCTCGACTCCTCTCCAGCGACGAGGCCGGGGGCCGCCATGACGGGCGACGCCAGGAGCAGTAACGCGAGGCCCAGTAGCATGACCAGCCAGCGCCGAGCCCAGTCACCGGCTAGTGCTGGCAGGAGAGGCGTGATGGCAAGTTTTAGGTCCATGAGACAACTCTAGTAAGGGCCTGGGTACATTCAGCCTAGCCGAACCGATGCGGGCTGGAATTGACGCATATCAAACGACCGGGACGCCGCGTAACGAGACCCGAAATAGCGAGGCAAGGCACCGGCACAGGCTTGCGCCGACGCCTCGTCACGTGATCCGGCATCTTGCTACGCAATGACGCCGCGGCTCAGCGCTGCATCGGCATGCCTTGCTGCAACTGCTGGCGCTGCTCGTCGGTGAGCAAGTCCTGCATGGCATTGTGCAGGCGCACCCGGTCGCCCATCATTTCGCCCTGAAGCTCGGCCATGCGCCCGTGCAGTTCCTGGATGGCCTCGGGATCGGGCCTAGCCTCTTGCATCTGTGCCATTGCCGACTCGCGCAGTTCCATCATCTGGTTCATGCGCTCGGTCTGTGCCTCGCGATGCCGTTCCACCAGGGCACTCATATCCTCGCGTTGATCGGGTTCGAGGAATTGCCACATTCCCCCCGGCCCTGCGCCATGGCAGGGGCCGAAGCTCTGCCCGCCCATCATGCCGGGCCCCATGCCCATACCGGGGCCGTAGCCCTGCCCGCTCATCATGCCGGGCCCCATGCCCATACCGGGGCCGTAGCCCTGGCCACCCATCATGCCGGACCCCATGCCCATGCCGGATCCGTAGCCCTGGCTGCCCATCATGCCGGGCCCCATGTCCATGCCGGGGCCGTAGCCGTAGCCCTGGCCCTGGCCGCCCATCATGCCGGGCCCCATGCCCATGCCGGGGCCGTAGCCGTAGCCCTGGCCACCCATCATGCCGGGCCCCATGCCCATGCCGGGGCCGTAGCCCTGTCCGCCCATCATGCCGGGCCCCATGCCCATGCCGGGGCCGTAGCCCTGGCCGCCCATCATGCCCTGGGCCGCAACCGAGCCGGTGAAGATCATAGTGGCAAGGCCGAGAGTGGCGGCGATTCCGCGAAGTTTCATGATGCCTCCTGGTGATGTGCACCATCTGCTTGGTGGAGCCGGCACGGATGCGCGCCGGTGGTCTTTCCACAGCATAGAAAGCCGGGCGTAATCGGAAATTGACGTGCATCATCAAAGCGGCTGCCCTGCCGCGGTGGCCAAGGCAATTCCAAGAGGAGGTTTTCGTGCCACGGATGTAAGGAATGGGCACGGTGGCTGTCTTAACCTTTCGCGGACGAATAGACTAGGACGCCGATACCTTCATTCCTTGAGGATGGATAAGCGAGTGAATACCGACATGACGCATCATGCCAAGGCCGGCCGGCGCTTCGGAACGCTGTGGCGAATGAGCGGGCTGCTCCCGCTGCTGCTGGCCATGCTGTGGACATTGCCGCTGATGGCCGCCGTGGACGAAGAGGCTGAGACCGAGTGGCCAAAAGGGCACTATCCCCTTCCTGAGCAAGGTGATGTGGTCGGCGAGGACTACATCGTCGAGGCGAAAGCCGAGGAGACGCTGCTCGACATCGCTCGCGACAACAACGTCGGATACCAGGAGATCCGCCGGGCCAACCCCGATGTCAGCGTCTGGATGCCGGGAGAGGGCACCGAGGTGATGATTCCGGGTCGCTTCATTCTGCCGCCGGTGGACCGCGAGGGAATCGTGATCAATGTCGCCGAACTCCGGCTCTACTACTACCCCCCGGCGGGAGAAGGCGAGACCCCGCGGGTGGAGACCTACCCGATCGGCATCGGGCGCGAGGGCTTCGACACTCCGCTGGGCAAGACCAAGACCACCATGAATCTCAAGGATCCGGCCTGGTATCCGCCCCAGTCGGTGCGCCAGGAAGCCGCCGAGCGTGGCGAGGAGGCACCTGCCGTGGTGCCGCCGGGGCCCGACAACCCGCTGGGGCGCCACGCCATCATGCTCGATATTGACGGTTACCTGATCCATGGCACCAACAAGCCCGATGGCATCGGTATGCGCGCCAGCCGTGGCTGCATCCGCATGTTCCCCGAGGACGTTGCGTCGATCTTCGACCGCGTCCCCGTCGGTACCCAGGTTCATCTGATCAATCAGCCGATCAAGGCCGGCTGGGACGGGAACATGCCCTATGTCCAGGTCTACGAGCCGCTGGAGGAACAGGAAGCCGGCATGGCCGCGTTCATGGAGACCCTGGCCATGCTCGAAGGCAGCGACGACGAGGCCGGCACGCCGTTGAACTACGAGCTGCTGCGCGAACTGCTCGAGAACCCCAGCGGCAAGGTCGTCGCGCTGACACCGTCGCCCGAACCCGAACCCGAGGAGAAGTCCGAGGAACAGGAGAGCTTGCTGTGGGAGGAGCTGGCGGTCTAGCCAGACATCCTTCGTTTCAGCTTGCATTCAGAGTGATGCGTTAGCATTGTGCTTCCCCTAGGCGAATCGAGACATAACCATGTACAAGTCGCTTTTTGCAGCCCTGGTCACCCTCTGGTCGGCCAACGCCCTGGCAGCTCCCGGTCACCAGGCCAACGGTACGCAACCGGCCAACGAGGCAAAGGTGGATCGCGTCATCCAGGTCGAGGCGGAAGAGATGATATTCGGTCCCGAAGCATTGACTATCGCATCGGGCGAAACGGTGAAGTTCGAGATCCATAACAGCGGGGCCCTCGCGCACGAGTTCGTCATCGGCGACCGGGCGGCTCAGGAGGAGCACCGTCGCATGATGCAGGAAATGGGTGGCCACGGTCACGGGCATGGTGATCATGGCGGCCACGACATGGCCGAGGGCGAGCACGGCGGCAACATGCCTGCCGTGACCATCGCTCCCGGCGAGACCGCCACGCTCGTCTGGACGGCGCCCGAGGGGGCCAGTCAGCTGGAGTATGCCTGCAACATCCCCGGGCACTACGAAGCCGGCATGGTGGGGCAGATCGACCTCGAGGGATGACAGTGCATGAAGCTGTTACTTCTCGAAGATGACGACCTGCTGGCGGAGAGCTTGTCGGAAACTCTGGAAGACAATGGCTACCGTGTCGACTCGGCGGCGTCGGTTCGCGCCGCCGAGTCGTTGATGGCGACCGAGGACTACGCCCTGGCGATTCTCGACCTGGGGCTGCCGGACGGCTCCGGGCTCGACCTGATCGCGCGCTGGCGTGGTGAAGGGCGGCGCCTGCCGATTCTCGCCCTCACGGCGCGGGACACCTGGGAAGACAAGG
Organism: Billgrantia antri; assembly: GCF_017868935.1. Taxonomy (NCBI): domain Bacteria; kingdom Pseudomonadati; phylum Pseudomonadota; class Gammaproteobacteria; order Oceanospirillales; family Halomonadaceae; genus Billgrantia; species Billgrantia antri. Next base: position 1,450,624 of record NZ_CP053383.1, read on the forward strand.
TCGATGGCCTGCGTCGCGGGGCCGATGATTACCTGACCAAGCCGTTCCATGAAGCCGAACTGTTGGCCCGATTGCATGCGCTCTTGAGGCGGCAGACCGGTCGCCTGAGCCCCATCCTCAGCGTCAACGGCATACAGCTCGACGAGAACACACGGCAGGTCAGTGTCGATGGCGAAGCTTGGCAGAGCCTCACCGCAACGGAGTTCCGCCTACTTCGCTACCTGATGCACCATCCCGGCCGGGTCTTGTCCAAGGCGCAACTGCTCGATCAGCTCTACTCCCTGGAGCAGGATGCTCCCGCTCCGAATCTGGTGGAGGTCTACATCGCCAAGCTTCGGCGTCGGTTGGGCAAGAACGCCATCCAGACTCGGCGTGGCCAGGGCTATGTCCTTGCGTCGCGTTGACCGGCGCAGCCTGCGCTTCCGCCTGCTGACCTGGCTCGGGGGCGTGGCCTTCATCGTGGTGGGCCTGACCTGGCTGATGCACGGCATTCTGCTGCACGATCTGGCGCGGAGCTTTCTCGGCGAGCGGCTGCGCCAGGAGGCGGAGCATACGCTGCTCCAGTTTCGCCAAGGGCAGCTCTCGACGCCGCTGTGGCGCGCGGAGAGCCCTGCCTTCCAGGTCTTCCATCACCTCTACGTGCTGGAGCTGGACGGCGAGATCAGCACTTCGCACCCACGCTGGCTCGAAGCGCTCGTGCCTTTTCTCGAAGGCGAGGACGACACCCTGGACGTGGTGGCCTGGGGAGGGCGCCATCTGCTGGTGTACCGTGCGCGCTTCGAATTCGACGGCCGCTCGGGCGTGCTGCTGATCGGCGAAGACTTCGGCCAGGTCGAGGATGGACTGGAAGCGCTTCACTGGTGGGTGGGTGGCATTGCCGGTCTGCTGCTGGTCCTGCTCATCGGCCTCAACATGATGGCGGTCAATCGTGCGCTGCGCCCGCTCTCGAGGCTGCGTAGTCAGCTCGACGAACTGCGTGCCGGGGCGCGTGACAGGCTGCATCTCGACACGCCTTCCGAACTCGATGGTCTGGTGGAGCAGCTCAATCGTCTCATGGATGAACACGCACGACGGCTCCAGCGTTCGCGAGAATCCCTGGCCAATCTGTCTCATGCGCTCAAGACGCCGCTGACCGCGGTCATGCAGACGCTACGCGGCTCCCGTCCCATCGACTCGGAGCGCAGGGAGAAGATGCATCAGCGGTTGGAAGGCATGCATGCGCAGCTCGACACCGAGCTGAAGCGCTCGCGCATTGCCGGCCCCAATGCAGGGCAGCATGCGAATATCCGGCTTGAAGCCGAGCAACTCGTCGAGATGTTCATGAACCTCTACCCTCATCGGAATTTCCAGCTCGAAATCGAGGCCTCGGTACCCACCAACGTCAACGTAGAACGTCAGGATTTCATCGAGATGTTGGGCATTCTTCTGGACAACGCCGCCAAGTGGGCCAGCCACGAGGTCCGTTGCCGAGTGAGGCGAGACTCAAACGCCTTGCTGTCTATCCTGGTCGAGGACGACGGATGCGGTGTCGAATCAAGTGATTTGGGCCGACTGGGGCGGCGTGGCACTCGGCTCGACGAGGGCAAGCCCGGCCACGGGCTGGGCCTTGCCATCCTGCGGCAAATTATCGAACGCTATGCCGGCCAGGTGAATTTCGAGCCTTCTCCCGAGGGAGGGCTACGAGTCGAGGTCATGCTTCCGCTGAACGAAGCGGGCTGACCGTTCAGCCTGCTTTCAGCTATTCACCGCATCATGGCGCCTGGAGTCCCCCTGACAGGAGCCATGCATGGCAACCAAGAACATCACCGATCTCTCCCTTTCCCGACGACAATTGCTCAAGGGCGGGGCCGCCCTGGGCTTTGGCGCGGCGGCCATGGGGCTGGCACCGGCCTGGGCCGACCCTTGGGGGCAGAGCAATGCTTACCCCCAGGGGGCAGTGGAAGGCAACGACATCGCCCTGGCCATTCGTCGAGAAACGCTGGCGATCAACGGGCGCAACGCGCGCCCGATCACCATCAACGGGACGAGTCCCGGCCCTTTGATCCGGCTGCGGGAGGGACAGGATGCGACGCTGCGCGTCACCAACCTGCTGGACGAGCCGACTTCCATCCACTGGCATGGCCTGATCCTGCCTCCTGCGGTCGACGGGGCACCGGGGATCAGCTTCGCCGGCATCGCCCCGGGGGAGACCTTCACTTATCGCTTCCCCGTGGTGCAGAACGGTACCTATTGGTACCACAGCCACTCCGGCCTGCAGGAGCAGCTGGGCCACGCGGGACCGATCATCATCGACGCCGCCGAGCGCGAGCCGTTCCGCTTCGACCGTGAGCATGTGGTGTTGCTGACCGACTGGACCTACGAAGAACCGGCCACGGTCTTTCGCAACCTGAAGACCGCCGAGGGCTACTACAACCTGCAGGAACGGACCATCGCGGACTTCCTCGCCGAGGTACGCGAGAACGGCTTTCGCGAGACGGCCCGCACGCGCGCGATGTGGGCACGCATGCGTATGAGCTCGCGCGACATCGCCGATGTCACCGGCAGCACCTACACCTACCTGGTCAACGGCCAGGCGCCGGAGCAGAACTGGACGGCACTGTTCAAGCCGGGCGAGCGGCTGCGGCTGAGATTCATCAACGGCTCGGCGATGACCTACTTCGACGTGCGCATCCCAGGGCTGAAGATGACGGTGGTGGCTGCCGACGGCCAGCCCGTGCAGCCCGTGCCGGTCGACGAGTTCCGCATTGCCGTCGCCGAGACCTACGATGTCATCGTCACTCCCGAGGCGGACACGGCGTATACGCTGTTTGCCGAATCCATGGACCGCAGCGGCTTCGCCCGCGCGACCCTGGCGCCGCGCCTGGGGATGGAGGCCGGTATTCCCGAACGGCGCAGGATCGCCGACCGGGGCATGGAGGCGATGGGCGCGCATGGCATGGATCACGGCGACATGGCAGGCATGGACCACTCGAACATGGCGGGCATGGACCATTCGAACATGGCGGGCATGGACCACTCGAACATGGCGGGCATGGACCACTCGAACATGGCGGGCATGGACCATTCGAACATGACGGGCATGGACCATTCGAACATGACGGGCATGGACCATTCCGGCATGCAGCACGGCACGTCGCCTGGCACCTCCGAGGGCGGCTTGCTGCTGGCGGGGGCTGCCCAGCCCGGCTCGCAGTATGACCAGGCAGGGATCGGTATCGACCCGGAGGAGCGACGCATCCTGGTGTATCGCGACCTCAAGGCGTTCCGCCCCTGGCCGGACCGCCGTGAGCCGGAGCGCGAGATGGAGATCCACCTGACCGGCAACATGGAGCGCTACATGTGGTCGTTCGACGGTAAGACATTCAGCCAGATCGACGGCCCCATACAATTCCGCAAGGACGAGCGGCTGCGTCTGATTCTGGTCAACGACACCATGATGGAGCACCCCATCCATTTGCACGGCATGTGGATGGAACTGGAAAACGGGGCGGGGGAGCTCATACCTCGCAAGCACACCATCAACGTCAAGCCGGGTGAGCGGGTCTCGGCACTGATTACCGCCGACGCCGAGGGCAGCTGGGCCTTCCATTGCCATCTGCTTTACCACATGGACGCCGGTATGTTCCGGGTCGTCAGGGTCTCGTAAGGAGTTCGCATGAAAACCAGAAAGACACTGCCTGTCGCCGGCGCCACCCTTGCCCTGCTGGCAACCGTCGGGGCTCATGCCAAGGAAGGCTACGACGCTCCGCACGACTGGCCCTCTCCGATGGCGAAGCATCATGTCGGGACGGCGGTCTTCGATCGGCTCGAATACGTCTTTCCCGACAAGGAGGACGAAGCCCTGGTGTGGGATTTCGAGGCCTGGTACGGCGGCGATATCAGTCGCTTCTATCTCAAGAGCGAAGGTGAAAATGCCCAGGGTGACGGCGTGGGCGCCGAGTTCGAGGCCCTCGACCTGCGCTACAGCCACCTGATCGCGGATTTCTGGGAGCTCCAGGGTGGCATCGGTTACCAGGGCAACGTTGGTACGAACGACCATCCCGAGCGTTTCTATGGGGTCATTGGCCTGCAGGGAACGGCGCCCTATCGGATCGAGACCAGTCTCGACCTCAAGGTCAGCGAAGACGGTGACGCCTGGGTTCAGGTGGAAGCCGAGCACGACGTGCGTCTTACCCAGCGCTGGTACCTGCAGCCCCGTGCGGAGCTGGTGGCAGCAGGCAGCGCAGTGGAGGAGTTTCATATGGGTAGCGGTGTGAATACGTTGAATGCCGGCTTGCGGCTTCGCTACGAAATCACCCGCAAGCTTGCCCCCTATGTCGGCGCCTATTGGGAGAAAAGCTACGGCGAGACCGCCGACATGGCACGTGCCCATGGCGAGCCGACCGAAGACACCGGCCTCGTCGCTGGCGTTCGGCTGCTTTTCTGAGATGAGCGGTGCAGTAGTCCCTGCTGCACCCGAGCCGTGTCAGCGTGTCTCGAAATTGTTCAGAACACGCCGGTGCTTGATCTGCATCAACGCAGTCCGCATGCTCCATCGCCATACTGGGTCTATCGACACGCCGTTGTCGGCGTGTCGCTGGGCCACACTGGCGCAAGGCACATCCTGATGAACCTGTACGGATTGCGCAGATCGCTGTTTACCCGCTTGCCGGGGATTCTACTACTCTGGCTGTTGGCATGGTCGGTGGCAGTGGCTTATACCTGCTCGCCCCAGGTGCAAGTGGGCGAGGCGATAAGTCAGGTAATTCTTGCCGAGGCAGATGAGTCTCCGGCCCAGCATCCGGAGAGCTGCGACGATCACTCGCCCGGTATCACTGCCAATCTCGGCAAATTGCCGGTAGATGACCTTCGCAACCTGCCTACTTCCGTGGGTCTTGCCTACGGCCTATTTGCCATCTCACTCCTTCTGGTTCCGGTAGGGGGCGGGCCGATTCTGGCCGGCCTCCCATCGCACTCTACTCCCCCCGTTTATCTCGCCACCGCTCGGCTGCGTATCTGAAGACACTTGTTCTCAGCGTTGCAAATACACACGCGGTCCATTGAGTTGGCTGTACTTCACCATGCGAGGTGAACCATGGAACAAGACAAACACTCTGCCGATTGTGGCGGTAAGCCACCCATACGCTTCTGGCTGCCGCTGGGACTCTTTCTCGCCTTCGTGGTGTATCTGTTATGGGCCGAGCACAGGGTCCACTTCGTGCAGTTTCTGCCGTTTCTCATCCTGCTGGCCTGTCCGATGATGCACCTATTCATGCATGGAGGGCATGGCCGGCACGGCAAGGGAGGGGACGAGACATGAATGCCGGAGAAAGCGCTTATGGGCTGTGGATGCTAGTCATCCTGAACTCGGTGGTCTTCGTCTTCTTCGCTTTCAGCTTCATCAAGCCCCGCAGCGAGGCGGACTGGCGAAGCCTGGGCGCCTTCTCGGCCTTCGTGGTAGCACTGTTTGTGGAAATGTACGGCTTTCCACTAACCATCTACTTCCTGGCCGGCTGGCTGGCCAGGCGCTTCCCTGATCTCGATCCCTTTTCCCATGAAAGCGGTCACTTGCTGCAAACACTGCTGAGTGTAGAGGGAGATCCCCATTTTAACCTCCTACATATCGCCAGTAATCTCATCATCGTGGCGGGATTCCTCATTCTGGCGTCTGCCTGGCGTGTGCTTCATCAAGCCCAGCAGCGTGGCGAACTCGCCATGACCGGCTGGTATGCGCGCTGTCGCCATCCTCAATATGCCGCTTTTATCCTGATCATGCTCGGCTTCCTATTGCAGTGGCCCACATTAGTGACTGTCGTCATGTTTCCGATACTGGTCGTGGTCTATGTGCGTCTCGCTCGTCATGAAGAACACATGGCGCTGGTGGAATTTGGTGAGGTATATCGAGCTTATATCGAGCGCACTCCAAGGTTCATTCCCCGGCTATCTCCCAAACTCACTACCCATTTACGAAGAGAGTGATTGCACACTTACCATCACGACAGACCGGTCAAGTCTGAGTGCGAAGAAAACTAAGCAGAAGAGGTGAATTTGTCATGAGTAATAAAGATCATCGCCTAGGGGTATCCGAGATCAACCTGGTGACCCGTCACCTTAAGCTGGAACCCAACGATGAGGTGGCGATCCGAGCGGCTGTCGCCGACATCGATCAGCTCTATGGGCTAGACGGCGTATCTTTTGACGAGAAAAAGTGGAGGCTTGATTTGGCCTATGACGCATCGAGAGTTTGCCTCGATTGCGTCGAGGATATCCTAATGAAACATGCTGTCGAGATCAGCCATGACTGGTGGACGCGCTTCAAGGAAGAGCATTACCGCTTCGTCGACCAGAATGTGAAGGATAATGCCAATCATGAGCCCTGGAGCTGCCATCAATCCCTGCCCGGCAGTGGGAAGAAAAAATAGCAAGGCAGAGTTGGCCCCGGCGGATCCCGTAGCCGATGAGGGAGAGAATGGCGGCGACGGCAATCAGCACGAACAGAACGGAAGCGACAAGCGACAATCCGTGCAGGGCCCTTCTCTTGAACGCTCTGTGTTGGTAGATGAGCCAAACCACGCCATCAGCAACAGCGAGAATGCCAACGGTACAGCGAGAACCGCAGCCACACCCAGACCTCGGTTTGTTGTCGCTGCGTCGTAGAGCTTGCATCGCTTGAAGTGGCTGGCGGGGGTGTCATGGCAGGCGCCGAAAAATCAGCCAGGCACCCAGGTACAATGGCATGCCTATCACCACGAGAGCGAGTGCATGCGGCCACAGGATTTCCATGCCCACACCCTTGAGGAAGATACCCAGGGTGATCTCCAGATAGTGGCGCAAGGGGCTGGCCACCGACAGCTGCTGGAGCAGGTTCGGCATGCTCTCCACCGGCACCATGGTGCCGGACAGGAACATCAGCGGGAAAAGGCCGAAGAAGGTAAGCAGCAGGGCCTGCTGCAGGGTTCGCGAAACCGCCGCCACCAGGACGCCGAGGCCGATGGCGCTGAGCAGAAACAGCGCGGTCAGGGCGAGGAACAGCGGCAGGCTGCCTCTGACCGGCACGCCGAACCAGCCGACCAGCGCCAGGCTGGGGAGTACGGCGACCAGGCCGATCAGCAGGGTGGGCACGGTCTTGGCGATGAACAGTTCGCCACGCCGAATGGGGGTGACCATGAGCTGCTCGATGGTGCCAACCTCCTTCTCGCGAACGATGGAGGCGGCGGGATGGACGACACCGGTCATCAACCCCGCCAGGGCGATCATCGCCAGCACCGTGAAGTTGACGTTGGTCTGGTCCGGGTTGTACCAGGTGCGCAGCTGCGCGGTTACCGTCGCGCGCGGTCGCTCGTCGAGTGTGCTCTGGCGCATCCGGAAGGCCTCTACCGTCTGCAGCGCATATCCCCGGGCAACGGCCGCCGTATTGGCGTTGCTGCCATCGACCAGGAACTGCAGAGCCTGACCACCGCCGCGGTAGAGTTCGCGCTCGAAATCGACGGGGATGATCAGTACCGCCAGTGCTTCGCCCCGCTCCAGGTACGGTTCGGCCGCCGCAACATCACGCAGGTGCGCCGCCAGGCGGAAGTTGCCGCCTGCGATGAAGTCATCGACCAGGCGGCGGCTGGCCGGGCTCCCGTCGGCATCGACCACTGCCAGCGGCAGGTCGCGCATCTCCATGCCCAGGGCGTAGGCGCAGATCACCACTTCGATGGTGTAAAGCCAGAAGATCAGGAACAGCACCACGGGATCGCGGAAGAACTGGATCAGCTCCTTATGCAACAGGCTGCGCAGTCGCATCAGGCCACCTTCTTCTTCAGCCGCCAGACCGCCAAGGCGAAGACCAGCAGTGTGTAGACGGCGACGATGGCGATGCTCGGCCACAGGACCTCGAGTCCGACCCCCTTGAGTACCACGCCACGGGAGATGTCGACGAAATAGCGTCCCGGAAAGGCCAGGGTGTAGAGCTGCACCACATAGGGCATGGTGAAGATCGGAAACAGCATGCCCGAGAACAGCAAGGAGGGCATCAGGGTCACGATCAGCACGGCCAGCAGGGCGACCAGTTGGGTACGGGTCACGGCCGACACCAGCAGGCCGATCCCCAGGGTACAGAGCACGTACAGCAGCGATATCGTCAGCAGGAACGCGACGCTGCCCCGGAACGGCACGCCGAACCAGAGAAAGCCGACGCCGATCACCATCGCCATCTGCACGAAGGCGATGATCGCGTAGGGCATCAGCTTGCCGGCGAGAAACTCGACGGAGGAGAGAGGCGAGGCATAGATCTGCGCAATGGTGCCGGTCTCCTTCTCCCGCACCAGGGCGAGCGCGGTGAGCAGAGGCGGGAAGGCCATCAGGATCACCGCATAGAGGCCGGGCACCACGGTGTGCACGCTGCTGAGCGAGGGGTTGTACCAGACGCGGGTTTCCAGGTGCAGGGCCGACGATGGCGCTGCATGGCCAAAGCTGCCGGTGATGGCCAGTGCATGACCGCCGACCAGCGTCGCCGTGGCTGAATAGGTGCCGTCCACCTGCAGTTGGACCGGGCTCGGCTCGTGGCGGGCGAGGGCGCGTTCGAAGCCCGGGGGAATCACCAGCGCCAAGCGGATCTCGCCGTGCTGCAGGGCGCGTTCCATCGCCTGCGGGTCACTCAATTCGCGCTCCAACCGGAAGGTCTCGCTCGCCGTGAACGCCTCGCTGAGCTGTCGGCTGGTGGGCGTACGGTCCTGATCCAGTACCCCCATCGGGATGTCGTCGACATCGAGCGTGATCGCATAGCCGAACAGCAGCAGCATGACCAGCGGCATGATCAGCGCGACGCCGACGGTGATCGGGTCGCGCAGCACCTCTTTCGCCTCCTTGGTCGCCACGGCGGCGATGCGCTTGGGGTTCATGACGCCAGCTCCCGCTGCGTGCGCTCGAGATGGCCGAGGAAGACCGCTTCCATGCCGGCGTCGGCCGGCAGCCGCAGCGCCTGACGCAGCTGCTCGAGGGTGCCAAGGGCGACCAGACGCCCCTGGTGCATCAACCCCAGGCGGTGGCAATAGCTCGCCTCTTCCAGATAGTGGGTGGTAACGAACACCGTCATGCCGCCGCTGGCCAGGGTCTGGATCAGCTGCCAGAAGCGCTGGCGGTTGAGCGGATCGACGCCGGAGGTGGGCTCGTCCAGAAACAGCACCGCCGGGCCGTGCAGGATGCTGCAGGCCAGCGCCAGGCGCTGGCGTACCGCCGCCGACAGCTCGCTGACGCGGCGCGTCTCCATCCCGGTCAGGGCCGTCATGCCGCTGGCCCATTCGATTGCCTGGCGTCGGCGCATGCCGCCAAGGCCGTAGGCCCCGGCGAAGAAGCGCAGGTTCTCGGCCACCGTGAGATCCGGGTAGAGCGAGAAGCGCTGCGACATGTAGCCGATGCGGCCGCGCAGGGCCTGTGCCTGGGCGGTCACCGAGAGGCCGGCGACGAAGGCCTCGCCGTCGCTGGGCATCAGCAGACCGCAGAAGACCCGGATCAGGGTGGTCTTGCCGGCGCCGTTGGGGCCCAGCCAGCCGATCACCTCGCCCGGCGACACACTGACCGAGACCCGGTCGACGGCGGTGAAGTCGCCGAACCGCACGCTGAGCCGCTCCGCTCGTACCTCGCCACCCTGCGTCTCCGTGACGGCCGGTGTCACCGGCGGCGGCGCAGCCGGCGCCTGTGCTGTGCTCAGTGCGATGAAGGCCTCTTCCAGCCCCGGCGCGGCGGAAGCCAGGGTGGCGAGCCCGCGTAGCCGCGCCAGGATGGCCGGCGGCAGGTCGGCACCGGCATGCAGCTGGATGCGCAACCTGTCCGCCAACCACTGCAGGTTCAGCACCTCGGGGACGTCGCGCAGGATGGCCTGCACGGCGGCGCTCATGGCGGTCCGCACGTCGTAGATCCGCCCCTGGACCCGGGCACGCAACTGCGCCGGGCTGTCCACCGCCAGCACCCAGCCCTGGTCGAGAAAGGCGAGTCGATCGCAGTATTCCGCTTCGTCCATGTAGGGGGTGCTCACGACGACGGTACTGCCATCGTCCCGGTAGCGCCGCAGCAGTCGCCACAGATCGCGGCGCGATACCGGGTCGACGCCGAGGCTGAGCTCGTCGAGTAGCAGCAGGGGCGGGGCATGGATCAGGTTGGCGCACAGCGACAGCTTCTTGCGCATGCCGCCGGAGAGCTTGCCGGCCGGGCGGTCGAGAACGTCCTGCAGCCCGGCCATGGCGAGCAGCTCCCGGCTGCGACGGCGGAAACCGTCGGGGGCGACGTCGCGGATACGGGCGGCGAACTGCAGGTTCTCGAGGACGCTGAGCCGGTCGTAGAGCGTGAACTCCTGTGACATGTAGCCAACCCGGGCATTCACCTCGGCCGCCTGGCGCACCGTGTCGAAGCCGAGTACCTCCGCTTGCCCCTCGCTGGGATCCAGGATCGCCGCCAGCAGTTGCATGAGCGTGGTCTTGCCGGCGCCGTCCGGGCCCAGCAGCCCGAAGATTTCGCCCTGCCGGACGTCCAGCTCGACCCCCGTGAGCACCTGCCGACTGGCGAAGCGCCGCCCCAGCCCGGTGGTGCGGATCGCCGCGGTCATGGTGGCACGACCAGGGTGTCGGGCCACGGCGCCTCGTCCTGCCAGCGGATCCAGGCATCGGCCGGCATGCCCGGCTTGAGAGTGCCGTCGGGGTTGGCGAGCCGCAGGGTCACCCCGAAGACGGTGCGCGCCCGCTCGTCGGGAAGATGGACATCGCGGGGGGTGAACTGGGCGCGGTCGTCGACCGCGCTGACCTCGGCCTCGAAGTGGCGGTCCGGGAAGGCGTTGACCCGTATCCGGGCCGGGGCGCCGAGGCGGATCCGTCCCAGCGCCTGTTCGGCGACGTAGAGCTTCAGCCGGGGCCGGTCCAGATCGACCAGGATGCCCAGCGGCTGCCCGGGCACCACTACCTCACCAACCTCCACTGCCTTGACCAGCACGGTGGCGTCGATGGGGCTGCGCAGCACGGTCTTGTCGAGCTGGAACGCGAGCTGCGCCTGCTGTTGCTCGAGCGCCTGCAGGTTGGCGGCTGCCTCCGCAAGCTGTACCGTCAGCACCTCGACTTCGCCGGCCGCCTCGCGCCGGCGATCCTCGCTGCGCTCCAGTTGCTGTGTGGGGATCGTGCCGGTGCGACGCAGGGTTCGCGCGCGTTCCAGCTCGGTCTCAGCATTGCCGAGATGATGACGCGCCGTGTCGAGCAGGCGCTCGAACCGCACCACCGTTTGTTCCCCGGCGACCCGGCGCGCCTCGAGTTCGGCCTGTTGCAGACGAAGGAGTCGATCGTCCAGGCGCAGCAGCACATCGTCCCTGGTGACGGCCCGACCCTCGGCCAGATGGCTCACCACTACGCGTCCGGGGATCTCGGCGGCCAGGCGAATCTCGGTGGCTTCGATACGGCCGCTGCCGTAGAGCAGGCCGGGCGGGAGCTCCGCCGGCCGCAGCGCCAGGAAGCCTAGATAGCCCCCAACGGCCAGCAGCATGACTGCCACGATCGTCCACAGCGAGTGTCGCATTGCCGCTCCCATTGTCTCTACACCTCATCCTCCTTCATCTCGGGTGAGGTGTCGGCTGGAGAACGCTCCGGTGGCCAGTCCCGCTGCCGGAATGACAAGTTCATGGCACTTTTAGAGATCTCTGGAGCGGTTGGTCTGGTGAAAAAGGCGCATCGCTTCATGCTGCTCCAACTGCAGCAACTTACCGATCAACTCGCGTGTCTCGGGAATCTCGGCGCGCCCCTCGAGATAGCGATAGAAATCAATGGCTTGATTGTGTAAGTCGAAAACTTCCTGACAGATCTCATCGAAGCTCATTTCCGCATAAGGTGCACTGCACGACTGGTGCGGCTTAATGGGCTGGTAGGAAATGTAGTCATAGAGCCAGGTATTCAACGCCTTCGGATCGGCCTGCTTCTCGAAGGCGGCGACGACCTTTTCCAGTACCGCCTCGTGGTCCGCCAGATAGGTCAGCAGCCACTTGGCACGTTCTTCATCCTGCTTCGTCGAGCAGTGCTTTAGGCACCGGGCCAGGTGTTCGTGCAGTGCGCGTGTCCACTCCACCACGTCTTGGAAGGTTGAAACGTACATGATTCGTTCTCTCTGTATGGAAGGCGCTTCTAAATCTGGCCCAAAGGCCAGGCAGAATCCGAAGCAGGCGAGTTGGCAGACCAGGCTCGCTCAATATCGGGCATGCCTTTCGCTTGCGGGTTGATTAAAGGCGGATACGCTGGGTGAGAAGATAGAGGGCCACACTAGGCAGGCTTGGGGGATGTCGCGGTATGTTGAGGTCAAGCCCTAGAATGAGGGGGAAAGTCTCTACGGTGGCGACGGAGATTGCATTGCCGTTTTCGACTTGTTGGCGATCGTTACGCGCCATTCCTTGAGACAGGGTGAGTTTATCATGGCCATGGTGGCAAGACGGCTCTCCACCGCGCCACGCCTCGGTAGCCATGGAGACGGCTTCCGTCACCGCGTGATCCGCGGCCAACGCTCCGAGCCCGTCGCCATCGGCAAGTGCTGAGTTGCCGAGCAATACCGCCAATAATACGATCAGCAGGGTTCCTGCTCGCCTTGTGTGGGTGCGGGGTGCTTCCAAGATTAGGCGGTTAGGGTGCATGGCGTATGGGTACCTGACGCCGAGAGATAAATTCAACATAGCTCACTGTGAGCATATGCCGTTTGATCGATATCAAATAATGAGGGTGCGACCAACAAGTATGACGCTTGTTGCTTGGCTGCGAGCGGCGTGGAACACTGGCAAAAGTCGTCATCAAGTGCCGCCCCCTATCTGTTCTGGAGCCTGGTTATGGTGGGAGAACGACAACACAGCGGCAAGTCGAACCGGCTAGTGGCGCTCCCGGAGTTCAATGTGGCGTTGTTTGCGTTTCTGTTGAACTATCCTTGGGAATTCCTGCAAGTACCGTTCTACGTCACCATGTCGGAGATGGCGCATTGGGATGCTGTTCTCTTCTGCACCCGGGCGACTCTGGGCGATATGCTCATTACCTTGGTGGCTTTTGGGGTCGTGGCGGGGATCCGCCGACATCGACACTGGCTGCTTCGCCCCGATGCGCGGACTACTTTGGGCTTCGTCGCTGTGGGTATCGCGATTACGGTAGGTTTGGAGTGGTATGCCACCGAGCTTCAGCAGCGTTGGCAATATGCTGAGGGAATGCCCACGCTGCCGCTACTAGGGACCGGGTTGGCTCCTCTGTTGCAATGGCTGCTCCTGCCGCCACTGATCCTGTGGTTGGCACGCCGACAGATGCTTGGAGAGCGCTATCTACAATGTGCCGGCTAGTAGGGCGATCCGGATGACTGGGTAGGGGAGTTACCGAATCATTCCTCTGACGTAGTACCTTGTCTACCGAAAAGCGGTAGGGAGAGGCAGAAGGTCGAGGTGCCATTCTGCGAACTGACCGCGACGTCTCCACCATGAGCCTGGATGATCGAGCGAGTGATGGCGAGTCCGAGCCCAGCACCCTCACCATGGTGGCTGCGGATGTTGTCGGCGCGATGGAAGCGCTCGAACAGCCGTGGGAGCTGGTCGGGGGGGATGGTGTCGCCAGTGTTGCGTACCGTGAGTAGGGCCACATCGGCACGCGGTTCGATCTCGATTGCAATGTTGCCACCGGCGGGGGTGTGGCGGAGCGCATTGGAAAGCAGGTTGGCGACAGCCCGGCGTAGCATCAGGCGGTCGCCGGTAACGGTAGCTGAACCGGTGGCCTGCATCTCGACCTGCTTCTCTTCGGCAAGGGCTTCGTAGAATTCCAGCAGGGCGGCCACCTCCTGCTGCAGGTGAACCGACTCGGCAGGATTGGGCAGAAGCCCGTGGTCGGCCTTGGCCAGGAACAGCATGTCGGCAATCATTCGGGCCAGACGCTCCAGCTCCTCCAGGTTGGAATGCAGGATATCCCGATATTCCTCTGCGCTGCGTGGCCGGGACAGCACGACCTGAGTCTCGGTGAGCAGGTTCGACACCGGGGTGCGTAGCTCATGGGCGATGTCCGCCGAGAACTCGCTGAGCCGTTGAAAGTCGGCCTCGAGCCTGTTCAGCATACCGTTGAACGCGTTGGCCAGCTTGAGCATTTCCGGAGGCGTGGCTTGCAGATCGAGCCGTTCACCCAGGCGTTCGGCGGAAAGCCGGCTGGCGGTGGCAGTGATCCGCTTGAGTGGAGCCAGGCCTTGGCGGGCGACTAGCCAGCCGAACAAGGCTGTCAGCAGGGCGGCCAGCGCAATGCCTGTCCAGAGATACCGACGGATGTCTTCGAGAAAGTGCGCATGGTGCGTGATATCCAGCCCCAGCAGGACGTGTACGGGAGCAGGTACGGGTAGGGGGAGGTGTAATTGGACTTCATGTCCAATGAATTCATAGCCCGCCACGCTCCAGCGGGCGCTAGGTGAGCTAACGTCGCCATTCTTCACCGGCGCGAGAAATTCCGGCTGGTAAGCGTATAGTACTTGCCCTTCTTCATCGTGGATGGAGACCGACAGCGTGGCATGGCTCGTCAGCACGTCATCGAGATACCGGGGCAGCGCAACCAGTGCGTCGGGGCTATCGACCCGGTCGAGCAGGTTGTCGATCATATTCAGCTTTGCTGTCAATTCCATCTGATCGATATCGTCGAAGTGGCCCCGAATCAGGTGCTCGAGCGAGAGCCCAAGCAGCAGCAGCAGGCCTGCTACCAGCAGCGAGAAGAGTGTGGCGAGTCGAGTCGTCAGGGAGAGCGGAAAGAGAGTCATTGGCTATTCCCTGACTCCAGTACGTATCCCATGCCGCGTACGGTCCGGATCAGCTTGTCGGGATAGGGGCCATCGACCTTGGCGCGCAGCCGCCTGACGGCAACGTCGATGACGTTGGTATCGCTGTCGAAGTTCATGTCCCACACCAGTGAGGCGATCAGTGAGCGAGGCAGGACTTCTCCTTGGCGGCGAATCAAGAGCTCGAGGAGAGCGAATTCCTTGGCGGTGAGCTCGATACGCTCGCCGGCTCGGGTGACTCGCCGTCGCAGCAGATCGAGCTCAAGGTCAGCGGCGCGGAACACTTCCGGCTCGCGTGCCTTGCCGCGCCGAAGCAATGAGCGGATCCGTGCCAGCAGCTCCGAGAAGGCGAACGGTTTGATCAGATAGTCGTCGGCCCCAAGCTCGAGCCCGCGCACCCGGTCGTCGACGTCGTCCCGGGCCGTCAGAAAGAGCACAGGTACGTCCTGTCCGGATCGGCGCACCATCTGCAGAATGCTCCAGCCGTCCAGTCCCGGCAGCATCACGTCGAGAAGCAATAGGTCATAGTCTTCGTTCTGGGCCAGGTGCAGTCCATCCAGGCCATCACGCGCCAGATCGACGACAAAACCGGCTTCTCGCAGCCCCTGCGCCAGATAGTCACCGGTTTTTGGCTCATCCTCTACGATCAATATCTTCATAAAGCCTCCGTCCTGCTCCGGTCGAAAATGACAAAAATGTCATTTTCGAGTCAGCTTCCTGTCCTCTACGGCTACGTACTATGCCCACATGAATAAGCAACAAGGGAGGTGAGTAGGCAGGGTCGTTACTCTATCACGTCTGCAGTTTGTGGTAATAGTCCTGTTGGCTGGAAAGCAGTTCTAGCAAAGTTTTCCATTAAAAGTGAGGTGTATCATGTTTAAGAAAATTGCTCTTGCCGCTGCCGTTATCAGCATGTTCTCAGTGCCAGCCTTTGCCAATTTTGGTGCGGCAAATGGGAATGTTCTCCAGGAGGGTAGTACAGCCAGTACGATCATTAACTCTGGGCAACCTCATGATTATCAGATAAATCTGGATCAGCCAGCAACGGTCAGGGTCGCAAGCAGCCACTTTCCGGGTACGCATTCCATACTGCCGATGAAAGCCAAGTTGGTCGATGCTCAGGGTAACACGGTGAAGGAGGTGAGATCTTCCGGAAGCGATTTTGAAATTAAAGAAGCTTTGTCGGCTGGCCAGTATCGTTTGATCGTGTCAGGGAGTTCAGCTCCCGGCGGGGATAGCTGGGACGTTCATCGCTATAGCTTGCATGTCGCCTTTCAATAATCTGGTGACAGAACATTGAAAAATATGACTGGCCGGCGCGAGTCGGCCAGTTGGGTAAACAATGTCGAGTAATTTGATTAACGCTTGGCAAAACATAATGGAGCGTTGTTCTTGCAGCAGCGCTCTGGCGAGCGCGGGGTGGCTCATGGGAATTCGATTACCAATGGTGCTCGCAGTGATGCTGAGCACAGCGTTTTTGTTGCCTCTCCCGGCGTTGTCGGGGCCGGTATTGTCGCTCAGTGAAGCGGAGCGACTTGCCCGTAGCAATGATCCTGCCGCGCTGCGCTATCAGGAGTTGGCTGAGGCTCGCCGCGAGGCAGCCATCTCAGCCAGCCAGCTCCCCGACCCGTCGCTGATCATGGAAGTTATGGACGTGGCCCGGGATGGTTTTTCTCTCGAAGACGACACCATGACTCAACTTCGCGTTGGAGTAAGACAGATGTTTCCCCGAGGCGACAGCCGCCGACTGGCCAGTGAGCGCGAATCGGCCATGGCCCAGGCAGAAGCGGCGCGTAGCAGCAATGCGGAACGGGTTGCCGTACGTGCCGTGCGGCGTGCGTATCTGATGCTCTTCGAACAGCGCGCCATCCTCGACGTGCTGGAGAAGAGCCAACCCTTGTTCGAGGACTTGCATGACATCACCGAACGCGAGTTCGCTTCGGGTTTCGCCGACCAGCAGGACCTGCTGCGCGCCGAGCTGGAGCTGAGCCGACTGCATGACCGCGTATTAAGTGTCCAGGCGCTGGAATCGGCGGCCCTGGCTCAGCTTGCCCGCTGGGTTGGCCAGGAAGCCATCTCGCGCCCCTTGCCCCTCGACCTGCCCGAGCTGGCCGAACCGACAGGAACGTTGCTGGCACATCCACTGCTGAGTGCCGAACAGGCCGTTATCGATGCTGGCATCCATGACGTCGAGCTGGCGCGTCAAGGCTACAAGCCGCAGTGGACGCTCGAGCTGACCTACGGTACGCCAACGGAGCGGGGCATGGGCATGCCGGACCGCATGTCGGCGATGGTCATGGTCGACCTCCCGCTCTTTACACGCCAGCGCCAGGATCGTGATCTATCGGCCAGCGTGCATCGACGTGAGGCCGCACAGTATGCCTGGGATGAGCAGGCCCGCGAGCTGCAGCGCCAACTGGGGGAGACTCAAGCCAGGTGGCAGCAACTGAACGAACGTGAGCGTCGTTATGCGGAGCATCTCCTCCCGCAGGCCCGTGAGAACGCCGAAGCCGCCGAACATGGATATCGCAACCGTACGACAGATTTCAATTCGCTCGTGCGCGCTCGCCTCACTGAGTTGGAAACGCGCATTGAGGCAGTGCGCATCGGCACGCAGCGTCGCCTTGAGCAGGTGGATCTGCTCTATGTGTTGGGAGAAAACGCATGAAGACATTGGCGGTCATCGCCCTGCTTGGTATGGGGGCGGCAGCGGGAGCTGCTGCCATGAACTACTGGCAGGATTCGTCGACGCATGGCATTGCCGCGGCTGAAGCGTCCAGCGAAGGGCGCGAAATCCTCTATTATCGCCATCCTCATAACCCTTCGGTCACGTCTCCCGAGCCGCGTAAGGACGAAATGGGCATGGACTTCATAGCGATCTACGCGGGCGGCGCTGACGCGGCGACCCCCGGTACGGTTAGCATCAGCCCAGCGGTACAGCAGAACATGAACGTGCGCATCGGCTCGGTAGCGCGCGGTGACCTGGTTCGGCAGATCGAGACGGTAGGCTTCGTCGACTACGACGAGTCGAGCCTGAGTCACGTGCACCTGCGCACCCAGGGCTGGATCGAGGACCTCAGCGTACGTACCACGGGCGAGCGGGTCGAGGCGGGCCAACTGCTGTTCCGTGTCTACTCTCCGGAACTCGTCAATGCCCAGGAAGAGCTGTTGCACATCGTGCGACGAGGCGGTAACGCCGCGCCGGCGCGTGAGCGCCTGAGAGCGTTGGGCGTCGGCGCCGCCGAGATAACCGAGATCGAGCGAGCGGGCGAGCCGCGCCGGCTGGTGTCGGTGCGGGCCGACCAGGGCGGTGTCGTGGAGGCCCTCAACGTACGCGAGGGTATGTTTGTCACGCCGGGTACCGAGGTCATGACCATAGCCGATCTCTCGCGTGTGTGGGTCATCGCCGATCTGTTCGAGCACCAAGTGGATGCCGTATCGCGCGGCGATGCCGCCCAGGTGCAACTGCCCTTCCGCCCCGGTGAGCTCTTGACGGGCAGGGTCGACTACATCTATCCGAGCCTGAGCAGCCCGACCCGAACCGTGCAGGTGCGCCTGGCCTTCGACAACCCTGGAGAGCGGCTGAAGCCGGGCATGTACGCTGATGTCTACCTGGCGCCACGCCCGCTGCAGGGAGTGCTGTACCTGCCCGCCGAGGCCGTGATTCGCACCGGCAGACAGGATCGCGTCATCCTGGCGCTGGGCGAAGGGCGCTTCCAGGCCCGCGAAGTGCAGGTTGGACGTCGTGCCAACGGCGACCTCGAGATCATCGAAGGCCTCAAGGAGGGAGAGCGTGTCGTACTCTCCGGCCACTTCCTGCTCGACTCCGAGGCGGCAGCCAGCGCCGAGCTCGGCCGCATGAACGAAGCGGTGGAGGAGGGCACCGGCGAGGAGGTCTGGGCCGCCGGCCGCCTGCTCGCCATCGATGCCGAGTCCCGCCAGCTGCATGTCGACCACGCGCCGATTCCGCAGCTCGGCTGGCCCGCCATGAGCATGGACTTTGCCGCGGCCGACGACCTCGAACTCGATGGGCTGCGCGACGATATGGCGATGCGCTTCCGCATGCGTGAGCGAGAGGAATTCGTCTATGAGATCACCGCCATCGAACCCCTGGCTCACGACCACTGAGGAGTCGCAACATGATCGAAAGGATCATCGAGTGGTCGTTGCAGAATCGTCTGCTGGTGCTCTTGGCGACTGCCATCTTCGTTGTCTGGGGAGTTTTCATGGGCCGACAGATGCCCTTGGATGCGATCCCGGACCTGTCCGACGTCCAGGTGATCGTCAAGACCAGCTATCCCGGCCAGGCACCCCAGGTGATTGAGGATCAGGTGACCTACCCGCTGTCGACGGCGATGCTGGCCGTGCCCAAGGCGAGGGACGTCCGTGGTTTCTCCATGTTCGGCGACTCCTATGTCTACGTGCTATTCGAGGACGGCACCGACCCCTACTGGGCCCGCTCCCGCGTGCTGGAGTACCTGAGCCAGGTGGCACCCAGCATGCCGGAGGGCGCACAGCCTGCCCTGGGGCCCGATGCGACGGGAGTTGGCTGGGTCTACCAGTACGCCCTGGTCGACCGCAGCGGAGAGCTCGACCTGGCGGACCTGCGCTCGCTGCAGGATTGGTTCCTCAAGTACGAGCTGCAATCCGTGGCCGGGGTCTCCGAGGTCGCCACGCTGGGCGGAATGGTCAGGCAGTACCAGGTGGTGTTGGACCCCAATCGGGCGCGAGCCTACGGTTTGACCCTGGCGGGGATTCGCTCCGCCATCTCGGGGGCGAACCGTGAAGCGGGCGGTTCCGTGATCGAGATGAGCGAAGCGGAGTATATGGTCCGTTCGCGGGGGTATCTGACCGGCATCGAGGAACTCCGTCTGGTGCCCGTCGGCCTGGGCAACGACGGCACGCCGGTGTTGCTCGAAGACGTGGCCGAGATCCGCGTCGGCCCCGCGGCCCGGCGCGGCATCGCCGAGCTGAATGGCGAGGGAGAAGTCGTGGGTGCCTTGGTCGTCATGCGCCATGGCGAGAATGCGCTGGCCACCATCGAGCGCGTGAAGGCGCGCCTTGATGAGCTGCGCGCGAGCCTGCCGCAAGGCGTCGAGATCGTGGAGACCTACGATCGTTCGGTACTGATCCAGGAGTCCGTGGACAACCTGACGGTCAAGCTGCTGCAGGAATTTGCGATCATCGCGCTGGTCTGTGTCGTCTTCCTGCTGCACTTTCGCTCGGCCCTGGTGGCCATCGTGGCCTTGCCGATTGGCATCCTGGCGGCATTGATGATCATGCAGGCCAAGGGCATCAACGCCAATATCATGTCGCTCGGGGGCATCGCCGTGACGATCGGTGCCATGGTGGATGCCGCCATCGTCATGGTGGAGAACCTGCACAAGCGGCTGGAAAAGGCTCCGCCGGGCGAGGACCGCTGGCACACCGTGGCCGAGGCGGCCAAGGAGACGGGCCGGCCGATCTTCTTCGCGCTGCTGATCATCGTGGCCAGCTTCCTGCCCCTTTTCACCTTGCAAGGCCAGGAAGGGCGCATGTTTTCCCCGCTCGCCTTTACCGGTACCTATGCCATGGCGGCAGCGGCCGGGCTGGGTATCACCCTGGTGCCGGTGCTGATGGGCTACCTGGTGCGTGGGCGGATTCGCCCCGAAGCCGCGCATCCGCTCAGCCGCATGTTGATTGCCATCTACCGACCGGGGCTGGATGCGCTGTTGCGCTACCCCTGGGCAACCGTCGTGGCCGCCATACTTCTGGCCGCCAGCGTGATCTATCCGGCCGGTAAGCTGGGCAGCGAGTTCATGCCTCAACTGGACGAAGGCGATCTCATGTACATGCCGTCGCTGGAGCCCGGTGCCTCTATCGGAAAAGTGCGTGAATTCGTGCAGCAGACGAACCGCCTGATCATGTCGGTGCCGGAGGTCGAACGCGTCTTCGGCAAGGCGGGGCGCGCCGACACCGCGACCGACCCGGCGCCGATCGGCATGCTGGAGACCGTTATCCGTTTCAAGCCTCGTGACCAGTGGCGCGAGGGGATGACCAAGGACGACATCATCCGCGAGCTGGACGAGACGGTCAGCTTTCCGGGGGTAGCGAACGTCTGGGTACCGCCGATCAAGACACGCATCGACATGCTCTCGACCGGCATTCGCTCGCCGGTAGGCATCAAGGTGGCCGGCTCCGATCTGGGGGAGATCGAACGCATCGGTCGCGAGATTGAACGGGTGCTGCAGAATGTGCCGGGTACGGCATCGGCTTATGCCGATCGCACTGCGGGCGGGCGTTACGTCGAAGTGGATATCGACCGACGTGCCGCCGCACGCCATGGCGTCAATGTCAGTGACTTGCAGGCCATCATCCAGACCGCAGTCGGGGGGATGAACGTCAGCGAAACCGTCGAGGGCCTCGAGCGCTATCCCATCAATTTGCGCTACCCCCAGGACTGGCGCGACTCTCTCGAGCGCTTGCGCGACCTGCCGGTGATCACCTCGACCGGGGCCTACCTGCCGCTTCAGGCGCTGGCGCAGGTCGATATCGTCGACGGACCCGCCATGATTCGAACGGAGAACGCCCGACTCAATGGCTGGGTGGTGGTCGACATCCGCGGGCGCGATATCGGCAGCTACGTGGACGAGGCGCGCCAGAAAGTGATGGAACAGGTCACGTTGCCGGCGGGGTATTCGGTGACCTGGTCAGGGCAGTACGAGTACATGGAGCGAGCCAAGGAGCGGCTTCAGTGGGTGGTTCCGGTGACCATCGTGCTGATCTTCCTGCTGCTCTACCTGTGCTTCCGCAATGCCGCCGAGACTTTCATGCTGATGGGATCGCTGCCTTTCGCCGCCGTCGGTGGAGTGTGGCTGCTGCACTGGCTGGCCTACGACGTCTCGGTGGCCGTAGCGGCAGGCTTCATCCTGCTGATCGGGCTGGCGGCGGAGTTCGCCGTGGTGATGCTGATGTATGTCAAAGGGGCGGTGGAGCAGCGCCAGCCTCGCTCTCGTGGTGAACTACGCGAAGCAATTATCGAAGGTGCCGTCATGCGCGTGCGCCCCAAGGCCATGACGTCACTGACAGTCGTGCTGGGTCTGAGCCCGCTGCTGCTGGATTCCGGCCCCGGCTCCGAGGCCATGCAGCGGATTGCTACCCCTGTCGTTGGCGGCATGATCTCCGCTCCACTGGTATCGCTGCTGCTCATTCCCGTTCTCTATTGGCTCTGGCAACGCAGGCGGTTTCCCGAAACCGTTCCACACAAAGCCGAGCGCACTGCCATGACTCTTGAAGGAAGCCACTAAGATGAAAAACTTCATGCGGTATACGACCGTCGCAACGAGCCTGCTCCTGGCCGGGCTGGCCGTCGCGAGCGATGAACATGGGCATGGCGACATGGCGATGAATGGGCAGCAGGTGATGCGCACAGCGGAGGGCGTCGGTACGGTACAGTCGGTGGCCGATGATGGCGCCAGCGTCACGTTGGCTCATGAGCCTATTGCCGAGCTGCGCTGGCCGGCCATGACCATGGCGATCGCCTTGGCGGACCCAGTGCTGGCCGGGCAGGTCAAGGTGGAGGATCGGGTACGCTTCGTGCTGCGCCAGGTTGGCGAGACCGCTTACGAGATCGTCTCGCTCGAGGCCGTCGACTGAGTCGTCGCTGCGCATGCCTCGGTAGCGTCAGCAAGAAAGCCGCACCGCTCTCCGGGGAGAGCGGTGCGGCTCATTCAGGCAACGACCCGACCAGACCCAGCGCCACACAGAGGCGCACCAGCTCGGCGAGACTACCGGCACCCAATTCCTTCATCGCTCGTAGCCGATAAACTTCAACGGTCTTGGCACTGACGTCGAGCCGCGCTGCGATTTCCCGGCTGGTCAGACCTTCGGCGACGAGTACCACTATTTCGCGTTCCTTGGGGCGCAGAGCGTCATAACGCTCGCGCAGGGCATCGAGCCGCTCGCGTATCACCCGCTGGTGCTGATGCTCGGCCAGTGCTTGCTGTACGGCGTCGATCAGTTGCTGGTGATTGAACGGCTTCTCGATGAAATCGAAGGCGCCGGATTTGAGCGCGGCGACGGCCATGGGCACGTCGCCGTGGCCGGTCATGAAGATCACCGGCACGGTGGTGCCGCGCTCGTTGAGCCGTTGCTGCACCTGCAGGCCGGAGAGCCCCGGCATGCGTACGTCCAGCAGCACGGCGTCGAAGGCGTCCGGATTGGCGGCGAGGAACGCCTCGCCATCGGCGAAGGCGCAGGTAGCCAGACCCACGGAGTCGAGCAGCCAGGCCAGCGAGTCGCGCAGTGCCTCGTCGTCGTCGACCACGGCGATACAAGGAGGGGTAGGCTCGGTCACGGCTGGCTCCGGGGCGGTACGCGGCGATGGGCCGGTGGCGGTTCGGTTGGCAGTGTACCCGCAAAGGTGGCGCCCTCGGAACCGTCGGCCAGTTCCAGGCTGCCGCCCATGGCTTCCATCAATGAGCGACTGATGGCGAGCCCCATGCCCAGCCCCTCCTGGCGGCTTGAGTGGAAGGGAGCGAAGATCGCCTGAGCCTCGGCCTCGCTGACGCCAGGCCCCTGGTCGTTGACGCTGAAGGTCACTTCGCGGGGCCCGCTCTGGTGAGCGCGAACCGCCACCCGTGCCGCTCCGGGGTGCTCGCGGCTCGCCTCCAGCGCGTTGAGCAATAAATTGACCAGCACCTGCTCCAAGGCAATGGGATCGGCCAAAACGCGCGGCAATGCTTCCGGCAGCTCGTGCTCGAGACCAATGCCTGCCTGCTGGTACTGCCATTCGCACAGGCGGCAGGCGGCGTCGACCGCGTCGAGCAGCACGACCGGGCGCGGCCGGGTCTGCCCCTTGCGCACGAAGGCGCGAATGTGGCGCAGGCGCTCGCCGAGCCGCTGCACCTGCTCGTCGATGCGTGTGAGCGGTAGGGTCAGGTCTCTGGCGGGGCGTTCCGGGTCGGCCGCGAGCTGCATCAGCGCCCCGCTGGCATAGTTGCCGATGGCACCCAGCGGCTGGTTGAGTTCATGAGCGATATTGGAGGCCAGCTCACCGGTCGTCGCCAGGCGGTTGGCGTGGGCGATCTGCTCCTGGTGGCGCCGGGCCTGGGCCTCGGCGGCCTTGCGCAGGCCGATGTCGCGGTTGAGCAGCGAAAGGTGGTCGGGTTCGGCCCCCGGGCCGCGGTGGGCCAGTACCACGCTGAGCACCGGTACCGCCCCCCGGGGCCCTGGCATCTCCAGCTCGCCGCTCCAGGAGCCGTAGCGGGCCACGGCGGGCAACACGATCTCGCGCAGAATGGTCAGTGACGCCGGCGTATAGGCCCGCTCGAGCCCAGCATCGAGCCCTTCGCGCGGCAGGCCCAGCAGCCTTCTGGCCGCCTCGTTGGAGTAGAACAGCCGCTCGTCGCCATCGCAGAACAGCACGTAGTCGGTGGTCGATTCCACCACTCTGGCCAGGCGCTCGCGGTTGGCCTCGGCATGAATGCGTCGACCCACGTCGCGCGACACACAGAGCACGTCGATCAGCTCGCCGCTGGCCGGGTCGCGGCGCGTGCGGCTGGTGGTTTCGAACCACACGTAGCGGCCGCTCTTGGCGCGGAAGCGGTAGGTCTGCTGGTAGAAGCCGTCGTGGTAGTAGACCCGCGGAGACTTGTTGAGCAGGTCGGCAAGATCGGACGGGTGGAACAGGTCGTAGGCCGAGACGCCGATCAGTTCCTCCGGTTCGTAGCCGAGCAGTTCGCGGGCGGCCTGGGAGGCATAGAGAAAGGTGCCGTCGCGGGCATGGCGCGAGATCAGGTCGGTTGTACTCTCGGCCAGCCACTGATAGTGGCGCTTCTCCTCGTCGAGCTCGGCGATCCTCGTTTCAAACTCTTTTTCTCTTAGCTCAAGCGCGGCACTGCGGGCCTCGAGCTCGGCCAGGCGTGCGCGCAGCGCCTCGATCTCGCTTGCCATCAGCGCGCCGGATCCACCCGGCCGCCCAGCGAGGCGTTGCGCCGGAACCAGCCGGCGATGCTGGCCCGTGGCAGGCGGGTCGGCAGCACCTCGTGGGGCACGTTTTCGGAGAGAAAGCAGGCGAAGTTGCCGGCTTCGGGACGCACCCGGGCCACTTCCCGCTCAGGATCGTCGGTAGCAAAGATCGCCATCTCGCCGCCTCCATCCGTCGGCCAGTCGGGATTGAGGTAACCCACCGTGGAGACGACCCGGTTGGCGCGACCGCGAAAGCTGTCCAGATGCTTCTTGTAGAAGGCTCCGGGCGGGTAGTGGGCGAAGTGGGCCTCGTATTCGAATAGCCCCAGGTACAGCGCCTGGTTCAGCTCGTTCTGCAGCTCGCCCATGGCTTCGAGATAGCGGCGCTGGGCCAGGCTTTCACGGTCGAGCCAGCGGATGGCATCGCCGCGGATGTCGCGGCGCAGCTGGTGCTCGTCGCCGCGACCGATGCCGGCGGCGGCCAGGATGTCGTGATCGGCCATCTCCGAAAGCTCCCGGTACAGGTCATGGCACAGCTCCGGGTCGAGAAAGCCTTCGCCGATGTACCAGCCCTGTTCCACCAGGGCGTCGACCAACTGAGGCAGGGCGCTGGCCGCGAAGGCCGGTCGGGTGAGCAGCGACATGGACGAGGCAGGATCTCCGGGGCAGGCACTCAGGAAAGACGCGTCTCGGTTTTCGAGCTGCGCAGCAGGCGTTCGGGAAAATAGCATAGCCGACCGTGTGGTGGCTCATTGAACAGGCTGACGGGACGCTCGAATCCTTCGGCCAGCAGCTCCACCAGCATCATCGCCGAGAGGCCCCAGATCACCTGACCCTGGGTATGGTAGCTGGGCACGTAGTGGGGGCGGCCGTTGACCGGAATCACGTCGGTGTGGTGGCGGCGATCCTCGAGGAAGAGCTCGAGCGGCACCTCGAAGATGGCATCCAGCTCGGTGGGATCGGGCACGAGCGGCAGGTCGGGCGGAATCAGGCCCACATAGGGCGTGACCAGGATGCCGTGCAGCGAGATCACGTCCGACAGGCGGCCGAGCAGCTCGACCCGCTCCGGCGGCAGGGCGATCTCCTCTTCGGACTCACGCAGGGCGGTGAACAGCAGGTCGCGGTCCTCCTCCTCGCGTTTGCCGCCGGGGAACGCTACCTGGCCGCTGTGAGTCGTGAGGTGGCCCGCCCGGCGGGTGAACAGCAGCGTCGGCTCGGGGCGGTCGACGATCGGCAACAACACCGCGGCCTGGGGCATGTCGAGGCGCAGGCGGCGCGGAGCGTGCGCTTGCAGGCGCTGGCGAAGTTTCTCTAACATGGGGTTTCCATCGGCTTTGCTTCCTTCTACCCGGGGGCCTTCGCCGACGTCAAGCCTGCCAGGGAGACCCATGAACTTCTGCAGCCACTGCGGCCAACCCGTGCGCTTCGCGATCCCGGCAGGGGACGACCGGCCCAGGTACCTGTGCGACGCCTGCGGCTCGATCCACTATCAGAACCCGCGCATCGTGGCGGGCACTCTGCCGGTGAGCGGCTCGCGGATCCTGCTCTGCCGCCGGGCGATCTCACCGCGCAAGGGTTTCTGGACCCTGCCGGCGGGGTTCATGGAGAACGCCGAGACCACCATCGAGGCCGCTGCTCGTGAAACTCGCGAGGAGGCTTGCGCCGAGGTCGAAATCCATGGGCTCTATACCCTGATCAACCTGCCGCACATCAACCAGGTCTACATGATCTTTCGCGCCGACCTCGCCGGCAGCTTCTCCGCCGGCCCCGAGAGCCTGGAGGTGGCGCTGTTCGAGGAGCACGAGATCCCCTGGGACGAGTTGGCTTTTCCCACCATCGAGCGCACCCTGCGCCATTTCTATGCCGACCGCGGCGACGGCCACTATCCCCTGCATATCAGCGATATTACTGCCGAAGATCGCGAACGCTACTTTGGTTCGGCATGATCGTGGCTCGGCCTGATGGGCAATCGATGAGGGACGGGTAACATGGACAAGTTCGAGCTGAAGCTGGATCAGGCGGCGCGTGCGGCCTGGCTCTCCTACGTGGGGGGGCGGACCCAGGACGAGATCGCCACCCAGCTCGGGGTGTCGCGCCCCGGTGTGCAGCGGCTGTTGGCCCTGGCGCGTCAGGAGGGGCTGGTCAAGGTGCACATCGATCATCCGCTGGCCAATTGCATGGTCATGTCGGATAGCCTCCTCAAGCGCTTCGGACTCGAGTTCTGCGACGTGGTGCCGGCCGACCCGGAAGCCCCCGAGAGCAGCGCCCACTATCTGGCAGTGGCAGGGGCGGAGCGGCTGGCCCGGCTGATCGAGCGCTCCGAACCCTTGACCCTGTCCTTGGGCACCGGGCGCTCGGTGCGGGCTACGGTGGAGGCGCTCAGCCGCATCGAGCGACCCCAGCACCGCTTCGTCTCGCTGGTGGGCAACGTTGCCCGCGACGGATCCGCCAACCGCTACGACGGGGTGATGGTGCTGGCCGACAAGACCGGCGGCGAGCGCTTCCTGCTGCCAGCGCCGGTGGTGGCTGGCTCGGTGGAGGAGAAGGAGGCAATGCTCGGTCAGCGCCTGTTCCAGGCCATCGTCGAGGTCGCCAAGGATGCCGAGGCGGCCTACATCGGGGTAGGGCGCATCGATCGCCAGGCCACCCTGTTCCAAGATCACTTCATCAGTGAAGCCGAGCTCGACGAGTTGCTCTCGCGCAATGCCGTGGGCGAGTTGCTCGGCTGGCCCCTCGACCGCAACGGCGCCGTCATCGAGTGCTCGATCACTCGGCGCGTCACCAGTCTCCCGCTGACGATGTTTCGCAACCAGACCCTGGTTGCGCTTGCTGGCGGTCGCGACAAGGGACCTGCCCTCCTTGCCGCCTTGCGTGGCGGCTGGCTCAAGGGGCTCGTCACCGACGAGAACGCTGCTCGCTATATCCTTGAAAACGAAAGCTAGTCAGTCGCTTACCTCTTTATAGCCTAAAGTCTAAGGGGTTCGTCTTTGCCTTTTTGCTCTGCGTATTCGATCATTTGATCGATGAATGAGTAATTGTTCAAAACAATATCCGGCTTCCAACAACAACGCCCCACGGGGCAAGCCCAGCACAGGAGCACGACATGAAGCTCGCTCACGCCTTTCCCCTGGCCGGCCTGGCCGTTGCCGTCGCCAGCGCGGCCCAGGCCGAGACCATCACCGTGGCCACCGTCAATAACAACGACATGGTCATCATGCAGAGCCTGACCGAGGCCTTCGAGGAGGCCCATCCGGATATCGAGGTCAACTGGGTAGTGCTCGAGGAGAACGTGCTGCGCCAGCGCCTGACCACCGACATCGCCACCGAAGGCGGCCAGTTCGACGTCATGACCATCGGTACCTACGAGGCGCCGATCTGGGCCGAGCGCGGCTGGCTGGTCGCCCTCGAGGATCTGCCCGAGGCGTACCGCGAGGACGACCTGCTCAAGCCGGTGCGCGACGGCCTGAGTCACGAGGGCAAACTCTACGCGCTGCCGTTCTATGCCGAGAGTTCGATGCTTTACTACCGCACCGACCTGTTCGAAGAGGCCGGCATCGAGATGCCCGAGCAGCCGAGCTGGGAGGAGGTACGCGACTGGGCGGCCGAACTGCACGACCCCGACAATGGGTTGGCCGGCATC
Organism: Billgrantia antri; assembly: GCF_017868935.1. Lineage (NCBI taxonomy): Bacteria > Pseudomonadati > Pseudomonadota > Gammaproteobacteria > Oceanospirillales > Halomonadaceae > Billgrantia > Billgrantia antri. The sequence continues at coordinate 1,478,972 of NZ_CP053383.1, forward strand.
TGTCTGCGTGGCAAGCCGGGCTGGGGCGAGAACATGGCTTTCGTCTCCACTCTGGTGAATACCTTCGGCGGGCGCTGGTTCGACGAGGAGTGGAACCCGGAGCTCGACTCCCAGGCCTGGCAGGAGGCGATCGGCTTCTACGTCGACCTGCTCGGCAACTATGGCCCGCCGGGGGCCAGTTCCAACGGCTTCAACGAGAACCTGGCGCTGTTCTCGCGCGGCAACTGCGCCATGTGGGTCGATGCCACCTCCGCTGCCGGCAAGCTCTACAATCCGGCCGAGTCGCAGGTCGCCGATCGCCTAGGCTTCGCGCCGGCGCCGGTGGCCGAGACGCCTAAGGGGGCGCACTGGCTGTGGTCGTGGGCATTGGCCATTCCCGCCTCCTCGGAGAAGCAGGACGCCGCCCAGGCCTTCCTGACCTGGGCCACGTCGCAGGAGTACATCGAACTGGTCGGCGAGAGCGAGGGCTGGACCAGCGTGCCGCCCGGCACCCGTGAATCAACCTACGAAAATGAGCGGTACCAGGAGGAGGCGCCCTTCGCCGGCTTCGTCCTCGACGCCATCAACAGCGCCGATCCCACCGATTCGACGCTGGAGCCGAGCCCCTATGTCGGCGTGCAGTTCGTCGGCATCCCCGAGTTCCAGTCGATCGGCACCCAGGTGGGCCAGACCATCGCCTCGGCGCTGACCGGCGATACCAGCGTCGAACAGGCGCTGCAGACGGCCCAGCGCGCCACCGAGCGCACCATGCAACGTGCCGGCTACTGATCCGGTATTCGACTCGCCGCCGGGGAGCCCCCCGGTGGCCAATCCAACGCACGTGGTGATGTCATGAGCAAGACACGCGCCTCCGGGCGTACCGTCGGCGGCCTGCGTTCGCTGTCGCTTCAGGCGCCCGCGGTCACGCTGCTGCTGCTGTGGATGCTGGTCCCGCTGGGTATGACCGTGTGGTTCTCGCTGCAGCGCTACAACCTGTTGATGCCCGGCATGGAGGGCTTTGCCGGCCTGGAGAATTACGAGTTCCTGTTCACCGACCCGGCGCTATGGCGGGCCATGGGCAACACCCTGCTGCTGGTGGGCTCGGTGCTGGCGATCACCGTCGCGGGCGGCGTGCTGCTCGCGGTGCTGTTCCAGCAGGAGTTTCCCGGCCGCGGCATCGCCCGGGTGCTGGCCATCTCGCCGTTCTTCGTCATGCCCACGGTGAGCGCGCTGGTATGGAAGAACATGATGATGCACCCCTCCAACGGGGTGCTGGCATGGTTAGCCGGCGTGTTCGGCCTGCCGGCGGTGGACTGGTTCTCGGCGCTGCCGCTGACCTCGATCATCATCATCGTAGCCTGGCAGTGGTTGCCGTTCGCGCTGCTGATCCTGCTCACCGCCATGCAGTCTCTCGACGAGGATCAGGTCGAGGCGGCACGCATGGACGGGGCGGGGCCGCTGTCCATCTTCTTCTACATCACGCTGCCGCACCTCAAGCGGGCCATCAGCGTGGTGATAATGATCGAGATGATCTTCCTGCTGACGATCTTCGCCGAGATCTATGTCACCACCTCCGGTGGGCCGGGGCTCGCCACCACCAACCTTGCCTTCCTGATCTACATCCAGGCATTGCTCGACTTCGACGTCGGCCTGGCCTCCGCGGGCGGGGTGGTCGCCATCATCCTGGCCAACATCGTCGCCATCTTCCTGGTCCGGCTGGTGGCCAGGAACCTGGAACATTGAGGCTAGGGAGGTACTCATGACCACTTACAAGACCAAGCAGGCCCTGCCGGCCGAAGGCCATCTGGCCAGTACTAACGCCGCCGGTGAGACGCGCGCCCGACACACGCCGCTGGTGCCCAGCGTCGGTGCACGGCGGGTCTGGCTGACGCTGCTTGGCTGGGGCATTGCGCTGATCATCTTCTTTCCCATCCTGTGGATGGTGCTGACCGGCTTCAAGAGCGAGGCCGAGGCGATCGCCGATCCCAGTCTGATCTTTACCCCGACGCTGGAGAGCTATGTCGCCGTGCAGGCGCGGGCGGACTACTTCAAGTTCGCCCTCAACAGCGTGGTGGTGGCCTTCGGCTCGACCCTGCTGGCGCTCGCCATTGCCATTCCCTCGGCCTATGCCATGGCCTTCCTGCCCACCAAGCGCACCAAGGGTACGCTGCTGTGGATGCTCTCCACCAAGATGCTGCCGCCGGTTGGTGTATTGGTGCCGATCTACCTGCTGTTCCGCGATTTCGGCCTGCTTGATACGCGTACCGGGCTGATCATCGTCTACACCCTGATGAACCTGCCGATCGTGGTGTGGATGCTCTACACCTTCTTCAAGGACCTGCCGCGGGACATTCTCGAAGCGGGGCGCATGGACGGTGCGAGCACCTTCCAGGAGGTGATCTATTTGCTGCTGCCACTGACTCTGCCGGGCATCGCCTCCACCGGGCTGCTGTCGGTCATCCTGAGCTGGAACGAGGCGTTCTGGAGTCTCAACCTGACCTCCTCCAGCGCCGCTCCGCTCACCGCCTACATCGCGTCGTTCTCGAGCCCCGAGGGGCTGTTCTGGGCCAAGCTCTCCGCGGCCTCCACCATGGCCATCGCCCCGATCCTGGTGTTCGGCTGGCTCACCCAGAAACAGATGGTACGCGGCCTCACCTTCGGCGCCGTCAAGTAACGAGGTATCCCATGGCAACGCTACAACTTCACAACATCGTCAAGCGCTTCGAAGGCACCGAGGTGATCAAGGGCGTCGACCTGGAGGTCAACGACCGCGAGTTCGTGGTCTTCGTCGGCCCCTCCGGTTGCGGCAAGTCGACCCTGCTGCGCATGATCGCCGGTCTCGAGAGTGCCACCAGCGGCGACATCATGATCGACGGCAAGCGCATCAACGAGGTCGGTCCCGCCGAGCGCGGCCTGGCGATGGTGTTCCAGAGCTATGCGCTTTACCCGCACATGACTGTCGAGGACAACATGGGCTTCAGCCTGAAGCTCGCCGGGGTGCCCAAGGAGGAGCGTCGGCGCAAGGTGCGCGAGGCGGCCGCGATCCTGCAGCTCGAGCCGCTGCTCGAACGCAAGCCCAAGGCGCTCTCGGGCGGGCAACGCCAGCGCGTGGCCATCGGCCGCGCCATCGTGCGCAATCCCAGCATCTTCCTGTTCGACGAGCCGCTCTCCAACCTCGATGCGGCGCTGCGGGTGCAGATGCGCATCGAGCTGGCGCGCCTGCACGAAGAGCTCGACGCCACCATGATCTACGTCACCCACGACCAGATCGAAGCCATGACCATGGCCGACAAGATCGTCGTGCTGCAGGGCGGCGTGGTCGAGCAGGTGGGCTCGCCAATGGAGCTCTATCACCATCCGCGCAACCGCTTCGTGGCCGGTTTCATCGGTTCGCCGAAGATGAACTTCCTGATGGTGGAGCGCGTCGACGCGGGGCCCGATGGCGTCGAGGTGCGTCTGCCCGACGGAGCGACCTGTACGGTGCCGGTCGACGGCAGTGCTCTGACCGATGATTCGCTGACGCTCGGCATCCGTCCCGAACACCTGCAGCTCGAGCCCGAAGGACCGCTCTCGGGGCGCATCGAGGTGATCGAGCGTCTCGGCGGGGTGACCTCGCTCTACGTGCGCATGCAGGACACCCTGGTTACCGTGAGCGCCGACGGTGGCGTCGAGAGCCGGGTCGGCGACACCCTGCGCTTCGGCTTCGATCGCGCCTGCGCCCATCTTTTCGATGCCGAGGACTTGGCTCTGCCCAGCCTGTCTCGCCATCCCCTGGCCGGGCTCAACCGCCAGGATCATCGCGCCCCGTCCGTGGCGGGCGGCCAATGAGCGTAACGGGCATGGAGACACTGATCTTCGACTGCGATGGCGTGCTGGTGGACAGCGAGATCGTCGCCGAGGCCACGCTGGTCCAGCAGCTCGGCGAGCTGCTGCCGGACATTCCCGAGGACGTCGCCGTGCGCCAGGCGCTGGGCATGACCACCGCGGCAATCCTCGCGCAGCTGGAGCGGCAGAGCGTTCATCGGCTGCCGGCGGATGCGCTGGAGCGCATCGACGGTGCCATTGAGGCGCGCCTGGCCGAAGAGCTGCGTGCCGTCGAGGGGGTGGCGGAAACGCTGGCGCGGATCGAGCTGCCGCTGGCCATCGTCTCCAACAGCCGTCGCCGGCGGGTGCTCGCCTCGCTGGCCGTCACCGGACTCGACGCCCGGCTGGGTGAGGTGCCGCTGTTCACCGCCGACGAGGTCGAGCGGCCCAAGCCGGCTCCCGACCTCTACCTGCTGGCGGCTCGTCGGATGGGCCGGGCGCCGGGCGACTGCCTGGTTGTCGAGGACAGCGTTTCCGGCGTCACCGCTGCCCACGCCGCCGGCATGACGGTGATCGGCTTCACCGGCGCCAGCCATATCGAGGCGGGGCACGCCGAGCGGTTGCATCAGGCCGGGGCGTGGCGGGTGCTGCCGGCCATGCACGGTCTGGAGGCCTTGATCCAGCAGTGGCGCGAGCAACGACGCACCGGAGCGAAGGTAGCCACCAGCGAAACCAACGAGGAAAATCCGAGATGAAACTGCAGGACAAGGTGGCGGTAATCACCGGCGGCGCGCGCGGCATCGGCCTGGCCATCGCCGAGCGCTATCTCGCCGAAGGGGCACGGGTCGCCGTGGCCGACATCGACGTGGCGGCAGTGGAGGAGGCCGTGGCCGGCCTGCGTCCGCTGGGCGCCGATCGCGTCATGGGCGTGCGCCTGGACGTCTGCGATGTCGACACCATCCAGGCGATGGTCCAGGCGGTCACCCAGCACCTCGGTGCCATCGACATCCTGGTCAACAACGCCGCGGTATTCGACATGGCCCCGGTGCTCGAGGTCAGTGAAGGCAGTTTCGACCGTCAGTTCGCCGTCAACACCAAGGGTCTGTTCTTCACCCTTCAGGCGGTGGCCCGGCACATGGTGGCGCGTGGCGAGGGCGGGGCGATCATCAACATGGCCTCCCAGGCTGGGCGGCGTGGCGAGGCACTGGTGAGTACCTACTGCGCCACCAAGGCCGCAGTGATCAGCCTGACCCAGTCCTGCGCGCTCGACCTGATTCGCTACGGCATCCGGGTCAACGGCATCGCCCCCGGGGTGGTCGACACGCCGATGTGGGATGAGGTGGATGCGCTGTTCGCCCGCTACGAGAACCGCCCGCTGGGCGAGAAGAAGCGTCTGGTCGGCGAGGCAGTGCCCTACGGGCGCATGGGCAAGCCGGAGGATCACGCCGGCGCGGCGGTATTCCTCGCCTCGGACGATAGTGAGTACGTGGTCGCTCAAACCCTAAACGTCGATGGAGGCAACTGGATGAGCTAGGCGTATTCGAAAACTGGCTGCGTTTGCTCGCCGCCTTTCCGAACACGCCTGATGCCTGCGCTTTGAGTAGGAAAAGAACAATGAATCCAAACATTCACGATATGGCGGTGCGTTTACTGGAGGCCGCCGAGAACCGGCAGCGCTTCATCGTCGCCCTGGCCGGGCCGCCGGGGGCGGGCAAGTCGTTCCTCTCCGAGTGGCTGTGCCGCGAGCTCAACGAGCGGGTGCCCGGCATCGCCGCGGTGGTGCCGATGGACGGCTATCACCTCGACAACGCCATCCTCGAGCCGCTGGGACAGCTTTCGATCAAGGGCGCGCCGGAGACCTTCGATCCCGATGGGTTGAAGCATGACCTGGAGCGCATTCGTCGCGCCGACAGGAGCGTGGCGGTGCCGGTGTTCGACCGCCCGCTGGATCTGGCCCGGGCCGGTGGGCGGCTGATCACCCTCGGGCACCGCATCGTCATCGTCGAGGGCAACTACCTGCTGCTCGACCGCGATCCGTGGCGCGAACTCCACCCGCTGTTCGACATTACCCTGCTGCTCGAGGTGGCTGACGAAGTACTCGAGGCACGCCTGATCCAGCGCTGGCTGGGCATGGGCCAGGAGCAGGAAGGCGCCGTCGACAAGGCGCGAAACAAGGACATGCTCAATGCCCGACTGATCAAGCGCGAGTCCATCGCCCCGGACCTCTACTGGCGCTAACCCGCAACACACCCGGGACGCCACCCATTTTCGTCATTGCCGCTCGCGGCAAGGAGTGCCCTCATGCCTGCTCTCAGCAATGCCTCGCTCTCTAACCTCGATCCGCGTGTGGCCGTGCCGCGCTACGACCGCCGGGCGTTGAAGCCGGGAATCGTGCATATCGGCGTCGGCGGTTTTCATCGTGCTCACCAGGCCATGTACCTCGACGAGCTGATGCGCCGCGGTCAGGCGCTCGACTGGGGCATCGTCGGTGTCGGCGTGATGCCCGGCGACCGGCGCATGCGCGAGGTGCTCTCAGCGCAGGATCATCTCTATACCTTGGTGGTGAAGCATCCCGGCGGGGATCGCGAGCCGCGGGTGATTGGTGCCATGCTCGACTACCTGTTCGCCGCTGACGATCCCGAGGCGGTCATCGAGCGCATGGCCGATCCCGCCATCCGCATCGTCTCGCTGACCGTGACCGAAGGGGGCTACAACTTCCATCCCGTCAGCGGCGAGTTTGACCTCGACAACCGCGACGTCCAGCACGACCTGGCCAATCCCGCGGCACCGCGTAGCGCATTCGGCCTGGTGATCGAGGCCTTGGTGCGACGGCGCGAGCGCGGCCTGGCACCGTTCACGATCATGTCCTGCGACAACATTCAGGGTAACGGCGACGTGGCCAGGCGCATGTTCGCCGCCTTTGCCCGGGCCCGAGATCCGGCGCTGGGCGAGTGGGTGGAGGCCAAGGTGGCCTTCCCCAATGCCATGGTCGATCGCATCACGCCGGTCACCCAGCCGGCGGATATCGAGGAGCTGGCCAGCGAGTTCGGCATCGAGGATGCCTGGCCGGTGGTGTGCGAGCCCTTTACCCAGTGGGTGCTGGAGGATCATTTCACCTGCGGCCGACCGGCATTCGAGCAGGTCGGCGTACAATTGGTCGAAGACGTGGTGCCCTATGAGCTAATGAAGCTGCGTCTGCTCAACGCCAGTCATCAGGCGCTGTGCTACTTCGGTTACCTGGCGGGCTATCGCTACGCCCACGAAGTGTGTCGCGATCCGCTGTTCGTCGACTTCCTGCTCGGCTACATGCGTCACGAGGGCAGTCCGACCCTGGCGCCGGTGCCCGGCGTGGATCTCGAGCAGTACCGCCAGACCCTGATCGAGCGCTTCGCCAACCCCGAGATCAAGGACACCCTGGCGCGACTGTGCGCCGAGAGTTCCGACCGCATTCCCAAGTGGCTGGTGCCGGTGATACGCGAGCAGCTCGAAGCGGGCGGCGAGATTCGCCGCAGCGCCGCGGTGGTGGCGAGCTGGGCGCGCTACGCCGAGGGCATCGACGAGCAGCGTGAGCCCATAGTCGTGGTCGACCGTCTCAAGGACGAGCTGATGGCGCTGGCCGCCGTGAATCGCAGCCGGCCTACCGCCTTCATCGACAACCGTGAGCTGTTCGGCGACCTGGTCGAGCACGAGCGCTTCCGCGACGCCTACCTGAGCACCTTGCGTAGCCTGCACGAATACGGTGCGCGCGCTACCCTTGAAGCTCTGACCGGGGAGCAAGGGCAAGGAGCGAAGTGATGTACATCGGGGTGGACTGCGGGACCCAGAGCACCAAAGTGGTGGTGGTCGACATCGACGGCGAGGCGATCCTCGCCGAGGCGAGTCGTCCGCACCGTCTGGTGGAGGGAGCGAACGGGCGTCGCGAGCAGCAGCCGGAGGAGTGGATCGAGGCCTTCCGTGGCGCCTTCGAAGAGGCCGTGAGCCGGGCCGGTATCGCACCCCGCACGGTGCGGGCCATCGGTGTGTCCGGCCAGCAGCACGGCATGGTGGCGCTGGATGCCGCTGGGCGCCCGGTGTATCCCGCCAAGCTGTGGTGCGACACCGAGACGGCGGCACACAACGCGGCCCTGGTCGATCGCCTGGGCGGCGCGTCGGGTTGTCTCGAGAAGCTCGGCCTGGTGCTGCAGACCGGCTACACCGCGTCCAAGCTCGCCTGGTTGCGCGATACCAACCCCGAGGCCTACCGCCGAATCGATACCGTGCTGCTGCCCCACGACTACCTCAACTACTGGCTCACCGGCGAGAGGGTGGCGGAGGCGGGCGATGCCTCCGGCACCGGCTACTTCGATACCCGCTCGCGGCAGTGGTGCCGTGACGTTTTCACCGAGATCGCTCCGGAGCTCGACCCCGCGCGCGTGCTGCCGCGTCTGATCGACTCCCGCGAACCCGCCGGCACACTGCGCCCGGCGGTGGCCCTCGAGCTGGGGCTGGGCGAGGGCGTGCTGGTAGCGAGCGGGGGAGGCGACAACATGCTCGGCGCCATCGGTACCGGCAACATTGCGCCCGGCATCGTCACCCTGAGCTTGGGTACCTCGGGCACCGTGTGTGCCTATTCGCCCGACCCGGTGCGCGCCGAGAGCGACATGGTCGCCAACTTCTGCGCCAGCCATGGAGGCTGGCTGCCGCTGATCTGCACCATGAACGTGACCTCGGCCAGCACCCTGGTACGCGAGCTGTTCGCTCTCGACCTGGCCGCCTTCGGCGAGCGCCTGGCCGCTGCGCCGATCGGTGCCGAGGGCGTGACGGTGCTGCCGTTCTTCAACGGCGAGCGGGTGCCGGCACTGCCGCACGCCACGGCCAGCTTCCTGGGGCTCGACAGCCGCAACCTGACCCAGGCCAACCTGTGCCGGGCGGTGGTGGAGAGCGCCACCTTCGGCCTGCGCTATGGCCTCGAACTGCTCGGACCGCTGGCCGCCGGGGCGAGCCAGATCCGCCTGATCGGCGGCGGCGCCAATAGCCCTTTATGGCGCCAGATGGTTGCCGACGTGACCGCGACCCAGGTGATCTGCCCCCAGGTAACCGACGCCGCCGCGCTGGGTGCGGCGCTGCAGGCGGCCTGGTGCGAGCGGCGTGACTTCTCGCTGGCAGCGCTGTGCGAACGCCTGGTGCACCTCGACGAAGCTTCGCTGGCCGAACCCAAGGCGACCAGCGTGCGGGCCTACGAGACGGTCTACGCCCGTTATCGCGAGGCGCTGTCGGCCCAGCACGGCCTTCCGGCCTGAGCCCCTTCATGCGCAACCACAGCCTACGGAGCATTCTTCATGACGACACGACTCGACGCCCTCAAGCGCCATTCACTGGTGGTCGCCGACACCGGTGACCTCGAGGCCATTCGGCGCTACCGGCCCCAGGATGCCACCACCAACCCCTCGCTGCTGCTCAAGGCTTTCGACCTGCCGGGCTATCAGGCGCTGATCGACGAGGAGCTTGCCGCGGTCAAGGCCGAAGCCGGCGACTTGTCGTCACGGGTCGAGCGCGCCGTGGACCGCCTGGCCGTGGCCAAGGGTGCGGAGATTACCAAATTCGTCCCCGGCCGGGTCTCTACCGAGGTTGCTGCCAAGCTCTCCTTCGACAGCGAGGCGAGCGTGCGCAAGGCCCATGAGCTCATCGAACTGTACGAGCGGCGCGGCATCGGTCGCGAGCGTGTGCTGATCAAGCTGGCCTCGACCTGGGAGGGCATACGCGCCGCCGAGCGACTCGAGCGGGAGGGTATCAACTGCAACCTCACGCTGCTGTTCAGCGATGCCCAGGCCCAGGCCTGCTTCGATGCTGGTGTCTTCTTGATTTCGCCGTTCGTGGGCCGGGTCACCGACTGGTACAAGAAGGAGACCGGCAGGGAGTACGCTGCCGAAGAAGATCCGGGCGTGCTTTTCGTGCGCAGCGTGTGCGAGCGTGCCGGTCGTGGCGGCTATGACACCGTGGTGATGGGAGCGAGCTTTCGCACCAGCGGCCAGGTACTGGCGCTGGCCGGCTGCCATAGGCTGACTATCTCACCGACCCTACTCGAGGAATTGGCGAACGAGGAGGGCGACGTCGAGAAGCGGGTGGTCTTTCCGGCCCCCGGCGAGCGCCCTGTGCCGCTCACCGAGCCTGGGTTCCGCTGGCAGCACAACCAGGACGCCATGGCCAATGACAAGCTGGCCGAAGGCATCCGCCGCTTCGCCGAGGACCAGGAGCAGCTCGAGCGGCGCATTGCGGAGCGGCTGGGCTGATCACAACGCTTTCCCTTGTCCATGATCTAGATCAGGGTTTCGGCTTCCGGGCTGCAACCCTATCCGTTTGCGACACTATTCTTGGTTCCGGCGACGGCCCGAACCACTCTCTCGAAGGAGACTTAGGGGCATTGCAAGAATCTCATGGAGAGTAGTCACTTGTATTCGGTGTTTTTTGGTTTTTAACTCCGGGAATTGGCCTTATTTCAGGTTATTATTGCTTTTTTTTAGCTTGCTGCGTCGCATTGACCGCTTTTTTCGGCTCAGTACATATTGGCCTGCCAACCACAACAACCGAGAGAGCCAAGATGTTTGCGACCCGCAAGTTCCTGCCACGCCTTAGCGCTCTGACTCTCGGGGCCTGCCTGGTAGGCAGCGCCCTGGCCGCCGAAGCCGCCACTCTGCGCCTGGCCACCGACTCCGGTACCCAGGGCTCGCCGGCCGGCGATACCCTCGACGAGTGGAGCCGACTGATCGAGGAGAAGTCGGGCGGAGAGCTCGAGGTCGAGGTCTATTACCAGAACGAGCTGGGCGGCCAGCAGGAGGTCTTCGACCTGCTGGTGGCCGGCGGCATCGACATGATGCTCAGTTGGCCTATGACCTCCTACGACAAGCGCATCGGGGTCATCTATACCCCCTACATGACGCTCTCCTGGGACGAGGCCATCGAGGCCTACGGCCCGGGTGGCTGGGTCAACGAGCTGCTCGGCGGCATCTTCGCCGACATCGGCCTGAAGTTCTTCGGTCCTTGGCCCGAGGGTTTCAACGGCGTGGCCTCCCGGGGCGAGTACGCGCTCAGCGTCGAGGAGGCCGATGGCCTGACGGTGCGCACCATGACCGTCTTCCCGGCTCCGCAGACCATGCAGGCGCTGGGCTACCAGACCGCCGCCATCGACTGGGGCGAGGTCTACACCGCCCTGCAGACCGGCGTGGTGGACGGCGAGGCGGGCAACGTCATCTACTGGCCCTACGAGTACTTCAACGACACCCTGGACTACTACGTCCACACCAAACACTTCTTCATGACCGGCATCCTGACCATGAACATGGACTCCTACGAGCGCCTGAGCGAGGCGCACCAAGAGGTGGTCAGCGAGGCGGCCCGCGAGGTCATGGAGCAGCAGTTCGTCGACGCCCGCGAGCGCGACGAGCACTACATCGCCAAGGCTCAGGAAGACGGCATGGAGTACTTCGCCCTGCCCGAGGAGACCCTCGAGGACTTCGCCCGCCGTGCCCGCGAGCAGGTCTGGCCGCTCATGGAGGAGGAGCTGGGTACCGAAATCATGGACACCATCCGCGCCAACGCCACCCCGCTGTGACGTTCTCCTGCTGAACCCTGACGCCGGCCCGTCTCCCGGGTCGGCGTCACCGTTGTGAGGGCCCTCTCATGCAACCCTTCTTCAAGGCCCTGGACGAGAAGGTCGGCTGGCTGCTCAACGCCGTCGCCTTCGTGACGAGCCTGCTCGTCGTCGGGCTGATGCTCTTCCTGATCCTGGCACGCTACGTCTTCGGCTGGTCGCTGGTCGGCACCCTGGAGCTGGTCATGCTCGCCGGCATGTGGCTCTACATGACCGGTGCGCTGATCGCCAGCCGGCGTGGCGAACACCTGGTGGTGGACTTTCTCGAACTGCAGCTGCGCGACGTGCGCCTCAAGGCACTGCATAAGACCCTGGTAGCGGTGATCGTGGCCATCATCAGCGCCTGCTTTGTCGACTGGGCCCAGCGCATGCTGGCCTGGGGCATCGAGCGGCCCCAGCACACCCCCGAGCTGTCGATCCCGCTGTGGGTCTCCCAGGCGGCCATCATGCTCGCCAGCGTCGGCTGCTTCTGCTACGCACTGCGCGATGTCTGGCAGGGGATCGCGGCACTGCGCGATGCCCGCCCGGGCTATGCGATGTCCGGGGAGGAGTCGTGATGGAAGGCTTGTTCGCGATCCTGCTGCTGCTGCTCCTGATGGGACTGGGCGTGCCCGTCGCCTGGTCCTTTGCCGGGGTGCTGGCCTACCTGGCCATGGCCTACGACGCCAACCTCGACACCCTGATGATGCAGGGCTTCCGCTCGGTGGATTCGGTGATCCTGATCGCCCTGCCGCTGTTCGTGCTGACGGGTTACCTGATGCAGAGCGGCGGCATCGCCAGCCGCCTGGTGACCTTCATCGAGACCTTGGTCGGCAAGCGCCGTGGGGGAATGGGTGCCTCCATGGTGCTGGCCTCCGGAGTGTTCGGGGCCATCGCCGGTACCGCCACTGCGGCGGTGGCCTCCATCGGCACCATCATGATCGGCCCGCTGGAGCAGCGCGGCTATCCTCGCGGCTACTCCTCGGCGCTGCTCGGCATCTCCTCGCTGCTGGGCATCCTGATTCCGCCTTCCATCACCATGATCCTCTTCGCGGTGGTGACGCGACAGTCGGTGGCGGCGCTGTTCGCGGCCACGGTGGGGCCGGCATTGCTGCTGATCGCCGGGCTCATACTAGCCAACCGCTTTGCTGCGGGACGGCTCTTCCAGGAGGTTGCCAGCGAGGGACTGGCCAACGGCCAGGCACCCTCCAAGGGGCGGGCCACCTGGCGGGCGTTGCCGGCGCTGAGCCTGCCGTTCATTATCCTGGGTGGCATCTACGGCGGCGTCTTCACGCCCACCGAGGCGGCGGCCGTGGCGGCCTTCGCGGCCATCGTCATCGGCTTTCTGGTCTACCGCGACCAGTCGCTCAAGCACTTCTCGCGCAGCGTGATTGCCGCCTCGGAGACCACCGGCTCGATCATCCTGATCCTGCTGTTCTCCTTCATGATCGGCCGCATCCTGGCCTTCGAGCGCGTGCCACAGGACCTCACCGAACTGATCACCACCCTGATCCAGAACCCCTTGCTGATCCTGATCGCGGTGAATGTCTTCCTGATTGTGGCCGGCGCCATCCTCGACGACGTCTCGGTGACGGTGGTCGTGGCTCCGCTGTTTTTGCCGCTGATGGTGGATACCGGCATTCATCCGGTGCACTTCGGCGCCATCGTCGCTTGCTCGGTGGTGATCGGTGCCAACAGCCCGCCGGTGGCGCCGATCCTCTACATGGCCTGTCGCATCGGTCGGGTATCGATCCACAAGACCTTCGCGCCGGCGCTGCAGCTGATCGCCTTCGTGGGTATCCCGGTGATGCTGATCACCACCTTCGTGCCCGAGCTGTCGCTGTTCCTGCCGCGTCTGCTGGGCTTCCTCTAGGTCGGTCGCCTGGCGAATGACGCCACGGGCCCAGGGTCCGTGGCGTCATCATTCATAGGTCGGCCAGGCGCCAGACGTCGTAGGCCGGCTCCTCGTAGGGATGGGCGCGCCTGAGGGCCGCCAGGGCGTCGTGGATCAGGGCGTCCTCGCACACCAGTTCCACCTTCACCTCCTCCACCTTTTCCAGGTCGCCGACCTCGCCGATATGCGGGTTGGCGCCGTCCAACGGGCGAAACTGGCCGGTGCCGCGGGTCTCGAAGCAGCACGCCTCATAGTCGCCGATGCGCCCGGCACCGCTGGCGAAGACGGCTTCCTTGACCGCTTCGGCATCTTCGAGCGGAACGTAGAAGGCAAGCTTGTACATCGTTTTCTCCCTGTCACGATTCTCGCCTGGCCGGCATCGCCAGGCAGGGGGTGTTCACGATCTTGCATTCCCTTTTTGCCATAGCGGGAAAGTCGCGTCAGCCCGTCTCGAGGCAGCGGCCAGGCAGAAACTTGGCCCAAAAAATACTTGTTCAATATATATACAAGTATTAATGTCTGTATAAGGTTTGGGTCGGACCGAGCTCGAGCCTCTATCGTTCACCTGCGAGGAATGCACCAATGAAGACGTTTCAACGAGTAGCCGTCAGTTGGGTGGGAGCAGGCATGTTGGGTGCCGTGTTGGCAGGCGCCGTACAGGCCGATCACCATGGTGATCAGAAGGACATCGTCGACACCGCCGTGGCGGCTGGTCAGTTCGAGACCCTGGCGGCTGCGCTGGAGGCGGCGGGCCTGGTGGAGACCCTCAAGGGCGAAGGGCCTTTCACGGTGTTTGCCCCCACCGATGAGGCCTTTGCCAACCTCCCCGAGGGTACCGTGGAGAGCCTGCTCGAGCCCGAGAACCGTGAGCAGCTCCAGGCCGTGCTGACCTACCACGTGGTGGCGGGCAAGGTCATGGCCGAGGATGCGATGGGACTGGATAGCGCCACGACCGTCCAGGGCCAGGACATCAGCATCACTACCATGGACGGTAGCGTGATGATCAATGATGCCAATGTGGTTCAGGCCGACATCGAGGCCAGCAACGGGGTGATTCACGTGATCGATAGCGTATTGCTACCCGAGTGACAGGGCAGCATCGCTGTGTCCCTCTAGCCACCCCACGGGGTGGCTTTTTGATGTGGGCTTGGGCCACGCCCTGGGGCATGGCATGGTTTCCATGACGGTTGTCATCGGGTCCGAGCGGCCAAGGAGGAAACCATGGACCGAGCACTCTCCGCACTGCTGGAAGCTCAGGAACTCTCCCCCGTGGGCGGGCTGCACCCGCTGGGAGGCGGCGATATCGCTGCCGTCTACCGCCTGGAAACATCCCAGGGAACGGTGGTCGTCAAACGCGACGATGCGGAGCGCCTGGCAGGCGAAGCGGATGGTCTGCAGGCCCTGCGCGAGGCCGAAACTTCGCTACTGGTACCCGAGGTGCTGGCGCTGGGCGACGGTTGGCTGGTGATGCAGGCCTTCGACGAGGCTGGCTCCCGCTCGTCGTGTTCCGCAGAGGTGCTGGGGGAAGGCCTGCGCCAGCTGCATTCGCATACCGCCGTCGAACATGGCTGGTCGCGGGACAACGCCTGCGGTCGCACGCCCCAGTCCAACGCGCCACTCGCCGATGGGCGTGCCTTTCAGCGCGAGCGCCGCCTGTTGCCATTGGCCAAGGCCTGCCACGAGCGCGGGCTGATGGATGCACGGCTGCGCAGCCGCATCGAGGTGCTGGCGGAAACCCTGGAGGACTGGCTGCCCGAGGCACCGGCGAGCCTGCTGCACGGAGACCTGTGGTCGGGCAACGTGCTGTACACCCCGCAGGGACCGGCAGTCATCGATCCGGCGGTGTATCGGCACTACCCGGACGTGGACCTGGCCATGCTGACGCTGTTTGGCTCTCCCGGCGAAGCGTTCTTCGAAGCCTACTGGGATGGCAATACCCCGCACGACTGGCCACGGCGCGAAGCGCTGTTCCAGCTCTACCCGCTGCTCAATCACCTCCTGTTGTTCGGGGGCGGTTATCGGAGTGGCGTCGAGCGGGCGCTTGCTCGTGTCGAAGGAGGATGATCCGGCCACGCCGGGTCATTCAAATGTTCGTTCACAAATTTGGCGCTTTTGCCGCCCAGCACATACACTCGGGTATGTTTATTCATTAGCTCGCTCAAGGAAGAGGAGTTTAGGCATGATCCGAAATATGGGCGGTCTCGTCGGCGTGTGCGCCATTCTCTGGCTGGCAACGCCGCCGGCCCTGTCAGCGCCGGGTACCATCACGTTGCAGATAGACAACGACGGCATGGTCAGCAGGGACGACGACAACTATACGGCCGGTGCGCAGCTCATGTGGACGCGACCGACTTCCCCCGAGCACTGGTCTCGGCATATCGCCGGGGGGCTTCCGGACGGCTGGCTGGATCAGGTCGATGCGTTGAGCTATCACCTGAGCTATCGCATGTATACGCCGGTAGAGGTAGCGCGGCGTGATCTCATCGAAGACGACCGCCCCTACGCCGGCCTGGTGCTGGGCGGCCTGACCCTATATGGCCGCGAGCCGCTACCTGGCGCCTGGCAGCGCGAAGAGGCGTTGCAGCTCGACCTCGGCGTGGTGGGGCCGATCGCGGCAGCCGACAGCGTCCAGCGCGAAGTGCATCGTTTTGTCGAAAGCCAACGGCCTCGCGGCTGGGCCCATCAGTTGGGCAACGAGCCCATCCTCAACGCCTCCTATCGTCGTCACTGGTGGCATCGTCAGGCGCTGGGGCAGTTGGAGATACAGCATGGTCCCGGGGTTTCGGCCTCCCTCGGCAACCTTCTCGTTCAGGCCGGGGCGGGGTACGGCCTGCGCCTCGGAGAAGGACTGGACAATGCCATGGGTTGGCCCTCCTTGGGTGTGGAGCAGGGTGGCTACCGGCAGGTTTCGAGGTCGCCCGGCAGTGGCTGGCACCTGTTCGCCGCGCTACAGGGGCGCTACGTGGCGCATAACCTGCTGCTGGACGGCAATACCGTGCGCGACAGCCACTCGGTCGAGCGTCGCGAGTGGGTCGGCGATGCCGTGCTGGGGTTGGCGTTGACCTGGGAAAGGTGGGAAGTGAGCCTGGCGCACGTGTGGCGCAGCAAGGAGTTCGACGAGCAGGAGAGGAGCACCGTGCACGGCGCGCTGTCGCTGAGCTACCGGCTGTGAGCCGAGTTCTTGCACGGGCGGGCCGCTCGCGACTGTCTCGGCCAGTCTCTGGCGCTGGCCTGCCTATACTGGAAAGCCTGACCGTCAAAAGTATTCGATCATGACGATCGGCGGGGAGGGCAAGACGATGAACGACCTGTTTGCGCTTCGGCGAGTCGGCTGTGGCGCGCTCGTGTTGATGGGGTGGCTTGCCGTGAATGCGCCGGCCTGGGCTGCGCCGGGGGAGTCTCGCCACATGCCGGCGTCTCCCGCCTGGCAGCCGGTCCTTCAACCCTTTGCCTGGCATCGTGAGCACTGGCGCCAGCGCAGGCAGCGTGATCCCTCGTTCCTTATAGAACTGCCCGGAGTGCTGTTCGAACCGTACTACGACTGGGGCCATGCGTCATCGCCGGCGGCGCCGCCACGGCCGTCACCGCCGGTTCCGCGGGAGCGTGGCAACATGTGGCGCGATGACGTAGTGGGCTCTGGCAGCGGCGGTCGGATCGAGGTCCATCCCGAGGGACGTATCCTGCGCAGCCGGCCGCGTGGCGACTGAGCTTTCCTTCATTCGATTTACATCCATACATGCATGAATGTAAAATTCGTCGATCTTTGATGCATCAACGGAAACGACGCACATCATGAAAAGCACATCTCGTCTCGGCCGGGCCGCCCTGGTGGCGTTGGCCGCCGGTCTGTTGCTGGCCGCCTGTGGTCAGGAGGAGAACACGCAAGCGCAGCAGCAGGCTGCCCCGGAGCGTCAACCGCACCCCATCGAGGTCGTAGCGATCGAGCGCCAGGACATCGCGCTGGAGAAATCCTACCCATCGCTGCTGCGTAGCGACGACGAGGTCACCCTCGTGGCCCGTATCACGGGAACCTTGGAGGAGCGCCATTTCGAGCCCGGTGAACAGGTCGAACGAGGTCAGCGTCTCTTCTCCATCGAGCCGGATGTCTATCAGGCGGCGGTAAATCAGAACGAGGCCAACCTGCAGAGCGCCCAGGCCGAACTGTCCCGCGCCCAGCGCGATGCCCAGCGCTTCGAACGTCTGCTGAACCAGAACTCGGTGAGCCAGCAGCAGGTCGACCAGGCGCGCGCGGAGCTGGGCGTGGCACGCGCCGCCGTGGCCCAGGCCGAGGCGGCGCTGGCGAGTTCGCGGATCGATCTCGAGTACGCCGAGGTCACCGCGCCGGTATCGGGCGCGATCGGCCTGGCCCAGATCAACGTCGGCAACCTGGTCAGCCCAGGCTCGGTACTGGCCACCATCACGCCGCTGGATCCGTTGGAGGTGCGCTTCCAGTTGCCACAGCGTGACGCCCTCGAACTGCGTCAGCAGCTGAGGAGCCGGTCGGGCGAATCGATTCGCGCCACGCTGAGCGTTCCCGGCGGCAGTGGTGCGGCCGCCCGGAGCCTGGAGGGTCAGCTCGATTTCCTTGGCTCGCGAGTAGACGAACGCACCAGCACGGTGCAGGCCAGTGCCACGTTTCCCAACCCCGACTCTCAGGTGCTGCCCGGCCAGTTCGCACGCGTCAGCCTCGAGGGGCTCAAGCGTTTCGATGTGCTCGCGGTACCCGAGATCGCCGTGTCTCAGGGCCTGATGGGGCCGCAGGTGTTCGTGCTCGACGAAGACGACACGGCGCGTGCCCGAACCGTGGAGCTGGGCGAAGTGGCCGGGCCGTGGCAGATCATCCGTGGCGGCCTGGAGCCCGGTGAGCGGGTAGTGGTGGGTGATCCGGCCGGCATCGAACCCGGCACGCCCATCGACCCACGGCCCTTCGAAGGCAACGCCCAGGCGCTGGTCGAGGAAGTCGAGCAGGCCGAGGCCGAGGCCCAGCGCGAGGCCGCCGAGGCCATGCCGGAAGGGGGCGCCGCCGAGGCCATGCCGGAGGGGGAAGCCGCTGAAGGCGGCGAGGACGACGCATGAATTTCTCCAACTTCTTCATCAAGCGGCCGATTTTCGCCACGGTGCTGGCGATTATCCTCACCGTGATGGGGGTGGTCAGCATGCGGGTACTGCCCATCGAGCAGTATCCCAGCGTGGTGCCGCCCACGGTGTCGGTGCAGGCGCAGTTTCCCGGGGCCGATGCCGAGACGGTCGCCCAGACGGTGGCGGCCCCGCTGGCCGAGGCGATCAACGGCGTCGAGGACATGCTCTACATGACTTCGACCAGCGCCGACAACGGCTCCATGAGTCTGAACGTGGCGTTCGACATCGGCACCGACGGCGATATCAACACCATCAACGTCAACAACCGGGTGCAGGGTGCGCTGTCGCGTCTGCCCGAGGCGGTGCAGGCCCAGGGCGTCACGGTGGAGCTGCGCAGCAGCTCGATCCTGATGCTGGTGGCGCTGATTTCGCCGCAGGGCGACTACAACAACGTGTTCATGCAGAACTATGCCACGCTGAACATCCTCGACGAGCTGCGCCAAGTGCCCGGCGTGGGCGAGGCCTCGGTGCTGGGCGGCGGCGAGTTTGCCATGCGCGTGTGGATGGACCCCGACAAGCTGGCCCAGTACGACCTGACCCCCACCGAAGTGGCACGGGCCATTCGCGCCCAGAATACCGAGGTGCCGGCAGGCAATCTGGCGGCCACGCCGCAGCGCGACCCGCGTGCCTTTACCTATACCATTACCGCCGGCGGGCGACTCAACGACGTCGAAGACTTCCGCGACATCTTCCTGCGCACCAACCCCGACGGCTCGGCGTTGCGCCTGGACGACGTGGCGCGCATCGAGCTGGGGGCCTCCTACTACGGCGTGCAGGCGCGGCTGAACGGCGCCACCATGACACCGATCATCATCAACCAGCAGCCGGGCGCCAATGCGCTGGAGACGGCGCGGGCGGTGCAGGCCACCATGGCCGACCTGGAGACGCGTTTCCCTCCCGGGCTTGAATACGTGGTGCCCTACGACACCACGCTGTTCATCGGCGCCTCGGTGGATACCGTGACCCACGTCTTCATCGAGGCCTTCCTGATCGTCGGTGTGATCCTGTTCATCTTCCTGCAGAACTGGCGCTTCACGGTGATCGCCATGTCGGTGGTGCCGGTCTCGGTGCTGGCCACCTTCGCCGGCTTCTACCTGTTCGGCTTTTCGATCAACCTGTTGACGCTGTTTGCGCTGGTACTCTCCATCGGCATCGTGGTCGACGATGCCATCCTGGTGGTGGAAAACGTCGAACGGGTGCTCAGCGAGGACGACGAGATCACCGTGACCCAGGCCACCATCCGTGCCATGCGGGAGGTGGGCGGCCCGGTCATCGCCACCTCGCTGATCATGGCGGCGGTGTTCGTGCCGGTGGCCTTCCTGGGGGGCTTCACCGGTCAGATCTACCAGCAGTTCGCCATCACGGTCGCCGTCTCGGTCGCCTTCTCGGCGCTGATGGCGCTGACCTTCACGCCGGCGCTCTCGGCCATCTTCATCAAGCACAAGCCCAAGGGAGTGGGGCAGTCCAAGCTGATGCGGGCGCTCAACACGCCGCTGCGGCTGTTCGATCGCCTGTTTGCCGGCGTTACCGCCGCCTACATGTGGCTGGTCAAGCTGCTGGTGCGCTTCTGGGGGCTGGCGCTGCTGCTTACCGGGCTGGTCATCGGCGCTTCCTGGTGGCTCTACCAGGTTGCACCGGCGACCCTGGTCCCCGAGACCGACCAGGGCATCGTGCTGGCCAGCGTCCAGCTGCCCGACTCCGCCTCCCTGGCGCGTACCCAGAGTTACATGGACGAGCTCAGCTCACGCATCCAAGAGGTGCCCGGGGTGCAGTATTCCACTGCCGTGGCCGGCTACGACATCCTCTCGAGCTCGGTCAACACCGCGCGGGGGATCATGTTCATCAACATGGAGCCGTGGGACGAACGTGAACTGACCGCGACCGAACTGGTGGGACGGGTGATGCAGCTGGGCGCCCAGATTCCCGGCGGTTCGGCCATGGCGTTCAACGTGCCGCCGATCATGGGGCTCTCCACCACGGGGGGCTTCGAAGGCTACCTGCAGTCCTTCGAGGGAGCCTCGCCGCAGGAGCTGTTCCAGGCCTCGGTAAAGGTGATGCAGGCAGCCAATCAGCACCCGGCCCTACAGCGGGTATTCACCACCTTCAACGTCAACGTGCCAGGCTATCGCGCCGAGATCGACCAGCAGAAGGCGCTGAGCTACGGCGTGGCACTGGAAGACCTGAACGCCACCCTGTCGAATACCTTCGGCAACGGCTTCGTAAATTTCTTCAGCTATCAGAATCGCAACTTCCAGGTCTACCTGCAGAACGAGGACGAGTTCCGCAGGACGCCTGATGACGTCAGCAGCGTCTACGTACGTGGCGGCGATGGCGAGCGGATTCCGCTTTCGGAATTCGTCACCCTGGAGCGCCAGGCCAAGCCGGCGGTGGTGTCGCGCTTCGGCGTCTACCTGGGGGCGCAGTTCCAGGGCGGCCCCGCGCCGGGCTACAGCTCCGGTCAGGCGATCGCCGCCATGGAGGAGATCGTCGAGGAGACCCTCGGCGGCGGCTGGGGCATGGGCTGGACCGGCACCGCCTACCAGGAGAGCCAACTGGGCAATACCGCGACGCTGGCCATCGTCTTCGGCATTCTGATGGTGTTCCTAATCCTGGCGGCGCAGTACGAGAGCTGGTCGCTGCCGCTGGCGGTGCTCACTGCGACGCCCTTTGCCTTCCTTGGCGGCATCGGCGGCATCGTGCTGCGCGGGCTCGATACCAGCGTCTACGTAGAGATCGGCATGTTGGTGGTGGTGGGCTTGGCGGCCAAGAATGCCATCCTGATCGTCGAATTCGCCGAACTGCAGCGCAAGGAGCAGGGCAAGTCGATCCGCGAGGCGGCCATCACCGCGGCGGAGCTGCGCTTCCGACCGATCGTGATGACCTCGTTGGCGTTCATCTTCGGCACCCTGCCGCTGGCACTTGCCAGCGGGGCGAGCGACGTCAGCAGCCACCATATCGGTACCACCGTGGCGGTGGGCATGGCCTCGGTGGCGGTGCTCGGCAGCCTGTTCGTACCGAGTTTCTACGCCGTGATCGCGCGTGTCTCCGACTGGCTTCGCTACCAACTGAGAGGTCAGCACGAGGCCGCGAACGAGCACACCTGAGCGACAGGCAATTGCACTGCGCGGCCACAGGGCGCCACCGGTAAGGTGGCGCCCTTTTTCATGGTCTGGGAGCTAGCCCTGCCCAGAGCGGCTTGGGCTAGGCTGAAGGTGAGTCGAGCGCTACCCGCGAGGAGGCCGCCATGGAAGCCGTACGTCAGATTGCCCTGAGTTTTCCCGTCGTCGTCTTCACTGCTTTGCTGCCATTGGTGTTGCTCTACTGGCTGCTGGTGCTGCTGCGCCTGGCACCGCTGGCGCTGTTCGCCCGCGACAGCCTGAAGGGGGACCATCTGGCCAGCACCATGGTGGCCCTGGGCTTCGCCGGCGTGCCGGTCTCCTTTGCGCTGAGTGTGCTGCTAGCGCTGGCTGGCGCCGTGACCCTGGCGATAGAGCTGCTGGTGCTGCGCTGGCTGCCGCTGGGGCTGTTTCGTATCCCCGTGGGCGTGGCGGTTCTATGGGCGGCCTTCGTTCTCGCCTCGCCGCTGGCGGCAAGCTTGTGTCATGCACTGCAGCGCCGCTTCCACCGGTTGGCACAGTCGCAGCCGTGCTGCCTGCTGGGGGAAGTCGTACAGGTGCGCGCCGCACCCGATGCGCAGGGCTGGGCCACGGCCACGCTGGTCGACGACCCCGAGTGTGAGGTGCGCCTTCACGCCAAGCCCGGTGACTTGCCCCATCCCGGGGAGCGCCGGGTCCTGGTCAAGTTCGTGGCGAAGGAGGGCGCCTACCGCAGCGTGGCGGAGAGCCGCTACTGCGAGGCGCGCGTGCACCTGAGCCGGCTGCGGCTCGCGCATGGCCGTGGCGGGGCGAGTCATGGAGGCGCCGAGGCACCGCTGTAACGCTCAGTGCTTGGCGCGCAGCAGTTCCAGTTGGGTTTCGACGAGCAGCGTGCCGCGCTCGCGCAGCGAGAATTGCTCGTAGTTGCGCAGCCAGTCGTGAAACAGGCCGCCGAGAATGGCCTGCAGCAACCTGGCGGCCACTTCCGGGGAAAGGTCCTGGCGAAGATGGCCCATCCGGGCGGCGCTGGTGAAGTAGCCGAGCAGCGCGCCACAAGCCTCCTCGGCCATCTCGTTCTGCATCGCCAAGGGGTCGATCTCGGCGAAAGTCTCGCAATGATGAATCAGGATGGCGTGCACGCGTCGATAGCGCGGCTGCTCGAGGCGTGCGAAGCCGCTCTGGCAGGCGCGACGGATGGCTTCCAGCGGCTTGTTGGCGAGTTCCGGATCGCCGATCTCCTCGACCAACTCCTCGAACGGCATGCGCACCCGTTGCAGCATGGCCTGGAACAGGTCGGCCTTGTCCTTGAAGTGCCAGTAGACGGCACCACGGGTCATGCCGGCCTCGCGAGCAATCTGCTCCAGTGAGGTGCGGGCCACACCTCGTTCGAGGAAGACAGCCTCGGCGGCATCGAGCAGGGCTTCGCGTGTGGCGGCGGCTTCTGCTTTGGTACGTCGGGCCATGTGGGGCGGTTCTCCTCGACACTGTCATGTTTTCGACATTCTAACTCAGGGATGACACGCTTACATTCGTATATGTATGTCATGCTTCGCGCATGATGCCATCTCAGCCTATCCCTCGTATTCCACGCAGCGGCAAGGTATAACGGATCGAACACTGTTCTATTCCGGGAAGGTCAATGCCCCGCGCATCTTTCGAGCTCAATGGCGTCAAGATCAAACCCGGCAGCCGTCTCCAGGTCGACGTGCCGGTGGCGCGGCTCTACACCCATGCGCCGTTGCACATCCCTGTCGAAGTGGTGCACGGCCGCCGCCAGGGGCCGGTCATGCTGGTCTGCGGAGGCATTCATGGCGACGAGATCAACAGCGTGGAGATTGTGCGCCGGCTGATGCGTTCGAAGCAGATCCAAGGGCTCAACGGCACCCTGATCGCAGTGCCCATCGTCAATGTCTTCGGCTTCATGCAGCACAGCCGCTACCTGCCGGACCGGCGCGATCTCAACCGCTGCTTCCCCGGCAGCGAGACGGGCTCGCTGGGAGCCCGTGTGGCGGCGCTGTTTCGCGAGCAAATCGTCGATCACGCGACGCATATCATCGACCTCCATACCGGAGCCATCCACCGTACCAACCTGCCGCAGATCCGTGCCCAGCTCAGCCGGGGTAGCGAGACCGAGCGCATGGCCAATGCCTTCGGCGCGCCTGTCATCCTCAACGCCGAACTGCGCGAAGGCAGCCTGCGCCACTACGCCCAGACGCGAGGCATTCCAGTACTGACCTACGAGGCCGGCGAGGCGCTGCGCTTCGACGAGTGGGCGATCACGCCGGGCGTGCGAGGCGTGCTGCGCGTCATGCGCCGGCTGGGCATGCTGGCGGGAGAGCATCGCCGCCGGCCGCCGCCGGCGGCGGAGCTGGCCAACGGCTCGAGCTGGGCGCGGGCGCCCATCGACGGCATCCTGCGACCCAAGGTGCGCCTCGGCGCACGGGTAACCAAGGGCGACGTGCTGGGAAAGGTGGCCGACCCCTTCGGCAATGCTGAGGCCGGTGTCAAGGCCATGGCCGACGGCATCGTGATCGGCATGAGTCGGTTGCCGTTGGCCAACGAAGGCGAGGCGCTATTTCATATCGCCCGCTTCGATGCCATCGAGGAGGCCGAGAGCGCCATCGAGGACTTCCACTCCAGCCTCGAGCCGCCGCCCGACCCGCTCTACTGACGGGGCAATGGACGAAAGTCCTAAGCTTCGGCGAGACGGGGCTCGGCTTCGTAGTCGCTCTTTTCCGGCACCAGGCTCAGGGCATCGTCGTATACCCGCAGGCAGGCGCCGTCGAGGTGACCGTTCTCCGACAGATGGCGACGGAAGCGGCGCCCGCCCGGCTGGCCCTGGAACAGGCCCAGCAGGTGGCGGGTGACATGGTTGAGCTTGGCGCCTTCCTCGAGCCGGCGGGCGATGTAAGGGCGGAACGCTCGCGCGGCGGCATGGCGGCTCATGGCCGGCCCGGGTTCGCCGTAGAGCGCCTGATCGACGCCGGCCAGCAGCCAGGGGTTCTGGTAGGCTTCGCGTCCGACCATCACGCTGTCTACATGGCTCAGCTGCTCGCGGCACTCGTCCAGCGTCTTGATGCCACCGTTGATGCCGATGTGCAGCTCCGGTCGACTGGCCTTGAGGCGATGCACCCGCGGGTAGTTGAGCGGCGGGATGTCGCGGTTCTCCTTGGGCGAGAGCCCTTGCAGCCACGCCTTGCGCGCATGCACGATGAACGTCTCGCAGCCGGCATCGGCCACGGTGGCGATGAAGCGCTCGAGGTCGGCATCCTCGTCCTGGTCGTCGATGCCGATGCGGCACTTCACCGTCACCGGAATGCGCACCGCCGCGCGCATGGCGCGCACCGCCGCGGCGACCTTCTCGGGGTGGCCCATCAGGCAGGCGCCGATCATGTTGTTCTGCACCCGATCGCTGGGGCAGCCGACGTTGAGGTTCACCTCGTCATAGCCCCACGCCTCGGCAATGGCCGCGCACTCCGCCAGCTCGCTGGGGTCGCTACCGCCCAACTGCAGCGCAAGGGGATGCTCGACCTCGTCATAGCCGAGGAAACGTTCGCGCGGGCTGCCGTGCAGGATGGCGCCGGTGGTCACCATCTCGGTATACAGCAGCGCGTGGCGGGTCAGGGTACGGGCAAAAGCTCTTTGGTCCCTGGTCGTCCAGTCCATCATGGGGGCCACAGAAAACCGGCGCGCCCGAGCCAGCGGGTCGTTTCCAGTCGTGTTGCTCATCAATGGCCTCCAGAGGTTCTGCCGTCGCTACCGTTTGATCCGGCTCGTTTCGCCTCAAACTACTGCGCTTCCTTCAGGGTAACGACGTGTTTACCGCTCGCCAAAGCGACGCTGTGGTCGCGCGCCGTCGAGCTGCGGGGAGCAGGAAATGAAATGGCCGATTATTGTACGCAAGAAGGGGCAGCGTGCCCAGCACAGGGGGCCTGTTCCGCTCTGTAGGTGCAAGGTGCAGCGATCTGTCATGTTGTGCATCATGCGTCAATAAACGAGCACTGGATGGGAGCGGGCCGTGAACCGGCCCGGCAACGATGAAGTAGGGTCGATCTACCCTGCTAGTGACTTTGTAAGAGGCCGCCTACAAAACGAAGCGAATTCTTACAGCATTCCATAACCTGGGTTAGCAGGGTTTTCACTCGCAGCGACTACCTTAAGGTGTAACGGGCTAGGGAGAGCCCTTCAGGGAAGGCCGAGCGATGGAAAGCTCAGAATCAAGGATGCTTGGGCAGGAAGCCTAAGGTTGGTTTGATAGGGAAGCGTTGTTAGAAAGCCCGGCCCCAGTGGTCGGGCTTCTTTCTGTAGGCTGTAGGCCTACTTCTGTAAGCCTACTTGGCGACTGGCCCCCCATGGCAGGGCTTTGCCTTTGCGAGTCACGCTTTGGTTTCGCGTGCTCTATGGATTCGCCAAAGAAGCGCGTCTCATCGCGCCTGCCCTGGCTACGGCCAGGGCTCTTTTATCTTGCCTGGACGCGCGGTAACTCATCCCACCTTGTCGAATAGCGCTGGGTGAGGCTTGCGCAACGCAGGTGCCAGGCGGCACCGGGACTGGGCGTGCCAAACTTCACGGTGCCGCGCCCCATCCTGTGGTTCAGCTCGTCCATCACGCCCATCAACTTTGCACTGCGCTGGCGCTCGGTGTCGCTCTGCAGCGTATCCAGCAGCGAGAGCTGCTGGCGGTCGGCGTCGATCAGGTCGAGCAGCATCACGCCGCCTTTCTGGTACAGGTAGCCCTGGCGGTAGATCCGCTGCAGGGCCTCGCCAGCGGCGTGGAGGATCTCGCGGCTGTCGTCGGTGGGTCGGGGCAGCTCAACCGCTAGGCTGGGCGAATACTGGGGCAGGTCGGTACGAAACGGATTGGTCTTGAGGAAGACCAGCACCGCGCGAGCCAGGCTGCGCTGGTGGCGCAGCTTCTCCGCACCGCGCTGGCCGTGCTGGCGCATGGCCTCGCGGATCTCGGCCAGGTCGTCGGTGAGCTTGCCGAAGCTGCGGCTGGTCATGATGCGCTGGCGCGGCTCAAGGAAGTCGCTCATCTCGATGCAACTGATACCCCGGAGTTCCAGGGCGGTACGCTCGAGGGTGACACTGAACTGCCGTCGGAGGCGTTTGGGATTGGCCTTAGCGAGGTCCCAGGCGCTCTTGATGCCGATCAGCGCCAGGCGTTCGACGAGCCGCCGTCCCACGCCCCATACATCGCCCAGGGCGAGTTTTTCGAGCAGGACCTGCGTTTCCTCGCTGCCGGGCTGGAGCACGCATACGCCGCCATAGGCGGGTATTTTTTTGGCCGCCCGGTTGGCCAGTTTGGCCAGAGTTCGCGAGGGGGCGACGCCCACGCAGACGGGTATGCCGGTGAATTGGCGGACCTTATGGTGCAGTTGCCGGGCATGCTCGAGCAGCTGTGTCTGGGTGAAACCCTCGAACCGTATGAACATCTCATCGATGGAGTAGGGCTCGACAGCGGGAGCGAACTCCTCGAGCACGGCCTGCACCCGCTGGCTCATGTCGCCGTAGAGCTCGTAGTTGCTCGACAGCAGGTGGATGCGGCCCTGGCGCACCAGGTGCTGAAGCTCGAACGCCGGCGTGCCCATTTTGATACCAAGCGACTTCAGCTCGTTGGAGAGGGCGATCACACAGCCGTCGTTGTTCGACATCACGCCTACCGGTACGCCGCGCAGTCGCGGCTGGAACACGCGCTCGCAGCTGACGTAGAACGAGTTGCAGTCGACCAAGCCGATCATGCTCATACCTGGTACTCATGGATGACCGATCGGACGACGCCCCAAACCTGACACTCGATGTCGACGAGTGGGATGGGCGCATAGCGTGGGTTGCCCGAGCAGAGGCACGGCACCTGGCCGCGCAGCTCATAGCGCTTCACTGTGATCTCGCCGTCGACCATGGCGACGATGATATGTCCCGGCCGTGGCTCTAGGGAACGATCGACCAGCAGCAGGTCGCCATCGTAGATGCCAAAGCGCACCATGCTGTCACCGGTCACGCCCATGAAGAACGTCGCCGAGGGGCGCTTCACCAGCCGTTCGTTCAAATCGAGCGTACGGCCTTCGTAGTCCTGCGCCGGGCTGGGGAAGCCTGAGAGGCCGGCTCGGCCGACTGCCAAGGGGTAGGGCAGCGCGAGCGACGGCGGTTCGGGGTGAGCCGGGATGAGGTTTGCCAGTGTCATTGTGAGTCCCTTTGAAAATCTGTAGTTTTATACAGTATTCGCGACATCGTCGCTCTCAGGCAACAGGCAAACGCTAATGGAAGTTAGCTTCTGGGCGTGCAAGAGGGCCAGGCGAGAAGCGACAGGGGAGATGGCCTGCCGGATCCGCTGGGGGAGGCAGGCCATGGGCTGGTTAGAGGGCAAGACCCGGCTTCCGGGCTCGGCCGGGTCAGTCGTGTACGCTCCTCCTTCAGGGCCAGGAGGGGTTAGTGCTTCAAAATCACGTAGAACGCGTGAAGGATACCCGGAATGAAACCCAGGATCGTCAACAGGATGTTGAGCCAGAAATGCCCCTTCAGGCCGACCTCCAGAAACACGCCGACTGGCGGTAACAGGAGGGCAAAGATCATCTTGATGGGGTCCGTTGCGGTAAATGCCATATCCAACTCCTTGGGTAGCGCTCTCGATCCTGTATCAAGCTTAGCGTATTCTCAGGCGTTGTCTGCATGGGCTAACTCTCTGTTTCGATAGTCCAAACAAGACTTACGAGCAGGGGGATGTAAGTTATTTCGTACAAACGCGGAGCGAATTTCTTACGTCGTCTGATAACTTGGATTAAACCGCTTTTCGGCTGAAGCAACTACGCTGAGGAATAACGGGCTAGGGAGAGCCCTACAGGGAAGGCCGAGCGATGGAGCGCTCAGAACCAAGGATGCTTGGACAGGGAGCCCAAGGTTGGTCGATAGGGAAGCGTTGATTGAAGGCCCGGCCCCAGTGGTCGGGCTTTTTTTCGCTGCGCCTGCTGCCGTAGCGAGGCTCCTCATGACAGATGCCTGCCTTGCAATAGATGCCTGCCTTGCGAGAGATGCCTTGGATTCGCGTTCTCGAGGGTTCGCCAAAATATTGCGTCTCTTCTCGCCTGCCCTGGCTGTCGCTGGGGCTCTTTTCGTCCGTATTGACGATTGGCCGCGCTTCCCTGCTCGCATAGCTGCCTTCATGTCATCGCGAGAACCGCCTCCCCAAGTCGGGCATGCATGTTGGCACGCTCCTCATGTAATGGCTTATCCCAGGTTAAAGAATCCTGCCGAGAGAGCTGTCATTGTGTGCGTACAGGGCAGGGAAAGCCCGACAGGGAAGATCGAGTCAAGGAAGGCTCACGTACCAAGGACGCTCGAGCAGGAAGCTTGAGAAAGGTGCAAGGAGGCAGGAATATAGCCCGGCCCATTGGCCGGGCTTTTTCTTTCAAGCGTCTGCATTATCCGCGAGCCAGGCGGATGAGTCGACCGTCCTCTTCGCTTCGCTTCGTTTCGTTACGTTTAGACACCGAGAATTGCCTAATTCTTCTTGATAAACCTTGGGGCCGAACTATTCTGAAGATGCAAAAAGGCATGGATGCTCTTCAAGGCAGAATGCCTTGCTGGGTTAGGAAAGCCGATGGAAAGGAACAGGGAAGGCCAGTAGCGACAGGACGTCAACTTTGGCCAGGGAGTTCCCGGTGTTTATCTGTAGGAAGCCTCTGACAGCCCTCGCCTCTCGGTGAGGGCTGTTTCCTTTGTAACTGTTTTAATCGAAATTTCCTGAATCTGTGGTCGTGGTTCGGCAGGTGCTCCCCCGTTGAGACTTTGAATAGCGCAGGGCCGGCCATAAAAGAGAGAAAAGTGCTGCGGGTTGGTGCGAATGGTCGGAGTATTACATCCTCTGTCGGCAATGTCTTACAGAACGAGAAGACGATGGCAGCATTATTTTCTCGATCGATCTGGCAAGCTGTCCATGGTTGAGCCAGGAAGGCTCTTCAGGGAAGAAGGGACCAGGAAGGTCTGGTACTCAAGGAATGATGGAAAGGACACCAGGAAGTGTGGAAGGAGTCGAACCGAGCCCGGCTGAATGGCCGGGCTTACCTTGCCTGCGCTCTGGAGGCAAGGTGCCGGTCTGGAGTAGAGAGTGTACCTGTGCCCGGCGGGACAGGATGAGGCCTCTGCAAACCCCGGCATTGACAAAAGCTTTCGCTGCTAGGGGAGCGATGTAATATGCTCATTGGCCTGTTTCGCGTCTGATCACTAGGCTGGTGAGTATCTCGCAAGGAGGCGGGAAATAGGGAAGACCGAGCAGAGGAGGCTCGATGAGGCCAGGGATGCATGACAGGGTCGTCATGGTGAGCTGGAAAGGAACCAAGAATTGAAGCCCGGCCTCGCGCCGGGCTTTCTTTTCTTTATTCTCTCTTTAGCGTCGTCCTGCAGCAATGGCGGCAGGTTGTCATGTGACGCCTGTACAGGGCGAGCTCCCAAGCGCAGCGAGACGAGAGGGCGTTGCAGTAACGAAAGGAAAATTTCCTGCGCCAAAAGTTAACGCAAGTTAATTTATTTTCCCTCTTGCGCTGGCACTGTAGTCCAGCCCAATGGGACTGGTCTGGAGACGGCCAATCCCATTGATATTGAACGAAAACGAGCATGAAAGGAGTTTGAACCAGGGGCTGAACGCAAGCCTCACCGGGACTGATGCAGGAGAAGAAGAATGATCGAGCTAACATGGAAGGCAGGATCAAGATTTCTTGACGACAAAGGTCCTAGTATCGCTATCGCGCTGTTTGCCATCTTCATGTCGTGGGTGCTGTTCTGGCCACATGGGCATGGCCTCGGCATGAATACGGCCGTTGGCATGGAGCCTGAGACCGGGGGACACGAGCAGGCGTCTGTCCCCGTTGCCTATGGCGCGGCTGAGCGCATGCATCTCGAAGGCGATACCTTGGCGCACTATCCCAGTACCCTCGACACACAAAACCCTTACTGCCTGCTGATAGAGCATTTGAGCTCGGGACAGCTGGAGCAGGCCTCGGTGTCCGTGTCGCGTTACGCAACCCTGTGCGACATTTTTACCGATGCAGCGCGGATGGTCGGCGCATACGATCGGCTAGACGACCGAGAGCGATTTCTTACGGAGCCACATGGATTCACGCTGTATACCCAAGGAACGATACAGCCGGTCGGGCCTTTCCATGCGCATGGTGAGTGCAGTGAGATAGCCGCGAGGCTGGCCTTGGTCGGTGAACAACCCTCACGCTGCATGCCTTACGCCGAGATTAGGCAGGCAGCCTTGATGCGAGAGCGGAGCTGACACCAAGCCAGAGGGTGCTGGGCCACAAGGCCACGGCTGCCGGAAGAGCAGCCGTGGCCTTTTTCGTTTTTATGCTGTCAGGCACGCATGGCGTACCGGTGGCTGGACGAGTCGGCGCATGTTTCCTGTGCTATGTAGAAGTAAGGCAGACTGCTCAGGAGGTAGGTGATGGAACAGCGCCAAGCCCTGCTCGAAGCTCTCCGCGATGAGCTGATCGAACGCGTGGATCGCTACAAGGTGCACAAGATGCGCCTGGAGAACCCGTTGGATCGGGACATGGAGGAGCAGGCCATCGAGCTCGAAAACGAAGACGTGATCGATGCGCTGGAGGATGAAGCCGAAGAGGAGTTGAGGCAGGTTCTGCATGCCCTCGAGCGTATCGACGAGGGGGAGGGTGAGCTGTGTGAACGCTGCGCTGAGCCGATCGATCCCCGACGCCTCGAGGCGATTCCCTACGCGACGCTCTGTCTTGACTGTGCCGAGCAGGAGGGTGAGCCTTGACCTGCCCGGGCGGGACGTGCCAACCATCGCAGTGCTAGCCTAGGGAATCGACTTTCGGTCTGGAGAAAGGCATGAGGGTATGGCGTCGGTCCTGCATGGGGTTGTTGGCAGTGCTTTGGCTGTCGGGCTGTGGTGGTGATGGCGATAGTGACAGTTTGGAAGCCGAACAGGTGCAGTCGGTTGACGTCTCCACTGAGCCGGATGAGGCGAAGGCGTCTAGTCCAGACGTGGCCCCGTTGCCGGTCGAGATTGACGTATCGGCTTCCCTTCGCGACGACCGTCGACTCATGATCGAAGGAGAGACCAGCCTGCCTGACGGCGCGCGACTTCAGCTCGTGGTGGAGCGGGAGCTGAGCGGCGTACGCTGGCAATCGCGCACCTCCGTAACGGAGAGGCGATTCGTTGGAGGGCCATTCGGGCCGGGTAGTGGCCTTCCCGATGGTGGCTACACCCTGACCGTCAAACTACTGGAGTCCAGCGTTCAGCCCGCTACCGTGCGCGAGCGAATCGGCGACAAGGGCGAGCATCTCGAAGGGCCGCTGGTTCAGAGTGGCCGCCATGGCCTGGGGCAGGTGGCCAGCTACTCGCGTCGCTACCTGATCGGCAGTGAGCCACGCCGGGCTACCGATCAGGCAGACGTGTTGGAGGTCGAGTGAAGGAGGAGCCTCAGGCGATATCTTTGCGCCAGCGAGCCAATAACCTTCCCACGACCCGCTCGGTCGTCTCCAGTGGAGCGGGCGCCGCCGTGGCATCTTTCCCGCCGCGGCACAGTAGTTCGCCGCTCTCGCCATATTCGAGCTGCCCGATGTAGAGACCACCGGCTCCTTCGATAAGATAGTGCCCAGGCTGATCGCAACTCTCCGTCGGACCGAAGGCGGCAAGGTCGCCGCTATCGAGATGATCGAACCGCTCTCCCGGCGCGGGCGTGACGAGATAGCACTCACCCTGCCAATCGACACCTGCCAATATCTCGTTGGATAGCGTGAACTGGTTGGCGTTGGAATCCAGCCAGGGTACGGGAGGCTGGCCGCGAAGATAGAGGGGGGTGGGTGTCAGCTTTGCATCACCTTCGAGCAGTTGCCCCAGCGAGCAGCCCAGAGCGTCCGCCAGCGCTACCAGTCTCTCATGGCCGATCTGCTTGATGGCGCCTGATTCCCAATACGAGATCGTAACGTCAGATACCCCGACCTTTCTTGCCAGTGCAGCCTTGTTCAGGTTCGCCTGTAACCGTAAGCGCTTGATTCTTTGCCCCAATGAGTCCATTTCATTCAACCTGGCGACGTAAGACATTAAAGTATGACGATAGTCAATGATCTGGGTTAACTGTGCAAATTTAACACGTCAACGATAAATTGACTTTTTGCAAGGTGATTCCCTGATAATAAGAATCATCCTATATTTCGCCGGGCCGCGTCAGCCATGTCTGTGTGGACGATGCGCGGCTGTCTGCGTCGATCCAGGTGCGTATAATGCCGCCATACGCTTACCCGACTGGATAGGATGACATGACTGTACGTACTCGCATTGCGCCGTCACCCACCGGCGATCCGCACGTGGGAACCGCCTACATCGCATTGTTCAACCTCTGCTTTGCGAGACAGCATGGCGGGCAGTTCATCCTGCGTATCGAGGACACGGATCGGGTGCGTTCCACGCAGGAGTCCGAACAGATGATTCTCGACTCGCTGCGTTGGCTTGGCCTGGAGTGGGATGAGGGGCCTGATGTTGGCGGCCCGCATGGGCCCTACCGCCAGAGCGAACGTGGCGACATTTATGCCGAATATGCGCGCCAGCTGATCGAATCAGGGCACGCCTTCAAGTGCTACCGCACCAGCGAAGAGCTGGATGAGCTGCGGGAGGCGCGCAAGGCGAGCGGAATGCATCTCGCGCTTAAGCCGTCCGATCTGGCGCTGCCGGAAGGGGAGGAGGCGCGTCGCGAGCGCGAGGGCTGGCCCTATGTGGTGCGCATGAAGGTGCCGGCCAGTGGTACCTGCGTGATCGACGACATGCTGCGCGGCAGCATCGAGGTCGACTGGGCACAGGTCGACGCTCAGGTGCTGTTGAAGTCGGATGGCATGCCGACCTACCACCTGGCCAATGTGGTGGACGACCACCTGATGGGTATCACCCATGTGTTGCGCGGCGAGGAGTGGATCAACTCGGCGCCCAAGCATCAGCTGCTGTACGAGTACTTCGGCTGGCAGATGCCGGCGCTGTGTCACATGCCGTTGCTGCGCAATCCGGACAAGTCGAAGCTTTCCAAGCGCAAGAACCCCACTTCGATCAACTACTATCGGCGCATGGGCTTCCTGCCGCAGGCAGTGATCAACTACCTCGGGCGGATGGGCTGGTCGATGCCCGACGAGCGTGAGAAGTTCAGTCTCGACGAGATGATGACGCACTTCGACATCCAGCGGGTATCGCTGGGCGGGCCGGTCTTCGACCTGGAAAAGCTGACCTGGCTCAACGGGCTTTATATCCGTGAAGATCTGAACGACAAGGCATTCCTCGAGGCGCTGATGGAGTGGGCCTTCAACGCGGAATACGTCGGCCAGATCCTGCCGCAGGTGCGCACCCGGGTGGAGACGCTGTCCCAGGTGGCGCCGCTTGCCGGCCACTTCTTCGGCGGTGTGCCCGCGCTGCGTGAGAGTGACTTCGACGTGGTCAAGCTAGAGCGCGAAGAGCTGCTCAAGCTGCTGCAGTTCCTGGTGTGGCGTTTCGAGGCGGTACCGGCCTGGCACAAGGAGGCGCTGCTCGCCGAGGTCAAGCTCCTGGCCGGGTACTTCGAGCTCAAGATGAAAGAGTTCCTGGCGCCCGTCTTCATTGCCGTCACCGGCTCCACGGCGAGCACTTCGGTGATGGATGCCATGGCGATCCTTGGCTCCGACATGACCCGGGCGCGGCTGCGCCACGCCATCGAGGTGCTCGGCGGGGTCTCCAAGAAGCAGGCCAAGCGCTTCGAGAAGGAGTACCGCGACCTGTAATAAAACCCCCGTTTCTCTCTTGACGAAGATGGGGTGAATCAGTAACATACGCCCCGTCTTCACGACACGTATGTGGGGCCTTAGCTCAGCTGGGAGAGCGCGACACTGGCAGTGTCGAGGTCAGCGGTTCGATCCCGCTAGGCTCCACCACCTTCGTGCCGATGCGTGAATGACGCTGCGTCCCATTCGTCTAGTGGTCTAGGACACCGCCCTTTCACGGCGGGAACAGGGGTTCGAACCCCCTATGGGACGCCATTTCCTTTCTGCTTTCCTCTGTCGGCTCATGCCATGCAGCGCCACTTGGCCGTTCTGCGTGTCATTGCGTTACGACGTGTTTCCTTGCGTGAAAAACTCATTGAAGCGCCTATTTTTACGGCGTTTGGGGCTTGACTTGTCCACTTGTGCAATGTCTTGTCCGACCTCCTGTGTGTAATCCGCCGGAGCAGCGACTTCTCTGTGTGCGGGTGCAAAAAACCATATTTATCAGTGGCTTATGATCGGTCAAAATTTGATCAATCTGACAGCAGGCCCCTTCTCATGCCGATTTGATGGAGTTTTCTTGCGGTTGTGAACAGGGTTATCCACAGAAAGTGTGGAAAACGTTCAGACTCAGGTGCAGCCCCGACTCGCTCCGTGTAATGGCGTCGCTGTCAAGCTTGGACTAGTACTTTTCTGGTACTTCCCGCTGAGGAGTGTCGCGGGTAGGGGACACTCCTCGCGGGCCGCTTGCGCGAGCCGGCTCAGCCACGCCCGAGGGTGCGCAGGCGGCGCAAGAGAGAGGAGGTGTCCCAGCGTCCCCCTCCCATGACCTGCACGTCGCCGTAGAATTGATCGACGAGGGCGGTGACGGGCAGGCGAGCCTGGAGTCGTCGCGCCTGTTCGAGGCAAATGCCTAGGTCCTTGCGCATCCAGTTGACAGCGAAGCCGTGTTCGTATTCGTCGGCGATCATGGTCTTGTGGCGATTCTCCATCTGCCAGGAGCCAGCGGCCCCTTGGGAGATCACGTCGATCACGCGCTGCTGATCGAGGCCGGCCTGCTCGGCGAAGTGCAGCCCCTCGGCAAGCCCCTGGACCAGCCCGGCAATGCAGATCTGGTTGACCATCTTGGTCAACTGGCCGCTGCCGGCGGGGCCCATCAGGCTGACGGCGCGTGCGTAGTGGCTCAGTATGGGCTCGGTGCGAGCGAAGTCTGCCGGCGTGCCGCCGCACATGATCGTCAGCACGCCGTTTTCGGCGCCTTGCTGGCCGCCCGACACCGGTGCGTCGATGAAGCCGATGCCTTGCTCGCGGCAGGCGGCATCGAGCTGTTCGGCCAGATCGGCCGAGGCGGTGGTATGGTCGACCAGCAGGCTGCCGGCCTGCATGCCGGAGAGTGCGCCTTGTTCCTCCAATGTCACCTGGCGAACGTCGTCGTCGTTGCCGACGCAGACCAGCACCAGATCGGCGCCTTCGGCAGCTTCTGCCGGTGTGGCATGGCAGCTGCCGCCGTACTCAGCGGACCACGACTCGGCTCTGGCCCCGGTGCGGTTGTAGACGCGAACGCTGAGTCCGGCGCGGGCCAAGTGTCCGGCCATGGGGTAGCCCATGATGCCCAGGCCGATGAAAGCGACAGTGGATATCTGGTTTGGCATTGAATACTCCCTCTCTTGTGGATGGCAGCGCCGGCGCCTGGCGTGGCTAGCCTGGCCTGCGTATGCGATGGTGAGACGCAGAAAGCCGCCCGAAGGCGGCTTTCTGTAGTTGAGTACGTGCGCGGCCAGGCCGCATCCCGCCGACTTACTTGGCAGGATAGTCGCGCTGCGGATGGCCGGTGTAGAGCTGGCGCGGACGGCCGATCTTGTAATCGCTGGAGAGCATCTCGTGCCAGTGGGAGATCCAGCCGATGGTGCGCGACACGGCGAAGATCACCGTGAACATGTTGGTCGGGATGCCCATGGCCTTGAGAATGATGCCGGAATAGAAGTCGACGTTGGGGTAGAGCTTGCGCTCGACGAAGTACTCGTCTTCCAGGGCGATCTGCTCCAGGCGCTTGGCGATCTTGAGCTGGGGGTCGTCGATGCCGAGTTCGGCCAGCACCTCGTCGCAGGTCTCCTTCATCACCTTGGCACGCGGATCGAAGTTGCGGTACACGCGGTGACCGAAGCCCATCAGCTTGAACGGGTCGTCCTTGTCCTTGGCCTTGTCGATGAAGCGCTGGATGTTCTCTTCGGACTCGTCACCGATCTCGTCGAGCATCTTCAGCACCGCCTCGTTGGCGCCGCCGTGTGCCGGTCCCCATAGCGCGGCGATGCCGGCGCTGATACAGGCGAACGGGTTGGCACCGGTGGAGCCGGCCAGGCGCACCGTGGAGGTCGACGCGTTCTGCTCGTGGTCGGCATGAAGCATGAAGATGCGATCCATGGCCTTGGCATAGACCGGGTTGACCTTGTACTCCTCACACGGGTTGCTGAACATCATGTAGAGGAAGTTCTCTGCATAGCTCAGGTCGTTGCGCGGATAGTTGAAGGGCTGGCCG
Organism: Billgrantia antri; assembly: GCF_017868935.1. Lineage (NCBI taxonomy): Bacteria > Pseudomonadati > Pseudomonadota > Gammaproteobacteria > Oceanospirillales > Halomonadaceae > Billgrantia > Billgrantia antri. Next base: position 1,515,762 of record NZ_CP053383.1, read on the forward strand.
ACGTTGTACTTGTAGGACATCGCGGCGATGGTCGGCATCTTGGCGATCAGGCGGATGGCGCTGATCTCCCGGTCCTTCTCGTCCGTGATGTCCATGTGGTCATGGTAGAAGGCCGCCAGGCCGCCCACTACGCCGCACAGAATCGACATCGGGTGGGCGTCGCGACGGAAGCCTTTGAAGAAGTTGTTGATCTGGTCGTGGACCATGGTGTGGTTACGGACCCGCGACTCGAAGTCGGCGTACTGCTCGTCGTTGGGCAGCTCGCCGAATAGCAGGGTGTAGCACAGCTCGACGAAATTGGACTCCTTGGCCAACTGGTCGATCGGGTAGCCGCGGTGCAGCAGTACGCCCTTGGCGCCATCGATATAGGTGATCGCGGACTGGCACGAGGAGGTTGCCATGAAGCCGGGGTCGTAGGTGAACAGGCCATCGGCGCCGAGGCCACGGACATCGACCACGTCAGGGCCCAGGGTGCCTGAGTAGACCGGCAGTTCGATCGTCTTGTCCAGGCCGTCTACCGTCAGTGTCGCTTTCCTGTCAGCCATTCTGGCCTCCTCTCGAAGTCGAATAGAACGTTAACTCATTCTTTCGCAAACCCTGTTGAACCGCTGGCCCGCGAAAAAGGTTCGCCCACTATAGAAGCGTTCCCGGGATTGTCAATTGGGCCAAAGAGACCTTTACTTAGTACAGGTGTGGTTGTTTTGTATAATGCATGTATAAAAAATGGTGCTTTGCACCACTGGGAGGCTTCGCTTGCCGCCGGTTTGCCGTCAATGGTGCAGGCGGCTCTCGGCGCCCGTGCTGCGGCAGGCTTGTACCATGGTCGAGTCAGGGCGGTGCGCATTTGTCACTGGGGGTTCATGTCCCTATAATCCACACCGCGCGACTGGCAGGTACTCGTTGTCATGCCCGTCCCGGCAGCGGCGAGCCCCCTACCTCAAACCACCGCCCGCTCGAACCTGGTCCCATCAGTTGGAGAGCGAGCCAAGAGAGTGTGTATAGAGCCGTGAATAGCAAACGACCCGTCAACCTAGATCTCACCACGATACATTTCCCGCTTCCCGCCTTGACGTCCATCGCTCACCGCATCACCGGCGTCATCCTGTTCGTTGGCCTCATCTTCGCCTTCTGGGCCCTCGACAAGTCGCTGTCATCCCCTGAGGGGTTTGCGGCCGTCAAGGATGCGCTGGCCCATAACATTCTGGCCAAGCTGGTGGCCTGGGGGCTGCTGTCCGCCCTGGCATTTCACTTCGTGGCCGGCATCAAGCATCTGTTCATGGACGCCGGTTATGGCGTGACCTTGGAAGGTGGCGTCAAGAAGGCACAGGCCACCGTGGTCCTGAGTGCCGTCCTGATCATTCTGGCGGGAGTCTGGGTATGGTAACCAACATCACCAATCTGGGTCGTAGCGGCCTCTCCGACTGGCTGATTCAGCGTGTCTCAGCGGTCATTCTGGCGCTCTATACGGTTTTCATCGTCGCGTACCTGCTGTTCAACCCCGGGCTCGACTACGCAACCTGGAGCGAGCTCTTCGCCCAGACCTGGATGCGCATCTTCTCGCTGCTGGCCTTCATCTCTCTCGCCGCGCACGCCTGGATCGGCTTGTGGACCGTGACCACCGATTATCTCAAGTCCACGCCCGTGCGCCTCGTCGCCCAGGTCGTCATCATCCTGGCCGTGTTCGTGTTCCTGGTCTGGGGCATCCAAGTTCTGTGGGGAGCCTGATTCATGTCTAACATGCGTACCTTGTCTTACGATGCCATCATCATCGGTGGTGGCGGCTCCGGCCTGCGCGCCGCGCTCGAGCTGGCCAAGTCCGGCAAGAAAACCGCTGTGCTGTCCAAGGTCTTCCCGACCCGTTCGCACACCGTTTCCGCCCAGGGCGGCATTACCTGCGCCATCGCTTCAGCCGACCCCAACGACGACTGGCGCTGGCACATGTACGACACCGTCAAGGGCGGCGACTACATCACCGACCAGGACGCGGCCGAGTACATGTGCTCCGAAGGCCCCAAGGCGGTCTTCGAGCTCGAACACATGGGCCTGCCGTTCTCGCGCTTCGACAACGGCCGCATCTATCAGCGCCCGTTCGGCGGTCAGTCCAAGAACTTCGGCGAAGGCGGCCAGGCGGCGCGTACCTGTGCCGCGGCCGACCGTACCGGCCATGCCCTGCTGCATACCCTCTACCAGAACAACCTGAAGAACAACACCACCTTCCTCAACGAGTGGTTCGCGGTCGATCTGGTCAAGAACGCCAACGGCGACGTGGTGGGCTGCATCGCCATGTGCATCGAGACCGGTGAAGTGGTGCACGTCAAGTCCAAGGCCACCGTCATGGCAACCGGCGGCGCGGGTCGCATCTACGCCTCCACCACCAACGCCCTGATCAACACCGGCGACGGCATCGGCATGGCGCTGCGTGCCGGCTTCCCGATGCAGGACATGGAGATGTGGCAGTTCCACCCCACCGGCATCTACGGCGCGGGCGTACTGGTCACCGAGGGCTGTCGTGGCGAGGGCGGTTACCTGGTCAACAAGGACGGCGAGCGCTTCATGGAGCGCTATGCGCCCAACGCCAAGGACCTCGCCGGCCGCGACGTGGTGGCACGCTCCATGGTCATGGAGATTCTCGAGGGCCGCGGCTGCGGCGAGAAGGGCGACCACGTCTTCCTCAAGCTCGACCACCTGGGCGAAGAGGTGCTCAACAAGCGCCTGCCGGGCATCAGCGAGCTGTCCAAGATCTTCGCTCACGTCGATCCGGTCAATGCGCCGATTCCGGTGGTGCCGACCTGCCATTACATGATGGGCGGGATTCCGACCAACGTGCACGGCCAGGCGATCATGCAGGATGCCGACGGCAACGACCGTATCATCAACGGCCTGTTCGCCTGCGGCGAGGCGGCCTGCGTCTCCGTTCACGGCGCCAACCGCCTGGGCGGCAACTCGCTGCTCGACCTGGTGGTGTTCGGCCGTGCGGCCGGCATGTTCATCGAGGGTGCGCTCAACGAGGGCATCGACTACCTCGGTGCCACCGACTCCGACATCGATGCGGCCATGAAGCGCATCACGCGCTGGAACGAGTCCACCGGCGGCGAATCGGTGGCGGCGCTCAAGACCGAACTGCAGAGCATCATGCAGAACTCCTTCGGCGTGTTCCGCCAGGAGGAGCACATGCAGGAGGGCGTCAAGCAGCTGGCCGACCTGCGTGGACGCATCGGCGAGGCGCACCTGGCCGACAAGTCCGGTGCCTTCAACACGGCGCGGGTCGAGGCGCTCGAGCTCGACAACCTGATGGAAGTGGCTGAAGCCACCGCCATTGCGGCGCTGGAGCGCAAGGAGAGTCGCGGCGCGCACTCCCGCTATGACTACCCGGACCGCGACGACACCAACTGGCTGAAGCACTCCATGTACTTCCCGGCCGAGAAGCGGGTCGGCAAGCGCGACGTCAACTTCAAGCCGAAGACCGTCGACACCTTCGAGCCGAAAATCCGTACTTACTAAGGGGGAGTCACGAGATGCTTCAGGTATCCATTTACCGCTACAACCCGGAAACCGACTCCGCGCCCTACATGCAGGAGTACCAGCTCGACACCCAGGGTCGCGACCTGATGGTGCTGAATGTGCTGGAGATGCTCAAGGCCGAGGACACCACCCTGGCCTTCCGCCGCAGCTGCCGCGAGGGCGTGTGCGGCTCAGACGGCATGAACATGAACGGCAAGAACGGCCTGGCCTGCATCACTTCGCTGTCCGACGTGGTCAAGGACAACAAGCTGGTGCTGCGTCCGCTGCCGGGCCTGCCGGTGGTGCGCGACCTGGTGGTCGACATGGGGCTGTTCTACAAGCAGTACGAGCGCATCCAGCCGTACCTGCAGAACGACGAGCCGGCGCCGGCCATCGAGCGCCTGCAGTCGCCGGAGGATCGCGACAAGCTGGACGGCCTCTACGAGTGCATCCTGTGCGCCTGCTGCTCGACCTCCTGCCCGTCGTTCTGGTGGAACCCGGACAAGTTCGTCGGGCCGGCCGGCCTGCTACAGTCCTACCGCTTCCTGGCCGACTCGCGCGACACCGCCACCCGCGAGCGCTTGGCCGAGCTGGAGGATCCGTTCAGCGTATTCCGCTGTCGCGGCATCATGAACTGCGTCGCGGTATGCCCCAAGGGGCTCAACCCGACGCGGGCGATCGGCAAGATTCGCGACATGCTGCTTGCGAATGCCACTTAAATCGTGGCGCGTAGCTTGCTATCATACTGGCCGCAGTTCGGCCGCGACGTCATGTCGCGGCCGGCTGGCTGACAACAGCAGGAGAGCCGGTGCCCCAGGTGCCGGCTCTTGAGCATGAATCGCAAGGTTTCCGGTTTCGCGGCCGGAACCGCCGGGATAGAGAAGACGCCCCTCCGGCAGGGCACCAGCCAAGCCGTCGCGGCTGGCCCGCAACGGCGCCGACAACACCCCATCAGTGTAGGGTGACCGAGAGATGCAACAAGGCATAATGGAGTTGATGTGGAACAGCTCCCACGTGAGCGGCAGCAACGTTCACTATGTGGAAGCGCTCTACGAGCAATACCTCGCCGACCCAGGTTCCGTGCCCGACGAATGGCGGACCTACTTCGATCAGCTGCCTAAAGTCGAAGGCAGCGCCACCCATGACGTTCCCCTCAGTCCCGTACGCGATCAGTTCCAGCAACTGGCACGCGCGCGCCGGGTCACGACGGCCGCCGCCGACAGCGGTGAGAGCAAGAAGCAGGTCAAGGTGTTGCAGCTGATCAACGCCTACCGCTTCCGGGGCCACCAGAAGGCCGATATCGACCCGCTCAAGCTGCGCAGCCAGACGCCCGTTCCCGACCTCGACCTCTCCTTCCACCAGCTTTCTCCGGCCGATCTGGATACCGACTTCCAGACCGGCTCTTTCTTTCTGGGGATGGACAAGGCGCCGCTGCGCGAGATCGTCGAGGCGCTGGAGCAGACCTACTGTCGCTCGATCGGCTGCGAGATCATGCACATCGTCGATACCGAGGAGAAGCGCTGGCTGCAGCAGCGCTTCGAGTCGGTTCGCTCGGCGCCCAAGTACAGCAACGAGGTGCGCAAGCATCTGCTGGAGCGACTGACCGCCGCGGAGGGCCTGGAAAACTACCTGGCCTCCAAATACCCCGGCACCAAGCGCTTCGGGCTGGAGGGCGGCGAGGCGTTCATTCCCATGATGGACGAGCTGATCCAGCGTAGCGGTGGCTACGGAGTCAAGGAAGTCGTCATCGGCATGGCGCACCGTGGTCGTCTCAACCTGCTGGTCAACATCCTCGGCAAGAACCCCTCCGAGCTGATCGACGAGTTCGACGGCAAGAAGCTGATCGAGCGTGGCTCGGGTGACGTCAAGTACCACCAGGGCTTCAGTTCCAACGTCATGACGCCGGGCGGCGAGGTTCACCTGGCGCTGGCCTTCAACCCGTCCCACCTGGAGATCGTCTCGCCGGTGGTCGAGGGCTCGGTGCGCGCCCGCCAGGATCGTCGCGACGATCTCGAAGGCACCAAGGTGTTGCCGATCAACGTGCACGGCGACGCCGCCTTCGCCGGGCAGGGTGTGGTCATGGAGACGTTCCAGATGTCCCAGACCCGTGCCTACAAGACCGGCGGCACGCTGCACATCGTCATCAACAACCAGGTCGGCTTCACCACTTCGCATCCGCAGGACACGCGTTCCACCGAGTACTGCACGGACATCGCCAAGATGGTCCAGGCGCCGATCTTCCACGTCAACGGTGACGATCCCGATGCGGTGCTGCACGCTACCCAGGTGGCACTGGACTACCGTCAGCAGTTCAAGAAGGACGTGGTCATCGACCTGGTCTGCTACCGTCGCCGTGGCCACAACGAGGCCGACGAGCCGTCTGGCACCCAGCCGATGATGTACCAGAAGATCAAGGAACATCCTTCGGCGCGGACGCTTTACGCGCAGCGCCTGGTCGAGCAGGGCGTGCTGTCCGAAGACGAAGCCAAGGCGATGAACGAGACCTATCGCGAGGACCTGATGGCCGGCAACCACGTGGCCAACGCCCTGGTGCAGGAGCCCAATACCTCGCTGTTCGTCGACTGGAAGCCCTACCTCGGTCACGAATGGAGCGGCTACGCCGATACCGGCGTCGAGATGAAGCGCCTGCAGCGTCTCGCCGCGCGCATGTGCGAGATCCCCGACGGGGTCGAGGTGCAGCGCCAGGTGGCCAAGATCTACGAGGACCGGCGCAAGATGCAGGCCGGCGGACTGGGCCTTAACTGGGGCTTCGCCGAGACCCTGGCCTACGCCACTTTGCTCGACGAGGGCCATCCGGTGCGTATCACCGGACAGGACGTGGGCCGCGGCACCTTCTCCCACCGCCATGCGGTGGTGCACAACCAGAAGGATGGCACCACCTACGTGCCGCTGCAGCACATGTCCGACGGTCAGCCGCGTTTCACCATCCACGACTCCTTCCTCTCCGAGGAGGCGGTGCTGGCGTTCGAGTACGGCTACGCCACTACGGCACCCAACGACCTGGTGATCTGGGAAGCGCAGTTCGGCGACTTCTTCAATGGCGCCCAGGTGGTGGTCGACCAGTTCATCTCCTCCGGCGAGACCAAGTGGGGCCGGCTGTGCGGCCTGACCATGCTGCTGCCCCACGGCTACGAGGGGCAGGGGCCCGAGCACTCCTCCGCGCGCCTCGAACGCTTCCTGCAGATGTGCGCCGAGCACAACATGCAGGTGTGCGTGCCGACCACCCCGGCACAGATCTTCCACCTGCTGCGTCGCCAGGTGATTCGCCCGCTGCGCAAGCCGCTGGTGGTGATGTCGCCGAAAAGCCTGCTGCGCCACAAGGAGGCGACGTCCAGTCTCGACGATCTGGCCAACGGCCATTTCCACATGGTGCTGCCGGACCAGGGCAATCTCGACGCCCAGCGCGTCAAGCGCGTCGTCATGTGCGCCGGCAAGGTGTACTACGACCTGGCGGCCTGGCGTGCCGAGAACGAGCGCGACGACACGGCCATCGTGCGTATCGAACAGCTCTACCCCTTCCCCAAGGAGGAGCTCTTCGAGGCGCTCAAGGACTACGTCAACCTCGAAAGCATGGTGTGGTGTCAGGAGGAGCCGCTCAACCAGGGCGCCTGGTACTCGAGCCAGCACCACATGCGGGCCGTGGCCGAGATGCTCAAGAACGGCCTTGGCGGCGAGCTGAAGTTTGCCGGTCGTCCGGCATCGGCGGCACCCGCGGCGGGCTACATGTCCGTGCATACCGAACAGCAGCGCCAGCTGGTGGAAGACGCCTTCAACGTCTGAGCGACTCCACCGGGACGAGAGAGAACATACAAGGGAAACGACATGGCTACCGAGATCAAAGCGCCCACCTTTCCGGAATCCGTTGCCGAAGGCAGCGTGGCGGCCTGGCACAAAAAGCCGGGGGACAGCGTCGAGCGCGATGAGCTGATCGTCGAGATCGAAACGGACAAGGTGGTGCTCGAGGTGGTGGCGCCGGAAGCCGGCACCCTCTCCGAGGTGCTGGCCGAGGAGGGCGACACCGTGCAATCCGAGCAGGTGCTGGGCAAGATCGGAGCAGGCGGCGCCAAGGGCGGCGAGCAGAAGAGCGATAAAGGCAACGAGAAGGCCGATGCCAAGGCGGAGGCGAAGAGCGAAGCCAAAGCGGAGCCCAAGAGCGCGCCGGCTGCTGGCGGCAAGTCGCACGAGGTGAAGGCGCCGACCTTCCCCGAGTCGATCCAGGAAGGCACCGTGGCCACCTGGCACAAGCAGGTGGGCGAGGCGGTCAAGCGCGACGAGGTGCTGGCCGACATCGAGACCGACAAGGTAGTGCTCGAAGTGGTGGCACCGGCCGACGGTGCCATCGCCGAGATCAAGGCCGAAGAGGGCAGCCAGGTCGAATCCGAGGCGGTACTGGCGATCTTCACCGAAGGTGCCGCTGGTGGCGTTGCAGATACGGCCGCCGACAAGACCCCGGCGGCTTCCGCCGACGACGGTTCGGGCGACGAGAAGATCGGCGACAAGATCCTGGCGCCGGCCGCACGCAAGCTGGTCGCCGAGCACGACCTCGATGTCAACAAGATCGACGGCACCGGCAAGGGCGGGCGCATACTCAAGGAGGACGTCCAGCGCGCCGTGCAGGCCGGCACGGCCAAGAAGAGCGCTGCGCCCGCCGCTGCGCCCAAGCAGCCCGCCGTGGCGGCGCCCGTCGTCGAAGGCGAGCGTCCCGAGAAGCGCGTGCCGATGAGCCGCCTGCGCCAGACCATCGCCAAGCGCCTGGTCCAGGCCCAGCAGACCGCCGCCATGCTCACCACCTACAACGAGGTGGACATGGGCGCGGTGATGGACCTGCGCGCTCAGTACAAGGACACCTTCCTCAAGGCCCACGACGTCAAGCTCGGTTTCATGGGCTTCTTCGTCAAGGCGGCCTCCGAGGCGCTCAAGCGTTTCCCCGACGTCAACGCCTCGATCGACGGCACCGACATCGTCTATCACGGCTACCAGGACATCGGCGTGGCGGTTTCCACCGACCGCGGCCTGGTGGTGCCGGTGCTGCGCGACACCGACAGCATGAAGATCGCCGACGTCGAGAAGGGCATCGTCGATTTCGGCAAGCGGGCGCGTGACGGCAAGCTCGGCATCGACGAGATGCAGGGCGGCACCTTCACCATCACCAACGGCGGCATCTTCGGCTCGCTGATGTCGACGCCGATCCTCAATCCGCCGCAGACCGCCATCCTGGGCATGCACAAGATCCAGGAGCGTCCCATGGCCGTCAACGGCAAGGTCGAGATCCGCCCAATGATGTACCTGGCCCTGTCATACGACCACCGTATGATCGACGGCAAGGATGCGGTGCAGTTCCTGGTGACCATCAAGGAGCTGCTCGAGGATCCGGCGCGCCTGCTGCTGGATATCTGACGGCGCCCGTATCAACGGACTCAAACGCGAACCGATCAACAGGAAAACCACATGGCCGACAAATTTGATGTGATCGTCATCGGTGCGGGCCCCGGGGGCTACGTGGCCGCCATCCGTGCCGCCCAACTGGGGCTGAAGACCGCCTGCGTCGAGAAATGGGTCAACAAGGAAGGCAAGACCGTGCATGGCGGTACCTGCCTGAACGTGGGCTGCATTCCCTCCAAGGCGCTGCTCGAGACATCCCACAAGTTCGTCGAAGCGCGCGATCACTTCGCCGAGATCGGCATCGATCTGGAAGCCCCCAAGGCAAACGTGGCCAAGATGCTGGAGTTCAAGAACTCCGTCATCGCCAAGAACGTGGGCGGCATCAGCGCCCTGTTCAAGGCCAACGGTGTCACCGCGATCGACGGTACCGGCAAGGTGACCGGCGCCAAGCAGGTCGAGGTCACCGACCACGACGGCGGCAAGACCACCTATGAGGCCGACAACATCGTTATCGCGGCAGGCTCGGTGCCGGTGGAGATTCCGCCGACGCCGCTGCACGAGGACATCGTCGTCACCTCCACCGGGGCGCTGGAGTTCACCGAAGTGCCGAAGCGCCTGGGCGTGATCGGGGCCGGCGTCATCGGCCTGGAACTGGGTAGCGTGTGGAGTCGTCTCGGCGCCGAGACGACCGTGCTCGAGGCCATGGACAGCTTCCTGCCGATGGTCGACAGCGCCATTGCCAAGGAGACCCAGAAGCTGCTCAAGAAGCAGGGGCTGGACATCAAGCTCGGCGCGCGCGTCACCGGTTCCGAGGTCAAGGGCGGCGAGGTCGTGGTCAAGTACAGCGACGGCAGCGGCGACCAGGAGCAGACCTTCGACAAGCTGATCGTCTGCGTCGGCCGTCGTCCCTATACCCAGGGGGTGGTCGACGATGGCGTCGGCGTGGGTCTCGACGAGCGGGGCTTCATCCACGTCGACGACCAATGCCGCACCAGCGTGCCGGGCATCTATGCGATCGGCGACTGCGTACGCGGCCCGATGCTGGCCCACAAGGCCTCCGAAGAGGGCGTGATGGTGGCCGATATCATCGCCGGCCACAAGGCGGAGATGAACTACGACGCCATTCCCAGTGTAATCTACACCTCGCCGGAAGTGGCCTGGGTCGGCATGAACGAGCAGGAGGCCAAGGCCAAGGGCATTGAGGTCAAGACCGGCAGCTTCCCGTTCTCGGCCAACGGCCGGGCGCTGGCCAACAACGCGCCGGAAGGCATGGCCAAGATCATCGCCGACGCCGAGACCGATCGCATCCTGGGCGTGCACATCGTCAGCCAGCACGCCGGCGAGCTGATCGCCCAGGGCGTGATCGCCATGGAGTTCGGCTCCAGCGCCGAGGACCTGGCCCTGACCTGCTACGCCCACCCGAGCACTTCCGAGGCGATTCACGAGGCGGCGCTGGCGGTGGACGGCCACGCCATCCACATGGCCAATCGCAAGAAGCGCAAGTAAGTAAGCCAGCTCATGCAGTACAACAAGCGCCATCCCGCAGGATGGCGCGTCGTGCCCGGCGATGTACCGGGGGCGAACGGGGGTGACCCGACAACGACCGTCGCAGGCGGTGTTTCGCGGTTACCATTCGAGTCACATGCAACCAATGGCATGAATCGATGAACCTTCACGAGTATCAAGGCAAGCAGCTGTTTGCTGATTATGGTCTGCCGGTATCCAAGGGCTTCGCGGTCGATACCCCCGAGGAAGCGGCGGAAGCCTGCAAGAAGATCGGCGGCGAAATGTGGGTCGTCAAGGCCCAGGTTCACGCTGGTGGCCGCGGCAAGGCCGGTGGCGTCAAGCTGATCAAGAGCCCGGAAGAGGCCAAGGCCTTCGCCGAACAGTGGCTGGGCAAGAATCTGGTGACCTACCAGACCGACGCCAACGGTCAGCCGGTCGCCAAGATTCTGGTCGAGAACTGCACCGACATCGCCAGCGAGCTCTACCTGGGCGCCGTGGTCGACCGCACCACGCGTCGCGTGGTGTTCATGGCTTCCACCGAGGGCGGTGTCGAGATCGAGAAGGTCGCCGAAGAAACCCCCGAGAAGATCCTCAAGGCCGAGATCGACCCGCTGGTCGGTGCCCAGCCGTACCAGGCGCGTGAGCTGGCCTTCGCTCTGGGCCTGAAAGGCGACCAGGTCAAGCAGTTCACCAAGATCTTCCTGGGCCTGTCGCGGCTGTTCCACGAGAAGGACCTGGCGCTGCTCGAGATCAACCCGCTGGTGATCACCGACGAAGGCAACCTGCACTGCCTCGACGCCAAGATCAACCTGGACAGCAACGCGCTGTATCGTCACCCGGACCTGCAGGCGATGCGCGATCCTTCCCAGGAAGACGAGCGCGAAGCCGAAGCGGCCGCCTGGGACCTCAACTACGTTGCTCTCGACGGCAACATCGGTTGCATGGTCAACGGCGCGGGCCTGGCGATGGGTACCATGGACATCGTCAACCTCAACGGTGGCAAGCCGGCCAACTTCCTTGACGTCGGCGGCGGCGCCACCAAGGAGCGCGTAGCCGAGGCGTTCAAGCTGATTCTCTCCGACACCAACGTCAAGGCGGTGCTGGTCAACATCTTCGGCGGCATCGTGCGCTGCGACATGATCGCCGAGGGCATCATCGGTGCCGTCGAGCAGGTCGGCGTCAACGTGCCGGTCGTGGTACGCCTCGAGGGTAACAACGCCGAGCTGGGCGCCGAGAAGCTGGCTTCCAGCGGTCTGAACATCATCGCTGCCACGAGCCTCACCGATGCGGCTCAGCAGGTCGTCAAGGCAGCGGAGGGCAAGTAATGAGCATCCTGATCGACAAGAACACCAAGGTCATCTGCCAGGGCTTCACCGGCGGGCAGGGGACCTTCCACTCCGAGCAGGCGATCGCCTACGGCACCCAGATGGTCGGCGGCGTCACCCCGGGCAAGGGCGGCCAGGAGCACCTGGGCCTGCCGGTGTTCAATACCGTCAAGGAAGCGGTCGAGAAGACCGGCGCCGAGGCCAGCGTGATCTACGTTCCGGCCCCGTTCTGCAAGGACTCGATCCTCGAGGCTGCCAATGCCGGCATCAAGCTGATCGTGTGCATCACCGAAGGCATTCCGACCCTGGACATGCTCGACGTCAAGGTCAAGTGTGACGAGCTGGGCGTACGCCTGATCGGCCCGAACTGCCCCGGCGTGATCACTCCGGGCGAATGCAAGATCGGCATCATGCCGGGTCATATCCACAAGCCGGGCCGGGTCGGCATCGTGTCGCGCTCCGGCACCCTGACCTATGAAGCGGTCAAGCAGACCACCGACCACGGCTTCGGCCAGTCCACCTGCGTGGGCATCGGCGGCGACCCGATCCCGGGCTCCAACTTCATCGACATCCTCGAGATGTTCGAGAAGGACCCGGCCACCGAGGCGATCGTGATGATCGGTGAGATCGGCGGCACCGCCGAGGAAGAGGCTGCCGCGTTCATCAAGGCCAACGTGACCAAGCCGGTGGTGTCCTACATCGCCGGTGTCACTGCGCCTCCGGGCAAGCGCATGGGTCATGCCGGTGCGATCATCTCCGGTGGCAAGGGCACCGCCGACGAGAAGTTCGCCGCGCTGGAAGACGCCGGCGTGCGTACCGTTCGCTCCCTGGCCGAGATCGGCGATGCGCTGAAGGACGTCACCGGCTGGTAAGAGCGGCCACGACGATCCGAAAGGCCAAGAAGGGCGCCCTGAGGGGCGCTCTTCTTGCGTCTGGGCTGGCGAGACAGTCTCAGCCGACCAGTTCGTCGTATCGCGGAGCCTCGACGCCCAGCACTTGTACGTCGAGCTCGCCACCGCTGCTGTCAGCCTGGACGCTGCCGATCGACTCTGGGGTCTCGCCCTGGGCCCGATAGGCGAAACGCCAGCTTTCGCCAGGAGCGAGCGAGGAGGGAGTGTCGTCCCGCACCAGAATGTCGTCTCCAACATGCTCGGCGTGTGCGTTCCACAGCTTGTCGACCTCATCCTCAGGGGCGAGGCGCAGGACCAGGTCCTCGATCGTCTCGTCACCTACATTTTCGACGAAGACCTCGCTGACATAGCCGTCGTCCCAGCGCGTCGTCGTGCCGGCGTTCACTGCCAGTTCGGTGCCGTCGTCGACGAGGCCGCCGGGAAGATGCTCGTCGGCCAGGATCGCCTCGGGCGATGGCGTCTCTAACGCCTCGCCTTCGAACACGCGCCGCGTGGGGATGTGCAGGGTCCGCCCATCGCCGAAGACGGCATACTCCATGTCGATCAGGGTGTCGTCGGCGTCCTTGTCGCTGCGAAGGCGTACCGTGTCGCCCTCGAACTCGAGGCGATGGCGATCGAGTGGCTGGGTGTAGCGGGCAATGTCGATCCCGGCCCCCCCATCGAGTCGGTTGGTGCCGTCGTACCAGTCGTCGCCGACGCCACCCTGCAGGATGTCGTGGCCCGCGCCACCAAGCAGCTCGTCGTGGCCCAGGCCGCCGTTGAGGTAGACGCCATCGTCCGAGCCCTGCACTGCATCGTCGCGGCGCGTACCGACGAGGTAGTCGAAGCGAACTTCGTTGGCATCGAGGTCGGTAATGGCGCCGAAGCTCTCGCCCCCGGCGTTTACCCATAGCGCCGGAGAGAGTTCATCGGCGTCGCTATCCCGAATCGACTGGGCGACACGGACGAGGTTGTCATGGTCGCGTCCGCCGTGGAAGTTGATGTCGCGGTCGGTGAAATTCACCTCGACGTCGTTACCGACGGAGGAGCGCCAGGAGGCGAACAGCAGGCCATGACGCATGCCGCTGTCTTCCAGGCCCTGGAGGCTGCCGTCATAGCTCTCCTTCAGCTCGTAGGCATAGCCGTTGCCGCCGCTACCCTTGTTGAAGCTGCCACGGGCCGAAATGTCCTGTGCCTCGATGTCCAGCGCACGGCTGAAGTGGAAAGCGGTGGAGGGACCGTCGACGACGCTGACGTCGTCGAGGCGGGCGTTGACCGTGCCATCCAGCGACACTGCCTGATAACCGTTCAGCTCACTCTCGACGTTCGAAAAGTCGGCGTTATCCGGGCTGCCCAGGTCGAATGCCAGGCCCAGCCCTTCCAGCGAAATGTTGTCGACGCTGTCGACTCGCTCGGCGCGGGCGTCGTGAGCGGCGAAGTCGAAATGGGCGCCGCGGTCGAGGGTGACGCGGTTGCCGTCCACAGCCTCGACCTTGGCCATACTGGTACGTAGCTCTGCGTGCTGCTGCTTGCGCCAGGAGGTGTCTCCGATCTCGTCGAGAAACGCCGTATCGTTGTCCTGCCAGATGCGCAGCGTATCCCCCGCGGCGAGGCCTTCGGTCGAGGCGAGCGTGACGCTCCTGCCGCCTGCCGACAGGTCTGTCTCGAGCTGGCCGAGTTCGCGATCGTACGTGTCGGGTTCGACGCGAATGGCATGGGCATCGTTGGAGGCCAGGGCCGCGTCACTGAAGCGCAGGGTCGTACGCTCGGAACCGGCGCCGCGCAGAGTGACGTCGGAGCGTGTCAGGGTGATGGCATCGTCGAAGCGGTACTCGCCGTCGGCAAAGACGAAGACATCGCCTGCATCGGCGTCTTCGACCAAGGTTTCCAGTTCGTCGGCAGTGATGCCCGATGCCAGATGAGTCGTGCTCATTCATGTCTCCCGTGGGTTCGTCTGACTCGCAAGGCATCCCTGCCCGGCCGATATCGCCCCTTCGTCCAGCCTCCAGGCAGCTCGCACGGCCATGCCTCCCTGAACCCTGGAGCAACGGCTGGACCGGACACTGGCGCGGCCTGGCGGGGGATGCTACGCAGGAAGCGAAGCGGCAGACAACGGGGACGGCGCGCCGACTCGAGTCGTGTTACCGAGAGGGTTTCGTCGCGCTGGCAGCTAAATTACTGATCCTTCGAATAATTACTTGTCTCATGCAAAAGTATGAGGTTCGATCTGGGTTGCAAATTCCTAAGATGAGTAACAAAAGGCTGTTTAACGATAACTTGGCAATGCGTGGCGCTTTGCTAGTCTAGGCACCCGGCGCGATACAGGGAGTGCGTTGCCCGATTTCCCGATTCTCCAGCGTGTGGTGTCATGTCGTCGAGTCAGTCGTTGAGCGAACTCCAGCAAGTCCTCAAGTCGTGTCGCGCCTCCTTCTTCGCCATTGGCGGTTTCAGTCTGTGCATCAATCTCCTGATGCTGACCCCGGCGCTCTACATGCTTCAGGTTTATGATCGCGTGATTACCACGGGTAGCCGCGAGACGCTGCTGATGCTGACGCTCGTGGTCATTTTCCTGCTGATCGTCATGGGCGGGCTGGAACTGGTTCGCTCGCGGCTTCTGGTGCGGGTCGGCAATTCACTCGACAGTCGCATGAGCGCTCGGCTTTATCGCGCCGTGTTCGAACGTGCACGCGCCCTTCCCGGGCCGAGCAGTGCCCAGCCCCTCGACGATCTGAAGAGCGTACGCCAGTTCCTGGCCGGCAACGGCCTGTTCGCCTTCTTCGATGCGCCCTGGGTACCGCTCTATCTGGGCATTCTGTTTCTGTTCGACGTCTGGTTCGGCGTCTTTGCCACGCTGGCCGGCGCCATACTGCTGGGGTTGGCCCTGGCCAATGAGTGGGCGACCAAGCGCCTGTTGGCCGAGGCCGGCAATGAGCATATCCAGGCCCAGGCCCTGCTCACGAGCAACCTGCGCAATGCCGAAGCCGTGCATGCCATGGGCATGCTGCCCGGGCTGCACCGGCGCTGGGCGCAGCGCCACCTGGCCGCGCTGATCAAGCAGTCACAGGCGAGCGATCGATCCGGCTCGTTGACTCATCTATCGAAGGTGCTACGCGTGCTCGCCCAGTCGCTGATCCTCGGCGTGGGTGCGCTGCTGGTGCTCGATGGTCGGGTGACCCCGGGAATGATGATCGCCGCGTCGATCATCATGGGCCGCGCCCTGGCGCCGATCGACCAGATGATCGGCAGCTGGAAGGGCTTCGTCGGCGCGCGTGACGCCTACCAGCGCCTCACCCGGCTGCTCGAGCAGTCGCCTGTCGAGGCCGAGCGGCTCGAGCTGCCCGCGCCTCGCGGCGAGGTCGCCCTCGAAGGCGTGAGCCTGGTGCCTCCCGGCAGCGAGGTGGCGGTGCTGCAGGACATCGATCTGCGTGTCACCAAGGGGGAGCATGTCGGTATCGTCGGGCCGAGCGCCGCCGGCAAGACCGCGCTGGCACGTGCCCTGCTGGGGATCTGGCAACCACACAGCGGCACGGTGCGCCTCGACGGGGCG
Source organism: Billgrantia antri (assembly GCF_017868935.1). Classification (NCBI taxonomy): domain Bacteria; kingdom Pseudomonadati; phylum Pseudomonadota; class Gammaproteobacteria; order Oceanospirillales; family Halomonadaceae; genus Billgrantia; species Billgrantia antri. The sequence continues at coordinate 1,531,934 of NZ_CP053383.1, forward strand.
AGCCTGGCGCACTGGCATCGTGACGCCCTGGGGCCCTGGGTTGGCTACCTGCCGCAGGATATCGAGCTGTTCGATGGCACCGTCGCCGAGAACATTGCCCGTTTCGGCGAGGTCGACGATGAGAAGGTGGTGGCGGCGGCGCGACGGGCCGACGTGCACGAGATGATTCTGCGCCTCCCGGAAGGCTACGAGACGCGTCTTGGTGTTGCCGATGGCGCCCTGTCGCGCGGTCAGCGCCAGCGAGTCGGCCTGGCGCGAGCGCTGTACGGCGACCCCGTGCTGGTCGTGCTCGACGAGCCCAACGCCAATCTCGACGACGCCGGTGAGCGCGCCCTGGCGCAGACGCTGCGCAGGCTCAAGGAGGAGGGGGTGACGCTGTTCGTGGTCAGTCACCGGCGCGGCATCCTCGAGGGGGTCGACAAGCTGCTGGTGCTGGATCGCGGGCGGATGCGCCTGTTCGGTCCTGCCCACGAGGTCATGGCACGTCTCGCTGGCTCGGGTGAGCGGCGAGTGTCGCCCTTATCCGCCCGTCAAGGCAGGAGGCAGTCATGACATCCGCGACGCTACCCACCGAAGGCCGTGGCTACCGCCGCCTGGGGCTCGCCATCCTGCTGGTCGCCTTCGGCGGTTTCGGCGGCTGGGCGGTATCGGCCGATCTGGCCATCGCCGTAGTGGCCACGGGGAAGGTCTCGGTCGCCTCGTTCAAGAAGACGGTGCAGCACTACGAGGGCGGCATCGTCAGCGAGATACGCGTGGCCGACGGAGACCATGTCGAGGCTGGCGATGTGCTGGTGGTGCTCGACAATACCCGAGCCGCCTCGCAGCTGCAGGTGGCACGAACTCAGTACCTGATCAATCGGGCCAGCGAGGTTCGCTTGGCCGCTGAGCTTGCCGAGGAGTCGACCCTGTCGTTTCCCGAGGAGCTGCGCGAGAGCGAGTCGGAGCGTGTCAGCGAGGTGCTGGCGGTGCAGCACGGCCTGTTCTTCTCGCGTCGGCAGTCGCTGCAAAGCACGCTGGAAACGCTGGATCAGCAGACCCGCCAGTACGAGGAGCAGCGCGAGGGCTTGAAAACCCTGGTGGAGTACAACCGCCAGCAGATCGCGTCACTGCGCGAGGAGGCCAGCGATCTTCGCAGTCTGTTCGAGCGTGGCCTGGGGGACAGGCAGCGGCTGCGCGAGCTGGAGCGCGACATCCTCGAACTCGAAGGGGAAACCGCCCAACAGGAATCCGTCATTGCCCGGATTGCGGCGCAGATCAGCGAGAACGAGCTGCAGAAGCAGATCCGCCGGCAGGAGTTCCAGGCGGAGGCCGGCGAACGATTGCGCGAAGTCCAGGAGCGGATCAGCGACGCCGAGGAGCGGATCACGGCGCTGTCCGACGAGGTACGGCGTACCACGGTGACTGCGCCAGTGACGGGAACCGTGGTCGGCCTGCAGCTGCATACGCTCGGGGCGGTGATCGGGGCGGGTGATCCGATCCTGGAGATCGTGCCCAGCAACGAAGGCTTCGTGGTCGAGGCGCGCGTTCCGGTCAGCGATGTCGACAGTCTGTATGTCGGCCAGTCGGCCGAGGTTCGCTTCAGCGCCTTCAATCAAGGGCTCACCCATGCCGTTGCCGGTGAGGTGATCCACGTCTCGGCCGACAGCTTCGAGGATGAGAGCACCGGGCGGGACTTCTATCGGGCCCGGGTGCGGGTCATCGAGGCGGGGCGCGAGGAGATGACGTCCGACATGCAACTGCTGGCCGGCATGCCGGCCGAGGTCATGATCCATACCGGCGAGCGCACCTTCGCCAGCTATCTGGTCAAGCCGATCGGCGATGTGCTGGCGCGTGCCATGCGCGACTGACGAGAGACACCGCGACGAGCGTTGAGCGCTGCGGTGAACGAATGGTACGGCATGGGTTACGCTGAAGGGAACGTTCTCGGAGGAGGTCTCTCATGACTCAGGCTCCCGCCGCTTATCAGGCGACACGCGGTTCGATACTCGACGTCGATCGGGCCTTCTATGCTCGCTTGACCGAGCCGAATGCCCGGGAGCGGGTCGATTCGCTGGTGGTGCCGATCCGCGACGGTCGTGCCTGGAAGGTACCGGCGGGGCATGTGGTGCGCTTCTCTACCCTGGAAGGCCCGCAGGTCGGCGACCTCAACCTGTGGCACCTGCACAATCCGCGTGAGCGCTTCTGGGCCTCGCGCACCCGCCAGTTGCAGCGTGCCCATGTCTCGACCTTCGACCGCCTGTGGTCGACGCTGCCCTACCTGCGGCCCATGGCGACGATCATCGACGATACCCTGGCCAGCTATGGCGTTGACGGCAGCGGCAGGGACGAGCAGGGCGGGCGCATACACGACCTGCTGGGCACCCGCTGCGACCCTTACGTCAATCGCCTGCTGACCGGGGAAGACTTCGATCACCACTGCCACTCCAATCTGGTACGTGCGGTATTGCCGCATGGCCTCACCGAATTCGACGTGCACGACGTGCTCAACGTCTTTCAGTGCACAGGGCTCAACGACGACGACCAGTACTTCATGAAGGCTTGCCCGGCAAGCGAAGGGGACTACCTGGAGCTGTTCGCCGAGATCGATCTGCTCTGCGCGCTGTCGTGCTGTCCGGGAGGGGATCTGTCGGTGGACCTCTGGGGACCCAATGCCAGCGACCCGCTGCTGACCTGCCACCCCATCGGTGTCGAAGTGTTCCGGCTGGATGCTGCGCTGCTGGAAGGCTGGCGGCCACCTGAGCCGTCACCCTATGCCGGTGGGCACGGGCTCAAGGGGCCTTCCATCGATTGGTCGGCCAAGAAGCGTGAGGCGGCACGGCAGGAAGCTGGGGGCGCACGGGGCAAGCCTAGGGGGTATCGGTGAGACTCCGGTCGCGGCCCGCCCGCTTGGCCTCGAGCAGTGCCTGATCGGCACGCTTCACGGTGACCTCATGGGGATCGCCGGGATGATGCTGACTCAACCCGGCGCTGACCGTCACCGAGATGGTCTGGTCTTCGCAGCGTATGCAGACCTCGGCGAGGCGTGAGCGCAATCGTTCCACGATGGTATGGGCTTCGCTGCGGTCGGTATCGACCAGCAGGAGCAGAAATTCCTCCCCGCCCCAACGCGCACAAAGGTCGTATTCCCGCAGGCTCTCACTCAACACCTGGGTCAGTGCCACCAGCACGCGGTCGCCCACGTCATGGCCGTGGCGGTCGTTGATCGCCTTGAAATGGTCGATATCCAGCAGGGCAAGGGTGAAGCGGCGCCGCGCTTCGACCAGTGACTCCAGGCGCTCGCCGATCAGGCGCCGATTGGGGAGCTCGGTCAGGGGGTCATGTGTCGAAGCCTGGTGCAAGGCTTGATTGCGCTCCTGGATGAGGGCCTGGTAGCCATCGGAAATGCGTGAAAGCTTGTGCTGTCGACGTAGCGTTCGCTCGTAGCGCTGCTGGGTCACCTGGCGGGCTTCTATGGCCAGCAGCTGATAACGATCGGAGATCTCGATCAGGCGCTGCATCTGCCCGCGCTGCTCGCAGTGATGGCGGTAGAGGCGCTGCAGGGCGTCATGGAGCGGGTGGCCGTCATGCTCGGAGGCCTCGAGCAGGGCAGCCACCTCCGCCAGCAGGGCATCGTCGTGACTATCCTTCATGACTCGTCTTTCGCAGGAGTGATGGCGAAAGGGTAGCTGCAATCCTCGCGAAACTCATCGGCAAGTTCGGCGATACGCTCGTTGCGTGCATCGTAGTGCCAGGTCACCGAGACCTGGCGGCCCGTTTCGAAGGCGTCTTCCAGCAGGTCGAAGATATCCATCATCGCCTTGACCGAGCTGGTGTTCAGGTAAACCAGTGCCAGCTCGAGGTGAAGCGGGCGCTGCTCGCTGTCCAGAAAGTGGCGTACCCAGCGAATGACGTTGTCGAAGAGTTCGTAGGAATTCTCCGGATAGGAATCGCCCTGCATGGCCAGAAGGCCGGCCTGCCAGTCGCTGCGTATGGTCGGCGTGGACTCGTTGCCGGCAATGTCGATATCGGAAATCATGGTCGTCATGGCAAAGGTCAGATCGTGGCTGTCAGGCTGAAGAAACTGCGCTGATTCGGCAGCGGCTGCAACACCGCTTGCAGCGGGCGGCTGGACTTGCGGGCCATGTCGAGCAGGCCGAGGCCGGCCCCAGCGTGAACGTTGGCTTCCCGAGGGCGGCGCAACTGCTGCTTGTAGGCCTGCTTGAGCGCCAGCTTGTCCAGCGGGGCCAATGCTTCGATGGCGGCAACCAGGCGCTCGCCGTCGGCCTGCTCGACCAGATTGCCTGCGCTGACCTGATAGTGCCCCTGTTCGCTGCGTGCCACGGCGACCGTGGCGGCCGCCAGCGTGTCATCGTAACCTTGGCGGCGGGCATAGTGGCGAATGTTCTGGGTCATCTCGATATAGACGGCGAAGACGTCCATGGCTGCCGAAGGGGCAGCCTGCTGGGTATCGAGGTAGTTGCGCAGCGCCTTGCCGATCTCTTCGATCAGGCTATGGGATATGGGGCCGTTGAAGCACAGCATGATGCGCTCATGCTCGTAGCGCTCCCTCATACTCAATAGATCCATGGCAAATCCTTGGCTCTGCTATGTGGACTCCCGACCGGGGCCCGGTTGGTGTGAATGCGCATGCTCGGAAGCATCCAGCGCCGAGCTGAATATCAGCAGGGTAATGTCGTCGCGTTGAGGGCGGTGGCCGCGGTAGTCGTTCAGTGCCCGTTCGAAAGCGGCGATCTGGGCGTCGAGTGGCGCCGTTGCCTGGGAGCGCACCAGCTCCTCGAAGCGGCTGTTGCCGAAGCCAAAGCCGTGTTCTCCGCCCGCCTGGTCGAGAAAACCGTCGCTACACAGATAGTACCGCCATCCGGGCCGTAGCGGTACGTGATGATTGCTGTATTGTAACGGGCGGCGGTGCCCGAGGGCACGCTTACCGCCCTTGAGACGCTCCAGCTGGCGACCGTCGCTGCCGTACAGGTCGAGCTTGGCACCGGCGTAGGTCAGGCGGCGACCTGCCGGGTCGACCCAGGCCAGGCCGACATCCATGTTGGTGGCGATCGAAGAGGGCAGCTGCGCTTCTGGCAGCAGCTCACGCGACTGGCGATCGATCTCGTTGAGCAAGGCGGCGGGGTCGTCGGCGCCGTGGTGGTTGATGGCGTTGTCGATGATGGCGCGCGTCAGCATGGTCATCAGCGCCCCCGGCACCCCGTGGCCGGCACAGTCGACGATGCCGATCAGATATCCCTCGGGCGTGGCACGGAAGAGGTAGAAGTCGCCGCCCACGGTATCGCGTGGCTTCCAGAGTACGGCGTGACACGGGGCCAGTCCTTCGTTGAGCTGCTCTTTCGGCAGGATGGCGCGCTGAATGATACTGGCATACTGGATCGAGTCGCCGAGCTGTTTGTGGGCAGCCGCCATTGCCGCATGTGCCGTTTCCAGTTCGTGAGTGCGCTCACGCACCTGGGTTTCGAGGTTGCGCGTATGATCTTCCACCTGTTGCGCCATGTGCGAGAAGGCCCGTGAGAGCGTGCCGATTTCGTCGCGGCGTTCGTTGGGGAGCCGCGAGGCATAATCGCCGTCGGCGATGGCGCGGGCCGACTGGGTCAGCCGTTGCAGCGGTTTGAGGACCAGGCGATTGGAGGCATAGCCGAAGGCTGCCACCAAGGTGGCCAGAATCAGTATCAGCGCCCCGACCAGCGGCCAGAACCAGCGCCCCTGGACGATGGGCGCTGTCAACATGTCCAGTGACGTCACCAGCAGCCATTGCAGTTCGGGAATGTAACCCACCGAGAGCAGCCTGGCTTCGCCATCGATGTCGGCGTGAAGTGTGCGAATGCTGCCGGGCCGACGCGCTGCCTGCTGCATTGCGCGCCTGAAGTCGTCGCGCTGCTCGGCATCGTCGAACAACGAGAGAATGTGCTGGTCGCTGTCAGTGTCGAAGGGGGTAACGTCCGTGCCGCTGCGCACGCTACTCCGGTCGGGGTGGACGCGGATCATGCCCCGCGGATCGACGATCATCGGCGTCACCCCAGGGGCCCGGGCGCGCAGGAAGTGCGTCAGAAATTCATCGAGGTCGAGGGCGCCGCCGGCCAGGCCGAGCAGTGCCCCTTCATCGCGCACCTTGACCTGGACCCAGAGCATGCTGCGCTCGAGGACAGGGTCGGCTCGGATGGCAATGGCGTAGGTAGACGTGCTCGCCATGGTGTCGAAATACCAGGCGTTGCGGATGCCATCGGGCGAGAGGCGATAGTCGGGGCTCGGTTCGGCATCGTGCCGGTCGGCAAAGTAGTAGTCGCCCGTGGCGTGGTCGATGAGGAAGTAGGCGTTGCTGCCGAACTGTTGACGAAAGCCTTCGGCCTCAGCGAAGAAGCGAGCCTGACGTTCGGGATCGTCCGGTTGGCGTAGCCACTCACGGGTCACGACCGAGTTGGCGAGGCGGCGTGACAGGGCCAGCTCGCGGGCGACCGGTGCGGAGATGCGATGCATCTGCAGCAAGGTGTACTGTTCGGCATAGGCCGTGGCGAAGTGGCGGCGCACCTCATCGACGGCTACCCAGCCAATGAGCAGGGCGGGTATCAGTGCCAGCAGACATGCCAGCAGCAAGGTGGCGACCGATTTGCCGCGCAGCCCAAGGTGTACTGCCATCGCGTTGGCTTCCCTGAGGGTGACCTCAGCCACCTTTAGTCGTTTCTATTGATTACCTTGCCTCAAAGCCTCCGTTGATACGACACTCCGCACTTCCACGCCCCCGGCGATGAGGCCCCGGCAGGGGAGCCTGCGGGGCCTCGAGGGGACTCGGCTCGCACGCGTCACTGGGCCGGGCGTGCCACCAGTGAGCGGGTCTCTTCGCGGGCCTCGACCAGCTCGACGCGGATGAGGTCACCGAGCTTGTAGCGTTCTTCGCCCTCGATCTGGATGCGGCCTTCCTTGTCGTCGACGACCACCTTGTCACGGTCGCTGTGCAGTAGCGGGGCCGGTACGAAGGCCGTGGCGCCATTGGCAACCAGGCGCACGCGCAGGCCGCCGCGGCTGATGCCGAAGATCTCGGCCTCGAAGGCCTGTTGCTCCTTGGCTGCCGGGGTCAGGTAGCGCACGTAGAGCCAGTCCTTGACGTCGCGCTCGGCCATGCGATTCAACCGGCGCCGTTCGGTGAGCTGCTCGGTCAGCGCCTGGGTGGCTTCCGCCGGGGCCTGCTCGCCCTTGAGCACGCGCTTGATCAGGCGATGGTTGACCATGTCGCCGTACTTGCGGATCGGCGAGGTCCAGGTGGCGTAGGCGGCCAGACCCAGGCCGAAGTGCGGGCCGGGGCGGGCGGACATGCTGGTGAAGCCCTGGAAACGGCGCAGGCGGGCGTCGAGCCAGGCGTCGTCGCGGCTCTCCAGCGCGCGCTTGAGCTCCTTGTAGCGCGGCAGCTCCGACAGCGCCTCGAGTTCGACCTCGATTTCCTGCGCGGTGAGGAATTCATGCGCAGCCTGGGTCTTTTCCGGATCGAAGGCGCGGTGCACGTTGAAGATGCCGTGGCCGACATGCTCCGCCAGATAGTGCGCGCAGCAGGCGTTGGCCGCGATCATCGACTCCTCGATCATGCGGTTGGCGATGCGGCGCTGCTCGATGCGGATGTCGAGGACGTTGCCCGCCGGGTCGAGATCGAACACGTAGTCGGGGCGGTCCTTGAATACCAACGCATGTTCGGTGCGCCAGGCGGCGCGCGCTTCGGTCATGTCGCGCAGCGCACGCAGCTGTTCGTCGATCCCCTCGGCCGGTGACCAGTCGCCCTGACCTTCCAGCCAGTCCGAGACCCGGTCGTAGACCAGTTTGGCCCGGGAGCGCAGGGTGGCGGCGAAGAAGCGGTAGTCGCCCAGGCTGCCATCGGCTTCCACGTCCAGCGTACAGGCCAGCACCGGGCGTTCCTCGCCCTCGCGTAGCGAACAGAGGTCGTCGGCGAGCTGCTCGGGCAGCATGGTGACGTTCTGGCCCGGCAGGTAGACGGTGAAGGCGCGGGTGCGCGCCTCCAGGTCAGCGGCATGCCCTTCCTCGACATAGGCGGTGGGGTCGGCGATGGCCACCGTCAGTCGCCAGCCGCCGCCCTCGCGGGTCACGATGCGCAGAGCATCGTCCATGTCGCGGGTCTTCTCGCTGTCGATGGTGAAGAAGGACTCGGCGGTAAGGTCCTCGCGCTCGAGGCCCTCGTCGCGGAGCGGCCAATCGTCGCCGGCGTCGGGACACTCCTGCTCCAGAGCGTGGCGCGCCAGGGTCACCCGCCACGGCACGGCGGGGTCGTCGGCCTTGGCCACCAGCTCATCGATCTGGGTAAAGAAGGCGCGGTCCTCGGGCTTGAGCGGATGGCGCACCAGCCGTGCCACGACCCAGTCGCCATCGCCGATGCTCGCCTCGTCGAGGCTGTTCTTGATGCGCGCCTTGAGCGCGGTCTTGATCGAGGGGTGGTCGGGCACCACCGCCAGGCGTCCCTCGCGCTTCTGCACCCGGGCGATGAAGCGGCTGAGGCCCGCCTCAACGAGGGTATCCGGTTCGACGGAGGTCTTGTCGCCATTTTCGTGGATCACGGCCTGGACGCGATCGCCGTGCAGCACCTGCTTCATGGCCGGGGGTGGCACAAAGTAGGACTGACCGTCGTCGGTCTCGAGGAAACCGAAGCCCTTCTCGGTGGCCTTGATCACGCCTTCGGCACGGGGCGTGGTCTCACGAATCTGTTGCTTGAGCTGGGCGAGCAGCGGGTTGTTCTGCAGCATGATCACGAACGTGTGGCGGGGTGGGAGGGCCACTATACGGATTCCTTGGGCCAGCGCCAAACGTTGCCATCATGGTATCGAAGAATCAGGGGGTTAACGGATCGCACAGGGCAGAACAATCGCCGTCATGCGCGTCAGGGTTAGACGAAAGTTGCGAGCAATTGGTATTTGATTGGTATTTAAGTGGGTCTATAGTGGACTGATATTGGTAAGGCCACGAGGTTCCCCATGGACACACGATTTCAGCAGTTACGGCTCGACCCCGCCGGGGCCACGCCGCTCTACCAGCAGCTTGCCCGCCAGTTGGAGCAGGCCATCGAAGCCGGAGCCTGGCAGGCCGGGGAGGCGCTTCCCTCGGAGCGCAGTCTGGCCGAAGCGCTTGTCGTATCGCGCATCACGGCACGCAAGGCACTGGATCGACTGGCAGAGCTGGGCCTCATCCGGCGTAGCCGCGGCTCGGGCACCTTCATCACGCCACGCCTCAATCAGTCCCTCACGCGGCTGGTGAGCTTTACCGAGATGCTCACCCAGCGCGGCTTCACGCCCAGTTCCCACTGGCTGTCGCGCAGCCTGGCAACGCCCAGTGCCGAAGAGAGCATGCGGCTGGGGCTGGGCGCCGACTCGCGCGTGGCACGGCTCCGGCGCCTGCGCCTGGCAGACGAGGTGGTGATGGCAGTGGAGGAGAGCTGCCTGCCCGCCGCGGTGCTGCCCGACCCGCTGGCGGTGGAGACATCGCTCTACGCCGTCATGGAGGCGGCCGGCAAGCCGATAGTCCGGGCCCTGCAACATGTCACGGCAATCAATGCCGATGACGAGCTGGCCGAGCTGGCCGAGGTGCCCAGTGGTCAGGCGCTGCTGAAGATCACCCGCCTGGGATATCTGGGTGACGGCACGGCGGCGGAGCTCACCGTCACCTATTGCCGTACCGATTACTACGACTTCATGGTCGAGCTGACCCGCTAGGAGGCGCCGGCATGCTTCATGGCAATATTCTGACCCCCGAGGGCTGGCGCCTGGGTGAAATCGAGTGGCAGGCGGGGCGCATCAGCCGCCTCTCGGGCGAGCCGGTCGACCCGCTGAAGAACGCGCAGCCGCGCATCCTGCCGGGCTTCATCGATCTGCACGTTCACGGCGGCGGCGGCGCCGACACCATGGAGGGGGGCGAGGCGCTGGCCACCCTGGCGCGTACCCACGTGCGCTTCGGTACCACTAGCTTGCTGGCCACGACCATGACCGCGCCGGAAGCCGAGATTCGCCGTGCGCTGGCGGATATCGATGCCTATATCAAGGCGCCTCTCGCCGACGCCTCGCGTGTCCTCGGCGTGCACCTGGAAGGCCCCTACATCAATCCCGGCAAGCTCGGCGCCCAGCCTCCGCATGCACGCCCCGGGGAGATTGCCGAGGTGGATGCACTGTGCGAGCTGGCACCGATCCGGCTGGTGACCCTGGCGCCGGAGCTGTGCGGCCACGGCGAGCTGATCCGGCACCTGACGGCTCGCGGCGTCCGCGTGCAGCTGGGCCACACCCTGGGCAGCTACGAGGAAGGTGTCGCCGCCCTTGGCCATGGTGCCTGCGGCTTCACTCATCTGTTCAACGCCATGACCGGTTTGCACCATCGCAAGCCGGGAATGGTAGGGGCGGCCCTGGCCCATGCCGACTATGCCGAACTGATTCCCGATCTGCAGCACGTGCACCCCGGTGCCATTCGCGCCGCCTTGCGCTGTATTCCACATCTCTATGCGGTCACTGATTCCACGGCCGCCGCCGGCATGCCGGACGGCGATTACCGCCTAGGCGAGCAGACCGTGACCAAGTGCCTGGGTGGCGTACGCCTGGCCGACGGCACCCTGGCCGGCAGCACCCTGACCATGGATCAGGCGCTGCGCAACCTGGTCCAGCTCGGCCTGTCGCTGGCCGATGCCTCCGACCGGCTGTCGCGCTTCCCCGCCGACTTCCTCGGCCTGGCAGATCACGGTCGGCTGACGGAAGGTGCCGTCGCCGACCTGGTGTTGCTGGATGTCGATCTCAACCTGCAGGCGGTGGTGGTCGAGGGCCGCATCATCGAAGGAGAACGCTGATGTCCCTGATGCTCGACGAAGCACGCAATGCGCCCGAGCGCATCCGCGGTCAGCTGCCGCGCAATGCCGACGCCCTGGCCGAGCTCGGCGAACACCTGCGACGCGAACCGCCGGCTGCGGCAGTCACGGTGGCGCGGGGCAGCTCCGACCACGCGGCCAGCTATTTCGCCTACCTGTGCATGAAGAGCCGGGGGATCCCCGTGGCCTCGCTGCCGCTGTCGCTCACCACCTTGGCCCGGGCGCCATGGCGGCTCGAAGGACAGCTGGCGCTGGCCGTCTCGCAGTCGGGGCAAAGTCCCGATCTGGTCGCTACCCAGCGCGCCCTCGGCGAGGCCGGGGCGTATACGCTGGCGATGGTCAACACGCCTGAGTCTCCGCTGGGGGCGGTCAGCGACAGCGAAGTGCCGCTCTATGCCGGTGACGAACGTAGCGTGGCCGCGACCAAGAGTTACCTGGCGACGCTGACCGCCGCGGCCCAACTGCTGGGCCATTGGAACCGGGACCGTGAGCTGCTGGCCGCCCTGGATGACTTGCCGGCGCGCCTGAGCCGTGCCGTGGAGCAGGACTGGGCGACGGCAGTGGAGGCGCTGACGGGCAGCGATCGTTTGCTGGTGATCGGTCGTGGTGCCGGCCTGGCCGTGGCCCAGGAGGCGGCGCTCAAGTTCAAGGAAACCTGTGCCATCCAGGCCGAGGCCTTCAGCGGGGCCGAGGTTCGCCATGGGCCCATGGCGCTGATCGGTCCGGGCTACCCGGTGCTGGTCTTCGCTCCGCCGGGCCCCGAACAGGCGGGGCTGCTGGAGCTGGCCGAATGGCTCGAGAGCATTGGCGCACGGGTGCTGCTGGCGGCGGACAAGCGCGTGGCCAGGCGACGGCTGACCCTGGTCGACGCCGGCCACGACGCGCTGCAGCCGCTCTCGGTGATCCAGAGCTTCTACGTGATGGCAGCCGACCTGGCCGTGGCGCGGGGCAGCGACCCCGACCGTCCCCGACATCTCAACAAGGTGACCTGCACCCTGTGACGACGACAGCGGGCGTAAACGCGCTGGCTGCCCCAATAACAATGAGTGGAGAACTTCATGAGCGCCTCTCCCTTGATCCTGCACGCGCCCGTCGATGGCGTCGTGGTCCCCCTCGGCGAAATACCGGACCCGGTGTTCGCCGACGGTGTCCTGGGCGATGGCATCGCCCTCGATCCTCTCGATGAGTGTCTCTACGCCCCCTGTGACGGCGAGGTGGTCCAGTGCGCACGGACCCGCCACGCGGTGACCCTCAAGACGCAAGCGGGCGTGGAGCTGCTGCTCCACCTGGGCCTCGACACCGTCGAGCTGGGTGGCGAGGGCATCGAGCTGCTGGTTGCAGTAGGCGACCGGGTGTCAACCGGCGCCCCGCTGTGCCGCTTCGACGCCGACCGTATTGCGCAACGGGCCAGCTCCTTGATCACGCCGCTGATCGTGACGGCCGCCGACGGTTGGCGACTGGCAAAGCCCAGCCTCGCTGGCGGTGCCCGTGTCGTGCGCGGTGAGCCCTTGCTCGAGCTGGCGCAAGAGGTGAGTACCGTTGCGGTAACGGTGCAGCGTGACGCGACAGGCCCCACGGCAACCCGGCGCCTCACCCTGGCCCTGCGTGCCGGCCTGCATGCGCGACCGGCGGCAAGGCTGCGAGATATTGCCCGACGCCACGCTGTCAGCATGACGGTGGAGCACGGCGGCGGCGCAGCCGAGGCCGACAGCATCAGTACACTACTCAACCTGGGGATCGTCGAGGGAGATGCGCTGAACGTGACGGCCCGAGGCGAGCGGGCCGAAGCCGCCCTGGAGGCGGTCGAGACGCTACTGACCACCCTAGAGGCCGACGACCATACCGTGCCGAGCCAGACCGTGGCTGACGACGGGCCTTTGGGTGAAGGGGAGCTGGTGGGCCTGGTGGCCGGCCCCGGGCTGGCGGTGGGACCGTTGGTCGCCTATTGCCCACCGCTGCCCAGGGTACCGCGAGAAGGAGAGGGCGAGGCGACGGAGTGGCCGCAGTTGCAACAGGCTCTGAGCCGGGCGGGGGAGGCCCTGGCACAGGCCGAGGCTCAGGCCGCTCGGCAAGGTCATCACGGCGAGGCGGAGATCTTCGGCGCCCATCGGGCCTGGCTCGAGGATCCTGCGCTGACCGAGGCTGCGCTCGCTGCGATACGCGCAGGACGCAGCGCCGGCCAGGCCTGGCGCGAGGCGCTCGATGACGAGGCCGAGCGGCTCGCCGGGAGTGGCAATTCACTGCTTTCGGGCCGCATCGCCGACCTGCGCGACTTGCAGCAGCGCGTCATGGCGCTGCTTGCCGAGCCTGGGCAACAAGACGAGGCGGCAGTGCCGGAGGGGGCCATCGTCGTGGCCGACGAGCTGACGCCGTCGCAGTTGGTGGCGCTGGCCAAGTGTCGCCTCGCCGGTCTCTGCCTGGCGCGTAGCGGCACCACGGCGCACGTGGCGATTCTCGCCCGGGCTCGGGGGATCCCCTGCCTGGTATCGATGGGCGCCGCGCTGGATCGGGCCCGCAGCGAGCGCGCGGTGCTCGATGGCGAGCGAGGACGCCTCGAGGTGTCGCCGTCTGCGGCTCGCCTGGCCGAGGTGGAGGCCTCTCTCGCAGCCCGGCGGCATCAGGTGGAGGAGGAGCGGCGGGCCGCCCACCTGCCGGCGGTCACTCTTGACGCGCGTCGGGTCGAGGTGTGTGCCAACGTGGGCTCGCCGGCCGAGGCCGAGATGGCGGCGCAAGCCGGTGCCGATGGCATCGGCCTGCTGCGCAGCGAATTCCTCTTTCTCGAGCGCTCCGCGGCTCCCGGCGAGGACGACCAAGCCCACGAGTACCAGGCCAGCATGCGCGCCCTGGGCGGCAAGCCGGTCATCGTCCGCACCCTCGACATCGGCGCCGACAAGCAGCTGCCGTACCTGCCGCTGCCCGCGGTCGCCAACCCGGCGCTGGGGGTGCGCGGCGTGCGCCTCTGGCAGCGCTTGCCACAGCTGTTGGAAACCCAGCTCAGGGCGCTGCTGCGGGTCGAGCCGCTCGGATCGCTGCGCATTATGCTGCCGATGGTGAGCGAGGTGTCCGAGCTGGTGGCCGTGCGCCGGCACCTCGATAGTGTGGCGCAGGAACTCGGTCTGACCGTCCGGCCCCAGCTGGGCGTGATGGTGGAGGTGCCGAGTGCCGCCCTGTGCGCAGCCAGCCTGGCCGAGGAAGCGGACTTCCTCTCCATCGGCACCAACGACCTGACCCAGTACACCCTGGCCATGGATCGCGAGGATCCGGACCTGGCGGCGCGGGCAGACGTGCTGCACCCCGCGGTGCTCAAACTGGTCCAGGTCACCGTTGAAGGCGCTGCCGGGCGCTGTCCGGTCGGCGTCTGTGGCGCTGCCGCCGGCGATCCTCTGGCGTCGCTGGTACTGGTTGCCCTGGGCGTCGACGAGCTTTCCGTCGAGCCCGCCCGAGTACCTGCCGTCAAGGCGGCCGTTCGGCGACTCGATGCCGGCCGCCTGGCAGCGGAGCTGCCGGCCCTGCTGGGCCTGGCGGATGCCGCGGCCGTGCGCGCCCGCCTGACGAGCTGGCAGACAGCGCAGCAAGACACCACAACAACGATCACCGAGAGGTTACCGTCATGAAGACGACCGACATGGGTGCCTGGACCATGGCCGGGCTGCAGAAGCTCGGACGCTCCCTCATGTTGCCCATCGCCGTGCTGCCGATCGCCGGTTTGCTGCTGCGCATGGGCCAGCCGGACCTGCTGGACATCGCCTTCGTCGCCAGCGCCGGCGAAGCCATCTTCGCCAATCTGGCGCTGATCTTCGCCATCGGCCTGGCGATCGGCTTTGCCGACGACAGCAACGGTGCCGCTGGGCTGGCCGGCGTGGTCGGCTATCTGGTGCTCGATGCGGTGCTGACCTCGCTCAACCCGGATATCGACATGGGGGTGCTGTCCGGCATCATCATTGGCAGCGTGGCGGGGCTGCTGTACAACCGCTACAAGGCGATACGCTTGCCCGACTACCTGGCGTTCTTCGGCGGTCGGCGTTTCGTGCCCATCGCCACGGGGCTGGCGGCGGTCGTGTTGGGGGTCGTCTTCGGTTTTATCTGGCCTCCGGTACAGCAGGGTATCGATGCGCTCGGACAATGGTTGATCGATGCCGGCGAGCTGGGCCTGTTCGTCTATGGAGCGCTCAACCGTCTGCTGATCGTGACCGGCCTGCATCATGTGCTCAACAGCCTGGTGTGGTTCGTCTTCGGCAGCTTCGAGTCGGCCTCCGGCACGCTGGCCAGCGGCGACCTCAACCGTTTCTTTGCCGGCGACCCGACGGCAGGAAGCTTCATGGCCGGTTTCTTCCCGGTGATGATGTTCGGCCTGCCGGCGGCTGCCCTGGCCATGTACCATGCCGCGCCCAAGGGGCGGCGTGCCCAGGTGGGCGGCCTGTTGCTGTCGCTGGCGCTTACTGCGTTCCTGACCGGGGTGACGGAGCCCATCGAATTCACCTTCATGTTCCTGGCGCCGCTGCTCTATCTCATGCATGCGCTGCTCACCGGCATCTCGATGGCGCTGATGCACTGGCTCGACGTCAAGTTGGGCTTCACCTTCTCGGCGGGCGCCTTCGATTTCGCTCTCTCCTATGGCCTGTCCAACAACGGCTGGATGCTGTTGCCGGTGGGGTTAGCCTACTTCGGCATCTATTACGGCGCTTTCCGCTGGGCCATTGCTCGCTTCCACCTGACCACGCCGGGTCGCGAGCCCGAGACGACAGCGCCCGCCGCCGGCGACGCCTCCGCGTCCAGCGAGCACGGCCCCGCCTTCGTCACCGCCCTCGGCGGGGCGGGCAACCTGAGCAGCATCGGTGCCTGTACCACCCGCCTGCGCCTGGTGCTGGAGGATCCGGACGCCATCGACGAGGAGGCGCTCAAGCGTCTGGGCGCGCGTGGGGTAATGCGGCTTCGCGGCGGAGGCCTACAGGTCATCCTGGGGCCCATCGCCGATGGCGTTGCCGACGAGATTCGCGCGGCGACGGCCCAGGAGGGCGGGGTTGCGGTCGCACACAAGGCCAATAAAGGAGAGCCATCGAAGCCTGCCGAAGCAGCGGCTGCACCGCTGTCGCGCGAAGAGACCGCCCGCTGGTTGGCCGCCCTGGGCGGTGAGGCCAACCTGCGTGGGTTCGGGGCCCAGGCACGGACTCGCCTGCGCGTCGAACTCGCCGACGGCAAGCATCTCGATGAGGCATTGCTCGAGCGACTCGGGTGCCAGGGCACCCAGGCCCTGGGAGGCAATGTCTGGCATCTGGTGGTCGGTCCCAAGGCCGCTGCCGTGGCCAGCGCGCTGGAGAATCGCCCTGGACTTGCCTGATGTTGCCTGGCTCTCTTTGGGCAGCGGCAGGCATTGCCTGGCATCGGCACGAAGGCCGGACGCCACGACCGTCCGGCCCGGTCTCGTTCAAGCATGATGACGCCAGGCGAGTCGTGAGCGACTCTGGGCAAACGGCATGGCCTTGCGTTAGCCTCATATGCGTGACTCGATGCAATGGATCGCCATGACCCCTCACCTGATCGTCTCCGACCTCGACGGCACCCTGCTGGATGCCAATCACGACCTGCACCCCGAGACCATCGAGACCCTGCGCCGGCTGGCCGAGCAGGGACATCATCTGGCCTTCGCCTCCGGGCGCCACTTCCGCGACATGCTGGCCTTCCGCGAGCGTCTGGGCGTGCCGATTCACGTGATCAGCACCAACGGCGCCTACCTGCACGGCCCCGACGGCGAGCTGCTGGCCTCGCGTCATCTCCAGGCCGAGCTGGCGCGTGAGCTGATCGCGCTCGAGCGCCACGACAGCGTGCGCCTCAATCTCTACCTCGAGCACGAGTGGCTGATCGATGCCCCCGCGCCGCGGTTGCTGGCCTACCACGCTCATACCGGATTCGGCTATCGTGTGGTCGAGCCGGCGAGCCTCGACGGGGAGGGGGTCGGCAAGGTGCTCTACATCGGCGATCCCGAGCGGCTGGCAGGGCTCGAGGCCGAGGTGCGCTCGAACCACGGTGAACGCCTGCATGTCACCTACTCCACGGTCAATTCACTCGAAATCATGGCCGGAGGCGTCAACAAGGGCACGGCGCTGGAGGCGCTGCTCGTTGCGCTCGGGATCGACAGCGAGCGCTGCCTGGCCTTCGGCGACAACCTCAACGACACCGAAATGTTGTGCCTGGCCGGCGAGGCCCACGTCATGGCCAATGCGCACCCCGAACTGGCCCAGCGGGTGCCCGTGGCACGGCGAATCGGCCACCATGCCGAGACGGCCGTGGCCAGGCATCTACAGCAGCGCTTTTCTCTCTGAGTCGGCCCTCTGGGTCGGGTCGATTCTGCGACGATGGTCTAGGGTCCCTTGCCGCGCCGATCCGGCTTGCCCATCATCGAGCCCATAACGACAACGATTCACGGCGTTGCCCAGGCAGCGCCTCTGCCATCGGAAGACGATGACGACTACGCCTGCCACCCTGATCGTCGTCGACGACGACCCCGAGATCCGCGAATTGCTGGTCGATTACCTCGGACGCCATGGCTATCGTGCCCTGGCCGCCGAGGATGCCGAGGCGCTGCATCGCCTGGTGGCAAGCGAAGCCCCCGACCTGCTCATCGTCGATATCATGCTGCCCGGCGACGACGGCTTCACCATCTGTCGCGACATTCGCCGCGCCAGCGACGTGCCGATCATCATGCTCACCGCCAGCGCTGACGAGACCGATCGTATCCTCGGGCTGGAGCTGGGCGCCGACGATTACCTGG
Source organism: Billgrantia antri (assembly GCF_017868935.1). Classification (NCBI taxonomy): domain Bacteria; kingdom Pseudomonadati; phylum Pseudomonadota; class Gammaproteobacteria; order Oceanospirillales; family Halomonadaceae; genus Billgrantia; species Billgrantia antri. The sequence goes on from NZ_CP053383.1 coordinate 1,549,540, forward strand.
GCAAGCCGTTCAATCCGCGTGAGCTGCTGGCGCGTATCAAGGCGGTGCTGCGCCGGGCCCGGGGCGGGGTCGCCGGCGATCCGGCCCGGGCGCGCATGGTGGCCTTCGGGCCCTGGCGTCTCGACCGCATGACCCGCGAGCTGATCGATGAAGGGGAGACGCGCACGCCGCTTTCCGGTGCCGACTTCCAGCTCTTGCAGGTCTTCCTCGAACACCCTGAGCAGGTGCTGTCGCGCGAGGCGCTGTACGAACTGACCCGCGGCCGGCCGGCACCGCCGCTGGATCGCTCCATCGACGTGCATGTGTGCCGGCTGCGCCAGCGCCTGGGCGAGGATACCCACTACCATCAGCTGATCCGCACCGTGCGCGGGGCCGGTTATGTCTTCACCGCCCGGGTCGAAGCGCTGACGTGAGCGAGCGGCACGTCAAGCGCTGGCGCCGACGCCTGGTGCCCCTGCTGCCGCGCACGCTGCGCGGTCGCTTCGTGCTGATCATGATCGTCGGCGTGCTCTCCGCCCAGTTGGCCAGCTATACCGTATGGACCTCCCAGGTGCGCTCCAGCCAGCTCGAACAGCTCGACGAGCTGTCGCGCAACGTGGCCTACAGCGTGGCCTCGACCATGCGCTTCTTTCGTTCGCTTCCCTATGAATACCGCCATATCGTGCTCGACCAGCTGCGCAACATGGGCGGCACGCGCTTCTTCGTCAGTGTCAACGAGCGTCGCATTCCGGTGGAAGACATCGGCTCGGGGCGGGAGAAGACGCTGGTGGTGGACAATTTCCGCGAGATCCTGACCCGCGAGCTGAACATCGACGACGTGCTGGTGGAATTCTCCCGTCCCGAGACCCTGCGCGTGTACAACAACGAGGTACTGCTGCACGACCTGCCGCCGCGCTGGGGTCAGCACAGCCTGCTGATGGAGCCGCTGTCGCCGCCGATACTGGTGGTGCAGATGGAGCTCGGCCCCGAGACCTGGCTCTACGTGGCCACGTTGTTACCGGTGCCCGACCTGTTCAACGAGTATCGCTGGCTCTCCGGCGAGCGGCTTCTGGCGAGCCTGATGGTGCTGCTGACGGTGATCGGCCTGTCGCTGCTCGGCATTCGCAGCGTGACGCGGCCACTGGCACGGCTGTCGCGGGCGGCGCTTCAATTGGGCGATGACCTCGACGCGCCGCCGCTGCGCGAGACCGGCCCACGCGAGGTCGTTGCCACCGCTTCGGCGTTCAACCGCATGCAGGAGCGAATTCGCGACCAGGTCGAGGAGCGCGAGCGGCTGTTCTCGGCCATTTCACATGATCTCAAGACTCCCATCACGCGATTGCGGCTGCGCGCCGAGATGCTCGACGACCCGCTGCAGCGCGAGCGCTTCTGCGCCTCGCTCGACGAACTTGACCTACTGGTCAAGGGGGCCCTGGCCTCGGTGAAAGGGTTCGACCTGCACGAAGCGGTGGAGCCGGTCGATCCGCGAGCCATGCTGGAGGAGCTTGCCGGTGAGCTGGCACTCCAGGGGGGACGGGTGAGCGTTTCGGGGCGTGCCGAGGTGCTGCCGGTAAAACCGCTGGCGTTCAAGCGCTGCCTGGCGAATCTGATGGAGAACGCCGTGTTCTACGGCCGGCGCGCCGAGGTGACGCTGGACGATTCGCCGCAGCGGCTGGCGATTGTGATTCGCGATCACGGGCCGGGAATACCCGATGCGCAGATGGAGCGTGTCTTCTCGCCCTTCGTACGCCTCGAGCCCTCGCGCAGCCGCAATACCGGCGGCAGTGGGCTGGGGCTCGGCATCTCGCGGCATATCGCACGGGCCATGGGAGGGGAGATCGGACTGGCCAATCACCCCGAGGGCGGGCTCGAGGTCACACTCCTCCTGCCGCGCCCGAGCAACGTTACGGTCTTGTAATATTTGCACAATACTTTGTAGGACTAGGTAACCCTACCGCGGGCGGCTCTCGGTTAGCGTTATGACACTCCGGTCGAAGCCGGCGTCAATAACAACAGCAGGAGCATGCCGATGTATACGTTCAAGACCTCGTTCCAGAAAACGGCCCTCGTCGTGGCTACCGCCGCGGCAACTTCGTTGACCTTTGCGAGCGCGCATGCCGCCGAGGTGGAGGTGCTGCACTGGTGGACCTCGGGCGGTGAGGCCCGCGCGGCCAACGTACTCAAGGAGCTGATGGAGGCGGAAGGCTACGGTTGGCAGGATTTCGCCGTGGCCGGGGGCGGTGGCGAAACTGCCATGACCGTTCTCAAGTCCCGGGCAATGTCCGGCAATCCGCCGTCGGCAGCCCAGATCAAGGGACCGGAGATCCAGGAGTGGGGCGAGCTCGGCCTGCTCGGCGAACTCGACGAGGTGGCCGATGCCGAGGGCTGGGACGAGCTGCTGCCCCCGACAGTTGCCGAGGTGATGCGTCACGACGGCAGCTACGTCGCGGTGCCGGTCAACGTGCACCGGGTCAACTGGCTGTGGGCCAACCCCGAGGTGCTCGAGGCGGCCGGGGTCGAGATGCCCACCACCCTCGATGAACTGTTCACGGCCGGCGAGGCGATTCGCGAGGCCGGCTACGTGCCGCTGGCCCACGGCGGCCAGGCCTGGCAGGACGCCACCGTGTTCGAAACCGTGCTGCTGGCTACCGGCGGTACCGAGTTCTACCAGCAAACCATGGTCGAGCTCGACGAGCAGGCCCTGGGCAGCGAACAGATGATCGAGGCGCTGGAGACCTTCAAGCGTCTGCGCGAGTTGATGGACGACGACATGCCGGGCCGCGACTGGAACATTGCCACGTCCATGGTGATCAACGGCGATGCCGGCATGCAGCTGATGGGCGACTGGGCCAAGGGCGAGTTCACCGCCGCCGGGCTTACCGCCGGCGAGGACTACCTGTGCGCCGCGGCGCCGGGCACCCAGGATGCCTTTACCTTCAACATCGACAGCCTGGCCATGTTCCGTGTCGAGGACGGGGAGCGTGAGGCTCAGCAGGCCCTGGCACGCCTGGTACTGGAGCCGACCTTCCAGGAGGCCTTCAACCTGGCCAAGGGCTCGATTCCCGCCCGCCCCGACCTCGACATGAGCGAGTTCGACCAGTGTGCGCAGCAGTCCATGCAAGATTTCCAGCGCACCGCCGAGGAGGGCGGCCTGGTGCCCAGCATGGCTCACGGCATGGCCGTGCGCGCCGACGTCCAGGGCGCCATCTTCGATGTGGTGACCAACTACTTCAACTCGCGTGACATGGCTGCCGAAGAGGCTGCCCGGCGCATGGTGAATGCCGCCCAGGCTGCGTTGTAACCCGCAGCAGCAAAGCGGGACGGGCCTGCCACGGCAGGTCCGTTCCAGTAGCACGTCGTTCACGCCCGAGGTTTCCCGCTATGTCCCTGTCAACTCGCGCGGTGCGTCCGGCCGCTGGTCCCGGTGCCCGGCGCAGCCATGCAGGCCTGCTTCAGGCCTGGCTGCCCAAGCTGGTGCTGGCACCGTCGGCCGCCATCTCGCTGTTCTTCGTCTATGGCTTCATGCTGTGGACCTTCATCTTGTCGCTGACCAGCTCACGCATGCTGCCCAGCTACGACTTCGTCGGCTTCGCCCAGTATGCCCGCTTGATGGCTAACGACCGCTGGTGGGTAGCTTCGACCAACCTGGTGGTATTCGGCGGCATGTTCGTGGCCATCTGTCTGGCGCTGGGGCTGGTGCTCGCCATCCTGCTCGACCAGCGCATTCGCCAGGAGGGCGCGCTGCGCACGATCTACCTCTATCCCATGGCACTGTCATTCATCGTCACCGGCGTGGTGTGGAAATGGTTGCTCAACCCCGGCCTCGGCATCCAGGCCATGGTGCGTGGCTGGGGCTTCGAGAACTTCCGCTTCGACTGGCTGGTCGATCCGGACATGGCCGTCTATACGCTGGTGATTGCCGCGGTGTGGCAGGCTTCGGGCTTCGTCATGGCGCTGTTCCTCGCCGGGCTGCGCGGCATCGACGACAGCATTCTCAAGGCCGCCCAGCTCGACGGTGCCAGCCTGCCGCGTATCTACTGGCGGGTGGTGGTGCCCTGCCTGCGTCCGGTGGTGTTCAGCGCCGTGATGATTCTCTCGCACATCGCCATCAAGAGCTTCGATCTGGTGGTGGCGCTCACCAACGGTGGCCCCGGCTACGCCTCCGACCTGCCGGCCACCTTCATGTACGCCCATGCCTTCACCCGGGCGCAGATCGGGCTGGGTTCGGCCAGCGCCATGCTGATGCTGGGCGGTGTGCTGGCGATCCTGATTCCCTATCTCTACTCCGAGCTGAGGAACCGTCGCCATGGATAACGTGATTCGACGCCGCACCTTCGGTGCGCGACTGGGCCGGGCCCTGCTCTATGCCGTGTTGCTGCTGGCGGCACTGTTCTACCTGCTGCCGCTGGCAGTGATGCTGGTCACCTCGCTCAAGCCGCTGGCCGAGATCACTCCCGGCTCGCTGCTTTCGTTGCCGCAGGAACCGACCCTGGGACCCTGGACCAAGGCCTGGGGCGAAGCCTGCACCGGCATGCGTTGCGAAGGCGTGGGCGTCTACTTCTTCAACTCCATCGCCATCGTGGTGCCGGCCGTGCTGATCTCCACCATCATCGGGGCGCTCAACGGCTATGCCCTGACCAAGTGGCGTTTCAAGGGTTCGGAGCTGCTCTTCGCGCTGATGCTGTTCGGCTGCTTCATTCCGTTCCAGGTGGTGTTGCTGCCCATGGCGCAAACGCTCGGCTGGCTGGGGCTGTCGAGCTCACGCGCGGGCCTGATTCTGGTCCACGTGGTCTTCGGTATCGCCTTCACTACGCTGTTCTTCCGCAACTTCTACGTGGCGGTGCCGACCGAGCTGGTATCGGCGGCGAAGCTCGACGGTGCCGGTTTCTTCCGCATCTTCTGGCGCATTCTGCTACCGGTGTCGGCGCCGATCATCGTGGTATCGGTGATCTGGCAATTCACCCAGATCTGGAACGACTTCCTGTTCGGCGTGGCGTTCTCGGCCCACGACACCCAGCCGGTGACGGTGGCACTCAACAACCTGGTCAATACGTCCACCGGGGCGCGCGAGTACAACGTCGACATGGCGGCAGCGATGATCGCCGCGCTGCCCACGCTGATCGTCTACGTACTGGCCGGCAAGTATTTCGTGCGTGGGCTCACGGCAGGCTCGGTCAAAGGCTAAGGCCCTCTGAGCAACAGAACAATCAAGAGGTTTTGGATATGGCAGCGCTTGAAATCAACAACGTATGCAAGAATTTCGGCAGCGAGCGGGTGCTCAAGGACGTGAGCCTGGCGATCGACTCCGGTGAGTTCCTGATTCTGGTGGGCCCCTCGGGTTGCGGCAAGTCGACGCTGATGAACGCCATCGCCGGCCTCGAGCCGGTCACCTCCGGCGAGATCCGCATCGCCGGCGAGGACGTCACCTGGCAGACCCCGGCGGAGCGCGACATCGCCATGGTGTTCCAGTCCTACGCGCTCTATCCGAGCATGACGGTACGTCAGAACATCAGCTTCGGCCTGGAGATGCGCAAGGTGCCCAAGGCCGAGCGCGAGGCGGCGGTGGAGCGGGTGGCCGACCTGCTGCAGATCTCGCACCTGCTCGAGCGCAAGCCTTCGCAGCTCTCCGGCGGCCAGCGCCAGCGCGTCGCCATGGGGCGGGCGCTGGCCCGCGAGCCCAAGGTCTACCTGTTCGACGAGCCGCTCTCCAACCTCGACGCCAAGCTGCGCGTGGACATGCGCACCGAGATCAAGAAGCTGCACCAGCGCCTGGGTACCACCATCGTCTACGTCACCCACGACCAGATCGAGGCCATGACCCTGGCCGACTGCATCGCGGTGATGCGCGATGGCCGCATCCTCCAGCTCGGCTCTCCCGACGAGGTCTACAACAACCCGGTGGACCTGTTCGTGGCCGGTTTCATGGGTTCGCCGTCGATGAACTTCATCGGTGCCACCCTGGATGGCGAACCAGGGGGGTACCTTTTGCGCGTGGCAACGCCGGGAGAGGAGAACCTGGAACTGCCCTGGCCGCAGGAGCGGGAGACGCCGGCCATGGCCGGTCAGGTGGGACGAGAGGTGATCCTGGGGCTGCGCCCCGAGCACTTCGCCGAGGACGACGTGCGACTCGGCGACGATGCCGAAGGCGTGTTGCTATCGCCGCGCATCACCGTGGTCGAGCCGACCGGGGCCGATATTCTGCTGCAGCTCAAGCTTGGCGAGGGCGAAGCGACGGCCCGGGTCGGGCCCAAGTGTCGGGTCGCGGCAGGCGAGCGTCTGGCGCTGCGCATCGACATGGCTCGTGCGGTGCTGTTCGATCGCGAAACGGAGCAGCGTCTGGCTTGACCCGATGCGAATGGCCGTCTGCCCTGTCCGGGGGCTGGCGGCCAACGGCAGGTCACTCAGCGGACGGTGATGACGGTGCTTTCGGCAATGTGACTGACCTTGTGCGAGACGCTGCCCACCACCAGCCCGCGCAGGTCGCTCAGGCCGCGGCTGCCCATGACGATGGCCTCGACGCCGCGGCGCTTGGCTTCGCTGACGATGGCGCGAGCCGGGTCGCCGCGGCCGATGATCGTCTCGATGCGGGTCACGCCCTTGGCACGGGCCGCTTTCTCTGCCCTGTCGACGATCTGCTTGCCGATATCCTGGCGAGCCCGAGGCTCCTGTCGCTCCTGGCGCGACGCCTCGATGGCGATGGCGCCGATGCCCCAAACCAGCGTCGCCTCGTGTGTGAGCTCCTCAGGGATGTGCAGGATATGCAAGGTGACATCGGCCTTGCCGGCCAGTTGACAGGCGACATCCAGAGCCTTCTTGGCGCCTTCGGAACCGTCGACGGGAACCAGGATGGATTGGTACATGACACTTTCCTTATCCGGGGTAGGGGGTGGATACCCCGAGCCTAGCCCCTTGCACGCGTGACGTCATGACCGGCGTCAAACGCCTGGTCGATTGCCGTCATTCACTTGGTCTCTTCCGACTTTCGAAGTCGTTGCCAGAGTTCGCGGCGCAGATCGGCTCTTTGCGGTGCCTCGCCCTTGGTGAACCACAATGCTCGGGTTCAGTCGCTGGGTGGCAGGCCGAGCGCGCCGAGCGGCGTCCGGCTGGGGGAAGATCAGCGTACGGTGATCACCGTGCACTCGGCCACGTGACTGACCTTGTGGGAGACGCTGCCCACCACCAGTCCGCGCAGGTCGCTCAGGCCACGGCTGCCCATGACGATCGCCTCGACGCCGCGACGACGAGCTTCGCTGATGATAGTGCGGGCCGGGTCGCCCTGGCCGACCACCGTCTCGACATGCTGGATGCCGTTGGCGCGTGCGGCCTCGGCGGCCTTGTCGACGACCTGCTTGCCGATCTCTTCTCGCTCCTGGCGCGATGCCTCGATGGCGATGGCGCCGATACCCCACACCAGCGTCGTCTCGTGGGCGAGCTCCTCGGGAATATGCAGAATGTGCAGGGTGGCGTCGGCCTGGTTGGCCAGTTGACAGGCGACATCTAGCGCCTTCTTCGCACCTTCGGAGCCATCGACGGGTACCAGAATCGATTTGTACATCACAGGTCCTTGGTTCGCTGTTTAACTGAGTTATCAGCGAGCGTAGCCGGTTGCGCCCGAAACGTCATGACCAAGGTCAAGCTTTTGTCCGATCTCCTTTCCGTTACTTGGTTTCCTCCAGCCGTCTCAGCTGCTGCCAGAGCTCGCTGCGCAGGTCGGCCATGCGTGGTGCCTCCCCCTCGGCGAAGACCAGTGGCCGGGTCAGCCGCAGGGTGCGCAGGCCCAGGCGGGCAGTGAGCAGGCCCACCCCCATCCCCTGGCTGGCACGTGTCGAAAGACGTCCGGCCAGGTTCAGCGACAGCAGCTCCATGCCGGCGTCGCCGGCCATCTCGGTGGCCCCGGCAAAGGCCATGTGGTAGAGCACGTTGCGCACCAGGCGCAGCCGACTCGCATAGCCCAGCTCGAGCCCGTAGAGACGGCAGATGCGGTCGATCATCGCTAGGCTGCGCCACGCCACCAGGAACATATCGACCAGCGTCAGCGGGCTTACCGCTACCATCACCGCCGTCTCGCCGGCCATACGCGAGATCAGCCGCCGTGCCTGGCGGTCGCGCGGGGCCAGCAGGTGATGCGCCAGCAGCTGCTGCACTTCCGCGCCGCCGTGATACGGCTCGCGGGCGGCGAGGAAGGCCTGCCAGTGAGGATGGTCGTCGTCGAGGCCGAGCTGGTGCTTGAGCACCCGCGCCAGCCCGAGTGCCTGCTTGGCATCGGCTTGAGGCAACTCGGCCAGCCGGCTGCGCAGGGCGTCGTGGCGTTTGAGGCGGCGCAGCCGCCACGCTTCGCGCAGGAGCGCGCCGGCGCCCAGGGCAATGGCGGCTATCCCCAGCAAGTGCCAGCCGCCGCTGAGCCAATCGCCGCCGAGCAGTGCCTCGGGCAGACGTACGACCATTTCGGCCGTGCCCAGGGCGATGCCGCCGCCGAGCAGGCCGAACAGCCACCAGCGGCGCTTGCGCGGCTTGCCGAGGCTTGCTTCCAAGTCGCGCTCGGCGCGGCTTGGCGTAGGCGCTTCCACGGGGCGCGTGGGCAACTGGCTGTCGAAATCCAGGCGTGGGCGCGGCGCCTCCTGCGGCGTCGATTCGGGCGCGTCGAGGGTGAAGCGGCGAGCCGGGCGCGGGTCGTCGCCCTGCGGATCGTGGCGGCGGTCGTTCATTGCAATTTGTCTCCGATCAGCCAGTCCAGGGCAGCATCGAGCCGGATGTGAGGTAGCGCGCCGTCCTCCCGCGGGGCGGGGCGGAAGGCGCGAAAGTCGAACCCCTGGCGAGCCCAGAAATCGGCCTCCGGTAGCCGAGCGGGCACTTCGCCGGGAAACACCAGAACCTCTTCGCCTTCCAGGGTCGTGCCGCGCAGGGCCGGTGTGTGTTCCCCCTTTTGCGCGACTTCGAGCGCCTCGGTGGCGCGGATCGCCGCCAGCGACAGCGCCTTCACCGGCACGTTGGCATAGCGCAGGTCCTGCAGCGGTTCGGCCAGCAGGGCTTCGAGCAGGGCGGTCAGCTTGGCGTGCTGCTCGGGGGTGACGTGATCGGCCTTGGTGGCGGCGATCGCCAGCTTGTCGATGCGCGGCGCGAACAGCCGTGAGAGCAGGCTGCGCTTGCCGTAATCGAAGCTCTGCATCAGCGTGGTGAGCGCCTGGGAGAGGTCCTCGAAGCGTTCCGGGCCGGCATTCAGCGCGCCGAGCACGTCGACCAGCACGATCTGGCGGTCGAAGCGGCGGAAGTGGTCGCGGTAGAACGGCCGCACGATATGCTGTTGATAGTGGTGGAAGCGTGCCGCCAGGGTGGCGTAGACACTCTCCGGGGGCAGCCTGGCCAGCTCCTTTTCGTCGGCATCGGCCAGCGCCGGTAGCGGGAAGAACTGCAGCACCGGGGCGCCTTCGAGATCGCCGGGTAGCAGGAAGCGTCCCGGCTGAAGGTTGGCGAAACCCGCCTCGCGGGCGGCCTGCAGGCTGCGCGCATAGAGCGCAGCGATGTCGGCAAGCTCGGCCTCGTTGGCCTCGGCAGCCGGGTCGAGCCCGGCGGCGATGCCTTCCCATTCGGCCAGCAGGGCGCGGCGCTGTTCGCCGGCGCCGGCCAGCGTGGCGCGACTCCAGCCCAGGTAGTCGTGGCCCAGCAGTGGCAGGTCGAGCAGCCATTCGCCGGGGTAGTCGAACAGGTCGAGGCTCAGCTCGGCGGTCTCGCTGCGCAGCCAGGCGCGCCTGGCCGGGCGGTAGCGGATCGACAGACGCAGCTCGCTGATGCCGCGGGTTGGCTCCGGCCAGCGCGGCGGCACGCTATCGAGCGCCGCCATCGCCTGGTCGTAGGGAAAGCGCGGTACGCCCAGGTCGGGCTGACTGACCCGGCGGGCGCCCAGCAGGCGTCCGTCACGGGCCGCCGGCATCAGGTCGAGCCGGGCCTCGAGGCCGGCATGGCGCAGCTGGTTGACCAGCGAGGTGAGAAAGGCGGTCTTACCCGAACGCGAGAGCCCGGTGACCGCCAGGCGAAGCTGGCGGTCGCGGCCGCGTTCGATCAGGTTGGTCAGCTCCCGGGTGAGCGGCTGGCGCATTGGCGAGGAATCCCTTCACGGCAGTGTCAGCCGCTAATGTGAGGGTCTTGGCGGCGTCTGGCAAGGCGCTGCCAGGCCAGCAGCGCGATGGGCACCAGCGACAGCGGCACCAGCAGGGCGTTGAGCAACGTCCAGCCGAGCAGGTTGACCAGTGGCCCGGCCAGCAGGGCGGTGACGGCCACGGTAGAAAAGACCAGGAACTCGTTGGCGGCCTGGGTGCGCGCCTTCTCCACCGGACGGTAGGCCTCGGTGAGCAGCCCGGTGGCGGGCAGGAAGGTGAAGTTCCAGCCCAGCCCGAGCAGGATCAGGGCCAAATGAAAGCCCGCCACGCCGGCCTCGACCTGGGCGGCCAGACCGCTTGCCGCCAGCAGCACGCAGCCTGCGGCGATCATGCGCGGCGCGCCGAAGCGAGCGGTCAGGTGCCCGGTGGCGAACGAGGGCAGGAACATCGCCAGCACGTGCCACTGGATGGTGGTGGCGACATGGTTGAAGTGGTGGCCGGCGCCGGACATGGCCAATGGCGTGGCGGTCATCGCCAGGTTCATCACGCCGTAGCCGATCAGCGCCGAGAGCACCGCCACGACGAATACCGGCTGGCGCACGATTTCGCCGAGGTGTCGCGGCTGGCCGTCGCCATGGGTCTTCTCGGGTGGTGGCAGCCGGGTGGCCAGCAGCACCAGTAGGGCTACCAGGTAGAGCGCCCCCAGGCCGAGGAAGCTGCCGAGAAAAGGAGTTACGGCCGCTTCGCGGCTGATGCGGGCCAGCCACGGGCCGAAGAAGGCGGCCAGCACGCCGCCGCCCATGACCAGACCAATGGCGCGGTCACGTAGGGCCAGCGGCGCCGCCTCCACCGCGGCGAAGCGATACAGCTGGCCGAAGCCGATACCGATACCGATCAGCCAGGTGCCCAGCATGAACAGCGAGAAGGCCTCGCTGACCAGGGCCTGGGCGGCCACGACCACGCCGGCGAGCCCCAGCAGGTTGCCCAGCAGGAAGCCGCGCTTGCGCCCTAGCCGCGCCATGATCAGCGAAGCGGGAATGGTGGCGCACATCAGCCCCAGCCACTGGGTGGCGACCGGCGCCGTCGACCAGGCCGGATCGGGCGCAAGGCGTGCGCCGATCAGCGGCGAGACTGCGATCAGCAGGATGTTCCCGCTCACCAGCAGCGCCTGGCACAGCGACAGCAGCATCACATTGAAAGGCATGGCAGTCTCCTGGGCAGTTGAGCCATCGTCATGAGGTAGAGTGTGTCGACACCTGGCTTCCCGGGCCAAAACGCTGGTGATACAGAGTGGGGGAAACGCCGTAATGACGCTGGAACAGCCGCCGCAGCTGCTCGGCGCCGCCCAGTTGCCACTGCCGTGCCAGCCGCTCCAGCGGCGGCGGGCGCTCGCTGACCAGCAATGCCTGGCGGGCCTGCTCCAGGCGCAGGCGGGTCAGGTAGGCGCCGGGTGTGGTGGCCAGCTGCTGGCGAAACAGCCGCGACAGGTGACGCGGCGAGACCCCGACCGCTTCCGCCAGTGTCTCCAGGCGGTGGGGTGCGGCGGGGTCGGCGTGGATCCGGTCGAGCAGTTTTCGCAGCGCACCCTGGGCGCGGTTCTGGCTGCGCAGCATCTCGCTGAACTGGGACTGGCCCCCGGTGCGCCGCAGGAACAGTACCAGCTCACGAGCGACCTGCCCCGCCAGGGCGCCGCCATGGTCTGCTTCGAGTAGCGACAGGGCCAGATCGATGCCGGCGGTGACCCCGGCGCTGGTGAAGCACCCGCCCGACTCGACGTAGAGCGCATCCGGCACGACGCGAACCTTGGGGTAATCGCGGGCCAGCCGGTCGCAGTGCCGCCAGTGAGTCGTGGCCTGGCGCTCGTTCAGCAGGCCGGCTTCGGCGAGCAGGAATGCCCCGGTGCAGATCGAGCCCAGCCGGCGGACCTGCCGGGCCTGGTGGCGCAGGGCGTCGAGCAGCTCAGAACGCTGCTGCTGAGCCATGACGCCGCGGCCGCCGGCGATGAGCAGCGTATCCACCGGACCGAGCGTCGAGATGTCGCGCCACCCGGTGTCGGCCAGCAGCGGCAAACCGCCATTGGTCATCACCCTGCCCGGCGCATCGGCGGCAAGATGCAGACGATAGAGAGGGGCGCCGCTCAGATCGTTGGCCGAGGCGAAGACCTGCCAGGGCCCACTGACATCCAGCAGCTGGCAGTCCGGATAGGCGAGGATGACGACGGTGCGTGGCATGACGAGCCCTGTCGTGAGGTGTCGTGTCAGTTTCCTGCGAACGAGCGATGTCCACAATGACCAATATCCCACCGATCAGGACATTGCCTCTCGTTTCACTCGGCCAGCAGCCACTGCGACCAGATCGGCGTGGTGGCGATGAGGAAACCGAATCCGGCCAGGACGTGGCCCGGCCAGCGCGCTTGCTGGCGTTTACCCCGACGCTGGGCCAGGGTCAGCCCAGCCAGGCAAATGACCAGCCCGACCAGGTTGAAGACAAAAGTGAACATGCCGAGCAAGGGGGTCATGGCATCTCCCGGACCAAGGGTGGATGAAAAAAACGAAACGCAAGTGCATGCTAACAGGAGTGCAAACGACGAGGACACGACATGAACGAGACGCTGCCGGGCTGCGATGCAGTCATCGCCTTCTGGTTCGAGGAGTTGGCACCCGTCCAGTGGTTTCGCAAGGATGCCGAACTCGACGAGGCGATTCGTCGACGCTTTGCCGCGCTGCACGATGCGGCAGCGGCGGGGGAACTGTGGCGGTGGCGCGCTACGCCCCGGGGACGCCTGGCCGAGATCCTGGTGCTCGACCAGTTCTCGCGCAATCTCTATCGTGACGATCCCCGGGCCTTCGCCCAGGATGCCATGGCGCTCGTATTGGCCCAGGAGGCCGTGTCCCAGGGGCTGGACGGCGATCTCGACGTGACGTGGCGCAGCTTTCTCTACATGCCCTACATGCACAGCGAGTCGCTCAAGGTTCATGACGAGGCACTGCGCCTGTTCGACCAGCCCGGGCTCGAGGACAACCTGCGCTTCGAATATTTGCATCGCGACATCCTGCTGCGCTTCGGTCGCTATCCGCACCGCAATGCCATTCTGGGGCGCGAGTCGAGCGCGGAGGAGCTGGCATTCCTGACGGAGCCGGGTTCGTCGTTCTGAGCTACGCTTTTCCCCATGAGTAACCTGAGGCATCATCGAAGATGCCAAGCACGACAGGAAGCACCACTAAGGAGAGGAGGAGTGCTAATGGGCATCATCGCATGGCTGATCATTGGAGGCCTGGCCGGCTGGATCGCCGGCAACATCATGCGCGGCGGCGGGTTCGGCATACTGGGAAACATTGGCGTAGGGATCGTCGGCGCCCTGGTCGGCGGGTTCCTGTTCAGCCTGCTGGGCCTCGAGGCCGGCGGTTTCATCGGCTCGCTGGTCACGGCCACGGTGGGAGCGGTAGTGCTGCTATGGGTCATCGCCAAGGTGCGAAAATCCTAGCCGCGCTTACGGACGAATGGATTCGGCCCGGGCATTAGCCCGGGCCGAGTCGTTTGCATTGTGGAGGGCGAGGCCGCTCTCGCAGGACCTCTAGAACGTATAGCTCACGCCAACGACGGCTACCGGGTAGACCGGCCACTCTTCGGCGTCGCCTTCGAGCCGCTGCTCCTCCTGGCGAATCTCGCGGCGCAGTTGGGCCGATAGCGGATTGTCCGCATTCTCGAATCCTTCCGAGGTTCTCAGCGACACGTCCGGGTCGGTGGGGATCACGCCGACCTCCGCGAACACGCCGATGCCGCTGCGATGCGACTGACGCCAGCCCAGGCCAGCGTAGGGCTGCACGCCATCGGCGAGAGTCACCGTACCGTGCAAGGTACCAAGCGCATCGGCGGAATATTCCTGTCCGTTGAACTGGTAGGTCGTGCCGCGTGGGCGTCCCACCACATCGGCATCGATATCCGGCAGCATGAGGCCGGCGCTGAGAAAGAACCCACTGGCGAAGGGGTAGTAGTCCAGCGTCAGCTTGCTTGCCGCCAAGTTCACGTCACCCTCGTAGTCGACGTCATCGGTGCGGTAATCGGTATTCCAATCCAGCCCGCCGGTGTAACGGGCGGAGACGCCCAGACGTTCACTGAAGCGCCAGGCCAGGTCGGCACCCGCGCCGGCAGTCCCGGCAACCGCACCCAGCGTGATGCGGCTGTCCTGCGCATACGCTTGGGTCGTGCCCACCAGACACAGGGCGATCAAGCCAGTGGTCGTCATCCCTTTCATCGACTCGCTCCTCGGTTTGCCAGGGTTCGTGGCGATGCACCGCCGCGTTCGGCTAACCAGTATCGACCGGCTCCGGGCCGGAGATAACCCGATTAATGTTTTCTTTTGTTGCCATAGTCTGCCGCGATTGGCGGCGCTCGGAGGCGGGACTACCTTTCAGGCGGAGCGCAAAATTCCCGACCGACGGGCCAAGGCGGAACGCCACGTACGCGAGGGAGGAGGGAACCACATTGGCGAAAGGAGCAAGAGCATGGCGAACAATCCCCATACCACGCCCAACGGCGGCAAGCCCAACGATACCCACTTCAAGACCCACGAGGACAGCAAATCGGACAACCTCGAGAAGTACCGCAGCGATGCCACCGGACACGATCTGCGCACCAACCACGGCACGCGAATCGCCGACAACCACAACTCGCTGAAAGCGGGTGAGCGAGGGCCGACGCTGCTCGAGGACTTCATCTTCCGCGAGAAACTCAATCACTTCGACAACGAACGCATACCCGAGCGCATCGTGCATGCCCGTGGCGCTGCGGCGCACGGCTACTTTCAGCCTTACGAGAATGCTGCCCAGTACTCCAAGGCGAGCCTGTTCCAGGACCCCGACAAGAAGACACCGGTCTTCGTGCGTTTTTCCACCGTACAGGGCTCGCGTGGCTCCAACGACACGGTGCGCGACGTGCGCGGCTTCGCCACCAAGTTCTATACCGACGAGGGCAATTGGGACCTGGTGGGCAATGACATGCCGGTATTCTTCATCCAAGATGCGATCAAGTTCCCCGACTTCGTGCATGCGGTGAAGCCCGAGCCGCACAACGAGATCCCCCAGGGGCAGTCGGCCCACGACACTTTCTGGGACTTCGTCTCGCTGATGCCCGAATCGACCCATATGGTGCTGTGGACCATGTCCGATCGCGCCTTCCCGCGCCACTACCGCAATATGGAAGGTTTCGGCGTGCACACCTTCCGCCTGATCGACAGGCAGGGCAAGGCGCGCTTCGTCAAGTTTCACTGGAAGCCGCTGGCCGGCACCTGCTCGCTGATCTGGGACGAGGCGCAGAAGCTATGGGGGCGCGACCCCGACTTCAACCGGCGCATGATGTGGGAGGACATCGAGAACGGCGACTACCTCGAGTACGAATTCGGTATCCAGGTGGTCGAGGAGGAGGACGAGCACAAGTTCGACTTCGACCTGCTCGATCCGACCAAGATCATTCCCGAAGAACAGGTGCCGGTCACGCCGATCGGCAAGATGGTGCTCAAC
This sequence comes from Billgrantia antri, assembly GCF_017868935.1. NCBI lineage: Bacteria > Pseudomonadati > Pseudomonadota > Gammaproteobacteria > Oceanospirillales > Halomonadaceae > Billgrantia > Billgrantia antri. The sequence goes on from NZ_CP053383.1 coordinate 1,565,132, forward strand.
CGCAATCCGGACAACTATTTCGCCGAGACCGAGCAGGTCGCCTTCAACCCGGCCCACGTGGTGCCGGGGATCGATTTCAGCAACGATCCGCTGCTCCAGGGGCGGCTGTTCTCCTACCTCGACACTCAAATGCTGCGCCTGGGCGGGCCTAACTTCCACGAGATCCCGATCAACCAGCCGGTTTGCCCGTTCCACAACAATCAGCGCGACTCGATGCACCGCCAGACCATCAACAAGGGGCAAGCGTCGTATGAGCCCAATTCCATCGACGGTGGCTGGCCCAGCGAGACCCCGGCGGCGTCGGAGAACGGCGGCTTCGAGTCCTACCAGGAACGCATCGACGCGCACAGGATCCGTTCTCGCAGCCCCTCGTTCGGCGATCACTACTCCCAGGCCACGCTGTTCTGGAACAGCCAGACCGAGGTGGAGAAGGAGCACATCATTGCCGCCTACACCTTCGAACTCTCCAAGGTGCAGCGTCCCTGGATCCGCGAACGGATGATCAAGGAGATCCTGCCCAATATCGATCTCGAGCTGGCGCGCCGGGTCGGCGAGAACCATGGTATCGAGGCGCCGAGCACCAAGCCGGCGCCGCCAGAGGAGCTGGGCAAGAGTTCACAGCTGGAATCGCCTGCCTTGAGCCTCATGGCTCGGCTGCCGGGGAACGTCCAGTATCGCAAGGTGGCGATCCTGGTGGCCGATGGCGTCGATGGCGATCAGGTCGAGGCGCTCAAGAAGAAGCTTCAGGCGGAAGGCGCCCAGGGCATGGTGATCGCGCCGAGCATGGCGCCGGTGAAGGCAGCAGGAGGGGCGAGTGTGACACCCGATGCCATGCTAAACGGCATGCCCTCGGTCGCGGTGGATGCGGTTGTCGTGCCCGGCGGCAGTGGTAGTGTCGATACGCTGACCCGGTCGGGGCAGGGACGTTACTACGTGCAGGAGGCCTACAAGCATCTCAAGGCGATTGCCGCCGTGGGCGAGGGTAAGCTGTTGCTGGATGCGGCAGACGTGCCCACCGGCGAGGAGGGCGTGCTGACCGGCGCCAAGGTCGATGACGTCTTCACCCCATTGCGTGAGGCCATGGGGCAGCATCGGGTGTGGTCGCGGGACCCCAAGGCCAACGACATGCCGGCCTGATAGCCTACTACGCTCGGCGATATGGCGTTAGATTTCGCTTGTGACCCACATGGATGTGGGAGATGCGTTGGCCCGCAGGGAGTGGGCCTAGCCCTCGCCTTCGCTCATTACGGCTATCCTACGAATGAAGCGCCTGCCAGTAGTGGCAGGCGCTTTTCAGTGGGCTAAGTCAGGCGGTGGCCTTGCTGCCGACCAGTTCCTTGAGCGCGGCTTCGACGATGTCCAGGCCTTCCTCGAGGATCTCGTCCTCGATGGTCACCGGCATCAGGAAGCGGATGGTGTTGCCGTAGAGACCGCAGGAGAGCAGGATCAGCCCCTTCTCGCGGGCCTTCTTGCACAGCGCGCCGGCCAGGTCGGCGTCGGGCGTGTGCTGGGCCTTGTCCGATACCAGATCGATGGCGGCCATGGCACCCATGTTGCGGGCGTTGTCGACGCAGTCGAAATCGCTCTGCCACTGGCTGAAGCGCTTGGCCAGCTTGTCGCCCAGCGCCATGCTCTTCTCGAGGATGTTCTCTTCCTCGAACACGTCGAGCACCGCCAGGGTCGCCGCACAGGAGAGCGGATTGCCGGTGTAGGTGCCCCCCAGCGAATTGGGGCCGGAGGCGTCCATCACCCGGTCGGTACCCACCACGGCCGAGATCGGCATGCCGTCGGCCATGCTCTTGGCCATGGTGATGATGTCCGGCTCGACGCCGCTGTGCTCGATGGCGAACAGCTTGCCGGTACGGCCGAAGCCCGATTGCACCTCGTCGACGATCATCAGCATGCCGTGCTCGTCGCAGATCTCGCGGATCGCCTTGAGGAAGCTGGCCGGGGCGGGGTAGAAGCCACCCTCGCCGAGGACCGGCTCGAGCACGATGGCGGCGGTGTCGCGGGGGTTGGCGTCGGTCTTGATCGCCATCTTCAGGCCGCGGATCGCCTCGTCTTCGCTGACGCCATGGTAAGGCACCGGGTAGGGGGCACGGAACACGTTGCCGGGCATGCTGCCGAAGTCGCTGGCATAGGGCGCGACCTTGCCGTTCATGGCCATGGTCATGAAGGTACGACCGTGATAGCCGCCGTCGAAGCAGATCACGTTGTTCTTGCCGGTGGCGGCGCGGGCAATTTTCACCGCGTTCTCCAGCGCCTCGGCGCCGGAGTTGGCCAGCATCACCTTGGCGTGGCCGCGCACCGGCGTGACCTGACTCAGGCGCTCGGCCACCTTCACGTAGCCCTCGTAGGGCATCACGGTCTGGCAGGTGTGCATCACCTTGTCGAGCTGAGCCTTGACCGCCTCGACCACCCTGGGATGACGGTGGCCGATGTTGAGTACGCCGATGCCGCCGGCGAAGTCGATGATACGGTTGCCGTCGGCGTCCCAGATCAGCGCGTTCTCGGCGCGATCGGCGAACTGGGTGGCGGGGCTCGCGGCGCCGTTGGCCACGTAGCGCTGCTTGAGTTCGTTGAGCTGTGCGTTATTCATCTAGCCTCCCTTCACATGTGGACGTTGCGGGCGATCAAAGGCCGCCGACACAGACGTATTTTAGTTCAGTGAATTCATCCAGGCCGTGATGTGAACCCTCGCGGCCCAAGCCCGACTCCTTGACGCCGCCAAAGGGCGCCAGTTCGGTGGAAAGAATGCCTTCGTTGACGGCCACCATGCCATACTCCAGGCCCTCCATCACATGCCAGATGCGGCGATAGTCTCGGGCGTAGAAATAGGCCGCCAGGCCGAATTCAGTGGCATTGGCCATGGCGATGGCCTGTTCGTCGCTGTCGAAGCGAAATACCGGCGCCAGCGGGCCGAAGGTCTCCTCGCGGGCGACATGCATCGCCTCGGTCACGTCGGCGATGACCGTGGGCTGGAAGAAAGTGCCGCCCAGCGCATGCGGTTCGCCACCGCACACCAGCCGGCCGCCCTTTTCCAGTGCATCGGCGATGTGGGACTGAACCTTGTCCACCGCAGCCGGGTTGATCAGCGGTCCCTGTACCACCCCGTCGTCGAGGCCGTTGCCCACCTTGAGCTGGGCAACCCGGGCGGCGAGCTTTTCGATGAAGGCGTCGTATACGCCGGACTGGACCAGCAGACGGTTGGTGCATACGCAGGTCTGGCCCGAATTGCGGTATTTCGAGGCCACAGCACCCTCGACCGCGGCGTCCAAATCGGCATCGTCGAAGACGATGAAGGGCGCGTTGCCGCCGAGTTCCATGGAAGCCTTCTTCACCGTACCGGCACATTGGGCGAGCAACTTCTTGCCTACCCGTGTGGAGCCGGTGAAGGAGACCTTGCGTACCCTGGGATCGGTGGTCAGCACCTCACCGATCTCGGCGGGGCGGCTTGCCGTCACCACGTTGAGCACGCCGGCGGGGAAGCCCACCTCCTCGGCCAGCCTGGCCAGGGCCAGGGCGGTCAGCGGCGTGGCCTCGGCGGGCTTGATCACCACTGGACAGCCTGCCGCCAGGGCCGGGGCGCACTTGCGGGTGATCATCGCCAGCGGAAAGTTCCACGGGGTGATGGCCGCCACCACGCCGATCGGCTCGCGAAAGACCAGGATGCGCTTGTCGGCGCCATGGCTGGGCAGGGTCTCACCAGCCATGCGCTTGGCCTCTTCGGCGTAGAACTCGACGAACGACGCACCGTAAGCGACCTCGCCGCGAGACTCGGCCAGCGGCTTGCCCTGCTCGAGAGTCATCAGCCGGGCCAGCGACTCCTGATGCGCCATGATGGCGTCGAACCAGGCACGCAGCAGGGCGGCGCGCTGCTTGGCCGTCTGGCGGCGCCATGCCGGCCAGGCCGCTTCGGCTGCCGCTACGGCATCACGGGCGTCGTCGGCGGTGAGGTCAGGGACGCTGGCCAGCGTCTCGCCGGTGGCGGGGTTGGAGACGCTGAAGCGGCGCTCGGCGTCACGCCACCGGCCGTCAATGTAGGCCTTGTCGATGAAGATCTCGGCAGAGAGAGACATGGTTGCTCCGGGGTGTTGATTATCTTGTCTGGTGAGTGTGCATTATTTAAAACATTCCGCCAAGGCCCTCAACACGGGCTCCACCCTTTTTTACCGCCCGTAGCCATCGGCGTGCGCCGCGCTTTCCGCTACACTAGGCGCCGATTTCCCCGATGCGGCAGCGCTGCATCTTTATTCTGCTGGTTGAACGTCGAGGTGAGACTTGGTCGATCCCCTTTACGCCTGGTGGGCTCAGCAGCTGGTCCTGTGCGACTGGGACTTTCAGCCCGAACCCAACACGATCGAGGCCAAGGCAGCCGGCGACAGGTTGCAGGCGCTGGGCGTCAACGATCGCGGAGAGTTGGGCTGGCGTCTGGTCGAGGCCCTAGGTACTGGCAGTGCCGATCCGGCGCGCTTGCTGGCGGCTCTTGAGCTGCTTGCCCTGGCAGGGTCGGCCGGTTGGCTCGGTGAGCGGCGGCTGCGCAGTTGGCTGGTGCGGCTGACCGACGAGATCACGCGCCAGTACTCCGATCTGGAGAGCTGGCTCGAGGCGTTGCGCCATGCCAAGAGCGCAGAGGGCTGGGTGCGAGGCAACGATGGCTTCTGTGAGGCGTGCGAGGCATTGGCCGTGCTCGAGCGTGACGGCGAGGGAGTCACCTGGGATACCCTGGTCGGGTGGGTTGCCCAGCAGTGCCAGGATAAGTCTCTCTCGCTCTGGCCTGACGCGCCTCATGCGCATGGCTGGCGCCTGCGGGCGGCTTTCGCTCCGGTACTGGAAGAGCCGTCCGGCGCGGTGGACTGGCCCGATGCCAAGGCATGGCTGTGGCAGTACTGGCAGATCGACGACCGCACTGGGTTGATCCAGAGTCTGCTTTGGCTGTCGGGCTATGGTCATCGGCAAGGCTGGGATCTCGATGCCACTCGCCTGCTGGCGGAAACCGGCGAGGAACGCCAGGCGTGGCTCGGAAGCCTCCCCAGCGCCGAGCGTGACTACGGTAGGGTGCTGCTGGCCTTCATCGAACGCGGTGAGCCTCTGGAATGGGCTGCCTGGGACTGGCTGCGACTGGTCGATCTGGCCTGGGCGGGCGCCTGTGCGGGCTGGCTCGACGTGACAGAAGCCAGGGATTTTGCCAATCATGGCGCCGATCTGGTGCTGCGCCGCTACAGTGATTGGTCAGCACTGGCGCGGGCCTATCAGCGTGGCTGCAGCCTGTTTGAGGGCCACGATCGGCTAGCGGACATGCAGCGCGACTGGGGGCTGCTGCTCAACTCGCCGGTGAGCCCCTGGCGGACACCGCTGCAACAGCTTCTCGAGGAGGAGGTGCGGGAGGGGGCGCGACGTTCGATCCTGGCCTGGCGACGTTCGCCCCGGCATTGGGTCCTGGCGCTGGCCTCGGTGCGCGAGCCCGAGTTCGGCATGCGTCAGGGACCGGCCTTGCCGGTCGCCGTCGAGCGGCGGGCCGAGGCCATGCGCTATCTCGAAGAGACCCTGGGATTGCACCCCGACGAAGGGGTTGAGGCACTGACCCGCTACTGGCTACCGGCCCAGGCACATCATCTCAACCAGTTGGCCGCCGATGCCGCCCACGGCGCTCTGCCCGCGGCGACCACCCTGTTCGGGCGGCCCGAGACCGAAGACCTGGACAGCCTCGCGGCGCTGAAGCAGGGCAGCCGCCATGCAGCCACCATTCACATGGCCGAAAAATACGCTTTCTATTTGCAGATGGCCATGGATAGCGAAGCGTTCGACAGCGAGGCGCTGGATGCACTGGCCGAGGCGCTGCGCGACACGCTGTGCCGCTTCTATCCCGACACCCGACGCCTGCTCGAGGCTTGGGTCCAGTGGGAGCGCCTGCTGCCAGAAGGCGAGCATCCGCCGCTGACCAGCGAAATCCGCTGGCATCTGGACGATCCGGGGAGCCCGTTTCATTGGCTTGACTGGCATTCGACCCAGTGGCGTGAGCCAGGCCCGCGTCCGACGCTGTCGCGTTTCACCGCCATGGCACTGGCGGGACCGCTGAACAATGCCGTGTGGAGCGAACCGCACGTGGAGAGCGAACGGGAGGCAGTGTCGCTTCGCGAGTGGATCGACGGGCACTATGGCCTGCATGGCCGGGACGAGCTCACCGAGTTTCTCGATTTTCTGTTCGAAGCGGGCGATCGCCAGGAGTATCAGATCAACTACGCGCCTTATACCTTGAATGCCCAGCGGCTGGCCTCGGAAATTGCCATGCTGGAAACCGGCGATTGCAGCGAAGAGGATCGCACCCACCTGCTGCGCCTGCAGCGGGTGCGTGACAATACCGACGGCTGCAATGAGCTGGACATGACCGCCTGGGACGTGGCCCAGGCGGTGGATCTGGCTATTGCCGGACGCCAGCTAGGCTGGCTGGACGGGGCGGCTTTCGGTCGTTTGCTGGAACGTGCTCACGCGCTGGCGGCGGCCCATTACGGTAGCTGGGAGGCCTACGCCCGCGGTCTTTACGCCGGGTTCTCCTTCTTCATGGGCGAAACGCCTGAGCGCGAAGGCTTCCTGAGCGGCTTTCGCCAGGCCCTGGTCGCCTGGCTCTCAGGGGCGCCGCCGCTGGCCGGCCCCTGGGCCAGTCTGGATTTTCCCGGCGCCAGACCGCGACACTGGGCGCCGATGCACATCGACACGCTGCCGGGCGACGTCAAGACGCTACATTAGGGCTCGCTCTGGTCAGGAAATGTGGTTTATAGTCAGCTAGTTTATGAAACGGCTCCGTATGTGGCGGAGCTTTCACCCATAAGATTGTGAGCCGCTACAAGGCCGCTCTGGCAGTGGTACGGGCGCGGGGCGCCAAGCACCACTACCACAGCGATCCTCCCGGGTTCGTCAGGTAGGGCAATTTGTCCGGCCCATGGACGCGTGCGGCTCAGGGAATGAGGACTTCGCAAGCATGTTTGCCACGGGATCGAGTCGTATCGCAGTGCTCGGTGTTTCGCTGGCCCTGTTGACTGGCTGTGCCGGAACGTCGACAACATCGACGAATACTCCGGAAGACTATTTTGCCCTGCAGCTGCCTGGCATGCCGTCCTCCTTCAACCCTATGATGTCCCCGGTGGACAACCCCATCCTTCAGGTCAGCAGCCTGCACAATCCACCGCCCGAGCTGATTCGTCAGGCCCTGCTGGCACAGCACGAACGCTGGGCCGGCACGCCTTATCGAATCGGCGGCACCGGACGTAACGGCATAGACTGCTCCGCCCTGGTACAGAACGTGTTCAACGAAACCTTTCGCCTGCAGCTGCCCCGCTCCACCAGTGGACAGGTACGAGAAGGCACTCAGGTTTCGCGAGATGACCTCCAGGTCGGCGACCTGGTGTTCTTCCGTCCGCCGGGACGCTACGACCATGTCGGCATCTATGTCGGCGACGGCTACTTCCTCCATGCTTCCACTTCCCAGGGCGTGATGCTGTCCGAACTCGACAATAGCTATTGGCAGCGCTACTACTGGCAGGCGCGTCGGACCCTGGAGCCGACCACCCTGGCACAGCGCGTCAGCGAGCCAGACGAAGGCTGAGAAGCACCTGCGCTCTCTACCTAACGCTCAAGAAGCGTCAGCGTGCTGGCGTTTCACTCTTATCACTCTTACAAGACTTTTTATAAGACCTCGCGGTGGGCGATGACGTACTCCACGAAGGCGCTCTCCGCTCGCGACAGGTAGGCGTCCCGCGCCCAGGCCAGTGACAGCTCCAGCCAGGCCGGGTTGGCGAAGGAAACCGCCGCTAGCCCGGGCTCGTCCACCACTCGGCGCAGGAAGGTGGTAATGCCGAAGCCCTGGCGCACGATCGCCTTGGTCAGCGGGATCAGGTTCGACTGGAAGGCGATATTGGCGGCAAGGCCGGTCTGGCGCGAGAGCGCGTCGACGAACTCGCGATGAAAGTAGCCGTCCTGGAACAGCACCAGCGGCTCCTGGAAGAATTCTTCTGCCGTCACGCAACGACGTCCCGCAAACGCATGTGCCCGTGGCACGCACACCACCATCTCTTCGCGTATCAGGCGCCGACGCTCCATATGGCGGCTCTGCACATCGTCGATAACGACGCCGAGATCCAGCTCGCCGTCGGCGATCATACGCTGCAGCCGGCGCGCGCCGGCTTCCACTACGGTCAGGCGGATGCCGGGATGTTGCGCCTTGAAGCCCATCAGCAGCGGCGGGAAGTAATACGAGCCGAGCATCGAGGGGATGCCGATGCGGACCTCGCCCTTGACCAGCCCGTGTAGTTCGCGCATGGCCAGGTTGGCGGCCTCGGCCCGCTCAAGTAGCTCCCGGGCATGGGCATAGAGGGCCTCGCCCTCGGGTGTCAGGGCGATGCGTCGCTCATGACGATGAAACAGCGTCAGCTCCAGCTGGCGCTCGAGGTTGGCGATGGTCTGGCTGACCGCGGACTGGGCCACGTGAAGCTCTCGTGCAGCGGCGCTGAAGCCGGCTCGGTCGGCCACCATGACGAAGACGCGCAGGGCACGCAGGTCGAAGGGGATTGCCAAGGGCGCTCCTCGATAAGCTGAGCAGATGGTTGTAATCGTTTAATTCTGTTTGGCTTATCATACGTCAGGATCGATCATGGCGGTCAGTGTTTCTACACAGGTGTTCGGCATGATTGTCGCTCATTCACGCTCCTGGTGGCGCGCCACCCTGGCGCTCTGCCTCGGCTCCATCCTGGTCTTCGTCAATCTCTACGCGCCTCAGCCGCTGCTGCCGGAGCTGCGTCAGCTGTACGGCGTATCGACCCTGGGTGTCAGTCTGGTCATGTCCTTGGCGACACTTGCGCTGGCCGGGGCGCTGCTGGTCTTCGGTCCGCTGTCCGATGCCATCGGTCGCGGCGGGATCATGCGCGTGACGCTGCTGCTGGCCGGGTTGTGCTCGCTGGTGCTGGCCTTCGCTCCCACTTTCGAGGTGCTGCTGGCGGTGCGCCTGGTACAGGGCTTCGTACTCGGCGGGCTGCCGGCGGTGGCGATCGCCTGGATGGGCGACGAATTCGAACGACCGGCGCTGATGGCGGCGGTGGGCCTTTACATCGGCGCCAATACCCTGGGTGGCATAGGTGGCCGGCTGATCGGTGGCGGTGTGGGAGAGGTCGGCGGCGCGGGCGCCGGCTTTCTGACAGTGGGCCTGGTGACCCTGGTCGGCGTGGCACTGTTCTGGAAGTTGCTGCCTGCACCGCATCAGTTCACGCCACGCCGTTTCGAACTACGTGGTGCCCTGGCGGACCTGAGCGGGCATCTGCGCCAGCCGCCGTTACTCGCCGCCTACCTGCTCGGTGGCCTCAACTTCCTCATCTTCATCAACCAGTACAGCTATATCACCTTCCGCCTGGCCGAGGCGCCGTATGAGCTGGGTGCCCGCTGGCTGGGCCTGATCTTTCTCACTTACCTGGGCGGGACCCTGAGCTCGGCGTTCTCGGGCCGACTGACGCGTTACCTCAGCCAGCCGGCCTGCATGGCGCTGGGCGTCCTGATCCTGATGTTGGGAACGCTGATCACCCTGGCGGACTCGCTGGGCTGGATAATCGCTGGACTGACCGTCAATGCGGTAGGCTTCTTCCTGGCTCACTCCATGGCCTCGAGCTGGGTCGGGCGCCAGGCACAACGGGCGCGAGGCAGCGCCTCGGCACTCTATCTGGTCTTCTACTATCTGGGGGCGAGTCTGGGGAGCCTCTGGCTCGAGCCGTTCTGGCAGCGCGGTGGCTGGCTCGGCGTGGCCATCGGCTCCTGGTTGATGCTCGGTGCCACGCTCGGCATCGCCCTATGGCTATGGCGCAGCGAATGCTGCCCGGCGCAGGCATCAGTGGCTCGCTAGGCCGCCTGCCTCGTCGCCCCAGATCTCCTCCAGGCGCTCCTCTCGACCGCAGGCCGACTTGTAGAAGTTGTAGCGCACGGGATTCTTGCGGTAGTAGTCCTGATGGGACTCCTCGGCAGGGTAGAAGGCCTCGAAGTCGCTGATCTCGGTGACGATTTCCCTGTCGAAGCGCTCGGCGAGTTCGGCGCGCGTGGCCTCGGCCAGCTCACGCTCCTCCTCGCTGGCGGTATAGATCACGCTGCGGTAGCTCTCGCCCTTGTCGCAGAACTGGCGATCGACGGCGAAGGGATCGACGTTGCGCCAGAAAACGTGCAGCAGTTCGGCGTAGTCGACCTCAGCGGGGTCGTACTCCACCCGGACCACTTCGGCGTGTCCCGTGTCGCCGTCGACCACCTGGCGATAGCTGGGGTTCTCGAGGTGACCACCGCTGAAACCGGAGGTGGTCGAGATCACGCCCTCGACCTTGTCGAAGGCCTCTTCCACGCACCAGAAGCAGCCACCGCCGAATACCGCACTGGCAGTTGCTTCGTCCGCGAGGCCCTTGCCAGGCACCACCAGGAGAAACGGTATCCACGGCAAGACGTTGCGTATTCCGATCATGACGGCCACCTCGTTGCAATGCGTTGCAGACTGTAAGGTTGGAAGCTATCAGGCGACACAGGTTCCGTATAACCTCTGTTTAGTGTATCTCCAATCCGGGAGTCGCCCGTGGCGCATCGTCGTCTACTTCTCTTGCTCTTACTGGCTGCCATCGTGGCCGTCTATTTTCTCAGCGGTGCCGACGAGGCACTGACGCTGGCCAACCTGCAGGCCGAGCAGGCTCGCTTCCAGGCCTGGCTGGCTGATGAACCGGTCACGGTGGTAGGGGGATTCTTCCTGCTCTACGTGCTCATGGCGGCGCTGTCGCTGCCCGGTGCCGCGCTGATGACGGTGTTGGGCGGCGCCCTGTTCGGGCTCGGCTGGGGACTGCTGATCATCTCTTTTGCGAGCACGCTGGGAGCGACCCTGGCCGCCCTGATCGCACGTACCCTTGCCCGCGCGCCGCTGGAGAAGCGCTTTGCGGGGCAGCTCAAGCGTATCAATGCCGGAATTCGTCGCGAGGGTGCCTTCTATCTCTTTACTCTGCGCCTGATTCCGCTGTTTCCTTTCTTCGTCATCAACCTGGTGATGGGCCTGACCCGCATGCGCCTCTGGACCTTCTACTGGGTCAGCCAATTGGGCATGCTGCCGGGAACGGCGGTATACGTGAACGCCGGGCGCGAACTCGGCAACCTGCAGTCGCTGTCCGACGTCCTTTCGCCGGGGCTGATTGGCTCGTTCGTGCTGATTGGTCTGTTTCCCTGGCTGGCACGCGGCCTTGTGGCCATCGCCAAGCGTCGCCGGCTGGCGCGGCGCTTTCGCCGTCCGGCGCGCTTTGATTACGACATCGTGGTGATCGGCGGCGGCTCGGCGGGGCTGGTGGCAAGCTACATCGCGGCGGCAGTGAAAGCGCGAGTGGCGCTGGTGGAACGAGACAGGCTGGGCGGCGACTGCCTCAATACCGGCTGCGTGCCGTCGAAGGCGCTGATACGCGCCTCACGGGTGGCCGAAGATATTCGCCGGGCCAACCGTTACGGTATCGATGCCGGCGAGCCGCGAATCGACTTCGGCGCGGTGATGGCTCACGTGCAGCGCGCCATTCGCGAAGTGGAACCGCACGACAGCCGCGAGCGCTACGAAGGGCTCGGGGTGGAGGTGTTTGCCGGCGAAGCCCGCCTCCAGGACCCATGGCGGGTTCGTGTAACGGGCGGCGCAGGCGAGCGAGTGCTGACTGCACGGCATATCATCATCGCCAGCGGGGCCAGGCCGAAGGTGCCGCCACTGCCCGGGCTCGAGCGCATCGATGTACTGACTTCGGACAACCTGTGGCAACTCGAGATGCTTCCCGAACGGCTGGTGGTGCTGGGCGGCGGTCCCATCGGCTGCGAGCTGGGGCAGAGCTTTGCCCGCCTGGGTAGCCGCGTGAACCTGGTCGAGATGGGGCCTCAACTGCTGCCCCGCGAGGATAGCGATGCCGCCGAGCTGCTGCGCCACTGCATGGAGAAGGAAGGGGTATCGCTATGGCTCGACACGCGCGCCATGCGTGTGATTGAGGTAGTGGGTGCTGAGGGCGGCCATGTGCTGGAGGTGGAGCGTCACCAGTCCTCGGGGGAGGTCGAAGTGCACCGCCTGCCCTTCGATCGCCTGCTGGTGGCGGTGGGGCGCCAGGCCAATGTGGCCGGCATGGGGCTCGAAGCGCTGGGCGTCGAGACGCGGGAGGACGGCACCCTGGCGGTGGACGAGAGCCTGCAGAGCGTACTGCCCAACGTCTGGGCCTGCGGCGACGTGGCCGGTCCCTTCCAGTTGACTCACGCCAGCGCACATCAGGCCTGGCATGCCACGGTGAATGCGCTGTTCGGCGAGTTCAAGCGCTTTCGCGTCAGCTACCGGGCGCTGCCTGCCGTGACCTACACTGAGCCGGAGGTGGCGCGCGTCGGGCTCAGCGAGCGCGAAGCGCGCGCCCGCGACATCCACTTCGAGGTGACGCGCTACGAGCTTGCCGAGCTTGACCGGGCCATTGCCGAGGGGCAGACCGAGGGCTTCGTCAAGGTGCTGACGGTACCAGGCCGGGATCGCATCCTGGGAGCGAGCGTAGTCGGGCAGGGGGCCGGCGAACTGCTGGCCGAGTTCACCCTGGCGATGACCCACGGCATCGGCCTCAACAAGCTGCTGGGGACGGTACATCCATATCCCACCTGGTCGGAGGCGGCCAAGGCCACCGCGGGCATCTGGAAGAATGCCCACAAGCCCGAGCGCCTGCTCAGCTGGCTCGAGCGTTACTTTGCCTGGCGTCGAGGGGGAGGGTCGGCAGCGGCTGCGACGGAGGAGATTTGGAGGAAGGATGCTTGACCGCTGGACCATGCCGCTGACGCAGGCCCCTCTCGCCGCCGTGGCGCGGCGTCTCCAGGCATGGGGCATCGAGCCCGACCAGGTGACCGCGACGTCTTTCGTCATCGGCATGCTCAGCCTGCCGCTGCTGGCCCTGGAGTGGTATCTGGCCGCCTTGGCGGTGATCCTGCTCAATCGCCTGGGCGACGGTGTGGATGGCGCCCTGGCCCGGCTTACGGGCCGCTCCAGCGATGCCGGCGGCTTTCTCGACATCGGTCTCGACTTCGTCTTCTATGCCGCCGTGGTGCTCGGCTTTGCCTTGGCCGATCCCGGCACCAACGCGCTGGCGGCGGCCTTTCTGCTGTTTGCTTTCATCGGCACCGGCACGTCGTTCCTGGCTTTTGCCATCATGGCGGCCCGGCACGGGCTCGAACGGCCACGGTTTCAGCAGAAGGCCTTCTACTATCTGCACGGCTTGACCGAGGGCACCGAAACCATTCTGGCTTTCGTGCTGTTCTGTCTGCTGCCGCACCATTTCGTCCTGCTGGCCACGCTGTTTGCCGTGGCATGCCTGATCACTACCATCACGCGGCTATGGGGAGGCTATCGTACCTTGCGAGGTCTGCAGGCGGTGCGGGACGGCAAACCAACCGGACCACGCTGAGCAGGCTGCCGACACAAAAGGGGCAGCCCCTTGGCTGCCCCTTTCTGGCTCAAGATCAATGCCGCGTTCAGTGCTGGTGGCCGCCTTCGCCATGCACGTGACCATGCTCGATCTCTTCCTGGCTGGCTTCGCGCACGTCGGAAATCTCGACGTCGAAGTTGAGCTTCTGGCCGGCCAGCGGATGGTTGCCGTCGACCGTCACTGTGTCGCCCTCGACGCTGGTCACGGTGACCATCAGCGGGCCGCCCTGGGTCTGGGCCTGAAACTGCATGCCGGGTTCCACGGATTCGACGCCCTGGAAGGCATCACGCGGTACTTCCTGCACCAGCTGAGGCTGTACCTCGCCGTAGCCCTCTTCGGGAGAGACGGTCACATTGAGCTTGTCGCCGGCTTCACGGCCTTCGAGCTGCTTCTCCAGTCCAGGAATGATGTTACCGGCGCCGTGAAGATACGTCAGCGGCTGGCGGCCCTCCGAACTATCCAGCACCTCACCTGCATCGTTGGTCAGGGTGTAGTGGAACGCGACAACGGAATTCTGCGCAATCTGCATTGATGAACCTTTCGGTGAGTGCATGTAGGCACCATGGTAACGCGCCATCCCTGGGCTGTCAGGGGGAATGCGGTATTTTCAGCTTGTCGAAGCTTGGCCTGAGATCCATTCACGCCTTTTGGCGTGGTTGCGCCCTCCTGGCCCCACGGCTACCCTAGCGTGATCCCCATTTTTCTGTCCGATCTGAGCCCAACCTCTTGCCTGGAGCGAATCCATGACCGAAATCGTGATCTGGCTGATTGCCTTCGCCCTCATTCTGTTCTTCAGCATCAAGCTGTGGGAAACCTCCGTCAGTGCCGGTCTGAACAAGGTCGTGCCGCGGGTCATCAAGAGCGATGACGATAACCGCTGGGTGTGGTCCATTGCCCTTGCCGTGCTGGGCGCCACGACGCTGGTGCGTCCCATCGATATGCTGCTGACGGCGATCGTCATTGCCATTCTGGCACTGATCGTCAAGAAGCTGGCGGGCTGGGCCATGGGCAAGGCCAACTTCCACTGAGGTCTCACGTGCCAGCGTGAGACAGTGCCGCCCGACCAGGTGGTACGGCAACGAAAAGGGCTCGCAGCTTTGAACTGCGAGCCCTTTTGCATGATATCGGCCTTCGCCGTTCGGCTAGTAGGGTGCCACGCTGACGTTGGCGCCGCTGCCGATCATGCGCACCCGTTGCCCGACCTGGTAGGGTCGGTCGGCCTTCTGCACGATGACGACGTTCTGGCCATCGTCGCGGCGGATCTCCATTTCCCAGGCGCGTACGCGGTTGGCGGATTCCTCGACGGCGCTGCCCGCCACGGCACCACCGATGACGCCAGCAGCCGTGGCCAGCTGGCGACCGGAACCGCCACCTACCTGGTTGCCCAACAACCCACCGATCACGGCGCCGCCGCCGGTTCCGATAATTCCGCCCATGCGGCTATCGGCCTGGATCTGCACCTGCCGCAGCGCGGTGATGGTGCCGAAGGTCACGGTCTGGGCTGTCTGGGCTTGATTGCCGCGGTAGACGTCACCGCCCATGGTCGAGGTATTGGCACAGCCGGCCAGGGTCAGCATGCCGAGGGCCAGTGCCGGAAGAAGTCGCTTCATGTACACCTCCTGAAGGCAAGACGAGTCCTGGGGCTTGGTGGATTCCGTCATTGCCGAGTTTAGAGAAACGCTGTTTGCGAATCAGCTTAACCACTCATTTCTCGTTTGACCAGCGAGTCGGCCCATGGGTCTGCTTCGCTTGCCTGCAAAGCGGGTAAAGAATGTGAAAATGGTCGAGAAGAAGCTGCAGGATGGAGGGCGAGGGGAGGGAGCTAAAACAAAAAAGGGAGGCGCGAGGCCTCCCAAGGGTTCCAGTCGTTTACTGCTCCGCCATGCTCAGCCGAACTGGTTCATGGTGTTGTCCTTGCCGCCGGCCTTGAGCGCCGCCTCGCCGTGGAAGAACTCCTTGTGGTCGTCGCCGATGTTGGAGCCGGCCATGTCCTGGTGCTTGACGGTTGCGATGCCTTCGCGGATCTCGCGGCGCTGCACGCCCGCCACGTAGGCCAGCATGCCTTCGTCGCCGAAGTAGCCCTTGGCCAGGTTGTCGGTGGACAGGGCGGCGGTGTGGTAGGTCGGCAGCGTGATCAGGTGGTGGAAGATACCGGCTTCGCGCGAAGCGTCGCGCTGGAAATTCTGCGTCCACTCGTCGGCCAGCTTGCCAAGCGGGGTGCTGTCGTACTCCTCGCTCATCAGCTTGCTGCGATCGTAGGCGGAGACGTCCTTGCCTTCCTTCTCCCAGGCGTCGAACACCTGCTGACGGAAGTTCAGGGTCCAGTTGAACGAGGGCGAGTTGTTGTAGACCAGCTTGGCGTCCGGCACCACTTTACGGATGCGGTTGACCATGCTGGCGATCTGACCGACATGCGGCTTCTCGGTCTCGATCCACAACAGGTCGGCGCCGTTCTGCAGGCTGGTGATGCAGTCGAGCACCACGCGATCCTCGCCGGTACCCGGCTTGAACTGGTAGAGGCCGGAGGCCAGTCGCTTGACCTTGACCAGCTTGCCATTCTGCTTGATCACGACATCGCCGTTGTCGATGTCAGAGGCGGAGGTGATCTCGTCGCCGTCGAGGAAGCTGTTGTACTGGTCGCCCAGGTCGCCCGGTTCCTTGGTCACGGCGATCTTTTGGGTCAGGCCGGCGCCCAGCGAGTCGGTGCGGGCGACGATCACGCCATCTTCCACGCCCAGCTCGAGGAAGGCGTAGCGCACGGCATTGATCTTGGCCAGGAAGTCCTCGTGGGGCACGGTGACCTTGCCGTCCTGGTGGCCGCACTGCTTCTCGTCGGAGACCTGGTTCTCGAGCTGGATGCAGCAGGCACCCGCTTCGATCATCTTCTTGGCCAGCAGATAGGTTGCCTCGGCGTTGCCGAAGCCGGCATCGATGTCGGCGATGATCGGTACCACGTGGGTCTCGTGGTTGTCGATCTTGGCGATCAGTTCGTCGGCCTTGGCCTGGTCACCGGCCTTCTGGGCCGCTTCCAGGTCGCGGAAGAGGTGGTTGAGCTCCCAGGCGTCGGCCTGACGCAGGAAGGTGTAGAGCTCTTCGATCAGGCCCGGCACGCTGGTCTTCTCGTGCATGGACTGGTCGGGCAGCGGACCGAACTCGGAGCGCAGCGCGGCGACCATCCAGCCGGAGAGGTAGAGGTAGCGGCGCTTGGTGGTGCCGAAGTGCTTCTTGATCGAAATCAGCTTCTGCTGGCCGATGAGCCATGCCAGCAGCCCAGCGACTGGGTGTACTGGGCGCTATCCGCATCATAGGCGGCCATGTCCTCACGCATGATCTTGGCCGTGTAGCGGGCGATGTCCAGGCCGGTCTTGAAACGGTTCTGGGCGCGCATGCGGGCGGCGTTCTCGGGGCTGATGCTCGCCCACTTGCCCTGCTGGGCTTCACGCAGTTGAGCCAGTGCCTTGATGTCATCTTTGTAGGACATGGAGCTTTCTCCCTCGGGTCAGGTTCGGGCTGGCAGGGGTGAGCATTTTGCTGCGCCTGCGAAATAAGTTCAGGTTCGGCTAACGAAAGCGGCTTGTCTCTGCTGCCTTGGTCGAACCTTGGCGATTTGAAACGAATGTATGACTTCGACTACAGAAAAACATCGAACAATCGTTTTGTCTCTCGCCTTGGGAAGCACTATGGCCCAGATGACGCGGGATGAACAATGGTCACTTAGGGGAAGGAAGGGTTGTAGTTTGACTACAGGGAGGCCGTAGGCCTCCCTGTGTTGTAGTCGTTTTTCGTTTGAGCGAGCGGGGTGGCTCTAGCGGTCAGCCAGCAGCAGGCGCATGTTGCGGTGCGGGATTCCTGCCTCCAGGAAGGTTTCGCCGAAGGCGGTGAACCCCAGGTTCTCGTAGAAGGCGAGGGCGTGGGTCTGGGCGGCGAGTTCGACCTGGCGATGGCCGCGGCGGCCCGCTGCATCGATGGCGGCCCGCATCAGGGCGGCGCCAATGCCTAGCCCACGCGACGCGTCGAGCACGGCGACACGCCCGATATGACCATCGGGCAGAAGCCGGGCGGTGCCCAGCGGGGTGCCGTCGCGCAGGGCCAGGAAGTGACGGCAGGCATCGTCGCGCCCGTCCCACTCTTCCTCCTGCGGCACCTGCTGTTCCTCGATGAAGACCACACGACGGATCTCGCCAGCCTGGGCGCCGAGCTCGGCCCAACTGCCTTCACGAATCTCGATGATGCCTGACATCGTCACTCCTCTGTTTCCTCGAGCCAGGTCAGGCTGCCGGCATCGAGCAGCGCGGCCAGCAGCTCGGCGGCGCCGGGGTACTCGAGCAGGTCGCCGTCCAGTGTCGACGCCCTGGCGAGGGTGCGAGCCAACGGCAGCGCACAGATCACGCCGTCACCGTCGGCAAACAGCGTGGCGGTCTCGTCGTCCAGCGCGCGCCAGGCGAAGCGCGACCCGGGACTGCGTACGAGGGCCTCTCCATCCTGTAGTAGTGCGACAAGTTCCTCGACGTCCGTCGGTGTCTCGCTGGGCACCAGTTGGTCGACGTACTTGGGCTGGGTCATCACGCGGCCGAACCACTGGGCAAGCTGGACCGGGTCGTCGAGGGTCGAGAGGATCAGGTGACGCATGCGCTCGAGAGCGGCGTCGTCGAGCTCGGCTGGGTCGCTGGGAGGCGTCATGCCGGCATCGCCGTAGCGCAGTGAGGGGGGCAGCTGCTCACCGAGGTAGTCGGCAAAGGAGGTAATCGCCTCGTCCGCCGAGGGGGCGCGAAAGCCTACCGAATAGGTCATGCAATCGTCGCTCTGGCTGACGCCGTGATGCGCCCAGCCCGGCGGTAGGTAGAGCATGTCGCCCGGCTCCAGCACCCAGTCGTCGCCAGGCTCGATCTCGAAGCGCTCGAGGATGCGCAGGTCGATGCCGGCGATGATGGGGGCATCGTCGGGTACCTTGCCGCCGAGCTGCCAGCGGCGCCGGCCCAGCCCCTGCAGCAGGAAGACGTCGTACTGGTCGACGTGGGGGCCGACGCTGCCGCCGGGTGGGGCGTAGCTGATCATGACGTCGTCGAGGCGCCAGCTTGGCAGGAAGTCGAAGTGTTCGAGCAGTTCGGCCACCTCGGGGACGTAATGATCCACGGCCTGCACCAGCAGGGTCCAGTCGCGCTCGGGCAGCTCACCGAACACGGCCTCGTCGAAGGGGCCGTGGCTGACCTGCCAGGGGCCGTCGGGGCCTGCCTCTTCGATCAGGCGGGCTTCGACGCCCTCTTCGCAGGCGAGCCCGGCCAGCTCGTCGGGGTCGAGCGGGCTCTCGAAGTCGGCAAGGGCGCCACGTATCAACAGGGGCTGGCGCTGCCAGTAGTCACGCAGGAACTCGGCAGGCGTGAGGCCGCCGAGCAGGCTGAGAGGAGCGTCGCTTGGCATGATGTCTCGCTATTCGGCAGAAGGCGCGAAGAGCCGCAGGGCGCTGATGGCGTCCCTGCGGGTGAAAGGGGTAATGGTAGCGTATCGCGAAGCGAGAGGCTTAGCGGTTGGCGCCGGGCACCCACAGCACGTCGCGCTGGCCATTTTCGTTGGCCCGGCGCGCGAGGACGAACAGCAGGTCCGAGAGGCGATTGAGATAGCGTAGTACCTCGGGGTTGACCGGCTGTTCCGCCATCAGCGCCGTCACTTGGCGCTCGGCGCGTCGTGTCACGGTGCGTGCCAAGTGCAGGTGGGCGGCCAGCGCCGTGCCTCCGGGCAGGATAAACGAGCGCAGGGTGGCGAGCTCGGCATTGTAGGCATCGATTTGCGCCTCGAGGTAGTCGACCTGGGCCGCCGTGACCCGCAGCGGCGGGTATTCGGGTGCCTCCTGTTCCGGGGTGCACAGGTCGGCGCCAACGTCAAACAGGTCGTTCTGCACCCGGGTCAGGAGATCGCGCTGTTCGCCCTCGGCGTGCAACAGGGCCATGCCGATGACGGCGTTGCTCTCGTCCACGCTGCCGAAGGCTTCCACGCGTGGGTCGTACTTGGGCACGCGGGTGCCGTCGCCCAGGCCTGTGTCACCCTTGTCGCCGGTGCGGGTGTAGATCTTGGTCAGCTTGACCATGGCGCCTCCTGGTGCGTCTCCGTACGGCTCAGAGCCGGCGGGCCTGAGCCTCGGCGTTACCGATGTAGGTGGCCGGCGTCAGCGCCTTGAGTTCGTCCTTCACCTCGGCCGGCAGCTCCAGCGTGTCGATGAAGGCGGCAAAGCCGGCCTGGTCGATGCGCTTGCCGCGGGTCAGCTCCTTGAGCTTCTCGTAGGGTTTCTCGATGCCGTAGCGGCGCATCACCGTCTGGATCGGCTCGGCAAGCACCTCCCAGCTCGCATCGAGATCCTCGGCCAGGCGTGCCGGGTTGGCCTCGAGCTTGCCGATGCCCTTGAGCGCAGCCTCATAGGCGATCAGGCCGTAGGCCAGGCCCACGCCGAGGTTGCGCAGCACGGTGGAGTCGGTGAGGTCGCGCTGCCAGCGAGAGATCGGCAGCTTCTGGGCCAGATGGCCGAGAACGGCGTTGGCCAGGCCCAGGTTGCCCTCGGAGTTCTCGAAGTCGATGGGGTTGACCTTGTGCGGCATGGTCGAGGAGCCGATCTCGCCCTCGACGGTCTTCTGCTTGAAGTAGCCGAGCGAGATATAGCCCCACACGTCGCGGTCGAAGTCGATCAGCACGGTATTGAAGCGGCAAATGGCGTCGAACAGTTCGGCGATGTAGTCGTGAGGTTCGATCTGGGTGGTGTAGGGGTTGAAGGTAAGCCCCAGGCCCTTGACGAAGGTGCGCGCGTTGGCCTCCCAGTCGACGTCGGGGTAGGTGGCCAGGTGGGCGTTGTAGTTGCCCACTGCGCCGTTGATCTTGCCCAGGATCTCGACGCTCTCGATCTGGGCCAGCTGGCGGCGCAGGCGGTAGGCGACGTTGGCCATCTCCTTGCCCAGGGTGGTGGGGCTCGCCGTCTGGCCGTGGGTGCGAGAAAGCATCGGCAGGCCGGCGTGTTCGTGGGCCAGCCGGGCCACCTCATCGGCGACACGGTGCATGACCGGCAACAGGGCCTTCAAGCCATCGGTCAGCATCACCCCGTGAGAGAGGTTGTTGATGTCCTCGCTGGTGCAGGCGAAGTGCACGAACTCGGTTACGGCATGCAGTTCGGGCTGCTCGGCGATCTTCTCCTTGATGAAGTACTCCACCGCCTTGACGTCGTGGTTGGTGGTTCGCTCGATCTCCTTGATGCGCTCGGCGTCGGCCAGCGAGAAGTCGCGGAGCATGGCCTCGAGGAAGGCGGTGGCCTCGGCGGAGAGCGGCGGCACCTCGACGATGCCGCCCTGCTCGGCGAGGCGTTGCAGCCAGCGGATCTCGACCGTGACGCGGGCGCGTATCAGGCCGAACTCGCTGAAATGCTCGCGCAGGGCCTCGGTCTTGCCGGCATAGCGGCCATCGACGGGGGAGAGGGCAGTAAGAGCGGTGAGGGGCAGGGAAGCGGCTTGCATGGTCGTTGTCCGGTGCGTGTAGGAAAGATGTGTATGAAAGCGGGGCTCAGCCCAACTGGTCCAGGGCCTTCTTCAAGGCGCCACGCTGGAACACCAGCTTCCAGCGTCGTCCGCCCTGCTGGTGCCAGAGCAGGGCGAAGCGGATGCCGGCGAGCAGGATGGCGCGCACCCGCTCGGGCATCATGCGGCTCTGCAGCATCGAAGGATCGCCCTGCACCACGATGCGTGTCTTCAGGGTCGAGAGCGTCTCCTGGTAGGCCTCGCCGAGGCTGGCAATGACGTTCTCGTGGGTAGCGCCGAAGTGCTCGGCCTGTCCCTGGATGCGGTTCAGGTGCTGGCCGAGGGCGGTCATCATGCCGTCGTCGGTGCGCAGCTTGTTCATCAACAGCAGCAGCGAGAAGCCGTAGCGCAGTACCACCGGGTTGGCCTGCTGGCGCCCCACCACGGCCTCGAGCACCTCGAGGCCACGGCGCAGGTTGTTGGGGTGGCCGCCGTAGATCGCCTCGAAGCTCTCGGGATCGGTGTCCAGCGTGGCACGGATCAACGTTTCCCAGGGACGGGTGTCGACCTGCCCGGTACGGGCCAGTTCGTCGACCAGACTGGCGGCCTGGAACACGCCGGCCAGCGCCAGGGTCTGGCGCGCCGTGGCGGAATCGGGGGCGCGATGGATCGGGGTGGTCGTCATGCGGCGGCCTCCGTGGCGTTCCAGGTGTCGCGGATCACGCCGCCGCCGAGGCAGATCTCGCCGTCGTAGAGCACCAGCGACTGGCCGGGCGTGACGGCACGCTGGGGATCGTCGAAGCGCACTTCGACGCCGCCATCCTCCTGAGTGCGGACCATGCAGGGCACGTCACTCTGGCGGTAGCGGGTCTTGGCGGTAAACCGACCCTCGGCGACAGGCGGCTCACCGGCGACCCAGTCCATCGCCTCGGTGGCCAGCGAATCGGTATAGAGCAGCGGATGATGCTTGCCCTGCACCGCGATCAGCACGTTGCGCTCGAGATCCTTGCCCGCCACGTACCAGGGCGCCTCGGGGTGGTTGGCCAGACCGCCGATGCCGAGCCCTTGGCGTTGCCCCAGGGTGTAGTACATCAGTCCCATGTGTTCGCCGATGGTCTCGCCTTCCGGGGTCTCGATGATGCCCGGCTGGGCCGGCAGGTACTGCTGCAGGAAGTCGCGGAAGCGTCGCTCGCCGATGAAGCAGATGCCGGTGGAGTCCTTCTTGCGCGCGGTGGCCAGGCCATGACGCTCGGCGATGGCGCGCACCTCGGGCTTCTCCAGCTCGCCCACCGGAAACAGCGTACGGGCGATGGCGTCCTCCGGCACGGCGTGCAGGAAGTAGCTCTGGTCCTTGTTGGCGTCGATGCCCTTGAGCAGCCGCGGCCGACCGTGGCGCACGCCGCCACGAACATAGTGGCCGGTGGCGATTTTCTCGGCGCCGAGCATCTCGGCGTACTCGAGGAACACCTTGAACTTGATCTCGCGGTTGCACAGGATGTCCGGGTTCGGCGTGCGCCCGGCCTGGTACTCCGCCAGGAAGTGCTCGAACACGTTGTCCCAGTACTCGGCGGCGAAGTTGGCGCTGTGCAGCTTGATGCCGAGCTTCTCGCACACGGCCTGGGCGTCCGCCAGGTCGGCCTTGGCGGTGCAGTACTCGGTGCCGTCGTCCTCGTCCCAGTTCTTCATGAACAGGCCTTCGACCTGATAGCCCTGTTCGAGCAGCAGCAGGGCGGAAACGGAGGAATCGACGCCGCCGGACATGCCGACGATCACCTTGCCTGAGGTGGCGGTCATGGGCGCTCTCGGGTTGAGTGGGTCGCAAATGGGCGGGAATTATACACTACATATTGAAGTGTCTTCATCTTGGCGCGCGTTGGCGTGCGGATGACGCTTTTGCGTGTCGGCGCATCTTTAGCTAATTGACCGGCCGGCCAGTTAGCGCTATCGTCGGCGCATGACACCAAGAGCCCAGACCCGCGACCCCGAGCTGACCCGTACGCGCATCCTCGATGCGGCCGAAACCCTGTTCGTCGCGCAGGGTTTTTCCGCCGTCAAGCTCAGCGAGCTGGCGCGCTCGGCCGAGGTCACCAAAAGCCTGATCCATCACCATTTCGGCAGCAAGGAGCAGCTTTGGGAGGCGGTCAAGAACCGCGCCTTCGAGCGCTACTTCACGGCCCAGATGGCGATGCTGGAGGAGGCCGGCGAGCCGGACGCCGCACTGCTGCGCCGTTCGGTGGAAGCCTACTTCCATTTCCTGCGTGACAACCCCGGCGTTGTGCGGCTGTTTGCCTGGACCCACCTGGAAGGGGATAGCCACTGCGGCGAGCTAGACAACCAGCTCGTCGGCGCGGGGGCCGAGTGGGTGCGCCAGGCCCAGGTGCGCGGCCTGCTGCGCAAGGACATCAATCCCACCCACGTGATCGCCATGTTCGTGATGACCTGCACCCAGTGGTTCGAGGCCAAGTGCCATCATCAGCATTGGCCGGGCATGGGCAGCGATGCGGCATTTCTGGAGGACTTCCTCAAGATCTTCATGGAAGGGGTAACGCCCCGGGAGTAAGTATTTTTTTCGGCATGAGCTGACCGGCCGGCCAGTTCATGCGGTCGTCCCGTAAAGGAGAATGACAATGACAGTGCAGAGGGGAGGTGGGCGCCTGGTGGTCTCGATGGCGTTGATCGCGGCGCTGCAGACGGGCTGTGATGCGACTCCCGCTCAGGTCGCCCGGGATGAGGCGCCGCTACTTGGCGTACGCGTGGAAGCGGTGCGCTTGTCCCAGGACGCGGTGAGTTACCGCTTTCCCGGTACGGTGCGGGCCAGCGAGCGCGCCGAACCTGCCTTTTTGCATGGTGGTGTGTTGCAGGAGAGGCTCGTGGTGCGGGGGCAGCGGGTCGCGCGGGGCGAACCCCTGGCCACCCTGCACAACCCGGCCCTGGCGCCAGCGCTGGCGGCCGCCGAAGCCAGGGTGCGTGAGCTCGATGCCCGCCTGAGTCGGCTGGGGCGTGACGTGGAGCGTGCGCGGGCCCTGCGTGAGCGCAATCTCAGCGCCGAGGAGGAGCTGGATCGCCTGCGCGCCGAGCGTGAGGCTACCGCCCAGGCGCGCGAGCAGGCCGTGGCGCAGCGGGACGAGGCACGGGCGCAGCTCGATGAACTGACTCTGCGGGCCCCTTTCGCGGCCGAGGTGACCGACCACGAGGTCGAGCCCGGTGATTTCGTGGCAGCGGGGCAGCCCGTGCTGAAGCTGGCCGGGCTCGGCGGACGTGAAGTCGAGATTCGCATGCCGGGGCATCTTGCCGCCCGGCTCGAGGTGGGGCAGGAGGCAACACTGACGTCGCTGTCGACGGCACAGCGCTTGGCGGGCCGGGTGGCGCACGTGGGGCGTGCGGATGAGGCCATGGCGCCGGTGATCGTCGCCATCGACGCCGAGTCTGCCCCGGCGCTGGGGGCGCCCTTGCGCGTGCAGCTTGCGCTCGCCGCTCCGCCAGTCCTCCAGGTGCCGTTGGCGGCGGTGGTCGATCCCGGAGGGCATGCGCCGCATGTTCTGATGCTGAGCGATGACGACACGGTTCGACAGGTGGCCGTGACGACGGGCCGTCTGGTCGATGGTTGGGTTTCGGTCACGGCGTCGTCACTCGCCTCGGGTGAGCGAGTGGTGACGGCAGGGCAGGGTCGTCTGGAGCAGGGGGATCGAGTGAGGGTGTTGCCATGAGCTGGCTGCTCGCCTCGCTACGCTACAAGCGGTTGATCCTGACCGTGACGCTCCTGCTGGCGCTGCTGGGGTTGGCGGCCTGGGTGGCGATGGACCGCCAGGAGGATCCCTTCTTTCCTTATCGCTTCGGCCAGGTGCTGGTGCCCTATCCCGGCGCCGAGCCGGAGCAGGTCGAGCGGCTTGTGCTCAACCCGCTGGAGGAGGAGCTGGCCCAGATCGAGGAGGTCAACGACATCATCGGCACTGCGCGCCTTGGCGTGGCTCACGTCACGCTCGAGATGCACGAGCATGTCTACGATACCGATGCCGCCTGGGAGCGGGTTCGCATCGCCGTCGACCGGGCGAGCCGGGAGTTCCCCGATGGGGTGGGCGAGGCAGATATCAGTGATCGGGACTCGGATGCCCATGGTATCGTCCTGGCGGTGACCGGCTCCGACGACCTCCTCGAGCTGCGCGAGGCGGCCAGGCAGCTGCGCCGCGACCTGTTCCGGCTCAAGGAGATCGCCCGCATCGACGTGCTGGCCGATCCGGGCCAGCAGGTGACGATCGGCTGGGATGACACCCTGGCCGAGTTGACCGGGCTCGACGCCCGTGCCCTGGGCGATCAGCTCGCGGCGCGTAACCTGACCACCCCCGGCGGTAGCCTGTCGATCGGTGGGCGCTCGTTGGTGCTCGATCCGCGCACCGAGTTCGGCTCGCTGGAAGAGCTTGCCGCCACGCCGATACGCACCCTGTGGGGCGATCAGATGCCGCTGGGTCAGCTGGCCGATATTCACCTCGCTCCCCAGGAGCCCGCTACCGAGCGGCTATGGCACGATGGCCGGCCTGCGGTGGCGCTGGGGTTGGTGCTTTCAAGCGACAGGGTCAACGCGGCGCGCTTCGGTGCGCGACTGCGCGCACTGGTGGAGGAGCTGCGCCCGGCCTATGCGCCGCTGGCGATCGAGGAGACGTTCTACCAGCCGCGCTGGGTCGAACGGCGATTGGCGGAACTCGGCGTCTCGCTGTTGATGGGTATCGGGATTCTCGGCGTGCTGCTGTTCCTGGCCATGGGGCTGCGGCTGGGGTTGGCCGTGATGATGGTCGTGCCGCTGGTGACGTTCTCCTCACTGGCGCTCTATGCCATGGGCGGCGGCGTGCTGCACCAGATCGCCGTGGCCGGCATGGTGATCGCGCTGGGCATGCTGGTGGATAATGCCATCGTCATGGTGGAGAACATCCAGTGGCACCGCGACCAGGGCCGCTCGGCTGCCCAGGCCGTGACCCGCTCGGTACGCGAGTTGGCCACACCGCTGCTGGCGGCCACGGGGACCACCCTGGCGGCCTTCGTCCCGCTGCTGCTCTCCAGCGGCAATACCGCCGACTTCACCCGTGCCATCCCGATCATGGTGATGCTGACCCTGGCGGTGAGCTATGCGTATGCCGTGTTTGTCACGCCGGTCTTCGCCGCGGGTATCCTCAAGCCGCGGCAGGTCGCACGGCGCGAGCGGTTGCAGGCGTGGGGAGAGAGAGTCGGCGGGGCCGCCGTCCGTTGGCCGGCCTGGATACTAGTGGGTGCCGGCGTGCTGCTGGTGGGGGCGCTGGCGATGATGCCGCTGCTCGATCAGGACTTCTTTCCCGATACCGATCGCAACCAGTTGGTCGTCGATCTCAATTTCCCTGAGGGGACTCACCTCGACACCACCGCGCATCAGGCCGAGGTGTTGGCCACCGCGCTGGCCGAGCGACCGACGGTGCGAGCGGTGCATCGCTTCGTCGGCTTCAGCGGCCCGCGTTTCTACTACAACCTGGTCGAGCAGCCGCGCCAGCCGCATCTGGCGCGGCTGGTGGTGGAGGCCGAGGGTGCCGACGACTTGGCCGGGCTGATGGACTGGGTGAGAACTGTGGCGCCGGAGTGGCTGCCGGAAGCCGAGGTGGTGGCTCGGCGCCTGGGCCAGGGGCCGCCGCTGGAAGCCCCGGTGGAGATCCGCGTCTATGGCGAGAATCGCGCCGCGCTGGCCGACGCCGCCGGCCGCATCTTGAGCGCGGTGCGCGAGGCCGAGGGAGCGCGTGATGCGCGTCATCGCCTGGGCGAGGGGCTGGCCACGCTGCGAGTCGAGACCGACGACGCTCGCGCTGCCGAGTACGGCCTGACGCGGCGCGAGGTGGCCGCGGCCCTGGCCGGTGCCAGTCGGGGGATCGAGGTCAGTGTCTGGCGTGCCGGGCGCGATCCCGCGCCGCTGTTGGTGCGCTCGCCCGAGGGCGAGCGCTTCTCCACCGATGGGCTGGAGGGGTTACGGTTGGCCGCTGACGATGGCCGCCCGGTGCCGCTCGGTGAGGTCGCCTCCCTGGCGCTGGACTGGCGCCCAGCGGTCATTCAGCACCGGGATCTACGCCGCATGACGGTGGTGCTGGCCGAGGTGGCCGACGGCTGGACCTACGAAGGGGTGCTCGACGAGGTCCT
This sequence comes from Billgrantia antri, assembly GCF_017868935.1. Taxonomy (NCBI): domain Bacteria; kingdom Pseudomonadati; phylum Pseudomonadota; class Gammaproteobacteria; order Oceanospirillales; family Halomonadaceae; genus Billgrantia; species Billgrantia antri. The sequence goes on from NZ_CP053383.1 coordinate 1,592,244, forward strand.
GCCGCGCCTGGAGGAGCTCGACCTGCCCGCCGGCGTCAGCTATGCCGTGGGCGGTGCGGCCGAGTCGGCCGGCGATGCCAACACCGCACTGTTCCAGACGCTGCCGGTCGGCGGCCTGCTGCTGGTGATCTTTCTGCTGGCACAGTTCAACTCCTTCCGTCAGTTGGCGATCGTCCTGACCACCGTCCCGCTGTCGGTCATCGGCGTGGTGCCGGGACTCTGGCTGACCGGCCAGCCATTCGGCTTCACCGCCATGCTCGGGGTAGTGGCACTGGTCGGTATCGTGGTCAACAACGCCATCGTGCTGATCGACCTGATGAACGCCAATCGCAAGCAGGGTTACGACGTGAAGGAAGCGGTGGTGGCAGCGGTGGCGCGGCGTACGCGCCCGGTACTGTTGACCACGGCCACCACCGTGGCCGGTCTGGTGCCGCTGACGTTGACGCAGTCGACGCTGTGGCCGCCGATGGCATGGGCGATCATCTCCGGGCTGGTCGCCTCGACACTGTTGACGCTGCTGGTGATTCCGGCACTGTACCGCCTACTAATCAGAAGTTAACGCTCGTGGATCACCTCCATGGGATACGAATATCCGGCCAGTGCATCGCGGATACGCCGCAACACCAGCGGGCTGCGTAACCGCCCTTCGCGCTCCAGCGCCTCGACCTCTTCCAGGGTCAGCCAGTGGACGGCGAGAATGGCGGGGTCGAGCGGGTTGCCCAGATGCGCCAGGGCCATGCCGAAGAAGGCGTGGCTATGGAAGGTCTCGCCATTCGGCGTCCGGTAGACGTAAAGCCCCAGATAGTCGGTGATGCCGACTTGCCAAGCGGTCTCCTCGCGCAGCTCGCGCAGCGCCGCCTCCTGGATTCGCTCGCCGGGCTCGAGATGCCCGGCGGGCTGGTTGAACAAGGTGGTCTGGCTGCCTCTCGGGGCTTCCTCCACCATCAGGAAGCGGCCGGCGCGCTCAACGACGGTGGCCACGGTAACGTGCGGGTGCCAGCGGCTCATCGATGACCTCCTTGGCGGCGCGGTGAGCGCCTTGGCGTATTGCGCGGGGCATGCAGGGTTTCCTTGCGCCATTCACCCGGGGCCAGCCCATCCAGTCGCCAGGGGCCGATGGCCACGCGGACCAGGCGCAGGGTCGGATGACCGACATGGGCCGTCATGCGCCGCACCTGGCGATTGCGCCCCTCACTGATGGTGAGTTCCAGCCAGGTCGTCGCCGGATGGCGCTTAGGGTCCACCGGTGGCGTGCGTTCCGGCAAGCCGCTTGCCGCCAGGCGCCGGACCTTGGCCGGTCGGGTTGGACCGTCCTTGAGCTCGATGCCATGACGCAGAGCGGCCAGTGCCGCTTCGTCTGGCGTGCCCTCCACCTGCACACGATAGGTCTTGGGCTGCTTGTGCCGTGGATCGCTGATGCGTTGGATCAGCGCGCCATCGTCGGTCAGCAGCAGCAGTCCTTCTGAATCATAGTCCAGCCGTCCGGCGGCGTAGATGCCCGGCACGTCGAGGACGTCCGCCAGCGTGGCGCGCGGCTTCCTACCCGCGTCACGCCGGTCGGTGAACTGTGACAGCATGCGGTAGGGCTTGTGCAGGAGATAGATGGAGCTCATTCGACGAAGGTCTTGCTACCATAGATTGTCGACAAATTATGGAGGCAAGCCTACTCCGAGAGTCAGGGGGAATGCTATACTCCGCGCTCCACTGAACAGACCAGACAGGGGAGTTCTCAATGGGGTTCCAGAAAATTGTCGTCCCTGAAGGCGGCGAGAAGATTACCGTCAACGCCGACAACACCCTGAACGTGCCGAGCAATCCGATCATCCCGTTCATCGAGGGTGACGGTATCGGCGTCGACGTGACGCCGGCCATGAAGATCGCCATCGATGCCGCCGTGCAGAAGGCCTACAACGGCGAGCGCAAGATCCACTGGATGGAGGTCTATGCAGGCGAGAAGGCCACTCAGGTCTACGACCCCGACACCTGGCTGCCGGAAGAAACCCTCGAAGCCGTCAAGGACTACGTGGTCTCCATCAAGGGCCCGCTGACCACGCCCGTGGGCGGCGGCATTCGTTCCCTGAACGTCGCGCTGCGCCAGAAGCTCGACCTGTACACCTGCCTGCGCCCGGTGCGCTGGTTCGAGGGTGTGCCGAGCCCGGTGAAGAAGCCCGCCGACGTCGACATGGTCATCTTCCGCGAGAACTCCGAAGACATTTATGCCGGCATCGAGTGGAAGGCGGGTACCGCCGAGGCCGACAAGGTGATCAAGTTCCTGCGCGAGGAGATGGGTGTGATCAACATCCGTTTCCCCGAGAACTGCGGCATTGGCGTCAAGCCGGTCTCCGTGGAAGGCACCAAACGTCTGGTGCGCCAGGCCCTGCAGTATGCCGTGGACAACGACCGCGAGTCGGTGACCCTGGTGCACAAGGGCAACATCATGAAGTTCACCGAAGGCTCCTTCAAGGACTGGGGCTACGAGCTGGCCAAGGAGGAGTTCGGTGCCGAGCTGCTCGACGGCGGCCCGTGGATGCAGTTCAAGAACCCCAAGAGTGGCAAGACCATCGTGGTCAAGGACGTCATCGCCGATGCCATGCTGCAGCAGATCCTGCTGCGTCCGGCCGAGTACGACGTCATCGCCACCCTGAACCTCAACGGTGACTACCTCTCCGATGCCCTGGCGGCCGAAGTGGGCGGCATCGGCATCGCGCCGGGCGCCAACCTGGCCGACGCCGTGGCCATGTTCGAGGCGACTCACGGCACCGCGCCGAAGTATGCCGGCCAGGACAAGGTCAACCCCGGCTCGCTGATCCTCTCCGCCGAGATGATGCTGCGTCACATGGGCTGGGTCGAGGCCGCCGATCTGGTGCTCAAGGGTATGGAGAAGGCCATTTCCAAGGGCGAGGTCACCTACGACTTCCATCGCCTGATGGACGATGCCAAGCTACTCAAGTGCTCCGAGTTCGGACAGGCCGTCGCCGACAACATGTAATCGGCCTGCCGGATCCCATCGGGGCCCCCGCTCGCTTGGCGAGCGGGGGCCTTTTGCGTATCAACCTGAACCCTGTCGGCCTGTCGTCGTCTAACCTGAGACTCGAGTTGGCCGGCTTGCCGAGATGGTGTGTGGCTTTTATGTTCAAGACAGAAGACCCGGACGTGTGGGAACCGATCGGTGTCGTGGCTGGCATGACGCGGCCTGTGCGTCCCGAGCAGGAGGACGACGGCGACCTGGCGGTTCAGCCGGCCGATCCCGAGGTGGCCCGCCCGCCGCTGTACAAGGTGATTCTGCACAACGACGACTACACCCCCATGGAGTTCGTGGTGGAAGTCCTGCAGAGCTTCTTCCACATGGATAGCGAGACCGCCGTGCAGGTGATGCTCACCGTGCACACCCAGGGCAAGGCCACCTGCGGCATCTTTACCCGCGACATCGCGGAAACCAAAAGCCATCAGGTCAATCAATATGCAAGAGAGTGTCAGCACCCGCTGCTCAGCGACATCGAAGCGGCGGACTGACTCCCGGTCTGCTCGAGACGGGGTAGGAATGGCAGTCGTTGAGTGAAGAGACTTGCAACGGCAGCGTTTGTGCCCGATGTTGAAGGTGCCGGACCACGAAAGATCCGATGCAAGCCCTAAGCGGCGAGAAGGGGACTGCCATGCTGAGCAAAGAACTTGAACTGACCCTGAACACGGCGTTTACCGTGGCCCGCTCCAAGCGCCACGAGTTCATGACCGTGGAGCACCTGCTGCTGGCACTGCTCGACAACGCATCAGCGGCAGACGTGCTGAGAGCCTGTGGGGCCAACCTCGACAAGTTGCGGTCCGACCTGCAGGATTTCATCAATTCCACCACACCTCTGATCCCCGAGGACCAGAGCGATCGCGAGACTCAGCCGACGCTGGGCTTTCAGCGCGTGCTGCAGCGTGCCGTGTTCCACGTGCAGTCTTCCGGCAAGAGCGAGGTAACCGGAGCCAACGTGCTGGTCGCGATCTTCTCCGAGCAGGAGAGCCAGGCGGTCTACTTCCTGAAGCAGCAGAACGTGGCCCGGGTCGATGCGGTGAACTACATCGCCCATGGCATTTCCAAGGTGGCCGGTCACGGCCAGAATCCCTCGTCGTCGCCCAGCGATGCCGAGGAGGCCGAGGAGGGCGGCGGCGAGACCAGCGCCAACCCGCTGACAGGCTACGCCACCAACCTCAACGAACAGGCGCGGATGGGCAAGATCGATCCGCTGATCGGCCGCGAGCACGAGCTCGAGCGAGTGATCCAGATCCTCGCTCGGCGGCGCAAGAACAACCCGCTGCTGGTGGGTGAGGCCGGCGTGGGCAAGACCGCCATCGCCGAGGGCCTGGCCAAGCGTATCGTCGAGGAGGACGTCCCCGAGGTGATCGGTGACGCCGTGGTCTACTCCCTCGACATGGGCGCGCTGCTGGCCGGCACCAAGTACCGCGGCGACTTCGAGAAGCGGCTGAAGAGCCTCCTGGCGGAGCTGAAGAAGCAGCCCAACGCCATTCTCTTCATCGACGAAATTCATACGGTGATCGGTGCCGGAGCGGCCTCGGGCGGTGTGATGGACGCCTCCAACCTGCTCAAGCCGTTGCTCTCCTCGGGCGACCTGCGCTGCATCGGCTCCACCACCTTCCAGGAGTTCCGCGGCATCTTCGAGAAGGACCGGGCCCTGGCGAGGCGCTTCCAGAAAGTCGATGTCATGGCGCCCTCGGTGGACGACACCATACGCATCCTCAAGGGGCTGCGCTCGCGCTTCGAGGAGCATCATCGCCTCAAGTACACCGACGCGGCCCTGGAGAGTGCGGCACGGCTGGCGGATCGCTACATCAACGATCGCCACCTGCCTGACAAGGCCATCGACGTGATCGACGAGGCCGGCGCCCACCAGCGGCTGTTGCCGCCGGAGGTCCGGGTCGACACCATCGACGTCGATCAGGTCGAGGCAGTGGTGGCTTCCATCGCGCGGATTCCGCCGAAGAGCGTCTCCAGTTCCGATCGCAAGCTGCTCGAGAACCTCGATCGCGACCTCAAGATGCTGGTGTTCGGCCAGGACGAGGCCATCGACAGCCTCTCCGCCGCCATCAAGCTGTCGCGGGCCGGCCTCAAGTCTCCCGACAAGCCGGTGGGCAGCTTCCTCTTCGCCGGTCCCACCGGGGTGGGCAAGACCGAGGTGGCCCGCCAGCTGGCTCGGATCATGGGGATCGAGCTGGTGCGCTTCGACATGTCGGAGTATATGGAGCGCCACACCGTGTCACGCCTGATCGGCGCGCCTCCGGGCTACGTCGGCTATGATCAGGGCGGGTTGCTCACCGAAGCGATCACCAAGCAGCCGCACTGCGTGCTGTTGCTCGACGAGATCGAGAAGGCGCATCCGGAGGTCTTCAACCTGCTGCTGCAGGTGATGGATCACGGACGCTTGACCGACAACAACGGTCGCGAGGCGGATTTCCGCCACGTCATCGTGGTCATGACGTCCAACGCCGGGGCCGAGCAGCAGGCGCGCCGCTCCATTGGCTTCCAGAGCCAGGACCATTCGACCGATGCCATGGAGGTCATCCGCAAGACCTTCTCGCCGGAGTTCCGCAACCGCCTGGACGGCATCATCCAGTTCCACTCCCTGCCCACCTCGGTGGTACGCAGCGTGGTCGACAAGTTCCTGGTGGAGCTGCAGGCGCAGCTCGACGAGAAGCGGGTCCAGCTGGATGTGGACATGGCCGCACGGGATCTGCTGGCCGAGAAGGGCTACGACCCCAGCATGGGCGCAAGGCCCATGGCGAGGTTGATCCAGGACAAGCTCAAGAAGCCCCTGGCGGAGCTGATCCTGTTCGGCGAGTTATCCGAACACGGCGGGGTGGTTCACGTCACGGTGGAGGATGGCGAGTTGCATCTGTCCACGGAGTCGGAAATGGCCGACGCACCCTGACGTTCCCGGATCCTGCTTCGATCCTCGTACAGCGCCCTGTCTTCGGACGGGGCGTTGTCGTATCGGAGCTGGCGTCGTCGTCGCGTACTCTGTCGTACTATCAGCGCGAGCGGTAGACGATGCGGCCCTTGGTCAGGTCGTAGGGGGTCAGTTCGACCTTGACCTTGTCGCCGGTGAGAATGCGGATGTAGTTCTTGCGCATCTTGCCCGAGATATGGGCAGTCACGACGTGGCCGTTCTCCAGCTCGACGCGAAAGGTGGTGTTCGGAAGGGTGTCGACGACGACGCCTTCCATTTCGATATGGTCTTCACGTGCCATATAGGCAGTTCCTCGCTAATGACGTTGGTGTGCCGTGTCTGTGCATCGGCTTGTGTGCAGCACGGCATCGGAGGCGCTGAGTATCGCCCCCGTGCCAAGGATAGCGCGATATTGTGCCGCAAGCCGGGCGTCAAGGCAAAGCGGGCCGAATCACGTCGATACCGCCGTGCTCAACAAGCGCCGCCAGTGACGGCCCTCCAGCACCTCCAGGGGGCGGTAGGCCTCCTTGTAGGCCATCTTGCGGCAATCGCGGATCCAGTAGCCCAGGTAGACGTGGGGCAGCCCCTCGCGATAGGCGGCGTTGACCAGACTCAGGACGGCGAAGGTGCCCAGCGAGCGGCGTTCCCATTCGACGCTTGGATCGAAGAAGGTATAGATGGCGGAGAGGCCGTGTTCCAGGCGGTCGAAGGCGGAAATGGCGAGCAGGCGATCGCCCAGGCGGAACTCGAGCAGCCGCGCATAGGGCTCGTCCAGGGTCAGGAAGGTGCGATACTGTTCGCGGGTCGGCGGATACATGTCGCCGTCCCAGTGGCGCGTCTCGATGTAACGCTCGTAGAGAGCATAGTGTTCGGGGTCGAACAGTGCCGGCCGCTCGATCAGGTGTAGGTCCGCATTGCGCCTCGCCACTTTGCGTTGGCTGCGGCTGGGCTGGAAGTCCTCGACCGGGATGCGCACCGAAACGCAGGCGTTGCAGCCTTCGCAATGCGGCCGGTACAGGTGGTGCCCGCTACGACGAAATCCCAGCAGGGCGAGTGAATCGTAGATGCCCAGGCCGTGGGATTCCTGAGGGTCGAGAAAGAGGGTCGTGGCTTCGCGGCCCTCGAGGTAGCTGCAAGCGTGGGGCACCGTCAGGAAGAAGCGAAGGTCCCTAATCGGGTGGCGAGGCGTATTGCTGCTCACGTGATTCGCCTCCTAAGTGAGAGCGGTCAAGGTCTCGACGCAGGCCGGGTCATCGGGCAGCGCCCAGCAGGGCAGCGGATGCTGGCTTTCCGTGGCCTCAGGCGTCGCCAGGCATGATTCAAGATAGTTGATGAACTCGGTGCGGGCGATGTCCCGCGCACCCAGTCTGGCGAGATGCTGAGTATGCATCTGGCAGTCGATCAGTCGGCCGCCGCCGGCACGCATGGTACGCACCAGATGCACCAGGGCGACCTTTGAGGCATCGCTTGCGCGTGAAAACATCGATTCGCCGAAAAACACCGGCCCCATGGCCACGCCATAGAGCCCGCCGACCAGCTCCTCCTGCTGCCAAACTTCCACCGAACGCGCATGGCCGAGCCGGTACAGCGCGACGTAGGCGGCATGCATTTCCGCGGTGATCCAGGTGCCGGGCTGCCCCTGGCGCGGAGCCGCACAGGCCTCGACGACACGGCTGAACTCCCGGTTGTAGGTCACCGTGAAGTCGGCGTTGCGCAGTCGCTTGGCCAGGCTGCGAGACACGCGCAACTCGTCGAGAAACAGGACCATGCGAGGGTTGGGGCACCACCACAGAATGGGCTGATCGTCGCTGTACCAGGGAAAGATGCCGCGTCGGTAGGCGGCCAGCAGCCATTCGGGAGTCAGTTCCCCACCCGCTGCCAACAGGCCCTCCGGGTCGCGCAGAGCACGCGAGACGGGAGGAAAGTGCACAGGGCGCTGGGGAAGCCAGGACAGCATGCGGTGGCGCTCCTCGTAAGCGTTGGTTTCACTAGTCTGCCGCTTGAGCCGATTTGGCTCAAGCAACCGTCGCGGCCACTGTGCCGGGGGCTGTAGTCCCGGTATGATGGCGGCTGATTCATTTTGCTTCGTGTCAGTTGGAAAGGCACCGTTCCGCTACGGTGCGAGGGGGTTGGCGAGTTGAGTGTAAAGGAAAAGGGCGTGCCTCGGCGCGCAGCGGAGGAGGACTCCCAGCAGCCGACCACGCGCCTGGCGCTTCACCTGCATGGCGTGGCCCGGGAAGGGGCAACCATCCTGTTGCTGGCAGCCTGCGTGTTCCTGCTGCTGGCGCTGTTCAGCTACCAGCCGACGGATCCAGGCTGGTCCCGCCGAGGACCGGAGACCGCCGTCGCCAACTGGATGGGCCCTTTCGGCGCCTGGCTGGCAGACGTGCTCTATTCCCTGTTCGGTGCCAGTGCGCTGTGGTGGCCCGGTATGCTGGGTTTCGCCGGCTGGTGGCTGATTCGTACTCGCAAGGTCAGGCTCGAATGGGATGCGACCGCCGTGGCGGTGCGTCTGGGTGGCCTGGTGCTGCTGCTGCTGGGAACGACCACCCTGGGTGCGCTGCACTTCTATAGTCCCGAGAGCTTGTTGCCCTATGCCTCGGGGGGCATTCTCGGCGAAGGATTGGTGGGGGCCCTGGTACCGCTGGTCGATTCGGGCGGTACCGGCCTGCTGGCCGTGGTGGCGATGCTTTGCGGTTTTCCGCTCTTCAGCGGGGTCTCCTGGCTGACGGTAATGGATGAGCTCGGCCACCGCTCCCTGCGCCTTTGGCGCTGGGCGGCCACGCCTTTCGGCCTGTCCCGAGACCGGCATGAACCGCACTGGGACGGGGATGACAGCCTGGCGGAGGAAGTGGCCGAGCAGGACGCACCATCCGATTCACCCCGCCGCCGCTGGCGCTTCTGGCGCCGTCGCGAGCCGCTGGCGCCCACGGGGCAGGCAGGACAGCGCGAGCCGGGCCTGGCGCCCTCGTTCGGTGACGACGGCGATACCGACATTCCCTGGGACGTGCCCGAGCGTACACCTTCGGCCAAGCGCCCGGAGGCCGCCTACAGCGCAAGGCAGGGCGAGGCGACAGCGGCAGCGCGACCGGCCGCAGCCTCGATGGCGCCTCCGGAGCCGAGCCTCGGTGGTACACGCGCCGCCGAGGCGTCGCTGGCCACCACGGTGCTCAAGGCGAGCCGCGACGATGAGCCTGCCCCAACCGCTGCCATGCCGCTGCGCGCAACGGAGGGGGATGAAGTCGCTTCCTCTGGCGACAGTGCCGACCGCGTTCGACCAACGGAAGCCGATACGTCTGTGCCGACCCGGGAGGCCGGCAAGACCCGGCTGGGCGAGCGTCAAGAGCCGGCCCGGCGCGAGCCGGAGTTGGGTGAACTGCAGCCGGAAGAACCGGCCGATGTTCACGAGCCGCGCCTGAGCTGGAACGACATCGGCCTCGAGGACGAGGCACGGGACGACGATACGGACGTCGAGCCCGCCTCGACGACGGAGCGGCATGCGGACGAGGAAGAAGCGCAGGACGAGGCGACGAGCCGCTACGCCGATCAGGCCGGAGGGCTGCGAGCTTGGCGTGATGCGGCACCTCAGCCGCAGGACGATGCGCATGAAGGCCGCGTGGCGACGGCGGAACAGGCGCGCGAGGCTGCCGAAGAGCCGGACGGGCCGACGCTGTGGACGGTGGAGCACCTGCAGAGCCAGCGCCCCGTCCTCGACGACATGCCGGAGCCGGACGGTGAGTTGCCCAGCCTGCGCCTGCTGACGCCGGCCGAGCCGCATCAGCAGAACTACACTGAGCAACAGCTGGCCGACATGGCCGAGCTGCTCGAGACCCGCCTGCGCGAATACGGGGTCAGGGCCGAGGTGGTGCACACCTGGCCGGGGCCGGTGATCACGCGCTTCGAGATCAAGCCCGCGGCCGGCGTGAAGGTGTCGAAGATCAGCAATCTGGCCAAGGATCTGGCGCGCTCGCTGATGGTCAAGAGCGTGCGCGTGGTGGAGGTGATTCCCGGCCGGCCGACGGTGGGTATCGAGATCCCCAATCCGCACCGGGCGATGATTCGCCTGCGCGAGGTGATCGACTCCGACCGCTACCAGCAGGAGGCCTCGGCGCTGACCCTGGCACTGGGCCAGGACATCGGCGGCGGCCCGGTAGTGGCCAACCTGGGCAAGATGCCTCACCTGCTGGTGGCCGGTACCACCGGCTCGGGCAAGTCGGTGGGGGTCAACGCCATGCTGATCTCGATGCTGCTCAAGGCCACTCCCGAAGAGCTGCGCCTGATCATGGTCGACCCCAAGATGCTGGAACTCTCGGTCTACGACGGCATTCCGCACCTGCTGGCGCCGGTGGTCACCGACATGAAGGAGGCTGCCAACGCGCTGCGCTGGTGCGTGGCCGAGATGGAGCGGCGCTACAAGCTGATGGCCGCCATGGGCGTGCGCAACATCGCCGGCTTCAACGGCAAGCTCGACGAGGCGGAGCGAGCCGGTGCCCAGGTGGCCGATCCGCTGTGGGAGCCTCAGCCGTGGGAGATGCACGAGTCGCCGCCGGTTCTCGAGAAGCTGCCCTATATCGTGGTGGTGATCGACGAGTTCGCCGACATGTTCATGATCGTCGGCAAGAAGGTCGAGGAACTGATCGCGCGTCTGGCGCAGAAGGCGCGAGCGGCCGGCATCCACCTGATTCTTGCCACCCAGCGGCCCTCGGTGGACGTGGTGACCGGCCTGATCAAGGCCAACATCCCCACCCGCATGGCCTTCCAGGTGTCGTCCAAGGTCGATTCGCGCACCATCCTCGATCAGGGTGGCGCCGAGAACCTGCTGGGCCATGGCGACATGCTCTACCTGCCGGCCGGCTCCGGGTTGCCGACTCGCGTGCATGGCGCCTTCGTCGACGACGACGAGGTGCACCGGGTCGTCGAGGACTGGAAGCGTCGCGGTGAACCGGAATACATCGACGAGATCCTCGCCGGAGGCGTGTCGGCCGAGGCCTTGACCGGGCTCGAGGCCGATGGCAGCGAGGGCAGTGGCGATGCCGAGCAGGATGCGCTCTACGACGAGGCGGTCCAGTTCGTGACCGAGAGTCGCCGGGCCTCCATTTCGGCGGTACAGCGCCGCTTCAAGATCGGCTACAACCGCGCGGCGCGTCTGGTCGAGGCCATGGAGGCGGCCGGCGTGGTCTCCTCGATGGGCTCCAACGGTGGTCGCGAAGTGCTGGCGCCGCCACCGGTGGGCAACTGACCCGCGTCGTCGACAGGCGACAACCATGCACCAATCATGAAAGCGCCGGCGGGCATGCAACCCGCCGGCGCGCCGCGGGTCCGAGAGACAGGATCCACTTGGACCGCCCAGGGAGAGACAATCGATGATGAAGAAGACCGTAGCTGCACTGGCCCTGACCGTTCTCATGCCGGCCGCCGCGATGGCCAGCGAAGGCGCCGAGCGCCTTACCCGCATGCTCGAGCCGCTGCAGACCGTCGAGGCGCGTTTCGAGCAGCTGATACTGGACGGCAGCGGCGAGCGCCTGCAGCAGGCCAACGGCCACATGTGGCTCTCGCGCCCCGGCAAGTTCCGCTGGGAGGTCGATGCACCCTACCAGCAGGAAGTGGTCTCGGATGGCAGCGAGGTCTATCTCTACGACCCCGACCTGGAGCAGGTTACCGTGCAGGCGCTCGACGAGCGGGTCACCCATACTCCGGCGCTGCTGCTGTCCGGCAGCGCCGGCGAGCTGACCGAGAGCTACGAGGTGTCGCGTCAGCAGCAAGGCGGTAGCGAGACTTTCCGCCTGGTGCCGAAGGCGGCCGATACGCTATTCGAGGAGCTGCACATGACCTTCAACGGGGAACGTCTCGCCGCGCTGCAGATGATCGACAGTACCGGCCAGGAAACCGTCATCGAGTTCAGCGAGGTGCGTACCAACCAGGACATCGACGACAGCCGGTTCGCGTTCGAGATTCCCGACGGAGCCGACGTGATCCGCGATAGCCACTGAAGCAGTACCGAGCCCATCGACAGCGCCGCCTACCAGGCGGCGCTGGCGTTTCTAGCCCTCTTCCCCGCTCTCGTCGGCACGGGCATCCAGTTCGGCGCGCCAGGCCATCAGCTGGGCGTAGCGCTTCTCCTGACCGTGTTCGCTGGGTTGGTAGAAGGTCTCGCGCGGCAGGTCGTCAGGCCAGCAGTCGTGCGCGCTGCCCGCGGGGTAGCCCTCCGCCTCGTTATGAGCATAGCGGTAGCCATGGCCATGGCCGAGAGACTCCATCAGCTTGGTGGGAGCGTTGCGCAGGTAGGTAGGCACCTCGAGGCGTGGCTGGGCGGCTACATACGCCTTGGCACGCTTCCACGCCTGGTCGATGGCATTGCTCTTGGGCGCGATGGCGAGATGGATGGCGGCGTGGGCGATGGCGCGCTGGCCTTCGTAGTCGCCCAGGCGCAGGTAGGCGTCCCACGCCGCCATGACCAGCGGCAGGGCACGCGGGTCGGCGTTGCCGACGTCTTCGGAGGCGATTGCCGCCAGCCGGCGTACCACGTCGAGCGGGTCGCCGCCGCCCTGAAGGAAGCGGGCGATATACAGCAGCGCTGCGTCCTGGCGCGAGGAGCGAACCGACTTGTGGATCGCCGAGAGCAGGTCGTAGTAGTGGTCGCCCTGCTTGTCGAAGGCGCTGGCCTGGTGCCCCAGTGCGGCGTCGAGCGCTTCGCGTGGCAGCCGCTCTCCGTCCCCCTCGGGCACGCAGAAGTCGCAGGCGGTCTCCAGCATGCCCAGGGCGCGTCGTGCATCGCCGGCGGCGGCGCGCGCCAGCATGCCCAGCACCTCGTCGTCGACTGCGATGCGGCGTTCGCCCAGCCCGCGCTCCTCGTCACGCAGGGCGCGTAGCATCACCTCGATGAGTTCGCTCTCGTCGAGTGAGGTGAGCACGTGCACACGGGCGCGCGAGAGCAGCGCGGAATTGACTTCGAAGGAGGGATTTTCGGTCGTGGCGCCGATCAGCGTCAGCAGCCCGGACTCGACGTGGGGCAGCAGGGCGTCCTGCTGGCTCTTGTTGAGCCGGTGGATTTCGTCGAGAAACAGCAGGGTGGGGCGGCCCTGGCCCTGCATGACACCGGCCCGTTCCACTGCGGCGCGGATCTCCTTGACCCCGGCCATCACGGCCGAGAGCCGCTCCAGGTGCGCACCGGAATGTTCGGCGAGGATCTCGGCCAGCGTGGTCTTGCCGGTGCCGGGCGGTCCCCACAGGATCATCGAGCGTACGCTGCCGGTCTCGGCCATGCGCCGCAGCGGCCTGCCCGGCCCGACGAGGGCTTGCTGGCCTACGTAGTCGTCGAAGCGCCGCGGGCGCATGCGATAGGCCAGCGGGGCGGAATCGTCGGGCGCCTGGCCGAAAAGGTCCATGTATTTTTCCTCCTGCTGCCGTGTGATGCCGGTCAGGCGGCTAGCACTATCTCTGTGGGTTGCAATACGACCTTGGGCGATGTGCGGGATCCAGCCAAAGGGTCTAGGGTTGAGACTGCATCCTGCCATTCCGTGCCGTGTCTTGATTGCGACGGGGCCGTAGCCCGGAAGCGACAAGACTGAACCTGCTTCCGTCCCAGGAATCCAAGATCTATATCCGCTCATCGCTGTTAGAGGAGGCCTCGACATGCCCATGCTGACCCAGTTGCGTCAGGATCATGCCAATATGGCGCGCATGTTGCACGTTCTTCAGCTCAAGCAGAAGGCCTTGGTGGCTGGTGAACGCCCCAATTTCCAGCTGGTCCGCGAGGTTGTCGACTACATCCTCGACTACATGGAAGGGTTCACCATTCCCTTGGAGCGTATCTGTTCGGAGAGGTTGCGGGTGGTCGTGCCCGAGTGCAGCGAACTCATTGATCGACTGTCGAGCGATTACCAGGCACTCAAGCCACGCCTGATGCGTCTGTCCAACGACATCGACATGATCCTGATGGATGCCGTGATCCCGATGGACCGCTTCGCCGAGGACCTCAAGGCTTACCTGGATGCGCATCGCGCCTATCTACGCGATGAGCGTGAGCTTCTCTTCCCCCTGATCCGCGATCACTTCGGCGATCACGACCTGGAGCTGTTGGCCCAGGCGCTGCCCGAAGATGCGGCGGCCAAGCTGGAGCGGCTTCAGGAAGCCTACCCGGAACTCTATGCCGAGCTGTGCGAAGCCGAGGAGCCGGCTGCCTGACGACGGTCGACACGCGGCGAATCGGTCAACGGAGGCTTCTGCTCGCTCGGCATGCTGCTAGAATAGGTCCTCTCTGTTAATCGACCCATTCTGGTAGCAGCCGAGCGACTTCCATGAGTTCCGTTTCGCCATGTCTGGCCCGATACTGATCTTCGACTCCGGCGTCGGCGGTCTGTCGGTCGTCCCCCCGCTGAGGCATCGCCTGCCCGATGCCGCGTTGGTGTATGCCTGCGACAATGCCATGCTGCCCTACGGCACGCGCCCCGATGGCTGGCTAGTGACGCGCATCCTTGCGGTCTGCGAGGCTGCAGTCGCGGCCAGCGGCTGTTGTGCGCTGGTGGTGGCGTGCAACACTGCCAGTACCTTGGCGCTGGATACCCTGCGCGCGCACCTGACGGTGCCGGTCGTGGGTACGGTGCCGGCGATCAAGCCAGCCGCGGCCATGAGTGTCAGCCGACACATTGGCCTGCTGGCGACCAGCGCCACCGTGGCGCGTCCTTATACCGACCGACTGATCGAGGCCTTCGCTGCCGACTGTCGGGTCACTCGCGTGGCCGCCGATCCCCTGGTGCATGAGACCGAGCGTCTGCTGGCCGGCGACGAGCCGGACCCAAGCATCATCGAGGCTGTCACGGCGGCGCTGTGGCAGGAGTCCGATCTCGATACCGTCGTGCTGGGTTGTACGCACTTCCCGCTGCTTGGCGAACGGCTTGCCGCTGCGTTTCCGCGGCCGGTTCGTCTGGTCGATTCCAGCGATGCCATTGCTCGCCGCACGGTACAGGTAGCGCGCGATCCGGCACCCAGGGCGGGGCCTGACCGGAGCCTGGCCACGTCGCCCGATGCCGGCCTGTCCCGAGCGCTGGCCGGCTTCGGTTTCGACGAACCGCAGCTGTTGATCGTCGGCTGATCCCTCTTCCCTACGCCCTGCACACGACTGGAGATGCCGTGTCCATACCCGTTGTCGACCCTGCCCGCTACGACCAGCAGCTCGCGGCCAAGCGCGAGCGCATCGTCCAGCAGTTCGAACGCTTCGACCCGCCCGAGCTGGAGGTCTTTCCCTCGCCGCCGAGCCACTATCGGCAGCGCTGCGAGTTTCGCCTGTGGCACGAAGGCGATGATCTGTTCTATGCGATGTTCGAAGTCCAGCCTGACGATCCCAAGCAGAAGCGGGTGATCCGCCTCGACGATTACCCCGTCGCCAGTCGGCGCATCAACGAGCTGATGCCACGCCTGCGCGAGGCGCTGCTGGAGAGCGACGTGCTGCGCCGACGCCTGTTCCAGGTCGAGTTCCTCACCACCCTCTCCGGCGAGGCCCTGGTGACCCTGGTCTATCACCGCCCCTTGGATGCGACCTGGGAAGAGGAGGCGCGGCGTCTCCAGCGGCGGCTCGATATCATGATCATCGGACGCTCACGCAAGCAGCGGCTGGTGCTCGAGCGCGATCACGTCTGGGAGCGCCTGGAGGTGGAAGGGCGTACCTTCCATTACCAGCAGGTGGAAAACAGCTTCACCCAGCCCAATGCCGAGATCTGTCGTGCCATGCTGGCCTGGGCGCGAGACGTGACCCGCGGCAGCCAGGCGAGCGACCTGGTTGAGCTCTACTGCGGTAATGGCAATTTCACCGTAGCGCTGGCCGAGAACTTCCGCCGTGTGCTGGCCACCGAGATCTCGCGCACCTCGGTGGCGAGTGCTCAGCAGAATATGGCGGCCAATGGCATCGACAACGTGATGGTGGGGCGCATGTCGGCAGAAGAGTTCAGTGCGGCGCTCAAGGGGGAAAAGAGCGGGCGGCGAGTCAGCGAGATGGCGCTGGAAGGCTACGACTTTTCCACCGTGCTGGTGGATCCGCCCCGCGCAGGCCTCGATGAGGCGAGCTGCCGCCAACTGAGCGAATATTCGCGAATCGTCTATATTTCATGCAACCCCGAGACATTGGAGCGCAACCTGGAGGCGCTGAGCCGCACTCATCGAATGTCCCGTTTCGCGCTGTTCGATCAGTTCCCCTGGACTCATCACTGTGAATGCGGGGTGCTGCTGGAGAAAATTTCCACTTGAAGGCCGACTCGTTCGGATAGAAAGCAACTGGCGTTGTCAAGTAGCGAAACGTACCGTCTCGATGCACAAGCGACATGCTCCATGAGAAGGCTGGCAAGTCGATAGGGTGTGGCGCAGGGCTGCAGTAAGCTTCCCGTCACGTGGCCGCGAGTCACGCCGATTCTTTCCCAGGGCCGCGACACGGCCCCAGGCAGCCGAGGTGAGGGATGCAATACGAGACGATCGAAGTTGGCCGGCAGGAAATTCTCAAGCAGCTGCGCGAACGCCTGGATAGCCGACTCGAGAAGGGGCGGGCCGAAGAGGTGGAGGCGTTCGCCCGCCACTTCTATGCCACGGTGCCGCTGGAGGATCTGGCTGACCGCCGCCTGGACGACCTTTATGGCGCCACCTTGTCGGTCTGGCACTTCATACAGCATTTCGATCACGCCTCGCCCAAGGTACGCGTCTTCAATCCCGACTTCGAGGAGCACGGCTGGCAATCCTCGCACACCTTCGTTGCAGTGCTGCACGAGGACATGCCGTTCCTGGTCGACTCGGTGCGTATCGAGCTGAATCGGCGCGGCCTGACCGTACATGCCATTCACAACGCGGTGCTGGCGGTGGAGCGCAATCGCGGGCACGATCTGCTGCAGGTCGGCTCACCGCGTGACGCCAACGCCCCTGCCAAACGTGAGTCGTTGATCGCCATCGAGATCGACCGGCACTCCAATCCCGAGGTACTGGCCGACATCGAGCAGTCGCTGCAAGAGGTATTGGGCGACGTGCGCATCGCCGTGGGTGACTACGAGGCGATGAGCGAGCGCGCCAGTCAGGCCGTCGCCGAACTCAAGGCCGGTCGTCCCGCGCAGATCGAGCCGAGTGACCATGAAGAGGCGATCGCCTTCCTCGAATGGCTGGTGCGCGACAACTTCACCTTCCTGGGCTATGACGCCTATACCATCGAGTCCGATGCCGACGGCGACCGGCTGGTCAAGGCCGAGGGCAGTGAACTCGGCGTGTTCCGCCTCGACTTGCCGCGCTACCAGGAGCGCATTCGCACCGAGCTCGGCATCGAGGGCAACCGCTTCGTGCTGGTACCCCAACTGCTCTCCTTCGCCAAGAGTTCGCACCATGCCCGGGTCCATCGTCCCACCTACCCGGACTACATCTCGGTCGACCGCTACGACGAGCAAGGGCGGGTCATCGGCGAGCACCGCTTCCTCGGCCTGTTCACCTCCAGCGTCTACAACGAGTCGCCGCGCAACATCCCGCTGTTGCGACACAAGCTCAAAGCGGTGATGGAGATCGCCGGCTTCAACCCCAAGGGGCACAACGGCAAGCAGCTGCTGCAGATCCTCGAGGTCTATCCGCGCGATGACCTGTTCCAGATCGATACCCAGGAGCTGGCGCGCACGGCGCTGGGGATTCTCGACATTCGCGAGCGTCGGCGGGTGAGGCTGTTCATTCGCACCGACCGCTCCGGGCGCTTCCACTCGTGCCTGGTGTTCGTGCCGCGCGACGTCTTCTCCACCGACCTGCGCGTGCGGATCCAGAACCTGCTTTGCGAGGAACTCGACGCAACCTTTGGTGACTTCAATACCTATCTCTCCGAGTCGATCCTCGCCCGTATCCAGTTCATTCTGCGCTTCCGCGGCGATACGCCCCGCGAGGTCAACCTCAAGCGCCTGGAAGCCAAGGTCGCCCAACTGGCCCGCAGCTGGCGTGACGAGCTGCACGAAGCGCTGGTGGAGGGGTTCGGCGAGGAGCAGGCCAACCGCCTGATGGACCGTTTCCGCGATGCCTTCCCGGCCAGTTATCGCGACGACTTCGGTTCGCGCACTGCGGTATTCGATCTGCAGCACCTGGCCGACCTCGACGCCGGCGAGCCGCTGGCACTCACCCTCTACCGCCTGGTGGAGGAAGAGGGCAGCGGCGTCAACCTCAAGCTGTTCCAGCGTGACCGCCCGATTCCGCTCTCCGACGTGTTGCCGGTGATGGAGAACCTGGGGCTGCGCGTGATCGGCGAACGTCCCTATGAATTCGTCACCCCCGAGATGCGCTACTGGCTGCACGACTTCGATCTCGAGCACCATACCGCCATCGAGGTCAGCCTGCAGAAGATGCGCGAGCCTTTCATCGAGGCGTTCAAGCGCATCTGGGCCGGTGAGGCGGAGAACGACGCCTTCAACCGGCTGGTGATAGCCGCCAACCTGGACTGGCGCGAAGTGGCCATGCTGCGCGGCTACGCCCGCTACCTGAAGCAGATCCGCTTCGGCATGTCGCAGGATTACATCGCCACCACGCTGACCAGCTATCCGGAGATCACCCACGAACTGGTGACCCTGTTCAAGCTGCGTTTCGATCCCGAGCAACGTCCTGGCGAAGGCGAGGTGCAGGCCTGTATCGAACGCATCAATCGCCACCTCGACGGTGTCGCCAGCCTCAACGACGACCAGCTGCTGCGCCGCTTCATGGAACTGATCCGAGCCACGCTGCGTACCAATTACTATCAGCGCACCGTCGACGGCAAGTTCAAGGACTATATCGCCTACAAGCTCGACCCCAAGCGGGTCACCGGCATGCCCAAGCCGCGCCCGGCCTTCGAAATCTTCGTCTGCTCGCCGCGAGTCGAGGGGGTTCATTTGCGTGGCGGCAAGGTCGCCCGTGGGGGACTGCGCTGGTCGGACCGCCAGGAGGACTTCCGCACCGAGGTGCTGGGGCTGGTCAAGGCGCAACAGGTCAAGAACGCGGTCATCGTGCCGGTGGGCGCCAAGGGTGGCTTCGTCTGCAAGCGCCTGCCCGAGGGTGGCGATCGCGATGCCATCCAGCAGGAGGGCATCGCCTGCTACAAGACCTTCATCCGGGCGCTGCTCGATGTGACCGACAACCTCGTCGGCGGCGAAGTGGTGCCACCCAGGGACGTGGTGCGTCATGACGACGACGATGCCTACCTGGTGGTGGCGGCCGACAAGGGCACCGCGACCTTCTCCGACATCGCCAACGAGATCTCCACCGAGTACGGTCACTGGCTGGGTGACGCCTTCGCCTCCGGCGGTGCCAACGGCTACGATCACAAGAAGATGGGTATCACCGCGCGCGGGGCCTGGGAGTCGGTGAAGCGCCACTTCCGCAACCTCGGCCTGAACACCCAGCAGGAAGAGTTCAGCGTCCTGGGCATTGGCGACATGGCGGGCGACGTGTTCGGCAACGGCATGCTGCTCTCCGACAAGATTCGCCTGCTGGGCGCCTTCAACCACCTGCACATCTTCGTCGACCCGCACCCCGACGCCGCCGCTACCTTCGTCGAGCGGCAGCGGCTGTTCCAGCTGCCGCGCTCCAGTTGGGAGGACTTCGACGCGTCGCTGATCTCCGAGGGCGGAGGCGTATTCAAGCGCAGTGCCAAGTCGATCCCAATCTCGCCGCAGATGAAGGAAGTGTTCGGGATCGAGGAGGAGCGCCTGTCGCCCAACGACCTGATCCGCGCCATGCTCAAGTCGCACTTCGACCTGCTGTGGAACGGCGGTATCGGTACCTACGTCAAGGGCAGTCAGGAAACCGATGCCATGGTCGGCGACAAGGCCAACGATGCGCTGCGCATCAACGGCAATGAACTCAACTGCCGGGTGGTCGGCGAAGGCGGCAACCTGGGCCTGACCCAGCGAGGTCGCATGGAGGCGGCCGCCAGGGGTGTGCTCGTCAATACCGATTTCATCGACAATGCCGGCGGGGTCAATTGCTCCGACCATGAAGTCAACATCAAGATCCTGATCGATGAAGTGGTCAAGCGCGGTGACATGACGGAGAAGCAGCGCAACCAACTGCTGGCCGACATGACCGAAGAGGTCGCCGAACTGGTCATTCTCGACAATTACCGCCAGACCCAGGCGCTGGACCTGTCGCAAATCCTGTCACGCTATGGCATCGGCCCCTACCGGCGTTTCATCGGCGAGCTGGAGGCTGCCGGCCAGCTCGACCGCGAGCTCGAATTCCTGCCCTCCGATGACGAGATGCAGGAGCGGGTCAATGCCGACCAGGGAATGACCCACCCGGAACTCTCGGTGCTGATCTCCTATGCCAAGAGCGTGCTCAAGGGCGATGTGCTGGCCTCCGACGTGCCCGACGATCCTTATATACAGCAGTACGTGGAACGGATCTTCCCACGCGTGCTGGTCGAGCGCTTCCATGACGAAATGTACGCTCACCGCCTCAAGCGCGAGATCGTCACCACCCAGGTGGCCAACGATCTGGTCGATCACATGGGCATCGTCTTCGTACGTCGCTTGATCGACTCCACCGGGGCCAGCGCCGCCGACATCGCGCGCGCCTACATCATCGCCCGCGACAGCTTCCAGCTCTCCGACCTGTGGGAGCGCATTGAAGCGCTGGACAACCGGGTGTCGAGCCAGGTGCAGTACGCCATGATGCTCGACCTGATGCGGCTTATCCGGCGTACCACTCGCTGGTTCCTGCGCCAGCGGCTGGGGCTTTCCACTCGTGACGCCATCGAGTATTTTGCGCCGCGGGTCGCCCAGCTGCAGGAAAGCATCGGCGAGCTGCTGCGCGGCGAGGAGCGCAGCCGCTGGGAACGGAAGCGTGGCGAACTCCTCGAGGCCGGCGTGCCCGAGGAACTGGCGGCTACGGTGGCGGCGTCGGGCAGCCTCTACGGCGCACTGGGCATCATTCAGGCGGCACGTCAGACCGACGAGAAGCCGCAGCGTGTTGCCGAGGTCTTCTTCGAGATAGGTGACCGCCTCGAGCTGCCCTGGATGATCCAGCAGGTCAGCAACCTCGACGTCCGCGACAGCTGGCAGGCCCAGGCCCGCGAGACATTTCGCGACGACATTGATCGCCAGCAACTGGCGCTTACCACCAGCGTGCTCAAGACCGAGGATGGCCGCGAACCCGACGAGCGCGTCGACAACTGGCTGGCCATGCATGCTTCGCTGCATGATCGCTGGTGCCGCCTGATCGCCGAAGTTCGCAGCGGCAGCCAGGCGAGCTTCCCGCTGTTTGCCGTGGCCGTGCGCGAACTGGTGGACCTGGCCGAAAGCAACGGCGAAGGCTGAATGGGCCGAAATCACCTCAACCGGTGATGCAGCGACGCACCCCGCCGATAGGGCGGGGTGCGTCGTTTTGCGCTTGTGGCACTGCTATAATCCGCCCGCCTCGCTTATTGCCAGCCTCAGGAGCCCCCATGTACGCGCTTGCCCGATCGATCCTGTTTCGCCTCGATGCCGAAGCCGCCCACGGCCATGCACTCTCGGCTCTGGACCTGGCCCATCGCTTCAAGCTCGCGGGGCTGCTGGGTGGGGCGCGTGTCGACGACCCGGTGGAATTGATGGGGCTGCGCTTCCCCAATCGGGTGGGACTGGCGGCGGGGTTGGACAAGAACGCCGATCATCTCGATGCGCTGGGGGCGCTCGGTTTCGGTTTCGTCGAGGTCGGTACCGTCACACCCAAGGCGCAGGAGGGCAATCCCAGGCCGCGTCTGTTTCGCCTGCCCGAGCGAGGCGCGATCATCAACCGCATGGGTTTTAACAATGCCGGAGTGGATCATCTCGTCGAGCGAGTGAAGGCGTCGCGCTTTGACGGGGTGGTTGGCATCAACATTGGCAAGAACCTCACCACACCGGTGGAGCGGGCCGTGGACGATTACCTGATCTGCCTGGAGAAGGTCCACGCGCATGCCGACTATGTGACCGTGAATATCTCCTCGCCCAACACGCCGGGCTTGCGCAACCTGCAGTTCGGTGAGCACCTCGATACCTTGCTGGGCACCCTGCGCGAAGCGGGCAGCCGTCTGGATCAGGCCGCTGGCCGCCGGGTGCCGCTGGCGGTCAAGATCGCCCCGGACATGAGCACGGAGGAGGTGGGGCTGGTCGCGGAGAGCATCGCCGCGAGCGGCATCAATGCGGTGATTGCGACCAACACCACGGTGTCGCGGGAAGCGGTGGCCGGGCTTGCCCATGCCGACGAACAAGGGGGGCTTTCGGGGCGACCGGTGTTCGAACCCTCCAACCGTGTGATCCGCGAGCTGCGCCGCCACCTGCCCGAGCTGCCGATCGTCGGCGTGGGCGGCATCGACAGCGGCGAGGCGGCAGTGGCGAAGCTCGAGGCCGGCGCCGATCTGGTCCAGCTCTATTCGGGCTTCATCTATCGTGGGCCGGCCCTGGTCGCGGAATGCGCACGGGCGCTCAAGGCAGCCGGGGCGCATGGAGAGGGGGCAATTCGGTAGGGCGCATGCGAAAGCCGCAGACTCGGTATACAAGAAAGCCCGCGCACGGCACGGGCTTAGCTTCTTCCTCGTCACTCTGGCGGTGGCAAGGGGATGTTCGGTTGGTTGGGAAGGTCGTTACATTACCATCGGGTTCTTGTGAATCCCGGAGACGCCGGTCATGCCGGCCCACTGGTCTCCTCGGCCTTCACGCCAACCACTCATCCAATATTCGCGTATATTGACATCCTGACTGGGACAGTCGTCGCGGGAGCGCCCGGAGATGCCGGCCTTGTAGCCATGGAGATAGGCGCGTTGGAAGCGATCACGTTTCTGTCTTTTCATCGGATGACCTCTTGTCAAGGTACCAATTTGGGACGTGCGACATGCACGCCCCGGCGTCCTACCGTTCGCTTAGCCGTAAGCCAGTCCTTTAACGACGGCAGAGCGAGGCCATGCGAGCCCAAACCAGACTCGCCAAGTGAACGCATGCGTCTTTCCAGTAGCTACCATGACTACTCTTAGCCCATCATGGGGGGCATTGTCGACCTATGTTTCGTCATAAGATCGAGATAATTTTGTAACGAAAGGAATATGCCCGGCCGAGGGGGGCGGGAATGCTTCATGAGTGAGTCATCGCAACGTCAAATATGGTCCTTCCTGGCCACCTGTCCCAAGGGGCTGGAGGAGCTGCTCGCCGATGAGCTGCGCACGCTGGGAGCCGAGCCGAACAAGACCACGGTGGCCGGGGTCCATTTTCGTGCCGATCTCGAGGGGGCCTATCGTGCCTGCCTGTGGTCACGGCTGGCCAACCGCATCGTACTCAGCCTGCTGCGGGAGGAGGGAATCGAACGGCCCGAGGCGCTGCATCGCACGGTAGCCGGCGTCGACTGGTCCCGGCACCTGCGCTCCGGTGCCACCCTGGCGGTGGATTTTCACGGTCGCAGCGAGCACATTCGCCACACCCGCTTCGGTGCCCAGACCGTCAAGGACGGCGTGGTGGATGCGCTGCAGGCGCAGGGAAGGCCGCGCCCTGGCGTCGACCTGCAGAGCCCCGATCTGCGTCTCTATGCTCATTTGCATCGGGGGCGGCTGACGCTGGGCGTGGATCTCTCCGGCGACAGCCTGCATCGGCGCGGCTATCGCCGCGACGTGGGGCACGCCCCGCTCAAGGAGAACCTGGCCGCGGCACTGCTGATCCGTGCCGGCTGGCCGCAGCGTCTGCGCGATGACGAGGTGCTCGTCGATCCCCTGTGTGGCGCGGGAACGCTGCTGATCGAGGCGGCGCTGATGGCCGCCGACATGGCCCCCAACCTCGGCCGGGTACGCTTCGGCTTCCATGGCTGGGCGCAGCACGACGAGGCGCTGTGGGCGGAACTCAGGCGCGAGGCCGAGGCGCGTGCCAGCATCGGGCGCAAGCGCTGCCGCAACCGGTTCTACGGTTTCGACGAGAGTCCGCCGGCATTGGCGGCGGCAAAAGCCAACGCCATGCGGGCCGGAATCCCTGCATTGATCGCATTCTCGGGGGCCTCGCTCGGCCAGTTACAGCGTCCCGCGGGGCTGGACGTGGACGTGCGAGGCCTGGTCATCACCAACCCGCCTTACGGCGAGCGTCTGGGCGAGTTGCCCGAGCTGGTCACGCTCTACCGCGAATTGGGACAAGGTGTGCAGCGCGCCTTCCCCGGCTGGCGCCTGGCCGTGTTCACCGCCAACCCGGACCTGGGCCACCGGATCGGGCTGCGTGCCGACAAGCAGTACTCGCTGAAGAATGGCCCGCTCGAGGCCAAGCTGCTGTTGATGGACATTCCCGCTGAGGGGGCCGAGGAGGCGGCAGCACCCGCCGGCGCGGCAGCGCGCAGCGAGGGTGGCCAGATGTTCGCCAACCGGCTGGAGAAGAACCGCAAGCGGCTCAGGAAGTGGCTCAAGCAGAGCGGCGAGACCTGCTATCGGCTCTACGATGCCGATATGCCCGAATATGCCCTGGCGGTCGACGTCTACCATGGCCGTGTTCACGTGCAGGAGTACGCCCCGCCGCGTTCGGTGAACGCCGCCCAGGCGCAGAGACGCCTGTTCGACGCGCTGCAGGTGATCCCCGAGGTGCTCGACGTCGATCCCGGCCAGGTCGTGATCAAGCGTCGGGAGCGGCAGAGCGGCAAGGCGCAGTACCGCAAGCAAGCCGCCAGTGGGGAGCGTTTCCAGGTTCGTGAAGGGCGCGCGCGGCTATGGGTCAACCTGCGCGACTATCTCGATACCGGCCTGTTCCTCGATCACCGTCCGGTACGGCGCATGCTGGGCGAGATGGCCGCGGGGAAGCGCTTTCTCAACCTGTTCTGCTATACCGCTGCGGCCACCGTGCAGGCAGCGCTCGGTACCGAGGAGTCGGGCGGTGCCACCGACAGCGTCAGCGTCGATCTTTCCAATACCTATCTGGAGTGGGCGCGCGACAACTTTGCCCTCAACGGCCTCGATCCCGCGCATCACCGCGTGGTGCGCGACGACTGTCTGCGCTGGCTCGAGACCGCCCGGGCCGAGTTCGATCTAATCTTCCTCGACCCGCCGACGTTCTCCAACTCCAAGAAGATGGAAGGTACCCTGGACGTTCAGCGCGACCACGTGCGGCTGATCGAGCTGGCCATGGCGCGGCTGGCGCCGGGCGGCACGCTGGTGTTCTCCAATAACCAGCGTCGCTTCCAGCTCGACGACCGACTGGCCGGACGCTTCGCGGTGGAGGACATCTCGGCCCGCACCTTCGACCCCGACTTCACGCGCCGTCCTGATATTCATCATGTCTTCCTGATTCGTCACCGGGAGGGGGCATGAACCAGCTTACGCTCTATACCACCCTGGGTTGCCACCTGTGCGAGCAACTCGAGGCCTTGCTGGCGAGCCTGCATCGAGGCGATTATCGCCTGGTGAAGGTCGAGATCAGCGAGGACGAGGCGCTGATGGCGCGCTACGCCGTGCGAATCCCGGTGCTGGTGGATGCCGCGGGCGATGAACTCGACAGAGGCTTCGAGCCGTCACGGCTGGCAGCCTGGCTGGCCGAACGTCGCAGGCTCGACGTTGCCGCCTGGCGGCGGCTGCAGGCGAGCGAACTCGGGCCTGAGGCGAGGGTACAAGAAGAGCAGGTGCCGACGAAGCAGCGCCCCGGGGGGCGGCGCTACCTCGGCTGAGCCGAAGACGTTGACCCAACGTATACCAAGGGGTGCCGTCACTGTGGTGGAGTGTTGCCGTTTTGACAACACTCATGGGGCATGGACTCGATCGCACAGGGGGTGGAGATGAGTGTGCCGCAACGAAGGCGGCGGCGGTATGCCGCCCTGAGCTGTGCGTTGCTGCCGGCGCTTGCGGGCACGGTCCCGGGGGCTGCGGAGACGGGCGGGATAGCGCTGACCGAGGAAGAGCGTCGTTTTCTGGAACGCAACGAGCCGATCGTCTTCGTCAGCCAGAGTCGCTACCCTCCGTTCGAATTTCTCGATGCCAGCGGCGAGCGCCATGGCATCATGTTCGAGCTGGCCCAATGGATTGCCACTGAGGCCGGTTTCCATGCGCAGCTGACCGACACCGCTTTCCAGCAGGCCCAGGAGCGGGTGCTGAGTGGCGATGCCGATGTCCTGACCAGCTTCTTCTATAGCGAGGCTCGCGACCAGCGGTTCGATTTCACCCAGACGGTATTCGAGGTGCCTGCGGCCATCTTCGTCGCGGTCGAGCGCCCGGACATTGCCCGGATCGAGGATCTCGACGGCAAGCGTGTCGCCACCCAGCGCGGCGATTACGCCGAAGGGTATCTGGCGTCGCTGGACATCGAGGTCGAGCTGGTTCAGACCAACGACTTTGCCGGTGCCGCGCGGGCGGTGATGGAGGGCGAGGCCGACGCCATGGTGGGTGACGAGCAGATCGTTCTCTATTACCTCTACAGCAGCGGCCAGAACGCTGAGATGAAGCGGGTCGGCGAGCCGCTGTACGTGGGGCGCAATGCCATGGCGGTGAGCGAAGGCAACGCGCTGCTGCGGTCGATTCTCGACAAGGGCATCGAGCATGCCCGTACCAGTGGAACGCTCGACCGCTTGAGCGAGAAGTGGGTTGGCGCCGAGCTGCCCGACTCCCGCGTTGATTGGCGTGCCTTTTTGCCCTACGGGGCGGGGCTGGCGCTGATGCTCGCCTTGATAGTGGCCTGGAACGTCAGGCTGCGTCAGGTGGTCCGGCACAAGACCGCGGAGCTCAGGCTCGTTGCCAGTGTGTTCAGCCATGCGCGGGAAGGCATCGTCATTACCGATGCCAAGGGCGACATTCTCGAGGTCAACGAAGCCTTTACGCGCATTACCGGTTATTCTCGCGACGAGGTGCTCGGCAAGAACCCGCGTCTCCTGCAGTCGGGCCTGCAGGAGGAGGGGTTCTATCAGGCACTGTGGAAAGAGTTGCTGGAGCAAGGGGCCTGGGAGGGCGAGCTGTGGAACCGGCGCAAGAGCGGCGAGACCTACCCGGAGCTGCTCACCATTTCGAAAGTCTGCGACCGCCACGGCCAGGTGTCGCATTTCGTCGCGGTATTCACCGACATCAGTCGGCAGAAGGAGTACGAGCGTCAGCTACAGAGCATGGCCTTCTTCGATGGCCTGACCGAACTGCCGAACCGCATCCTGCTGGCCGACAGGCTACACCAGGCGATGCTCGCGGCCCGGCGCAGCGGCTTCAAAGTATCGTTGGCCTACCTCGACCTGGATGGCTTCAAGGAGATCAACGATCGCCTGGGCCATGAGGTTGGCGACCGGGTGCTGGTCACGATCGCCGAGCGTCTGACTGCGGCCCTTCGTGAAGCCGATACGGTGGCCCGCCTGGGGGGCGATGAGTTCATCATCGTCTTGCCGGAGCAGAACGACGTGACGAAAGTGACCAGCCTCATTGCACGCTTGCTTCGCCGCATTGCCGAACCGATCGACATCGAGGGCACCTCGCTCCATGTCTCGGGCAGCATCGGGGTGGTTCACTACTCCCCCGATGACGAGATCGAGCCCGAGCAGCTCATCCGTCAGGCGGACCAGGCCATGTATCAGGCCAAGCAGGCGGGCAAGAACCGCTTCCACATCTTCGACGCCGAGCACGATCGTGCCGTGCGTGGGCACCACGAGAGCCTCGAGCGCATCCGCGAGGCCCTGATCAACGACGAGTTCGTGCTGTACTACCAGCCCAAGGTCAACATGTCGACCGGTGAGGTCATTGGCGTCGAGGCGCTGATTCGTTGGCAGCACCCCGACCGTGGCCTCCTGGCTCCCGCAGCTTTCCTGCCGGCCGTCCAGCAGCATCCGCTGGCCGTCGAACTGGGGGAATGGGTGCTGACCCAGGCGCTGGATCAGTTCGAGATCTGGGCCAGCGCCGGCGTGCGCTTGCCGGTCAGCGTCAATATCGATGCCATTCATTTGCAGCAGGCCGACTTCGTCAAGCGCCTGCGAGCCGAAGTCGAACGTCACCCGAGTGTGGCGCCGGGCGATCTCGAGCTGGAGGTGCTCGAGACGAATGCGCTGGAAGATGTCGCCCATGTGACGAGCGTGATGAAGGCGTGCCGTGACTTTGGCGTCGAGTTCGCGCTAGACGACTTCGGCACCGGTTACTCCTCGCTGACGTATCTGCGCCATTTCCCCGCCAGCACCCTCAAGATCGACCGCAGTTTCGTACGCGACATGCTCGATGATCCCGAGGACCTGACGATTCTCGAGGGCGTGCTTGGACTCGCCGTCGCCTTTCGCCGGAACATCATTGCCGAAGGCGTGGAGACCCTGCTGCACGGACGCATGCTGCTGGCGATGGGCTATCAACTGGGGCAGGGTTACGCCATCGCCCGTCCCATGCCGGCGCAGGCGATACCGGGCTGGCTCGAGTCATGGCGCCCCGATCCGGCCTGGCGTCATCGCCAGCGCGCCCGGCCGGAAGAGCTGCACGCGATCTATGCCATGGCCGATCATCGTGCCTGCGCGGCCGGCCTGCTGCGCTACCTCAAGGGGGAGCGTGACGAGCCGCCGACGCCAAGCTCACGCAGAAGCCGGCTCGAACAATGGCTGGGCGCCCTCGATGACTCGCCACTCGAAGGAAGAGAGCACAAGGCGCGCATCGCCGCGCTCTGTGCGCTCTACGACCGGCTGGCCGAGGAGGCGCTTGCGTTGAAGGAGCATGAGGACGACGAGGAGGCAAAGCAGTACGCACGGCAAATGGAAGGAGTGAGCGAGGAGCTGCTGGGGCTACTGCAGTATTGGATCGACGCCAGCGAGACCGTGCGCGACGACCTCTAGCCTCCGGGCCCTCAAGACGTGTCTACAGCGCGTCCAGCAGCGAGAGCTGGCGCACCGCGGCCTGTCCCTCGGCGCTCTCGGCGTCTACCTCGAGCACCTTGCGCAGCCCGCGGGACGACTGAATGGTGGCCTCGTCGCCGAGCCACATCAGGGCCTGGTCGTGATCATCGGCCAGCCTATGTTTCAGCCCACCGAACTGAGTGCCGATCTGGCCCCAGGCGCGACTGAAGATCCAGTCGCCGAACATGTCCTGGTGAATGTGCACCAGCACGTAGTCGTGTTCACTTTCCCAGCGGACGATCACGAAGGCTCCACACGCATCGGGGCGCTGCCGGGAGGCAGCGCGAAGGGTTCGTGCGGTATTGTAAGGCTTCACGCCGACGGCACAAGTCACGCCGGACGCCTTTGTCACGATGGTTCAAGGAGGGAGAGGGTGAGAATTCTCGTCGATGCCAACGTACCCGGTGCTGAGGCCTGCTTCGGCCCGTTGGGCGAGCTGGTGAGAATGCCGGGACGCGATATCGACGCGGCCGCCTTGCGCGATGTCGACGCACTGGTGATCCGCTCGATCACACGCCTCGATGGGGCGACTCTCGATGCCGCCAAGGCGCAAGGCACAAGGCTGCGCTTCGTCGGTACCTGCACCATCGGCACCGACCATGTCGACCAGAGCGCGCTGGCACGCCACGGCATCGCCTTCGCCAGCGCGCCGGGCTGCAACGCCGAGGCAGTGGTCGACTACGTGCTGGGCAGCCTGCTGACCGTGGCCGAGCGCCACGGCTGGCGGCTCAATGAGCGTCGCGTGGGCATTGTCGGGGTGGGCAACGTGGGCGGTCGGCTGCTGGCGCGACTCACTGCCATGGGCATCGAGTGCCTGGCCTGCGATCCGCCCAGGGCGGAAGCGGAAGGGCGCGAAGGGTTCGAGGAGCTGGAGACGCTTATCGACGCCTGCGATGTGCTCTGCCTTCACACCCCGCTGGTGCGTGAAGGCCCGCACGCCACCCACCGCCTGCTCGATGCCCGGCGCATCGCCGAGCTGGCTCCCGGCACGCTGCTGCTCAATGCCGGACGTGGCGACTGTATCGATGGCTTGGCGCTGCGTCAGCGCCTGGCGGGACCGGCCGACATCGACGTGGTGCTGGACGTGTGGGAAGGGGAACCGGCCATCGACCCGGCGCTACGCGATCTGGCACAGATCGCCACGCCGCATATCGCCGGCCACAGCCTCGACGGCAAGCTGCGCGGCACCCATCAGATCTATGCCGCGCTGTGCCAGCATCTGGGCTTGCCGAGGCGAATCGGTCTCGATGACCTGTTGCCTCAGCCGCCGCTATCCCGGCTCAGGCTCCAGGGCGGGCTCGATGCCGACGAGGCGCTGCGGCTCTGCCTGCGGGTGGTGTACGACGTGCGGCGCGATCATGACAGCCTATGGCACGAGAGCCGTCGGCTCGGCATGGCTCAGGGCTTCGACGCCTGCCGTGCTAACTACCCTCTACGTCGTGAGTTCTCGACACTAGCGGTAGAACTCGGCGGTGATGCTCAGCGGCTTGAGCCCTGGCTGTCGGGCGCCGGTCTAGTACCGGTCGACGTTATGGCTTGATCTGTGTCAAGCAATATTGACGAGGCGTTGCGGGGTGAGCGGGATGTCGTATTTTACTTAATAAGCCTTTGCGATACTTCAAGCATACCCATCGCTTGACCTGAGACGCCCGTGCCTGACCGCTCCTCCGCCTCCGATATCGTTTCGCTGCGCCCCGATCCCTGGGGACGTGCCGGCAGCCTGGTCGCTCGTATCGCACTGGCGCCGGTTTATTGGCTGCCACCCTTGCTGTTGTGGACGCTGGTGGTGGGCGGTTCGCTGTGGTGGAACTGGAAGGCGACCGAGGCCCATAGCCTGGAAGTGGCCAGCAAGCAGGCTCGTCAGATCGGAGCCATGATGGAAGCGATGCGTTTGTGGAACGCCTCTCACGGCGGGGTTTATGTCTGGCAGAACGAGCGTATGCAGCCCAATCCCTATCTGGCGCATCCCGAGCGTGATCTGATGCTGGACGATGGCAGGCAACTTACCATGATCAACCCGGCGTTCATGACCCGTGGACTGATCGATATTGTGCGTGAAAAGGCAGCGGTGCGCGTCCATCTGACCAGCCTCGACCCTATCAATCCCGGCAACCAGGCGAATCTCTGGGAAACTGACATGCTGAAGTCTCTCGAGCAGGAGGTCGGCGACAGCGCCGCTGAAGCGGAGGTCGGCGAAAATTGGCTGAACGGGCCGTCCGAGCGAGTCGAACTGATTCGTGGCCCCTCGCCCGAGCTGCGCTACATGCGCGCCCTGCGGGTCGAGACGGCCTGTCTGCAGTGCCACCAGCATCAAGGATATTCCGTCGGAGATTTGCGCGGTGGCCTGAGCGTCACGCTGCCGGCAGCACCGATGTTCACTCTCGAAAATCAGCAAAAACTCAACTTGGCGACCTTTCACGGGCTGGCATGGCTGTTGTTGTCGTTCGGCAGCATCGGCGTGCTGTCTCGTCTGCGCCATCAGATTCGTTCGCTGCAGGACATCAACGCCCAGCAGGACAAACTGGTGGAACTGCGCACTCGCGAACTCAGCGCCGAGGTGGCCGAACGTCAACAGGCCGAGGCCCGGCTGAGGCTACTGATCGACTCCTCGGCGGAAGGCATCCTGGCGACCAATGCCGATGGGGGCTGCACGCTCTGCAATCCGGTGGCGGCACGCCTGCTAGGCTATGCGGTGTCCTGTCTGGTCGGCAAGCACCTGCGCGACCTCATTGCTCACAGCAATGCCGAAGGCGAGCCGCGCGACGTGCGAGAGTGTCCGATCACCCGCGCCTATCGTCTCGGCGAAGAGGGCGGGGAAACGGAAGCCGTTTTCTGGCGTGCTGACGGTCGCAGCCTGTCGGTGGAATATCGTGTGCATCCCATACGTACCCGTAACGGCGTGGCGGGGGCTGTCATCAACTTCCGCGACATTACTGAACGCAAGCGAATACAGGACGAAGTCTGGCGGCGCGCTCACTACGATGCCCTCACAGGCTTGCCTAACCGGATCCTGTTTCGTGAACGCTTGGAGCAACAATTACTTCAGACGCGTCGCCGCAAGGAAGCGTTGGCCATATGTTTCATTGATCTCGACGGCTTCAAGCAGGTCAACGATACCCTGGGACACGATGCCGGGGACGTGC
Organism: Billgrantia antri; assembly: GCF_017868935.1. Taxonomy (NCBI): domain Bacteria; kingdom Pseudomonadati; phylum Pseudomonadota; class Gammaproteobacteria; order Oceanospirillales; family Halomonadaceae; genus Billgrantia; species Billgrantia antri. The sequence continues at coordinate 1,624,108 of NZ_CP053383.1, forward strand.
TGTTGAGGCAGGCAGGTCAGCGTATGCTCGAGTGCCTGCGCGCCAGCGACACCGTGGCCCGCCTCGGGGGTGACGAGTTTGCTCTGATTTTGCCCGGCTCGCACTCCCTGGCGGAGCTCGAACTGGTCATGGGCCGCATCGTCGAATCCTTGGCTCAGACCTTCGTCTGTAATGGCCATGACGTTCGTATAGCCGGATCGATAGGCGTAGCCATACGGCGAAGTGAAGTCACCGGCATCGATGAGTTGCTGCGGCGCGCCGATTTGGCGATGTATCTCGCCAAACGCGCGGGAGGCAATGCCTGGCGGTTGTACGAGCAGGATAAGGATCTTGTCGAGGGTTAGAAACAAGCAAGGCCCGTCGAGTGACGGGCCATACGGCTTCTCGTGGCACGCTGCCTCAACGGTAAGCGGATTCCTTCAGCGCCCGAATCCGATCGTCCAGCGGCGGGTGGCTGGCAAACACGCGTTCCATCAACTTGCGCGTCTGGCCGGCGTTGATGCCGAAGGCGGTCAGGGTGTCGGGCATCTGGTTGGGCATCTGGCTCTCGGCCTTGAGCCGGGCCAGGGCGTTGATCATGGCGCCGCTGCCGGCAAGTTGCGCGCCCGCCGCATCGGCACGGTATTCGCGGAAGCGCGAGAACCAGGCGACGATGGCCGAGGCGATCAGGCCGAACACGATCTCGGCGACCATCACCACGGCGAAGTAGCCCATGAAGCCGAGCCCGCCCTCTCCGTCGCTGCGCGAGCGCAGGAAGCTGTCCACCAGGTGGGCCACGACCCGTGCAAAGAACATCACGAAGGTATTCACCACGCCCTGGATCAGTGCCAGGGTGACCATGTCGCCATTGGCCACGTGACCGATCTCGTGCGCCAGCACCGCGCGCACTTCCTCGGGGCGCATGCGGTTGAGCAGGCCGGCGGATACCGCCACCAGGGCGTCGTCCTTGTTCCAGCCGGTGGCGAAGGCATTGGATTGCTGGGCCGGGAAGATGCCGACCTCCGGCGTCTTGATGCCAGCCTGCTGGGAGAGCTCGGCGACGGTGTCGAGCAGCCACTGCTCGGTGGCGTTGCTCGGCTGCGTGATCACCACCGTGCCGGTAGTGCGCTTCGCCATCCACTTTGAAATGAACAGCGATACCAGCGAACCGGCCATGCCGAAGATGAAGCAGAAGATCAGCAGGGCATTGAAGTTCATGCCCTGCTCGGTCAGGTAGCCCTCCACCCCGAGCAGGCGCAGCGTGATGCTGGCAACGACAATCACCGCCAGGTTGGTGCCCAGGAAGAGCAGTATTCTCATCATCGTCAGGAATCTCCGGTGGCAAGGGGCCGCCGCTGCGGCCCAGACGAAATCTGCTGAATTAGATACGGCCCGTTGACGCAGGTTTCAAGGCTGGGCCGAAAATCGACGCCTGCCGACGCTACTGGCGATAGCGCGACAGGAACCGGGCGAAGCGATCCAGCGCATCGCCGAGCTGGTCGGCCCAGGGCAGGGTGACGATACGCACGTGGTCGGGTTCCGGCCAGTTGAAGGCGGTACCTTGTACCAGCAGGATCTTCTCCTGCAGCAGCAGATCGAGCACCAGCTTCTGGTCGTCGTGAATGGGGTAGACCTTGGGATCGAGCCGTGGGAAGGCGTAGAGCGCCCCCTTGGCCTTGGTGCAGCTCACCCCGGGAATGGCGTTGAGTTTGTCGTAGGTGATGTCGCGCTGGGCGAGCAGGCGGCCGCCGGGCAGGATCAGGTCGTTGATCGACTGGTAGCCGCCCAGCGCCGTCTGGATGGCGTGCTGGGCCGGCACGTTGGCGCACAGGCGCATCGAGGCGAGCATGTTGAGGCCCTGGATATAGTCCCTGGCGCGCTGCATGGCCACGCTGCCCGAAAGGGTCATCCAGCCGGAGCGGAAGCCGGCGCAGCGGTAGCTCTTGGAAAGACCGTTCATGGTCACCACTAGCTGGTCTTCGTCAGCCAGCGCGCCGGTAGAGACGTGTTTGGCATCGTCGTAGAGTATCTTGTCGTAAATCTCGTCGGAGAACACCACCAGGTCGTGCTCGCGGGCGATGGCGAGGAGCTCGCGCACCACCTCGGGTGGATAGACCGCGCCGGTGGGGTTGTTGGGATTGATGATCACGATGGCCCGTGTGTGACCGGTCACCTTGGCGCGCACGTCGGCGATGTCCGGCGCCCAGTCGGCCTGCTCGTCGCAGCGGTAGTGCACGGCGTGGCCGCCGGCGAGGTTGGCGGCGGCGGTCCACAGTGGGTAGTCGGGCGCCGGAATCAACACCTCGTCGCCATCGTTGAGCAGCGCCTGCAGGGCCATCACGATCAGCTCGGAAACGCCGTTGCCGATGAAGATGTCCTCGATGCCGACACCGGGAATCTCCTTGCGCTGGCACTCCTGCATGATCGCCTTGCGCGCGGAGTAGAGACCCTTGGAATCGCAGTAGCCCTGGGCGGTGGGCAGGTTGCGCATCACGTCCTGAAGGATCTCCTCAGGGGCCTCGAAGCCGAACGGGGCAGGATTGCCGATGTTCAGCTTGAGGATGCGCTGGCCTTCGTCTTCCAGCCGCTTGGCGTGCTCGAGCACGGGACCGCGGATGTCGTAGCAGACGTTATCGAGTTTGTGCGATTTCCTGAACAGGGTGGGGGTGTCCATTGAGGTGTCCGAGATTCCAGTGGTGTCCGGTGGTTCCGGTCAGCCAGACTGCCGGAACTCAGTGATTATGCGGAGTTATGCGCGCCGCTGCCATCGTTGTTCGTCGCTTCGGCGGCGGGCTCTTCCTCCTCCGTGGGCGCGGGGATGTCGGCCGGGGTTTCCAGCGTCAGGCGGCCCAGCTTGCCGTCGCGCAGCTCGTGCAGCAGCACCTCGGCGCCGCGGTGCAGGTCGACCTCGCCGCCCGGGCGCAGGCCGCCGCGGCGGCTGGCGATCTCGGTGAGGATCGCATGCCCGTCGAAGCCGGCCACGGCCAGCAGGTCGATGCGCCGGGGGCCGTCGGCCTCGACCTGCTCTGCCTGTGGGTTGGGGGCGTAGGGCGGCAGTTCGCTCAGTTTGTAGCGGGCCTTGAGCGCCTCGGGATAACGCCGTGCGAGTTCGCCAGCAGTGACGACGGCGACGTCGACGTAGTCAATGGCGGTGTCGCGGATGGCGCCGGTGGCTGCCAGGCGGTAGGCGCTGGCCTGATCCTCGATCTTCGGCCATAGCACCCCGGGGGTATCGATCAGTGCGACCCGCCCGGCGATGCGCACCTTCTGCTGGCGCTTGGTCACCGCCGGTTCGTTGCCAGTCTTGGCGATGGCCTTGCCGGCCAGACCGTTGATCAGGGTCGACTTGCCGACGTTGGGAATGCCCATGACCATCACCCGTACGTCGCGGTCGGCGCGCACCTGACCGGCCAGCTCATGGCACAGCTTGGGGATGCGCTTGAGCTCTCGCGCATTGGTGGTAGTGACGGCCAGAGCCCGGGTATCGGGTAGCGAGTCGAAGTAGGCCACCCATTCACGGGTACGCTCCGGGTCGGCCAGGTCGGCCCGCGACAGGATCTTGAGTACCGGCTTGTGGCGGGTCAGGCCGGCCAGCATGGGGTTGGCGCTGGAGTAGGGCAGACGGGCGTCGAGCACCTCGACCGCCACGTCGATCTCAGGCAGCGCCTCCTGGATCTGGCGGCGCGCCTTGTTCATGTGTCCCGGGTACCAACCGAGCATGTGCCACTCCTGCAAACCTGACGAGGCCGCCCATCATAGCAGAAAGGGCGGCCTCGGCAGGGTAAGGCTGCGCTACTCGCCTGGATGGAACGCGATGGCCACCGAGTTGATGCAGTAGCGCAGGCCCGTGGTCTGGGGCGGTCCGTCGGGAAAGACATGGCCCAGGTGAGCATCGCAGTGGGCGCATACGACCTCGGTGCGGCGCATGCCGTGGGAGTCGTCGAAGCGCTCCTCGACGCACGCTTGGCCGAGCGGACGATCGAAGCTCGGCCAGCCACAGTGAGCCTCGAACTTGTGCTCGTTCTCGAACAGCGGGGCATTGCAGCACACGCAGTGGTAGATGCCGTGCTCGTCGCTGACCTGATAGTCGCCGCTGAAGGGCGGTTCGGTCCCCTGCTGACGCGTTACCCGGTACTGCTCCGGCGTCAGTTGGGCTTGCCACTCGGCATCGCTCTTCTCGATCTTCTTGCGCATGGCCTCTCTCCTGCTGGGGCGTCCTCTCATCAGACACCCATAGCTTGGCTGTTTTCCCTGGCTTCGGCCAACCCAGGCCGACAGTTGACAGCTTCGGGGGGCTTGAGTAAGATTCGCGCCACCTCGTTGAGGCAGAGAGCGAGACGGCTGCGTCCCATTCGTCTAGTGGTCCAGGACACCGCCCTTTCACGGCGGGAACAGGGGTTCGAACCCCCTATGGGACGCCACTCGTTTCCTCGCTGGTTCAGCAGGTGCCGGAGTGAGTGACTGATGTGCGGGAATAGCTCAGTGGTAGAGCATCGCCTTGCCAAGGCGAGGGTCGGGAGTTCGAATCTCCTTTCCCGCTCCAGATTCAGCTCCAGTTGCGTCCCATTCGTCTAGTGGTCCAGGACACCGCCCTTTCACGGCGGGAACAGGGGTTCGAACCCCCTATGGGACGCCATCTTCCGGTTGTATCAGCGATAGCGGTTGCGCTGTTGTTAGCATAGACTGGCGTGCATGCGGGAATAGCTCAGTGGTAGAGCATCGCCTTGCCAAGGCGAGGGTCGGGAGTTCGAATCTCCTTTCCCGCTCCAGCGCACTGTCTGGCTGCTGCGTCCCATTCGTCTAGTGGCCTAGGACACCGCCCTTTCACGGCGGGAACAGGGGTTCGAACCCCCTATGGGACGCCACCTTTCGGTTATACTTGTCGAGCAGGTATGATCGAGATCGATCAAGCGGGAATAGCTCAGTGGTAGAGCATCGCCTTGCCAAGGCGAGGGTCGGGAGTTCGAATCTCCTTTCCCGCTCCAGTTTTCTTCTCCATCTCGAATGTGCCAAGGCTCGGGCCGGAAGCCGGGGCGCCGGACCGTCGAATCTCCTTCCCGCTCCAATATCCTTACCTTTCTCGAAGATGCCAAGGCTCGGCCCGAGAGCCGGGGCGCCGGACCGTCGAATCTCCTTTCCCGCTCCATTTTTTACCTATCTCGATGATGCCAAGGCTTCCTTCTCACACTCTTCGATGACCTTGCCCATAGGCGGAGTATGCTGCGTTTTACCGGCCGCGACTTGAAAAATCCCTTCGCGCCCTAATCTCTTGAGCTCGTTTTCTCATCCCAACGCAAGGAAGGCTCATGGCCGAACCGGCGCTGTCGATCCGTGGCCTGACCAAGGTCTACGGCAACGGCTTTCACGCCCTGAAAGGCATCGACCTCGACGTCGAGCAGGGCGATTTCTTCGCTCTGCTGGGCCCCAACGGGGCCGGCAAGTCCACCACCCTGGGGGTAGTCTGCTCGTTGGTGCAGAAGACCGCCGGCCAGGTCTCGATCTTCGGCATCGATATCGACCGCGACTTCGCCCGCGCCAAATACCACCTGGGCGTAGTGCCCCAGGAGTTCAACTTCAATCAGTTCGAGAAGGTGCTGGACATCGTGCTGGCCCAGGCGGGCTACTACGGCATGCCGCGCCGTGAGGCGCTGCCGCGTGCCGAGCAGTTGCTCAAGGATCTCGGCCTGTGGGACAAGCGCAACGGCAGTGCGCGCATGCTTTCCGGCGGCATGAAGCGGCGACTGATGATCGCCCGGGCACTGATGCACCGGCCCAGGCTGCTGATCCTCGACGAACCCACCGCCGGCGTCGACATCGAACTGCGCCGCAGCATGTGGGAGTACATGCGCCGTATCAACCGCGAGGAGGGCACCACCATCATCCTCACCACCCACTATCTCGAGGAGGCCGAGAGCCTCTGTCGCAACGTGGCGATCATCAACCACGGCGAGATCGTGCGGAACACCAGCGTACGTGGCCTGCTCGCCGAGCTGGATACCGAGACCTTCCTGCTCGACTTGGCGCACCCCGTGGATCAGGCCCCGCACGTCGAAGGCTTCGAGGTGAGCAAGGTCGAAGCTGCCCAGCTCGCCGTGGTGGTCCACCGCGGGCAGCGCCTCAACGACGTGTTCACTGCGTTGGGTGAGCAGGGCATCGAGGTCGTCTCCATGCGCAACCGCGCCAACCGCCTGGAGGAGATGTTCGTATCGATGGTGGAGCAGGGCAACGGCGAACGTCCCAAGGTCGTGCAGGCGGAGGCAGGCAAATGAGCGCCACTCAGGTCGCCATCGCCCTCTGGACGCTGGTCGTCAAGGAGATCAAACGCTTCACGCGCATCTGGCCGCAGACCCTGCTGCCGCCGTCGATCACCATGGCCATGTACTTCATCATCTTCGGCAGCCTGATCGGCTCGCGTATCGGCCAGATGGACGGCTTCAGCTACATGGACTTCATCGTCCCCGGGCTGATCATGATGGCGGTGATCACCAACAGCTACTCCAACGTGGCGTCGAGCTTCTTCTCCAACAAGTTCCAGCGCAGCGTGGAGGAGATGATGGTATCGCCGATGCCCAACTGGGTGATCCTCTCCGGCTTCGTGCTGGGCGGCATGGCGCGTGGCCTCGGCGTGGGCCTGATCGTGACCCTGGTATCGCTGTTCTTCACCCGCATCAGCGTGGCGCACCCGCTGCTGACCGTCGGCGTGGTGGTGCTCACCGCGGCACTGTTCTCCATTGGCGGTTTCATCAACGCTCTGCTGGCCAACAAGTTCGACGACGTCTCCATCGTACCGACCTTCGTGCTCACGCCGCTGACCTACCTGGGCGGGGTGTTCTACTCGATTTCGCTGCTGCCGACCTTCTGGCAGAATGCCTCGCTGCTAAACCCGATCCTCTACATGGTCAACGTCTTCCGCCACGGTTTCCTCGGTGTCTCCGATATCCCGGTGGGCTGGGCGCTGGCCGCGATCGTCGCTTTCATCATCGTGCTCTTCACCGTCGCCCTGTGGATGCTCGAGCAGGGCAAGGGCATTCGCAGTTGACCGGGCGAAAAGGGCCTGCGCTCGATCATACTGCGTTAAAGGTCTTCTCAAGATGCTCATTTACTCCAGTAAACTCCGCTCTTTCGGCGACCTTTGCCTTGTCTGATCATCGCTCGTCGCCTTTTCGCCTCGGCCAATGAGATTCATCATGTATCCAAGTGATCATTTGAAAAATGCCCCGCTGGGGCGCGAGTCCGCCTACCCGGAACACTACGATGCCGGGCTGCTCTATCCCATTCCCCGCGCCGCCAACCGCGCGCCGCTGGGTATCGAGGAGGGCAGGCTGCCCTTCGTCGGTGAGGACGAGTGGCACGCCTTCGAGGTGAGCTGGCTCAACGGTCGCGGCAAGCCGATGGTCGCCGTGGCGCGCTTCCGCCTGCCGGCCGAGTCGCCCAACCTGATCGAGTCGAAGTCCTGGAAGCTCTATCTCAACAGCTTCAACCAGACCCGCTTCGACAGCCGCGAGCAGGTGATCGAGACTCTTGAGCGCGATCTGGCGAAGGCGGCCGGCGCCCCGGTGGCCGTTGAGCTGTTCGATGTCGACAACGTGGCGCTCGCCGTCTGTCAGCTACCGGGCGAATGTTTGGACGAGCTCGATATCGAGATCGACGCCTACACGCCCAGCGCCGAGCACCTGCAGGTCGGCGAGAAGATCGTCGAGGAGACGCTCTACTCGCATCTGCTCAAGTCCAACTGCCCGGTCACCGGCCAGCCCGATTGGGGCAGCGTGCTGATTCGCTATCGTGGCCCCAAGCTCGACCGCGAGGGCCTGCTGCGCTACCTGATTGGCTATCGGCAGCATCAGGATTTCCATGAACACTGCGTCGAGCACATCTTCATGGACCTGAGGGCCCGCGCGAAGCCCGAGCGGCTGCTGGTGCTGGCGCGCTATGTGCGCCGCGGTGGGCTCGACATCAGCCCCTGGCGCGCCACGCCGGGAGAGCGCCCGCCGGAGCCGCTGCGCTTGGCGCGGCAGTAAGCTCGGCACGACAGTCAAAATTCCAACTGGTAAAGTTCGGTCAATACTTCTTCGGCTGACAAGGGAATCGTATGGACGCACTCACCCTGTTGCACCAGCGCAGCTCAATGGGCAAGTTGACCGGTCCGGCGCCGAGCCCCGAGCAGATGGAGGCGATCTATCGCGCCGCGCTGCGCGCGCCGGACCACAAGGAGCTGCGGCCCTGGCGCTTCATCGAGTTTTCCGGTGAGGGCCTCGAGCGGCTGGGCGAGCTCTTCGCCGAAGCCGAGTATCGCGAGGACCCCAGCATCGAGGACGCCGCCCTGGACGCCGCGCGCAAGAAACCGCTGCGCGCGCCGATGGTCATCGCCGTGATTGCCAAGGTCACGCCCGACGTGGAGAAGGTGCCCAAGATCGAACAGGTGATCTCCGCCGGCTGTGCCGGCCACGCCATCCTGCTCGCCGCCCATGCCCAAGGGCTCGGTGCCATGTGGCGCAGCGGCAAGTACGCCTTCGACTCCACCGTTCGCAAGGGGCTCGGCCTGGAGGAAGAGGACGAGCTGATCGCCTTCATCTACCTGGGGCAGCTCGGCGGACGCCACAAGCCCATCGCCGAGCATCGTATCAGCGACTTCGTCGAACGCTGGACCTGACCCATGCGAGAAGTCGGCGTTCCCCATCCGCGTTTACCGCTGCCCGAATCCGGCGAGCGAGACGATCCGCAGGTATTCCTCGCCTGGCTCGGTGACGCCATTCCCATGGTCGAGCACCTCGGCATCCGCGAGATGCGCCGGGAAGGGGAGCGCTTGGTGTGGGAGCTTGCGCTCGTGCCCAACCTCAACGACAAGGGCACCGGCTTCGGCGGGGCGCTCACCGCCCAGACCACCCTGCTGGGCTGGTGCTGGACCACGTTGTGGTTGCGCCAGCGCGGCCACGCCCGCGACGTCGTGGTGGCCGAGGCCCACCAGCGTTTCCTGGCGCCGGTGACCGGTGACTACCGCCTGACCTGCGAGCCTGAGAGCGGGCAGGGGCCCGAGACGCTGGCGGAACGCCTGGCGAGCCGTGGGCGCGGTCGTATCGCTCTCGTTCAGCAGCTTTGGTGCGGCGACATTCTGTGCCTCGAAGCCCACGGCGACTACGCCGTGCTGCCTGCTAGCTGACGGCCCGCAAGCCGAAAACCGGCTTGCAAACGCGTACTTAAGCCGTTAGAATTTGCGCCGTTCTGACGCACAAGGCGCAGCCAAACGGCGTGAGGACCATAATGTGGAGGGGTGTCCGAGTGGTCGAAGGAGCACGCCTGGAAAGTGTGTAAGTCGAAAGGCTTCGAGGGTTCGAATCCCTCCCCCTCCGCCACGAGATTCCCAAAAAACCGGCTCAATGAGCCGGTTTTTTTGTGCCTGCTGTGCGGAAGCTGTCAGAGCATAATCGCCTGGCGTGCATTTGCACCGCTCAAATGCTGGCCAGCGCGAACATTGCCACCCCCAGCGCCAGACCGACGCCGATGGCGGCTAAGCGGCGGGCGCGGCGACGGTCCTGGCGCGATGGGCCGGCGGCGTAGTCGAAGCGTTCGTAAAGGATGCGGTCCATCGGCATGCCGACGTCGAGAAGCGCATCCGAAACCGCCGTGACCATTCCGCCGGGGCCGCACATGAGCACGACAGAACGTGCCGGGTCGAGCCCTTCGAAAAGCGTGGACAGCCGTTGTCGATCGAGCCGGCCGACCTCGCCGCGGTAGTCCGGGGCGGGGGATTCGGAAAGCAGGAGCACGCGAAGGTCGAGGTGCGCGCGGGCCGCCTCGATTTCGCCGAGGCAGGCGAAGTTCGCCGGGGCACCCACGGCGTAGGCGAGCCGCACGGGACGCCGCTCGCCCCGTGCCAGCATGTCGCGTAGCAGCCCCATGATCGGCGCGATGCCGACGCCGCCCGCGATCAGTATCACTGCCTCGGCTTCGCTGCCCTCCAGTACGAACTCGCCGTAGGGGCCGTCGAGCCCGATTGGCGTGCCGGGTTCGAGTTCGCCCACCTTGCTGGTGAAGTCGCCCACCTCCTTGATGATCAGCCTAGTGCCGGGGTCGAGGGGGCTGTCGGATAGCGAAAAGGGGTGGTCCAGGAGCGGAAACCGTCGCCGCCCGACGGTCAGCCAGACGAACTGGCCAGCGCGGTAGACCAGTGGGGGCGTGCCGGGGGCGGGCTCGACCTGCAGCTCCCACATTCGATCGGCGACGCGCGAGACGCCGGTGAGTCGCCAGGGCCGCCGGTGCAGCTTGAGCCAACGCCAGCCATAGAGCACGCCGACGACCACCGCGACAGCGGCCCCTGCTGCGAGCCAGAGGGATGGCAGGGGCGAGGCGGCGGTGAACCGGCCTGCCGCGAACGCATGGTGCAGGCTGCCCGCCACCGCCAGGACGCCGAGGGGCAGGTGCGTGGCCCGCCAGACCTCGTAGGGCCAGGGCAGCTGCTCGCGCAGCAGCGAGGTGACGAGCAGCAGGGCGAAAGCGGCCCAGGCCACGACGCCGCTGCGGTAGTGCGGTGAGGTTAGGTAGATCTCGAGCCGCTCGTATCCCAGCGTCGGTGCCTCGAGCCAGGTGGGTAGCACGTAGAGCAGCGGATGCAGCACCACGGCGACCAGTACCCACCACGCCGCGATCTTGTGGAACGCCATGATCTTGTCGATGCCGAGATGGCGCGAAACGATGTCGAAGCGGCCCGAGGTCACGAACTGCACCGCCATCGCGACGACCGCGGCCATGCCGAGCGCCGCCGCCGCCCGCTCCCAATGATCGCCCGGCGCGGCGCGGCCGAACAGCGCCACCGCGAGCGGTAACAGCACAATGCCCAGATAGAGCACGGCAAGGGCGGGGCCCGGTAGGCGAATCGCATGGCGGCCGGTCTCATGGGAGGTGCTGTCTAGGGGGTTTGTCATCGTGTTTCCGAATGTAAGTCCCTCGTCTATGATCGAAGATAGACCAAACCCGCACGACACGGGCATCGGGCGCCGTGGCAACAGGTCGCGGGCAGCAGGAGGTGGCCTGTGTTCAGACTAGCTATCCATCGCATCGCGGTAGTTGCGACGCTTGCACTGGCATCTACTGCCTTGGCACAGAAGGAGGATGCAGCCATCTCCTCAATCGTTGAGGCGTGGCTCGCGGCGCCGCACGGCGACTATCGTTCGCCTGCATTTACGCACTGGAACGCCGAGGGTGAAGTGCCGACGACTTGTGCGACCTGTCACTCCGAAGCGGGTTTCATCGACTACCTGGGTGCCGATGGCAGCACGGCAGGCGTCGTCGATGCCCCCGCAGCGATCAATGTGCCGATCGGCTGCGCCTCCTGTCATACCTCCGCCGCGCATGAGCTCGATGAGGTGACGTTTCCGTCGGGCGTCAGTGTCGCGGCGCTGGGCGAATCGGCGGTCTGCTCGGTATGTCATCAGGGCCGTGCGTCCAGCGATACGGTCGCTGCGAGGGTCGAGGGCCTCGACGAGGACGCAGTCGTTTCCGAGCTCGGTTTCATCAATGTCCATTACGCCGTCGCGGCGGCGACGATGCATGGCGCGTACGTTCGCGGCGGCTACCAGTATGCCGGGCGCGATTATGTCGGTCGCTTCCATCATGTACCCAGCGTGAGTACTTGCACCTCCTGCCATGATCCACACACGACCGAGGTCGCGACCGAGCCATGCCTGACCTGTCACCGCGGTGTCGATGAGATCACCGCGATCCGCACCCGCCACGGCGACTTCGACGGCGATGGCGACACCGCCGAAGGCATTCACGGTGAGATCGAGACCCTCCGCACCCGCCTCGGCGAGGCGATCTTTCGCTACGCCGCGGAGGTTTCGGGAGAACCGATCGGCTACGCTGCGGCAACCTTCCCCTACTTCTTCCTCGACACCGACGGCGACGGTGACATCAGCGCCGACGAAGCCGTTTTCCCCAACCGCTACCAGAGCTGGACGCCGCGGCTGCTGAAGGCGGCCTACAACTTCCAGTTCTCGAAGAAGGATCCCGGTGCCTACGTGCACAATTCCGGCTATGTACTGCAACTGCTTCACGACAGTCTCGCCAGCCTGGCGGAGCGCATCGAGGTGGAAGTGCCGGCGCAACGGCGGCAGTGACTGACCTGGTTGCCTCTCGACATGGCGCTAGGCAGCATCCGCGGTACGCAAGATCAGCGCCCGGCGAGCCTGGCGAATCAGCCACAGTCCGAGCAGCGAGATTCCTCCCAGCAGGGCGAACAGCGGGGTGTAGCGTCCAACCAGGCCGTGCAGCAGGGTGACCAGTGGCAGCCCCAGCAGGACACCGCTGTAGGTGAACACCAGGCAGCCACCGGCCGCGTCGGCGATGCGCTCGGGTGGGGCCAGGTGGGTGATCTCGGCCATGAAGACACCGTTCCAGCCCAATGAAGAGAGACTCAGCAGACACAGTAGCGCGGCCACCAGCCACTGTGGCCAGGCCGGCGTCATCACCGCCACGAGCAAGGCGCCTGCGGCGGTCGTGCAGGCAATGATGGCGAGTGTGTTCAGGCGGTCGCCCAGGCGATCGCCGACCCAGCCCCAGCCGATGCGCCCCGCCACACCGCTGATCTGCACCGCAGACATCACCAGGCCGGCTTGCACCAGGCCGAAGGCGAGATCCTCGACCAACAGGGCCACGGTAAAGGCCGAGACCGACAGCTGGATGGCCGAGAAGCACAGGCTGAGCAGGGCGACATGGCGCAGCGCGCGCTGCCGCCATACCAGCAGCAGACCGGCAAAGGGGGTGACGAGCAGTTGGGTCCGCGGTTCTCGCTGGTCGTCCCACTCTTGCCGTGTGCGCTGGAGGGCGAGAATCCCCCCCGCTGCCAACCCCGTGAGCGTGAGCAGGCCGGCCTGCCAGCCCGCCGTCAGGGCAAGTGCCGGGGCGCTGGCGCCGGCCAACACCCCGCCGAGTGGCACGCCGGCCTGCTTGAGCGAGAAGATCAGCCCGCGATGCTCGGCTGGGGTGAAGCGCACCAGCAGCACCGAGGCGGAAGGGTTGGTCATGCCGTAGCCCAGTCCGGCAATCAGGGAGGCCAGCGCGAAGAGCGGCAGCGACGGAATGGCCAGCAGAGCGGCCGCGCTGCCCAACAGGCCCAGCGAGAGCTGACTGGTACGGCACGGGCCCAGGCGTCGGGTCAACGGCCCGCCGATCATCGATGACAGCATGGCGCCGGCGAAGATCAGGCTGACCTGCAGGCCCACCGTGGCCGAGGAGACTCCCAGCGCTGCTGCCAGTTCCGGGGCGATGGCGGCAGGAAAAAGCGCCACCAGCGAGGAGAAGGCCAGCACCAGGGTGGTGGCCAGCAGGACGATCAGCGGCACGGCGTCAGCAAACCTTCTCGCGGGGAACCTGACGCAGGTGGCTGGCGGTTTGGCCGCCGGGTAGCGCGGCGATCCGGTCGGCGGCTTCGAGCAGCTTCGGCAGTGAAATTCCGGTCTCTACCTCGCCACCGTTCAGGGCGTAGAGCAGGTCCTCGGTGGCGGTGTTGCCGGTGGCGCCGGGGGCGAAGGGGCAGCCGCCCAGGCCTGCACAGGCGGTGTCCACCGCCGTGGCACCATGGTGGATGGCGAACAACGCATTGGCCACGCCCATGCCGTAGGTATCGTGGCCATGGAAGGCCCAAGCCAGCCCCGGATGAGCGTGACCCTCACGCAGGCGGGAGAAGTGGTCGGCCACCTGGTAGGGGCTGGCGCGGCCGGTGGTGTCGCACAGGGCCACCTCCAGCGGCAGATCGCCGACCAATTCGAGCGCCCTGCCGAGCACGCGACCGACCTGCTGCCAGGTAACGGTGCCCTCGAAAGGGCAGTCGAAGCTGGTGCCCAGGTCAAGGCGCAAGCGGGTGCCTTCGCTCTGGCGCAGGCACTCGATGACCCGGCCCAGGTCTTCCAGCGACTCGTCGGGGCTGCGCCGCACATTGCTGTGGTTGTGCGACTCCGATACCGAGACCACGTAGACCACCTCGCGGATGCCGCAGGCTAGCGCCAGTTCGGCGCCCTTGAGATTGGGCACCAGCGCCGAGAGGCGCACGTCAGGTCGGTCGGCGAAGGCCGCCACCAGTGTGCCAGTGTCCGCCATCTGCGGGATGGCCTTGGGGCTTACGAAAGAGCCGATCTCCAGGCGCGTCACCCCGGCGTCGAGCAGCGCCTCGATGCAGCGCCGCTTGTCGACGGTGGGCAGCGGGTCGCGAATCGACTGGAAGCCGTCACGGGGGGCGACCTCGACGATTTCCACGTGTGGCGGTGGCTTGAGTGCCGTCATGACACGCTCTCCTTGGTAGACGAGGTACCGCGTTGCCGTAGCCAGTTGATCACACCGCCGGCGGTTAGAATGGCCACCTGGCGCGGGCTCAGCTCATGCACGAGCTCGAGCGAAGCGCCGTCGAGCGTGGCCTGGAGGCGCCCTCCGGCGGCCAATTGGCGAGGCAGGTCGTCGATGACCAGAGTCTGCCCCTGCTCGATCCGGTCGTAATCCGTCGGGTCGGCGAAGGTCAGCGGCAACACCCCGAAGCAGGGCAAGTTCTGCCAGTGGATCCGCGCAATGCTTTTGGCAATCACCACCTGCAGGCCGAGCAGTCGTGGCACCAGCGCGGCGTTCTCGCGACTCGAGCCCTGCCCGTAGTTGCTGCCGCCGATGATGGCGTGCCCCGCATCGCCGCGCTCCCTGGCGCGCGCCACGTAATCCGGGGCCAGCGCCTCGAAGGTGTGCTCGGCCGAAGCATGGACGTTGCTCCACAGCGGCAGCACGCGTGCGCCGGCGGGCATGATGTCGTCGGTCGAGACGTTGTCGCCGGTCTTGAGCAGGATGGGAACCTCGATGCGCTCGGGCGGCGGGTTCAGCACCGGTAGCGGCGGCGTGTTGTCGGTGGCGAGCAGCGACACGTGCCGTGCGCGCTCGGGAGGCAGCGGCGGCACGAACCAGTTGTCGCTTAGCGTCATGCGCGCCGGCTCGCGCACGCGCGGGTAGGGCATGGCAAGGGTGCGCGGGTCGGTGATCGTGCCCGTTAGGGCAGAGGCCGCTGCGGTTTCCGGGCTGCACAGGAAGACGCTGTCCTCCCGGGTGCCGGAGCGACCGGGGAAGTTACGCGGTACGGTGCGCAGGCTGTTGCGCCCGGCCGCGGGGGCCTGACCCATGCCGATACAGCCGTTGCAGCCCGGCTGGTGCAGGCGCGCGCCGGCTTCGACCAGGGCGGTGAGGTGGCCTTCGGAGATCAGCGCAGACAGCACCTGGCGAGTCGAGGGGTTGATGTCCAGCGAAACCTCGCTGGACACGCGGCGCCCCTTGACGATCTCGGCCACCACCGCGAAATCGCGATAGCCGGGATTGCCGGAGGAGCCGATATAGGCCTGATGCAGCGGCTCTCCCGCGACCTGGGCGACAGGGACCACCTTGTCGGGGCTGGAGGGCAGCGCGATCAGCGGCTCCAGCGTCGCGAGGTCGATAAGCTCGTCGCGCTCATAGCGACAGCCCGAGTCGGCAGCCAGCGGCTGCCAGTCGGCCTCGCGACCGCGCGAACGCAGGAAATCGCGAGTCACCGCATCGCTGGGAAAGACGCTGGCAGTGGCGCCCATTTCGGTCCCCATGTTGGCCAGCACATGGCGATCCATGGCGTCCAGGGCGGCCAGGCCGGGGCCGTGGTACTCGAGAATGCAGTTCCTGGCTCCGGCGACGCCGTGGCGGCGCAGCAGCTCGAGAATCACATCCTTGGCACTGACCCACTCGGGCAGCTCGCCCTCCAGGCGGACGCCGATGACCTCGGGCATCGGCAGGTAAAGCGGCTCGCCGGCCATGGCCATGGCTACCTCGATGCCACCGGCACCGATGGCTAGCATGCCCAGGGCGCCGGCGGCAGTGGTGTGGCTGTCGCAGCCCACCAGGCTCTGGCCGGGCACGCCGAAACGCTCCATGTGTACGGGGTGACTGATGCCGTTGCCCGGCCCGCTGTACCACACGCCGAGGCGTTCGCAGGCGCTCTTCAGGAACAGGTGGGCATCGGCGTTGATGTTGTCCGGCTGCAGCAGGGTATGGTCGATGTATTGCACGCTGGACGTGGTGTGAACTCGTTCCAGGCCCATGGCGTCGAGCTCGAGCATGACCAGGGTGCCGAGAATGTCCTGCAGCAGCGCCTGATCCATGCGCAGGGCAATCTCCTGACCTGGTTCCATCTCGCCACCCACCAGGTGGCTCCGGATCAGCTTGTGACTCAGGGTGTCAGCCATGCGGCACCTCCTGGTCGAGATCGTGGCGCAGTCGGGGCAGGGCGCGCACGGCATCCATCAGGAACTGCAGGCCGAGCATGGCAAAGCCGATGGGTAGCAGAGCGTAGGGAAAGACCATTGGCGTGCCCAGCGAACTCGAGACGCGCTCGCCATATTCGAAGGCCTGGTGGGCCATGATGCCCCCGCGCCACACCATGATGGCGCAGAACACCATGCCGAGCAGACCCGTGGCGATGTCGATCGCGGCGCGGCTGCGTGGCGGCAGCTTGTCCTTGAAGAAAGTAATGCGTATATGCGCGTCGTGGCGCTGGGCTTCGGCAGCACCGATCACGGCCAGGTAGACCAGCAGGAAGGAGTTGATCTCCAGGCTCCAGCTGGTCGGGGCCGCGAAGGCGTAGCGCATGATGGCGTCGTAGCAGATCGACACCATCATGAACACCAGCACCGCCATCGAGGTCCAGCGCAGGACGGCCATCAGGCCGTCCCAGCTGCGCGTGGCAGAAGCGGTCATGGGCGCTCTCCTCATGCCTCGCCCAGGGCCAGTGCAATGGCACGGCTGCCGACTTCTTCGCCGACCTCACCCTTCCAGTGGTCCCAGACATCCTGGACGCCGGCATTGAAGGTCTCGATATCTTCCTCCGTGGGCTCGATGATCTCGACGCCTGCCTCTTCCACCTGCGGCCAGTACTCGTTGGGATAGATGTCGTTGTTGCAGTGTTCGATGAAGTTCTCGTCGTACCAGTCGGCGGCCTGCTGCAGCACACCGCGGACGTCGTCATCGAGATTGTCCCAGGTGTCACGCAGCATGAACGGCGCCACCGAGAAGCCGGTGATCGGTAGCTTGTAGCAGTACTTGAGCTGCTCCTGGAGGCTGCGTCCGATGACGGTCGAGATGTTGAAGATGCCCGCATCCACGGTGCCGCGCTGCAGTGCCATGTAGGTTTCCGAGGAGGGGATGCGGGTCGCACCCACGTTGTAGGGTTCGAAGGCCTGCGTGGCCTCGAAGCCGACGATGCGAACCTTCTTGCCGCGTACCTCATCGAGCCTGCGGATCGGGCTTGCCTCTGTACTCCACAGGTACTCGGGCTCGAGAATGCCGCCACCGGAGGTGAGCATGTAGAGGTTCTCTTCGGCCAACACCTCGTTGATCAGCTCCATGAGCGGGCTGCCCTGACGCAGGCGTTCCGGGTGACGGTAGAGCTCGCCCACCACGCCGGGAAGACCGGTCACGCCGAGAATGGGGATCGAGCGGGTGATGTAGGAGAAGGTGTGGAACATGAAGTCGATGCTGCGCGCGCGCAGCGCGGGAAGCTGTTCGTCCACCTTGAGCAACTGGCCGGAGTCGTAGAACTCCACCGACAGCACGTCGCCGCCGTTTTCCTGGAGCATCTCCACGAAGCGATTGGAGCCGTAGGTCAATGCCTTGTAGGAATCTGGCAGATAGGTGACCCCGGTGAGAGTGGCGGCGGCTCGGCTGTGGGGAGCGAACAGGCTCTGGGTGCCGAACAGGGTGGCGCCGGCGGTGGCAAAGGTACCGTATTTGAGGACTTGGCGACGGGACAAGGTCATGGTGAATCTCCTGCTTGTTGTTGTAGCGGTTCATTTCACTGACGTTGCTACGCCGGGGCTACATCAGCCCCGGCAACCACAGGCTGATGCTGGGCATGAATACGAACAGCATCAGCACGAGGAACTGCACGGCGACGAATGGCAGGGCGCTCTTGATGATCTCTTCCACCGAGAGTTCGGGACAGACCCCGCGCAGGGCGTAGAGATTGAGTCCTACCGGCGGGGTGACAACGGCGATCTCCAGGTTGAGCACCATGACGATGCCGAACCACAGCGGGTCGTAGCCCAGCGCGGTGACCAGCGGCAACAGCACGGGCGTGGTCACCACGATCAATGAGACGGCATCGACGATCATGCCCAGCAGGATCAGCAGCAGCATGACCGCCAGCAGAATCGCCCAGGCGGGCAGGCCGGTGGCGGTGAGCGCCTCGGTGAGCAGCTGCGGTACTCGCACCATGTTGAGGTAGTCGCCGAAAATCTTGGCACAGCCGATGATCAGCAGAATGGCGCCGCTGATGCGGGCGGTGGTGCCGAGGATCTCGAGGAACTTGGCCCAACTGAGGCTGCGAAATACCAGGGTGGCGATCAGGAAGGCGCCGGCCGCACCGATGCCGGCGGCCTCGCTGGGGGTGGCCAGGCCCGAGTAGATTGAACCCAGCACGGCGATCACCAGCAGGGCGGCATGCCAGATATTGGCAAGGCTCTCCCAGCGCTGCTTCCAGGTGAAGCGCTCGTCGCTGGCCGGCGCTTCGGCCGGGTTCAGGCGCACGCGAATATATATGAATAGCGACAGGGCCAGCGCCAGCACGATGCCGGGCACGATGCCGCCGATGAAAAGGTCGGCCACCGAGACACTGGATACCGCACCATAGATGATGAAGGGCACGCTCGGGGGTATCAGCATGGCCAGCGCCCCGGCGCTGACTACGGCACCGGCCGCCAGCGAGCGGCTATAGCCGCGCTGGAGCATCTGTGGCACGGCGATGGATCCCACCGCGGCGACACCGGCGAGGCTTACCCCGGAGACGGCGCCGAACATCGCCGAGGCGCCCACCGAGGAGATCGCCAGGCTGCCACGCAGCCAGTTGAGCCAGCGTACAGCGGCGGTGAACAGGCTCGAACCGACCGGTGTCGCTCCCAGAAAGTTGCCCATCAGGATGAACAGCGGCAGGGCGATCAGTTCGAAGGCGTTGAGCTGGCCGAACAGCGACGACGGGGCGAAGAAGAACGCCAGCGAGCCGCGGGCCATGTAGAGTCCGATCAGGCCGGATAGCCCGAGGGCGAGGAAGATCGGAAAACCGATGGCGATCAGCGCGACAAGAACGATCAGAACGATGACGGGATCCATGGCGACCTCCTCAGATCACGCCATCGGCGCGCAGGGCCTCGATGGCTTCGGCAGTGAGGCCGATCCAGTCGGAGAGCACGGCCTCGGTATGCTCGCCCAGCACCGGCCCCACATGCCTGACTCGCCCCGGCGTTTCGGATAGGCGAGGGAAGACGTTCTGCATGGGCAGGGGGCGGCCACTGCGATCGGCGACCTGAACGATCGCCTCACGGGCCTGGAAGTGGGGGTCGTCGAGCATGTCGGGTGCGCGGTAGACGAGCCCTGCCGGCACTCCGGCATCGGCCAGGATGTCGACCACTTGCTGAGCATCGTGCTGTCGCGTCCAGGCGGCGACCAGGTCGTCGATGGCCTGTTGGTTGTCGCCGCGCGCGCGATGGGTGGCGTAATCGGGATGATCGGCCAGGCGCGGTTGCCCCATCGCCTCGCACAGGCGCCGGAACACGGTGTCCTGGTTGGCGCCGATAATCACATCGCGTCCGTCTCGCGCCGGGTAGGCATTGGACGGGGCGATCTTGGGCAGGAAACTGCCGCTGCGTTCGCGCACCTTGCCGGCGCGGGCATATTCTGGGATCAGGCTCTCCATCATCGCCAGCACCGATTCGAAGATCGAGCTGTCGACCACCTGGCCGCGACCGGTACGGTCGCGCTGATGCAGCGCCATCATGGCGCCCAGGGCGGCATGCAGCCCGGCCAGTGTATCGCCCAGCGAGATGCCCACGCGCACCGGAGGGCGATCCGGGTAGCCGCTCAAGTAGCGCAGCCCACCCATGGCCTCGCACACCGAGGCGAAGCCGGCGCGCGAGGCATAGGGGCCGTCCTGGCCGAAGCCGGTAACGCGCACCATCACCAGGCCTGGGTGGTGGCGGGAAAGCTCGGCGTAGCCCAACCCCCAGCGCTCCATGGTGCCAGGACGAAAGTTCTCTACCACCACGTCGGCCTGTGCGGCCAGCTCGCGTAGCAACGCCTGGCCGCGTGGTTGGCGCAGGTCGAGGGTCACGGACTGCTTGTTGCGGCCGATCACGTTCCACCACAGCGGCTCGCCGCTGTGAGGGTCTTCCTCGCCCCACTGGCGCATGGCATCGCCCTTGCCGGGTGGCTCGACCTTGATCACCTGAGCGCCGAAGTCGGCGAGCACCTGGCCACAGTAGGGACCGGCAATCAACTGGCCGAGCTCGAGCACCTTGATGTCATTGAGGGGGAGCGGGGAAGGGGTTGAGCTGTCGTATGTCGTCATTATTGTTGTACTGCCTCTTTTTGGGATTCTGGTCAGCCGGAAGCTACCGGCGGCTCGTCAGGCAAGTCGGGAAAGCGGACATGCAGGGCCTGAGCGGCCAGTAGATGAGAGCGCATCACATTCTCGGCCCATGTGGGGCTGTTGGCGGTGATGGCTTCGAGGATCTCGCGATGGTGGCGCATGCTGCGGCGCAGGTTGGCCAGGTCGTAGTTGCCGAAGTTGCGCCGGATCACCGAGGTCCGCACCACGCTGTCCAGCACGGCTGCCAGTCGCTGGTTATCGCTTGCCGCGATCAGCTCGCGGTGAAACTCATGATTGAGCAGTGCGATTTCGTTGCGCACTTCCGGTTCGAGTTCGATCCGCTCGACGAGGGCTTCCATACGGCTGGCCAGGGTTTCGAGATGAGCCAGATGGGTTCGGTCCATCCGCTCGCTGGCCAGTCTCACTGCCATTGGTTCGAGCACCAGGCGAAGCTCGAAGACTTCCTGAGCGTCCTTCTCCGTCCAGGCCACGACTCGTGCACCGTGGTGCGGGATGGCTTCCAGCCAGCCCTCGGACACCAGTTCGCGCAGTGCCTCGCGCACGGGGGTGCGGCTCACGCCGAGCTCGCGGGCAATACTCGCCTCGCGCACGTATTCCCTGGCCTGGTAGTGACCGTCAAGAATCCGCTGCTTGATCACGTTATGCACTTCGGACGTGGCGGTTCGTACCGTAGCGGGTGCTTTGACAATAGCGGGTAGCGACATCGTTGCCTCGTGAATTGCATGCAATATTGACTATAGGTTGTGTATTTGAGCGGTGGCATCTCGACATTGGTCTAAGATTGCATGCAATTTACCCGTGAGGTGCTATCGCAGAGACGTGGCGATTCGCGCTGGTCAAGGCCAGCACGAGGCGCCGCGGCGCACCGCTGAAATGACGCTGGCTCGGTCTGTTTTCTGATTCGATACGGAGTGGATCAGTGGAAGCGGTAACCTGCGTATGAGGCAAGCTCATGCTCTCGGCGTAAGCGTTTCGCTTACATGATTTGTCGGCAATTTCCTACACGCCGCCATATCTCAGGTTAACGGTACTTTGCCGGCCGGCTGCCATGCTTGTTATCAAGGGCAAGGATGCTCCGCAGGGATGCCGGGTCAGGACGACGCACTCTACAAGGAGGTTCGGTCAGGACGACCGAGTACGAAAGCAAGGAAGCGAGGGTACGGCCCGGCCGCAAGGCCGGGCTCCTCGTTTGGCCGCCTTCTTTTCTTCCCCAGAAGCTTCTCCTTTCTGAGTGGTGCGCACTGCCTATCGAGTCGTTGGCCTTTTGGCCTGAAAGGTCGGCTTGGCGATTCTCTAAGACAAGAAAAGCCTTCGTTTTATGGCTAAATCTTTTCTTTTCCTTAATCGTCATACAGGAGAAGATGGAGAGTCGGCTGCCATGGGAACGAAGGGGGCGCCGCCGCTTGAGCAGAGCAATGAGCTGTAGAGGTAGTCGTATCGGCAACGGGCATCGGGCTACTTTAGTAATCTCTGCTATAAATAAGCGTATCCTTCCAACAGGTGACGGGATGTCCAATTCAGACTGGCTGGTCAAGGCTCGTCGACTCGTGCTCGCCGGGGTATGGGCCGGCCTGCCGCCGATGGCGTTCGCCTCCGCTGACACAGGGGCCATGCCGGCTGTCGATTGGGGCATGGTTGCGCTGGGCATGGTGCCGCTCATGGCGCTGACGGGCTTGCTATATCGTCGCCGGTTGCGCAACGAAATCGAACGGCTGCAGGCCAGCCACGAAGAACTGACGACCATTCTCGATAGTGTCGATGCCTGTATCTACGTCAAGTCGAGCGATTTTCGCTATCAGTACGTCAATCGCAAGGGCAGCGAGATCGTGGGCCTGCCGGCGGAGTCGGTCCTGGGCAAGACCGACAGCGACCTCTTCGATTCTGTCACCGCAGCGGAACTGCGTTTCAACGACCAACGAGTTCTGGAGCAGGGCGAGAAAGTCGTGGTGGAAGAGGGGTACGTCCAGGGCCGGGACGAATCCGTCTTCACCTTCCTCTCGATCAAGCTGCCGCTGCGTCGGGCCGACGGCTCTATTCGTGCACTGTGCGGCATCTCCACCGATGTGACCGAATACCGCGACATACAGGAGAGCAAGCACCGGCTGACGTTCTACGACTCGCTGACCGGGCTGCCCAACCGGCGCCTGCTGCTCGACCGCCTGGAGATGGTGGTCAAGGGTACACGTCGCAGCGAGCGCTATGCGGCCCTGCTCTTCATCGACTTGGATGACTTCAAGGTCATCAACGAGACCCAGGGGCTGCAGCGAGGCGATCGTTTTCTGCGCCTGGTGGCGCAGAAGCTGGAAGAGGTCGTGCGAGAGAGCGATACCTTGGCACGACTTGGGGCCGATGAGTTCGTGCTGTTGATACACGACCTGGGCCTCGACGTGGAACAGGCGGCTCACGCTGCCGAACGCGTGGCCGAGAAGTTGCTGGGCCAGATCTCGAGCGCCCAGGCCGAGGACGAACAGGTGCTGACGCTGCCGATCTCGGCGAGCATCGGCATCACCCTGTTCGCCAACGGCCAGGCCAACGTCGACAGCGCCATGCGTCAGGCCGACATGGCATTGCAGCAGGCCAAGATGGCGGGTGGCAACACCCTGCGCTTCTTCAATGCCGACATGCAGGCTGATGTAATGGAGCGGGTCCATCTGGAGGCCGACCTGCACCAGGCACTGGCTCGCGACGAGCTGCGCCTGCACTACCAGGTTCAGGTGGATGATGCCGCCAAGGTGACCGGCGTCGAGGCGTTGCTTCGCTGGGAGCATCCACAACGTGGCCTGGTACCACCCGGGATGTTCATTCCGCTGGCCGAGAAAAACCGGCTGATTCTGCCGATCGGCTACTGGGTGTTGGAAACCGCCTGCTGCCAGCTGGCCGTGTGGGCGCAGGAGAGCGGCAAGGAGACGCTGACGATTTCGGTCAACGTCAGCTCGGTGCAGTTCCACCAGCCCGACTTCGTTGCCCGCGTTCAGCATACCCTCGAGAGAACGGGAGCCGACCCCGCGCGGCTGGTACTGGAAGTCACCGAGAGCCTGCTGATGGAGGAGCCGGAGCGGGTGCGCAACATCATGCTGCGCCTCAGCAAGCTCGGCATACGCTTTTCTCTCGATGATTTTGGCACCGGCTACTCATCGCTGAACTACCTGAAGCGGCTTCCCCTGGACGAGCTAAAGATCGACAAGTCGTTCATCGATGGCGTACTCGACGATCCGGTCGATGCCGCCATTGTGACGACCACCATTACGCTGGCGAACAGTCTCGGTCTCGAGGTCACGGCCGAAGGAGTCGAGACAGAGGCACAGCACCGCTGGCTGCTGGAACATGGCTGCGAGGCCTTCCAGGGGTATCTGTTTGGTCGTCCGCTGGCTCTGGATGAACTGACGCTGTCCGACCAGGCTTGCCTTTCCTCCTGAGGTGGGCGGCGCTTACGGTTCTTTCCTCTTCGGACCTCGGCTGGGGTAAGCTGGGCGTGCCGAGTCGCAGGAGAAGCTAGCTTCGCTGCCACGCCTACCTACACAACGGAGATGTTCATGTTCTTTCGACCCTTGCTTGCCGCCGCCGCGCTGGTCTTGCCGCTTACGGCGATGGCCGAGTCACCCAATATCGTGCCTGGCCAATGGCAGTTCACCAGTACGACCTCCGTCAAGGGCGACGTGCCGATTCCCGACCAGACCGACAGTCACCAGGAGTGCATCGCCCAGGGCGATATTGACGACGCCGACTTCCAGTTCCTCGAGGTGGAAGAGGGCTGTGAGCTGCTCGAACACAACGTTTCGGCGGATGGAGTCGACTACAAGATGATCTGCCGTGCCGAGGGGGGCGAGGCCAATATCGATGGACGCATGGATTTCCTGGGCGAGCGTGTCGAAGGGAGCGTGAACATCGATACCGAATCGCCGGTGGGTCAGATGCAACTACAGACTACCATCGAGGGGGAGCGTCTCGGCGATTGCTGAAGGCGTTGCCAAGCCGATGGCAGCTGGGCCACCCATGGGGTGGCCCTTGGCGTTAAGGCCGTCGTGAAAGATATCCCCTGCCTTACTGCACTGCTTCCGCCCCAGCCGAGGCGCATGAATGCAAGACGCCGTTCACTCAAGTCACGTTGACCATCCCGATTCACCTGTCTATAGCTCTAGTGATTTCCATGGAAGGCATGTGCTCGGAATGTCGAATCCAAGCGCTGTCGCGGTTATTGGAGGACAGGCATGAGTGAACAGGTCAGCGACTTCATCATCAGGCGTCTGGGTGAATGGGGCGTCAAGCGTATCTACGGTTATCCGGGAGATGGCAGCAACGGCATCATGGGGGCTCTCAATCGGGCGCAAGATCGCTTCGAGTTCATCCAGGCGCGTCATGAGGAGATGGCAGCGTTCATGGCCTGCGCCCATGCCAAGTTCACCGGCGAGGTCGGGGTCTGTACCGCGACCTCCGGGCCGGGGGCCATCCATCTACTCAACGGGCTCTACGACGCCAAGAAGGATCATCAGCCCGTCGTTGCGATTGTCGGCCAGCAGGCGAGGGCCGCCCTGGGCGGCGAGTATCATCAGGAGGTAGATCTCGTCTCGCTGTTCAAGGACGTGGCCCATGAATTCGTCTACATGGCGACCAGCCCCGCCCAGGTACGCCATCTCATTGATCGGGCGATGCGTATCGCTCTCTCGGAACGCACCGTGACCGCCATCGTCGTACCCAACGACCTGCAGTCGCAGCCGGCAGTGGAAACACCGCCGCATGCCCATGGCACGATTCACTCCGGCGTTGGCTATGTTCGCCCGCGCGTCGTTCCCCATGAAGCGGAGCTGCGCCGGGCGGCAGCCGTGCTCAATGAAGGCGAGCGAGTCGCCATCCTGGTCGGTGCCGGAGCGCTGGGTGCCACCGACGAGGTGATCCAGGTCGCGGAAAAGCTGGGTGCAGGTGTCGCCAAGGCGCTGCTGGGACGCGCCGCGCTGCCGGACGACTTGCCCTTCGTCACCGGTTCGATAGGGCTGCTGGGTACCAATGCGAGCTGGGAGTTGATGGCCAACTGCGACACGCTGCTGATGATCGGCTCGGGTTTTCCCTACTCCGAATTCCTGCCTGAAGAGGGCCAGGCACGGGGCGTACAGATCGACATCGACCCGCGCATGCTCGGCATTCGCTATCCCATGGAGGTGAATCTGGTCGGCGATAGTGTGGGCACGCTGCAGGCGCTGCTGCCGCTATTGGAGGAGAAGCACGATCGCGCCTGGCGCGAGCACATCGAGAGCAGCGTTGCGCAGTGGTGGGATGTGCTCGAGGAGCGCGCCATGGCCGACGCCGATCCGGTCAACCCGCAGCGCGTGTTCTGGGAGCTTTCACCGAAGCTCCCCGACAACTGCATCCTGACCAGCGATTCCGGCTCTGCCGCCAACTGGTATGCGCGTGATCTCAAGCTACGCCGCGGCATGATGGCCTCACTCTCCGGTGGTTTGGCTACCATGGGCAACGGCGTGCCCTACGCCATCGCCGCCAAGTTCGCCTATCCCGAGCGGGTTGCCATCGCCATGGTCGGCGACGGCGCCATGCAGATGAACGGCAACGCCGAACTGGTGACCATTGCCAGGTACTGGCAGCGCTGGAGCGATCCGCGCCTGATCGTGATGGTGTTGAACAACCAGGACCTCAACCAGGTGACCTGGGAAATGCGCGTGATGGAAGGCGATCCGAAGTACGAGGCCTCGCAGAACCTACCCGACTTTCCTTATGCGGATTATGCCGAGCTGATCGGTCTCAAGGGAATCAAGGTTACCGAGCCCGACGCGCTGGCCGGTGCCTGGGATCGCGCCTTGACGGCTGATCGTCCGGTGGTGCTGGAGGTCGTCACCGATCCCGACATTCCCCCAATTCCTCCCCACATCAAGCGCGAGCAGGCGCAGGCCTACATGTCGGCGCTGCTGCACGGCGATCCGGATGCATTGGGGACCGTCAAGGCCTCCTTCAAGCAGTTTGCGCGGCAGTTCGTGCCCAAGGTGCGCCGGCATTGAGTGAGCGTTGCCGGCGCAACTCGTGGACCCCGCGTCAGCGACCTCGGGTCAGGTATTTGGGGCGCGTGCCATCTCCTCCTCCAGGCGCCGGCGAACCTCTCCGGGCGACCCGGTATGGCGGGCCAGCAAGTCGTAGGCCACCGGCACCACGAACAGAGTGAAAAAGGTGGCGGCCGCCACGCCAGCGATGATGACCGTGCCGATCACCATGCGCGCCTCGGATCCGGCACCCGAGGAAACGATCAGCGGAATGGCGCCGGCCATGGTGGTCACCGCGGTCATCAGGATCGGGCGCAGGCGGGTGACGGAGGCCTCGATCAGCGCATCGCGGAAGGCCAGGCCCTGGTCGCGCAGCTGGTTGGCGAACTCCACGATCAGGATGCCGTTCTTGGCCGCCAGCCCGATCAGCATCACCAGGCCCACCTGGCTGTAGATGTTGAGTGACTGGCCGGTGAGCCACAGGCCGAGCAGGGCGCCGCTCATCGCCAGCGGCACGGTGAGCATGATCACGAAGGGGTGGACGAAGCTCTCGAACTGCGCCGCCAGTACCAGGAACACCACCAGCGCGCCCAGCACCAGCAGGAAGGTGGTAGCGCCGCTGGCTTCGCGGTAATCCCGCGAGGGCCCGGCCACGTTGGTCTGTGCCTCGGGGGGCAGGATCTCGCCGGCCGTCTGCTCGAGATAGTCCAGGGCCTCGCCCAGCGGGTAGCCGCCCTCCAGGTTGGCCTCGATGGTGATGGCGCGGATTCGGTTGAAACGGTTGAGCGTGCTGGCGCCAGCGAAGTCGGTCAGCGTCACCAGGCTCGCCAGCGGGATCAGCTCTCCTGAACGCGCCGAGCGCACCTGGATGTTGTCCAGCGCCCGTGGGCTGTTCTGCCTGGCCCGGTCGCCTTCGACGATGACGTCGTACTCCTCGCCGTTATCGACGTAGCGGGTCACGTTGCGCCCGCCCAGCATGACCTCCAGGGTACGCCCGATCTCGCTCACCGTGACCCCGAGTGCCGCCGCGCGTTCGTAGTCGATATCCACGCGCAGCTGCGGCTGGGTTTCGCGATAGTCGCTCTCCAGGCCGGTCAGGCGCGGGTTGTGCTCGCGAATGTGCTCGAGCATCAGGTCGCGCCACTCGGCGAGTTGCTCGTAAGTGCCCCCGCCGAGCACGAACTGTACCGGCTTTTCTATGCGCTGGCCGAAGCCCTGGCGCATGATCGGGATGGCCTGAACGCCGGGAAGATCGGCCAGGCGCCCGCGCACGTCGTCCATGATCTCCCAGGCGCTACGCCGCTCTCCCCAGGCGGCCATGTTGACGATGGCAAAGCCGCCGTTGAAGTTCTCTATGTTGCCGAAGCCGCGCGGGGCGCGCACCACCACGCGCTCGAGCTCGCCCGAGTCCACCAGCGGTTGCAGGCGCAGCTCGATCTCGTCCATGTAATCCATCATGTAGTCGAAGGTGGCACCTTCCGGCCCGTTGACGAGAATGAAGAAGTTGCCGCGGTCTTCCCGCGGGGTGTACTCGTTGGGCAGCTGTTCGGCCATCCATAGGGCGGCGACGACAAGGGCAACGAACAGGGCCAGCACGGCCAGGCGTGCCTTGAGCACCGCCTCGAGCAGCGAGCGGTAGATGCGCTGTGACAGCTCGAGCAACCACTGCACGCCGCGTGCCGCCAGGCTGTCGTCCATGCCGGGCTTGAGAATCTTCGAGGCCATCATCGGCGCGAGGGTAAGCGCCAGCAGGCTGGAGATGGCGACTGCCGCGGCCATGGTCAGGGCGAACTCGGAGAACAGCCGGCCCACGTTGCCCTGCAGGAAGCTCAGCGGCACGAACACTGCGATCAGTACCAGGGTGGTGGCGATCACCGCAAAGGCGATCTGGCGGGTGCCGCGGAAGGCCGCCACCAGCGGCGTCTCGCCGTAGTCGTGCATTCGTCGGGTGATGTTCTCGAGCACCACGATGGCGTCATCGACGATCAGCCCGATGGCCAGCACCAGCGCCAGCAGCGTGAGCAGGTTGATGGAAAAGCCCATCACCGCCAGCGCGATGAACGCGCCGATCACGGCGATGGGTACCGTCACGGCGGGCACCAGGGTGGTACGCACGTTGCCGAGGAACATGAAGATCACCACCACCACCAGGCCCAGGGCGATGAACAGTGTCAGTACCACCTGCTCGATGGCACCGGCCACGAATACCGAGGCGTCGAAGTTGAGGCTCAGCTGCATGCCCTCGGGCAGGGTACCCTGCAGCCGTTGCATTTCCGCCTGCACGCCCTGGGAGAGCTCCAGCATGTTGGCGGTGGATTGCATCATCATGCCGAGCCCGACCATGGGCACGCCGTTGGCGCGAAAGATCGAACGGTCGTCCACCGAGCCGACCTCGACCCGGGCCACGTCCCCTAGGCGAATCAAGGAGCCGTCGCGGCCCTGGCCGATGGCCAGGCGCTGGAAGTCCTCGGCCACGGCAAAGGCTCGCGGCAGGCGCACGATGAACTGGCGCTCGCGGGATTCGATCGAGCCGGCGGGCAGCTCGACGTTCTCGGCACGCAGCGCATTCTCCACGTCGCCGACGGTGAGGTTGCGTGCCGCCAGGGCGTTGCGGTCGATCCACACCCGCATGGCGTAGTCGCTTCCTCCACCCACGCGTACCCTCGCCACCCCGGGTTGCACCGAGAGGCGATCGGCGAGGTAGCGGTTGGCGTAGTCGGTCAGTTCCGGTATGGAGTAGCCCTCGCCGGACAGGCTCAGCCATAGCACGACGTCCTCGCTGGAATCCGTCTTCTGCACCTCGGGGGGATCGGCGTCGTCGGGCAGGTTGGGCTGGGCACCGCTGATGCGGTCGCGCACGTCGTTGGCCGCAGCGTCGATGTTCGTCTCGAGGCCGAATTCGATATCGATCCGCGAGCGGCCGTCCTCGCTCGATGAGGTCACCACCTCGATGCCCTCGATACCGGCAATGCGATCCTCAAGCACCTGGGTGATTCGCGACTCGACCACGTTGGCCGCAGCACCGGGATAGCGGGTATCGATGCTGATCACCGGCGGGTCGATGGAGGGGTACTCCTGCAGCGACAGCCGTTGCAGCGAGAGCAGGCCGAAGGCCACGATCAACAGCGCCAGCACCGTCGCCAGCACCGGCCGCTGGACCGAAACGTCGGACAGGCGCATTAGGCGCCTCCCTCTTCGCGATGCGCCTCGAGAATCTCGCGAATCGAATTCTCCTCGCTGGCGATGCCCTGCAGCCGCACCCGATCGCCCTCGCGGGCGCGCTGCACTCCATGGGAGACAACCAGCTCGTCGGCCTCGAGCCCTTCGAGAATTTCGGCCTGGCCAGTGCGGCGCTCGCCGACACGTACTTCGCGGCGCTCCAGGCGATTCTCGTCGGCCTCGTCGATGACCAGCACGTACTGGCGGTCGCCGCTGGGTATCAGCGCCGATTCGGGTACCACCACCGCTTGGCGCGGGCGACGCTGCAGCACGACCTCCATCAGCATGCCTGGACGCAGGCGACGCTCGTGGTTATCGAGCTCGGCGCGTACGGTAACGCTGCGGCTGACGGGGTCGACCCGCGAGCCGACGCTGGCCACTTCGCCCTCGAAGAGCTCGTCGGGAAAGGCCACGCTGCGTGCGGTGAGCGGAAGCCCGGGGGCGAGCATTGCCAGGTGGACCTCCGGCACGCTGAAGTCGAGCTTCATCACGTCGATCTTGTCCAGCGTGACAAGCTCGGTGCCGGGGGTGACCAGGCTCCCCAGGCTGATGTTACGAAACCCCACCACGCCATCGAACGGGGCGCGCAGGCGGTAGTTGGTCAGCCGTGCCTCCAGCGCCTGGATCTCTGCCTCCACCTGGCGCAGCCGCGCCTGGCTGTCCTCCACGTCGGCCCGTGGCGCCATGTTGCGGCTCTGCAGCTGGCTCAGACGATCGACCGCACCGCGACGCTCGTCGCGCAGGGCCTGGGCGACGCGCAACTGGGCACGCTCCTCGCCATCCTCGAGCCGGATCAGCAACTGGCCGGCCTCCACCGCCTCGCCGTCGCTGAAGTTCAGCTCGGCTACGATCTCCGTCACTGTGGCCGAGAGCGTCACGCTCTCGTCGGCGCGCAGGGTGCCGAGCGCCTCCAGCGGATCGGACCAGGGCTGAAGCTCGGCGCGGGCGCCGATCACCGCGGTGCGCTCCTGGGCCACCGCAGGCAGGGTGACGAACAGTGACGCCAAGGTGGCCAGGGAGAGAGTGGCGATCAGCCATACCAGGCCGGCCAGGGAGGCAAGCCGTCGGGGCGGTGAAGCAAGCATGAGGCGAGATGGGTTCATGGGGGCTCTTGTCGTGATTCGGCAGTCGCGAGGGGCCCGTCCGTGGCCGCTTACTTAACAGCCTACTCTTTTTGGCAGCATCGAATGTGACAACAAATTCACAACGGCGGTTCTACTTCGCCCTTTTGATCGTATAGGGGTTGTATAGATTCATCAATTCAGACGCCGCTTGTGCCTCACCGCGCATCTTTTTGCCCGCCTTCGCAAGATTCTTCCATCGCACTGCAAGAATTCTCCAAGCGTAACCGGTTTGTAACGGCGAAGCTGAGTCACGTGAGCCGGGGCAAGGGCGCCGGTCTCCAACAACAGCAAGCTTGGATAAAAAACCTGATTGGGAGAAAGATCATGAGCAAGCTGATGCAGGGTATCGCGCGCTTCTGGCGTGAGGAAGAGGGCACCGAAGTAGTAGAGTGGGCTCTTGTTGGTGGGCTGATTGTGGCGGCAGGAGCTGGGGTTTATGCCCTTATAGGAGCTCGCGTAGCGGTGCTGATGGGGCAGCTTCAGGCAGCTATTGGAGCTTGATAAAACCCATGCTAAATAAGAGGGTGTTCGTTTAGACACCCTCTTTATTGAACCAAATTAAACAGGAGGTGGATTTTTATGAAGGTTTTAGCGATAAATCTCCTGTTATTGATATTTCTCTGGGTGGCTGCAGCCTGGGATATGAAATATCGGAGAATTCCCAATCTTCTTGTTATGGCCGGGGCCGCCGTGGGGTTTCTGCTGCAAGGGGGGGCAGCAGGTGCCGGCGGTGTCCTGGCCGCCATCTACGGAATGCTCGTCGGACTGGCCATCTTGCTGCCGGGATACCTGATGGGCTTTACCGGCGCCGGCGATGCCAAGCTGATGGCTGCGGTAGGGACCTTTATCGGTCCGGTTGGAATATTGCAGGCTGCGATTTTCAGCATATTCATCGGTAGCATGGTTGCCCTCGGCTTCGCTTTTAGTGCCCTGGTTATGCGCCAGAGTGTATCACCATGGGGACGCTATTCACTGATGTTTCGTACTCTGGTTTTCACCGGAAGGCCACTCTATATTCCACCCGCTGATGGCGAGGTCATGGGTCGTAAATTTCCCTTCGCCGTCTCCATTGCCCTGGGCGTTACCGCCTGGATCGTCTGGCAGTGACCGCTGGCCTAGGTCGAGTACGTTTTAGGGAGGCGACGGCATGAATACGAAAAATAACACGCTGGGAGTCGACGATCTCACGCAGCCAGGCCTAGCGAATGAGGCCCATGTCGAATCCTTGCCGCTGCGGCCCACCAGTGCCGAGGAGACCGGCCTCTCGTCGCTCTACCTCGCCGACCTGCTTTCCAAGATCCTGCTCGAGCAGGGCGTACTCGACCTGCACCAGTTGAGTCGCCGCTCGGCCCTGGCCGGCAGCGTGGTGGAAGCCATCTGCCATCTGCTACGCCGCGAGGGGCGCGCCGAGGTGCGTGGCCAGGGTGAGAACGGCGTGCTGCGCTACGGCCTCACCGAGCTGGGCCGTGCCGCCGCCATGGAGGCCCTGGCCCGCGATGGCTACGCCGGACCCGCACCGGTGCCACTGGAGGCCTATACCGCCCGAGTTCGCGCTCAGGCCCTGAGTGACGCTGGCATCAGCCGCGAGCGGGTGATATCGGCGTTCGCCGATACCGTGATCGAGCCTGCGCTGCTCGACCAGCTGGGTCCCGGGCTGCACTCAGGGCGGGCCATGTTCATCCACGGCGAGCCGGGGACCGGCAAGAGTTACATCGCTCGTCGGCTGGTACGGTTGCTGCCCGGCGAAGTGCTGATTCCACACGCCATCCTAGCGGGCGGCAAGGCCGTGCGCTGCTTCGACCCCGCGGTACACAGTCCTCTGGCGCCGCCGGACGAGCCGCCCAATGCCGTCTCGTCGCTGTTGTTGGCCCAGGGCCACGACCCACGCTTCGTGCGCTGCCGGCGCCCCTGCGTGGTAGCCGGTGGCGAGCTGACCATGGAGCGCCTGGAGATCCAGTACGACGGCGCCACCCATATCCACCAGGCGCCGATCCAGCTACTGGCCAACAACGGCATGCTGGTGATCGACGACCTGGGTCGCCAGCGCATGCCGCCGATGGAATTGTTCAACCGCTGGATCGTGCCGCTAGAGGAGCGCCGCGACTTCCTGGCGCTGGCCAACGGCTACCATTTCAGCGTGCCCTTCGACGTGGCGCTGGTGTTCTCCACCAACCTCGACCCGCTATCGCTGGCCGATGCCGCCTTCCTGCGTCGCATCGGCTACAAGATTCGCTTCGCGCCGCTCGAGCCGGACGCCTACCGGCAGGTCTGGGCCCTGCAGTGTCGCGAGAGCGGTATTCCCTTCGATCCGACCCTGGTCGACTTCGTGATCTATGAGCTGCACGCGCGCCTCGGCGTGCCGCTGCTGGCTTGCCATCCGCGCGACCTGCTGGGGCTGGCGGCGGATCACCTGCGTTACTGGGGCGGCGAGGCACCCGACCGGGAGGTGCTCGCCTGGGCCTGGCAGACCTACTTCGGCGATTTCTCGGACAGCGACCGCCAAGGCGGTGACGGCAATACGAGCGGGAGGAACGCATCATGAAGAAGAAAGGCGTCATCACGATGTTCAGTGTCTCGCTGCTGATGGCCGGCGGTGCGGCGCTGATCGCCATGAGCTGGATGCAGCAGCAGAACCGGGAGCACGACCCCCTGGCCGAGGCCGGTCAGGTGGTAGTGGCCGCCCTGCAGATTCCCTTCGGCAGCACGGTTCAGGCCAGCGATCTCAAGATGCTGCGACTGCCTCCCGAATCGGTTCCCCCAGGTAGCTTCAACGACATCGAGAACGTCGTGGGACGGGTCAGCAACCAGGTGATCTACGCCGGCGAGATCCTTCACGAGGGTCGCGTGGCCGAGCACCTCGGTGGCAGCGCCCTGGCCGCGCTGCTCGATCCGGGCAAGCGGGCCATGAGCGTGCGGGTCGACGACGTGGTCGGCGTGGCCGGCTTCCTGCTGCCCGGCAACCGGGTCGACGTGGTCTCCACGCGCCAGAACGGCAACCGTAGCAGCGTCGAGTCGAGAACCGTGCTGCAAAACCTCAAGGTGCTGGCGGTGGACCAGATCGCCTCCCAGGAGCGCGACGGCCCGGTCATCGTGCGGGCGGTGACTCTGGAGGTCGACCCCACCCAGGCCGAAACCCTGGTCAAGGCCACCCAGGAGGGCAAGGTGCAGCTGACCCTGCGCAACCCGCTGGATACGGAGGAGAAACCCGACCTGCTGGCGGCCCAGCGCGAACTGCTCGACGTCGAGCCGCCCCGCGAGCGCAGCTCACCACCGCCACAGCGCACCAGCGTGGCCCAGGTGCAGCGTCGCGTGACAGTGATTCGCGGCACCGAAGCCAGCACGGTGAACGTGCGCAACTGAGGCGCCAGCGAAGAGCGGCAAGAGGCATCGGGCCTGGCTGCCGAAGCGGCTCGGCCAACCAAGAACAGGGGCAGGGGAGAAGCGTCATGAGCATTCAAGGTACACAGTGGAAGGGGCTATTAGTGGCGGGGCTCGCCGCCCTGGCCCTGGGCTGGGCCGCCACGCTGGAAGCGCAGGAGAGCACGCGCAGCGTGGCCATGCCGGTCGAGGGCCGCACGGTGTCGGTGTCGGTGGAGCTGAACAAGGCCCAGGTGCTGCAGTTCCCGCGGGCGGTACGGGTGGTGTCAGTGGGCAACCCCGAGATCGCCGACCTGGTGGTCATGGGGTCGCGCCAGCTTTATGTCCTGGGCAAATCCACCGGGACCACCAACGTGGTGCTGTGGGACCAGTCGGAAAACATTCAGGGCACCCTCAACGTCACCGTGACCCATGATCTCGAGGCGCTCAAGAGCCACCTGCACGTGCTGCTGCCGGACGAGAACATCCAGGTGCGCTCGGCCCAGGACAGCATCGTGCTCAGCGGCGAGGTCTCCAGCGCCGAGCGGCTCGACACCGCGCTGCGACTGGCAACCCGCTTTGCCGGCGGCGGCGAGGATGCGGTGCTCAACCTGATGCAGGTGGGCGGCGCCAACCAGGTCATGCTCGACGTGCGGGTGGCGGAGGTGTCGCGCTCGCTGGTCAAGCGGCTGGAAGCCAACTTCGACGTCTTCAACATCGGCTCGTCTGCATTCAGCGCCGGGGCGGTCAGCGGCGGGGCTACATTCCCCGATGCCATCTTCCAGGGACCGCAAGGCGATTTCCGCCTGCCGGTCTTCGAGAATGGCACGCGTACCCCACTGGGCCCGATGGTGCGTGAATTCGCACCTTCGGTTCCCAGCATCGAGGATACCGGCATCTTTGCCAGCTATCAGCGTGGCGACTACTTGCTCAACCTGGTGCTCGATGCGGCCAGCCGCGAGGGGGTGGCCAAGATCCTCGCCGAGCCCAATCTCACCACACTGACCGGCCAGCAGGCGCGCTTTCTCGCCGGCGGTGAGTTTCCCATTCCGGTACCCCAGGGCGATGGCCAGGTCGCCATCGAGCACAAGGAGTTCGGCGTCGGCCTGAGCTTCCTGCCGGTGGTGCTGGACTCCGGCTCGATCAACCTGCAGGTCGATGTCTCCGTCTCCGACCTGGTGCCCGCCAACAGCCTGCGCATCGGCGTGGGCGATCAGGTGGCGTCGCAGTTCTTCGTCCCGGCGCTGGTCAAGCGCAGTGCCAGTTCCAGCCTGGAGCTGGCCTCGGGGCAGACCATCGCCATCGCCGGCATGCTCAACGAAAGCCTGCGCGAGAACGTTTCCAAGCTGCCGGGGCTGGGCGAGCTGCCGGTGCTCGGCGCACTGTTCCGCAGCCAGGAGTACATCAAGGAGCAGACCGAGCTGGTGATCTTCGTCACCCCGCGGCTGGCGCGCTCCTTCGCGCCTGAGCAGGCACGGCTGCCCACCGGTTCGTTCGTTCCCCCCAGCGACCTCGAGTTCTACCTGCTCGGCCGCTACCAGGCCGGCGGTGGCGATGGAGGCTCGCGCCCGCGCCCCAGCAGCCTTGACCTGGAGCTGATGTCGAGCCGTCGCGAGGGCGGCACCGAGGGCCGCTTCGGCCATGACCTGTGAACCGAACACCATGACGGGAGTGCCCACCATGTCTTCACTACCTGCTTTCCCTCGTCGTTCCCCCCTGTCGCTCGGGCGCTGTGCCTGGATGGTGGCGTTCGTCGCCACCCTGGGGCTGGCCGGCTGCGTGGCGCCAAAGCCGGGTGCCGGCCTTCCTCCCTTCGGCGACACGGTGAATCACACCAAGCAGCTGCAGACCTACACGCCCGGTGACGACGCGCCCTCGCTGGGAGGCGACAAGGCGGTCGAAGCGATGCGGGGTTACCGCGGCGCCGAGGCGGGCCGGCAGACGTCGGTCCCCATGACCTCCAGCTCGCTGCCCTGAAGCGAACGAGAGGGAGGTGCCGTCAACGCAACGGCAAGACGGGTGCCGGTGGCATGCCGCCGGCGAACACAGCCACGACCAACGGGTGCATTCCCATGCTGACACGGCTCGAGATACGGCTGGTAGGACGCGCCAGGGCGGAGATGGAGGCGCTGGAAGCCCTGCTGCGCAGCCAGGGTGACATCAACGTCACGCAGCGCTTGCTCTACAACGGCAACGTCGACCCCCTGGAAGGCGTCGAAGCGCTGCCCGACGCGCTGGTACTGATGGTGGGCGACCACTGGGAGGCGGAGCTGATGGCGCTGTGCGAGCGCCCCGTAGGCGAGCGCCCGCCGCTGCTGGTGGTGGGGCCCAAGGGCAACGTGGAGCTGATCCGCCTGGCCATGCGCGCCGGTGCCCGCGACTACTTCTCGCCCCCGGTCGACGATGGCGAGATCAGCCGCTTCCTGCGCGAGATCGTACGCGACCGACGCGAGGAGCTGGCCCGCCCCGCGGCGAGCCTGACCGCGGTGATCAATGCCAAGGGGGGCTCCGGGGCGAGCCTGGTGGCGGCCAACCTGGCCCATCGCCTGGTGGTGGAGGGCAAGGAGTGCGCGCTGGTAGACCTGGACGTGCAGTTCGGTTCACTGCCGCTCTACTTCAACCTGATCCCGGACCATGGGCTGGTGCAGGCGCTGGAGGCCGCCGATAGCCTCGATACCCTGGCCATGTCGGCCTACGTCCAGCGCCACGAGAGTGGCCTCGGCCTGCTGGCCTCGTCGCCCGAGGATCGTGCCAGCCTGGCCGAGGTACCGGAGATTCGGGTCGAGCAGCTGCTGCACGTGCTGGGCCAGGATCATGACGAGGTGGTGGTCGACCTGCCGCGCTGGATCAACGGCGCCACGGCGTGCGTGCTGGAGCGTGCCGATCGCGTGCTGATGGTTATGCAGCAGAGCGTGGCACACCTGCATGATGCCCAGCGCCTGCGCGACATCCTGGTACATGAGCTGGGCCTGCCGCCGTCGCGCATCGCGGTGGTGGTCAACCGCTACGACAAGCGCAACGAGGTATCCCTCGGCGCCATCGGCGATGCGCTGCCGAAGCTGCCGCTGCACACCCTGCCCAACGACTATCGCCACGCCAGCCAGAGCATCAATGTCGGCAGCCCGTTGATCGACCTGGCGCGCAAGGCCGCCTTGACTCGATCGCTCAAGTCCCTGGCGCTCACGCTCGTGACACCGCGCGAGGCGCCGGCACGGACACGGCGCTGGTCACTGAGGCTGTGGAATCGCACCCAACATTGACGCTTACCGGGAGACGGGCTCATGAATTTCCGCGAACGCATGACGGCAGTTGAGGAAGATCGTTTCTGGGGCGGCCGCACACCGGCGGGAGCCAGCCTGTCGCCGGCCGAGCAGGAGTGCAAGCAGCGCCTGTTTCGCCAGCTGGTCAAGGTGATGGATCTGGCACTGCTCAGCACGCTGGAAGAGCGTGAGGCACGCAGCCAGGTACAGCAGGTGTGCGAGGCGCTGATGAGCAAGGAGACGCTGCCGTTCAACGCAGCGGTGCGCCAGCGAATCGTCAGCGAGCTTCAGGATGAAGTGCTGGGCCTGGGACCGCTGGAGACCCTGCTCGCCGACAAGACGGTGTCGGACATTCTGGTCAACGGCACCAACCCCATCTATGTCGAGCGCCGTGGCAAGCTGGAGCGGACCCTGCTGCGCTTCGACAGCGATCAGCACCTGATGACCATCATCGACCGCATCGTATCGAGCGTGGGACGACGCGTCGACGAGTCTTCGCCGATGGTCGATGCGCGGCTCAAGGATGGCTCGCGGGTCAACGCGGTGATCCCGCCGCTGGCCATCGACGGGCCGATGCTGTCGATCCGCCGCTTCGCCGTGGACCGGCTGACGGTGGAAAATCTGATCGCTCACGGAAGCCTCTCGCCGGTCATCGCCCAACTGCTGGAGAAGGTGGTCAAGGCGCGGCTCAACGTGCTGGTCTCGGGCGGTACCGGTGCCGGCAAGACCACGCTGCTCAACGTGCTGTCGGGCTTCATTCCGCCCGACGAGCGCATCGTCACCATCGAGGACTCCGCCGAGCTGCAGCTGCAGCAACCCCACGTCGGCCGCCTCGAGACGCGCCCGCCAAACATCGAGGGGCGTGGTGAGGTGTCCCAGCGTGACCTGGTGCGCAACAGCCTGCGCATGCGCCCCGACCGCATCATCGTCGGCGAGGTTCGCGGCGGCGAGGCCTTCGACATGCTCCAGGCGATGAACACCGGTCACGACGGATCCCTGACCACCATCCACGCCAACACGCCGCGCGATGCACTGACGCGGATAGAGAACATGGTGGCGATGAGCGGCTTCCAGCTGCCGCCGCGGGCGCTGCGTTCGCAGATCGCCTCGGCCATCGACCTGGTGGTGCAGGTGGAGCGCCAGGAGGACGGCGTGCGGCGCCTGGTCAGCGTGCAGGAGGTCAACGGCCAGGAGGGGGATATCATCACCATGTCGGAACTGTTCCGCTTCGAGCGTGAGGGCCTCGACGAACATGGCCGTGTGGTGGGGCAGTACCAGGCAACCGGCGTGGTGCCGGGCTTCTACGACCACCTCAAGCGGCGCGGGCTCGACCCGGGGCTGGAAGTCTTCCAATTGGGCGGGGGGCAGCGGCCATGGGCATAAACCTCAATCTCTCCGACGAGACGATCTTCATCGGCATGATCTTCATCGCCGCCTTCCTGCTGATGCAGAGCTTTTTGGTGCCGACATTCGGTGAAAACCGCAAGGCACAGAAGCGGCTCAAGAAGCGCTTGAGGGCCATCTCGGCCGAGGCTGAACGCGGCCAGGCATCCCTGGTGCGGCGCAAGTACCTGCGTGAGCTGTCGCCGCTGGAGCGGGCGATCGAGGCGCTGCCCGGAATGGCGCGGGTCGAGCGGCTGGTCGAGCAGGCCGGGCTTGAGACACCGGCCTACCGGGTAGTGCTGCAGAGCGTCTGCCTGGGGGGCTTGTTCGGCGTGGCCGGCTTCTATCTGCTGCCCCAGCCGCTGTTGGGCGTGCTGCTGGGGCTGGGTGTGGCGATGCTGCCCTTTCTGCACCTTAAGCGGCTGCGCAGCAAACGCCTGGCGCGCTTCGAGGAGCAGCTGCCCGACGCCTTGATCATCATGGCGCGAGCGCTACGGGCGGGGCACCCGTTCAGCGACGCCATGCACCTGGTGGCCGAGGAGATGGCGGACCCCATCGCCGGCGAATTCCGCACCACCTTCATGGAGATCAACTACGGCGGCGAGGTGCGTAACGCCATGCTGGGCATGCTGGAGCGGGTGCCGAGCGTGACCGTGATGGTGTTCACCACCTCGGTGCTGATCCAGAAGGAGAGCGGCGGCAACCTGGCCGAGTTGCTCGATGGCCTGGCCGCGGTGGTGCGCGACCGCTTCCGCTTCCAGCGCAAGGTGCGCACCTATTCCGCCCCAGGGCGCATGGCGGCCTGGATTCTCTCGCTGCTGCCGTTCGCCATGGCTGGCGTGCTCACCTTGGTGTCGCCGAACTTCCTGCCCATGCTCACCCAGGATCCGGTGGGGCGGCAGCTGGTCGTAGCGGCATTCGTCATGATCGTGGTCGGCATCCTGTGGATGCGCCGCAACGTGCGCATCGACGTCTGAGGAGGGCTCGCTTATGGACATGGTCACCGTTTGGATCGACAGGCTCGGTGCCTTCATGGAAGACCCGTATGCCATGCAGCTCGGCTTCGCCGCCCTGCTGGGCATGGCGGTCTTCACCCTGCTGGTGGCGCTGGTACTGCTGTTCATCGGAATGTCGGATCCGTTGCGCCGTCGCCTCAGGCATCTCGAGGCCAGCGCCGAGGCGGCCGGAGGACACAGTATGTCGGAAGCGGGCGGCATGGTTCAGTGGCTGGGCCCGATGGGCGAAAAGCTGGTACCCGACAAGGAGGAGGTGCGTAGCCGCATCGCTACGGAACTGCGCCATGCCGGCAAGCGCTCGCCGTCGGCGGTCAGCCTGTTCTACGGCATCCGCCTGTTGCTCTCCGTGGTGCCACCGATCCTGCTTCTGCTGCTGCTTCCCTTCGTGCGCATTCCACCTGCGATCGCGATTCTGCTGGTCCTCGTCACGGCCATCGTCGGCTACCTGCTGCCGCGCTTCTGGCTGGAGCGCGCGATCAAGCGGCGCACCACGTTGCTGCGTCGCGGCCTGCCCGACGCGCTGGATCTGCTGGTGGTATGCAGCGAAGCCGGCCTGGGGCTGGGGGCGGCCATCCAGCGGGTGGCGCGGGATCTCGAAGTGAGCCATCCGGAACTGGCCGACGAACTGCACCTGTTCGGCATGCAGACCCGCGCGGGCATGGACAACAAGACTGCCCTGCGCGATCTCGAAGAGCGCACCGGGGTCGAGGATATCCGCGGTCTGGTCACGACCCTGCTGCAGAGCATGCGCTTCGGCACCAGCATCGCCATGACCTTGCGCCTGTTCGCCGTGGAACTGCGTGACAAACGCACCCAGGAGGCCGAGGAGAAGGCCGCCAAGGTCAGCACCAAGATGCTGTTTCCACTGATCTTCTGTGTCTTCCCCAGCTTCTTCGTGGTGGCCCTGGGGCCGCCGCTGCTGGGGGCGGCTGCCGCCCTGTCCGGGCGCTGAACCAGCCAACGTCATCCACGAGCGGGAGAGCGATAGCCATGAAAACCGTCACCAATACCGTAGCGAGAATTCGTACTGTCTGGAGCGCCGCCGCGCTGACCCTGGCACTGGGCGGCTGTGCCGCTACCGGAGGGCCACCCCAGGAGGGTGACGTCTATGGGTCGCTGAGCGGCGGTGGGTCATCCGTAGCCTATAGCACCGCCTTCCCGGTGGGCTCTCCCGAGGAAGCCTACCGCAACGGCGATGCCGCATTGCGGGCCGGTGATTCCGATCGGGCGCTGTTCGAGTACCTGCGTGGGCTGCGCATGGAGGAGCGGCCCAAGGCCGATCCGCTCTATCGGGTCGGGATCATCCACCATGGGCGCGGCAATCACGAGCTAGCCGGTACGGCCTATCGCTGGGTACTGGACATCGAGTCCAACCATGCCGGAGCGGGAACGGCGCTTGGCATCATCCTGATTCAGCAGCGTGACTACGAGCAGGCCGAGCGCTATCTGGCGCCCATCGTGGCACGCCGCCATGCCCCCTGGCAGGCCCATAATGCCCTGGGGGTGATCGCCGATATCAATGCCGACCACGCCGCGGCACAAGCCCACTATGCGCGCGCCCTGGAGGTGAGCCCGAGAACGCCCCTGGTGCTCAACAATCAAGGCTACTCGCGCTATCTGGCCGGTGATCTGGCGGGCGCCCGCCAGTCGCTGCGCCAGGCGGTGAGCGTCAACCCCGACTACGACCTGGCCTGGCGCAACTTGGGGCTCGTGCACGCCCGTGAAGGGGACTACGACACTGCCATCGAGGCGGTGGCCCGCAGCGGTGACCGTGCCAAGGCCTACAACGACATCGGCTATATCTCGATGCTCGAAGGCCGCTATCAGGACGCCATGGGCTTCTTCGAGGAGGCGATGCGCCTGTCGCCGGCCTATTACGTCACCGCCAGCGAAAACGCCCGCAGCCTGAACCAGCTGATCCGTCGCCACGGCGGTGAAGCCATCAACTGACGGGGCATGACCCCGGCGCACCGGGCGCGGGGGTAGCATGAACGAGGAGGGCCAGGCATGAAAGCGATACGCTCGGTGCAACGTCAGCGCGGGTCCGAGGTCGTGGAGTTTGCCATCTCGGCTTCGCTGCTGTTCATCCTGCTGTTCGGCATCATCGAGTTCAGCGTCGCACTGTTCGACAAGGCGACGCTGACCAACGCCAGCCGTGAAGGGGCGCGAACCGGCATCCTGTACCGCCCGGAGCCGCGTGACACGGCAAGCGAGGATGCCGCCATCGAGCAGGCGATTCGCGACTACGCCGAGCAGTACCTGATTTCTCTGGGCGGGCCGGCCGAGATGGAGATCACCATCGTTCGACCCAATGGCGGGACCTTGCAGGCCGGGGACAGTCTCGTCGTGACGGTCGACTACCCCTATCAGTTCCTGCTGCTGCCCGGCTTCATCGGCACCCTGGGCGAAGTGCTCGAGCTCAGCGCCACCACCGTGATGAGGGCGGAATGACATGAACGCAACCATTGCCCGGCGTGGCCGCTATGGCTCGCCACAGCGCCAGCGCGGGGTCTCCATCGTGCTGCTGGCCGTCGGCCTCTTCATGCTGCTGGCTTTCACCGCCCTGGCGGTGGATGGCAGCAACCTCTACGTAGCCAGAAACGAACTGCACAATGCCGCCGACGCCGGCTCCTTGGCGGGAGCCAGGATGCTTTATACCGCCGACGGCAGCTCGGTCAATCCAGCAGCGAACCAGATCGCCACGGATGCGGCCACGGCCAACGACAGCCAGAACGAGACGGTGGAGGTCGTGAGCGCCCTGCGTGGGCACTGGAGCTTTGGAACTCGTACCTTCACTCCGGATAACTCCCTCGATCCCGTCGACCTGTTCAACAAGTCGACGGCCGAGCTCGACACCTATGACCCGCTGGAACCCTTCATCAATGCCGTGGAGGTGGTGACGGCTCGCCAGCAGACTCAGGTAGAAGCCTTCTTTGGACGCATCTTCGGTTTTCCGGGCTACGACGTGATGGCGCGCTCCGTCGCCTACATCGGCTTTGCCGGCAACCTGCGCCCGCAGGATGTCGACCAGCCCATCGCCCTGTGCCGCCAGGCGCTGGTGGACCCTAGCGGGAATTACTCCTGCAGCACGGGCCGTTTCATTCCTGAGGGTGACCAGACCGGCGGCTGGACCAACTTTCAGCACGACGACAGCGGCGCGTCCAACGCCAGCG
The DNA here is from genome assembly GCF_017868935.1 of Billgrantia antri. NCBI lineage: Bacteria > Pseudomonadati > Pseudomonadota > Gammaproteobacteria > Oceanospirillales > Halomonadaceae > Billgrantia > Billgrantia antri. Next base: position 1,667,028 of record NZ_CP053383.1, read on the forward strand.
AACTTCGCAATCTCGTCTGTGGCGAGGGCAATCCCGACGAGATGCATTTCGGCGAGGACATCTCCACCAACAATGGCCAGGTGCAGTCAGCCTTCAGCGACCTCTATGACTGCTGGGTAGAGAATACCGGCAAGGAGACGATCTGGACGCTTACGCTGCCGGTCATCGATTGCGAGGAGGGCGTTGCGCCCAGTAACCCACTGGTGGGCGCCGTGACGGTCAACATCGTGTGGATCATCGATCAGGCCAACAATATCGACACGCGTGCGCCACAGCAGATGGAGCTGCCGCCCGACGACAGCGACGGCGTATCGCCGGGAACCTGGAGCCATGGCGGCACGAGTGGTGTGGAGCGCTGGAACAGCTTCGTCGATGCTTTCGATCTGCAGAAAGAGAGCGGTGACCCTGCCTACTGGAACTCCGATCCGCAGCAGTCGGGCTGGCGCCAGAAAAGCATCTATTTTCTCCCCAGCTGCAGCTACCACGATCCCACGGGCCAGACGGGAGGGGAGAACTTCGGCATCTTGGCCCGGATACCCGTGCTGGTGGATTAGCCTGAGCAAGCCAATCGAGTCGCCGGCCTTTCGGCCGGCGCTTTTCGTTGACTTGTGATGCCCTACCGGCAGGCTGAGCCGTTCAGGTCGAAGCCCTGAGGCTGAGAGGGGCGGTGCCGCCAGGGCCGTTACTATCGAATGTGGACTGGCTGACAGGTGCCGGCGCTTCGCCACATGGCTTCGCCGTCGTCCTGGCGGTGTCGGCCGGCGCGGTGGCACCGTGCGGGTTCAGCGACTGACGATAGAGGGTCGGCGTATGACCGACGTGTTTCTGAAAGGTGCGGGTAAAGTAGGAGAGGTCACGAAACCCGACGCTGAAGCAGACATCCGTTACCGATATCCTGGGGTTGGCCAGCAGCCGCTTGGCCTCCTCGATGCGTCTCTCCAGCAGAAAACCCTGGAAGGTATTGTCGGTGAGCTTGCGAAACAGGCGGCTGAGCTGGAAAGGGGTGACACCGCACTGTTCGGCGACGTCGGCCTGGGCCACTTTCTGGTGCAGGTGCTGCTCGATATAGCTTATGGCGCGGTCCAGTTGCACGCGCTGATGGTTAGAGGCAAGGCAGTGATGCCTCGCTTCCGGAGGGATCTGGTTGCTCAACTCCGCTATCGGTTTCCTCTGCGTCGTGCCGGCATTGGCCGACCTCAACTGGAAGAGGCTCCCCATGACGGCCATGAACCGGACGAGATCTACCGGCTGAACGAAGTAATCCCACACCCGTGTGCGAAAGGCCCATACTGCCAGACTCTCGGAGTGTGCCTGAGTGATCATCAGCAAGGGCACCGAGGCGGCACGCTGCTTGGCTTGCCGAAGGTCGGTCAGGCCCTGCAGATCGGGGTAGTCGAATTCGAAACAGGCGGCGATGGGCGGGCGAGAGAGCAGGATGGGAAGGGGATCCTGTTCATTGGTCACGAACTCGACGGCGTAGCCTTTTTTTCGCAGCGCAAGTACGTAATCCCTCTTTCCCGGATCCTCAACAGTACGTAGTACGACGAGCACATAGGCATGAGTGGACATTAGCAGCGTCCCTCCTGAATCCCTTGCGTGATAACGCTTTATAAGTTCTATTGTGAGGGTCTTTCTATATGTAAACTTTTATTCTTTGAGAATGGCTTCGTGTAATCTTTTGTGATGGGTATGTCTTATTCAATGTAAGTGAAGATTGCAAAATGACCGGTTTATATTTCTCATCCTTTAGTCGCATGGTGACTGATGCCAAATGCTGAATTAGCATTATAAGAACCAAGCGCGGTAAGTCGCAGGAATATGATCGGAGGGGGAAGCGCGGCCTTGGCCGGGTGACGGGCCGTTCTGCTAGAATCGGCCTCCTTTCTGCCTACGGAATAGCCATGTCGTCTCCAAGGTTCGATGTCGTGATCGTCGGTGCGGGTGCCGCCGGGCTGATGTGTGCGTTCACGGCGGGCTATGCGGGGCGACGCGTGCTGGTGATCGACCATGCCAACAAGCCGGGCAAAAAGATTCTGATGTCCGGGGGAGGGCGCTGTAACTTCACCAATCTGGACACCGGGCCGGCCAACTTCTTCTCGGCCAATCCGAGCTTCTGCATTTCGGCGCTGAAGCGCTACCGCCCGGACCATTTCGTCGAGCTGGTGGAGCGACATGGCCTCGACTACGTGGAGAAGGCACCGGGCCAGCTGTTCTGCGCCCATTCCGCCAAGGAGCTGCTCGATGTGCTGCTCACCGAATGCGAGTGGGCCGGGGTGGAATTGCGCATGAAGACTTCCGTCGAGCGTATCGAAACCGCAGGTGAAGGCATGCGGCTGGATACCTCCCTGGGGCGAATCGAAGCCGGTGCCGTGGTGATCGCTACCGGTGGGCTTTCGATACCCACCATGGGCGCCACCGGTTTCGGTTACGAGGTTGCTCGTCAGTTCGGCCTGGAGGTGACCGAGACGCGGCCGGCGCTGGTTCCCTTCACCCTCACCTCCGGTTGGAAGGCGCGAGCGGCCGATCTGGCCGGGGTGGCCTGCGACGTGGCGGTCAGCGCCGTACGTGACGGCCAGCGCCTCGGTCCGGGGCGCGAGCGCCGCTACCTCGAGCCGATGCTGTTCACTCATCGCGGCCTCTCCGGCCCAGGCATGCTGCAAATATCGAGCTATTGGCAACCCGGCGACGAACTCGAAATAGACCTGCTGCCGGATCTCTCGGTCAGCGAGGCGCTCGCGACGGCGCGCCATGAGACGCCGCGCCGCCAGCTTTCCACCTGGCTCGGCGAGAACTTGCCGCGCCGCCTGGCCCAGGCACTGGTCGAATGGCATGGCGAGGATCCTGTCCTGGCCGAACTCTCCAATGTTCGCATCGAGGCGTGGCAGCAGCGTCTCGGGCGCTGGCGTCTCAAGCCCGCCGGCACCGAGGGCTGGCGTACCGCCGAGGTGACCATGGGCGGCGTCGACACCGCCGCGATCTCGTCGAAGGATTTCAGCGTCGAGGGGCTGCCGCCGCTACGTTTCATCGGCGAAGTGCTAGACGTCACCGGCGAACTCGGCGGCTACAACTTCCAGTGGGCCTGGGCCTCGGGCGTAGCCTGCGGCCAGGCGCTCTAGCCTCTCCCACAAAACCGGCATTCGGCCATGCGGTCGTGCCGGCGCGACAAAACTTTACTTAATGTAACCGGACGTTCCCAGGGGCATTGCTACGCTGGGGGAATCGGTTCGTCCCGAACGAGGGTCGTCAAAGGAGTGCGCCATGCCCTTGCTAGCTCACGAGTTGGAAGCTTCCCAACAGTTGGAAACACTCGATACGCTGCATGCCAAGGAGTGGTTGAGACGCTACCAGCGCGTTCGCAGAGCCTCGGAGCGGCTCTGCGAACCGCTTTGTACCGAGGACTACGTGATCCAGAGCATGGATGACGTCAGCCCGCCGAAGTGGCATCTCGCCCACGTCACCTGGTTCTTCGAAGCCTTCATTCTCACCCCCTTCCAGCCTAGCTACCGAACGCTCGATCCGGTTTACGATCACCTCTTCAACTCCTATTACGACACTCACGGCGTGCCGTTCCCACGGCCCCGACGCGGCACGCTGTCGCGCCCCACGGTGGCCGATGTGTACCGCTTTCGCTCCCATGTCGACACGGCCATGGCGGAGTTGCTGGCATCACCGCCGCCCGAGCATGCCGATGAGATCCTGCGTCGTGTCGAGCTGGGGTTGCATCATGAGCAGCAGCACCAGGAACTGCTGCTCATGGATATCAAGCATATCCTGGCGCAGAACCCGCTGTGTCCCGCTTATCGCAATGATCTGACTCCTCCGCCGACGGAGTCACCCGGTGAGCTGACTTGGCTCGCGTATGATGCCGGCATCCGTGAGATTGGTCATGACCTGCAATCGGGCTTCGCCTACGACAACGAGGGGCCGGTCCATCGCCAGTTTCTCGAGGCGTTCCAACTGGCCAACCGTCCTGTGACCAATGCGGAGTTCCTGGCCTTCATTGAGGATGGCGGCTACGCGCGCCCCGAGCTTTGGCTCTCCGATGGCTGGCAGCAGGTCGGTCAGGAGGGCTGGCAGGCGCCGCTGTATTGGGTTCGGCGTGACGGCGAGTGGTACCACTTCACCCTGGGCGGGCTGCGTCGGGTGGACTTGCATGCGCCAGTGGTCCACGTGAGCTTCTTCGAAGCCGATGCCTACGCTCGTTGGGCCGGGGGGCGTCTGCCCAGCGAGGCGGAGTGGGAGGTGGCCGCCCGCGATGCGGCCATGAGTGGCAACTTCGTCGAGCGCGACCACCTGCAGCCGGTAGCTGCGTCGCCGTGCTTCGAGGCCGCGAGCCAGCTTTATGGCGACGTCTGGGAGTGGACCGGCAGCGCCTACCGCCCCTATCCCGGTTTTCGCCCCTTGCCCGGTACCCTGGGCGAGTACAACGGCAAGTTCATGTCCGGGCAGATGGTGCTGCGTGGGGGCTGCTGCGCTACGCCGGCCGACCACATACGACCGAGCTACCGCAACTTCTTCCCGCCTCATGCCCGCTGGGCATTCTCCGGTTTTCGGCTTGCCAGGGAGGCCTGACATGGATTCGCTCGTACGCTTTCACGATCAGCACCCGCAAGAGGAGGCGGGTTCGCTTTGCGAGGAACTGCTGGAAGGGCTTACCGCCACGCCCAAGTGCACATCGCCCAAGTTCTTCTACGACCGCCGCGGCTCGGAACTGTTCGATGCCATCTGCGAGCAGCCCGAGTACTACCCTACCCGAACCGAGCAGGCGATCTTGCGTGCCGCGGCCGCCGATATTGCCGAAGTGGTGGGTCGCGATGCTACCTTGATCGAGCTGGGCAGCGGCGCTAGCCGCAAGGTGCGCCTGTTGCTCGAGGCGATGCATCCGGCGTGCTACCTGGGGGTGGATATATCACGCGACTTCCTTCTCGAGAGTACCCGCCGGCTGGCGGTGGACTATCCCTGGCTCGAGGTGCATGCCGCCTGCGCCGACTTCACGCGCCCCATGGCCTGGCCGGAAGGTCTGGCGGGAGAGCGTCCGGTGGCCTTCTTCCCCGGTTCGAGCATCGGCAACTTCACCCCCGAGGAGGCCGAAGGCTTTCTCAAGGGACTGGCGAGGCTACTTCCGGCCGGTGGGGGCTTGCTCGTCGGCGTCGATTTGATCAAGGACCGCGCAATACTCGATGCTGCGTATAACGACGCTGCCGGCGTCACCGCTGCCTTCAATCTCAACTTGCTGCAGCGCTTGCGTCACGAGTTCGAGGCAGAGGTCGAGCCGCAGGGCTTCCGGCACCGTGCGTTCTACAATGAGAGCGCTTCACGCATCGAGATGCACCTGGTCAGCCTCTACGATCAGGCCATCCGCGTGGCGGGGGAGCGCGTCGAGTTCGATGCGGGCGAGAGCCTGCACACCGAGAGCTCCTACAAGTACAGCATTGCCGGTTTCCGCGAGCTGGCCGGTCGTGCCGGCTTCGAGCCACGGGCACACTGGACCGATCGTGACTCACTGTTCTGCATCCACTATCTGGAACGTGTGGTCTGATGGCTCCGATGGGAAACCAGTCTATGCTGCATGACAGAACCCGCCGCAAGCAGAGGGCCCGTCATGACCATGATCGCGATTCAGGATTCCTCCGAGTCACAGGGCAGCGCGTTTGCCGACCGTGTCGTCGACGAGGCCGTGCGCCAGGCCGAGATCTACGGCTGGCGTGCGGTGCGTCTGTCAGAGGTGGCTCGCAGCCTCGATCTACCGATGTCCGTGGTACTCGAGCGCTTTCGTGGCATGGACGACGTGTCCAACGCCTGGTTCCAGCGCGGTTGGCGCGCCATGCTGGCCGGCAAGCCGGATACCTTCGATGACTGGCCGGAGCGGGTACGGATCGAACATTGTCTGCAGGCCTGGTTCGATACCTACGCAGCGCATCGGCAGGTGACCGTCGATATGCTCAAGGCCAAGGCGCACCTGCCTCACCCGCATACCTGGGTGCCGCTGGTCTTCGACCTGTCGCGTACCGTTCAGTGGCTGCGTGAGGCGGCGAGGCTCGAGGCGCGCTACGGCACCCGGCGTGCCCAGGTAGAGGAGATGGCGTTGACCAGCCTGTTCCTGGCGGCCTTGGCGGTATGGTCCACCGACACCAGTGAAGGTCAGCGTCGTACCCGCCGTTTCATCGAGAAGCGGCTCAAGCGTGGCGAGAGCTGCATGAAGTGGGTGCCGGGCGTGGCTCACCGGCGTCATCACGCCGAGGCGCAACTATGAGAAGGTTTGGCCTCGGCGAGGAAGCCATTCGTCGATAATCGGTGCTGTTGCGTCGGGAGGATGGCCGAGCTCAGCGTACCTGCCGGAGGAGCTGGCGCGCCCGGCTGAGCAGCAAGCCACCGGCAGCGGCTCGCTTCATCATGCGCATCAGTGAGTCGGGATGACGGGCACCGCTGACCAGCAGGGCACCGCCGGCCAGGTATGCCAGTGCTCGGTAGCGTTTCAGGCGTTGCCAGCCCGCATCGAGGGATACCGATGTGCGTTGCCAGCGTTCCGCCGCGACCAGAATGTCGATGCGCTGCTGCTCGATGATGGCGACGAGTTCGGCCTTGCGCTGTGAACGGGACGGCTCCTGGTGTCGGTTACTGTCGCGGCGCATCGCGTTGCTCCTCCACCAGGTGTCGATCCAGGGCGAGCTGGGTCAAGGTTTCCTTCAACAGGGTGTGGCGTCGGGCCTGGCGTAGGGCCAGGACGGCGGAAAGGCCGCCACCGGCCAGCAGCACGGCGGCGCACAGGAGAATGGCGGCCAGGCGGTGGGTGTCCCAGAACAGCACCACCACCAGCAGCGTGAGCATGCCCAGTCCCAGCAGGATCAGCACCAGGCTCAGGCCCAGCAGCAACAGCAGGGTGGCGAGGCGGGCACGCTCCTCCTCGAGTTCCAGCACGGCGAGACGCAGGCGTGTCTCGCCGGTGGCCACCAGGCTTGCCAGCAGGCGCTTGCCGATGACGAACAGGCGCTGTACCGGTCCTTCACTCGACGCCATCAGCGACGCCCGATGAGCATGCCGATGACCACGCCTACCGCGGCGCCGATGCCGATACTGGTCCAGGGATTGTCGTGTACATAGCGATCGCATGCATCGGCCTGATGGTGCAGGCTGTCGCGGGCTTCGCCGTAGAGTCTTTCACCGCGGGCTTCGAGACGCTCGCGGGTATCCTTCAGGCGTTTCTCGGCGCGCGCCCGAAGCTCCTTGACGTTGCTGCGCGAATCGTCGGCTGTGGCACTGACCAGTTCCTCGATGGTATGGCTCAACTGGTGCAGGTCTTCCTTCAACTGACGGGTGGTTTCGTCGACATGCGGAGTGCGAGAGGCCATGAGAGTCTTCCTTTGACGATGGGTTCACAGGCTCAGCATAGCATTAGCGACTACGACTTCAACGCCGCTTCGCTGCGTCACTGACCGGGATCAATCGGGGAACAGACCGCCATTGCCCGAGAAGATCGGGTTGAGACTGAAGCCGATGCCGATGCGCTGGGTGCGGTGATCGTAGTCGATCATGCTGTCGCCATAGCCGTAGAAGTACTGCACGTGGCCTCGGATGTTGCCGTGCAGCGGCCACGAGTAATCCACTCGCGTGCCCATGTTGCCGGCACTGGGATTGCCGTGCCACTCCACGCCGAGCTCGCTGTCGCCGAAGCGCCGAGCCACCCCGATGGTACCGTAGCCCATGTAGCGCTCGATATCGGGATTGTCGTCGTCGCCCTCGGATTCGGGGACACGCCAATGGGGGGCCACGCTGACCAGCCAGTCGTCGTTGAGAAATGTTGATTCCAGGATCACACGGTTCCAGCTGCGCGACATGTCACCGGAGCGTCCGTTGGACTGGTGATTGAAGCTCACCCGGTTGTTGATGTTGGTCCAGCCGAGCAGTGACCAACGGTTCTCGAAGTCGACGAAGACTTCCGGCTCGTAATTGGTCTCGCGGAAGGGCGAAGAGGAGTCGGCATTGTAGGCCTGCCACCAGCTGCGCTGGGTATAGGCGAAATAGAGATCGCCACCGTGGTCGCCGAAGAGTCGCTCGACCAGGTTGAACTTGGCGCTGAACTGGAACTTGACCTCGGCGCGGTCGGGGGTGCCGTCGCGATCGACGTCACCGAAGACGGCTTCATTCGGGCGACGATCATAATTCAGTGGCAGCAAGTAGTTGCGCCGATGGGTAGTGATTGCGAAGGGGTTACGCGACGACTCCCGCTCGAGTTGACGACGTTCCTCCACCGGTTCGAGCTCCTGCTCCGAAGCGATGGTGATGATCTCGCCAAGACCGAGGCCCCGTTCACCGGATTGCAACCGATCCTGTGCCAACTGCTGGCGCAGCGTATCCAGTTCCTGGCTGAGCGTCTCGATGCGTGCTTCGATGGCAGCGCGTTCTTCAGCGCTGAGCTGGCCATCCTGGGCCATGGCGCTGCCGACGGACCCGATCAGCAGCAATGCAACGAGAACCTTGGAGGACGAACGACGAAGCATCATGGCAGCGGGACCGAAGGAAGCGTGTATGAACGCCGTTTCTACCATGTCGGAGGCGCAAGTCAACCGTATCGGCACAAAACACCGCATGGCAAGAGGCAAGCGAATCGTGAACGATACGGGGAAGCCACGGTCTTTCCATTGCCATGCGGGACTTCCGGGCCGAGAATCGGCTGGAAGCGAAGAGCGCTTCCAGGCATGAGCGCATGAGCCCTCCCACGGGAGCCCTATCAAGAGAGCAAGAGTGAACGAATTGCCTTATTGCATGCATCGATGCCGGGCCGGCCGGTCACCCTGGCGTTATATCGTATGGTGCCTCCTGCTGCTGTTTGTCTGCGGACGGGTGATGGCAGAGGATGCACTGCCCGAGCGGGCCGCTGCGGAGGAACGCCTGGCGGAGCTGCAACCCGAGGAGGGTACGAGCGCCACCGAGGCCGAGCAGCGCGATATCGACGCGCTGCAAGCCACGCTCAGCAGCCTCGAGCAGTTGCAGGGTGTAGAGGAGCAGCTCGAAGCCTTGGAGCAGCGGCTGGAGGAGGCCCCCGCTGAACTGCTTCGCCTGGAACGGGAGATTCTCGAGGAGGAGGAGGCGGCACTCGATCGCACCATCGCCGAGCTCGACGATATACCGCTGGATGAGCTGGAATATCGCCATCAGGAAGCGGTCTTCGAGCTGCAGCAACAACAGGATCGTCTGGCCGATGTGAACGCCCGCCTGCTTTCCGCCCAGACCCTGCCGGAGCGTGCCCAGCAGGCCATTGCCGAAGCGATGCAGACCGTCGAACGGACGCGCCGGTCGCTCGACGCGCTGGAAGGGCAGGGGGTGAGTGACGATTCTCCCCAGCTATGGCAGCTCGAGGTCGAACGGCGCCTGGCCGAGCGCACGCTGCGCCTGCGCCAGCGCGAGCTGGGCAGCAACACGCGGCTGCGCGAACTGGCGCAGCAACGGCGCGACCTGTTGACCCAGCAGATCGCACGCCAGGAAGCCGAACTGACGCTGCTGCAGAGCGTGATCGATCGTAAGCGCCGCATCGCTACGGAACAGGCGATTGCCGATGCTGCCAGAGACGACCCGCTGCTCGAGGCGGGCCATCCGGTGCTCGAACGCGCCCAGCAGGTCAATCGCGAGCTGAGCCTCGAACTGCTGCGGGCCAACGATCGCCACAATGGCCTGGTGCGCGAGAGCCTGGCGATTCGCAGCCAGCTCGATCACGTTCGCCAGCTCGAGCGTAGCCTCAACGAGCAGATCGAGGCGATACGCGGCAGCCTGTTGCTCTCGCGTATCCTGCGTGAGCAGCGCCGCTCGCTGCCTCAGGTCGATGCAAGGCGTAACCTGCAGGACGAGATCGCCGATCTGCGTCTGCGTCAGTTCGACCTGGTGCGCCAGCGCGACTCCCTGCGCCAGAGCGAGCGCTTGGCCAACCAACGCCTCGAAGAGGCCGGCGTCGAAGTCAGCGAAGCGCTGGTGGAGTCGTTGCAGGGGCTCTATCACTCGCGTCGCCAGCTCGTCGATCAGCTCGAGCAGACCTATGGCGGCCTGTTGAGTGCGGCGATCGAGCTGCAGCTCAACCAGCAGCAACTGCTGGACACGTCGCGCGAGCTACGTACGACCATCGACGAGCAGCTGTTCTGGATTGCCAATACCCGTCCGCTGGATCTGGCCTGGTTTCGCCAACTGCCCGCCAATTTGACGTCCGAATGGCAGCAGGGCGAGTGGCGCGAGGTATTGCCGGTGCACTGGCGTTTGCCAGGGGGGGAGGCTCTGGCCGGGGCGCCCTTCGTGCTGTTGGCGGTCGTGCTGCTGGGGCTACGGCGCCGCGTACAGCGTCGGCTGACCGTGCTGCATGAGCAGATCGGCAGGCTGCGCAGTGACTCCCAGGCGCACACGCCGCTCGCGGTTGCGCTCAACGCCTTGCTGGCCTTGCCGGGGCCGCTGACTCTGGCGGGCGTCGGGGTCTCGCTCGATGCCATAGAGTCGGGGATCGCCTCGGGCCTGGGGCAGGCCTTCCTGCATCTGGCCCTGGCCTGGGCCTTCCTGGCCTGGTCGCGGCGTCTGCTGGTGCGCGACGGGGTGGCCACCAAGCATTTCTATTGGCCGTCGGGCTACGTCTCGCGGCTACGCTGGCTGCTCGGCTGGCTCGGCGTGGCTCTGGTACCCGTACTGCTGATTTCAGCACTGGCTCGCGATGGCGAAATCAGCCTGACCACGCGGCCCATCGCGCTGACGCTGCTGCTGACCGGGCTGCTTGCGATGAGCGTTCTGCTGGCTCGGTTGATCCTGGCGCATACGCCCTTCTTCGGCGTCAAGCTGTTCCGCCTGATATTGGGCTTGCTGATGGCTGCCGTGCCGCTGGTGCTGGTGGGGCTGATCGTATCCGGCTTCGAATATACCGCCCTGAGCCTGGTCGGCCGCTTCGTCATCACGCTGTATCTCTTGGCGATGTGGATCCTGGTCGAGGCGTCGGTGGTACGTGGCCTGGCGGTGGCGGCACGCCGATTGGCCTTTCGCCGTGCGTTGATGCGGCGGCGTACCCAGGCCCAGGAGGGCGCCGAGGGCGGTCTCGAAGTGGTCGAAGAGCCGCCGCTGGACATGGAGCAGATCAACCAGCAGTCACTGCGTCTCTCCAAGCTGCTGCTGCTGATCGGCTTTGCCTTGCTGCTTTACCTGGTGTGGACCGACCTGCTCACGGTACTGGGCTATCTGAACGACATCGCGATCTGGGAGGCCGGCGAAGGGGCCGGCTCGGAGCTCGTCACCAATGCGCTATCGGTCGCCGATATCTTCACCGCGGCTCTGATCGTCGTGCTGACACTGGTGATGGCGCGCAACCTGCCGGGGCTGCTCGAGGTGATGGTGCTGTCGCGGCTGGAGCTCAAGCAGGGCAGCGCCTACGCCATTTCGACACTGCTCTCCTACACCATCGTCGGTACCGGGCTGGTCGCGGCGTTGGCCACTCTGGGGGTGGCATGGAGCCAGTTGCAGTGGCTGGTGGCGGCGCTGGGTGTGGGTCTGGGCTTCGGTCTGCAGGAGATCTTCGCCAACTTCGTCTCGGGCCTGATCATCCTGTTCGAACGGCCGGTGCGCATCGGCGACACCATTACCCTGGGCAACCTCACCGGCACGGTGAGCCGGATCCGCATCCGCGCCACTACGGTGACCGACTTCGACCGCAAGGAGATCATCATCCCCAACAAGACCTTCGTCACCGATCAGCTGATCAACTGGTCGTTGTCGGACACCATCACCCGGGTCGTCCTCTCCTTCGGTGTTGCCTACGGTTCGGACCAGCGCCTGGTGCACCGACTGCTGCGTCAGGTCGCCGACGAGAACCCACGGGTGCTGGGTGACCCCGAGCCGCAAGTGTTCTTCATGAACTACGGCGAGAGCACGCTGACCTTCGAGCTGCGTGTTTTCGTCAATTCGCTCGGCGACCGTCTGTTCGCCACCGACGAGATCAACAGTCGAGTCGGCGAGCTGTTTGACGAATACGGCATCGATATCGCCTTCAACCAGCTCGATGTCTGGCTGCATCGCGCCGATGGCGAGATGCAGAAGAAGGTGCAGACAGTGAGGCCTGCCGACGGTGGCCGGGAATCATTCCCGCCCCCCGGGGCGAGCGGCGACCCGGGGGATATCGAGATTGATGGAGGAGGAGACGACGGCGGCCGCTGAGGTTGTCAGCCCTTCACCGCGTGGAGCAGGAATTCGCGGTTACCGTCGCCGCCGGTGATCGGGCTTTCCTGCCAATGCCGTATCGCCAAGTTCTGCTCGGCACAGCAGGCGCGGATCGCGGTTTCCACATCGTCGTAGCGCCGGGGGTCGGTGACGATGCCGCGTGCATTGACGCCACCCGGCCCGACCTCGAACTGAGGTTTGACCAGGCTCAGCAGCTCGCCGCCCGGACGCAGCAGGGTGGCAAGCTGCGGCAGGATCAGCCTCTGGGAGATGAAGGAGACATCCATCACCGCAAGATCGGGGGCCGTGACGCCGAGGCTAATGAGTGCCTCGCGCAGGCGAGGGTCGCTGGCCATGGTGCGGGCGTTGATCCCTTCCAGGCAGGTCACGCGAGGATCGTCGCGCAGATCGGTGTCCAACTGGTCATGGCCCACTTCGATGCCTATCACATGGCGTGCACCGTAGGCCAGGGCGCAATCGGTGAAACCGCCGGTGGACTGGCCCACGTCGAGTACCAGCCTGCCTTCGAGCGTCATTCCCAGGGCTTCGATCAGTGCCTCCAATTTCAAGCCCGCGCGTGAGACATAGCGCTCCTCGGCATCCTCGGAAACTACCAGACGTGTCTCCTCGGGCAGCTTCTCGCCCGGCTTGTGCAGCACCCGCCCGGTCTCCGCCAGGCTCACCCGACCATGGCGGATGAGCCGCTGTGCCCGCGTGCGCGAACGAACCAGGCCTTGGTGAACGAGCAGTTGATCGAGGCGGGGCATGGCATGTCTCCGGCGTCCAAAAACAAGGCGTGCATTATGGCATACTGATTTCGTTAGCCGGTTAACAGAAGGGAGCCGAGTGGATCGTAGCGAAGGAACGGCGCTGGCCAAGTCGCTGGCGATCGGGTTAGTGGGTGGGCTTGTGTTCCAGCTCATTGGCATGCCGCTGGCCTGGATGCTGGGGCCACTGACGGCAAATCTGGTAGTGTCCGCCCGAGGCGTCGACGTGCGCATTCCCGAGCCGCTGCGAGAGGTCTTCCTCGGCGTGCTCGGCCTGGTGTTGGGAAGCCAAGTGACGCCGCAGCTGGCCGAACGCGTACTGGACTGGCCGCTCTCTGCCGCGTTGCTGCTGCTCGGGGTGGCCGCCTCGACGGCGGCGGCAGCGGCTTGGTACCGGCGTTGCGGCTTCGATTCGGTGAGCGCCTGGTTCGCGTCGGCACCCGGCGCCATGACGGCGATGATTATGATGGGCGAGACGTGCGGCGGCGACCCGCGGCGCATTGCCATCGCCCAGTCGCTGCGAGTGGTGCTGGTGGTACTGATCTTGCCGCCGCTGTTCTGGTTCTACGAGGGCGCCAGCGGTGCCGAGGTGGCTGCCGCCGTGGACGGCGAGCTTACCTCCCCCTGGATGCTATTGGCATTGCCGCTGCTTTTCCCGGTGGGGCGCCGGCTGCGGTTGCCCACGCCGACGCTGCTGGCCCCGCTGCTCTTCGCGGGGGTGCTCTCCGGCCTCGACATCGCCAGCCTCAGCCTGCCGGATGTGAGCATGAACCTGATGCTGTGGGTGCTGGGCTGTGCCATCGGATCACGCTTTCGCGGGCTCTCCTCGGCGCGTCTGGGGCGCTACCTTTTCGAAGCCTTCGTTGCGACCCTGGTGGCACTGGCGGTGCTGGCCGGCTTTGCTGAGCTGATTCACCGCTGGGTCGACGTGCCGCGTGACGTGGCGCTGCTGGCGCTGGCGCCCGGTGGAATCGGCGAGATGGCGATCTTGGCCGTGGCGCTGGACCTCGACCCGGTGTTCGTGGCCTTTCACCATCTGCTGCGCATGGTGGCGCTCATGGTGTTCGCCCCGTTCTGGGCACGCTGGCTGTCAAGTCGCCTCGATCAGTAATCCTGCGGTCGCGGGCCGGCATCGGCCTGCAAATCCGCCGAGGGAATGCGATTGGCGCCCCAGCTTCGGTGGATATACTGCGTCACCCGGTCGAGCTCCTCCTGGCGGATCTGGGCCAGTTCGCCGCGTTCCAGCGGATCGTAATGGAAGATGTAGAGACGCGAGGCGAACTGCTCGAAGGGTAACGAGGCCTCGCCGAAGCGCTCGCCGTTGCCGGCGGTACTGACGCGCACGCCATCGCCCCAGTCCTGGCCGCTGTCATTATTCGGGTTGTAGAAGTAGACCCGCATCACATCCGCCGGATCCAGCGACACTCGCAGGATGGTGATGGCGTGCCAGCCGATGAACCGCGCTGCGCTGTCGGTCACGGCGATACCGGCCGGCTGCGGGTGGATGAGCGGCTGGTTGCCGTTGTAATAGGGGTGGTAGCTGGCGTAGAAGTGGCGCAGGAAGGCATCCAGATCGTGCAACTGACCGGTGGCGACGTCGACATTGATGCGAAAGCCCCGGCCCGACCACCAGCCGTGGAATTCCGGATTGACCCAGCGGTGCGGATCGCCGTCGCGATCGGCGCAGCGCCGTCCCATCTCGGCATAGATGCGGTCGAGATGCGGCACCACGATCAGGGAAACTGGGTCGAGATCCATGGGCAGGTTCTGGGCCACGCCGCTTAGGCTCTCCATCGAGGAGATGGCCTGACCTTCGAAGTGCATGACGATCTCATCGTCGCGGGCTGCCCAGGCCACCATCTGCAGCAGGTAATCGGGGTCATTATAGGCCCACATAGAGAGCGCCCGCGCCGACTGGCAGGTCGGGTTGTTGCCCTGACCTACCCCCAGTGGCAGGCCGAGCATGCAGAGAACCCCTTCCAGCAGGCGAGCCCGAGGAGAGACGGCCTCCCCCAGAGCCAGGTTGAGCCGTGCCTGGGACCACTCCGACAGCGTCAGCCCCAGTTGCCGCCACAGTGCGGGTGCCACGGGAGGCTGATAGAGAATGCCTCGCTCCAGCGTCAGCGAAAGGCCATAGACGGCTTGCGGCGTGGCAGGGTGCACCGCGCCACGTATCAGGGCGACCACCAGCTCCCGATAGCACATCAGGCAGTCGCGCCCGGTCGAGGATAGGCCCAGCGCCTCGGCAAGCAGATGATCGTTATGCTCGATGAGATGTCGCAGCAGCACCGGGTGGTAGGGCGATACCAGTCCGGTGTCGTGCATGGCACGGGCGAAGCCGGTGGCCTCGCCCTGCAGGGCGGTATTGTCCATGCTCGCAAGTCGTTCACGGTAGACCTCGAGCCCCGGATCCTCCCGGCTGGCCTGGGATGGCCCGTAGAGCGAGCTCACCAGGCGGTCGGCGCCCTGGCCGCTGGTGCCCAGGTCGATATCGGGATCGGCCTGGCAGATGGCGATCTGGGTGATCATCTGCTTGACCGAGTCGACCTGGATGGGGCGCTGCTGGAGGATGCGCCAGATCTCTTCGATGAGCTTGTCGATGATATGCTCATAGCCGATGCGCGCGGCCAGGTGTTGAAAGAGATGGCGGGGAATCTGTGCCAGTCGGCCCTGGGTTTCCCGCTCTGCCTCACTGGGGGTGCTGAATAGCAGCCACAGGTTGAGCGCCATCACTTGGGTCAGGTAGTGGTGGGCCTGCTCGGCAGAAACCAGAGGGTGCGGATAGTCGCCCTGTGCCACCGCCAGCAGTCGCAGCTCGCTCAAGGCTTCGATCACCAGCGTGTTGGCGTCCGCGCTCTTGAGCGAATAGGTGGTCAGATAGGGCAGCAGGTACTGCGGTGTGGCCCAGTCCGAATCCTGGAACACGCCAGCTTCTTCCAGTGCCTGGGCACGGCTCTCCAAGGCTGCGGCCCCGCTGGGCTGGAGCAGCACACGACGCGCAGTATCCAGCACGCGGGGGAGCTTGCCCGGCTTGGCAAAATCTCGCGCTTCGCCGAGCAGAGCGATCGCCTCGTCGAGGTGAGCCAGCAGACCCTGCAACTTGTCGTCGCTCGCCGGGGGCTGGCCGTTATCCTGCGTGTGGCGGTTGGTGGCCACGCGGTCTCCTTGCTTTCAGATCGTCGTCTCCATGACGCCTTGCTCAGACGTAGAAATCAAGCTCTTCCTGGTGCTTGAGCAGGTCCCGTAGCTTGTGTGGGTCGTCTCCCTTGAAGTAGACCAGCCCCCAGTGGGTACCGAAGGCGGTGCGCTTGGTAACCGTCTCCTCCATCGGCGGCGTGAGCTCGTGAGACTCGAAATAGGGGTCGTCCTCGACCTCTTCGGGTATCTCCAGGCGGCTGACCACGCGGCGACGGGGGTAGACGCCGAAACAGCCGGCGTAGCACTTGGCATCCTCCACCTCCCGCGGGAAGAAGGCTTTGACCTCCTCGGCGGTACTCTTGGGGTCGAATACCAGCATGCTGGCCTGATAGGCATTGAAGCCGTACACCCTCTCGAGCAACTCGAACACCTTGAAGCCGGGCGGGCGGTAGGCGACCTCGCCAAAGTACATCTCGCCGTCGCTGGTGACGAAGTACTCCGGGTGGATCAGACCGAACTCGATGTCGAACGCCTTGATCAGCTTCTTGATCTGCGCTTCGATCTGGGGCCGATACTGTTCGAGCTCCGGGGAGGCGGGAACGAACACCGAATACCCCAGGGTGACGTATTCCGAGATATTGAGGAAGGCGATCTTGCCGTCGTGGATCCATGCCTCGACGGCGAACTCCCAGCCGTCCAGGTGTGACTCCATCAGCACCGGGAACTCCTCGTCGGGAATGGTATCGACCTCGTCCGGTGTGCGGATCACCCGATGACCCAGACAGCCGGCCTTGTCGAACGCCTTGAGGTGGATCGGGTCGTTGGGGTCGCCGTCGAGCTTGAGCAGGGTCTGGTTGACGCGCTTGAGAAAGCGGATGACGTCGCCCTTGTCGTGGGCTTCTTCGAAGATGCCCACGCGAATGCCGCCGAGCTGGGCGCGACGCTTCATCAGCGCCTTGTCGCGCAGCAGCAGCGATTGCCCATAGAGGCGTGGGCTGTCGAGCAGCACCGAGTTGATGGCTCCGGCCCACTCGACGGTTTCCTCGAACAAAGGAATCGCCACGTTCACGCCTGTCTCCTTCAGCGTTTCGGCGATTTCCATGGAGCGATCGTTGAGCCGCTCGAAATTCCAGGGAATGTAAGGAATGTCATGTTTCTGGCAATACTCTTCCGCCCACTCCGGGGCGACCACCAGATAGCGGCGATCGAAGTTCTCGGCGGCCTCGATGGCGTTGAGGCTCCAACCGAGCAATGCGATGTAACCCTTGTCGGGATTCTTCTTCATGCAGCACCTCCGTGGGGTCAGGCTATTCTCCCTTGCTCCTTACTACCCTTAACCCTAGCCGATTTGTCGCGGCTCAACAGGGCGGCAGTCGCCTCTTGCTGCCTTACGGTGCCGCTGGTATAGTGCACGCGCACTCGGCAAGCCATTGATGCAGCGCCGAGTTCGAAGCTGATGGCTTCGTGTCGTGGTGGCCTCGTCGGTCCTCCCGCAACGCTAAACCGCAAACCCCGCCAGGCCCGGAAGGGAGCAACGGTAGTGGTGGCCGCGTGTGCCGGGATGTGGCTGTCGGGGCCGCCTCCATTTCTGCCCTGGCATTTTTTCCCCTCTCTTTCTTGCTGCGACTCGACTCCGCGACTCCGCGACTCCGGCGATACGGCACCTTCCTTCTTACCTTTTGACCCCCATCGTCGACATCGGCCTGCATGGCGTTACCCGTTTTTCATCCTGCCGGCGCGGGTGTGCTCGTCGGCAGCCGCGTTTGCCTTCGTGTGTTAGACCTTGGTCGATATCGACTTAAGTGTTAATATGCAGCGCAGCAAAATTCTTGGAGAGACGGCTGACATGCAGATCGACACCACGCCCAATGCCGATATCCAGCGCAGCCTGCGTCAGTGTCTATCGAGCGCTGCCTTTCTGCTCTACCAGCAGGGCCATGTGCTGGAAACCATCTCCATTCCTTTCCGTGGGCTCGACAGCCGTGCTCTGCGCCAGCTGCGCGAAGCCTCTCAGGAGTGGCGTGCCTGTCAACGCGTGCTGGAGAGCAGCGAGGCCGCCGTTTACAACGAGCAGGGCCGCTTCGTGCTGACCGCCATGGGGCGCGAGCTGCTGTTCGACATGTTCGGCGAAGGGGCAGCCGACTGCGCATGAGCCCGCCCGGTGGGCACTGAGGGAGCACGGGCAGGACGAGAGAGGAGGCCACCGGCCTCCTCTCTGCGTTAGTGCCGCTGAGATGGGCCCGGAAGGGAGGGCCCAGGAGCGAACGTTGCCTAGGAGGGCATTTGTGCCGACGCCTGGTTTCCCAGGTGCTTGCGCAGGAAATGGCAGGTGCGCTCCTGGTCGGGGTTGGTGAACAAGCGATCGGGCGTATTCTCCTCCACCACGACGCCCCCATCCATGAACATGGCCCAGTCGGAGACGTCCCGGGCGAAGGCCATCTCGTGGGTCACGATGAGCATGGTCATGTGTTCTTCGGCGAGCCCTTTCATGACCTGGTTCACCTCTTCCACCAGTTCGGGATCGAGGGCTGACGTCGCCTCGTCGAACAGCATCACCTTGGGGCGCATGGCCAGGGCGCGAGCGATGGCGACGCGCTGCTTCTGCCCGCCCGAGAGTGAGTTGGGGTAGGCCGAGGCCTTGTCCGCCAGGCCGACCCGCTCCAGCAGTTCCAGGCCCAGGTCACGCGCGCTTCTGGCATCCATGCCTTTCAGCTTTCTCGGCGCCAGCGTCACGTTTTCCAGCGTCGAGAGGTGGGGAAACAGATTGAAGTGCTGAAACACCATGCCCATGTTCTGACGAATATGGTTGATGTGCCGCTCGTAGGCCAGGCCCTTCAGATCCGGCCGATTGACCTGTACGCCGTCGAGCAGAATGCTGCCTTCATCGATCTCCTCCAGATTGTTGATCGAGCGCAGTAGGGTGCTCTTGCCCGATCCCGACGGGCCGATGATGGAGACGATCTTGCCGCGTTCCACCTTGAGATCGATTCCCTTGAGTACTTCCAGGTCGCCGAATCGCTTCTTGACCCCTTTGAGCTCCACCATGGGAGTGTCTGTCGTTGCTGTTGTCATGTCAGGTCCTCGTTGGGGAAGGGCTGGATATCAACGGCGTGCAGCGGCACGACGTTCTACCCATGACTGGCCGCTTTCCATCAAGATATTGATCAGGTAATAGATCACCGCGATCGTGATATAGAACTCGAAGGGTCGGAAGGTCACGCTGATGGCGTACTGCGACAGGTAGACCAGCTCGGCGATGCCGATGGCGGAGAGCACAGAGATGTCCTTGACCATGATGATCATGTTGTTGCCAAGCTGGGGAATGGCGCGATAGAACGCCTGCGGCAGGATTATGTGGAAGAGCGTGGCGACATGGCCGAAGCCCAGAGAGCGCGACGCTTCATATTGGCCTTTCGAAACCGACTTGATGGTGGCAAGAAAAATATCGGCATTGTAGGCCATGTAGTGAAAGCCGAGACCCAGAACGCCGACCGCTACCGCAGGAATCAATACCCACTGCCCAAGTCCGAAATAGAGGAAGTAAAGCTGCAGCAGCAGCGGTGTGGTCATGAAGAGCCAGATGAAGAAGCGCAGCGGCCAGTTAACGGCCTTGCGCGTGTATAGCGTGATCACCGCCACGATCTGTCCCCCGATGATCGACAGGAGGGCGACGACCAGGCCAATCAGCAGCGTGGCGCCCACGCCTTTGATCAGCGTCGGGAAATAAGTAATGACGGGAGCGAAGTTGAATTCCATGAGAACTTACCTTGGTGATGCCATGGCCCGGAGGCGCTACAGATAGGTGTAACGCGTGGCGCGACGATAGAGAAACTCGACGAGGCCCATGACCGCGTAGATGATGACGATGTACATCAGGGCACTCAACGTGAATACCTCCAACGGCTTGTACGTGGAGCCGATCAGGCGCTGGGCCTGGTAGGTCAGCTCGACCACCGAGATGATGGATACCAGCGAAGAGTTCTTGACCAGGATGATGGCCAGTACGCCGATGGAGCGGATCATCAGGCCCGCCGACTGGGGCAGGATGATATGCTGCAGCGTGGCGAAGCGACCGAACCCCAGCGAGCGCGAGGCCTCGTTCTGGCCGCTGTCGACCGATTCGATGGCGCCGCGAATGGCTTCGCTCATGTAAGCGCCGATATTGAAGGCACCGACCACCACGCCACAGGTGAAAGGATCCAGGCGCAGACCGATCGCGGGCCCGCCGTAGAAGACCAGCAGCAGCTGTACGAAATAGGGGGTGCCGCGCACCACGCTGACATAGGCGCGAGCAAGCGACCGAATCGGGAAAAAGCGTGAGCTGCGCATTGCAACCAGGGCGGAGGCGATGAAGAAACCGAAGAACAGGCCTCGTGCCGATATATCGATGGTTATCCAGGCCGCCTTTATCAGCAGCGGCGTGATTTCCATCATCAGATTGATATCCATGAGCTCCATTTGCCCTATTGTTGTGATCCGGAAAGGCTAGGACCGGCAGGGTTTTCTACCCTGCCGGTTCGGGTCGGCTCAGTCGAATTCGACCCCTTCGCCGATCCACTTGTCGACGATCTCCTGGTAGGTGCCATCCGCCTTGATCTCGGCCAGTGCCGAGTTGAGGGCTTCCTTGAGCTCCGGCTTGTTTTTCTGGATGGCGATGGCGGCAGGCCAGCTGGGTAGTTCGCCCACATCGACCTGCTTGATGGCGAGATCCTGTTCGTTGAGCGCTACATAGACGGGAATGTCATCGGCGATCATGACGTCGATTCGCCCCGTGGTGAGCGCATTGAGCATATCGGGCAAGCCCTGGAAGGTCTGATTGCGCCATTTGCCGTCGCCGTTCTCGGTGGCCCACTGATTGCCCGTCTCGCCGAGAGTGGAACCGACCGTCTTGCCTTCGAAATCATCAATGCTGCTGACGTCATCGGTGCTCTCCTGAACCCATATGGAAAGCCCCGAGCTGTAATAGCTATCGGTAAAATCGACCGCCTGCTTGCGCTCCTCCGTGACGCTCATGCTGCAGATGCAGGCATCGAAACGGCCGCCGGCCAGGGCGGCAACGATGCCATTCCAGGGCGAGGTCTGGATGTTCACCTCGACCCCCATCCTGTCGGCGAGTGCTTCGGCGATATCCACGTCGAAACCGACCAGATTGCCTTCGGTATCCACGTAGCTGAAAGGGGGATAGGCGCCAGAGTTGGCAACCTGGAAGACATCATCCTGAATCTCGGATAAGTCCCGTGCTTGGGCCGTGAGGCTTACCAAGGAGAGGGCGCCGAGAAATGCCATGGCGCCGATAAACGAACGGTGGACAGGTTTGTTGTGGTTTGTCATGTCGATTCCTGCTGTGTATGGATGAGTATTCGTGGTTTTTGCGACACGCGACGTGTCGTGACATGCCTCGATTCTGCTTCGCATCATCGAAGCAAGTCGGCTCTGGTTGCCTTATCACCTCCCAATCTATCTTTAAATCTTTATATTCGACTGTAGCAAAGCGATGCCCAAAGCGTCATGAACGCTCTATGACGAGGGCGATCCCCTGGCCGCCACCAATGCAGGCCGTGGCGCAGCCGTAGCGGCCGTCGCGCTGGTCGAGAACGCGTGCCAGGGTACCGGCCAGACGCACGCCGGTGGCGCCCAACGGATGACCCAGCGCCAGGGCGCCGCCCCAGACGTTGACCCTGGCGGGATCGAGCCTGAGCGTGCGCATGGCATGCAGCGGCACGGCGGCAAATGCCTCATTGATCTCCCAGGCATCGATCTGCTCCGGGCGCAGACCGGCCTGGAGCAGCGCTCGCTCTGCTGCCGCGGCGGCACCGGCGCCCATGGACTCGGGGGACACGCCCACATCGGCGAAGGCCACGATGCGCGCCAGCGGCGTGGCGCCATGGCGCTCGACGGCAGCTTTCGACATCAGCAGCGTGGCGGCGGCACCCGAGGTCAGCGGCGAGCTGTTGCCGGCGGTGACCCGGCCGCCCTCGACAAACACCGGATCGAGCCCGGCGAGCCTTTCCAGGCTGGTGTCTGGGCGGATGTTGGCATCGTGCGCGATGGTCTCCCCGGCGGTGTTGGCCAGCGCCAGGCGTTCGCCTTCGAAGCGGTTTTCGGCCTCGGCACGGGCGGCGCGGCGGTGCGACTCGAGGGCGAAGGCGTCCATCTCCTCACGTGCGATGCCGGCCGCCTGGGCCAGGCGCTCGGCGGTGATGCCCATGTTCAGCGCCACGCCGAGTTCGAGCCAGGGAGCGTTCTGCAAGGCATCGGGGCTGGTCAGTACGCCTTCCTTGAACAGCGCGGGCCCCATCGGTACGCGGGTCATGTTCTCGAAGCCGCCGGCAATGGCGGTTTCCATGGCGCCGGCCTGGATCTCGCGGGCGACGCTGCGCAGGGCGGCCAGCCCCGAACCGCACTGCTGGTCGATCTGGCGGCTGGCGCACGCGCGGCCATGTGGGCCGAGCCGCTGTGACAGCCACAGCGAATAGCGTCCGCCGAAGCTCCACTGCTCCTTGACCGGCAGCGCACAACCGATGCTGAGATCCTCCACCGCCTGCGGATCGAGGTCGCTGCGCTCGAGCAGGGCGTCGATCACCTGGGCGAGCAAGGCGTCGCCACGGGTCTCGCCCCAGCCGTCCACCTCCGGCTTGCGCGGGTGGGCGCGGGTGAAGGCGCTGCGGGCATAGTCGACGAGATACACTTCCTTCATGAGCGAGCTCCCGCGGCGTTGGCCATCTCCGCCCAGCGATGGATGAACAGCGCGTAGGTGGTCAGCACGTGACGGATCGAATCGATCTCCACGCACTCGTCGACGCCATGGATGCGCTGGGCGACCGGCCCGTAGCAGGTGCCGTTGATCGCGCCGCTGACATGGAAGGCGCGCAGGTCGGTGGTGCAGGTGGAGAGATAGGTGGCCGGCGGTTCGCCGATCAGGTCCTGATGACAGCGCGAGAGCAGGGCGATACCCGGTGCCTCCAGGTCGACCAGATGGCCCTCGGAGCGGAAGCCATGGAACTCCACCCGCGGTTCGGGGCTGCCGTCGGCAAGCTCGGCGTGGCGTGCCGCGATACAGCGGCGCACGCGATCCATCACCTCGTCTGGCGTCATGCCCGGCGGGAAGCCGACGCGGCCTTCGAGGATGGCATGAGCGGGAACGCTGGAGGCCCAGTTGCCCCCCTCGATCTTGCCGATGCTGAGGTTGAAGGGGCTGTCGATAGTGTCGTAGGGGGCCTGGCGCGGCAGGCCGTTGATCTCTGCCTCCAGCGCCTTGAACGCCGGCAAGTATTCTACCAGGGTCTCGATGGCGTTGCGTCCGGCACGGGTGTCGAGCACGTGGGCAGGCACCCCGTCGAGGCGCATGCGAAACCACAGCACACCGACCTGGCCAGCGTAGATGCGGGAGCCGAAGGGCTCGGGAATCAATACGAAGTCACCGCTGTAGCCTTGGTGCAGGCAGGCCAGGGCGCCGTTACCGGTGCACTCCTCTTCGATCACCGTCTGCAGGGTCAGCGGGAAATCGATGCTCACGCCGGCTTGGCGCACCGCCTGCACGGCCAGGGTCATGGCGGCGATGCCGGCCTTCATGTCGCCGGCGCCACGCCCGTAGAGCCAACCGTCCTTTTCCCATGGCTCCCACGGCGGGCGGGTCCACATGTCGGTGGGCTCGGCCGGCACCACGTCGAGGTGACCGTTGAACACCAGGTGCGGCCCTGGGGCGTCGGCATTGAGCCGGGCCACCAGGTTGTAGCGCCCCGTGCAGTCCCACTCGACGGGAGCGCGATGTGGGTGGTCGGCGAAGCCGGGGGCATCCAGCGCTACCCGGGTGGCCGGCAAATCGAGGCGCTCGAACCAGCGCTCCATGGCCTCGAGCGCGCCGTGCTCCTCGCCCAGCACGCTGTAGCCGCGCACCAGGTCACGGGTCAGCGCCAAGGTGTCATCCATCAGCGCTTCGCAGCGCTCGACGATACGCTGCTCGATGGCGCTCAGCATCAGAACCTCCCCAGTCGATTCTCATCGACGATCAGTTCGGCCTCGGTGGCCTCGCGCAGCTCGGCCACGCTCAAACCATCGGCAATGTCCACTACGTTCAGCCCCTCGGGGGTGACGTCCATCACTGCCTTGTCGGTAACGATGCGCGACACGCAGCGCTCGGCGGTGAGCGGCAGGCGGCAGCGCTCGAGTATCTTGGGGTTGCCGTGCTTGTCGTTGTGCGAGCAGAGGATCACCAGGCGCCTGACCTTCTGGGCCAGCTCCATGGCGCCGCCGATGCCCGGCGAGAACTTGCCGGGGATCTTCCAGTTGGCGAGGTTGCCCAGCTCGTCCACTTCGAAGGCACCCATGAAGGTGACGTCCACGCGACTACGGCGGATCATGGCGAAGGACATGGCGCTGTCGAATACGCTGGCGCCGGGCCGGGTGGCAATGTAGGCGCCGCCGGAGTCGATCATGTCCCAGTCCGGCACCTCGCCTGCGGCGCGTGGGCGACAGCCCAGCACGCCGTTCTCGGAGTGCACCAGCACCTCCAACTCGTCGGGCAGATAGTGGAACAGCTGCGTGGGCAGGCCGATGCCGAGATTGACGATCTGCCCGGGGATCACCTCGCGGGCGGCGCGGGCGAGCATGCGTTGCTGATCAGCCGACATGGGCGCGCCTCCCCTGTTCGCTGGTTTCGCGAGCGACCTCCACCACCTGGCTGACGAAGGCGCAGGGGGTATGGATCGCCTCGAGGCCCAGGCTGCCGGGTTCGTCGACCCGGTAGGCCTGGGCGATAACGGTGTCGGCGGCCATCGCCATCAGCGGGTTGAAGTTACTGGCGGTGGCGCGGTAGATCAGGTTGCCGTAGCGATCGGCGTGCTCGGCGTGGACCAGGGCGAAATCGGCATAGAGCGCCGGTTCGATGCCCCAGGTGCGGCCATCCAGCTCGATCTCTCGGCGTCCGGCGGCGATCTCGGTGCCCTGGCCGATGTCGGTGAGAAAGCCATGATGGCCAGCGCCAGCGCTGCGGATCTTCTCGGCCAGTATTCCCTGTGGAAAGAGGGTGACCTCGAGCTCGCCGCGGTTCATCGCGGCGATGGCGTCGCGGTTGAGGCCGATGTGCGAGGTGATCAGGCGGCGCACGCGACCAGCCTCGATCAGCTTGCCGATGCCGATGCCCGGCTCGTTGGCGTCGTTCTTGATCAGGGTGAGGTCGCGCTGGCCCTGGGCCAGCAGCTCGTCGATCAGGGCGAAGGGCGTGCCCGGCGAGCCGAAGCCGCCGACCATGATCGAGGCGCCGTCGGGAATGGCGGCGACGGCCTCGTCGATGGCGCGATATCTGTGGGTAAGTAGCGTCATGCTGACAACCTTGGGTCGTGATTCGGGAAGACGCTCAGCGGGCGGCGTCGCTCATGGAGTTCGTGTGCGCCGGGTGGCGGTCGAGCTCGGCGTCGAAGCGACACATGGCGCGTTCGAGCCGGGCCAGTAGCTCGGCGGTGTCGGCGGCGTCGATCGTCAGCGGCGGGGACACCAGGACGTGATCGCCGGCCACGCCGTTCAGCGTGCGTCGCGGATAAATCAGCAGTCCCTCTTCCTTGGCCAGCGCCGTGATGCGAGCGAAGCGGTTCTGTTCGGCGGGGAAGGGGGTCTTAGTCGTGGCATCGGCGACCAGTTCCACGCCCCACAGCAGCCCCAGGCCGCGTACGTCGCCCACCCAGGGGAAGCGGGCCTTGAGCGACAGCAAGCCCTCCTTCAACTCGCGACCGCGGGCCGCCACGTTGTCGAGCATGCGTTCGCGCCGCATGGCCTCGATTACGGCCAACCCAGTGGCGCAGGCCAGCGGGTTGCCTGCATAGGTATGGCCGTGCTGGAAGCCGCCCGAGGTCATCACCGTGTCGACGATGTCGGCACGGGCAAGCATCGCCCCTACCGGGTAGTAGCCGGCACCAAGCCCCTTGGCGGTCGCCAACAGGTCCGGCGTCACGCCGTAGTGCTGGTAGGCGAACCAGGCACCGGTACGGCCGATGCCGGTCAGCACTTCATCGAGGATCAACAGGCAGCCGAACTCGTCGCATAGCGCGCGAATGCCCTCCAGGTAGTGCCGGTCGAGCAAACGTGCGCCGGTACTGGCACCGCCCACCGGCTCGAGCACGAAGGCGATTATCGTCTCGGGGCCGGCGGCCTCGATGATGGCGCGTGTCTCTTCCAGCACGCTTACCACATGGCAGGCATCGTCGACGTCGCCATGACGGTAGAAGTCGGGGCCGGGTACCTTGAGCGAGCCGTGGACGATGTCGGCGAAGGGGGCCTCCAGCGGCTCGTAGCCGGTCACGCCTAGCGCCCCCAGGGTGCTGCCGTGGTAGGAGGGGCGCAGCGAGACGAAGCGTCGACGCTGGGGCTCGTCCCTGGCGACGAAATACTGCCGCGCCAGTTTGAGCGCCGATTCCACCGCCTCCGAGCCGCTGGAGACGAAGAACACCTTCTCCAGTTGGCCATGGGTGAGCCTCACCAGCGTCTCGGCCAGGGCAACGGCAGGGGCACTCTCGAACTGGGTGCGGTAGGTGAAGGCGACCCGGTCGAACTGGGCCAGCATGGCGTCGCGGATATCGCTGCGGCCGTGACCCAGGTTGCAGGCGATGGCGCCGGAGCAGCCATCCAGGTACTGCTTGCCGCTGTCATCCCACAGGTAGACGCCTTGGGCGTGGCTGACTTCGGGCAGGGCAGGGCCTGCCTGGTAGAAGAGCGGAGATGGGCTCATGCAAACGTCCGGTTGTCGTTATGTGTTCGTGAACGGTTGTCAGCAGTCTACGTAGCAAACGAAAGGTATTTCAATATATGATCTTTTTACCGGTTTTGATGAGTTTTAATCATGGCTGACGTTAACATTCACTCTCTCAAGGCGCTGGCGATCTTCAAGACGCTGTTCGAGGCCGGCACCGCGTCCCAGGCGGCACGTACCTTGGGCATCACCCAGTCGGGCGTCAGTCGATCGCTGGCGCAGCTCGAGGAAAACCTGGGTATCCAGCTGTTTTTACGCGAAAAGAACCGCCTGGTGGCGACACCCGAGGCGCGCGAACTCTACGATGAGATCCTGCGCCTGATGGGCAATATCGAGGAACTGCGTCACAGCGTGCTGGCGCTCAAGGAGTTCGGCACCTCACGGCTGCGCATCGCCGCGGTAGCCGGACTCTCGTTCGGGTTCGTGCCGCGGCTGGTGGCGGCGCTGCTGGAGGAGAACCGGCAGTTCAGCGTCAGCCTCGACATGATGTCGAGTCATGAGGTGCAGCTCGCCGTCGAGTCGAGCCATGCCGACATCGGCTTCGTCACCCTGCCGATTACCTCGCGGGTGCTGCGGGTGGAGCCGTGGTTTACCACCGAGGCGCTGTGTCTGATGCCGCAAGAGCATCCGTTGGCGGCGCAACGGCGCGTCGAGGTGCATGACTTGCGTGACCAGCATCTGGTCATCAGCAATCAGCCAAGCATCAGCACCAACCCGCTGCTGGAACTGGCCAGCCAGCACCGCGTGCGGATCGCCGGCAAGACGGAGGCCAACATCGGCACCATCACGGCATTGGTGGCCAACCATGTAGGCATCACGGTGATGAATCCCATCACCGCCCGCGATCAGCTCGCCGCCCGCGACGGCGTCGCGATGCGCCCCTTTGCGCCGGCCATGACCTTCAGCTTCGGCCTTGTCTACCGCAATGACTGGAAGCAGGCCAAGGTGCTCGACTTCCTGCGCCCGCAAGGCAGGAGGCTGCTGGCGACCTACCCGGCGGTAGCGCTTGACGAGGCGCTGAACAGTGAGCCATAGCGTGCCCTGACGTGCCGCCATCAGGAACTCGGCGGCGGGTGGCCCCGGTGCGGGGCGCGCGGTGAGTGGCGAACTTTGCGCCGTTGGCCACAGCCGGTAGAATGAGGCTTTTCGCGTTCGGCTCGTCTACCGGACTTTCGCCGGGGCGAATCAGGCCCTGCTCCGACCGGCTGCCCGCCAGCCCCGCTGCAAGGAATTCGTGCTGCAATGAGCTATCAGGTTCTGGCCCGCAAGTGGCGGCCGCGTACGTTCCACGAACTGGTCGGCCAGGAGCATGTCCAGCGTGCGCTGGTGAATGCCCTGGACCAGGGGCGTCTGCACCACGCCTATCTGTTTACCGGCACACGCGGCGTCGGCAAGACCACGCTGGCGAGAATACTCGCTAAGTGCCTCAACTGTACCGCCAAGGGCCACGGCGACGACGGCATCACCTCCACGCCCTGCGGCGAGTGCGACAGCTGCCGAGCCATCGACGAGGGGCGCTTCGTCGACCTGATCGAGGTCGACGCGGCTTCGCGCACCAAGGTCGAAGACACCCGCGAACTGCTCGACAACGTGCAGTACGCGCCTACCCAGGGGCGCTACAAGGTGTACCTCATCGACGAGGTGCACATGCTCTCCACCAGCAGCTTCAACGCCCTGCTCAAGACGCTGGAAGAACCGCCGCCCCACGTCAAGTTCCTGCTCGCCACCACTGATCCACAGAAGCTGCCGGCCACGGTGCTGTCGCGCTGCTTGCAGTTCACGCTGAAGAACATGCCCCCCGAGCGCATCGTCACCCACCTGGCCAAGGTGCTCGAGGCCGAGGGCATCGGCTGCGAGGAGAGCGCACTGTGGCTGCTGGGGCGGGCCGCCGACGGCTCCATGCGCGACGCCATGAGCCTGACCGACCAGGCCATCGCCTTCGGCCAGGGTCAGGTGCGCCATGCCGACGTCGCTGCCATGCTCGGTACGCTGGATCATCGCCACGTGCTGGCACTGGTCGAGGCGCTGGCCGATGTCGACGCGCCCCGGTTGCTGGCCGAGGTCGCTCAGCTCGCCGAGCAGGGGCCGGACTTCGCCGCGGTGCTCGACGATATGAGCGCCGTGCTGCATCGGCTGGCGGTGGCGCAGATGGTGCCGGAGGCGGTGGACAACGGCCATGGCGATCGCGAGACGATCCTGGCGCTGGCCTCGCGCTTCACTGCCGAAGACGTGCAGCTCTATTATCAGATCGGTATCCAGGGGCGTGGCGACATGGCTCATGCCCCTGACCTGCGCACGGCGCTGGAAATGACCCTGCTGCGGATGCTGGCCTTCCGCCCCCAGGGCGTGCCCCAGCCGGCGAAGACGCCGTTACCGTTGCGCGGGGCCGGCAGTGGCAACACGCCCGCCGCACCCGCAAGCGGGGCGGAAGACTCACCGACCGATGCTCGAAGCGCCGGCAATCCTGCCGCTGCCTCATCGAATCAACCGCCTTCGGAGCCAGGGCCGCCGGATGAGCCGGCACCAGCAGAGCACGCGGTAGAGCCCGGCGCCGAGGCCGAAGGCATGCCCGAGCCACCCCCGCCATGGGAAGAGCCGGCCGGCGAGGCAGTGACTCCGCCGCCGGTCGACCCCGCTCCTGTCCAGGCCGGGCCCGCACCAAGCGCTCCCGCGGGTCTTCCTTCGCAAGAGCACGCCATGCCGATGGTGGCCCCTGAACCGGCCTCGACGCCGCCATGCGCTACCCAGCAGGGAATAGCGCCTGAAGAGGATGAAAGTGACACTGCCGTACTCGAAGCCCCCGAGCCGGCCGTTGAAGTGCCGCCCGTCGAGGCGTCGATCGCCATAGAGCCTGAACCGCAGGCCACTGCCGCCAGCGACGCGTTGCTCGATCATGATCATTGGCTGGAAAGCTTTGACTCCCTAGGCCTGGGGGGACTGACACGCAACCTCGCTGCCCACTGCGTGGTCGAAGCCGATGACGGCCGTAGGCTGACGCTGCGTCTGGACCCGTCGCAGGAGGCCATGAACGCCGAGATCCACGTGCGCCGTGTACAGGAAGCGCTAGCCGGTATCGGCATTGCGCGGCAGCTCGTCATCGAGGCCGGGGAGCTACCGGAGCAAGTGGAAACGCCTCGACAGCGTGCCGACCGGATCGCCGCCGAGCGGCACGCCGAGGCGGTAGCCGCCCTGCAGCGTGACCCGCATGTCAGGCAGCTGCAGGATACCTTCGGTGCGCGTTTGATCGAATCGACCGTCAAGCCGGCGGAAGCGGCGCCAAGGGCCTGACACCCGCGGTTTCATTTTGCCAAGTGAGAGGAACGACCATGATGAAAGGTGGAATGGGCAACCTGATGAAGCAGGCCCAGGAAATGCAACAGAAGATGCAGCGCGTCCAGGAAGAGATTGCCAAGGCCGAGGTGACCGGCGAGGCCGGTGCCGGCATGATCAAGGTAACCATGAACGGGCGCCACGACGTGAGCAAGGTCGATATCGACCCCAGCGTCATGGAGGAGGACAAGGAGCTGCTCGAGGACCTGCTGGCCGCAGCCGTCAACGATGCCGTGCGCAAGGTCGAGGCCAACTCGCGAGAGAAGATGGAGGAGGCCACGGCGGGGTTGAATCTTCCGCCCGGCTTCAAGATGCCCTTCTAACTCGACTGAAACCGGCTGCGCTCGGCCATGCGGTGTTAACAATCCTCTTAGAATGCTCATTTACAACCTGTAAACTGCGCTTCTTCGAGGATTGTTGTCTAGCCTGACCATCGCTCGCTCCGTTTCAGTGCGAGCCAGCCAGAGATCTATTATGAGTTTTTCCCCCCTCGTCGAGAGGTTGATGGAGTCGCTGCGGGTGCTGCCGGGGGTGGGCCCGAAAACTGCGCAGCGCATGGCGATGCATCTGCTTGAGCGCGACCGCGATGGTGGGCGCCGTCTCGCTGGCGTGCTCGAGCAGGCCATCGAGCAGGTGGGCTATTGCCAGCGTTGCCGCACCCTCACCGAGGAGGAGACCTGCAACCTGTGCTCCAGCGCCCGGCGCGACGATACCCTGCTGTGTGTGGTAGAGTCGCCGGCCGATCAACTGGCCATCGAGGAGGCGGGAGGTTACCGTGGCCGTTACTTCGTGCTTCACGGTCATCTCTCGCCACTGGATGGCATCGGCCCCGAAGACATCGGGCTCGATCAGCTCGAGGCGCGCATCGCCGAGGGTGGCGTCAGCGAGGTGATCCTGGCCACCAACCCCACCGTAGAGGGCGAGGCCACGGCGCACTATATCGCCACGCAGCTCATGCCTCACGGTGTCACGCTCTCGCGGTTGGCCTACGGCGTGCCCATGGGCGGCGAACTCGAGTACGTCGATGGCGGAACCCTCAGCCGTGCCTTCAATGGACGCCTGCCGTTTCGTGGCGACTGACCTCCCTTCACTGTTTAACCCCGGCTGGACGAACGCATGACGCTGACCCCCGAGATACGCTGGATCGATACGCCCGAAGCGCTGGATGCCGCTTGCGCCGAGGTGGCCCAGGCCGAGGTGATCGCGCTGGATACCGAGTTCTTTCGCGAGAAGACCTTTCACCCGGTGCCTGCGTTGATCCAGTTCTCCGTCGGAGGGCCGGCCTGGCTGGTCGATCCCCTGGTCGTCGAGTGCACCGACGCCTTTCGTCGGCTGTTGAGCCAGGGGTCGTTGAAACTTCTGCACGCCAGCAGCGAAGACCTGGAGGTGTTGGCGCACTGGGCCGGTGCCACGGTGGCCCCTCTGGTCGATACCCAGATCGCACAGGCCCTGCTAGGGGAGGACCCGGCCATGGGCTACCAGCGCCTGGTACAGCACTGGACCGGCGAGACGCTGCCCAAGGATGAGACCCGTTCCGACTGGTTGCAGCGCCCGCTGAGCGAGGCCCAGTGCCTCTATGCGGCTCTCGATGTGGTGTTCCTGCTCAAGGTCTGGGAGCGTCAACGTGAGGCGCTGGAGCGGCAGGGGCGGCGCGAATGGCTGGAGGCCGACTGCCGCGAGCTGCTGGCGCAAGCGCTGCGTAGCGATGAGGCTGACGGCCAGTGGTACCGCCGTCATCGTCAGCTGTGGCGGCTTGCGCCGCGCCAGATCGAGGCATATCGGCTACTGACTACCTGGCGCGAGGGTGAGGCCCGGCGACGCAACCTGCCGCGGGGATGGCTAGTCAGCGACCGGGTGCTTTACGGCATCGCCGAGCGTATGCCCGAGAATCGCTATCAGCTCGCCGAAGTCGACGACATCAAGCCGAGCCAGATCAAGCGCGATGGCGATACGCTGCTGGCATTGTTGAAGCAGGCGCGACAGTGTGAGGCAGAAGCGTTGCCGCCCGCGCTGCCATCTCCGCTGGGGGCGGATTACAAGCGCCGCATGAAGGCCCTCAAACGGGTCGTGAACGAGCGTGCCGAGAGGCTGGGAGTGGCGCCGGAAGTGTTGATGCGTCGCCGCGACCTCGAGGCCTTGATCGCGGCCGACCTGGCCGCCGAGCCGTTGCCCCTGCCCGAGGGCTGGCGTGGCGAATGCCTGTCGGCTCCGCTGGCAAGAGCACTTGACGAGGTGAAGGCCGAATGACGGATGACCGCATGCAAGGCGACAAGCTGCTGTGCGAGATCTACAAGAGTTCGCGCAGGGAGGAGATGTACCTCTACGTGGACAAGCGCCGGGGGCTGGCCGAAGTGCCCGAGGCGCTGATCGAGCGTTTCGGCAAGCCGGTAACGGCCATGACCCTGATCCTGACGCCGGAGAAAAACCTGGCGCGGGCCAAGGCGAGCGAGGTCATGGCAGCGATTCGTGACAAGGGGTTCTACCTGCAGATGCCCCCGGTCAAGGATGAGTACCTGCTCGATCTGTACCGGACCCCCACGGAATCCCGCTACTGACATGCGTGAACGTTTCTGGGAGCGCTACGACCTCGAGGAGCTCACCGCCGAGGAGTGGGAGGCGCTGTGCGACGGCTGTGGCCAGTGCTGCCTGCTCAAGTTCCAGGACGATGACAGCGGCGAACTCGCCGTGCTTGGCGTGGCCTGTGAACTGCTTGACATCCATAGCTGCCGCTGCAGCGACTACCCGAACCGGCAGGCACGCGTTCCCGACTGTGCCCGACTCACGCCGCAGCGTGTCGAGGAGTTTCGTTGGTTGCCGAAATCCTGTGCCTACCGCCGCATCGCCGAGGGGCGCCGCCTTGCCGGCTGGCATCCGCTGATTTCAGGTGATGCCGAGCGGGTCCATCGCAAGGGCATCAGTGTGCGCAGCTTCGCCATTTCCCAGCGGGACGTGCCTGAGGAAGCGCTGGAAGACCATATCATCGCCATACTGCCGATTGACGGCTGATCCCTCCAAGGCGTGAGCGGGCCTGGTACCGCCCGTGCCGGATTCTCACCTACTCGCTTGCCTATGGGCACTACCCGATTGCTACGGCATTTTCACGCAAGTTGCTGATGGTCATTTCGCCCTTTCCCCATGATGCTGAGTGTTGCTCTCTGTAATTTTATGTTTCCAGCAAGAGGGCAATGCGAATGACCTGGCTTGCCTGGGCAAGCTGATGGGAGGGGATCATGAAACGGATATGGATGACGACGGCAGGCGTGGCGCTTGGCGTCATGACGACGAATGTTTTGGCCCAGTCGCCGGTCTGGAGCGAACCGCTCAGCGATGAGGTCATGGCCGAGCGCTGGCATTCGCTCTTCAACGAAGGGGTCGTATTGAGTGACGAGGAGCTGGAAGAACTACTGCTCTGGCTGCCGCCGCCCGGGGCAGGTGGATTGGGGGCTGGTCTGGATGGTTCCGTGGGAGGCGAGGGGGGCTTGGTGCGTACTGCTACCCCGTCACCCGGCGATAACGGCGGCGGCGACAACGGCGGCGGCAACAACGGCGGCGGCGACAACGGCGGCGGCGACAACGGCGGCGGCGATAACGGCGGCGGCGATAACGGCGGCGGCGATAACGGCGGCGGCGATAACGGCGGCGGCGACAACGGCGGCGGCGACAACGGCGGCGGCGACAACGGCGGCGGCGACAACGGCGGCGGCGACAACGGCGGCGGCGACAACGGCGGCGGTTCCGGCGGCGGTGACAATGGCGGCTCCGGCGGTGGTGACAATGGCGGTTCCGGCGGTGGTGATAGCGGCGGTTCCGGCGGTGGTGACAATGGCGGTTCCGGCGGTGGTGGCTTCGGCGGCACGGGTAATGGCGGTGGAGAAGGTGGCGGTAGCGGCGGCTCCGGTGGGGGCGGCAGTGGCGGTTCCGGCGGTGGCGGCAGCGGCGGTTCCGGCGGTGGCAGCAGCGGCGGCTCCGGTGGTGGCAGCAGCGGCGGCTCCGGGGGTGGCAGCAGCGGCGGTTCCGGCAGCGGCGGCGGTTCCGGCGGCGATAGCGGTGGTGCAAGCGGTGGCGCTGGAGGTGGCAGTGGCGGCGGTGCCGGAGGCGGCAGTGGGGGCGGTGCCGGAGGCGGCAGTGGGGGCGGCGCCGGTGGAGGCGGAGCCTGATCCTGCCTCTTCTAGAACGAGACCCGGCTCTGGCCGGGTCTTTGCTATCCAGCGTTCAGGGTTCCTTGTTGGCGAGCCCCAGCGCCCAGAGGATGAAGGCGTCCTGGCGCGCATTGTCGTGCCACGCCTTGAACCGACCCGAGGCGCCACCATGTCCGGCGGCCATGTCGGTGCGCAGCAGTATCGGGCCGCGAGCCGTTCCCATCTCGGTTAGCCGGGCATAGAGTTTGGCAGGCTCCCAGTAGGGTACCCGGGAGTCATGCCAACTGCCTTGAAGGAAAAGCGCTGGGTAGGGCTGGGGCGAGAGATTGTCCAGCGGGGAGTAGGCCCGGATGCGTTTTCGTGCGTCCGCTTCGTCGGGGTTGCCCCATTCGGTGTATTCGGCGGTGGTCAACGGCAGGTCGGGGTTCTCCATGGTGCGCAAGACATCCACGAAAGGCACGTCGAGCACGGCGGCACAGAAGGCCTCGGGGGCGAGGTTGAGGCTGGCGCCGACCAGCAGTCCTCCAGCGCTGGCACCATAGGCGGCAATGCGCTCGCCGTCGCTGAACCCCTTTTCCACCAAGGCATTGCGCGCGGCAAGGAAGTCGCGAAAACTGTTCTCCTTGTGTTCGAGCTTGCCGGCCAGGTACCAAGGTTCGCCGCGGTCGCCGCCGCCCCGGACATGGGCTACGGCAAAGGCGACCCCACGGGCAAGCAGCTCGAGCCTGGCGACCGAAAACCAAGGATCCAGCACTTCCCCGTAGGCACCATAGCCATAGAGCAGCGTGGGCAAGGGGTGGCCGGCCAAGTCGGCGCGCATTACCACCGACACCGGTATCCGTTCGCCATCATGAGCGCGTGCCCAGATGCGCTCACTGCAGAGATCCGACGGTTGCAGGTTGCCGTGTATCGGCTGGGATTTCAGGACCAGGCGTTCGTCGTTGTCGAGGTCGTGCTCGAGCCAGCGTACCGGCATGACGAAGGATTCTTCGCGCAGGCGTAGTCGGCGGCTGTCGAAGTGCGGTACGTCACCGAGCATCACGCTGCAAGGGGACTCCGGCAGTGGCAGGCGCTCGTCGCGCTGTGCGTCGTGGTGAGCGTCGAATTCAATAATGCGAATACGGACCTGGGCCTCGTCGTGGTCACGCTCGGTAATCGCCAGTCCCCACTCGAACGCCTCGACGTCTTCGAGCGTGGTGTCGTGGCGATGATCGATCAGTGGCTGCCAGGGGGTGAGGTCGTCTTCTTCGGCGATGTCCAGGCGAAAGTGCGGAGCATTGCGATTGTGCAGGATGTAGAAATGCCCGGGACGGTGCTCCAGCCCGTACTCGACCCCTTTTTCGCGTGGTCGGAAGCAGCGCGGCGCTTGCTGCGGCGCCAACGCCGGGAGCAGGTGGCATTCGCTGGTATCCTTCGACGCGCTCTCCAATACCAGCCACTGGCGCGAACGGGTCTTGCCCAACCCGAGCCAGAATTCGGGGTCGTCCTCGCGCAGTACCAATGAAGGTTCGCCGAACTGACCTTCGCCAAGCGGCAGGCGCCAGATGCTGTCGGGGCGCTGCGTGGCATCGTAGCGGGTGAACAGCAGGGTAGTGTTGTCCTCGGCCCAGGTCAGTTCCGGACCGATCTCTTCCAGTACCAGACGTGGCTCACCGTGGGGCAACGCCTTGAGATAAAGTGAAAAACGTTCATCGCCACTGGTATCCTCGGTCCAGGCCAGCCAACGTTCGTCGGGCGACAGTGCCATGTCGCCCAGTTCCAGATAGTGATGCTCGGCCGTTGCACGTGCCTGCAGGTCGAGAAAGATGCTGGCCTCTTCCGGGCTGCCATTGGGGTGGCGCCACCACACTGGGTAATCGGCATCGGCTGCCGTCTCGCTCCAGTAGGTATAGTGGTCAAGCGCGGTACGCAACCCGTGGACCGCCAGTTCGCGGCGTGCCAGGTGACCGTGATAGAGCCGTTCGACCAGGCTCTCGAGAGGCGACATCCAGGCCTGGGACTCCTCGTTGGTGGCTTCGAGAAAGGCCTGGACGCGTGCATCGTCACGCTCTTCCAGCCAGTGCCACTCGGGATCCTCGCCGCGGCGGAAACGTTCGACCGGTGAGGGGGAGGGCGAGGTGCGGGTCGCAGTGGCAGGCGTACGATGTGGCGGCTGTGCTTTCATTGGGGCCCGTGTACCATACTCAAGGTGACTTTCCATCCTGTACGATCCGTCAAAGGACGGTCCGTGACGCGAAACATGAGGTATCGATGCTGACATCCGATTCGATGTCCCTACTATGGCTGACCTATCTGGGTTTGTCTCTGGTCGTGCTGGTAGCGGGCTACCTGGCATTGCCTTTTCTGCCACGCCTGCTGCGCCTGCCGATCACGGGGATGGTGGCGGGTATTCTGTGGATACCGACCCGCTTTCGGCTGCCGCTGGTGGAGGAAGGCGAGTTCTATACCGGCATGGCGCCGGCGGTAGTGGTAGCGACCGTTGCCCTTCTCGAGCGCAATGGTGCGGTTCTGATGACGTCCGGTTTACTGGTCGCCGCCGGTGCCTTGCTGGGCATCGCCATCGGTGTCTTGCTGGCATGGCGGCTGCGCCATGATGGCCCGCCCGAGGAAGGGACGCAGGGAAAACGCAAGCACAAAGACAGCGAGTCGCACAATAACAGCAGGCGCCAAGGCAGGTCTGGCGAACAGTCCCGTCAGCAGCCCAAGCGCCGGGAGCCGAAAATCGGCTAGGGAGCCCCGATGGGGAGGGAGTGGAACAAGGTGTGGCGCGGGCTTGTCGCTCTGGCTGGGTGTCTGGCTGTGTCGAGCTACTTGTCAGCCGCATCGCTTGATGAAGAGCAGCCGGAAGTTCGGGTCATCATCGACGTTTCCGGCAGCATGCGCCACAACGATCCCGACCAACTGGCCACCGAGGCTCTGGAACTGTTGGTCGCGCTGGTACCCAGTGGGGCCAGGGCCGGGGTCTGGACCTTCGGTGAGCGAGTGGCAAACCCGCTGCCACCTGGACCGGCCAATCTAGAATGGCGTGATCGTGCCAGGGCGTTGTCCAGCCTGCTGGTCGACTATCAGCAGTACACCGACATCGAGTCCGCTATTTTTCAGGCAGCGTCGGCCGAGGAGGTCGCGGGGCCGCGTCATCTGGTGTTGCTCACCGATGGCAGGATCGATCTGCCCGACTGGCGTGGCAGCAAGCCGGCCATCGACACGGCTTCGCGGGAAGCGCTGCTGGAGGAACTCGGCCCGAGGCTGGCCGAGGAGAACGTCGTCGTTCATGCCATCGCCTTCTCCGACGAGGCCGACATGGATCTGGTGGAGCGCCTCGCGCAGATGACCGGCGGGCTATCGGCGCCGGTGGCTGCCCCGGATGCTTTGCTGGCGGCCTTCCTTGCCATCGTCGATCGTATCTTTCCCAGCGACCGGGTGCCGGTCACCGACCAGCGTTTTCTCATCGAACCGGGTCTGCGTGGCTTCACGGCGTTGCTGTTTCGCGGCGAGGGCGAAGAGATGCCGGAACTGGTGGCACCGGATGGCCGTCGCTATTCTGCCGACTCGCCTCCCGACGGCGCCGAGTGGCGTCGCGAATCTCGTTATGATCTCGTCCAGGTGCCCGACCCCCAGGCGGGACAGTGGCGCCTCGAAGGGGCGCCAGGTCAGGACAGTCGTATCACCATCGAGTCGCCGCTAAGCCTGCAGACCGCCGGGGTGCCGGATACTTTCTACATCGGGTTCGACGTGCCGGTGGAGGCCTGGTTTGCCCGCGATGGGGAGGCGGTGGCCACCGAAGCGCTGCCCCCGCATTTGCAATTGACGGCCGAGCTACGCGACGCCTCGGGGACGGTGCAATCGGCCGTGAGCCTCAGTCAGCAGGAGGCGCGGTTTGTCGGACGCTTGCCCGCGCCGGCCTTGGGCGGCAACGCCCAGTTCGTGGTCCGAGCGGAAGGCCAGGGCTTTCGCCGACAGCGGGTGCAGCCGATCAACGTGTTGCCGGCGATTTCTGCACAGCATGATGAGGCCGGCCAGCAAGTTCTGCTGGCCGCCGAGCACCCCCAGCTCTATCGCGACAACACTCGCCTCTTCGGTCAGCTCCAGGGGGCTCGCCTCGAGGCGGAGTCCGTCGGAGAGCGGCGCTGGAGCATGGCCTTGCCGGAACTGGATGCGGCCCTCAGCATACCTTTGATACTGCGCGGTGAAGTCACCCTCGACGGCGAGACGCGCGAGCTGCACCTGCCGCGCCTGATGCTGTTCTCCTCGGTCGCCACGGCGATCGACCAGGTCGATGCCTCTCCCGCCTTGGAGGTGGCGCGTTTCCACGAGGAGCTGGCGCCGGTGCGTGAGTCTCGCACAGGATCGGCTTTGCCGGAGCCGGTCGAACGCGTCGTCAGTCACGTTCAGGAACTGCCGAAGATCGCCCGTGAGCGCTGGAGAGAATGGCGGCCCGTGCTGGCCGAGCCGCTGGAAAAGACCTTGAGTGAGCCGCTGTGGCGCTGGCTGCTGGGCACGTTGCTGTCTGCCCTCATACTCCTGATACTGCTGGTCAAAATCTTGCGGCGCCGCCGCGCAGTGCCACGGGAGGAGCCGCATGTGTGAATTGCTGGGCATGAGCGCCAACGTGCCCACCGACATCTGCTTCAGCTTCACCGGTTTTCTCCACCGCGGCGGTGGCACCGGGCCGCATCGAGACGGCTGGGGGATCGCTTTCTACGAGGCGGGAGGCTATCGCGACTTTCGCGACCCGCACCCCTCGGTACGTTCCCCCATCGCTCGACTGATCACCGACTATCCGATCAAGTCGCACATTGCCATTAGCCACATCCGCCAGGCCAACGTAGGGGAAGTGCGTTTGGCGAATACGCATCCGTTCACTCGCGAAATGTGGGGTCGTACCTGGTGCTATGCCCACAACGGACAGCTCGAAGGCTGGCAGGGATTGCCGCTGAGCTTCTACCGGCCGGTGGGTGACACTGATAGCGAGCATGCCTTTTGCTGGATGCTCGCCTCGCTGCGCCAGTACTTCCCCGAGGCGCCCGTGCTGGGCTCGTGCGATCTCAGCTTGGGTGAGCGCCACCAGGCCCTCTGGCAGCGACTTCATCAGCTGTGCGAGACGCTACGCGTCAAGGGGGTCTTCAACCTGCTGCTGGCCGATGGCGAGTTTCTCTATACCTACTGCTCGACGAAGCTGGCTCATATCACTCGTCGTGCCCCATTCGGCAGCGCGGAGCTCTCCGATGCCGAGTTGACGGTCAACTTTGCCGAGCACACCACGCCCGATGATATCGTCTCGGTGATCGCAACCGAACCGCTGACCTGCAACGAGGCATGGGTTCGCATGGTGCCGGGGGAGCTGCTGGTGTGGCGCCATGGCCGTATCGTCGCTCGCTTCGTAGCCGAGTCGTCCTCATCCGCAGGCTGATACTCGTTCAGTCGGAATGACTTGCCTTTCTAGCGCCTTTTGCCCAGTTTGATAGTCGTTGGCGTTGATTATGGGGAGGGAGTGAGATGAACGATTGTTTCAATCGTTCGTTTTACAGTGGCGTCATGCCTGGTATATCGTTACTGGCCAGTCAGAATAACAACGGACGAGGTCGCGGGGTGAGCGACCGCCGTCAATGATGCTGTGGAGATAGCGCCAATGAGTGAGCAAGCCAACGCCGGTATCCTCAACGGTCCCGAGCTGAAGGGCATGGAGAAGTATCGATCGCTGATGGATGTCTTCCATGCGGCGGTGAAACGCTTTGCCGACAACCCGGCATTCACGTGCATGGGACAAACCCTGACCTTTGCCGAGCTCGATCGCCTCTCGGCCGACTTTGCCGCCTGGCTGCAGCACGAGACCGGCCTTCAGCCAGGCGATCGCATCGCCATTCAGCTACCCAACGTGCTGCAGTTCCCGGTCGCGGTGTTCGGTGCCCTGCGTGCCGGCCTGGTGGTGGTCAACACCAACCCGCTCTACACCGAGCGCGAAATGGCCCACCAATTCAAGGATTCCGGGGCGCGGGCGATCCTGATTCTGTCCAACATGGCGAGCAAGCTCGAGAAGATCCTCGACCGTACCGATATCGAGCACGTATTGGTCACCGAGCTTGGCGATCTGCACGGCTTCCCCAAGCGCTTTCTGATCAATGCCGTGGTCAAGCACGTCAAGAAGATGGTGCCATCCTATTCGCTGCCGATGGCGATCCCGTTTCGTACGACGCTCAAGGTTGGCGCCTCCCGACAGCATCGCGAGGTCGAGCGGGGGCTCGACGATATCGCCGCACTGCAGTACACCGGGGGCACTACGGGCATGCCCAAGGGCACCATGCTCACTCACCGCAACCTGGTGGCCAATATGCTCCAGGCGGAAGGGGCCATCGGCCCAGGTCTGGAGCAGGGCAAGGAGGTGGTGATCGCGCCTCTGCCGGTCTACCACATCTATACGTTCACGGTGAACTGCCTGTTCCTGATGGAGACCGGCAACCATTCCATCCTGATCACCAACCCTCGCGATCTGGACACCTTCGTCAAGGAGCTGCAGAAGATCAAGTTCTCAGGCTTCATCGGTCTCAATACGCTGTTCAATGCCTTGTGCAACCGTGACGACTTTCGCAAGCTCGACTTCTCGCGCCTGCATCTGACCATCTCCGGCGGCATGGCATTGACCAAGGCGGCGGCGAATCGCTGGGAAGAGATCACCGGGTGTCCCATCGCCGAGGGCTACGGGCTCACCGAGACGTCCCCGATCGTCAGCTTCAACCCCATCGACGCTATCCAGCTCGGCACCATCGGCAAGCCGGTGGCAGGCACATCCGTCAAGGTGGTGGACGCCGACGGCAACACCCTGCCGCTGGGCGAGCCGGGCGAACTCTGCGTCAAGGGTCCACAGGTGATGAAAGGCTACTGGAACCTCGACGAGGAGACGGCCAAGGTCCTGACCGAGGATGGCTGGTTCCATACCGGCGATATCGCGGTACTCCAGGGGGATGGCTACATCAAGATCGTGGATCGCAAGAAGGACATGATTCTCGTGTCCGGCTTCAATGTCTATCCCAATGAGATCGAAGACGTGGTCGCTAAGCATCCTGGCGTCGTCGAATCCGCGGCGGTGGGAGTGCCCGACGAGAGCAGCGGCGAGGCGGTCAAGCTGTTCGTGGTCGCTCGGGACGAAAGCCTGGACGAGAAGGGCCTGCGTGAATGGTGCAAGAAAGAGCTGGCGGGCTACAAGGTGCCCCGCTTCGTCGAGTTCCGCGATGAGCTGCCCAAGACCAACGTCGGCAAGGTGCTGCGTCGACAGCTGCGTGACGAGCAGAGCGAGAAGCAGTAGCCCCGACATCGGCCTGCAGTGCGCGAAAGCGAATCCGCCGGAGATTGGCCGAGCTTCGGCCAGCAGCGTTACAATGACCTGCCCGCCCCGGCATGCCGGGGCGGGCAGGTTTTCCTTGGCAAGAGGCGTTTCGTGAGTACCGTTACCTCCACTGGCTATACCGATGACAAGACCGAGCTGCAGCGCCTGGACCAGGCATTGGGCGAGGTCATGTTGCGTGACCGTGACGCCCTCGTGCGCAGGTTGAACGGCTTGACGCGTCGCTTGCGCGAGGGCAAGCCGGTGGATCGAGGCCTGGCCGAGGTGGCCCGCAGCGTCGAGCGTTCTGCGGCGCTGGCGGCTCGGCGCGCGGCCCAGCCGGTAACGCTGAATTATCCTTCCGAGCTGCCGGTGGCCGAACGCCGCGACGAGATTCTCGCCGCCCTGCGTGATCATCAGGTGGTGGTGGTGGCCGGGGAAACCGGCTCGGGCAAGACCACCCAATTGCCCAAGCTGTGCCTGGAGCTGGGCCTGGGGCGTCGCGGCCTGATTGGCCACACCCAGCCGCGGCGGCTGGCGGCGCGCTCGGTGGCGGCGCGCCTGGCCGAGGAGCTCGAGGTGCCGTTGGGCGAGCAGGTGGGCTACCAGGTACGCTTTACCGATCAGACCGGCGACGACACCCTGATCAAGCTGATGACTGACGGTATCCTGCTGGCCGAGACCCGCCACGATCCCGACCTTCGCCGCTACGAAGCGATCGTCATCGACGAAGCGCATGAGCGCAGTCTCAACATCGATTTTTTGCTGGGCTACCTCAAGCGATTGCTGCCGCGGCGACCCGAGCTCAAGGTGATCATCACGTCGGCGACCATCGACGTGACGCGCTTCGCCGAGCACTTTGCCCTGCCCGGGGCCGATGGCGAACCGCAGCCCGCCCCGGTGGTGGAAGTCTCGGGACGTACCTATCCGGTGGAAGTGCGCTATCGGCCGCTGGTGCGCGAGGCCGACGACGAGGCCGACCGCACCCTGCAGGAGGGCATTCTCCACGCGGTGGAGGAGATCGAGCAGGTCGAGCGCGACGAGCGCTGGTTCCATGGGCCTCGCGACATCCTGGTATTCCTGCCCGGCGAACGCGAGATCCGTGAAACCGCCGATACCCTGCGCCGCGCCGACCTCAAAGGCACCGAGATCCTGCCGCTCTATGCGCGGCTCTCCAATGCCGAGCAGAATCGCGTATTCGCTGCTCATGCCGGGCGGCGCATCGTGCTGGCGACCAACGTCGCCGAAACCTCGCTCACCGTTCCCGGCATCCGCTACGTAATCGACCCGGGACTGGTGCGTATCAGCCGCTACAGCTACCGCGCCAAGATCCAGCGCCTGCCGGTGGAGCCGGTCAGCCAGGCCAGTGCCGACCAGCGCAAGGGGCGCTGCGGGCGCGTGGCCGAGGGCGTATGCATCCGCCTCTATGACGAGGAGGATTTCCTCTCCCGCCCCGAATTCACCGACCCCGAGATCCGGCGTACCAACCTGGCGTCGGTGATCCTGTCGATGCTCTCCCTCAAGCTCGGCGACATCGAGCAGTTTCCCTTCGTCGACCCGCCCGATTCGCGCTTCATCAAGGATGGCTTTCGCTTGCTGTTCGAGCTGGGGGCGGTGGATGGAGGCAATCGCCTGACGCCGACGGGGCGCAAGCTCGCCCGGCTGCCCATCGATCCACGCCTGGCGCGCATGGTGTTGGCAGGCGCCGAACAGGGTGGGCTGCGCGACGTGCTGGTCGTGGTCTCGGCCCTGGCGGTACAGGACCCGCGCGATCGTCCGGCGGAGAAGCGTCAGGCCGCCGATCAGGCCCACCGGCGCTGGCATGATCCGGACTCCGATTTCGTCGCGCTGCTCAACCTGTGGCAGGGCTTCGAGGCGGCGCGTGAGGAGCTTTCCGGCAATCAACTGCGGCGCTGGTGCAAGGAGCACTACCTCAATTACCTGCGTCTGCGCGAATGGCACGATACCTTCCGCCAGTTGCGACAGTTGCTGCGCGACATGGAGATCGAGGTGCCGCCTCCCACACCGCTGCCCGAGCCTGCGCAAGACGGGGACGCGCATGAACAGGCTCGTCAGCAGGTGCGCCGCCAGAGCGCCGTGCAGTTGCACAAGGCGTTGCTTCCGGGCCTGCTCTCCCATCTCGGCTTGCTCACCGAGAATCGCGAATACCTCGGCGCGCGCAACCGCAAGTTCGTCATTCACCCCGGCTCGGGCCTGGCCAAGAAGTCACCCAAGTGGGTGATGGCCTTCGAACTGGTGGAGACCACCCGACTGTTCGCGCGTACGGTAGCGAAGATCGAGCCACAGTGGATCGAGCCCGTGGCCGAGCATCTGGTCAAGCACAGCTACAGCGATCCCCATTGGGAGATGAAGCGGGCCCAGGTGGTAGCCAAGGAGCAGGTGACCCTGTTCGGCCTGCCCATCGTGGCCGGGCGCAGCGTACACTACGGGCCGGTCGCGCCGCGCGAGGCACGAGAGCTGTTCATTCGCCGCGCCCTGGTGGAGGGCGAATTTCGCACCAAGGGTGAGTTCTTCGACTACAATCGCGCTCTGGTGGAAGAGGTCGAGGATCTCGAGGACCGGGCGCGCAAGCGCGACATCCTGGTCGACGAGGAAACCCTCTTTGCCTTCTATGACGAGAAGATTCCCGATGACATCGTCAACGGCAAGGGCTTCGAGGCTTGGCGCAGAAAAGCCGAGGCCCAGGATCCGCACGTTCTGAAGTTCGATCGGGCTGCCCTGCTGGCTCGGGAGGCCGCGGAGGTCACCCAGGCGCAATATCCGGATGAGCTGGTGCTCGGCGGGGTGCGCTATCCGCTCGAGTATCGCTTCGAGCCCGGCGCGGCGGACGATGGCGTGACGCTGACGGTGCCGGCGGCCATGCTGCCCCAGCTGCCGAGTGCACGCCTCGAGTGGCTGGTACCGGGGCTGCTGCGGGAAAAGTGCATTGCCTTGCTCAAGTCATTGCCGAAGGCGATCCGACGCCAGGTGGTGCCGATTCCCGACTGGGTGGATGCCGCACTGGAGACGCTGACGCCAGACGACGTACCGCTTACCGAGGCACTGGGCGAATTCCTGCGGCGGCGCACCGGAATACGGCTGCATCCCGACGACTGGCGTAGCGACCAGCTCGAACCGCATCTGATCATGAACGTCAGGGTGGTCGATCATCAAGGCCGGCTGCTGGGGCAGGGGCGCGACGTACGCGAACTCGAGCGCCGCTTC
Source organism: Billgrantia antri (assembly GCF_017868935.1). Taxonomy (NCBI): domain Bacteria; kingdom Pseudomonadati; phylum Pseudomonadota; class Gammaproteobacteria; order Oceanospirillales; family Halomonadaceae; genus Billgrantia; species Billgrantia antri. The sequence goes on from NZ_CP053383.1 coordinate 1,711,860, forward strand.
GAAGTGGCGGCGGGCGAGGGCGCGCGGGCGCTGGCCGCCGAGGTCAGCGACGCGCCCGACGTTACCGGTTTGCCCGAATCGCCGCTGCCAGAGTCGCGGGTGACCACCCAAGCGGGCATCCGGGTCGAGGCCTACCCGGCGCTGGTGACGGAAGGCGAGGCCTTTCGGATCGAACTGTTCGATCATCCCGGCAAGGCCGAACAGGCACATCGCCGCGGTGTGGTGCGGCTGGCCATGACACGTCTGCCGGACCAGGTGCGCTGCATCCAGCGCCTCAAGGGGCTCGAGGCGTGTGCTCTGCTGTTTACCAAGGTAGGCAGCAAGCGCGAACTGTTCGACGACGTGGTCGAGGCGGTCTTCGCCCGCGGCATGGCCCAGTCGCCGCTGCCGCGCTCGGCCGCTGAGCTCGACGCTCGGCTCGAAGCGACCCAGGCCGAGCTGGTACCCACAGCCGAGGCGCTGGTGGCCACGCTCAAACGCACACTCGAAGGCCATCTGGCCGTTACCAAGGCGCTCAAGGGTAGCCTCAACCTGGCGCTGGCCCTGGTATACAGTGATCTCAAGACCCAGATGCAACGGCTGGTGCATCCCGGTTTCGTGAGCGAGGCGGGCGAGTGGCTCGAGGAGTACCCGCGCTACATGGAAGCTGCGCTGATCCGGCTGGAGAAGGCGCCCCGCGAACGCATGCGCGACCAGATGCACATGCAGGAGGTCCAGGACTTCGAGGCGCGCCTGGCCGCACGTCGCGAGAGCCTGCGTCGTGGCGGCCACGAGGACCCCGAGCTGGTGGAGTTCGGCTGGTGGATCGAGGAGCTGCGAGTGTCGCTGTTCGCCCAGCAGCTCGGCACCCGCATGCCGGTGTCGGTCAAGCGTCTCGAGCGGCGTTGGGCGGAGCTGGTGGGGCACGGTCAAGGCTGAACTTGGCCTGCCGATATACGAGACATGAGGCATCGGCTTGCCGATGTAGAGCCAGCGGCCAGGCGGCCGCACGAGGGAGAAGATGATGACAGACGTCGTGATTACCGGTACGGGACTCTTCACACCGGAGCACGCCATCGATAACGATGCCCTGGTCGCTTCGTTCAACGCCTGGGTAGACGCCGAGAATGCGCGTCACGCGGCGGCAATCGAGGCCGGCGAGCGCGAACCCCTACTGCACTCCAGCAGCGAGTTCATCGTCAAGGCATCGGGCATTTACAGTCGCTTCGTCCTGGATGCCGAGGGCATCCTTGACCCCGAGCGAATGCGTCCTCGGCTACCGCAGCGCGACAACGACGAGCCCTCGCTCCAGTGCGAAATGGGCTTGGCGGCAGCGCGCCAGGCGCTCGAGGCCGCCGGCATCGCCGCTAGCGATATAGATATGGTGATCGTGGCATGCTCCAACCTGGAGCGTCCCTATCCGGCAGTGGCGGTGGAGCTGCAGGCGGCCTTGGGGACTCTGGGACATGCCTTCGACATGAACGTGGCCTGCAGCTCGGCCACCTTTGCCATCGACCTGGCTGCAGGCGCCATTCGTGGCGGCAACGTCAAGCGTGCCCTGGTGGTCAGCCCCGAGATCTGTTCGGCTCACCTCAACTTCCGCGACCGCGACAGCCACTTCATCTTCGGCGATGCCTGTACCGCCGTGGTGCTGGAGGATGCCGCGCTGGCTACGGCAGAGGTGCGTTTCGAGATCCTCGGCACGCGCCTGGCCACGCGCTTCTCCAATGCCATTCGCAACAATGCCGGCTTCCTCAACAGGGTCACCGACAGCGACCCCCTGGCCAGCGACAAGCTGTTCGTGCAGGAGGGGCGACGTGTATTCAAGGAGGTTTGCCCCATGGTGGCGGCGCTGATCAGCGACCACTTGGCCAGCCTCGAGCTTTCCGGACAGCATCTTTCACGCCTGTGGCTGCATCAGGCCAACCGCCACATGAACGACCTCATCGCGCGGCGTGTCCTGGGTCACGACCCCGAGCCTGGCCAGGCCCCGATCATCCTGGATCGCTACGCCAACACCAGCTCGGCGGGTTCGATCATTGCCTTCCATCTGCACCATGCCGACCTGGCATCGGGTGCGCTGGGGGTGGTCTGCTCGTTCGGTGCCGGGTACAGTGCCGGCTGCGTGGTGGTGCGTCGCCAATGACGCATCGCCCCACGCCAACCTCTGAGGAGACGTATCCGATGGTCGTGAAGCAGACCGGCTTTGCCACTCGCCTACTGGTCGCCCTGGCCGCCCTGGCCATGCTGGCAGGCTGTGCCGGGCGGGTGGCGGTGGAGGAGCGCCACCCCGATGATCCCTGGGAGGGCTTCAATCGCCGAGTGTTCTCCTTCAACGAGGCGATCGACCGGACGGTACTGAAACCGGTGGCTCGCGGCTATCGTGCGGTGACGCCGCAACCGGTGCAGACCGGTGTCGGCAACTTCTTTTCCAACCTGGGGGAGATCCGCACCACGCTCAACAGTCTGCTGCAGGGCAAGCCCGCCAATGCCGGACTATCGACGTCGCGCTTTGTGATCAACACGACGGTGGGCATCGCCGGCCTGTGGGATTTTGCCACTCACATGGGCATTACCGCTGATGAGGAGGACTTCGGCCAGACGCTTGGCGTGTGGGGCGTCGGAGAGGGGCCCTATCTGGTCCTGCCGCTACTGGGCCCCAGCACGGTGCGCGATACGTCCGGTTTGCCGTTGGATGCGTATACCTATCCGCTGACCTATGTTGAGGACGATAAGGTGCGCTACGGCTTGACCGCGCTGCGTATCGTCGACGTGCGGGCAGGTTTTCTGGATCAGGAGCAACTGATCCGCGGAGACCGCTATGTCTTCATTCGCGATGCCTACCTGCAGCGCCGACGCTTCGAGGTCTCCGACGGCGAGCAGGGCGACGATCCTTTTGCCAGCGATGAATTCGACTTCGATTTCGACGATGACGATTTCGATGACAGCGAATTCGATGATGCTGACTTCGCCGATTGAGGCCTGAGCCGATGGATGCATCCAAGCCGTTGATCGGCGTACTCGATGAGCCCGGTGCCTATCGCGATGCCCTGGCCGACACCATCGCCCGCGATGGTCTGGCGGTGTATGCCGCACAACGCCTCGAGGATCTGCCGCCGGAGACGGCCTTGGTCGTCGCCCATGCCCAGGCGATTCCCAGCCTGGCATGGTCGAGCCTGACGGAACGTCTGCCCACCGTCGTGGTCAGTGATTCACGCCTCGACGCCGACCTGTTGACGGCGGTCGACGTCGGGCTGGTGGACTATGTCGTCGAGCCGATGCGCCACGGCCAATTGCTGCGGCGCATGATCCGCAAGGCGATCGAGCTGCGCCAGCTTGAGAATGAGCGCAAGCAGGACCGTGAACGCCTGGCACAGCTCAACGCGCATCTGGAAGAACTCAACGAGAGCCTGGAAACGCATCTGGCACTGCTGCGTCTCGACCAGCAGGCGGGAGGGCAGATCCAGCGCAAGCTGCTGCCGCCCCACCCACAAACCATCGGTGGCGTGACCTGCGACTACTGGCTGATCCCTTCGCTCTACCTGTCGGGGGACTTCCTCGACTTCCAGCGCTTTGACGAGCGATACACGCTGTTCTATTTTGCCGATGTATCCGGCCACGGCGCCTCTTCCGCGTTCGTCACCGTCCTGCTCAAGTACCTGTTCAACCGCTGGCTGGGCGATTGGAATGCCTGCCAGCCGGAGGCGCTGCCAGCGCGTTGGTTGGCGGCGCTCAATCGGGAACTGCTGGACGCCGGGATAGGCAAGCATGCCACGCTGTTCGTCGGCGTGATTGACCGACAGACCCGCGAGCTTCACTATTCGCTGGGCGCGCAATTGCCCAAGCCGCTACTGGTGGCGGATGGCGAGGTGTTGGAGCTGCCCGGTGAGGGCATGCCGGTAGGCCTGTTTCCTGACGTGGAGTATCCACGTTTGAGGTATAGGTTACCGGCGAACTTCCGGTTATGGTTGTGTTCGGATGGAGTATTGGAGTGCCTGCCGGGCGAAACGCTCGACGCGCGGCTCAGGGAACTCGAGCAACGAGTGCGTACCTGTACGACGTTGGAGCGGCTTCGCGACAGCCTGATGCTGGACACTCCCCGCGACATCGATGCCGAAGGGGATGACGGCGCACAGGAACTGCCCGATGACCTGACGATCATGATGTTGAGCGGATTTGGTAATGATCACGAATGAGGGCCGCGTCCAGGCGGCGTTCGACTCCGGTGTCTTCGTGCTCAAGCTGTGCGGCGACGTACGCTTGACGCTCTGTGCGACGCTGGATACTCAGGCCCAGCAGCTCGCCCGCACACCGGGCCTGCAATCGCTGATAATCGATCTGCGTGAGGCCACCAACGTGGACTCCACTGCACTGGGTTTTCTGGCCAAGGTGGCCATGGCGGTCAAGGATCGTATCCTCTACAAGCCCACCATCGTGGTGGACAATCCCGACGTGCAGCGCATGCTCGAGGTCATGGGCTTCGCTCAGTTCTTCGCCATGGTCAAGGCTCCGCTGACCGAAACCTGCGAACTCAGCGACCTGCCCGAAATTCCCGCCGATATGGAAGGGATGCGCAAGCGCATCCTCGAGGCGCACCGTATCCTCATGCGCATGAGCGATCACAATCGGGAAGAGTTTCAGCCGCTGGTCGAAATGCTGGAGGCACAAGAGACCTCCCATACCGACAAGCACTAGCGAACGTTCCCAGGCGTGGCGTCAGGCAAGACGCCACGCCCCCGTCCCATTCTGTTCTCGCGACGGTCATGTTACTGACGCAGCTCTCCCAGCAGCTTTTCCAGCTTGCGCTGGTCGTCGGCGAACTTGCGGATGCCCTCGGCCAGCTTCTCGGTGGCCATGGCGTCCTCGTTCATTGCCCAGCGAAACTCTGCCTCGTCCTGGGGCTCCGGCGGCGAGGTCTCGGCGCCGGCCGGGCTTAGCCGCCGTTCGAGACGCTCATGGCTCTCGGCCAGTTCGCCGAGCAGGGCCGGGGAGATGGTCAGGCGGTCGCAGCCGGCCAGGGCCAGGATCTCACCGACATTGCGGAAACTGGCTCCCATGACAATGGTCTTGTAGCCATGCCCCTTGTAGTGCTCGTAGATGCGCTTGACCGACTTGACGCCGGGGTCGTTGTCGCCGCTGAAGTCGGCATCCGGCCACTTGGTCCGGTTCCAGTCGAGAATGCGGCCGACGAAGGGCGAGACCAACGTGACCCCTGCATCGGCGCAGGCTTGTGCCTGAGCGAAGCTGAACAGCAGGGTCAGGTTGCAATGGATGCCTTCGCGCTCCAGTTGGCGGGCGGCGCGGATGCCCTCCCAGGTCGAGGCGACCTTTATCAGGATGCGTTCGGGGCCGATGCCGTGGCGGTCGTAGCGCTCGACCAGCGAACGAGCCCGGGCCAGGGTCGCCTCGGTGTCGAAGGAGAGCCGGGCGCTGACTTCGGTGGAGACGTAGCCGGGCACCAGGCCACTGATCTCGCTGCCGATCTCCACGGCCACGGCATCAAGGGCATCGTCGATGTCGGTGGCCTGCCGGGCTATTTCCCCAAGCCGCTTGCGCCGGTCTTCGTGCTGGGCGGCCTGCAGGATCAGCGAAGGATTGGTGGTGGCATCGGTGGGCTGAAAACGACGGATGGCATCGATGTCTCCGGTGTCGGCCACCACGGTGCTCATCGTCTTGAGTTGGCTAAGCAGGTCCTCTGCCATTGCAGTCACTCCTGAGTGTCAGTATCGAGCCACTTTAGCAACTGGAAGGTGAAGCGAACAGCCGCCTGGCCGAGGCAACACGCCGGCAGTTGCGCTATGATTAGCCTCCTAGCTTTTTCTACCGAGGTCACACGGAGTTCTCTTGACCCTCTCTCCCCGACGCGTGGCCCTGCTGGTGGCTACCAATACTGCATTGGCGCCTTTTGCCATCGACGCCTATCTACCCGCCATGTCGGCACTGGCTGACAGTATCGGCGCCAGTATTCACCATACCGAACTCTCGCTGAGCGCTTTTCTGGCCGGCTTTGCCCTGGGGCAGCTGCTGTTCGGGCCGCTCTCCGACCGGGTGGGGCGAAAGCCAGTACTGCTGGGCGGCCTGGTGGTCTTCCTCCTGGCGAGCCTGGTGATCACCAGCGTCGACTCGCTAACGGAGCTGTTGGCCTGGCGGTTCGTGCAGGCGTTGGGGGGAGGTGCCACGGTGGTCAACTCGGCGGCCATCGTGCGGGACTGCTTCAGCGGTCGGGAGGCTGCCAAGGTGATGTCGACCATGGCGATCATCATGCTGCTGGCGCCCCTGGCGGCGCCGGTCGTGGGTAGTGGGCTGCTCTATCTTGGCGACTGGTGGCTGATCTTCGTCTTCCTGGCCGGCTATGCCGCCTTCCTGATGTGGCTGATGGGTACCCGGCTGCCGGAGACCCGCGCTCCCGGCGCGCCTGCCGCCTCGCCGCGCCAGATGCTGGGTAACTATGTCAGCGTGCTGCGCCACCGCGAGGCCATGGGCTACGTGTGTGCGGCCTCCATGTCCTTCGCCGGGCTGTTTGCTTTCATCACTGCCTCGCCTTTCCTCTATCTGGAGCATTACGGGCTGAGCCCGGGACACTATCCGCTGGTGTTCGGCGTCAACGTGGTCACCATGGCGGCTTCCAATCGCCTCAACATCCGCTTGCTGCGCCGGCGCAGTCCGCAACAGAATCTGTGCCTGGGGCTGGCCATTCAACTGGCGGCGGCCTCCGGGCTCGCACTGCTGGTCGCTACCGGGCTGGAGTCGCTATGGAGCGTGGTGCCGCTGATCATGCTGTTCGCCGGCACCATTGGCCTGGTGGCGCCCAACGCCATCTCCTCGCTGCTCGATCACTTCCATCATATGAGCGCCACGGCGGCTGCCTTGCAGGGCAGCATCCAGTTCTCCTGCGGCGCCTTGGCCGGCGTGCTGGTGGGTGCCTTCCAGATCGACAGCGCCTGGCCCATGGTGGCCACCATGCTGGGAGCCTCGCTGGCGGGCAACCTGGGGCTGCGTGTGCTGGCGGGCAGGGCAGGGCTGACGGCTGCTGGCCCGTCGTCGCCCTGATTGAATTGCCAGGATTTGAGGGGGCGATAAAGTTTGGTCACATTGTCATGAAGCTGTCATCGAGTGTCGGCATCGTATGCCATGCAAGGGCGAGATACCTTTCTCATCGACAGGAGTGACCCGCATGAACCGCACCATCAAGAGCCGTGTCTTCAAGACCACGATCGTTGCTGCCGCCGTCATGGGCGTGGTGGGCGTCGCACAGGCTCGCGATCAGATCCGCATCGTCGGCTCCAGCACCGTTTACCCGTTTGCCAGCTACGTGACCGAGGAGTTCGGTGCCGTCACCGAATACCCGACACCGGTGATCGAGTCGACCGGCTCCGGCGGTGGTATCCGTCTGTTCTGCAACGGTGTGGGTGAGGGTACTCCCGACATCTCCAACGCCTCTCGCCGCATCAAATCCTCGGAGCTCGAGCGCTGCGAAGAGAACGGCGTCACCGACGTCACCGAAGTCAAGATCGGCTCCGACGGCATCGTTTTCGCTCAGTCCAGTGAGAACGAAGCACTGGACCTGACCCTCGAGCAGCTGTTCCTGGCCGTGGCAGCCAAGGTGCCGCAGGACGGCGAGCTGGTCGACAACCCCTACCAGAACTGGAGCGATATCGACTCCTCGCTGCCGGATCGCGAAATCTCCATCTATGGGCCGCCCACTACTTCCGGCACTCGCGATGCCTTCGAGGAGCTGGTCATGGAGGCCGTCTCCGAAGACATGGAGGCTTATGGTGGCGAAGCCTACACCGATATTCGGGCCGACGGCGCCTATATCGACGCGGGTGAGAACGACAACCTGATCGTCCAGCGCCTGGCAGAAGACACCGGCTCCTTCGGCATTTTCGGCTACTCCTTCCTGGTCGAGAACCAGCAGGCGCTGAACGCTTCGAGCATCGGCGGCGTCGAGCCGGAAGCCGAGGCCATCAGTGCCGGCGACTATCCGATCGCCCGCTCGCTGTTCTTCTACGTGAAGAACCAGCACGCTCAGGACGTACCGCCGCTGTATGATTACGTCGAGATGTTCGTCTCCGAGGAGATGATCGGCGAGGGTGGTTACCTGACAGACCTCGGCCTGATTCCGCTGCCTGAGGCAGAGCGCGAGCAGACGCGCGCCAGGGTCGAAGAGCGTGCCAGCCTGCAGGCTTCCGACCTGAAATAACAAGGCAGCAGGCAGGGAGGCCTGGTCGGCCGGCAACTCTCGGGTTGCCGGCCGTTGCACGTTCCGGCACCCTGCCGTCGTCAGTTACCCGAGAGAGAGACATGCAGACCAATCAATATCTGATCCTTTTCCTAGGCGGCCTGCTGTTGCTGGGGCTGATCGCTTTCTTCCTGGGGCGGTCCAAGGCTGCCAGGGTTCGAGCCTCGGGCCAGGCCATGTACGCCCAGCCCGATCAGTACGCCTGGTTCACGGTCGTCGCTACCGCCGGGCCGGCGTTGCTGGTCGGCGCCGTCGGTGCTTTCCTGATGCTGCTAGTGGGGGCCGAGATTCCCACCGCCTACCTGCTGGCGGTCAGCCTGGCGGTCGCCGCCATCGGCGCCGCCGTCGGTATCCGCTGCGTGCGTCCCGACTTTCATGCCCGCGAGGCCATCGAGCGGGTGATTCGTTGGCTGCTGGTAAGTGCTGCGCTGATCTCGATCTTCACCACTTTCGGTATTCTGTTTTCGATCGTCTTCGAGGCGCTGCGCTTCTTCCAGATGCACAACTTCTGGGAGTTCATTACCGGCACCGTGTGGAATCCGGGCGCGAGTTTTCTGGCAGCGGCCGGACGGGCGGACGACGCCTCCAGTGCCGCCCAGTTCGGCTCGGTACCGCTGTTCGCCGGCACCTTCATGATCACCGCGATCGCCATGCTGGTAGCCATTCCCATCGGCTTGCTGGCGGCCATCTACATGGCGGAGTTCGCTCCCCAGCGCGTGCGCACCCTGGCCAAACCGACCCTGGAGGTGCTGGCCGGCATACCCACCGTGGTCTACGGCTTCTTTGCTGCCATCACGGTGGCGCCGATCATCGTCAACATTGCCGGTTTCTTCGGCCTCGATGCCTCGTTCAACAATGCCGTGGCACCGGGCGTGGTGATGGGCATCATGATCATTCCTTTCATCTCGTCGCTTTCCGACGATGTCATCAACTCCGTGCCAGACAGCATGCGGCAGGGGTCGCTGGCCCTGGGCATGACCAAGGGGGAGACCATTCGCGACGTGGTCATTCCCGCGGCGCTACCCGGCATCATTTCTGCGTCGCTGCTGGCGGTGTCGCGAGCGCTAGGCGAGACCATGATCGTGGTGATGGCCGCCGGCATGCGGCCCAACCTGACGGCCAACCCGCTAGAGGACATGACCACCGTGACGGTGCGCATCGTGGCCGCGTTGACCGGAGATCTCGAGTTCGAGAGCGCCGAGACGCTCTCGGCCTTCGCCCTTGGGCTGGTGCTGTTTGCCGTCACGCTGAGCCTGAACCTGGTGTCGGTGCTGATGATTCGTCGCTTCCGTGCCAAATACCGCGTCAACAACCTGTAACGCCGAGGATACGACCCGATGAGCCAATCCTTCGACGTCATCAGCTCGCAGCTGAAGAAGCGTCACCGCAAGTCGGCGCGGCTGAAGTGGATTTCCATGAGTGCGCTGGGGCTGGCAGGCCTCTTTCTGGTGCTGTTCTTTGCTGACATGCTGAGCAAGGGGCTACCGGCCTTCCAGCAGGCCTATATCCAGGTCGAGCTGGAGTACAACGAGGATGCGACCCGCATGGGGCGTGCCGCCATGGACCCCGAGGTCGCCAGGCTGGTGAGCCGGACCTTCGAGCGCCTCATTCCTGGCCAGCTGCGTGCCAATCCCGAGCTGCTGGGCACCAGCGAGACCCGCTGGGTGTTGGCCACGAGCGAAGTGGACCAGTACCTCAAGGGGCACGACAACAAGCTGCGCGGCAACCAGCAGGAGGTGGTCGATGAGTTGATCGAAGCCGGCCGCCTGGAGCTGCGTTTCAATACCACATTCTTCACGCGCGGCGATTCCAAGATGGCCGAGAGTGCGGGCATTCTCTCTGCCGCGGTGGGGACGGTGCTGACCATGCTGGTGACGCTGGCCATCTCCTTCCCCATCGGGGTGATGACGGCGGTCTATCTCGAGGAGTTCGCCCCTGACAATCGCTTTACCCAGCTGATCGAGATCAATATCAACAACTTGGCAGCGATCCCCTCGATCCTGTTCGGCCTACTGGGGCTGGCGATCTTCATCAGCTTCTTCGGCGTGCCGCGCTCCTCGCCGCTGGTGGGCGGCATGACATTGGCGCTGATGACACTGCCGGTGATCATCATCGCCACGCGCACGGCGCTGCGCAGCGTGCCGGATTCGATTCGCCATGCCGCCTTCGGCGTCGGCTGCTCGCGCTGGCAAGTGGTTCGCGACCACGTGCTGCCGCTGGCCATGCCGGGCATCATGACCGGTTCGATCATCGGCCTGGCCCAGGCCATGGGGGAGACGGCGCCGCTGATCATCGTCGGCATGGTCGCCTTCATTCCTGACGTGTCGGCCTCGTTCACCCAGGCCGCCACCGTGCTGCCGGCACAGATCTTCACCTGGGCGGGGGAGCCGGAGCGCGCCTTCGTCGAGAAAACCGCGGGCGGCATCCTGGTCCTATTGTCTATTCTCATTTTCCTGAATGCCACTGCCGTCATCCTGCGCAAGAAATTCGAGCGCCGCTGGTAGGCCAACCGAGGTCACGAATCGATGAACATTCAAGTATCCGAGCGGAGTAGTACCCCCATGTCTCGTTCTCAGACCGGCCAGCCGGTGACGCGCAATCAGGATGCCAATCACGAGTTGAGCATCCGTGTGCGAGACCTCAGCCTCTGGTACGGCGAATCCCAGGCGCTGAAAAGCCTCAACATCGACCTGTACCAGAAGAACGTTACCGCACTCATCGGTCCGTCGGGCTGTGGCAAGTCGACCTTTCTGCGTTGTCTCAACCGCATGAACGACTTGATCCCCGGCGTGCGTATCGAGGGGCTGGTGGAGATGGACGGTCGTGACGTCAACGCACGCAAGATGGATGAAGTGGCGCTCAGGCGCCGCGTAGGTATGGTGTTCCAGAAACCCAATCCGTTCCCCAAGTCGATCTACGAGAACATCGCCTACGCACCGCGCATGCACGACCTGGTCGGACGCAAGGCCGAGCAGGACGAACTGGTGGAGCGCGCCCTGCGTGATGCCGGCCTGTGGGAGGAGGTAAAGGACAAGCTGCACCAGCCCGGCACGTCGCTGTCGGGCGGGCAGCAGCAGCGCTTGTGCATCGCGCGCGCGATCGCCGTGCAGCCCGACGTGATCCTGATGGACGAGCCGACTTCGGCGCTGGACCCGATATCGACCGCCACCATCGAAGACCTGATGGACAAGCTCAAGAAGCAGTTCACCATCGTCACGGTGACCCACAACATGCAGCAGGCAGCGCGAGTCGCGGATTACACCGCTTTCTTCCATCTTGGCGAAATCATCGAGTACAACGATACCAAGACGATGTTCTCCAACCCTGCCACCAAGAAGGCCGAAGACTACATTACCGGACGTTATGGCTGAGGAGCCGTTCATGACACGCAAACGTGTGCTGTTCCTGTGCAATGCCAACTCGGCGCGCTCGTTGATGGGAGAGGCGCTGCTGCGCCACATGGCGGGAGATCGCTTCGAGGCCTTCAGTGCCGGCACCGAGCCCGACCGGCCGCACGAACTGGCACTGGCTGCCTTGGAGAAGCAGGGCATCTCCACCCAGGGATTGGCCAGCAAGCCCTTGGAGGCATTCGAGGGCGAGCACTTCGATACCGTGATGATTCTCTGCGACAAGGCGCAGCAGGCCTGTCGCGAATGGCCTGGCGGCTGCGAGGAGCGGCTATTCTGGGATATTCGCGATCCCCGGTTGATCGGCCGCCCCGATGCCTATGAGCAGGCCTTGCAGGAGATTCGCCGCCGTCTTGTGCTATGGCTTGAAGTCGCGTCGCGGGGGGATCTCGCGCGCTGAGGAAGCGTGGGCGTGGCGGCGTCAGCCGCCGCTGTTGGTGCACCGGGATTGACGTAGAATGGTGACGCCAACTCCCGTCGTAAAAGGAGGCGCCTTGACCCTGCCCGAGCCTGCCCGACTCTTCAAGTGCCTCGCCGATGAGACTCGCCTGCAATTGACGCTGCTGATCTGGCGCGAGGGCGAGCTGTGCGTGTGCGAGATGACCCATGCGCTAGGCGAATCCCAGCCCAAGGTGTCGCGCCACCTGGCGCAGCTGCGCGAATGCGGGCTGCTGCAGGATCATCGCGATGGCCAGTGGGTCTATTATCGGCTGGCCGAGCGCCTCGCAGACTGGGTGACGGCCGTCCTCGCCGCCGCCGAGGCCGGTGAGGCGTCCCGCCTGGACGCCTTGCAGGCGCGTCTGCTTGGGATGGGTAACCGTCCGGAGCGCCGCGCTGCGTTTTGTTGATTAATCCTGGTCGTTCCTCTCGTTTTTCCTGTCTTCCTCGAACTGTCATCTTCAGCTGTTACTTATGTTCCCCGACGAGGCGGCCTTCCATGGCCGTGTCGGACGACCACCAACGCGCGGGGAGCGTATGAAACGATTCCAAGACATGACGGTACGGCTCAGCTGGTCGCTGGTGCTGGTAGCCTTCAGCGTGCTGATCCTGGGTGCCGGAGGTTTGGGTCTGGTCTCCAACAAGATGAGCCGTGATGCCTTCGATACCCTCAACCGGCTCAACGTCGAGCAGGCCGGGGCCTTGAATCGCACCTATACCAATGTCCTCCAGGCACGGATCGAGATGGACCGAGCCGCCGAGCTGCTACGGGTACCTTCCTTCGAAATGCCCGGGCCGGCTCTCGATCGCGCGCGAGATCGCCTTGCCGAGGCCGAACTCGCCTTCGAGACTTTTCTCGAGATTCCCATGGCCGAGCAACGTCAGGCGGCTGTCGAGACGCTGACGGGTCGTTACCAGTCTCTGGTCAATAACAACCTCAAATTGCAGCTGATGCTTCTCGAGGACGGTGACCATGCCGGTTATCGCTCCGGTCAGTCCCGCGTCAACGACAGCGGTCAGGCCTTCATTGAGGCGGCAGATACCTTTCTCACCGATTCGACGGCCCAGGGCGAGGCACTTAAGGTGCGTTTCGAGCGCCTTGCCGATGGAATGGCCTGGGCCATCCTGGCGTCTCTGGCCGTGGCGTGTTTGCTGATCGTCGGGGTGGTCTGGGGCGTCACCGTCAATGTCATACGCCCGCTGCGACGTATCATCGAGCACTTCCAGCGTATTGCGAGGGGAGACCTCTCCGCCCCGGTAGAAGCGAGAGGGCGCAACGAGATTGGCCAACTGTATGCCGAGCTTGCCACCATGCAGCGTTCGCTCATCGAGACCGTGGGTTTCCTGCGAAGTGCCAGCGATAACGTCCACCTGGGCAGTCGGGAGATGGCCTGGCACAACCAGGCGCTGGCGGCCCAGACCCGCCAGCAGGCCGTGGCGCTCGAGCAGACCGCCGCCAGCCTGGAGCAGCTGACGTCGACCGTTGCCAGCAATGCCGACAATGCCCGTCAGGTGGGCGAGTCGGCGGAGGCCGCCGCCCAGCGTGCACGAGAAGGGGAGGAAGTCATCACGCGTTTCATTGCCACCATGGACGACATCCATGGCCACTCCAAAGAAATCACCAGTATCGTGGGCGTGATCGAGTCGATCGCCTTTCAGACCAACCTCCTGGCGCTCAACGCCTCGGTCGAGGCAGCTCGCGCCGGGGAACAGGGCAGGGGCTTCGCGGTGGTGGCAAGCGAAGTCCGTGCCCTGGCGTCGCGCAGCGCCGAGGCAGCACGGGACATCCAGCAGCGCATCCAGGCTTCCCGGGCAAGTGTGGCTGAGGGCAATTCCCTCTCGGTACGGGCTGCCGAGCATACGCGGGGCATCATCGACGCCATCGAACGGGTCGATACGCTGATGGAGCAGGTTGTGCACGCCTCGGCCGAGCAGCGGCTCGGCATCGAGGAGGTAAACCGGGCCATGGGGCAGATGGAGGGTTCCACTCGTGACAGCAGCCAGTTGGTCGAACAGGCCGCGGCCAGTGCCGGCGAGCTCGAGGCGCAATCGCTGCGCATGCAGGAGCAGGCCCAGCGCTTCGTGCTGCCCGCTGCGCAACCTGCCCATGTCATGACCGGGTCATGGGGGCCGCCTGCGGTTGGTTTCCGGCAGGAGTCCGAAGACACGGAGACGCCCGTGCAGCGCCCGGTTGAAGCGCTGCTCGAGTCAGCTTAGCCCCGGCCCACGCTGGCTGACGAAAAGTGGTGTCGGGTGTTGTTGGCGATGCGCACCAGCGCCAACATCAGCGGCACTTCCACCAGCACGCCCACCACCGTGGCCAGCGCCGCGCCGGACTGCAAACCGAACAGCGCGATGGCGGCGGCCACGGCCAGCTCGAAAAAGTTGCTGGCGCCGATCATCGCACCGGGGGCAGCCACATTGTGCGGCACTCTCCAGGCCTTGGCCCAGCCGTAGGCGATGAAGAAGATCAGGAAGGTCTGCAGGATCAGCGGAATCGCGATCAGTACGATGTGCAGCGGGTTGGTGAGGATCACGTCGCCCTGGAAGGCGAACAGCAGCACAAGGGTGACGATCAGACCGATGGGAGTGATTGGCCCCATCCGCTTCATGAAGACGCTGTCATACCATTCATTGCCGTGGCGAGCGATGAGAAAGCGCCGGGTCAGGTAGCCGGCGGTCAGCGGAATGACGATATAGAGGAAGACCGACAGCGCCACGGTATCCCAAGGTACCTGGATGTTGGAGACGCCGAGCAGAAACACCACGATGGGAGCGAAGGCGAACAGCATGATCAAATCGTTGAGTGCAACCTGAACCAGGGTGTAAGCCGCATCGCCACGGGTCAGATAGCTCCAGACGAAGACCATGGCGGTGCAAGGTGCGGCGCCGAGCAGGATCGCCCCAGCCAGGTATTGCTGGGCCAGTGCCTCTGGTATCCAGGGCCGGAACAGCACCATCAGGAAGAACCAGGCGATGGAGAACATGGTGAAGGGCTTGATGAGCCAGTTCACCGTGGTGGTGATGATAAGTCCCTTGGGCTGGCGGCGAACGCCGAGCACGGCGGCAAAATCGACCTGGGCCATCATCGGGAAGATCATGGCCCAGATCAGAATTGCCACGGGGATCGATACCTGGGCAACCTCGAACCGGGCCAGCGTCTCGGGTACGGCGGGGGCAAACTGGCCGAGCAGTACACCGGCCACGATGGCAAGCGCTACCCATACGGAGAGAAAGCGTTCGAATCGTCCCATGCCTTCGGCAGAGGAGGGAGCCTGCGAGAGAGTATCGTCGGACATGTGCCGCTCCTGTACACGAAGGGATGGGCGAAAAATATATGCTTTTCCATATGTGAGCAATATTTCTCGTGTCGTGCCAAGGGCCTGCGCTGATATGATTCGGTCATGACTGATGATGGGGAAGCGATGTGAGCCTAACCGAATCCCTCCGGCTCGCAGGCGTCGGCATCGGTGCGCTGAACAATATCGATCTCGAGGTCTTGCCCGGTGAGATCGTCTGCCTATCTGGCGCCAGTGGCTCGGGCAAGAGCCGTCTGCTGCGGGCGGTGGCCGATCTCGAGCCCCATGAGGGTGAGGTCTGGTTGGGTGATCAGGCCCAGGCGCAGGTGCCTGGACACGCCTGGCGGCGCCGGGTGATGCTGGTCCCCGCGGAAAGCCACTGGTGGGCGGAAACGGTGAAGCAACACTTCGCCGACGAGCCGGCCGATGTGGAGCTGCAGGCGCTAGGATTCACTCGCGAGACTCTGTCTTGGCAGGTGGGCCGGCTCTCCACCGGCGAGAAGCAGCGCCTGGGGCTGTTGCGGGCCGTCAGTCGCGAACCGCAAGTGTTACTGCTCGATGAACCGACCGCCAACCTGGATGACGCGACCAGCGCTTGCGTAGAAGCCTGGCTGTCGGAGCGCATTCGTTCGCGAGGTTGGCCGACACTATGGGTCGCCCATGATCGAAGACAGATCTCCCGGGTGGCCAGCCGCCATTGGCGGATCGTGAGCGGGCGGCTGGAAGAGGCGGAGGTCGCTTGGGCGTAATAGAACTCTCCTGGTGGCAGCTGGCACTGGCGGCATTGATGGTCGTGATGCTGGCTGGCTGTACCGCTGCCCTGCGGCTGGGAATGAGCCGTAGCCTCTTGATCGCCGCACTGCGCACTGTCATTCAGCTGGCGCTGGTGGGGCTGGTGCTGGAGGCGCTGTTCGCCGCCGAGCGACTCGTATGGGTCGTGCTGATGGCGCTGGCGATGCTGCTGATCGCCGGGCGCGAGGTGATGGCGCGGCAGCAGCGCCGGCTGCTGGGCGGCTGGACCTTCGGCATCGGCACGCTGTCGATGTTTCTCTCCTCCTTCACCGTGGCCGTGCTGACCCTGACGGTCGTCATTGGCCCGGAGCCGTGGTATCGGCCGCAGTACGCCATACCGCTGCTGGGCATGCTGCTGGGCAATACCATGACCGGGGTGGCCCTGGCGCTGGATCGCCTGACCGATACTGCCTGGCGCCAGCGCGGCGTGATCGAGAACCGGCTGATGCTGGGCGAGCCCTGGCAGGTGGCGATCGGCGACATTCGGCGCGAGGCGATGCGCAGCGGATTGATGCCGATGATCAACGCCATGGCCGCCGCCGGGGTGGTCAGCCTGCCGGGCATGATGACCGGCCAGATACTCGCCGGTACGGCGCCGGGGCTGGCGGTCAAGTATCAGATCCTGATCATGTTCGCGATTACCCTGGGCACCGGCTTCGGCACCCTGGCCGCGGTGGCCGTGGGCAGCCGCCGGCTGTTCGATGGCCGGGAGCGACTGCGCCTCGATCGGCTCTCGGCACCCCGTTCATGAAAACGCCCGCCTCGATTCGAGGCGGGCGTTGACATGGCCTGTACTTGGCTTGGCTTAGTCGATTAACTCGACTGCCACGGCGGTGGCCTCGCCGCCGCCGATGCACAGGCTGGCGATGCCGCGCTTGCCGCCCTTGGTGCGCAGGGCATGGATCAGGGTGGCGATGATCCGCGAACCGGTGGAGCCGATGGGATGCCCCTGGGCACAGGCACCGCCGAAGACGTTGACCTTGCTATGGGGGATGTCGAGTCCGTCCATGGCCAGCAGGGTGACCACGGCAAAGGCCTCGTTGATCTCGAACAGGTCGACGTCGGCGACGCTCCAGTCGAGCTTCTTCAACAGCTTGTCGATGGCCCCTACCGGGGCGATGGTGAACTCGCTGGGGTGCTGGGAGTGGGTACTGTGGCCCAGCATCCGCGCCAGGGGCTTGCTGCCCAGGCGGTCGGCGGCGGCCTGACTGGCCAGGATCAGCGCCGAGGCGCCGTCCGAGATAGAGCTGGAGTTGGCCGCGGTGATGGTTCCGTCCTTGGCGAAGGCGGGGCGCAGCTGGCGGATCTTGTCGAGCTTGGCCTGGAACGGCTGCTCGTCGTGCTCGACCACGCTTTCACCCTGGCGGCTGGTGACGGTGACCGGCGCCATCTCGGCCTTGAGATGGCCGTCATTGGTGGCTTCCATGGCCCGCTCCAGCGAGGCGATGGCGAAATCGTCCAGACGCTCGCGGGAATAGCCGCGCTCGCTGGCAACGTCCTGGGCGAAGACGCCCATCAGCTTGCCGGTCTCGGCGTCTTCGAGGCCGTCGAGGAACATGTGATCCTTGAGTTCGCCGTGGCCCAGGCGATAGCCGGTGCGCGCCTTGGTGAGCACGTGCGGGGCATTGGACATCGACTCCATGCCGCCGGCCAGGATCACCTCGCCGCTGCCCGCGCGGATCAGGTCATGAGCCAGCATGGCCGCCTTCATGCCCGAGCCGCACAGCTTGTTAATGGTGGTGGCGCCGATGCCGTCGGGAATGCCGGCCTGG
The DNA here is from genome assembly GCF_017868935.1 of Billgrantia antri. Taxonomy (NCBI): domain Bacteria; kingdom Pseudomonadati; phylum Pseudomonadota; class Gammaproteobacteria; order Oceanospirillales; family Halomonadaceae; genus Billgrantia; species Billgrantia antri. The sequence goes on from NZ_CP053383.1 coordinate 1,729,789, forward strand.
CGCATCGCCTGGCGGGCCGGGCCCTGCTTGACGCCGCCCGGCAGCACGCAACCCATGATGCCTTCATCGATGGCGCTGGATTCGATGCCGGCGCGCTCGATCGCGGCGCGAATGGCGGTGGCGGCGAGTTCCGGGGCGGTCAGGCTCGAGAGGCTGCCCAGCATGCCGCCCATGGGGGTGCGGGCGGCGGAAAGGAATACGATATCGTTGGGGCTGCTCATGGTGGCGGTCTCCTGTCAAATCATTCGTTGTGCTAATGGTCTGCGAGAGCCAGCCATGACAAGGCTCTCGGTCGTCTCGTTGGCGTTGTCCGCAGTCTGCTGCGTTGACCTGCCAGCGCCGCTGTGCTTTTCTCAAGATCAACCAAGCAAGCGCTAGTGTAAACCCGATGAATGTCGTTAACGAGTCTCCTCGCCGTAAGGAATTGACCCGCCTGGCCGCGCAATTGTTCGTCCAGGAGGGATTTGACCGCACCACGGTGCGCATGCTGGCCCAGGAAATGGGCATCAAGTCCGGTAGCCTGTTCCACCATTTTCGCGACAAGCAGGAAATCCTGGCGGCCGTCATCGAGGAGGGCACTCAAAATGCCCTGATGCTGGCGCGGCAGGCCCTGGAGGAGTGCGGTGACTCGACCAGCGAGCGCCTCCATGCCATGGCCCGCGCCCACCTGCAAACCCTGCTGACCGACCGCAATGCGCATGTGGTCGCACTCTACGAGTGGCGCCGGCTGGATCCTGCGGCACGGGACCACTTGAGCCATCTACGCGACGCCTATGAAGCGTTGTGGGAGCAGGTCATCGACGAAGCGTTGGAAGCCGGGCTCATCCACGGCGATCGCTTCCTGGTGTCCCGCTTCGTCATGGGGGCGCTGAACTGGACGGTACGCTGGTACGACCCCGAAGGGCCGCGCAAGCCGGAAGACCTGGCCCACGAACTCGTCGCCATGATCGCCCCTGCGACCCATGTCCAGCCGGGGCAGTCGACCAAGGTCTAGCCCAGGTCGCTCCTCCTGGGGGTTGCCCTGCCCGTGCTTTGCTTCTAGCTTGTACCGAGCGCTTGCTAGGTTGACGCTTACGTCAACGGCATTTAAGCAGAACAGATTCGCGCTGTACATCGCAGCGAGTGCACCTCGGTGAGGGGCAACGGAGCCGAGGCGGCGTTTCAACAACAAGCACAAACCGGTACGAGAGGGCAGTTCATGAGCACCCAACAGCTTCCTGAGTACTCCGCCTACTACGAAGGCTTTTCCATTGACGAGGTCATCGCTCGCCTCGACGATCATGGCGATGGCAAGTTCAACGCTTACGAGTCGTGCTGTGGTCGCCATCTGCGCGCAGGTCGGGGCGACGTGCTGGCGTTGATCCATGAAGATGCTCAGGGCAACGTCAATCGGCTGACATTCGCCGAACTGGAGGCCGAGAGTGCCAGGTTGGCGGGCTGGTTCGCCGAGCGCGGTCTCGGCGTCGGCGATCGTATCGCCTGCATGCTGCCGCGCTCGCCCGAGCTGCTGGTGGCGGTCTTGGCCACCTGGCGCATCGGCGCGGTCTATCAGCCCTTGTTTACCGCCTTCGGCCCCGATGCAGTCGATTACCGCCTGGGGCGGGCCGACACCAAGCTGGTAATCACCGATCACGCCAATCGTTTCAAGTTCGATGGCCTGTCGCAATGCCCGCCGGTGCTGGCGGTGGGTGGCGCGAGCGAAGGACATGACGCCGATCTGGACTGGCGCGAGGCGCTGGCGCATAAGCCGATTCAGGCCAATCCGCCGCGGCTCGCCCCTGACGCGCCCTTCCTGCAGATGTTCACCTCCGGCACCGTGGGCAAGCCCAAGGGCGTGGCCGTGCCGCTCTCCGGCATGCCGGCCTTTGCGCTCTACATGGAACTCGCCATCGACCTGCGCGAGAGTGACCGCTTCTGGAACATGGCCGATCCCGGTTGGGCCTACGGGCTCTATTACGCCATAGCCGGGCCGCTGCTGCTGGGCGTGACCACCCACTTCTGCGAGGCGGGCTTCAGCGCCGAGGGAGCGCTTGCCTTCATGCAGCGTCACCGCATCACCAACTTTGCCGCCGCCCCCACCGCCTATCGCCTGATGAAGGCCTCGGGCCTGTTCGACGACGCCCATCGGACGCTCGAGCTGCGCGTGGCCAGCTCCGCCGGCGAACCGCTCAACACCGAAGTGGTGACCTGGGTCGAGCGCTCGCTGGGCTGTCCGGTCATGGACCACTACGGCCAGACCGAGACCGGCATGACCTGCTGCAACCACCACGCGCTGGCGCATCCCAAGCACGTCGGCGCCATGGGAGTGCCGATGCCCGGCTATCGCCTGGCGATCCTCGACGCTGAGTATCGGGAGCTGCCCCCGGGCGAGCCTGGCGTGCTGGCGGTGGACATCGCCCGTTCACCGGCGCACTTCTTCGCCGGCTACACTTGGCAGGAGAAGCATCCCTTCGCCGAGGGGTACTACTTGACCGGCGACGTGGTGATTCGCAACGAGGACGGCACCTTCCAGTTCGCCGGGCGCGACGACGACATCATCACTACCGCCGGCTACCGGGTGGGACCCACCGACGTGGAGAATAGCGTGATGACTCATCCGGCGGTGGCTGAGTCGGCTGCCGTTGGCCAGCCCGACGAGATCCGCGGCGAGATCATCAAGTCCTACATCGTGCTGCGCGAAGGTTTCGAGGCCAGCGACGCCTTGGCCGACGAGATTCGCCAACTGGTACGCGAGCGACTCTCCACCCACGCCTTCCCGCGGGTCATCGAGTTCGTCGAGACCTTGCCCAAGACGCCGAGCGGCAAGATTCAGCGCTTCAAGCTGCGTGCTGATGCCACGGAGAAGGCGAACACGACCGCACCTGCGGCGAAATAACCGGGAGATTGCTGAATGCAAGTGAAGGACCGTACCTTTCTGATCACCGGCGCCGCCTCCGGGCTGGGGGCGGCCACCGCCGAACGCCTGGTCGCCGGCGGCGGCCGGGTGGTGCTCTGCGACCTGAGCGAGGCCGTCGAGAGCCATGCCGAAAAGCTGGGTGAGGCGGCCCGCGCGGTGCGCGGCGACGTGACCTCGGCCAAGGACATTCAGGCGGCGGTCGATGCCGCAGTCGCCCTGGGCGGTGAGGCGGGGCTGGCCGGCGTGGTGCACTGTGCCGGGGTGGTCAGCGTGGCCAAGCTGGTCGACCGCGAAGGAAACCCCGCCGATCTCGAGGCCTATGCGCGTACCGTGCAGATCAACCTGGTGGGCACCTTCAACGTGATGCGGCTGGCCGCTGCCGCCATGGCGAAGAATGGGCCGGGCGACGACGGCGAGCGCGGCGTCATCGTCAATACCGCATCCATAGCTGCCTTCGACGGCCAGGTGGGGCAGTGCGCCTACAGTGCCTCCAAGGCCGGCGTGGTGGGCATGAGCCTGCCGGCGGCACGCGAGCTGTCGCGCCACGGCATCCGCGTGATGGCCATTGCCCCAGGCGTATTCCAGACCCCCATGATGAGCGAGATTCCCGACGAGGCCGCCCAGGCGCTGGCGGCCTCGGTGCCGTTCCCCAAGCGGCTGGGATATCCCGACGAGTTTGCCCGTCTCGCCGAGCAGATCATCACCAATCCCATGCTCAATGGCGAGGTGATACGCCTGGACGGTGGCATTCGCATGCAGTGAGCGTTGGCGGTACCTGCTTGGCAGGTACCGGCTGGCGCGCTAGCGTAGGGCGCATTATCAGATGCCATAGGGAGCGCCACATGGCCAGCCAGGAGATCGGCTCCGAGCTCAAGCTCGACGATCAGCTCTGCTTCACGCTCTATTCCACCTCTTTGCTGATGACGAAGTTCTACAAGCCCCTGCTCAAGGGGCTTGGTCTGACCTATCCCCAATACCTGGTGCTGCTTGCGCTGTGGCAGGAAGATGGTCAAAGCGCCGGGGCCATCAGTCGACGCCTGATGACCGATACCGGCTCGCTCACTCCGGTGTTCAAGCGTCTCGAAGCTGATGGTCTGCTTCAGCGAGTGCGCAGCCGTCGCGACGAGCGGGTCGTCGAGCTGTTTCTCACCGAACGGGGCAGGGCGATGCAGGCGCAAGCCCAAGAGATTCCCGACTGCGTGGTCATGGCCAGTGGCCAGCCGCCTGAAGAGATTGCTGAGCTCAAGTCGCGACTTGAGACACTGCGGGAAAGGCTGAAGGAGGCGATGCCCTAGGCGGCGAAGCGTGGCAGCACGGTCTCTCAGGAGTCAGTGCGCCTATTTAGATGGCGCACCATTTATTGCGACACATTTTTTTGTTGAGCCGTATAATCTGGCAACAGATAAAATTTACAATAACTTGATATGAAATAATATTTCTCAAGTCATCGTGACCTTGTGTGCCACAGGCAAGTCTTTAGGCATCTCACCTATAGGCGAGGAGGTGCGGCGGGTCGGCTGGTAATCGAGAGAAGCTTACAAGAATTAAAACGGACGCTTGACTCTGAGCCAGTCGCAGGCTAGTTTCAAACACATGTTTGAAAGCGGCTGCGGCTGCTTCCATCGCCCGATCTCAGGCGACCTTTCATGGCGACCTTCTGTGGAGAGTAGAGATGCCAGACTATCAGGCCCCCCTGCGCGACCTTCGCTTCGTGATGGACGAAATGCTGGACTATCCTGCCCACTACGCCCGTCTGCCGGGCGGTGAGGAGGCCACGCCGGACGTGGTTAGCGCCATTCTCGAGGAGGGCGCACGCTTCGCTCGCGAGGTGCTGTTGCCGCTGAACCAGAGCGGCGACCAGCAGGGCTGCCTGTTGGAAGGCGGCGAGGTCAAGGCGCCCAAGGGCTTCAAGGAAGCCTACCAGCAGTACGTCGAAGGCGGCTGGCCGAGCCTGGCGGCAGATCCCGTTCACGGTGGCCAGGGGCTACCGCACTCACTGGCCATGGTGCTCAATGAGATGGTCTGTTCCACCAATCTGGCTTGGGGCATGTATCCCGGTCTGTCCCATGGTGCCGCCGATGCGCTGCGACACCATGGTACCGAGGAGCAGCAGGCTACCTACCTCACCAAACTCGTGGAAGGCGTGTGGACCGGCACCATGTGCCTGACCGAGCCGCACTGCGGCACCGACCTGGGGCTGATCAAGACGCGCGCGGTGCCCACTGCCGATGGCGCCTATGAGATCACCGGCACCAAGATCTTCATCTCCGCCGGTGAGCACGACCTGGCCGAGAACATCGTGCATCTGGTGCTGGCCAAGCTGCCGGACGCTCCGGAAGGCTCCAAGGGTATCTCGCTGTTCGTGGTGCCCAAGTTCCTGCCGAATGCCGAAGGCAACCCGGGCGAGCGCAACGGCGTGGCCTGTGGTTCGCTGGAACACAAGATGGGCATTCACGGCAACGCCACCTGCGTGATGAACTTCGACGCTGCCCGCGGCTTCCTCGTCGGCCCGCCCAACAAGGGGCTGGCCTGCATGTTCACCATGATGAACGCTGCGCGCCTGGGCGTAGGTATCCAGGGGCTGGGCCTGACCGAGGCAAGCTTCCAGAACGCGCTGGCGTATGCCCGCGACCGTCTGCAGATGCGTGCGCTTTCCGGCCCTCAGGCGCCCGAGAAGCCTGCCGATCCGATCATCGTGCATCCCGACGTTCGACGCATGCTGTTGACCCAGAAGGCTTTCGCCGAGGGTGGTCGGATGCTGGTGCTGTATACCGCGCAGCTGCTCGATATCGTCGAACACGGCCAGGATGCCGCCGAGCGCGAGCGTGCCGAGACGCTGCTGGGCCTGCTGACGCCGATCGTCAAGGCATTCCTGACCGAGGTGGGCTTCGAGGCCACCAACGAGGGCGTGCAGGTCTTCGGCGGCCACGGCTTCATCCAGGAGTGGGGCATGGAGCAGCTGGTGCGCGATGCGCGCATCACCCGACTCTACGAAGGCACCACCGGCATCCAGGCGCTCGACCTGTTGGGCCGCAAGGTGCTGATGAGCCAGGGCGAGAGCCTCAAGGTCTTCACCAAGGAGATCCACAAGTTCTGCAAAGCCGAAGAGGGCAATGCCGAACTCGCCGAGTTCGTCGCACCGCTGGCCAAGCTCAACGCCGAGTGGGGTGAGCTGACCATGGGCATCGGCATGAAGGCCATGAACGATCGTGAAGAAGTGGGGGCGGCCAGCGTCGACTACCTGATGTACTCCGGCTACGTGACCCTGGGCTATCTCTTCGCCCGTGCCGCCAAGCAGGCTCGGGAAGCGTTAGCGGCGGGTGGCGAAGAAGCGGCCTTCTACGAGGCCAAGGTCAAGACGGCGCGCTTCTATTTCCAGCGCCTGCTGCCGCGCACCCTGGCCCATGCGCGCATGATCCAGGCCGGCGCCGAGCCGCTGATGGCGCTTACGTCGGAAGAGTTCGGCCTCGGCTTCGAAATCTGACACCACCAGGCATCTCTCTCGGTCAGCGCGACTGATCGGTGTCTTGCGGCGGGCATGGCCCGCCGCTTTTTTTCGTCCTGTTGAATTCATCTGCCCGGCGAGGTTAGCGCTCAATCGCAGCGCGAAGCCAGCGTGCTCACACGCGTGACTTCGTAGCCTGAGGGCAGCTTGCCACCGGGCGCAAGCAGCCAGGCTGCGAGGTCCTGCTCGGTGCGGTCGCGCCGCGTATAGCGTGTCAGCATGTGATAGCCGCCGGGGTAGAGCGCCAGGCGGATACCCTCGCTGTCGGGAAGGCGCTGCAGCAGGGCGCAGTAGGCCGGCATGGGAATGATCTGGTCCGCGTCTCCATAGAGTATCAGCGAGGGAGGGGGGAGTTCCTCTGCCGCTTCGAGGGCAAGCCCCATGGTACGCGTCAGACCATAAAGAGTATCGACCCGAGCGCTGCGCAGGATCAGCGGATCGCTGGCCAGTCGGTGCTTGATCGCTTCGTCGTCGGTGGGTTCGATGCCTAAGCGATGTGGGGTGCGTACCGAGAAGCTGGCCTGCGGGAACAGTCGCACGCCCAGCCACAGCCCGAGTCGCTGATACCACGGCATGGTTGCCTGGCTCCACACGGCCGGGGAGATCAGCACGCTGCCGCTCACGGGGGGTGGTGTGTCTGCGCTCATCGCCAGCAGGACGACGGCTGCCCCCATGCTTTTGCCGACGAGGTAGAGCGGTGTGTCGGGATGGCGTTCGCGCAGCAGGCCCGCGAGCAGGATGACATCGTCACGCAGGCGCTCTTGACCCGGCCATAGCCGACGCTGCGCGGTGGTGCCAAAGCCGCGCTGGTCATGGGCGTAGACTGCGATGCCATGTGGCGTGAGGGCGCTGGCCATGATCTCGAAGCTACCGGCATGGTCGTTGAAGCCGTGCACCGCCAGCGCCACCGCGCGTGTATCGCCCATCGCGGGCCAATGGCGCAGCGGTAAGCGGTAGCCATCGTCTGCAATGACCAGGTGGGGCGTCAGCTGGGGTGTGCTGGGAGCAGGTCCCGGCGTTTGCCGCTGCGGCCCGGCGCAAGCCGACAAGGAAAGCGCCAGGGCCAGCCATGTCCCCAGGAACCAGCCGCGTCGCTTCATGGCAGCGCAGGATAGCCCAGGGTGAGGCGCAGTCGCTCGGCGTGTCGCACCACCCACTCACGGTCGATGGGCCCCCAATCGGTGATCCTGTAGTTGCCGCTGTTGTGGCGCTCACCGGGGGTGGGCTGGAATTCGCAGCGCATGTCCAGTTCCTCGAGCGCCTTGAGCGTATCCTGGGCGGTGCGTCGAGGCATGCCGGTAGCAGCGACGATGGCCGGCACGCTGGCGATGCCGCGCTCAATCAGATGGGCCAGGTACAGGCGCCGGTAGAAGCTGGATTGGGTCTTGCTGAGAGGCATGCTGTCTCCTATGGGCGGGACGTGACGACGCGGGAAGAGCGATCCGGGCCGGGGGGCTACCGGCAGCATAACGCCCGCCCCAGTGCGGTCTCCACTCCGTATCACCCTGTGCTTGGTGCCTTCATCTCCTACAGTTAAGGAACGACCCTGTCGAATTCATCAGGATTGGCGCGACGGAGGAGAGCAATGGCAAGCGAGCAAAGGAATGTGAGCAAGAAAGAGCTGAAAGAGCAGGCGGGACGCTGCATGTTCGGAGAGCGGCTGGTGGTCGAGCACGAAGGCAAGCGTTTCTCGGCGCGTGTCCAGCACGTGGGCGTGACCGGGGTGAAGGTCGTTCCCGAGACCATGCTGATCGAGCATGAGGGTGAGCCCGGCGATATCAACGGAATTACCGTCTCCTATGATGACATTCGTGAAGTGGATATCGATGGTGTCATCTATCGCCTGGCCTGAGCGCTGACTGGACAGGTTGCGTCACTTGCCTCGTTCGGCGTGCGAGGCGAGGCGCTCCAGTGCGTGCCTGAGACGCGGATCGTCGACATCGGCGGCACAGGCGGAGATCTCATCGGCGGCGGGCGCCGGCAGCGTGCGCAACTGGCGCGGCGGCACCTTGAGCGGGCGCACGGGGCGTACCTTCAGGCTGAAGCCGGTTACGGCGGCGAACTCCGGCAACTGGTGCAGCAGTTCGAGCAGTCGTGACTGCTCGTAGCGCAGCCAGGTCAGCCACACGGCGCGATCGGTGAGCAGCGTCAACCTGCCATCGTGGTAGCCACCCACGAACAGATGCTCGCGCACCTCCTCGGGAAGATGGTCGCGCAAATGCTGTTGTGCCCGGCCGATCAGCATCGCCGTGCGCATCAGCGGCGCCAGCTCCCCGTTGCCTCCCAGCAGGCGAGACATGGGCTGTGCTCGTGAGCGCTTAACCTTTATACTCATGGGCTTGTTTCTCGTCCGAACCGACACGCCAAGCCTAACACGCTCGGAGATCCGCGACAGCATGACCGCCGCCCAGCCACAGGATAGCAGCCTCGCCAGCGCAGCGACGGCCTCGCCCCGCTGCCGACAGCGGTCCCGCTGGTGGCTGGCCGGGCTGCTGGTGAGCTGTCTGCTGCCGGCTGGCTTGACCCAGGCGGAAACGCTGCGTCTGGCCGAGCGGGTGGTACAGACCTGCATTCTCGCCCCGACGCTGATGCGCGCGCGATGCCGCTACGTGGCTCGCCGGCGTGCCCTGCCGCGCTGGCCGCAGCGGCGCCCGAGGGCCAGCGTGACGCGTGCCGTGCCCAGGCGCTCGGCTCCCCTGCGTCGCTGGGCTGCCGCCCATGACGTCCTTTCCCGCCGCGGACCTCCCTGCGCGCCGCGTTGCCCATAAGCCAACCATGCTGCCGGTGACGGCTGGCTGCCGCCAGCGCTGTACTGTGCCGGCTGAACGCGACACGCAGAATGGACGTCTCATGATCAATACATTGTTACGCAAGGTCGTCGGCTCGAAGAATGACCGCGAAGTCAGGCGTATGCAGCGCCAGGTACAGCAGATCGGTGTGCTTGAGCCGCAGTTCGAAGCGCTCGACGATGCCGCGCTCCAGGCGCGCAGCGAGGAGTTCCGCCAGCGTCTATCCGCCGGAGAGAGCCTCGATGACATGCTGCCCGAGGCGTTTGCCACGGTGCGCGAGGCCAGCAAGCGCGTGATGGGCATGCGCCACTTCGACGTGCAGATGATCGGTGGCATGACCCTGCATCGCGGGCGCATTGCCGAGATGAAGACCGGCGAGGGCAAGACCCTGGTGGCGACGCTTGCGGTCTATCTCAACGCCTTGCCAGGCAACGGCGTGCACGTGGTGACCGTCAACGACTATCTGGCACGCCGTGACGCCGAGTGGATGCGCCCGCTGTACGAATTCCTCGGGCTCTCCGTGGGTATCATCTACTCCGGCCAGACCGCCGAGGAGAAGCGTGCCGCCTACGCCTGCGATATCACCTACGGCACCAACAACGAATACGGGTTCGACTACCTGCGCGACAACATGGCCTTCTCGCTGGAGGACAAGGTCCAGCGCGGCCTGAGCTTCGCCATCGTCGACGAGGTGGACTCGATCCTGATCGACGAGGCGCGTACGCCGCTGATCATCTCCGGCGCGGTGGACGAGAACACCGAGCTCTACAAGGTGGTCGACCGTCTGGCGGCCCAGTTGGAGAAGGGCGAGGCCTCCGAGGACGACGAGGCGCCGGTGAGCGGCGACTTCCTGCTCGAGGAGAAGCACAAGCAGGTCGAGATCACCGAGGCAGGCCACCACAAGGTCGAGGAGCTGATGCGCGCCGAAGGCTTGCTGGGGCCCGAGGATTCGCTCTACGCCGCACAGAACCTCAACCTGCTCCATCACATGCATTCGGCGCTGCGTGCCCGCCACCTCTATCATCGCGATGTCGACTACATCGTCGCCAATAACCAGGTGGTGATCGTCGACGAGCACACCGGCCGTACCATGCCCGGGCGCCGCTGGTCCGAGGGCCTGCACCAGGCGGTGGAGGCCAAGGAGGGCGTGCCGGTGCAGCGCGAGAGCCAGACGCTGGCCTCGACCACCTTCCAGAACTACTTCCGCCTCTATGACAAGCTGGCCGGCATGACTGGCACCGCCGACACCGAGGCCTTCGAGTTCCGCCAGATCTACGGCCTCGACGTGGTGGTCATCCCCACCAATCGCCCGCTGGTTCGCCGCGACCTCAACGATCTGGTCTACCTCACCGCGGAAGAGAAGTTCGAGGCGATCATCGACGACGTCAAGACCGAAACCGAGGCCGGACGCCCGGTACTGGTGGGTACCGCCTCCATCGAAACCTCCGAGTACCTGGCTGGGCTGATGAAGCAGGCCGGGCTCAGCTTCAACGTACTCAACGCCAAGCAGCACCAGAGCGAGGCGGAGATCATCGCTCAGGCTGGCCGTCCTGGCGCCATCACCATCGCCACCAATATGGCCGGGCGCGGAACCGACATCGTGCTGGGCGGCAACTGGGAGGCCGAGGCGGCCAAGCTCGAGAATCCCAGCGAGGCGCAGATCGAAACGCTGCGCGAGGAGTGGCGTCTTCGCCACGAGGCGGTGCTGGAGGCCGGCGGCCTGCACGTGATCGGCTCCGAGCGCCACGAGTCGCGGCGTATCGACAATCAGCTGCGTGGCCGCGCCGGTCGCCAGGGCGACCCGGGCTCGACGCGCTTCTTCCTGTCCATGGAAGACAGCCTGATGCGTCTGTTCGGCTCCGATCGCGTGCAGCGCATGATGAAGGCGCTGGGGCTGGAGCGCGGTGAGGCGATCGAGCACAAGATGGTCACCAATGCCGTGGAGCGGGCACAGAAGAAGGTCGAAAGCCGCAACTTCGATATTCGCAAGCAACTGCTCGAGTACGACGACGTGGCCAATGATCAGCGCCGCGTGATCTACGAACAGCGCAACGAGATCCTCGCTGCCGAAGACGTCTCCGACAACGTGCTGGGCATTCGTGACGAAGTGCTCGATCTCGCCATCAGCGACTTCGTGCCGCCCCAGAGCCTTCCCGAGCAGTGGGACCTGGCCGGCCTGCAGGATCACCTCAAGACCGAATTCAATCTCGAGGCACCCGTGGTGGAGTGGTCCGCGCAGGACGAGCGCTTCCATGAGGAGCAGCTGCGCGAGCGCTTGCACGAGATGCATCGCGGCATCTATCAGGAAAAGATCGACATCGCGGGCGCCGAGCTGATGCGCCGCTTCGAGAAGCAGATCATGCTGCAGGTGCTCGACACGCGCTGGAAGGAGCACTTGCAGTCGATGGACCATCTGCGCCGTGGCATTCACCTGCGCGGCTATGCCCAGAAGAACCCCAAGCAGGAGTACAAGCGCGAAGCCTTCGAGCTGTTCCAGACGCTGCTGGCCAACATCAAGGCCGATATTACCCGCATCACCAGCCATGTGCAGGTGCGCCGGCCGGAAGAGGTCGACGAACTCGAACGGCAGCGCCGCGAGGCGCTGGAGCGAGAGAAGGCTGCCGCTGCCAGCCGTCACGAGGCGCCAGAGCCCGCCGACGGCGAGGCGCCGGGAGCGCCGGCCACCGCGGCCGATGGACGCCCCGTACGCCGTGAGGGGCCCAAGGTGGGGCGCAACGATCCCTGCCCCTGTGGCTCGGGGAAGAAGTACAAGCAGTGCTGCGGTCAGCTGAGTTGAAGCAAGGGCCGATCCGCCTGGCGAATCGGCCGCCCTGGACTAACTGAGGAGTACACGATTCATGGCAGTGGGTGAGACACGTTTCCCGGCCATGCCGGTCATCGAAGGGTTGCGTCTGGGAACTGCCATGGCCGGCATCAAGAAGCCAGGGCGGCGCGATCTGGTGGTGATCGACATCCCCCAAGGCGCCCGGGTGGCAGGAAGCTTCACCCGCAACGCGTTCTGCGCTGCGCCCGTTACCGTGGCCAAGGCGAACCTGGCGGCCTGCCAATCGCGCGAAGAAGGTGCCCGTCTGCTGGTAATCAATACCGGCAATGCCAATGCCGGCACCGGCGAGATCGGCCTGCGTGATGCCCGGGCGACCTGTGCGGAACTTGCCAGGCTCGCCGGCGTGTCGGAGGACAGCGTGCTGCCGTTCTCCACCGGCGTGATCGGCGAGCCGCTGCCCATGGCGCGGCTGCTGGGCGGGTTACCGGCGGCGCTGGCGGCGTTGGGGAGTGACGCCGAGGCGTGGCAACAGGCGGGCGAAGGCATCCTGACTACCGATACCCGGCCGAAAGGGGCCAGCGTGACGCTGGAGCTGGGCGAACGCAGGGTGACCATCAACGGCATCAGCAAGGGCTCGGGCATGATCAAGCCCAACATGGCGACCATGCTGGCCTTCGTGGCGACCGATGCCGCCATCGAACAGGCGTTGCTCGACTCGCTGCTGCGCGAGACGCTGGATCGCTCGTTCAACTGCATCACCGTGGATGGCGACACCTCGACCAATGACGCCTGCGTGTTGATCGCCACCGGCCGTGGCGCCACGGTTGCCAGCGACGAGGAAGTGGCGCTGTTCCGTCATGCCCTGCAGCAGGTCATGACCGAACTGGCACAGGCGATCATTCGCGACGGCGAGGGGGCCACCAAGTTCGTCACGCTTCAGGTGTGCGAGGCGACGAGCCGCCAGGAGGCGCTGGATGTCGCCTTCACGGTGGCACACTCGCCGCTGGTCAAGACCGCGCTGTTTGCCTCCGACGCCAATTGGGGGCGCATTCTGGCGGCGGTGGGACGCGCCCCGGTTGATGACTTCGATGTCGAGCGGGTGACCATCGACCTGGGCGACGTGAGGCTGGTGGAAAAAGGCGGCAGGGCTGCCGGCTATACCGAAGAGCAGGGTAGTCGGGTGATGCGCGAGGAGGAGATCACTATCCGCATCGCGCTGGGCCGAGGCGAGGAGAGCGCCACGGTATGGACCTCCGACCTGTCCCACGATTATGTCAGTATCAATGCCGATTATCGCAGCTAGGCCATCGCAGTTGGACAGGGCCGCGACGCATGAACATCACCTCCGTGCCGCTCGTGACGGTGCGGGGCCAGCGGGTAGGAGTCAATGAACGTAATGGTGAAGAGAAGGGTGCACGTGGCGGCGGCCGCCATCATCAGCAGTGATGGCCAGAAGGCGCTGATCGCCCGCCGTCCCTCCAACGTCGACCATGGCGGCCTGTGGGAGTTTCCGGGCGGCAAGCTGGCACCCTACGAGACGGGGTTGGAGGGGCTCAAGCGTGAGCTTCACGAGGAGCTCGGGGTGGAGATCCGGCGCGCGCAGCCGCTGATTCGTGTCCATCACGAATATCCTGACAAGCACATCCTGCTCGACGTCTGGCAGGTGCATGAGTTCAGCGGCGAACCATTCGGACGCGAAGGACAGGCGGTGCGCTGGGTGCCGCTTGACGAGCTGGTCAACTACCCGTTTCCGGCGGCCAACCTGCCGATCCTGCAGGCGGTGATGCTGCCGACCGAGTACCTGATCACCGCCGAGGAGCAGGACGAAGCGGTGTTCGATGCGCACCTGGAGCGGGCGCTGGTGGAAGATCGCGTGCGCCTGGTCCAGTTGCGGGCCAAGGCCCTTGACGAAGCCGCCTACCTGGCGCGTGCCGAGCGCGCCCTGGCGCTGTGCCGCCGGCATGGGGCGCGCCTGTTGCTGAACGCCGAGCCGGAGCTGTTGGACAAGGTCGATGCCGACGGCATCCACCTGACCAGCGAGCGGCTGATGAGCCTGGAGCGGCGACCCATTGCCGAGAACAAATGGCTGGCGGCCTCGACCCATGATCGCAAGCAGCTAGGCCAGGCGGCCCGTATCGGCTGTGACTTCGTCACGTTGTCGCCGCTGCGCACCACGCCATCGCATCCCGAGGTGGCGCCGATGGGCTGGCATGACTTCCAGCAGCTGGTGGAACGTGCCGCCATGCCGGTGTTCGCGCTGGGCGGGATGACCCGCTTCGACGCCAACCACGCCCGCGCCGTGGGTGCCCAGGGCATCGCCTCGATCCGCGATTTCTGGAAAGCGCCGGTCGCCTGAGCTCGGCTGTAAACGGAAAAACCCACCGCATGTCTCCGCAGCGGTGGGTTTTTCTTTATCAACCCTAAAAGCCTCTGTGACCATCTCCGCAGCTGTCCCGGCGACAGGCCTTCGAGGGGGCACGGCAGGATACTCAATCCCTATAGCGCCGGGTCAGGTCACCATAGGCGTCGATACGGCGATCGCGCAGGTAGGGCCAGATGCGCCGTACGTCCTCGCCGCGGCTCATGTCCAGGGTGACCAGCAGGCGCTCGGCCTCGGTGCCGGCGTGGGCCAGCAGCTCGCCCTGAGGGCCGGCGACGAAGCTGCCGCCCCAGAAGTCGATACCGTCGCCGACGCCGGAGTGATCCGGTTCGTGGCCGACGCGGTTGGCGACGATTACCGGCAGTCCGTTGGCCACCGCATGGCTGCGCTGGATCAGTGTCCAGGCCTCCTTCTGGCGCGACTTCTCGCCGTCGTCGTCGCCGGGACTCCAACCGATGGCGGTAGGGTAGAGCAGTACTTCGGCACCGGCGAGTGCCATCAGGCGCGCCGCTTCCGGATACCACTGATCCCAGCACACCAACAGCCCCAGTCGGCCCACCGAAGTATCGATGGGCTGGAAGCCCTGCTTGCGGCTGTCGTCCTGATCGCCCGGGGCGAAGTAGAACTTCTCGTAGAAGCCCGGATCGTCGGGAATATGCATCTTGCGATAGACCCCGACCTGACCGCGATCGCGGTCATAGACCACGGCGGTATTGTGGTAGAGGCCCGGGGCGCGGCGCTCGAACAGCGAGCCCACCAGCACGATGCCGAGCTCGGCTGCCAGGGCGGCGAGCCGTTGGCCGGTGGGGCCGTCCAGCGGCTCGGCCAGGTCGAACAGCTCGGTGGCTTCGTACTGGCAGAAGTAGTGCGTGGCATGCAGTTCCTGGAGCATCACCAGTTCGGCCCCGGCGGCGGCCAGCTCGCGTACGCCGGCCTCGCTCTCGGCCAGGCTGCGCTCCTTGTCGGGCCAGGCGGGTTGCTGGACCAGGCCGACCTTGAGGGTGCGGGTCATGGGGTTTCTCCTTGCTGTGTAGCGGCGTTCAGGCTGCCCCGGGGGAGCTGCATGGTCAGGCAGTGCAAGCTGCCGTGCTGGCGAATCACGCTCAGGCAGTCGATCGGCACGATGTCGCGGCCGGGAAAGGCGTCGGCCAGGGCGGCCAACGCCCGGCTGTCGGCGGCATCGCCATAGACAGGCACCAGTACCGCGGAGTTCACGATCAGGAAATTGGCGTAGGTGGCCGGCAGTCGATGACCATCCACCGGGTCGAAGCAAGGCCGGGGCCAGGGTAGCGGTACCAGGCGATAGGGCTCGCCGTTGGCGCGACGAAACGCCTTGAGCTCGGCTTCCATGGCGGCCAGGGCCGGGTAATGCGGGTCGGTTTCATCATCGCAGCGCACGTAGGCGATGGTGGCCGGGTCGCAGAAGCGCGCCAGGGTATCCACGTGACTGTCGGTATCGTCGCCCTCCAGGTGGCCGTTGGCCAGCCACAGCACCCGCTCGACGCCGAAATCGGCCATGAGCATGGCTTCCACCGCCTGACGGTCGAGCTCGGGGTTGCGGTTGGGGTTGAGCAGGCAGGCTTCGGTGGTGAGCAGCGTACCCTCGCCGTCGGTGTCGATGGCGCCGCCTTCGAGCACGACGTCACGGCTCTCGACGGGGCAGGCATAGAGGCCGGCTTCGGCCAGGCGCCGGGTCAACCGGTTGTCGCGCCCGGCCTCGAACTTGCCACCCCAGCCGGTAAAGACGTAGTCGAGCAGCACGAGGCGGCCGTCGCGCTCGATGGCGATGGGGCCATGGTCCCGGGTCCAGGTGTCGTCGGCATCGACCACCGCCAGCCGAAGGCGCGAGGCCTCGACACCCAGGTGGGCGAAGCGCTGTTCCAGGTGGGTCCGGGTGGCGGTGTCGGGTACGGCGATCAGCGCGCTCTGGTAGCGTGCGATGGCCACCACCATCGCTTCCATGGTGGCCTCGATGCGTTCGAGCAGAGGCGCCCAATCGCTGGCCGGGCTGGGCCAGGTGAGCTGGACGGCATCCTGAGGGTGCCATTCGGGAAGCAGGCGGTTGGCCATGAGCGGAGCCTCTTGAGTCGCGTCTTAGGGAAGCGCTGCACAAATGCCTACGCGAGCGAATCGCTGCGTTGCGCGGTGCTCGGAATCCTCACATATATCCCATATGCTCCGGTTCCTGTGCTCCGTGCGCCTTGCGCTTCATCTCGCTCGCCGATTTGTTCAGTGCTTCCTTGGAACGGTGCCGGGTAGCGAGTCGGCGCAATGTAGGCGTGCATCGACAATCTTGCAAGCATTGGGTAATCCACACGCGCCCGATGCAGCGCGGCGCAAAAAACCGTACCATGGCCCCCTCTGACAAGGAACGCGATGATGCTCGACCGCCTACCACTGTTGATCGGGTTGCGCTATGTGCGCGCCAAGCGCCGCAACCACTTCATTTCCTTTATATCCATGACCTCCATGCTGGGCCTGATGCTAGGCGTCGCGGTGCTGATCCTGGTGCTCTCGGTGATGAACGGCTTCGATTACGAGCTGCGCACCCGCATCCTCGGCATGGTGCCGCACACCAAGATCGAGTCGCGCAGCGGCCTGGTCGAGTGGGAGGCGCTGGCGGAACAGCTGATGCAGCGCGAGAGGGTGATCGGCGCCGCTCCCTATGTCGAGCAGCAGGGCATGTTCTCGGTGGCCGGGCGCAACGAGGGAGCCATGGTAAATGGCATCCATCCCCAATGGGAGGATCGCGTCTCGATCATCGGCAACCATATGCGCCAGGGTAGCCTCGACGATCTGCAGCCGGGCGAGTGGAACGTGGTGCTGGGCTCGCTGCTGGCACGTCATCTGGGTGTCGGCGTAGGAGACCGGGTCACGCTGCTGGTGCCTGAGGCCTCGATTACCCCGGCCGGGGTATTCCCACGCCTCAAGCGCTTCACGGTGAGCGGCATCTTCAGCGTGGGCGCCGACCTCGATGCCAACCTGGCCTACGCCAACATCGAGGACATGCAGACCCTGGCCCGTCTGGGCGACGCGGTAGGCGGACTGCGCCTGGAACTCGACGATCTGTTTGCCGCCGGTGCCGAGACCCGTGCCATCGTCAACCAACTGGGCAGCGGCTATCGCGGACTCGACTGGACCTATTCCCATGGCAACCTGTTCCAGGCGATCCAGATGGAGAAGCGCATGATCGCGTTGCTGCTCACGGTGATCATCGCCGTGGCTGCCTTCAACATCGTTTCTACCCTGGTGATGGTGGTGACCGACAAGCATGCCGACATTGCCATCCTGCGTACCATCGGCGCGACGCCGCGCTCGATCATGGGCATCTTCGTGGTGCAGGGGCTGGCGATTGGCATCATCGGCATCGCCATCGGCGTTGGCCTGGGCATTCTGCTGGCGCTGACCGTCTCGGACCTGATCGGCTGGGTCGAGTCGGTATTCGGTATCCAATTCCTCGATGCCGGGGTCTATTTCATCAGCGATCTACCGTCTCGACTGCACTGGGACGACGTGCGCGACATCGTCGCTGCCGCCTTCGGCCTGACCTTCCTCTCCACCCTCTATCCCGCCTGGCGCGCCTCGCGCGTGCAGCCCGCGGAGGTGCTGCGCTATGAGTGATTCGGCTCTCGAAAACCAGCCAAGCCCCGTGCAGCGTACCGCCAGCGGCAAGGTAATGCTGGCTTGCCGCGACCTGACTCGCATCTATCGCGAGGGACCGCAAGACGTCACCGTGCTCGATGGCCTCTCGCTCGAGGTACGTGCGGGGGAGCGGGTCGCCGTGGTGGGCAGCTCGGGATCGGGCAAGACGACGCTGCTCAATCTGCTGGGGGGGCTCGATCGCCCCACGCATGGCGAGGTGAATATCGCTGGTGAATCGCTGCTCGATCTGGGCGAGGCGGCACTGGGGAAATTCCGCAATCGCCACATCGGTTTCGTCTACCAGTTTCACCATCTGCTGGCGGAGTTCACTGCGCTGGAGAATGCCGCGCTGCCGCTGATCGTGCGTGGTCAGCGCAAGAAAGTCGCCGAGGCCAGGGCGCGCGAGCTGCTGGTCAAGGTAGGCATCGAGCACCGCGCCGACCACAAGCCGGGCGAGCTTTCGGGTGGCGAGCGGCAACGCGTGGCCATCGCCCGAGCGCTGGTGACCGACCCTAGCCTGGTATTGATGGACGAGCCGACCGGGAATCTCGATCAGGCCACCGCGGCCAGCATCCTGGCGCTGATGGATGAACTGGCCCGCACCACCGATTGCGCCTTCGTCGTGGTAACCCACGACGCCTCCCTTGCCGCTCACCAGGACCGGGTAATGAGGCTGGATGGGGGGCGCCTCACCGAGCAGGCCTGAGTCCGTTGTCCTATTGAGCCCCAGTCATGGGGCTCATTCGTTCAATGCGCGTCGCCGCAGGCGTCGCTTCTGGGCGCGCTGCTTCCAACTGCGCGAGATGTGCCATCGCCAAGCCAGGCGTACCAGCAGGTTCGCCAGTATCGCCAATGCGATGGCCGTTGCTACCGAGCCCAAGGCCAGGGCGGGCAAGATATCGGCCGTGCGCTCGGCGATCCAGCGCGTCGAGATCCGAGCGGGTGCCTCGCGTGCCGGCGTGTCCATCAGCCAGGCGCCGATCCGATAGTTGCCGTAGAAAACCAGCGGCATGGTCAAAGGATTGGTGATCCATACCAGGCCCACCGAGAGCGGCAGGTTGCAACGCAGTATCCAGGCACCGAACGCAGCCACCGCCATCTGGCAGGGAATCGGCAGCATGGCGCAGAACAGTCCCACGGAAAAGGCATTGGCCACGGTGCGCCGGGTGAGTACCCAAAGCCCGGGATCGCTGATCATGCGGCTCATGAAACGCAGCGAGCGCTGGCGTTTGAGCGTTTCGGGATTGGGCATGTAGCGCTGCAGGAATCGGCGCGGCATGTCGGATTGGCTCGCTGCTTCGGGACCCGGGTATTATCCATGTCTGGGAGGGGGCCTGCCATGCCGGGGGCGGAATGCCGCTCAACGGGGCGAGACTGGCCGGAGGCTGAAGAAGGGGAGCAAGGGAGTGCAATTGGGCATGGCGATGCCGCTGGCGGTAGCGGCGCTGGTCGGCGTGGCCTTGGGGCGCTGGGCGCCGCCGGGACTGGTCGAGTTTTGGTTCCTGAGCCTGCTGCTGCTGGTCTCGCGTGGCGAATGGCGGGCCGCTGCACTGGCAGTTGTGATCGGCCTTGCGGCGTCTCAGGTACTGCTGGCCAGAGGTGCCGTGCTGCCCGATGGGCTGCTGCGCGCCGACCTCGCCCTGGAAGGGCGCGTCGAATCGGTCGAGAAAGAGGGGCGGCTCAGTCGCTTGCTGGTACGCGTGGAGTCGTGCCAACCGTTGGACCCCACCAGACTGTCATGCGACGCCTTGCGCCGGGTGCGGCTGAGCTACTTCGAGGCGCCTGAAATCGAGGCGGGAGAGTGGTGGGCCATGACCGTGCGGTTGCGACCTCCCGCGGGCTTCGCCAACCCTGGCACCTTTGACTACGGTGCCTGGCTATGGCGCGAGGGTATCCAGGCGACCGGCTACGTACGTCGTGAGCCCGCCGCCGTGCGGCTGGCGACGGCGCCGGTATCGCTGCGCCAGCAAGGTGTCGATTACCTTGACGCGACGGCACTGTCCCAGCAGACCCAGCGCTGGCTGGCTGCCCTGACCCTGGGGGCGGGTGAACGGCTCATCCTGGACGACTGGGATCTACTCAACGCTTCGGGCACCACCCATCTGGTAGTGATCTCGGGCCTGCATGTAGGACTGGTGGCGACCTTCACTCTACTGGTCGCCCGCGTTCTGGCCCGACTGACCATGCCGAGTCGTTGGCGTATGGCAGTTTGGCCATGGTGGCTGGCCGGTGTTGCCGCCATTGGCTACGCCTGGCTGGCGGGCCTGCAACCGCCGGCCATGCGCGCCATGATCATGACCCTAATAGGGCTGTGGGTAGCCAGCGGGCGGCACGCGCCAGGCCCCTGGCAGGCGTGGTGGCTGGCCCTGGGACTGGTCGTGCTGATCGATCCGCTGTCGGCGTGGCGTCCGGGTCTGTGGTTGTCGTTCCTGGCCGTAGGACTGCTGATCCTGATCTGGCAGGGACGTTCGCGGCCGCGGGGGCTTGCCGGCTGGAGTTGGGGGCTGGTACGCACCCAACTGTTGCTGGCACCGTTGATGGCGGCTGCCGTGCTGCTGGCGTTTGCCCGGCTGGCGCCGGCGGCGCCGCTGGTCAATCTCGTGGCGGTACCGCTGGTCAGCACGGTGTTGGTACCGCTCGGTCTGCTGGGTTGGTTGTTCGCGCCCGTGCCCTACCTCGGTCTTGCGTGCTGGTGGCTATTCGAACACGCGACCCGGCTATTGGTAGGCCTGCTGGAGTTGGCCGTGCAGTACCTGCCGTTGTGGTGGCCTTCGCCGGAGCAGGTCGGGCCACTGGCCTTGATGCTTGGCCTCATGGCGTTGCTGTGGGCGCTGCCTGGGTTGGTTGGGCCGCTGAGGCTGGGAGCGACGCTGTTACTGGGGCTGGCCATGCTGGGGCTCGCTCCCCCGACTCTTGACGCAGGGATCCTGCGGGTCAGGGTCCAGGATGTCGGTCAGGGCCAGTTGATCGAGCTGCGCAGCGCCAACTATCGTCTGCTCTATGATACCGGGCCCAGCTTCGCCTCGGGGTTCGCTCCACTGAGTGCGCTGTGGCCGGCGGGCCAGTATTTCGACGAGGTGATGGTCAGCCACGGGGATCTCGATCATGCCGGCGGCGTTGCCGTGCTGGCCGAGCGACATGTCGTGGGAAGAGTGCTGGCGCCGTCAGGCGAGTCGCTCGGTGTTCCCGCCGAGCCCTGCTTGCGTGGACAGGCCTGGCGGCGGGACGGCATTGGCTATCGGGTGCTGTGGCCGCCCGAGGAGGCGGAGCATCTGTCCGACAATGACCGCTCCTGCGTGCTGGAGGTGACGGCCGGCGATGACCGGCTGCTGATCACCGGGGATGTCGGACGCGAGATAGAGCGCCTGTTCCTGCTCGACGTGGAGCGGCCGGTCACGCTGCTGGTGGCCGGGCATCATGGCAGCCATGGCAGCTCGGGGCCTCAACTGGTACAGCGGCTCTCACCGCGGCATGTCATCTACAGCGCTTCTCGCCACAGCGCTTTCGGTCATCCTCACGATGAGGTGGTACGGCGCTTTCGGCGGGTCGGTAGCTGCCAATGGAACACTGCCCTGGATGGCGCCGTCACTTTCTGGCTCGGCCATGGAGATCACGCCTCGCCTCAGGGCACGCGTGCCATGCCCTGGCGTCGCGGCGGTGTCGAAGGCGGATGCCATGCGGTAGAATCGCGCCATTGATCGCGACGCCCGTGGTGGGGAAGAGGGGAAGTCGATGGACATAATGGATGCGCTCATCGCCGGCGGCTGGCTGATGGTGCCGCTGTTGGGGTGCTCGCTGCTGGCGACGGTAATCATCATCGAACGCCTCTGGACACTACGTGCCAAGCGCATCGCGCCTTACGGTCTGGGGCAGGAGGTCTGTTCGCTGGTAGCTCGGGGCCAGGTCAATCTCTACTGGCTTGAGGGCCACTCGCCGTTGGGCGGCGTACTGGCAGCCGGGCTGCGCAATGCGCGCCTGGGACACGAGCAGGTCAGAGCCCGGTTGCAGGAGGCCGCCACCGCCGTGATCCACGACATGGAGCGCTTCCTGAGTCCCCTGGGGACCATCGCCGCCATTACGCCGCTGATCGGCTTGCTGGGTACCGTGGTTGGCATGATCGAGGTGTTCGCGGTGATCGTTTCCGCCGATGGCGCCAGTCGCACCGCCGAACTTGCCGGTGGCATCTCGCGGGCGTTGGTCACCACCGCGGCGGGTCTCACCGTGGCGATCCCGGCGCTGATGTTCCACCGCTATTTTCTGCGCCGGGTCGAAGACATCACCGTGCGCATGGAGGAGCAGGCCGGACAGGTGGTGGAGTTTCTGGCCCACTACCGCGGCGAGCTGGGTTTCAGCGAGCAGCGTGAGGGCGAGCGCTCCGCCAGGGAGGCCGGGGGCTCGTGAAGTTCACGCGCCGTCGCCGCGACCCGGTGGAGGTCAATCTCACGCCGCTCATCGATGTGGTCTTCCTGTTGTTGATCTTCTTCATGGTTTCGACGACGTTCGAAACCCGCCAGGCGCTCGAACTCACGCTTCCCGAGAGCAGCTCGGGAGCGGACCTCCCGGTCTCGCCGGTCACGCTGGTGGTGACCGAGCAGGGGCGCTACCGTCTGGGTCAGCGTCAACTCGCCGCTGCCGAGCTCGGTGAAGCACTCTCCGCCGAGGCCGAGCAGGCCAGACTGCACGGCCTGGTGGTTGAGGCCGATGCCCGGGCGATGCATGCCGATGTGGTGCGGGCGCTCGATCAGGCGGGGAGACTCGGCATTCATCAAGTTCGCATCGCCACGCGCGAAGGACAGGCAACACCCATGCAAGCGGAGACACCGTGACTCAAGATCGCAGCCAACATTCGGGCTGGGCCCTTTACAAGCAGCTGCTGGCCTATGTGAAACCGCACTGGGTCAGCATGGCCCTGGCGATCGTCGGCTACGCACTGTATGCGGCCTCGAGCACGGCCTTGGCCGAGATGATGAAGCGCTTGATCGACGGCATCCAGGATCCGGATGCCGCCTTTCGCCTGATGCTCCCGCTGTTCGTGGTGTTCATGTTCGCGGTCAGGGGGCTCGGCACCTTTCTCGGCACCTACTTCATGAGCAACGTGGCGCGTAACGTGGTACATGCGCTGCGCTGCAACGTGTTCAACCACATGCTGCACCTGCCCGGGCGGTTCTTCGATTCCCACTCCAGCGGGCATCTGATCTCACGGGTCACCTACCACGTCGAACAGGTCACGGGGGCGGCGACCAATGCCATCACCATCCTGCTACGTGAAGGGTTGTTCGTGATTGGACTACTGAGCTACCTGCTGTGGACCAACTGGATGCTGACCCTGCTGTTCCTCGCCGTGACGCCGCTGATCGGCGGCGTGGTGAGCTATGCCAGCAAGCGCTTTCGGCGCATTTCCCAGCGTATCCAGAGTTCCATGGGAGATGTGACCCACGTCGCTTCCGAAGCGCTCACCGGCTATCGGGTAGTGCGTACCCATGGTGCCGAGGCGTACGAAAAGGCGCGTTTCGCAAGGGCCAGCGACTACAACCGCCAGCAAAAGATGAAGGAGGCGTTGACCAAGGCGATCAGCACGCCAATGATCCAGCTGCTGATTGCCGTGTCGCTGGCCATCCTGGTGTGGCTGGCGATGTCGCCGGCGCTGATGGCCAACATGACACCGGGTGAGTTCGTCGCCTTCATCACTGCCGCCTCGCTGATGGCCAAGCCGGTGCGCCAGCTCACCGAGATCAACAGCGAGATTCAGAAGGGGATCGCCGCGGCCGGGGAACTGTTCGGCCTGATGCGGGTTCCGACCGAGCCTGACGAGGGCACTCTCGAACCCGAGCGACTACGTGGCAGGATCGAGCTGCAAGACGTGCACTTCCGTTACGGCGAAGATCAGCCCGAAGTGCTCAAGGGCATCGATATTGCGATCGAGCCCGGCGAAATGGTGGCCATCGTGGGGCGCTCCGGGAGCGGCAAGTCGACTCTGGCGGGTTTGCTGCCGCGCTTCTATCGCCCCACCAGCGGTCGAGTGCTGATCGACGAGGTGCCCATCGACGAATACCGCCTGGCTCCGCTGCGTCGCCAGGTTGCGCTGGTGTCGCAGCAGGTGACTCTGTTCAACGCCAGCATCGCCGACAACATCGCCTATGGCGTGCCGCATGCCGAGCGCAGCGCCATCGAGGCGGCAGCGAAGGCGGCCTATGCCCACGAATTCATCGAGCGGTTGCCCAATGGCTACGACACCATCGTCGGCGACAACGGGGTGATGCTATCCGGCGGGCAGCGCCAGCGACTCGCCATTGCTCGAGCCATCTTCAAGGACTCCCCGCTGCTGATCCTCGACGAGGCGACCTCGGCGCTGGATACCGAGTCGGAGCGCTACATCCAGCAGGCGCTCGAGGTAGTCTGCCAAGGCCGTACCACGCTGGTCATTGCCCACCGGCTCTCCACCATCGAGCGCGCCGATCGCATCCTGGTGATGGAGCAGGGACAGATCGTGGAGCAGGGCAGCCATGCCGAGCTGCTGGGGCATGATGGGGCCTATGCCGCCCTGCACCGCTTGCAGTTCCAGGAAGCTTCGGTGTCATGAACCAGGGGCTGGGTGAACGCTGGCTGCAGGCAGCCTATGACGGCGCCGTCTGGCTCAAGGCGTTACGGCCGCTCGAAGCGGTGTATCGCTGGGTGTTGGCGCGTCGCGCGGCGGCCTATCGCGACGGCCGTCGTCACGCATGGCGTGCGGGTGTGCCGGTGATCGTCGTGGGTAACGTTACCCTGGGCGGTACGGGCAAGTCCCCCCTGGTGGCCTGGCTTGGGCGATACCTGTCCGAGCGGGGTTGGCGGCCGGGCATCGTATCGCGTGGCTATGGCGGCAAGGCGGGGCGAGGCACAGGCTATCCTCTTCGCGTCACGACGCTGACGCCGAGTGCCCAGAGCGGTGACGAGCCGCGCATGCTGGCGCGCCAGACCGGCTTGCCGGTCGTGGTCGACCCCGACCGCCCCCGCGGGGCGCGGGCGCTTCTCGAACTCGGCTGCGACATCATCATCAGCGACGACGGCCTGCAGCACCTGGCGCTGGGGCGCGATATCGAGCTGATCGTAGTGGATGGCCGACGTGGCTTCGGTAACGGGCATTGCCTGCCGGCAGGGCCCCTGCGCGAACCCTTGTCTCGCCTGGACGCTGCCGATGCGGTGTTGATCAATGGTGAGGCGACCTTCGCGCCGCCCGAGGGCGCATATTGCTTTCGTCTGGCACCGTCGAGCTGGCGCGCGCTGAGCGACAATGCGGTTTTCCCGCTGGCGCCAGCGCCCTTCCACGGACCGGTGCATGCGGTGGCGGGGATCGGCAATCCCAGGCGCTTCTTCGACACCTTGCTGGAGCTGGGGATCGAAGCGCAACCGCATGCCTTTCCCGACCATCATCGCTTCACGGCGCAGGACCTGGATTTCGGAGACGATCTCCCGGTGGTGATGACGGCCAAGGATGCCGAAAAGAGCGAAGCCATGGCGCTCGATCAGGGCTGGGTGCTCGAGGTCGAGGCCGAGCCCTCGGCGGATTTCCAGGCCTGGCTGGACAGTCGGCTGGCGGGGCTGCGATAACCGAGCGGTACGCGGGCAAGAGTTGTTATCAGGCGGGGCTCGGCCCCGACAAGGTCGGAAAGAGAGAGGTGAAACGATGGACAAGGAACTGCTGGCCATGCTGGTCTGCCCGCTGTGCAAGGGCAAGCTCAAGTTCGACCGCGAGGCACAGGAGCTGATCTGCCACTACGATGGCCTGGCCTATCCGGTACGCGACGGCATTCCGGTCATGTTGCCCGAGGAGGCGCGCCAACTGGAGGTCGATGAAAAGCTGCCGCCCTCGCCCGGTCGTAGCGGAGAGGTGTGATGGCGACGGATAACGCCTTTGTCGCCGTCATTCCGGCACGCTTCGGCTCCTCGCGCCTGCCGGGCAAGCCACTGCTCGACATTGCCGGCGAGCCGATGGTGGCCCATGTTTGGCACCGGGCCTGCGAGAGCACGGCCAATCGCGTGGTGGTGGCGACCGACGATACGCGTATTCGTGACGCCCTGCTGCCCTTGGGTGCCGAGGTAGTGATGACGCGGGCCGACCACCCTTCAGGCACCGACCGCCTGGCCGAAGTCGCCGAATTGTTGGGGCTCGCGGACGATGCCGTGCTGGTCAACGTCCAGGGCGATGAGCCGTTGATCCCGCCGAGCCTGATCGACCAGGTTGCCTTGCGGCTCCACGATGATCCGGGTGCTTCCATCGCCACGCTTGCCGAGCCCATTGCCGATGTCGAGGCCTTGTTCAATCCCAATGTGGTCAAGGTGGTGCGTGCGCTCTCGGGGCGCGCGCTCTATTTTTCGCGTGCCCCCATCCCCTGGGATCGCGAGTCGTTCGCAGCGCGTCCGGAGTGGCTCGAGACCGATGCCTGGCTGCGGCATATCGGGCTCTACGCTTATCGTGCCGCGTTCCTGGCCGAGTATCGCGACTGGCATCCCTCCACGCTGGAACAGTTGGAGCAATTGGAGCAGCTTCGGGCGCTGCATCACGGCCATGCCATCCAGGTGGCACTGGCGGCAGAGCCCAACCCGGCCGGTGTCGATACGCTGGAGGACCTGGCGCGCGTCAGAGCCTTGTTGACCGCGAAACCGTAAGCAGCAGGAGGCCCCATGCGCGTTCTCTTCGTCTGTCTCGGCAACATATGCCGTTCACCCACCGCCGAGGGCGTGTTCCGCCGTGAACTCGAAGTGGCCGGGCTGGCCCACCGCGTGGAGATCGACTCCTGCGGCATTGGTGACTGGCACGTAGGCAAAGCGCCGGATACGCGAGCCGCGGCGGCCGCGCGCCGGCGTGGTATCGATCTGAGCGAGCTGCGCGCGCGCCAGCTCGCGGCCGAGGATTTCTCACGCTTCGATTATCTGCTGGCCATGGACCATGACAACCTGGCGGCTCTGCGCCAGCAGTGCCCCGACGGATGCGGGGCCCATATCGGCCTGTTCCTCGACTTCGCCGGTGAGGTCGATCGGCCGGTGCCCGACCCCTACTACGGCGGCGAACAGGGGTTCGAGGAAGTGCTCGACCTGATCGAAGCCGCTTCCCGAGGCCTGGTCGAGGAAATCGCCCAGCGGCTCGAGGAGCTGCGGCATTGAGCGATACCATCCTGGCGTGGCACGACCTGAGCTCGGCCAATACCCTGGGATTGCCGTGCCGCGCCGAGTATTTTGCCGCTCCGACCGCACTCGAGCCGCTGCGCCGACTGCTGGGCCTGGCGGGCACAAGGGAGTGGCCGCTGACCGTGCTGGGCGGAGGCAGCAACCTGATCCTGCCGGCGCGATTGCCGGGGCTGGTGCTTCAACCGGCACTGCACCACTGGTGGCTCGAGCAGAAGGGTGACAGCGTGCAGGTGCACGTGGGGGCGGGGGTCGAGTGGCATGCGTTGGTCATGGCATTGGCCGGCCGCGGCCTGTGGGGCATCGAGAACCTTGCCCTGATACCCGGTTCCTGCGGTGCCGCGCCGATCCAGAACATCGGTGCCTACGGCGTTGAACTGTGCGACGTGCTTGAAGCGGTTGACGTCATGTTCGTCGAGGATGGCCGTTGTGCGCGGCTGACGGCGGAGGAGTGCGCCTTCGGCTATCGTGACAGCATCTTCAAGGGCGAGCTGGAGGGCAGGGTGGTCGTTACGGGCTTGATCCTGAAGGTGTCACGGAGGCCAACCCCGCGTCTGGCATACGGCGACCTGGCCCAGCGGGTAGGGAGGCGGCCGGAGCCACTCGAAGTGGCCGAGGCGGTGTGTGCCATTCGTCGTGAGAAGCTGCCCGACCCGGCGGTGCTGGGCAACGCCGGAAGTTTTTTCAAGAACCCTGTCGTTGAGCGCCACCAGGCGGCCGCATTGCGCTCGTCATGGCCTGATATGCCGCACTTCGAGCTGTCGGATGGTCGCGTCAAGCTGGCCGCCGGTTGGCTGATCGACCGTTGCGGGCTCAAGGGGTGGCGTGTCGGTCACTTCGCTGTGCATGAGCGTCAGGCACTGGTGCTGGTGCACTTCGGCGGCGGTAGTGCCGAGGAGTTGCTGGCGTTTGCCAGTCAGGTAGCTGCCGAGGTGGAGGCGCGTTTTGGCGTCGTATTGGAGCGTGAGCCCCGGCTGGCCTGAAAGCATGTAGAACATTGTCGAGACGACAAGAGGGTATGAACGAAACGGCCCGCGCTGAGAGCGCGGGCCGTTCACTTTTAGCACGAGGCGTGTTTCAGCCCTGACTGCCTTTCTGTGCTTCTTGCTCGCGGCGGCGGATTTCGCGCGGATCGTTATGCGCACGACGCCGGCGGCGGGCAGGAGGCTGCTCGGCTTCGGTTGCCTCGGTCTTGCCCGGCTCGGCAGGCTTGTCCGCCGGCTTGGGCGCCTCGACCTTGGCCTGCTCGGGCTTGGCTTCCGGCTGCGGCTGCTCGGCCTTGGTCGGCTCGGCAGGCTTCTCCGTCGGCTTGGGCGCCTCGACCTTGGCCTGCTCGGGCTTGGCTTCCGGCTTCGGCTGCTCGGCCTTGGTCAGCTCGGCAGGCTTCTCCACCGGCTTGGGCGTCTCGCCCTTGGCCTGGTCGGGCTTGGCTTCCGGCTTCGGCTGCTCGGACTTGGCCGCTTCGGCAGGCTTCTCCACCGGCTTGGGCGCCTCGACCTTTGCCTCCTCGGGCTTGGCTTCCGGCTTCGGCTGCTCGGCCTTGGTCGGCTCGGCAGGCTTCTCCGTCGGCTTGGGCGTCTCGCCCTTGGCCTGGTCGGGCTTGGCTTCCGGCTTCGGCTGTTCGGCCTTTACCGGCTCGGCGGGCTTCTCTGCCGGCTTGGGCGCCTCGGCCTTGGCCTGCTCGGGCTTGGCTTCCGGCTTCGGCTGTTCGGCCTTGGTCGGCTCGGCAGGCTTCTCCGTCGGCTTGGGCGTCTCGCCCTTGGCCTGGTCGGGCTTGGCTTCCGGCTTCGGCTGTTCGGCCT
Organism: Billgrantia antri; assembly: GCF_017868935.1. NCBI lineage: Bacteria > Pseudomonadati > Pseudomonadota > Gammaproteobacteria > Oceanospirillales > Halomonadaceae > Billgrantia > Billgrantia antri. Next base: position 1,758,750 of record NZ_CP053383.1, read on the forward strand.
TTACCGGCTCGGCGGGCTTCTCTGCCGGCTTGGGCGCCTCGGCCTTGGCCTGTTCGGGCTTGGCTTCCGGCTTCGGCTGCTCGGCCCTGGTCGGCTCGGCAGGCTTCTCCGCCGGCTTCGGCTGTTCGGCCTTTACCGGCTCGGCGGATTTCTCTGCCGGCACGGGTGCTTCGGCCTTGGCCTGCTCGGTAGCAGGTTCAGCCTGTTCGCTTGCTTGCAAACGCTTCTGCTCGGCTTCGGCCTGCGGGTTGAGGGCATGCTGGCGCGAGCGGTTGCGCGGGTTGTTGCGCGTGCGCTTGGGCTTGCCATCGTCCGCTTTGGCCGGTTCGGCCGCTTGCTCGGTGGGTTTTTCCTGAGGCTCGGTCCTGGGGCGACGGGGGGTGTCGTCGCGGCTGCGCGGCTTATTGCCCTGACGACTCTCTTCACTGGCCTGTGGCTTGTCGGCACGCGCCTGGTTGCGGCCGCGGCCGCCGCGGCCTTCACCGCGGCCGGATGCGTTATCCTGGCGGGCGTCCTGGCGCGAATCGCTGCGGTTACCTTCCTGCTGGCTCTGCTGACGCGCCTGTCCGCGTTGCCCCCGGCCTTCTTCCTGAGGCTCGCTGCGTGGCCGGCGTCGCTGGCGGCCACCGTTGCGCTCGCCGCGCTCTTCATCGCTGCTGCGAGCCTGCGCCGGGCGAGGCGTCGGCTTGCGTGACTCCGCTGGTGCCGCCGGTTCGCTCTCGGTGCCACCGAGCAGCTTGCTGACACCCTTGAACAAGCGGCCGAGTACGCCGACAGCGGGAGTGGCGGGGGCGCTGGCTGGGGGGGTGGCGGGCGGTTGCGGGGTCGGCTCCTGTTGCAGGGAGGCTGGCGCCGGTTCGTTGTGGATTACCGTCTTGACGGCCGCTTCGGTGCGGACGACCGGCTTGGCGATGCTCGTATCCGGCTCCTTGCCGATCTCGGTCTCGACCGACAGCTCGAAGCTGGACTTGTCCTGATCGCCTTCCTCTTCGATATGGTCATCGCGTAGCCGCTGGACGTCGTAGTGCGGCGTATCCATGTCGGGGTTGGGCAGCACCAGCACGCGCACGTCCTGGCGCTTCTCGATGTCGGAGAGTACTGCGCGTTTCTCGTTGAGCAGGTAGGTCGCCACCGGTACCGGCAGGATGGCCCGTATCTGGGCGCTGCGCTCCTTCATCGCCTCTTCTTCGATCAGGCGCATGATCGACAGCGACAGCGAACGCACGTCACGGATGGTGCCCTGGCCGTTGCAGCGCGGGCAGACAACCCCGCTGGTCTCGCCCAGCGACGGCCGCAGGCGCTGACGTGACATCTCCATCAGGCCGAAGCGCGAGATGCGACCGATCTGCACTCGGGCGCGATCGAGCTTGAGCGCATCGCGCATGCGGTTCTCGACCTCGCGCTGGTTGCGCGCCGGACTCATGTCGATAAAGTCGATCACCACCAGGCCGCCAATGTCGCGCAGACGCAGCTGCCGGGCGATCTCGTCGGCTGCCTCGAGATTGGTCTGCAGTGCAGTCTCCTCGATGTCGCTGCCACGGGTGGCACGCGCCGAGTTGATGTCGATGGAAACCAGAGCCTCGGTATGGTCGATGACAATGGAGCCGCCGGAGGGCAGCTTCACTTCGCGTTCATAGGCGGTCTCGATCTGGGATTCGATCTGGAAACGCGAGAACAGCGGAACTTCGTCGGCGTAGAGCTTGATCTTCTGCTGGTACGAGGGCATGACTTGGCGAATGAACGCCAGGGCGCGCTGATGCACCGTCGGGTCATCGATGAGAACTTCGCCGATGTCCTGTCGCAGGTAGTCGCGCATGGCGCGAATGATGACGTCGGATTCGCGGTAGATCAGGAACGGTGCGGGGCGTTTGCCGGCCTCCTCGGTGATCGACTCCCATACCTGGACCAGGTAGTTGAGGTCCCACTGAAGCTCCTCGCTGCTGCGGCCGATGCCGGCGGTACGCACGATCACGCCCATCTTCTCCGGCACGCTGAGCTGGCCCATGGCCTCCTTGAGCTGGGTGCGCTCGTCACCTTCGATGCGACGAGAGATGCCGCCGGCGCGCGGATTGTTGGGCATCAGCACGAGGAAGCGGCCGGCCAGGCTGATGAAGGTGGTCAGCGCAGCCCCCTTGTTGCCGCGCTCCTCCTTGTCGACCTGGACGATGACTTCCTGGCCCTCCTTGAGCACTTCCTTGATGCTGGGGCGTCCCGAGGCCTCCTTCAGGAAATACTCGCGGGAGATCTCCTTGAGCGGGAGGAAGCCATGTCGATCGGCCCCGAAGTCGACGAAGGCGGCTTCGAGGGAGGGTTCGACGCGGGTGATCTTGCCGCGATAGATATTGGCTTTCTTTTGCTCCCTGGCACCGGATTCGATGTCCAGGTCATACAGGCGTTGTCCGTCTACCAGCGCGACGCGCAGCTCTTCGGGCTGGGTCGCATTGATGAGCATCCGTTTCATGTTGTCTCGCAAACTGGACGCGCCGGTAGGCTTCGAAGAAGGCGAACCTCTGGGTGCTGCGTGCTTGTGCTCAGCGCATGTCGCGGATGCGCAGTGGCGCCCGATCGTACCGGGTCCCCTCTATGGGTCCGGCACGACATGATCATGTTGAGTACGTGGCGGAGGCAGGACATGTCTCGGTGGGGCTACTCCCATCCGGCCCTGCGGTCACCGCCAGACACCTGGCATTCATCGATTCGCCAACGCCGGCCACCGGCACGATGTGGAACGATTCCCGTGGCCACCGCTCGCCTGTGTCGCGAGTCGGGTCCGGGCGTGGCGTCACTGCTTGTCTTCTTTGCTGCTTCTGTCACTCGTCGGCGGCGTGACCCGTTGCATAGGGGATCGTCGCTGCCCGATTTGTCGCTCCGGCCTGCGTGTCTGTCGTGCAGGCGCCATGGGACCGAAGGGATCCATCCGAGCGAGCTGGCAATATAGCAGTATTGCCCAGGCGCAGCAATTGGCGCAGTGCGTCGCCGAGTGCGTTAGAATGCTGCCGAACAACGGATTTTCAGCAGGAGTGTCATGGCCGAGGGGCGCGACGTACAGTGGGTGGAAGTGGGTGAGGGCCAGTCGGGCCAGCGTGTCGACAACTTCCTGATAACGCGGCTGAAGGGCGTGCCGCGAACGCTGGTTTATCGCATCGTGCGTAAGGGCGAGGTGCGGGTGAACAAGAAGCGGGTGAAGGCCGACTATCGCCTGCAGGTGGGCGACGTGGTGCGCATCCCACCGCTCAAGCTGGCGCCCCGTGAGGCGGTCAAGCAGGTCAGTGACGGCCTGCGCAACCTACTCGCCGGCAGCGTGCTGGTGGAAGGGCCGGGCTGGCTGGTGCTTAATAAGCCTGCGGGTCTTCCGGTACATGGTGGCAGTGGGGTCAAGATCGGCCTGATCGAGGCGCTACGGCAGGTGCGTGAGGACCTCGATTTCCTCGAGCTGGTCCATCGCCTCGATCGCGATACCTCGGGGTGTCTGCTGCTGGCCAAGTCGCGCCCGGCGCTGCTCGCGCTCAACGAGTCGCTCAAGCACCACCAGATGGACAAGCGCTACCTGGCGTTGGTGGCAGGCCGCTGGCCCGCGCGGCGCGAATACGTCAGCGCACGGCTCGATCGCTACGATGCCGGCAACGGCGAGCGTCGGGTGCGCGTGGATGCCGCCGGCAAGGTAGCGCGCACCCGCTTTGCCGTACGCGAGGCCCTGCCCAAGGCGACGTTGATCGAGGCCGAGCCGGTGACCGGTCGCACCCACCAGATCCGCGTGCATGCCGCCCACGCCGGCTATCCCTTGCTCGGCGACGACAAGTACGGCTCACGGGAAGGTGAGTCGCTGGCGAGGCATCTCGGCTTGTCGCGCCTGTTCCTGCATGCCGAGTCGCTGACCTTTCCCGAGCCCAGCAGTGGGCGCCCGGTTCAGATCCGCGCCCCGTTGGCTGATGAGCTCGAGGCGGCGCTCAGGCGAGCCCGCGAGTGTCGCTGAGGCGCGGTCTGCCGCGCAGTTCTATCGGAGCCGCTATGCGCTATCGACTGGTAATCTTCGACTGGGACGGCACCCTGATGGATTCCGTCGCTCGTATCGTCGCCTGCATGCAGGCGGCGGCGCGCGATGCTGGCTGGGGGTATCTCGAGGCGGCCGCGGTGCGCGACATCATCGGCTTGGGATTGCCCGAGGCCATCGACCGGCTGTGTCCGGGCATCGATGCCGAGCGCTTCGAACTGCTGCGCAGCCGCTATGCTTACCATTTCGTCGAGGGCAGTCGCACGCCGATGCCGTTTTTTGCCGGCGTCGAGATGGGTATCGCCAGGCTGCGCGAGCTCCCGGCGCGGCGCTTGGCCGTGGCGACCGGCAAGAGTCGGCGAGGTCTCGATCGGGTCTTTCGCGAGAGTGGCTGCGGTCACTGGTTCCATGCCAGCCGCACCGCCGACGAGACCCGCTCCAAGCCGCACCCGCAGATGCTCGAGGAACTGCTGGTCGAGCTGGACGTGCCGGTCGAGGAGGCAGTGATGGTAGGCGATACAGAGTACGATCTGGAGATGGCACGAGCCTTGGGCATGGACCGGGTCGCCGTGACATGGGGCGTGCATGCCCCGCAGCGACTGGCAACGAGCCGCCCCGTCTATACTGCCGAGGCGGTCGAAGCACTGTTCGACTGGTTGGAAAGTTAGCTGGCAAGCAAGGGAAGATGAGTCCATGAGCGACGACAAGCGTGAAGACCGCTGGACCGAAGGACCGGAGTTGACTCCCGAGCAGGCACGAGAGGCGCGTCGGGAGAAGGATGAAAAGCCGGTACCGCCGCCGGAGAGTGCCGAGGCATTGCGCGAGCGACAGCGCCTGGCACAGCAGGAGATGCTCGACCGCTGGATCGATGGGGTGCTGGTCGAGCAGCGCCGCTCCCGGCGCTGGAAGCTGTTCTTCCGCTTTCTCTTCGCCGCGTTGATCCTGGCATCGTTGGCTGCCACCTTCTATGGCTTGTTTGGTGATCCGACAGCGGAGCCTGAGCGGCAGCACCTGGGTGTGGTCAAGGTCCAGGGGGTGATCGACAGCGAGTCGCCGGCCAGCGCCGGGCGCGTCATCGAAGGGCTCAATCGCGCCTGGGACTCGCCCAACGCTGTCGCCGTGGTACTGCACATCAATAGTCCGGGGGGGAGTCCGGTGCAGTCCCAGCGCGTCTACAACGAAATCCTGCGTCTGCGCGAGGAAGGTGACAAGCCGATCATCGCCGTCATCGAGGATGTCGGCGCCAGTGGCGCGTACTATATGGCCGCAGCGGCCGACGAGATCGTGGCGGCCCCCGCCAGCCTGGTGGGCTCGATCGGCGTGATCTTCGCCAGCTTCGGCTTCGAGGAGGCGATCGAGCGCCTCGGCATCGAGCGGCGTATCTACGTCAGTGGCGAGAACAAGGACTTCCTCGATCCTTTTTCCGAGGTGGATCCGGAGGTGCTCGAATTCTGGCAGCAGGTCATGGACATTACCCACGACCAGTTCATCGAGGCCGTACGCCAGGGGCGCGGTGACCGCCTGGCCGAGGACGAGCGGCTCTTCAGTGGCTTGATCTGGACCGGTCAGCAAGCCGTGGAGCTGGGGCTGATCGATGGCATCGGCAGTCTCGACGCGCTGAGTCGCGAGCTGTTCGGCGAGCTTCGCTTGCATGACTACACGCCGCGGCTGGATCCCTTCGAACGCCTGAGTCGCCAGTTCGGGCGGGTCGCTGCTGAGTGGACGGGAATACCCTCCAGCCGCTCGCCGGTACGCTATCAACTGCCCTGAGTGCCCAGCGGGTCGAGGCCCGCTTCGCGCAGCAACTGGCACAGCCGAATCAGTGGCAGGCCGATCAGGGTATTGGGGTCGTCGCCTTCGAGCTTTTCGAACAGGGCGATGCCGAGTCCCTCCATGCGGAAGCTGCCGGCACTGTCCAGTGGCTGCTCGCGCTCCACGTAGCGGGCGATCTCGGCGTCACTGAGGCGGCGAAAAACTACGTCATAGCGCTCATGGCAGACCCAGTGGCGCGCGTTGCGGGTATCGATCAGCGCCAAGCCGGTGAGGAAGGTCACACGGCGCCCGGCGAACCGTGCCAGTTGGGCCCGGGCCGTGGCGGCATTGCCGGGCTTGCCGAGGATGTCACCGTCGAATACGGCGACCTGATCGGAGCCGATCACCAGGTGCGCCGGGTACTCCTCGGCCACTCGGCTGGCCTTGGTCAGTGCCAGCCGGTGCACCAGCGCTTGTGGTGTCTCGTCAGGGTGCGCTGTCTCGTCGATGTCGGGGCTTGCCCAGGCGTAGGGGAGCCCAAGGCGGTCGAGGAGTTGGCGCCGCCAGCGGGAGCTGGAAGCGAGGACGAGTCGAGGCATGGAGTCCTCCTGGAGTGCATGGAAAACGAGTCGTTCAGAGCTTGAGCGGACGGGTAGTGTAACTTGTTGAGAGGGCGTCTTTGACAGGGGCAGGGGGAGTGCCTATCATTGCGCGCCTATGTTGACCTCACGACTTCCCAACAGGGTCGAGCCCTATCGGCTCGCCGCCCGTGGCGAAAGCCTCTCCGGCCTGATGGCGCTCGACCAGTTCGAGCGTCTGGCCGAGCAGGTCGGTGCGCAGGCGGGCGATTGCCAGGTGTGGCTCGATTTCGGCATCGATGCACAGGGGCGTCGCGAAATTCGCGGTCGTCTCGAAGCCGAGTTGCAACTGCCTTGCCGGCGTTGCCTCGAGCCGATGGCGCAGCATGTCGAGAGCGAGTTCCTGCTGGGCATGGTCTCGAGCGATACCTTGGCGGCGGAGCTGCCGAGCACCCACGAGCCGGTGCTGGTGGAAAACGAACAGCTGAACCTGCTGGAGGTGGTCGAGGATGAGTTGATCCTCAGCCTGCCCCAGGTGGTTTACCACGACGAGGCGCTTTGCCGTGTCTCGCGCGACCAGCTGAGCAGCGGTGAGGAGGCCGAATCTAGCGAGCCGGCTCCCGCTAGTCCATTCGAGGTGTTGCGTCACCTCAAGGGCAAATCCTGATTGTTTATCGTCTCACTTCGGAGTGACACCCATGGCAGTTCAACAGAACCGTAAGACTCGTTCCAAGCGCGGCATGCGTCGCAGCCACGACGCCTTGAGCGCGCCGACCCTGGCTCAGGACAAGGAAACCGGCACTACTCACCTGCGTCATCACGTCTCCCCGGACGGCTTCTACCGTGGCCGCAAGGTGGTCGACGCCTGAGTCGACCCGCCGTCGATGACCATCGGCACCTGAACGTGCGGATTGCCATCGATGCGATGGGCGGGGACGCCGGTCCCGCCGTTGCCGTGCAGGGTTCAGCCGCTGCCATCCAGGCATGGCCGGGGTTGGCGATCGATCTGTTCGGCCCGGGCGACCAATTGTCAAACGAGCTTGACAATCTGCCGCGGCATCTAGCCGCGGCGGGTTCACGTCTGTCCATCCATCACGCGCCGATGATGATTCATCAGCATCAGCGACCCTCCGACGCGCTCCGGCGTGGCGGCGATACGAGTATGGCGCTGATGCTCGCCCACGTGGCCGGCCGTCATGCCGACGCAGGCGTCAGTGCCGGCAACACCGGGGCCTTGATGGCCTTGGCCCGGCGTGCACTGGGCACCGTGGCGGACATCCCGCGCCCCGCTATCTGCACTGCCATTCCTACCCGCGCTGACGAGCGCTGCTATCTGCTGGATCTCGGCGCCAATGTCGACGTCACGGCGGAGAGGCTAGTGGACTTCGCCCGTATGGGGGAGGTCATGGCGCGGCACGTGGATGGGCTCGCTGCCCCCCGGGTGGCGCTGCTCAACGTGGGTAGCGAGGGTACCAAGGGCAGCGAGACGGTGCGTCAGGCCGATGCGCTGCTAGGTGCACTGGGCGCGATGAACTACATCGGCTTCGTTGAAGGAGATGGGATCTTTGCCGGCTCCGCCGACGTGGTGGTTTGCGATGGATTCGTTGGCAATGCGGTACTCAAGGCCAGCGAGGGGCTGGCGCGAATGCTGATCGGGCGGGTCCAGACAACCTTCGAGTCACACTGGGGTAGTCGCTTGGTCGGCATGCTGGCGAGGCCGGCGCTGCGTCGGCTGAAGAGCGAGCTCGATCCGGTGCGCTACAATGGCGCCAGTTTGCTGGGGCTCGATGGCATCGTGATCAAGAGCCATGGCAGCGCCGATGCCATTGGTTTCTCCTATGCTGTGTCGCGGGCCGTACAAGAGATCCGCCGCGGCTTGCCGGCGCGACTGGCCGCGGAGCTGGGCGCCCAATGTGATAGCACTCAACAAGAGCAATGGTGAATGACATGACTCAACCCCTTGCCCTCGTCTTTCCTGGGCAGGGCTCCCAGCAAGTTGGCATGCTGCGGGAGCTGGCGGAACGCTACAGCGTCGTAAGGACGACCTTCGAAGAGGCCGCCGATGCGCTGGGCTATGACCTGTGGAAAGTGGTACAGGAGGGGCCCGACGAGGCTCTCAATGCTACCGCCTGTACACAGCCGGCATTGCTGACTGCCAGTGTGGCGATCTGGCGCGTCTGGCAGGAGCTGGAGGGGCCGCGCCCAGGTGCCATGGCGGGTCATAGCCTGGGAGAGTACAGCGCGATGGTGTGCGCCGGTGTCGTGGGCTTCGCCGACGGTGTGCGCCTGGTACGTCTGCGTGGCGAGGCGATGCAGGAAGCGGTGCCGGTGGGGCAGGGCGCCATGGCGGCGATCCTGGGGCTCGACGATGCCACCGTTGAAACGGCCTGTGCCGAGGCCGCGCAGAATGAGGTGGTGGCGGCGGTGAACTACAATGCCCCGGGGCAAGTGGTGATCGCCGGCGACAAGGCGGCCGTGGAGCGTGCCATTGCCCTGTGCCAGGAGGCGGGAGCCAAGCGTGCCATGCCGCTGCCGGTTTCGGTGCCGTCGCACTGCGCTTTGATGCATCCGGCCGCCGAGCGGCTCAAAGCGGCCATGGCGGATCTCGATATGCGTCCGCCGCGCTATACCGTCTACCAGAACGTCGATGCCCAGGCGCATGCCGACGTCGAGACCCTGCGCACTCGACTGGTCGAGCAGCTCTATCAACCTGTGCGCTGGACCGCCTGCGTCGAGGCGATGGAGGCGGCTGGAGCCGCGGTCTTCATCGAATGCGGGCCAGGCAAGGTGCTCACAGGCCTCGGCAAGCGCATCGCCAAGGGTAGCAAGGGGCTGGCGGTCAATGATCCGGACAGTCTCGAGGCGGCGCTTGGCCTGGCACGTGAGGCGGTCGGCCAGTAAGGCGCGTCCGTCCCATACCCTACAAGGAGGGGCCTCGAGCCCCGGGATCAAACAGCAATGGAGCGGGAACAGGTTATGTCAAGCGAACGCAGAATCGCCCTGGTGACCGGTGCCAGCCGAGGCATCGGGCAGGCTATCGCCCATGAACTCGGCCGTCAGGGGCGCGTGGTGATCGGCACGGCCACTACAGAGTCCGGTGCGGCCAGGATCGACGAGGACCTGCGTGCCAACGGTATCGAGGGCGCCGGCAGGGCGCTCGATGTGACCGACCAGGCCAGCGTCGATGCGCTGGTCAAGGCCATTGGTGAGGAGTTCGGTGCTCCTACCATCCTGGTCAACAATGCCGGCATCACGCGGGACAACTTGCTGATGCGCATGAAGGAAGATGAGTGGGACGCGGTGCTCGACACCAACCTCAAGTCGGTCTATCGCGTCACCAAGGCCTGCCTGCGGGGCATGACCAAAGCCCGCTTCGGTCGTATCGTCAGCATCAGTTCGGTGGTGGCGACCATGGGCAATCTCGGCCAGACCAACTATGCTGCCGCCAAGGCGGGCATGGAAGGCTTCACTCGCGCACTGGCGCGTGAGGTGGCATCCCGGGCCATCACCGTCAACGCGGTGGCGCCGGGCTTCATTGCCACGGACATGACGCGGTCACTGCCCGAAGAGCAGCATCAAGCACTGCTGACCCAGATTCCGCTGGCGCGCCTTGGCGAGCCCGGGGAGATCGCGGCTGCCGTCGGTTTCCTGGCAAGCGACGCCGCTGGCTACATTACCGGCGAGACGCTGCAGGTCAATGGCGGCATGAATATGCGTTGAAGCCCCCGCGGGTCGGTGGTTGCGCCGACGGGGGGGCGTCTATAAACTACCCCGCAGCTTGAGTTTGCGGACCAAACGGCTGGTCATCTGAACGGCTAACTTGAACGACTGGAGTACGTATAATGAGCACCATCGAAGAGCGCGTGAAGAAGGTTGTGGCCGAGCGCCTGAACGTCAAGGAAGAGGATATCCAGAACAGCTCCTCATTCACCGAGGACCTGGGCGCCGATTCCCTGGATACCGTCGAGCTGGTCATGGCGCTCGAAGAGGAATTCGACACCGAAATTCCCGATGAAGAAGCCGAAAAGATCACCACCGTTCAGGAAGCCATCGATTACGTCAACGCCCATCAGTAAGGGCGCGGTCGTCACCGCTTGCTGAGGTGAAGGGCTCTGCGAGGGGCCTGGAAAAGCCGTCCTGAGTTCCAGGGCGGCTTTTTGCTTTGTGTCGAGACCGTGGCTGCCCAAGCGAGGAGCATGTCCGGTATAATGCGCGCAATGACGGCCCGGGCGATGGGCCGTGTCATCAAGGTTGTCTGGAGGATTTCTGATGGCTCGTAGAGTTGTGGTGACCGGGCTGGGGCTGGTCACACCGGTGGGCAACACCGTCGGGGAGAGCTGGGAGAACATCCTGGCCGGCAAGAGCGGTATCGCCCCTATCGAGCATTTCGATGCAACCGGCTTCAACACTCGCTTCGGCGGTTCGGTCAAGAACTTCGACATCAGCCCTTACCTGAACCCGAAAGATGCGCGCAAGATGGATCTGTTCATCCAGTACGGCATCGCAGCGGGAGCGCAGGCCATCCAGGATGCCGGTCTCGAATGCACCGACGAGAACGCCGAGCGCATCGGTGTCGCCATCGGCTCCGGCATCGGCGGGTTGCCGATGATCGAGCAGAACCACAACGCTCTCCACAAGGGAGGGGCGCGTCGAATCTCGCCCTTCTTCGTTCCCGGCTCGATCATCAACATGATCTCCGGCAACCTGGCCATTCAGCATGGCTTCCGGGGGCCCAACATCGCCATCACCACCGCCTGTACCACCGGCACCCACAATATCGGTTACAGCGCCCGCACCATCGCCTACGGCGACGCCGACGTGATGATTTGCGGTGGGGCCGAGATGGCCACCACTCCGCTGGGGTTGGGCGGGTTCTCCGCCGCCCGGGCGCTGTCCACCCGCAACGACGACCCGCAGGCCGCCAGCCGCCCCTGGGATCGCGATCGCGACGGCTTCGTGCTGTCGGATGGCGCAGGCATCCTGGTGCTGGAGGAGTACGAGCACGCCAAGGCGCGTGGCGCACGGATCTATGCCGAACTGACCGGCTTCGGCATGAGCGACGATGCCTATCACATGACCGCACCGCCAGAAGATGGCAGCGGGGCGGCGCTCTCCATGCGCAATGCCATTCGCGATGCGCGCATCGACCCCGCTCTGGTCGACTATATCAATGCACATGGCACCTCGACCCCGGCGGGCGACCTGGCCGAGAGCCGAGCTGTCCGCAAGGTCATGGGCGAGTCGGCCGACTCGGTGGCGGTGAGTTCCACCAAGTCGATGATCGGTCATCTGCTGGGCGCCGCCGGTGCCGTCGAAGCGGTATTCTGCATCCTGGCGATTCGCGATCAGGTGGCGCCGCCGACGATCAACCTGGACAACCCCCAGGAGGGCTGCGACTTGGATTACGTGCCGCACACCGCACGCGAGATGAAGATCGACGTGGCCCTGTCCAATTCGTTCGGCTTCGGCGGCACCAACGGCACTCTGGTCTTCTCCCGGCTGCGCTGAGCCGGGGCGTCGCGAGCGTGTGACATGAACCGCCCGCAAGCAGAACCCTGGGTGCCGGCCGACGATCGCGGCCTGGCTTATGGGGATGGACTGTTCGAAACCGTGCTGGTGCGCGATGGCGAACCCCTGCTGTGGCCACAGCACATGGCCCGGTTGGCCAAGGGCTGTCGAACCTTGGGCATTCCCATGCCTGCTGCTGCCGAACTCGACGGTTTGCCCGCCCGGGCAGGAGCGGGGCTCAAGGTGCTCAAGCTGATCCTGACCCGGGGCAGTGGCGGGCGCGGTTACCTTCCCTCGCCGGTCGCCCAGCCACGCCTGTTATGGCAGGCGGTGGATTTCCTCCCCCAGCCGCAGCGCTGGGAGTCGGGTGTCCGAGTGCGGCACTGCCGGCTGCGCTTGAGCGTTCAGCCACTGCTTGCCGGGCTCAAGCACCTCAATCGGCTGGAGAACGTGCTGGCGCGCCGCGAATGGGACGACCCTGACGTCGCGGAAGGGGTACTCTGCAACAGCCACGGCACCTTGATCGAAGCCACCTGCATGAACCTGTTCTGGCAGCGCCAAGGGTGCCTGGAAACGCCCCGGCTGGATGGTTGCGGCGTGGCCGGCACGCTGCGCGCCGCCCTGATGGAGCGTCTGGAGATCCGTGAAGTCAGCATGGGGCCGGCAGCGCTGGCCGAGGCGGAAGCCGTATGGCTCGGCAACTCGATCCAGGGGCTCTGGCCCGTGGTACGGCTCGACGGCGCCGATGGCTCCCGGCACGGTAGCTGGAAAGTGGGGCCCGTACATCGGGTCTTGCAGCGCGAAGCCCATGAGCTGCTGGGATATCCCGCACGTTTCACGAGCTGAGGACGTTGGCCGCGTGTTGTGCACGGAAATGATGAGTGATGAGGAAGACGCATGCTGCGCGTGGTGAAGTTTCTAGTGGTGCTAATCATCCTGGCGGCCGTGTCGGCATTCGCCGGCTATCGCTATTGGGAGAGCCGGCTCGACGCTCCCCTTGCGGTGGAGGAGGAGACCCTCTATGAAGTGCCGCGTGGGGCGGGCTATAACCGAGTGATGGCGGACCTGGCGGACCGTGGCGTGATCAAGGACGAGTGGGCGTTTCGCCTGCTGACGCGTCTCGAACCCGAAGCGACCCCGCAACTGCGGGCCGGCGAATACATGCTCGAACCTGGAATGAGCGGACGCGACTTGGTCGAGCTGCTCGGTAGCGACCGGGTCGTCACCTATCCGTTGACCATTCCCGAAGGCTGGACCTTTCGCCAGATGCGGGCTCGCCTCGATGCCGCTCCCAAGCTGGAGAACCAAACCGCGGGGCTTGGCGATGACGAGATCATGGCGCTGCTCGAGCGCGAGGGACGGCACCCCGAGGGCTGGTTCTTCCCCGATACCTATCGCTACCACAAGGGCATGAGCGATATCGATATCCTGCGCCAGGCACTCGCGCGCATGGAGCAGGTACTGGACGAGGTGTGGGAGACACGCCGCGACGACCTGCCCTACGAGACGCCCTACGAGGCGCTGATCATGGCTTCGCTGATCGAGCGCGAGACCGGCGCCCCCGAGGAACGTCGCGAGATCGCGGGCGTTTTCAAGCGCCGCATGGAGCGCGGCATGCGTCTGCAGACCGATCCTACCGTAATCTACGGCATGGGGGAGCGCTACGAGGGACGTATCACCCGCGCCGATCTGCGGGAGTCGACTCCGTACAATACCTATACCATCGACGGCCTGCCGCCGACGCCCATCGCCATGCCGGGACGCGCTGCTCTCGAAGCCGCCGTTGATCCCGAGCCCGGCGAGACGCTCTATTTCGTCTCGCGGGGCGACGGCACGCACCACTTCTCACGCACGTTACGCGAGCACAATAACGCCGTGAACCGTTATATCCGCAATCGCTGAGCGGCTGGACGCACAGGAGCCCCGATGCAACAGCGTGGACGATTCATTACCTTGGAAGGCAGCGAGGGAGTCGGCAAGTCGACCAACCTGGCATGGGTGGCCCAATGGCTGGCGGCACGCGGCATCGACGTGATATGCACGCGGGAGCCGGGAGGCACCCCGCGGGCCGAAGCCATTCGCGAGCTGTTGCTGTCCTCGGAGGCCGACGAGCCGCTGGATGCCGACGCCGAGCTGCTGTTGGTCTTCGCCGCCCGCGCCCAACACTTGGCGCAGCGCATTCGACCGGCACTGGAACAAGGCACCTGGGTGCTGTGCGACCGCTTCACCGATGCCACCTTTGCTTATCAGGGCGGCGGTCGCGGCATCGATGCCGTGCGCATCGGCGAACTGGAGCGTTTCGTGCAGCGTGGGCTGGAGCCCGACCTGACGCTGCTGCTCGACATGCCGGTCGAGGCCGCTCAGCGACGCCTCCAGGGGCGCCTCGAGGCGAATGGGCAGGGCCGTGACCGTTTCGAGCAGGAGCATGTCGCCTTCTTCGAGGCGGTGCGGCTGGCCTATCTGGAGAGGGCGAAAGTGGCCCCCGAACGGGTGGCGGTCATCGATGCCGATGCCCCGCTAGCCACCGTACAGGGACGACTATCGGCGTGCCTGGAGGAACACCTGAGGACATGGCAGTGAACGAGCCGACGCCAGCGACACCACTGCCGTGGCACGCACCGCTCTGGCAGCAGTTCGTGTCCCTGCATCGTGCCGCCCGCCTTCCCCATGCACTGCTGCTTTCCGGGCCGCATGGGGTGGGCAAGCAGCACTTCGCCGAGGCGCTGGTCGGCTACCTGCTATGCAATACTCCGGGAGAGATGGCCTGCGGTCAGTGCCACGGCTGTCGCATGCTGGCTTCCGGTTATCATCCTGACTTGCTGCGTGTATCGCCGGAAGAGGGCAAGCGACAGATACGCATCGACCCCATTCGTGAGGTCAACGCCTTCGTCGCCCAGACCGCCCAGCAGGGTGGGCATCGCGTGATCGTACTGTCGCCGGCAGAGGCGATGAACGTGGCCGCTGCCAACGCACTGCTCAAGAGCCTGGAAGAACCGGGCGAGCGCACCCAGTTCGTGCTGCTGGCAGATGTTCCCTCGCGCATGCTGGCCACCATTCGCTCGCGCTGTCAGCACTGGAGCCTGCCGCTGCCGGAATCCGAGCAGAGCCTGGAATGGCTGTCGACGCAGCTGGGCAATCGCGACGAAGCCGCGTTCTGGTTTCAGGTCTCGGGTGGGCTGCCGTTGCTCGCTACCGAACTGGCGACGCCCGATGCGAGGGCGTTGCGCAAGCAATTGCATGAGACCTTCGATGCCTTGGTGCGCGGCGCCGAGCCGGTGGCGGAGGCGGCGCGCCTTGATCGCCAGTCCCTAGAGTCCATCCTGTGGTACGGTATTGCCTGGCTCGAGGATCTCATTCGCCTGGGCCTGTCGGGGGAGGCAGACGAAGTACGCAATCCCGATCTTTTGCCGCTCTACCGTCAGGCGGTCAAGAACGCTCGCGTGCAGGACTGGTTCCGGCTGCTTGACTTTGCCCGCGAGCAGCGCCGGCTGCTGGCGGCGGGCGGCAATCCCAACCCCCAGCTGGTCCTCGAGGCCTGGCTGGTACGCTGGTCGACCCTGCTGCGCTCCTGAGGCAGGCGAAGGGAGGAGAACCGATGGCACCGCAGAAGGCCCTGTCGTTGACGATCCAGGACGAGCAGACGCTGCTCTCCGCCTACATGCCGCTGCTCGAACGGGGTGGAATTTTCGTGCCTACCCGCGAGCGCTACGAGCTGGGCCAGGAAGTCTATCTGTTGCTGGCCCTGCCCGGCGAAAGCGAGCGGGTGCCGGTCACCGGCCAGGTCGTGTGGGTATCGCCAGATGGCGTGGCGGGGCGGCGGGTGCCGGGCATCGGTATCCACTTCAGCCCCGAAGACCAAGCCGTACGCGATCGCATCGAAACCCTGCTGGCGGGGCAACTGGACAAGGGCGCTCCGACCTATACCCTGTGAGCAACCCGTACCCCTGCCAACGCATTCATCTGACGAGTTTCCCCCTGCATGTTTGTCGATTCGCACTGTCATCTCGATCGCCTCGATCCCGCCACGCACGACGGTAGTCTTGCCGACGCCCTGGAAGCGGCCAGGGCTCGCGACGTGCGCCAGTTCCTGGCGATTGCCGTGACCCTCGAAGACGTGCCGAAGCTGGCTGCAATAGCCCGCGAGCACGCCGATGTCTCGATATCCGCTGGCGTGCATCCGCTGCACCTGCTGGAGCACGAACCCGACCTCGAGTCGATCAAGGAGAGCGCAGAGCGCTTCGCTGCCGTGGCCATCGGCGAGTGCGGTCTGGACTACCATTATCTCGACAAGACGCCTGATCGCGTACCCACGCGTGAGGTGCAGCGCGAGCGCTTCCGCCGCCAGCTGATCGCCGCCACCGAGCTAGAGCTTCCGGTGATCGTGCACACCCGCGATGCACGCGAGGACACCCTGGCGCTGATCCGCGAGCACAGCGACCCTGCCATCGGTGGGGTATTGCATTGTTTCACCGAAGACCTCGAGATGGCGCGGGAGGCGGTGCGTCATGGTTTCTACATCTCGCTGTCGGGCATCGTCACCTTCCGCAATGCGGATAGCCTGCGCGAGGTGGCCCGCCGGGTGCCGTTGGACCGCCTGCTGATAGAGACAGACAGTCCCTATCTGGCGCCGGTACCGCATCGCGGCAAGCCCAACGAACCGGCCTGGGTGGTGGAAGTAGCACAGTGCATTGCTCATGAGCGCGGCATTAGCGTCGACGAGGTGGCCATGCAGACCACGGCAAATTTCTATCGCCTCTTTCGTCACGCCGCTCCCGAAATATCTGCCGAGACCCGTGAGGCCTTGGTCCAGGCCGGTCTGGTTTAGGCGAAATCGCTATCGATATCGGGGGCAACCATGAATCTCGATCCTCTACTCAATCACGTCGACTCCGATGGAGCCATCCCGCCGGTGGACCGCTGGCAGCCGACCCTGGCTGGGGTGATGGATGTGGAGATCGCTGCCGATGGCCGCTGGTTCCACGAGGGCAGCGAGATGACACGTCCCCACCTGGTGCGTTTGCTCTCGACACTGCTGCGGCGTGAGGAGGACGGCCACTACTATCTGGTGACGCCAGTAGAGAAGCAGCGTATCCGCGTGGTCGATCGACCCTTCGTGGTGGTGGATGCCGACTACGACGAAGCCTCGGGCTGCTGGTGGCTGACGACTCACGTGGGAGATCGGGTTCGCCTTGACGCGACACATCGCCTCGAGGTGACGGTTACCCCCGAGGGGGAGCAGGTCCCGGAAGTGCCGGTGCGCTTCGGCCTTGCCGCTCGCCTGGGGCGTAACGTCTACTATCGGCTGGTGGAAAGCGCCGAGCAGCGCACAGGGACGGGCGGCGTCATCGAGCTTGGCCTGCTCAGCGATGACTGTTGGCAGCCGCTCGGCGAGCTGCCTGCCGAGGCGTCGTGAGGCTGACCGGAGAACAGCGCGCCGTCGTCGAGCATGGTGCCGGTCATGCACGGGTCGCTGCGGTGGCCGGGGCTGGCAAGACCACCACCCTGGTCGCTCGCGTGCTGCACCTGCTGGCGCGGGGGGTGCCGGCGAACCGGATCCTGGTCCTCATGTTCAACCGCTCGGCGCGCGAAGACTTCCAGCGTCGGTTGGTCGAGATGGCGCCTGCCGGACAGCGCCTGCCTGACGTGCGGACCTTTCATTCGCTGGGGCATCGTTTGACGGCCAGCCTGACGCGCTGGGGCGCGCTGGCCCCCCGACGGCTGATCGCCGCCGACTGGCAGGTAGAACGTCTATTACGTCAGGCGACCCTCGAGGCTCTCGAGGACGGTGATCGGCGCGAGCTGGCGCTGGAAGCCGATACCCTGGAGGCGCTGGCGCATTTCTGTGGCCTGGTGAAGGCCGAGATGATTCCGGCGGCCACGCTGCTGGAGCGGTTCGACGTCGAGGGCAGCGAGCATTTCGCCGACGCCTTTGAGCGACTCGAGACGCTTTTGGCCGAACACGGCCTGATGACCTACTCCGACCTGCTCTACCGTCCTCTGCGCGCGCTGGAGGCCGACCCTGGCCTGGTGCGCAGGGTACAGGGCTTTCTCGACCAGGCGATCATCGACGAATATCAGGATATCAATCAGGCTCAGTTGCGCTTGCTGGCGCTGCTCGCCGGACGCGACGCCGATGTGATGGCGGTAGGAGATGCCAATCAGTGTATCTACGAGTGGCGTGGTGCCCATCCCGACACCATGCGCGAGCACTTTACCGCCACCTTCGGTATGTCTACCGACTACCCGCTATCCACCACCTTCCGCCACGGTCATGCACTGGCACTACTCGCCAACCATGCCATTGCCGGCAACCGGCGACGGCCTGACCAGCTGTGCCTGGCCGCTCCCGGCAACCCGCGCACGGCCTTGACCATCGAGCAGGGCAGGGCGGCGCTACTGGCGACGCTCGACCGCTGGCAGCGTGCGGGAAGAGCGCTCGATGAGGCCTGCCTGCTGGTGCGCAGTTGGGCGCTTTCGGTACCCGTACAGTTGCAGCTGCTACAAGCCGGGATTGCATTTCGTCTCTCCCGTGAGGATCGCTTCGTCTTTCGCCTGCCGCTAGTGCAGGCGCTGGCCGGCTACCTGCAACTGGCCCGAAGCCCGAGGCTATTGCACGACCCGGCACACCTGCTGCGCCTGTTCGAGCAGCCGACGCCTTTCGTCGCCCGTGAACGTCTCGTCGCCCTGGTCCAGCGCCTGGCGCAAGCGCAGCAATATCCCGAACGGGACGATCCTCTGTTGGCCGGCCTCAAGCCGATGCAACGACGCAACCTGAAGCGGCGCTGGGCGCTGCTATGCGAACTGCCCCGGCTGGGCGACTGGCCGCCCGCGCGACTACTGGCGCATATCGTCGAGGCCCTGGATGCCGAGAAGGTGCTCAAGCGCGCCGCCGCACGCCGCGAGAAGGGTGAGGAGGACGTGCGCCTGCTCGACGTTCTGATTGAACAGGCCGGCGAGACGCCTCACATCGATGCCTTCATCGAGCTGCTCGAAAGGCCTGTCGAGAACCGTGACGACGGCTTGCTGATCACCACCGTCCATGGGGCCAAAGGATTGGAGTGGCCGTTGGTGATCGTTGCGGGCGTCAACGAGGAGGATTTCCCGCATTACAGTCGTGACAACCCGCTGTCTCCCGAGCGACTGGAGGAGGAGAGGCGACTGTTCTATGTCGCCGTGACGCGGGCTCGCGAACGTCTGCTGCTGCTGCATGACGGTGGTGATCACCGCCCCAGCCGTTTTCTTGGCGAGACGGCATGGGAGGATTGCCAACGTGTCGCGGCCCGGCTGGAGGAGCCGACGCAGGAGGATGCCCCCCTGGCGGTGGCTTCACCCGATTTGGTCTCGCGCTACCTGGCTGGCGTCGGCCATTCCGCTATTCCACTGACGCCACGAGGTATGGCGCTGGGTGAGCGGGGTGCGGCCTACGCCATGCAGCCCTACCGTCCCGGGCAGCGACTGCGCCACGCGGTATTCGGAGAGGGTGAGATCGTGGTGGTGGAGGGCGACCCCGCTGACCCAGTGATTGAAGTAAACTTCAAGCAGGCCGGACGTCGCCGCCTGCTGGCCTGCCGGGCGCCCATCGAACTGTTCGGCAGCGAGAAGGCGTATCCCGAGTCTGCCCAAGGAGAACGTACATGAGCCAGGTACTCATCTCGGCCCGCGATCTGGCCGAGTCGCTGCTAGGACGAAACCCGCCCAGCATTCTCGACTGTCGTGCGCGGCTGGGCGACGGTGATGCCGGTCGCCGACTGTGGGAAGCCGGTCACGTGCCCGGTAGCCTGCACCTCGACCTCGATCGAGACTTAGCGGCCGAGCCCGGTGAGAGCGGTCGCCACCCCCTGCCGTCTCGCGAGGCTTTCACTGGTACGTTACAGCGTCTCGGCATCTCACCCCATGTACCCGTGGTGGTGCTTGACGACATGGGCGGCCAGCTGGCCGCGGCCCGGGCCTGGTGGATGCTAGCTGTGTGGGCAGGGCACCCCGATGTGCGCGTACTCGATGGAGGGCTGCGAGCCTGGCAGGAGGAGGGCGGAGAACTCGTGCTGGGGCAGGAAGTACGGCCCGAGCCGAGCCGCTGGCAGCCTAGCTTCGATGACAGGGCAATCATGAGCGCAGACGAAGTCTTCTCCGGGCGGGAGCTGAAGCTCGATGCTCGCAGCGAGGAGCGCTTTCGTGGCGAGGTGGAGCCCATCGATCCGGTGGCCGGACACATTCCCGGGGCGGTGTGCCGCCCCAGCTCCGCCAACCTTACCGAAACGGGACGTTTCAAGACTCCCGAGGTGCTGGATGGCGAGCTCCCTCGTGATGAAGCGGTCGTGGCCTACTGTGGTTCCGGCGTGACCGCCTGTCACAACGTTCTCGCCTACACCATTGCCGGGCGTCCCTTGCCCCGGCTCTATCCGGGCTCGTGGAGCGAGTGGATCCGCGACCCATCGAGACCAGTGGCGCATGGCGGATTGCGCTAGGCTGCCAATAGAGGGAAGTAGGGCAAAAAGGGCGTGCCATAGGCACGCCCTGCTCACGTTTGCCCTTAGGGCTGCGGGTCACATGTTGGGGTAGTTGGGCCCGCCGCCGCCCTCCGGTGCCACCCACTTGATGTTCTGTGCCGGATCCTTGATGTCGCAGGTCTTGCAGTGCACGCAGTTCTGGAAGTTGATCTGGAAGCGCGGCTTGCCGTCGTCATCCTCGACCACTTCGTAGACCCCGGCCGGGCAGTAGCGCTGGGCCGGCTCGGCGTACTTCGGCAGGTTCTCGCGAATGGGAAGCTCCGGGTCCAGCAGCTTCAAATGGCTCGGCTGGTCCTCCTCGTGGTTGGTGTTCGACAGGAACACCGAGGAGAGCTTGTCGAAGGAGAGCTTGCCGTCTGGCTTGGGATAGTCGATCTTCTCGAAGTCGCTGGCCGGTTTAAGGGCGGCATGGTCAGGCGTGGTGTCGTGCAGGTTGGGCAGCTTGCCGCCCAGCAGCTGATTGACGAAGTTGTAGGCGCCGCCGCCCACGGTGCCGTACTTGTGAAGCGCCGGGCCGAAGCTGGCGGTCTCCTTGAGTTCGGCGTAGGCCCAGCTTGCTTCCCACTTCTGGCTGAAGGCGGTCAGCTCCTGGCCGCCCTCGTCGCCGTCGGCGATAGCCTCGAAGACCGCCTCGGCGGCGACCAGGCCGGATTTCATCGCCGTGTGCAGGCCCTTGATCTTGGCGAAGTTCAGCGTGCCGGCATCGCAGCCGATCAACAGGCCGCCGGGAAAGGTCATCTTCGGCAGGCAGTTGAGGCCGCCCTTGGTGATGGCCCGTGCACCGTAGGCGACCCGCTTGCCGCCCTCCAGATGCTTGGCCAGCACCGGGTGATGCTTCATGCGCTGGAACTCGTCGAACGGCGAGAGCCAGGGATTCTGGTAGGAGAGGTCCATGATCAGGCCGACCACGACCTGATTGTTCTCGGCGTGATAGAGGAACCAGCCGCCATGGGTATCCTTGGCTAGCGGCCAGCCCGAGCCGTGCAGGACCAGCCCCGGCTCGTGCTGTTCGGCGGGGATGTCCCACAGCTCCTTGAGGCCGATACCGTAGTGCTGGGGATCGCGACCCTCGTCGAGCTTGAAACGCGAGATCAGGCCCTTACCCAGGTGACCACGGGCGCCCTCGGCGAACAGGGTGTACTTAGCGCGCAGCTCCATGCCCGGCATGTAGCCGTCCTTGGGCGTGCCGTCGGCAGCCACGCCCATGTCGCCGATGAGAATGCCGCGCACGGTGCCGTCATCGTCGTGAATCACGTCCTGGGCGGCGAAGCCGGGGAATACCTCGACGCCTAGCCCCTCGGCCTGTTCGGCCAGCCAGCGACACAGGTTGCCGGCGCTGATCACGTAGCGCTTCATGTCGCCGCCGGTATTGTGCATGCTCTTCGGTACCAGGGCGTTGGGCAGCTTCTGGGCCTTCTGGGCATCCTTGAGCAGGTAGACCTCGTCGCGGGTCGCAGGGGTGCTCAACGGGGCGCCACGCTCTTCCCAGTCGGGGAACAGCTCGGCCAGCGCGCGGGGCTCGAAGACGGCGCCCGAGAGAATATGCGCGCCCACCTCGGAGCCTTTCTCCACCACGCACACCGTCAGTTCCTGGCCGGCCTCATTGGCCTGCTGCATCAGGCGGCAGGCCGCCGACAGCCCGGAAGGGCCGGCGCCGACGATCACCACGTCGAAGTCCATCGAATCGCGTTCTACTTGCTCAGACATCCACTCGCTCCTCCCTCGGCTTCGGCGTCGGAGCGGCTGCCACCAACGTCGAAGGAAAATAAAACGGTCGTTTGCTTCTCGATATTCTCCATGATAGGCATAATAAACGACTCAGGACAGCCCTACGAATGGCAATGTACGACGGCTCCACCCGCAGCGACGGGTAAGGGATTGTTGCCACAGGCCAGGCTGTGGCACATTGGCAGGGTTTTTCGATTCGGCGCCTATCAAACGCTTGCATGAAACGTATAAAGGAATAGCAAACGGTTCTAAGGGGTCGTTGACCTTTACTCGAAGGACGTCAGCGAGTCCAAAACCAAACGGTTCACCCACTGAACCAAGTGAGGACACCATGAAAGTACTCGTCGCGGTCAAACGCGTCATCGACTACAACGTCAAGATCCGCGTCAAGGCGGATCACTCCGACGTCGATCTCACCAACGTCAAGATGGCCATGAACCCCTTCTGCGAGATCGCCGTGGAAGAGGCGGTGCGACTGAAGGAGAAGGGAGTGGCCACCGAGGTGGTCGCCGTGACCATCGGCCCCAAGGCCGCCCAGGAGCAACTGCGTACCGCGCTGGCGCTGGGCGCCGATCGTGCCGTGCATGTCGAGACCGAAGAGCGCGTCGAGTCGCTGGCCGCGGCCAAGCTGCTGGCCAAGGTGGTGGAAGGGGAGCAGCCCGGTCTCGTCATTCTCGGCAAGCAGGCGATCGACACCGACAACAACCAGACCGGCCAGATGCTGGCCGCGCTGGCCGGCCTGCCCCAGGGCACCTTCGCCTCGGAAGTGACGGTCGAGAACGACAAGGTGCAGGTGACCCGCGAGATCGACGGCGGCCTGCAGACCGTCGAGCTGACCCTGCCGGCGGTGATCACCACCGACCTGCGCTTGAACGAGCCGCGCTACGCCAAGCTGCCCGACATCATGAAGGCCAAGAAGAAGCCGCTCGACGTCAAGTCCCCGGCTGACCTCGGCGTCGAGGTGGCGAGCCGGCTGACGCTGACGAAGGTCGAGTCGCCGGCCGAGCGCAAGGGCGGCATCAAGGTGGGCTCCGTCGACGAGCTCGTGGACAAGCTGAAAAACGAAGCGAAGGTGATCTCATGAGCGTACTCGTCCTTGCCGAACATCACGACGGCCAGCTCGCCGGCGCCACCGCCCACGTGGTCGCGGCGGCCAAGGCCATCGGGGGTGATATCGACATCCTGGTCGCGGGCGAGAACGTCGGCGCCGTGGCCGAAGCGGCGGCCAAGCTCGACGGCGTGAGCAAGGTGCGCGTTGCCGATAACGCGGCCTACGCCCACCAGCTCGCCGAGCCCATGGGTGCGCTGCTGGTCGAGCTCGCCGGCGACTACAGCCACGTGTTGGCCGCCGCGTCGACCACCGGCAAGAACGTGCTGCCGCGGGTTGCCGCACTGAAAGACGTCAGCCAGCTCTCCGAGATCCTCGAAGTGGTCGACGGCGACACCTTCAAGCGTCCCATCTACGCCGGCAACGCCATTGCCACGGTCAGGAGCGCCGACAGCCTCAAGGTGATCACCGTGCGCACCACGGCGTTCGATGCGGTGGCAGAGGGCGGCAGCGCTAGCGTCGAGAGCGTCGACTTCGTGGCCGAGAATGGCCAGTCCACCTTCATCAAGCAGGAACTGGCCCAGAGCGACCGTCCCGAACTTGGCGGTGCGCGGGTGGTCATCTCCGGCGGTCGCGGCATGGGCAGCGGCGAGAACTTCAAGCTGCTCGACGGTATCGCCGACAAGCTGGGCGCGGCCATCGGCGCCTCGCGTGCCGCGGTGGATGCCGGCTTCGTGCCCAACGACATGCAGGTGGGGCAGACCGGCAAGATCGTCGCGCCGGAGCTCTACATCGCCGTGGGCATTTCGGGGGCGATCCAGCACCTGGCGGGGATGAAGGACTCCAAGGTGATCGTGGCGATCAACAAGGACGAGGAGGCGCCGATCTTCCAGGTGGCCGATTACGGCCTGGTTGGCGATCTGTTCGAGATCCTGCCGGAGCTCGAAAGCAAGCTCTGACCCCACGCCGTCATGCCCAAGGAAGCCGGCTCCGCAAGGAGCCGGCTTCCTGCTTTACGGTCGTGCCGCGCTGGGCGAAGGCACTCTGTGTGGTGTAGGGTGTTCCTGCCTTGAGAAAAAGGAGGCGCGGGACGGTTGAAATCGCCCCCCGGCGACCGCACTTCATTGGATTGCAGCACAACCAAAGCCACCAAAGGAGATGATCAACATGGCACATACCCTCCCTGACCTGCCGTACGCCTACGATGCGCTCGAGCCGCACATCGATGCCATGACCATGGAGATCCACCATTCGCGTCACCACCAGACCTATGTCAACAACCTGAATGCTGCCCTGGAGGGAACGGGTCTGGAGGACATGCCGGTCGACGAGCTGCTTGCCAATCTCGACCGTGTGCCGGCCGACAAGCGCCAGGCGGTGATCAATAACGGCGGTGGCCACTCCAACCACACCATGTTCTGGCAGATGATGTCGCCCAACGGCGGCGGCCAGCCCAAGGGCAAGGTGGCCGAGGCCATCGACAGCGAACTGGGCGGCTTCGACGCTTTCAAGGATGCCTTCACCAAGGCGGCTCTGGGTCGCTTCGGTAGCGGCTGGGCCTGGCTCAGCGTGACTCCGGAAAAGAAGCTGGTGGTGGAGAACAGCCTCAACCAGGACAGCCCCATCTCCAACGGCAATACCCCGGTGCTGGGCCTGGACGTGTGGGAGCACGCCTACTACCTGAAGTTCCAGAACAAGCGCCCGGACTACATCGCTGAGTTCTTCAACGTGATCAATTGGGAAGAGGTGGAGCGCCGCTATCAGCAGGCGACTGCCTGATTCCAGCGTCACCCACTCAAAGCAATCGCCGCAGCCATGTGCTGCGGCGATTGCGTTCTAGCGGGCAAACCGGCCGAGGCGATGTGGCAAGGTCAGGTCATGCTGGCGGTGTCGAATTCAGCAGGCCACGGCGATGCGGTGGTCACCACTGGGGTGTGTCATGACCTGCATGGGCAGCCCGTAGATGGCTTCCAGCGTGGCATCGGTCATCATTTCATGAGGTGGGCCGTGAGCCAGCACCCGGCCGCTATGCAGCGCGAGCAGCTCGTCGCAGTAGCGAGAGGCCATGTTGATGTCGTGGAGCACGATGATAACGCACAGCTTCAGCTCGTCGCACAGCTTGCGGATCAGTGCCAGCACCTCCATCTGGTGGGCAATGTCGAGCGCTGCCAGCGGCTCGTCGAGCAGCAGGAAGCGGCTCTGCTGAGCTAGCAGCATGGCCAGCCATACCCGCTGACGCTCGCCGCCGGAGAGGGTATCGACCAAGCGATCGGCAAAGGCTTCGGTGTGGCTGAGTTCGATGGCCCGCTGCACCGCGGCCTTGTCCTCGGCTGTATGGCGACCCAGCAGACCATGCCAGGGGTAACGACCGAAGCCGATCAGCTCGCGCCCGGTCAGGCTCTCGGCGCTGGGGAGATGCTGGGGCAGATAGGCGACCTGGCGGGCGAATTCTCGCTGCCCCCACTCACCCAAGGGGCGGCCGTCGAGTCGAATCTCGCCCTGGTTGGCCGGCTGCTGCTGAGCGAGTAGTTTGATCAGCGTTGATTTGCCCGAGCCATTGTGACCAATCAGGCCGTAAGTCTTGCCTTCCTCGAAGCGGTGGTCGACGGGCTTGAGCAGTGGTTTGCCATCGACCTCGAAAGAGACGCCATTGGCCTCGAGCATAGGATTTCCTTGCCTGTGTAAGCGATCTTCATAGGGTAAACGAGAATCGTTGCCTCTATCCAGCGATTACCTGAATGGCTACCACCCCAGCCAGCTGAGCAGCCGTTGCCCGGGTGATGACGCACGTCTTCGGGCGACTCGGCTTGTCTTGCCTGAGAGTTGAGCGGTGGCTTCCTTAAGCGGAGCGACAATGGCTTCGAGATGGTGCAGGCACAGCTTGCGATTGACGGCAGCGGGGCATTGGGCCATCAGCAGGCCACAGTGATAGGTGGCGGCCTCCAGTGAGGGCTGGATGTCCTTGTACGTTGCGGCCTCCCGCCGGCAACGCTGCAACTCGCTGAGCAGCATGCGCAGCATTTGTGAATCCAGCCAGCACGGTGTTTCGTCGTCACTGGGAGAGATCGCCACTGAGTGCTGTATGGCCTGGAAGGAGACATGCAGAAACACGCAGGTGTAGTACAGCTGGGAGCGCTCTGCGTTCATGGGGCACCATAAAGGATCTCAATGAGATTGATTTGCATTCTGAGCGAAGGGTGAAGGTATGTCAATGCCGCTGCGAGGGTGGGGCTGGCACACACTCTCTCTTGATTCCATCAATAATCATTTTCATTTAAAATCTCCCTCTTTTCACGAGTCAACAGGCGGGATGCAATGAGCGACAGTGGAGGGCGACAGGACACGATGACGATCGCGACCCAAGGCAGGCAGGCATGATGGGGGCGGCTTCGTACCGGAGGGCGCCCGCGCTAGCCCTATTGCTGCTGAGCCTGCCACTGATGATGCTGTTCTGGCTGGGTCTGGAGGTCCAAGGGGGCATGGCGCTGGGTTTGAAGGCCCTGGTGTCGCCCTCGCTCGCAGATACCGATCAGTTGTTGCTGCACTATGCCTGGTGGCCACGGCTCTCGGTTGCGCTACTGGCCGGTGCTGGGCTGGCCCTGGCCGGGGTGCTGATGCAGCAGGTGCTGCGCAATCCGCTGGCTTCGCCCACGACGCTGGGTGTGGCCTCGGGGGCCAACCTGGCGCTGATGGCCACGACGCTGATGGCGCCGGGTTTGTTGGCCATTGGTCGCGAATGGGTGGCATTGGCCGGTGGTGGGTTGGCGATGGGGCTGGTGTTCATGCTGGCCTGGCGTCGGGGAATGGCACCCATCGTAGTCGTGTTGGCGGGACTGGTGGTCAATCTCTATCTTGGCGCACTGGCCATGGCGTTATTGCTGCTCAACCATGAGGCACTGTCGGGTCTGCTGATCTGGGGCGCCGGGTCGCTGGCCCAGAACGGTTGGGACGACGTGCTGGTCCTCTGGCCACGGTTGGCCGTGGGGGTGGTGGCGGCCTGGTTCCTGTTGCGTCCGCTGACCGTGCTGGAGTTGGACGACGCCAGTGCCAAGAGTCTGGGGGTCTCGCTGAAATACTTGCGTTTTGCCGGGTTGGGCCTGGCGGTGTTCATCACCGGCAGCGTTGTCAGCGTGGTTGGAGTTATCGGTTTCATCGGGCTGGCAGCCCCCAATATCGTGCGCCTGGCCGGGGCGCGACACCTCGGGGAACGCCTGCTGTGGGGCACCCTGCTCGGCGCGGTGCTGTTGGCCACTACCGACTTGCTGCTGCAGCACTTTACGGCCTTGCTTCCGACGCTGATCCCCACCGGCGCAGTGACCGGTGCTCTGGGGGCGCCGCTGCTGCTCTGGCTAATGCCGCGTCTGAAACTGCAGGGCAATCGAGCACCGCAGCCGTCTAGCGTATTGACGGGCCGTCATCCTGCTCCAGGGCGCTTGATCGGCGGCCTGTCCCTCGCTTTGCTGTTGGCAGTCGCATTGGGGCTGCTGCTGGGTCAGGGAGGAAGCGGTTGGTACTGGTTGTCGCTGGATAGCTGGGACGTCATGCAGTGGCGCGTGCCCCGGGTAGTGGCAGCAGCAGCCAGCGGGCTGATGCTGGCCGCGGCAGGCACGCTGCTGCAGCGTCTCTCCGCCAATCCCATGGCCAGTCCCGAAGTACTGGGCGTCAGCGGAGGCTGTGCCATCGCGTTGATCCTCGCCATCTTCCTGCTTCCGTCGCCTACGAGTGGCCTGCTGGTGGGTGCCGGCACGCTGGGAGCTTTCGTCACCCTGGTGATCCTGGTGGCGCTCAACCGCCGCAGTGGTTTCCAGCCCGAGCGCTTGCTGTTGACTGGGGTGGCGGTCAGCGCGTTGTTCGATGCCGTGCGTAGCGTAATGCTTGCCGGAGGGGATCCGCGTGGGCAGCAGGTGATCGCCTGGCTGGCGGGCTCGACTTATTACGTCGATCTTTCCAGCGCCCTTATGGTGGGTGGTCTTGCGGTCTTGCTGACGCTTTGCACCCTGCCCATGACCCGCTGGCTGGATATCCTGCCGCTCGGAGCGGCGACCTCGCGCGCTTTGGGCATCGGCCTGGATCGTGCGCGCTTGGTGCTGCTGCTGCTGGTGGCGCTGCTGACCGCCTGCGCCACCCTGGTGGTGGGACCGCTCTCTTTCATCGGCTTGCTGGCGCCACATATGGCCAGGCTGCTAGGCCTGTCACGGGCGCATCAGCATCTGCTTGGGGCTGCCCTGGTGGGCATGCTGCTGATGGTGCTCGCCGATTGGGTAGGTCGTCAGGTCATCTTTCCCTACGAGATGCCGGCCGGGCTGGTGGCGTCGTTGATCGGTGGCGCCTATTTCCTGTGGGGGCTGCGCCGAATGTGAGTGCCTCTGGCTGACGCCGGGGCGTTCACGTTTCGGGAGCTTCTGCCAAGGCATCGACGAGGAGTTCGGCAAAGCGTCTCAGCGAAGGTAGGGCGCCAAAACTCCAGACCGGAGGCAGTGTAATCACGCTACCCTCTCGGACGCTGGGGTGATGTTGCCAGAGAGCGCTGTTTGCCAGCGTCTCTTCGACGCCGATCGGATAGGGCTCGATCACCACCAGGCGGGCCTCCTGTTCGAGCAGTGCCTCCACACCAACCAGTGAGAAGCCCCAATAATTGGTCGTCTCCTTCCAGGCGTTTTCAAGCCCAAGACGATCCATGGCGACTTGAAAGAGGCCGTTTCCGCCGAAGACACGAACGTGACGTTCATCCATGAACTGGACTACCAGCAGGGGCGAGGGGTCTCTTGGTAGCCGGTTGCGTAGTTCTTCCAGCCGAGTCGCTGTGGAGGCGATCAGTGTCTCGGCCGCCTGAGGGCGGCCCACCAGGCCGCCGAGGTCGCGCGTCAGGGCAAGCATCCGTGTCCAGGTGTCGTCGTCCGGAGTATAGAGTGCCAGGGTCTCGACCGGGGCGACTCGCTCGAGACGGGGAGCCAGGGAGGCGAACATGGGAGAGATCAGAATGCGCTCGGGAGGATGTTGTGCAAGTTGCTCCAGGTTGGGCTGCGTACGCAATCCCAGGTCGCTGATGCCTTCCGGTAGGTGCGGCTTGCCGACCCAGCTGTGGTAGTCGCCCACCTGAGCGACAGCGGTAGGTGGGGCACCCAAGGCGCTCAAGGTCTCGGCCAGGGTCCAGTCTATGCTGGCAATATCTTGGGCGGAGGCATCCAGGGCCAGTCCTGTGAGGAGCAGAGCAAGCCCCCGCTTTATGCAGCGCGAGTAGCGGGAGGAGAGATCAGGCATGGTGCGGACAAGACTTCTTTAGCAGGTGTAGGTGAGGTTCGAGTTGGCGCAGTGAGACAGCTTGCCAGACCCAGGTGGTCTTGGCCGGGGCAACGAGATCGGCGCAGGTGTCGAAGCGCTGGAGGGCGCGCTGGATGCACTCAACGGCCACGGCGCCCTGGTCAGAGCCCGTTTGCCATTTCACGATCAGACTGGTACGCGACGCCTCGGGATCGGATGGCGTGGAAACCGAGACGCTGGGGTGGAGACTGCGTTCGGCCAGCCACTCCAGCGCGGCTACCTGCGCGCACTGCTGCACCGGGCTGAGCCGGGAGTCGCCGCGATAGCAGGGCAGATAGGGACGATCCGCCATTTCGGCTTCTAGCAGTGGCAACACGTCTGCGGTGTCGATGCGGCCGTACTTGCGCAGCGCAGGAAAGACCACGGCGCTGGCGGCCAGCCGGCAGCCGCCAAGATGGGTGCTTTCCCACACGTCGAAGGGCAGGGCGTGCGCCGCTACCGCTGCGTCCAGGGCCTTGTAGGCGGCATAGCCGAACTTGGCGCAGCACTTGTCCTTCTTGCCATGGGTACAGCAGAGCAACAGCGGGCCGGCAGGCGGTGAGGCCTCCCAGCGTGTGAGCGGCGCGTCACGTCGCAGTGCATCCAGGAAGGCGGCCAGCTCCGCACGCGTCACCTCATAGCGGCGATTCTCCGGCATCAGGTAGAGGCAGTGGCGTTCGCCGGGCTGTTCGCGCCGATGGATCAGGTTCACGCGCCGTCCCGCCTCGGCGATGGCTTCGAGCCGCGTCGCGACTGCGTCGGTCATGTCACTGGCCTGGCGCAAACTGCGCTGCCATTTTGCCCGCGGCCAACTGAGCAGCAAGTTACGCTCGGCGTGAGCGGCGCTGCCTGCCAACGGGTCGCCCTGCGCCAGACTCTCGCGGGCACAGAAGCGCTGGATCATGCTCATGCTGGCACACCCTGTCGCGCGATCCCCAACGAAGAGGCTCTGCTCATGGCCGGCACGCAGACCGGTCTTCCGGTGTTCGGGGCTTGCATGACGTCGGCGTCGAGATCGAATACCTGCTTCAGGTTGGCCGCGGTGAATACCGTCTCCGGTGCACCGCTATGCTCGATGCGACCCTCGCGCATCATCACCAGTACGTCCGCATAGGCGGCGGCCAGGTTGAGATCATGCAGTACCACCAGCAGAGTGCGACCGCGCTCGTGGGCCAGTCGTGCCAGCATTTCCAGCAGATCCACTTGTACCTTGAGGTCGAGGAAGGTAGTCGGTTCGTCGAGCAGGATGAGGTCGGTCTCCTGGGCCAGCACCATGGCGATCCAGCAGCGCTGGCGCTGGCCGCCGGAGAGGGCATCCACCGGGCGCTCGGCAAAATCGGCGACCCGGGCGACGGTCATGGCCTCGTCGACTGCCCGCTCGTCCTCTTTCGACCACTGTCGCCATAGCCGCTGATGGGGAAAGCGCCCCATGCCGACCAGCTCCCGCACCTTGAGGCCCTCGGGCGCGCTGGGGCTTTGGGGCAGTATGCTGAGCCGGTGGGCCACGTCGCGGGTGCGATAGTGGTGGATGTCGTGGCCATCGAGCAACACTCGGCCCCGCTCCGGCGACAGTGTCCGCGCCAGTGTCTTCAGTAGCGTCGACTTGCCGCTGCCGTTGGGACCCAGCAGTGCCGTGAGCCGGCCCTCTTCGACACGAAAATCCACGCCATCGAGAACGCGACGGCCGGTATAGCCAACGGCGAGATCTTCGCCTTGAAGACGCGCGTGTACAGGGTGAGAGGGAATCATCGCAACCTTCGCATGGACACTGGCTCGTAGAAACTGGCGCTCAGTATAAGCATTTCTCATTCCCAATGCGAAGCTTACATACGATTACGAATGATTTTGAGAATTGTTTGCATATAAAGAATTGCTGTGGCAGCCTCTCCCTCGTTGTCGGGTCCCGGTCGGCTATCGCCGGGGCTTCTGGAGTCGAGGATGGAGCCTCATGAGATCAAGGGATGTCGTCGCTTACCGAACGCTGGTCACCGTGCTGCTGGGGACCTTCACCGTCAGTCTCAACAACAGCGCGCTGAATCTGGCGATCCCCGAGTTGATGCTCGTGTTCGAAGCGGGGGCGGCCAGCGTCGGCTGGGTGATGACACTGTTTCTGGTGGCCATGGGCATGACCATGCCGCTGACCGGATTCCTGGCCGGGCGCTTCGGCACGCGGCGCCTTTACCTGCTGGGCCTGTGGCTGTTTCTGCTGGCTTCCTTGCTCGGTGCCTTGTCGACGGGGCTGGTGTGGGTGCTCCTGGCCCGTGGGCTTCAGGGCATCGCCGCGGGTCTAATGATCCCGCTGTCGCTGCCGCTGATCTTTGCTGCCTGGCCCGTCGAGCGACGCGGGCGGGTGACCGGCCTCTGGGGCTTCGCGGTGATGATTGCCCCGGCGCTCGGTCCCAGTGCCGGCGGCCTGCTGCTCGAGGTCAGCTCCTGGCGGGCCCTGTTTCTGATGAACCTGCCGGTGGCGATCCTGGCGCTGGCAAGCGGTCATCGCTACCTGGAGGAGCGCCCGCGAGATCACGAGCGTTCTTTCGATTTGCCTGGCTTCCTCATGGTGACCCTGGGCGTCGGCGGGGTTCTGGTTGCCCTGGCCACGCCGAGTGACCTGCTGACGTTGCGAAGCTGGGCGCCGCTCGCAGTCGGACTGTTGCTGCTCGTTGCCTTCGTGCGGTTCGAGTGGCGGACGCCACAGCCGCTGCTCGAACTCCGGCTCTTCACCGTTCGCCTCTATCGCGTCAGTGTGCTTATAGCCTGCGCCCAGGCTGTCGCCACCTTTGGCTGCCTGCTGCTGATTCCGCTGTGGATGCAGCGGGTGCAAGGCTATGACGCGCTGACTACCGGAATGATATTCCTGCCTACCGCCCTGGTGGCAGCCGCCTGTTCGCCTTTGGCAGGGCGCCTGATCGACAAGCGCTCGTCACGCCAGGCGGTGTGCTTCGGTCTGCTGGTGACGGCGTGTGCCTTGGTGGGGCTTGCGGTATTAGGGGCCGAGGCACCGCTCTGGCTGATCGGCTTGTTGATGGCGGCGCGTGGAATCGGCCTTGGCTTCGGCTACTTGCCGGTGACTACCGTCGGCCTCAATGCCCTGCATGATGACCGTGTCGCCCAGGCCTTGGCGATGAACAACCTGGGCCGCCGGCTTGCCTCGGCACTGGGGGTCGCGGCACTGGCCCTGCATCACGATCTGCGCACGTCACAACTCGTTGCCCAAGGTGCTGCGAGCGAGGCGGCTGCGCTCGCGGCATTGAGTGAGGCCTTCCTCGCCCTGGCCGTTCTGGTTCTCCTGGCGACGCCCCTGGCGTTGTCGCTTCCCTCCCACCGCTGTGAGGAAACGCCAGCCCATGACTCACATCGAGCTACCTAGATTTTCCATAGAAGACCCGAGCACGGAACTGTCTTCGCCTCCCGTGCCGCATTTGCGCTGTCCTTCCTATGCCAGCCATTTGCTGGCCAAGGAGGCGACGCTGCGCGCGCTGCTCAACAGCTACCTGCGCGAGACGGGGTGCCACGATCCACGCCATGACGCGTCCGACATGGTGGCACCGCTGCTTGATGCCGGCGAACCTTTCCGGGTGACGCTCCCGGCGGGTGAGCTGATCGGCACGCTGCGTGCTTTCTCGTCCTCGGGACAGCATCGCTATGGCGCAGCCTTCTACCTGTGCGATGCTCGAGGACGAATGGCGCCGCTGGATATGCAGGACATCATCCAGCGCCTGTTGGAATCGCTGGGCGCAGCAGCGAGCGACAACACCCACGAGCTGCGGCTGTGGGACATGCGCGACAAGATCAACAACAGCTTTGCCCGCATGGCGGCGCATCTCGACGACTTCCAGCGACGTCACGGTGGCGCGCCGTCCGGGGTGCCTGGCTTCATTGCCGCCGAGCAGTCGCTCTACCTGGGTCATCCGTTCCATCCGTTTCCGAAGTGTTCCCAAGGCGTAGAACGGCGCCCGTTCGAGGACTACAGCCCGGAACGCGGCGCTCGTTTCCGGCTGCGCTATTTGGCCGTTCGTCGCGAGCTGCTGGTTGAGGAGTGGCTCGAGGGATCCGACACCGGTCTGGCCGGTACAGTGTTGGAAGCCGCCCGTCAGCGGCTCGGCGAGCGTTGGGCCGGCTACGCCATCCTGCCCATGCATCCCTGGCAGGCGGACTATCTGTTGCCGCAGCCCGACATTCGACCGCTGCTTGAGACGGGCGAGATCGTCGACCTGGGAACCTTGGGTCCTTGGGCCTATCCGACCTCTTCGGTGCGCTCGGTGTGGTTGCCCGAGACCGGCCAGGGGTACAAGCTGCCGCTGCAGGTGCGCATCACCAATCTCATCCGCGAAAACACCTTGGAGCAGTCACGCCGTACCCTCGACGCTGCGCGGGTCATCCACCGCCTGCGTGATCAGCTGGAAAGCGATGGCTTTCAGGTGGTGATGGAGACCGGCTATCGCACCTTGGACCCTGCGCATCCAGCGCTGGCGGCCCACCGGGTTGCCGCGTTCACCACGATATACCGACCCATGCCGGCCGACGCCCAGCACGCTTGCGTGCTGGCATCGCTGCTCGAGCCCTACCCGGGCGAGACCGAACCCAAGCTGATCGCGGCGATCCGCCAGGGGGCGGGCGGCGAAGTGGACCTGCAGCGTTGGTTCGAAGCCTACCTGGAGATTTCCCTGGTGCCGATTCTGCAGATTTTGGCGCGTACCGGGGTCAGCTTCGAGGCGCATCTGCAAAACAGCCTGCTGCGCCTGGAAGGGGGCTGGCCACGCACCCTCTACGTGCGCGACCTGGAAGGAGTCAGCCTCGACCGTGAGCGTATCGCCGAGCTGGCCGCCTGGCCGACGCTCGGCATCGCCGCGGACAGCCCGCTGCTCTATCCACCGGAGACCGCCTGGCGGCGGACCCAGTATTACTTCTGCGTGAATCACCTGGGCGGTGTGGTCAACGCTCTTGCCGATCACCTCGGCGTGGATGAGAGCCGCCTCTGGCGCCGGGTGGGGGTTCGTCTGGCGCGCTTGCGCGAAGAGGAGGACGAGCGCCTTGCGGCCTTGGCCGAAGCATTGCTACAGGCCGACCACTGGCCGGCCAAGGCCAACCTGCTGAGCTGTTTCCGCCAGCGCGGCGCCACGCCGCTGTTCATCGATATCGTCAACCCGATCAAGCGAGCCGAATGAGCGACATGGAAGCGATTCTGCCTACACCGCAAGCGAGCGTCGAGCCCGGGCTGCTGCCCACCACACCGGAATACGCACGTGCCCAGCAGCGCGTGCTGCGTCAATTCATTCAGGGCCTGCTGTTCGAGAATGTCCTGCCGTGCGTCGAGGAGGTGACCGACGCAGGAGCCTTGCGAGCCTTTTCGTTTAGCGGACGCGATGCCCACGGCAATGAGGTGCGCTATACCGCCTGGGGCACGCGCAAGCAGAGCTTCGGCCGGGTACGCCTGTCGCTGCGCCCGGCGCAGCGACAGGCAGCGGATGGGCGCCAGCGCGACGCCACCTTGGTCGACTTCATGGCCGAGGTGATGGCACTCATCGTCTCTGCCGAGCGTCTGCCTCCGCTCATGCAAGAGCTGCAGCAGACCCTGCTCAAGGACACTCAGTCGCTCGTTGCGAGCGGTATGCCCACCGCTCCCGACCTGGAGTGGGATCATGACGCCTGGGAGGGCTGGTTGCAGGAGGGTCACCCCTATCATCCCAGCTACAAGTCGCGCTTGGGCTTCTCGCTGACTGACAACGCCGTCTACGGTCCTGAGTTCCGCCAGGAGCTCCGGCCCGTCTGGCTCGCCGTGCTGCGCGACGACTGCCGCGTTTCGGTTTCCGGCTCGCTTAGGCTCGGTGCCTTCCTGCGCGAGGAGCTTGGGGAGACGACACTGGCTCGCTTTCGCCGCCAGTTGACGTCGCAGGGAAGGCGACCTCAGGACTACATGATGCTGCCGGTGCACCCCTGGCAGTGGAGCCAAGTCGTGCTGCCTACCTTCCAGACCGAGCTGGCCGCCGGTCGGCTGTGCTACCTGGGCACGGCCGATGACGCCTATCGTGCCCAGCAGTCGATCCGCACCCTGGCCAATGCTACCCGACCCCGGCGGGCCAACCTCAAGCTCTCGCTGAGTATCGTCAATACCTCAACCAGTCGCATCCTGGCCGCGCATACGGTGGAGAACAGCGCGCGCATCAGCGACTGGCTCCACGACTTGGTGTCCCGTGACGCCTCGATGCAGGACGGTGTGGTCATCTTGCGTGAAGTGCTGGGTGCGGCTCATGACGTCTCGCGGCTGGACGAGCCGCGGCGCAGCCTGGCCTACGGCACCCTGGGCGCCGTGTGGCGGGAGAGCTTGCATCGCCACCTGCGTCCGGGGGAGCGTGCGTTGTCCTTCAATGGACTGACGCAACTGGCCACTTCGGGGACACCGATGCTCGACGGCTGGGTACGGCGCCACGGCGTCGCGGCCTGGACGCTACGGCTGCTGGAGGTCACGGTGACGCCACTGATCCATCTGCTCTATGCCCACGGCATCGGGCTGGAGTCGCACGGGCAGAACATCCTGCTGATCCAGCGTGACGGCTGGCCGGAGCGCATCGCGCTGAAGGATTTCCACGACGGCGTGCGCTACGGTCCGGCGCTGTTGGCCGAACCCGAGCGGGCTCCCGAACTGGTGCCCGAGCCGGCCAGCCATGCGGCGGTCAACCGCAATTCATACATTCAGACCGACGATCCCGACGAGGTGCGCGACTTCACCTACGACGCTTTCGTCTTCATCGCCTTGACTGAGCTCTGCCTGTGTCTAGAGCAGCACTACGACCTGCCGGAGGCCAACTTCTGGATGATGACCGCCGAGGTCATCCGAAACTACCAGGCGACCCGCCCAGAGCTGGCGGCACGTTTCGCGCTGTTCGATCTCTTCGCGCCGACGGTGAACATCGAGGAACTGACCAAGCGCCGACTGTTCGGCGACGGCGAGAAGCGCTTCGCTACTCGCGATAACCCCCTGTATCCCTATCGTCCCGGTGCCTGAGGAGAAACCATGTTGACGCCCAATGCTCTCAAGCGCCGGCTGGCACGAGGCGAGACGGTGCTCGGTCTGTTCGCTTCGATTCCCACGGCGGTGACCGTCGAGATGATCGGCCAGGCCGGCTTCGACTTCGTCATCCTGGATACCGAGCACACCCTGGTGAATCCCGAGACGCTGGAACACATGCTGCGTGCTGCTGAACTCGCCGGACTCACCGCTCTGGTGCGAGTGTCACGACCCGACCCGGCCATCGTGGTGCCGCTGCTCGATGGCGGCGCGCGGGGCATCGTACTGGCCGACGTGCGCAGCGCCGGATCCCTGCAGGCGCTCAATGAATGCCTGCGCTTCCGGCCGCTGGGTCAGCGCAGCATGAACGGTGGACGCCCGGCGCGTTTCGGCGCCGACGATCTGGTGGAGTACCTGAGCCGTGCCAACGATGAACTCATGCTGATACCCATGATCGAGAGCCGGGAAGGAGTCGAGAATCTACCGGCCATCCTGCGCGTACCCGGGGTGGACATGGTGCTGGAGGGGGCGGCGGATCTGTCGCAATCCATGGGTCTTCCCTGGCAGACCGAAGCCCCGGCGGTGGTCGAGTCGCTTGATCGAATCCACGCCGAGTGCCGGCGCGCCGAGGTGCCGTTCTGCGCCATTCCCCGTAGCGAGGAGCGCCGCAGCTATTGGTGCGAGCGGGGTGTGCGCGCCTTCGTCCTGGGCGACGAGCGCGGCATCGCCTTTCGTGCCCTGGAGGCGAAGTTGGCTCCTTACCGTGAGGGGGGCGATGCATGACCAGTGCGGCCACCATTCGTTATCCGGCGCCGTGGTGCCCGCCCTCGGCGGCGGTGGGACACTGCCTGGCGGCACTCGGCGAGCCGGGGCCCGGCGGGACCCACGAGCCGGTCTGTGCTTTCCTCTACGACCTTGCGGCGCTGCGCGATCATGTCGGCGTCATGCTGCAAGGGCTGCCCGAGCGATGCCAACTCTACTATGCCGTCAAGGCCAACCCGGATCGGCGGCTGATCGCGACCCTGGCGCCCTTGGTGGCGGGCTTCGAAGCCGCCTCGATCGGCGAGATTCGGCGCATCCGCGAGGTGAGCGACTCGGCCTCGATCATCTTCGGCGGCCCTGGCAAGAAGGATGCCGAGCTGGAGGAGGCGCTTGACCTTGGCGTGACGCGGATACACGTCGAGAGCCTGCACGAACTGCGACGGTTGAATCTGATTGCCGAGCGGCGCGGCCAGGTGGTGCCGATCCTGCTGCGCGTTAACCTGCACGACGCATTGCCCGAGGCCACCGTCACCATGGCGGGACGCGCCACCCAGTTCGGCATCGACGAGCCGCAGGTGGAGGAAGCGATCGAGGAGGCCCGCCGCAGCCCAGCGCTGCGGCTCGACGGCTTTCACCTGCACTCGATCTCCAACAATCTCGATGCGCGCCTGCATGCCCGGCTGGTAGCCACGTACCTGGCACGGGTGGGGGCATGGGCCGAGCGCTTCGAACTGGAGATCCGTTGCGTCGATGCCGGCGGCGGCTTCGGTGTTTCCTATGACGAGCGCCCGGATTTCGACTGGGCGATCTTCCTCGACACGCTGCGCTCGCTGCTCGACGACGAACCACTGCCCGGAGCAACGCTGCTGTTCGAGCCCGGTCGCTACCTCGTTGCCTTCTGCGGCTACTACGCCGTCGAGGTCATCGATCTCAAGCAGAGCCATGGCCGTCAATTCGCCGTTCTGCGCGGTGGCACCCATCACTTCCGCCTGCCCGCCTCGTGGCGTCACGATCACCCCTTCGAGGTGCTGCCAAGATGCCACTGGCCCTATCCCTTTCCGCGCCCTGTGCTCGAGGGCCAGCGGGTGACACTTGTCGGTGAGCTGTGCACGCCCAAGGACGTTCTGGCCAGTGACGTGCCGGTGGCGCGGCTGCGGATCGGCG
Source organism: Billgrantia antri (assembly GCF_017868935.1). Classification (NCBI taxonomy): domain Bacteria; kingdom Pseudomonadati; phylum Pseudomonadota; class Gammaproteobacteria; order Oceanospirillales; family Halomonadaceae; genus Billgrantia; species Billgrantia antri. The sequence continues at coordinate 1,797,094 of NZ_CP053383.1, forward strand.
ACGTGGTGTTGTTTCACCGCGCCGGTGCCTACGGCTGGACCATCTCGCATCACGACTTTCTGGGCCACGCCCATCCTCGACACCTTTACCTCGATGGCCCTTTCGATGACAAGGAGCTTGTCCGTGATACCGCCTGACTCAACATTTGCTGCCACCCCGTCACGGCAGGAAGCCGCACGTCTCGCCGAGGCGCGCCTGTTCGGCGATTTCGTCGACACGCTGCTGGCCGAAGGCTTTCTCGACGATCAGTCGAGCGACTGGCCGGCGCCCGCGGCGTTGCCCGATGCACTGGACTGGCCACCGGGAGCGGATTGCCTGCGTTGGTGGATCGAACGCGAGAGCGGACATGCGCTGCTGTTTCCGCTGCGTAGCGCCGTGCTGCCGCCGCGCCGGCACGTCAGTGCCGCCGGAGTCTTTGCGGTGAGCTTTCGAGCCGACGGCGGCATCGCCGAATGGCGTCGACTGACACCGACCGAGCTGCTCGAGCGAGTGGAGACCTACTGCCTGGACGAGGCCCAGCGGCAGCAGCCGGGAGTGGCCAACGTACGGCGCTTGCTGGCCACCACCCTGTGGCAGACCCGTCAGTCGATCGCCGAAGCGCCAGTGCTGACGTCATCTTCGGGGGGCTCCGCCGCGGCCGGCCTGCGTAGCCTGGAACGCCGTGCCGCGTTGCGCGACCGTCCTTTCCATCCGCTGGCCAAGGCCAAGGAGGGGCTCGATGAAGAGGGCCATCGCCGCTATGCGGCGGAGTTCGACCAGCCCATCCGGTTACGTTGGCTGGCCATGCGCCGCGAGTGTCTGGCGACGGGCAGCGGGGCGGCACCCGGCGCGCCGGAGCCGGCAGCGCTGCTACTGGACGAGACCCAGCGCGCCGAACTCGAAGCGGAGATGATACAGCGCGGCCTGGATCGGGAGGCCTACCTGGCACTGCCGGTGCATCCCTGGCAGTTCGAGCATGGGCTGCCGCGGCATCTCGGCGACATGCTGGCGGCAGGGGAGGGGGTGGCACTGGAGACCGCCGTTGGCGACTTTGGTGCGACCTCGTCGCTGCGCTCGCTGGCGCCGCTGAACGACGGGCGTTTTCACCTGAAGCTGCCAATGGCGGTGTTCTCCCTGGGAGCTGCGCGCTACCTGCCCGCCGTCAAGCTGATCAACGGCGAACGCGGCCAGACCCTGCTCGAGCAGGCCCGCGAGCGCGACGTCGTCCTGACCGAACGCCTTCACTTGTGCGACGAACGCCGCTGGTGGTCCTACCTGCCAAAAGGCAGCGGGCTGTTCGACGATCCGCCGCGCCACCTGGGGGCGTTGACCCGAGAATATCCTCGGGCTCTGCTAACCGACCCCGCGGTGCGCCTGCTGCCCATGGCGGCGCTGGGGGTTTCCGATGCGCAGGCGGCATGCGCGGGAGAGCATCCCTTCGAGGCGTGGCGTCGTCACCGCGGGCTGAACGAGGGGCCGGCGGCGACGGTCACGCTGTTCGGCGAGCTGTGCGATCTCTTCTTCGAGATCTCCCTGCGCCTCTATCGTCTGGGACTGATGCCCGAGATCCACGGTCAAAACGCCGTGCTGGTGTGGCGCGACGGGCGCATGGAGGGCCTGCTGCTACGCGATCACGACTCGGTGCGGCTGCATCGGCCGTGGCTCGATCGCCACGCCATCGATGACCCGCAATACCGGATTCGCCCGGGCTACTCGAACAGCCTCTACAACGAGACGCCGCAGGACCTGCTCTTCTATCTCCAGACCTTGGGCGTACAGGTCAACCTGGGCGCGATCATCGAAAGCCTGGCATTGTTACATGCCCACCAGGGCCTCACGGAGGTTGAACTTTGGCAGGTGGTGCGCGAACGCTTGGCAATGGTGATCGAGACACTACCGTTCGATCACGCACAGCGATGCATGCTGCATGAGGTGCTGTTCGCGGCATCGCGCTGGCCGTTGAAGTGCGTACTGCGTCCGCTGTTCGAGCAGCAGGGTGTCCCCGGCAGCATGCCGTCGGGAAAGACCTGCCAACCCAATCCCTTCCGCACGGAGGGCCTGGTGAGCCGCAAGCTGGAAGGGGCGTGCGTTGTCGGTGCCGAACCTGTATAAAGGGCACGTCTCATGAATGGCGAATGATTCTCATGCCTTTCTCGCGAACCTGCAGCCGCCTCGTCGCCCTGATGTTGCTGTCGGGGTCTCTGGCCCTGACGGCACATGCCGAGACGCTGCGCCGCGTCGAGCACGCCCTGGGCGAGGCTCGCATCGAGGGCGAGCCTCGCCGCATCGTGACCCTCTACCAGGGCGCCACCGACAGCGCCCTGGCCTTGGGGCTCGGCCCCGTGGGCGTGGTCGAGTCCTGGCTCGAGCGTCCCATGTATCGCTACCTGCGCGATGAGCTGCCCGCAGAGGTGCGCTATCTGGGGCTGGAAACCCAGCCGGATCTCGAGGCGGTGGCGGGGCTCGCGCCTGACCTGATCGTCGGTGCCCGCTATCGTCACGCCGACGTCTACCCCTTGCTCTCACGCATCGCGCCCACGGTGATCGCCGGCACCGCCTATGACTTCGAGGCCATGCTCATGCTGCTGGGGGAGGCCACCGGGCGCGAGGCGGAGGCCCGGGAACTGCTCGCCGAATGGCATGAGCGGGTCGCCGACTTCCGCTGCCGTGCCGCGGCCCGGTTGGGCGATGCCTGGCCGCAGCGGGTTTCGGTGGTCAGCTTTCGCGGCGATCACGTGCGCCTCTATTACGATGGCTTCGCCCGGCACATCCTCGATCAGCTCGGCTTCCAGCGCCCCGAGGGCCAGGAGGGCGCGGGCTGGGGCGTCAAGTTGGTCAGCCGGGAGAGCCTGCCTGCCCTGGATGCCGATGCCATCTTCGTCTTCATGCGCGACGACCCGGCGGTGGTAGAACTCCATCGCGAGTGGACCACGCACCCGCTGTGGCAGCGCCTCGAGGCGGTGGAGCAGGGACAAGTCTATCGTGTCGACCCCATCCTCTGGAGCATGGGGTCAGGTATCTTGGCGGCCAACCGGCTACTGGACGAACTCTACGTCCACTATGGCCTGCACGACGGTGCCAGCGCCGCGGAGTACATGGCATGCTGATCACTCCCATGGCCAAGGGGCTTGGCCTGCTATTGGGCGCGATGCTGGCGCTCACTGCCGGTGTGGCCAGCCTGGCGCTCGGCGCCACCGAGATCGCTCCGGCCAGCCTGTTGGAGGCCTTCATCACGCCCGACCCGGGCTCGATGTCGCATCTGATCCTGCGCACCGAGCGCCTGCCCCGCGCGGTGATCGCCGCCGTGGTGGGTGCTAGCCTGGCGGTGGCCGGCGCCCTGATGCAGACCCTGACGCGCAATGCCCTGGCCGCACCAAGCGTTCTCGGCATTAACGCCGGGGCCATGTGCTTCGTTGTGGTGGCGAGCAGTTTCTTCGCACTGCGCTCGCCGCTGGAATTGGTCTGGGTGGCTTTTCTCGGGGCCCTGACGGCGGCGTTGCTGGTCGCGCTGCTGGGGCGCGAGCGGGGCGGCGGTCTCTCGCCGATGCGGGTGGTGCTGGGTGGCGTGGCGGTCACCGCGCTGTTCGTCTCGCTGGCCCAAGGGTTGTTGATCATCGACCAGGAGGGCTTCGAGAGCCTGCTGCTGTGGCTCGCCGGCTCGGTGGCGGGGCGTGGCTTGGAGATTGTGACGCCGCTGCTGCCATTCTTTCTCGGCGCCGCGGCGCTTTGCGCGCTGCTGGTACGCCAGCTCAATCTGCTGATTCTGGACGACGAAGTGGTCAAGGGGCTCGGGCAGCGTACCGGCCGGGTCCGGCTGCTGGCCGGTCTGGTAGTGATCGTGCTGGCCGGCTGTTCGGTGGCGCTGGCCGGCATGATCGGCTTCGTGGGGCTGATCGTGCCGCACATGGTGCGGGCGATGTTCGGTCGTGATCATCGCTGGGTGCTGCCCGGCTGCGCCCTGTTGGGAGCTGGCCTGCTGCTTGCCGCCGACACCCTGGCGCGCTTTTTGATGCCGCCCCAGGAGGTGCCGGTGGGGGTGATGACGGCGCTGCTAGGCACGCCGTTCTTTCTCCATCTTGCCCGGCGCCGGAGCCTGACACCATGAGTCGCTCCGTGGTCTTGCGTGTCGCCAATGGTCGGCTGTCGCTGCGCCTCGAGCATCGCACTCTGGCGGTGACGCTGCTGCTGTCGCTGGCGCTCGCCGCCAGTGCCATGATCTCGCTGAGCCTGGGCAGCCAGGCCACCCCCCCGACAGCGGTACTCGAGGCACTATTTCATCCCGCGCGAAGCGACATCGCCTTGATCGTCCATGAAATCCGTCTGCCGCGCATCGTGCTGGCGATTCTCGTCGGCGCCTGTCTGGGCGTCGCCGGGCTGCTGTTGCAGGGACTGGTGCGCAATCCGCTGGCTTCACCCGACGTGATCGGCATCACCGGTGGCGCCTCGCTGGCGGCGGTCTGCTTCCTGGCACTGGGCGGGGCGGCGCTGGGCGAGGCCTGGCTGCCGCTGGCGGCGTTGGCCGGCGCGCTGTCGGTGGCGCTGCTCATTCTCGCCCTGAGCGGGCGCGGCGTGACCCCGGCACGACTTGTGCTGATCGGTATCGGCCTTGCCGCCGCGCTGGGCGCGGGCACTACCTTGGTGCTAGTACTTGCCGCCGATACCACGGCAATGCAGGCCTATGTGTGGCTGACCGGCAGCCTCTATGCCGCCCAGTGGCGGGAAGTGGCCGGGCTCGCCCCTTGGGCGCTCGTGGGGCTGCCCCTGGCGCTGGCACTGTCTCGTCGCCTGGACGTGCTGGCACTGGGCGATGAGCTGGCTACCGGATTGGGTACGGCGGTGCGGGGCACTCGCCTCGCGCTGCTGTTGCTGGCGGTGGCGCTTGCCGGGTCGGCGGTGGCCTTCGCCGGCGGGTTGAGTTTCGTCGGCCTGCTGGCGCCCCACATCGGCCGGAGGCTGGTAGCGCGCGGTCACGCCGGCCTGGTGCCGGCCACCGCGCTCATCGGCGCGCTGATCGTGCTGCACGCCGACCTGCTGGGGCGGATTGCCTTTCTGCCCCGTGACCTGCCGGCAGGCGTCTTCGTCGCCGGGATCGGCGCACCGTTCTTCGTCTATCTACTCCATCGCTGGCGCACCTGACCGTCAGCGGCAGACGGCAAGGAAACATGCCATGTTCGACATCAACCCCCGCACGACGGCCGCCTCACCGGAGCTGTTGGCGCGCTATCGTGACGTCGCTACGTCCACCCTTGGCCATCTTACCGACTTTGGTGCCATCGTCGGTCTCACGCCGCTGCGTCGCCCGGTACGGCTGCTGGGCAGCGCGCTGACGGTGCGTATCCCACATCTCGACGGAAGTGTGATTCGCCGTGCGCTGGAAATGGCCGAGCCGGGAGAGGTGCTGGTGATCGACGTCTCCGGCGACGAGCGCCGTGCCTGCTGGGGCGAGCTGCGCAGCTACGCGGCGCTGCGCAAGGGGCTTGCCGGGGTGGTCACTTCGGGGCGGGTCACCGACGCGGCCGAGCTGGCGCAGTTGAACCTGCCGGTATACTCCCGTGGCACGAGTCCGCTCACCACTCGCGCCGTGAACCTCGAAGGCGAGGTCAACGTGCCGGTGGCCATCGATGGCGTGGCGATCTCGCCGGGCGATTTGATCATCGGCGACGACGACGGCCTCTTCGCGCTCTCTCCGGCACGTGCCGAAGCGCTGCTGGTACCCGCCCTCGATAAGCAGGCCCGGGAGGCGGAGCGCCGGCGAGAGCTCATGGAAGCGCATCCCGAGTGGTGGCGCTGAGAGTAAAGGGAGAGTCAAAGGCTTACGACGAAAAAAGCGGCGCCCAAGGCGCCGCCAAACAGTAAGCCAGGTCCGTTTCAGACCGAGGAATCAGAAGTCCAACTGATAGCCGAGGGTGAAAGTACGACCGCGTCCGGCGAAATAGTATTCGTCACTGACTCGAGCTGCCTGGGAGTAGTAGGTGATGTACTGCTCGTCGGTCAGGTTCTCGATGCCGAAGGAGAGTTGTCCCACGGGCAGGCGATAGGCCAGGGAAGCGTCGAATAGCGTATAGCCATCGAACTCCAGTTCGGGGTCGTCGACGCTACGATCAAAGTAGTGGCTGGCCTGCAGGTGAGAGGAGAGGGTGTCGTTCCAGGCGGCGCTCCAGCCCAGTCGCAGCGTATCCGGTGCGATATTGATGCCGGTCAGCTCGGTATCGACGCTGCCGTCACCATCCTGGTCCGACTCGCCTTCGGCGTGAGTGTAGGTGAGGCGCAGATCATGCGCATCGCCGAGGCGCATTTCACCTGTCACCTCGACGCCCTGGATCTCGGTCTTCTCGCGATTCCCGACGAAGACACCGTTTACCTCAGCGAGGCGCTCGCCGTAATCGGAGTCGGATTCGTAATAGCTCAGCTCGAGGCCATAGCGATCCCAGTCGAAACGAGCCCCGATCTCGCGATTGTCGGTCACGATCGGCTGGAGTTGCAGCAGAGTATCGATGTCCTGTCCGGGTACATCGATGCCGCGCAATACGCGACCCACATCGGGCATACCGAAGCCCTGGGAATAATTGGCGTAGAGCTGTGCCCAGTCGGTGGCTTGATAGACCAGACCCAAGTTGTAAAGGGTCTCGTCGAAGTCCGGCTTGCCGCCGTCGACGGTGACGTTGTCCTGGGTAACGTTACTGCGGTCGATGGTTGAGAAGGTATCGACTTCGAGCTCAGCCTGTTCATGGCGAACGCCGGCGTGCAGGCTAAGTGAGTCGGTCAGGCTGAAGTCACCCTGCAAAAAGAGGGCATAGTTGCGAAACTGGGTCTCGGGCACATAGGTACGTTCAGTGTCGACCAGCATCTGCCGGGTCTCGTCTTGCAGTACGTCGATGCCGGTGGTCAATCTCAAGCGATCATCGAGCAGGCCTGCGCGGCTGAGCGAGAACTTGCCCCCCAGCTTGTCCGACTCATTGCGCGACTGGTCGTACTGGGTATTACCCGATGCGTCCAGATAGGGGAAGAAAGGGGTGGTGGCAAATCGGGCGCGGAAGCGCTGGCGATAGATCTGTGCATCGAGTTCATTACCGAGCCAGTCGTCATGCGAGTAGGCTAGCCGTGCCGTCGTGACTTCGTTGAAGCCGGGGGCTCCATCGCGACTGCCTCGGCGGGCCGTGGTCGGGATGCCGGCGTCACGATTACCTGTCTCCGGAACGTAATCGTCACCTTCTTCCAAGTCGAAGTGGTTGAGTGAAAACTCAACGTTTTGGTCCTCATCGATCCAGTAACCAAGCTTGCCGAAGAGGTCATAGCTGGTGGAGTTCTGCAGCTCGCCGGGGTAGGCGATACCTACGATCTCGTCGTTACCGTCATAAAAGACCCCGCGCTCCTGGCGTGTGACGGCGCCCAGGAAGTCCCAGTCGCCATTCTGAGCACTGAGCTGGTAGCCCAGCTTGTTACCGAAGCCCTCGGATTCGAAATCGTCGTCGAAGGTGAGCTGAGTGGAAATTTGGTGGCTGATGCCACCTCCTTCTGCACGCTTGGTGACGAAGTTGATAAGACCGCCGGTGGCACCCAGGCCGTGCTCGGCACTGGCGCCATGGATCACCTCGATGCGCTCGACCATGCTCAGGTCGATGGTGTAACTGTCCCGAGCGCTGTCACGTAGTGGATTGGTCTGGGGCACGCCATCGATCAGAAACAGTGGCGCTCGACCACGAAACGTCTCACCGGTATTGGAGAGCTTCTGGCGGCTGGGCGAATAAGAGGGAATCAGGTTGCTGAGCACCTGGCCAGGGTCCTGTGTGATGGCCAGTTGCTGCTCTATCTGCTCACGAGTTATGACAGTGATCTTCTGGGGCGTCTCGCCGGCCTGGCTGCGATTGCGGGTGGCGGTGACGACCAGCGGGGAGAGGTCGCGCGAAGCATCGGTCCCTTCGGTCTCGGCCTGGGCGAAGGCCAAGCCCGGCAGGGTAGTGCCGAGCATTACCGGTGCCAGCCAGGCGATGTGCGTCTTTTGAGTCATCGGATGTCGTTCCCTTGCTTGCTGTTTGGGGCGAGTCGTCTCGGTTCTCGGTGACGATGTCGAGAGCTATGCTCAAGAGAGGGAAACAATAATGGTTTGCATTTGATTTTTCAAACACCAATACATTCTGTATGATGCGTGATGCTGTTCGTTATCGATTTTCATTGACGTGCGGCGATATAGCTCCTTCTCCCTCCTACAAGCGCTCAGAGGACACTCTCGCATGTCCAGCATTCATCCCTACGCGCAGACGAACGCGCTGACTCAGGCAGTACGACTAGCACTTGGCCTTACGATAGGGGGCGCGTTGCTTGGTATGGCACTGTATGCATCAGCCCAAGAAGATACCTTGGGAACGGATACCCTAGTGGTGGTGGGGGCGGCTCTGAAGGTGGCCTCGCCGCTGGTCGAGACGCCGCGTCCGGTGTCTCTGGTCGAACGGGAGGAGCTCGACACGCGCAACGTGCAACAGCTCGACGAGGCCTTTCGCTATCGCGCTGGGGTTTTGGCGGGCCACTATGGATCTGATAACGATACGGATTGGCTAAAGGTACGTGGCTTCAATCACTCGACGTATCAGGACGGCTTGCGTATCTACCGTGAGGGTTTTTACCAGTGGCTGCCTGAGCCCTACGGGCTGGAAAGAGTGGAAGTCTTCAAGGGGCCGTCGTCGATTCTCTATGGTGAGGCACCTTCCGGTGGCTTGATCAATGCCGTCAGCAAGCGGCCGACCGCCGAGCCTCAGGGGCGCTTCGACCTCCAGCTCGGTAACCGAGACCACCGCCAGGTCGGCTTCGACAGTTCGGGGCCGGTCACCGAGTCGGGTGACGTCCGCTACCGGTTGGTCGGTACCTGGAAGGAGCGCGACGGGGACCTCGATCACACGAGCAATGAGCGCTACTACTTCGCCCCCAGCCTGGCGGTGGACTTTAGCGAGGACACCACCTTGACGGTGCTCGCCAGCCTGCAGAAGGACGATGCAGTACCCGTCAACCCCTTCAAGCCACCTTACGGTACCGTCCAGGACACACCCTTCGACAAGATCGATCGACACACCAATCTCAGCCAGCCCGGTTACGACACCAATGAGCGTACCCAGTGGGCACTGGGCTACGAATTGGAGCACTGGTTCAACGACACTTGGCGCTTTGAGCAGAACCTGCGCTACAGCGAACTGGACCTGCTGCTGCGTAGCAGCTATGCCCTGGGTATGATCAGCCCGCGTGAAGCGGGGCAGGGCCATACACACCGTGATGGCAACATAAACAGCTGGACGGTTGACAATCGCTTGCTCGGTAACTGGTTCGGCGATGGCTACGAGAACACTCTGCTGCTTGGCATCGACTATCAGGACCTCAAGCTGAGAGGACATGAGGCCGACAGCTTTGCTTTCGGCACTGTCGACGTATTCGATCCCGTCTACGGCAACTTCACGCCGATAGATGATAGCCAGCGAATCGAACGTGATATCGACAAGCAGCAGACCGGTATTTACCTTCAGAACCAGCTGAGCCTGGCCGATCGCTGGGTGCTGTTGGGTGGCGTGCGCTACGATCAGGCGGAAACCGATAATGCCAATCGCACCTCGGGACAGACGCAGCGATCCAACGACGATCAATTCTCCTGGTCTGGTGGTGTCATGTACCTGGGGCAAAGCGGGGTGAATCCTTATCTGAGCTACACCGAGTCCTTTGATCCTCTGGCACGGGTGGACGATGCCGGTGAACTCTATGAGCCTCGCGAAGGGGAACAGTGGGAGCTGGGGGTAAAGATCGCGCCGCCGGAATGGGATGGCTATGTCACTGCGGCTTTGTTCGATCTTAAGGAAAGCAATGGCTTGGTAACCTCGCCGGGCGGTTTCCAAGTGCAGGAGGGTGAGCAGCGCTCACAAGGTCTCGAGCTGGAGGGTCAGGTTCAACTGAGTGAAGCGCTGCGTCTCACTGCCGCTTATACATACACCGATGCGCGTACCGATGGGGATATCCGCAAGGATCTCGTTGCTCGCCACCAGGCGGCCACCTGGCTGGATTACGCTATCACCCAAGGTACGTTCAGCGGTCTGCAGCTAGGGGGCGGCATTCGTCATGTGGGCTCGAGTGTGGGTGGCGATATCGATGTACCGAGCCACACCGTGGTCGACGCGCTGGTAGCCTATGATTTCGACGCCAACTGGCGGGCACAACTCAATGTCAATAACGTGACTGACGAAGACTATGTCGCCTCCTGTGAAGCCAGTTTCTGGTGCTATTACGGCGAGTCGCGCAGCGTTATCGGTAGCCTCAGCTATCGTTGGTAATCTCGCTGCATTGCCTAAACGAGACACCCGGCCTTGTGGCCGGGTGTCGTGCTTTGCGTCTGCCGTCTTTAGAATTGATATCTCACGTTTGCAGTGACGGTACGGCGGTCGCCGTAGCCGCAGTCGGTTCCTTCGGAGCGGCACCAGGAAACGTATTCCTCGTCGGCGAGGTTCTTGGCGTCCACCGAGAAGTCCCAGTTACCCAGGGTGTAGCCCACCATGGCGTCGTAGAGCGTCACGGAAGGAATCAGCGGGGCACCTCCCGAGCCGACGCTGTCGCCGATATAGCGCACGCCGGCTCCAAAGCGCCAGTTGCTGCCCAGATAGTAACGGTTCCACCACGAGGCCTGGCGCTCCGCGACGCTGGATAACCGGTCGCCGGTGGCGTCGTCGCGCGCGTTCAGGTCGGTATAGGCGACCTGGGTCTCGAAGCTGTCCCAGCGCTTGTTGATTTGGAGTTCCCAGCCGTCGATGACGGCCCCGGTCTGCTCGGCCCCGCCGGGGGTCTGCCCATCGTTGATCCGATTCTGCTGGGTGATGTCGAAGTAGGCGGCGGTAATTCCCAGCGACTTGTCAGGCGAAAGGTACTTGAAGCCGACCTCCTGCTGATCACCGGTGGTCGGCTTCAGCGTATTCGCCTCGGGTGTGCCGTCGGTGCCCAGGTTCATGCTGAACGACTCGGCGTAGCTGACATAGGGGGAAAGGCCATTGTCGAAGCGATACATCAGACCGAGCCTGCCGGTCGTGGCCTCTTCGCGACTTTCTGTGTCCGGCCCGTCAACCGCCAGGCTACGGTTTTCCGCCCAGTCGTGGCGCAGGCCGGCGGAAATCACGACCGGGCCCACCGCGATGTGATCGGCCAGGTAAAGGCCGGTCTGCTCGATTTCGTTGTCTGGCCTGTCCGTCGGGGTGATCACGTCATCATTGAGATTGCCATACTCAGGGTCATAAACGTTGAAGCTGCCGCCCAGCCCGTATCCGTAGAAGTAGTTATCCTCCTCCCAGCGTGCATCTTGCCGATCCAGGCCCAGCAACAGGTGGTGACGGGTCGCACCGAGATCGACTTCACCCTTCAGGCGAGCGTCGAGGTTGAGGATGCGAGTGCTCCTGTCGACAGTGTAGATTGTCCTCGCTACTTCTCCGTTGGCATCCGGGACGCTGGGTATGGTGACCCAATGCTCGCGGGTGTCTGCGCTGGAACGGGTGTAGCGCGCCGTGGCGGAGAACGCCCAGTCCTCGGTGAAATGGTGATCGAGGAATAGGGTCGCCTCGGTCTTCTCGCGGTCGTAACGATCCCACCCGGGCTCACCGACGAATCGCTCGGAACCGATATAGCCCCGTGAGCCCGGCTCCAGCGTGCCCGCCTGTGGCAGGAACTGAGCAGAGACCTGCCCCTTGTTCTCCTGGCGATTCAAGAGCAGCGTGACGTCCGTATCTTCGCTGGGCCGCCAGGTAAAGGAGGGCGCCAGCAGGTAACCGTCATCTTCCACGTGATCCACCTGGGTATCGCTGTCGCGCCCTAGGGCAACGAGGCGATAGAGAAACTCGCCGTGCTCGTCCACGGGGCCAGTGAAGTCCACGGCCAGCTGCTTGCGGTCGAAGGTGCCGTACTGTGCCCAGATCTCTCCGCTGCGCTCCTCGCGCGGTAGCTTGGAGACGGCATTGATGATTCCGCCCAGGTCGCCTTGGCCATACAGCATGGAGGAGGGTCCCTTCAGTACCTCGATGCTCTCCAATGCGTAGACGTTGCTGCGCACGCTGTTGTACCAGCCGTAATTCTGACGCAACCCATCCAGATAGCGAGCCGCATCCACCCCACGCACCTTGGCGCTGTCGATACGTGTGTCGAAGCCGTAGTTACCGGCGTGGACGCCCGAAGTGTACAACAATGCATCCTGTATCGACTGAGCACCGGAATCGCGAATGAAGCCCTCGTCTACGACCGAAATCGAGTAGGGCTGTTCCTGCACGGCGATGTCCATCTTGCCGACGTTGGGTTCGCGCTCAAGCGCGAGATAGTCGGGAGCAACGATGGCATTCGAGACGACTTCGACGGTGTCGAGCTCGACGATGTCTTTGTTCGCCGTTTGCGCGAGCGTGAAAGAGCTGGCTCCGGCCAGCGATGCGAGGGCCACCGAACTGCAGCGGCGCCAGAAAACGGGTGAAATGGTCATGATAATCCCTTGAGATATAAATTTAATGCTAATGATATTTTTTATCGTTCGCGATATTATGAGTTTCGCTTCGGCGAGTCAACGAAAGGGGAGTAGCTCGATGAGGCTTTTGGTGGGATGGCGACGCTGCCGTCTGTTTTTGGCAGCGTCGCTTCGCTCCTCTGGAGGAAAGAGGTTAGAAGCTGTAGCTCAGCGTGCCGAGCACACCTCGTTCGGCGCCGAAGTAGCAGAACTCGAGCGAGTTGCACGAGGCGACGTACTCTTCGTCGGTGAGGTTGGTCACGTTGAGGCGCGCACTCACGCCGTCGAGGCCAAGACGGCCGAGGTCATAGCCCAGAGTGGCATCAACCAGGGTATACGATGGCAGCTCGAAGGTGTTGGCGCGATCGGCTTGGATACCGGCGTAATGACGTACGCCGAGTCCTGCGTCGAGACCCGTGAGCGAGCCCGAGTCGAAGGCATACTGTCCCCATAGGCTGGCCTGGTGGCGTGGCGCATAGATGGCGCGGTTGCCCTCGTTGCCGTCGTCGCTGCGCTTGTAGGTAATGTCGGTATAGCTGTAGCTCGCCTGCAGGCGCAGATTGTCGGTCAGGTGGGTATAGGCCTCCAGCTCCAGGCCTTCGGATTGGATTTCGCCCACGGCGCGGTAGGGGTCGGTGGGCTGTTCCTTGGTCGCCACGTTCTCCTGGTTGATACGGAACAGCGCCGCGCTGTAGCGATCTTGCGTACCCACCGGCTGATACTTCACGCCGGTCTCGATCTGCTTGCCCTCCATCGGGGGCAGGAGGTCGCCCTCGGCATCGACGAAGCTGGTCGGAGTGAAAGCGGTGGAGTAGCTGAGGTATGGCGCCACCCCATTGTCGAACAGATAGAGCAGGCCGGCGCGTCCACTGAACTGGGTGTCGTCGAGCTCACTGGAATCGCCACTGTCGAGATTGGTGTTGGCGATATCGACCCAGTCGTAGCGGCCGCCCAGGGTCAGGCGCCAGTTGCCCACGGCCATCTGGTCCTGGAGGTAGAGGCCGGTCTGCCTGAGTTCGTGATCCTCACGCAAGGGAGCGTACATGGCGATCGGTTCGGCGCCGTACTGAGGGTCAAAAGCGTCGATGTCGGGGAAAGCGCCTGATGGCCAGCTTACCTGGTTGTCGCGGCGTTGATAGTCGGCGCCAACCAGCACGGTATGGTCGATGAAACCGGATGTCAGATTGGCCTCGAGCTGGTTGTCCAGGGTCCAGGCCTCAAGGGACTCGTCGGCTCCCGAGTAGTAGCGGGTCAGTTCGGTTTCGCTGCCGGGTGCCCAGCCGAATGCGTAAACCTGATTCAGTACCACGTCCGAGTTGAGGTAGTTCAGCCGCTGGCGGCCGGTCCAGGCGTCGTTGAAACGGTGCTCGAACTCGTAGCCTATCAGGCGTTGGGTACGTTCGTACTTGTCGTATTCGTCCTCCCCTTCGAAGAAGGTGTTGGCGATACGCCGGCCGTTGCGGTCCACCACGGTGCCTTCGTAGGGCAGCCCGGCATGATAGCCGCCCTCGGGGTCCTGCTGCAGGTAGGCGTGCAAAGTCAGGCTCGTGGCATCCGAGACGTCCCAGGTCAGCGAGGGGGCAATGGCGTAGCGCTCTTCCTCCACGGGGCCGAACTGAGTATCCGCGGCCCTCGCCAGACCGACGATTCGATAGGCGACCCGCTGTTGCTCGCCCAACGGGCCGGTCAGGTCGAAGGCAGCGCTGCGCTGGGCGTTGGTGCCCGCTGAGAGGCGCAGTTCGCCGCTTTGCTGGAACTGCGGGCGCTTGCTGGTAAGGGCGACAACACCCCCCGGAGACGCCTGGCCGTAGAGGACCGATGCCGGCCCGCGCACCACTTCGATGCTGTCGAGGAACCAGGGGTCGATGGTCATCGAGCTGTGGGAGTTGGTATCGCCCATCAGCTTGAGGCCATCGAGGAAGGTATTGCTCAGGCTGCCGTCGGAGAATCCGCGCAGCACCAGGTAGTCGAAGCGATTGGAAGCGCCGATCTGGTTGGTAAAGACGCCGGGGCTGTAGTCCAGGGCACGTTGCACCGTGCGCGCACCGCGCTCTTCCCACTCTTCGTGCTCGATTGAGGAGGTGGCTTGCGGCGTTTCATTGAAGGGCGTTTCGGTCTTGGTTGCGGCCTGGCCGGTAACGGTCATGGTGTCCAGTTTATCGCGAGTCATAGCCTGAGGTTGCTGGGCCTGGGCACTGGCCACGATGAGGGCGGACACGAGCGCGATGCTCAGTGTCAGTGGACGGGGTGTCGGCATGACGGGTCCTCTGCGGAAGTTGTCTCATAAAGTAATGAGAATTATTCCTTTGTCGAGAGGCGTTGTCCTATTCCGGCTGCTCAATGCTCTCTTCCAAATGCTCAAGCGGGGCGATACTGGGAACTTGGCGGGTAGCCGTAACGTTGGCGAAAGGCCGCGGTGAAGTTGTTGGCATGTTTATAGCCGGCAAACTGTGATGCGCGCTCGACCCCGTGACCCTGCAGCAGCATCTGTCGAGCGAGCTCGAGGCGCCGCTCGCGCAGGTAATCGAAGACACTGCAACCGTATGCCGCCTGGAATTTCCGACGCAGGGTGGCGGGGCTCATCGAGGCCAGCTCGGCCAGCGCTGGCAGGCTGTACGTCTGGTCCGGGGATGCCTGCAACTGTTCACGGACCCGCTCCAGGCGCTGCCATTCCCCAGGGGAGAGTCGAGCGGTAGTGGCAACAAACCCCGGCGGCAGACCATGGGCCAGCAATTGTAGCGACAAGCCCTCCCACTGCAGGCGCGATGCCACGCCGCTCAGTGGTGAGCTCAGGGCCTGCTCCAATAGCAGTTGCAAGCCGGGAGGCAGAGACCAGGCATGCATGCTCGAACCCGGCATTGGCAACTTACCGCCTAGCGCATCGGCCAGACGCGGTGCGTCCAGCGCCAGGGTCAAGGCGCGTATGCGCTGATTGGGCGGTTGCACGGCCTGCAAGCCTTCGTGCTCACTCAGCCGTACGCTCAGGGCCGTGCCGGCGGCGAAGTCCAGGCGCTCGCTGCCCAGGGTGATCTGAGCATGTCCTTCGAGCATGACGATGATCGACAGGGGGGCAGGGCGGTGGGAGCGTGAATCGTAGCGCTGCAGGACTTCAATGTCCGAGGCCACCAGTTGCATGCCGGGACCGGGCTCGAGTTCGTGAATGCGTCCATGCAGAACCGGCATTTCAACGGTTTCGCGTCGCTGAGCGGGAAAGCGGTAGTCGATCCCGTAGCGCTCGCCATAGGCGGGCGAGGTCCCTCAAGGTGTGGGTGCGTGAAGCGATAAGGCGAGTATTCACGTTGTCACTCTCCGCCTGGTTGATCGCTCTGGTCAGATGAGAAGGGAAGCAGCATAGCAGGAGTGAATCAAATATCAATGAGAAGAATTGTCATTAACGACGTGCCGGCAGGCCACTCGCTTGCCATGAAAAACGCCCGGCGCATGGCCGGGCGTAGTTCCGAGAGAGTCCTGCAGCTCGCGATGCCTAGAGCATGAAGTCGTCGGCGCGCAGGCTGTCGACGCCCAGCACGTCGACCTGTATATCAACGACGCCGTCGCCGTTGACGTCGCCCTGGACCTGACCGCCTTCGTTGCGTAGCTCGCCCGCCGTCCCACTGAAGGCCGCGTTGCCGACCCAAGAGAACGCCTGTTCGCCTTCGGTGGCGAGGTCGGCATCGATGCCTGAGAGGTCGATCAGGTCACCTTCGCTGCGATCAAAATCGACAATGATATCGCTGTCGAATGCCGTGGACTCGAAGGTCGAGAGATAGACGAAGTGATCGCCGCCTGCACCGCCGGTCAGTCTGTCGCTCCCCAGGCCACCGTAGAGAGTATCGCTAGCCGCCGTGCCTTGCAGGGTGTCTTCGCCCTCGGTGCCGATCAGGCCATCGTCTTCCATGGTGGGCACGCCTAACAGCTCGCCTTCGGCATTGAGATTGTCAGGCAGGGCGTAGCTGTCGTCGCGGACCTTGTAGGAAACGCGCCATGTCTCGCCGGGATCCAGTACCGCTCCGCCATTGATGGCGCTGACGACATAGCCTTCGTCAGTGGCAAGAAACTCGCCATTCCACATGTCGGTAATGGTTCCGGGCAGGCTGAAGCTCAACGAAGGCTGGTCGATGGTCACATCGGAGGTATTGGTTACCAGCACCTCGGTCATGTAGCCGCCCGACCAGGTCTTGGTGATATTGCTGGTAAGGGCCAGAAAGTCAGCTGCCGTTGGGGCGGGGTAGAGAACGTCCATCAGTTCGGAATCTGCCGCCTCGCCGGCAATCAGAGCCTGCGGATAGAGCGATAGCTCCGTTCCGTTCAGGGCGAGTGAAGCCGGCGCCTCGCTCACCGGTGCATACGCCTTGAAGGAGAAGCGCATGATGCTGTCCGCCTGGAGCGTGTCGCTGCCATCATAGGCGATCCGATAAGTATCGCCGTCACGTTCCAGCAAGGTGGCACCGTAAAAGGTGGTGACGTCCGCTGGCAGCGTGAAGGTGATCTCGGGGCTGGCCACATCGCTGCTCGAGCGGTTGGCGATCTCCACGCGCATCACGTAGCCGCCGAGCCAGCGGCTGACCACGCTCAGCCCGACCTCCATTGCGCTGGCGATGATAATCGGTTCGTCTACTGGCTCTTCGGCAAGCGCCGGTTCGGGCTCGATGATGCTCGAGGTCGGTGACGACACGGTGGTGTCGCTGGTGTCCTCAGCCGAGTCAGAGAGAATCTCATCCGGTGTGGGGACGTTCGGTTGCTCTCCCTGGGCGAAGGTCCGGCTGGGGACATCGAGCTCGATGCCATCGGCGAATAGCACCCTTTCGATACCGATCAAGGTATCGGCGTCGCTGCTGCCCCCTGCCAGTTGGACGCTGCCGTCCTCATTGAACTGAACGGTGTAGGCGTCGTGGTTCTGCTCCATGTGGGCAATGTCGAAGCCGGCGCCGCCGTCAAGAAGGTCGTTGCCGAGACCGCCTCGCAGGATATCGTTCCCGGTACCGCCGAACAGAGTGTCATGGCCCAGAGCGCCATCGAGATAGACGCCATTGTCGGTCCCTTGAATGATGTCGTCACGGCGCGAGCCGATGACGTAGTCGAAGGTGATCTGGTTGGCGCCGGCCTCGGTGATGGACCCGAAGCTGTGCCCGCCTTCGTTGTACCAGACCACGGGAGACAGCCCATCGGCATCCGCGTCACGAATCGACTGCTCGACGTGCACGGTATTGCCGTGATCCTGGCCACCGTGGAAGTTGATGTCGCGATCCGTGGACGTCACGTGGATGTCGTTGCCGACCGATGAGCGCCACGAGGAGAACAGTACGCTATGGCGCATGCCTGTGTCCTCGAGCTGCGTGTAAACGCCGTCATAGCTTTCGCGTAGCTCGAAGGCATAGCCGTTACCGCCGCTGCCCTTGTTGAAGGCCCCATGGGCGCCAAGTGAATCGGCCTGCAGGTCGAGAGAGAGCGCGAACTCGAAGGCGGTGGAAGGACCGTTGAGCACTTCGATGTCGCTGATGTGGGCACCCACGGTGCCGTTGAGTTTGATCGCCTGATAGTCGGTCAGGTGGGTAAGCGTGTTGCTGAAGTCGGCCTTGTTCGGCACTCCTAGCTCGAAGCCCACCGAGAACCCCTTGAGGGTCACGTTCTCCAGCGCATCGTAGCGCTGGACCTTGGCGGCGCCGCTGTCGAAATCGAAGTGCACACCACGATCGAGGGTGACTGTGCCGCCATCGACAGCCATCACCTTGGCCATGCTGGTGCGCAACGGAGCGTTGAGCTGCTGCCAGGAGGTGTCGCCGATCTCGTCGAAATACTCCTGCGTGTTGTCCTGCCAGATACGCACGGTATCACCGGCCTGCAAGCCATGGTCGGTCTTGAGCGACAGGGTATCTTCGCCCATGGCGGCGTTCTGCTTGAGGTAGCCGGCGAACTGGGTCGTCTTGCTCTCAGCCAGGAAGCCATGGGAGGCGCCCGTGGCAAGGGCCTCGTCGGTGAACGTGATGCGCGTCTCTCCGCGTCCAGCCCCGACGAGGCTGATGTCGGAGCGAGAGACGCTGATCATGGTGTCGAAGCGATAGTCGCCGGCAGCCAGGTGCAGGACAGCGCCTTCCGGTGCCGCGTCGACCAGCGCCTGCAGTTCGGCAGCGGTGATGCCGGGACCGACGGTGGCCTCTCCGTTAGCATCGAACAGGCTGGATTCGACCGCCTGCGTCTCGAGCGGCTCGCTGGCCAGCAGTGTCTCCGCCTCGGCCGAAAATTCCGGTGTTACCCCGTTCACGGTCACGTCGGAGGGCATCAGGCCGCTTTCGGTCAGTACCTTGAACTTGAAGCGAACTGTCTCGCCCGGGGCGATGTCGTTGTCGGTATCGTCGTCGACGATGGCATAGCGGTCGTCGCTGTAGGCGTCGATCACGCCACCCCAGATATCAGTTATGGTGCCGTCCAGCGTGAAGCTGACCTGGTTGTCGACGATCGGTTGGGTTCCCTGGTTGGAGATGAAGATCTCCATCACGAAGCCGCCGTTCCATTGGCTGCTGAGAGAGGCATCGATGAAGGGACGCATGGAGCTACCGCCATTGCTAGTAATGAAGCAGGCCGCCGGGGGCGGGCAGAGTGTCGGCTGCGGTAGAAGACAAGCACCGGCGAGCACAAGGGATTGCGGTCGCCTGGCCGGGCAGTCATTCGCCCATTGTCGTCCCTGGCATCGTTCTAACGGGCAGGACGGTACAAATATATCGCTCCGTTTCGTTTCGCTTGGGATGAAAAGCGCACATTTCTTGGCGCAATTCCTAAGCTGATTTTGCTGCGTCGGGCGCTGAAAAGGAGGGGAGTGGTATCGCGGTGTTGTGGTTTGCTGGATTGATAACAATTATCATTAGTGGCATCATCTGACACCGCCTAACCCAAGGCGACCGTTCGCCATTTCACGTCTCGGGAGTAGCCAGTGAGATCGTTTCGCCAA
The DNA here is from genome assembly GCF_017868935.1 of Billgrantia antri. NCBI lineage: Bacteria > Pseudomonadati > Pseudomonadota > Gammaproteobacteria > Oceanospirillales > Halomonadaceae > Billgrantia > Billgrantia antri. The sequence goes on from NZ_CP053383.1 coordinate 1,816,518, forward strand.
CCCTGCCTCGTCTGTTTGCTCTGGCTGGGGCTTGCCACTGCGGCCAATGCCGAACCCGAAATCCATGAAGAGGCCAGGCAGGCTCAGCGCAGCCAGGCTGAACTGCAGGCGCGCATCGATGCCGCCGACGATGCCTCGCGGGCGATGCTTGAGGAGCTGCGCGAGCTGGAGCGCGCCGAACGCCGCCTGGCACGCGAGAATGCCGAGCTCGCCCCGCGAATCGAGCGCCAGGCGGAGTCACTGAACCGTCGTGAGCAGGCCTTGGATACCCTGGAAGAGACGCGCGACGCCTTGCCGGCGCTGGAGGCGCGCTTGGTCGATCGACTCGAGCAGTGGATCGAGAGCGACATGCCGTTCCTGCGTCAGGAGCGCCTGGCGCGGGTTGCCAGCTTGCGCAGCCAAAGCCAAGCCGGTGAGCTGTCCGTCGCCGAGCGCTGGGAGCGGATCATCGAAGCCTGGCGTGCCGAGCTGGACTACGGACGTGACGTCGATGCCTGGCGCGGCTACCTCGGCGAAGGCGAGTCGCGCCGCGAGGTGGATTACCTGCGCCTGGGGCGCGTGGGTTTCTATTACCTTACGCCGGATGGCCGTGCCGGGCGGTTCTGGCAGGCCGATGCGGGAAGCTGGGCGGCGCTCGATGAGGCGCAGCGGCGTGAGGTTCGCAACGGGCTGCGCATCGCGCGTGACCGCCGCGCCCCGGAACTGCTCAATGTGCCGCTATCGCAGCCGCTTGAGTCAGTGGAGGACGACACATGAAAGCGACACGGTTTGCCGCGACCCTGTTGGCAACACTCACGCTAAGCGTCTGCCTGGGCCAGGCACAGGCGCAAGCCCAATCGGACCCACTAGAAAGCCTGCGTGCCGAGCGCGAAGCTGCCGAAGCTCGCGACCGTGCGCGCCTGGCCGAGCTGGTGGAAGATCGCGAAGCGCTCGAAGCCGCCCTTCAAGAGGCCCGTGCCGCCCACGCGGAAGCCGAGGAGCGTAACGCAGAGTTACGCCAGAGAGAGGCTGCGCAGGCCGAGCGAGCCGAAGCGTTGGCAGTCCGCCAGGATGAGCAGGGGGATGACCTCGAGGCGATCCTGGCGTCACTGAAGCAGCATAGCGGCGAGCTGCGCGATAGCCTGGCGGATAGCTGGCTCGTCGTGGGTGGTCCCGAACTGCCGCCGCGCCTGGGCGATACCGAGGTGCTCGAGCTCGAGCAGTTGGAGGCCTTTGCCGATAGCCTGATTGCGCTGACTGCCGATACCGGCCGGGTGGTCCGTTTCCAGGCACCGGTGGCGGACGCCAGTGGCGAAATCGCTTCCCGTGAAATCGTACGTCTGGGCGACTTTGCGGCCTTTACCGATAGCCATCTGCTGCGACGTGGCGCCGAAGACGGTGCCCTGTCGGTGGTCGAGCGTACGCCGTCCGAAGTAGTCGACGGCCTGGCGGCATTTCATGCCGGCGAAGCGCGCGCACTTTCGTTGGACCCGACAGGGGGCGAGGTGATGTCAGCCTTGGCGCAGCGTCCCAGTCTGCTCGAGCGCTTCCACCAGGGGGGAGCCGTGGGTTATGTGGTGGTCGGGCTCGGCGCCATCGGCCTGCTGGTGGCATTGCTGCAGTATGGCTACTTGCTCAAGGTGACGCTGGCCATGCGGCGCCAATTGCATGATCTCGACACCCTGCGTGAAGACAACCCGCTGGGTCGCGTGCTGCTGCGTTTTCGTGCGCTGAGAGACGACCCCGTGCCGGAAGCGCTGGAAGCACGCCTCGATGAAGCAGTACTGGCGGAGCTGCCGCGCCTCGAGCGCGGTCAGCCGATCGTCAAGCTGCTGGCTGCCGTGGCACCGTTACTGGGGTTGCTGGGCACCGTGACCGGTATGATCGTGACTTTCCAGGCGATCACCGTGTTCGGTACCGGCGATCCACAGCTGATGGCGGGCGGCATCAGCCAGGCGCTGGTCACCACCGTGCTGGGCCTGATCACCGCCGTGCCGCTGCTGTTCGCCCACACGGCACTGGCGGGCCGTAGCCGACAGCTGGCCGGCTTGGTCGAGGGTCAGGCGAGCGCTGCCCTGGCCGAGCAGCTCGAGCAGCGCCCGCACGGGCCCGATAGCGTCACCGGGAGCACGCGCCGTGATCCCGCTCTGGCTTGAGCCACTGCAGCGCCTGGTCGAGGCGGGCGGAGCGGTTCTGGTAGTGATCGCCCTGGTGGCAACGCTGCTGTTCAGCCTGGCACTGGAGCGGGTGTGGTATTTCCGCATCACCTACCGACGGGCGAGGCGTGCCCTGATCGCGCGCTGGGCGGCGCGCCAGGACCATTTGAGCTGGAGTGCACTGACCTTGCGCGAAGCCTGGGTGCGGGAACTGATCGGGCGGCTGCGCCGGCCGCTGCCGTGGCTCAGGCTGCTGGTGGCGCTGTGTCCACTGCTGGGCCTGCTGGGTACCGTGACCGGCATGATCGCCGTATTCGATAGCCTGGCGATGGCCGATACCAGCCAGGCCCGCGCCATGGCCGATGGCGTGGCCCGTGCCACTCTGCCCACTCTGACCGGTATGGCGGTGGCGGTGGTGGGGCTGCTGTTCACCAGTCGCCTCGAGCACATCATTCGTCGCGAGGACCAGCGGCTGCACGACCGCTTGGCTCGCGCCGTGGAGGATAACGATGCGTAGACGCCGCCTTGGCGCCGACGACGGTGAAGCCAGCGAAGTCAACCTGACGCCGATGCTGGACGTCGTCTTCATCATGCTGATCTTCTTCATCGTCACCACCAGCTTCATCAAGGAGAGCGGGGTGGAGATCGAGCGACCCGAATCGAGTGCCGCTTCCCCAAGGCCCGATGCCCAGGTAATGGTCGCCATTACGCCGGAAGGGGCGGTGTGGGTCGACGGCCGCGCGGTAGACCTGCATCGCGTCGGTGCCGAGGTGGCCGGTCTGGTGAGCGATGACGGCTCGGTGGTGATCCAGGCCGACCGCGACTCGACCACCGGCCTGCTGATCGAGGTGATGGATCACATCCGCGAAGCCGGTGTGGAACAGGTCGCGGTCGCTGCCAGCCGGAGCCGGTCGTGACGCGGATACCGTTCTCATCGCTGGGCGGAGTGGCGCTCGCACTGCTGCTCTTCTGGCTGCTGGGCTTGTTGGTCACGCCGCCCGAGGAGGAGTTCGACGTGATCGACGAGAACCTGACCATGACGATGGTCGAGGCGCCCGACGTTGTGGAGGAGGTGGTCGAGCCCGTAGCGGAGCCTCCGCCTCCTCAGGTCGAAGCGACCACCCCTCCGCAGCCGGAGCCGTTACCCCCGCTGGAGAGCACGATCGCGATGCCCGAGCCGGAGCTTCCGCCGGAGCCGGTGGAGCCGCTTGAGCTCGATACCAGCCTGCCCGAGCTCAGCGAGGCCCGGCCGGAACCGCCGCCGGAGCCCGATCCGCCACCTCGGCCAGCGCCTGAGCCGGTTCCGCAGCCGACGCCCGAACCCGCGCCGTCTCCCCAGCCGAGCCCGTCGTCGGCACCCAGTGCGGCTTCGGCCGAGCCTGCGCCCGCCGAGCAAGGGCCGGTGGATGTCGGCCAGATCACGCCGACCAACCGCGTACCGCCGGAGTACCCCTCGCGTGCCCAGCGGCGTGGCTTGGAGGGACACGTAGAGTTGCAGTTTCTGATTCGCCCCGACGGTAGCGTCGATCGCTCCTCCATCCGTGTGGTCGAATCGCAACCGCGCAACGTATTCGATTCGGCCGCCGAGCAGGCCGTGGCGCGCTGGCAGTTCGAGCCCGCCAGCGGCATACGCCGTGCGCGTCAGCGCCTCGAATTTCAGTTGAGGTAAGCCATGCCAATGCGTGTCGTACGACGTCTCGTGGCCTGCGGTCTTGCGCTCTGTGCCGGACTGCTGGTAGCCGCTTCGGCGGCGGCTCAAGCCCCGCCGCTTCCCGGCGATATCATTGCCGATCTCGAGCGGTTGCATGCACAGCTGCAGCAGGGTGAACACGCCAGCGTGAGCCAGCACGCCCGTGCCCAGGCGCAGCGGCTCGAGGGGGGCAATGCCGCCGACCGCTGGGCCAGCGCGCTTTATCACCAGTTGGCGGCCGGCGCCGAAGCCGGGGCAGGGCGCAACGAGGCGGCTGCCGACCATCTGCGCCAGGCCCGCAGAACCCAGGAGGCACCGCAGACGCAGCGTGATCGCTGGCTGCGTGAGGAAGCAAGGCTGCGCTTGGCCGTCGGCGAAACCGAAGAGGCAGTGACGCTGTGGCTCGACTGGCTCGAGCGACACGACGGCAGCCCCGACGAGCGTTGGCGCCTGGCGCGTGCCTTGGCGGAGCTGGAGCGCTGGGAGGAAGCGGCGCAGTGGGTCGAGCGCGCAATGGCCGACGACCCGGCCCCGGGCGAGCGTCGGCAGGCGCTTGCGGCCACCGTGTTCCAGCGAGCCGGACGCGGCGAGCAGGCGCTGGCAAGGCTGGAAGCTTCGTTAACCGCTCAAGCCGAGCCCGAAGCCTGGCGGCGTGCCGCAGCTTTGGCCCATGGAGCTGGCGATGCACAGCGGGCTGCGGCGCTCTGGGAGGCCGGCTGGCGGCTGGGAGTGCTATCCGGCGAGGAGGATCTGCGCAAGCGCATCGAACTGAATCTGGCAGCCGGTACCCCGGCTCGTGCCGCTGAATACCTGGAGGCGGCGCTGGCAGACGGGGCACTACCCGACACCCTGGCCAACCGCCGCCTGCTGGCCCGGGCCTGGGAGGAAGCCCGCGATCGTGAGCGGGCGCTCGGGACCTGGCGCGAGGTGGCCAGGCTCAGTGGAGAAGGCTCGGACTGGCGGCGCCTGGGCCTGCTGGCCCATGCCTGGGGACAAGTCGAGCTGGCCCGACAGGCCATGCAGCAAGCACAGCATCATGGAGCTGAAGTTGATCCGCGCTGGCTCTCGACCCGTTAGCGAGGGGCTTCCCCTGCGGGTCGAGGTATCAAGGTTTCAGATGTCGAAGTCGGTCCACACCGGGGCGTGGTCAGAAGGTCGCTCCATGCCGCGCAAGTCGTAGTCGATGCCGGCGTCACGCACCTGCTTGGCCAAGGAATCGGTCACCAGGATGTAGTCGATGCGCAGCCCGCGCCTGGGCTCGCGTTCGAAGCCACGGGAGCGGTAGTCGAACCAGCTGAAGCGGTCATCCGCCTCGGGGTAGCGTACGCGATAGCTGTCGGTGAGCCCCCACGCCTTGAGTGTGCCCAGCCACTCCCGTTCGATGGGTTGGAAGCTGGTCTTGCCTTCGCGTAGCCAGCGCTTGCGGTTGTCTTCGCCGATGCCGATGTCGATATCCTCGGGGGAGATATTGAAATCCCCCATCACCGCCAGCCGCTCGTCGGGGCGGTGCCGCTCGTGCAGTAATCGGAGCAACTGGGCGTAGAACTCGCGCTTGTTGGGAAACTTGGTCGGGTGGTCGACATTTTCGCCCTGGGGAAAGTAGCCGTTCCACACGGTCAGCGTCTCGCCATCGGCGGTACGCAAGCGCGCCCCGATCAAGCGTCGCTGGGACTCCTCGCCATCGTCGGGCAGACCGAAGAAGACCTCCTCCGGCCCGCTGGGACAGAGCGCCTTGTGACACATCAGGGCCACGCCGTAGTGGCCTTTCTGGCCGTGATAGTGGACGTGGTAGCCCATGGCCTCGACTGCCTCGCGAGGGAACTCGTCGTCGTGGACCTTGGTTTCCTGCAGCCCGATCACTAGCGGCTGGTGGGCGGCGATTAGCGCCTCGAGCTGGTGCAGGCGGGCGCGCAGCCCGTTTATGTTGAACGAGACCAGGCGTATCACTCGTCGCGCTCCTCGCTGGATGTTGATGTACCTTCCGGATGGATGTCGATGCTGGCGCCTTGTTCCTGGCGGGCCAGCTTGCGCGCTGCCTGCAGCTTGCGCTGTTGGCGTTTCTTCTGGGTGAAGCGGCGCGATGAGGTCACCTGGTCGGGATTCTCATGGCGCCATTTCTTGTAGTCCTTGCGCTTGCCGGTGCGGATGGTCACCTTGTCGGCCAGCGAGCGAGTCTTCTTGCGGCGTGTCATCGGGCCTGGCTCCAATGGGTGTCGAGTGGCAGCAAAGCGCCATTCTACCAGTCCAATGCAAGAGGCGCGCCCTCGACGCCATAGGCTGGTACAATATGCGGCTGTACAAAGTTCATCCATTGCTACGGACGTGATACATAGCCTATGAGCGAGTCGGAACAGACCACAGCCCCGGCCGAGAACCGCAAGCCCAAGCGTCGTCGTCGCAAGCCGCGCCGCCGCCAGTCGAACTGGGATCTGCGCCAGTTTCAGGTGCCTGCCGTGGCGGGCAAGTGGCGCTTTCACGACTTCGATCTGCCCTTGCCGCTGATGCGCGCCATCCATGCTCTGGGCTTCGAGTACTGCACGCCGATCCAGGCCGAGGCGCTGACCCACACGCTGCTGGGCGGCGACGTGGTCGGCAAGGCCCAGACCGGCACCGGCAAGACCGCTGCCTTCCTGATTTCGATACTGGCCTACTTCCTCGAGGAGGAAGCACCGGACGGGCAGAAGCCGGGCGCGCCGCGGGCCCTGATCGTGGCGCCGACCCGTGAGCTGGCGCTGCAGATCGAGAAGGATGCCAAGGCGCTGGCGCGTTTCACCGACCTCAACGTGGCAAGCGTCGTCGGCGGCATGGACTACCAGAAGCAGCGCGAACACCTGGGCAAGAAGCTCGACATCCTGGTGGCCACGCCGGGGCGCTTGCTCGACTTTCACGAGAAGCGCGACGTGGATCTCACCCAGGTCGAGATTCTGGTGCTCGACGAGGCCGACCGCATGCTGTCGATGGGCTTCATTCCCGACGTCAAGCGCATCATCCGCCATACGCCAAAGAAGGAAGAGCGGCAGACCTTCCTGTTCTCGGCGACGTTCTCCCAGGACATTCTCAACCTGGCCAGCCAGTGGACCCACCAGCCGACCCACGTCGAGATCGAGGTTACGGTCGACAACAAGGCCAACATCGATCAGCGCGTCTACATGGTCAGCGACGATGACAAGCCGAAGCTGCTGATCAATCTCCTCAAGCAGGAGAGCTTCGACCGGGTGATGGTGTTCGGCAACCGCCGCGATCTGGTGCGCAAGCTCGAAGGGCTGCTCAAGAAGGCCGACATCAACGTGGCGATGCTCTCCGGCGACGTGCCGCAGAATCAGCGCATCAAGACCCTGGAGCGCTTCCGCGAGGGTGAGGTGCAGGTGTTGGTGGCCACCGATGTGGCCGGTCGCGGCATCCATATCGAGGATGTCAGCCATGTGATCAACTACACCCTGCCCGAGGATCCGGAGGACTACGTCCACCGTATCGGTCGTACCGGCCGAGCCGGGGCCACTGGGGTGTCGATCAGCTTCGTCGGCGAGGAGGACGCCTTTTCGCTGCCCGAGATCGAGCGCTACATCCAGGACAAGCTGCCCTGCGAGCATCCACCCGAGGGGCTGCTGTAACGGCTTGCTGCCTTGCTGCACAGGGGCCGGGGACAGGTTGAAGAGGAGGTCTTTTGCCAGGGATGGCAAAAGTAGCGCCCAGGGACGGGTTCACAGCGCCTCCTCGTAAACCTGTCGACGGCTCCGGATTCACCGCCAAGGGCTCCCTGGCAGTCGTTGAGCTCCGGTTTGCTCGAAGCCGTTTCCCCAAGTTCTCTAGAGAGTGAGGCCATGCTCGACGAGGCCCTCAAGGGCGAGATACAGGGCGCCTACCGTCGCGTGCTGGAGGCCCAGGGGCTGACGCCACGCTACGGCCAGCGGCTGATGATCGCCGAGATCGCTCGCACGCTCAGCGCCATCGAGGCAGACGACAGCGGCCGTCGGGTCTCCGATGAGCACGTCTGCGTGCTCGAGGCGGGCACCGGCACCGGCAAGACCCTGGCCTACCTGCTGGCGGCACTGCCGGTGGCCAAGGCCAGGGGCAAGCGCCTGGTGGTGGCCACCGCCACCATCGCCTTGCAGGAACAAGTGCTGCTGCAGGACCTGCCGGCCCTCAAGACCCACAGCGGCCTCGACTTCGACTATGCCCTGGCCAAGGGTCGCGGTCGCTACGTCTGTCTGACACGCCTTGAGCAGGTCCTTGATGGCGTCGAGGACAATCCCACCTTGTCGCTGTTCGAGCAGAGCCTGGCCCAGGGCGCCGGCGATCATTTCCAGGCGCTGGTGCAGGAGATGGCCGAAGCCTATGGCAGCGGTCGTTGGGAAGGGGATCGCGAGAGTTGGCCGGAATCCATCGACGATACCGACTGGCGGCGCCTGACCATCGATCATCGTCAGTGTACCAACCGCCGCTGCGGCCATTTCGGCGCCTGTGCCTTCTTCCGTGCGCGCCGCGATCTGGAGAGTGCCGATATCATCGTCGCCAACCACGACCTCGTGCTGGCCGACCTGTCGCTGGGCGGCGGCGTGGTGCTGCCGCCCCCCGGCGACTGCATCTACGTCTTCGATGAAGGCCACCATCTGCCGGACAAGGCACTGAATCATTTCGCCCACCGCGTGGGCATCAACGGCACGCTGCGCTGGCTGGGCAACCTGAAGAAGTCTCTGACCGAGCTCAACCAGGCGCTGGCAATACAGCCGACCCTGGCGCGGCTGTTGTCCGGGCTGCCGGAAACCATTGCCGCGCTGGAGCCGCGCCTGGGCGAAGCGTTTTGCCTTGGCCATCAGTTGGCCGGGCGCCAGCATGGACTGGAAGAGGGCGAGGAGAACCATCAATACCGCTTCGAGATGGGGCGCGTTCCCGATGCCCTGCGCGAGCATGCCGGCAACCTTCTGGTGGGCTTCGCCGAGCTTTCACGCACGTTGGAAACCATGAGCGACATCCTGCGGGAGAGCCTCGATCCCGACAAACATACCGGGCTCGAACGCGAACAGGCCGAGGCCTGGCTGCCGCTGTTAGCGCTGTTGCATGGCCGTGCGCTGGAGGCGTATGGGCTGTGGGAGGCCTATGCCGAGACCGATGTGGAAGGCGAGGCGCCGAGAGCGCGTTGGCTGACGCTGGAGCGCTTCGGCAGCGATCCTGAGCTGGTCTTCTCGGCGAGCCCCGTGTCGGCGGCGCCGACCCTGGCCAAGAGTCTGTGGGGAAGCTGCTTCGGTGCCGTGGTGACCTCGGCTACGCTTACCGCGCTTGGCCGCTTCGAGCGCCTGCAGGAACGCGCCGGACTGGCCAATCGCTACCGCTATCAGCGCTTGCCGAGCCCCTTCGATTACTCTCGGGCGGTACTCAGCGTGCCGCGCGAGGCCGTGGATCCCGGCGACCGCGACGCCCACGAGCGGGCCATCGTCGATTTCGTCAGCGGGCTCGGCGAGAAGGAAGCAGTGCTGATGCTGTTCTCGTCGCGCGCCCAATTGCGTGCAGTGGAGAAGGCGCTGCCGGCGAAGTGGCGCGAGCGGGTGCTGGCCCAGGATCGACTGCCCAAGCGCGAGCTGATCGAGCGTCATCGTGCCCGGGTGGATGGCGGGGAGGGCAGCGTGATCTTCGGCCTGGCGAGCTTCGCCGAAGGCATCGACCTGCCCGGCGACTACCTCACCCACGTGGTCATCACCCGGCTCCCGTTCGCCGTGCCCGACGATCCGGTGGGGGCGACCCTGGCCGAGTGGATCGAGAGCCGGGGCGGCAATCCCTTCATGCGCATAAGCGTACCCGACGCCTCGATCAAGCTGGTGCAGGCCTGCGGCCGACTGATTCGCAAGGAGGCCGATCGGGGGCGCATCACGCTGCTTGACCGCCGCGTGCTGACCCGCCGCTACGGCCAGGCATTGCTCGATGCGTTACCCCCATTCGTGAGAGAGATCGACGGCGTCTAGATTTCAACCGCAGCCAGCAGCAAAAGGCCCGCAAGTGCGGGCCTTGGTGAAGCGCGGTCGAGGTCAGCCCCGGCGACGCTCGGCCAGCACCGGAGCCAGCTTACTTGCCATGCGCGTCAGGGTTTCCTCTGTGGCCGCCCAGTCGATGCAGGCATCGGTAATGGAGACCCCATACTGCATCTGGCTGTGGTCGTCGAGGATCTTCTGGCTGCCCCAGCCGATGTTGGATTCGACCATCAATCCCATGATGGAAGTGTTGCCTTCCAGGATCTGGTTGGTGACGTTGTCCAGTACCAGCGGCTGCAGTGCCGGATCCTTGTTGGAGTTGGCGTGGGAACAGTCGATCATGATATTGGGCTTGATACCCGCCTTGTTCAGTTCCTGCTCGGCCAAGGCCACGCTGACGCTATCGTAGTTGGGCTTGCCGTTGCCGCCACGCAGCACCACGTGAGCGTAGGCGTTGCCACGGGTGCGAATGATCGCTACCTGGCCGCTCTGGTTGATGCCGAGGAAGTTGTGCGGATGCGACACTGACTGCAGCGCATTGATCGCCACGTCGAGGCTGCCGTCGGTACCGTTCTTGAAACCTACTGGGCTCGAGAGGCCGGAGGACATCTCACGGTGGGTCTGGGACTCGGTGGTGCGGGCGCCGATCGCCGACCAGCTAATGCAGTCCTGCAGATACTGAGGCGAAATCGGGTCCAGCGCCTCGGTGGCGAGCGGCAGGCCGAGCTCGGAAAGGTCGACCAGCAACTTGCGGGCAATGTGCAGGCCCTCTTCGATCTCGAAGGAGCCATTGAGGTGAGGGTCGTTGATCAGCCCTTTCCAGCCCACCGTGGTGCGGGGCTTCTCGAAGTAGACGCGCATCACGACATACAGACTGTCCTTCACTTCATCGGCCAGGCGTCGAAGGCGGCGCGCGTAGTCCAGGGCGGCATCGACGTCGTGGATCGAGCAAGGGCCGATGACCACCAGCAGTCGTGGGTCGCTGCCGTCGAGAATGTTCTGAATGGTTCGGCGTCCCTCGATCACCGTTCTCTCGGCGACATCGCCGAGGGGGATCTCGTTCTTGAGGGCTTCGGGAGTGATCAGTACGTCCTGCGACAGGACGTTGAGGTTGCTGACCTGCTGATCTGACATGTTGCTACCTGTGTCGTGGTGCGTTGATGGCGAGAGGATGAACTACTATACACCCGCCGAGAAAGAAATCAGCAATCGTAGCGGAACCCGGCGGCACCGGGATTGTCACAGCGCCGGCGGCATGGCGGCCGGCTTGATGCGCGGCCAAGAAAAAGGAACACTTGTCGAATCGGACGATGACGTCCAGGGACATACAGCGGCCAACGGGGTCCAGGTTGATACCATGCATGCAGACTACCTAACGACGCATTCGTCGCTCATCCCGCTTCGGGGTATCTCCCTGCCGGGGAGAGCGTGAATGGGTAACCGGGAAACCGATCAGCAGCTCGTCGAGCGTGCGCAGAAAGGCGACACACGCGCTTTCGATCTGCTGGTAAAGAAATACCAACACAAGATCATCGGGCTGATTGGACGCTATATACAGGACCACGCAGAGGTGCAGGATGTGGCCCAGGAGGCCTTTATCAAGGCTTATCGGGCGCTCGGCAAGTTTCGCGCCGAGAGCGCCTTCTATACCTGGATGTATCGTATTGCCATCAACACGGCGAAGAACCACCTGGTATCTAAGGGGAGGCGTCCTCCCGGTAGTGACCTCGATATCGTCGATGCCGAGATCCTCGATCACACCGGACGTCTGTCTGACATCGAGACGCCGGAGTCGTCGCTGGCCCGGGACCAGCTCGAGACGGCCGTGTTCGAGGCCATCGAGAATCTGCCCGACGACCTGCGCACGGCTATCACCTTGCGTGAACTCGATGGGCTCTCCTACGAAGATATCGCCAATATCATGCAGTGTCCGGTGGGCACGGTGCGTTCACGTATCTTTCGTGCCCGCGAGGCCGTGGATCAGCACATTCAGCCGCTGGTGACCACGTCGCGCACGCGGGAATCGATAACGGAGTGAAGTTTTCGACAATGTTTTCGCTTCGACGCTGAACTGTCTCGCGTCGATGACGTCTGAAGCATTGACTGCCGTATGTCAGCGGCAACATGGGCTGTCGGCATTCCGGTTGGGTGCGGTCAGGAATGCCGGGAATCATTGATAGCGAGGCAGGGTGCCTTGTCGATGTGGGGGTGTAAGGAATGAGTCAGAATGCACGGGAATCGCTTTCTGCCCTGATGGACAGCGAAGGTGATGATCTCGAGCTGCGCCGAGTACTCAAGACGCTCGAAAGCGAGCCAGATGCGGCGGAGGCATGGCGACGCTATCACCTGATGCGCAGCCTGCTGCGGCGGGATCATGACATCGATGTCAGCACGGACCTGTCGGCCGGTATCATGGCACGACTGGAAGCCGAACCGGCTCCGGCCGTGGAAGCGCCGCCTATCGCACCGCGCCGCTCCTACCCCTTTGCCCGCAGTGCGGGCATCGCCGCCGCCGTTACCCTGATGGTCATCACTGGCGTTCAGTTCTACCAAGGTAACGACTTCACCCGTGCGGGCGGTAATGCTCAGTTGGCCGGCGGGGAGAGTCGTTCTTCCTCCCAGTCACAGCCAAGCCTTGCCGCTCAGGCGGGCAGCGGTGCTCAGGCGACCCCCGTCGGCATGCCGCTCTTTTCGCCGTCGGCCGCGAGCGGGCAATCGGGTCTGATGCCGGTAGGGGCGAGCTTCGACTCCCCCTTGTTCATGACGCCCAATCCCCGACAGTCCCAACGCATCGACCAGGAGCAGGCGCGGCTGCTGCAATCCTATCTCGACCGCCATGCCGAAGGCGCGACCCATCGGAGTGGTGACGTATGGATGCCCCTGTTGCGTGGTTCAGGTAACGAGACACTGGGGCAACGCTGATGGTAGGCGGGCGTATCGCAAGGCGCCTGGCCCTACTCAGCAGCGCTGCGCTTCTGGCCCCTATGCCGGTTGCCTTGGCCGAACCCATAGCGGAACGGCCCGATGCCGAGCGATTCGACTGTCGCCAACTGGCCGGTTGGGCGGAGCCCGAGACGCCGCTTGAGTGGTTTGAGCGCAGCCTGTGGGCCAACCATTGTCTCGAGTTCCAGGCTCGCGCGGTACGCATCGGTATCGACGGAGTGCGTACACTGGCGCTATCACGAGACATTCAGGACGGCGTTGAGCGTGAAGTCGCCCGTTTCCTCGATGGGCCGCCGGTTCTCTTCGAGCGTAGCGGTCACATGAACCGCATGAGTGGGTCCGGTACCGATTCGGAGGCGCCGGTATCGCCGACAGGAATCGCACAGCATGTTGACCGTTATTATCGACTGACCATGGGGCACGACGAGCGCATTGCCAACCGCAGTGCAGTGCGACTGGACATCGAGCCTCTCGATGGGATGCGCTTTGGCCAGCGTCTGTGGCTCGATTCCGAGACCTCATTGCCGCTGAAGCGGGAGCTCATCGATGATCGTGGGCGCGTCGTGGAGACGTTCCAGTTCACCGAGCTCCAGTCGCCACGCTTGCATGAGGGCGGCGTGATACTGGACCGCTACCGTGAGCCGCCGCGGCCGTCTTGGTTCCCTGCCTGGCTGCCTGACGGTTTCGTCGATCAGCCTCTCGACGACGAGTCGGAGCAGCAGGGGGGCGAACGGAGAGTGATCCATCGCATCTATAGTGATGGTCTCTCGACGCTCAGTCTGTTCGTCGAACCGATCGAAGAAGGGCGCGAACGCCTCATTCCCGGGTTGCATCGCCTGGGCATCTCTCTCGCCGTGGTTCGCCATGTCGTGGCTGACAATCGACCCCATCAGGTCATTGTCATGGGCGAGTTGCCTCCGCGGGTGCTCGTGCAAGTGGCCGAGAGCCTGGCTTGGCGTGAGGTGCCGGAGTGATCGCTCGATCACGCGACACGTGCCGGGTCCCGTTGCGGCAAACCGGCGCCATGTTGAAAAACAATGTGTTTCCTAGTTACCGCTGAGACGACGTTAAGCTGATGCAGGAGCTTTTATGATGCCATTGACGCGACAGTTCTCTTTTTGGGCGCTGCTGTTGGTCGTGCTGCTGTCATGGCAGTCGGCCTTTGCCCGCGAGTTGCCCGACTTCACCGAACTGGTCGAGGATGCTGCTCCCGGGGTGGTCAATATTTCCACTACCCGGGTCATACCGGAGCGTTCACAGGGCTTCGAGGGGTTCGGTGGCCAGGAGATCCCTGAGATATTTCGCCACTTTTTCGGCGATCGCTTCCCGATGCCGCCAGGAGGCGGTGGGCCCGGGCGGGGCGGCGAGCGGCAATCGCTGGGGTCCGGCTTCGTGATCAGTGAAGATGGCTATATCCTGACCAATGCTCACGTGGTCGAGGGGGCCGACGAGATTCTCGTGCGTCTCAACGACCGCCGTGAGCTGCAAGCCGAGCTGGTGGGGGCCGACACGCAGACCGACGTGGCCCTGCTCAAGGTGGACGCCTCGGACCTGCCGACGCTGAACATGGGCGACTCCGACGAACTGCGTGTGGGGGAATGGGTAGCCGCCATCGGTTCTCCTTTCGGCTTCGACCACTCGGTGACTGCCGGTATCGTCAGCGCGATCAATCGCACGCTGCCGCGTGACGCCTACGTGCCCTTCATTCAGACCGATGTGGCGATCAACCCCGGCAACTCGGGTGGCCCGCTGTTCAATCTGGACGGCGAAGTGGTGGGGATCAACTCACAGATCTTCACCCGCAGCGGTGGCTTCATGGGGCTGTCTTTCGCCATTCCCATCAACGTGGCCATGGACGTGGCCAGCCAGATCCGCGACGACGGACGTGTTCAGCGCGGGTGGCTCGGCGTGATGATCCAGCCGGTGTCTCGCGACCTGGCCGAATCGTTCGGCATGGACAGCCCCAGCGGCGCCTTGATTGCCGATCTCGACCCCGAGGGACCGGCGGCCCAGGCGGGCCTGCAGGCGGGCGACATCGTGCTGGAAGTCGACGGGGAGGAGGTCGAGCGCTCACGTAACCTGCCGCGCCTGATCGGCCGGGTGACGCCGGGCAACGAGGCCGAGCTGACCATTTTGCGTGACGGAGAGCGACAGGATATCGCAGTGACCATCGGTGACTGGCCGGATAGCGAGCAGGCTCGACAGGCGAGTGCCGCTGGCTCGGACGCTCAGGCGCGCCTGGGCATCGCCGTGGCCGAACTCGATGAGGCCGAACGTAAGCGCCTGGGTATCGATGGCGGCGTGCTGGTGCGTGATGTCGATCCTCGCGGGGCAGCGGCCGAAGCCAAGATCATGCCGGGCGACGTGATCGTCAGTCTCGATCATCATGCCGTGGAGAGCGCCGAGCAGCTGCGTGACCTGGCTGCCGACCTGCCCACTGACCGCCCCGTGCCTGTGCGGTTGTATCGCGAAGGGCGCGGCTCCCTGTTCGTGGCGCTGCGCCTGGGTCGCGACTGAGTCGACCCGGCGTCGGACGAGTCGCAGAACACCTCCCGCCATGCCGGGAGGTGTTCGTGTTTTTACTGCCCGGTGCCGCTGTGCTGTCCAACCTTGGGTCATGCCGGTACAATACCGGCCATCGAATTCTCATGACGTTAGCGGGCGCCGATGACTCTGCCGCTGCCGCGCTCGTGTCGAACACCGGACTGGGCTAGATGAGCAACGAAGCAAGCAACGATAAACTGAAGCACATTCGGAATTTCTCGATAATTGCCCATATCGACCACGGCAAGTCGACCCTGGCAGATCGTCTGATCCAAAGCTGCGGCGGTCTGACCGAGCGCGAGCTGAAGGAGCAGGTGCTCGACTCGATGGACCTCGAGCGCGAGCGCGGCATCACCATCAAGGCCCAGTCGGTCACGCTGGACTATCATGCCCAGGACGGCAACACCTACCAGCTCAACTTCATCGACACGCCCGGCCACGTAGACTTCTCCTACGAGGTATCGCGTTCCCTTTATGCCTGCGAAGGGGCGCTGCTGGTGGTGGATGCGGCCCAGGGCGTCGAGGCGCAGTCGGTGGCCAACTGCTACACCGCCATCGAGCAGGGGTTGGAGGTACTGCCGGTCCTCAACAAGATGGACCTGCCGCAGGCCGATCCCGACAAAGTCTCGCACGAGATCGAGGAGATCATCGGCCTCGACGCCACCGACGCCTGTCAGGTCTCCGCCAAGAGCGGCATGGGCATCGATGCACTGCTAGAACGCCTGGTACGCGACATCCCGCCGCCCAAGGGTGATCCACAGGCGCCGTTGCAGGCCCTGATCATCGACTCCTGGTTCGACAACTACCTCGGCGTGGTGTCGCTGGTGCGACTCTTCGATGGCACCCTGAAGAAGGGCGAGAAGATCCGGATCAAGTCCACGGGCCGCGACTGGCAGGCCAACGAAGTGGGCATCTTCACGCCGCTGCGCAAGGAAACCAATATTCTGCGTGCCGGCGAAGTGGGGTTCGTGGTGGCCGGGATCAAGGACATCCATGGTGCCCCGGTGGGCGATACCATCACCCACGCCAAGACGCCGGACGTGGCGCGCCTGCCCGGTTTTCAGAAGGTCAAGCCGCAGGTCTACGCCGGCATGTTCCCGGTCAGCGCCGACGATTACGAGGATTTCCGCGACGCGCTGGAGAAGCTGGCGCTCAACGATGCCTCGCTGGAGTACGAACCCGAGAATTCCGACGCCCTCGGCTTCGGCTTCCGCGTCGGCTTCCTCGGCACGCTGCACATGGAAATCATCCAGGAGCGGCTCGAGCGCGAGTACGACCTGGACCTGCTCACCACGGCGCCCACCGTGGTCTATGAGCTGGCCATGAAAAACGGCGACATCAAATACGTTTCCAACCCCTCCAAGCTGCCCGACATGGCCGACGTGGAGGAGATGCGCGAGCCGATCGTGCGTGCCAGTATCCTGGTGCCGCAGGAGTTCGTCGGCAACGTGATCATGGAGTGCGAGAACCGTCGCGGCAACCAGCTCGACATGCAGTTTCTCGGCAGCCAGATCCAGCTCACCTATGAGCTGCCCATGAGCGAAGTGGTGATGGACTTCTTCGATCGTCTCAAGTCCATCTCCAAGGGCTATGCCTCGCTGGACTACAACTTCGAGCGCTTCGAAGCGGCCAAGCTGGTGCGCCTGGACGTCTTGATCAATGGCGATCGGGTCGACGCGCTGGCGGTGATCATTCACCGCGACCACGCGCATTCGCGTGGTCGCGTGCTGGTCGAGAAGATGAAGGAGCTGATTCCACGCCAGATGTTCGACGTGGCGATTCAGGCCGCCATCGGCGGCCAGGTGGTGGCGCGCTCCACGGTCAAGGCGCTGCGCAAGAACGTGACCGCGAAGTGCTACGGCGGTGACGTGACGCGCAAGAAGAAGCTGCTCGAGAAACAGAAAGCGGGCAAGAAACGCATGAAACAGGTCGGTCGGGTGGAAATTCCCCAGGACGCCTTCCTGGCCGTGCTCAAGGTGAACGACTAGGAACGGCGACACTATGGATTTTTCACTTCTGTTGGTGGTGGCCGTGGCCGTCACCGGCGTGATCTGGTTGCTCGACATCGTTTGGTTGCGTCCCGCAAGGCGCCAGAAGCTGGCCGCCGTCGAGGCGGGTACCACGGAGGGGCTCGACGAGACCTCCCGTGAGCGGGCAATGAAGGAGCCTTGGCCGATCGACTATGCCCGCTCCTTCTTTCCGGTGTTGCTGGTGGTACTGCTGCTGCGCAGCTTCCTGGTGGAGCCCTTCCAGATTCCTTCCGGGTCGATGCGTCCGACCCTCGAGGTGGGGGATTTCATCCTCGTAAACAAGTACGCCTACGGCCTGCGCCTGCCAGTTACGCATACCCGTATCCTCGAACTGGGTGAGCCCGAGCGCGGCGACGTGATGGTGTTCCGCTTTCCCAGCGAACCCTCGGTGAATTTCATCAAGCGGGTTGTGGCGCTGCCGGGCGACATCGTGCGCTACGAGGACAAGCAGCTCTACATCAATGGTGAGCCCGTACCCAAACACTTGCTGGACCAAGCGCCTTCCGCCGCGCCTGGTGAGTGGCTCCTCGAGGAGCAACTGGGCGAGGTCAGCCATCGTATCTACAATAACCCACGTGACCCGGGGCCTCGTGTGCGCGAGATCGTCGTGCCCGACGGACACTATTTCACCATGGGTGACAACCGTGACCACTCCAACGACAGCCGCTATTGGGGCTTCGTCCCCGAGGAGAACGTCGTGGGTCGGGCATTCGCCGTATGGATGCACTGGGACGGCGGCCTGCCGAGCTTCACCCAGGTTCGTCGCATCCATTGATGGAACAGAAATAACAGGAATTTCGTGAGTAGATCCCTTACCGCCTTCAGCCGCCGCATCGGCTACAGCTTTCGCGATGACTCGCTGCTGGAGCTGGCCGTGACCCACCGCAGCTTCGGAGGCCAGAACAACGAGCGATTGGAGTTTCTGGGTGACTCCATCGTCAACTTCGTCATCGCCGAGGCCTTGTACGAGCGTTTCCCGCAGGCCCGTGAAGGGCAGCTTTCCCGTCTCCGCGCACGTCTGGTGCGTGGCCAGACTCTGGCTGAGCTGGCGCGCGAGATGGCTTTCGGCGAGTGCCTGCGCCTGGGGTCCGGCGAGATGAAAAGCGGCGGGCATCGTCGCGATTCGATCCTGGCCGATGCGGTCGAGGCCGTGCTGGGGGCGATCTATCTCGATGCCGGCATGGATGTGGCCCGTGCCCGGGTGCTGGCTTGGTATGCCGAGCGCCTGGAGGCGATCGACCTGCAGGATACCCAGAAGGATCCCAAGACCCGGCTGCAAGAGTTTTTGCAGTCGCGCCAGTCGCCGCTGCCTCGCTACGAGGTGGTCTCGGTGGAGGGCGAGGCCCACGACCAGACCTTCACCGTGGAGTGCCATGTCGAACTCCTCGACTCGCACACCCTGGGCACCGGCTCGAGTCGCCGTCATGCCGAGCAGCAAGCCGCCGAACTCGCACTGCTCCAGTTGGAGCAACGCAGGGGACAAAAAGCATGAGCGAGACCTGTGGCTTCGTGGCCATCGTTGGCCGCCCCAACGTCGGCAAATCGACGTTGATGAACCGCATACTCGGGCAGAAGGTCTCGATCACCTCGCGACGCCCCCAGACGACGCGTCACCAGGTCATGGGCATCAAGACCGAAGGTGAAGCGCAGTTCATCTACGTCGATACGCCGGGCATACACATCCTGGGGCGCGACCGCAACAAGGCGATCAACCGCTTCATGAACCAGGCAGCTACCCAGGCCCTGCGCGACGTGGACTGTGTGGTGTTCATCGTCGACCGCACGCGTTGGACCGAAGAGGACCAGGTGGTACTCACGCGTCTCGAGCACGTCGAAGCGCCGGTGATCCTGGCCGTGAACAAGGTCGACCGACTCGAGGACAAGAGCACGCTGCTGCCTTGGCTTGCCGAGGTCGGAGCGCGGCGTGAATTCGCCGCCATCATTCCCATCTCCGCCAAGCACGGCACCAACGTACCGGAGCTGGAAGAGGAAGTGGCCAAGCACCTGCCGGAGGGGCTCCACCACTTCCCCGACGACCAGATCACCGACCGCAGTCAGCGTTTCCTGGCGGCGGAACTGGTGCGCGAGAAGATCATGCGCCAGCTCGGTGACGAGCTGCCCTATCAGGTCACGGTGGAGATCGAGGAGTTTCGCGACGAGGGCAGGGTGGTGCACATCAGTGCCCTGATCCTGGTGGAGCGTGCCGGACAGAAGAAGATCCTCATCGGCGACAAGGGCGAGCGGATCAAGAGCATTGGCCGCGAGGCACGGCTCGACATGGAGCGGGCCCTGGATGCGAAGGTAATGCTCAATCTCTGGGTCAAGGTGAAACGCGGCTGGTCGGACGATGAGAGAGCCTTGAAGAGTCTCGGGTACGACCTGGACTGATCTTGTCCGAACTTGTCTGCGCTTGTCCTTACTTCGTTCAGGCGACCAATCATGCAGCCGCAGCCGGCCTTTCTCCTTCATAAGCGCCCCTATCGCGAAACCAGCGCCCTGGTCGAACTGCTCAGCTTCGATCACGGTCGCGTGCGCGCGGTGGCCCAGGGCGTTCAGCGTCCGGGGTCGCGCTCGCGCGGGCGGTTGCAGCCCTTCGCGCCGCTGCACGTCACCTGGGTGGGTGAAGGGGAGCTCAAGCGCCTGCGGCTAATGGAGAGTCGTGGCGCTGCGGCGTTGCTGGTCGGCGAAGGCCTGCTCTGTGGGCTCTACGCCAACGAATTGCTGACGCGAACGCTGCCGGTGGAATTCCCCGTTGGCGAGGTGTTCGCCTTTTATACGGCCCTGCTGCAAGCGTTGCCGCTCCCTGAGGGGCGGGCCGTGGCGCTGCGCCGTCTTGAATTCGCCTTGCTCGATGCGCTGGACGCCGCACCACGCTACACCACGCCTGATGGCAGCGAGCTCGACCCCCAGGGACGCTACCGCTACGATTCCGTCACGCGTGCCTTCGTTCCCGGTGAGCCGGGCCTCGACGGTCGTACTCTGCGTTTGATGGCGGGAGGTGACTGGGCGTCACCCGGGCTGGCCGGTCCGGCCAAGGTGGTGGCCCGGGCAGCGCTTGCCCCCTTGCTCGGTGCGCGTCCGCTGCGCTCCCGTGAGCTGATGCGCCAGCTTGCCGAGCGGCGCCGTTCCCCATCACACTGACCTTCCCGTCCTTGATCTGAAGCTGGAGACCAGCATGCATCCCCCGCGTATTCTGCTTGGTGTCAACATCGACCATATTGCCACTCTGCGTCAGGCGCGCGGCACGCGCTATCCCGATCCGGTCCAGGCCGCACTGCTGGCCGAGGAAGCCGGTGCCGACGGCATCACCGTACATCTGCGCGAAGATCGGCGGCATATCCAGGAGCGCGATGTGCGGCTTCTCGCCGAAGTTCTCAACACGCGCATGAACCTGGAGATGGCCGTCACCGAAGAGATGCTGGCGCTGGCCGAGGAGATACGCCCGGCGCACGTGTGCCTGGTGCCGGAGAAGCGCGAAGAATTGACCACCGAGGGCGGCCTCGACGTGGCTGGCGGTTTCGATGCCATTGCTGCGGCCTGTCGGCGTCTGGCAGCGGCAGGCTGCGAGGTGTCGCTGTTCATCGATCCCGAACCCAGCCAGATCGAGGCGGCAAAGCGCGCCGGTGCGCCGGTGATCGAGCTGCACACCGGAGCCTATGCCGAGTGCAACGGCCAGACAGCGCGCGAGGAGCATGCGCGGCTGACGGCCGCCACGGAAATGGCGCTCGAGCTGGGCCTCACGGTCAATGCCGGGCACGGACTGAACTATCACAACGTCGAGGCGATTGCGGCCATACCGGGGTTGCATGAACTCAATATCGGCCACGCCATCATCGCTCGGGCACTGTTCGTCGGGCTCAAGGAGGCCGTGGCCGAGATGAAGCGGCTAATGATCGCCGGACAGGAGGCGGGGTTCATCGCCTCGCTGGAAGAGCACGATCACGACCACGCCGGACACGACCACTGAGCATTGGCATCATCGTCTTGACCTGGGATGGCGCGCTACGGCCGCTATCCTTCATCTATCCTTGTACGATGAGGTTGAGCTGGCGGTAACCTTGCTGGATGCCTCCTGATGCGTGGCGTGCCACTCCCGCAGGCGTTCGATTGCCTGGAACAAATCCTCGATCAGCGGCTCGATATCAGCCATGCCGCGTGAGCGCAGCCGGGTCTCCAGGGTCTCCGCCACCAGTGCGAGCTCGGGCGCACCGCAATAGCGGCAGGCGCCGTTGAGCGCATGCACGACATCCAACAGCGTCTCGGGGTCGCCGGTGGCGAGAGCGCCTTGCAACTCCCCCTCGGTTTTCGGCAGCGACGCGACGAGTTCCTCGAGCAGTTCGCGTGCCAGGCTTTCGTTGCCGTTGGCGAGACGCGTGCCGAGCTGCATGTCGACCACGTCTAGCTCGCTGGCAGGTTCGGACTCCTGGGCAGCCGGCAGGGCCGGTGTGGGCGGTAACGCCGTCAGGCCGACATGACGATGCAGGACGGCTTCCAGTCGGTTGGAATCCACCGGTTTGGTCAACACTTCCTGCATGCCTGCGGCCTTGAGGCGGTCGCGTTCGCTATCATGGGCATGGGCGGTCACTGCGATGACCGGGCATGACGCCCATTGCCCACCCAGGCGGCGTAACGCCTGGGTGGTTTCGATACCGTCCAGCCCCGGCATGCGTATGTCCATCAGGACCAGTTGGAAAGACGTTCCTTCGGCCAGTGCCAGCGCCTCCTCGCCGCTGCTGGCTTCGACCAGTTCCAGGCCGGGACGCTGCAACAGCTCGCGCAGCAGGCGGCGATTGATGGCATTGTCATCGACGATCAGCACGTGTGTCTGGCGCTCTTCGCCAGTGTCGGGGCAGCGTTTCGCCTTGCTGCATCGACGCAGGGCGTCCGCCAAGGCCTGGCGTGATGCCGGCTTGCTGAGGATCTCGCAGCCGCTGGGGAGATGCAGGTCCGGCATTTCGAGTGGCGGTGCGTTGATCAACAGCAGGACCGGACAGGGGCTGGCCTGGAGCCTGGTCCGCCACTCGCCGAGCAGCGTTTCATTCATGTCGGGCGGCAGCGCCGCGACCAGCAGCGAAGGGTAGGGAGGCGTCAGTTCCGGCTGGCGAAGCTCCTCCACCTGGCCTCCCCAGAGCGTCAGCAGGTGGCTCAGCGCGTGGCGTGTCGGAGAGTGGGGCTCGTAGAGGGCGACCCGCTCATTGTCGAGAATGGCGTCGGGAGTAAACTCCGCCTGGTCGATGACGTCCAGCGGCAGTGTAAAGGAGAAAGTCGAGCCGCGTGACGGTTCGCTTTCCACCGTGATCTGTCCCCCCATCTGCTCGACCAGTTGGCGGCTGATGGCGAGGCCCAGGCCGGAGCCGCCGTAATGGCGGGAATGGCTGGCGGCGGCCTGGCGAAACGCTTGGAACAGGCTGTGCTGCTCCTGCGGCGTGAGGCCGATTCCGGTGTCGCTGATGCTGACACGCAGCAGTGCGCGCCCTTGGGCATTTTGCTCCTCGAGCATCACCCGGACGATGACTTCGCCCTGTTCGGTGAACTTGAGTGCGTTGTGGATCAGGTTGGTCAGCACCTGGCGAATGCGTAGCGGATCGCCACGCAGCACAGAGGGTACGTCGTCGTAGACCAGACCCAGCAGATGCAATCCCTTCTGGTGGGCCAGAGGGGCCTGTTGGCCTAGCGCCTCGTCGACCAGCGAAACCATGTCCAGCTCGGCACGCTCCAGCTCGAGGCGGCCGGCTTCCATGCGCGAGAAATCGAGCACGTCGTTGACCAGGGCAAGCAGGTTGTCGCAGGCGATCTGTACCTGGTCGAGCCATTCGCGCTGACGTGGCTCCAGGCGCGAACGCCCCAGCAGGCGGCAAAAGCCGACGATGCCGTTGAGCGGCGTGCGGATTTCGTGGCTCATGCTGGCCAGGAACTCGGACTTGATCCGGTTGGCCTCGAGTGCCCTGCGGTGGGCCAGATCGAGTTCGATGTTCTTGATTTCGATGGTCTCCATCGACTCTTCAAGGTCGGTAGTGGTCTGCTCGATCTGGCGCTGGATGTTCTCATGGGACTGCTTCAGTTCGTCGCCTAGCGCATTAACATGGCGGGCCAGGCGACGCAGTTCGGGGGCGCCGGTCTCAGGTAGCTGCGCCTCGAAGTCACCGCTGCGCAGTCGTCTCAGTGCCTCGGCGGCATCATCGAGGCTGGTGTCGACGCGGCGGCCAAGGGCCGAGGCGATCACGAACAGCAGCAGGCCGAGGATCAACAGGCCCAGCCCGGTAGTGGCCAAGCGTCGGTAGTAGTCGAGGGTGAGCGGGCGGCTGTCGATGTCGAGTTCGAGCCAGGCCCGACCGCTTTGGCTGCCTTCCCGCTCGGCGGGGTCGAGCGGCACCATCAGGCGCCAAAGATCACTGCTGGTATCGAGTTGCCTCTCGCTTGGCGGTGCAGTCGCCACCTGAGCGCGGTTTCGGCCCAGCTCCAGTTGGGCCATGTTGCTGTCGGTATAGATGCCTACGCCGCGCGCCTCATCGATGTTCAGCAGGCGCATGGCCATACCTTCCAGTCGCGACTGATCGGCCTCGAAGACGGCACGGGCCATTTCCGGTGCTTGCTGTTCGACGACGGTGATGACTCGGTCGCGGAGGGCCGACTTGCGCCATTCGGTATCCAGGTGCAGAACAAAAGCCGCCACGAGCAGCAGCACCAGCAACGGGAGGCACAATATCCAGAGTGTCAGGCGATTTCCGAGCGACATTGTTATTCCTTGGTGACGACCTTTCTTCCCAGTATGCCACATTGTCGAGGCATGCCTGTCCAGCGCCTGATGGCACGGATATACTAGCGAAAAGACCTTACCCTAAGGATGCTTACATGCAGTTCCCTACCATCGAGGATATCGTTGGGCATACGCCATTGATTCGGCTCAAGCGCATTGCGGCAGGGCGCAACAACACGCTGCTGGCCAAGCTCGAAGGCAACAATCCCGCCGGCTCGGTCAAGGATCGTCCGGCGCTGTCGATGCTGGAACAGGCCGAGGCCCGGGGTGACATCTCGCCTGGCGATACGTTGATCGAAGCCACTTCGGGCAATACCGGGATCGCGCTGGCCATGGCCGCGACGATCAAGGGATACCGCATGATCCTGATCATGCCTGAGAGCGCCTCGAGCGAGCGCAAGCAGGCCATGGCGGCCTATGGCGCCAGGCTGATCACGGTCAGCAAGGAGGGGGGCATGGAAGAAGCGCGCGACCTGGCCGAAGCCATGATTGCGCGCGGCGAGGGCAAGCCGCTCAATCAGTTCGCCAACCCCGACAATCCGCTGGCGCACTATCGTGGTACCGGCCCGGAGCTGTGGGAGCAGACCGGAGGCACGATCACGCACTTCGTCAGTTCCATGGGCACCACGGGAACGATCATGGGCGTGTCGGCATATCTCAAGGAACGCAACCCCGCTATTCAGATCGTGGGCCTGCAGCCGGAGGACGGTGCCAGCATTGCCGGCATTCGGCGCTGGCCCAAGGAGTACCTGCCGAGCATCTTCGATGCCACACGGGTCGACCAAGTGCTCGACATCGGCCAGCACGAAGCCGAGGAGCACATGCGTCGTCTGGCACGGGAGGAGGGCATCCTGGCGGGTGTCTCGTCCGGGGGTGCCCTGGCAGGTGCGTTGCGCATTGCCGAGACAGTCGAGAACGCGGTGATCGTCTTTATCGTCTGCGACCGTGGCGATCGCTATCTCTCGACTGGGTTGTTCGCTCCGGAGGCTTGAGGTGGCAATGCTTGGTAAGCGACGGCCGGCGCGGCAGCGTACCGGTGTCTCGGGGCTGCAGCGACGCGCGAACGAGGCTCCTGCTGCCGCGACACCGGCCGTAGAATCGTCGGTAGTCATCGAGCGGCTCGCCCACGACGGGCGGGGCGTGGCACATGCCGCCAGCGGCAAGACCCTGTTCGTCGAGGGGGCGCTGCCCGGTGAGCGCGTCGACGTGGCCGTGCATCGCACGCGCAAGCGCTACGACGAGGCCCATGTCCGCGAGCTGTTCGAGCCGGCGGCAGAACGGACCGTGCCGCCCTGCGTCTACTATGGCCAGTGCGGCGGCTGCGACCTGCAGCATCTCGTCGTCGAGGCCCAGCGCGAGCACAAGCGAGCAGTACTCGTCGAGCTGCTCCGGCGAGAGGGCATCGAACTGCCCGAGCCGCCAGGGTTGCTGGCGGGTGCGCCGCTCGGCTACCGTCGCCGTGCCCGGCTGGGTGTCAAGGTGGATGCCGAGGGCAACGTGCATCTCGGCTTTCGCGCTCGCCACACCAGCCGTCTGGTCGATATACAGGGTTGCGAGGTGCTGGTCCCCGAGCTGGCAGCACTGATCGGGCCGCTGCGGAAACTGCTGACAGAACTCGAGGCGCCACGCCTGGTGGGTCACCTGGAGTTGATCACTGCCGACTCGGCCCGGGTGGTGGTGGTGCGACAGTTGCGCGACAACGGCGCCGACCTGCAACGCTGGCGTGCGTTCGGCGAGGAGCACGGCGTGGCTCTCGCATGCCTGCTGGGGCGCGAGGAACCCAGCCTCGAATGGCTGGGGAAAACGCCGGCACTCGGCTATCGCTTGCCGGGGAGCGAGGGTGAGCTCGAACTTGGCTTCGCGCCGGGCGATTTCGTGCAGGTCAATGAGCAGGTCAATCGTGAGTTGGTGGCCACGGTGCGGCATTGGCTGGCGCCGGTTGCCAGTCGGCGCGTACTGGATCTGTTCGCCGGGATCGGCAATTTCGGCTTGCCGCTGGCAGTCGAAGGTGCCACGGTCACGGCGGCGGAGGGCAACCCTGACATGGTCGCCAGGCTACAGCACAATGCGGGCCGCAACGGGCTCGACATCGAAGCCTTGCAGCTCGACCTCAACGATCAGGCGGCCGTGGCGGCACTTCTTGCACGCCTTTCGCCCGAGGCGGTGGTTCTGGACCCGCCCCGGGACGGTGCCGATGCGGTATGCCGTGCGCTGATCGAACGCCCCGTGCCGCGGCTGGTCTACATTGCCTGTGACCCAGCCACGCTGGCGCGCGATGCGGCACGACTCGTGCATGGCGGTTATCGCATCCTCCGGGTGTCGGTGGCCGACATGTTCGTGCATACCTCGCACCTGGAGTCCCTGTTGTTGCTCGAGCACGGTGCAACGCAGCCGTCATCGCAAGGAGCCTAGAACGATGGTGAAAGTTCGCGACGATCAGCCACTGACGGACGATGGTGACGTCGACATCGGCCACTGGCTGGAGCGCCTCCAGGAAGACGTCAAGCTACGCGACCCCGCGGAACTGCGCGAGGCGTGTGAACTCGCCAAGCGGCTTTCCCAGGAAGTCGACCGCCCGCACAAGGCCTGGCTGCCCCGCGACACGACCTATCGCATGGGCTTGGAGATGGCCGATATCCTGGCCCTGCTCAAGCTCGACCAGCCGGCACTCGAAGCCGCGGTCCTCTATCGTGCCGTGCGTGAGGGCCTGATCTCGGTCGACGCCGTGGCCCGGCGTTTCGGTAAGGAGGTCGCGCATCTGATCGAGGGCGTGCTGCAGATGGCGGCCATCAGCAACGCCCAGGTTCCCAGTCAGGGGTTGGTACAGCACGACCAGCAGGACAACCTGCGCAAGATGCTGGTCACCATGATCGACGACGTGCGCGTGGCACTGATCAAGATCGCCGAGCGTACCTGCGCGCTGCGACAGGTCAAGGATGCACCGCGCGAGAAGCGCCTGCAGGTGGCGCGTGAGGTCTTCGACATCTACGCACCGCTGGCCCATCGCCTGGGTATCGGTCAGGTCAAGTGGGAGCTCGAGGATCTCTCGTTTCGCTACCTGCACGAGGATGACTACAAGACGATTGCCCGACAGCTGGCCGAGAAGCGTCTCGATCGCGATCGCTACATCCACGATGTCGTGGATGTGCTCAAGGAGATGCTCGAAGCGCAGGGCATCACTCGCTACGACGTCAACGGACGCGCCAAGCACATCTACTCGATCTGGCGCAAGATGAAGCGCAAGCGCATCGACTTTGCCCAAGTCAACGACGTGCGCGCCGTCCGCATTCTGGTGCCGGAGGTGACCGACTGCTACACCGTGCTGGGGTTGGTCCATTCGCGCTGGCATCACGTGCCCAACGAGTTCGACGACTACATCGCCAACCCCAAGAAGAACGGCTACCAGTCGCTGCACACTGCCGTGCTGGGGCCTGAGAACAAGGTGCTCGAGATCCAGATCCGCACCTTCGCCATGCACGACGAAGCCGAACTCGGTGTCTGCGCCCATTGGCGCTACAAAGGCCACGACACCAGCGGCAAGAGCTCCAGCTACGAAGAGAAGATCGCCTGGCTGCGCCAGGTGCTGGAGTGGCAGGACGAGGTCGGCGATTTCAGCGATTTGCGCGAAGGGCTCTCCAGCGATGTGGCGCCGGATCGCATCTATGTGTTCACCCCCGACGGTCACGTCATCGACCTGCCGCGTATCGCCACGCCCATCGACTTCGCCTATCGCGTGCACACCGAGGTCGGCCATCGCTGTCGCGGGGCCAAGATCGATGGTCGCATCGTACCGCTCACCTATAAGCTCAAGACCGGCCAGCAGGTCGAGATTCTTACCGCCAGCAAGGGGGGGCCCAGCCGCGACTGGCTCAATCCCAGCCTCGGCTACGTGCGCACCTCTCGGGCGCGGGCCAAGATTCAGTCGTGGTTCAAGCATCAGGCCCGCGAGCAGAACGTGGAGGAGGGCAAGGCACTGTTCGAGCGCGAGATGCGCCGCCTCGACGTGGAGGACATGGACCTCGACACCCTGGCGCACAAGGTCAACTACCAGTCGCCCGAGGACATGTATGCCGCGCTGGGAGCAGGCGACCTGCGCATCGGCCAGGTGCTGCACCAGGCCCAGCAGCTGTTCGGCGAGACCGACGACCAAGAGCAGCTCGACCGCCTGCTGGCCAAGCCGAGGCGCGACCAGGGAAAAGGCACGACCAGCGATATCACCGTGTTGGGCGTCGGCAATCTCAAGACCAGCATGGCCAACTGCTGCCATCCGGTGCCCGGCGAGCCGATCGTCGGATTCATCACCCAAGGGCGAGGCGTTACCGTGCATCGCCAGGACTGCCCCAACATCCTGCAGCTGCGCATCGACGAGCCGCAGCGGGTCATCGAGGTGGAGTGGGGACAGCGTGCCCGCACCCAATACCCGGTGGACATAGAGATCCAGGCCTGGGACCGCTCCGGGCTGCTGCGTGACGTCACGGGCATCCTCGGCAATGAAAAGGTCAACGTGCTGTCGGTGAATACCCTGACCGACACCAGCGACGGCATCGCGCGGATGCGCATCACGGTGGAAGTCGACGGGCTGGAGACGCTGGGCAGGCTTTTCTCGCGCATCCAGCAGCTGTCCAACGTGATCGAGGTCCAGCGTCTGCGCACCGGAGCCAAAGGGATGAAACGCAAGGGGAGTGGCACATGAGCGAGACCCGACACGGCATCGACGACCTGCTGATGCTGATGGCCGTGCTACGCGATCCCGAACAGGGTTGTCCGTGGGATCTCAAGCAGGACTGGGACAGCATCGTGCCACACACCCTGGAAGAGGCCTACGAGGTGGCCGACGCCATCGAGCGGCGCGCCTTCGACGAACTGCCGGGTGAGCTTGGCGACCTGCTGTTCCAGGTGGTCTACTACAGCCAGTTCGCGCGTGAGGAGGGGCGCTTCGACTTCCACGACGTGGTGCATACACTCACCGCCAAGATGGTACGCCGCCATCCGCACGTCTTTCCCGACGGCACCCTGGCGTCGCGTCGTCCTCCCGGTGTCAGCGCCGAGCAGGTGGAAGCCCGGCAAGTCAACAGTCGCTGGGAGTCGCTCAAGGCCGCGGAGCGGGTCGAGCGCGCAGAGGCCGAGACTAGCGTTTCGGTGCTCGACGACGTGCCGCGCACTTTGCCGGCGCTGTCGCGTGCCGCCAAGCTCTCCAAGCGCGCGGCGCGGGTGGGCTTCGACTGGCCCGACACCGCTGGGGTGATTGCCAAGATCCGTGAGGAGCTCGACGAGGTCGAGCAGGCCCTGGTCGAGGGCGATCAGCGCCATGCGGCTCAGGAAGTGGGCGACCTACTGTTCGCCGTGACCAACCTGGCGCGTAGCCTCAAGGCCGACCCCGAGCAGTGCCTGCGCGAGACCAACGCCAAGTTCGAGCGCCGTTTTCGTCACGTCGAGGCGGCCCTGGCCGAGCGTGGCATGACCACCCGCGACGTCGGTCTCGAGGCCATGGAAGGCTATTGGCAGCAGGCCAAGCGGCTCGAGGCCGAAGCGTCCAATACGCCAGCAGAACATTCCGAATCGACTTCAGGAGGAGATCGGCCATGAGCGGCGATCTGCACGAATCCCTACGCGACAACGTACGCATACTCGGCGACAGCCTGGGTCGCACCATCGCCGATGACCTGGGCAAGGGTTTCGTCGACCGCATCGAGACCATCCGCGGCCTGGCCAAGAGTGGCCGACAGGGGGACGTCCAGAGCAGCCGCGAGCTGATCGAGTATCTGCGCAAGCTGCCCGACCGCGACCTGCTGCCGGTGACGCGCGCCTTCAACCAGTTTCTCAACCTGGCCAACATCGCCGAGCAGCACTACCGGGCACGCTTCCGTCGCGTCGAGGATTACAAGCCCGGCTCACAGCCGGTGCTATCCGAACTGCTCGAGCGGGCTCGCCATGCCGGGCATGCGCCGCGCAAGCTGGTCGAGAGTCTCGCCAACATGCGTGTCGAGCTGGTGCTGACCGCCCATCCCACCGAGGTCATTCGCCGCACCCTGATCCAGAAGTACGATGCCATCGACGAGTGCCTCACCGTCATCGAATCGTCGCTGGACTACCCCGAGCGGGCCAGCCGTGCCCGCGGGCGCCTGGAAGAACTCATCAGCCAGGCCTGGCATACCGACGAGATTCGCCACGAGCGCCCTACCCCGGTGGATGAGGCAAAGTGGGGCTTCGCCGTTATCGAGAACTCGCTGTGGCAGGCGGTGCCGGCCTTCCATCGCGACCTCGACAGCCTGCTGCTGGAATCCGCCGGCGAGCGTCTGCCGCTGGATGCCGCGCCGATCGTGTTCGCCTCGTGGATGGGCGGCGATCGCGACGGCAACCCCAACGTCACCTCCCGCGTCACGCGTGAGGTCTTGCTGCTGGGGCGCTGGATGGCGGCGGATCTCTACCTGCGCGACCTCGAGCAGCTCAAGGCCGAGCTTTCCATGTGGAAGTGCAACAGTGCGCTTCGGGCCGAGGTCGGCAACGTTGCCGAGCCTTACCGTGAGCTGCTCAAGCGTCTGCTGCAGCGGGTCGAAGCCACCCGTGACTGGGCCAAGGCCCAGCTCGACGGACGCAGCTACGAGGGCGGTCCGGTCATCGAGAGCAGCGACCAGCTCTACGCGCCGCTGCTCACCTGCTATCGCTCGCTGTGCGACGTCGGTCTCGACACCATCGCCAACGGGGCCTTGCTCGATACCCTGCGCCGAGTGGCGGTGTTCGGCGTGACCCTGACCAAGCTCGACATCCGCCAGGAGGCGAGCCGTCATGCCATGGTCATGGAGGAGCTGACCCAGGCGCTGGAGCTCGGTCACTATCGCGACTGGAGCGAGGAGCAGCGCCAGGCTTTCCTGCTGGCCGAACTCGAGTCGCGCCGGCCGTTGATTCCTCGGCGCTGGGAGTGTTCGGCCGAGACCCGTGAGGTCCTCGATACCTTCCTGGTCATTGCCAACGAACAGTCCGAGGCGCTCGGCACCTATATCATTTCCATGGCCGCACAGCCTTCCGACGTGCTCACGGTAGCGCTGCTGATGAAGGAGGTGGGAGGCACCGTCTCGCTGCCCATCGCGCCGCTGTTCGAGACCCTCGACGACCTCAACCGTGCCGGCGACGTGATCGATCGCCTGCTGGCGCTGCCGGGCTACCGCACGCTGGCCGGCGAACGCCAGGAGGTGATGATCGGCTACTCGGACTCGGCCAAGGACGCCGGGCAGCTGGCGGCGGCCTGGGCCCAGTACCGCGCCCAGGAAAGGCTGGTCGAGGTGTGCCGTCACCACGGCGTAGATCTGACCCTTTTCCATGGTCGCGGCGGTGCCGTCGGTCGCGGTGGCGGTCCGGCCTATGCGGCCATCCTGTCGCAGCCGCCGGGCTCGGTGAATGGCAGCCTACGGGTCACCGAGCAAGGGGAGATGATTCGCTTCAAGTTCGGTCAGCCGGATATTGCCCTGCGCTCCATGGAAATCTACGCCTGCGCCGTACTCGAGGCGACGCTGTTGCCGCCCCCGGCGCCCGAGCCTCGCTGGCGTGAGGAGATGGATCGCCTGGCCGAGATCGCCCATGCGGCCTATGTCGGCGTGGTGCGGGAGGATGCCGACTTCGTGCCCTATTTTCGCGCAGTCACCCCCGAAGGCGTGCTGGGGCACTTGCCGCTGGGATCACGCCCGACCAAGCGTCGCCAGGATGGCGGTGTGGAGACACTGCGCGCGATTCCCTGGATCTTTGCCTGGACCCAGATTCGGCTGATGCTGCCGGCCTGGCTGGGCAGCGGTGAAGCCTTCTCCGCACGTATGGAAGAGGAAGGGGGGCTCGAGGTCCTGCGCGAGATGCGCGATCGTTGGCCCTTCTTCGGCACCTACCTGGACATGCTGGAGATGCTGCTGGCCAAGGCCGACGTGGGCATCGCCTCCTACTACGAGCAGCGCCTGGTCGATGAGCCGGCGCTCAAGGAACTCGGCACTGAGTTACGTCGCCGGTTCACCCAGTTGCAGTCCGTCGTACTGACGATTCTCGACCAGCCGCAGTTGCTGGAGCAGACGCCACTGATCCGTCAGGCCATCGAGGTGCGTAACCCCTATATCGACCCGCTTCACGGCTTGCAGGCCGAGCTACTGCAGCGTAACCGCGATGCCGATGGCGCCATCAGTGGTGAACTCTCACGCGCCCTGATGGTGACCATGGCGGGTATCGCTGCGGGCCTGCGCAACACGGGCTAGAAGGCACTGAGCTCGGCCATGGTCGGGACGAATCGCCCCGGCCTTGGCCGGGGCGATTCATGCGTAGTCAGCTCAGACGTGGCTTACTGCGGCTGCTTCACCGTACGCAGATAGGGCTTGATGGTCGTAAAGCCCTCCGGGTACTTCTTCTTCGCTTCCTCGTCGCTGACTGCGGGCGGGATGATCACATCGTCACCGGGGCGCCAGTTTACCGGCGTGGCCACGGTGTGCTTGGCGTTGAGCTGCACCGAGTCGAGCAGGCGCAGGACTTCGTTGAAGTCGCGGCCCGAGGTCATCGGGTAGACCAGCATCGCCTTGACCTTCTTGTCCGGCCCGATGAGGAACACCGAACGTACCGTGGCGTTGTCGGCCGGGGTGCGGCCCTCGGCGCTGCCCGGTTCCTCGGCAGGCAGCATGTCGTAGAGCTTGGCGACCTCGAGCTTGTCATCGCCGATCATCGGGTAGTTGGGCGCGGCGCCCTGGGTCTCTTCGATGTCTTTGGACCAGGCGGCATGATTGTCGACCGGGTCCACCGAGAGACCGATGATCTTGGTATTGCGCTTGTCGAACTCTGGCTTGAGCTTGGCCATGTAACCGAGCTCGGTGGTGCATACCGGGGTGAAGTCCTTGGGATGCGAAAAGAGAATGCACCAGCTGTCACCGATCCATTCATGGAAGTTCAGCGTACCTTGGGTGGTTTGCGCCGTGAAATCGGGCGCGGTATCGCCGATTCTGAGACTCATCTGCGTGACTCCAGGGAACAGGTTCAGGGAGAGGGCCACAACGCTGCGCGACCCGCCAGTTCACTATAGGACATGATGCGTAAGAACACCCGGCTATGACAAGAGGGCTTGAGCCAATCCAAACGCTCTATGGCGCGACGTATCTAGCGGGTAGTGCGGTGGCTTAGAAAGCGTAATGGAGCGAGGCCGTGATCAGGTTCAGGTGAGCCATGCTGGGTGAGTCGATTTCCTCGAACTCCAGGCGACTGACGAGGCGGTCGTACTGCAATCTCGCGCCGAAGCCCTGGATGCGAGCGGTGCCGTTCGTCGCGAAAAGCGGCTCGGTCTGTGTGACCGGGTCGCCGTCCCACTCGGCGAAACCCGACTTGGCATAAAGTCCTAGCTGGCCCATGCGCACTCCTGCGACCAGGCTACCGCCCAGGGTAGTGGTATTGACCAGCATGGCCTGATCGGAATGATGGGTGGGGACTTCGTCGCTTTCGCGATATGTAAACTCGGCGCCGAGGTCGAGCTGAGGCAGGTTCATCGGGGAGAAGCCCGCCGTCACGCGGAAGCCGGAAGTATGGCCGTCGATCGACTCGAGGTCGCCGCCTTCCAGCACGACGCCATTGTCGAGATGCATCAGGTCGCTGGTTCTACTGGCGTAGGAGGGTCTTTTCAGGGAAGGCAGTGCCAAGGAGGCCAGCAAATCGTGGGAGGCGTCGGTGTAGGCGACGGGTTCGCTGTACAGAGGCGCGTGCCCACCCTCAGGCAAACCATTGTCTGCCATGGCCACGAGTGGTGGCAATGTCAGGCTGGCAGCCATGATCATGGCACCTCTGAAACACGCGTTCATGTTTCTGACCTATATCCCTGTGCGATACGGTTCGTTGGCCCGTTAGCGGCAAACGAAACACGCGTCTAGCTCGGGCGACAAAACCCATCTCAAGAGCTTAGCAGCCTCCCCTTGTGCCTGCCAGGTGGCCTCTCAACGCTGGAGCGGCCGAGCCTGGGCCAGAGAGGCGTCGAGTTCGCTCAGGCAGGGGGCGGCAATACCGTGCCGTTGGGCGGCAGCCAGCAGGGGGCCGAGGATGGCCTCACGCTCGGTAGGTCTTCCAGCCATGACGTCCTGCAGCATCGAGGCGCGATTGTTGGCGGTTGCCGCGATCACCTGCCAGACCAGCGCGTGCCAGCCCGCCGTGGGAGGTGGAACATGCTCCGATGCCAAGATGCTTGCCACTTCGGCGATGATTCGCTCCACCATGGGGCGGAAGGGGCGGTCGCGCAATTGGCCGTTACGGATACGAAAGCGTGCCACCAGCGGATTGATGGCCGCATTCACCGCCAGCTTGTGCCACAGCCGGGTCTCGATGTCCTCGACCGCCTCGGCGGCCAGGCCGGCCTGGCCGAGCAGGTCAGCCAATTCACGGCACGCCGACGCATGCCGGTTGGCGAGGTCGCCGAGGTAGGTAATACCGCGGCCGGCATGGGTCACGGCGTCGTCACCATTCACCCAGGCACCTTCGGTGGTAGAGGCACACACCACCGGGCCCGGATGGCGGCGCTCGAGTTCGGGCTGTATCTGATAGCCGTTCTGCCACAGCACCAGCGTCGGTGCGCCGGGCAACCGGGCCATGGCGGCAGCATAGGCGGCCTCGGCGGCATAGGCCTTGGTGGTCAGGTGCAGAAAGACCGGCGTTGCGGCCGGCAGATTTTCGAGCTCGGCAACGGCAAGGTGACGCGAGCGCTGCGCGCCCTCCGGCGTGGTCAGGATCTGCTCGGCGGGCAACGCTCGGCGCCCGGCCAGCACGACCGGCACGACATCGGCCAGGTGCATGGCCAGTAGCCGGCCCAGGGCGCCGGGGCCGACGATCAGGTGGGTCTGGTCGTTCATGAGATGCCTTGGTGGATGAACAAAGGCAGCATACCGATGCCCGGTGACCGGATGCCAGCCTGCGGGCTCAAGCGCTCGTGCGTGGCTTGCGGCGAGTGCGTGGCGAAGTGCTGCGGCCGCCTCGTCTCTTGTCGGCCGCCCCGCGTCGTTTCGGTGCGGCAGCGACCTCACCCTGGGCCGTGGCCATGGCCTGACGCAGGCGATTTGCGTCGGCGCTGCCCAGCAGGCCACGCAGGTCCTCGATCAAGGCGCAGAGGAACGGTGCCGGGTCGTCGCCGTGCTCGGCAATGGCCGTCAGTCGCTGTTCCCACTGTGCCGTGCGCTCGGGCCGTGAAGCAGCCTCGGGCAGTGAGGCCACCAGCCCACTACCCAGCCGGGTGGCGCGCAGCGACTTCTTCTGGCGTACCAGGTAGCCGCGTTCGATGAGTGTCTCGATGATGCCGGCGCGGGTTGCCTCGGTACCCAGTCCGTCATGCTCGCGCAGGGTACGCCTGACCTCGGGGTCGTCGACATAGCGGGCGATGTTCATCATCGCCTTGATCAGACTGGCGTCGGTGAAGGGGTCCGGTGGGCGTGTCTCGCGCTCCTCGACCTCGCATGCCGTGACCCGGCAGCTCTCGCCCTCCGTAAGCGGTGGCAGCGGCGGGGCTTCCTCGCGGGTGGTGAACAGCGGCTTCCAGCCTGGTTGGAGCAGTTCCTGGCCGCTGGCGCGAAAACGCTCGGCGAGGATAGTGAACTCTGCCTTCACTTCACGGGTGATCAGCGGGGGATAGAACTGGGCCAGCACGTTGCGCGCGATCAGGCGGAACACGTCGGCTTCGGTGCGCTCCAGTCGCTCGAGCTTGGCCGGCTTGCCGGTGGGCGCCAGGGCATGGTGTGCGCCCACTCTCTTGTCGTCCCAGGCCTTGGAGCGCAGGCTGAAGTCGGCGCCTGCCAGCCAGCCACGCAGGGTCTCGTCCTGTCCGCAGGCGCTCGCCAGAGTGGCACGAGCCTGGGCCAGGTGCTCCTCGGGCAGGTAGCGACAGTCCGAGCGCGGATAGGTAATCAACTTGTGGCGCTCGTAGAGGCGTTGGCAGATGTCCAGCACGGCCTTGGCGGAGAGCCCGAAGCGCCGCGCGGCGTCCACCTGCAGCGCCGAGAGCGAGTAGGGCAACGGGGCGGACTGGCGCTTCTGGCGGGTCTCGAGCGAAGTGAGCCGGCCTTCGGCGCCGGGCAGCCGTTCGGCCAGAGCCTGGGCCGGAGCATGCTCGAGCAGGCGGCCCTGCTCGTCAAGCCGATGGTTCTCGCCCGGCTGCCACCAGGCGCGCAGCTGGCCGCTGGCCACCGCCAGATCGGCCCACAGCACATAAAAGGGGTGGGGCTTGAAATCGCGTATTTCGGCGTCGCGGCGCACCACCAGCCCGAGCACCGGGGTCTGCACCCGACCCACCGAGAGCACACCGTCGTGACCGGCCTGACGCCCGGTCAGGGTCCAGGCCCGGGTCAGGTTGATGCCGTACAGCCAGTCGGCGCGAGAGCGGGACTCGGCGGCGCGGTAGAGCGGCTGGTAGTGTGCGTTGTCCTCCAGCCGTGCCAGGGCCCGCTGTACCGCGGGCCGGTTGAGGTCGCTGACCAGCAGGCGTGACACCGGCCCCTTCCAGCCCAGGTACTCGATCACTTCCTGTACCAGCAGTTGCCCCTCGCGGTCCGGATCGCCGGCATGCACCACTTCGTGGGCCTGCTTGAGCAGCTTGCGAATGACGGCGAGCTGCCCCCTGGCCTTGGGCCGCGGGCTGAGCTGCCAGCGAGATGGCAGGATCGGCAAGTGGTCCAGGCGCCACTGCTTGAAGGCGGGATCGTAGGCATCGGGTGGCGCCTGCTCCAGCAGATGGCCCAGGCACCAGGTGACAATGGAGTCACCGGCGTGAAGGGCGCCGTCCTCGCGGCGTGCACCGCCCGGTAGCGCCTCGGCGATGGCCCGGGCCAGGCTGGGTTTTTCGGCGATGATCAGGCGCATATCACCCTTTCGCTGCAGTCGAGTCGTATTCTTTATGGATATTCTTACAGTAAACGACCGACAAGGCCAGAGGCCGAAAGTGCCACGAGCTGTACAATGGCTCCAGCGAATATCAACGAGGAGAGCGCCACCATGCGGGAGCGGGGAAGGACGCGGCGACTGATGGGTCTCGGGGCGCGCACCGGCGGCACCTTGCTGCGCAGCCGATTCGGCGGCCAGGCCGACTGGCGCGCGCTGGGCGAGGCGCTATTCGCGGGGCTCTCCGAGCTGAAGGGGCCTGCCATGAAGCTGGCCCAGATCGTGGCTCAGTGGGACGACCTGCTGCCGCCGGATCTCGCCGCTGAGCTGGCGCGCCTGCAACGCCAGGCCGAGCCCATGCCCTGGGAGGGCATACGGCGTACCTTGGTCGAGCAGTATGGCGAGCTGGACACACATTTCCGCGAGATCGAGTCTCGGCCCTTCGCCAGTGCTTCCATGGGACAGGTGCATCGTGCGACCACGCATGACGGCGAGACGCTGGTACTCAAGGTGCAGTATCCGGGGCTGGCCGAAGTACTCGAGAGCGACCTGGCCCAGCTTCGGCGCCTCATGCGCCTCGGCCGCTGGCTCCAGGTGCCCCAGGCACGCCTGGACACCCTGTTCGAGGAGCTAGCCGCCAGCCTGCGCAGCGAGCTCGACTACCATGCCGAGGCTTGCGCCCTGCAACGCTATCGGCTGCGCTATGCCCATCACGCGAGCTTGGTCATCCCCGAGCCGCTGCCTACTCTTTCCGGTCCGCGGGTGCTGGCCATGCGCTACTTGGCGGGTACGCCGCTGCGTGGGCTCGAGGAAGCGGACGATGCTCTGCGGCAACGCATCGCCACGACTCTGGCCGACTGGCTAACCGAAGAACTTTTCACCTATGGCGAACTGCATGCCGATCCGCATGCTGGCAACTTTGCCGTCGATGCCGAGGGCCGGCTGGTGATCTACGACCTGGGCGCGGTGATCCCGGTGCCGGCAGCGCACCTCAAGGCGACGCTGCAACTACTCGATGCCACCCTGGCGGCTGACCCCATGGGCATGGACGACGCCCTGCGTCGGCTGGGTGGGCGCCAGGGGCAGGGGGCACCGCTGGCGCTCTATCGCGAATCCGCCGAGGCGGTGGCGCCGCTGTTCGAGCCGGGTCCCCAGGACTTCTCCGATGTGCGGGTGCACCGTCGCCTGCGTGAGCTTTCCCCCAAGGTATGGGCGGCCATGGATCGCCTGCAGCCGCCGGCGGACATACTGCTGTTGTCACGCACCTTGAACGGGCACTACTGGAACCTGGTGCGCCTTGGGGCTCGCCTCGACATGCATGCCCGTACCCGCCCGCTACTGGCCTGGGCGCAACGATGAAGGCATGCGGCGACGCCTGGCTTGTGTGCAGCACCGAACCACGCTTCCCTGTTACTATATGCGCCTTTTGAACTGGCGGAGAGTGTGATGCTGGCAGTATGGGTGGAACAGCTGCTGGGCTATGCGTCGGGTGCCCTGGCGGCTATCCGTGCGGAGGAGCGTTATCCGGCCTTCATGGCCTGGGCGCGTGAGGAGGGGGCCGAGCTGATGGGCGGTGACCTGGCCATGGCCCAGGCACTCGCCCCGATCCTGTGGAGCCAGACCCCACTCGAGCGTGCCGGCTTCACCTGCGAACCCTTGGCACGCCCTGGCCGCAACGAACCCTGCTGGTGCGACTCCGGGCGCAAGACCAAGCACTGCTGCGGCGCCGTTGCGATGCCTGCCGAAGTGCCTGATCACCTGATGTGGATGCTCTCGCTGCGCGACTGGAAGGGACCTACGCTCAAGGCCGCACTCGAGAGTGGCAACGCGCCCGCCCAGGCCCTGCTCGAGGCCGGGCTGATCGCCGCCGAAACGGGCCAGCGCGGACGTGCCCAGCAGATCCTCGAGTCGCTGTTCCAGCGGGCCGACTGGTCGCGGCTGCCGGCCCAGGCCGAGCCCGCCTTCGAACTGTTGATCGACCTCTACCAGGAGCGCGGCTTCATCCGCAAGCGTGCCGAACTGCTCGACGAGGTACTCGAGCGCGGTCCGCTGTTCCTGCGCGGCGTGGCCCTGGAACGGCTGTGCCTGATGCATCTGGATAACGACGACCTGGATAGCGCCCGTTCCGCTTTCGTGCGGGCCCAGCAGGCGCTGCCCGATTCGCCCACGCTGGCCTATATCGAAGCCATGCTGCTGCTGCACGAGGGCCACGAGGAGGAGGCCGCAGAGCGAGCGCGTTTCTGGTTCCGACGTCTGGCGCGCAAGGGTGAACTGGAGCCGGACCAGCTGCAGTTCCTGGCCGACCTGGCGGAGAACCCCGGTGCCACCCTGGCCGACCAATTGCTCAACGCCGAGGAGGACCTGGCGGAGCCACTAGCCGCCTTGCAGGAGTTGCTGTCGGAGTTGCCTATGGCGCCCGGACTGGATGTGCATCGAACCGAGGCAGGCGAGCTGGAGTACCACAGCAGCGCGCGGGAGGACACCTTGTTCGCCGCCTGGCAGAAATCCTTCCAGGTGGAAGTGGATGACGAGAGTGCACTGGGACTCAAGGGCGACCCTTGGGTCCAGGCGGGGGATTGGTTGCGCGAACTCTGCGCTCATCCTGAATGGCTCGATTCGCCGCGCGTGGTGGAGTCGCTCACACTGGCCTTGACCAGCCGCTTCGGCAGCCTACCGTGGATGTCACCGAGTCTGTTCGAACCCTTGGCCGATCGCCTGGAGCGCTGGCTCGAACGAGTGCGGGACGCAGGCGAAGGCGCTTTCCTGTGGGACAGTGCCGATAATGCCGTACTGCTGCGCACCGGCCTGGCGCTCGTGGTGGGCATGGAGCGGGGCGCTCGTGAGCGTTCGCGGCGTCTGGCCGAGCGGCTTTTGTCGCTTGACGATCAGGACAGCCTGGGCCTGCAGGAGCTGGTGCTCGACCAACTCCTGCGCGAAGGGCGCAACCGCGAAGCGCTCGCCGTGTCCGAGAACCGGCGTGAGGATGCGCCGGTGCTAGGACTCCTCATGGGCCGCGCGCTGGCGCTGTTTCGGCTGGAGCGTATCGACGAGGCCAACGAAACGCTGCGCGAGGTGCGCCGTCACAATCCCCACGCACTAACCATGCTGTGCGCTGAACAGACCCGTCCAGTCCCCTCGGGCCCGGACAGCGTCGCCGAGCCTGGCACCCGTGCCGAGGCATGGCAGTACCGCACGCTGATGCGCGACCAGTGGCGCACGACCCCCGGGGCTCTGGCTTGGCTGCAAGAGCAGATCGACGCCTAGGTGCCCGGTCACGCCGTGCGGGGGGCCGGGGGGGGCACCAGCGCCTTGTCGCGGCTGACCCAAATCGCCAGCGCAATGGCCGGCAACCCCAGGGCCGTGGCAATCACGAAGAAGGTGGGGTATCCCTCCGCTGCCACCACCATCCCGCCGAAACCGCTGAGGAATTTGCCCGGCAGCGTCATCAGCGAGGAAAACAGCGCGTATTGGGTGGCGGTATAGGCGCGCGATGTCAGGCTCGACAGGAAAGCGATGAACACCGCGCTGGCCAGGCCGTTGGACAAGTTGTCGCCCACAATTGTCATTACCAGCATTGGCAGGCTCTGACCGGCCAGCGCTAAGGCGGCGAACAGCAGATTGGTCAACGTCGCTGCCACCGCCCCCAGCACCAGTATCGGACCGATACCGTAGCGCGCCACCAGCAGCCCGCCCAGGATGCCGCCGCCGATACTCATGGCGATGCCGAATACGTTGGTGACGTTGGCGATGGTTTCCAGTGAAAAGCCCAGGTCGATGTAGAGGGGATTGGCCATTGAGGCCATGGCCAGGTCGCTGATGCGAAACACCGCCACGAACACCAGCAGCCACAGCGCCTTGAGGCGATGGCGGGAAATGAAATCGGTGAAAGGGCATACCACAGCGCCGATTAGCCAGGCACCTAGACGACGCAGCAGCCGCGGCTTGCCGCGGCTGACGCGAATGAAGGCACGCACGCGGGGTTCATGGATCAACTGGCTGGTCAGCGATAGTCGCTCGGGCTCGGGACGCAGCAGTACCGTGATGATGCCAACCCCAACGAGCAGCGCCATGGTCAGGTAGGCGGCTTGCCAGGAGAGCCAGGACGCCACGTAGAGAGCGCCGGCCCCGGCGGCCACCAGTCCACCGCGATAGCCAATGATATAGGTCGATGCCATGGCCGCCTGCATGTCGTCGGGTGCAGATTCGATGCGAAAGGCATCGATGGCGATATCCTGCGTGGCCGAACCGAACGCCACCAGCAGCGCGAAGCCAGCCACCAGTGGCAGGTTCTGCTGTGGATCGAGACTCGCCAGGCCCACCAGTCCTCCGGCGATCAGGGCCTGGGCCAGCAGCATCCAGCTGCGCCGTTGGCCGAAGGTGCGCGTCAACACCGGCAAGGCCAGGCGATCCACCACCGGCGCCCAGAAGAACTTGATCGAATAGAGCATGCCGATCCACGCGAAAAAGCCGATGGCGGCTACCTGAACGCCATCGCTGCGCAGCCAGGCCGAAAGGGTCGAGAAGACCAGCAGGAACGGCAAGCCAGCCGAGAACCCCAGGAACAGCATGGTGATCACAGGGGCGCGCAGATAAATGGCCAGAGCGGCTTGCCAGCTACGCTGAGGGAAGGGGGGGGTCATGCGTGGCGACACTCCTCGATGAACAGAGACCGATGGTCGGCCCGCTGCCGGTAACAATGGTAGAATGGCCCACCGTTCGGCGGAGGTGGGCGGCCCAGCAGGCCATCGTTAGGCCGCTCGATTGTTGCAGAGCCCCGGCATTGATGCCAGCGGGAGATCCGGTAGGAGACCTTCATGAGCCACAGCGAACGTCAGCCGATCGAAGACGAGAACGACAGCCTGCCGCGCTGGTACGTCGTTCAGTGCAAGGGTGGAGAGTCCTTTCGTGCTGCTGAGCACCTTGCCAACCAGGATTACGAGCTGTTCCATCCTATCCTGCAGTTACAGAAGAAGCGCGGTGGCAAGCTGGTATGGCTGGATGAGCCGCTGTTCCCCCACTAT
Source organism: Billgrantia antri (assembly GCF_017868935.1). Lineage (NCBI taxonomy): Bacteria > Pseudomonadati > Pseudomonadota > Gammaproteobacteria > Oceanospirillales > Halomonadaceae > Billgrantia > Billgrantia antri. Next base: position 1,858,462 of record NZ_CP053383.1, read on the forward strand.
CTCTTTATTCGACTCGATCGTATCGCCAGCAACTGGCGCCCCATCCGCTCGACCCGCGGCGTACTCAGAATCGTCACCTTCGGCGATCGTCCCTTGCCGGTGGACGACGAACTGGTTGCACTGCTGCGTGAACAGGGCGCACAAGGGCAGGAGAGCGCCGCCAACGTCTATTTCCGTGCCGGCGAGAAAGTAGAAATAACCGAAGGGCCGTTCAAGGATTTGCAGGCCGTCTTTGCCAGCCACAAGGGTGACGAACGGGCCATCGTGCTGCTCAATCTGCTCAATCGCCAGCAGCAACTGGAAATGCCCGTGGCGAACCTGCGTCCGCAAACGTGATCGCCTGAGGCATGCCCTGCCAACGACCACAGGAGTTATTCATGAAGATCGCCCCACAGCGGGTCGTGACCCTGCACTACGTGCTCAGCGACGCACACGGCCAGGTACTCGACGACTCGCGGGCGCGTGCCAAGCCCCTCGAGTACCTGCATGGGCATGACAACCTCATGGCTGGCCTCGAGCGCGTCCTGGTAGGCCACGCTGCCGGCGACAGGCTGAGCGTGACACTGGCGCCAGAAGAAGCCTACGGCGAGCGCAACGATAGCCTGATCCAGGAGGTCGGACGCGGTGCCTTTCCCCAGGATGACCTGGCGCCTGGCATGCGCTTCCAGACACCAGGCGACGACGGTCCTCAGATCGTCACCGTACTCGAGCTGCGCGCCGACGGTGTGCTGATCGATACCAACCATCCCTTGGCAGGGCAGACCCTGAGCTATGCTCTGGAAGTGCTCGAAGTGCGCGAGGCGACTCGTGCCGAGTTGGCCAAGGGGCATCCGCTTCCCGTCGGTGTCGAACCGTCCCAGGTCGAAGATCGCAAGGCTCCCTGACCGTTCGAAACCCCGAATCACCCCAAAAAACTGACCTGTATCAATTCGCTGAGCGGCACTTGACGCGGCCGAGGCGAAATTTGATGCAGGTCAGTTTTCCCTTTGCATCAACCGGCTAGAGTGAACTCATCACATCGGGTGACGGGGAGAAACCACCATGTACTGGGATGATGCAGTAGTTTTCGGGCTGGTAACCGTCGCGATGATGGTCGCTTTCATGGCAGGTTGGGTCGGCTTCGTGATTCGCGATCACCGTCGCAAGCGCAAGCACTGAGCCAGCCAGCAGAGCAAGTCGTCAGGGGAGGGGGGAGTTTTCCCCCCAGTAGCCGGCCCAATTGGGCCGGCATTTTTTTGTCTGGCGTTTTCAACGTGCGTACCACCAGTGGTGGGTCCAGGCGCGCATTACCCGCTCGGGATACCAGGTCTGGCCTAGGCTGCCGTTGTAGCGTGCCAGGGCGCGGGTGAAATCGCCGCGCTCTACGGCCAGATAGTGGGCGAGGATGGTGCAGCCGTAGCGCAGGTTGAGCCAGGGATCCATCAGGTCATCGGCGCTACGCCCCAGCTCACGTATCCAGAACGGCATGATCTGCATCAGCCCCACGGCGCCGGCCGATGAAACGGCTTCGGCCTGGAAGGCACTCTCGACCTGGATCACTGCCAGCACGATTTCCGGCGGCAATCCGGCCAGCCGAGCTTCATGATAGATACGTGTCAGCATCTCGCCGCGCAGGGTCTCGTCGTCAACGAAGCGGGCGAGCCTGGGCTCCATCTGGCTCATCCATTGCCGAGCCGCCCATACCCGATCCGGCGAAGGTGGCGTGGCGACCAGCGTGTCGAGGGTCTGGCGCAGCGAGGGGGGAACGTCGGGCTCCACCCGCACGCGCCGGGTGGGTGGAGACTGCAGTGCAACGGGCAGGGCATCGAGAAAGCCCGCGGCCTCGGCGCCCTCTCCCGGCACCTGCGCCGTTGCTGCAACGCCACTCATCAGGCCGGCCGCGACCAGCAGCGTCGCGGCCAGTCGACGATTACCCTTCGACTCGCTCGCGCAGGAACTCGACGATCGTATCGGCAGGCACCATGGTCGCTTCACTGTCACGCCGCCCCTTGTATTCCAGCTCGCCATTGTCCAGCCCGCGGTCGCCGACCACCAGGCGATGGGGGATCCCGATAAGCTCCTGATCGGCGAATTTCACCCCGGGACGCAAGTCGCGGTCGTCGAGCAGCACGTCGATGCCGGCTGCGGTGAGGGCCTGGTAGAGCCGCTCCGATTCCTCGCGTACGCGCTGCGACTTGTGCGCGTTCATCGGCACCAGGGCCACCTGGAAGGGGGCAATGGCGTTGGGCCAGATGATGCCGTTGTCGTCATGATTTTGCTCGATGGCGGCGGCCACCACGCGGGTCACACCGATGCCGTAACAACCCATCCAGGGATGGGCCGCCTTGCCGTTGTCGTCGAGCACCGTGGCGTTCATTGCCTCGGAGTATTTCTTGCCCAGCTGGAACACGTGGCCGACCTCGATGCCGCGCTTGATCGAGAGCGTGCCCTTGCCGTCCGGCGAGGGGTCACCTTCGACCACGTTGCGAATGTCGGCCACCTTGGGCAGCGCCGCATCGCGTTCCCAGTTGATGCCGAAGTAGTGCTTGCCGTCGACGTTGGCACCGGCGCCGAAGTCGCTCATCAGCGCCACGCTGCGGTCGATGATGATCGGCATGTCCAGGTTGACCGGACCCAGCGAGCCGGGGCCGGCACCCACAACGGCGCGAATTTCTTCTTCCGTGGCCATGGTCAACGGCTCGGCCACCTCGGGCAGGTTCTCGGCCTTGATCTCGTTGAGTTCGTGGTCGCCGCGCACCAGCAGGGCGATCAAGCCGCCCTCGCTGGCGCGCACCATCAATGTCTTGATGGTCTTCTCGATCGGCAGGCCATGCTGTTCCACCAGGGCGGCGATGGTCTTGGCGTTGGGGGTATCGACCAGGCGCAGCTCCTCGCTCGGCGCGGCGCGCTCAGGTGTGGTACCCAGTGGCGCGGGCAATGCCTCGGCCTTCTCGATATTGGCGGCGTAGTCGGACTCGGTGGAGAACGCGATATCGTCCTCGCCCGAGGCGGCCAACACATGAAACTCATGGGAATCGGTGCCGCCGATGGCACCGGTGTCAGCCAGCACGGGGCGGAAGTCCAGGCCCAGGCGGGTGAATATCCGCACGTAAGCGTTGTACATCGCCTGGTAGGTTTCCTTCAACGAGGCCTGGTCGATGTGGAAGGAGTAGGCGTCCTTCATGATGAACTCGCGCGAGCGCATCACGCCAAAGCGCGGACGGATCTCGTCGCGGAACTTGGTCTGGATCTGGTAGAAGTTGGCCGGCAGCTGCTTGTAGCTGGAGAGCTCGCGGCGCATCAGGTCGGTGATCACCTCCTCATGAGTGGGGCCGACGCAGTAGTCGCGCTCGTGGCGGTCCTTCAGGCGCAGCAGTTCGGGGCCGTACTGCTCCCAGCGGCCGGACTCCTGCCACAGCTCGGCGGGCTGTACCGCCGGCATCAGCACTTCCTGGGCCCCGGCACGATCCATCTCTTCCCGCACGATCCGCTCCACCTTGCGCAGCGTACGCAGGCCGACCGGCAGCCAATTGTACAGGCCGGAGGTGAGGCGGCGGATCATGCCGGCACGCAGCATCAGCTGATGGCTGATGACCTCGGCGTCGGCAGGCGTTTCCTTGAGAGTGGCGATCAACAGTTGAGTGGCGCGCATGGGTCCGGCGTTTCCTTCCAGCGTGGCTGACATGAGTCGAGGTGCCGCGGCGGGCGGCGTTCGGGGCATTGTACGGCCAACGGGGAACGGCGGCAAAAGGGCATCGCCATTGGCTTCGTCACTCGGGGCTGCTCCGTCGACAGGGCTACGAGGAGGCGCTGTGAACCCATCCCTGGGCGCTACCGATTCCATCCCTGGAATCGGACCTCCTCTTCACCCTGTCCCCGGCGCCCCTCGTCCCCTTGTCGGCATATGGACTCAGGTCAGCGACTTCAGCCAGAACACCATTGGCTTGTCGGTCTCCTCGGGCTCGCCGATGTCCTTCCAGCGGAAGGTGGTGGCAAGCTCCGGGTGGCGCTCGTAGCCCTGGGAACGCCAGAAGCCGTGCAGCGGCACGTAGCCCTCTGGTTTCAGCGGATGGTCGTCGGGGCGCTCCACGGCGCAGAACGCCACGGTGGCGAAGCCCCGCTTGGCCGCATGGCGCTCTCGCTCGGCGAGGAACTCCTTGCCGATACCCCGGCCGCGGTAGCTGGGCAGCAGCACCGATTCGCCGTAGTAGAATACGCTGTCGATATCGAAACCGGCCTGCTCGAACGGCGTGCGGAACTCTTCCACATCCTCGGCCAGCGGCATGCCCGTGGCCGCGCCCACCAGCGCATCGCCATCCTCGGCCAGCACGAACAGGCTTTGCGGACATTCGGCATAGCGGCGCAGGTAGTTCGCCTCGTAGTCGAAGCTGCCATCGTAGAGATACGGGTAATCACGGAATACGGTGATGCGCAGATGAGCCAGTTCCTCAAGCCGTGGCTCGATGGCGCTGCCCTGGCAGGTATGCAATGCGGTTTCGCTCATGTGGGCCTCCGTGAAAGATGTAAACGCTTGTATGAGCTGCCGTTGTGGTAATCTCCTGCCATTCTCCATGGCGGCGCCAAGGGCGGCAATCGTCCGGCGCCGGTAACCCGACCTTCTGCGGAGCCTTCCTTCCATGAGGATCCAGATCCGTCGTGCCCTGACCGGGCTGGTGCTTGCTGCTTCTTTCACCGCTCTGGTGGGCTGCGGTACCGTCTTTCATCCCGAGCGCAAGGGCCAGATGAGCGGCCGCATCGACCCGGTGGTTGCCATTGCCAATGGCGTGGGGCTGTTGTTCTTCATCGTTCCGGGCGTGATCGCGTACGCCGTGGATTTCTCCAACGGCACCATCTACCTGCCCGGTACCCACGGCAGTGCCAGCGTCGATGTTCTGCAGATGGAGGAGGGCATGGACGTGCCTACCCTGGAGCGGCTGCTCTCCGAGAAAACCGGCAAGTCTTTCAGCCTCGACAGCGAACTGGTGCGGGTCGAAGAGGTGGATAGCCTCGACGAGGCCCTGGCCCTGGTGCGAATGGCTGGCATCAACGATCAGGAACGGCTGGCAACCATGTGATCCGTTCAGGCTCGCCGGCTGCGTCGACCCTAGGTGTTCAATTCGCTAGCCTTCCTGTTGCCCCCTTGCTCTGTCGAGCCGCTCCAGCGCTGCTGGACGGTAGTGTTCCAGCAGCGCCCAGAGAATCGCAGCGGTTTCGGCATCCGGCTGCCCGCGGTAGTCGGAAGGGCGGAAGCGCATCTGGAAGGCGCGCAGCACGGCGCGAGTCTCGCGATCCAGCTCAGCGGTTGCCTCCAGCCGGTAGCCCCAGCTCTTGAGCGCTTCCTGAAGGGTGGCGAGCGGTACGGCTGCGATTTCGAAGCGGGCCCGCCAGCGTGCAACGCTGTCTTCCTCAGGCCATACGCCGATGCCGGCCTCATGCAGCCGGCGCCAGGGAAAATCCGGGCCGGGGTCGATCTTGCGTGTCGGTGCGATGTCGGAATGCGCCACCACGTCGGTGGGGTGGATGTCGTGGCGCTCGATGACGTCGCGTGAAAGGGCGATCAACGCCTCGATCTGTGCCTCGGGATAGGGGGCCCAGCCGATTTCCACCGCGGCTTCCGGGTTCTGTTCCAGCAGCCGCTCCACCTCGGCGTAGGGGCGGTTGGGCCCGGTATTGACGATCTCGATGCCGATCGAGGTGTCGTTGATATTGGTGCGCCCCTTCCAGGCGCTGGCGCCGGCGTGCCAGGCGCGGCGCTCTTCGTCGACCAACTGATAGACCAGCGGCTGGCCGCGGTGGTCTCGCGCCGGCAACGGCAGCACGTAGTGGGCGCTGACACGGGGGCCGGTGAGCACGGCCAGCGATTCGGCCTCGTCGACGTCGGTGTAGTGGATCACCAGGTGGCGTACTCGGCTGGTGTGCGAGGGCGACACGTGGGCATGGTCCACCACGTAGCCGTCGCGCCGTTCGAGGTGTTCCGGCGTGGCGCAGCCGGCCAACCAAACGCTCGCCATGGTGATGCCCAACAGGGTGGTCCAGCGCATCGGCATGCTCAGCTCCCCTGTATCACCAGCCGTATCAACAAGCCGAGTACCATGGCGGTCGAGACGCTGAGCAAGGTGCCCATCAGCACGTACTCGGTCAGCTTGCGATCCTGGGCGCCGCGCAGTTCGCCGAAGCGCAGTACCGACTTGGCCGCCAACAGAAAGCCGATGGCGGTCAGCTGATCGAGCAACACCAGGGTCAGGACCAGTACGCGCTCGGCCATGCCGATGCGTGCTCCGGCGGCAATGAGCGTGCCGGGATTGTCGATCTGCGCGCTCCAGCGTTGTATCACCAGGGCGATGACGATCGACAGCGGGCGAGTGACGAGCACGTAGGCGACGACGATGCCGAGCACCGGCGGGGTGAACAGCCATTGCCAGAACGCGAGCAAGGGCTGCCAACTGCCGAGCCAGGCCAGCCACGCACCCAGCAGCACCAACAGATGCAGCGCCTGGTCGAGCATGAACCAGCGCAGCCTCGTCGCTGACAGGTAGGCCTTGCCGAGATCGATCGCGGCATGGCTTACGGCGATCGCTGCCGCGCCACCCAGGACCACTCCCCAGGAAGCGCTGCTAGCGCGGCTCAGGGTGGCTGCACTCAGTACCGCCAAGGCCAAGCCGCCGTGCAGTGCCGCGTGCAGGTAGAGCTGGGGGGACCGCACCTTGCGCACCAGGCGAGCCTCGACCCAGCGGCTTGGCTGCAAGGCGAAGTCGCCGAGCAGGTGGACCAGCACCAGCCCCAGCAGCAGCGAGAGATCGGCGTTCATCGTGAGTCATCCTTGAAGCGTTGGCCGAGGTAGCGCAGGTAGTCCTCGAGCAGCGCCCAGCGAGCGGCACGCAGCCGCTTGTGAACGCTGGGCTGGCTGATACCGAGCCGCTTGGCGAGCGCCTGCTGGGATTCCTTGTGCCACAGGCTGAGGTAGACGGCCTCGGCAGCGTAGCGCGACCAGCCGTCGATCAGATCGTCGACGAAACGGGTCAACAGCGCCAGGCACTCGCTGCCGTCCTCCTCGGTCAGGCTGAGAGACAGGTGCGAGGTGCCTTCGCTCATGGCGTCCAGCGTCTGGCCGGAGCGCACGAACACTTCGCCGCTGGCCTCGGTGACCCGTTGTTCGGGGTGCCAGCGATCCTTGCCGATGGCAACGGCGATACGTGCATCCCAGCGTTGGCGCTCCTCCGAGTGGCGAATCAGCGCCGCACGCAGCAGCACTGCGGCAGGCAGGGCGACTGTCGGGTCGGGTAGGGCGATCTGAAACCCGTCGCCGCGGTAGCGCTCGCTTTGACCTCCGTAACGCTTGGTGAGCGTCTCGAGGGTAGTATCGAGCACCTCGAAGAGCTGCTTGGGGTCGCTGGCCTTGCGCGAATCGACCAGGTCGCCCGTGAGTACGGCAATGTAGTGCGCCATGGGCTTGTACTACGCATCGGTAATATCTGGATAATAGCCCTTAGAGGCTATTTTTCAAGGAAATAGCCAAAAAGGGCTATGGCGAGTCCATGCGCTATCTTCTCCTCCGGACCGGGCAAAACAGCATGGTCATACGAAAACTGTATGGAAACACAGTATAAGGTTGGGCTGGCAATGGGGCAAGCGGTCCTGAACCGGGTCGCATTCGCTCGCAGTGCTTGGGTCAGCGAGCCAGGTCGCGCATGGCATTCTCGAGCCCTTCCAGGGTCATGGGGTACATGCGGTCGTCGATCAACTGGCGGATCAACTGGGTAGAGTGGGTGTACTCCCAGGCCCGCGGTGGCATGGGATTGAGCCAGGCCAGGCGGGGAAACTTGTCAGCCAGGCGCTGGAGCCACACCGCGCCGGCCTCGTCGTTGAAGTGCTCCACGCTGCCGCCGGGGTGGGTTACCTCGTAGGGTGACATGGCGGCATCGCCGACGATCACCACTTGATAGTCGCGGCCGTAGGTATGCAGCACGTCCATGGTGGGAATGCGCTCACTGGTGCGCCGCTGGTTGTTGCGCCAGACACCTTCGTACAAGCAGTTGTGAAAATAGTAGTGCTCCAGGTGCTTGAACTCCGAGCGGGCGGCGGAGAACAGCTCCTCGCAGACGCGAATGTGATCATCCATGGAGCCGCCCACGTCGAGGAACAGGAGTACCTTCACCGAGTTATGCCGCTCCGGACGCAGGCGCACGTTGAGCAGGCCGGCGTCGCGGGCGGTGTCGCGGATGGTGGCATCGACGTCGAACTCCTCCGCCGCGCCCTGGCGGGCGAACTTGCGCAGCCGGCGCAGCGCCATCTTGATGTTCCGAGTGCCCAGCTCGAGGGAGTCGTCGTAGTCGCGAAAGCGCCGCTCGTCCCACACTTTCACCGCGCGGCGGTGGCGCGAGCCCTGCTGGCCGATGCGGATGCCCTCGGGGTTGTAGCCGTAGGCGCCGAAGGGACTGGTGCCACCGGTGCCGATCCACTTGTTGCCGCCGGCATGGCGCTCCTTCTGCTCATCGAGGCGCTGCTTGAAGGTTTCGATCAGTTTTTCCAGTCCGCCCAGCGACTCGATCTGGGCCTTCTCCTCCTCGGAGAGATGCTTCTCGAATTCGCGGCGCAGCCAGTCGTTGGGGATCAACGCCTCGATGGCGGCATCGAGATTTTCCAGGCCGTCGAACCAGGCGGCGAAGGCACGGTCGAAGCGGTCGAAGTGACGCTCGTCCTTGACCAACACGGTGCGCGCGACCTGATAGAACGCCTCCATGTCGGCGAACACCACGCCGCGCTCGACCACCGCGTGCAGGTCGAGCAGTTCGCGCAGCGACACCGGCACGCCGGCGCGCTTGAGGGTCTCGAACAGGCCGATGAACATGGCTCAGCGCCTCTGGTTGCCGTGTCGACGCATCATGAAGGCCAGCCGCTCGAGCAACTGGGTATCCTGCTCGTTCTTCACCAGGGCGCCGGCCAGCGGCGGGATCGCCTTGACCGGGTCGCGGTGATAGAGCGCCTCTCGGGCCAGCTCGTCGGCCATCAGAAGCTTCAGCCAGTCGACCAGCTCGGAGGTGGAGGGCTTTTTCTTCAGCCCCGGCGCCTGGCGTAGGTCGAAGAACACCTCGAGCGCCTGGCTGACCAGCTTCGGCGCGATGTCGGGGAAGTGCACATCGACGATGGCCTGCATGGTCTCGCGGTCGGGAAATTCGATGTAGTGGAAGAAGCAGCGGCGCAGAAAGGCGTCGGGCAGCTCCTTCTCGTTGTTCGAGGTGATCACGATGATCGGCCGGTGGCGGGCACGCACGGTCTCGCCAGTCTCGTAGACATGGAACTCCATGCGATCCAGCTCCTGGAGCAGGTCGTTGGGGAACTCGATGTCAGCCTTGTCGATCTCGTCGATCAGCAGCACCACGCGCTCATCGGCGGTGAAGGCCTCCCACAGCTTGCCGGGCTTGATATAGTTCTCGACGTTCTCCACGCCCTCCACGCCGAGCTGGGAGTCGCGCAGGCGGCTCACTGCATCGTACTCGTAGAGTCCCTGGGCGGCCTTGGTGGTGGACTTGATGTGCCAGGTGATCAACTGGGTGCCCAGAGAGTTCGCCAGCTCCTCGGCCAGCAGGGTCTTGCCGGTGCCCGGCTCGCCCTTGATCAGCAGCGGCCGCTCCAGGGTCACGGCGGCGTTCACCGCCTGCTTCAAGGCATCGGTAGCCACGTAGGTAGAGGTCGAATCGAAAGCCATGGTCATGCCTCGGCGTAGCGTCGTGTGGGGGGAGAGTCAAACAAGTGTACGGAAGGGCGGGGCGGGGGACAAATCCCGCTCGACAGCGATACCATCAGGGAAGAATTCGCCGGAGCCATGAGCATGAGCGACACGCTGAGAAGCCACGAACCGCTGATCCGCCTCGGCATCTTCCTGCTGGTACTGGCAGCGATGGCGCTGTGGGAAGTTCTCGCTGCGCGTCGCGAGCAGCGGATACGGCGCTGGCAGCGCTGGCCCGGCAATCTGCTGATTCTGGTGCTGGATACGCTGGCCGTGCGCCTGCTCTTTCCCCTGGCGGCGGTAGGGGCTGCTCTGGTGGCTGCCGAGCGCGGCTGGGGGCTGTTCCATGTGGTTCCGGCGCCACTGTGGCTGGCGCTGCCGCTCTCGGTGCTGCTACTGGACGCGGCGATCTATTTCCAGCACCGGCTGTTCCATGCCGTGCCTTGGCTGTGGCGCCTGCATCGCATGCACCACGCGGATCTCGAGTTCGACGTCACCACCGGCCTGCGTTTCCATCCGCTGGAGATCCTCATCTCGATGGGCATCAAGGTGGCCGTGGTGACGCTGCTGGGAGCGCCGGCCGTGGCGGTGCTGATCTTCGAGGTCCTGCTCAATGCCACCTCCATGTTCAATCACGGTAACGTGCGTCTGCCCGAGCGGCTCGACCGTAGGTTACGCCTCATCGTGGTGACGCCGGACATGCATCGCGTCCATCACTCCATCGTGCGCTGTGAAACCGACAGCAACTTCGGTTTCAACCTGCCCTGGTGGGACCGGCTGTTCGGCACCTATCGCGACCAGCCCGACGCCGGACACCTGAACATGACGATCGGCATCGCAGCGTTCCGCGACCCCCGCGAGCTGAGGCTGGATCGCATGCTGATCCAGCCATTGTTGAGCCCCAAGGCGTCATCTGCCATACAGTCGGGCAGGCATGGGTCGCAGGGCTAGCCCTCCTTCCGGCGATATGCCTCCACCAACGTCGCCGGGTCGTGCTCGGCGTGGCCATGATTGGCATGGGCGCGCATCACTTGGGCCGCCAGGCCGCTCAGGGGTATGGCGCTGCCGGCGCGCTGGCTCTGGGCCAGGGCCAGGTCGAGATCCTTGAGCAGGGTGCGCAGGTGCCAGGCCGGGTTGTCGAACTCGCTCGCCGCCATGCGCGGGGTGAGGATCCGGAACGGCTTGGAATCGGCGAAGCCACCGGCCAACGCCTCGGTCAGGCGGCTGGCATCCACGCCGCTGGCCTCGGCCAGGGCCACCATCTCGGCGATCACCGCCGCCTGGCAGCCGACGATCATCTGGTTGCACACCTTGGTGACCTGACCGGTGCCCACCGGGCCCATGTGTGTCACCCTCGCCGAGAGCGGGGCGAGCAAGGGAAGCACGGCTTCGATATCCTGCTCGGTGCCGCCGCACATGATCGCCAGGCTGCCGGCCTCGGCCCCCGCTACGCCGCCGGAGACCGGCGCATCCACCCAGCGCATGCCGCACTCTTCTTCCAACCGCTCGGCAAAGCTGCGCGTTGCCGCCGGGTCGCTGCTGGAGAGGTCGACCAGGCGCTGTCCCGTGCGGCCATGCGCGGCTACGCCGCCTTCACCGAAAATCACCTCTTCCACCACGGTGGTGTTGGCCAGGCACAGCATCACCACGTCCACCTCCGCCATCAGCTCACCGATGGAGCCCGCGAGTGTAGCGCCGGCCTCGCGTAGAGGCTCGGCCTTGGTCGGGGTGCGGTTCCATACCGTGACGGCAAAGCCGGCTTGCAACAGGCGGTGCGTCATGGGGGCGCCCATCAGGCCGATGCCGATAAAACCGAGGCGGGGCTGAGGCATGTCGTTCTCCAGCAGTGGCGGCGAGGATGAGTGGCTTAGCATGCCCGTGGAAAGGTTTTCCATCAACTGGGTCAGGCAGGATCCCGTCTCTTGCGCTTCGGCGCTGGGCTCAGCCGGGTGCGTTCACACGCCGATAGATGGCCTCAAGCAGGCTGTAGAGGCCGAAGGCGAACAGACCCAGGGCAACGAAGGCCAGCAGCCAACGGCCGAAAATCTGGCTTCGCAGCGTGCTGAAGACCTTGGCAAGGCCGCCCGCCTGGTCGGGATTCACCTCGTAGGCGGCTAGGACGAAAAACGCGCCGATGAGCAGGAATACCAGCCCGCGCACCACCAGCCCGAAGCGGCAGACGGGATAGGCCCAGCGCTGTGTGTGGGGTGGCATGTCGAAGTGGCGATGAAACTTCATTTTCCAGCCCTTGATGCCATGAGCGACGCCTGCGCCGATGATGGCCGCGCCCACGACACCGACCAGCCAGCGCCCGTAAGGCTGCTGCATCAGCCAGCCAGCGAGGGTTTCCGAACCACTCCCGGAGCCGCCACCGTCGCCGCCCAGGGTAAAGATCAGGCTGGCGGCAAAAAACGCCAGCAGCAGATACGTGCCGGCACTTACCAGTAGGCCCCCGCGAATCGCCAGGCCCTTGGCATCGGTGCCATGATGGTCGGTATCCTTGAGTGATTGGGTACCGCGCCAGATGGCATAGCCCACCAGGCCCACGCTGATGACGCCGAGCAGCACGTCCCCCCACGGGGCCGTCATCAAACGCTCCAGCGCGCCGCGGCTGTCAGTGGTTTCGCCGCCCTGGCCGAGTGCCGCCAACGCGGCGAGGCCTCCCACCATCAGGTAGACGACGCCGCGGGCCGCATAGCCCCAGCGTGCCATCAATGAGATGGCGTCGCCCTTGTCGGGTGTGGTCGTTCCGTTCATTGCGAGCTCCTCCTGGCTGAGCGTGGGCAGCGCTGTCCACTCGGGTTCTCTAGCAGCTCGGCCTGACGCGAGACCGGGGAAGGGAAGTCCTTAGGTAGCTATCAGGGAGTGGGGCCGAGCGCCTGATCAGGCGCTCGGGTGAAGCGTGGACTCAACCTTCAGCCGGTCATTCTGCCGCTAAGCTGGTCACGCAGGCGGTCGACCATACCGACGCCGGGGCCTACCGTCTTGTGGAACAGTTCGGAGTGCGGTGCGCTGGGATGGGGACGGGTCGGTGCCATCTGCTTGGCTTTTTCAACCTTCCTGCCCAGCTCGACAAGGGTCTCGCCTGGAATGCGCTGGCGCAGCTTGGGAAACTGGTCGGCCTCCTCGTCCTTGGCGTGGTGGCGCAGCAGCTCGTCCAGCTTGTGCACACGGTCCATGAAGGCCGGCTCAGCAGCATCGGCGTCTTCCAACTGTTTCATTACCTGCACGATCTCGTCGTGTTCCTCTCTGTCGTGCTCGGCTTCCTCCTCTCCATCGGGAATGCGTTTTTCCATCGTCGGATAGACATACATCTCCTCGGCAACGGAGTGGCGCATCACTTCGGTGATCAGCGTATCGGTGAGGTCGCGGCGCTGCTCGGCATCGGGAGAGCGCTGGATCCTGTCGAGCAGCTCCTCCATTTCGCGATGGTCGAGAGTGAGAATGTCGACGACGTCCTGGGCGGACGCGGTGGTGTTCTGCACGGTCATGAGACTCCCTCCATTGAGTCGTTATGCCCTTTGCAACGGGCCATCTCAACATAGTCGCAAGCGCTGGCATCAGCCAAGCCTGGCGAAGCCTTTCGCTATCCGCTTATGCTGGGCCAATCCGATTGGAGCGGTGCGACTGACGGTGCGCCGGCAAGCAAGGAGATGACCATGCGGCTCAGAGTGCTGTCGGATCTGCATCTGGAACATTTCGACGAGGGGCGCGAGTTACCTGAAGCGGCGGCGGATATGGTCATCCTTGCCGGTGATATCCATCGCCATGCCGAGGGGCTTGCCTGGGCCGCGGAGCGTTTCGCCGGGCTGCCGATCCTCTACGTGCCGGGCAATCACGAGTTCTACGGCAGCTGTATGCCGCTGCTGCGCCAGGTGCTGGCAGCAGAGGCCGAGCGGCTGGGGATTCACCTGCTCGACAACCGTTCGCTGACGCTGGATGGCGTGCGCTTCCATGGCACCACGCTGTGGACCGATTTCGCGTTATATGCCGAACACCCGGACCACGACCCGGCACTGACCGAAGAGAAGGCACGCTGGCTGATGCCGGATTTCAGCATCATCGAACAGCCCGAAGGGGAGACGTTCAGCCCGGCCGAAAGCCAGCGGCTGCATAGCGAAGCCCTGGCCTGGCTGGCGGCGGAGCTGGCCAAGCCCTGCGATGGGCCGCGAGTGGTGATCAGCCATCATGCACCGCTGGCGGAGTGCATTCCGCCACGTTACCAAGGCGATGCGCTGTCGCCGGCTTTTGCCTCGCATCTGTCGGCCATGATGGGGCGCATGGATCTATGGATTCATGGTCACGTGCACGAGCCGGTCGAGCACCAGGTCAATGGCACGCGGGTACTGGCCAACCCCGGGGGGTACCCGGGGGAGTTCGAGCCGCCCCTGTTCGTGCCGGATCTGGTCATCGATATCTGAGAGGAAATCACTACATGAAAGGAAGTTGCCTGTGCGGTGCGGTCACCTACGAGATCGATCAACTGGACATGCCAATACGACATTGCCATTGTCGTACGTGCCAGAAGGCCCATGCTGCGGCCTTTGCCACCACGGCAGGGGCGATGCGTAAAAATTTTCGTTGGCTTGAGGGGGAGGAGGTGCGGTCTTCTTTCGAGTCCTCTCCCGGCAAGAAACGCTGGTTCTGTCGCACCTGCGGTTCACACCTCATCGCCGAACGAGAGGGACAGCCGCACGTTATCGTAAGGGTCGCCACCCTGGATGACGATCCGAAAGCACGGCCGGAAGGGCATATCTGGGTTTCGCACGATTCGCCCTGGTTGGCCTACGAGGGGTTACCTTCCCATCAGGAAAGGCAGCCGGGGCGGTAGAGAAACAAGCTGCTGTGCAACGCGATGCGGCTCGATCGGCGGTGGCGTGTTCCGGCGCCATCCCTGGCGCCGGCTTGAAGGCTTGCAGGTCAGCCGTAGACGTGGAAACTCCCCGCGTTCAGCCATAAATGAACGAGAATGCTGGCGACATAGCCCAGGGCGACGGCGGGAGCCCAGCGCAGGTGCCCGGCGAAGGTATAGTAGCCACGGGCCTGACCCATCAGGGCCACACCGGCGGCGGAGCCTATCGAGAGCATACTGCCACCGACCCCGGCGGTGAGCGTGATCAGCAGCCAATCGCCGTGGGACATCTCCGGCTGCATGGTCAATACGGCGAACATCACCGGAATATTGTCCACCACCGCGGAAACCACACCCAGTGCGATGTTGGCCCAGGTGGCGTCCCAGCCGCTGTATAGTACTTCCGAAACCAGGCCCAGGTAACCCATGAAGCCGAGGCCACCCACGCACATGACCACACCGTAGAAAAACAGCAGGGTATCCCACTCGGCCCGTGCCACGCGGTTGAACACATCGAACGGTACTACGCTGCCGAGCTGGGCCAGTCGACGCTCGTCGCCGGTACGCGTGTAGTGTTCACGCTTGCGTTCCAGCGAGCGGGGCAGGGTACGACGCAGGTAGTAGCCGAAGAACTGCAGATAACCGAGGCCCGTCATCATGCCCAGCACCGGCGGCAGATGGAGCAGGCTGTGGCAGGCCACGGCGGTGGCAATCGTGAGCAGGAACAGCAGGATGATGCGGCGAGCGCCGCGCTTGAGGTCGACTTCGTCCTCGACGCCGTGGGGCGTTCGATGACCGATGAAAAGCGTCATGATCGCTGCCGGCACGAGGAAATTGACCAGCGACGGAACCAACAGGGCAAAGAACTCATAGAACTGCAGCATGCCGGCCTGCCAAACCATCAGCGTGGTGATGTCGCCGAAAGGGCTGAAGGCACCGCCGGCATTGGCTGCTACCACGATATTGATACAGGCCAAGTTGATGAAGCGCTTGTCGCCCTCTGCCACCTTGATCACCACGGCGCACATCAGCATGGCGGTGGTCAGGTTGTCGGCTACCGGCGAGATCACGAAGGCGAGCCCGCCGGTCAACCAGAACAGCTGGCGATAGCTGAAGCCCTTGCGCACCATCCAGGCACGCAGCGCATCGAATACCCGGCGCTCTTCCATGGCGTTGATGTAGGTCATTGCCACCAGCAGGAACAGCATCAGCTCGGTGAACTCGAGCAAGGTCTCGCGGAAGGCGTGTTCGGCCTCATTGGGCATGCCGGCCTGTACGTAGACCCAGCCGATCATGAACCAGATCAAACCGGCCGCGACCAGCACCGGCTTGGACTTGCGCATGTGAAGTTTCTCTTCGGCCATCACCAGCGCATAGGCGAGCACGAACAGCATCACGGCAATGAAACCGACCAGGGAATTCGTCAACGCGAGCGGACCAGTGGCTGCATGCGCGAGAGGAGTGAAGAGAAAACCTACAACGACGAGCAACAGCAAGGCCGGACCGCGGAGAAACCGGGGTCTGGCGGAGGTGGAGCAGCCGACGGGCATGAGGAAGTGTCCTGACGAAGGGAGCGGAAGAACTCAGCGCTTATATATCATGACATGCTGCGTTGCGATATCGCCTGTAGGGCCGTGCCTCATGCCAGTTTTGCATGGGCACGGCAAGCGTCAGACGAACACTCGGTAAGGCCATGGCCGATGAGTATGCTAGCGTGTAGCCGCCAGGGCGATAATCGATCACGAAAAGGGAGTGTAGTATGCATATCGCCGTGTTGAATGTACGGATTTCCCTACCTGGCTGTGCGTCGCTGAAGGAGAAGCGCCAGCGCATGGGTGGCCTGCATGAACGCTATGGTCGCAACCCGGCGGTGGCGGTATGCGAGAGCGGCGAGCATGGCCGACTGGAAGCCAGCGAATGGACCTTCGTGGTGATTGGCAACGAGCGTCAGAAAGCGGAATCGCTGTGCAGTGAAATCGAGGACAAGCTGCAACGCACGGTGGATGGGCGTGTAATGGAGGTCACTCGCGAGTGGCTGTAAAGGAGGTACGTCAGCGTAGCGGTGTTCGGCTGTTTTATGTCGTTACGCTAATTTTGCAACGCGTCAAAATGTGGCAAGAAATTGCTTAAGCGATCTTCGGTGGTGCAAAGATAGTGAGCTGGCGGTAGATGGCACAAAGCCTGCGTAGCTGTTTTTCTTGCAGGGCTTTGTTTTCAAGCGTTTCTGTAGTTGTTGGCGCAGTAATCGCATTATGTTTGTCAGCTAACCGAACAACGCTGCAGGAAGGTCGGCTTCACCTTCCTCGGCAACGTCGCCAACGGTGAGGAACCAAGGCGATTTACCGATGTGAGCTGGCGTGCTCCACCTGACCCCCTTCGGGGGGTCTTTTTTATTGTTGGGTAGGGTGAGCGCTCGGCACCTCTGCCGCAACTCGACCTTCGTCGAGTACGACAACTTCAAGTACAGAAAAAGCTGCCAGGGTGTACCTGACAGCTTCGCTTGCAGAGCCATTCTTCGTTCCGCCAAAGCTTCCTGCCCATTGCCTCGATCCCTGAGATGGACGGAACGTCAGCATCGCTTAGCGTCCCTGGTTCTTGCCACCTTTCTGGCCGGCTTCGGAGGCCTTTTGCGGGTCGTTGGCAAAGTTGCCACCGCTGTGCTGGCCGCCTTTCTGGCCGGCCTCGGAGGCCTTCTGCGGGTCGTTGGCAAAGTTGCCACCGCTGTGCTGGCCGCCCTTCTGGCCGGCCTCGGAGGCGCGCTGCGGGTCGTTGGCAAAGTTACCGCCGCTTTCATGGCCGCCTTTCTGGCCGGCCTCTGACGCGCGCTGCGGGTCGTTGGCAAAGTTACCGCCGCTTTCGTGGCCGCCTTTCTGGCCGGCCTCGGACGCGCGCTGTGGGTCGTTGGCAAAATTGCCGCTGCTCTGCTGGCCGCCCTTGTGGCCAGCCTCGGAAGCACGCTTGGGGTCGTTGGCAAAGTTGCCGCTGCTTTCGTGGCCGCCTTTCTGACCGGCCTCGGAAGCTTTCTGCGGGTCGTTGGCAAAGTTGCCCGGATTCTGGTTGCGCTGTGCCATGTCAGATCTCCTTCCTTTTTGCCTGTCGAATAACAAGCGGGATCGTACGTCCATTTACCGGTGTTCCGGCACTGCTGGCGTCTGCCATCACGGGTAAACGTAGGAACGACTCATGTGGTGATCAAGGTCATACGAGTTTCCTAATGCAAAGAAAAATTTGCTTTTCTAACCAAGGATATCTGACAGCGGCAGAATGACTTACACGAATGGCCCTTCTTGCCGGGGGCAGTCAGCCTATGGCACCCATGAGCGAATCCATGGGCTAGGGTAACGGCACGAACCATTCGATTGGCAAGGAAAGCAGCATGGCGATATTCATTGCATCAAGCGGTTTTCTTCTGGTGGGGCTGGTCATCTATGATGCTGTCAAGACCACGCTTGCGGCAACCGGAGCCGGGCCCATTACCGGTTGGCTGGGGCGCCTCGTCTGGTTCGTTGCGCTGGGGCTGTATCGGCGGCTTGGGAGGAAAGGACTGCTTGGGGCCGTCGGACCGTGGCTCACCGTCGGCCTGATCACGGTATGGGTCGGGCTGGTCTGGCTGGGGTGGTGGCTGGTCTTCAGCAGTCATGAGGTAGCGGTGTATCATCCCGCTTCGGGCACCTATGCCAACCCCGTGGAACGACTCTATTTCGTCGGTTATACCCTTACTACGCTGGGGTACGGAGACTTCGTCGCAGGCACGGGTAAGTGGCAGGTATTGGCGGTATTGGCAGCGGCCAACGGCTTCTTCCTGCTGACTCTCGCCGTGACCTATATTCTCTCGGTCATGTCGGCGCTGGTGCAGAAGCGTCAACTGGCGCTTTCCATTCATACGCTTGGCCCCACGCCGGCAGGCATCGTGAGCAGATTCGAGGAGAGCGGCAATTTCGAAGAGCTGGCCCGCCAGGCCGACGGCCTCAAGGCGAGCATCATCACCGTGGGGCAGCAACACCTCGCCTATCCGATCCTTCACTACTATCACCAACCGGCTCCGGACCAGGCTTTGCCGGTGGCGCTGTTCCGGCTCTACCAATCCCTCGCCATCGTTTGCTATGGCCATGAGTCGCTGTCGCCGTCGGTGCGCTTTCAACTGGAGAGTACGCTGCATGCACTGAACGGCTTTCTCGCGGTGCTTGAGCACGATTTCCTGCAGCCGGCGCGGCAAGCACCCAGGATCGATGCGGCCTGGTTGCCAGCAACAGCTTGCCTTGAGACACCTCCCGAAAGGCTTCTCCAGGATCTCGAGAAAATGGAAAGCCAACGCTTGTGGCTGGCATTCATCCGCAAGGATGGCTGGGACTGGAAAGCGGTGTGGTGCCGTTAGCTTGATGCAGATCAACAAGTTGAGGAATTCCTGCATTCGATGGTCTTAGCGCCACTGGTGCGACGGGCAGGCTTGGGGCTTCATGGCAGGCGCAACGATTCCTGAACAATACCAATGACACCATTCGCATACGGCCTCGCCATGAAAACGTACGCAAACAAAGGGAACGGGTTTGCCAGCCTCAAGCGGCTGCTGGCGCTCAACCTGCAGAACAAGATCTTGCTTCTGGTCCTGGTGCCGCTGATAGTCTCCTCCTCGTGCCTGCTGGTTCTCGAAGGACTCGAGCGCATTGAGGCCAACCGCTGGCAACTGACGCAGCAGCGTGAGTTATTGCTCGAGTCTCGACGACACGGGATCGAAAACCTCGTCGCCATGGCCAGTACCTTGGTCGAAAGCGTGGCTGGTAATGCCGGCGACCCCGATGCGGCGAGGCAGACGGCCCTCGAGCTGCTGCGCGATCTGCGCTTCGAGAAGGATAACTACGTTTTCGTCTTCGACTACGAGGGCACCATGCTGGTCCAGCCGGCTGTGCCTGAACAGGAAGGGCGCAACATGTTGGGTGCTGTGGATCCCGGCGGCAAGCCGCTGATTCGAGACATGATCGACATCGCACGCGGTGGCGGAGGTGCCTACGAATATGAATGGCGTAACCCGGCCAGCGGCGAAGTGGAGCCGAAGTACTCCCATGTCATGGCTTTTCCCGAATGGAATTGGGTGGTCGGTGCCGGCGTGTATGCCAACGATGTCGACGCCGCCATGGTGGGTATCGAAGCCACCGCCCGGGAGCAACTGGTGAAGACTCTGGTAAGGCTGTGGCTCATCGCTTCGGCCATCAATCTGATCATCACGTGCTTCGCCATCTGGATCACGCGCCGCACGGTGCGCCAGATCCGCCGCACCGCCAGCGACATGCACGAGATCGCTCAGGGCGTGGCCGAGGGGCGCGGTGACCTGACCCGACGTCTGAGCGTCACCAGCAAGGACGAAATCGGGGAGCTGGCGCGGCAGTTCAATGGCTTTCTCGAACGCATCCAGGCGACGCTGCGTGAGGTGAAGGAAAGTGCCGATGGGGTGTATGCAGCCTCACTGAGCATCGCGCGCAGCAGCGACGACCTGGCCTCGCGTACCGACCAGGCGGCCGCCAGCCTGCAACAGACCTCCTCGGCGATGGAGGAGATAACGGCTACCGTGCAGAACAACGCCGAGCACACCCAGCAGGCCGACCAGCTGGTGCGCCGCAGCGGTGAAGTGGCGCAGCAGGGCAAGTCATCGATGCTGCGGGTCGAGGAGACGATGGAGCAGATCAGCGCTTCCTCGTCGAAGATCGGCGAGATCGTCTCGTTGATCGACGGTATCGCCTTCCAGACCAACATCCTGGCGCTCAACGCTTCCGTCGAGGCTGCCAGGGCCGGCGAGCATGGCCGCGGCTTCGCCGTGGTGGCCCAGGAGGTTCGCTCCCTGGCGCAGCGTTCGGCCGACGCCGCGCGCGAGATCAAGACGCTGATCGACGAGTCGATGACGCGAACGCGGCAGGGCACGGAGATAGTGCACCAGGCCGGCCTCACCATGCAGGAGATCTTCACCAGCATTACCGAAGTGAACGATGTCATCGCCGAGATCAGCGCCGGCTCGCGTGAGCAAAGCGTCGGCATCCATGAGGTCAACTCGGCCGTCAGCCAAATGGATACTATGACCCAGCAGAATGCCGCGATGGTCGACCACAATAGCGACACCGCCGCCGTCATGCGCAACCAGGCGGAAATGTTGACGCGCCTGATCAATGCCTTTGCCCTCGGCGGCGAAGCGTCGATGCCACGGCATCGGAGCGACGTCCAGGCACCGGCGCCTGCTACACCCAGTCTGGTGGGATTGTCACGACCACAGGCGACTGCCGCAACAGCAGAGCAGGAGGCCTTCTAGCCGGCATCACCCTTGCCGGAAAGCGTCGGAGCGGCGACGATAAACCGGTGTGGCCTGAAATGAGAGGTTTGCCTTGGCGGAAGCGACAACGTCTACGACAGCCATTCCGGTAGGCATCAGTGCCTGCCTGATGGGCGAGCAGGTGCGCTACAACGGCGGACACAAGCGTTCCCGCTACTGCCTGGAGGTGCTGCAGGAGTGCTTCTCCTTCGAGCCGTTCTGCCCCGAACTCGCGGCTGGTCTGGGCGTTCCTCGGGAGCCGATTCGCCTGGTCGGCTCGCCCGGTGAACCGCCGCGGGTGAAGGGCACGGTCGACCCGGAGCTCGATGTCACCGAGCGACTGCGCGAGGTCGGCGAGGCGTTTATAGCCCGTCACCGGCATTTGCGCGGCTTCATTCTGATGAAGGGTTCGCCGAGCTGCGGGCTCGAACGGGTCAAGGTCTATCACGAGAACGGCATGCCCAGTCATGCCGATTCCGGACTTTTCGTCCAGGTGATGCGCGAACGCTTCCCCGAGCTGCCGCTGGAGGAGGAGGCGCGCATGAACGACGCCGTACTGCGCGAGAACTTCATCACCCGGGTATTCGCCTTCGACGACTGGAAGCGCCACGTTGAAGAGGCGAGTGAGTTCCACGCCCTGATCCAGTTCCACAGCCGCCAGAAGTACCTGCTGATGGCGCATCACGTGGAAGCCTACCGCGAGCTGGGCCGCTATCTGGGCAGCGAGGCGCATGCATTGCCGTTGGAAGAGGTCAAGCGCTCGTACCTGCAACGCTTCATGGCGGCGCTGTCGCGCCCGGCCACGCGCAAGACCCACACCAACGCGCTGATGCACGTGCTCGGTTACCTGAAGCAGGCGGTGGACAGCGAGGTCAAGCAGGACCTGCTGCAGGCGGTGGAGGAGTACCGCCTGGGTCACGTGCATCTCGCCGTACCGGTGCGCCTGCTCAACCATTATGTGAAGCGCCACGGTTCGGCGTACATCCGCCAACAGACCTACCTCGATCCCCACCCCTACGAGCTGGGCTTGCGGAACACCATCTGAACAGGACCAATCGCCTTCTTGCTCATGCTTCGGCCCGGTGGCGGCCAAACTGCAGCTCCGCCAGGTGACGGTAGAGCGGGCTCTGGTCGAGCAGTTCGGCGTGGCGGCCGGCGGCGACGAGTTGGCCTTCGTCGAACACCAACAGGCGATCAGCAGCGGTCACCGTGGCCAGCCGGTGGGCGATCACCAGGCTGGTGCGTCCGGCCATCAACCTGTCCAGGGCCTGCTGGACCAGGCGTTCGCTCTCGGCATCCAGCGCGCTGGTCGCTTCGTCGAGCAGCAGCACGCGGGGATCCTTTAGCAGCGCGCGAGCTATTGCCAGGCGCTGGCGCTGGCCGCCGGAGAGCTGCACGCCGCCCGGCCCGAGCTGGGTGTCGAAGCCGTGGGGCAGGGCCTCGATGAAACCCAGGGCGTTGGCATCGCGTGCAGCGGCGCGAAGCTCGTCGAGGCTGGCGTCGGGCTTGCCGTAACGCAGGTTGTCGGCCACCGAGCCGGTGAACAGCACCGGCTCCTGGGCGACCAGGCCCATGGCGGCGCGCAGTTCGCGGGGATCCAGTGCACGCAGGTCGACCCCGTCGAGGGTTACACGGCCCCGATCGGGGTCGTGGAAGCGCAGCAACAACCCCAGCAGTGTGCTCTTGCCGGCCCCGGAGGGCCCCACCAGGGCGATGCGCTCACCGGGTCGAATCCACAGCTCGAGGGAGTCGAGCGCCGGTAGCGTGCGACCCGGGTACGCAAAGCTCACGTTTTCCAGGCGGATCTCGCCGCGCAGTGGCTGGGGCAGGGGCGTCGGCAGCGCCGGTGGGCGAATGCCCGGCTCGGCGTCGAGCAGTTCGAGCAAGCGTTCGGCGGCGCCGGCGGCCCGCTGCACGTCGCCGGCGACCTCGGCCAGGGTGGCCACCGCCCCGGCGGCCAGCACGGCATAAAAGACGAAGGCGGAAAGCTCGCCCGCGCTCATCTCGCCGGCCAGCACTGCCTGGCCGCCTTGCCACAGCATCAGGCCCACCGCAGCGAACACCGCCAGCATGGCCGCTCCGGTCAGCCAGGCGCGCTGGCGAGTACGCACCACGGCGGTGGCGAAGGCCTGTTCGACGCGTTCGCCGTAGTCGTGACGGTCGATGGCTTCGTGGGTAAAGGCCTGCACGGTGCGGATGCCGTCGAGGGTCTCGCTGGCGTAGCGGCCGAGCTCGGCCACCCGATCCTGGCTGTGACGGGAGAGGCGCCGCACGCGGCGGCCGAACCACAGGATCGGCAGCACCGTGGCGGGGATGCCGACCAGCACCAGCGCCGAGAGCCAAGGCTGCGTTACCAGCATCAGCGCCACCGCGCCCAGCAGCATCACCAGGTTGCGCAGCGCCAGCGAGATCGACGAGCCGAACAGGGTCTGCAGCACGCTGGTGTCGGCGGTCAGGCGCGAGGCGATCTCGGCGGGGCCGCGATCACGGTGGGCTGCGCTCTCGAAGAAGGCCGGCTCGAGGTCGAGCAGATGGTCATACACCTGGCGGCGCAGGTCGGCGGCCAGCCGCTCGCCGATCCAGCTCACCTGGTAATAGCGCAGGGCGGAAGCCCCGGCGAGCACGCTGACCACCGCGAGCATGGCGGCTAGCGTTTGGTTGAGGCGGGTGCTGTCCTCGGCGAGGAAGCCCTGGTCGATCACCAGGCGCAGCCCCTGGCCCAGCAACAGTACGCTGGCGGAGGCCAGCAACAGCGCCAAGGCGGCGATGGCCAGCCGGGTACGATAGGGCGCCAGCAACGCAATCAGGCGCAGCAGTACCCGAGGGTCGGGGCGTGAGGTCATGGTGGGATTGTCGCTCGTGGCAGGCATGCCGACACGATACCAGTGTGGTCGGCTGTGTGCATGAAAGCGACAGGAAGCGCCCCCAGGAGCGCTCCCTGTCGGCCAGCTCCGCCCTCAGCCCAGCAGCCGGCTCCAGCTGCCGTATTCGCCGCGTATCGGCCCGCGGCGCGGGCTAAGGGAAATCACGATAGCCCCACAGATCAGGCTGTTCATCATCGACGGCATGCCGGCACCATGCAGAAAAGGCACGAGCATCAACATGGCCCCCAGCGGAATCAGCAGCCAGCGCGCCGGGCGCGCCGATTCGGCCATGGCGATCACGCTCACGGTGATGATCAGCGCGCCGATCAGGTGGTCCCAGTTGGCCAGGGTGCCTTCGGCGCCAAGAGTAACCCGGGTCAGCATCAGCCAGGCACCAATCAGGAGGCACAGCGCCAGGTTCCACGGCAGGTTCACGCCAGTGGCGAGCGCATCGCCGATGATGCGGCTGGGTTTGCGCTGGAAGTTTTCCGCGGTCGACTCGTTGGGTCCCTCGTCGGTGTCACCGGTGAAGAAGATCTTGAGCAGCGGTGCACCGGCCTTGTGACGCCGCTTGAGAAATTCCCCGGTGGCGACGAACTCGTTGAAGGCGTAGGCGATCTGCAGCAGCATCGCGCCGGCCTGTAGCAGACACAGGGTACACCAGGTGCCGATCAGGATCGGCTGGATGATGATGAAGGTCACCGAGACCACGCCGAGCGGCACGATCAGCACGCCGAACGAGGCGACGATCCAAGGCATGGTGCGCCAGCGGTTGGTCGCGCCGACGAAGCCGAGCAGGATCTCCAGCATGTAGACAATGCCGCCGAGGCCGGCATCGGGTACCGGCCACGCCTCGGAGGCCTTGGAGGTAATGATGTCCTCGGTGCCGTTGAGCCCGCCGCGGGTGCCGGCGAAGAACGGATCCCATACCGCATCGATATGGCCGAGCTGGTAGGCGGCGAGGTAGCGCGAGACGAAGAAGCCGACGCATGCCAGCACGATGATCGGCATGCGCTGGAACCAGCTCGAGGGGTTGTTGTTCCAGCCGGGCGGCGTGGTGGGGCCGGTCATCGCTGCGGAGGGCGATATTCCCGGTGCCGGTCGCACCAGAGCGGCGAAGCCGATGGCCAATGTGCCGACCAGTGAGCCGTTGAGGTAAGCCGCGGCACTCTCGCTCCAGAACACCAGCGGTGCGAATAGCACCCACAGGCCGACGGCCGCCGCCGCCCAGCGCGCCCAGCTCAGACTCAATGACAGCGAAAGCGCACCGAACAGCGCCAGCAGCAGCCCGGAGGCCATGTCACTCACGGCCATGCCGCCGCCGTAGCCGAGCGTGACGGGGGAGGCGACCAGCCAGGCGCCCAAGCCGACATTGAAGAAGTGCGCCCACAGGAAGCGATAATGCTCACGCTGGGCATGGGCCTGGTAATCCTCGAGTACCCGCTCGGGGTTGGCGCCCTTTTCCTCGGCCTCCTCGACCCAGTCGGGCGGGGTGATGCCGTTGGCCTGGTACCAGCCGTGGGGGTCGGCGAGCAGGTTGTCGACCATGGCCTCGAGCGTATCGAAGACCTCATGATGAGGTTCCCAGCCGAGCTGCTCGCGTGCGCGGCGGATGTCCAGCTCGTAGTGGTCGTCGGCCATGTCGATCATGAACGGGCGGATGAAGGGCTTTTCGCCCTTGTCGAAATCGTCCGGCACCAGCGGTTCGCTCTTTTCCTCGAGCAGCGCGCCGGTCTTGGCCAGCGGCTTGGGCATCACCACGGTCTTCCACTTCTTCTTTCCGTGGATCAGCTCACCGAGCCGATTCTGCAGCGCCTCGTAGCTGACGGCGTGCTCCTCGCCGATGAGGATCTCGTTGTGTTCGGGCAGTTCGCGGCGGCGGTCGATGGTGCGGCGGAAGGCGTCGATCATGTCCTCCTTGTGCACGCAGGCCTGGCCGGCATTGGTGTTGCCCGAATAGAAGTGGCTCTTGAAGGTATGCTCGTAGATGCGCGCGATCTGGTGCGACAGGGTGGGCACGCTGGTCTTCTCGTCGTACATGCCGGCGAGTCGCAACAGGGTGTAGGGCATGCTGGCATGCTGGCGAATCACCTCTTCGGTGCGCGCCTTGGACTGCGGGTAGGGCCAGGTAGGGCCGATCGGGGTCTCTTCGCTGACCCGGTGCCCCGGCACCTGCGGTTCGTGGACCAGCATGGTGCTTGAGTAGACGAAACGCTCGACGTTCATGTCGTCGAGCGCATCCAGCAGGTTCCTGGTGCCTTGCTCGTTGACTTTTTCGTAGAGCGGCGACGCCTCGCCGGTGAAGTCGAAGTAGGCGGCCAGATGCACCACCGCGGCAATGTCGCGCCCATGCCGTTCGCGGATCTTGTCCAGCGCCTCGCGGATGGAGTCGACGTCGGTCAGGTCGAATTCGTAGCTCTCGTGGGGCGCTTCTCCGCTGCTTCTGTCCAGGCCGATGATGAAATAGTCATCCTTGAGGCTCTGGGTCAGCGCGGTTCCCACGCCACCCGAAGCGCCCGTGATCACCACCAGCGGCTTCTCCCGGGTTGCCACTTCCTTGTCCTGCATGGCCAGGGTTCCCTCCTCGCTACTGCGTTGAAGTGCCTTCTCGCTGCTGCACACTCAAGCTAGTCGGGTTTGCGTCCTAACGGCAAACTCGAGCGATTCCTTGGTGCAGGCTGCCTTGGCTATGCTGCTAAGGTATTGGCGCATTCGTCAAACCGTTCAAAAAGGAAAGGGAGCTTCTCGTTCATGAAGAGTGTCGTTGCCATTCGCCACGTGGCGTTCGAGGATCTTGGTATCTTCGAGCCGATTCTCGAGGAATGCGGTTATCGTATTCGCTATCTCGATCCGGGGCTGCTTGGCCCGGACGCCCTCGAGGCGCTGGATGTCGACAGCCCGGAGCTGATGGTGGTGCTCGGCGCGCCCATCGGGGCCAACGACGATGCGCTCTATCCTTTCCTCTCCGCGGAGCTGGATGCCATCCGCCATCGCCTCGAGACGGGGCGTCCACTGCTCGGCATCTGCCTTGGGGCCCAACTGATCGCTCGGGCCATGGGGGGGCGGGTATTTCCCATGCCGGAGAAGGAGATCGGCTTCGCCGACGTCTCGTTGACCCGCGACGGCCAGGAGGGGCCGCTGCGTCACCTCGGCAACCCGGACGTCGTGCTGCACTGGCATGGCGACATGTTCGAAACACCGCCCGGTGCCACACGCCTGGCGTATAGTCACGCCTGTTCCCATCAGGCCTTTGCCGTCGGCGAGCAGGTCCTTGGCCTGCAGTTCCATCTCGAGGTGGACCCGGCCAGGATCGAGCCCTGGCTGATCGGTCATGCCGCCGAACTGGACGCCGCGGGGATCGACCCGGTAGCGCTGCGTGAGCAGGCCGAGCGCTACGGTCCTGGGCTCAGGACGCGCGGGCAGCAGGTCCTGCGCGAATGGCTGGCGGCGGCGGAAGCGGCTCACGACATCGAGTAGCGTCCACGCCGGCTGGCGCGTGCCAGGGCCGGGTCACCCCTGGCGTTTCTTCAATTGTTCCTTCAACTGCTTGGGCACTTGCTTGATGATCAGGCGGTCCTGGCTCTCGTCGTACTCGATGCTTGAGCCAAGCAGGTGGGAGTCGAAGCTGATCGACATGCCGCCGGCGCGCCCGGTGAAGCGGCGAAACTGCCGCAGGGTGCGTTTGTCGGGTGGGATCTCGGGGGAGAGGCCGTAGTCGGCGTTGCGGATATGGTCGTAGAAAGCCTTGGGCTGCTGCTCGTCGAGCAGTTCGGAGAGCGCCTCCAGGGTAATCGGCTCGCCGCGACCGGCCTGCTCGTTGGCATACTCGATCAGCGTCTCGGTCTGCTCCCGGCTCTGCTCCTCGGGCATGTCCTGCTGCTCCACGTAGTCGCTGAAGGCCTTGAGCAGCGTGCGGGTCTCGCCGGTGGCATCGATGCCCTCGGTGGCGCCGAGCACGCCGGCCAGATCCTCGGAGAGCTTCTTGCCGCCGCGGTCGTGAATCCACGAAAGATAGTGACGAGAGGCTGCACCGTCGCGCCACTGGGTCAGATTGATGCGCAGGCCCAGGCTCATGCGCGCCAGGTTGAGCTGCGTGGCAGGCACGATATCCAGCGAGTCGGTGACTCCGACTCCTTCGCGCTGATGCAGCAGCGCCGCGGCGAAGTAGTGCGTCTCGCCCTGGCGGTAATCGACGCACAGCAGGTGGCCCGAGACCGAGAGGTGGGCATCGACCACCGGCAGCAGGCGCTCGGCCGCAGCACGGGTGAAGGCCACGAAATCGCTATGACCGTCGAGGTGGCCGGCCAGGTCGCTGGCGAATTCGGCCACCGCTGCGTGCGGGTCGTCGCTCTCTGCAACGAAGTGTCCCCAAGCCTTGGTCTTGGCATGGTAGGCGTCGTGGAAGCGCGCCAGCAGCTCCTCCAGCAGCGCTGAGGGCGCCAGCTCCGCGCTTGCCGGCTTCAGGCTGGCGGGCTGGTCGCTTCCGGTCTTGTCGATGGCGTGGACGATGCAGTGCTGTATCGGCATGGCCGGTATTCCTGCGAAGCGAAGGGAGACAGCATGGATATCCGGCAGCGCTGCGCCGGCATAGAGAGGCGCATCATACCCGGCCCATGGATGAGATCAACCCATGCGCGGCACGATGCGTGCTCGGCTGCTGCTCGTCAGGCGCCGGCGGCTATCGTAGAGGGGGTATCGCCTGCCACAACCACGCAGTTGCGCCCGCGGGCCTTGCCGACATAGAGCGCATTGTCCGCGCGCTGCAGCGCCTGTTCGAGCTTCCCCTCGTCGAGCCTGATCTGGCTGATGCCCACCGTCACGGAGAGATGCTGGCCCTCCTCGAGCATGGGCAAGCGCAGCGATGTCACCTTGCGGCGCAGGCGTTCGGCGATGAAGGTGGCGGTTTCGAGATCGGCCTGGGGCAGGGCGATGACGAACTCTTCGCCGCCATAGCGGCCGATGATATCCGCTTCGCGCAGCATCGAGGCGCAGCAGGAGGCGACAGTGGTCAGGACGAGGTCGCCGACGGCATGGCCGTGATGGTCATTGAGCGTCTTGAACAAGTCGATATCGACCATGCAGATCGTCAGCGGCATACCGTCGCGCTGGGCACGGCTGAACTCGCGTTCGGCCAGTTCGAAGAAATGCCGACGGTTGGCGAGCCCCGTGAGCGGATCGATGCTGGCCATATGGCGGAGTCGTGCCTCCAACAGCTGACGCTCTTCGATCTCTTTCTGCAGCTTGCGGTTGACCTCGCGCTCTGCCACCAGCAAGGCGAACTGCTTGCGCTGCAGCCGGTTGAGGCGAGCGTAAGTCAGCCAGCCCATCAGGTTGGCGAAGGCGAGTATCAAGACGGTGCTGGCCAGCATGCCGGGCGAAAGGGGCTTCCACATTGCCGCGACCACAACGAACCCGCCCGCGAGGTAGCCGCTCCAGACCAAGATCCACGGCAAGCGGTTGGGCACCAGCAAGTAGATGGCCAGGCATGCCACTACGACGCTCGAGATATGCAGGCCAATGCTGCCGGGGTGCAGCAGGATGGAGATCAGCAGTCCGGTGATAGCGGTGAAATAGACCAGGTTGAGTGAACTGGGGCGATGGGCATGCGCCGAATGGCGACCGATCAGGCGTGCCAGCGCGAGGCAACTGAGTGCCACGAGGAGGCGGATGAGCAGCATGGCCAGCAGATGGTAACTCACGCCGAGCAGGAGATAGTCCGCCACACCGAAGAGCAGGAAAATCCCGGCAATGAGGTAGAGCGCATGGCGTAACTGCTGCGCGTCCTGCAGCTGCATGGTACGGCGATACAGGGCCTCCAGCGCGGCGTCCTGGAATTCGTCGCGCCAGTCTAGCGAAGCCCCCTCCTCAGCCTCGTGCTTTCCAGCAGTCATGCATTGTTCCCTTGAGAGATGGCGTCAAGGTCGTCTAACGCCATTCAACGGCTCTTTTTGATTTTTTTCCTGAACTGACTGGTCTGGCATCTGCTCCCCCCTCACGCCCTGTAACGGAGGGTAATACTTTTGAATGATGGTCAAGAACCGCTGTGCGCGCCAGGCGTAACTATGCCCAAACGGCCAACCTATGGCTTGAGACGATAGCCGGTGCGAAAGATCCAACTGACCACCGCCAGCGCGACGCCGAGGAAC
Source organism: Billgrantia antri (assembly GCF_017868935.1). Lineage (NCBI taxonomy): Bacteria > Pseudomonadati > Pseudomonadota > Gammaproteobacteria > Oceanospirillales > Halomonadaceae > Billgrantia > Billgrantia antri. The sequence goes on from NZ_CP053383.1 coordinate 1,888,325, forward strand.
AGCGTGATAATGGCCAGGCTGGCCCAGATGCTGACATCGCCGGAGCCGTAGAAGCTCCAGCGGAACCCGCTGACCAGGTAGACCACCGGGTTGAGCAGGGTCACGGCCTGCCAGAAGTCCGGCAGCATGTCGATGGAGTAAAAGGTGCCGCCGAGGAAGGTCAGCGGCGTGACGATCAGCAGCGGCACCAGTTGCAGTTTCTCGAAGCCATCGGCCCATATGCCGATGATGAAGCCGAGCAGGCTGAAGGTCAGCGCAGTGAGAATCAGGAACAGCAGCATCACCAGCGGATACTGGATCGAGAAGGGCACGAACAGGCGCGCCGTGCCGAGCACGATCAGGCCCAGGATCATCGACTTGGTGGCCGCTGCGCCGACATAGCCGAGCACGACCTCGAAGTAGGAGATCGGAGCCGAGAGGATCTCGTAGATGGTTCCCGAGAAGCGCGGGAAGAAAATGCCGAACGAGGCGGTCGAGACGCTCTGCGTCAACAGCATCAGCATGATCAGCCCGGGCACGATGAAGGCCCCGTAGCTCACGCCGTTCACCTCGCTGATACGCGAGCCGATGGCGGCGCCGAACACCACGAAGTAGAGCGAGGTGGACACCACTGGCGAGACGATGCTCTGCAGCACGGTGCGCAGGCTGCGGGCCATCTCGGCCAGATAGATGGTCTTGACCGACTGCAGGTTCATGTTCTCTCCCTGACCAGATTGACGAAGATTTCTTCCAGCGAGCTCTGGCGGGTATGCAGATCCTTGACGCGAATGCCGGTGGCCTCGAGATCGGCCAGCAGGCCGGCGATGCCGGTGCCTTCGTCCAAGTGGGTGACATCGTAGGTGTAGACCAGCGCATGGCCCTCTTCGGTCAGTACCAGATCGTGGCCCGCGAGGGCGGCAGGCACGGCTTCCAGTGGAGTGGCGAGATGCAGCGTCAGCTCCTTGCGACCCAACTGGCGCATCAAGGTGGACTTCTCCTCGACCAGCACCAGTTCACCGCGGCGAATCACACCGATACGATCGGCCATCTCCTCGGCTTCCTCGATGTAGTGGGTGGTGAGGATGATGGTCACGCCCTGGTCGCGCAGACCGCGTACCACCTCCCACATTTCGCGGCGCAGCTCCACGTCGACACCGGCGGTCGGCTCGTCGAGGAACAGCACCTGGGGCTTGTGCGACAGCGCCTTGGCAATCAGGACCCGGCGTTTCATGCCGCCCGAGAGCTCCAGCAGGCGATTGTCGCGCTTGTCCCACAGGGTCAGGGCCCGCAGTACGTTTTCGATGTGCGCCGGGTCCTTGGGCTTGCCGAACAGCCCGCGACTGAAGCTGACCGTATCCCACACCGTGGTGAAAGCCTCGTTGGTCAGCTCCTGTGGCACCAGGCCGATTCGCTCGCGTGCCTCGCGATACTGGGTCACATTGTCGAAACCATCCACCTTGACGCTTCCGCCGGTAGCGTTGACCAGCCCACAGATAACGCTGATCAGCGTGGTCTTGCCGGCGCCGTTGGGGCCGAGCAAGGCAAAGATCTCACCGCGGCGAATGGTCAGGTCGACCTCCTTCAGCGCCTGGAAACCGTCGCCATAGGCCTTGGAGAGCTTCTCGACCTGAATCATCGGCGTACCGGCGCCGATGTCGCCATCGGCAGTCCCATGCTCGGCCATGGCGATCGGCGCGGGATTGGCTGAAAGAGTCATGCGGTGTTCCTGTTTTCGAAAGAGCGAATCGACATGCCCTATCCTAGCGCGTGGCAGCGCCAGGCGCAGTCCTTGACGGAACAGGCGGAGGCGCTGCGTCTTTATGCATCAGCCATTCAACACGCCGGCCATGTTGAGGAGGTAGAGCACGGCAAAGCCGAGGTAGAAGAGGCCGGCCAGGGTCATCGTGACGGTCGCCGTCAATCCCGGCCTGAGCGCCGTCGGCAGGCGCGTGCGGTTGACGTAGAGCGCGGCCAGCGCAATGAAGGGCGTGTGAGCTGCCGCAATGATGCCCGAAACCGACATCACCTGCACCGGATTGGAGAAGGCCAGCAGAATGAGCAGCGGCACGATGCCGGTCACGCCGACGATATAGAGCCGCTTGAGCCAGCGGCGCTCTAACATGTCCCACGGCAGGCGCCGATCGAGGCTAGTCAGGCCCTTCAGCAATGGACCCGGTTCAGCGGCCTCGCGACGGGCCCGGGTCACGATAAGGGTCATGTCGGCAAAGCTGCGGCCCCAGCCGTCCTGGTTGGCTAGGATGCTGCCGCCCAGCGCGATGACGATCGCCGCCAGCAACACATAGCGACCGACCTCTCCCCACACCTCCGAGAAGATACGGGTCAGGTCCACCGCGACCTCCGGACCCTCGGGCATGATGCCCTCCGGGGCCAGCAGTTCAGCGCCGAGCACGAGGAAAGAGAAGATCACCACCAGCCCGCCGACCACGCCGAGTGCCGCGGTCACGGTCATGGTGCGAATCCAGCCCCGGGCGTGGGCGACACGGGTTTCCTGCGGCTTCGGGCCGGTCCTGTTCATCTCCCTGCGCGAGTCGTCGGGCTGCTCGTCGTCGGGTTCTCGGCTCTGCAGGCCACCGCCGAAGCCGCGGGTAGCGGTCCAGTAGCCGAACCAGACGATGCCCATGGAACCGGCAAGAATGGTGCCCACCCAGGGCAGGATCACGTAAAGGTCAGGGCTCTCGGGCCAGTTGAAGGTGAGACCCTCGGCGAGCGGCGCCAGGCCGGGAAAGACGATGACCGCCGTAACAATGGCCATCACCATCAGCGCCAGAGCCATCACGCGACTGAAGGTCTCGATCATCGAGTAGCGCCCGGTGGCGGTGAACAGGGTGGAAGCCACCACCATGGCCATGGCATAGAGCGTGTTGTTGCCGGGCATGGTTTCGCCGAGGGCACTGCCGACGACGGCGGCAAGCCCGGCGATGCCGATCGCCGCCGCCAGCAACTGCGGCACGAAGATCACCCATACGGCCCAGTTCCTCGGCCCGCTGAGTGTGTGCATGCCCTCCAGCATGGAGTGACCGGTGACGATGGAGTAGCGCGCCATCTCCCGGATCATGACCCACATGAACAGCACCACCATGAGCAGTATCCATAGCAGCTGATACTCATAGGCGGAGGCCACTCGAGGGGTGAAGAGGATCGAGCCGGTACCCACGGCGGAGAGCATCCACAGCAGGCCGGGGCCGTACCACTTGATGCGCTGCCTGCCTTGAGGCGGGTCCGGTACCCGGTCACGGAAATGAGCGTCCTGCTCCTGTTGCTTCCCTGTCACACACGACTCCTTGCTCTCAGCATGAACGACTAAAGGTAGCAGGCCAGGTTTCCATAAGGTCAAGGGAGGGGCGACATTGCAGAAACGACAAAGCCGCCGTGGCAGGCACGGCGGCTTTGGGCGTGGCCCCGGCGGCGGGCCACCGGGGCTGGCATCAGCTGCGGCTGGTGATTTCCAGCAGATGATAGCCGAACTGAGTCTTCACCGGGCCGTGAACCTTGTTCAGCTCGCCGGAGAACACCACTTCGTCGAACTCGCGCACCATCTGCCCGGGTCCGAAGCTGCCCAAGTCGCCGCCTTGGCGGCCCGAGGGGCAGGTGGAGTGCTCGCGTGCCACTTCTGCGAAGTCGCGGCCGCCCTCGATCTCGGCCTTGAGGGCCTCGCACTTCGCTTCGTCGTTTACCAGAATGTGCCGTGCCGTTGCCCTGGCCATGTCGTGCTCCCGTTATGTTGGTGGGTTCAGGGCGGCGAGCATAGCATGAGAGCCATGCCTCGCGAACTCGTCGCTCCTTTCGATCATTCTCCCACGTTGAACCTAAGCCGCAGGTTCTGCAGGCCGTCGAGCTCCATGCGCATTTCGTCCGAAAACAGCGGGTGGCCGTGCAGGCGAATGGCGACCGTGGCATCGGCACCGCGGTAGCCGACTTCCGCGCGGATGGTGGCCTCGGTGCTGAGGGGCGCCAGCGGCTCGTATTCGATGCGCTGTACCTCCAGTGCGGTTAGCCCGCGTGCCTCGAGCTGCTCCTCGATGGCCTGTTCGACGACATGGCCGTAATAGAAGTAGAGGCCGCCATAGGCCAGGGCGGCGATGAAAATCAGCGAGATGAGTCGGCCCAAGTGTATCCCTCCTAATAATGATATTTCGGCTAGGTTCTACGCTCGTCGCGTGTCGAGGCCAGCAGCACCCGATCCATGCCGCGCGTGGAGAGCAGTCGCTTGAGCACGCCGAACAGGTGGGTGGGCAGGGTCACATGATAGCGCGGTTTGGGGCGCCGGCTTTCCAGCGCGTGGATCAGCTTGTCGACCACGGCATCGGGACCCAGGGTGAAAGTGCCGCCGGAGGAGTCCTTGCGACCCGCCAGCCGCGCTTCCACGGCGCGATAGGTCTCGCGGTGAACGCTGTGCTCGGTATCGATGTTGGCCCTGAAGGCGCGATAGGCATTTTCGCGAAAGCGGCTGGCGATGGGGCCGGGCTCGATCAGGCTGACATGGATACCGCTGCCATGCAGCTCCTGTCGCAGGGCATCGGTCAATCCCTCCAGGGCAAACTTCGAGCACACGTAGGCGCCACGGTAGGGCAGGGCGGCAAAGCCAAGCACCGAGCTGTTCTGCACGATGCGTCCGCTGCCTTGCTTGCGCATCACCGGAATGATCCGAGTGGTGAGTTCGTGCGTGCCGAGCAGGTTGGCTTCCAACTGAGCGCGCAGCACCTCCCTGGAAAGATCCTCCACCGCGCCCGGCTGTCCGTAGGCGGCATTGTTGAACAGGGCGTCGAGTCGTCCATCGGTACGCTCCAGCAACTGCGCAACGCAGCGCTCGATCGATTCGCTGGAGGAAAGCTCCAGGGACAGAACTTCGAGACCCTCTCCCTCTAGCCGTGCGATATCCTCCCCGCGGCGAGCCGTGGTGAAGACGCGCCAGCCGCGCTGCGCCAGGGCATGCGCCGCGGCATGACCGATGCCGCTGGAGCCGCCGGTCACCAGAACGCTGGGTGGCGTGCCGCCGTGGGAAGGGGCATGACGACTCATGGCAGCGGGATCTCGTTGACCTGCTTGGGTACGTGGTAGCCGCGCTGAACCGCCGGGCGCTTGGCGATCTCGAGGTACCAGCGCTTGACACTGGGATAGTCGGCGAGATCGATGCGCTGCCACTCGTAGCGCGACACCCAGGGCCAGCAGGCGATATCGGCGATGGTGTACTCGTCGCCGGCCAGGTAGGCGTGATCGGCCAGGCGTGCCTCCATGACGCGGTAGAGACGCTGCGCCTCGCCATGGAAGCGCTCCTCGGCGTAGGGGGCCTTGCCGGGATTGAAGTGGAGGAAATGGTGCGCCTGGCCGAGAAAAGGGCCGAGGCCGCCCATCTGCCACATTAGCCATTCCAGCGTGCGGTAGCGCTTCTCCGGCTCGCTGGGCAGCAAGCATCCGGCCTTCTCGGCCAGGTAGATCATGATGGCACCCGACTCCATCAGGGCGATGCCGGTCTCGTCGTCGCGAATGGCGGGTATCTTGTTGTTGGGGCTGACCGCAAGGAAGCCCGGCTCGTGCTGCTCGCCCAGGGTGATGTCGACGGCGTGGGTGCGGTAGGGCAGGCCGAGCTCCTCGAGCAGAATGGAAACCTTGCGTCCGTTGGGAGTGGTCCAGGTCCAGAGGTCGATCATTGCGGTGTCCTTGTGCCTGAGGGGGTAGGCATTCGCTGTGCGCATCGGCGAAGTCTGCCAAGACCATACCACTGTCGCCGGATTCGGCGTAACGGCCCGGCTGCCTCGTCAGCGCCAGGCCAGCAGCTACGCTGAAGGAACATTCACCGAAGCTGCGAGACAAGCCATGCATTTGCAAGGGTCCTGCCACTGCCGAGCGGTCACCTTTGAGCTCGAGTCGCCGCATCCGTATCCCTACCAACGCTGCTACTGCTCGATCTGCCGCAAGACCGCAGGAGGCGGCGGATATGCCATCAACCTCGGCGGCCGCTACGACACGCTCCGGGTCGCGGGGGAGGAGCACATCTCTGTCTACCATGCGCTGATCGATGGCGAACCGAGCTCGGGCGAGCGTCATTTCTGTTCCCGTTGCGGCAGTGCCCTGTGGGTCTTCGACCCGAGCTGGCCGACGCTGGTGCACCCTTTCGCCTCGGCCATCGACACACCATTGCCGATACCGCCCGAGCGGGTTCATCTGCTGCTGGACAGCAAGGCCGACTGGGTCGAGCCGGATGTCAAGCCGCACGACAAGTGCTTCGATCGCTACCCGCAGGAGAGCCTTGCAGAGTGGCATGAGCGCCTTGGGCTTGTCAGGTAGGCAGGGGCGCTTGAGAATGGCGCCGAGCGGCTGTAGACGCGCCGCAGCGGCGGCAAGGGGGAATCATGAAAATCAAGCGCGCGCCATGGGCGTGGCTGGGGGCATGGGCCCTGTTGGCGGTCATCCCGGTGGCGGCCAGCACGCCGGAGGAGCCTGAGATCAGCGGAAGCATGGTCGGATTGCTCGACGGGGAGGAGCGCGAATGGTTCATCGTCAGCCAGGGAACCGACTCCAACGCTACCTTCGTTGAGCTGGGCGATCAGGTGACGATCGATCTGGTCGGCTTCGTCGAGCCCGACGATTGGCAGGTTCGGGATTCACTCTCGCTCAGCATCACCTTGGTAGAAGGGGAAGTGACGTCATTCGATGTTCTGCATCCCATCGGAGCTACCGCCATGCCACCCGTATTTACGTCCGACAATGCCTCGGTGCAACTGAACCTGAACGCTTTCGACCTACAGGGCAGCAAGGTTCATCTGACCGGCAGTGTCGAGGGCACCCTCGCCCTGCAGAAAGAGCTGGGGGAGGACGCCATCGCAGACGAGGGCATCGACATCTCGGTGAAGTTCGATGCCGAAGCATCCAGAATCGAATACTGAGCGCCGCTTTTCCCGCCTGACGGAACTGTTGGCCGGGTGGCAGCCGCTGTGGCAACCCGCGCCATTCATGTATCGCCAGCCACCCTGGCAGTCGGCCTACCGGGAGCTGGCTGAGATGCTGCGGCAACTGAGCGATGACGAGGTGACACGCCTGCAGGCCGACCCTTGGCAAAATTCGCCGCTCCGTGCTTGGCTGCCGGTCGAGGAGCTGGCCGATCTGGTGCGTCTGGCGCCGCTGGCGGCCGAGAACTTCTCGTTGCCCCCAGCCTGGGGGCAACATGTGGGCGGTCGCAAGTGGCTGCAGATCGAGGCGTTCGCTCGACACTTGCAGGTTTCTGCGAAAGACAGCCTGCTGGAATGGTGCGCCGGTAAGGGGCACCTGGCCCGCGCCCTGGCCCGTTGTCATGCCACGGAGGTCGCCGCGCTGGAGTGGCAGGCACCACTGTGCGCAGAGGGGCGCCGCCTGGCGGCGACACAGCGAGCCGCCGTATGCATGCGTCAGCAGGATGTCATGGCGCCGGATGTGGTGCGCCATCTCTCTACCCAGACCCATGTCGTCGCGCTGCATGCCTGCGGCGACCTACACGTGCGGCTGCTCGAGCTGGCAGTGGCTGCGGGGAGCGCGGTCACGCTGGCGCCGTGCTGCTACCACCGTACGCAGGAGGAAGTATATCGGCCCGTGTCGGCGCGAGGCCGTGCGCTGTCAGGCGAGTTCGGCCTGCGACTGAACCGCGACGACCTGAGCTTGGCGGTGCAGGAAACGGTCACCGCACCACGCGGCGTGCGTCGACGTCGTGAGCAAGCCAATGCCTGGCGGTTGGGGTTCGACGAGCTGCAGCGTGAACTGCGTGGCGAGGACCGCTACCTGCCGGTACCCAGCCTGGCATATGGCCAGCTTCCCGAGCGCTTCGAAGACTTCTGCCGCTGGGCGGCGGCGCGAAAGGGGCTGGCGCTGCCTGGCGGGTTCGATCTCATGCCTTTCGAACGCATCGGCTGGCAGCGCCAGTCCGAAGTGGCACGGCTGGAACTGGTGCGTCACCTGTTCCGACGGCCGCTGGAAGTCTGGCTGGTGCTGGATCGACTCTCGTTGATGGAAGAGGCCGGCTACAGGGTACAGGTGGGCACGTTCTGCGACTCGAAATTGACGCCGAGGAATCTGTTCATTCTCGCCAGGAAAGCCTAATCTGTAAGTAGTAGGTCGCCTGCTCATTTAGGCTCAGGTCGCACCTGGCAATATAAATAACGACTATTATAAGGCGCAGTGACAGACCCCTGGACAGGTCGCGGTCCTGGGCGACTGTGGCGAAGCGCCGATACGCAAGGGAACCGGCTGTGAACGAAGGTAACTCGACGACGTCTTTTGACGACGATCCAGGCCGCCTGCTACATGACTTGCCTCTGCCGGTTCTAGTGGTTGGAGCCAAGCAGGACTGGCCATTGCGCTATGCCAACGAGGCTGCCCGGCGATACTTCGATCTCGCCGGCGAGGGCGCGGGCGTGTCATGGCAGGCTCTCCTGGGTGATGCCGACCGGCAGACGCTCGAATCCGCTCTGGTGCAGCCGGAAGCCACGACTGACAGCGTCGTGTGCCAAGGCCTCGATGGCAAGCCGCCGTTCGAGGCACTGCTGCGGCGTGCCCAATGGCAAGGCCAGGCGGCGTGGCTATTGACCCTGGCACCGCTTGCCCAGGGCGACCGAGCAGGCAATGAGCCTTTCTACCAGCAATTGTTCAACACCAACCCGGCGATCAAGCTTCTGATCGATCCCCGCGACGGTCGCATCGTCGACGCCAATGCTTCTGCCGTGGAGTTCTACGGCTATCCGCTCGACACCCTCAAGCAGCTCAAGATCACTGACATCAACTGCATGGCCCCCGCAGAGATCCATGCCAGCATGGCCAGGGCGAAATCCTGCCGGCAGCTCTTCTTCGAGTTCCGCCATTGTCTGGCCAGCGGGGAGGTTCGTGACGTTAACGTCTATTCGGGACCGGTGCTGCTGAGAGGGCGCGAATATCTGCATTCGATCATCGTCGACGTCACCGACGAGAAGCGTTACTGCGCCCAGCTCGAGACCTACAACGAGCTGTTTCATAGCCTGCCGGTAGGCGTCTATCGTCACACGGCGGACGCACGGGGACACTTCACTGCCGCCAACCCTGCCATGCTGCGCATCTTCGAGGCGGATTCCCACCGGGCGCTCTTTTCCGCGCCGATGGGCGGTTTCTACGACTGCCCCAAAGAGATCAACCGCTTCCTGACCGACCTCGAGCGCGACGGCGCCGTGCTTCGCCGCCCGCTGCGATTGCGTACTTTGAAAGGGCGCCTCATCCATGCTGAAGTGACCGCCTATCGACAGACCGCGGCGGGTGGCGACATCGAATACAGCGGCATCGTCGAAGACGTGACGGAACGCTACGCGGCCCAGGTCAATCAGGAGCGTCTCACGCATCTGCTCGATGCCTCGCCGGATATCGTGTCGATTGCCGATGCCGATCACCGCGTGGTCTATCTCAACAAGGCCGGGCGAGAGTTGCTGGGTATACTGCCGGAAGCCCTGTCGGACGCACTGGCGGCGGTTCACCCCCTATGGGCGCGTCGGCTGATCCAGGAGAAGGGGATCCCCTACGCCATGGAGCACGGCCATTGGTATGCGGAGACGGCGGTGCTTGGGCGCGACGGCGAGATTCCGGTCTCGCAGCTGATCGTCACCCGCCGGGACGAGAACGGAGACATCGAGAGCATCGCGACCATCATGCGTGACATCAGCCAGGCCAAGCGTTACCAGGCCGAGCTCGAATACCACGCCGGCCACGACCCGTTGACCGGCGCCGTCAACCGCAACCGCTTCATCGACCTGCTGGCGCGCGAGCGGCAGGAAGCTCGGCGCAACGGCCGTATACTGAGCCTGGTCATGTTCGATATCGACCACTTCAAGCGCGTCAACGACAGCTTCGGTCACAGCGTAGGCGATATGGTACTGGCCAAGCTGGTGCATACCTGCAGTGCGTTGCTGCGTGAAGTGGACGTGCTGGCACGCTGGGGCGGTGAGGAGTTCATGCTGCTGCTGCCTGGGACGCCGCTGGCCGGAGCCGTGACGCTGGCCGAGCGCCTGCGCCGGGCGGTCGAGGAGGAGGACTTCAGCCCGGTACCCGGCATCACCAGCAGCTTCGGCGTCGCCGAGCTGGGCCCCGACGAGCCGGAATCCCAGTGCTACAAGCGCCTTGACGAGGCGCTCTATCGGGCGAAGGCCGAGGGACGCAACCGAGTGTGCCTGGCCGAACCCCTAGAGGGCGCCAACGAGAGGCGCAGGGCACAATAGTCGGCTCCCGCAGCGCCATGGCGTTCAGCGTTTCACTTCCAGGTGGATTTCGATGGTGCGCAGCAGGCGCTGGCGATCGATCCAGCCAGTGACACGCCCGTCTTCTTCCATGACCGGAACCTGGTTCAGACCGTGCTCGTTGAGCAACTGGAGTATCTCGTCGGCCTTGGCGCCGGGGGCGACATGATGCAGCCTGTCGGCCGGTGTCATGATCTCCGCCAGCCGGGTATCGGGCCACTGCGATTGCGCCACCCGGCGCGCATCGCTCAGAGAGACCAGACCCTCCACATGGGCGGTATCGCGACCCACCAGAAAGGCGCGGCGGCCGGAGGGCAGCACGTCCTGATACAGCCACGTTTCGATCGGTCGCTGTCCCATCACCAATGGCACGTCGGGGTCGGCAAGGTCACGCGCCCGCACGCCGGCCAGGCGCTCTCTGAGCATGTACATGCGGCTCTGTGCCTGGGTCATGTTGAGCAGGAACCAGGCGATCAGCAGGATCCACAGCCCGCCGATGAGATTGCCCCCCACCATGTTCCATACGGCCAGGCCGAACAGGCCGTAGGCGACCAGCTTGCCGCTGGCAAAAGCCGTCTCGTTTGCCTTGCCGGCATTATTGGTCAGCTTCCAGACCACGGCGCGCAAGACTCGTCCACCGTCGAGAGGGAAGCCGGGGATCAGGTTGAAGACCGCCACCAGCAGGTTGATAGTCGCCAGCCAGCCCAGTGCGACGGGAACCGGTTGATACCAGCCGCTGGTGAGCGCCGCCAACAGGCCGAACGCGCCCGCCAGGACGAAGCTGACGATCGGCCCGGCGATGGCGATCCAGAACTCGTCGTTCGCCTTGTCCGGATCGCGGGCCATCTGTGCAACGCCTCCGAAGATGAACAGGGTAATCGCCGAGACGAGAACGCCTCGACGGATTGCCACGAGGCTGTGTCCCAACTCATGGGCAAGGATGGAGGCAAAGAACAGCAGCGCGGTCACCAGCGCGGTGACGACGGCGCTGGTGAGGGACCAGTCGGGATACTGGTTCTGAAACCCCGCGCTCATGGTCGTCAGCAACAGGGCAAAGATGATCAACCAACTGATGTGAACTTCCAGGCGAATGCCGCGGAAATGACCGATGACCAGTACGGACTTGAACATCGTGCGTCTCCTCGACTCTTTTGGACAGTTTGGTTGCATCGTCGGAGCCAGGCCAAGCAGAACCACTTGTTACACAGGTTTTCTTCTGTTCACCAGCCTCCCTCGCACCTATCTTCCAAAGAAAGGTGAGGCTCCAGGGAAGGAGGGAGGATGCAGGTGAAACGGATCCCGGGATGGCAGAAGCGCGGAGAAGGGCGGGCGAGCAAGCGCAGGCGCTTCTTCCTGGCTACGCTGCTCGGTATTTTCACCCTTCTCGCCCTGACGGCGCTGACCGGGGGATACTGGCTGATGCTCTCAATGCCGGGCAGCTCCTTTCGCGGTGAGCCCGTGCCTTTGGGGGCACGAGGCGAAGCCCTCAGCGAACGGCTCCACACGCACGTGCAGGCGCTGTCCGAGGAGATCGGCGAACGCCACTACTGGCGACCGGAAGCGCTTGAGGCTGCCGGCGACTACATCGCCCAAGCCTTTGCCGCGACCGGGCATCGGCCTCGGTGGCAGGCCGTGCCGACCGGCAATCGTACTTTTCATAATATCGAGGTGGTGCTGCCTGGCGGAGAACTGGCGGACGAGGTGCTCGTAGTCGGTGCTCATTACGATACGACGCGCGGTAGCCCGGGGGCCGACGACAACGCGTCCGGCGTGGCCGTGTTGATCGAGCTGGGCAACCTGTTGCAGGACGCCGGGCTGGACCGTTCGTTGCATCTGGTGGCGTTCGTCAATGAAGAGGTGCCGTTCTTTGCCAGCAAGTCCATGGGTAGCCTGCAGTACGCCAGGCGGGCCAAGGCCGAGGAAAGGGATATCGTGGGCATGATATCGCTGGAAATGCTCGGCTATTACACCGACGCGCCTGGCAGTCAGGCCTATCCGTTCCCACTCAGCCACTTCTATCCCGTCAGCGGCGACTTTCTTGCCTTCGTCAGCAATCTGGCGTCGCGCAGCCTGCTCCACCGGGCCATCGGCGCGTTTCGCCACCGCGCCGAGGTTCCCTCCGAAGGGCTGGTGGCGCCGCCCCAGCTCGGTGACATACGCCGGTCGGATCACTGGGCGTTCTGGGAGGCAGGGTATCCCGCCATGATGCTGACCGACACGGCCAATTTCCGTAACCCCTACTATCACGGTCCTGAGGACACGCACGACCGCCTCGATTATCCCACCCTGGCTAGGCTGACTGAATCGCTCGCGGCAACGCTCGAGGCCTTGGCCATGCGCTGAGTCAGGCTGCGGCAGTGGAACGGGCCTCGCCGGTGGCGAGGCCCGGAGGGAGGCGAGCGGACAGGCCGCCAGGCGGCGCCCGGTGCGCTCAGTGGTGGCGGCTGAACTGGCCGTGCGGACTGTTACCCATCAGTTTATCGAACTCGTTGCCGCTCATGTGCAGCAGCGTTTCATGATCGCCGGCATCGAAATAGATGTCGGGCTGATGACGCAGCATGTCGTCGACGTAGACCTGCAGGCCGTAGGCCTGGCCTACCGGGGTGGTGGCGCCGGGGTCGCAGTCGCGAAAGCGGCTGACGATCTCGTCCTCCGTGGCCAGTTCCACCGGTTCGTCGAACAGCTGGGAAAGGCTGTCGAGATCGGCATCGCAGGTGCTGGGCAGTACGGCGATGCGATAGCCTGAACTGCCGTGCAGCATGACGGCCTTGGCGAGTTGCTCGCCGGTGATGTGGGATTGCTGTGCAACGCGGCTGGCGCTGACTTCACGGGCGTGCTTGACCTCCTCGTAATCGATATCACAGGCTCTCAAGTACTCCCGTAGGGTTGCCGGGATAGCCATGACACTCTCTCCCTCGGCACGACGGCCGACTTACGCTGATGGTGTGCCTCCTTGCAGTGGTGGTGTGTCCTCTCATGAACAGCATAGCGTGCCCCGGTGCGCGCAGCTCGGACGGTGCGCGTCGGCAATGTTTTCGCTTATTCTCTCAGCAGAAGGCTCTGCAGCGCGTCCAGCAGTACACGTCGTGAACTTCGGCGAAACGGCGAGCCGGTCGGGTGGCGCTAGGCAGGCACGGGACATTACGTCGCGAGGGAACCGCCATGATCGGGCTTGGCCAGCGGCCTCAGCTACCATCCCTGTCGCATCGGGTAGCGGCCATCGACCTGGCTCGCGGTATCGCCATTGCCTTGATGATCCTCAGTCACACGGTAAGTGGACTGCTGGGCATCCGCCTGGTGCCTGATTGGGGCATGGTGCCGATCCATCTCATCACCAAGTTTTCCTCATCGTTGTTCATCATGGTGTTCGGCATCGCTCTGGCGGTGGCTTTTCTGCCCAAGGTCGAGACGCCCGACTGGCCTCATCGCCGACGCAAGCTGATGCTGCGCGGGCTCGAGGTGCTGTTCTGGTACAAGGCGCTGACCATCGTCGAGATGCTGCCCATGTTCACGCCGCAGGACATCCTCGATGCCCTGCTCTATCAGCGCTTCGCCATCTGGGTCGAGATCCTCGGCTTTTACGCCTTGGCACTGTTGTGGCTGCCGTGGGTGCTGCCGCTGTGGTGTCGCATGCCGCTGTGGTCGCGACTCTTGGCGCCGGTGGCGGTAGGCGTGATTTCGGTGATGCTCGAACGCCACTTTCACTTCTGGGACAACGTGATCCTCAAGGCGCTGCTGGTGGAAGACGCCGATCACTATACCTGGGGCCAACTGGCGCGGTTGCCACTGGTTATGAGCGGCCTGCTAATCGGCGAGGCCATCCTGCGCTGGTATGGCGAGCCGGCTAGCCGTCGACGGCTGGTGGCGTGGCTGGCCGGCATCGGGGCGCTGTTCCTGGCTGCTTTCGCCGTGCTTTCGCTACCCGAATGGTATGCGGCGCTGCAGGCCGTGGCCTGGAACGACGGCAAGCACCCGCCGGCGTTGCTGTTCATGTTGTTCAGTACCGGCGGGGCGCTGGTGATCATGGCCCTGTGCCTGCTGGGTGGTAACCGCGCGGCGAGGTGGCTCAAGCCCCTCAGCGTGATCGGCAGCGATGCCCTGCGTGCTTTCATCTTCCATATCGTGGTGATCTTCCTGATCTTTCGCTTGCTGCTGGGCGCCTGGCAGGTCTACAGCTACCCACAGGTGCTGGCCTTGGGCCTGGGCCTGATCCTGCTTACTGCCGTATGGATTGCCCTGATAGGCCGATTTCGGGAGTTGAGTCGATGAGGACAGCGGAGCGCTGGCGCAAGGTTCTCGCACGAACGTTGTTGTGGCTGACCATGGCTCTGCCGACGCTGGCTGCGGCGCAGCCCGGTTGGGCGGAACAGGTCGATGCCTGGGCCAAACCACCCTGGGCAGAACGTTTGCGGGCGCGGCTGGCGTTGCTCGAGGCCGGTTTCGACGGCGAACTCGGCGTGCACGTGCGCAGCCTCGAAACAGGCGCGCGGTATGGTTGGCGTGACGAAAAGAGCTGGTATCTGGCTTCGCTGGTGAAGGTGCCGGTGGCGATCGAGCTGATGGCTCGCGTCGAGGCGGGCGAGATGGCACTCGAAGACCGCTTGACCCTGCTGAGTAGCGACTATGTGGACGGTGCCGGTTCCACCAACTGGGCAGTGCCGGGCAGTACCTTGACGCTGCGTCAATTGCTGGAGTCGATGCTGGTCGTCAGCGACAACACCGCCAGCGACATGCTGATGCGCCATCTGGGCCTGGATACGGTCAATGCTCGGATACGACGACTCACGCCCGCCGGCGGACTGGGGCCGATCACCACGCTGGTCGACGTGCGACGTCATGCTTACGCCAACCTGCACCCGGGCGCTTTCCAGCTGAGCGGCATGGACTTCATCGAAGTGCGCAAACGTCATGGCGATGGGGCTCGGGTAGCATGGCTACGCCAGCGTCTCGGTCTGGCGCCGCAGGAACTGCTGACATCGAGTATCGACGAAGCGTTTCGGCGCTATTACGCCACCGATCTCAACAGTGGCCGGCTCGACGCCTTCGCTGACCTGCTCGAGGCGCTGGCTCGGGGCAGGGCGCTGGGACCGCACGCCACCGCCGAGTTGCTCGCGGTGATGTCACGCGCCAGCAGCGGCGATCGACGGCTCAAGGCCGGGCTGGGGCGCGGCATTCGGCTGGCCCACAAGACAGGTACCCAGCATCGCCTCGCCTGCGATGCCGGCATCGCCACGCATGGGCAAGGCGAGGAGGCCCGCCGAGTGGTGGTCGTGGCCTGCGTACGGGGTGAGCTCGACCTCGCGCGCAATGAGCAGATGCTGGCGGCAGTGGGCCGCGCCGTATGGGAGGCGGGAGCGTTCGAGGGGTGAGCGGGATGGGCCGAAGACCGAGGGCATGATCGTCATGCGACGAACGTATAACGCCAGCGGCCACGTTCGAGATTGACAGTCTCGTTGCGCATGTCTAGCCTTGAAGCATCGAATGTTACCGGTAACAATTTACCGGCATTCGATCCCTGTCGACATGTCATGCCGACAGGGAGACGCCACGAAGTGCCAACTCACAACGATAATCCGACTGGAGTCCGCCATGACCACCATCTGGCGCAACACCCTCACGCTAGCCGGTGCTGCTACCCTTTCCCTCGGCATTGCCTATGCACAGAGCCCGGACCTCTCCGACCCGCCCGAGATCGAAGGCGACGTGGTGGGCGACCATGGCAGCCATACCCTGCGCATGGGCATCGGCCTGGCCGAGAGTTCGCCGCAATACCTTTCCGTGCAATATTTTGCCGACATCCTCGATCAGCGCACCGAGGGCCGCATCAGCGTCGACATCTTCCCCAATAGCCAGCTGGGCGATGACGTGCAGATGATGGAAATGCTGCAGACCGGTTCGCTGGACATGACCTATCCCTCTTCCTCCCCGGCGACCACCTATGTCGAGGAGCTGGCAGTATTCGACCTGCCGTTCCTACTGCCCAACCGCGATGCGGCCGTGGCCGTCATGCAGAGCGATACCGCTCAGGAAATGCTCGACGCTTTCGATGGTAGCGGGATCAAGGCGCTGGCCTTTTCCGAGAATGGCTATCGGCAGCTTTCCAACAGCGTACGCGCGGTCGAAACCCCCGAAGACGTGGGGGGGATGGACGTGGGCGGGCTGACCATTCGCACCATGGAGAACCCGGTGCACCTGTCGATCTGGGAAACGCTCGGTGCCAATCCCACTCCCATGGCCTTCGGCGAGCTGTTCTCGGCCATGGAGCAAGGCGTCGTGGACGGCCAGGAGAACCCGTGGAGCACCATCCTGACCTCCAACTTCCACGAAGTGCAGGATTACGGCTCCGAAACCCGCCACGTCTACACGCCTTTTATACTGATGATCTCCGAGCGCACCTGGGATCGTCTGGCGCCGGAGTATCAGGAGCTGGTGCAGGAGGCGGCGCGGCAGTCGGCGCAGTACGAGATTCAGCTGGCCACCGAATATGACGATTGGTCTCGCGAGCAGCTCGAAGAGAAGGGCATGCAGATCACTCGGCTCGACGATGAGCAGATCGCGGCCTTCCAGGAAGCCGTGCAGCCGGTCTATGACGAGTGGGCGCCGAAAATCGGCGAAGACCTGATCGCCGAGATTCAGGGCATCGTCGAATCCAACCAGTAACTTTCCCATCCGCCTGATTTTGCAGGGCAAGGGGAAAGCCCTTGTCCTGCACGGAGCGCTGCATGACCACGCCCAACCAACCTCCGGCCGATCCCGGCGTGTATCTTGACGACCCCAATCGCGAGCCGCTCGAGATCGATACCGAACAGCGCCGCGGCCCGGCGGCCTTCCGCTGGCTGACCCTGGCCATGGAGCATCTGATCGCAACCATTCTGGTGGCCCTGATCGTCTCGGTATCGGCCAACGTGCTCGGCCGATCGGTGTTCAACCATTCTCTGCCGTGGGCCGACGAACTGGCCAGGATGCTGTTCATCTGGCTGATCTTCGTCGGTGCCGCGGCGGCCTTCGCCCGCTATGAGCACATCGCCGTGGATCTCCTGGTGCGTCGGCTCAAGCCCCGTGCCGCCTATTCCCTGTTCCTGCTCCAGCACCTGATCATCGCGGCGCTGATGAGCATCATGGTCTGGGGTGGCTATCTGGTGATGTCGCGCTCCACCGGTCGGACCGCCATCCTCGGCGTACCGTGGAACCTGATCAACGTCTCGCTGGTGTTTTGTTCGCTGTTCATCGTCACCGTGGCCCTCTGGCGCGCCTGGCTGTGCCTGCGCCTGATGCGCCAACCCGGAGCCGCCGTGCGGCAGCCAGGAGACTGACCCATGCTGTGGATATTTCTCATCATTCTGTTTGCCTCCATCGTGCTGGGGCTACCCATCGCCTTCGGCCTTGGCATTGCCGCCGTGGTCATGGCGATTCTCACCGATATACCGCTGTCGATCCTGATCGAGCAGTCGATCCGCGGGGTCAACAACTTCCCGCTGCTGGCCATTCCGTTCTTCATCCTGGTGGGGGAGGTGATGAGCAACGGCGGCATCGCCCGCCGGTTGATGGAGCTGGCCGGTGCCTTGGTCGGTTTCGTACGCGGCGGGCTCGGGCAAGTGGCGATCACCGGCTCGATGTTCTTCGGCGGCATCAGTGGTTCCGCCGTGGCTGACACCGCCGCCACCGGTGCGATGATGATCCCGTCGATGAAGCAGCAGGGCTATACCGCCCCGCATGCCACGGCGATCAATACGGTTTCCTCGGTCATCGGCATCATCATTCCGCCCTCCATCCCGCTGATCCTGTTCGGCATCGTGACCGAAACCTCGATTAGCCGCCTGTTCATTGCCGGCATCGTACCGGGGCTTCTGATTGGCTTCGCGCTGATGGTGACGACGTTCATCATGGCCAGCATCGAGCATGCCGGGCAGACTCGTAAGTTTGAATTGGCCCGCCTGTGGCAGGCCTTCAAGGCGGCGTGGCTGGCGCTGGTGCTGCCAGTGATCGTGATCGGTGGCATTCTCGGCGGCGTCTTCACCGCCACCGAAGCCGCCGTGGCGGCACTGCTCTATTCCCTGCTCATCTCGCTGACGGTCTATCGCGAGTTCCATCCCCGCGAACTGTGGGGCATGTTGATCCGCACCGCGCGGCTGACCGGCATGGTGCTGCTGCTGCTGGCCTTCGCCACCGTCATTGCCTGGTTCCTGACCATCAACATGGTGCCGCAGACCCTGGTGCGCCAGGTTCAGGCAATCACCCAGGAGCCGTTCTGGCTGCTGCTGATTGTCGCCGGCCTGCTGCTGCTGGTGGGCTTCGTGATGGACCTGACTCCGGCAATGGTCATCATGGCGCCGATGCTGACACCGATCGTCACCTCGGTAGGGGTCGATCCGGTCTACTTCGGCGTGCTGATGGCCTTCATCCTCGGCATCGGCCTGCTGACGCCTCCGGTAGGCACCTGCCTCTATGTGGGCTGCGGCGTTGGTCGGGTCAGCATGGAGCAACTGGTCAGGGCAATGTTGCCTTACTACGTGGCGCTTCTGGTGGTGCTGGTGGTGTTGATCGCCTTCCCGGGGATCGTGACCTGGCTGCCCGATATGGCCGCAGTCCGTGGAAACTGAGTGCGGCAACTGACAACCGGGAGGTTTCGTGAAGGATGCCACTTACCGCATCGTGGTGATGGGCGTGTCAGGGTCGGGCAAGTCGCGTATCGGCGCCTTGCTCGCCAGTCGCCTGGGGGTTGCTTTCATCGATGGCGATGATTACCACTCGCCGGCCAACGTCGACAAGATGGCCAATGGCATCCCGCTCGACGACGAGGACCGCCGCGAGTGGCTGGAGACCCTGGCGGGGCTGATCGGCGACCATCGCCGTCGTGATGCCTCGCTGGTGCTGGCCTGCTCGGCACTCAAGCAGCGCTACCGTGACATCCTGCGCCGCGGCGATTCCGAGCTCGCTTTTCTGTTTCTCGAAGGAGAGCGCGAGCAGTTGCGCCAGCGCCTGGCCGCGCGCGAGGAGCACTTCTTTCGCGGCGAGGCGATGCTCGACAGCCAACTCCACGATCTCGAACCGCCGGGCGAGAGCGAAGCCGTGTCGTGTCGCATCGGTGACACGCCCGAGGCGATCGTCGAGGCTTTCCTGACGGCGCTGCCGCACATCCGCCACCGCGAGCCCTGAGCGTTGGGTAGCGACAGCGGCATGACCGTGGCGACTTCGGTATCATGCCGCTCGTGCCGACAGCGAGCGCTGCGGGACCTGTCAGATCCAACCGTAGCCAGTGGGGCAGCGTGAAGAAGAAACGACCGACACTCCAGGACATCGCCGACCGGGTCGGAGCGACCAAGATGACCGTGAGTCGCTGCCTGCGCGATCCCGCGACCGTATCGGAAGGCTTGCGCGAGCGGATATTTCGAGCGGCGGAGCAGGTCGGCTATATTCCCAATCGCGCGCCCGATCTGCTCTCACGTGCCACCAGTCACTCCATCGGCGTGCTGGTGCCGTCGCTGACCAACCAGGTGTTCGCCGATGTGCTGGTCGGCATCGAGGAGGTGACCGAGCCGCTGGGCTATCACTTGATGCTCTCACACTACGGCTATAGCCAGGAACTCGAGGAGCGCAGCCTGGCGTCGCTGCTGTCGTACAATGTCGACGGTGTGATTCTGTCCGACAGCCACCACACAGCGCGAACCTGCCGCATGCTCGAGACGGCGGGCATTCCCACCGTAGAGATCATGGATTCACTGACCCCGCCGCTGCACCAGTCGATCGGCTTCGACAACGTGCGTGCCGCCCACGACATGGTGACCGAAATGATCCGCCATGGCCGGCGTCGGATCGTCTACCTCGCGGTACGCCTCGACTCGCGTACCCTGCAGCGTGAGCAGGGCTACCGACAGGCCATGGAGGAACATGGACTCTTGCCGTTGACCAAGCAGCGCAGCCAGCGTTCGTCCTATTCGGTGGGAGCTGCGCTGTTGAACGAGGTGCTCGAAGAGCATCCTGAGACGGACGGGCTCTTCTGTACCAACGACGACGTCGCGGTGGGGGCCTATTTCGCCTGCCTGAGGCGCGGGATCAAGGTGCCTGAGCAGCTGGCCATCGCCGGGTTTCACGGCCATGACGTGGGACAGGTGATGACGCCGCGGCTGGCCAGCGTGGTCACGCCGCGCCAGGCGATCGGCAAGCGCGCCGCCAGCGAGCTGCTACGGCGCATCCAGGGCGGCGAGCCCGGCCAGCGGGTCATCGACATGGGCTATACCATCGAGCCGGGCATGACGCTTTGATGAACCCGCCGTCGGCTCAGATGCTCTCTTCGACGATAAGCTGGGGCCGCCCCTTCGAGCAGGGTTCGATACGCGCCGCGACGCGGTAGACGCGGTGCAGCAGCTCGGGCGTGACCACGTCGTGCGTCGCACCGCAGGCGATCAGCTCTCCGTTCTGCAGCACCATTGCTTCATCGGTGAAGTGCAGCGCATGGCCCAGGTCGTGCAGGGCGACCATGATCAGCATCTGGCGCTCCCGGGCGAGGCGCCGCAGGATCGAGAGCAGGCCGATCTGGCGGTTCAGGTCCAGCGCCGAGGTAGGCTCGTCGAGTAGCAGGATCTCGGGTTCCTGCACCAGGGCCTGGGCGGCACTGACGAGCTGACGCTGGCCGCCGCTGATGTCGCCGATGTCGCGCTCGACGAGAGACGTGATGCCAAGCTCGTCAAGGGCCTGGTCGACCTTCGCCAGGTCTTCCGGGCTCACCTTCAGGGCGCGCCCCTGCATGCGAGCCAGCAGCACCGATTCGTACACGGTCAGCACGGCATTGACGCCGGTGTCCTGAGGCATGTACGCCACTGGTCTGGCGGAGCTGGCACCGCTGATGTGAACCTCGCCGCCGCCCTTGAGCACCCCGAAGATGCGCCGAAACAGGGTGGACTTGCCGGCCGCGTTGGGCCCCAGCAGCGCCACCACTCGACCGCCCTCGAAGCGGGGAGTGGTGATTTCCGCCAGGATCTGGCGGCGTCCATAGCGAGCCGACAGGCGATCGAGCTGGAGCGTTACCATGAAGCCTTCTTGTGATTCAGGATCAGGAACAGGAAGAACGGGATTCCCACCAGCGAGGTGATGATGCCGATGGGAATGACGGTACCCGGGAGGATGACTTTCGACAGCACCGAGCCGATCGATAGTATCAGGGCGCCGCACAGGGCCGAACCGGGCAGGAAGAAACGTTGATCCTCACCTACCAGCATGCGCGCAATGTGCGGGCCGACCAGGCCGATGAAGCCGATGGTACCGACGAACGCCACGGCAACGGCGGCCAGCAGCGATACCAGCACCATTACTTCCAGGCGCAGGGCACGCGGGTTGACGCCCATGCTCTCGGCCTTGGTGTCGCCCAGGCGCATGGCAGTCAGCGCCCAGCCATGGCGCGCCAGCAGCGGCAGCACCGCACCGAGGATGACGAAAGAGATCCAGAACTTCGGCCAGGTGGCCTTGGTCAGGCTGCCCATGGTCCAGAACACCACGGCCGCCACGGCCTGCTGGCTGGAGAAGAACTGGATCAGGGCCATCAGCGAATTGAAGATGAACACCATGGCGATGCCCAGCAGCACGATGGTCTCGATCGTGACGCCGCGCCGCAGGCTCATGGCATGGATCAAGAAGGCAGTCACCATGGCCATGATGAAGGCGTTGATCGGCACCACGTATTCCACCGCGGCGGGTATGATCACCACGCCGAACGCCAGTGCCAGTGCCGCTCCGAAGCTTGCGCCTGCCGAGATCCCCAGGGTGAAAGGACTGGCCAGAGGGTTGCTGAGGATGGTCTGCATCTGGGCGCCGGCGATCGACAGGCTGGCACCGACGACCAGAGCCATCAGTGCCACCGGCATGCGGATCTCCCACAGGATGACCCGGGCCTGTTGACTCACGGCATCCGGGGTCATCAAGGCGGCCAGTACCTCACCCAGACTGAAGCGAGCCGGGCCCAGTGCCAGATCGACACAGAAGCTCAGCGCCAGAGCCAGCGCGAGCGCCAGCAGGATGAGCTGGCGCCGCAGTACCAGGGTACGGTAGAAACCGTGCTCCTCGGGCTTGCCGGTTGTCTGGATGGCCTCACTCCTCATTCAGCGAAACCCAATAGCCGGGTTCATATTCCACGGGCAGGAAGCGCTCGTGCAGCTCGATCATCGTCGCCTCGGGGTCGAGGTCGGTGAACAGCTCCGGGTGAAACCACTTGGCCAACCGCTGAACGGCGACGAAGTAATACGGGTTGTTGTAGAACTGATGCCAGATGGCGTGGAAGTTTCCCGTCTCGATGGCATCGATACCGGTCATGGCGGTGCGCTCGGTCAGTGCCTCCAGCTTCGTGTGAGCAGCGTCCAGGTCGGCGCCGGGACCCACGCCGACCCAGGCGCCGCCGGGCACATAAGCGTCCCCGCTGCCTCCGGTCACCACCACGTGCTCTGGGTTGGCGGCGAGAATCTGCTCGGGATTCAGCGTGCCGAAGGTGGTCGGAATGATGTCCTTGGCGATGTTCTCGCCACCGGCAAGCTCGACGTACTCGCCGAAATTACCGGGGCCGAAGCTCATGCAGCAGTCTTCCGAATAGCCCCCGGCCCGGTCGACGAAGACACTCGGACGCTCACCGGCCTCGACCTCGGCCTCGATCACCTGGGTGACCCGTTCCATCTGGGTCTCGGAGAACTCGATGAAGGCCGCGGCGTCTTCCTCCTCGCCCAACAGCTGGCCAAGCAGGCGCATGGAGGGAATGGTATGCCGCAGGGGATCTTCACGGAAATCCACGTAGACGATGGCGATACCAAGTTCCGCCAGCTTCTCGTCATAGGCGGCATCCTCGGTGGCCTCCTTGGCCTCGAGGTTCATCAGCACGACATCGGGGGTGAGGGAGGCAGCCTGCTCCACGTCGAAGGTGCCGTCCTTGAAGCCGCCGAAGGTGGGCAGCTCCTCGAGTTCCGGAAACCTGGCAGCGTAGCGTGCGTAGTTGTCCGGGTCGGCCTGGGAGAAATCCTCGCGCCATCCCACCACGCCGGCAAAGGGGTCTTCCGGCTGTAGTGCGCCGAGCAGATAGATCTGCCGCCCTTCGCCGAGAATCATGCGCTCGACGGGAACCTCGAGGGTGACCTCGCGGCCGGCGATATCGGTAACGGTGATCTGTTCGGCCAGTGCGGTGGTACAGCCCAGTGCCAGAGCCGTGCCGCAGAGAACCTTCGAAAAATGGCTTTTCATGTTCTTGGGTTTCATCACTCGTTGAGAAGGTGGGGCAGGTCGGAGCGCCGATTAGACGGTGTATTTGGCATCTTGAGCAGCCCGCCAAGGAAGGCGAAAAAACTGGCTGTTGCGTATCATTCCCAATCGCAAGCGCGGCCAGTATGGTGCAACACGCGACTTTTGTCGAGACAGGCTATCGGTGCTGCGGCGTCATGTCTCGGTGCTGGCGGGTCAGTCGGCGGGGGCGGGGTCCGGCTGACGCGCCATCAGGGTGATTTCGACGTTGGCGCCGCCGCTCAGCCGCGGTGATTCGGTACAGGTGCGCGCGGGGTAGCTGTGGTAGGTGAAAAACTCCGCGTAGGCGGCGTCCATGATGTGGATGGTATCCAGGTCGGTCAGGTGAATGTCGACCCGCACCACGTGCGCCAGTGAGGCCCCGGCGTATTCCAGCATGCGGGACAGGCGGCGCATCACCCAGCGCGTTTCCTCTGCGATATCACCGACGACGGCGTCGCCACCCTGGATGTCGGTCACGGTCAAGCCAGAGAGAAAGAGGTAGTGTCCATCCATGGCGATATGGCTACCCGGAAAGACCGGAACGGCTAACGTCGGATCGTTGAGGAAGCGATGCATGATGGTTCGGCTCGATGAGTGGTCGTCTCTTTCATTGTGACGTTTCGCTTGGGGGCTGCAAGGCGCTTGCCATCCTCGGAAGCGTATTCGATGCTAGCGGCTGAGACTTGCTGCGTTGCACTATCGGCGTGGCCGATTCCTCTCACCTTCGATCAAGGCGTAGCGCATGGACAAGCAGGGCCAGTCGACCGCGAACGGTCATATCGAGAATCGCACCTTCGACGAGATCCGGGTAGGCGATACGGCATCGCTCGAGAAGCGGCTGACCCTCGACGACATCAAGCTCTTCGCGATCATGTCGGGGGACATCAACCCGGCTCACCTCGACGACGACTTCGCCAAGAGCACCCGTTTCCAGGAAGTGGTGGCCCACGGCATGTGGGGCGGGGCGCTGATATCCACCGTGCTCGGCACCGAACTGCCTGGTCCGGGCACTATCTACCTCGGCCAGACCCTGCGCTTTCGCAAGCCGGTGCGCCTCGGCGACGTGCTGCGGGTCAGCGTGCGAGTGCTGAGCAAGGAGGCCCAGCATAAGCGGATCGTCTTTACCTGCCTGTGCACCAACCAGAACGGCGAGACCGTCATCGAAGGCGAAGCAGAAGTGCAGGCCCCCACCGAGAAAGTGAGTCGGCCGCGTGCCGTGCTGCCGCGCGTAAGAATGGCCGAGCGGGCACGCCTGCACGAGATGCTCAGTGCCGCCGAGCACCCCGCGCCGGTGAGCATGGCGGTGGTGCACCCGGTGGATGAAGTCTCGATCCTGGGCGCCTATGAATCGGCGCGTCAGGGACTGATCCGCCCGGTGCTGGTGGGGCCGCGGGCCAAGGTGCAGACCGCCGCCGAAGCTGCGGGTATCGACATAGCCGAGTTCGAGCTCGTCGACGTGCCCCACAGCCATGCGGCAGCCGCCGAGGCCGTGGCCATGACTCGCGCGGGACGGGTAGAAGCGCTGATGAAAGGCGCGCTGCACACCAACGAGCTGCTGCACGAGGTCGTCAAACGCGACACCGGCCTGCGCACCGAGCGCTGCCTGAGCCACGTGATGGCCTTCGACGTGCCGACCTACCCGCGCCCACTGTTCATCACCGATGCGGCGATCAACATCTATCCGACGCTGGCCGACAAGAAGGATATCGTGCAGAACGCCATCGACCTGGCGCAGGCGGTGGGCAATGCGTCGCCCAAGGTGGCGATCCTCTCGGCGGTGGAAACGGTCAATCCCAAGATCGCCTCGACCCTTGAGGCGGCTGCGCTGTGCAAGATGGCCGAGCGCGGCCAGATCATCGGCGGCGTGCTCGACGGGCCGCTGGCCTTCGACAATGCCGTATCCGAGGCCGCGGCAGCGGCCAAGGGAATCGTCTCGCCGGTAGCGGGGCGTGCCGATATTCTGGTCGCCCCCGATCTCGAGTCGGCCAACATGCTGATGAAGCAGCTCACTTACTTGGCGGATGCCACCGGGGCCGGCTTGGTGATGGGTGCACGGGTCCCGATCGTTCTCACCAGCCGTGCCGACGATGCCATCACCCGCCTGGCTTCCTGTGCCCTTGCGCTGCTGGTGGCTGAGCAGCACAAGAAGGTCGGTCCATGAGCGGAGAGATCCTGGCCATCAACAGCGGCTCCTCAAGCCTCAAGTTTGCACTGTTCGAGGCCGCACGTCCGGAGACCCCGATGGGGATTAGGCTGCGCTGTCGTGGTCAGTTCTCGGGGCTCGGCAATCGGGCTCGGCTGGAACTCGGTGATGGGTTCGCCGGTGAGTTGGGTGAGGCGCATGACGTGGCGCTGCGTGACGTGCCGCCAGAGCTCACGCATGAGATGGCGCTGACGCGATTGCTGGGCTGGGTCGAGGCGAACCCGTCCCTGGGCGACGTGCAGGCCGTGGGCCATCGCATCGTGCACGGTGGCGCGACGTATCGTGCGCCGCTGCGACTCGATGAGGCCAATCGTGCCGAACTGGAACAATTGGTGACGTTGGCCCCGCTGCACCAGCCCCATGGCTTGGCGCCGGTGCGGGCGCTCGCCGGCCTGCGACCTTCGCTACCACAAGTCGCCTGCTTCGATACCGCCTTCCATGTCGTTCAGCCGGACGTGGCCCAGACCTTCCCGTTGCCGCGTCATTATCGTCAGCAAGGCATGATCCGCTACGGCTTTCATGGACTCTCCTTCGACTACGTCAGTCGTGCCCTGGCCGAGGCAGTGTCAGGGCGCCGCCAGTCGACGGCGAGCGGGCGGACGATCATCGCCCACTTGGGCAATGGCGCGAGCCTGTGCGCGTTACGTAATGGCAGGAGCGTCGCCGCGACCACCGGTTTCACGGCGCTGGAGGGCCTGATGATGGGCACCCGCAGCGGCAGCCTCGACCCTGGCCTGGTGCTGCATCTGATCCTGCAGGAGGGCATGAGCGCCGAGGCGGTACAGCGCATGCTCTACCAGGAATCGGGCCTGCTCGGCGTCTCCGGTATCAGTGGCGACATGCGCGAGCTGTTGGCCAGCCAGGCGCCGGAGGCGGCCGAGGCTGTCGAGCTGTTCGTCTATCGCATCGTACGCGAGATCGGCAGCCTCGCGGCGGCGCTGGGTGGGCTCGATCATCTCGTCTTCACCGCCGGTATCGGCGAACGTGCCGCCCCGGTGCGTGCCGCCGTGGCGCAGGGCTGCGAGTGGCTGGGCGCGCGGCTCGACCCACAGGCCAACGCCGCCCATGCCACTCGCATCGATGCCGACGACAGCAGGCTGGGGCTGTGGGTCATCCCCACCGACGAGGAGCGCATGATCGCTTGGTACACCGCTGCGGAGCTGCTTCGCTAGCTAGCCTTTCCCGGGACGACAGACGAAATAGTCGTTCTGGATGTCATGCTCGAGCTGGTGAACCTCGATGTCGCAAAAGCCGGCCTCCTCCAGATAGGCCAGCGCCCGCTCCCGTCCCCACATGGTGCCGAGTCCTTCGCCGCCCTGGGCCAGGGAGACCGTCATGCAGTGGCTCACCGATACCGCATAGAGCATGGTGCCCAGCGGATGCTCGCGGTCGAGGTGGTGATGGCTCGAGGCGTGGATGTCCTGCACCAGATAGACGCCGTCCGGTGCCAGGGAGCGGTGGATGCCCCGGAGAAGGCTGCGCGGCCTCGCCTGGTCATGAATGCCATCGAAGGTCGTGACCAGATCGAAGGCATCGGGTTCGGCCGTCTCATCGAAGTCGCTAAGGTCGCGCACCTCGAAGGTGAGATTGGTCAGGCCGGCGCGAGCGGTTTCGCGGCGTGCCCAGTCGATGGCCTCCTGCGACAGGTCGTAGCCGACGAAGCGGCTGGCCGGATAGCGCGCAGCCATGGCCAACAGCGCCTGGCCACGCCCGCAGGCGCAGTCGAGCACGCGTATGCCGCTCTCCAGGCGCTCGGTCAAGCCCTTGGCCAGCGGCAGGATGGCGTCGAACAGCGCCGGCAATACCGTCTGGCCGCTGTCGCTGGCCATGACTTCCTGAAAACGGGGATAGCGCGAGTAGGGGACACCGCCCCCTTCGCGGAAGCAGCGCACCACGTCATCCTCCACACTCCCCAGTATCGCGATAAACTGCGAGTAGACGGCGAGGTTGGCCGGGCCCTTGTCCGTCAGCAGCTGCGCATGAGGTTCCGGCAGCCAGTAGGTGGCGGCTTGCGGGTCGGTTTCGATCACGCCGCCGGCGACCATGCCGCCGAGCCATTCGCGTACGTAGCGTTCGTCGAGTTCGGTGCGCATGGCCAGGGCCGTGCTGGTTTCCGGCGCCGCGCCGGCCATGGCCGACAGCAGACCGGTGCGATGGCCGAGCGAGAGCAGCAGCATCAAGCCGCTCTCGTTGAGCGCCGTGACTAGCCGCTCCTCGAACGCATCGGGGGCAGCGTTGGCGTGGCGATTGTTGTTCTCATGGGCACTGAGCGTGGGTACGTCGCACATGGGGGCTCTCCTGGGTGTTGCCGTTATGGTTATCGTGCAAGGCAACGTTACGACTCCCGGCTCGACACCACACAAGCGTAATCCGACGCAATCGGGAGTTTTCTGCCATGGACAGCGATATCGAAGCTGACGAACCGTTGACCATTGCTCTGCTGGCCACGCCCGAGGCGACCGCGTCGACGCTTTACGGCATGTACGACCTGTTCGGTTCGGCGGGCAGGGACTGGGGGTTGCTGATACACGGCCAAATGGGCAGGCCGCTGTTGCGCCCGCTGATCGTCTCACAGAGTGGAGAGGGCTTTCGTGCTCCGAATGGCGCCTGGATTCAGCCCGATAGCCGCCTGGATGCGTGCCCGCCGCTAACGGCGGCCTGCATTCCGGATCTCTTCATTGCGCCCGATGAACGCTTGACGGGACGCTACGACGCCGAGATTGCCTGGTTGCGGGGTCTTCATGCTCAAGGGACGCTGCTGGCGGCGGCCTGCACCGGGGCCATGCTGCTGGCTGAAGCGGGCATGCTGGCAGGACAGGAGGCCACTACTCACTGGGCCTACTGCGACGCCTTGGCACGACGCTATCCCGAGGTGCAGGTGCATCCGCATCGCATTCTGGTCACCAGCGGCGAAGGGCAGCGGCTGATCATGGCTGGCGGCGGCACCAGTTGGTTCGATCTGGCGCTCTATCTGGTAGCGCGCCTGCTTGGCACCGACGAGGCAATGCGCCTGGCCCGTGTCCACCTCATCGACTGGCACCGGGACGGGCAACAACCCTATGCCGTACTCAACAGCTCGCGCCAGGTAGAAGATGCCTGCATCGCGCGCTGCCAGGTCTGGCTTGCCCAGCACTACGACAGCCACTCGCCGGTGGCCGGCATGGTGGAGGTCAGCCGTCTGTCGGAACGCGCCTTCAAGCGACGCTTCAAGGCGGCCACCGGCATGACCCCGATGGACTACGTACACACGCTGCGGCTGGAGGAGGCAAAGCAGCTGCTGGAGCAGGATGACGAGCCCATCGAGGCAATCGCCGAGCAGCTCGGCTATGCCGACCCCAGCTTCTTCCGACGCCTGTTCGGCCGCCGCGTGGGGCTGACGCCCAGTCAGTACCGAAGGCGCTTTCGCGGGCTGCGGCTGCGGCTGTCATGACCCTCCGCGTCGTGCTATAGCGTCTGCCAGGGGGCTGCGGGCGGCGTGGCAAGCAGCTCGGCGAGCGTATCCAGCGCCTGGGCCAGCGCCTCACGTGAGGGCGCGGCGCTGAGGCAGAGCCGCAAGGCTTGGGGGGCGGGTTCGCTGCCTACGCAGAAGGGCTCGGCGCTACTCACCAGAATCTTGCGCTGGGCCAATGCCTCGACGAACACGGCACTGCGCAGTCCTTCGGGGAGCGGCAACCATAAATTGTTACTGTGCCCGCGGCTATTGATGGCGTGGCCGGCCAGGCGTTTCCGTGCCATGTGCTGGCGCTCGCCCAGCTCTTCGATCAGCCAGGCCAGCAGAGTATCGCTCTCTGCGCTTGCCACCCAACGGCACACCGCCTCGACCATCAACGGCGGCACCATCCAGCTTTGGGCGCGCAGTGCCGTGCCCAGCCGCTCGCGCAGCGCCGGGGGTGCGAGCAGCGTGCCGATGCGCAAGCCACCGGCCAGCACCTTGGCGGTACTGAAGATGAACAGCGTGCGCTCCGGTGCCAGGCGATAGATCGGTGTACCGCGCTCCGCCTCGGGCAGGTATTGCACGCCATCCTCGACGATCCAGAAGTCGTGTTGGCGGGCCAACGCCACCAGCCGCTCGCGCCGTGTCTCGCTCAGCGGGGTGCCGGTAGGGTTGTTCTGATCCGGTGTAACGTAAACCAGTCGCGGCGCCTGCTGTGCGCAGAGCCGGGCGAGGGCATCCATGTCCATGCCCTGGTCGTCCATCGGCACGCCCTGCAGCTTGAGATGGGCCTGGCTGGCGGCGGTGATCAGGCCGGGGTAGGTGAGCACGTCGGCGACGATGCGCTCGCCCGGGCGCGTCAGGCTCTGCAACGCCAGGTTGATGCCGTGCTGCCCTCCTTGGGTGACGATGAGCGGCTCGGGGTCGGCGGGCATGCCCAGGCGGGTCATCCAGGCGGCCAGCTGTTCTCGATGCGCGGGTACGCCGCGATCCGGCTGGTACTCCACCGCGCGCTGCAGGACCGCCGGCTGCTCGGCTATTTCATGCAGTACGCGCCCCAGGCTGGCGGCACGCATCGGATGCGGTGGCGGCAGGCTCAGGCTGAGGTCGATGGTGCCATCCGCCACGGGGCGGCTGGCGAGGAAATCCTGGCCTGCCGACCCCTCGCCGCCGCGCACGAACGTGCCGCTACCCACCCGGGCCACGACCCATCCCTGCCGCTCGGCTTCGGCATAGGCGCGGGTCACGGTGCCCACCGTGACGCCGATACGGTCGGCCAGGCGACGTTGAGGCGGCAGCTTTTCGCCGGGAGCGAGTTCGCCGGCCTGAACCGCCACGGCAATGGATTCGGCAATGGCGCGGTAGCGCACGCCTTGGTGGGAAAGCGATGGAATCCACATTGTCATGGTGACAATAAAACCTTTGACGCCCCGTTTGCACCCATTATGCTGGGAATGGTGGTCACAATCTACCTCGAAACCGATAAATTGTATGGGTGCAATGACATGGAAGCTCTGGCGTTCCTCGGGCCGGTGGCCCTCTACATGATCTCGATGACCATCACTCCCGGCCCCAACAACGTAATGCTCACGGCTTCGGGCGCGAACTACGGTTTCTTGCGTACCCTGCCGCACATCTTCGGCATTCTCGGCGGCTGCTTCATGCTGTTCGCCAGTATCGCCCTGGGCCTGGGCCTTATCTTCGAACGCTATCCCATGGTTCAGGTCGTGCTCCGGCTGGTGGGCAGCGCTTATCTGCTCTATCTGGCGTGGAAGATCGCTACGGCGCCGCCGCCCGATCTGCGCATGCGGGGCGAGGGGCGGCCGTTGAGCTTCTGGCAGGCAGCCGCTTTTCAGTTCGCCAATCCCAAGGCGTGGGTGATGGGGCTGGCGCTGATGGCCGGTTTTCTTCCGGAAGAGGGTAATACGGTGATCAATGCCCTCTTGCTCGCCGGTTTCGCAGAGGTCGTGGGATTACCCTGCATTGCATTGTGGGCGGGCTTCGGCATGGCCATCGGGCGCTGGCTGCGCACGCCGCGCGCCTGGCGTGTGTTCAACGGCACCATGGGCGGACTCACCGCGGCCTGCGTCTACTTCATACTGTCTTGAGCTGACGGCGAAGTTCCAGAAAAGATCAAAGAAAGGGTGTCAGCTCCTCCCGGCTCATGTTGCCGCCGGTAATCACCACAACCACATCGCCTTCGGGCGGCAGCGTGACGGCTTCTTCCAGCAGGGCGCCCACACCCACTGCGGCACCCGGCTCGGCCATCAGCTTGGCCTGGTAGAGCAGATGGTGCATGGCACGACCGATCGCCGCGTCGTCGATCTGCACCATGGCCTGTGTCGTCTCCCGGCAAAGCGGATAGCTATGCTCGCCGACGATGGCCGCAGCCAGGCTCTTGGCGCAGGTTTCCACCTTCTTCAGTCTTGAAGGGGCACCCTGCGCCCAGGCGTGTGCCATGCTCGCTGCGCCGCTGGGTTCCACACCGATGAGCGACAGCCCCGGGCGCAGCGCCGCGGTGGCCGAGCCGATGCCGGCGATCAGGCCGCCGCCACCCACCGGGCAGAGAACGACCGTGGCTTCGGGCGCCTGCTCGAGAATTTCCAATCCCACGGTACCCTGGCCGGCAATGATGCGCTCGTCGTCGTAGGGGTGCACCAGGGTCAATCCTCGCTCCTCCACCAGCCGGTGCATGAATTCCCAGGCCTCGTTGATGTCGCCGTGCAGGATCACTTCGGCGCCCAGTGCGCGGCTTCCCTCCACCTTGAATCGGCTGGCATTCTCCGGCATCACGATGGTGACCGGAATACCGAGTTGACCCGCCGCCCAGGCAAGCCCAAGGGCATGATTGCCCGCCGAGACGGCTCCCAGCCCACCGGCCAGTTCCTCACGGCTGGCGGTTCGCACCCAGTGCAGACTACCGCGTGGCTTGAACGAGCCGGTACGCTGGAACAACTCACCCTTGAGCCACACGCGCCGGCCGATACGCTCCGACAGGACATGGTCGAGCAGCAGTGGGGTGGGAGCCAACGTATCGGCTATCAGCCGCTGGGCGTCCTGCAGCCGTTCGAGCGGGAGCATGGGGGTCTCCTATAGCAGATTGACGAGCACCACGCCCAGGGACAATCCCGTGATGACGAAGCCAATGATCGTCAGCACGCCGTCGCGCGCCATGATCGACAGGCCGAACAGTGTCAGGGCCGCACCGGCAAGGTTGGCGGTAAACGGAATGAACTCCATGGGCGGCATCGACAGGGCGATGAGCAAACAGGCGGCCGCGGTGAAGCGGATGCCGACACGGCCCGTAAGGACGGTGATGCGCTGATGCAGCAGGCGATCGATCCACTTGGCTGGGCGGTACATCCACTTGAACGCACGATGCAACTTGTCGCTTGGCAGGGAACGATTGCGCAGCCAGACAGGCAGCCAAAAGGTGCGGCGACCCAGCAGCAGCTGACCGCAGACGAGCAGGGTAAACAGGGCCATCAGCGTGGGAACGCCGGGAATGTCCCCGACGATCGGCAGCATGGTAATGAAGCCTGCCAGCAGCAGCAGTGGGCCGAAGGCGCGTCGGCCAATGGCATCCAGCACCTCGTCGAAGCGAATTCGTCCCGAGGGCGTGTCGATCGACTCGATGGCCTGCATCAATTCGACCAGGTTGCGTGGTTCCGTGGTGGATTCTTCCGTTGCGTTATCTCGCGATGCGCGCATCTTTCCTTCCATTGTCCATTTCCTTGCTTGCGCCGTCCTACCTGGCTCACAGCATAGCGTCAACGCGGCGGGAAGTGCTCATGCCACCACCGTTTCTACGCACCTCGGCCGGATCGTCGGCCAGTGCGGGTCAGACCAAAGCAGAATTGCCGGCGCGCACTTATGCGATTGCTCTATATCCAGAGATCGAATTTGTCTTCCACGTTTTCTCAACTTTTCGCTTCGCGGGCCGATGAAGATAAAAGAAGAGAAATACCAAAAAACCAAAAGAACGAAATAGCAGCATGCAAGGGGCTAACGATGAAAAACATATCCATCAAGTGGAGCCTGACAGCGGCGCTAGCGACATTGGTGCTGATGATCGGCTTGATCAGCGGGCTGGGCTTTTACTCCGGTGCCAAGGGGGAAGCGGCGCTGCACGAGTTGGCGGAAACCAACATGGTGCTGGCCGATACGGCCAACCGGGCACAGGTGAACGTGCTGCGTGCACAGACCTTCCTGGATCGCTACGCCAGTCTCAGCACCCAAGGCAACCCCGACAAGGCTCAGGAGAACCAGCAGCGGGCCGTGGCCGCGATTGATGCGGCACAGCAACGCTTCGCGGAATTCCGCGCCGTGCCTATCGATGCGCAAGATAGCCGCTGGCCGCATGTCCAGGCAATCACCGAGGCCTACGAGGCGCTCGTCAGCGAGGGCCTGGTGCCGCTGCTGGATGCTGCGCCGTTTCAGGTCCAGCGCAGCCAGGACACATTGGCCGAGCTGGGCGCGACGCTGGACGAAGCGATGGAGGTCTTCATCCATTACATCGAGCAACGCGCTGCCGATGACATCGGGGCGATCGAGGCACTGGATCGCAACGTAACGATCATCGCAACCACGCTGCTGGTGGTCGCGGTGGTAGCCGCCTTCCTCATTCGCATCGCCTTGATGCGGGTGGTGGTCACCCCGCTGCGTGAAGCGATAGCGCATTTCCAGCGTATCGCCGATGGCGACCTGACCGCACGCATCGAGGATCGCGGCCGCAACGAGATCGGTCAGCTGTACGCGGCGCTGAAGAACATGCAGGAGAAGCTCAAGTCCTTGGTGGTCTCGCTGCGCGACAGCAGCGAGAACGTCTTCACCGGCGCCGGCGAAATCGCCACGGGTAGCCAGGATCTCTCTTCGCGCACCGAACAGCAGGCTTCCGCCCTGCAGGAGACTGCCTCCAGCATGGAGGAGATGGCCTCCACGGTAAGCAAGAACACCGACTCGGCCATCGAGGCCGACCGGCTCTCCGCCACCGCTTCGCAAACCGCCGTGGCCGGCGGACAGGAGGTCGAGCGTACCGTACAACTGATGCGTGAAATAGCCGAGAGCGCCAAGCGCATCAACGACATCATCGGAGTGATCGACTCCATCGCCTTCCAGACCAATATCCTGGCACTGAACGCCTCGGTCGAGGCGGCGCGGGCGGGCGAGCAGGGGCGTGGCTTCGCCGTGGTGGCAAGCGAGGTTCGTTCCCTGGCCAGCCGCAGCGCCGAATCCGCCAAGGAGATCCGCGGCCTCATCGAGGACACCACCTCACGCATTACCAGCGGCGCTGAGCAGGCCGAGCGTAGCGGGCAGACCATCAACGAGACCGTCGACTCGATTCGTCAGGTGAGTGCGCTGATGGCCGAAATTTCCACCGCCACACGTGAACAGAACAGCGGCATCGAGCAGATCAACACGGCGTTGACCGAAATGGATTCGGTAACCCAGCAGAACGCCTCCCTGGTGCAGCAGACCAGCGCTGCAGCGGCCTCGTTGGAAGATCAAGCCCGCCGTCTCGCCGCCCTGATTGCCACCTTCCGTGTCGACGAAAGAGCCTCTTCAGCGTCGGCGCAGGGCGAGCGTCAGCACGTCACCAAGCACCATGAACCAGACGTCAGTCAGGAGGAGC
Organism: Billgrantia antri; assembly: GCF_017868935.1. Taxonomy (NCBI): domain Bacteria; kingdom Pseudomonadati; phylum Pseudomonadota; class Gammaproteobacteria; order Oceanospirillales; family Halomonadaceae; genus Billgrantia; species Billgrantia antri. The sequence goes on from NZ_CP053383.1 coordinate 1,923,067, forward strand.
GGCATGAGAAGCACCAATTGGTCAGGCTGACTGATCCGAAGCCTGTCCGTTCCCGCCAACAGAATATGGCGGAAGACGATTGGAGCGAGTTCTGACGCTATCCTTCGCCTTAGTCTCGAGCCGCATGCTGCGGCTCTTTTTTTTGGCAGAGCCTGATGTGTGGCGAAACCGCTCGCTCTTGTAACGTTTGGTACGACAAAGACTTGCGGGGTGATGTCGCGACTAGACTGCCGTCAGGAACACAGTCCAAGGAGCGTGAGATGACTAAGGAATCGCTGCAGCACGGGTTGCCCAGGGCGAGCGTGTCGGAAACGCTGGCCGTCATGAACGATGTCATGCTGCCGAGCGTGGCCAAGGGTGTCATCATCCGACGCCCCAGGATCGTGGGCCTGGCGGAGCGTATGAAACTCGACCAGCGGGCGATACTTCGCGTGCAGCGGCTCGAGGCGAAGTATGGCCCAGGTCCGCTGATGTTGCGCAGCCCCGATAGCAAGCCGATGGCGCTGGTACTCGACCCCGGCCACGCCAATCGCATACTCGAGCAGACGCCCGAACCCTTTGCCACGGCCGAATGGGCCAAGCGCAGCGTTCTGGCCCACTTCGAACCCCATATGTCGTTGATTTCCCATGGCGTGGAGCGTGCCGAGCGACGTCGGTTCAATGATGACGTTCTGCAGAGCCACTGTGCCGTGCACCATCTGGGCGACCGCTTCGCCACGGTAGTCCAAGAGGAAGCCGGCGAACTGCTGCAAGACATCCGCCAGGCTGGCGGTCATCTCGACTGGGACGCGTTCGTCGACGCTTGGAACCGGGTAGTGCGTCGTGTGGTGCTGGGCGATACCGCTCGCGACGACCGCGCTCTCACCGAGACACTGTCCAAGCTGCGTGCCGTCGCCAATTGGGGCTTTCTCCACCCCGGACGTGAGCATCTCAGGAAGGACCTTCACGAACGACTTCTTCGCTATTTGGAACGGGCGGAAAAGGGCAGTCTGGCTGCCGAAGTGGCGCGGACTTCTTGCAATGAAGTCACCCAGCCAGTGCATCAGGTGCCGCAGTGGCTGACGGCCTTCAACCCAGCGGGGATGGCGACCTTCCGTGCCTTGGCGCTGTTGGCGGCGCACCCCGGTGAGTCTGAACGCGCCCAGGCTGAAATTGCACATGACATTCCACATGCGTCTCCACGATTTGGCTTTCTGCGGGCCAGCATCCTGGAGTCGCTGAGGCTATGGCCGACCGTGCCACTGGTACTGCGAGAGTCAACAGTGGCCACGCAGTGGGAGAACGGCTGGATGCCGGCCAACACCTCCATGCTGCTGCACGCTCCCTTCTTTCACCGGGACGACCGCTATCTTGACGATGCGCACCGCTTCAATCCCGACCTGTGGCTGCAGCCGGAGCAGATGGAGCAACGGGTGCTGATGCCGTTCAGCGAGGGAACCGGTATCTGCCCCGGTCGTCATCTGGTGCTGCTGGTGGGGAGCCACATGTTAGCCAGGCTGCTCGAAGGGCGTGAGTACCGCTTGAAACCTCCGACACGCTTGCTGAGCAGCAAGCCGATGCCGCCGTTGCTCAACAACTATGATCTGACATTCGAGAGCCGGCTCCATTGAAGGAAGCCGCTGATGTCTCAATAAGCCTGACTGTGAAGTGGCTGCCCTTTATTTGCCCCGCTGCCGAGGTGGTCGCGTCGCATGGCGTAACAGGCGCTGAAACGTCGGGCACTGCATGTGGTTCGGGGCAGGGCAGGCGGCGGCATGACGCAGGCCATCGCGCATTGCCGTCAGGTGCCGAATCGTCCGGTCCAGCTCGTCCGCTTTGGCCATGAGCTGGGCGCGATCGATATCGGGCCCGCCCTTGGTGCTGAGCATGCCGCCTATCTCATCCAGCGAGAACCCAGCATGCTGCCCCAGGGCAATCAGTGACAATCGCTCCAGAACGTTTTCCGCAAACAGTCGCCGCAGGCCATTTCTTCCCACCGAGCGAACGAGCCCCTTTTCTTCGTAGTAGCGCAGGGTCGAGGGCGGCAGACCGGAGCGCCGCGCGACGTCCGCGATATCCAAAGTTATCACTCTTGACCTCAAGTTCACTTGAATTCGTACATTGCACACGTCGTGGACAATCGAGCGATTTCAATCATGCACGAAGTTGACGAAATACTCTTGCATTCCATGGTGATCGGTATCGGCGCCACGCTGGTTATGGACCTATGGGGCTGCATTCAGCAACGGCTGTTTAAATCGCCATCCCTAGATTACTCGTTGGTGGCCAGGTGGCTCGGTCATTTTGCGCGAGGTCGTTTCCGGCATTCATCCATCATGGCGGCGTCGCCCATTGCCAACGAGCGCGCCTGGGGGTGGATCGTGCACTATGCCATCGGCATCGTCTTTGCAGCCCTGCTGGTTTACCTCTGGGGAGTAGAGTGGGTGCGCAACCCCACGCTGGCGCCGGCGCTGGTCGTTGGCGTCGGCACTGTGGCGGTTCCCTTCTTCGTCATGCAGCCCGCCTTCGGTATCGGCATTGCCGGCGCGCATACCCCGAGTCCCACGATAACCCGGCTGAAGAGTCTGGCGGCGCATACCGCATTTGGCCTCGGCCTGTTTCTGGCGGCGAGTGCCTGGGCGCTGCGGGGCGCGTGATGACGCCGGGCTGACCGGGCGTCGAGTTCCAGTGAGGTGGCGTCAACCGTAGACGGCGCGCTGCTTGCGTCGCTGGGTCTTGTCGTCGTACATGCGCTCGTCGGCCAGGGAGAGGACTTCCTGGGCCGCTATCTCACATGAGCTGGCGCCGCCGAGGCTCAGGCGCAGCTCCAGCGCCAGTCGTTCGCCATTGGCGGTGGTGATGGTGCAGTGCTGGCCTTCGATATGCGTCCTGATCAGATTGGCCAGGCGGTTTACGGCAGTGATGTCCGCGGAAGGAAACAACACCACGAACTCATCGCCGCCGTAGCGGGCCAGAATATCGCTGGCGCGACAGTGAACTTGAAGACGCTCGGCCACGGTGGTGATGAGCTGATCCCCCGCCACATGACCGTAGCGGTCGTTCACCACCTTGAGTCCATCGACATCCATCATCAACACGGCGAAATCCAGGCTCGGCGACTGGGCCTTGCCCTGGATGCTCAACTGAAGGGCCGATTCGAAGAAACCGCGATTGTAGAGCCCGGTCAGTCCGTCGCGTTCCGCCGTTTCCTTCAGTGCCAGATGAAGCAGCTTGTTTTCGGTCGCTGCCGCCAGTTGGTCGACGAACAGAGTCAGCATTCGCTCCAGCGGGGCGTCAAGCTTGGGGGCTCTCACGATCAGCCAGCCGTCGTACAGGCTCAGCCGTCCGGCCATGGAGGTGGCGTAGAGTTGTTCGCCACCGGTGTTCTCGCGTAGTTTGATCGTGTGTTCCGGCCGCTCCTGGAGCCTCGCCAGCAAGCCGCCGAGGCGGCGTTCATCCTCGGCGCCCAGGCGAAGGCCGGCCACGGCCGCGTAGCGTGTCACCTCGGGGCGCTGCCGTTCCTGCAGGAACACGGCGAATCCATACTCGGGGAAATCGGCATGCAAGTGCTTGAGCGATTCATCCAGCAAGGTGTGGATGTTCGAGGCGCGATTGGCCGCGACGCCGAGTTCGAGGAGGGCGTGAAACACCCGGTTCTGGAACTTGATCTCGACGATGCTGCGACCGATCTTGCGGTTTTGCCCATACATGACATAAGCAAGCGCAAGCAAGTAGACCACTGCGCCGGTTCCCTGGTAGATGTCGAGCCCGCTACTGACGTAGGGCCTGAAGTCGAATCCCGTCAACAAGCTCCAGCCCAGCGCGCCGCCGGCAAACAGGGACATGGAAACGGCCATCCGTCGCAGGCCGCCTGTCACCATATTGTTCATCAGGCAGGCAAGGCCGATGGTGACGGTGGCCAGCACGTAGAAGTCCAGCACGCTGCACCAGAGGCCAAACAGCAAGCTGTCCAGCGATAGGTTGCGAAACTCGGCCCGCTTCGAGTCGTTGGCAACGGCGGCGTGGCCATACGCCACCGCAGGCCACAGGAGCAGGAACAGGCCTGGCCCGATCAGTGCCCAGCCGCGTTCCTCCGCCAGGGCAATCCACACGGTTAGGCCGAAGGTGTGGCAGAAGGCGAAGGTGCGAGGTGCCAATGTCGCCGTCGCCAGGCGATGGGGTCGCCTGGGAGGAAATGAAGCACGAGTGAGAGGTGAGCGGAATTTTTCCAAGATACTGGTCTGATCCGGCCTGCAAAACAACGAGATGACCTGTTGCCAATGCGTCGCCATCTCTTTGGGATTTGCCGTTTAGCCTAGCACTTGTCTGAGCCGCAAGCAGTATCAGCGTAAGCTTTTCAGCTCATGTGTCACCTCCGCCATGCTGTGGTAGGTATGCTCGCCGAACTGCTCGAGCAGGCGCATCTCCGCATCGTTCGCCTCGGTCCGGGCATGCTCCAGCAAGGCGTCGCGGCTGGCCGGAAATGTCATGCCGGCGAAGAGACTGGCGATGCGAGCAGCGGAGGGCGCGGAAGCATGCTCTTGCGCGGCGCGCTTCCCGCCGAGCCTGCTCGGTTGGTTCTCGGCGGCCGTCTTATGGGTACGCAGCTCACCGAAGGCACGCGCTACCTCGGCGGCATCGCGGTATTCCCGCTCCGGCAGCTGCTCGATGATGTCACGTATCTCTCGATCCTCGCCGTTCACGGCATTGGTGAGCTCGCCACGTTGCCTGGGAAAGTCGATGCCTCTCAGCGCCTTTTCGATATCGGCGGCAGATACGGCTCGCTTCGGATGTGAGGTGAGCATATGTCGCTCGTAGCGTGACTTCTGCTCGAACGTGGTTCCACAGATGTCGCAGACGAATTGTGCCATCAGCGCACCTCCCCAACGGCTCTCTGTACGTCGGCCATGGTCTCGAACTCGCGCGAGGGAATTTCTTGCAGCACCTCGACGACCTCCTGCGGGGCATCGTTGGCCCTGGCCTGCTCGAGCAACGCCTGGCTGTCGCAGGGAAATTCCACCCCCTTCAACGCCTGGGCGATACCGGCAGCGGAGGCCGTTCTACGGGCTGCCTGGCCGCCTCGCTCGCCGCCCTTGGTGCGGTCGCGCTTGGGCTCGAGTGTTTCGGCCTGCATCTGCGGCTCGGCGAGCTTGCCACCCTCGAGCGCGTCGGTGGGCCACTCGCGCTCGTTCAAGCCGAGCGTCTTGAACAGATTGGCCGAGCCGGTTATCTCGATGCCCTCCTCACCGAGATCGTCATGTGCGCCGATCAGCAACAGTTGAGCCTTTTCGTAGTCAAGCAGCTTGGGATCGTCGATGTCGATCCAGCGCTTATCGGCGAACTTCTCTTCGAGGCGCTTGGGGAAGTCCGGCTTGGCGTGGGGAAAGCCGGGCACGTCGACGGCCGGGTTGCGCACCGAGATGATGTAGCTTGCCTGGGGCAGGATACCCAGCTCACGTTGCGCCTTGCCGGGCTTGTCGGGGCTAGTCAGGCGATAGGCCAAGCGCGAACTGCCGTCGCGCTCGAAGATAGCGTAGCGGCCCTCGCCGGCAGGAATCGCCTCGCCCTGTTCCTGTTCGCCACGAGTCTTGGTGTCGTACTCGAGAGGCGCCAGCGCCTTGCCGATCTCCTGCGGCTTTCCGCTCAGGTCGTTCATCATCCACTCGCGAGCGGTGGACTTCGGCTTGCCCCGGCTAATCTCGGGCAAGCGTTTCTTGCCCACCAGGAACAGTCGAATCTTGGCGCCATCCTTCGGGGCCAGTACCACATGCAGCCGCTGAACGTCATCCAGGCTCTGCACTCTCTCTACATTGACCTTGGGACGATAGAAGAAATAGATCTCGCCCTGTTCGAGGTAATCCGACATTTGGCACCTCCTGCGCCATCATCGTTACTCAACATCCCTTCCTTCTTCTGGGTAGCAAAGAGATTTCAACCCTGCAACGCGTCATCCTGTGGCAGCACTTCCCGCTGAGCGCTATCGTAAGTACTCGGTAATCGGGAGGCCTTGCCATGTCGGATGCCACCAAACCCCTGTTCTGGCGCGACCCGCGCCTGCCCCACGTGGAGCTGCGCAAAGTCGAGGATGGCCGCAAGGTCTGCTACGCGCCGCATAGCCATACGCACTGGTCGCTAGGCGCCATTACCGCGGGTGAGAGCACTTTCCGCTACCGCAGCGACCGCTACCATGTAGCAGCCGGCACCCTGGTCATGATGAATCCCGAGTGGATGCATGCCTGCAGCGCCATCGACGACCGGCCCTGGGCCTACCTGATGCTCTATGTCGATACCGGCTGGCTGACCCAGTTGCGTTACCAGGCGGGGCTGCTGGCAGAACCGCGTTGGCAGGACATCGCCACCGCCGTGCTTGGCGAGCCCCGCTGGTATGAAGGTTACTGCCAGATGGCGGCCTGTCTGCTGAACCCGAGCCGCGACCTGCTGGCCAAGCAGACCGGGGTAGTCGAATATCTCGGTGCCTTGATGCACGAACTTGCCGGCCAGCCCGCCCAACCGCTGCCCGAGGCGCCGGTCATGCTGCGCGAGCTTACCGCCTACCTGGACGAGAACGCGGCGCAAGACATCTCCCTCGACGAACTCTGCGAGCGTTCGGGCTACAGCCCAGGCCACCTGATTCGCGCCTTCAAGCAGCACTTCGGCTTTACGCCACATGCCTATCTGGTCAACCGGCGCATTCAGCTCGGCCAGCGCGAACTCAAAGGCGGCACCCCCATCGCCGAGGCGGCGCTGAACGCCGGTTTCTCCGATCAGCCTCATTTTCAGCGCACCTTCAAGCGACTGGTGGCTGCCACGCCGAAGCAGTATCGCCAGCCTTCACACGAGCAGTAGCCTTTGCTCGGCGCTTAGTCGAGCAGGAGATATAAACAGCTACCGGCGAGTAGCAGCGCCAGCGTGCGATTGACCGTTATCAGTACGGTTGGCCTGTGAATGTAACGACGCAGGAAGGCGCCGGCATAGACCCAACTGCCCAGAGACAGCCAGCAGATCGGCAGATACAGCGCGGCGAACAGCACCACTTGGTTCAGCTCGCTGCCGCTGGTATATGCGCCGATCCCCGAGGCCGAGGCCAGCCACGCCTTGGGATTGAGCCACTGCATCAGCGCTCCCGTCATGAAACCCGGCGCCCGCTGAGTGTTCCCCTCCGGCAGTCGGCCATCGTCGCGGAACAGCCGAACGCTCATGTACAACAGGAATGCCACACCGGCCCAGCGCAGTGCCCGGTCCAGCCCCGGTACCACCGACAATACCGAATAGAGCCCCAGCCCCACGGCCACGAACAGCACCACGAAGCCCAGCGTTGCGCCGGTAACGAATACCAGCCCCTGCGATAGGGGGTATCGCGTGCCGCTGCTCAGGCACACCAGGTTCACCGGCCCCGGCGAGATCGAAGCCGCAAGGGCGAATGCCGACATCGGCAGAATCAAGGCAAGGCTCATCGTCATCCTCCAGGGTGGCAATGAGCCAAGCGTGCCTCGTCGCTAGAACGCGGTATTGAACGAAATTGAGGTGTTACTTTCCGAGTGCCTCCAGCAGCAGCTTGGCCGTCGGCTCGGAGGAGGGTGGGTTCTGGCCGGTGATAAGCCGTCCGTCCTGGCGGGTGTAGGAGGCAAAGACATCGGCCTTGGAGTAGTGAGCGCCGCCCTCCTTGAGTGCGTTTTCCACCAGATGCGGAACGACCTGGGTGAGACCCACGGCTTCTTCCTCCTCGTTGGTGAAGCCGGTCACCTGGCGACCACGGATGATCGGATTTCCTTCTTCGTCACGCGCATGGAGCAGCACGATGGGCGCGTGGCACACGGCGGCCACCGGCTTTTGCTGGGCCCAGAAGGATTCGATAAGACGGATGGAGTCCTTGTCCTCGACCAGATCCCAGAGCGGACCATGGCCGCCGGGGTAGAAGACGGCGTCGAAATCGTCGGCGCTGACTTCGCTCAGCTTGTGGGTATTGGCCAGTGCCTGCTGGGCATGGCTGTCCTGCTGGAAACGGCGAGTCGCCTTGGTCTGGCTATCCTCGGCGTCGCTCTTGGGGTCCAGCGGCGGCTTGCCGCCCTTGGGCGAGGCCAGCACCACCTCGGCGCCGGCGTCCAGGCAGACGTAGTAGGGCGCCGCCAGCTCCTCCAGCCAGAAGCCGGTGGGCTCGCCGGTGTCGCCGAGGCGATCGTGGGAGGTCAATACCATCAAAATACGCTTGTTCATTCAGCTCTCCTTTTGCCGCCTATGGCAAGCGTGAGCGGGTGATCACTCATTCATTCCAAAGAGTATCGTATTGGTCGTAGTCGAAGGTGGGCAGATCCTGGATTGCCTGCTTGGAGTAAGGAAGTTCGTATTTCGGCGATCCTGGCTGCCAGTCGTCGGAATAGCCATAGAAGGGGTAAGCGCGTGGGCCATTTCCGAATTCGCTATTGGAGGGCTCTACCACGATCGCCTGAAGCAGGCCATCTCGAGTAAAAAGGGCGTCGGTTACATAGCCCAGGCCCGTATCTTTTCCCACACTGACGAACTCATCCGTAATGTCGGTTATTTTCCAGATGCGTGGACCCGTCATGACGTCGCTTTCGATCTGCGTGGTCTGCTCTAGCTCCCCTTTGGAGAGGTAGGCCTCATCGACATAGTCATCATTGAACAGGTCGTACTCCTGGATGTTGTCGCGGCGGACCGGTACGCGAACTCCCTTCTCGGTGAGCTCTACTTCATCCCAGGGAATGGAGACGTGCCGGTCGCCACTGTCCCACATGCCGCCTACCTCGGCGACGAGGGTGACGATCTTGTTCTCCTCGTTCAGGATGACGTTGCTCACCTCACCAATCGCTTCGCCTTCGGCACTCATCGCCTTCGCGTCCAGCAGCGCTTCGGCCCTTAGTCCACCTTGCTCATAAAGTGCAGCGTAATTCCAGTCATCGAGAGGGCGTGGGTTCTCTTGGCCGTACGCTGTCATGCTCGCAAGCACGACGATTGTAAGGGTGGCGAAAGATGAAACGGTTGCCTTGCCGTGCGGCTTCATGGGAACTCCTTAGGCAATGGCTGATGGATGTGTCCTTGCTCCATGTGCCATCTCAACGTAGACGATGCCAGTATTCGGTACCAACGCAGGGCGGCTGTCCGGGTGGCGCCCAGGCGCACGATCCCTAGGCTCTGTCTGACGAGTCGACGAGCGATGGCCAGACAAGGCATGGGTCATCGCCGGGGTTTTACATTGCGTATCTTATCGATGCCGAGCAGGCTTAGCAGGCCGTTGCGGCAAGCCTTGAGCAGCGGATATAGCCTCTCGGTGCGTTCCTGGCTGGCAAAGAGTCGGTACATCGCGCGATTGAAGACACCGCTTCGGGTACCGATCAGGGTGAGGCGGTGCAGCGCCTCGCTGCCGTGGTACCAGCGTTCGCCGATCTGCAGGGCAAAGCCCTGGTCCAGGTCGATGCCGCTGGCGGTGAGCTCACGGCGCGCTTCGCTCTCCTGCCTGGCGTCGATCAGCTCCAGCTCGCCGACCTCCTTGCGAATGCGCTGCCAGCGCACATAACGACGGCACATCGGGCATTCGCCGTCGTATACCAGGCGGAGTCGTGGATTCGCTGCGGCGTCTTCCTGCATGGCAATTCGCTCCTTGGCTGCCTCGTTGGCGCCCGGTGAGCCCCCGCCGGGCAGCTGGGTACAGCATGAATGCATCAGCAGGAGCTGGCCAGGTCATGGCTTCAATCCGGCAGCGGGGCCATGCAGGAGCCGTTCACACCGACGGGCGGACAGGGCATGATGTCGATCAGGCAGTGCCGCCAAGCCGCGTTGCTCGCGGTCTCGCCAAAACAACAGCCATCACGGAAGGAAGAAATCCCATGTCCGAGCGAGTGATCCTGACCACTTCATCGCACCTCGAGGGCTATCGCGTTACCGAACACATCGACGTTGTGTCATCCGAATGCGTGTTCGGCATGAACATTCTCAAGGACATGTTTGCAGGCTTCCGCGATTTCTTCGGCGGGCGCAACAAGTCGTCACAGGCGGCACTTCGCGATGCCCGCATAACCTGTCTTGACGAGCTGCGCCGTGAAGCGGAGGAAATCGGCGCCAACGCGGTGATCGGCATCGACCTCGATTACAGTGAGATTTCCGGCGGCGGTAAGTCGATGCTGTTCCTGGTGGCGACCGGTACTGCGGTGAAGGTCACCAAGGTCTGAGCGATGCTGGCTTTGCCCGGTCAGCTTGGGCAGTCGCTTCGGAGACTAGGGTAGCGTCAACTTCCATCAAGCCTTTCTCGAGGATGGTCGCTCATCGCCAAGCCAGCATTAGGGCGCGGACGGCAATAGGAGGAATCGCGTTGAAGAGAGTCCTGGTGATAACCGGTGGCAGCCGGGGCATCGGTGCGGCAACCGCCCGCCTGGGTGCCGCGGATGGTTACGCGGTGTGCGTCAATTATCGGCACAACGAAGCCGCGGCGCTTGCCGTGACCGAAGAGATCACCCGTGGCGGTGGCGAGGCGATTGCCGTGGCGGCCGACGTCGGCTCCGAGGCCGACGTGGTGCGCCTCTTCGAACAGGTCGATGAAATGCTCGGTCCGGTCACGGCGCTGGTCAACAACGCCGGTATTCTGGAGACGCAGATGCGCGTCGAACACATGGATGCCGCGCGCCTGAGCCGGGTGCTGACGGCCAATGTGATCGGCAGCTTCCTCTGTGCCCGCGAGGCCATTCGGCGCATGTCGACCCGGCACGGAGGCCGGGGTGGGGCGATCGTCAACGTCTCTTCCATTGCCTCGCGGCTTGGCGCGCCCAACGAGTACGTCGACTATGCCGCTGCCAAGGGTGCCATCGACAGCTTCACTGTCGGCTTGGCGAAGGAGGTCGCCAGCGAAGGCATTCGCGTCAATGCGGTGCGTCCGGGCGTGATCTACACCGAGATCCATGCCAGTGGAGGCGAGCCCGATCGCGTCGAGCGGGTGAAAGCCTCCGTGCCCATGCAGCGCGGCGGACAGGCCGATGAGGTTGCCCGAGCCATTCTCTGGCTGCTTTCCGACGAAGCTTCCTACTCGACTGGTGCACTGCTGGACGTGACGGGCGGGCGATAAGCTTGCGGCTAGTCTTCGGTATATGCCCTTGGGAGCCTTGGACTGCGTGATGCCTGCGACGTTCGAGCATCTAATGCAAGCGGAGCATAAGCCTGATGATGAATATGAATGATATCGTGGTGGTCCCTTACGAGGAGGGCTGGGCGCGCCGATTCGATGAGGAGAGGTGGCTTATCGAAGAGGCGGTGGACGGTCTGCAATATCGTGTGCATCACATCGGCAGCACTTCCGTCGAAGGGTTGCAGGCCAAACCCATTATCGACATTCTCCTCGAAGTGGCTGACTTAAAGGAACTGGATGGGCGATCGTGTAGCTTCGAGGCGATCGGCTATGAGTGTCTGGGAGAGTTTGGCATGCCGGGACGTCGTTACTACCGCAAGGGAGGGAATAGTAGAACCCATCAGATCCATGCTTTCGAGTTGGGATCTGCCGACGTGCAGCGACACCTTGCATTTCGTGACTACCTGCGCGCCCATCCCGTCGTGGCCCAGGAGTACGGCGAGTTGAAGCAGCGAGTCGCTAAAGCCTGTCGCCACGATATTACTCTCTATTCCGAGGGCAAGGCGGATTTCGTGAAGCTACATGAACAGCGTGCGCTGGCATGGTTGAAGGATGCGCAACCCTGAACGAAGCATGGCTCATGTCGATTTCTTCGACTCCAGACGACATGTCAATGTGGGACGAAGTCAAATCCCACGCTCGGCTGCCTGAACGGTATCAGCGAAGAGGAGCTGTCGAAGACCACTAACGTCTACGTGGATGGTCTCAATGCCTGTTGGCAAGAGACGCGTCATTATCATGCACACCTCTAGCGTCATGTTTCGTGGGAGCTGAGTACCAAGGACATCATGGGTGTCTGTGCCTCAAGCTCCTCCCACAGCCGCTCGGCGACAGGCCCGTGAGGGCGGTCGCGCCGACGTCCTACGACCAGCTCCTCGGTAATTCCGGGGAAATGACGCCCGGCAATGGAGAGCAAGCGGCCGTCGCGCAACTCCTCCTCGATCATGAAGCGTGGCAGATGGCCCCAAGCCATGCCTTGCAAAATGAAGTCCTTCTTCATCTCGTGATCGGCCACATTGCACTGAAAAGTGCCGCCCACCACATAGTAACTGCGAGGCTCGGTGTGCTGCGCTGTGTCACGCAGTACGCATTGGGTCAGCTCGCGCATCTGCTCCGGCGTGATCGCGTCAGTAATGGGGAAGGGCAGGAAGCCCGGTGCAACGACCGGGACTAATGAAACCGTGCCAATGTCGATCCACTCCAACTGCAGGTCGCTCTTGTCGATCCGGTGCAGAATCAGATCGGCCTCGCCTTTCTGCAACCGCTCCCAAGGTCCAGTCACGGCCTCGTAATGGAGCTGCAGGCGCGTATTGGGAAAATCGGCAAAGAAACGGCTGAGTAGACCAAGGATCTTCGAACGAGGGCAGAGGTCGCCGATCACGATGTTGAGTTCGGTCTCTTCGCCCATGGCCATTTGCCTGGCATGCAGGGATAGCGCTTCCGCTTCGCGCAACAGCGACTGGGCACGACGATATAACGACAGCCCGGCTTCGGTGGGGCATACCCGGTAGCCGCTCCGGTCCAGCAGGGCGATGCCGAACTGACGTTCGAGTTTCGCCAGCGCGGCAAATACCGCGGCATGCGAGCGGTTGAGCACGGTCGCCGCCGCTTGAAAGCCTCCTTCCTCGACGACGGCGACGAAGCAGTACAACTCGTGCAGTGTGAACCTGTTCATTGTCAATCTAACCAACAGGGATGTTTCAAACTATGTAATATTTTTTGTCAAGGGGCACAACTACTATCGAATGGTCCTTCACCACCAAGGCACATTGCCTGAGGAGTTCGATATGTCCCGCATGGCTTCCAAATCATTGAATGCCAGTCCGCGTTCGTTCTTCACCACGGGCGATGGCGTTCGCATCGCCTATCGCATCGACGGGCCTGCCGAGAGTCCCGCGCTGGTACTCTCCAACTCGATTGCCACGGACCTGAGCATGTGGGATCGCCAGGTGACCGAGCTGGCCAAGCATTACCGCGTGGTGCGCTACGACATGCGTGGACATGGGGAGTCGGGCGTCCCAGCTGGTGCCTACTCCATTGACCGGCTCAGCAGGGATGTGCTGGAGCTATTGGATAATTTGAATGTCGCAAGAGCTCATTTTCTTGGGCTCTCGCTGGGCGGGTTCGTTGGCCAGTGGCTGGGTATTCATGCACCAGAGCGAATCGACCGGCTGATCCTGAGCAATACCGCCTCGTACCTGGGGCCGCCCGGGCAATGGGACGATGCCATCGCTACCGTGCTCGAGGCGCAAGACATGCAGCAAACTACCATGAGGTTTCTGCGCAACTGGTTTCCGGCGCGAATGCTGGAACCAGGGAATCCAGTCGTGGAGCCGTTTCGTACTACGCTTCTGGAGACGGATCCGCAGGGCCTCGCTGGCTCCTACGCAGCCGTGCGCGACACCGACATGCGGCGTACCATTGCGCTCATCACGACCCCGACTCTCATCATCGCAGGCGAGCATGACCCGGTGACCACCGTCAGCCACAGCGAAGCCATGGCTGCCACCATCCCTGGTGCCAGGCTGGCGGTCATGCCAGCTGCCCATATGACTCACATCGAATACCCAGCGGAATTCATGAAGGCAGTATTAGACTTTCTGCTGCGACAAATCGGGCAGGGCGCTATGATATGAGCTCATGAAAGGCCACTAACCACTGCTCGTTCAATTGTTTAACGTCATTACCGCCTGACGTGGGATACGAGTGCAGTATTTCATCTTAGTCCTTTGTCTATGTTGCTTTCATCGTTACCAAGCGTTAAGTTGAGTAACGAAAGCTGCTGAGACAGCTCTGACGATAAAGACACCAGTACGCAGGGAACTACCCGGTAACCCGTTTACCGGGTAGCTTCTTGTTCGGCCTACGGTTGGCCTCTCGTTCACTCCCTCCATCCGACACGTGCCGGATTCCAAAAACCCTTCCGCCTCGCGAGCTATTGCCGAAAGGGCTGTGGTGGTGTGGTAGACTGCGCGCCTCGGCCTGCGCCAGCAACACTTCCCCATCGGTAGCCCGTCATGGAAATCAAAGTCAACTTCCTTGAAAATCTCAGGCTTGAAGCCAAGTTTGACGATTTCACCGTCATCACCGACCAGCCCATTCGCTACAAGGGCGACGGTTCGGCGCCAAGCCCCTTCGACTACTTCCTGGCGTCCTCCGCGCTCTGCGCGGCCTACTTCGTGCGGGTGTACTGCAAGGCGCGTGACATTCCCACCGAGAACATCCGGCTCTCGCAGAACAACATCGTCGACCCCGAGAACCGCTACAACCAGATCTTCAAGATCCAGGTCGAGCTGCCGGAAGACATCTCCGAGAAGGACCGCGAGGGCATCCTGCGCTCCATCGACCGCTGCACGGTCAAGAAAGTGGTGCAGACCGGCCCCGAGTTCCAGATCGAGACGGTGGAGAACCTCGACGAGGACGCCCAGGCCCTGCTGATGGTGCAGCCTGACGAAGAGGCCTACACCTGGATCGAGGGTAAGGACCTGCCGCTGGAGCAGACGATCGCCAACATGTCCGGCATGCTGGCGGAGCTGGGCATGAAGATCGAGATCGCCTCCTGGCGCAACATCGTGCCCCACGTGTGGTCGCTGCACATTCGCGACGCCGCCTCGCCGATGTGCTTCACCAACGGCAAGGGCGCCACCAAGGAGAGCGCGCTGTGCTCGGCGCTGGGCGAGTTCATCGAGCGCCTGAGCTGCAACTTCTTCTACAACGACCAGTTCTTCGGCGAAGAGATCGCGGGAAGCGCCTTCGTGCACTACCCCAACGAAGAGTGGTTCAAGCCCGGGCCTAACGACGAGCTGCCCGAAGGCATCCTCGACGACTATACCCGCGAGATCTACGACCCGGAGGGCGAGCTGCGCGGCTCGCACCTGATCGATACCAACTCCGGCAAGCGCGAGCGCGGCATCGTCGCCTTGCCCTTCGTGCGCCAGTCGGATGGCGAGACGGTCTACTTCCCCTCCAACCTGATCGAGAACCTCTACCTCAGCAACGGCATGAGCGCCGGCAACACGCTGGAGGAGGCGCAGGTGCAGTGCCTCTCGGAGATCTTCGAGCGGGCGGTGAAGCGCCAGATTCTCGAGCAGGAACTCGCGCTGCCCGACGTGCCCATGACAGTGCTCGAGCGCTACCCGGCGATTATCGAGGGCATCCAGGCGCTGGAGGCCCAGGGCTTCCCGGTGCTGGTCAAGGATGCCTCGCTGGGCGGTCAGTTCCCGGTGATGTGCGTGACGCTGATGAACCCACGCACCGGCGGCGTGTTCGCCTCCTTCGGCGCTCATCCCAGCTTCGAGGTGGCGCTGGAGCGCAGCCTTACCGAGCTGCTTCAGGGTCGCAGCTTCGAAGGCCTGAACGACTTCCTGCCGCCGACCTTCAACTCTCAGGCCGTCTCCGAGCCGAACAACTTCGTCGAGCACTTCATCGACTCCTCGGGGCTGGTCTCGTGGCGTTTCTTCAGCGCCAAGAGCGACGTCGAGTTCGCTGACTGGGACTTTTCCGGCACCAATGCCGAGGAAGCCGCCACGCTGTTCGGCATCCTGGAAGAGCTGGGCCTCGAGGCCTACATGGCTGTTCACGAGGACCTGGGCGCGCCGGTGTGCCGCATCCTGGTGCCGGGCTACTCCGAGGTGTACCCGGTGGAGGACCTGATCTGGGACAACACCAACATGGCGCTGGATTACCGCGAGGACATCCTGCATCTGCATGAGCTGAGCGACGAGCGGCTCGCCGACCTGCTGGAGCGCCTGGAGGAGAGCCAGCTCGACGAGCACATGGATATCATCACCCTGATCGGCATCGAGTTCGACGAGAATACCGTGTGGGGGCAGCTCACCATTCTCGAACTTAAGCTGCTGATCAATCTAGCCTTGGGGCAGCACGAAGAAGCCCTGGAGCGGGTCGGGATGTTCCAACAGTACAACGACAATACCGTGGAGCGCGGGCTGTTCTACCAGGCCATGGCCGTGGTGCTGGAGATCGAACTCGACGACGAGCTGGAGCTCGACGACTACCGCCACAACCTTACCCGCATGTTCGGTGAGCAGACCATGGCCGCGGTGGTCGGCTCGGTGAACGGCGAGGTGCGCTTCCACGGCCTGACGCCCACCAACATGCAGCTCGAAGGCTTGGAGAAGCACCAGCGCCTGATCGAGAGCTACAAGAAGCTGCACGCCCACCGTGCCGCCAGAGCAGGGGTAGGGGTGTAAGCCGTACCGCTGCCACTCCCGGCAACACGAGAGCGCCCCGGGCCAGTTCGCTGGCTCGGGGCGCTTCGTCCTGGTCCGCACCTCTCCACGATCCTGCTACGTTACTTCAGGCACGGCGGCTAACTGGCGGCGCAAGCTAGAGCCGCCCCGGAGCAGACACCATGGAGGAGGCACGCGTGGAGATCGTAGCACCCATTGCAGAGATCGGAGTCGCTTCGATGGAGATACTCGGTATCCTCATCATTGCGGGGTTCACCCTGTATGCGCTGATCGTCGAGCCGATATCACTGAGGCGGCAAGGGTATACAGAAGCGATATTCGGGCAGGTACGTCAGCGACTCGGCAAAGGGATCCTGCTTGGTCTGGAGCTCCTCGTGGCGGCTGATATCATCCATACCGTTGCAGTAGAGTTGACCTTCGAAACGGTAGGCATCCTGGCGATCGTAGTGATAATTCGTACCTTCCTCAGCTTTACCCTAGAGGTGGAACTGAGTGGCCATTGGCCTTGGCAGAAGAAGGGGTAAGCACTACGCTCGGCTGCAACCAGTCGCTTGAGCCGGGAATTCTAGCGGTTGTATGGGCTTGTTCGAGGCAGGGAGGGGGGATGGAAAAGGTCGCGATATTCGTTGACGTCCAGAATGTCTACTACACGGTGCGGGAAGCCTATAAGCGGAATTTCGACTACAACAAGTTCTGGTCGGAGACCACTTCGGGCAGAGAGGTCGTGAAAGCCATCGCCTATGCCATCGACAAGGGCGACCGGAAGCAGCAAGAATTCCAGCGTATTCTTCGTGCCATTGGGTTCGAGGTGAAGCTGAAGCCATTCATCCAGAGAGCGGACGGCACCGCAAAGGGCGATTGGGATGTCGGCATCACCCTCGATGCCATCGAGTATGCCGACCAGGCCGATGTCATCGTGCTGGTGTCGGGCGATGGAGATTTTGACCTGCTGGTAAACAAGGTACGCCAAGTGCTTGGCAAAAGAGTCGAGGTCTATGGTGTGCCTCAGTTGACGGCTCACTCACTGATGAACGCCGCCAGTGAGTTCAAGCCCATCGATAAAGCACTTCTACTGGTCTGAGGCCAAGTGCATGCGCGGAGTGACGGTCAAGATCAGAACCTACCAGGAGGAAGACCAGTCGGCGGTCATTGCACTCTGGCATGCCTGCGGTCTGGTACGGCCCTGGAACGACCCTGCGAAAGACATCGAAAGAAAGGTGTCGATGCAACCCGAGTTGTTCTTCGTGGGCGAGCGGGAAGGCCGTGTCATTGCGACGGCAATGGCGGGCTACGATGGGCATCGTGGCTCCGTTTACTACCTCACCGTCGATCCTGCCTGCCAACACCAGGGCCTGGGCCGCCTCCTGATGGCAACCATCGAGCAGAGGCTGCATGCCATGGGATGCCCCAAGCTGAACATCCTCGTGCGTACCACCAACGAAACCGTGCTGGCTTTCTACCGTAAGCTCGGCTATTCGGTGGATGAGGCGGTCAGCCTCGGCAAACGTTTGATGCCCGATGATTGATGACACGACTCTGCTTGGTCGACCTGACCCTCGCTACCTTCGACGGGGTACCCGAGCTGCCGTACGCCGGCCAGATGGTGCATCCGGCCGATCGCTCAGTTTCCTGGCTGCCCTCACACGGGAGACTGGATCCTGATGACGAAAGAAATAAAGCCCAGCTCATGACCATCCTTCGGTTCGCCGTGCTCAGGGCTTCCCATCAGCCCTTGAACGCGGCAGGCTAACCGTAGGCCGAGCCTGCTGCGAATGGACCCTTGAAACCGCCGACCGCTGCTGCCTTGGCACCAAGACGCGAACGCTTTTCAAGACTGGATACAAGGTGACTGCCGTTGTTGTTTGTCGATCCTGAGTGGGTGATGGTACTGGTAACGGCGGCGGTGGTTGGTATCGTGGTGGTCTTTCATTACGAGGTCATCCAGCTGCTGAGCCGCTGGTGTGGCAGGCGGCAGCGCAATTTTCCCGGCGAGGTGCGTAGAAGGCCGATCCTGCTTTGTGTCATGTTCGTGCTGATATTCGCACATGTCATTGAGATATGGGCATTTGGGGCGGCCTTCTGGTGGCTCTTGAACCATGACGGCTTTGGGGAGATCACAGGTTATTCATCGGTGAGCCTGCTGGATAGCGTTTACTTTTCCGCTGCCACGTATACGACAGTGGGCTGGGGAGACCTGGCTGCCACCGGGCATATCCGCTTTCTCGCCGGCACGGAGGCGTTGGTGGGCTTCATGATGATCACGTGGTCGGCCTCTTTCGGCTATTTGGTCATGGAGCGAACTTTGGGAAGGGACGATCAGGGATAGTAATAAGTCGACACGTTGTTCTAGTGGCATATTGAAGACGAAACCCTCAGTTCAATTCACTAGGAGCCTCTTTGAGCACAGCGAAGCGCATTTTTGAGCGACTGGCCGACAGCTCGCTTCCCGAGTGGCATCTCGTCGAGCCTTCTCTGCGGCGCAAGACGCTGTTGCCCGGAGATATCCTCTTCCATGCCGGCGTGAAGCATCCCTTCGTTTATTTCGTGGAAGCCGGGATCATCAAGATGATCTACGAGACCTGCGATGGCGATGCTTGGGTCAAGGCATTTGCTGCGGAAGACAGATTCTTTGCCAGTCTTGCTGCATTTTCCCCTGGTGGCCTCACCAGTTTCAGCGCCATCGCCGCCTGTCCGGCTTCGGTCGAATCGTTGCCCTATAGCCTGCTGGACCAGCTCGGTGACAGGTACCCCCAGTGGCAGCGCGCCCTCAGGCGAGCCTTTGAACTCTACGGCTTTCGCAAAGAAGCCCGTGAGCGCGACCTGCTGACTCTCTCCGCGGAGGAGCGTTACCGGCGTTTCATCGAGGAGTATCCCCATATTGCCGAACGAGTGACCGACCGCGACATTGCCGGCTACGTTCGAGTCACGCCCGTGGCTCTCAGTCGAATCAAGGCTCGCATCAGGCAGTCGCCTACCCCCTATGAGTCTAATAGTTGATTTTTTGCTTTGATTCTGGGCTCGCTATGGCAGAGTCTGAAAACCAAGATTCATAACCGCATGGACGCGCCTAGCAGCCCAGTGGAGCCATGCCCTATGAATGACATTGCTGCGGAGCTGAATGTAGACACCACCGTATACAAAGCGCTGTTGGAGTCTACCAAGGCCATCCCCTGGAGAATCGATTGGGAAACGCTGCGATTCTCCTATATCGGGCCTCAGATCGAGAGCCTGCTGGGCTGGTCGCAGCATAGCTGGGCCAGCATCGATGACTGGATAGAGCGCATGCACCCGGAGGACCGCGACCGGGTCGTCAACTTCTGCGTCGCACAGTCCAAGGCGGGGGTCGATCACGAGGCGGACTACCGAGCGCTGAAGGCCGACGGCAGCTACGTGTGGATTCGCGATGTGGTGCATGTAGTGCGCAATGATGCGGGCGAAGTGGAAGCGCTGATAGGCTTCATGTTCGACATCAGCGAGCGCAAGAAAAGCGAAGAGAAGCTGCTGCGGCTCCAGCGGGAGCTCGAAGAACTCTCCTATCAGGACGGTCTCACCGGCGTGGCGAATCGCCGTCTGCTCGACTCCTCGCTGGAGGCTGAATGGGCGAGTGCCCGGCGCAACGGCCACCCGCTGTCGTTCATCATGTTGGATATCGACTGCTTCAAGCAGTACAACGACCACTACGGCCATCTCGCCGGCGACGACTGCCTGCGTCGTATCGCGCACATTCTCGGTTCGTCTATCCTGCGCCCTCGCGATCTTCTGGCCCGCTTCGGCGGCGAGGAGTTCGCCCTCGTCTTGCCGGAAACGGACCTGGAGGCCGCCCGGGAAGTGGCGGAGCGCTGCCGGGCGGCTATCAGTGACGCGGCCATCCCACATCGGGCTTCCGATATTTCTCACCTCGTAACCGTCAGCATGGGGGTGGCAACCGCCACTCCGGTCAGCGGCACGCCGGCGAGCCTGATCGAGCAGGCGGATCGACGCCTTTATCGGGCCAAGCAGGATGGACGGGACCGTATCGTGACGGAGTGAAGAGGGGCAGCTGCCGTTCGGCACATGCCTCTAGCGGAAGGCCCCTCGCAAGGGGCTTTCCGGGTCAGTCGGCATCGGCGACCGTGGGATACGGATTGTCCGGCATTAGCGTGCGCGGTAGTGCAGGACGCCGTGTGTCTTCCTTGGGGCCGTAGTACTCGGCCAGATAGTCGAGAATGGTCTCCTCCGTTTCGGCTTCGAAATTCCAGAGCCCCTGTGTCTCCTGCATCCAGCGAATGAGGTTTTCCCAGTGGTTGCGTGTACCGCTGTTCTGAGTCACCAAGTTGGCCGAATGACAGGCGGTGCAGTTGTTGCGCACCGTCTCCCAGCCACTTGCCTTGATCAGGCCGGTGTCCGGATCTGTTTCCGTTTCCTGCGCTCCTGCCCCTAGGGGAAGGCACAGCAGGGCCATCCCCAACGCTGGCATGGCGAGTGCGTGAGAACGCTTCATGGCTACCTCCTCAGGTCACCTGCACCGCGATACGGTGGCAGGCATTGTTGAGGTAGCCCTTGGGATTCCAGCCCGGTACCACCATGGGTTGGGATCTCCCGTCCGAATCGGTGGCCTTGGCCCAGATTTCATAGTAACCGGGCTCCGGGAACCCCACCGTGGTTGACCAGCGCTGCCAGGCGAGGCGATTGGGTGGCGGCTGCAGGTCGGCCTGCTGCCAAGTGGCGCCGAAATCGAGGGAGACATGGACTTCCTCAACCGACAAATCGCCTGCCCAGGCATGGCCACGTACCGTCAACGATTCGCCAAGAGCATGCTCGATACCCGAGCGCGGATAGGTAACCAATGACTTCACCGGCATCGACTCGATGGTGACGAAATCCTCGTCGGGCACCACGCTGCCCGGCGCCACCGGATGCTCGGGTATGCTGTAGGAGGGGGGCGCCATTTTGGCGCCGTCGTGCTTCTGGTTGCGCACCACGATCCGCTTTAACCATTTTCCGGAAACGGAGCCCGGCCAGCCGGAGCAGACGAGCCGCAGGGGGTAGCCGTTCAGATAGGGAATGTCTTCGTCATTCATGGCCCAGGCGATCAGCGACTCGTCTTCGAGCGCCTTCTCCATGGGCACGCCGCGTGAAATCGCCTCCTTATCGGGATTGCCACTGGCATGACGGTCAGCGCCGTAGTATCCGATGTAGACGGCGTCGTCCTTGATTCCGCAGGCTTCCAGTACGTCGCGCAGGCGTACGCCGGTGAAGGTCGGGCAGGCTACTGCGCCGGTCGTCCACTGGTTGCCGCTAGCCGAGGGTACGTACTCGCTGCGCCCGTTGCCACCGCATTCAACCTGCAGCTGCAGGGTGTGCTGCTCGAAGCGTTCCTTGAGGTCGGAAATGGTGAATGTCTGCGGGTTCTCGCATGACTCTCCGGCAATCTCCAGTTCCCAGCTGTCGGCGTCGATGTCTTCCAGCTCTGGCGGTATACCGTTGTTGCGCACGAACATGTGCTCCGCCGGGGTGATGTCGTCATCTAGCAGGTGCGCGGGCGTCTCGGCGTTGATCGGGCGGTCGTTGAGGACGGTCAGCCCTTCCTTTCCTTCGAGAGAGAAGGGCTCGTCACTCTGTGCTAACGCGGCTGGGATGAGCCCGCCGGGCATGCGGTCGGCAAAGGGAATGGAGCCGCCCACAGCGGCGGCCATGGCCAGCAGGCTAGAGCGCTTCAGAAAACCGCGTCGGGTCAGTGGATCGACTTCTCGGCCCCACAGCAGGCGGTCTGCCGTTTCGGGATCCTCGGCGTATAGCTCATGGATGCCACGGGTTCGTGTTGTATAAGGAGGACGTTTTGTCATGGCGCTGCTCCACGCAGGCCTTGGCGCCAGGCTCCCTTGGGCGCCATGCCGGAATTGTCATTATCGTAGTGGAAGTTGTCCTTAACTCCTCGTCTTTCCTTATTCCAGATTAGCAGCAAAATTTGGAAGCGAGCTTCGCTTGGCGAAAGTGTTGCTACCACGAACGAAGGGGCGTCAGAAATTACTCTGGTACTGATTGAGGACGTGCCGTCTCACATGCTGGACGAGATGCAGTACTTGGGTAAAATCTAATTTAAATCAATAAAACAAGCCAACACCCCGAGCCAGCAAATGGCTCGGGGTGTTGTCGTTTCTAGTGTTTGTAAGGGTCTGAACCTTAAATCTTGCTCACGATCAGCGCGGCATTCACACCGCCGAAGCCGAAGCCGTTACACAGTACGTGCTTGGTCGCGTGCTGGCGCGCCTCACCCGAGATGATGTCCAGGTCGTGCAGATCCTCGTCTCGGTTCTCCAGGTTCAGGGTAGGGGGCAGGCGGTCGTGCATGGCGGAGAGAACGGAGAAGATGCTCTCCACGCCGCCGGCGGCACCCAGCAAATGGCCAGTCGAGGATTTGGTGGCGGAGATCGGAATGCCCGCGAGGGCGTCGCCGAAGGCGTTGCGCAGGGCGGCGATCTCGGCCCGGTCGCCGACCGGCGTCGAGGTGGCGTGGGCGTTGATGTGGTCGATATCGGTGGGCGTCATGCCCGCCATTAGAAGCGCCGCGCGAATGGCCGCCGCGGCACCGCTGCCGTCTTCGGGGCCGGCGGTGATGTGGTGGGCATCGGCGCTGGTGCCGTAGCCGCTGAGAATGGCCAGCGGCGTTGCCCCGCGTGCCTCGGCGTGGGCCAGGGTTTCGATCACCAGCAGCCCCGCACCTTCGCCCATGACGAAGCCGTTGCGGCCCTGGTCGAACGGGCGCGATGCCTTGGCAGGGGCGTCCTGCTCGGTGGAGAGCGCCTTCATGGCGTGAAAGCTGGCCAGCGACAGCGGGTCGATACAGGCCTCGGCGCCGCCTACCAGGGCTATGTCGGCCTCGCCGCTGCGGATCATGCGCATGCCGTCGCCGATTGCCTGCACGCCGGCCGCACAGGCCGTGACGGGGCAGCCGATCGGCCCGCGCAAACCATAGCGGATCGAGACGTTGCCCGCCGCCAGGTTGGCCAGGAAGGCCGGCACGGTGAACGGGGAGAGTCGGCGGTGCCCGCGCGTCGAGAGGGTATTCTGCGCCTGGGTGATGGTGGGGAAGCCGCCGATGCCGGAGCCCACGATGGTGGCCGTGGCAAGGCGCTGCTCATCGCTTTCAGGGAACCAGTTGGCCTGGGTCAGCGCCTCTTCGGCGGCCGCCATGGCGTAAAGGCTGAACAGCTCCAGCTTGCGACGCTCCTTGGCGTCGAGCACGCGATCCGGATCGAGGCCGGCTTCCGGATCGTCCCCGATACCGGGCACCGAGCCTGCCACCTTGACCGGTAGCTCGCCTGAATCGAAGCGGGTGATCGCAGAGAGGCCGGAACGGCCGGCAAGCAGGCGCTCCCAGCCTGCCTTGACGCCGCAGCCAAGCGGGCTGATCATGCCCATGCCGGTAATAACTAGCGGTGATTGCATGGTAATTTCCTGAACAGCTTGGGGTTGTGCCACGCTAGCAGTCAGGTTGATATGATCAAGATAATATTCAGCGTGGGAGTGTGAGGTCGCCATGCCCTACTCGACGAACCACAAGGCCAAATCGCGGGAACGCATCCTCAAGTCGGCCACCGAGCTATTCAGCCGCAAGGGCTTCGAGAAGGTTTCCATCGGCCAGATCATGAAGCTGGCCAAGATGACCCATGGCGCCTTCTATGCGCACTTCGCCTCGAAGGAAGCGCTCTACCACGCCTCGGTGCGCGAAACCCTGGAGAGCAGCCGCGCGGCACGGTTGGTCAAGGGGCCCCTCTCAGTGAAGCACCTGACGGAGCTGGTCGCCAACTGCTGGAACCTCCAGGAGTTGGAACGCAAGCACAAGCCGGGGCCCGAGACGGTGCTGTTCAATGAGATTGGCAATGAGAACGCCGAGATTCGGACGCTCTTCGAGGCCTCCTACCTGCGCATGAAGAAGATGCTGGAAACCCGCCTCATCGCCCTGAGCCGCCTGAAGAAGCTGCCGTTCGAGCCCGACCGCGAGATCATCGCCGACAAGTCCCGGGTGATTCTCGCCTCCTTGGTTGGCGCCGTGGCCATCGCCAAGAGCTTGCCCAGCGAGCAGGAGCGCCAGCACATCCTCAACGCCGCCCAGCGCAACATTCTGCAGATGCTCGGCGTCGAAGAGAGCGAGATGGAGGGCATGCTGGATGCCACAGGGCGCGAGCAGAGGCCTGCGTAGCTTAGCTCTTCAGGCAATAGCAGGCCCCGATCAAGAGAAAACGAGCGCGCAATCTGAAATCGGCTCTGTTTCCAGCCGGTTTAGAAATATAGAGATGAGAGTGCCTGGGAAAACTCAATTTGTGTTTGGAGACTTGTGTCAGCTGTATAGTGGTTGTTGTTGCTTTACCCCTTGCCCGGACCTTGCCACACTCGCAGCCTGCCCAGCCAGGTCAGCTCTCGTGAAGATTCGCGCAGTTCGCGAGCGACATCTTCCAGGCTGCGCCGGGGCGGCAGCTCATGCACATAGACCGAGACGTCGATCTGTTCGGCCAGGTAGTGCAGGTCCAGGGCAACACGATCCTGCCATACGGGGCACTCTCGCCACGCCTCGTCGAGCATGCTTTCCACATCCTGGCGCAGTGGCAGGCCTGGACGCAGGCTATGTTCGATCTGGTCCGAATCATCTTCGGGGTCGATATGGAAGGTCACGTCGGCCAGCTCGGGGTAGGCGTTGCGCAGCTGGCGGCTCACCGCATTGCCGATCTCGTGGGCCTCGGAAACGGTCAGCCGTGGCGGAACCACGATATGCAGATCAAGGACGACGTGGCTGCCCACGGAACGGGTGCGCAGGTCGTGCACGCTATCCACGCCGGGGACCGCCTCGGCAATAGCCTTCATCTGCTCCTGGTCACTTTCAGGCAGGGCGGTGTCGATCAGCTCCCGGCCGGATTCCCACAGCAGTCGCCAGCCCACCTGGCCCACCATGACGCCGACGATGATCGCGGCCACCGCATCGACCCAGCCGATACCGAACTGCGCGGCCACCAAGCCGACCAAAACCACGCCGGTGGAGAGCGCATCCGAGCGGGAATGCCAGGCATTGGCCTCGAGCAGCCGTGAACGCACCCGCCTGGCCACTATCATCGTATAGCGGAAGATCCACTCCTTGGCAGCCAGGGATACCACGGCCACGCCGATGGCCCAGAGTCCGGGGGCAGGGATGGGCTCTCCGGCCAGCAGGCGTGAGAGGCTGGCCCAGGCGATGCCGCCAGCAACGAAAATCAGCACGCTGCCCAGCCATAGCGTCGCCAGCGTCTCGATGCGGCCGTGACCATAAGGATGGTCGCTGTCCGGAGCCTGGCGCCCGAAGTGGGTGGCGGCCATCACGAAGCCGTCGGTGACCAGGTCCGAAAAGGAGTGAATGCCATCAGCGATCAAGGCGGCAGAGCCCACCAGCAGGCCGGCGATGAGCTTGAGCAGCCCCACGAGGCAATCGATCCCCGCGCCGATCAGGGTGACCCGATGTGCCTCGCGAGCCTGGGTCTGACGACTGAGGGTGCTGCCTTGGGCAGGTGATGGTGACGTGGCGTTCATCGCGCTGAGGGCTTGTCGCTGTTCTCGAGCAGTGCGGCCTTGTTGCGCACCGGGTTGGCATACTGTGCCAACCACCAGTTGCGAAGCTCGGCGGGTACCTCGTTCAGCCGCGCCTGGAAACGTGCCCGGTCGACATCGCTGACCTCGCTCATGTCCAGGAGCTCGGGCGCATCGCCCAAGGCTTCCAGTGCCAGGTAGTGGCTAGGAAACAGATGATAGCCCCCTATTACCTGACGGTCGATCTCGGCGGCCACGGCTTCCGGTGTATCGAAACCGGTGCCCAGCGGCTCTCCGAAGCGCAGCTCCACGCGTCCCTTGTGGCCGGTGATGCCGGCCACGATGGACTGGATATCCTCGTACTCGCTCTTCTCATAGCGCCCGTGGGTATGAATGGCATGTAGTTCACGCGCTTTCTGCAGGTCGCAGGGGTCGTACTCGTAGCTGATCGAGACCGGTACCATGCGCAGTTCGGCGATGGCATCGCCGATGGGGGCGGTGCGATCTTCCTGACGCCTGGCCATGGTCAGCATCTTGATGATGGCCGTATCGGTACGGTCGATGCCATCCTTGGCGCGCCCTTCACGCTGAGCCATCCAGATCGAATGGTTATCCGCGGTAATCGAGTGGCGAATGTAGCTCGAGAGATTCTGGTAGGCCGCCAGCATGGCACGCTTGCCGCGCAACGCGCGTGGCACGATGAAGCTCTTGTTGAGCCGCATCAGATCGGTCACGTAGGGCTTCTTGAGCAGATTGTCGCCGATGGCGATGCGCACGGTATCGCGTCCGGCCTGGTGCAGGGCGTAGTTGACGAACGCCGGGTCCAGCGAGATATCGCGATGGTTGCCGATGAACAGGTAGGCGGTGTCGGGATTCAGCCGCTCCAGCCCTTCGACACTGAAGTCGTCAGTGGAGGTACGGATCATGCGTGCCATGTAGTGGGCCACGCGCATCTGGAAATCGTGCACGCTGGCCACGTCGCGCGTTTCGCGGCGAATGACGTAAGACGCCAGAGTGCGGGCCAGCCAGGGCAGCGTTCGGCTCAGGCGTGGCAGGCGATAGCGGGTCAGGGCGTCCAGCAGTTCGCGGTTGCTGGCCAGGTTCGCCAAAACCGCTGCTACCTCGTCGTCCCGGTAGGGGCGGATGTCTGCCCAGGGATCCGTTGGAGTCGTGCCTGTTGCGGTGTCGGTCATCGGTGTGTCTTGGTTGCCGGGTTGGATCATTCACTCGCCTGTGGAGCGGCATTGGCCTCGCCGCCCAGCCATGCGATCAATTGTTCTATCTCTTCGGCCAGGGCCTGGGTCATCAGCATGAAGTCGGCTTCGAGGCGCACGACGGCATCTCCATCGTCCTCGATCTCTCCCGCCTCGTCGATCAAGGCATCGCTGAAGCGCAGGGACTTGAGCGTCAGGTCGTCGTGCAGCACATAGGCGAGACGGCCCTCGATCTCGAGGCCCAGGCGGCTGGCCTGCCGACCGGCGGAGAGCAACTGCTGGATCTCGTCGCTGTCCAGATCCACCTGGCGGGCGCGCAAGACGCCGTCGTCACCCTTGGCCTTGAGTTCGACCTGATCGCCGAGCTGCAGCGTAGCGGGGCGTGAGCCTTCCTCGGCAAGCCACTCCGTCATCGCCCGCATCGGCAGGGTCTGGGTCGCCAGCGGCGTCACCTTGAGGCTGCCCAGTGTCTCGCGCAGCAGGTCCAGGGCTTCTTCGGCGCGCTTGCGTGAGCTGGTGTTCACCGCGATCAGGTGGCGCCGGGTGTCCCACCACAGGTCGACTTTCTGGCTGCGAATGAAAGCGCGCGGCAGCAGCTCCTCGTATATCTGCTCCTTGAGTTCTTGCTTCTCCTGGCGGCGCAGCTTGCGACCCTCGCGAGCCTCGATGTCGGCGCTACGTTCTTCCAGCTCCTCGCGCACCACACCCGCGGGGAGCAGCCGCTCATGACGCAGCAGGGTCATCAGGCGCTGTCCCTGCAGCTCGTGCAACAGCGCGGTACCGGCGCGTCCGGCAGGAGGGCACCAGCCCACTCGCCTGGCTTCCTGGCTACCGGGCGTGCGCGCTACCTGCTCGGCCAGGGCGGCTTCCAGGTCGGCTGCCGGAATCTCCGCCGACCCGTGCAGGCGGTATAGGTGCAAGTGCTTGAACCACATGGAGCAAATCCCTGAGCGAAAGGACGCATATTATGGCGAAGGGGGCATCAGGGTTCCAGTGGCAAACGGTGGCCGTGGCCTGTCTGAATTCAAACTCTTGTTTGAATTCGCTGGGGCGGCAGGCCTAGAATCGAGCGGCATCATTATCTGACAACCAAGGGGCTTGCCATGGACAACCGTATCTCCCGCGTCACTCTGCGTGTACGCGGCTACCACCTGGATGGCTATGGCCACGTCAACAACGCCCGTTACCTGGAGTTCCTGGAAGAGGGGCGCTGGGGTTACTTCGACGATCGCCCCGATCTCGCCCGGCATTTCGCCACCGGGAACCCGGCGCTGGTGGCGGTCAATCTCAACATCAATTATCGCCTGGCGGCGGTGGCCGGCGACGACCTCGAAATACTCACGCGCATTGCCGAACTGGGCAGCCGGAGCGCACGCCTGTATCAGGAGATCCGCCGCATCGGCGACGGCCGGCAGATCGTCGATGCCGACCTTACCTTCGTCCTGCTCGACGTGTGTGCCCAGCAGTCGATGCCCATCGAAGGCGAGATTCGCCAAGCGCTGGTGCCGTTGATACTGCCGAAAGAGGCGTGACGCGCGCCTGTCTCCCGTTCCCGTGCGGCGAATCCTTTGCATGCGCCTCACGCTGCCTTTGTGCCGTCCGGAGTGGTATGATGGCAGGCTGTTAATGGCGCTACGTAATGAGCGTTTACCTAGTGCCAAATCGCTGTAGCGTAAAGGACTCGACAACCCATGGGTGACATCGCCAGAGAGATTCTGCCAGTCAATATCGAGGACGAGCTGAAACAGTCGTACCTCGACTACGCGATGAGCGTGATCATCGGCCGTGCGCTGCCGGACGTGCGCGACGGCCTCAAGCCGGTGCATCGGCGCGTGCTGTTCGCCATGCACGAACTCGGCAACGACTGGAACAAGCCCTACAAGAAGTCGGCCCGCGTGGTGGGCGATGTCATCGGTAAGTACCACCCGCACGGTGACAGCGCGGTCTACGACACCATCGTGCGCATGGCCCAGGACTTCTCCATGCGCCATGTCCTGGTCGACGGCCAAGGCAACTTCGGCTCCATCGACGGCGACAGTGCCGCGGCCATGCGTTACACCGAAGTGCGCATGGCCCGGTTGGCACACGAGCTGCTGGCCGACCTCGACAAGGACACCGTCGACTGGGTCGACAACTACGACGGCACCGAGCGTATTCCCGATGTGCTGCCGACCAAGGTGCCCAACCTGCTGATCAATGGCTCCTCGGGCATTGCCGTGGGCATGGCGACCAACATCCCGCCGCACAACATGGGCGAGGTGATCAACGGCTGCCTGGCGTTGATCGACGACTACACCCTGACCGTCGACGACCTGATGGAGTACATCTCCGGTCCCGACTTCCCCACGGCAGGCATCATCAATGGCCGCGCCGGCATCCTCGAGGCATATCGCACCGGTCGCGGGCGCATCTACGTGCGCGCCCGCCACACCATCGAGCACGACGACAAGACCGGCCGCGACCACATCATCGTCACCGAGCTGCCGTACCAGGTGAACAAGGCGCGGCTGATCGAGAAGATCGCCGAGCTGGTCAAGGACAAGAAGATCGAAGGCATCGCCGAACTGCGCGACGAATCCGACAAGGATGGGTTGCGCGTGGTGATCGAGGTCAAGCGCGGCGAGTCCGGCGAAGTGGTGGTCAACAATCTCTTCGCCCAGACCCAGCTGCAGAACGTCTTCGGCATCAACATGGTCGCCATCGAGGATGGCCAGCCGAAGATCCTCAACCTCAAGGAGGTGCTCGAGGCCTTCATTCGCCATCGTCGCGAAGTGGTCACACGGCGCACCCTGTACGAGCTGAAGAAGGCCCGCGAGCGCGGCCACATCCTCGAAGGCCTGGCCGTTGCCATCTCCAACATCGACGAGGTGATCGAGCTGATCAAGGCCTCGCCGAGCGCTGCCGAGGCCAAGGAGAAGCTGCTCGACAAGGTCTGGCAGCCCGGCCAGGTCACCGCCATGCTCGAGCGCGCCGGCGCCACCTCGTGCAAGCCCGAGGAGCTGGAGGAGGGGTTCGGCCTCAATACCACCGGCACCGAATACCGCCTGTCGCCGGCCCAGGCCCAGGCCATCCTCGAGCTGCGCCTGCATCGCCTCACCGGTCTCGAGACCGAGAAGCTGCTCGACGAGTACCTGGGCATTCTCGAGAAGATCGCCGAGCTGATGGCCATCCTGGCCTCCAGCGAGCGCCTGCTCGAAGTGATTCGCGAGGAGCTCACCGCGGTGCGCGACCAGTTTGGCGACCCGCGGCGCACCGAGATCCAGGCCAGCCACCTCGACCTCTCCATCGAAGACCTGATCGCCGAGGAGGACATGGTGGTCACGGTCTCGCGTACCGGTTACGCCAAGACCCAGCCGCTCTCCGATTACCAGGCCCAGCGCCGCGGCGGACGCGGCAAGTCGGCAACCAGCATGAAGGACGAGGACGTCATCGAGCACCTGCTGGTGGCCTCCACTCACGACACCGTGCTGCTGTTCTCCAACAAGGGCAAGGTCTACTGGCTCAAGGTCTACGAGATGCCGGCGGCCAGCCGCGGCTCGCGTGGCAAACCGCTGGTCAATCTGCTGCCGCTGGACGAAGGCGAGTCGATCAACGCCATCATGCCGGTGAAGGACTACAGCCCCGACTGCTACATCTTCTTCGCCACTGCCAAGGGCACGGTCAAGCGCACCAGCCTCGACCAGTTCTCGCGGCCACGCAGCGTGGGCCTGATCGCCATCGACATCGAAGAGGGCGACCGCCTGGTGGGGGCCGCCATCACTTCGGGCAACGACCATGTCATGATGCTGTCGTCCAATGGCAAGGCGATCCGCTTCGAAGAGAGCAACGTGCGCGCCATGGGGCGTACCGCACGCGGCGTACGCGGCATGAAACTGCTGGGCGATGCCGAGGTGATCAGCCTGATCATTCCCAAGAGCCAGCAGATCGACGCCGACGCCGACAGCGAGACGGAAGGCGAAGAGGCTGCGACGCTCGAGAACGGCAACGGTGGGCAAATCTACATCCTCACCGCTTCCGAGAACGGCTACGGCAAGCGCACCCGTCTCGAGGAGTTCCCGCTGCGCGGGCGTGGCGGTCAGGGTGTCATCGCCATGCAGACCAGTGAGCGCAACGGCTCCCTGGTGGCGGCCATGCAGGTCTACTCCGCCGACGAGATGATGCTGATCACCGACCGTGGCACCCTGGTCCGGACCCGTGTCGATGAGGTCTCGATCACCTCGCGCAACACCCAGGGCGTGATGTTGATTCGCCTGGGCAACGACGAGAAGCTGGTCAAGACCGTGCGCATCGACGAGCCCGAAGCGGAGGCCGAGGTGGAGGTCGAGCCCGAGAACGATGCCGAGCATGCCCCGGAGGATGCGCCGCAAGCCGGGCGGCAGGACGGTCCGGAAGCGGACGCAAACGGCGGTGCAGACGAAAGCCACAACGACGAATAAGGCCTGCCGCAGAATGCCGAGCGATGAGCGCCGGGGGCAAGCCGAAGTGAGGGTCTTTTGCCATGGAAGGCAAAAGTAGCGCCCAGGGAGGGGTTCACAGCGCCCTCACGAAGGCTTGTCGACGGATCAGCTCATCGCGTGTCGGTCAAGTAACCAAGCTTGAGCTGAGACGGAACACCACGCTGATGACACGCCACTATAACTTCTGCGCCGGTCCCGCGGCGCTGCCCACCCCAGTGCTGGAACGCGCAAGGGAAGAGCTGCTCGACTACCAGGGTCGCGGGCTCTCGGTAATGGAGATGAGCCACCGCTCGCCGGAGTTCGTCGCCATCGCCGAGCAGGCCGAAGCCGACCTTCGCGAACTGCTCGCCGTGCCCGAGAACTACAAGGTGCTGTTCCTGCAGGGAGGTGCCAGCCTGCAGTTCTCCATGGTGCCGATGAACCTGCTGGGGCAGGGCGGGGCGGCCAACTTCCTGTATACCGGCATCTGGGGCAAGAAAGCACTGGCAGAAGCCCGGCAGCTCGGCTTCGCCGTGCATACGGCGGGCTCCAGCGAGCCCAGCGGTCACACCGAGGTGCCGACCCAGGCCGAATTGTCGCTTTCCGCGGATGCAGCCTACCTGCACTATACCGCCAACGAGACTATCGGCGGGCTCGAGTTCGACTACATCCCCGATGTGAACGTGCCACTGGTGTGCGACTACTCCTCGAGCATTCTGGCCGAACCACTCGACGTCTCTCGCTTCGGCTTGATTTACGCCGGGGCGCAGAAAAACATCGGCCCGGCCGGCCTCACCCTGGTGCTGGTGCGCGACGATCTGCTCGACCGCCGCTGTGAGCGCATCCCCAGCCTGTTCGATTACCAGGCCGTGGCCGAGGCGGGCTCGATGGTGAATACCCCGCCCACTTACGCCTGGTACCTGGCGGGGCTGGTGTTCCAGTGGCTCAGGCATGACATCGGTGGGCTCGAGGCCATGGCCGCGATCAACGCGCGCAAGGCAGCCAAGCTCTACGCGGCCATCGACGCCAGCGGCCTCTACTCCAATCCCATCGCGCTGCGCAACCGCTCGCGCATGAACGTTCCCTTCGTCCTCGCCGACGAACGCCTAGACAAGGCGTTCCTGGCCGAGGCCGAGGAAGCCGGGCTGCTCAACCTCAAGGGGCACCGCAGCGTCGGTGGCATGCGGGCGAGCCTCTACAACGCCGTACCGGAAGCGGCCGTCGATACGCTGATCGACTTCATGGCCGACTTCGAGCAACGCAGGGGATAAGCCATGACCGATAGCCCCACCAACCTCGACTCGCTGCGCGAACGTATCGATTCGCTCGACAACGAGATCCTGCGCCTGATCAGTGCGCGTGCCGAGTGCGCCAAGCAGGTCGCCGAGGTCAAGACCAAGAGCGACCCGGGTGCCGTGTTCTATCGCCCCGAGCGCGAGGCCCAGGTGCTGCGCCGGATCATGGAACTCAATCCGGGGCCGCTCAACAGCGAGGAGATGGCGCGGCTGTTCCGCGAGATCATGTCCGCCTGCCTGGCGCTGGAGCAACCCACCAAGGTGGCCTACCTGGGCCCCGAGGGCACTTTCACCCAGCAGGCCGCACTCAAGCACTTCGGCGAAAGCGCGGTGAGCATGCCCATGGCCGCCATCGACGAGGTGTTCCGTGAGGTGGAAGCGGGGGCGGTCAACTACGGCGTGGTGCCGGTGGAGAACTCCACCGAGGGCGTGGTCAGCCACACGCTGGATTCGTTCATGGACTCCTCGATCCGCATCTGTGGCGAGGTGGTGCTGCGCATCCACCACCACCTGCTGGTGGCCGAAACCACGCTGCGCGACAAGGTCTCGCGGGTCTATTCGCACCCGCAGTCCTTGGCGCAGTGCCGCAAGTGGCTCGACGCCCACTACCCGCGCGCCGAGCGCGTGCCGGTGTCGTCCAATGCCGAGGCGGCACGGATGATCAAGAGCGAGTGGCACAGCGCGGCCATCGCCGGCGACATGGCGGCCAAGCTCTACGGCCTGGAGAAGGTCGCCGAGAAGATCGAGGACCGCCCCGACAACTCCACGCGCTTCCTGATCATCGGCAGCCAGCACGTGCCGATGTCCGGCGAGGACAAGACCTCCATCGTCGTCGCCATGCGCAACCAGCCCGGCGCGCTGCACGATCTGCTCGAACCGTTCCATCGCCATAGCATCGACCTCACGCGCCTGGAGACGCGGCCCTCGCGCACCGGGGTGTGGAACTACGTCTTCTTCATCGACTTCAAGGGCCACGTGGATGAGCCTCGGGTAGCCGCGGTACTCGAGGAGGTGCGCCTGCGCGCCTCCGAGGTGAAGGTGCTCGGCTCCTACCCCGTGGGTGTGCTGTAAGCGTGGTGGGCGGTACGACCCCACCCAATGAAGCGCGCATCCTCATCGTCGGCCTGGGGCTGATCGGCGGCTCGCTGGCCGCTGCGCTGCGTGCCGCCGGCTTTCATGGCACGCCCGCCGAGGGCTCCGGGCCGGTAGAAATCATCGCTTGCGACCCGGATCGCAGCGAGATCGAGCGCGGCGTCGAGATGGGCCTGATCGATTCGGGCGACACCCGGCTCACGCCGCTGGTGGAAGGGGCTACGCTGATCGTGCTGGCGGTGCCGGTGCTGGCCATGCACGGCGTGATGGCCGAACTCGCCGCGGCGCTGCCGCCGGAGGCGCTGGAGGGTGACTCCCCGCGGGTGGCGATCACCGATGTCGGCAGCACCAAGGCCGCGGTACGTGACTGCGCCCTGGCAGCGTTCGGTTGCCTGCCGGCCGGGCTGGTGCTGGGGCATCCCATCGCCGGCTCCGAGAAGAGCGGCGTGGCGGCGGCCGACCCCAAGCTCTACGTCAACCACAAAGTCATCCTCACGCCCGCTGGCGAGACGGCGCCCGCTGCCGTGGCTCGGGTAAAAGCCATGTGGTGTGCCTGTGGCGCCGACGTGCTTCAGATGGACGTCGACCGTCACGATCAGGTGCTGGCGCGTACCAGCCACCTGCCGCATCTGCTGGCGTTCTCGCTGGTGGATACACTGGCGCGCCAGGACGAGCGGCTGGAGATCTTTCGCTATGCCGCCGGCGGCTTTCGCGACTTCACCCGTATCGCCGGCAGCGACCCGGTGATGTGGCGCGACATCTTCACTGCCAACCGCGACGCGGTGCTGGCCTCCCTCGACGATTTCGAGGCCGGGCTCGGTCGGTTGCGTCGGGCGGTGGAAGCGGGCGACGGCGATGCTATGCTCTCCATCTTCGACCGTGCCAGCCATGCACGACACTATTTCGACACTCTGCTGAACCAGACCAGTTATCAGGCGGAATACCAGATGCAAGAACAAGGCAGACTCACCTTCCGGGCGGCGCCCGGTGGCCGTGTGGCCGGCCGCATTCGCGTGCCGGGCGACAAGTCGATTTCTCATCGTTCGATCATGCTCGGTGCGCTGGCCGAGGGTATCACCGAAGTGAAGGGCTTTCTGGAAGGGGAGGACAGCCTGGCTACCCTCCAGGCGTTTCGCGAAATGGGCGTGGCGATCGAAGGTCCGCACCAGGGGCGGGTCATCGTGCACGGCGTCGGCATGCACGGGCTCAAGGCGCCCTCCGGACCGCTCTATGTGGGCAACGCCGGTACCGCCATGCGCCTGTTCGCCGGCTTGTTGGCGGGGCAGGCCTTCGATACCGAACTGATCGGCGACGCCTCGTTGACCAAACGCCCCATGGGGCGAGTGGCCGACCCGCTGCGGTTGATGGGGGCGAAGATAGATACCGCCGAGGGCGGTCGCCCACCGCTCAAGATCCACGGCGGCCAGGCGCTCAAGGGCATCACCTACGACATGCCCATGGCCAGCGCCCAAGTGAAATCCTGCCTGCTGCTCGCCGGTCTCTATGCCGAAGGCGAAACGCGCGTGCGCGAGCCGGCCCCCACCCGTGACCACACCGAACGCATGCTGTCCGGCTTCGGTTATGAAGTTCAGCGCGAAGGCGATACCTGCTGGCTGCGCGGGGGCGGCAAGCTCACCGCTGCACCCATCGACGTACCCTCGGACATCTCCTCGGCGACCTTCTTCCTGGTGGCCGCGGCGATCACTCCGGGCTCCAACCTGGTGCTCGAGCATGTCGGCATCAATCCCACGCGCATCGGCGTGATCAACATCCTCAAGCTGATGGGGGCCGATCTGCGCCTGACCAACGAGCGCGAGGTAGGCGGCGAGCCGGTGGCCGACCTGCATATCCGCTATGCCCCGCTCAAGGGTATCGACATCCCCGTCGACCAGGTGCCCCTGGCCATCGACGAATTCCCAGCGCTGTTCATCGCGGCTGCCTGCGCCAACGGTACCACCCGACTGCGTGGTGCCGAAGAGTTGAGGGTCAAGGAGTCCGATCGTATCCAGGCAATGGCCGATGGCCTGGCGACGCTGGGCGTCGAGCACACCGTACGCGAGGACGGCATCGACATCGTCGGTGCCGGCGATCACGACGTGGCCTACGGCGGCGGGCGCATCGACAGCCTGGGCGACCACCGCATCGCGATGGCCTTCGTGGTGGCTTCACTGCGTGCCGGCGAGGAAATCGTCATCGACGACTGTGCCAACGTCGCCACGTCGTTCCCCGGCTTCACGGAACTTGCCCGTGCGGTCGGCCTCAGAGTCAGCGAAGAGACGCAAGAGGTGAGGGCATGAACGATGCCAAGGTGCTGACACTGGACGGACCCGGTGGTGCCGGCAAGGGTACCATCAGCCGCCTGGTCGCCGAGCGCCTGGGCTGGCACCTGCTCGACAGCGGCGCGCTCTACCGCCTCACGGCGCTGGCGGCCCTGCGTCACGGCGTGGCGCTGGACGACGAGCCGTCGCTGGAGCGGTTGGCCGCAGAGCTCGATGTGGCCTTTCTCGCCGAAGAGGGCAGGACTCGCGTGATGCTCGAGGGGAGCGAGGTCGGCAATGACATTCGCACCGAGCAGGTGGGGGATGCCGCCTCTCAGGTTGCCGCCCTGAATGGCGTGCGCCAGGCGCTGCTGCAGCGTCAGCGCGACTTCAAGAAGCCCCCCGGGCTGGTCGCCGACGGGCGCGATATGGGCACCGTGGTTTTCCCCGATGCCGAGCTCAAGGTGTTCCTCACCGCAAGCGCCGAGGAGCGCGCGCGCAGGCGCCGTCTCCAGTTGCAGGAGGCGGGGGTGGATGCTAGTCTATCGAGTCTTTTGAAGGAAATTCAGGCACGCGATGCACGCGACATGCAGCGCAGCGTGGCACCGCTCAAGCCGGCCGATGATGCCATCACGCTTGACACCACGAGCCTGAAGATACCGGAAGTGGTGGAACGGTTGACGGAGTGGCTGGCCGAGCGCGGCCTCGTCCCCGAGACTTGATCTCCCTTGCGGCGCTCTCGAGCGGATGTCATGGCATGGTCGGGCAACTCACTCTTGCAAGCCCGGTCAGGTCCAACCAGCGCTAACATCCCCGGGGGTTTGGTAAATAAGGCCCGCACTCGCTGGTGGTGCGGAGAAGGCGGCAACGCCTCAACACCGTTGATCACGTAGGAAAATCATGAGCGAAAGCTTTGCTGAACTGTTTGAACAGTCACTGCAGGACATCAACATGGAGCCGGGCGCCATCGTCACGGCTACCGTCGTCGACATCGAAGGTGACTGGGTCACCGTCAATGCCGGCCTGAAGTCTGAAGGACAGATTCCCGCGGCGCAGTTCCGCGACGATAACGGCGAGCTCACCATCGCCGTCGGCGACGAAGTCAGTGTCGCCCTGGAAGCCGTCGAAGACGGTTTCGGCGAGACCCGTCTGTCTCGCGAGAAGGCCAAGCGCGCCGAAGCCTGGAAGGTGCTGGAAGCGGCCTTCGAGAAGGAAGAAATCGTCAAGGGCGTGATCAACGGCAAGGTCAAGGGCGGCTTCACCGTCGACATCGACTCCATCCGTGCATTCCTCCCGGGTTCCCTGGTCGACGTGCGTCCGGTGCGCGACACCACGCACCTCGAGCACAAGGAACTCGACTTCAAGGTCATCAAGCTCGACCCCAAGCGCAACAACGTGGTCGTTTCCCGCCGTGCCGTGCTCGAAGCCGAGAACAGCGCCGAGCGTGAAGCCCTGCTCGCCACGCTGCAGGAAGGCCAGCAGATCATCGGTATCGTCAAGAACCTGACCGACTACGGCGCTTTCGTCGACCTGGGCGGCGTCGATGGCCTGCTGCACATCACCGACATGGCCTGGAAGCGCATCAAGCATCCGAGCGAGATCGTGGCCGTGGGCGACGAGATCAACGTCAAGGTGCTCAAGTTCGACCGCGAGCGCAACCGCGTATCGCTGGGCCTGAAGCAGCTGGGCGAAGATCCGTGGGTCAACATCAAGGACCGCTACCCCGAGGGTACCGTGGTGCCGGCTCGCGTCACCAACCTCACCGACTACGGCTGCTTCGCCGAGCTGGAAGAGGGTGTCGAAGGCCTGGTTCACGTCTCAGAGATGGATTGGACCAACAAGAACATCCACCCCTCCAAGGTCGTCAACATCGGCGACGAAGTGGATGTCATGATCCTCGACATCGACGAGGAGCGTCGTCGTATCTCCCTGGGTATCAAGCAGTGCACGCCGAACCCGTGGGAAACCTTCAGCGCCCAGTACAACAAGGGCGACCGCGTGTCCGGTACCATCAAGTCGATCACCGACTTCGGTATCTTCATCGGTCTGGAAGGCGGCATCGACGGCCTGGTTCACCTCTCCGACCTCTCCTGGTCCGAGACTGGCGAAGAAGCCGTGCGCCGCTTCAAGAAGGGCGACGAAGCCGAAGCCGTCATTCTCTCCATCGATCCGGAGCGCGAGCGCATTTCGCTTGGCATCAAGCAGCTCGACTCCGATCCGGTGGCCGAGTACCTGGCCGTCAACGACAAGGGTTCCATCGTCTCCGGCCGTGTGGTCGAAGTCGACGCCAAGGAAGCTCACGTCGAGCTGGCCACTGACGTCGTCGCCGTGCTCAAGGCATCCGAGATCAGCGCCGACCGCGTCGAAGACGCGCGCAACGTGCTGAGCGAAGGCGACACCGTCGAAGCCCGCATCGTCAGCGTCGATCGCAAGAACCGCGCGATCAACCTGTCGATCAAGGCCAAGGACCAGGACGACACTCGTCAGAACCTGAAGAAGCTGCGCGAGCAGGAAGTCGAGACCGGTGGCCCGACCACCATCGGCGACCTGATCAAGCAGCAGATGGGTCAGGACTGATCGACCCTCGGGCTCCGTTCGCGGAGTCCGAACCCGGCTCTCGTAGCCAGTGAAAACGCCACCCTAGGGTGGCGTTTTTGCGTCTGGGTTAGTAGCTCCGCAGGGGCGAAGATGTCTTTGTATGACGGTTTGCGTTATATGACGCGATGCGTTATATTCCTGCTCAAGAGAGGGCATCTCATGATCAAGAGCTTCAAGGACAAGGCTACTGCCACCATCGCTGATGGCAAAGTGGCCCGCAAGCTGCCACAGGACATGCAGCGTAACGCGTTGAAGAAGCTCCGTCAGCTTGATGCTGCTGGCATACTTGATGATCTTCGTATACCGCCGGGCAACCGGCTTGAAGTGTTACGCGGTGACCGGGAAGGTCAATACAGTATTCGTATCAATGACCAGTGGCGCATCTGCTTTAGCTTCGAAGCCGGCAATGCCTACGATGTCGAAATCGTCGATTACCACTGAGGAGGTGGGCCATGACCGAACGTCTACCCAATGTCCATCCGGGGGAAATCCTGCTGGAGGATTTCATCGAGCCGATGGGACTAACCAAGAATGCCCTGGCTACCGCCATTAGGGTGCCGGCGACAAGGATTGGAGAAATCACCCGAGGCGCGCGGTCTGTCACGGCTGATACCGACCTTCGCCTATCGCGCTTCTTCGGCACCAGTGAGGGCTACTGGTTGCGCCTGCAGAACGCCTACGACCTTGAAGAGGCGAAGCGGGGACACGAATATGCGGGGATTAAGCCGCATGCAGCTTGAAGCGATGAAGGCTTTACGAGTAACTTCCTGAGAGGTAGGCCCTGCCATGGGCCTACCTCTTGACGCTTACTAGGCACTATAGAAATTGAGGAATTTCACCGGCTGAGCCTCCTCGATCACCTCGGCCCACAGGTCATACTCGTCGGCGTTGGTCACCCGGGCGCGTACCACGTCGCCGGGGCGCAGGGTGCGCTTGGACTCAAGAAAGACCATGCCGTCGATCTCGGGGGCGTCGGCTTCGCTGCGACCGATAGGGCCTTCCTCGTCGACCTCATCCACCAGCACCTCAATCTCGCGGCCGATCTTGCCCTCCAGGCGGGCGGCGGAGATCTGCTGCTGATGCGCCATGAAACGCTCCCAGCGCTCCTGCTTCACGTCGTCCGGCACCGGCTCCAGGCCTAGTTCGTTGGCCGGTGCGCCCTCTACCGGGGAGTACTGGAAGCAGCCCACGCGGTCGAGCTGGGCCTCGCTCAGCCAATCGAGCAGGTACTGGAAGTCCTCCTCGGTCTCGCCGGGAAAGCCGACGATGAAGGTGGAGCGAATGGTCAGCTCGGGGCACTGCTCGCGCCAGCGCTTGATGCGGACCAGCGTCTTGTCCTCGAAGGCGGGGCGCTTCATCGCCTTGAGCACCTTGGGGCTGGCGTGCTGGAACGGAATGTCCAGGTAGGGCAGGATCTTGCCCTCGGCCATCAGCGGGATCAGCTCGTCCACGTGGGGGTAGGGGTAGACGTAGTGCAGCCGCACGCGGATGCCCAGCTCCGAGAGCGCCTCGCACAGCTCGGTGAGGCGCGTCTTGACCTCGCGACCGCGCCACTCGCCAGGGGCATAGCGCAGATCGACGCCGTAGGCGCTGGTGTCCTGCGAGATTACCAGCAGCTCCTTTACGCCGGCCTTGGCCAGGCCCTCGGCCTCGCGCAGTACGTCGCCCACCGGGCGGCTGACCAGCTTGCCGCGCATCGAGGGAATGATGCAGAAGCTGCAGCTGTGGTTGCAGCCTTCGGAGATCTTCAGGTAGGCATAGTGGCGCGGGGTGAGCTTCACGCCCTGGGCTGGCACCAGGTCGATGTGCGGGTCGTGTTGATGAAGGTGCGGTGCCGCCTCGTGCACGGCGCCGACCACGCGCTCGTATTGCTGTGGGCCGGTCACCGCCAGCACGCTGGGGTGCACGTCGCGAATCGCGCTCTCATCCACGCCCATGCAGCCGGTGACGATCACCTTGCCGTTCTCGGCGATGGCCTCGCCGATGGCGTCGAGAGACTCCGCCTTGGCGCTGTCGATAAAACCGCAGGTGTTGACCACCACCACGTCGGCATCATCATAGCTGGGTACTATCTCGTAGCCGTCCGTGCGCAGTTGGGTCAGGATACGCTCGGAATCCACCAGCGCCTTGGGGCAGCCCAGGGAGACGAAGCCGACCTTGGGTGTGGGCATTGCTGAACCTCTTGGAAAAAACTGGGCTGACGCAACGAATATTTCATATTTGCGATAGCCGGTGTCGGGCAGGATGGGTACCCTGCAGAAGGTGGAGCATTTTAGCGTCGTACTGCAGCATAGGGAACCGCATGGCCACTATCGAACATAGCGCAATTCTCAAGGCCCCACCGGAGCGGGTCTTTGCCCTCTTGGAGCGGGTCGAGGACTTTGCCGACTATTCCGACTTGATCAAGGCGATCGAGCCGCTTGGCGGCGAACGCTACCGCTGGCACGTACACGCCGTGGGCATGGATTGGACTTTCGATGTTGCCATTACCGAGAACCGACCGCCCGAAGTGCTGGCCTGGGAGTCGGTGGATGGCGTACATAATCAGGGCTGTTACCGGCTCAGCCCGGTCGAGGCGGGCACCGAGGTCTTCTTCACGCTGACTTATGCCATACGCAACCGGCTGGTCGAAAAGGCCGTTACCAAGGCCGCCAAACCGCTGGTAAACAAGGTAAGCCGGCAGATACTCGAGCGCGTCGAAGCCAGGCTATAGCAAAATTTGATCGCCGCTCTCTCTGTTGGTGCCTCATGGCAAGGATTACACTCGGTTCAACGAGGCCGCGTCGGTCTCATTGAGGAATGCCGTCGTGTTGATAGGGCTGATGTGGTGCCTTG
This sequence comes from Billgrantia antri, assembly GCF_017868935.1. Taxonomy (NCBI): domain Bacteria; kingdom Pseudomonadati; phylum Pseudomonadota; class Gammaproteobacteria; order Oceanospirillales; family Halomonadaceae; genus Billgrantia; species Billgrantia antri. Next base: position 1,964,649 of record NZ_CP053383.1, read on the forward strand.
CGGTGCTGGTGGCTCAGCTGGTTCTCCTCCATTATATCGATCGGCGCGTCGCTGCCATGCCGCGGCTGAAACAGCCGCCTCTGGAAACACCGGATGGCCCGGCCCCACCTCCGCCCTTGGCGGCATCCCGCCAGGAAGGGCAGCTTGACGCCTGAGTGGCATCAGGCAGGCTGCCTACGGAATGATCAGGATCGGCAGTGGCACCCGCGCAATCAGCTGCTCATCCTCCGCTAGCAGGCCTTCCAGCTCACCTCGGTGCAGTAGCAACCCACCGGCGTTGGCGCGGTCGAGCGTTCGTTCCAGCTCTCCGGCATGTTGCAGTGGCAGGGGCGAGGCACCGTCGAATAGCGATGCCAGCCAAGGCGGTAACGATGGCGCGCCTACGGCCTGCGCTGGGCTCGAATCGCCTGCTGCCAGCCAGTGCAGCGGGCCGCGTCTGTAGGGGTGCGACTCGTCCCACAGCAGCACACTGCACGGGGCTTCGAGAATCAGGCGGCGACTGGTGGAGCCGAGCCGCTTTCCCCAGCGCTCCGTGGTGCCGCTCTTGCCGAGTACCAGCACGTCATCCGGCCCCGACTTGGTCAGCGCCTCGGCGGCAACCCGTCCTCGGCTGATCTCGAGCCGATGGCGCAGGTCGCGCCCGGCCACAGCGGCGGCAAGGGCCTGCTGCACACGCTGTAGCTGGTGGGCGATGCTGGCTTCCAACGCGGCAGGCGTGAGCGGGCGCGTCAGCCCCGACTGGGCGCCGATCTCGCAAGAGAAGGGAAAGGCGGCGCAGTGGAGCAGGTCCAGATCCTCGACGTAGAGCGCTACCAGCTCGGCGTGACGCTGGCTGGCCAGCTCCACCGCCGCGGCGAGGGCCGCCAGGCTGTGGCGGGAGGCGTCGAGCAGCGCGAGCACTCGTACCACGTTCAGGCTCGCTGGTGGTGCAGCGCCGCCCTGCGGCGCGTCGTCACTGGTCATCGTTGCGCTCCTCGTCGGCCCCGCCGTCATCGCTTGCCTGGCCGTCCTGCGGGTCGTTCTCTTTGCCGCTCTCCTTGCCCTTGCTCTTCTTCACGGCTTGTTGGAAGGCTTCCAGGCGCTCGACGACCCGGCCGTTCAGGCTCCCGGCCGGGTAGCGGCCTTCTTCATCCCGCTCGCCGGGCGTCAATCCGGTCAGCAACTCCAGCGCCTGGTCCAGCTGCTCGATGGCATAGACGCGGAAATCGCCGGCGGCAATGGCATCGCGCACCTCACGCTTGAGCATCAGGTGTTCCACGTTGGTGGCGGGCAGCAGCACCCCGTGACCCTGCAAGCCGCCGCGTGCCTGGCAGATGTCGAAGAAGCCCTCGATCTTCTCGTTGACCCCGCCCACGGCCTGAACGCGGCCGTGCTGATCGATGGAGCCGGTCACCGCCAGGCGCTGGTCGATGCCGGCTCCAGCGATGGCCGAGATCAGCACGCAGGCTTCGGCCACCGAGGCGCTGTCGCCCTCGATGCCGCCGTAGGACTGCTCGAACGCCAGGCTGGCGGAGAGCGAGAGCGGCGTATCCGGGGCATAGCGGCTGGCCAGGCAGCGCGACAGGATCATCACCGCCTTGGAGTGGATGCGCCCGCCCAGGCGTGCTTCGCGCTCGATATCGACCACGTGACCAGGCCCTGGCCGGGCGGTGGCCGTGATCCGTGTCGGCTGGCCGAAGGCATAATCACCCAGGCTCATCACCGAGAGGCCATTGACCTGGCCGACCACCACGCCCTCGAGCTGGATCGCCACGGTGCCGCGGGCAATCGCTTCGTGGCTGCGCTCGTGAATGCGGCTGGCGCGCCACAGCTGCTGCGCGACTGCCTTTTCGACGTGGGTTCGCGAGATCACCTTGGCGTCAGCGCGCTCGGCCCAGTGGTCGGCCTCCTCCAGCAGATCGCTCAGGGCCCGGTGGCGGGCGGTCAGCTTGCCCTGATCGTCAGCCAGGCGGCTGGCGCGCTCGATCACTGCCGCCACGCCGCTGCGGTCCAGCGGGCGCAGCGCCGACTCCCGCGCCAGGGTAGCCACCATGCGGGCGTAGAGCGGCTGGTTGCCGTGATTGCGGTCGAGTTCGTCTTCCAGGTCTGCCTGCACCTTGAACAGCTCGAGGAAGTCGGGATCGTGCTCGCACAACAGGTAGTAGAACAGCCGCTCGCCGAGCAGTACCACCTTGAGATCGAGCGGTATCGGTTCGGGCTCCAGCGTGGTGGTGCTGATCAGGCCATAGGCCTGCTCCAGCGACTCGGTGCGGATCTCGCCGGCGCGAAGCACTCGCTTGAGAGTCTCCCAGGCGCCGGCGTGCATCAGCATGGCGCGCACATCCACCACCAGGTAGCCGCCATTGGCACGGTGCAGTCCGCCGGCACGAATCAGCGAGTAGTCGGTCAGCAAGGTGCCGTTGTGAACGTGGTGCTCGATGCGCCCGACCAGGTGCTGATGGGTCGGCAGGTCGAGGTAGACCACTGGAGCACCTTCGCAACCGGTATGGTCGACCAGCAGGTTGATCTGGAAGCGGTTGAAGATCGCCTCCGGTGGCATCTCGGGCTCGTCGGCGATGAACGAGTCGACATGCAGCAGCATGGCCTCGCGCAGCGCCCTGAGGTGATCCAGCACGCCGCCATGATCGGCGTAGCGCTCCTCCAGCTCGGCCAGCGGTGCGTCGATGACGGCTTGCAGCATCTCGCCGTTCAACGTGCTGATCTGCTCGCGCAGCTGCTTCGCCAGGCGCGGCATGTGGCGAATGGCCTTGGCGAGTTTCTTCTGCAATACCTGCACCGTGCCTTCGATCCGTTCGCGGTCGTCCTGGTCTAGCTTCTCGTACTCCTCCGGCGGCATCATCCTGTCGTCATCGCTCGCCGGAGCGAAGGTGAAGCCGTTGGGCGTGGATAGCAACAGGATGTCATGCTCGCGTGCCTCGCGGCGTACCGCCTCGATGGCGTCACGCTGGCGTTCTCCCATGGCCTGCTTCAGCTCCTGCAGGCGATTCTGGTATTCGTCGCCTTCGAACACGGCGGGTATGGCCGAGCGTAGCTCCTCGGTCAGCTGCTCGAGATCGGCCCGCAACACCCGGCCCATGCCGGTGGGCAGCAGCAGGTGCAGCGGCTGGGTGTGATCATCGAAGTTGTAGCGATAAGCGATATCCGGCGGGGTGGGCTCGCCCCGCGAGCGCTCGGCGAGAAAGCGGCCCACCAGCTGATGCTTGCCGTGGCCGGGGTGGCCCAGCACGTAGAGGTTGAAGCCGTCGCTGCGCATGGAGGTGCCGAAGTCCAGTGCATCACGGGCGCGGGCATGGCCGCTCAGCATGTCCAGCGACTCGAGCTCGCTGGTCACGTCGAAATCGAAGGCTTCCTCGGGGCAGGCGCGGTAGACCTGCGTCACGTCCAGGGCTTTCACCAAGCATTCTCCTCAGCGCTAATACAGCTCAGTATGGAGGAGTCGTGGAAGGAGTGCATGATGCCGATCAAGGAGACGGCGGGCTTGCACCGGTAGCTAAAGCGAACGACTCTTTAGCCAGACACGAGGAGCCGCCATGTCTTTTACCTTCTGGTTCGAATTCGCCAGTACCTACTCCTATCCTGCTGCCATGCAGATCGAGCACAAGGCCGCCGAGCGGGGCATCGAGGTGCATTGGCAGCCGTTCCTGCTGAGGCCGATCTTCCAGGCCCAGGGCTGGAACGACACGCCTTTCAAGCTTTTCCCGGCCAAGGGGCGCTACATGTGGCGAGACATCGAGCGCGTGTGCGACCGCGACGGTATCCGCTTTCGCCGCCCCTCGCAGTTTCCGCGCAGCGGTCTGCTGGCGGCGCGCATCGCCAACTGGCACGCCGACGAGCCGTGGGTGCCGGCGTTCGTGCGCAGCGTCTACCGTGCCAACTTCGAGCACGACGAGGACATTGCCGACCCCGGCGTCATTGCCAACTGCCTGGCCGAACTCAAGCTCGATGCCGCGGCGCTGCTCGAGGAGGGGCAGCGCCCCGAGGCCAAGCAGGCGCTGCGTGACGCCACGGCCCGCGCGCAGGCGCTGGGCATCTTCGGCGCCCCCTTCTTCATGGCTGGCGATGAACCCTTCTGGGGCTACGACCGCATGGAGCAGTCGCTGGAGTGGTATGCTTCCTCAGGCCCTGTCTGATACCGATTCCTCTTTCATGGAGCAACGTCGATGAATGCCAGCAAGATCTTGCAGCAGCTCATGCAGCAGGCCGGAGGTCAGCAGCATGGAGGTCAAAAGCACGGCGGTGTGGACATCAAAGGCTTGCTCGACGGCCTGACTCGCCAGTTGGGAGGCGGCAGTGCCGCGGGCCAGAAATCGAGTGGCGGTATCGGCCTGGACGTGAAGAGCCTGCTGGGCGGCGGCGCCATGGGGTTGCTGGTCGGGTCGAAGCGCGGGCGCAAGCTCGGCGGCAAGGCGCTCAAGTATGGGGCGGTAGCGGCGGTCGGTGTGCTGGCCTGGAAAGCCTGGCAGAACTCTCAGGGCGCCAAGGCCGCAGGCGGTCAGGCAGCGGCAAGTGGTGCCGAGGGCGAGCGGGTCGAGGTGCTTGAGGGCGAACTGCAGGAGCGCCGCAGCCTGGAGCTCCTCCAGGCCATGATCATGGCCGCCCGTGCCGATGGACATATCGACGCGCAGGAGCGCGAACTGATCGCCGGGCAGATCGACGCCCTGGGCGCCGACGATGAACTGCATCGCTGGGTCGAGCAGCAGCTCAGCGCCCCGCTGGATGCCGACGCGCTGGCACGCCAGGCCGATTCGCCCCAGGCGGCGCGCGAGATGTACCTGATCAGCGTCGCGGTGATCGACGAACAGAATCCCATGGAGCGCGCCTGGCTCGACCAGCTGGCCAAGGCGCTGAAACTCCCCTCCGACGTCGCCGGCGAGCTGGAGTACCAGGCCCAACAGGCAGGCTAGGTTTTCTCGCCTTTCTCATTCACCGCGACTCAGCGATAGCGGTAAATCCGCAGCGACGGCAGGTAGGGATGTTCCTCCAGCTTCTCGTCGCTGCGACGTGCCCGTGTACGGCTCTGCGGCGGGGCGGCTGGAGGCAGGTTGTGGTCGGGCAGGTGGCCGCGCGGCGCCGGCAGGAACAGCGGCAGGGCCACGTTCATGGCGCGGCGGCTGCGGCCATCTTCCAACGGCTCGCAATAGAACAGGTTGGCGCGCATCAACGGCGCCTGGCTCTGCACCTGGGCCAGCGGCTCGCTCGAGGGCAGGGCGGCCAACTTGCGCAGCTGGATCCGCACGTGCGGGGCGTCGCTGTCCAGCGCCAGCAGCTTCTGCTCCACCTCGGGTACCGTGAGACGCTTGATCGAGCGGCCGCTCGAGTACCACGCCAGGCGTACTCGGGCCACCGGCGCCTCGGCCACCGGGATGGCACGCCAACACTGCTTGAGGTGCAGCCTGGCCAGGCCGCTGCCGCGCAGGTGGTCGTGCAGGTGCGGGTGGCGGAACGGCAGCACCGCCTTGGCCTCGGCCAGCAGCGGCGGATGGTTGTCGCGTATGTGGGCGAGCTGGGCGGCGAACTCGGCCTTCGCCGCGTTCACCTCTGCCACCTTGGTCAGCAGAGGCTCGTCGGCGGCCACCAGGCCGACATGGCTGCGGGTCGCGCGGCCGTCCTGGCCATCGGTGTACCAGAAGTCGAGCAGCGCGCGGCGCAGCCAATCGGTACTGGCCTCGGCCTGGAAGGCCCAGGCCTCGGCGGGAGACGCGGCGTAGACCTCGAGCAGCGCCTCGGTACACTCGATCAGCCTGTCGAAGGCGACCTCCAGCTCGGCGAGCAGCCGATAGGTCGGCGCCGGGGCCAGGCTCACCGATCGTCGCCTCGGTCGGCGCGGGACAGCCACTCGTCGATGTTGGTCTCGTCGAGTGCCGGCTCACCGGCGATGCGGTGCGATTCGTCGGCCCAGGCGCCCAAGTCGATCAGCTTGCAGCGCTCGCTGCAGAAGGGGCGGTAAGGGTTCTTCTCGCTCCATACCACCTTCTTCTGGCATTGCGGACAGGCGACGGTCAGGGGGCGTTGGTCGTGTTGGCTCATGAAACCCAAACGGTTGGTGGCTTTGCAAACATTCTAGCGGCTCCCGGCCATCTCTCGATAGCGTCGATCGAGTACGGCAACCTGGGCTGCAAGATCTTCCTCGCTGCCGCTGTTGTCGATCACGTCATCGGCGCGGGCCAGGCGTTCACTGCGCGGCATCTGCGCGGCCAGGATGGCGCGGGCCTGCTTTTCGTCGACGTCGTCACGGGCGGCGGTGCGGGCGAGCTGCAGGCTCTCCGGCACGTCGATCACCAGGCAGCGATCGACCATCTCGCTCTGGCCCGATTCGAACAGCAGCGGTGAGACCAGCAGCACGTAGGGCGCGCCTTCGCTCTGGAGCCGTTCCAGATGGGCGAGGATCCGCTGGCGGATACGAGGATGGGTCACCGATTCGAGCCACAGCCGTTCGCTGGGTTCGGCAAACACGATCTCTCGCAGCGCGCGGCGGTTCAGGCCGCCATCCTCCTGGATGACCTGCGAACCATGGCGCGCGGCAATCTCGGCCAGCGCCGGCTCGCCGGGCTCGACCACCTCGCGAGCCACGTCGTCGGCGTCCACCCAAGGCACACCCAGCGCCGCGAAGGCCCGCGCCACGGTGCTCTTGCCGGAAGCGATACCGCCGGTTACGCCAACGATCAAAGTCACTCTCCCACGCTTATCAAATGAAGCCGATATAGGCAGCCATCAGCGGTTCACCTACCAGCAACGCGATCCAGCCCGCAGCGGCCAGGTAGGGGCCGAACGGCATCGGCGCGCCGCGCAGGCGGGGCAGGGCGAGCTGTACCAGGATGCCGACGATCGCCCCCACGCCCGCGGAAAGGATCAGCACCATGGGCAGGTACTGCCAGCCGAGCCAGGCGCCCAGGGCCGCCAGCAGCTTGAAGTCGCCGTAACCCATGCCCTCCTTGCCGGTCACCAGCTTGAACAGCCAGTAGACGCTCCACAGGGCAAGGTAGCCCGCTATCGCACCGATAACGGCACTGGTAAGCATCAGGGGCTGGAACAGCAACTGGTAGAGCAGCCCGGCCCACAGCAGCGGCAGCGTCATCATATCCGGCAGCAGCTGGGTGCGCAGGTCGATCACGGCCAGGGCCAGCAGCGCCAGGCAGGCGCCGAACACGAACAGACCCTGCCAGGTGGCTCCGTAGAGCGCCAACACGGCCAACGCCAGGCCGGCACCGGCCAGCTCCACCAGCGGATATTGGGGGCTGATCCGGGCATGGCAGGAAGCGCAGCGACCACGGCGCTTGAACCAGCCGATCAGCGGCAGGTTGTCGTGCCAGGCAATGGGCGTTTCGCACTGGGGGCAGAGCGAGCGCGGCACCAGCAGATTGAAGCGAGGGGCTTCCTCCTCGGGCAGCTCCAGCGCCTCGCGGGCCTCGGCCCGCCAGCCCAGCATCAGCATGACCGGCAGGCGCACGATCACCACGTTGAGGAAGCTACCCAGGCAAAGACCCAGCACGGCCGCCAGCGGCCATAACACACTCACAGCACCGTGCCCAGCTCGAAGATCGGCAGATACATGGAGACCACCAGGCCGCCGACCAGGATCCCCAGCACCACGATGATCAGCGGCTCGAGCAGCGAGGTGAGGGCGTCGACCTTGTTGTCGACCTCCTCTTCGTAGTAGTCGGCCACCCGGTTGAGCATGGCGTCCAACGCGCCGGACTCCTCGCCGATACCGACCATCTGCACCGCCAGCGCAGGGAAGCGCTCGGTCAGGCGCATCGCGAAGTGAAGCTGCTGGCCGGTGGAAACGTCCTCACGGATCTGCCGCGTGGCGCGCTCGTAGACCAGGTTCCCGGTAGCCCCGGCGGCGATGTCCAGTGCTTCCACCATGGGCACGCCGGCGCCGTAGGTGGTGGCCAGCGTGCGCGAATAGCGCGCCACGGCGGACTTGTCGAAGATGTCGCCCAGCACCGGCACCTTGAGCAGGAACGCATGCACACGGTAGGCGAAGGCCGGCGAGCGCTTGATGCCCTGGCGCATCAGGTAGACGAAGGCGATCAGGCCGCCAAGCCCCCACAGCCAGTACTGCTGGGCGAATTCGGAAAGGGCGATGGTCATGCGAGTCATGGCCGGCAGCTCGGCGCCGAAGCCATGGAACAGGCTCTCGAACTGGGGCACGACCTTGATCAACAGCAGCGCCGTGACGCCGATCCCCACCAGGATCACTGCGATCGGATACCACAGTGCCTTCTTCACCCGACCCTTCAGCGACTCCACCTTCTCCTTGTAAGTAGCGATACGGTCGAGCATGCGGTCAAGCGAGCCGGAACTCTCGCCGGCTTCCACCAGATTGCAGAACAGGCTGTCGAAATGTTCCGGATGGTTACGCAGCGCCTGGGAGAAGCTCGAGCCGGCGGCCACCTCGTTCATCATCTGCTGTACCACTGCGCTCATGGCCGGCTTGCGAATACTCTCGGCGACCACCTGAAAGGCCTGCAGTACCGGTACCCCGGCGCGAATCATGGTGGCCATCTGGCGGGCGAAGAGCATGGTGTCACGGGGCTTGATGGTGCCCATGCCGCCGGTCAGCCCGCCCTTGCGACGCACGTTCTTGACGATGATGCTCTGGTTGGCCAGCTCGCGCTCCACCTCGAACTTCTCGGCGGCCACCACCTCGCCGCTGACCAGGCGCCCGCCAGGGCCCTTGCCCGTCCAGCGCCAACGGTAAAGTTTGAGCTTCCGGGGCGCTTTCGCCGTTCTGGTTGCCATAGGTTCCCTGCAGCAGTTTCGATGTGGTTTTTCTTTCCTGTAATTATCGACCCAAGTGTGCCTGACTTAAGTGATATTCCTGGCCCGACACGGCAATAAATTGCAGTGTTTTGTTAATCCTTCGTTACGCGATTGATCTCGGTCAGGCTAGTGATCCCCTGCATTACCTTCAACAGCCCGCTGCGACGCAGGTCCGGGTGGCCTTCCTGGCGGGCCAGGCTGTCGAAGTCCATCGAGTTGCCGTTGCGCATGATCAGTTGGCTCATGGCATTGCTGATCGGCACCACTTCGTAGATGCCCACCCGCCCCTTGTAGCCATGCGTGCAGTGCTTGCAGCCGACGGCTTCATATACCGTGGCGCTGTCCACCTCCTGTTCGGTGAAGCCCTCCTGTAGCAGCACCTCGCGGGGTAGCTCCGCCTCCTGGCGACAGTGCTTGCACAGCCGCCGTGCCAGGCGTTGGGCGATGATCAGGCTCACCGAGCTGGCAATGTTGAACGCCGGCACGCCCATGTTGGCCAGGCGGGTCAGTGTCTCCGCGGCGGAGTTGGTGTGTACCGTGGAGAGCACCAAATGACCGGTCTGAGAAGCCTTCACTGCGATCTCGGCAGTCTCCAAGTCGCGTATCTCGCCCACCATCACCACGTCCGGATCCTGGCGCAGGAAAGCGCGCAGCGCGCTGGCGAAGTCCAGGCCGATCTTGGGCAGCACGTTGACCTGATTGACCCCGGGCACCTTGATCTCCACCGGATCCTCGGCGGTACAGATGTTGCGCTGTACCTCGTTGAGAATGTTCAGGCCGGTATAGAGCGTCACCGTCTTGCCGCTACCGGTGGGGCCGGTCACCAGGATCATGCCCTGAGGATGATCCAGCACGCCTTCGTATAGCGTGCGCTGGTCCGGCGTGAAACCCAGTGCATCGATGCCGATCTGCGCCGAGGTAGGATCGAGAATACGCAGCACGATCTTCTCGCCGTACACGGTCGGCAGTGAGTTCACGCGGAAATCGATCGAGCGGGTCTTGGATACCTTCAGCTTGATGGCACCATCCTGCGGCAGGCGGCGTTCGGAGATGTCCAGCCGCGCCATCACCTTCAGGCGCGCGGCGATGCGCGAGCGCATGGCGAAGGGTGGCCGCGCCGACTCCATTAGCATGCCGTCCACGCGCATGCGCACCCGATAGCTGGTCTCGTAGGGTTCGAAGTGGATATCCGACGCCCCGCGGCGAATGGCATCGAGCAGGATCTTGTTGACGAACTTGACGATCGGCGCGTCATCGGCCCCGCTCTGGGCAGCATCGCTGGCGCGTTCCTCGCTGATGTCGACGCCATCGTCGAATTCCAGTTCGCTTATGGCATCATCCACGCCCGCCAGCTCGTCCATCATGCTCGACTCATGCTGCGCCAAGTAGGCCTCGAGCACCGGCATCAACTGATCCACCGGGCAGAGCACGGCCTCGATGCTCAGGCCGGTAGCGAATTGCAGCTCGTCGAGCAGGGCCAGTGTGGAGGGGTAGGGCACCGCAACGGTCAAGCGGTGGCTGCGGCGACTGAGCGGCACCACACACAGCTTGCGCAGCAGCTTCTCGGGGTATTCGTTGGCCGGCGGCAGGCTCGACAGGCGCAGCGCGTCGAGATCCACCAGTGGCAGGCCGTACTCCCATGCCGCACACAGCGTGCCCTGGCGCGCCGTGACCAGGCCGGCATCGATCACATGCTGGAGCAGGCTCGTCTCGGCCTCCCGGGCCTCATGTTCCGCCCGCTCGGCGGCCGCGCGGGAAAGCAGCCCGTACTCCACCAGCCGACGAGCGAAACCGCGCAGCCCCTCGGTGTCGGCCGCTCGCGGTGGGTTGGCGCTGTGGCTGGCTGTCTCCTGGGCACCGGCCGGTGCCGTTCGATAGTCGTTCATGGCGCCTCGAGCATGGGCCCGCAAGGGCGGTAAGCGTGAGCGAAAGGTTACCCGCATTCTAGACCGTTGATATCATTCCTCACAGCGGGCTGACAAACGCCACGCCAACTGGTATTAACAACATCATGGCTTATGCTGAAGTCAACGACCTACCTACGTAGGTAGCGCTTGCGAGGCGAAGGCTGAGTCATCTAATGTTAGCGGCAAGGCTCACGCTAGATAGCCGCTAGAAGGGAGCCAACTCAGGCAGTTACGACAGGAAGAACCGAAAAAAGCTTGAGAAGGCCCAGCAAGGGGACAGGCAAGGCCCACGGGCCGAGCCACGACATGGCGGTGATCGAGCCGCAGGTGCAACCGCCCAGGGCAAACGAAGCCACCGGGCACCACAGAGCAGGGGACGACTGCGATGAGTATGAAAGAATTGATGAAGAAACGAGCAGCCGCCAAGCAGGGCCAGGGCGGTTTCACCTTGATCGAACTGCTGATCGTCGTGGCGATCATCGGCATCTTGGCGGCGATAGCGATTCCGCAATATCAGAACTATACAGCAAGATCAGCTAATAACGCCTGTGATATTGAGTCAAAAGCGTTTGCTAATTCAGTCCTGGCGGCTCTTCATAGCAATGATACTCCGCCTGCAGCACCTACTGGAGCAGCATGCACCTATTCTGGATACGATCCCACGACTGTAGCTATTGGTGACTCGTTCACTGCCAGCCCTGTCGCACCAGGAGACACAACTATAACTTACACTTTGCAGCTTGGTACCTAAGAATCTGAAATTTTAGGCCGGCTTGTGCCGGCCTTTTTTGTGAATTAATGACGAACAGTTAGTGTAAGTTTAAACTTATTTTATATGACAAATAATTAAGTCGATGCGTGACCTCTCTCTAAGCTTGATGTAACATTGTGTATCCAATGCGTAGCCAAAAGTCACTGGAGGTGGCGATGGCGGGTACACAGCAGAGGCAACAGGGCGCAGCCCTCGTCGTGGTGCTGTCCATACTGAGCGTGGCGCTGATGCTTGGTCTCTCCGGTGTGAGTGGCAGCGTCGTCAACGAAAGGCTGGCCGGCAACTATCGCGCCTCGGTCATGGCCCAGAATGAAGCGGAAGCCGGGCTCTATGCCTTCAGCGATGCGCTGAGTACGTCGGTCGACGCGCTCAACAACGGCCTGCCGTCGAATCCTCCCGTGTTCAATGCCAACCCCACCACCTTCGTGGCGGACTTGCGTAGCGCTGCCTTGGCGGCGCGAAATGCGGCCACGCCCGAGCAAGCCCAGGCCGCTCTGCAGGGGTTGCTGCCGGGGGAATGGTCGTCGGGAGGCGCTATTTCCGCCAGCGGCCGCCATCGCTGGCGCCCCATGCCCGCTTTGCCCTCAGATGACGCACGACTGGCAGGCCAGCTTGGCCTGCGCATCGAGAGCGAAGGCTATTTTGGTGCTGTCGGCGATGAGGCCGTGCGCAAGGTGACCGGTCTGGTCGCGCTTCCGGAACTGCCGCCGCCGGGCTCGCGCGGGCTGATGAGCTGCGAAGGCGTTCAAGTCAAAGGCAGCGGAATCATCGACAGCTACGATTCGCGTGAGGGCGCCTATGGCGGCAGCAACGCCCAGCGTAGCAATGTCGTGGTCGGCACCCAGACCGAGGGGGCCGAAGTCAGGGTGACCGGCGCTTCTCCGATTCATGGAGAAGTCGCCGCCAGCGGTACCTTCTCGACGACGGGCTCTGGCGCCGTACATGGCAACGTCAAGGCAAACGATACGATCAGCATCAACGGCGGTGGCTCCAATATCTACGGTAACGTGACGGGCCTGGGCGATGTAGGCATCAACAGCAGCGGTACCGTACATGGCGACGTGCTGGCAGCCGGCACGTTGACGCTGGGCAACTGGAGCTCGCGTATTGAGGGCGACGCCATCGTCTCCGCCGTGAGTTCGGTGCGTACCGCGGCGGATCAGGTCGGAGGCGTGCTCGATGCCGACAGCGGTGGGCCGCAAGGGCTGACCCCCGTCTTCTCCGTAGCGACGCCCGAGGAGTGCGAAGTTCCGGTACAGACCGGGCGCTATGCCGACTATCTGGCACAAGTGCCGAGCTCATCGGGGGCGCTCGACATGAAAGGGGCGGGGCGCAATATCGTGCTTGATGCGAGCGGACTGCATGACCCCGGCGGCAAGGTGTCGGACATCGGTCCAGCGCAGCAGTACCAGGGCAAGTCCGTCGTACGCTTCGACTCCCTCAAGCTGGCGGGCAGCGCCAACTTTCATATCGGCAGTGCCGGCAACCCGGTCGACATGGTCATGGTGGTGACCGGTGATATCGATATCGGCGGGGGCGGCTCGTTTCGTATTGCCGAAGGCAGCAGTCTCACCATCGTGACGGCGGGCGAATTCAAGCTGGCCAGTGCCATCGAAGTGGGTGACGGCAAGCCCAGCCGCAGCGACCTCAATGGCAACGTCACTCCCATACTGTCCGTGATTTCCGTCCATGATGATTCGTCTCATGGTAAATCCGGTGTGTTCGTCGGCGGCGCCTCGAACTTCTACGGCCAGATCATCGCGCCATACTCGCATGTCGAGGTGACCGGCAGCGGCCAATTCTTCGGCGAGGTCGTAGGTAGAAGCATCGAGGTCAAGGGAGCGGGTGGCTTTCACTACGACGAAGCCTTCGACGACACCGAGGGTGGCGTTGGCGGGGGAGGAATGGTGGCGATGCCAAGCTTGCAGGGGGTTTGGCTCGACTAGGGAGAATGCCGTTTCGTTGCACGCTGATTGCGCATTCCTCTCCTAGGCTGGATAGGTGAGCCAATATGCAAAGGAGTGTCACATGCTGCATGCCAAGCGAATTCTCCTGACGAGCGTGGCGGTGCTGACCCTGGCCTCGGCGCAAGCCCAGGCGCAGCCGGGCGATAATCGCGGCCAGGGCCAAGGCCAAGGAAAAGGGCAGGTGCAGCGGGAAGTGCCGGGTCAGCCGGGGCGAGGCGCCGAAAGCGAGCCCGGGCGTGGGGCGAATGGGGCGAATGACTGGCACGACGAGGAGCGGGCTGAGCGCCGCATTCGTGCTGATGCCCCGCGTATCGATGAGCGCGAGATCCGCCGCTTGCTGATCGAGCGCCGCGACTGGATCGAGATCGATCGCGGTGCCGAGAGCCTGCCACCCGGCGTGCGCATGAACCTGGAGCGCGGCAAGCCGCTGCCTCCCGGCATAGCCATGCAGCTGGACGAGCGCCTCCTGCGCGACCTGCCGCACTACGACGGCTACGAATGGCGCCGGGTCGGCCCCGACGTCGTCCTGGTGGATGCCGCCAACGCCATCATCTACGAGATCCTGCGCGATATTTTCTGAGCCAAGGCGTAAAGCAAAACGCCTTGGCACATGCCGTGCCAAGGCGTTTTTTATGGACGTACGGGTGACGTATCAGCCGTTAAGCCACTCTTCCACCACGTCCTGGTTCTCTTCGACCCATTGCTTGGCGTTCTCGTACGGGTCGGCGTCTTCCTCCTGGTTCATGAGCATGACTTCACCCATCTGCTCGGGTGTCCACTCGAAAGCGTCCAGGATGGCGTAGGCCTCGGGCATGTCGTCTTCCAGGCCCTGGCGCACTACGGTGTGGATCTGCTCGGCACCGCCGTAGACGTTCTCCGGATCCTCGAGGTACTTGAGGTCCCAGCGGGCGAACTTCCAGTGCGGTGTCCAGCCGGTGACGACGACGTCTTCCTCGTTGGCAATGGCGTTGGCCAGGGCGGCGGTCATGGTGGCGCCGCTGCCGCTGCGCAGGTCCAGCTCCAGGTCGTAGGTGTCGATGACATCCTCGGTCAGGCCCATCAGGCCGGCGCCGGGGTCGATACCGATGATCTCGCCGTTGAAGGTATCGGCATGCTCGTTGAGCTCGGCGATGCTGTCGACCTCGGTGTATTCCGGTACCACCAGGCCCAGCTTGGTGCCGTCCAGGTTGGGGCCGAGATCCTCGACATCGTCGCCGACACGGTTCATGTACTCTTCGTGCGTGGTCGGCAGCCAGGCCGCCACGATGGCATCGGCATCGCCGGTCGCCACCGACTGCCACATGGCAGCGGCGGAGAGGGCGGTCATGTCGACCTCATAGCCTGCCTGCTCGAGGACGGCGCGCATCACATTGGTGGAGGCCACCTCGGATGACCACTCCACGTAGGCCAGGTGCACGGTGCCCTTGTCCTGGGCCTGGGCGGCACCGGCGGCAAGGCCGGCTCCGACGGCCAGTGCCAGTGCGGTAAGGCCACTAGTACGTGGTTTGGTAACCATATGCTTTCCTCCGTTTAACTTTGCTTTGCATTGCTTTACCAGCCTGCCCCTTCCACGTCCGGGTTGCAAGGAAGGGGGCTGCGCTCAGCTCTTGCGAGATTTCCGTAGCGACTGCGTCAGCCTGTCGAGCAGCATGGCCAATATGACCACGGCGATACCCGCCTCGAAGCCGTCGCCGGGGCGCAGACGCTGGATGGCGCGCCATACTTCGCTGCCCAGGCCGTCGGCGCCGATCATGGCGGCGATCACGACCATCGAGAGCGCCAGCATGATGGTCTGATTGATGCCTGCCATCACCGTGGGCAGCGACAGCGGCAACTGCACCTTGAACAGCTTCTGGCCGCGGGTGGCGCCATAGGCGTCCGCCGCCTCGATCAGCTCTACCGGTACCTGGCGTATGCCCAGGGTGGTGAAGCGTATGGCCGGTGGCATCGAGAAGATCACCGTGGCGAAGATCGCCGACACCGAACCAATGCCGAAGAAGGGGATCGCCGGAATCAGGTAGACGAAGGCCGGCATGGTCTGCATGAAGTCCAGCACCGGCATTATGGCGCGGTAGAGCCGCTCGGAGAGGGCCGCGGCGATACCTACCGGCAAGGCGATGACCACTGCCACCAAGGTGGCGATGACCACCAGGGTGAGGGTCTCGATCATCGGCTCCCACAGGCCGAGGTTCCAGATCAGCGCCAGGCCGGCTACGGCGCCGATGGCCAGGCGCAGGTTGGCCAGTTTCCAGCACAGCCCGGCGATGATCGCCAGCAGTGCCCATTCAGGCAGCCACATCAGGCTCTCGTTGAGCCACTCGATGCCGGTCTGGGTCACCCGTGAGATACCGCGAGTCACCATCGAGTATTCGCTGGTGAGCCAGTTCAGGCCGCCTTCGATCCACTTGCCCAGCGGAATACGGGGAATCTCGATCGCCATCAGTTGCCTCCTTCCTCTGCCGCCTGGGCCAGCTCATCGAGCACCGCCCCCTTGACCACGACGCCCAGCAGGCGCTGCTGCTCGTCCACCACCGCGATGGGGAAGCTCTTCTCGCTGAACATGGCGAAGAGGTTGTGCATCGGCTCGTCCGGGCCCACTGTGCGGTAGTCCTGGGTCAGGGCGCCGGCAATGGTTTCCTTGCCCTCCTTGACCAGGTTCTCGGCCGCCTCGGCCTCGAGCAGCCCTACCAGGCTGCGGTCGCGGCGGGTCACGTAGATGGAGTCGATGGCATGCTCATGCATCTTGCGCAGGGCGGTACGCGGCCCGTCGGTGTCGCGCACGGTGGCCCGCACCTTGCGCATGGCACTCTCGGCGGTCAGGATGCGCGAACGGTCGACTCCCTCGATGAAGCGGCGCACGTAGTCGTCGGCGGGGCGTGTGAGAATCTCCTCCGGCGTGCCGATCTGCACGATCTCGCCATCCTTGAGCAGCACGATACGGTCGCCGATGGTCAATGCCTCGTCGAGGTCGTGGGTGATGAACACCGTGGTCTTCTGCATGCGATGCTGCAGTTCCAGCAACTCCTGCTGCATGTCGCCGCGAATCAGCGGATCGAGTGCCGAAAAGGCCTCGTCCATGAGCAGCACGGTAGCATCGTTCGCCAGCGCCCGTGCCAGGCCGACGCGCTGCTGCATGCCGCCGGAAAGCTGGTTGGGGTAGGCCTCCTCCCAGCCGTCGAGCCCCACCTGCTTGAGAGCATTGCGGGCAATCTCGTTGCGCTCGGCCTTGTCCACGCCGCGTATCTCGAGGCCGAACTCGGCGTTCTGCTGTACCGTGCGGTGGGGGAAGAGCGCGAAATTCTGGAACACCATCGAGAAGTGCCGGCGGCGGCACTCCAGCAGTGCCTTGTCGCCAAGTTCGGGAATGTTCTCGCCGTCGATGACGATCTCGCCCTCGGTGGGCTCGATCAATCGGTTCAAGCAGCGGATGAGCGTGGACTTGCCCGAGCCGGACAATCCCATGATGACCAGAAGCTCGCCCTCATAGACATCGAAGCTGATATCGGAGAGCCCCAGCGTCTGTCCCGTCTTCTCGAGTATCTCGGGGCGCTTGAGCCCCTTGTCGCGCAGTTCGAGCGCCTTCTTCGGCTGATTGCCGAAGACCTTGCTCAAGTGACGCACGCGTATCTTGACGTTTCGGTTCTCGTTCATAGCGATGCCTTCTGTCAGAAAAGCATGGCCGGCAAGCCCGAGTACCCCAGTGGCAGCCTCGGTTTACGCTGTGCTTGACGCCAAGCCAACCGTGCCGGCTTCCTTGCCCGACAAAACCGCTAACCCTAACGGCTGTAACACAAAGTTTCAAATGAGCGTGTGAATGACTGTCTAAATCTGACCCTGGTCAAGCCTGCGGCATGTTCTTATAAAAAAACTTGCCTTCACTTTTGTGGTGCGCTTTGCGAGACTCCTGCACCTATTTTGTGCAGACCGAAGGCAGATGAAGACTTACCTCAGCAAGATGCGCGCCGAACGAACCCGAGCACCCAGCCCCGACTGGCAGGATGCCCTGTGGTCGTGGTTCGGGGCGTTCAGCGGCATGGGCGCCATCTGCTGGCTGAGCGCGCACTGGCTTTCTCATCATCTATTGATCGTGGCCTCCTTCGGCGCCACGTCGGTACTGATCTATGCGGCACCCGGCAGCCCCTTCGCGCAGCCGCGCAACGTGCTGGTCGGCAGTATGCTTTCCGCCCTGGTGGGGGTGGCATGCTTCAAGCTGCTGGGTAGTACGGCGCTGTCGGTCACGCTTGCCGTGTCGCTCTCGGTGCTTGCCATGCAGCTCACCCACACCGTGCATCCTCCCGGCGCTGCCGCGGCCCTGGGCGCCGTGATTGGCGGCGAGACAATTGCCACCTTGGGCTGGTGGTATCCGCTGATGCCGATCGGCATTGGCTGTGTTGTCATGTTGGTGGTAGCGATTCTAGTCAATAATCTGGCCCGTCATCGGCGCTATCCAAGCTACTGGTAGCGCCTGTGCCTGACAGCTAGAAGGGCGCTTCCTTACACCGACACCAGACGTTGGCTTACAGTAGTGTAGGAAATCGTCCATAGCCGAGCGCTTTCCCATCCGAATACCCTAATAGACATTGCCCAACCGAACACCAGGGAGAGGTGGCAGTGTTCTGTAAGCTTATACGTCGCCATGACGTCAGGGATATCGATCTTCCCTTCATCGAGTCGCCCTCCTTTGCCTCGAGCAAGGTAAAAGACAAGTTGTCGAGAGAGGCTGGCCGGGAAGGGCTCTCCCGGCTGTATGCCAAGGCAGGCGGTATTGGCTGGGCCCCGGACAAGGATGAGGCGATCCGAACGATCGTCAAGGCGGTCGAGCAGGGTGATTTGCTACTAGTCTTGAATGACGGCTTCGACCGTCCCTTTCTTCCTCTGGTCGAATGGAACGGGGAGCAGTGGCGCTCGAATGCCCGGGGAGCGTTCAGCGGTCGCGGCCTGGTCAATTTTCTGCTGCCGCGTCTCAATGCACGGGGGCTGGGGCCGCAGGCCGTGGCCATGCTGCAGCGCCACGGTGATTGGGGCGTCACTCGTCCCGTGCCCACGCCAGCGCCGCGTAGCTCTGCCCCGCCACCAGTGCCGGAGCCTCCTCCCGAACGACCGCGCACCCTGCAGATAGGCGTGTTCTTCGACGGCACCGGCAACAACATGTACAACGACCGCCAACTACCCGACCGTGATATCACTAACGTGGCCAAATTGCATGACTTGTATCCGAACGATGCAGCGAACGGCTATTACCCTATCTACATCCAGGGGGTTGGGACCGTCACCGGTCGGGAGGGTGAGGATGGCTTCGTCGCCTCCGAAGACGCCATCGGCATGGGCACCGGCGTCGGCCCGGAGGGCGGTCATGCGCGTATCGAGCAGGCGTTGAACGAGGTCCGCGAGATACTGGAGGCCAACCCCCGCGATTCGCTGGTGACTTTCGATGTGTTCGGCTTCAGTCGCGGCGCAGCTTTGGCGCGGCACTTCGTCAACCTCATCCACCGCTGGCCGGAAACCCTGATGGTGCCGGATTTCGGGCTCGGTGAGGCGGAAACCGTGACGGTGCCGGATTTTCGAATTGGCGAGTACCGGCCGCCGCTACGCCTCATCCAGGCCTTTCCTCCTTCGCCAATTCCCTTTCCGCAGGTGCGCTTCGTCGGTCTGTTCGATACCGTGGGCAGCTTCTACTGGCCCGGCAACGCCGAGAACCTCGATTTCGATCTTTACATCGCCTCAGGCAGCGCCGCGCGCGTGGTGCAGCTTACCGCCTATCACGAGATCCGCCGCAACTTTCCGCTTAGCAGCATTGCCGATGCGCAAGGCAACCATCCCGGCAACTTCGCCGAGATTGCCCTGCCGGGGGTGCATTCTGACGTGGGCGGAGGCTACGAGAACCCCCAGCACGAAGCGGACTTCGCCAACCATGAAGAACTGATCGTGCGCCATCGCGGCGGGCTCGGCGCAAATGGCGAGACGATTCGCCGGGCTCAGGCGGAAGCGCAGGCCCGCGGGCTCGACATTCGCGTCGAGGGCATGGACGTGCTCGAGGTGGAGCGGCGCGCCACGCGCAAGGAGTTGGCCATTTATGCCCTGCACCAAATGCATGAAGAGGCGAAGCGATCCTGGGTGCCGTTGCGCGACCTGGACAACACCGATCCAGATCATGCTATTCCCGCCGAGCTGCAAGCCCTGATCGATGAGTGGTGGCAAAACGGCCGACGACGCGGCCGTCTGTGGATGCTGGAGATGTCGCACGAACACTTCGCCGGTTACATCCATACCTCTCACCGCCAGTACCCCTTCACCTTGAGAGACCGCTTCGCACACGTCCCGGAGCCTAGTGGTGTGCGCCGGGTATTCCCCAATCGCCATGTGCCGATGGCGACCCCGCAGGAGCCTCAAGATGCCTAGTTCATGGATGAGCATTCTGCGCCTTGTGCTAGTGCTGGTGCTGCTTTTATTGAACAGCGCCTGTGAGGCGGAGCCCCAACTGGAGCTGCGGCGCTACGACTTCGCAGTGCAGCCGGTAGGCGGTCCTACTGGGTGGCCCATCTGGGTGGAGGAGTTGACCTTCGACCATTCCTGGAATGCTCGTGCGGGTAATATCAGTTCCGGTTTCGAATACCAGCCTCCCCGAGCGGGAGGGGTTAATGTATTAGCTCATCCCATGCCTGCTCCTTCGTCAGTACAGGCGCGCTGGTTCTCTTACCGCACCCAGACCTTCTACGAGATCGACTTGGAAATGCAGGGCACGGATGCCTTGCTACAACAGTGGTACCGGGACTATCCGCCACCCGATTATCGCCACTATCTTGTGGTTGGCTTTTCCGGCAAGGGAGAGGTCAAAGTCTGGTGGCGAGCCAGCTGCCGCGTCTGCGGCCGTGATCGCAGTCAAGATTTCCATGCACCGATAGTGGAGTCGGCATGGGCCGAAGAGGCCGAAGGAGATCCAAACCGCTACCACAATCGTACCCAGGAATATGTTGATGAGAACGTAATGCCCTCGCCTTGGTGATGGAATGTCTCTCGCGCCGCCAGAAGAGTCTGGCCCACGCTCCGGAGCCTAGCGGCGTGCGCCGGTTTTTTTCAATCGTTGATGAGGTATGGAATAGGCTAGGGGGAGTCGGCTGTTGTGCTTGTGTCGCCGTATGAAGTCTGGCGTTCAGGAGGTGAGCTCTAGATCTTCGTGATTGAAATCGCCCAGTAGTGCGAGTGCATGCCAGTTCTTGATCCGAATCTGCTTGTGATCGCAATTCTCGATCAAGCCCTTGCGCTTGATCTTGTTGATCGAACGGCTGACGTGAACACTGGAGAGCCCCAGTACGTCGGATATCTCGATTTGCGTAAGCGGAAAGAAGTATCGGCCTCGAAAGGTCAGGCCGGCAGCGTGGGAACGGGCGTAGCACTCGCACAGTAAGTTGGCGATACGCCCTTCGGCGCTACGTGCCGAGACATTGATGATCCAGTTCAGTGCCATGCTATGGCTGATATGCCCCGACGTCCTGAATAGGCGCAGTATTCTCGGGCGTTCGAACAGCCGCTCGGCGCTCGCCGAATCGATGGTACTGAAGCGAAGCGGCGTAATGGCCTTGATGGAGAACTCCTGCCTGGTGTACAAGCCTTGGCCGTTGTCGCTGATGTCGCCGGGCAACAGTAGCGAGGTGATGGGCTTGCTGCCATCGCGTAGCATCCTGTAGCGACAGGCCCAACCCTTTTCGATCAGATGCAGGCACTGCATCGTGTCCCCTTCGCGGGACAGGTGACCTCCCTTCTGCACCTCCCGTACAGGGCCGAGATAGCTATCGAAAATTCGCTTGTCTTCCGAGCATAAATCGTTTCGTGACCGCAAGTTATGGAACAAGTACATGACATCCCTTTCGTCGTATCCTCCTTGAGTGTAACAAAGAGACTGCTATGTACAAATCGCTCAATTAGACATGTCTTATTTATATGCGTCTAGCGCTGCCGGGTGTGCTGCTGCCTGCCCATGCCAGGGTGAGGGCGAAGCGCTTGCCAGATGGAGGTGCGTATCGGGTGGATGCGTTGCGTAGCGTCTAGTGTTTTCGGTGTTATCAAGTATCACAAGCCAAGTGCACGATTCTTTCCAAGTGGAGTCATCCGTAGAAAATTTACACGTACAAGTCGCATTGTTTCTGCCGACCCCGCTTCGGTAAGCTGGAATCTTCATGCAGCCCGCTATTAAGGTTCTCTTTTTGACGCTGACGGTGAGAACTGGCTAAAACCAATTTGAACGTATTGTCATTTGGTTCGAGTTGTTGTATTTATAGGCGGCATCCCAAAACATTCTCCCATAGCAAGGACCGTGTATTATGTCTCTTCTCAGCGAATTCATGCAGAAAGAGCAGCAGCTCAAGCAGCTCCAGGCGGAAATGGAGCGACTGCAGAACGACGAGCGCCTGAAGGCCGAACTGGAATTCAAGGACAAGCTCGAAGCATTGATGCGTGAGTTCAACAAGAGCTCCGCCGATGTCATTAACCTGCTTGAGCCGAAAGGCGGCAAGTCGGCCCCGGCCAAAGCCGCGGCAACTTCCAGCACCGGGCGCCGCAAGCGCAAGCTTAAGATCTACAAGAACCCGAAGACCGGCGAAGTGGTCGAAACCCGCGGCGGCAACCAGAAGACGCTCAAGGCGTGGAAGGACGAGTTCGGTTCCGACACCGTGGAAGGTTGGCTGGTTCGCGTCGAATCTTGATCGCAGGTTTCTGGCAAGACGTGTAATAGAGGAGGGCGCGCGCCGGCAGCGCGAGCCCTCCGGGAGTCAAGCCGGCTGAACGGGAAGCCTGATCAGAATCCCTTTCTCGTCCCACTCCACCTGAAGGGCGTCTCCATTGGCGTGGAGGTTCTCTTGTGGCAGGCCTTCGCATATCAGGTACTGAAGCACGTCCGGTATCTCCTCCATGCATTCCAGCGCCACGCAAGCATGCTGCTGAGCCGGCAGTTTCAGCAGGCGAAAGGAGGCGGGGATGGCAATGCCCGGCGCTTCGCTTCCATCCACGAGCGGACCAACGTCGATGCGCTCCATATCGCTGGGCAGTGGAACGTTGTGTAGCAGGGCAATGGTTTGCCCTTGTCGCAAGCGGTCGGGCAGGCTTTCCACCCCTTTGGCATGTTGCGTCCATTTGCGTAGCGCTGTGAGGGGGTGGCCGCGCTCCTTGCGGTACAGGCGTGTCACAAGCGCCTGGCGAGAAGGCGCTCTGCGGATCACGTATTGAGGGGGGTCGCCGCCATGCCCCTGGCAGTATGGGTTGTGGTGAAGTTTCAATCTCAACGCCTGGCGGTATTGGCGTGGTGTTTGATTGTGGTATCGTTGGAAGGCGCGGCTGAAAGCGGAATGATTCTGATAGCCACACCGGCTCGCAATCGATTGGATGGAATAGGGGGTAAACGCCAGCAGGCGTGCCGCCTTCTCCAGCCGCAGGGTATCGCGGTAAGCGCTAGGGGACAGACCGAAGCACTGCTTGAACCTGCGCCGGACCTGTGAGGTCGAATAACCGAGTCGGCTGGCGAGGTCTTCTATTCCCTGCTGGCTATCCAAGTGATCCTGCAGCCAGATCTCCGCCCGCATCATCTCGTTAAACATAACTGTCCCTTGCTCGATGCCGCAGCAACATCGTGGTTGCTGCTTCCATAACAAACGCTGGTGCCCGTACTGATGCCCGGGTAAGCCAGGCAGGCGCATCAGTTTTTATGGTTTTTATGCATCTCTTTATGCGCTTTCGCGGGAGGCAAAGGCAAGTTTGGTTAACGTGTTTGACCGTTTGTGCATAATTGTTGCCGGGTTCGATACGGCGCTCCTCATGCGAGCCCATGGGTATGCTTGTCAGCGTAGCGTACTGACTGGCCTTCGCTACTCGGCGCGTTGGCGGTATACTCGGCCGACTCACCATCGGGTGCCGCCAGGTACTTGAGCAATCACGGAAAACGATGAGAAACCAAAAACCCAACCGATCGATGGACGAGCGCGAGAAGCTGCGCAAGTTTCGTGAACTCGACGACGCCTTTGCCCAGGCGTTGCGAGAATTGGAGAAGCCCGATTCTCGTCTCGACATTCCTACTGGGCCGCCGGTGCGCAGCCTGGCAGAACTCGAGGCAGAAGAGCAGGAGCAGCGTCAGCAGGCTTTCGAAGCGCGGCTCCAGTCGCTGATGAAGGAATACGCCCAGCCCAGGGAGAGCGTGGCCGACCTGCTGCGTACCCTGCGCACGTTGGGTCATATAGCCTGATCCCGATGATCGATCTGTCTGCGCCAATGACCTATCTGCTGGTGATGGGCAGCGTGGCGTTGTCCGTGCTGTTCACGTTCGGCTGGGCGCTTTCGCGCCTGTTGCGATGGCTGGCTGACGGGCTGCCGCTGGGTGGCGCCAAGGCCAAGCGCAAGCCCGCCAAGCGCAGCGGTGCGACGCGCCAACCCGCCACGGCCAAGCGCTCCCGTAACGCCAGTGCCAAGGCCTCGCGTGGCGCCGGCGCCAAAGCTGACGTCAAACCGCCCAGCGAGCCCTGGCGTATCACGCGGGGCCTGGCCGAATGGCGCTCCAGTACCGCGCTGGCGCTGGTGGCGGCGCCTACCTATCTCACGGCACGTCTTGTCGAGCATGGCATGAGCTTTCGTCCGCCCTATGCCGCGCCCAGCGGCTTCGACGCCCTGGTGGCGGGCCTCGGCTGGCTCTCCGCCGGCCTCATCCTGATCGCGCTGATGCACCGTCTCGCGGTGTGGCGCTGTCGTTGATCCAGCGTTGCTGAGAGCGCTTCTCGGTAAATCGTGCGACGCCCTGTCTTATTTTCGTAAGAAGCGAACAAGCATCTGACGATTCAGGCATTCTGCGCCTACTCCGCGGTAGAGCATCGCCCCCGAGTGCCGTAGAATTGCGTCATTCCAATAACGATACCCGGCAGGGACCAGGAAGCGCAGCTTCCATGCTGTGTTTCAGACGTGTCGAGCCTCAGCTCGGCAACGGACCGTGAGCACTGACGCCAAGGGCTGAACCTTGCCTGAGGCTTGCCGTGCGCGTTTTCGCAACGTTCCGTTCCCGTTCTGGTATCGCTCATCGCAGGGCCAGGGAACCGCCCGGAACAATCCCCGGGCGGTAGCGTGCCTGAAGGGCCGCACCCGTGAACACCCGGGCCAGCGCAAGCACAAGGTAAGGGTAACGCGTGAAATTGCTGATCACCGGCATCGCCGGCTTCATCGGTCATGCCGTGGCCAAGCGCCTGAGTGGGCAGGGCCACGAGATCGTCGGTATCGACAATCTCAACACCTATTACGACGTCACCCTCAAGCAGGCGCGCCTGCACGACCTCGCCGATTGCCACGATATCCGCTTCATCCACATGGACCTCGGCGACCGCGAGGCCATGGCGGCGCTGTTTCGCGAGAACGAGTTCGACCGCGTGATCCACCTGGCCGCCCAGGCTGGGGTGCGCTACTCGCTGGACAACCCCCATGTGTACGCCGACTCCAACCTGATCGGCCACCTCAACGTGCTGGAAGGCTGCCGGCAGCACAAGGTAGGGCATCTGGTCTACGCCTCCTCGAGCTCGGTCTACGGCATGAACGCCAAGACCCCGTTCGACACAGGCGACAACGTCGACCACCCCGTCAGCCTCTACGCGGCCACCAAGAAGGCCAACGAGCTGATGAGCCACACCTACGCGCACCTCTACGGTGTGCCGATGACCGGGCTGCGCTTCTTCACTGTGTACGGGCCCTGGGGACGGCCCGACATGGCGATCTTCAAGTTCGTCAAGGCGATGTTGGAAGGCAAGCCGATCCAGGTCTACAACCACGGCGACATGTCGCGGGACTTCACCTACGTCGACGACATCGTCGAAGGCATCGTGCGCATACTCGACGTGATTCCGCAGCCCAATCCCGACCGCGCCGCCGTCAGCGTCCGGCCGGACCAGAGCACAGCGCCCTTTGCGCTCTACAACATCGGCTACGGCGCGCCCGTCTCGCTGATGAGCTTCATCCGCGCGCTGGAAGCCGCCACCGGGCGCGAGGCCATCTGTGAGTACCTGCCCATGCAGCCCGGCGACGTGCCGCGCACCTGGGCCGATACCGAAGCACTGCTCAAGGCCACCGGCTACCGCCCCAAGGTGGGCGTGGAGGAGGGCGTGAAGCGCTTCGTCGAGTGGTACCGCGGCTTTTATGGCGTTTAGCTAAACAATAAGTAAGGGATGACTTCTTGAACATTGTCCACCATGGCGGCGGTGCCGGCGTTACCGGCAGCTGCCATCGGCTGCAGATCGCACCGGACCGTGCCCTGCTCGTCGATTGCGGCATCTTCCAGGGGCAGGATGCCGAGCACCTCGATGGTCTCGAGCAGCACAAGGTGCGCTTCCCCGTGGACGACGTGCTGGCGCTGGTGGTCACCCACGTGCACATCGATCACATCGGCCGGCTGCCCTACCTGCTCGCGGCGGGCTACCAGGGGCCGATCCTCTGCTCGGTGCCCTCGGCCCGGCTGCTGCCGCTGGTGATCGAAGACGCTCTCAAGATTGGTTTCACCCGCGACCGGCACTTGATCGAGCGCTTCCTGGCCGAAGTGCAGGGGCGGCTGGTGGCGCTGGACTACCAAGCCTGGCACACCGAGCTCGACGACGAACGCCACCGCGTGCGGGTCAAGCTGCAGCGCGCCGGGCATATCCTCGGCTCCGCCTACGTGGAGGTGGATACGTTCGATAAAGCCAGCGGCGAACGACAGCGCACCGTGTTCTCCGGCGACCTGGGGGCGCCCTACGCGCCGCTGCTGCCCGCTCCCAAGCCGCCGTATCGCGCCGATGTGCTGGTGCTCGAGAGCACCTACGGCGACCGCCTGCATGAAGACAGGCGCCACCGCCGCGGCAGGCTGCAAGCCGCCATCGACCGGGCATTGGAGAACGGCGGCACCGTGGTGATCCCCGCCTTCAGCGTAGGCCGCACCCAGGAACTGCTCTACGAGCTGGAAGGGCTGATCCATAACGCACTCAGCGAGCGCTGGCGCGAACTCGAGATTATCGTCGATTCCCCCCTGGCCGCTCGCTTCACCGAGGTGTATCGCGAACTCAAGCCGTGGTGGGACGCCGAAGCGCACAAGACTCTGCGCAGCGGCCGCCATCCGCTCAGCTTCGAGAATCTCTACACCGTGGACAGCCACCAGGAGCACGAGCAAACCGTGGCCTACCTGGCCGAGACCGGCCGCCCTGCCGTGGTCATCGCCGCCAGCGGCATGGTCAGCGGCGGCAGGGTAGTCAACTACCTCAAGCGTATGCTCGGTGACGAGCGCCACTGCGTGCTCTTCACCGGTTACCAGGCCCACGGCACACCGGGCCGCGATATCCAGCGCTTCGGGCCCAAGGGCGGCTGGGTCATGCTCGACGGCCAGCGGATCGACATTCGCGCCCGGGTGGAAACCGTCAGCGGCTACTCGGCCCACGCCGACCAGCACGACCTGCTCAACTTCGTGCGCCGCATGCGCCACCCACCCAGGGAAGTGCGCCTGGTGCACGGCGACCCCCACGCCCAGGCGGCACTCAAGGCCAAGCTGCTGGAATGGGCCGAAGGGGCAGGGCATGGATTGAGGGTGACAATGGGGTCCGAGCACCTATACGACGCACTGCTGCCCGCGACAGCTTGACTGAAAGACTATGAGCAGAGGCTAGTTCATGCGCCTGACAGATAGCCAACGACAGATTATCCAGCGGATCGTTGCCCAGGAGCTGGGCCAAAAGGCCAGTGTGAAGCTGTTCGGCTCACGTCTGGATGACACAGCACGTGGCGGCGATATCGACCTGTTCATTGAACTCGCCGAACCCGTGAAACATCCTGCTCAACTTTCCGCCCGACTCAGCGTGCGCATCATGCGTGCCTTGCATGGGCGCAAAGTTGACGTACTCCTGAGCGCACCGAATCTCAGCGAGCAAACAATACATAAGGTGGCGCGAGAACAGGGGGTTCGCCTGTGAGCGACAATCTTTCGGAGCGCTTGCGCTTCCTCAAGCGAGTAGTTGAGCGTGAGATCCATCATCTCACCTACTCCTCCGGTAATGTGTTCGCATCCCCGTTCACGGAGGAGCTTGCCGCTGAACTGGGTGAAAATGAAGCGCTAGCAGAAAAAGTGGAAGCTTACACCAGCCGCTTTTGTCGTCTTCAAGATACTGCCGGCGACAAGCTGCTTCCCCTTTGGCTGCGTGCTCTGGGCGAAAAGACAGGGGCTGTAGCAGACAACCTGGACCGCGCAGAGAAACTCGGGGTACTCGATTCGGCCGACAAGTGGCTTGAGATCCGCCAGATCCGGAACCAGATGATCCATGAATATATCGAGTCGCCTCAGGTACTAGCCGATGCGCTTAATACCGCATTTGACTACCAGGAAACGCTTATTGCGTTTGCCCAAGCCATGCTTGCAGATGCCGAACGCAGAGAACTGCTTGGGTAGCTTCATGGTTACACGGCGACCCCCACGCCCAGGCGGCACTCAAGGCCAAGCTGCTGGAATGGGCCGAAGGGGCAGGGCATGAGATCAGCGTGACGCTGGGCAGCGATTACCTCGCCCCCAGCGCCGGGAAAGATACAGCGATAAATGACGCTCAGGCCCTGGCTTGAGCTTCAGCCTGACACCATCAGCAAATAATCTCTTGAAAGAGCCATCATAAAGGGACGGCAATGAACGTTACCGTATTCGGAACCGGCTACGTGGGCCTTGTGCAAGGGGCCGTGCTGGCCGATGTGGGCCATCAGGTGGTGTGTGTCGACGTGGACGCCGCCAAGGTAGAGCGCCTGAGCAAAGGCGAGATTCCCATCTACGAGCCGGGCCTGGAGCCGCTGGTGAAGGAGAACCATGCCGCCGGCCGGCTCAGGTTCACCACCGATGCCGCCGAAGGCGTCAAGCACGGCCAGGTACAGTTCATCGCCGTGGGCACCCCGCCGGACGAAGACGGCAGCGCCGATCTCAAGTACGTACTGGCCGTGGCCGAGACCATCGCCCAGCACATGGAGCGCGACCAGGTCATCATCAACAAGTCCACCGTGCCGGTGGGCACCGCCGACAAGGTGCGCGACAGGGTGGATCACGTACTGGAAGCTCGCGGTCGCAAGGACCTGCGCTTCGACGTGGTCTCCAACCCTGAGTTCCTCAAGGAGGGCAGCGCGGTCAGCGACTGCCAGCGGCCGGACCGTATCATCATCGGTACTGCCAGCCGGGTGTCGGAAGACATGCTGCGCGAGCTCTATGCGCCCTTCAGCCGCCAGCAGGACAAGATGATCGTGATGGACGTACGCAGCGCCGAGCTGACCAAGTACGCCGCCAACTGCATGCTGGCCACCAAGATCAGCTTCATGAACGAAATGGCCAACCTGGCCGAACGCCTGGGCGCGGATATCGAGAAGGTGCGCCAGGGCATCGGCTCCGACCCGCGCATCGGCTACCACTTCATCTATCCGGGCGTTGGCTATGGCGGCTCCTGCTTCCCCAAGGACGTACAGGCGCTGATCCGCACCGCAGGTGACATCGACTTCGACGCCAAGGTGCTCAAGGCGGTGGAAGCGCGCAACGAGGAGCAGAAAACCACCCTGTTCCAGAAGATCGACAAGCACTACCAGGGCAACCTGGCAGGCAAGACCTTCGCCATCTGGGGTCTGGCCTTCAAGCCCAACACCGATGACATGCGCGAAGCCCCCAGCCGCGTGCTGATGGAAGCGCTGTGGGAAGCCGGCGCCAAGGTACAGGCCTTCGATCCGGAAGCCATGGAAGAAGCCCAGCGAATCTACGGCAACCGCGATGACCTCTCCTTGTGCGGCACCAAGGAAGCTACCCTGCGCGGCGCCGACGCCCTGGTGATCGTCACCGAATGGCAGAGTTTCCGTGCCCCGGATTTCGAGCAGATGAAGCAACAGCTCGCCGAGCCGCTGATCTTCGACGGGCGCAACATGTTCGAGCCGAAGCGAATGGCGATCAAGGGCTTTACGTACAAATCAGTAGGGCGCTGACGCTGTTTTCTCATGCTGCAAATCTATCTTGATCTAACTTAACTCTGAAGAGATAAGCCATGCATTTCGTACCCGTTATCATGTCAGGGGGAGTGGGAAGCCGCCTCTGGCCGGTATCCCGTGAAACACACCCCAAGCCTTTTATGGCGCTTCCAGATGGTCAAAATCTGATACAGAAGACGTTCCTGCGAGCCAGTGGCCTGGATGGTGTCAGCGAGGTGATGACGGTCACCAATCGTGAGCTTTTCTTTAAGACGGAAGACGAGTATCGCAAGGTCGGCAGTGAGGACACCCCGCTACGTTATGTACTGGAACCCTTCGGCCGCAACACCTCGGCGGCCGTGGCCGCGGCAGCGCTTCAACTGAACGAAGCTTACGGCCCCGATACACTGATGCTGGTACTGGCGGCCGATCACCTGATCCAGGATGAAACGGCCTTCTCGGCAGCCGTCAACAAGGCCAAGGAAATCGCCTCGCAGGGTTGGCTCGTGACCTTTGGTATCGAACCCCAATATCCTGAAACCGGGTTCGGTTACATCGAAGCCGACAAAGCGAACACCTTAGCCAGCGGCTATCGGGTCGCTCGTTTCGTCGAGAAACCGAATCTAGAAACCGCGAAAGGGTATCTCGAGGCTGGGCGGTACTACTGGAATTCTGGCATGTTCTGTTTCCCGGTAGGCCTGGTGATCGAGGAGTTGCGGGAACATGCTCCTGACGTCATGGAAGCCGTTGCCGCCACCTTGGCTGCGTCACGCAGCAGCCAAGGTGAAGCTTATCAGTGCTTGACGCTCGATCCTGATCAGTTTAGCGACGTGCCGGATATCTCTATCGACTATGCTCTGATGGAGCGCTCTTCCAAGGTTGCCGTGGTGCCTTGCGACATCGGCTGGAGCGACATTGGCTCCTGGAATGCCATGAGCGAGTTGACCGAGGCCGATGCCAACGGCAATCGTTGCGAAGGTGAGGTGCTGGTGCACGAAGCCCGCAACAACTATGTCTATAGCCCCGAGCGCTTGACCGCACTGGTCGGCATCGAAGACCTGCTGGTAGTCGATACGCCTGATGCCGTGCTTATCGCCCACAAGGACCATGCCCAGGACGTCAAACAGATCGTCAAGCAACTAAAGGCGAGCGAGCACGATGCCCACCTGCTGCACCGTACCGTGCATCGCCCCTGGGGAACCTACACCACCCTGGAGCAGGGCCACCGCTTCAAGATGAAGCGTATCGAGGTCAAGCCCGGCGCCTCGCTTTCGCTGCAGATGCATCATCACCGTAGCGAACATTGGATCGTCGTCAGTGGTATGGCTCGTGTGACGAATGGGGAGCAGGAGTTCTACCTGGATACCAATGAGTCGACCTTTATCCGTGCCGGCCACAACCATCGCTTGGCCAATCCCGGTGTGATCCCTCTGGTGCTCATCGAGGTGCAGAGCGGTGACTATCTCGGAGAAGACGATATCGTGCGCTTCGAGGATACCTACGGCCGTGTCGATGAACAGTGATCAGGGAACAGGAAAGATGAAACCGATCACAACCCAATGCTTCAAGGCCTACGATATTCGCGGCCAAGTGCCCGAACAGCTCAATGCCGACCTAGCTTACCGCGTTGGGCGGGCCCTGGTCGCCGAGCTGAATGCCGAGAGTATGGTGGTGGGCCGAGACATGCGCCTCGAAAGCCCCTGGCTGGCCGAGGCGCTGATGGACGGCATCACCGTTGCCGGGGCCGATGTCATCGATATCGGACTATGCGGTACCGAGGAAGTCTACTTCGCCACCAGCCACTACCGGGCCGATGCTGGCGTAATGATTACCGCCAGCCATAACCCCAAAGGCTATAACGGCATGAAGCTGGTGCGTGCCGAATCTCGCCCGATCAGTGGCGACACCGGCTTGAAGGCGATCAAGGCTCGCGTCGAAAACGCAGATCTCGGCCCTGTAGTCGGTAGTCATGGCCGCATAAAGCAGCGCCTCGACAAGTCGGCCTACCTGGCCAAGCTGCTCGAGTATGTGAACCTTTCCGAACTCAAGCCCCTGAAGGTCCTCGCGGACCCCGGCAACGGCGCGGCCGGCCCGGTAATCCGGGCACTGGCCGAGCGGCTGCCCTTCGAGTGGGTATTGATCAACGAAACCCCCGATGGCCATTTCCCCAATGGCGTGCCCAACCCCTTGCTACCGGAGAATCGCGAGCAGACCCGTCAGGCGTTGCTGCAGCATGGTTGCGATCTGGGCATCGCCTGGGATGGCGACTTCGATCGCTGCTTCTTCTTCGATGCCAACGGTCGCTTCATCGAGGGTTACTATCTGGTTGGCCTGCTGGCCGAGATGCTGCTCGCCGCCAACCCCGGCGAGAAAATCATCCATGACCCGCGCCTGATCTGGAACACGCTCGACCAGGTACACCACGCCAAGGGAGTGGCAGTGCAGTCGAAAACCGGTCATGCCTTCATCAAGGAGCGCATGCGTGATGAAAACGCCATCTACGGCGGTGAGATGAGCGCCCACCACTACTTTCGTGATTTCGCCTACTGCGACAGTGGCATGGTCCCGTGGCTATTGGTTACTGCGCTGATGTCGCGTACCGGGAAA
Organism: Billgrantia antri; assembly: GCF_017868935.1. Classification (NCBI taxonomy): domain Bacteria; kingdom Pseudomonadati; phylum Pseudomonadota; class Gammaproteobacteria; order Oceanospirillales; family Halomonadaceae; genus Billgrantia; species Billgrantia antri. The sequence continues at coordinate 1,996,622 of NZ_CP053383.1, forward strand.
ACGCTTGCCGAACTGGTCGACCAGCGCATGGCCGCCTACCCGTGCAGCGGGGAGCGCAACTACCGTGTCAACGATGTGCAGGACACCCTGGCCCGCTTCGAACAGCACTATCGGGGCCAGGCGCAGCAGTTCGATACTACCGACGGCATCAGCCTGGCATTCGACGACTGGCGGTTCAACCTGCGTGGCTCCAATACCGAGCCGCTGCTGCGCCTCAATGTGGAAAGCCGGGGCGATGCCGATCTGGTCAACGCCAAGGTCGCCGAACTGGAAGCCCGGTTGCAGGAGTGGCAATGTCTGACATGTTGAAAGGCCTGTGGGCCTATCGCGGCTTCGTGCTCAGTTCCATCAAGAACGAGTTCGTCACCCGCTTTGCGCGCAGCAAGCTGGGCGGGTTCTGGATGATCCTGCAGCCGCTGGCACAGGTGCTGATCTATGCATTGATCCTCTCCGCCGTGCTCTCGGCCAAGCTTCCCGGGATCGACAGCCAGTACGCCTATGCGATCTACCTGACCGCAGGCTTTCTGGGCTGGATGCTGTTCTCCGAGATCATCAACCGTTGCCTCAACCTGTTCATCGAGCAGGGCAACCTGATGAAGAAGATGAAGTTTCCCAAGATCACCCTACCCACCATCGTGGTCGGCTCGGCGCTGCTCAACAATGTGATGCTGCTGCTGGCGATCCTCGGCGTGTTCGCGGTGCTGGGGCACTTCCCGACGGTTCAGTTATTGTGGTTGCCGGTGCTCACCGTGGCAATGGTGGCACTGGCCCTCGGCGTAGGTCTGGTGCTCGGCATTCTCAATGTCTTCATTCGCGATATCGGCCAGGCGGTGCCGATCCTGTTGCAGGTGGCATTCTGGTTCACGCCTATCGTCTATCCGGTGAATATCATTCCGGAACGCTTGCAGCAGCTGCTGGTGCTCAACCCCATCTACCCAATCATCCGCGGCTACCACGACGTGCTGGTGTACGGCCAGGCGCCGCACCTCGGGGAAGTGATCCTCATCATGACGGTTGGCTTCCTGATCCTGGCCTTCGGTCTGTTCCTGTTCCGTCGTGCGAGTGCCGAATTGGTGGATGCCTTATGAGCCTGATGATCGTAGACAACCTGGGCAAGGCCTATCGCACCTACAAGACCGAGTGGCACCGCTTCGGGCGCTGGCTGGGAATTCCGTGTCAACCCAGTGAAGAGCATTGGGTCTTGCGCCATCTGTGCTTTGAGATCCAGCCAGGCGAGGCCATCGGCATCGTGGGTCAGAACGGGGCAGGCAAGAGCACTCTGCTCAAGATGATCACCGGGACCCTGCAACCCACCGAAGGCTCAATTCAGGTCAATGGCCGCATCGCCGCCATCCTCGAGCTGGGCATGGGGTTCAACCCGGAACTCTCGGGGCGGGAAAACGTCTTCCATGCCGCCGGCCTGATGGGCTTCTCGACCCCGCAGATACAAGACGCCATGCCGGATATCGAAGCCTTCGCCGAAATCGGCGAGTACTTCGACCAGCCGGTGCGTACCTACTCGAGTGGCATGCAGATGCGCGTGGCCTTCGCCGTGGCCACGGCGTACCGTCCGGAAATCCTGATCGTGGATGAAGCCCTGTCGGTGGGGGATAGCTACTTCCAGCACAAGAGCTTCAACCGCATCCGCGAGTTTCAGGAACAGGGCACGACGTTGATGATCGTGTCACACGACCGCAGCGCGATACAGAGCCTATGCGATCGGGCAATCCTGCTCGAACAAGGTCGAATCTTGAAGGATGGCAACCCCGAGGAAGTCTTCGATTACTACAATGCCATCATCGCTGAGAAAGAACAGAGCACCGTTGAGGTTAAGCCCCTGAGCAATGGCAAGGTGCAAACTAGCTCAGGCAGCGGTGAGGCACGGGTCCAGGACATCGGGCTCTACAACAGCAAGGGCGAAAAAACGGACCATGTTGCAGTGGGCGAAGCGGTCGAGTTGAGAGTCAAGGTCAAGGTGTTCGAGGATATTGATAGCCTAGTACTAGGATATGGGGTCAAAGACAGGCTTGGCCAAGTAATGTATGGAACCAATACTTGGCATATGGGAAAAGTTATAGAAAACCCAAGATCTGGAGATGAGTACCACTTCGTTATCGCATTTTCAGCTAATCTCGGCGTTGGGTGTTACTCAGTTGTGACAGCATTGCATGCGGAAGATGTACATTTGGGTGTAAATTATGAGTGGCGGGACCTTTCTTTGATTTTTAATGTTGTGAATAGTGGTAAGGTGAATTTTAGTGGCTGTAACTGGATGGAGCCCGAGATAACAGTATGAATGAAGCGAAAAAAGGGTTCTATAAGGCACTTGAGGACGAATTTCGAGGCGAGAGAGATGAGATTAAGTCTCGCTTAGAAGTTTATTTGCCCTTTATCAATATCTTGAAAAAAATTCATCCCGATGCTAAAGCTCTTGACTTGGGGTGTGGAAGAGGTGAGTGGCTGGAGTTATTAAGAGATAACGGATTTTCCGTACAGGGTGTAGACCTGGATGAAGATATGTTGGCAGCATGTCGTGAACGTGGGTTCCAGGTTGAAATAGCAGATGCTATCGACTTTTTATCTGGGATGAATAACGAAAGCGCATCAGTTATTTCTGCCTTTCATGTTGTGGAACACATCTCGTTTGATAAGTTACAGACATTAGTAGAAGAGTCACTACGTGTGCTTCAGCCGGGTGGGCTTTTAATTCTGGAAACACCTAACTCGGAAAATATCATGGTCGGGATTTCAAGCTTTTACTTGGACCCAACGCACCATAGACCCATACCGTCTCAGCTTCTTTCATTTTTGCCGGACTACTATGGATTTTATCGTAGCAAAATCCTTCGTTTGCAGGAATCATTCGAATTATCAAAAAATCATTCTCCAACTTTAAGTCAAGTATTAGTAGGATCAAGCCCTGATTATTCAGTGATTGCTCAAAAAAAATCTGATGCTGAAGCTATTGCTATGTTTGATAGCTTGTTCAATATTGAATATGGGATTTCCTCATACACCCTTGCAGCTCATTACGATGAGTATATCCATAATAAAATCCATCACCTTGAGAATGAAATTCTCAAAATTGGAGTTGATGCTGAAAAAGCAAGAGAAGCTGGGGAAGAGCTAAGGTTAATATACAGTAGCCGCTCATGGCGTGTTACTGCTCCGCTTCGATGGGTAGCGTTACAGTTGCGGTTGCTTCGTGCTAAAGGGGGCAATAATCGTATTAAATCATTATTTAAAAAAGTCCTTATAGCAGGTTTGAAGAAAATAATATTATTTATAAATGAGCGGCCTTTGTTTCGTTCAAGCGTGCTTTTTTTTACCAAAAAACTCGGATTGGAGCAATTACTAAGAAGAATGTATAAGGTTGGTCGGGTTTCCCAATTCTCAAATTCATCAGCCACCGAAAATGCATTTAATTCCTTTGAGCAGTTAACACCTGGTGGTAAAGAAATCTATTTCGAATTAAAATCATTAATCGAGCAGAAAAAGAGGCATGGTTGATGCGAATTGTGATCGATATGCAGGGCGCTCAAAGCGAGAGCCGCTTTCGGGGTATTGGGCGCTATACTATGTCGGTCTCTAAGGCCATCGCACGCAACCGTGGCAAGCATGAAGTATTTTTGGTGTTGAATGGACTTTTTCACGATACTATAGAACCAGTCCGCGCATCCTTTAACGGACTATTGCCTCAAGAAAATATTCTCGTCTGGAGTTCTCCTGGGCCAGTTAGTGAATCAGATCGTAAAAATAGGTGGCGTAGGGAAGTTGCGGAGCTGATCCGGGAAAGGTACATAGCTAGACTTGATCCCGACATTGTGTTATTAACAAGCCTTTTCGAAGGTTATATAGATGATGCAGTTGTCACTGTTAGTGATTCTTCTCATTTTATAATTTCTTCAATATTGTATGACTTAATCCCTTTAGTCAACAAAGATTTATACCTAAAGTCAAATAAAGGGTATGCAGAGTTTTATAAAAACAAGCTTGAGCATTTGAAAAAAGTTGATCTTTTTTTGGCAATTTCAAGTTCTTCGGCAAGAGAGGGGGGCAGAGTACTATCTTTGCCAGATGAAACTATAGTTAATATATCTACGGCATGTGATCCTGTATTTGAGACTATAGAGATTACTGAAAGTGCAAAAGTTGATTTTCTAAGTGTGTTCTCTATAACAAAGCCGTTTATCCTTTATGCCGGTGGAGCTGATGAGCGGAAAAATCTCCATCGGCTAGTGCGTGCTTATGCTAAACTACCTAATTCGCTCCGAGATGAGCATCAATTAGTATTCGTTGGCCAGATACACGCCGATAAAGTTGCCGAACTTAGGAAGACAGCTAAGTCGGCTGGTCTTCATGAAGAAGACCTCATATTTGTCGGGCATACTACTGACCTTCAACTGGCGTATTTTTATAACTTGTGCAGCTTATTCGTGATTCCTTCACTGCACGAGGGTTTTGGTTTGCCTGCACTGGAAGCCATGTCTTGCGGTGCACCTACTATAGGAGCCAATGCAACCAGCATCCCAGAAGTTATAGGTCGTCAGGATGTTCTATTCGACCCCTACGATGAAGTATCCATAAGCAATAAAATAACAGAAGTCCTTTCTGACATAGATTTCAAGAATGAAATCGTTGTGCAAGGGCTGAAGCAGTGCAAAAAATTTAGTTGGGATGAAACTGCCAGGCAAGTACTATTAGCTTTTTCGAAAGCGGAAAAAAATACACGGTCCAGCAGCAATCATGAGGTTTCCCTATCGCAGCTCACTAGCCAAGTAGCGACGCTGGTTCCCGAACAAATAAAGGATAGCGAACTAGTGGGTATTGCATATGCTATTAACCGTATTCGATCCTATGGTGGCGATAAACAATTGTTTGTCGACATTTCTGAGCTGGTCCAGAGAGATGCTAGAACGGGAGTTCAACGAGTAACCCGTAGCATTTTAAAAGAGCTATTAGACAGCCCTCCAGAAGGCTATTTGGTTAGGCCTGTTTATTCAACGATAGATATGCCTGGCTATCGTTATGCACAACAATTTGTTGAACATCTCAATGGAAGAGAAAGCTGTGTCGTAGATGAACTTATTGAGTATCGGCCTGGTGATATATTTTTAGGACTAGACCTCCAGCATCATACTACTAGAGTACAAAAAAACTATTTACTTTCGATGCGACATGAAGGAGTTCGAGTCGTTTTTGTAGTATACGACTTGCTGCCTATCCATTTTCCACATTGCTGGCCATCAAAGCATTCAGTTCATGATGTTCATCACGAATGGTTACACACTATTAGCCACTTTGATGGTGCTATATGCATATCCAAGGCAGTAGCTAATGAGTTGTTTAAATGGCAATCTATGAATGGCCCCAAACGACTGCGTCCTTTTGAGATTAACTGGTTTCATTTGGGGGCTGATGTGAGTAATTCCGTTCCTACTAAAGGGTTGCCAGAGAATTTTAACAATGTTTTAGAAGGGCTAAAAAGGCGCCCGACATTCTTGGCGGTCGGCACATTAGAGCCTAGAAAAAGACAAGAACAGATACTTGATTCTTTTGATCTGCTCTGGAGTAAAGGCATTGATTCAAATTTAGTTGTTGTCGGCAAGCAGGGATGGATGGTGGAAGAACTTGCTAGCAAGATTCACTTACACCCAGAGTTAAATAAAAGGCTCTTTTGGCTAGAAGGTATCAGTGACGAGTATTTGGAAAAGATCTATGAAGTTTCGTCCTGCTTGGTTGCGGCTAGCGAAGGGGAGGGTTTTGGTTTACCCCTTATAGAAGCTGCACAACATAAGCTGCCTATTATAGCTCGTGATATACCTGTTTTTCGTGAAGTTGCTCGAGACTTTGCCTTCTATTTTGATTCTTTCGAGCCAGAAGGTTTGTCGCTTGCGATTGTGGAGTGGTTGCAGTTATATAAAAACGATGCGCATCCTCGATCGGATAATATGCCTTGGATAACATGGAAGCAAAGTGCTGAGCAGCTCAAGAGGGCTTTACTCGGGTCTAAGACATTTAACGCTCACTCCAGAGACGAGTCTAAAGTTTAAAAAATTAGGAATTTAGTTTGAAACTCATCATACAAATACCCTGTTATAATGAAGAAGGCACCCTTGCTATTGCACTTGGTGCACTGCCAAGAGAGGTTCCAGGCTTTGATAAGGTTGAGTGGCTCATTATTGATGATGGCAGCGAAGATGAGACCATTAGAGTTGCACAAGAGAATGGCGTCGATCATATTGTGCGGCATACTCGCAATGAGGGGCTGGCCAAAGGGTTCATGAACGGATTGGATGCCTGTTTGCGCCTGGGAGCGGATGTCATTGTCAACACTGATGCGGACAATCAGTATAATGCAGAGGATATTCCTGCTCTGACCAAGCCTATCACTGACGGTGAAGCGGACCTAGTGGTTGGAGCAAGACCAATCGCGACGATTGAGCATTTTTCTCCCGTAAAAAAGATATTGCAGAAGCTGGGTAGTTGGGTCGTGCGTGTTGCAAGTCGAACCGATATTCCCGATGCGCCCAGCGGCTTCCGTGCCATGTCTCGAAAAGCTGCTCAGCAGATGATGGTTTTCAACGAATACACCTATACATTGGAAACCATCATTCAAGCTGGACAGAAAAACATGGCAATAACATCCGTACCAGTACGGGTCAATGAAGATCTTAGACCATCTAGGTTGTTTAAGAGTATTCCTGCTTATATCCGCCGCTCCATTGTAACGATCGTTAGAATATTTGTCGTTTATCGCCCGTTTCGTTTTTTTGGCATTATTGGTGCCACTCTATTTGGTTTTGGCTTTCTCATTGGATTACGCTACCTCTGGTTCTATTTCAACGGCCAAGGTGATGGGCATGTACAGTCTCTCATATTGGCTAGTGTTATGCTGGGGGCCGGATTTCAAACTATTCTTGTCGCTTTTCTGGCAGATTTGTTGGCTGCAAATCGAAAGATGTTAGAGGATATAAGATATGGGTTAAAATCTGACCAGTATTCTGATGGTGTTAAATGCGAAAAAGTAAATTTAAATAATATGCGGGAGGTCACTAAATGAAAATTTCTGAGGGATTGAAAGAAGATGGCGTAGTCGTTGGTAATTCATACGATAAATATGCATCTCAAAATCCCATTGTACGACGAATTATGAAAGGGTTTTCTGCCTCCCTGTCCGACTTGGTAGATAAAGTTGAGCCAAAAACAATACATGAGGTGGGATGTGGTGAGGGTTACTGGGTTATAGATTGGAATAAACAGGGAATTGATGCACGTGGTAGTGACTTTTCTGATAAAGTTATTAGTTTGGCTAAGGAAAATGCTAAGAGCGCCGGACTGCCTACAGAGAAGTTTTCTACAAGAAGTATTTATGAAATTAATAAAGATGAGGATAGTGCTGAACTTGTTGTATGTTGCGAAGTTCTAGAACACTTGGAAGATCCGAAATCAGGGCTTGAAGCCCTTCATCGTGTGGCTAATAAATATGTAATAGTCAGCGTTCCACGTGAGCCAATTTGGCGTGCGCTCAATCTTGCTCGCGGAAAATATATCGGTAGCCTGGGGAATACGCCCGGCCACATTCAGCATTGGTCTAGTAGGGGAATTGTCGATTTTGTCAGCCGCTACTTTGAGGTGGTTGAGGTAAAAAAACCGTTGCCATGGACTATGATGCTTTGCCGGATCAAGCGGTGAAGAAATGGTTAAAAATTTTCAAATGAAGCGTTTGCTTCATTTATTTGGCGGTGGGGTTGGTCTGCTGGGAGTTGTCTTTGTCCTACTGAAGTTTGACACATACTCAGATCAGATCGATTTCTCTCGATTTCATGTTTCCGATTGGCTGATAGTTGTTTTACTTTCACTGTTTTACGGTGTCGCCAACATTCTATTGGCCCATGCTTGGTGGCATTTACTTTTGTTTAATAAAGTAAAGCCGAGAGTGAAGTGGGCAATTCTAACATATGGGCTATCTCAATTAGCCAAATACGTACCCGGCAATATCTTTCATCTAGCCGGACGCCAGGCTTTGGGCATGGCTGCAGGTTTCCCGGCTCGCGCTCTTGCTAAATCTGCGCTGTGGGAACTAGGACTAATCGTGATGGCTGGCGCCATTTTTGGGCCACTAGTGGTGCCCCTGGTATGGTCTGAATTATCATACCTGATGTCTTATACCTTGTTTTGTGTGGTAGCCATGACATTAATTTTTGTGATAAGTCATTGGTTTTCTAGGGATATAGCTGCGGCTCTGATCTGTCAGATTATTTTCCTAACTATATCCGGTGTGATTTTTATTTTAGTATTGTCACTTGTCGTTCCTAATTATACTGTTTTACCCTCTTTTCCGGCACTGTGTGCTGCTTATGTAATTGCATGGCTTGCTGGACTCGTTACGCCTGGTGCGCCAGCTGGTATCGGAGTTAGAGAAGTTGTGCTTCTTTTTTTCTTGGGTGGTGTTATAGGCCCTGCCGATTTGCTACTAGCAGTGCTTTTGGGGCGAGTTGTGACTATAGCAGGTGATTTGTTTTATTTTTCGGCTAGTTGGTTGTCAAGTATGGGAAAAAATAATGAATCGATCAGCTAGATACTCACAGGAAGCATTGGTACGTTGTATGTTTCTTGTGGCTTTGGTGTTTATTTTTTACGTCAATGGTGCTTTGCCATTTGTTGCTAGTCCTACCTTGGGGCAAGCAGTCTGGGCAGCGGGATTTTCACAATCTTTTCTTAATGAATCTCTTCTAACTATTTACGCACACAACTTTGGCGCCCCTGAGCCTGCTGCTATTGCATTTGGATTGGCCGGGGTATGGCCAACAGCAGCTTTCATGGCGTTAGGTATGAATGCGATAGATGCCTACACGTCTATGATCGTGCTGTGGTTAACTGTTGCATTTTTTTCGGCCTACAAGATAGGGCGCATGTTTGATGTGCCCCGCTTGCTTGCCATTTTAGGTGCATTGGCATGGGGAACCATGCCAATGGTGTGGAACCATTCTGGCTATTCTATGGTATCAACAGGGATTGCGTTGCTTCCGCTATATTTTCTAGCTGCCTTTACCCTGTTTAGAATTGATCTTATGTCTGATATTACATATTCTCAGTTGTTTTTAAAAATATTTTTACCCTATGTTTCCGTATGCTTACTATCCATATTTATGGATGGATACAGTTTTATGATGTTTGCGAGTGGTGCCAGCTTGATTGGTGGATGGGTGTTTATTAGCGAGTCAAGCTCACGTCAGCGAATTTTGGGTCGGCTATGTATTCATTTAATTAGTTTTGGTATCGCATACGCCTGTTATGCTTTATATATTGGTAAGACGCAATTTCATCCTGCTCCGCTTGATTTTTTTCGTGGCTGGGGCGTTGATATCACGTTTCTTTTATTCCCATCCTCGGGTGTTCATTGGCTACCGGATCTTTTGGGATGGAGTGAGTTAAGATCAGGGAGTATTTTTTTCGGTGACTCATCGGTATGGATTACCTCTTTTGCTTTACCGGTTATGGTTGGTGCTATTTTCTCTGCTCTATTCGTTAAGAAGCATTTTGCAACATGGCCCCTAATCTTTATTTTTGTTTTTGGCTTTTATATGGCCTTGGGGCCTTCAATAAAGTTTAATTCTGTAAAGCCTGTGGACTACAGTTCTGGGCCAGCAATGGATGAAAAGTATGCTATTTCACCAACAGGATCAGAGCTTCTTTCCAAATATCTTCCCGGGTTTAAAAATATGAGAGCAAGTTATCGCTGGGGGGCCTTAGGGGCATTTGGTGCATGGGGTTTGATTATGCTTGGTATGTCCCGGTGCCAGAAAAAACCTTTGCTTATATTAAGTTTTTGTTTTCTTGGTGTTGTTTTTGTGTTTAATCTCCCTGACTTGTTTAATAAACATGTCAGTGACGTACGTAACAGATCCATGTTTTTGGATATTGAGTCTCAACTCGTAGATGTCATGGCGGATGATCTTGATTCTAGTGATCGTGTGGTTTTTTTGCCTTGGCGAAACGACTTCCTTGTTAACTACATTGCTTCACGTTTGGATGTAATTTCTTATAATATTGGAGGTGACAAGAATCTTTCTCATGCAAGACAGCACTGGCCGCAAACTCTTCTGAGGTTTCCTATGGGGAAAGTTCACGAAGATTTCACTGAAGATACTTTGTTGCTGCTCGCCAGAAATGAGGCAGATGTGGTGGTGTTGCCTTACATCGATATGCTGAAGGCGGCACACCGTTGGCCTTATCCTGTGGAATATCTTGAGCAACTTTCTCCTGTGGTTTCTGAACTTGAAAATTCAGGTTTTGTTGAAGTTGTTACTAGGGAATATTACTCGGTAGTTCGCTTGAATTCTGAGTATCGGTCCATGGCGACAAGCGAGAGACTGGAGCTCTTGTTAGCAAGAGGGATGTGCTTTGAACCTTTTTGTTTGCGACAGTCTCACTTTCCCTTATCAACACCTAGGCAAGTTGGTGAGTTACGTGGTGGGTCTATAGTCTCTGATGGAAATGAGGGGTTTCTTCGTTTTGGCCCTTATGTTTCTTTTGAGCCTGGAAAATACCACCTTGTGCTCCGTGGAGAGGTAAGAGTAAGTAATGCAGCATGGGTTGATGTGGTCAGCGGTAAAGGGACAGTTCAGCACGAAAAATTTCATATATCGGGTAGGGTTAATGCTCCCGGTGTTATCGCAGAAGGATATGTTGAGCTTGCTGATAAAGTGCAAGATTTAGAGGTTAGGGTTTTTGTTGGTGAAGAGGATGACATAACGCTTAAAGGATATGAGCTCGTCCCAATGGATGTAAATAGTGACGAACAAAATTAAACTAGTTTAATAACTTTTCATGAGTCAAGCAGAGTAAAGGAAAGCAATGAGCGAATACTCCCTGTTCACTTCCGAATCCGTGTCCGAAGGGCATCCGGACAAGATCGCCGACCAGATCTCCGATGCGGTGCTGGACGCCATCATCGCCCGCGACAAGCATGCCCGAGTGGCCTGCGAGACGCTGGTCAAGACTGGCGTGGCGATTGTCGCCGGGGAAATCAGCACCTCTGCCTGGGTCGATCTGGAAGAGCTGGTGCGTCGGGTGATCATTGACATCGGCTACACCTCCTCGGAGGTCGGTTTCGACGGCGAGACCTGCGGCGTACTCAACTTGATCGGCAAGCAGAGCGTGGACATCGCCCAAGGGGTGGATCGCAGCAAGCCGGAGGATCAGGGCGCGGGTGACCAGGGCCTGATGTTCGGCTACGCCACGAACGAGACGGAGTCGTTCATGCCTGCGCCGATCCACTATGCCCACCGCCTGGTGGAGCGCCAGGCCGAGCTGCGCAAGCACGGCCTGTTGCCGTGGCTGCGCCCAGACGCCAAGAGCCAGATCACCTTCCGCTACGACGAGGCGGGTATGCCCTGCGGCGTCGAGGCGGTGGTGCTGTCGACCCAGCATGCGCCGGAGATCGACCAGGAGGAGCTGCGGCGCATGGTCAAGCGCGAAATTATCGAGGAGGTGATCCCCGCCGAGTGGCTCACCGAACAGACCAAGTTTCACATTAACCCCACCGGCAAGTTCGTCATCGGCGGCCCGGTGGGCGACTGCGGCCTCACCGGGCGCAAGATCATCGTCGACACCTACGGCGGCATGGCACGTCACGGTGGCGGCGCTTTCTCCGGCAAGGACCCCTCCAAGGTCGACCGCAGTGCCGCCTACGCCGGGCGCTACGTGGCCAAGAACGTGGTCGCCGCAGGGCTCGCCGACAAGTGCGAGATCCAGGTTTCCTATGCCATCGGCGTGGCCGAGCCCACCTCGGTGTCGATCAACACCTTTGGCACCGGCAAGGTGGACGAGGCGCGTATCATCGAGCTTGTGCGCGAGCACTTCGACCTGCGTCCCTTCGCTATCACCCGTATGCTCGACCTGCTTCACCCGATGTATCGGCTCACCGCGGCCTATGGTCACTTTGGCCGTGAGCCCTTCGAGGCCAGCTACAACTGGACCGATATCAGCGGCCAAGAGCATACCGAGACCTTTACCGCCTTCCCGTGGGAGAAGACGGACAAAGCTGCAGCATTGAAAGAAGCTTTGTGAGTCCGATACTCAATCATCAGGTGTTTCGGCATAATGTGGGCTTTACCTTTAATGACTACCGATAGGATAATGATGAAAGCCATCGTAACGGGAATTACTGGCCAAGATGGCGCTTATCTGGCCGAGCTGTTGTTGGAAAAGGGCTATACGGTCTATGGTACTTACCGCCGTACCAGCTCCGTCAATTTCTGGCGGATCGAGGAGTTGGGGATTCAGAATCATCCCAACCTGCATCTGGTGGAGTATGACCTGACCGATTTGTCGTCCAGCATCCGCTTGTTGCAGGAAACGCAGGCCACCGAGGTGTACAACCTGGCGGCGCAAAGTTTTGTCGGAGTGTCGTTCGATCAGCCGCTGACCACCGCGGAGATCACCGGCCTGGGGCCGGTGAACCTGCTGGAGGCGATACGCATCGTCAACCCCGAGATCCGCTTCTACCAGGCGTCGACCTCCGAGATGTTCGGCAAGGTGCAGCAGATTCCCCAGACCGAGGCCACGCCGTTCTATCCGCGCAGCCCCTATGGGGTCGCCAAGCTGTATGCCCACTGGATGACGATCAACTATCGCGAGTCCTACGGGATCTTCGGCACCAGCGGTATTCTATTCAACCATGAATCGCCGCTGCGTGGGCGCGAGTTCGTCACGCGCAAGATCACCGACAGCGTGGCCAAGATCAAGCTGGGCGAGCTGGACGTGCTCGAGCTGGGCAACATGGACGCCAAGCGGGACTGGGGCTTCGCCAAGGAGTACGTGGAAGGCATGTGGCGCATGCTCCAGGCCGACAAGCCGGATACCTATGTGCTGGCCACCAACCGCACCGAGACCGTGCGCGATTTCGTCACGCTGGCCTTCAAGGCGGTGGACATCGACCTGCGCTGGGAAGGGCAGGGCGAACAGGAGCAGGGGCTGGATGCCAAGAGCGGCAAGGTGCTGGTCAAGGTCAACCCGAAGTTCTATCGTCCCGCCGAGGTCGAGCTGCTGATCGGCGATCCGCAGAAGGCCAGGGATGAGCTGGGCTGGGAGCCGAAGACCTCGCTGGAAGAGTTGTGTCGGATGATGGTCGAGGCCGACTTGCGCCGGAACGAGCAAGGGTTCTCGTTTTAAGCCACGCATTTCTTCAGGAGGCTGTATGCCAACTGCCCTGGTAACAGGGGCGTCCGGCTTTACCGGGCGCTATATGGTCAAGGCGCTACAGGAAAAAGGCTTTCGAGTGGTCGGGTGGGGCACGGGCCCCACCGGGGCCGACGAGAGTCAGGCATGCGATCTCACCGATGCGGCGGCCGTTCAGGCCGCCGTTTCGCATGCGAAGCCTGATTGGGTCGTGCACCTGGCGGCACTTTCCTATGTGGGCCACGCCGATCAGGAAGCGTTCTATCGCACCAATGTGTTCGGTACACTGAACTTGTTGGGGGCGCTGGCGGAGCTTGACACACCGCCCTCACGGATTCTGGTGGCCAGCAGCGCCAATGTATATGGCACGCCGGGTCTTGAGGTCATCGATGAGACGGTGTGTCCTGCGCCGGTCAATCATTATGCTTGCAGCAAGCTGGCCATGGAGCACATGGTGGCCAACTATTTCGAGGGGCTGCCGCTCGTGATCACCCGGCCGTTCAACTACACCGGCCCGGGGCAGGACGACCGCTTTTTGATCCCCAAGATCGTCAAGCACTTCGCCCGAGGGGAGCGCGTCATCGAGTTGGGAAATATGGATGTCAGCCGCGACTTCACCGATGTGCGGGATCTGGTCGGTGCCTATCTCGCCTTGCTGGATAGCGATGCCCGAGGGCTACGGGTGAATATCGCCTCCAACAAGGCCACGGCACTGCGCACGTTGATTGAGACCATGAACGAACTGGCCGGCTATGAGATCGAGGTCAGGGTGAACCCCGATTTCGTCCGGGCCAACGAGATTCCGCGATTGCGTGGCGATAGCACCCGGTTGCATTCACTGACCGGATGGAAGCCGTGCTACGATTTGCATGATACGTTGGCGGATATGCTGGCACATGAACAAGGAATGTTGGCTTGAAGTTGACGATAGGCCTCGATGCACTGACTCCACCCTTGACAGGCATCGGCTACTACACCCTGAACCTGCTGGAAGCGTTTCGAGATTACCCCGATATCGAGCTGAGCGGTATTTCCTATCGGGGGCTTTGGTCTCGCGAGCAGATCGAACAATCGCTGACACAAGCCAGTCAGCCGCCGCCGGTCCAGGCACGGCAAGGCTCTTCGGCAGCCCGTTGGCATCGCCTGCGGGTGGCCGCCCGCGATGTGCCGGCGGCCTACCATGCCGCCAAATGGTGGCGCGGCCGCAAGTGCGGGCAATTGCTGGCGAACCTGGATAGCCGCACGATCTACCACGAGTCCAACTTCGTAGGCTACCCGTTTCGCGGGAAAACGGTGATTACCGTACATGACCTGTCGCATAGCCGGTTTCCGGAAGCCCATCCACCGTCGCGGGTGGCGTACCTCAATCGGCACCTTCCAAAAGCAGTCCAGCAGGCGTCGGCTATTATCGCGGTAAGTGAGTCTACCAAGCGCGAGCTGCTCGAACTGGGGTTGGAGACGGACCCATCGCGCATCCATGTGACGCACCTGGGCTGTGAAGCGGGCTTCCATCCCCGCGATGAACCATCCACCCAGCCATATTTGCAGCGGCTGGGGTTGCGTTGGCGGGGCTTCGTGCTGGCGGTGGCGACCCTGGAGCCACGCAAGAACTTCGAGGGGTTGCTGCGGGCCTACCAGGCCCTTCCTCCCGAGCTTGCCCGCGAGTATCCCCTGGTACTGGCCGGGGGCGGTGGCTGGAAGGGAGCGGGGCTGAAGCGTCTGATCGCCGAGGTGAAACCCCCGCATCGGGTGATTGTTACAGGCTACCTGCAACGGCCCGAGGTGCAGGCATTGATGGCTTCCGCTGCCGTGTTTGCCTATCCATCGCTCTATGAAGGATTCGGTTTACCGGTTCTCGAGGCCATGGCCAGTGGCACCCCTGTGCTGACATCCGACAATACTTCCCTGGGGGAAATCGCCTCGGGAGCGGCCATGACGGTCCCGCCGCACGAGATCGAGGCGATCGAACAGGGACTGACTCTACTGCTCCGTGACGATAGCCGGCGTGATAAACTCCGTGCCCTTGGGTTGCAGCGAGCGGGAGAGTTTTCCTGGCAACGCTGCGCCGCACAGACGCTAGAGGTATATCGCATGGTGGACGGGGCATGAGCAAGGGGTGTCATGGCGGCTAGCACGACAAGCTCGGTCAGGAAGGTGTTGCTGGTCTATAAGCACTATGCACCCGACACTGGCGGTATCGAAACCGCTGTCAAGCAGTACGTGCAGTGGTATCAGGCCATGGGCCACGAAGCGACTGTGCTGTGTTGTGCGACCTCGGGTAGCGCGACGCGCCGCGAATGCGTCGATGGGGTACGGGTCATTCGCTGTGGCTCGTGGGGCCACTTGAAGTCGGTCCCCTTGTCACCGGCCTTCTTCTGGCATTACTGGCGGGAAACGCGCGCCGCCGATCTGGTGCATGTGAACCTGCAGTTTCCTTGGGCCAGTATGGGTTATTGGTTGTTCGGTCGCATGCGTAATTGCCAATGGCTGGTGAGCTACCACATGGATGTGCATCGGCAGAAGTTGCTGAAGCGTTTGACCTATCCCTTCGATCGCTATCTGCTGACACGTGCCGATCAGGTGATCACCGGCAGCCCCAAGCTGCGTGAACACTCCGAGATGCTCTCGGCCATCGAGCGCGATATCGCCATTCTGCCTTACGCCCTGGAGGGCGGGTGCGTCGAGGCGGCACTGGCCCCGACGGCGCCTGCCCGCGAGGCGGAACAGGAGCTGCCGGCACCCGGCTACTTCGTCTTCTTCGGGCGCTTAGTGGAATACAAGGGAACGCGCCCCATGGCGGCGGCCATGCGGCGGCTGGCGGTGGAAGCCCCGGGGGTTCGCTTCGTGGTGTTTGGCCGTGGCCCGGAGCAGGAGGCCTTCGACCGGCTGGCTAAGGAGTTTCCAGAGCAGGTGACGGTGATTCCTGAGTTCGTCAGCGAGCGCCGAAAATATCAGTTGATCTCGCGTTCGGCCGCGGTACTCTTCCCTTCGGTGTATCCTTCCGAAGCTTTCGGCATCGCCCAGCTGGAGGCCATGGCCTGTGCCAAGCCGATCATCAACTGCTGGTTGAATAGCGGTGTCAACTGGGTAGCACCCGATCAGGAGTGTGCGATAACCGTGGCTCCGCACGATGTGGAGGCGCTGGTGGCCGCCATTCAAAAGCTCGACTCAGACCCCGAGTACCGCCGTTTACTGGGCGATGCCGCCCGTGAACGCTTTCTCAAGGAGTTTTCCGAGACAGTGGTAGCCAAGCGGTTTCAGCATTTGGTGACGAGCGTATTGGATGAAGTGAGCCGGGTCTCGTGTGTTGGATGAGTGATTTCACCTGTTAATGCTGATGGAGTGGTTGCCTTCATGGGGCAGGCAAGAAATAGAAGTCCGATAACTGAACGCTATCCTGCGCAGGTTTTCGTACCGCTGGTGGATGTACTTTCAGTTATCGTGAGTGGGATACTGGCCCATTACCTCCGCTTCGGTACTTTTGACGTACATGAGCGCTTCGTTATCGGAATGTTCCTGATTGCAATTTTCGTGGTCATGGCCAATTTCATTGATGACGCTTATGTACGTTGGCGCACGACCCGCCTGGCCACCATTCTTTTTCATTTGGTGGGGGTCTGGTTGGTGGTCACGCTTATGGCGACCTCGATCATCTATCTGGCCGAAGCTTCCGTTCGTTACTCGCGTCTCTGGCTAGGCATGACGATGGTTTTTTCACTAGTGCTGGCTGGGGGCTTCCGAGTCGCAGTAATGCTGGCCTTGAAATATGCCCGCGCCAAAGGCAAGAATCTGCGTGGAGTATTCCTGGTCGGGCCGGGCACGAATATACTCAATGTGGCCAGAAGCATGCGAAAGTCGCCAGGGGAGGGCTTCGCTATATCTGGCGTACAGCGTTTGAATGGCAAGCCGAATCGAGACTTCTTGGAATGCGTGGCACGGCGTGTCGAAGCTTCTGAAGCTAGAGAGGTATGGATCTGCCTGCCATTGGAAATGGGGAGTACAGTACGCGAGATCATGCATGCCTTGCGGCATCAGACGGTGGAAGTCCGGTTCATTCCCGAGTTCGGCGAGATTCAACTGCTTAACCACCAGATCAGCGAGGTCGCGGGGCGTTTCGCCATCGACCTGAGCGTGACACCGATGGTGGAGACGGCGCGTTTCGTCAAACGAGTCGAGGATATCGTACTGGGGTCGCTCTTCCTGCTGATATCGTTACCGGCCTGCTTGGTGATCGCCATAGTCCTAAAGTGTCAATCACCAGGGCCGGTATTGTTCAAGCAGTATCGTATGGGTATCAACGGCAAGCATTTCAAGGTTTATAAGTTTCGTTCGATGGAAGTTCACGAGGAGTCGAATGGCCAGGTGACTCAGGCGCGTCGCGGTGATCCTAGGGTGACGAGATTTGGTGCTTTTCTGCGGCGCACTTCGCTTGATGAGTTACCGCAGTTCTATAACGTTCTTCAAGGGCGTATGTCGATCGTTGGGCCGCGGCCTCATGCATTGGCGCATAATGAACAATACAAAGAGCTAGTCGAGTCTTACATGAAGCGCCACAAGGTCAAGCCTGGAATGACTGGTTGGGCGCAAGTCAACGGATTTAGAGGAGAAACGGATACCTTGGATAAGATGGAAAGGCGTGTAGAGCACGACCTCTGGTACATCAACAATTGGTCGCTTTGGCTGGACTTGCGAATCATCGCGATGACCATCGCCAAGGGATTCGCCAACCCTAATGCTTACTGAGGCATCAAATACGGCATTGCGGCGCCTACTGGGGCTAGCTTGCCTTGAATGTGCGAAAAATCATATGAGTAGGCCGCTTAAGGATGCGCTGGCCTGGCTGGGATGTGGTAGGATATTGCCCCCTGGATCAGCTAAGCTATTGACTCGTGAATGCCCACAGCGTGACAACCACATTGCCCAGCGCCTCGAATAGAACCGCTTTTTTAAACTTGTACACGAGCTTTGCCGTTTTCCTGCTTGGTGCCATCGCCTTGGTAGTGCCCAGTGGCTACTCGGTCGGGGCGCTACTGCTACTGTTGGGCAGTGCCTGGCTGCTGGTGGTGCGCCCTACACTGGAGTTGTCTCGCCAGGACTGGCTGGTGATCGCTGCGTTGTTCTCTTATGCCATTGTTGGCATGGTGGCAGCATGGGTGGACGGGCAGGGCACGCGCGGATTGGATAAACCGATACGCTTTTTGTTGGCCGTGCCTGCCATGCTACTGGTAATGGCCTATCCACCACGCTTGGCCTGGATGTGGAGCGGCATCATTCTGGGTGCCATCGGCGCGGGGAGCTGGGCGGGCTGGCAGAAGCTGGTGGCAGAGGTGGCGCGAGCAGAGGGTTACACCTACGTCATCCAGTTCGGCAATCTGAGTATGCTGCTTGGCATCTTTTGCCTGGCGGGGTTGGGGTGGGCGGTAGTGCAGCCACGGCGTTGGCCTTGGGTGCTGCTGCTGCTGGTCGGCGCGCTCATGGGCATTCTAGGCTCGCTGTTCTCGGGCAGCCGTGGTGGCTGGATCGGTTTTCCCTTCGTGTTGTTGGTGCTTTACCGCGGCTATGGCAGGCAGCTTTCTGCCAGGCTCAAGGTAGCTGCGCTGGCTTTGATGGTGTCGGGGGCTATGCTGGTCTATGTAGTGCCGCAAACGGGTGTGCAACCACGTATTCATCAAGCCGTCGACAACATTTCGCAGTATGCCTCCGGCGAGAACCGGCGCACGTCGCTTGGTGATCGCTTCGAAATGTGGCGCGGTTCGGCACTCTTGGTGCTGGAAAAACCGATCATCGGATGGGGCACTGAAGGTTACCAGGAAGGTATGCAGCGCCTGGCGGACGAAGGCGTGATCAACCCCTATGTTACCCGTTACGGGCATGTGCACAATGAGTTTCTTGACGCCTTTGTGAAGCGAGGGTTGATAGGCCTTGCCGTGCTGCTGGCTCTCTATCTCATACCGCTGCGCTTATTTCTCAAGCATTTCAAGACGCAAGACATGGAGTTACGCTCACTGGCGGTGGCAGGAGCGTTGTTGCCCGTTGCCTATATAGACTTCGGCTTGTCCCAAGTATTTATGGCGCACAACAGCGGTGTGATGATGTATGCGTTCTGGTTGGCTGCTCTTTACGGAACCTTGCATGCTAAACCCCTTCTCACTTCCACAAATGAAGGCACTGTTTCCAAAGGGTGAAGGGATGCGCCTGAATCTCCAAGAAAAGAGACATAAAATCCCCATCGCACCAGCCGGTGATCCTGCCTTCAATATATTGTATGATACTTGCATGCGCTGGCCAATTCTTAGAGCAAGAATGCAGGTCGCAGCGCGCGAGAAATTCCAGTCCGGTATTGGTATACCAGTCGAGCGGGGATTGCTGCGCTGGTGGATGTTAGGCTACCCTGGCTCCGAGTTTCTGGAGTGTTATGGATTGCCCCGCCGTGCAATCGAAAGCTACCTAGGCAATTCATTGATCCTGCACGTCAATCCTCGCGAGCTGATTCGCAGCACAGATTGGCGTGGCTACTCGTATAAACTCAGACCATCCTCTTCGGCTTTTATTTGGGGCGGGGAGTGGGATGTGCGGCGTGGCGACCTGCGTTTTGGTACGCGGTATCGGTTTATTAGCGAACTCGACGAGCATAGGAATGACCTAACGCGTACCGAACGCTTTGCTCAGCTGGCTACTCAGCTCAATGCTGGGCGTCCCTGGACTTCCCATCAGCAAGGAGTGCTGCTGAATTCACGGGAGCGTATTCTGGCATATCTGCATGTATATCTAGGGTTTCTCGATGATATGGCTAAGAATGGCTTCGATGAGACTCGCGGCAAGGATGAACTTGGTGTGGCTGTCAGTCGCGAGGGGCGGCTGCTGAAAATTAACCGAGGTCTGCACCGACTGGCCATGGCGCAGCGACTGGGACTGGCTTCGGTACCGGTACGAGTGAGGGCGGTGCACCGCGAATGGTGGTACCGAACGATAGGAGAGGCTAAAGGGTGGGCTGCCCTTGAACGTGCGATAACAGGCCTGAAAGGTTGCGTGCCGGAAACGCAGCCGGGCGAGTTGGACCCTGTCGAATGGACTGAAGCATTCAAGTGGCCAGCCGCTCGAGTTGTCGCATACAAAGGAGCAGGTAAAGAGGGCATTGATTAGTATTACATGTTTTTTCACTGCTATAAGTTAGTGGTGATTATTTATGATAACGCCGCCTGATGCACAACCATGGTTAAGATCCTTTCTGAGATGCTGAAATGAGTGATGTACTGTTTATTGTGGATCACCTCGATACTGGCGGTGCTCCCGTTGTGGTTCGTAATCTTTGCGTGGCCTTGATGCGAAAGGGAGCTAAAGTCACATTGGTGGTTCTAAGTGATCGTATATCTCACCAAGTGCCATCTGAGATTGAACTTTACCGCTTGCCTTTTATTCCTAAAGGACGATGGCAACGGCAGCGTAGGTATCATTTACATGCTCGTAAACTGAACATTTTATTGGCGTCGTTGGGGGATCCTAAACCATCTCTGGTGGTGGCGCACTTGCATCATGCCCATCAGGTGGTCCGAAAAAGCTGTCTTTCAGCTCAGGCTTGGTACTGTCTCCATTCCGACCCGGAGATGTCTTTTCTGGGTAATAAGCGGGCTTTTGCCCGCATGCTGAAACGCTGCAAGGTACGTAGTTTGTACAGCAGTAGACGTTTAATTGGTGTGTCGCAAGGAGTTATTGACTCGCTGCATCGTAGTTTTGGTGTGGAGGGCAGAGCTAGGGTTGTTATTCAAAATCCTCTGGATCTAGAAACTATCGTTAAGGATAGTCAAGAGCCAATTAATGATGTCCCTGATGAATTTTTAATCTTCGTTGGTCGGCTCGAACAACGCTCGAAACGATTTGATCGATTACTAAAAGCTTATCGGGATAGCGGCATAAACCATCCGCTTGTTGTAATTGGGGAAGGAAAAGACCGTGTGTTCATAGAAAAGGAGATAGAGCGACTCGGATTACATGAACGGGTAATCTTGCTAGGGCATCGTGATAATCCATATGCTTATATGAAACGTGCGCATGCGTTGATCCTAAGCTCTGATTATGAAGGATTTTCACTGGTTATTGCCGAAGCTTTGGCTTGTGGCACTCCCGTGGTGAGCACCGATTGCCCTTCAGGGCCGCGTGAAATTCTTACGGGCGAGCTGGCGCGGTATCTTGTCATGGTTGATGATAATGTGGCATTAGCATCATCTATACGAGAAGTCATGGAAACGCCGCCTAATGTTTCATCAGGTGTCGTTTCTCACTTGGCTGCTGATAATGTTGCAGCCCAATATTTGGCGCTTTCGGATTAATAACTATAAGCGGCCACGAAACTTAAGTTCGAGATGTATGGCCAATAGGTTAATTTCTGAACCACGATGCATGTGCTAATTCCTCGACATGCTTTTTGTACTTTTCGCCATTTAGTTTGTTTTTTGTAAACATGCTTGATATTGCCGGCCATTGGTCGGCAATTTTTGTTGGTAGGCGTCGAACGTGGGAATCGACCCAAATGAGTTCTTCGTCCTTGGTTAGTAACAGGTTGTTATAGTGCAGGTCACGATGCACATAGCCAGTGTGCGCTAGCTGAATGACTTCTGCACAAAAACGCTCAAGAAAAGCTATACGATTCGCTTCGCTCATTTCTTTGAACACTTCTCCGCCGGGGCGTGCATCATGGACCTGTTCCATCAGCAACAGCGAGGCATTACGGTTGCCGGGGTTGAGCGAGAGGCCCCAGCCATGGCAGCGGGGCGTGGCCAGGCCGGCGCGCCTCAGGATTCGCAAGCTGTTGTACTCCTTGCGGGCATCGCACTGTGCCAGCCAGCGTTTCTCGATGTAATCGCGCAGCAGCCATTTCAGCGGGGCCTGCGCTTTTCTGAATTTGTCCGGCACGACCTTGGCCAATAGCTTGCCGTCACGCGAAACGAAGAAGCGGCTGCTGCCGATGGCCTCGAATTGCGCGGTGGTTGTCGTGCTGGCGAGCGCGAGCTTGTCGGGCAGGCCGTTGGCATGGAAGACGAGATAGCGGCGACGGCGATCGTCGAACGGGATGTCGAGCAGTTTCATGTCATGCCCCGTTCACAGTGACTCGAACTGAGGGATGACGTTCTCGGCGAGAAACTGCTGATAATAGCGCTCATCGATCTCGACCGGCGATTGGTCCATTCGGGTGATGGCGTCGGCCAGGCCTTTTTCGTCTTCCTGCCCGACGAGGAAGCTGGCCAACTCGCCCGTGAGGATCTCCCGGGGCCCGCTGGGGCAATCCACGCTGATGACCGGGGTATGCAGCAGCAGCGCCTCGATGAGCACGCGGGGCAACCCTTCGGCATCGGAGGTGAGCACCAGCGCCTTGGCCTGCTGGATGAAAGGATAGGGGTTGGTGCGGTAGCCGAGCATGGTGACCCTGTTCTCGAGCCCCAGTTCGGCGATCAACTGCTTGATTTCCCCCTCGGTTTCCCCTTTTCCGAGCAGCAGCAAGGGCGTTTCGACGCCACTGCGGGCGTAGGCGCGAAGCAGACGATCCTGCCGCTTGACGTGGGTAAAGGCCCCGACGTGGAGGAAGTACTCGTTGAGGGGAAGCGAAACCTCTTCCTTGGCCATCTCCAGGAAGGGCTGCCGTTCGTAGGGGTTATAGATGGTCTGGATGTACGCCGGCCTGATGCCGACGATGTCTTGCAGATTCTGCTCTACCCCACGGGATACGGCGATGATCTTGCGTCCGTTGTAATAGGTGCGCTGCTTGGAAAATTTCTTTTCTCGCTTGGCGGAGTGACGAAACTGGGCTGAGGTATCGCCCTTTATCCAGAAGTACAGGTTGGGATGCTGTATGTGCCGGGTAATTCTGTCGCAGGAGCAAGAGAGCACGACATCGGCTTGGTAATCGTGAATGGCTTTGGCGATCTGCTTCGCTTGCCACTTTTCCACCCAGCCATTAGTGATGGCCTTGGTGAAGCGATTGACGACGGCCAGGTTGACGATGTCGAGGCCTTCGGGAATGCGATGCTCGATGCGCTCGCGCAGCGTGAAGACGCGCACCGTGTGGCCGCGTTGACGCAGCCCGTCAGCGGTATACAGCAGCGATTTTTCCGCGCCGCCGCCATAAAGGTCGGAAATGACAAAGGCGAACCGTTTCAACATCGCATCCGTGCTCCACACTCCGTATTGGTTAGCCATGTAGATGGGCCATGTCGATGGGCGGCCAGTTTACCCGATACCCACCAACGCGCCTAGGCGGCCGGCCCGGAAGCACATTAGGCGATAAGCGGGCCCGCCCGCTGACCGTTGATTTCGTTTCTGTTTTCTCTCGACCGCGAGCCGCAACGTTGTGCTAGGCTCTGCCTGAAAAGTCGGCGAGCGAAGGCCAGACAAGGCAAATATCGGCGAAAAGACGGAGTTTACGGGGTGTAAATGAGTACTTTGAGCCGATTTTTAACGCCGTATGGCCGAGCGTAGCCAGTTTTCGGACAGAACCTTGAGTCCGCATCTGGCGCGCAGCGCAGCATCCTCCGTCGTAAGGCGGCGAGGGAACTGGCCTGCCGTGAACCTGTCGTAGGGGAGCCAACATCCGCCCGCAGCCGTGCCAGGCGAAGCCCGGTATGGGCGCGGAGCAGGTGAAGGCAGATCACCATGGAGGGATCATCGCAGTGGGACGCGCGACGCATCGGTGGATGCCGGGCGTGCTCTAACAGAGGATGCAGGGTGAAGAATACAGGCATTCTGGCTTTCGCCAGGTTGGTCAAGCTGCTGGCTAACATCACCAAGATGGCGTCGTATGGCTTCCATTACGTTTTTCCCCACAAGCGATTCACCATTCCCGAACGTGCCGCGCCGTGGTGGGGCTCGAAGCAGTCATCCCAGGTGCCGCGCATCATCTGGCAAACCAACTTCACCGACAAGGCCACGCTGCCGGTCTATCTGAACTATCTCTTCAACCGTTTGATGGCACCGAGCTTCGAGTACCGCTTCATGATCACCGAGGCGCGCTCGGACTTCATTCGGGAGCATTTCTCGCCGCAGATCTTCGAGGCCTATTCGCGCTTGCAGGTGGGGGCGGCCCAGGCCGATTTCTGGCGCGTACTAGTGCTGCAGAAGCACGGCGGGGTCTACCTGGATATCGATGCCCATGCGGTGTGGCCGCTGGCGCGAATCGTCAGGCCAGAGCTGGATGAACTCTATATCACCACCCGCCGTGGTGACATCAGCAACTATTTCATCGCCAGCAAGCCAGCGAACCCCCGCATCAAGCGCATTGGCGAAACCATTCTCGCCAATATCGAGAACGAGACCGATAAGAACATTTTCGAGCTGACCGGGCCTGGGGTCTTCAACCAGGTGTTGCCGCGCCATGAGGTGCCCACGGCCTGCTACCGCACAACCTGCAATCAGGGCAATTTCACCAACGAGTACTTTCAGTACATCGACAAGCCCCAAGGCAAGTGGACGCGGCAGCAGCAGAAAGTCGACGTGGTGCGCAAGCGCGAGGCGGTGGATTAGGCTTGGGGTGTTAAATCCGTGTGCGAGCCGCCGATACCCGGCCAGGCCGGTTGAGTCAGTGGCCCTCACCCGCATGCTGCTCACGCTCTTGCGCGGTCACTTTTTCGATCACCACTTCGGGGTGGTAGCGCTTGATCACGTTCCGGTAGTCGCCTTCTCGTTCGTCCGGTACGTCGATGATCAGCAGCATGGCGCCACGCTTGATCGCCTTGTCGTACTTGTCGACCTTGATGTCCTTCACCGAGACGCCAACCATCGTGCTCGCCCATACCCCGAACAGTGCCCCGAAGAGCGTCATGCCGAGGGCCATCCAGACGATGTTCGTGTCGACCAGCACGTAGTGCGCGACCAGGCCTAGCACCAAGCCGAGTAGTGCCCCGACGACGGCGCCGCGCTTCGAGGCGTTGACGACATCGGAAGTCTGAATCAGCGTGGCGACGGGTACCCCTTCCTTTTCCAGAGGCTGCCAATCCTTGCCCATGACGTGCAGGTGGTCCTTGGTCAGCCCCATCGCGTTCAGTTCATTGACGATGTCGGTAGTGGTCTCCCTGTCGGGGATCAGAAAGTACAGGCGCTGCATTGCGTCCTCCCTGGCCCTGAGGCCTTGTGACATTCGCTTTGCCTCTTCCTGTACTGGTAGGTGTAGCAGCCATGCGGCGCTCCTGGCCAGTTCACTGCCTGGCCGGCAAGCATCGAGGCCGTTGTGCTGCTGCGTCAGGGCTGGTGCCCCCACACCACGAAATTCGTGATCTCAACAAGTTATTCGTTCATGGCACGGACTGGCTTGATTTATACCGTGAGGCGGTATAGTGTAATTGGAAAGGGGGCAGGGATGATCGACAGTTTTCGTGATGCGTGGCTCGAGGCATATTTCGTCGATGGCATAGCTCATAGGCGAATACCTAACGCAATCGAGTCAGCCTTGACCAGGAAGTTGGACATTATCGAAGCCGCAGCGGAGGAGAACGACCTTCGCGTTCCTCCTGGTAATCGGTTCGAGCACCTGAAAGGTCAGCTGGAGGGAAAGTGCTCGATTCGCGTCAATAAGCAATACCGGCTCATTTTCGAGTGGGATGGCGAGAGGGCACACAACGTTTATCTGGATTCTCACACTTACAGGTGATCGTAATGTTCAAGATCAATCGCAAACCTACTACTGTCGGTGAGATGCTGACACATGAATTCCTCGAGCCATTCGATCTCAGCCAAACCAAACTGGCCGAAAGGATGGGCGTTTCTCCACGCCTTGTGAACGAGCTATGCCGGAACAAGAGGGCCGTGACAGCGGATACCGCGCTGATGCTTTCCCGCGTTTTCGGTACTTCCCCACAATTCTGGCTGAATCTGCAACAGAAAGTGGATCTATGGGAAGCGGTGCATGACGCCAAGCGACTCGAGCGCATCGAGAAAGCCCAGCCGCTTGAATGTGCGTGATCCGAGAGAGCCATAGTGCCGCTGCGTCAGGGCTGGTGCCCCCACACCACGAAATGAGGGTTAAGGTGGCGCTCGGGCGTGGCGTAGCTGAGCGCCTCGCCATTCAGGTTTTCCACGCGGCCACCGGCCTGTTCGACCACCGCCTGGGCGGCGCCTGTGTCCCATAGGCAGGTGGGGCCGAGGCGGGGATAGACGTCGGCCCGGCCCTCCGCTATCAGGCAGAACTTCAGCGAGCTGCCCATCGGTACCAGATCATGTTCCCCTAAGGTATCCAGCCAGGCCGCCAGGTCGGGGCTGGCATGTGAGCGGCTGCCCATCACGCGCCATCTGGCACCTGCGTCAGGCTTGCCAGCGGCACGGATCGGCGTGCGCTTGCCGTTCGCGTCGACCTTGAACGCACCAACGCCCTGCGCTGCCAGGTAGGTGAGCTTCAGCGCCGGCGCCACCACCACGCCCAGCACCGGCTTGCCATGCTCGATCAGCGCGATGTTGACGGTGAACTCGTCGTTGCGCTTGATGAACTCCTTGGTGCCGTCCAAGGGGTCGACCAGCCAATAGCGCCCCTTGTCATCGGGCCCCGGAAAGCCCGCGATGTCCTCTTCCGAGAGGATCGGAATCGCCCCAGGCAAGGCCTTCAGCGCCGTGATGATAACCTCGTGGGCAGCCTTGTCGGCTTCGGTGAGGGGGCTGTCGTCCTCTTTCACTTCGACCGAGAAATCGCGGGCGTAGACCCGCATGATGGCCTCGCCGGCTTGTTGGGCGATGCGCTCCACGGCGTCGAGCAGTTCAGCGAGACTGGCGGGCATTCGGGGCTCCTGGCGAAACGTCGAATTCGTCTAGGGAATTTAACTAATTCTACGTTAATTCTGCGGGAGACTTGGTTAAAGCCAGCGCCTTCTCCAGCAGCGCGGGCTGGCGAGGCAACAGCCCGACCCTGAGCCCCAACGGCCGAAATACGCGATTCATGACCGCCAGCGAGACGTTGCCCTTGCCCCGCTCAATGTCCGACAGGGTGCGCCGGCTGACACCGACCAGGTCGGCGTAGGCTTGTTGCGAAAGCCCCAGCGTATTGCGGCGCAGCCGGCGCAGCGCCTCGCCTTCCTCGATCACTCCTTCCGCCAGCTCTTGAACGACGGCCAGCAGCGCCTGTTCACGCTCCTCTGGCGACAGCGTGCGCTTCTTCATATCAGCATTCCGTTCAAACCAGCCCCCAGCGTGCCAGTCGCGTTTCCAGCGAACTCAGGCCGACGGCGGGCATGTCGAGTATACGCTTCGGCACGCCACGCTCCGCCAGGCGATCCCGTAGCCCGATGAGGCGGGCGGCGGTGGCGCGCAGGGCCGTGCGTGCCGCGCGCCGGTTCAGAAATGGTCAAGGTGGCGGCATCGTGCCAGCGGTGGTCGAGGTAGGTCTGTATGGTGAGCTGCATACGGGAAGCCATTGAGCACGATAATGCTCAATTGTAGCCGACGATCCAAATACTGTGTGCTTTGTTGCTCATTTTTTTGGTTTGAAGGTGAATATGAGCACTATAGTGCCTATTTGAAAGTGCCTATTTGAAAAAATCGTACGGCTGGTGGCGGTCTGCCAACTGTCCTGCCCGTCGAATTCGTCGATCTGGTTGCTGGCCCGCTGTCTGACGCGGTGAGGAAAAACTCTTTCGACGGCTCGGGGAGTAGGCAGTTCTCGTAGGTAGCAGACAGCGTCAGCTCGATGGATGGCTGTGCTGCACCAGCAGCTTGTCGATCCGCCGGCCGTCCATGTCGACCACCTCGATACGCCAGTCGCCGACCGTCACGTGCTGGCCCACCTGGGGCAGTTCCGCGGTTAGATGCAGTACGAGCCCGGCCACGGTCTCGTACTCGGGATGCGCCTCCAGCTCGAGGCCGATGCGCTCGGCGAATTCGTCTACCGGCATCCACCCCGCCACCAGCAGAGAGCCGTCGCTGCGCTCGATCAGTTTTGGCTCGTCTGTCTCGGCATCGTCGAAGCTGCCGGTGATGGCGCCGAGAATGTCCATTGGGGTGATGATGCCCTCGAAATTGCCGTACTCATCGTAGACCAGCAGCATGTGCTCGGGGGAGGTCTTGAGCCGCTCGATCACCTGCATGGCCGGCAGGGCGTCGTGGATCACCGTCGTGCGCCGCACGAGCGCGGCTGGGTCGAACGCCGGCCCGGTGGCCTGCAGCAGGTCGCGGCTGTGCAGCAGGCCGAGTATGTTGTCCTGCCCCTGGCCGCGCAGCGGCAGGCGAGAACGGCCCGACGCGCGGAAGCGGGCGAGCACCTTGGCACGGCTCTCGCCGACTTCGGCCATCTCGACTTCGTGGCGGGGCGTCATCAGGCCGCGGGCGGTGCGGTCGGCGATGCGCATGACGCCGGTGAGCATTTCGGTCTCGCCCTGTTCGATGACACCGGCGCCCGCCGCCTCGGCGATCAGCATGCGGATCTCCTCGTCGCTGACGGCACTCTCCCGCTTGCCCGACTGACCCAGCAGGGTGAGCAGGAGGCGGCCCGAGCGATCGAGCATCCAGACCAGGGGCGCCGAGGCCTGGGAGAGCAATCGCATGGTCGGTGCCACGCGGGAGGCGACGGTTTCGGGATCGGCCAGGGCGATCTGCTTGGGCACCAGTTCGCCGACGATCAGCGAAAGATAGGTGATGACGACCACGACGCCGCCAATCCCGAGGGGCTCGGCAAACTGCGTCGGTATACCCAGGGCGGGCAGGGCATCGGCGAGCCTCAGGCCCAGCGTGGCGCCGGAAAAGGCTCCGGAAAGTACACCGACCAGGGTAATGCCGATCTGCACCGTGGAGAGGAAGCGACCGGGGTGCTCGATCAGGGCGAGGGCCACGGCGGCCCCGCGCGAGCCTCGCTCGGCTCTCGCCTTGAGACGCAGCGGACGGGACGAGACGATGGCCAGCTCCGACATGGCGAGCAGACCATTGAGCAGAATCAGGGCGACGACGATCAGGATCTCGAAGAGCATGGTTATCCGCTGGGGTTGGAGGACCGGTTGCCGCTCGCTCCATTATCGCTGAGCGCCAGGGCCCGCTCCAGCAGCGCAGGCTGGCGAGGCAGCAGGCCGAGCCTCAGCCCCAGTGGCCGAAATACCCGGTTCATGACCGCCATCGATCAGGTCGGCATACGATCCGTCAACATTTCCTACACGTCGAATTCGTCGATCTGGCTGTCGGCCTGCTGTCTGACGAGGTGGGGAAAGGCTCTTTCGACGGCTCGGGTGGTAGACAGTTCTCGCAGCTCATCGCGAAGCAGAGTGGCGACCAGGCGTGCCTGTGCCTCGTCGCGATAACGTTTTACCGGTTCCCGGTCGGGCTGCTGGCTGACATGCCACTTGTGCAACACGAAGGCGCGCGGATCAACGGTAGACAATCGCAGCGGCATGCCTCGCTCATCGAAGACTGTTGCCTCGAAGCGCGGTGAGGCTATGGCCCATTTCAGTGAGTCGATGCCTACCGGCTTCAAATCACCGCGCTCCAGATGAAGCTCGAAGTCACTCACCGTCATGGGGTCGACGGCCTGGGTGATGAGATCGATCATGTAACCTTTAGCATTGGCGGCTCGAAACTCGAAGGGAGTATCGGTGAGCGGCTGGAAGGAGCGATCGCTGGATTGGATGACGGATAGCAGTGTTTCACCTTCGAGTGCCGTGACGATTCTCAAGCCTTGCCGGGCATCCATGAGCACATCGATGTCGGCGGTCGCCAGGTGCTCAGGTTCTATCAGTACGCCGGCACGGGCTTCATAGGCGTAAAGAGCATTGGTTCCGATCACGCGGAAAGGGACTGCTTTGCGCTGCAGTGCTCGTACCGCCCTGGCACCGGCTATGGGAAATCGGTTCAG
This sequence comes from Billgrantia antri, assembly GCF_017868935.1. Taxonomy (NCBI): domain Bacteria; kingdom Pseudomonadati; phylum Pseudomonadota; class Gammaproteobacteria; order Oceanospirillales; family Halomonadaceae; genus Billgrantia; species Billgrantia antri. The sequence goes on from NZ_CP053383.1 coordinate 2,026,611, forward strand.
CCGATTGGCTCGGATATAGGCGGAGTGCACCTGAAGCTGTTCCTTAAGCGACTGCTCCCGCAATGTGTACTCCGCTTTGCTAGCGTCGAAGGCTTTCTTAATGGCTTCAGTATCGGAAGAGCGAGGGCCCAGCGAGTGGTTCTTGCCGCCCGTGTAGGCACGGTAGAGGTACTCTCGCCCTTGGATACGCTTCCAGTGCATCGAGCCCTTGACCTGGCGTGCCTGGGCACGATGGTGCTCGAGTGCTTCGAAGAGTTGCATCGCATTGACTGCTACCCGGGACTGTTCAGGTTGAAGCTGTTGATAGGCCATGGCGAGGTACCGGTGAAGAATTTAACTAATTCTACATCATTTACGAGAAAGAATTAGTTAAATCCAGTGCCTTCTCCAGCAGCGCGGGCTGTCGAGGCTGCAGGCCGACCTTCAGCCCCAGTGGCCGAATGCCCGGTTCATGACCGCAAGCGAAACGTTGCCCTTGCCTTGCTCCAGATCCAACAGGGTGCGCCAGCTGACACCGACCAGGTCTGCATAGGCTTGTTGCGAAAGCCCCAGCGTATCGCGGCGCAGTGCCTGGTCTTTGTCGATGTCACCCATGACCAGCGCCTGAGCGACGTCCAGCAGCGCCTGTTCACGCTCTTCTGGCGACAGCGTGCGCTTCTTCATATCAGCTTCCCGTTCAAATCAGCCCCCAGCGTGCCAGTCGCGTTTCCAGCGAGCCCAGGCCGACAGCGGGCATGTCGCATATGCGTTCCGGTACACTAGGCACTGCAAGTGGATGTGGTGGTGCTGCTGCTGAAGTCGATTGGGACAGACCAAGAGCGATCAGCACCGTTTCGCCCGGAGAATCGCTTGAGGAATAAACGCACCAAAACGGTTATGGAAGCGTTTTCCATGCACTTGTGGGGTGCAACGACAAGAATTGTGACATACAGCGACGTATCCTTGGGGCTTGCGGGCAAAGTTTCGCCACCCTGATGAAATGTCGATAAAGCTGGGGCATGATGTTTCTGGATGTCACACAGGAGAAACTTCATGTCTGTACAATCGAACGCGGATCTTGCGTGTGAAGTGCTGAACCACTGGGCCTCCCAAGCATTGGCCCACCAAGCGGCTCGCGATGCTCTGGCGGCTTATATCTGCTGATAGGCACGCACTGCCAAGGACCAGGGAGGGTCCTGTCTCGTTTCCCTCCTGGCTGTCATTTTCCGTCTGTCCCGCTTCTGAATAGCTTCCAGCGTAATTCTATTTCCTCTCCCGCCGATCTTGTCCGGCCCACAAGGGCAGGCACGGCTTGAGCGAACCTGCCGCTTGAGCGAGGCTGGGTTCAGGTGCTTTCTCCCTCAAGCAACGTGAAGCCGACGTCTTGCCGCCGTGCCTCGAACTTTTCCCCGGCCAGGCAGAGCAGTACCTGTTCTGCGGCCAGACGCCCCATGGTGTGCCGTGAGGACTGTATCGTGGTCAATCGCGGAGTGACGTGCTGCCCCAGCGGCAGGCCGTTGAACCCGGCGATGGCGATCTCTTCGGGTACCTGCAGGCCGAGGCGCAGAGCGTGTAGCAGAGCGCCCGTCGCCAGGTCGTCGTTGGCGAAGTGGATCGCCCGGGCGCGGGGAAACTGCTGGCGAACCCGGTCCAGGCCTTCGGCACCGGCCTCCAGGCTGCCCAGCCGATCGAGCTCGAGCAGGTGGGGGGCCAGGCCTGCCGACTCGAGCGCCGCCCGGTGCCCGGCATAGCGCATGGCGGCGCGGTAGTCTTCCTCCATGCGTGCACCGACATAGACGATATCGCGGTACCCGCGCCGCAACAGATGCCGGGCCATGCAGCTTCCTGCTTCTTCGTGGTCGAGGCCTACATTCAGGTCGATCGCCTCACCCAGTTCCATTACCTCCATGACCGGGCGATCACAGCCGGCGAGCAGCTCGCGGCATGCCGGAGTATGCCTGAGCCCTGCGGTCACTAAGGCCGAGCAGGACCAGCCGAGGAAGGTGCGGATGAGTTGATGCTCGCGCTCGATGTCGTAGTCGGTGTTGCCGAGCAGGATCTGATAGCCGGCAGCCTCGAAGGTGGACTGCAGGCCCTGGATGACCTCGATGAACACGGCATTGGCAAGTGAAGGCACGACGACGGCAATGAATCGCGAGCGCGCCGAGGCCAGGCTGCCGGCCACCAGGTTGGGTACGTATCCGATACGCTCCATGGCATCGAGAATGCGCTGACGGGTCGCCGCATTGACGCGCTCCGGATCGTTCAGTGCCCGAGAGGCGGTGATGGAGGAGACACCCGCCAGTTCGGCCACCTGGGCAAGAGTCGGCTGGGCGGAGCCGCGCCGATGGCGCGTGTTGTCGTTGCGCTTAGACATTGGTCGCACCTTATCACCTTAAGCCTTGCTGGCTGAAGCTGAGTCTACTACAAGAATGTTAGCGCTAACATGTTAGCGCTAACATTTTCATCGTCTCGGCAGTTCATGCCAGCCACGTAGGGAGCGTCAGGTGAGCCATCCAACCAATAGCCCGCGCATCGGAGTCATCGGCCTGGGTGCCATGGGCCGGGGTACTGCTCTGGCCCTGCATGAACGCCGCTTGGACGTCATCGGTTGCGATATTGCCAGCCAGGCCCGGCGGGCATTCGATGCCGAGGGTGGGCGCAGCGTGTCTGCGCCGTATGAACTGGCGGCATGCGATGTCGTCGTGCTGCTGGTGGTGAATGCCGAGCAGGTCGAGGCGGTGCTGTTCGGCGAACAGGGCGTGGCGAGCCGGCTGGAGCCGGGAAGCCTGGTGATCCAATGCGCCACCGTGGCGCCAGCCTTTGCTCGTGACCTCGGCGCCCGCCTCGAAGCCATGGGGCTCGTCATGCTCGATGCGCCGGTGAGCGGCGGGGCGGCCAAGGCGCGTAGCGGCGAACTTTCGGTAATGGCTTCGGGGGTGCCGAAGGCCTTCGACCAGGCCGCGCCGGTGCTGGATGCCATGGCGGCTACCGTCTACCGGCTGGGCGATACCACCGGCGTCGGCTCCAGTATGAAGCTGGTCAATCAGCTGCTGGCCGGGGTGCACATCGCCACCGCCGCCGAGGCCATGGCGCTGGGTATTCGCCTGGGGCTCGACCCGCAGACTGTCTATGAGGTGATCACCCACTCGGCGGGCAATTCCTGGATGTTCGAGAACCGCGTGCCGCACATGCTCGCGGGCGATTATACGCCGCTCTCGGCGGTAGATATCTTCGTCAAGGACCTGAACCTGGTGCACGAAACCGGCCGCGAACTGGCCATGCCCACCCCGGTGGCGGCCTCAGCCCTGCAGCAGTTCATCGCCGCCCGGGGTGCCGGGTTTGGCCGTGAGGACGATGCAGCGGTGATCAAGGTCTACCAGCGGTTGTCGGGCATCGAGCTTCCCGAAGCCGCCAACGATGCCGGGGGCGATTGACATGACTCTTGTGCTGGGCGCCATCGCCGACGACTTCACCGGTGCCACGGATCTGGCCAATAACCTGGTACGTGCCGGCATGCGTTGCGTGCAGACCATCGGCGTGCCGAGCGCCGGGACCGACCTCGGTGAGGTGGATGCCGTAGTGGTGGCGTTGAAGTCACGCTCCACGCCTGCCGAGCAGGCAATGGCAGATTCGCTGGCGGCGCTCGATTGGCTGCGCTCACAGGGCGCCAGGCAGATTTTCTTCAAGTACTGTTCCACCTTCGATTCGACCGACGCCGGCAATATCGGCCCGGTGGCCGATAGCCTGATGCAGCGGCTCGATGCCCGTCAGACGGTAATGGTACCGGCCTTTCCCGCTAACGGTCGCACGGTCTATCAGGGCCACCTCTTCGTCGGCGATCGCCTGCTCAACGAATGCGGCATGCAGCATCATCCGCTCAACCCCATGACCGATGCCGACCTGGTGCGCGTACTGGGCCGCCAAACACCGCATGCGGTAGGCCTGTTGGCGCGGCCGGTACTGGCTCGTGGTATCGAGGCCACCCGGGCGCACCTGGTGACCCTAGCCGATGAGCGAGTGCGCCACGTCATCTGCGATGCCTTGGACGAGAACGATCTGGCGCTGCTGGCCGAAGCCGTCGTCGATTACCCGCTGGTAACCGGTGGCTCGGGCTTGGGGCAGGCATTGCCCGAACAGTATCGCCGCCGCGGCTGGCTGGCGGAAGTCAGCCAGCCGGGCCGCCTGGCGCCTGCAGCGGGTGGCGCCCTGGTGCTCTCGGGCAGCTGCTCGCGGGCTACTCTGGGGCAGGTAGCCCGCTTCCTCGAGCGTCATCCGGGCTTCGCCCTCGACCCGCTCGAGCTCGCCGAGGGGGACGCCCACCTGGAGGCGGCCCTGGCCTTCGCCCGCGAGGGGCTAGTCAAGGGTGGTCCGGTGATGGTCTATGCCTCCGCCGATCCTGAGCGAGTCAAGGCCGCCCAGGCCGAGCTGGGGACAACGGGTGCCGGTGAGCTGGTCGAGCAGGCGCTGGGGTGGCTGGCCCGGAACTTGGTCGAGGGGGGAGGAGGCGATGAGGGCGTAGGACGCCTGGTGGTGGCCGGCGGTGAGACCTCAGGTGCGGTGGTCTCGGCATTGGGCATTCGCCAGTTGCGCATCGGTGGCCAGATCGACCCCGGCGTGCCGTGGACCCAGGCACCGCGTGACGGCCGCGAGGCGCCGCTGTCGCTGGCGCTCAAGTCGGGCAACTTCGGTACCGAGGACTTCTTCTCGCGAGCCTTCACGGTGCTGGACGAATTGACGGGGGAGGGCGAGGCATGAGCGTCCACGATGAGAGCCGCCTGCGCGAGCAGATCGCCACGCTGGGCCAGTCGCTGTTCGAGCGCGGCCTGACCATGGGCTCCAGCGGCAATATCAGCGTGCGCACGGATGACGGCGGTTGGTTGATGACCCCCACCAACGCCTGCCTGGGGCGGCTGGATCCGGCGCGTATCTCGCGGCTCGACCGTCAAGGCGCCTGGCAGGATGGCGACAAGCCTACCAAGGAGCACTTCTTGCACATGGCGATGTACGCCGAGCGCCCCCAGGCAGGGGCCATCGTGCATCTGCATTCCACTCACTCGGTGGCCGTCTCCTGCCTGCCCGATATCGACCCATGTGACTGCATACCGCCGCTCACTGCCTACTACGTGATGCGCGTGGGTCGGCTGCCATTGGTGCCCTATCACGTTCCCGGCGACCCTGCCCTGGGTGACGCGGTGCGCGGCCTGGCAGGGGCGCACAGTGCCGTGCTGCTGGCCAACCATGGCCCGGTGGTGGCCGGCAAGAGCCTGGAGGCGGCGGTCTATGCCACCGAGGAGTTGGAGGAGACCGCCAAGCTGTTTCTGCTGCTGCACGGCAGGAACCCGCGCGCCTTGACTGCCGAGCAAGTGGCGGAACTCGAAACTCGTTTCCCCCGCGACTAGGCCGTGCCCAAAAACTGACTGCGCTCATCCTTACCGTAGGAGCTGATGATGATCCGACTTGCCGCCAATCTCAGCATGCTATTCACCGAGCATGATTTCCTCGCCCGCTTCGCGGCGGCGGCCGAGGCTGGCTTTCGTGGCGTCGAGTACCTTTTTCCCTATGCCCATACCCCGCAGGTGCTGCGCACGTCACTGGACGAGAGCGGCCTGGAGCAGGTGCTGTTCAATTTGCCTCCCGGCGATTGGGAGGGCGGCGAGCGTGGCCTGGCCAGCCTGCCGGGGCGCGAGGCGGAGTTCCGCGATTCCGTGGTAGAGGCGCTGCACTATGCCGAGGCCCTGGACTGCCCCCGAGTGCACGCCATGGCCGGGCTGCTGCCGCCGGACGCCGATGGCGGGGCTCGAGAAGACGCGCGAGCCGCCCATCATGCCTGCTATGTGGCGAACCTGCGCTTCGCTGCCCGCGAGGCGGCAAAACTCGACCGCGAGGTGCTGATCGAGCCGATCAATACCCGCGACATGCCCGGCTTCTTCCTCTCGCGGCAGGACCAGGCCATGGCAGTACTGGAGGAGGTGGGCGAACCCAACCTGCGCCTGCAGTTCGACCTCTACCACTGCCAGATCATGGAGGGCGACCTGACCCGTCATCTGGAGCGGCAGTTCTCGCGGATCGGCCACGTGCAGGTCGCCGGGGTGCCCGAGCGCCACGAGCCGGATATCGGCGAGGTGCATTACCCGGCACTGTTCGCCCGGCTGGAGGCGCTGGGCTACGGCGGCTGGGTCGGCTGCGAGTACCGGCCTGCGGCAGGCACCCGCGCCGGGCTCGACTGGGGGCGGAACTACGGGCTTTTGCCTTGACGAACCCAGCCAACATCACGGCGATCATCACAACCAAATCACAACCAGGGGTAGCACGACACCATGCATATTGCCATTACCGGTGCGGCCGGTTTTCTGGGGCAGCGCCTGATCCAGCGACTGCTCGAGCGCGGCGAGCTCCGTGGCGAACGGATCCGCCGGCTGACCCTGATCGACCAGCTCGAGGCCGGCGCACCCGAGGCGGCCGGCGTGGAAGTCGTCTCCCAGGCACGCGACATCACCGCGCCAGGGGCCTTCGATGCCATGCTCGATGCCCGGCCCGACGTCATCTACCACTTGGCGGCGGTGGTGAGTTCCGCCGCGGAAGCCGATCTCGAGCTGGGCCTGGCCGTGAACTTCGACGCCACCCGCGCGCTGCTCGACGGCTGCCGTGCCCGCGAACTCTCGACCACTCGGCTGGTCATGGCCAGCTCGGTGGCCGCCTACGGTGGCGAGCTGCCCGAGACCCTCGACGACATGACCGCCCTGCATCCGCAGAACTCCTACGGCGCCCAGAAGGCGATGTGCGAGCTGCTGATCAACGACTTTAGCCGCCGTGGCCTGGTCGATGGACTGGTGCTGCGTTTGCCGACCATCGTCATCCGACCGGGGCGGCCCAATGCCGCGGCCTCGAGCTTCGCTTCGAGCATTCTGCGTGAGCCGCTGAATGGCGAGGAGGCCATCTGCCCCGTGCCGACCGACCTCGACCTTTTCGTGATGTCGCCGCGCAAGGTGATCGAGGCGCTGGTGCACGGCGCCGAGGTGTCGGGCGATGCGCTGGGGAGCTTCCGGGCCTTCATGCTGCCGGGCATCACCGTGAGCGTCGCCGAGATGCTGGAGACGCTGCGTGAGCTGGCGGGGCAGGCGTCGGTGGAGCGCATTCGGCATGTGCCGGACGCGCGCATTCAAGCCATCGTAGGCAGCTGGCCGACACGCTTCAATACTCGACGTGCCGACCTGCTTGGCTTCGAAGGTGACCGGGACTTCCGGGAAATCGTCGAGGCGTTTCTCGTCGATTCAGGAAGGTAGGGGAGGACCGCTCCTCTAGTGGCTGGCTCATGGATGTCTGCGACTAAGGTCGCGTTTGACAGAGTCAGGTGATTATCATGTCATTATACCAGTTGCGTACTGGCGACCGTGAGTCGTCGATTTCCAACAAGCCGTAACACCCAAGGGGATATAACAATGACCAAGCGCTTTGCTCGCAACGCCCTGCATGCCGCCGTCGCCGGCGTATCGACCCTCGCCCTGGCCGCCACCAGCCTGAGCGCGCTGGCCGCCCAGTCCGTTACCGTGGGGCATACCACTTCCGATAGTTCGCACTATTCGGAAGGCGTCGATGCCTTCGCCGCTAAGCTCGCGGAACTCAGCGGAGGCGAGTTCACCGTAGAGGAACATCCCTCCGGTGCTCTGGGTGGTGAACGTGCCATGATCGAGGGGCTGCAGATCGGCACCATCGACATGGTGATCACCTCGACCGGCCCGCTGGGCAATTTCGTACCGCAGACCTATGTGCTCGATCTGCCGTTCCTGTTCGAGGATTACGACCAGGCTCGCTGCGTGCTGGATGGCGAGATCGGACAGGAGCTGCTCGACCAGATGGGTGAGCATGAGCTGGTGGGCCTGGCCTGGACCGAGAACGGCTTTCGTCATCTGACCAATAGCCAGCGTGATGTGCAGACGCCGGAAGACGCCAAGGGCCTGAAGATCCGCACCATGGAGAACGAGATGCACATGGCGGCTTTCCGCGAGATGGACGTGCATCCCACTCCCATGGCCTTCCCAGAGCTGTTCACCGCCTTGCAGCAGGGCACCGTGGACGGCCAGGAAAACCCTATCTCGGTGATTCTCACCGGCAACCTCTGGGAGGTGCAGGACCGCCTCTCGCTGACTGGCCACGTCTACTCGCCGGCGATCATGCTGGCCTCGCCGATCATGTGGGATGGCCTGAGCGACGAGGAGAAGGGCTGGTTCCGTGAGGCCGCCCGCGCCGGGGCCGAGGCTACGCGTGCCATGGTATCGCGGCTCGAGACCGAGGGTGTCGAGGAGCTCGAGGAGAAGGGCATGACGGTGGTGGAGGATATCGACAAGTCGCAGTTTCAGGAGGCCGTCGAACCCTCTTACAAGGTCTTCACCGACGAATACGGCAGCGAGATGCTGGATCGTATCCGTAACAGCAGCTGCTGATCGCGTCCATTGCCGCCCCCGGTGTGACTGTCGGGGGCGGCCCTCGCTAGGTGAATACCATGGTGGAACTGTTCCTGCGCTTCGAACGCGCGACCTCGCGCGTGGCGCTTGCTGCGGCCGTGTTGATGCTTTGCGTGTCGGTGACCACGGGCTTCTATCAGGTACTGACACGCTTCGTCTTCGACGCGCCTTCGACCTGGTCGGAGGTGGTCGCCCGGTCGTCGATGATCTGGTGCGTGTTCCTCGCTGCCGCTGCCTGCTTCCGCGGTGGTTACATGATGTCGGTCGAGGTCATCTACAAGATGATCCCCGCGCGACGCCTGATCCTGCTCGAGGCAGCGATCGCCCTGGGCTGCCTCATCGTTCTCGTCGTGCTGGTCTACTTCGGTACCGCCATGACGTTCAGGGTTCGCAATCAGATGCTCTCGGGCCTTGGCATTTCCATTTCCTGGGTTTACGCAGCCATTCCCATCGGTGCCGGGTTTTCCGTGCTGGCGGTGCTGGCGCGGTTGGTGGCTCAGGCTACTGGACGTGAGGCCGTCGGGCTGGCCGACGTCGAGGCCGATGCGCCACCACAGGAGGCGCTGCCACCGGTTGCCGCAGACGGCACGTCGATGCCATCCACGGCTCTGCCGAACGGCGACGACACCGCTCAACCGACTCGGAGGTCCGGCCTGTGAATCTCGCCATCGGTCTATCGTTGATCATTTTCTTCGCCGTCGGCGTACCCATTGCCGTCTCCATCCTGCTGGCGTCGATCATCGGCATCGAATTCTTCACGCGATTCCCACTGCTGATGGTGCCGCAGCAGATGTTCGTGGGCATCGACAATTTCCCGCTGATGGCGATCCCTTTCTTCATCCTGGCCGGCAACCTGATGGCCGCCGGCGGAATCTCCCAGCGCCTGGTGGACCTGGCCAAGTCGATGGTAGGTGGCCTGCAGGGCGGCCTGGCCATGACCTGCGTGCTCACCTGCATGCTGTTCGCTGCGGTATCGGGTTCCAGCGTGGCTACCACTTTCGCCATCGGCTCGATCCTCATTCCCGCCATGGTCAAGCATGACTACCCGCGCCCCTTGGCAGCCTCCATCCAGGCCTCGTCCTCCGAGCTCGGCGTACTGATTCCGCCTTCGATCCCGCTGATTCTCTACGGGGTCAGCACCGATACGTCCATCGGTCGCCTGTTCATCGCCGGCATCGGCCCGGGGCTGCTGATCGGCGGGGCCTTGCTGGTCTTCCTCTATTTCTTCTGCAAGGTGCGTGGTTACGGTCTGCGTGACCGGGACGATCGGGTTCCCTTCCTCACCGCGTTCCGGCGTTCCTGGGCAGCGATGCTGATGCCAGTGGTCGTCATCGGCGGTATCTACGGTGGCGTCTTCACGCCCACCGAAGCCTCGGCGGTGGCGGTGGTCTATGCGCTGGTCGTCGGTGGCCTGGTCTATCGCGAACTGGGCCTCGGGGACCTGTGGCCGATCCTGCGCCAGAGCGTCATGGCCACCGCCACGGTGATGCTGATCATCTCGGCGGCGGCACTGTTCAGCTTCCTGATCAGCCGCTCGGGGCTTCCGTCCCAGGTGGCCGACTGGGTCAGCCTGGTATTCGAGAGCCCCTGGACCTTCCTGCTGGCGGTCAACGTCATGCTGCTGATCATCGGAATGTTCGTCGAGACCTCGGCGGCCATCCTGGTGCTGGCGCCGATCTTTACCCCGATCGCCGTGCAGTACGGCATCGACCCGGTGCATTTCGGTTTGATCGTCGTCGTCAACCTGGCGCTTGGCATGTTCACGCCGCCGCTCGGGGTCAACCTGTTCGCTGCCTGTGCGGTGGCCAAGCTCTCCATCGATCAGTTGATTCCTTGGCTGCTGCGCTTCGTGCTGGTGGTGCTCGCCTGTCTCATGGCGATCACCTACATGCCGTGGATCTCGCTGGGATTGGTCGATCTGCTTTATTGAGGCAATTGCAGGACTGATTCAGATACAGAAGTTCTGACTGGGAGAACAAGCAATGCCACAACAAGATGACATGCCCCGTAGCCAGGCCTTGATCGGCGGGGAGTGGGTGACGACCCAGGCCACGATCGAGGTCGAGGCGCCGGCACGCGGTGAGGCGATAACGCGGATCGCGCGTTGCCAGGCGGAGGAGGTCGATGCGGCCGTCCAGGCCGCCAGGCAGGCTTTCTCCGGGCGATTGGGGGGCTGGGTGAGCTGGAACGCCCGCCGGCGTAGTGAATGGCTGCTGGCATTTGCGGCAGCCATCGACGCCGACCATGAACGGCTTTCTGCGCTAGAGTGCATCGACACCGGCAAGCCGATGACCCAGGCGCGTGGCGACATCACCGCCTGTGCCCGTTACTTCCGCTTCTATGGCGGGGCTGCCGACAAGCTGCACGGCGAGACGATTCCGTTCGAGAATGATTTCGCCGTGATGACCCTGCGCGAGCCTTATGGGGTCTGCGCCCAGATCATTCCCTGGAACTACCCCGCCCAGATCTTCGGGCGTTGCGTGGCGGCGGCGCTGGCGGCGGGCAATACCGTCGTGCTCAAGCCCGCCGAAGACGCCTGCCTGAGCGTGCTGCGCCTGGCCGAGCTGGCACTGGAGCAGGGGCTGCCGCCTGGCGTTCTCAACGTGGTGCCGGGGCTGGGCCGGGAGGCAGGGGCGGCGCTGGCGGCGCACCCCGGTATCGATCACCTCTCGTTCACCGGCTCGCCGGAAACCGGCACCCTGGTGACCCAGGCCGCGGCAGTGCATCACGTGCCCGTGACCATGGAGCTGGGTGGAAAGTCGCCTCAGATCCTGTTTGCCGATGCGGACCTGGACGAGGCATTGCCCTTCGTGGTGCGCGGCATCATTCAGAATGCCGGCCAGACCTGCTCCGCGGGGAGCCGTCTGCTGGTGCAGCGTGACATCGCCGAGGTGGTGCTGGAGCGCCTGGCCGAGCGCTTCGAGACCCTGTGCTGCGATGCCGGCGAGGCGGATGCCGACTGCGGGCCGCTGATCAATGCCCGGCAGAAGGCCAAGCTGGAGAGCCGCCTGGAGGCGGCCCGTGCCGATGGAATCCGTACCCTGGCGAGCGGTCGGTTGGCGGAGGGGGCGCCGGCGGGCGGCCACTTCGTGGTGCCTCAGGTACTGAGCGACATCCCCGAGGGACACGCGGTGCTGCGTGAGGAGCTGTTCGGGCCCGTGCTGGCCGTGCAATTCTTCGATGACGAGGCCGAGGCGCTGGCGTTGGCCAACGGTACCGACTTTGGCCTCTGCGCGGGGGTCTGGACCCGCGACGGCGGTCGTCAGCTGCGCATGGCCAAGGGCGTGCGCAGCGGCCAGGTATTCGTCAACAACTACGGCGCCGCGGGCGGCATCGAGCTGCCGTTCGGTGGCGTCGGCCGCTCCGGCCATGGCCGCGAGAAGGGCTTTGAGGGCCTCAAGAGCTACACACGGATCAAGACGGTGGCGATTCGCCACGGCTGATGCATCCCAACCGAAAGACTGAGCCAACCGGGAGGTAGAGATGACCCATAAGATCGCGGTACTGGCAGGGGACGGCATCGGCCTGGAGGTCGTGCCCCAAGGCTTGCGAGTGCTAGAGGTGGCGGCGCGGCGCTTCGACTTGCCGCTGGAGTTCGAACACTTCGACTTCGCCAGTTGCGCCTACTACATGGAACACGGCGACATGCTGCCGAACGACTGGTACGAGACCCTGACACGCTTCGACGCCATCTTCTTCGGTGCTGTGGGCTGGCCCGATACGGTGCCCGATCATGTTTCGGCCTGGGGTTCGCTGCTCAAGTTCCGGCGTGCCTTCGACCAGTACGTCAACCTACGGCCGTGCCGGCTGATGCCGGGCATCGAGAGTCCGCTCCGAGGTCGCGAGCCCGGCGACATCGACTTCCTGGTGGTACGCGAGAACACCGAGGGCGAGTACTCGCGGCTCGGTGGGCGCGCCTTCGAAGGCACCGACCGCGAGGTGGTGCTGCAGGAGACGCTGATGACTCGCACTGGGGTCGACCGGGTGCTGGCGTACGCCTTCGAGCTGGCCCGTTCGCGGCCGAGAAAGAAGCTCACCTCGGCCACCAAGTCCAACGGCCTGTCGATCTCGATGCCGTACTGGAACGAGCGGGTGGCGGCAATGAAGGCGAACTATCCTGATGTCGAGGTCGACCAGTATCACATCGACATACTCACGGCCCATTTCGTGCTGCATCCCGACTGGTTCGACGTGGTGGTGGCCAGCAACCTGTTTGGCGACATCCTCTCCGACCTTGGGCCGGCCTGTACCGGCACCATCGGCATTGCTCCCTCCGGCAATATCAATCCGACGCGCCAGTATCCGAGCCTGTTTGAGCCGGTTCACGGCAGCGCTCCGGATATCGCCGGCAAGGGCATCGCCAACCCTATCGGCCAGATCTGGTGCGGCGCCATGATGCTCGAACACCTGGGTGAGGCCGAGGCCGGGGCGGCGATCTTGAACGCCATCGAGACGGTGCTGGCGCAGGGCGACCCGGCGGTATTGACCCCGGACCTCAAGGGCAGCGGTACCACCGAGACCCTGGGGCGTGCTATCGCCGGGGCGTTGGATGAAGCCTGATGCAGTAGGGTTGGGCTAGCCCAGCAGCTAACACCGCTAGGTGTTGGACCGAAACGCTTACCACTGGAGGAGATACGAGATGAGCAAGACCTATCGGGTCGGCATGGTCGGCGTGGGGCTGATGGGCCATGGCATCGCCGCGAGCCTACTCCGCGCCGGCCACCGGCTGAGTTTTCTCGACCATCCCGGCAACCAGCCGGTCGACGATCTGCTGGCAGCCGGTGCCGAATCTCGAGCCAGTGCCCGGGAGGTCGCCGCTGACGCCGAAGTCGTGATTCTTTGTGTAACCGGTACGCCCCAGGTGGAGAGCGTGCTGTTCGATGCCGGCGGCGTGCTCGAGGGCCTGCCGGGCGGTGCCGTGGTCGTCGACTGCTCGACGGCTATCCCGCGCTCCACCGAGGCGATCGCCGCGCGTCTTGCCGAGGCCGGCGGCCGCTTCATGGACGCCGCCATGACGCGCACTCCCAAGGAGGCTGCCGAAGGGCGTCTCAACCTGATCGTCGGCGCCTCCGACGAACTGTTCCATGAGCTTCGGCCGTTGTTAGAAAGTTTCTCCGAGCACATCACGTACGGTGGGCCGGTAGGTTCGGGCCACAAGCTCAAGCTGCTGCACAATTTCGTGTCGCTGGGTTTCACCGCGGTGCTCGCCGAGGCTGCGGCGGCCTCGCGCCGTGCCGGCATCGACGACGCCGTGTTCCTCGAGGTGCTGGGCAACGGCGGTGGCGGTGGGGTGGTGCTCGAACGCCTGCGTCCCTTCATCGTCGCCGATGATCCTTCGGGCTTTCGCTTCAGCCTGGCCAACTCGCTCAAGGATGTCGGCTACTACCATGCCATGGCCGAAGACCTGGGTGCGGCCCGCGGCGTTGCTGAGGCTATCGACGCGCTGTATCGCGACATCAACGCACGCGGTTACGGCGAACGGTTGACGCCTGAACTGGTGAGCTTGCTGGGCGAGTCTTGAGTGGTGGATGGGCGCTGGCATGGCCGGCGCCACGTTGTCAGCCCAGTTCAGCGTCTCGGATCCTTCCGAAGTAGGCATCGTCACCGACCTGGCCGCCTTTGAAGGCGATCTGCAGGCCGTCGAAGGCGGGGTCGTTGCTGTGTGCGGTGCACAGCGGTGAGCCCGGTGTCTGGGGCAGCGGCAGGCAGGTGGTCAGCGCCTGGATGCCAAGTTCCTGAATGGCATGGCTCGAGGTGTCGCCTCCGGCAACCACCACGCGGGACAGCCCCTGGCTGGATACCAGGTCGCGCAACAGCCGACCCAAGCACCGGCCGATGGCATGCGCACTCTCTTCTCCGGAAAGCTTGGCCAGGCCGTTGTCTGGGCCCAGTGCGGTGTAGACGATGACGCTGCGCTTCGCCGCGAGCGCCGCCAGGGCCTGCTCGCGGGCCGCGTCGAGTTCTGCGTCGGCCTGGTGATCGTCCGCCAGCCGCGCTGCATCCACCCGTATGCCTTCGAAACCGTTCCCTGCGGCCCAGCGGATCTGTCGTGCGGTGGTCTCGGAGCAGCTTCCCGAGACCACCGCGATGCGCTCCACCGGGCCAGGGTTGGAGAAAAAATTGTTGGATGCGGCGCTGGGGGTGGCCTCGATCAGTCCCAGGCGACGCCATTCGGCGAGCAGGGCATATTCGACGCCCGAGGAGCCGACTATGAAACTTCCTCCCGGTACACGAGTACGCCATAGCTGGCGTCCGACCGCCGCCTGGCTGGATGAGTCCATCACGTCGTAGAGCAGCGCGGCATGTCGGGTGCGGGCAGCCTCGACCCGTGCGTCGAGCTCGTCGCTGGCCAGCGTCACCAGGTCGATCAGGCCGATGTCGAGATCGGTCTGCGCAGCCAGGTGACGGCGCAGGTCGGCCTCGTGCATAGGCGTTACCGGGTGCCGCGACATGATCGGATGGCGGTCGATGCGGTACACCTCGCCTTGGGCGGCGGCAAACAGCTGGCCAAAGGCGGTGTAGCGACGCAGCTGCGGTGCGCCGACCACGATCGGCACGCAGCCCTGGTCGTGGAGGTGACGGCCGATTTCCAGCGCGCGCCCGATGCTGCCGACCTGAGGGGCGCTGTCGAAGGTCGAGCAGGTCTTGTAGTGGCACAGCGCTGCGCCGCGCTCGCGCAGCCAGGCCAGGGCCGGGGTCAGGTGGCGATCCATCCAGGCCGGTGATTCGCTGCGGCTGGTGCCGGCCAGGCCGATGGCCCGGCAGTGGCGGAAGCGCGCCAACTGGGCGTCATCGGGAGGGGCGGTGAACAGCACGGTGTCGACGCCCTGGCTGCTCAAGGCCTCCATGACGTCGGTGGAGCCGGTCAGGTCGTCGCCGTAGTAGGCGATCAGCGGTGCGGTATCGGTTGGACTCATCGGCGGAAGGTCTCCAGGGCGCGGGCCAGCTCACGATGATTGCGGGCGTAGGCGTCGACATCGATTCCGGCCACGGCGGCCTCCCAGGCCTGGCGCAGGCTGTGCACCCCGGCGCCGATGCCGTCTGGGTGAGCCATGATGCCGCCGCCGGCGCAGAAGATCAGGTCGCTGCTGGCGATGGCGGCATAGGTGTCGGCGGCCTGGTCGGCGGTCTGGCCGGAGGAGAACACCGGCATCACCTCGCAGCCCGGCGCGGGTGGGTCGAACATCGGCGTCAGGCAGGTGCGGGCGCTGGCGATCACGCTGGCGTCCTCCTCGCTGAACTTGTTGCGCAGGCCGTTGACGTGGATATGGTCGACCCCGGCCAGGCGCCACAGCTTCTGGTAGGCCACGAAGCTCATGCCCAGGTGAGGCGAGCGGCTGAAGATTCCCCAGCCGGCGCGGTGCCCATGCAGTGCCACCTGGCAGTGGCGGCGCAGTTGGGTCACGCCGGCAAGGCCAACGGCATTCAGGGCGACCATCACGCAGCTGCCACCGGCGGCGACCACGTAGTCATGGTGCCGGCGCATGTCGTCGGCTTCGCCGGTAATGTTGAAGGCGTACATCACCTTGCGCCCGGTGCGCTCGGCATGCTCGCGGATTACCGGCATCACGGCGTCGACCCGCGCTTCGAGCGGGTTGTGCGGGCCGTTGGCCTGCAGCTCGTCGTCCTTGATGAAGTCGATGCCGCCTGCCACCAGTTCGCGCACCACCTCGGCGGTGGCCGTCGGCGACAACCCCACGCTGGGCTTGATGATGGTGCCGATCAGCGGTCGTTCGGAAATGCCGGTCAACTCGCGGGTGCCGGTCACGCCGAACTGTGGGCCCGGGTAGGCCGCGGCGAAGGGGGGCGGCAGCGTCAGGTCGAGCAACTTCAGCGCCGAGAACTCCTTGAGCTCGAACAGGTTGCCGGCCACCGTGGCGACGAGGGTGGGCAGTGACGTTCCCATGTTGGCGAGCGGCCAGGAAAGCGTGACCCGGGCCCGCCGGTAGGCCGGCGTGCCGGCCGAGGCCGGTGGCGGTGGCAAGGGCAGCGAAGGCGAATCGACGCTCTCCAGCGGCTCGATGCGCTCGACCCTCGCGCCGTGCGCCTCGCGCAGCGCATCGGTCTCGCTGGCCAGGCGGGTGAAGGTGCCGCAGGACTGTTCGCCCGCCATCACCTCGGCGGCGCGCTCCAGCGGGTAGGGGGTCTCGATCAGGTAGCTGGCCTGGATACGATCGCTCATGAGTCGACCTCGGTCAGGTGATCAGGCGGATGCTGTCGGCGATCTCGTCGGGTTCGAATACGCGCTTCCAGTCGTCGCGCATCAGCATCGGCTTGCCGTTCTCGATGGCCTTGTTGCAGGCGTCGGAGAATGCGCCGGGCTGCACGTCGAAGATCACCGCGCCGAGGATGTTCATGTGGCCGAGCAGGAAGTCACGGGCGCATTCCTCGGGGACGCCGCGATTCACCACCTCGTCCATGGCCTCGCGCATGACGGCCAGCAGAGTGGCGCAGACGGTTTCGGAGAGGCCCGGCTCGAGCAGCGCCATCTGCTCGACGCTGACCCGATGGGAGCGGCCCACGGGGGCGTAGATGGTTCGTGCCACCTCCTCGCCCAGGGCGTAGCTCTCCTCGGGGCCCTGCATCAAGGCGCTGACGATATGCTGGGTGGCCTTGTAGCCACCGAAATAGTCGCGCTTGGCTTCAAGCTCGGTCTCGTCGTTGAAGATCGATGGGTGGCAGGGGTGGCTGACGAAGTACACCAGGTCCTCGCGCTCGGGCAGGTGACCGGCGAAGGGGGCCGCGGCATCCAGGGTGATCAGCATGGTGCCGCTCTCCATCAGCGGCGAAAGCTGCTGCGAGATCTTGCCGATCAGCGTGTCGGGAACGGCAAGAATGACGACGTCGGCACCGGGCACCGCCTGCTCGGTGTCGACGCAATCGATGCCCAGCTCCTCCTTGAGACGGGTGCGGCCGGCCTCGCTGACCTCCACGTGGCGGACCTCGAAGGGCGAGGGCTTGAGGTTGCGGGACAGGCGGAAGCCCATCTTGCCGCCGGCACCGATCAACGCGATGGTGGTCATGAGGATTCCTCTCTGGTTCTGCTTGGGTCAGGGCATGGCATCCGAAAAGGGAAAATTGCCGAGCAACTGGTATAATGACATGATAATCACCTGTCTCTGTCAAATACGACGATGGTCGCAGGAGTGCTATCGATTTTTGTCGTCGATGCGTAAGCTGCGCTCCTGCTGCCGCCTAAGAAAGGTCAACGATCCATGAGTGATGCCTTGAAGATCAGCCGTCGCAAGCTGTCCGATGACGTCTTCGATCGGCTATATGCCATGCTGCTGAATGGCGACTACACGCCTGGCGATCACCTGCCCTCGGAGCGGGAATTGATGGAGATGTTCGGGGTGGGACGGCCGGCGATACGCGAGGCGATGCAGTCGCTCGAACGCCTGGGCCTGGTGGCGATCCAGCATGGCCAGCGGCCACGGGTGTTGGCCCCGACGGCCGAAGGCCTGCTGTCACAAATCGAACTCACAGCCATGCACATGCTGTCGAGCTCGCCGCAGTCGCTCGAGCACCTCAAGGAGGCTCGTACGTTCTTCGAGCTGGGCATGGTGGCGCGCGCAGCGAGAACCGCCGAGGAGTCGGATCTCGCGCACCTGGAGGAGCTGGTGGAGCGACAGCGGCGTGAACTGAATCGCGATGCCGGGGCCTTCATCAAGGCCGACATGGCCTTCCATCAGGCCATCGCCGAGACCACAGGCAACCCGATCTTCATTGCGGTGAGTCGCGCCATGCTCGATTGGCTGGCGCACTTCCATACGTCGATGCTGCATTGGAAAGGCAACGAGCACATTACCCTCGAAGAGCACCAGCGAATTCTCGAGGCAATTCGCCGCCATGATGAGGCTGGGGCGGTTGCGGAGATGCGGGCTCACCTCGAAAGGGCTCGGGCGCTCTACGTATCGGAGCAGACCTGAGCGGAGTGCTACAGCGGCTATCGCGGCCGTGCGAATACTTGTGTCCAGTACGGCGAGTAGCGCGAGCCTTCGGCCTCGACCGAGGCGGCTCCCATTTCGGTGAACTCGTCGCTCATGATGTTGGCGCAGTGCCCCGGGCTGTCGAGCCAGCCCTGCATCACGGCTTCGACCTCGGCCTGGCCGGCGGCGATGTTTTCCCCTACGGCCATCCATGTGTAGCCGGTTTCGCTGACGCGTGAGGCGACGCCTTCGTCGTCCGCGCCGGTATGGCTGAAGAATTCCTTTTCAGCCATGGCCGTCGAATGGGCCTTGGCCGCCTCGGCCAGGCGGCAGTTCCATTCCAGCGGCTCGGCGGCGGCATGCTCCTCATTGCCGCACTGGCGTGCTTCGCTGCGCGCCTGGTTAACCCTTTCGAGCATGGCCTGCTGCTCCTCGCTTGGTTCGCATTCGGCGAGTGCCTGCGTGGCGGTGACGCCAAGGCAGGACGACAGCAGGGCGGGGGCTATAAAGGCAGCATGGCGTTTCATCGACCTTCCTCTGGCCGTGGATTTCCTATTGCACTGTAGTCGTGGCGCCAGGCGGATGCAGCTCTCAGATGCAGCCCTCAGTCCCGCGGCGGCAGGATGCGCCCGGGGTTCATCAGCCCCGCGGGATCGAACAGGGTCTTGATGCCTTCGGCCAGTTCGCGTTCCACCGGCGAAAGCTGGGAGAGGTAGGCGGCTTGCTTGGTCCGGCCGATGCCGTGTTCGGCACTGATGCTGCCGCCGAAGCCGTCGAGTGCCTCGAACAGCCGTGACTCCAGCTCATGCAGGTGTGGGCGCTTTTCGCTCTCGGCCATGGCCCGGGGAGGCAGGATGTTGAAGTGCAGGTTGCCGTCCCCGACGTGGCCGTAGGCGATGATCTCGCAGTCGGGGGACGCCTCCATCACGATACGGCTGGCCTCGTCGACGAAAGCGGGTATCGCCGAGATGGGTATCGAGATGTCGGTGCGCAGGTGCTCGCCGCGGCGGCGCTGGCCCTCCAGCATACTCTCGCGAAACTGCCATAGCTGTGCCGACTGGCCTTCGCTCGACGCCAGAGCACCATCGAGCACCAGTTCGCGGGCCATGCCCTGTTCCAGCAGGTGCTCGAGCATGGCGCCAAGGTCCAGGGGCCCGCTGGCGGTGACTTCCATCAGTACATACCAGGGGTACGGTTCTTCCAGCGGGTCGCTGAGAGATGAGGTAGCTTCCATGGCGAGTTCGATGCAGCGGCGCGGGATCAGCTCAAAGGCGCTGAGCAGGTCACTGCAGTCGCGCCGCGCAAGACCGTAGAGTTCGATCACCGCCTCCAGTGAGGGCAGGCCGAGCAGCGCCGTGCGGGCCTGGGTAGCGCGGGGCGAGAGCTTGAGCACGGCGCCGGTAACGATCCCGAGCGTGCCTTCGCTGCCGAGGAACAGCTGCTTGAGGGGGTAGCCGCGGTTGTCCTTGTGCAGCTCGGTCATGCCATTCCACAGGCGCCCGTCCGGCAGCACCACCTCGAGCCCCAGCACCAGCTGGCGCATCATGCCGTAGCGCAGTACGTTGAGCCCACCGGCATTGGTGGCGATGTTCCCCCCGATCTGGCAGCTGCCCTGGGCGCCTAGCGCGAGCGGAAATTCGCATTCATGCTCGGCCGCGGCCTGCTTGACGTTTTCCAGAATGCAGCCGGCATCCACAGTCATGGTGAAGTTGATCGGATCAATGGCGCGAACGCGGTTCATGCGCTCGAGGCTGATGACGAGCTCGTTGCCCTCGGCAGCGGGCAAGGCGCCCGCGACCAGCCCGCTGTGGCCGCCCTGGGGCACCATGGGCACGCCGTGTTCACGGCACAGGCGAACCGTGTCGACGACCTCCTCAGTGGAGGCGGGGCGTGCGACCGCTAGCGGCATGCCGAGTCGGTCGCCGGCCCAGTCGGCCACGTAGCGGGTCATGTCGTCGGGCTCGCGCAGTAGGCCGCGTTCGCCCAGGTGCGTGGCGAGTGCGTCGAGAAAGTCGTTTCGCTCCATTCAGCGCTCCTCCTGCCAGGCGGCGCCGTCCGGAAAGCGGTGCCGGGCCAGCGACGCTTCGTGCATGGTGATACTGTAGCCCGGCGCCTCGGGCACCCGATAGCGCCCGCGCTCGACGACTACGGGGTCGACGAAATGCTCGTGCAGGTGATCGACGTATTCCAGCACGCGTCCCTCAAGGCTGCCCGACACGGCGATGTAGTCGAACAGCGAGATGTGCTGTACATACTCGCACAGGCCAACACCGCCGGCATGCGGACAGACCGGCACGCCGAACTTGGCGGCCATCAGCGCCACCAGGATCACCTCGTTGAGCCCGCCCAGGCGCGCGGCATCAAGCTGGCAGTAGTCGAGCGCGTCGGCCTGGAAGAACTGCTTGAACATCACCTTGTTGTGGCAGTGCTCGCCGGTTGCCACGCCGATGGGCGCGACGCGGTGGCGGATCTCGGCGTGCCCGAGGACGTCGTCGGGGCTGGTGGGCTCCTCGATCCATAGCGGATCGAATTCGGCCAGGCGGCGCATCTTGGCGACCGTCTCGTCGACTTCCCAGACCTGGTTGGCATCCATCATCAGGACGTTGTCCCAGCCGATCTCCTCGCGCAGCAGGGCGGCACGGCGAATGTCCTCCTCCAGGTCGCCGCCGATCTTCTGCTTGAAGTGTGTCCAGCCCTCGGCGAGCGCCTCGCGGGCCAGGCGGCGCACCTTGTCGTCGGGGTAGCCGAGCCAGCCGGCCGAGGTGGTATAGGCGGGAAAGCCGTCGCGGCGCATCTCGGCTTCGCGCTCTGCCTTGCCTGACTGCTTACGGCGCAGCAGCGCGATGGCCTCCTCGGGGGTGAGGGCATCGGTGACGAAGCGGAAGTCCAGGCAGCGCACCAGCTGCTCGGGCGTCATGTCGACCAGCAGCTTCCACACGGGCTTACCCTCGCGCTTGGCCCACAGGTCCCACACCGCGTTGACCAGCGCCGCGGTAGCCAGGTGGATGGCACCCTTGTCGGGGCCGATCCAGCGTAGCTGGCTGTCGCCGGTGATCTCGCGCCAGAACGCGCTCATGTCGGCGGTAATCGAGGCCAGCGTACGGCCCTCGACGAGATGCGCCAGTGCCTTGACGGCCGCCACCACGATCTCGTTGCCGCGGCCGATGGTGAAGGTGAGGCCGTGCCCCTCCGTATTGTCATCGTCGACTTGCAGGATGACGTAGGTGGCCGAGTAGTCCGGCGCGGCGTTCATGGCGTCCGAACCGTCGAGGTTGCGCGAGGTGGGAAAGCGGATGTCGTGGACCTGGACCTGCGTGATGGTGGTCATGCTGCCTCCTTGCCGGGACTCGTCTATGCTGTTGTTGGTGTCGACTTGTATGACAGGTATGCCAAGTCAATGTCACTCTAGCGCAAGGTGCCAAGCCGGGTCGACAGGCGAGCGCATCTGCCGAAGGCAAGTCACGACAAGCTATCAAATCATCACCAGCAACCAAGCCATCACAAGCAACCAAGCCAACAAGGGAGAGATTCATGTTCGATGAGTGGAAAGGCAAGCGCGTGCTGATTACCGGCGCCAGCCGTGGCATCGGCGCGGCCGTGGCGCGCCAGCTGGGTGCACTGGGGGCCAGTGTTGCCGTGCACTACCATGCCAGTGCCGACAAGGCCGAGGCGGTGGCGGCAGACATCCGTAACGCAGGCGGCCAGGCGGTGGTCGTCAAGGGGGACGTGAGCCGCTCCGCGGAGGCCCGGCGTGTCGTCGACGAAGCCGCAGAGCAACTGGGCGGACTGGACCTGCTGATCAACAACGCCGGCGACATGCTGGGGCGCGTCACCCTGGGCGAGATCGACGATGCCCACTACGACCGCGTGATGGATCTCAACGCCCGTTCGGTGGTGATGGTGTCCCAGGCGGCGCTGCCGCACTTCCAGCGTGCCGGCAGGGGCAACATCATTCATACCTCGTCGATCGCGGCGCGCAACGGTGGCGGGCCGGGCGCGGGGCTCTACGCTTCGGCCAAGGGCTTCGTCAGCACGCTGACTCGCAACATGGCCAAGGAGCTGATGGACGACAAGATCCGTGTCAATGCCGTGGCGCCGGGGGTCATTCTCACCGATTTCCACGAACGCCACTCCACCGAGGAGCAGCTGGCTGCGGTATCCGCTTCCATACCCATGGGGCGTACCGGTGCCGCCGACGAGTGCGTCGGGGCTTATGTGTTCCTGGGCACCGATCGCATGAGCGGCTACGTGACCGGGCAGATTCTGGAGGTCAACGGAGGGCAGTTGATGCCATGAGGGAGACGTCAACGTCGCATGCCGCGGCACGCCGCGAGTTTGATCTCGCCATCACCATGGGCGACCCCGCAGGCATCGGACCGGAAATCATCTGTCAGGCCGTGGCGGGCATGTCGACCGCCGAGCGAGACGGGGTGCTGCTGGTCGGCGACCTCGCGATCTATCGCCGTGCCGCTGGCCTGATCGATGCGGCGCCAGACTTCGTTCCGCTGGAGCAGGCCGTACCTGGTGATGGCCGCGTGGCGGTGGCCGAGGTGAGCGTGGCAGAGGGGCAATCGGTAGCCGATGGCCGTATCGGCGCCGCTGCCGGCGACCTGGCCTTTCGCTGCGTCGAGCGCGCGGTGGCACTGGTGCAGGCGGGACGAGCGAAGGTGATCGTCACCGCGCCGTTGAACAAGGCGGCGCTGCACGAGGCCGGCCACTACTATGATGGCCACACCGGCATGCTGGCGGCGCTTACGGGGGCGCCGTCCTCGTTCATGCTGCTGGCTTCGGAGCGGCTCTCGACGCTGCACGTGTCCACTCACGTGTCGCTGCGCGAGGCGATCGAGCGGGTTACGCCGGAACGCATTGCCGCTACCGTGGAGGTGGGCCACGAGCACTTGGTGGCCATGGGCATCGCATCGCCGCGCATCGCCGTGGCCGGCCTCAACCCCCATTGCGGCGAGGGAGGCATTTTCGGTGACGAGGACGATCGGATCATCGCGCCGGCCGTGCGTGCGCTGCGCGAGCGGGGTTTCGACGTGCATGGGCCGATCTCGGCCGACACGGTGTTCTACCGTGCCTCCCGCGGCGAGTTCGACCTGGTGGTGGCGCAGTATCACGATCAGGGCCACATCCCGGTGAAGCTGATCGCCTTCGATACCACGGTCAACGTCAGCCTGGGGCTCCCGATCCGGCGTACTTCGGTGGATCACGGTACGGCCTTCGACATTGCCTGGCAGGGCAAGGCGGATGCCACCAACCTGGGCGCGGCCATCGCCTATGCGCGTCGCCTGGCAAAGCAGGGCGCTGTCGCGTGAGCGCAGGCTGTGACATCGCCATCGTTGCCGATGACCTGACCGGGGCGCTCGACACTGCCGCGCCGTTCGCCGAGCGCGGCATGACTGCGCGGGTGGCGGTGACGCTGGAGGGACTTGGGGCCGCTCTGTCGGCGAGCGGAGGGCCGTCACGGGTGGTGGCAGTCAATACCGGGTCGCGGCATCTCGGTCGTGACGCTGCCGCCCGACGGGTCGAGGAGGCCGCCGAACGGCTGCTCGAGCTGCGCCCACGGCTGCTGATCAAGAAGGTGGATTCCACGCTGCGTGGGCAGGTGGTAGCGGAATCTCTTGCCCTACGTCGCCTCACCGGCCGGCGCTTGCTGGTGTGCCCAGCGGTACCGAGCCAGGGCCGCTGCGTGCAGGGGGGCGAAGTGTGGGTCGAGGGAGAGCCGCTTTCGGCGACCGCCTACGCGCGGGATGCCTTGTCGCCACCGTTGACAGGGCCGCTGGACCGCGGCTTTGCCGTGGATGACGTTTCGCTGGTGCGTCACGTTGTCGAGACGGGTCGGCCACTACCGGTGACGGATTGCGTCGTCGATGCCACGAACGACGCAACATTGATGCTCCTTGCCGAGCAGCTTCTCGAAGCGCCTGGCGAGTGGTTGCCGGTCTGTGCGGCAGGCCTGACTCAGGCATTGGCCCGGAGTCTGGCGCTGACCCGGTGCACGGCGACAGCGTCGCGGACGTTCGCGCTGCCCGAGCCGGTACGTACGTTGTTCGCGGTGGGTTCGCGGTCACCTCGTAGCTGCCGCCAGCTCGAAATGTTGCGCGCGACGTTCCCTGAAGTTCCCTGCCGGCCTGCCTTCGGTCCGGTACGCGACGCTGATGTCCGCCGCGAGTGCATCATCGTGCCGGGAGTGCTCGCGGATCGGGCGACGAACGCCGAGGCAGTCGCGGCGGGCATGGCGAATGCTGTCGCCGCGGCGGGCGGGAAAGAGCGGGGCGTCCTGCTGTTCCTCTGCGGAGGCGATATTGCCTTGGCCGTGCTGGAGCGACTCGGCGGCGAGTACATCGAGCTTGCAGGAGAGTGGTGCCCGGGTGTTCCGCTGGGTCATGTCAACGGCGATGCCGGTCGGCCGGTCATGACCAAGGCGGGGGGCTTCGGTCCTGAGGATCTGCTCGTCACGTTGCTTGCTGGCATTAGACATTCGTCGAAAGCCTGACCTCTCGGTTGCAGCACGCGAAGCGAGGAACTAGGTTTCCTTATGATGGTATGACACGTATACAACAATCCATCCGCCGTAGGCGGCAACCGCCGTTGAAGGCACCGCTCACGAGGGAGAACAACAAGATGGTCAAACAGAGCAACCGCCAGTGGAATCGTTGGCTGTCGACCACGCTGCTGGTCACGGGTATGAGCGCCGCCGGTGTCGCAGCTGCCGAGTCTCTTACCTTCGCTCACGTCTACGAGACATCCGAGCCCTATCATGAATGGGCCCTGTGGGCGGCGGACGAGATCGAGGCACGCACCGACGGGCGCTACACCATCGAGGTGCACCCTGCCTCCTCGCTGGGCAAGGAGGCCGACATCAACGAAGGACTGGGCCTGGGTACCGTCGATCTGATTTATACCGGTAACCAGTTCGCCGGCCGCTTCTACGGCCCCATCGGCATTGCCGGGGCGCCCTACATGTTCCGCGATTTCGACCACTGGCAGACCTACGCCGACAGCGACCTGTTCAAGGAGATAGCCCAGGGCTACCAGGACGAGACCGGCAACGTGCCGCTAGCGATGAACTACTACGGTCGCCGCCATACCACCTCGAACAAGCCGATCAACGAGCCGGCGGACATGGAGGGGCTCAAGATTCGTGTGCCCAACGCACCGATGTACATGATGTTTCCCGAGGCGGTGGGCGCCAACCCCACGCCGATCGCCTTCGCCGAGGTTTATCTGGCCCTGCAGCAGGGCGTGGTCGAAGCCCAGGAGAACCCGCTGCCGACCATTCGCGCCAAGGCGTTCCACGAGGTGCAGGACTATATCAACCTCACCGGCCACATTACCGATTCGCTGATCACCATTGCCGGCGGCCCGCTGTGGAACCGACTCTCCGAAGAGGACCGCGAGATTTTCCGTGAGGTTTACCAAGAGGCGGGCGAGAAGATCACCCAGGACATCCAGCAGCAGGAGCAGGATCTGGTGGCCTGGTTCGAGGAGCAGGGCACCACGGTCAATGAGGTGGATACCGGGCCGTTCCGTGAAGCCGTCATGCCGCACCATAACGGCGAGGCGGCGACCTGGGACCAGGAAACCTACGACCGGCTGCAGGCCCTCGGCCAGTAAGCGCTCGTCTGCCAACGCTGAAGCCTCCATGCCCCTGGCGGCATGGAGGCCGTAGGAGGTCGTCATGTCGGATGAGCGTTTCCCGCCTGGGCAGGAGCTGGGCTCGATCGAGGCCGAGGAACTGGACAGCTTCGAGTTCCGGGATTATGCCGTCGAGGACTACGTCACCCTGGCGCTGTTCTGGGTCCTGCTGGTCATCGTCTTCTTGCAGTTCTTCAGCCGCTACGTGCTGGGCGATTCCATTGCCTGGACGGAAGAGATGGCACGCTATTTCCTGATCATGGTGGGCTTTCTGGGCAGCGCCATGGCGGTCAGGAAGAATTCGCACATTGCGGTGGAGTTCTTCTACCGCTACTTGCCCGGAACGACAGGGCGGGTCATGGCCACTCTGGTCGATCTGGCCCGCATCGTGTTTCTCGTCGGCGGCTGCTGGATCAGCTATCAGCTCGCCGCTCGTACCCACTCCATGATGGTGTCGGTGGATATTCCCAAGAGCTACCTCTATTACGTGGTGTTCGCCGGCTTCGTGCTGATGCTGCTGCGTGCCATTCAGGTCGCCGTGCGCCACTGGCGAGAGGGTACCAGCGAGCTGCTGTTTACGGATGACGACGCGCAATGACCCGCTATCACGATGACACGTCCCGGAGTGCGCCCATGACCCCCAGCCGACGCGGCCCGCTGGTTCCGCCGATCATTGCCGCGACTGCCGTTGGGCTGTGCCTGTTTCTGGCCCTGCAGGGATATTACCTCGGCTTTCTCTTCGCCAGCCTCTTTACCATGCTGCTGCTGGGCATTCCCATCGCCATTGCCCTGGCCGGTTCCTGCCTGATGTATGTCTACCTCACCGGGCGGGTGCCCGATGTGGTCGTCGCCCATCGCATGATCAACGGAGTCGACAGCTTTCCGCTGCTGGCGATTCCGTTCTTCATCCTGGCGGGCAACCTGATGAATAACGGTGGTATCACCACCCGCATCTTCGATTTTGCCAAGGCGTTGATGGGCTGGATGCGCGGCGGTCTCGGCCACGTCAACGTCGGTGCCAGTATCGTGTTCTCCGGCATGTCGGGAGCGGCGGTGGCCGATGCCGGCGGGCTCGGTACCATCGAGATCAAGGCCATGCGCGACGCCGGCTATGATCAGGAGTTCGCGGTCGGTATCACCGCGGCCTCGTCGACCATCGGACCGATCATTCCACCGAGCCTGCCGATGGTGATCTATGGCGTGATGGCTTCCACCTCGGTGGGTCAGCTGTTCGCTGCCGGTCTGATTCCCGGGCTGCTGATGGGGGTGGTCCTGATGGTGATGATCACCTGGCTTGCTCGCCGCCGCGGCTACCCGCGGGATGCCAGCTTCTCGCTGGGTTTCCTGGGGGTTGCCGCCAAGCGCGCGTTCCTCTCGCTGATGACGCCGGTGATCATCGTCGGAGGAATCATCACCGGGGCCTTTACTCCCACCGAGGCAGCCATTGCGGCGGTGATCTATGCCTTGCTGCTGGGTACCGTGGTCTACCGTACCCTGACCTGGCGACGTCTGCTGAAGGTCAGCATGGAGACCATCGAGACCACCGCGATCATCCTGTTCATCGTTGCCGGTGCCTCAATCTTTGCCTGGATTCTTACCAGCAATCAGGTGACCCAGCACGTGGTGGCGCTGATGGGGCCATTCTCGGACAGCCAGTTTGCCGTGCTGTTGTTCGCCAACCTGGTCCTCCTCGTGGTCGGATGCTTCATGGAGACCATCGCCGCCATCACCATCCTGGTGCCGGTGCTGCTGCCGCTGGCGGTCGCCGCCGGGGTCGATCCGGTGCACTTCGGCGTGATCATGGTGCTCAACCTGATGATCGGTCTGCTGACGCCGCCGGTGGGCATGGTGCTCTACGTGCTTTCTCGGGTTTCTAACATCTCCTTCGAGAAGTGCATGCGCGGCACGCTGCCGTTCCTGGTGCCGCTGGTGCTGGCACTGTTGCTGGTCACCTTCATTCCGGCCATTTCCATGTGGCTGCCGACTCTCGTCTATCGCTGATTCGCTTGCTGAGGAGACCCGATGTCCCGTACCTACGAGCCCGCCGCCCGGGTGTCGGCCGAAGCCCTGTCTACCTTCATGCGCCAAGCCCTGGCTCGCTGTGAGGTCGACGAGGCCACTTGCGAGGCGGTTGCCGATGCGCTGGTGACCGCCTCGCGCATGGGCACCGACAGCCATGGCCTGCGCCTGCTGCCGCACTACGTCAATGCCGTGCAAGGCGGGCGCATCAGGCCGCAGGCGGACATGCGCTTCACCCGGCGTCTGGCGGGAACCGGCTATCTCGATGCCGGCGATGGCTTCGGCCACCGGGCCGGGTATGTCGCTATCGATCACGCCATCTCCCTGGCCGACGAGGTCGGCATCGGTGCGGTGGCCGTGGGCCGCTCCTCGCACTTCGGGGCGGCGGGCTGCTATGCCCTGGCGGCGGCCCGGCGTGGCTACGTGGGGCTCGCGACCTGCACCGCCGACGCCCTGGTCAGCCTGCACCACGGGCAGGGCCCGTTCCACGGCACCAATCCCATTGCCTTTGCCGCGCCGGTGCCGGACCAGCCGCCTTACCTGCTCGACATGGCGACCAGTGCCATTCCCTGGAATCGCGTGCAGCAGTACGCCGCCATCGGACGCGAGCTGCCGCCCAACGTGGTCGTCGACGCGGCAGGCCGGCTCACGACCGATGCCTCCCGTGCCGCTTCGCTGCTGCCGCTGGGAGGTGCCGACTTCGGCTTCAAGGGGGCGGGGCTCGCCGGCATGGCCGAAGTGCTAAGTGCCACCCTGACGGGAATGGTGCATGGCTTTCGCTTGCTGGCGATGAGTGGCGATGACATGAGCACGCCGCGTGGTGTCGGGCATTTTTTCCTGGTCATGCGTCCCGATGCCTTCATCGAGCGCGAGATCTACGATCGCGGCATGCTGGATTACCTTGAGGATCTACGTGCGCAGCCCGCCTTGGAGGGTGAAGAAGTGCTGGCGCCTGGCGATCGCGAGTGGCGCTGCCAGGCGCACCGCGACAAGGAGGGTATTCCACTCGACCCGGCCAACGTGGCGGCATATGCCGAGCTGGCCGAGCGGCTCTCGATCCCTGCGCTGATTTAGCGTCCCGTTCGGCGCTGAGGATGCAGTACCATAAAGGCGGGGCCGTGAGGGCCCGGATTGGCTGGCCAGGAGTTGCATTGCATGAGTCGATACAAGGTGGAGCGCAAGACGCTGTCCGAGCAAGTGGCCGAACAGCTCGAGGCGGAGATTCTCGAAGGCCGGCTGAAGGAGAACGATCAACTGCCCTCGGAGCGGGAACTGATGGAGCAGTTCGGCGTTGGCCGCCCGGCGGTACGCGAGGCGCTATTCCACCTGCAGCAGCTCGGGCTGATCGCCATCAACAGCGGTACCCGCGCCCGGGTGATTCGACCCACCGCTGAGGCGGTCATGGCGCGGCTCTCCGGCGTTACCCGCCAGTTGCTGTCCAAGCCCGATGGCCAGCAGTACTTCCAGGAAGCCCGGGCCATGTTCGAGATATCGCTGGCGCGCTATGCAGCCCTGCATGCCGGCGAGGAGGACCTTAAGCGCCTGCGCGATGCCTTGGCCGACAACCGCGACGCCATCGGCGACGAGGCACGCTTCAAGCGCTCGGACAACGATTTCCACGGCGTGCTGGCGAGCATCGGCCGCAATCCCGTCTTCGATGCCATTCATGTGGCGCTCTCGGAGTGGCTCGACGACCGTCGCGCCCAGGTGTTGCAGCAGAAGGACGAGGACAAGGCGGCACTCTCGGCCCACGAGGCGATCGTCGCGGCCATCGAGTCGGGCGACCCCGATGCCGCCGAGGCGGCGATGCGGCGCCACCTCGACCGCCACTACGGAACCTATATGAAGCTCAAGAAGCGCCTTGCCGACTGACTATCGGCTGCATCTAGGTGAATCGCATACCTAGAGAACGTAGGCGAGCGAAGGCCAGGGCTAGGCCCGTTCCCTACGGACCAACGCACTTCCCACATCCCTGTGGGTCGCAAGGCAAAAATCGGCGAAAGGACGGACCGGGCTCGCGTACGAGTTTACAAGCTGTAAATGAGTACCTTGAGCCGATTTTTAACGCCGTCTGGCCGAGCGCAGCCACGTTATACCACTATAAAGAAACGCCGCGCTTCCAGGGTATGAAATCATACTGCGCCAGGCGCACCGCGTGGGGCCGGTAGCGGCCCGAGGCGGTGTCGATGCAGAGCTGCAGCAGTCGCTCGGCGAGCTCGTCGATGCTCGCCTCGCCGCGAATGATCGGCCCGGCATCGAAGTCGATGACGTCCGCCATGCGCGCCGCCAGTTCGCTGTTGCTGGCGATCTTCAGCACCGGGGTGATGGGGTTGCCGGTGGGCGTGCCCAGTCCCGTGGTGAACAGGATCAGGTTGGCGCCGGAGCCGGCCAGTGCGGTGGTGGATTCGACGTCGTTGCCCGGGGTGCAGAGCAGGCTGAGGCCCACACGCGATTGCGGTTCAGTGTAGTCGAGTACGTCTACTACCGGACTGTCGCCGCCTTTCTTGGCCGCCCCGGCGGATTTCATGGCATCGGTGATCAAGCCGTCTCGGATGTTGCCGGGTGAAGGGTTCATCGAGAAATCGGCGCCTACCTGCGCGGCGTGCCGTTGATAGGCTTCCATCAAGGCGCGGAAGCGCTCGGCCACGCTGTCGTCGCGGCAGCGGGCCATCAGCTCGTGTTCGACGCCGCACAGCTCGGGGAACTCGCTGAGCATGCCGCTGCCGCCCAAGGCCACCAGGCGGTCGACCACCGCTCCCACCAGCGGGTTGGCCGAAAGCCCCGAGAAGCCGTCGGAACCACCGCACTCCACCCCGAGCGTGAGCGCCGATAGCGGGGCAGGCGTGCGCTCGATGCGGTCGGCTACGGCCAAGCCATCGAAGATGGTGGTCAGGGCCTCGCGAATCAATGCTTCTTCGCTGGTGCTGGCCTGTTGTTCCAGGTAGTGGACCGGGCGCAGTCCTTGGGGATCGCGCTCGGCCACGGCGGCCTTGAGCATCTCGATCTGCGCCTTCTGGCAGCCCAGGCTGAGTACCGTGGCGCCGGCCACGTTGGGGTGGCAGATGTAGCCCGCCAGCAGCTGGCAAAGGGCCTGGGCGTCGTCGTCGGTGCCGCCGCAGCCCAGGGTATGGGAGAGAAAGCGGACGCCATCGACGTTGGGAAACAGGCGTTCGACGGCCGCGGTCTCGCGCGCTTCGTCGCGCTTGCCGTGCAGCAGCTCGCGGGCCATGCGCTTGTAGTCGCGGTAGGGGTCTTCGCCCAAGGCATCGGCGACGCACTGGCGCAGCACCTCGATGTTGCGGTTCTCGCAGAACACCAGCGGCACCACCAGCCACACGTTGGCCGTGCCGACCTTGCCGTCGGGGCGATGAAATCCCTCGAAGGTGGCGCCGTCAAAGGCCGTTACGTCCGGAGCGTGCCACTGGCTACGCCTGGCCTGCGGTGTGGTGGAAGCGGTGCTGTGCTCGGTGTTGGCGACACTGATGGCGGTGCCGGCGGGGATGGGGGACGTCGCTCGCCCCACGGTGACACCGTACATGATCACGGCATCGCCGGTCGCCAGGTCTGCGAGGCTGAACTTGTGCTTGTGGCGGACCGGCTCCGTCAGCCGCAGCTCGCGACCGTCGTCGACGACCCGGGTGCCGGCCGGCAGGTCCTTGAGGGCCACGCGCACATTGTCGGCGGCATGAACGCGCAGAGTCGCCAATTGGCCGCTGCTGCTGGCAATGGTGTCGCTCATCTCGGGCTCCGGGGAAATGGGCTCATGCCTCGGGAGGCGTTGCCGGATCGGCGACGACGTGCTGGGTCTGGGTGCCCAGGCCTTCGACGCCGAGGCGCATCTGCTGGCCGGGTTTCAGGTAGACCGGTGGCTTCTGGCCCATGCCCACGCCCGGCGGAGTGCCGGTGGAGATGACGTCGCCCGGCTCGAGCGTCATGAATCGGCTCAGGTAACTGACGAGGAACGGAATGCGATAGACCATGGTGCGGGTGGAGCCGTCCTGGTAGCGATGACCGTCCACTTCCAGCCACATCGCCAAGTCGTGTGGGTCGGGCACTTCGTCCGTCGTGACCAGCCAGGGGCCCAGCGGGCCGAAGGTATCGCAGCCCTTGCCCTTGTCCCAGGTGCCGCTGCGCTCGAGCTGGAACTCGCGCTCGGAGACGTCGTTGACCACGCAGTAGCCCGCCACGTGCTCGATGGCGGCGGCTTCTTCGACGTAGCGCGCCCGCTTGCCGATGACCACACCTAGCTCGACCTCCCAGTCGGTCTTCTGTGAAGCGCGGGGGATGATGACGTCGTCGTTGGGGCCGCAGATGGCGCTGGTCCACTTGTTGAACACGACCGGCTCGGGCGGTACCTCGGCGCCGGTCTCGGCGGCGTGGTCGGAGTAGTTGAGGCCGATGCAGATGAACTTGCCCACGCGTCCCACGCAGGGGCCGAGCCGGGTATCGGCGGGGACTTCCGGCAGGCGCGCGGGATCGAGCCTGGCGAGCTCCGCCAGGCTGCCTTGCCCCAGGTGGTGCCCATGCAGGTCGTCGATATGCGCCGAGAGGTCGCGAATCACGCCATCGGCGTCGAGCAGGCCGGGTTTTTCGTGGCCCTTGGGACCGAAGCGCAGCAGTTTCATGTCGTCTCATCTCCTGGTTATTCATTCAGCCCGAGCGCGGCTCGGATTCAGATCAGCCAGCCGCCATCGATGATCTGGGCGGTGCCGGTGGTATAGGCGGATTCGTCCGCGGCGAGATAGGTGGCCAGGGCGGCGATCTCCTGTGCCGTGCCGAGCCGTCCAAGCGGCTGGCGGGCGAGGAATTCGGCATGTACCTCGGCCTCGGATCGGCCCTGTCGATGGGCCTGGTCGCGAATGCGCTGACGCAGCGAGGGCGAATCCACGGTGCCGGGACAGATGGCGTTGCAGCGAATGCCCTGGGCGATGTAATCGGCGGCGATCGACTTGGTCAAGCCGAGCACCGCGGCCTTGGTAGTGCCGTAGGCGCAACGGTTGGGTACGCCCTTGAGGCTGGAGGCCACCGAAGCCATGTTGATGATACTGCCGCCACCCTGTGCGAGCATGCCGGGCAGCAGGGCGCGGGTCAGGCGCATCATGGCGGTCACGTTGAGGGCCAGCGAGAGCTCCCAGTCGGTGTCGCTACCATCGAGCAGCGAGCCGCTGGCGACAAAGCCGGCACAGTTGAACAGCACCTGCAGCGGAGGCAGTTCGTCGGCAATGGCCTCGACGGCGGCCGAGTCGAGCATGTCCAGGCGGCGGGTCTCGATGCCGTCGACGGCCGCCAGGTCGTCAAGCTTAGCCGCATCGATGTCGGTGGCGATTACCCTGGCGCCCTCGGCAGCGAAGCGCTCGGCCGTGGCACGCCCGATACCCTGACCGGCCGCCGTGATCAGCGCCGTCTTGCCGCGCAGTCGCATAGCGATTCCTCGTTGTCGTTATTTCATAGCCATCATCGTCGTGATGGGCCGGCATCGCGCTTATTGGTATGACAGGATGCTAGCCTGACATTCATCCCGATTATGGTTCAGCTCGGGGGAAATGCAACTCGGCGCCGGCGTGACAGCGTCAGCGGGCGAGCCAACCGCCGTCGACGGCGAGAGCATGGCCGTTGACGTAGCTTGCGGCATCGGAGCAGAGGAAGACGGCGGCGCCGCCCAGGTCCTCGGGCGTTCCCCAGCGGCCGGCAGGAATGCGCCCGAGGATCTCGGCGCTGCGCTTTTCGTCCTCACGCAGCGCCTGGGTGTTGTCCGTGGCCATGTAGCCCGGTGCAATGGCATTGACGGTGATGCCGTGGGCGGCCCATTCATTGGCCAGCAGGCGGGTCAGCCCCAGGATGCCGCTCTTGCTGGCGGTGTAGGAGGGCACGCGGATGCCGCCCTGGAACGACAGGACCGAGGCGATGTTGACGATGCGCCCCGGTGCCTGGCGCTCGATCAGGTGACGCGCCACCTGCTGGCTGAGAAAGAAGGCCGCCTTGAGGTTGATGTCCATCACCTCGTCCCAGTCCGCTTCGGTGAAGTCCACTGCCGGGGCGCGCCGGATCGTGCCTGCATTGTTGATCAGGATATCGAGATGTCCCAGGCTGTCGATGGCCTGATTGACGATCTCTTCCGCAGGGTCATGGCCCAGTTGGGCTTCGAGGTTGACGTAGCGACCCCCGCAGGATTCGATGCGCTTGCGGGTCTCCTCGGCGGCGCGCCGATTGACGCCGACGATGTCGGCACCGGCCTCGGCCAGGGCCACGGCGATGCCTTGGCCGAGGCCTTTGTTGCAGCCGGTAACCAGGGCGGCGCGACCTTCCAGCGAAAAGCGTGTCATACGGATCTCCCTCTGTGCAGTGAGTGATAGAGGCAAAGAGAGAAGATAGTCTCGATCCTGCACGAAGGAGGAGAGTGCTGTGAACGGAAGGACTCGACGAGGCAGGCGCCGAAGGGGTGGGTCGGCTCCGCTGACCCGGCAAACAACTGAAAGGAAAGTACAAAAGGGACTTTCCATTTGAGCTCGAACGCGCTAGTATACGCCTCGTTCTCGGGGCGCCGGCCAGGTCGGTCAGCTCGGAAGCGTCGAATGACGTCAGTTTTTTCTGACGCAAGTCGACAAAAAGTCGGAGCGTGGCGCAGCTTGGTAGCGCGCTGCAATGGGGTTGCAGAGGTCGCAGGTTCGAATCCTGTCGCTCCGACCACGAAACACAGTAAAAACCGCCGCTTACGGGTCATGCCGGGCGGCGGTTTTGCGTTTCGACTTGGCTAATGCACAGGTCCGTTCAGATCTCCTCCCAGATACGCCGCCTGAATTCCTGAGGCAGGCTGGCTACCTGCTTCAGGCGCTGCATTTGCTGGTCGGCGACCTCTCGGGCAATTTCCTCGTAGCACTCCTTCATCTTCTCCGGATCGGCGCCATGGGTCTCGTAGCAATGGCTGAGCTGTTCGCCTGCCGCCGAGAGGGCGGAAAAGAAACGGGCTTCCTGCTGCAACATTTCGCAGGTGCACTCCATGCAGGCCAGTTGAAAGCGAGTCATCGGAGCAAGGCCTTGCACGCACTGCTGGGACCACCACTCGATCATGGGTTGTGAAGCATCGAGCGCAGGGGTGAAACTGAAGGGACGGTTAGCTGACGGGCTGGCCATGAGCAGGCTCCAAACGTGGTAAACGGGAGGAGAGGTAATCATCCTGAGTGTAGCGCACGCCGTCCTGTAGGACAGATGTTTTGCTGCGCTGCATTATGAAAAATTCGACTTTCGGGGGCTTGTCTCTTGGCCCTTCATTCATGGCATGCTTTATCGAGCCGAGCGGAAGAAGGAGCCGGTCATGTGGGAGGTCGTCAAATCGGTATTGGCCGCTTTTCTCGGCGTGCAGCGTGAGCAGCAGCGGCTCAAGGACTTCGAGAAGGGCAATCCTGTCGCCTTCATCGTCGTTGGCATCGTGATGGGGGCCGTGCTGGTGGGGTTGATCGTTCTGGTGGCGAGCCTTGCAGCGGGGTAATGCTCGCCGGCGTTGCGTTGATTGGCGCGTTAGCCAGCAGGCATGGCCGAGGGCAGTGACTTTCGAAACCAGATCTCTATACTCGATGAAGAAGCGGCTAATGTTCTCAGGAGGAGAGCCCCCGATCCCTGACCCTCGGGGTTGCCGTTCCGGTACAACTACAACTTCGGGAGGCGTCGATGCGCACTCTGCTCGTCTGGTTGGCAGGGGGCTTGACCCTTGTCGGCTCGAGCCAGGTGGCTCTGGCTAACGGCTGGAACATGCCCGTTGGGGTTTCGACCCTGAGCGGCGAGATCTATGGCCTGCACATGACCATTTTCTGGATATGCGTGGTCATCGGCGTGGTCGTGTTCGGGGTGATGTTCTATTCCCTGTTCAAGTTCCGCCACTCCCGGGGGGCCAAGGCCGCCAACTTCCACGAGAACACCACCGTCGAGGTCATCTGGACCATCGTGCCGCTGCTGATTCTGGTCGGCATGGCAGTGCCCGCCACGGCGACGCTGCAGAAGATCTACGACCCCTCCGAAGCCGAGCTCGACGTAATGGTTACCGGCCAGCAGTGGCGTTGGCGCTACGAGTACCTCGGCGAGGACGTCTCCTTCATATCCAACCTGGCTACCCCCAGGGCACAGATCAACGGCGAGGAGGCGCGTGGCGAACACTACCTGCTCGAAGTCGACGAACCGCTGGTGCTGCCCGTCAACCGCAAGGTGCGTTTCCTCTTTACCTCGGATGACGTGATGCATGCTTGGTGGGTGCCCCAGCTTGCCGTCAAGCAGGACGCCATTCCCGGCTTCGTCAACGAGAACTGGGTGGAAATCCAGGAACCTGGCATATACCGAGGACAGTGCGCCGAGCTGTGTGGCGTCGACCATGGCTTCATGCCGATCGTCGTGCATGCCGTCGAAGAAGAGGAGTTCGATACCTGGCTGGCCGAGCGTAAGGAGGCTGCGGCCGAAGAGGCCATGGGTATCGACCGCGAGTGGGAGATGGACGAACTGATGGAGCGCGGCGAGGGCATCTACAGCAGCATCTGCGCCTCCTGCCACCAGCCCGAGGGTCAGGGCTCGCCGCCCGCCTTCCCGGCCCTGGCCGGTAACGAACAGCTCATTTCGGACAAGGACTGGCACGTCAACAAGGTGATCAACGGCGTGTCCGGCTCCGCCATGCCCTCGTTCCGCAATACGCTCAACCCCGTCGAACTGGCCTCGGTGCTCACCTATACGCGCAACGCCTGGGGCAACGATACCGGTGAAGTCGTTCAGCCCGCCGAGATCGCCGAACGGCTGGAGGAGTGACGGCAGGCACGGCGTGCGCGCCGTGCCACCCTGACATGCCGCGCTATAACAAGACAATGTTCATGGAGTAGTCCGATGGCCCCGAAGGTACCTCCTCAACCGACGCTAGAGCAGAGCAGCACCGCCGCGGAAGCCGGGCATGGTCACGCCCACCATGCCCCGCCGAAGGGCATCCTGCGCTGGTTGCTGACCACCAACCACAAGGAGATCGGCACGCTGTACCTGATCTTCTCGCTGACGATGTTCTTCATCGGCGGCATCTTCGCACTGGTGGTGCGGCTCGAGCTGTTCCAGCCCGGCCTGCAGTTCGTCAGGCCGGAGTTCTTCAACCAGATGACGACCATGCATGGCCTGATCATGGTCTTCGCGGCGGTCATGCCGGCCTTTACCGGTTTGGCCAACTGGATGATTCCGCTGCAGATCGGGGCGCCCGACATGGCCCTGCCGCGACTCAACAACTTCAGTTTCTGGCTGCTGCCGGTGGCCTTCTGCCTGTTGCTTTCGACGCTGCTGATGCCCGGGGGTGGGCCCAACTTCGGCTGGACCTTCTATGCGCCGCTGTCGACCACCTATGCGCCGCCTTCGACGACTTTCTTCATCCTCTCGCTGCATATCGCCGGCATCAGTTCGATCCTGGGGGCGATTAACATCATCGCCACCATCCTCAACATGCGTGCGCCCGGCATGCGCCTGATGGACATGCCGCTGTTCGTCTGGACCTGGCTGATCACCGCCTTCCTGCTGATTGCGGTGATGCCGGTGCTGGCCGGGGTGATCACCATGATGCTGATGGACATCAACTTCGGCACCAGCTTCTTCAATGCCGCGGGGGGTGGCGATCCGGTGCTGTTCCAGCACCTGTTCTGGTTCTTCGGCCATCCCGAGGTCTACATCATGATCCTGCCGGCATTCGGCATCGTTTCGGCGATCATCCCGACCTTCTCGCGCAAGCGCCTGTTCGGCTATGCCTCGATGGTGTACGCCGTCGCCGCCATCGCCATCCTCTCGTTCGTGGTCTGGGGTCACCACATGTTCGCGGTGGGGATGCCGCTGGTCGGGCAGCTGTTCTTCATGTACGCCACCATGCTGATCGCGGTACCCACCGGGGTGAAGGTGTTCAACTGGGTGGCGACCATGTTCCGCGGTTCGATCAGCTTCGAGCCGCCGATGCTATTCGCCCTGGCCTTCGTGGTGCAGTTCACCATCGGTGGGTTCTCGGGACTGATGCTGGCCATCGCGCCGGCTGACTTCCAGTATCACGACACCTATTTCGTGGTGGCGCACTTCCACTACGTGCTGGTGCCCGGGGCGATCTTCGCGATCCTGGCCGGGGCCTACTACTGGTTGCCCAAGTGGACCGGTCACTATCCCAACGAGCGCCTGTCACAGTGGCACTTCTGGCTCTCGGTGATCGGCGTCAACCTGACTTTCTTCCCGATGCACTTCTCGGGCCTGGCCGGTATGCCGCGGCGTATTCCCGATTACGCGCTGCAGTTCGCCGACTTCAACCTGGCGTCGTCGTTGGGGGCCTTCATCTTCGGCTTCTCCCAGCTGCTGTTCGTCGCCCTTATCGTGCTTTGCGTACGCGGCGGCAAGAAGGCGCCGGCCCAGGCCTGGGGAGATTACGCCACGGACCTCGAGTGGAGCGTACCCAGCCCGGCACCGTTGCATACCTTCGAGACACCGCCGACCTTCGAGCGCCCGGCCCACTGAGGCCGGGGCGGGCGGGTGAAGTCGGCGTCGGCGAGGAGGAGTGAAGCATGAGCCGCAACGAGTCCGAGGTGCGTGAAGCCGGTGTGCGGCGCACGGTCTGGCGCACCGTGGCAGCCTTGGTTGGCATGTTCGCCTTTGCCTTCGCCCTGGTGCCGATGTACGACGCTTTCTGTCGGCTGACGGGCATCAACGGCAAGGTGGATACCACTGCCCAGGCCATCGTCCACGAGGAGGTGGACGAGTCGCGCATGGTGACCGTGCAGTTCATTACCCGTAACGGGGCCGGGCTGCCGTGGCGCATGGAGGCGGAAACTCGCCAGGTGCGGCTGCACCCGGGGGAGACCTCCGAGATCAATTTCACCTTCAGCAACCAGAGCGGTGCCGAGAGCTGGGGACGCGCCGTGCCCAGCGTCTCGCCCTCCAAAGCCACGCGTCACGTGCGCAAGACGAGCTGCTTCTGCTTCGAGGAGCAGCAACTGCAGGCGGGCGAACGGATCGAGCTGCCGCTGGTGTTCCAGCTGGCGCGCGATCTACCCCCCGAGGTTCATACCGTCACCCTGGTCTATACCCTCTATCCCGTCGAGGGCAGACACCAGCCGCTGCAGGCGGAGGTGCAGACCAAACAAGGAGAAGAGGCATGAGTGGCAGTTACTACGTACCCGCAACGAGCAAGTGGCCGGCGCTGGGATCCCTGGCTCTCGGCGTGATGATGATCGGCACCGGCATGGTGCTGGTACATGGACGCGGCACCGTGGTCATGGCGATCGGTCTGGTCGGCGTGCTGACGGTCATGGCGCTGTGGTTTCGAGACGTGGTGCACGAATCTCGCAGCGGCCTCTACGATACCCAGATGGATCGCTCCTTCCGCTGGGGCATGGGCTGGTTCATTTTCTCCGAGGTGATGTTCTTCGCTGCCTTCTTCGGCGCGCTCTTCTATGTTCGAACCTTCGCCCTGCCGTGGCTGGGCGGCGAGGGCGCCAAGGGGGCCACGGCGCTGCTGTGGCCGGAGTTCACCGCGCACTGGCCGCTGCTCAACCCACCGGATTCTTCGGTGGCCGGCCCCGCCCAGGTCTTCAGCCCGTGGCAGCTGCCGCTGGTGAACACCTTGATCCTGGTCTCGTCGAGCATCACCCTGACCGTCGCCCACGAGGCGCTGAAGGAGGGTCATCGCCAGGTATGTCGCAACTGGCTGGCAGGAACCGTCCTGCTGGGGCTGTGCTTCATCACGATCCAGGCCGTCGAGTACTACGAGGCCTACGCCCATTACGGCATTACGCTGCAGGCCGGCATCTACGGCGCCACTTTCTTCATCCTGACCGGTTTCCATGGCCTGCACGTCATTATCGGCACGATCATCCTGATCGTGATGCTGGTGAGGATCATGCGGCGCCACTTCACTGCCGAGGAGCACTTCGGCTTCGAGGCGTCGAGCTGGTACTGGCACTTCGTCGATGTGGTCTGGGTGGGGCTGTTCATCTTCGT
Source organism: Billgrantia antri (assembly GCF_017868935.1). Lineage (NCBI taxonomy): Bacteria > Pseudomonadati > Pseudomonadota > Gammaproteobacteria > Oceanospirillales > Halomonadaceae > Billgrantia > Billgrantia antri. The sequence goes on from NZ_CP053383.1 coordinate 2,066,623, forward strand.
CTACGTCTTCTGACCGGTCAGGCGGCGGCTTGGGCTCATGCCTCGCCCAGGCCGCCGAAGTAGAAGCCGTAGAAGAGCAGGGCGACCAGCAGGGCCGCGAGGGTGACGCGGACCTTCAGTGAGATCAGCAGGCGGCGGGACTGGCTGTCGTCGCGCAACAGGAAGCCTACGCCGGCCGCCAGGCTGGCCAGCATGGCCAGAAACAGAGCCGCGATCAGGGTCTTGAGAATCATGGGGCACTCCATCGAAGGTCAGGGAGCCAGGGCAGGCCGGGGACCGACATCGCGCCTGCCCAAGAGGCGATTGGGTCTGTGGTACCTGCTCTGGTCGTTGCTTGTGATTGTCGGGCTAAGCCTTGGACTATGGCAGTGGGAGCGGGCCGACGACAAGCGCCGCTATCTGGCTCGGCTCGACGCGGCACCAACGCTGACATCGCCCCACGAGCCGCCGCCGGAGGGAGCCCGTCTGACACTGAAAGGGGAGTACGTGGCGCAGGAAACCCTATTCCTCGACAATCGTACCCATGAGGGACAGCTGGGCGTGGCCGTGCTCACTCCGCTGCGCGACGATGCGGGGCGCCTGTGGCTGGTGCAGCGAGGCTTCATGCCCACGGGGCCCACCCGCGACACACCCAGCACCGAGACGCCCGCGGGCGAAGTCGAGCTGCGCGGGCGCTGGCAGCTCGCCGGCGATGGGGCGCCGCTCTTCGGGCCCAACCGGGAGGGCATGCGCCTGCAGCGCATCGACCTCGCGGCGTGGGAGATTCCGGAAGGATTCGCGTATCCGGGCTGGCTGCATCTCGAGGAGGGGCCCGGGCGGTTCGAGCTGTGGTGGCAGCCCAACGTGGTGCCGCCTGCGCGTCACGTGGGCTATGCCGTGCAGTGGTGGGGGCTGGCGCTGGCGGCGCTGGCCGTGATGATTATCGGGGGACGGCGGTTGACCAGGGAGCGGCGGTCGAGCGGCGTGGACTCATGAGCGGCAACTAGCGGAGCAAGATCGTGCAGCAAGCCATGAACGTACAGCGACAGCGCCTCAAGCTGTTAGCGCTGATTGCGGTTTTCGCCCTGCCCATGCTGACGGCCTGGGTCATGGTGCAGTGGCGCATCGGCATCCCCGAGCAGCGCACCGCGCACGGGGAACTGGCGCCTGACGTGCCGGTGCTGGCGGAGTGGCCGCTGGAGCCACGCCATGCCACCCTGGATGGAGGGGACTGGATACTGGCATTCGACTGTAGCCGCGACTGTCGCGCCGAGGCCGATCGCTGGTGGCGCATGCACCGCGCACTGGGGCGGGAGGCCCCGCGTGTTAGCCGATTGCGGATCGGCGGGACGCCGGAGGCCCTGCCGGGTGAAACGGTGACCCAGTGGCGGGAGCGCCCCGAGTGGCAGCAGCCAGGGGGCATCTGGCTGCTCGACCCCGAAGGGCGGGCGGTCCTGAGTTATGCGCAAGGCGTGTCGCAGCGTGACGTCTTCGACGATCTCGGCCATCTGCTGAAACGCAATCCCGATCGGCGTGCGGTGACGGAATTGGACGGCTAGCGTCCTTGAGCGCCCGGTGCCGCCTGGCGGTGCGGGCCCCGGATGTGACAAGGTGGCGGAACATGACAGGATCCAGGATGCCAGGCATGCAGGGTGCGTTCACACCAGGACTTTTCAAGCCGTCGCAATCGCGTCGTCTGCGCTGGTTGCTCAACCTCAGCCTGGTTGGTGTCGTCTTCACGGCGGTCGTCGTGCTGATCGGTGCCTGGACGCGGCTGGTAGATGCCGGGCTTGGTTGTCCCGACTGGCCGGGCTGCTACGGTGCCTTGGTAGTACCGGATGCCGAGCGCGCCATGGCCCATTCGCCGGATGCGCCGCTGGAGGCGTTCAAGGCCTGGATGGAGATGATTCATCGCTACGTGGCGTCGACGCTCGGTCTGCTGGTAATTACGCTACTGGCTCTGGGTGCCGGCCTACGCCGACGTAGCGGTTATCCCTGGGCGATCAACTTGATACTGCTTGGGGTGATCCTTGTTCAGGGAGCGTTCGGTGCCTTTACGGTGACGCTCAAGCTATGGCCGCAGGTGGTGACCCTGCACCTGCTGGGCGGGCTGACGGTGCTGCTGCTGTTCCTGTGGCTGCACCTGAGCCTGCGCCGCTTCGCCAAGGGGCCCGCACCCGGGGCTCCAAGGCGTCGTCTCACGCCGCTGTGGGGGCTGGCCATGCTCCTGCTGGTGCTGCAGCTGGCGCTAGGGGGCTGGGTGTCCAGCAACTATGCCGGAATTGCCTGCCAGGGATTCCCGACCTGCAACGGTCAATGGTGGCCGGAGATGGACTGGAGCGAGGGGTTCCATCTGACTCAGACGGTCGGGCCGAACTATCTCTACGGCCAGCTGCATGCCGAGGCCCGCACCGCCATTCACCTGGGGCATCGCCTCGGTGCGCTGCTGCTGGGGTTGGCGCTGCTGGCGCTGGCGCTACGCCATTGGGGCGAGGCGCGTATGCGGCCCTGGCTGGCGGGGCTGGTTGCCGCCTATGCTGTACAACTGGGGTTGGGTGTCGCCAACGTATTGATGTGGCTGCCATTATGGTTGGCGTTGCTGCATACGGCCGGGGCCGTGTCACTGGTCCTGCTGCTGACATTGGCCGTGTGGCGCTGGCGGGAGACGGCCGTCGAGGCCGTGGGTTCAACGGGAAAAGACAAGGAGTGGGCGAATGTCTAACGCGCTGTTGAAGCGAGCGAGTGTGAAGCGCGTATCGCCGGCACAGTGGGAGGCTTCCGACTGGACCTGGCAGGACCTGCTCACGCTGTGCAAACCCAGGGTGGTCGTGGTGATGTTGGTGTGTGCGCTGGTAGGGATGGCGCTGGCGACACCGACGCTGCCCTCGCTTGCCGTGGTGGTGTACGGCCTGGCCGGCATCGGCATGGCCGCGGGCGGAGCGGCTGCGTTCAACCATGTGGTCGATCGTCGGCTCGATGCGATGATGCTGCGCACCTCGCAGCGCCCCCTGGCAACCCGACGGATGCCGACGCCGCTGGCGCTGGTTTGGGCATCGCTGCTCTCGGTTGCCGGCATCAGCCTGCTGCTGTGGCAGGTGAATGCGCTGACGGCGTGGCTGACGCTGGGCTCGCTGATCGGCTACGCCCTCATCTATACGGCGTTTCTCAAGCGTGCGACCCCGCAAAACATCGTGATCGGCGGCGTCGCCGGGGCGGCGCCCCCGATGCTCGGCTGGACGGCGGTGACCGGACAGCTGGGGCCGGAGCCGCTGCTGCTGGTACTGATCGTGTTTGCCTGGACGCCGCCGCACTTCTGGGCGCTGGCGATTCACAAGCGAGACGAGTACGCCCGCGCCGGGGTACCGATGTTGCCAGTGACTCATGGCGAGGCATTCACGCGGCTACAGGTATGGCTCTATGGCTGGCTGACCGTCGCCGTGACCCTGCTGCCGTTTGCCATCGGCATGAGCGGTGCCGTCTACCTGATAGGCGTCATGGTACTTAACCTGCGCTTCATGTATTGGAACTGGAAGGTCTGGCGTGGCGCGGACCCTCAGGCTCCGCTGGCGGCCTTCTGGTTCTCCATTCGCTACATCCTGGGCGTATTCGGCGTGCTGCTACTGGATCACTACGCTGGCCTGTGGGCCTTCACGTAACGAAAAGGGGCGGGCCTGTACCGGCAAACGCCTTGCGTTACAATGCGCGGATCATTCCGTCAGTCTGGAGATGCGATGACGACGACAACGGCATTGATCCTGCTTGGGGTGGGCTTGGCGATCGTTGCCGGCCTGGGGGCTTATGCCTTTACGCTGTGGCAGGAGGTGAAGCGCCGCCAGGCTTTTCGCGAGGAGGAGCTTCGTCGCGCCCACGAGAACTGTCTGTCCAACCTCGAGATCGTCGCGTCGTCGCTGATCCAGGAGCAAGTGGACGTGACCGAGGGCGCCTGGCGATGCAAGCTGCTGCTCGATATCCTCGATCCCGGTCTCATCGAAAGGCCTGGCTTTCAGGCCTTCGGTGAGGTTTATGCCCGTACGCGGCACCTGCATACGCACGCCGCACGCAAGCAGTTGGCGCCGCGCGAGCGGATGCGTGAGGACCGCGAGCGTCTCGAGGTCGAGGCGGAGTGGCGCCAACCGGTTCTGGCAGCAGCGGAAGAGGTGCTGAAGTTTCGCCGCCGCTGGCCGGATGGTTTGCATTGAAGCTATACAAACACTTTACGCCAAGGTATGTTGGCGGCGTCTTGTACTCCATCAAGCTAATCAGTGTCCATTGACGGGATTTTTCTGGCAAAATTCTGCAAGATGGTCAACGAATGGAGTGTGACGACGCTTTGAGCAAAGGCAATAAAGGCCTACACTTGAAGCCGTTGGGTCAATGAATGCCCTGACCTTCGGGGAGTTCGCTTTCGCATAGCCCCGAGATGAAATCAAGAAGGAGTCTTGCAATGAAAAAATCAACGACTGGCTTGCTGTTGGGTTCTGCACTGATGATTGGCCTTTCCGGCTGTGCCACCGATTTCCAGCGCGGTGGTGAGACATCAGGCGGCATGTCGAATACCTCCGGCGATCGCGCCTGGTATCAGCATCCCCTGGTGTGCGGCATCGCCGGCGGCCTGGTAGGCGGCAGCATCGGCTATGCGACCAGCGGTGAATCCGATGAGGAAGAAGGCACTGCAACCGGTGCGGTGGCAGGTTCCGCCGTTGGTGCCCTGCTGTGTGCCGACCGCACGCCGGAACCGGTAGCCGAGCCCGAGCCGATGCCGGAGCCCGAGCCTGCACCGGCTCCTGCGCCCGAGTTCGAACCGGTGGTACTGGACAGCGAAGTGACCTTTGCCTTCGATTCCGCCGAGATTCGCGAGAGCGCCTACCCGATTCTCGATCAGGTGGCTGCTACCCTGCGCGAGAATCCGCGGATGCGCGTCAGCATCGAGGGTCATACCGATTCCATCGGTTCCAACCAGTACAACCAGGACCTGTCTCAGCGTCGCGCCGACTCCGTGCGTGACTTCCTGGTGTCTCGTGGTATCGATTCGAATCGCATGACCACGCGTGGCTACGGCGAGGAACAGCCCATCGCTACCAACGAAACTGATGCCGGACGTGCGCAAAACCGTCGCGTCGAGATCAACAACTGGGATTGATCGCGACTCTTCCCGGACGTGTTGTCCGGGGTTAGGCGTCAACAGGGGCACCTTCGGGTGCCCCTGTCGTTTCTTTACCCGGTGAATCGGCACAGGCCGTGGCGCAGCGGGGCTAGACTCTGTTAGTCTTGTCGGCTGCCGCGACGTACGGCGGGGCCGTCTGGTACGGCACCCGTATCGCCCAGAGTAATGGGTGGGCTGTATGCCTCGCTGGCTGACACGCTTTTCGTACCGCTATCAACCGCGACATGTGATCCCTGGTATGGATCACCACTGCGCAAAGGATGCTTTGATGCCCATCGTGACCCTGCCGGACGGCAGCCAGAGAACCTTCGACGAACCCCTTAGCGTGATGCAGCTCGCCGAGTCCATCGGTCCCGGTCTGGCCAAGGCCTGCGTGGCCGGCAAGATCGACGGCGTGCTGGTCGATGCTGCCGACCTCATCGAGCATGATGCCGAGGTGGCGATCATCACCGCCCGCGACCCCGAGGGGCTCGAGGTCATCCGTCATTCCTGTGCTCACTTGATCGGCCATGCCGTCAAGCAGCTCTACCCCGAGGCCAAGATGGCCATCGGCCCGGTCATCGAGGACGGCTTCTACTACGATATCGACTTCGGCCGCTCGGTGACCCCGGACGATCTCGCCGCCATCGAGGAGCGCATGAAGACGCTGATCGACAGCGAGTACGATGTCGTGCGCGAATACGTCGATCGCGACCAGGCGATGCTGACCTTCCTGCACCGTGATGAGCCCTACAAGCAGGAGATCGTCCGCGACATACCGGAAGGCGAGACGATCCGGCTCTACTACCACAAGGAATACACCGACATGTGCCGGGGGCCTCACGTGCCCAATACGCGGCACCTGAAGGCCTTCAAGCTGACCAAGCTGGCCGGCGCCTACTGGCGCGGCGACGCCAGCAAGCCGATGCTGACCCGCATCTACGGCACCGCTTGGGGCGACAAGAAGCAGCTCAAGGCCTACCTGCAGCGTCTCGAGGAGGCCGAGAAGCGCGACCACCGCAAGCTGGCGCGCAAGCTCGACTACTTCCACATGCAGGAAGAGGCGCCCGGCATGGTGTTCTGGCACCCCAAGGGGTGGACGCTGTGGCAGGTCGTCGAGCAGTACATGCGCAACGTCTATCGCGAGGGCGGCTATCAGGAGATTCGCTGCCCGCAGATCATGGACGTCTCGCTGTGGAAGAAGTCCGGCCATTGGGACAACTACGCCGAGAACATGTTCTTCACCGAGTCGGAGAAGCGCGAGTACGCGCTCAAGCCGATGAACTGCCCGGGGCACGTCCAGGTCTTCAATTCGGGGCTGCGCAGCTATCGTGAATTGCCGGTGCGCTACGGCGAGTTCGGTGGCTGCCATCGCAACGAGCCGTCGGGAGCGCTGCATGGCATCATGCGTGTGCGCGCCTTCACCCAGGACGACGGCCACGTGTTCTGCACCGAGGCGCAGATCGAGCCCGAAGTGACGGCGTTTCATCGCCAGGCACTGAAGGTCTATCGCGACTTCGGCTTCGAGGACATCGCGGTCAAGATCGCCCTGCGGCCCGATAAGCGGCTGGGCGACGACGACGTCTGGGATCGCGCCGAAGCCGCACTGCGCGGGGCGCTGTCGGCCTGCGAGGTAGAGTGGGAAGAGCTGCCGGGCGAGGGGGCCTTCTACGGCCCGAAGATCGAGTACCACATGAAGGATTGCCTCGGTCGCGAGTGGCAAGTGGGTACCATGCAGGTCGACTTCATGATGCCGACCCGCCTGGGGGCCCAATACGTGACCGAGGAGGGGGACCGCAAGCCCCCCGTGATGCTGCACCGTGCCATCGTGGGCTCGATGGAGCGCTTCATCGGGATCCTGATCGAGCACTATGCGGGGGCCATGCCGCTGTGGCTGTCTCCGGAGCAGGCGGTGGTGATGAACATCACCGACGCTCAGCGCGATTATGCCGTCGGACTCGAGCGGCGCTTGCAGAAAATTGGCCTTCGCGTCAAGGCGGACTTGAGGAACGAGAAGATCGGCTTTAAAATCCGCGAACATACGTTGCAGAAAGTTCCCTATCTCCTGGTGGTAGGAGATAAGGAAGTCGAAGCCGACTCGGTTGCCGTGCGTACGCGCACCGGCGAAGACCTGGGCACCATGACCGTCGACGCCTTCATTGAGCGGGTACGGGAAGAAGGTTGGTGAGCACAGGTTGGTAAAGACAGGTTGGTAACGACATCGTCAATTACCGGAACGGAGACGGAACGATCAAGCGAAGCAGCCAGCGCGGACGTCCTCAGGACAAGCGCCCCCCAATGAACGAGCGGATTACCGAGGATCAGGTACGCCTGATCGACAGCGACGGCGAGCAGCTGGGCATCGTGCCGACCAGCGAAGCGCTCGAGCGCGCCGAAGCGGCCGGTCTTGACCTCGTCCAGATTTCCAACGCCGATCCGATCGTCTGCAAGATCATGGATTACGGCAAGTTCGTCTTCGAGCAGAAGAAGCAGAAGGCTGCCCAGAAGAAGAAGACGAAGCAGATTCAGGTCAAGGAAGTCAAATTCCGGCCTGGCACCGACGAGGGCGACTATCAGGTCAAGATGCGTAACCTGATTCGCTTCCTCGAAGGTGGCGACAAGGGCAAGGTCACGCTGCGTTTTCGCGGCCGTGAAATGGCGCACCAGGACATCGGCCGCAAGCTGATGGAGCGGATCGCCGCGGATCTCGAGGAGATCGGGACCGTGGAGTCCTTCCCCAAGATGGAAGGGCGCCAGATGATCATGATCATTGCCCCCAAGAAGAAGTGATCCGAAGGCCAGTCAAACGGCGGGTCGGCTTATGCTGGCCCGCGGCCCCGGATTTTCTGAAAAATCTCGAGCGGAGTTAGTCTCATGCCGAAAATCAAGAGCAACAGCGGCGCTGCCAAGCGCTTCAAGAAGACGGCCAACGGCTTCAAGCACAAGCAGTCGTTCCGTAGCCACATCCTGACCAAGAAGTCGACCAAGCGGAAGCGTCAGCTGCGCGGTATGAAGCAGATCCACGACGCCGACAAGGCCCTGATTCAGCGCATGCTGCCGAATCTGTAAGCCTCTGGTTGCCCCACTTTAACGTCAGGAGAAAGCCATGACTCGTGTCAAGCGTGGTGTCGTCGCTCGTCGTCGTCACAAGAAAGTCCTCAAGCTGGCCAAGGGCTACTACGGTGCCCGTTCGCGCGTCTTCCGCGTGGCCAAGCAGGCTGTCATCAAGGCCGGTCAGTATGCCTATCGCGACCGCCGTCAGCGCAAGCGCCAGTTCCGTGCCCTGTGGATCCAGCGTATCAACGCCGGCGCCCGTCAGCATGGCCTGTCCTACAGCCGCTTCGTCGGTGGCCTGAAGAAGGCCGGTATCGAGATCGACCGCAAGGTGCTGGCCGACCTGGCCGTTCACGAGAAGGCTGCCTTTGCCGCCATCGTCGAGAAGGCCAAGGCTGCCCAGTAAGTGACATCGGCCGGTGGCGTCGGGCCGGCCCAGGCCGGTCCGCCACGATGCCAGACCGTCGCAGGGGAAGAGCAGCCGCTCTTCCCCTGTTTTTTGTGGTCCCCTCATGAGGCCACGCTACGGACCGTCGCTGGAGCGGCGTCGAGGATTGCCCATGGCACCCTTCGCCACGCAACATTGACGCGTGAACAGTAGAATCAACGATTTCGGAGCTCAGCGGATGGACCATCTACCGTCATTGGTCACCGAGGCCCGTCAGGCCATCCAGGCCGCCGAGAGCATCGCGGCGCTCGATGAGCTGCGCGTGCGCTATCTCGGCAAGAAAGGCGAGATCACCGCCCAGCTCAAGGGGCTGGGCAAGCTGCCGGCGGAGGAGCGGCCCGCGGCTGGTGAGCGTATCAACCAGGCCAAGCAGGCCTTGTCCGAGGAGCTCGATGCCCGCCGGCAGGCGTTGTCGAAGGCTGCGCTGGAGGCTCAACTGGCAGAGGAGCGTATCGACGTGACCCTACCGGGGCGTGGCCAGGCCAGCGGTGGCCTGCATCCGGTCACGCTGACGCTGGAGCGCATCGAGGGGTTGTTCAGCCGCATCGGCTATGATGTGGCGGTTGGCCCCGAGGTCGAGGACGACTACCACAACTTCGAGGCCCTCAACATTCCGGCGCACCACCCGGCGCGCGGCATGGCCGACACCTTCTATTTCGATGCCACGCGGCTGCTGCGTACCCACACCTCGCCGGTGCAGGTCCGCACCATGAAGGAGCAGGCGCCGCCGATCCGCATCGTCTGCCCCGGGCGGGTCTATCGCAGCGACTCCGACCTGACCCATACACCGATGTTCCACCAGGTCGAGGGCCTGCTGGTCGACGAGGACGTCAGCTTCGCCGACCTCAAGGGCACCATCGAGGACTTCCTCCACGCCTTCTTCGAGCGTGACGATCTCTCGGTGCGTTTTCGCCCCTCTTACTTTCCCTTCACCGAACCCTCTGCCGAGGTCGATATTCAGTGCGTCATGTGTTCGGGCGAGGGTTGTCGGGTCTGTTCGCATAGCGGCTGGCTCGAGGTGATGGGCTGCGGCATGGTGCATCCTGAGGTCTTCCGCCACTCCGGCATCGACTCGGAGCGCTACAAGGGCTTCGCCTTCGGCATGGGCGCCGAGCGTCTGGCCATGCTGCGCTACGGCGTCAACGACCTGCGCATGTTCTTCGACAACGATCTGCGCTTCCTGCGCCAATTCGCTTGACCGACCGCTGCAGAACACAGGATTTGTCATGAAATTTTCCGAACAGTGGCTGCGTGAATGGGTATCGCCGCAGCTGGGCGTACAAGGATTGGCCGACCAGATCACCATGGCCGGTCTGGAAGTCGATGCCATCGAACCCGTGGCATCGGTCTTCAGCGGCGTGGTGGTAGCTGAGGTCGTGGACAAGCGGCAGCATCCCGATGCCGACAAGCTCAACGTCTGCCAGGTGGTAGACGGCAGCGGCGAGACGGTGCAGGTCGTATGCGGCGCTGCCAACGTGGCGGTAGGGCAGAAGGTGCCCTTTGCCCGTGTGGGCGCCGTGCTGCCAGGCGATTTCAAGATCAAGCAAGCCAAGCTGCGTGGCGTCGAATCGCGCGGCATGATCTGCTCGGCTTCCGAGCTTGGCCTGGCCGAGGAAACCTCCGGGGGCATCCTGGTGCTGCCCGCCGATGCTACAGCCGGCGAGGATTTCCGCGCCTGGATGGGGCTCGACGATCATACCGTCGAGGTCGACCTGACGCCCAATCGTGGCGACTGCCTGAGCCTCAAGGGGCTGGCGCGGGAGGTCGGCGTGCTCAACCGCCTGCCGGTCACGCCCCCCGTCATCGAGCCGGTCGCTCCTCGTCATGATGAGACGTTCCCCGTGCACGTCGAGGATGCCGAGCGCTGCCCCCGTTACATTGGGCGGCTGATCAAGGGCGTCGACGTCACCGCTGCCACACCACTATGGATGGTCGAACGGCTGCGGCGCAGCGGCATCCGCTCGATCGACCCGGTGGTCGACGTGACCAACTACGTGATGCTCGAGCTCGGCCAGCCGCTGCATGCCTTCGACCGCGACAATCTGCACGGTGCGGTTGTGGTGCGGCTGGCGCGCCAGGGCGAACGGCTGATCCTGCTCGATGGCCAGGAGATTGCTCTGGAAGCGTCCACGCTGGTGATTGCCGACGAGCGCGGCCCGCTGGCGATCGCCGGGGTGATGGGCGGAGAGCATTCCGGAGTGGGACCGGCGACGCAGGATATTTTCCTCGAGTCCGCCTTCTTCTCGCCGTTGGCGGTGGCAGGCCAGGCGCGCTCCTACGGGCTGCACACCGATGCGTCGCACCGCTTCGAGCGCGGCGTCGACCCGCAGCTCACGCATGAAGCCGTGGAGCGTGCCACGGCGCTGCTGCTGGCGATCACCGGCGGTGAGCCGGGGCCGCTCGTAGAGGTGGCGAGTGAAGCCAACCTGCCCGCCGAGCGTGAGGTGACACTGCGTGCCGCGCGATTGGAGCAGGCGCTGTGCAAGGCGCTGCCTGGCGAAGAAGTGCAGGACATACTCGAGCGGCTGGGCATGCAGGTACGTGCCATCGAGAGCGGCTGGCGAGCCAGCGTGCCGAGCTGGCGCTTCGACATTGCCATCGAGGAGGATCTGATCGAGGAGGTGGCGCGCATTCATGGCTACAACCGTCTGCCGGTGCGGCGTCCGGCGGCACGGTTGGCGCTGCGTCCCGATAACGAGGCGCGCACGCCGCTGGCCAGGCTGCGTCGCCAGATGGTGGCGCGTGGCTATCAAGAGGCGATCACCTACAGCTTCGTGGCGCCTGAGCTCCAGCAGGCTCTGCTGCCCGAGGCGGTATCGCCGCGGCTGGCCAACCCCATCTCCAGCGATCTCGCGGTAATGCGGGCGAGCCTGTTCCCGGGGCTGGTAAGGGCGCTCGAGTATAACCTCAACCGACAGCAGACCCGCGTGCGTCTGTTCGAGACCGGGCTGGTATTCCGCGGCGAGCTGGACGAGCTGGAGCAGGCGCCCATGGTCGGCGCCCTGGCCTGTGGTGAGCGCTTTCCGGAAGGCTGGGCCGGTGGCCGCGAGAAGGTCGACTTCTTCGATCTCAAGGGGGATCTCGAGAGCCTGATCGCGCTCGGTGGCGAGGAGAACGCCTGGCGCTTCGAGCCCGGTGAGCATCCGGCACTGCATCCGGGCCAGAGCGCGCGGATCATTCACCGTGGCGAGCCGGTCGGCTGGGTCGGGGCGCTGCATCCGGGCGTCAAGGCCGAACTGGGCCTCAAGGCCGACGTGTTCCTGTTCGAGGTGCGCCAGGACGCGCTGACCCATGGGGTCCTGCCTGGGTTCGAGCCATTGTCGCGCTATCCGGAGGTGCGTCGGGACCTGGCCTTCCTGATGGCGGAGGAGCGTCCCGTGCAGGCGTTGCTGGATTGCGTTCGTCACCAGGCGGGGGAGTGGCTCCAGGAACTTAACCTGTTCGACGTTTACCAGGGCAAGGGCGTACCCGAAGGAAGCAAGAGTGTCGCCTTGGGCTTGACCTGGCAGCATCCTTCGCGCACGCTGAATGACGATGAAATCAATCAGTTGGTCGATGCCATCGTCGCCGAATCACATCAGCACCTGGGGGCCGAGCTGCGCGGATGAGCGTAGGTTCGATGGGGTGTCGTAAAGGCGGCGGGCTGGACCGCCATTCTGAGGAGGTGACATGGGAGCGTTGACCAAGGCGGAACTGGCCGAACACCTGCACGCCGAGCTTGGGCTGACCAAGCGTGAAGCCAAGGCCATGGTAGAGGCTTTCTTCGAGGAGATCCGGGCGTGCCTGCGCGAGAACGAGCAAGTGAAGCTGTCAGGATTCGGCAACTTCGATTTGCGCGACAAGCGTGAGCGCCCCGGGCGCAACCCGAAGACCGGCGAGGAGATCCCCATCTCGGCACGTCGCGTGGTAACGTTCCGCCCTGGGCAGAAACTCAAGAGCCAGGTGGAGCGCTACGAAGGTTCGTCCCCCAGCTGATGCTGTGACAGGATGCCACCCCCGTGGTGGCATCCGCACGCTACACGCCCCCGCCATTCTCCATCAGCCAGGTGATCACCACCTTGAGGATGTAGCCCATCATGCCCGCTCCGAGCACCACGAAGAGCATGAGGGTGCCGAAGCGTCCGGCCTGGGATTTCTTGGCCAGGTCCCAGATGATGAAGCACATGAAAAGGATCAGGCCACCTATGAGCAGTGGGGTGATCCAGGCTTCGAACGTCTGCGTCTGCAGCATGTCGCCTCCTTGCAAGAAAGGCCAACCATTATACTCGGGCATGATGTCCGCTGCATGCGGCACCTCGTCGCCCAGGGGGCGTGGTCAAAGCCGAACTGCGACATCCGACAGGCGCATGGTACCATCGCGTCGAATGAATTCAGGTTAACCCTCGACATGCCAATGCTTAAGATCTTCGTAGGAACCATGTACGGCGGCGCGCTCGACGTCGCCGAACAGGTCGCGCCGCTGTTCGAGGCGGCCGGCTATGAAACCGCCATTCTCGAACAGCCCACGCTGGAGGACTTGACGGAAGAGCAGCCCGATCTGGCGCTGTTCTGTGTTTCCACCACCGGTAGCGGCGACTTTCCCGGCAACTTCGTGCCCTTCGCCCGTGGGCTGGATGAGCTCAGCCCATCGCTGGTGGGGCTGCGCTACGGAGTGATCGCCTTGGGCGACAGCTCCTATGGCGATACCTTTTGCGGAGCCGGTCGCCGCCTCGACGAGATGCTCGAGGGGCTGGGCGCCACTCGCCTGGGGGAGCGGCTGGAGGTCGATGCCATGGAAACGTTCATGGCCGACGATGCTGCGCTGCCATGGGCCGAGGAGTGGATCGAGACCCAGCAGCTCAAGGTGGCTTGAGATGAACGCTTCGCCAACCGCCGAGCGGTTGAGCCTGTTGACGGGCCTGCTGATCCTGATGCTGGCCACCGTGCCGCGCTATCTCGCTGGCGGTCACGACAATCGCCTTACCCTCATCGTAATCGCCAGTGGCGTGGTGGCGTTGGTGGCAATGCTGAACTGGCGCATGCTGGGGGCAGACGAGCGTTCCCGGCTGCCACGGCTAGGCAGGCGGCTGGCACTGTCGCTGGTGGCTGGGCTGGCACTGATGGGTCTCTGGCATGCGCTGTTCACCGACTGGATGAGCTGGCAGCTGTTGATCGCTCATGGCGCCACCCTGGGGCTGCTGCTGCATGCCCTGTGGCTCTGGGGGCGACCCATCAGCCCGCAGGATTGAGGGAAAATGGCCGGGTGCGGTTGCGCCCGGCCATTTGCCGCTACTTTCTTCCTTCCGATCACACCAGTCGATAGCAGGGCACGTATTCCTGTCCCGGGAGCTTCATGCGGCCCTGGGCGACGAAGGAGCCGAGCAGCTCATCCAGGCGCCGCATCAGCTCGGACTCGGCGTGCAACTGAAAGGGTCCGTGGGCTTCGATCGCGCGCAATCCGTGCTCCTTTACATTTCCTGCCACGATGCCTGAGAACGCGCGACGCAGGTTGGCCGCCAGTTCGTGCACCGGTTGGTTGCGATGCAGTGCGAGGCCGGCCATCGCGGTATGCGTCGGTTCGAAGGTGTCCTGAAAATCGCGTGCAACGGTAAGCCGCCAATTGAAATGGAAGGCGTCCTGGTGGGCACGCCTGAATTCGGTGACGCTGTCGATGCCCTGGCGCATGGTGCGAGCGACCTCGACGGGATCGTCGACGATGATGCGGTACTTGCTGCGTACCGCATCACCCAGGGTATAGACCAGGAATTCATCGATACGCTGAAAGTATTCGGCCGAATTGGCGGGGCCGGTGAAGATGACCGGCAGCTTCATGTCGTGGTTGTCCGGGTGGAGCAGGATCCCCAGCAGGTAGAGGATTTCCTCGGCCGTGCCGACCCCGCCGGGGAAAACCACGATGCCATGCCCAAGGCGTACGAAGGCCTCGAGGCGTTTTTCGATGTCGGGCATGACCACCAGTTCGTTGACCAGCGGATTGGGCGCTTCGGCGGCGATGATGCCAGGCTCGGAAATGCCCAGATAACGACCATCTCCGATGCGCTGCTTGGCATGCGCCAGGTTGGCCCCCTTCATTGGTCCCTTCATGGCGCCAGGGCCGCAGCCGGTGCAGATGTCCAGCTCGCGTAGGCCAAGATGATAGCCGACGTCCTTGGTGTAGTCGTACTCCTCGCGAGTGATCGAGTGGCCGCCCCAGCACACCACGATGCCGGGGTCGCGGCCGGGCTTCAGCGTGCCGGCCTTGCGCAGGATGTGGAACACGGCATTGGTGGTGCCTTCTCCCGTGGTCAGGTCGAAGCGCTGGTGATGCTGGATCTCGTTGTAGACGTAGATGATGTCGCGCAGCACCGAGGACAGATGCTCGCGGATGCCGCGGATCATCTTGCCGTCGACGAAGGCCTCGGCCGGTGCATTGGTGACCTTGAGTCGGATGCCTCGATCCTGCTGGATCACTTCGATATCGAAGTCGTGGTAGGTCTCCATCAGCACCAGGCTGTCGTCGGTCATGCTGCCTGAGCTGAGTACGGCTAGCGAACAGCGCCGCAGCAGGTCGTGCAGGCCGGCCTTGGAGGTATCGCGTAAGCGGTTGACCTCGTGCTGCGAGAGCACTTCCAGGCTTCGCAGGGGCGAGATGGTGGCGGAGATGGTATCGGGCATGAAACGATCCTTGTGGTGTCGGCTTGCGTCCCTGTCGCGTGGAGGTGGACAGGGGGTCATGCAATATTCATCGATTTGAGATCATCGAGACGTAAGTCGATGCTACCACGCTGGCCAGAAGGGCGCAGCGCTGCGCCGCCTGGCTCGCGGTGGTAGGATGGCAGCATCCGGTCGCGCCCCGACCGCACTAGCAAGCGATGCGCCATGTTCAATGCCCAGTATTTCCGTACCTTCATTACCCTAGTCGAAACCGGCAGCTTCACGCGCACCGCACGCCATCTCGACATGACGCAACCTGGCGTCAGCCAGCATGTGCGCAAGCTCGAGCAGTACCTCGACAAGCCGCTGCTGGAGCGCCAGGGGCGGCGCTTCACGCTCACCGAGGCGGGGCGGCGGGCCTATGACTACGGTCTGCGCCTGTTCGCCGAGCACGAGCAGTTCCGCCATTCACTGGATGACGATGCGCTCGATACCGGAGAATGCCGCATTGCCTCCCCCGGCAGTGTGGGTCTGATGTTCTACCCCTACATTCTCGGGCAGCAGCAAATGTCGCCGGGGCTGACGGTCAACTACAGTTTCGCCTTCAGCCACGAGATCGTCTCGGACGTGCTGGCGGGGCGCTACGACCTGGGGATCGTCACCGAGCCGATTCGGCACCCCGAGCTGGATTGCCGGCTGTGGCATCAGGAGCCGCTGTGCCTGGTGGTGCCCGCCGATTTCGCCGGTACTTCTCTCACCGAGCTGATGGGTATCGGCTTTCTCAACTATTCCGACGGTATCAACCATGCCGGGGCGCTATTGCGCAGCAACTTTCCCGACGAATTTCGCTCCATGAGCCAGTTTCGCCGTCAGGGCTTCACCAACGAGGTGAGCATGGTGATGGATGCGGTAGCCCGTGGCCTTGGCTTTACCGTAGTGTCGCGGCTGGTGCTGGAGACCTCGCCTTGGCAACGCCAGGTCAAGGAGCTCGATTTACCGGTCACCGAGCATGAGGCGCTGCATCTGGTCACACGCTCAGGCGCCAAGATACCGCGCCGATATGCGCGCTTGCTGGAGGGGTTCCGGGAGCAACGCATGCGTGAGCGTTTCGGCTACGGTGAAGTCGCCTCGCCGCTGTAGCGGTTGGCGTATGGGCATGGCAAACGGCCCGCCGATCTCTCGGCGGGCCGTTTCGCTTTGCTGCTTCAGTCAGCGACGCGTCAGTCGCGGTATTCGTCGATGCTGGGGCAGGAGCAGATCAGCTGACGGTCGCCGAACACGTTGTCGACGCGATTGACCGCCGGCCAGTACTTGGCTGCCTTGACCGCTTCCGCAGGGAAGGCGCCGATCTCGCGGGAGTAGGGGCGCTCCCAGGCCGGATCCATCAGGTCGGCCATGGTATGCGGTGCATTCACCAGCGGGTTGTCGTCGGCCGGCCACTCGCCGCGCTCGACCCGAGCGATCTCCTCACGAATGGCGATCATGGCGTCGCAGAAGCGGTCGATCTCGTAGCGCGACTCCGATTCGGTGGGCTCCACCATCAGCGTGCCGGGCACCGGGAAAGACATGGTCGGCGCATGGAAGCCGAAGTCCATCAGGCGCTTGGCGATGTCCTCCTCGCTGATGCCCGAGGCCGCCTTGAGCGGGCGGATGTCGATGATGCACTCGTGGGCCACGGTACCGTTGACGCCGCGATAGAGTACTGGGTAGTGCCGCTCGAGGCGCTTGGCGACGTAGTTGGCGTTGAGGATGGCCAGCTCGGTTGCCTGGCGCAGGCCGCGTGCGCCCATCATCTTGATGTAGGCCCAGGAGATCGGCAGGATCGAGGCGCTGCCGTAGGCCGCCGCCGAGACCGCGCCGCAATGCTCCTTGACGCCCGGAATCGGTGTCACCACGTGATTGGAGACGTAGGGCGCCAGGTGCGCCTTGACTCCGATCGGGCCCATGCCCGGGCCACCGCCACCATGCGGGATGCAGAACGTCTTGTGCAGGTTGAGGTGGCTGACGTCGCCGCCGAAGTCGCCGGGACGGGAGAGGCCGACCTGGGCGTTCATGTTGGCGCCGTCGATGTAGACCTGGCCACCGTGGCGATGGACGATGGCGCAAGCCTCACGTACCCCCTCTTCGAACACTCCGTGGGTCGAGGGGTAGGTGAGCATGATTGCCGACAGGGCGTCGCCGTGCTGCTCGGCCTTGGCGCGCAGGTCGTCGAGATCGATGTTGCCCATCTCGTCGCACTCGACCACCACTACTTTCATTTGCGCCATGGCGGCGGAGGCGGGGTTGGTGCCGTGGGCGGAGCTGGGGATCAGGCATACGTCGCGGTGTCCCTCGCCCTGGGCGGCCTGATAGCGGCGAATGGCTACCAGACCGGCGTATTCGCCCTGGGCCCCGGAGTTGGGCTGCATCGAGATGTGGTCGTAGCCGGTGATCTCGACCAGGAAGGCCGCCAGCTCGTCGATCATCTGCTTGTAGCCGACTGCCTGATCCCGCGGTACGAAGGGGTGCAGCTGGCCGAACTCGGGCCAGGTGATGGGAATCATCTCGCTGGTGGCGTTGAGCTTCATGGTGCACGAGCCCAGCGGGATCATCGCATGGGTGAGCGAAAGATCCTTGTTCTCCAGGCGCTTGAGGTAGCGCAGCATCTCGGTCTCGCTGCGGTAGCGCTGGAAGGTCGGGTGCGTCAGGAACTCGCTCTGGCGACGACTGGCGGCGGGAATACCGCTGATGCCTTGGCTGGCCACCTGTTCGTCCAGGGCCGTGACGGAGAGGCCATGCTCCTCATCGAGCAGCACGTCGAATAGCGTGTCGAGATCGTGGGCGGTGGTGGTCTCGTCCAGGCTGACGCCGATGTCGCCGTTGTCGAAATAGCGCAGGTTGATCTCGTGGGTCAGGGCGCGGCCGTGAATCTTGCCGGCATCCACGCCGGTCAGGCGCAGGGTATCGAACCAGCTCTCGTGCACCAGCGCTACCCCTTTGGCCTTCAGTCCTTCGGCCAGGATGGTGGTCAGGCGGTGGATGCGCGTGGCGATGTTAGTGAGGCCTTCGGCACCGTGATACACGGCGTAGAAGCCGGCGATGTTGGCCAGCAGGGCCTGGGCGGTACAGATGTTGGACGTGGCCTTCTCGCGACGGATGTGCTGCTCGCGGGTCTGCATGGCCATGCGCAGGGCGGTGTTGCCGCGGGCATCCTTGGATACGCCGATGATGCGACCCGGGATCGAGCGCTTGAGCTTGTCGGTGGTGGCGAAGTAGGCGGCATGCGGGCCGCCGTAGCCCATCGGTACGCCGAAGCGCTGGGTGTTGCCGACCACGATGTCTGCGCCCAGTGCGCCCGGTTCCTTGAGCAGTACCAGGCTCATGATGTCGGCGGCCACGCAGGTCATCACGTTCTTCTCGCGCGCGGCGGCGAGCAGCGGGGCGAGGTCGTGGACGCGGCCGCTTTCGCCGGGGTATTGCAGCAGGGCGCCGAACACGTCGTGCTCGGCCAGGTTTTCGGCGGGGCCGACGATCAGTTCGAAGCCGAAGTAGTGGGCGCGGGTGCGCACCACGTCCAGCGTCTGCGGCAGCACGTCGTCGGCAACGAAGAAGGCGTTGCTCTTCGATTTCTTGTTGGCGCGCTGGCACAGCGCCATGGCCTCGGCGGCGGCGGTGGCCTCGTCGAGCAGCGAGGCGTTGGCCAGCTCCATGCCGGTGAGATCCATCACCATTTGCTGGAAGTTGAGCAGGCCTTCCAGGCGGCCCTGGGCGATTTCCGGCTGGTAGGGCGTGTAGGCGGTGTACCAGCCGGGGTTTTCCAGCACGTTGCGCTGGATCACGGCGGGCACATGGGTGTTGTAATAGCCCTGGCCGATGTAGGTCTTGAACACCTTGTTCTGGCGCGCCAAGCGCTTGAGATAGTCGAGCGCCTCGGCTTCGCTGCGTGGCGGATCGAGATCCAGCTCGCGATTCAGGCGGATGTCCGCGGGTACGGTACGTTCGACCAATGTATCGAGGCTGTCCATGTCCAGCGCCGCCAGCATGGCGGCTACATCTTCGGCTCCGGGGCCATTGTGGCGACGGATGAAGGCGTCATGATCGGCCAGTTCGGCCAGGCGGCGGTTGTCGTTAACCATGGATAACCCTGTACGTTGTGGGGATGTGCCCGGCGATTCGAAATGCCCGGTCGCCGGGCCGGGAGCATCGCTGCAGCGCTCGGAGGAGCCGGTCAGGCGTCGCTGTCGACCACGGCCTGGTACGCCTCGGCATCCAGCAGTGCTTCGACGGCAGCTGCATCCTCGACGCGAACCTTCATGATCCAGCCGCCCTCATAGGGCGCTTCATTGACCGTCTCGGGGGCATCTTCGAGGGCTTCGTTGACCTCGACGATCTCACCGGCCAGCGGGGCATAGAGGTCGGAGGCAGCCTTGACCGATTCGATCACGCCGAACTCTTCTCCTTTCGCGAGGGTACGACCCACCTCGGGAAGTTCGACGAACACGACGTCGCCAAGGGCTTCCTGGGCATGATCGGTAATGCCGATGGTGACGGTGCCGTCGCCATTGTCGAGCACCCACTCGTGACTGTCGTTGTAGCGCAGGTTGGCAGGGATCGAGCTCATGATATTTTTCCTATACGAAAAAGGTTTCTGTCTGTGCGACGAATGCTAACGCCATTGACGCCGTTTGGCGAGCCCTGGGGCCGCCCTGGGGTCATGCGCTAGAAGTGCCGCATCGATAGCGTGGCGTCTAGGGTGGCAGGCGTCCAGTGCAAGATGCGCAAGAGTAGGCTTTACGCTGTGCAGCGCTGGGATTCGACATGGCAGGAGAGGCTCACTACGCTGTGAAGCGTGTTGCTCGGGAGCCAGGCTAGGCTTGTGCGTGTCGCCAAAATGTAAGTCATACGGTCATACGATATTTGTTTCCGATACGAAACACGCGCTAAGCTTGCGCAGCCGAGACAAGACGAACGACTGGCAGCAGGCTTTGTGACCTGGTGGAACGATTGCGGTACTTTCCGCTATGGTAGCGCCGTCCGATAGTGGGGATCTTCGGAAATTGCCTTAAAAATAGTCTAAACAACAGAGGGATACGTTCGTGGAAACATTGACAGCGATATTCAGCGCCATCAACGGCGTGGTTTGGGGGCCGTTGATGCTCATCCTGCTATTGGGGGTGGGGCTATATCTGCAGATCGGCTTGAAGCTCATGCCTATCCGCAAGCTGGGCACCGGTTTCAAGCTGATGTGGCAAGGGCGTGATGCCAAGCCGGCGCCCGGCGAGGCGAAGAAGGCGGGCGACGAGGGTGAAATCTCTCCGTTCAACGCGTTGATGACGGCCCTGTCGGCCACCATCGGTACCGGCAACATCGCCGGCGTGGCAACGGCGATCGCCCTGGGCGGACCAGGTGCGGTGTTCTGGATGTGGATCACTGCGCTCGTCGGCATGGCGACGAAATTCTCCGAGGCAGTGCTCGCGGTGCGTTTCCGCGAGACCGACAGCACCGGCTACCACGTCGGCGGCCCGATGTTCTATATCAAGAACGGTCTGGGCAGGAAGTGGCTGTGGCTGGGCGGCGCCTTCGCTTTCTTTGGCGCCGTGGCGGCCTTCGGTATCGGCAACACCGTGCAATCGAACTCCGTGGCCGACGCCCTCGACTCCACCTTCGGCATTCCTCCCTGGATGACCGGCGTGGTCATCATGGTCCTGGCGGGTGCCGTCATCCTGGGCGGTATCAAGCGCATCGCCAAGGTAGCGGGCAAGCTGGTCCCGGTCATGGGTATCGCCTACGTGGTGGCGGGCCTGCTGGTGCTCATCGTCAATGCCGGCCAGATCGGCGAAGCCTTCGGTCTGATCTTCTACTACGCCTTCAATCCGGTGGCGGCGGCGGGTGGCTTCGCCGGCGCGGCGGTGATGGCAGCGATCCGCTTCGGCGTGGCGCGCGGTATCTTCTCCAACGAGGCGGGCCTGGGCAGCGCGCCCATCGCCCACGCGGCGGCCAAGACCCGTAACCCGGTTCGCCAGGGCTTGATCGCCATGCTCGGCACCTTCATCGATACCATCATCGTCTGCACCATCACCGCACTGGTCATCCTGACCTCCACGGTATGGATCGACGGCGAGCAGGGGGCTTCGCTGACCGCGCTCTCCTTCGATGCGGCCTTGCCGGGCTGGGGCAACCAGATCGTGTCGCTGGCGCTGGCGGTTTTCGCCTTCACCACCATCCTGGGCTGGTCGTTCTACGGTGAGAAGTGTTTCCAGTTCCTGTTCGGTACGCGCTCGATCATGCTCTACCGGGTGCTGTTCGTGCTGGCGATCCCGCTTGGCGCCATGGCCCAGCTCGGCTTCATCTGGCTGATGGCCGACACCTTCAACGCCATGATGGCAATTCCCAACCTGATCGCGCTGGCCTTGCTGTCGCCCGTGGTATTCAAGGTGACGCGCGACTATTTCAACGGCGAGACCGTGCTGCCGGGCGAGGATCTGGACCACGACAAGCACTGAACGACTGCCGCGACGATGGAGAGGCACCCTGGTGTGCCTCTCCCTCCGTGGCAGCTCTCTCGCCTACCATCACGTCATGAGGAAACCCCATGAGCCAACTCAAGCGTACCCCCCTGCACGACCTGCATCTCGAGCTGGGAGGCAAGATGGTCCCCTTTGCCGGCTATGAGATGCCGGTGCAGTACCCGCTTGGGGTCAAGAAGGAGCACGAGCATACCCGTGCCGCCTGTGGCCTGTTCGATGTCTCTCACATGGGGCAGATCCTGTTGCATGGTCCGCGTCCTGCCGAGGCGCTCGAGACGCTGGTGTGTGCCGACATCGTGGGCCTGCCCGAGGGCATGCAGCGCTATGCGCTGTTCACCGGTCACGAGGGTGGCATTCTCGACGACCTGATGGTGGCCAACCCTGGCGATGGGGTGCTCTATCTGGTGGTCAATGCCGCGTGCAAGGAGCAGGACGTGGCACTGCTCGAGACGGGCCTCGTCGATGAACACCGGGTCGAGGTGCTGGAACGAGGCCTGTTGGCCCTGCAGGGACCCAAGGCCGCCGACGTCATGCGCCGGCACTGTCCGCAGGCCTGCGAGATGGTGTTCATGCAGCACGGCCGCTTCGAGATCGATGGCGTATCCGTATGGGTGAGTCGCAGTGGCTATACCGGCGAGGACGGCTTCGAGATCTCGGTGCCGGCTAGCGAGACCGAGGCATTGGCGCGCCGCCTGCTGGCGGAAGAGGAAGTCGAGGCGATTGGCCTGGGGGCGCGTGACTCCTTGCGCCTGGAAGCAGGGTTGTGTCTGTATGGCCACGATATCGACACCGAGACCACGCCGGTGGAAGCCGGACTGATCTGGGCCATCGGCAAGCCCGCGTCGCCACGGCGGCGAACGATCGGCCGGTTTCCCCGGGGCCGACGTGATCCTGCATCAGGTCGATGCCAGGGATCATCGCCGCAAGCGGGTTGGCCTGCTGGGGGAAGGGCGTGCCCCGGTGCGTGAGGGAGCCGAACTCTACAGCGAGAGCGGTCAGCGCATCGGTGAAGTAACCTCGGGTGGTTTCGGGCCCAGCGTGGGGCAGCCTGTGGCGATGGGCTACGTCGATGTCGAGCAGGCCGATATCGGCACCACGGTCTATGCCGAAGTCCGTGGCAAGCGTCTGCCCATGGTCGTGAGCAAGATGCCGTTCGTGGCGCCGGGCTATTATCGCGGCTGATCGTGTTTATACCGTTATCTTATTTCCAGGCCACCGCATTTCCATGCGGTGGCCTGGTCGTTTCAGCGGCAGTCCTGCGGTCAACGCATCAGCTCGGCCTGATCCTGCCAGTAGCGGCCCATGCTGCGCTCCTCTGTCAGCTCGTAGAGTGACTCGCGCCGTGCAAGACGGGCGCCACCGTCGCGGGTGAGCGGGCTCCAGGAGAGATTGGCCCGCTGTCGCGTGGAGTGAACGAAAAAAGCGTCGAGCGGCAGCGATAGGTAGATGCCCTTGTCGAAGCTGCCTTCGCCGAAATCGCTGCCGGCATCGGTGAACGTGGCCCAGCCGCCGAGGCGCACCCCGGAGTCGAACTCGCGGGAGACGTCGAAAGTGACGCCGAGATCGCCGGCCAGGTAGCGACCGACACTGACCTTGGCCAGCATGTCCTCGTAGTCGGTTTGCCAGTAGCCGGTCAAGTGGCCCGTCCAGGTGCTATAGTCGCGCATCTCGAAGCGCTGATCGAATTCACGCTGCTTGACCCAATTGAGGTCGAGGCCGAGAGCCATGTCGCTGTTGAACGGGCGGTAGAGCAGTTCGGCGCCGGCGCCGGCGAACATCGTCTCGAGCAGCCCGCCGTAGCCCAGGGCGTACCAGTCGTTACCCAGTCGGGCGGTACGCGTGTACTGGAGATTGCTGATGCCGATGTCGGTTTCCGCCAGATAGTCGCCGATATGGGTACGCACGCGAGGCAGGTCAGAGGAGCCGATATAGCGATACTTGCCAAGGTTATCGGCCAGCGTGTAGGTGAGAGAGCCCGAGATCCAGTGCTGGGCTCCCAGGCGGTACTCGCCGGCTAGGTTGGCGGATATCCGGTAGAGGTAGCCGTCGGGGCCGCCAAAGTTCTGCTCGAGCTGGGGCTCCAGGCTGTAGTTGAGGCCGCGTGGGGCGGCTTCATGCAGCACCTCGCCTTGTGTCGGGTGAAGCATGGCATGCGAGTAGAGCCCATGACGATAGGCGACGCTATTCTCGCTGGATGACGCTGCAGCGACCAGGGTGTCACGGTCGTGAACGCTCTCGCGCAGCGCCATCCCACGTTCATGCCAGCGGAACCGGAAAGTTTCCACGTCGCTGTCGAGATGGTTGTGTAGCAGGCGCGCGGCACGCAGTTCGCTCTCGGCGAGCGAGCGATAGCGCGTGGGTTCGCCCTCGACGGTCACGCTGGTTCCGTTCTGGTGGATGCGATAGACCCCGATGCCGGCATTGGCGTCCAGTTCACGGCTGAGTCCGTTCCAGTCGCGGGTGTGCTCGGTCGGGGGTGGTGTCAGTTCGACGGGGGCTGGATCTCGCTTGGCTTGGGAGATGCTGGCCAGATTGGTGGCCAGGGTGATACCGATCATGGCGGTGTCGCCGCGCTGCCAGCCGGCCTTGAGCTCGATGCCGTCGGTGAGGCGCAGCCGAGCACCGAGATTGACGCGCGACGTCTGTGTCTGGTCGTTACGCTGCGGCTCATGCTGGTAGTCGTTGCCATCCAGTTCGAGCTGAAGCACCAGCGGATCCCATGGTGTCTGGTACTCGATCCCGCCGAACAAGGCACTGCGGCCGCTGAACAGACTGCCTAGGTTGAAGTCGCCCCCATCTCCTCCCGAGCTAAATCCGGTGCGTCGCTCAAAGCGCTCGTCCAACTGGGCCATAGGATTGGTGAAGTCTTCGTGATTGCCCAGGTAGCCCCAGCCGATACCTAAGGAGAAATCGAAGCTGTGCCAACGCTTGCTGGCGACCAGGTACTCACCCGAGAAAAGTCCGGTACCGCCGATATCGCGCGCGCCAACCGCAATTTGCGGCCAGTAGCGATCCTCTTCGCGCAATCTCACCTTGAGGTCAATACCCTTGTCGAGGTTGTTGCGGTCATCGCTGGCAGCCAGATAGCGACGGTTTTCCACCTCGACGTAGCGAAAGCCGGTTTCGAGCCACTCCGTGGGCTGGAAGAAAAGCCCGTAGCGTCGGTATGGTGCGGTGCGTGACAGCGAAAAGGCGAACCCTCCAAGCGGTGCCATCCGAGCCGTAGGCGTCTGCATTATTCCTACGCCGCCGAAGTCACTCTGCCCGGTGCCAAGGCGAGGCTGTCCGGGGTTGGCGAGTGCTGGCGTGGTCATGGCCACGGCAATGGCGAAGGTCAATGGTGCGAGGCAGGGCGATCTTGGGTTTGATCGCTTCACGTGGCTGGCCCTCCTGAATCGACCTGACCCGCGGCTTCCGGCACGGCGATGGTATGGCAGGTATCGCCGGGCAGGCGGGTGGCCAGGAAGCCTGGCAGGGCACGATTGACCCAGGCGGCTTCCTGAACCGGTTCGGCGAGGGCGAGTGCAATGCGAGTGCCGGGAACCAATGGCGCATCGCTGGCATTCCACGCGGCGACCCCAATGCGGCGAGGAGCCCCTTGTGGGGTAATGAGCCATGCCTCGTCGGCGCGTGCCCACTGGGAGTCCGCTTGCTTGTTGAGCACATCTCGCAGACTCAGCTCCGGGGCCCATTGATGACGCGTTACGCCACCGAAATGCCACAGCTCTACCCAGTCGGGAACGTCACAGTGCCCAACGGCGGCCAGCGAAGCCAGCATCGGATCATGACGCGGTGCGGCGAGCAGGGCGGCGAGATCGGCCCTGGCGGGTGTGCGTGCCGGTTCCGACTGCAGTTCGGCAATGGCGGCCTGCCAGGTTTCCAAGCCGCGGGCCAGATCGGTTCGCCCGTCCAGAGCATACCAGTCGATCAGGGTCCTCAGCTCCTCGTGTAGGCGCCTGGCCCGGCGCTGCTCGGTTTGTTGTTGCCGCTCCAGCAAGAAGTAGCTGTAGGCGGCTGGTTCGGGCAGGGCCTGCTGCGCGAGCCACAGGTCGGAGAGCCGCAAGGTCTCGGCGTGGCCGTGATGGGGCAGGGCCAGTAGGGTGCTCAGGCAGGCTATGCGCCAGCCGCCGGCACGGGTGGGGGGGCGTCGGGTCATTCTCGCTCTCTTCTATTACGACGATGGCACGATATCGGGCCGGCTCGACTGCCCGGCATCGCGCTCGGTGTCCTCGGCATCGCTCCACCAAGGCCTCGCCACCTGCCAGCGCAGGCGTGGGCCATGCGGCCAGAGCGCCATGTCACCCCCCCAAATCCGCTCGCTGCCCGGCTCGCGCCAGAACGTCCCGCGGCTGTGCGTATCACTGCCCACCCAGTCGAGTCGCTCGGTGCAGCGCTCCAACGATAGTCGGGTCAGTGGAAGCTCGAGTGGCTGAGCCGCGTCGCAGGTAAGGCTTGCCACCGCCTCGTCTTGCCACTCCTGGCCGTCTGCATCGCGCCAGTGAGCATGTACCCGATACTGTCCTGTAGGCCCTGGCTCCGCCGAGTGCCACCGTCCCAGCAGAGTCGCTTCGAAGCCAGCCGTGCTTGCAGGCATGCCATCGCGCAGGTGCAACGTGGCACGGTCGCCCGCCTGCCAATAGGTATCGCGACCGCGCTCTCCCGTACGGTGCGCCATGACCAGCAGGGCCTCATTGCCCTGAAGGTGTGCTACCAGTGTCGCGTAAGGCAGTGCTTTTGCCTGTGCTGCCGGGTCCTCGCCCTGGCGTCCCCCCATTAGCGTGGCGCCCATCGGCGTCAGCTGACCTCCTTTGGCACAGGCCGTCAGGCCCGTGACCAGGCTACCCAACAGCAGCAAGCGAAGCAGGACCGCCTTGCGGCGGCCCTGTGTCGGTACACGTTTGCACCGTTTGTCGCGTCTCATCAGCGCGTCCCGGTAGCGGTACCCGTTCCAGTACCAGTGCCGGTGCCGGAGGCGCCAATCGCTACGCCGATTCCGGCGGCTCCCCGGCTCACTGCGCCGGCCAGGGCTTGCCCGGAACTCCCCGGGGCCTCGGCACCTGCGCCTACACCCGCGGTGAGTCCGCCGCTGGCCACTGCGCCTGGTGCGGGCGTAGCGGCCGAATTGCCCGGGGCGCCTGGCGTGCCCTGGGGAGGCGTGGCCTGCTGTGCCAGCGCGAGCGGCGCGAGGCCCAGCAGCGTCACGCCCGCCAGGGTGGCGACGCGTTTTCGCAACTTCATGGTTTCAAGCATATCGATATGGCTCCTTTATTGCGCCGGTTACTACCGGCGGGACGAGTGGCCGGATAGTGCATCCACCTGTCTTTCTACGGATGGCTATCTGACCCACCTGCCGTCGGCAGGCAATCAAAGATGGGCTGCGCAAGTTTACCCCCGTGATGTTTAAATTATCATGGGGGTTGGCTTGAGTGGGGCAATTGATAACCTATTTCTTCATGTCAGGAAAGAAACTTATCTTGTTCCAAAGTGTGCTTCTGTATATAAGGGTAAAAAAATGTATAGAATGCGGTAGGGGGTAGTGACGAGCAAAAAAAAGGATTATTCTGGCCGTGTTCACTTGGTGCCTTGCATGGATGTAAAGGCCCTGTCTTATCGAATTCCTTGAGTTCACGTCGTATCGCGGTTCATGCCGCTGGATTTTTTCGCCTTGAGATCAAGGTGATGCGCGTGGCCTCGGGGATCGTCGTTTAACCTCGTGGCGGTAGCGTGCCTGGCGATAGGCTGGCGGCAGGTGGGGTGTCCTTATTAAACAGCATCGACAATTAATTATTCTTAGGGATGAGTTTGGGTATGGGTGTCGACATGAGGGGACAGTTTGATTTTGTCAGTGTCGCCAAATGACAACGAAAGTACCTAGTTGCAGTGTCAGGGTGGGAAATCTAAGTGAAGTGGATGTTGTAAGTTCGTTTCTCTCCGTGTCACTCGCTGGCGACATTAATGAATAATAATAGAGACACGAGCGACTGCTTAAGACGACAGGGTCCGAGTTAATAATGACACGCGAGTGATATTTCGATGAATCGTTACTTCTTGCGGCTCCGGATGGGGCGATTGTTTCTCTTGTTTGGTCTGATCGCTTTAGGAGGGTGCGCCTTGGCCCCGGGCGGGCATATCGATTATGAGGCAGACGCTGCGCCGATCGACGACCTGGTCGACATCGAGCCCATTACTTTCGGGCTCGTGCGCAGCCAGGGTCAGGAAGGCTTCGAGGCCGATGACATGGAGAGGGTCGGCGACGCCCTGCGTGAAGGCGTCACTGGCTACGAGTATTTCATCGGCAAGGGCGATGTACTCACCATCATCGTCTATGGCCATCCGGAGCTGACCATACCTGCGGGCGGTGAGCGTAGTGCCGCGGAGTCGGGCAACACCGTGCATAGCGATGGAACCATCTTCTATCCCTTCATCGGTCGTATTCCAGTGGAAGGGCGCACGGTGCGAGAGGTTCGTGAAATCATCGCTCGAGGGCTAGAGCCCTATGTGGCCATGCCGCAAGTCGAGGTGCAGGTCGCCCAGTACAACTCGCAGAAGGTGAACGTCACCGGTGCCGTGCAGGAGCCCGGCCCGCTGCCGATCCGCAACGTGCCGATGAGCGTGCTCGATGCCATCAACTTGTCCGGAGGGCTGGCGGAGCATGCCAACTGGCACGAGGTGCTGCTGACGCGGGATGGCGAGGAAATGCGCTTCTCGCTGCATGAAATGCTCAACAACGGTCGTCTCGATCGGGACATGTTGTTGCAGGATGGCGATGTGCTGCACGTGCCCGACAACAGTAATCAGAAGGTCTACGTCATGGGTGAGGTGCGCGAACCCACGAGCCTGCCTATGGGGGCGAGCCGACTCACCTTGACCGATGCGCTTTCCGAGGCCGGGGGAATCAACGAGGGCAACGCCGATGCCTCGGGGATCTTCGTCATTCGCCGGGCAGCTTCGGACAGCGACAAACTCGCCACGGTCTACCAGCTCGACGCCAGTAATGCCGCCGCATTGATGCTGGGCGCCGAGTTCACTTTGCAACCTACCGATGTGGTGTACGTGACGACTACCCCGCTGGGGCGGTGGAACCGTGTAGTACGTCAGTTGCTGCCCACCGTCAGTAGCCTCTACCAGACCACCCGCACCGGGCGTGAGATGGATCGAGTCCGTGAATAGAGGGAAGAGAATGTTTCAGGAAGTGCTCGTGGTGTGTATCGGCAACATCTGTCGTAGCCCGGTCGCCGAGGCGTTATTGAATAGGGCCTTGCCCGGTCATCGCATCGCATCGGCGGGCCTGGGGGCACTGGTCGGCCATGCTGCCGATCCTGCGGCGGCTCGCCTGGCCGAGGCCGATGGTCTCGACCTCTCCCGCCACCGGGCGCGCCAGATCGATGCCGGTATGGTTCGCGAGGCCGACCTGGTGCTGGTCATGAGCGAAGGCCAGCGGTTGGCGATCGCCGAGCAGTTTCCCTTCGCTACCGGCAAGACCATGCGCTTCGGTCGCTGGTTGCCGGGAGAGGCGGGTGATGGGGTGGACATCCCCGATCCCTATCGCAGGAACGAAGAGGTCTTTGTGCGCGTGCATCGCCAGCTTTCCGAGGCGGCGCGGCTATGGCAGGCGCGTCTCGGCAGCTCGCGAAGCTGAAGCGAACGACCACCTTTCACGCCAGGACTCTAGCAATGGTGAAAGAGATCAAGACGGGCTCACGCCCCGCTTATGACGATATCGACCTGGGCAGGCTGTTCGGCGTCCTGCTCGACAACAAGTGGCTGATCATGCTGGTGACGGCCGTCTTTGCCGTGGCAGCCGTGATCCATGTTCAACTGGCGACGCCGATCTACCGGGCCGATGCTCTCGTGCAGGTCGAAGGCAAAACGGGGCTGAGCAATCCGCTGACCGAAGTGCGCTCGATCCTCGAGGAGGAAACCAAGGCCGAAGCCGAACTTGAGATTCTGCGCTCGCGCATGGTGCTCGGTCAGGCCGTCGACCAGGAACGCCTCGATATCGAGGTGATTCCGACTCGCATGGCGGTCGTGGGGGATTATCTGGTCAGGCGCGGGATGGAGCGCCCCGGGTTTGCCCAGCGCAGCGTCTGGGCAGGAGAGCACCTCAACGTGGGCGAGCTGCGTGTCGATCAAGAATGGCTGGGGCGCGCGCTGCGCTTGGTGACCGGCGAGGCCGGCAGCTATCGGCTCTATCATGGTGAGACCCTGCTCGGCGAAGGCCAGGTGGGAACCACCGAAAGCTTCGACGAGGGGCGGATCGAGCTGCGCGTGGCCGAACTGCAGGCCGGTGAGGGCGCGGAGTTCACCGTGGTGCGCCGTACCCGTCTGGCCGCGATCAACAGCCTTCGCTCGCGCTTCAGCGTTGGCCAGCGTGGTCGTGACAGTGGCGTGTTCAACATGACGCTGCTCGATGAAAATCCCCGCCGCGCCGAGCGCACCTTGAGCGCCATTTCGCAGATCTACCTGACCCAGAATGTCGAGCGCCAGAGTGCCGAGGCGCAGCAGAGCCTGGAGTTCCTCGAGGAACAGGTGCCCCAGGTGCGCAACGACCTGGCCGCCGCCGAAGATGCTCTCAACGCCTTTCGCATGGAACACGACAGCCTCGACCTCAACCTCGAGACGCGCTCGGTGCTGGATCGTGTCGTCGAGCTCGACACTCAGCTCGGAGAGCTGGAGATGGAGCAGGCCGAGCTGAGTCAGCGCTATAACGCCTCGCACCCGCTCTACGCCGCCCTGATGGAGAAGCGCAACAACCTGGAGCGCGACCGCGAGCGACTCAACGAGCGCATCCATGGACTGCCCGAGACCCAGCAGCAAATCCTGCGCATGACGCGTGATGTCGAGGTGACCCAGCAGGTATACGTGCAATTGCTCAACAAGATCCAGGAGATGAACATCACCAAGGCCAGTACCGTGGGTAACGTGCGCATTCTCGACGATGCCGTTGCCCAGCCTGGTCCTGTGGAACCACGCAAGCCGGTCACGGTGGCCATGCTCACGCTAGTCGGGGCCTTTCTGGCGGTGGCTTTCGTCATCCTGCGCAGCATTCTGCATCGTGGTGTGGAAAGTGCGGAGCAGATCGAGGACCTGGGGTTGCCGGTGTATGCCACCGTGCCGCTTTCCGATGACCAGCAGAAGCTGGTGCGGCGGGTCAAACGTCACAATCGTCGACGCGGTCGAGCCGTGACCAATGGCGTGCTGGCTCAGAACGCGCCGGACGATACCGCTATCGAGGCGCTGCGAGGCCTGCGTACTTCGCTGCACTTCGCCATGCTCGAAGCCAACGACAACCGCCTGATGATCACCGGGCCGAGCCCGAACATCGGCAAGAGCTTCATTTCCATCAACTTGGGGGCGGTCATTGCCCAGAGCGGTCAGCGCGTGCTGATCGTGGATGCCGACATGCGCAAGGGGCACGTTCATACCGCCTTCAATGCCGACAGCAAGGGTGGGCTGTCGGAGGTGCTCTCCGACAAGGCCGGGCTCGATGAAGTGATCCGTCAGTCACCGATCAACGGGCTCTGCTACGTGGCCCGCGGCAAGGCGCCGCCCAATCCTGCCGAGCTGCTGATGAGCGAGCGCTTCACGCGGCTGCTCGATGCGGTGAGCGAACGCTTCGACCTGGTGATCGTGGATACCCCGCCGATCCTGGCCGTGACCGACGCTGCGGTGATCGGCCATCACTGCGGTACCACGCTGATGGTGGCGCGCTTCGGACTCAACCCGCCACGCGAGGTAGACGTCGCCATTCGCCGGCTCGAGACCAGCGGCGTCTCGGTCAAGGGCGGCATCCTCAATGCCATCGAACGCAAGGCCGCCACCAGCTATGGCTACGGCTACTACCACTATGCCTACAAGACCACCCAGACCTGAGCGTTGCAGGCGCCAACCAACGCTGTCCGGGCCTGCCACCGCAGGCCGTTCCCTGGCGTGAGGCCGGCTGGCCGCGCGCCGATCACTACCACTCGAAAACCATGGAAGCGTCATGACCACTATCAAAGATCGTCTGATTGGCCGGCTCGAGCGCAAGGAAGCCGTGATCGGGATCGTCGGGCTTGGCTATGTGGGGTTGCCCCTGATGCTGCGCTACAGCGATATCGGCTACCGCGTGCTGGGCATCGACATCGATGCGGGCAAGGTGGAAAAGCTCAACGCCGGACGCAGTTACATCGAGCACATCTCCTCGGAGCGAGTCGCTCAGGCCAGGGATGCCGGGTTCGAGGCGACCACCGATTTCGCCCGCGTGGCGGAAGCCGATGCGCTGATCCTGTGCGTGCCGACGCCGCTCAACAAGTACCGTGAACCCGACATCAGCTTCGTCATCGGTACCGTCGATGCGCTCAAGGGACACCTGCGCGAGGGCCAGGTGATCTCGCTGGAGAGCACCACCTATCCGGGCACCACCGAGGAGGAGTTGCTGCCACGCATCGAGGAGAGCGGCCTCGCGGTCGGCGAGTCGCTGTTCCTGGTCTACTCGCCGGAGCGCGAGGATCCGGGCAACCCCGACTTCGAGACACGCACCATTCCCAAGGTCGTCGGCGGCCATACGACGGCATGCCGTGAGGCCGGCGTGGCCCTCTACCGCCCGGCCATCGACCAGGTGGTGCCGCTCAGTTCCACCCGGGCCGCCGAGATGACCAAGCTGCTCGAGAACATTCACCGGGCGGTGAACATCGGGCTGGTCAACGAAATGAAGATCGTCGCCGACCGCATGGGCATCGACATCTTCGAGGTGGTCGACGCCGCGGCCACCAAGCCGTTCGGCTTTACTCCCTATTACCCGGGACCGGGACTGGGTGGCCACTGCATCCCCATCGATCCGTTCTACCTGACCTGGAAAGCCCGTGAGTACGGCCTGCACACCCGTTTCATCGAGCTTTCCGGCGAGATCAACCAGGCCATGCCGGATTACGTGGTGGGCAAGCTGATCGAAGGACTCAATCAGCATGGCCGGGCGCTCAAGGGCAGCCGCGTGCTGGTGCTGGGCATCGCCTACAAGAAGAACGTCGACGACATGCGCGAGTCGCCCTCGGTCCACATCATGGAGCGCATTCGTGACCGCGAGGCCGAGGTGGCCTACAGCGACCCTCACGTGCCGGTCTTTCCGCCCATGCGCGAGCATCACTTCGAACTGGAGAGCGTGCCCCTCTCGCCATCCACCCTGGCCGAATACGACGCCGTCGTGCTCGCTACCGATCATGATCGCTTCGATTACGACATGATTCGCGCCCATGCCCGTCTGATCATCGATACCCGCGGCATCTACCGTGGAGTCAACGAAGATCGCGTGATCAAGGCCTGACCTCATGTCCCATGCACAGGTACCCGTCATGAAATACTTCGCCCTGATCGGCGCTGCCGGTTATATCGCGCCTCGCCACATGAAGGCCATCAAGGAGACCGGCAACCACCTGGCGATGGCCTACGACATCAACGACTCGGTGGGCATCATCGATTCGATCTCGCCGGAAAGCGAGTTCTTCACCGAGTTCGAGCGCTTTCTGGAGAGCGCGTGGCAGCGCAAGCGCGATCCTTATACGGCGCTCGACTACGTCTCGGTGTGCTCGCCCAATCACCTTCACCATGCCCATATCGCCGCCGGCCTACGGCTGGGCTGCAACGTTATCTGCGAGAAGCCGCTGGTGCCGACGCCGGCGCTGCTCGATGAACTCGGCAAGGTCGAGCAGGAGACCGGACGCCGCGTGTTCAACATTCTGCAGCTGCGTCATCACCCGGCCATCGTCGAGCTCAAGGAGCGCGTGGCCGGCACACCGCGGGACGACAAGTACGACGTCGAACTCACCTACATCACCTCGCGCGGCAAGTGGTATCACGAGAGCTGGAAGGGGGACCCGCGCAAATCCTACGGCGTGGCGACCAACATCGGCGTGCACTTCTTCGACATGCTGCACTTCGTGTTCGGCGATCTGGAGCGCAACGTCGTTCACTACCTCGACGACCATCGCGCTGCGGGCTATCTCGAGTACCAGAAGGCGCGAGTGCGCTGGTTCCTGTCGATCGACAGCAACGACCTGCCGAGCAGCGTGCAGGGCCAGCAGACCACTTACCGCTCGATTCTGTGCGAAGGCCGCGAGATCGAGTTCTCCGGGGGGTTCACCGATCTGCATACGGTCTCCTACCAGGAGATTCTGGCCGGGCGCGGCTTTGGGCTCGACAGTGCGCGTCACTGTATCGAGACCGTCGATACGATTCGCAACGCGTCGTTGGAAATCCCCGCCCGCAATGAGGCACACCCCTGCCTCAAGCGGCACCTGATGTGAGGTTCGCCATGGATAGCCAACCGCACGACCACCGGTATCCCGGTGTACAGATTCACCCCAGCGCCATCGTCGATGCCGGTGCCGAGATCGGCGAAGCTTCCCGTGTCTGGCACTTCGTCCATGTCTGCGGCGGTGCTCGCATTGGCCGTGGCGTTTCGCTGGGGCAGAACGTCTTCGTCGGCAACCGGGCCGTCATCGGCGATCACTGCAAGGTGCAGAACAACGTCTCGGTGTACGACAACGTGACGCTCGAGACGGGGGTCTTCTGCGGCCCCAGCATGGTCTTCACCAACGTCTACAACCCGCGTTCGCTGGTCGAGCGCAAGGACGAGTACCGCGACACCCTGGTGCGCGAGGGAGCGACGCTCGGCGCCAATTGCACCATCGTCTGCGGCGTGACCGTGGGGCGCCATGCGTTCATCGGTGCCGGTGCGGTGGTCAACCGCGATGTGCCCGATTTCGCTCTCATGCTAGGTGTGCCCGCCCGCCAGCAGGGCTGGATGAGCCGCCATGGAGAACGTCTCGAGCTGCCGCTGGAGGGCGAGGGCGAAGTGATCTGCCCGCACACCGGCGATCGCTATCGGCTCGAGGGTAAAAGCCTCCGCTGCATCCCGGCGCAGGAAGCGCCGACCGCCGACAAGGACAGTCATCGCATGGAGTTCATCGACCTCAAGGCCCAGCAGGTGCGCATTCGCGAGCGTATCAATGCCGGCATCCGCAGCGTGCTGGAGCATGGCAAGTACATCCTCGGCCCCGAAGTGGAGGAGCTCGAGGCGCGCCTGGCCGAGTACGTCGGCGTACGCCACTGCATCACCTGCGCCAACGGCACCGACGCACTGCAGATCGCCCAGATGGCGCTAGGCATCGCGCCCGGCGATGAGGTGATCACGCCGGGGTTCACCTATATCGCCACCGCCGAGACGGTGGCGCTGCTGGGTGCGCGACCGGTATACGTCGACGTCGATCCGCGCACCTATCTGCTCGATCCGGAGAAGCTGGAGGCTGCGATCACGCCGCGCACCCGCGCAATCATTCCGGTATCGCTGTATGGCCAGTGCGCCGACATGGACGCCATCAACGAGATCGCCGCACGTCACGGTATCCCGGTGATCGAGGATGCCGCCCAGAGCTTCGGCGCTACCTATCGCGGCCGGCGTTCGTGCAGCCTGTCGCAGATCGCCACGACATCGTTCTTCCCCAGCAAGCCGCTGGGATGCTATGGCGACGGTGGTGCGTTGTTCACCGACGATGACGAACTGGCCAAGGTGCTGCGCCAGATCGCCCGTCACGGCCAGGGGCGGCGCTACTATCATGTCCGGATCGGCGTCAACAGCCGCCTCGATACCCTGCAGGCGGCGATATTGCTGCCCAAGCTCGACATCCTCGACGAGGAACTGAGGCTGCGCGAGCAGGTCGCCGAACGCTACGGCCGCTTGCTACGTGCGCACGGTTTTGCGACGCCCCATGTCGAGCCTCACAACACCAGCGCCTACGCCCAGTACACCGTGGAAGTGGATGACCGTGAGGTGGTGATCGCGCGACTGGCCGAGGCCGGCATTCCTACCGCCGTGCACTATCCAATACCGCTCAACAGGCAGCCGGCGGTGGCCGATCCGGGGGTCGACCTGCCGATCGGTAATGCGGCCTCGCGTCGCGTGGTCAGCCTGCCGATGCACCCGTACCTCTCCCCAGAGGATCAGGAGCGCATCGTCACGGCACTCGGCGACGCAGTGGCCTGAGCCGGACGCCAAGGAGGGACATGTGCTGAATCGGCTCGTCATACCGGCAAGACGCCTGCTACCGACCCACACCTTCGCCCGCGGTGTCAGCGTGCTGGTGGGCGGTACGGCGGGAGCTCAGCTGCTGGCCATTGCCGCGGCGCCGCTGTTGACCCGGCTGTATGCGCCGGAGGATTTCGGCCTGCTGGCGGTATATGGCGGCCTGCTGGCGCTGTTCACCGTGGTGGCCAGCGGACGCTATCAACTGGCGATCCCGCTCCCCGAGACGCAGCGTGAGGCGGCCGAGGTGCTGGCGCTGAGCCTGGCGGTCGTAGCCATGACCACGCTGCTGGCATTGTTGTTGGTGCTGCTGGGAGGAAAGGCGCTGGCCGAGGCGCTGGGCGTGCCCTCGCTGAACCACTGGCTGTGGTTGCTGCCGCTGGGCGTGGCCTTTGCCGGTGGCTATCAGGCGGTCAGCCATTGGGCGGTGCGCACGCGTGCCTTCTCCGCGCTGGCCTCGACACGGATCAAGCAGTCGCTGGCGCTGCTGGCGATCCAACTCGTGGCGAGCCCGCTGGGCGGCGGTGGCCTGCTGCTCGGTCATGCCGCGGGCCAGGGCGCCGGGACGTTGACGCTGGCGCGTCCGGCAGTGAGCGCCATCGGTGAGCATCGGGTCACGGCGGCGGGAATGTGGGCGGCGGCGTGCCGCTATCGCAAGTTCCCGCTGCTCTCGTCCTGGTCGGGGCTCTTCAATACCCTGGGCAAGCAGCTCCCGCCGCTGCTCTTCGCCGCGCTGTTCAGCCCCGTGGCTGCCGGGCTCTATGCCCTGGCGCATCGTGTGCTGGCGATGCCCATGACACTCATCGGTGAAGCCGTGGGCAAGGTGTTCTTCGCCAGCGCCGCCGAGGCGCACCGACAAGGGGAGTTGGGCCAACTGGTGGCCAGGGTGCACGCCATACTGGCGCAGCTGGCAATCCCGCCGGTGCTCATTCTCATAGCGGTCGGCTCGGACCTGTTCGCCCTGGTTTTCGGCGAACGCTGGCGCGAGGCCGGTGAGTTCGCCCGCTGGATGGCGCCCTGGCTCTACCTGGTATTCATCACCTCGCCGTTGAGCCATCTGTTTTCGGTGATGGAACGTCAAGGCCAAGGGCTGATCTTTCAGTCGCTGCTGCTCGGCGTTCGCGTGGCGGCCATTGCCGTTGGTGCCCTGCGGGACGACCTGCTGCTGACGGTGGCGCTGTTCTCGCTGGGCAGCGCCGCTTGCTGGACCGGCTTTTTGGTCTGGATTGCCCGCCTGACCGACAACCCGCCGCGGGTCCTGGCGACGGCTACTCTTACGGCGCTGGGCTGGGGCGTGGCGCTGCTGGCGCCGCTGCTGGCCGCCAGCTGGCTGGCACCCGTGTGGCTGCCGTGGAGTGCTGCGCTGCTGCTCAGCGCCGTGCTGCTGGGGGTGCGCTATGTCTTTCTGCTTCGAAGGGCCTACCAATGAGTTCCATCCATTGTCACTTTAGCTCCTCACGCTGGCAGATGCATGAGCTGCCCGACGGGCGTGGCCATGTCTGCGGCAGTGTCTTGCTCGATGGCCGGCGTCTCGCGTCCGAGGACGCGCTGGCGCGGCTTGAGCCGGTCGTAGACCACGATATTTGGCACCAGCGTCTGGCGCATCTCAACGGGTTCTACGCCCTGGTGCGGCAGACGACGAGCGGTGTGGTGGCTGCGGTGGATCGAGTGCGCTCGATTCCGTTGTTCTATGGCATTCAGGGAAACGCGTGTTATCTCAGCGACGATGCCGATTGGGTCCGGCAGCGGGTCGGTGAGGTGTCGGTCGACGACGAGGCCAAGGCCGATTTCGAGCTGGCCGGCTATGTCACCGGTCGCGACACGCTGTTTCGCCGTGTCAAGCAGCTGCGTGCCGGCGAGGCGCTTGTGGTGAGCGATGCCGAGCCGGCCGTGAGCCTGTCGCTGGCACGCTATTACCGCTTCCAGGATCACGTCATGCCGACTCAGGACGACGGCCGTAGCCAGGCCCGTCTCGAGGAGGGAGTCGAGGCGGCGTGCCAACGCTTGGTCGAGGCGGCCAACGGGCGTCAGATCGTGGTGCCGCTCAGCGGTGGTTACGATTCGCGCCTGATCGCTACGCTGCTGGCGCGCTGCCGCTACCCGCGCGTACTGACCTATGCCTATGGTTATCGCGACAACCAGGAGGCCAAGGTGAGCCGAGAGGTGGCTCGTGCCCTTGGGCTGCCATGGACCTTCGTCGAGTATAGCCAGCAGGCGTGGGGGCGTGTCGCCGACAGCGAGGCGTACTGGCGCTACCAGCAATGGGCTTCGGGCTGGAACGGTATCGCCAACATGCAGGACTGGCTTGCGGTCAAGCAGCTGACGGAGCAGGGGCTGGTCGAGCCGGGTTCGCTGTTCGCCCCCGGTCACTGCTGCGTGACCGGTTTCGTGCCACCCGACGTATTCGAGGCCCGACGGGCAGGCCGCCTGATGCCGGAGGGCGAGCTGGGTGAGGCGCTGCGTCAGCGTCACTTCATGCTCAATACCAGCGAGGAGGGCGAGGCGCTGTTTGCGGAGCGCGTGCTGCCGCGACTGGCCATGGATTACCCCTTGGACGTGCCCCTCGAGCCGGATGAGTTCATTCGCTGGTTCGTGCAGTTTGGCTGGCAGGAGCGCCAGGCCAAGTTCATCGTCAATTCGGTTCGCTGTTTCGAGTTCTTCGGCCACGACTGGTGGATGCCGCTCTATGACCGTGACTTCATGTTCGTCTGGCAGTCGTTGCCGCTCCACTGGTTGGAGGGGCGTGCCGGCTACGTCGACTTCGTCGAGACCCTGTTCGCCGAGGTCAGCGGCCATCGGGCGCCGCTGGGCAACGCCGCGCAGCAGTCCCGGCGGAGCCTGCGCGCTCGGCTGAGCCGCCTGGCGGCCCTGCGCCGTGGCCCGGGGGCACACCTGAAGCGCATGGTAGCGCGCCTGCTGCCGGGCTTGGCGCGGGGCAACACCCTGGCATCCACCGGGCGTTTCCCTCCCGAGGCCCTCGAGCGCCTTCGCGCACAAGGCTATTCGCACAACGGCGTGGCGGCACAACTGTTCCTCGAGAGGTTCTGCTGATGTCGTTTCACACACCGCACCGATATGTCCGGGTCGTCTTCGAGGCGGCCGCGCTGATTGCCCGTAACCTGCGTCGAGCTCGGGAATTCACCACCGTGCCGTTGCGGCACCACGATGGCTACCGCTTATGTGCCATGCGGCCTCCCCATCTGGCCGGTGCCCTGTCGCTGTATGCCGAACTGCACGAGGGCCGCACGCTGGATCTGCCCCGGCGCTGGCTCTATCGCCTGGCGGGGAATCGCCTCGGTGTGGTTGCACTGGACGTCAAGGGGCGCGTGGTGGGCGCCGCCTTCTATGGCTTCAGCCGCCGCGACCTGCACGAGGGGCGGGTGCATTCGAGCTTCAGCGGCGTTCACCCTGCCCATCGCGGTCGCGGGCTGGCCACCGAGCTGCGCCGCACGGCCATCCTGCACTTTCGTGCCAACGGTGTGCGTGGCTACTCCTCGCGCATCTCGGCGGACAACGTCGCCTCGCTCAAGCCCAGCCTGCGTCTCGGTTTTCGCATCGTCGACCGCTACCAGGACCCGGTCAGCGGCGAGCTGCGCTATTACCTGGTGTGTGACTTCGACGATGACTACCAGGATGACGCGACGCAGGAACCGACACCGGAACCCGAACCGCAGCCTCCGACCACGGAGACGGAAAGGAAAGCCGTACCATGACGAACGATCCCCTGTTCCATCCCGGATGGATTCGCTTCAACGAGCAACGCTGGGGGCTGACGGCCGAGCCGCTGTCGTTCACGCCCGAGAAGGGTGACGGCTGGCGCCTCGAGACCGTGCTCTATCGCAACCACCAGGGCCGCCTGGTGACGCCGCCGCGCAACCCTCATCTGCCCATCGACTTCCAGTGCGCCAGCGAGCGTCCCGCCTCGCGCAATCGGCGCAAGCGCCTGGCCCTGACCCGGCTGGCCGAGTACCTGCAGCAATGCGAATTCGGTGGCAGCCTCAGCCTCTCCTCGGAGGCGGACGACGTGAGGCCGTTCGAATGGGCCAACATGGCGGCGCGACCGCGCTTCACCTATCACCTGGACATCGCCACGCGCGAAGAAGCCATCGACCCCAACGCGCGCAAGAAGGCGCGCAAATGCCGCCGGCTCGGCTACGTCTGCGAGATCACCGAAGACTATCCCGCGGTGGCCGAATGCCTGGCGGGTCCGGAGGCGCGCAAGGGCTTCGATTACCGCCTCGACGCCGGCGAACTCTCGCGCCTGGCCGAACTGATGGGACCGGAGCATTTCGTCTGCTTCCTGGCGCGCAGCGCCGAAGGCAAGGCGATGGGAACGCGGGTTTGCCTGTTCACGCCCGGCGGCCATGCCCTGGCGTGGTCGGCCGGCATGAAGACGGAGGCCATGAAGGATGGCGTCAACAATCTGGTCGCCGAAGAGGCGCTCGACTTTTTCGAGCGCCAAGGATGCACGGTCTTCGATTTCATCGGCGCCAACATCGCGCCGGTGGCGGAGATGAAAGAGGCATGGGGCGGGCGCTTGGTGTGCCATTACGCGATCAGTCAGCGAGGCATTCGCCAGCTGGCCCGTGAGGCATATGTCACGGCCCGTACATTGATGAAGAGGGAATCCAAGTGAATGACATGAGCGCACTTTACGATAGGAATTCCCCGGCGCGGCCGAACGCCTCGCTGATACCGGCCGGTGTGTCGGATCACCTGTCAGTGGTCTCGTCGGGCATCACCTCGGGTGAACCGGTGCTCGCCTGGTTGGAGCGTATCCTGCTGGAGCGCTTCGGCGTGCCGCTGCGGCTGGAGCGCGATGGCCCGGAGCGGCTCTATTTACGCCACGCCGATGCGCCGGGGCACGTCCTGTTCGACCGCTTGCAGCCGGGCTTCTACCTGGCCGGCGGAGACCTGCCGCACACTCAGTGGGACGCAACGAGCGAAGGCTACCGCGCGCCGCTCGGCATGCCGCTACCGGCCCCGGGGGCAGCGAGCCTGCCACGGCCGCTGGTGGAGCCGATCGCGGATGGATTGGCGATCCATTACGACATCCTCGGCCTGACCTACTGGATGCTGTCGCGGCAGGAGGAGGTCGATCCGCAGGTCCTCGATCGACACTGTCGCTTTCCCGCCAGCGCTTCCCATGCCGGTCGCTACGGCTATCTGGAGCGACCCGTGGTCGACGAGTGGCTGGCGGTGCTGGGCCAGGCGATCCAGCGCCAGTGGCCGTGGGTAGTACTGCGCCGGCACGAGTTCACCCAGCGCCCGACCCACGACGTCGACCGCCCCAGTCGCTACGGCTTTGCCCGCGACGTCAAGCTGGCCCGGGCCATGCTGGGCGATGCCTTGCTGCACCATCGCCCCCAGGCGCTGGTAGTAGGCCCCTGGGTTCGCCTGAGCACCCGTCGTCGGCTGCACCCGCTGGACCCGCTGAATACCTTCGACTGGCTGATGGATGTCTCCGAGCGCCATGGATTGACCAGCGCCTTCTACTTCATCTGCGGTCGCACTGACCCACGCAAGGATGCCGACTACGAACCGGAACATCCGGCCATGCGCGATCTCATGCGACGCATGCATGAGCGCGGACACGAGATCGGCCTGCACCCCAGCTACCACACCTTCCGCAATCCCAAGGAGTTGGCCAACGAAGCCGTGCGCTTGCGCCGGGTTTGTGCCGAGGAGGGAATCGAGCAGGCGCAGTGGGGCGGACGGATGCACTACCTGCGCTGGCAGATGCCGCTGACGCTGCAGGGATACGTCCAGGCCGGGCTGGATTACGACACCACGCTGGGATATGCCGAAGCGCCGGGCTTCCGCTGTGGCACCTGCTTCGACTATCCCGCGTTCGACCCGGTCAAGGGCGAGCCATTGG
This sequence comes from Billgrantia antri, assembly GCF_017868935.1. Taxonomy (NCBI): domain Bacteria; kingdom Pseudomonadati; phylum Pseudomonadota; class Gammaproteobacteria; order Oceanospirillales; family Halomonadaceae; genus Billgrantia; species Billgrantia antri. The sequence continues at coordinate 2,108,320 of NZ_CP053383.1, forward strand.
CGCTGCGTATCCGACCGTTGATTGCCATGGAGGCGTCAGTGATCTCGCCGCTCTACCTCGGGCTCGGCACCGGAGAGGAGGCCTTCGCATGCTTCAGCAGGCTCAAGGCGCGCTGTCGCAGCATGGGCGGTACCTTCACTCTGCTGTGGCACAACTCGGAACTGACGACAAGTGCCCAGCGCGAGCTCTACGAGCGCGTGCTGGCCGACTGAGCGATGCAGGAGTCTCGCATGGTCCTGTCCGGTGATGCGCTGACGACGCGCGCTTCTGCCATCGGCTTCTTCGTGCTCTTTCCGGGCTTCATCCTCTACCACACCCTGGTGGCGATGGGGATGATGCCGGCGGTGCTGGGCGGCCTGTTCGGGGTGGTGTCGGTGCTGATGTTCATCGTCTACTGCGCGCTGCTGCCGTCCCAGCTGTTCGTCCTGTCGTCCGCTACCCGCGGCTATGCGCTGGTGACGCTGAGCTTCTTTGTCTATGTGCTGCTGTGGTCGGCGGTCAACTACGGCCTGACCGGAGGCAGCGTGATGCAGGCGGCACTGGTCCAGACCGTCGAGACCCTGGTGCTGTGGCTGGTGCTGTTCTTGCTGGGCTATCGCGTGCCGCTCGACTCGCCACGGCTGACGCGCGCCTTCTGGATCGCCTTCGTGCTCATCGCCGGCTACCTGGCGTTGCATGTGGCCACCACCGGTCAGTGGATGTTCTTCGCCCGGCGCATGATCGAGGTCGAAGCCGAGGTAGGAGACAGTGTCTCTACCTATCAAGGCTACGCCCGCAGCGCCCTGGTGCTACTGGTGTTTCTGATCGCCGTCAGTGAACGGGCCGTGGTCCGTGCTGCACTGATCGTGGTTGGCGCTTTCGTCATGTTCGTGCTGGGGGCGCGCTCGGAACTCTACGCCTTCCTGGCGCTCTCGGCGCTGCTGCTGATGCTGTGGGCGGGCATGAGCGTCAAGTACATGCTGACGCTGCTGGCAGTCGTCGGGGTGCTCATGGCGCTGGTGGTGAGTCAGTTCGAGGCCCTGTCGGGCAGCCGACAATTGCAGATCTTCGACCTGTCGGGAACCAGCTCCTGGCTGGCGCGCCAGAACCTCGGGCAGCGAGCCGTGGAGCAGATCCTCAGCAGCCCGGTGTTGGGCCGCTTCGGCGGGCATATCGCCTCGGCAGAGGTCACCGGAGGCTATGCCCACAGCATGTTGTCGGCATGGGTCAACTACGGGCTGCTGGGTTTCACCCTCTATGTCGGCTTGACACTCTCCGCCTTCGCTGCTGCCGCCTATCGCTTGCTTTTCCTCGGCGACCGCGGTGCCGGCTGGGTGTTTGCCTTCTCTCTCAATTTTGTCTGCCTGCTGCTGATGGTGCTGGCCAAGCCGGTGTTCTGGCCGCTGCCGGCGCTTGGCTGGGGCGCCTATGCCAATGCCCTCGTCGCCTCCGGCAGGGAGCGCGACACCTCTGATACGCGGCCGGTCGAGACGGCCGGTCATCACCGCGACGAAACGGGGCAGCATGACGCTGCAAGGAACCTACAAGGACGCAACGATAATGAAAGTGGCACACCTGACCTCCGCTCATCCGCGCTATGACACTCGGATCTTCCACAAGCAGTGCCGGTCGCTGGCCGCCGGTGGCTATCCGGTGACGCTGGTCGTCGCCGATGGTGAGGGAGACGAGGAGCGCGATGGGGTCGCCATCGTCGATGTCGGGCAACTGCCCGGGCGCCTCAACCGTGTCGTGAAGACCACGCGTCGCGTCTTCGAGCAGGCCAGGCATCTGGATGCCGATCTCTATCACCTGCACGACCCCGAGCTGATGCCGGTGGGGCGTCGTCTCAAGCGTCTGGGCAAGCGTGTGGTCTACGACGCCCATGAGGATCTGCCGCGCCAGATGCTGGCCAAGCACTATCTCGGCAAGCTCACGCGGCAGGTGCTGTCCCGCGCTGTCGAGACGTACCAGCGGCAAGCCTGTCGCCAGTTCGATGCCATCGTGGCGGCAACACCTCACATTCGCGATCGCTTCAGCGAGTTCCACCCCCAGGTGGTGGACGTCAACAACTTTCCGATGCTCGGCGAGCTGGACGGTGCGCCCGACGCTCGCTTGAGTGCCAGCCCGGGCGAGTCGCTGTCGGTGTGTTATGTCGGCGGCATCGCCGAGGTACGCGGCATCCGCGAGGTCATCCGAGCGATGGAAAAGGTCGAGCAGGGGTGCCGGCTGCAGCTCGCCGGCGACTTCAAGACGCTGGCCCTGGAACAGGAGGTGATGACCTATGCCGGCTGGGCGCAGGTCGAGGCACACGGCTATCTCGATCGCGCCGGCGTGCGTCGGGTCATGGCCAGCTCGGTCGCCGGCCTGGTCACGCTGCACCCGATCGTCAACTACCTCGATGCGCTACCGGTGAAGATGTTCGAGTACATGAGTGCGGGACTGCCGGTGATCGCTTCGGACTTCCCGCTATGGCGAGAGATCGTGGAAGGCAGCGACTGCGGGCTGTGCGTCGATCCCCTCGACCCCGACGCAATCGCCGGGGCGATCAACTATATCGTGAGCCATCCCGAACGTGCCCGTGAGATGGGCAGGAATGGCCAGCGGGCCGTGGTCGAGCGTTACAACTGGCAGCAGGAGGAACGCAAGCTGCTGGACACTTACCGCGCCCTTGCCCGCTGACCGAGGACCTCATGAGACACGTCTGGATCCTGAATCACTATGCCAAGCACCCCGATGCGGCCGGCGGGGCACGTCACTATCAGCTTGCCCGTCACCTGCCGGCACATGGCTGGAAAGCCACGCTGATCGCTTCCAGCGTCGACCATCCCAGCGGTGAGCAGCGCCTGACGAAGGACGAATCGTGGCGGCTGGAGACCATCGACGGGGTGAACTTCCTGTGGCTGCGGACCTCGAGCTACCGCGGTAACGGCGGTGGGCGCATGAAGAACATGCTGGAGTATGCCTGCCAGGCGCTGCGGCCGACGCGCCTGGCCGGGCTCGAGCGACCCGACCTGATCGTTGGCTCGAGCGTGCATCCCTTCGCTGCCTTGGCCGGTTGGTGGCTGGCGCGTCGCCACCGCGTGCCATTCGTGTTCGAGGTGCGCGACCTATGGCCCCAGACCCTGATCGACATGGGGCGGTTACGGGAGGGCGCAGCCATGACGCGCGCGCTGCGTGCGCTGGAAACCTTCCTCTACCGGCGTGCGCAGCGCGTGCTGACCCTGCTGCCGCGCGCGGTGGACTACATCGCTCCGCTGGGCGTGCCGGAAGAGCGGGTGGTGTGGCTCTCCAACGGGGTCGATCTGGCCGAGTTTCCCGAGCCAGGCCCGCCGGCAGCGCGCCCTCCCGAGCTGCCGCTGTCGCTGATGTACTTCGGCAGCCACGGCGAGGCCAACGGGCTTGCCGATCTGCTGGAGGCCATGGCGCTCGTCAAGGCGGACAGTCCCGCAGGCCGGGTGCCGGTGCAATTGCGCCTGATCGGCGACGGGCCGGGCAAGCAAGAACTGATGCGTCAGGCCAGCAGACTCGAGCTCGACGGTCGCTGGGTGCGCTTCGAACCGCCGGTGGCCAAGCGCGACATTCCGGCAGTGGCCCGCGAGGCGGATGCCTTCGTCATCACGGTGCGCGACCTGCCGCGGCTTTATCGCTTCGGCATCAGCATGAACAAGCTGTTCGACTACATGGCCGCGGGGCGCCCGGTGATCATCGCTTCGGCGGCGATCAACGATCCGGTTGCCGAGGCGGGGGCCGGTATCACCGTGCCGCCCGAGGATCCGCTGGCCCTGGCCGAAGCGATCAAGCGGCTGGTGGCACTGCCGACCGCGGAGCGCGCCCGCATGGGACAGGCGGGCCGGGCGCATGTGGAAGCCGTCTACGACTACCGAATCCTGGCCGAGCGGCTGGCCGGCATCATGAACGACGTCATGGATGAGAAGCAATGAAGCGACTGTTCGACATCGTGGTTTCCCTGGTGGCGCTGCTGCTGCTCGCGCCGCTGCTCCTTACGCTGGCGCTGCTGGTGCGCCTGAGGCTTGGCTCGCCGGTGCTGTTTCGCCAGACCCGGCCTGGGCTCCATGGCCAGGCCTTCGAGATGATCAAGTTCCGCACCATGCGCGATGCCGTCGATCGCGACGGCAAAGCGCTGCCCGATGCGGAGCGCCTGACCCCATTGGGCCAGCGGCTACGCGCCAGCAGCCTCGACGAACTGCCGGAGCTGTGGAACGTGCTCAAGGGCGACATGAGCCTGGTCGGTCCACGGCCCTTATTGATGGAATACCTGCCGCTCTACACGACTCGTCAGGCCCGGCGTCACGAGGTGCGCCCGGGTGTGACCGGCTGGGCCCAGGTGAACGGCCGCAATGCGCTCTCCTGGGAGCAGAAGTTCGAGCTCGACGTGTGGTATGTCGACCACCGCTCGCTGTGGCTCGACCTGCGTATCCTGCTGCTGACGGTGAAGAAGGTGCTGGTTCGCGATGGTATCGCCCATGACGGCGATGTCGCCATGCCGAGATTCCGTGGAGGTCATCATGAGTAATCGCCGTCGTCTCGCCATTCTTGGGGCCAGCGGCCACGGCAAGGTGGTCGCGGACATTGCCATCCAGGCCGGTTGGCAGGATCTGGTCTTCTACGACGATGCCTGGCCGGACAAGACCCGGCATGAGCACTGGGAGGTGAAAGGCACGCTGCCGATGCTGCTCAACGAGCTGTCTCGCTTCGAGGGCGTGGTGGTGGCCATCGGCCACAACGCGGTGCGTGAGGCCAAGCTCGAGGCCTTGCTGTCGCAGGGTGCCAGGATCGTCTCGCTGGTGCATCCGCGTGCCACTGTCAGCCCGATGGCCCGTCTCGCACCGGGCTGCGTGGTCATGGCCGGCGCCATCATCAATGCCTTTGCCGAGCTCGGCATGGGCTCCATCGTCAATACGGCCGCCACCGTCGATCATGACTGCCGGCTGGGGGCCTGCGTACACGTGGCGCCGGGCGCCAACGTGGCCGGTGACGTGGAGATCGGTCGTACCAGTTGGGTCGGCGCCGGTGCCGTGGTGCGCCAGGGCGTGGCCATCGGCGAGGCCGTGATGGTCGGTGCCGGGGCGGCCGTGGTCTCCGATATCGATGGCAACCTCGTCGTCGCCGGCGTGCCGGCACGCCCGCTGGCGTCGGCTCAGGGCGACGAAGACACGCTCCCCAGTGGGTCGAACGTGTTGCGCTTCGAGCCACTTTCACCGCAAGGAAGAACCTGATGCTCAACGGACCCTTTTCCCCCTGGCCCGACTACACCCGCGAAGAGGCGGACGCGGTGACTAGCGTGCTGCTTTCCAATCGGGTCAACTACTGGACCGGTGAAGAGTGCCGCCAGTTCGAGGGTGAATTTGCCCGCTTTGCCGAGAGCGAATTCGCCATTGCCGTGGCCAACGGCACCGTCGCCCTGGACCTCGCCCTGCGCGGTCTTGGCATCGGAGAGGACCCGGCCGACGAGGTGATCGTCACGTCGCGTACTTTCCTGGCATCGGCCTCGAGCATCGTCACCTCCGGCGCCAAGCCGGTCTTCGCCGATGTCGATCGTGACTCGCAGAACGTTACCGCTGCGAGCGTTGCCGAGAAGATTACGCCGCGAACCCGGGCGATCGTCGCCGTGCACCTCGCCGGCTGGCCCTGCGAGATGGATGCACTCATGGCGTTGGCCGAGCACCATGGGCTCTACGTGATCGAGGACTGCGCCCAGGCGCATGGGGCGCGCTACCGCGGCAAAAGCGTGGGCAGCATCGGTCATGTCGGCTGCTGGTCGTTCTGCCAGGACAAGATCATGACCACCGGCGGCGAAGGGGGAATGGTCACGACCAGCGACCCTAACCTGTGGCGTCGTATGTGGGCGTTCAAGGATCACGGCAAGAGCTGGGAGGCGGTCTACGAGCGCGAGCATCCACCAGGCTTCCGCTGGCTGCATGAGAGTTTCGGCACCAATTGGCGGCTTACCGAGATGCAGGCCGCCATCGGGCGCATCCAGCTCGAGCGAATGCCGCGCTGGAAGGCTGCGCGGCAGGCCAATGCGCAGCGTCTCTGGCAGGCAGCTGCCGGTTGCCCCGGCCTGCGCGTGCCCGAGGTGCCGCCGCACTGCGACCACGCCGCCTACAAGTGCTATGTCTTCGTCGAACCTGAGCGGCTGGCGGCAGACTGGGATCGCGACCGCATCATGGCCGCGATCAATGCCGCCGGGGTGCCGTGCTTTTCCGGCTCCTGCTCGGAGGTATACCGCGAGAAAGCTTTTGACGGTACCGGCTGGCGACCCGCAGCACCGCTTCCCGTTGCCCGCGAGCTGGGCGAGACCAGCCTTATGTTCCTCTGTCATCCGACGCTGACCGAGGATGAGATCGCGCGCACCTGTGCGGTACTCGAAGAGATCATGGCTCAGGCCGGCGCCTGACGCCAGGAATCAGGCGGGCGCGTCGGCGCCCGCGGTCATGGAGAGACGACATGCGAAACCTGCTCCAATCCCTGTTCCGCCTGCCCAGACGGCAAAAACGCACCATCCAGCTGGTGGTCGACTGCGTGCTGATCGCCACCAGCTTTCTGTTGGCCATGCTGCTGCGCCTGGAGAGCTGGGCGCCGCTGGCCGAAGCACAGACCTGGATGGCCCTGGTGGTGATGATTCCGCTGAGCCTGGCGATCTACGTGCGGCTCGGCTTCTATCGTGCGGTGATCCGCTACCTGGGGCCGAAGGCGATACGCGCCGTGGTCATCGGTGTGGTGGTGTCGGCACTGTCGCTGCCGCTGGCCAGCTATCTCTTTGCGCTGGGGATTCCGCGCAGCGTGCCTTTCATCTACGCCATGCTGGCATTGCTCACCATCGGTGGGGTGCGCTTCGGACTTCGCGCCATCTACCTGCGCAGCCAGATCCGTCACAAGCCACGCGTGGTGATCTACGGTGCCGGGGCGGCTGGCCGTCAGCTGGCGGTATCGCTCAGCCACGGCGAGGAGTACCTGCCGCTTGCCTTCGTCGATGATGCGGTGAGCCTGCAGAACACCTATATCGAGGGACTCAAGGTCTACCCGCCACGCCAGCTCGGCTACCTGGCCGACACCTATGGCGCCGAGCGCGTGCTGCTGGCCATGCCCAGCGTCAACCGGGCTCGGCGGCGCGAAATCCTTGCCGAGCTCGAGCCGCAGGGCTTCCCGGTACAGACCATTCCCGGCGTGGTCGATGTGGTGACCGGTCGCGCCAGGATCAGCGAGGTCCGCGACGTGGCGGTGGAGGATCTGCTCGGGCGCGATCCGGTGCCCGCCAATCCCACGCTGATGGAAGCCAACATTCGCGACAAAGTGGTGCTGGTCACGGGGGCGGGAGGCTCCATCGGCTCCGAACTGTGCCGTCAGCTGCTGCGCCATGGCCCCAGGCGGTTGCTGCTGCTGGAGATTTCCGAGTTCGCCCTCTATCGCATCGAGCAGGAGCTGCGCCGCATCGCCAAGGACGAGGGGCTGGAGGTGGGCATCGAAGCGTTGCTCGGTTCGGTGCAGCATCGCAAGCGGTTGACCACCATGATGAAGGCTTTCGAGGTGCAGACCGTCTACCATGCGGCGGCGTACAAGCACGTGCCGATGGTCGAGCACAACGTGGTCGAGGGGGTACAGAACAATGTCTTTGGCACGCTCTCGACCGCCCGTGCGGCAATGGAGGCCGGGGTCGAGAGCTTCGTGCTGGTGTCCACCGACAAGGCGGTGCGGCCGACCAACGTGATGGGCACCACCAAGCGCTTGGCCGAACTCATCTGCCAGGCCTTCGCCAAGCATCAGGACGCCACTCGCTTCTGCATGGTGCGCTTCGGCAATGTGCTGGGCTCCAGCGGCTCGGTAGTGCCGCTGTTCCGCGAACAGATCCAGGCGGGTGGACCGATCACCGTGACCCACCCTGACATCACCCGCTTTTTCATGACCATCCCCGAGGCGGCGCAACTGGTGATCCAGGCGGGCGCCATGGCACGGGGCGGGGACGTCTTCGTGCTCGACATGGGCGAGCCCGTGCGCATTGCCGATCTGGCGCGACAGATGGTTCGGCTATCGGGGCTGAAGGTTCGCGACGAACATAACCCCGATGGCGATATCGCCATCGCCTATAGCGGCCTGCGACCGGGGGAGAAGCTCTATGAGGAGCTGCTGGTGGGCGACGACGTCGCGGCGACCTCGCACCCGCGCATCATGACGGCCCAGGAGGTGCTGTGGGAGTGGCCGCGGCTCGAAGGCTTGCTCGATCGATTGTTCGAGGCCTGTCGCCATTTCCAGCACGACGAGATTCGCCACCTGCTGCTGGAGGCGCCGACGGCGTATCGGCCGGAAGGTGAGATCGTCGACCTGGTGTGGCAGGAGAAGCGCCGTCGCGAAGCGCCACCGATGGCCTCCAACGTGGCCGTGATGCCGCTGCGGCCAGTGCTGGAACGGCACAAGTAGCTGTCGCGGCGATCGCCTTGTCGGCCCGGGACGGCCGCCAGCCGGTCTCATCGCAACCGATGTATCGCCTAGCGATTTGATTGCCCTAGAGAGTGCATCACGGCCCATGGTCGTGGCACCGTTCATGGAGAAGAGAACATGTGTGGCATCGTAGCTGCAGTGGGGGCGGACAACGTCCTGCCCATTCTGATGGAAGGCCTCAAGCGCCTCGAATACCGGGGTTATGATTCGGCCGGTGTCGCCCTGGTGGAGGCACCCGGCAAGCTAGGCCGTGCCCGCGAGGTGGGCAAGGTCGCGGCGCTAGAGCAACTGCTGTCGACGTCACCTTTGACGGGCATGACGGGAGTGGCCCATACCCGCTGGGCGACACACGGCGAGCCCAGCCAGGACAATGCTCATCCTCACGTGTCGGGGCGCATCGCCGTCGTGCACAACGGCATCATCGAGAATTACCACTCGCTCAAGGCCGAACTCGCCGCCGACGGCTACGCCTTCACCTCCCAGACCGATACCGAGGTCGTGGCGCATCTCATCGAACGTGAACTGCGCGACCGGGGCGATCTGCTGCAGGCCGTCGAAGCGGTGGTTGCACAGCTTGAAGGCGCCTATGCCCTGGGCGTGATCGATGCCGAGCGGCCCGATCGCGTCGTGGGCGCGCGCCACGGCAGCCCGTTGGTGGTGGGCATCAGCGGACAGGGATGCTACCTGGGCTCGGACCCTCTGGCCCTGCTAAAGGCAACCGATCGCTTTCTCTACCTGGAAGATGGCGATCTGGTCGAGGCCACGCGTGACGGTTGTGTCGTGCACGGCCTCGACGCCGACGGGCGGCGCGCCCCGGTGGTTCGCGAAGTGCTGCGCTATGAGCATGGCGACCAGGCGGTCAGCAAGGGTGAGTTCGAGCATTACATGCTCAAGGAGATCCATGAACAGCCGGTAGCCGTGGCCAACGCCCTGGAGGGGCGGCTGGGCAGTGATCAGGTGCTGATCGAAGCCTTTGGCCCCCAGGCCCGCCAGCTCCTGGGCAAGACCCGCCAGATCCATCTCGTCGCTTGTGGCACCAGTTACCACGCGGCCATGGTGGCCCGCTACTGGATCGAGACGCTGGCCGGCGTGCCGTGCCAAGCGGAAATTGCCTCGGAATATCGTTACCGCGACGTGGTGGCTCCCGCGGGTACGCTGCTGCTGACCCTGTCGCAATCGGGTGAAACGGCCGATACCCTGGCCGCGTTGCGTCATGCGCGCAAGCGCCAGGATGAAAACTATGTCGGGGCACTGGCGATCTGCAACGTGCCAGGCAGCTCCCTGGTGCGCGAATCCGACCTCAGCCTGATGACCCATGCCGGCCCCGAGATCGGCGTGGCCTCGACCAAGGCCTTTACCACCCAGTTGACCTCGTTGATGCTGGTGGCGCTGGCGCTGCGGCAATTGCGTGGCGGCGACCGGGACCTCACCGCCAGGCTGGTGCATCGCCTGCGCTATTTGCCGACCCTGCTGGGCGACACGGTTCAACTCGATGACGAGATCGCGGCCCTGGCCCAACGCTTCGTCGACTACCGCCATACGCTGTTTCTGGGGCGTGGTGCACAGATGCCGATCGCCCTTGAGGGGGCGCTCAAGCTCAAGGAGATTTCTTACATCCATGCTGAGGCCTATCCCGCCGGGGAGCTCAAGCATGGCCCGCTGGCGTTGATCGATGGCAGCATGCCGGTGGTGGCATTGGCACCGCTGGACGAGCTGATCGACAAGCTCAAGTCCAACCTCCAGGAGGTCAGGGCGCGCGGCGGTCAGCTGCTGGTATTTGCCGATCCCGAAAGCGGCCTGGAGCAGGAGGAAGGCATGATGGTGGTCAAGGTACCGGGCTGCTGCCGCTTTCTGGCTCCCATCGTCTATACCTTGCCGCTGCAGCTGCTGGCCTATCACGTGGCGGTCGCGCGCGGGACCGATGTCGATCAACCGCGCAACCTGGCCAAGTCCGTCACCGTGGAGTGAGGAATCGGTTGGGGTGGGCGTCGTTTCCACTATCATGTGAGGTATTCTTATCAAGCACGGCGTCAGGGGAGCCAGGAGGGCCGATGCCCGGGCACCGTGGACGGCAGCGTATCAACGGATGAGCCATTGCCATGATTGAAGACAATTCTTATCGACCTCTTCCCAGGACCATGCCGCGAAGCGGGAAAGGGCTGTGCCAGGCCTGGTTGTCGGCCTTGGCCATGCTCACCCTGGGAGCGACCATGCTGGTGTTGCCGTGGCAAGGGCTCGTCCTTGTGCCAGTGCTGCTGCTGGCGGCAGCCTGGCTGGTCGGCGAGGAAGGGCAGGTCGATGCGTTTCCGCGCCGCGAGGACCTTCTCCTCGTGGCCGCAATGGGGCTGCAGGGGCTGACCTGGATCGGCATGCTCCTGCTTCATGGCGAGGGCAGCTCCGGCATGGAAAATGCCTGGCCTTTTGCGTTGGCCATGGTCACCCTGTTGGCGTTTGCCAGGGCCAGGATTCGCGCTACCTGGCTCTGGGCCGGCCTGGCACTGGGCAGCCTGGCAGCGAGTGGGTGGGCCCTATGGCAGCGCATTGCCGAGGGGACGGCGCGTGCCAACGGTCACGAGCCACTGCATGCCATTCTGTTCGGCAACCTTGGGCTGTTGATGGGCTTGCTGTGTTTCGCGGGCTTGAGCTGGTCATTTGCCCGGCGCGAGCGCTGGCCCTGGTCGCTGCTACTGATCGTGGGCGGTCTGGCGGGGTTGCTGACCTCGGCACTGTCCGGTTCCAGGGGGGGGTGGATCGGCTTGCCGCTCGCCATCTGGGTGCTCTACCGTGGCCACGGTCGTCGTCTGCCGCTGGGGTGGCGGGTCACGCTCGTGGCGGCGTTGATGGCACTGCTAGGCAGTCTGTATGCCATGCCGCAGACCGGCGTGGCCACGCGGGTCGACAACGCCGTCAATAGCCTACGCCAGTACGTGGCGGGCGATGACGAGATGACATCGGTCAGCGCCCGGTTGGAAATGTGGCGGGGCTCTTCGCAGCTGATACTGGAGCGCCCGCTGCTGGGCTGGGGGGCCAGCGGCTACCAGGCTGCCATGCGCGAGCGCGGCGCGGAGGGCGAGCAGGACCCCGCGCTGGGGCGTTTCTGGCATGCCCACAACGACATCCTCGATGCCTGGGTGAAGCGTGGTTTGCCGGGCCTGCTGGCGCTGCTGGCGCTCTATTTCACGCCGCTGTGGCTGTTTGCTCGCGGTGTCGGTGCCGGTTCGGGCGAGCAGCGGGCACTGGCGGTGGCGGGCACCTTGGTACCGGTCGCCTTTATCGACTTCGGCTTGACCTACAGTTTTCTTGCTTATCCTGTTGGCGGGTTGGTCTATGCCTTGCTGATCACGATCTTGTGGGGGCTCTATCGCCAGGCTCGTTAAGTGCTCAACGGCGAGGATCGACGCTGAACTGAACGCGGCGAAAGGTGAGGCTGATACGCAGCCCGGGGATGCGTCTTGGCAGCAAGGCGTGCTGCAGGCTCGCCTGGCAGCCTGGGCCCATCAGCAGCAGACTGTCGTGGGGTAGCCAGATATTGAAGGGCTGGCTGTCGCCGTGCTTCCAGCGAAACCGCAACGGTCGTTCGCTGCCCAACGTGACGGCGGCGATGAGGGGGTTCTCGCCGAGTTCCGGCTCGTCGTCGCTGTGCCAACCCATGCGTTCGTCACCGTCGGCATAGCGATTTAGCAAGACGCTGTTGAAGCCGGCGTCGATGCCCCGAGCCCTCAGCAGTGTATCGACCCGCTCGTGCAGGGCGGCGACATCCGGGTGCCAGGGCAGCGGCGTGAAGTCACGCCCCGAGTAGCGATAACGCGCTTCGGGTTCGCCCATCCATACCTGGTGCCGCGGGATCGGGTGTTCGCGCCCGTACAGTCGCAGGCGTGGACGCTGCCACTCCAGCTCCGTATCCAGCCTGGCCAGGATTTCGCTGGCTGTAGGCTCTCCCAGCACGCCTCGACAGCGATACAGCGGTGGGGTTGCCAGCAAGCGCTCCCAGGTCGGCATGGCCATCGCGCTAGCGCAGTACCCGGCGTGGGTCGATTGGCTTGCCGCCAAGGCGCATGTCGAACAGCAGGTCGAAGCGTTCCGTGGCATTGCTGAAACCGACTTCACACAACGGCGTGCCGCGGCTGACATGTGCTCCGTCATCCACCAGCAGCGTGTCGCACAGCGCATAGACGCTCTGCAGATTGTCGGCATGGTGCACGATCACCACGCGACCTAGCTGACGCATGCTGCCGGCGAAACGAACGTCACCGTCAGCGACCGCCTTGGCTCGAGCACCGCGGCTGGTAGCTAGCAGCATGGGCTGCAGCGTGCCGCGGCTGTCGGTGCCATAGGCACGGACGATGCGATAATCCTCCAGGGGCCAAGGCCAGTTGCGTGCCGAGTTCGGTACTGCAGTGGAAGGCGCATTGCTGGGGCGCGCCGGGGCGCTGGCTGAGCCGGTGCCGGAGCGATGGCTGGCAGTAGGCGAGGCGGCGGTCGCGGTCGAGCCGCGCAGCGGCACCTGAACGATCTGTCCGACGCGCAGGCGCGTCGGCTCGACTCCGCGGTTGGCCGATTGAATGCGCGCCGGCGTGGTGCCGAAGCGCCGCGCGATCGCCGAGAACGTATCGCCGGGTCGTATCTGGTAACGGTAGGGGCCGCCGGAAGGAGCCCGCTCCTGCTGTGTCGGGACCAGGAGCCGTTGGCCGACCGCCAGACGGTTGGGGTTGGCATCGGGATTGAAGCGTTGCAAACGGGCCAGCGGCACGTCAGCGCGTGCCGCGATGCTGCCGAGCGTGTCGCCGCGCTGTATCACGACCCAATTACCGGCGATGCCGGGGTCGCCGCTGCGCTGGACCTCGCCGCCGGGCGCGGCGCAGCCGGCGAGTGCGAGCAACGTCAGCACGTATAGCAATGTCAGCGCGATTCGAGCGCCTGGTCTTTTTCCTGCCACAGGGCGTTGAGCCATGAGTGGAAGCGTTCCTTGTAGTGCGGGTCGTCGTGGTAGCGACTGTCGAGCATCCAGCCAGGTACCTCGATACGGCGGGCTTCGAGCGTTATCGGTCCTTCGCGTCCGCACAAGAAACCCCAGAAAGTCGGATCGGGGTTGGCATAATGCAGGGTGACATCGAGGATACCGTCGAGCTGCTCACCGAGCAGGCTCAGTACCTGAGCGACACCGCCGGCCTTGGGCCGTAGCAGATGGCGAAAGGGACTATTCTGCGCAGCGCGCTTGGCCGGGGTAAATCGTGTGCCTTCAACGAAGTTGAAGATGGCCAGCGGCATCTCGCGGGCACGCTCGCACAGGCGCTCTGTCTCCTGGCGGTCGATGTGCGCAAGGCGTGGGTTGCGCTCGATCTGCTCGCGGCTGTAGCGGCGCATGAAAGGGTACTCGAGCGCCCACCAGGCGAGTCCGACGATGGGGATCCAGATAAGCTGCTGCTTGAGGAAGAAGCGCGGCATTGGAATGCGCCGGTGCAGGACCATGAGCAGCATGAAGATGTCGGTCCAGCTACGGTGGTTGGAGATTACCAGCCAGCGCTGTTCGGGCGACAGCCCTTCGGGCAGGCTCACGCTTAGCTGAGGCTTCAGCCAGTGGCGCATCCACCACAGGTTGGCGCCAATCCAGTTCAGCGCCACGCCATTGAGACCGCGCAGTACGATCAACCGCAAGGGACGTGTCGGTGTTATCAGCTTGAGCAGCGTAAGAAGAATCAGGGGGACCGACCAGAATAGGGTGGTGATCACTAGTAGCAGTACGCTGACGAGCCCTTTCAGGGTCGACATTCCTGACTCCTCGAGTTGCGTCATGACACTTATCGACGAATAGCCGCACATGCTAATGGATCAGGCTCAGGCTGCCCAGCACCTGGTTCACTAGGAAGGCTCGCACAGTGTCGTCTGTAGCACTTCGAAGAGCGCACGTGCTGCGATCGAGAGTTCCTGTCCGGCACTCACCACTACGCCTACGGTGCGGCATATCTGCGGCTCGTAGAGCGGTACGCAGCGGGCGCCGAGCTCATGCATCTGCTCGCGACACAGCGTGGGCACGGCACTGACGCCCAGGCCGCTTGCCACCATGCGGCCGACCGTGGCGAGCTGGTGGCTCTCGAAGGCGACCGGCAGCTCGGCATGCCGTCGAGCCAGTGCCTGCTCCAGCAGGATGCGCACCATGGAAGGGCGTTGCAGGGTAATGAAGTCGTGCGCGAGCAGCGTCTTCCAGTCGATCGAGTCGAACGTCGCAGAGGGGGAATCCGGCGGCAGGACGGCGACGAAGGTGTCGTCAAACAGCGGCAGGAAATCGATGCCCTCACGGGTTTCCGGTTCGAAGGCGATACCGAGTTCGACCTGCTGGCGGCGCACCATGTCGATCACTTCCTCGTTGATCACGTCGTGCACCGTCACGTTGACCCGCGGAAAGCGTTCGCGAAAGCGGCGCAGGGCACTAGGCAGTCGATTGCAGGCGACCGATGGCATCGCCGCCAGGGCCACGCGACCGAGCTGCAGGGTAAAGCGCTGGCGCAGCAGTTCCTCGGTGTTGTCCCAGTCGGCCAGTAGGCGCTTGGCCAGTGGCAGCAGGGTCTCGCCCTCGGGGGTGAGGCGCACGCTGCGCGTGCTGCGAATCAGCAGCGGGCCGCCCAGGGTCTCTTCCAGGCCCTTGATGGCCAGACTCAGCGCCGGCTGGGAGAGATGCAGTCGCTCGCAGGCCTGGGTGAAGCTCAAGGTCTGGGCTACGGCAATGAAGGCACGCAACTGCTTGACGGTCATGTCGGTTGGCTCGTTTTATAAGTCATTCATATCAATTCATAAAAAAAACAAACTTAACAAATATATGGGGTAGGTCAACACTGTCTGCTACCGTCAATTTACCCACTTCACAACAAGACGAGGCTTTGCGATGTCCGGATTCGACAAGCGCGTGTACTCCTACGAAGAGGCAATGGCTGGCATCGAGAGCGGCATGACCGTCGTTGCCGGGGGCTTTGGCCTGTGCGGCATACCCGAAAACTTGATCGCCGAGATCAAGCGTCGTGGCGTCAAGGATCTCACCGTCATCTCCAACAACTGCGGCGTCGATGGGTTTGGTCTGGGACTGCTACTCGAAGACAAGCAGATCAAGCGCTTCTACGCCTCCTACGTGGGGGAAAATGCCCTGTTCGAGCAGCAGATGCTCAACGAAGAGATCGAAGTGATCCTGACACCGCAGGGGACCCTGGCCGAAAAGATGCGCGCCGGCGGGGCAGGTATCCCGGCTTTCTACACGGCTACGGGCTATGGCACGCCGATCGGCGAAGGCAAGGAGGTTCGCGAGTTCAACGGGCGTCACTACATCCTCGAGGAGGCGTTCCACGCCGATTTCGCCATCGTCAAAGGCTGGAAGGCCGATCGCTACGGCAACGTGGTCTACCGTGACACGGCGCAGAACTTCAACCCGCTGGCCGCGACCTGCGGCAAGGTCACCGTGGTGGAGGTCGAGGAGATCGTCGAGCCGGGCGAGTTGCGCCCCGACCAGATCCATACGCCGGGCATCTATGTCGATCGCATCATCCAGGGCACCTTCGAGAAGCGTATCGAGAAGCGCACCGTACGCGAGGGCTGAGCTCCTCTCCCGTTGTTGCGCCGGCTCATGGCCGGCATCGATGAACCGCTTCTCCACCGAACACAAGAGGCAAACAAGATGGCACTGACTCGCGAACAGATGGCACAGCGCGTGGCGCAGGAATTGAAGGACGGCTTCTACGTCAACCTGGGTATCGGTATCCCGACCCTGGTGGCCAACTACGTCCCCGAGGGGATCGACGTGATGCTCCAATCGGAGAACGGCTTGCTCGGCATGGGGCGTTTCCCCACCGAGGATGAGGTCGACCCGGACATGATCAACGCCGGCAAGCAGACCGTGACGGCCCGGCCCGGTGCGGCCATCTTCCATTCGGCCGAATCCTTCGCCATGATCCGTGGCGGTCATGTCGACCTCACCGTGCTCGGCGCCTTCGAGGTCGATCAGGAGGGCAACATCGCCTCGTGGATGGTGCCCGGCAAGCTGATCAAGGGCATGGGGGGAGCCATGGACCTGGTGGCCGGTGCCGAGAACATCATCTGTACCATGACCCATGCCTCCAAGCATGGCGAATCCAAGCTGCTCGAAAAATGCACCCTGCCGCTGACCGGTGCCGGCTGCATCAATCGCGTGCTCACCGATCTGGCCTATCTGGAAATCGAGAACGGTGCCTTCATCCTCAAGGAGCGCGCCCCGGGGGTCAGCGTCGAGGAAATCGTCGAGAAGACTGCCGGCAAGCTGATCGTGCCCGACCACGTGCCGGAAATGACCTTCGACTGATAAGGGGCGGCGCCACTGCAAAAGGCCCGGGCTAATGCCCGGGCCTTTACGTTTCTCTATGTGATGCTTTTATGATCAGCACCGAAAAGAGGCGTCGTTCCAAGGTCGCCGGGGCTTGTTACGACGTCTTGCACAGCGTTATCCACAGTTTCTGTGGATAACGCTTCGCCCGGGTTCAGGTGAGCTCGCAACGTGTGTGGTGCGGCAGGAGCAACTCCACCGTGCGCTCGTGGTCACTGCTCAAGCGCTTCTGCAGCAGGGCCAGGCCGCCCAGGCAGACACGGTGCTCGTCGCCCTCGGCGAAGGCAAGGCGCTGCGAGCAGGTGGGGTAAAAGCGATACTGGAGCAGTGGCGATACGGGAAAAATGCCATGGTAGCGGTCTTCGCTGCCTGCGAGACCGGCTGCGGACAGGGCGGCATCGAGTGCTTTGAAACTGCTGCCGAGGCGTGCACAGTCGAAGCCAGCGTGGTGCACGCTCGGCCCCATGGTGGCAAACCAGGCAGCCAGGGGGTGGGCGTCGTACAGCGTACGATACAGGGGCCAACTGGGCATGGGCCAGGGACGGCCGCGGCTCAGCAAATTCTTGCCCCGCGTATCCTTGGGGTGGGCGCGGCTCACCAGCTCGGCAAGTGCATCGCGTGGCTGGCGCGAAAGGCTACTTAGCTGTAGCTCCGCCAGCACCAGCCAGGTGCCGTTGTCGGGAGGTGCCAGCAGAGTGACCAGCAGCCCACGATCGGCCATGGCATAACGATGCACGGGGCGATAGCCGAGATGGCCGAGCGTGGGCTGCAGATCCTCGGCGGCGAACGGAGGCTGATTGAGGGTAAGCAGCGTCAGGTACTCGACCGGCGCATCCATCGGCCACAGGCGCAGCATCCCCACATCCGGATGTTGATGGATGTAGTCGAGCCAGAGCTGCTGGAGAAATTCTTCCCTTTGCATCGTGCCGTTCCTTATGTCCTGATGCGCGTGCGCATTAGACCTCAGTATAGGGGCTGGACAGCAACGGCTTTCAACGCGGGAAGAACGTTAAACGGGAAATGAACGCAAGGCCGGGGTCGAAGGCAGCGCCCCGGCCCGGGGCATCATGCCATCAGGGCATTGTCGCGAACGTACTGGTCGAATTCGGTGAAGCCGCCGACATGCTGTTGGTCAATGAAGATTTGCGGCACGGTCGAAACCGGCTTGCCGATGGTCTTCTCCAGGTCGGCCTTGCTGATACCCTCGGCCCAGATGTCCACGTAGCGGTGGCCCTCGATCGCGTTGGCACTTTCCAGGCTCTTGGCGAGCTGCTGGGCGCGAACGCAGAAGGGGCAGCCGGGACGACCGAAGATGACCACGAACATAATGTAACTCTCCTGAAGGTTTTCCTGAGCCCCATTGTGAAGGATGAGAGAGCCTTGGGCCAATAGCACGCTGCTAGTGGCCCGATTGGGGAGCCCTATCGTCGTGACCGCTGGGCGAGAACCCTAGTATGTCCTGAGTTCGTTGGCGTCGGCTGCACGTAGCAGATCGCCCAGCTCGGCATGGATTTCAGGTGCGCAGACCAGCAGGTTCTCGCCGTAAAGGTCTTCGGGGATGCCCTTGGGGCAGGGGTAGAGGTGTCCGTGACGGGCGCCGGCCTCGCGGGCGATCAGTACGCCGGCGGCGAAGTCCCAGGGCGACACGCTTTCGTAGTAGGCGTCGAGTCGACCACAGGCTACATCGCACAGGTCGAGAGCGGCCGAGCCGTTGCGGCGTACGTCCTGGCAGTGTTCCAGTACCGCCATCAGCCGGCGCATCAAGGGTGGACGGCTGTCACGACGGTAGGGAAAACCGGTGCCGACCAGACAGCGCTGCAGGCTGGTGGTGCGGCTGGCATGGATCGGCTTGCCGTTGCGCCAGGCCCCCTGGCCATAGAGGGCGGTATAGGTCTCGCCGAGAAAGGGGGCGTGTACCACGCCCAGACGGGTCTTGCCCTCGCTGACCCAGGCAATGGAGACGGCCACATGATACAGACCATGCGCGAAGTTGACGGTGCCGTCGATGGGATCGATGACCCAGAGCGCTTCCGCCGTGCGCATCACTTCACGGTCTGGGGCGAGCTCTTCGCTGAGCCGTTGCTCGCCAGGCAGGCTGGCGTCGAGACGCTCACTGATAAGCGTGTCGACTGCCACGTCGACGTCGGTAACCAGTTCCTGGCCGTTCTTGAGTTGCTGGTTGAAACTCTGGCTCTGTCTGGCCGCCACTATTCGCTCGCCGGCCTCCTGGGCGATGGAGACGGCCAGCTCTAAACGTTGCTGGGGGAGCATGGGCATTCCTCGTCGCGCATGAAGCTGCCAGAATAGCAGCCGTAAGGCGTCCTGCCGAACGGGACCTCGTGTCCTTCAGCGCCCATTGTACAAGAGGAGTGTGACATGCTGGCCCCGACGCCCGAGCAGTATCGGCGCCTGAACGAGATGGCTCAGGCCTGGAAGCGACGGCATGGCGCTGCGCTTGAAGCAACCCCGGGGCGCAATTCGCAGCTCGATGTCGATGCGTTGTGTTTCCAGGTCTTTCCGGATGCTGGCGTGACGTCGACGGCGAGCGACTATCTGGTCGGCGCCCTGGTCAGTCCCGTCTCGCTATCCCTCGTGCTGTTTCCACTCTTTGCCAGCGCCGCTTCACCGGTCGAAGGCGAGCGTCGGGCGTTCGCGCTGCCTTCGGGGCGCTACCCCTTCGTCGCTGAGACGCTGGACGATGGCATATGGCTATGGCGCTGCGAGCTGCTCGACGACCTGTCCGACCTGGAGACGCGCGAAGAGGGTAGCCGTCTGGCTCAGCGTTTGATGGACCGTGTCATGCAGCCCGATGATGCCAGTTGAGGCCATGCCTTGGCTGGCCTTGTTCACTGCCTCGGGCCTATGCTGAGGATTCGTCATTTCAACGTCGTGGATAAGGATTAACCCATGCCCCATGCAACGACCCCCGTGCCACGCGTCGCCCTGGTAACGGGAACCGCCAGCGGCATCGGCGAGGCGGTAGTGCGCCAGTTCCGTGAACTCGGCCATCAGGTCCTGGCCGTCGATTTCAACGAGCAGGCCAAGGAGAAGGCCGACGCCGCCGGGGCGGCGTTCTACCAGGCCGATCTCACCGACGGCGAGGCCTGCAAAGGGGCCGTGGCGGAGGCGATCAAACGCTTCGGGCAGGTCGATATCCTGGTCAACAACGCCGGCATCCAGCATGTCTCGCCGATCGAGGACTTCCCCGAAACCAAGTGGCGGCAGATCATCGACCTGATGCTGACGGCGCCCTTCCTGCTGACCCAGGCGGCATGGCCCTCGATGCGCCAGAATGGCTGGGGGCGGATCGTCAATATCGCCTCGGTGCACGCTCAGGTCGCCTCGCCGGGCAAGTCCGCCTACATCAGTGCCAAGCACGGCCTGATCGGACTGACCAAGACAGCGGCGCTGGAAGGCGGCCCACAGGGGATCACCGCCAATGCCATCTGCCCGGCCTACGTCAAGACGCCACTGGTAGAGAACCAGATTGCCGACCAGGCCAGGCTGCACAACATGAACGAGCAGGACGTGGTGGAGCAGATCATGCTCAAGAACGCCGCGGTCAAGCGCCTGATCGACCCCGAGGAGGTCTCCGGGCTCGTAGCCTATCTGGCCTCGGACGCGGCAGGCGCGGTGAGCGGCTCGAGCTGGAATATAGACTTGGGCTGGACGGCTCAGTAAGCGCTGCGGAAATTGCTACTCACGCGAGCGACACCGGGCACAGGTCGAAGCGGAGGTCTTTTTCCAGGGAAGGAAAAAGTAGCGCCCAAGGATGGGTTTACAGCGCCTCCGCGCAGACCTGTCGCCCGGAAAGCCGCGACGTCAACCTCCAACCTGACAGCCGAAACCTCGCCACGTTGGAAAGTCAGCGCCGCACCGGGCGCTTCTGCAGCTTGCGCTGCAGGGTGCGGCGGTGCATCCCCAGGGCGCGGGCGGTGGCGGAGATATTGCCGTCGTGCTCCTGCAGCACCTTCTGGATATGCTCCCAGGCGACGCGATTGATCGAGGGCGGGTTGTCGGCCACCTCGGCTTCCGGGTCGCCCTCTTCGCGCCCCAGGGCGACGAGGATCTCGTCGGCATCGGCGGGCTTGCACAGGTAGTTGACCGCACCCAGCTTGATTGCTTCCACCGCGGTGGCGATGCTGGAGTAGCCGGTCAGCACCACGATACGGCAGTTCGGCACCACCTCGAGCAGCTCCGGCAACAGCTTCAGGCCCGAGCTGTGCTCCAGCTTGAGGTCGAGGGTGGCCAGCTCGGGGCGGTGGCGGCGGGCCAGCGCGAGTGCCTGCTCGGCATCGTTGGCCACCAGCACCTCATAGCCGCGCCGGCCCAGGGCGCGGGAGAGTACGTGGCAGAACATTTCGTCGTCGTCGACGATCAGCAGGCGTGTTTCGGCGTCTTGCATGGTGTCCTCGTCGCTCAGGGCTCACTGTGCGGCAGGATCACTTCGGTCAGCGTCCCCCCGTCAGGATGATTATACAGTCTCACGCCACCGCCGAAGCGGTTGATGGTGGCATGAGTGAGAAACAAGCCGATGCCCAGCCCTTTGCTCTTGGTCGAGACGAAGGTTTCACCCAACTGGTCGGCAATGTCCAGGGTGACGCCGGGTCCGTGGTCGCGGATGTCGATCACCGTTTCTTCGGCGCTCCAGTCGAGACGGATCTGGATGTCGTCCGGATTGGCGTCGGCGGCGTTGTTCAGCAGGTTGGTAATGGCCTGGTCCAGCGTGGTGTCGACCTTGAGCCAGGGTGTGCCGCGTTGTTCGCTGATTTCGAGACGGTAGCTGACGTCTGGCCGCAGCACCAGCCAGCGCTGCACGACGCCCTGCAGCCAGTCGCGCGCGTCGAGCACCTCGGGCTCGGCCATGCGCCGCCGATCGGCGCTCTCCACCAGGTGTCGCAGTCGCGACTTGCATACGTCGACCTGGCGACGCAGCAGCTCGATGTCCTCGATCAGCTCCGGGTCGTCGCGGGCATCCTCGCGCATCTCGGTGAGCAGAACCGCCATCGTCGACAGCGGCGTGCCCAGCTCGTGGGCGGTGCCTGCCGCCTGGGTGGCCACCGCAACGATCTGTTCGTTGCGCAAGGCGGATTCGCGGGTCTGGGACAAGGCCTGCTCGCGGCTGCGCAGGGCGTGGGCCATCTTGAAGATGAAGAACGTCACTAGCCCTGCCGAAAGGCCGAAGTTGAGCCACATGCCCAGCACGTGCAGGTTGATGCCGAAGCCTTCGTGATAGTGGGCAAACTGCGGCACTGGGTGGTAATCCCACATCAACAGCGTGTACGACCCCATGGCCGTAGAGGCGACGATCCAGGCGTAGCGCCAGGGCAGGGTGGCGGCGGCGATGGTGACGGGTACCAGGTAGTAGTTGATGAAGGGGTTGTTGGAACCACCGGTAAGGTAAAATAGCAGCGTGAGCCCGAAGATGTCGGCGAGCAGATGAAGCACGTATTCGGTATGGCTGACCGCCCATTGGCGGCCGAGTCGCCACCAGGTAAACAGGTTGACCAGACCCATGCACACGATCACGCCGATGACGGCGGGCACCTCCAGCTCGAAGTGAAGCAGCTCGATACCCACGATGACCGCCACCAGGAAGCCGGTCCAGGTGATGCCGCGCACGATCGTCAGGCGAATCAGGTTGCGGCTGGGCGTCGAGAGTGGCAGGGGCGGGGCGGTTGGCATGGAGCCTCCAGCGATGAATCCGCCGACATGATAGCGTGTCGTGTCCTTTCTCGCCGCTGCCCTACAACTGTGCGAGGCAAAGCCGTAGAATGCGTGCCATTCCACACTCACGCACCGTCATGGGTGCCATACGACGAATTCGAGACTGATGTCTGATGCCGATCTGGCCCGGGAAGTCGGGCTGCGCAGAACCTTTGCCATTATCTCGCACCCCGATGCGGGCAAGACCACCATCACCGAGAAGATGCTGCTGTTCGGAAACGCCATTCAGCTCGCCGGCTCGGTGAAGAGCAAGCGCAACGACCGCCACGCCACCTCCGACTGGATGAAGATGGAGCAGGAGCGGGGCATCTCGGTGACCACCTCGGTGATGCAGTTCCCCTACGGCGGGCGCATCGTCAATCTGCTCGATACTCCGGGGCACGAGGACTTCTCCGAGGACACCTATCGCACCCTGACCGCCGTCGACTCGGCGCTGATGGTGATCGACGGCGCCAAGGGCGTCGAGGCGCGTACCATCAAGCTGATGGAGGTATGCCGCCTGCGCACCACGCCGATCCTCACCTTCGTCAACAAGATGGATCGCGACATTCGCGATCCCATCGAGGTGATGGACGAGGTCGAGACGGTACTCAACATCCAGTGTGCGCCGATGACCTGGCCGATCGGCATGGGGCGTCACTTCAAGGGGGTCTATCACCTCTGCAACGACGTGATTCACCTCTACACCCAGGGTCAGGGCAGTCGCATTCCCGACGACAAGCGCATCGAGGGCCTGGACAGCCCCGAGGTCGAGGCGGTGCTTGGCGCAGAAGCGGCCGAGGAACTGCGCATGGAGGTGGAGCTGGTGCGTGGCGCCTCTCATGAGTTCGATCTCGATGCCTACCGCCGAGGTGAGCTGACGCCGGTCTACTTCGGCACCGCCATGGGCAACTTCGGGGTACGTGAGATGCTCGACGGCTTCGTCGAGTATGCACCGCCGCCGCAGCCCCGTGAGACCGACACCCGCAGCGTCGCGGCCGACGATTCACGCTTCACCGGCTTCGTATTCAAGATCCAGGCCAACATGGATCCCAAGCACCGTGATCGCATCGCTTTCCTGCGGGTCTGCTCGGGCAAGTACGAGAAGAACATGAAGATGCGTCATGTGCGCATCGGCAAAGACGTCAAGATCGCCGATGCCCTGACCTTCATGGCCTCCGATCGCGCTCACGTGGAAGAGGCCTGGCCCGGCGACATCATCGGCCTGCACAACCACGGCACCATCCAGATCGGTGACACCTTCACCATGGGCGAGGACATGCGCTTCACCGGCATCCCGCACTTCGCCCCGGAGCTGTTCAAGCGTGTGCAATTGAAGGACCCGCTCAAGCTCAAGGCGCTGCAGAAGGGGCTCCAGCAGCTCTCCGAGGAGGGCGCCACCCAGCTGTTCCAGCCGCTAGACAACAACGACCTGATCCTCGGCGCCGTGGGGACCCTGCAGTTCGACGTGGTCGCCCATCGGCTCAAGGAGGAGTACAAGGTCGACTGCATCTACCAGCCGATCAATGTGCAAACCGCGCGCTGGGTCTATTGCGACGATGCCAAGAAGCTCGAGGAGTTCAAGAGCAAGGCGAGCGCCAACCTGGCGCTGGATGGCGGCGGCTACCTGACCTACATTGCTCCCACCAGGGTCAACCTGCAGATGACCCAGGAGCGTTGGCCGGAGATTCGCTTCGCTGCTACCCGGGAGCACTGACGTCCGGCACGCTGGGCACCCTACGGGTTGAAGGGAGACGGTCATGGCATCGAAGATGCTGAAGGAGTTTCGCGAATTCGCGGTCAAGGGCAACGTCGTCGACATGGCGGTGGGCATCATCATCGGTGCCGCCTTTACCTCCATCGTCAACAGCCTGGTCAAGGACGTCTTCACTCCGTTGATCGGGTTGGCGACGGGAGGGATGAACTTCACCAACCAGTTCCTGGTACTGCGCGACGCTCCCGGCGACGCGGTTTACCACACCCTGGAGCAGGCCCAGGCGGCCGGGGCGGTGACTCTCAACTATGGACTGTTCCTCAATGCGGTGTTGTCGTTCGTGATCGTGGCCTTTGCCACCTTCCTGCTGATTCGCAACATCAACCGGCTCAAGAACCTCGCCTATCGCCCCGAAACGGCGGCTGCACCCACCGTCAAGGAGTGCCCCTTCTGCCTGAGCAAGATCCCCATTCCGGCCACGCGCTGCCCGGCTTGCACTTCGCATCTGCCGACCACGCAAACCGAATCGGAGTGACTCGGCAGCGCGATGATTCACGCAAAGGAGCACGACACGGATGTTGATAGACGCTCACTGCCACCTGGATTTCGAGGCTTTCGACGAAGACCGCGAGGCGATGTTCGCACGTGCCAGGGCGGCCGGGGTCGGCCATTTCATGGTGCCTGGCACCACCCGCCAGCGCTGGCCTTCCGTGCTGGCGCTGGGCGAGCGCGAGGACGTGCACGTCAGTCTGGGGCTGCACCCTTATTTCATGCACGAGCACGGTGAGGACGACGTCGAGGCGTTGGCGCGCATGCTGGACCAATGCCCCGAGGTGCGGGCACTGGGCGAATGCGGCATCGACGCGCGCTTCGAGGAGACCCTGGACGCCCAGTGGGCGCTGTTCAGCGCCCAACTGCGCCTGGCCAAGTCGCGCCAGTTGCCGGTGGTGATCCACTGCGTGCACGCCAACGACAAGGTCTCGAAACGCTTGCGTGAGCTCGATCTCCCCGCGGGGGGGCTGATTCACGCTTTTGCCGGCTCGCCGGACCAGGCCTGGAAGTTTCTCGATCTTGGCTTCGTGGTGGGGCTGGGCGGTGCGGTCACCTACCAGCGCGCCCAGCGCCTGTGGCGCGCGGTGAAAAGTCTGCCCGAGGATGGCTTCGTGCTCGAGACCGACAGCCCCGACATGCCGCTGTGCGGCTACCAGGGCCAGCGCAACGAGCCGGTACGCATCGTTCAGGTCTGTGAAATGGTGGCGAAACTGCGTGGCGAAACGCCCGAGGCGATCGCCGCCCAGAGCACGGCGACCGCCCAGCGGGTATTCGGCTTGGACTTGCCCTAGGCTGTGTCTGAAAAGTCGGCGAGCGAAGGTCAGACAAGGCAAAAATCAGCGAAAAGACGGAGTTTACGTGGTGTAAATGAGTACTTTGAGCTGATTTTTAACGCCGTATGGCCAAGCGCAGACAGTTTTCAGACATAGCCTAGGCGCTTGCCTGGGTCAGGCTCTCCGGGTCGAGGCGTTCGATCGGGTAGGGCAGCTTCAGCAATTTGGCGGCTTGACCGTCGACACTGAGCGGCCCGATATCCTCCCGCGTGCTGAGCACGGCAAGGATCTCGGCCTGACCGTAGGCGTCGAGTTCCGCCGCTACCACCTCTCCTGACGCCTTGCCATTGGCATCGACCACGCTGGCGCCCAGCTCGGGCAGCCGGCTTCCTTCCAACTGGGCGCGGGCCAGGCGCTTCTTCACCTGACCGCGGAAGTGGGCGCGGGCCACCACTTCCTGGCCGGTATAGCAGCCCTTCTTGAAGCTGACGCCACCCAGCGCCTCCCAGTTGATCATCTGCGGCAGTAGGGCGTCCCGGTGGGCCGGCGTCAGCCAGGCGAGCCCGGCCTGGATATCCTGCAGGCACCAGACGGCGTTACCGACCGCAGCCGCCTGCTCGTTGAGCCGGGTGGCGACCGCTTCGGCCTGCTCCAGTGGCAGGCAGGCCAGCAGCCGGTGCTGTGGCCCCGGGTGGGCCAACAATTGCACCTTCTCGTCACCCGACTGGTGCCAGACGGCGGGAGGGGCGACGTCGAAGCGTACCTCCGCCAGCGCCTGGGCCTCCTTGCCGATCAGCCCCAGCAGGGCCAGGTCGTCGCGTATGGCGAGTTCGCTCTTGTAGAACGGCGCGAACTTCTTCAGGTGGTCGCGCAGCGGCGCGAGCAGGTCGCGATGCAGGATCAGGCGATAGCGCTCGGCATCGATGCGCAGCAGTTGGGCGTTGGCCAGCATGCGACCCTTGGCGCTGCAGAAGCAGGCCAGCGGGGCGAAGCTGCCGTTGGCGAGATCGACCTGGGCGCTGGCCTGACCTTGCAGCAACTTGTCGGCACCAGGGCCGCTGACATCCAGCACGCCAAGGTGGACGAGCGGGGTGATGACGGTGTGCTCCATGGCCTGGCGGGCGGGCTCGGGGGTGTCGAACGTCACCCGCTCGTCACTCAGGTATCGCCCTCCCAGGGCGGTGATCCAATCGTTCATGCCAGTCTGGCTCCGGGTCGTCGTCGGGGAATATGGCTCATGGTATGCGGGCAAGGTGGCGAGAATGCAAGCGGCTGCCACTCCGGGGTTGCCATGCTAGACTCGTGCTTTCCCATTCCATGCCCGGGGAGACAGGCATGCCGCAACAGTCGCTCAGTTTCAGTGGCGTGGAGAACGCCGATCAGGTCAACCGTATCACCACGGCCCTGATGATGGTGGATGGCGTGGAGAGCGCCGAGGTGGGGCGCCATGGGGCGGAAGTGGAAGGACGCGTCGGTCGCGAGGCGCTGATTCGTGCCGTCCAGGCCCTCAAGCTTCCCATCCAGGTAAAGTAGCGAGCGGAACGCACAATGAAAAATTCCATCGAGATCGTCAGCGAGCGCAACAGCATCTTTCGTCAGCGGGTCCGTATCGAGGGGTTCGAGGATCTCTACGCCGATGTGCCCCAGGCCTTCGGCGGCGAGGGGAGCGCACCAGACCCGCACGACTACTTCGACCTTTCGCTCGGCGCCTGCAAGGCGATCACCGCGCAGATGTACGCCCGGCGGAAGCAGTGGCCGCTCGAGGGCATCAGCGTCAGGGTCAACCGCGACGACAGCGAGGAACGCAAGGGCGTTTACCGACTCGAAGTGGTGATGACCTTCCATGGCATCGACGATGCCGAGCAGCGGGAGCGGCTGGAGGAGATCAGCCACAAGTGCCCCATTCATCGCCTCATGACCAGCGCCACCGTGGAGGTCACCACGCGCAGTGCCGCTATTCTCGGGGCGTAGCCATACTGCGCCACCGCTGAGATACCGGCTACATTGGATGTTGTTACCAGGCGCCCTTCGGCGCCTGGGGCCTGTCGGGAGCCGCCATGAGCAAGCCGTTTCGCCTCAATGCCAACTTCAAGCCCGCCGGGGACCAGCCTGCCGCCATAGAAGGCCTGATCCGGGGGCTCGAGTCCGGGCTGGCCCATCAGACGCTGCTCGGCGTGACCGGGTCTGGCAAGACCTTCACCATGGCCAACGTGGTGGAGCGGCTGCAGCGGCCCACCATCGTCATGGCGCCCAACAAGACCCTGGCCGCCCAGCTCTACGGCGAGTTCAAGTCGTTCTTTCCCGATAATGCCATCGAGTACTTCGTCTCCTACTACGACTACTACCAGCCGGAAGCCTACGTTCCCTCGTCGGATACCTTCATCGAGAAGGACGCTTCGATCAACGACCACATCGAGCAGATGCGACTCTCGGCGACCAAGGCATTGCTCGAACGTCGCGATGCGCTGATCGTGGTCTCGGTCTCGGCCATCTACGGTCTCGGCGACCCCGACCAGTACCTCAAGATGCGCTTGCACTTCACCCGCGGCGAACTGATCGACCAGCGCTCGTTCCTGCGCCGCCTGGCGGAGCTGCAGTACACCCGTAACGACATGGACTTCAAGCGCGGCACCTACCGGGTGCGCGGCGACGTGATCGACATCTACCCGGCCGATTCCGACGAGGAGGCGGTGCGGGTCGAGCTGTTCGATGACGAGATCGACTCGATCCGGCTGTTCGATCCGCTCACCGGCGAGGTGCGCGGCCAGGTGCCGCGCATGACCATCTACCCCAAGAGCCACTACGTGACGCCGCGTGAGACGATCATCTCGGCCGCCGATCGGATCAAGGCCGAACTGGTCGAACGCCTGGAGTGGCTGCGCAAGAACGACCGCCTGGTGGAGGCCCAGCGGCTGGAACAACGCACGCTTTACGACCTCGAGATGATGAACGAGCTGGGCTACTGCAACGGTATCGAAAACTACTCACGCTATCTCTCGGGGCGTGCGCCGGGCGAGCCGCCGCCCACCTTCTTCGACTACCTGCCGGACGATGCGCTGCTGTTCATCGACGAATCCCACGTCAGCGTTCCCCAGGTCGGCGGTATGTACAAGGGCGACCGCTCGCGCAAGGAGACACTCGTCGAGTACGGCTTTCGCCTGCCGTCGGCGCTGGACAACCGTCCGATGACCTTCGAGGAGTGGGAAAGCATCTGCCCGCAGACGATCTTCGTCTCGGCCACTCCGGGGCCCTACGAGGCTGAGCACGCCGGCCAGGTGGTGGAGCAGGTGGTGCGTCCCACCGGTCTGGTCGACCCCGAAATCGAGGTGCGTCCGGCCTCGACCCAGGTCGACGACCTGCTTTCCGAGATTCGACTGCGTACCGAAGTGG
Source organism: Billgrantia antri (assembly GCF_017868935.1). Classification (NCBI taxonomy): domain Bacteria; kingdom Pseudomonadati; phylum Pseudomonadota; class Gammaproteobacteria; order Oceanospirillales; family Halomonadaceae; genus Billgrantia; species Billgrantia antri. The sequence goes on from NZ_CP053383.1 coordinate 2,137,232, forward strand.
GCGAGCGGGTGCTGGTCACCACCCTGACCAAGCGCATGGCGGAGGATCTCACCGAATACCTCGACGAACATGACGTGCGGGTGCGCTACCTGCACTCGGACATTGACACCGTGGAGCGGGTGGAGATCATCCGCGACCTGCGCCTGGGCAAGTTCGACGTGCTGGTGGGCATCAACCTGCTGCGAGAAGGGCTCGACATTCCCGAGGTCTCGCTGGTGGCGATCCTCGATGCCGACAAGGAGGGCTTCCTGCGCAACGAGCGCTCGCTGATCCAGACCATCGGCCGGGCGGCACGCAATGCCCACGGCAAGGCGATCCTCTACGCCGACCGCGTGACCGACTCCATGCGCCGCGCCATCGACGAGACCGAGCGGCGCCGCGCCAAGCAGATCGCCCACAATGAGAAACACGGCATCACGCCGACCACCGTGACCCGCTCGGTGGCCGACATCATGGAAGCGGCCCAGGCCCCGGGGCGCAAGGGCAAAGGGCGGCGCAGCGAGCGCAAGGTAGCCGAAGGCGCAGCGATCTACGATATCTCCGAGCTCTCGCCGACCGACCTGGTCAAGGAGGTCTCGCGAGTCGAGGATGCCATGTTCGAGGCGGCCCAGAACCTGGAGTTTGAGGATGCGGCCAGGCTGCGCGACCGGCTGCATGAGCTAAAGGAGCGGCAGTTGGCGCTTGGATAGTCTGTTTGCTCGAGGCTTTTCGTCGACAGGGCTGCGAGGGGGCGCTGTAAACCCATCCCTGGGCGCTACTTTTGCCCTGCTTCGCTCTCGCATCCTGCTCCGCTTGCGGGACCGGGGCTGGCCATCCATGGCCAGCCCGTTCGGAGCGATGCTCCTCACCCCTGGCAAAAGTCCCCCTCTATGTCCTGTTCCCGGCGCCTCACGCTGCGTACCCGCATTCTTAACTTGGAGTCACGATGCCCGAAGGCCCTGAGATTCGCCGTGCCGCCGACCGCCTGCACGAGCAGCTTGCCGGCAGGCGGCTGGAGTCGGTGTGGTTCGCCTTTCCTGAGCTTGCCGCCGAGGCGGATTCGCTGGTGGGTCGTGAGGTCACGGCGGTAGACAGCTGGGGCAAGGCACTGCTCACGCGCTTCGACGACGGTCGCGTGCTCTATTCCCACAACCAGCTCTACGGCGTGTGGAAGCTGCACGACGCCGAGCGCGAGCCCGATACCGAACGCTCGCTGCGCGTGCGGCTGACGGCGGAAGGGCGTTCGGCCAGCCTCTACAGTGCTTCGGATGTCTCGCTGTGGCCGGCCGAGAAGCTCAACGAGCATCCGTTTCTCTCCCGGCTCGGCCCCGATCTGCTGACTCACGGTGTCACGCCGGAGCAGGCCCTGGCGCGCCTGGCCGAGCCGCGCTTCGCGCGTCGTCGGCTGGGGGGCCTGCTGCTCGACCAGGCGCCTTTCGCCGGCATCGGCAACTACTTGCGCTCTGAGATCCTGTTCTTCGCCGGGCTGCCACCTGCGGCCCGCATGGTGGACTTGAGCGCCGAGCGGCAGGCACGGCTGGCGCAGGCCATTCTCGATGTGACCCGACAGGCTTATGAGCAGGCCGGCGTGACCAACCGCGCCGAGTGGGCGGCCGCCGCCAAGCGGCAGGGCGAGAGCCGGCGGCTGTGTCGATTCGCCGTGTTCGAGCGTGACGGACGTCCTTGCCATGCCTGCGGCACGCCGATCCAACGGTTGATGGTCGGCTCGCGCCGGCTGTATCGCTGCCCAAGCTGCCAAGCCGGGTAGTCTGTATTTATACCGTTATCTTTCTTTATCACTAACGACGTACGTTCGACCTTGGCGGCATGAACCTGTCGAGCAGGTCGCGATACGGTATAATTCGCCCCCGATCGAACCCGCCGCTTCGCGCCGCGAACCCAGAGAGCGGGCATGCCGACACTGCCGAGGAGTTCCTTGCACATGACCGTGATTCGCCAGGACGATCTGATCCAGAGCGTCGCCGACGCCCTGCAGTACATCTCCTACTACCATCCCAAGGATTTCATCGATGCCATGGCGGCGGCGTACGAGCGGGAGGAGAACCCGGCGGCCAAGGATGCCATTGCCCAGATCCTGATCAACTCGCGCATGTGCGCCATGGGGCACCGCCCGATCTGCCAGGACACCGGTATCGTCACCGTGTTCGTCCACGTTGGCATGAACGTACGCTTCGAGGCCGACATGAGCCTCGACGACATGATCAACGAAGGTGTGCGCCGTGCCTACAACTACCCAGACAACGTGCTGCGCGCGTCGGTGCTGGCCGACCCGGACGGAGCGCGCAAGAATACTGGCGACAATACGCCGGCGGTGATCCATCACAAGCTGGTGCCGGGCGACACCGTCGAAGTACACGTCGCGGCCAAAGGCGGCGGTAGCGAGGCAAAGAGCAAGTTCGCCATGCTCAACCCCTCCGACAACGTGGTCGATTGGGTGCTCGAGCAGCTGCCCAAGATGGGCGCCGGCTGGTGTCCGCCCGGCATGCTTGGCATCGGCATCGGCGGTACCGCCGAGAAGGCCATGGAGATTGCCAAGGAAGCGCTGCTCGACCCCATCGACATCCAGGAGCTGCAGGCCCGCGGCCCGTCCAACCGCGCCGAGGAGCTGCGCCTGGAGCTGTTCGACAAGGTCAACAAGAGCGGTATCGGCGCCCAGGGCCTGGGCGGCTTGACCACGGTGCTCGACATCAAGGTCAAGGACTACCCGACCCACGCCGCCAACAAGCCGGTGGCGATCATTCCCAACTGTGCCGCCACGCGCCACGCCCATTTCACGCTGGACGGCAGCGGGCCGGCGGCTCTGCCGGCGCCGAAGCTCGAGGATTGGCCCGAGATCACTCGCGAGGCGGGGGACAACGTCAAGCGCGTCAACCTCGACACGGTGACGCCGGAGGAGGTGCAGACCTGGCAGCCGGGCGATACGCTGCTGCTCAACGGCAAGCTGCTCACCGGTCGCGATGCCGCCCACAAGCGCATGGTCGACATGATCGCCAAGGGTGAGGAGCTGCCGGTCGATCTGAAAGGGCGCTTCATCTACTACGTCGGCCCGGTAGACCCGGTGCGCGACGAGGTGGTGGGCCCGGCAGGCCCGACCACGGCCACGCGCATGGACAAGTTCACGCGCACGATGCTCGAGGAAACCGGCCTGCTGGGCATGGTGGGCAAGGCCGAGCGTGGCCCAGCCGCGATCGAGGCGATTCGCGACAACAAGGCGGTCTACCTGATGGCCGTGGGAGGCTCCGCCTATCTGGTGGCCCAGGCGATCAAGAAATCCCGCGTGGTGGGCTTCGCCGACCTGGGCATGGAGGCGATCTACGAGTTCGAGGTCGAGGACATGCCGGTCACCGTGGCGGTGGACAGCCAGGGCACCTCGGTGCACCAGACCGGCCCCGCGAAGTGGAAGGAGATCATCGCCGAGCGCGCTTGATGCGCTGGCTCAGCGTAACAGCCCGGCGCGCTCCCTCGCGACCGGCAATGCGTTCGATGAAAGCGGCCCCGCCAACTGGCGGGGCCGTCATCGTCTGGGGTATGCTGCAGCATGCTGTTTTTTCAGGGAGAGATCATGGCATCCTGGCTGTTCGGCCTGGCAATCTTCGTGGTGCATCTGCTCGGCTTTCTATCTGCGATACTGGCACTGCTCTCCAGTCGTACCTCTCAGGGAGCCGTGGCCTGGATCATCTCCCTTATCACCATTCCTTATCTTGCGGTCCCGGCGTACTGGGTCTTCGGGCGGCCGCGCTTCTACGGCTATGTCTCGGCCCGTGGCGAGCGGGATACCGTGCTGCGACGGATACTTGCCGACTACCGCGTTCGCCTCGAACCCTACCAGGCCGATACTCGCAACCATGACGTGAGGGCGGTGGAGCGACTGGCCATGATGCCGCTGACCAGCGGTAACCATGCAGAGCTGTTGATTGACGGCAAGGCCACCTTTGACAGTATATTTGCCGGTATCGACGCCGCCTGCGAATACGTGCTGGTGCAGTTCTTCATCGTGCGTCACGATGCCCTCGGGCAGCAGCTCAAGGAGCACCTGCTGCGTGCCGTGCGACGGGGCGTGCGGGTCTATTTTCTGTATGACGAGATCGGTAGTCGCAAGCTGGCCGAAGGTTATCTGAGCGAGCTTGGTGAGGCTGGTGTTGAGGTCAGCCCGTTCCGCTCGTCACGAGGCTTCAAGCACCGCTTCCAGCTCAATTTCCGCAACCATCGTAAAATTCTCGTCGTGGACGGTGGCGAAGGCTGGCTCGGCGGATTCAATGTCGGCGTCGAATATCTGGGCCAGCATCCGCGACACGGGCCTTGGCGCGACACGCACCTGAAGTTGAGCGGCCCCAGCGTATTGGGCCTTCAGGAGGCGTTCTGGGAAGATTGGCACTGGGCTACGGGCGAGGTAATCAATCTTGCCTGGGAGCCACAGGTCGTCTGCGACGAATGCCAGAACATCGTCATCGTGCCATCTGGGCCGGCTGACCGGCAGGAAACCGCTAGCCTTCTGGTGCAGCATGCCATTCATAGCGCCAACGAGCGTCTATGGGTTACCAGCCCCTACTTCGTCCCGGATCAGGGCGTCCAGGACGCCCTGCGCCTGGCCGCCATGCGTGGGGTGGACGTCCGCATCATGATGCCCGAACATCCCGATCACCTATTGATCTATCTGTCAGCCTTCTCTTTTCTGCCCGACATGGTGCGAGCGGGGATCAAGGTCTATCGCTACCAGCCCGGCTTCATGCACCAGAAGGTGATTCTGATCGATGATGTGGCGGCGGCCGTAGGCACGGTTAATCTCGACAATCGTTCTTTTCGCCTCAACTTCGAGATCACCGCCTACATTCCCGACCAGGGCTTTGCCGACGAGGTACATCGCATGCTCGAGCGTGATTTCGCGGCGTGTCGCCGTATCGATTACGAGGAGCTGCACAATCGGCCGCTATGGAGCAAGCTGGTTTCGCGCGCTGCCTACCTGATGGCGCCGGTCCAGTAAGGCATGACTGCGCTTGGGTTCGGATAGCGGCTGGGGTACATTAGGCGCTGCCTGGCAAATGGCCGCGCACTGCGGTGCGCCTTACCTCAAACTGTGATGGCTGTCAGCGGGAGTCGCGGTGAACCTCGAGACAAAGTGGCTGGAAGATTTCGTGGCCCTGGCCAACACCCGCAGCTTCTCTGCCTCCGCTCGGCAGCGTCATGTCACCCAGCCGGCCTTCAGTCGACGCATTCGTGCGCTCGAGCAGGCGGTCGGCGTAACCCTCGTCGACCGTTCGACCACGCCCATCAACCTGACTCCGGAAGGGCAGCTGTTCCTGGTCACGGCGCGCAACCTGGTGGAACAGCTCAATGAATGCCTGGGCCACCTGCGCGGCGTCTCGATGGCACGCGAGGCGCTGGACATCGTGGCCGCGCACTCCCTGGCGTTGAGTTTCTATCCCGAGTGGATCTCGCGGCTCCAGGAAGGATTGGGCGAGCTGCCGACTCGCCTGGTGGCCATGAACGTGGGCGAGGCCATACACGTGTTGCGCGAGGGCAACTGCGACCTGATGCTGGCCTATCACGATCCCTACGCAACCATGCAGTTGGATGCCGAGGTGTTTCCTTCGTTTTCGATCGGGCAGGTCAAGATGCTTCCGGTGAGCCTTGCCGATGACCAGGGCAAGCCGCGCTTCAGCCTCGAGAGCAAGAATACGATTCCCTACCTGGCCTACACCCAGGGTGCCTTTCTCGGCCGCAGCGTGCGCATGCTGCTCAAGAACGACCCGCTGCGCCTGCGCCTGCGCACCGTCTACGAGACGGCCATGGCAGAGGGTCTGAAGGGCATGGTGCTGCAAGGAGTGGGGCTAGCCTGGATTCCCGACTTCTGCGTGCGCGAGGAGCTCAAGAACGGCCGGCTGGTACGTGCCGGCGGCGAGAAATGGGATGTGCCGCTGGAGATTCGGCTCTATCGCTGTTCGTTGGTGCACAAGCCCGGGGTGGAAAAACTCTGGCGGCAGATGATGAAGCTACCGCGTGACTTCCTACAAGCTTAAATCCCGCTGAAATCGGCCGGCAGGCCGAGAAAGTTCTGGATGATGAAGAAGTGGTCCTCGAACAGGCTGTCGGGTTCGAGTTCGGCCAGCGGCACCCAGCGGGCGTGGTCGCCACCCTTGACCGGCTTGAGCTGGGGCAGTTGCTGATCCGGGCGCAGGGCGAAGTAGAAGGCTTCGGCCAGGGTGCGGCCGCGCCAGCTGCGGTGAGGTTCGTCGAATAGGCGCTGACCGCGCAGCGAGCCTTTCAGCACCGGTTCCGGCACCTTGAGACGGACCCGCTCACGCAGTTCGCGCAGGCAGGCGTCGAGCAGACGCTCGTGCGGGTTGACGAAACCGCCGGGCAACGCCAGCAGCCCCTTGCCGGGAGCCGCGGTGCGGCGAACCAACAGCACGTGGCCAGATTGTACCACCACCGCATTGACGGTAACGAAGATGGGCGGGTAGGGAGCGTTGGCCCAGGCCTGTCGATACTGATCGAGCAGCCTTTGCTCCTCCACCAGCTGAAGGTGGGCGTCGCTGCCGGCAAAGTTGCGTAGCGCATCGCAGACACCGGGAGGCAGGTCGTGGGTCGCCCCGGTGCTGAGGTAATCCTCCATGGAGGAAGACGAACGGAACAGGCGCTCACGGATCTGGCTGGCGGAAATGCCGTCGACCAGCGGCACACTGACCGACTCCCACTGGGGGAACAGCGAGAGGTAATAGCTCGACTGACCGCGGCTGGCGCCGATCAGGCCGATCCGCGGCAGCCGTGCATGATGATGGCCCGCGATATCGCGCACCTTGCGCTGAACGTCACGTACCCAAACGTCGTTATTGTAGAGAGCGTCCAGCAGCGGCACGATTTCCAGCCGTGCGTTCTCCTCCTCGTCGAAGCAGCTGCGTAGCTGCGCCTGCCGCTCGTCGAAGCGCCACGGGTTACGCAGCGAGCGCGCCTGCCAGGCAGAGCCCACCAGTACGATCACCTGACGCGCATGACGCAGAGCCTCGTTGATCACTGCCAGGTGGCCGAGGTGAGGAGGCTGAAAACGGCCGATGAAGACGAGACAGTCGAAATCGTGGTCGGTATCGTTCATCGGCGTATCCTTCGCGGCTTGCTCGGGGGCCTTATTATGGGCGTGGTCGGTTCGGGGCTGCAATGCAGGCCTATGCCGACAAACGCAAGTCATTGCCGACAGGAGTATTTCGATTGGGTATGCTACAGGCGGAGTGATTGGACAAGGAGGTACCGTGCGTAGTCTCTCTTTCCGGTTCTGGTGGAATACGATCCGTCAGGCCGTCAGCCTTTGGCTGGAGCGCAATGCCTTCAGCTATGCCGGTTCGCTGGCATTCTATACCCTCTTCTCGCTGGCTCCGACGGTCATCATCGCGGTAGCGGTGATCGGCATTGTCTTTGGTGCCGATGCCGCCCAGGGAGAGATCGTCGCGCGCTTCGAAGGTGCACTCGGTGAAGAGGCAGCACGATCGATCGAGCAGGCGGTGGCGCGCTCGCGTATCGAGGAGTCAGGCCTCATGCCGACCTTGCTCGGGTTTGGCGGCTTGCTAGTGGGGGCCACCACGGTCTTCGCCCAGATGCAGTATTCACTGAACATGATCTGGGGGGTCACGGCTAAACCCAGCCGCAACAGCGTTCTGGTGTTTCTGAAGCAGCGCCTGCTGTCGCTCACGGTGGTGCTCGCCATCGGCTTCATCATGCTCGTGTCGCTGCTGGTCGGTGTAATGGTGCGCGCCATGCTCCAGGCCATCGGCGACGCCATGCCGCTGGTCGGTCCGGTGACGGCAGGAGCTGAATTCCTGATCTCACTGGCCGTGATCGCCGCCCTGTTTGCCACCATCTTCAAGGTGCTGCCCGACGTGGTTCTGAGCTGGCGGGACGTGCTGCTGGGCGCCGTGGTCACGGCGCTGCTGTTCGCCATCGGACGCAGCGCCATCGCCTCCTACCTTGCCTATACCGCCACGGCCTCGACCTACGGGGCTGCCGGCTCCTTGGTCATGGTCCTGCTGTGGGTCTACTACAGCTCGCTGATTCTACTGTTCGGTGCTGCCTTTACGCGCAGCTATCTGGTTGCGAAGGGCCGCGAGGTCGTACCACGCAACAGTGCCGTGGTCGTCAGGCGCGAGCTAGTGACGGAATGATTCGCTGGGCGGCGGGGCCGCCCAGCGACAGTTCAGCCCAGCCGCTCGCGCGCGAGTCGGTCGGCTACCTCGGACGGCGTTCTTTCCTCTGCCCGAGCGCGCGTGAAGATTTCGTCGATGGTGGTGGAAATCCGCTCTACATGGCGCATCACGGCCTCGCGGTCGTAGCGGTCGTGACGTTGGGCTTCCACCTCGATGACTCCCCCGGCATTGGCCACATAGTCGGGTGCATAGAGGATGCCGCGGTCATGCAGGCGTCCCGCAACATCGGGCGTGGCCAATTGATTGTTGGCCGCGCCGCAGACCACCGTGGCCCTGAGCCGGTCGGCCACTTCGCGGGTGAGTACGGCGCCCATGGCGCAGGGGGCGAAGACGTCGACCTCGGCGTCGAAGATCGCTTCGGGCGCCACGTTCTGCGCTCCCAGTTCTTCGCTCAGCATCCCCAGGCTGTCACGGTCGACATCGGCAAGCACCAGCTTGGCCCCCGCCGCATGCAGCTCGCGGGCCAGGTGCGCCCCGACATGGCCGACTCCTTGAATGGCCACCCTCAGGTCTTTCAGCTCATCGCGACCGAAGCGATGGCGTACGGCGCTCTTCAGTGCGCAGAACACACCATGGGCGGTGAAGGGCGAGGGGTCGCCGGAATCGCCGCCTCGGCCCAGACCGCTGACGTGTCGGGTCTCCTGGCGGATGAGACGCATGTCCTCTTCGCCGCTGCCGGAGTCCTCGGCGGTGATGTAACGTCCGCCCAGCGACTCGACGAGCCGCCCCATCGCACGCAGCAGGGCGGGTGTCTTGTCACGCCGGGGGTCGGCGATGATTACCGCCTTGCCGCCGCCGAGAGGCAAGTCGGCCAGGGCGGACTTGTAGGTCATGCCGCGGGACAGTCGCAGTACGTCGGTCAGGGCATCGGCTTCATCGGCATAGGGGTAGATGCGCAGACCGCCCAGGGCAGGGCCACGGCGCGTGTCGTGAACGGCGATGATGGCCCGCAGGCCGCTGGCTTCATCGCAGCCGAAGACGATCTGCTGGTGATGGTCGAACTCGGGGTGGTCGAAGACCCGCATGGCGTTATCTCCCTCGTGAGGATTCTTGCTTGTTGTGGTCTGGAATGCAGTGGGTGGCACCGCTTCCACCGGGGCGGACATTGCTTGTGGCGAGGCCGCATCCCTATTATCAAGATTAGAGCATTTGCGCTGGCGACTGGAATCCCGCGTACGGGTCTTGTGCGTTGATTCCGGTACGCTATCCAGGCTTGACGCATGCAGTCAGACTGGAAAGGGCGAGTATGGACTGTCGGAGCGAGGAGGGAAGCATGAGCAAACGCTGCGTGAAAGGTAAGGTGGCTGGCAAGGTCCAGGGCGTGTGGTATCGCCGATCGGTCCAGGAGCAGGCACTTCAGCATGGCTTGACCGGCTATGCCAAGAACCTCCCCGACGGTCAGGTCGAGGTGTTGCTATGCGGTGATGGAGAAGCGGTCAACCAGGTGGCGTCGTGGCTGTGGCAGGGCCCGCCTAATGCCCGAGTCACGCACGTCGAACTGGAATCGATCGAGTGCCGTGACCCGGATTGTTTCGTCTGTCTGTAGTTCGTCTCAGCTCAAGGTGTCGGCGATCCACTCCACCACGGCCTCGCCGTCCACCTCGAGGCACACCTCCACCAAGGGCGTCTGCGACCAGCGCTCCTGGATGAAGCCGCGCCCCTCTGGGGCGAAGATCGTCTGACCTTCGGCAATGCCGTCCGTGACGACCGAAAGGTGACCCGGGGCGGTGGTGAACAGCTCCGGGCGCAGCAGCCAGGCCAGCGCGCAACTGTCATGCGGGCAGCAGCCGTCGATGCCGAGGAATTCGCGGTAGAAGTCACGGTAGAAGGCGTAGCTTCCGGCCAGTACTTTGCCCAGCTCTCCTTGCCCCGCCTCGATCCGCTGCATGTGCGCCTGGGTGAGGACACAGCGATGGGTCACGTCGAGCCCGACCAAAGTCAGCGGCCAGCCGGCGGTGAGCACGCGCTGGGCTGCATGGGGATCGTTGAACATGTTGGCCTCGGCCACCGGGGTGACGTTGCCACCCTCACGGATCGAGCCTCCCATGATCACCACGCGTTTGACCTTTTCGGTGAGTGTCGGGTCGAGCTGCAGCGCAGCGGCCAGGTTGCCTACCGGGCCGACGGCCACCAGGATGACTTCGCCGGGGCGCTCGTTGACAGTGTCGACGATGAACTGCGCGGCGCTGCGTGGGTCCTTGACACCCTTAACGTCGGGCAGTTCGATGTTGCCCAGCCCATTGGCGCCATGAATGTGGGCCGGTGCCGGATGACGCGGCTTGACCATGGGGCCGGCGGCTCCTTGGGCGACGGGAATGTCGCGCCCGGCCAGTTCGCTCAGCAGCAGGGCGTTGTGCGTGGCAGTCTCGATGTCGACGTTGCCGTAGGTGGTGGTCAGGCCGAGCAGATCGATCTCGGGATGGCGCAGGGCGATGGCGATGGCCTGGGCGTCGTCGACGCCGGGGTCGGTATCGAAGATGATCGGATGCGACACGTTGCCTCCTTGTGGGTGTCAGGCGCTCTTTGAGTCGGTGAGATATCGCTCGACGTCGTCGCGCGATGGAATGCTGTCGGCGGCGCCGGGGCGCTGTACGCCGAGAGCCGCGGCATGAGCGGCGAATGCCAGGCAGTCGGGAATGCTGCGCTGCTCCTGGAGCGCGGCCATGAAATAGCCGATGAAGGTATCGCCGGCGCCGGTGGTATCCACCGGCTCCACCGCCAGTGCGGGCTGGAAGTGGCGCTCGCTGCCCGACTGGTACCAGGCGCCTTCGCTGCCGAGGGTCAGCACCGTTGCGGTATTCGGCAGTCGTTCGTGCAAGCCTTCCAGCAGTACGCGGGCATCGCTCGCCTCGGGCAGCCCGACGAGCCAGGCAGCCTCGCCGCGGTTGACGAACAGCAGTTCACAGGCATCGAGCGGTAACTCGAGCACCGTATCGCTCATGGGAGCAGGGTTGAAGGCGATGGACAAGCCTTGCCTGCGTGCGCCGTCGAGCAGTTCGGGTAGGGCGTTGCACTCGTTTTGCACCAGCAACCAGTCGCCGGGTTGCGCCGCCTGGCACAGGGCATTTCGATGCCGGGAGGTGAAGCCGTGGTTGGCGCCGGGACAGAGAATGATGGCGTTCTCGCCGTGGTCGTCGACCTGGATGATGGCATGACCGCTGGGTTCGTCCACCAGCTCGACGTGAGTGACGTCGACGCCCGCGCGAGCCAGGCGGTCGCGGGCCCAGCCGTCCTGGCGACCCAGGCGGCCCCAGTGGCACACCCGGCCGCCGGCCTGCGCCATGGCCAGTGACTGATTGGCCCCCTTGCCGCCGAGACCGACCTGATAACTGCGGCTGGCCAGCGTTTCGCCGGGATGGACCAGGTGCGGTACCCGATAGAAGTGGTCGAGGTTGATCGAGCCCAGGTTATGCAACATAAGTCAGGCTCCATCCCGCTGGGCTTTCCAGCGGTGCAGGTTGTCGCCGGTGAGTGCGACGATGCGCTGGCGTGCTTCCGGGGTGATCCAGGCGCTGTGCGGTGTCACGATCAGGTTCAATGGTTCGCTCAGGGCGTCGAGCAGTGGGTGTCCCTCCCGTGGCGGTTCCGTTGGCAGCACGTCGACGCCGAGGCCTCCTAGCCGGCCTTCACGCAGTGCGGCAAGTGCCGATTCCTCGTCGATGATGCCGCCGCGGGCGCAGTTCACCAGCAGAGCCTCGGGCTTGAGATGGGCGAGCAGGCCGACGCCGATCAGGTGGCGGGTGGCCTCGGTGAGCGGACAATGCAGGCTGATTACGTCGGCTTCGGGGGCGAGTTCGGCGATACCGGGACGGCTGTCGGCGGCTTCGTTGCCGGGGCGGGCGGCAAAAGTCACGCGCATGCCGAAGGCTTCGGCCAGAGCCGCGACGCGGCTGCCCAGTTCGCCCTGGCCGACGATGACCAGGTGTTTGCCTTCGAGCTGCAGCGTTCCGTGGTTCATCAGGCAGAAGAACGGGCTCTCGTTCCAGCGTCCGGCCGCCACGTCACGCTGGTAGAGCGGCAGACGATTGGCCAGGGCGAGAATCAGCATCAGCGTGTGCTGGGCCACGCTGGCGGTACCGTAGGCCGTGACGTTGCGCACCTCGATTCCCAGGCGCTCGGCGGTTGGCATGTCGATGTTGTTGGTGCCGGTGGCCAGCACGCAGATCAGCTTGAGCTCAGGCAGCGCCTCGAGGGTGCCAGTATCGAGCACGACCTTGTTGACGATGGCCACCTGCGCGCCGGCCAGACGTTCGCGGCTCTGCTCAGTGGTGCTGGTCTGGTGAACCTCGAGCGTGCCGACCTGCTCCCGGATGGGCGCAAGGTCGACGTCAGGGCCCAGGCTGGCGGCATCGAGTATCACGGCTTTCATGCTGGATTCCTTGTGTTGGTTCGCCGCGGCAGGGCTGGGACAGGCCTTGCCAGGCACGTTATACTATCGGGCTTTCACGGCAGGCTTGGAAAGTGCGCTGCTCGACCCTATATCGCCGTTGGTTGCGCGCTGTCGAATCAGGAGTGAATTGAACCATGCCCATCTATGAATATCAGTGCAAGGCCTGCGGCCATCGTCTGGAGAAGCTCCAGAAGCTGAGCGCCGCGCCCCTGACCGACTGTCCTGCCTGCGAAGCACCGGCCCTCGGCCGCCTGGTTTCCGCGGCGGGCTTCCGTCTGGCCGGCGGCGGCTGGTACGAGACCGACTTCAAGTCCGGCAGCAAGAAGAACCTGGCCGGCGACTCGGGCGGCGGCGGAGAAGGCAAGGGGAGCAAGGCGCCGGCGAAGGACGGCGCCGCGGCCTGACCGTACCGATATCTACCATTCCATAGACAACGCTTAACGAATACAGGATACGACATGCGCAGCCATTATTGCGGCCAGCTCAACGAGACCCTGGTGGACCAGACGGTCACCCTGTGCGGCTGGGTACATCGCCGCCGTGACCACGGGGGCGTGATCTTCCTCGACATGCGCGATCGCGACGGTATCGCCCAGGTCGTGGTCGACCCCGATACCGCCGAGGCTTTCGCCACTGCCGACCGCGCGCGCAGCGAGTTCGTGCTGCGCATCTCCGGTCGCGTGCGGCTGCGCCCAGAAGGCACCCAGAATCCCAAGATGCCAACCGGGATGGTCGAGGTGCTGGCCAAGGACGTTGAAGTGCTGAACACGGCGGCCACGCCGCCGTTCCAGCTCGACGAGCACGGCAAGGTCGGCGAGGAGGTGCGTCTCAAGCACCGCTACATCGACCTGCGCCGGCCCGAGATGATCGAGAAACTGCGCCTGCGCTCGCGCATCTCGCACCACGTGCGCGCCTTCCTCGAGGGCCAGGGATTTCTCGACATCGAGACGCCGATCCTGACACGTGCCACCCCGGAAGGTGCCCGCGACTACCTAGTGCCGAGCCGCACCCATCCGGGCAGCTTCTTCGCCCTGCCGCAGTCGCCGCAGCTGTTCAAGCAGCTGCTGATGGTGGCGGGCTTCGATCGCTACTACCAGATCGCCAAGTGCTTCCGTGACGAGGACCTGCGCGCCGACCGTCAGCCGGAGTTCACCCAGATCGACATCGAGGCCTCCTTCGTCGAGGAAGCGGACATCATGGGCGTCACCGAAGCCATGATTCGCGAGCTGTTCCAGGACGTGCTCGACGTCGAACTGCCCGAATTCCCGCGCATGACCTGGGCCGACGCCATGGACCGCTACGGCTCCGATAAGCCCGACCTGCGTATCCCGCTGATGCTGGTCGACGTCGACGACCTGATGAAGCAGGTCGACTTCCAGGTTTTTTCCGGCCCGGCCAATGCCGCCGATGGTCGCGTCGCGGCGCTCAAGGTGCCGGGTGGCGCCGGCATGTCGCGCAAGGTGATCGACGATTACACCAAATTCGTCGGCATCTATGGCGCCAAGGGCCTGGCCTGGATCAAGGTCAACGAGCGCGCCAAGGGTCTCGAGGGTTTGCAATCGCCGATCGTCAAGTTCATGGAGAACGTGATCGAGGAATTGCTCGATCGCATCGGTGCCGAGGATGGCGACATCGTCTTCTTCGGCGCCGACAAGGCCAATGTGGTCAACGAGGCGCTGGGGGCGCTGCGGGTCAAGCTGGGTGAGGACCTCAATCTTTATACTCGCGACTGGGCACCGCTGTGGGTGGTCGATTTCCCCATGTTCGAGACCGACGACAGTGGCCGCCTCAGTCCGCTGCACCATCCGTTCACCTCGCCCTCGTGCAGCCCCGAGGAGCTCAAGGCCAACCCGGCCACGGCGCTCTCGCGGGCCTACGACATGGTGCTCAACGGTACCGAGCTGGGTGGCGGTTCGATCCGTATCCATGACCAGCAGATGCAAAGCACCGTGTTCGAGATCCTCGGTATCGGCGAGGAGGAGGCCCGCGAGAAGTTCGGCTTCCTGCTCGACGCTCTACACTATGGCGCACCGCCCCATGGCGGTCTGGCCTTCGGCCTCGACCGCCTGGTCATGCTGATGGCGGGTTCACGTACCATCCGTGAAGTGATCGCCTTCCCCAAGACCCAGAGCGCGGCCTGCCTGATGACCGATGCCCCGGGAGAGGTGAGCGTCGAACAGTTGCGCGAGCTCAGCATTCGCCTGCGCCAGAAGGCCAAGGTGGAAGGGCAGGAGTGAGGCACTTGCTTTCCCACGGCAAGCATGTACCGGACCGGCGCCTACAGGGCGCCGGTTTTACGATGCTGGCCCCGGAGCGAAAGAGGATGACACCGCATTCGACCTCCCCATCGCGGGGCGTGACGTGCTGATTCTCGGCATCGACCCCGGCTCGCGCACTACCGGCTACGGCGTGCTCGATGTCGCCACGCCCACGCCACGCTACGTGGCCAGCGGCTGCATTCGCCTGCAGGACGTCGACTTGCCGCAGCGCCTGGCACGCATCTACGCCGGCCTCGCTGAGCTGATCGGCGAGTATCGCCCCGGCGAGGTGGCCATCGAGCAGGTCTTCATGTCGAAAAATCCGGACTCTGCACTCAAGCTGGGCCAGGCACGCGGTGCGGCGATCGTTTGCGCGGCCAACCATGGTCTGCCGGTGAGTGAGTACGGGCCGCGTCAGATCAAGCAGGCGGTGACCGGTAGCGGCGCGGCGACCAAGGCCCAGGTGCAGCATATGGTAGTGGCGATCCTTGGGCTCGACGGCTCACCCCAGGCCGATGCCGCCGATGCCCTGGCCATTGCGCTGACCCATGCCCACGCCAGGCTCGGCCTGCTGACGCGCGGCAGTTTCGGCGGGCACCGCTCACGGCGGCGTGGCGGCTCGTGGCGCGATTTTCGCCCCTGAAAGTAGCCCCGTGGCTTGAAAGGGATTATTGTCGAACACCGTTTACTCTAGACTGGTCAGCCGCTTGAGCGACCAGTATAGTGGCGCCAGGAAGGCCTGCGGCCTTGGATGTATTCGGACCGGGATTTTGAGCCCCCATGATCGGACGCCTGCGTGGCACTCTGCTCGACAAGCAACCGCCCTGGTTGGTGGTGGACGTGGCCGGCGTCGGCTACGAACTCGAAGCTTCCATGACGACCTTGGTGGCGCTGCCCGGGGTGGGGGAGCCAGTGTCCCTGTATACGCACCTCACCGTGCGCGAGGATGCCCATCTGTTGTTCGGATTTGCCCGCGAGCAGGAGCGGGCGCTGTTCCGCGCTCTGATCCGGGTCAACGGTATTGGCCCCAAGCTGGCCTTGGCCATCCTCTCGGGCATGGATGAAACAGCCTTCATCCGCTGCGTGATGGAGGATGATGTCAAGTCATTGACGCGCCTGCCGGGGGTCGGCAAGAAGACGGCCGAGCGGCTGATTATCGAGATGCGCGATCGTTTTCCCCACTGGGAGCATCCGGGCGCGACAGACCTGGCAGGCCCCTCGACGGCATCCAGTGCGGGGCAGGCGCGTCAGGATCCGCTGGCCGATGCCGAAGCCGCGTTGGTCAGTCTGGGTTACAAGCCCACCGAGGCGGCAAAGATGCTCTCGGGGCTCGACGAGGGACTTTCGACCGAGGCCATGATCAAGGCAGCGCTGACCAAGCGCCTGGCCAGCTAGTAAAGCAGCAGGTGCGCCTGCTAGCCCGCTGCTGCCACGCGTGCCTGTCGGTGACAGAGGGAACGATATCATGCAAGTTCATGAGCGCCGCGAGTGTTCGACATGATGCACAATGACCGTTTGATCGCCGCTGACGAGCGCGAGGGGGAGAGCCGCGTCGACCACGCGATCCGGCCCAAGCGGCTGGCCGAATACATCGGTCAGCACCGGGTCCGCGAACAGTTGGAAATTTTCATCAGCGCGGCACGTGGGCGTGACGAGAGTCTTGATCACACCCTGGTGTTCGGTCCTCCCGGCCTGGGCAAGACCACGCTCGCCAACATCATTGCCGCCGAGATGGGCGTCGGCCTCAAGTCCACTTCCGGCCCGGTGCTAGAACGCGCCGGCGATCTCGCCGCCATGCTCACCAACCTGCAGCCGGGCGACGTGCTGTTCATCGACGAAATTCATCGGCTTTCTCCAGTAGTGGAGGAGATCCTCTATCCCGCCATGGAGGACTTCCAGCTCGACATCGTCATCGGCGAGGGGCCGGCGGCGCGCTCCATCAAGCTCGACCTGCCCCCGTTCACGCTGGTGGGGGCCACCACCCGTGCGGGGCTGCTCACCTCGCCCCTGCGCGACCGCTTCGGCATCGTCCAGCGTCTGGAGTTCTACGCCATCGACGAATTGACCGAGATCGTGGCCCGCTCGGCGAGGCTGCTCGGCGTCGAGGCGGACCGCGACGGCGCTCGTGAGGTGGCACGCCGCTCTCGTGGCACGCCGCGCATTGCCAACCGGCTGCTGCGCCGGGTGCGCGATTTTGCCCAGGTACGTGGCAACGGCCAGGTGGACGCGGATGTGGCCGATCAGGCGTTGAACATGCTGCACGTCGACCACCATGGGCTCGATCACATGGATCGCCGTCTGCTGCTGGCTATGATCGAGAAGTTCGATGGCGGCCCGGTCGGCATCGATTCGCTGGCGGCGGCGATCGGCGAGGAGCGCGACACCATCGAGGACGTGATCGAGCCCTACCTGATTCAGCAGGGGCTGATGATGCGTACCGCTCGCGGCCGGGTGGTAACCCGCCAGGCCTGGCAGCATTTCGGTCTGGTGCCGCACGAACAGGCCCAGGACGCGTCCGGCGAGGTGCGTCAGTGAGCGACTTCCGCCTGCCGCTTAGGGTCTACATCGAGGATACCGATGCCGGTGGCATCGTCTATTACGTCAACTACCTCAAGTTCATGGAGCGGGCGCGTAGCGAGTGGCTACGCCACCACGGCCTCACCCAGCGCGAACTGCTCGAAGCCGGCATCCAACTGGTGGTGCACCGTCTGGAGTGCCGCTATGCCAAACCCGCCCGTCTCGACGACGAACTGTCGGTCACGGCGGCCGTCGAATCGAACGGCCGCTGCCGGCTGAGCTTCGCTCAATCGGTGATGCGCGGCGGGGAACCCTTATGCGAGGCGCGGGTCGACATCGCCTGTGTGGATGCCGTGCGTCTCAAACCCATACCTTGGCCGCCGGCACTGGCCGCGGTTCTCAACGGTTAACTGCAAGATCAGCGAGGAAGCCCGTGAACGACTCAATGTCCATACCGCACCTGATCATGAGCGCCAGCACCGTGGTGCAGCTGGTCATGCTGATCCTGGTGATAGGTTCGATTCTCTCCTGGGTGGTGATCTTCCAGCGCACCTTCGTGATGCGTCGGGCACGCCGGGCCCACCAGTCCTTCGAAGAGCGCTTCTGGTCGGGAGTCGACCTCAACGAGCTTTACCGCGAGACACCGTCGGAGCAGGAGACCCAAGGCGCCGAGCATGTCTTTCGTGCCGGCTTTCGCGAGTTCAATCGTCTGATGGCCAAGACCAAGAGTGCCGAAGCCATTCTCGACGGGGTTCAGCGCAGCATGCGCGTGGCTTGGTCGCGAGAGGAGGAGCGACTGACCCTGCATCTGGTGTTCCTGGCCACGGTGGCCTCGGCAAGTCCCTATATCGGCCTGTTTGGCACCGTGTGGGGCATCATGGGCTCATTCCAGTCGCTCTCCATGGCTCAGCAGGCCACGCTGGCTACCGTAGCGCCGTGGATCGCCGAGGCGCTCATTGCCACCGCGATGGGGCTTTTCGCCGCCATTCCTGCGGTCATCTTCTACAACCGCCTCTCATCCGAGTCCGATCGCATGCTGGGCAAGTACGAGGACTTTGCCGAGGAATTCCACTCCATCCTGCATCGCAAC
The DNA here is from genome assembly GCF_017868935.1 of Billgrantia antri. Classification (NCBI taxonomy): domain Bacteria; kingdom Pseudomonadati; phylum Pseudomonadota; class Gammaproteobacteria; order Oceanospirillales; family Halomonadaceae; genus Billgrantia; species Billgrantia antri. Next base: position 2,155,679 of record NZ_CP053383.1, read on the forward strand.
CTGCAGGGTCGCAGCGAAGCCGGCGCTGCCTGAAGGAGTCGCGACATGCATGGACCGTTCAACCGTAGTGGGCGCCGCAAGCCGATGGGCGAGATCAACGTCGTTCCCTTCATCGACGTCATGCTCGTGCTGCTAGTGATCTTCATGATCACCGCCCCGATGCTGACCCAAGGGGTACAGGTCGAGCTGCCTCAGGTCACGTCCGAGCCGATCGAGACCCAGGAAGAGCGTGAGCCGATCATCGTGTCGGTGGATCGCGAAGGAGGGTATTTCCTCTCGATCGGCGGCGAGGAGGCCAATGTGGAGCTCGATGAGCTGGCCGATCGCGTGATCATCCTGCTAGATCGTCAGCCAGGAACGCCGGTCATGGTGCGTGGCGATCGTTTCGTGCCCTATGGCGAAATCGTGAACCTGATGAGCACCCTGCAGGTGGCCGGTGTGGCCAATGTCGGGTTGATTTCCGAGCCGCCGCCGCGTGATTAGGAGCCCCTTGATCAGGAAGGTAGGAGACGTGATGGCCCGACGTCAGAGGGGCTCCGCCCCCCGGAATAACGGGCGCGTCGGCTATGGCGTGCCCGCGCTGCTGGCCATTGGCCTTCACGTGCTGGTCGTGGTGATCAGCACGGTGAGCCTGCCCCAACGCCAGCCGGAGCCCGAGACGAGCTCGATCGTCCAGGCGACGCTGGTCAGCACCGAGACCACCACCGACCAGGCCCAGCGTGCCGAGGAGGCACGTGCGCGCGCCGAGGCCCGCCAGGCCGAGGAGCAGGCTCGTCAGGAGGAAGCGGCACGTCAGGCCGAGGCCGAGGAGCAGGCACGCGAGGAAGCCGAGCGCCAGGCGGCCGAGGAGCAAGCCCGCCAGGCCGAGCAAGAGCAGGCGGAGCGAGAGGAGGAGGCTCGCCGTCTGCAGGAGGCCCGCGAGACTGCCGAGGCGGAAGCGCAACGACGTGCCGAAGAAGCCGAACGCCTGGCGCGTCAGCGCGAAGAGCAGGAGGCCGAGCGGCAGCGCCAGAAGGAGGCGGCGGCCGAAGCCGAGCGGCAGCGCCAACTCGAGGCGCAGCAGCGTGCCGAAGAGGAGGCGCGTCGCCAGCAGGAGGCCGAGGCGCAACGTCAGCGGGAAGCCGAGGAACAGCGTCGCCGTGAGGAAGAGGCCCAGCGACAGCGTGAGGCCGAGGAACAGCGGCGCCGCGAGGAGGAAGCCCAGCGCCAGCGCGAAGCCGAGGAACAGCGTCGTGCCGAAGAGGAAGCCCGGCGCCAGCGTGAGGCCGAGGAGCAGCGTCGCCGCGAGGAGGAAGCCCAGCGCCAGCGCGAAGCCGAGGAACAGCGTCGCCGCGAGGAGGAAGCTCAGCGTCAGCGCGAGGCCGAGGAGCAGCGTCGCCGCGAGGAGGAAGCCCGCCGCCAGCGTGAGGAGGAGGCGCGACGTGCTGCCGAGGCCGCATCCCAGGGGCTCGACCGGGCCATCGAGGGCGAGTCGGATGCGGTCGCCAATGCCCGCCAGGGCCAGGAGGCGGCGAACAGCTTCATCAACCTGGTGCGCCGCGCGGTGGAGCAGGCCTGGGTGATTCCGCCCGGAGCCAGTGGCGGGCTTTCGGCAACGGTTCAGGTCCAGCTCGGGCCCTCGGGGGAGTTGTTTGGCGCTACCATTAGTCAGAGTAGCGGAGACAGCAGCTTCGACCGCTCCGCCATCCAGGCAGTGGAAGCCGCCTCACCGTTCAATGAACTGCGCCAACTGCCGCCAACGGCGCAGCGTGATTTTCGACAGTTCAATCTGCGTTTCACACCGGGAGATGTACGCTGATGAAAGCTCTGATGACCACCTGGCTGGCTGCCGCGCTGCTGATGTTCGGCGCGCTCGCCCAAGCACAGTCCGACCTGACCATCGAGATCACCCGTGGCAGCGATCAGGCCACCCCTATCGCCGTCGTGCCGTTTGCGACCGACGGGGAGGAGCTGCCCGAGGACGTGGCCCAGATCATCAGTGAGGATCTGCAGCGCAGTGGCTTCTTCGAGCCACTGCCTCGAGAAGCGATGTTTGATCGACCCAGCTCCAGCGATCAGGTGCGTTACGGCCAGTGGAGTGCGCTCGACGTGCGCTACATGGTCGTGGGTCAGGTCAGTCGTGGTGCGGAGGGCTACCGTATTCGCTATGAGCTGATGGACGTCAGCGGCCAGCGCCGCTTGCTCGGCGAGAACGTCACCGGCAGGGCCAATGAACTGCGTGCCGTCGCTCACTTCGTCAGCGACCAGATATTCGAGGCCATTACCGGCATCCGCGGGGCCTTCTCTACCCGCATAGCCTATGTCACTGCCCAGGGTACCGGTGACGACGCACAGTTCACCCTCTACGTGGCCGATGCCGATGGGCACAACAGCCAACAGGTGCTGAATTCGCGCGAACCGATCCTCTCGCCTGCCTGGTCGCCGGACGGCCGCCGTCTGGCCTACGTCTCCTTCGAGACCGAACGGCCAGCGATCTACGTGCAGGACGTGAACACGGGGCAACGAGCCAGGTTGACGTCGTTCGAGGGCATCAATGGCGCGCCTGCCTGGTCGCCCGATGGACGGCGCCTGGCCATGACCCTGTCCAAGGATGGCCAGCCTGACATTTACGTGATGGACGTGGGGTCACGCAACCTCGAGCGCATTACCAACAATTCGAGCATCGATACCGAGCCGGACTGGGCACCTGACGGACGCAGCCTGCTGTTCACTTCGGATCGCAGTGGCGGACCGCAGATCTACCGCTACAGCTTCGGCAGCGGGGAGGCGGAGCGGCTGACCTTTACCGGCAACTACAATGCCCGCGGTCGCTTCTCCCCGGACGGAAAGACCCTGTTCATGATCCATCGCGGCAATAGCGGATTCCAGGTGGCAAGGCAGGATCTGGATTCGGGGCGCCTGGTCGGACTCACGGATACCCGTTTGGCGGAATCGCCCAGTGTTGCACCCAACGGGACCATGGTAATCTTCGCCACCCAGCAGGGTACAAGCGGGGAGTTGGGAGCCGTATCGGCCGATGGACGAGCGTCCTACCGGTTGCCTTCGGCACAAGGTGACGTGCGGGAGCCCGCATGGTCGCCGTTCTTGAACTGATGGTACGTGTCATTCGATCCTTTGAGGAGTTAGACGATGCAATTCAAGTCGCATGCCAGAATCCTGGCGATCGCCCTGTCTCTGGCTCTGGTGGCCGGCTGTTCGAGCACCGGTGGTAGCCGTGACGGTTCCATGGATGGCTCGGGTACGGGTGCCAACGGCGGTGTCGGCACCGGTACGGCGGGTTCAGGGCAGGTCAGCGGCTCCGGCATCAGCGGCGACCGTTCTGGCCAGCAGGCTGATGGCCGCATTCCGGAAGTCCGTACCATCTATTTCGATTACGACCGTGACAGCATCCGTCCCGAGTTCGAGTCGGTACTGGTATCGCATGCGCGTTACCTGCGCTCGAACGGCAATGCTCGCGTCGTTCTCCAGGGCCACACCGACGAGCGCGGCACACGTGAGTACAACCTGGCGCTGGGTGAGCGTCGTGCCAACGCGGTGAAGCGCTTCCTCGAGGTGCAAGGCGTCTCACCGTCCCAGTTCGAGGTGGTCAGCTATGGTGAAGAGCGTCTGGCCGCACGCGGCGCCAGCGAAGATGCCCACGCACAGAACCGTCGCGTCGTGTTTGCCTACTGAGCGAACTGGCGCGTAAGCGCCCAATGGAGTGAAGCATGAGACACAGTCTGAAAAGGCTGTGCGGCGCGGGAGCCCTGGTGCTCCCGCTGTCCGTCATGAGCCTTGTCGAAGCCCAGCAACGCCCGATCGTCGAAGACCGTACTGCACAGCCTCGGGGATTCCTCGAGCAGGCCGAGGTGCGCGAAGAGGCCGGCGGCAGTCTGGTGATGTACAACCAGCTGCAGGAACACCAGCGGGAAATCCAGCAGCTACGTGGCCAGATCGAGGAGCTGCGTCACCAGCTCGAGCAGCTGCGCAACCAGACCCGCCAGCAATATATCGATCTCGACGAGCGATTGATGGCTGGCAGCGCCGGCATCGAAGCCAATCCACCTGTCGACGAGGAGTCGGCCAGACAGGTTGCCCAGACGCCTTCACCGAGCGGCAACAGCGCCGATGCTCAGGCCGCCTACCAGGCCGCCTTCGCTCGTGTCCAGTCGCGGGAGTTCGCCGAAGCCATTCGGGCCTTCGAGGCCTTCGTTGCCGATTACCCCGATACCAGCCTGACCGCCAACGGCTATTACTGGCTGGGTGAACTGCACTCGGCGGAAGCCGACCTGGAACAGGCAGAAGCCGCATTCCGCCAGGTCATCGATAACTTTCCGCAGAGCAGCAAGGTGCCCGATGCGCTCTACAAGCTTGGCCTGATCAAGGCGCGCCAGGGTGAACTCGAGGAGAGCCGCGGCCTGCTCGAACGCGTGCGTGACGACTACCCCGATTCCAGTGCGGCGGGGCTTGCCAACGATTTTCTGCGTCAGTCCCTGTAACGGATTGGCCTCGCCCAAGGAGTCAAGATGACCTGCAAGATCGACTATGTGGCACCCGCCGACCTGCTTGCCGAACGCATCATCCTCGTGACAGGGGCCGGCGATGGCATCGGTCGGGCGGCTGCCCTGACCTTTGCCCGACACGGTGCCACCGTGATCCTGCTGGGCCGCACCATCGCCAAGCTGGAGAAGGTCTACGATGAAATCGAGGCTGCCGGCGGGCCGCAGCCGGCCATCTTTCCGCTCAATTTCGAGGGTGCCACGCACAAGGACTACCACGACATGGCCGAGACCCTGGACCGGGAGTTCGGCCGTCTCGACGGTATCCTGCACAATGCGGGGCTGTTGGGTCGCATAACGCCGTTCGAGCAGTACAATCCGGAACTGTGGGACCAGGTGATGCAGGTCAATATCAACGGACCTATCTGGATGACACAGGCGTTGCTGCCGTTACTGCAGGCCTCGCCCGATGCCTCGGTGGTGTTCACGTCGTCCAGCGTCGGACGCAAGGGTCGCGCCTTCTGGGGGGCCTATGCAGTGTCGAAGTTCGCCACCGAAGGCTTCATGGAGGTCCTGGCCGACGAAGTCGAGCATCTGGGTACGCTACGCGTCAACTCGCTCAATCCCGGCGCCACTCGTACCGCGATGCGTGTCACCGCCTACCCGGGTGAGGATCCGAATACGCTGCGTACGCCGGAGGCGATCATGCCGACATACTTATGGCTGATGGGGCCGGAGAGCAGGGGACATAACGGCCAGCGTTTCGACGCCCAGCCTAAGTGACAAATGGCTGCGCGGGCGAATCGCTGCGTTGCCCGAATGCTCGCATTCCTCACGTATAACCCCATACGCTCGGATTGCTGTGCTTCGGGCGCCTGGCGCTTCATCCCGCTCGCCTATTTGCGCTAGCTTGGCGGTTGCTGCCTGTCTGGATGCTGGTTTGACTGCAGTCTGCCTGGTAACTCAGGCAGGCTGAAGCAGCGCTTCCACTAGGGCTTCGCAGGTCTCGAACCACAGGTCTGCCGGCCACTCAAGGTAGTCGTCTCCCTCCTCGATGTAGCCGTAGCCGACGGCGACGGCGACCATGCCGGCGGCGCGTGCCGCCTGCATGTCGCGCACATGGTCGCCAATATACCAGCACTGCGATGCTGGCACGTCCAGTCGCTCGGCGGCCGCCCATAGCGGCTCCGGAGCCGGCTTGCGCTGGGGCAGGTCGTCGGCGCAGAGCAGCGCGCCAGGCGCCAGGCCGAGTGCCTCGACGAGCGGGGCTGCATAGGCGCGGGGCTTGTTGGTGACGATGCCCCAGGGACGGCTCTCCATTTCCCAGCTTGCCAGCAACTGGTCGAGGTGGGGGAACAGGCAGCTCTCTTCCGCCACAGATTGACCGTAGGCGTCGAGCAGGAACTGGCGCGCCGCGTCATGGTCCCGGTGCGTCTTGTCCAACCCCAGCGCGAGGGCGACCAGAGCGCTGCCGCCGTTGGAAACCTGGGCACGGATCAGCGGGTAGGGCAGTGGCTCGAGACCATGGTGGGCGCGCAGGGCATTGGTGGCTCGAGCCAGATCGGGTGCGGTATCCACCAGGGTACCGTCGAGGTCGAACAGCAGTGCGCGCGGCAAAGGCGTCATGCCGGCTCCCGGCGGCAATGCATCATGTAGTTGACCGAGACATCGCTCGTCGAAAGACGATAACGGCGCGTAATCGGGTTGTAGACCAAGCCGCTCTGCTCGCGCACCGCTAACCCGTGTTCGCGACACCACCCGGCCAGTTCGGAAGGGCGGATGAACTTGCGGTACTCGTGGGTGCCGCGGGGCAGCATCCGCAGCAGGTACTCGGCGCCGACGATGGCCAGGGCGTAAGCCTTGGGGTTGCGGTTGATGGTCGAGAAGAACAGGTGGCCGCCAGGCTTGACCAGTGTCGCACAGGCCTGGATGACCGAGCCGGGATCGGGCACGTGCTCGAGCATCTCCAAGCAGGTGACCACATCGAATTCGCCCGGGTGCTCGGCGGCCATCGCTTCGGCACTGGCTTGGCGGTACTCGACCTCGACCCCGCTCTCCCGTGCATGCAGACGCGCCACGCCAAGCGGCGCTTCACCCATGTCAATGCCGGTGACTCGAGCGCCGCGGTGCGCCATGGCCTCGGCCAGAATGCCACCGCCGCAGCCCACGTCGAGCACCTTGCGGTCGGCCAGGCCGCAGCGTGCATCAATGAAATCCAGGCGCAGCGGATTGATATCGTGCAGCGGCTTGAACTCGCTGTGCGGGTCCCACCAGCGGCTGGCCAGGGCCTCGAACTTGGCGATCTCGCCCCGGTCGACGTTGTGGTGGAGGGTAGCGCTCATGTGGTCTCTCCGTGTCAATTGGTCCGGCACCCTGGCAACATTCTTTACCTTCGGTATCATGCACATTGTACCCGTTGCTGCCCGGGCTTTCCCATGACGGAATCAAGGACCGGCCCGGGAAGTTCATTCACCGAGCATTCATCCACCAACTGACAAGGAAGGCACCCATGATCCGCAAGGCCGTATTACCCGTGGCCGGATTCGGCACCCGTTGCCTGCCGGCTTCGAAGGCGATTCCCAAGGAGATGATCACCATCGTCGACCGTCCCGTGATCCAGTACGTGGTCAATGAGGCGGTAAAGGCCGGTATCCGTGACATCGTGCTGGTGACCCATGCCAGCAAGAGCGCCATCGAGAACCACTTCGACACCCACTACGAGCTCGAAGCCACGCTCGAGGCCAAGAACAAGCAGGAGCTCCTCGACGAGCTGCGCGCCATCGTGCCCGCCGACGTCAACATCATCAGCGTACGTCAGCACGAGCCGCTGGGGTTGGGGCACGCCGTGCTCTGCGCTCGTCCCGTCATTGGCGACGACGAGCCCTTTGCGGTACTGCTGCCCGACGTGCTGGTCGACGATGAGGGGCTGTCGCAAAACGATCTCGCCGGCATGCTCGACGCCTACGAAGCGACAGGGCGCTCTCAGCTGATGGTCGAGGAAGTGCCCTGGGAGAACGTGCACAAGTACGGCATCGTGAGCCCCGAGGGCGAGGCGCCGACTGCCGGCAAGGCCTGCCCACTGGCAGGCGTGGTGGAGAAGCCCGCCCGCGAGGAGGCGCCTTCCAACCTTGCCGTGATCGGCCGCTACGCGCTGCCGGGAAGCATTTTCCCGCTGTTGGCCGAGACGCCGCCGGGCGCAGGCGACGAGATCCAATTGACCGATGCCATCGAGACCCTGCGCCAGCGTGACGGTGTCGACGCCTGGCGCATGCGCGGCAAGACCTACGACTGCGGCCACCAGCTGGGTTACCTCGAGGCCACCCTGGTCTACGGTCGCCGTCATCCCCGTTTCGGCGAGGGTTTCCGCGAGCTGCTCGCCCGCTATAGCCAGGCGGAGTAAGTCTCATGCGGATACAGATACATGGCAGTGAGCTGGCGGCGGCGACGGCCGCTGCCGCACTCTCCTGGGTGGGCCATCAGGTTCATTGGGTGCCTCATGCCACCATGCGCTGGCCGGCACTTCAGGCGACCGACTGGCTGCGGCGGGAACCCGACCTGCTCGATCGCCTCGAGGAGGGATTCGAGCAGGGTACCCTGACTCTGGCCAACGGTGCAGACGAGGCCACGTCACAGGGCATCGACATTCTCTGGCTTGCCCTGTCACCGGAGCAGCGTGAGGAGGCCGATGAGCTGGTAGCCGAGACTGCCGGACGCCAGCAAGGTCCATTGATACTGGTTAACAACTCCACTTTCCCGGTGGGCGAGACCGAGCGGCTGGAAGCACGGCTCGGCGGCAACGGACGGCGGGCGGTGGCGCTCGTGGACATGATCGAGGAGGGGCGCGCCTGGGCCAGCTTCACCCGGCCCGGCCGCTGGCTGTTGGGCTGTGATGACGAGCAGGCCGAGGCCCAGGTGCGTGAAGTGCTACGAGCCTTCAACCGTCGCCGCGACGTGATCCAGCTAATGCCGCGCCGGGCCGCCGAGCTGACCAAGCTGGCCACCATCGGTATGCTCGCCACGCGAATCAGCTACATGAACGAGATCGCGGGGCTGGCCGACAGCCTGGGGGTCGACGTTGAGTACGTGCGCCAGGGGATGGGGGCGGATTCTCGTATCGGCTATGAGTATCTCTACCCCGGCTGCGGCTTCGGTGGACCTCACTTCTCTCGTGACCTGATGCGCCTCGCCGACGTGCAGGAAGCCAGCGGGCGCCACTCGGCACTGCTGGAGCAGGTGCTGGATATCAACGAGCAGAAGAAGGAGACACTGTTCCGCAAGCTCTGGACACACTTCCACGGTCAGCTCGAAGGGCGCACCCTGGCAATCTGGGGAGCGGCCTTCAAGCCGGGCTCGGCACGCATCGACCATGCTCCGGTGCTCACGCTGCTCGAGGCGCTCTGGGCCCAGGGGGTGCGGGTGCGGCTTCACGATCCGGCAGCAACCCCGGCATTACGCGCCTCTGTAGGCGATCACCCGCTATTGTCGCTGTTCGATGGCGATCCCTATACCGCGTGTGACGGGGCCGATGCCCTGATGCTGGTCACCGAGTGGAAGCACTATTGGAACCCGGACTGGCCGCGCCTCGCCAAGTTGTTGCGCGAACGTCTGCTGCTGGACGGGCGCAATATCTATGACCCCAGCCATGTGGCGAGCTGGGGGCTGACCTATCGCGGCATCGGTCGTCGCGCGGATGCCCAAGAGCGGTCGACGAGGCGTTGAGGCAGTGGTGTGCGCGCAGGTGCTTGACCTGCTTACAATAGGCAGGCGCCTGCCGCATCTGCCCACAAGGAGTATGACATGCCCGAAGCGCGTCCCTCCGAGCGACGTCCCATCGTGCCCGATCCGGATTCCAGCCTGACAAGGCCGCGCCGCCCTACAACGCCGCCCCCACGTTTGTGGCCGCTGAAGTTTGCCGTGCTGCTGCTGCTTGCCGCGCTGCTCGCGGTATCGTGGCTGGGCTGGCAGGAGCGTGAACGCCTGAATGCCCAGCTGCAACAGGTTTCCGCCGAGATGTCCAACGTTCATGCTCGCTTCGACGCTGAGGAGGGGCGTGGCGACCGGCTCGAGACCATCGAGTCGCGGCTCTCTTCCACGGAGGAGCACGCCGAATCGATGGTGGCTCGCATGGCGGGTCTCGAGGTTGAGGTTCAGCAGGTCAGCGAAGGGGAGGCTTCCCGGTTCGAGGCGCTCGATGAGCGCGTGGATGAGGTGTCGGCCAGGCTCGAGCGGTTCGCCGAGGAGGCCGAGACCCGGGAAGCGCTGCTTATGGCGGTGCGCACGTCCCTCGACTCGTTGGAACGCGCCGGCGCGGAGGGCCGCGAGACTCTGGAGGCAAGGATCGAGACAGTGGCCGCAGTCAACGAGCGCCAGACCCAGCGCATCGCCGAGTGGCAGGACCAGCAGGAGGCACTGGCAGAGCGCCAGCAGAGCGTGCGAGCATCACTCGATGAGCGGCTCGCGACCGTGGATGAGCACTTCCAGCAACTGCTCGAGGATGAGATCGCGGCGCTCGATGAGCGCTGGCAGGCTCGCGAGGTCGCACTGGAGCGGCGTATCGACGATCTGGCGGCCGAGCTGGAAGCAGTCGCGCAGCGTGACGACGCCGCTCAGGCCGTTGCAAGCCTGCGCAGCCGCTTGACGTCGATGGAGACCGAGTTGCGCGAGCTGCGCCAGGAGCAGCTGTCACTCAGCGCAGGGCTGGAAGCCCTGCAATAATCTGCCAGGCCCCGCCGTGGGCAGGCAGGAGTCAAGTCGGGAAGCCGTGAATATGGGAAGAGGCGTGATCTCACGCATGGGGGCGGCGGCCCTGTGTCTCGGCATGGCGCAAGGAGCGCTGGCACTCGAGGCACGTATCGACGGACTGGAAGGCGATGTCGCCGACAACGTCCGCTACTACCTCGGTGATCTGGAGGCCGTCCAGTACGACCGCCGTCGTCTGGAAGGCGAAGTCGTGCGGCGCACTCGCGAGGCCATGCGCGTCTATGGATACTACGAGCCACGCGTGCGTTCGCGGCTCGATGAGGAGGAGCCGCCGCGTTACGTCAGCCTCTCCATCGAGCCTGGCCCCCAGGTGGTCATCGAAGTGCTCGATATTCGCCTCGAGGGCGAGGCGGCCGACGACGCCCCCTTTCGCGATACCGTGGATGCCTTCCCTTTGGCAGAGGGCGACCCGTTGTTGCATGCGCCGTGGGATCGCATGCGCAGTCGGCTGGCCGGTCTTGCCCTCGAGCGCGGTTACTTCGACTGGTCCTTCACCGATCGGCGCATGGAGGTGCGCCCCTTTGCCGAGAGTGCCAGGCTCTACCTCACCCTCGACAGCGGCCAGCGCTATGCCTTTGGGGACGTCACGATTCGCGGTAGCCATATCGTCAAGGACCGGCTACGCAACCTGGCGCCCTTCGAGCCTGGCCAGCCCTACCGGGCTGGTCAGGTAGCGCTCTACGCCCAGCGACTGGGCCAGACCAACTGGTTCAGCTCGGTCAGTGTGCGCCCCCGGCTCGATGCCCGACGTGAACTGGCCCTTGCGCCTCCGACCCTGGGCTGGTGGAACGTGGTGGAGACCGAGGGCGACGCCGCGCTGCCGCGGGTACCGTCGTCACGTACGGCAATGACGGATAGCCCCCGCCTTTCCGCCCTGGCGCTGGCTGCCGTCTCGCGTCTGCATGTACCGGCGCGACCCAGCATGCCGATCGACGTGGTGCTGGCCCCCGCCGACCGTCACCACTTCGAGACCGGCATCGGCTACGCCACCGATGTCGGGCCGCGACTGCAGTTCGGCTGGAACCAGCCATGGATCAATCGCTACGGGCACAGCCTGGAGCATGATCTTTTCCTCTCCCAGCCGGAGCAGCAATTCAGCGGTACCTACCTCCTGCCACTGGACGATCCACTGCGCGACCAATATCGCTTCCAGTACGGGCTGCGGCATCGCGACAACGAAGATACGCAATCCAATGAGGCGACCGTCGAGTTGGCGCGGCGCTGGGAGTTCGACAACCGCTGGGTGCAGACCCTGTTCATGCGGGCCACTTACGAGGACTTCACCCAGGGTGGAGAGGACGAGAGTGTCTTTCTTTACTACCCGGGGGTGAGCTGGTCGCGGACCCGTACCCGTGATCCGCGCTTTCCTACCTGGGGCGACCGTCAGCGCATCACGCTGGAGTATTCCGATACGGCCTGGGGCTCGGACGCCGACTTCCTGCGTATGACCGGTAACACCGAATGGATACGCATGCTGGGAGATGACTTGCGCTTCGTTACCCGGTTGGCCCTGGGAGCCATCGAGACCGATGATTTTTCCCAGATACCGCCTTCGCTACGTTTCTTCACCGGTGGTGACCGCTCGGTACGCGGGTACGGCTACGAGACCCTGGCGCCGCGCAATGAGGAGGGATTGCTGCGCGGCGGCCAGCAAATGCTCGCCGGAAGCCTCGAGGTCCAGCGCCGCGTGACCGGCAACTGGTGGGGTGCGGCCTTCGTCGACAGTGGCGATGCCTTCGATGACTGGTGGCCCGAGCAGCTCAACACCGGCGCCGGCCTGGGCGTGAGATGGATATCTCCCGTCGGGCCGGTGCGTTTCGACATCGCCCACCCCTTCGATGACGAGGAAAACTCGTGGCGACTCCACTTCGCCATCGGCCCGGAATTCTAAGATGCGGTCATTGATCCTTGCCTTTCTGAAGCTTCTGATCGTGCTGCCTGTGCTGGCGATCGGCATCGTGATCCTCGTACTCGGTCTTGCACTGTCCCCCTGGGGCGCTGGCCTCCTGCTCGAGGAGGGGGCCAAGCGCGGCTTCTACCAGCTGGAGAGCGTCGAGGGGGCGCCGTTGGATCGCCTGGTGCTGCACGGATTCCGGATCGAGGCCGGCCCCGCCGAGATCGCCGCCGAGAGGTTGGAGCTGGCCTGGGCGGACGACTGTCTGCTGAGCGGTAGGCTGTGCGTGGAGCGTCTGGCGATGCAGGGCGGTCGCGTGCTGCTGCATGAGCAGGAGGCGCGTGACGAACCGCCATCGGAGCCGGCGTCAAGTGCCCCGATTCGCCTGCCGTTTCCCCTGGAGGTTCGAGAGCTAGTCCTGGATGACACGCAACTGCGGCTGGCCGACGGTACGCGGATCGTCCTGGATGAGATGAGCACGGCAGCCCGGGCCGAGGAGTCCCGGCTGCGGCTGGAAACGTCCCGCGCCGAGGGCCTTCGCGTTACGTTGCCGGCCGGTGGAGAAGACGACACCATCGCGGCAGAGGGGCCGGAAGAGACGCTCTCACGCCCCGCGCTCGAGGCGCTGGACGAGGTTCCGCAGGAGATCGCGCCGTCCGCGTTTCGCTTCCCCCTCGATATTTCGGCGCCCGAACTCGAAGTGCAGGACGTCGAGCTGAAACTGGCGGACGGTACACGTATCACCTGGGAGGTCTTGCATACCGGCCTCGAGGCCGAGGGTAATCGGCTGCAGCTGCTGCCGACACGCCTCCAGCAGTTGCGGGTCGACATTCCACCGTCCGGTGCCGCCAGGTTAGCTCTGGACCCGATGCAGGGCAGCGATGTGTTGAGCGAACAGGCCCTGGCGGCAGCCGAGGCGGTGCAGGCACCGACCGGCGGCTCGGGGGAACCCGGCGTACCGTTCGACGAGCGCGAGCGTCTGGCATTGCCTGAGGTCGAGCTGCCCCTGGCGATTTCGGCGCCGCGTATCCACCTCGACGGAATCGAAGTGAGCGGGCCGCTCGACTACGAAATACGCACTCTTGATCTCGCCCTTGAGGCACGTGGCCATGAGGTCGAGATCGTGACACTGGACGTGGACAGCCGCGACGTCGAGGCGAGCCTCTCCGCTCGCGTGATAATGCGCGGCGATTACCCGCTCGAAGCGCAGTTCGAGGCGGCTCTGTGGCTGCCGGAATTGATGCCTGAGCTGGCCGGTCAGCGACTCGACCTGAGGCTCAACGGAAGCTTGGCCGAGCTGAATGCCGAGCTCACCGCCCGCGGGCCGGTCGACGCCAACCTTTCTGCCCGAGCCGACGTTCTGGCCCCCAGCCTACCCTTCGAAGCTTCCTTGCAGAGTGAGCTCCTGCAATGGCCGTTACCCATGGCGACGGCACATGCCGATCAAGAGGAAACGGTGGCCGAGCCCTATGTCGTCGAGGATCTCGACCTGCGTCTGTCCGGCAGCCTGGTGAATTACAGCGCGGCCCTGTCGATGCGCCTGGAAGGGCCTGATATCCCCCTGACGCAGGTGGCCTTGTCGGGCAGCGGCGACTTCGAGCACTTCGCCTGGACGCCGTTGTCAGTGAGTCTCGGGGATGCCTCGGTGGTCAGCCGGGGAAGGGTCGAGTGGCTTGATGGGCTCGACGTCGAGGCGACGGCACGCCTCGACAATGTCGATCCCGGTCAGTTCACCGATGCCACGGAAGGGCGGCTGAGCGGCAATATCGACGTCGCCTTCCGCCAGACGCCCGGTGGCTGGCAGCTACGTGTGCCACGCCTGTCCGTCGATGGAGAACTGCAAGACCTGCCGCTTTCGCTGCGCGCGCGCCTGGCCGGGAACAGCGACATGCAGTGGCAGGTAGAGGAGTTTGATTTTCGCCAGGGGGAAAACCGTATCACCGCAAGTGGCGCCATTTCCGATCAGCGCATGGACCTGAGTGGCGACATCTCGCTGACCGAGCTGGGCAGCCTGCACGATGAGTTGGGTGGCAGCCTGACAGGGCGTTTCCGCACCGGTGGCTCTCCCGAGAGGCCGCGCCTGGAACTCGACCTGGAAGGCCGCGAACTCGCTTTCGCCGACAATCGGGCCGAGGCGCTGGCGCTATCGGGTAGCATACAGGGGCTCGACGATCCCGAGCTCGACCTGAGGTTGGATATCCAGCGTCTCGATGCGGGGGGACAGCACTTGACCGAGGTGGGTCTCGACCTGAGCGGTCGACTGTCATCGCACCGGGCAAACCTGACGGCGCTGGCCGGTCGCGACATGCCGCTTTCGCGGGCGGAGCTGACTCTCGAGGGCGGCTTGTCCACCGAACGCCAGCGCTACGAAGGCCGCATCGCTCCGCTGGAGATCGATACGCAGTATGGCGACATGCGGCTCGACGAAGCGATCCAATTCACTGCCGACCTGGCCGACGGACGGGCCCAGGTGCAGCCATTCTGCCTGCGTCGCGAGCAGGGCGGTCGAATCTGCCTGGAGGAGAGCTTGCAGGCAAGCGCCGACCAGGGACAACTGGCCCTGACGGTGCGTGATCTGCCCATGGAAATGCTCGACGAGTGGCTACCCGAGGATTGGCGTGCCGGTGGTTCGAGCGAGCTGGATCTCCGCGCGCAGTGGCGCCAGGGCGGGCAGCAGTGGAACCTCGAAGCAGATCTTGTCGGCGAGCTGGATCTGGAAGGGGTGGATATCTACGGACAGCCCTGGTCGATGCCCGATACGCGACTCGACGTGACGCTGGATGCCAGCCAGGCACGAACGGCGCTCAATCTCGACCTGACGCTTGGCGATGCCGGTCGACTCGACCTGGATATCGGCCTCGACGACCCGCTGGGCAGCGGCGAGCTGGATGGCACCTTGGTGCTCGACGGGCTCGACCTGTCGCGTTATCGCACCCTGGCGCAGGGGCTCGATACGCTGGAGGGTGACGTCAGCGGGAGAGTCGGAATATCGGGGAGTCGCGACAATCCGAGCCTGGACGGGGCGCTCGAACTCACCGGGTTGCAGGCCTCGGGCCTCGACGTGCCGCTGATCGTCGAGGATGGGCGCATCCGCATCGAGTTCGACGGCGACAGCGCACGGCTCATGGGATATGTGAATGCCGATGAGGGGCGCCTGGTAATCGATGGTAGCGCCAGTTGGCCATCTCTCGACGAGTGGCGGATCGCCGTAGACCTGAACGGCACCCGGCGCCCATTGCTGGTAAACCTGCCTCAGTTCGGCCGCTTGCGGATCGCCCCGGACATCACCGTACGCATCGATCCTCAATCGCTCCGAGTGCGCGGCGACGTCCAGGTGCCCTGGGCGCGGCTGGAGATCGGCGAAGCCCCGCCGGCAGCCGTCAGCCCCAGCCCTGACGAGATCATCATCACCCGCCGCGACGAGGCACGCGCCCAACGAAGTGGCGAACTGACACCGGCGGCGGGTGACGACGAAGCGGCTGCCGTTGCCTTGCGTGAAGCGGGCATGCAGCTTGACGTGCGCCTCGAGCTGCACCTGGGACCGGACATGCGGCTCGCCGCATCGGGACTCGAGACGGAGTTGGCCGGGACCCTGCAGGTGCGCCAGCAGGACGGTCCGGTGCAGCTGTTCGGCGAGGTCAATCTGGTCGACGGTCGTTTCCGTGCTTTTGGCCAGGACCTGCTGATCCGTCAAGGCCAGCTGTTGTTCAGTGGCGCCCCCGAGCAGCCTTTGCTCGACTTCGAGGCGATTCGCAATCCCGATGTCACCGAGGATGGCGTCATCGCCGGCCTTCGCGTGACCGGCTTTGCCGCCGAGCCGACCCTGACGATCTTCTCCGAACCGGCGATGGACGAAGCGCGAGCGCTCTCCTACCTGCTGCGCGGGCGTGCACCGCGAGACGGCGATGCCGATGGTGCGCTGACCTCGGCACTGGTCGGACTCACCCTGGGCCGTACCGGGGGCGCCGTCGGGGCGATCGGGCAGGCGTTCGGTATCGACGACCTGGCACTGGAAACCACCGGGGTCGGCGACGAGAGCCAGGTGGTGGTCAGCGGCTACCTGACAGAGGACCTGCGCGTCAGCTATGGTGTCGGTATCTTCTCGCCGATCGCCGAACTGACGCTGCGCTACACCTTGTGGCGTAACCTGTATGTCCAGGCCGTCTCGGGCGCCGCTCAGGCCGTGGACCTGATGTATATCTTCACCCGGCCGGGCAAGCCGCCCAAGATCGACGAGTCACCATGATCGGCCGCCCGGGCACTCTCGTCGGGCGGCGATCCGGACCCGTTCAAGGAGATTCGTCATGAACGCCGAGCCTTCCCACGCCCTGCCGGGGCGAGACACGCCGATGCGTGTCTCGGGCGTGCACGCCGTCAACGGCCGCTCGATGCTGCCACCGTTTCCCGAGGGCTACGAGACGATCGTCTTCGGTCTCGGCTGCTTCTGGGGCGCCGAGCGCCTGTTCTGGCAGTTGCCGGGGGTGCACGTCACGGCGGTGGGCTATGCCGGCGGCGTGACACCCAACCCCACCTACGAGGAGACCTGCAGCGGGCGTACCGGCCACGCTGAAGTGGTCAGGGTGGTCTTCGATCCTCGCCAGGTGGATGTCGAGACCTTGCTCAGGGTGTTCTGGGAGGCTCATGATCCGACCCAGGGCATGCGCCAGGGCAACGATATCGGCACTCAGTACCGTTCGGCGATCTATGCCACTAGCGAGGCACAGCTCGCCGCCGCGCAGCGCAGCCGCGACATTTACCAGCACTCGCTGGACCAGGCCGGGCGTGGTCGTATCACCACGGAGTTGGCGCCGCTCGATGCCTTCTACCTGGCAGAGGAGTACCACCAGCAGTACCTGCACAAGAATCCGAACGGCTACTGTGGCTTGCGTGGCACCGGGGTCAGTTGTCCGATCGGCTGAGGTGGCGATCCATCGCCGACTGCCAGGCAGCACCGGTACCGGTCCAACAGGCGAGTTCATGGGCCAGCCGCTGTGCCAGCCAGGGGCGAAGGCGCTGGCCACATCGCTCGACGAACCCGACATGCCCGCCATGGCGGGCGATCTCCAGGCGCACCGCGTCGGCTGGCTTGGGGAGCCGTTCAAAAAGGGCGGCGGGCATGAAAGGATCGTCGTCGGCATGCAGGATCAGGGTGGGGAGTGCGACGTTGCCGAGCAGGCGTCCGGCGGAAGCGCGATGGTAGTAATCGGCGGCATCACGGAAGCCATGCAGGGGCGCGGTGACGGCATCGTCATAGCCGCGCAGGCTATCGATCCGCGCCAGCTCGCGACTCTCCAGCGACAGAGGTAGCTCGCCACGTGCCAGACGCGGTGCGACTTTCCGCTTCAGCGCGTTCAGCAGATGACGCTCGTAGACCCGCGAAAACCCTTGATGCAGTCTTTCAGCGCTGGCGGCGAGGTCGAGCGGGGCACTGACGATGATGGCACCGGCCAGGTCGAGGCCGTCGCCGCCCTGCTCGGCCACGAGCTTGAGCAGCATATTGCCACCCAGCGAGACGCCGGCAGCCACTTTCAAGGCCTTGGGGTAGCGCCGCGACAGTTCGCTTATCAGCCAGTAGGCATCGGCAGTATCGCCGCTATGGTAGGCGCGCGGCAGTCGATTAGGCTGGTTGCCGCAGCCGCGAAAATGCATCAACAGCGAACGCCAGCCCATGCCGCTGGCCGTTGCCAGCAGCCAGCGGGCATAGGGCGACTGGAACGAGCCTTCAAGACCATGGAACAACACGAAGAGTGGCGCCTGCGGACTTGCTGGGGCGGGCAGGATCCAGTTGAGTTCCACGAAGTCGCCATCGGGCAGCTCGAGAACCTCATGGGTGCGCGTCAGCCGTGGCCGAGGCAATAGGCGAGGCAGTAAGGTTTGCACGTGCGGATTGGCCAATCCGCGCGGGGGGACGAAACCGGTCTGCTGCCACCGTGCACGCATGGGATCACTCGATTTCGACTGTCAGGTTCCTGCCGGCATCGGCCGTGACGATCACGTTGTCTTCGATCCGAATGCCGCCATGGGGGGCCAGCCGCTCGATCATGGGCCAGTTCAGGTGCCTCGCCGTGGGACCTGACTTGAGCGGTTCGAGCAGCATGGGAATGACATATAGCCCCGGTTCTATGGTGACCGCCATTCCCGCTTCCAGTTCCCGTGTCAGTCGCAGGGCAGGGTGGTCGGCCGGTGGTGGCAGGGGGGAGCCATCGCGCGCCGTGCGTCCGGCCACGTCGTGAACCTGGATACCGAGCAGATGGCCGAGCCCATGAGGGCAGAAGGCACGCGTGGTACCGCTTTCGATGGCAGCTTCCGAGGAGCCCCGGACCAGTTCGCTCTCCACCAGTAGCTCGCCGAGCAGGCGATGCATACGCTCGTGCAGCTCGATGAAAGCGACGCCGGGCGCGACCTCTGAGACAAGGCGTTGCTTGATCTCGTGCATGCCTGCGAGCAGGTCGGCGAAGAGCGGATCGGCTTCGGCACCCGGCCAGGTACGGGTGATATCGGCGCAATAGCCGCGATAGCGGTGGCCCGCATCCACCAGCAGGCTGTAGCGCTCGCAGGGCGCTTGCGTGTCGTAATGCTGGTAGTGCAGCACTGCGGCATGGGAGCCGATACCGACGATGTTGCCATAGGGAAGTTCGCCTTCGCGCTGTCGCGAGGCCTGGAGGTAGGCCAGGTGTATGTCGAATTCGCTGCCGCCGGCCAGGAACGCGTCCCGTGCGGCACGATGGCCCAGAACGGCCTTGCGATTGGCCTCGCTCAGGCAGGCGATCTCGTAATCGGACTTGCGTACACGGCCTTCGTCCAGCGCGGTGAGCAGGGCGGCTGGGTTGAGTTCCGCACCGAGTGCGGCAGACGTCGCGGCGGATACATCGCCGATCACGGCAAGGCGGCCGCCAGCGGCAATGGGGGGCGCCTCATCGTAGCGGCCGGTAATCACCTCGAGCCTTGCGGTCCAGGCTTCATTGGGGAGCTGCGCCGGCAGATGCCAGAAATCGTCGGGGGCATGCAGATAACAGACGGGGCGCCGGCCGGGCTGGACCAGCAGCCAGCTATGCGTCAGTTGGGACTGACCCGTCCAGTGCTGGAAGTGGCCATAGCTGCAGAAGCTGGCGTCCTGATCATCGCCGAAGTGGCGAGTCGGTCGACCGCTGTAGATCAATAGCCGGTCGTAGCCCTGGGCAGTGAGCACTTCGGCGTAGCGATTCTCGAGCGCATCGAAGTGATGCACCTGTAGGGCATCAAGGTCAGGGGTCATGATTCACTCCGGTTCGGAAAGTCAGGCGGTTACGCCTGGCGAAAGGTTCTCCCAGAAGGCGGCCACCGCTGAGTGCCTGCTCTCGGCACGGCGGTAGAGGCGGATCTCCAGCGGGATCTGCCAGCGTTCACCACCGGCCGCGACCAGCGAGCCGGCGGCGAGCGCCTCGCGCACACTGCGCCCGGGTAGCCAGCCCAGGCCATAGCCCAGGCTGACCAGTTCGCGAATATTGTTGCTCTGAATGCTCTCGTTGAGAATGCTGAAATCCGGCGTCTCGCCGAGCTGGGCGAGGTGGCTGCGAATCATGGCATCGAACAAGCCGCGCGGATGATAGGCGATCAGCGGCAGCCGGGCGCCATCGTCCAGTGCGAAGCGCGGCCGTCCATCCGTTTGGGGCAGCGAGACGGGAACCAGGCGCTCCTCGCCGAGCCGATGGAAGACGAACCCTTCCGTGTCGGGCTCGATGCCACAGGGCGTCTGCGGCCAGTAGCACAGCACCAGGTCGCATTCTTCGCGTGACAATGCACGAAAGTAGTCGTCGACCAACCAGCTGGTGGCGCGCAGGTAGGGCGTCAACGGCGGCGGTACCGGCCACTGGTCGAGCCACTCCGGCATGAAGTGGGCGAGCAGGCTCTGCGGCGCGGCCAGACGAATACGCCCGGCCTGCTGTTCAGCGAGCTGAATCAAGCGCCGACGGCTCTCTGCGACCCGCTGGGTGATATCGTGGCAAAGTCCCAGAAACTCTTCGCCGGCAGGTGTCAGCGACAGCGGCAGCGTCTGGCGGTTGATCAGGGTCGTGCCCATCTCCTCCTCGAGCAGTTTGATGCGTCGCGAGAAGGTCGGCTGGGTGACGTTCTGCTGCTCGGCGGCACGCGAAAAGTGGCGCGTGCGGGCCAGGGCGATGAAGTCTTCCAGCCAGCGTAGTTCCATGTTGTCTCCCGAGACAGGACGAGTAGCACACTCACAGTGTAGCCAGAGGCATCATCGCAGCGTCTCAGACGAGACGTCCCTCTTCGATGGCGTGGCAGGCGACGCGCCCGCCGCCATCGCGAGCGATCAGCGCCGGCACCTCCTCGCGGCAGCGCGCGTTGGCATGCGGGCAGCGGCCGTGGAAGACACACCCGGAAGGCAGGTTGACCGGCGTGGGCACTTCCCCTTCGAGACGGATGTGCTGGGGGCGGTCATCCTCGAGCCGCGGAATCGCCGAAAGTAGCGCGCGGGTATAGGGATGACGCGGTGTGGCGAACAGCGTGGCCGTGGGCGCCACCTCGCAAACCCGCCCCAGGTACATCACCGCCACACGGGTACCGAAGTGCTCCACAACGGCAAGGTCGTGGGTGATGAACAGATAGGTCAGATTGCGTTGCTGCTGGGCGTCCATCAACAGGTTGAGTACCTGAGCCTGGATCGAGACATCGAGCGCCGAGATCGGCTCGTCGGCGACGATGAATTCCGGGTCCACGGCCAGCGCGCGGGCGATGGCGATGCGTTGTCGCTGGCCGCCGGAGAACTCATGACCGTAGCGAGTACCCCAGTCAGGCGCGATGCCTACCGAATGCATCACCTCGGCGACCTTGTCCGCCACCTGCTGGCGATTCCAGTCGGGATGGTGCAGACGGATCGGCTCCTCCAGGGTCTGCTGGATGGTCATGCGCGGGTTGAGCGACGCATAGGGGTTCTGAAAAATCATCTGCATGCGTCGGCGGTAAGGCATCAACGCCTTGGTCGACAGGTCGTCGATGCGCTTACCGTCGTAGCGGATCTCGCCACCGGAAGGGTGAATCAGCCCCATTACGATGCGCGCCACGGTGGACTTGCCACACCCGGATTCGCCGACCACGCACAGCGCTTCGCCGCGCTGGATATCCAGGTCGATGCCGTTGATGGCATGCACGTATTTCTGCTCGCGCACCAGCTTGCCGCCCTTGAACTTTAGCTGCTCGAGGAAGTCGCCGGAAAGCGAGAAGCGTTTCTCGAGGCCGCGGATCTCCAGCAGCGATCGATCGGCGTCGGTGGCCGGCGCCTCGTGGGAGGGTGCGATTGCTGTCGCCGTCATCGGGTAGTCTCCTCGGCCGGTATGCGTTCGCGTTCGATCATCTCGGCAACCATGTGGCAGGCCGCTTGGCAGTTGCCGGAGGTGACGAACTCGGGGACTCGGGAACGGCAGGCGGGACGTTCGCTGCCGTCGGGACGCTGGGTGAAGGCGCAGCGTGGATGGAAGGCGCAGCCGCTCGGCAGGTTGTCGAGCGAGGGCATGCTGCCGGGAATCTGGTTGAGTCTCTCGCCCGGCGTGGCCATCTGCGGCAGTGCGTTCATCAGCCCTTGAGTGTAGGGATGTTGGGGGTCGTTGATGATTTCACGGGTAGGACCCTGCTCGATCACCCGGCCGGCATACATCACCAGCATGCGCTGGGTCACCTGGCTGACGACGCCCAGGTCGTGCGTGATCAGAATCAAGCCGACATTGTGCTTCTCGCACAGCTCCAGCAGAAGCGCCATGATCTCGGCCTGGATGGTGACGTCGAGTGCCGTGGTGGGCTCGTCGGCGATGATGATGTCAGGATCGAGGAGCAAGGCGATGGCGATGATGACCCGTTGCCGCATGCCGCCGGAGAGTTCGTGAGGGTACTGTTCCAGGCGTGCCTCGGGCGAGGGGATCTGTACCTGTTCGAGCTTGCGCAGGGCGATGGCTCTGGCTTCGCGACGGGCGATGCGGCGATGCGCCTTGAGGCACTCGATCATCTGCTCGCCGATGGTGAGCACCGGATTGAGCGTCATCATCGGATCCTGAAAGATCATCGAGATGCGATGTCCACGGATCCGGCGCAGCGCACGATCACTGAGTCCGGTGAGTTCCTGATCGTCGAAGCGAATGCTGCCGCCGGCGATGTAGCCGGGCTTGGAAATCAGGTTGAGCAGACTGAACGCCGCCACCGACTTGCCGGCACCGGATTCGCCCACGATGCCGAGCCGCTCGCCGCGATCGAGGCTGAAGCAGACGTCGCGCAGCGCCTGGACGTCGCCGCGGCGCAGGGCGAAGCGCACGTCGAGGTTGTTGACTTCGAGAAGTGACATGGGAGTCTCCAGAATCCGTCGTCAGCCCTTGTACAGGCGCGGGTTGAGCACATCGCGCAGCCAGTCGCCGAGCAGGTTGATCACCAGTACGAGCAGCACCAGCACTGCCCCGGGCATCAGCGTGATCCACCAGGAGCCCGATTGCAGGTAGTCGAAGCCCGACTTGATCAGTGAGCCCAGGGATGGATGGGTCTCGGGCATGCCCAGCCCCAGGAAAGAGAGCGCCGCCTCGGAGATGATGGCGTTGGCCACCTGCACCGTGGAGATGACGAAGATCGGCGACAGCGTATTGGGCAGGATATGGCGAAACATGATGCGCCGGCTGGAGAGGCCCATGGTGCGGGCAGCATCGACGTACTCCTTGCCCTTCTCGGCGAGCACCGAAGCGCGAACGGTGCGGGCGTACTGCGGCCACTCGGCGAGACCGATGATAAGCACCAGCAGCGGCACGGCGTAGGCGCTGAAGGTGGCGCCGCCGAAGATTGCCTTTATCAAGGCGCCCACCACGATGGCCACCATCAGGGTGGAGAAGGAGAGCTGGATGTCGGCCAGGCGCATCAGGAAGGCGTCGATACGTCCGCCCAGGTAGCCGGCCAGTAGTCCGAAGCAGACCCCCAGGATCGCCTGCAGGGCCACGGCGCCAAAGCCGATGGTCAGCGACACCCGCGCACCGTAGAGGATGGTAGAGAGCATGTCGCGGCCTTGGGCATCGGTGCCGAGAACGTAGGCGTCCTCGCTGCCGGAGATCCAGAAGGGCGGCAGCTCCGAGGCGAGAATGTCGATCTGCGCGAGATCATGAGGGTTCATCGGCGCCAGCCACGGCGCCAGCACGGCGGCCGCGACCATCATCACGAAGACCAGCAGGCTGACCTGGGCGATCAGGTCGCGCTTGAAGCTGTAAAGGAGGTATGAATCGCGAAAGCGCTCCCAGCGGCTCGCTGCGGGAGGGCTCCCGATGGAAGAGGTCGTGGTGCTCATGCGGGTTTCCCTGTCAGCTTGACGGTGGGGTTGACCAGGCCATAAATCAGATCGACCAGGGTGTTGGTGATCACGAAGATCAGCCCCACGATCATCAGATAGGTGATGATCAGCGGTATGTCGGAGCGGTTGATGGCGTTGAGGAACATCAGCCCCATTCCCGGCCATTGAAAGACCGTCTCGGTAAGGATGGTATAGGCCACCAGGGTGCCGATCTGCACCCCGCCCACGGTAATGACCGGCAGCATGGTGTTCTTGAGCGCGTGCAGAAAATAGATTCGCCGCAGGCGGATGCCCTTGGCGCGGGCGAACTTCACGTATTCCGACTGCAGTACCTCGAGCATCTCGGCGCGGATCAGACGGATGAACAGCGGCAGCATGATCGAGGCCAGCGAGATGGCTGGCAGAACCAGATAGGTCAGTCCCTTCAGCGTGGCGAAGTTCGTGTACCAGGTGCCGAAGACGTGCACCGGATCGCCACGGCCATAGGCCGGCATGCCGCCCTCCGTGCTGACCAGATCGTTGAGCCAACTGCCCCAGGCGGTATCGGCGGGGAAGGGGGTCCAGGTCACGCCGATGGCGAACAGCTGAATCAGCACGATGGCCGTGAGAAATACCGGAATCGAGATGCCGACGATAGAGACGCCCATGAAGAAGCGTGACAGCCAGGCCCGCGGCATGATGGCGCTATACACGCCGATGGGCACCGACAGCACGATGATCAGGAAGGTGGACGCCGCCACCAGTTCCAGTGTGGCCGGCAGGTGGCGAAGAATCACCTCGGTGGTCGGCTGGTTGAAGATATAGGAGTAGCCGAAATCGAGCTGGGCGGCATTGCCGGCGAAGCGCAGGTACTGGACCAGGAAAGGGTCGTTGAGCCCAAGCCGCTCGCGCAGCTCCTCGCGCTCGCTTTCGGGCACCGACTGACCGACCATCTGCTGGATGGGGTCGCCGAGATTCTCCTGGATGGCGAAGGCGATCACGCTGATGACGAACATCACCAGCAGCGCATGAAAGAGGCGCTTTACCAAAAAGGCGATCATGGAGGCGTCCTGTGGGCAACGCGGGGTGACACGCCCCAGCTGGGCGTGCCACCGGATTTGGTTCACGGAATGCCGGCCCGTGGGCCGGCGGGGTGGGTCACTCGGCCTGGATGACCAGATCCCCGAGATAGGGGAAGTTCATCACGTTGAGGATCGGCTCGATGTCGACGTTCGGTGCGGCAGCCCAGGCAAGGTCCTGCCAGTGCAGCGGCACGAAAGCGGCCTCATCGTAGAGCGTCTGCTCGACCTGCTGGAGCATTTCGGCGCGCTTCTCCAGGTCGACCTCGAGGTTGGCCTCGGCGACCAGCCTGTCGAGCTCCGGGTTACAGTAGTTGCCGGCGTTGTACTGGCCGGCACCGGTCTCGGCGTCCGGACAGGCGGTGAGGTACTCGTGGAAGTTGGCGCTGTCCTCGGTGTCGGCATGCCAGCCGATCATCATCACGTCGGCGGCACGATCGTCGTATTCGCCCCAGTACTGCGCCTTGGGCAGGGTCTTGAGATCCACCTCGACGTTGATGCGTGCCAGCATGGTGGCCACCGCCTGGGCGATCCTGGCATCGTTCACGTAGCGGTTGTTGGGCGCCATCATGGTGATCTGGAAACCGTCGGCGTAGCCGGCTTCCTCCATCAACTGCTGGGCTCGCTCCAGGTCATGGCGCCGTTCGAGCGACTCGATATGACCCGCGTAGCCCTCAGGAGAGAATTGCGCCGCCGGGGTCGCGAAGCCCTTCATCAAGCGTTCGGCGATGGCGTCCTGGTTGATGGCGTAGGCAAAGGCCTGGCGTACCCGCTCGTCCTGGAAGGCCTCGACGCGCTCTTGGTTCATGTGCAGGAAAATGATGCGCGTACCCGACATGGTGACCAGCTCGGCGTTATCGCTCTCGCGAACACGCTCCAGGTCATTGGGCGGTACCGGCGCGATGAAATCGACGTCACCGGAGAGCAGGGCGGCCACGCGGGTGGCGTTCTCGCTGATCGGGGTGAGCACGATACTGTCGACGTTGCCGGGAGATTCCTCATCCCAGTAGTCGGCAAAGCGCTCGAACTCCATGCGGGTACCCTTGCGATGCTCCACCACCGTAAACGGACCGGTACCGGAGAGGTGGGAAGACGCATAGGAGTTGCCGTTCTTGACGATTTCGTCCTTGGGGTCGCCGTCGCTGTCGGTGCCGCTGTAGAACTGGCTATCCATCGGGAAGATGTAGGTGGCCAGGTTGAGCAGCAGCGGATAGGGCTCTTCGGTCTTGAACTCGACAGTGTAGTCGTCGACTGCAGTCACGCTGGCGATGGGGTCGAAGATCGCCTTGAAGTCCGGGCTGCGCTTGAGGCGCTCCACGGTCCACACCACGTCCTCGGCTGTGAAGTCGTTGCCGCTGTGAAACGTGACGCCCTCACGCAGGGTCATGCGCATGGTGGTGTCGTCGACCTGTTCCCACTCGGTGGCCAGGCGTGGCTCGAAGTCGAGGTCCTGCGTCCAGCGCACCAACGGGTCGAAGGTCATGTGGGAGAGCTGCAGGATGCCGCCGGAGAGCTGCTCATGAATATCGAGCGAGACCGGGTCTGCGTCGTAAGCCATGCGCAGGGTATTCTCGGCGTTGGCAACGGCCGGTAGCAGCGCCGTACCGGTCATGACGGCACCGATCATACCGGCCAGCAAGGTCTTGTTGAACGTCATGTGTCGTTCCCTTCTCGGGTTGTTGTTGTGCGCGGCCCTCCGGCCGCGCCTGCATGGTACGCAGCCAATGTAGTGATCAGCTCGAGAAGAGGACAATCGAAATTCCGACAGGCGCCATGCGCAAGGCGAATAGTGCCAATGCCGCTCTGCAGGAGAATCAGCCGCCGGACGGCGCCACCAGGCGGTCGATGCGATACAGCGTGGCCACCTGATCGAGGCCCAGGACGCTGCAGTCGAGATCACGTATACGACCATTGTCTAGGCCGTAGATCCAGCCATGAACGGATAAGGGTTGACCGCGTTGCCAGGCCAGTTGGACGATCTTGGTGCGGCAAAGGTTGTTGACCTGGGCCTGGACGTTCAACTCACAGAGTCGATCGACCTGTTGCTCCAGGGTAAGGGCCGCGAGCGCAGGGCGGTGCTGGCTGTAGAGTTCGCGTACCGAGTGCAGCCAGTAATCCACCATGCCGCATTCACCGCCCGTGACGGCGGCACGCACCCCGCCACAGCCGTAATGTCCCACCACCATGATGTGCCTGACCTTGAGCACGTCGACGGCGTACTGCACCACCGAGAGTGCATTCATGTCGTTGTGGTGCAGCAGGTTGGCAACGTTGCGATGAACGAAGACCTCTCCTGGCGGCAGAGACACGATCTGGTTGGCCGGTACGCGGCTGTCCGAACAGCCGATCCAGAGGTAATCGGGTTTCTGTTGCAGCGACAGGCGCGTGAAATACTCGCTGTCCTCCTCGCACATGCGCTTTGCCCATGCACGATTGTTGTCGAGCAGGGTCGCTATTTCCTTGTCCATGATCAGGTCCGTAGGCCGAGGGGGAGAGCGGGATGGAGCTTCTTTTACCGCCACACGTCGTAGCGGTCAACCGATGCCATCGCTGAGCCGGCTCTACACACTTGGGTGGCGCTGGTAGAATCGCCCGATCGACCGGGCGTCGTCCAGCGCCCCGGCAAGACAAGGAGAGGCGAGTGTCTGACTTCGACTACGACCTGTTCGTTATCGGTGCCGGTTCCGGTGGGGTGCGTGCTGCTCGCACTGCTGCGGCAACCGGTGCCCGGGTGGCCGTTGCCGAGGACCGCTATCTGGGCGGTACCTGCGTGAATGTGGGCTGCGTGCCCAAGAAACTTTATTCTTATGCCGCGCATTTCCACGATGCTTTCCAGGACGCACGCGGCTTCGGCTGGACCCTGCCCGAAGCCCCGGTATTCGACTGGCCCACGCTGCGCGACAACAAGGTTCGCGAGATCGCTCGGCTCAACGAGATCTACGGTCGCTTGCTGGATAATGCCGGTGTACGCCTGATCAATGGTCGTGCACGTGTCGTGGATGCTCACCGCGTCGAGGTCGCCGGTGAGAGCTTCACCGCCGCCAAGATTCTGGTGGCCGTCGGTGGCTGGCCCTGGGTGCCCGACTTTCCCGGGCGTGAGCTGACCGTGACCTCCAACGAGGTGTTCGACCTGGACCGGATGCCGCGGCGATTCCTGGCGCTTGGCGGTGGCTACATCGCAGTGGAGTTCGCCAGTATCTTCAATGGTCTCGGTAGCGAGTCCCACCTGGTCTACCGCGGTGAACTGTTTCTGCGCGGCTTCGACCGCGAGGTGCGTGAGTTCACCCGTGAGCAGATGGCAGCCAAAGGCGTCAAGCTGCATTTCGAAACCAACGTCGAGCGTATCGACAAGGTGGAAGGCGGGCTCCTGGTGACGCTCACCAACGGCGAGACGCTGGAAGTCGACGCCGTTCTGGCGGCCACTGGGCGCCGCCCCCACCTGGAAGGCGTGGGACTCGATGCCCTGGGCGTGCAACTCAACGATGACGGTACCGTCAAGGTCAACGAGCGTTTCGAGACCTCCGTTTCTTCCATCCTCGCACTGGGAGACGTCACCGGCGGACCGGAACTGACGCCCGTGGCACTGGCGGAAGCCATGCATCTGGTGCAACAGCACTTTGGTGATGCGGCTCCCGCCCCCATGGACTACCGCAATATCGCCACGGCGGTATTTTGTCATCCCAACATCGGGACGGTGGGACTTTCGGAGGAACAGGCGCGCAAGCAGTATGGCGCGATACGGGTCTACCGCACCGACTTCCGCCCCATGAAACATACGCTTTCCGGCAGTGAGGAGCGCTGCCTGATGAAGCTGATCGTCGCCGACGACAGCGACGTGGTGGTGGGCGCGCATATGGTGGGCGAAGAAGCCGGCGAGCTGATCCAAGGCATAGCCATTGCGGTGAGAGCAGGCCTGACCAAGGCCGATTTCGACGCCACGGTGGGCATCCATCCGACGGGGGCCGAGGAGTTCGTCACCATGCGCACGCTTTCACGCCACTGACACGAACCTCATGCACGATCATCGGGCCGCTCAATGCGGCCCGATGTCGTTCGGTGGCATGTGCGCTACGTAGTCTATACTTTTCGGGTGCTTCCTCAGGGGGCTTCGGCAACCGTCGATAAAATTTTGTTATTGAACTGTGCCGCTCTCATAATGCTGGTTTTGATTTGGCGCTGAGCCCTGTTATCATGACGAGCAACATCGCAACAGCGAAGCTAACCATGAACGTGACAACGCAGCCCTTCACACCTTCCGCCGATCTGGCCCGACCCAGCGTGGCCGATGCCGTGGTCGGCAGCGATGCCTCGCCACTGTTCATCCGCAAGCCCAATCCCGACGATGGCTGGGGAATCTACGAGCTGGTCAAGTCGTGTCCGCCGCTCGACGTCAATTCGGCTTATGCCTATCTCCTGTTGGCGACACAATTTCGCAATACCTGTGCCGTTGCCACCAACGAAGAGGGCGAGATCGTCGGCTTCGTATCCGGTTACGTAAAGAGCAATGCCCCGGACACCTATTTTCTTTGGCAGGTGGCGGTGGGAGAAAAGGCCCGCGGTACCGGCCTGGCCCGACGCCTCGTCGAAGCCGTCATGAGTCGTCCCGAGCTGGATGAGGTGCATCACCTGGAGACCACCATTACGCCTGACAACCAGGCATCCTGGGGGCTTTTCCGCCGCCTCGCCGATCGCTGGCAGGCGCCTCTCAACAGCCGCGAATATTTTTCCACGGACCAGCTTGGTGGTGAGCACGATCCCGAGAATCTCGTGCGAATCGGTCCCTTCGACACCCGGCGTATCTGATCCTGCCCATATTCTGGATGGTCGAGGCCCTCGACCGTCCATG
Organism: Billgrantia antri; assembly: GCF_017868935.1. Taxonomy (NCBI): domain Bacteria; kingdom Pseudomonadati; phylum Pseudomonadota; class Gammaproteobacteria; order Oceanospirillales; family Halomonadaceae; genus Billgrantia; species Billgrantia antri. Next base: position 2,185,026 of record NZ_CP053383.1, read on the forward strand.
CTTTCCTACGCTTGATTATTCCGACAGGAGGTCGACATGCAGACCCAGACTCTCGAACGTCTAGAATCCAATGTACGCACTTACTCCCGTTCCTTTCCGGTGGTCTTCACCAAGGCCAGAAATGCGCGACTGACCGATGAAACCGGCCGCGAATACATCGACTTCCTGGCCGGTGCGGGCACGCTCAACTATGGCCACAACAACCCGCACCTCAAGCAGGCGCTGCTCGACTACCTGGATAGCGACGGTATCGTGCACGGCCTCGATTTCTGGACCGCCGCCAAGCGCGACTACCTGGAAACCCTCGAAGAGGTGATCCTCAAGCCGCGCGGGCTCGAGTACAAGGTGCATCTCCCGGGGCCGACCGGCACCAATGCCGTCGAGGCTGCCATTCGCCTGGCCCGGGTGGCGCAAGGTCGCCACAACATCGTGACGTTCACCAATGGCTTTCACGGCGTGACCATGGGGGCGCTGGCCACTACCGGAAATCGCAAGTTCCGCGAGGCCACCGGAGGCATTCCGCTGCAAGGCAGTGCCTTCATGCCCTATGACGGATACATGGGGGAGCATGCCGACAGTCTCGACTACTTCGAGAAGCTGTTGGGTGACAACTCCAGCGGACTCGACTTGCCGGCGGCGGTCATCGTCGAGACCGTGCAGGGCGAGGGCGGCATCAACGTGGCCGGCCTCGACTGGCTCAAGCGCCTCGAGCGGATCTGCCGCGACCACGACATCCTGCTGATCGTCGACGACATCCAGGCCGGCTGCGGCCGTACCGGCAAGTTCTTCAGTTTCGAACATGCCGGCATCAAACCCGATATCGTCACCAACTCCAAGTCGCTGTCCGGCTTCGGCCTGCCGTTCGCTCACGTGCTGATGCGTCCCGATCTCGACAAGTGGAAGCCGGGCCAATACAACGGCACATTCCGCGGCTTCAATCTGGCTTTTGCCACGGCTGCCGCCGCCATGCGACAGTACTGGCGTGACGATACCTTCGAGCGTGATGTGCAGCGCAAGGGCAGGGTGGTCGAGGATCGCTTCCAGAAGATTGCTGCCTGGATCAGCGAGCAGGGCGTAGCCGCGACCGAGCGTGGCCGCGGCCTGATGCGCGGCATCGACGTGGGCAACGGCGAGCTGGCCGACAAGATCACCGCCAAGGCCTTCGAGAAGGGCCTGGTGATCGAGACCAGCGGTCAGGCCGGTGAGGTGGTCAAGTGCCTGTGCCCGCTCACCATTCCCGACGAGGACCTGCTCGAAGGGCTGGATATTCTCGAGGCTAGTGTCAAGGAGGTCATGGCCTGAGCGAGCGGCCATGGCACTGTTGTCGGTCGGCAGCTGCGACTGTCGGCCAGTCTATGGATTGAACGGAGACCTGGGACGATGATCGTTCGCAATCTCGAAGAAGCGCGCAAGACGGAGCGCCTGGTCAAGGCGGAAAGCGGAACCTGGGACAGCACACGCCTGGTGCTGGCCAACGATGGCGGTGGCTTTTCGTTCCACATCACGCGAATCTATGAAGGTACCGAGACGCACATTCACTACAAGCATCACTACGAGTCGGTCTACTGCATCGAAGGTGAAGGCGAAGTGGAAACCCTGGCAGACGGCAAGATCTGGCCGATCAAGCCGGGTGACATCTACATTCTCGACCAGCACGACGAGCATCTCCTGCGCGCCCACAAGACCATGCACCTGGCCTGCGTGTTCACGCCGCCGATCACCGGCAAGGAAGTGCACCGTGAAGACGGTTCCTATGCGCCGGCCGGCGAGGAGTGATCACGGCGGTCGTTGATTTTGCAAGCCCTGGAACCCCGGCCGGCGAGTCGGGGTTCGTCGTGTGGATTGCGTGACGCTCTGAATAGACCGAGGTTGTTGTCGGGCCTGCTGATCCGCTAGAAGCCGGCCTGCGAGAACCCTCCAGCACCTGGTTCGCATAATGTATATTATGTTAAATCTTGCCTCCATCACAGCGTTGGACAACGCCACCCCGATATCCTTATCATCCTGCGTCATGTTTCGCTGCGGCGAGGCATGCACCCTTCATTGCCAAGCCCACTGCTGCTGCGCCTGACCTGGAGCCCGACTGGAGGCTGTCGATTCCCATGCAACCGAGAACGCTATCCGCGCCCATACCCTGGTTATTGAGTGCTTTGTTGATCAGCGGATGCGCCCTCACCCCTGAATCAGCACCTGAACCTACGCTCAGCCCCGATGCCTTCGAGGCTCGCATCGGCCAGCTCGAGGAACGGATAGTTCAGCGCTGCGACCGCTCCGATGCCCTCGCTGCTCATGACCGCCAACAAGCAGAGCTTCTCGCCGAGCTGCGCGATGCCGGGGTTACACTACGTCAACTTCGTGGCGATATCGAACGACTCAAGCAGCGCGGCGAGGAACCCACGGTGGTCCAGGCGCAATGCAACGATGAGCTCAGCGAGACACTCTCGGCCAAGGAGATGGTCGGCCGCTCAGAGTGGATCGGCTTGCCTGACGTGGGCACCTACCTGCGTGCACGGATCGACTCGGGGGCCAATACCTCCTCTCTTTCCGCTACCGAGATTACCCGCTTCGAACGCGACGGCGAGGACTGGGTCCGCTTCAAGCTGGGCCTCAACGAGGACGATGTCGTCGTGGAGGATGTACGTGACGATTGGATCGAAAGGCCGGTCGAGCGCAGGGTGCGTATCATGCAGGCCGCTGGTAGTGAATCGCGTCCGGTTGTCAGCTTGCTGATGACGCTGGGACCGATTCGCGAGACGGTCGAGTTCACCCTCAATGATCGCACCCATCTCAACTATCCGGTGCTGCTTGGCCGCCGCTTCCTGATGGATATCGCCTTGATTGACGTGGCGGAGGACTATCTCCACCCCAGGCCCGAATTCCCCGGTGGTCGCCCGGCTTCCGAAGCGGCTGAAGACGAGATCAACGACCGGGACGAAGAGGAAGGCTGATACCGGCCTCGTTCCCTAACAGCAAGGATGATACATGTCGCGACTGCCCTTCTATCTCATCGTGGGTTTGTTGATGGTGCTCGGTATCGGTACGAGCCTGCATCGTCACTACCAGATGGAGGTGCCATGGACCCCGGGTGAGCAGCGCCAGGTCTGGGAGGTCGAAGCCATCGTCGACTTTACCGCCCTGGGCGACCCCGCACGCGTCGAGCTGGCGCTACCCTCGCATCAGCGCGGATACCGTATCCTAACAGAGAATACTGCTTCGCCCGGTTACGGTCTGTCGTTCCTGCAGGATGAAACGGGGCGGCGCGCCCAGTGGTCGATCCGCAGTGCCACGGGCAGTCAGCAGCTCTATTATTCCGTGCGCTTGCTGGTCACGGATGATCAGCGTAAACGGCAAATCGTGCGTCCTCCTTTGCGCGATATCAGTTGGGAGCGTCCCTACGACACGGCTGCGGCACAGGTGATCGAACGCGCCTGGATGCGTAGTGCCGACCCTTATACCTTCACCCGTGAGCTGATACGCGACTTCAGCGACGATCTCCAAGGCGAGAATGCCCGCTTGCTGCTGACCCAGTTCGAGCGAACCCCTCTGCTGGTACGCCTGCTCAATCAGGCGGGGGTACATGCCCGCGAGGTCAGCGGCCTGTTGCTCGAGGATGGTCGCCGTCGACAGACCCTGACGTCCTGGATCATGGTATTCGAGGATGAAGAGAACTGGGCGCTGTTCGATCCCCGCACTGCCGAGCAGGGCCAGCCGGACAATCTCCTGCTCTGGGAAGCCGGCGGTCGTGCTGTGCTCGAGGTGCAGGGCGGCACCAACTCGCGTGTCACTTTCTCGATGCTGTCGCGCAGTCAGCCGGCCGCGGCCGCCGTACGCAGCCAACTGGCCGACGACACCCTGCTCAACTTCTCCATTCACAGCTTGCCGCTCGAGGAGCAGGCGCTGTTCCAGACCATTCTGCTGATTCCGATCGGCGCCTTGGTGGTCGTATTCCTGCGTATCCTGGTCGGGATCAAGACGTCGGGCACCTTCATGCCCGTGCTGATTGCATTGGCCTTCATCCAGACTACCCTGCCCACCGGCTTGATCGGCTTTCTGCTGGTCGTTTCGGTGGGACTGGTGATACGCAACTACCTCTCTTACCTGAACCTGCTTCTGGTCGCGCGAGTCTCGGCGGTGATCATCACGGTCATCGCCATCATTTCGATCTTCTCCGTCTTGTCCTATCGTGTTGGTCTCAATGCAGGCCTGACGATCACCTTCTTCCCGATGATCATCCTGGCCTGGACCATCGAGCGGATGTCGATCCTATGGGAGGAGGAAGGACCCAAGCAGGTCTTGATTCAGGGCGGCGGTAGCCTCATTACTGCGGTATTGGCCTATCTCGCCATGAACAATCCCTGGATACGCCACATTACCTTCAACTTCCTGGGCGTACAGCTCATCATCATGGCCCTGATCCTGCTGTTGGGTAACTACACGGGGTACCGCCTGCTCGAGCTGCGGCGCTTCAAACCGGTCACCGAGGACTGAACATCATGTGGGCAAGGCCGAGTCAGCTTTTGCGTCGCGGTATCATCGGCATGAACCGGCGCAACATCCGTTACATCGGGCGCTACAACAGCCGGCGCCTCTACCCACTGGTGGATGACAAGCTCAAGACCAAGCTGCTTGCCGAGCAGTACGGCATTACGACCCCCGCCTTGATCGGCACCGTGACCACACAGTTCGAGGTCAAGCGGGTGGGCGACATGATCGCGGGCCATGGCGGTTTCGCCATCAAACCGGCCAAGGGGAGCGGCGGCAAGGGCATCCTGGTGATCGAGCGGGTCGACCACGACGGCTTCGTCAAGCCCAGCGGCGCCAAGCTGAGCCTCGAGGATCTGCATCGTCACATCTCCAATATCCTGTCGGGTCTCTACTCTCTCGGCGGCGCTCCCGACGTGGCGATGATCGAGGCGCTGATCAACTTTGACGAGAAGCTCTCCGAGTACACCTACGAAGGCGTGCCTGATATCCGGGTAATCGTCTTCCAAGGCTTCCCGGTCATGGCCATGATGCGCCTGTCGACGGCGGCATCCGATGGCAAGGCGAACCTGCACCAGGGGGCGGTGGGTGTCGGACTCGATATCGCCACGGGGACCGCGGTACGTGGCGTGCAGTTCGACCGCTCGCGCCGCGACCACCCGGATACCGGACACGAGCTCGCCAGCCTGCGCATTCCCGACTGGACGAATCTGCTCGAGCTGGCGGCGAGCTGCTATGAAATGACCGGGCTTGGCTACCTGGGCACCGACATGGTGATAGACCGCAATCGAGGCCCCATGCTGCTTGAACTCAATGCCCGTCCGGGGCTTGCCATCCAGATGGCCAACGGCGAAGGGCTGCGTTCGCGTCTCGACCTGGTGGAGAAGCAGTCCGATCGCTTGGGCGTCAAGGAGAGGGTCGCCTTTGCCCAGCACCACTTCGCCCGGCGCGGCGAACTCAAGGACCTGCCCGACCGTGAGCTGGCCCCGACCTGTGTCAACACGTAGAATGGACGCTGTTCCTGAGATGCCGGGTCGCCCATGACCGATGCTACTGCCCTGCTTGCGCAGGCCGAGAGACAATGCCAACTTCGTGGCGCGCGTTTCACCCCGATTCGGCGCCGTGTGCTCGAGATGATTGCTGGGGCCAGCGGTGGCCTGAAGGCCTATGAACTGCTTGATCGGCTTGCCGTCGAGCATGCAGCAGCCCGCCCGCCGACGATCTACCGAGCGCTAGACTTCCTTATCGAGCAGGGGCTGGTGCATCGCATCGAGTCGCTCAATGCATATGTTGCCTGTCCCTGCCCGGAGCATGCGCACGGCTTTCAGCTGTTGATCTGCCGTCATTGCGGGCGCGTCGAGGAGCTGCATCTGGATGACGTCAACGCCCAGCTCAGTGCCAAGGCGCGCGCCCTGGGCTTTCGCGTCGAACGCCAGACCATCGAACTGCTGGGCAGCTGCGATGCCTGCCTGAACGCAGCGGTGCGCGCCTGATACTACGCAACGGATGTGCTATGACCGATACCTTCAAGCAACTCGAGCATGCCAAACTCGACTTTCGTATGCCGCTGGCCGAGGTGCTCGAGGCCGTGCGTTTCAACGACGTTGGCCTGATTCCCGCCATCGCCCAGCAGCACGACAGCGGCGAAGTGCTGATGATGGCCTGGATGAACCGCGAGGCGCTGGAGGAGACGCTTGCTACCGGTCGCGTCTGCTACTGGTCGCGCTCCCGCGGCAAGCTGTGGCGCAAGGGCGAGTCTTCGGGCCAGCAGCAGCATCTGTGCGGAGCCAGCCTCGATTGTGATGGCGATACGTTGCTGCTGCAGGTCGAACAGACCGGCCCGGCATGCCATACCGGACGGCGCAGCTGTTTCTACGTGGCCCTCGAGAAGAGTGAGGCGCGCATCACCAGCGAGCCGTTGATCGACCCCGAAACCCTCTACCGCAAGCCGGCGCAGGAGCGCTGAATCATGCCCTACCTGGCGGCCTGGCTTGCGCGCCTTGGCAGGTGGCTGAGCGGCGCCCCTGGGCTCGCGATGATCGCTCTGGTCAGGCTCTACCAACTGGTGATAAGCCCCCTGCTGGGCCCGCGCTGCCGTTTCTGGCCAAGCTGCTCGCACTACACTGTGGAAGCCATTCAGGTCCATGGACCGCTGCGCGGCGCATGGCTCGCCGCCAAGCGCATCGTACGCTGCCACCCCGGTAGCGAAGGCGGCCTTGATCCCGTGCCCGGCGGACCCAGCGAACGGCTCTGCCGCGAGGATCCCGAGCTCGACGAGCATTTCCGCTGCTGCCCTTCCCACGGCGCGCAACAGCGTGCCGGGACCGAGCGCCTGTAGTATTCGGCTACCACCCTCCTCCGGCTCATCGATGACAGACTGAATCATGGTATCCCACCACGACGAGTCGATGAGGAGACACGCCAATGCCTGCCAAGCGACTGCTCTTGCTGTGCGGCGACTTTGCCGAAGACTACGAAACCATGGTGCCATTCCAGGCCCTTAAAGCCGTGGGTCACCGCGTCGATGCCGTGTGCCCCGACAAGCGGGCTGGCGACAGCATCGCCACCGCCATTCACGACTTTGAGGGCGACCAGACCTATAGCGAGAAGCCGGGCCATCGCTTTACCCTCAACGCGGATTTCGCCACGGTGGAGCCGGCCGACTATGACGGCCTGGTCATTGCCGGCGGGCGGGCGCCGGAATACCTGCGTCTGAACGATAAAGTCATCGCCCTGGTGCGCCACTTCTTCTCGGCCGACAAGCCGGTGGCGGCGATCTGTCATGGTGCCCAGCTGCTGGCGGCCGCCCGGGTGCTGGAGGGACGCACCTGCTCGGCCTACCCGGCCTGCCGCCCCGAGGTTGAACTGGCCGGCGGTCGCTATGCCGACATCCCGGTGGACGAGGCGGTCACCGACGGCAAATTGGTCACCGCCCCGGCCTGGCCCGCCCACCCCGCATGGCTGGCCCAGTTCCTGAGTGTGCTGGGCACTCGGATCGAGCACTAGCCGCCTTGCTCTGGCCCGTGCCCGACACCATGATGAAGGGATCGGACGGGCCAGCAAGGGAGGAAAACGTATGTGCAGGCTATTCATCGGCGCCGAACCGCAGCTCTGGGAGCCGCAAACACGCTCCATGCGCCTCGACGGGGTCTGCACCAGCGTGCGCCTCGAGCGATTCTTCTGGGCGATACTTGAGGAGATCGGCAGGCGCGATGGACTCACTCTGAGCCAGCTGGTGGCGAGGTTGTCGCGGGAGTGCGCCGAGGCGGGCCACGATCCGGCCAACTTCGCTTCCTTCCTGCGTGTCTGCTGCGGTCGTTACCAGGCGCTGCAGCTGACGGGTGAGATCCCTGTGACGCAGAATGTCTCGATTGGCAGCCTGGATAGCGAACGCATTCTCGAGCGTGAGCGCCGGCGTCATGCCGTCGCGCTCACGCCGAGCCGGCGTCAGGCCGAGGCTGCCTCTTTCTCGGCGACCTCGTAGATCTTGCCGAGCATGGCATGCAGCCCGTTGCTGCGCGTCGGTGAGAGATGCTTGTCGAGGCCCAGGTCTTCGAGGAAATGGGGGCTGGTGTCGCGAATCTCGTCAGCCGGCCGGTCGTTATAGATGCGCATAAGCACGGCGATCAGGCCGGAGACGATGGCGGCATCCGATATTGCATCGAAGTGCAGTACCTCGCCTTCGCGGCGGTGATGCATCCAGACGTTCGACTGGCAGCCCTGAATCTTGCGCTCGGGCGTCTTCCACTCTTCGGGAAACGCCGGCAGTTGCTTGCCCATGTCGATGATGTACTGGTAGCGGTCCATCCAGTTGTCGAACATCTCGAACTCTTCCAGCAGCGCCTGCTGGGCCTGTTCGGCCGTGGCTTCGGTAGTCATGTCGTCTCCCGTATTGGCTTGTCCACCATTATACCGACTCGGCCGCCCTGCTGGGCAAACCATGGAGCGTCTGTTGGCGATGCCACTCCTCGTCTTCGGTATGGAGGTAGCGTGCAGTGGTGTCCAGCCGGGCATGGCGGGCAGTACTGGCAAGATAGCGCAGCTCGACGCCGGCCTGGGCCTGATGCGTGAGCGCGGTATGGCGCAGCCAGTGCGGGGTGGCGGCGCGCAGCCGGGCCACTTGGGCGATCGCCTCTTCTCCCGCCTCGACCTCCAAGGCGTTCGCCGCCCGGCAGAAGGTATCGCGTATCAGGCGGTAGAGCTGGTTGTCGCCCAGGCTGCGCTGGCCGTCCAGTCCGCGCAGCACGGGACCCGCTTCCCCGGGGGCTGGTTCGGCACTCAGACCAAGTTCTCGCCGCCAATCGCGTAACAAGGCCAACATGTCGTCGGGCACCGGTATCCGCGCGGCCTTGTCGCCCTTCCCCACCACGCGCCACCACCAGCGCCCTTCGCGCTGGAAGAAATCACCCATCTCGGCGCTGGCCATCTCGCCGATACGCGGTGCCAGCAGGTAGGCGAAACCGAAGATCACCCGCCGGCGCTGCCACAGGTAACGCTCGCGAGCGTTGGTGCCCTCTACCAGGGGGCGCGTAATCCACTCCCAGAGCCACTCCCACAGTGGGCGCTCCAGGTAGCGATCGATACCCGTGCGCCTATTGTCGAGCCGGCGGCGCTTGTCGCGCATCAAGCGAAACGGGTTGTGCGCGACCCACCCGGCCTCCACCAGCCAGGCGAACATGCCTTGCAGAATCACCAGGCTCTGTCGGCGGCTGGCCGGTGACAGCGGACCGCGAAACGGCCTCCAATCCGGCGCATGCCGTGGTCGCGGCGGCCCTACCCAGAGGTGGCGCGGCGTGGGCGATGCGAGGAATGACTCGAAGGCGTCCAGGTCCTGGCGGCGCAATTGATCGAGGCGCCGGCCCTGATGCTCGAGCCACAGCAGCAGCCGCTCGGCTTCGCGGCGATAGGCTCGCAGCGTCTGCGGACTGGCGCGAAACTCGGCAAGCCACTGGGCCACGGCCTCGGCGTCGCTGCTGGCGGCGATACGGGCAGCGCCATTCGCGCCGGCCACCACCGCAGCCGACGAAACGGGATCGCCTGCTGCTGCATAGCGAGCCGGGGTTCGTTCCACGCTCTGGTGCGCAGTGGCGTTGCCGCTGCTCTCTTCACGAAGCTTTTGCTCGTGCAATTCTCGTTCGTGCATCGCTCGTGTCGTCTACCTGCGTCGTGCTTGTCGTCTCTGTGCAGCAGTGTTGCGTGTAGCGGCGATAAATTCAAGATAAGACGGGTAATCTTGAATTTTAATCTTTTTTCATTGTGTAATTTACGTAATTACGTTTGATGTAATTTTCTTTCCGCCTTGGACGAAAGTCGCTATGCTTAGGAATTCGAGCGGGCGCATGGAAACAGCGACAACAAGCGACGCCTGCCGCGTGAGCAAGGATCAGCCGCCCACCCCACAAGGAGATCGTCATGGCGCGCAGCGGTGTGCAGTATGAAGACGTTCAGCAGGCCATCGAGAGCCTGTTGGCCAAAGGGGACGCTCCCAGTGTCCAGAAGATTCGCGACGTGCTGGGAACCGGCAGCTTTACTACCATCAGCGATCACTTGCGGGAATGGCGTTTCCAGCGCGAGGCCAGTCGTGAGCAGCCGGCCTATGGCACCCTGGCCATGCCAGAGCCGGTGCAGAAGCTGGCTGAAAGCCTGTGGTGCAAGGCCCAGGAGGCTGCCGGCGATGCCTTGGCAGGCTATCGCGAGCAGGCCGACCGCCGCGTGGCGGAAGCTCAGGCGGCCATGCAGGAAGCGCAGCGCCAGGTCGAGGATGCCGAGCAGCGTGAGGCCGCCCTATCGTCCCATCTGGCGGGAACGGAGCAGCGGCTCGAGCAGCGCAGTGCCGCACTGGCCAGGATCGAGGCCGAGCGCGATCAGTGGCAAGAGCGGGCCCGCCAGTTGGAGGAGCGCCTGGGGCGCGCCCTGCAGCAACTCGACAAGCTGCAGCAGGAGAGCGAGCGTCAAGCCCAGGCCCACCAACAGGCGCTGGCCGACCGCGATGCCCAGCAGCTGGCGAGACTGAATCAGGAAGAGCAGCGCCATGAGGCAGCCGAAGCGCGCCTGATGGGCCTGCTCGACGAAGCGCGCCAGGAGCGGGTGTCGGCGGAAAAACGCCATGATGCGACGCTTCAGCAGTTGGAGAAGCGTCAGGAAAACCTGCAGCGACAGCTTCAGGAGACTCAGGCGGGGCTGGCCAAGGAAGAAAAGCAGCATCGCGAGACCCAGTGGGCCAGGAGTCGCGCCGAGGAGCGCATCGATACCCTGCGTCACGAACAGTCGCTGTTGCAGGCCCGTATCGACGATCAGAAGCGCCACATCGACGAGCAGGCGGCTCGGCTGCGCACACTCGAAGCCGAGTTGATGCGTCGCACGTGGCAGCCAGACGAGGAAGGAAAGCCGTCACGCCGTAGTGAGCGGGGATCCGAGACGCAGGAGGACTCCAAGAGGGAGCCCACCGAGAGCATTCGCTGACTGCTCGACGCGCCCTGCGGGGCGCGTTCTGATCCAGCCCGCAGGAGGCGCGGGATGGAGTAACAAGCGGCTCGCCGTATGAACGTCAGCGATAGTAGGCGTTGGTGGTGTCCGTATGGTCGGTCACGTCGCGAATCCCAGCCAGCTCCGGAATGCGTTCCATCAGGGTTTTCTCTACCCCCTCCTTGAGGGTCAGGTCGACCGCCGCACAGCCCTGACAGCCGCCGCCAAAGGCCAGCACCGCCACCTGATCCCCGGTGAGCTCTACCAGCTTTATCTCACCGCCATGGGCAGCCAGGCCAGGATTGATCTCGCTGTAGAGGATGTAGTTGACGCGGTCCTCGAGCGGGCTGTCGGCGTTGACCTTGGGCATCTTGGCGTTAGGCGCCTTGATGGTCAGCTGGCCGCCCATGCGGTCGGCGTTGAAGTCGACCACCGCCTCCTCGAGAAAGGGAAGGCTGTTCTTGTCGAGAAATACCGTGATCTTCTCGAGTTCGAGCTTCTCGTCGCTGGGTTCCTCCTCGCCGGGGCGACAGTAGGCCAGGCAGGTCTCGGCGTAGGGGGTCCCGGGCTGGGTGATGAAGATGCGCACGGCGATGCTCTCGACGTTCTGCTTCTCGAGCAGTTCGGCGAGGTAGTCCTGGGCGCTGTCGGTAATCTGGATGATCTCGCTCATGGTGTTCTCGCTGATCGGGCCAAGGCCGCAACGGCTGGCCATAGATGAATACCTTTATGGTAAGCAAAAGCCTGCGGCGAGACAATCCCGACTGTTTTGGTCGGTTTTTGATCGGCCCTGCCCTCAAGGCGCTGGTTTTGCTACCATGTCGGGCCGACACGACCGCCCCCGTCAGCAACCGACAACCATTAAGGGGCGACCACGATCCTGGACGTGACTTTCGCTGGAGACCGACCCGACCCATGGCCGCCCTACCCTCTGCACTGACCGCTACCCTCACCGAACGGCTTGGAGAGCGCATCCTCATGCTGGATGGCGGCATGGGTACCATGTTGCAGAATGCCCGGCTCGACGAAGCCGACTTCCGCGGCGAGCGCTTCGGCGACTGGCCCTCCGACCTCAAGGGCAACAACGACCTGCTGGCGCTGACCTGTCCCGACCTGGTCACTCGCATCCACCGCCAGTATCTCGAGGCCGGTGCCGACATCATCGAGACCAATACCTTCAACAGCACCCGCCTCTCCCAGGCCGACTACGGCATGGAAGCGCTGGTGCCAGAGCTCAACCGCGAGTCAGCGCGCCTGGCGCGTGATGTGTGCGATGCCGTAGCAGCCGAAACCGGCGTGCCGCGCTACGTAGCGGGTGTGCTGGGACCGACCTCGCGCACCGCTTCGCTGTCGCCGGACGTCAACGACCCTGCCAAGCGCAACGTTACCTTCGATGAGCTGCGCGACAACTACTACGAGGCGGCCGAAGCGCTGATCGAGGGCGGCGCCGACCTGATCCTGATCGAGACGATCTTCGATACCCTCAACGCCAAAGCGGCCATCTTCGCTCTGGAGACGCTATTCGAGGCGCGTGGCGAACGCCTGCCGGTGATGATCTCGGGGACCATCACCGATGCCTCGGGGCGCACCCTCTCCGGCCAGACCACCGAGGCGTTCTGGAATTCAGTGCGTCATGCCCAACCGCTCTCCATCGGACTGAACTGTGCGTTGGGGGCCGAGGAGTTACGCCCCTATCTCGAGGAACTCTCGAATAAGGCGGACACCTTTGTCTCGGCGCATCCCAACGCCGGGCTGCCCAACGAGTTTGGCGAGTATGACCAGACGCCGGAAGAGATGGCCGAGATCGTAGCCGAGTTTGCCCAAAGCGGCCTAGTCAACATCATTGGCGGCTGCTGCGGCTCGACGCCCGAGCACATCGCCGCGATCCACGCCGCCATCCGGGGTGTGGCGCCGCGCCAGGTGCCCGAGCGAGCACGCGCCTGTCGCCTCTCCGGTCTCGAACCATTCAACATCGAGAAGGACTCGCTGTTCGTCAACGTCGGCGAGCGCACCAACGTGACCGGGTCAGCGCGCTTCAAGCGCCTGATCGTCGAGGAGGACTACACCACGGCGCTGGAGGTGGCGCTGGAGCAGGTGGAGAACGGTGCGCAAGTCATCGACATCAACATGGACGAGGGCATGCTCGAGTCCCAGGAGGCGATGGTGCGCTTCCTCAATTTGATCGCCGGCGAGCCCGACATCGCCCGGGTGCCGATCATGATCGACTCGTCCAAGTGGGAGATCATCGAGGCGGGGCTCAAGTGCGTGCAGGGCAAGGCGGTGGTCAACTCGATCTCGCTCAAGGAGGGCGAGGCAGCCTTCCTCGAGCAGGCCAGCCTGTGCCGCCGCTACGGCGCCGCCGTGGTGGTGATGGCCTTCGACGAGGCAGGCCAGGCCGATACCTTCGCGCGCAAGACCGAGATCTGCCAGCGAGCCTACGAGCTGCTGGTCGAGCGGGTCGGCTTTCCCCCGGAAGACATCATCTTCGATCCCAACATCTTTGCCATCGCCACCGGCATCGAGGAGCACGACAACTACGCCGTCGATTTCATCGAAGCCACCCGCTGGATTCGCGAACACCTGCCTCATGCCATGGTCTCCGGCGGCGTTTCCAACGTGTCGTTCTCCTTCCGTGGCAACAACCCGGTGCGTGAGGCGATCCACTCCGTCTTTCTCTATTATGCGATTCGTGCCGGCTTGACCATGGGTATCGTCAACGCCGGCCAGTTGGCGGTCTACGACGACCTGCCCGACGAGCTGCGCGAGGCGGTCGAGGACGTGGTGCTCAACCGCCGCAGCGATTCCACCGAACGGCTGGTCGAATTGGCCGAGAAGTACAAGGGCGACGGTAGCGGTACGGCTCGAAAGGAGGATCTCGAATGGCGATCCTGGCCGGTCAACAAGCGCATTGAGCATGCCCTGGTGAAGGGGGTGACGGCCTACATCGAGGACGACACCGAGGAAGCCCGCCAGCAGGCCAGTCGCCCCATCGAGGTGATCGAAGGTCCGCTGATGGACGGCATGAACGTGGTCGGCGACCTGTTCGGCGCCGGCAAGATGTTCCTGCCCCAGGTGGTCAAGTCGGCGCGGGTCATGAAGCAGGCGGTGGCCTATCTCATCCCCTACATCGAGGCCGAGAAGAGCGAAGACACCCAGGCCAAGGGCAAGATCGTCATGGCCACGGTCAAGGGCGACGTGCACGACATCGGCAAGAACATCGTCGGTGTGGTCCTGCAGTGCAACAACTACGACGTGGTCGACCTCGGCGTGATGGTGCCGGCGGAGAAGATCCTGCAGACGGCCCGCGAGGAGAATGCCGACATCATCGGCCTCTCGGGCCTGATCACGCCGTCGCTGGACGAGATGGTCCACGTGGCCAAGGAGATGCAGCGCCAGGGGTTCAAGCTGCCGCTGCTGATCGGTGGCGCCACCACCTCCAAGGCGCATACGGCGGTCAAGGTCGAGCCGCAGTACGACGAGCCGGTGATCTACGTGGCCGACGCCTCGCGGGCGGTCGGCGTGGCCGGCAAGCTGCTCTCGCCTGCGCTCAAGCCCACCTACGTGGCCGAGATCAAGGCCGAGTACGAACAGGTGCGCGACCGCAATGCCAAGCGTCGACCCAAGGCCGCCGACCTGAGCTACGCCGAGGCACGCCAACGCAAGCTGCCCATCGATTGGGACGGCTACACGCCGCCCCGGCCCGCCGTCGCCGGCCTCCAGGTGTTCGAGGGCTACGACATCGAGGAACTGCTCGAGCGTATCGACTGGACGCCCTTCTTCATGAGTTGGGAACTGGCGGGCAAGTACCCCAAGATTCTCGACGACGCGGTGGTCGGCGAAGCGGCGCGCAACTTGTTTGCCGACGCCCAGCAGATGCTGCGCAAGCTGATCGACGAGAAGCGCGTCGAGGCACGCGGTGTGATCGGCCTGTGGCCGGCCAACAGCGTCGACGATGATGTCATCGAGGTGTATGCCGACGAGTCGCGTACCCAGGTCATCGAACGGCTGCACCATATTCGTCAGCAGACCACCAAGAACCGCGATGGGGTCTGCTACAGCCTGGCGGACTTCGTCGCACCCAAGGAGAGCGGCAAGCCCGACTGGATCGGCGGCTTCGCCGTGACCACCGGGCACGGCGTCGAAGCCCTGGCCGAACGCTACAAGGCCGCCGGCGACGACTACAATGCGATCATGGTCCAGGCGCTGACCGACCGTTTGGCCGAGGCATTCGCCGAGCGCATGCACGAGCGGGTGCGCAAGGAGTACTGGGCTTATGTGCCCGACGAGACTCTCGACAACGATTCGCTGATCGCCGAGAAATATCAGGGCATCCGCCCGGCGCCGGGCTATCCCGCCTGCCCCGACCACACCGAGAAGCGCACGCTGTTCCGCCTGCTCGATGCCACCGCGAACGCCGGCATCGAGCTGACCGAGAACTTCGCCATGTGGCCGGCCGCGGCAGTATCTGGGTGGTACTTCTCCCACCCGCAGTCGAAGTACTTCTCGACCGGCAAGATTACCCGCGACCAGGTCGAGGCGCTGGCCGAGCGCAAGGGCATGACGCTGGCCGAGATGGAGCGCTGGCTGTCGCCAGTGCTCTCCTACGATCCGTCTTGACCGATGATGGCCAGAATCGCCCACGCCTTCGGCGTGGGCCGTCCACATTACCAGCGATAGGCCATGCTACCCGACTCGAGTCGTCGCCGACGTATCCTGCGCCTTGCCACCCCGATTACCGCCGCGATGCTGACCCAGAGCCTGATCAATCTGATCGATGCGGCCCTGGTCGGCTCGCTGGGCGAGGTGCCGCTGGCAGGCGTGGGCATAGGCGGCTACGCCATGTTCCTGATCACTGCCCTGGTGTTCGGGCTCTCATCGGGGGTTCAGGCGCAGACCGCACGCCGACATGGCGAAGAGGCATGGCAGTTGCGCGCCCTGCCGCTCAACGCGGGACTGGTGATCGCCCTGATCGCCTCGCTGCCCGTCACTCTGCTCTGCCTGTGGCAGGCGCCGTGGCTGCTGGGATGGCTCAATCCCAGCGCCGAGGTCACTGCCGTAGCAGTGGAATACTTCCGCTGGCGGGTGCTGTCGCTCGTGGCGGTGGCGATGATCTTCTGCTTTCGGGGCTACTGGAACGGCATCCAGCAGAGCGACTACTACCTGCGCATCATGCTGGTCATGCACGTCGTCAACGTGGGGGCCAGCGTCGGCTTGATCTTCGGTTATCTGGGCCTGCCGGCAATGGGCGCAGCAGGTGCCGGCGCTGGCACGACCCTGTCACTGTTTACAGGGCTCGGGCTGTGGGCGCTGGTCAGCTACCGGCGAGCCGTGCCAAGCGGATTTCTCACGGGTATGCCATGCCGCTCTGCGCTATGGGCCACGCTGCGCCTGGCTGTGCCGCATTCGTTCCAGCAACTGTGGTTCGCCGCCGGCTACGCGGTGCTGTTCTGGATCCTCGGTCAGATCGATATCGCCAGCGTTGCGGCGGGTCATGTACTGGTGAATCTCTCACTGATGCTCATCCTGCCCGGTGTCGGCCTGGGCATGGCCGCGATGAGCCTGGTGGGCCAGTCGCTTGGGCGGCAGGCCCATGGCGATGCCCATCGCTGGGGCTGGGACGTGGTGCGCCTGGCCTGGCTGTGCCTAGCCGCACTGGCGCTGCCCATGGCGGCGCTTCCTGATCAGGTACTGGGCATTTTTCTCCATGACCGTGACCTGATAGCCTTGGCCCGCCTTCCGCTGCAGCTTACCGCCGCGATGATAGTGCTCGACGCGACTGCCCTGGTGCTGGGGCAGGCTCTGCTCGGCGCTGGCGCCAACCGCACCGTGATGACCGCGACGCTCACCTTGCAGTGGCTGGTATTTCTACCGCTGGCCTGGTGGGTCGGTGTGGTCCTGGAGCAGGGGCTGCTAGGCGTGTGGTGGGTGCAGCTTGGTTATCGCGGGCTGAATTCCCTCTGCTTTGCCATGATCTGGCAGCGCCGCCAGTGGCTGCGTTTGTCACTCTGATCACCCCATGGGAGGCTTGACGCTTTATATGCTTTTCCGTATAAAAAATATAAATATTTATTCTTTCATAGAATATGCTCGGGGCGTTATGGTGCCCCCTGACGCTCTGCCATTCCCCCTAAGCAGCAGGACCGGCTGAATGTATCGCTACGACACCCATGATCAGACCTTGGTCAATGAACGCGTCGCCCAGTTCCGCGACCAGATGAATCGTTATCTGGCCGGACGGATCAGCGACGAGGAATTCCTGCCGCTGCGCGTGCAGAACGGACTCTATGTCCAGCGCTACGCGCCGATGCTGCGCATTGCCATCCCCTACGGCATGCTGGCCTCCTATCAGCTGCGCAAGCTGGGGGATCTGGCGCGCGATTACGACCGCGGCTACGGGCACTTCACTACCCGTACCAACCTGCAGCTGAACTGGCCGAAGTTGGAGACGGTGCCTGACATGCTGGCCGAACTTGCCAGTGTGCAGATGCACTCGATTCAGACCAGCGGCAACGACATTCGCAACACCTCCGCCGACCAGTTTGCCGGCATCGCCGAGGATGAGGAGGTCGATCCGCGTCCCTGGTGCGAGTTGATACGTCAGTGGTCGACCTTCCACCCAGAGTTCACCTACCTGCCGCGCAAGTTCAAGATCGCCGTGACCGGCGCCGCCGAGGATCGTGCCGCCATCCAGGTTCACGACGTGGGCCTGCGTCTATGGCGCGACGAACATGGCGAAGTGCGCGTCAAGGTGCTGGCGGGTGGCGGACTCGGCCGTACGCCGATGATCGGTGAGGTGGTGCGTGACGACCTGCCTTGGCAGCACCTGCTGACCTACCTCGAGGCCCTGGTGCGCGTCTACAACCAGTTCGGTCGTCGCGACAACAAGTTCAAGGCGCGCATCAAGATCCTGGTCAAGGCGCTGGGCGTCGAGGAGTTCCGCCGTCGGGTCGATGCCGAGTGGGCGCACCTCAAGGACGGGCCGCAGACCCTGACCCGCGAGGCCATCGAGGCGATGCAGTCGCATTTCGTCGACCCCGAACGTCGCACCGTCGGCCAAGAGGCCGTCGATGCTTTCGAGCGCCTGCGTGCCGAGAACCGGGCCTTTGCCCGCTTCGTCACCAACAACGTGCAGGGCCACAAGGTACCGGGCTACAAGGCGGTGACGCTGTCGCTGAAGCGCAAGAACCACTCGCCCGGTGACTTGACCTGGGAGCAGATGCATCAGGTGGCGGATTTGGCCGATGAGTTCAGCTACGGCGAGATTCGCGTCACCCACGAACAGAATCTGGTGCTGGCCGACGTGGCGGTGGATCGCCTGGAAGAGCTCTGGCAACGGTTGGAGGAACTCGGGTTGGCCAACCCCACCGTGGGCACCCTCGCCGACCTGATCTGCTGCCCCGGTGGCGACTACTGCGCACTGGCCAACGCCAAGTCCATTCCGGTGGCCCAGGCCATTCAGGAGCGTTTCGAGGACGTCGACTATCTCTACGATCTCGGTCCGCTGGACCTCAACATTTCCGGCTGCATGAATGCCTGCGGGCATCATCATGTCGGCCATATCGGTATTCTCGGTGTCGACAAGAAAGGCGAGGAGTGGTACCAGATCTCGCTTGGCGGCGCCCAGGGCAACGAATCTTCGCTGGGCAAGATCCTTGGCCCTTCGTTCGACCGCGAGAGTGTGCCCGAGGTGATCGACAAGGTTCTGCAAGTTTATGTGGGTGAGCGTGTCGAGGGCGAGACCTTCATCGAAACCTATCGCCGTATCGGCCTCAAGCCTTTCAAGGAGCGGGTATATGCCTGATCAGAACGCCTCCGTACGCCCCTTCATTCGCAACGGCAAGCCAGCCGAAGACCGCTGGGTGCTGATTCGCGAAGAGGAGGCGGCAGTGCCCGCCACCCCCGCCATCGTGCCGTTGGCACGCTGGCAGGAACTGGAGGGAAGCCAGGAACTGGCGCCATGGCTCTCCAGCGATACCGAACTGACGCCGGAACTGGCCGAGGAGCTGGCTGCAGCACCGCTGATCGCCATCGACTTTCCCAAGTTCACCGATGGCCGCGGCTACAGCCTGGCGCGCTTGCTGCGCGAGCGCTACGGCTACGCCGGCGAGATCCGGGCCATCGGCGACGTGCTGGTCGATCAGGCGTTCTTCCTCACTCGCTGCGGCTTCGACGCTCTCTCGCTGCGCGAGGACCAGTGGCTGGAAGATGCCCTGCATGCGCTCAACGCCTTCAGCCGCGCCTATCAGCCGGCCGTGGACGTGGAAGAACCGCTGTTCCGCCGCCGCATGCGGGAAGCCGTGGAGCGGGTGGAGCCGGCTCTGGCCTAGTTTCGAGCCTCCCTCTGGGTAAGATAGAAGCCGGCCGTGTGCCGGCTTCTGCCGTTGCTGGCCGCATCAGCCTCGGCGTTTCTGCTGACGCTCACGGTTGTCTGCCCTCGCCCGATCGCTCTTGCGCAGCATAACCCAGGTCGCACCCAGTCCAACGTCGGCCTGCTGGGCCGAGACGAACGCCTGGACCTCGTCGAACTGGGCCAGCCACTTGACCAGGTAAGAGCGCAGCACGTTGGCCGGGCTGTCGATCTCCCGTCCCCGGCCATGCACGATCAGCAGCGAACGCAGATCGTGTGCGTAGGCTTCGTGAATGAAGGGCGGCAGTGCTCGGCGACACTCGGCCAATGGGCGGCGCAGCAGATGAAGGCGCGACTGGGCCGGATAGCCTCCGTGGCGCAGCCGGTCGGCCACGCCCTGCTGAATACCGTCGCGGCGGAACTCGACAGGATCGAAAGGCGGCAGCAATTCAACGAAATCATCGGAAAGGAAACTGTCGCCACTGACTTCGGCCTGGGCACTCTCGCGGCGTGCCAACTGGGCCTCGGTTGGCTGGCTGCGGGGCTGACCTGGACTGGCTCGATTGGCGCTCCTGCGCAGCGGCTTCACGTCTCCCACCATCGCCCTGAAGTCCTGATCCTCATATGCCGACTGGTTCATGGGCATCCTCCCCTGTGGTCGAGCCGTGCCTGCATCCTAACAGAGCTTCGAGCCGGCATAGAACCGGACAGCTCCTTGCCTGCCATGGCAGGATATCGATCGAACCGGCTACAAGGAGAACGCATGCGCGCCCGTCACGCTGTCCTTGCCATCCTGATGGGGCTGCTGGTCCTGCTCGGGTGGCTCTGGCTGAACATGCTGAGCCCCTACACCTATGACCGCCCCGAGCATCTCGCCGACATCGAGGAGGGAGAGCACAGTGTATTCGTCTATGGCACCTTGCGTTTCGCTCCGATCCGCTGGCTGGTAATGGGCCGTGCGGGAGAGGCCGACCCGGCCGTGCTCGAAGGCTACCGGCGCGAGGGGCTCGACCTGACCGAAGCCCCGGGCGAGCGGGTTGCAGGCGAGGTGATCGAGGTCGATGCTGGCGAGCTGGAGCGCCTGGACCGCTATGAGCGTCTGGGCATACGCTACGAGCGTGTCCCCACGCGGCTTGCCGATGGTCGAATGGTCTGGGTCTATCGTCGCCTGAAGGCGTCGCAACAGCCTGCAGATGCAGGTGCAACCAACTGATCGAAGCGGGAATTTCGAATAGCTGCGGTTGTGGCCGAGGTGACCCCCCTTCTACAATATGAGCCAACCTTTCAAGGATCGAGGAGTCGCTCATGGCCATCACGCTCTATCACAACCCACGCTGTTCCAAGTCGCGTCAGGCGCTGGCGCTGCTGGAAGAGAACGGTGCCGAAGTGAAGGTCCGGCGCTATCTCGACGAGCCGCTGAGCGAGGAAGAGCTTCGCGACCTGATGTCACGTCTGGATGCCGACGGCGAGCGCTTGGTGCGCACCCAGGAGGCGGAGTGGCGGGAGGTCGACGATACCGACTTGCAGGACCAGGAGCAGGTTATCGCGGCAATCGTGCGACATCCCAAGCTGATGGAGCGCCCAATCGCCGACGACGGTAAGCGAGCAATCATCGGGCGTCCCCCCGAGGACGTGCTGGCTCTGGTACACGCCAAGGATTGACCTTCCCCGTGATTGTCCTCTTGCCTTACGATCTGGAGCCATGATGCGCGACACCCTGCCCTATGTGCTGATTCTCTATTACTCCCGACACGGCGCCACACGCAGCATGGCCGAGCAGCTCGCGGCCGGCGTCGAGTCCTGCACCGGCATCGAGGCGCGGTTGCGCACCGTGCCGCCGGTGTCGCCTACCTGCGAAGCCGTGGATCCCGACATTCCTGCCGAGGGCGCCGTCTATGCCGAGCTCGACGACCTGCGGCATTGTGCCGGCCTGGCGCTGGGCAGCCCGACCCGTTTCGGTAACATGGCCGCTCCGCTGAAATACTTCATCGACGCTACCAGCGCCTTATGGCTCAACGGCGCACTGGTGGACAAGCCGGCCACCGCCTTTACTTCTACTTCAAGCCTGCACGGCGGGCAGGAAACCACGCTGGTCTCCATGTTGCTACCGTTATTGCACCACGGCATGGTCTATGCCGGGCTGCCCTACAGCGAGACAGACCTCATGACCACCGCCGCTGGCGGTACCCCGTACGGGGCCAGCCATGTGGCCGGACAGCGTAGCGACCGGCCGCTGGCCGATAGCGAGAGCCGGCTGGTGCACGCGCAGGGGAAACGCCTGGCGCACCTGGCCCTGGCGCTCGTCCGCATGAGAGCGGAAGCCCGATGAGGCGCTGGGTCGAAGGGCTCGAGGCTCGTCACGGCCTGGACATGCTCACCGAACGCAGTCGCCGGCTGGTTCTCGCCAGCTATGTGATCCTGCTGGCCCTGTTGTTCTGGAGCGGCCTGGCGATGCAGGCCGGCACCCACCCGCTGACGCCGATACTGATCCGCGCCCTGCCGCTCATTCTCTTCCTGCCCTCGATCCTGGGGAGGCGCCCACGCGGCCATGCCTGGCTGGCCTTTGTCAGCCTGCTCTACTTCGTCCAGGGAGTCATGCTGGCGACCCTGCCCGGACAGGGGCTGCTCGGCATTGGCGAGTCCCTGGCCGCCCTGGCGCTGTTTACCGGCAGCATGTTCTATGCCCGCTTTCGCAGTCGTCAGCTCAAGGCGGAGCGCAGAGATTGAGGAGTCTCGCCCCGGATCGAGCAAGACGTGATGACGGTCAAGTCGCGGGTGTTGTGCTGATTCCCCTCAGCGGCGACCATGGAGAAAAATGACGAGGAGTACGCCATGACACGCAACATCGCCGACATCCGGCGCGACTATGAAGGTGGCAGGCTGGAAGAAGGCATGGTTCCGGCAGACCCCGTGGTGTTGTTCGACGAGTGGCTGACGCTGGCACTGGATGCCGAAGGCGAAGACGGCAACGTCATGACACTGGCCACCGTCGACAGTCAAGGGTTGCCCCACGCACGTATCGTACTGCTGAAGGGCTACGATGAGAGAGGCTTGGTGTTCTATACCAATTACCACAGCCACAAGGGCAGTGAGCTGGCCAACGTACCGCACGCCGCGCTAGTGTTCTGGTGGCCCTCTCTGGGACGCCAGGTGCGCGTTGAAGGCAGCGTCGAGCCGGTCTCCGACGAGGAGTCGGACACCTACTTCGATAGCCGCCCCCGGGCCAGCCAGTTGGGTGCATGGGTGGCAACCCAGAGCGTGGTGATCCCCGATCGGCATTGGATCGAAGAGCGTCAGCATCGCTTCGAACAGGCCTACGAGGGACAGCAAATTCCGCGCCCCGTACACTGGGGAGGCTATCGTGTGGCCCCCAGCATGATCGAGTTCTGGCAAGGCCAGCCGAGCCGGCTGCACGATCGTATCCGCTACGAGCAGCGCGATGACGCCTGGCATGCGTTCCGTCTTGCCCCGTGAGCGATAGGAAGCCCTGATTCGAATGAATCAGGGTTTCCGTTAGTCTGGCAGGCTCTCCAGTCGGTGTTTCTGCCACTCGCTCTCTGGCTCATTGAGGCGCAACACCGCATCCACCACCTGCTCTTCCATGTTGTAGCGACAGCGAAAGCCAAGGTGTTTCATCAGTGCCCGCATTGGGTGGTTGTCGACCATCACCTTGCCGATCATCTCCAGCGTGCCCACGCTCTTGCAATAGGCAATCATCTTTTTCATGAGCAGGCTGCCGAGCCCCTGCCCGGCCATGTCGTCGCGCACGATGATTGAGAACTCGGTGCGTATGTTGTCGGGATCGTTCCATACCCGTACCACCCCGAGCATCTCCTTTCCGCCGTCCTCCCGCTGGTGCTCGGCGATAAAGGCCATCTGACGGTCATAATTGATGTGCGACAGGATCGACAGGTCGCGCTGACTGAGGTCGGATTTGTTATGGAAGTAACGGAAGCGAATGCTCTCCTCCGACAGCTGGCTGTGGAAGCTGGTAATCAAGGGGGCATCCTCTGCGCGGATGGGGCGTACCTCGACCTGCATGCCATTATTCAACGTCACCCACTCACGTAGTTCCTCGGGGTACGGCATGATCGCGAAGCGTGCCGGACTGCCGAGATCGAGGGCGAAATCCACTGCCAGCATGCCGTCGCGATTGAGCAGCAGAGGGTTGAGTTCGAGCCCACGTAGCTCGAGCAGGTCCGAAGCCATCTGTGACAGCTTGACCAGCAGTTGGCACAGTCTCTCCAGGTCGCGCTCGGGCTCACCGGAGTGCTCTCGTATCAGTCGCGCAGCGTGGGTGCGCCCGACCACATCCGCCGCCAGGGTCATGTTCAGTGGCGGCAGGGCCACCTGGCGGTCAGCGAGGATATTGACCTTGTAGCCGCCGATGCCGAACACGATGAGCGGACCGAATACCGGGTCGCGTGTGATGCCAGCGCAGAGCTGCATCGACTGTTTGCCCCGCTGCATGGATTGCAGGCAGTATTCGCGAATCTTCACCGGCGGGAATTTCTCATGGACCTTGTGACCGAGTCGGGTGAGTCCTTCAGCCACCTGGCTCGGTGTATGCAGGTCCTGCAGCAGCCCTGCCGATATGCGATGGGGATGCTTGCGGTAGCGAAAAGGACGGCAGTTGCCGTCATGCACGACTTTCAGCGCCCACGGTCCCTCGAGGTCATGGGCAGCCGCCTCGGCCTCGGCTGGCGTGTGCACATAGCGGCTTGGCGCCACGGGTATGCCATAGGCTTCGAGCACCTGGGCCGTCTCGGCATGTGACAAGGTCTCGCGCCCCTCTGCCCGGGCCTGCTCTATCAGGTGATGGCAACGGGCACGAATGTCCGCGGTAGTGCTGAAAGGCAGGCTCGGCGGCGTTTCCTGCAGCAGCGCTTGTACACGCTGGTAGTCGACCATGTGCATGAAAGCCTTGACTGCCTTCTCCGGCGAGACATAGGTGGGAATGCCCGCCATGCTGCACTCGTGACGTGCATAGAGCGCCCCCTCGAGTCCCATCCAACTGGTCAGCAGGTTGCGTCTGAAGCGCTTGCGGTTGGCAATCAGAGCCTGGGCGGTGGTCTTGGAGGGGGCCAGGCGCGTGGGGGCATGTACCACCAGCACGGCGTCGACGCCGGGATCGGCGGCGACGATCTCCAGCGCCTCGACGAAGCGCTCCGGCGTGGCATCCCCACCGAGATCCACCGGGTTCTCGCCGGGCTTGCTCATGTCGAACTCGCCTTCGCGCAGCGCCCGGCGCGTTGCCTCGCTGAAGCTTGCCAGGGCGCCTCCCGCGCTGACCAGTTTGTCGATGGCCAGCATGGCAGGGCCAAGCCCGTTTGAGACGATGGCCAGGCGATCGCCCTTGAGCGGGCGCATCTGCGACAGTGTCATCAGTGCGTCGAACAATTCGTCGGAATCGTTTACCCGCACCACACCGGCGCGCGAGAAGGCGGCCTCGAAGACCACGTCGCGGTTGGCGATGCCCGGTGTCGGTGGCATGCCGGAAAGATCGGACTGCGGCGTGCGTCCGCTCTTGATCGCCAGTACCAGACGATGACGAGAGGCATCGCGCAGCGCAGTCATGAAGTGCAGGGAATCCTGGATACGCTCCAGGTGGAGCAGGATGGCCTGGGTCGGTGCGTACTGGTTGATGTAGTCGATCAGGTCGGGGAGCATGACGTCGACACTGTCGCCCACCGTGATCAGGTGCGAGAAGCCGATGCCGCGCCCTGCCGCCCAGTCGATCATGGCGTTGCCGAGCATGCCGGACTGCCCCAGGTAAGCCACCTTTCCGGCTTTCACCGGCTGGCTGGAGTACGAAGCATTGATGCGCCGGCCCGGGACGATCAGGCCCATGCACTCCGGCCCCAGTACCCGGATACCCGATTCTCGCGCCGCCGCCAGCATGCGCTCGCGGATCGAGCCCTTGTCGCCTTCGGCGTCGTCGAGGTGTGCCCCGCCGGATAGCACCAGTGCCGCCTTGACGCCGATCCTACCCAGCCGAGAGATTACCTTGGGCAACGTAGCCGCCGGCGTACACACTACGGCCAGGTCGGGCGTCTCGGGCAGCTCGCTGATGCGAGACGCGCAGGGCTGGTCGAAAACCGAGTCGTAGCCCTTGCGGTTGACTGCCCACAACGTCCCGGGAAAACCGGCCTCCTGCAGGTTGCGAATCACGATACCGCCGATGGAGTGGGGCTTTTCCGAAGCGCCAATCACCGCGATGCTACGGGGTTCGAAGAAGTGGCGCAGGAATCTGGTGCTCAAGACGTCACCTCATCAGAGCAGTAGGTGCCTCCTTGTGTACGACTTATTGACACTGTTATGCAAGGGGTGGAGCCCATTAAGGTGACCTCAATCACTCTGGAGTTCCATATGATCACGGCGTTCATCTCGCATCCGAACTGCGATCTTCACCATATGGGCCCGGAGCACCCCGAAAGCCCGCTGCGCCTGGAGGCCATTCGCGCTCGACTGGCCCTCTCGGGGTTGCTGCAGCAGACCATGCAGTCGGAGGCTCGCCCTGCCAGCGAGGAGGAGCTGGCCCGGGTACACCCGCTTCGCCATCTGCGCGCGCTCGACAAGTGCGTTCCCGAGTCGGGCATCGTCACGCTGGACAGCGACACGATGATGAACCCCGATAGCCTTGATGCCGCCCGCGTGGCAGCCGGGGCGGTAGTCCGCGGTGTCGAGCAAGTCTATCGTGGCCAGGCGGACAACGTGTTCTGTGCCGTGCGCCCCCCCGGTCACCACGCCGAGGCGACCGACGCGATGGGATTCTGTTTCTACAACAACGTCGCCGTGGGAGCCGCGCATGCCAGGGCCCGGTATGGAGCGCGCCGTATTGCGATCCTCGATTTCGACGTGCATCAGTGCAACGGCACCATCGATATCTTCAAGGATGATCCGGACATCCTGATCTGCACCAGCTTCCAGTTTCCCTTCTACCCCTGGCGCTACCTGCGCAGCGAGTGGCAGAACGTGATCAATACGCCGCTGGAGGCCGGTACCGACAGCGCCGCCTTCCGCCGAGCGATCGAAGACGACTGGCTACCCGCGCTGCACGCCTTCAAACCCGAGCTGGTGCTGGTTTCAGCGGGCTTCGATGCCCATCGTGACGATCCCTTGGCGGAACTGTGCCTGGAAGACGAAGACTATTACTGGATTACCCGCCTGGCTCTGGACATCGCCGCGCTGTATGCCGAGAATCGCCTGGTCTCGGTGCTCGAGGGCGGATATGACCTCGATTCCCTGGGTCGCTGCGCCGAGGCGCACGTCAAGGCCCTGCTCGGTTTGCCCTTCGAGACTTGAATCAGCGTGAGCCATGTCGGGATCACGAATCGTGAAGGCGCCTCTCGGCCGGTGCGCGAAGGGCTTCTGTGGTACGCTTCAGGAAACTCTGTTTCCTATAGTGAACACGTCAATGTCCGCCAATACCGACCAGCAGGCCGCACTGCGCATCGCCTCGGGCCGCAAACCGTTCGTCGAACCGCTGCGGCTCGGCGAGCGACTCAAGGAAATTCGCCTGGCCAACCAGTGGACGCTTGAGGATGTCAGCCAGCGTACCGGCCTGGCCCGCTCTACCCTTTCCAAGATCGAGAACGACCAGATCTCGCCGACGTTCACCGCCGTGCAGAAACTGATTAACGGCCTGAACATCGACCTGCCGCAGCTGCTGACGCCGCCGAAGGTTCAGCCACGCACCATGGGGCGCCGTGACCTGACCCGGCGTGGTGAGGGCCAGCTTCATCCTACCCCTACCTACGAGCACGAGCTGCTCAGCTGCGAACTGGCCCAGAAGCGCATGATACCTTTCAAGACCATCGTGCGGGCACGCAGCTTCGACGAGTTCAGCGAGTGGGTGCGCCACGATGGCGAGGAGTTCCTGATGGTGCTGGAGGGCGAGATTTGTCTCTATACCGAGTTCTATGAGCCGCTGCAGCTGTCACGTGGCGATAGCATCTACTTCGACAGCGACATGGGGCACGCACTGGTCTCGTTGAGCGAAGACGATGCCGTCGTCCTTTCGGTCTGTACCCGCGGCGATACGGCCTGAGTAGCAGCCACGCACGATGTCATTTTGTTATCCTGAGGCGACTCAACCAGGAGCCTACGTCATGCAGCATCTCGACGACGCCACACGCACCCAGCTCGAGGCGGCCGCCTTCCGCCGCCTGCTCCGGCATCTGGAAGCCAACAAGGACGTGCAGAACATCGACCTGATGATACTGGCCGATTTCTGCCGCAACTGTCTTTCCAAGTGGCTGGTGGCCGCTGCCGACGAACAGGGCGCCGAACTCGACTATGAGTCCGCGCGCGAATACGTCTACGGCATGCCCTACGCCGAGTGGAAAGCCAATTATCAGCAGGAGGCAACGCCGGAACAGCAGGCCGCCTTCGAGGCGCGCCAGGCCCGCAAGCAGGACGCGCAATCATGAGCGAGGCCATGATCCCGCTACGCATCGCGGTTCTGACCATTTCGGACACACGTGATTTCAGCAGCGATCGCAGCGGCGCCCTGCTCGCGGAACGGCTTACCGAGGCAGGCCATCGGCTGGCCGAGCGGCGCATCGTCATCGACGATGTCTACCGTATCCGTGCCGTGGTCGCCGAGTGGATTGCCGATCCCGACGTCCAGGTGATACTGACCACTGGCGGGACCGGTTTTACCGGGCGGGACTCCACGCCCGAAGCGGTGTCGGTGCTGCTCGACAAGCGCATCGAGGGCTTCGGCGAGCAGTTTCGCCAGCTCTCCTGGCAGGAAATCGGCAGCTCGACCATCCAGAGTCGCTGCCTCGGCGGGCTGGCCAACGCTACCGCTATCTTCTGTCTGCCGGGCTCGAGCGGTGCCTGTCGTACCGCCTGGGACGGCCTGCTCGCCGAGCAGCTCGACAGCCGCCATAAGCCATGCAACTTCGCCAATCTGGTCATCCCCGAACGAGGCCAGCATGTCTGAGCTGCAATCCGTCGAGGCGGCGCTGGCCGCCCTGATGAAGGACGTCTCCCCCGTCGAGGCCGAAACCCTACCCTGTGAGCAGGCCGGACGCCGTGTGCTGGCCGAAGAGGTCATCGCCCGCCTCGACGTGCCGCCGTTCGACAACAGCGCCATGGACGGTTACGCCCTGCACCATGAAGACGCCGGCAAGCGTTTGCCGATCGTCCAGCGCATTGCCGCTGGCAGCGAGCCGCGGCCGCTGTCGCGCGGCACCTGCGCGCGAATCTTCACCGGCGCCCCGCTACCCCCCGGCGCCGATTGCGTGGTCATGCAGGAGAAGGTCGAGGTCGTCGATGACGCAGCGGACATACCGCTTCAGGTGCCGGCCGACAACAACGTGCGCCATCGCGGCAGCGACGTGGCGGCAGGTGCGGTGCTGCTCGAGGCCGGTCAGCGTCTGGACGCTGCCGCACTTGGGCATCTGGCCAGCCAGGGCGTGGTGGAAGTCTCAGTGAGACGCCGGCCGCGCGTCGCCCTGCTCAACAGCGGCGACGAGATCGTCGAACCGGGCCAGCCGCTGGCCGCCGGCCAGATATACAACAGCAACCGGCCCATGCTGAAGGACCAGCTGCAGCGTTTCGGCGCTGAAGTCTCGTTCATTGCCTCGATGCCCGACGATGCCGAAGGCACCCGGGCCATGCTGGCACTCGCCGCCGAGCAGGCCGATGTGGTGGTGAGCACTGGCGGTGTCAGCGTTGGCGAGGAGGATCACGTCAAGGCGGCCATCGAGGCGATCGGCCGGCTCGATCTGTGGCGCCTGGCGCTCAAGCCCGGCAAGCCGCTGGCGCTGGGGCGGCTCGACGCCAGCGACGGGCGCGAGGTCCGCTTCGTCGGCCTGCCTGGCAACCCCGTCTCCAGCTTCGTTGCCGCCTGGCTGTTCCTGCGCCCGCTGATGGGCGCCCTGCTCGCCTGCCCGAGCCTTGCCAGCCTGCCGTCCCTGTCTGCGCGGGCCGCTTTCTCCACCCGCACGGGGCCTCGGCGCCATTACATGCGCGTTTCGCTGACCATGGAGCAGGACGGCATTACCGCCCACGCCTTCCCGGACCAAGGCTCCGGCGTGCTCTCTTCCTGTGTGGGCGCCGATGCGCTGGCCGTCGTTCCGGCGGATAGCCAGATTGAACCCGGCGATACGGTCGAGTGTCTCTGGCTAAGGAGTGATTGAGACATCGGTCATGGACCGCCGGGTGCCACTTCCAGTGCTTTGGCGACTGCGGGCCATAGCCGATAAAAGTCTTGCTCCAGGGCGGCGTAATCCTCTTCCAGCCAGGGAACCAGGGCGGCCAAGCGGTTTGGCCCGGACAGGCGCCGACCGATACCGCGCACCGCATCGCAGGTGAAGTCGAAGTCGGCGTAACGATGCAGCCAGTCCTGGGCGACCAGAGCCGGGATCATCCGCTCCAGGCGCGCCGGTGCGGGCCGGTGGCTCAGCACCCGGTAACTGCGCTGGACCAGGTGAGACGGCAACTGGTCCAGTGCGAGTTCCCGTGCCACGAAGTGGTCCCACGCCAGATCGAGGGCGATGCCCGCATAACGACGATACTCCTGAGGTGCGCGCCGGCGTGCCGTGAGGACCACCGGGTGTGTATCGACGAAGGCGTCGACTCGGCGATGATGTTGAATACCGCTGGCCACTTCCACAGGCCAGGCGCTCAGGTCGCTTCCCTTGACGCCGTCGGCAATCAGGTTGCCATAGAGGAAGTCATCGCTACCGCCGCGGGCAAGCCAGGCATGGGCCAGAAAGTTCATGCCGGGGCCGTCAGAGACAGTTGGCGGGCTTGGGCAGCCCGGCAAGGCGTGCTGCCACCTTGGCGGGGCTGTCGGGAAAGAGTCT
Source organism: Billgrantia antri (assembly GCF_017868935.1). Taxonomy (NCBI): domain Bacteria; kingdom Pseudomonadati; phylum Pseudomonadota; class Gammaproteobacteria; order Oceanospirillales; family Halomonadaceae; genus Billgrantia; species Billgrantia antri. The sequence goes on from NZ_CP053383.1 coordinate 2,215,140, forward strand.
CATCAGATGCAGCGAACGGCCCTTTTCCGGCCCCAGCGTCTGGCCCACCGCCTTGACCAGCGGACGCATGGCCGGGGAAGCTTCATAGCGTTCATAGAAGTGGCGTATCACCTTGAGCACCTCCCAGTGCTCCTCCGTCAGCTCTCGCCCCTCCTCGGCGGCTAGCGCTTCGGCCACGGCCGGAGTCCACTCCGATAGTTCGACGAGATAGCCTTCGGGATCCAGGGCGATGCGGCCGTTGCCGGTATCCAGGTAGCGTGCGATCTCAGAGGAAGCCATTAGAACCAGCTCACTGTCTTGTCGGCTTCTTCTGTCAATGTAACGAAGCCATCCACGTCGATGACCTGCACACTGGCGTCGCATTGTCCCTCGAGACCGCGCGCGCTCAGATCCTCGCGTAGAGCGAACAGGCGACCTTCTATCGCCTGGAAGTGACGAATCTGGGCCGTCAGGGCTCCCAGAACGCCATCCTCGATCAGCAGCAGTCGATCCGTGGCGTCCATGGCAGCGAGTGCGTCACGATACACCAGGCTCGAACTGGGCGGACGATTGAGAATATGCAGGATCATTTGCACCCTCTTGGCAACATGACGGCCAGTCAGAACGTGAGAACCAGCCGATGCCCGGCAATGAGTCGCGGGAGCGAAGCGGCATCTAGTGCGACGGCGGGAAGCAGCAGATCCTGCTCGCCGAGCCCAAAACGCTCTAATGCCTCCGGATCGAGGTAGAGCGACTCGATATCGTACATGGCCAGCATATCCAGCGTGGCCGCCGTACCCTTCTGACCCAGCGGGCCGGCCCCCTGCCCTTTGGTCAGTGCCAGTACCCCATCGCTCTGGAACAACAGGCTCACCGTTTGACCGAAAGCGGCAGCCACCAGTGCGGTATCGAGGCCTTCGCGCAGCCAGCTGCTGCCGTGTGGAGCATGGCGCAGGATGACCAGCAGGTCACCGCTGAAATCGACGGTTGACGACATCATGGATCCTCAAGGAGCGAAGGTCACCAGGCGATCGACCTCCCGCCCCAGGTCGATCAACTGGCCGAGTCCCGTCAGCTCGAAAGGGGGTTCGACGCTATGGCCCGCCTTGCCGTGGCGGTCGGCTTCACGCGAATCGAGCAGACCGCGGCGCAGTGCGGCGGCGATGCAGACCTGCAGTTGAGTTCCGTGCTCGGCGCTGAGCGAGCGCCAGGCATCGTAGAGATGCGGTTCATCCTGAGGTGGCGCAGCGAGGCGAGACGCATTATAGACGCCATCGTGGTAGAAGAAGACACTCTCGACTCGATGCCCTCTGGCCACCAGCGCCGAGGCGAAACGCAGTGCGGAATGGGATGCTTGACTGCTATAGGGTGCACCCTCGACGAGTAGACCGTAGCGCATGGGCGATTCCTGCGTTCTCAAACACGCAGGCCCCGCACTGGCGGGGCCTGGTACGGCACTTGCCTGACTCAGTCGCTACTCATGATACCGAGCAACGATAGCAGGCTGACGAAGAGATTGTAGATCGAAACGTACAGCGTAATGGTGGCCAGGATGTAGTTGGTCTCGCCGGCACGGTGCACGATTTCGCTGGTCTGGAAGAGAATGGCAGCCGAGGCGAACAGCACGAAGCCGGCCGATACCATCAGCATCAGGGTGGGGATCTGGAAGATCAGGCCCGCCACCATGGCCAGGATCAGCACGATGGCGCCCGCCATCAGGAAGTTGCCGAGGAAGCTGAAGTCCTTCTTGGTGACCAGGGCCACGGCCGAAAGGCCAATGAAGGTAAGCCCGGTCATGGCTAGGGCGTTCATGATCAGCGCAGCCCCGTTGGGCAGCGCCAGATAGGCACTGAGAATCGGGCCGAGAGTGAAGCCCATGAAACCGGTGAAGGCGAAAGTTGCCAGCAGGCCGGCGGCCGAATTGGCCGTCTTGTGCACCAGGAACATCAAGCCGTATGCGCCGATGAAGAACACGAAGATGTTCATTCTTTCGACGCCCATGGCCATGGCGGCACCCGCTGTGACGGCGGAGAACAGCAGTGTCATAGCCAGCAGTGCATAGGTATTGCGCAACACCTTGCTGGCGCTGACGGCCTGTGACGAATGCTGTGCCACATGTGTGTCGTGATAGGCCATTGATCCAGAGCTCCCTGTGATTGATCTTGGTTGATCTCTGCAGTGGACCAAGGATGCCGTTGCTTGGTTCCCGACGCAAGTCCTTAGTTCTGCACGACTCAACGCCTCTTCATCGGCGTTGCCCGCCTTCCAGTAGCTCGAGGGCCACCTGACGTGCGCTGGCGCATAGGTCAGATGCTTCCCTGATGTGTTGCGCTTCCAGCCAGTGAATTTCGCTTGCATCGTCGCCTGCGACGGCATTGCCCGCCACCCGGCGACATGTCACCACCACGATGATGAAGTGGCTGAGCAGGTACCCTCCTTTATCATACTGTAGCTGATCGATGGCGGTGACCACACGCTGGGCTTCGGCAACCAGGCCGGTTTCTTCGTTCAGCTCGCGCACGGCTGCTTCGAATAGCGTCTCCCCCGATTCGATTCGCCCGCCTGGCAGCGCCAGCATATCGTCATGGGGAGGATGGCGGCGGCGAACCATCAGTACCCTGCCCCGTTCCACCACTGCCGCCGCGACGGCAGGGGTTGGCTTCACGCCTTCCGCGTCATGCTCAGCCATGCCCTGCCCTCTCCTCTGGTGTTGCATGGTGAAACCCACTTGACCTTGTGAGTGTAACTGGTAATATTCGCCCCCGTGAGCCGGAGGGATGGCAGAGCGGTTGAATGCACCGGTCTTGAAAACCGGCAAGGGTTAACGCCCTTCCAGGGTTCGAATCCCTGTCCCTCCGCCACTCTTTTTCCTGAAAACCCCTGCGATGTCAGGGGTTTTTTATTGACTAATGTCTACCTCCCAGTCGCCTCTACTCCTTCCGGATAACTGTTGCACCGCAACAGGGCATGGTAAAATTCAGGCGCTTTCTTCACCTCTCCCTGAAAAATTAACCAACAGGAACATCACCCATGCCAACTGGTTGCTGTAAACAAACCAGGCTACGGAATTTTTTCCGTTGGCCGAGCATCCTATTGCTGGCTTTTGCCATCCTGCTGTTCAGTCCTGCCGCTTTGGCGGTCACCGGCAGCATGCAGTTGACCGATTCGGCGGTAGGCTTTGCCGCGGTCATTATCTTCGTTCTTGCCTATGCGCTGGTAATGGCCGAAGAGAAGATTCACATGCGCAAGTCCAAGCCGGTGCTCGTGGCGGCGGGACTGATCTGGGGCATGATCGGCTGGGTCTATGTACAGTCTGGCATGCCCAACGAGGCCGAACATGCGTTCCGCGAGGTATTGCTCGAGTTCACCGAACTGATGCTGTTCCTGCTGGTGGCGATGACCTACATCAACGCCATGGACGAGCGTCGCGTGTTCGATGCGCTGCGTTCCTGGATGACTCGCAAAGGGTTCAGCTACAAGCAACTGTTCTGGCTGACCGGCGGCCTGGCCTTCGTGATTTCCCCGATTGCCGATAACCTGACCACGGCCATGCTGATGTGTGCGGTGGTCACGAAAGTGGCCGAGGGCGACAAGCGCTTCATCAATCTCTGTTGCATCAATATCGTGGTGGCTGCCAACGCTGGAGGTGCCTTCAGCCCCTTTGGCGACATCACCACGCTGATGGTCTGGCAGGCGGGCATCGTGCAGTTCTACGAATTCTTTGATCTGTTGGTGCCGTCACTGGTCAATTTCCTCATTCCGGCCGTGGTGATGAGCTTCTTCATCAACAACCGCAAGCCGGAAGAAGTCTACGAGGACGTCTGGCTCAAGCGGGGCGCGCGTCGCATCATTGCGCTTTTCCTTTTCACCGTGGCGACGGCGGTGGCCTGTCATACCCTGCTGCACTTGCCACCGGTACTGGGCATGATGACCGGCCTGGGCTACCTGCAGTTCTTCGGTTACTTCCTGCGCATGACCTTGCCCCGCTCGCTCGAGAAAAAGCGCATCCGCTATACGCAGCGCGGTGACGAGCGCAAGCTGCGTCAACTGGGCAGTGTGGTGCCGTTCGACGTCTTCAACCGCGTGGCTCGCGCCGAGTGGGATACCCTGCTCTTCTTCTACGGCGTGGTCCTGTCGGTGGGCGGCCTGGGCTTCCTGGGGTACCTCGGTCTGCTTTCCGAGGTGCTCTACAGCGGCTGGGATGCCACTTGGGCCAACATCGTACTGGGAGTGGTTTCCGCCGTGATCGATAACATCCCGGTGATGTTCGCGGTGCTGACCATGGAGCCTGAAATGTCTCACGGTCACTGGCTGCTGATCACCCTGACCGCAGGGGTCGGCGGCAGCCTGCTGTCGATCGGTTCCGCTGCCGGTGTGGCACTGATGGGTCAGGCGCGCGGCAATTACACCTTCCTGGGACACCTGCGTTGGGCGCCGGTCATTGCGCTGGGCTACGCTGCCAGTGTCGCTGCCCATCTCTGGCTAAATGCAGGCAGTTTCGCCATCCACGGCTGAAGAACCGACTGCCCGTCACAACCCATGCGCCCGGCTTCGGCCGGGCGTCGTTGTTTCCGGCTCAGTTGCCCAGCATCATCACGCTGGCCGGGGCGAAGAAGAGCACATAGCCGACGATCATCCCGATGCTTGCGCCTTGCCGGCTATGTATGCGCCCCAGTAATGCGCCAACGAAGGCCAACAGAGTCGGTACCAGCATACCGCCAAAAGCCAGGAAGAGGTCGTGGTTGGCATCGGGCGGCCAGCCCAGTATCACGAAGAGAAATGTACCGATGACATGACCCGCCAGTAGAACGAGCCACTGTCGAGGTGTAAACAACATCGCAAGCTCCACTCAACGTCGTTGCCGGCATACTGACATACTAGCGAAATGCGACCGTGTCTTGCGATGCAGCAGTACCTATCGAGCCTTGAGCAGCGCAGCCGCCCAAGGCAAGAGCACATGATTGTCAGAAAATGAGCATCAGCAAGCCTATAACGACAACCAAGCCAATGAGGAAAATGATGCCGACTGTGCTGGCTAGGAACTTGAGCATACCGCTCTCCTTGTTATGCGAGTGAAGGGCTCATTCGACCTCGCCTACCCCCTTGGTCACATCGGCCATGCTCTCGTATTCCTGTTCCGGCAAGCGACGTATGACCTCCAGGACATCGTCTTCCGCTCCATTGGCTTGGGCTTGCGTGACCAGATCCTCACGCTGAGCCGGAAAATCCACGCCTTGCAGGTGATGCGTAATGTTGGCGGGTGAGCGACCCCCGAGTCCTCGCGTCATGATGACCTCCGTCAAATCCCGTTGAACGAAATGGTATCGAAGAAGGTAGCTGTCACCTGTGGGGGCGACAAGCGAGGCGGGTAGCACAGCCCGCCGAAGTGGGCCGGTGCCAGCCGTTGCAGAGGAAGTGCAGCTCACGACGGCTAGTAAAGGCGCAAGCCGACCCGGGTGACGCGATTGCCGTCCATTTCGCTGATGACCCAATGGATGCCATGCCAGTCGACGTCGTCCCCCACGACGGGGTGGCCGCCCACTCGCAGCGATACGAACTCGGCAAGGGTCATGGCGCTCTCCCCCGGGCTCAGCGTAAGCCCGTAGACGCCGGCGATGTCCTGCATCAGCGCATCGCCGTCGAAGGTGAAGGTACCGAAGAAGGCTCGTTCGCGCTTGAGCTTGGCATCGCCGCTGAAGAGCCGGTTGAGAGCCGGCAAGTCCTCGCTGCGCCCAATGACGCAAATGACATCGCCGGCCTTGAGCCGGGTGCTGCCCTTGGGATGCAGCATGGCATGCTGGCGGAAGAGCGCCGAGATCACCGCGCCTGAGGGAAAGCGCAGAAGGCGAATGGGGACATCGTCCAGATCCTGATTGTCCACCCTGTAGACGAACAACTCATAATCGTTCTCGGGCAGGATTCCCAACGGGCCGCGGTGGTCCGGTGTCACGCCGAGAGGGACTTCCACCTTCGTCCAGCGCGCCATCAAAGGCAAGGTGCCGCCCTGGATCAGCAGCGACAGCAATACCACGGCGAAGGCAACGTTGAAGTAGAGGGCAGCATTTTCCACCCCGCCGATGACGGGGAAGATGGCGAGCACGATGGGGACAGCTCCGCGCAGCCCTACCCATGAGATGAAACCGATCTCGCGCCAGCGAAAGCGAAAGAAGGGTTTTACCGTGAGCAGCACCGCAAGTGGTCGGGCAATGAAGATCAGGGCCAGCGCCACTAGCGAGGCCGGCAAGGCAAACTCGAGCAGCCCGGAAGGATTGACCAGCAGGCCCAGGATCAGGAAAAGTCCGATCTGGCTCAGCCACGCCAAACCGTCATGCACCGGAAGGATGAAGTTGAGATGTCGGCCTGGCTGGTTGCCGATCATCAGCCCGGTCAGGTAAATCGCCAGGAAGCCACTCCCGCCAAGAAAGCTGGTCGCGCCGAAGACGCAGAAGCCCAGGCCCAGGGCCAGCAGCGAGTAGAGGCCCGGGGCGAGGTCCAGCCAGCGCAGCAGCTTGGCACTTAGCCAGCCACCGCCCAGGCCGATCAGCGTGGCAAGGCCGAACTGCAGCACCATGAACCACACGGTCTCGAGTGGACCGCGGATGTCGCCTACCAGCAGCTCGACCAGTAGCAGGGTCAGGAAGATGGCCATGGGATCGTTGGTACCGGACTCGATCTCGAGCGTGGCGCTGACGCGCTCGTTGAGGTGAACGCCACGTCCACTGAGCATCGAGAATACCGCTGCCGCATCCGTCGAACCGACGATGGCTCCCACCAACAGACCCTGAGCCAGCGTCAGCTCGAAGACCCACATGGCAAATACCCCCACCAGTCCGCTGGTGACGAAAACGCCAAGTGTGGCCAGCGACAGGGCGGGCTTGAATCCGACGCGGAAGGTCTTGAGGCGTGTGCGTAGGCCCCCGTCTAGCAGGATCATCGCCAGCGCGAGATGGCCGATCAGAAATGCCAGCGAGTAGTCATCGAACTGGATGCCGAGTATCCCCTGCTCGCCTGCCAGCATTCCCAGCCCCAGGAAAATCAGCAGAAGTGGCAGCCCCACCATGGAAGAGATGCGGCTGGCCACGACGCTTAGGGCGATCAAGAAACCGGAGAGCAGGAAAAGAGTATTGATGGTGTCCATGCATGACCTCGAGCTGGGATACCACATTATGCCACGTGTGCCCGAGTCGAAGCAGGCGACGCCTCGGCTAGCCATGGCAGGCGCGACAACGATAAACTAGCTGCTTACCGATGCTTACGTATTGCCTGGAGATCGTCATCCATGGCCAAGTCCCATCGAAGCTGCATGGTTCGCGCCCTGGCTGGAACGATCGCAATGCTGGTGCTGCCGCTTTCTCTCCCGCTCATGGCCGACCCTGACCGGGATCCCGTGCCGCTTCCCGCTCCGCCGCTTCATCTCGATAGCGTCGTCAAGGTGCCTGCCCCACTGCTGGACACCGAGACCCTGGCGTCGAGTGAAGCCTCGGCCGTGGTCGAGGTACCTCCGGCGGTCGAGGGCCCGGGGGTCCTCGACCGGCTGCTGCCAAGCGAGCATCCCAGTGAGCGGGAACATGAGGGCGAGCCGGCGCTGGAAGTTCCCGCCGTGGTCAGCGAACCCGCCGACCCCATCGTGCCACCGCCCACCACTCACCTCTCCATCACTCTCGACTGGTATCTCAATCCTCAGCATGCCGCCCTGCTCGTGGCGCGTGAGAAAGGCATGTTTGCGCGCCGTGGGCTGGAGGTGACGCTGGTCGTGCCGGCGGATCCCAGTGTTCCGGCCAAGCTGCTGGCGGCCGGACGCACCGACCTGGCGCTAGGACGTCAGCCCCAGCTGCACCTCCTGGTCGACAGGCAGATGCCTGTGGTGCGCGTGGCGACGCTGGTCGCAGCTCCCGTTTCCGGGCTGGTGTTGAGCGGTGCCAGCGAGAGTGCCGGCAATGACTTTGCGCTTGAGGGGCTGCGCATCGGGGTGACTGACAGTGATGGGCGCGACGTGGTGCTGGCCTTTATGCTGACCGAGTTGCTGGGCATGGCCAAGGGTCTCGAGCTGGTAGGGCTCGAGGAACTTGGTTATTCCGCCGTCGAAGCCATGCGTGAGCAGCGAGTCGATGGGCTGATGATGCACCATCGCTATCTGCTGCCCCGCCAATTGGCCGATGAAGGCATAATGACGCGGACGCTACCGAGCGAGGCCAATGGGCTGCCTGCCCACGATGGCTTGATACTGATGGCCAACCGTGACCAGCTCAATGGCAAGCGTGATGCCGTGCGCCGCCTGGTATCGGCCCTCGACGAGGCCGCACTGTGGATCGTCAACCATCCACAAGAGGCTTGGGCGCTACTGGAGAAAGCCGAGCCCGCACTCGCCGGTCAGGCCGGGCAGGACGCCTGGGCAGACATCTATCCTCGCCTTGCCCTGCAGCCGGCGGCCGTGGATCACGGACGCTACCTGCGTTTCGAGCAGTTCCTCCACGAGGCGGGCGTCGTCGAGACGATGACGCCGCTGGAGCGGCTCGCCATCGACCTCGGCACTTCGGCGCCTTGAGGTTCGTCAAGCGTCCAGCGAATCCAGAAATTCCTCGACCGCTGCTTGAAACGCCTCGGGCTGTTCGGCGTGCAGCCAGTGGCCGGCTTCTTCGAGGGTTACCAGCCGCGAGTTGGGCAGCACGTCACGCAGATTGGCCAGTGCCGAGTCCGGCACGTAGTGTGATTTACCTCCTCGCAGAACCAGCACCGGCCCATCGAAGGCTGCCTCTCCGGCGGGCGCCTGCATGATGTCCGGGTAGCCGGCTTCGATCTGGTCCAGGCCGATTCTCAGTGCCAGCCCGCCGTTCTCTGCCCGCTCCAGGTTGGTGGCCAGAAACAGCCGGACGGGTCGCTCCTCGACATGCTCGGCCAGCAACTCGTCGGCTTCCCGCCGGTTTGCCGGGTTGCCACGCTGCAGGTACCTGAGCCCGGCGAAGATGGCGTCGTGGCCGTGCCCGTAAGCTTGCGGTGCAATGTCTGCCACGATCAGCGAGGCCACGCGTTGCGGTGACAAGCGCGCCAAGCTGATAACGACTTTGCCCCCCATCGAATGGCCGAGCAGGTGCGCCTTGTCGATGGCCAGACGATCCATCAGGGCCAGCAGGTCGGCCGCCATCTCGCGATAGCTCATGCCCTCGGCGTGCGGCGAGCGGCCGTGGTTGCGCAGGTCGACCGCCACGACCCGTCGCCGGGCCTGCCACTGCTTGACGTGTGAACGCCAGTTGTCGGCGCTGCCCAGCAAGCCGTGGACGACGACGAGAGGCGTGCCCTCTCCGCCAGTGTCGTGGTAGTTGAGTTCGACGCTCATCACTCCTCCGCGTGGTTGGCTTGACGATTCATGGGGCTGGCGCTCAGAGATGCTGCGGGGCAAGGTCTTGCTGCCCGGTAAATGACACCAGTCTACGACTCAGCCAGGCCAGTAGCAGGCCATACAAGGGCAGGAAGAACAGCAGGCTGATGCCGAGCTTGATCACGTAGTCGACCGCAGCGATTTCGACCCAGTGCGCCGCCATGAAGGGATCGGGGCTGTGGTGGAACGCGATGAAAAAGAAAGCCGCCGTGTCGGCCAGGTTGCCCAGTACGGTGGAGACTGCCGGTGCTATCCACCAGGCGCGCAGGGTACGCAAACGATCGAAGACCTGAACGTCGAGTAACTGGCCCAGCACATAGGCCATGAAGCTCGCCATTGCGATGCGCGCGACGAACAGATTCCACTCCCCCAGCGCCGCCAATCCAGCAAAGCTTCCTTGGGGGAAGATGACCGAGACGGTATAGGAGATGAACAGCGCAGGCAGCATGACCCGCATGATGATGGCCCGGGCCGGCTCCTTGCCGAACAGCCTCACCGTGAGATCGGTGGCAAGGAAGATGAAGGGAAAGCTGAATGCGCCCCAGGTGGTATGAAATCCGAACAGCGTGAAGGGTAGCTGCACGAGATAGTTGCTGGCTGCGATCACCAGAATATGGAACGACACCAGCAACAGCAGGCAGCGGCGTTGCTGCGCTTGCGACAACAGGAACATGAGTGAATCCTTTTTGGCGGCCATGGCATGGCCGTGTTTACGGACGAGGGGTGAGGGAACCCTCGCTGGCATCCGACGGAATCGGTTGCCGGAGTAAGGTGCGGATTATACGTGGCGAAGTGGCGCCGGCCAATCCGGGAGCGATGGCCAATAGCCATTGCGCCGCCCTAAGGCGACGCAATGGGCTTCCTGTGCAGGCAGCTCAGACCTGGCGAGCTTCGTGCGCGGCGCCAACGTCACGCGCCTTCATGGCCTCATGCACGTCTTCCAGGCTGGCGGGATCATCGATGGTAGAAGGTACTCCGTACTCCTTGCCGTCGGCGATGTTACGCAGTAGTTTGCGCAGAATCTTGCCCGAGCGGGTCTTGGGCAGTCGGTTGACCACCAGGACCTGCTTGAAACAGGCGACCGGGCCGATTCTCTCGCGCACCAGGGCGATCAGCTCGTTCTCGAGCGCGACCTCGTCGCCGTCGAAACCGTCCTTGGGTATCACCAGACCGACAGGAATCTGGCCCTTGAGAGCATCGTGGATGCCGATCACGGCACACTCCGCGACCGCCTTGTGCGCTCCAACCACTTCTTCCATCTCTCCGGTCGAGAGTCGGTGCCCAGCCACGTTGATGACGTCGTCGGTGCGGCCCATGATGAACAGGTAACCCTCCTCATCGAAGTAACCACCGTCGCCGGTCAGGTAGTAGCCGGGAAATGCCGCCATGTAGGCACTGTGAAAGCGCTTCGGGTCACCCCATATGCCTACCAGGCAGCCAGGCGGCATGGGCTGCTGAATGACTACGCTGCCCTGCTCCATCGGCCGGGCCTGCTCGCCGTCGCGATTCAGGATCTGTACATGGAAACCCGGTACGGGCACGGTGGCGCTGCCGGCCTTGGTAGGCATCGGTTCCAAGCCGTGCAAATTGGCGGCGATCGGCCAACCGGTCTCGGTCTGCCACCAGTGGTCGATCACCGGTACCTCGAGCAAGTCGTCGAGCCAGTGGAACGTCGGTGGGTCGAGGCGCTCGCCGGCGAGGTAGAGCGCTCTCAGGCATGAGATGTCGTACTGCGGCAACAATGTGCCGTCGGGGTCCTCTTTCTTGATGGCCCGGAAAGCCGTGGGGGCGGTAAAGAAGCTCTTGACCCGGTACTGGCTGATCAGGCGCCAGAAAGCGCCTGCATCAGGCGTCTTTACCGGCTTGCCTTCGTAGACGACCGTAGTGCACCCGCGCAACAGAGGGGCATAGACGATGTAGGAATGCCCCACCACCCAGCCGACGTCCGAGGCGGAAAAGAACACATCTCCTGGTGCCACGTCATAGATGGTCTCCATGGAGTAGTGCAACGCCACAGCGTAGCCTGCCGTATCACGAACGACGCCCTTGGGCTTGCCCGTGGTGCCCGAGGTATAAAGCACATAGAGCGGATCGCTGCCCTTGACCGGCACGCAATCGGCCGGCGTGGCTTTTTGCATCAGTTCCGCCCAGTCATGGTCGTGCGGGCCGAGTTTGGCGCGCTGCTGCTCGCGCTGCAGATAGACGCAGGCGTCGGGCTTGTGCTCACTGTGCTCGATGGCTGCCTCGATATTCGGCTGGTAGGGAACCACACGCTCGACCTCGATGCCGCAGGAGGCTGCCACCACCACCTTTGGTTGGGCATCGTCGATGCGGACGGCGAGCTCGTGCGGGGCGAAGCCGCCGAACACCACGGAGTGCACCGCGCCCAGGCGAGCGCAGGCGTACATGGCCACCAGCGCCTCGGGCACCATGGGCATATAGATAACGACCCGGTCGCCCTTGTTGACGCCGAGCTCCTTCAGCGCGCCGGCGAACAGCGCCACTTCATCGCGCATCTCGCCATAGGTCAGGGTACGCTTGCCACCGGTGACCGGTGAGTCCCAGTAGATGGCAGGCTGGTCGCCGCGCCCCTGCGCCACATGATGGTCCAGCGCGGCGTGACAGATATTCATCTCGCCGTCCACGAACCAGCGAGCATGGCCCTGGTCGTCGTATTCGAGAATGGTACGAGGGGGGGTAAACCATGGGATCCGCTGCGCCTGGTCGGCCCAGAAGGCTTCCGGCTGGTCGATGGAGCGTTGGAATTCGGCTTTGTAGGTTGTCATGAGCGTCCTGTCCGACATCGCGTGGCACTGAGATTGTTGACACTCTAGAGGTTTCTGGCGAAATTTCCTTCATACCATCGGCTAATTTGCTCAAAATCAGGTGTTAAAGCTTCAGTGCCCCTCTTTATTGTTGACAATGAGCAAAGAATTCAAGAAATGCGTGCCGACTAGGTTGATTCTTCGTTTGACAGCCGCGGAGTCACTATCAATGATGACTAAATCAGCAATGCCATGACCAAACTTGGGCACTGCCGGATCGCAATGTCTGCGACAGGTGGATTGCGCTCTCTGTCGTGGGCCGGGTAGCCGCCCGAAGCCGCCTGACCCGAGCCAGGACATGGCCCGGGCAGCAACACGGGGAGATCATCATGAGCACCTCGCACAGCGCTGCATCCCGCCTTCTCCAGGCCGGCAATCCAGCCATCGACCAGGCCACCGCCCTACTCAAGGCGCTGGCGAACGACAACCGGCTGCGCATCTTGTGCCTGTTGGATGGCTCCGAGCTTTCGGTGACCGAGCTCAACCAGCGCCTGGCGTTGAGTCAGTCGGCGTTGTCACAGCATTTGGCCATTCTGAGACGCGAGGGTCTGGTGTCGACGCGCCGAGCATCGCAGACCATTTACTACTCGCTGCAGGGAAAGCAGGCTCGCGAGATGATCGGCGCCCTCGTCAAGCTACAGGAAGCTTGATGACCCAGTCAGGACGGCTCAGCGCTTTTCCCAGCGGCTTGCATCGAGTCGCTCCACGAGCCGTTCGATGCCGCCCTCAACGCCTTCCCGGACAGCCATGCCGAGTCGTTTTCCCAGCGGCTGTCGAGCTTCCAGACGCAGGCTGACGACGCGTGCTTCCTTCATCCGCTCCACGAGATAGGCCTCGCTGGTACCCAAGACATCCGCCAGCCCCTTCTCGAGCGCGTCGCGCCCATACCACACCTCTCCCGTTGCCACTGATTCGATATCCAGCCTCGGGCGACGCTCGACCACGTGCTGCTTGAACAGCTCGTGAATATGCTCGAGATCCGATTGAAACTTCTCCCGCCCTTCTTCGGTATTCTCCCCGAAAACGGTCAGCGTGCGCTTGTACTCGCCGGCCGTGAGCAGCTCGACGTCGACATCATGACGCTTGAGCAGCCGGTGTACGTTGGGTAACTGGGCCACGACGCCGATAGAGCCCAGGACGGCAAACGGAGCGACTCGCAGCTGATCTGCCGCACATGCCATGAGATAGCCCCCGCTGGCCGCCACCTTGTCCACGCATACCGTGGTGTTGAGCCCCGCCTCGCGCAGCCGGTCGACCTGAGCGGCTGCCAGGCCATAGGCATGCACCAGGCCTCCCGCCGATTCCAGTCGGATCACGACTTCATCTCCTTCGCTTGCCGCCGACGTCACCGCAGAAATCTCCTCGGCGAAGCGGTCCACTGCCGTGGCCCTGAGGTCACCGTGGAAATCCAATACCCATACCGTGCTGCGAGTTTCGCCGGCCTGCTTGCGGCTCGCACGGGAGCGGCTCTTGTCGTCGCGACGAAAGGCCTTGGCCAGACGCTTGCGGGCGTTCGGCTCAGTGGCGGCCAGCGCCAGGCGTCGACGACGGTACTCGAGGCGATCGTTGAGCTCATCGATGCGCAGGCGGACGCGCTCTCCTGCCTCGTTCCTGATGCGAGCGACCACCACGACCGCCACCACGACCAGCAGGGTCAATATCGACATCTGTACGACGAATCGCCCCATGTCCATTAGCCATTCATTCACGTCGCCACTCCGTTTTCGCATTGATAGCCCAATCGTGACGTCGCACGGCGGCGCTGGCAACGGGCTTGATTGAAACAACTGTTTGAAATAACCTCTGTCACTCGGGTTCCCCTAACCACTCGATCCCCATGAAGGAAAGATTCCCATGTCCACCTCGACACTAGATAAACTGCAAGAGCGCTTCGACCCACAGGCTGCCAAGGGCATGGACGATGTCTTCCAGTTCCATTTCAGCGACAACGGCAGTCACTACCTGGTGGTCAAGGATGGCACACTGTCGATCGAGGAAGGCGAGCATGACGATCCCTCGGTATCGCTCTCCATGAGCAGCGAGACGCTGAAGGGCATCATGACCGGCGAGGTCAACGGCATGACGGCGTTCATGACCGGCAAGCTCAAGGCAACGGGCAACGTAATGCTGGCCACCAAACTGACCAGTCTGTTTCCGAATCGCTGATCACCGAGCCTGCCTTGCACAACGGGTCGCCAATTGGCGGCCCGTTGCATTTCGTCAGCTTCGCTGGACGATGCCGTCGGCCACCTCGGCCAGATGGGTTTCGATCAATGCGCGGGATATTGAATACGGCGGCGGCAACTGCGGTAGCCGCTTGGGGTGGAACCATGCCGCATCGGCGATCTCTATGCCATCGATCCGAATGCGACGGCTGGCCGCTTCGGCAAAGAACCCCAACATCAGAGCATGCGGGAAAGGCCAGGCTTGGCTGCGGTAGTACCGTATTCGTCCCACACTGACGCCTACCTCCTCATGGATCTCGCGATGGACGGCCTCCTCGGCCGACTCCCCCGGCTCGATGAAGCCTGCCAGGGTGGAGTAGCGCCCCGGTGGGAAGCGTGGGCTGCGAGCCAGCAGCATGGCGTCGCCGTGGGTTACCAGAGTGATGATGCACGGCGAAATGCGCGGGTAGTTGCGGTGTCCGCACTGGTGGCAGTGCATGGCGAACTCGGCGTCTAGCCGGGCGGCGGACGCTCCGCAGCGGCCGCAGAAACGGTGATCGCGAAGCCAGGCGGCGACCTGTAAGGCCGTGGCGATCAACGGAAACCAGGACTCGGGGAGTCGGGTGAGCCATTGGCGGCCATCGGGCCAGCTCTCTCCACCATGCTCCTCCACCGACAGAGCGATCGGCTCGTCGTGCCAGTAGGCCAACGGTTGTACGCTCTCTGGCCAAGGCTGCGCCTGCTGGAGGGGCGTATCGTCCGGGCCTGGGGCAATGCGCCCGGAAGCGACCCGGATGACTCTGCCGCCGGTAACGTCTAACGGCAGCTCACGGCGTAGCATCGCGGTTCCCCTGAGGCGGGTCCATCAGCGCATCCCACTGACAGCTGCCCGCTACCTGACGAATCTGCTCGAGCTTGGCCTGGTGCGCTGCGTGTTCCTCATCGCCTGGGCGCAGCACGCGAAGGCGGCCGGCCGGAAGATCCATGCGCCGGATCGCCAGGCCGCTGGCCATGGCCTGGCTGTCGCTCCGCTCTTCGGCATCCAGCGATAGCGCCGTCTGCCCGCCGGTCATGGCCAGGTAGACTTCCGCCAGAATCTCGGCATCGAGCAAGGCGCCATGCAGTACGCGATGGCCGTTGTCTATCTCGTACCGCTTGCACAGCGCATCGAGGTTGTTGCGCTGACCGGGATGCCGTTCACGGGCCAACTGCAGGGTGTCGAGGATGCGGCAGTGCTCCGCTACCGGCCCCAGGCGCGGCTCGCCACGTGAGCCCAGCAGCAGCGTGAATTCGTGATCGATGAAGCCGACGTCGAAGGCGGCGTTATGGATCACCAGCTCCGCGCCGCGAATGAACGCCCAGAAGGCATCGGCGACTTCGGCGAAGACCGGTTTGTCGACGAGATACTCGTTGGTGATGCCATGCACCTCGATGGCCTCTGCCTCGACCATTCGCTGCGGGTTGATGTATTGATGGTAGGTATTGCCCGTCAGGCGCCGGTTGACGAGCTCCACGGCACCGATCTCGATCAGACGGTGGCCTTCGCGCGGGTCGATGCCGGTGGTTTCGGTATCCAGAACGATCTGACGCATGGGCTAGGACTCGGGTTGGGGGGTGGTAGACGTTTTGCCGCGGCTCCAGTGAGCGTCGATGGCGGCATTGGCCAGCGCGTCGGCTCGCTCGTTGCCGGGATGGCCGCTGTGGCCCTTGACCCAGTGCCAGTGGATACGATGACGATGCGTTTCCTCAAGCAGCTCCCGCCACAGCTCGGCGTTTTTGACCGGTTGTCTGCTGGCCGTCTTCCAGTTGCGCTTCATCCAGCCGTGAATCCACTCGGTGATGCCGCGGCGCAGGTACTCGGAGTCAGTCCACAGCTCGACGTCGCAGGCTTGCTTGAGCGTTCGCAGCGCCATGATCGCGGCCATCAGCTCCATACGGTTGTTGGTAGTTGAGGCCTCGAAGCCGTTCAGGGTCTTCTCGTGTCTGCCGCTGTTCAGAACGGCTCCCCAGCCCCCCGGGCCGGGATTGCCGCGACAGGCTCCATCGGTATGAATGATGACCTTGGGTAAGGGCTTGTCAGTGGCACTCAACTTCGGCTGTCCTTCTGCTCGGTTCTGGTGCGGCACCGCCGATACGCGTGGCATGACCCAGCGCACCACCGCCCAATGTGCTATGCAGCCTCAAGCTGGGACGCTGGCTCTGTGCGAGTCGGCTTCGGCGACGGGCATGAATGATGTAACTGTCGCCCAGCGGCACGTTGTGGCGGCGTCCCAGCGTTTCCAAAGCGGCGTTGCTGGGTGGGCTGCCGGGCAGGTGAAAGCCGCAGTAGTCTACCCGCTCGACGCGGAAGTCGACAAACGCAAGCCAATCGCTCAGCTTGGACGGTGTGCGCCAGTGCCCACGCCAGGGCAGGTGGTTGCGGCGTCCCGGTGTGAGACGAGCCAGGCCGCCCAACCCCAGCGGCATCCAGCCGAGTACGACCAGGCATCCATCGTCCGCGGTGATTCGGGCAGCTTCCTGGAGCAGGCGATGGGGTTCATCTACGACCTCCAGCAGATGGTGAACGAGGACCAGATGGAAACACTCGTCGGGCAGCGCGAGGGCATCCAGCGGACACACCAGAGTAGAGGAGCCTTCAGCCAGTTCCGCCGTCGGTGCCCAACGTACGTTGTGGCGAATGGGCGACATGTCGGTAAGCGAAGGGCCCATGCCGAGCTCCAGGCTGTGGCCACCATGCAGGCCTTCGCAGATCGGTCCCAGGCAGGCCCGCTCGGCCCGCCAGTGCGCCTGGCCGTCCTCGCTGGTCCAGTAACGACTCCCTTCCCGATACAGCCGTGCCAGGGCGAACGCTTCATGCGAGTTTGACATTGCTGACCAATACCTCCATGATCACCGGTTTTGCAGGCATTTCCGGCATCTTTGCCGTGCACGGCCCTCGTCGAGCGAACGCTCACGCTGATGCGGCCGTGCCGCCGGGTGCGAGGAACGGGCCAACGACCGCCACTCACTTCGGTTGACGACGCGACGAAGGACAGACTGCCTATGCTGAGCGTGACACCGATTCCCGCTTTAAGCGACAACTATATCTGGCTCATGCGCCAGGATACGAGCCCCGAAGTCTGTGTCGTGGATCCTGGCGATGCAGAGCCGGTCGTACGAATTCTCGAGCAAGAGGATCTCACTCTCGGCACCATTCTCGTCACCCATCATCATCCCGATCATATCGGTGGCTTGCCGCAGCTCATCGATCGTTATTCGCCGCGAGTGATCGGCCCCGACAACAGCGCCATCGACGGTCTGACGGAACGTGTCGGGAAAGGCGATACTTGCCGGGTCATGGGAAGACGCTTCGATGTTCATGAAGTACCGGGCCATACCCTAGATCATATCGCCTTCTTCACCGCCGGCATCCCACCGCTGCTGTTCTGTGGCGACACCTTGTTCGCGGCCGGCTGCGGTCGCCTGTTCGAAGGCAGCCCAGAGCAGATGTACCGTTCCCTGCAGATACTGGCTGCACTGCCGGACGACACACTGGTGTTCGCTGCGCACGAATATACCCTGGCCAACCTCCGGTTTGCCCAGGCGGCCGACCCGAACAACCGGGACGTTGCCGATGCCATTGTCGAAGCCCAGCGTGCCCGAGATCTCGACCGCCCTACCCTGCCGAGCCATTTGGCCCGGGAGAAGCGCATCAACCCGTTCTTGCGCTGCGGTGACCCGGATGTGCGCGCCACGGCGGCAAGGCACGGCGATACCGATACCGACCAGGCCACTTTCACCACCCTGCGTGCCTGGAAAGACAGTTTCTGAAAATCGACGCATCCCATGGGCAACGTGCCCTGCACGTGCCTTGAAGGAGAACGCATGACCTACCGAACGACGCGGCAGTGGACCTTGACCCTTGCCGGAGGTATCGCTTTGATCGGTGCGCTATCGGCGACTAGCCCGGGGCTACTGGCAAGTCCTCACCCCGGGGCTACGCCGGCCCAGCCGACGCACCATTTCTGGGATGACCTGAGCCTCGAGTTCCGCCCCGGTGACGCCTGGGAGAGGTTGCGCGACAACCTGGAATGGCATGATCGCCGCCGAGACGCCCGTGTTCAGGAGTGGATCGATCATTACCGAGCCAACCCGGGCAATATCGTCGAAATCATCGAGCGTGCTCGGCCGTGGATGGCGTGGATCACCGAGCAGGTAGAACATCGGGGGTTGCCCGGCGAGATCAGCCTGATCCCGTTCGTGGAAAGTTCTTACGATCCCTTGGCCCGCAGCCATCGCGGTGCCGCCGGCCTATGGCAGTTCATGCCCGGCACCGCCGATGCCCTGGGCTTGCATCGCCATAACGGCTACGATGCTCGCCTCGACGTTATCGCCTCGACCCAGGCCGCGCTGGACTACATCGAGCTGCAGGCCGAGCAATGGTACGAGGGCGACATCGAACTATCGCTGGCGGCTTACAATGCCGGCGCCGGCACGGTCAACCGGGCGCGGCACGCCGCGGCGGCACGGGGTGAACCCAGCGATTACTGGCACCTGCAGTTGCCTGGCGAGACGATGAACTATCTGCCCAAGCTCAACGCCATTGCCGCGATCATCGACGATCCCGAAGCCCATGGCGTCACGCTGCCCGAGATCGACGACGCCCCGGCTTTCGCCAAGGTGCCGATCACGGCACCCATCAGCCTATCGCAGTTGGCCAATGTTGCTGGCGTGGATCAGTCGGAACTGGCAGCGCTCAACCCCGCGCTGACCCATGGCAGTGCCAACCCCGCCACGGTCGACGTGGTACTGGTGCCCATCGAGCAGGAGCAGGCGATACTGGCCGAACTCAGTTCGCCGTCATCCCGCTCGGTTCCCCGGGATGGCGCGCAGTACCTCGTCCAGCGTGGCGACAGCCTCTCGGCCATTGCCAACCGCCACGGCATCAGTGTGGCCGAATTGCGCCGCCATAATGGCCTGGACGGTGACGTCATCCACGCCGGCCAGCAGCTCGACATTCCCCATCGCAGCCTGGCGGCACGCTGAACGTGAGGACGTCCATCCGTCGCACATCGAGGTTTACAAGCGCCGGATGGCCTGACACCTTATGGCGGTAACGCCCGTAATGCCGGGCCAGTTTCCACCAGGGATGTCATTGATGCGGTTCGTCTTGCGTACCACTCTCGTCTTATGTCTCGTGCTTGGCTGGGGGGCTTCGTCGTTCGCCACCGAAGCCAAGGAAGTCCCTACGGTACATGGCCTGGCGCTTTACGACGAGCCGGCCCTCCCTGCCGACTTCAGCCACTTTCCCTACGTCTTCCCCGATGCCCCCAAAGGCGGCAGCATGACCCAGGCCGCGGTGGGCAGTAGCTTCGACTCGACCAACCCCTTCATCATTCGCGGCACGCCGGCGATCGGCATCGGTGACATCTACGACACCCTGCTGGTGGAAAATCGTGATGAGCCGTTCAGTGTCTACGGGCTGTTGGCCGAAGGGATTCGTCTGGACCCGGATCGCTACTGGATCGAGTTCGACCTGCACCCCGAGGCGCGCTTCCATGACGGCGAACCCGTCACCGCCGAAGACGTGGTCTACAGCTTCCATCTGCTTCTGGACGAGGGCAATCCCTTCTATCGCGGCTATTACGCCGACGTGGAGAGCGTCGAAGCGCTCGACCCTCATACCGTGCGGTTCGAGTTTGCCGCCAACCACTCCCGCGAGTTGCCGCTGATCGTGGGCCAGCTGCCGGTCCTGCCCAAGCACTACTGGGAGGAGCGAGACTTTTCCAGCCCTACGCTGGCCCGACACCCCGGCTCCGGGCCCTATCGAATCGCCGAGGTAGACCCCGGGCGACGCATCGTCTACGAGCGTGTGGACGACTACTGGGGGCGCGATTTACCTGTCAATGTGGGCCGGCACAACATCGACCGCCTTATCTACGATTACTATCGGGACCGTGACATCGCCTGGGAAGCCTTCAAGGCCGGGGTGCTGGACTACCGTATCGACGCACGGGCCGCCACCTGGGCCATCGGCTACGATTTTCCGGCCTATCACGAGGGCCTGATCGAACGCATCACCGTTCCTGACGGCCAACCGTCCCGGATGCAGGCCTTCGTGTTCAACCTGCGGCGTGACAAGTTCCAGGATCCGCGCGTGCGCGAAGCGCTCAATCTCACCTTCGACTTTCCCTGGCTCAACGCCAACATCTTCTACGGTACCTACAAACGCACCGAGAGCTATTTCCAGAACTCAGACATGGCTGCCGAGGGGTTACCGAGCGACGCGGAACTCGAGCTGCTCGAGCCCTTTCGCGACGAGTTACCGGAGCGGGTCTTCACCGAGCCACTGCCCATCGACCATCCCGAGGACCTTCGCGAGCGGCTGCGACTTGCCTATGACCTGCTGATCGACGCCGGTTATGAAGTGCGCGACGATACCTTGGTCGACGCCGAGAGCGGCCGCCCGCTTACCGTCGAGGTGATGCTTTACGACAGCGGCATGGAGCGCGTGGTGCAGCCGATGCTGCGCAATATGTCGCGCCTGGGCATTCGCGGTACCCTGCGCATCGTCGACATCAACCAGTATCTCAACCGGCTGCGGGGATTCGATTTCGACATCGTCGTCGGCCAGTTTCCGCAGTCGAACAATCCGGGTAACGAACAGCGCGAATACTGGACCAGTGAATTTGCCGACAGCCCCCAGAGTCGCAATCTGATGGGGCTCGAGAATCCGGCCGTGGATGCACTGGTGGAGCAACTGATTCGTGCCGACAGCCGCCAGGAACTCAACACCGTGGCTCGCGCACTGGATCGAGTGCTGCGCTGGAGTTTCATTACCATTCCCCAGTACCACTCCGGCGAGACACGGATCGCCGTTTGGGACAAATTCGGATACCCGCAGCCCTTCCCCGAATATGGGCTAGACCTCGCCGCCTGGTGGGTCGATGCCGAGCGCGAAGCCGAGATCAACCAGCGCCTGCGCCGCCGCTAGGCCGATGCCCATGAGGATGACCTGACGTGAGCCGCTATATCCTGCGACGTTTGCTGCTGATGATACCCACGCTGGTGGGTATCATGCTGCTCAACTTCATCATCGTCCAAGCCGCGCCGGGCGGGCCGATCGATCAGATGCTCGCTCGCTTCGAAGGCGTGGACAGCATGGCCAGCACACGCCTCGACGCCGGCGGAGGCGACGTGGTGGTTCGCGACGAGTCGCGCGGTGCCCGTGGTATCGACCCGCGCTTCATCGAACAGCTCGAGCAGCAGTTCGGCTTCGACAAGCCCGCCCACGAACGCTTCCTCGGCATGATGCGTGATTACGCGACCTTCGACTTCGGTAACAGCTTCTTCCGCGACCGCCCCGTCGTCGAACTGATGATCGAGCGACTGCCGGTCTCGGTCTCGTTGGGACTCTGGACCACGCTGCTGGTCTATCTCATTTCGATACCGCTGGGGATCCGCAAGGCGCTGCATCACGGCTCACGCTTCGACGTCTGGTCGTCGGGGTTGGTGATCGTGGGCTATGCCATCCCGGGCTTTCTCTTCGCCATCCTGCTGATCGTGCTATTCGCCGGCGGTAGCTATTGGGATCTGTTTCCGCTGCGCGGCCTTACCTCACCTGATTTCGACGAACTCTCACTCTGGGGCAAGATCAAGGACTACTTCTGGCACATCACTCTGCCGGTAACGGCCATGACCATCGGCAGCTTCGCCACCCTGACCATGCTGACCAAGAACAGCTTTCTCGACGAGATCCACAAGCAGTACGTCCTGACGGCGCGCGCCAAGGGCGCAAGCGACCGCCGTACCCTGTACGGTCACGTATTTCGCAACGCCATGTTGATCATCATCGCCGGACTGCCTGGCGCCCTGGTGACCATCTTCTTCACCGGGTCGCTGCTCATCGAAGTCATCTTCTCACTGGAAGGACTCGGACTGCTCGGCTTCGAAGCCGTGATGCAGCGTGACTACCCGGTGATCTTCGGAACGCTGTTCCTCTACACCCTGATCGGGTTGATCCTAAAACTGGTGTCCGACCTTACTTACGTATGGGTGGATCCGCGCATCGATTTCGAGACACGGGAGTCCTGAACCGATGGCCATTGCGTTCACCGACAAGCTTTCCCCTATCGCTCGCCGGCGCGTCGAGGTATTCCGGCGCAACCGCCGTGCCCGGGTTTCGCTGTGGATCTTCCTTGCTCTTTTCGTGGTGAGCCTTGGCGCCGAACTGATCGCCAACGACAAGCCGCTGGTCATGCGCTACGACGGCCAGTGGTACGTGCCGCTGCTGGTGGACTACCCCGAAACCGAATTCGGCGGCTTCCTGCCGACCCGTACCGATTATCACGACCCCTTCATTCGCCAGCAGATCGAGGAGAACGGCACCGCCGTCTGGCCGCTGATCCCCTTCTCCTACCAGACCTTGGACATGCAGATGATGCGGCCCTCGCCTTCACCCCCAGATACGCGACACTGGCTGGGGACGGACGATCAGGGGCGCGATGTCCTGGCACGCGTCATCTATGGTTTTCGTCTATCGGTCGCTTTTGCACTAGTGTTGACCGCGGGGTCGCTGGTGATGGGGGTTATCGTTGGCGGTATACAGGGGTATTTCGGCGGCAAGACGGACCTCATCGGCCAGCGCCTGACCGAGATCTGGTCGGGCCTGCCGGTACTGTTCCTGCTCATTATCCTGGCCAGTTTCGTGCAGCCCGGTTTCTGGTGGTTGCTTGGCATCATGCTGCTGTTCTCTTGGCTGGGGCTGGTGGACGTGGTCCGTGCCGAGTTCCTGCGTGCGCGCAATCTCGAGTATGTGCGTGCCGCCAAAGCGATGGGGCTGCCCTCGCGCCTGATCATGTGGCGTCACGTACTGCCCAACGCCATGGTCGCCACCCTGACCTTCATTCCGTTCCTGTTCACCGGCGCCATCACCACGCTGACGGCGCTCGACTTCCTCGGCTTCGGGTTGCCGCCGGGCTCGCCTTCTCTGGGTGAACTGGTGGCTCAGGGGAAGAACAACCTGCATGCACCCTGGCTCGGCATTACCGCCTTTGTCAGCCTGTCGCTGATGCTCTCGCTGCTGGTCTTCATCGGCGAGGGCCTGCGTGACGCCTTCGATCCGCGCCATATCCAGCATGCTCCGAGTGCTACTCCGTTGACCAGGACGCATCCCAATGCCTGATTCTCTCTCCTCGCCTCTGCTACGACTCGACAAGCTGTCGATCGCCTTCGACGGCAAGCCGGTTCTCAATGAGCTGACCCTTGAGGTGCGTCGCGGCGAGACGCTGGCCCTGGTCGGTGAGTCCGGTTCCGGCAAGTCGGTCTCCGCACTGGGTGCCATGGACCTGCTGCCGGACAATGCTCTGGTCCGAGGGGGACGCTGGCTCGGCGACACGGATCTGGCGGCCTTGGGAAAGCGGGACTGGCAGGCGCTGCGTGGCGGCCGTGTCGGCTTCGTGTTTCAGGAACCCATGACTTCGCTCAACCCGCTGCACACCGTGGCCAAGCAGATCGGCGAGACGCTCCGCCTTCACCAGGGCATCTCCGGTCGTGAAGCGCGGGAGCGAACCCGTAAACTTCTGGAACAGGTCAAGCTGCCGCGTGCCGATGAACTGCTCGATGCCTGGCCGCACCAGCTCTCCGGCGGTCAGCGGCAGCGGGTCATGATCGCCATGGCCATTGCCAACGATCCCGAGCTGCTGATTGCCGATGAGCCCACCACCGCACTCGACGTCACCGTGCAACAGGAGATCCTGGCCCTGCTCGCCGAGCTCCGGGATCGGCATGGCATGGGCATGCTCTTCATCACCCATGATCTCAACCTGGTACGGCGCCATGCCGATCGAGTCTGCGTTCTTTATGACGGGCACGAGCAAGAGACAGGGCCTGTCAGCGATGTCTTCTCTAAACCTCGTAGCGCCTATACGCGCACCTTGCTGGACGCCGAGCCGACTGGCCGCCCAGCATCCGTCGCCTCCCAGCGGGCATTACTTGCGGCGCGCGACGTCTCGGTGAGCTTTCAACGCCCCAAGCGACTGTTCGCCAAGCGTCCCCCCGCTTTCGAGGCGGTCAAGCCGATCGACTTGCACCTGGCCCCGGGAGAGACGCTTGGTATCGTGGGTGAGTCAGGCTCCGGCAAGACCACCCTGGCCATGGCCCTGCTGCGCCTGGTGGAGAGCCGCGGCGAGATCGAACTCGATGGGGAACGGCTGGATCGTCTCACCGGGAATACGCTACGTAAGCGGCGGCGCCGCTTCCAGGTAGTGTTTCAGGACCCTTATGGGTCGCTGTCGCCACGCATGCCGGTGTCGGACATCATCAGCGAAGGCCTGCGCTTCCACTACCCTGAACTCGCCGACGACGAGGTTGACGAACGCGTACGTGCCGCCATCCACGAAGTTGGCCTGCCTGCGGACTGCGCCGTGCGCTATCCGCATGAGTTTTCCGGCGGGCAGCGACAGCGCATCGCCGTGGCACGAGCGCTTATCCTGGAGCCGGCGATCGTGGTACTCGACGAGCCCACATCGGCACTGGATCGCACCGTACAGAAGCAACTGGTCGAACTGCTACGTGACCTACAAGCCCGCCGCGGCTTGAGCTTTCTCTTCATAAGTCACGATCTCGCCGTGGTGCGCGCCATGGCGCATCGGGTACTGGTATTGAAAGATGGAGAGCTGGTAGAGCAAGGAGAGTGCCTGGCACTTCTGGACAATCCAAGCAGCGACTATACGCGAGCCTTGGTGAAGGCAGCAGGGCTTAATTCCCCTGGGACCTGATGATAATGGAATTCAACGTTTAGGGAAGCAATGGGAAGGGTAAAAAGATAACGGTATAAAGATCGTTTCGGCTAACGATACTGAACGCGCCCTGTCTTTACCTTTGCCTTATACTAGGGTGTCACGCCCGTCGGGAACACAGGAAACGCCATCCATGCGCTGCCTTTTCCTACCGTTGCTGGTCTTGTTCTCCCTGTCACCTGGCTTGGTAAATGCTGCGTCATTGGATCTCGATAGTGGTTGGGAGTACCGCTGGGGAGACTCGCCTGTACTTGAGGATGGCACACCCGCATGGCTGGTCATGGAAGACGAGACGGCTTGGCATGCCATCGACTTCCCGTCCAACCCACCCGATCGCGATGGACAGCATCACGCGTGGTTCCGTATTACCCTGCCCTCCGGTGAGTGGCGGGATCCCGTGCTCTACATCTATAGCATCGACCTGATCGCCCAGGCGTATCTGGGAACCGAGCTGATTTACCAGCACGGTAGCTTTGATGACCGCGGCGAGGGTCCTTTCGTCGGCTGGCCATGGCACGTGATCAGCCTGCCCGAGGACTTTGCCGGTCAGCCACTGACGTTTCGGGTCTACTCCAACTACACCGACATCGGTCTTTGGGGCGAAGTTCGTCTGATGGACCGCCCCGAGTTCTTCTCCCTGATCCTGAATCGTTCAGCGGCCGATCTGTTAGTCAGCGCCTTCTGTCTACTACTCGCACTGCTGGCGGGATGCTTTGCGTTACTTCATCAGCGTCGCCAAACTTTTGTCGGTGTCGGGCTCTTTTCGCTCGCGTCGGGCATGATGATCCTGGCCGAGACCCAGGCCAGCCAGCTACTGCTGGCGATGCCGCTATTGTGGGATTATCTTGCGGCGGCGGGTTACTACGCGCTTCCGGTAGGCATTGGCTTGTTGCTCGAACCCTGGTTTTCGCATCGACTCTCCCGCTGGATTCGCCGGCTGTGGCAATGGCATCTGGGCTATCTGGTTCTGTCCCTGAGCCTCGCCCTGAGCGGTATCGTCAACCTTTCCAGTACCTTTCCCGTCTATGACGTCCTGCTGACCGTGAGCTTGCCGATACTGTTCGCCCTCGTCGTCGGTCACTGGAAGTGGCTGAGCGGCGAGCAGCGAGTGGTCATCGCCGCTTATGGCCTGTTCGCGATGCTGCTGCTGTTCGATATGGCGGTTGCCCATGGGCTGCTGCCGTGGCAGCAGATTCCGGTCAGCCTGGGGGCACTGAGCTTCAGCCTGGCCATAGTAGCGATCTCGCTGCGGCACTATACCCTCACCCAGCGCGAGCTGATCAAGCTGAATCAACGCCTCGAGCAGCAGGTGGCGGATCGCACCCAGGACCTGCAACACATGGTCGAGCAATTGCGTGCCTTCTCCTATCAGGATCCACTGACCGGTTTGAAGAACCGACGCCATTTCGATGAGGTATTTGCTCATGAAGCAGCCTGCGCCAGGCGCGGTACGACGCTGACACTGGTCATGCTCGACATCGACCATTTCAAGCATTTCAATGACCTCTATGGGCACGACGCCGGTGACGCGGTGCTGATAGCTACCGCCAGGTTGATCGGCGAGCATTTTCGAGAGGCCGACGTGGTTTGCCGACTGGGGGGTGAGGAATTCGTGGTGATCATGCCCGGTGCCACGGCACAGCAGGCCGGCGAAGCCGTCGAGCGCCTGCTGGATTCCATGCGCCAGCAGTCCTTCCTGCATGGTGGCGAAGCGCTCGGCTGCGTCAGCCTTTCCTGCGGGATCGCCAGCTATCCGGCACATGCCGATGACCCGATCGAGCTGTGCCGACTGGCCGACCTAGCCCTCTACCGGGCCAAGCACTGTGGTCGCGATCGCAGCGAAACCTATGCGCCTTCCGCCTGATTCAGGCGAACTCGGCCACCTCGGCTTCGCTCAATTCACGCCAATCCCCCATGGGAAGCGTGCCCAATGCCAGGGGCCCCACCGATTCACGATGCAACGCCGTCACCCGGTTGCCGATGGCAGCGAACATGCGCTTGACCTGGTGATAGCGCCCTTCGTACAGGGTCAGTTCTGCCTCGCACGGGCCCAGCATGGCGAGCCGGGCTGGCAGCGTTGGCTTCTCCTCACCATCGAGCAGCATGCCTTCATCGAAACGCCTGACGGCCTCGTCCAGTGCGGCACCCGCCAACGGCTCGGCAAGCACGGCGCGGTAGACCTTGGCACAGCGCCGTCGCGGCGACGTTACCCTATGCGACCACTGGCCGTCGTCGGTCAACAGCACCAACCCAGTGGTATCGACATCGAGTCGGCCCACCGTCTGCAGACGTTCAGCCCTGGGCAGATCGATGAGATCCACTGCACGTGGATAGAGTCCGCGCCGCGCGCTGCACTCCACGTCAGCAGGCTTGTTCAGCATCACGTAGCGCAATCCGACCAATGCCAACGGCTGGCCGTCCCATTCGACCTGATCTTCGTCGCCAACGTGAGTGGCCGGCTGTTTAACCACGACACCGTTGACGCTCACTTCACCTCGATGCAGCGCCTTCTTGGCCAGGCTGCGGGTAAGATCGGTAGTCTCCGCCAGGAAGCGATCCAGGCGCATCAGAATCCCACCCCGTCGGCCAGCGAGAAGTGATCGGCATCACGCCAGGCGGGAAACTTCTCACGGAAGGCGTCGAGCTCATCGCGGGACAGCGTGGCGGTCTTGATGAACGCGGTATCGCGCGGCTCGTCGATGATTGCCTCGCCCTTGAAGTCGACCAGCATGGAATCGCCGGCATAGCGCATGCCGTTGGCATCCTCGCCGACACGGTTGACACCGATGACCGGACATAGATTCTCGATCGCCCGCGCCTGCAACAGGATGCGCCATGGATGTCGCCGCGGCGCCGGCCAATTGGCCACGCACAGCAAGGCGTCGTACTCGAAGTGTTCGCCGGGTTCGGGACTCTGGCGCAGCCACACCGGAAAGCGCAGGTCATAGCAAACGCTGAGCAGAATGCGGAACCCCTTGAGCGTCACGATCACACGGTCGTGCCCCATGGAGTAACGCTCGTGCTCACCGGCCATGCGGAACAGGTGGCGCTTGTCATAACTGACAAGACTGCCGTCCGGGCGCGCCCACACCAGCCGGTTGTAGTAGTGGCCCTCTTCGACGATCGCCACGCTACCGGTCACGACACAGTTGCGCTTGCTGGCTTGCTCGCAGAGCCAGGCTGTCGCCCGGCTCTGCGCCATGGGTTCGGCCATTTCGCGCGAATTCATGGTAAAGCCGGTGGAGAACATCTCTGGCAGCACGATGAGATCGGTATTGCCGCCATCGAGATCGCCAAGTTGCTCTTCCAGCATGCGGCAATTGGCTTCGGGGTCTTCCCAGCGCAGGTCGCACTGCACCAGAGTCGTACGCAAATCGCTCATGTCGGTTCCCTTGCGGAGTCTCGTCTATCGCTTCAGCCTAACTCAGGCCAGCGACGACGTCAGCCCGACACGGCACTCTCACTCAGCCCTCAGCAGCGCCTGGGGACGTAGAGATGCTTCCAATAGGCTGCTAAGTTATAGCCTTCCTTCTTGCAGAGACACCAGCATGCGTTTGTCGTCCCCGTATGATCACGAAGTCACCCGTGGAGTCGGTTTCGGCTTGGCTGCCTATGTCATGTGGGGCTGCTTCCCGCTGTTTTTTGCCCTGTTCGAGGGCGTTCCCGCCTTCGAGGTGCTCATCCACCGCATCATCTGGTCGTGCCTGTTCCTGGTCGGGCTGGTCACGCTGCTCAAGCGCTGGGGCCCCATTCGCAAGGCACTGGCCGAACCTCGACGCCTTGGACGGGTGCTCGGCTGTGCCCTGCTGATCGCCATCAATTGGGGGCTCTACATCTATGCGGTGGAAACCCGGCAGGTCTTCCAGGCCAGTCTGGGCTACTTTCTCACCCCGCTGGTCAACGTCGCACTGGGAATGCTGATCCTGCGCGAGGCGATGGCCGGGCTACAGCGCATCGCCGTGGTGCTTGCGGGTATCGCCATCGCCATCCAACTGGTGCTGCTCGGTGAGTTGCCGTGGATCAGCCTGACGCTGGCGTTGAGCTTCGGCACCTATGGCCTGCTGCGCAAGCAGGTGCCACTGGACGGTCTTTCAGGGCTCTTCGTAGAGACCCTGTTGTTGCTGCCCCTGGGGCTGATGGCGCTCGCCTGGCTCAGTGCCAGCGAACTCTCCCATTTCTTGAGCGCGCCTAGTATTACACTGCTGCTGGTAGCGAGCGGGGTGATTACCGCCCTGCCCTTGCTGGCTTTCGCCGGTGCGGCCCGGCGCCTGCGTCTCGCCACGCTGGGCTTTTTGATGTACCTCAACCCCACCATTCAGTTCTTCATCGCCCTGCTGGTCTTTCGTGAGCCGCTCTCGCTGGTCCAGCTCGCCACCTTCCTGCTGATCTGGGCCAGTCTGGCGCTCTACTCCTGGTCGGCCTGGAGCAGCCGGCCGCGCTCCCCCCTGGCACCGGCCGGTACGCTTCGAGAGGGGGAGCGGAGCTAATCAGGGAAAGTGGGAAACTCAGGCGGTTTCCGGCTTGTAGCCGACCCGGAAGCCGCCCCAGTGCTTGCCGCCAACGTAGATCGGCACTGACAGGTCGTGCATGACCTCGCCGGTATCGCGCTTGTAGGTCTGCAGCAGCAGGGTCTGCTCATGGGTACCGCAGCGCTGACCTGTAGTGTCCTCGTAGATCCGCCGGTTGCGACAGAACTTGAGGTCGTGGTCATAGTCGCCGGTCGGGGGGCGGCTGCTCTGCACATTGTGGGTGGGGATGTAGCCGCGTCGATCGATACCGATGGCATAGGCGACGCCCAGGCGCTCGAGCAGCGGCTCCTGAATCGCCGGGAAGTTGTCATCCGTATAACCGACGAAACCGGTCTCGTACTGCTGCGGATTGGTGCCGGGAATCGGCGTGTACTGGGCATGAAACAGCGCCTGCTCATCGAGCTCGCCGCGCTTGATGGCCGATTCGAGCAACGCACCGATCTTGGCGGCGGCCTGCCGCGCCGCCTCGAACACCTGTTGATGGCGACCTTCGAGGCGCTGTTGAGCGAGAGCCGCGTCGACCGCCTCGGCACCGGCCATCAACGCGCGCGCCTGGCTCGCCAGACCGTGCATATCGCGATTGCCCTGCTCGGCATCCTCCTCCAGCGTGCCCAGCGTTCCGGCCACGCGCTGCGAGTGTCGGTTGGTATCCTCCATGGCCTCGGCGATCGAGCGAATCTCGCCTTCCACCTGGTCGAAGTGACCGGTCATTTCGGTAAGCTGCTCGCCGACCTTGCTCATCTCCTTGGCCCGGTCGCCTACACGCTGCATCAGGTGACCGATGGTATCGACCACGCGGTGACTGCTATCGCCGATATCACCAACCAGCGCCTCGACGTTGCGCGTGGCATCGGCGGTGCGCCCGGCGAGCTGACGCACCTCACCGGCAACGACCGCGAAGCCCCGCCCATGCTCGCCAGCCCGGGCAGCCTCGATCGAGGCATTGAGCGAAAGCAAATTGGTCTGCTCGGCGATCTCTTCGATCAGTGAGGTGACGTGGCGCACGCTGTCAGCCTTCTGGCTCAACATGTTGAGCAGTTCCAGCGCCTCCTCGGAACGCTCGGCCAGTGCCTGCATCTCGTCGATGACCTGCCCGAGCGACTCGCGGCTGACATGACTGGCATCACGCGAACGACTGGCCAGTGTGGCCACGTTGGCAGCGCTCGCGGCTACCTGCTCGATGGCCGAAGTGATCGCCGCCATGCTCGACGAGGCTTCGCGCACGGTCTGCTCCTGCCGCTCCAGGCGCTGGTCCATGCGATCGGCGTGATGCGAGACCTCGGCAGAGGCGATGGCCGTGGTGCTGGCCTGCTGGATCAGGCCGTGCGCCATTCGCCGCAGGGAGAGATAGTCGCGGGAAACGGGTAGCCAGACATGGAAACGATCGTTGGCCAACGAATCGGCACCCGCACGGTGGATCCCGGCCAGCCCGCTCAACACGAGCATGGCACCCGCCGTTGATGCCAGCCCCACCGAGAGAAGCGCCTGCCATTCGGCGCCGCCTCGGTAGCCGATCAAAAAGCCGGCGGCAAGCGCAACCGCGGCCAGCAGGAGCATCAGTATCCGCATGCGTGTCGTCTCTTTGTTATAGATGTTATCCGAGCTTAACGTTAAGTAAGCGGTATCTGCACCACCACTTTCGCCTGACAGACCAAAGCGCTACTAAAGTGCTCTCTCGGTTGGCCGATAGATCCTCTTTCAGCCCGTTTCGACACGGCCGTTGCAGTGCTGCACGCCGGACGTCTCGCACCGTACGGCGTCAGGCCTGGCTGGCGGCCAGGGCCTGCTCCAGGTCCGCGATGATATCGTCGACGTGCTCGATACCGATGGACAGGCGTACCATATCGGGTGTCACGCCGGCGGCGACGAGTTCCTCGTCGTTGAGCTGACGGTGGGTGGTCGAAGCCGGGATAGACGAGCAGGTCTTGGCGTCGCCAATATTGACCAGGCGCAGGATCATGCCCAAGGCATCGTAGAAACGCGCGCCCGCCTCGCGACCACCCTGAATGCCGAAACTGAGAATGCCCGAAGCGCGACCGTTCATATAACGCTGGGCTAGCTCATGATCCTTGTGGTTCGCCAGTCCGGCGTACTGTACCCAGGTCACCGCATGGTGTCCTTCGAGGTACTCGGCCACCCGCTGGGCGTTGGCGCAGATCCGCTCGATGCGTAGCGACAGCGTTTCCAGCCCCTGTAGCAGGTTCCACGCTGCCTGTGCAGAGAGTGCCGCTCCGGTATTGCGCAACGGAACGACTCTCGCCCGCGCGATGAAGGCCGCCTCGCCCACGTCGCGGGTGTAGCTCACCCCATGGTAGGAGACATCCGGCTCATTGAGCAGCGGGAAGCGCTGCGAATGCTCGGCCCAGGGGAATTTGCCGGAATCGACGATCACACCGCCGATCGTGGTGCCATGGCCGCCGATATACTTGGTCGCGGAGTGGATGACGATATCGGCACCGTGTTCGATGGGGCGCCAAAGGAAAGGCGTGGGCACGGTATTGTCGACGATCACGGGAACGCCGTGGCGATGGGCGATCTCAGCCAGCCTTTCCATGTCGACCACGCTGCCGGAGGGGTTGCCCACGCTCTCGCAGAAAACGGCCTTGGTACGTGCGTCGATCAGCGACTCGATACCGGCGATATCGTCCTTGTCGGCAAAGCGCACCTGAATCCCCTGCCGTGGCAGGGTATGAGCAAAGAGGTTGTAGGTGCCACCGTACAGCTCACTGATCGAGACGATGTTGTCGCCAGCCTCGGCGATGGTCTGAATCGCGTAGGTGATCGCCGCCATGCCCGACGCCACCGCCAGTCCGGCGATTCCGCCCTCCAGCGCAGCAATGCGCTGTTCCAGTACGGCACACGTGGGGTTCATGATGCGCGAATAGATATTGCCCTCGACCTTGAGGTCGAACAGGTCGGCCGCATGCTGGGCGCTGTCGAAGGAGAACGAAGTGGTCTGATGGATCGGCACGGCCACGGAGTGCTGGTCGTCTGGCGCATAGCCGTGATGCAGAGCGATGGTTTCGGGTTTCATGGCGTGTCCTGTGATGAGCTGTCGTTGTGCGGTGTATTTCACCAGATGCTAACCAACACTGAACTCGACCACCAATATCGTTTAGTCTGGTGTTCCCAAGCCCCTGACACTAAGAGACGGGATGCTCAGACGCTACCTGCCGATCCTCACCTGGCTGCCCCACTACAATCGCCGCCTGGGCGGTGCCGATGTGCTGGCGGGCCTGATCGTCACCGTCATGGTGATCCCCCAGTCGCTGGCCTACGCCGTGCTGGCCGGTCTGCCTGCGGTGGTGGGGCTCTATGCCAGCCTGTTGCCGGCCATCGCCTATGCCCTGCTGGGCACCAGCCGGACCCTGGCCGTGGGGCCGGTGGCGATCATAGCGCTGATGACCGGCGCGGCACTGTCGGGTGTCGCTTCGCCGGGTACGCCCGAATACTTGCAGGCAGCGCTGATTCTGTCGCTTCTCTCGGGGCTTATGCTGCTCCTCATGGGCCTGCTACGCATGGGCTTCGTGGCCAACTTCCTCAGTCACCCCGTGATCGCCGGCTTTCTTACCGCATCGGGCATTCTCATCGCCGCCAGCCAGGTGGGCTACCTGGTCGGCGTCAGGCTCGACGCCCGCGACCTGCTGCCGAGGCTGATGCAACTGGTACGCAGGCTGCCCGAGGTTCACTTGCAGACACTGGCCATCGGCATCGGCACCCTGCTGTTCCTGCTGCTGCTGCGCCAGTACGGGAAGCCGGCGCTGCGCCGCATCGGGCTTCCCAGGCCGTTGGCCGACCTGATCACCCGCGCAGGCCCCGTTCTTGCCGTGGTCGCGACCACGCTGATCACCTGGCACTTCGAGCTGGCGGAAACCGGCGTCGCGGTGATCGGCGACATCCCCCAGGGGCTGCCGCCCTTCACCCTGCCCGGTTTCGATACTGACCTCTGGCAGGCGCTACTGGTGCCGGCCCTGTTGATCAGCGTGGTGGGCTTCGTCGAGTCGGTCTCCATGGGTCAAATGCTCGCCGCACGCCGGCGCGAACGCATCTCGCCCAACCAGGAGCTGGTCGGTCTGGGCGGCGCCAACA
The DNA here is from genome assembly GCF_017868935.1 of Billgrantia antri. Classification (NCBI taxonomy): domain Bacteria; kingdom Pseudomonadati; phylum Pseudomonadota; class Gammaproteobacteria; order Oceanospirillales; family Halomonadaceae; genus Billgrantia; species Billgrantia antri. The sequence goes on from NZ_CP053383.1 coordinate 2,248,881, forward strand.
TCGTCGCCGCCTTTTCCGCGGGCATGCCGATTTCCGGCGGACTGACCCGCACGGTAATCAATTACGACGCCGGAGCGCAGACTCCGCTTGCCGGACTGTTCGCCGCGCTCGGCATCGGGGCAGTGACGCTGTTTCTTACCCCGGCGCTCCATCATCTTCCCATTGCCACCCTGGCGGCAACGATCACCGTGTCGATCCTGACCTTGATCGACATTCCCATGATTCGACAGACCTGGCGCTACTCTCGCAGCGATTTCTCGGCCATGGCGATTACCATCCTGCTGACCCTGCTGGAAGGCGTCGAGACCGGCATCATCAGCGGCGTCGCACTCTCCATCGGACTCTTCCTCTACCGTACCAGCCGCCCCCACAGCGCGCTGGTCGGGCGCATCCCCGGCACGGAGCATTTCCGCAACGTCGAGCGTCACGAAACCGAGACCGCCAGCCATGTGGCGCTGCTGCGTATCGACGAAAGCCTCTATTTCGCCAATGCCCGCTACCTGGAGGATACCGTCTACGACCTGGTGGCAACGCTTCCCGAGCTCGAGCATGTGGTGCTGATCTGCTCCGCGGTGAACCTGATCGATGCCTCGGCCCTGGAGAGCCTGGACGCCATCAATGCCCGCCTCAGGGATTCTCGCGTCACCCTGCATCTGGCCGAAGTGAAGGGGCCGGTGATGGATCGCCTGAAGTGCAGCGACTTTCTCGATGACATGACCGGGCGGGTGTTCCTCAGCACCTACGCCGCCTGGCGCGAGCTCTCTCGTCCTTCGGAATAGCGCGCCAGGCGTGGGAGGGGCCGCTCACTCGAACGGCACGCCCCTATACTTTGGTCGATCACCTCGCCTCGGCGCGCCCAGGGCGGCTCGGGCAACCCCTTCTTTTTACGACATTCTTGTCTTCCCGAAACGTCACGTTTCGCCTAGCGGAAACCCCAGGAGATCTCTTTACCTGGCATGCGTTGACACCGACGCAGCGCCTTCCTAGTATCGATCACAGATTTCGGAATCAAATACCGCATAGCAAAACAACAACCACTTCAACAGCACAGGAGCCTCCTATGCGCCAGCTGTCCCGCTCTATCGTTCTCGCCGCGCTGCCCCTCTCGCTGCTCTCTACCAGCATGGTCCAGGCCGCTGAGGTCGAGCTTCCCGGTACCATGGCCTGGACGGCCTACGGCACCAACTCCAGCGGCTATGCCCAAGCCGTCGCCATCGGCAACATGCTGCAGAACCAGTACGGGACCTCGGTACGTGTTCTTCCTGGCGACAACGACGTGTCACGCATGACGCCCCTCAAGCAGGGCCGGGTCGACCTGTGTGCCTGCGGTATCGCCAGTTACTACGGTGCCGAGGGTGTGCTGATGTTCGCCGATCGCGACTGGGGCCCGCAGCCGATCCGCGTTATCACCACCTCCACCGCCTCGTTCGGTTTGTCACTGGCCGTGGCGGGTGATCTGGACGTGGAAACCCCGGCGGACCTCGCTGGCAAGCGCATCGCCTACATCCGCGGCGACGACGCCTTGAACAAAGGAACCGAGGCCTACCTGGCGTTCGGCGGCCTGACCTGGGACGACGTCGAGCGCGTCGACTACCCGGGCTATGCACGTTCTTTCGACGGCATCATTGCCGGCGATGTAGACGCCTCCTTCACCACTACCGTGACACCGCCAGCCCAGCAGCTCGCCAGCAGCCCGCGCGGCATCAGCTGGCCGGTACTCGATCCCGATGACGCCGAGGGATGGCAGCGCATGCTGGCAATCGCGCCGTACTTCCAACCCCATGAAGTGACTGCCGGTGCGGGGGATATCAGCGCGGACAATCCCGTGCCCAGCGCGAGCTATCCCTACCCGATCGTGGTGGCCAACCAGGATCTCGACGATAAGGTTGCCTACGGCCTGATCAAGGCGCTGCAAGACAACTACGACGACTATAAGGATGCCGCACCCGGTGCCGTGGGTTATGCCTTCGAGCATCAGGATCTGACATGGGTCCTGCCCTTCCATGATGCCGTGGTCGAGTATTACAAGGAGATCGGCGAATGGACCGACGAGATGCAGGCTCACCAGGATTCGCTGGTCGAGCGTCAGCAGTTGCTGCTGGAGACCTGGAACGCCTTCCTCGAGGACGCCCCATCCGAAGAAGATGAGTTCCGTGACGCCTGGATGCAGGCCCGCGCAAAGGCGCTTTCCGACGCCGGGTTCGATCCGGTCTTCGAATGAGATCCCGTTGAGAGCCTGACCCTGGGGCGGCCGTGCCGCCCCTTTCCCGATTAACGGACGCCGCCATGACCACCGCATCATCCCCCCCCGAGTCGCCCAGCCAGCTCAAGGAAAAGGTCACTCACGTCCGCCCGTTGCCTACCGCCCTGCGCTGGATCCCAGGCGCCGTGACGGTGGTGCTGATGCTGATGACCTTGGACTACCTGTTCAACCTGGGCTGGCTTCGCATCGTCACCGGGTTGGAAACGCAGTTTTACTATGCCGTGGTGGCCCTGCTGCTGCCACTGGTTTATCTATTGTGGCCCGTCAAGTCGTCACTGCAGTATCGTCCGGTACCGTGGTATGACTATGCGTTGAGCCTAGTGACGCTGGTCGTCGGTGGTTATTTCGTCTATCACGCCGAATCGATTCTCGAGCGTGGCTGGGCTTTCGCCGCTCCCGATACCGCGATCATCGCCAGCTATGCCTGGTGGTTGCTGATCATCGAGGCCGCTCGTCGCGCCGGAGGCTGGCCCATCGCCGTGATCGCCGCGACATTCTCGCTCTACCCCTTGGTCGCGGATATCGTGCCCGGGCCAATACAGGCGTTCCCCTCCACCCTGGAGGAGACCGCCATGTACCACACCATGAGTACCGAAAGCATCATGGGGGTACCGCTGCAGGCCTTTGCCGGCCTGGTCATCGGTTTCTTGGTCTTCGGCGTGGTCCTGCAGAAAAGCGGGGGCGGCAAGTTTTTCATCGACCTGGCCTTCGCCCTGCTGGGACACGTACGTGGCGGCCCCGCCAAGGTCTCCATCTTCTCGAGCGGCCTGATGGGCTCGATGAGCGGCAGCGTGATCAGCAATGTACTGACCACCGGTGTGCTGTCGATTCCCGCCATGCGTCGCATCGGCATGGGGCGCTCCTTTTCCGGCGGCGTGGAAGCCTGCGCCTCCACCGGCGGGGTGTTGATGCCGCCGGTGATGGGGGCCACTGCCTTCGTCATGGCGATGTTCCTCGACGTACCCTACGCCGCCGTGGCATTGGCTGCCGTCATCCCCTCAATACTCTATTTCCTCGGCCTGTTCATCCAGATCGATGCCTATGCCGCGCGCCACGACATCAAGGGCTTGCCCGCCGAGGAGCTTCCTTCCCTGTGGCATACCCTCAAGCAGGGCTGGTACTTCATCTTCGTCTTCGCGCTGCTGGTGTGGATGTTGTTGATCATGCAGCGCGAGGCGGTGGCGCCTTTCTATGCCACCGCGCTGCTGCTCGTACTCAATCAGTTCTCCCCCCGCAACCGCTGGGGGCTACGCGAACTGGGCGAGTCGCTCTCCTCGGCGGCCAAGCTGTTCGCCGAGCTGATCGCCATTCTGGCCGGCGTCGGCATGCTGGTCGGTGCCCTGTCGATGACCGGTCTCTCCGGCACCATTGCCAACGACTTCATTCATATTGCCGGAGGCAATGTGCCGCTGCTGTTGATCATGGGAGCCCTGACCAGTTTCGTGCTCGGCATCGGCATGACCGTCACCGCTGCCTATATTTTTCTGGCCGTGGCACTCGCGCCGGCACTGATCCAGGGTGGTGGGCTCGACCCCATGGCGGTGCACATGTTCATTCTCTACTGGGGCATGCTCAGCTTCATCACGCCTCCCGTCGCGCTCGGCGCCTTCGCCGCCGCCACCGTGGCCGGCGCACGACCCATGGCCACCGGCCTGCAGGCCATGCGCCTGGGCAGCGTGATCTACTTCATCCCGTTCCTGTTCGTGCTCAACCCGGCATTGATCATGCAGGGCGAGCCGCTGCAGATCGGCCTCGTGTTCGTACAGGCGCTGGTGGGCATCGTGCTGTTCGCCTCGGCGATGCAGGGCTACCTGATCGGCGTGGGCCGCCTCGGCATGGGCATGGTCTCGGAGTGCGTGGCTCGGCCCCTGGTGTTGCTGGCTGGCCTCATGCTCGCACTGCCCGGCGGCGGCATGGTGCCGCTGAGCCAGCTAGAACTGTTCACCTTCGCGCTCGCCGCGCTGGTCCCAGCCGTCGTCATTTCACGCTGGAGTCAGCGACAGGCAGGGCAGCGAGAGACACGCCTGACGCCCCCCATCGATTCATGAGGTATTGCATGACCAGCCCCGTGACCTATCAATGCCAGGATGGCATCGGTGTCATTACCATCGACAACCCACCGGTCAATGCCCTCGGGCAGGCCGTTCGCCAAGGCCTGATGGACACCGTCGTCCAGGGCAACGGTGACCCCGAAGCTCAGGTGCTGGTGCTGGTTGCTCGCGGCCGCACCTTCATCGCCGGTGCCGATATCCGTGAGTTCGGCAAGCCGCCCCAGGCGCCGATCCTGCCCGAGGTGATTGCTTGTCTCGAGTCCAGCACCAAGCCCATCATCGCCGCCCTGCACGGTACGGCACTCGGTGGCGGGCTCGAAGTAGCGCTGGGCTGCCAGTTGCGCGTGGCATTGCCAGGCACCCAGGTCGGTCTGCCCGAGGTCAAGCTGGGCCTGTTGCCCGGTGCCGGCGGGACTCAGCGCCTGCCACGCCTGACCGGTATCGAGGCGGCACTGGACCTGATCACCAGCGGCCGCTTCGCCTCGGCCGGAGAGGCCCTTGAACTCGGAATCGTCGATGCCGTGCTGGAGCACGACAGCCCGCTAGAGGCCGGGCTAGCAGCGGCACGCGACGTGATCGACGGCAGGCAAACGCCACGTATCACGGGCGAGCTCCCGCCCCCGGCAGCGGCCCCCGAGGCCATCGAATGCATCCGGGCCAGGCTCGAGGCCGAGGTTCCCGACCTCTTCTCCCCCTTCCGCTGTGTCGATGCCATCGCGGCCAGCAGCGAAGGCAGCCTGGCCGAAGGACTGCGCCGCGAGCGCGAACTGTTTCTTGAATGCATGGACTCCCCCCAGCGTGCCGGGCTGATCCACGCCTTCTTCGCCGCTCGCGCGCCTCACAAGGTCCCCGATGCCGGCGAGGCACCCGCGGTGACTCGCATCGCCCTGCTCGGCGAGCATCAACTCTTCCCACGTCTAAAAGCCAAGGCCGACCGCGCCGGGTTCGAACTGAGTGACCGTCCCGATGACGACACACAAGCCTGCCTCATCGCTCCCGGTGTCGATATGGCGTGCCCGGCGCACTGCCTGCGCATCGCCTTGCTATCGCCCAGCGAAGCCGAAAACCTCGACGCCATCGACATCTCCATGGCACTGATCGTGCCTGACCAGCAAGGCATGGTGGAGCTGGTCGCCCTGAGCGCCGACCCCGACGAGCAGCAGGCCGTCGCCAATGCACTGAAGGCGCTTCGCCAAGGGGTCGTGGTGAGCCGTCGGGGCAGCCTGCTGGCGGCACTGGACAAGGCGGTCCGCGACGATCGACCCAACCCGCATGCGGCGATGGATGCGGCCAGCCTGATGCTGGCAAGCCGCGGTTGGGCCTACCGCGACAGCGATATCGACCTGCTCGCCATCGAGGCGCTCGACTATCCGCGCCACCTGGGTGGCCCCCACCGCCAAGCCACTCTAAGAGGACACGCCTCGTGAACCTTGATTTCTCTCCCGATGAGAAAACATTTCGCCAGGAAGTCCGTGATTTCCTGGCCACCGAGCTACCCGTCGACATTCGCGAAAAAGTGCGACTAGGCCGCCGGCTTTCCGCCGATGATCATGTGTGCTGGCAAAACCTCCTGAGCGAGCGCGGCTGGCTCGGTGCCAACTGGCCCAAGGAGCATGGCGGCCCGGGCTGGGGCCCGGTGGAGCGACACATCTTCGATGAGGAGTGCGCCGCGGCTCATGCGCCGACCATCGTACCCTTCGGTGTCAGCATGGTCGCGCCGGTGATCATGAAGTTCGGCAACCAGGACCAGCAGAGCCACTATCTGCCGCGCATCCTCGCCAACAACGACTGGTGGTGCCAGGGCTACTCCGAACCCGGTGCCGGCTCCGACCTGGCCAGCCTGCGCACCCGGGCCGTGCGCGATGGCGATGAATACGTGGTCAGCGGTCAGAAGACGTGGACCACCCTTGGCCAGCACGCCAACATGATGTTCTGCCTGGTGCGTACCGACCCCGAGGCAAAGAAGCAGGCCGGCATCAGCTTCCTGTTGATCGACATGCAAAGCCCGGGGCTTAGCGTTAGGCCCATCATCACACTCGACGGGGCTCACGAGGTCAACGAGGTATTCCTCGACGAGGTGCGTGTACCGGTCGCCAACCGTATCGGCGAGGAGGGCCAGGGTTGGACCTGCGCCAAGTTCCTGCTTACCCACGAGCGCACCGGCATCGCCGGCCTTGGCCACGCCAAGCAGGCGCTGCGTCATCTCAAGTCGGTGGCCACTCGTGTTCGACATCGCGGCCGGCCACTGCTCGAGCTGCCCAGCTTCCGCCACCGCGTGGTCAAGGCGGAGCTCGAGCTGATGGCGCTGGAAGTCACGCACTTACGGGTGCTCGCTGCCGCACGCGACGGCGGCGCCCCCGGCGCCGAGAGCTCACTGCTCAAGGTGCGCGGCTCGGAGCTACGCCAGGAGCTCAGCGAGCTGACCCGTCGCGCACTGGGTCCGGCTGCGCTGCCGTTCTTTCCGGAGTTTCTCTACGGCGACGCGCAGCTCGATGCCGAACAGGCCGAGAATGCCGCCGCCGGCGCCCAGTATCTCAATCGGCGCAAGCTCTCGATCTACGGCGGCAGCAACGAGATCCAGAAGAGTATCGTCGCCAAGTCCCTACTCGGTATGTAAGGAGCCCACATGGATTTTTCCTACAGCGACGAGCAGCGCATGCTCGCCGACACTTTGGAGCGCCTGATTGCCGACCAGGGGGGGCAGCCCCACGTCGATCAGCACGCCGAGAAGACTTCTTCCAGTGAGCCATCTCCCCTGTGGCGCACCTTCGCTGAGCTGGGCCTGTTGCAATTACCGTTCCAGGAAGCGGTTGGCGGCCTGGGCGGCGACGGCATCGATGCCATGATCGTGATGCAGTCGTTGGGCAAGGGCTTGATCAGCGTACCCTACCTGGAAGCCTTGCTCCTGCCGGGCACGTTGTTGGCAAGCCTGGCGGACGAGGCCCAACGAAAACATTGGCTGGAGCCGCTACTGAGCGGTGAGCATAGGCTGGCGCTGGCCTGGCAGGAAGCCGAAGCCCGCTATGACCCCCACGACATTGTCACCCGCGCCGAGCGTCGGGCCGATGGCTGGGTGCTCGAGGGCACCAAGCAGGTAGTGCTGGCCGCTGCCTCGGCCGAGGCGTTGCTGGTCACCGCCCGCCTCGCCTCAGGTGGGCTCGGCATCTTCCTGGTGCCCATCGATAGCGACGCCCTCACGCGTCGCGATTATCCGACGCTGGATGGCCGTGAAGCGTGCGACATCGAATTCAGCGGCGTCATCCTGCCACAAGACGCCTGCCTGTCCGACAACGCCGGCGAAGCCCTCGACGCTGCCCTGGCACTGGGCCGCTCAGCACTCTGCGCCGAGGCGGTGGGAGCCATGGAGGTCGCCTGCGACCAGACCTTGGCGTTTCTCAAGGAGCGCCGCCAGTTCGGCCAGCCCCTGGCAACCTTTCAGGTATTGCAGCATCGCATGGTCGATATGCACCTGAATCTGGAGCAGGCCCGCTCGATGGCGATCCTCGCCGCTACCAGCCTCGACCGCCCCGCCGCCGAACGCGACTACCGCGTGGCCGCTGCCAAGTCCTACTGCGGCGAAGCCGCGCGCTTCGTTGCCGAGCAGGCCATCCAGCTCCACGGCGCCATGGGTATGACCGATGAATGCAGCATTTCCCACTATGCCAAGCGCTTGGTGATGTTCGACCATTATCTGGGCGACGTGGACCATCACCTCGAATTCGTCAGCGAGAGGCTCACCGCTGCCTGACACATCCGAAACGGCTTGCCGAGATAAAAAAAGGCCCCCTCGTGGGGCCTTTTACTTGAAAGCCGGCCTCACGGCCGGCTTCATTACACTAAAAGAGGCTTACAGCTTGCTTTCCAGCTCCGGCAGGATCTCGAACAGATCGCCGACGAGACCATAGTCGGCGACCTGGAAGATCGGCGCCTCCTCGTCCTTGTTGATCGCCACGATCACCTTGGAGTCCTTCATCCCCGCCAGGTGCTGGATCGCCCCCGAAATGCCCACGGCGATGTAGAGCTCGGGCGCGACGATCTTGCCGGTCTGCCCCACCTGCATGTCGTTGGGCACGAAGCCGGCATCCACCGCGGCACGCGAGGCGCCGATGGCCGCGCCCAGCTTGTCGGCGATGCCGTCGAGCAGCTTGAAGTTCTCGCCGCTGCCCATGCCGCGACCGCCGGAGATGACCACCCGCGCACCGCCCAGTTCGGGACGGTCGCTCTGGGCCAGCTCCTGCTTGATGAAGGTGGACTGGCCATTCTCGGCCACGAAGTCGACGCTCTCGACGCTGGCGCTGCCGCCCTCTGCCACCGCATCGAACGCCGTGGTGCGCACGGTGATCACCTTGAGGCTGTCGGCGCTCTTGACCGTGGCGATGGCGTTGCCGGCGTAGATGGGACGCTTGAAGGTGTCGGCGTCGATCACCTCGAGGATCTCGGAGATCTGGCTGACGTCTTTGAGTGCGGCAACCCGTGGCAGCACGTTCTTGCCGGTGGTCGACGCGGCGGCCAACACGTGGCTGTAGTCGCCGGCGAGCTCGACCAGCAGCGCACCCATGGGCTCGGCGAGCTGGTGGGCGTAGGCCGCGTTATCGGCAACGCGCACCTTGCTCACGCCGTCGAGCTTGGCCGCCGCTTCGGCCACGGCGCCGACGTTCTCGCCCGCGACCAGGATGTCGATGTCACCCCCGATGGCCTTGGCCGCCGCGACGACGTGGGCGGTGGCGCCGGCGAGCTGGCCGTCGTGATGTTCTGCAAGTACCAGGATGCTCATGAAATCGGCTCCCCTCAAAGCACTTTGGCTTCGTTCTTGAGTTTGTCCACGAGCTCGTCGACGGAGCCCACCTTGATGCCGCCCTTGCGCTCGGCCGGCGATTCGACCTTCGCCAGCGTCAGCCGGCTCGCCACCTCGACGCCGAGGTCGGCCGGCGACTTGACGTCGAGCGGCTTCTTCTTGGCCTTCATGATGTCGGGCAACTTGGCGTAGCGCGGCTCGTTCAAGCGCAGGTCGGTGGTGACGATGGCCGGCAGGGTCAGCTCGACGGTCTGCAGGCCGCCGTCGATCTCGCGGGTCACCTGGACCTTGTCGTTCTCGACCGTCACTTCCGAGGCGAAGGTGCCCTGGGGCAGGCCGGCCAAGGCGGCCAGCATCTGGCCGGTCTGGTTGTTGTCGGTATCGATGGCCTGCTTGCCGAGAATGACGAGACCGGGCTGCTCCCCTTCCACCACCTTGGCCAGCAGCTTGGCCGCGGCCAGCGACTCGACGCGCTCTTCGGTCTCGACATGCACGGCACGATCGGCGCCCAGCGCCAGCGCGGTACGCAGTTGCTCCTGGGCGGCCTTGGGGCCGATGGTCACGGCGACCACCTCGGTGGCCACTCCCTTCTCCTTCAGTCGCACCGCCTCTTCCACGGCGATCTCGCAGAAGGGGTTCATGGCCATCTTGACGTTGGTGAGATCGACGTCGGAGTGATCCGCCTTGACGCGGATCTTGACGTTGTAGTCGATGACGCGTTTGACCGCGACGAGTACTTTCATGGGCTCTCTCCCGATTCACGTTCATCGGCCTGGCGGGCAGACCGAGCTGAATTTCCGCACAGCGGAATCACAAAGTAGTGAGGCCAAGCCTCGGACACCTTACCAAGGCGCAAATAGGAACCAACCGGACAGCAGCGGAATGCAGGCCAAAAGGAAACGTGCATTCCAACGGTAGCCGATGCGGGTCGAGGCGACACCGCTGAAGCGCGACAGGATCAGCATCGATGCCGTCATCGGCGAGGACATCAGCGCCAGCGCCCAACCCACCATCAGTGACGCACCGAGCAGCGCCGGCGTCAGGCCCGCGATGTCGAGCTCCGGCAACAGGCCGACCAGCAGGGTGACGGTAATGATGGGATTGACCCCGACCTGGGCCAGGCCCATCACCAGCAGCATCGCCAGCACGGCGCTGGCGGCGCCCAGCGGCGCAAAGAGAGTCGTGAGCGGACCGAGGCTTGTCACCGGCACCAGCGCAACGCATAGATGACCGAGATAGCCCGCGGCACCAAGCACGACGATCTCATTGGCACTCGGCGCCAGCAGCCAGGGCAACTGACGTCGCAGCGTGGCGAGCGCCGCCGGCACCCCCAGTTGGCCCAGGCGGCGGCGCTGCCAGGCGAGCCAGGCAAAGGCTCCCAATGGCGCCCCCAGCAGAGCGGCAATCGGCAAGCGCAAGCCCAAAACCCAAGCGAGCAGGAAGACCAGCGAGACGATGCCCAGCAGCAGCAGGCAGAACTGTCCCAGCGGGGCCAACGAGGGAGCCGGCTGTGCCGATGGCTGCGTAACGGGGTGCGGGCCGGTGACATGGTCGACACCCCAGCCGACCAGGAAGATGACCAGTGAGGCCCCGATCACATAGGGGGCCAGATCGAGCCAGCGCAGCTCGGGCAGATTGGAGAGCACGACCGCCACCCCGATCCCCATGGGCGAGATCAGCGGCGCCAGTGAGAAGCCGCGCAGCAAGGCCAGCAACATCCGCCGCTGGCGTGCACGGCGAACCCAGGCACGGCCCCGGGCCGCGGCAAGGGTATTGCTCTTTTCTATCATGCCGGCGAACAGGTTGAGCACGCCAATGTTCAGGATGATGCCGAACAGCGCCGAGCCGGTGGAGAGGATCGGATAGCGGCGGCCGGGAGGCTGCAATAACATCGCCCCACCGCAACGACGGACCAGCCGTGAGCGATAGGCCGGCAGGCGCAGCAGGCTCAATACCACCACGAAGGTGGCAAAGAAGGCAAAGCGCCCCGCCGCCTCGAACAACAACCGGCCCGGCGTCTCGGTGCGCCATAGCACGACCAGGGTCAACATGCCGGCGACCAGCAGCAGCCCATACGCCATGGAGGAAAATTCTCCCCTCAGGGTTATCAGGTAGCCCACCAGGGCGAACACGCCAAGCGCTTGCAACGGCGGGCTGCCGATGACGAGATGACACAACGTGGTCAGCGTGACCACCACCAGCAGGCCGGTACGCCACCGCATCCATGTCACTCGACCACTCCCTCCGGCGACTCGCTGCAGCTGTAGCGGCGAAAGGCGCCTTCGCCCATGCCGAGCAGTTCGAGACAGCCCATCGTCGGCGGGTGCGGGAGCTCGCTCATGCATTGCCTTCGCGGCTGGCCAGGTCGCGCAGACGACCCTTGAGAATCTTGCCGCTGGCCGTGGCCGGCAGTACGTCCATCAGTACCAGCTGTGTCGGGCGCTTGTACGGAGCCAGACGCTCGGCAATGAATTCGCGCAACGCCGCCTCGCTGACAGTCGAAGCGGGCTCGCACTGGATAAATGCCACGACTTCCTCGTTACCCTCTACCTGGCGACCCACCACCGCCGAGAGGGTGACATCGGGATGCTCGTTGATCACCGCCTCGACGTCGGGCGGATAGATATTGAAGCCGGAGCGGATGATCAGCTCCTTGCTACGGCCGACGATGTAGAGCTGATCGTCCTCGTCGAAGCGGGCGATGTCACCGGTATTGAGCCAGCCCTCCTCGGTGAGGCAGGCACGCGTGGCGGCCGGCTGGCGAAAGTAGCCTTTCATCACGTTGGGGCCGCGCACCCAGAGTTCACCGGCCCCCATATGGTTGGGCTCATTTTCACCGCCCTCATCCAGCGCTTCGAGGCGATACTCCAGCAGCGGCAGCACGCGCCCCACGGTATTGTTGTCGAAGCAGTCGTCGATGCGGGTCTGGCTGATGGTCGGGCTCGCCTCGGTGAGCCCGTAACCGTTGTGCAGCGTGAGACCGAACAATGCCTGCACGCGGCGCTTGAGATCGCCGTCGAGCGGCGAGCCGCCAGCGGAGATGTAGCGCAACTCGGGCGCCACGAGCGGGCGCCGTTCGCGTCGCAGAAATTCCAGGGTGCGTGCGAACATGGCCGGCACACCTTGAAGTACGGTGATGCGCTCCTGCTCCAATGCCTCGAGCATGGCGGCGGCTTCGAAGCGTGGCACGGTATAGAGGCAGGCTCCGTTATAGAGCGAGCCCATGCACACCGACGACAGGCCGAACACATGGGACATCGGCAGCACGCCATAGACTCGTTCGCCGGGTCCCAGGTGGCGCATGCCGCCCGAGAGCGATGCAATATAAAGGATGCCGCGGTGGGTCAGCATGACGCCCTTGGGTGTGCCGGTGGTGCCCGAGGTATAAATCATCGCCGCGACTTGATCGGCACCGCTGGCTGCCACCGGTTCAGTCTCCACCTCGTCCTGCGCCGACAGCCTCAGCCGACCCAGAGAGGGGTGGTCATATATCTCGGCGCCATGCCGGAGCCCGTGCGCCTCGGCGTCCGGTGATGCCTCGCTGGTATAAAACACCCGGCGCGGCTGGCAATTGTCGCGGATGGCATCGATCTCGGGGGCCGAGAGACGCGAGTTGACGATGGCCACCCAGACATTGCTTTCACTGGCCGCGAGCAGCAGTGCGACCAGCGCCCGACTGTTTTCGCTCACGGTCATGATGCGGTCCCCGGGTCGCACTCCCAAGGCGTCGAGCCACTCGGCTGTGGCACGGATCTCGCGACCCAGTTCGGCATAGCTCCAACGCACCTCACCGTCGACCAGCGCCGGCAGGCCCGCCAGGCAGTCTGCGTTGTGCAGCACCCGGGAGCTCAGCCGCTCGGGCAGTTCGGCCACCAGCTCGCTTGCCAGGCGGCCGAAGATCGTCTCGTCCGGTGCCCGGCGCGTCAGCGAAAGCGTCATCAGCTCACCTCCCGCACCATGTTGCGGGCGATCACCAGTTGCTGGATCTGAGTGGTGCCCTCGTAAATGCGGAACAACCGTACGTCGCGGTAAAAGCGTTCCACCGCGTATTCCGCGATGTAGCCGGCACCACCGTGCACCTGTACCGCGCGGTCGGCGACGCGCCCCACCATTTCGGCGCAGAACAGCTTGCAGCACGACGCCAGCGTAGAGACGTTCTCGCCGGCATCCTTGCGCCGTGCAGCATCGAGCACCATGCAGCGGCCGGCATAGGCCTCGGTCTTGCTGTCGGCAAGCATGGCCTGGACCAACTGATGGTCGGCCAACGGCATGCCGAACTGCTTGCGTTCGATGGCGTAGTTCAGTGACTCCTCGACCAGGCGCTCGGCCACGCCCACGCAGACCGCCGAAATGTGCAGGCGCCCGCGGTCGAGGACCTTCATCGCAGTCTTGAAGCCCTGCCCTTCACGGCCGCCGATGATGTTTTCGGCTGGCACCCGACAGTCCTCGAAGATGATGTCGCAGGTGTGAGCGCCCTTCTGCCCCATTTTCTTGTCGGCAGGACCGCGCTTGAGTCCCGGGGTGTCGCCCTCGACGATGAACGCCGTGATGCCACCGGCTCCCTTGTTGCTCGGGTCGGTTCGCGCCATCACGGTGAAGATGTCGGCCTCGGGGCCGTTGGTGATGAAACGCTTGGTGCCGTTGAGTACGTAGTGGTCGCCGTCGCGTACCGCCGTGGTGCGCAAGCTGGCGGCATCGGAGCCGGAGTCGGGCTCGGTGAGGCAGAAGGAACTGAGCAGCTCACCGGTGGCAAGGCGTGGCACGTACCGCGCTTTCTGTTCAGGCGTACCGTCGATCAGGATCCCCTGGGCACCGATGCCGTTGTTGGTGCCGAACACCGAACGGAAGGCCGGCGAGGTCTTGCCGATTTCCATCGCCACCAGTGCCTCCTCCTCCATTGTCAGCCCCAAGCCACCGAACTCCTCGGGTATCGACAGACCGAACAGGCCCATCTCCTTCATTTCCTCCAGCAGCTCGGGCGGAACGGCGTCCTCCTCCGCAAGGCGGGCCTCGTTGGGTATCAAGCGCTCGCGCACGAAGCGGGAAATGGTGTCGATGAGCTGATCGAGCAGTTCAGGATCGCGAATCATGGCATGTCCTCACGAAATAACCGGGCTGATCTGGCCGAGAGGCCTTGAAATGACAGGCTTCATCTGCCCATATTTCGCATAGCAGAATGAAGGACCACTTTTCATTGTCAGGCACTGTTGCATAGCCTAGAATGGCAGTCAATAAAACGAAACCATGTTTTGCTATGCGAAATAACAAATACCGCCAGAGAGGACCTCATCATGTCGCACGACACCTCGCCGCCCCGCACTAGCTTCCACACACTCGGTATCGTCGGCACCGGCGCCATGGGGCGCGGCATCGCGCAGATTGCCGCCCAGGCCGGCTTGACCGTCTACCTTCACGATTTGCGTGCAGGTGCCGTCGACGAGGCGCGCGATTTCATCGCCGGCATGTGGCAGCGCGGCGTGCAGAAGCAACGACTCAGTGAAGCCGATGCCGAGCGCTATCGGGCCAGCCTGAAGGAGGCTGCCTCGCTCACCGACTTGGCCGAGTGCGACATCGTCGTCGAAGCCATCGTCGAGAAACTCGAAGCCAAACAATCCCTGTTCACCGAACTCGAAAAGATTCTCGGCGACCAGGCTGTGCTGGCCACCAACACCTCGTCACTCTCAGTGACCGCCATCGCATCGGCGTGTCGCCGTCCTGAGCGCGTGATCGGCTTCCACTTCTTCAATCCCGTACCGCTAATGAAGATCGTCGAGGTCATCCCCGGGCTGCGCACCTCCGCTCACGTCGCCGATGATGTAGAGGCACTCGGCCGCGCCATGGGCCATTTCACCGCGCGCACCACCGATACGCCGGGCTTCTTGGTCAACCATGCCGGCCGCGCCTATGGCACCGAGGCGCTGCGTATCCTAGGTGAAACCGTGGCCGACCCCGCCACCATCGACCGCATCATGGTCGACCAGGGCGGGTTTCGCATGGGGCCGTTCGCGCTGCTCGACCTTACCGGGCTCGACGTGTCCCATGCGGTGATGGAGTCGATCTATCATCAGTACTACGAGGAGCCGCGCTTCCGCCCGTCGCCGATTACCCGTCAGCGACTGACTGCCGGCCTGCTGGGGCGCAAGAGCGGCGAGGGTTTCTACCGTTACGTCGACGGCAAGCCTCAAGTCGACGAGACGCCCCTGCCGCCAGCTTCCGAACCGCGCCCGGTATGGGTCGCGGCGGATGAAGCGGAAGCACACCAGGCGCTCTCCTCGCTGGTGAACAATGCCGGTTGGCCATTGGAAAGTGGCGCAGCGCCATCCTCCGAGGCCCTCTGCCTGGTTGCGCCATTGGGTGAGGATGCCAGCGCCTGCGCACTGCGGCTGGGCGTGCCGGCCGAGCGCTGCGTTGCCGTGGATCTCCTGGCAGGCCTCGACAAGCGTCGCTCGTTGATGACCACGCCCGCCACCCGTGACGAGTACCGTGATGCCGCCATGACCCTGCTCGGTCACGACGGAACACCGGTCAGTGCCTTGCATGACAGCAATGGTTTCGTGTTGCAGCGGGTGGTGGCCTGCATTGTCAACGTCGGCAGCGAGATCGCCCAGCAGGGTGTGGCCGCCCCCCAAACCATCGACCGCGCCGTGGAACTGGGGCTGGGCTACCCCCATGGGCCATTGGCCATGGGTGACCATTACGGCAGCCGACGAATACTCGCCATTCTCGACAACATGCTGGCCGCCACCGGCGATCCGCGCTATCGCGCCAGTCCGTGGCTGCGTCGACGCGCTACTCTCGGCCTGCCGTTGACCAACGCCTGAGCCTTTCGCTCAACAGGAGATCATCATGCGAGACGCCTATATCTATGACGGACTACGCACGCCCTTCGGCCGCCATGGCGGCAGCCTGGCCTCGGTCCGCCCCGATGACCTGCTCGGTTACGTGCTCAAGGCCCTTGTGGAACGCAACGGCTTCGCGCCCGAGGCTTACGAAGAAGTCCTTGCCGGCTGCACCAACCAGGCGGGTGAAGACTCGCGCAACGTGGCGCGCCACGCGGGGCTGCTGGCCGGGTTGCCGGTCGAGGTGGCGGCGCAGACGGTCAACCGGCTGTGCGGTAGCGGCCTGGCGACTGTAATGGACGCCGCCCGCGCCACGCGCCTGGGCGAAGGCGAACTTTTCCTGGCCGGCGGCGTGGAGTCGATGTCCCGCGCACCCTATGTCCTGGGCAAGGCGGAGTCGCCCTTCGCCCGCAATCAGCCGTTGTTCGACACCGTGATCGGTTCGCGCTTCCCCAACCCCTGGATCGCCCGCGAGTACGGCAGCCACAGCATGCCGGAGACCGCCGACAACGTGGCCCACGACCTCGACATCGGCCGCGAGGTCAGCGACGCTTTCGCCGCCCGCTCCCAGGCGCGATACGCCGAGGCCCAGGCGCGTGGGTTCTATGACGATGAACTGCTCGCCATTGAGGTGCCCCAGGGGCGCAAGCAGCCTCCGCTCAGCGTGGATCGCGACGAGCATCCCCGCCCTGGCAGCGATGTCGACAAGCTGGCCCGTCTCAACCCGCTGTTCGAAGGCGGAGTGGTGACCGCCGGTAATGCTTCCGGACTCAACGACGGCGCCGCGGCATTGATCGTCGGCAGCCGGGCAGCGGGTGAGCGCGCCGGTATCACTCCCAGGGCGCGCATCGTGACCAGTGCCGTGGCCGGCGTACCGCCCAGGGTGATGGGGCTGGGTCCGGTCCCGGCCAGTCGCAAGGCGCTGGAACGCGCGGGACTCTCGCTCGACCAGATGGACGTCATCGAAATCAACGAGGCGTTCGCCGTACAGGTACTGGGCTGTACCAAGCAGTTGGGCATCGACGCCGAGGATGCGCGCCTCAACGCGAATGGCGGCGCCATTGCCATCGGCCATCCGCTCGGCGCTTCCGGCGCGCGGCTGGCACTGACGGCGCTGCGCCAGTTGGAGGCCAAGGGCGGCCGCTACGCCCTGGTCACCATGTGCATCGGGGTCGGCCAAGGCATCGCCTGCATCATCGAGCGCCTGGACAGCTAGCCGACCTTACCTCGGGCCGTTGTCGCCAGCGGACCTGGCCCGGGGCGATATGCGATACTCCGCCCTACGATCTCGCGACAGGGAAACCCATGAACAAACCAGCCCCAGTGGAAGACGAGCAGACCGCGCCGGCCAAGGACCGCAATTTCGTCACCGCCCTGGCCCGCGGCCTCGAGTTGCTGCGTGCCTTCGGCACCGGCGAGGAGTATCTGGGCAACGCCGAGCTGTCCAGCCGTACCGGCATACCGCGTCCGACCGTCTCACGCCTGACCTACACCCTGACCCAGCTCGGCTACCTGCGTCACAACACCCGATTGGAGAAATATCGCCTGGGGCCCGGGATCCTGGCACTGGGCTACCGTTTCCTGGCCAACCAGGGCATTCGCGAGATCGCTCGCCCCTTCATGCAGCAGTTCGCCGAGGCCACGGACTGCAACGTCAGCCTGGGGGCAGCCGACAAGACCGACATGGTCTACATCGAGAGCTGCCATGGCAGCGGCCCGTTGATCGTGCGCCTCGACGTGGGCTCGCGCTTGCCGATGGCGACCACGGCGATCGGCCGAGCCTGGCTTTGCGGCCTGCCGGAGTCGCGCCGCGAGGCGATCCTGGCCGAACTCGCCAGGGAACACGGCAGCGATTGGCCAACGCTCGAGAAAGGCATCAGGCGCAGCCAGGAGGAGTACGCCCGCTACGGCTTCTGCCTCTCGGAAGGCGACTGGCAGTCGCAGATCAGCGCCGTAGCCACGCCACTGATTCTCGAGGATGGGGCCGAAGTGATGGCGATCAACTGCGGCGGTGCCGCCCATCGCCTGAGTCATTCGATCATGGTCGACAACCTGGGCCCACGACTCAAGGAAGTGGCCAGGCGCATCCTCGGTGAATTGCAGCACGGCAATGGCAGATAGGTCGCCGCTCGCTGTCGCCTAACGGTGTATGACGATATAGTGATGGCGAGAAGCCCGAGGGCACCAATTTCAGGGAGAGCGGACCACTCGCCATGCTCGACAACGCTTCCCGTCCCGGCAGACTGGAGCAGGATGCTCATCGTCTGAAAGCCATCGGCGACTGGACGCTGCCGCACTATGCCAGCCTGCGTGACGCCGTGGCCAGGGTCCACGAGGCCGAATCGATCGACCTGGAGCGCCTCGGCGAACTCGACACCTCCGGCGCCGCACTGCTGGTCGACCTGCTGGGCCCCGACACCATGCTCGACGTCGACCGGTGGGCACCGAACCTGCCGGCGGAACGCCAGGCCCTGTTGAAGGCGGTGGCCGACGCCTCCCGCAAGCCCCTGTTCGCGCCGCGCGCCCCGGGCAGCGGCCCGCTGGCGGCCTTGGCCGCGCTGGGGCAAACCGTCGAGCAACTCGCCCGCCAGCAGCTGCAGCTCATGGCCTTCATCGGCCTTACGCTCAGCACGTTGCTGGCCACGCTGGTTACCCCCTGGCGCTGGCGAATCACGTCGCTGGTGGCCCATGTCCAGCAGACCGGACTCAATGCCATTCCCATCGTCGCCCTGCTGACCTTTCTCGTCGGTGCTGTGGTGGCGTTCCTGGGGGCCACGGTGCTGCGCGACTTCGGTGCCACCATCTACACGGTTAATCTGGTGACCTACTCTTTCCTGCGCGAATTCGGCGTGCTGCTCGCTGCCATCCTGCTGGCAGGTCGTACCGCCAGTGCCTTCACCGCCCAGATCGGCTCGATGAAGGCCAACGAGGAAATCGACGCGCTGTGCGCCCAGGGGCTCGATCCCGTCGAGCTGCTGGTACTGCCACGGGTGCTGGCGATGACGATCAGCCTGCCGATCCTGGCCTTGGTCGGCATGCTCAGCGGCATGCTGGGCGGCGCCCTGGTCTGCTCCATGGCGCTGGAGATTTCCCCCACCCAGTTCCTCAACATCCTGCAGCGCGACATCCCGCTGCGGCATTTCCTGGTGGGCATGGTCAAGGCCCCGCTGTTCGCCTTCCTGGTCGCCGTGATCGGCTGCCTGGAGGGCTTCAAGGCCAAGGCCAGCGCCCAGTCGGTGGGTGAACACACCACCTCCAGCGTGGTGCAGTCGATCTTCATGGTGATCCTGCTCGATGCATTGGCCGCGCTGTACTTCATGGAGATGGGCTGGTGAGTGAGAGGGGCGAGGCTATCGTCGAGATCCGCGGGCTGGTCAATCGCTTTGGCCAGCATGTGGTGCATCACGGCCTGGACCTTGACATTCGCCGCGGCGAGATACTCGGCGTGGTCGGCGGCTCCGGTACCGGCAAGTCGGTACTGCTGCGCAGTATAGTCGGCCTCAAGCGGCCCGACGGCGGCACCGTTCGTGTCTTCGGCGAGGAGCTCGAGCGCCTGTCTTCTGCCCGCCGCGCCCGGGTCGAGCGCCGCTTCGGCGTGCTGTTCCAGCGCGGTGCCCTGTTCTCTTCGCTCAATCTGCAGGAGAATGTCGCCTTGCCGCTGATCGAACACGCCGGCCTGTCGCGGGCCGACGCCGAGCGCCTCGCGCGGGTCAAGCTGGCACTGGCCGGGCTGCCGCCAGACGCCGCACGGCTCAACCCGGCGGAGCTCTCCGGCGGCATGATCAAACGCGCCGCGCTCGCCCGCGCCCTGGCCCTCGATCCCGAAGTGCTGTTTCTCGACGAGCCCACCGCCGGCCTCGACCCGATCGGTGCCGCCGCCTTCGACCGCCTGCTCCTGACGCTGCGCGATGCCCTGGGCTTCAGCGTCTTTCTGGTCACGCACGATCTCGATACGCTGTATTCGAGTTGTGACCGGGTGGCGGTCATCGCCGGCAAGCGCATTCTGGTCGCCGCCCCCCTGGCTGAGGTGGAGGGTACCGACGACCCCTGGATACGCGACTATTTCCACGGCCCCAGGGGCCGCGCCGCCAGCCAGGCGGCACGACACCATTCGTCACCCAACGGGGAGGAACGTTGATGGAGACCCGGGCGCACCATGTCGTGATCGGCCTGTTCGTCGTGCTGGCGGCCGTCGGCGGCCTCCTGTTCGCGCTTTGGCTCAACCAGAGCACGCGCGACCAGGCCTTTACCCAATACGAAGTTCTCTTCAACCACGGAGTCAGCGGCCTGTCGGAAGGCAACGCCGTTGAGTACAGCGGCGTGCGGGTCGGTGACGTGGTCAACCTGCGCCTCGATCCCGCCGACCCTCGCAACGTACTGGCCCTGATCCGCGTGCAGAGCCAGGTCCCCATTCGCCAGGACACGCGCGCAAGGCTCGCCCTGGCCAATATCACCGGCAGCATGTCCATCCAATTGCAGGGAGGGACGCCTGAGAGCCCGCTGCTGGTCACTCATGGAGACACGCCGCCGCGCATCACCGCCGACCAGTCGCCACTCAGCGCCATGCTCAGCGACAGTGAGGAACTACTGGGTAACGTCAATCGCGTGCTGACGCGACTGGAAGACGTGCTGTCGGAGGAGAACGTGGCCAGCATCGAACGGACGCTGGCCAACCTGGAGCGCACCACGGCGCAGTTCGCGGCCCTCGGTGACGCTCCAGGCCGGCTGGCCGAGCGCATGCTCGAGGTTTCCGAGCAAGCCGCGCGCGCACTCGCCGAGTTACGTGCCCTGGCCGGTCGCACGGGGGGGCTCGTCCAGGGGCAAGCGGAAGAAGTCCTGGGCAATGCCCGCCAGATCACCGGCAGCCTGGCCCGTGCGGCTCAAAGTCTCGAGTCACTGCTGGAGGACAACCAGGGCGCACTGGAAAGCGGCCTGCGTGGCGTGCAGGGTCTGGGGCCGGCCACGCTCGAATTGCGCAACACCCTCTCCTCGCTCAATCGTCTGGTGCGCCGCCTGGAGGAGAACCCACGCGACTTCCTGCTGGGACGCGATCGCATCGAGGAGTTCACACCATGACTCAGCGAGCCCTGTCGCTGCTGCTCCTGACGATGGCGTTTGCACTGCCCGGCTGCAACCTGGTCACGGAGCGCACGCCCGTCACGCTGTACGAGCTGCCCGCCCAGGCGCTCGACCCCGCTCCCGTGCAGAGCACGCAGAGTCGCGCGACCCTGCGCCTCGCCATGCCGCATGCCAGCGGCCTGCTCGACGGCTCGCGCATACTCGTCGTACCAGAGCCCAATCAGCCACGGGCCTACGAAGGCGCTCGCTGGGCCGATGACATGCCGCACCTGATTCGGAATCGCCTTCTCGATGCTTTTCTGGACGACGGTCGTATCACAAACCTGGTCCACGCGGAGAGCATGGTGTCGGCTGACCTGGAACTGCTCAGCGACCTGCGCTCCTTTCACAGCGAGTACCGCAACGACCTGCCCGAAGCCACCCTGCGCCTCGACGCCAGGCTGATCGATACCCGCTCACAGCGACTCGTGGCCACTCAGCGCTTCGTTCAACGGCAGAATGCGAAAAGCGAAGCCATCCCTGACGTGGTCGATGCCTTCGGTATGGCCGCGGATAGGCTGGCTCGCGAACTGGTCGACTGGACCGCTACACAAATGGCGTACCGTTGAGCGACGCCCAGCGACTGCATCGAATATAGATACTTGGTATAAATGTCGCGCGGTTACCGGCAACGGTAGCGTTTGGTTATCATGCTCGGCAAATGCAAGGGAACAACGCCAATGACGATGGATACGCCACGCCAGAACCTGGGTATCAGCGCCTACAGCTGGCTCAAGCACGACATCATTCGCGGTGTGTTCCTACCCGGTGAGAAGCTGTTGATGAGCCGGCTCAAGGAGCGCTATGGGTTGGGTATCGGACCGCTGCGCGAAGCCCTCTCCCAACTGGTCGCCGAACGCCTGGTCGTGGCCATCAGCCAGCGTGGCTACCGGGTCGCCCCCATGTCGCTGGCCGAGCTCAACGACCTCTACGACGCCCGCGCCCAGCTCGAGGGACTGATGCTCAAGCTGGCCATCGAGCGCGGGGATGACGGCTGGGAAGCCGACATCCTGGCCAAGGCACACACCCTGTCGAAGGTGATGGAAGTAAACTCCCCCGACGAGCTGCTGGATGTCTGGGACACCCGCCACAAGGCCTTCCATACGGCGATCGTGAGCGGCTGCCGCTCGCCGCACCTGCTGCAGGTACGCGACAGCCTGTTCGATCAGGTCGAGCGCTACCGCCACCTGTGGCTGCGCGAAACGGTATTCTCCGAGGAAGCGCTGGAGCGCAAACGCCAGGAACACGCAGCGCTGGTCGAAGTGATACTCGAACGCCAGGCCGCACGCGCCGCCGACATGATGCGCGAACACCTGATGACGCCGGTGCCGATCATCACCGAGGTGATGACCCGTCGGGGTCTGGCCTGAAATTCGGCCATCGCGCCCTGCGTCACCAAGCTGTCATGCCTCTGCCCCAGAATGGGAGATGACACGCCGAACGCATCGGCTATGTTGAGAGTAAATCCAGCGCAACGGCCAGCTCGCACAGGGCCAGGGGGAGGTAAGCATGCCACATCTGCTGCGGTTTTCCCGCGACATCGAATCGCGCCTCGAGAGGCTCGCCCAGCGTACCGGGAAGAGCAAGGGAGAGCTGATCGAGCGCTGCCTTGCCGTGGGCATGCATGACCTGGAATCCCAGCTGTTGCTGGAGGAGGCCGTCAGCGCCCCGCTAACCATTGACGGTCCCGCGCTCGACCAATTGTTGCGTGAGAGCGGCCTGGGCGCCTGAGCGTCCCGCTTGAGCTGTATCAGTACAGTGACAACGGCTCAGCGGAACGCCTCCAGGCAACGGCGGTAGCAAGCCAACGCCCATTCACGGGAGGTTGCCATCAAGCGGACCTCCTTTCCAGGCAGGCACTGCGCCAGACGTGCTGCAGCCAACGGTGTCAGCGCCCCCAGGCGTGGGTAGCCACCAATGGTTTGCCGATCGTTGAGCAATACGATGGGCTGACCGTCCGGCGGTACCTGTACGGCTCCCATGGGAATACCTTCGGATACCATACTCCCCTGCCGGCAGTTCAGCTCCGGCCCCAGCAGGCGCACCCCCATGCGGTCGGCACGGGTGTCGATGCGCCATGTCGCATTGAATGCACGGTAAAGGCTCGCCCCGGAGAATAGGCCGATCTGCGCACCGGGCACCAGCGCCAGTCGATTGCCGCGTAGCGTTATCCCCTGGGTCGGGTCGAACGGCAGACGACGTGCCCTCACCTGGCGCGGTGACCACTCCAGACTGTCGCCGCTGACCAGCGGACTGCCATCCCCGCGCTGTCCTCCCAACTGCTCTCGCGGCGTGGCACTGCGGCTGCCCAGCACGACCGGCGTGGCCAGCCCGCCGGGAATGGCCAGGTAGGCGCGCAGCCCGTCGCGGGGCTGGTGAAAGCTCAACCGCTGGCCGGCCACCACGGCAAAGGCCGCGCCCGGAGCGAGCGGTCGGTCGTCGAGCCGGGCATCGAGGTCCGCCCCCGTCAGCGCCAAGGTGGCATCCTGTTCCACCTCCAGCGTCAGGCCGCCGCCGAGCACGACCTCCAGCGCTGCGGCATCGAGGGCGTTGCCGAGCATCCAATTGGCCCAGCGAAAGGAGATCCAGTCGGCGGCGCCCCCCTGGGTAACGCCCAGATGACGCACACCGAACCGCCCACCATCCACCACCAGCGCCAGCGGACCCGCCTTCTCGACGCGCAGAAGCGTATGCGTTGCGTCACTCACGGGGCTGCCTCCAGTGGCGTGGCATCGCCACCCTGTCGTTCGAATTCCGAGCGCGAAATCGGCATGAAACGCACCCGGTCTCCCGGGAGCAGCAACGGGTCACCACGTCGTGCATGTTCGAACAGGGGCACGGCGGTGCGCCCAAGGATGTTCCAGCCGCCTGGGGACAGCAACGGGTATATCGCGGTCTGTCGATCGGCAATCCCAACGCTGCCGGCAGGCACTCGCCGCCGTGGGGTTTTCAGCCGCGGGGTGGCCAGGGCTTCCTCGACCATGCCCATGAAGCCGTATCCCGGAGCGAAGCCGAGGGCGAAGACATGGTAGTCGCGGCCACAGTGGCACTGCACGACCTCCTCGACCGACAACCCGGCGTGCTCTGCCACTCGCGCAAGCTCGGGGCCGACGCTGGGGTCGTACCAGACCGGAATTTCGTGGCGACGTCCCAGCCCGCCATCAGCCGGTTCCAGGTGTAAAAGCACGGCCTCGATTCGCGCCAGTGCCTCGTCGTGCGACAGGCGCAGGCAGTCGTAGTGCAGCATCAGAGTGGTGTATGAAGGCACCAGATCGATCAACAGGTCGCCAAAGGCCTCGCGCAGCGCACTGTCGGCTGCCACGATCCACGGCATGTTCGCTTCGTCGATAGCCTCGAACAGGCGCACCATGAGCACGTCCATGGCTGTCAGTTCGATACGCGCCTGGAGCCTCATGCCGTTTCCAGCGCCTGGAAGGCATCCCGGATCGCGCGTACCGCAGCCACCGATTCGGGATTGTCGCCATGCACGCAGAGCGTGTCGCAGGGCAACTGCAGCAGCGTGCCATCGCTGGCCTCGAGTGGCTCGCTGCGCGCCAGGCTGACGGCCTGGGCCACGATGGTCGCCTGGTCGTGATGCACCGCTCCCGGCAGGCGGCGTGAGACGAGATGGCCCTTGGCGTCGTAGGCCCGGTCGGCAAAGGTCTCGAACCAGATTGCCACTCCCATCTCTTCCGCCAGCCGCCGGCTCGGCTCGGGATCGGCAGTCGCCATCAGCATCAGCGGCAGGCTGGGATCATAACTGCGCACCGCTCGCATCACCGCACGCAGCAGCTCGGCATCGCTCGCCATGTCGTTGTAGAGCGCGCCGTGCGGCTTGACGTAGTGAATGCTCGTGCCTTCCGCCTGGCATATTCCCGCGAGCGCACCGACCTGATACAGCACCAGGTCCTCGACCTCCTCGGGGGAGCAAGCCATGGAGCGCCGCCCGAAGCCCATCAGATCGGGATAGGCCGGGTGCGCGCCCACTCGTACGCGATGCTCGACCGCCAGCCGCACCGTACGGCGCATCACATGAGGGTCCGAAGCATGAAAGCCACAGGCGATGTTGGCGCAATCGACATAGGGCATCACTTCGCTGTCGAGCCCCAGCGAATAATTGCCGAAGCTCTCTCCCATGTCGCAATTGAGCAGGGGGACGGCCATGCGCTTCTCCTGAACATTAATGACGGTTGTTGTAGTGGAATTCACTATATGGAGGGGCGGTTTTCATCGCCAATCGTATTTTACGATACTGAATATCGGCAACACCTATCATATTGTTATTCAGTAGAAAAATGGTTGACGAGCCCTCTCTTGAGGATTATCTATGAAATAAAGCGAGACCATATAACGCCAACAAAAGGAGTCCCCCATGGCTGTGCAAGACCCTTTCCATCTAGCCGTTCAGGTACGTGATATCGACGAGGCGCGTCGCTTTTACGGAGAATTCCTCGGCTGCCCCGAAGGCCGCTCGTCGCAAAGCTGGGTCGATTTCGATCTCTACGGGCACCAGTTCGTCTGTCACCTCAACCCTGCCCTCCGGGACAATCCCGTTTCCAGCCACAAGAACCCCGTAGATGGGCATGGCGTCCCGGTGCCGCATTTCGGTGTCGTGCTGGAGATGGAGGCCTGGGAAGCACTGGCACAGAAGCTGCGCGACAATAACGTGGCGTTCGAGATCGAACCCTATATTCGCTTCAAGGGCGAACCCGGCGAGCAAGCCACCATGTTCTTCTACGATCCTTCCGGCAACGCCCTGGAATTCAAGGCATTCAAGAACCGCGAAGAACAACTGTTCAAGAAGGCTTGAGCCGGTATCGTCATGCTCGATTTCAAAGAGCTGGAAGCATTCGTCTGGGCCGTCAGGCTGGGCTCCTTCTGCAAGGCGGCAGACCGCCTGCACCTGACCCAGCCGACGATTTCCGAGCGCATTCTGCGCCTCGAGACGAGCGTCGGCGAAACCCTGCTGGAGCGCTCGGCGAGGCCCATCCAACCCACCATGCGCGGCCGCGAGTTCTTCGTGCATGCCGAATGCATGCTGCGGCAGCGCGATGAGGCCCTGAGGCTGTTCGACGATAAGGAGACGTTCTCCGCACCGCTGCGACTCGGCGTGATCGAGACTATCGCGCACAGTTGGCTGCCCGATTTCATGCGCTGCCTGACCCAGCGCTATCCACAGCTCACCCTCGAGCTAAGCGTCGACTACTCGCCGGCGCTCAATCGGCGCCTGGGGAAGAACGATCTCGACATCCTGCTGGCCATGAACGGCTATCTCGACCCCGAGCATATCGATCAGGTGCCATTGAGCCCCTACGAGATGGGCATGTTCGTCTCGCCGGATCATGTCGAGATGCTGGCCAGCTGCGGAGAAGAGTGGTTGACCCGCCTGCCCTTCATCTCCTTCGGCAAGAAGGCCAGGCCCTATGAGGAACTGCTGGCTTACCTGGCGATGCAGGGAGTGGAAGGGCCCCGCATCCATAGTGTGAGCACCTTGATGACCATCGTGCGCATGACCATGGAAGGGCTCGGCATCGGTGCCCTACCCGTCGCCACCGTGCTGGACGAGTGGCGCTGCGGCAAGCTGTACCGCATCGAGCTGCCGCTGCCGTTGCCGGAGATGCACTACGACGTGATCTGGCGCAGCGCCAATCACCCGCGTTTCTGTCGCAGCGTCGGGCTGCTGGCACAGCAGTGCGCCCAGCGCTACGCCCAGTCGCGTGTCGAAGCCATGACGCACAGCGATTTTTCCGGCCGTTGGGTGCGGCCAAGACGTCCCACCACACACCCACTGGCAACATGAAGGCAATCCGGTAAATCCAACAAGAGAGACAACCATGAACAAGTTCCTGTCCCGCTCCCTGCTGCTGGCGTCCGCCTGCAGCCTTTCCGCCACGGCCGCCGCTGCCGAATGGACCATGGCAACGCCTTATGGCGATGCCAGCTTCCACACCAGCAACGTAAAGCAGTTCGCCGAGGACGTCGCGGAAGCCACGGGAGGCGAGCTGACCATCAACGTCCACAGCGGCGGCTCGCTGGTGGCACATGGCGAAATCAAGCCATCGGTGCGCCGCGGCACCGTCGAGATCGGTGAGATCTTCCTTTCCACCCTGTCCAACGAGGATCCGATCTTCGAAGTCGATACCCTGCCAGGCGTGGCCGGCAGCTACGACGAAGCCTATCAGCTGTGGCAGAGCACCAAGCCGATCATCAGCGAGCTGTTCGCCAACCAGGGCATGATGCCGCTCTACGCCGTCGCTTGGCCGGCCCAAG
This sequence comes from Billgrantia antri, assembly GCF_017868935.1. Classification (NCBI taxonomy): domain Bacteria; kingdom Pseudomonadati; phylum Pseudomonadota; class Gammaproteobacteria; order Oceanospirillales; family Halomonadaceae; genus Billgrantia; species Billgrantia antri. The sequence continues at coordinate 2,276,217 of NZ_CP053383.1, forward strand.
GGATCTACACCGACTTCGAGCTCAACGACCCGGAGCAATTCAAGGGTCTGCGGGTACGCGCGCCCAACATCAACACTCAGCGCTTCGTCGACAACCTCGGCGGCAGTCCCACCGAAACCGAGGAATCGGACATCCCCACGGCCTTCAGCACCGGTCGCGTGGACGCCATGATCACTTCGAGCTCCACCGGTAACGCGATGACCGCGTGGGATTACGTCTCTCATTACACCGACGCCAACCTGTGGCTGCCCAAGAATATCGTCTTCGTCAATCAACGCGCCTTCGATCGGCTCGACGAGGCGACCCAGGATGCGCTGCTGGAAGCGGCGGCCCGTGCCGAGGAGCGCGGCTGGCAGATGAGCCGTGACGACAACCAGGCTAGCCTCGAGGCGTTGCAGGAGAACGGCATTACGGTCTCCGAGCCGAACGAGGACATAGCAGCCGCACTGCAAGAGGCCGGCGATCAGCTGTTCGCCGACTGGCAGGAGCGCGCCACCGAGCAATCCATGCAGGTTCTCGAGGAGTATCAGCAGCAGCGCGGCAACTGATCGCCGCACCTCCCGGCGTGGCGGGGGGAACTCCCCGCCACGCTAACTGCACTTCTCGAGGTCCAGACATGACGTTCAAATTCAACGCGCTTTACCGCCTGGGGGCCTGGGGTGCCGCTGCCTGCATGGTGGCGATTTGTGCCCTGGTAGCCCTCCAGGTCACTTTTCGCCTGGTCGATGCCTTGCTGGTGCTGGTCGGCATGCGCCGTCTTGGCTTCGGCATCACCGGCCTCTCGGAGATCGCGGCCTACCTGCTGGTCGGTGCCACGTTTCTGGGCCTTGCCTACACCTTCGTGCACCACGCCCATATCCGCGTCACGCTGCTGCTGACACGCTTGCCAGCAGCGCCGCGCGCCTGGTTCGAGGTCTTCTGCCTGCTGGTGGCACTCATTCTCAGCGTGCTGCTCGGCTATGGGTTGATACAACTCATCCAGGAGAGCCGCGAGTTCAATGACGTCTCCTCGGGGTTCCTGTCGATTCCGCTGTGGGTTCCCCAGACGGTGCTGGCCATCGGCGTCGCCCTGCTCTGCCTGGCGCTGGCCGAAGCCTTGGCCAGCACCTTGCGCATCGCCATTCGCGAGCCGCATCGCTTCCGCGAAGCAACCGCCACCGATGACAGCGAAACACACTGAGGCAGCGCCTCTCGCATACGGAGACACGTCACGTGTTGACACTTAGTCTGGCCACCATCGCGACGCTGGCGATTCTGCTCGGTAGTGGGGTATGGATCGCCTTTGCCCTGATCGGCACCGCCTGGATCGCCTTGAGCTTCTTCAGCCCGTTCGAACCGGGGCCGATACTCGCCTCCGACTTCTGGGGGGCCAGCTACGGCTGGGACCTGACCGCCCTGCCGATGTTCATCTGGATGGGCGAGATCCTGTTTCGCTCAGGACTTGCCGATAACATGTTCCGCGGCCTGTCACCCTGGCTCAACCGGATGCCCGGTCGTCTGCTGCACACCAATATCATCGGCAGCGGCATGTTCGCCGCCGTATGCGGCTCCTCGGCTGCCACCTGTGCCACGGTGGGCAAGATGACGCTGCCCGAGCTGGAACGTCGCGGCTACGATGCCAACATGGCCATCGGCACCCTGGCCAGCGCTTCCACGCTGGGCCTGCTCATTCCCCCCTCGATCGTGCTGATCGTCTACGGCGTGGTGACCGAGCAGTCGATCTCGCGGCTGTTCATGGCCGGCGTGGGACCGGGATTGATGATATTGGCGCTGTTCATGAGCTACCTCGTGCTCTGGTCTCTGCTGCGAGGCAATCGCCGTGGCCTCACCGGCCAGGACGAGTCCGGTTTGCCGTTGGCCAAGAAACTCCACCAGACGCTGGAACTGGTGCCCATCCTGCTGCTGATCGGCGGCATCATCGTATCGATCTACGGCGGGCTCGCCTCCCCCACCGAAGCAGCGGCGGTCGGCGTGGTGCTGTCCATCCTGATTGCCCGCTGGAACGGCAGCTTCGATGCCGCCATCTTCAGGGACTCGCTATTCGCTGCCGTGCGTACCGCCTGCATGATTGCCTTCATCATCGCCGCGGCATCCTTCCTGACCTCGGCCATGGGCTTCACCCAAGTGCCGATGCAACTGGCCAGTGCCATCGGTGAAATGGGCCTGTCCCCCCCCATGCTACTGGTGGCCCTTACCCTGCTGCTGCTGGTGATGGGCTGTTTCCTTGATGGAATCTCGCTGATCCTGCTGGTCACGGCGATCATCATGCCGCTGGTGGAAGCTGCCGGCTTCGACCTGATCTGGTTCGGCATCTATCTCGTCATCGTAGTGGAAATGTCGCAGATCACCCCGCCGGTGGGCTTCAACCTGTTCGTCATCCAGGGGTTGACAGGCAAGGACATCGTGACCATCACCAAGGCCACGCTGCCCTTCTTCCTGCTCATGCTGGCAGCGATCGCCTTGATGCACGCCTTTCCCGAAATCGCCCTCTACCTGCCCCAGACCATGACCCGCTAGCTGACTGCCGTGCCCGACTAACGGGCGCGGCCATCGCGCAACTCCTCACGGGGATTGCGTGGATAGTAGCGCTCCGGCTGGTGCTCCTGGTGGGCGAAGAAACGCGTGTCCTTGTAAGGCATCTTCATGAAGCCCGATACCCCCAGCCCCTCGATCAGCCCGACGGCATCGAGAATGTCGTCGAGCCGGTCGCGGAACTCCGCCTCACGGGAGGGATCGAGGAGGCGGTAGTAGCTGTGGATCTTGAGGTGCTGCGGCAGCGCCTCGAAGATGATCATGCCGGTATGGTGGATCTCGTTGAGCGCCTCCAGCGAGGTAATGATCGGCTCCGGCAGGACCAGGAACTCCTCGGGATCGGGGCCATCCTCGAAGTAGCTGTGCAGCCGGCTGCGATCCTCCAGCTCCGGCACGGCGCTGACCTCGTAGCGCAACCCCATGCCGGGCTCGATCACGAAGGGATGGGCGGGGCTCTCGCGATCCAGGTGCAGGGTGTCGCGGGCATTGAACAGGCAGCTCTTGAAGATGCCCTGGCGATAGATGGCGCGAGCCAGGTTGACCATGTTGTTGACCGCCGCTACGAAAGCCGGTTTAAGCGTAGTGTCGTGCAGGTTGAGCGAGGTATCGATGTACACGCCTTCGCTTTCCCAGCGCACCGCGAGCCCGCCCACCACTGGGTACTTGCCAAGGCGGCTCACCGCCGCCAGAAAGGCCTTTTCGGTCTCGCCCATGCCCTGCATGAAGTTTTTGTAGTAGCGATCGAGCTGCACGTCGTTGACGTCGCTGAGCGTTTCGCGACCACCCTCCTCGCGCAGGAAGGCCTTGCGCGAGCTGTAGACCACGGTGTCGATCTCCCGCGTAGCGGGCCTGACCCAGGTCGGCACCAGCGGCGGTTCCGGCGCTTCCGGCAGGTCGATCATCACCAGCCGGGCCAGACGCGGCATCTCTCGTATGAAGTGATCCCCGGCCCGCATACGAACCCTTGGGTCCGGATCGAGCATACCGTCGAGCATGCGGGCAAACTCCATGGGCAACCCCAGGGAGGTGGCCGGGATGGCACGATGACCGAAGCGGCACGACTGCGCCGACGCCAGCGCATAGAGCGTGCCGGCGGTCCCCTGCTCGTCGAAGCGCGGCGACGACAGCGCCCCGTTCAACTGATCCTCGCCGATGAAGTAGACATCGCCGAGGCGGGCATTGGTCTGCTGCAGATTGTCCGACATCAACTCCATGACGTTGGCGGCGACGAACTGCTGGTTGGCGTCGAGCTGGGCGAACACCGACGAGCCCCAATCGATCAGCGCAATCGCCTCGCGGCGGGCATCGAAGACCAGGTTGGAGGGCTTGATATCGCCATGCACGATGGGACGCCCCGCCGGCCCCGACTCCTGGCGCAAGCTGCGCAGGATGTCGGCGAGCTGATCGGCGATATGCACCACCAGACGCGGGGAAAGGCGTCCCTCATGCAGCGAGACCTCCTCCAGGTTGAGCCCCGGCGCCCGCTGCATCACCAGGATCGACTGATTGCGCACGCGCTGGTAGGCGATCAGGCGTGGCACACGGGGGTGGTCGACCTGCTCCAGCATGAACGCCTCCTCCTCGAGGCGGTCCTGCAGCTGCTGGGGCAGGTTGACCCGGGTGAACTTGAAGACGTACTCCTCGCCATGGGCGGTAATGCCGGCGAAGACGAAGCCGTAGGCGCCCTTGCCGATCAGCTCGATATCACGGTAACCCAATTGCTCGAGCTGGGCACGGCACAGCGCCACCCACTCCTTTAGCTTACGCGCGTCGTCGTGGCTGAGCAGATAGATCGACTGCTCTTCCGGGATGTAGAACTGCTGCAGCGGCGCCTGGGACATGTGGGGTTGCCCATCGAAAGGGAGCCGTGCCGGGAAGGTCGCCCGGACGGCTCTACGGACTAGCCGAGATGCAGGAGCATGGTCTCGGGACTCTCGAGGTAGCCCTTCCAGGCATTGCAGAAGCGCGCAATGGTGCCGCCATCAATGACCCGGTGATCTCCCGCCCAGGTGACCGTCATGATCGCCCGCCGAACCACTTCGCCTTGATCGTCGAAGCGCGGTAGCCACTGGCTCTTGCCGATGGCGACGATGGCCAGCTCCGGCGCGTTGATGATCGGCGCCGCGTAGGTACCGCCAAAGGCACCAATATTTGAGATGCTGATGGTGCCACCCTTGAGGTCCTCCTGGGACACCCGGCCTTCGCGTGCGTCGGCGGTCAGGCGCTGGATCTCGCGTGCCACCTCGAGCACGCTGCGCCGCTCTACCTGCTTGACGTTGGGCACGATCAGGCCAGAGCGGCTGTCCACGGCCATGCCGACGTTGACCGAAGGCAGGTAGTGGATCTCGGTGACCTCTGCGTTGAGACGGGCGTTGAGGATCGGCTCCTCGCGTACTGCCAGCGCCAGCGCCTTCATGAAGAACGGCATCAGTGTCAGGCGTACCTGCTGCCCCTCGGCCACCGGCTTGAGCCGCTCGCGCAACGCCAGCAGCTCGGTGACATCGATCTCCTCGCCGTACTGGAAATGCGGGATGGTACTGGCCGACTCCACCATGCGTCGCGCCATCACCGCACGCACGCCGCGAATCGGCTCGACCCGCACCTCGCCCTCCTCCTGCCTGGGCTGCTCCCTTGCCTGAAGGGATGCTTCGCTACGGGCGGGTCGTGCCTGGTCCTGCTCGACCTGGCCGTGCTGCAGCGGTGCACCTTCCAGATAGCGCAGCACATCTTCCTTGAGCACGCGGCCGTCCTTGCCCGAGCCTTCGATCGACTCGAGCGACAGGCCATGCTCGCGCACCAGGCGTCGCACCGCAGGGCTCGCGGGGATGCGTCCATAGGGCCCACGGCCGCCGCTAACCGCCGGCGCGACGCTCTCCCTGCGCTCAGGCGTTTGAGCCACGCCGGTTTCGGTACCAGACGCCTGCGTAACAGTGCTCTCCTCGCCCCCTTCGGCAAGAGTCGGCACATAGGCGAATAGCGGGGCGTGCACTTTGGCGATGTCACCCTTGGGCACGTAGAGCTTACTTACCGTGCCCGCCTCGGGGGCGGTAATCTCCACCAACGCCTTGTCGGTCATCACGTCGACCAGCGGCTGGTCCTCCTCGATCGCCTCGCCTTCGGCCACGCGCCATTCGACCACCTCGCACTCGACGATGCCTTCGCCGATATCGGGCAGAATGAAATCCTTGGGCTTGGGGTCGGCCGCAGGGGTGGCAGCCGGCGACGAGGATGACGCCGCGGGCGGCGGCGCCTCCGCTGCGGGGCTGGCCAGTTCATCCTGCTCCCGTGCGGCAGGGCGCGGCGGCTCAACCTCATCGGCAGTGCCGCCCTCCTCGCCATGTGCCTGGTAGGCGAACAGCGGGGCGTGCACCTTGGCGACCTCGCCCTTGGCCACATATAGCCGGGTGACGCGCCCCGCCTCGGGGGCGGTGATCTCGACCAGCGCCTTGTCGGTCATGACCTCGACCACCGGCTGATCCTCGGCGATCTCATCGCCTTCACTCACACGCCATTCGACCACTTCGCACTCCACGATACCTTCGCCGATATCGGGCAGCATGAAATCGCTCATCGTTCTCTCCTGTCCTGATATCGGGCGTCAGTACGCCACGGATGTCTTGATCGCTTCGAAGATCTTGAGATGATCAGGCAGGTACTCCTTTTCCAGCGTCAGCGGGAAAGGCGTGTCCAGCCCGGTCACTCGCTCGATGGGCGACTCCAGGTACAGGAAGCAGCGCTCCTGGATGGTGGCGGCGATCTCGCTGGCGAATCCCCCGGTGCGTGGCGCCTCATGGGTGATCACCAGGCGGCCGGTCTTGAGCACCGACTCGGCCACGGTGTCCTCGTCCCACGGCAGGATGCTGCGCAGGTCGATCACCTCGCAGGAGATGCCCTCCTTCTCGGCCAGCTCCACGGCGCGATCGATCACCTCCATCTGCGCGCCCCACCCGAGCACCGTGATGTCGCTGCCCTCCTTGGTCACTTCGGCCTCGCCGATGGGCAGCTGGTAGTCCTCCTCGGGCACTTCGCCTACCGATGCCCGATAGAGCCGCTTGGGCTCGAAGAAGATCACCGGATCGGGATCGCGAATCGCCGACAGCAGCAGTCCCTTGGCCTGATAGGGGTTGCGCGGCACCGCGATCTTGAGGCCAGGGGTGTGGGCGAAGTAGGCTTCCGGCGATTGGGAGTGATACAGCCCGCCCGAGATGCCACCGCCGTAAGGCGTGCGAATGGTAAGGCCGCCGACGTTGAACAGATCGCCGGAGCGGTAGCGGAACTTGGCCGTCTCGTTGACGATCTGGTCGAAGGCCGGAAAGATGTAGTCGGCGAACTGGATCTCGGCCACCGGCACCGAACCCTGGGCTGCCAGGCCATTGGCGAAGCCGATGATCCCTTGCTCCACCAGCGGCGTGTTGAAGCAGCGCTCACGGCCGTACTTTTCCTGCAGATGGCTGGTGGCACGGAAGACCCCACCGAAAACGCCTACGTCCTCACCAAAGCAGAGCACCTTGTCGTCCTCGGCCATGGCAATGTCCAGCGCATTGTTGATCGCCTGCAGCATGTTCATCTTGGGCATGTCAGGCTCCCCCCTGCTCGTCGCTGGCCTTGGTGTCTGCCCCCGCCGCCTTGACGTCGGGATCGAGCGATCGCGCCCCTCTGGGATAGGCATCGGGGTGCTTGCGGATGTGTGTCTTGAGGGTGTCGAGCTGACGCTGTAGCTGGGGTGTCACATCGGCATAAACGTCCGTGACCAGGCTCTCCAACGGCGGCGGCGGTCGCTTTTCGGCGCGCTTCATGGTTTCCAGCACCTCGCGGCGCAGGCTGTCCTGGAGTGCCTTTTCCTCTTCCTCGTTCCACCAGCCGCGGTCGATCAACCAGCGCTGCATGCGCAGAATCGGGTCTTTCTCGCGCCAGGCTTCCTCCTCCTTGCGCGAGCGGTAACCGGAGGGATCGTCCGACGACGAGTGTGCCGCCAGGCGATAGGTCATCGCCTCTATCAGCACTGGCTGGTTCATTTCCACAGCGATCTTGCGCGCATCCTGAGTGGCGCGATAGACCGCCAGCACGTCGTTACCGTCGACGCGAATCACGTGCATGCGATAGCCGAAGGCGCGCGGGGCGATGCCGTCAGCAGCGAACTGCTCACTGGCCGGCGTGGAGATCGCATAGCCGTTGTTGCGGCAGAAGAAGATCACCGGCACCTTGTGCACCGAAGCCATGTTCAGGGCGGCATGGAAATCCCCTTCCGATGCCGCTCCCTCGCCGAAGAAGGTAATCGTGCAGTGGCCTTCGCCGGCCAGCTTCTGGCCGTAGGCATAACCGGTAGCCTGGGGAATCTGGGTGGCCAGCGGCGAGGAGATGGTCATGTAGTGCAGCTTGCGCGACCCGTAGTGGATCGGCATCTGCCGCCCTTTGCCGTAGTCGAGTTCGTTGCCGAACAGCTGGTTCATGAACTCGTCGTAGCTGAAGCCACGATAGACCAGCGCCCCCTGTTCGCGGTACTGGGCCATGATCATATCGGCATCGTCCAGTGCTGCGGTGGCGCCAATGACCGCCGCCTCCTCGCCGGTGCACTGCATGTAGAAGGAGAGCCTACCCTGGCGCTGCGCCGCCATCATGCGCTCGTCGAGTACCCGCGTGACGAGCATGGCGCGGTAGATCCTGAGCGCCTTCTCCTCGTCGAGCTCTGGCGCTTCGGCGCCCTCAAACAAGGTGCCATCCTGCTGCAACAGGCGAAAGGTAGGTATGTGGAACTCGTCGCCGGTCATAAAGCCTGGCGAGTGGACGTCGTGTGTTGTTGTCATCTTCCTGATCCTTGGGTAATGGCAGGAGGAAAACCGCCCCTCGTGAGGGCAGTGTTGTCTCTAATGTAGTCATCTGCCAGAGGGTCACTCCAGCAGATCGCCAACGCTGGATAGGGTGACGTTAACGTAAGATGAATCTATGCGCATCTCTTTTGCTACCCCATACGCCCTTCGTATGATATTTCGACTACCAGAGAGACGCCTTCCAGCATTTTTTCTTGCGCAATACGAACAGGTTGTTATCCCGCGAAGGAAGACTTCACCTTGATGCGCTCTATCATCCCAACTAGAAAGGGAGTGGCGTGCCGAAGCAAAGCGCCGACTCACCAGCGCGTGTTCCCACGCGCAACCAAGCACTGCGCTACCGCGGTAAGAGGATACTGCTCGCGGCCAACCGATAGGGAGTGTTCGCATGATTCACCACCTCAAGGCGTTTTCCCCTTTCCAAGAGGACTTCCATTCACCAGGCGACCGCTCGACGACCACTGCCAACCTGCTGCGACCTGACGCCTCGCGCCTGGACGATCTTCATTCGGAAATCGATGACGTCATGTCACGGCAGCAGGAAGCATTGGCCGACCTGAAGCGGATGCAGGACACGTCCTCGCTGTTCCTCGACATGCGTGAAGAGATCCTCTCGGAAGTCGCGGCCACCGTCGCTGCGCTGCGCGAGGGTCTGCCGACCTTTCCCTTCCTCCCTCGCCACGACGCAGACGAAGATGACGCCAGCGAAGAGCGCCATGTCGAGACCGTCACGCTAGGTGATACCAATGAGGACGTAACATACGACGACATGGGCGACGCGGCACTGGCGCTGAGCTTGAGTGCCGACGCACGGGATGAGGAGTACCACGGCGTCTTCCGCTTCGACGGCGGCGGCCCCGCGACGATCGACACTTTCCTGTCGGAGGACCCGAATCCCGATTACGAATCGCCCAACGGCACCTTCCACCTCCCAAACAGTGGATCGGTAAGCCTGTTCGTGGCGAAGGAAACGGGATTCGGCGGTACCGTACACGCCAATTCGGCGAAGACACTGGAGGTGGATGCGCCCGGCTGGTACAGCGGGTCCAAGCTATATGGCGCCAGCCTGACGGAAGCCACCTTCGACCTGGGCAAGGTTAGCATCTACGAGGACGATGCCGCCCATGGCGGCACCTATCATTCCGTCGATATCGATGCCGCTAATTTGGAACAGCTGTCAGTTGCCGGCAATGCGCGTTTTCACCTCACCTCCATTGCCGAGTCGGAGGCCCTGCAGCGAGTCGATGTGACCACCGATGGTGAGTTTCTACTGTCAGGCTTCGAACTCGACCATCTCGAAGACGCCAACCTCAGCGGCGGTGGCCGGGTCGTCTTCTACGCCGACTCGACCAGCACGCAGGCCGAGTCGGTCCGCATCGACGCGGAGGAACTGAGTGGCGATGTCTTCCCCCTTCCCCCCGGTGAAGATACATTGAACATCAGCATTGGTGCCTTCGACGGCACGGCGCGCGGCAATGCCGAGATCATCGGCTCCAGGACGGGGCAGAACAATCTCACGGTCAGCGGTCGTGACCTGACATACACCGGAGGCGAAGGCAATGATTACCTGCATTACAGGCGTGCCGGAGAACTGGACGATATGGCCGGCTTTCGTATCGAAGCCCCCAGCGCCAGCGTGCATTTCGCCGACCTTGTGGGTCAAGGCGAGCTGGCGCTCGATGGCGGCCTCGTTAGGGCTTCCGGCGACAGCCTGGTGCAAACCGAGGAGTTTCTGGCACTGACCGGCAACATGCTGCATCCCGACAGTACCGATGGCGAAGTCAGGATCGTGGCGAACGGCGAGGTGGAGCTGGACGCCTTTCGCCCCTCCGACATCGAGCCGGAAGACTACAACAGCGCCTACTTCGCGCGCAAAACCGGCGACAGTCACTGGTCGGTAGACGAAGAGGGTCGCTTCGACGGCCGCTTCGACTTCGACGGCAGTGTGACCAATGCCGATGACGAGACCCTAGATGGCCTGCTGTTCGAGGACGACGAGGGGGATCTCTTCTACGTACTGGATAGCGATACCGACCCAGGCATCGAGGCGGGAGCGGATGCCTTTCGCATCGGCGAGGTGAGCGAAGGCTGGGCGGATGGCGGTAGCGTGCAGAGCGCCGTCGAGGTCGACGGGTTCATCGACGATAACGACTTGACGCTGTTGGGTGTAGGAGAAACGACATTGACCGAACATGGCGAACTGGCCTAGATGGTGCGGTGCCTCAGTCGCGCCGCTGCAGTCGCTCGAAGGCACTGTCAACGGTGATGGCCAGTATCCCGATCAGCAGCGCCCCCTGCACAATGTAGGCGGTATTGCCGTTGACGATGCCGGCGATGATCGGGTCGCCCAGATTGCTGGCACCTACGGTCGCTCCCAGCGCTGCGGTGGCAATATTGACGGTCACCGAGGTACGAATCCCGGCGATGATCACGGGGGCCGCCAGCGGTAGCTCGACCTGGCGCAGAACCTGACCCGGGGTCATGCCCATGCCTCGAGCCGCCTCGTGAACATCGGGATCGATGCCGTCGATGCCGGCCAGGGTATTGCGCACGATCGGTAGCAGGCCATAGAGCAGCAGCGCGACGACGATCGGCAGGGTACCGAAGCCCAGCGCCGGCACTGCCAGCGCCAGCACGGCAACGGGAGGGAAGGTCTGGCCGATGGAGGCGAGCTGCGAGACCAGCGGCAGGAAGTCTCTGCCGGCCGGGCGGGTAACGGCAATGGCGCCCCCTACGCCCAGCAATACCGCCAGCAGCGAGGCAACGCCCACCACCATGACGTGCTGGCCCAGCAACGCGAAGAATCCCGCCCGACGGTAAATCACTTCCCGCACGTCCGGCTCGACCAACCGAAACAGCCACTCCAGCTGCCCCATGCCGGCCGACAGCATCAGCAGCAGGATGAACCATGCCATCGGTACCAGCCAGCGGCGACTGGTGGGCACTGGGGCGACATGCCTGGCAAGGAGGGACCCCGGCTTCATGACGCCTTCGCCCCGAGCAGACGACGCAGCGACAGCTCGCCGATGGGAATATCCTCTTCGTCGACCACCGTCAGACGGTCCACCTGGTGCCATAGCATGACCGAGAGCGCCTGGCTCAACGACGCACCGTAGGCAATCCGCTCGCTGGCCAGAAGACGCGGCCCTAGCGGCAGCATGCGTTCGCCGACCTGAATCAGTGCGGCCTCCTTGAGTCCCCTGTCCATGCCGCCCAGCAGCGATTCGACGAAGGGGTTCACCGGATCGTGCAGCAGCGCGATGGGTTTGCCCTGCTGAACGATCCGGCCCTGATGCATCACCACCAGCCGATCGGCCAGTGCCAGCGCCTCGTCCATGTCATGGGTAACGAATACGATGGTCTTGTGCAGCCGCGCCTGGAGCTCGCGCAGCTCATGCTGCAACGTCTCACGCGTGATGGGATCCAGCGCGCCGAAGGGCTCGTCCATCAGCAGGATGTCCGGGTCGGCGGCCAGCGCCCGGGCCACGCCTACGCGCTGGGCCTGGCCTCCGGACAGCTGGCGTGGGTACTTGTCGGCGAACTCCGCCACCGGCAGCCCCAGCAACTGCATCAGTTCCTCGACCCGCTCGCGCACTCTGCCCTTGGGCCACTTGAGCAGGCGCGGCACCAGGCCGATGTTGCGCGCCACCGTCCAGTGGGGAAACAGCCCAGTGCTCTGGATGACATAACCGATGCGACGCCGCAGCGCCACCTCATCGAAGCTGCGTACCGGCTGGCCGTCCAGGTGGATTTCGCCGCCATCATGCTCGATCAGTCGATTGATCATGCGCAGCGTGGTGGACTTGCCACAGCCCGAGGTTCCGACCAAGGCGCAGAGCTCACCCGTTTCCACCCGTAGCGAGATACCGTCGACGGCGACCTCGCTGCCGAACCGCTTGGTCACGTCAAAGAGTTCGATCATGCCGTTCCTCCCTGGCGCAGGCGTTCACTAAGAGATCCAAACAGCGCATCGGCGAACAACGCCATGACGATGATCGGCAGGGCACCGAGCAGCACCATATCCATCGCCGCCTGCCCCAGGCCCTGGAAGATGAAGGTACCGAGGCCACCGGCACCGATCAGAGCCGCCACTGCCGTTAATCCGATGGCCTGTACGGTGGTGATGCGAATGCCCTCTATCACGATCGGCAGCGCCAACGGCAGGCGTACTTGCAGGAATACCTGGCGACGACTCATGCCCATGCCTCGTGCCGATTCGATCACCGCAGGATCGACCTCCTCCAGCGCCACGTGGATGTTGCGCACCATGGGAAGCAGGCTGTAACCGAGAAGGGCGAGGAACGCCGGTGCCCAGCCAATGCCGCTGACGCCTATCGCCGCCAGCCAGTCGACATGCGTACCGAGCCAGGCGAGCGGTGCCAGCAGCAGACCGAACAATGCCAGACTGGGAATGGTCTGCAGGAAGTTGAGCACACCGAACCCCGCTCGCCGGATTCCGGCATGCCGGCGCATGGCCAAGGCCAATAGCGCGGCCAATACCAGACTGGCAGCCACCGCAGCACCCACCAGTACCAAATGCATGGTCAACGCACTCGTGAACTGGGCACTGCGCGCCTGGTATTCGCGCTGCAACGCCAATGGCTCCAACCACAATGCCAGCGACAACCACCAGCTCACGATCATCGGCAGCAACAGGCACCAACCCATGGAGCGCGACAGCGCAAGACGTGTACGCAGCTCGATCAGCACCAGCAGCAGCAGAAACAGCAGTAACCACAGGGAGGGTCCGATGCCGACACGCGCCTGAGGCATGGAGGGCTCCACCAAGACTGCCGTCGCTGCCGAGAGCCACAGCGGCAGCAGGGCCAGCAGCAGCACGGTGGTAGCCAGCGCCAGCTTCAGCCTCTGCTGATCCGGACGCCAGGCCAGCACCACCACGGCAAGCATCGGAGCCGTCAGCAGAAGAGCCGGCCAACCGCTCATGATCTCTAGCGCTGCGTAGGCTGAGCCAGGCACGATGCGGTTGGGCGCCACGCTCACCGCATCGAGGATCAGCCATGCTGCCAAGCAGGCCAGCATCAGACTCAACACGACCCAGTTGGGAGAGACCCTGCCCTCACCCACGCGTCAGTCCTGCAGCCCGGCCAAATATTCCTCGGCGACCTGGCTCGGGTCGAGCCCCTCCACCGCAACCCGGCCGTTGAGTTCCTGCAGCGTCTCGAGATCGAGTGACTGGAACAGCGGCTCGAGCAGCTCGGCGATCTGCGGGTAGCTATCGAGCACGTCCTGGCGCACCACCGGAGCCGGCTGATAGACCGGCTGTACCCCGAGTGTGTCCTCCAGCACCACCAGGTCGAGTGCCTTGAGGCCACCATCGGTGCCATAGGTCATGGCGGCGTTTACGCCGCTGGTCTGCTGAGCGGCGGCACGCATGGTCGCTGCGGTATTGCCACCGGACAGCACCAGCAGCTGATCGGCGCTAAGCTCGAAGCCATAGGCTTGCTGGAAGGCCGGCAGTGCCAATTCCGATTCGACGAATTCCGCGCTGGCGGCGAACTTGAATTCCCCTCCGTCATCGAGATATTCAGCGAGATCCTCGAGGGTCTCGAGGTCATGCTCACGGGCCAGGTCGCCGCGCACGCTCATGGCCCAGGTGTTGTTGGCCTGCGCCGGGGTCAGCCAGACCAGACCATTCTCGGCATCGCGCTCACGCACCGTCTCATAGGCCCGCTCGGCGTCGTGCCAGACATCGCTGTCGGTCATGTCGAAGAAGAAGGCACCGTTACCGGTGTATTCGGGATAGAGGTCGATTTCACCGCTCGTCAGCGCCTGGCGCACGATGTTCGTGGCGCCGAGCTGGAGTCGATTCTCGGTCTCGATGCCGCCCTGCTGCAGACGCTGAATGATCAACTGGCCAAGAACCGAGCCCTCGGTATCGATCTTCGAAGCGACCGTCACCGGTTCATTGGCCTGCGCGCCTGCGGCGAACAACAGGGAGCCGGCAGCCAGCGCCGCCAGACTGGACAAGGAGCGTTTCATATCACCACCATCCGTTGTGAATGTCAGTAGAGTATAAGGCGTGTACAGTTTGACTGTCAGACCCCGATCTCAACGCGGAGCCACACGCCCATCATGTCCGAGGACGATGCCGCCCTGCTCGCCCGCTGCCACCATCCGCTGGTACGCGATCTGGCCTGGATCGTGCTGGCGCCCGACCTGATCGCCACCCCCTGGCCGGGACGCCCCAGCCGGGCGGACCTGGGCCTGGAAGACAATGACCACCTGGGCACCTGGCTCGACGAACTCGAGTCCACTCCCCAGGGGCTGGAACGTCGCGTCGGCGATACCGTCGATGGCCGCATGGGGCATTACCACGAACGCCTGTGGCAGTTCCTGCTCGATACCGCTCCGGGAACCCACCTGCTCGCCAGCAACCTGCGCATTCACCAGGGAAAGCGTACCTTGGGCGAGCTCGACCTGCTCTATCGCCGACGCAACGATCCCACGCCGGTACATCTCGAAGTGGCAATCAAGTTCTACCTTGGCCTCCCCGAAGGTCCTGGCCCTGTGCGCGACCAGGCGCGCTGGATCGGCCCCGGCGGGGCGGACAGTCTGGCGACCAAGCGCAGCCACCTCGATCGACATCAGTTGCGCCTGACCGATCGCGCCGAAACCCGTCTAACGATCCGTCAGCATACCCAGCCACGCGACATCGGCCCGACTCAAGACGCTACCATTCGGCGCCAGCTGGCGATACCGGGTGTGCTGTTTTACCCTTGGCCGCTTTTCATGCCGGCCCCATACGAAGCGGCACCCGATCACCTGCGCGGCCACTGGCTGCACTGGCGCGACTGGCGACGCCTGCGCGACAGCCTGCATCGGGACACACGGGCGGCCTGGCTGACCAAACCCCACTGGTTGGCGTTACCGCGGGACGAAGCCTTTCTGCCCCTGCGACAAGTCGAGGCGCGCCTCGCCCAGCATTTTTCCCACCCGGCCGCACCGCTTCAAATTGCACTGCTCGACTCGTCAGCCGGCCGCCGCCTGAGGCGTCTCTTCGTCGTGGACGATGCCTGGCCGTTGCGGATTCCGCTGCCGCCTAGCGCACCTGCCTGAGGCCCAAGACGACTGCGCCCGGCCGAAGCCGGGCGCAGAGACCTTGAAAGCCCCGTTATGGCCTGGGCGACTCGAATACCCAGCTCGTACCCTCGCGAGAGTCCTTGAGCACGATGCCCAGCGCCGCGAGTTCGTCGCGAATCGCATCGGCAGCGGCGAAGTCCTTGGCTTTCTTGGCCTCGGCCCGCTGAACGATGCGCGCCTCGATCTCCTGCTCGGTAAGCGGTAGTGCCGCCTGGCCGCCCTTGAGGAAACGGCTCGGTTCCTGACCGAACAGCCCCAGCACCCCGCCCAGACGCCGCAGTTCGGCGGCCAGCGACAGTGCCTCGTCGGGTGCTTCCGCCTTGGCACGGTTCAGCTCGCGAGCCAGCTCGAACAGCACCGAAAGTGCTTCCGCGGTGTTGAAATCGTCATCCATGGCGGCGGTAAAGCGCTCGGCGAAACGGCCGACGGTCTCACCCACCGCAACGCTCTGCGGGTCGAGCCCTTCGAGAGCGGTGTAGAAACGCTCCAGCGACTTGCGCGCTTCGGCCAGCGACTCGGGGGCATAGTTGATCGGGCTACGGTAGTGGCTGGCCACCAGCAGGTAGCGCACCACTTCCGGGTCGTGAACCTCGAGCACCTCGCGGATGGTGAAGAAATTGCCCAGTGACTTGGACATCTTCTCCTGGTTCACCCGCACGGCCCCGGCATGCATCCAAGTGTTGACGTAGGGCTTGCCGGTGGCCGCTTCGGACTGAGCGATCTCGTTCTCGTGATGCGGGAAGGTCAGGTCCGGTCCGCCACCGTGGATGTCGAAGGTATCGCCCAGGCAGCAGGTCGACATGGCCGAGCACTCGATGTGCCAGCCGGGGCGGCCCTCACCCCAAGGCGAGGACCAGCTCGCCTCGCCCGGCTTGGCGGCCTTCCACAGCACGAAGTCGAGCGGATCCTCCTTGTGCTCGTCGACCTCGACCCGGGCACCGGCGCGCATCTCGTCCGGGTTGCGGTTGTTGAGCTTGCCGTAGCCCTCGAACTTGCGCACACGATAATAGACGTCGCCGTTTTCAGCCGGATAGGCGTAGCCCTTGTCGATCAGGGTCTCGACCATGGCGATGATCTCGCCCACATGGCCCGTGGCACGCGGCTCATGGTCGGGACGCAGCACGCCCAGGCGCGTCTCGTCCTCGTGCATTGCATCGATCATGCGCTCGGTCAGCGCGGTGATGCTCTCGCCGTTCTCGTCAGCCCGCTTGAGAATCTTGTCGTCGATGTCGGTGATGTTGCGCACATAGGTGACGTCATAACCGCGCCAACGCAGGTAGCGGGTGATGACGTCGAAGGCCACCATCACCCGGGCATGGCCCAGGTGGCAGTAGTCGTAGACGGTCATGCCGCACACGTACATGTTCACCTTGCCCGGCTCGATCGGCGTGAACGTCTCCTTGCGCCGCGTCAGCGTATTGTAGATCTGCATGTCAGCCCTTCTTCTGTATCTTTGCCCAACTGTCCTTCAGCCCGACGGTGCGGTTGAACACCAGCTTGCCGTCGCGACAGGCGTGACGGTCGGCACAGAAGTAGCCCACGCGCTCGAACTGAAAGCGCGACTCGGGGGTGGCATCGGCCAGGCTCGGCTCGCCCATGGCCTGACAGACCTTGAGCGACTCGGGGTTGAGGTGCTCGAGGAAGTCGGCGTCCTTGTCCTTGTCGGGCTGCTCGACAAGGAACAGGTTGTCATAGAGACGCACTTCCATAGGCACCGCATAGGTCGCGCTGACCCAGTGGATCACGCCCTTGACCTTGCGCCCTTCGGGGTTCTTGCCCAGGGTGTCGAAATCCACTGAGCAGCGTAGCTCCTCGATACCACCGGCGGCATCCTTCACCACTTCATCGCAGCGAATCACGTAGGAGTTGCGCAGGCGAACCTCCTGCCCCGGCGCCAGGCGGAAGAACTTCTTCGGTGGCTCCTCCATGAAGTCGTCCTGGTCGATGTAGAGCTCGCGGGTGAACGGCACGCGGCGCACGGGCATGTCGTCACGGGCTGGGTGACCCGGCACCTCGTACACCTCCTCGTGGTCTTCCGCCACATTGGTCAACACCACCTTGAGAGGGTTGAGCACGCACATCGCGCGCGGCGCGTTGTCCTCGAGGTCCGAACGAATGGCATGGTAGAGCATGGCGATATCGACCAGGCCGCCATCGGCCCGGGTCACGCCGATCATCTCGCAGAACTTGCGGATCGACGCCGGGGTATAGCCACGGCGGCGCATGCCCGAGATGGTCGGCATGCGCGGATCGTCCCAGCCGTCTACGATGCCCTCGTCCACCAGTAACTTGAGCTTGCGCTTGGAGGTCAGAGTGTAATTCATGTTGAGCCGGGCGAACTCGATCTGGCGCGGCTTGGCCGGTACCGGCAGGTTGTCGAGGAACCACTCGTAGAGCGGCCGGTGATCCTCGAACTCCAGCGTGCAGATCGAGTGGGTCACCCCCTCGATGGCATCGGACTGGCCGTGGGCGAAATCATACGAAGGATAGATCTTCCACTTGTCACCGGTCTGATGATGGTGGGCATGACGAATGCGGTAGAGGATCGGGTCGCGCAGGTTGATGTTGGGCGAGGCCATGTCGATCTTGGCGCGCAGCACCTTCTCGCCTTCGTTGAACTCGCCGGCGCGCATGCGCTCGAGCAGGTCGAGGTTCTCCTCTACGCTGCGCTCGCGCCATGGGCTCGGGCGCCCCGGCTCGGTCAGGGTACCGCGGTACTCGCGCATTTCGTCGGGGGAGAGATCGTCGACGTAGGCCTTGCCCTCACGAACCAGATGCTGCGCCCAGGCATAGAGCTGTTCGAAGTAATCGGAGGCGTAGCGCACGGAACCGGCCCACTCGAAGCCGAGCCAGCTAACGTCCTCCTTGATGGCATCGATGTAGGCCTGCTCCTCCTTGGCCGGGTTGGTATCGTCGAAGCGCAGATGACAATCCCCACCGAACTGCTCGGCCAGACCGAAATTCAGGCAGATCGACTTGGCATGCCCCACGTGCAGGAAGCCGTTCGGCTCCGGTGGAAAGCGGGTCACGACCTTGCCGGCGCGGCCGGCATCGATCTCGTCACGGATCTGGTTGCGAATGAAATTCGGCGCACTGGCGTTTTCGCTGCTCATGTCGTTGCGGCAAACCTCTGGTTGGGTCGCGAATTCGGGAGGGGTCTCGGTTATCGATGGACCCGACGCGCTTCGCGCATCGATGCAAAACCGCTATTATAACGCCACGCCCATGCACGGCGCCAAGGCGCGCTCCTTCAGACAGGAAAACTTCGATGATCATTCTCGAGACCAGCTTCGGCGATATCACTATCGCCCTGAATCACGACCAGGCGCCCAAGACCGCGGCCAACTTCGAGCAATACGTTCGCGACGGGCACTACGACGGCACGCTTTTCCACCGGGTCATACCCGGCTTCATGATCCAGGGCGGCGGCTTCGACCAGGACTTCAACCAGAAGCCCACCCGAGATCCGATCGAGAACGAAGCCGACAACGGTCTGAAAAACCTGACCGGCACCCTGGCCATGGCCCGCACCCAGGATCCGCACTCCGCCACCGCACAGTTCTTCATCAACGTGGCCGACAACGACTTCCTCAACCACAGCGGCAAGTCTATCCAGGGATGGGGCTACTGCGTGTTCGGTGAAGTGGTCGAGGGCATGGACGTGGTCGAGCGCATCACCGCCGTAGACACCACTCGTCGCGGCATGCACGCCGACGTGCCCGCCGAGGATGTGCTGATCCAGCGCGCCTACGTCAAGGAAGAAGCCAGCGACAGCTGATTTCGCAGCCCCGCACGCCCGCATGCAGCGGGCGTGCGGCAGCTCGCTTCACCAAGCCTGGGACACGCCATGACCACCACCCTGCTGATCTCCGACCTGCACCTGCACCCCGGCGCTCCTGAGGTCACTGAAGGCTTTCTCGACTGGCTCGAGCGGCGCGCCCACGGCGTCGATGCACTCTATATCCTGGGTGACTTCTTCGAGGCCTGGATAGGCGACGACCTGCTCGACCATGCCGACCAGGACCCCACCGGCAATGCAGCACTGGCCATTCGCGTCGCCGGCGCACTTAGACAACTGACCGACGAAGGCACGGCCATCTACCTGATGCACGGCAACCGCGACTTCCTGCTCGGCCATCGCTTTGCCGCGGCAGCCGGCGCCAAGCTGGTCACCGACCCGGCCGTACTGCGCTTCGCCGACCAGCCGGTCCTGCTCATGCACGGCGACAGCCTGTGCACACGCGATGAGGCCTACATGGCCTTTCGCGAACAGGCCCGCAATCCCGCCTGGCAAGAGCAGATACTCTCCATGCCGCTGGCCGATCGTCTGCAATTGGCCGCTCAATTGCGCCAGCAGTCGGGCGAGGCCAATTCCAGCAAGGCCGAGGACATCATGGATGTCACCCCCACCGAGGTCGAGCGCGTCATGCGCGATCATGGCGTCACCACGCTGATCCACGGCCACACTCACCGCCCCGCCGTACATGAGATGGAAGTCGACGAGCAGCCCGCGCGACGCATCGTGCTGGGCGATTGGCAGCCCGGCAAGGGCTGGGAAGTCGAGATCGGTGCAGAGGGTGATCCGGTACTGCGCGAAATCGCACTGTAACCCCACCATTTCAGCGCCATGCCGCATCCTTACGGCCCTGCCGGCGACACGCCTGCAGGGCCGTAAGAGTTTCCTCCACGGACGGCATGAATTCCGACTCGGCGATCAGCTCCAGTCTCGAGTCCTTGCGCCAAGCGCTGGCGGCCAGACTTGCCGCGCCATCCCCACGATTGTAGAGCTTCCACCCCGCATCGGTATGCAGCACCCCTTTCACCCTCAGCTGAGATGGCAGGCGATCCAGCACCTGCGTCAAACGGTCGAGATCGAACACGTCCTCACAGTGCCAGCGCCAGCTCAGGGTACGATAGCCTAGCGCCATGCCGCTCTCCTGCAGCGGCTGTCCGGGCTGTGGCGCGGCCGCATCGAAGCCATCCAGGACCACCACCTGCCGAGCCGAGTCGCGAAGTGCGTCATGGCCGCCGCTCACCCTGGGCCGCGCCTCCTTCCGATGTTGACCACTTTCCAGCAGCAGTGAAACCGGCAGTTCGCCATGGGCAACCTCGGCCACCCATTTCTTGGGTGGCCACATTGCCTCGACGTGATGCCGAGCGCCAACCAACTGCCCAGGAGTCGCCCGGTCGCTCATGGTCAATGCCACGGCATCGGCCATGGCCAACTGATCGTTGAACGTCTCGTGTTCTCGTGCACGGGAATCCTCGAGCCGCGCGGGATCGAGCAATGCCACGACATCGCGCAGCACCAGAACGCCGATGAAAGCTTCTCCCTGCAGCACATCGAGCAAACCGGCCGGATGTCCCAGCCCGGACGGCTCGATAATGAGACGATCAGGCCGATGACGGTGCAGCAGGTTGACCAGAGTGGCCTGCAGAATGAAAGCCAGTTGGCAGCAGAGACAGCCCCCCGGCAGCCCCTTGACCACCACGTCGTCCCGCGCTTCGAACATGGCTTGATCGATACCGACCTGACCAAACTCGTTGATCACAACCACCCAGCGCTCATCTGCGGGCTTCTGCTCGATCAAGCGGTGAATCAGCGTACTCTTGCCACTGCCGAGGAAACCGGTAAACAAGTGGACGGGAATGGCTGTGAGAGGCGCTGTGCTCATGAGACATCCTGAAGGCTGAAATCGTGACAAAGCCATTGTTATAGAGTAACAGAACCAGCACCAGCCAATAGCATTTTCATGATAGATAACGGTATAATAATTGACGGTAAAAGAGGGGGCTACGCCCCCTCCTTGTCACACTCCACCATTCCGAATCAGTAGCGCTCCACCTCGGCGGTCTCGCGCAAATGGCTGCGCAGCCCCTGGATGGCGGCTTGGGCGCGCAGCTGCTGCGCCATGCGTGCCACGAAGGCCTCGGTCTCCTCGTCGGGCTCACCGGCCGCCACGCTATCCAGCGCGATCAGCGTCACACGCTCACTATCGCCGGTATAACCGTAGACGGGCTCATCCCCGTCTGGTCGAGGCAGGCGAAAAGCCGCCTGCAGCACGGCCCGCGGCACATTGCCCTGCTGACGAGTCGCCTCCTCGACCCGCTGCCAGTCGAGCTCGAGCGTCTCCCCGTCCTGCAGTCGCTCGGCCTGCTGCTTGGCTACATCCAGCAGCGCGTCGCGCTGCTTGCGCCGCTCGACGGCAGCCATAACCTGGTCCCGCACTTCCGCGAGGGGCAGCACCGTCGCCTCGCGATGCTCGGCCACACGCAGCACCATCCGCCGATCTTCGTCCAGCTCGATGACTTCGCTGTTGTAACCTTCGTTCAGCACCTCTTCATTGAAGGCCGCACTCATGACACCAGGCTCTGAAAGGACGCCCTCGCCACCCTCACGAGACACCCAATCACTTTCGTGCAGTTCGAGTTCCTGGCTGGCAGCAACACTGGCAAGATCGTCAGCAGCAAAGCTCTCATCGATCAACGCCTGGACCCGGCGATTGTATTCGTCACTCACCTGCTCCAGCGCCAGCTCGCGCTCGATCTCATCGCGCACCTCCTCGAGCGGAGCCTGATTCAACTCCGTCACTTTGATCAGGTGCAAGCCATTGTCGGTCTCCACTATGCCGGACACCTGCCCAGGCGACAGCGCGAAAGCCGCTTCGTCGAAGGCATCGCCGAAGAAACCGCGGCTGACGACTCCCAGATCGCCCCCCTGTTCGGCCGTCGTGGGATCATCGGAATACTCAAGGGCGAGCTCGTCGAAAGACTCCCCCTCGGACAGCCGCTGGCGCACTTCCTCGAGGCGCGCCACGGCTTCATCGCGGCTTCGCTCGTCGCCGAACGTCGCCATGATGTGCGATACGCGACGATCAGCATCCCGCCCACGTTCTTCCCACGCCTGGCGAACCGCCTCCTCGTCGACCTCGACCCGCTCGGCCATCTCCTGCCGGTCGATGATCACGTATTCGAGGCGCACCTGCTCAGGACGCTGGAAGCTTTCGCGATTCTCCTCATAATAAGCCTCGAGCTCCGCCTCGCTGACTTGCACGGGCTCGGCGAGATCCCCTGGGCCAAGGCTGTGATAGCGGAACGTCCGGACCTGGCGCTGCAGAGATGCCAGTCGCTCACGCTCGCTTTCGAGCGCGAAGTCGCTGATCACGAGCCCCTGCTGCAGTTGCTGGCGCTTGAGGTCGACACGCAGCGCAGAACGAAACGAGGTCGGCGTGAAGCCGGCACTCGCCAGACGGTTACGGAACAGATCGGTATCGAAGCGGCCACTCTGGTCCTGGAACTCAGGCAACGTCACGATCACTTGGTCGAGCTGCTCGTCAGAGAGATACAGCCCTCCATCCTCGGCAAATGCGAGTAACAGGCGCTCACCTATCATTTCGTCGAGTACCTGGCCACGCAGGGCCCGCTCCTGCTCCGGCGGAACCTGGCCGGAACGGATCGCACGCTGCACTTCCATTTCCAGCTCCTGGCGGGTAATGCTCTGTCCATTGACCTTGGCGACCTCATCGCCTCCTCCACCGAACAGCCCCACGAGGGACTCGATGCCGAACAGTGCCATGGTGACCACCACGGCACCCACGATGATCTTGGCACCCCAGCTTCTGGAGCGATCACGAATACTTTGCAGCATGCAGGCCTCGGTTGCAGATTGTTGGCTAGCTGTGGCGCCACATTATACGGTGACGGGCTGTTGTGGGCCATCGCGACAGCCCTGCTCGCCCAATGCGGGAGCTACCATCGCGTGAAAAAAGAAGGCGCACCGCCGAAGCGATGCGCCTGATCGTTTGCTGCCGAGTTGCTTCGCCCGTGCTCGGACCTTCGGCGCAAATAACCCGTTGACTCAGTTAACGGAGTCCTTGAGTGCCTTGCCAGCCTTGAACGTCGGCACCTTGGCTGCGCTGATCTGGATCGGCTGGCCTGTCTGCGGGTTGCGGCCGGTGCGGGCGGCACGCTCCTTCACCGAGAAAGTACCAAATCCGACGAGAGACACCGTATCACCTTTCTTGAGACTTTCGGAGACGGTGTCCACCATGGCATCCAGTGCACGAGACGCAGCGGCCTTAGGAATATCGGCAGACGCGGCGATGGCTTCGATCAGCTCGGATTTGTTCACACTTCACCCCTTGACTGTTTCGGAAAATGGCTCTAATCGGCGTGCCTTTCGCCCGGCAACTCGATCACAGCATGGCTGCCAGTTTATAGCAATGCTGCAAAAGAGGTGTCAAGCAACTGCGGCGCCAAACCGCGTCATACCCGGCTTCTGACCCCGGGCATGACGCGACAATTATCGTTAATGCGTACTGATCATGCTGGAAGAAGAAGCCGAATCTTCCGTTCGTGATTCTTCCCCACCATTGACGGTCCTTTCAGCAAGGGCCGATTCCAGCACTTCGTCGATCCAACGAACGGGCCGGACATCCAGCGCGTCCTTGATATTATCCGGTACCTCCTTGAGGTCCCGACGGTTCTCTTCCGGAATGAGCACAATCTTTATACCACCGCGCCGTGCCGCCAGCAATTTCTCCTTTAGACCACCGATCGGCATCACTTCACCGCGCAGATTCACTTCACCGGTCATCGCCAGGTCGCAACGTATCGGTCGGCCGGTATATGCCGACACCATGGCAGTGACCATGGCGATGCCTGCGCTGGGGCCATCCTTGGGTGTGGCGCCCTCCGGCACGTGGATGTGCAGGTCTTCCTTCTCGAAACGCTCCGGGTCGATGCCAAGCGCCTCTGCTCGCGCACGCACCACGGTATGGGCTGCACTGACGGACTCCTTCATCACGTCGCCCAACGACCCCGTCTTGTTGATACGGCCCTTGCCCGGCGTGACAACCGATTCGATATTGAGCAGCTCTCCGCCCACCGATGTCCAGGCCAGGCCCGTGACGCGACCCACCTGGTCCTCCTTGTCCGCCAGTCCATAGCTGTAGCGACGCACGCCAGCATAGGCCTCCACGTCCGCAGCGGAAAGCAGCGCCGGCGCCTGGGCTCCCTTGCCCGCGTATTCGAGCCGCTCGCGTAGGACCTTGCGGCACACCTTGGCGATCTGCCGCTCGAGTTCGCGCACCCCCGCCTCGCGCGTGTAGTAGCGAATCAGCTCGAGCAGCGACTCGTCGGAGAACGCCAGTTCCTCCTCCTTGAAACCGTTGGCGTTGAGCTGTTTCGGCACCAGGTAGCGCCGGGCGATGGCCAGCTTCTCGTCCTCGGTGTAGCCGGGTAGACGAATGACCTCCATGCGATCGAGCAAGGGCCCCGGAATGTTCATCGAGTTGGCAGTACAGATGAACATCACTTCCGAGAGATCGTAATCGAGCTCGAGATAGTGGTCGTTGAACTTGTCGTTCTGCTCCGGGTCGAGCACCTCCAGCAGCGCCGAGGCGGGGTCGCCACGGTGATCCATGCCGATCTTGTCGACCTCATCGAGCAGGAACAGCGGGTTCTTGACCTCGGCCTTGCTCATGCGCTGGATCAGCTTGCCCGGCAGAGAGCCGATATAGGTTCGACGGTGCCCGCGAATCTCCGACTCGTCGCGCACGCCCCCCAATGCCAGGCGCACGTACTTGCGGTTGGTGGCACGGGCGATCGACTGGCCAAGCGAGGTCTTGCCCACCCCCGGGGGACCGACCAGACACAGCACAGGCCCCTTGAGCTTCTTGACCCGTTTCTGCACGGCAAGGTACTCGAGGATTCGCTCCTTGACCTCGTCGAGCCCGTAGTGATCCTCGTCCAGCACCTTGTGTGCATGCACAAGATCGTGCCTGACCCGGGTGCGCTTCTTCCACGGCACCGAGACCAGCCAGTCCAGGTAAGAACGCACCACCGTGGCCTCGGCGGAACTCGGCGACATCATCTTGAGTTTGCCCAGCTCCTGCACGGCCTTGTCGCGCGCCTCCTTGGGCATGCCCGACGCTTCGATCGCCTTCTCGTACTTCTCGGCCTCGTTGGGCACGTTCTCGAGCTCGCCCATCTCCTTTTGGATGGCTTTCATCTGCTCGTTGAGGTAGTACTCGCGCTGCGACTTCTCCATCTGGTCCTTGACCCGGGAGCGGATACGCTTCTCCACCTGCAGCAGGTCGATCTCCGACTCGATCAGCGCCATCAGGTGTTCGATGCGTTCACGTACGCGATCCATCTCCAGAAGTTGCTGCTTGTCCTGGATCTTCAGCGAGAGGTGGGCGCAGATGGTATCGACCAGACGGCTCGGGTCCTCGATGCCCGTCAACGAATTGAGAACTTCGTTGGGCACCTTCTTGGAGAGCTTGACGTACTGTTCGAACTGGTTGAGCAGCACGCGTACCAGCGCCTCCTGCTCGCGCTCGCTCAGCGGCTCGCTGTCGCGCAGCACGGCCTCGGCCACGCTGTGGCCATCGGTGTGATGGACTTCACGCAGGTCGGCACGCGACACGCCTTCGATCAGTACCTTCACGGTGCCATCGGGCAGCTTGAGAAGCTGCATGATCTCGGCAACGGTACCAATGGTGAACAGATCGTCGGTACCGGGATCGTCCTGCCCGGCCTCGCGCTGAGCGACAAGCAATACGCGCTTGTCGGCGGCCATTGCCGCGTCGAGGGCCTGGATCGACTTCTCACGGCCGACGAACAGCGGGATCACCATCTGCGGATAAACGACAACGTCACGCAGTGGCAGTAGGGGCAGACTCAAGGTCTGAACGGCGTTCTGCTGCATCGCAGACGTTCCTCAAACAGAAAATCGGTGTGTACAGGGGGGATGGGGGCACGTCGCCACCATTGCAAGGGCCAGCGCTGGCAAACGTGAAAAGGGGCCGCCCGAGCGACCCCTCTTCCGTCTGGGCTTGGCAGCGAAGGCCGCCAGGCCTCAGCCGTCAGTCCCGTCGACCCGCTGCTCCTGTTGCGAATAGATCAGCAACGGATCGCTTTCCCCGGCGATGACCGAGGCGTCGATGACCACCTTGGAAACCCCCTCCATGGAGGGAATTTCGTACATGGTATCGAGCAGTACCGACTCGAGGATGGAGCGCAGCCCACGGGCACCAGTCTTGCGCGCCATCGCCTTGGCCGCCACCGCCCGCAGGGCGTCCTCGCGGAACTCGAGTTCCACGCCCTCCATGTCGAACAGGCGGGCGTACTGCTTGACCAACGAGTTCTTGGGCTCGGTGAGAATCTGGATCAACGCGTCCTCACTGAGCTCGGTCAGGGTGGCGATGACCGGCAGACGGCCAACGAACTCTGGGATCAGGCCGAACTTGACCAGATCCTCCGGCTCGACGTCAGCAAGCAGGTCGCCCACGCCCTTGGTCTCGTCCTTGCTCTTGACCACGGCACTGAAGCCGATACCACCCTTCTCGGCGCGATCGCGAATGACCTTGTCGAGGCCGGCAAAGGCGCCGCCAACGATGAACAGGATGTTGCCGGTGTCCACCTGCAGGAACTCCTGCTGCGGATGCTTGCGACCACCCTGTGGCGGCACGGACGCCGTGGTACCCTCGATGAGCTTGAGCAGAGCCTGCTGCACCCCCTCGCCCGACACGTCGCGAGTGATCGAAGGGTTGTCCGACTTGCGCGAGATCTTGTCGATCTCGTCGATATAGACGATGCCGCGCTGGGCCTTCTCTACATCGTAGTCACACTTCTGCAGCAGCTTCTGGATGATGTTCTCGACATCCTCGCCGACATAGCCCGCCTCGGTAAGGGTGGTGGCGTCGGCGATGGTGAACGGCACGTTGAGCAGGCGCGCCATGGTCTCGGCCAGCAGCGTCTTGCCGCTACCGGTGGGCCCGATCAGCAAGATATTCGACTTGCCGAGCTCCACGTCGTCGCCCTTGATGCCGGCACGAAGACGCTTGTAGTGGTTGTAGACCGCCACGGACAGCACCGTCTTGGCACGGTCCTGACCGATCACGTACTCATCCAGAGTGCGACGAATCTCGCGGGGAACGGGCAGACGCTCCTCATCGCTCTCGGCATCGGCATCGAGAACTTCCTCGCGAATGATGTCGTTGCACAGGTCGACACACTCGTCGCAGATATATACGGACGGGCCTGCAATCAGCTTGCGTACTTCATTCTGGTTCTTGCCGCAGAACGAGCAGTAAAGCAGCTTGCCGCCTTCGTCCTTGCCTTTGCCGTCGGCCATTCGCGTACCTCTGTCACTTCGGCGGCCAGGTCGGCCGCCGCTAATCACGTAATTGAAGCGTGCCTGATTTCACGCTATCAGGATGTGGGCCGCTTATCCAGTACGGCATCGATCAGGCCGTACTCCACCGCCTGGGAACCGCTCATGAAGTTGTCACGATCGGTGTCCCGGGCAATCGTCTCGATATCCTGCCCGGTATGGTGGGCGAGGATACGATTGAGCTTGTCACGAATCCCGAGAATCTCCCGGGTATGGATCTCGATGTCCGATGCCTGGCCCTGGTAGCCGCCCAACGGCTGATGGATCATCATCCGCGAGTGGGGCAGCGAGTAGCGCTTGCCCGCGGCGCCGCCAGCCAACAGCAGCGCCCCCATGCTGGCGGCCTGGCCGATGCAGACGGTGGAGACATCGGGCTTGATGAATTGCATGGTGTCGTAAATCGACATCCCGGCAGTCACGGCACCGCCCGGGGAATTGATGTAGAGGTGGATATCCTTGTCCGGGTTTTCGGACTCGAGGAAGAGCAGCTGCGCCACGATCAGGTTGGCCATGTGATCCTCCACCGGCCCAACCAGGAAGATCACACGCTCCTTCAGCAGCCGGGAGTAGATATCGTAGGCCCGCTCGCCACGCGCGCTTTGCTCTACGACCATTGGCACAAGGCCGCCGGCATTACGGGTCTCGAACTCGTTGCTCATCAGTGTGATGTCCTTGCATCCGATGAATGGAAGCGCTTCCCCACCTGCCGATTCCACCTCGGAGACCGGCAGGTGAAGCTTCACGTCGCCGAATCAGCCGTTGGCTGCTTCCTCGCTTTCCTCGGCTTCGCCCTGCTCGCCTTGCTGGGCGGCAGCCAGCGCCTGCTGGTAGCTCATCTCAACGTCCTTGACGCTGGCCTGTTCCAGCAGCTTGTCGACGGCCTTCTCTTCGAGGATAGCCGACTTGACCTGGGTCTTGAGCTGATCGTTGCCCATATAATAGTCAACGACCTGCTGGGGCTCCTGGTACTGCTCGGCGAGTTCTTCGACCTTGGCGCGAATCTCATCATCGCTGGCGTCGAGCTCATTGGCCTTGATCACCTCGGCCAGCAGCAGCCCTACCTGCACACGCCCCTTGGCCTGTTCGGCGAACAGCTCGTTCGGCAGCTGGGAGACATCGAAGTCCTCGCCCAGACCGAACTGCTGCGCCGCCTGGCGCTTGAGCGCATCGGTCTCCTGTTGCACCAGCGCCTGGGGCACGGGGATGTCGTTGGTCTTCTTCAACGCCTCGAGAACCTGCTGCTTGACGCGGTTGTCGACGGCCTGCTTGGCCTCGCGCGTCATGTTCTTCTTGACTTCGGCGCGGAACTTCTCGAGATCACCGTCCTCGACGCCGAAGCGCTTGATGAACTCCTCGTCGACTTCGGGCAGGGCGCGTCCCTTGACTGCGTGGACCTTGACCTTGAAGGTGGCCTCCTGGCCCGCCAGATGCTCGGCCTGGTAGTCCTCAGGGAAAGTGACCCTGATCTCCTTCTCCTCGCCGGCTTTGGCACCGACCAACTGGTCTTCGAAGCCGGGGATGAAGTTACCGGACCCCAGCACCAGCTCGTGACCTTCGGCACTTCCCCCCTCGAACGGCTCGTCGCCGAGGAAGCCTTGGAAATCGATCTTGACCTGATCGCCCTCTTCGGCGGCGCGGTCGACCTCTTCCCAGGAAGCGTTCTGCTTGCGCAGGGTCTCGATCATCTCTTCGAGATCGGCATCGCTCACCTGCACCACTGGGCGCTCGACCTCGGTACCCTCGACCGAAGCCAGCTCGATCTCGGGGTAGACCTCGAGAGAAGCCACGAACTCCAGATCCTTACCCGCCTGATCGACCTTTGGCTCGATACTCGGAAAGCCTGCCGGATTGAGGTTCTGCTCCGTGATAGCACGCACGTAGCGCTCACGCATCAGCTCGCCCACGACCTCGTCACGCACGCCGCGGCCATAACGCTGACGCACCACGGACATGGGTACCCGACCCTTGCGAAAACCATTGAGGCGAATGTTCTTCGCCGTGTCCTTGAGGCGGGCTTCGACGGCCTCGTCGACCTCGGCGGCCGGCACTTGGAACGTGACACGGCGCTCGATCTGGGAGGTCGTTTCGACGGAAACTTGCATGAATGGTCCTCTACCGACTGGGGGCGTTCTTGAAAAAGCGTGGAATGTAAAAGAGAGATTCTAAGAATCCCGCCCTACGCTGGCAAGCGTTACGCCCACAAGATGGGGGCTATTGGGCATTATTCAAGGCTAAGCGTGAGGGTGATGACAGCAAGACGCCGTCACATCGGGCACGCCTTACCACCTCACGACGGCACCGACCGCGAGAAAAGGCACATCAGAGACGAGAGAAGCAAAGCCAAGGAGGCCGAATGCACGAAGCGCACACAGCATGGACAGGAAAACGCTAGAAAGTAATACGGGTGCAATGGGGTGGATGATGGGGATCGAACCCACGACCACCGGAGCCACAATCCGGGGCTCTACCACTGAGCTACATCCACCATTGCAGAGATGAACCATGCAGAAGTCGATTGGGGTGGATGATGGGGATCGAACCCACGACCACCGGAGCCACAATCCGGGGCTCTACCACTGAGCTACATCCACCATATCGACACTGCCTGGCGAACAACGTGCTTCGAACTCAACTCCCGAGCCGGAGGTCGCCCAGCCGCCAGGACTTAAGCCAGACTGGCACGCCCAGCAGGACTCGAACCTGCAACCTACGGCTTAGAAGGCCGTTGCTCTATCCGGTTGAGCTATGGGCGCATTCTACGTTCCATGGCGTCTGACCGCAACCCCGTATCGCCAATTTCTCAGCATAAACAATAGGTTGTGGTCGGGGTGGAGGGATTCGAACCCCCGACATCCTGCTCCCAAAGCAGGCGCGCTACCAGACTGCGCTACACCCCGCCGGCCTTCGCACGGCCCACGATGCCCAAACGGGCCTCGCCGAGCGCTGCGTATTCTACGCGAGAATCGACCGCGGTCAATAGCTTCCTGACGGAGCGAGGCTTTTGCGCTTTGCCTCGCGGGCACGTCATGCGAAAATCGGCACCCTTCGCATTCCGTAGCCGGCCGCACGAGCGCCGCTCACTGTACACACCACGGGGGAGAGACGATGACCGCCCAACTCATCGATGGCAAGGCCATTGCCGCGCAGGTCCGCGAACAGGTTGCACGCCAGGTGGAGGCGCGTCGCACCGAGGGCAAGCGCATCCCTGGCCTCGCCGTCGTCCTGGTGGGCGAAGATCCAGCCTCTCACGTCTATGTCAGCAACAAGCACCGCGCCTGTGAGCAGGCAGGAATTCTATCCTTTCGGCACACACTTCCCAGCGATACCAGCCAACAGGCTCTCGAACAGCTGATCGACGAGCTCAATGCCGATTCCCGTATCGATGGCATCCTGCTCCAGCTCCCCTTGCCGGCCCACCTAGATTCTCGCCCCCTCCTCGAACGCATACTGCCGCACAAGGACGTGGATGGCTTCCATCCATACAATCTGGGCCGTTTGGCTCAGCGCCTCCCGGTGCTGCGCCCATGCACGCCCAAAGGTGTCATGACGCTGCTGCAGGCCCAGGGACTCAAGGTTCGGGGGCTGGATGCTACCGTGGTCGGCGCCTCCAATATCGTTGGCCGTCCCATGGCGCTGGAACTGATGCTGGCTGGCTGCACCACTACCGTGTGCCACCGCTTCACCCACGATCTGGAGGCACATGTTCGCCGCGCCGAACTGCTGGTGGTGGCCGTGGGCAACCCCGGACTGGTCAAGGGCGAGTGGGTACGCGAGGGCGCCATCGTCATCGACGTGGGAATCAACCGTGAGGAGGACGGACGGCTGGTAGGCGACGTGGAGTTCGGCCCGGCCGCGGAACGCGCCTCCTGGATCACCCCGGTGCCGGGCGGAGTGGGACCGATGACCGTCGCCTCACTGCTGGAGAACACCCTCTATGCCGCCGAGCGGCATGACGCCATGGAAAAGGATGTCGCCACGCTCTGAACCGCACAGCCTGACAACGGGCTGTCGCTTCGCTAGAATGCGCCCTTCTTTTTTGCCACTGCCGCCAGGCCGCTCATGAGCGACAGGGTGACCCGCAGCTCGACGGCGCCCGTCGCCACGTGACCGGAGACCGCAAGACAAGATGAAACGTATCGGCATCATTGGCGCCATGGCGCAAGAGGTGGCTTACCTCGCCTCCCTGCTGGAAGATCGCCGTACCCGCACACATGTCGGCTGCACCTTCCACCACGGCAAGCTGCATGGCGTCGACGTGGTAATCCTGCAGTCGGGCATCGGCAAGGTGAACGCCGCCATCGGCACCACCCTGCTGCTCGACGTCTACCAACCCGAGGCCATCATCAATACCGGCTCGGCCGGCGGCTTCGGCGAAGGTCTCGACATTGGCGACGTGGTGGTTTCCAGCGAGGTGCGCCACCATGACGTCGATGCGGTGGTGTTCGGCTACGAACACGGCCAGGTGCCGCAAATGCCGGCGGCCTACATGCCCGACAAACGCCTCGTCGCCCTGGCCCGTGAGTGTGTCGAAGCCCTCGGCGAAGTCCGAGTGGTCGAGGGGCTGATCGCCACCGGCGACGTCTTCATGGCCTGCCCGGAGCTGGTCAGCAAGACTCGCTCGCGATTTCCCACCATGCTCGCGGCCGAGATGGAGGCCGCAGCCATCGCCCAGACCTGTCACCTTTACGGCTGCCCTTTCGTGGTTATCCGCGCGCTCTCCGACATCGCCGGTGGCGGCGACAACCATCTCTCGTTCGAGCAGTTCCTGGAAAAGGCCGCTGCCCATTCGGCGCGCATGGTCGAGCGCATGATTGTACGACTCGCCCCGCAGGTGGAACCCGAGCCCGCCATTGGCTGACACCTGACAGGGTGTCGACCAAGGGAACGCGTCAGGCAGCAACCTTCACGGTTGCCCCCACGCATTGCCGTGCCGCCATCCAAATTCCGTGAAAGGGAAGGCGGCAGCCAGCTGTAGCGGATCGCCCTGGTACTGGGCGACACCGGACCGCTCAGGCAGAGCCGCAATACAGGCATCGGCCGCTGCCCGATCCGCGACCGGCATGACGCGATTGCGCGGTACGTCCGTGGTGCTGTAATAGTCGTGGAACTTGAACTGCCCGCCGGTGATGCCGTCCGAGAAACGCACCCAAAGGTTCGGGATTCGGTAGCAATCCGCAAGGATGAGCCCGTGCAACGACGACGAGATGATCGAATCGCATTGATTGAGTTCGTCGATGAACGGCTCGGGCTGCTGCCTCACGTCGATCAGCTTGATGCCGGGGAGTTTCGCCATGTAGCGGACGACCGGGTTGTCCTGGTCCACGTAGTGGGGTACCAACCCGATTCGGAACTTTTGACCACTTCGAGAAGGCTGGTAAAGCAGGGGCACGATGAGCGCGGGGTCTCCGAGTACCGATGCGGATACGTCCGCCCCTCTCTCGGCCAGCAGCTCCTGGGTGAGCCGGCCTCTAAGGGCCACGTACCTGGCTTGCTCCAGGGCGTCGCGCCTCGGCAGCCACGCCGGATCGATGACCCCGCTGCCCCACACCAGGCTGCGGCTTCTCGCCTGGTGGATGATGCTTCCGACCCCCAGCAGATGAGCGACCGAGTTCGAGTGGACTCGGTAAGCTTCCTTGCCGGTGAGCCGGCGAACCAGAAAGGGCGTGATCGCATCCCCGACATTAAGCAATTTGTCGAAATACACGACCGGAATCTTTCCCTTGGCGACGGTCAGCAAGAGCGCAAGCTCGACAAAGCGCCGAGATACCCTACGTGCGCGCCTGGGAGTCCATTTTTTCATCCTGTATCGGTTCTCTGCGCAAGACTGACCACGGATACCCGACGGCCGAGCCGCCAGGCACCTTGATGGCAACTTTGGTGTACGAAGAGCGAGCGCATCCTGCGCTCATTAACCATAGCTCACCCGGCAATGCTTGACTGGAAATTTAAATGATGGGGCAGTCGTGAGACCGCGGAGCCAGCGTTATGAATCGAGCAGCCTCCACGAAAGCGTCTCTCCTGCCTTCAGCGGCACGATGCGTTGGCCGTCGGCATAGGGCAGCGATGCCGGCAGCGTCCACTCCTCACGTACCAGGGTAATGGCGTCTGTGTTGCGTGGCAGGCCGTAGAAGTCCGGCCCGAAGTGGCTGGCGAACCCCTCGAGGCGACCCAGCGCCCCGGCTTGCTCGAACGCCATGGCATAGAGCTCGATCGCCGCTGGGGCGGTATAGGCCCCGGCGCATCCGCAGGCCGACTCCTTGTCGCCCTGGGCATGTGGGGCGCTGTCGGTACCGAGGAAGAACTTGCCGCTGCCCGAGGTGGCGGCCGCCAGCAGCTCCTCACGATGTCTTTCTCGCTTGAGGATCGGCAAGCAGTAGTAGTGCGGGCGGATGCCGCCGACCAGCATGTGGTTGCGGTTGAACAGCAGGTGGTGGGAGGTGATCGTTGCCGCCACGTTGGCCGGTGCCCGGGCGACGAACTCAGCTGCGTCGGCGGTCGTGATGTGCTCGAACACGACCTTGAGGGTCGGGTGACGCTCGAGCAGCGGCTTCATCACGCGCTCGATGAAGACGGCTTCGCGATCGAAAATGTCGATCTCGGCATCAGTGACCTCGCCGTGGACCAGCAGCGGCAATCCCAGTCGCGCCATGGCGGCGATCGCATCATCGCAGCGGGCCAGGTCGGTGACGCCTGAATCGGAGTTGGTGGTCGCACCGGCCGGATAGAGCTTGACCGCGTGAACCCGACCACTGGCGACGGCACGCTCGATCTCATCGGCCGGCGTCTTGTCCGTCAGGTAGAGCGTCATCAAGGGCTCGAAGGCCGAGCCTTCGGGGCGCGCCGCAAGGATCCGTTCACGGTAACGCATCGCCTGCTCGGTAGTGGTAACCGGTGGCTTTAGGTTGGGCATGATGATCGCCCGCCCCATCTGCCTGGCAGTGGCGGGCACCACGGTCTCGAGCGCTTCTCCGTCACGCAGATGAAGATGCCAATCGTCGGGGCGAGTCAGGGTGATAGCGGTCACGGCATATCCTGTCGGTCAGCATGAATGTCGAGTCCCGATTATACCGATGAGAGTCGGACCAGCGTCGAGAAAGTTGCCTCGACGGCAGCAACAGCCGCCGATTTGCCGTATCATCGACGCCGATTTTGCCGTGAGAGATACCAATGCCCCGGGTTCGCCACTACGCCGATATCGTCGCCATCCTGGCCGGATTGATGTGGATCGTCTTTTTCTGGTCGATCAGCATCTCGGCCAGGATGGACAGCGTAGAACCCACCCTGGCCGCCATGCTCGCCCTCGGCGCCATGATTCTGGTCAGCTTCATGCATCGCCCCTTTCGCATCCATCTGAGCCGCTACCACGTACGCAAACGGCGCACCGAGATGTGGATGCACATCCTTGCCCTGCCCATGGCACTTGCCCTGCTGTTCGGCGTGCTCATCGAGACCCTGCTCGCCCCCATGAGCGGACAGCAGAAAATGCTGCTGTTCAACGTTCTCGCCAGCGCCGGCTGGGTGGTCTACGTGATGACCCTGGTGATCAAGTTCGTCCATCACCAGTGGCGCCGTCGGCGCCGACGCCGGCTCAGCGAGTGACGCCAGCCGACCCTGAAGCTATCGGAAGCGATCCGCGCGAAACGGCGACATGTCCACGGACGCTGGTTCTCCATCCATCATTTCCCCAATCAGTCGCCCCGTCACCGGCCCCAAGGTGAAGCCTTGGTGACCGTGGCCGAAGGCGAGCCACAGCCCCTTGTGCCGTGGTGCGGGCCCGATCACCGGCTTCATGTCGGCGAGACAGGGACGAGCCCCTTTCCAGGGCTCCGCCTCCAGACGTTCACCGAGCGCCGGGTAGAGTTCTCGCGCCCGACGCTCGGCGGCATCCAGTTGTCCACCGGAGGGGGGCGCATCGAGCCGAGCCAGCTCGGCCCCGGTCGTCAAGCGAATGCCGGCACGCATCGGCGCCAGGATGTAACCGATATCGGCATCGGCGATCCAGTGCCGCAGGCGCTGTCCCTGCGGCGCCCCAAAGTGCATGTGGTAGCCCCGCTTGACGAAGGTCGGCAGCCGGTAACCCAGCCCCGTGAGCCACTCCCCGGCCCAGGGTCCCAGCGCCACGACGACGTCATCAGCGTAGTGGTTGCCGTCATCCGTCTCGACACGCCAGCCTTGACCGTCCTGGCTGACTCGCTTGAGGTCCGCCTGCAGGAACTCGCCTCCCTGCTGCTGAAAATTCGCGGCGTAGGCCGCTACCAGAGCACCAGGATCGGCCACGCTCCATGAGTTGGTCCAGTGAATCGCCCCGGCCAGGCCCGTGCCCAACTGGGGCTCACTGCGAGCCAGGCTCCTGTCGTCGAGAACGGCGTGAGTCACACCGAAACGGGAGGCGGCATCTTCCGCCTCGAACCGGCGGCGCTCGAGCTCGGCCTGGCTGCGATGCACCTCCAGCCACCCCTCCTTGCCGATCAGGTCAGCCGCACCGGCCGCCTCGATCATGGGTGCGTGCTCCTCGGTGGCAAGCACGATCAGCGAAGCGTATTCGTCAGCGATGCGCTCATAATGGCGTGGCGACGAGTACCGCCAGTAGTCGAACAACGGGCCGGCATAGGTCAACATGCCGCTCGCGCGATAACGGATATCCACCCGACGGTTGGGCAGTGCGCTCAGCAACTTGCCGAATTCACGTGGAAACGGATACGGGCGCACCGCCTCGCGCTGGATCAGTCCGCCGTTGCCGTAGGAGGTCTCCCGCCCTGGCTGACGCCGGTCCACCAGCAGCACCGAACGGCCGCGACGGGCCAGATGCCAGGCGATGGAAACACCGACCATGCCGGCACCCAGAACAACGGTTTGACGAGACATGCCACCCCTCCAGTTGGCCAGACGCTCCCGGACGCGTGCCGGAACGAGCGCCTAGTCTAGCAGTGTGGCCAGGCCGCAGCCGTCTTGTTCCCTCATTTAATGCCACGGATCAAGACGACCTATTCGACACTGCCCTGGACTTGCAACTTGGCACGGATAAAGTCGGAGTGGCTGACGTGCAGCAGCTCGGCCAGACGCCGGATACGGTGCTCCTCCAGGTGATGAGACTCCCCGTCGGCATAGGCCAGCGACCACATCATGCGCACCAGCTCGCAGCGCTGCGCGTAGTCGTAATGCTGTTTGATGAGACTGACGAACTGGTAGTGATCGACCGAGGTCTCGATCTCCTCACGCGCCATGGCCATCAGTTCCTCGACTTCGCCATCGGCGAGGCCGAAATGCCGCTTGAGCATCTGACGCAGCGACGTGAGTTCCGCTTCGTCGGTGTGATAGTCGGCGCGCACCACCTCGCACAGCAGGGCGGCGGTGGCGCGCTCGAGTGTCGGGGCACTCCTTCCTCCCTCGGGTTCAGAGAGGGCCTGCTGGAAGAAGCGCTGAATGGTTGCAAGCATGTTCATCCCTTGGCCGTTTTACGCATCTGACCCGCCCGGACCGCAGGCGTTCCATGGCGACATGGCACCGCAGACAAGGCGTGCCGCGGCGCATCAGGATTCTCCGATCCCCTTCACCACATAGTGCTGCGCCACGCCGATATGGTAATCGATCGCCTCGCGACAGCGCTCGGCGTCGCCGCTGGCCAGCGCATCGAGCAGCAGCCAGTGGCTGGTCGCGATGCTGTCGGGATCGGCATGAGTCTTGCCAATCAACGCGATGCAAAGACGCAGCTCATGAGTGATGTCGTCGAATGCCTTGAGCAGGCGTCGATTGCCGGTAAAAGCAATCAGCATGCGATGGAAGACGAGATCTTCCTCGATCTTGCGGCTCTCGCTGTCCTGCAATGCCACCTCGCACATGAGGTCGACCTGCCGGCGCAGGGCCTGCGCCTTGTCAGCGTCATAAGTCTCGACCAGCCGAGCCAAGGCATGGCGTTCGAGGCACAGGCGCAGGTCGAATACATCATTGAGTTCGCTGGCGTCCAGCGCGCGTACGAAGAAGCCACGGCGGGGTTGCGACACCAGCAGCCCTCTGCTTTCGAGAAGCCGGGCCGCCTCGCGCACCGGGGCACGGCTGACACCCAGATCACGGGCCAGCTGCACTTCCGAAAGCCGCTCACCGGGGGCGTAGTGCTGACTGATGATGGCCTGGGTGAGGAAATCGGCGACCTGCTCCACCAGATTGCGCTGCTGGATGACCATGCCGCTACCGAACGCATTCGAGGCTGTCATTCATCGGGCTCTTGCGGGTTGACTTCGTTAGAGTATGACGCAACGGTCGAGTATGTCGACCGTCGATTGGCGACTGTCGACAGTTTGGTATCGCACTGCTATGGTCAAAGAGCTGATAGACGGCACCTATCCATCCAAGAACAAGTCGCCGAGACAACAAGAAGGAACCCGACAATGAGCAAGACGCCCTTTACCTTGGCCGTCGCGACTCTGGCCTTCACCTCCGCTATCGCTACCGCCGACGAGCCCAAGCGCGGCGGCGTCATCGACACCATCATCCAACCCGAGCCGCCCGGCCTGGTTCTGGGCATGGTGCAGAACGACCCCACCCGCAAGGTGGCCGGTAGCATCTACGAGGGCTTGCTGCGCTACTCTACCGACCTGGAGCCGATCCCCCAACTGGCCGAGTCTTGGGAGGTCAGCGAGGATGGCTTGACGTATACCTTCCACCTTCGTGAGAACGTCAAGTGGCATGATGGCGAACCCTTCACAGCGGAAGACGTGGTTTTTTCGGCCGACGTCTTTCATCGTGAACTCAACCCCAGTGCCCGCGCCGTGCTGCAGCACGTCGAGAGCATCGAGGCCACCGATGACCACACCGTGGTCTTCACCCTGGCCGAGCCGTTCGGGCCTTTCCTGATCTCGTTCGAGGCCGGTACCTTCACCATGGTGCCGAAGCACATCTACGAAGGCACCGACTTCCGCGACAACGAGGCCAACAACCACCCCATCGGGACCGGCCCGTTCGAGTTCGACAGCTGGGACCGCGGCACCGTGATCAAGCTGGTACGCAATGACGACTATTACGAGGAGGGCCTGCCCTACCTCGACGGCGTCAACTGGCACATCATCCCCGACGGGGCCTCCCGTGCGGTGGCCTTCGAGAACGGCACCGTCGACGTCCTGCCCAATGGCACGGTAGAGAACTTCGACATTCCGCGACTCTCCGCCATGGAGAATGTCTGCATCACCGACGAGGGCAACGAGTACTTCAGCCCCTTCGCCATGCTGTGGATGAACAACCGCGAAGGGCCAACCGCCGACAAGCGCTTCCGTCAGGCGGTCATGTACGCCATGAACCGCGAGTTCGCTCGCGATGTGCTGTGGAACGGCATGGGCAAGGTCCCACTTTCTGCGTTCGGCTCCAACGCCAAGTTCCAGCACGAAGGGCTGGAACCCTACGACTACGACCCCGAACGCGCCCGCGAACTACTCGATGAAATGGGGTACGACGGCGAGGAAGTACGCCTGCTGCCGCTGCCCTATGGCGAGACCTGGACGCGCTGGGCCGAGGCCGTGCAGCAGAACCTGCGCGAAGTGGGCGTGAACGTCACCACGGTGGCGACCGACGTGGGCGGCTGGAACCAGCGCCTGGGCGACTGGGATTATGACCTGGCCTTCACCTATCTCTACCAGTACGGCGATCCGGCGCTGGGCATTACCCGCTCCTATCGCTCGGACAACATCGAGAAGGGCTCACCGTGGAACAACGTCGAGGGCTATGAGAACGAGCGCATCGACGAACTTTTCGACCAGGCGGCCACTGCCTACCCGGAATCCGCGCGCGAAGAGTACTACCACGAAGCCCAGGAGATCCTTCACGAGGACGTTCCCGTTGGCTGGCTGCTGGAACTCGGCTTCCCGACGATCTATCGCTGCGACGTGAAGAACCTGGTCACCTCCGGCGTCGGAATCAACGATGCCTTCCGGGATGCCTGGCTCGATCGCTGATCTCCCTGCGTGACAGGGGCGGCCTCCTGGCCGCCCTTCCCTTTCGACCCCAGAGGCTTGCTGCATGCTCTACGCCCGCTTGTTCGTGATGCGGCTGCTCAAGGCCGTCGTCGTCCTCTTCCTCATCGTCATCTTCAACTTCATCTTGATCCAGCTGGCACCGGGGGACCCCGCCGCGATCATGGCCGGTGAAGCCGGCGCCACCGATGAAGAGTTCCTGCGCCAGCTGCGCGAGCGCTTCGGCCTCGACCAGCCAATGTACGTTCAACTGTGGCGCTACGTATCGGGCATCGCCACGCTCGACTTCGGCTGGTCCTACCGCCAGGGGATGCCGGTGCTCGACCTGATTCTGGAGCGCCTGCCCGCCACCCTGCTGTTGACCGGTACCGCCTTCGTGCTATCGCTTGCTTTGGGCATCGTACTCGGCTCCATGGCGGCAGCCCGGGTCAAGAAGCCCTCGGGTTCGCTGATCATGGCCCTGGCGCTGATCTTCTACGCCACCCCGCTGTTCTGGGTCGCCCTTATGGCCGTGGTACTGTTCTCGGTCTTTCTCGGCTGGCTGCCGGCTTACGGCATGTACACGGTGGGCGCCGGCCACACCGGGTTTGCCCTGGCTCTCGATGTAGCCAAGCATCTCATCCTACCGGCTACCACGCTGGCGTTGTTTTTCATGGCCATTTACACCCGCATGACGCGCGCCTCGATGCTCGAAGCAAGCCAGCAGGACTACGTCAAGACTGCCCGTGCCAAGGGACTTGCTCCCCGGGTGATCCAGCGTCGTCACGTGCTCAGGAATGCTCTCTTGCCAATCATTACCCTGGCCGGCCTACAGGCAGGCCAGATGGTGGGCGGCGCCATCCTCACCGAGACGGTATTTGCCTGGCCCGGCATCGGCCGGCTGATGTTCGAGGCGCTGCAACAGCGCGACTACAACCTGCTGTTGGGAATCTTTTTCTTCTCCGCCGCGCTGGTGATCGTGTTCAACATCATCACCGATCTCGTCTATCGCCTGGCAGACCCTCGCATCAAGGAGGCGTCATGAGCTTCTTCGCCCGTTTTGCCCAGAACCGCGGCGCCCTGGTCGGCCTCGTCATTCTGCTCGCCATCGTGCTGATGGCGATTCTCGCGCCGCTGCTCTATCCCGAGTCGCCCTGGCGCATGGTACAGCGTCCCTTCCTCGCACCGTTGGAGGCCGAGGGCTTCTGGCTGGGTACCGACACCATGGGACGCGACGTCGCCGCCGGGTTGATGCACGGCGCCTGGGTCTCGCTGCTGATCGGCCTGATCTCGACCTCGGTAGCCCTGTTGATCGGCGTGCCGCTGGGCGCCGTCGCCGGCTACTACGGCGGGCTGATCGACGACGCCCTGATGCGTTTCACCGAGTTCTTCCAGACCATCCCCAACTTCGCCCTGGCCATCGTGTTGGTGGCGATCATGCAACCGAGCGTGGCGTCCATCGTGCTGGCCATCGCCATCGTCAGTTGGCCGCCGGTCGCACGCCTGGTGCGCGCCGAATTCATGTCGCTGCGCCATCGCGAGTACGTCGAGGCCGCACGCCTGGTCGGCCAGACCAACCGCACCATCATCCTCAAGCAGATCCTGCCCAATACGCTTTCCCCTATCATCGTGCTCGCCTCGCTGATGGTGGCCACGGCGATCCTGCTGGAATCAGCACTCTCGTTCCTGGGTCTTGGGGATCCCAACGTGATGTCGTGGGGCTACATGATCGGCGCTGCCCGCACGGTAATCCGTCAGGCCTGGTGGCTGAGCTTCTTCCCCGGGGTGGCGATCCTGCTCACGGTACTGGCGCTCAACCTGGTCGGCGAAGGGCTCGACGACGCCCTGAATCCCAAGCTCGCCCGCGAACGCTCATAGGAGAGGGATCATGAACGACAACACCCCGGTACTGAGCATTCGTGGCTTGACCCTGGCCCTGCCCCAGGGAGCCGACCGCGACTACGCGGTGGAAGACGTCAGCTACGATGTGTCGCGTGGTGAGATCATGTGCGTGGTAGGCGAATCCGGCTCCGGCAAGTCGATGGCGGCCAATGCCGTCATGGGCCTGCTGCCCAAGGGCGTACGCCCCACCGCCGGCGAAGTGCTGTTCGACGGCCAGGACCTGCTCACGCTCTCCGAGAAGCAGCACCGCCAGTTGCGCGGCCTGCGCATCGGCATGATCTTTCAAGAGCCGATGACCGCGCTCAATCCGCTGATGCGGGTCGGCGCCCAAATTGCTGAGGTGTTCGAGGCGCACGGCAAGTACAGTGGCAGCGAACGCCAGGAGAAGGCACTGGCGCTGCTGGAGGAGGTCGGTATTCCGCAACCCGAGCGGGCCATTCGCGCTTACCCTTTCCAGCTCTCCGGCGGACAGCGCCAGCGGGTAATGATCGCCATGGCGCTGGCACTGGAGCCGGAGCTGCTGATCGC
This sequence comes from Billgrantia antri, assembly GCF_017868935.1. NCBI lineage: Bacteria > Pseudomonadati > Pseudomonadota > Gammaproteobacteria > Oceanospirillales > Halomonadaceae > Billgrantia > Billgrantia antri. Next base: position 2,318,225 of record NZ_CP053383.1, read on the forward strand.
CGACGAGCCCACCACGGCACTCGACGTCACCACTCAGGCACAGATCCTCGAGCTGATTCGCGACTTGCAGAAGCGCCGCGGCATGGCGGTGATGTTCATCACCCACGACTTCGGTGTCGTGGCCGAAGTCGCCACCCGCGTCTGTGTGATGCGTTTTGGCCAGATCGTCGAACTTGGCATGGCTGATGAGGTTCTCGATAATCCGCGCCACGACTATACCCGGGCCCTGCTCGAGGCGATACCGAGCAACCGGATTCCCGAAGCGAGAGGCGGCGAGCGCCCCGCACCGTTGCTCGAAGTGCGCAACCTCAACAAGGTCTTCCGATCACGCGGAGGCCTGTTCAAGCCGGCACGCGAAGTGCGAGCGCTGGACGACGTTTCCTTCACCCTCGCCCCCGGCGAGACGGTGGGCATCGTCGGCGAGTCCGGCTCGGGCAAGTCGACGCTCGGTCGCTGCGTGGTGCGACTCGAGCGGCCCGACAGCGGCACGCTCGCGCTGGCCGGCACCGACTTCTCCGCGCTGCGCGGCGACGCACTGCGCCGTGAACGACACCGTGTGCAGATGATCTTCCAGGACCCCTACGCCTCGCTCAATCCTCGCCATCGCGTCGGCTATGCCATCGCCCAGGGTCCCATGGCCAACGGCGTGCCAAAAGACAAGGCGATGCGTCAGGCCAAGGAACTGCTGGAGCTGGTGGGGCTCGGCGCCGTGGCCGTAGATCGCTTTCCCCACGAATTCTCCGGCGGCCAGCGCCAGCGTATCGGCATCGCCCGCGCCCTGGCGCTGAACCCGGAACTGATCGTCGCCGATGAGGCGGTGTCGGCGCTCGACGTGTCGATCCAGGCCCAGGTGCTGGAACTGCTCGAGGAGCTCAAGCAGAAACTGTCGCTCTCACTGTTGTTCATTACCCACGACCTGCGCGTCGCAGCCCAGATCTGCGACACCATCATCGTCATGCAGCAGGGGCGCATCGTCGAGCAGGGCACGGCACAGGAAGTCTTCCTCAACCCACGAGAGGCCTATACCAGGCAGCTTCTCGATGCCATTCCCGGCCGTGCGCACGAAGCGGCCATGGCCTGAAGACGCTCCTGGAGGACAAGCCTGACGCCCAGGAAAAGCACAAGGATACTTCATGCAAGCTCTACTAACGGACATCGCCGCCGTCGTCGGCTCAGGCAACGTACTCACCGGCGATGACGTGACCCAGCGCCGGGTCGACTGGATGAGCGGCGCGAGCTGTCACGCCGGGGCCATCGTGCGTCCCGGCAATACCGCTGAGCTCGCCGCAGTGATGCGTTTGTGCCACGCCGCCCGCCAACCGGTGGTCACCCATGGCGGGCTCACCGGCCTGGTCCATGGTGGCGAGGCTGCCCCCGACGAGCTGGTCATCTCGCTCGAGCGAATGAACGCGATCGAATCGGTCGACCCGATCGGCAGCACCTTGACCGTGCAGGCCGGCACGCCCTTGCAGAAGGTGCAGGAAATCGCCGCCGAGCACGACCTGCTGTTCGCGCTCGACCTCGGCGCGCGGGGCTCCTGTACCATCGGCGGCAACATTGCCACCAACGCCGGCGGCGTGAGGGTGATTCGCTACGGCATGATGCGCCAGCAGGTACTCGGTCTCGAGGCGGTGCTCGCCGACGGCAGCGTGGTCAGCTCGTTGAATCGCATGCTCAAGAACAACGCCGGCTACGACCTCAAGCAGCTGTTCATCGGCAGCGAAGGCACGCTGGGCATCGTCACCCGTGCCGTGCTCCGCCTGCATCCCAGGATGAGCAGCGAGCGTACCGCCCTGGTGGCCTGCCCCGGCTTCGACGGAGTGGCCGGGCTGCTGACCCACCTGGGGCGGGAGCTCGGCGGCAGCCTCGGCACCTTCGAGGTGATGTGGCGCAACCACTATGCGCTGCTCACCGAGGAGAGCGGCCGCAATACGCCTCCCTTGCCACCTCACTGGCCCTATTACGCCATCGTGGAGTCGCTGGGCAACGACGACGCGGCCAATACGGCGCAGCTCAGCGCCGCCCTGGAGTCGGCCCTCGAGGCCGGCTTGATCGAGGATGCGGTGCTGGCTCAGTCCGATACCCAACGCCAGGGCATCTGGAACATCCGCGAGGATATCGAGGGGCTGATCCAGCACCTGGCCCCCCTCTTCACCTTCGACGTCAGCCTGCCCATCCCCGACATGCCCGGCTATGCCGCGGAACTCGAGCGGGCCGTGCAGCAGCGCTGGCCGCAAGGACGCATCGTGGTGTTCGGCCACTTGGGAGATGGCAACCTGCACGTCTCGGTCAGCGTCGGCGACGACGAGCCGGCAACCCGCCGCACCGTGGAGCGCATCGTCTACGAGCCGCTGGCCGAACTGGGCGGCTCGGTCTCTGCTGAGCATGGCATCGGCCTGGAGAAGCGCGATTACCTGACGCTGTCGCGCACGCCGGAGGAGCTCGCCCTGATGCGTACCCTCAAACGTGCACTGGATCCGTTGAACCTGCTCAACCGCGACAAGGTCCTGGCCCTGGAGGAGTGAACCCCGCATGCCGACCCAGGCGCCCTCCTCCGCCTCGACGCTTGCGCGTCGCGATCTCACCACGCTGCTGCTGATCGCGGCGATCGGGCTGTTCTGGGGCGGTAACTGGCCGGCGGTGCGCTTCAGCCTGATGGACATTCCGCCATTCAGCCTGCGCGCCATCGGCTTCAGCGCCGGTGCGCTGATGCTGCTGGGATGGGCGTGGCTGAAGCGCTGGCCGCTTGCCATCGTGCCGGGAGAACGCCTCTGGCTGGTCGTGAGCGGGTTGTTCACCATCCTTGGCTTCAACCTGGGCACGGCGTTCGGCCAGCTGCACATGCCGACGTCCCAGGCCGCCATCGTCGCCTTCACCATGCCCTGCTGGGCGCTGCTGCTGGCCATCGGGCTGCTCGGCGAGCGGGTGACTCGACGCCAGTGGCTCGGCCTGGGGCTGGGCCAGGCAGGCCTGCTGGTACTGCTCGGCCCGGCTGCCTGGCAGGCCGGTTTCGAGGGTCTCGCCGGTCCCGCGTTCGTGCTCGCTGCCGCGCTCTCCTGGGCGCTGGGTACCGTGCTGATCAAGCGTCGCGGTGGCTGGCAGGGTCATCCCGTGGTCATCACGGGCTGGCAGTTCGCGCTCTGCGCCCTGCCCATGATCGTGCTGGCCGCCCTGCTCGAATCGCCGAGCAACCCCGCCAACTGGAGAACATCGACCTGGCTCGGCCTGGGATATCATCTGGTCTTTGCCATATGCCTGGCGCAAATGCTGTGGTTTCGCAACGTCAACCGCCTCACCATCGGCCAGTCCACCATTAGCACCTTGATCATTCCGGTAGTCGGCGTTTCCAGTGCCGTGGTGCTGCTCGACGAGCCGCTCACGTTCAGGTTGCTGCTGGCTCTCGCACTGATCCTCTCGGCCGTCGCCATCGTCATGACCCAGCGCAAGCCACCGCCTTGAGCCAATAAGCAGCCTTGAGCGAATGACAGCCTGCTGCGACGATCCCTTACACTGCTTCTCGAGTACTGGAGTCTTCCATGCCCCGTTTTCCCGACCACTTGACCGGCCCCGGCCCCAGCAACCCCTTTCCCGGCATCAAGGTGCTGGAACGGCGTATCGGCCGGGAGATTCCCCATCGCCTGGGCTCCAACGAGGGCCTCGACATGCCCCACCGGGCATTGCGCGAGCGCTTCGGCGACGCCATGGTGGAGCACGTCTACTGCTACGGCGACTCGGAAGCGCTCGGGGTACGCCAGCGGCTTGCCTCCCTTTATGGCTTGCCACTGGAAACCACCCTGGTGGATGCCGGCGCCGACAGCCTGATCGCCCTGGCGCTGCGCACAGTGGCCACGCCCGGTTGTACGGTGGTGAGCGCCAGCGGTACCTATCCCACCTTCGGCTACTTCGCTCAAGGCCAGGGCTGCCACCTCGTCGAACGCTCCTATCAAGAGGCTCCGGGCCTGCTCTCGCCCGACCTCGAGGCGCTGCTGGACAGCGCCCACGAGCACAGGGCCCGGCTGGTCTACGTCGCCAACCCTGACAATCCCAGCGGACATCTTCACAGCGACGAGGAGATCCGCCGGCTGCGAGCAGAACTGCCCGACGACTGCTGGCTGCTGCTCGACGAGGCCTACCATGACTTTCGCGACGATGCCGACTCGCCGTTCAGTCGCGAAGTGCTGCCCGGGGTGATCCGGCTGCGCACGCTTTCCAAGGCCCATGGGCTGGCCGGCATGCGCATCGGCTATGCCATTGCCGAGCCGGAAACCTTGGCCATGATGATGAAGGTGCGCATTCACTACGCCGTATCCGCCCTGACGCTGGCCGTCGCCGAGACCGTGCTCGATCACCATAGCGAGGTGGAAGCGCACATTCGTGACGTCAAGCAGCGCCGCCAACGCCTTGCCCGGCATTTTCACGACCTGGGTGCCGAGGTTCTGCCCAGTGCGACTAACTTCATCGCCATCCGCCTGCCCAGCGCGGAGCTGGCGGGACGACTCAACCAGGAGCTGCTCGAAGCCGGCCGTCTCATCGCCCGCCCCGCGCATCCGGATCTCGGCCACGTGCTGCGTATCACCGCCGTGGAGGACGCCCTGGTGCCCGGTCGCTTCGAGATACTGGAGCGGGCCATCATGAAGAACTCGGTTCAGCGCTGAATTTTGAGCTCGTGCTTTTTTAGCTTGCGCACCACGCTGGGCTGGCTGATCCCCAGCCGCTCGGCGATGGCATAGGTGCTCGCTAGCGTACGGCACATCTCCTCCAGCACGCTGCGTTCGGCACGGACCAGATAGTCGTTCAGACCTTCGCCCTGCGTCAGTGTCGGAACGGCCGCCGTGGCCCGATCGGCCGGCGAAACAGCCACAGGGTCCGCCGTCTCGGCGCGGTTCGGCGAGTGAATCAGATCGCCCGGACTCGATAGCCAGGCACGTTCCAGCCAGTTTTCGAGCTCTCGCACGTTGCCCGGCCAGTCGCCGCCCATCAGCTCCGACCAGGTGCTGCCATGCAGCAGCTTGTGTTGGCCATAGCGCTGGTTGAGCCGCTCCAGGCACGCCTCGACCAAGGCCGGAATATCCTCGCGACGCTCGCGCAGGGGCGGCAGGGTCACCGGAATGACGTTCAGTCGATAGTAGAGGTCTAGGCGGAAGGCGCCGCGCTCCACGCGCCTGGCCAGGTCCTGGTTGGTGGCCACCACCAGGCGGAAGTCGATCCGCCGCGGACGGGTGTCGCCCAGCCGGGTGACGCTGCCATCCTGGATCACCTTGAGCAGCTTTGTCTGCATCGGCAGCGGCAGTTCGCCGATCTCGTCGAGAAACAGCGTGCCGCCTTCCGCCTGCTCCAACAGCCCGGCCTTGCCCTGTCGCGCCGCCCCGCTGAAGGCGCCCGGCTGATAGCCGAACATCTCCGACTCGAACAGGTTCTCCGGTATCGCTCCGCAGTTGACCTCGAGAAACGGCCCAGCGTGACGCCGGCTCCAGCGATGCAGCTGGCGGGCGAAGGCGGTCTTGCCCACGCCCGACTCGCCGAGCATCAATACCGTGGCATCCGACGGCGCCACGCGCTTGAGCAGCAGGGCCAGCTCCCGCATCACGCCGCTGCGCACCTGAAGTTCATCCAGCGCCGCTTCGAGCTGGCCATCCTCGGCATCGGCGCCGCCCTGGCTGCGCTTGAGATGCTCGCTGAAGCGCTTCTGCAGCAGGGCGTATTCGTCCTGCAGCAGCTGCAAGTCGGTGAGATCGCGGGAGCGGCTGACGATACGCACGAGCCTACCCTTGAGATACACCGGATGGGCCTCGGCGATGACACGCCTACCGGTACCGGTCACCTGCATCAGCTGCGCCGGCTTGCCGCTGCGGATCACCTCCAAGCTGATGGAGGGCTTGAGCACCCCCTCCGCCTCCAACCGCTGCACGGTACTGCCAATCAGGCGCTCCCGCGCCATGCCGTAGACCGCAGCCGCCCCTGGGCTGACGTCCAATACCAGGCCTTCACCGTCGACGATGAAGAAATGGTCGTTGGCCGTTTCGACGATGGTCCTGATCACTTCCTGGTCAATGTCGCTCATGCCTTGCCACCGATGCAAATATGAATCTTGATTCAATCATGCATCGCATGAGCGGCGCATGCGATTCAATCTTGCATCGCAAGCGCGAAAAAATCCCTTGATGGCGGGCCGCACGGGGTTGGCATGGAAGCTGCTACATGCAGCGGAGAGACGTGCAAAGACCCACCGTCACGCAAGGAGCCGACCATGCCCGACTTCAACCAGCCACTCGGCGGCAACGAGATGCCGCGCTTCGGCGGCCCCGCCACTATGATGCGCCTGCCCACCCAACCTACCGCCGCGGGGCTCGACGTGGCCTTTATCGGCGTGCCGCTGGACATCGCCACCTCCAACCGCCCCGGCACGCGCCTGGGCCCGCGTCAGATCCGCGACGAGTCGCGCATGCTGCGCCCCTACAACATGGCCACCCGCGCCGCCCCCTTCGACAGCCTGCAGGTGGCCGACATCGGCGACGTGCCGATCAATACCTTCCATCTGCCCAAGACAGTGGACATCATCAGTGCCTTTTACGACGAAGTGCTCCGCCATGACTGCACGCCGCTGACGCTGGGCGGCGATCACCTGATCACGCTGCCGATCCTGCGCGCCATCGCCAAGAAGCATGGCCCGGTGGGGCTGATCCATATCGACGCCCATGCCGACGTCAACGAGCACATGTTCGGCGAGCCCCTCGCCCACGGCACGCCGTTTCGTCGTGCCCAGGAGGAAGGACTGCTGGCCCACGGCAAGGTGGTGCAGATCGGCCTGCGCGGGACCGGCTACGCCGCCGAGGACTTCGACTGGTGCCGCCAGCAGGGCTTCCGCGTGGTCACCGCCGAAGCGTGCTGGTATCGCTCGCTCAAGCCGCTGATGGCTGAAGTGCGAGAACAGATGGGCAACACCCCGGTCTACGTCTCCTTCGATATCGACGGGCTCGACCCCTCCGTGGCCCCCGGCACCGGCACCGTCGAGATGGGCGGGCTGACCTCGGCCCAGGGGCTGGAGATCGTGCGTGGCACCGCCGGGCTCAACATCGTCGGCGGCGATCTGGTCGAGGTCTCGCCGCCCTACGACCCGAGCGGCAACACGGCGCTGATGGGCGCCACCCTGCTCTACGAGATGCTCTGCGCCTTGCCCGGCGTGAAGCGTCGCGACTGACAGAAGATAGCCGCGACTGACGCAAGGGTCGCGACTGTCATGACACCGCCTGACCTACAACGACAACCCAAAGGGAAATCCCATGTCTTCCACTGACACCACCCACCGTGACGCTGCCGCCCAGGAGCCTTTCGAACGCAGCAGCCTGCTGAAATTCCTGCTACCCTCCGCGCTCGGTGTCGGCCTGTTCCTGATCCCGTTCCAGGTCGGCGACACCATCAACATCGGCATGGGCCTGATGGCTGACGGGCTCAAGGCGCTGCTCGACGGCGCCCTGCCGGCTATCGCCGTGGTCGTGCTGGTGCTCTCGGTCCTGGCCACCAGTTGGGTCAAGCTGGCCCGCCCGGGCTGGGCCGAGAGGGGCGTGCTGCACGACATGTTCCACGTCGGCCCGGTGTGGTTCGGCATGCGCATTCTGGGCGCCGCCTTTGCCCTGATGACCTTCTTCCAGTTCGGCCCCGAGTTCGTCACCGCCTCGTTCACCGGCGGCGTGATGCTCAACGACCTGGCCCCGGTACTGTTGACCTTCTTCTTCTTCGCAGCCCTGCTGCTGCCGTTCCTGGTCGAATTCGGCTTCATGGAGTTCATCGGCAGCCTGGTGCGCAAGCCCTTCCGAGCCATCTTCAACCTGCCCGGGCGCAGCGCCATCGACGCCACCGCTTCCTGGATGGGCTCCGGTACCGTCGGTGTGCTGATCACCACCCAGCAGTACGAGAAGGGCTATTACAACCGTCGCGAGGCGGCGGTGATCGCTACCAACTTCTCCATCGTCTCGATCGCCTTCAGCCTGCTGATCACCAGCTTCGTCGACCTCAATCACATGTTCGTGCCGTTCTACTTCACCGTCGTGGTAGCCGGACTGATCGCCGCGGTGATCGTGCCGCGCCTGCCGCCTCTGTCGCGCAAGCCGAATACCTACTATGAGCCGGTGGGCTGCCAGCTGGCCGAGAAGCGCACCGAGGAGATGGGCCTGCTGCGCTACAGCCTGACCCAGGCCGTACGCCGCGCCGAGCACGCACCCGGCCCCAGGGAGCTGGCGCGCAACGCGCTGTTCAACGTCGCCGACATTTTCCTGGCTCTGCTGCCGCTGGTGTTCGCCATCGGCACCGTGGCGCTGATCCTGGCCGAATTCACGCCGCTGTTCACCTGGCTCTCCTACCCCATGGTGCCGGTGCTCGAGCTGCTGCGCATTCCCGAGGCAGAAGCCGCCGCTCCCGCCACACTGGTCGGCTTCGCCGACATGTTCCTGCCGGCGGTACTGGCGACCAATATCGAGAGCGAGCTGACCCGTTTCGTCATCGCCTGCCTGTCGCTGACCCAGTTGATCTACATGTCGGAGATCGGCGCGCTGCTGCTCAAGTCGAAGATCCCGCTCAAGCTGTGGGAGCTGGTGACGATCTTCCTGCTGCGCACCGCCATCACGCTGCCGATCATCGCCTTCATGGCCCACACTTTCTTCTTCTGAGGTTCGCGATGCCTAGCCACACGATGACCTGTGCCCAGCTCCTGCTGACCCTGCTACGCGAACGCCACGGCGTCGATACCGTGTTCGGCATCCCCGGCGTGCACACCGTGGCACTCTATCGCGGCCTGGAAGATGGCGGCGTGCGCCACGTCACCCCGCGCCACGAGCAGGGCGCCGGCTTCATGGCCGACGGCTATGCCCGCGCCACCGGCAAGCCCGGCGTGTGCCTGATCATCACCGGCCCTGGCATGACCAACATCGCCACCGCCATGGGCCAGGCGCTGGCCGACTCGATACCGATGCTGGTCATCTCCAGCGTCAACCGGCGCGATACCCTGGGGCGCGGCCAGGGTCGCCTGCACGAGCTGCCGAGCCAACAGCAGCTGATGGCGGGGGTTTCGCGCTTCAGCCATACCCTGCTCGACCCCGCCGCACTGCCGGAGGTGCTGGCCCGCGCCTTTGCGGTGTTCGAGAGCCAACGACCGGGGCCGGTGCATATCGAGATTCCCATCGACCTGTTCGATGCTCCAGTGGCGTCGGCCGAACTGCCGCCACCGGCGCGCCTGTTTCGCCCGGCACCGGATCCCGAGGGGCTGGCCCTGGCCGCCGCTTGGCTGCGTGAAGCGCAAAGACCCCTGGTGCTGCTGGGCGGCGGTTGCGTCGAGGCCCCCGAGGCGGCCCGCACCTTGGTGGAGCGGCTCGACGCTCCCACCGTCACCACCATCAATGCCAAGGGCGTGCTGGGACGCGATCACCCTCTCGACCTGGGTGCCAACGCAGCGCTGCCCGCCGTGCGCGAGCTGGCCCGCGATGCCGACGTGATCCTGGCGGTAGGCACCGAACTCGGCGAGACCGACTACGACGTGGTCTTCGACGACGGCTTCGAACTGCACGGCCGGCTGATCCGCATCGACCTGGACGCCCAGCAGTTGGTGCGCAACCAGCAGGTCTCGCTGGGCATGGTGGGCGATGCCGGGCGCAGCCTGGCACTGCTTGCCGAGCACGTCCCCGAGGCGTTCTCTCGCGCCGGCAGGGAGCGCACCGCGACCGCCCTCGCGGCGCAGGGACTCGCTGTCGATCCGGCCTTCGCCCCCTTCGTGTCCCTCTATGCCGCCCTGCGCGAGGCGCTGCCCGAGGCGATCCTGGTCGGCGACTCCACCGCCCCGGTCTATGCCAGCAACCACCTGGTCTCGCAGCCCGAACCGCGCCGTTACTTCAATGCCTCCACTGGCTACGGCACCCTCGGCTATGGGCTACCGGCCGCACTGGGCGCCCAGTTGGGCCAGCCCACGCTTCCCGTGGTGGCCCTGGTCGGCGACGGCGGCGTGATGTTCACCCTCAGCGAGCTCGCCACCGCCGTGGAAGAGCGCCTGCCAGTCGTAATCGTGCTGTGGCACAACCAGGGCTACGAGGAGATCCGCCGCTACATGGATTCCCACGGCGTCGCGCGTTGTGGCGTCGACATCCTGGCTCCGGACTTCCAGACCCTTGCCACCGGCTTCGGCTGCCTGGCCACGCGAGTCGGCAGCCCCGCCGAGCTGGCCAGGGCCCTTGCCGTTCGCCCCAGCGACGGCCCCTTACTGATCGAAGTGGATGCCAATACCTGGCTAGAGGCCATCGAATCATGAAAAGCGTTCCCATGCCGCAACTCGACAGACAATTCATCGACAACCGCTGGGTGTCATCGCGCGGTGAGCGCTACCTGTCGGTGATGAATCCTTACCGGGAGGAGACGATCGCCGAGGTCACCGCCGGCCATCCGGACGATGTCGACGATGCCGTAGCCGCGGCACGCCGTGCCCTGCCGGCCTGGCGGGCGCTATCCGGTGCCCATCGCGCCGTCTACCTGGAGGGTTTAGCCGAGGGCCTGAGCCGGCGCCGGGAGGAGCTGGTCAGGCTCTCCTCGACCAACAACGGCAAGGTGCTGGCCGAGGCCGGCATCGATCTCGATGATGCCATCGCCTGCTACCGCTACTACGCCGGCCAGGCCCGGGCCCTGGATGAACGCCAGGGCCGGCTCGTCGAGCTGGAGATGGATGGTGTCGAGGCGCGCTGCTATCACGATCCGGTGGGCGTGGTCGGGCTGATCACGCCGTGGAACTTCCCGCTGGTGACCAGCGCCTGGAAGCTTGCCCCGGCGTTAGCCGCGGGCTGCACGGTGGTGCTCAAGCCTTCCGAGGTAACCCCGCTGCCCGAGCAGGTCCTGACCGAGATCGCTCAGGAGATAGGTCTGCCCGCCGGCGTTTTCAACCTGCTGTTCGGTGACGGCGAGGGCATCGGCGCACCGCTGGCCGCCCACCCCGGCATCGATAAGGTCTCGTTCACCGGCAGCAACCGGGTCGGAGAAGCGGTGATGCACGCCGCCGCCGAGCGCAGCGCAGATATCTCACTGGAACTCGGCGGCAAGTCGCCGATCCTGGTGATGGAGGATGCCGACCCCGAACAGGCAGCCGACTGGGTCATGGCGGGCATCTACTTCAACGCCGGCCAGATCTGCTCTGCCACCTCGCGGCTGCTCGTCCATCAAGCCGTTGCCGATAGGCTGTACGACGCACTGGCCGAGCGAATCGACACCCTGGTGCTGGGCGATCCCTTGAATGAAGGAACCGACATGGGACCGCTGACCAGCGCCCGCCAGCGCGAGAACGTCCAGGCCTACCTTGCCGCCGCCGAGGAGGAGGGGCTCCGGGCGGTGCGCGACGCCAGCCATCGCACCTTGCCGCCGCAGGGCTATTTCGTCGCACCCACCCTCTACCGAGACGTGCCGACTCAGAGTCGGCTATGGCGCGAGGAAATCTTCGGCCCGGTGCTCTGCGCACGTAGCATCGCCAACGAAGAGGAGGCGATCAAGCTGGCCAATGACAGCGACTACGGCCTTGCCGCCACGGTGGTGTGTGCCGATCGGGAGCGGGCCGCACGCATCGGCCGCGCTCTGCAGGCCGGCAGCGTGTGGCTCAACGGCGAGCAGTTGGTGCTGCCCGAAACCGGTTGGGGCGGCTTCAAGCGCAGCGGCATTGGTCGTGAGCTTGGGCCTTGGGGACTTTCCGCCTACCTGGCGGTCAAGCATCTCGTTGGCCCGGCCTGACATGGGAGAGTGCCCTTTCCACGCTGACTTGCCGTAGAATCGGGCCGATGCCAGGTATCAAGGAGGACACCGATGATCCGCATCCGCCCCTACCAGTCGGGTGACTGGCCCGCCATGTGGGATTTCATTGCTCCGGTGCTGCACGCCGGTGACAGCTATGCCGTGCCGCGCGACATCGGTGAATCCGACGCCTACCGCATGTGGGTCGAGCTGCCGCGTGCCGTACGCGTGGCCGAAGACGCCCGCGGGCGCGTTCTCGGCACTTATTTCCTCAAGCCCAACCAGCCGGGCCCCGGCGACCACGTTTGCAACTGTGGCTATCTGGTGGCCGAGCAGGCCCGTGGCCAAGGCATCGCCAACAAGCTATGCGAGGACTCGCTGCGTGTGGCGCGTGAATTGGGTTTCACCGCCATGCAGTTCAACATGGTGGTCTCAACCAATGAAGTGGCGATCCGCCAGTGGCAGAAGCATGGCTTCGAGATCGTCGGCACCCTGCCCTGCGCTTTTCGCCATCCGCAGTGGGGATTGGTAGACGCCCACGTGATGTACCGCCTGCTGTGACACCTTCGATTCTGGCGCATGGGACTGATGCCCGGCCGGCTAGATCGTTAGTCTATTACTTGATAATCGTCTAACGATTGACCCTGTCGGGCTGCCTGGGGCATCCTCCCAACGGTTTGACCCGACAAAGGAAAATTAATAATGAAGATGTTCGCACGCAGCACGCTGGCACTCGGTATCTCTGTCACCCTGGTTTCCGCTGCCCAGGCCTCCGATTTCGAGGACATGGATCCCGTCACCCTGCGCCTGGCCCATGTGGTCAACGAGCAGGACGGTTTCCACATCGCCGCGGTCAAGTTCCAGGAACTGGTCGCCGAGCGCACCGACGGCGCCATTTCCATCGACATCTACCCCAATGCCTCGCTGGGCGATGAGCGCACCCTGCTCGAGGGCATGCAGATCGGCACCGTCGACATGGGCGTGATCACCAACGGCCCGGTGGCCAACTTCGTCGAGGAGATGGCGGTGTTCGAACTGCCGTTCCTGTTCCCCTCTCCGGAAGCCGCCTATGAAGTCCTCGACGGAGAGATCGGCCAGGAGCTGCTCGACAAGCTCTCCGACGTCAACCTCAAGGGCCTGGCTTACGCCGAGCGCGGTTTCCGCAACCTGACCAACAGCGAACGGGCGGTGCACAACCCCGACGACCTCGACGGCCTGCGCATCCGCGTGATGGAAAACCCCGTCTACACCGACACCTTCCGCGAACTCGGCGCCAATGCCATCCCCATGGCCTGGACCGAGGCCCTGACGGCCATGCAGCAGGGCACCATCGATGGCCAGGAAAACCCGGTCAACGTCATTCATTCATTCAAGCTCTACGAAACCCAGGACCACATGACGCTGTCGCGCCACACTTATGCGCCGGCCATCTTCGTCATGGGTATGCCGGCCTGGAACCAGCTGCCTGAAGCCGCCCAGGACGTGCTGGTCGAAGCGGCACAAGAGGCCGCCGAGCACGAGCGCCGCATGAACGCCGAGATGGAGGCCGACCAGCTCGAAGAACTGCGTGCCGCCGGCATGGAGATCGTCGAGGACCCTGACCTCGAAGCCTTCCAGACCGCCGTGGATCCGGTCTACGAGAAGTACGGCGAGCAGTTCGGCGATTACCTCCCCCGCATTCGCGAGGCCCTGCAATAAGTGAACGCTCCGCTGCACGCTCTCACGAGCCTGCTGCAGCGTAGTGAACGCGCCATCGACGCCGTCATCCAGCCCATCGTATTCCTGGGCATGGCGGCGTTGATCGGCGTGATCACGCTGCAGATCGTCTCCCGCGTCTTCTTCACCGCGGTGGGCTGGACCGAGGAGGTGGCGCGCTTCCTGCTGATCTGGATCACCTTCCTCGGCGCCACTCTGGCATTCCAGCGCGGCCGCCACATTGCCGTGAGCTTCGTCGTCGACGCCCTGCCCCCGCGCCTGGCCCAGCTGGCACGTATCGTCGCGGTACTGGTGGCACTGGGCTTCATGATCGCGCTGGTCGTTATCGGCTATCGCTACATGCAGGTGCAGAGCTTCCAGCGTTCGGCCTCGCTGCGGCTGTCGATGACCTACGTCTACGCCGTGATCCCCTTCGCCGCCGCCATCATGGCCTGGTACGCCTTGGTCGACGTGATCGGGCTAATCGACAAGGGCCCCCGGGCGGCCAGTACCGATAACGACGACACCGGGGACCCACCGCGATGACGGGGCTACTATTCCTCCTGTTTTTTATCTTCATGCTGGCAGGCGTGCCGATCGCGCTCGCCATCGGCGCCAGTACATTGCTAGCCCTAAACGCCCAGGGTGTGCCGCTGATGGTGGTGACCCAGCAGATGTTCCAGGGCATCAACTCCTTCGCCCTGGTGGCCGTACCGATGTTCATCCTGGCCGGCGACCTCATGGCCCAGGGTAAGGTGAGCGAGAAGCTGGTCGATTTCGCCGACTCGCTGTTCGGCTTTCTCAAGGGTGGCCTCTCCATCGTCTCGGTGGGTGCCGGCATGTTCTTTGCCGCCATTTCCGGCTCCGGTGCCGCCACAACCGCCGCCGTTGGCTCCAGCCTGGTGCCGGAACTCAGGCGCAAGGGCTACGATCCGGCCTCGGCAGCGAGCCTGATCGCCGCCAGCGGTACCATCGGCGTGGTGATACCCCCTTCGGTACCGATGATCATCTACGCCGTCATCGCCCAGCAGTCGGTATCGACGTTGTTCCTCAACGGCATTGTGCCAGGGGTCCTGATGGGGGTCGGGCTTGCCGTCATCGCCATCGTCCAGGCCTACCGGCGCAACTACCCGCGTGGCACCGCGCTGTCACCGGCGACGATCTGGCGCACCTTCAAGGCGGCGAGCTGGGGCCTGATGACCCCGGTGATCATCCTCGGCGGCATCTTTTCCGGCATTTTCACGCCAAGCGAGGCAGCCGTGGTGGCCGTCAACTACGCGCTGCTCGTCTCGCTGTTCGTCTACCGCGATCTTTCCTTGGCCGATGTCTATCGCATCCTGATCCGCTCGGCGATCACTACCGCGGTGATCATGCTGGTCATCGCCACTTCGGCGGTACTGAGCTGGACGCTCTCCAGTTGGCAGATCCCCGGCGCCATTGCCCAGGCGGTGCTGTCGCTCTCGACCGATCCCTACGTGATCATGCTGTTGGTGGTGGCGGTGATCCTGCTCACCGGCGTGTTCATCGAAACCGCCAGCGCCCTGATCATCCTCACGCCGGTGCTGCTGCCGCTGGTAGGCCAGCTCGGCATCGACCCGATCCACTTCGGCATCATCATCGTGATGGGGTTGGCGATCGGCATGATCACGCCCCCGGTGGCAATCAATCTCTACGTCGCCTCATCGGTAACCCAGCTACCGCTGGAGCGGATCACTCGCGCCATCCTGCCTTACCTGCTGGGCCTGATCGCCGTGCTGCTGCTGGTGGTCTACGTGCCGATCCTGCTTGGCTGGTCGGGATGATGCCGCTGCAATCACTTGACGACCCTGCGGTATGGCCTCACGCTGGCCGCTGAACCACCCATACGAAGGGATTCCACGTGACACTCATGCCGCGCCTCGCACCTCCACTTTGCCTAGCCCTTGGCCTCGCCGTGCTTGCTGGCTGCACCACCTACACCTATGAAGACGGAAACCGCGAGACCCTATGGGGCGTTCCCGCCGAGGAGGAAACCCGGCGCTACGAGGACGATCGCCAGGCCGAGGGCGTACGCTATCGCGTACCTGGGCAGGTCGACGAGACCCGCAACGAAGCGGAACAGTGACACCGCTCAGGCATGCAGGCGCAGCACCACGCTGAGGTTGTTGGCCGGCATTTCGATGGTCTGCTCGAGCATGAAGCCATGCGCCTGGGCCTCGGCCACGACGCTCTCTAGATCGCGCACTCCCCAGCGCGGATCGCGCGACTTGAGGTCGGCATCGAAGGCGGCGTTGCTTGCTGCGGTATGGTGGCCGTCACGGCGGTACGGTCCGTAGAGGTAGAGCACACCGCCCTCTCGCAGCCGCTGCGCCGAACGCGCCATCAGCGCTTCGGTCACTTCCCACGGTGAGATGTGCACGAGGTTGATGGCCACCACCGCGTCGAAGGGGCCGGCCGGCCAGATCCCGGCGACATCCAACGGCAAGGGCTCGAGCAGGTTGGCGTGGCCGGCATGTTCGCACCAGGCGGAAATCGAGTCGCGTGCCTCGGAATTCGGATCGCTGGGCTGCCACTCCCAGCCAGGCCTTGCCGCGGTAAAGTGCACCCCGTGTTCGCCGCTGCCGCTGGCCACTTCCAGAATCCGGGCCCGCTCGGGCAGGATCACGCTCAGGACATCGAGTATCGGCTGGCGATTGCGAGCCGCGGCTGGGCTCTTCATGCGGCGGCTCATGTTGTCGGTCGGCCTCGCTGTTAATGGTCGGTTAAAGGATACTAAGACGGCCCCGGTGGCGACCGGGGCCGGCATTTGGTGCGTGATGAATCACTGGCGGCGAGTCATGGCTGGCGGCGACGCTGATGCTCTGCCGTCGAGCGAGCCTGACGACCACGAAAGCCGTCAATCATCTGCTTGCCCTTGCGTTTCAGCCTTGCGCGATTTTCCGGTTTGCGCAACCACCAAGCCGCTGCGGTACCGAGCAATTTTTTCATCCTGACCTCCTGTTGTCGGGCTGCTGACTCTCCCTGTATGGACCGCAGCACGGATCAGGTCAAGCGAACGGCACCCTGGCCGCCCGTTCAGCGGCCAGATCGTCATTCGCCAACCCCAGTATCCTTTGCCATGGTTAAGGAGTCCAACCGACCAAGGAGGAAATCATGACGCGAACGGCACGTGTCGAGCCGGTCAAGGAAGAGAATCGCGAAGCGATTCTGGTAAGCGGTTGGCGAGTGCTCGACGTCACCGATCCCGACCTGCCACGCGAAGTCTCACGTCACGATAGCGAGCCGGAGGCCATCGAGGCCGCCCGGCAGTACGAGCACGAGACCTCGCTCGAGCCCGGGTCCCCGCCCGACGATACCCAGGACTACGATGCCGCAGATCCCCAAGGCGGCAAGGACCTTCCTTGAAGCCTTACCCAGCCTGAGACAGGCCCGGCATGCCCAGTCGTGGCTGCCGGGCCGCTCTCAACGCTTGAACGGTTGGGCGCATTGGTAGGTCAGACTGCGCCACAGCCACTCCAGCGGTCCGTAATGGAAATGGCGCAGCCACAGCGGTGCCAGCCACAGCTGCAGCAGCCAGATCGCCAGTACGATGCCCAGCTGTTCGCTGCGTTCTACCCGGCCGAACCAGCCCAGGCCATACCCCTGGAAGATCAGGCTGCACAGTACGCTCTGCAGGATGTACTGGCTGAAAGCCGTCCGCCCTACCGCAGCCAGCTTGCGAGCGAGCCCGGGGAACAACGCCGCCTTGAGCGCCAGCATGACGCATGCCACCCAGCCCAGACTGACCGGGACGCTGCCCCAGTAGTTGTACTGTGCGCCAAAAAACAGCGAATGCGGCCCCCAGTCGTTGGCGAAATTCCAGAAGATGCCATAGGCGACCACGGGCAACCCCAGGATCAAGGCGGCAGCGAGCATGGCCATGTAGACACGCCTATCGGCCTGGCCAGTCACCACTCCAAGGCGGTACAGCGCCATGCCGATCAGCATCAGGCCCGCCGCCCGCCACAGCCCCCACACCAGCAGCGTGAAGGTCTGCATCTCGAAGGCCATCTCAGCGCGATAGGGGAGCTGCTCTAGCCAACCGCTGCGATGGCGCAAGATCTCGGCCTGCAGTTGTTCAGCGGGGGGATGCCATTCCACCTGAAGTGCGAGCCGCTCCGCCTCCGGCCACGCCGTCATCGTGCCGCCGAGCAAGAGGAATATCGCCGAGGCAACCGCCAGCAACGCCAGCCCCAGCATCAATTGAACGGCGGGCGTTAGTCGACGACAGGGATACAGCAGCATGCCGCAGACGGCATAGGTAAAGAGGACGTCACCGTACCAGATCAGGTATGCATGAACGACACCGAAGAGCAGCAGCCAGCTCTGGCGGCGAAAATGCAAGGCCACTGCCGGGCGGCCCGCCGCCTCCGCACGCTCGGTGAACAGAACGATGCCGGCGCCAAACAGCATTGAGAACAACGCCATCATCTTCTGGTCGGCAAACAGATGCGAGACCAGCCAGGCAACCAGATCGATTCCCTCCAAGCGCCCCCAGGCGGTCGGGTTCATGTAGGCGGCCTGGGGCATGGCGAACGCCTGCACGTTCATGATCAGGATCCCCAGCAGCGCCATGCCGCGCAGCACGTCGAGCGCCTCGATACGATCTCTCATCTTCGCGCTTGCTTCGAACCTCCGATTACGGCGGCGTCACCTGAAGCCGTCGGACCGCGACCGGCTCTCGATCTTTTAGGCCGCAGCCCGCCATGCTCATGGTGTAGTGGGTTACCTATCGCCCGCCCCTGCCTGGCTGGCCATGGCTTCGTTGATGTACGCCTCGCAACGTAAGTTGGCCGGACGATCCTTCAAGCCGGCCCAATACGCCTCGAATTCAGGGCGCTTCTCCAATGTACCGAACTGCATACCCCAACCGATATGCGAACCGACATACACGTCAGCGGCGGTAAAACTATTGCCTGCGATGTATTTGCGCCCCGCTATCGCCCTAGCGAGGGTATCGACGACAGCCTCATAGGAGCCGCAACCGAACTGCATCTCCTGCTCCGCGGTAAGCAAGAAACCGGCATGCTTGAGCGATAGGGCCATTTCCACCGGTCCGGCGGCGAAGAAAAGCCAGCGGTAGTAGTCTGCGCGCGCCTCGGGCGATGGCAGCAGCCCGGCCTCGGGGAAAGTCTCGGCGAGGTAGGCGCAGATCGCAGCGGCCTCGGTCACCACGGTATCGCCATGGCGGATCGCCGGCACCTTGCCCATTGGATTGACGGCCAGGTAAGCCGGCGATTTCATCGGCGGCCCGAACTCGAGCACCTCCATGCGATAGGGCCGGCCGATCTCCTCCAGCATCCAGTGCACGATGCCGGCCCGCGACATGGGATTGGTATAGAAAACGATATCTTGCTCCATGGGGTGCTGCTCCCTTCGGTTTGAGGTAGCGACAGCCTACCGCTCGACACTGACACATTCTGGCAGTAGCGTATCCAGCCACTCCTTCTCCAATACCGCTCGCGGCCTTGGGTAGCGTTCTTCCAACGAATCTCCCGCTTCGATTCGATCGGCACGAAAGCTGCGAAAGGCCCCTCTCAGCTCACACCAGGCTACGACGAGGCGAGTCGACTCGAAAAAAGCAATGGCGATGGGCCAGATCACGCGCGTAGAGCACTCCCCTTTCTGGTCGCGATACTCGATGCGCAGCTTGCGCTCGCTGCGAATGGCATGACGCAGCACCTCGAGATCGACCACCTGGGGCTTGTCCCATCCTGGACCCACCAATAGCGCCGAGTCCTGCATCCTGTGTCGTAGTCCGCCCGGCAGCAGGGCGGCCACCTTGGCCAGGGCATCGCCAGCCGCACGCGACAGGCCATCGTCCGCACGGCGCTCCACCCACCTGAGCCCCAAGGTCAAAGCCTCGAGCTCCTCTTCCGTGAACATCAGCGGTGGCAGCATCAAGCCGGGCCGGAGCAGGTAGCCCATGCCCGCCTCACCGTCGATTTCGGCGCCGATGGCGCGCAGCGAGGCGATGTCGCGATAGAGGGTACGCAGCGAGACCCCAAGCTCGCGGGCCAGCGCATTGCCGCTGACCGGGCGCCGATGGCGCCGCAGTACCTGCATTAGTTCAAGCAGCCGCGTGGTACGTGACATGCCGGACCTTCCCTGTTGAATCCATCGACACCGACGCCGCGCTCCCGATCATGTCGCGCTCTCCATTGGCTGTCTCCTCACGCCAGGCCAGGTAGACTATGTATATACAAGCCGAAACAGGAAACCTATCCATGAGCAGCAACGCTCCGCTCTATTTGCAGATTCAGCAACACCTGCTGGAGAAGATCCAGAGCGGCGAGTGGTCGGCGCATCATCAGATTCCTCCCGAAGAGCAGTTGGCGCGAAACTTCGGCGTCAGCCGTATGACAGCCAACAAGGCAATTCGCGACCTCGTCCAACAGGGCTACCTGACACGCCAGCCAGGACTCGGCACCTTCGTCACGGACCGCAAGGTGGAATCGTCCCTGGTCGACGTCCACAACATTGCCGAGGAGGTGCGTGGGCGCGGCCATCTCTACAGCAATGACGTGCTGCTCGCCGAAGCCATTGCCGCCGACGACGAAGTGGCGCTGCGCCTGGGTGTCCGTCTCGGGACACGGGTCTACCATACCCGTATCGTGCATCGCGAGAACGGCGTGCCGATCCAGCTCGAAGAGCGCTTCGTCAACCCGCGCTGGGTACCCGACTACCTGGAAAATGACTTCCGCCAGCATACTCCCAACGAGGTGCTCGTAGCGGCATGCCCGATCACCGACATCGAGCACGTAGTCGAAGCCGTACTGGTCGACGACCTGACGGCCAAGCGGCTCGAGACCGAAGCCACCCGCCCATGCCTCAGCATGACACGCCGCACCTGGTCCGGCGATCACCTGATCAGTTACGCCCGGCTGATTCACCCCGGCGAGCGCTATAAGCTCCGCTCGTCGTTGCGGCGCAGCTGAAGTCCCAGGTACTCACTTCATCGGGGTTTCGGGGGCCAGCCCTCGAGTCGTGGGCTGCCTCCAAGAGGCACGACGTGCGAATCGCGTTGAAACACCCGTTGCCATCCTATTTTTTTCATCCTACCGTCGCCTCGCAGCTGCAAGATATACTCACGCCATAGTTCAATGCTGGCCAGATCATATCGCCACGAATAATTAAGTTTAGTGAGAAATCATGTGCCATGTAACGCCGACAAGTCGAATACGGGATACCTTCCCCGAAAACAACGACGAGACAAAGTAGATCAACATGCCTGAAATGTCTCCTCTCCCAGCAGGGCAAGGTACTTCGATCGACGTCTACATACGTTCCATGGGCCGATACTATATCGGCATCGCCATCGTCATGACCCTGCTCATTGGCGCCACATACTTGACGGTCAAGATTGCCTTGGATCGCCATGCGGTCCAGCAGGAGATCAGCTCTCTGACCAGCCAGAAATTCATTCGCTTCCAGCAGCTTACACAGCAGACGCGGGCGCTCATGAACGCCTCCGCCGATCCCAGGCTACCAGAGCATATCGTGCAGCCGATGCTCCTCGACATACAGAGGGCGATAAACGACATTCGGCACCTGATGACACGCCTACGGACGATGCGAGGTCAGCTTGACAGCAATCTTCTGGAAAATATCAGCCGACAGAATCCGGCCTCAGAAGCCCTGTATATGGACCTTGATCGGCGACTAGAAGATTTTCTCTCCCGGGCCGAGCGAATCGTGACCGCCAGTCACGAAGAACGACAGCGTCGTTATACGTTCTGGGGACCAATTGATTTTGCCATATCGGCCGACAGTCTCCTGATGCGCCAGTTCAACAGCATCATTGAGCACGCCAACGATCGCAGTGAAGTCAGTATCGCTAATGCCGTCTCGATCAGTACAGCGCTCTTGCTCATGCTGGCCGTACTCTTCATTCTGGCCAGCGTGCTCCTGTTCTATCCGCTATTGATGAAGCTGCGCAACGAGCATAACCGCAAGATGGAGTTCGAGAAAAAGCTCACCCACCTTGCCCAAACGGACCCCCTCACCAGGCTCAAGAATCGCTCCTATTTCAACAATGCACTAGGCAGACTACTTCATCGCTATCAGAAAAATGGAACTGGCTTCTCGATGCTGCTGGTCGACCTCGACAACTTCAAGTCGATCAACGATGGCTTCGGCCACCAGGCTGGAGATGCCACGCTCCTGCATGTCGCCAATGCCTTTCAGAGCGTCTTCGACGACAATGACATCATCGCCCGCATTGGGGGCGACGAGTTTGCCATCCTCCTCCCCGGCATCGACGATGAACTACGCCTCAACGACCTGGCCGATCGGGCCATCAAAGCGCTCTCGATGGATTTCCACTACGAGAACAACACCCTACGTACGTCGGCAAGCGCCGGGGGTGCGATCGTCCCCATCCATGCAACCGAGGACGCCGGACTCGTACGTGTCGCCGACCTAGCGCTATACGCTGCCAAATCCGGTAGTCAGCATGCTTATATCTTCGATGAAGAAACACTCGCCTACCGCCTCGAACAGAACGAACTCGCCGTCGCCCTCGTGAGCGCCGCCAACCGCGGCGAGTTTATCGTGCACTATCAACCCAAGGTTGACCTCGCCTCAGGCGAGCACCTTGGCTTCGAAGCTCTCGTCCGTTGGGACCACCCCCTGCTCGGCCTGCTGGCGCCCGGCGCCTTCCTTCCTCTGATGGACGATCCACGCCAGATCGTCGCCATGAGCCAAGCCGTCATCCACGGGGTTTGTCACGACCTGAGAACGTGGAAGAACATGGCGTTTTCTCCCGGACCGGTTGCCATCAACATGCCGGAGACACTTCTCATCAATGAAAGCGGATTCGATATGCTCGCTTCAGCCATGCGCCTGTACGGACTTGAGTGGCACGATCTGACAATCGAAGTGACGGAGGACGTCTTCATCAACCGCCATGCGGAGAAGATGCGAGCTGCCATGATGCGTTTTCGCGAACATGGCGTACTCGTTTCGCTCGACGACTTCGGCACAGGCTTCGCGTCGCTGTTGCACCTCCGCAACTTTCCCTGTGACGAACTCAAGATCGACCGCAGCTTCGTCGCTGATATCGGCCTCGACAAGCGCTCGGAGCAGATTATCCATGCCATCATCGATCTGTCCCGCAACCTGGGCAAGCGCTGTGTGGCGGAAGGCATCGAGACCCAGGCGCAGCGTGAATTCCTGCAAGAGGCAGGCTGCTCGATCGGTCAGGGATATTTCTTTGCCAGACCTATGTCATCGCGAGACGTCAAGGAGTCCTGGTTCAGGCAACCCAGGGCAGCAGCCAAGTGAACGGGCGTAGCGAGGTAAAAGCATTGATGAAAGCGCTGTGCTCAAGCCTCTTTGTCTCGCAGCGGTGATGGTTACCGGCGCTCAAGGCAACGCCACCTCCACGGGCCTTCAGGTCGATGTCGTGCATTACTGGATATCGAATAGCGAATCAGCAGCGATAGACGTCTACCGGGATGCCTGGACCAGCGCCGGCAATCAATGGACGGACTTGTCCGTGGACGGTGAAGCCGCCCTGAAGCGTGTCGTCAGCGAACGCATCGCCAACGGTTATCCTCCTGCAGTGACGCAGTGGAATCTCGACGCCAGAGCCGTCGAGCTGCCGAATTTCGGAGTCGCTCAGGATATCGAGGCACTCGCTCAAAGAGATCACTGGCGCAAATTGCTGCCTGCTTTCGTGATCGAAGTGATCAGCTACGGCGACAGAATTTATTTTGCGCCATCGAATATTCATCTAGAAAATTGGCTCTGGACCAGTCAGACCATCTTCAATGAACTCGGGCTCGCTCCCCCCGAGACCTGGGACGAACTCTTTGCCACGGCCGAGCGAATCGAGGCTGCAGGCTACCCGGCCATCGCCATGGGATCGGCACCCTGGGAAGCCGCCTTGATCTTCCACAGTATCATGTATGACACCATGGGGGCTGAGGGGTATGCAGCCGTTTTCCATGGCGACAGGGATGCCGTACTCGCGCCGAGCATGCGAGAGGCACTCGACCGGTTGCGCCGCGTTTCTCGCTTCACCGAACCTGCAACTGCCCGAGCGGGCAGAACCTGGGCTGACGCCACCAGAATGATCGGGCGCGGCGAGGCCGGCATGCAGCTCATGGGCGACTGGGCCAAGGGAGAACTTGTTTCCCTTGGCTACACGGCAGGCCAGGACTTCGGCTGCAGCTTCATCCCCGGCACCTCTGCCACCCATTTCATGGCAATCGACGGCTTTGCCTTTCCGCTAACCGCTCGCGATGGGGCCGCCCATGCGCAACACACCTTTGCCCGCATGGTACTCGAACCGGACAACCAGCTCGCCTTCAGTCGACTGAAGGGATCACTGCCGGTAAGAACCGACATCGACCCTGCTGAGCTGGATCATTGCGGCCAGCTGGGCCTGCAGCGAATCCGGGACGAAGCACACCACGATGGCGTGCACTCGAGGGCAATGCCCTCCCATACCATGGCTGCCTGGATCAGCACGCTCAGCGAATTCTTCGATGATGCCACCATTTCCAGCCAAGTCGCCCAGCAGCGTCTGAGCAAGATCGTTACCGAAGGCTGACCCCGCCTCTGCACCTCGGGAACGACCCTTGCCTTCCTTGCAATCCACCACGATGGCGCCATCGTCTACCCCAGGCTCAGCGCCTGCACCAGATAACCCGCCGGTACTGCCAACATCAGGCTCAGCGCCACGCGGATGAACCACACCGCCACGATACGCCCCACCGTCAACGGAATGCTGGTGGCAAGGATGCAGGGAATGGAGGCGGAGAAGAACAGCACTGCAGAAACCGATACTACGCCGGCGGCGAAGCGAGCGACGAACTCGGCCTCACCCATCAGCAGCGCGGGCAGGAACATTTCCGCCAGCCCCGCCGCGGATGCCTGTGCCAATGCCATGCCATCCTCGAGTCCCCAGATCGCCACGAAGGGATAGAACAGCATACCCAGCCACTCGAACAGCGGCGTGTACTTGGCGACGAGTAATCCCAGCAGCCCTACCGACATGATCGACGGCAGGATGCTGATGGCCATCAGCAGCCCCTCGCGCACATTGAGTGCCACGCTGCGATGCAGCGACGGAGCCTGACTGGCAACATCCAACCCGGTACGCCAGGCGGTCTCCAGGCGCTTGCCCACGGGGGCTTCGGGCTCTCCATCGGCCTTGCTATCGTCCAGCCGCGAAAGCGGTGGCAGGCGCACGGTAATGGCGGTCACCAGGAAGGTGATGGCAAGTGTCAACCAGAAGTACAGGTTCCAGACGCTCATCAGGTCGAGCGTACGCGCCACGATGATCATGAAGGTCGCCGACACCGTGGAGAAACCGGTAGCGATGATGGCGGCCTCGCGCGCTGAGTACTGCCCCGCCTGGTAGACCCGATTGGTGATCAGCAGACCGATCGAGTAACTGCCGACGAACGATGCCACCGCATCGATGGCCGAGCGGCCCGGTGTACGCCAGATCGGGCGCATCACAGGCTGCAGCAATACACCGACGAGTTCCAGCAAGCCGTAGCCGATCAGCAGCGCGAGGAACACGGCGCCGATCGGCACGATCAGCCCGACGGGGATGACCAGCTTGTCGAACAGGAACGGCAGCATGTCCGGCTCGTGCAGCAGCGCAGGCCCCCATCCCGACAGAGCCATTAACGCCACGGCCACGCCAGCCAGCTTCAGCGCAGTGAAGATGCGCTCCGTCAAGCTGCGCCGCCAAGTGCCCTTCCACAGCGGATACGCCGCACCGGCCACGATCAGCGCCAGTGCATACCAGCCGGCAGCCTCGCCCAGCAGGCCTCGCGCTGCGGTGACCATGTGATCGAGCAGAATGGTCTGTCTGCCGCCCAGCGTGATGGGAACGAAGAAGATCAGAATACCCAGCAGGCTGGGCACGAAAAGCTTGGCCGCCGTAAGCCAGGTGCCATTGCCCGCATTGCGCGTGGCCGGTTCCGGTATCGCCATGGTGCTTACCTCTCGTTGTGATTGTCAGTGGCTCCGATTTCGAAGCCATCCCGGGGATGCCTATTTGTATATACATTACGATATCCCAGGGTGTCACCGGTGGGCCACGAAGCATTGCTAATACCTTAGTCTAACGCGCCACTCGAGATAGAATGAGCCTCTTGGAGAGACACAAGAAAAAAACCTTTTTGAACAATGAACTGTTAATGATAAGAGCGATGCAGACCGAATGCGGATATCGGATCTCTCCGGACTCCCCTTGACGCTGGCGCAGCAACCGATTAAATGTATATACAATAGTCAGCATCTGCGACAGGAGGCACAATGCCCGCCAAGCTCCAACCACGACGCCTATGGCGTGACGTCACCCTCTTCGACGGACACGACACCCTGCCGGAACCGATGGCAGTAGTGGTCACGGGCGAATCGATCGAGCGCGTCATCCCCATGCGCCAACTGGACCGCGCCGACGCGGAGGCTTGTGAACTTTTCGGCCAGGGCGGCGTGCTGACACCGGGCCTGGTGGACTGCCATACCCACCTGGTGTTCGGCGGTTCGCGTGCCGAGGAGTTCGAGAGTCGTCTGGAAGGTGTCAGCTACGAGGCGATTGCCCGACAGGGTGGCGGAATCCTCAGCACCGTTCGTGCCACTCGGACCGCCAGTGAAGAAGCACTCTTCGACATGGCCCGCCCGCGCCTGGAGGCGCTGGTGCGTGACGGCATTACCACCGTCGAGATCAAGTCTGGCTACGGCCTCAGCATCGCCGACGAGTTGAAGATGTTGCGCGTGGCGCGCCGCCTCGGCGAAGAGCTGCCGGTGCGGGTGGTCACCACGCTGCTGGGCGCCCACGCCCTGCCGCCGGAATACCGCGACGACAGCGATGGCTACATCGACCTGGTGTGCCGAGAAATGATTCCGGCCGCCGCCGAGCAGGGCCTGGCCGATGCGGTGGACGTGTTCTGCGAGAAGATCGCCTTCTCCGTCGCCCAGTGCGAGCGCGTCTTCGAAGCCGCCGAAGCCCATGGCCTACCGATCAAGGCCCATGCCGAGCAGCTCTCCAACCTGGGCGGCAGCGCCATGGCGGCCCGCCACGGTGCGCTTTCCGCCGACCATATCGAGTACCTCGACGAGGCCGGCGTCGCCGCCCTGCGTGAGGCCGGCAGTGTCGCGGTGCTGCTGCCTGGCGCCTTCCATACCCTGCGCGAGACGCGGCTGCCGCCCATCGCCGCGCTGCGCGAAGCCGGCGTGCCCATGGCCATCGCCACCGATGCCAACCCAGGTAGCTCGCCGCTGTTCATGCCGACGCTGATGCTTAACTTCGCCTGCACCCTGTTCCGCCTGACGCCACGCGAGGCCCTGGCCGGCATGACCGCCAACGGCGCGCGTGCCCTCGGCCTGCATGGGCAATCGCTCGGGCGCATCGTCGAGGGTGCGCCGGCGGATCTGTGCCTGTGGGACGTAGAAACACCTGCCGAGCTGGCCTATGCCGTGCAGCCCGGCCGGCTGCGTCAGCGCATTTATCGGGGGGAGCCTAGCCATGGCTGACACCGGCACCGACATGCATCTGGCCGACCCGGCCATCGACATGGCGCCCTGGGCCGGGCGCGAGGACCCGGAGCCCGACAGCCTTCGCTGGCATCAGGTCGTCACACCGCTCAAGCGCGGGACTGCCCCCGGCGTCGCCATGTTCGGCTTTGCCTGCGATGCCGGAGTGGCACGCAACCAAGGGCGTATCGGTGCCGCCGAAGGGCCGCGTGCCATTCGTCGCGCGCTGGCCCCGCTGGCTTGGCATCGCACCGCTCCCGTCTTTGACGCCGGCGACGTGAACTGCCATGGCAACGATGATCTCGAAGCGGCGCAGCAGCGCCTGGCCGAACGGGTCGCCGCCCTGCTGTCGGAATCGCACCTGCCGCTGATTCTCGGCGGCGGTCATGAAGTCGCCTTCGGCAGCTGGTCGGGCCTGGCTCACCACCTCGACGCTCAGGGCGAGGCCCGCCCGCGGGTCGGCATCATCAACCTCGATTCCCATTTTGACCTGCGCAGCCCCCTTCTCACTCCAGGCCAGCGCGGCTCCTCGGGCACCCCCTTCGCCCAGATCGCCGCCGAGTGCGACCGTCGTGGCTGGCCGTTCCGCTACGCCTGCCTGGGCGTCAGTCGGGCCAGCAATACCCGCGCCCTGTTCGCCCGCGCGCGCGAACTCGGTGTGCTGGTACGCGAGGACCGCGAGTTCACGGCGCAGCACCTGGACGCCATCGTTCGCGACCTGCAGCGCTTCATGGCGCACTGCGACCACCTTTATCTGACGGTCGACCTCGACGTGCTGCCGGCTGCCGAGGCACCTGGCGTCAGCGCGCCCGCAGCCCGTGGCGTATCGCTGGCACTGCTCGAACCGCTGATCGAGGCGGTGCGCGACAGTGGCAAGCTGCGTCTGGCCGACATCGCCGAGCTCAACCCCAGTTTCGATATCGACGGCCGTACCGCCCGCGCCGCGGCACGACTGATCCACCAGCTCACGCTGGACACCTGATCCGTACGGATCCAGCCACCACAATGCCAGCCACGACAATGAGAGAAGCCGAATGAACAGTCATCCCCCCCTCACCGACACGCGCCACGACCCCAGCCGCCGTATCGCCGCCCATACCGGCAGCGAGCTCAGCTGCAAGAGCTGGCTCACCGAAGCGCCGCTGCGCATGCTGATGAACAACCTCCACCCCGACGTGGCCGAGCGCCCCGAGGAGCTGGTGGTCTACGGCGGTATCGGTCGCGCCGCCCGCGACTGGCAGTGCTACGACACCATCGTCGCGACGCTCAGGCGCCTCGAGGACAACCAGACCCTGCTGATCCAGTCCGGCAAGCCGGTGGGCGTGTTCGAGACCCACAAGGACGCGCCACGGGTCCTCATCGCCAACTCCAACCTTGTGCCGGCCTGGGCCAACTGGGAGCACTTCAACGAGCTGGATAGGAAAGGCCTGATGATGTACGGCCAGATGACCGCCGGCTCGTGGATCTACATCGGCTCCCAGGGCATCGTCCAGGGCACCTATGAAACCTTCGTCGAGGCCGGGCGCCAGCACTACGGTGGCGACCTCACCGGCCGCTGGATTCTCACCGCCGGCCTCGGCGGCATGGGCGGCGCCCAGCCGCTGGCGGCGAGCCTGGCCGGCGCCTGCTCGCTGAACATCGAGTGCCAGCAGTCGCGCCTCGACTTCCGCTTGCGCACCCGCTACCTGGACGAACAGGCCGACGACCTCGACGACGCCCTGGCCCGCCTCGAGCGCTACACCGCCGAGGGCAAGGCGGTCTCCATCGGCCTGTGCGCCAATGCCGCCGAGGTGCTGCCGGAGCTGGTCAAGCGCGGCGTCAAGCCGGACATGGTCACCGACCAGACCAGCGCCCACGACCCGCTGCACGGCTACCTGCCCGCCGGCTGGGGCTGGGACGACTACGTCGAGCGCGGCAAGGCCGAGCCGGAAGCAGTGGTGAAGGCCGCCAAGCGCTCCATGGCGGTGCACGTGCAGGCCATGCTCGAGTTCCAGAAGATGGGCGTGCCCACCTTCGACTACGGCAACAACATTCGCCAGATGGCCAAGGAAGAGGGCGTCGCCAACGCCTTCGACTTCCCCGGCTTCGTGCCCGCCTACATCCGTCCGCTGTTTTGCCAGGGCATCGGCCCGTTCCGCTGGGCGGCGCTCTCCGGCGACCCGGAAGACATCTACAAGACCGATGCCAAGGTCAAGGAACTGATTCCCGACGACCCGCACCTGCACCGCTGGCTCGACATGGCCCAGGAACGCATCGCCTTCCAGGGGCTGCCGGCGCGCATCTGCTGGGTCGGCCTCAAGGACCGCGCCCGCCTCGGCCAGGCCTTCAACGAGATGGTCGCCAACGGCGAGCTCAAGGCCCCCGTGGTCATCGGGCGCGACCACCTGGACTCCGGCTCGGTGGCGAGTCCCAACCGCGAGACCGAGGCGATGATGGACGGCTCCGACGCCGTCTCCGACTGGCCGCTGCTCAACGCCCTGCTCAACACTGCCGGTGGCGCCACCTGGGTCTCGCTGCACCACGGCGGCGGCGTGGGCATGGGCTACTCCCAGCACGCCGGGGTGGTGATCGTCGCCGACGGCACCGACGACGCCCACGCCCGCCTCGGCCGGGTGCTGCGCAACGACCCGGGCACCGGGGTGATGCGCCACGCCGATGCCGGGTACGAAATCGCCAAGCAGTGCGCCCGGGAGAATGGGTTGGATCTGCCGATGCTCGATAAGTAAAGGAGCCATTCATGACCCAACTCGACATTCAACCCGGCAAGATGACCCTGGCCCAGGCGCGCCAGGTGTTCGAGGCGCCGCTGCGCGTGACGCTGCCCGACAGCACCGACGCCGCCATCGACCGCGCCGTCGATTGCGTCAATCGCGTAGTCGCCGAGGATCGCACCGTCTACGGCATCAACACCGGATTCGGCCTGCTGGCCCAGACCCGCATCGACCACGACCACCTGGAGGATCTCCAGCGCTCGCTGGTGCTGTCCCACGCCACCGGGGTCGGCGAGCCCATGGAAGACGCCCTGGTGCGCCTGATCATGGTGCTCAAGGTCAACAGCCTGGCGCGGGGCTTCTCCGGCATCCGCCGCAAGGTGCTCGACGCCCTGCTAGCCCTGGTCAACAACGAGGTCTACCCGCACATTCCGCTCAAGGGCTCCGTCGGCGCTTCCGGCGACCTGGCGCCGCTGGCCCACATGAGCGTGGTACTGCTCGGAGAAGGCAAGGCACGCCATCGCGGCGAATGGATCACCGCCCGCCAAGCGCTCGAGATCGCCGGGCTCGAGCCGCTGAGTCTCGCACCCAAGGAGGGGCTGGCGTTGCTCAATGGCACCCAGGTCTCCACCGCCTACGCCCTCAAGGGGCTGTTTGAGGCCGAGGATCTGTACGCCGCTGCCACGGTATGCGGCGCGCTGACGGTGGAAGCCACGCTCAGCTCACGTGCGCCCTTCGACCCGCGCATTCACGCTGCCCGCGGTCAGCGCGGCCAGATCGACGCCGCCGCGGCCTATCGCCACCTGCTGGGTGAGCGCAGCGAGATCAGCGACTCCCACGCCCACTGCGACAAGGTGCAGGACCCCTACTCGCTGCGCTGCCAGCCCCAGGTGATGGGTGCGGTGCTGACCCAGATCCGCCAAGCCGCCGAGGTGCTGGCCGTCGAGGTGAATGCGGTATCGGACAACCCGCTGGTGTTCAGCGACGAAGGCGACATCCTCTCCGGCGGCAACTTCCACGCCGAGCCGGTGGCCATGGCCGCCGACAACCTGGCACTGGCGCTGGCAGAAATCGGCTCGCTCACCGAGCGCCGCGTCTCGCTGATGATGGACACCCACATGTCGCAGCTGCCGCCATTCCTGGTGGAGAACGGCGGCGTCAACTCGGGCTTCATGATCGCCCAGGTCACCGCCGCGGCACTGGCCAGCGAGAACAAGGCCCTGGCCCACCCGCACAGCGTCGACAGCCTGCCCACCTCGGCCAACCAGGAGGATCACGTCTCCATGGCGCCGGCGGCCGGCAAGCGGCTGTGGGAGATGGCCGACAACGTGCGCGGCATTCTCGCCATCGAATGGCTGGCCGGCTGTCAGGGACTCGACTTCCGCCAAGGGCTTTCGACCACCGCAAGACTGGAACAGGCGCGTCGCGCCCTGCGCGAACAGGTGCCCTATTATGACTGTGATCGCTTCTTCGCCCCCGACATCGAGGCGGCCACCGCCCTGCTCTCTTCTCGCGTGCTGAACCGCCTGGTGCCAATGCAGCTGCTGCCGAGTCACTGACCCGACGATTCACCTGAGGTAACATACGCTGCCCCGAAGCCATGCTTCGGGGCTTTCCGTCTGCCCTTGCGCGTCATTTCAATTTATCCGAATCCAAAGAGCCACGCATGAATGCCATCGTTCTGGCCATCCTGGTCATGGTCGCCCTGAGCCTCGCCCGCGTTTCCGTCGTCTTCGCCCTGATCGCCGCCAGCCTGATCGGCGGCCTCGTCGCCGGGCTGCCACTGACCGAGATCCTCGATGCCTTCAATGAAGGCCTGGGCGGCGGCGCCATCATCGCCCTCTCTTATGCCGTACTGGGCGCCTTCGCCGTGGCCCTGTCACGCTCGGGCATCACAGAGCTGCTCGCCAATCGGGCCATTCGCGGCCTGCACCTGGACGACCAGCCGTCGAGCCGTCGCTGGGTTGCATTCACCCTGCTCGGCGCCCTGCTGGCCGCCGCGGTCAGCTCGCAAAACCTGATCCCGGTGCATATCGCCTTCATCCCGGTGCTGGTGCCACCGCTGCTCAAGCTGATGAACCACTTGCAACTGGACCGTCGGGCCGCCGCCTGCGTGATCACCTTCGGCATCACCGCGCCCTACATGCTGCTGCCGGTGGGCTTCGGCTCGATATTCCTCAATGACATCCTGCTCGCCAACCTCAACGAGAGCGGTGCCGAACTGGGCCTCGAGGTCACCCGTGGCATGGTGCCCATGGCCATGTTGATTCCCATCGGCGGCATGGCGCTGGGCCTCGTCGCGGCACTGCTGTGGAGCTATCGCCGCCCGCGTCAATATGAGGACCGCGACCTGGCCCATGGCGACGAGACCCCGGCCCAGGCCGCCCGGCACCTGGCGCCTTGGCAGATGGCAGTGCTCGCCGCGGCGCTGGTCGGCACCGTGGCGACCCAGTTGCTCTCCGGCTCCATGGTGCTCGGCGGGCTGTTCGGCTTCGCCCTGCTCTCGGTCAGCGGTGTATTCCGCTGGCACGAGCAGGACGGCATCTTCACCGAAGGCATGCGCATGATGGCGCAGGTGGGCTTCATCATGATCAGCGCGGCCGGCTTCGCCGGGGTGATGCAGGCAACCGGGGAAGTGGCCACGCTGGTGGAGGGCTCGGCGGAGCTGATCGGCGACAACAAGGGCCTGGCGGCACTGATCATGCTGCTCGTCGGCCTGTTCATCACCATGGGCATCGGTTCGTCGTTCTCCACCGTGCCGATCATCGCCTCGCTCTACGTGCCACTGGCACTCAGCTTCGGCTTCTCGCCCATGGCCACCATCGCCCTTGTGGGTACCGCCGCGGCGCTGGGCGACGCCGGCTCACCGGCGTCGGACTCGACCCTCGGCCCCACCGCCGGGCTCAACGCCGACGGCCAGCACGACCACATCTGGGACACCGTGGTGCCCACCTTCCTGCATTACAACGTGCCGCTGATCGTCTTCGGCTGGCTGGCGGCGATGGTGCTTTGATGGGGCTGTTGATAGAAGTCAGCCCAGGCCGCAGCAACTCTTGAACTTGCGCCCGCTGCCGCAGGGGCAAGGGTCGTTGCGGCCGGGCTTGAGGCGGGTGACGCCGGGTGTGCCATCCAGGTAGTACCAGCGCCCTGCCTCGCGCACGAAGCGCGAGTTCTCTTCCAGTACGCTCCAGCGCCGGCCTTCATGGAAGGTCGCGCGAAAGTGCACGCGGCCCCGCTCGCCATCCTGCCCATGATCCAGCACTTCCAAGCGCACCCAGCGCGTTCCGTCATCCAGATCCAGCGTCGCGGGACGAGTGCTCTCGTGCCAGGTACCGCGCAGATAGTCATGCAGACCCAGAGCGAAAGCGCTGTAGCGGGAGCGCATCAGCGCTTCCGGCGTGGGCGCCGGCTCACCGGCATGAAAGCGGCCGCAGCAGGCGGCCAGCGGCAATAGGCTACCACAAGGGCAGCGAGTCTCTCGAAGCGAGGTCATTGGTTCTCTCGTACAGAACGAGCCACCATCATAGCGCAGGCCGTCATCTCCTTGCTGCCACCTCGGCCCATTCGCAGCGCCACGTCCATATCCCGGCCCCGTACAGACTTGGCTCACGTTCCTTGCCCTGGATCACTGCAGCGCAGCATGGGAGTGTGATACATCTGGCGCTGTCCCTCTCACGTTCTCGGAGGTAAGGGAATGCCCGAACGTCCTGTCGCTGCCCGCACCGCCTGGCATGCGCTCAGCGAAGAAGAAGCCCTGCAGCGACTCGAATGCGACCGCAATGGTATCGATGAACAGCAGGCGGCATCACGCCTGGAGCGCTATGGCCCCAACCGGCTGCAACAGGCCAAGGGGCGCCCCTGGTGGCAGCGCATGCTGGCCCAGCTGAACAATTTGCTGATCGTGATTCTCATTGCCGCCGGTGTCGCCAGCCTGGCGCTGGGCCATCGTCTCGATGCGCTGGCTATCGCTGGCGTAGTGGCGATCATCGCGCTGATCGGCTTCATCCAGGAAGGCAAGGCCGAGCGGGCCCTGGAGAGCATTCGCGAGCTGCTCTCGCCGCAGGCCCACGTATGGCGCGCCGGGCGACGCCAGACCATCCCCGCCGAGGCGTTGGTACCCGGTGACATCGTGCTGCTCGAGAGCGGCGACCGGGTCCCCGCCGATCTACGCCTGCTGCAGGCCAATCGACTCCGTACCGAGGAGGCCGCCCTGACGGGAGAATCGGTTGCCGTCGACAAGCAGACCACGCCCGTCGCCGCAGAGACCGACCTGGCCGAACGCAGTTGCATGGCCTACGCCAGCACCATCGTTGCCCAAGGCACTGCCCGGGGGGTGGTCGTGGCCACCGGCGTCGATACCGAAATCGGGCGTATTTCCGAGCTGCTACGCAACGTGGAGAAACTCAAGACACCGCTCTTGCGTCAGCTCGACCGCGCCGGCCGCGTACTGGCCATCTTCATCATGGGGGCTGCCCTCGTCACGGCGGCCATCGGTGCGCTCGTCCATGGCCAGCCTGCCAGCCAGATGTTCATGGCGGCCGTCGGCCTCGCCGTGGCGGCCATTCCTGAAGGCCTGCCGGCCATCGTCACCATCGGTCTCTCCCTGGGCGTGCAGGCCATGGCCCGGCGCAACGCCATCATTCGGCGCCTGCCTGCCGTCGAGACGCTGGGATCGATCTCCACCATCTTTACCGACAAGACCGGCACCCTGACACGCAACGAGATGACCGCCCAGGCCATCTGGCTGCCCGAAGGCGAGATCGCCGTCACGGGCATCGGCTTCGCGCCGGAGGGAGATTTTCTGCCCGTACGCGATAACGCAGCCGCCGGCGACCCGCTGAACCTGGACAATCACCATGCCCTGCGCCATTTCCTCAAGGTCAGCGCCTTGTGCAACGACGCCGAGCTGTCCCGGGATGAGTCGGGACATTGGCACATCCTTGGCGATTCCACCGAAGGAGCGCTGGTCGTCGTCGCGGCCAAGGCCGGACTGGATGCCAGGGCGCTGCGTGATTGCCACGACCGGCACGATGCCATCCCCTTCGAGTCCGAGCGCAAATACATGGCCACCCTTCACGAGGTGGACGGCCAGCCCACGCTATTGGTGAAAGGGGCGCCCGACCGGCTGCTCGAGATGTGCCAGCGGGTGCGTACCGAAGCCGGCGATACGCCACTTGCACCCGACCTATGGGAGGCGCGGATCGAGGCCCTCTCGGCACGCGGACTGCGCGTGCTCGCGCTGGCCGAAAAGCCGATCCATGACGTCGCCGAACTTGACGAGCGCCATGCCGAGGAGGGCCTGGTTCTCCTGGGGCTGATCGGTTTGCTCGATCCCCCCAGGGAAGAGGCGATTCGTGCGGTCGAAAGGTGCCTGTCAGCCGGCATCCGCCCGATCATGGTCACGGGCGATCACGCCGTCACGGCGCTGGCCATCGCCCGGCAGCTAGGTTTTGCCAACACCGAGCGGGCCCTGACTGGCCGCGAGATCGAGGCCATGAGCGACACCGAGCTGGAAGCATGCATCGACGATGTCGACGTGTACGCCCGCGCCGCCCCCGAACACAAGCTACGACTGGTCAAGGCGATGCAGGCCCGCGGCGGCATCTGCGCGATGACCGGCGACGGCGTCAACGACGGCCCGGCCCTCAAGCGCGCCGATGTCGGCGTGGCCATGGGCATCCAGGGCACGGAGGCGGCCAAGGAAGCCGCCGAAATGGTACTGGCCGACGACAACTTCGCCACCATCGTCGGCGCCATCGAGGAGGGCCGCAAGGTCTACGACAACATCCGCAAGACAGTCACCTTCCTGCTGCCCACCAACGGCGCCCAGGGCCTGGCGATCATGCTGGCCGTGCTGGCCGGCACCCTGCTGCCCATCACCCCGCTGCAGGCGCTGTGGGTGAACATGGTGGTCGCCGTGACCCTCGGCCTGGCACTGGCCTTCGAGCAAGGGGAGGAAAACCTGATGCGGAGGCGTCCTCGCGATCCAGCCGCCGCCCTGCTCGACCTGTTCCTGCTCTGGCGCGTGATCTTCGTCTCCCTGCTGCTGCTGGTCGCCGTGTTCGGCATGTTCAGCTGGCTGCTTCAGCACGAAGGCGACGAGGCTGTCGCCCGCTCCGCTGCCGTCAACGTGCTGGTCATGGGAAGCGCGGCCTACCTGATCAACAGTCGCTACTTGCTGCGTAGCAATCTCTCCCTACAAGGGCTATTCGGCAGTCGTCCTGTGTGGCTCGCCATCGGCCTGGTGCTGTCGCTGCAGGTCGCCTGGACCTACCTGCCCTTCATGCAGGCCCTGTTCGACAGCGCAGCTCTCGCCCCATGGCATTGGCTGCTGGTGTTCGGCTGCAGTATCGCGCTCTTTCTGGTCGTCGAGCTGGAAAAGCTTCTGCTGCGCAGGAGAAGGAACAACAGGCCACCGCAGCGCAACTCCGACAGCCCGCTCTCGCGAGACACCCTGCCCGGCGCACGCTGACACTACGCTACGTATCCTGTCTGCAGGTCCGTCCAGGGTGTGCTACCCCTAGAGACACAGGGAAGTTTCCGCAGCTCAGGAGGAGCAGCATGCCACAACGCGACGATCGGAAAGAGCGTACTCCTTGGCACGCCTTGACCGGCGACGAAGCGCTCGAACGTCTCGACGCCGCGCCGGACGGTCTCGCCGATGACGAGGCCAACCAACGCCTTGAACAGTACGGTCCGAACCGGTTGCAACAGGAGGAAGCGCAACCCTGGTGGAAGCGACTGCTGGCCCAGTTCAACAACGTACTGATGCTGATCCTGATCGTCGCCGCCGTCGCCAGCCTGTTGCTGGGCAAGCCTCTGGATGCTGCGGTCATTCTCGGCGTGGTGGTGATCATTGCGCTGATCGGCTTCTTTCAGGAAGGCAAGGCCGAGAAAGCCCTGCAGAGCATTCGCGGCATGCTGTCGCCTCAAGCCACGGTCCTGCGCGGTGGGCGTGAGGCGAACATCGATGCCGAGCAGCTCGTACCTGGCGATATCGTGAAGGTAGAGAGCGGCGACCGGGTACCTGCTGACCTGCGCATTCTCGAGGCCAAGCGCCTGAACGCAGAAGAAGCGGCCCTGACCGGCGAATCCACGCCGGTAGACAAGACCGATGAGACCGTGGAGGAAGACGTCGACCTGGCCGAGCGCAGTGACATGCTGTTCGCCGGCACGATCGTGGCCAAGGGCACCGCCAGCGGGCTAGTGGTCGAGACAGGCGAGCGTACCGAGATCGGCCGCATTTCTGAAATGCTGCGGGGCGTGGAGCAGCTCAAGACGCCGCTGGTCGAGCAGCTCGACCGGGCCGGACGCGTACTCGCACTGTGCATCGTGGGGGCTGCGCTGCTGACCGGGGCCTTCGGGGTGCTGGTCCACGGCCAGCCCTGGACCGAAATGTTCATGGCCAGTGTCGGCTTGGCCGTCGCCGCCATCCCGGAGGGGTTGCCTGCAATCGTGACCATCTCGCTGGCGCTCGGCGTGCAGGCCATGGCCGGCAAGCATGCCATCGTCCGCCGCCTGCCGGCGGTAGAAACCCTGGGCTCCATCGCCACCATCTTTTCCGACAAGACCGGTACGCTAACCCGCAACGAGATGACCGCCCAGGCGATATGGCTTGGCGAAGGCGAATTTCGCCTGTCCGGTATCGGTTTCGCCCCGGAGGGTGAGCTCCATCTCGCCCCACACGGCGAAGAGAGCGGAGGCGACGAGGCCGGCGAAACGATCTCGCTCGAGGATTACCCCGCCCTCGCCCACTTCCTCGAGGTCGGGGCTCTTTGCAACGACGCCGAGCTCAACCAGGAAGAGGAGGAGTGGCGCATCGATGGCGATCCCACCGAGGGTGCCCTGGTGGTCGCGGCCGCCAAGGCGGATATCGACACGCGTGAGCTACGCGCCTCTCATGGCCGCGAGGATGCCATTCCCTTCGACTCCGAACGCAAGTACATGGCCACCCTCAACGAGCACGACGGCAAGCGGCTGCTGGTAAAGGGCGCCCCGGATCGCCTGCTAGAAATGTGCGAGAAGGAGCGCGGCTCGCAGGGCGACGTCGAACTCGACCGTGAAGCCTGGGAGGAGCGCATCCACGAACTCTCCTCCCGTGGGCTGCGTGTGCTCGCGCTGGCCGAAAAACCGGCCGACGACCTGACGGGTGAGCTCAGCGACACCGACGCCGAGGAGGGGCTGATCCTGCTCGGCATCGTCGGCCTGCTCGACCCGCCCCGCGAGGCCGCCATCGAGGCGGTCAAGAACTGTCAGCGCGCCGGGATCCGGCCGGTGATGGTCACCGGGGACCATGCAGTCACCGCACGGGCCATCGCCGACCAGCTCGGCTTTGCCAGAACCGATCGCGCCCTGAGCGGCCATGAGATCGAGGCCATGAGTGACGAGGAACTCGAGCGCGAGATTACCGAGGTGAACGTTTACGCTCGGGCAGCGCCCGAGCACAAGCTGCGCCTGGTACAAGCCATGCAGGCGCGCGGCGGTATCTGCGCGATGACCGGTGACGGGGTCAACGACGGACCTGCCCTCAAGCGGGCCGATGTCGGCGTGGCAATGGGCGTCCAGGGTACCGAGGCGGCCAAGGAAGCCGCCGAGATGGTACTCACCGACGACAATTTCGCCACCATCGTCGGCGCCGTGGCCGAAGGGCGCAAGGTCTACGACAACATCCGCAAGTCGATCACCTTCATCCTGCCGACCAACGGTGCCGAGAGCCTGGCGATCCTGCTGGCAATCGTGGCGGGCCTTACCCTGCCGATTACCGGCCTGCAGGTGCTGTGGGTGAACATGATCACGGCCGTCACCCTGGGCATTGCCCTGGTCTTCGAACCCGCCGAAGCGAACGTCATGATACGTCGGCCACGTGACCCCCACGCACCGCTGCTCGACATGTTCATGCTATGGCGCGTCATTCTCGTCTCGCTGCTGCTGGTGCTCTGCGTGTTCGGCATCTTCGCCTGGATCCTGCACGGCCAGAGTGGCAGCGAGGCGCTCGCGCGCAGCGGGGCCGTCAACATGCTGGTGGCGGGCGAAATCGTCTACCTGATCAACAGCCGCTACCTGTTGGCCAATAGCCTGTCATGGCAGGGAGTGTTCGGCAGCCGGGCGGCGCTCGTTGCCATCGGGCTGGTGGCAGTGTTCCAGCTCGGCTGGACCTACCTCCCCTTCATGCAGCTGGTCTTCGGCACCGAAGGCCTCTCGTTGCTGCACTGGACGGTCATCGGAATTGCCAGCGTGGCGGTGTTTCTCCTCGTGGAGGCGGAGAAGTGGGTACTGCGCCGACGCCAGGCCAAGGCGGAAGACCGGGGCGATCGCACGAGTGCCGCGGTAGCAGATACGCGCTAGCCAGCAGCAGCGAATGGCTTCGTTTGTGTGCCAGCAAAGAGCTAGCGGATAAACTTGGATACAAACCCGTGCTTCACAAAACACGTAAGGATTTCTAGTTTCGTAGGTGCATACTCAGGGAAAGGAGGAACAGCATGAAAATGTATTATTCCGCTTCCATCTTGGCAGTCGCCATTGCCTCTGCTTCTGCTGCAACCAATGTGCAAGCGACAGAAAACCAAAGCACAAATAACGGCAATGTTACTGCTATCAGTGAGTGGAACTATGAATCACTCTACGATGAAGGAGGCATGACGGCCGAAAACTTGATGGACACCGAGGTATTCGGTCCCAACGGCGATGAAATCGGCAGCGTAGAGAACATACTGATCAGCGACAAGAGTATTACAGCGATCATCGCCCAGGTGGGTGGACTTTGGGACATAGGCGATACCCATGTTCTGGTACCATGGGAGGAAGTTGACGTCGGCCCGGACGGAGTCACTATTCCCATCATCGAAGAAAATGCTGAGGAATACGGTCTCTTCGAAGAAGATTACATTACCCAGACCGACCTATCATACGTTTCTCAGGTAGAAGACGACCCCACGACAGGCGCGCGAATCTGGAAACTTACCGACCTGCTGAACGATTATGCAAGCGTAGGCGAAGGTCAGGGTTACGGCTACGTCGACAACGTGCTGTTTGAAGAAAGTGGCAAGATTCAGGCTGTAATTATCGAATCCGATTCCGCTTACGGTGGCGGTACCTACGCCTACCCCTTCTATGGCTACCATGACGGTTGGGATCCGAGCTATAGCACCTATACACTCCCCTATGACGAAGTCGACCTGGAGCAGATGACCGACTTTGATTACGATGAATACGAAGGTCCCTGGGATTGAAATCCTTAATAGATGACTGAGCCTAGTCATCCTTACGCTCGAACAAGGGGAGACATCGTCTCTCCTTGTTTTTTATTGCGCGCGTGGCTTGGTTCGCGCGGTGGCTACGGCGGTCAACGGGTCCTCGGGCCAGGGGTGCTTGGGATAGCGGCCGCGCATCTCGCGGCGCACCTCGGGGTAGCCATTGGCCCAGAAGCTGGCCAGATCCGCCGTGACCTGCAGCGGACGCCGCGCCGGCGACAGTAGGTGCAGCAGCACTGCCACACGGCCGTCGGCGATTCGCGGCGATTCCCGCCAGCCGAACGCTTCCTGCAACTTGACCGCCAGCACCGGCGCCCGGCCCTCCAGGCACGGCATGTAGTCGAGGCGTATACGCGAACCGCTGGGCACTTCGAGACGCTCCGGGGCCAACGCATCGAGCCGGCTGCGTAGCGACCAGTCGAGGCTGTCGAGCAGGTAGCGCCCCAACGGCAGTCGCGCCAGCGCATCGAGGCTTTTGATACCGTCGAGATGCGGTCCTAGCCAGGTTTCCAGCTCCTCCATCAGCGCCGGCAGCGACCAGTCGGGCCAGTCCTCCCGATCACGACCAGAGCCCAGCTCCCGGCGCAGCAGCGCCACCCGGCCTCGCAGCTGCTCGGCGCTGTCTTCGAAGGGCAGCTCGCCGCGGCGGCGCAGGGCCTCGAGCAGCGCCTCTCGCACCGCCTCCGGCGGCAGCGAC
Organism: Billgrantia antri; assembly: GCF_017868935.1. NCBI lineage: Bacteria > Pseudomonadati > Pseudomonadota > Gammaproteobacteria > Oceanospirillales > Halomonadaceae > Billgrantia > Billgrantia antri. The sequence continues at coordinate 2,358,844 of NZ_CP053383.1, forward strand.
GCAAGCGGCCGGCGTTCGAGCACCACCGCACCCAGGCCGCGTACCTGCTCGCCGATCAGGCGCCCCTGCTCCTCCGACCACTCCAGGCTCGCCCGCCACTCACCGGTTTCCGGAAACAGCGCCTCGAGCCGCGCCCGCTCGATGGCCACACCGCGAAAGATTCGCGCACCGCTTGCCTGGCCGTCGAGATCGGCGGCCACCAGCAGCTCGGCATGGGCCAGCGGATGTCGTTCCGGTAGCGTCGCCAGCCCGCCAGACGCCAGGCGGAAGCGTCCCGGCCCAGCGTCGTGATGGAGTCTCTGCGCCACCCGGTCCGGATAGGCCAGCGCCAGCAGCTCCCCCAGCGGCGCCAAAGTCTCGACCTCCAGCTGTACGCCGCCAATTCGGGCCAGGCGCTGAGCCTCCCGCTGCCACTGACGGCGGGCGGCGGGCTGCGCCAGGCAGGCCTGGAGCGTGCGCTCCAGATCCTGCTCGTCGACGAGATCGCGCCCTTCCAACGTTGCCACCAGGGCACAGGCCAGCGGCTCAGCGTCGAGCTCGCCGGCACGCGTCAGCATCGCCGCCAGACGAGGGTGGGTAGGCCAGCGCACGCAGGCCCTCCCCAGCTCGGTGAGCAGGAAGCCCTCGTCCATCAGGCCGAGTCGCTGCAGCAGGCGACGCCCCGCGGCCAGCGCCCCGGCCGGTGGCGGGGTGATCCAGGTCAGCCCGGCCGGCTCGACGATGCCCCAGCGGGCCAGCTCGAAGGCCAGCGGAGCAAGATCGGCCTGCAGCATTTCGGGCTCGCCGTGGGCAGGTAGCGGCTGCTCCTCGGCCCACAGCCGCAGGCACAGACCCGGCCCCTGGCGCCCGGCCCGGCCGCGGCGCTGGTCGGCGCTGGCACGATTGACGCGGCGGGTCTCAAGCCGGCTGAGCCCGCTGCGCGGCTGGAACACCGGCACCCGCTCCTGGCCGGCATCGATCACGATTCGTACGCCATCCACGGTGACACTGGACTCGGCGATGGCGGTAGCGAGCACCACGCGCCGGCGATCGTCGGGTTCGGGCTTCAACGCGCGGCGCTGCTCCTCCAGCGGCAGCCGCCCGTGCAGATCGCGTATCGCCAGTTCGGGCTGGCGTCTCGCCAACTCGCGCGCAAGGCGGCGGATCTCGGCCACGCCGGGCAGGAACACCAGGGCATCGCCTTCGCTCATAGAGAGCGCTTCCACTACCGCCCCGGCCTGCTGGCCTGCTGCGTCGTCGCGGGAACTCAAGCGAGAATTCGAACGAGAGCCGAGCGGACGATAGTGAGTCTGCACCGGAAAGCTGCGCCCCTGGCTCTCGATCAGCGGCGTCTCGCTGCCCAGCACTTCAAGCAGCGCCTCCACATCAAGGGTGGCCGACATCACCAGCAGGCGCAGGTCGTCACGCACCGACTGGGCATCCAGCGCCAGGGCCAGCCCCAGGTCGGCATCCAGGCTGCGCTCGTGAAACTCGTCGAAGACGATACCGCTCACCCCTTCGAGCAGCGGGTCGTCCTGTAGCATCCGCGTGAGCACCCCCTGAGTCACCACCTCAAGCCGCGTGTCGGGCCCTACCCGGCTCTCGCCGCGCATGCGGTAGCCCACGGTCTGCCCTACCGGTTCGCCCAGGCTCTCCGCCATGAAGCCGGCAGCGAGGCGAGCGGCCACCCGCCGCGGTTCCAGCAGCAGCAGGCGGCCTTCACCATGCTCGCCCCGGCACCAGGCCTCGTTCAGCAATGCCAGCGGCACCCGAGTGGTCTTGCCCGCCCCGGGTTCTGCGACAAGCAGTGCGCGGTTATGGTCGACCAGCGCCTGTCGAATCGCCGGAAGCTGGGCGTCGATGGGCAGTTCGTCGCTTGGCGTCATCGAATTGTCATCTCGCTTCATATACGATTTGCCATATATTTCTGCCAAGTCACAGGACACCACATGACTCTACGCATCGGCATCAACGGCTTCGGCCGCATCGGCCGCCTGGCGCTGCGCGCCGGCTGGACGAACCCGGATCTCGAGTTCGTGCGCATCAACGATCCGGGCGGCGATGCCGCCACCTTCGCCCACCTGCTGCAATTCGACTCGGTGCATGGCCAGTGGAGCGGCGGCGGCGATGATATCACGTCGACCGAGGGAGCCATCGAAGTGGCCGGCAAGCGCATTGTCTTCAGCGCCAACCGCGAAATCGCCGAGACCGACTGGTCCGACTGCGACGTGGTGATCGAGTGCTCGGGCAAGATGAAGACGAGCGCCAAGCTCCAGGGTTACCTGGACCAGGGCGTGAAGCGCGTGGTGGTCAGCGCGCCGGTGAAGGAGGAAGGCGTACTCAACGTGGTGATGGGGGTCAACGACCACCGCTTCGACCCGGCCAGCCACCGTATCGTCACCGCGGCGAGCTGCACCACCAACTGCCTGGCGCCGGTGGTCAAGGTGATTCATGAAAAGCTCGGCATCCGCCACGGCTCGATGACCACCATTCACGACATCACCAACACCCAGGTGATCCTGGATGCCCCCAGCTCTCCACAAAAGCCTGACCTACGCCGCTCCCGGGCATGCGGCATGAGCCTGATCCCGACCACCACCGGCTCGGCCAAGGCCATCACCGCGATCTTCCCTGAACTCGAGGGCAAGCTGAACGGCCACGCCGTGCGCGTGCCGCTGGCCAACGCCTCACTCACCGACATGGTGTTCGAGGTGCAGCGCGAGACCACGGTCGAGGAGGTCAATGCGCTGCTCAAGAGGGCCGCCGAGGGCGAGCTTGCCGGCATTCTGGGCTATGAACAGCGCCCGCTGGTCTCCATCGACTATCGCTCCGATCCGCGCAGCTCCATCGTCGATGCCCTCTCCACCATGGTGGTGGCCGGTACCCAGGTGAAGCTCTATGCCTGGTATGACAACGAATACGGCTACGCCTGCCGCACCGCGGAGCTGGCCGCCAAGGTAGGGAAAGCCACCGGGGTCGAGAGCGCCACGGAATGATTGCCCGCGTTGCCGCTCTGCCCCGAGAGGTGCGCCAGTATCTGCTGGTCACCGGCAACTACTGGGGCTTCACGCTCACCGACGGCGCCCTGCGCATGCTGGTGGTGCTCTACTTTCACCAGCTCGGCTATTCGGCGCTGGAAGTGGCGCTGCTGTTCCTGTTCTACGAGTTCTTCGGCGTGGTGACCAACCTGGTGGGCGGCTGGCTGGGCGCGCGGCTGGGGCTCAACCGCACCATGAACCTGGGGCTGGGCTTGCAGATCGTCGCCCTGGCCATGCTGCTCCTTCCCACGACCTGGCTCACGGTGCCCTGGGTGATGGCGGCCCAGGCGCTCTCGGGCATCGCCAAGGACCTCAACAAGATGAGCGCCAAGAGCGCGATCAAGAGCCTGGTGCCGGCGGGCGATGAGGGCCACACCTCGCTCTACCGCTGGGTGGCGCTGCTCACCGGCTCGAAGAACGCGCTCAAGGGGGTGGGCTTCTTTCTCGGCGGACTATTGCTCACGCTGATCGGCTTCCAGGGGGCGATTATGGCCATGGCGCTGATGCTCGTCGGCGTGCTCGGCCTCTCGCTTGCCCGCCTCGACGCCGACCTGGGCCGCGCCAAGGCCAAGCCGAAGTTCCGCGAGATTCTCTCCAAGAGCCGCGCGATCAACATCCTCTCGGCGGCGCGCATGTTCCTGTTCGGCGCCCGCGACGTGTGGTTCGTGGTGGCGTTGCCGGTGTTCCTCGCCACCCACTTCGGCTGGGACCATTGGCGAGTGGGCGGCTTCCTGGCGCTGTGGGTGATCGGCTACGGGGCGGTGCAGGCGGTGGCGCCACGCATCACCGGGCGCACCGCGGGCCGCGGCGCCGCCATCGCCTGGGCCGTGGCGCTGGCGGCCCTGCCGGCATTGATCGCGCTTGGTCTCCAGTGGGAATGGCAGCCACAAGCGGTGTTGCTGGGCGGGTTGTTGCTGTTCGGCGCGGTGTTCGCGGTGAACTCCAGCCTGCACAGCTTTCTGATCGTGCGCATGGCGCGCTCGGACGGGGTCTCGCTGGACGTGGGCTTCTACTACATGGCCAACGCCATGGGCCGGCTGGTTGGCACCCTGCTCTCCGGCTGGCTCTACATGACCGGCGGCCTCAGCGTCACGCTGTGGGTGTCGAGCGCCATGCTCATGGCGACGGTGGCGATCAGCCTGGCATTGCCGAGGCAGGCTTAACCCCGCACCCCTTGAGGATCACCCGGGTCAGGAACTGGGTGATGCGCTCGACGTCGTCATCGCTGATTTCGTCCTTGCCGGTGATGCCCAGCACCTGGGTCTCGAAGTCGGCGTAGTGCTGGGTCGCCGACCAGATCAGGAAGATCAGCCACACCGGATCGACCGGATCCATCAGGCCGCGCTCCTCCCACTGCTCGAAAACCCTGGCGCGTGTCTGAACCCACTCGCGCAGCTCGCCGCGCAGATAGTCCTGCAGAAAAGGCGCCCCACCGAGGATCTCGGCGGCGAACAGCCGCGAGCCCTCCGGATGGCGACGCGAGAGCTGCATCTTGCTGCGGATGAACGCCTCGAGCACCTCGGCGGGGTTGTCCTCCACGCTGATGTCGTCGAGCAGTGCGTTCCAGCGCGCCATCATGCGCTCCAGCAGGCGCACGTAGAGGCCGCGCTTGTTGCCCATGTAGTAGAGCACGTTGGACTTGGGCAGGCCCGCCGCCTCGGCGATGGCCTGCACGCTGGCGCCGCGATAGCCGTACTGGGCGAAGACCCGCTCGGCAGCCTCGAGGATCTCGCGCTCGTTGCGCTCGCGGGTGGCGCCATTGCTCTCGCCGCCCTGCCGCGCGGGCTGCAAGGTCTCGGATTCGGTCACGTCTGTCATCGACAGGCCCCTGCCCTGTGTAATGGGGAAAGCCATGAGAGTGCCCCAGCGCAGCGGTTCCTGCAAATGGACCATCGTGGGGGCCGGATCGCCGCGGCCGGCAGGCTGCCATATTGTCCCTTGCAAAGTGCGACAATCTGGCCCATGCTGAAGTCATCCTGACCATTTGGTCAACTCGTAGCGATACGGCCTAACACCGACATTCGCTGCGTGGCGACGGGTCAGCTATCACAACGTCAACAAGAGACAAGGCGATGATCGACTTCATGCTCAACGGGCAGCCGTGCCGGAGCGAGGCCTCACCCGAGACCAGCGTGCTCGAGCTGCTGCGCGAGACGCTTGGCGTCACGGGAACCAAGGAGGGCTGCGCCTCGGGCGACTGCGGTGCGTGCACGGTCGCCATTGGCGAGCCCGGCCCCGACGGCGAGTTGCGCTACCACAGCGCCAACGCCTGCATCACCCCCGCCCACCAGCTCAATGGCCGCTATCTGGTCACCGTGGATGGCCTCGCCCAGGGCGACGCTCTGCATCCCGCCCAGGCGGCCATGGTGGCTTGCCATGGCAGCCAGTGCGGCTTCTGTACCCCGGGCATCGTCATGTCATTGTTTACCCTGCACGAGCAGCAACGCCAGGCACCGGCCCCGCTGACACCCCAGCGCCTGGAGGCCGCACTGGGCGGCAACCTGTGCCGCTGCACCGGTTATCGTCCGATCCGCGATGCCGCCATGAGCATGGAGTCTCATCCCGAGCATCGTCCGCTGTGGCTCGATGCTGCCGCACCTCGCGAAAGCGAGTCAGACAAGCCCCGCCTCGATCTCGACGCGGCCTTCCTGCAACCGACGACCCTCGCCGAGCTGAACGAGTGTCTCGCGCAGCACCCCAAGGCCCGCCTGGTGGCCGGTGGAACCGATCTCTGGCTGGAGTCGACCCAGCGCCTGGCGCGCTTCGAGCGCGTGATCGACGTGACCCGGGTCGCCGAGCTCAACGACATCGACGAGACCACGCTCGAAGACGGCCGTAGCGGCTGGTGGGTTGGCGCTGCCGTCAGCTATTCGCGTCTCGAGCCGCTGCTGGAAACGCACTACGACGCCTTCGCCCACCTGTTGCATCGCCTCGGCTCCCAGCAGGTACGCAACCGCGGCACCCTGGGCGGCAACGTCGCCAACGCCTCGCCCATCGGCGACACCCCGCCGGTGCTGCTGGCATTGGGTTCGCGCCTGCGCCTGGTCGGCCCCGAGGGCGAGCGTGAGCTGCCGCTGGACGAGTTCTTCCTCGACTACAAGCGCACCGCGCTGCGCGAGGGCGAAGCCATCCGCGCCATCTTCCTGCCGCGTCCTGCCGAGGGGCAAACTCTCAAGGTGTGGAAGCTGTCCAAGCGACGTGAGGATGACATTTCCGCCGTGCTGGGTGCTTTTGCCTGGCGGTTGGATAACGGTGTGATGCGCGACGTGCGCCTCGCCTTCGGCGGCATGGCGGCGATCCCCAAGCGCGCGGCGCATGCCGAAGCCGCGCTGGAGGGCCAGGCCCCTGATGCGGTCGCTTTCCGCGCCGCCCGCGAGGCCTTGGCCGAGGACTTCCAGCCCATGTCCGACGTGCGCGGCAGCGCCGAATACCGCCGGCTTTCCGCCGCCAACCTGCTCGAGCGCCTGCGCCTTGTGATCGCGCAGGCCGAGACCGACAGCCCCCGGGAGGTGATGCTCCATGCGTACGCTCACTAAGCTTTCTCTTTCCAAGGCGCCCGAAGCCGCGCCAGCGAGCATAGATGCCGACGACATGAGCACGGACTCCGCCGTGGCGCGCGAGGAACTCAGGGGTGAGATCAAGGGCTCCAGCCCGCTGGCCCGCGATACCGTCACGCCAGGCACGCATCCGCACTCCCGCGCACACGAGAGCGCGGTCAAGCACGTTACCGGCCGCGCCGCCTACATCGACGACCTCAAGGCGCCGGCCGACACCCTGCATGTGGCGCTGGGCCTCTCCCCCGTCGCCCACGGCCGCCTGACGCGGCTCGACCTGGACAAGGTGCGCAGCATGCCGGGCGTGGTCGATGTCATCGGTTTCCATGACGTACCGGGCCATACCGACATCGGCCCCGTGTTCCCCGGCGACCCCATCTTCGTCGAGGAAGAGATCAGCTACGTCGGCCAGGTAATGTTCGCCGTAGCCGGCGAGAGTTATCGCGCCGCCCGCGAGGCGGTCAAGGCTGCAGTGGTCGAGATCGACGAGCAGCCAGCCTGCCTTGACCCGGTGGCCGCCGCCGAGCGCGGCGAATTCGTGCGCCCCACCCACGTGCAGCAGAGCGGCGACTGGGAGCAGGCACTGGCCAAGGCCGCCCACGTGGTCGAGGCCGAGCAGTTCGTCGGGGGCCAGGAGCACTTCTACCTGGAAGGCCAGGCGTGCCTGGTGCAGCCCACCGAAGACGAAGGCGTCATCGTCCACACCTCCAACCAGCACCCCAGCGAAACCCAGAAGCTGGTCGCCGAAGTGCTGGGCATCCCCTTCCATGCCGTGACCGTGGAAGTGCGGCGCATGGGCGGCGGCTTCGGCGGCAAGGAAACCCAGGCCTCGCCCTGGGCCTGCATCGCCGCGCTGATCGCCCGGCGCACCGGTCGCAGCGCCCGCGTGCGCCTGCCGCGCGCCGATGACATGCGCGTCACCGGCAAGCGCCACCCGTTCCACAACCGCTATCGCCTCGGCGTGGATGAGCAGGGCGTGATCCAGGGCGGCGAGATCACCGTGATCGGCGACTGCGGCTACTCCCCCGACCTGTCGGACGCCATCGTCGACCGCGCCATGTTCCACAGCGACAACGCCTACTCGCTGGGCGAAGCCCGCGTGACGGGCCATCGCGCGCGCACCCACACCGCCTCGAATACCGCCTTCCGCGGCTTCGGCGGCCCCCAGGGCATGATGGTGATCGAGGCGGCGATGGACGACATCGCCCGGCGCATCGGTGAGGATCCGCTCACAGTACGCAAGCGCAACTTCTATCGCCCCGGTCGCCAGATGACCCATTACGGCCAGCAGGTGGACCAGATCGGCCTGCTCAAGGAGCTGGTCGAGCAGCTCGAGACCAGCAGCGAGTACTGGGCACGGCGCCGCGCCATCACCGAGTTCAACGCCGAAAGCCCGATCGTCAAGCGCGGCCTGGCGCTGACGCCAGTGAAGTTCGGCATCTCCTTCACCGCCAAGCATCTCAACCAGGCTGGCGCGCTGCTGCACGTCTATACCGACGGCAGCGTGATGATCAACCATGGCGGCACCGAGATGGGCCAGGGCCTGCACACCAAGATCTGCCAGGTGGTGGCCCGCGAGCTGGGGCTCGATACCGACGAGGTGCGCATCACCGCCACGCGTACCGACAAGGTACCCAACACCTCGCCCACCGCGGCCTCGAGCGGCGCCGACCTCAACGGCCAGGCCGCCCGCGACGCCTGCGTGAGGCTCAAGCAGCGCCTGTTCGACTTCGCCCACGAGCACCTCTACAAGGATCAGGGGCTCGATCGCGAGGACATGCGCCTGGAGGCCGGCCATCTGGTCGCCGGCTACGGCGAGAGCGAGCGCCGCATCCCCTGGGGCGAGCTGGTACAGTCCGCCTACCTGAACCGCATCTCGCTCTCGGAGAAGGGCTTCTACGCCACGCCGCTGATCCACTACGACCGCAACGTCGGCCAGGGTCGCCCCTTCTACTACTACGCCTTCGGCGCCGCCGTGGCGGAAGTCAGCGTCGACACCCTGACCGGCGAGTATCAGGTCGATCGGGTCGACATCCTGCACGACGTGGGCGATTCGCTGAACCCGGCCATCGACCTCGGCCAGGTGGAAGGCGGTTTCATCCAGGGCATGGGCTGGATGACCAGCGAAGAACTCAAGTGGAACGAGGCGGGACGGCTCATCTCCGACGGCCCCGCCACCTACAAGATCCCGACCTACGGCGATCTGCCTCCGGTGTTCAACGTCAAGCTGATGGAGGGCCACCCCAACTCCATGGCCAGCATCTACCGCTCCAAGGCGGTGGGCGAACCGCCCTTCATGCTCGGCATGGCGGTGTGGTCGGCGCTGCGCGACGCCCTGGCGAGCCTGACCGACTACGCCGAGGCCCCGCGACTCGACACCCCGGCCACGCCGGAGCGGGTGTTGATGGCCGCCGAGGCCCTGCGCAGCCGCTATGATGCCGCGGGAGCGGTGTGATGAACGCGCCGCGCCCGCAGGCCTGGCACGAGGCGCTGCACCGGCTGCAGAGCGAGGGGCTGCCCCACGCGCTGGCCACCGTGGTGACCAGCGCGGGCTCCACTCCACGCGAGCCCGGCGCGCGCATGGTGATCACCGAGGATGCCGTCTGCGATACCCTCGGCGGCGGTACCTTCGAATTCCAGGTGATCGATGCGGCCCGGGAAAAGCTTGCGCGCGGCGAGAGCGGCATGAGCCTCGAGGCCTTCGCCCTGGGCGGGCGCAGCGGCCAGTGCTGCGGCGGCTTCGTCAACGTGCTGCTGGAGGTGTTCCCCGGCAGCGCGGCGACGCTGGCCATCTTCGGCGCCGGCCATGTCGGCAACGAACTGGTACGCCTGGCCGCCCCACTGCCCTGGCGGGTGCTGTGGCACGATAGCCGCGACGGCGCCTTTCCCGCCTGGACCGAGGACCAGCCACGCCTGGCCTGCCGCCACGCCCCTGATCCGCAGGCCGCGGTGGCGGCCCTGCCTGCCGGCAGCCACGCACTGGTGCTGACCCACGACCACGCCGAGGACCGCCAGCTCGTCGACGCCCTGCTCAAACGCGGCGACATGGCCTCGATCGGTCTGATCGGCTCTAAAAGCAAGTGGGCCAGCTTCCGTTCGCGGCTCACCGATGCCGGCCACGACGCGGCGGCACTGGCTACGGTGCGCTGCCCCATCGGCACGGCTTGCGGCGGCACCGGTGGCGACAAGACACCCTATGCCATCGCGCTGGCCGCCATGGCCGAGCTGCTGCCACTGGTGGGCACTGCCGAGCGTGCCGACCAGCGCGGGTTAGATCCGGCCGAGCTGCGCAACATGTTTGGCTAACCAAATACCGAAGGCGAGCCCCACTGATTCGCCTGAGGAGCGCCGATGGCAGGCTTGCCGCCGGAACAGCTCCGACAACCGCTGACACGAAAGAGCTCCTGACATCATGACGAACAACGAATCGCGCTTGATACGCGCCGAACTGCTGAGCTTCGATGCCGACCCCGGCGAGGGCGACAAACCCGCCGAGGGCAGCGTGCGTCACTATGCCGACGGCGTGCTGTGGCTGGAGAACGGCCGCATCAAGGCCATCGACGACTACGCGGCGCTGGCGCCACGCCTGCCCGAAGGCATCGAGGTGGTCGATCATCGCGGCAAGCTGGTGATGCCCGGCTTCATCGACAGCCACGTGCACTACGTGCAGCTGGAGATCATGGCCTCCTACGGTCGCCAGTTGCTCGACTGGCTGAACGAGTACACCTTCCCCGAGGAGTGCAGCTTCGCCCAGCGCGAGCGTGCCGACATCATCTCGAACGCCTTCCTCGACGAGATCCTACGGGTCGGCACCACCACCGCCCAGGTGTTCTGCTCGAGCCACCCCACCTCGGTAGAGGCTTTCTTCGGCGCCTGCCGCGAGCGCGACCTGCGCATGCTGGCCGGCAAGGTGCTGATGGATCGCAACGCCCCCGAGGCGCTTTGCGACGATACCCACGGCGGCATTCGCGACACCGAACGCCTGATCGGCGATTGGCACGGTACCGCGCGCCTCGGCTATAGCCTGACCCCGCGCTTCGCCCCGACCTCCACCCGCGAGCAGCTCGACGCCACCGGCGGCCTGCTGCGCAACGACCCGAGCCTGTGGCTGCAGACCCACCTCTCCGAGAACCCCGGCGAACTCGACTGGGTGGCCGAGCTGTTCCCCGAGAGCCGTGACTATCTCGAGGTCTACGAGCAGTCCGGGCTGGTCGGCCCGCGCAGCACCTTCGCCCACGGCATCCACCTCGACCAGGAGATGCGTACTCGTCTGGCCGAGCGCGGGGCCAACATCGCCTTCTGCCCCAGCTCCAACATGTTCCTCGGCAGTGGCCTGTTCGACCGCCTGGCGGCACGCGAGGTCGGCCTCAACATCACCTACGCCAGCGACATCGGCGGCGGCACCGATCTCTCCGGCCTCGCCACCCTCAAGGCCGGCTACCAGGTCGGCCAGCTGCGCGGCCAACCGCTGACCGCCTGGCAGGGCCTCTACGGCCTCACCCTGGGCAATGCCAAGGCGCTCTCGCTCGACGACAAGATCGGCCGCCTCGCCCCCGGCCTGGAAGCCGACTTCGTCGTCATCGACCCCGACGGCTCACCGCTGTTGGCACGTCGCCACGCCCGCTGCAAAACCCTCGGCGAGCGGCTGTTCGCCCTGATGATGCTGGGTGACGACCGCAGCATACTGGAGACCTGGGCCGGCGGACGCTGCCAGCACCAGCGCGACCAAGCCTGAAACGAAAATGGCGAGTGGCTCTCAGAATTCATGAGAACCACTCGCCATGGGTAAAATACTCATTCTTCTGCGCACCCTTCCAAAACGGCTCTGCTGTCGAATCGAGCGACCAGCGAATCAACAGCAGAAGCGGTTAACGCGTCGGATTAGCCGCGGGGCAAGGCATCACGTTTTCTATCAGTCCGTTTACGAAAGGGCTTCACCGAGATCAGCTCGAGCCGTCGTCTGTTTGGCAGCCCGTTTTCGTACAGGGTCGGGACGTGGCTGGCGATCCTGGGATGGACGAGATGCTGATATTCATCAACTAGTTCCAGCCGTTCCAGTTCGGACGCGAGCTTGCAGCTGTCGAGGAGCACGACGGGCCGCTCGCCATCCGGTTCCAAGCCACAAGCCGCCCAAGTCGCGTGCCACTTACTCTGTGTCGCCTGACGCCAAGTTTTTGAGCGGCTGAAGCGAAGCGTAAGCCGTCCCAGAGGCGATAGCGGCGACAACAGCGCCTTGTAATATGAACGCGCCACCATCTACAACCCTAGCCTTGCCCTCTCTATTGCGGACTTGACCGCCGATAAAGCCTGAGGGCTATTCTACTGCATCGACTGGTCAAACGCCGGACGCCCCTATTACAGCGACGCCCAAGTATAATCCTAAAAAACCCGACAGCCTTGCCCACCAAAGCACTAACCTTTTAAAAGCCAAGTTTACGAGAAACAAAATAGAACTTATCATCCCTACAATTATGAAAATACTCACCCAAAAAGCTAAAAGTTCGCCACCGTAAAACAGCTCCTGGTAGCCATCTGAAAAAAAAGACCAGAAATTTATATTAATAAGCTGAGCGATAACTCCACCCAACCCTAAGAATAAGCCTGTCACTTCAATCTTTTGCCACATGGCTATCTGCTTTTCATGCCAACATAAGCAGCGCCCGACCAAGGCGTCCGGTGGACGGCCGCCAAGCCGGGAACGAACTTAATTGACTTATTAAGCATTGATCTGGTGGAAGAAGCCAGCTTCATCTCTGACACCTACTCGGTTGCCATCGGGGTCGCTGATGTTGATAGTCCGGCCCCAGGAGCTTTCCTGGATTTCAGCTTGGATACCCCATGCCCGTATTTCCGCCAGGGCCTCCTCCAAATCCTCAACATTGAAGCGCAGTTTGAAGCTAGCCTCTGTCGGTGTCTTAACGCCATTCTTCGCCTTGCCTCCTTGCTCGACCATCAAATAGCCATTCCCGTACTCGAGACAGGTGAGCTTGAAGTCACCCTCCTTTTTCTCGAATAGCTGACGCAGTCCAAAGAGGTCTCGATAGAACGCCACGCACTCCTCGAAGTTTTCCGTATTCAGAATTATTCCGTAGCGGGCTATGTTTGCGTGCATGAGCCTTCCTTGTGCTTAACGTTTGACATGAGGGGTGACCGACCGGAGTAGCCGGTTGAACATCCCCTCGATGGAATGTTTAAGTGATCGCGCTACTTAAGCGTAACGTTCCCATCGGCGTCATAGACGCTTTCATATGGCAAAAGAGCCAGGACGAAATCTTGAAAATTGCGGGCCACAGGCAACCAGGTGTACTCTCTCGTTTCTATGGCGATTACGGTCGGTTCTGCAGTTGTGTTTCTATAGTCCAACGCGATCCATGTATGACCATCTCCCTCAAGAAGCAGAAGCTCTTTGGGTAGACCCCATTCGACAGTTAGGCTTGAGCTATCAAAGATGGATTGAAAGGTGTCGGGGTCCAGCCCCGCAATTCTTTCGATTTCATAGAACCCTTCGCCGAAATAGTACTTCGCTGTCTCTGCATCGGCTGGCGGGAGCCTAACCACCCACGGCCCACTCAGACCCGCAAAGTCAGAAAAGCCGTCTGGCAGCTTGAGACCATGCTGATACTCGAATTCCGCGATTCTCTCTTCTGGCGTGTATGTTCTGTAGTTCTCGACTTCATGGACGTACCCACAGCTGGCGCAAACGTAGTACGCGGTACCGTCGATGATGTCCGGCTTAGGAAAGTCAACAGAGCTCTCTTTGCACTTCACTTACGCCACCTCCCACTTTCGGAGCACCTAACGCGAAGCTAAGCGGCGTCCCGTCAGGGACGTCCAGTGGACGGCCGTAAGACCGGGAACGTACTTGAGCGATTTGTTACACCTTGACTGAGTACTTAAGGTCACGCGCCTCGTCTCCGGTCATGCCCCGAAATCCCCAACAATGTGCGGGTTGCTCCTTAATTGTTACCTCAACATCCACAGGTGAGATACCAACCGCAGACTCAATCTTGTTGAAGAGCTCCTTGATTAGAGCTTTTTGGGTCTCGGGGGCACGGCCCTGCATCATATTGATCTCAATGACAGTGTAGGCTGGCGTTCTGCCACCTGGGTAATAAAAATTCTTTGCATCCAACGGGATAAAACGATGGGCCCGCTTGTCTTCCGGCATACCCAGTACAGACTGCATACATCCGTGAATGACCTCAGAGAGCTGAGCCTTGATCGGATTAAGTTGTTCTTTGATTCCATAGATAACTATCACGAAGCCTCCTGCAATGTGTGTAACGCCCGCAGCACGCGCGGCCTTATAGTGGAGGCGCAGCTGCAACGAAAAGGCCGTCGCTGTGCCTGCGCTTGTTAGGCTTCACGGTCCTTTACCATAATTTCTGTCTGAGCCCCATTCCAATCCGCTAGTTCTAAACTACGCCACCCTAGTTTTCGATAGAGCCCTTGCTGATCAGGAGTGTGCAGATATAAGCTCTCAACTCCCCATTCCCACGCCTTTCTTTCTGCCACTTCGCAAAGTTTAGCTGCGATTCCACGACCTCTGTAATCTGGCATGACAAAGATACCTGCAAGCCAAGGGGTTAAGTCTTCGCGCCCTTCCAGATCACAAAGTCTCAAGGCGCTCGTACCCAACAGAACGCCATTTTCATGCGCTACCCATGCGAGTGGTAACTGATCACGATTCTGATGGGAAATTAGCTTCTCGTGTCGTCTCTCATAGCTTTCTCCAGGGATAATGCTGCTCCAGTGCTCCGCCATTTCACGAGCCAGCAACGGAATAAAATCCGGCACATCCTCAAGATAATCAATTCTCATAATTGAGTCCTTTCCTTACGCCTAACGCCGCGTTCACCGGCTTGTGCGGTGCAACGCCTTGTTAACTCATTTTACATCAGCTTGTTGAAATCGATTTCGTAACCAGCAGCTTTCATCTCTTTGGCTATATCAAGCTTCCAGTCTTTGTCATTGATGTATACGATCCCACTAATGTCGTTAGGCAGTTCTATCGCTCCCTCAACTAGAGGTGTAACGTTTTCTCGACCTAGTTTTCCTATAAGGAAACCGTGCTCAAATACGACGTTTTGACGAGCTCGATACTTTAGCTCTCCTTTTTCGGCTTCCTCTTTAATATTACCCATATCGTCAGGTGTATATAAGACTATCCCGAAACCCACATCGTTAGCGTAAGATTCAATTTTCTCAATAATAGTCATACTGCGACTTGCTTGCTCGTGAAGAATTATTGCTTCGAAACCAAGCTTTTCTATAAAGCGAGCTGTTCGTTCTTTTGCATTACCATCATGACCATGAACAATGAATACTTTGTTTTTTTGCTTTTCATTCTGGCTCAAAACCACCTTTGTCTTTTCTTCAGCTTCGCGGAAATCATACTCATCGTTCTCCACATCAATCATCAAAGAATCAATGTACGCGAGCATGGCTTCACCATCTTGTCGCCAAAATCTCTGTGCATCACTTTCATCACGACGTATCGAAATTGCATAATGCGTGAGCTTTTCGTTAAGCACGGATGTTTCGCCAGGAAGGTTATCATCTAAAAATTGAGAAAGTTTACGCCTCCACGCATTAAATCTTTCTTGTCCGAATTCTCTTCCCCGAGAGTTAAATGCTTGTAGAACTTCTCCGGTCAACCTTTCCTTAAAGAGATTAAGGTCTTCAATAACTTTCTGCTTATCCATCTTACTTCTCTTGAGAGTTAACGCCGTTGTAAATTGCAGTTGTGGAGGAGCCCGTTTGTGCTATTAAGCACAAAAAGGAGCGACGGAAAAACTGTCAATTTGACAACTTTGTTAGATGACATTTACGCGATACCAATTATTGAAACAACCAAAGCCAATAAAGCTATAGCTAATGACCTGTAAAAATTTATATCGTTGTAGATTTGCGCAGCTTTAGCTTTGGCCTCTCTTATTGCATCTCTGGTCGAAGAGCGCAGCGAAAACAATATTGATAACTGTGCTGCACGCATTACGGCGCCATTAAATGCTCCTGGTATTTGTATGTTTTCATCAAAAGCATCTTCGACTTCCATCATGCTTTGAGATAGGCCTATCAATTCATCGTCTATTTCTTTTAGTTTTGACTTTCTAAATATCACAGACAATACAGAAATTTCATCAAGCTTAAGGTTAGCCCCTATAGCTTTAAATCTTATTTCTCCCAACGCGTTTTTCAATTCATTGTCATTCATGGTTTCATCTAACGCCTTGAATAAGCCGCCAATTTGGAGCGGCAGCGGAAAATTGGTCGGCTTCATTCACTTGTTAGGGCATGGAGTGAGGCCTGCATTAAAGTCTCCTGATTAAGTTCTTTGCCCATATCATGCAAAATTCAATTGCCCAATCTGTTTGAGGAGCGGACAGTTCTGGAACTGGTTGGCTCCCCGCACCGTGCCCAAACGGATTGCGAACTTTTGAGAAGAACTCAACCAAACTCTCTCGCTCCCAGGTATTTATAAACTCACCGTTCGCTTTGGCTCGCAGATTATCAATGTAATTGGCAGCCCCTTTTTCGTTACCCCGAGTCCAGCCCTTGCTGTCAGATATGATCTTGATAGTGCTCTCCAGAGCCTTCGCTGCAAAGAGAGCAGGGTCTCTCCCGCCGCTATCCCGCAGATCAATAGCTTCTTTCATATCGTGGTCTACACTCTGCCACATTGGATCCCCAACCAAATTCCAAAAGGGCTGTTCAATCTGTCGCGTAACGGTCTCATCCTCTGAGACTTGTATAAATCCATTATGATAATGAAGCTTCGCCCTAGAACGACTGAACCGCTCGTTTAGTTCGTCGCACGATGTTCTGAACCTTTCGTTCTTAGTTTGATTCCACGCACGGATATCATCACCTCTATTTCCTGGCAGTCGTACCCCACGGGTCGGCCTCATTTTCGCCGCCAAATCAGCCTCTTGAACTCGTCTATCTAGGCTGGCGTTAAGCTCTGTAAGTTTCTCTTCTTGTTGGCGGAAAGCTAGTTCTATGAAGCTCAAACGCTCTTTAATAAACTGATCGGCTGGAACTGAACCATCATAATCCGCGAGAACAAAGTTCTCGCAAACCGTAATTTTCGGCCATGATCCGCTAATCCAATGCTTGTTACCATTCCACTCTGTGTAGTAACCATAAGTCGGGGAAGATAGATCCTTAAGGCCAAGCTCCATCGCTAATTTCTTATTTAGTCCGTCCCATATTGCCTTAGCTTCGGTTCTTTCTTTGCCGTCGGCATCGTAGTAGGGAAAAAGTTGCTCGGCGACAATTCGGAAGCCTTGAACTAGCAATCTGCGCGCGTTCTCGTCGAAATTTTCCCATATGGGATTTTCGAGATACCTATATGCAAAAATATCATTGAGCATTTACAAGCCGTTTATGTCTGAATTTTTCGAATCTGATTTTAATCAGTATCACGCAGAATCATCTTTCGGGCCCTAACAGTGATTGGACTGCACGTCCGATATTGATGAACACCCCTGAGCGTTCAACACTATTACCTGACGCGCTTCCTTTCTCCCAACTCATTGATTTTTCATTCACTTAAGCATAGCTCAGCCACCTATGCTGAATTCGCGAGCACGCGCGTTCTGCCGGAATCAATATACTGTATGCACACTTTCTTATACAAAGAAGCCAAATAATGTGCATACAGAACGCTCTACGATGCAGAGGCAAGTGCTGAGGCTGAGTTCGCCGGGCGACATAGCCCGTTTGGTTGAGTTGGGAATTTCAGGGACGCTACCGCCCTGCTGGCAGAATGGATGACGATTCCCATCATCCCTAATGCGGCATCCCTGAGTACGTCTTGATCACGTAAGCCGTCTTCTGCGGCTCTTCACCTACCGTAACCAAGCGAAACGTTGAGGGCAACGCCTCCTTCAGTACTTACGTCCCCTCTTCTCCCTCGAAACCTTTCCCGCCTGCCTCTACGACCTTGGTCGCAACCCACCTGTCCAATCGGTCAAATAACGTCTAGGCTGTAGCCGTGCACAGCCTGACCAAACGGTCAGGCATGTCGCAGGACACCCCATAACCCTTATTCGACGACGCCATCCAACAACAACGGACACAAGCTATGGAACCGACCTCCTCTACCCTGGCCGACAAGGCTGATGGCCAGTCCCTCGGGCAGGCCACAGGCAAGGCCCACTGGCTGGACACTTACTTCGGCGTGAGCCGTCGCGGCTCGAGCCTCAAGACCGAGATCCTGGCGGGCATCGCCACCTTCCTGGCTTCGATGTACATCATCGTGGTCAACCCGGCGATCCTTTCCGACGCCGGCATCCCCTTCTCCGCCGCTCTCTCCGCGACGGTGCTGATCAGCTTCATGAGCAGCCTGGCGATGGGGCTGTATGCCCGCAACCCGATTCTGGTGGCGCCGGGCATGGGCATGAACGCGCTGTTCACCTATACCCTGGTGCTGGGCGCCGGGCTGTCGTGGGAGGTGGCGCTGGGCTGCGTGTTCTGGTCCGGCGTGCTGTTCGCCACCCTGGCCATGTTCAACGTGCGCGAGGCGATCATCGATGCGATTCCGCCCTCGCTGCGTTACGCCATCACTTGCGGCATCGGTCTGTTCATCACCTTCATCGGCTTCAAGAATGCTGGGTTCATCGTCGGCAGCGATGCCACCCTGGTCACGCTGGGCAATATGGACGCCTCGTTGATCACATTCTTCATCGGTATGATGGCCACCGCCATCATGGTGATCATGCGCTTCAACGGCGCCCTGATCCTGGGTATCGCCCTGACCACCCTACTGGCCACTCCCATGGGCAGGATGTGGGGCGGCGACGTTGTGGTGGAGTGGAACGGCCTGGCCGCCTGGCCGGACTTCAGCGCGGTGATGAAGGTGGATATCTGGGGCGCGCTGAAGGTCGCCTACCTGCCGTTCATCTTCGTGATGCTGTTCACCAACTTCTTCGACGCGCTCTCCTGCTTCATGGCGCTGTCCGAGTCGGCTGACCTCAAGGACAAGAACGGCAACCCGCGCAACCTCAAGCGCTCGATGACCGTGGATGCCTTCGCTTCGATGATCGCCGCCCCGCTGGGCACCAGTGCGGCGCAGACCTTCATCGAGTCCGGCGCGGGCGTGGCCCAGGGTGGCCGCACAGGGCTGGTGGCGGTGACCATCGCCCTGCTGTTCCTGCCCTTCCTGTTCCTCTCGCCACTGCTGTCGCTGGTGCCCGGCATCGCCACGGCGCCGGCACTGGTGCTGGTCGGGCTGTTCATGCTGGCACCGATCAGCAAGATCGACTGGTCGCGGTTCGAGCAGGCGTTCCCCGCCTTTCTGGCGATCATCCTGATGCCGCTGACCTACTCGATCACCCTGGGCATCGCCTTCGGTTTCCTGAGCTTCGTGCTGATCAAGCTCGCCACCGGTAAGCTGTATGACATCAAGCCGGCCATGTGGGTCTCAGCCGCACTGAGCGTGGTGATGCTGGTAACAACGCATTGAGAGGGAGCGGGCCGGCGAAAGCCGGCCCCATTACCAACCTTTTTCAGACTGCTATCGAGGATCACACTCAGCAACCTGAAGACAAGCGTTTGTTCGTCCGTAAGAGCGGGAACGAAGTAAAGTTTGACCCACCTCAATAAGCACTCCATTCCGACTATTTCACTTGGTTGATACGGCTCAAGACGCATCCGTAACCTGATGTTGCATAACAGGCTAAAACCGTCTCTAGCTTGCAACCAAGGGGATTCGTCATGACACATCACGCTCTCGTCCGGCCGACCCGTCTCGCCGCAGCAGTGTCGCTGAGCGCCGCTCTGGCGGCTACCGGTGCCACCGCCGACGACGGCCTCGGCAACTATCGCGACCGCTTCGAGCCGCTGCCCCACCTGCCGCCGATACCGGCGGAAAACTCGCTCACCAAGGAGAAGGTCGAACTCGGCAACATGCTGTTCTTCGAGCCGCGGATATCTTCCAGTGGGGTGATCAGCTGCGCCACCTGCCACAACCCGGCGCTGGGCTGGAGCGACCGCATACCGCGCGCCACCGGCCACGACGGCCAGATCGGCGAGCGCAATACGCCCACCGTACTCAATTCCGGTTTCCTCGGCGCGCAGTTCTGGGACGGTCGTGAGCCCGATCTCGAAGGCCAGTCGCTGGGCCCGATCCAGGCCAGCATCGAGATGGCCATGGCCCTCGACATGGCCATCGAGCGCCTCGACGGCTTCCCGCTCTATCAGGAAAAATTCGCCGCCGCCTTCCCCGGTGACGAGAACCCGATCAACAAGGATAACCTGGCGATGGCGATCGCCAGCTTCGAGCGCACGCTGAACACGCCGGACTCACCGTTCGATCGCTACCTACGGGGCGACATGGACGCGCTTAGCCAGCAGCAGAAGGACGGCATGGTGGCCTTCGTCGACAACGGCTGCATCGCCTGTCACAGCGGCCCGGCCTTCACCGACAGCAACTTCTACGCCATCCAGGTACCCGGCTCCACCGATGTAGGGCGCTTCGATGTCACCGGTAACGAAGCCGACATGCACAAGTTCCGCACGCCCACGCTGCGCAACGTCGGCGTGACCTATCCGTACATGAACAACGGCGCCACCGAGACCCTCGAGGAAGCCGTGGCGATCATGGGCAAGGAGATGCTCAATCGTGAGTTCGACGATGCAACTATCGCCGACATCACCGCTTTCCTGCATAGCCTGACCGGTGAGATGCCCGACTTCGAGGTGCCGGCTCTGCCCTGAGTCGGTAGCGGCACGCCCTGAATCGCCGTTCTGGGGCAGAAAGCAAGGGGGATGCGCCCCCGGCAACCGCCGGGGGCGCTGTCGTTCAGGTGCTCTCGGCCAGTTGCCGATGCAGCTCGAGACGGCGTGCGTCGCTCATGAAGGCGTCTTCGATGGCGGTACCGGCGAGCTGGATGAAGGTCTCCTTCGACCAGCCGAAGGCATCGTGGCAGGCGACGAAGTTGTCCAGCATGCCGCCGCCGAAATAGGCCGGGTCGTCAGAATTGAGGGTCAACCTAAGCCCGGCGTCGAGGAGCTGCGGCAAGGGATGATCCTCGATACGCTCCACCACTTTCAAACGTACGTTGGAAAGCGGGCAGACGGTGAGCACGATGGCCTCGTCTCTCAGCCGCGCGACCAGGTCGGGATCCTCCAGGCAGCGCACGCCGTGGTCGACACGGCATACGTCGAGCAGATCTAGGGCCTCGCGAATGTAGTCGGGCGGTCCCTCCTCGCCGGCATGCGCGACCCGGGGGATTCCCAGCATCTTGGCGCGCTGGAATACCTCGGTAAACTTGGAGGGCGGGTGGCCGCGCTCGGCGCTGTCGAGCCCCACGGCATCGAGCATTTCCCAATAGGGAGCGGCACTCTCGAGTACCTTCATCGCCTCGTCGGCAGGCCGGTCGCGCAGGAAAGCCATGATCAGCGCCGTGGACATGCCCAGCTCACGCTCGGCTTCGCGCCGCGCCAGGCTGAGCCCCTCCATGACGACGTCGAGTTCGATGCCGCGGGCCAGGTGGGCCTGGGGGTCGAAGTGCATCTCCACGTGCACCACGCCTTCGGCATGGGCACGCCGAAAATAGTCCATGGCCAGGTCGTGGAAATCCTCGGCGCGCTTGAGCACGCTCATGCCGCGATAATAGAGCTCGAGGAAGGATGGGAGGTCCTGGAAGTCATAGGCGGCACGCACCTCCTCGACAGAGGCGAAGGGCAACTCGACCCCGTTGCGCCTGGCCAGAGCGAACATCAGCTCCGGCTCCAGCGAGCCCTCGATGTGCAGGTGGAGTTCGACCTTCGGCAGTCGCTTCAGGAAGTCGCGCATGGTGCACCTCTTTGCCTTTATCCCTTTATCCTGATGGATACTCGGATTTTGCGCAAACGGTCAATTCTCCTTGCTCGAGACGCCGCTCGCGGGTGATGCCCGGCGGCTCGAAACCGCCGCCGTCGAGCTGATGCACCAGGTAGAGCACGCTGCGCCCTTGAAGCCATTGGTCGAGCCGTGGCGACAGGCGTGCCACGGTATCGGCATCCAGGCCGGCGAATGGCTCGTCCAGGATGACCAGCCCCGGGTCGCGCAGCATCAGCCGCGCCAGAGCCAGGCGCCGTGCCTGGCCGCCTGACAGGGCGCGCCCTCCTTCACCCACCCGGGTGGCCAGCCCATGCGGCAGGCTTTCCGCCCACTGCGCCAGCTCGACCGCGGCCAGGGCCTGCCAGAGCCGGGATTCGCTGGCCTCCGGCGCCGCCAGCCGCAAGTTCGTCGCCAGGCTGCCCTGGAACAGGTCGATGCGCTGGCCGAGAATCGCGACGCGCTCACGCAGCGAACGTTCGTCGACCTGCTCGAGCGGCACGTCCGCGAGGACAATCGCCCCCTGGCTTGGAGGAAGCCGCCGGGTCAGCAATGCCGCCACGCTGCTCTTGCCCGCACCGGAAGCCCCGCTGAGCGCCAGTCTCTCGCCCGGCATCAGCTCCAACGCGATGTTCCGCAGCGCCGGCGCAAGCGCGCCGGGATAATGCAGGCTGACAGCCTCGAGCCGCACGGACAGTGCACCGGCGGGCAGCTCGACGTTACCGCCCTCGGGCACGCTTTCGCTCGCCCGCTCCACCGCATTGAGCCGCTCGGCCGCGCCACGGGTCGCGCCTAGCTGGGTAAAGGCTGGCGGGAGCAGCGCCAGCGCTTCGCCGATGGCGAACACCGCCAGCGGCAGCATGACCAGAATGGGGCCGTCGATCGTGTCCTGTTGCCAGGCCGCCGCCGCCAACCACAGCGTCGCGACCATGCCCAGCCCGACCATCAGGTTCACCAGCGCGGTGCCGAAACCGGCCAACCTGCCTGTGCGCCGCTGGTCGCGCCGCAGTGCGTGCTCCCGCTGACGAAAACCGCGCCGGTGCCAGGCCCGGCTGCCGTAGGCTTCGAGTTCCGCTAAGCCGGTCAGGTACTCGATGGCCTGGCTGCGCAGGCGCTGGAGGTGACCGACCTGGCGTCGGCTCGCGGCCATGCCGAGCCGCGCCTGGCCGGCCGTCAGCCAAACCCAGGTGGGCAGCAACAGCGCCGCGACCGCCAGCCCCGCCGCTGGAACCCATAGCGCCAGGAAGGCAGCGACCAGCACGACCGCCACCAGCGCCACCGCCGGCGGGGCCAGCAGGCGCAGATAGAGGCTGTCGAGGGTATCGATGTCGGCGGTCAGGCGGTTGAGCCAGTCGCTGGAGCGCTGCCGGGCCAGGCTGCGGTCATCGAGTCTGGCCATGGCGCCAAACAGGCGACCGCGCAGGTCGGCCAGCAGGCGCAGCACGGTGTCGTGGTTGTAGAGCCGCTCCAGGTAGCGTGCCACGGTACGACTGACGGCGAAGAAGCGTATCCCGCCGCCGGGCACGTAGACATCAAGGCTTGCCGCGAGGCCCATCGCCAGGGCGATGCCAGTGAGTGCACTGGCGGCAATGAACCAGCCCGACAGCGCCAGCAGGCCCACCGCCGAGAACACCGTCACCACCAGCAGCAGCACGCCGATGGCGAGCCGCCGCGGGCGCCGCGCAAGCAGTCGCAGCCAAGGGGAAAGGGTGGCTTTCAGCGTCTCACTCATGGAGAGGAACTCCCGTTGCCTGGGCCTTGATAGCGCCTGCATCGAGTTCGAGCCGCCGGCTCGCCATGGCCATCAGGGCGGGATGGTGGGTGGCGATGACCAGCGACCTGCCCTCCTCGACCAGCCTGGTCAGCGATTCGATGACCCGCGCTTCGCTCGCCTCGTCCAGGCTCGCGGTTGGTTCGTCGAGCAGCACCAGGCTGGCGTCCGAGAGAAATATGCGAGCCAGTGCCAGACGCTGCGTCTGGCCTCCCGACAGGCCCGAGCCCCGCTCCCCCAGCGGCGTTTCGAGCCCGTGCGGTAGCGTGGCCACCAGCTTGGCGAGCCCGGCACGTTCGAGTGCCCGCTGCAGGTCGGCTTCGCTCGCCTCGGGCGCGGCCAGGCGAAGGTTGTCGGCCAGGCTGCCATGGATCAGCACCGGACGTTGATCCATCCAGGCGAACGCCAGACCAGCCTGCGTGCGCCGCGCCCCCTCGTCGGGCGCCACGAAGCCCGCCAGCAACTGCAGCAAGGCCGACTTGCCCGCCCCTGAGGGCCCAGTGACGACGAGCGTCTCGCCGGCTGTTACCTCGAGGCTTAGCGGCCCCAGCACTCGACCGCGCCCCGGATGCGACAGTGTCACGCCTTCCAGGCTCACCAGCCGCTCGTCAGCCGACGGCAACGCTGCACTGCCCTCGACCCGGCGCACCGGTTCGGCAAGCAGCGCCAGCATGCCATCGGCGGCCCCCAGGGCCGCTGCTCGGTCATGATAGTGCTGGGCCAGGGTTCGCAGCGGCTGGAAGAATTCCGGCGCCAGCAGCAGGATCAGCAGGCCGCTGAACAGCGTCAGCTCATCGGCGGGACCGAACTCGATGTAGCCCAGCAGGCCGAAGCCGACATAGATCGCGACCACGGCAATCGCCACCGAGGCGAAGAATTCGAGTACCGCCGAGGAGAGAAAGGCCACCCGCAGCGTGCGCATGCTCAGGCGCCGATAGCGATCCGCGGCCTCATGCACTTCCTCGCCGGCTTCGCGGGTCTGGTGGAACAGCTGCAGCGTGGCGATGCCTCGCACCCGATCGAGAAAGTGCCCCGAGAGTCGGCTGACGGCGGCAAACTGCTCGCGGTTGAGCCGCTCCGCGCCCATGCCGACCAGCGCCATGAACAGCGGAATCAAGGGCGCGGAGAGCAACAGGAAGAGCGCTGCCAGCCAGTCGAGCCACACGACGACCAGGAGAATCAGCAGCGGGACGATCACGCTGAGGCGCAGTTGCGGCAGGAAACGGGCAAAGTAGCCGTCCAGCGCCTCGACCTGCTCCACCAGCTGGTTGGCGAGCGCGCCGCTATGCCTCGCGCCAGCCCGTACCGGCCCCATGGCGGCCAGGTGTTCCAGCAGCTCGCCGCGAATCGCATCGCGAATATGCAGGCTCGCCTCCTGACCGGCCACTTCCTGGCCCCACTGGCACAATGCCCTTGCGACCAGCACGGCGATCAAGCTGAGAAATGCCCAGGTCAGTGCCGCCAGGGAATCGCCGACGACCAGCAGACGGCTGACGATCCAGGCCAGCAGCGCCATCTGGATGATCGTCAGTGCGCCGACGGCGACCCCGGCCATCGCCGCCAGACCCAGCCAGCGGCGCTGGCCGACGGCATGGGCCGCCAGCCACTGCCGCGGCGAGGAGGCCGATCGGGCGTCGCGCATCATCGGCTCAGTGGTAGCCTTCGCCGACACGCACCTTGCCGCGGAACACCCAGTAGGACCAGAAGGTATAGAACAGCACGAAAGGCAGCACGAAGAGCACGCCGATCAGCAGGAAGAGCTGAGATTCCGGCGCCGAGGCCGCGTCCCAGATGGTGTAGTTGGGCGGCACGATCCAGGGCCACTTGCTGACCACCAGGCCCAGGTAGGTGAACAGGAAAATCCCCAGCGTGGCGATGAACGGCAGCACCTCGTGACCGCGGCGCGAGGCCCAGTACACCGTGAACATGCTCAACAGTGTCAGCGCCGGCAGCACCCAGATCACGTGAAGGTGGCCGAACCAACGCTCCCAGACCATGACATTCACCAGCGGCGTCCAGATGCTGATGATGCCAAAGATCACCAGTACGGCCAGTAGCAGCGGCGTGGTCAGCCGATAGGCCCACTGCTGGATATAACCCTCGGACTTGAGGATCAGCCAGGTGGTGCCGAGCAACGCATAGCCGATCATGATGCCGACACCGGTCAGCAGCGTGAACGGCGTGAGCCAGTCGAACGGCCCACCGACGTAGACCCTGTTCTCGGTGGCGAAGCCCTGAATGTAGGTGCCCACCACGGCGCCCTGGGCGAAGGCCGCCACTGCGGAGCCGCCACTGAAGGCGAGATTCCACAGCCGGCGGCCGCGACGGCCGCGGGTCGACTTGAAGCGCAGCTCGAAGGCCACGCCGCGAAACACCAGGCCCGCCAGCATCAGGAACACGCCGATGTACAGCGCCGGCAGGAATACCGAGTAGACCAACGGAAACGCCGCCAGCAACCCCGCGCCCCCCAGCACCAGCCAGGTTTCGTTGCCATCCCACACCGGTGCCACGGAGTTCATCATGACGTCGCGAGCGTCCTCGTCCGGGGCGAACGGAAAGAGGATGCCGAGCCCCAGATCGAAGCCATCCATCAGCACGTACATCATGATGCCGAAGCCGATGATCAGCGCCCAGATCAGCGATAGGTCGAACATTTCCATCATCAGGCCCCCTTCTCGGTCGGATCGGCGTCGAACGGCGTGTGGGTCGCCGACCAGGGACGCTTGGGCGTCTCGAAGTCGTCGATCACCTGGTCGTCTTCCTTATCCTGCATGCCGTAGCGAATGACCCGCGTCAGGTAATAGGTACCGGCATAGAAGATCACCCCATAGACCGCCATGTAGCCGATCAGGGTGAACAGCGCCATGCCGCCGGTGAGCGATGGGGTCACCCCCTCGGCGTGGGTCATCATGCCGTAGACCAGCCACGGCGCCCGCCCCGACTCGGTGGTGATCCAGCCGGCAAGCACGGCGACGAAGGGGGTCACCGACATCAACCGCAGCGTCTGGAGATAGGGACGCGAATGGTAGACCCTGCCACCGCGACGCAGGTAGAGCCCTGCCAGCGAGACGGCGATCATCAGCAGGCCGAGACCGACCATGGCGCGAAACGCCCAGAAGACTATCGCCACCGGTGGATGCTCCTCCGGCGGCACCTCGTTCAACCCCGGCACCACGCCGTTCGGATCATGCGTCAGGATCAAGCTTGCCGCGTAGGGAATGCCGATTTCGAAGCGATTCTCCTGAGCCTCCTGGTCCGGCACGGCGAACACCAGGAAGGGTACCGCGCTGCGAGTCTCCCAATGCCCCTCCATGGCGGAAAGCTTGACTGGCTGGTGCTCGAGGGTGTTCAGCCCATGGAAGTCGCCGACCAGCGCCTGGGTCGGCATCAACACCAGCAGCAGCCACAGGCACATCGACAGGGCCTTGCGGTTGGCCTCGACATCGCGACCGATCAGCAGGTACCAGGCGCTCACACCGGCCACCACGAAACCGCCGGTAATGAACGAGGCCAGCGCCATGTGGGCCAGGCGGAACGGGAACGAGGGGTTGAAGATCGCCTCGGTCCAGGAGGTGACGCGGAAGACGCCATCGGTGAAATCGACGCCGGCTGGAGTGTGCATCCAGCTGTTGGCCGCCAGGATCCAGAACGTGGAGATGAAGGTGCCCAACGCCACCATGATGGCGGCGAACAGATGGACGCCTTGGGGAACCCGACCGCGCCCGAACAGCAGCACGCCGAGGAATGCGGCCTCCAGGAAGAAGGCGGTGACCACTTCATAGCTCAGCAGCGGCCCGATGAAGTTGGCGCTCGCCTGGGAGAAGTTGCTCCAGTTGGTGCCGAACTGGAAGGACATGACGATGCCCGACACCACCCCCATGCCGAAGGCCACCGCGAAGACCCGGGTCCACAGCTGTGCCAGGCGGTCCCAGGCGGGATTGCGCGTCTTGTAGAAGAGACCGTGAAGCACGGCGAGATAGGACGCCAGACCGATGGTGAAGACCGGAAAGATGGCGTGAAAGGAAACCACGAAGGCGAACTGCAGTCGCGAGAGCAATACCGGATCAAGCTCCATGACGTACCTCTTGGCTGCGAAAGAGTCAACGTCTCAAGGGATGCGAAAGCACACGGGGTGCTGTTGTTGTGCTTCCGACCACGTCCTTCCTGGACATGTCGTGACGCATTCCACCTCGACACTCGGCTGGGTGTACCAAGAGCCTAGAACAGTGAGACATGCAGGGTTGCGAAACTTACAAAACCCTACATGCCTTGACACTGTCCTGGATCAATACTCGTCACCGCATTGTGTGCTTGCACTCAAGCCTACTAGAGCGCAGGCGCCGGGTCGCGGGTTACCGATGTGTCGGGATGTCGCAGCAGCGTCGTGCGGTCCCGCTAGAGTGCACCGGCACTACGCAGGACCAGATGCACCATGAAAACGGTATAACCGATGAACAGCGCCAGCAGCGTCGCGCCCTCGAGGCGGTTGATGCGCCCGGGGCGCCCTTTCCAGCCGATCGCAAAGACGGTCATCAACAGCGTCATCACGGTCATCAGCGTCCAGTCGCGCAGCAGCACCTCGCTGCCCGCCTCAATCGGATGAATCACCGCGGCCAGGCCCACCACGCCCAGGGTGTTGAACAGGTTGGAGCCGACCACGTTGCCCACCACCAAGTCGTGCTCGCCCTTGCGCAGGGCGCTGAAGGAGGACGCCAGTTCCGGTAGCGAGGTGCCGACGGCGACGATGGTCAAGCCGATGATCAGGTCGCTGACGCCGAAGCCGACGGCGATCTCCACCGCTCCCCACACCAGCACACGCGAACTCAGCACCAGCAATGCCAGGCCAACGACGGTCCAGATCACGCCGCGGCGCAGCGACATGGGATGCGCCTGCAGGCTCTCCTCGGTCTCGTCTGCCAGGGGGTCGGACCCACTGCGACGAGCCTGCCAAATGCTGTAGCCGATCATGGCGGCCAACAGCACGAGCAGCAGGGTGCCTTCGAGACGGCCGATCATCCCGCCCCACATCAGCAGCGCCGACAAGAACGTAACCGCTACCAGAATCGGCAGTTCACGGCGTACCACGCTGGAGTGCACCGCCAGCGGCGAGACGACCGCCACCAGCCCCAGGATCAAGCCAATGTTGGCGATGTTGGAGCCGTAGCCGTTGCCCAGCGCCAGCCCCGGATTGCCTTGCCCCGCCGCCAGCGA
Source organism: Billgrantia antri (assembly GCF_017868935.1). NCBI lineage: Bacteria > Pseudomonadati > Pseudomonadota > Gammaproteobacteria > Oceanospirillales > Halomonadaceae > Billgrantia > Billgrantia antri. The sequence continues at coordinate 2,387,224 of NZ_CP053383.1, forward strand.
AGACACCATCAGCTCGGGCGCCGAGGTGCCGAAGCCAATCACCAGCATGCCGACCAGCAATGGCGACACACCCAGACGTCGCGATGTCGCCGCCGCTCCGTCGACGAAGCGTTCGGCACTCCAGACCAGCAGTACGAGACCAGCCAGCACGGCCAACAGGGGAAGTAACAATGTCGTCTCCTCAAGGAACATTCAGGGGCGAATGTTTGTATATGGTACGCGGGGCGTCAACATGCCACACTTTGATGCAGCCGACACGGCTTTCCGATGACAGGATGCGAGCAGCCTCGCTCCACCAGTATTCGAGTCGACTCGTCAGTGCCTTATCGTCTTCAGCGTCCATTACTCGTCCCCAGCGCCCCCTTGGTCGATCAGGCCCCACCGGAGGCCCGCAGCTCACGCCGCCGGCTGCGTGCCTGCCACGAGTGCGACTGGCTCGTGGCCCTGCCGCCGCTAAGCCCCGGCCAGCGGGCGAACTGCCCACGCTGCGGGCACACCTTGGCGACTCGCCACCGTCAACCCGCCCAGCGCAGCATGGCACTGGCCATGGCGGCCATGGTCGCGCTACTGCTGGCGATCTCCTTTCCGTTCGTGAGCTTCAGTACCAGCGGCGTCGGCAACCGTATCGAACTGACCCATACGGCCACCACGCTGATCGGCTTCGATCAACCCCTGGTGGCGATTGCGGTCATCATGACGATCGCCGTGCTGCCGGGCCTCTATCTGCTCGGCGTCATGTGGCTGCAACTGGGCCTGCTCCAGGACCAGCCTCTGCCGGCCAGTCGGCACATTGCCCGCAGCCTGGCGCATCTCAACCCGTGGATGATGGCCGACGTTTTCATCGTTGGCGCCCTGGTCAGCCTGATCAAGGTGGCGGACCTGGCGCAGATCGAACTCGGCCTCTCGTTCTGGGCCTACTGCGTCTTCGCCCTGCTGCTGCTGTTCACCACCCAGTCCATCGATTCGGACTGGATGTGGTTCTCGCTGGCCGGCGAGCCGCTCGCGCCCGAGGGCACCCGCACCGGCACCACCGCCGCCCCCCAGGGCCTGGCCGGCTGCCCCACCTGCGGGCTGGTCAATCGCCTGGAGGCAAGCGGTCGAGGACACTGCCTGCGCTGCGGGGAGCGGCTGCACGCCCGCCTGCCGCACAGCCTGCAGCGTACCTGGGCACTGCTGGCCGCTGCCGCATTGATGTACATCCCGGCCAACGTCTACCCCATCATGACCACCACCAGCCTCGGCCACAGCGACCCTTCCACCATCATCGGCGGCGTGGTTGAGCTGATACAAATGGGCTCGTGGCCGGTGGCTGTGGTGATCTTCATGGCTAGCGTCATCGTACCGGTGGGCAAGCTGGTGGCGCTGGCCTGGCTCTGCCTGGTGGTGAAGCGCAGCAATGAGCTCAACGCCGCCCATCGCACCTGGCTCTACCGGCTGACCGAATTCATCGGCCGATGGTCGATGGTCGACGTCTTCGTGGTCGCCATACTCGTGGCGCTGATTCGCGCCGGCACGCTGATGTCGATCACCCCCGGCCCCGCCGCCCTGGCCTTCGCCGCTGTGGTGGTACTGACCATGCTGGCAGCCATGACCTTCGACCCCCGCCTGATCTGGGACACGCCCCTGCCGCGTGACCGCCATGCAACGCAAGGAACCACTGGATGAGCGACACCCCGCGCGACAACGAGGCCAACAGCGACATGCACCGCGCGCGTACCACGCCGCAGCTACGCCTCTCGCCGATCTGGATCGTGCCCATCGTGGCCATGCTGATCGGGCTGTGGCTGGTCTACGACAACTACCGCAGCCGCGGCCCGCAGATCACCCTGACCATGAGCAGCGCGGAAGGCATCGAGGCCGGCAGTACCCTGATCAAGACCCGCAACGTCGAGGTCGGCCGGGTCGAGCGCGTACAGCTCTCCGAAGATATGTCCCACGCCGTGATCACCGCGCGGATGTCGCCCGACACCGACGCTCTGCTGACGGAAGGCAGCCGCTTCTGGGTGGTCAAGCCGCGCATCGGGCGCGAGGGGATCAGCGGGTTGGGCACGGTGCTCTCCGGTGCCTACATTCAGCTAGAGCCGGGCAGCGGCGAGCCCGGCGAGCGTGAGTTCGAGGTCAGCGATCAACCTCCCATCGCCCCCGCCGACGCCGCCGGGATACGCGTCACCCTCATCAGCCAGCTCGGCAACTCCCTGCGCACGGGGGATCCGGTCACCTACCAGGGCTATACCGTGGGGCGTGTCGAGGAGGTCGACTTCGATCCCGAAGCCCGGCGCATGAATCAGCGCATCTTCATCGAGAGTCCCTACGACCGCCTGGTTACCGACGGCACTCGTTTCTGGTCGGCCAGCGGGGTCGACCTGCGCCTCGATGCCGATGGCATTCGCGTCAACGTGGAATCGATCGAGGCACTGCTGGGAGGAGGCGTCACCTTCGGCGTTCCCGACGACCTCCCCCGCGGCCGGGCGGTCGAGGATGGCGCCACCTTCAATCTCTACCCCGACGAGGAGAGCGCGCGCCAGGGTACCTTCAACCGTTACCTCGAGTACGTGCTGCTGGTGGAGGATAGCGTGCGCGGGCTCTCTCGCGGCGCCCCGGTTGAATTTCGTGGCGTGCGCATCGGCACCGTGGCCAGCGTGCCGTGGCAGTTCACCGCGACCCAGCCGGAAAACCGCGGCAGCTTCGCCATCCCGGTGCTGATTCGCATCGAACCGCAGCGTCTGGGGATCGAGAACCAGCAGATCGACCTCGAGGAGTGGGATCAACGCTTCCACCGCCTCTTCGGTCGCGGTCTGCGCGCCTCGCTCAAGTCCGGCAATTTACTCACCGGATCGTTGTTCGTCGACATCAACTTCTATCGTGAAGAGGCGGATAACTACGTCGCCGAAACGTTCAGCGAACGCACCGTGTTCCCCACCACCTCGACTGGCTTCGCTCAGATCGAGTCCCAGGTCACCGCGCTGCTGGAAAAACTGAACGCGCTGGAGATCGAGCCGCTGCTGGCAGGTCTTGAGCGCAACCTGACGGCCTCCGAGGCCATGCTCGGCGAAGTCCGCGAACTCAGTGCCTCGGTGCAAGGGATGCTCGACGATCCGGGTACGCGCAACCTTCCGGCCAACCTCAACGCCTCGCTGGAAGCACTGCGTGAGACGTTGGAGGGGCTGTCGCCGGATTCCAGCGCCTATCGAGAGCTGACCGGTGCGGCCGAGCGGCTGGAGCGAACCCTGCGAGACCTGCAGCCGGTGACGCGCACGCTCAACGAAAACCCGCGGGCCCTGCTGTTCGACAGTCTCGACGCCGAAGATCCGATACCCCGCGCCCCGCGCAGCAACTGATGAGGCTCGCCCGATGAAGCACTATGCTGTCCTTGTCGCATCGAAAGGAATCATGGCATGAGATGGATGATCTGGCTCGTCGTGACGGTGAGCATGCTGCTTACCGGCTGCGCTTCGCCCACGGAACCGCCCAATCGCTACATGCTGCCCGACAGCGGAGCCGCGCTGCCGAGCGCCGCCTCCGATCCCAGCCGCCTGCTGATCGTCCAGCCACCGCGCCTGGCGCACTATCTGGATACCGATGGCATCGTCTTGCAGCTCGACGACATAACGCTCAACGCCGCGCGCCAGCACCTCTGGGTCGAGCCACTGGGACGCCAGCTGGAACGCGGTTTGCGCGACAGGCTCGCCACGCACCTCCCCGACACCCGGATCATGCACGACGAAGCCAGGCTAGGACGCAGCGAGGCCCTGCGCCTGCGGCTCGAGGTGGATCGCTTCCAGGGACACCACGAAGGTTTCGCCATCGTCAGCGGCGAATGGCAACTACTCGCGCCCGATGGTCGTCTGCTGGCCATGGAGCGCTTTCATGAGCAGACAGCGCTGGACGACGACGGCTACCCCGCCCTGGTTCGCGCGCTGGGCAGCGGTTGGGACCAGGTGGCCGCTGAGATCGCCTCGGGTATCCGGCAGGCGCGGTGAGCGCCCTCGTTGCTGCATGTTCAACCGTGCTGTGGCATAATGCGGGCTCGCGGCGATCCGTGGTCCCTCCTGCCGCGCCCCTGAACCGAATTTCTCACGTCTTGGCCCGGGACTGGTCATGTGCATGTCGCACTCGGCGAGGCCAGGACGTATCTGCGGAGACCGCATGACCCTCTTTTCCGATCTCGGCCTGCGGGCCGAACTTCTGCGTGCCGTCGAGGCGCAGGGCTACACCACCCCGACCCCGATCCAGCGTCAGGCCATTCCCGCGGTGCTCAAGGGTGGCGACCTGCTCGCCAGCGCCCAGACCGGCACCGGCAAGACCGCTGGCTTCACCCTGCCGATGCTGCAACGCCTGGCCGGCGGCCCGCGTCCCGGCCAGCGCCAGGTTCGTGCGCTGGTGCTCACGCCCACTCGTGAACTCGCCGCCCAGGTCGGCGAGAGCGTGGCCGACTACGGCCGCCACCTGACCCTGAAGAGTCACGTCATCTTCGGCGGGGTTGGCCAGCAGCCCCAGGTGGACGCGATTCGTCCCGGCCTCGACGTGCTGGTCGCCACCCCTGGGCGACTGCTCGACCTGCACCAGCAGAAGCACGTTGACCTCTCCCGGGTGGAAATCCTGGTGCTCGACGAAGCCGACCGCATGCTCGACATGGGCTTCATCCACGACATCAAGAAAGTTCTGCGGGTGCTGCCCGAGAAACGTCAGAACCTGCTGTTCTCGGCGACCTTCTCCGACGAGATCCAGTCCTTGGCCGCCAAGCTGCTCGACAACCCCGAAAAGATCGAGGTGGCGCGCCGCAATACCACGGCGGAGACCGTCGATCAGGCGGTGTATCGGGTCGATCGCGACAAGAAGCGCGATCTTCTTGCTCACCTCATCACCCGCCACGCCTGGCATCAGGTGCTGGTCTTCACCCGCACCAAGCACGGCGCCAACCGCCTGGCCGAACAGCTCTCCAAGCAGGAGATCCCGGCCATGGCCATCCACGGCAACAAGAGCCAGTCGGCACGTACCAAGGCGCTGGCGGCCTTCAAGAGTGGCGACCTGCAGGTGCTGGTGGCCACCGACATCGCCGCGCGTGGGCTGGACATCAACGAACTGCCCCATGTGGTCAACTTCGAGCTGCCCAACGTCGCCGAGGACTACGTTCACCGCATCGGACGTACCGGCCGCGCCGGCAGCGAAGGCCAGGCGGTCTCGCTGGTCTGTGTCGACGAGCACGGGCTGCTGAAGGGGATCGAGCGACTGATCAAGCGCGACCTGGAAAAGCATATCGAGCCCGGCTTCGAACCGGACCCGAACGCCAAGCCCGAGCCGATCGAGAACGGACGCAACCGCCGCGGCGGCCGTTCGGGCCAGGGCGGCGCCAATCGCAGCCAGTCGAGCCAGCGCAATGGCAATGGCAATGGGAATGCGGCCAATGGTGACGGCCAGGCACCGCGTCGTCGGCGCAGCCGCGGCGGTCAGCGTACGCGACGCGCCTGAACGGTGCCCGCACGGGCACGGCGGTTGGCGGCGAGCCTGGGATGGTATACGGTTCGTCGTATCCTTATCTTCATAGATTGGCGCAACGCAAACGACTGAATACGCAGCAAACACGACCAGACGCGAGGAGGCTCGAGCATGCTGAAATGGCTGACCGGAAAGCAACCGATTCCGGTCTGGGTCATCAAGCAGATCGATGACAGCCTGCTGCATCTCTGCGGCCAGGGCAGCATCGAGCCTCAAGCCAAACGCAGCAGCGTCATCGACGCCCTCCATGCCGGTCGCTACGAAGGCGCGGTGAGCATGGCCAACGGCGGCCTGGTCCTCAACGCCCGCCTTTTTGCCGCCCTGGTGCCGCTCGAGGCCCTGCAGTTGGACGATCAGGGCCATGCCCACTGGAACGGTCGCCACTGGTACGTCGCCCAGACTCCCCAGCGCTGCTGGACCTTCGAAGGTCGCCTGGTCACCCAGCGCCAGGTATTGGGCAATCAGGAACAGCTCATCAGCGTCGAGGACGTTTCCGACATTCGCCGTCAGGTGCAGAGTGCCGCCACCCCCGGGCGGGTCAACTACGACCCGCGCGGCGTCAACGAGCACCCTCTGATTGCCCGCCGCGACGAAGGCGACGCTGCCGAACGAAAAGACACCGACAGCGGAACCGACAAGTGGCGGGGCCATGACGACTGAATCACGCCCCAATCGACGACGCCTGATCCTGTTTCTTCTGTTGATGGTGCTGGTAGGACTCAATCTGAGGCCTGCCCTCTCTTCGCTCGCCCCGCTGCTGCTGCGCATCCAGGTTGATACCGGCCTTTCGCCACTGGCCATCGGCGCCCTGACCACGCTGCCGGTGCTCTGCCTGGGTGTCTTCGCGCCGCTGGCTCCATGGCTCGCCAAGCGCATAGGTCCCGAACGTACCCTGACCCTGGCCTTGGGGATCCTCATTGCCGGGCTACTGCTGCGCGGCACCCCTAGCGTACCGTCGCTTTTCATCGGCACCCTGCTTGCCGGTGCCGCCATCGGTATTGCCGGCACACTGCTTCCGGCGTTGGTCAAGCGCGAGCTGCCCGGTGGGGCGGACCTGATGACGGGGGTCTATACCATGGCCTTGTGCCTGGGAGGCGCTCTCGGTGCGGGCCTGAGCATTCCTCTCGCCGATCTGCTGGGTGGTTGGCGTTTCAGCCTGATCAGTTGGGGCCTGCTCGCCGGTATCGCCCTGGTCGCCTGGGTATCGCTGATGCCACGCACGCCACGTGCCATCACGACGCCTCAGGCCGGCGGCAGCATGCGCGAGCTGCTCGGCCAGCCGCTGGCTTGGCAGGTGATGCTGCTGATGGGCACGCAGTCTTCGCTGGCCTATATCGTCTTCGGCTGGCTGCCGACGCTGCTCCAGAGCCGCGGCTACAGCGAAGCCGAGGCCGGCTGGCTGATGGGGGCTTCGGTCATGGTGCAGCTGGTCTCGGCGCTGGGTGCACCGTGGCTCGCACGTTTCGGCCGCGACCAGCGCCCGGCGCTGCTGCTGGTGCTAGGCTGCGTGGCAAGCGGCCTGTGGCTGCTGCTGCAGGCCGACATTCAATGGCGCTGGCCGGGCGTGGTGCTGCTGGGCTTGGGCCAGGGTGGCAGCTTCAGCCTTGCGCTGACCCTGATCGTGCTGCGTACGGCCAATTCGCGCCTGTCCGGCAAGCTCTCCGGCCTGGCCCAGGGCGGCGGCTATACCCTGGCGGCCATGGGACCGCTGGCCGTGGGCGTGCTGTTGCAGCTCGAGGTTTCTCTCGATGCCATCACCTTAGTGCTGCTGCTCATCGTGGCCGCGGCTGCCGCCTTCGCCATGCTGGCCGGACGCAACCGTCGCCTCGATCTGGACAAGAGCGGGAAGCTGTTCACGCATTAACCCTTGCCAACCTGAACGCTGCTTGACCTCGATCAACCATATGTCGACGCCTCGTCGTGCTAGCCTGTTTCTATTCTTTACATGAGGCAGTCCCTACGCCATGTCCCGCGTCGTGTTCCAGGCCTGCGGCCTGAAGCGCTTCTACCCGATGGGCGAAATCACCATCCAGGCGCTGCGCGGCGTCGACCTGGAGCTGCATGCGGCAGAGCTGGTGGTAATGCTGGGCGCTTCCGGATCGGGCAAGTCCACCCTGCTCAACATCCTGGGCGGCCTGGACATCCCCAGTGAGGGCTCGCTGCTTTATTATCCGAGCGACCCACGCGACTCTTATCGCTCCGTCCCTCGTCACTCAAATAGCGATTCGCCGGCCCTGGCGCAAGGCATCGACCTGGCACGCGCCAACCACCGGGAACTGACCCGCTTTCGCCGTCATCACGTCGGTTTCGTGTTCCAGTTCTACAACCTGATATCGAGTCTTACTGCGCGGGAGAACGTCGCCGTCGTCACCGATATCAGCCGCCACCCGCTGCCCCCCGAGGAGGCCCTGGCGCTGGTGGGTCTTGAGCATCGCCTCGACCACTTCCCTTCGCAGCTCTCTGGCGGAGAGCAACAACGGGTTGCCATTGCCCGCGCCGTGGCCAAGCAGCCTGACGTGCTGCTATGCGACGAACCCACCGGCGCCCTCGACTTCCAGACCGGCATCCGGGTGCTGGAAGTGCTCGAGCGTATCAATCGCGAAACCGGCACCACCGTGGCGATCATTACCCACAACGAGGTGATCGGCGACATGGCCGATCGCATCGTGCGCCTGCGCGACGGCAGGGTCGAGCAGCTGCAGGTCAATGCCCAGCGCCGCATGCCACACGAGCTGCGCTGGTAGCCACGGACACAGGCATGCAGACACTCGACCGCAAACTGTATCGCGACCTGTGGCGTCTCAAGGGACAGGCGCTGGCCATTGCCCTGGTCATCGCCAGCGGCGTGATGACGCTGATTCTCGCCGTTACCACCCTGGAAGCCCTGTCCGGTGCCCGCGACCGGTTCTATGCCAGTCATCACTTCGCCGAAGTATTCGCCGAGGTCAAGCGCGCTCCCCTGGGCGTGCTCGAGCAGCTGCAGCGAGTCGATGGCGTCAACCTGATCGAACCTCGGGTTCGTGCCGCGGTTCGGCTGGCGGTACCCGGTTACGGCGATCCGGTGCGCGGCCAGTTGCTGTCGCTGCCCGACGGCCGCCAGCCACTGCTCAATCGACTCCACCTGCTGAGCGGCAGCCTGCCGGAAGCCGGGCGCGACGACCAGGCCGTCGTCTCGGATGCCTTTGCCGAAGCGCATGGACTGCAACCGGGCGACACCCTGGAAGCGATCGTCAACGGCCGTCATACCCGGCTGACGATCTCCGGTATCGCGCTGAGTCCCGAGTTTCTCTATCAGGCCGCTCCCACCGACCTGATGCCGGACTATCGCCGCTATGCGGTGCTATGGATGAACCAGCGTTCGCTATCCCGCGCCTACGGCATGGAAGGGGCCTTCAACAGCATCAGCCTGACGCTGCAGGCCGGGGCCAGTCAGGACGACATCATCGATGCCCTCGACCTGGCGCTGGCCCGCTATGGCGCTACCGGGGCGCAGACCCGCCATGATCAGCAGTCGCATCGCTTCATCGAGGAGGAGCTCAACCAGCAGCGCATCATGGCCACCGTACTGCCGACGATCTTCCTGACGGTGTCGGCCTTCCTGCTCAACGTGGTGATGGGGCGCATCATCCAGACCCAGCGCGAGCAGTTGGCCATCCTCAAGGCCTTCGGCTATCGCGACACCGAACTGGCTCGGCACTACGGCCTGCTGGCGGCATCGATCGTCATGCTCGGCTGGGTCATGGGCGTTGCGCTTGGCGGCTGGGCCGCCAGCGGTCTGGCCGAGGTCTATCGGGCGTATTTCCGCTTCCCCGAGATGCGCTTCGGCGTACCCGCCTGGGCATTGGCCCTGTCGTTCACGGTGACGCTATGCGCCGCCCTGGCTGGCACCTGGCATGCAGTATGGCGGGCGGTCAGGCGTCCGCCCGCCGAGGCAATGCGTCCGCCGGCTCCGCACCGCTTTCGCCGCAGCTGGCTGGAGCGTTGCGTTCCCCCCGCCCTGCTCGGCAACGAAGGACGTATCGTGCTGCGCAACCTGGCCCGGCATCCAGCCAAGGCCGGCTTCTCCATCGTGGGTATTGCCCTGTCTGCCGGCCTGCTGATGATCGGCGCCTACCAGCTCGCCGCCGTGGAAAAGATGATCGACCAGCAGTACCGCCAGGTACTGCAGATGGACGTCGAACTCACCTTCAACGAACCGACACCGGCACGGGCAGCCGGTGAATTGCGCCAACAGCCTGGCGTACTGGCGGTGGAAACCTGGCGCCGGGTGCCGGCGACACTGATTCACGGCCACCGCGAGTACCGTACCAGCCTGCTGGGAATGGAGCCGGAGCCACAGCTGCGCCGGGTGCTCGATTCCCGTGGCCAGGCTCAATCCGTGCCCGAAGCGGGAATCATGCTGACACGCCACCTGGCGGGGATACTCGATGCCAGGGTCGGCGATACGCTGGACGTGACGGTCATGGAGGGGCGGCGCGAGCGCCTGCGCCTGCCGCTGACGGCTGTGGTGGACGAACCGCTGGGCGTCGGTGCCTACCTGCGACGCGACACCCTCAACGCGCTGATGCATGAAGGTCCTGCGGTGAGCGGCGCCTGGCTGCTGATAGACCCCGCATACATTACCGAGCTGCATGCCGCACTGTGGAAGATGCCCATGGTGGCCTCGATCAGCCTGCTCAACGAGGCCGAGCGCGGCATTCGCGACTACATGGACGAGACCCTGCGCATGTTCGCGGTGATCTTCGTTGCCATCGCCTCCTCCATCGCCTTCGGCGTGGTCTACAACAATGCTCGTATCGCCTTCGCCGAGCGCGCCCGGGAGTTGGCGACCCTGCAGGTGCTGGGATACACCCGGGCGGAGGTCTCGCGGATACTGCTGGGTGAGATCGCCCTGCTCACCCTGGCAGCCATCCCGCTGGGCTGGGCCATCGGTAGCGTATTCGTTCGCCTGCTGCATACGGCTTTCAGCAACGACCTGTTCCGCATACCGCTGGTCTTCACCTCCCAGGTCTTCGGCTTTGCAGCCGCAGGCGTGTTGATCGCTTCAGTGGTGGTCGGCGTCCTCGTCTTCCGCCGCCTCGGACGTCTCGACAAGCTACGCGTCCTCAAGGCCGTGGAGTGACGGTCCATGGCTCCAGCACAACAGGGAAAGAGCATGAACGGGGGAAGAGCATGAATGAAGGTCGCCGTTGGATTCGCTACGCCATCTGGGCCGCGCTGGGACTCGGGCTGCTCGCCCTGCTGGCCTGGGCGCTGCGCCCCATGCCGGTGCCGGTCAACGTGGCGCGGGTCAGCGTGGGGCCTTTCACCGACTCGATCATCGAAGAGGGTCGTACCCGCCTGCGTGATACCTGGAACGTCTCGGCACCGATCACGGGTTTCCTCCAGCGCGTGACGCTCGAAGAGGGCGACCGGGTCGCGGAAGGCGATACGCTGTTCCGCCTCGAGCCGAGCCCTGCTCCAGCGCTGGACGTGCGTACTCGGCAGCAGGCAGAAGACAGCTTGCTGGCCGCTCAGGCCCGGCTACGTGCCGCCCAGGCCAACCTCGAGACGGCACGAGCCGACCGGCGATTCGCCGAGGCCGAGTATCAGCGCTATCGCCAGTTGCATGAACGCAGCCTCATCTCCACTGCCGAGCTGGAGCAGCGCCAGAACCAGCGTGACCGGCTTCGGGCGCTGGAAAATTCCGCGGCATCCGGGGTCGAGGTCGCGCGCTTCGAGGTGGAAAGCGCCAGGGCACTGCTCGCCGTGGCCAGCGGCCAGCGCAGCGAGTCGGACCAACCGGTACTTCAGGTGCGCGCACCGGTCTCGGGGCTGGTGCTGACACGCTACCGCTGTTGCGAGGGCAGCGTCGCGGCCGGTGAGCCGATCCTGGAGCTGGGCAGCCTCGACGACCTTGAGATTCAGGTCGATCTGCTTTCCATGGACGCCGTGCGCCTGCGTCCCGGCATGGGCGTCAACATCACCGGCTGGGGCGGCGAGCCGCTGACAGGCCACGTCAGGCGCATTGCGCCTTCCGGCTTCACCCGTACCTCGGCGCTGGGCGTGGACGAACAGCGGGTCCCCGTAATCGTGGACTTCGCCGATGGTCTCGACCTGGCCACGCTGGGCCTGGGCAGCGGCTTTCGTGTCGATGCCGAATTTCTGGTCTGGTCGGCCGATGAGGTCCTGCAGATGCCTACCAGCGCACTGTTTCGCCACCAGGGAGAGTGGAGCGTCTTCGTGATCGAAGCGGGGCGCGCCGTGCACCGGCCAGTGGAATTGGGGCGACGCCAGGGGCTCGTCAGCCAAGTACTCTCGGGGCTCGAGGCGGGCGAAACGGTGATCACTCATCCCGGTGAACGAGTCGCGGAAGGCGTCAGAGTCAGAGCCGACGAGTGAGTTCCCTAGCGACTCCCGTTATTATGTCGCTCGCTGCGCACTTTGGCGTGTCTCAACGAACCTCTGACGTCAGGAACTGCCATGATCGTATCCGCCTCTTCCGACTGCCCCGTACTGGTGCTCTACACCGGCGGCACCCTGGGCATGATTCCCAGTGCCGAAGGGCTGGCCCCGGGAGGCGATATCGAGGCGAGGTTGCGACGGGCGCTGGCTGGCCTGCCCCCGAGCCGCCAGGCTAGCCTGCCACGCTTCACCGTTCAGTCGACAAGCGACCCCATCGACTCGAGCGCGGCGACGCCCCGTGACTGGCAGCGCCTGGGCGCTTCCATCGCCGCCCAGGTGGGCGACTACGCCGGCGTGGTCGTCCTGCACGGCACCGATACCCTGTCCTGGACCGCTTCCAGCCTGGCCTATCAGCTACAGGGACTGGACCGCCCCGTGGTGGTGACCGGGGCCATGCAACCCTTGGAGAGCGAAGGCAGCGATGCGCTCGACAACATCGAGCTCGCCCTGCGCTTCGCCGCCAAGCCGGAGCTGCAGGAAGTCGCGATCGCCTTCGCCGGGCGCCTGCTGCGGGGGGTGCGCACACGCAAGACTCACAGCGAGGCCGACGACGCCTTTGCCAGTTTCAACTACCCCGTGCTGGGCGAGCGCATCGACGACGACGCGGTCCTCTATCCCGGTCGCGGACTCGAAGCCCAGCAGCGCGGCGCCCCTCGCTTCGAACTGCCGGACTATACCTCGCTGGCCGAGGGCGGCGTGGTCAGGCTCACGCTCTGGCCCGGGATCCAGCCCTGGCAGCTCGACGCCTGGCTCGGCGACAATCGAGTACGCGGTGCGCTGCTCGAGGTCTGGGGAGGGGGGAACGTTCCAGACGATCCTGAACTGGTCGGCATGCTGGCCAAGGCCAGCGGCGAGGGCAAACTGCTTGCCGCGATCAGTCAGTGCCCGATCGGCGGCATTGCACCGGGGCATTACGCAGCCGGCCAAGGGCTGGTGCAGGCCGGCGTCCTCTCGGGGGACGCCATGACCCCGGAGGCAGCCATGACCAAGCTGGTACATCTCCTGGCGCAGCCGCTCGACGAGCAGGAGCGTCGCCGACGATTTCTCACACCGCTGGTCGGCGAGCGCTGATCCGGGCGGCGCCGGCCCGCCATGCCTGCCGCAGCGGCTGGCGTCTCGCCGCTGTCGGGCTAAGTTGAACGTAACGAAGCAAAACCCCAGGCTTAAGGAGTTGCGACATGGAGCATCCCGACCACCCCTTCAGCGAGCTGTTCGAACAGTTGGGCCTTGCGGCCGATGAAGCCTCGATCAAGGCTTTCCTCGAGCAGCATGCCCCACTGCCGCCCGAGATGGCCTTGTATCAGGCCCCCTTCTGGAACCCCGCTCAGGCCGAGTTCCTGTATACGGCGCTGGAGGAAGATGCCGACTGGGCGGAGGTCGTCGACCACCTCGATGCATCGTTGAGGAAGCAATAATTTTTCAAACGCTTGGTCGAATGCCGTTCTGCTAGGCTTGGCCGGGGACAACAAGAACCAATACGGGCGGGGAACACTATGCCGATCGATAGGATATCGATAACGGAACCTTTTGACGTGGCTGACCTCGCCACTCAAGCATTACCGCCCTTGCCCGAAGTCCTGCGAAGCCGACTGGCCGAATGCCGTACGCTGCCCAGCCTGCCGGCTGCGGCAGCGCGCTTGATCGCCATTGCCCGCTCTTCGGACCCCTGCCTTGCCGATTACGCCCGCGCCATCGAGCAGGATCCCGCCCTTACCCTGCGACTCCTCTCAATGGCCAACAGCGCCTCGTATTCACGGGGCGGAAATGCCGTTTCCACCTGCCTGGACGGCGTCTCGCGCATCGGTCTGGATGCGACGCTGGCAATCGCCTTGAGCTTCGGCCTCCCCCGCCCCGGAGCCAATGCCGTCCTCGACCATGAGTACCTGTGCCAGCGGGCCATCATCGCCGCCACCGCCACCCAGGAACTGGCCCAGCACCTGTGTCCGCACGAAGCCCCTCAGCTGTTCACCACCGCTTTGCTGCAGGACATCGGCATACTCGCTTTCGAGGCGCTGGATAACGATGCCTATGCCGCGCACATTCCCGACCTTCGCCAACACCAGAAGCTGAGCGAGGCCGAGCAAGAACGCTACGGCTGCGATCATGCCCTGGTAGGAGCGTGGATCGCCATGAGCTGGGGCGTGCCCAGCCCCATTGCGCTGGGCATCATCGATAGCCATGGCCCGCTGGCCGACGGCGATGCGCGCAAGCTCTGCCTGCGCCTCTCATGCCGCATCGCCGACTGCTGGCTCGCCGCCGACTCGGCCTCCGCCTTCAGCGCCCTGCTGCGTCAGCTGGCGTCGGTCGCCTCGCTGGACATCGTCATGTTGATGACGGTCATGCAGGAGCTGCAGCATCGCCTACCCTCACTGGCACGCCTGTTCGAGATCACCTGCCCCCCAGCTATCGACAGCACTCACCTGCTGGCCGAGGCCAAGGAGCTGCTGTTCGAGCAGAACCTGAAAATGACGATTCGGCTGGCCGAACAGCAACGGGAGCTGGAGGCGCTGCACGCCAGCCATGTCGTGCTCGACGAACAGCACCGCACCGACCATCTAACGCAGTTGGCCAATCGCCCCTGGCTGGAGAAGCGCCTCGACCAGCACTTCACATGCGCCAAGCGTGCCCGTCAGCCCCTGTCGGTGATGTTCATCGACCTCGACCACTTCAAGCGGATCAACGACAGCTTCGGGCACCGTTTCGGCGACGAGGTCCTGATCCACTTCGCCGCCGCGCTCAACAACATGGTGCGGGAAAGCGATATCGCGGGACGCTATGGCGGCGAGGAATTCCTGGTCATCATGCCCAACACCCGCCGTCAGCATGCCGGCATCCTGGCCGACCGAATTCGCGAATACCTCGCCACCCAACCCTTGGCCCAGGCCGACGGCAAGCCGTTGCACGTGACCGCCTCCATCGGCATTGCCGATCTGGAAGATGGCGAATTCGAGGATGCCGCCAGCCTGGTCGACGCCGCCGACAAGGCCATGTACCGCGTCAAGCACGACGGTCGTGACGGCGTGGGGCACTACCATGAGCCGGACGCTTCCGATTGATTCTCACCGGATGCCTCGGCAAGACGACGAAGGCGGCCATTGGCCGCCTTCGTCGTCTTGATTCGACAGTCACAATGCCCTAGTCCGGCAAATCGCGCATCAGCAGGGCGAACTCGATGCGTTCCGGTGCAATGCTCTCGCCCGGCACCGGAATGCGCACTACATGACCGGAGCCCGGCGCCGCCTGGACCGACTCACCGCGCTTGTTCTCGATGTGCTCGAGCTTGAAGCGCCGATTGCCGCCGGGCAGCATCAGCTCCATGCCATCACCCACCTCGAAGCGGTTCTTGACGTCCACTTCGAGGACGCCGCGACCGGGATCGTAGCCGATCACCTCGCCGACGAACTGCTGATGTACGCCGACCGAATTGCCACGCTCGTAGTTCTGGTACTCGTCATGTACGTGGCGGCGATAGAAGCCTTCGGTGTAGCCGCGGTTGGCCAGGTTATCGAGTTCGTCCATCAGCCGCATGTCGAAGGGCCGGCCCGCTACGGCATCGTCGATGGCACGCCGATAGACCTGAGCGGTGCGCGCCACGTAGTAGTGGGACTTGGTGCGTCCTTCGATCTTGAGTGACGTCACGCCCATTTCGGCAAGCCGGGGCACGTGCTGCACGGCGCGTAGGTCCTTCGAGTTCATGATGTAAGTGCCGTGCTCGTCCTCGAAGATCGGCATCAGCTCGCCCGGCCGGGTGGCATCCTCGATCAAGGCGGAAAGCTCGTCCTGGCCTTCCACCCCTCCAGCCGTCGCCGTGCTGTGGGTCGTGCTACCGCCACCGGAGGCGATCAGCCCGCCCTGGCCGGGCGTCCACACGCCGCTGGCCGCATGGGCCGCCGCGGAGTTCGCCGGTACCAGGTCGCCGGTCTCGTCCTGGGCGGCGGCTACTGTGTTGTACTGCCAGCGGCAGGCATTGGTACAGGTACCCTGGTTGGGGTCGCGGTGATTGAAATAACCGGAGAGCAGGCAACGGCCCGAATAGGCGATGCAAAGGGCGCCATGCACGAAGGTCTCGATCTCGAGGTCGGGGCACTCGGCACGAATCTCGGCAATTTCCTCCAGCGACAGCTCCCGCGACAGGATGATGCGGCTGATTCCCTGTCGCTGCCAGAACTTGGCGGCCGCCCAGTTGACCACGTTGGACTGCACCGAGAGATGGATCACCTGCTCGGGCCAGCGCTCGCGGATCATCATGATCAGCCCCGGATCGGACATGATCAACGCATCCGGCCCGGCCTCGATGACGGGCTCCATGTCGCGCAGGTAGGTCTTCAGCTTGCTGTTGTGCGGCGCGATGTTCGACGCCACGTAGAACTGCTTGCCGCGCTCGTGAGCATAGGCGATGCCGCGATGCAGGTTGTCGAG
This sequence comes from Billgrantia antri, assembly GCF_017868935.1. Taxonomy (NCBI): domain Bacteria; kingdom Pseudomonadati; phylum Pseudomonadota; class Gammaproteobacteria; order Oceanospirillales; family Halomonadaceae; genus Billgrantia; species Billgrantia antri. Next base: position 2,403,583 of record NZ_CP053383.1, read on the forward strand.
CTTGAAGTCGTTGTTGCGCACGCGCAGCGAATAGCGCGGCTGGCCGGCGTAGACGGCATCGGCGCCATAGGCGAACGCGTAGCGCATGTTCTTGAACGTCCCCGCCGGGGAGAGCAGTTCGGGAGCTTTCATGTGGGGTCACCGTTGTCAGGACGATGCAGCGCTGCACGATTTTCGCTGTCGGCGAAACGCAGTGCTGAGATAGAGAGGGCGGAAAGTCTAGCAAGCGGGTGGGGCTCTGGCCAGCGTTCGCTCCAACAGGTAGACTGACGCGCGCCGGACCGGATCCCGGCGCCCGCCCAAAGCGGGAGTGACAAATTCTCCGACTCAGAGCCTCACTATGACCAACGTCTCCCCCGATGCCACCGTGGTGATCTACTCCGGCGGCATGGACTCCTTCACCGTCCTCCATCGCGCCCTGAACGAGGGCTGCGACGTTCACGCCCTCTCCTTCGACTACGGTCAGCGCCACGCCCGGGAGCTGGAAGTCGCTGCCCGCGTGTGCAGCGCACTCGGCGTGCCGCACCAGGTGGTGGACATCCGCGCCATTCATGGTCTGATCGACAACTCGGCGCTGACCGATACCCGCCGCGACATGCCCGAGGGCGACTATGGCGAGGAGAACCTCACCGCTACGGTGGTGCCCAACCGCAACATGGTGCTGCTGTCGCTGGCCATCGCCAAGGCGGTGAATATCGGCGCCAGGCGGGTCGACTACGGTGCCCACGGCGGCGACCACGTCCTCTATCCCGACTGTCGCCCCGAATTCGTCGACGCCATGAATGCGGTGGCCGGTATCGCCAACTTCGAGCCGGTCGAGATCCGTGCGCCCTACCTGCGCGCGAGCAAGGCGGAAATACTCGCCGAGGGCTTGGCCATGGGTCTCGACTACGCCGAGACCTGGACCTGCTATCGCGGCGATACGCTTGCCTGTGGCCGCTGCGGCAGCTGCCGCGAACGGCTTGCCGCCTTCGCCGCCAACGGTGTGAGCGATCCACTGGGGTATTCCACCGATGCGCCGCGCCCTGACCTCGTCAGCGGAGGCGCCTGATGTATCACGTCAAGGAAGCCTTCTACACACTCCAGGGCGAGGGGGCGCGAGCAGGTCGTGCCAGCGTCTTCTGTCGCTTCAGCGGCTGCAACCTGTGGTCGGGGCGCGAGCAGGACCGGGCAAGTGCCGCCTGTCGCTTCTGCGATACCGACTTCATCGGTACCGATGGGCAGCACGGTGGACGCTTCTCCAGCGCCGATGCCCTGTCGGAGCACTTGATGTCGCTCTGGCCCGAGGCACAGGAGCGGGCAGCACCTTATGTGGTATTCACCGGCGGCGAGCCGTTGCTGCAGCTCGACGAGGCGCTGATCGATGCCATGCATGCGCGTGGCTTCGAAGTGGCAGTGGAAACCAACGGCACCCTGCCCGCGCCTGCCGGTATCGATTGGCTGTGTGTCAGTCCCAAGGCCGCCACGTCGCTGGCGCTGACCCGGGGCGACGAACTCAAGCTGGTCTACCCGCAGCAGGAGGCGCCGCCCGAGCGCTTCACCGATCTCGACTTTCGCCACTTCTACCTGCAACCGCTGGACACCACGCCGCTTGCCGAGAGAACCCGGCACCTGGACGCGACCGTGGCCTACTGTCTGGCCAATCCGCAGTGGCGCCTGTCGCTGCAGACCCACAAGATAACGGGAATCGACTGATGACTCTGTTCGTCAACCGGTTGAGCCAGCTCGACGCCTCACTCTGGTGCCCGCAGCGCGGGCTGATCGGTGTCAGCTGGTACGTCGATGCCGAGCTCGACGGCGAGCTCGGCGAGGATGGCATGCTGTTCGATTTCGGCGAGGTCAAGCCATGGATCAAGTCGCGCCTGGATGCCGGCGCCGACCATACGCTGCTGGTGCCGACGCGCGCACCCGGCATCAGCGTCAGTGAATGCAGCGAGGGGATCTGCCTACGTACCTCGCGCCCCTACTCGCTGGAGGTTCGCGCTCCGCGACAGGCCTTCACGCTGCTGCCCTGGGCCGAGGTCACTCCGGAGCGACTCGCCGACTTCCTCGCCCGGGAGCTGATGAAGCGCCCACCGCCGCGGGTCAGCGACATTCGCCTGCGCCTGCGTGCGGAGGTCATCGATGGCGCCGCCTACACATACAGCCACGGTCTCAAGCATCACGCCGGCAACTGCCAGCGTATCGCTCATGGTCACCGCTCGCGCCTGCACATCTGGCAGCGCGGCGAGCGCTGCCCCGCGCTGGAGACCCAGTGGGCACGCTATCTGGACGATCGCTACCTGGTCGATGCAACCGACGTCATCGACCAGGCCGAATTCGAGATATCTCCCAGCCTGACCAGCCGCTACCGCGCCGAGCAGGGCCGCTTTCAACTGCGGCTGCCGCTGGAGCGCTGCATCGTGCTCGACTCTCCCACCACGGTCGAACATATTGCCGAATGGCTGGCACGGCAGATCGCCGGCCAGACGGGACTGTCCACGCGGGTGCAGGCATTCGAGGGAATCGACAAGGGTGCCATCGCCGAGGCCAGGCCATGAGCCAGCAGGCTTCCGCTGACGCCGCCGAGTCGTGCCGCCCCGGCTGCGGCGCCTGCTGCATTGCCCCCTCGATCAGTTCGCCGATACCCGGCATGCCTGATGGCAAACCGGCCGGCGTGCGTTGCGTGCAGCTCGACGAGCATAACCTCTGTCGCCTGTTCGGCGATCCGAACCGTCCCACGGTGTGCGAACGTTTCGCTTTCGACAGCGCGCTATGCGGAGAGGACCGAACCCAGGCATTGCAGCGCATTGCCATGCTCGAGTGCGGCACCTCTTCCTGACACGCTCAGCCCTGACGCCTTCACCCGTTGCCGACTGCCACGCGCCCGGCGATATCGAGCGACTGCGGTAGCTGGCGGTCGAGCAGCATGCGCCAGCGAATCAGTACCGGGGCATCGCTGTGGCTCACACTGTCGAGCAACGCCCGGAACTGGTCGCGCGAGGCTTCATCCTGGCTGTCGACCAAGGTCAGCCACGCCTCGAGTGCACAGAGCTCCTGGTGACGGTTCTCGTGCAGGCGAGCGCACTCGAGCGCCTGCTCAACCAACAGCCGCACTTCGCTCGTCGGGCGCCCGAGACGGTGGCGTACGCGTGCGAGCTGCACCGCCAGCTCGGAGACGAACAGGGTACTGCGCTCGCGCGCGATCATCAGGCACTGGTCCAGGTAATCCTCTGCCCGAGGGAGTTCGTCCAGCGCCAGGCAGGCGTCGCTGTACCACAGGGTAGGTCGATGGTAACGGTCACGGCCGGTGATCTCCCCGAGCTCCTCCTGAGCCAGCTCCATCATCTTCAGGCCATCGCGATCACCGGAGAGAGCCCGGCGCCAGCCCAGAATCGCCTGGGCCGATACCTGCCACAGATGCAAGTCCGGTGTCTCCGTCAGAGCCACGGCCTGTTCGGCACGGCGTGCCGCCAGGTGCACATGGCCAAGCTGTCGGTAGAGCGCCGCGGCAAACAGCAGCGCCATAGCCAGCGAGCCGGGGTGCCCGATTCGCTCGGCCAGGCGGATTGCCGCCTCGACCTGCTGTTCGGCGCGCCGGTAGTCGCCGCGCAGGCAAATCGCCCAGCCCTGAAAGCAAGCCGCTGCCACCTGGGGGTGTTCGGAGAATGGCAGCCATTCGATCAGCATCGGCTGCTCCAGCGGAGCGATCTCGTCGAGATGTTCGAATGCCTGCCGAATACGGCCCGCCCAGTACTCGCAGTTGGCTCGGGCGTAGTCGGCGAGACGCTGGTAGCGAGGATCGTCGAGGCGCCCGGCGATGGAAGCCAGGCTGGCGGCAAGGGAAAAGGCATCGGCATGTGCATGGCGCTGGCTGCAGCCCACCCATAGCCCCCACTTGACCAGGAAGGCCTGCTCGAGGTCCTCGGCGTCTTCGGCATGGCAACCTCCATGCTGAACCAGCAACTCGCGGGCGCGCACGAAGCTTTCGTGAGCGGTCGGCGAGCCGTGTCCCTCGAGGGCGAAGGCAGCCTGACCACGCACGGTCAGCAGGCTGATCTCGCGCTCCTCCTGGCCTTCCACGTGGCGCAGGCTGGCCAGGCCGAAGTCGGCCATCTTCAGTGCGGTACGGTTGGCGCTGACCTTGAGCGCCTCGCGCGCCGCCAGTTCAAAATAGCGCGCCCCTCGGGCGTAATGTCCGCTGCGCCGCAGGTGGGTGGCAAAATCGCCGGGATGCCGTCCGATCCACATCGGGAAGCGCTCCTCGATCAGGCTGACGACCTGACGGTGAATGCGCACCCGCACGTCACGAGGACAGGAGAGGTAGGCGGCTTCCTGCAGCAACTGGTGACTGAACTGGTATTCGCGGCATCCGCCTTCGCCCCCGGCGGGCTCAATGATCTCGAGCCGGCGCATCTGCTCGAGGGCTCGGTTGAGCTGCGTCATGTCCCAGCCGCTGCACTCGGCCAGGAAATCGAGCCGGAAACGGCGGCCCAGCACGGCGGCGACATGCGCGACCTCACGGTCGCCATCGAGCTGGTCGATGCGTCCGGCCAGCAGACCAAGCAGACCACGCGGCAACTCATCGAGCTGCACGCTGCGCCCCTCGCGACGGTCCATTTCCAAGCGCCGGCAGATCTCCTGCATGTAGAGCGGCACGCCATCACAGCGCTCGATGATCTGGCCTCGCAGGCGCGGGCTGAGGTGCAGTCGGTAGCGCCTGGCCAGTTGCGACAGCAGCCGTGACGACTGCATCGCATCGAGATGGCTCAGGGCAACCTGTTGGTCCCAGTGCAGTCGCGTGGGCAGGGTCTCGCGGCCATGGTGGCTGGCCACCAGCAGAAAGGCGCAATTGATCGGCAGGCGTGCCTGCAGGCCGGCCAGCACGCGGAACGAAGGTTCGTCTAGCCACTGCAGATCATCGATCATCAACACCTGTGGACGCTCGGCGGCATGTCGCTCGATGACCCGGCACAGCAGCGCAACGACAAGATCCACCGCCTCGCCACTCTTGGCCAGCTGCGCCACCTCGGAAGACTCTCTGACGCCCAGCGCCTCCTCGAGCAACGCCAGTTGCTCGGGGCTCAGTGCGATTTCGCACTGGCTCATCAGGCCCTCGAGTCCCTCCTTGTCGAGCGTGTCGTCGAGCCGCCAGCGCAGCAGCGTACGCGCTACCCCGTAAGGCTCCAGTACCGACAGGCGAGTGGTGGGCTTCCAGCAGATGGCCGCGTCACGGCTCAGTTCGAGCTGCCGAAATCCTACCATCAGGGCCGACTTGCCCATGCCGGACGCACCTCGCACCAGCACGCTCTGGCGCAGGCCGATGCCGGCCCGGGCCAGAGCGTCGCGCAGCACGCGCAGCGAGGACTCACGGCCAACCAGGCTCGGCGGCATGGCATCGCGACCGCCCTCGTTCTGACCCAGCACCAGTGCACGCAGACGTACCCGACCGTCGCTCGCCACCAGCCGCGAGGAAAGACGCGGCTGCAGGTCCAGCGCCGGCGGCATGTGCTGGCTTGCTTCCTGGGAAATGACCAGCTCGCTGCCTTCGGCGGCACACATCAGGTCAAGCGCGCCCTGGGTCACCTGGCCCAACGGGTCGACCAGCTGGCGCTCGGGCAAATAGACGACACGGCCACTATTGAGACCGGCCGCCAGCTCGATGCGCGGCGCTTCGTCTTCGCCGCTCCAATGGCGCGCGACTTCGTCGGGCAACACACGCCGGCAATGCTCGTAGAGCGCTACCAGCTCGGCCAGCTGGTGTGCCGGGCCGTGAGTGCCGAAGCAGGCCAACCCCAGGCCACCGGTAGCTCCAGGCAGCCAGAAACCGCCCAGGTGGTGGCACTGCTGCTCAAGCCAACGCATCAGCTCGATCTGCAGGGCCAGGCAGGCGCGGATTTCGTCGCGGGCGGAGAACTCTCCGTTGACCCGCAGGCGAATCGCCATCACCGAGAGCTGACGCTGCTCGATCTCGTCCTCGCGCAGTGGCGAACTGCCGGCCGCCAGCGTGCGAGAGAATGCGCCTTGGGGCGACAGGCTCTGCAGGTCCGGACTGCCGTCCGACCAGTAGCGCGCCAGCTGGAGAAAGTTCGGCTCGGGCTGCTGGCCGGAGAGCGCCAGCAGCTGCAGGTAGGCATTGTACTGTTCGTGAGCCGCGGCGAGCTGACCCTGCTCGGCAAGCTGGCCCACTAGGCGCTCATGGAACGGACCATAGCCCGAGAAGCGGCTGACCAGGGTATGCAGCAGCGCATCGGGCACGTCCTCGTTTCGCTCGAGCACGCCTTCGGCGAAGCGGATGACACGCTGGCGCCATTCGTTACGCAGTTGCACCAGCCAGCGCTGGAACTCGGTGCAAGCCGACAGCTGCAGCTCTTCCACCAGATCGCCGCGATAGCGTCGCAGCAGCCGCTCGAGCGTGGCCACGTCCTGCGTGCCCTCCAGCAACTGCTGGAGTTCGTGCAGGTCGAAACGCCAGCCGTCAGGGCGGCGGAAGGCAATGGTCTGACGAGAAACGACCAGTACTTGCTCGGCGTGTTCGCCCAGTGACTGGCGCAGGCAGTGCAGTGCGTGGCGCAGGTTGGTGCGCCCCGAAGAGAGCCCCTGATCGGGCCATAGCAATTCGGCCAGACTGGCTCGGTTGACCGGCTGCTGATGCAACAGCAGGTAGACCAGCAGTGCCTTGACCTTGTCGTAGCTGAACTGGGTCAGCACATCATCGCCCAGCACCAGCGAGAACTGGCCGAACAGCGTCAGATGATCGCCATCCTCACTGTTATGCTCGGTTACAGAAGCGTCCTGCATGACGGAACCCTGCATGGCAAAGTGGCGGCATCAGGCCGGCACGCCACTATGGAAACGAAACGCCGTGTCCGGCGTGACTATTAGTTGTGCTTCGCATTCGGCAAAGAAATCCACTCGCTTGTCAATGGCATCCGACGAAAGATATCGCGCCAGCATCAGGTAGTCTTCGTAGTGCCGGCCTTCCGATTTCACCAGCGAGCGGTAGAAGCGAGCCAGCTCGGTATCCAGGTGCGGGATCAGCCTGGCAAAACGTTCGCAGCTCCTCGCCTCGATGAAAGCCCCTATGATGAGAATATCGACCAACCTGTCGGGTTCTTGAGGACGAACGTGTCGGCGTAGCGCTTCGGCATAGCGTGATGCGCTCAGGTGCCGATACTCGATGCCCCGCGACTCCATCAGCTTGACCACCTGTTCGAAGTGCAACAGTTCCTCACGGGCCAGTTGGGACATCTTGGAAAGCAGCAGCGGTTGGTTCACATAGCGATAGAGCAGGCTCATGGCGGTTGAGGCGGCTTTCTTCTCGCACTGGGCGTGATCGATCAGCAGCAGCTCAGGATTGTTCAGCGCCCACTCGACCCAGGCGTCGGGCGTGGGGCAGGCAAGAAAGGTAAGCAGGCCAGGCGGCAGCTCGATGTCGTTGCGGGTCGCATCCAGGGTCTCGGACATGGTGTCAGCTCGGCAATTCTGGGTCAGGCAAGCAACAGGGGGAGTCCGTACACGCTCGCTGCGCACGCCGACGCTCACCCGCCTCGACCATGAGCTCTGCGCTTAGGCGGTCGTGGAGTTCGGCGGCATCGAGCTCCACCGCCCCTTCCCGCAGCGTCACCCCGTAGCGCCGCAGGTCGCGTATGCGGTCACGCCCGACCCTCAGTAGCTCCACGACACGGGAGAGCGAAGGCTGCTCGGAGCGAAAGCGAATGCGGTGGCGTTTCAGCTGCGCCTCGAGGCAGGCTGCGTCATCGACCCGCAGGAAGCGGCCGGCCACGCGTTCACGCAGGCCATCCAGCTCTGTCATGCGATGGTCGCGCTGCTCGGCGGACAGTGCCATCCATTCGCCGATCTCGTCGTCGGTGCGCTGACAGCCCCGGCACACCGGGTCCCCCAGCGTCGTCGAACAGAGCCCCACGCAGGGCGAGGCGATACGCGCGCACATCTACCCATCCCCTAATCGTTTAACCCGCCCATGGTAACGCGCCCTGCTCCGGGTGGCACCCTGTAGTTCAGCAGACATTGCGACGACCAAAGTCTAGCCCCGCGCCAGGAGGGCCAACTTAACATTGTCGACAGTTTGCCGTAGAATCGCGCCACCCAGTGACTACGGTTGTTTTCCCGCCAGGGCGGCCTTTTCGCCGATGTTCGTCGCCGTACCGAACCGCCTTGGGCAACACACCAGATGAGGGCCCCAACGTGCTTGAAGCCTATCGCCAACATGTCGAAGAACGCGCCGTCGAGGGCGTCCCGCCGAAGCCCCTGAATGCCGAGCAGGCTGCTGCGCTGGTCGAACTGCTGAAGAACCCGCCCGCTGGCGAAGAAGAGTTCATTCTCGACCTGCTCACCAACCGCGTTCCCCCCGGCGTCGACGAGGCTGCCTACGTCAAGGCCGGCTTCCTCACCGCCATCGCCAAGGGCGAGGCCGAGTCGCCGCTGGTCGACAAGGTGCACGCCGTCAAGCTGCTGGGCACCATGCAGGGCGGCTACAACATCGCCACGTTGGTCGAGCTGCTGGATGACGCCGGGCTGGCCAAGGAGGCCGGTGAACAGCTCAAGCACACCCTGCTGATGTTCGACGCCTTCCATGATGTGGAGGAGCGCGCCAAGGCCGGCAATGCCGTGGCCAAGGACGTTCTACAGTCCTGGGCCGACGCCGAGTGGTTCCTGTCCAAGCCGGCGCTGGCCGAGAAAATCACCCTGACCGTGTTCAAGGTGCCGGGCGAGACCAACACCGACGACCTCTCTCCGGCCCCCGATGCCTGGTCGCGCCCCGACATCCCGCTGCATGCCAATGCCATGCTCAAGAACGAGCGCGAAGGCATCGAGCCTGAAGTCCCCGGCACCAAGGGCCCGCTGGCCCAGATCGAAGCGGTGAAGGCCAAGGGCTTCCCGGTCGCCTACGTCGGCGACGTGGTCGGCACCGGCTCCTCGCGCAAGTCGGCCACCAACTCCGTGCTGTGGTTCTTCGGCGACGACATTCCCAACGTGCCCAACAAGCGCGCCGGCGGTTTCTGCTTCGGCGGCAAGATCGCCCCGATCTTCTTCAACACCATGGAAGACGCCGGCGCCCTGCCCGTCGAGATGGACGTTTCCAAGCTCGAGATGGGCGACGTGATCGACGTCTACCCCTATGAAGGCAAGGTGTGCAAGCACGGCACCGATGAGGTGGTCTCGACCTTCGAGCTCAAGACCCAGGTGATTCTCGACGAAGTACGCGCCGGCGGCCGTATCCCGCTGATCATCGGTCGCGGCCTGACCGGCAAGGCGCGCGAGGCACTGGGCCTGCCCCAGTCCGACGTGTTCCGCCTGCCCGAGCAGCCCAAGGACACCGGCAAGGGCTTCACCCTGGCGCAGAAGATGGTGGGCAAGGCCTGCGGCATGGAGGGCGTGCGCCCGGGCATGTACTGCGAGCCGAAGATGACCACCGTGGGCTCCCAGGACACCACCGGCCCGATGACCCGCGACGAGCTGAAGGATCTCGCCTGCCTCGGCTTCCAGGCCGACCTGGTGATGCAGTCCTTCTGTCACACCGCCGCCTACCCGAAGCCGGTCGACGTGGAGACTCACCACACCCTGCCCGACTTCATCATGAACCGCGGCGGCGTTTCGCTGCGCCCGGGCGACGGCATCATCCACAGCTGGCTCAACCGCATGCTGCTGCCCGACACCGTGGGCACCGGCGGCGACTCCCACACGCGCTTTCCGCTGGGCATTTCGTTCCCGGCCGGCTCGGGCCTGGTCGCCTTCGCCGCCGCCACCGGCGTGATGCCGCTGGACATGCCGGAATCGGTGCTGGTGCGCTTCAAGGGCAAGCGTCAGCCCGGCGTCACCCTGCGTGACCTGGTCCATGCGATCCCCTACTACGCCATCAAGCAGGGGCTGCTGACCGTCGAGAAATCAGGCAAGAAGAATGCCTTCTCCGGCCGCGTGCTGGAGATCGAAGGTCTTGAGGACCTCACCGTCGAGCAGGCCTTCGAACTTTCCGACGCCTCCGCCGAGCGCAGTGCTGCGGGCTGCACCATCACGCTGTCCGAAGAGAGCGTCACCGAGTACCTGAAGTCCAACATCACCCTGCTCAAGTGGATGATCGCCAACGGTTATGGCGACAAGCGCACCATCGAACGCCGCATCCTGGCCATGGAAGAGTGGCTGGCCAACCCGAGCCTGATGCGCGCCGACAAGGACGCCGAGTACGCCGAGGTCATCGAGATCGACCTCGCCGAGCTCAAGGAGCCGGTACTGTGCGCCCCGAACGACCCGGACGACGCCCGCCTGCTCTCCGACGTGGCTGGCGAGAAGATCGACGAGGTCTTCATCGGCTCGTGCATGACCAACATTGGCCACTTCCGCGCCGCCGGCAAGCTGCTCGAGAAGCAGCCCGCCGGCAGCCTGAAGACCCGCCTGTGGCTGGCACCGCCGACCAAGATGGACCAGCACCAGCTTACCGAAGAGGGATACTACGGTATCTACGGTCGCGCCGGCGCACGCATGGAAATGCCGGGTTGCTCGCTGTGCATGGGTAACCAGGCCCGTGTCGCCGCCAAGAGCACCGTGGTCTCCACCTCGACCCGCAACTTCCCCAACCGCCTGGGCGACGGCGCCAACGTCTATCTGGCGTCGGCCGAACTGGCCGCGGTGGCCGCGGTTGAGGGTCGCCTGCCGACCGTCGAGGAGTACCGGCAATACATGGGCGAATTCGACGCCATGGCCGGCGAGATCTATCGTTACATGAACTTCCACGAGATCGAGGAGTATCAGAACGCCGCCTCCAACGTGATTCCGGTCGCTCAGGAAGCCTGATACCTCGAATTCCGATAGCATCAGGTTCGACTCCGATGCTCGCAACATCGATGGCACCTTGCAAAAGATGCCGGAGCCGATGAACGAAGCGCCCTCCTACGAGGGCGCTTTTTTTATAAGTCACTGTATTGCCTTACCTTCATGTCGCCGCGAGGCGACGCCTCGCTACGTTTTTTTACCTACCTCGCCTTGTGAGCCGTTCCCTGCGAGTCTAACTTTAAGGAGCCTCTGTGCACTGGCGGCCTGGAGTCGTCCAGGCACGAGAATGAAGAGGGATTCGAGAGGCCAAGGGACATTCAAGGAGTCAGAACATGTCGAAGAGAACGCTCCTCACCGTAACACTCGCCTCCACCACGCTGCTTTTTGCCGCTGGGGCACAAGCCCAGGCCAACGCACCGCACGAGCGCTATGCCTACCTGGGCCTCGGTACCGGTTTCAGTTCGCTGGAGAACGACCGCGACGACGTGGACAACTTCATCGAGAGCGGCAGCAGCGATTTCGATCTCGACGATGACGACAACGTCTGGAAGGGCTTCGCCGGTTACCAGTTCAACCGCTACCTGGCCGCCGAGGCCTTCTACGCCGACCTCGGCCGTGTGCGCCTGCGTGGCACCGATGGTGCCAACACCGACCTGGAGTCCAGCGCCTACGGCGCCAGCCTGATCGGCCAGTTTCCGATCACGAGCTGGTTCACGCCTTTCGCCAAGGTCGGGGCTGCCAGTTGGGAGACCGATGTCGACGGCAACCTGGGCGACGCCAATGTCGATCTCGAAAACAACGACGGCTTCGACCCGGTCTACGGCCTCGGTGCCCAGTTCAACCTCAATCCGGTGCTGATCCGTGCCGAGTACGAGCGCTACGACTTCGACAGCGACTACACTCTCGACACCTTCACCGCTTCGGTCGGGCTTCGCTTCTAGTCCCGCTGCCCCGCTTCACCCACGCCACCGTGCCACCGCCGGTGGCGTGCCTGCCTGCGACGAATCGACGAAGGCCTGAGCGCACAAACCATGGCATCATCCCGACCATCATTTCCCAGGCAAGGAACCTGCAATGAGCGCCATCATTACACCGGACATCTGCGACGCCCATCCTGAAGTCCAGGTTCTCGACCCGATCTTCATCAACTTCGGCGGGCGCGATGCCTTCTGCGGTCCGATACGCACCGTCAAGTGCTTCGAGGACAACTCGCTGGTCAAGCAGGCCGTCGGCGAAGCTGGAGAAGGTGCGGTGCTGGTGGTCGACGCCGGTGGGTCCCAGCGCTGCGCCATGCTCGGCGACATGCTGGCCGAGCAGGCCGTCGATAACGGTTGGTCGGGTGTCGTCATGTATGGTTGCGTGCGCGACGTCGACGTCCTGGCCGAGACCGATCTGGGCGTTCAGGCCCTCGGTGCCCATCCCCGCAAAAGCGAAAAACGCGGTGAAGGCAGCCGCGACATACCAGTCACGTTTGCCGGCGCTACCCTGCGTCCGGGGCAGTGGCTGTATGCCGACAACAATGGCATCGTGGTGGCCGAAGAGCGCCTGCCGCTCGACGCTTGATGCCAACCGCCGCGCGGCGGCGCTTGTCCAACCGCCGGCGGCGGTGCCACGCTTGTGGCAAGTACTCTGACCGGGAGCCTCCGTATCGATGACGTCACTAGGCGTGGATCTTCTTCGCAGCCTGCGAGAGCACCTGCGTCCACTGGTGGCGTACCATCTCTTCTTCACCCTGCTGGCCTCGAGCCTGCTGCTGCCGGGCGTGGCCTGGACGCTGACCAGCCTGCTCAGGCGATTCGACCGAACGGTCGTGACCAATGCCGCGCTACTCGACCTGCTGTTCAGCCCAGGGGGCATACTCTGGCTACTGGCGGCCATCGGTCTGACGTTCCTGGTGCTCTACCTGCAACAGGCCGGGATGATTCTGGTGGCGGTGAAGCGTCGCGACAATCACTACCAACTGGCGTTCATTGCCCTGTGGCAAACTCTGCGCCGCCTCCCCGTCCTAGCCGGCCTGGTGGTGCTGCAAGTGGGCACGCACCTGCTGCTGCTGATTCCCGTCGCGCTGCTGCTAGGCTGGCTATACGAGAATGTCATCGGCGGGCTCGACCCCTATTTCGTGCTGCGCATGCGACCCCCCGCATTATCGCTCTTCCTGGCTGGTGCCATACCGCTGTCCCTCGCCTGGGCGCTCATCGCGGGCTGGCTCTACGTCCGCTGGATCCTGGCACTGCCAACTGTCATGCTGGAGAACCTGTCGCCTCTCGCCGCCCTGCAGCGCAGCCGTGAACTGACCCGCGGCCATCGGGGCAAGGTCGCGTTGGTGGTGATCTCCATGCTGCTGGTGATCGTCGCCCTGCCGTTCATGACCAGCGCACTCTTCGATCATGTCTTCACCCCCCTGCTGTGGTGGCTACCGGAACGCAATGCGGTGCTGATCCCGGCCATGCTGGCGTACGCCACGGGCTACGTGCTGGCCACCTTGGCGATCACCTTCGTCGGTATCGCGGCGAATGCGCTGCTCTCGGCCTGCCTCTACCTGCGCCTGGCCCACCGTGAGCCTCGCCCCGCTCCACCACCACCCGATGCCCACCCCGGCCGGCTCGCCTGGGGCGTGGAGTTGGCCGTGGTGCTGTTCGCCCTGGTTCAGGCCTGGTGGATTGTCAACAGTTTCGGACTTCGCGACGATGTGGCCATCATTGCACATCGTGGCAGTTCGGCAGCCGCTCCCGAAAACACGCTTTCGGCAATCGAGCAAGCCAGCGCGGATCGCGCCCACTACGTGGAAGTGGATGTGCGCCTGACGGCCGATGGGGAGGCGGTGCTTTACCACGACCGTAGCCTGCAGCGCCTGACCGGCGACTCACGCCTCCTGCACGAAATGTCCCTCGAGGCGCTTCGGCGATTCGATGTCGGCAGTTGGTTCGGCGACGCTTACGTCGGAGAACGTGTTCCGACCCTCGACGAAGCTTTCGCCGCGGTACGCGGCAAGAGCGCCCTGATGATCGACATGAAACCGGAACCGGGGGAAGAAGCCGCTCTGGTGAAGGCCGTACTCGACTCACTGCAGCGGGAAACCGCAGCGCGCCGCGAGTGCCTGTCTCATGTGTCGCCGGCACAGGCCGCCCGTTGCGGCAGCCCCGACGTCAGCGGGGAGACGAGGCTGGCGGTGATGTCGACCAATGTACTGGACATGATCAAGGAACAAGAGCCGGACCTGCGCGTGACCCTGCTGGCACAGCTGGTCATGCCGGGGACTCTCGATCGACGCGGTTTCGATGCCCTGGGGCTACGCCATAACCGCATCACCGAGAACGAAATCCGGCTGGCGCGTGAGCTGGGTTACGAAGTGCATGCCTGGACGGTCAACGACCGAGCGCGCATGTCGCAGATGATCGATCTCGGGGTCGATGCCATCATCACCGACCACCCGGAACGCCTCGCCGAACTCATCCGCGATCGCCGCGAGCTGAGCGACGGGGCGATTCTGCTGGTGAAACTGCGCAACTGGCTGCGACGTTGAACGGTGGCGCCCAAGGGGCGCCACCAAGTCTCGTCAGTCGCCCATCACCACGCCTTCACGACGTGGATCAGCCCCTCCAAAAAAGCCCTCCTCGGTGCGCTGAATTGCCTGCAGACCGCTCGTCAATTCGCGCTCGCTGGCTTCATGACCCAGTTCATTCAACGTCTCGATCACTTCCGCAGGAAATCGGCCCTCTTCCAGATAGGCCGGCCCACCCAAGGTGATGGCGTGAGGCAGGTCGAGCGCCTCCTGGGCATCCAGGCCCCAGTCGAGCATGGCCACCAGCGCCTTGGCGGTGTAATGAATGATCGCCGCCCCACCGGGCGAACCCAGGCTGGCGATCAGCTCATCGCTTTCGCGGTCAAAGACCAGCGTCGGACTCATGCTCGAGCGGGGCCGCTTGCCGGCCTCGACCCGATTGGCGATCGGCGAGCCATCGCTATCGAGCGGACGGAACGAAAAGTCGGTGAGCTCGTTGTTGAGCAGGTAACCGCCCGGCAGCCCGGTGCCGCCATCGGCCATGATGCGAGAGCCGAACGCTGACTCGATGGTCGTGGTCATGGCGACGGCATTGCCTTCCTCGTCGACGATGCTGATATGACTGGTGCCGTACTCGGGCTGGATGGGTTGAACAGCCCATGCCGTCTCCACCTCGCCAGGATTGCCCGCCTGAGCCCCATCGGGACCCATGCTCTGTTCACCGACCAGCTCGGCGCGCTCGGCCAGGTAGTCCTCGTCGAGCATGCTGTTCCAGCTGCCGCCGGGAGGAGTGACGAAATCCGGATCCGCGATGAACTTATTACGATCCGCGAAGGCCAGCCGCGACGCTTCGAGGAAGCGATGCAGCCACTCGGTGCCGGGCCGATCCTCTTCGAGCGGTTCGTCCAGATCCGGCAGGTGTTCCATGATGCCCAGTATCTGCATGATGGTCAGGTGCCCCGAGGACGGCGGCGGGAAGCCGCAGACACGGTATGCCTGCCAATCAGTACAAAGCGGGTCGCGAGCCTTCGCCACGTAGGTGGCCATGTCCTCCAGGCTGATCGCCCCCGGTCGGGAGGAATGGCCTTGCACCCGCTGCACGAGGTCCTCGGCGATTGGTCCGGTATGCAGCGCCTTGCTGCCGTTCTCGGCGATTTCCCGCAGAATCTCGGCGAGGGCCGGGTTCTGCAAGCGATGCCCCTCAGGTAGCGGCTCGCCCTCCTCGGTGTAGTAGAACTCGCTGGCCAGCGGATCGTCGCGCAGCCGCTCCTCGGCGGCCAAGCTGGTATGCAGGCGCGGGCTGACCTCGAAGCCCTCTTCCGCCAGGGTGATGGCGGGAGCGAACAGCTCCGCCCAAGGCAACTTGCCATGGTTCTCATGGGCCATCTCGAGCATGCGCACGGTGCCCGGTACGCCAACCGACAGACCACTGGCTGCCGCTTCCATGAACTCCAGGGGCTCGCCCCCACCGTTGAGAAAGAGCGATTCGCTGGCGGCACGGGGGGCAGTCTCGCGGCCGTCGTAGGCCTTCACCCCGCTGCCGTCGTAGTGCATCAGAAAGGCTCCTCCGCCGATGCCGCTCGACTGGGGCTCCACCAGCGTGAGCACCATCTGCACGGCGATGGCGGCATCCACGGCGGATCCACCCGCCTTGAGTACCTGATAGCCGGCATCGGTGGCCAGCGGATTGGCGGCTGCCACGGCAAAGCGCTCAGTGGCCCAGCCGGTTTTTTCATCGTAGCCGGACGCGGCCTCCGGCTCGATGGCCGGGGCTTCGTATTGAAAGGCCACCTCGGATGTTGCCAACAGCGGCGTACCCAGCACACACGCTGAAGCAACTGTAACTAACCAGTATCGACGCAAGGAAACTGATCGGAAGTCCATGAGCGGGCCCCTCGGTAACTCCATGTAAGAGGTGTACAGCATAGGCGAAAAAATGCCCGATTGAGAGCCATCAATCGGGCAAGTTTGTAAATTAAGCAAACTTAGCTACGAGAGTGTTTCTCCCGCCAGCATGAACCAGGTCTCGAGTACCGCATCGGGATTGAGCGACACGGAATCGATACCTTGCTCCATGAGCCACTTTGCAAGATCGGGGTGGTCGGACGGGCCCTGGCCGCAGATGCCGACGTACTTGCCCTTGGCCCGGCAGGCCTGGATGGCCATGGCCAGCAGCCGCTTCACCGCCGGATTACGCTCGTCGAACAGGTGCGCCACGATACCCGAGTCGCGATCCAGGCCCAGCGTCAATTGGGTCAGATCGTTGGAGCCGATAGAGAAACCGTCGAAGTACTCGAGGAACTCATCGGCCAGCAGCGCGTTGGCCGGCAGCTCGCACATCATGATGACCTTGAGGCCCTTGTCGCCGCGCTTGAGCCCGTTGGCCGCCATCAGTTCCACGACCTCGCGGGCCTCGTCGGTGGTACGCACGAACGGCACCATGATCTCGATGTTGTCGAGTCCCATCTCGTCGCGCACACGCTTGAGCGCCTTGCACTCCAGCTCGAAGCAGGGACGGAAGGCATCGGAGATGTAGCGAGAGGCACCGCGGAAACCGAGCATGGGGTTCTCTTCGCCCGGCTCGTAGAGCTTGCCGCCGATCAGGTTCTCGTACTCGTTCGACTTGAAGTCGGAGAGGCGCACGATGACCCGCTGCGGATGAAACGCCGCCGCCAGAGTCGAGATACCCTCGACCAGCTTGTCGACGTAGAAATCCACCGGGCTGGCATAGCCGGCCGTGCGCAGATTGATGGTCTGCTGCAGGTCCAGCGGCAGGGTGTCGTATTCCAGCAGCGCCTTGGGGTGTACACCGATCATGCGGTTGATGATGAACTCCAGACGCGCCAGGCCGACACCGGCATGCGGCAGGCTGGCGAAGCTGAAGGCGCGATCCGGGTTGCCAACGTTCATCATGATCTTGAACGGGATCTCGGGCATCGAATCGACGCTAGTGACGCGACGGTCGTAGTCGAGCAGCCCCTCGTAGACATGCCCGGTGTCGCCCTCGGCACAGGAGACGGTGACGTCGCGACCATCTTCGAGAATCTCGGTGGCATCGCCGCAGCCGACCACCGCCGGGATACCCAGCTCACGAGCGATGATCGCCGCATGGCAGGTGCGCCCGCCGCGGTTGGTGACGATCGCCGAGGCACGCTTCATGATCGGCTCCCAGTCGGGATCGGTCATGTCGGTGACCAGCACATCGCCGGCATTGACCTTGTCCATCTCCTCGGGGGTAAAGACGATCTTCACCGCACCGCGACCGATGCGCTGGCCGATGGCGCGCCCGCTCACCAGGGTGCGTCCCTTCTCCTTGAGATGAAAACGCTCCAGCTTACCGCCCTCCTGTTGGGAGACCACGGTTTCCGGACGCGCCTGGACGATGTAAAGCTCGCCGTCATCGCCGTCGAGCGCCCATTCGATGTCCATGGGGCGGCCGTAGTGCTGTTCGATCGTCACCGCCTGGCGCGCCAATGCCATCACCTGGTCATCGTTGATGCAGAAGCGCGCGCGGTCCTTGAGCGGTACGTCGACGGTGGAAACCGACTTGCCGGCGCTGGCATCGCTGCCGTAGATCATCTTGATCAGCTTGGAGCCGAGGTTACGCCGCAGCACGGCCGGGCGTCCCGCGGCCAGCGTCGGCTTGTGCACGTAGAACTCATCGGGATTGACCGATCCCTGAACGACCGTTTCCCCCAGCCCCCAGGAGGCGGTGACGAACACCGCGTCACGATAGCCGGACTCGGTGTCGAGGGTGAACATCACGCCCGAGGCTCCGGTCTCGGAGCGCACCATTTTTTGGATGCCCGCCGACAGCGCCACGTTCTCGTGGGCGTAGCCGCGATGCACGCGGTAGGAGATGGCACGGTCGTTGAACAGCGAGGCGAAAACCTCGTGCACGGCACGCTTGACGTTGTCGAAGCCTTCGATATTGAGGAATGTTTCCTGCTGGCCGGCGAAAGAGGCATCGGGGAGATCCTCGGCGGTAGCCGAGCTGCGCACCGCCACCTTGAGGCTGGGATGCAGGCTGGACAGCTTGTCGTAAGCAGTACGCAGGTGTTCCTCGAAGGTCGGCGGCAGCGGGGTGTCGATCACCCACTGGCGAATCTCGGCACCGACGCGTGAGAGCTCACCGACGTCGTCCACGTCGAGTCGTGACAGCGCCTGATTGATACGCTCATTGAGCCCTTCATGGGCCAGGAATTCGCGATAGGCATGGGCAGTCGTGGCAAAGCCGCCAGGAACGGTGACGCCGGCTCCCGACAGGTTGGAGATCATCTCGCCGAGCGAAGCGTTCTTGCCGCCTACCCGCTCGACGTCGTCCATGCCGAGTTGATCGAACCACAGGATGTACTCTTCCACGTAACCCCCTTGAATCTTCGTTGCCCAGGCTTATCCGAAGCCCGGTTTCTGGCAAAGTGCGCAATGCTGCCCACCATAAACGCAAGCGGCCATATTCGCCATTGGTCTAACATCGAAGTCACTGGAGGTTTTTTACAACAATCGTCCGTTTCGAGCCGTTTCTGTAGTCGAGCGCTGCGCCACCGGCAGGAACCACGCCTTGCCGTCGCCGACACCAGCCCTGACAATGTTCCATCGAACCCTCTACGGATACCGCCGACGCCATGTCCCGTACCGCCTTCTTCATTTCCGACGGCACCGGCATTACTGCCGAGAGCCTGGGCCGCAGTCTGCTCGCCCAATTCGAGAACGTCGACCTGCGCATGCTGACCAAGCCCTACATCGACTCGCTCGACAAGGCCCAAACCTTGGTCGAGATCATTACGGACACCGCGATGCGCGATGGTGAGGAGCCGATCATCATCGACACCATCGTCGATGAGTCGATTCGTGAGGTGATCCGCAGCGCGCCCGGTTTCAAGATCGACATCTTCTCGACCTTCCTCAAGCCACTGGAAAAGGAGCTTGGCACCCATTCGAGCTATACCGTCGGGCGCACCCACTCCATCGGCAAGGACGAGGTGTACATGGACCGCATCCACTCGGTCCACTTCGCCCTGGACAACGACGACGGTGCCCGCACGCACCAGTACGATCAGGCCGACGTGATCCTGGTCGGCGTGTCGCGCTGTGGAAAGACGCCGACTTCGCTCTATCTCGCCCTGCAGTTCGGTATCCGCGCCGCCAACTATCCGCTCACCGAGGACGACCTCGACGAGGACGGAACCCTCAAGCTGCCCCGCGCCCTCGCCCAGTACCGTCACAAGCTGTTCGGCCTGACCATCGACCCGCGCAGGCTGGCTGCGATTCGCCATGAGCGGCGACCCAACAGCCGCTACAGCTCGCTGGACCAGTGCGTGCAGGAAGTGGAACAGGCCGAGGGCCTGTATCGTCAGATGCACATTCCCTACATCGATACCACGCGCTTCTCGATCGAGGAGATTTCCACCCGCATGATCGCCGAGACGGGGCTGACGCGACGCTTCTCGCCGCGCTGAACGAGAGAGCCTAACGAACGACACCCTCGCGCCTGAGCCGCTCGATGTCCTCGGCGGTCAGGCCCATCTCGGCGAGTATCGCGTCGCTATCCTGGCCCAGCCGGGGCGGCGCGACCTCGCTCATGGCGGGCTCACTGTCGAAGTGCAGCGGACAGGCCACCTGGGGCACGTCGAGCTCGCCGCGCTTGAGTGAACGCTGCATGCCGCGATATTTCACCTGAGGGTCGTCGAAGACTTCGGCAATGGTATTGATCGGCCCGGCGGGAATGCCCCGCGCCTCCAGTTCGGCCAGCCATTCGTCGCGTCCGCGGGTGAGGAAGATGGATTGAATCAGCGGCACCAGGTCTGCACGATTGCCCACCCGGGCCGCATTGGTGGCATAGGCCGGGTCGCTGGCCCATTGCGGCTGGCCCAGCAGCTCGGCCAGGCGCTCGAATTGGCTGTCGTTGCCCACGGTCAGCACCAGATGCCCGTCGGCGCAGGCGAAGGCCTGGTAGGGCACGATGTTGGGGTGGGCATTGCCGTGGCGCTCCGGCGAGACGCCGCTGACCAGGGCATTGAGCGCCTGATTGGCGAGTGCCGCCACCTGCACGTCGAGCAGCGCCACGTCCACGTGCCGCCCCTGCCCGGTCCGGTCGCGCTCGTGCAGCGCCGCCAGCACGCCGATGGTGGCGTAGAGCCCGGTCATGACGTCGGTGATCGCTACGCCAGTCTTCATCGGCATGCCGTCCGGCTCACCGCCGATGCTCATCAGTCCGCCCATGGCCTGGATCATGAAATCGTAACCGGCGCGATGCGCATAGGGGCCATCCTGGCCGAAGCCGGTGATCGAGCAACCGATCAGCCGCGGATTGAGCGCCTTGAGGCTGGCATAATCGAGGCCGTACTTGGCCAGACCGCCGACCTTGAAATTCTCCAGCACGATATCGGCGCCGGCGGCAAGCCGACGAATCAGTGTCTGGCCCCTATCGCTTGCCACATCCACTGCCAGCGACTGCTTGCCACGATTGGCGCACAGGAAATATGCCGCCACTCTCTCAGCCTCGTCAGCTTCAGCGAGCCAAGGTGGCCCCCAGCCGCGGGTGTCGTCGCCGCGCTCGGGATGCTCGATCTTGATAACCCGCGCGCCGAGGTCGGCGAACAGCTGGCCGGCCCAGGGGCCGGCCAGCACTCGCGACATGTCGAGCACCGTGATGCCTTCCAGCGGTCGACTCATCTTGACTCCTTCCACATTCGTCGCTGCGTCGCTCCTCGTTAGAGGTAACGTTTGGCGCTTGGCGAATTAGTTGGCGAAGGCTTGAAGACCGGTCTGCGCACGACCCAGAATCAGCGCGTGAACGTCGTGAGTGCCCTCGTAGGTATTCACCGCCTCGAGGTTCATCACGTGGCGAATCACGTGGTACTCGTCGGCGATGCCGTTGCCGCCGTGCATGTCACGCGCGACGCGGGCTATGTCCAGCGCCTTGCCGCAGTTGTTGCGCTTGATCAGCGAGATCGCCTCGGGCACCAGCTGGCCGGAATCGATCATGCGGCCGACCCGCAGCGCGGCCTGCAGGCCCAGGGCGATCTCGGTCTGCATGTCGGCAAGCTTCTTCTGGATCAGTTGGTTGGCGGCCAGGGGGCGGCCGAACTGCTTGCGATCCAAGGTGTACTGGCGGGCAGCGTGCCAGCAAGCCTCGGCGGCCCCCATGCTACCCCAGGCGATGCCATAGCGGGCCCGGTTGAGGCACGAGAACGGCCCCTTCAGGCCGGTCACGCCCGGCAGGCGCTGGTCGTCGGAGACTTCCACGTCCTGGATGGCGATCTGCCCGGTGATCGAGGCGCGCAGGCTGAACTTGCCTTCGATCTTGGGCGCCGTGAGCCCCTTCATGCCCTTCTCGAGGATGAAGCCGTTGACCACGCCCTCCTCGTCACGCGCCCAGACCACGAACACATCGGCGATCGGTGAGTTGGTGATCCAGGTCTTGGTGCCGTTGAGGCGCCAGCCGTTGTCGGTGCGCACGGCACGGGTGGACATGCCGCCCGGGTCGGAGCCGTGATCCGGCTCGGTGAGGCCGAAGCAGCCTACCCACTCACCGCTAGCCAGCTTGGGCAGGTACTTCTCGCGCTGTGCTTCGCTGCCAAAGGCGTGGATGGGGTACATCACCAGGCTCGACTGCACGCTCATGGCGCTGCGGTAGCCGGAGTCGACGCGCTCCACCTCGCGGGCGATCAGGCCGTAGCTGACGTAGTTCATGCCGGCACAGCCGTAGCCGTCGATGGTGGCGCCGAGCAGGCCCAGCTCGCCCATTTCACTCATGATCTCGCGGTCGAAGCGCTCGTGGCGGTTGGCCTCGAGCACGCGCGGCATGAGCTTGTCCTGGCAGTAGTCATGGGCGGTCTGCAGGACCATGCGCTCGTCTTCGTCGAGCTGGTCGATCAGGCGGAACGGGTCTTCCCAAGTGACGGGGGTAATCTGGCTCATGGCGGCTCTCCTGGAGGAATTTCGACATTTTTATCGAATGTAGAGCAAACAAGCCGTAAAGCCAACCCTTTCTTGCCTCCATTCCTTACACTTTTGGCCGCATGGGGCCGGCGTCATGCGCTGCCATCTCCATGCCGGCGAGACGTCGACGCAGCGCACCCCAGGCCACCAGGCCCACCGCCACATTGGCCAGCAAGAGTCCAATGAAAATTCCCTCGATACCGCCCACTACGCCACCCAGCCACGCCAGCGGCACCGTGAGCAGGAACAGCCGGATCACCGAGAGGCGCATGGCCCGGGCCGGCTCATGCAAGGCGTTGAACGACGACACCGCCAGGATCACTACGCCCTGCGCCCCCAGCCCCAGCGGCACCCACCAAAGAAAGCTGCGCAGTACCTCGCTCATCTCGCCGCCCGGGGTGTAGCTGGCCACGAGCCAGGGCGCCAATAGCTGCAATAGCAGCCAGACACCTAACTGCCACGCCAGCACGAAGACGAAGCAACCAAAGATAGCCCGTCGCACGCGCTCGTGTTGCCCGGCCCCGACGTTCTGACTGACCAGGGGCGGCAGCGTCATCGAGAGCGCCAGTACGCCGATCTGGGCAATGGCCTCGATGCGCGTGCCCACGCCGTAGCCCGCCACCGCATGGTGGCCATGGCCGGCGACGATGCGCGTCACCAGTGCCAGGGCCAACGGCGTGAACACGCTGGTTATCGCTGCCGGCACGGCAATGCGACCCAGCTCCCGCCACGACGCCAGCAGCCCGCCCGGAGTGAGATGACGCAGGTCGAGACACTCGCGCAGCTCGCGCTGGCCGAACAACGCCGCAGTCATGGCGCTCCAGCTCAGCAGCGTGGCCAAGGCCGCCCCCTGCACCCCGAGTGCCGGCAGCGGCCCCACGCCGAAGATCAGCAGCCAGTCGAGCAGCCCGTTGAGAAGCGCGGCCAGCGCCATCATCAGTCCGGGGATCAGGGTGTTGCCCTGGGCCCTCAGCACGCTGTTGAGCACTCGTGGCACGATCACCGCCGCCGCGCCCAGGTACCAGGTACCCATGTAGTCACGAATATGCGGCAGCAGTGCGGCGTCGGCCCCGAGCAGGCGGAACAGCGGCTCGAGGGTGGCCAGGCCCAGCACGCTCAGCAGCACGCCGACCGCCAGCGCCAGCAGCGCGGCATCAGTGGCCCTGCGCCGTACCGTGGCATGATCGCCCCGCCCCAGCAGGCGGGCCACCACCGCCGAGGTGCCGATACCCATCCCGATGGCCAGGCTGATCACCGTGAACACCACCGGAAAAGTGAACGACACCGCTGCCAGCGGCTGCGGCCCAAGCCGAGCGATGAACCAGGTATCGACCAGGTTGAAGCTCATCATGGCGATCATGCCGCCGACCACCGGCAGACACTTGCGCAGCAGGGTCAGAGCGATGGGGCCTTCGAGCAGCTCCCGTCGCATGGGGCGGCGCTCGCCTGCGCCAGAAGGGGAAACGGTGGATTTCATGAAGCCTCGAAAAGCAGAAGCGGGCACAAGATTGTGCCCGCTGCGAGGGAAAGCGCCAAAAGGCTATGTGGCTATTCGCCAGCCCTATAGAGCTTCTGAATACTGGAAAAGTCGAGGCCGCCGTTGCCCTGCGCCGCATGCAGGGCAAACAGGTTGCGCGCCTGTGAGCCCATCGGCACCGTGGCCTTGCAGCCCAGCGCCAGTTCCCAGGCCAGCCCCAGGTCCTTGGCCATCAGGTCGGTGAGGAAGCCACCCTGATAGTCGCGCGAGGCAGCGGACCCTTCCATCACCCCGGGCCAGGGATTATAGACGTTGAGCGCCCAGTTGCCGCCGCTGCTCTGCTTCATGATCTCGGAGAGCACCGCCGGATCGAGACCGTTCTTGACCCCCAGGGCCAAGGCTTCGGCGGTGCCGCTCATGAGAATGCCGAGCAGCATGTTGTTGCAGATCTTGGCGACCTGGCCGGCCCCGACCTCACCGGCATGGAAGATGTTCTTGCCCATCGCTTCCA
Source organism: Billgrantia antri (assembly GCF_017868935.1). Classification (NCBI taxonomy): domain Bacteria; kingdom Pseudomonadati; phylum Pseudomonadota; class Gammaproteobacteria; order Oceanospirillales; family Halomonadaceae; genus Billgrantia; species Billgrantia antri. Next base: position 2,427,787 of record NZ_CP053383.1, read on the forward strand.
GTACCGGCCTGGCCTGCTCGAAACCGGCCTGACTGCCGCCGACGATGAAGGTCAAGGTACCGGCCTGGGCGCCGCCGACCCCACCGGAGACCGGAGCGTCGAGGTAGGACAGCCCGCGCTCGGCGGCGGCTTCGCCCACGGTGCGCGCATCCTGCGGCGAGATGGTGGAGGCGTCGATGATCAACGGCTTGCCCTCGAGCGCATCGAACAGTCCCGAGGCGTCCGGCTGCCCCATATAGAGGCGGCGAACGTGCTGCCCGGCCGGCAGCATCGAGATGACCACCTCCGCCCCGTTGGTCGCGTCCTGGGCGCTGGCAGCGGCCCGGGCGCCGGCTTCTTCAAGGCGCCGCATGGCGGTATCGACCAGGTCGTATACGCTGACCTCATGGCCGGCCTTGACCAGATTGAGGGCCATCGGCGCACCCATGTTGCCGAGGCCGATAAAGGCGATTTTCATGCGTGCTGCTCCTGATTGTCGTTATGCGAGAGAATGAGTGACTGGGTCAGTGGCCTTGCTTGGCGCGGCCGAGGTCGCGCAGAGGGTGTTCCTCCTCGCTCCACAGCGGCGCCAGCAGGGCCTTGAGGTCCGCTTCAGGAACGCGGGCAGCGCTTTCGTGCTGCCACTTGGGGCTCTTGTCCTTGTCGATCAGCAGGGCCCTCACGCCCTCGGCGATATCGCCCAGGCGACAGCACTGCACCGAGAGGTTCAACTCTTCTCGGAAGGCATCGGCCAGGCAGGTGTGGCGGTGTCGCTCGAGCATGCGCCAGACCAGATGGGCGCTCAGCGGACTGCCGGCCGCCAGCCGCTTGCGGTTAGCGGCAAGCCAGGTGTCGTCACGTGCGTCCTCGAGGATACGTTCGACCGCGGCGACGGCATCGACCTGGCCCACCAGCGCCTGAATATGATCGATCAACGGCGCAACCTGCGGCGCTGGTGCCCGGTCGCGCGCCTCGAGCTCGTCCAGGACCCGCTGCACTCCGGCCCGCAGGTCACGGGGACTGCGGGTGCCGTAATCGGTCTCGCCCAGCGCTTCCAGCAAAGCCTCACGTCGCTCGCGCGGCACGAAGTGGTCGGCCAGCCCCAGATCGAGCGCATCGCGCGCATTGAGCTGGCCCCCGGTAATGCCCAGATAGGCGCCAACGCCCGGCGGCATGCGATTGAGGAACCAGCTGGCGCCGATGTCCGGATAGAGCCCGATGGTGATCTCGGGCATGGCGATCAGTGTGGTTTCGGTCACCAATCGCCGCGAGGCACCCGCCATCAGACCCAGGCCGCCGCCCATGACGATGCCGTCGCCCCACACCAGGATCGGCTTGGGATAGGTGTGGATGCGGTAATCGAGACGATATTCCGTGGTGAAGTAGCTCTCGGCAAAGAGGCTGTCGCGCCCGGCGCCAGGATCGTCGCCTTCCTCGGTCATCGAGCGGTACAGCGCCACCACGTCACCACCGGCACAGAACGCCTTTTCTCCGGCCCCCTCCAGCCATACCGCCACGATGCTGCGATCCACCGCCCAGGCCTCGAGCTTGGCATCGAGCTGCCGCGCCATCTCCAGCGACAGGGCATTGAGCGACTTGGGCGCGTTGAGTGTGGCGACACCGATGCGTCCGCCGTCGCGGGTCGGCAGCTCATCGAAGATGACCGCTAGATCCGTCATGCCTGCTTTCTCCTTATGCTCGTTGCAGCCAATGCTCATTGCAGCGCTTCGATCACGCCGTCCGCCAGCAGACGGCGGGCCACGATCACACGCATGATCTCGTTGGTCCCCTCGAGGATCTGGTGAACGCGGGTATCGCGCACCATGCGCTCCAGAGGGAACTCCCTAAGGTAACCATAACCGCCATGCAGCTGCAGCGCCTCGTTGCAGACGTTGAAGCCCATGTCGGTAGCGAAACGCTTGGCCATGGCGCAATAGGCCGTGGCTTCCGGGTCGCCCTGGTCGAGGCGCCAGGCGGCGTGGCGAACCATCAGCCGGGCCGCCGCCAGTTCGGTCGCCATGTCGGCCAGCTTGAACTGCAGCGCCTGGAATTGCGCCAGTTCTCGGCCGAACTGCTTGCGTTCCTGCAGGTAGTTGCGCGACAAGGTCAGCGCATGCTGAGCGGCGCCCAACGAACAGCTGGCGATATTCAGCCGGCCGCCGTCAAGCCCCTTCATCGCCAGCTTGAAGCCTTCGCCCTCCTCGCCGAGCCGGTTGCCCACCGGCACGCGTACGCCGTCGAAGCTGATCAGCCGGGTGGGCTGGCTCTTCCAGCCCATCTTCTCTTCGTTCTTGCCGTACTCGATGCCCACGGCATCCGCCGGCACCAGGATCGCCGACACGCCGCCGGCGCCGCTGTCGGGCGCACCGGTGCGTGCCATGACCACCAGCACGTCATTGGCCCCGGCTCCGGAGATGAACATCTTGGAACCCGTGATGACATACTCGTCACCCTCGCGCACGGCCTTGGTCCGCAGGCTGGCGGCATCCGAACCGGAGCCCGGCTCGGTCAGGCAGTAGCAGCCCAGGCACTCACCGCTGATCAGGCGCTCGACCCAGCTCTCGCGCAGCGCCTCGCTGCCCCAGCTGGCCACCATCCAGGCCACCATGTTGTGAATGGTAAGATAGGCGGTCGTCGAGATGCAGCCCTGGGAGAGCTGCTCGAAGATCAGCGAGGCATCGAGCCGCGACAGCCCCAGGCCGCCGCGCTCCTCGGGGATGTAAATGCCGAGGAAGCCCGCCTCACCCGCCCGGCGAATGACATCGACCGGAAAGTGAGAAGTGGCGTCCCATTCGGCAGCGTGATCGGCCAGTTCCGCTCGCGAAAAATCCGCGGCGGCCTGGACGAGTGCCTTCTGATCGTCGGTAAGGGAGAAATCCATTGCGCTGTCCTCAAGCAGTTTGGCGGTCCGTTCGTCCAGCAAAAACCGGCTGGCTGGGTCAACGAGGCCGCACCTCATCGCCAACCAACCTAGCACTTGCTAGGTTTTATCGCATACCTCCCTTGGTCGACAACCACTTTACGTTAACGTCAACGTCGTCTAGTGTTGCGATTAGTGGAGGGACATCGCCAGACGGCCCGTCCAACTCATAGGAAACGAACGAAATGAGCATACCCAAAGCGGAAGTCGCCCCCCCGGCCAACGGCAACAGCCTTCCCCGGCATCGCCGTACCTATTCGATAGGCGAATTGGCCCGGATGTTCGAAGTGACCCCGCGCACGATCCGCTTCTATGAGCAGGAGGGGCTGCTGGCGCCGGAGCGCCGTGGCCAGACCCGCATCTACCACGAAAAGGACCGGGTTCGCCTCAAGCTGACCCTGCGCGGCAAGCGTCTGGGCTTTTCGCTGGCCGAGATTCGCGAGGTCATCGAGATGTACGACGCCATGCCCGACGGCAACGCGCGACAGCTCAAGCGCCTGCTGGAAATCCTGGCCGACAAGCGCAGCAACATGGAGCGCCAGCTCGAGGACATTCGCCTGATGCAGCGCGAACTCGATGACGTGGAGATGCGCGCCCGCGAAGTGCTCGAACGCCTCGCCCAGCCCTAAGGCCGGGTCACCGCAACGTTACGTCCTCGCCACGCCGTTCAACGGATGGGCCGCCAGTGAGGCGCTCATCGGCAATCGACTACCGCAGCCAACTGCACAACAAGACGGGTAATACGATGACACGCCAAGCACTTCATGAACGCGTATCGAACAGTTACGTCAGCGGCATCAGCGATACACCGCTCAAGGGCGAAACCATCGGCGACTGCTTCGACGCGACCGTGGCGCGCTTTCCCGACGGCGAAGCGCTGCTCAGCCTGCATCAAGGGCTGCGCTATACCTGGCAGGAGCTTCAGCAGTCGGTGAATCAGGCCGCCCGAGCCCTGCTCGCGCTGGGCGTGAAGAAAGGCGATCGAGTCGGCATCTGGTCACCCAACTGCGCCGAGTGGACCATCACCCAGTTCGCCACGGCCAAGATCGGCGCCATCCTGGTCAATATCAACCCCAGCTACCGCACCCACGAACTCGAGTACGCGCTCAAGCAGTCCGGCACTTCCACCCTGATCCTTCAGGGCCAGTTCAAGAGTTCCGACTACGTGGCCACCCTGGCGGAGCTGGCGCCGGAGCTGCGTGACGGCGCGCCCTCCACTTTTTCCTGCGCCAAGCTTCCCGAGCTCAAGCGCGTGGTGTGCCTCGATGCCGACCGCACCCTGACCGGCATGTTCAGCTGGCAGAGCATGCTGGCGCATGCCGATGAAGTCTCGGATGAACACCTTGCCGACATTCAGGCCACGCTGCAGTTCGACGAACCGATCAACATCCAGTACACCTCGGGCACCACCGGTGCGCCCAAGGGCGCCACCCTCTCCCACCACAACATCCTCAACAACGGTTTCTTCGTTGCCCGCACCATGGGCTTTTCGGAGAAGGATCGCCTGGTCATTCCGGTGCCGCTCTACCACTGCTTCGGCATGGTGATGGGCAACCTGGGGTGCGTGACCCACGGCGCCACCATGATCTATCCCGGCGACGGCTTCGATCCGGAAGCCACGCTCAAGGCAGTCTCCGAGGAAAAGGCCACGGCGCTCTACGGCGTACCGACGATGTTCATCGCCGAACTGGAACACCCCGACTTCGCCCAGTACGATCTCTCCTCCCTGCGCACCGGCATCATGGCAGGCTCCATCTGCCCCATCGAGGTAATGCGCAAGGTCATCGACAAGATGCACATGGAAGACGTCACCATCTGCTACGGCATGACCGAGACCAGCCCGGTGAGCTTCCAGACCCAGACCGATGCCCCGCTGGAGAAGCGGGTGACCACGGTGGGCACCATCCATCCCCACCTGGAGGTCAAGCTGGTCAGCCCCGAGACCGGTGCGGTGGTACCGCGCGGCGAAACCGGCGAACTGTGCACCCGCGGCTACAGCGTGATGCTCGGCTACTGGAACAACGAGGAGGCCACGGCCAAGTCGATCGACAGCGCGGGCTGGATGCACACCGGCGACCTGGCGACCATGGACGAAGAGGGCTACGTGGCCATCGTCGGGCGGATCAAGGACATGATCATTCGCGGCGGCGAAAACATCTATCCGCGTGAAATCGAGGACTTCCTCTATACCCATCCGGCCATCTCCGACGTGCAGGTGATCGGCGTGCCCGACGAAAAGTACGGCGAGGAAGTCATGGCCTGGGTCAAGCTCGGCGATGGACAGAAGCTTACCGCCGACGAGCTAAAGGAGTTCTGCAAGGGCAAGATCGCCCACTACAAGATCCCGCGCTACGTGAAGTTCGTTGACGAGTTCCCGATGACCGTTACCGGCAAGATCCAGAAGTTCAAGATGCGTGAGGAAGCCACCCACGAGCTCGGCCTGGCCTGAACCGCTGACAAGGCGATGCCTTGACGGCCGTCACGCCCCTGCCTCGGCAGGGGCGTTTGCGTTTCGCCTTCAGACGATGCGTTCCCGTATCCAATCGATGAAGGCGCGCACCTTGTAGAGATCCGCCATGTGCTCCGGGTAAGCCATGTAATAGGCGTCGCGGCTCTTCAGGCTGAACGACCACGGAACCACCAGCTTGCCCTCGTCGATCTCTTCCTGGGCCAGGAAACGCGGCACCAGCGCCACGCCGCAGCCGGCTTGCGCCGCCCGCAGCGCCATGTAGAACGTATCGAAACGCGGCCCATGGTAGCTGTGCTCGGTGTACTGGCCCTGGGCATCGAACCAGTCGTGCCAAGCCTCCGGCCGGGTGGCGCTCTGCAGCAGCACGAGCCGCGTCAGTGCCAGCGGTTCCTCCACCCTCATGCCTTCCAGCGCCTGCGGCGAGCAGACCGGCACGATCTCCTCCTCGAGCAGCCTGATGCATTCGGCCTTGGGCCAGGCCCCGTGGCCGAAGAAGAACGCCACCTCCACCCGTTCCTGCTGCATGTCGAACGGCTCGACCCGGTTGCTGATGTTGAGGTTGATGTTGGGATGGCGAAAGCGGAAACCGTTGAGCCGAGGGATCAGCCAGCGCGCGCCAAAGGTAGGCAGGGTCGCCACGTTGAGCACGTCCGCCTCGCCGCCGTATGACTGCATGTAGCGCGTCGACATCTCCACCTGGGCGAGGATCTTGCGCGCCTCGCCCAAGTAGATCGCCCCCTCGGGGGTGAGATGCAGGCGCCGACGAATACGCCGGAACAGCGGATGCTCCAGGATCGACTCCAGCTGTGCGACCTGCTTGCTCACGGCGCTCTGGGTCAGGCTCAACTCATCTGCCGCACGGGTGAAGCTCAGATGGCGGGCCGCCGCCTCGAAGCATTGCAACCCGGCCAGGGAAGGAAGGTGTCGACGACTCATTTCGCCCGCCTAGCATGAAATTAAGGAATGATATGTATCGTAATCGTCGCTTGTTGCCTTTTGGCAGCGCTAGCGATACTGGCGCCACGACATTCTCGGATGATAACGATAGGAGAAAGAATGATCGACTCCCTGATGCAGCGCCTCGGCGTGGCGCCTGAACAGTATCGAGACGGCGATATCGCGGTCGCCACTCCCATCGACGGCAGCGAAATCGGTCGTGTACGAACGGCCACTGCCCAAGAGATCGACACGGCCATCGCCAACGCCCAGCGCGCTTTCGAAGCGTGGCGCCAGGTGCCCGCTCCGCGTCGCGGCGAACTGGTTCGCCTGTTCGGTGATCAGCTGCGCCGCCACAAGGAGGACCTGGGCGCACTGGTCACCTGGGAGTGCGGCAAGATCCTCCAGGAAGGGCTCGGTGAAGTGCAGGAGATGATCGACATCTGCGATCTCGCCGTGGGTCAGTCCCGCCAGCTCTATGGTCTCACCATCGCCTCCGAGCGTCCCGGGCACCATATGCGTGAGAGCTGGCATCCGCTCGGCCCGATCGGGTTGATCACCGCCTTCAATTTTCCGGTCGCCCCCTGGGCCTGGAATGCGGCACTGGCCCTGGTATGCGGCGACAGCCTGCTGTGGAAGCCCTCCGAGAAGACACCGCTCACCGCCCTGGCCTGCCAGGCGTTGCTCGAGCGCGCCATGGCCGAGTTCGGCGATGACGCACCCCAATACCTCAGTCAGGTGATCATCGGCGAGCGTGCCGCAGGCGAGCAACTGACCGACGACGCCAGGGTCCCCCTGATCAGCGCCACCGGCAGCACGCGCATGGGCCGTGAAGTGGGGCCGCGCGTGGCCGCCCGCTTCGGTCGCAGCATCCTCGAGCTGGGCGGCAACAACGCCATGATCCTGACGCCCAGCGCCGACCTGGACATGGCCGTGCGCGCCATCCTTTTCTCGGCGGTGGGAACCGCCGGCCAGCGTTGCACCACGCTGCGCCGCCTGGTCGTGCATCACTCCATCAAGGAAGAGGTCGTCGCCCGGCTCAAGCAGGCCTATGCCGGCATCAGTATCGGCAACCCGCTCGAAGGCAACCTGATCGGCCCACTGATCGACCGCCATGCCTTCGCCACCATGCAGGCGGTGCTGACCCAGGCCCGCGAGCAGGGTGCCAACGTATACGGCGGTCAGCGCCAGCTCGCCAAGCAGTATCCCGAGGGCTACTACGTGGCGCCGGCCATCGTCGAGGTCGAAGGCCAGAGCGACCTGGTGCGGCACGAAACCTTCGCACCGATCCTGTACGTGATCGGCTACGAAGCGCTCGACGAGGCCATCGCACTCAACAACGACGTGCCCCAGGGCCTTTCCTCCTGCATCTTCACCACCGACGTGCGCGAGGCGGAAACCTTCGTATCCGCGGTGGGCAGCGATTGCGGTATCGCCAACGTCAACATCGGCCCCAGCGGCGCCGAGATCGGCGGCGCCTTCGGTGGAGAGAAGGAGACCGGTGGCGGCCGCGAGTCGGGCTCCGACGTATGGAAAAGCTACATGCGCCGCCAGACCAACACGGTCAATTATTCCCGGGAGCTACCGCTCGCCCAGGGCATCAAGTTCGACTGACCGGCTAGGTATCCTCGGCCTCGGCGCAGCGGCTCGCCGAGGCCTTCCCCATCACCCGATGTACGGGAGGCACAATGAAGGAACGCTGTCTCTGGCACGACACCTCTCCGGAGCCGCCCCTGGAGCTGCCCATGCTGCAGGGCGATCACAGCACCGATGTGCTGGTGATCGGTGGAGGGATTACCGGTCTCAGCACCGCCCTGCACCTGGCCGAGGCTGGCGTGAGCGTGACCCTGATCGAAGCCGGCGACGTACCCAGCGGCGCTTCGGGACGCAATGTCGGCCTCGTCAATGCGGGACTGTGGATTCCACCTGACGACATCCAGACGGTGCTTGGCGAGGAGATCGGCGAGCGCGCCAATACCATCCTCGGCGGCGCCCCCGCAGTCGTCTTTTCATTGATCGAGCGGCACGGTATCGCATGCCAGGCAACTCGCACCGGTACCCTGCACATGGCACACAATGGCAAGGGCGAGCAGGAACTGGCACGACGAGCGGAGCAGTTGCAACGACGCGGCGCCCCGGTGGCACTGCTCGCAGCAAACGAGTGCCAGCGACTCGTGGGCACCAGGCGCATCCACCGCGCCCTGCTCGACCACCGCGCCGGCACACTGAATCCCAGCGCCTACACCCGTGGCCTGGCGCGTGCCGCGCAGGCGGCCGGCGCACGCCTGCATACCCACAGCGCCGCCACCGGCGTCACCCGAGCGGGAGACGACTGGCTGGTCACCACTGCTCAGGGCAGCATCCAGGCCCAGCGCCTGGTGCTTGCCACCAACGCCTATACCGAGGATCGGTGGAACGAGGTCCGCCGCCATTTCTTCGTCGGCCACTTCTACCAGGTTGCCTCCCGACCACTGTCCGGCGGGGCTGCCGATGAGGTCCTGCCAGAGCGCCATGGTGCCTGGGATACCCGCATGGTGCTGAGCAGCCTGCGCCGCGATGCCGAAGGCCGACTGATCCTTGGCAGCCTCGGCAAGGGGGAAGGCAAGCCCGCCGCCTTCCTGCGCTGCTGGGCCAACCGCATCCAGCGTCACTATTTCCCTCGCTTGAATAGCATCGAGTGGGAATACAGCTGGACGGGACGCATCGGCTTCACGCCCGATCATACGCTGCGCCTCTTCGAGCTTGCCCCTGGCGTGCTTGGCGTCTCCGGCTACAACGGGCGCGGTATCACCACTGGCACAGTGGTGGGCAAGGGTTTCGCTCGATACCTGATGACCGGCGAGGACGATGCCCTGCCCCTGCCGATTCGCACACCCCGGCCGATACGCGCCAGAGCGCTACGCAGCTCCGGCTATGAAAGCGGCTTCACGCTCTACCACACGGGGCAGTGCCTGAGAGTGCTGGGTTGAGCAACTTACGGCTGGAAGTAGGCATCGATGGGAACCGGCACCGTTACTTCGTCTTTCACCAGTTCCATCACCACGAAGGAGTGCGTTTGGTGGACATTCGGCAACCGGCCGATCTGCTGGACCAGCACGGCCCGGTAATGGGAGATATCGTGAGTTCTCACCTTGAGCAGGTAGTCGAAATTTCCCGCCACCATGTAGCAGCCCTGCACTTCGGGAATGAGGCGCACGGCCTCGTTGAAACGGTCCAGGGCGTCTTCGCTGGTCTTTTCCATCGTCACCAGCACCACCAGCACATGGCCCGCCCCCAACTGCTCGGGGTCGAGGTCGGCACGGTAGCCGCGGATGATGCCGGCCTGCTCGAGCCGGCGCACTCGCTGAGCGCAAGGCGTCTTGGTCAGATTGACCCGGCTGGCAAGCTCCACGATGGAAAGACGCCCATTCTCCTGCAACTGGTTCAGGATACGGCGGTCTATGCGGTCCAGTTTGTTAGCCATATTGCCTACCATTTTTTATTTTTAAGGACAAAGGTAAAACAATCTAGCGTTATTTGGAGCCAATTCCTATCAAAATTGGCCAACAATCAGGCTTGAGGGACGATGCTAATGACAACAAGCGGCAACGACCCGAGGAGGTGATCCCACGACGATACCCGGAGAACCCAGTGATCGGCCTTGGTCGCCTGCCATGGCGACGAGGGTTGGGAAGCTGCGTAGTGCTTATCAAGTAATAAGCAACCCAAGAACAAACGCACACTTGTCCCAAGGTAAAGTTAATATGAAAAGTTCAACGCCCATCCAGCATCAGCAGCCAAGTCTGGCGCTGGCGCTGACTCCCGTCGTCCTGACACTGCTGGTACTGGCAGTGCAGCTGTTCTACTTCGGCGACTTCACTCCGCATATCCCCTTGGCCATCGGTCTGGCCATCACGGCGCTGGTAGGCGTCAAGCTTGGCTTCCGCTGGAAGCAGATAGAAGAAGGGATCTTCCACGTCATTCACGTGTCGCTGCCCTCCGTCTCGGTACTGATCTGCGTCGGCATGATCATTGGCGTATGGATTGCCAGCGGCACCGTGCCCACCCTGATCTACTACGGCCTGACGATCCTCTCGCCGACCATCTTCCTGGCCGCAGCCATGCTGCTGTGCTCGATCGTGTCGCTGGCACTGGGTACCTCCTGGGGCACCGTCGGCACGGTGGGCCTGGCCCTGATGGGCATCGGCGCCGGCTTCGACATTCCGATGTACTGGACCGCCGGCGCGGTGGTCTCGGGCGCGTTCTTCGGCGACAAGGTCTCGCCGCTGTCGGATACCACGAACCTCGCCCCGGCGGTCACCGGCACCGACATCTTCTCGCACATCAAGAACATGATGCCGACGACTGTCCCCGCCATGCTGATCGCCTTCGCCATCTATCTCGGTGCCGGCTTCGCCCTGATCGACGACAACTCTGCCTCCTTCGAGCGGATCGACGCCATTACCTCCGCACTGCAGGCGAACTTCACCATCTCGGCCTGGCTGTTGCTGCCGGCGGTGCTGGTCATCGTGCTCGCAGTCAAGCGCATGCCGCCCATCCCCTCGCTGTTCGCCGGCGCCCTGGCCGGTGCAGTCACCGCCATGCTCGTTCAGGAGGCGGGCGTGCATGACGTGCTGACCTATGCCAACAGCGGTTACTCGATCGATACCGGCGTTGCGGCCATGGACAGCCTGCTCAATCGCGGCGGCATCCAGTCGATGATGTGGACCATCTCGCTGGTGCTCATCGCGCTGGGCTTCGGTGGAGCGCTGGAAAAGACGGGCTGCCTGGAGGCAATCATCCGCGCCATCATGACCAAGGTGCGTAGCTTCGCAGGGCTGCAGACCTCAGCCGTGCTGACCTCGGTTTCCACCAACCTGGTCGCCGGCGACCCCTACCTCTCCATCGCCCTGCCCGGCCGCATGTACGCCCCCACCTATCGTGGCATGGGCTATTCGACCCTGAACCTGTCGCGCGCCATCGAGGAAGGCGGCACGCTCATCTCGCCGCTGATTCCGTGGAATGCCGGTGGCGCCTTCGTGATCAGCGCCCTGGCGCTCGGCATCGCCGACGGCAACGTCGAGAACCTGCTGTACATTCCGCTGGCCTTCGCCTGTTGGCTGTCGCCGGTTTTCGGCCTTGTCTATGCTCAGCTCGGCCTGTTCTCACCTCGTGCAACCGACGAAGAGCGGCAGCTCTGGCAGGAACAGGGAGAGGCCATCGCGACCGACTTGGGCGCCGCAGGTGAAGCCTCCATAAGCGCTACCCCAGCAACACGAACCAGCTGAGTCAGCGCCCCGGCATCGGCCGGGCCATGCCACCAACCCAGCAGGCCAAGCCTGCTGGGTTTTGCGTTAGTCAGTCACTGCCATTGCACCCGGTACTCTGTCGCTCTTATTCACCTATCATGCCGCGGAGCTCCTCAAGATAGGTTTCCAGCACCAGGTTGGGCGGAGCCCCCTTGCGGGTGATGGCACTGTAGTGGGTGAGATAGTGCCAACGCCCGGGATCCAGGGCCCGCATCCGGCCACTCCCTACCCAGCGTTCGGCATAGTGGGTCGGCAGGTAACCGATATAGCGGTTGGAGAGAATGAGAAAGGCGATTCCTTCCCGGTCGGTGGCCGAGGCTGAGGCCCTGAGCGGCTCGTGCAGCGCCTTGACCTCGGGCGTCTGGGCATAGGCGGGTACCACGGCATCACAGCTCGCTAGTTCACGCTCGGTCACTCCCTCGCTGTCAAACAGGGCATGGCCGGAGGCACAGTAAAGCTGCGACGTCTCCGCATACAACGAGAGGTAATCGAGCCCTGGCAAGCACTTCAGCGCAGGGATTACCCCGGTATGCAGGCGGCCGTCCAGCACTGCCAGTTCGATATCACTGGGTGGAATCATGCGGATGTTGATGCGCACTTCCGGACCGCGCTCCTTGAGCGCGCTGAGGGCATTGGTGATGTGCATCTGGGGCATGGTCACCAGGTTGTCGGTGATGCCGATGTTGAGTTCACCCTTGAGCCAGGCATGCAGCCCATTGACCCGGGTGCGAAACCCCTCCACCGCAGCCAGCAGTTGCAACGTCGCCTGGTAGACTTCCGCGCCTTCATCGGTCAGGGAGAAGCCACTACGCCCACGCTGGCACAGCCGCAAGCCGAGACGTGTCTCGAGATCGTTCATCGCCATGCTGATGGCGGCACGGCTGATGTTCAGCTCCACCTCGGCAGCGGAAAAGCCACCGCATTCCACCACCTTGCGGTAGATCTTCAGCAGGCGCAGGTCGGCATCGCTGGGCTGGGCCGAGAGGGCCTGCTTGCGGCGTGACATGTACATTTCCTTTTCTCAGGACGTTCGGTTTCGAGGGTATCGCTGCGGGGAAAGAAAGTTAAGCAGTGGCTTGCGTAAGCTTAAAAAAACTTGCATTTAACTTAGCTTCTAGCCGAACTAGCCTGCTTTCATATCATCAACAACAGCAACGCCAACAGAGGGTGCTGCCATGACAGCTCAAGAGACCCTGCACGCTGGCCTGAGCCAGGAGCAATTGGACGCCTACTGGATGCCTTACACCGGCAACCGCCAGTTCAAGCACGATCCACGCATCATCGTCGGTGCCAAGGGCAGCTACCTGACCGATGCCCAGGGCCGGCAAGTCTTCGACGGCCTCTCCGGGCTGTGGACTTGCGGGGCGGGTCACTGTCGTCCGGAAATCGCCGAGGCGGTCAGCCGCCAGATCGGTGAGCTGGACTACTCCCCAGCCTTCCAATTCGGCCACCCCAAGGCGTTCGAATTGGCCCATCGCATTCGCGGCCTGACACCGAAGGGGCTCGATTACGTCTTCTTCACCGGTTCCGGCTCGGAGAGCGCCGATACCTCGTTGAAGATCGCCCGCGCCTACTGGCGCAAGAAAGGCAAGCCGACCAAGACCAAGCTGATCGGTCGCGCCAAGGGCTATCACGGGGTCAACTTCGGCGGTATCAGCCTGGGCGGCATCGGCGCCAATCGCGCCCTGTTCGGCCAGGGCGTCGATGCTGACCACCTGCCCCATACCCTGCTTGCCGAGAACGCCTTCAACCGCGGCATGCCCGAGCGCGGCGCCGAGAAGGCCGAGGAATTGCTGGAGCTGATCGCCCTGCACGATGCCTCGAACATCGCCGCGGTGATCGTCGAGCCGCTGGCCGGGTCCGCTGGCGTCATCCCGCCGCCCAAGGGCTACCTCAAGCGACTGCGCGAGATCTGCGATCAGCACGATATCCTGCTGATCTTCGACGAGGTCATTACCGGCTTCGGCCGCATGGGTGCCATGACAGGCGCCGAGGAGTTCGGCGTGGTGCCGGACATCATGAATGTGGCCAAGCAGCTGACCAACGGCGCGGTGCCCATGGGTGCGGTAATCGTGCAGGGCAAGATCTACCAGACCTTCATGGAACAGGGCGGGCCCGACTACATGCTCGAGCTGCCCCACGGCTACACCTACTCCGGCCATCCGGTGGCCTGCGCCGCCGCCCTCGCAGCCCTGGACGTACTCGAGAACGACCGCCTGATCGATCGCGTGCGTGAGATGAGTCCAGTCTTCGAGGAGGCCCTGCATGGGCTCAAGGGCACCCGCCATATCAGCGACATCCGCAACTACGGGCTCGCCGGGGCCCTGCAGATCGAGCCCTACCCCGGCGAGCCGGCACGGCGCCCCTTCGAGATCGCCATGAAGTGCTGGGACAAGGGCTTCTACGTGCGCTACGGCGGCGACACCATTCAGCTCGGCCTGCCCTTCATCGTCGAGCGCGACGAGATCGACCGCCTGGTGAATGTGCTGGGTGAGGCCATCGGCGAATTGAATTGAGAGGTAACGCAATGACCACGCTCGGTCACCTGATCAACGGTACACGCGTCAACGACGAAGGGCGCACCCAGGATATCTTCAATCCCTCCACCGGCGAGGTCGGTGGCCAGGTCAGCCTGGCCAGCAAGGCCACCGTCGAGGAGGCCATCGCCACCGCCCAGGCCGCCTTCCCGGCCTGGCGCAACACGCCGCCGGCCAAGCGCGCCCGGGTCATGTTCCGCTTCAAGCAGTTGCTCGAAGAGCACGCCGACGAGATCTGCCGGCTGATCGGCCAGGAACACGGCAAGATCGTCCACGATGCCAAGGGGGAATTGCAGCGCGGCATCGAGAACGTGGAGTACGCCTGCGGCGTGCCGGAGCTGCTCAAGGGCGAGCACAGCAAGAACGTCGGCCCGGGCATCGACTCCTGGAGCGAGTTCCAGCCGCTCGGTGTGGTCGCCGGTATTACACCGTTCAACTTCCCGGCCATGGTTCCGCTGTGGATGTACCCGATGGCTATCGCTTGCGGCAACACCTTCGTGCTCAAGCCCTCCGAGCGCGACCCGAGCTCGACACTGTTCATCGCCGAGCTGGCACTGGAGGCGGGCCTGCCGGCCGGCGTGCTGAACGTCGTCAATGGCGACAAGGAGGCCGTCGACACCCTGCTCGACGACCCGCGAGTGCAGGCCGTCAGCTTCGTCGGCTCCACGCCGATCGCCGAATACATCTACGGCCGCGCCAGCGCCAACGGCAAGCGCTGCCAGGCCCTCGGGGGTGCCAAGAACCACGCCATCGTGATGCCCGATGCCGACATGGACAACGTGGTCGATTCGCTAACCGGGGCCGCCTTCGGCTCCTCCGGCGAGCGCTGTATGGCGCTATCGGTGGCGGTCGCCGTGGGTGATGCCGCCGCCGACGCCCTGGTCGCCAAGATGCAGGAGCGAATGAAGGCTCTCAAGGTTGGCCACTTCGCCGACGCCGGGAACGACTTCGGTCCGGTAATCACCAAGGCTCACCAGGAGAAGGTCTGCGGCTACATCGACAGCGCCGAGGCCCAGGGTGCCGAGATCGTGGTGGACGGCCGTGGCGTGCAGGTGCAGGGCTTTGAAAACGGCTTCTATGTCGGTGGCACCCTGATCGATCGGGTGACCCCCGAGATGACCTGCTACCAGGAGGAGATCTTCGGTCCCGTGCTGCTCGTGGTTCGCGCCGGCTCGATGCGGGAAGCCATGCAGCTGATCGACGACCACGAGTACGGCAACGGAACCTGCATCTACACCCGTGACGGCGAAGCGGCGCGTTACTTCAGCGACAATATCCAGGTGGGCATGGTCGGCATCAACGTGCCGTTGCCGGTACCGGTCTCCTACCACAGCTTTGGCGGCTGGAAGCGCTCGCTGTTCGGTGATCTCGCCGCCTACGGACCGGATGCCGTGCGCTTCTACACCAAGCGCAAGACCGTCACCCAGCGCTGGCCGTCAGCCGGGGTTCGCGAGGGCGCGCAGTTCTCCTTCCCCTCCTGACGCCAGGCGTTAGGCGTTAGGCGTTAGGCGTTAGGCGCCAGCATGGCAAAGCCGAACCAGGTCTCCTGGTTCGGCTTTTGATTTTCGCTATTCTCAAGAGTTGAGCGCCCGGGTGACAGGCGCTACTCAGCGCCCCAGGGCTTGAAGCACCGCCTCGCGGGAAACCCGCTCACGCTCGGCATAGAGCGCCAGCTCATCGCTGACCGGAGCCCCCAAGGCCTGCTCGAAGGCCTCGCGATTGGCGTTGCCGGCATAGGCCCCGTTCTGCCCGCCACCCAGATTCGATTGGAAGATTCCTGCCGCACTGACCGGCAGAAAATCTTCGTAGGTGAGTGGCAACGCTTCCACCAAGCCCTGGGCGATCAGCGTCTCCAGGCCAGCACCCTCTACTCGGCCTGCCGCCGTGCTGGCGTCACTCTTCACACGAGCCGCCGCCGTGCTGGAGTCACTCTTCACACGAACCGCCGCCGTGCCGGCGTCGGTAAGGCGATACTGGAAGAAGGCCAGGCCTTCACGCCGCAAAGTGGCTTCGTCATCGGGGAAGTCGGCGAAGACCTCATCGAGCACGCGCTGATGCGCCTCGTTGTCGAGGCCGGCGGCGCGGCGCCGTGCTTCGCCAAGCAGGCTGTCGTAACGCTCACGCCCCCTGGGGGTCAGCGCCATGCCACGCTGCTCGATTTCACCGAAGCGGGCGGTGTGGGTCCCCTGCCGCTCACCGGCAAAGCGGATACCCTCCTCCAGCGCCTTGAAGCTGGTCTGACGCAGCAGGATGGGACACGCGCGACGGGGCGGCCCCTCGATTACCGCCTTGGGCTGCATGCCGGCATCGGGCATGCGCCGTTGCACTTCGTCGATATCGAGCGTGCGCGGCGTGAGGTGATTGATATGCGGGCCGCGGAAGCAGACCACATCGGCGATCAGCCGATGCTCGGCATGCAGCGCCTGGTAGGTGTCCAGATCTACCGTAGCATCGCGGTGCCAGCGGAACGTCTCCAGGGCCTCGCCGATGAAGCGCTCAGCCTGCTCTTCATCGAGCCCGCCCTGCGCTTCATGGAGTTCGATCAGCTGGCGACAGGCCGGGGTGAAGATATCACGGCCGGCAAGGATGGCTGCCGCCCGCTCCCGCAGCGCCGGGCTCTCGATCAGCTCGAGGCGCAGCAGCGAGGTGAAGATGCGGAAAGGGTTGCGCGCCAGCGCCGCGTCATCCACCGGGCGGAAGGCCGTGGAGTGTACCGGCACGCCGGCTTCGGAGAGGTCGTAGTAGCCCACCGGATGCATGCCCATGACGGCGAACAGGCGACGCAGCATGGACAGCTCCTGGGCCGTGCCCACACGAATGGCGCCATGACGCTCGGCACCCAGGCGTTCCAGTTCGCCATGGGCGGCAAGGCGCTCGGCCAGGGTGGGATCGGCCTCCAGAACTTGCCGGTTAACGCACTCGACCAGATCGAGCAGCGCCCCGTATTGCGGCACTTCAACCTGGTACATCGCCGACATGGCCCGGGAAAAACGGTCACGGATTTCATCGCAAGGAAGATAGTTGGCAGGCAATTCAGGCCTCCTCGGTATTGGGTTGAAAGAGCGAATCCAAAGCGCGCTCGATGCGCCCGAGTCCTTCTTGCAAGGTGTCGGGCTCGGCGGTCAGTGGCGCCAGCAAGCGCAGCACGTTGCGCCGCCGGCCGCTGGGCATCAGTAGCACGCCGGCCTCGCGCGCCGCCGTCAGCAGCGCAGCCAGGTGCTCGGCACCGCTGGCCCGGTCGGTATCCTCGAAGACGATCCCGCGCATGGCCCCCACGCCAGTGAGATTGCCCAGCATCGGGAAGCGCCCACTGGTCTGCCAGCGTCGATGGGCCTCGACGATCAGCGCCTCCTGGCGCGCTCCCCAGCTCGCCAGAGCCTCTTCGCTCATCAGAGCCATCACCGTACGCGCCGCAGCGCAGGCCAGGGCGTTGCCCGAGTAGGTACCGCCCAGCCCGCCCTTGGGCACGGTGCCCATGAATTCCGCCCTACCCGCCACCGCCGCCAATGGCAGCCCCGCCGCCATGCTCTTGCCCATCAGCAGCAGATCGGGCTCGACGCCCAGCCGTGAGAAGGCGAAGCGGGTCCCGGTACGTCCGAACCCCGACTGGATCTCGTCGAAGATCAACACGATGCCGTGTCTGTCGCACAGGGCGCGCAGCCGCTTGGCGAAGTCGGCACACAGTACGCGGAAACCACCCTCGCCCTGGACCGGTTCGACGATGATGCACGCCACTTCATCGGCAGGCGTCTCGACCTCGAAGAGTCGCTCCAGAGCGGCCATGGCCTGGTCGGCATCGACACCGCTGTCGCCGCTGGGGAAAGGCACGTGGTGCACCGGGCCCGGCAAGGCGCCCAAGCGGTTCTTGTAGGGCTTCACCTTGCCGTTGAGATTCAACGCCGCCAGCGTGCGCCCATGGAAGCCGTCGTCGAAGGCGATGACCGCCTGGCGCCCGGTCGCCGCACGCGCCACCTTCAAGGCGTTCTCGGTGGCTTCGGCACCGCTGTTGGTGAGCATGCAGGAGAGCGGGTAGGAGACGGGCACGAAGGCATCCAGCGCCTCGACGACTTCCAGATAGCCGCGGTGCGGTACGGCATTGAACGCCGAATGCATCAGCGTATCGGCCTGAGACTTCACGGCCTCGACGACTTGAGGATGCGAATGCCCCAGGTTGAGGACGCCGATACCGCCGATGAAGTCGATGTAGTGCGTGCCACGCTCGTCCCACACCTCGGCATTACGCCCCCGCTCTATACAGATGGGATGCACGATACCCAGGCCGTGGCTGACGTGAGGTAAATCCATGAACAATGTCCCGCAAGCATGAGAGATCAGTGGCTCAATGAGAGCAGATGGCCAAGGGCATGCTCAAACGAAAAAAAGACGCCTATGCATTCCATAAAGTCATGACATAAGGCGTCTTATAGTTTTTTCACCAAACTTTCAGCTATCTGAATGCATGGCTTGCGTTGTCATTCCGAAATCTATCGCGAATGAAGTATTCGCGAGCTAGAGACCTTTAGGAGCGAATATCCCCGGCGCATTGCGCCAGTAGCCCTTGTAATCCATGCCGAAGCCGAACACGTAGCGGTCGACCACTTCGAGGCTGCAATAATCGGCCTTGAGGTCCGGCACCGCCTTGCGATCGTGTCGCTTGTCTACCAGCACGGCGGTGGAAATGCTTGCCGCACCGGCTTCGCGGCAGTAATCGAGGATGGCGGCAAGCGTCGCGCCCTCATCGAGAATGTCATCGACGATTACTACATGGCGATCGGCCATGGGGATTTCGGGCGAAACCCGCCAGAACAGCTCCCCACCGCGCAACCCACCGCGATAGCGCGTTGCATGGAGGTAATCGACCTCAAGCGGGAAGCCCAGGCGAGTCAACAGATGGCCGGTGGTGATCAACCCGCCATTCATAACGCAGTAGAAGACCGGCAGCTTGTCGCCCAGATCGGCGGTGATCTGCTCGGCCATGCGATCCAGCGCGCGCTCGACCTCCTCATGGCTGATCAGGCAGTCGGCGTTCTCCATGACATCGCGCATGGTGGCCAGGGATTCGTGAAAATCGGCTTCGAGTTTGGGCATGAGTGGCTCGTATCAACGCAGGTAAACGAATATGAAAAACGATATGACAGATCAGAGCGACGCCATGGCCTCGAGACGCGCATGCACCCGACGCCAGCGCCCCAGGGCTTCGAGCGCCTCGATGTCGGGGCGTGCCCGGCCGTAACGCAAGCGCGCCGTCAGACGCGTGGTCCGACCCTGGCAGGCGTCCAGCGCCTCGAGCGCGGCCGCGCGGTCGTTGCACACCAATACCATGTCGCAGCCGGCTTTTAACGCGGCCAGGGCTCGCTCGCCTGGGGTACCGGCAAAGCCGGCGCCTGCCATGCCGAGATCATCGGAGAAGATGGTGCCCTTGAAGCCGAGCGATTCGCGCAGCAGGCCCAACCAACTTGCCGAAAACCCTGCGGGACGCGAATCGAAGGCGGAGTAGATGACGTGAGCCGGCATCACGCCATCGAGCCGGGAAGCCAGTTCCGTAAACGGTATCAGGTCGTGCTGGCGCAACGCCGCGAGGGGGCGATCGTCGACCGGCAGCTCCAGATGGGAGTCTGCCGCCACGCTGCCGTGGCCGGGGAAGTGCTTGCCCACTGCGGCCATACCGGCTTCGTGCAGCCCGCTGATGAACGCACCGGCCATGGCCGCCACCGCCTGCGGGTCGGAGGAGAAGCTGCGATCGCCGATCACGCTGGAGACGCCAGTGTCGATATCGAGCACCGGAGCAAAGCTGAGATCGAGCCCGCAGGCGGCCATCTCCATGCCCAACAGCCAGCCGGCATCGAGACAGAGCCGAAGGGTCACTTCCGGCGACACTTCGTAGTCCCGGCCAATACGCCCCATGGCCGGCAGGCGCGTCACCCCTTGCCGGAGGCGCTGGACACGGCCGCCCTCCTGGTCGATAGCCAGCAGCAGCTCAGGGCGCACACGCCGTATGTCATGGCAAAGCTTCCGCACCTGTCGCGCATGCTCGACGTTGCGGCCGAACAGGATGACGCCGCCCACCTCGGGACGCTTGAGCAATTCGCGCTCTTCCTTACGTAATGCGGTGCCTTCCAGATCGAGCATCACCGGGCCGAGGGTCTGGGTCATGATCGGAGTCCTTGGGCATGAAAGGGAGCTGATTCTAGACTAAAGGCGCCGATGGCAACAGCCATCCAGGGCACACCGAGCAATGCCCGTCCTGGCGTGCCTTCACCGCCTCGTCACTCGTGCAGCCAGAAGGGAGTGCCCGGTTGGGCCAGTGCGAAGAGCTGCAGCAGCGCCTCGTCACGCATGCGAATGCAGCCATGCGAGCGGGGCTCCCCCATCGGCTGATCGGGCGGAGTGCCATGTAGATAGATATAGCGCCTCTGGGAGTCGACGTCGCCGCCGCGATTGACTCCCCGCTCGAGCCCGCACAGCCAAAGGATACGGGTCAGGATCCAGTCTCGCCCAGGATGCGCCTCGGCCAGCGCCGCGCTGTACACTTCACCGGTGGGACGTCGGCCACGAAACACCGCGCCCGGCGGCTGTCCTTGACCGATCGCTGCCCGCACGTAGTGCCAGCCGCGCGGCGTGCAACCACTGCCCTCACGCTGGCCCACCCCCGCCGCGGCCGTCGATACCGGCCACTCCGCCTGGCGCTGCTCACCCTGCCACTGGACGAGGCATTGACGACCGATGTCCACCTCGAACCACAGCCCCTCCCTGGGTGGCAGGGCCTCCAGTTGCGGAGTACGCATATCAGCTCGCCTTGGCCGGCTGGGCGGCGGGCGGCGGCAGAGGCGCATTCATGGCCGCTACCACCACGGGGCGCAGGCGCCGAATCAGGTCACGCACCGAAACGTGCTCATGATAATCCTTCTCGGCGATGTCGCGCAGTGCGTCGAGACCGGAGAGGGTGAAGATCACCGTCCCCAGCACGAAGTGCAGGCGCCAGAAGCGCTCGGCATCGGGCAACTCAGGCGTGGCGCGGCGCACCAGATCCGTGAAGCGGGTGAACACGCTACCGTACTCCTCCTGGATATGCCGCCTCAGGTGGCCCTGGGCCTGACTGTAGGCGAGTCCCAGCAGCTTCATGAAGACCTTGAGACTGTGCTTCTCCGCGGGCACCTCGAGCACCGTTCGGGCCATGGTCTCGAGCAGTTGCTCCAATGGGATGACAGCGCCGGCGTGCTGCGCCTCGAGTTCATCGAGAGCGTGATGAAAGCGTACCGTGAAAGGGTCGAGATAGCGCGAGAAGACCGCCTGGATCAGCGCCTTCTTCGAGCCGAAGTGGTAGTTGACCGCAGCGAGGTTGACGCGAGCCTTGCTGGTGATGGTACGTAGCGAGGTCTCGGCGAAGCCGCGCTCGGCGAACAGCACCTCGGCGGTATCGAGGATGCGCGTGACGGTATCGGTCTGGGCCATGATCAGTTCCCACTGAAAACAACTGTTTTAAACATTACAAAAGTCTACGCCATTACATCTTTTGCCTCAATGTATCGATGAACGAAAGCGTTTTAAACGCTTTTGCGATACGAGGCGAGACGCTCACCACCCCCCCTTTTACTGTATGGGCTTCCATGCTGTATACTTGACCAATACGGCAGTCACGCCTCTGGAGTTCGCCATGACCCGCCCTCTCACATCGCGCCAGCAGAACGTTTATGACTTTATCGTCAAGACCATGAACGAATTCGGCTACCCGCCCACTCGCGCCGAGATCGCCCGTGCACTGGGCTTTCGCTCGCCCAACGCCGCCGAAGAGCACCTGCGCGCCCTGGAGCGCAAAGGCGTGATCCGCGTGATACGCGGCACCTCCCGCGGCATTCGCCTGCCCGCGCAGGAAGCCGACAGCCTCGTCAGCGAACCTAGCGCCGAAGGCCTGCCCATCATCGGTGAAGTGGCCGCCGGCAGCCCTGTCCTTGCCGCCGAACACATTGACCGCTACTGCCCCCTGCCACCCGACTTCTTTACTCCGCGCGCCGACTACCTGCTCAAGGTACGCGGCCTGTCGATGAAAGACATCGGCATTCTCGAGGGGGATCTGCTGGCCGTGCATCGCACCGACCGTGTGCGCGACGGCCAGATCGTGGTGGCACGCCTGGAGGACGAAGTGACGGTCAAGCGCTTCCATCGCCAGGGGCATCGTGTGGTGCTGGAAGCCGAGAACGCCGACTTCGCCCCGATCGAGGTGGACCTGCGCCGACAGGAGCTCGACATCGAGGGGATTGGTGTGGGAGTGATACGCGGCGGCAACGGCCAAGCTTTGGGGTGAGAGCTGGCGAATCTCCATGAGCCGCAAGATTCTGCATGCCGATTGCGACTGCTTCTATGCCGCGGTGGAGATGCGTGACAACCCGACGCTGCGCGATGTGCCGCTAGCCATCGGTGGCAGTGCGGAGGGGCGCGGGGTCATCGCCACCTGCAACTACCCTGCCCGCGCCTACGGCATTCACTCCGCCATGCCCACGGCGCGCGCGCTGCGCCTATGCCCCCACCTGACCCTGCTGCGCGGGGACTTCGATCGCTACCGCGAAGCGTCACGCCAGATATCGGCGATCTTTCACGAACTCACCCCGCTGGTGGAACCGCTATCGCTGGACGAAGCCTTTCTCGACGTCACCGACGTTACGCGCTTCTCGGGCAGTGCCACCTGGATGGCACGCTGGCTGAAGGAGGAGTGCCTGAAGCGCGTCGGCATCACGGTGTCAGTGGGTGCCGCTCCGTCGAAATTTCTGGCCAAGATCGCCAGCGACTGGGATAAACCCGACGGCCTTACCGTCATTTCTCCGTCCCAGGTGGACGACTTCGTGTGCCAGCTTCCGGTCAACAAGCTGCACGGCGTAGGCCCGGCCACGGCCAAGCGATTGCAGGCCCTCGACATCGAGACCTGCAGCGATCTGCAGCGGATACCGCTCGACCGATTGCTGCAGGAATTCGGCAAGTTCGGGCGGCGCCTGTTCGAACTGGCCAGGGGAATCGACGACAGGCCGGTGCGCATCGAGCGCGAACGCAAGTCGGTGAGCGCGGAGATCACCTTCGCCAGCGACCTGCCCGACCTCTCGCTATGCCATGCCGAGCTGGCACCCCTGTGCGAGCGTCTCGACGCCCGGCTCGCCCGGCACGGACATCCGCCCGTGGCCGGCATTTTCGTCAAGGTACGCTTCGACGACTTTTCCCTCACCACCCTCGACTCACGAGGCGGCTTGCCTAATCTGGAGAACTTCGCTGCCCTGATGGAACAGGCCTGGGCACGCCGCGCGCGCCCGGTACGGCTGCTCGGCGTAGGAGTCAGGCTGGTGACGGACGATGCGCGGCGTCAGCTCAGCCTGCCGTTCTGAAGCTTCATTTGGTATCGATATAGCGGTGGTCGTTGAAGGTAGCGACCCAGTCGGGGTGATAGACCATCAGCACGCTGAGCAGCATTCCGGTGAGAAAGGCCTCCGAAGGCATCAGTAGTGGCAGGAACAGGGCGTACTCCTTTGCCAGATGGATGGCATCTGGGTCGCTGGCTCCGAGCATGACCAATCCCAAACCGGCGAACCCAGTCCCCAGCGTCGCCAACGCGGCGCCGAAGAAACCGCACAGGAAGAGAAAGACCATCAGGTTGTCCGGCAGGTAGCGATCCACGATACGCCATATCGCCACCATGACCAGCACAGGCACCAATCCGGTGATCAGCACGTTGACGCCGAGCAGTGGCAAGCCAGCCTTGCCCAACGCGACCAGCGAGAGATTGGCCAACAGATTGGTCGTCAGTGCCAGTGGCGCCTTGAAGACCAGCGTCAGCAGCGCCGTCAGCATCAGTTGAAGCGCCAGCCAATCGACCGATTGAGCCCTGAGCTGCCACAGCAGTACGACCGCCACGCTAGCCGCCAGCCAGCGATGTTGCAGGCCTTGGTTTGCCAGCAGGACCTGCCACGGACGCTGACGCAGCGCCAGGACCAGCCCCAGCGACGAGGCAAGCCCACAGGCGAACAGCAGCCATGGGGCAAGAATCGGCTCGGAAAATGTCATTGCCTCCCTACCTGTACTTGTCAGGCAAAGACCACGGTCTTGTTACCATGGATCAGCACCCTGTCTTCGAGATGCCAACGCAAGCCTCGCGCCAGGACCCCCTTCTCGACATCGCGACCGAAGCGGACCAGATCCTGGGGCGTATGGCAATGGCTCACGCGATGTATGTCCTGTTCGATGATCGGCCCGGCATCCAGTTCCTCAGTGACGTAGTGACAGGTGGCTCCGATCAGCTTGACACCTCGAGAGTGAGCCTGGTGGTAGGGCCGCGCCCCGGCAAATGACGGCAGGAAGCTATGGTGGATGTTGATCACCCGCCCGGAATAGCGCTCACACAGCCGCGGCGGCAGGATCTGCATGTAGCGGGCCAGCACTACGGTATCGGCCTGCAGCGCTTCGACGTGACGCTCCACCTCCTCGAATGCCGCCTGCTTGCCGTCGCTTGTGATGGGCACGTGATGGTAGGGCAAGCCATGCCATTCCACCATGCTGCGCATGTCGTCGTGGTTCGAGATGACCCCGACGATATCGCCCTCCAGTTCACCTGCCGTCCAGCGGTACAGCAGGTCGACGAGACAGTGCGACTCGCGTGACACCATGATCACTACCCGCGGTCGGCGACGCGTATCGCGCAATGCCCAATCCATATCGAATTCGCGGGCCACGGGCTCGAAGGCATCCTTGAGCTCGGCGGCGGTCATGCCGATCGAGTCGGCCAGGATCTCGTAGCGCATGAAGAATCGCCCGGCTTCGAGGTCTGAGTGCTGACTGGCCTCCGTGATGGAGCCGCCGTGACCGGCAATGAAACCGGAAACGCGGGCCACGATGCCACGGCGATCGGGGCAGGAGACTACGAGACGATAATAGTGAGACATGGGCCAACCTGGTGCGGAACGCTGTCGGAGAGCACGCATTGTAGCGAACTCGACAGAGTGGGAACACGCTCAACATCGTACTCGCCGTCGGCATCGCATTGTTCTGGGTCGCGACGTTCCCGTATAGTGAAGTTTCCATTGTCTGGTCATGATTTGCCGATGCATTCGACTCACGCCACGATACGCCCCCGCCGCCGTTCCCCGCTTCACTTCCTGCCACTGGGAGGCTGCGGTGAAATCGGCATGAACCTGGGGCTCTACGGGCACGAGAATGAGTGGATTGCCGTTGATTGCGGCATGATGATTCGCCAGGACCTGCCGGATGCACCGCTCCAGGTACCCAGCCTCGAGACGCCCGAGGCGCTCGGTATTCGCCCCAGGATCCTGGTCATTACCCATGGCCATGAGGACCATATCGGCGCCGCCGCCTGGCTATGGCCCAAGTGGCAATGCCCTGTATATGCCACGCCCCTGGCGGCCGGCCTGCTGCGGGTCAAGTTCGTCGAACGCGGCCTCGCCGTCGACGCCATCCAGGTAATCGAGCCGGGCGAGGCGCTGGAGAATGGCCCCTTCACCCTGCGCTACCTGCCACTGACCCATTCGATACCGGAAAGCTGCGCCCTGCTGATCGCCGCCGGCGACTATCGCGTGCTGCACACCGGCGACTGGAAGCTGGATCCAGAACCGCTGATCGGCCCGCCGGTGAAAGGTTCGCTGTTTCGCGCCCTGGCGCCGGTTGACCTGGTGGTCGGCGACTCCACCAATGCTCCCATGCCGGGTCATTCGCGCAGTGAAGGCGAAGTAGCCAGGGCGCTGGAGCAGCGCTTGAGCCAGTGTTCAGGCCGGGTCGTGGTGAGCTGCTTTGCCAGCAACCTGGCCAGGGTCCTGGCCGTAGCCCGAGCCGCCGAACGCTGCGGTCGTCGGGTCAGCTTGATGGGACGGGCCATGGAGCGCATGGTGGCCGTGGCCAGGGGCCTCGGCTACCTGGACGACATGCCACCGCTGGTGCCGGTCAGCGACCTCGGCTACCTCCCGCCGGAGGAAGTGCTGGTCATTGCTACCGGCAGCCAGGGCGAACCTCGCGCCGCCCTCAGCCGCCTGGCTAACGGCCGCCACCACAGCCTCGAGCTCATGGCCGGCGACACCGTGATCTTTTCAGCCAAGGCGATTCCCGGCAACGAGCGTCAGATCGAACGACTCAAACATGCCCTGAGACATCTCGACGTTGCAGTGTGGGACGAGTTCAACCACCCCGAGCTTCATGCCTCGGGGCATCCCGCCCAGGACGAGCTGCGTACCTTCTATGGTTGGATAAAGCCACGCCATCTACTGCCGGTACATGGTGAACGCCGTCATCAACAGGCCCATCAGGAACTTGCGGAGTCGATGGGAATACAGGCACCGCTGGCGCCGATCAATGGCGATCTCGTTCGACTCGATGGCGAGGGTTTGAGCCTGGAGTCGCGTCATCCACAGCGACCCTGCATCGTCAGTCAGGATGCCGTCACCCCTTTGCCGGGATTGACTGCCGAGCGCGGATCGCCACGCCATGGCATCCTGCATCTTGCACTGTCGGTCGCCTCGACGAAAACCGGCTGGACGCGCATCGGTCGCTTGATGATGGACGCCCATCGAGTCAGCGCCATGGACGAAGATAGCTTTACCGATTGGCTTGATGAGCGTCTGGAGGAAGTCGAGGCGGACACCTTGGCCGAATTGCGTACCGCCCTGCAGCCTCTCGTCACTTCCTGGCTGGGTCAGCACTTGCGCCAATTACCGGACGTACACCTCCAACTGGTGGCCGTGGAGGTACCTGCCTACCGCTGAGTACCTATCGGTCATAGCGGAGCGGCATTCAGCAGAGATGAGTCAACAGGCCGGGGGAGACACCTCATGCATCACCCCCGACCCGAGTTGCGCGAGCAGACGATTCGTGGACAACTGGCTCACGAACCGCTGGCATTCTTGGGCGGACGACCACGCCGACGGCGCGGCTGTTCCCCTACGAGATCTTCCACGGAGAGACCGGCATCATTCATGGCCTCGCGGATCTCAGCCAGTTTCTTTTCCTTGTCCGCTTCTTCCTGTTTGCGGAGCTTCTCCTCTTCATTTTTCTGCTCGATGACCTCGCCGATCACATCGGACAGCTTGTGCAGCTGTTCCATGCTCAACTGGCGGGCCGCAGCACGAGCCACGTTCTTGTTACGGGCGATACGCTCCAGGGTTTCGCTGGACATTGGCCTCCTCCATGCAAGAAAAAGACGAGTCAGCCACAAGGCTCACTCGTCAAAAGTATATGCCGATTTGCCGAATTGGCAAGAAAAGTCCTTTCCAACGCAAGGCAGAATATCGCCAAACAATGGAGAGAAAGAACCCCTCTCTCGCTGTTGCTCAGCCGCCGGTCATGTTCATGAAGCGCACGATCTGGACATCGCCATCGGTAGTGAAATGATGGCGTTCGGGCTTGAGCGGCAGCGCCGCGACAATGGCATGCTTCAAGGCATCGAGGTCCCCGGGGTATTGTCGCAACACCGCACGCAAGTCTACGGAGTGCTCATTGCCCAGGCAAAGCAATAGCCGCCCCTCTGCAGTGACACGCACACGATTGCAGCTGGCACAGAAGTTGTGGCTATGCGGTGAAATGAAGCCGATGCGACTGCTGCTATCCGGCATGCGAAAATAGCGTGAAGGCCCGAGTGTCGTTTCGGCCGTCGGAATCAGCTCATGGTAGCGTTCGATCATGGACTTTACGTCATCGCTCGAGCAGAAGGTCTCGGCGCGGGAGTGATCGGAAACATCCCCCAGCGGCATCTCCTCGATGAAGCTCAGATCAACGCCTCGGGATCTGGCAAACTCGACCAGGTCGAGCACCTCGTCGTCATTACGTCCCTTGAGAATTACGGCATTGAGCTTGATACGCTCGAAGCCGGCCTCTTGCGCTGCCTGCAATCCTTCCAGCACACGAGACAGATCCCCGGTGCGCGTCAAGCGTCGAAAACGCTCGGAATCAAGCGTATCCAGGCTGATGTTGAGCCTGTCGAGGCCCGCCTCACGCAGGCGCCGGGCATGCTTGACCAGTCCCGCACCATTGGTGGTCATTGCCAGATCGCGCAGCCCGGGAAGCGAGCTGGTCTGTTCGATGAGCTGATCGATACCACGCCGCACGAGAGGTTCGCCACCGGTAAGGCGAATCTTTTCCACACCCATCTCGACGAACGCCCGCGCGACCAAACCCAACTCTTCGAGCGTGAGGATCTGCGCCCGCGGCAGGAAGGTCATCTCCTCACTCATGCAGTAGACGCAACGAAAGTCACAGCGATCGGTAACGGAGATCCGCACATAGCGAACCTTCCTGCCGAAGCCATCGACCAGTTCGGCTGGCAGGGTCTCAGGGGATTTTGTCATTGTCGCTCTCCCAGCGGCTGGCATCCCGGTGGTCCGACTCGCGCTCGGCAACCCAGTAATCCCCGGTAATGCTATGTTCCTTTTTCCAGAAAGGCGCACGAGTCTTGAGATAGTCCATGATGAAGTCACATGCCTCGAAGGCAGCACGACGATGGGCACTGGCGACCACAACCAATACGATAGGATCTCCGGGACCAAGACGTCCAACCCGATGAATCAAGCGCACGCCCTGCAGCGGCCAGCGCGACTCTGCCTCCGCCACGATCTCGCCCAGCGCGACCTCGGTCATGCCAGGGTAGTGTTCGAGCGTCAGCGCATTCACGTCGGGCCGTTCGTTGAAGTCTCGCACCAGCCCGGTGAAGCTAACCACGGCGCCGATGTCCGTCCGCCCTTCCAGCAGCTGGCGTTGCTCGCTGCCCGCATCGAATGCGGCCTGCTGAACCCGAATCATGCCGCTCAACCTCCCGTTACCGGCGGGAAGAATGCCACTTCATCGTCATTGGTGATCGGGGTCGCATCCAGCGCCATGACCTGGTTCACGGCACATAGCACCCGTCCCTCGCCCAGTCGTGCGAAGCGTGCATCGCGTTTGAGCAGTGCGCTCTTCAAGCCTCCGACATCGGTACTTGGCAGGGTATCGAGAGGCAGAGTCAGCTCGCTCACGCCAAGCCGTTCTCGCAACTCGGCGAGGAACTTGACCCGAACACAGGGCGAGTCGGTATCGCAACGACTACCCACCGAGACCTCCCCCGCCGCACCTTCGCCGGTCACGATCGGAGCTGCCGTTACGCTTGCCTGACGCTGATAATCGCCCGACTTGCCACCACGCTTGGCATCGACATGGATGGCGCCGATCTCCATGTCCTTGTCCACGGCCTTGCACATGTCGTAAAGCGTCAGGCATGCCACCGAGACCGCCGTCAATGCCTCCATTTCCACACCGGTTCGCCCATTGAGGCGGCAAGTGGCTATCACTTCGACCCGGCAATTCGCTTCGTCCAGATGAAAGTCGATTGCCACCTTGGACAACGGCAGTGCATGACACAGCGGGATCAGCTCATGGGTTCGCTTGGCGGCCTGGATACCGGCAATACGCGCCGTGGCCAGCACATCACCCTTGGGCAAACCGCCTTCGCTCAGCAGTGCCAGCGTCTCGGGCTTCATCTGGATATAGCCGGACGCGGTTGCCTCACGGCGGCTTTCCGCCTTGTCGGCAACGTCGACCATGTGGGCCTCGCCGCGCTGGTTGAGATGGGTCAGACTCATGTGGAGCAGCCTCGAATTCGGTTATATGGATGCATGCTCATGGCAGGAAGGTAAGCTCAGACCAGGCTGCGCGGTGCCCGCGCCGACGACCAGCGGGTCGGCCATTCACTGACCCATTCTGCAATCGCCTCCAGGTCGTCCAGATCGAGCCAATCGACCCCCTCCGGCACACTGACGGGAGGTTGACTGGCCACCGCCTTGACCCAGGGGTCCTCGGCCACGCGTAGCGTCTTGCCTAGCTCCTCGCGGTACAGTTCCAGCTTGGGCAGGGGCCAGGCCTTGAAGCCTTCCACCAGCACCAGATCGGGGCGCTGACCGCGCACCGTCTCGATCAGTTGTGCCAGGTCGGCCTCTTCTTGTCCGGGAGTTTCCATCATCATGGCCCACCTGGCACGGGAGGCAACCAGCATCGGCACGGCACCGGCCTGTCGCAGGCGATGACTGTCCTTCCCCGGCTGATCGACATCGAAACCGTGATGGGCATGCTTGATCACGGCAACCCGCAACCCGCGTGCCGTTAGTCGTGGCAGCAGGCGCTCTAGCAGTGTTGTCTTGCCGGTGCCGCTCCAGGCGGCGATGCCGAGCAGCGGCAGCGCATCGTCGAAATCGAGCTGGGCAGGCTCCGCAGATGTCATCAGGGTCCTCCCCTCCTCTTGCTATGCATACGCGCCTCCAGACACCGCTTGTCCTCTTCGGTATTAAGGTTGCCGAAAGCCCCGGGGCAGTCGCTGAAATCCACGCAGGTCCAGGCGTGGCGTTCTATCCAGCGACCGACCTTACGCTCCCCTGCGGCGAGGGCGGTGAAAAGATCCCCCGCCAGCGCACGCTCCAGCAGCATCACGACAGGATGCCAACGCTCGCCGTCATGGGCCACGGCGATACGGTGATGGCCGATGCCGGCCGCCATTCTGGTCACCAGGTCGTGCGGAAGCAGCGGCGTATCGCAGGGCACCACCAGCACCCACGGGGTTGTGGCAGCACACAGCCCACTGTAGATACCCATCAACGGCCCTTGGAAGCCGCCCTCGGTATCGGTCACGACATGATCGACCAGGGTCCGGTAGCACTCGAGATGCCGGTTGGCGCTGATCAATACCTCAGCCACGTTACCGGCCAGGCGCGCCCGGACATGATCCACCAGAGCCACCCCACCCAGCCGCTCCAGTCCCTTGTCGCGGCCGCCCATGCGGCTGCCCTGCCCTCCGGCCAGAATCAGGCCGGTGACATCGGTCAAGGGATCCAGGACGCGGGCTTCTGATCGATCGGTCATGTCCCCATGATGCCTCAGCCTGCACGCCGGTGCCATGGCGAGTGCGCCAATGTGCATGCGCCATGATCCGGATCAGCTCATGCACGACGGCGGCAGCGAGGGTATCATGCGTCAAACAAATCGAACGCACCCTGGACCTGACAATGGATGGATTTGATGTGGGAAGCCGCCTGCGCGAATTACGCAAGGCGCGCAAGCTATCCCAACGCGAGCTGGCCAAGCGAGCCGGTGTCACCAATAGCACCATCTCGCTGATAGAGCAGAACAGCGTCAGCCCCTCGGTCAGCTCGTTGAAGAAAATACTCGATGCGCTGCCGGTTTCGATCAGCGCTTTCTTCGCCGGAGACGAACCCTCGTCGCCGCGCGCCTTCTATCCCGCCGAAGAACTCACCGAGATCGGCGATGGCCACTTGTCATGGCGCTTGGTGGCGGCACGCCGCCCCGATCGCAGCATGTCGATCATTCATGAACGCTACCCGCCCGGAGCCGACACCGGCGCCGACATGCTCGAACACGACGGTGAGGAAGGCGGCGTGGTGATTTCGGGTGAGATAGAGCTCACGGTGGCAGGCGAGGCCCGGATCCTGCGCGCGGGCGACGCCTACTACTTCGATTCCCGCCTGCCCCACCGCTTTCGCAACGTGGGGGACGGTGAGTGCGTGATCGTTAGCGCCAACTCCCCGCCGACCTTCTCGGAGGGCGGCAGGGAGTTGCATCACGCTTGAGTTCGACGCAGAACCGCCTGCACTCGCCGACGCTGCGAACAAAGCTCAAGGCTGTCCGTTACTCCTCTTCGGCGCCGGGCAGCACCCAGTTCAGCACGATACCCACCAGGGCCGCCAGGCTCACGCCCTGCAGGGTGAACTGACCGCCGCCGAACTGCATGCCGCCGATGCCGAAGACCAGGATCAGTGACACCACCACGAGGTTGCGCGGCGCCGTCAGGGAGTGACCGGCGCGCACCAGCGTATTCATGCCCACCACCGCAATGGAGCCGAACAGCAGGGTCATGATGCCGCCCATCACCGGGCCTGGAATGGTCTGCAACAGCGCCCCGAGCTTGGCGACGAAGGCCAGGCCAACGGCGAGGCAGGCCGCAACGACCATGATCTTCGGATTGAACGCGCGAGTCAGGGTTACCGCCCCGGTTACCTCCGAGTAGGTGGTGTTGGGCGGGCCGCCGAACAATGCCGCCACGGAGGTCGCCAGGCCGTCGCCCAGCAGGGTGCGGTGCAGCCCGGGCTTCTCCAGGTAGTTCTTGCGAGTGACCGAGCCGATGGCGATCATGTCGCCGATATGCTCGACGGCGGGAGCAATGGCCACCGGAATCATGAACAGGATCGCCGCCCAATGGAAACTCGGCGCCGTGAACGACGGCAAGGCCAGCCAGGCGGCTTCATGCACCGGCGCAAAGTCCACCAGGCCCATCATTAACGCCATTGCATAACCCACCAGGATGCCGCCCATGATCGGCACCAGGCGCAACAGGCCGCGCCCGAACACTGCCAATACCAGCGTGACCAGCAAGCTGGCCATCGACAGCAGGGTGGCGGGACCATAGTCGATATGGTCGCTGGTCTCGCCGGTGGCCATGCTAACCGCCACCGGCGCCAGGGCCAGGCCGATCACCATGATGACCGGCCCTACCACTACCGGCGGCAACAGGCGATGCAGCCAGGCGGTGCCCTTGAGACGCACCGCTTGAGAGACCGCCACATAGACCAGCCCCGCCGCCATTAGCCCCCCCATGGTGGCCGGCACGCCGAAATTGGCCACCGAACCCTGGATCGGGGCAATGAAGGCAAAGGACGAGGCCAGGAAGACCGGCACGGTGACCCGGGTCACGCCGTGGAACACCAGGGTACCGACACCGGCGGTGAACAACGCCACGCTGGGATCGAGGCCGGTCAGCAAGGGTACGAGCACCAGGGCACCGAAGGCGACGAAGAGCATTTGCGCCCCGGTCAGAATCACCCTAGGCAAGGATTCGACCGGCGCCTGCGCCGTCGCCACGTGTTCATTCATGGGAAGCTATCCTTCTTTTGTGTCATTGATTGGTATGAAGGCATCCTGCCCAGAAAAACGCCCCTGGATCGCAATCTCAGGGGCGTATTATCCGTATCGTATGGCTCACCGGGTACCGAAGATCTTATCTCCTGCATCGCCCAGACCGGGGACGATATAGCCATGCTCGTCGAGATGGTCGTCCACCGCCGCAGTATAGATTTCGATGTCGGGATAGGCGTCCTGCACCCGCTTGATCCCTTCGGGAGCCGCCACCAGCACGATCACCTTCATCTGCTGACAGCCACGCTCTCGAAGCATGTCGAGCGTCGCCACCATAGTACCGCCGGTCGCCAGCATGGGATCGATGACGATCGCCATGCGCTCGCCGAGATCGCCGGCGAACTTGGCGAAGTAAGGCACGGGCTCGAGTGTCTCCTCGTCGCGGTAGAGCCCCACCACGCTGATACGAGCGCTGGGGATCAGGTCGGTCACGCCATCCAGCATGCCCAGCCCGGCGCGCAGGATCGGCACGATGGTCACCTTCTTGCCCTTGAGCAGCTTCACCGGAATCGGCTTGCCGCTCCAGCCGTCGATGTTCTGCTCCTCCAATTCCAGGTCCTTGGTCGCCTCGTAGGTGAGCAACTTGGCCAGCTCACCGGCCAGCTCACGAAAGCTCTTGGTACTGATGCCGGCTTCGCGCATCAGACCCAGCTTGTGCTGGACCAGCGGATGTTGAATGGCGTGGACGCTCATGACGGACCTCTCGGCGTGGGGTGGAAGTGGCGACGTGTGTCTTGTGGACGAGTCGCGCGCATTTTACCTGCAACCCGCGAGCAGGTTAAGGCATCTCCGCTACACGGTCGCCACTTCGGGGGTAGCAGGCAGCTGCCAGTCAATCGGCTCGCGTCCCTTCGCTTCGAGAAAGGCATTGGCGCGGGAGAAATGGCGATTGCCGAAAAAGCCTCGGTGAGCCGAGAGCGGCGACGGGTGCGGCGACTCCAGCACCAGGTGTCGCGTCGTGTCGATCAATGCCTTCTTCTGCCGCGCGTGGCTACCCCATAGCAGAAAAACAGAAGGCTCGGCATGAGCATTGACGACCTCGATGGCACGATCGGTAAAGATCTCCCAGCCTCTGCCACGATGCGAGCCGGCGTTGCCCTGCTCCACCGTCAGCGAAGTGTTGAGCAGCAGCACGCCCTGCCGCGCCCAGTATTCCAGATGGCCGTGGCTGACCGGCTGGCAGCCGATATCGGCTGCCAGCTC
Source organism: Billgrantia antri (assembly GCF_017868935.1). Taxonomy (NCBI): domain Bacteria; kingdom Pseudomonadati; phylum Pseudomonadota; class Gammaproteobacteria; order Oceanospirillales; family Halomonadaceae; genus Billgrantia; species Billgrantia antri. Next base: position 2,462,047 of record NZ_CP053383.1, read on the forward strand.
CTTGTAGATGTTGATCAGTGATGGCGGCGTTGCCACCCCCGGCAATACCGAGAAGCACAGCCCATGGGCCTGGCTGGGGCCGTGGTAGGGGTCCTGTCCCAGGATCACCACCTTGACTTGCTCCAGCGGCGTCAGCTCGAAGGCCCGGAACCAGTTCGAGGAGTGGGGGTAGATGACCTTCCTGGCGGCCTTTTCGGCCGTCAGGAAATCACGCAGCGCCTGCATGTAGGAGGCCTCGAACTCGCCTCCCAACCAGCGCTGCCAACTCTCCGGCAAAGGACAGCTCATGTCGCCCTCGTCTCGCCTATCGCTTGACCTGATCGACCAGGGGTTCCACGTAAGCCACCCCCATGTCCCACGGGAACTGGATCCAGCAATCCTGGGCCACTTCGGTCAGGTACTGGTCCACCAGGGGGCGACCCTCCGGCTTGGCATAGACGGTCACGAAATGCGCCTTGGGCAGCATCTCACGTACCTTGCGGGCAGTCTTGCCGGTATCGACCAGATCGTCGACCAGTAGCCAGCCATCGCCATCGTGGTCGACGCCCTTCATCACGTCGAGGCCGCCCTGTTCCATGTGGTCGTAGCTGCTGATGCAGACCGTGTCGATCAGGCGCACGTTGAGCTCACGAGCAAACAGCGCCGCTGGAATCAGGCCACCCCGGGTGATCGCCACGATACCCTTGAAGTCGCGCTCGACCAGGCGATGACACATCTCGCGCACGTCACGATGAAGCTGATCCCAGGAGACGGTGAAGTGCTGATGATAGCGGGCGTTGCTCATGATTTCGTCACTCGTCCTCATTGAAGGAGCAGACCGCAAAGACACTGAAGCCGGCCTCGCGAATCTTGTGTGACCCGCCGATCTCCGGCAGGTCGATGATGGTCGCAGTCTCCACCACCTGCCCGCCGGAGCGGGTGATGAGCTTGGCGGCGGCCAGCATGGTGCCACCGGTGGCGATCAGGTCGTCCATGATCAGGATCCTGTCGCCCTGGCGGAACGCATCGGAGTGCAGCTCCACCTCGGCCTGGCCGTACTCCAGCGTATAGGTCTCGCTGATGGTGCGAAACGGCAGCTTGCCCTTCTTGCGCACCGGCACGAAGCTGCAGCCCAGCTCGTATGCCACCGGTGCACCGATGATGAAACCGCGCGCATCAATGGCGGCGATTGCATCGAGCTCCATGTCCTGATAACGGTGCACGAAGCTGTCGATCAGCTTGCGGAAAGCCGAGCTGTTTTGCAGCAGCGGCGTGATGTCGCGAAAGTTGACCCCCTGCTGCGGCCAGTCGGGGACGGTTCGGATCACGGACTTGATGTAGTCGCCGTAAATGCTCATCGCAGCTCTCGGTGAGGAAATGTCAGTCTAGGAACAGGAACTTCAACACGAACAGGATCGCCAGTACGACCACAGCCGGGTTGAGGTCGCGGAAGCGGCCGGAGAGGGTCTTGATAGCAGCGTAGCTGATGAAACCCAGCGCGATACCCTCGGCGATGGAGAAGGTCAGCGGCATGGCCAGGGCAGCGATCAAGACGGGAGCGGCATCGGTCGGGTCGTCCCAGTTGGCGTGGGACAGGCTACCCGCCATGAGTACCGCCACGTAGAGCAGCGCACCCGCCGTGGCGTAGGCTGGAATCGAGCCTGCCAGCGGGGCGAAGAACAGGCTGACCAGGAACAGCCCGGCCACTACCACGGCGGTCAGCCCGGTACGACCACCTGAGACGATGCCCGCGGTGGACTCGATGTAGCTGGTAGTCGTCGAGGTACCCAGCACCGCACCCGCCATGGAGGCGCCGCTGTCGGCCATCATGGCGCGACCCAGCCGCGGCAGCTTGCCGTCCTTGTCGAGCAGGCCGCCCTTGTGGGCCACGCCCACCAGCGTGCCCGAGGTATCGAACAGGTCGACGAACAGGAAGGCAAAGATCACGCTGAGCATGGCCACGTCGAGCGCGCCGGCGAGGTCCAGCGCCATGAAGGTCGGCGCGATGGAGGGCGGCATCGACATCAGGCCGCCATACTCGTTGTGACCAAGGATCATGGCCAGCACGGTCACGCCGAGGATACCGATCATCACCGCGCCGGTGACACGCAGGTAGGCCATGGCAGTAATGGCGAAGAAGCCCAGCAGTGCATAGATCGCGGACGGCTCGGAAAGATCGCCCAGCGCCACGTAGGTGGCCGGATTCGATACCACGATACCGGCGTTCTTCAGCGCGATCATGGCCAGGAACAGGCCGATACCGGCGGCGATGCCCAGGCGCAGGGAGAGCGGAATGGAATTGATGATCCATTCACGGATCTTGAACACGCTTAACAGGAAGAAGGTGAAACCGGAAAGGAACACGGCGCCCAGCGCCGCCTCCCAGGTATAGCCCATGCCGAGCACCACGCCGTAGGTGAAGAAGGCGTTGAGCCCCATGCCGGGCGCCTGGGCGATCGGGTAATTGGCCCACAGCCCCATGATCAGACAGCCGACGGCCGCGGCCAGACAGGTGGCGACGAACACGGCGCCGTAATCCATGCCGGCTTCGGAGAGTATGCTGGGGTTGACGAAGATGATGTAGGCCATGGTCAGGAAAGTGGTAATCCCGGCGATGACCTCTGTCTTTACGCTGGTTTGGTGTTCTGTCAGCTTGAAGCGTCTTTCGAGAAGGTTCTTCATTTTTGGCATTCCTGCGCACAAGGGCTGTGTTCGGCCAGGGAGCGAGAAAAGCCGCACATGGTACCCAAAGGCCGTCGGCGATGCGAGGCCACTCCGGGAGCCATGCCACGGCACGGTTCGCTCTGTATAAGCAAACTCTACGCCATGCGCCAGCGTGGTTGCCAACGCAGACTTGACGAAACGGTCATTTGAAGCGTGCCTCAGACACCACGCGAGGCAAGAACACGTTCTACCGTCTCGACGATAGCCTGGGTCTGGGGATCGATCTCGATGTTGACCCAATCGCCCGGCACGCGATCGACGAGAATGGTGCGCTCGAGCGTCTCGGGAATCAGGTCGACGCAGAAGCGCGGGCCGTGCTCGGGCGTGGCGCGCCCCACTTCACCGATCGTCAGGCTGATCCCGTCTACGCCGATGTAGCCCTTGTCGAACAAGAAGCGCCCCAGCGCATGGGGCACCTCGAACCAGAGGCGACGATTGTTGGGCGCCTGATCCAACTCCACCAGTTCGGCCATGGCCATGACATGTCCGGACATCGCGTGCCCACCGATCTCGTCACCGAAGCGCGCCGCTCGCTCGATATTGACGCGATCCCCTTCACGCAACGCACCGAGGTTGGTCACCCGTAGCGTCTCGCGCATCAGATCGAAGCTGACCCGTTCGCCTTCGATGGCGGTCACGGTCAGGCAAACGCCGTTATGGGCCACCGAAGCCCCGAGTTCGAGCCCTTCGCGCAGGGCGGCTGGCAAGCTCACCACGTGGGTACGGAATGCCTCCGCCTCCTGGATGGCGACGATCTCGGCCGTCCCCTGAACGATGCCTGTGAACATGACGCCTCCTGGGCAGTCCCGACAATGGTGAGAATGTGTTAGGGCTCGCAGTGTAAGAATTCGCGACCGCAACGTCCATTGGCATGAACATCAGGCGACGCCCCTTCACCAGAACGATGCCATGCCGAACACACCGCCAGCAGAACATTTTGCTAGCAATCGAACCGAAGGCTACAAACATACACCAATGCATTGACAGAGCGCTTCATTGACCCTACCATTCGCCATCACATTTCAGGCGCCGATTTGTACCCGGATTGCGGGCGCCCACGCCGAGGGGAAATGGAAAGCTCCATTCCCAGCGGCGTGAAGTGCAGCTAAAAGGGTGTGTCCAGCGTTGATGGCCACCCGCCAGGGTGGCCTTTTTTTCGTTCCGGCCATCCTCCTGGCTGCCGCTGAACCCGCTCCACCGGGGGACGGCCTCTCAGGAAGCCAGATGATCACGCTAAGCAACGTTTCCAAGACCTACCACCTCACCGGCACAAAAAGCCGGCTACCGTTCGCCGCCCGCCGGCGCGATACGCCGCCGCGAACGATCGAGGCGCTCAAGAGCGTCGACCTCCACGTTCCCCAGGGCAGCATCCACGGTGTCATCGGCCTCTCCGGGGCCGGCAAGTCGACGCTGATTCGCTGCGTCAACCTGCTCGAACGCCCCTCCAGCGGCAGCGTCGTGGTCGACGGCCAGGAGATGACCGACCTCTCCGCCACCGAACTCAACCAGGCACGTCATCGCATCGGCATGATCTTTCAGCACTTCAACCTGCTGACAACGCGCAATGTCTTCGACAACGTGGCACTGCCGCTGGAGCTGATGGGCCTGAAGCGTGGCGCCATTCGCGAACGCGTACTGCCGCTGCTGGAACTCACCGGGTTGGCCGACAAGGCCCGCCAGTTTCCCGCCCAGCTCTCCGGCGGCCAGAAGCAGCGCGTGGCGATCGCCCGGGCGCTGGCCAGCGAACCTCGCGTACTGCTGTGTGACGAAGCGACCTCGGCGCTGGACCCACAAACCACCGGCTCGATCCTCGCCCTGCTGCGCGAGATCAACCAGAAGCTCGGCCTGACCATTCTGCTGATCACCCACGAGATGGAGGTGGTCAAGTCGATCTGCCACCGGGTCAGCCTGATCTCCGACGGCGAGCTGGTCGAAGAAGCCGAGGTCGGAGACTTCTTCACCGCCCCGCGCACCCGGCTCGGACGCGAGTTCCTCAATGATTTTCTCCAGCTCGAACCGCCCAAGGCACTGGTGGAAAGACTCGAGGAGGAGCCAGGCGAGCATACCCACCCCGTGGTGCGCCTGGCGTTCTCGGGCGACGCGGTCTCGACTCCGCTGATCTCCCGCCTGGCACGTGAGTGCGGCGTGGACGTGAGCATCCTGCAGGCCAAGGTGGAATCGATCCAGGAGCGCACCCTGGGGCTTATGATCGCCGAACTGCTCGGCCCCCCCGAGCAGACTCGCCGCGCCATCGACTACCTCGAAACCCATGATCTTCACGTGGAGGTGCTTGGCCATGTCCAGCGCGATGATTGACCTGATTCTCCAGGCGACCCTGGACACGCTCTACATGGTCGCCGTATCGGGCGTGATCTCGGCCCTGTTAGGCGTACCGCTGGGCGTGATGCTCTACGTCACCCGGCCACGCCAGATCCTCGCACGCCCGGTACTCAACCAGGTGCTCGGCATGGTGACCAACATCGGCCGCTCGATCCCCTTCATCATTCTGATGGTGGCGATCATCCCCTTCACACGCCTGGTCGTCGGCACCTCCATCGGCACCAACGCCGCCATCGTGCCATTGACCCTGGCCGCCATCCCCTTCGTCGCCCGTCTGGTGGAGGGTGCACTCAACGAGATTCCCCCTGGGCTGGTCGAAGCGGCCCAGTCGATGGGCGCCACGCCCCATCAGATCATCACCAAGGTGCTGCTGCCAGAGGCCCGCGGCGGCATCATTACCGGCTTGACCATCACCATCGTCACCCTGGTGAGCTACTCGGCCATGGCCGGCGCCGTTGGCGGTGGCGGCCTGGGCGACCTGGGCATTCGCTACGGCTACAACCGCTTCAACCCCACCATCATGCTGATCACCGTGGCCATCCTGGTGGTCATGGTGCAGGGCTTCCAGAGCCTGGGGGACACCCTGGTACGCAAGTCGGATCGCAAGTGACGCCACACCCAAGGAGAATGACCCAATGCAAGCAACCCTGACCCGCCTGCTCGGCGCTGCCACCCTGGTCGGCACTCTCGCCACCACCAGCCTGCTCGCCGGCTGCGGCAACGACGATGCCGAATCGCGCTCGATCAAGGTCGGCACCATGTCCGGCCCCGAGTCGGAGGTGATGGAAGTCGCGGTCCAGATCGCCAAGGAGCGCTACGACCTCGAGGTCGAGATCGTCGAGTTCACCGACTACGTCTCGCCCAATGCCGCACTCGCCGACGGCAGCCTCGATGCCAACGCCTTCCAGCACGAGCCGTACCTGCAGAGCATGGTCGAGGATCGCGGCTATGAGCTGGCCGTGGCCGGCCACACCTTCGTCTATCCGATCGGCGCCTACTCGGAGAAACATGACAGCATCGAGGCCCTGCCCGACGGCGCCATCATCGCCCTGCCCAACGACCCGACCAACGGCGGGCGCGCCATGATCCTGATGCACAACGCCGGCCTGATCACCCTCGACGACCACGAGAACCTCGAGGCCACGCCGGTCAACGTGGTCGAGAATCCCCACGACTTCCAGTTCCGTGAAATCGAGGCGGCCCAGCTTCCACGCGTGCTGCCGGACGTCGACCTGGCCTTCATCAACAATACCTTCGCCCAACCGGCCGGCCTGCATCTGGATGACGCCCTGCTCAAGGAGGGCCCGGAATCTCCCTATGTCAATATCATCGCCGTGCGCGAAGGGGATCAAGACCGCGAGGAGATCGAGCAGCTGGTTTCCGCCTACCAGAGCGAAGAGGTTGCCGCAAAGGCCCAGGAACTGTTCGATGGTGGCGCCGTGCCCGGCTGGGAGTAATGCCGAGACTTGTCGCCGACTGAACGACAACGGGCCGACGCCATGCGTCGGCCCGCTTGCTTGGCAATGTGGTCGGATCAGCCGATCTTGCGCTCGACCTTGTCGATTCGGCCCTCCAGGCTCTGATCCTTGTCGGTGGCCGTGGCAAGGCGGATTGCACTGTCGACCCGCGGCGCACCGCGCTCATGCAGCACGTCATGGCAGCGCTGAACGACCTGCATCACCTCCTCCCATGACCCCTCCAGGTTGGTACCGTGGGCATGCAGGCGATACTTGAGCCCTGCCTCTTCGATCACCTCCTCGCAGGCGGCGATATGGGCTGACAGCGAAGCTCCGGCCCCGATTGGGGTGACATTGACATCAGCAACCACGCGCATACTCAATCCTCCTGATCGATCAAACGGCAATCCCTACCCGAAACCTAGTGCCGCCCCGACCATTGTTCAAACCCAAGGCAAAAGGAGACTCCATGGCATCGAACACTCCCGATTACGCACTGCTCGCCCGACAGCTCGACGCCCTGATGGATAGTGCCGACTGGCTGGTCAATGCCGCCCAGATCACCGCCTTCATCATGCAGCAGGTGGATGAACTCAATTGGGTGGGGTTTTACCTGCAGCGCCAGCCCGAGCTGCTCACGCTTGGCCCCTTCCAGGGCAAGCCTGCCTGCAACCCTATCCCGTTCGATAAAGGCGTGTGCGGTGCCGCTGCCCGTAGCCGCCAACCGCAGCGCATCGACGACGTTCATGCCATCGCCGATCATATCGCCTGCGACGCCGCATCGAACTCGGAGCTGGTGATCCCGCTCATGCGGGAGGGAACACTGTGGGGCGTGCTCGACCTGGACAGCCCCCGCCGCGCACGCTTCAGCGAAGAGGATCAGGCGGGCATCGAGCGGCTGGTGAAAGTTTTCCTCGAGCGCACGAGCCTGCCAGATTGGCTTGCTGCGCCATAACCATGCGGCACGAAAACAAGCGATGCAGAAATAAGAAACGCCCCGTGGCGATGATATGCCACGGGGCGTTTCGGAATTCTGGTAGGACCAGGCGGATTTGAACCGCCGACCTCCACGATGTCAACGTGGCGCTCTAACCAACTGAGCTATGGTCCTGGATAATCAGGAGAGCTGGTAGGACCAGGCGGATTTGAACCGCCGACCTCCACGATGTCAACGTGGCGCTCTAACCAACTGAGCTATGGTCCTGCTTCCGGCTTTCATTGCCGCCAATCTGCGCTGCGGCAACGGATGCATATCTTACCGATATCGCTGCATTTTGCAAGCTTCAGGCTTGGCTTTTTACACGCTCTACCGCCTCGAGCCAGCCTCGATAAAGCCGCTCACGCTCGACCTCCGGCATACTGGGGATAAAGCTTTTCTCACAACGCCACAGCTCGGCGATCTCCTCCAGATCGCGATACCAACCGAATCGCAGCCCTGCCATATAGGCAGCTCCCAGCGCCGTCGTCTCGAGCACCGTGGGACGATCCACCTGCACGCCCAACATGTCGGCCAGAAACTGCACCAGCCACGAGTTGGCCGCCATGCCTCCATCGACGCGCAGTGTGCCCGGCGGGACCCCCATGTCATCGCTCATGCAGACCTGAAGATCACGTGTCTGGTAGCACACCGCCTGCAGCCCGGCGGCAACGATCTCGGCGATCCCGGTATCCCGGGTCAGCCCGAGGATCGCGCCCCTGGCCTTGGGATCCCAATGCGGCGCCCCCAGGCCGGTAAAGGCCGGCACCAGGTAAACGCTATGCCCGTCGCGGGTCTGTTTGGCCAAGGCCTCGGTCTCGGCGGCCTCCTTGAACAGCTTGAGACCATCGCGTAACCACTGCACCGCTGCCCCGGCCACGAAGATGCTGCCCTCCATGGCGTAGGTGGTCTTGCCACCCAGCCGATAAGCCACCGTGGTCAGCAGCCGATTGCGCGACGCCGCCGGCGTGTCGCCGGTATTGACGATCATGAAGCAGCCGGTGCCATAGGTACTCTTGCCCATGCCCGGCTCGAAGCAGGCCTGCCCCACCAGCGCGGCCTGTTGATCGCCCACGATACCTCCGATGGGCAGCTCGACTCCGAGCCACTGGGCATCCGCGGTGCCGAAGTCGTCACTGCTGTCGCGCACCTCCGGCAACAGGCTGGGAGGGATGTCGAACAGCTTGAGGAGGTCGTCATCCCACTGCTGGGTGTGAATGTTGAAGAGCAGCGTGCGGGAAGCGTTGGTAGCGTCGGTGGCGTGCACACGGCCATCGCTCAGTCGCCACAGCAGGAAACTGTCCACCGTGCCGAAGGCCAGCTCACCGCGCTCGGCGCGCTCCCTGGCGCCCTCGACATTGTCCAGCAGCCATGCCAGCTTGGTCGCCGAGAAGTACGGGTCGACCAGCAGGCCAGTGCGTGACTGGACGAGCTCGGCATGGCCTCGATCGCGCAGCTGCTGGCAGAAATCGGCGGTACGTCGATCCTGCCAGACGATGGCATTGTAGAGCGGACGCCCCGTCGCACGGTCCCACAGCAGCGTGGTCTCGCGTTGGTTGGTCATGCCGATACCGGCCAAGGCGTCGGGCGTGATCCCCGCCTGCTCCACCACCTCGCGGCACGTCGCCAGCACCGTCTCCCAAATATCCTCCGGATCATGCTCGACCCAGCCATCGCGCGGGAAGTGCTGGGGAAACTCTCGCTGCGCAACACGAACCACGTGACCACCGCGGTCGAAGAGAATGGCCCGCGAACTGGTGGTGCCCTGGTCGATGGCAAGAAGATAGTCGGCCATGTTACGCCTCGTCGTTGTATGTTCGTTTATGATCACCAAGAGTACTGGAGAATGTTCGCATTGCTTTACGACTTTCGTAGAATAAAGCCGTAACCGCCTGCCGACGGCGCGCCGAATCGCTTACACTCGCGTGATCGAAAGGGAGCCGACATGAACCAGCAACAGCGCCAAGATGCCATCATTGACCTGGTGCGCCGTCAGGGCTATGCCAGCATCGAGCAGTTGACCGAGCATTTCTCCGTCACCCCCCAGACCATACGTCGCGACCTCAATGCACTGGCGGAAGAGGGCATGATCCGCCGCGTGCACGGCGGGGCGGGGCTCGAGTCGAGCACCGTCAACACCGCCTACAGCACGCGCAAGAACCTCAACCTCGATGCCAAGCGGCGCATCGCAGCCCTGGTGGCCAAGCACATTCCCGATCACGCTTCGCTGTTCATCAACATCGGCACCAGTAACGAAGTGGTCGCGGAGGCCCTGCTCGATCATCAAGGTCTCGAGGTGATCACCAACAACCTCAACGTGGCGGCCATCCTCCAGCACAAGGAGGACTTCAACGTCATTATCGCCGGCGGCCAGGTTCGTTCACGCGATGGCGGCATCATCGGCGAGGCGACGATCGACTTCATCAATCAATTCAAGGTGGACTTCGGTATCATCGGCATCAGCGGCATCGATGAAGACGGCTCACTGTTGGAGTTCGACTATCAGGAAGCCCGCGTCGCCCAAGCCATCATCCTCAACTCCCGCCAGGTCTACCTGACCGCCGATCATTCGAAGTTCCACCGCAACCCCGTCGTACGCCAGGGCAACATCGCCCAGTTGGACGCCCTGTTCACCGATCGCCAGCCCCCCGAACGCATCGTGCATCTCATGCAGGTCAACGGCGTCGCCCTGCATATCGCCTGACTCGTTCCACCGCTCAGACACTGCCGACACCCTGGTGACGGCAGTGTTGTCTGCGAACCCTTGATGTTCGGTTGTGATTGCTCTATGTTCGTTTTCAAACATAAGTGATTCAACCGGTACCGCTCCGGCGGCCCCAAGTTCGGAGTTCTCTCTCCATGGCGCAGACGTCCCGCAAGCTACTCGACATGTTCATCATCGGCGGCGGCATCAACGGCACCGGCATTGCCAATGACGCCGCCGGCCGTGGGTTGGCGGTCGGCCTGTGCGAACAGGGCGACCTGGCCGGTGCCACCTCGTCGGCAAGCAGCAAGCTGATCCATGGTGGCCTGCGCTATCTCGAACATCATGAGTTCCGCCTCGTCGGTGAAGCCCTGCGCGAGCGTGAGGTTCTGTTGCGAAAGGCACCGCACATCATCTGGCCGCTGCGTTTCATCCTGCCGCATCGTTCTCATCTACGTCCCGCCTGGATGATCCGCGCGGGACTGTTCCTTTACGACCATCTGGGCAAGCGCAAGACCCTGCCCGGCTCGCGCGGCGTTCGCTTCCCTGCCGACTCGCCGCTGAAACCGGAGATGATGCGCGGTTTCGAATATTCCGATTGCTGGGTCGATGATGCCCGACTCGTCGTGCTCAACGCCCTTCAGGCGCGCGAGAAGGGAGCTGAAATCCTGGTACGTACGCGCTGTACAAGGGCTCGGGAGGAGAACGGTACCTGGCGGATCGAGCTGGAAGACACCCGCAGCGGGGAGCGCTTCGAACGCCATGCACGAACCCTGGTCAATGCCGCAGGTCCTTGGGTCGAACAGGTGGTGCGCGAGCAGGTGGCGCGCCCTTCACGCTACTCCATTCGCATGATTCAGGGCAGCCATCTCGTCGTACCGCGCCTCAACGCCGACGATCGCGCTTATATCCTGCAGAACAGCGATCGACGCATCGTCTTCGTTCTACCCTACGAGGACGACTTCAGCCTGGTCGGTACCACTGACCACCGTTATCAGGGCGACCCGTCCCAGGCATCGATCAGCGCGGCGGAAACAGAGTACCTGCTCGGTGTCGTCAACCAGCATTTCCGCCGCCAGCTCGATCGCCGCGACGTCATTACGAGCTTCTCCGGCGTACGCCCGCTGTGCGACGACGAATCGGCCGACCCCTCGGCCATGACCCGCGACTACACCTTGGCCCTGGACCAAGCCGGCGCCCCGCTCCTCTCGGTGTTCGGCGGCAAGATCACCACCTACCGCAAGCTGGCGGAAGCCGCACTGAAGCAGCTTGCTCCCGCCCTGCCCGGCATGGGACCGAGCTGGACGGCCACGTCCGCCTTGCCTGGAGGCGACATCGAGGGTCAGGCCCCCTTCATGGCGCAGCTGCTTAGCGACTATCCCTGGCTCGGTGAGTCACGCGCGCGCCGCTTCGCCCGCACCTATGGCAGCCTGTGCCTGCGTTTTCTCGGGGGCGCCGAGAAACCGGAAGATCTGGGAGCAGCGTTCGGTGCAGGCTTGACGGCAGCCGAGGTCGACTACCTCATCGAGCAAGAGTGGGCAATCGACGTCGAGGATATCCTGTGGCGGCGAACCAAACTCGGCCTGCGACTCACGCCACGCCAGGTCGAGGACCTGAAGCAATATACCGAAAAGCACCGCCACGGACTGGCTGCATGAGGCTCACATCGCTTAGGCTCTGAAGAGTAAATGCGCTTATCGCTTTGCCTTCAGGCAGGAGCCTATGCCCTTTTATACAGCCGCGCTCACCGCGATGGTGGCCATGCTGGTCGCTGCCACGCTCGTCGCCAAGCTGCCGCTTCGCTGGTGGTGGATACGTGCTTGCGAATTCCCGCGCCTGCAGCTGGCTTTCGCCGCCTTGCTCACCGCTCTGCTCTGCCTACCTCTCGACCCGCCTTGGCGCTGGCCGTTGCTCGCCTCGAGCTTGCTCGTGGTAGTGCTTCAGGCGCGCTTCATCCTGCCTTGGACACGACTCTGGCCTGTCCAGGTACAGGACGCCGAACCTGGCCAGCAGGAGCGCTGCATTACTCTGCTGGTCGCCAACGTGCTGACGCCCAATCGTCAGGCTGAGCGACTCATCGAGATCATCCAGCGACAAGACCCCGATGTCGTGCTGACCCTGGAGTCGGATGACTGGTGGCAGGAGCGACTCGATCAGGCACTCGAGGAGAAGTGGCCTCACAGCGTCAAGATTCCCCTCGACAACCTCTATGGCATGCACCTCTACTCTCGGCTGCCGTTGGTCGATACCCGTGTCGAATGGCTGATCCAGGACGACATCCCCTCGATCCACACCGACATCATGATCGCGAGTGGCGACAAGCTGACGCTGCACGCCCTGCATCCGCGCCCACCCGCACCCAACGAAAGCGAGGAATCACTGTGGCGCGATGCCGAATTGCTACTGGTCGGCAAGGAGATCCATCGCCATCCCAAGCCCACCGTCGTCGCCGGGGACCTCAACGACGTGGCCTGGTCGCGCACCACCCGCCTGTTCTGTCGTATCAGCGGCATGCTCGATCCCCGCCAGGGACGAGGCAGATACAGCACCTTCCATGCCCGCTACCCGCTGCTACGCTGGCCGCTGGATCATATCTTCACCAGCGAGCACTTCACCTTGAAGAGACTCGAGCGCCTGCCCGCCTTTGGCTCGGACCACTTTCCGATCCTGGCCACACTATGCTTTCGCCCGTCGCGCAGCGACGAGCACGACAATCCCGAGGCCGACGGCGACGAGCGCGCCTGGGCACGCAAGACGATTCGCGAGGCCCGTTCCCGGGAGCAGGAATCGTGAGACCGCGCCTTACTCCGGTATGCCCCCAGAGGTCAACTGTGCAGGGTCGAGCAGGCGCTCGAGTTCCTCGCGACTCAAGTCGGTCTGCTCTTCGGCCACCTCGATGATCGGCCGCCCGGCCTGGTAGGCCTGCTTGGCAATGGCTGCCGCCGCATCGTAGCCGATCACGCCGTTCAACGCCGTTACCAGAATGGGGTTACGCGCCAGCGGCTCGGCAAGCCTGTCCTCCCGTACCCGGAAAGTGGCAATGGCCCGCTCGCCTAGCAGTCGCGCGGTATTGGTCATCAACGTGATCGAGGTCAGCAGGTTATTGGCGATCAGCGGCAACATCACGTTGAGCTGGAAGTTGCCGCTCTGCCCCGCCACCGTGACCGCCGCATCCAGGCCGATCACTTGCGCGGCGGCCTGCGCGGCCGATTCGGGAATCACCGGATTGACCTTGCCCGGCATGATGGAGCTGCCGGGCTGCAGTGCCTCGAGTTCGATCTCGCCCAGCCCGGCCAGGGGGCCGGAATTCATCCAGCGTAGATCATTGGCGATCTTCATGATCGCGCAGGCCAACCCCTTTAGCTGTCCCGACAGCTCCACGGCGGCGTCTTGCGCACCCAGGCTGGCGAAGAAGCTATCGTTGGGACTTAGTGCCAGACCGGTTTGGGTACTGAGCTCGTTTGCCATTCGCTCCGCAAATTCAGGATGCGCATTGATGCCGGTACCTACCGCCGTTCCTCCCTGGGCCAGCCGCGAGATCCTGAGCATAGCGCTGTCGATTCGCTCGATGGCCTGGCCGATCTGGCTCGACCACCCTCCCAGTTCCTGCCCCATTCGCAGCGGCATGGCATCCATGAGGTGGGTACGCCCGGTCTTGACCACCCTGTCCAGCTCCAGCGCCCGCTCGTCGATCGTGGCACGCAGCTGCACCAGTGCAGGGCGCAGCCGTGCGGTAACTTCCAATGCCGCCGACAGATGGATGGCGGTGGGAATCACGTCGTTGCTCGACTGGCCCATATTGACGTGATCGTTGGGGCCGACCTTCAGTTCGTCACGACTGGCCAGATGAGCGATGACTTCATTGACGTTCATGTTGCTCGAGGTGCCAGAGCCGGTCTGGAACACGTCCACGGGAAACTGGTCGTCATGCTTGCCATCGACGATCTCTTGCGCGGCCGCCATGATGGCCTCGGCTCGCTCGCCACCCAGTAGCCCCAGGTCGTGATTCACCTTGGCCGCAGCCAGCTTGATCCGGGCGATGGCGTGGATGAACGCCGCCGGCATCGACTGGCCTGAAACCGGAAAGTTTTCCACGGCTCGCTGGGTCTGCGCCCCATAGAGCGCCGATACCGGCACTCGTAGCTCGCCCATGCTGTCGCGCTCGATACGATGTTCGCTCATGTCATTCCCTCGCTTGTCGTTCCTACTCCCACCATGATGCCGGGACTGGCCACATGCAAGACGGAAGCGACGTGCCCAATGCCATCCTGGCCGCCGGACAAGAAGACAGCATCAAGCCCAACGTCGATCCACTCGCAATCCACAGACTTTGTGACAGTTGTCGTTGTTTCGCCCGCCCCTAAAAACCTAAGATCACTTTGCCAATCCGCCGGAAGGCAATAAACACGACTCGCAAACAGCAAAAAAATAATGGGATATCAATGCCATGCTAAACATGACCGACTCCTTGCTGCTGATTCCGCAGGAACAACTCACCCTCGCCAATGCTCATGAAAGCGCGGAACTTCAGCGCTATCGCCGGCTGGCCCTCAGCTTCCTGCCCAAGGCTCCTCAGGTGAGCCGACTGATGGCAAGCCTGGGCCTGCAGTGCGAACAGCGCCTAGGCACCTTGCGTCGGATCGCTGCAAGACTGGAACTCGAAGCCTGTGTCGGCGCGCCACCCATGGACACGCCCAGCTTCGAGCTGACGCACCGTCACTTCTTCGTGGTGGACGACTGCATGGCAGGCCAGTTGCTCGATCAGGCCATTTTCGCGGCGGTGGAGTCGAAGCGTTTCTTCGCCTGGCTGCTCGAAACGAATGCCACGCCGGAGCTGCACCAGGCCTTCATCGATTTCGTCACGGAAAAGGAAGCCGAGTCTCGCGTGCTGCTCGAGTTCCGCGAGCACCAGTGGGCGCCCGTCGCCTTGCGTCACGCCTGAGACAGAGACTTCATGCCCTCTTCTGCCGCCTGCCGGTAGAAGAGGCCAGGCGCTCCAAGCCGACGATATCGAGCAGATGATAATCGCGTCCGCTCACATACAGCAGCTGCTGAGCCTGATAGGCAGCTAGCGTCCTCCCCACGGTCTCGTGAGTCAGCCCCAGGTAGCTGCCGATATCGGCGCGCGACAACGCCAGACGAAAGTGGCGCGCCGAGAATCCGCGACGACGGAAGGAGTTGGCTACGCCAAGCAGGAAGTACGCCAGCCGCGCCTCTGCCGTGCGGGACAGCAATTGATGCAGGCGAACTCGCTCCTCCTGCATCGTCTTGCTGATGTTGCGCTGCAAGTGTCGGCGCAGGATGGGCAGCCGGGCACTCAGCTCATCCAGATACTGGAAGGGAAAACGGCAGAGGGAAGACGTTTCCAGGGCGATGATCGAGCCGGGATAGTGGCCAGGGCCGATGGCATCGAACCCGATCATGTCGCCAGGCAAGTACAAGGCGGTCAGCAGCGTCTCGCTGTGGGCATCGGTGGTGAGCTGCTTGAGACTGCCGGTGCGCACGACGAAGAGATGTCGAAAGACGGCTTTCTGCTCGATCAGCGACTCCCGCTTCTCCAGCCTGACGGGAGTATCGACGATACGACCAAGGGCTCCGGCTTGGTCAGGTGAAAGGTCGGGTGGTAGGCACAGCGCCTTCAGATAGCACGACAGGCATTGGGAAACCGTTGATTCATCAACCTCTTTCCCTGGATTCGACATGGCGCTGCCCTCTTCCTGGACACACATGCTTCAGTATAGAAGCGCCCGTCTTGACCGCAGTTTGAGTTGCCTCATGCCAACGACGGAGCATGGCGAACGGCAGCTCCAGCGTTGGCATGAACAAATTCATGCTGCACGAAGAAATGCGCCGTCCTAATGTTAATGCTGCGATGCCGCAGGCTCAGCGTCACCTCTGGGACAAGAGGAACGCCACTGAAGGGAACCCAGCCATGCACCAGACATCCTGGATGACGTCGACCATCCTCAACCGGCTCAGTGCCAACGCCGGCATGCTGCTGGTACGCAGTTTATGGGACTATTGTCCGGAACACATGTTCATCGTTCGCGTCGAAGGTCCTGCCGATTTCGTCATCGAGGCCATGAACCCGACGCGTCAGGCCATGCTCGGCGATGAAGCCACGTACACCGGCAAGCGCATCGAGCAGTTGCTGCCCCCACCCTTGTGCCATGGGGTAATTGCCAATTTGCACCGCTGCGTCGAGTGTGCCATCCCGATTCGCTACGAGGAGAAAGGCGGTTACCTCGACCGTGACGGTATCTGCCAGCAAGGGCATTGGCAGACCCTGCTGGTGCCGATTACCAACCAGGAAGGCGCCGTCACCCACCTGTTCGGCGTGTCCCGCGACATGTCGCTGCTCCCCGAACAGCCTGTCGGCGCTTACTCCGAAAGCAAGGAGTTCGAACGCCGGGTGCACGAACGCACAGCAGAACTTGTCGCCGCCAACGAACATCTGACGCACTTGGCGACACATGACGCCCTCACCGATATCTACAATCGCCGCTACCTGCTGGAACTGGCCGAGCTGGAGCTTCGCCGCGCCTCGCGCTACGAGCAGCCGCTTTGCCTGATGATGCTCGATGTCGATCATTTCAAGGAAATCAACGATGTCGAGGGTCACCTCGCGGGCGACGAAGCCCTGCGCCGAGTTGCCCGTACGATACTGGCCACCGTCAGGGAGTGCGACTTGGTAGGCCGTTATGGCGGCGACGAGTTTCTCATCCTGATGCCTGAAACCACGGCCACCGGAGCACGCGAGATCGCCGAGCGCCTGCGGCGGACGCTGACCCAGACAACACCCCTCACGATCAGCATCGGCATCGCCAGCCTGGAGCCTGTCGACCGCTTCGTCGTCGACCTGATTCATCGCGCCGACACCATGCTGCTGCAGGCCAAGCGCAACGGCCGCAATCGCATCGAATGCGCCGCTTGACAAGAAGCGACACAGGCTTACCGAATCTAATATTGCAGTGCAAAAGCATCTTTGCTATGTTGCAACGCAGCAGGACGGATACCCGTTCGTCACCTATCGCGACCCTGGAGGTTCACAGGACATGATGAAGACATTCAGCTTCGATACCAAACCGTTCGAAGCCATGCTTCTCGGCCCGGCCCGCGCCTATGCCGCTCTCAGCATCGACTACACCGAGAAGCTTGTCGCCACTCAGTTGGATACCGCCAAGGCGTATACCGACACCGGCCTTGCCCAGGCCCGTGAACTTCTCGACGTGCGCGATGCCGATGGCCTGCGTAACTACATCGAGGGTCAGCAGCAATTCGCCAAGAACATGGCCGAGCGAATCAAGGGTGATGCCGAGAAGGTCGTCTCTCTGAATCAGGATTTCATGCAGCAGAGCCAGAAACTCGCCGAAAGCAGCTTGAAGCAGGCACAGCAGGCCTCCACCGGTCAGGCCGACAAGGCGTAACACAACCTCGCCTCCTCGTCTCGTAAGGCCCGTCGAACTTGCTTCGACGGGCCTTTTCCTTGTCTCCGAACTGTGACCGGCCAGCACTCTTCGTTTATGCTCGAGGCACATGAGCATGGCCGCGAGGAAGCGATCGAATGAAAGCCTGGATTCCCCTGGTTCTGCTGAGCCTGTTGCTGGCCGGCTGTCAGATGATGGAGCCGGGGCCGCCCCCGGAGCGCATCGAAGTCATCGAGATCGGCGAGCCACAACGCCCCGATGCCGAGCAGCCCGACGAACGGCGCACCGCTCCTGCACCGCCCCGCATACCCCGCCAGGTGGCATTTCCCGCCGAAGAATATGCCGCACTGCCCAAGACGGGTAGCGCCATCCTGACCGGTCGCCTCAGTCTCAATGGCAGGCCGGGTGCCGGGGAGACCATTGCCGTGGCTCCCGTCACCACCTACTCGGCAGAAGCCGCCGAGCAAGCACTCGCCGGGAGAGCAGTCGAGCCTGCCGATCCTCGCGCGCGCGAGTACACCCACACGACACGCACCGATGGCAACGGCAACTTTACGCTGCGGGGCCTTCCGCCCGGCGAGTTCTACGTTTCGGGCAGCGTGGTGAATCCCACCAACGGGCAGCGTCAGGTCATTCTGCGCCAGGTATCGTTGCGCAACGGCCAGCGTCTCGAGGTCAACCTGAACCGCTGAACCACGCTACCAGCCCAGCGCCTGCTTGACGAAGGGAATGGTCAGCTTGCGCTGGGCGGAAAGCGATGCGCGGTCGAGTACCTCCAACGCTTCGAACAGCTCGTCGAGACGACGTGGGCCACGATGCAGGATGTAACGCGCCACCTCATCGGGCAGCTGCATCCCACGAACCCGGGCACGAAGCTGCAAGGCCTGTAACCGCTCACCATCGTCGAGCCGCTGCAGATGAAAGGTCACGCCCCAGGTCAGGCGCGAGGCCAGATCCGGCAACTTTACCGGCAGCTGGCGAGGCGCCACGGCACCAGCCACCAGCAGCCGCTTGCCGGCATCGCGCAGCCGGTTGAAGGCATGAAAGAGCCCCTCTTCCCAGCGCCGTCGTCCCACGACACTGTCCACGTCATCGATGGCCACCAGGTCGAGCCGTTCGGCGTCCTCGAGCATCAAGGGCGGGAAGTGCCCCAAGTCTCGAAGCGGCAGATAAAGGGCTCGCAGGTCACGATCCGATGCAGCGTGGCAGGCCGCCTGCAACAAGTGGCTGCGACCGCTGCCGGAAGCCCCCCACACATAGAGGAACGGCTCGCCGTCATCGTCGAGCTGACGCGCGAGATGGTCCACCAGGCTGGCATTCGCTGCCGGCAGGAAGCTGTTGAAAGTCGCATCGTCGCGCAGCCCCACCCCCAGTGGCAACTGCGCAGGCGCTCGGCTCATGGTGAATCCTCGTTGCGATGCTCGGGGCCATCGACACCGTACAAGGTGCTTCGCTTGTAGCGATCGTTGAGCTCACGCAAGAGTACCATGATCACCGCCGCAGCCGGCAGCGCCAGCAGCACCCCGGTGAACCCGAACAGGTTGCCACCCGCCAGCACGGCGAAGATGACCGCCACCGGATGCAGGCCGATACGGTCTCCCAACAGCTTGGGCTGCAACAGGGTGCTTTCGAGAGCTTGGCCGGTGGCGAACACCACCACGACGCCCACCAGCGCGAGCCAAGTGCCGAACTGGAAGAAGGCCACCAGCAGCGCCACGCTGATGCCGACGATGAAGCCCAGGAACGGCACGATGCTGGCCAGCCCGGCGACCATGCCGATCAGCAGGCCGAAGCGTACGCCGACGAGCGTCAACCCGAGCGCATAGATGACGCCGAGCGACAGCATGACCAGCAACTGACCACGCAGGAAGGCCGACAGGACCTCGTCGCAACGACGCCCCAGGCGCACTGCATCGGGCTCCCACTGACGTGGCAGCAGGTCGCGCAGGTTGGCCATCATCCTGTCCCAGTCGAGCAGCAGGTAGAACGTCACCACCGGAATCAGCGCAACGTAGGTCACCCAGCTGATGAAGGCCATGCCAGAGCGCCCTACCCGACCCAGCAGCTGAGCCGCGTACTCGCCCGCATTCTGCCAGTTGCTTGCCAGCGTCTGCTGGATGGCATCGAGATCGGCCGTTACGTCGAGCCCCACCCAGTCCTGTAGCTGCGGTGCCAGCACCGTCTGGACCCAGGCGAAGATGCCCGGAATCATCAGGTTGAACTGGCGAATCTGCT
This sequence comes from Billgrantia antri, assembly GCF_017868935.1. NCBI lineage: Bacteria > Pseudomonadati > Pseudomonadota > Gammaproteobacteria > Oceanospirillales > Halomonadaceae > Billgrantia > Billgrantia antri. The sequence continues at coordinate 2,481,889 of NZ_CP053383.1, forward strand.
GCATGAGCAAGGGAATCAGTATCAGCAGGGCGATCGCCAGCAGGACGGACATGAGCAGGAACACGGCGCATACCGCCAATGTGCGCGACAATCCCAACCGCTCGAGTCGATCGGCCAAGGGGTCGCTCAGGTACGCCAGAATCATGCCTGCAATGAACGGCATCAACATCGTCTCCAACTGGAATAGCAGCCATACCAAGGCCACCACGCCGATCAGGATCCACCACTCTCTGCGCATCACACCTCCCTGCGTTCATCGTTCACGGCGATGCGAGCCGTGTTTCGTGATGCTACAATTCCGGCCCGATCTTGCCCACTGCTTTGGCCGCCTGGCGACTCGCCGCCAGGCGCCGGCCAACGGACCACTAACCGCGTATTTCCTACAGGACAGGCCATGACCGATTCCACCTCTCCCGACAACGCCAAGGCTTCGCTGAGCTACAAGGATGCCGGCGTTGACATCGATGCCGGCAATGCCCTGGTCGACCGCATCAAGGGCGTTGCCAAGCGCACCATGCGCCCCGAGGTGATGGGCGGACTGGGTGGCTTCGGCGCCCTGTGCCAGCTGCCCTCCGGCTATCGCGAACCGGTACTGGTCTCCGGCACCGATGGCGTGGGCACCAAGCTGCGCCTGGCCATGGACCTGGGACGGCATGACACCATCGGCATCGACCTGGTCGCCATGTGTGTCAACGACCTGGTGGTGGCCGGCGCCGAGCCGCTGTTCTTCCTCGACTACTATGCCACGGGCAAGCTCGATGTGGACATCGCCGCCGACGTGGTGAGCGGGATCGGCGAAGGTTGCGAGCGTGCCGGCTGCGCGCTGGTCGGTGGCGAAACAGCAGAGATGCCCGGCATGTACGAAGGCAGCGACTATGACCTGGCCGGCTTCTGTGTCGGCGTGGTTGAGAAGGCCGAGATCCTCGACGGCAGCAAGGTCGGCGAAGGAGACGTGCTGCTGGGCATCGCCTCTACCGGGGCCCATTCCAACGGCTACTCGCTGATCCGCAAGATCCTCGAAGTGAGCGGCGCCTCGCTGGACACCGCCATCGATGGCCAACCCCTGGGTGATGCCCTGCTCGCCCCCACCCGCATCTACGTCAAGCCGTTGCTGTCGCTGATCAAGGAGAGCGGCGTGGCCGTTCACGCCCTGTCCCACATCACCGGCGGCGGCCTGCTGGAAAACGTGCCGCGCGTGCTGCCGGAAACGCTGGCTGCACGCATCGACGTGAACAGCTGGACCCGCCCGGCACTGTTCGACTGGCTGCAGCAGCAGGGCAACGTCGCGGAGCACGAGATGTATCGCGTGCTCAACTGCGGCATCGGCATGGTCGTCGTCATTCCTGCCGACCAGGCCGACCAGGCCCGTGCCCACCTGCAGGCACTGGGCGAGACGGTCTACCGCATCGGCGAGATCATTGTTCGCAGCGAAGATGAAGAAGCCGTGCAACTGGAGAACCTTGAGGCATGAGCGACTACGCCAGCGACACTCTCAACGACCTGACGCCCGAACCGACCGGCGCGCGCCGGGTCGTGGTGCTGATTTCCGGCAACGGAAGCAATCTGCAGGCGCTGATCGACGAACAGACCCACGACCGCCTGGGCGGTGAGATCGTCGCGGTGATCTCCAACGTCGCGGATGCCTACGGCCTGCAGCGGGCCCGCGATGCCGGCATCGACGCCGTGGTGTTGCCCCACGGAGAATACGACACCCGTGAAGCCTACGATGGCGCCCTGATCAAGGTGATCGAGCGCCACGAGCCGGACCTGGTGGTGCTGGCCGGCTTCATGCGTATCCTCAGCTCACGCTTCGTGCAGCGCTTTCACGGCCGCATGCTCAATATTCACCCCTCCCTGCTGCCCGCCTATCGCGGACTCAACACCCACGCCAAGGCACTGGCCGACGGCGTGGCCGAGCACGGCTGCAGCGTGCATTTCGTCACCGAGGAGCTCGATGGCGGCCCGGTGGCGATCCAGGCCGTGGTGAACGTGAGCGGGGATGAGACCGAGACCAGCCTCAAGGAGAAGGTGCACACCCGCGAGCACCTGATCTACCCCATCGCGGTGAAATGGTTCCTCGAAGGGCGGCTGCGCCTCGTGGGCGAGACCGCGGTGCTCGACGGCACCCCGCTTCCGCCCCATGGGCTGCGCCTCTCCCACGCCGACGCCGCCGAAGAGCTGGATGAAGATCTTGACGACGCATGATAGGTGAAGCGCAAAAAAAATTGTAAGAAAGCTGGCGATTTATGTCGCGAGCGATGGCAGGCTGATCGCCGCCGGAGCGCAAAAACCGGAGTGTAGCCTGCTACATGAGGATTTTGAGCACCGCCGGCGGTCAGGATGTCGAGCGCAGCAATTAATCGACGCTTTCTCTCAGATGCGGGGTAAAGTAACCCCCCTCTGCCCCATATACTTGCCGCCGCGATCCTTGTAGGACGTTTCGCACTCCTCGTCCGACTCCAGGAACAGCATCTGCGCCACGCCCTCGTTGGCGTAGATCTTGGCCGGCAGGTTGGTGGTGTTGGAGAACTCCAGGGTCACATGCCCTTCCCACTCGGGCTCCAGCGGCGTGACGTTGACGATGATGCCGCAGCGGGCATAGGTCGACTTGCCCAGGCAGATGGTCAGCACGCTGCGCGGGATTCGGAAGTACTCCACGGTACGCGCCAGGGCAAAGGAGTTGGGCGGAATGATGCAGACATCGCCCTTGATGTCGACGAAGCTCTTCTCGTCGAAGGCCTTGGGGTCGACCACCGCCGAATGGATGTTGGTGAACACCTTGAACTCGTCGGCACAACGAACGTCGTAGCCGTAGCTGGAGGTACCAAAGGAAATCACCCGCTGATCGTTCACGTAGCGCACCTGGTCGGCTTCGAAGGGTTCGATCATGCCTTCCCGCTCGGCCATGCGGCGGATCCAACTATCGGGCTTGATGCTCATGGGGCGTCCTGAGAGAAGTTATATAGCATAGGGCCGCTATCATAGCGGCCCTAGGTGCACTCGTCACGACCGGCGGCCAACGCTGCCGGCCGTGGCGAACTCACTCGCTGAACGAGATACTCGGTCCTTCGTCAGGCGACTGCCCGCCCAGCGCCTCGGCGATCTGTCGCGCCATGTCGCGGAAGGTAGCGCTCACGTCGCCCTCCGGCTCGGCGACCACCGTCGGCCGGCCGCCGTCGACCTGCTCGCGAATCGACAGGGCCAGCGGCAGCTGACCCAGCACGCGAGTGTCGTACTCGCCGGCGATGCGCTCACCGCCGCCCTCACCGAAGATCGGCTCGGCATGGCCGCACTGGGAGCACACGTGCAGGCTCATGTTCTCGACCACACCCAGCACCGGCACGTTCACCTTGCGGAACATTTCGATGCCCTTGCGCGCATCGAGCAGGGCGATGTCCTGTGGCGTCGTCACGATCACGGCTCCATCCACCGGCACCTTCTGCGCCAGCGTCAACTGAATGTCGCCGGTCCCCGGTGGCATGTCGATGAACAGCACGTCGAGATCGTTCCAGGCCGTCTGGGTCAGCAATTGCTGGAAGGCTCCTGCCACCATCGGCCCGCGCCATACCATGGGTTCCCGCGTATCAACCATGAAGGCCATCGACATGGCTTGCACGCCGTGCATTTCCAGCGGCCGGAACTTGTTCTCGCCGGCCTGCTGAGGCCTTACACCTTCCGGCACACCTAACATCTGAGCCTGGCTGGGACCATGGATGTCAGCATCGAGAATCCCCACCCGATAGCCTTCGGCCACCATGGCCAGCGCCAGGTTCACGGTGACGGTGGATTTTCCCACCCCACCCTTTCCGGATGCCACGGCCACGATATGCTTGACCCCTTCGATCACGTTTGACTCCTTGCATGGTTACCTATGGCAGCGCACTTGCACCTGTCCCCACAGTATACGCGCCGATGCCGGCGTCCGAGTGGTATAACCGACACCACGCATGCCTGAAACCGCATGCGGCGAGCCGCAGCTCGCCGCATGGCCGCCTCCGATGCGATCAGTTGCTTTCGGCGTCGGCAGGGGCTTTCTGTGGCTGTTCCTCCTGCTGCGCCTGGCCTTCGCGTTGCTGATCCTCCTGCTGCGCCTGGCCTTCGCGTTGCTGGCCCTCCTGCTGCGCCCGGCCTTGCTGGGAAGACCCGGCCTGCAGCTCCAGATCGGCGAGTGCTTCACGCCACTGAACCAGCTGCGATTCGATCTGCTGCAACTGCTGCCGGCGCCGTTCCAGGCGAGACTGGAGCTCTTCGAGTTCCTGGCGTCCCGACTCGATTTCGGCAGTTAGCCGCTCATGCTCCTGGCGCGCAGCTTCCGTTTCGGTCACGACGTTGTCGCGCTCATCTTGCAAATCGCCGACTTCGCTTTCCACCTCGCTACGCAAGGTCTGGAGGGCTTCGATATCGCTCTCCAGCGCATCGAGCGTCTGCTGGCGCTCGTCGATCGCTTGTGTGAGCGTATCGAGGCGCTGTTCGGCAGACTCGGCCTCTTCACGTAACCGGCCCAGCTCGTTGGTCATCTGCTCACGTTCGGCCTCGGCCTGCTGGCGTTCCTCATCGGCCTGTTGTTGGGCGGCCTCGGTTTCCTGCAGCCGCTGCTCGGCCTCCTGGCGAGCCGTTTCGGCCTCTTCGCGTGCCTGTTGAACGGCTTGGTAGTCGTCACGCAGCGCCGTGAGGTTCTCCTCCATCTCGGCCTGCTCGCCTCGGCGCGACTCGAGTTCGCTCTCCAGCGTTGCCTGCTGTTCCCGCAGCTCCGCGAGTCGGCTTTCCGCTTCGCCGGCTTCGGCCTCGAGCCGATCAATCTCTTCGCGTGCCGCCTGTCGCTCCTCGCCCATGGCGGCCTCCACCGACTGGCGCTCCTCCTCGAGCTCGGTCAAGCGCCGCTGTAACGTCTCGATATTCTCTCCGGCCTGATTGCGCTCATTGAGTTCCGCTAGCAGTTCCTGATGTTCACCCTCGACCGACGACAGCTGCTCTTCGAGCGCTTGACTGCGCTCGCGATGATCGCTCGCACTGTTGTGGGCAAAGATGGCCCAGATGATGGCAAGCACTGCCACGGCAACCACGGCCATGACGCGCTTATCCTTGTAGAGTGGGCTCTCGGGTGTCTCCGACATGGGCTAGACCTCCAGATGGTCCGTCAGTGCCGCCGCCGGAAGGCGACAGCCGCGTATAGAAGTGCTGACCTCCGCTCCCTCCTCAGCATACATAGCGATCCCCCGAGGCGAAAGGAAGCGGCTGAGCGGGGCTCGGCCCCGCACACTGCGTCAACCGAGTCCGTTCCTGTTCAGGGCGTCTCGAGCCGCCAACGGGACCACCAGGATGAGCCCAGCACCTTCACGTCCAGTGCACGCAGCCAGCGTGCTACGACCAGATTCGACTGATGAACGGCGGAATATTGTCGCGGATAGGGCACGAACTCGAGTCCGAACTCTTCACTTGTCACGGACTCGACGCCGGCTCGCTCGAAGTGCCCATCGAGACGCCGCCGCAGACTCAGGACTCGCCTGGCCTCAGCCCGCAGAGGGTAGACTTCGTCTAATCCCTCCGGTGCCAGTCGATGAAACTGATCGGGCGATTCTATCTGTGGATATTCGCCACGTCCCAAACCTGACGCGGTGGGCCACAGCATGGCTGCGATCCCGGCCGGAAAGTGGCGATGCCCCTCGACGTACCAACGCCATTCGCCGTAGCTGTAGCGGACCACACCACCCTCCTCGCGCGGCAGAACCAGGCTGGCGTGGCGACCGTGATCGAGCAAATAGACATCGACAGGACGGGTAAGCGAATGGGGCTCGGGCGGCATGACACGAGCGACGCAGCCGGCCAGCAGCAGCATGCTCAACCCCGCCCCCAGCCAGCGTAGCCAACCGCGCCGATTGCCCATCGCTTGCCTTTCCCCGGGGTCATGCTGCAAGGCTACGTCTCAAATGGGATGAGGCTTCACAACGCCGCCCAACAGTGGGCGTTGGGCCTAGCGCAATCCCAGCATTGACAAGATGAACAGCACCACCACGATCAGACCAATGATATAGATGATATTGCGCATACAGCTCTCCTTGCTGTTCGTTTCAGAAGGGACACGGTAGTCAGCGGGTACCGTCAGCTCCAGTGTAGCGGACGTGTGCCAGGCATCCAGTGAACCTATAGACTTGTCGCCATCGGCCAGCCCGAATACCTTAACCAGCAGGACGCCAACCGGTACACGGAGGGAACCTCGCCATGTCTCGAGATCACAGGGTGCAGCGGGACATGGTCACGCTGTTCCCGCGTACTGCGGCTTTCCTGTGGCGAGTCCTGTGCGCTTTCCTGCGCAACCGCGGTATCTTGTTGGCTGGTGGCGTCGGCTACAACATCCTGCTCTCCATCGTGCCGCTGTTTGCTCTACTCGCCGTACTGCTGACCCAGATCGTCGATGAAGTCGTGTTGCTGGAAGTGCTGAGCGTTCAGGTAGCTCACCTCGCACCCGCCCATGCCGAGGCATTGATGGAGGCGGTGCGCGCCCTGCTGGAGTCGCGTGACGTGATCGGCCTGTTCGGCATCCTGACGCTGTTGATCTTCAGTTCCTTCGTCTTTCGCATGCTGGAAGATGCGCTAGCGATCATCTTCCACACGCCGGAAGCGCACCCCAAACGCCGGATCTGGGTATCGGTGCTGCTGCCCTACCTGTTCATGCTGGTGCTGGGGGCGGGGTTGCTGGCTCTCACCTTGATGGTATCCCTGGCCGAGGCAATCGGCACCTTGTGGCGGTTGGTACTTGGCCGCGACATGCCCTTTTCCGGCCTCTCCGAGCCGCTACTCAACCTTTTCAGCTTCCTCGGTGTCTTCCTGCTGTTCAGCGCCATCTACAAGGTCCTGCCCGTCGTGAAGATAGCCTTGAAGAGGGCTCTGGTTGGCGGCTTCGTCGCTGCCCTGCTGTGGGAAGGGATCCGTTTCCTGCTGATGTTCTATTTTCTCAACGTCTCACTGGTCAACGTGGTCTATGGCTCGCTGGCCACGCTGATCGTGGTACTACTCACGCTCGAGGCAGGTGCCGTCATCGTGCTGCTTGGCGCCCAGATCATCGCCGAGCTCGAGTACAATGCCCGCCGCGGCCTGCCGTGGTATGTCGATCCGCGGCGGCAGGCTGTGACCCATGTGGATTAGATACCATCTCAATGATGGGGGCGACGCCTTCGCAGTCGGCTCAACAACTGAAACAGCGCCTTGCCGCTGACCATGCCAAGCACGTAGATGACAAGCAGTAGCAACGCCAACGGCATGCGGGCACTCCAGGTCAAGAAACGCACCTCGACCAAGGCGATGTTTTGCACGAAGAGAATCGCGACCAGTAGCGTGATGATGATCTTGACCGCCAGCATGAGCGTATCCATGCGCACTCCTTTATCGTTTTGCTTATTCAAGCTGGGCAGTGGAAGGTTGCCTGTCAACTTGAGCCAACTAGCGGTGGCTGCCAGGACGATACGCCCGGCTAACGCCGGGCATGCAGGAGGGAGCACTGGCGGTTCGCAATCAGCCGAAAGCGAACAGTGCACCAGCAGCGGCTATCAGAGCGCCCAGCGCCCGCAGGAGGCGATTCTCACGAGCCATCAGCAACGCCCCCGTCGCACGACCCGCATAGGCGATGGCAAGTGTCGCCAAGGTGAAACCAGCCAGGTACGCCAGCATCGAGGCGCCATGTGGCATCTCGCTGCCATGGGCATGGCCGTGGAAGAGCATGAACAGCACCACCACGCCGGCGCCAATGGCAGAGGGCAGCTTGACCAGTGCGGCGACCAATACGCCGGCCAGCAGTACCGACATGGCGATGCCGAATTCCACCCCCGGAAGCGCGAAGCCGCCCCAGGCCAGGCCAGCCCCCAGTAGCATGCCGCCCGCGGCGAGCAGCGGCGCGACAAGGCTGAAGGCACGACCCTGGCGCAGGCTCCAAAGCCCCACTGCCAGCATCGCCAGCAAATGATCGAATCCCAGCAACGGGTGGGCCAGGCCGGCGGCAAAGCCGCTGCCATGGGCATGGTCATGGCCCGGGTGGCCAACGGCCAGGCCTGCGACCAGCAACATGAGGGGGGCGCCGGCCAGTGCCAGGCGCGCAGCGGTAGAAGGATGGTTCTTCATGGTTGCGATCTCCTTGCCGATGAGGAAAACGGGTTTGAGCTCAAGCGTTGGCAGGCTGGGCCTGGGGTCGGCGCTCAGGCAGCATGCCGCGGTCGAGAATGAAGCGGATGATCTCCTCGAGACCCACGCCGTCGTAGAGATTGGTGAAGACGGATGGGCGCTCGCCGCGCATTGTCTTCGAGTCGCGCTCCATCACCTCCAGCGAGGCGTGAACCTGCTCGGCGATGTCGATCTTGTTGATGATCAGCAGATCCGACTTGGTGATGCCGGGCCCGCCCTTGCGCGGGATCTTGTCGCCGGCGGAGACGTCGATCACGTAGAGGGTCAGGTCGGAGAGCTCGGGGCTGAAGGTGGCCGAGAGGTTGTCGCCGCCGGACTCCACCAGCACCAGCTCGAGGCCCGGATGGCGCCCCTGCAGCTCGTCGATGGCAGCGAGGTTCATCGAGGCATCCTCGCGAATCGCCGTGTGCGGGCAGCCGCCGGTCTCCACGCCGAGAATACGGTCGGCCGGCAGCGCCTCGTGGCGCAGCAGAAAGTCGGCATCCTCGCGGGTGTAGATATCGTTGGTGACCACGGCGATGTCGTATTGGTCGCGCAGCGCCAGGCACAGCTGCTTGAGCAGGGCCGTCTTGCCGGAACCCACTGGGCCGCCGACACCGATGCGTAGGCAATGTGTCATGTCGTTACTCCTCGTTCATTCTTGAATGCAGCCTGCCTGGACATGGGAACACGCCGGCTCACCACGCCACGCGACCGAAACCCTGGCCATCCGGCCGGTCTCAGCGGTCGGAAAGACGGCACATCCCTGTGCCGGCTTTCCTCGATCTTCATCCATGAAGATCGACCGCTTCGCTTCGGCCGTCTTGCCAGCGGCCGCGCGAGGTGGATTCGCCAGCGCTCCCCCATATCCCTTGTGCGTCATGTATTCATTCACCTGACGCCACGGTTCATCGCAATCAACTCCGAAAAAGCCGCGAGTACTGCGTTTCGTGCAGTGCACTAGCCAATGCCAGCCCGGGCAGCGCCGGGCCGAGTTCGTCGTCCTTCAGCTCGAGTGCTTCATCCACCGCTGCCACCAGCGCCGGACGCAGCCGTTCGACCAGTCGCTGGGCCGCGGTATGCCCCAGCGGCAGTGCCTTGCAGGCCACCGCCAGTTGGTTCTCGAGCCAGGACCAGGCGAAGCCGAGCATGGCCTGGCGCGGCGCCACCCCACGCACTTGGGCGGCCCAGGCGAATACGGTCACGTAACCCGCCCCCTCCGGCAGCGCGGTAGCCTCAGCGGAAAAATTGGAGGGCAACAGCTCCAGGTTGCCAAGCAGCCGAGCCAGCGACGCCCCCAGCCGCGAGTCCTCCGCCGCCAGCTCGGCGGTCTCACGGTTGGCGGCGAGCCAACGGTCCCACTGGTCTATCGCCTCGCCGTCTCCCCTCGCCCAGGCCTGCTGCAAACGCACCAGAACCGGCAGCTCACAGCGCGTCAGGCCGTCATCGAGCACACCGGCAAGCCATTCGCCCAGGCTCGCTTCGTCATCCACCCAGCCCAGCTCGAAGGCGCTCTCGAGCCCCTGGGAAAAGGCGAAGGCGCCGATCGGCAGCGCCGGGCTGACCAGTTGCATCAGTCCCAGCAAAGCCAGATCATCGCCCTGTGGCAATACCGCCCTGGGCGCCCCCTCAATGGGCATGGCGGTGTCCATGTTCATGGTGGCCGTGCTCATGGCCATGATCGTGGTCGTGCGCATGTGCGTGGCCGAGCTGGTTGTAGGCGCCCGGCTCGGGATCGAAAGGAGCTTCGTGCCGTTCCAGGCTCGCGCCCAGCAGCTCGGCCAGCTCTTCCAGTACGTGGTCCGGCGGGAAGCGTACGTACCCTCCTTTCTCGTCCTCGCCTAACGCCAGCTGCACATGGCGATTGCCCAGATGATAGGCGAGCCGCGCCAGCGGCAAGCCCGCCGCGACCCTGGCGGTCACCATCGGCTCGGCAGCGGCCCGAATGCGCACGGTCTCGCCACTCTCGGCGCGCAGGCCCTCGCCGTCGCGCAGCACCGGTCCGCGGTCGAGGAACAAGCCCAGCTCGCGTCCGGCGTCGCTCAGCGCCTTGAGCCGGCCACGAATGCGCAGCTCATAGGGCAGCGTCAGAGTGTCCGCCTCCTGGCTCGCCTCGATGGGTCCCAGGCGTTCGATCAGTTTCAGCATGGGTATTGCCTCTTCGCTGGCCGCCAGCCTTGCCCTCGCTCAACGCCACGTGACCGAAACCCTGCCCCCTCGGGCGGACTCCTGCGGTCGGAAAGACGGCACATCCCTGTGCCGGCTTTCCTCGATCTTCATCCATGAAGATCGACCGCGTCGCTTCGCCCGAGGGGTCAGCGGTCACGCGAGGTTTCGCGATGACAAGCTGGCTTGGCGATGTCGTCATGGTTCAAAACAGGTGATAGCGCTGCGCCAATGGCAGCTCCGTGGCCGGCTCGCAGGCCAGCAGCTCGCCGTTGCAGCGCACCTCGTAGGTCTGCGGATCGACGCTGAGCTCGGGGCAGGCATCGTTGAGCTTCATGTCGCTCTTGCGCACACCGCGTACGTTCCTGCACGCCGCCAGCGGGCTTTGCAGGCCCAGCCGCTCCTTGATGCCGCCGTCCAGCGACGCCTGGCTGACGAATGTCAGCCGTGACTGACTCGCCGCGCGGCCGAAGGCGCCGAACATGGGGCGGTAATGCACCGGCTGCGGTGTGGGAATCGAGGCGTTGGGATCGCCCATGGGTGCCGCCGCGATCATCCCCGCCTTGAGGATCAGCGCCGGCTTGACGCCGAAGAAGACCGGGCTCCACAGCACCAGGTCGGCCAGCTTGCCGACTTCGATGGAACCCACCTCATGGCTGATGCCATGCGTAATCGCCGGATTGATGGTGTACTTGGCGATGTAGCGCTTGGCGCGGAAATTGTCGGCGCCGAGTGCCTCGTCTTCGGGCAACAGGCCGCGCTGCACCTTCATCTTGTGGGCGGTCTGCCAGGTGCGGCACACCACCTCCCCAACCCGCCCCATGGCCTGGGAGTCCGAGGCGATCATCGAGATCACCCCCAGATCCTGCAGGATGTCCTCGGCGGCGATGGTCTCGCGGCGAATGCGCGAATCGGCAAAGGCCACGTCTTCGGGAATGTTGGGATCGAGGTGGTGACACACCATCAACATGTCGAGGTGCTCGTCGATGGTGTTCACCGTGTAGGGCCGGGTCGGGTTGGTCGACGACGGCAGCACGTAGGGCTTGGAGCAGGCAATCAGGATGTCCGGCGCATGACCGCCACCGGCGCCCTCGGTGTGATAGGTGTGGATGCCGCGCTCCTTGAACGCCGCCAGGGTATCCTCGACGAAGCCCGACTCGTTGAGGGTGTCGGTGTGAATGGCGATCTGTACGTCGTAGCGCTCGGCCACGCTCAGGCAGGTGTCGATGGAGGCCGGGGTAGTGCCCCAGTCCTCGTGCAGCTTGAGACCGATGGCGCCGGCTTCGATCTGCGCCTCCAAGGCTTCGGGCAGGCTGGCGTTGCCCTTGCCGAGCAGGCCGATATTCATCGGCAGCTCATCCACGGCCTGCAGCATCCTGCCGATGTGCCAGGCGCCCGGCGTGCAGGTGGTGGCATTGGAGCCGGTGGCCGGCCCCGTGCCGCCGCCGAGCATGGTGGTAATACCGCTCATCAGCGCCTCTTCCACCTGCTGGGGGCAGATGAAGTGGATATGCGCGTCGATGCCACCGGCGGTGAGGATCTTGCCCTCACCGGCAATGATTTCGGTGCCGGGGCCGATGACGATGTCGACGTCGGGCTGGGTGTCGGGATTGCCCGCCTTGCCGATGACCGCGATGCGCCCTGCCTGGATGCCCACATCCGCCTTGACGATGCCCCACCAGTCGAGGATCAGCGCATTGGTGATCACGGTGTCCATCACCGCATCGTCACAGCGCTGGCTCTGCCCCATGCCATCGCGGATTACCTTGCCGCCGCCGAACTTAACCTCGTCGCCATAGTGGGTGGCATCGCGCTCGACCTCGATCCACAGCTCGGTGTCGCCCAGACGCACTCGGTCGCCCACGGTGGGGCCGTACATGTCGGCATAGGCCTGCCGGCTGATGCGATTGGGAGAATGAGAGCTCATGCGTCACCTCCATTCAGCTTGCCCATCACGTCGCCGCGAAAACCATAGATATGGCGCGTGCCGGCAAAAGGAATCAGCGTGACCTCTCGCGTCTGACCCGGCTCGAAGCGAATCGCTGTGCCCGCCGCCACGTCCAGCCGAAAGCCGCGTGCCTTGGTGCGGTCGAAAACGAGCGCCGGATTGGTTTCGGCGAAGTGGTAATGAGAGCCGACCTGGATCGGCCGGTCGCCGGTATTGGCCACCTCGACCGTAATCCGCTCGCGCCCGGCGCAAAGCTCGATCTCGCCGTCCTTCAACTGATACTCACCGGGAATCATTGGACCTTCCCTCTACGTTGTGGCTGCCATTGAGCAGCTAGAACCGTCGACAGCTAAAACTGAGCGAACGAAGGCCAGGCAAGGCGGCGAGCGACAAAAAAGCGGAGTTTACTTTAGTAAATGAGCATTTTTTGTCGTGAAGCCAACACAGCATGGCCGAGTGCAGCCAGTTTTAGACGATCGGTGTGTGGACCGTGACCAGCTTCGTGCCATCGGGAAAGGTGGCTTCCACCTGCACCTCGTGCACCATCTCGGCCACCCCATCCATCACATCGTCGCGGCCGAGGATCTCGCGGCCGTAGCTCATCAACTCGGACACGCTGCGGCCGTCGCGCGCGCCTTCGATGATCTCGAAGCTGATCAGCGCCACCGCCTCCGGGTAGTTGAGCTTGAGGCCGCGAGCCCGGCGTCGCTCGGCCAGTTGGGCGGCCGAGAACAGCAGCAGCTTGTCCTTGTCTCTCGGAGTCAGTTCCATGCGAGTCTCCTGGAATCGTCAGGTGAACCAGATACGTGGGGGATGGGGAGGAGAATCGATCATCAGCGGCCTGAGACAGGCCCAGGCCTGCTGGCAAAGATCCCAGGCCTCGTTGCGCTCATGCCCCAGGTAGCGCAGCAGCAGCACGCCATGGCGCATGGTGACCGCCCAGCGCGGGCTCGCCGCGATTGCATTACGCAGCGCCTCGACGGCACTAGACTCGTCGGCAAGACCTACGGCCCACAGCGTGGCCTGCACGCTGGCACCACCCTGCCCCCAGCGTCCCTTGAAGCGCGGTTGAGCCGGATCGAGCGGCTGACGCTCCAGCCACAGCGGCTTGCCATCTCGCAACAGACGAAAGCGCTGCTCGATTCGGCCCGACACGTAGGGCAGCCGGCTCGCCGGTCGGCCCAGCGCCAGCACCTCCCAGCCCAGGCAACGCGCATCGTCGGCCAATTCGATGGTCGTGTGCTGCTCACCGCACGAGCCATCGAAGGCGATGGTCTCCTGGGGCAGCCACTCGAGCACTCCACCCGGCGCCACCTGCAACCCGGTACGCTGGGACCAGGCCACGCCATGACTGTCGGCACGATAGAGCTTGTTGGCCGCAGGGGTCGTCACCAATGCGCGGGCACCCGACTCGACCCGAACCGAGACGTGCAACACATCGCCACTTACCAGCCCGCCGGGCGGATGCAGCAGGTAGACATGACACGAGCCCTCGCGGCCCTCGGGGTAGAAAGGCCGCTGCACCCGCAACGGGCCCTGGTGACGAGCCCGCACCAGGCGGGTGGTGTCCTGGCGGCTGTCGAAGCCGAGTTCCAGCGACCCCACCCAGCGGCGGCCGGCATCGAAGCGGTGACCGGAGGCGCTGGGCGGCAGCAGTGTCTTGGCGTCGAAACGAGCCGTCATTGGCATCGGCCTTTTGCAACAGGGTTCGGCCTCTTCGTCGAGGCTTTGCCCTATTCATGGCAACCGCTGTACCAGAACGGTGAAATGTAGAAAAAATAAATACAATTCATTGAGTTATTTTGTATACAGCCACACCTGCAAAGGTCAGCTTCGCACCAGATTGGCGCACACAAGCCAGCGCAGCGCACAGTTTGTGCGCAAGAGCGCCTGACGACCCCTTTGGCCATGGCCCAGAACGGTGCAGGAAAAATTCCCAGCTTGGCAATACGGCTAGACCGTCAGGTGCTCCTTGATCAGGGCATCGGACAGCTCAGCGATCGCACCCTTGGCCACCGGTCGGCCGCGGTCCATGATCGCGAAGCGATCGGCATATTTGCGGGCGAAGGGTAGCTTCTGCTCCACCAGCAGTACGGTCAGGCCATCCTCGGCGATCAGCTGGCGAATCACCTCGCCGATCAGGGTGACGATATTGGGCTGGATCCCCTCCCCCGGCTCGTCGAGGATCAGCAGCCGAGGCTCGATCACCAGCGCCCGGCCGATGGCCAGTTGCTGCTGCTGGCCGCCCGAGAGATCGCCACCGCGGCGGTGCCTCATTTCTTCGAGCACCGGGAAGAGCTCGAAGATGCGCTCCGGAACGGTGCGCCGGCCATCGCCGCGAGCCGCCAGACCGGTGCGCAGGTTCTCCTCCACGGTGAGCAGCGGAAAGATCTGCCGCCCCTGGGGCACGTAACCGATCCCCAGCCGCGAACGATCCTCCACCCGCCGCCGGGTCAACTCGACATCGTCGACATAGCGGATGCTGCCGGAGGCCACCGGCACCTCACCCATGACGGCCTTCATCAGGGAGGTCTTGCCCACCCCGTTGCGCCCCATCACGCAGGTGCACAGGCCCGCCGGCACGGTCAGGTCTAGATCCCACAGGGTATGGGACTCGCCATAGAACTGATTGAGCTTGTCGATCTCGAGCATCAGACCTCCTCCTCGGCTTCGGCACCCAGGTAGACCTCGACCACCCGCGGGTCGCTCGATACCTGGTCCATGCTGCCCTCCGCCAGCACACTGCCCTGATGCAGTACCGTCACCTTGCGCGCGATGGAGCGCACGAAGCCCATGTCGTGCTCGACGACGACAACGGATTGTTTTCCTGCGAGACCGGTCAGCAGCTCGGCGGTACGTTCCATCTCCTGCTCGGTCATGCCCGCTACCGGCTCGTCCACCAGCAACAGGCGCGGCCGCTGCATCAGGAGCATGCCAATCTCCAGCCACTGCTTCTGGCCGTGGGATAGGATGCCCGCCTGACGCACACGCAGCTCGGCCAAGCCGATGGTCGTGAGAACCTCGTCGATGCGGTCGCGAATCTCGCCGTTCATGCGCGCAGCGAGCGTGGGCAGGATGCGCTTGTCGGCGGCCATTGCCAGCTCCAGGTTCTCGAATACCGTCAGCGCCTCGAACACCGTGGGTTTCTGGAACTTGCGGCCGATGCCGAGGCTGGCGATCTGCGGCTCGTTCATGGCCAGCAGGTCGTGGCGGCTACCGAACCACACCTTGCCGCTGTCGGGCCGGGTCTTGCCGGTGATGATGTCCATCATGGTGGTCTTGCCGGCGCCGTTAGGCCCGATGATGCAGCGCAGCTCGCCGTCGTCGATGGTCAGATTGAGGTCGTTGATCGCCTTGAAGCCGTCGAAGCTGACCGTCACGTCCTCCAGGTAGAGGATCGGCCCGTGTCGCACGTCAACCGGCGACTCTACGGGGACCAGGAAATCGAATACCCGATCACGGCTGGCCAGGGAACGCAAAATGCTCATGCCGAAGCCTCCTTGGCGGAAAACGAAGCGTCAGCGTCACGACGGCGGCGCAGCCGCAGCGACAGCAGCCCCGCTACACCACGCGGCAGGAACACCGTGACCAGCACGAAGAGCCCGCCCAGGGCAAACAGCCAGGCATCCGGCATTGCCCCGGTGAACACCGTCTTGGCATAGTTGACCAGGATCGCCCCGATCACCGCGCCATAGAGGGTCGACCGACCGCCCAGCGCCACCCACAGTACGATCTCGATGGAAAACAGCGGCGAGAACTCGCTGGGGTTGATGATCCCCACCTGGGGCACGTAGAGCGCCCCGGCCAGGCCCGCCAGCATGGCCGAGACCACGAACACGAACAGTTGGAAGCGCTCGACCCGGTAGCCGAGGAAGCGCGTGCGCGCCTCGGCATCGCGGGTCGCCACGCACACCCGGCCCAGCTTGCTGGTGACGATCGCCCGGCAAAGCAAGTAGCCCACTGCCAGCGCCACGCCACTGGCCAGGAACAGCCCCAGGCGAGTCTCGCTGCTGCGCAGGTTGAAACCGAGAATCTCACGGAAATCGGTCAGCCCGTTGTTGCCGCCGAAGCCCATCTCGTTGCGGAAGAAGGCCAGCATCAGGGCGAAGGTCAGCGCCTGGGTGATAATCGACAGATAGACCCCGGTGACCCGCGAGCGAAACGCCAGGAAGCCGAATATCAGCGCCAGCGCTCCCGGCGCCAACAGCACCATCAGGAAGGCAAATCCGGCCATGTCGAAGCCATGCCAGTACCAGGGCAGGCTGTCCCAGTTGAGGAACACCATGAAGTCGGGCAGCACCGGGTGGCCGTAGACGCCGCGGTCGCCGATCTGGCGCATCAGGTACATGCCCATGGCATAGCCGCCCAGGGCGAAGAAGGCGCCATGGCCCAGGCTGAGAATACCGAGAGAGCCCCACACCAGGTCCACCGCCACCGCCAGTAGGGCGTAGCTCAGGTACTTGCCGAACAAGTTAACGGTATAAGCGCTGACATGGAGCGAGTGCCCCGGTGGCACGGCCAGGTGCAGCAGCGTCACCAGCGCCATCGCTGCCAGCAGCACAGCAATGAAGATCAGCGTCGAGCGCTCGCCGAACGGCCGCATCAGCCACGATCTCGATTGCATGGATCAGCCCTCCGCCGCCCGGCCCCTCTGCGGGAAGAGTCCGCGGGGGCGCTTTTGAATGAACAGGATGATGAACACCAGCACGATGATCTTGGCCATTACGGCCCCGGCCCAGGGTTCCAGCACCTGGTTGATGACGCCGAGCGACAGCCCCGCCACCAGGGTGCCCCACAGGTTGCCCACGCCGCCGAAGACCACCACCATGAAGGAGTCGATGATATAGTTCTGGCCCAGGTTGGGCCCCACGTTGGTGAGCTGGGACAGCGCCACGCCGGCCAGCCCCGCCACGCCGGAGCCCAGGGCGAAGGTCAGGATGTCGACCCGCGTGGCGCGAATGCCCATCGAACGCGCCATGGCGCGGTTCTGGGTCACCGCCCGCACCTCCAGCCCAAGCCGGGTGCGGCGCATGATCAGCACCAGTGCGGCGAACACCACCAGGGCGAAGCCAAGCACCACCATGCGGTTGAGCGTGAGAGAGAGCGCATCGTTGATGGCGATGGAGCCGCTCATCCACTCAGGCGTGATGACGGTGCGGTTGAGCGGCGAAATCACGGTACGCACCAGCTGCTGCAGGATCAGGCTGATACCGAAGGTCGCCAAGAGCGTCTCCAGCGGCCGACCTTTGAGGAACTGGATGACGCCGCGCTCGATGGCGATACCCGCCAGCGCCGCGACCAGGAAGCCGGCGGGAATCGCCAGGATCAACGCCAGCCCCGGCTGGCCCGGCAGCAGTTGCTGCATGGCCCAGGTGGTGTAGGCGCCGAGCATGATCAGCTCGCCATGCGCCATGTTGATCACGCCCATCACGCCGAAGGTGATCGCCAGGCCAATGGCGGCGAGTACCAGCACCGAGCCCAGCGACAGGCCGAAGTAGAGGGTCTCGACCGCGCGGTTGACCTTGAGCATCTGCTCGATGCTGTTCAACGCCTCGCGGGCGCCATCGACCAAGGCAGGATCGTCACTGTTGAGTACGCGATTGAGAGCGACCCGCACCCGGGGGTGCAGGCTGCCGCGCAGATCGTCTATCGCCGCGAACTCGCCCTGCTCCAGGCGGTAAATGGCCAGCGCCTGGATCAACCGCTCTTGCACCCTGGCATCCGGCTCCTCCTCGATCACCTCGGCCAGGGGGCCGGCCAGGTCGCCATCGACCTCGCCCAGCAGGCGCTCGGCCGAAGCGCGACGCAACCCGACATCGGCAGCATAGAGATCGACCACTGCGATGGCACTGCGCAGCTGGTTGCGCAGCGCGTTGTTGATGCCCATCCGCTCCAGGTCACGGCGCGACATCTCGCCCAACGCCTCGCCGGTCAGGGCGTCCTCGACCGGCCACTGGCGGCCCGAGTTGTCGAGCGCGACCACGAAGCGACCGTCGTCGGTGCGCTGCAGGCGGCCATCGAGCAAGGCTTGGAGCCAATCCCGTGCGCGGGGATCGTCGCTGCGCACGATGGCCTCGATGGCTTCGCCCTTGGCGGAAAACGACGACACGTCCAGCGCCTCGAGAAGCGCCTGTGCCGCTGTATCGTCGGCCCCTTCAGCCTCCTGCGCGGAGACGGGAGCGGTCAATGTAAGGCCAAGCACGAATGCGAGGGCCAGAACGAGAACCATCAGCCACGAGCCCCTCGTTGCAGCGTGCATGGGCTCGCTGTCTTCGGCAGCGCTGCCGGCCCTCGCCCCGACCGCCGCTGGCCCGGGCATGGGGGGATATCGCATTAGGGAATTCCTCGGGATCGGTAGAGAAGGCGCGCTCCCCCGCTGCATGGCAGCGGGGGCTATGCAGGTCTTACTCGGCAAGTGCCGCTTCGGCCTCTTCGGCGGCGGTGCTTCCGCCGCAGCTGCCGCTGGCCACGTTGAAGTTGCCGCACTCCATGGGCTTGCGCCAGTCGGAGATCAGGTCACGCGAGCCGGGCAGGTAGTCGGACCAGGCATCGCCTGCCACGGTGGAGGGGGTCTGCCAGACGATGTCGAACTGGCCGTTGTCCTGCACCTCGCCGATCAGCACCGGCTTGGTGATGTGATGGTTGGGCATCATCGCCGCATAGCCGCCGGTCAGATTGGGCACGGTCACGCCGATGATGGCGTCCTTGACCGTATCGACCTCGGTGGTGCCGGCCTTGCGCACCGCCTCGGCCCACATGTTGAAGCCGATGTAGTGCGCTTCCATGGGGTCGTTGGTTACCGCTTCCTCATCGCCGGTGTAGTCGATCCAGGCGTCGATGAAGTCGTAGTTGGCATCGCTATCCACGCTCATGAAGTAGTTCCATGCCGCCAGGTGACCGACCAGCGGGCCGGTATCGATGCCGGAGAGTTCCTGCTCGCCCACCGAAAAGGCAATGACCGGAATGTCGGCGGCATCGATGCCCTGGTTGGCCAGCTCGCGATAGAACGGCACGTTGGCATCACCGTTGATAGTCGATATCACCGCGGTCTTCTTGCCCTCGCTGCCGAAGCGGCGCACCTCGGCGACGATGTTCTGCCAGTCGGAGTGACCGAATGGCGTGTAGTTGATCATGATGTCCTCATCGGCGATGCCGTGCTCCTCCTTGAGGAAGGCTTCGAGGATACGATTGGTCGTGCGTGGGTAGACGTAATCGGTGCCGAGCAGTGCGAAGCGTTCCACGCCCACTTCGTTGAGCAGATACTCCACCGCCGGTATGGCCTGTTGGTTGGGCGCCGCGCCGGTGTAGAAGACGTTCTCGGATGACTCCTCGCCCTCGTACTGCACCGGATAGAACAGCAGGCCATTGAGCTCCTCGAATACCGGCAGCACGGCCTTGCGCGACACCGAGGTCCAGTTGCCGAAGACCACGTCCACCTCATGCTGCTCAAGCAGCTCACGGGCACGCTCGGCGAACAGCGGCCAGTTGGAGGCCGGGTCGACCACCACCGCCTCGAGCTGACGTCCCAGCAGACCGCCCTGCTCGTTCTGCTGCGCGATCAGCATCTCGACGGTGTCCTTTAGGGTCGATTCGCTGATCGCCATGGTGCCGGACAGCGAGTGCAGGATACCCACCTTGATGGGCTCTTGCTGGGCCACGGCGTGGCTGGCGAAGCCAAGGGCGGCAACCGACAGCAGCGCTGCGGCGGTAGAACGAAGCGGATAAGGCATGATGCGACGGGAAGCGTTCACTCGAACCTCCTTGCGCCCTCCTGCGGGAGGGACTTGTTGTGAAGTTCATGCACGACCGGTAGTGGCCGTGCAGCACTAGGCTTCCTGTCTATGCAACGCTTGCGCCATCGTGCGACAAAATCCGAAGAACGCTTTTCCTACAATCGATTACGCTTGGCTTGCTCGTGCGGTCATCCGCCTGGCGCACCGCAGCCGTGCATGGAAAGAAACGAGGTTGCGCTGCTAAGGAACGCCTGCACCGCTCGCAGGCACCAAGCCGGTGCATGCCCCCTCCCTGAACGCAAACAGGGGCGCCGATCGCTCGGCGCCCCTGGTGACGGCTGGATACTGGCCCGGTCATCTCTTCCCGGGACGACACCTAGGTCTCAATCGCCCTCCGGATTGCCAGCCGCAGCGGCGGTCGTCACCTTCATGCGGCGACGCAGGATGGGCCCGACGATATAGGGCAGGATCAGGCCCAGGCCGGCGAACACCCACAGCCCGATGGCCAGGCCGCTTCCCCACAGGATGCTCCAGTCGCCGTCGGAAATGCCCATGGCGTGACTGAGGTTCTTCTCCATCTCCGGCCCCAGCAGCAGGCCGAGGATGATCGGCACCAGCGGAATATCCAACTTGCGCAGTACATAGCCGGCAACCCCGAAGGCCACCATGAAGTAGAGGTCGAAAGTGGTATTGCTGATCGAGTAGATACCCACGAAGGCAATCATCGTCACGCATGGCAGCAGGAACATCGGCGGCACCGACAACAGCTTGACGAAGATGCCCACCAGCGGGATGTTGAGTATCAGCAGCAGGAAGTTGCCGATCAGAAGTGCCGCGATCACGCCCCAGACGATGTCGGCGTTCTGAGTGAACATCAATGGCCCGGGGGTGATATTGAGCGAGATCAGCAGCGCCAGCAGCACCGCGGTAGTGCCGCTTCCCGGCACGCCCAGCGTCAGCATGGGCACCAGGGCACCGCTCGAGGCACCGTTATTGCCAGCCTCGGGGCCGGCCACACCGCGCGGGTCGCCCTCGCCGAAGTAGCCTTTCTTGCCCACTGCTTTTTTCTCCAGCGTATAGCCGATGAAGCTGCCCAGCGAGGCCCCGGCACCGGGCAGCACGCCCGCAATGAAGCCGAGGACGCCGCCTCGCAGGCTCGACGGCAGGATGTTGCGAATGTCGGCCCAGGAGAGCTTGAGCTTGTTGACGACCATCTTTGCCTTGCCGCCGCCGGCTCGCTCCTCGATGAAGAAAAGCAGCTCCGAAATGGCGAACAACCCGACGATGGCGATGATGAAGTCGATGCCCTCGTAAAGTTCCAGGGTGCCGAAGGTATAGCGCTGCACGCCGGTACTGTCGATACCCACGGTGGCCACCATCAGCCCGAGGCAGGCCGCCACCACCGTCTTGACGGGGTTCTTGCCGGTGATGCCGCCCAGCGTGGCAAAGGCCAGCAGGAACAACGCAAAGTACTCGGCGGGCCCGAAGGTCAGGGCGAAGCGTGCCAGCACCGGCGCCAGCAGGATCAGGCCCACGGTGGCAACCAGACTGCCAATGAAGGAGGCGATAGCGGAGATCGCCAGCGCCTCGGCGGCCTTGCCCTGCTGGGCCATGGGGTAGCCGTCGAGACAGGTCATCATGGCCGGCTCGTCGCCGGGAATATTCAGCAGAATCGACGAGATGCGCCCGCCGTACATGGCCCCGGCGTAGACCGCCGTAAGCATGATCAACGCGGTTTCCGGGGCCAGTCCCAGAGAGAAGGCCAGCGGTATCAGGATGGCCACGCCATTGGCCGGTCCCAGGCCCGGCAGCGCACCGATCAGGGTCCCGAGAAAGGCGCCCAGCAGGGCGAACATCAGGTTGTGCGGGGCGAGCGCCACCCCGAAGCCATCGATCAGAAAGCCAAGGGTTTCCATCAGCTCACCTCCAGAAACGAGAGCAGGCCCAGCGGTAGCGCGAGATCAAGAGCGAAGCTGAACAGCAGGAAGACCACAACGCCCGCTACCGCTCCGACCAGATAGGCACGCAGTGGCGCGGCGCCCATGCGCCAGCACAGGGTTCCGACGGCCAGCGTGGTGCTGATGATGAAGCCCAGCGGCTCGAGCAGCATGGCATAGAGCACCAGCACGATAACGGCAACGATCAGCTCGACGCCGGTACGGCTCCAGGGCCAGGCGTTATCCGGGTCGGGTCGCACGATCAGGTAGAGGCTAGAAAGCCCCAGCACCACGGCCAGCAATGTAGGAAAGGTATCGGGCCCGATCGACTCGGACCCACCGAACGGTTCGGGAAACTGGCTGGCGCCCCAGCCGTACGCGACGGCCAGGACGATCAGCAGAATACCGAAAATGCGGTCGTTGAATGCCATTACTGAATCAACCCGATGTCCTTGGAGAGCGTCTCGATGTCGTCAATCTGGTTCTTGACGAATGTCTCGAACTCACCGGCGCTCATATGGAACGGCATCAGACCGTTGTTGGTCATGATGTCCTGCCACTCCTGGCTCGCATAGATGGTATCCATGGCATCGACCCAGTACTGCTTGGCCTCGTCGGAGATGTCGGCCGGCATGTAGAAGCCGCGCCAGTTTGGCCCGACGGCATCGATACCCTGCTCCTTGGCGGTGGGAATATCGGCGAAATCGCCAGGCAGACGCTCGTCTGACAGCACCGCCAGCACGCGCAGGTCACCGGACTCCATGAAGCCCTGCGCCTCGCTGATGTCGCCGGTGAACGCATCCACGTGCCCGCCAACAACCTGGGTCATGGCCTCGCCACCGTTGTTGTAGGAGAGATAGGGAATGCGCGGCAACTCGTCGACACCGGCCGCATCCGCCGCGATCAGCACCTTGAGGTGGTCCCAGCCGCCCTTGGCGCTACCGCCGGCGAACTTGACGCTGCGCGGGTCTTCCTTGAGCGCTTCCATCAGCTCGGGCAGGTCGTCATAGTCGGAGTCGGCGGCCACGGCGATCACGCCATAGTCGGCACCGAGCGCCCCGATCCAGTTGACCATGTCGGCGGTCATGCCCGGAAACTGGCCTTGGGCCAGGCGAGTGGTGGTGGCGGTGGAAGCCGCGACCAGCAGTTGTTCGTCACCGGCGCGCTTGGACACGGTATGGGCGAAAGCCACACCGCCGCCGGCACCCGCCATGTTCACGGTCTGCACGCTGCGCGGTACCAGGCTCAGCTCTTCCAGTACGTTGCCCACGCTGCGGCAGGTGAAATCCCAGCCGCCGCCCGGGTCGGCCGGGGCGAGACATTCCACCTTACCCTGCGGCTCGAAAGCCATGGCGCTGCCCGCGCTCAGTGTGAAAGCGGCAATGGCGATGAGTTTGAGTGGCGTTTTCGTGGACATTGTTGTTGTCCCTCCGGTCTTGGCGTGTTGTGAAATGTGACTTGCGGTCTTTCATCGGCTACCTTACAATTCTGTAAGGCAGAACAACGTTCTTCAGGATAGAAATTAGGCGTGCCGAAAGGCAGCGTCAATGCATCGGGTCGCAATTGCGACCAAAGTTCAATGCCTCCAGACTCAGGAGACCATGGCATGGCCCAGGATCGCGTCGAGGCCGTCGAGCGCGCACTGACCGTACTGGAAGCGTTCGATGCCGATCAGGAAGCCTTCACCCTGGCTGAACTCGCCCAGGCGACGGGCTATTACAAAAGCACCCTGCTGCGATTGCTGGGTTCCCTGGCTCGTTTCGATTACGTGCAGCGCAGCCATGATGGGCGCTGGAGCCTGGGTAGCGCCCCGCTTCGCCTGGCACGACGCCATCCCCCCAGCCGGCATCTGACCGCGCGTGTCCAGCCACTACTGGACCGACTGGCCGCCGAGACCGGTGAGACAGCCGCCCTGCTCGAGAATCATGGACACCACGTCGAATGCCGGCTGGTCGCTCTGCCCGATGCCGCACTGCGTCACGAACTGCGGCCGGGAAGCCAGTGGCCCTTGATCGCAGGCGATGACCCCCGCCCCGAGCTGCCTGGCGGTGACATGCTGCTGCACGCCCTGCCCAGCGTGCCCGGCGAACCCAGGCGCTGGCTGACTCTCTCCGGCCCGACGAGCCGTCTCGACGCACGTAGCGAGGCCGCACTAAAAGCGGCGCTGAACGAATTGACGACCGTGGGTAACGAGGGAGAGACGGAGGCCATGACATGAACCTGCTGCTCGTCGAGGATGACCGCCTGCTGGCCGAGACCCTCCAGGACGCCCTCGCCCTGGAGGGTTACGTGGTGACGCATCTGGCCGACGGTGACGCTGCCCGCCGACACCTGGAGAACCCGCAGCACGGCCACGCCCTGGTCCTGCTCGACCTCAACCTGCCCGGCGCCAGCGGCCTCGATGTGCTCGAGACGTTGCGGCGCCTCGACCGCGACACGCCGGTGCTGATACTCACTGCCCGAGGCGCGGTGGAGGATCGCGTGCGGGGGCTCGACCTGGGCGCCGACGACTACCTGGCCAAGCCCTTCTCGCTGGAAGAACTCGAGGCCCGCGTGCGTGCGCTGCTGAGACGGCGGGCCAGGGGACAGGAGCTGCGTGTCGGGGCGCTGCATTTCGACGGTCTGGCACAGCGCTTTACCCTCGCCGGCGAGGCACTGGCCCTGCCGCCCCGCGAGCAGCGACTGCTCGGCTGCCTGATGCGTCACGCCGGCGAGCCCGTCGACAAGGCACGCCTCGCCGACGAAGCCTTCCAGGGCGAACCCATGGGCGACAATGCCATCGAGGTCTACGTGCATCGGCTGCGCAAGCGGCTGGACGGCAGCGACGTCGCCCTGCGCACGGTGCGCGGGCTCGGCTACCTGCTGGAGGCAACGTGAAGCGCGGCGACAGCCTCTACCGCAGGCTGCTGGCCTGGCTACTGCTGCCGTTGCTGGCACTGGGCGGCCTGATGGTATTCCAGGCGTGGGTGGACGCGCGCCATACCGCCGACCGCGCCTTCGACCGATTGCTCGAGGCAGCCAGCCTGGCGATCGCCGAACAGGTCCAGTGGCAGGACGACCGACTGTGGCTCGACCTGCCCCCGGCAGCCCTGGATATGCTCGCCACAGACGCTGAGGAGCGCGTCTTCTACAGCCTGGTGGATCGGGATGGACGCTTTATCACCGGCAATGCCGAGCTGCCCGGCGACGAGCGAGGCGACAGCGAGAGCGGCGACACCCTGCTCTATCGCAACGTCGAATGGCAAGGCATGACGCTCCGCCAGGGCGTGCGCCGTTCCCGCCTGGAGGACTGGCGCCTCAGGGAGCGCTTCGAGATCCGCGTGGCACACAGTCGCGAGGGTCGCGACGCGCTGACCCACGAGCTGCTGCGTGCCAATCTCGCCTACATCCTCGCCATGGCTCTGGTCGCCGTGGTGGTCTTGCTGGTGGCGATCCGCTCGGCACTGCGACCGTTGACGCGACTTAGGCGCGCCATTCGTGCCCGTGACCCGCGCACCCTGGCTCCCCTCGACCTGCCGCTGCCCCGCGAGCTGGCCGAGCTTCGCGAAACACTGAACGAATTGCTGGCGCGTATGCGCCGGGTACGCGCCAACCAGGAACGCTTCATCGGCGACGCCTCGCACCAGCTGCGCACCCCGCTGGCGGGGCTCTCGGCCCGCGCCGAACTGGCCCTGCGCCACGACGACCCCGCCCGCTGGCGCGATGCCCTGAGCGCCATGCAGGCGACCAGCGCCCGCACCGCGCGGCTGGCCATGCAGCTGTTGTCGCTGACGCGTCTCGACAATCCCGAGTACCGCCCCGAACTGACGCCGCTGGATCTCAACGACCTCGCCCGCCAGGCGGTGCGCGACCATTGGGCCGGCTGCCATCGTCAAGGCATCGACCTCGGCGTGGAGTGTGCCTCACGGCCCGTCCGGATCCAGGGCATCGACTGGCAACTGCAGGAGGCGCTGAACAACCTGATCGACAATGCTTGTCGCTACGGTGGCCGGCGTATCACGTTGCGCACCCATGCCCGGCCACCCTTTCTGGAAGTCGAGGACGACGGCCCAGGCATCCCCGAATCGCGCCGCTTGCTGGTGCTGCGTCCCTTCCACCGTGGCGAGGAAGGCGGTGAAGGATCCGGACTCGGCCTGGCCATCGTCGACAGCATTGCCCGCGCCCACGGCGCACGGCTCGAGCTGACCCAGGGCACAGACGGGCAGGGGCTCATCGTACGCTTGCGCTTCAGCGAGGAGAGCCCATGACCCGCCCACTGCTCTGGCTGCTCCTTGGCCTGTGGAGCCTGGCCGCCACGGCCGAGGAGACCCTGCACTACCCTGCCGACCCGGAGGCCGGACCAGCCCAGCCGTTGATCATCCACGCCGCCCTGGACCTGCCACACGTGCGCCCCTTGCTCGAGGCATTCCATCGTCACCATCCGAACATCGAGCTGACCTACCGCAACTTGACGACCCTGGAGCTGCACCAGCACTTCCTGGACGCACCGGATGCCGCCGACGTGGTGCTCTCTTCGGCCATGCCCTGGCAGTACCATCTCGCCAACGACGGCCATGCCCAGCCGCTCGAAAGCGACGTGGCCCGACGCTGGCCGGCATGGGCACAGTGGCGCGGCGAGCTGTTTGCCTTCACCTTCGAGCCGATCGTGATGGTGGTGCATCGCGATCTGATCGAACG
This sequence comes from Billgrantia antri, assembly GCF_017868935.1. Lineage (NCBI taxonomy): Bacteria > Pseudomonadati > Pseudomonadota > Gammaproteobacteria > Oceanospirillales > Halomonadaceae > Billgrantia > Billgrantia antri. The sequence continues at coordinate 2,508,501 of NZ_CP053383.1, forward strand.
CTTCGGCGAGGTGCGCAGCCATGGCGACCTGCTCGAGCTGCTGAGCGACCACGCCGACGCCTTGGCCGGCCGCATCGTTACCTACGATCCGGTACGTAGCGGCGCGGGCTATACCTATGCCATCGAGGAGTCGCGACTCTCGCCGCGTTACTGGGACCTGGTCTCGTCCTTGGGACGCGCCCGCACGGTACTCACCGGCACTACCGGCGAGATGCTCAGCGGGCTAGAAGAGGGACGCTACCTGTTAGGCTACAACCTGCTCGGCAGCTACGTGCGCGACGCGGTGGCCGATCACCCGCAGCTGGTCATGGTGGTACCTGATGACTATGCGCTGGTTACCCAGCGCCTGGCCTTCATTCCACGACTGGCGCCGCATCCCGAATCGGCCGCCCTGTTCATGGACTATCTGCTCAGCGAAGAGGGCCAGCGCGTGATTGCCGAGCAGACCCACCTGGGGGCCATGCATCCCGCCCTGTCCGGTCCAGGCACCGCCGGCGCCCTGCGCGACGAAGTCGGCGACGCCCTGCGCCCGATAGCGATCGGTCCCGGCCTGCTCGCCACCCTGGACCGGCTCAAGCGCGAGGCCCTGCTGGCCCGCTGGCGTCGCGAATTCCAGCGCGACGTGCCGGCGCTACGCTGAACTCCAGTGCACTTCACTCAGGCGAAAGTCGCACCTCCGCCACGCCCTGCCCCAGCATGTCGAGTTCTTCGGCCGCACGTCGCGAGAGATCGATGACCCGACCGCGCACGAAGGGCCCGCGATCGTTGATACGCACCACCGTCTCGAGGCCGTTGTCCAACCGCGTCACCCGGACACGGGTGCCGAATGGCAGGCTGCGGTGCGCCGCCGTCAGCGCGTTGCGGTCGTGGGTTTCGCCACTGGCGGTGCGCCGGCCATGATAGCGGTCGGCATAGAACGAGGCGTGCCCCCGCTCGCCATGCCAGCCGGATGGGGCCGAGGCTCGCTCGACCTGTCGGCCGTCGCGACCGGCACAACCGGCTATAAAGAGCAGTATCAGAAGCGCCAATGCACCTCGCAGCACGCGAGGTGGAATCGGGCCGGCACCAAAAACCGTAGGTGAGAGCATCCTATCAATCCCGATGAAACGTCCCTAACGGACCCGGCCCGACATTAACGGCTTGCCCCGGGCGGGGCAAGCCCATGGCTCAGCCAGCCAGAGTGCGCCTTAGCCTGGGGCTAAGCAATTCGCCGATCACGGTAATCAGCGCCAGCACGGCGAGCAGCCATGGCCAGTGCAGCCCGAACTGCAGGCGCGCGATACCCAGTGCATCGACGAAGATCACCAGGATGCCCAGCGGGCTCACGTAGCGCACCATGAACAGCCACAGCACATGCCAGTGCGGCGCCAGGCCCAGCTCTTCGCGAAAGGTTTCGCTCTTGAGCACGAAACCGGCCAGCAGCACCATGCCCAGGCCGCCGAGCGGCATCATCCAGCGCGAGGTGAGATAGTCCAGCCAGTCGAAGAAGTGACGGCCGCCCAGGGTCCAGTCGGCGCCCAGGTTGAACGACAGCATCGCCAGGGTGCTCACCAGCCACAGCACGATGCCGGTACCCCAGGCCGCGGTACGCCGGGTGATGCCCTTGTTGTCCACCAGCCAGGAAACGGTGGCCTCGACCATGGAGATCGACGAGGTCAGCGCCGCCATCGAGAGCATGACGAAGAACAGCACGCCGAACAGCGTGCCCAGCGGCATCGCCTGGAACGCCAGCGGCAGGCTCATGAACAGTAGCCCCGGGCCGCCTTCCGGACTCATGCCGTTGGCGAAGATGATGGGGAAGATCGCCAGGCCCGCCATCAGCGCTACCAGCGTATCGGCAATTGCGACGCTGAAGGTGGTACGCCCGATCGAAGCACCATCCGGCAGGTAGCTGCCATAGGTGAGGATGGCGCCCGAGGCCAGCGACAGGGTGAAGAAGGCATGGCCCAAGGCGGCCAGCATGCCCTCGCTGGACAGACTGCCGGTGTTGAACGAGAACAGGAAGCTCCACGCCTCGCCGAAGCCGCCCGAGAACGCGCCGTAACCGATCAGGATCAGCAGCATGATGACCATGCCCGGCATCATCCAGCTGACGCTCTTCTCGATGCCCGCCTGAACGCCCTTGCCCACGATCAGCATGGTGGCGAGCGTCACCAGGGTGCTCCAGAAGCCCAGGTTGAACGGGTTCTCGTTGTTGGCGACGAAGATCGCCGCCATGTCGTCGACGCCCGAGCCATTCAGGCCGCCACTCAGCATCTTCCACAGGTATGAGAACGACCAGCCGGCCACGACCACGTAGAACGAAAGGATCATGAAGCCGCACAGCATCGCCATCCAGCCCAGCAGTGACCAGGCAGAGCTTCTGCCGGACTCGGTCACCACCCGGCGCACCGCGTCGATGGGGCTGCCCCGACCACGCCGGCCAAAGGCGATCTCGGTCATCATGACCGGCACACCCACCGCCAGAATGCACACGAGATAGACCAGCACGAAGGCACCGCCGCCATGCTCGCCGGTCATGTAGGGGAACTTCCAGATATTGCCCAGGCCGACGGCGGAACCCGTCGCCGCCAGCACGAAGCCCCAGCGGCCTAGCCACTGGGCGCGGGGTTGTTGCTCGGTCGTCATCACGTCACCAGGGAGTCGTTGTTATGAACTGACGCAGCAATATGCCCGGTGCAACACCGAGATTGCAACGACATTTTCTTGTACTAATTGGAGTGCTCAGGATTTCATCCTGAGTCGTATGAGAAAGCGGCTCCCATCCACGCGATGGGAGCCGCTTGCCGATCAATCCGCCTTGAGCACCCCGCGACGGATCTGATCCTCCTCAATGGATTCGAACAAGGCCTTGAAATTGCCCTCGCCGAAGCCGTCGTTGCCCTTGCGCTGGATGATCTCGAAGAAGATCGGGCCGATTACGGTCTCGGTGAAGATCTGCAGCAGCACGCCCTCATCCGGACCGCCGTCGATCAGCAGGCTCAGCTCACGCAGGTCCTCGACGTTCTCTTCGTGGTTGGGCACCCGCGAGTCGACCTTCTCGTAGTAGGTGTCCGGCGTGGTGAGGAAGGTCACGCCATTGGCGCGCAGCCCCCGCACGGTGGCATAGATGTCGTCGGTGGCCATGGCCAGGTGCTGGATGCCCTCGCCGTTGTATTCGCGAAGGAACTCGGCGATCTGGGAGGTATCATCGGCCGACTCGTTGATGGGAATGTGCATCTTGCCGCAGGGTGCGGTCATGGCGCGGGAGTGCAGGCCGGTCTTCTTGCCCTTGATGTCGAAGTAGCGGTTTTCGCGGAAGTTGGCGATTTCGGTATAGAAGTCGGCCCACTTGTCCATCTGGCCGCGGTCGACGTTATGGGTCAGGTGGTCGAGCACCTTCAGGCCCACGCTGTTGTCGTTGGGCGAACGGCCGGGAATCGGCTCGAAGTCGATGTCGTAGATGGTGCGCCCCTCGCTGTCGACCTTGTTGTCGACGAAATAGAGCAGCGAGCCGCCGATGCCACGCACGGCGGGAATGCCCACCTCTCCGGGGCCGATCGGGTTCTCCACCGCCTCGGCACCATGGGCCAGGGCGTATTCGAAGGCCTGCTTGGCATCAGCCACCTTCCACGCCATGGCACAGGCACAGGGGCCGTGAACCTTGGCAAACTCGGCGGCATGGCTGTCCGGCTCGGCGTTGAGCACGAAGTTGACGTTCTCCTGCTGGAACAGGAACACCTGCTTGGAGCGGTGCTTGCGGGTCTCGGTGAAACCCATGCGGTTGAACAGCGCACGCAGTTCCTCGATGCCTTCGGCGCTGGGTGCGCTGTATTCGACGAACTCGAAGCCGTTGGTACCGATCGGATTGTCTTGCGAGATCGGTGACACGGTCTTGGCGGGTGCGTTCATTGCTTCCTCCAGGGGGTGGACATTGTTATGCAAGCGCAGAGTCTGCGTTGGATGCGGCACGCCTCGAGGTGCCGACTGGTGACTCCAGACTAGTGCGCGCCCCCTCCCCGAGGAACGCCCCGCCGGCGTCTTTGAGAGCGCCGGCTGGGGATAACTGCACATCGATGTGTCAGAAGATCCTTACACCTGAGGTGATCGTGGCGCTGTGGCACTCCGTGCGGTGCGATATCGTGACAGGGCGTAAATATTTCCTTACACCCTAACCCTCTGGGAGGCTTGATCAAGGCATCATCGCTCCACTCGCCAACCTCCACGCCACCCATGCCAGGATGATGCCGATCGCCAGGTCGATGGCCCGCCATACCCGCGGATTGGCCAGCCGTGGGGCCAGCCAGCCGGCCGCCGCCGCCAGGCCGAAGAACCAGCCGAACGACGCCATCGCCGCACCGATAAAGAAACCCAGCGGACTCGGCTGCACCGCTCCGATGGCGCCGAGCAGCACCACCGTTTCCAGATAGACCTGGGGGTTGAGCAGGGTCACCGCCAGCGTTGCCGCCAAGGCAGCCTGCCACGACTGCGCCCTGCCGCCTCCCGCCGCCAGTGCCTGACCGGCAACGACCCGACGGAACGCCAGCCACGCCTGCCAGGCCAGGAAGGCAGCACCTGCCCAACGTGCGGCTTCCATCAGAGCTTCTTGTTGAGCAATCAACACGCCGAGTCCTAGCACGCCCAGTCCCACCAACAGCCAGTCGCATAGCGCACAGACCCCAGCCACTAGCCAGGCGTTCTGCCGCCGCAGACTCTGCTGCAGCACAAAGGCGTTTTGCGCCCCGATGGCCACGATCAACCCGGCACAGATCAGCAACCCGTTGAGCCATGACAACCACATCTCACTCTCTCCTTGGCGAATCGATGCCGCCAAGGCTAATCTCGCCGATAAGATAAGAGAAATGAATAAAGCAACTATGGGATAAGAATTTCTGATGTTTGACTACAAACTGCTCGAAGCGCTGGTGGTAGTGATCGATCAGGGCGGCTTCGAACGCGGGGCCCGTCATCTGGGTCTGACCCAGTCGGCAGTATCCCAGCGCATCAAGCTGCTCGAGGCTCGCCTGGGGCAACCGGTACTGGTACGCAGCCCGCGCCTCGCTCCCACCTCGCTGGGGCGGAAACTGCTCAACCACGCCCAGCAGGTGCGCCTGCTCGAAAGCGATCTGCTGGGTGAGGTGCCGGCTCTGGGAAGTGGCGAGCAGCGCCTGCGCCTGGCGATCAACGCCGATAGCCTGGCCACCTGGTGGCCGGAGGCCATCGGACGCTTCTGCGAGGAGCATCCCGTGCTGTTCGAGCTGGTGGTGGAGGATCAGGAGGTAGCGCTCAAGCGCATGAGAGACGGCGACGTGGCCGGCTGCATCTGCGACTCACCCACGCCGGTGCAAGGCGCACGCAGTCATGCGCTGGGCAGCATGCGCTATCGCGCCCTGGCCAGCCCCGCCTTCGTGGCGCGTCATTTCGCCGAGGGCGTGACGTCGGAGGCGCTGCGCCGGGCGCCGGCCATTGTGTTCGGCCCCGACGACCGCCTACAGCATCGCTACCTGGCCATGCACGGCGTCGAGCCGCCCTTCCCCCACCACCTCTGCCCCTCTTCGGAGGGTTTCGTCGGCCTGGCCCTGGCCGGGCTCGGCTACGGCATGGTGCCGGAGCGTCAGGCCGAGCGCGAACTCAGCGAAGGCCGGCTGCAGGAAATCGACGCGGGACCGCACCTGGCCGAAGGCCGGCTGGTCGGTCTTTCACCCGGCAAGGTGATCGACGTCCCGCTCTACTGGCACCACTGGCGCCAGGGCGGCAAGGTGCTCGACGCCCTCACAGACCACCTGCTGCGCCTGGGCGATGCCTGGCTCATGCAGCTACCCACGGCATGAACGAATCACGAACCGCGCAGCTTGTTTTCTACGCTCGACACCTTGTCGGCCATGGACTGTTCGCGGTCGGTGCGGGTGCCCAGCTTGATGGTGGTGGTGATGCGCGGCGCGCCCATCTCGTGCACTACCTCATGACAGCGTTTGACCACCGCCATCACCTCGTCCCACGGCCCCTCGATGTTGGTACCGTAGGCATGCATGTGATGTTCCAGGCCCGAGGCCTCGATCACCCGCTGACAGGCGGCGATCTGCGGCGAGACCGACACGCCCACTCCCAGCGGGACGACGCAGAGATCGATGATGACGTGCATGGTTCTCTCCTCTTCGTTGTTTCGGACCTTTAATCGGCTCAGGTTGGCTCAGGCTCGCTGACGTGAATGCCGAACAGGCTGGCCTCGCCGGCGCTGCGGCCGAGGGATTCCGGCGCGGCGATGCGGCCATCGCGCACCATCACGTGGCCGCCCTGCCCCTGGGCGCCGCCGATCACGCTGCCCACCAGATAGGTGGGGAAGATGTCGGGGTCGTTCTCGTAGTTGGGGTTGTGGATCAGGCCGATCATCTGGAAGCGCCCGCGGGTGTTGCGCAGCGACTCCAGCGAGTCCTGGATCAGGCGGCGGTGCGAGAGCTTGGAGAACAGGCCGTCGAGCAGGATGACGCTCTCGCGGCTGGTGCGGGCGCGGCGGCGGTGATGCCCCGGCAGTTCACGCAGCTCGCGCTCGATGGCGAACTCGGAGAGCTTGACCAGCCACATCAGCGATACCGCCTCGCGCTGGCCCTCCGACATCTCCTCGTTGAGCGAGAACAGCCGCCCATGGGGGCGGATGGCGTCGTGCTTGAGGCGAATCGCCACGTCGTGGAACAGGCCGCGGTAGATGCGCCGGCGGATCTGGCGCAGCAGGTCGTCGTCGCGCCGGCGCGCCTCGCCATCGACCATGCCGCCGTCGCGCTCGGCACGGCGACGCATGGCCGCCTGGTGCTCGTCGATGTCGGCGAGCAGCGTAGCGATCAACTCGCGCAGCTGGTCGGGGCCGATCAGCGAAGCCTTGACCTCGAAGAAGGCGCCGCCCTCGCCGCTGCTCTTGGCCACACGCTTGAGGATGTCGAGGTTGCCGGCGGCATCCGAGATGATCGAGCTGAGGCGCTCCACCAGGGTGCCTTCGATCTGCTCGCGAGAGGCATGCAGCCGCTCGACCCGTATCTTGTGGTCGTCGAGCTGGCCGGCCAACTGGTCATGCAGACGCGAGAGGTCGTCCAGCGCCTCGGCGCTAGCATGCGTCAGCCCGGCCAGGCGGGCACGCTCGGTGTCGCTGAACATGCGGCTGTGGGCCGCTTCGGCCAGGGCCTCGGCCAGCTTGCGCTCGCCGCCGTCGACCTGGCGCGCCTGGCGCTCGCGGTTGCGCGCCTGCTCGCCCAGGTTGAGTTCGCCCAGGGCATCGACCAGGGTCTGCTGACAGGCTTCCAGCGCTTCGATGTCAAACTCGCCCTGCCCCTCGCTTGCGGCCATGTCATGCCAGGCCTCGAGCGCGGCGTTGCGCGCCGCGTGCTCGTCCGCCTCCCCGGGCCAGCGGCTGGCCTCGGCGAGATCGACCAGCGCTGCCAGGCGCCGCGGCCAGCCCTCGGGCAGGTCGCGCAGTACCCGCAGCCACTCCACCGCCAACTGATCGATGCAGGCCAGCGCCCGGCGCTGCTCGGCCAGGCGTGCTTCCAGGGCGTCGCGCTCCTCTCCCCGGGCCTTGCGCATCTCGCGCAGCTCGCCCAGTTCGCGCCGCACTCGGGCGATCTCGCGCTCGAGCTTCTGGCTGCCGCCGGCGGCGTCGCGCACCTCCAAATAAGCGCGAATGCGGGTGAAGTCGAAGTCGGCGCGGCGGGTCGCCCGGGCCTGAGCGGCTTCCAGTTCCTCCTGCACCTCGGCGGCTGTGAGCATGAAGTCGACGCCACCCTCCGCTTCGAAGCGCGCCAGGGCACGCAGCCGGTCGCGCTCACCGTCGCTGAAGATGCCGCGCAGCTGGGCTTCTGTCTCTTCCACCTGGCGCTTGAGCGTCTCGCGCTGCTCCTCGGCGGCTTCCAGCCGAACGCTTGCCTCGCTCAGGTGGCGTTCGAGTTCGGCGAGGCGCGCCTCCAGCGCCTGTAGCCGCTCGACGCCGCCGGCATCGCTGAACTGCTCGGCGGCGAGCCAGGTCTGGCCATGGGCCTCCAGCTCGCGGGCCGCCGCTTCACGCAACGGTGCGAGTTCAGCCAGCGCCGTCTCGGCTTCGAGCCGCGCCTCGGCGGCCTCCTGCTGGGCGATCTCGCCGCCCTCCTGCAGGTAGCGCTGGTAGTCGTCGATACAGGCAAGCGCGGCGTCGGTGAGCCGCGGCGCCAGCGCCGCATCGCGCACTTCCAGGGCCGCCTGGCGCTCGGCCAGGGCCTCCAGGGCCACCTCGACCTGGGCCTCATCGGCCTCGCGGGCGCGCAGCGCCAGGGCGAAGGTTTCGCCGTGGGGATCGAGCCGCTCGCATTCGACGGCCAGCGCCTTCTGCCGCTCGCGGTCGGCGGCCAGCCGCTTCTCGGTGGCCTCGCGCAGCGCTTCCAGATAGCTCGGGTCCAGCGCCGCTTTCACCGCCAGGGTCTCGACGCCGGCCACTGCTCCCAGGGGCGGTTCGCCCCGGCTCAGCAGGCCGGCCAGCGCCTCAACCTCGAACACCGGCACCGCCAGGCCCGCCTCGATCAGCGTGGCGGCAGCGGACTCGGCAGCCCCGCGCCCGGCCACCACTGGGGCGAACAGCACCCCGGCGGCCTGCACCAGCCACTCGCGGCGCTTCTCGGGGGTATGGATCTCGGCGTTGAGTACCGCGTGCAACGGCTGCCAGGCGATGCCGGCGTCGTCCAGGTGGCGATGCGCCTCGGCCTCCACCACGCGCCGCTCCAGTGGATCGCCGGAGAGGCTTTCCAGGTAGCGCTCCCGGGCGGCGATATCGGCTTCCAGCGTCTCCGCTTCGCGCAGCAACCGCGGGTAGCGGCGCCGGGCGTCGGCCAGCCACTTCTCCGGGGTCAGCTCGCTGCGCTCGGCGAAATCGAGCTGAGCCCGGTGCAGCGTGCGCAGGTGGCTCTCCTCGTCCTGCAGCCGCTTGCGCTCATCACCCAGCTCGCGCTCCGTCTCGCGCAGGCGCGCGCGCAGGTGCACCGGCTCGTCGTCGCCGTGCAGCTCACCGTAACGGCGGGCGGCCTCGGCCAGCGGCGCCAGCCGGGCCAGGGTACGTTCGGCCTCCTGACGGCGCTGCTCGGCCTCGCGATGGTTCGACTCCAGTTCGGCCAGCGCGGTCTTGCGCCGCGACCAGAAGCCGCTCACCTCTTCACCCGGCCAGCCCTCGACGAAGGCGCGCCAGGGCGCCTGGCCGCGGACCAGCAGGCCTTGCTCGCCGCTCAGGCGCTCACGCTCGCCGTTGAGCCGCTCACGCTCGGCCCGGGCGGCCTCGAAGGCGCCGAGCACCTCGTCGCGGCGCCGGATCAGCTCGTCGAGGGACTCGGCCAGCTCGGCCTCGCGCTCCAACTTCTCCTCTAGCCGCTCGGCCGGTGCCAGGTCGGGGCACTCGCGGCGGTAGGCATCATGCCAGGCGGCGATCTGCTTGAGCTCTCCGACGCGGCCCAGGTGCGCGTTGAGGGCGCGGCGAGCGTCGGCGGCCTCGGCCCTGGCCGCCTCGGCGCTGGCTTCGGGGGTCTCCAGCTCGGCCTCGCTGAACAGACCCTCGGCCAAGGCCTGGGTGTAGAAACTCTGGTTGTCGACGAAGTCGCGCTGCTGGGACTCCAGCCGCTCGCGCTCGTGCTCCAGGTCGTCGCGCCGTTCGTCCAGCTCGGCCAGCTCGCGGGTCAGCTCCTCGAGATAGACCCCGTCGCCTATCACCTCTTCGCGGAAGCGGTTGCCGTCGGCGGCCTCGAAGGCCTCGGCGCCTTCGTCCAGCGCGCTCAGGGCGCGGTCACGGGCCGTGTCGTCGGCCAGGGCGTGGCTTTCGGCCAGCCACTCGCGGGCGGCCTTGAAGCTGACGTGGCCAACGTCGCGGTTGAGCGGCCACTCGGCCTGGGGCAGGTGAATCAGCCGTCGGTGCACGTCGACCCGGGCACCACGCTCGGAGAGCGCCTGACGCACGGCCCGCTCGGAAAGACCCGAAAGCGTCGCCAGCAGCGAGGTGGAGACCCTCGGCCGCGAGGTATCGCCGGCGATCCAGGCGAAGCCATCCAATGGAGCGGCGCCACGCGCTTCGGCGTCATCCTCGACGTCCACCTCGGTAGCGGCGCGGGGCAGCCCCGGCAGGCCCAGCAGCGCCTGACCGCCCAGCAAGGCTTCGCTGGCCGCCAGGTCCTGATCAAGCTCCGACAGGCGAGCACGGGCGTCGCGCAACGACTCGCCCTGCTCGCGCAGCTCGGCCAGGCGTACCACCTTGTCGCTGGCGCGGCGCTGGTCGCTCTCGGCTTCTTCCAGGCGATGGCGCAGCTCGGTGATGTTGGTGCCGGAGTTGAGGATCACCTCCTCGATCAGCTCCTCGCTCTCGTCGGTCTCGCCGCGGGTGGCGCCGGAGAGGATTTCTGGGGCCAGCACCTCGAAGAAGAACGCCTGATCGGCCTTCTCGCCGGCGCGGGGCTTGATGGCGTTGAAGATCTGGCTCTTGTCGGCGCCGCCCTCCTTCTGGAAGGCGGCAAGCTGGGCCAGCTCGCGTCGGGAGACGTGGGCGCCCACCGCCTCCAGCCACTCCTCGCGGTTGTGGGTCAGGCGCACGCCACGCTCGGCCATGGCCGCCTTGACGTCGCGGTTGGCGTATAGCGCCAGCTTGCCGTCGAGGGTCAGGTGGTGCACCGGCACGTCTTCGAGGCGCCCGGCATAGTGGTAGAAGGAAAGCCCGCTGCCATCGCTGTAGCCGTAGAAGCCGAAGACGAAGGTCTCGCCGGCCACTTCCTCACCCGCCGCAGCGAGCATGTCGTCCTGGCGCTCAAGCCCGCTGCGTGAACGGAACTCCACGCGCAGGTGGCTCCAGCTACGTGCGCTGCCACCTACCGCCGAGGGCGAGCACTTGCGCCGGGTACGCGAGAGCAGCGTGCGATCCCGCGACAGCAGGCCGATCAGCGCTTCGGAGAGCGTGGTCTTGCCGAAGCCGTTCTCCATGCTGATGGCGCTCGACTGGCCGCGCAGATCGAGCAGCAGGTGACGCATCTTGGCATCCCAGGGCGAGGCCACGTCGCCGTGCTTGTTGAGCAGGTTGGCGACCTCGATGCGGTTGATCACGCTCATGCCTGGGTCTCCTCGTGCTCGTCGATGGCGGCTTCGTACTCTTCGTCCCGATAGCGGCCCTGGGCGCGGCCCTGGGCCAGCGCCTGCAGGTGGCCGAGCTGATGAATGCCGATCTGCTCGCTCTCCAGCGCGCCCAGCAGGGTCTGCTGCCACACCTCGCCGACGCTCTCCTCGGCGCCGGCACTCGCTTCGGCGTCGCGCAGGCCTTCGAGCAGCCCGGCGCGCACCTGCAGGTCGATGAAGGCACGCACCCGGCGGCTGATGTCCTCGCCGCGCTCCTCCAGCAGCACGCGGCTGCTCTCCGGCGCCTCTTCGCCCAGGCTACGCAGCGCCTCGAGCTGGTCGCGCATCAGCTCGACCAGCTCGGCCCCGGCGAAGGTGGCCTCCTGGTAGCGACTGACGTCGGAGAGCGCGCGGTTGTAGCGGGTGTAGAGCAGCGTGTGCATCAGCAGCCACAGCTGCAGGTACCACTGGGCCAGCTCGGCGCGGCTCTCCTGGCGCAGCTTGAGCGCCTCGAACACCGGTTCGCGGGTGTAGAGCGGCGGCTGCTCCAGTTCCGGGTCGGGCAGCAGCGCGTAGTAGCGCGAGCCGGGCGCAATGCCGGGGTAATCGCCGGACTCGAAGGCCTTGAGCCTCAGGCCCTGCCCGGCCAGGAAGTCGCGCAGCGCCTCGCGCTCGGCCTCGCTGGCGTCGTCGATCAGCGCGCAGACATCGCGCTCGGAGAGCTGGCCCTCACGGGCGGCACGGCGTTTGCGCCCGCCGCCCGGGGTGCGTTCAGCACTGCGATAGCGCAGCAGGTAGGCGACCACCTCGCCCATCTCGGTCATGTTCATACGGGCTCGTCCTGATCGATTCGCGATTTAACGTCATTTGAGGCAGCGGACGCCTTCAAGGTCTGAGGCGCGGCTTCGGCCGCCTGTAAAAAGAAGCCGAGGGACGGGGTCACGGCCCCCTCGATGCGTCGGCCGTCGTCGAGCTCGAGCTCGAATGGCGTTGCGTCGATGCCCACCGTCAGCCCCGGAGCGAGCAGTTCGGTATCGACGAAGGTGTTGAGCAGTTGGGCCAGGCAGTCGTCCTCCTCGAAGCGGTGCCAGCCCTCGGCCAGCGCCTCGGGCAGCGACAGCGGCGCGCGCCTGAGACGCTGGCGCAGCGCCGGCCCCTGCGCTTCGAGGAAGCGTGCCAGCAGCGGGTCCTCGGGGGCGGCGTCGCGCGCCTCGTCGAACACCAGCGCCACCGGGCTGACCTCGGCGCGGCGGCTCTCGAGCAGCGGCACTAGCGGCGCCAGGCGCGGGAAGGTGGCCTGCACATGCAGCGGCATCATGCGCGCCACCACGGCGTCGCGCAGCGCGCCTGCAGGCGGCGCCTCGAGCAGCTGGCGCGCCATGTCCTGGAAGTCGATCACGCCCATCGCCTGGATGCGCCCCTCGGCGATATCGGCCAAAAGCTCGGAGAGCCGCCGCGAGAGGTTCTCGATGGCGGTGAGCACGCGGCCGATGGCGCTTGCGAGCACACGCAGGTCCCAGTCGTCGGACTGCGCCTCGCGCCAGCTCTCGAAGCGCTCCATCAGGCGCGGCGTGGCGAGCTGGGCACGGGCATCGAGCAGCGTCTGCTGAATGTTGGTCAGGGCATTGTGGTAGTGGCGCTCGTTGTCGAGCAGCGCAGAGAGCTTGCCTTCGCGGGTGGGATTCTCGCGCACCCGCCGCAGCTCCTGGGTCAGGGCGCGGATCGCCAGCAGGATCTGGTTGGTGATGTCGGGAATGCGGGAGAAATCGCCCCGCGCCAGCGCCGCCAGCACCTTGGCGGCGTCGTATTCCGAATAGAGCAGATCCTCCACCTGACTGGCCAGGGTCACCGCCTGGCGGCCGCTCGGGGTGAGGCGCACCTGGCCGGTCTGGCCCTGTTTCTCTATCAGCGCGGTGCGCTTGGTGCTGCGCCGGTTACGCTCCTCTGCCGTCGCGTCGTCGACCGTCGTCGGCGATGGCTGCCGGAAGTGAATCTCGCTGGGGGTGGCGAGCAGGTTGATGACGAAGCTCAGGTCATCGTGGGGCAGCCCCGGGTAGCTCTCACGCAGGTGATTGAGGCAGCGGCTCTGAGAGACGAAGGCGCTGTTGGTGGCGAAATCCTCGTCGAGCAGGTAGTCGAGCAGCAGGCAACCGAGGTCGAGCCAGTAGCCGTCGCGCAGCCCGCGACGCTGCTCCTGGCTCACCTGGACGAAGGGCGAGCCGGGCTCGTGGGCGCTGTCGTGCAGGTCGATCAGCCGCGTCGTGGCGATCAGCAGCTTGCTCCAGGCGGTCATGAGGTCTTCCCTGCGGGCGAAAAAGAAAAAGGAGCATTATGCCAAGCCCGGCTGCCCGGGTCATGACGTGGTTGTCCCCAACTCTCCACGCTCGACGTGGTCTTGCCACGGGAAGTGCCTGAGGAAAGCCGAGCTAGAGGTGATTCAGGAAAAAGCGGGTAGCTTGGCGCTCGACCTCCTCGAGCTTGCCGGGCTCCTCGAACAGATGTGAGGCACCGGGCACGATGACCAGCTCGCACTCGCTGACGGCGGTCATCCGATCCCTGGCTTGCTGGTTGAGGTCGATCACCGGTTCGTCCCAGCCCCCCACCAGCAGGAGGGTCGGCGCTTTGACCTTCGCCAGGTGCCGGCCGGCCAGGTCGGGGCGCCCGCCCCGGGATACTACCGCACGCACCTGCTCCGGACGTTCGGCAGCGGCGATCAATGCAGCAGCAGCCCCGGTGCTGGCACCGAACAAGCCAATCGAGAGATGCCGTGTGAGATCGTCTGTCGCCACCCAGCCTACTGCCGCTGTCAGGCGCGAGCCAATCAACGGTATGTCGAAGCGCAACTGCCGGGTGCGCTCGTCGATCACGTTCTCCTCCGGTGTCAACAGGTCGAACAGCAGCGTCGCCAGACCGTTCTCGGCAAGATGCCGCGACACCTGTCGATTGCGGCTACTGAAACGGCTGCTGCCGCTGCCATGGGCAAACACCACGATGCCGGTCGCCTCTTGGGGCAAAATCAGATCGCCTTCCAGCGCGACGCCGTCGGCATCGATCACGATACTCCTGGGCGTGAGCGTCATCGAACACCTCCTATTGTGCTGCTCGATCCCACTCCAAAGTGTAGGCACCCTGGCACGCTCCCTACACGCGCCCGCTGCTCTCCCCCGTGGCCACCCCACCGGCAATCAGATGCGCCACGCGTAGCGGCTCGGGCACATTGCCATGGGGCGTGGTCGCGCGTATCGCCGCGGCCGCCTCCTCCCTGCTCAGCCCCATGCGCTGCACGTAGACGCTCGCCAGCGGCTCCATTTCCCCGAGCCGCTCGACCAGCGCCCACTTGCGGGCCCCGCCAGGAATGCGCTCGAGCAGGGCCCGACGCATGGCACCCTGGCGCGGTGCCCGGCGCGCCACCACCAGTACCGGCAGGCCGAGCTCGGCGTGCAAGCGCGGCACGTCGATCACGTTGAAACCGGCCAGGGCCACGCCCTGCAGCATGATCAGTTGCAGGTGCGCGGCAAAGCGCGAACTGCCGGCCAGGTGAATCAGCTCCCGTGTACTGTTGACGCCATCCCGGCGCACCTTGCCGGAAAGCACCCCCTCCAGGCGCAGCCCCGAGAATACCGTGCCGACGATGGGCACATCGCCACGATGGCCGCGCGGGAACGGACAATCGTCGAAACCGACGATATGCGAGAATGTGCGTCCGGTGGTTGCCATGGCCTCCGCCTCGAGTCGATAGAATTCAGCGTTTAGAACAACAGAGCAGGGAGCGCCTACATGATCGATCAAACGTTACAGCGGGTCTTCGGCTATGACGACTTCCGCCCTGGGCAGCGCCCGGTCATCGAAGCGATCACCGCCGGCCGTTCGGCGGCGGCGATCTTTCCCACCGGCTCGGGCAAGTCGCTGTGCTATCAGCTGCCGGCGCTGCACCTCCCCCACCTGACCCTAGTCATCTCGCCGCTGCTGGCACTGATGCAGGATCAGCTCGCCTTCCTGGCCCGTCACGGTATCGCCGCCGCCAGCATCGACTCGGGCCAGAGCCCCGAGGAGACGGCGGCGGTGATGGAGGGCGTCAAGCGCGGCGAGATCCGCATCCTCATGGTCTCGGTGGAGCGGCTCAAGAACGAGCGCTTTCGCGCCTTCATCCGCCGCGTGCCGATCTCGCTGTTGGTGGTGGACGAGGCCCACTGCATCTCCGAATGGGGCCACAACTTCCGCCCCGATTACCTCAAGCTACCCCACTACCGCCATGAGTTCGGCATTCCCCAGGTACTGCTGCTGACCGCCACGGCCACGCCGCGGGTGATCGCCGACATGCGCGAGCGCTTCGACATTGCCGAGGGCGACGTCACCGCCACCGGTTTCTACCGCCCCAATCTCAACCTGGAAGTGGCGCCGGTGCCGGCCGAGATGCGCCCACGCCGCCTGGTCGAGTGGCTCCGGCCCAGGCTCGGCGGCGAGCCGCCCCAGCCCACCATCGTCTACGTCACCCTGCAGCAGACCGCCGAGCGCCTGGCCGCTTACCTGAGCAAGGCTGGCTTCGCTGCCATCGCCTATCACGCCGGGCTCGACAGCGAGACCCGCGAGTGTATCCAGCGCGACTTCATGGCCGGCCATACGCCCTGCATCGTTGCCACCATCGCCTTCGGCATGGGCATCGACAAGGCCGACATCCGCAACGTGGTGCACTTCGACCTGCCCAAGTCGGTGGAAAACTACAGCCAGGAAATCGGCCGCGCCGGCCGCGACGGAAAGCCCTCCGACTGCCTGATGCTGGCCGGGCGCGATAACGTCAACGTGCTGGAGAACTTCGTCTACGGCGACACCCCGGAACCCCACGGCATCCGCATGGTGATCGACGAGCTGATCGAGGCGACCGGCACCGGGCGCCAGTGGCAACTGGTGCTCAACACGCTTTCCCAGCACAGCAATATTCGCCCGCTGCCGCTCAAGACCCTGCTGGTGCAGCTCGAACTACGCGGCATCGTCGCACCGCGCTACAGCTACTTCGCCGAGTACCGCTTCCGCCTGCACGACGAGCCAGAGGTGCTGATAGCGCGCTTCGAAGGCGAGCGCAGCGCCTTCGTCCAGGCGATTCTCGACGCCTCGCAGCGTGCCCGCACCTGGTTCAGCCTCGACTTCGCGGCCCTCGAACGGCTGGGCCAAGAGCGCGGTCTCAACGTCGAACGCGCCCGCGTGCTCACTGCCCTGGATTATTTCGTCGCCCAGGGCTGGATGGTGCTCGAAAGCAAGCAGATGACCGAGGTCTACGAGGTGCTGCGCAGCAATATCGACCCGGCGGCCCTGAGCGAGGAGCTGCACGCCTATTTCCATGACAAGGAACGGGCCGAAGTCGAGCGCCTGCACGCCATGCTGGCGTTGTTCGAGAGCGAGGCGTGCCTGAGCCGCCGGCTGGCCGAATGGTTCGGCGACACCCGGGCACCCGAGCGCTGCGGCCACTGTTCGGCCTGTCGCGGTGATATCGCCCGTCTGCCTGAGCCCGAGCCGCTCGAACCGCTTTCGAGCGAGACCGTGGCACGGCTCGCGGACGAGCTGATGCAGCAACTGACGGCAAGCGACGAGCCCCATTCTGCCACCCCCGACCTGCTGGCACGCTTCCTGTGCGGTCTGACCAGCCCTCTGCTCACCCGCCTCAAGGCGCGCCGCCTTGCCGGCTTCGGCGCGCTGGAAGCGTACCGTTACGCCGAGGTCAGGGAACTGGCCGCTCGCACTCCAGGGGTCGAGGATCAGGCATCGGCGGCACCGATGCCGTAATGGCGCAGCTTATTGGCGATGGTGGTATGCGAGACTCCCAACCGCTTGGCCAGCTGACGGCTCGAGGGGTACTGCGGATAGAGCGAAGCCAGGATACGACGCTCCACGTCGCCCATGATGTCGGCAAGTGAGCCGTCGAGATCGATGCCCGACAACCCCGGCGCCTGGCCCACGTCCGGCAGGCGCAGGTGGGCGGGTTCGATGGCATCGCCCTCGCACAGCGAGACCGCCTGGAACAGCACGTTCTCCAGCTGGCGCACGTTGCCAGGCCAGTGATAGGTGGAGAGCCTGGCCAGCGCCGCCGGCGAAAGCGAGGGCATGCGACAGCCGATCTGGCGGGCGGCGCGATCGATGAAGTGCAGCGCCATGGCCTCGATGCCATCGAGGCAGTCGCGCAGCGGTGGCACCGTCAGCGACAGCACGTTGAGCCGGTGGTAAAGATCCTGGCGGAAGTGGCCCTCGGCGCACAGCTTTGGCAGGTCCTGCTGGGTGGCGCAGATCACCCGCACGTCGAGATAGGTCTCCTCGTCGCTGCCGACCCGGCGAAAGCCGCCGTCCTGCAGGAAGCGCAGCAGCTTGACCTGCAACCGCGGGCTCATCTCGCCGACCTCGTCGAGGAAGATGGTGCCGCCCGCGGTCATCTCCAGCAGGCCGAGCTTGCCCTCGGGGCGCGCGCCCTCGAAGGCTCCTGGCGCATAGCCGAACAGCTCCGTCTCGGCCATCGACTCCGGCAGGCCGGCGCAGTTGAGCGCCATGAACGGCGACTGCCCGCGAGCGCTGGCAAGGTGGCAGGCCCGTGCCAGCAGCTCCTTGCCGGTGCCGGTCTCGCCGTGGATCAGCAGCGGCGCATCCAGCGGTGCCATGCGCCGCGCCTCGCGAATCAGCGCGGCCAGCCTGGGGCTCGCCTGGAACAGCGCATCGAAGCCGCGCAGCTCCTGGCGCTGGACCTGGTAGATGCGCTCGCCGATACGATCGGCGCTGTGCAAGGTCACCACGGCGCCGGCCAGGGAGGCCACGTCGTCGTGATGCTCGCGGTGCAGCGGGGCGATGTCGGCGAGGAAGGTCGCGTCGCGCAGCTTGATGCGCAGGCCGTTGACCCGCGCATTGTTGCGCCTGACCAGCGCCGGCAGATCCACGTCGGGCAGGTAGCGATTCAGCGACAGCCCCGGCACCTCGTCGATACGCACTCCAAGCAGCTGCCCCGCCGCGCGGTTGGCGGCCACGATGTGCCCCTCCATGTCGATCGACATCACCGGATCGGAGAGCGACGACAGCAGCGCATCGAGTTCCAGGTGGCGCCGCTCGCTGGGCATCAGGCTGACCCGGCGCACACCGAATACTCCCGGTATCGCCTCTAGCACCGGTTTCAGCGTAGCCAGCTGCGCATTGAGCAGGTTGGGAATATGCAGATAGATGGCGTTGCCGTGCTCTCCGCCGACTTCACCACGCGCCACGTTGAGACCGTAGTCGACGAAGTGCGAAACGATGTCACGCAGAATGCCGATACGGTTCTGGCAGTGAAACCTCAATCTCATGGGCTAGTCCCTGCGGCGTGGACGGAATGCCGCTGGTCCCGCCAGCGGCAAAATACGTCAAGGTGACGTGACTTGGCTGTAAAGATAACGTGACGGCTGTTCGGGTACAAAGGCGCAGTCGCACCCGGTCGAAGACCAATGGCACGAGGCAGGAACGAGTCGTCAGGTTTTCTTTACACCTCGACACGGTTCCGCGCTGGAAAGAGCCTCTCCCCACCGACAGAAACACGAATCCGCTGCCCTAGACTCGGGTCAAAGGTTCGCAAGACAAACACAAGATCAGCACAAGACCTTCCGACCGGAGACAGCCATGACGTCATCCAACCCGTATCTCAGCGACGTGGCCAGCAAGACCGGCTACCGCGCTCGTTTGCCTGACGACAACGGCTTCATCGACTGGCCCGATCAGGACAATGCTACCTGGCAGACACTGATGCAGCGTCAGCTCGGCATGCTCGAGGGACGTGTCTGCCAGGAGTACCTCGACGGCCTGGAGCGACTGGCCCTCCCCGAGGATCGCATTCCCCAGCTCGGCGACATCGACCGCGTGCTCCACGCCGCCACCGGCTGGCAAACCGCCCAGGTGCCGGCGCTGATCCCTTTCGACACCTTCTTCGAGCTGCTGGCCAACCGACGCTTCCCGGTAGCGACCTTTATCCGCACCCCGGAAGAACTCGACTATCTCAAGGAGCCGGACATCTTCCATGAGATCTTCGGACACTGCCCGATGCTTACCAACCCGGCCTTTGCCGAGTTTACCGCCACCTACGGTCGCCTCGGCCTTGCCGCCGAACCCAAGGAGCGGGTCTACCTGGCGCGGCTCTACTGGATGACCGTGGAGTTCGGCCTGGTGGACACCCCGGCCGGACGGCGCATCTATGGCGGCGGCATCATCTCCTCGCCCAAGGAGACACTGCACGCACTGTCGGACGTGCCCGAACATTTCCCGTTCGACCCCATCGAGGCGCTGCGCACGCCCTATCGCATCGACATCCTGCAGCCGCTCTATTACGTGCTTGACGATCTCTCGAGGCTGCACGAGCTTTCCCAGCAGGACATCATGGGAATGGTGCACCGGGCCATGGAGCTGGGCCTGCACGAGCCCCGCTTCGAGCCAGCCCCGAAGAAGGCCGCCAAGGCGTAAACGCCACCGCGATACACCCCAACGACACCCCGACGAGGAAGAAGCATGACCGAACTTTCCGAACAGCAGTGCGAAGCGTGCAGCTGGGACGCTCCCCACGTCAGCGACGCTGAAATCGATACGCTCCAGCGCGACATTCCCGAATGGAACATCGAGGAGCGCGACGGCATCAAGCAGCTCGAGCGCGTCTTCAAGTTCCGCAACTTCAAGCAGGCCCTGGCCTTCACCAACCGCGTCGGTGAAATCGCCGAGGAGGCGGGGCACCACCCCGCCCTGCTGACGGAATGGGGCAAGGTCACCGTGACCTGGTGGTCGCATGAGATGAAGGGGCTGCACAAGAACGACTTCATCCTTGCCGCGCGCACCGACAAGGTGGCTGCGGAAGGCTGACACATCCGGCGTCGCTCGACACTTTCACCAAGTGTCGAGCGGGGTCGGGCATCGTATCGACTCCCCGCGGTCATATCTCTTACAAACGGGATGGACAATCTCTCCCAAACACTATCGCTTTTTTCTTACGTAGCGAATAGCGATATACCTCTCTTGTTCGCTGTCGGCATCGTTTAGCTTGGAGCGGGAGTCCCGTTCGGGCTCGAACACTTCAAGAAGACAACTTCACGAGAGGAAGATAACGATGAAGGGAGTCGTACAGGCCGCCTTGCTGGCGCTGACACTGAGCTTCGCCACACTGTCCATGGCCCAGGACGTGGCACCGATCAACGTCAACACCGCCGATGCGGAGCTGCTCGCCGAGCTGCCCGGCATTGGCCCGAGCCGGGCCCAGGCGATCATCGAGGATCGCGAAGCCAATGGCAATTTTGAAAGCGCCGACGACCTGACCCGGGTCAGCGGTATCGGATCGGCCACCGTGGACGGTTTCCGCGACCAAGTGGAATTCTAAGATCAGAATCGAGCATTGGTCGAAACGCAGCGAGGCCGGCTATCCGCCGGCCTCGCTGTCATTCTGGGCAGGGTTTCTTCTTATGGCCTATAGACGCAAACCGCCGTCGCACTCGATCACCCGACCGGTGAAATAGTCGTTCTCGATGATGAACGCCACGCTCTGGGCGATATGATCGGGATCGCCGAGCCGTCTGAGCGGCACGCCCGCGGTCAGCTTCTCGAGCATGTCGTCACGCATCGAGGCGGTCATGTCGGTCTCGATGAACCCCGGCGCCACCGCTCCCACACGAATCCCATAGCGTGCCAGCTCCCTGGCCCAAGTGGTGGTCAGCGCCACTACGGCAGCCTTGGCCGCCGCATAGTTGCTCTGGCCCATGTTGCCGGCCCGCGAGATGCTGGAGATATTGACGACTACCCCACCGTGCCCCGCCTCGATCATCTGCGAGGCCGCTTCGCGCCCGCACAGGAAAACGCCGGTGAGGTTGACATCAATGACCGACTGCCACTGTTCCAGCGACATGGTCTTCTCGACCTTGCCGTCCCTGGCCTTGACCAGCAGGGCATCACGCAGGATACCGGCATTGTTCACCAGGCCGCTGACAGGCCCCAGGGTAGACGCCACATCACCGAAAGCCTGCTTCACCGATGCTTCGTCCGCCACGTTCACACGAAACGCGCCGGCCTCCACGCCCTCCGCATGCAGCGCGGAGACGGCCTTGTCCAAAGCATCCGTGTCCAGATCCATCAATGCCAGCGTGGCCCCCTGACGCCCCAGGCGCTGCGCCATGGCAAAGCCAAGGCCGCGGGCACCGCCGGTAATGGCTATTACGCTCTTGTCCAGTTTCATTCGTTGTCCCCTGTTATGGCAAAGGCGGTCACTGCCGGTTGGCGGTAAACCGGCCACGGAGTGCCGCACCGCACATGTCTCTTTACTAGTTCGGCAGCTAACGACGGAGCTTGAGTGTCGTATACAATTTTGTGCGATGCAACATAACACATGCAAGTCAGCACTCCTCCGCGCCACCGCTTGAACTTGGAGGAGTCGCCCCCATTTCAAGGTGAACCGATGCGTACGGAGTCACCATGCCCTTACTTCTGTTCATTTCCCTGTTCACGCTTCTCGATTTCGTCGTCCTGTTCTCCGTCGGCAGCCAGATCGGCCTGCTGGCCACGCTGATACTGGTACTGGCCACCGGCTTCATCGGGCTCTACCTGATACGCCAAGAGGGCACCGCCACTCTGGCACGCGCTCGCCAGCGCATGGCGCAAGGCGAGCTGCCCTCCAGCGAACTATTGACGGGCGCGGCGCTGATCTTCGGCGGCGCCCTGCTGCTTGCCCCCGGCTTCCTTTCCGACGCGCTCGGCCTGCTGTGTGTCGTGCCCGGTGCGCGCCGCCTGCTCGCACGCCTGTTGGCACAGATCAACCTTCGCCTGCAGGGCGTGGCCTACCGCAGCTCGCCAGGCAACACAGGACACAGCGGCGAGTGGCAGCGTCCCAAGGAGGATCCACACGTGCGCGACACCCGGGAAGGCCGGTCCAGAGGAGATGACGGACAACCGCTGGAAGGCGATTTCATCAGTCGCAACGAGCCACGCCGCTAGGTCTCCTCGGCGAATCGCCCCAGGCAAAAAAATTTTACCGCTGGCCCTTGAAAGGGATTTGCCCGGCCCCATTTCTCGGTCAGCACAAGGTTACGGTGCCGAGTGGAGCTCGGCATCTTAAACAAGGAAGGCGTCCTCGCCCTCCACCTTCCGGGCTTGCCGGGAGGAAATGATGAACCGCCATGCTTGCATGGCACCACTGACCATCAGGAGAACGTGAGCAATGAACATCCGTCCCTTGCACGATCGCGTCGTCGTCCGTCGCGTTGAAGAAGAGCAGAAAACCGCTGGCGGCATCGTGCTTCCGGGCAACGCCCAGGAAAAGCCGACTCGTGGCGAAGTGCTCGCCGTCGGTAACGGCCGGATTCTCGACAACGGTGACGTCCGTCCCCTGGACGTCAAGGTCGGCGACACCGTGATTTTCAAGGAAGGCTTTGGCGTCGAGAAGCAGAAGATCGATGGCGAGGAAGTCCTGATCATGAGCGAGAGCGACATTCTCGCCGTGGTCGAAGGCTGAGCCAACGCACCTACTCCGTTCCCATAGACGTTCACGAACTCACAGGAAGTAACGAAAAATGGCAGCGAAACAAGTCAAGTTCTCCGATGACGCCCGTAAGCGCATGGCCCGTGGCGTAGACGTTCTGGCCAACGCCGTGAAGGCTACCCTGGGCCCGAAAGGCCGCAACGTGGTACTGGAAAAATCCTTCGGTGCTCCCACCGTCACCAAGGACGGCGTCTCCGTCGCCAAGGAGATCGAACTGAAAGACAAGTTCGAGAACATGGGCGCCCAGATGGTCAAGGAAGTCGCCTCCAAGACTTCCGACGTCGCCGGTGACGGTACCACCACCGCTACCGTGCTGGCCCAGTCCATCGTCACCGAGGGCATGAAGGGCGTGACCGCGGGCATGAACCCGATGGACCTGAAGCGCGGCATCGACCAGGCTGTGGTCGCCGCCGTCAAGGAAATCGAAGCCCTGGCCGTGCCCTGCACCGACTCCAAGGCCATCGCCCAGGTCGGCACTATCTCTGCCAACGGCGACAAGCGCATCGGTGAGATCATCGCCGAAGCCATGCAGAAGGTCGGCAAGGAAGGCGTCATCACCGTCGACGAAGGCCGTGGCTTCGAGGACGAGCTGGAAGTCGTGGAAGGCATGCAGTTCGATCGCGGCTACCTGTCGCCCTACTTCGTGACCAACCAGGACACCATGGCGGTCGAGCTGGAAGACCCCTACCTGCTGCTGGTCGACAAGAAGATCTCCAACATCCGCGAACTGCTGCCGGTGCTGGAAGCCGTCGCCAAGTCCGGCAAGCCGCTGGCGATCATCGCCGAGGACATCGAAGGCGAAGCGCTGGCCACCCTGGTGGTCAACAACATGCGCGGCATCGTCAAGGTCGCGGCTGCCAAGGCACCCGGCTTCGGCGACCGTCGCAAGGCCATGCTGCAGGATATCGCCATCCTGACCAACGGCACCGTGATCTCCGAGGAAGTGGGTCTGACCCTGGAGCAGGCCAACCTGGATCACCTGGGCAGCGCCAAGCGCATCACCATGTCCAAGGAAAACACCACCATCATCGACGGCGCCGGTAACGAAGGCGACATCGAGGCCCGCGTCAACCAGATCCGTGCGCAGATCGAAGAGACCTCTTCCGACTACGACCGCGAGAAGCTGCAGGAGCGCGTCGCCAAGCTGGCTGGCGGTGTTGCCGTCATCCGCGTCGGTGCTGCCACTGAAGTGGAGATGAAGGAGAAGAAGGCTCGCGTCGAAGACGCCCTGCACTCCACTCGCGCTGCGGTCGAGGAAGGCGTGGTGCCTGGCGGTGGTACCGCTCTGGTCCGCGTGCTGACCAAGATCAAGGACCTCAAGGGCGAGAACGAGGACCAGACCCACGGTATCGCCATCGCGCTGCGCGCCATGGAGTCCCCGCTGCGTCAGATCGTGACCAACGCTGGCCAGGAAGCCTCCGTGATCCTCAACGAGGTGAAGGCAGGTGAAGGTAACTTCGGCTACAACGCCCAGACCGGCGAGTTCGGCGACCTGTTCGAGATGGGTGTGCTGGACCCGGCCAAGGTAACCCGTACTGCCCTGCAGTCCGCCGGTTCCGTGGCTGGCCTGATGATCACCACCGAGTGCATGATCGCCGACGATCCGGAAGAGAAGGAAGCGGGTCCGGACATGGGCGGCATGGGTGGAATGGGCGGCATGGGCGGCATGATGTAAGCCACCCCCACCTAGGCCTTGACCGGCCTGCAAGACCAAGCAAGCCCCGCCTCGTGCGGGGCTTGTGCTTTTTGCGCTACCATCACGCTTTTCCCGACAGCAAGCCGACCCATGCTCGCCAATATCCGTATCGTTCTCGTCCAGACCTATCACCCCGGCAACATCGGCGCCTCCGCGCGGGCCATGAAGACCATGGGCCTGACCGACCTGGTGCTGGTCAACCCGCGCTGCTTCCCCGATAGCGAGGCCTCGCGCCTGGCCGCCGGCGCAGAGGATGTGGTCGATGGCGCCCGCGTGGTCGAGTCGCTGGAAGCGGCCGTGTTCGATTGCGTGCAGGTGGTAGGCGCCAGCGCCAGGCTGCGCAGCCTGCCGCTGCCTCACTTCGATGAACCCGAAGCAATGGCCCGTGAGCTGGTCGCCCATGCGACGGACGATCCGGTAGCCCTGGTATTCGGTCGCGAGCGCTTCGGCCTGACCAATGACGAGATCCGCTGCTGCAGCCATCAGGTCAGTATTCCGGCCAACCCTGACTACGGGATCCTCAACCTCTCCCAGGCGGTTCAGGTGCTTGCCTACGAAGTGTTCAAGGCTTGGCGCCAGCGTCCGGACAGCGACTACCGCCACCCGCGGCCTGCCGAGGAGCGGCAGCCAAGCCGGGAACAACTAGGGCACTTCCACGAGCACCTGAGCCGGGTGATGCAGGCCAGCGGTTTCCTGACCCAGCCCCACGCACGCACCGAGGCCCAGCTGCAGGCGCTGTTCGCCCGCGCACGTCCCAGTCGCAAGGAGCTCTCGCTGCTGCGCGGTCTGCTTCGCTCACTGGAAGAATCGACCCGGGGTGACTAAGCTTCGATAACCTTTACCCCACCTTTTTTCGTGCTGTCATGGCACCGTCACCTGTTAATGGGATAAAGGTCCATGCCCCGCCAGGGCACTCAGACAAGGGATACTGTCGAACTGCGACACGGACGCGACCGGGCCGGAAGCCGGTGCAGGAAAGTCGGCATGAAGGACCATGCCCAGGGAGACATGCGCCACGAGGCCTCACGCCCGTGGCGCTCTTTATTGCACGCTATTGCCGTTGCGCCAGCGACTTCCGGTCCAGAGATTCCCAGCCTGGCACCCCCTGCCGAATGCGCTGTGAGAAATCCGGTGCGCGATGCACGCGGCGTGCCCGCTCATCAATGCGCCCGCCTGCCTCCAGCTCGGACAGGGTGAAGCCGGGCCACAGCCCGCCGACCTTGAACGCGTAACCCGGCAGCCTGTCGGTCACCAGCAGACGGTAATCCAGCGGCAGGCGGGCCCCGATGCCACGCGCCATGGCGAAAATGAGCGTGGTGCAGTTGGCAGTGATGGTGTTGTAGAAACGCGGCGACTCGGCCAAGGCATTGGCCTCGTCGACATACGCCAGCAACAGCGAACGCATGGCGCTCTGCGGCATCCGCAACCGAAATAGCGATACTCGCTCACCGCGCACCTTGCTGCGCAGGCCCACCGCGTCGCGCTCGTCGGCCGCCACGATGGCGAGTTCATACTGACGAAAGAAGCCTCCGATCTCGGAGAAGCGCTCGCCCTTCAGGCGTCTTACCTCCACCGAGAACACCACGAAGGTCTCGCCCTCGAAGCCGAACGAGACCATCACATGAGCGACGCCCGGCCGCCCCCAGCTGGAGACGATCATGTCGACCGAGTCGAGCCGATCCAGGTCGTAGCTGCGCTTTTCCCAGCGTACCTCGGCATCGTCGCGGGTTCGCCAGTCGAAGTCGCGCACATGGTGCATCGTCAAACGATTGTCCCGGACCTCGCCGGTGGCCAGGCAGGCAACGTCATCGGACCAGGGCCGATCATGCGCCGGGCGTAGCCGAAACCACCAGGTCGTCAGTCCCACCAGCAGCAAGAGCTGGGTTGCGTTCGCCAGCCATTGGCCTCGCACGCCCAGCCACAGCAGTACCAGCGCGGCTATCCCCCAGCCGGCCACGGCAACACGTCGCTGGTTTCGCGACCAGGGCAGGCGAAACCACAGCGCGGCGGCGCCCCACGCCATGCCCAGTGTCAATAGCAGCGTTACGAGAATGCCGATTACCTGTGCCATCACACCCCACTATCTTTCGACGTGGGGCCATATTAGCAGTCAACATGGCGTTGCGCGCCTCAAGGCGGACGACAGGCTCGAACGAATGGCTTAGACCGAAGTCAGCCAGGACCTGAAGGCAGTCAGGTCATCTCCCAGTTCCCCTCGCGTGGCCCGGCGATAGAGGTGCTGAAGCTTCGCCGTCAGGGAATCCCCGGCGATCGGCTGTCCCGGGAGCGGTGCACCGGAGCGAGCGCCGATATGGCGTCCGTCGAGTTCACGCAGCGGCAGGATCTCGGCGGCAGTGCCGGTCACGAAGGCTTCGTCGGCAGTATAAAGCTCGTCGCGAGTGATGCGTCGCTCTCTCACCTCGATGCCCAGCACATCGCGCGCAAGCTGGATCACGCTGTCGCGGGTGATGCCCTGAAGGCAGGAGGTCACTTCCGGCGTATGCAGCACGCCGTCGCGCAGCAGGAAGACGTTGGCTGCCGACGCCTCGGCCACGTAGCCCTCGGGATCGAGCATGATGGTCTCGTCGAAGCCCGCCTTGACAGCGGTGTTGAGCGCCAGGATGGAGTTGACGTAGTGACCATTGGTCTTGGCCCGACACAGGCTGATGTTGACGTGATGTCGTGCCCAGGAAGAGGTCAGCGCCCGCAGGCCCTGCGAAGCCGCCTCGGCCGAGATGTAATCGCCCAGGTCCCAGGCGGCGATCATCACGTGCACCGTGAGCCCCTTGGCACGCAACCCCAGCCCTTCCGCGCCGAAGAACACGGTGGGCTTGAGGTAGGCATTGCTCAGCTCGTTGCGCACCAGGCACTGGCGCTGGGCCTCGATCAGCGTCGCTTCATCGAAGGCCACCGGCATATCCAGCGCGTGGGCACTGTCGAGCAGGCGCCGGGTATGCTCGGCAACGCGGAACAAGTGGGTTCCCTGCGCCCCGGCATAGGCTCGCACGCCCTCGAAGCAGCCCATGCCGTAGTGCAGGGTGTGTGTCAGCAGGTGGCTCTGCGCTTCTCGCCATGGCAACCACTCGCCATCCCGCCATATCCACCCATCTCGATCATAGAGCGGCGTCATATCGTCCTCGTCGGTTCAGATAGGTTGTTTCAGAGCGGAGCCGCACGCCGCCAGCCCTCGCACCAGCTGTCGATCAGGGCACGCTGATACGGCTGCAGCGACTGGTAGGCCCAGGCGGCGATCTCGTCGTTCTGCGGGTCCGGTACCTCGGTGCGGCTGCCAGCCAAGGTCTGGATCACTGCATGGCCGCACAGCGGCACATAGCCTTCGGAGTAGCCCCCCTCGTGAATCATGACCAGCTTACCGTCGCTGATGCGCTCGGCGAGGGCCTTGAGTTGCTGGGTCATGGCGGCGAAGGCGGCACTGTTGAGCATCATCTTGCCCAGCGGGTCCTTGCCGCAAGCGTCATAACCACAGGCCACCACGATCAGGTCGGGGGCAAAGCCGCCGATGGCGGGCATTACCAATTCCTGCATGGCGTAGCGGTAGGCGCCTATACCACTCCCGGGCGGCATCGGCAGGTTGAGATTGGCGCCATGCCCCGCCCCTTCGCCGAGTTCCTCGAAATAGCCGCTGTCCAACGGATAGTTACCGGCCTGGTGAATCGACACGGTGAGAACATCCGGATCGTCGTAGAAGGCGTCCTGCTGTCCGTTGCCGTGGTGCACGTCCCAGTCCAGAATCGCCACGCGCCGAGCGTGCCCCTGCGCCCGGGCTCGCATCACCGCCACCGGGATGTTGCCAAGCAGGCAGAAGCCGCGACCGCGATCGGCTTCGGCATGGTGGCCCGGCGGGCGGCACAGGGCGTAGGCGTTTGCCAGCTCGCCGCTCGCCACCGCTTCCACCGCGGCGATCGCCAGGCCCGCCGACTGTTTCGCCGCCGCCAGGCTGCCCGGCGTGTAAGGCGCGCACTCGCCGGCGTCGCCGCCTCGCGTCAGCTCCCCCTCCTCGAGTTCGTCGAGGTAGCGCCCGGTATGAAATCGTGCCAGATCCTCGCGGCTCGCCGGCGGCGCCTTGCGCACGTCGAGCTCGTCGATCAGTCCCGACACCTCGAGCAGGTTCTTCAACCGGCGCTTGCTCTCCGGGCTCTCCGAGGCGGGCTGGGGTTGCAGGAACTCGCCGGGCGCCGAGAACACGCCGATGGCGCCCGGGTCGTGCCAGAAGCAGCGCTCGTGCCAAAAAAAGCCTGTTCGACGCTTCATGCATGCTTCTCCAACTGCTCCCAGACCTCGATGGCCGCCGCCAGGTCCTCCAGCGAAGCGCCGACCGACTTGAACACGGTAATGGCCTCGGCCGAGCTGCGCCCCGGCTTCTCGCCAAGCAGCAGCTCCGCCAGGTCAGCGGCGATGTCGTCGAAGCTGAACGCCCCCTCGTCGATCGCCTGGAGAATGTCGCCCGCCTCGCCCCGGGCACCGGCATAGGTATCGACGAATACCTCGCCACGCCGCAGGCATTCGGCGTCGGTCTCGCGCATGCCGGGGCGGAACGCGCCGATCAGGTCCAGATGGGTGCCGGGCGAGAGCCATTCGCCGCGGATCAGAGGTTCGCTGGAAAGCGTCACGCAGCTGATCAGATCGGCTTCACGGGCCGCTGTCTCCAGCGATTCGGCCACCTCGCAGTCGAAACGGTCGGCGTAGTCGGCTGCCAGCCGCTTCGCCTTTTCGGGATTGCGACCCCAGACGCGCACGCGCTTGATCGGCCGCACCGCGGCATGGGCCTCGATCACCATGGGCGCGAGCTTGCCGGTGCCCACCACCAGCAGGGTCTCGGCATCCTCCCTGGCCAGCTCGCGGGCCGCCAGGGCCGAAGCTGCCGCGGTGCGTCGCCGGGTCAGCTCGCTGCCTTCGAGAACGGCCAGCGGACGGCCGTGGGCGCCCTCGCTAAGCAGGTAGACACCGGCAATGGCCGGCAGGCCATGGTCGGCATTCTGCGGAAAGACGTTGACCATCTTCACGCCGATGTAGCCGGCCCGTTCCCAGGCCGGCATCAGCAGCATGGTGGCCTCTCCGTCGGGCCGCTGCATGGCATGATGATGACGCGGCGGCGACTCCACGCCCTCACGGAACGTCAGTGCCAGGCGTTCGACCAGCGCCGGCCATGGCAGCGCGCCGGCGACTTCCGCGGCGGTGACGATACGCATATCAAGCCTCCGGCAGGGCCGCGACCACCATGATCTCGACTTTCCATTCGGGCTTGGCCAGCTTGGCCTCGAGGGCGGCGCGCACCGGCGGGCGACCCGGCACCACCCAGGTTTCCCAGGCCGCATTCATCTGGTCGAACTCGGCCATGTCGGTCACCCAAACCTGGGCCGAGATCAGGTGCTCCTTGGAGCTGCCGGCTTCAGCCAGCAGCTCGTCGATGCGTGCCAGGACCTGCTCGGTCTGACCGCGCATGTCGGCCGTGGCGTCGCTCGGTACCTGGCCGGCCAGATAGACGGTGCCGTTGTGCACGGCGATCTGGCTCATGCGGGCATTGCTGTGGTGGTACTGAACAGTCATATCGTCTCTCTCATGAAAGTGAATTGCGTGGAACAGCGAATACTTGCACGTCTACAGCCTGACGTCAGCTGCCGCTGAAGCCATTCATGAAGGCGGCCAGGTTGTCGCCCAGATGCTCGGTAGGATAGCCACCCTCCTGCACCAGTACGGCCGGCTGGGCGAGCCGCGACAGGCGCTTGCCCACCGCGAAGAAGTCCTCTGTTTCGAGCGTCATGCCGGCCAGCGGATCGTCGCGATGGGCGTCCAGTCCCAGCGCGATCACTACCGCCTCGGGACGAAACGCTTCCAGGCGCGCGATCAATGCCTCCAGCGCCTCGAGGAAAGCGGCGCCATCGCTGCCCAATGGCAGCGGCAGATTGACGTTGGTACCCAAGCCCTCGCCCATGCCCTCCTCGTTGGCCCCGCCCCAGAAGAAGGGGTAGAAATCGGCCGGGTCGACATGCAGCGAGCCGGTCCAGACGTCGTTCCGATAGTAGAAGATGTCCTGGGTGCCGTTACCGTGATGCAGGTCGACGTCGAGAATGGCGACGCGCGAGAAACGCTCGCGCAGGACGGTTGCCGCCAGCGCCGAGTTGTTGAGGAAACAGAAGCCACCCGCCCGGTCCGGCCCGGCGTGGTGCCCCGGCGGTCGACACAGTGCGTAAGTGGTGCCGTGACCGCCGATCAGCGCCTCGGCCGCCGCCTGGGCCGTGGCCGCGCTGGCCAGTACCCCGCGGAAGCTGTCGGCACCGATGGGGCATGCCATGTCGTGGAGGTGCCAGCCCGCCTGCCCCACCGGATGTCGCGGGTAGTGATGGCCGCCGCCACACGGGTGGATGTTGGGCATCACCAGTTCGGAGGCCCCCGGAAGCTCGCGCCACCGGGCGTGAATGGTCTCGAGAAAACTCAGGTAGCGCGGCGTATGGATGCTTGCCAGGCGGCTGCGCAGCCGCGGGCTGTCGATATCCTCGGGCTCGTGCAGGACGAGGCCCATTGACTCCAGGCCCTTGGTCAACAGCTCGGCCCGCACTGGCCCTTCCGGCGAGGAGGTGAGCTGACCGCGTACCAGGAAAGCGCCAGGCGCGTGATGTGCCTGGTCGGGATGGTAGAAGAGCTTCATCGTGTCTGTCCTTGCATTCGCATTCCTCAGTTGAGCAGCGAGGGAACCCAGGTAGAGAGCGCCGGGAAGGCCGCGAGCAGCACGATCACCGACAAGAACGCCACATAGAACGGCAACGACGCGACGATCGCACGCTCATAGGGCACGTTGGCGATGCGTGCCGCCGTCATCAGCGTCATTCCCACCGGTGGCGTCACGTTGGAGATATTGAGCACCACGATCATCAGGATGGCAAAATGCAGCGGATCGAAGCCAAGCTGGATCATCGCCGGCACCAGCACCGGCGCCACCACGACCAATGCCGGCAGCACGTCCATTACCGTACCGATCAGGATCAGCAGCACGCATACCAGCATCAGTTGGAGGAAGGCCGAGTCGCTCAGGGTAGTGATCAGCCCCGCTGCATCGCGCGCAATGCCCGAGCGGGTCACGAACCAGCCGAGCACCGCTGAGGTGGCGAGCAGAAAGAACACCACGCCGGAAAAGCGTACCGTCACCACCAGCGCATGCCAGATCTTCTGCCAGCTCAGGTTGCGGTAGAGCAGCACGCCAATGGCGATGGCATAGACGGCAGCGAAGCCGGATGCCTCGGTAATGGTGGTCAGACCGGAGAGAATGCCCCCCAGGATGATCAGCGGCACGATCATTGCCGGCAGCGCTGCCAGGAACGACAGTACCGCTATCTTGAAGGGCGTCGGCGTCTGCTTCGGGTAGCCTCGCCGCCAGGCCAGGTAGAAGCTTACCCCGAGCAGTGCCAGTGCCATCAAGATTCCCGGGATGATGCCCCCGGCGAACAGGTCGATCACCGAGACATCGCGCAGCAGCGTGGCATAGACCACCATCACCACGCTGGGCGGGATGATGGGTCCGATGATCGACGAGCAGGCAGTGATCGCCGCTGCGTATTCGGCGTCGTAGCCCTGCCGTTTCATCTCGGGAATCATGATCTTGCCGATCGCTACGGTATCGGTGATCGCCGCCCCGGTCAGGCCGGCGAAGAACACCGATACCGAGACGTTGACGTGCGAGAGCGCACCGCGCACGCGACCGAACAGGGCATTGTTGAAGGCAATCAGCTTATGGGTCAGTCCGCCCTGGTTCATCAGTTCGGCAGTGAAAATGAAATAAGGAACGGCGATCAGTAGAAAGCCGGAGACGCCTGAGAACATGCGGTCGGCGATGATTCCGAGCATGCGCTCTCCGCCCATGGCAAAACCGCCGGCCAGGCCGGAGAGCGCCATTACCACCGCCACCGGCGCACCGATCAGCAACAATACGATGAAGGTTACGATGGCAGGCGTCATGCGCGCTCCTCCGTGTCGACGGCTGCAGTGTCGACGGTCTCTATCAGCTCGTCGATGGCCGACTCGTCGTCGATGAAGTGCTCGAGCAGAGCGAAACCCTGCACCAGATGAAGCAGCAGGATCGCGCCGCTGACAGGCACCACGATAGCGGTGAACTTACCGGGGATCTGGATGCGGTCCGAGACCATGTAGACCTGGGAAGCGCCCACGAAGTAGTCCCAGCCGTACCACAGCAACAGCGCCCCGAACAGGCCGATCACCACCAGACACAGGGCCGCGGCCAGCTTGAGCAGCGCTCGTGGAAGGCTACGCACCAGCAGCGTCATGGCCACGTGTTCGCCATAGCGCAGCGAGATGGTCATCGAGAGAAAGCCGATCCAGGGCAGGAACAGACGCGCCAGCGAGTAGGTCCAGCTCAGCGTGCTGCCAGTGGCCAACTTGTAGAGGAACGCCGTAAACGAAATACCCAGCATGATCAACACACAGGCCACGCAGATCACGATCGCCACCTGATTGACCGTGTCGCTCAGGCGGCGCAAGGGCTGGAGGAGTGGCATAGGATAACCTCGAAGATCCCCCCGGCCGGTCGTACCGACCAGGGAGCGACGTTATGCACGCAGAAACCGTGCGTTACTGGCCATAGACCGTCACGTCGGACTCGGCCACCCCTTCTCCCACCCGGGCAACCTCGCCGAGGAAGGCGTCGACGCGCTCGGCCTCGATACCGAAGTCTCCGACAATCCATTCCTTCCACGCCGGTCGGGCAATCTCGGCCATCCGTTCTCTCTCCTCGGGCGGCATGATGTAGCACGCCTCGAAGCGCTCGCAGGACTCCTCCCAGCTGGCGGTGGCCAGCGCCCCCGACATTCCGTGGGAAAGCTCGATGGCCTCACGCGCCGAGGTGAGAATGGCAGCCTGGTGCGCTTCATCGAGTGACTGGAACCACTCCTCGCTGATCAACCAGGCGGCGCTGTTGTAGACATGGCCAGTGAGCGTGGTGTAATCCGTCACCTCGTCGAAATTGAAGGTCGTGTTGAGTACCGGTGCATTGAACTGGCCGTCCGCCAGGCCGGTCTCCAACGCGGTGATCAATTCACCCCATGGCAGCGGCGTGGCCGAGGCGCCCAGAGACTTCATGATCGCAACGTGGCCCGGGTTCTCCTCGGTGCGGATGTTGAGCCCCTCCAGGTCCTCGACCGTCTCGATCAGGCGCTCATTGTTGGTGAAGGCCACGAAACCGCCGCCGTCGTCGAAGGTGCCTAGATAGCGCATGTTGGCTTCCTCGATGGTGCCGGACATGAAGTCGGCGAACCACTCGCTATCGAAGAAGGCCCAAGCCTGGCGCCAGTTGTCGAACAGGAAAGGGGCGGTCATCAGCTGGTAGTCGTCGTAGAAGGATGACATCGCCCCGGTGGTGATGATCGTGGACTGGAGGGTACGCCCGCCCTGCACTTCGGATGCCGTCTCCACTTCGGAGCCGAGCTGGCCGCCACCGAAGATCACGACCTCTACCTCGCCGTCAGTGCGGGTCTCGACCAGATTCTTGAAGTGCACCAGCGCCGGGTAGACCTCGTTGTTGCCCATATCTTCCGGCAACAGGGTGGCGATGGCCATCTCGTGGGATTGCGCCTGAACGTTGGCACTGGCAACGGCCAGCGGGAGTGCGGCTAGCGCTGCCAGACGGGTCAGCGGCGTCGGGAACATGATCCACCTCGTTATGATTGTGCTTTGTGGGATTCCCTTTCAGCCTAGCGGCTGGCCTGCCGCTGCGTTTGCCCGTGACTCCGGTCTTCTTGCCCCGGGCTCAGCGATCGCGGCGCTCGATGGAAGGCGAAATGTCGAAATGACGCCGGTAAGCGCGGCTGAAGCTGCCCTGATCACGAAAGCCGACCAACGCAGCGATATGCCCTAGGCTCAGGCCACTATGCTGTACCAGGGCTCGCGCATGATCCAAGCGGCGCTGCTGGACATAGGCCACGGGCGTGACGCCCGTCATGTCGCGAAACAGCGCGTGGAAATGCCCCGGACTGAGTGCGCACAGCGCCGCCAGCTGGTCGACGCGGATCTCATCGGCCAAATGCCGATCGATCCACTCATCGAGACGCTGGAGATCGATGCGCTCGCCGGATCGATGGCCGGCCAAGGATGCGGAGGTATTGCTGGGCAGCTCGTCCTCAAGCTGAAGATAGAGCGCGCGCAGCAGCAAGGCGGCGATCTCGCTATGCAGCGCCGGAAACTGCTCGAGCTGTGCCATCAGCGTGACGGCAAGGTGATTGAGGCGAGGCGACACGGGAAAGAAGCGCGGGCGCTCGAACAAGCGCTGCAGGCTGTCGCCGTCGCGCCTGTCGCCCAGAGCGTCAAGCGACACATCCAGCACCAGCGTCCGGTTGCGCCCGTCGCCCTTGTATTCGTGATGGTGGGCACAGGGAATCAGGCAGCCGCGGCCCCCGGTGACGCGATCGCCAACGCCCTCGATCGCGAGTTCAGTGACCCCGCAGGTCGCCAGGATCAACTGGTGATGCGAATGGGCATGTGCGACATGCTCCTGGCCCAGATTGGAGGTGCGTAGGTCGAGTAGAGACATGACGGTTTCTTGATGCCCGCTCGGTCAGGGAAGCTCCTACACTACCCTGCCGAGCGGCATCATGAAACCGGCAGGTACCTGTCAGCAGCGACCCTGCATACCCAACCCGGGCGGGCAGAAGCCGCCACGATGACGGTGTCGATCCCGATAATGGCGATCTTCGTAATAGCGATGGTCATCACGGTAGTGGCGCTTCACGTAGCGCTCGCGGTGATGATAATGCCTGTCCTCGTGATAGTGCCGATGCCCGCCATCGACTACGATCAGCGGTTCGGGGTTGATGCGCGCCGGCGAGTAGCTGCAGCCGGCCAGGGCCAGCATGAGAGGCACGCAGGCAAGAGTAAGCAGACGCAGGGACGTTCTCATGGCATATACCTCGCGAGGCAGAGCGGAAGACGCCCCCTTCGGTTCCCGTATGGAGTCATTATGGACCTGGCTCGCCCATCACGCTTCAGCAGCGGCCTTTCTTGGCCTGCCCCGGGGGACAGAAGCCTCGCCCATGATGCCCGCCACGTTCATCGTCGATGACGATCAGCGGTTCGGACTTGATGCGTGCCGGCTGGTAGCTACAGCCCGCCACCAGAATAGCGGCGAGGGCGAGAAGAATGGGAAACAACAGGCGCCGTGACATGGTGGATCTCCAAAAAATTTCCGAACACTGTTCATGATAGCGAATCACACTGCCTTTACACATGTGGCGTGGCGGCAACAGAACAGTCGCCGATTAGCGACATTGCCTGTATGTCGATAAAGCGCGATAGTGCAAAGTTCATTAGCCTGCAAACAGGAATCTTGCCATGGACGCCCTTCGCCGCCATTCCCTGCTGCTGATCCTGCTCGGCAGTCTGGTCATTTCCCTGGCCATGGGGCTGCGTCATGGCTTTGGCCTGTTTCTCGAACCCATGAGCAGTGAGCTGGGCTGGGGACGCGAAGTGTTCGCCTTTGCCCTGGCGCTGCAGAACCTGATCTGGGGCTTCGCCCAGCCCTTCACCGGCGCCCTGGCCGATCGCTTCGGCGCGGCCCGGGTGGTTGCGGTCGGCGGCATCCTCTATGCACTCGGCCTACTGTTCATGGGGCTTTCCGAATCGGCCCTGGGCATGTCGCTCTCCGCCGGGCTACTGATCGGCCTGGGGCTCTCGGGGACCACTTTCTCGGTGATCCTCGGCGCCGTGGGCCGTGCCGTGGCCCCCGAGAAGCGCAGCATGGCCATGGGCATCGTCAGCGCGGCAGGCTCGTTCGGCCAGTTCGCCATGCTGCCGGGCACCCTGGGCCTGCTCGGCTGGCTGGGCTGGTCGGCCGCGCTGCTGGCGATGGGGGCCTTGGCGGCCATGATGGTGCCGCTCGGCGCCATGCTGAAGGATCGCCCTTCGGCCCGACAGGCAACTGACCTCTCGCTGCGCGCAGCCCTGGACGAGGCCGCCGGACACCGCGGCTTCTGGCTGCTGTGCCTGGGCTTCTTCGTCTGTGGCTTCCAGGTGGTGTTCATCGGCGTGCACCTGCCCGGCTACCTCTTCGACAACGGCCTGGCCGTGCAGGTGGGCAGCACCACCCTGGCCCTGGTGGGCCTGTTCAACATCTTCGGCACCTACACCGCCGGCTGGCTGGGGGGCATCTATTCCAAGCCCCGCCTGCTCAGTTGGCTCTACCTGACCCGCGGCGCGGTGATTGCGGCCTTCGTGTTCCTGCCGCTGAGCCCGGCCAGCGCCTATCTGTTCGGCATCGCCATCGGCCTGCTGTGGCTCTCCACGGTGCCGCTGACGAATGGCATCGTGGCTTCGGTGTTCGGCGTGCGCCACCTCTCCATGCTCGGCGGCATCGTCTTCCTGTTTCACCAGGTCGGTTCGTTCACCGGCGTATGGCTAGGCGGCAAGCTCTACGACCTGCATGGCGACTACGACGTCGTCTGGAAGCTGGCCATCCTACTCTCCGTGGCAGCAGCCCTGCTGCACTGGTTCATCAGCGAGGCACCCATCAAGCGCGCCGCCATTCAGGAGGCCCAGGCATGAGCCGAATCCAACTGGTGAAAGCTGCCGCCCTGCTGGCCCTCGGTATCGCTCTGGCCCTGGTATGGTGGGGCTGGCAGAACACTGATGCCTCGCTGCTGCTGCTCGGCACGCGGCTGTGCTGAGCAGCAACAGCATCATTCCTCCTCTTCATCCATCGCCACGGCCAGGGCGGTCTGGCTGGTAAAGTCGATCTCGTTGATGTGCTCGGCCAGGAAGTCGAGCAGCGCGCGCACGGCGGGGAGCACGCCGCGCCGCGACGGAAAGACGGCGTGCAGGATCCCTCCCCTCGGCTCCCAGCCGGGTATCGCATCGACGAGACGCCCCGCCTTCAGGTCTTGTCCTGCCACCAGCAGCGCCAGCTTGACCACCCCCAGCCCTGCCAACGCGGCCTGATGCAGCGTCTCGGCGTTGTCGGTGACCAGCCGGGGATGGTGCCGAATCTGCGCCGTCGCTCCCTCGGGGCCGTCCAGCACCCAGTCGTGCTGCCGGCTCACCTGATCGAAGTCGAGGCTCGGCAGCCCGGCCAGATCGCCCGGCGCCTGCGGTACCGGCCACGCCTCGAACAGGGCGGGCGCGGCCACCAGCCGCTGTGGGCTGCGCGACAATACCTTCATCGAGAGATCGCTGTCCTCGAGCGGCGGAAAGCGCACGCGGATGGCCATATCGAAGCCTTCCCTGATCACGTCGACCCGGCGGCTGGTGGCCTCCACCTGCACCTCCACGTCGGGACACTGGGCCATGAAGCGCACCAGCAGCGGTGTGATCAGGTAGTGCAGCAGGCTCGGCGGGCAGCTCAGCCGCACCGTGCCCCGCGGTAGCGCCAGGTTGCGCTGGATCAGCTCCTCGGCGGCCTCCGCCTCCACCAGCATCGCCGCGCAGTGGCGATAGTAAGCCTGGCCCAGTTCGGTGACCGAGAGATGGCGCGTCGAGCGCTGAATCAGCCGGGCACCGAGGCGCTCCTCCAACTGGGCAATGCGCCGGCTCAGCTTCGACTTGGGAATGCCGAGGGCGCGCCCGGCCGGGGCGAAACCGCCATGATCCACCACCTGAACGAAGTAGTAGAGATCGTTGAGATCCTGCATGCCCTTGTCCTTATCGTTCTGTTTTTGGAACGCAGAGTGTGAATTATACCCTCTACTGCCGCTTCCGTTCTCTTCATAAGCTTCCTGTATCGGGCTATAGCCCAATCCATGCAGGAGCCAAACCATGAAGAAGATTCACGGCATCTATGGCGCCCCTCGCGGGCACTGGGTCGGCGACGGCTTTCCCGTACGTTCGCTGTTCAGCTACGACCGCCTCGGTGCCGACCACCTGAGCCCCTTTCTGCTGCTCGATCACGCCGGCCCGCATGACTTCCCGCCGGCTAGCCGGCCGCGCGGCGTCGGCGCTCACCCACACCGCGGCTTCGAGACCGTGACGCTGGTGTACAAGGGCGAACTGGAGCATCGCGATTCCACTGGCAGCGGTGGTCGTATCGGCGAAGGTGACGTGCAGTGGATGACCGCCGGTGCCGGCATCGTTCACGAGGAGTTCCACTCCAGCGACTTCACCGCGCAGGGCGGCACCCTGGAAATGGTGCAGCTATGGGTCAACCTGCCGGCCGAGCACAAGTCGGCACCGGCGGCCTATCAGACGCTGCTCGACGCCGACATTCCCCGCGTGGCACTGCCTGACCGCGCCGGCGAACTGCGGGTGATCGCCGGCAGGTATGGCGGCCATGAAGGACCGGCCCATACCTTCACCCCCATCGAAGTCTGGGACTTGCGCCTGGAGCCGGGCGGCGAAACGACTCTGAGAGTTCCCGAGGGACACACCACCCTACTGGTAGTCCTCGAGGGCACCGTACAGGTCAATGGCGATGCCGTGGTGCGTGACGCCGGCCTGGTGTGCTTCGAGCGTCAGGGCGACGAGATACGGCTTGAAGCCAACAACGATGCCAAGCTGCTGCTGCTCGCCGGTGCCCCCTTGGGCGAGCCGGTGGTGGGGTACGGCCCCTTCGTGATGAACAGCGAAGCCGAGATTCAACAGGCATTCACCGATTTCCAGGCCGGCAAGTTCGGTCGTCTGGAGGGTTAGCGGCTCCGCCGCGCCCAACCGCGCCCGGCCCCCTGACCGGGCGCTTCACTCAACCTTGGAGGAAAGACCCATGTCCTTTACCTATAACCGACTCAACAAGGACGATGTGGCCCTGCTGATGGTCGATCATCAGTCCGGCCTGCTCTCGCTGGTGCGCGACTTCAGCCCAGACGACTTCAAGAACAACGTGCTGGCCCTGGCCGATATCGCCAAGTTCTTCGAGATCCCCACCGTCCTCACCACCAGCTTCGAGGACGGCCCCAACGGGCCCATGGTGCCGGAACTGAAGGCGATGTTCCCCGACGCGCCCTACTTCGCCCGCCCCGGACAGATCAACGCCTGGGACAACGAGGAGTTCGTGGCAGCGGTCAAGGCCACCGGCAAGAAGCAGCTGCTGATCGCCGGCGTGGTCACCGAGGTATGTGTGGCCTTCCCGGTGCTCTCGGCCCTGGAGGAAGGCTACGAAGTGTTCGTGGTCACCGACGCTTCCGGCACCTTCAACCAGACCACCCGGGACGCTGCCTGGGATCGCATGTCACAGGCCGGAGCCCAACTGATGACCTGGTTCGGTGTCGGCTGCGAACTGCACCGCGACTGGCGCAACGACATCGAGGGCTTCGGCGGTCTGTTGGCCGGCCACCTGCCCGCCTACGCCAACCTGATCCAGAGCTACGAGCAGCAGAGCCTGGCGCACAAGCGCTGAGGTAACAGGGCCCGGCATCTGCCGGGCTCTACCCCCTACTACCGGCCATCCAACCGCCATGGAGGCTTCCCATGTCTCTCTCCGAACCGCCCTCCTCGGCCCACTGCGAGGGAGCGACCATCCAGATCCACCACCGCATCAGGCCGGGGGCCGTGGCTCGCTACGAGACCTGGCTGCGCCAGATCATCGAGGCTGCCGGACGCTTCCCCGGCCACCAGGGTGTGCATATTCTGCGCCCACCCGAGGGCGATCACGACTATGAGATCGCCGTACGCTTCGCTAGCGACGACGACGCCCGGCGCTGGCGGGAGTCGGCCGAGCGACGTGAACTCATGACGACCATTCAAAGCGACCTCCAGCAGGACGAGCGGGTGGAGATCGTCAGCGGCATCGACTACTGGTTCACCCCACCCACGCCCGCCAGCAAGCAGCCGACGCGCTGGAAGCAATGGCTGGTCACCACCGCGGTGATCTGGCCGCTGACCATCATCGTACCGCTGCTGTGGCAACCGGCCTTCAACCTGATCCCCGCCCTGGGTAGCTGGGGCATTCGTCATGGCCTGGTCGCCGCCACCATCGTGGCCTTGGTGGTCTACGCCATCATGCCGCGGGTGGTGAAACTGGTGGCACCCTGGCTGTTCCGTTGAGGCATGGTCACCCGTCGGCAGGCGGTGTGAATTGCGAGAGCCTATGCTGAAACGAGCCTGACCGCCCTGCCTACTTCGATCTTCCTGGGAAAATGACAATGAGCAACCTCGTCAACGACGCCGATCTTTCCTCCTCCCTGGACTGCCCCATCGTCGATGGCAAGCGCCAGGTGCAGCATGTGACGCCGCGCACCGCCGATGTCGGCGGCATCCCCGTCAACCGGGTGCTGCCTTCGCGTCATCGTCGCCTGATCGGCGCCTGGTGCTTCCTCGACCATGCCGGCCCGGCGGTGTTCAAGGGCGACGCACGCGGCCTGCGCGTCGGCCCACACCCCCACATCGGCCTGCAAACCTTCACCTGGATGATCGAGGGGGAGGTGCTGCATCGTGACAGCCTGGGCAACGAGCAGGTGATTCGCCCCGGCCAGGTCAACCTGATGACGGCCGGGCGCGGCATCAGCCATACCGAGGAGTCGGTGACCGGCGAGTCACACCTGCATGCCGCCCAGCTCTGGATCGCCCTACCCGAAGCCCACCGTCGCACCGACCCGCGCTTTGATCACTACCCGACCCTGCCACAGTGGCAAGAGGGAGACGTCGTGTTGACCTTGCTCACTGGCGAATTCGCCGGCCAGCGTGCGCCGACGCTCGCCTTCACGCCGCTGGTGGGACTGGACCTGGCGGCGACCTCTGGCGGCTCACTGCAACTGCCGCTGCGCGAGGACTTCGAATACGGCCTGCTGCCGCTGGAAGGTGAGCTCGTCATCGAGGGCGAGCGCTTCGCCACCAACGAGCTGGCCTATCTGGGCCGTGGGCGCAGCCAGGTCGCTCTCGAGCTGCCGGCAGGCGGACGCGCGATCCTGGTCGGCGGCGAACCGCTGGGCGAGGAGATCCTGATCTGGTGGAATTTCGTCGGCCACAGCAAGGCCGAGATCATCGAGGCCCAGCGCGACTGGGAAGCCGGCAGCGAACGCTTCGGCAGCATCCCCCAGTTCGACGGCAAGCGCCTGGAGCCGCCGCCCCTGCCTTGGCGGGAATGACTGCCGAGAGACACCGACGACCACTCGCAAAAAGGAACGCTTCTTCCGTGACGACCTCCACCCCACCGCGCATCCTGGTTTTCGCCGGCAGCGCCCGAGAAAACTCCTTCAACAAGCGTCTTGCCCGCCTTGCCGCCGAACGAGTCGAGCATGCCGGCGGCCAAGCGACCTTCATCGACCTACGCGACTATCCCCTGCCGCTCTACGATGGGGATCTGGAAAACCGCGAGGGTCTGCCCGCCAACGCCCGCCACCTGCAGGCGCTGCTGGGCGAGCACCAGGGCCTGCTGCTGGCCTCGCCGGAGTACAACGGGTTCATCACCCCGCTAATGAAGAACACACTCGACTGGATGTCACGTTCGGACGGCGAGCGCAGTGGCCTGGCCCTGTTCACCGACCAGGTGGCGGCTGTGGTCTCCGCCTCACCGGGCGCACTGGGCGGCATGCGCAGCCTGGCACTGATCCGCCAACTGCTCGGCAATCTCGGCGTGACCGTGCTGCCCAGTCCACTGGCCATACCTCGCGCTGCTCAGGCCTTCGGCGAGAATGGCGAGCTGGTGGACGAGAACCAGCGTGAGCGACTGGACGCGCTGTGCCAGCGGCTGGTCACGATGTTGGCCAAACTGCACATGTCATGAGCCGGGACAGTCGTCGATGCGGTATCTACACTGCAACGCAACATCGATGACACAGGAGATGGCATGCCCAAGGAAGAACGCAAGCACATTGACCTCGCCCTGCAAGGCGGCGGATCTCATGGTGCGTTGACCTGGGGAGTACTCGATCGACTGCTGGAAGAAGAACGGTTGAAGATCGATGGCATCAGCGGTACCAGCGCCGGGGCAATGAATGCCGTGGTGCTGGCAGACGGGCTACACCGCGGCGGCCGCCAGGGAGCGCGCGAGGCCCTTGGCCACTTCTGGCGTGGGGTCAGCGATGCGGCACGCTTCTCGCCCATCCAGCCCACCCCTTGGGATTGGCTGACGGGTACCGGCAGCCTCGATTACTCACCCAGCTACCTGATGTTCGAAAGCCTGACCCAGCTCGTTGCACCGGCCAGGCTCAATCCCCTGGGCTTCAATCCACTACGTGACCTCGTCTGTGAGCTGGTCGACTTCGAGCGCGTCAACGCCTGCCGCAGGGCCAAGATATACGTCACCGCCACCAATGTCAGGACCGGTCGCGCCACGGTCTTTCGCCAGCCCGGGATCTCAGTCGATACAGTGATGGCCTCGGCCTGCCTGCCGTTCATGTTCCCGGCGGTGGAGATCGACGGTGAGGCCTACTGGGACGGCGGGTATAGCGGGAATCCTGCACTCTTCCCGCTCGTTGACGACATGGATTGTCAGGATCTGGTCGTCGTTCAGGTCAACCCGCTGGAGCGCAGACGGCTGCCGGACAGCGCCCGCGACATCGTCAACCGCATCAATGAGATCACTTTCAACTCCAGCCTGATCAAGGAGCTGCGCAGCATCCAACTGCTGCAACAACTGATCGATGCCGAAGACCTCGATGTGGAGCGCTACCGCTCCATGCGCCTGCATCTGATCCACGCCGAGCAGGAAGTCGAGCAACTCACTGCCTCGAGCAAGCTCAACGCCCAGTGGGATTTCGTCTCGCGGCTGTTTCACCAGGGGCGCGGCTGGGCCGACCTGTGGCTCGAGCAAAACTTCGACGCGATCGGCCAGCACTCCACCTTCGACCTCAATACCGTTTTCGGCGACGGCTTTCGCCCGGTCGCGAGTTCCCGGAGACAGCACAGCCGAAAGACACCGCGCGGTGGAAACGAGGCGTAAGCCTCAGGCCGCGTCGATGTGCGATGCGTCCGGTATATTTCCTCTGCGCCGCGCCAACGCACCGCTGCCGATCAACATGCCCAGGGTAATCACACCGGCGGCCAGCGCCAGCAATGGCGTGGCCTTGGCATAGCCGGCCACGATCAGCACCAAGGTGGAGAGCAGCGGCGTGGCATAGGCCAGCAGTCCCAGCAGGTGCAGGTCGCCGCGCTTGACGCCGATGTCCCAGGTGAAAAAGGCACTGCCCACCGGCCCCAGGCCCAGCCCGACCACGCCCAGCCACTCGACGCCCTGGGGCCAGCGGGTCGCCTCGAACAGCCCGTGGCAGGCGAAGGCCAACAGTGCCGTGACCAGGCAGAAGCCGCCCACGGCACTGGTCGGCACCGCCTTCTTGGTCCGCGACAGCACCGAGTAGCCGCTCCACACCAGGGCGCAGGCGAAGGCCGCGCCATAGCCCAATACGCTGCCACCAACGCCCAGGTCGCCACCGATCAGCAGCGCCGCCCCGGCGAAGCCCAGCAGCCCGCCGATGACGTGTCTTGTCAGCAAGCGCTCGCCCGGCAGCAGGCCGACGAACAGCACGATCAGCAATGGCCATAGATAGCTGATCAACCCTGCGTTGGCCGGCGGCGCGTTCTGCTGCGCGACGAAATAGAGCGCGTGATAGCCGAACAGCCCGCCGACACCCAGCGCCCATACCGAAGGGGCCTGGCACAAAGGCGTGATGAACGACTCACGCCGCGCGAGGCTCCAGGCGAGAAAGCACAGGAAGGCGATGCCGAAAGCCAGCCCGGTGAGCAGGAACGGCGGCACCGGCCCGGATAGCTGGGTCAGGGTAGCGAGTAGCGCCCAGTTGAGAATGGTGGTGGCCCCGATGGCCGTAGCCTGTCGTCGGGTCAGAGCGGACATGATGAGACCTCGTCAGCGTTGTCGAGATCACAGCATGTACTTCAGGTCAAGACGCGGCTTGTCGAATCCTGACCTCTTGGCGAGGTGCTGTCCGAGGCCGCAAGCCGCCACTCGCTGGGCGAAACCCCATGCCGCTGGCGAAAGCTCTTCGAGAAGTGCGCGCTATCGGCGAAGCCGCAGGCTTGGGCCACTTCGGTGAGCGAGGCGTCGTCGACTCGCAGCAGCTCGCGGGCCAGCGCCAAGCGCTCGCGCACCAGCCATTCGTGAGGCGATTGGCCGGTCAAGGCGCGGAACTGGCGGGCGAAGACGGCCTCGGCGAGATGGCAGCGACGTGCCATGTCGGCGACGCGCCACGGACGGGCGAGGTCGCCGCGCATGGCGGGCAGCAGCTCGAGCAGTTTCAGCCGCGGTGGCGCCAAGCGGCGACCACCGGCAGCAAGCGCCAGTCCAAGCCAGTTTCCCAGCGCCGGGACCGAGCCCCCCAACCCTTCGCCCTGAACTACCAGCACCT
Source organism: Billgrantia antri (assembly GCF_017868935.1). Lineage (NCBI taxonomy): Bacteria > Pseudomonadati > Pseudomonadota > Gammaproteobacteria > Oceanospirillales > Halomonadaceae > Billgrantia > Billgrantia antri. The sequence goes on from NZ_CP053383.1 coordinate 2,553,019, forward strand.
CGGGCAAGCGCCGCGCCTGTCCTACGATCAGTTCTTCGAAGGCCAACGTCTCGCACCACGCCTCGGGCAGGTCGAGCACCACTACGCGGTTGTCGCCCGGCGCCAGATAGTGATGCACGTCACCACTGGCCACCGGGGCCAATACACCGCGGGTCACATGCACCAGCCGACCCGCCGACTCGAGCTCCAGCGCACCGTCGAGTCCCAGCAGCAGCTGGTGAAACCCGTGGCTGTCGGTCAGTACGCGATCGGGGTAGTGGCGTGTCTCGATGACGGGGCTGTCCATGACTTATCCAGAAGAGCCTAGAACCAGCGCTTGCGCTTGAACCAAACCACCATGCCGACGGCGACGGCGATCATTACCCCCCATACGACAGGATAGCCCCAGTACCAGCCGAGCTCTGGCATGGCGAAGGGACTAGTGGGATGAGCGAAGTTCATACCGTAGACGCCGACGATGAAGGTCAGTGGCATGAACACGGTGGCAACGATAGTGAGCTTGCGCATGCTCTCGTTGAGCCGGTGGCTCATGCTGGAAAGATAGACGTCGAGCAGGCTCGCCGTCATGTCGCGATAGCTCTCCACCAGGTCGATCACCTGCACCGTATGGTCGTAGACGTCACGCATCCACAGCCGCGTATCGGGCGTAAACAGGTCGTTATGATCGCGCAACAGCTGGTTGATGACCTCGCGGGTGGGCCAGAGGTAACGCCTCAGCATTATCAGCTCGCGCTTCAGGCCGTGCAGGCGCTCCAGCGTCGAGCTGTCTGGCTGGTTGAGTATCTCGAGCTCCAGTTCCTCGATTCGCTCACCCACGCTGTCTAGTACCGGGAAAGCATGATCGACGGCGGCATCGAGCATGCCGTAGAGCAAGTCGTCCGGCTCGCCCAGGGCGCGACCGCCGCTCTCCTTGAGCCGTCGGCGAAAGACCACGAAGGGATCCAGCGTTTCGCCCATCACGCTGACGACGATGTTTGCCCCCATGAACAGTGACAGCTGGTAAAGATGCAGATCGCCTTCTTCGTCGAGTTCGGGAATGCCCAGAATGACCACCAGACCGTTGTCGAAGCGCTCGACCTTGGGTCGCTGGCCGCCATTGAGGATGTCCTCCTGGGCCAACGGATGCAGGCCCACCCGCTCGCCAAGCAGTTCCAGCTCCTCGGCCACGGGCAGCCCCTGCACGTGAAGCCAGCACAGCGGCCCTTCCGCGGCGGCCTCGGGAATCTCGGCGACCGAGATCTCCTGCATCGCGCCCCAGCGCCCCGCTTCGCGACGGGCCAGGCGAAACGTAGCTGGACCGAGCAGGCCGGCCTGCTCGAGCGAGACCTCGCGCAGGGTACCTGGTGCTGTACCGGCTGGATGGTAGTGCTTCTTGAACAGTCGGGTCATGAAGAGCGTCCCTGGCAATTCGATCCGACAATACTGGCATGCTCCAGCCATCATTCGCACCCGCCTCATGCCTACGCCCGGCGAGGCTGGCGGAAACATGGCACGCAAGTGGCCCATGCGTAACGTGACAGCTGTCACGGCACTGTATCGCCATGGTCACCCTTTCCCTCCCGTTTTTTTCGTCCAAGGCATAGAAAACAGAAGCTTATCCATGGACTTCGCCTTGGCATGCTCCTTGCCGTCTTCAACTCGGTGGCAATGCCACCGCCAAATAACGGCAATAACAAGGAGACATGCCATGAACAAGACATACTGGGTGGGGGCTGCCCTGGCAGCGCTACTGACGAGTCATACCGCCCAAGCCGAAGTCCCGGGAGTGCGCGGTACCCAGCACTTCGGCTTTACCGTGCCCGACCGCCAGGCGGCGGTGGATTTCTTCGTCGACGTCATGGGTTGTGAGGCCTTCTTCACCATCGGCCCGTTCGGGCCCTTCGAAGATGACTGGATGACACAGAACCTCGACGTGCATCGCGAAGCGACCATTCCCGCTGCGCATCTGGTACGCTGCGGCAACGGCACCAACCTGGAGATCTTCGAGTACACCGCACCGGACCAGCGCACTGAGCAGCCACGCAACAGTGACATCGGCGGTCACCATATCGCCTTCTACGTGGATGACATGGACGAGGCCGTGGCCTATCTGCAGGCGCAAGGACTGGATGTGTTGGGCGAACCCAAGACCTTCACCGAGGGCCCCATGGAGGGGCTGACCTGGGTCTACTTCATGGCGCCCTGGGGCATGCAGCTCGAGATGGTGAGCTCGCCCCACGGCATGGGCTACGAGGCCGAGACCGGCAGCCGGCTGTGGGATCCGCGCCACTGACGCACGTGACGGCGGCGCCGCAAGGCGCCGTTGTCGATCAACCTCCGATCAGGAGCCGTCAAGTCAGATTCCTTTGAACATTCTTTCGTTGTAGATCGTGCCGTGCTTTTCAAGCAGCCGGATCTTCGAGACGTCAGGGTGCAAGGGATTGACGACCGCGATATTTTCCATGCCGCCCGCCACGGCACAGCTCGGCACCAGCAATATCAGCCGTTCCCGGCGCTGGAGCCACTGCGTGCCCATCTGCTGGGTGGAAGCTGGATAGGGAAACTCGGCCCACTCGTCCGGCAGCCGATCGACCGGCCAGGTTTCTATGGCTTCGTCCGGCGCCTCAAAGACCGCCAGCCGGTAGCTGTCGGGCAGGTCGCGCGGCGAAGGGACATAGTTGCCGAGTTCCAGCATGGCCACACTCGGTGTCGTGCCGAAATAAAGCGCCGGCACACCTGCCGTATTCCATCTGGCGCCGTCCCGATAGCTTGCGCCCATGCCGCTCATGTTCTCGATGTACTGTTCAGGCCCGATACGAAACAGCCTCATCAGCTGAATTCCCCGTATTCGACCTTGCGCAGCACTTCGCGAACCAGGCAGCGCCCCTCGAAGGTGTCGAACAGGTCGAGCGGCTTCTCCCCGGACAGGGCAGGAATGGGCGTGTTGAGCCAGCGCAGCGCCTTGTCGCCGTCACCGAACACTTGGCGGGTGTGATAGAAGACCCGCAGCACATCCAGAACTTCCTCGCTATCGGCACGACTCAACGCCTTGCGCTTGTAGAAGCGGTGCAGGTTGCCCGGCGTGGTCTCCAGCAGCTTGACGAACAGTTCCCGGTTGTCGCCCAGGGCATGGATGGCCTGCTTGACCACGCTGCCCGAAATTCCCTCGCGCACCGTCTGGATGAAGGCGACCTTGTTGCGATACACCTCGGGCGGCACTTTGACCCCGCGGATACCCTCCTCGCCATCGCCGTTTCTCTTCAGCGCTTCCATGGCCAAGCCCCTCATTGCGGTTTTAACACTGTCTATTCTACATCACTTTGATGCAATGACGTCATCAAAACGCAGAGGGAATGTGGCCGATAAGGCGAGGCTAGCCAGTGCTCATCGATTACGTCTTGCGTTTGCCCGCCTGGGCGCGCAAGGCGGCTTCGAAGGAGCGGCGTGCCCAGGCCGCAGCCAACTCGCGGTCCTCGAACAGTTCTTCCGGCGCCTGGTAATAGGACATCTGCACCACCCTGCCGCCCTTGTCATAAGCGAACGGCTCGAGCCCCTCGCGCTCGAAGTCGCCGAGGTTGTGCGCATCGACCTTGAGATAGAGCGTCTCGTCGGCCACCAGTGCGAACATCAGGTCGTCGTGATAGATGCCATGCCCGCCGAACATGCGCCGCGCGGTGATAGGGCCGAACAGCTCGAATACATCGCGCAGCGAATCCGTGTACTCGCTCACGCCGCTTCCTCCCTATCGGCCAGCCGATGCAGCAGGTCCGGCATCACTGACTCTACTTCCAACCCCGGCAGCGCCTGAGTGAGCGCGACATGGCTCCCGGGGAGGAAGCGCTGGGGATCGCCGACGGCCTCCTGAAAGGCATTGACGATGCCGACCAGCTCGGCCGGATCGCCATCGACCTGCATGGCGCCGTGGACCAACAGCGCCATGTCGCGACAACCGCGCACCCGCCGCCAGCGCTGGGCGGTGCCCACCAGCTTGCGCCCGCCGATACGCACGTTGAAGCGCCCGTCGCAGTAGGCACCGGGCGCCGAGCCCAGGTCGGCGTCGCTGACGCCGAGCGCACCAAGCCACTCGCACCAGGGGTTGCCCAGGCGATGATAGCCCCACTCGAGATGGGCCGCGGAGCTGCCCACGCGACAGCGCAGCGCCAGGGTCACGTTGATCACCTCGGCGCATTGCGGCACCGGCGTGCCGCCCGTGGCGCGGAACAGTATCGGCCAGCCCAGCTTGCGCAGGGTGTGGCGCGCCTCGGGAAAACCCTCGTTGCGCTCGTGGCGGCGTGGCATCACCAGCGCACGATCCATCGGCTGCCAGGCCAGCAGTTCGAACTCACTTTCGCCCTGACAGATTGCGTCGAGCCTGGCCTCCTCGGCGGCCAGGCCCTGCTCGACGCTGAGCCGCTGGAGCGCGCGATCCAATCCGGGCGAAAGCGCCGTCATGTGGCTTCCTCCATCTAGTCGTCGTTGACGCTCAGTTCGCTGTCGAACGCATCGGCTGGCAGCCCCTCGATACGCTCGCACAGGGCATCGAGGAAGGCCGCCGCCGGCGCGCCGTTAACGGCGCGATGATCGAAGGTGAGCGACAGGCCGATGAGCGTCTCCTCTCGCCACCCCTGAGATGATGGCACGGCGCGCCGCTCCATCCCACCGATGCCGAGAATCGCCACCTGGGGCACGTTGAGTATCGGCGTAAAGTGGTGCACCCGCGAGCGTCCGAGATTGGAGACGGTGAAGGTGGCCCCGGTCAGCTCACGCACCCCGAGCTTTCCGGCCTGCGCTCTTTCAGTGAGCGTCCGGCGTGCCGCGGGCAACTGTCCCAGGCTCAGGTTCTGGGCGTCGAACAGCGCCGGTGCCACCAGCAGGTCGTCGGGCAGCGGTATGGCCAGCCCCAGGTGCACCGCACCGTGCTGGACGATGCGATTCTCCTCCAGTGTGGCATTGAGCGCAGGGAAGTCGGCCAGGGTCTGCACCACCAGGCGCAGCAACAGATCCTGCAACGAGGGCACGACCTGCCCCCGTTCGCGGCAGCGTGAGCGCAGCGACTCGAGGGCGCCGAGCCCGGCACTGGCATGGTGGGTCAACTGCGCCGTCGTTTGCAGGCTCTGCAGCATCCTGGTCGCGATCATGCCGCGCATGCCTTTCAGCGGGATCTCCCTCACCGGTGTTAGTGGCATGCCCGTCCCTGAGGGACGGGCCTCGTCATGTGGTGTCGTGGTGAGTTTCACGCCAATCTCCTCAGCTCTCCAGCGTGGCGATCACGCTGCCCTTTTCCACCACTTCGTCCTCCTCCTTGACGATGCCGAGCTTGCCCGAGAGCGGTGCCTCAATCTCGTACTGGGCCTTTTCCACCATAACTTCGGCAATCAGGTCGCCCTGTGCCACCTCGGCGCCGTCGTTTACCAGCCAGGAGGTGATCACCCCTTCGGTATCGCCTTCCCACAGGTCTTGGGGCACGGCTATGTCAGTCGTCATGCTGTCTCTCCTCAACTCTCTTTCATCATTTGGTGGAAGGCCGCGACGACCTTGTCGGCGTTGGGCAGCGCCCACTGCTCCATGGTCGGCGCGAAGGGAATCGGAATGTCCGGGTAGGCCACCCGCTTGGGTGCGGCCTTGAGCCGGCAGTCGGCGTGCTCGGCCACGCTGGCGATGATCTCGCCGCTGACCCCGTAGCTGTGGTAGTCCTCGTCAACCACGATCAGGCGCCCGGTCCTGGCCACCGAGGCCCGCACGGTATCGCGGTCGAGCGGCACCAGGCTGCGCAGGTCGACCACCTCGGCGGAGAAGCCCTCCTCCTCCAATGCCTTGGCCGCACGCAGGCAGTGATGCACCCCGGCGCCCAGGCTGACCAGGGTCACATCGTGGCCCTCGCGCACCACCGCAGCCTTCCCGATCTCGACGGTGTAGGATTCCTCGGGCACCGGCACGGTGGCGCCCTTCTCGGTGCCCAGCCAGCCCATGCCCTGCAGCGCCTTGTGGTACATGAACACCACCGGGTTGTCGTCGCGGATGGCGGCGGTCATCAGACCCTTGGCATCGAAGGCGTTGCTCGGCACCACGACCTTCATGCCGGGCAGGTGGGCGAAGGTGGCGTAGAGGCACTGCGAGTGCTGGCCGGCGTCCGAATAGCCGCCGCCGGTAGAGGTCATCAGCACCATCGGCACCTTGACCTTGCCACCGGAGAAGTAGGTGTTCTTGGCCATCAGGTTGTAGATGGCATCCATGCACACGCCGAAGAAGTCGACGAACATCAGTTCGACGATGGGGCGCATGCCGTCGGACGCAGCCCCCACGGCGGCGCCGATGAAGGCGGTCTCGGAGATAGGCGTATCGCGCACCCGTTCGGCGCCGAACTCGTCGAACAGCCCGCGCGTGTTGCCGAACACGCCGCCCAGCGGGCCGACGTCCTCGCCCATGACGAAGACACGCGGATCGGCCCGCATCTCTTGCGCAGTGGCCTCGGCCATGGCCCGGGCTATGGTCAGCTTGCGGGTGGCCGTGGCAGTGCTTGCGTTGGTGCTCATGGCATCACTCCTTGGCCCGGCTGCTCGCCGGGTCGTACGATGATCTTGATCTGCGACTTGTCCTCGAGCAGGGTCTCGAAGCCCTCCTCGACCACTGCTGCGAGAGGGATGCGCGCGGTGACCAGGTCCTCGGCGCGGAAGTAGCCGCGCTGCATCAGCGCCATCACCGCGGGATAGACGTGGCGATAGGCGATGATCCCCTTCAGCGTGCGCTCGCGGATCACCAGGTCGTTGGGCTGGAAAGCCGCTTCGCTCTCCCAGATGCTGACGACCACGGTCTCGCCGCCGGCGTGGGTGGCATGGATGGCCTGGTTGAGCACGGCGGGTATGCCGGTCACCTCGAAGGCGAAGTCGGCGCCGCCGTCGGTCAGCTCGTGCAATGCGGTCACCGCGTCCTGTTCGCGGGGATCCACGACCAACGCGCCCAGCTCGGCCGCCTTGGCCCGCCGCGAGTTCGAAGGCTCTACCGCCACGATGCGCGCGGCTCCCGCAGCCTTGAGCGCCTCGATGACCATCAGGCCGATGGGGCCCGCGCCGAACACCACGGCGCTGTCACCTGCCTTAAGGTTGCTCTGGCGAACCGCGTGCAGCGCCACGGCGGCGGGCTCGACCAGCGCACCCTGCTCATAGGAGAGATCATCGGGCAGGCGATGCACCATGTGCTCGCCGACGACCGTGTACTCGGCGAAACCGCCCCCACCGCCCGAAAGCCCGTGGAATCCCAGCAGCGGCGTCAGGTTGTAGCGCTCCATCAGGTAGCGGCCGTCCTGGTGGGGCGACAGGATCGGCTCGATGGCGACGCGATCGCCGGGCTTGACCCGGGTAACGCGCTCACCCACCTCGACGACTTCACCGGCAAACTCGTGCCCCATGATGATGGGGGCCTGCTGCCCGCTGAGCGGGTGCGGTGCCTCGACCGGGATGAAGATAGGACCGGCGCTGTATTCATGGAGGTCGCTGCCGCAGATTCCGCAGGCGGCTACCTTCACCTTGACTTGATGGGGGTCCTGCACCGTCGGAGCCTCGACCGCTTCGACGCGCAGATCCCTGGCGGCGTACCAGACTGCCGCTTCCATAGTGCTCATGATGGCTCCCCCACGAAGACGGCTTCGAGTGCCGCCTCGGGCGGCAGGAACTCGCTCTGCTGGGCGAAGCGAATGGCCGCCTCGACCCGGGAGTGGGCCTCGGCCACCAGATCGGAGTCGCCGGCCTCGTCGAGCACACCGGCATCGAGCAGTGCCTGGCGGTAGCGCGGGATCGGGTCGCGGGCCTGGAGCCCTTCCTTCTCGCCCTTGGGCCGGTAGTCCTCGCCGTCGCCCATGAAGTGGCCGGCGAGCCGTGCAGTCTCGATCTCGATCAGGCTCGGCCCCTGTCCTTCGCGGGCACGGGCGATGGCCTCGCCAGCCGCCGCATACACGCCCTCCACGTCGTTATCAGCCACGTGATGGCCGGGAATGCCATAGGCGGCAGCGCGCAAGTCGTTGCGCGGCACCGCGGTGGAGGCCTGCTTGGCCACCGAAATGCCCCAGGCGTTGTCCTCGATGACGAACACCACCGGCAGCTGCCAGACCGCGGCGAGGTTGAGCGCCTCGTGGAAGGCGCCCTGGTTGGCGGCTCCTTCGCCCATGAAGGCCACCGCCACGCCAGGCTTGCCCTGCATTTTTCTCGACAGCGCCGCGCCCACCGCCGGGCCCAGGCCCTCGCCGATGATGCCGGAGCACGAGAAGTTCACCGCGGCGTCGAACAGGTGCATGTGGCCGCCGCGTCCGCCGGCGAGCCCCGTGGCCTTGCCGAAGATTTCGGCGACCATGGCGTCGAGGTCGACGCCCTTGGCCACGGCGATGTGGTGTGGCCGGTGAGTGGCGGTGACGATGTCGTCGGCGGTGAGGTGTGCACACACTCCCACGGCGCAAGGCTCCTGGCCGTTGGAGAGGTGCATCTCGCCGGGGATGGGCCCCTTGGCCATGTTGAAGACCGGGGTCTTGCCCTCCATGTAGAGCGCCTCGATGCGCTCCTCGAGATAGCGGCTGAGTACCATGTGGCGATACATCCAGCGCCGCTGTTCGGCAGTCGGTAGCATGGGATGGCTCCTGTCAGAGTTCGCCGCGCGACATGCGCTCGGCGATGTGGTCAGCCTGGCGCAGGGCCAGAGCGACGATGGTCAGGGTCGGGTTCTCGGCGCCGCTCGAAGTGAACTGGCTGCCGTCGGAGACGAACAGGTTGTCGATGTCGTGGGTCTGGCCCCACTTGTTCACCACGCCGTCCTCGGGGCGCGCGCTCATGCGGTTGGTGCCCACGTTGTGGCTGGTGGGGAAGTCGGGCACGTCGAACACCTGCACCGCGCCCACCGCGTCGTAGCAGCTGCGTGCCTGCTGCTGGCCATGGCGACGCAGCGCCTCGTCGTTGGGGTGATCGCCCTTGTAGACGATGGGCACCGGAAGGCCGTATTGGTCCTTGCGGGTGTCGTGGAGGGTGATGCCGTTCTGCTCCATGGGCAGGTCCTCGCCGCAGATCCACACCCCCGAGAGGTGGTCGTACTTCTCCAGGATCGCGGCGTAGTCGCGCCCCCAGCCGCCGTTGGCCGGATCCATGAACTTGGCGAAGAACGGCAGGCCGAGCGACATCACCTCCAGGGTGTAGCCGCCGACGAAGCCGCGGGAGCGGTCGAGCCGCGCCTCGTCGGAGATGATTCCGGCAAAGGTGGTGCCGCGATGCATGTTCACCGGCTTGGGCATCTCGGCGAACACGCAGGCGGTAGCGTGAGTCATGTAGTTGCGCCCCACCTGGCCGGAGGAATTGGCCAGGCCATCCGGGAACAGCGAGGAGTGCGAGTTGAGCAGCAGCCGGGGCGACTCGATGGAATTGCCCGCCACGCAAACTGCCCGGGCTCGCTGCCGCTGCACGTTGCCCTCGGCATCGGCGTAGACCACGGCGTTGGCCCGGCCACGCTCGTCGTGCTCGATGGTCAAGGCCATGGCGTTGGGGCGAACTTCGCAGTAGCCGGTGGCCTCGGCGCGGGGGATGTCGGTGTACATGGTCGACCACTTGGCACCGAAGCGGCAGCCCTGCATGCAGAACCCAGCCTGCATGCACTGGGAGCGGTCGTCGTAGGGTCGGGTGTTGATCGCCATGGGACCGGCGCGCAGCTTTTCGTAGCCCATCCGCCTGGCTCCCTCGGCCAGCACCATGAAGTTATTGTTCCAGTCGTGTAGCGGCATGCCGGTGACTTCGCCGGTAACGCCCATGTGCCGTTCGGCCTGTACGTAGTAGGGCTCCAGCTCGTCATACGAGATGGGCCAGTCCAGCAGGTTGGCGCCGGCGATGTCGCCCACCTCGCTGTGCAGGCGGAACTCGTGGGGCTGGAAGCGCAGCGCCACCCCGGCCCAATGAATGGTGCTGCCGCCCACGCCCTTGACGATCCACGCCGGCAGGTTGGGAAAGGTCTCGGTCAACTGGCGCGGGCCGGCAGTAATGCGCTCGTCGAGCCAGGAGATTTTCTCGAACATGGCCCATTCGTCGTTCTCGATGTCCTCCATGGCGTAGCGTTTTCCTGCCTCCAGCACCACGCTCTTGATCCCCCTTGCGGGCCAGGGCGTGGGCCAGCGTACCGCCGCCAGCGCCGGAGCCGATGATCACCACCACCCCGTCGTCATCGTGTTCGAATCGGGTGCTCATGGCGTCTCTCCTCATGTGTCGTTTGTTGTTCTGTCCTGTCGCTCACGCTCCCGGACGTGGATCACAGCCAGTCGATGACCAGGTCGTTGTAACCCCGCCCGATGTAGCCGCCCTTCTCCCACGACGAGCCCTCGTAGCCGAAGTACGGCTGCCACACCTCCTGGTTGTCGTAGAGTCCCACCACCAGGGTGTTGCGCACGGTCTGGAAGAACTCACCGTCCTGGATCTCGCGCAGCAGCGTCTCGCGCTCGACACCGCTCTCGATCGCGGCGTAGTCACGGCCGTGTGCCGCCCGTGCGCGACGATCCAGATCGTCGAGCCCGGCGGCGATCAACTCGCGTTGCGACTCGAGCAGCGGCGTCAGTGGGGCCAGGTAGTAGCGATCGGCGATCGCCTCGTGGGGATAGATGTCGCGCCCCAGGCGCAGCAGCCGAGCGGCGAGCTCCGGCTCGGCCCGGGCCCAGCGCGGCCACAGCGTCGAGGCGCTGAACGCCAGACTGCCGGCGGCCAGGGCGCCGGTCAGGGTGAGGAAGCGACGACGGGTGAGCGTCGTGGAAGAGGTCGTGGTCATGGGCGTGCCCTCGGTTGTTATTGGAAGCCGTCACGTCGCGGTGACGATCACGCCCAGTGCTTGGCAGCTTCCGTGCCAAAATCACGGAATTAACACCCAATCATTTGAAAATTCTGAGTAAATTCGGAACCACGCAGACACTCTCAGCCGATCCACATGGCCGCAACGTGACAGATGGGAGGTGAACGGGGCGTACGCCCGCTACAGGGCGTTTACAGGGAATTTACAGGTGTAACGGGGGCGACGAAGGTCGTATGACCGCGGGCTTTCCTTCCCTTTACCTTGAGAGAACAAGCACAACGACCCCAATCGGGGAGGCACGCCATGACCACTACGCTGAGCCAGCGCCAGCATGTGGAGACGATCCTCAGCGCTCTGGCCAATCCAGCGCCGACGGGTGAAGAGGCACTGATCGAACGCTCCTGGAAGCGTTGCATCGACCGCTACGGCCTCGATCCCTCTCGCCCCTCGCCGGCCCGCTATGTCCCCGGCTCCACCCTGCGCGAGCATCAGGATCAGGCCGACGCACTGCTGCAGGTAGCGCGCGCCGGCGTCGAGCAGCTCTACCGCCAGGTGGCGCCGCTGGGTTATGTGGTACTGCTGACCGATGCACGCGGCATCGCGGTGCAGTTCCTCGGTGCCAAGAGCGACCAGCGCGAGCACCAGCGCACCGGCCTCTACCTGGGATCGGACTGGAGCGAATCCCACGCCGGCACTTGCGCCGTGGGCACCTGCATTCACGAGCGCACCGCCCTGACCTGCCATCACAGCGACCACTTCAGCGCCCACCACATCCAGCTGACCTGCACGGCGGCGCCGGTCTTCGACCCCCACGGCCAACTTCTGGCGGTACTCGACATCTCCGCCTACCGTTCCCCCACCGGCAAGGAGTCGCAGACCTTCGCCCTGCAGCTGGTGAAGTACACCGCCAAGATGATCGAGGACGCCTACTTCCTGCAGCGCTACGGCGACCGTCATATCGTCTGCCTGGATCGCTCGCGGGAGTTCGTGCAGATCAATCGCCGCTACCTGCTGGCCATGGAAGAGGACGGTACCCTGGTGGCCGCCAACACGGCCGGGCGCAAGCTGCTGCGGCATCACGGCCTGCCGCTACCCGAAGCCGGCGAGGCACGCCCTTTCCAGGCCTGGAACGTCCGTGACCTGCTCGACAGCGAGGTGGAGGAGATCCTGGCGATTCCTCACCACAGCGACGACCGGGTGCAGGCCTTCCACACCCGGCGCCACCGCGAGATCCACTTCGCCACCCTGATCGAGCCGCCCCGCCGACCGTCGGTCGGCCAGCCAGTCTCGCGCGACTCGAGCCTGGCACCGCTCGAAGCCTTGGCCGATGACGATCCCAGCATGCGTGATACGCTGACCCGGGCCGCGCGCCTGCGCAACGAACCGATCAATATCCTGGTCGTCGGCGAGACCGGTACCGGCAAGGAGCGCATGGCCCGTGCGCTGCACGACGCCAGCCGGCGCCGAGACAAGCCGTTCGTGGCGATCAACTGCGCCGCCATGCCGGAATCGCTGATCGAGAGCGAGCTGTTCGGCTACGAGCCGGGCAGCTTCACCGGCGCCCGCAGCAAGGGAATGAAAGGGCTGATCGTGCAGGCCGACGGCGGCACGCTGTTTCTCGACGAGATCGGCGACATGCCTCTGCAGTTGCAGACCCGCCTGCTGCGCGTGCTGGCCGAACAGGAGGTGTTGCCCATCGGCGCCAGCCGGCCGATCAAGGTGGATCTGCGCGTGGTGGCCGCCACCCACCGCGACCTGCGCGAACGGGTGCAGACGGGCAGCTTCCGAGAGGACCTCTTCTATCGTCTCAACGGTGCCAGCCTGCGCCTGCCACCGCTGCGCGAGCGGGCCGACAAGGGCTATTTGATTCGCCGCATCTTCGCCGAACTGAACGAGCAGCGCGGCTCACGGGTCCGCCTGCGCGGCGACGCCATGAGTGCCCTGCTCGCCTACCCCTGGCCCGGCAACATCCGCGAACTGCACAACGCGCTGCACTTCGCCCTGGCCACCTGCGAAGGAGACGAGATCGTCGTCGGCGACCTGCCCGAGGAGTGCGTTCACGGCCGGCTGGCCCACCCCGGCGCCAGCCAGGGCATGACGCTTCTTGCCGCGACAGGCCCATCCGAGCCGCCAATCCAGCAGGACCTCCTCTACCGCGCCCTGTGCCGTCACCACTGGAACATCAGCGCCGTCGCCCGGGAGCTGGGGCTGTCGCGCCCCACCATCTACCGGCGCATGAAGCGGCTGGGCATCGTGCCGCCAAACCAGCAGCCAGCCAGTTAAGCCGCTCCCGAGGGCCCGGCGTCCCTTGAGCGCCAGGCCCTCTCTGCGAGACGTACCTCAGGCGCACCACTCACGCCAAGCGTTGACGCGCCGAAATGTTCTCCCTGAAAGCGCACACTATAGTGAAATCGGCAGCGCATCGGACTCACGCCGTGTTCAGGGAGTCGATATGAGAAGAACCATCGCCGAGCAGCGACGCGCAACCCGGCAGGCCACACGCCGAAGGAACGGTCCGGTCGCTGACGCACGACGACAGCGGTAACTGACCGCATGGCACTTGCCCTCGTCATCCTGCTACCGCTGCTGGGCGCGGTGCTTCCTGCGCTTCGCCGTGGCGGCACGTCTCGGCAGCTCGCTTGCCTCGCCGCCCTGCCAGCCGTCTCGAGTTTCGCTCTGCTGCTGAGCTGGTTGCCGCGGGTCTCGAGCGGCGAGACCATCATTCGCGAGCTGACCTGGTTGCCCTCGCTGGGGTTGAACGTGGCCTTGCGCCTCGACGGCCTGGGTCTGCTGTTCGGCCTGGTGATTACCGGCATCGGCTGCCTGATCCTGCTCTATGCGCGCTATTACTTCGAAGGCAGCGCCTCGGCCGCGCGCTTCTACACGCTGATGCTGCTGTTCATGGCGGCCATGCTGGGGATCGTGCTGTCTGAAAACCTGCTGTTCATGCTGGTGTTCTGGGAACTGACCAGCCTGGTGTCGTTCCTGCTCATCGGTTTTCACAGCCACCACCATGCGTCCCGGCTGGGTGCCCGGATGTCGCTGGTGATCACCGGCGGCGGCGGGCTGCTGCTGCTGGGCGGCATCGTGCTGCTGGGTCAGGCCGCCGGCGGCTATGAACTCTCGACCATACTCGAGGCCGGCGACCGCATCCGCGCGCATGAGCACTACGCCCTGATGCTCAATCTGATCCTGCTCGGGGCCTTCACCAAGTCGGCCCAGTTCCCCTTCCACCTGTGGCTGCCCCACGCCATGACCGCGCCGACGCCGGTCTCCGCCTATCTGCACAGTGCCACCATGGTCAAGGCGGGGCTGTTCCTGCTCGCCCGGCTGCATCCGGCCCTCGCGGAGACCGACCTGTGGTTCCATCTGGTCACCCTGACCGGCATGCTGACGCTGATGGTGGGTGCCTTCGTGGCCATGTTCATGCACGACATGAAGGGGTTGCTGGCCTATTCCACGGTCTCGCACCTGGGGCTGATCATGCTGCTGCTGGGCCTGGGCACGCCCATGGCGGTGGCGGCGGCGCTCTTCCATCTGGTGTGCCATGCGCTGTTCAAGGCGCCGCTGTTCATGATGGCGGGTTACGTCGACCGCGCCACCGGAACCCGCGACATGCGCCACATCAACGGCATGTGGCGCTTCATGCCGGTGCTGATGGTGCTGTCGGCCATCCCCGCCGCCGCCATGGCCGGCCTGCCGCTGATGAGCGGCTACCTGAGCAAGAAGATGCTGTTCAGCGAGAGCCTGCTGGTGGCAACGCCCGCCTGGGCGACACTGGTGATTCCCGTCTGGGTGACCCTGGCGGGGCTGTTCTCGGTGGCATACTCGATTCGCATCTTCCATAACGTCTACTTCAACGGCAGGCCCGTCGACCTGCCCGTATGGCCGCCCAGGGAGCCCCGCCTGACAGCACTCACACCCATTGCCCTGCTGACTCTGGCCACGCTCTATGTGGGCCTGGCACCGACGGGTCTCTATGCCCATCTCGTCCACCCGGCGTTCGAGGCATCTCGACAGGCAGAACTCGCCGCCTACGACTTCGCGGTATTGGGCGGCGCCCTGCCCATGACCATGAGCCTCGTCGCGCTGGCGGGCGGCGCGCTCTTCTACCACATCCGCGATCCACTGTTTCGCCTACACGCCCAACTGCCCGAGGTGGATGCCAAGGAGATCTTCGACTGGATCATGCTGCGCATCATCACCCTCTCCCAGCAGCGCGTCTTCCAGCTCGAGAACGGTTCGCAGCAGCGCTACCTGACTTTCATCATGATCACCGTGGTGGTGCTGGTCGGCATGGAACTGCTCAGCGTGGCGCGCTGGAACGGCGGCATGGCGCTGGGACCGGTCGACCCACTGACCGTGCTGGCCGCCATCCTGTTGTGTCTGGCGGCCATCGGCGTGGTCGTGTTCCATCACTATCGGCTGCCGGCCCTGTTGCTGCTCGGGGTGACCGGGCTCTTCGTCACCGTCGCCTTCGCCCGCTTCTCGGCGCCGGATCTCGCCCTGACCCAGCTGATGGTGGAAGTGATGGCGGTGGTGATCATGATGCTGGCGCTCTCCTTCCTGCCCCAGCAGTCGCCCAGGGAGTCCTCGCGCAGGAGGATGACACGCGACCTCGCCATTGCCGGACTGATGGGCAGTGGCGTAGCGGCCTTCAGTTTCGCCATCCTGACCCGGCCGCAGCAGAGTATCTCCGACTTTTTCCTTGCCAACAGCCTGCCCGGCGGCGGCGGTACCAACGTGGTCAACGTCATCCTGGTAGATTTTCGCGGCTTCGATACCCTGGGCGAGATCACCGTGCTGGGTATCGCGGCGCTGGCGGTGTTCGCCTTTACTCGCGACCTGCACCTCAAGGAACGGGTGGTCGACACCAACCCCGGGCACTGGGTCGCCGAGCCGCATCCGATCATGCTCAGTGCCGTGGCCAGGCTGGTGCTGCCGGTCGCCCTGCTGGTCTCGGCCTATATCTTCCTGCGCGGCCACAACCTGCCCGGGGGTGGCTTCATCGCCGGGTTGATCACCGCCGTGGCACTGACCCTGCAATACATGGCGGGTGGACTGGTGTGGGCGCAGGCGCGCATGCTGACCGCCTTCCGACCGCTGATCGGTGCCGGCCTCCTGATCGCCGTGCTCACCGGCCTCGGTAGCTGGCTGTTCGGCTATCCGTTCCTTACCTCGGCCCATGGCCATCTGCACCTGCCGTTGATCGGCGACATCGAGCTGGCCACCGCCATGCTCTTCGATCTTGGCGTCTACGCCACCGTGGTCGGGGCAACGCTGTTGATACTGGCCAACCTCGGCAAGTTGATGACCGTGGCCGGCCCCGGCAAGGAGATCGGTTGATGGAGCTGATCTACGCGATAACTCTGGGCGTGCTGACCACCTGCGGGATCTACCTGGTGCTGCGGGCGCGCACCTTCACGGTCATCCTGGGGCTCACCCTGCTTTCCCACGCGGTCAACCTCTACCTGTTCGCCTCGGGCCGCCTGGTTGCCGGCGCGCCGGCCATCGTCGGCCTAAGCGAGCGCTCCGCGGACCCGTTGCCTCAGGCGCTGGTGCTGACCGCGATCGTCATCGGCTTCGCCATGACCGCCTTCGTGGTCGTGCTGGCACTCAAGGCGGCGGTGGAGCTGCGCAACGACCACGTCGACGGCGAGAACCCGGACGAGGACCGCGCATGAGCCACGCCCTGATTCTGCCGATACTGCTACCGCTGGTCACCGGGGCGGGCCAGCTGCTGCTCTACCGGCTGCCGTTCGGCGTGCAGCGCCTGATGGGCATCGCCAGTACCCTGGGCCTGGTGCTGTTGGGCCTCTGGGCCCTGGTCATGGCGGGCTCGGGGGAGTATCACCTCTACCACGCCGGCGACTGGCCCGCCCCCTTCGGCATCGTGCTGGTCCTGGACAGGCTCTCCGCCATCATGCTGGCACTTACCGCCGTGCTGGGGTTCTGCTGTCTGCTCTACGCCAGCAGCGGCGCCGACAGGCGTGGCGCGCACTTCCACGCCCTCTTCCAGTTTCAGTTGGCCGGCCTCAACGGCGCCTTCCTGACCGGCGACCTGTTCAACCTCTTCGTGTTCTTCGAGATTTTATTGATCGCCTCCTACGCCCTGCTGCTGCACGGCGGCGGCCGCGCCCGAAGCCGCGCCGGGCTGCACTACGTGATTATTAACCTGGCGAGCTCCGCACTGTTCCTGATCGCCCTGGGGACTCTCTACGGTTTAACGGGCACCCTCAACATGGCCGACCTGGCGTTGCGGGTGGCGGAGGCGCCACCGGAAGATGCGCCGCTGCTCGCCGCGGCCAGTCTGATTCTACTGGTCGTGTTCGGTATCAAGGCCGCCGTCCTGCCGCTGTTGTTCTGGCTGCCCCGCGCCTACTCTGCCTCCAGCGCACCGGTGGCCGCGCTCTTCGCCATCATGACCAAAGTGGGCATCTATGCCATTCTGCGCGTGTTCCTGCTGGTCTTCGCGCTGGGCGAGGCCCCGGTCAACGCAACCGCCTGGGGCTGGCTGTGGCCGCTGGCGCTGCTGACCCTGGCACTGGGCGGCGTCGGGGTGCTGGGCTCGAACAGCCTGCGCACCCTCACCGCCTATCTGGTGATCCTCTCGGTAGGGACCCTGCTGGCCACGATCAGCCTCGTCACTCCGGGCTCCCTCGGCGCCGCCCTCTTCTACCTGATCCACAGCACTGTCATGACCGCGGTGTTCTTCCTGCTGGCCGACCTGCTGGGCCGGCAGCGCGAGGCGGGCTACGACCGCTTCTCGGCGGTTGGCCCCATCGGGCATCGCTGGCTCCTGGGCACCCTGTTCTTCGTCGCCGGCATCGCCATGGTGGGCCTGCCACCGTTCAGCGGCTTCGTCAGCAAGGCCTGGATCCTCCAGGCCAGCGCGCAGGAGCCACAGGGGTTATGGCTGTGGGGCGTGCTGCTGGCCGCCGCGCTGCTGACCTTGATCGCCATCAGCCGTACCGGCAGCAACTGGTTCTGGCGTCCCGATGACATGGCCAGGCCATACCCGCTCGAGCGCGGCCCGCTGGCGCTGGTGTCTGCCATGGTCGGCCTCAACGGGCTGCTGGCGGCATTCGGCGAGCCGGTGATGGGCTATCTCGAACTGACCGCGGAGCAACTGCTCGATCCGCAGGCCTATATTGCCGCCGTGCTGCCGCAGGCCATCGCCTCGGCACAGGAGATCGCACCATGACGCCATCGCCGTTTCGCACCCGCCAGTTCTGGCTGCCGCATCCCCTGTTCTCGCTGTTCCTGGCACTGCTGTGGCTGCTGATGGTCAATGACTTCAGCGTGGGCCATGCCCTGCTGGGGTTGGCCCTGGGCGTGGTCATCCCCTTCGTGACCCACGCCTTCTGGGCCGAGGAGGCGAAAATCAAGCGCCCCCTGCCATTGCTGCGCTACCTGCTGGTACTGCTGGTGGACATCCTGCGCTCCAACCTGGTGGTGGCCCTGCGCATCCTGCGCCCCGCCCGACACCTGCAGCCTTGCTTCTTCCTCTACCCCTTGCGCCTGGACGATGACTTCGCCATCACCATCCTGGCCAGCACCATCTCACTGACGCCGGGCACCGTCTCGATCCACTACGATGCCAAGACCAATACCCTGCTGGTGCACGCCCTGCACCTGGAGGACGAGGCCGAAGCCATCGCCACCATTCGTGAACGCTACGAGCAGCCACTCGAGGAGATCTTCCGATGATCGCCATCGTCATCACGATCGCCATGACGCTCTTCGCCATCGCCGCCCTGCTCAATCTCTACCGCCTGGCCGTCGGCCCGGATATCGTCGATCGGATCCTGGCGCTGGACACCCTGATGATCAACAGCATCGCGCTGATCGTGCTGGCGGATATCCGGATGGGATTGGGCGTGCTGTTCGAGCTGGCGCTGCTGATTGCGCTGATGGGTTTCGTCAGTACCGTCGCCATGAGCAAGTACCTGCTGCGGGGGGATGTGATCGAATGACCAGCATCGACATGCCGGGGTTGCTGCAACTCATCGTCGCCGCCTTCCTGCTGTTCGGTGCCCTGGTGGCGCTGATCGGCTCCTGGGGGCTGGCCAAGCTGCCCGATTTCTACACTCGCCTGCACGGCCCCACCAAGGCCAGCACCCTGGGCGTCGGCTGCACGCTGATCGGGTCGCTGCTCTATTTCAGCTACCAGCAGGGCGGTGTCTCGTTCCAGGAGGCCTTGGTGACGATCTTCCTGTTCGTCACCGCCCCGGTCAGCGCCCACATGATGGGCAAGGCCGCACTGCGCCGCCGGCTTCCGGGCGTGACCCGCACGCGCAACATGCCCGACTTGTCCGAGAAATAGCGAGGCGAAGTTACGCCGAGGCGATCGGCCTGCCCACGCTGAGAGCCTCGACCAGGTCGGCGGGCAGTTCTCCGAAAGCCGCGTCGGGCTCGGCGCCGAGGCCGTCGAGAATGCGCGTAAAGAAGGCGCGCCCGGCCACCACGGCGACGATGTCGAAGATCTCCTCATCGGCGAACCCATGCGTCCGCAGCGCTTCGATATCCTCGGCGCCTACCTCCTGGGCGCGGCAGGCCACCTTGGCGGCGAAGGCCATCATCTTGCGCTCCGCCTCGCTGAGCGGCCCCGTTTCGCCCGCCACCATGGCCTGAGTTGCCTCCATGCCCATCAGCTCGGCGAGAACCTTGGCATGAGCCAGCGAGCAGTAGGAGTTGCCCAGGGCCCGGGCGGCGGCGAGCGTCACCAGCTCGTAGCGGTGCGCCTCCATGGGGCGTCGAATGGCCGCGATCAGCGCCGCCCAGCACTTCATCACCTCGGGGCGGTGACAGAAGACCCGGGCATAGTTGGGCAAGAACCCGAAATGAGCCTCCTGGCGCCGGTACATCTCCTTGACCTCGCCCTCGGCCTGTTCAGGCGAAATCGTCTCGATATAGCTCATGTCGGCATCTCCCGTGTCAGGCCGTGGCGGAGCGAGGGTGCAACCAGGCCGGCAACAGGAGCCGGGGGTCGATTCGCGCCTCGCGGTCGTAGTCGACACCACACGCCGCCAGGCGCTCTCCCAGGCTGCCGTCGTCCAGGGCCTCGAACAGCTCGCCGCAGCCTCCCAACGGCTCACCGCCGATGAAGATCTGCGGGATGGTGGGCGCCCCGGTTCGCTGCGCCAGCACCGGGCGCAGGCGCACGCCCATCTCGTCCTCCTGATAGGCAGGCGAATCGAGATCCACGCTCAGGTAATCAACCCCCAGCCGGGCGAAGAGCTTGCGCGCCGCCCAGCAGAACTCGCACCAGGCGAGGGAGAACATCACCACCGGCGCCTGGGCCAGACATTCTTCCAGCCTGCGCTCGGCCTCGGCATCCCGCCCCGTATCCGCCGGCTCGGCAACCCGTGGCACGCTGGCGGCAGCCGGACGTGGTGCGGGCACGTCGAAACGACAGCCCGGCGTCGAGCGCGACAGGGCCAGTTCCTCCTCGTTCATCTCGTCCCCGATGCCCTCGAACAGCGGCGTGGACTGGTAGCGCTCACCCGTGTCGGGCAGCATGCACACGACATGGCTGCCGGAAGGTGCCCGGCGTGCCACGTCCAGCGCTGCGGCCAGGGTCGCGCCGGCCGAGATACCGACGAAGATACCCTCCTTGCGGGCCAGCTCTCGGGCCAGGCGCAGCGCCTCTTCTCCCGCCACCGGCACGATCTCGTCCACCATGCCTGCTGCCACCGCCTGCTGGGTCAACGGCGAGATGAAATCCGGGCTCCAGCCCTGCATCAGGTGCGGGCGAAAACGCGGATGGCTGGCTCCCGCTGGCTGCGCCTCGCCGCTGCCCAGCAGCGGGGCGTTGTCGGGCTCGGCCACCACGATGCGGATGCGCGGATCGGCCGCCTTCAACACCCGGGAAACGCCCTTGAGCGTGCCGCCGGTGCCGAAGCCCGTCACCCAGGCATGAATCGGCTCGCCCTGGAAGTCGTCGAGGATCTCCCGCGCCGTGGTGCGGCTGTGTACTTCGGCATTGGCCTCGTTCTCGAACTGGCGACAGAGGAAGTAGCCATGCGCTTCGGCCAGCTCGATCGCCTTGGCCAGCATGCCGCTGCCCTTCTCGGAGGCCGGCGTGAGCACGACGCGGGCACCGAGGAAGCGCAACAGCCGGCGCCGCTCCAGGCTGAAGCTCTCGGCCATTGTCACCACCAGCGGGTAGCCCTTGCGCGCGCACACCATGGCCAGGCCGATGCCGGTATTGCCGCTGGTGGCCTCGATCACCGTCTGGCCCGGACGCAGCGCTCCGCTACGCTCGGCCGCCTCTATCACCGCCAGGGCCATGCGATCCTTCACCGAGCCCATGGGATTGAAGGCTTCCACTTTCAAATGCACGTTGACGTCCGGCGGCGCAAGCCGGGCAAGTCGCACCAGCGGCGTACGGCCGACGGTTTCCAGAATGCTGGCGTAGCGGGTCATGGTGAATCTCCTCGGGTGGCTATGCCGACAGGGTTGGCCCGCGCCGAGGAAGCGAGCGTGGAAGCCAGCGTGGTTTTTCACGGACTATACTTGAACCGTTCCCTACCACTGGGGCAGACGATGAACGCGCTGACCCTCAACCTGCTCGGCGACCTCGAAGTGATTCGAGACGGGCAGGTCTTGGCGCTGCCTCCCTCCCGCAAGACCCGCGCCCTGCTCGCCTACCTGGCGCTGCATACCCGCTCCCTGAGCCGCGAACACCTGTGCGACCTGTTATGGGAAATGCCCGACGATCCACGCGGCTCGCTGCGCTGGAGCCTGTCGAAGCTGCGCCGCCTGGTGGACACGCCGGGCCGCACCCGGTTGCGGGCCGATCGCAGCTTTGTGGGGCTCGACACCACGGATATCGACATCGATGTGGTTACCCTGCACGCGCTGCATGGCGAACGCCTGGAGACAGCCGATGTCGAGCGACTCGAACTCACCGCCGCTCGCTATCGCGGTCCCTTCCTGGAGGGCCTGGAGCTGGATCGCTTCGCCGACTTCCACGGCTGGTGCCTGGCAGAGCGCCAGACGGCCCTGCGCGCCCAGACGACCCTGCTCGCCGCCTTGGTCACGCGCCTGGCACATACCCCCGAGCGCGCCCTGCCCCATGCCCACGCCTGGGTAAGGATCGCCCCCTTCGACGAAACTGCCCGTGCCCGGCTGGTCAGCCTGTTGCTGGCGCTGCACCGCCCGCGCGAAGCCGAGCAACAGCTGCAACTCGGCGTGAGACTGATCCGCGAGGCGGGACTGCCGCTCAATGGCCAGTTGCTGCGTGCCTGGCGCGACACCAAACGACTTGCCGCCGCCACGCCAACGAATGCCGCCCCGGGGACGCAGTCCCTCCCTGCGGTTGGCGAACTGACGCTGCCGGACGGCGACACCCTGGAGGTGCTGCGCTGGGCGGCACTGCTTGCCCCCGCCGCCAGCCCGGCGACCTTGAGTCACGTCTCGGGGCTCGATACCAACCGTATCGGCGCGGCGCTGGAAGTCGCCGAACGACGCCATTGGCTCACCGCCGAAGGCGGCGAACTGCGCTTTACCCAGAGCGACATGGCCACCGAGCTTTATGCCGCGATCTCGCCGGCTCGGCGCCAAGCCATGCATCGACGCGTCGCCGAATGGCTGGCCGGGTCCCCGCTCACCGACCTGAGCCAGGCACAAGAGCTGACTCACCACGCCCAGGCCAGCGGCGATCTGGAGCTGGCCGCACGGGCAACCGTCGAGGCCGGACGCTTCTGCCTGAGGATTTGCGCCAACGAGCAGGCCCAGCACTATGCCCAACGCGGGTTGGCGCTGGCCGAAGAAATTGACGACATTCGACGCGTCTGCCTGGCTCTCGAGCTGCACGACGTGCTCTACCGTGCCGCCCCGCTGGCGGACTGGGACAACGGCGCCCGCGACGTGGTGGCCCTGGCCGAGCAGGCGCTGGAGCATGGTGCGCTGGCCCACGCGCGACTCGGCTATCAATTGGCGAGCCACATCCGCTGGGCTCACGGCCAGTGGAGCGATGCCCACGAAGAGACACTGCAGGCGGAACGTGCGATGCGCTGCAGCGAGGGGCGCGAGCAGGTCATCGCCATGGCCGAGACGGCTCGCTGCCTGGCCATGCTGGAACGCGACCTGGAGCAGGCGACCGAGCTGCTCGCCCAGGCTCGCGAGCAGGCCATCGAGCAGCGTCTCGCTCACCCTGCCATCCCCCTGGCCCAGGGCCTGCTCAGCCTGCACGAGGATCGCTTCGACACGGCCGAGGCCTACTTCAAGGAAGCTCGTACCCTGTGCAAGGCCATGGGCGATCGTCTGGGCGAGTTTCAGGCCCAGGAGATGCTGCTGCTGATGGACCTGGAGCGGGACGACTATGTCGGGGCGGGCAGGCACTGCAAGCAGCTGCGCGAACTTGGCGAACGCCTGCGCGATGGCAGCGAGGCCCCCTATGCCGCTGCCGCCGAGGCCCTGTGTCGCTACGCGCTGGAAGACGATCCCGACCCTTTCGGCGTCGCCCTGGTCACGCTGCGCCATGCCGACGCCCGCCATCGCCTGGCCGTGTTGTTGCTACAGGCGGCGCGCCTCGACCTGACTCGGGAACGGATCGAAAGCGCCCGCCAGCGAGCCGGCGAAGCCCTCGAGCATGCCAGGGTATTGGAGCGACGTACCGAACAGCTGCTAGCCCATGCCCTGCTGGCCGAGGCCGCTCGTCGCCGCGACGATGTCACCGAACGGCAGTACCACGCCCAGGCCGCCGAAGCGCTGGCCGAGGCGCCGGTAGCCGGCTGGGCCCGACGCCGCTGGCAAGCCCTGCGGGAACACCCCGCCGCGGAGGACGAAACGTGATCGATATCTTTCTGGAGCGGCGCTTCGACGCTCCCCTCGAATCGGCACTGGTGCGCTCGTTGACCGAGGCCGCCCAGCCCTGCTTCGACCTATACCGTATCGACTGGCAGGAGAGCTTCCTGGCACGCGATGGATGCCGACTGGTGTGCCATTTCCACGCCCCCGATCTCGAATCGGCACGCATCGGCCTGCGCCAGGCCGGCGCCGAAGTTAGTTCGATGTGGGGCGGCAGCCTGCACGACGCCCCCGCCCTCAGCGCCGCGGAGCTGGCCACTGCCAATGTCATGGTGGAGCGCCACTTCGGCGCCCCGGTGACTTTCCAGGCCATCCAGTCGCTGGAAGATGCCGGCGCGGCCTGCCTGCACAACCATCAAGTGCACTTCCTGCGCACCCTGTTCTCCTTCGACCGCCAGCGCATGCTCTGCCTCTATCGCGCGCCGGACGCCGAGTCGGTACGCCGGGCCCAGCACCAGGCCGGCATGCCGGTCAGCCGCATCTGGGCCTTCCAGCGTATCGCTCCCTCAGCGGATTCCACGCCACCAGCCTGAAAAACCACGCGCTCTCCCACGCTGGGTCCCACGCGACCCCGCGAATCTCGCAGCTGACCGCTAACGGTCAATCCTGACGAGACACAACGATAAAAGGAGAGCGTCAATGCACACCGCCACTCAACCGATCGACAATGGCGTCAACGTCACCGCCCTGCTGGGCGCTCGCGAGGCGCTGGCTCAGGCCCCCGCCGCCGCGCGCTTCACCTGGCGTGCACATTGCGACTGGGTCCGCGGCACTCACAGCCGGATTGCCATAGAGGACTTCCACGGCCTCGGCGAAACCCAGCAGCACCGCTCACGCTTCACCTTCGAGGCCGATCACCCCGAGGTGTTCGCCGCCGAAGACCATGGCCCCACCCCGGTGGAGTACGTACTGGTCGGCCTGGCCGCCTGCCTTACCGCGGGAGTGGCCGCCGTTGCCCAGCATCGCGGAATCCAGCTGCGCTCGGTCAAGGCCACGGTGGAGGGCGACATGGACATCCAGGGCATCCTCGGCATGGACCCCGAAGTGCGCAACGGCTTCGACGACATCCGCGTGAGGTTCGAGATCGATGCCGATGCCAGCCGTGCCGACATCGAGGCCCTGGTCGCCCAGTCGCAGAAACGCTCGGCGGTCTACGACCTGCTCACCAACCCCACCCACGTCAAGGTCGAGGTCAAGTGAAGACGGTCACCGCCGCGGTCGTCGGCGCCGGGCACGCCGGGCTGGCCATGAGCCACCACCTGGCCCGGCACGGCATCGACCACGTGATCCTGGAGCGCGGCGAGGTGGCCAATGCCTGGCGGCACCAGCGCTGGGACTCGCTGCACCTGCTCACGCCCAACTGGCAGACGCGGCTCCCAGGCCAGGCCTATGCCGGACAGGAGCCGCATGGCTTCATGGGCATGGCGGAACTGATCGGCTTTCTCGATGACTATGCACGGGGCCTCTCGGCCCCGCTGCATACCGGCACCGAGGTGGTCTCGGTGCGCCAGGCCGAGAATGGCTACCTTGTGGTCACGAATCAGGGCGACTGGCGCTGCCGGGCGGTGGTGATCGCCACCGGCGCCTGCCGGCTTCCCGTCGTGCCCGCCCTGGCCGCGGACCTGCCGCCCTGGGTCAACAGCCTGACACCCCTCGATTACCGCAACCCCGGCCAATTGGCTCCGGGTGGCGTGCTGGTAGTGGGTGCCTCGGCCACCGGCGTGCAGCTGGCCGACGAGATCCAGCGCAGCGGGCGGCCCGTGACGCTGGCCGTAGGCGAGCATCTGCGCTTGCCGCGGCGCTACCGCGGCCGCGATATCCAGTGGTGGCTGGAGCAGGCGGGGATGCTCGATCAGCGCTTCGACGAGGTGGAAGACCTGGCCCGTGTCCGGCGCCAGCCTTCGCCGCAGCTGCTGGGCAGCACCGAGCCGCTGGACCTGGACCTCAACGCCCTGGGCGAGCGCGGCGTCCGCCTGGTCGGGCGCCTCGTGGGCCTGGCCGGCACCCGGCTGCAGTTCTCCGGGTCGCTTGCGGTACACTGCCAGGCGGCGGACCTCAAGCTCGCCCGGCTGCTCGACAATCTCGATGCCTGGGCCAGCGTCCACGAATGTCACACTACCCTGCCCGCTCCGGAGCGCCCTGCGCCCACCCGGGTGCCTCAACACCCCTGTCTCGGGCTCGACCTGGCCGCCGGCGAGATCAAGACGGTGCTGTGGGCCACCGGCTTTCGCCCCGATTTCAGCTGGCTCGAGGTGCCGGTGTTCGATGCCCGAGGTCGTCTGCTACATGATGGCGGCGTAGTGGCGCCGGGTCTCTATGCCATGGGGCTGCCCTTCATGCGGCGACGCAAGTCGGGGGCCATCCACGGCGCCGACGACGATGCGCGAGAGCTCAGCGCTCACCTGGTCGCCTGGCTGGCCCGGGCGGGTCGACGCCACGCCAGCTTCGCCTGACGCATGACCAGCACAGAAGCCTGGTCGCTCGAACCGAGCGGCCGGGCTCTCATCCAGCCAGGCTTTCGCCAGCTGGCGACACTCAATCGAGGCGAAACAGCTCCCGCGGGGAGTGGTCCAGGATCACGCGCCGGTCATCCTCATCGCCGACCCACTCGGTCAGCCAGTCGAAGGTATTTCGGTAGCTGTGTTTGCCTTCATGGCGGGTCCAGGGCCAGTCGCTGCCCCACACCAGCCGCTCGCGCCCCAACGCTTCCAGTAGCGTTCGGACATGAGGTCGCAGATCAGCCACCGGCGATCGATACGGCGCCGACAGCTTGACCCAGGTGCGGCCGTAGCGGCCGGCCTCCAGCAGCAGGCGGAAACCGGCATCGGCGGCGGGGTCGGCCTCGACGGGCAGCCCCAGGTGATCGATCACCAGGGTGACGCCGTGCTCGTGCAGTGCGGGAAAGAGTTCGGGCAGGCGATCTCCCTCGAGGTGCAGCTCCAGGTGCCAGTCCAGCGCCTTCAACCGGTCGAGGAAATCGATCCATTGCGGATCGTTCAGGTCGGGCAGTTCGCGGCGCCGTTCGATGAGATTCCAGCGCACGCCGACGATGCCGGCCGCATCGAGCTTTCGCATCTCGGTCAGGCTGGCCTCCTTGGGCAGCTGCACCACTCCACGGTAGCTTCCCCCCAGTTCGTCGAGGATCCGCAGCAGCTCACGATTGTCGTGGCCGAGGAAGCTCGGCTGCACCAACACGCCACCACGCAGCTCGCATGCCTCCAGATATGCCTGCCACTCATGCAGTGGCGCCGGCCGTGACGGACGATAGTTTGAGCCCTCTATCTCATCCACCTGCGGATAGACGTGGGCGTGACAGTCATATCCTTGTTTCACTTTGGCCCCCACCCTGGTTTCCTCATCCTGGCTTCCTCTCCCTGGTTTTCCTACCCGAGCCTCCCCATCACCTGGCCCTTGGCTGAATACTCGAGGATGCCTTGCTTAGACTTATGTCTAGTTCTCTAGAGAACTGGTTGACTAGAAGTATACACTGGTCTTTAGTGACAGCAACAAGACAGTGAATCCAGGAGATCGAACCCATGTGTGCATCGCGCATGCCCCAAGCCGACGGGCGCCTTCCCCTCTATGCCCGGCTGCGCGACCAGTTGGCGTCGCGGATCGCCAATGGCGAGTGGTCACCGGGGGACACGATCCCCTCGGAGAACCGGCTGGCCGAGGAGTACGGCGTGGCACTGGCCACCATGCGCATGGCACTAAAGCAACTGGTCGACGAAGGCCTGCTGGAGCGTCGCCGCGGCACCGGCACCTTCGTCAAGCAGCCGGCGTTTCGCGCCGACCTGTTCCGCTTCTTCCACGTGCACGACGCCGACGATCCCGACGGCTCCATGATTCCGGAGAGCCGCATTCTCAGCCGCGAGGAGGTCGAAACGCCTGCCGAGGTCCGGCTGGCATTCGGCGAGCCGGAAACGACACGCTGCCTCAAGCTCGAGCGCGTTCGCCTGTGGTCCGGCGAACCGATGCTGTTCGAGGAGGTTTACCTGCGCCTGCCCGATTTCGAGGGGCTGCTGGCGCTCGATCCCAAGGACATGGGACCGCTGCTCTACCCCGTTTTCCTCCAGGAATTCGGGATTCTCATTACGTCGGCGACAGATGAGCTTTCATTCGGCACCGCCACCCAGGCAAGCGCCAGGCACCTTGAACTGCCTGCCAACTCGCCAGTTGCCGTCATCGAGCGCATCGCGCGCAACCCTGTGGGTCGCGTCATTGAATATCGCCGCGTGCATGGCCGACCCGAACGCTTCCGCTATCGCGTCACCCTTGGCGAACACAACGCCTGAAGCGGGCCTCGATGCCCGCCCCCATGTCCCAACGACTCCAACGACAGGTACGACAAATGAAAACCACGCTGCTCCTCACCACTGCTACCGTTTCGGCCCTTGCCTTCACCCCGGCCATGGCCGAGTATCCGGAGCGTCCCATCGAGCTCATCGTGCCGGCACCCGCAGGCGGCGGCACCGACAACGTGGCACGCATGCTCAACCAGTATCTCGAGGAGGAACTGGGCCAGCCCGTCGCCGTGCTCAACGTGGCGGGTGGCGGCGGCGCCATCGGCGTCAACCAATTCTCCCGTGCGCGTCCCGATGGCTATACCCTGCTTTCCACCTGGAACAGCCCCATCACCACGGTGCCGCACATGCAGCGCGTGCAGTACTCCTACGAGACGCTGACTCCCATCACCAGCACCTCCCAGAGCGCCTACACCCTCTGTGTCGCGCCTGATTTCCCGGCCGAAAGCGGCGAGGAGTTCCTTGCCGAGCTTCAAGCCAACCCTGGCAAGTACACCTATGGCAACGATGGCGTCGGCGGCACCATGCGCCTGGCGGCGGAGCGGATCTTCGAAGCCTACGACATCACCGCCCGCCCGATTCCCTTTGGCGGTGCCGGCGAGACCCTGCAGAACTTCCTCGGCGGCCACGTCGACATCTACGGCGGCTCCATCACCCCGGTGCTGCCCTATGTGGAAGAAGGCCAGGCCAAGTGCCTGCTGGTGACCTCCGCCGACGACAACGAGGCCCTGCCCCAGGCATCCGGCCTCGCCGCCCTGGGTCATCCCGAGCTCGAGACCGTGCTCTGGCGCATGATGCTGGGTCCGGAAGGCATGGAGGAAGAGCGCGCCGAAGCAGTCGCCGATGCCGTGGCCCGCGCCGTGGAGCACCCTGAGTTTCAGGAATTCCTCTCCGCCCAGGGCGAAACCCTCAACCTGGTGCGCGGCGAAGCACTGCGCGAGCGCCTGGAGCAGGAAACCCAGGCCATCGGCGAGACGTTGGAAAACCTCGGCCTCAAGCAACAGTAACCGGCAAAGGCATCGATAAGACCATGAACTACAGAGATCTCTTCTCTGGCATTGCCTTCCTCATCATTGGCGTAAGCACCGTCTGGATGGGGAAAGGCTTCTTTGCCGATGCCGCCTACGTTCCCATCGGGGTCGGCACCCTGATGGGCGCGTTCTCCCTGCCGCTGATCTGGCGAGGCATGAAAAGCGTGCTGGCCGCGCGCACCACGACCGATGCCACCGCCGGCAGTCATATGACGACCCAGCCTGCTCCCGCTCTGGTCGACCATCCGGGACGCTTCTCGGTGACGCTAGGCTGTTCCCTGGTGTACTACGCGACCCTGCCGATCGTCGGTTTCTACACCACCAGCGCCCTGTTCATCACGCTGCTGGCGGTGCTGCTGGGAGAGCGGCGACCCGCCGTGATAGCGGGCATCACCCTGGGCTTCATCACGCTGCTGTACGCCCTGTTCGCCGTGGTGCTCAAGCGCCCACTGCCCGTCGAGTTCTTCCTCGCTTCCTAGATAGGGCCCAGCTCATGTTCGAATCGCTCCTGAATGCACTCCCGGTGGCCCTGCAGTTCGGCTCGCTGATCAGCCTGTTCGTCGGCACGCTGATTGGCATCCTGATCGGCGCGCTGCCCGGCCTGAACCCGGTCATGGCCATTGCCCTGATGCTGCCGCTGACCTACGGCTTCGATCCCATCATTGCCCTGGGGCTGGTCGCAGGGATCTACAACGGCTCCATGTACGGCGGCGCCATTCCCGCCATCCTGCTCAACATTCCCGGCACGCCTGCCGCCATCGCCACCACTTTCGACGGCTACCCGATGACGCGCAAGGGCGAGGGTGGGCTGGCCCTGAAGACGGCCTGCTGGTCGTCCGCCATCGGCGGTATCGTCAGCGCCCTGGCCCTGATGACACTGGCCCCAATGCTGGCCAAGGTAACCCTGGCGTTCGGCCCCGCGGAGTACTTCTGGGTGGCCGTATTCGGCCTCGTCAGTATTGCCGTGCTGGTGGGCAAGGATGTGAGCAAGGGGATGCTCAGCGCCCTGCTCGGCGTCATCATAGGCCTGGTGGGCATCGACACCATCAGCGGTGAAGAGCGCTTCACGTTTGATTCGCTCTACCTGTCAGGCGGCTTCGAGCTGCTCATCGTGCTGATCGGGCTGTATGCCGTGCCGCCAGTGCTCGAGATGGCGGAAAAGCGCAACGAATCCTACTTCGACAGCGACAGTTTCCGCGCCAAGCCGAGCGGCGGCAGCCTGGGCCTGCTGCGCCGCCACTGGCGTACCTGGAGCCGTTCGTCGCTGATAGGTGTGGCCGTGGGCATCCTGCCGGGCGCCGGCGGCAACCTGGCCGCCCTGCTCAGCTATAACGAGGCCAAGCGCAAGGCGCCGGACCCCGAGTCCTTCGGCAGCGGCAACCCGGTCGGCGTCGCCGCGGCGGAGTCCGGCAACAGCGCCGACAACGCGGCGGCCATGATCCCCTCGCTGACGCTGGGCATTCCCGGCAACCTGGTCGCGGCACTGGTACTGGGCGCGCTGATGATCCATGGCCTGCAGCCCGGCCCACAGCTGTTCACCCGCTCCCCCGACGTGGTGTTCGGTTTCATGTGGCAGATGCTGCTGACGGCCATGCTGTTGTTGCTGCTCGGCGGCATGGTGGCGACGCGCCTGTTCGCCCAGGTGCTGCGCATGCCCTCCGCCCTGCTGGTTCCCACTACCCTGGTCCTGATGGCGGTAGGCGTGTACACCGTGAACGGCAACGTCACCGATCTCTATGTCATGCTGGCCTTCGGCCTGGCCGGCTACCTGCTCAACCGGCTCGGCTTCCCGCTGGCGCCCGTGGTGCTGGGCGTGCTGCTGGGCCCCATGGCTGAGCAGAACTTCCGCTTGACCATGTTGATCGCCCAGAACGACTGGACGGTGCTGTTCAGCCGCCCCATATCGCTGGGCATCATTGCCCTGCTGGCCGTGGTGCTACTCTCGCAGCTGTGGAAGGCACTGCGCCAGCGGCGCCAATCGCAGTATCAAGGCTCTTGACTCTCAAGAAGGCTCGGAGGCAGCTTCCAACCCCATCAGCAGTCCTGCCAGCTCATTGGCCACGAAGCGCGTCTCGACGCACTCGTCGAGATGCCCCGCCGCGAAGCTCAAAAAGCCCAACGCGGCATGAGGCAGGCGGCGATCGCGGCGCACGATAAACTGCCAGTGGCTCTCGATGGGGAAATCTGCCACCGGCAGGATCGCAATATCAGGGTGCTCCGGCGGTAGCACGTGCTCGGAGAGCACGGCCAGCCCCATGCCGGCAGCGACGCCGACGCGAATGGCTTCGTTACTGGCCATTTGCAAGGTGGGCCCCAGCGACAAGCCGTGCTCCTGCAGCCAGCTCTCGAACATCATGCGCGTCGCCGAGCCCGGTTCGCGCAGCAGGAAGCGCTCTTCCAGCAATTCACCCATGCCGATGCGCTCGCGCTGTGCCAGCGGATGCCCCTGCGGGGCCACAACCACCAGCGGATTGCGCAGGAAACGCCCGGCCAGGGCATGCGCCAGGGACGGCGGGTGGCTGAACACGTAGAGATCGTCGTCCTGGCGCTCGAAACGCGTCAGCATCTGGCGGCGGTTCCCCACGTGGAGAGTCACGTCGACGTCGGGAAAGGCGTGACTGTATGGCCCGAGCAGGCGTGGCAGCACGTACTGGGCGGTATTGACCAGGGCAATGCTGAAGCGGCCACGCTTACCGCCACGCAGCGCCTCCAGATAGTCCTCGAAGTCGTCGAAGCGGCTCAGCACCTCACGGCTGGCGCGATAAAGCTCGCGCCCCGCCTCGGTGGTGTTCAACCGCCCATGGCCGCTCTGCAGCAGCGGCTCGCCCACTGCCTCTGCCAGACGTCGCAGCTGCTGCGACACCGTAGGCTGGGTCAGGTGGAGTTGGCGCGCCGCCTCGCTGACAGAGCCGCTGCGCACCACGGCAACATAGACCTGCAGCAGACGAAACGTCAGGTGGCGAACGTTCATTACTTGGCTCCGGCTCAACGCATAGACGATTCACTATAGCATGCCCAGTTACATTCTATTGGAATCAATATCCGTTACTCCTCACAATCCGCGACTATCCTGCCAGTGCATCTCCAGCAAGAAGAGAGACCCATGCCCGATATCGTCGTGATGTTCTTTCTGCTCGGCCTGCTTGCCGGGCTGGTCAAGTCCGACCTCAACATACCCAAGGCCGCCTACGACACCCTGAGCCTGCTGCTGATGCTGACCATCGGCCTCAAGGGTGGCATGTCGCTTTACGGCAATCTTCATTGGTCGCTGATTCCGGAACTGCTCGGCGTAGCGGCCCTGGGCGGCCTGATTCCCCTAGCCCTGATGCCGGTGTTGCGCCGCCTGGTAAGACTCTCGGCGGCAGACAGCGCCAGCATCGCCGCCCACTACGGCTCGGTCAGCGCCGGTACCTTTGCCGTGGCGCTGGCTTTCGCCGAGGGGCGCAACCTGATCATTGGCGCCGAAGTCACCCTCTATCTGGTGATGCTGGAACTGCCGGCCATCATGGTCGCCATCGCGTTGTACCGGCGCCACGCCGGCAAGAACTCCGGCGAGGCCATGCAGGGCATCTGGCACGAGACCCTGACCAACCGCGGCGTGATCCTGCTGGCCGGCGGGGCGGTGATCGGCGCCATGTACGGCCCCGGCGAGGGAGCCAAGGTCACCGAGCTGTTCATGGGCGCCTTCCATGCAGTACTGGCCCTGTTCTTGCTGCAGATGGGCCTGACCGCAGCGGACACCCTGCGCCCCATCCCCTGGTTCCATTGGCGGCTGCTCACCTTCGCCCTGGTCGCGCCGCTGGTGCTCTCACTGGTCGGGATGTCGGTCGGCCTGTTGCTTGGCCTGCCCACCGGCTCGGTGCTGATCCTCACGGCGCTGACGGCCAGTGCGTCGTACATCGCCGCGCCGGCGGCCATGCGTACCGCCATTCCGGAGGCCAACATCGGCCTGGCGATGCTCGCCTCCCTCGGCTTCACTTTCCCACTCAACGTGATCGTCGGCATTCCGCTGTATCACCAGATCATCGAATGGATCGCCCTCTAGGCGATCCGTTGCCACAGGGCACCATCGGGGCTTCCCGGTGGCGCCCTGCTGTGGCTCACGGCCCCTGCCCCTCGTTGTTCGACATTCGTAGAACGCGCCAAAGCTGCACTTTACGTTAACGTCAACCTCGCCTAGTCTTGTAGCATCTTGACGACTCTGCGGGATCGCGACTGCTTGCCCGCATCACCCGACAGCTGGTCTACCACTGACACTAGGGAGTTCCGCCGCCATGTTCACGTCCTACAAGCCCCTCGACTTCGGCCTCGACGACGAACTCAACATGCTGCGCGATCAGGTAAACGCCTTCGCCCGCGACGAGATCGCGCCACGCGCCGCCGAGATCGACGAGAAGAACGAGTTCCCCAACGACCTGTGGCGGAAGTTCGGCGACATGGGCCTGCTCGGCATCACCGTGCCTGAGGAGGACGGCGGTACCGGCATGGGGTATCTCGCCCACTGCATCGCCATGGAGGAAATCTCAAGGGCCAGCGCCTCGGTGGGCCTCTCCTACGGCGCCCACTCCAACCTGTGCGTGAACCAGCTCAAGATCAACGCCAATGCCGAGCAGAAGGCCAAGTACCTACCCAAGCTGATCAGCGGCGAGCATGTCGGTGCGCTGGCCATGTCCGAGCCGGGCGCCGGTTCCGACGTGGTCTCGATGAAGCTGCGTGCACGGCGTGAAGGCGACCACTACGTGCTCAACGGCAACAAGATGTGGATCACCAACGGTCCCGACGCCGACGTGCTGGTGGTCTACGCCAAGACCGACCCGGACGCCGGTTCCAAGGGCATCACCGCCTTCATCATCGAGAAAGGCATGCCCGGTTTCTCCACCGCGCAGAAGCTCGACAAGCTGGGCATGCGCGGCTCCAACACCTGCGAACTGGTGTTCCAGGACTGCGAAGTGCCGGTCGAGAACGTGCTGGGTGACGAAGGCAAGGGCGTGCGCGTGCTGATGAGCGGCCTGGACTACGAGCGTACCGTACTCGCCGCCGGCCCCATCGGCATCATGCAGGCGGCCATGGACGTCGTCGTGCCCTACATTCACGAGCGCAAGCAGTTCGACCAGTCCATCGGCGAGTTCCAGCTGGTGCAGGGCAAGATCGCCGACATGTACACCACGCTGAACGCCTGCCGCGCCTATCTCTATGCCGTGGCAGCCGGTTGCGACCGCGGCCAGACCTCGCGCAAGGACGCCGCCGGGGTGATTCTCTACTGTGCGGAGAAGGCCACCCAAGTGGCGCTGGATGCCATCCAGCTGCTCGGCGGCAACGGCTATATCAACGAGTACCCCACCGGCCGCCTGCTGCGCGACGCCAAGCTCTACGAGATCGGCGCCGGCACCAGCGAGATTCGCCGCATGCTGATCGGCCGTGAAATCTTTGCCGAGTCGAAATAAGGGGAACCCATGGCTACCTTGACGACACAAGTCAATCCGCGCAGCGACGGCTTCCAGGCCAACGACAAGGCCATGCGCCACGAGGTGATGAAGCTGCGCGAGCTGACCGCGGCGATCAGCCAGGGCGGTGGCGAGAAGGCCCGCACCCGCCACGAGAGCCGTGGCAAGCTGTTCGTGCGCGACCGCATCGACCACCTGATCGACGAAGGTTCGCCGTTCCTCGAGTTCTCGGCGCTGGCCGCCCACGAGGTCTACGAGAGCGACGTACCCGCTGCCGGCGTGGTCACCGGTATCGGCCGCGTCTCGGGCGTCGAGTGCGTGATCGTCGCCAATGACGCTACCGTCAAGGGCGGTACCTACTACCCGCTGACGGTGAAGAAGCACATCCGCGCCCAGGAGATCGCCCGCAAGCACCGCCTGCCGTGCATCTACCTGGTCGACTCCGGCGGCGCCTTCCTGCCGCGCCAGGACGAAGTGTTCCCCGACCGCGAACACTTCGGCCGCATCTTCTACAACCAGGCCACCCTCTCCGCCGAAGGCATTCCGCAGATCGCCGTGGTGATGGGCTCGTGCACCGCCGGCGGCGCCTACGTGCCGGCCATGGCCGACGAATCGATCATCGTCAAGCAGCAGGGCACCATCTTCCTCGGCGGCCCGCCGCTGGTGAAGGCCGCCACCGGCGAGAGCATCAGCGCCGAGGACCTGGGCGGTGCCGACGTGCACGCCAAGAAGAGCGGCGTGGCCGACCATTACGCCGAGAACGATGCCCACGCCCTACAGCTCGCCCGCGCCTGCGTGTCGCGGCTGAACTGGCAGAAGCGCGGCCAGCTAAAGATGCAGGAGCCGAGGCCGCCCAAGCTCGACCCCAGCGAGATCTACGGCATCGTCGGCACCGACCTCAAGAAGCCGTTCGACGTGCGCGAAGTGATCGGCCGCATCGTCGACGACTCCGACTTCGACGAATTCAAGCGCTACTACGGCGACACCCTGGTCACCGGCTTTGCTCACATCCACGGCTACCCGGTGGGCATCGTCGCCAACAACGGCGTGCTGTTCTCCGAATCCGCGGTGAAGGGTGCCCACTTCATCGAGCTGTGCGCCCAGCGCAAGATCCCGCTGGTGTTCCTGCAGAACATCACCGGC
The DNA here is from genome assembly GCF_017868935.1 of Billgrantia antri. Lineage (NCBI taxonomy): Bacteria > Pseudomonadati > Pseudomonadota > Gammaproteobacteria > Oceanospirillales > Halomonadaceae > Billgrantia > Billgrantia antri. The sequence continues at coordinate 2,588,536 of NZ_CP053383.1, forward strand.
TTCATGGTCGGCTCCAAGTACGAGCACGAAGGTATCGCCAAGCACGGCGCCAAGCTCGTCACCGCCGTGGCCTGCGCCAAGGTTCCCAAGTTCACCGTGCTGATCGGCGGCAGCTTCGGCGCCGGCAACTACGGCATGTGCGGACGCGCCTACGACCCCAATTTGCTGTTCATGTGGCCCAACGCGCGCATCTCGGTGATGGGCGGCGAACAGGCTGCCGGCGTGCTGGCCCAGGTCAAGCGCGAGCAGTACGAGCGCGAAGGCCGCGAGTGGAGCAAGGAAGAGGAAGAAGCCTTCAAGCAGCCCACCCGTGAGCAGTACGAGCATCAGGGCCACCCCTACTACGCCAGCGCGCGGCTGTGGGACGACGGCGTAATCGACCCGGCCCAGACCCGCGACGTGCTGGGGCTGTCGCTCGCCGCCGCCATGAATGCCGAGGTTCAAGAGACGCGCTTCGGCGTATTTAGAATGTAAACGGCCTCACGGCCTGAAGGGTAACCGGCGTTAGCGGCGCCGGGGGCAGAAACAAGCGAAGCTCATTTTTCAGGAATAGAAAAATGGAGCGCCCAGGGAAGGGTTTACAGCGTCTTCGCGTTTTCTGCCTGCGGAGAGCCGCGGGAAGCCACCCAGAACCGAATTCATGAGGCAGTGAAATGGCAATTACCTATTCACAGCTAAGCATTGACGATCGCGGCGTCGCCCGGCTGACGCTGAACCGCCCCGAGGTGCACAACGCCTTCGACGACAGCCTGATCGCCGAGCTTAACGAGCACCTCGACAAGCTCCACGACGCCGCCCGCCACGGTGAGGTGCGCGTGGTGGTGCTGGGCTCCGAGGGCAAGAGCTTCTCCGCCGGCGCTGACCTGAACTGGATGAAGCGCATGGTCGAGTACGACTTCGAGGGCAACCTGGCCGATTCGCGCAAGCTCTCGCAGCTGATGCATGGGTTGGACACCCTCCCTTGCCCCACCGTATGCCGCGTGCAGGGCGCTGCCTTCGGTGGCGCCGTGGGCCTGGCCGCCTGCTGCGACATCGTGATCGCTTCCGAGAAGGCCAAGTTCTGCCTCTCCGAGGTGAAAATCGGCCTTTCCCCGGCGGTGATCAGCCCCTACGTGCAGCGCGCCCTGGGCGCGCGCCAGATGCGCCGCTTCGCGCTGACCGCCGAGGTGATCGACGCCGACCAATCTCTGGAACTGGGCCTGGCCCACCAGATCGTCGGCCACGACCACATCGACGAGGCGGTCGAAGGGATGATCGCGACGTTGCTGGCCGGCTCGCCCCAGGCCCAGCGCGCCACCAAGGCGCTGCTGGCCGAAGTGGCCCGCGACTCCGACAGCAAGGCCACCCGCGAGCATACCTGCCGTGTGATCAGCGAGCTGCGCGTGAGCGCCGAAGGTCAGGAAGGCCTCGCCAGCTTCTTCGAGAAGCGCCGCCCCGCCTGGGCCGACGACAACACGAATTCCTCGGAGCGCCGCTCATGAGTCAGAACGATTCCCGCACCACGCCCTTCGACACCCTGCTGGTGGCCAACCGCGGCGAGATCGCCTGCCGCGTGATGCGTACCGCCCGCGCCATGGGCCTGCGCACCGTGGCCGTGTACTCGGATGCCGACGCCAACGCCCGCCACGTGCGCGAGGCCGACGAGGCCGTGCGCCTGGGCCCGGCCGCCGCCCGCGAGAGCTACCTTAAGGTGGAAGCGGTGGTGGAAGCCGCCAAGCGCACCGGCGCCGGCGCCATTCACCCCGGCTACGGCTTCCTCTCCGAGAACGGCGCCTTCGTCGAAGCGCTGGACGCTGCCGGCATCACCTTCGTCGGCCCGCCCGCCTCGGCGATTGCCGCCATGGGCGACAAGTCCGCCGCCAAGGCGCGCATGGCCAACGCTGGCGTGCCGCTGGTGCCGGGCTACCACGGCGACGACCAGGACGACGCCCTGCTCAAAGCCGAGGCCGACAAGATCGGCTACCCGGTGCTGCTCAAGGCCAGTGCCGGCGGTGGCGGCAAGGGCATGCGCGTGGTCGAAGCCCCTGAGCAGTTCCAGGCCGCACTGGACGGCTGCCGGCGTGAGTCCCAGGCCGCCTTCGGCGACACCCGCATGCTGATCGAGAAGTACCTGACCCAGCCGCGTCATGTCGAGGTTCAGGTGTTCTGCGACAGCCACGGCAACGGCGTCTACCTGTTCGAGCGCGACTGCTCCGTGCAGCGCCGCCACCAGAAAGTGCTCGAGGAAGCCCCCGCGCCCGGCATGACCGCCGAGCTGCGTCGCGAGATGGGCGAAGCTGCCGTTCGCGCCGCCAAGGAGATCGGCTACGTCGGCGCCGGTACCGTCGAGTTCCTGCTCGACAAGGACGGCTCGTTCTACTTCATGGAGATGAACACCCGCCTGCAGGTGGAGCACCCCGTCACCGAGATGATCACCGGCCAGGATCTGGTCGAGTGGCAGCTGCGCGTGGCCATGGGCGAAGCTCTTCCGCTCCAGCAGGACGAGCTGACCATCACCGGCCACAGCTTCGAGGCGCGCCTCTACGCCGAAGACCCAGAGCAGGACTTCCTGCCCGCCACCGGCAAGCTGGAGCGCTTCTCCATGGACCTCAAGGGAGCCGGACTCGACCCGCGCCAGGTGCGCCTGGACAGCGGCGTGGAAACCGGCGACGCGGTCTCCATGCACTACGACCCGATGCTCGCCAAGCTGATCGTCCATGGCGATGACCGCGAGCAGGCCCTGGCCACCCTCAACCGGGCACTGGCGGCGCTGGACGTGCAGGGCGTGGTGACCAACCGCGCCTTCCTGCAACGGCTGGCCACGCACCCCGCGTTCCGCAACGCGGAGCTGGACACCCGCTTCATCGAGAAGAACGAAGCTACCCTCTTCGCCCCCAAGCAGTACAGCACCGAAGAGTACGCTGGCGCCGCGCTGATCGGCCTCAACCAGCTCGCCCGTGAGTGCGAGAGCGACTCGCCGTGGGACCGCCACGACGGCTTCCGCCTCAACGCCCCGCACACCATCCGCATCTCGCTTTGCGATCCTGCCCACGTGCAGGACGAAGCGAGCGTGGTGGTGGTCGAAGGCACCCGTGCCAGCGGCGCCGACCCGTGGGACCTGACCATCGGCGCCGAGACCCTCACTGCCCGCCTGCAGCACCTGGAAGGCGACGCCGTGGCCGTCACCCTCAATGGCCACCGACGCCGCCTGCAGGCCCGCCGCGACGGCAACGTCGTGGTGATGGTCGACCCGCGCGGCGAAACCCGCCTGTTCTGGCGCCGCATCGACGCCATCGACCACGGCCACCACGAAGCCGAATCGACTCTCACCGCGCCGATGCATGGCACCGTGGTCGCGCTGCTGGTGGAAGCCGGTCAGAAGGTGGAGAAAGGCATGCCGCTGATGGTCATGGAAGCCATGAAGATGGAACACACCATGACCGCCCCCGCCGACGGCCACGTGGAAAGCTTCCACTTCAACGCGGGAGACACCGTGGGACAGGGCGACGTGCTGCTCGAGTTCGCCCCGGTAGAGTAACAGTAGCCATGGCGAGCGGCGCCGGGGACAGGTCGTAGAGGGGGTCCGATGCCAGGGATGGCATCGGTAGCGCCCAAGGATGGGTTTACAGCGCCCCCTCGGAGACCTGTCGACGGTTCAGCCGCGGATCATGACCACGGCCGAGACAGGATAGGAGTGTAGAAGATGGCATTTCCCAAGCATGTGCGCCTGGTCGAGGTCGGCCCCCGCGACGGGCTGCAAAACGAGCCCAACCCGATCGACACGGCCACCAAGCTGGAACTGATCGACCGCCTGGGCGCCGCCGGTATCCGCTACATCGAAGCGGCCAGCTTCGTCTCGCCCAAGTGGGTACCGCAGATGGCCGACCATCGTGAAGTGATGACCGGCCTCAAGCGCCGCGACGGCGTCACCTACGCCGCCCTCACCCCCAACCTCAAGGGGCTGGAAGCGGCGCTGGAGTGCGGCGTGGAGGAAGTGGCGGTATTCGGCGCCGCCAGTGAGTCCTTCTCGCAGAAGAACATCAACTGCTCCGTCGCCGAATCCCTGGAGCGCTTCGCCCCCGTGCTGGAGCGAGCCAGAGAGGCCAACGTACGCGTGCGCGGCTACGTCTCCTGCGTGCTCGGCTGCCCCTACGAAGGCGAAATCGCCCCGGCCAAGGTGGCCGAAGTCTCAAAGGCGCTGTTCGAGATGGGCTGCTACGAAGTCTCGCTCGGCGACACCATCGGCACCGGCACCCCGCTTGCCGCCAAGCGCATGATCGAAGCCGTGAGCCGCGACATCCCCATGGAAAAGCTCGCCGCCCACTTCCACGACACCTACGGTCAGGCACTCGCCAACCTCTACGCCGTGCTGGAAGAAGGCATCAGCGTGGTGGACAGCTCCGTCGCCGGCCTCGGCGGCTGCCCCTACGCCAAGGGCGCCTCCGGCAACGTGGCGAGTGAAGACGTGGTCTATCTGCTCAATGGCCTCGGCATCGAAAGCGGTATAGACCTCGACAAGCTCGCCGCAACCGGCACCTGGATCACCCAGACCATCGGCCGACCGAACCGCTCGAAGGTAGGCGTGGCGCTGGCAGCGAAGTAAGTAGGTGGTAGAAACGGAAAGCCCCTGAGCCAGGTGACTGGGGCTCTTTAATTGTGGGCGGCGCTGGGAGTGGGCTTGCTATGGCTTCCCTGGTTTTTCTTACCCCTCGAGGTTTTCCTGCCTCTGCGCCCGGCGATGGTAGAAGTACAAATATGCAAGCCCCAGCGGTGCAATGAAAATTGCGAAGCCCCAGCAGAGCGTCATGGTGAACATCTTGACGACCAGCATCATCACGGCATTGACGAAGAACACATTGTCTCCCATCAAGAAGCCTATCACCTGTTCATAGACGAAGCGTGAATAGGGGTACAGCAAGGCGTTTACCATCAGCAGCACCAGTTGATCCATTCGTAGCTGCGCGTCTCCCTGCACAACCATGAATACGATCAGAGCCGACATACCGGTACCGAAGAATAGCTGACGCAGGAAGTAGCGCAGCGAAAGGCCACCGAACGTCATGGCGATGAAGTCACGCATGGATATCTCCTATAATCCATTTTCTTTCTTGCCGTGGGATGATCCCAGTTAAACCGGGCTCAATAGTAAGTAGTAACCGCTTCCCTCACGCCGCCGCGGCCTCCTGCCGCTCTCGGTAAACAGCCATCTCCACCTTACCGAGCTTCGGGGTGAGCTGGCAGCGCTGGCGGGGCCAGGGATACTCGATCTGCGCCTTGAGGTGAGCGGCGCCCTCACCTGCCTTCCAGGCTTCCAGATCCAGGTCGCGCCAGTAGCGTGGATCGCGCCCGGTTTGCCGGTCGTGTTCGGCAGTGGTGGGGTCAAGATGGCGGAAAGGCTCCAGGCGCGGCACGTCCGGCATCGGCTGGCTCACGTCCATGTAACGCTGCAGCATGTCCCACGTGGCGTGCACCTCGTGCTTGTGGTCGACGATAGCGCTGAGTGAGGTCTGGCTGAATTGCTTGCCGGTATAGCGATGCACGAACATCAGCCGATAGAAGATACCGCCACGCTGCACCACCCGCTCCACATAACCATCGAACTCGACGAATGGCGCCTTCAGCGGTGGCTTGTTCTTGCCTTGGGCGAAGCTCACCATCCCGGTTTGGCGGTTGAACTCGCTGCAGCGATTTTCCATATACTGGTTTGCGCGACGTGAAAGTTTTTTTCTGAATGGCTTTAGCAAAGCACTTCCAAAACTAAAGAGTGAATTCATGACGGTTTGGCAAGTATACGCACCCACTACAGTGGCACCCAAAAGCCCCCCTCCTAGCATTGCGAAAGAAGTAAGAACAGCAACTACCGAATTATATTCTTGGCTCTGAGCATAAGAAAGGAAAACGAAAGAAAGATAAGAAGGAATTGCCACTAATATGCAAAAATAAAAGAATGGAAATGCCACCAACAGGAGTGTAAATCCTAATTGACTTTTCAAAAAACGAATGCGCTGATGATCCCACCACCAATCGTCCGTCTCGTAGAACGCTTTATCCTGGCGATCTTGAAGTTGAACGAACTCAGCATCCTCACAGAGTTGCTGATAGGGATCGATGCCGGCGTAGTTGCCGAAGGGTAGCAACTCCTCACCAATACGCTCCCGCCTCTTCGGCGATGCTGGTATGGGAGGAATGGCCCCAGTCCGGTAGGCACCGGGGCCATAATAGGAGGAGCTTGCCCCGATCATGCCACTGCGGCCTCCCGCTGCTCCCGGTAGGTAGCCATCTCCACCTTGCCGAGCTGCGGGGTGAGCTGGCAGCGCTGGCGGGACCAGGGGTACTCGATCTGCGCCTTGAGGTGAGCGGCGCCCTCGCCTGCCTTCCATGCCTCCAGATCCAGGTCGCGCCAGTAGCGCGGGTTACGCCCGGTTTGCCGATCATGCTCGGCAGTGGTGGGGTCGAGGTGGCGGAAAGGCTCCAGGCGCGGCACGTCCGGCATGGGCTGGCTCACGTCCATGTAGCGCTGCAGCATGTCCCACGTGGCGTGTACCTCGTGCTTGTGATCGACGATGGCGCTGAGTGAGGTCTGGCTAAACTGCTTGCCGGTATAACGATGCACGAACATCAGCCGATAGAAGACACCGCCCCGCTGTACCACGCGCTCCACATAGCCATCGAACTCGACGAAAGGCGCCTTCAGCGGCGGTTTCTTCTTGCCTTGGGCGAAGCTCACCATTCCGGTTTGGCGGTTGAATTCGCTGCAGCGGTTTTCCATATAGCGGTTAGCTCGATTGGCAGACCATCGACTCAAGGGACGTAAAATCCATGCAAAAAACTTGATCAGCCAATTAAATACAGGTTGAGTTGTATATGCCGCCATCACGATAGCGAATACCAGCCCACCTCCTGCTACCAGCAAAAACAAAAACATGGCCAGCACAACACTATAACCACGCTCCTGCATATAAAAAACAATTAATCCCGAAAGATAAAATGGACCTGAAACCAAAAGACAGAAATAAAAAAAGGGAAAGGCCATCAATAAGACAGAAAGTCCTAGCTTGCTTTTTAGAAAACGAATGCGCTGGTGATCCCACCACCAGTCATCCGTTTTGAAGAACGCCTTGTCCTCACGATCCAAGTGCTGAACGAACTCGGCATCCTCGCAGAGCTGCTGGTAGGGATCGAGACCAGCATAGTCGCCAAAGGGCAGCAGCTCCTCACCAATCCGCTCGCGCTTCTTCGGCGACGCTGGCATGGAAGGTATGGCCCCGGCGCGGTAAGCGCCGGGGCCATAAGGGGAGGAGCTTGCCTCTTTCATACCTGAAATTCCTTGATGTACCAGTATCGGGGGTCCTGAGAGTGCCCCGTAAAGGATCTAATGAAGTCGGCGATTGGGTTGTTAACCGTGCGATACGACCGAGCCGGCAGTGCATCATGCTGGCCTTCAACAAAGGGCTCGTACTCTTTCAGCATTGGAGTGGGCAATACCATCTCGCCCAGCTCCCACTCGATTCTCGCCTGCAGCGCGACACGCAGGCGGGCCGTGGAGGTTACGCTGGTGCCAACCATCTGGAAGCTCTCCTCCGCCACCTTGCGCTTGACCAGAAAGCGTACCGCACTTTGCTGCGGCAGCAATTGGCGCTTGCCGATTTCGAACGGCTCCGGCGTTCGGGTGATGGATGAGAGCTGTGCATAGGTTCCAAGCGGGGTGGTGGTGCCTGTATCAGTCTGCTCCAGCTCCTGCACGGCCAAGTTCAATGTCTCGCCAATCTTGTAGCGGCTGATCAGCGGCGTGCTGACTGTTACCACATAGTCGCGGCTGCTAGGGGTATCCGTGGTGGATTCCCATACGCTTTCTAGCAGTGCCTGCCGCTCTTCGGTATCCAGACTGCCGTAGCGCGTCACTTCGATTTGGGCCGGGCTCAGCTGCGTCAACAGCTGCGGGTAGTAAACAATATCGTCGGCCGATGTCACTGTACTCGCAGGATGGGTACCTAGGGGGCCTTGCTTAAGCAGTTGCTCGAATGGGGTGTCCTGGTTCATGGCGGCATAGCTGGATCCGCCGATAGCCAACCCCAGGCCCAGCAGTGCCCAGCCCCAGCCGGGAATCATTACCAGGCCTGCCATTAGCGGAGCGGCAAGAAACAGCGCTCCTCCTGCAATCGCCACACCATGGCCGATAGCTGCATCTCGATCCCCTTGCTGCAAGCTATTGCGCAACTCCCAACTGCTAACTCCCACCGTTATTACACCAGCGAAGAAGTTAAATAGCCCAATAGTACGTACCAGTGTAGAGGCTCCTACTTTAGCCAGCCTTTTACCAACAACAGGCCAGTTCTTCATATCAACCAATGGCCTTTGAACAATACGACCCATTACTGAAACTGGTTCCGGATATAATACAGAATGCAACTTCATTGAGGCAGCACTAAGATCAACTAAACCACTCACTACCTTAGAAACCTGAAGCCCTTCAAGCATGCCATCTTGATATGCTTTCGCAGCGCTAGAGATTTCTTTACCAAGATTATATATCGCAAACCCCACCAGCAGTCTCGACACCGCCGGGCCATCTATCACCACCTTCACCTGCCCGGCGACTTTGGCCAGACGCAGTTGCGCCACTTTCGCCGCTTCGGGGTGGCCGGCGGGGAGCACGTACACCAGAGTATGCCCCGCTACCTGGCGGATGGCATCGTCGACTTCTGCGCTCATGCGCTTCGGGCTGGTCGAGGTTTGTATATTGCCCCTGGGGTCGATCTGCTCAGCATAGAGGTAGTCTCGCTGGGTCTGGAGCACACCACTGGTACGGTCGCGCTCGGTCAGGCCCCATTCGATGCCATCCCCATGCACGCCGATGATGACGTAGCGACTCAGGTCGACGTCGCCGCGGTGCATGACCTGAAGCTCGCCCCTCAAGTTGCCGTCGATCAGGTTGGCATGGGCACCAACGGCGGTGAACACACGGCGCATGTGAACCACTTCCACGTCGTCGCCGACCCGTTCCGCGACCCGCAGCACGGCCTGGCTCCACTGCCCCACTACCGTGTTGACCAAGCCTCCCACCTTGATGGCGTTGGCCACGCTGAGCACACCGGCCTGCTGGGTTTGTTCCTGCTCGGACTGGTTTTGGGCAACCAGCCCCAGGGTCTCCAGTCCCAGGCTCGCGGCTAGGGCCTCGTCGATGTCGCGGTCATCCTGGGCAAGCCGGCGCAGGAAGGCAGGCCGGAAATTGCCACTGCCATCATTGGTGTCCTCATCAGCCGATTCATCGGTGGCCACGTTCTCGTCGGCACTCCAAAGCGCTTGCAACTCCCGGTCGGTCAGCAGCGTCTTGACCAGTTGCCGGGTACGGGCCTCCTGGCGGGTGTCGCCCTGGTCCAGGAGCACACCGGGAAGCTGCTGCAGCACACCGAACAAGTCGCCACACAGCGCATAGCCTTCGCAGATGCCCAGTTCATCGTGGCTGGTGAAATCACGCAGCACGGCGGTGAGCTGGCCCTGGCTGGCAAGCCGCTCGAGGGCGTCGAGCTGTGTGCGCACTACCGCAAGCGCGGCGTTACGTTCGGCCTGCTCCAGGGTGGCATCGAGCTTGGCCGGGTCGATGGCACCACGGAACTCGGCGAGAGGATTCGCTCCGCCACCGCTCGGCGCGGTGAAGAGTGCCTGACGAATCAGCTTGGCCGAATGCCCCAAGGGATTGTCGGCCAGCCGACTGTCGAGGCCGTCCAGATAATGTTCGGCGAGGTGGATCTGTGCCAGGGCATGGCGCAGCGTAAACAAGGGGTCCGGCAGTGCCACGGCAACGATACCTTCGTTAGCCCGTATAGCTGCCAACAGGTCTTCACCGCCCTCACACTCCAGCGTCAGGGTGGCGGCTCGATCGGTTTCCCCGGCCTGCTCCCACAAGCTCTTGAGCTTGGCGCACAGTTCATCGTCGCCCGGCGCGGTAAAGTCGGGAGTGAAGGACTCCGGCGCCTGTAGCATCAGTTCGATACCGAGATCACGCTCGCGCAGTTCCGGCTGGTCAGATACGCGCCCGGCAGGAAAGCCAGTCTGCATGGAGAGCCAGCCTTCCATATCGAGAATCACGGCATGGGCGTGCCCTACGGGTGTGGTGCGCGCCTCGAGTCGGCCGGGATTGGCTTCGAGCCAGGTGATGTAGGGCCAGCTCCAGGCGATCTCGCTGTAGGCGAGACGCACTCGGTGCAAAGTGGCCTGTCCTTGCAGCATCGCAGGCAGCAGGATGTTATCGAGCCATTCACCTGCGCTGTCGCGCTCGTTGGGGGTATCGCCGCCCTCGGCCTGCTCGCGATAGTGTTCGACGTCCACATCGCTGAGCTTGCCATCAGGGCCGACCTCGAGTTCGCGCCACAGGCGGTTATCGAAGAACACGTAAAGATATCCCGGGCGCAGCATGGCAGTCGCGATACCGGTATTGGTCGTTACCCCACTCCGCTGAACGGGGCGATTGCGCCCGACTTCCGCCAGGGGGCGAACGGCCAGCATGGTGTTGTCCTGCAGGCTGCCATCGGTGCGCTCGAAAACGGTTCTGGCATGCTCCAGCAGCGGTATCTCGATCTCGCCGCCGCCTTCCCGCTTGGGAATGACCAGTGCCAGGGTGCCGTCTTCCTCGTCTTCGTACTCGACACGGCGCCGAACGCCCAGATCGACGTTTTCGTCCTGCAGTTCCTTGAGATCGCCTTCGCTCATCCGTTCTGCCCTCCATTCGTCCGAGCCCGCCCCTTGCGCAGACGAACCTGCTGACCGTCCTGGCTACCGCTGGTGACGTCGACGAGAAACTCACGCTCGCCGAGCTCTTCCGCCTCAACCAGTTGGGCCTGCTGACTGGGCCCGTTGCCCGTGAAGGCGATACGAGAATGCTCTTCTCCCTCAGCACGCCGAGGCAATTCAGGCGCCAACGCTCCCTGCCCACTTCCCGAACCCGGGCTGCCACCGGAGTTGATCCTGACCTGGGCACCGACGATGGTGATGCCGCTGGGGTCGAGCTTGAGGAAGCTGCCGCCGGCCTTGAGGGTGATCTCGGCGCCGGCGTCGATCACGGTCTTGCTGCCGGCCTTGTGGTGCACTTCCTGGCCGGCTTCGACGAGCTGGGCGCGAGCGGTCTTGTCGTGGCGGGTGGCGCCGACGATGAGGTGGTCGTCGCCGTCGACCTGGAGGTGGCGCTGGCCGTGCACGGTGAGGTGGTCGTTGCCGTGGATCTCGCTGATGCGGTTATGGTGCACGGTGAGGTGGCTGTCGTTGCCGATCTCTTCGGTGCGGTCGTTGTTAGTCAGCAGCTCCAGGTCTTTCTGGGCGTGCAGCCAGATCTGTTCCTGGCCGGCCTGGTCTTCCAGGCGCAGCTCGTTGAAGCCTTCGGCCTGGTGACTCTGGGTGCGGATAACGGTACGGGTCTTGTTCTCGGGCAACGCATAGGGCGGCGTGTTGACGGCATTGTAGACCCGCCCGGTGATCAGCGGCTGGTCGGGGTCGCCTTCGAGATAGCTGACGATCACCTCGTGGCCGATCCGCGGAATCGCCATGCTGCCGTAGCCACCGCCGGCCCAGTCCTGGCTGACTCGGAGCCAAGCACTGGCGGTTTCGTTGGGCTCGGCGTAGCGATCCCAGGGGAACTGCACCTTGACCCGGCCATGCTCGTCGCAGTGGATCTCCTCGCCTTCGGGGCCGACGACGAAGGCGACCTGGGGGCCGTCGACGCGGGGCCGAGGGTTGGGCTCGGGGCGCCAGGCCAGGTCGGCGGGCATGAGCACGAGGTCGTTGTGGTACGTGGTCATGGCTTCCGAGCCTGCCCGACCCTGCAGGCTGGCAGCGCTGCCCCCGTCATGGTCTTGAACGATGCCGTCCTCTTCCAGGGCCTGGGGCTGCTTGCCGTGGTGCACCACGCCGAGCACCTGCCAGTCCTGGTTGAGTTCGTCGAGGTCGTGGTCGGTCAGGGTGAAGCGCAGCCCCGGGGCAAGCTCGGGCAGGTCGCTCTCGGCGTCGGCGATGTTGGCGCTGCGGCGCAGGGATTCGAGGCGGATGCGGGTGAAGGCCTGGCCGGAGGCGTCGGCCTTGTAGCGCCCGGGGTAGTCGTAGTGTTCGTAGTCGACCCTTTGCGCGTGTTCTTCCAGCCCGTCGGCGAGGTGGTCGTGCAACTGACCGTAGGCCGGGCGCTTGAAGGAGTAGTCCTTGAGCGTGGTCGAGGCCGGGGCGACACGGGCGTGCTGCTGCAGCTTGCGCACGTAGCGGCGCGGCGGCGTGCCCCCGGCGCGGCTGTGGTAGCTGCGGCTGCCCAGGTGGGTGAGCACCTGGGGGGCGTCGGCGAAGACCAGGCGATGGGCGGCGCTGGGTGTCTCACCGCCGGTTTCTGAGCCTGTTTCGAAAAACTCGTGGAAGTAGAACAGGCCCTCTTCGGCGGCCAGGCGCTGGACGAAGGCGAGATCGGTCTCGCGGTACTGCACGCAGTACTCGCGGGGCTCGGGTTCCCGGGTGGCGGCAAAGGCGATGTCGGTGAGGTCGTGTTCGTCGCACAGGGTGTTGAGCACCGTGAGCGGCGAGACTTCCTGGAAGATGCGCGAGTTCTGCCGCAGCGAGAGGCGCCACAGCGCGGGCTGGACCGTCACGCGATAGAAGGTGCGGCGGTGGCCACGATCGCCGCGGGCGAACTCGCTGACGATGCCGTGGACGCGGCGCAGCGCCTCGCCCTCCTGCCAGATCGTCAGGGTGGCCTCACGGTCGAGGATATCGCTGGCGGAGAGGCTGCCGTCGCGGCTGGCGAAGCGCACCGTCAGTTCGAAGGGCTGGGACAGCGCTTCCTTGTGCGTGAATTCGATGACCGCCAGGTCGTCGGCCCCGGCCAGGGCCAGGGTGAATTGCCATCCGCTTGCGTCGGCCATGGTGCCTCCCTGCGTGAAAGGTATTGCTCTTATTAATCCATTAGGGGAATCGCAATTTCTCGCGCAGAGAGGATACCAAGCGCAGCGGCGGGCATCTGTGGCACATCGCCGATAAACGTGTAGGAAAAGACTTACAAAGGAGGCTGACAGCCTGCCCCCCACTAACTCGGAAACGAAAAGCCCCCGAGCCTGATGAGGCTCGGGGGCTCTGGAGATGTTAGTCAGCCCAAGACCCGACGCTCAGCCCGTCGCCGAAGCGCTTACAGCCCGAGAAACCGTTCGAAGCGCGCCCGTTCTTCTTCCAACGCGGGCTCGAACGCCGCATCCCTAGGGGCATGTCCGCTCACATAGCCCGGCTGCAACTGCAACTGTCCGTCGCGCACGGCGGCATTGGCCCAGCCAATGACCTGACCGCGCCACAGCATGGGTAGCGCGTAGTAGCCACGCACCCGCTGCGCTGGCGGCGTATAGGCCTCGAAGCGATAGGCCCAGCCCCAAAAGCGCTCGAAGCGTTCGCGGTCCCAGACTACCGGGTCGAACGGCGCCAGCAGGCGAAGGCATTCGTCCAGCACAGCGTCGTGTGCGAAGCGTCGACTACCAGGATTCTCGCCGGCCGGCCAGTACCAGCGGCAGCCGTCTACCGTGGCCTGAGGTAGCCGCGCCTTGGTACGTGCCAGTGCATTGCGGCGACCCTCGCGCCACTGTGGCGCCGCCGCAGAACCCACCCAAGTGACGAGGCGCCTGAGAGTGGCCGCAGGTAATGGCGCGTACTTCGCCACTGCCACGTCAATCAGCGCATCCAGGGTAGCGTCAGGGTCCGCCGGGCAGTCACGTTCATGGGCAAGCTGCGGTGCGTACAGACGTATTCCACCTTCGCGCCGCGCCACACGCAGCAGACCGCGGTAATGCATGCCGTCCAGGAGCTGGGTACTGGCCCGGCTGTTGCCGCCGAACCAATTCCTGGTCGCACCATGCTCGAAGGCGGCGTCCACCTCGCGTGGGTGAACCACACCACGGCTTTGCACGAACTCCAGCACGGCCCATGCCTGCGCCCAGCGCGAGGACGGCCACTCGGTGCGCGCCGTCCGTGGGTGCATCAGGCATTGCGTGGCACGCGGCAGAATGCCGTAGTTGACAAAAAAATCCTCCTCGACGGCCAGACGCGGGTAACGCGCTTCCAGATCGCCGGCTCGGTAGTCGGTAACACGATGGCGCAGCGTCAGGTCCTGAGCCCGTGCGGGGGCACGTATCGGGTCGAACTGGACGAAGCCCAGCTTTGTGACGGCACGCATCAAGGCTCTCGGCTTGAACAGACTGCGCGTGATAGCGTACCGGCGAAGATGGTCCAGGGTGATCGTAGTCGGCATACGATGATCATAACCCATGTCAGAAATTGCGTTGACGTATTCGAGGCGCACGGTAACCAGTGAAGAAAAAACTGCCCAGTGTGTAGCGAAGCACTCCGTTATTCATATAGCATCCGTTTGACCTTGCTCTCAACTCTCTTAAGGATGCTTGGTCCTGCATTGCTCAAAAGTACGCCCGACGCATTGAAATCGGAGATAAATCTTTTCTCCCATTCTGCGTTTCTAAGGTTACTCTGCTTTTTTGTGACTGGTGCGCGGGGTATGTCAGCCGGATCGATCTCTATGCCCATAAATCTTGCTATATCATTTATCGCCTGGTCGAGATCATGACGAACATGATCAAAGTCCATCTCGATGTAGTTACAACCATTAGCCGCTAACGTATACCTCCATGAGGCATTGTTCAAAATGGTCTCACGAAGGCACTTGTCAATGTGAGCGAAATCATACTGCGGATTGTCATTTACCGCTTTTTGGCCGGAAATCCATACTCCCGTTTGGCTAGCTATCGACAACGACACGGCTTGTTTCAGCAAATTTTTTCTCGACAAGAGAATATAATAGGCGTCTGGAAAGCATTTGATCACATTATCGAAACCACCAAATAGCTTGATGTGTGGGTAATGAAGCTTTATCCCAAACACACCGTTAGGCGATGTCCTTCGCCGCTTAATTTCCGCCATGACCCCCTGCAAGTCATCTATGTCTAGCCGTCTTTTCCATTCCGAAAGATTTGCAGGGTTCGCGTATTCCAATGGAAAACCAAACCTGTGCGTTTCATGGAGTGCATGCCCAAGCATATGGCTGCCAGACCTTCCCGTCGAGGCGATAACCAACACCTTGGAGGGACTTTGCACTCTTGGAAAATCATGACTTTCTGAAAATTGTTCTTCATATAAATGCATTGGATTACCTCCATATGCAAGACAGACAGCTGCCACTGCCCCAACCCGCAGTATGGATGGTAATTCGCTTCTTACCTAGTGATTCCCATTAAATGAACAGGGGGCGCCGAAGCGCCCCCGGATGTTACCAGCTGAAGCCCGAGTATCCGCTCAGCTCCAGCTACCCTTGCCTCCGCCGACGCCGATGACGATGGAAACTGCCCCCGACTGGAAGTGGCCCAGCAGGTTGCTGTGGCTGTCGAAGAACAGGATGCTCAGGTAGACCGGGGTGGCCTGGAACTCGAAGCTCACGGTATCGCGGTAGAGCCGGTCGAGATCGTCGGTGTAGACATGCCCGAAGAGTGCGCCGCCGCCCGGTGAAGAGGCGCCGCCGGCATGGCCGTCGAAGGTCTTGCCATCGGTGATATTCACCTGGAACTTCAGGTAGAAGATCATGCTGGCGACGCTACCATTGGCAGGGTAGGCCTTCTGGGAGGCGGCCAATGCCTGGGCGGCCTCGTCGATCTTCTCGGGCTCGAGCTTGCCATGCATGGCGACACGGAAGTCGTGGGCGATCAGCTGCTTGTCGATGGTTTGCGGAGCGTTCATCGGTCGATACCTCGTGCGTTGTTCTGGAATTGGCGGTCGGAACCCGACCGGCTTACTGCCCTAAGCATTCCAGTTGAGAAAACTCATACCGACCGCATCACCTCGGTATCACTACGAACGCCGGTATCAGCGCTGCCAAGCGCAACGGATCACTTCGGTATCACCTCTGCTGAGCCTCTTGGATGCGACATCCTCCTGGTGGATTCTTAGGAAAACAACGACTGGGGGGCGTCACCATGGACCATGCACCGCTACGGGTTGCCATCATCGGCGGCGGGGTTTCCGGCCTGTCGCTGGCCTACTATCTGCAAAAACTCGGCTGCCAGAAGCTCGGCAGCGAGACGACCCGGCAGATCGAGGTCACGATCTTCGAACGCAAGGCGACCCTGGGCGGTAACGCCGAGACGGTGTGGGTCGACCTGGGCATGCGGCGCCATCCAGGGAAGCCCGACTCGCCCTACCGCCGCTGGGCCGACCTGGGCGTCAATGACGTCAACCTGGCGACCTACCGCCGCCTGCGCACGATACTCGGCGAGATCGGCGAGCTGGAGCGCATGAAGCCGCTGGAGAACACCGAGAGCTATTTCAGCCGCGACGGCAGCATCGCCCTCACCGACGACAAGGAGCTGTTCCGTGGCGTCAGCGATCCGGCCCATGAGCTATGCAAGGTCGATGGAGGCCGGCTGGCACTGCTGATCCCCGTGGTTCACCAAAGCGCCATCGCTTTGGTGGAGAATCATCGCGTTACGCCGCGCTATACGGTGGACGACTTCTTCGATGCCTGCGTGGCCACGCCCGCCGAGATGCTGGCCGCCGCGGCGGATCAACTGCACGTCACCATCGACTGGCACGACCCCGAGCTGCCGGCCCGGCTGGAGCGTATCCGCCACACCATCTACTACCCCCGCATCTCGGCCATGTACTTCGCCGACGATCGCGGCCCGGGTGGCATGCCGCTCCAGGCACCCTTCGAGTACTACCGCATCCAGGAGGGCGGCTCACCGCCGGACCGCCGCTACTTCGAGCACGGCGCCCAGCACTGGCTGGAGGCCCTGGCCGCGCATATCGTCAACCCCAATACGCCGGGCCCAAGAGTCGAGATCCTGCGCGGCATCGAGGTGGAGGCAAAGCTCACGACCCAGGGCGTGACGCTGACGGAGCGTGCCCCCGGCAAAAGCCGCTGGGAGGCCGACCTGCTGTTCATGGCCACCCACGCCGAAGACGCCCTGCCGCTGCTGACCTTCGGCGACGGCCTGAGCGACACCCAGCGGGAGCTGCAGCATATCCTCGGCAAGGTGCGCTACACCCGCAGCTTCAGCGTCTGCCACACCGCCGCCGCCCGACTGCCTCCCAATCGCAACCTGTGGCGCACCTACAATATCGAAGTGCGTAACCGCGAGGACACCTTCTTCCCCTACCGCATCGACTACGTGGCGAATCGCCATCAGAACGATGCCGAGAACCCCGCCTACAATCAGGCGGGCCTGCCGCAGTATTTCGTCTCCCTGGTGGATGATCTCAACCGCATTCCCCGTAGCGAGATGCTCGAGCGGCAGTCCTCTCCCCTGGACGAGCCGGTAGTGCTGGAGGCCAACGCACCCGACGAAGCCGGCTACCGTGACCGACTGCCGCCGCTGGACCCCGCCCTGGAAGCCAAGGCCTGGACCCTGTTCAAGCACAACGTGCTGGATGCCAACTGCCTGGAGGCGCAGGCGGAGATAGAGCGCTACAACCAGACCACCGCCCGCAAGCGCCTCGATAGCCAGGAAGGGTGCCCGCTGCTGTTCGCCGGCGGCTGGACCCGCGGTGCCGGCCTGCAGGAGCAGTGCCTGGAGCAATCGGAGCATCTGGTCGAGCTGCTGCTGGGCACGGCGGAGCGCCGGGATGAGAAAGTCCTGCGGCTAGTGCCGACTGGCAGCCAGGCGGGGCAACGTCATCACCAGGCCGGCGGCTTCGCCTCGGTGCCAGCACGCTCGTAAGGCTTCCAGGGCGTGCGCCTCGCCGCCCTTCTCGTCGTCCGGCTGACCGCTCTCCAGCCAATCGGCGTGGGCCTCGATCAGAGCGCGATGGTGCTCACCCCAGGCACAGGGCTCCGCCCCCATCAGTTGAGTCAGGCGCCGGGCGTAGTGGCGGGCCGCTTCGGGGCGCCCGTCGAGCAGGCTGACCTCCGCCGCCGTGACCAGGAAGCGATAGCCGTTGTGCCCCACGCAGCCGGCATCCAGCAGCGCTTCGCCCTCTTGTAGCGTCGCCAGGCGGGCTTCCGGCTCCTCATCCAGCAACGCCCGGGTGCCCAGCACCCAGGGGCCGATAAAGGCCTGCATCCCATGCTGCTCCACCAGTTGCCAGGCGCGCTCGATGCTGACTCGGGCTTCTGCCAGCTGCCCGGTGATCAGCTCGACCCGTGCGCGACTCTCCAGTAGAAAGGCTTCGAAGCGCCATGAGCCCAGGCCGCGCGCCACCGTCAGCGCCTGCTCGATCTGCTCGTCCGCCGCATAAGGCTCGCCCTGGGAGAGCAGAATCCACCCTGCCGTGAGCCGCGCCACCACCTCGGCACGCCGGTTGCCGACCCGCTTGCCCAGCTCGGCGGCATCGAAACAGTCGGCCAGCGCCGCTTCGGTCTGGTTGGCATAGATGCGGGCGGTACCCAGCATGAACAGGTTTGAGGCCTCCAGATCGGCGTGACCATGGGTTCGGCACAGCGTGACGCAGTGATCGAACAGCTCGAGGGTGCTGCGCATCTGCCCCTGGGCATAGTGGGCATCGCCCAGCCCGCTCAGGGCCTGGATCTCGGTGCGCACGTCGCCGCCACGGCGGGCCTGCTCCAGGGCGCGGGTGTGATAGGCGCGGCTGGTGGCAAAGTCGCCCCGGGGGAAATAGAGATTGCCCTTGAGATAGAGCGCCTCGGCCAGGGGCAAGGGATCCTCCAGCATTTCGGCCAGGGGCAGCAGGCCATCGAGTATCGCCTCCTCCGCCGCCAGCGCATCGAGCATGTTCAGCACCCGGGCCAGCCAGAGATCGGCCGTGATGCGCTGACGCTCCTCCCGGGCGAAGCTGCGCGCCGCCTCGAAGTGCTCCCGCGCCGCCTGGACCTGCCCTGTGGCCATCGCCACCTGGCCCTGCAGCAGCATCAGGCGGTACTCATCCTTCGGCGCGTAGTCGATGGCGCGGCAGTCCCTCAGCAGCGCCATGGCCTCCTCGTGGCGATAGCGGGCCATTTCCGCCGCCACCGCTTGCAGGAAGGCATTCGGTGCCTCCAGCGAGCGCGCCCGGTGCAGGTGGCGCGCGCGTAAGCCAGGCTCCGCCTCGCCGTAAAGCGCGGCCAGGCGCAGGTGCAGGCGGTCGCGCTGAATCTTGGGAATCCCCTCGTAGATGCCTTGCAGGATCAGGTCGTGCACGAAGCGGTAGCTGTCCTCTTCCAGCGGGCGCACCAGGCTGTAGCGCTGGGGGAGTTCGGGCTGATAATCGGCCTGCCCCAGAACCTCCTGCAGCGAGGCCAGAGAGAAGCGCTGCCCCATAACGGCGGCGATGCACATGGCTCGACGATCCAGATCGGTGAGCTGATCCAACTTGGTCTGCACCAGGTTGGCGAGGCTGGCCGGCAGGCTGCGCTGGGGGTGAAACAGCAACAGTTGGGTAAGAAACAGCGGATTGCCCTGGGCCTGACTCACACAGCGGGCGGCATGCTCGGCGGGCACCGTGCCGAAGCTGGCGACCAGAGCCTCGGCCTCCTGGGGGCGCAGCGGCGGAAGCTCGATCAGCGTGAGCGGCAGCTCCGGCAGCTGCGGGCGCAGGCGGGTCTCCAGCGGGTCCTGCTCCACGCGCGAGGTGAACAGCCAGATCACCGGCGCTTCCTGGGTGCCCTGCAGCAGCCCGGTGAGCGTGGCGAGCAGCGCTTCGTCGGCCCAGTGCAGGTCCTCCACCACCACCAGCTGCGGGCGATGAATGGAGCGCGCCAGGAGCAGATCGCGCAGTGCCAACACCAAGCGCTGGCTGCGGGTAGCCGGGGTCATGGCGGCATAGAGCGACTGCGCCTCCTCCGGCTGAGGCAAGCCCAGCAGCGGACGCAGTAGCATGGCGTGATCCATGGGCAGGCGCAGCGCCGAGAGACGGGCCAGCAGGAGAGCCTCGTCCAGAATTTCCGCTTTCGCCTCGGCGGAGGTTTGCAGCAGTGAACGCGCGAGCTGCATCAGCGGGCCTTCATCAGCTCGGGTACCGAAATCCAGCACCTCGGCCTGGTGATGATCGGCATGGGCCGCGGCCATCTCGGCAAACTCCGCGCTCAGGCGCGTCTTGCCGATGCCCGCCACACCGCGGATATAGATTAGATGACCGGCCTGGTAGGCCTGGGTGCTCTCCAGGATGGCTTGCAGCTGGCCCAGCTGTACCCGGCGCCCCACCAGCTCGAAGCGAGCATCATGAGCCTCGTCCCGGGGCTGGCGATAGCGCAGCCACTCGCCGCCTTCGTCATCGAAAACGAAGCGCTCCGCCAACTGCACCGCCACGCCACGCTCGACCCACACGCCGCTCCGCCCGGCCGACATGGAAAGAGGCACAGCCGTAGGCCAGTGGCCGGCCTGAAGATACACGCCACGGGCCACCCCCTGCTCCACCAGAGTGGCGGCACACAACAAGCCGCGCTGCGCATCGCTGCGGTAAGCCCGGGGCAGCCCGAACAGCGCCGTGCCCCCTTCCTCCAGGCTGCCGCCGAAATGCTGCACCCAGCTCGCCAGCGCCGACGGATCGGCCGCCACGGCATGCAGCTGGATCAGCACGCGAGCGCTCTCCATCTCCTCGATATCGGAAGCGACAACGGCGGCCTCCTCAGCCTCCGCCGACAGCTCCTCGACCTCGACCTCGTAGATCTCGGCCAGATGGCGCGCAGTGCGATACAGCACCGCCTTGCCACTCTCTGCCCGCTTGATGGAAGCGATGGAGACGCACAAGCGCCGATCAAAACAGTACTCGGCCAGCGCCTCCTGACTCAGGCCCAGCCGCTTGCGATGCTGCTTCAAGCGCTCACGATCCAGCCGCAAGCGTCCGTCTTGGGGGATGATCAATGGTGGGTTCCTTGGCCGCGTAGGCGGAGCATGAGTGGGGATGGTTCGCTAATGCCTGAACTCAGGTGCGTTTGGGGCCACGCGTTCTTTTGCGGCAGCAAAAGTTCGCGGCGGGTCAAACGTCACTCGCAGCGATTTTTTATACCTCATGGTTGGTAGAACAACGCGTCCAGCATCGCCGCTCTGCCAGCCCATACTTTCAGTTGGCTCTTGCTGGTTGGAACTGGCGCGTTCCACCAGACCGAATCCATAATCGGACAAATTACTTCGTCCCAATAGCGGTCGTAGTTCATGTCAGTTTTCTTGACGCCAAAATCCTTGCATAGCTGCGATCGGTTTTTTCCATCAAGACAGACAAAATGGTCCGGCCTTTTCAGAGCCAGCAGACGGCTTGCCACCGCCACGCCGTCACGCCCATGTGGGAATGCCTTCACGAACTCCTCGATATAAGAGCGATAGTGCTGCTCAGTGATACCACCTTCTAAGGGTATCTCATCCAAGGCAGCAGATATATGTGGATCATTATTGTTTATGGCTTGATGGAAGTAACCTGCCCCCTTCATGCTGCCGAACCACGCCCAATGATCGTTATAGTCATTCGGGAGTCCTGCAATCGTTTTACGCACTCCCAATGACATCTCGGAATAGTTTGGCGAATCTCTAAACTCTCTCTGAACTTGATCAAGCAGGTCACATCTCTCGCTGAAACCGTGATATGGGTCTTTTTTAACGGCACGATAGAAATCGTCCCATGACATGGACATAATTGACGTATGGATAGGAGCCTTAAATTCTCCACTTTCGCCATAATTGCTGGAAACTCGGCGAAGTGATGGTTGCTGTGCCTTCCACAAATTTCGATAGGTATCAGCTATTTGCTTTGAGACTTCATCACCGTCTTCCCAGTAACCAGAGATTATATCTTGTGATTCCTGCAGGATAGAATCGGGGGCATCCTGGTTGGTGAAATGCAACATCACTTCGGAGTTTTTATCGAAAGCACCTCTTGTAAGATTCGCGCTACCAATGAGAATTTCCCACTCACCGCCCGATGTAAAGACGTAAAGCTTAGGGTGAAAGACTCCTTGCGGCTGTAGGACAAAACGCGTGCGCTTATCCCCCACAAAATCATCCAACACGTCTGGATGGGTCTGATAGAAGTGGGTGCCAATTACAGCTTTGTTAATCTTTTTGCGACGATTTGAAATTTCTGTAAAAGCAGCGGTTCCTGAACTAGCCCAAGCGACAGCAAAATCAATTTTTTCGTGCGCCGCCGTCAGCTTGACAACAAGCTCCTCCAGTGCATTACCGTGCCTTACAAGTCTCATCGCAACCTCCCCAATAGGTTTAACGCCCGCATTTGCGGCTGGTTTGTAGCGCAGCGGAAAACTAGTCCGATAACATGCGCTTGTTACAAACTTGGTTCACGATACTGCTCATGCAATTTCAATTTTGCTGCCTCCAGTTGTGACAAGAGCGATTCTTTAACTTTGTTTGTTGAAACTGAGGAGATTTTATCGCTAAAGCTTATGTTAGCGACTCGAATAAGTAATTCGGCGTCGTTTTTTTCACGACTAATGAATTCGCTGAATTCAAATACGATTCTACAATCGCCAGAGCACTCTTCTTGAGAAAAAGAGTATTCTGCCTCGACCCGATATACTTCCAAGAACTTATGATAACTTCTGTCTTTCACGAAAAATGTTGTATGGATATCGTTTCCCTGAAGAATCAGGTTTTTTATTTTGTCTTCCATCCAGGATATGTCACTAGGCAACTCCGTCTTTTTATCTGGCCTAAAGCCTATATCTTTGGTGTCTTTAAAGTACAAAGCCTCCTTCAATTGCTTCTGAGATAAATCCTGTAGAAATGCCACACGGTTAGAGTTGCTGAAGTCATTAAATCTAATACGCCGGACGTCTGCCTCGCTGCTTACAAAGCCCTCGCTTTTCATATTCTGGACAATTTTTCGAGAAACCTTATCCGCAACAAGCTTAGTCTCTTGAGATGTATGATTTAAACTCATGCTTACATCTAAGTTATCGTCGCCCTTCCTGAGTGTGACTTTTCCAGAAAATTGAGAGGTATTTTTATCCCAACTTTTTGTCAAATCATACCGCTCAACTTTGAACTCCATTTCGACATGGTCTTGATTTCCACCTACCGCTTTAAAATTAGGCGCACCCAATACTTTGTAGTTAGAAAAAGGCTGATCAATTAGATCTTGTATATTCAGTTCTGCCGGGATCGCATCAAGTAAAGGCTTGTCGCCGCCAGCCCATGGTATACTCTGCGTGTGAATCTTTGGGTTGTCCTCTTTTCCTTTAACTTTATCAATCAACTCTTCAAGCTCAAAAGGGGAGATTCCGGTTTTTATCAGGATCGGAACTGTATTAACCTTCTCATCATCAGAGAAAAAAACACCCCTTCGCCTCAAAATTGACTTAATATCGGCCTTGGTAATTCCCGGCTGACTTAGGAACTCTCTTAAAGGATCACCATAAGGTAGAAGAAATCTTTTATTGTTCATTTATAAGTCCCCTGAAATCGCCATTAGAACAGTGGACTTTGACGTCAAAAAGCGAGGATCTTTCGCCTAGACTTCTAATACACTTGTTCACTATTGACTTGTCTTCCAGCTCATCGTACTGAGTAAATATAAATATAAACTCTTGCGAAAAATCTTGAGAAATATCGCTTGCAAAATTCAACAATCGTTTCATTGCATCCTCACTAAAGTTCTCAATGGTGGAAATGCAAAACTTTTGTTTGTTGTTTGACTTATCGATTAACCTCATGGGAATTATGGGAGATGTAATATACTCCAGCGGCAGAATTTTCCCATACTTTTCTATGCCTTGATCTGTATAGTTTGACGAGTTAAACGCATAATGAAAATTAAGCTCGCATGTATCGTAAATACGGCGCGCAGTTATAATTGAGTTGTATATAAAAGCTGCTCTAGCATTGTCGATTACCTGAATGCTGTTAAAATCAAGCTCCTTGTCTAGTATAACGCCGGCGACCTTTCCAACCACATCTTGCTCGGAATCACGATTGCCGCTAAACCAGAATAGAACACCTGTATCATTCGATCTTCTTATTCCTAAACCTTCGTATTCTCGGTTTGATTGGTCCCGCAGCTCTGATCTTGCAAAACACTCGATTGTCTGAGACAGGTCTGTAATGTGTTCCTTAAATTTGTTGTTCGGCGGACTGGGGTAAGGTTTAGATGTGTATTTTACTGAAATGATTGCGTTAGAAATCGTAAAGTCTTCCAGCTGGCTCTTATGTGGGAAGAATAGATCAATGCCATGCGTGGTTCGAGGCGATCCTTCCTTCTTCGCATGCTTATCCGGTTTGTTGCACTGCAAAGTTTCACCATCACCAGGCGCAGCCCACCCAATCATTTTTAAGAATTCGAGCACAACTCTTTCGCCGTGTTCGCCTATTTTCTTAGAAAGCTCTCCCATATTATTTCCTTCTATAAAGGTGAACTCGGGCTACGACTTGTAACGCCCGCATTTGCGGCTGGTTTGGAGCGCAGCGGAAAACCAGTCCGCCAACATGCGCTTGTTAGAAGTTTTTTGGCCTCGTAATTTCATGAAACTCCATGCATTCTTTTGCTTTTGCGTAAACCTCGCAAACATGCGTCCATTGGAAATTTCGATGGAAAGCAAGCACTACCATTTTAAGAGTCTGATACCCGATACCGAACTGTTGGTGAAAGTCATGCTCAAACTCAGTCCAATTAGGCTTCTCGCCAGACTCGATTATGCCTTCGAACTTCTCGAATATATCGTGCGCTCTATCAAGATCGCCCTCGTCCCAATCCATAGCTATTACAAGCGTGGCAATAGGATGCTCACGAGAATCGAGCGATTCACCAACTAGGCCCATTTGATACTTAAGCTTATTAATTTGTGACTGCAACTCTTTCATATCTTGACTCCGTTTAATTGATTTCCATTAGGCGCTCATTGCACAGTTGAATTGCCTCTTGGAAGACAACATGGAGATTGCTACTATTTTGGGTCGTATTATTATCCTGCCTCACTTCGTGAAGTAGCGCATTAGCTGAATTTAATTTTTCTTTAATATCCACATCTTGCGATTTCTGATTAAACCTGTTCATCGCTTGATCTATGCGTTCTTGGACAGAATCACATATATTGGTAATACTTTGACCTCGACCACCCGACTTGAGAAGTTTTCGACAGTCCTCCTGCCCCCTTCTCAAGATCTCTCCAGCTTCTGAAATCGATATCTTTCTAAGGTCAAACGCAACCTGATCTTTATAGCGTTTAACCTTTCCAGCCTGCCACAGAGTTACCGCAGTCCCTATTGCGGTAAGTATCGTTCCTATCCATGCTATAACGTCACTACTCATTAATATTCCTAATCTGGTGGGCGGCTCGACTTCTAACGCCATGCGAAGCGGCCGGTTTGGAGGCGCAGTCGCGCCGGAAAACCGGTCCGCTTGCGCTACTGGTTAAAATCTCAATCGGCGTACGCCAATAGTCCCGTGAAACTTCCAACAACCTGTTCCCAATTTTTGGCTGAGGCAGCATGACGCAGCAACTTGGAGAGTCGATCTTCTACTACTTGCCAATCAAAGTAGTCGAGTACCAATGTATGGCTGATGATTGTCCCAGAGGCATACCGACAAAGCTGCGAGGGGGAGACGACATCTAAACTGAACACCTCGCCACCTGCTTTTCCTCGCTCACCGATGGACACCTGAAGCAAAATAGCGAAATCGCTTCTATCACTAGGGTACCCCGAGGACGGCGGGCTGAGATCAGGACTCCAGATCGTTTGAATTTCTAAATCCATATAACTTTTAACAGTGATTGGACTGCGCGTCCTGATATTGAATGAACAACCTGCACGTTCAACAATATTATCTGTCGAGCTTCATTTCTTCTAACTCATTGATTTTCCATGTAGCTAAGTATAGCTCAGCCACCTATGCAGAATTCGCACGCATACGCGTTTTGTCGGAGCCAATATACTGTATGCGAATTAACTAATTCTCCAGGATGCTGCCAAATGCATTTTTCTCTACAGCCCTGGTAACTATTAACCTATCCCCAAACCAGCCCAAACGTGCCCCACCTCCCCCGTGTAAAGAAGCCACCCAAGCACCGCGCTATTCACCACCACCCCACACCAAAATATCGCCTGAAACGGCTGCTTCTTGGTTTTGTGCCGAAATAGCCGCTGCGCTACCAGCGCGCCGGGCCAGCCACCGATCAAGCCTGCGAAGAGCAGCGTGGCTTCTGATGTTCGCCACTGGCCCCTTTCCGCTGCGGCTTTGTCGAAGCCGTACATGGCGAAGGTGATCGCGCTCAGCAGCATGTAGGCTCCCACAATCTTTAGCGGTATGTGACCCAGAGCACTCAAGGCCGCCAGAAGCGTGGAGAAGGCTGCGACCACAGTGCAAGCGAATGCCATCCCCTTGCTGCGAGGAGCTGAGCGGTTTGGTGATAGAAAAAGTACTTTCTGTGCTCTGGGCCTGCTCTGGCTATCACGGGTCAGATGGTAAGTGATTGGCTCGTTCACTTTTGGCCGGCCTTCACCGCGGGGAAAGGCGCTGATATGAACGAACACGCGAGGGCCGCCTGTGGCTGGCGTGATGAAGCCGAAGCCCTTGGCGTCGTTCCACTGTGTGAGCTTGCCTTGCTGCCGCATTGGGCTCTCTCCTACGCGGCCGAATTATTTTTAATCAATAGGTTACTGGGATTTTCAGATAAGAATGGTTTTGTCAGGCGGGGAAATTGGGGAGTCGGGGCACGCTACCGCCCCTGCTGGCAGAATGGATGATGTTCGCATCATCCTAATGCGGCAGTCCCTGTGTACGTCTTGGTCACTCAGCCGTCTACTGCGGCTTTTTACCTAACGTAACCAAGCGAAACGTTTAGGGCAATGCCAACGAAAGCATGAGGCGCCGATAGAGTCGGTTCGCTTGATCTGAGTCGGAAACAAAAAAAACCCAAAGACGGGTATCCATCTTTGGGTTCGGTTTTGAGTCAGGTCCGCGTTACTGCCGCGGACCTGTCGTTCAGCGGTGCAGGTCGAAGCGGTCGTTCTCCATGACCTTGACCCACCCTTTCACGAAGCGGTCGATCATGCGCTCCTCACCGCCGTTGGCGGCGTACTCCTCGGCGATGGCGCGTAGCTGGGAGTTGGAGCCGTACACGAGGTCGACGCGAGTGGCGGTCCACTTCTTCTCGCCCGTCTTGCGGTGGCGGCCTTCGAAGCGCTCTTCGCTGTCTTCGAGGGGCTCCCACACGGTGCCCATGTCGATGAGGTTGACGAAGAAGTCGTTGGTCAGCTGGCCGGGGCGGTCGGTGAGGATGCCGTCGTCGTTGTCACCCACGTTGACGCCGATGGAGCGCATGCCGCCGAGCAGCGCGGCCATCTGCGGTACGCTGAGGTTGAGCATGAAGGCACGGTCCACCATCAAGTGCTCAGCCGGGATGGAGGTCACCTGGGGCTGCATGTAGTTGCGGAAGGCGTCGTGCCTCGGCTCCAGGTGGGCGATGGTATCCACCTCGGTTATCTCCTGGGTGGCGTCGGTGCGGCCCGGGGTGAACGGCACGGTGACGTTGTGCCCGGCCGCCTTGGCCGCCATCTCGACCCCGACGCTGCCGCCCAGCACGATCATGTCCGCCAGCGAGATATTGGCGTCCGAGGCGTCCTTGATCTGCTTGAGCTTGTCGATCACGTCGTACACGCCGGAGCGCTGGTTGATGTCCCAGCCGGTTTGCGGGTCGAGACAGATGCGCGCGCCGTTGGCACCGCCGCGGTGGTCGGTCTGGCGGTAGGTGCAGGCCGAGGCCCAGGCGGTGCTCACCAGCTGCTTGGCGCTGAGGCCGGAGTCGGCGATCTGCTGCTTGAGGGTAGCGATCTGCTGGTCGTTGACCAGCGGCCCCTGGTGCTCGGGCACCGGGTCCTGCCACACGAGCACCTCGTCGGGCACCTGCGGGCCGAGGTAGCGAGCGCGCGGGCCCATGTCGCGATGCAGCAGCTTGTACCAGGCGCGGGCGAACTCGTCGGCGAGCTTCTCGGGGTTCTGGTGGAATTCCTTGGCGATCTCGAGGTAGATGGGGTCGGTGATCATCCCCATGTCGGCGGTGTTCATCACCGGCGGGTTCTTCTTGCCTTCCACATGGGCGTCGGGCACCCAGTAGCCCTCCTTGACCTCTACCGGCTCCCACTGGTTGGCGCCGGCGGGCGATTTCTTCACCTCCCACTGATGGGCGAAGATGGTGTTGAGGTAGGCGTTGTCCCACTTGGTCGGCGTCGGGGTCCAGGCGCCTTCGAGGCCGGAGGTCACGGTGTACTCGCCGAGGCCGGTCTCGTGGGTGTTGGCCCAGCCGAAGCCCTGCTGGTGGATCTTGGCGCCTTCGGGCGCTTCGCCCACGGCATCCGGCGAGCCGTTGCCGTGCATCTTGCCGAAGGTGTGGCCGCCCACCGTCAGCGCGACAGTCTCACGGTCGTTCATGCCCATGCGGGCGAAGGTCTCGCGTACGTCCTGGGCGGACTTCATGGCGTCCGGCACGCCGTTGGGGCCTTCCGGGTTGACGTAGATGAGGCCCATCTGTACCGCGGCGAGGGGGTTGTCGAGCACGCGGCTGCCGTCTTCCCAGCTGCCGGTGTAGCGTTCGTCCTTGGTGGCCAGCCACTCGGTCTCGGGGCCCCAGTAGATGTCGTCTTCCGGCGCCCAGATGTCGGCACGCCCGTAGCCGAAGCCGAAGGTGCGAAAGCCCATGGTCTCCAGCGCGCGGTTGCCGGCGAGCACCAGCAGGTCGGCCCAGGAGATCTTCTCGCCGTACTTCTGCTTGATCGGCCATAGCAGGCGGCGCGCCTTGTCCAGGTTGCCGTTGTCGGGCCAGCTGTTGAGCGGGGCGAAGCGCTGGGCGCCGGTACCGCCGCCGCCACGACCGTCCACCGCACGATAGGTGCCGGCTGCGTGCCACGACATGCGAATGAAGAACGGGCCGTAGTGGCCCCAGTCGGCGGGCCACCACTCCTGGGAATCGGTCATCAAGGCATCGAGATCGGCGCAGAGTTCGTCGACGTCGAGCTGCGAGAATGCCTCGGCATAGCTGAAGTCGGCCCCGAACGGGCTGGCGTCGGGGTGTTTCTGGTGCAGGATGTTGAGGTTGAGCTGGTCGGGCCACCAGTGCTCGTTGCCCTGCAGGCGGGATGTGGTGCGCGCCCCGTATTCCCGGCGTGTAGGCTTCTGATCGGACACGGTCTTCTCCTCGACTGGATGGTGGCCTAGGGGTCATTGTTGTAAACGCCTTGCGGCCCGAAGCCGTAGGCATGAGCGTCCCGTAAGCCGTCAGTTATCAGTCAAGGATTCGGAAGCGAAACCGTCAAGGCGGTTGAGGGCTTTCGGCTCGATAGGGTCAGGCTATGAGTGAAGATACCCAAGTCAGCTAACGGGCTGGACGGCGTTTGCGACAGCCTGGCAGTCGGATGCAGCGTCGCTCCCCCGTTACGAAGGCGTCGCAAGGCCCATGATCACGGATTCGTTACGATATATACGGGCACCGGAAACTCTACGGCACCGCTGGAGCGACTAAACGGCTTCAGCGCTACTTCCGCCTCCTGGGTTACGGCGTCGATGGTGTCCTGATCAAGCCGGATTCCAGCAAACGGAAACCACCCCTTCACGTCTGCCAATACCATGTGCTCAACGCTAGTGAAGCGGGCTCGTCCCTTGTGTGTGGCAATTTTCGGGGAACTGATGCCAGCACTGGCGAACAGGGACGCAAGCCTGTCCGGGTCACCCATCGAGAATGGCATGCGAAGCGCGTCGCCTACTGACTTGCTGACCAAGCGCTCGTACACCTCGGCGAGGGCAGCATAGGCGGGCAGGTCTTCCAGCGAGCCGAAAACCGCCACCGCTAAGTTGCCCCCTGGCTTTAGAACACGCTTCATTTCCCGTAGTGCCGCCTCTGGCGCGCGGAAGAGCATCAGTCCGAACTGGCAGAGTACGGCATCAAAGCTCTCGTCTTCATAAGGCAAGGCTTCTGCGTCTGCTTCACGCCATAAAACTTCGGGTGAGATTCGCCGTGCTACGGCCAGCATGCCGGGATTGATATCAACTCCCGAAACTGACCCGTTTGACCCAACTCGCTCGACGAGGACTCGTGTCAGTACGCCGGTACCACACGCAACGTCCAGGACATCTTGCCCATCGCCAATATCCGCGGCATTTGCTAACCGATGCGGCCATTCCGCAAACAAGGCTGGAGCAAGAAGGCTCTCATACTCTGCTGCCACCTTTTCCAGCTGCTGCTGATGTAGTTGGCTCATGCAAAAGCCTCCTGCGCAGCCAAACCGCCATTACCCGTCCGTCGCGCGCTGAGAGTTAAGCGATTTGGACTCGAACTCGCTTTGATAGCCAGGTTTTGCCGCTACGAATATTGTAGACCACATGCTCGCCTATTCACTTGAAGTAGGCTGGGCTGCGAGCCGGCAGACCATGAGCGGGCGCAGGCACAGCGCCCGCTCCGCTTCCGCTCGCTTATCTGCTTCCGGCCATTCCGCCAGTTCCGCCGGCAGCGGTTCGAGCGGCTTGTGCGCCCGGTAGTGATCCACCAGTGCGTTACGGGTGATCTGGTAGAGTCTCCAGGTCAGGTTGCATTGCGCAGTACCGCCTGCGGTAGCGCGATCAAATCCGTCACGCCATAGTCCTTGCCGCATTGGCTCAGCAACGCCGTCAGCTGGCCCCGATGATGGGTCTGATGGTTGAAGAAGTGCGTGACCGCGAACCACATATCGAAGGAGCGAGGCTCGGGATTGCTGATACTCGTATATTCTAGCGTGCCTGAAAGCTTGTCTTCCGTGAGCGAATCAGCCCACTGCACGATCTCTTCATCGGTGGCTTTCCGGTCATCTCTCAGCGCATCGAATGCCGGGTGAAGCTCTTGGTCCAGGCCGCTGACGTGAAATCTCTTCCCGGTGAATCGCGCCAGCCAGATCTTGTCTGCCAGCAGCAGGTGGTTCAGGGTGCCATGGATGGACTTGAAGAAGACTCCACGATCTTTCTGCCGCTCGGCCTCCGAAAGCTCGGCGCACACGGCGTAGAGACGCTCGTTCATCCACCGGTTGTAGCTGGCTAGATCTCTTGCTTGTTGCGCATGCATGTCGACACCTCCTAAGGCTTGGCATTGTGCGGGAGCAGATCACCACCACTCTCCGTGTCTGATGGTTAACGCTCGACATGAGCGGCGGCGGATTCCCTGTGATGACGAGGCATTTCATCGACTGTCGATCTCACTGGTGTACGCTGCGTATTCCTGGGTCAGGCTTTCGTACAGTTCAAAGGGAGGGAACTGCTCGAAGCGATGCATCGCCGGTGTGGTGGCCCACGGCAGTTTCTCGCTCGTGTAGGTCTCGATGAACGGCACGAACCAGGCGGCATTGTCGAACATCGTCGGGCGCACGTTGACGATGGCCTCGATGGCGGCCGGCCGGGTGAACATCCAGCTCATGCAGTGGGGGCAAAAGAAATGTGCCAACTCCTTGTCGTGCAGGCCGCCGATGACCGGCTCCCCCTGCGTGACGCTGAAGGCATCGCTGGGAAAGATGGCACTCAGCGAGAAGGCGCTGGAACTCATGCGCTGGCATCCGCTGCAGTGGCAGGCCGCGGTCAGCAAGGGTGGCGCTGTCACACGGATCCGGACACCGCCGCAGCGGCATCCACCTTCGAGGGGGAGCAGGTCCTGGTTCATTCTCGTTTTCTCTGCGTTGCGTGAAGATGAATGTGGGTCAGCTTGCCCTGCGCTTCGTCTCTTGGCAAAGCGCGCCACACCCCGAGGCTTTGCTGTCAGTACTGCCTTTTCTCGCACTTCTCTTTATTTCCTCAGCCAGCCAAACGCATTTTCCAGGAACGCTTCCGCCTCCTCCTGTACCGGTATGCCATGGCACATGATGACATTGGTAGGTTCCCATTCGAGCATTCGCTGCAGGCATTGACGGGCCTGGCGATGGTGCAGCCGAAACGATTGGCGATAGTCGAGCGGGGTTTGCCCATGGGGAGCCAGCACTCGCCCCAGCCGGGCCAGTTTCCGATGGAAGCGTGAAAGGGAGTTCGGATCGAAGTTCTCCACCAGGTCGCCGAAGATGAGGGTCCGGGAGGGTCGATGGAAGAATACGACTTCATCGAACAGTCGGCTGCCCTGGAAGATGAGCTGGTCGATTGCGTCGGCCCAGAATGGCTCCGGACGATCTTCCAGTTCCTTGTGAAAGGCCAGATCCTGCCGCTTTCGGCTAAGGCCGGGTGGCGCGAAACTCAGGGTATTCGTGTAGGCGGCCTGCCATTGAGCCCAGTACAGGTGGTGAAGGGTGTTGGGCGATACCAGGTACCTCGGCTGTCCCAAGGATTCCACGACCTGGGCGACTCTTGGGGTCAAGTCGATCGGCGAGTGAATGAAGAGATCATCGCCAGGCAGCCGCACGACGGTCATGCGCGTCGGGAATGGCATGCTGAACCAGCGCACAACGGGGCCTTCCACGATCCATACGTTTTCCGCAAGCTGCATGACTCCGTTCACGCCTCTCTCCTCAAACGTTTTCGACGCCTTGTCTTCGCTCGCTAGAACATCCGCTCCCCAGGCAGCCTGGATGCCTGGCGAAGCCACTCTTCCAACTGGGCTTCGTCGATCGGCTCATCCTGGTGGATGTGGAGGTAGCGCGTATTGGGATCCTTGGAGGTGACAGGCGGCGGTGGCTCCAGCGATGCGCCGTTGAGAAACGCCACCTTGATGTACTTGGTGAAGCAGTGGAACGTAAGGAACCATCCCTCGCCCTCGATCCCGTAGAAGGGCGAGTTCCATCTCACCGCCTTGCGCACTTCGGGAACCGTACGCACGATGAGCTCGTCGAGCCGGCGCCCGACGTCCTGCTTCCACTCCGGCATGGCGGCGATGTAGGCCTGTACCGGAGCGTCGCCGTCGGCCTTGGGGATCTGCGGGTTGCCTCCCGACAGCAGCTTCGGCTTCGCTTCTGCCGCTGGCTTGGCCTTGTCGCGTGTCATCCTGCATCCCTCCCGTTCAGGGCGAGGCCAGACAGTCGGCGTATCGCTGACGAGCCGCATCCACTGGCGCCGCCCTACTCACTGTCACCAAGCATACCAGCTACAGGTTAGGCGAAGACTTGGCCACTCGATGATACGAAGCCGGTATCGACCATCGCCAGCTGGTCGATACCGGCTTTCGGAGGGTATGGCAAGGCTGCGCTCACCGGTGGATGATCTCCCCCTTGAGCGAATAGGCGATGCCCAGCACTTCGTCGCAGACGGGGCGCGGATACTCCATCTCGTTCATGGCCTGCATGATGTCGTCCATCACGGCCACGTATTCGGCCGCGCTGACGTTCATGCCGGTGTGGGTCTCGATCATCGAGCGGCCGGTGTACTCCACCGGCCCGCCGGAACCTGCCGCGATGAACTCCTTGACCTTGGTGCGGGCCCGGTCCAGCGCCTCTTGATCGAGGGCTTGGTAGCGTGGGCCGGCGACCTCGTTCTGCAGGTGGAGTTCGACGATGCGGTCGCAGAGCTTGTCAATACCGTCGCGACCGCCGAGTCTGTCATAGAGGGTTTCGTTCATGGCGAAATGCTCCTTTTCGAGATTCGTGTTCGGGTAGGTGCCGGGGCACCTACCTAAAGGGCGTAACAATCCTTGTTACAACCGCAACAAAGGCAACTCCGATGACGGAAGCGGACCTCTCCTCGATTCGCACCGCCCTCGACGCCGGCGACTTCAAGCAGGCCCAGCAGCTGCTCGCCGAGATTGCGATGCCGCCCTCGGCCGAGCTGCTGGCGCTGCGAGCCCAGGCGGCTTACGGCACGGGCGACCTGGAAGGCACGCTGGCCGCCTATGGCGAGCTCTACCACCTGCACCTGGAAGCGAACCGCCTCCATGAGGCAGCCTTTGCCGCCGTCATGGTCGGCATGTACCTGATGATGGACACCGGCCTGATGGCCACGGTCCGCGCCTGGCTGTCGCGGGCGGAACGCCTGGTACAAGACGCGCCGGACAATCCCGTCTGGGCATGGCTCGCCGCCGTGCGCACCTATGAGCGCCTGATGTGCGGCGACATGCCGGGCACGGCGCAGTGGGCGCAACGGGCCATGGACGAAGGCCAACGGCACGGGCTGGTCCCGCCGCAGATCATCGGGCAGGTGGCGATGGCGCGGGTCCGCATCCATGACGGCGACCTGGAGGAAGGGCTGAGTGCGCTGGACGACGTCGCCGTGGAGCTGAGCTCCGGCCATCTCGACCCGCTCACCACGGGACAGATGTGGTGCGAGGTCATCTGCGCGATGCAGTGGATCGGCCAGCACGACCGCGCCGAGGAGTGGACCGAGGCGATGGAGCGCTGGCGCCATGGGGCGGCGTTCGGTGGGCTCAATGGCCGCTGCCGGGTGCACCGCGCGGAGATCATGCGCTTGCGCGGGCCATGCGACGCCGCCGAGCAGGAGGCGCTGCTGGCTTGCGAGGAGCTGCGCCCGTGGATGCGGCGGGAGTACGGCTGGCCGTTGACCGAACTCGGCAATGCGCGGCTGCGCAAGGGTGATTTCGCCGGTGCCGAGGAGGCGTTTCTCGCGGCGCATCAGAACGCCTGGCTGCCTCAGCCGGGCCTGGCGCTGCTGCGATTGGCCCAGGGCCGAGTCGATGAAGCGCTGTCCATGATCAACGGCGCCCTCGACCACCCGTTCGACGTGCCGTCGAAGGAGCGCCCACCTTCGGGAGGCCTGCAGCGGGCTCCCTTGCGCGATGCCCAGGTGGTCATTGCGCTGGCGGCCGGAGACGGCGACACGGCCCGCAGCGCCGCGGCAGACCTCGCGGAGATTGCCGGGACGTACCGCAGCCGCACGCTGCAGAACTCGGCGCTCGCCGCGCAGGGTCGCCTGGCGTTGTACGACGGTCAGGTGACCGATGCGATACGGCTTCTGAGCGAGGCCGTCATGGAGTGGGTCGCGCTGCGCATGCCGTTCGAGGCGGCCCAACTGCGCATCGAACTGGCGGCGGCGCACCGTGCGGCGGGCGACGAGAAGACGGCCGAGCTGGAGCTCGACGCGGCGTGTCGGGCCTTCGAGACCCTGCATGCCCTGCCCTGGGCGGAACTGGCCCGCGAAAGCGTGCCGGTCATGGCGGCGCGACAAGCGGCCGAGTTCGAGCAGTGCCTCTTCCGTTGCGAGGGAGACATGCGCACGGTGACGTTCGACGGCCTCACTGTCCATCTGAAGGATCTCAAGGGCATGCACTACCTGGAACGCCTTCTGACCGAGCCCGGCCGGGAATTTCATGTGCTCGATCTGGTGGCCGTGGAGCGTGGCTCGCTCCCGGTCGGCGGCTCTGCGGATGGCACCCGAAGCGATGTCCATTACGAACGGGGTCAGGCGGGGTTGGAAGTGTTCGACTCGAAGGCGCGTGAGGCCTACCGACAGCGACTCGCCGAGACCGAAGAGGACATTGCCGAGGCCGAAGCGAACAATGACTTCCACCGTGCTGAGCTGGCGCGTGCCGACCGTCAGTTCCTGATCGACGAGCTTCGTCGCGGGGTCGGCCTGGATGACCGGGCCCGAACCGTCGGTGACGGTCTGGAACGCGCTCGCACCAGTGCCACCCGCTCGCTGCGCTACGCCCTCAAGCGCATCTCGCAGCATCACCCGAGCCTCGGCGAGCACTTGGCGCGAACGATCCGCACCGGCAGCTATTTCGCCTACGAGCCCGACCCTCGCGTGCCGGTGCACTGGATGACCTGACGACTATAGGGACACATACTTCCTGCTGAGACACACTTCCCAAAGGTACTCTAAAAGAACCATACCTATCGTGTTGGTGATACCACTCCTCTATACTCGCCCCATGACTTACATTCTTTAACATGATTCGGCGCGCCTGATGACGCATCGCCCCGCCCCACATGCATTCAGACCCAGTCGCCGCCGATTCTTGGCTGGCCTGGGGGGGCTGTTGCTGGCCGCCGGGCTGGGATTCAATCCAACGGCGCTCGAGGCCCGAGTCAACCGCACACGCCTGCGCGACAGCATGCAGCGTCTCTACGGCAGTTCGGGTCTCGCCATTCTCGAAGAGTGGTTCTCACTGCTCGACCGGCTACAGACTGCCGACCTCGACACACAGCTGCGTGAGGTCAACGATTTCTTCAATCGCCGCGTGCGCTGGCTCGAGGATACCCAGATCTGGGGCGCCGAGGATTTCTGGGCCACACCGCTGGAAACCATGGGCAAGCGCCAGGGCGACTGCGAGGACTACTCGATCGCCAAGTACGTGACGCTCAAGGAACTCGGCGTGCCCGGCTCCCGACTGCGCATGATCTACGTTCGTGCCCGTATCGGCCGCAGCCAGATCGTGCAAGCCCATATGGTGCTGGGCTATTACGAGGTACCTACGGCAGTGCCGTTGATCCTCGACAATCTCGTGCCTTCCATCACGCCTGCCACCCAACGTACCGATCTCGACCCCGTGTTCAGCTTCAACAGCGAGGGCCTGTGGGCCGGCGGCTCCAGCCAGTCGCGGGCCGATCCGGTGGCACGGCTGTCACGCTGGCGCAGCGTGATCGAACGCATGCAGCAGCAAGGATTCATCTGATGACGAAGCCACACGACAAGAAGCGACAGATAAAGCGGCACGAATCAGGGCGTTCATTTCCGGGGGAAACGAAGACATGTCATTGATCAAGCAGCTCTGGCTGACCATAGCGACCCTGCTGCTGCTGGCCTTCGTCGGCAGCCTGCTCATCGGCGTGTCGAGCAGCCGTCATTACATCGAGCAGGAAATCGAGATCAAGAACAACGACAACGCCAATGCACTGGCCTTGTCGATGAGCCAGATGGAGAAGGATCCGGTCATTCTGGAGCTATTGCTGGCCGCTCAGTTCGATACCGGGCATTACCGTCACATCGAACTACGCGATGCCGCAGGCGATATCATCGAGCAGCGCACTGCCGGCGAGTATATCGATGACGTTCCGGACTGGTTCGTCAACTTGGTACGTTTCGACGTGCCCGCAGGCCATGCGGTGGTGCAGGACGGCTGGCAGCAGTACGGCACCCTGGAACTGGAAAGCCAGCACAGCTTTGCCTACCGCTCTCTATGGCGCAGCACCCTGGAGCTGGCCGGCTGGTTCGCGCTTGCCGGTGTCGCCAGCCTGCTGCTGGCGAACTGGATCGTGAGTACCATACGCCGCCCGCTGCGCAATGTTGTGAGCCAAGCGCAGGCCATCGGCCAACGCCGCTTCACTACGGCCAGCGAGCCGCGCACCCGGGAGCTGCGCGAAGTCGTCCAGGCCATGAACCAGCTCTCGCTGGCGGTCCGCCAGATGCTAGGCCAAGAGAGTGACAAGCTCGACCAGCTGCGGCGGCGCATGCAGCACGACCCGGTTACCGATACTCTTACCCGGGCGCCGTTCCTCGACCAGTTGCAGGCGCATCTCAAGAGCGAGAAGGACGATGCCAGCGGCACCCTGGCCCTGGTGCGGGTCGCGCGCCTGGCCGAACTCAACCAGCAGCTAGGGCATGCGGCAACCGATGCCCTGCTGGCACGGCTGGCACGGCGTCTCGAGCAGATCGCCAGGGCTCATGGCCATGGCACGGTTGGCCGCCTCAACGGCAGCGATTTCGGTGTGATCCTGCCGCGTCATCACGATCTCGAAGCGATTGGCGAAGCTCTCAAGCAACAGCTCGAAGCCCTGAACGGCGAGCAGGAGATCAGTCCCTCCCTACCCTCCGCTCTGCGTCAGTACAGCCAGGGTGAACGTCAGGCCGAACTTTTGGCCAGCCTCGATGGCGCCTTGGCATCGGCGGAAGCACGCGGTGAAAATGGTCAGGAAATCGTCGACCAGCCCGCCAGCAACGTGCTCTTTACACGTCATGACGAATGGCGCCAGGCCCTTGGCGATGCCCTCCGCCAAGGCGTCCTCCTGGCACACTATCCCGTGCTCGATGCGCAGGGTCAGTTGATTCACCATGAGGTGCCGTCACGACTGCGCCTGAAAGGCGAATGGCGTCCGGCGGGAGTCTTCCTGCCTTGGGTATCCCGTCTGGCGATGGCGCCGACACTCGACCTCGCCGTGGTCTCTGCGGCGATCGCCGACGTCGAGTCCAGCGATAAGGCGGTGGCAATCAACCTTTCCGCCGAATCGCTCAATGATGGGCACTTCGTCGGTGAGCTGCTCTCTCGCGTCAGTGCTCACCATGGCATTGCCGACAGGCTATGGTTCGAGCTGCCACAGTCCGTTGCCATGCAACAGCCCCAGGCGCTGAAGACGCTCTGCCATGCTCTGCTTGGGCTGGGCTGCCGGGTCGGCCTGGAACACGTCGGCACGCAGTTCGGCAAGATCGAGGGGCTACAGGATCTTGGCTTGAGCTTCATGAAGATCGACGGCGCGCTGAGCCAGGAGATCGAGAGCCGCAGCGATCAGCAGAGCCTGCTGCGCGGCATGGCCACGCTGGCCCACTCGCTCGGTATCATTGCCATTGCGGAAGGTGTGGAAAGCCAGGCAGCGGCAAAAGCGCTCTTCGAGCTGGGGCTGGACGGCGTGACGGGGCCGGGGATTCGCCATCGGGAAGGCAGCGGCGGAAACGGCCCATGGCGGCATACATGAGACAGCAAGGCCGGCAATCGCCGGCCTTCTCGTTTCGATCTGTCATTTCAAACGACAACGTATCAGATAACGCCGTCGTCGCCATCCGACATCAGCCCTACGCTGTTTCTGCGCTTGCGCAGCGACTGGCGCTCCATCAGCTTCTGCTGGGCGGGCTCGGGTAAATCGGTAAAACTGATCACGCCCTTGTCCATCAGCACGTTGATCACGTCCTCGAGTACCCGCACGAAAGCCAGGTCGGATTTGGATAGCGCCAGGTTCTCGGCGTCATCCTCCGCGACGAAGCTCTGAAGCTCGGGTGAACACGGCGGCACGAATTCACGGCACTCTGCCGTTGCCTCACGGCTAACTTGCACGACCTGGCCCGATTCGTTGCGCTTGATGTACATGGCTCTGCCCTTGAATGGTCCTTACGTAGAGTAACAAACGCCCTGCCCGGTGTCTCCAGGCAGGGCGCAGTGTCTAGCTCAGCGGTACGTTACTGGTCGATTTGCAGTTGCCCGCTCTCCAGCATTTCCTGAAGGAAGTCCGCCGAGCTGACTTCTCCCATGTTGTAGTTCTCGAGCACGATCACCTGGGTGGCGTTGCTGCCGTCCACATTGATACCGCCTTCGTGGTTGATATAAAGCACGGTATCCGAGCCCTGCTGTGCCGCGACGATGAAGCTGTCGATGGTTTCGACACTTTCACTCTGCAACAGGTCCGCCAGGTCCAGCACGTCCTCGCCGACACCGAAGTCCTTGATGGTATCGACGGCCGGTGTGCTCTCCCCGCCTTGGTCGCCCAGGCTCCACTGGAAGACATCGTCGCCATCGCCGCCGATGAGGATGTCATCGCCTTCGGTACCGTGTACCACGTCGTCGCTATCAGTGCCGGTGATCTCATAAGTACCGTCTTCGGTGGTCTTGACGGAAACCGTGAACGCTGCGGTCGCCAGATCCCCGTCTGCATCCGAGCCGGTCAGCTCAAAGTCGAGTTGGTAATCGTCCGGGTAGATCTGGGTCACGTAGCTGGTCGAGATTCCATCGATCTTGAAGCTGTTATTACCAGCCGGACGCAGTTCCATATAGTCGACATTGAGGGTCGGGTCGATATTGAAGACGAACTCCCCATCGGCGGTCGCCAGTGTGGCCGTATAGACTCGCGACGACCCATCCTCGTCATAGACGGTCAGCTTGGCCTGGTCACCCGCCTTGGTCCCTCCCGTGCCGGATACACTGAAGACGAAGGAGGAAATACCGATCACTCCCGCATCGCCCACGGGCCGGACATCAAACCTCAGCATGTCATTCTTGTTGCCCTGCACCACGTTAGAATGCACGCCCAAGTCCGTTGACGACAGGCTGACATTCGCTCGACCACCGTTACTGAATGCCTCGACGGCGAGTTCAAACTTCCCATCGAAGACATCCGCTGAGAACAGGTAGGCGTCCTTGCCCCCTTCCTTGTAGAAGCCATCTGGATCGAAGGCGCTCAACAAACTCTCTATTTCCGTCTCGACGACAGGAGCGGGAGATACCAGCTCGAAGCTGTAGGTACCGTCGGCGTTCAATGTGAGATGGAAGAACTCAAAGGAACCCGATTGCGCAGTGTAGGTAATCGAGGTCAAGGATGTACCGGTAACGATCAGCTCGTAGCCTGCCGGCATTCCCGACCAGATCAGTGAACTTTCACCGAAGCTGTCGAGGAAGCCTTGGCTATCAGCCCCCACGTCGAATTCATAGACACCATCGTACGCTCCGGCTACGTTCCCGATAGCCAGGTTGAGGCTGGTCAGGCTGGGTGTGTCGTCGATGACGTCCACGGTCAGCGTTGCTTCTGCTGTGCTGCCACCCACGCCGCTTACGCTCAGCGCCACGCTGTCGGTCAGAGAGCCATCGGTGCTGCTCCCCGTAGCCCCATGCACCTGGGCCTCACTCAGGGTGTAGGTGTAGCTGACGGTGCCTGCTATGGCCGTACCGCTGAAGCCAGTCAGGAGAAGCGTACCCATGCTGGTTACGATGGCGCCAGAGGGCGACGAGGCAGTAAAGCCTTGCAATTGGGCCAGAGTGAAGCTCTGTCCACCCACAGTGACGCTGGCGATGCCATCACTAGCCGAGACCTGGAAGCTGCCCGTCGCTGTCTCGCTCGTGTTGGCCACGGAGGTCAGGCCAGCTTCGTGGACGGTGCTGTCGGCGCCGCTGGCATTGACGATCACCTGGGCACTGTCGTCCGCGCCCTGGAGGGAGAGGCTCAGGGTGGCGCTGGATGTGTCGCCATCGGCATCGGTGATGGTATAGCCAAGTTCGAAGTTCAGCAGGTCATCGGCGTTCAAAGCCTGCACGGCGGCCAGGCTGTTATCGAGGGTGAAGCTCCAGCTTCCGTCGGAATTCAGTACCAGCGTTCCGTATTGGCCGATGTCGGTCAACTGTGCCGCGCTGGCGTTCCAGGTCATGCCCGCGCTACTCCCAGCGGAACCATCGGCGCCAAAGCTGTCGTTGCTGAGCACGTTGCCGCTGAGCACGTTCTGGGCGGCATCTTCCGTGACGGTGCCACCCGGGTCGTTGCTGGCCTGCGGCACGTCGTCGACGATGCTGACGGTCAGGCTGTCGCTGGCGGTGCTGCCGTCGCTGTCGGTGACGACCAGGGAGAAGCTGTCGCCGGTGGCGTCGCCGCTGGTCGGCCCACTCAGGGTGTAGGTCCAGCTGTAGCTGCCGCCCGCCCCCGGCGTGACCACCAGGCTGCCGTGGCTGCCGGTGATGGTGCCGCCGGCGGTGACGTTGACGCCGTTGATTACCAGGCTCGCTAGGCCGTCATTGCCGGTGTCGATGACGAAGGTACCGCTGGTGACGTGGGAGTCATCGCCCGCCGCACTGCCGCCCGGCAGGCCGGCCTCGGCAACACTGTCGCTATCGGCGTTGACGGCAATGGTGGGCTCGGAGTCGGGAGCGACGGTCACGGTCAGAGTGGCGCTGGCGATGTCGCCATCGGCGTCGGTGATGGTGTAGTCGATCACCGCATCGCCTTCGAAGCCAGGCGCCGGGGTGAAGGTGACTTGGCCGTTGGCCGCGAAGCTCAGCGTGCCATGGCTCGGGTTGCGCAGGCTCGCCGCGGTCAGCGTGGCGCCATCGGCACCGGCGGTGTCGTTGCCCATCACGTTGACGGTGATGGGAGTGTCTTCACCGGTATTGGCGGTGTCGTCCGATGCCAGAGGATTATCATCGACAATGGTAAGCTGGAGCGTACCATTAGCGCTGCCGCTACTGCTCGATACGGTATAGACCAGACCGGCAAGCGCTTCGCCCATCCCCTCCGCATGCAGCAGGCTGTTCACCTGTGTAACGGTAAAGGCGCCGGTAGAGGGATTGATCTGAATGCTGAAGATCGCGACGCCACGGGCTTCGGAAGCCGCCTGCAGCGTATTGGTGCCAGCATTCCAGCTGAATGCGAGCGTCTCACCGCCCACCTGCTGTGTGGCTCCATCCATGGCGGCGAAAGACACGCTGCCACCACTACCGGAACCGAAGGTAAAGGGAAGCACGCCACTGGCTACCGAGCCAGGCTCATTCAATGTCTCTATATCGAGCAGCGTGGCGTCGAATCTTCCCGCAGTCGGCGGGATGTCGACAGGTTCTTGCGGTTCTTGCGGCTCCTCCACTTCCTCGGCTTCCGTCAATAGGAAAGCCCCGCCCTGCTCTTCCGGCGGGCCACCCAAGTCGTTCAGCCCGAAGTTAAACGCCAGGGGATCGACGTATTCGGCAATGCGGGCCAGACGCACGAAGCTATGCCCACCATCGGCCCCACCACCGGGGCCGGCTCCTGCAGCGGTGGCATCGAGCACGTCAAGCAGGTCAATCGACTCGTCATCCAGCGCTGTCAGCAGCGCTTGAAGATCCTCGTCGAGGGCCGCGAAGTCGCTCGCATCGACCGGCTGGTCGGCACCCAACTCCTGGGTCATGACCACCTGCTCGCCACCCTGTATCACGGTGGGATCGAGGTTGTCGCCAAAGTCTAGCTGCACATCCCCTCCATTGGATGTGATGACGGTTTCTCCTTCCTGCAGTGCGTCTCCGACGCGGAGTTCACGCAGGTTGCCCGAGGCATCACGAGCCCAGGCCTGACCGGAGATAGACAGAACAGTTGCAATAGACATGAGAAGTTACCCCGCAAAGTGGAAGAACTTTTTACGAGGCTCGCCACGGCCAAACGGTCCGTGCCTGGAGGGGCGTGCTTAAGGTGAAGTATGAGCCAAGGCTTACAGCGCGATATTGGACCGTAGTACAGGGTGGAGAAAAGAGTTGAGTCCAATCAAGAGGCAATGTGAGTGATTATCAATAAAAAAAGCGCCCAGCCTAGGCTGGGCGCTTTAACTCCTTACGGTAAATCAGTCGATATTGAGGCTCGACTTCAGCGCCTCGAGATCCCCGCTGAAGTTCTCCAGCACGATGACCTGGTCGGCCAATGTATTGTCGAAGCTGCCCTCATCGGTTCCAAAGTTGCCTTCAGTACTGATGTAGAGCGTAGTCGTGCCGCTCCCATCGGCTTCGAAGCGCAGGTGCTCGGGGCCGTTGCCATCGCTGAGCAATTCGCTCAAGTCGAGACTATCGCCTTCCTCCAGCGAGAAGTCCTTGACCGTGTCGGTAGCGGCACCGCCCTCTTCGCCCTGGTCACCAAGTTTCCAGGCGAAGGTATCTGCACCAAGGCCGCCAACGAGAGTGTCGTTGCCTGCGCCGCCGTTGAGGGTGTCGTCACCCGCCCCACCGATCAGGAT
Organism: Billgrantia antri; assembly: GCF_017868935.1. Classification (NCBI taxonomy): domain Bacteria; kingdom Pseudomonadati; phylum Pseudomonadota; class Gammaproteobacteria; order Oceanospirillales; family Halomonadaceae; genus Billgrantia; species Billgrantia antri. Next base: position 2,631,727 of record NZ_CP053383.1, read on the forward strand.
ATCATTACCGGCACCACCGCTTAGGGTATCGTTACCGCCATCGGGACGGACGCTATCCACCAGGTCCTGCCAGTTATCCCTGACGTAGGCAATGACCTCTGCATCGCTCGGCGCTTCACCCGGAGTGCCCTCCGCCCAGCGTAGGTACTCGACCAGTCCTGCATAGCCCAGTCCATCGTGGCTGCCAGCAGTAAACGATTCACCGGAATCGCCGTTGGTCCACTCCAGATGATCCGTATTGACGCTGTCACCGAAGATGATGTCGTCGCCATCGCCTCCATTGAGCACGTCGTCGCCCAGCTCGGCTAGCTCGTCGCTGCTTGAGCCGCCCTGCAGCGCAGCGGCTAGATCCTCGGCAGTATTGACGATATCGACTTCGCCAACGGGGCCCGTGACGCTTTCATATTGAGGATACTGGCCAAATATATCCCACCAAGGATACCCAACGAAGAAGGTCTCGGTCCCCTCCCCTGAATCATCCGTATTATCGAAGAATCTCAGGTAATTCTCACTGACTCCGTTCCCGATGCCGGTTCCGTGCACCTGGCTGATGTTGCTCAGCGCTTCGAAGGCCTCGACGGAATTCTTGAACACTTCATAGCTGGTCTCATCTCCCGGGCCACGCAGATTTCCGTCCGAGTCGTAGTACTTCGTCGGATCACCGTCGGTCAGGAAGTAGGTCAGGTTCTTGAAGCCATCGCCGGCAGAAGCTCCACCGCCGCTCTGGGCATTGAACCAGGAAACGGCCTGATCGAACGCCGCCTCGAAGTTGGTCCATCCATCCGCAGAAAGCGCATTGATCGCCGAGATGAGCTGGCCAACATTACCAGCGCTCAGATTCTGTATGCTGGCCGAGCTGGTGGCGTGGGACGAGAAAGCCACCAGTTGCACGTTGACCGTACCGTCATGGTCCTTGAGCTGGTTGGCCAGGTTTAGCAGCGCCTGCTTGGTCAAGTCCATCCGGCTCAGGCTGCCGCTCCCGGAGGCTTCCGCCATGCTGCCGGAGGCATCGACGATCAACGAGATATTATAATTCTGGCCGGGTTCGGTGATGGTCACATTGCCACCGCGATCGCCGATCAATACATCGTCGCCCCCGTCGCCTTGCAAAGTATCATCGACATTGTTGCCGACACCCAGAATTGGGGTAGGCGCATCCGCTTCGGAGGTCACGGTGAAGCTATCCGTTACGGAATCCCCGTCGCCGTCCACACCCTCGACATGTACCGTGAAGTCCATGGAGTCGGCAGGGGCTGTGTCCGTATAGGAGATGTCGGTGAAGGATACTTTGACTCCATCTGTACCCGTTATCGTCACCGTGTTGAAGCCGGTGATATCGACACCCTGATCCTGCGCAGCTGCCAGCAATTGATCGGAAGTAATCTCGAGGGCAGACGCACCTGCGGAGACCGGAACTTCAATCACCACGGATGCTTCGCCATCTTCCAGTGTTACAGCCAATGTACCGGCCTTGTTAACAACAGCGATACCCAAGCTGAAGTGTGACAACATACCGGCAAATTCTATCTCGAAACTTTCGCCCGCATCGAACCAGGTGTTTCCGATGCCGAACGCGTGCCCAGTCCCGAACGTATTGGCATTGAATTGTTCCTGCTGGTTGCTATTTAGCAGAGTCAGTGTGGCAAAGCCAAAGTCGTACTCGGGTTGGGGCGAATTGCCAATGGCCTGCGCCAGATCGAATTCCGCAGTCTCTCCTGGGCGGGCAGCATGCTGTTCGACGGTATAGGTTTTGCCATCGTCATTCAGCGTAACGGTAAAGATCTTCGTGCCGTCTGGTGCATTAATGTCGATGGATGCACCTCCGGCATCGCTCGTCGTCCAGCCATCCGGTAGACCAGAAATCCCGGTAATCGCCAGCGAAGCGCCTTCCTCGTCGGCACCCGTTTCGAATTCCAGTGTACCTTCCACCGTTCCTGCCTCGTTGGGCATAGTGGTGTCGGAAACCTCGCCGATGCTAGGACCATCATCGTTGATTGAAATCGCCAGGCTGGTATCGGCCGTGTCATCGTCACTATCAGTGACACGTACAGCGAAGTTCTCTGCCTTTTGGTCATCTACCCCGACCAGACCTTCTTCAGGATGGTCAGAGGCCGCCTGCAGGGTGTAGCTCCAATTGCCATCAGCGTCGACAAGCAGAATGCCGTATTTGCCTTCGACACTGGTGGTCTGGCCTGTAGTGAGGTCGATGGAAACCCAAGTGCCGTTCTTGTCCTGGACTTCGATCTTGGCCAACGTGTCGCCGCCAGTCTCGATGCTCATAGTTCCTGAGGTCGACACATTTCCACCACCGGAGCCATTGGGCAGCGCGGCTTCCCAGACAACACCCTGACCACCATTAGCAATGATCTCAACGGTCGGCTCGGAGTCGTCCTGCAGGGTCAGGATCACCGTGGCGGTGCTCTCGTCGCCATCGGCGTCGGTGACGGTGTAGTCGAAGCTCACCCCCCCTTCCTCACCCGCCGCCGGGGTGTAGGTGAAGGTGCCGTCTTCGTTGTACACCAGCGTGCCGCTGCCGGTGAGGCTGCCGGCCACCAGGGCCACGCCGCTGGTCAGGTCGACGCCGTCGGCGCCACTCGTGTCGTTGGCGAACACGTCGATGCTGACCGGGGCGTTCTCTTCGGCCTGGCTCGCCGCGTCGTCCGCCGCCTGCGGCACGTCGTCGACAATGTCGATGACCAGGCTGTCGCTGGCTTCGTCGCCGTCGCTGTCGGTCACGACCACGTTGAAGCTGTCGCTGGTCGTGTCACCATCGGTGGCGCCGTCCAGGGTGTATTCCCAGCTGTACTCACCGTTGGCGAGACTGACGACCAGGGTGCCGTGGGTGCCGTTGACCGTGCCGCCGCCAGTGACGTTCACGCCATTGATGACCAGCGACTGCAGACCGTCGTTGCCGGTGTTGATGGCCAAGGTGCCGCTGGTGGCGTGGGAGCCGTCGTTGGCACTGCCGTTCGGCAGGCCGGCTTCGTCGACGCTGGTCTGGCCGTCGTTGACGTCGGGTCCGCTGACCTCGATGGTCGGCTCGGAGTCGTCCTGCAGGGTCAGGGTCACCGTGGCGGTGCTCTCGTCGCCATCGGCGTCAGTGACGGTGTAGTCGAAGCTCACCACCCCTTCCTCACCCGCCGCCGGGGTGTAGGTGTAGGTGCCGTCTTCGTTGTACACCAGCGTGCCGCTGCCGGTGAGGCTGCCTGCCACCAGGGCCACGCCGCTGGTCAGGTCGACGCCGTCGGCGCCACTCGTATCGTTGGCGAACACGTCGATGCTGACCGGGGCGTTCTCTTCGGTCTGGCTCGCCGCGTCGTCCGCCGCCTGCGGCACGTCGTCGACAATGTCGATGACCAGGCTGTCGCTGGCTTCGTCGCCGTCGCTGTCGGTCACGACCACGTTGAAGCTGTCGCTGGTCGTGTCACCGTCGGTGGCGCCGTCCAGGGTGTATTCCCAGCTGTACTCACCGTTGGCGAGACTGACGACCAGGGTGCCGTGGGTGCCGTTGACCATGCCGCCGCCAGTGACGTTCACGCCGTTGATGACCAGCGACTGCAGACCGTCGTTGCCGGTGTTGATGGCCAAGGTGCCGCTGGTGGCGTGGGAGCCGTCGTTGGCACTGCCGTTCGGCAGGCCGGCTTCGTCGACGCTGGTCTGGCCGTCGTTGACGTCGGGTCCGCTGACCTCGATGGTCGGCTCGGAGTCTTCCGCCACGGTTACGGTCAGCGTGGCGCTGGAGGTGTCGCCGTCAGCGTCGGTGACGGTGTAGTCGATCACCGCGTCGCCTTCGAAACCCGCTGCCGGAGTGAAGGTGACTTCACCATTGGCGCCGAAGGTAAGACTGCCCTGGCTCGGGTTACGCAAACTGGCCGCGGTCAGGGTGGCGCCGTCGGCGCCTTCGATGTCGTTGTCCATCACGTTATAGGTAATGGCAGTGTCTTCCGCGGTCTCGGCGACATCGTTGACGGCGGTAGGGCCGTCATCAAGGAAATAGATAACCTGTCCAATATCGATCGTGGCACTGGCGCTGTCGCCGTCTCCATCTACGATGGTGTCGGTGAGGAAAATCACGTCGGCCAGGATATTGGCCGGGTCGCTCTCGCCCACGGCGCCCTGCAGCGAGTGCTTCACGGCGCGATGTTGCTCCAGGCTCACGACGCCGTTGCCATCGACAGTCAGAGTAAAGACCGGCACTTGCTCGCCACCGACCTCCACATAGCCGACGATACTGCCGTTCTCATCTGTTTTGACGAGGACCGGCTCGCCAGTTTGCGTATCGACCAGCCCCGAGTCGGCCCCCTCGGCTTTGATGCTGAGAGCGTAATCATGGGATGCCACACCGTCGGCACCGCCATCGACATCGAAGTGACCGGAGAAGTCGAAGGCAACACTCTCACCTAAGTTGGCTTCGTCAGAGGTCAGGTCGGCAGGGGACCACTCGACCTTGATATTGACGTCATTGAAATCCTTGTCGCCACCGCCATAGACATCTTCCCAGTTGATGTCACCCGCTTCGACATTGTTCTCGACATGAGAACCGCCATCTGGGTTGAGAGCCGGATCGTTGAAGAGTACCGGCGCATTTTGCCCGCTCAACGGGTCGCCATCTTGGGTGACAGCCACCCAGACTCCATCAACCTGCTGGAAGGTCACTTCTGTCTCATTCGTCAGGCCAGGATTGAGGTTGGCTCCATTGGGAATGAGGAAATAACCCAACTCTCCCGGTGCATAGCCCTCAATCTCGTAGACCCCACCCTTGTCACTCTTGACGTTCCCCCAAACCACCATACCCGTGGTCGGTTCACCATTTTCGCCCTTGACGTAGTAGCCAAAGCTATTGGCATACCCGGCATGGCTATCCAGATTGGTGATGGTCACCTTATGGCCTGAAGGTTGGATACCTTCAATGCTTGGGCCATCATCGGCGAAGCTGATCTGGTTATCCAGGTCGATACTGGCACTGGTTGTATCATGATCGGCGTCGATTACCGTCGCCATGAGCTTCAACCCACTGCCGCTCAGACCGAGACTATCGTTGTGATCGCTGGTATTGGGGTGCGACAGGGCGAGATACTGAGTAAGACTCACCTCTCCCGTCTCGGCATTGACTGAAATGATGAAGGCAAGCTCGCCACCTTCGGTGCGACCTTCGATCACGCCTTCGTTGTCGACGAGCAGGATAGCTTCCCCGCTGGCAGTCGATGTCAGAGCGGTTGTGCCGTCGCCCTCAATGCTCAGGCTGTAGCTGACAGCACCCTCGCCGTCAGCACCAAAGGAAATGCCAAAGGCGTTAGAGAAATCGGCATTTGCCGGCTCGCCCAGGGCTGTCTCATCGACACTCAGGTCGGCCAGGTCGCTAGTATCGGGCTCGATGCTCGGCTCGGCATCGCCGATGGTCAGCACGCCGCCCAGATCGACTTCCAGCGTGTCGCTGATGCTGTCACCGTCGCTGTCGGTCACGGTGACCGTGGCCGAAACGCCGATTATGCCGGCAGGCAGGCTCAGGCTGTTTTCGCCTTCGCCATGGTCTACCGGGCCCGACTGGGTCACGGTGAGCGCGCCGGTGTCGGCATCGAGCTCGATGCGCAGGACCTCGGTGCCGTCGGCACTACCGATGACGACGCCGTCGACCAGCGTGAAGACGATCGGCTCGCCGCCGCTGGTGAGGTCGTGCTGGGCCTCGCCCAGGGTCAGGGCGTAGCCGTCGATCACGGTGCTGCCCGCGCCGTCGGCACCGTACTGGGCGTCGACGGCGGCACTGAAGGCCGCCGCCACGCTGCCGGTGGCCACGGAGGTGCCGTCGAGGGTGTCGCTGTCCTGGGTTTCGAGGGTCACGTCGCTCAGGTCGACATCGCCCAGCTCGACGCTCGGCATATCGTCGACGATGGTGATGCTGCCGCTGAGGTCGGCGCTCAGGCTATCGCTGACCACGTCGCCGTCGCTGTCGGTCACGGTGACCGTGGCTTCTACGCCGACCAGGCCGGCCGGTAGGCCGACGCTGTCGGTGCCCTGCTCGGCATGGTCTACCGGGCCCGACTGGGTCACGGTGACCGCGCCGGTGTCGGCATCGAGCTCGATGCGCAGGACCTCGGTGCCGTCGGCACTACCGATGACGACGCCGTCGACCAGCGTGAAGACGATCGGCTCGCCGCCGCTGGTGAGGTCGTGCTGGGCCTCGCCCAGGGTCAGGGCGTAGCCGTCGATCACGGTGCTGCCCGCGCCGTCGGCACCGTACTGGGCGTCGACGGCGGCACTGAAGGCCGCCGCCACGCTGCCGGTGGCCACGGAGGTGCCGTCGAGGGTGTCGCTGTCCTGGGTTTCGAGGGTCACGTCGCTCAGGTCGACATCGCCCAGCTCGACGCTCGGCATATCGTCGACGATGGTGATGCTGCCGCTGAGGTCGGCGCTCAGGCTATCGCTGACCACGTCGCCGTCGCTGTCGGTCACGGTGACCGTGGCTTCTACGCCGACCAGGCCGGCCGGTAGGCCGACGCTGTCGGTGCCCTGCTCGGCATGGTCTACCGGGCCCGACTGGGTCACGGTGACCGCGCCGGTGTCGGCATCGAGCTCGATGCGCAGGACCTCGGTGCCGTCGGCACTACCGATGACGACGCCGTCGACCAGCGTGAAGACGATCGGCTCGCCGCCGCTGGTGAGGTCGTGCTGGGCCTCGCCCAGGGTCAGGGCGTAGCCGTCGATCACGGTGCTGCCCGCGCCGTCGGCACCGTACTGGGCGTCGACGGCGGCACTGAAGGCCGCCGCCACGCTGCCGGTGGCCACGGAGGTGCCGTCGAGGGTGTCGCTGTCCTGGGTTTCGAGGGTCACGTCGCTCAGGTCGACATCGCCCAGCTCGACGCTCGGCATGTCGTCGACGATGGTGATGCTGCCGCTGAGGTCGGCGCTCAGGCTATCGCTGACCACGTCGCCGTCGCTGTCGGTCACAGTGACCGTGGCTTCTACGCCGACCAGGCCGGCCGGCAGGCCGACGCTGTCGGTGCCCTGCTCGGCATGGTCTACCGGGCCCGACTGGGTCACGGTGACCGCGCCGGTGTCGGCATCGAGCTCGATGCGCAGGACCTCGGTGCCGTCGGCACTGCCGATGACGACGCCGTCGATTAGCGTGAAGACGATCGGCTCGCCGCCGCTGGTGAGGTCGTGCTGGGCCTCGCCCAGGGTCAGGGCGTAGCCGTCGATCACGGTGCTGCCCGCGCCGTCGGCGCCGTACTGGGCGTCGACGGCGGCACTGAAGGCCGCCGCCACGCTGCCGGTGGCCACGGAGGTGCCGTCGAGGGTGTCGCTGTCCTGGGTTTCGAGGGTCACGTCGCTCAGGTCGACATCGCCCAGCTCGACGCTCGGCATATCGTCGACGATGGTGATGCTGCCGCTGAGGTCGGCGCTCAGGCTATCGCTGACCACGTCGCCGTCGCTGTCGGTCACGGTGACCGTGGCTTCTACGCCGACCAGGCCGGCCGGTAGGCCGACGCTGTCGGTGCCCTGCTCGGCATGGTCTACCGGGCCCGACTGGGTCACGGTGAGCGCGCCGGTGTCGGCATCGAGCTCGATGCGCAGGACCTCGGTGCCGTCGGCGCTGCCGATGACGACGCCGTCGACCAGCGTGAAGACGATCGGCTCGCCGCCGCTGGTGAGGCTGTGCTGGGCTTCGCCCAGGGTCAGGGCGTAGCCGTCGATCACGGTGCTGCCCGCGCCGTCGGCGCCGTACTGGGCGTCGACGGCGGCACTGAAGGCCGACGCCACGCTGCCGGTGGCCACGGAGGTGCCGTCGAGGGTGTCGCTGTCCTGGGTCTCGAGGGCCACGTCGCTCAGGTCGACGTCGCCCAGCTCGACGCTCGGCGCATCATCCAGAATGGTGATGTTCAGCGTGCCAGAAGCCGTGCCACTGGTGCTGGTTACGGTATAGACCAGGCTGGCCAGCGCCTCATCCATGCCTTCTTCGTGCAGCAGGTTGTTCAACTGCGTGAGAGTGAACTCCCCGGTGCCGGGATTGACCTCGATGGTGAAGATATTGAGTTCACGCGCAGGCGAGAAAGCAGTCAACGTATTGCTGGAAGCGTTCCAGCTATAGGTGATGCTCTCCTGGCCGATCTGGGCTTGTACGCCGTCCATGTCTGCGAAGGTCACGCTGCCATTGACGCCTGTGCCAAAGGAGAACGGCAGCACGCCGGTTACCACGGACCCTGACTCGCTAAGGGTCTCGGCATCAAACAGGGAAGCATCGAGAAGGCCGGCAGATGGCTCGACGATCTCGAAGAAGGCGCCTTCGGTTTCTGGCAGGTCGCTCGCCTGCCCCAGACCGAACTCGAACGCCAGCGGGTTGACGTCCTCTGCAATTCGCGCCAGGCGCACGAAACTATGGCCGCCATCGGCACCACCACCCGGGCCGGCACCCGCCGCGGTGGCATCGAGCACGTCGAGCAGATCGACACTGTCGTCGTCCAGTGCCGTCAACAGGGCTTCAAGATCTTCATCCAGGGCTGCGAACTCGGAAGCATCGGCGGGTTCGTCACCATCGAGCTCGGGCATCATGACCACTTGCTCGCCATTCTCGATGAGCGCCGCCTCGAGGCCATCGCCAAAGTCGAGTTGGGCGCTACCATTGTCAGAGGTGACCAGCACCTCTCCCTCCTGGAGGGTATCGCCCACGCGCAGCTCACGCAGGTTACCTTCGGCATCGCGTGCCCAGGCCTGACCGGTGATCGAAATGACGGTGGCAATGGCCATGTCTTATCTCCCTGATGATCTTCGTTATTGTGACTCAGCCGTACGACGCCCCTGCGTTATGACGGCCCATGGAGAAGCACAGTAAGTTACATGTCGAAACAAAAATATTGGACCGATGGACAGGGCAGGAAACGGATCGCTCGAAAGGGAGTGTCCGGCAAACCAAAGGGCTTGCTGCAGTCGCAGCAAGCCCTTGAATAAGCACCGGTCGATACCTGGCATGGAGCGAAGCGATATCAGGCGATTTGCTCGTCCTGCCTGGCCAGCCTGAGCACCAGTTGCATGCGATCACGCACGCCGAGCTTGCGAAATATCGCACCCAGATGAGCCTTGACCGTGCGCTCTGTAATATCGAGCTGACGAGCGACCTCTTTATTGGTGCGCCCCTCCGCCACCGCCAATGCTACGGCACGTTCACGCTCCGTCAGCATGGAGAGACTCTCCTGCGGCAGGTTTTCGCTACCGCCCAGGGCAGTGAAGGCTCCCCCGACGACCTTGCTGAGCAACTCGGCCGGCACCCATATGCCTTGATGGTGGGTGACAAGGGCGACCTGCCCCAGCAACTCCGGAGGGGAGAGAGCGTGCACATAGCCACGCGCCCCAGCTTGTAGCGCCTTGAGTGCTTCAGCCTCGCTCGGTGCCAGCGACATGACGACGATGATGGCACCCTGCCCCGCCACTTCAGTCGCCACGACCGGCCAATCCGAGTGATCCGTCATCAGCCAGACTCGATCCCCTTTGTCCGCCATGACGCGCGCCTGATCGGGAGTGATCCGCCTGACATCGGGAAAGGCGCTACGCAGGCGCGGGACCTCCGCGCGCCGCTGGCTTACGAACAGGACTGCCATCATCGTTCCCCCATGGAGTCGCTCCATGCCCGCAAGACGGGTTTGAGCAGATACTGCATCACGGTACGTTTGCCGGTCATGATGTCGACCTGGGCCGTCATACCGGGAATGACCTGGATGTCGCTGCCCAGGTTTTCCCCTTGCAGCGTTCTTACACGCACCAGATAAAAGGTGTTGCCCTCGTCATCAGTGATGGTATCGGCACTGATATGATCCAGCTCGGCCTGGAGGCCGCCGTAAATGGCAAAGTCGTAGGCCGTGAGCTTGATGGTGGCCGGCTGGCCTGGACGCAGGAAGGCGATATCCTGCGGGGCAATACGCGCTTCGACGAGCAGTTGATCGTCGCTGGGGATGATGTCCACTACCTCCTGGCCGGGTTGCACCACGCCGCCTAGGGTATTGATCCCCAGGCGTTGGACGACACCATCCACCGGCGAACGGACCTCGGCCAGTCGCACGCGATCCTGAAGACCGGCGCTGGACTCGTCGAGTGCCCCCAGGTCACCCAGTGTCTGAGCCAATTCGTTGCGCCACTCGCTACGCCGCTCGGCACCGAGCTCGCGCAATTGGGTAAGCGACTCCTCGACTGCCGCCTCGAGGCGTGCCACCGATGCCGATGCCTGGTTGCGCTCACCCGTCGCACGCGATACCTCCCGCTCGAGACGCAGGATGTCGACTTCCGACACCGCACCCGAGGCCAGCAGTGGCCGAGTCAGGTTGAGTTCCTGGCTAGCCATGTTGGCTTCCCGCTGGGCGGTATCACGCCTTGCCTCCGCCTCGTTCAGCTCTTCTTCTCGCTGGCGAACGCGATCCCGCAAGATCGCCTCCTGTTCACGCATCTCTTCGCGACGGCTTTCGTAGACCTCTCGCTCCTGGGCAACGATCTCCGGCACCTCGCTGCGCAGTTCTTCATCCGGATTGAAGGGCGTATCCGTGGCAAGCGCCCGTAGCCGCTCTGCACGGGCACGAAGGGCCAATGCCTGGGCACGGTTTTCACGGAAATTGGCGATGAAGCGTGTGGGGTCGATTCGCATCAGCACCTGGCCCGCCTCGACCATCTCACCCTCACGTACCATGATCTCCTGGACAACCCCGCCGTCGAACGACTGCACCTTCTGTAATTGGCTGGAGGGGATCACCCGGCCCGTGCCACGCGTGACTTCATCGATCGAGGCGAAGTAGGCCCAGGCGATCAGCGCGCCGAAAGCGAGCAGTACGACGTACAGGAACAACCGTGCGCGGATCGGGTCCTGCTGCATGCGCGCCCAGTCGGCATCGCTCGCCCAGTCGCGATTGAGGTGGGCGGAGGTGACACGCTTGGAGAACAGACGATCCATGAAGGGACGAAACGGCTTGCCGCCGACATCGGTGAAACGTCCAATTGCCTCGAAGCCCTGCTGCTCGGCGCTCTTGCCCTGGACCTTGGAATTCATCAACTGGCCCTCCCGATCTGACCCTTGCGCAAGGCCTCGACCACCTTGTCGCGCGGACCGTCGGCGACAATCTTGCCGGCATCGATCACGATGATGCGATCGACCAGCGACAGCAGCGAGGTGCGATGGGTCACGACCACCAGGGTCTTGCCCTGTCCATACGCCGCCAGATTGGCCTTGAAGGCTTCTTCGCTGGCGTGGTCCATGGAGCTGGTAGGCTCGTCGAGCAGCAGTATCTGCGGATCGTGGACCATCGCTCTGGCAATGGCGACGGCCTGTCGCTGGCCGCCGGAGAGCATCTGACCACGCTCCCCGACCTGGAGCTCGACGCCCTGGGGGTGAGTGTTGACCAGGCTCTCCAGGCCGCTGAGCTTGATCGCGCGCAGTAGCGCCTCGTCATCGACGCCATCACTACCGCCACCGGCCACGATGTTGTCACGCAGCGAGCCGAAGAACAGGCTCACGTCCTGCGGCACATAGCCGATGTGACGGCGCAACTCCACGGGATCGAACTGGCGCAGGTCGACACCGTCGAGCATGACCGAACCCGCCGTGGGGGTATACAACCCCAACAACAGCTTGTTGAGTGAGGTCTTGCCACAGCCGACGCGCCCGAGAAGTGCCACTTTCTCGCCAGGCTCGATCTTGAGCGAAATGTCCCGCAGGGCATCGCGCTCTTCTTCCGGATAGCGCAGCGAAACCTTGTCGAAGCGGATCTCACCGTGAACGACAGGACGCGAGATGAACGACTTGCCTTCGGGCCGCTCTACGGGGCGCTGCATGACATCGTCGAGGGACTTCAAGGCAGTGGCCGACTGGTGGTACTGCGCCAGCAGTGCCGCCGCCTGGCTCACCGGCGCCATGGCACGCGACGAAAGCATGTATGCGGCAATCAGCCCACCCTGGGTGAGGTTGCCGTCGATAATCAGGTAGACCCCGATGAGGATCACGCATACCGCCACGGTATGCTGGGCCCACATCGCCACGTTGGACACCGAAGTGCTGACCAAGCGCAACTGGGCCGAGGTACGCGAGAGAAAGGCCGTCGCCTTCTCCCAGGTACTCTGAAGTCGGCTCTCGGCGCGCAGGGTCTTGACCGTTTCCAGATGCGACAGCGATTCGACCAGTGTGGCATTGCGCTGGGCGCTGACCCGCCAGGTGGTCTCCGAAAGCTCATGCAGCTTGCCCTGGGCCGCCATGGCATAAAGCAGCACGATGACGATGCCCGCGATGACCGGCAGCGCCAGCGGCACGCCTATCAGGGCGATGACGGCGGCAAAGAACAGCACGAAAGGCAGGTCGACCAATGCCACCACCGTGGCCGAGCCGATGAAGGCCCGCACCGACTCGAAGGATTGCAGGGTCGACGCAAACGAGCCGGTCGAGGCAGGTCGAGCCTCCATGCGCAACCCCAGCACTTGGGACATGATACTAGAGGAAAGTTTGACATCGGCCCGGCTCGCCGCCAGGTCGATGAAGGCGCTGCGCATCAGGCGCAATGCCAGATCGAAACAGAGCACGATGAAGATACCGGCAGCCAGTACCCACAGCGTTTCGGTGGCGTGGTTGGGTACCACACGATCATAGACGTTGAGCACGAACAGCGGCATGGCCACTGCAAACAGATTGATCACGAGGGAGCCGGCGATCACGTCACGATAGAGCCGCCGATTCTCGCGTATGACACCCCAGAACCAATGGCGTGAGCGCTGCTTGCCGACCTCGGGACCGCGCGCATCGAAGCGAAAACGTGGCCGTACGTAGATGGCCTGGCCGCTGTAGCTTTGGCTCAGTCCATCGAGATCGACCTCGCTCACGGCATCGCCAAGCTCGGGAAAGATCACCCTGGCACGGCGCGCCTTGAGGTCCAGCGCCACCAGCACGCAGGCACGTCCCGGTTCCAGCAGCAGTACCGCGGGGAACAGGGCCGGGTTGAGCTGCGCCAGCCGGCTCTTGACGATACGTGCGGTCATCCCGGCGCGGGCAGCGGCGCGGGAGAAAACCCCCGGAGTGAGGCATCCTTCCTCCAGCGGCAAGCCTGCCGTCAAGGCATCGGGCGTGACTGCATGGTCATGAGCGAGCGCAATGGTTTGCAGGCACTCGAGCAGTTCGTCGCGAACCGCCGACCGGGCACTACCCTGGGAGGAATCCAGTACTTCTTGCTGCGTCACGGGGACCTCGGGCATGAGGCCCGTCCGACCATGCCGGACGGGTTCGGGCTAAATGACGATACTGCCTACGCCGCCTTCGGCGCAGGCAGGTTTACCCCAGGTCGTTCAACCCTGTACGACGTAGCTGTCGGCATAGCCAAGGCGTTTTAGCTCGCCACGCAGGGCCGCCAGTTCTCCAAGGTCGCCGATGGGGCCGAGCTGCACTCGATGCAGGTCGGAACTACTGACCAGCCGCATCGGCTGGGCAAGCGCTTCACTGAGCTGGTAGCCAATGTTACGGGCATGTTCGGAGTTGCTGAGGGCGACGACCTGCAGGAAGGTACCCTGCTGCACGCTTGCCACCGGCTGTCGCTGCTCAAGCTGCGCCAAGCCTTCCAGTTCGCCATAAACGCTGGCCACGGGCTGGGTCTCGGCCCATGCCGCGGCCAGGCTCGGCTCAGCCGTATCGCCGGCTTCCCGAATCGACTCGCTCGGCCACTGAGACGCCGCGCCGAGATCAAGATTCTCGCCTACGCGCTCGAGGGTGACTTCCACGCGGCGATTCTGACGCCGCCCGTCAACCGTATCGTTGGAGGCGACCGGCTGGCGAGAACCGTAGCCGCGGGTCTGGATCAGACTGCGTTCGACCCCCTGGCTGGCCAGGTAGTCCGCCACGCTGTCGGCACGCCGCTGGGAGAGCGGATCGTTGATGGCATCGCTGCCGGTACTGTCGGCGTGACCGGCGATGAACACCCGCGCCAGGTCGTTACGATCGCGGATCCGGCCGGCCAGCGCGCTGAGCTCCTGACGCGCATCGGGACCCAGTTCGGCGCTGTTGACGGCAAACAGGGCATCGGCAGAGAGCGTGACATCCGGGGCGCGCGTCGGCGCCGGCGCACTGATATCGCCAACGAAGTCGGACAGCGTGTAGCCCATCGGACCTTCGACCGGGCACAGCGCCTCGGGCTCGATCGCCACGCCGTCGCTGCCCAGTTCAGCCAACGTCGGCATGTCGTCACGCATCACACCCAGCGTCTGCATCAGCTGGCCCATGGCAGCCAGGGTGCGCGCATCGGCAAGGGCGATGTCGTACTCGGCATTGGCATAGGCACGGCTCGCCTCGAAGTACTCGTTCTCGCTGTCGAGCACGTCGAGCAGGGTACGCTGACCAATGTCGAACTGTTGCTGATAGGCGCCACGAACCCGATCGATCGACTGACGATGGTCGTTGAGGTAGCGGATCTGTTCACGCAGGCGCTGGGTGTCGTTATAGGCGATCTGGGTGGTCTGTCTTACGTTGGTACATGCCAGGTCGCGCTGATCGATCGCCTGCTCGACACGGTCGCTTGCCGCCCGAAACGAGGCCAGGTCGCTGCCTCCGTTATACAGGTTCATGCTGGCGACCAGCTCGATGCTGTGACGATCGCGCCGGCCGAAGCCGTCGAAGCCGTTCTCGTTATTGTCGATACCGGTACGGCCGCGCAGGTCAAGACGCGGCTGGAATGCAGAGCGGGTACCGCTCTTCTCGGCCCTGGCCGCCTCGATGTTAGCGATCGCGGCGTGAAACTCAGGGTTGCCCTGGAAGGCGAGGTTGACCGCCTCGGCAACGGATGGCGGCAGTTGGCCGTCCAGCTGCGGCGTCGGAGCCAGGCTCTCGGCCGGCAGGCTGCCGACGATGCGCTGATAGCGGGCCGTGACGTCATGCAGGTTGGACGCCTCTGTCATCAGGTTCGACTCGGCCAGGGCCAGACGTCCGCTGATCTGCTCGAGGTCGACACCACGTCCGGCCCCGGAGCGCACGCGCTCTTCGATCTGGTTGTAGACACGCAGATGTTCGGCATAGTTGCTCTGGGCCAGCCGGACGAGTTCGCGATAGCGACTGACGTCGAGATACGCCTGAGTGGCCTCGAGCGTCACACTTTCGCTGGCGTCGAGCAACTCGTAGTAACGCACCAACTCGGCACGGTCGAGACGCTCGACCTCGCTACGAGTGGCGAAACCGTCATAGATCATCTGCGTCAGCCGCAGTTCGGCAAAATCGGTGTCGTAGCTGCCTCGCCCGTCGCCCTCACGATCTTCCAGGCCGACACCGGCAGACGCGTCGATACTCGGCAGATAGTTGCCACGCGCCACATCGACGTCATGCCCGGCAGCGCTCAGCCCGTTCAGGGCGGCCCTCACTTCCGGGTTGGTGGTGAGCGCCTGGCGCACCACCTGCTGGATGTCGGCAGCGCCCGGTGCCGCCAAGCCCGGCGGCAGTGTCTGGGCTACCGCCGCCGCCACGGGAAGAAGCGCAAGAGATGAGCCCACCACCACTGATTTGGCCAGTCGATGGGCACGAGAGAGGTCAATCGCATATGTCATGGGTGTTCCCTTTTCATGATTCGGATGCCCCGTCTGCACAGGCAATCCGTCGAGTTGTGGAGACATGTTCTTGTTATTACGGGGCTCATCCGGAGAGGCCGGATGGTGCATCCATTCCCGATTCCCTTAATTAATCAACTACCTAAGGCCTGCCGGCTGCGTGTGGAGAAAGCGTAACTTCCCTGGCAATAGCCGAAGTAAACTTAACTACTCATGTCACTTTCTTACGACGCCATCAGGCATTGTTGTTGACTTTTGTAAGCTAGCGTAAACGAGAGGATAAAAAAATCCAATAGTTTTAACCACGCGGCATCAACCTTTGGCATGGGTCTGCGCTATATCAAGCAGGAGAACGCCAGGTCGCATCCAGCCGGGATATCAGCGGGCAGCGCTCTCCCAGCACTCATCAAACATGCTATCGTCAGGCCATTGTCCAACCTGGGCCATCAGCACAAGGAGAGACGCATGTCTGCCTCATCCGAAATTCAAAAAACACGTGTCATCAATGAGCTGCGCGGCTTCATCAAGAAGCTGCTTCAGGAACCGCAGATTTTGGAGCGCTCCCTCGAGATAGCACGCCGTCATTACGCCGAGGGCAATCCGGAAGGCGCCCAAGCACGCATTGCCAACGAGATCTCAGACACGACGAGTGTGCACATTCCCGAAGACCCGCAGGAACACTCGGAAGCTGACAAGCTGTTTCTCGAGTTGCTCAAAGAAGTGATCAGCGAGGAGCAGGCCCTCTACTGAGCGGTTGTCACGCCGGGCGGTCAGCGCCCGCCCGGCTCCATCACGAACCCGGCGAACGTCGGCCCCTCAGCTCTGGTATAATGGCAAGCAATTGTTTTCCAGTTCTTTTACAAGTGCCTCGCCGATGTATTACCTGCTGAAGCTGTTTCCCGAGATCACCATCAAGTCGCGCTCCGTACGTCGCCAGATGACGCGCTGCCTGGTCGGCAACATTCGCAACGTGCTGCGCCCGCTGGGCGATGCCCTGCAGGTTCAGGGTGGCTGGGACGCCCTGAAGGTACGCATTCCCGACGAGGCCAGTTCAGAATGGCTTCGCCAGTTGGAGGAGATGCTGTGCCGTATCCCGGGCATTCACGAAGTTCAATGTGTCGAGGAGGTCCCCTTCGTTTCCTTTGCCGACACGACGGAGCGGCTGTTGCCGGTCTGGCGGGATGTCATCACGGGGCGCACCTTTCGCATCACGGTAAAGCGCCGCGGACAGCATGATTTCACTTCGGAGGATCTCGAGCGCCATCTCGGCAGAGCACTGCTGGATGCCGCGCCTGGCTCCAAGGTTAGGCTCAAGGCACCCGACGTGGACGTTCGAGTGGACGTGGTCGAGGGTCGCTTGCGCCTGGTACGCCAGCGCTGGCCCGGCCTGGGCGGTTACCCTCTGGGCCTGCAGGGCCAGGCCCTGGCATTGATCTCGGGCGGCTACGACTCGCCCGTCGCCGCATGGAAGATGATGCGACGCGGTATCAAGACACATTTCCTGTTTTTCGAGCTCGGCGGTGCCGGTCACGAAGCCGCCGTGCGAGAAGTCTCCTCCCATCTATGGGAGACCTACGGCCGCTCGCACCGGGTGAAGTTCTTTGCGGTGCCGTTCGAAGGCGTCGTGGCGGAACTGCAGCGCAGCATACCCGACGGGCTCATCGGCGTGGTACTCAAGCGCATGATGGTACGAGCAGCGAGCCGCATCGCATCGCGCGCGCGCATTCCCATGCTGGTGACCGGGGATGCCATCGCCCAGGTCTCGAGCCAGAGCCTGACCAACCTGGTGCTGATCGACGAGGCCAGCGACGTACCGATCCTGCGCCCGTTGATCGCCGAGGACAAGCAGTCGATCATCGATACCGCGCGTGAGATCGGCACCGCCCCCTTTGCCGAAGGCATGCCGGAGGTATGCGGTGCAGTTTCCCAACGGCCCAACACCCAAGCGCGGCACGAAAAGGTCGCTGCCGCCGAAATGAACTTCGATTTCAGCGTGCTTGATGCCGCCGTGGAACAGGCAGTCCTCACTCGCTCCGATCATCTCCTCGAGTCACCGCCCAGCAACGACGCTCCGCTGGAAGTCGTGACGGACCTGCAGGGAGTGGCCAGTGCATCGAACGTCAGCGTGATCGACATTCGCCCTCCGGCAGAGCGCGAG
Organism: Billgrantia antri; assembly: GCF_017868935.1. Taxonomy (NCBI): domain Bacteria; kingdom Pseudomonadati; phylum Pseudomonadota; class Gammaproteobacteria; order Oceanospirillales; family Halomonadaceae; genus Billgrantia; species Billgrantia antri. The sequence continues at coordinate 2,649,422 of NZ_CP053383.1, forward strand.
GCCGCTCCCCTCTCGCTCGAGCAGGTCGAGTGCCTGGAGATCCCCTTCTTCGAACTTCAATCGCGCGCCGCGACACTCCCCAGCGATCGCCGCTACCTGCTCTACTGTGACCAGGGTGTGATGAGTCGCATGCAGGCCATGCACCTGCACGACAGAGGGCTGAAGCACTTCGGCGTCTACCGTACTCGATAGCAACCCCTTGCTTGGCACATGGACTCGCCCGCTGGCCGTCCCTGTTACAAATTCTTTTTTAGCAGCCACTTTATTGCCCCGCTGGACTGAGCTAAAACGAAATTAACAGGTCGCGGTCGGTGGGGGTGACGCATGGGGGTTCGCAGGGCTTCGTCACGCCGGACTTCGTCTACCGTGGCGTGGCGCGACAGTGGCGAGTCGCTCGAGACGCGCTCGCCCTTCATTCAGGAACCGAGACTCGCTCCGGCTCCTCAGGATCAGCCGTCTCACCGCTATCTCTACCTGGGCCTGGGCATCCTGCTACTGCTGTTCGGGATATCACTTGCCACTCTGCTGGTTGCCGAAGCCAAGACATCGCACTTCCAGGCTCAGGAAATCTCGCGCTATGCCGCCACTCTGCGCTACACGCTGGAGCCCGGTAGCAGCAACCGCATCCAATTCCCCAGCCACGGTCCTTTCGACCAGCGCCTGGGCTATACGCATCTGCCGAAACTGGAAGCACGCCTGCTGTCACGTGGCTATGATGTCATCGAGCAAGCCCATTTCACGCCTGCCCTGCTCGACTATACCCGCCGAGGTTTCTTCCCTCCCTATACGGAAAAGACCCAGGCAGGACTGACCATCGAGGAGTGCCGGGGCGACACCCTCTACCGGTTCCGGCACCCTCAGCGCCAGTACGCCAGTTTCGACAGCATTCCTCCGATCGTTCTGCAGACCCTGCTGTTCATCGAGAACCGCCAGCTGCTGGACGAGAGTACGCCTTACGCCAACCCAGCCGTCGATTGGCCGCGCTTCACCAAGGCGGCTTTGTCCCAGGTTGGCCGGGCACTGGATCTGCCCGGACAGGCAGCAGGCGGCAGCACACTCGCCACGCAGTTGGAAAAGTATCGCCACTCCCCCCAGGGCTTGACTTACTCCCCTCGGGAGAAGCTGCGCCAGATGATCTCGGCAAGCGTACGCAGCTACCGTGACGGTCCTCAGACCTTGACCGCTCGCCAGGACGTGGCGCTCGACTACCTCAATACCGTGCCGCTCTCGGCAGCCCCCGGCTATGGCGAGGTACATGGTGTCGGCGACGGGCTGTGGGTCTGGTTCGGGACCGATTTCGATGCCTTCAATCGTCGTCTTGGCGTCGGCTTCGATGAAGTCGAAGAGCGCGCCGAACAGGGGCTTGCCCTGCGCCAGGTCGTGGCCCTCATGATCGCGCAGCGGCGCCCCTCGTGGTATCTCACCGGCGGTCGGGTGGCTCTGGAGGATCTGACCGACAGCTACCTGCGACTGCTGCGTCAGGAAGGCGTGGTAGCAGATGCGCTCGCCCAGGAGGCGCTGGCTCAACGCCTGACGTTTCGCGATTACGACGAGACTCCTTTTGACCTGAGCGTGGAAGCCGACAAGGCGCTCCAGGTCTCGCGCCAGCGCCTGAGCGGCATGCTGGGCATGTCGCTCTACGACCTCGACCGCCTCGACCTCAGCGCTCGCACCACCCTCGATGCCGGGCTGCAACGGGAAGTGACCCACTACTTGCATCGCTTGGCCGATCCCGAGTTTGCCGGTGAGGTCGGCCTGCTGGGAGATCGCTTGCTCACAGCGGAGCGAACACAGGACGTACGCTACAGCTTTACATTGTTCGAACGCAGCGAAGAGGGATTCGTGGTTCGCGTGCAGACCGACAATACCGACCAGCCGTTCGACATCAACCAGGGCAGCAAGCTCGAGCTCGGTTCGACCGCCAAATTGAGGGTACTGGCCACCTACCTGGAAGTGATCGCCGAGCTGCACGCACGGCACTCGGGGAGCAGTCGCGAAGCGCTACGTGCGGTCGAAATCGATCGCCAGGACGTGCTCAGCCGCTGGGTACTGGACCGGCTCATCGAGAACCCCGAGCTGGCGCTCGCCGAGCTATTGAACATGGCCATGGAGCGTCGCTATTCGGCAAGCCCGGCGGAGGCTTTCTTCACCGGCGGCGGGCGCCATACGTTCAACAACTTCCGTCGCGAAGACAACGGGCGCAACCCGACCCTGGCCGAAGCCATGCGCGAGTCGCTCAACCTGCCCTTCATCCGCCTGATGCGTGATCTCGTGCGCTACAGTACCCACGGTAGCGAACCTCGCAGCCAACTGCTGGAGGACGACAGCGACCCCCGGCGCATGGAGTACCTGCGCCTGTTCGCCGATCGCGAGGGGCGCACCTACCTGCAGCGGTTCTGGCGCAAGTATCACCACCTCGATACCGACCAGCGGCTCGTCACTTTTCTCGAAGGGCTCAATATCTCGGCGCCACGACTGGCTGCCGTCCATCGCTACCTGTTTCCCGAGGCCAACCTCGACAATTTCGCCGCTTTTCTCATCGCCTGGCTACCCGACGCCAGCCGCCTTAGCGAGCGCGAAATCGATACGCTCTACGAGCGCTATGCGCCGGGAAACTATTCACTTACCGATCAGGGCTATATCGCCAAGGTACATCCGCTGGAGCTATGGCTGCTGGGCTATCTGCTCGATTATCCCGACGCGAACTTCGGCGAGGCCGCATCCGCCAGCGCAGACGAGCGCCAGGAGGTCTACCAGTGGCTGTTCAGGACCCGACATCGCAGCGCGCGCGATGTGCGTATTCGCACCATGCTCGAGGTCGAGGCATTCAGCGACATCCACGAGCGCTGGCAGCGCCTGGGCTACCCCTTCGATCATCTCGTGCCTTCGCTGGCCACTGCCATAGGCTCATCGGGAGATCGCCCGGCGGCATTGGCAGAACTGATGGGCATCATCCTCAACGACGGCGTACGGCTCCCCACCCTGCGCATCGACGAGCTGCACTTCGCCGCCAATACCCCTTACGAGACCCGTTTCCTGCCAGCCAGCGGTCGAGCCCAGCGCGTCATGGCGCCAGAAGTGGCCGCGGTGCTGCGTGAGACGCTGTCGCAAGTGGTCGAGGGCGGCACCGCCAGACGCCTCCAGGGCAGCTTCACGCTCGAAGACGGTTCGCCACTGGTACTCGGGGGCAAGACCGGCACCGGCAACAACCGGATCGAAACGGTGGGCCGTGGCGGCCAGGTCATCAGCTCCCAGGCACGCAATCGCACGGCGACCTTCGTCTTCTATCTCGGCGAGGACCATTTCGGCACCCTGACCGCCTATGTTCCCGGCAGCGCTTCGGACGACTTCCGCTTCACTTCGGCGCTGCCAGTCCAGGCGCTCAAGGGGATGGAGCCGATCCTGCGCCCCTATCTCTCATCGAGCAACAGCGCCTGCCGCCCCGCTCCGAGCGGTGAATACCACTTCGCCGAAGACGAAGCCGATCGCTCGCCCGATGCCTCGGGCAACGCTCCTGCCGTGCCCTCCGACCTGGCTCTACGCTAAGGACCGGGGGTCATGGCCTGAGGAAGATGAGTGCCTCAGAACAACCCAAGTTGCCTATCGATCAGGTTGGCAAAGTCTGCGTCGACGAAGGGCAGAATAGCATCTGCCACCGGCTGAAGTTGACGGGAGAGGTAGTGCTGATAGTCGAGCGCGGAGCGGTGGGCCTCGAGCGGTTCCGGCCCCGCCACGGTAATCACATAGCGAATCCAGCCGCCGTGCTGATATTGCCGTGGACGTCCGAGCCGGTCATTGAGTTCATCGGCCATGCGCGCGGCGCGTACATGGGGCGGCACGTTGCGGCGATACGCGTCGAGCCGGCGGCGCAGGCGCTTGCGGTAAACCAGACGCTCGTCGAACTCGCCGGCTAGGGTTCTGCTGACGTAGTCGCGGACATAGTCCCGGAAAGGCTCGCCGAGGAAAATGCGCTGGTACAGCTCCTGCTGGAAGCGCTTTGCCAACGGCGTCCAGTCGGCACGTACCGTCTCCAGTCCCTTGAACACGACGCGCTCGCCACCATCGGCATCCCGTACCAGCCCGGCATACCGCTTCTTGCTGCCCTCCTCGGCCCCGCGAATGGTCGGCATCAAAAAGCGCCGAAAATGAGTTTCGTACTGCAGCTCAAGCGCACTCGTCAAACCATGTTCACTGTCGAGGTGTTGTGCCCACCAGCGGTTGACGCGCTCCGTCAGGTGCCGACCGATGGCATGGGCGTCGTCCTCCTCATGGGCACTCCCCAGCCAGACAAAGGTGGAGTCGGTGTCGCCATAGATCACCGTGTAACCCTCGGCCTCGATCAGCTCACGGGTGCGGCGCATGATTTCGTGGCCGCGCAACGTGATCGACGAGGCCAGTCGCGGATCAAAGAAGCGACAGCCACGCGAGCCGAGCACACCGTAGAACGAGTTCATGATGATCTTCAGTGCCTGGGACAGCGGTCCATTGCCATCGCGCTTGGCGGCCTCGCGTCCTTGCCATACCCTCTCCACCATGTCGGGCAGCGCGTGCCGGGTACGCGAAAAGCGTGCGCCGCGAAAGCCCGGTACGGTCTGGGCCTCGGTCTCGCACAGGCCCGCCACCAGGCCGACCGGATCGACCAGGAAGGTGCGAATGATCGAGGGATAGAGGCTCTTGAAATCGAGCACCAGCACCGAGTCGTAGAGCCCCGGCCGGGAGTCCATGACGAAGCCGCCCGGGCTGTCTTCCCCGCCGCGCCCTTCCACGAGGTTCGGCGCCACGAACCCCAGCCGGTGCATGCGCGGCAGATAAAGATGTGAGAAGGCCGCCACCGACCCACCGCTGCGATCGGCCGGCAGCCCGGTGACGCTGGCTCTTTCGAGCAGAAAATCGATGAGCTCGGTCTTGGCGAAGATGCGGCTGACCAACTCACAGTCCTTGAGGTTGTAACGGGCCAGGGCCGGCTTGTCTTCAGCGAACAGGCGATCGATCTCCTCGATGCGCTGGTAGGGATTGTCGATCGCCTTGCCCTCGCCAAGCAGCTCCCGGGCAACGTTCTCCAGGCTGAACGAGTCGAATCGCCAGGTCGCCTGGCGCAGGGCTTCGATGCCGTCGATGATCAGCCGCCCGGCGGCCGAGGCGAAGAAGTGGTTGGGATTGCTGCCATGGGCGCGCCACCCGAGCGGCTCGCCACCGCGTCCCAGCAGCAGCGGCACGCCGAGACGTTCTGCGTGTCGCTGCAGGATGCGCAGGTCGAACTGCACCAGATTCCAGCCGATGATCGCGTCGGGGTCGTGCCGGGCTAGCCAGCGGTTGAGTGCTTCCAGCAGCTCTTCAACGTCAGCACAGTAATCCAGTGCGAAGTCTCGCTTGCGCTCGGCCTCGCCGTTCCCACCGTTGGCGGGCCCCAGCATGTAGACCTGGCGCTGGCCGCAGCCCTCGAGCGCGATTGAGTAGAGCTCGCCGCGAACATCGGTCTCGATATCCAGCGAGACCAGCTTGAGCCGAGGGCGATAGCCACGCTGCGGCCGCAACTGGGCGTCATGCAGAGTGCCATCCACGCCTTCCTGTCCGGAAAACGTTACCGGTGCGGTAATGAAGCGCTCCATCAGGTAGCGCTCCGGTGGACGCACGTCGGCTTCGTAGATATCGATGCCGGCATCGCCCAGGCGCTTGGCAAGGTTCATCAACTGGCGATGCTGGCGACAGTAAAGGCCGATTACGGTGCGGTGTTTAAAATCCCGCAGGTTCAACTGGCGCAGCTCGCCGTCGCGCTCGCCACGCAGCAGTACCTCGGCCTGGTCGCGCTGCTCTGCGGGCAGGAACATCACCGAAGGCTGTGGCGGCAAACGCACATAGCGCGGCCCGGCGTCGGTCGCCAACCAGAACCCCACTTCACAGCCCGCGGGGGTATCCCGCCAGTGCCGTGTCAGCACGAACCCCTGCCATTGCTCCACCACAGCCTCGCATCATCCCACCTTCATGCCTGTCATTCTATACAGTAGAGCAAGAGAAGTCGCCGATCGAAGACGTTTCCCTCGATGCCAGGGGCGGGGCAAGCTAACGACACCTCAACGAAATCGGCCCATGCCGAGGCATGGGCCGGGCTGAGTGCCGCTAGTCCGTCATCCTGGCCAAGGCTTCAGTCACATGGAACGACAGCGCGCTGGGTGTCCTTGGCCCACAGGGTTTGGCCATTGGGCGTTTCGCCGTGAGCGTTCCAGGTTTCGGTGACTTCCACACAGTAGGAGCCGAGATCCTCGACGGTCTTCTCGGGATTGGCGGGTTGCTCTTCGCTGATGCGCATGATGTCGGGATTCGAGCTGGTATAGCGCGGGGCAACGGCGTTCGTGCCACAGCCCACCAACAGGCCGGCAATCAACAGCAGGGGCAGAGTCAGTCGCAGTTTCATCGTATCATCCTCAGCATTGGTCGTTCGGCTATGGGAATGATGCGTAACCTGCGATGCGTGAGTCGTGTACGGAACCCATCCTTGGATTCATCCATTTCTATTGTAACGAAGCAGGCAGCCGATCGCATCCATCAGCGTTCCGGCGGCCCCTTGCGGTCGGCTCCGATCGGCTCGCCGGGCCGGGCTCCGGGCACTTTCACCCCGGCGAGACTGGGTACTTCAGAGCGGTTTTCCCCCTTCACCACGCTGAACGAGCCGTCGGTCTCGAGGACCACGGCCGCGATGGCGGCGAGCTCGGCCGTGCCGGCAGCCCGCATCGCCGCACGCACTTCTTCCTCGGTAACACGCGCCCTGCGCATGGCATCAGGCAGGTAACAGCCACGGTAGAACAGCAGCGCCGGCTCACCGGTGACCAGTTGCCGGACCCAGCGATGGCGCACGCTCGCCCAGGTCACCACATACTGCATGCCTATGAGCAGCGCGAAGGCCAGGATGCCCTGCGCCAGGGTCACGTCCTTGCTGAGCATGACTGTGGCCAGCACCGAGCCCAGCGCGACGGTGACGACCAGGTCGAAGGCATTCATCTTCGATAGCGTGCGCCGACCGGAAATACGCAGCAGGAACACCAGCCCCGCATAGCCCAGCACGCCAAGTACGGCCGTGCGCAACAGAGCCTGCCATTGATCGAAGAATATCGGGTCCAAGCCTGCCTCCTTGTCGTGTCTGTCGAGTCTGTCCATGTCTGGCCATAGCGTAGTGCACCGGGCAAGGCCTCGATGACTTCGGGTGCCTTTGCCTGCCATCGGATGCAGGGACGCGCCAACAGGGATACAATCGAAAGCCTGTTTTTCTTGGGAATTCCAGAGCCGATATGTCGAACTCCACCAGCGCCCCGCGCAAGATCCTGGTCACCAGCGCCCTGCCCTACGCCAACGGCTCGATCCACCTTGGCCATCTGCTGGAGTACATCCAGACCGATATCTGGGTGCGCTTCCAGAAGAGCCGCGGCCATGAGTGCCACTACGTGTGCGCCGACGATGCCCACGGCACTGCCATCATGCTGCGCGCCGAGCAGGAAGGGATCAGCTCCGAGGCGCTGATCGAGCGCGTCTCGAAGGAGCACCAGGCGGATTTCGCCACCTTCGGCGTGGCCTTCGACAACTATCACTCGACCCACTCCGAGGAGAACCGCCACTTCAGCGAGCTGATCTATACCCGCCTACGCGACCGTGGCCATATCGCCACCCGCGACATCGAGCAGATGTACGACCCTGTCAAGGGTCTGTTCCTGGCCGACCGCTTCATCAAGGGCACCTGCCCCAAGTGCAAGACACCCGACCAGTACGGCGACAACTGCGAAGCGTGCGGCGCCACCTATACGCCGGCGGAACTGATCGACCCCGTATCGGCCATTTCCGGCGCCACGCCCGAGGTGCGCAGCTCCACCCACTACTTCTTCAAGCTGCCGGACTTCGCCGACTTCCTCAAGCAGTGGACCCGCGGCGGCCACGTGCAGACGCAGATCGGCAACAAGCTGCAGGAGTGGTTCGAATCGGGGCTCAACGAGTGGGACATCTCCCGCGACGCACCCTACTTCGGCTTCGAGATCCCCGACGCCCCCGGCAAGTATTTCTACGTCTGGCTGGATGCGCCGATCGGCTACCTGGCCAGCTTCAAGAACCTGTGCGACCGCACCGGCCTCGACTTCGACACCTACTGGCAAAAGGACTCCGAGGCCGAGGTGTACCACTTCATCGGCAAGGACATCGTCTACTTCCACGCCCTGTTCTGGCCGGCCATGCTGCACGGCGCTGACTTCCGCACGCCCACGGCGGTGAACTGCCACGGCTTCGTGACCGTCAATGGCGCCAAGATGTCGAAGTCCCGCGGGACCTTCATCAAGGCAGCGACCTACGCCGAGCACCTCAACCCCGAATACCTGCGCTACTACTTCGCTGCCAAGCTCACCTCGCGGGTCGACGACCTGGACCTCAACCTCGAGGACTTCGCCGCTCGGGTGAACGCCGACCTCGTCGGCAAGGTCGTCAATATCGCCAGTCGCTGTGCCGGGTTCGTCAAGAAGCTGGGGGACGGCGTGCTCTCGTCGCACTGTGCCGAGCCGGAACTGGTCGCTCGCTTCATCGCCGCCGGTGACGACATCGCCGAGGACTTCGAGGCCCGTGAGTTCGGCCGTGCGGTGCGCAAGATCATGGAGCTGGCCGACGAGGCCAACACCTACATTGCCGACAAGGAACCCTGGGTGCTGGCCAAGCAGGAGGGTCGCGAGCAGGAGGTGCTGGAGATCTGCTCGGTGGGGATCAACCTGTTCCGCCAGCTGATGGTCTATCTTGCCCCGATCGTCCCGGCCATGGCCCAGCAATCACGCCGTTTCCTGCAGTTGGAGTCACTCGACTGGGAAAGCCGTCACGACGTGCTGCTCGCGCATGAGATTGCCAAATTCAAGCCATTGATGACCCGCGTCGAGCGGGAGAAGATCGATGCCATGATCGAGGCATCGAAGGAGGACCTGGTGGAAGAACAGAAGCTCAAGGAGGCGGTCAAGGGGCCGCTTGCCGACGATCCCATCGCTGAGACGATCGCCTTCGACGATTTCGCCAAGGTCGACCTGCGCATCGCCCGCATCGCCAAGGCCGAGTACGTCGAAGGTGCCGACAAGCTGCTTCAGTTGACCCTCGACCTGGGCGGCGAGACGCGCAACGTCTTCGCCGGTATCCGCTCGGCTTATGCCCCCGAGGCTCTGGAGGGGCGTCTGACGGTCATGGTGGCCAACCTGGCACCGCGCAAGATGCGCTTCGGCCTCTCCGAAGGCATGGTACTGGCAGCGGGAGACAACGACGGTATCTATCTGCTGTCGCCGGATTCGGGGGCTGAACCCGGCCAGCGCGTCAGGTAGACAGCCTCGTGACAGTTAATCAGCGCGGCTTCGGCCGCGCTTTTCTTTCCAAGGAGCGCGAACCGCCAATACTTGATCTGTATTGGGAGTGGGTGGGTATTTGTAGATTAGAATTCTCAGCTCATTTAAGTTTTGTAATACCAAGCCGATAGTTCTTGTAAGCGATCACCTACACCGGTGCCGACACCTGACGTCCGCGGTGACGGCACACAAACAGGCATGCCTCGATGACGACAAGGCTCCATTCGTTGCGTAACCGATTCCTGCTGTCATTGTGTGGCGTGCTGTGCTTGGCGTTGCTGGCCCTGGTCCTGGTCGCTCGCTACCAGATCATGCCGATCCTGCTGGAAGACGAGGAGAGCTTTGCCGGCGCCGAACTCGATCGGGCCGAGCGTGCGCTGGACAGCGAACTCAACCATATGCGCCGCCTGGTGGAGGACTGGGCCTACTGGGACGATTCCTATGACTTCGTTAGCGGGAAACGGCCGGAATACGTCGACTCGAACCTCTACGAGGATACCCTCGAGACTCTCGCTCTCGAGATGATGCTCTTTCTCGATGCCGACCTCGAGGCTCACTGGGTCGTTGGTTTCGACGCAGAAGGCGAATTTACTTCATGCCCGGGGGTAGAAGCTCCCTGCGACTGGGCGACACCGGCCGTAGCCTTCCTCGGCCGTCATATCGAACGCAAGCCGGACGATGCCACCGACACTTGGCTGCTGTCCCGTGCCGAGCTCGGCATGGCGGCCCTGTCACCGATTCATCAGAGCCGCGAGGAGTCCTCGGCCGCCGGCTGGCTGGCCATGGTTCGCCCACTCGACGCCTCCTGGATCGAGCAGTTGCGCGACACCACCGGCATCCAACTGGAATTGACTCCCGTGACTGAACAGGAGGGCCCCGTCCAGCAGCTGGAGCGCATCTCACCGACGCACATGGCAGCGCATCGTCTCATCTCGGCCCTGCCGCCGGGTCGCGCCGTGCGCATCGAGGCCGTGTTGCCCCGACAGCGCTATCAGGCAAGCCTCGAAACCTTCCGCTTCGCCCTCTACTGGACCGGTGGCGTGCTGATCGTCACGCTGCTGATCGTGCTGTGGCTGCTCGAACGCATGGTGCTTTTGCCGCTGCGCCAGTTCACCCACTACACCCAGCGCCTTCACCATGAGGCAGTGGCGCCCGACATGCCCGATCGCTTGGTGACGCGCCGCGACGAGATCGGCACCCTGTCGCGGGAGTTCCGCAGCCTGTTGGAGCATCAGAACAGGCAATCCGAGCAGCTGCGCGAACTGAGTCAACACGATCCCCTGACGGGCGTCGCCAACCGCCGTCTTTTCGACGAGCGTTTTGCCCAGGCATTGAGCCGCCCTGGCCCTACACCCCGTGCCGCCGCCATGATGATCGACATCGACCATTTCAAGCTCTACAACGACCACTATGGACACCAGGCGGGCGATGCCTGCCTGATTACCCTGGCACAGCGCATGGACCAGATGCTCAGCGCCCACGGTTTCCTGCTGGCACGCACCGGCGGCGAGGAGTTCAGCGTGCTGCTCCCCGGAACATCGCTGGAGGCGGCCCTCGCCCATGCCGAAGCGCTGCTCCGTGCCGTCGACGAGCTTAACCTTCCCCACGAGATCTCCCCGACCCGTTCCAGCGTCACCGTCAGCATTGGCGTCGCCGCGCACCGAGCGGACCTGTCGACGCCGTACGACATCATGCGAGCCGCCGACCAGGCCATGTACCAGGCCAAGACGGAGGGGCGCAACCGCGTGGAAGCCTATCGTGTCGGCGAGCCGCTCAGCCCCCTCGAGCGCTGAGGTGCGGCAACGGGCCGGTCGGTATGCCCACTTAGGTCCTGCAGCGTATAATGGCCGACTGCCAGCTATCTCTGGCACTCCCTGCCCCCAACAGGAGACGACGTGACGGGCCACAGCACTTTGATCGACGCCATCGACGCGCTGCTGCCACAGACCCAATGCGGGAAGTGCGGTCACCCAGGTTGCCGGCCTTACGCCGAGGCCATCGTGGCGGGCGAGCCGATCAACCGCTGCCCGCCCGGCGGTGACGAAACCGTCGTACGCCTCGCCGAGCTGACCGGGCGGCAGATCGAGGCACTCGAGCAACCGGCTCAAACACCGCTGGCGGCCGTCATCCGCGAAGCAGAATGCATCGGCTGCACCAAGTGCATTCAAGCGTGCCCGGTGGACGCCATTCTGGGGGCCAGCAAGCGGATGCACAGCGTGATCACCTCCGAGTGCACCGGCTGCGAGCTGTGCGTGGCACCCTGCCCCGTCGACTGCATCGATCTGATTCCCCATCCCGAGTGGCAGGCGGCCAATGACGAGGCCGAACGCCAGGACTACCTGGATCGTCGGGCACGACTGGGCCGGCAGCGGCACCGGGCGCGCCTGGAGCGGGAGAAGCGCCTGGAACGGGAGAAGCGCCTGGAGCGGCAGCGCCGTATGATCCAGCAACGGTCACGCGGTTCGCGTGGCGGCCCAGCACCACAGCGCCAGCGCCAGATGGCCATGAAGGCAGCCGAACAGGCGGTACGCAGAGCTCGCCAGCAGTTCGAGCACGCCCAGCGATGCCATGACAGCGAAGCCTGCCGCCTGGCCGAAGTGCAGCTCGAACGCGCCACCGCTCTGCTGGAGGAGGCTCGCGCCTCCCTGACATCCGATCCGCAGTGAGCACCCTCACCACGAGCCCACGCATGAATGCACAGAAACGCTACGAGATCTTTTCCCGCCTGCGCGCTCACAACCCCGAGCCGACCACGGAACTGAACTGGAACACGCCGTTCGAGTTGCTCACCGCCGTGCTGCTCTCCGCCCAGGCCACCGATGTCGGGGTCAACAAGGCCACTGCTCGGCTGTTTCCTGCGGCCAATACGCCCCAGGCCGTCATCGACCTCGGCCTCGAAGCGCTCAAGGAGCACATCAAGACCATCGGGCTCTACAACACCAAGGCCGAGAACCTGATGAAGACCTGCCGCATCCTGGTCGAACGGCATGGCGGCGAGGTGCCGCGCACTCGCGCCGAACTCGAGGCGCTGCCCGGCGTAGGGCGCAAGACTGCCAACGTGATTCTCAACACCGCCTTCGGCGAGCCCACCATCGCCGTGGACACGCACATCTTCCGTGTGGCCAACCGCACCCGCCTGGCACCCGGCAAGAACGTCGACGAGGTCGAACAGAAACTGCTGCGCCACGTGCCTCGGGAGTTTCGCCGCGATGCCCATCATTGGCTGATCCTGCATGGCCGCTACACCTGCGTGGCGCGCCGGCCACGCTGCGGCAGTTGCGTGATCGAGGATCTCTGCGAATACAAGGAAAAGGTGGATATCACATAAGCCGGTATTGGCTAAGCGAATTTCGAACTGAAAATGCGACTAATGGGGGTTTTGCATATAACGGTACAGTCATGGACGATGCCGGATAGATAACAATAACCAGAGCCGGATGCATGCCATTGCACGACCGCCCCATCGAAGAGCGCATCGAAGCGCTGCTCGCCCTTTCGCGAGAGCATGCCGACACTTTCTGCAGTCCCTCGGCCTGGCTGGCCCGTGAGCGCTACCTGGCCAACCATCCCACACGGATACTGGCCATGAAGTGCATGGATGGTCGTCTCCACCTCCCCCATGCCACGCGCACGCCGTTGGGTATCATCACTCCGTTTCGCAACCTCGGTGGCATCTTCAACCTGGGTTGGCCTTATCTCGGCGAGATCCTCACCGAGACCGTCGAAAGCGCCGTACGACGCGGCAACGGCGTACTGTTGATCATCACCTACCACTTCTCCCGCGGCGAAAAACTGCGCGGCTGTGCCGGCTTTGCCTGCGACACGCATGCCGCTCTGGCGCATGCCCGCGAGATACGCCGCCAGGCAGAGCGTATCTTCGGCCGCGACCATCGCCATGTTTATCCGCTGGTATGCGGCTTCGAAACCGACACCGACGCGCTCATCGTGCATGGTGCCGACGACGCCACGCTCGACATCAGCGAACTCGCGGCAGATGCCGAAGACGACCTCGAACGCCGCCTCGCCAATCTGTGCCCCGACATGCCGGTCGACATTCGCCGCGATCTGCTGCCGCTGTTGAAAGGCAACCTGCAGCACGTCGATTCGCTGCGCGGGACCGATCGCGAACTCGGCATCGAGCATCGCGAGTGGGTGATCTGCGTCGGTCGCGGCTTCGATTTCCTGCACCTGCCCAATACCGCGCTGATCGTCGGCCCCTACAGCCCCGACCTTTCCGGCCCCATCGGCACCGCCGCGGCGATCATCGCCGGCAATATGAAGGCGGGACGCATCCGCGACGACGGTTTCCTGCTGCTGGCCTCGACCCCCTACGAAGCGGTCGGCGTGGATCGCGCCCGCGCCGAGCTGAAATCCTGTTTCCTCGCCGAGTTCGCCGCCCAGGTCATCGCCCGGGAGCATCCCGCGCTGGCAGACCGCATGACATTGCGCACCGCCGTCGTCCACTGGCCCAGCCGCCGGCTGGAGCTCCTCTATCACGCTTGACCGGATCGCCACGATGACGCTGCTGAAGATCTTTTTGCTGCCACCCGCGCTCAACGTATTGCTGGTACTGCTGGGACTATGGCTCAGCCCCAAGCGCTTCCTCGGCGCCCTGCTGATCGTGGTGGGCCTGTTCGGCCTGCTGCTGCTCGCCACGCCGATGGTCAGCCATACCCTGCGTCAGGGGCTGGAACCTTACGCAACCCCGACGCGCAGCCAGTTGGAAAGCGCCGAAGCGATCGTCATCCTGGGTGGTGGTCGGGACTACGATGCCCCTGAATTCGGCTGGGGCGACGCGCCGGCGAACCCCACCTGGCGCCGACTGGCCTATGGTGTTCATCTGCATCGCCAGAGCGACCTACCGCTGCTAGTCAGCGGAGGACGGCGTCATGGCGAGCAAGCCGCCGAGGCAAGCCTGATGGCAGCCGCGCTGCGCGACGTCTTCGACGTGCCCGTACGCTGGCGGGAGGAGGAAAGCCGCAACACCGCTGAGAATGCCCGCTTCAGCGCCGAGAGGCTGCGTGCCGATGGCATAGAACGGATAGCCTTGGTCTCGCAGGCCTGGCATCTCCCCCGGGCCGTGGCGGAATTCGAGGCCCAGGGCCTGAAAGTGATCCCCGCGCCCACCGAGTTCGCCAGCCCTCCGCCCGAGGGGCTGGCGGCCTGGCTGCCACGCGCCTATCACCTCAACCAGAGTACGCGAGCGCTGAACGAGTGGCTGGGGCGTGCCGGCCAGGCGCTTCATCAACTTCTGCCATAGGTTGCGGCCTGTAGCACGGAACGCAAGTAGGGATCACCTCACGCCGATGCTGGCTCGCACCGCGGCGCCACGACATCTGGACCCTCGGGCCAGTGTTGCAACGTGGTGACGAGCTGGTTTGGCCAGTCACGGTCATTGTCCACCTGAGCCTGTGCGCGACTGAGTTCCAGCCTGGCCACGTCGACCTCATGGCAGGCCCACAGCGCATCGCCCTGGGTGGCGGCGAGTATCCCGTCGGCAGGAAAGCCGTGATCCATCGGCGCGTAGAGGGTCGCCTCGCCGGTGTTGACGTCGAGCGCCGGGCTCCATGGCGCCTCACCGGCGGTCACCGCCTGGGCCACGAAGAAGCGATTCTCGAGCGCACGGGCGAGACAACCAATCCTCACACGGGTCGCACCGGCAGCGGTGTCGGTGCAACTGGGCACCAGTAGCAGGCGTATGCCCGCCTCGAACTGGGCGCGTACCGGTAGCGGGAACTCCACGTCATAGCAGACCGCGATGCCGACCCGATGACCGTCGCAGTCGAAGCCGTGCAGCGCGTCACCCGGTTCGATGATGCCGCTCTGCTTCTCGTAGCCGGTGAGCTGCAGCTTGTCCTGCCAGCCATGAACGCCGTTCGGGGCGAACCAGTCGGCCCGGTTGCGGTAGCGCCCGCTGCCCACATCGAGCAGGAAGGTGCCTGGCACCAGGTACATGTCGAGCTTCCGCGCCAAGCGGCCATAGAGCTCGCACCAGGCGCCTCGCCATGCTTGAAGGGCGGCCAGCGAGGCCGCAAGGTCGCCGTGCACCTCGGGCGAAAAGCCGGCCGCGAGTTCAAGGCTCAGGTATTCGGGCAAGACCGCGATCCGGGCACCCAGCTCGCGCGCCTGCCTCAGGCAGGCTTCCTGGCGCCGGGCGAAATCGTCGAAGCTTGCCGGCATGCCGATGGGATATTTGGCCACGGCCACGCGCATCGCTACTCCTCCCTCATGTTCCTGGTCTCGGTCGTTCTCACGCCTGGGCCACCTGACGCAGCCACTCCTCCAGGTTGTAGTAGTTGGTCACGCGCGTGATCCGATCATTCGCCACCTCGAAGAAGGCGCCGCCCGGCAGCACGTAGCGCTGCCCCTTGGCCGGCGGAAGCCCCTCGTCGGTGATGCGGTACTCGCCGTGGACGACGTATTCTGCGGCGACTCGTCGACCGTCGGCGGTAGGCATGAGCACGACGTCTTCCAGTCGCTCCACGTAGCTGCGATCCATGCGCGCCAGGAACTGACGAAAGACGTCACGCCCCGTCTCCCGCGGCCCCTGGTTCAGGTCGTGCGCCACTTCGGGATCGAGACAGTCGAGCATGGCGTCCCAGTCGCCGCGATTGAAGGCATCGTAGTATCGCTGGATCAGTTGCACGCTATCGGACATGGACAGGCTCTCCTGGCTGGGTTCGAGGGGCGCAAGTGTAAACGCCCCGGCCCGACGGCGTTAGCCTGCTGCCCTGCATTTGACCATTGCCGTACAGCAATGGCCGATCGGCGTGGGGGCCGCTTCAGAATCCCAGGCCTTCGAGACGATCGGCGAGCGCCTCGAGGGCCGGTAGACCCAATATGTCGCTCGGCAGCAACGGCAGCCGCAGCCGTGGCAAGTGCGCGAGTTGCTCGTCGATGCGCCTCAGGTAGCTGGCTTCCTGCGCGCGCCTGGCACGCAGGAACTCACCGTCGGCATCGGCGGGAATCACCCGGTTGACCACGGCGCCGGCCACCGGCACCTTGGCCGCTTCGAGGGCCTGCACGGCACGCACCGTCTCGAGAATCGGCAGCCGCTCGGGAGTCATCACGAACAGGAAGCCGGTTTCTTCGGCGTTCTCGATGCGCCGCCGGGCGCGGTGGAACAGCCGACGGCGCTCCATCAGCGTCCGTGCTACGCCTCGAGTACGCTCGTCGAGATCGCTCAAGGGGTCTTCCTGCGGGTCGTCGAAGGGCGTGGCCACGTCGCGGCCACGCTTGGGCGTCAGGTGCGAGAGCACCTTGCCCAGCTCCTCGGACTTTCGATTGTGCGCCAACAGGCCATCGGTCCAGGCCGCCATGGCTTCAGGCAGGGTCAGCAGGCGCAAGGTGTGCCCCGTCGGCGCGGTATCGAAGATCACCAGGTCGTAGGACCCCACATCATCGGTGACGATGCGCGACAGCCGCTCCAGCAGGGCGGCTTCCTGGGTACCCGGCGACTGGCGCGTCAGGCGCATCTGGCGCTCCAGCTCGGCCATCATCTCCGGCGCGGCATACCGGCGCATCTGCTCGGTCACCCGAGTCAGGTGCGCCTCGACCTCGGCATCCGGGTCGATCTCCATGGCGTCCAGGTTGGGCAGCAGACGTCGCGGCGCATCGTGCAGTTCACGGTCGAAAGCGTCACCGAGGCTGTGGGCCGGGTCGGTGGAGACGACCAGCACGCGGCGTTCGCGGCGCGCGGCCAGCACGGCCAGCGAGGCGGCCACCGTGGTCTTGCCCACGCCGCCCTTGCCGCCCACCCAGAGCAGGCGTTTGTCGAGTAACTGTTTCACGTCACGTCCTAGTTGGGATGCAAGCTCCGCGGCTAATCCGGCGACAGGCCTATGCGGGGGCGCCGTAAACCCTTCCCTGGGCGCTGCTACTTCCATCCCTGGAAGAAGACCCCCGCTACGGCCTGTCCCCGGCGCCGCGCGTTCGAGGCCCGGTCTTTAGCAGCATCGGAAATGGTCCAGCGGCGAGCGCTCCATCCCCATGCGTCGGTGCCACTCGTGGAAGCGCTCGAGCAGCAGCGGCTGCAGTTCCAGGGTGTAGTAGGCGGCCGGGTTGGGCACGCCCATCATCTCGGAGAACACCAGCAGCATGAACAGGTCGTCCTCGTCGCGCCGGGCACGGGCGATGGCGCCACGATAGCGGGCGCTGTAGAACTCCTCGGCGGCAAACCGGGCCTGGCTCAGCCAGGCCCGAAGCCGCTCGCGACGAGAATCCTGAGTATCACCGTCGTCGCTCATGGGCTTGCCTCCTCGTTTCATTCCTGCCTGACCATTTCCGCGCGGGAGCGCTTAAGCGCCGATGCGCACTCCATGGCCACCAGGATGGCGGCGATCAATACCACGATATCCACGAACAGCAGGAAATAATTGCCCTCGTTGAAGAAGGTACGCAGTTGAATGAGCAGCGCAGCGATGGTCATCACCAGCAGGAAGCACAGCGGCGCCAGGGTGTACCACATCGGCCGGCGTTGGCGCACCAGCATTACCGTGACCACCAACAGGGTCAGCCCCGCCAGCAGTTGGTTGGTCGTACCGAACAGCGGCCAGATGATCATGCCGCCGGTACCGTCGGCACCACCGGCGCCAAAGGCGAGCAGCAGGCAGCTACCCACGGCCAGCAGCGTCGCCGGTACGTTCCTGGTCATCCACTGCTGCTGATAGATCTCGCCCCATTCCTGGAATATGTAGCGCTGCAGTCGCAGGCCGGTATCCATGGTCGTACCGGCGAACAGCGCCGCCATTACCGTGAGCAGCGTTGCCGCGGTTGCTTCGGGCAAGCCCAGGCCGTTGTGGATCATGTAGGCTCCGCCCTCGACGAAGGCGTTGACGCCGCCGGCACCAAAGGCGGTATACACTGCCTGCCAATCGGCAAAGGTGGCAAAGCCGGCGGTGGCGGCAAGGATGGCCGCGAGTGCCAGCATGCCCTCGCCCACCGCGCCGAAGTAACCCACGAAGCGGGCATCGGTTTCCTTGTTGAGTTGCTTGGAGGTGGTACCGGAGGAGACGAGACCGTGAAAGCCGGAAATGGCGCCGCAGGCGATGGTGACGAACAACAGCGGCAGCATGGATGGGGTGCCCGCCGGCAGGTCGTCGTTGACCATCGGCGCCACCACGCTGGGGTTCAGCAGTACGATCGCACCGTAGAGCACGATCAATCCGATGAACAGCTGCAGGCCGTTGATGTAGTCACGCGGCTGCAGCAGCACCCAGACCGGCAGCATGGAGGCAATCGCCGCATAGCCGAACAGAATCAGGATCCACACCGCATTGCCGGAGAAGCCAGCCACCTCGGTCGGCATCTGGATCGGCACCGATGGGCCGATAAGGATCAGTGCATAGAGCGCAATGACGCCGAGGATCGACACCACCGGCAGGCTGAGGATGCGCCGATAGATCAGCTGACCGATGATCAGTGCCACGAGAATGGCACCCCACACCGGCACGACGGCGCTGGAGAATTTCATCATCAATCCCGCGATGACCACCGCGAACACGGCATTGACCATCAGCAGGACGAGGAAGATGACGATCATGAAGATGCTGCGAGCACGCGCACCGACCACATCGCCGGTCAAGGCGCCGACCGACTTGGCCTTGTTGCGTACGCTGGCCCAAATGGCGCCTGAATCGTGCACGCCAGCGAAGAACACGGTGCCGAGCACGACCCACAGGAAGGCCGGCAACCAGCCCCAGATGACCGCGATGGCCGGCCCGACGATTGGCGCAGCACCGGCCACCGAGGTGAAGTGGTGACCCCACAGGACATAGCGATTGGTCGGCACGAAATCGACGCCATCCTCGTATTCATGGGCCGGCGTTCTGAACTCGGGATCGAGGCGATAGATCTTTGCGGCGATGAAGCGGGAGTAGAGGAAATACCCCGCGGCCATCCCCGCAAGACCCAGAACCAGCAGGACGATAGCACTCATTCGAGTCAGCTCCTTTTTGAGGAAGATTCCTTGTCATTCTCGTCGCTTCACTGATATTGCGAAGCGCAAGGTCCGGCAGGGTGCGTCACCCTGATCACCAAGGATGGGCAGCGTAAAGTGACAAGTCCACCACTCGGAATGGATCGAAAGCGTCTTCAGCACCTCACCCCGGTGAGGCGTTCCGTCAGGCTTGACCCAAGGTCTTACAGCTCCAGGGCCTGGGCCACGTTACCCTGCCGGATAGCAGCCACCACCACGCGACGAGAGCCTGCATGCAAGCGACCCTGTTACAACTCGCCATGGCCGGTGCCTTCGGTGCCTTCCTCGGCCTGCTGTTCCGTGTCACCCGCCAGCCGGGCCGGACGCGCGCCTTTACCTTCTCCCTGGTGGGTCTGGCGGCCGGCGTTACCGCCTACGTGATATTCCACGTGCTGAGCCGTACCACCGGCGCGCCCGCCTGGCTGCTGCCCATGCTGGTTCTGCTGCAGGTATGGCTGTGGCTCGGCCCACTGGGACCCAAGTGGCGAGCGCTCGAGAGGAACGGCGACGAACCGCGCTGAGCGCTTGCTGCCAGCCCGTTTCACACAGCTACGAACACACCGCCACGGACGCCTTGTGCCAAGGTCGCCTTTGCCGCCGAAGCCGTGCGCACTAGACTGACAATCAACAAGATACAAAGACGCTTCAAGGAGTCATGCATGGCCAAGGTGCTGGTGGTGGACGATGAGCCTAACATCGTCCTGTCGCTGGAATTCCTTATGCAGCAGGCCGGCTTCGAGGTAGAGACGGCCGAAGATGGCGAAGGCGCCCTGGCCAAGGTCGAGCACGCCGCTCCCGACCTGATCCTCCTCGATATCAGCCTGCCGGGGATAAGCGGCTTCGATGTACTGGAGCAACTGCGTCAAGACGACCGACACGCCAGGCTGCCGATCATCATGCTCACCGCCCATGGTCGCGAAGTGGAGCGTGAAAAGGGGCTGGCCCTGGGTGCCGACGATTACGTGACCAAGCCTTTCTCGACCCAGGCTCTGGTCGAGAAGGTAAAGGCCCTGCTCGCCGAGGATGCCTGATGAAGGGAGGCAAGCTGCCCAAGCGCCAGCGCCTGATCGGCCTGTGGTTGCTGCTCAGCGGCATCAGCCTGCTGGGGGGTGCGCTCTTCGCCGCCTGGCTCGACAGCTTGTACCAGCCCCAGGGCGTCGCCAGAGTGGTACTGTGGCTCGGCTGCTTCTCAGGCGGCGGCACCATCTTTCTTGTCGGCCTGCTGCTTGAGCGCATGTTGTTCACCCCGTTGCGCCATCTGCAGGTGCAGCTGGCTCGCCTGGTGGCCAACCCGGATGCCCGCGAGGACTACCCTCCCGAAGGCTGGTTGCGCGGCCTGGGGCCGGATCTGGTAAGGGTACGGGAGGCCTGGCGTGGCGATCGTCAGCGCCTGGCCACCGCGCACGCCGAAGGCGCGCGCAGCGCGGCTCGCATCCGCCAGGAGCTCGAGACGCTGCTGCAGGTACTCGACACGCCACTGCTGCTCTGCGACCACCACCGCCGGATATTATTGTTCAACCAGGCCGCCGAGAAGCTGTTCGAGGCGCACACCGGGCTCGGGCTGGGTAAACGCCTGGAGGCGCTGCTGCCCATATCGAGCCTTCAGGAAGCCCTGGGGAAACTGCCGGCAGATGGCGCACCACGCGAACTGCTGATCCCCTGCGACGAACGCTGGCTGCACATGGTGATGCGCCGGGTACCCCAGAGCAACGGCGAAACGCTGCTGACCCTGACCGATGCCACCGCGGCCTGGACCAGCGAGATGGGAGCCCGCGCCGGCCTGACCCAGCACATGGGACCGTTGCGCCGCCACGGCGCCAGCCTCGCCAGCGCCGCCGAAGCGCTGGGCAGTGTACGCCATGCCAGGCATATCGACGACACGCTGCGCCAGCGCCTGGAGGCGGTGATCGACGAGGAGAGCCATGCACTGGGCAACGAGATCGAGAATCTCGGACGCTTGATCGAGGACATGCAGCAACAGGGCGAACGGTTGGTCCCCCTGTGGTCGAACGATCTCTGGCAGTCGCTCAATGAGCGGCTTGGAGACCGCTCCATCGAGGTGCTTCCCATCGGCATGCCCGCCTGGTTCAAGGGCGATGCTCCGGCGTTGCTGGTCATGCTTGCGACTCTACTGGAGCGGCTGAGCCAGCATGCCAGCACCCGCCATTTCGAAGGCGAGATCCTGCTTGGCAATCGCCGCGTCTACCTCGACTTGATCTGGCCCGGCAAACCGTTGCCGCAGCGGGAGCTGGCGGCATGGTGCGAGCAGCGACTCGAGATGCTGCCACTCTCACCGCGGGTTGGCGACCTGCTGCGCCAGCACGCCAGCGATGCCTGGAGCCTGGCGGACGGCGATGGGCAGCACGCTCGCCTGCGCCTGCCACTGCCTGCCATGGATCGTGTCGGCGCACCGCCCAGCCAGCTGCCGCCGCGTCCCGAGTTCCACGATTTCGGCATCGCCGACCTGCCGCCACCGGATGCCGAGCTGGCCCGGCGCTCCTTGCGCGCACTGGAGATCGTTGCCTTCGATACCGAGACCACCGGGCTCGAACTGCGTAGGGGCGATACCGTCATCAGTATCGGTGCCTGTCGCATCGTCAACGGGCGGCTATTGGCCAGTGACACCTTCGATGCGCGAGTCGATCCCGGCAAGCCGATACCGCCCGCCAGTACCGCGATTCACGGCATCACCGACAGCGAGGTCGCCGGTGCCCCACCGCTGCCGGTGATCCTGCCGCGCTTTCGCGACTATATCGGCGATGCCGTGATTCTCGCCCACAATGCCGCCTTCGATCTGCTGGCATTGCAGCCCACCGGCAGCGGTACGGCCCTGGACATGCCGGTACTCGATACGCTGCTGCTCTCACGGGCGCTCGACGAGAGCCTGGACGGGCACGACCTGGATACGCTCGCCGAGCGCTACGACCTAAGCTTCCCCCCGGGGACTCGTCATACGGCACTCGGCGATGCACGCGTGACTGCCGAACTGTGGCTGGCGTTGATGCCGCGCCTCGAGGCGCGCGGCATCGAGACCCTGGAGCAGGCGCTAGCCCTGCAGGCCACTGCCTTCGATCGGGAGGACGCCTGCACATGAACAGCGCCGGCCCACAGGCTCGACTGGTTGCCCTGATCGGTCTGGCGGCCCTGCTCTTCTCGCCGCCACTGGTGCTGATCTTCGATCGACCGCCCGGTGCCGGCCCGTCCTGGCTGCCGCTCTACCTGTTCGCGGCCTGGCTGCTGGTCATCGGCCTCGCCGCCTGGCTGATGGAGCACCGGCAGGAGGAAAGCTGACATAATGAGAGCCGACCCGGTCGTACTGGCGGTCGCCTTCGGCTATCTGGCGCTGCTGTTCGTGATCGCTGCCTGGGGCGACCGGCGCGCCGAACAGGGCCGCTCGGTGATAGGCTCGCCCACCGTGTATGCCCTTTCGATCGCCGTTTACTGTACCGCCTGGACCTTCTACGGCAGCGTGGGTCGAGCGGCGGTTTACGGTCCCAGCTTCCTGCTGATCTACCTGGGGCCGACGATCGCCATGCTCATGGCGCCGCTGCTGATCCGCAAGATGGTGCGTATCGCCAGCACCCAGCGCATCACCTCCATCGCCGACTTCATCAGCGCACGATACGGCAAGAGCTCCAGCCTCGGTGCACTGGTAGCCCTCATCGCACTGATCGGCATCACGCCTTACATCGCCCTCCAGCTCAAGGCGATCACCCTCAGCCATGCGGTGCTGGTCAACTATCCCGAAGCGACGGAGTTTCGCCTCGCCGAGGAGAGCTTCTGGACCGACAAGTCGTTCTGGGTGGCGCTGGTGCTGGCCGTGTTCATTATCCTGTTCGGTACCCGCCACCTGGATGCCAGCGAGCGCCACGAAGGCATGGTGGCAGCCATCGCCTTCGAATCGCTGGTCAAGCTGGTGGCATTTCTCACCGTCGGCATCTTCGTCACCTTCGTGCTGTTCAACGGGCCGGGGGACCTGTTCCGCCAAGTAGCCGACTCGCCAGAGCTGGCCGGCGCGCTGAGCCTCGACGCGGTCCCCGGTGGCGCCATCGGCTGGGTCGGCACCCTGGCGCTCGCCTTTCTCGCCTTCCTGACACTGCCGCGCCAGTTCCAGGTACTGGTGGTAGAGAACGTCGACGAGCGTCACCTGCGCCGCGCCAGCTGGCTGTTCCCGCTCTATCTGGTAGCGATCAACCTGTTCGTGATTCCCATCGCCATGGCCGGTCTGCTGCTGCCGATGGGCAACAGCGATCCCGACAGCTTCGTGCTCACCCTGCCGCTCTCCGCCGGTGTCGAGGGCATACCGCTGCTGGTCTTCATCGGTGGGCTATCGGCAGCGACCGGCATGGTGATCGTCGAGACCATTGCGCTTTCCACCATGGTCAGCAACCAATTGATGATGCCCCTGCTGCTGCGCTCCAAACGCCTTCACCTCAGTTCCCAGGGTGAGCTGGCCGGTTGGCTGCTGGGCATCCGCCGTGTGGCGATCGTGCTGATCCTGCTGCTGGGCTACCTCTACCACGCCCTGATCGGCGACTCCTACAGCCTGGTGACCATCGGCCTGGTGTCGTTCGTCGGCGCGGCCCAGTTCGCCCCGGCCATGCTGATCGGCATGTACTGGCGCGGGGCGACCCGGGCCGGGGCGACCCTGGGGTTGCTCGCCGGCTTTCTCACCTGGTGCTATACCCTGCTGCTGCCGGGCTTCGCTCAGTCGGGCTGGCTCGACCCCACCTTTCTCGAGCAGGGCCTGTTGGGTCTGCCGTGGCTGCGGCCTTATGCGCTGTTCGGCCTGGAAGGCTTCGACATCTATAGTCACGCCCTGCTGTGGAGCCTGCTGGCCAATGCCGGCCTGCTGATCGGTGTATCTCTGTTCACACGTCAGAGCCCGGTGGAACAGACCCAGGCCGCCCTGTTCACCGAAGCCATGAATCCGGGGCTTCAGCACACCTCGCTATGGCGCGGCCAGACCACCCGCGGCGAGCTCAAGAGCCTGCTCAACCGCTACCTGGGCGCCGGCGCCACGGCGCGGATCCTATACGAAACGCACGATAGTCATGCCGACGAGACGCCGGCTCCGCCGGCACTAATTGCCCGCGCCGAGAAGGCTCTGTCGGGCGCCCTGGGCAGCGCGTCGGCGCGGGTGCTGATCAACTCGGTGGTACGCGGCGAGGCACTGGACCTGGAAGCCATTCTCAGCATTCTCGACACTACCTCGCAGACGCTGGAGTACAACCGTCGCCTGGAGCAGAAGTCCAACGAATTGGCGCGTATTGGAGAGGAGTTGCGGGCCGCCAATGAACGCCTGCGAGAACTCGACCGACTCAAGGACGAATTCGTCGCCATGGTCAGTCATGAGCTACGCACACCGCTCACCTCGATCCGTGCCTTTGCCGAGATACTGCGCGACAATCGGGAGCTACCGGAGGAAAAACGCGTCCACTTTCTCGAAGTGGTGGTGCTCGAAAGCCAGCGGCTCTCACGTCTGATCGAGGAGATCCTCGATCTGGCGCGCCTGGAGAGCGGCCGTCTGACGCTCAACCCTCAGCGGCTCGATCTGGTGGCCCTGGTCCGCCACAGCGTGGATGCGGTGCACCGGCTGCAGGAGGATCGCGGTGTTGCGCTGGACGTCGACCTGGAGCTCGACGAGGCGCCTGTCATCGGCGACCCCGACCGCCTGGAGCAGGTGATCATCAACCTGCTCGACAACGCCGGCAAGTTCGCCGCCGACGAGGATCCCCACGTGCGCCTTCATCTGGCACGCTACAAGCAGAACTTCCGACTCAGCGTCGAGGACAATGGCCCGGGGATCGCCCCCGATGAGCGCGAGCGGGTCTTCGAGAAGTTCCATCAGGTCAAGCGGTTTGGCACCACCAGCGGCAAGGCCCGCGGTCGCCCTCGCGGCAGCGGGTTGGGCCTGCCGATCAGCCGCGGCATCGTCGCTCACCTTGGCGGGCGGCTGTGGGTCGACGAGGCGCCGACGCTGCACGGCGCCTGCCTGATCATGGAACTGCCCAGCGCCCCTTGAGGGACAACGCCCCGCGTTAACCTGAGTTAAAGAAATTCTCCATCTGTGCCGATATGGCAAGGAGGAAGAGACGAGGGACAAGGCATGGCGCAGGGACCGGGTAGTGCAGACCACCTCTTGCTGGCTTCGCAGCCAATCTTCGATCGTGCGGACAAGGTTCACGGGGTCGAGCTGCTTTATCGCAACGACCAGGGCCTGAGCGCACTGGACGTGGGCGAGGTTCAGGCCACCGCAGAAGTGGTGTATCAGCTGTGTACGGCCATCTCGCTGAGGGCCGTGCATTATCAGGCACCGGCCTTCATCAACGTCTCCACCGAACTGTTGCTGTCACGCCACTTCCTGCCGGTTTCTCCTGAACACGTAGTCATCGAACTGGTCGAGCGGATAGCCCCTACCCCTGCGCTGGTAGAGGCGGTGCGTCGCCTCCATCGACAGGGCTACCGCTTTGCACTGGATGACTTCGCCTTCGCCCCGGCGTGGGATCCGCTGCTGCCCATGGCGTCGTACATCAAGGTCGACATCCAGACGATGCCATGGGAGGAGGTGGAAGCGAAGCGCGAGCACTTTGCCCATCTCGAGGCGAAGTGGATCGCCGAGCGTGTCGAAACCCGAGAGGAGCGTGACGCCTACCTCGAGCTGGGATTCGAGCTGTTCCAGGGCTACTTCTATGCTCGGCCGGCACCGGTGTACGGCAAGAAGATTCCCCCTACGACGCTGCAGGCGACTCGCCTACTTCGGGAACTCTGCCGCGGCGAGCCGGATATGGGCGAAGTCATTCGCCTCATCGAGTCCGACCCGGATCTCGCCATCAAGCTGATCCGCATCGCCAACAGCGCCTACTATCGGCCACACTCCCCCATCGGATCGATCCAGGACGTCGTGATCCGCCTCGGCTTGAGACAGCTCACGAGCTGGGTAACGCTGTTCGGACTGCTCGGCAACACTACCTCGGAGCATGCAGAACTGGCGCTGACCCGCGCCAAGGCCTGCGAAATGCTGGCTCAGCGAGACCGGCTGAACACCCAGGATGCCTATTTCATTGGCCTGCTGTCGACGGCCGAGCTCTTGCTGGGAGTGCCGCACGAAGAGTTTCTCGGCTGCCTGGCGCTCGATGTGGCCACCAGCGATGCGATACTGCGCCGGGAAGGGGCCTACGGAAACCTGCTGCTGCGTATCGAAGGCACCGAGCGACAAGTCGCCATGTTGGGCCTGAAGGCCAGCGAGGAGAACGCTCGCTTGCTCGATATCTATCATCAGGCTCACCATCAGGCCTACGAACTCCTGAGCGCACTCTCGTCGTCGACCTGACGGCAAGTGCCGCGTTGGGCGACATGGGCTATGCGCCCGCCCGCCCTTGGGCAAGCCTGACCAGACGGCGAATGGTCTGCATATCGTGGCGCAGCATTAGACGCTGGTCGTCCTCCAGCCTGGCCACGTCGACCCAGCCATCGACGGCTCCTCCGGCCTTGAGGTTGGCCTGCTGTACCACGAGCAGCCGCTCCTGCAGGCGATTCATTGCCGCTATTCCCGCTCTGGCCTGTCGCGCCGGGAGCACCTCCTTCAGCACCAGCGTCGACAGCCTGCGGCGCGTATCGGGCACCCTGACGCCATGACGCAGCGACAGCAGGCGAACGGCATTGACCAGCGGCAGCAGACCCTGCCGCTTGAGATCGAGGGCATTCATATGAGGCGCCTCTTCGACGCTTCCGGCGAGCCGCCCGAAGCGGTCCAGCGCCACGGGTAGCTCATCGAGCAGTTGCGCCATTTCATCGAGGAACAGGCCGGCCCGCGGCATGAGTCCGGTGACATGCTCGGCCAGCGCCTCGGCCAAGCTGGCGTCGCCGAAGACCGGATGAAAATCGAGCAGGATATTGCTCTGCTGGACACGCTTAACCCGCCTGTCGCGGGTCCACAGCGAGAGTTGCTCGCACCACTCCGAGAGACGCTTGCGCCACATCGGCCAGCGTGCCATCACATTGCCGTGACACAGCGGGATCCCTGCCTCATCGAGGCGCGCAGTGAAGCGCTCCCCCAGCGCCTGGAAGAAGCCGTCGACCTCGGTATGGCGAGCATCCGGATAGTCGGCGATGATCATGGCGTTGTCCTGATCGGGGGCTAGCAGGCTTTCGTGGCGGCCGGCCGAACCCAGCGTCAGCACGCAGAACGCGACCGGCGGACTGCCCCACCCCTGCCCCTGCATCTCATTGAGCGAGAGCTGAATGGCGCGGCGATAGAGTTGGTCGTTGTGGTCGCTGATCAGCTGGCTGATACGCCAGGCGGGCAGGTCGAGCCGCTGCAGTGCCTCGACCAGCCGCGGCTGCCAGGCGTGGGCGGTGGCCAGATCGGCTTCAGGCCCCAGTTCGCCCAGCGCTTCGCACAGCGGGGCCAGCAGCGTGGTCGGCTCCGGCAGGCCATCGCCGGCAAAAAGCGTGCGCCAGGGTGAGGCCCGATGCAGCAATTGCATATCGTCTCCCGTTGCATACCCACGTCAGCCGAGTGTAACCAGACTCGGGAGGCGGAGACACTTGGGCCAAGGGATGACGCTCACCGGGCCGGACCGCGAACACGCTTGCGTAACGCCCCTACATCGTCAGCGCGACCGGAACATGTCGTCGCCGATCTGGTCGATGTAGCGCTGCGCCTTGCTCACCATCAACTGATCGCAGGCCTCCCGCCCCGGAACCAGGTCGGAGCGCTCGAAGCGGTGTTCCAAGGTCTCGCCATCGGCGCCCGGCTTGCGAATCCAGCCGCTGACACGGTACTGACCACCCTGCTCGGCCGGCTCCGAGACGATCTGGTAGCCGTTGTATTCCACCGGCTCGGCGGCCTTGGCATTGCCCGGCTTGGCTTCGCCATTGCCGAACAGCCCGCCCAAGAGTTTCTTTAACATATTTCACCCTCATGCCTGGAGACGAGAGCGCCGGCCCACTGGACCGGCGCTGTCATAACACACCGCGGCAGGCTCAGCTCTGCTGGCGGCCCTTACCGGCCGCAATGCGCAACCGCAGGGCATTGAGCTTGATGAAGCCCTCGGCATCCTTCTGGTTGTAGGCGCCGGCATCGTCCTCGAAGGTGGCGATGGACTCGTCGAACAGCGACTGTTCGGACTTGCGGCCCACCACGGTGGCGCTGCCCTTATAGAGCTTCATGCGCACCACGCCGGAGACGTTCTTCTGGGTCTCGTCGATGGCGGCCTGCAGCATACGGCGCTCGGGGCTCCACCAGTAGCCGTTGTAGATCACCTTGGCGTACTTGGGCATCAGCTCGTCCTTGAGGTGGGCTTCCTCACGGTCGAGAGTGATCGACTCGATGGCGCGGTGGGCACGCAGCATGATGGTGCCCCCCGGGGTCTCGTAGCAGCCGCGGGATTTCATGCCGACGTAGCGGTTCTCGACGATGTCGAGACGGCCGATGCCGTTGTCGCCACCCAGCTTGTTGAGGGTCTCGAGCACTTCGTGGGGCTTCATCGGCTTGCCGTCGATGGCCACGATGTCGCCACGCTCGTAGGTCAGTTCGACGTAGGTGGGAGCGTCGGGTGCGGCTTCCGGCGATACGCTCCAGCGCCACATGTCTTCCTCGGCTTCGGCCCACGGATCCTCGAGGATGCCGCCCTCGTAGGAGATGTGCAGCAGGTTGGCGTCCATGGAGTACGGCGACTTCTTCTTGCTCTTGGAGAAGTCGACCGGAATCTCGTGCTGCTCGCAGTAGGCCATCAGCTTCTCGCGGGAGGTGAGATCCCACTCGCGCCACGGTGCGATCACCTTGACGCCTGGCTTGAGCGCATAGGCGCCCATCTCGAAGCGTACCTGGTCGTTGCCCTTGCCGGTGGCGCCGTGGGAAATCGCGTCGGCGCCGGTCTCGTTGGCGATCTCGATCAGGCGCTTGGCGATCAGCGGGCGGGCAATGGAGGTGCCGAGCAGGTACTCACCTTCGTAGATGGTGTTGGCGCGGAACATGGGGTAGACGTAGTCGCGCACGAACTCTTCGCGCAGATCCTCGATGTAGATCTCCTTCACGCCCAGGGCCTGGGCCTTGGCGCGCGCGGGCTCCACTTCCTCGCCCTGACCGATGTCGGCGGTAAAGGTCACGACCTCGCAGTTATAGGTTTCCTGTAACCACTTGACGATCACGGACGTGTCCAGGCCGCCGGAGTAGGCAAGCACGACCTTCTTGACATCGGACATTCGGGGGCTCCTCTGAGGTAGACGTCTCAAGGCGCTCAGTATAGCGTGGCTGCCGCCCGGCGAATACCGGCGGCGGGACGTATCACGGCCAAGCTGTTAGACTTTTCGCCCATGAGATTCGGCCTGGCCGCGGCAATGGCCCGTCGGCAAGGAGCCGTCCCCGATTTACGACAGTGAGAGGCACATGATGAGGAGAAGCGCATGAGCGAGGCGATCACTCGCGACATGATGGCGCAGCGGTTTCGCAGTTTTCTGCCGGTGGTGGTCGATCTGGAAACCGGCGGTTTCAACGCGGAGCGCGACGCCATTCTCGAAATCGCCGCCGTGACGCTGACCATGGACGCGGAGGGCAATCTGATGCCCGATGCGACCTACGCCTATCACGTGCAACCCTTCACGGGGGCCAACGTCGAGCAGTCGGCGCTGGACTTCACCGGCATCAAGCTCGACGACCCGCTACGTCAGCGCGTCGCCCTCTCCGAGGCAGAAGCGCTGGGCGAAATCTTCCGCCCGGTACGCAAGGCGATCAAGTCCTACGGCTGCACCCGCGCCGTGCTGGTGGGCCACAACGCCGCCTTCGATCACGGCTTCCTCAATGCCGCGGTCAATCGCTGCGGCATCAAGCGCAACCCCTTCCACCCCTTCTCCAGCTTCGACACCGCCAGCCTGTCGGGCCTGGTATACGGCCAGACGGTACTGGCTCGCGCGTGCCGCGCGGCGGGCATCCCCTTCGACAACCAGGAAGCCCACTCGGCGCGCTACGACACCGAGCGAACCGCGGAGCTGTTCTGCGCCATCGTCAACCGCTACAAGGATCTGGGCGGCTGGGCGTTGGCGCAGCGCGAGCAGGGCCTGGAAGATATCTAGGCAGAACGACGGTCAAGTCTCCGTCAGCGGCAAGTTCAGTGGCGAGTGCCGGTCTCCTGCTCCCAGCCGGCGGGCATGTCGAGATCGTCCTCGCCCGGCGAGCCGCCAACGCCAGGCTTGTCGAGGATCTGCACTGTGCTGGCATGCAGCCCTTTTTCGCCTTCGTCGGGTTCGAAGCGCACCCGGGTACCCACGGTCAGCCGGTCGAAGTCCCCGTGCAACACCGCGTTCTGGTGAAAGTAGAACTCCTCCCCGCTGAGGCTCTTGAGAAAGCCGTAGCCATCCTTCTCGAACAGACGCACCACGGTGGCCACCGGCGGGATCGGCTCGTCGTTGTGCTGCTTGACCTTGCCATCGCGCTTCGCCGTCTGCTTCTTGAGCTGCTTCTCCATCGCTTCGAAGGCATGGCGAATGATCGGGCGCAACTGAACCTGCGGATCGGTCACCTTGTCGCTCTTCTCGGCCACGAGTTCCCCCTTGGCTGGCAGGGAAACCTCGACCAGGGCACGATAGGGATTGCCCGTCCTGTGGGGGTTCTGCGTCTGTTCGATGGTGACGCGACAAGAGACGATGTCGCGGCTGAATTGCTCCAGCTTCTCCACCCGCGATCTGACGTATTCGTCGATCCATGCGGAGCGCGACACGTGCTGATAGGTAATTTCCAAGGGCGTCTGCATGTTACCTCCCTGCCGAACAAGGAAACCGCTACCGGTTCCTCGATGCCTGTCTCCATTTGGCCGTCAACCGCTAGCGTGGTAGCAGGCACGGGAGATTTCAATCGACTCCGTTCGACCATTTGGTTTCCCAACGTTACCTCACGCAACACAGGTCACTTCACCCTTGCCCGCCCCCAGGAAGGCACAAGGCCCGCGAACGAGCGTTCGCGGGCCTTGTGAGGGGCGGACGGGAGCGGGCTCAGGCGTCGCCACCCTCCTCCTTGGCCTTGGCACGTGCCGCCGCGTCCTTGATCAACTTCTCCAGCTCACCGCTCTGGTGCAGCTCGCCGACGATGTCGCAACCACCCACCAGCTCGCCCTCGACCCACAGCTGAGGGAAGGTAGGCCAGTTGGCATACTTCGGCAGCTCGGCGCGGATGTCCGGGTTGTCGAGCACGTTGACGAAGGCGAAACGCTCGCCGCAGGACATCAGGGCCTGGACCGTCTGGGCGGAAAAACCGCACTGGGGCAGCTGAGGTGTGCCCTTCATGTAGATCAGGATCGGGTTCTCGCTGATCTGGCGCTGGATGTTCTCGAGGGTAGTGCTCATGTGCGCTCCGTGTTGGATCGTGAATGCCGAGGCTGCCGGGCCGATACCCGAGTGCCGCACTCGGCCTTTCTCTCTTTGCCCTCATTCTACTGATGACGGGCGAATTGCGCATCCCCCGCCAGCTGGATAGGATGGTGGTTTTTTCGCGCGGAGAGTTCGCCATGGCGACACGCCATTTCCTGACCCTGCTGGACCTGAGCCCAGAAGAGCTGCACTACCTCATCCAGCGCGCCATCACGATCAAGAACCGCCTGCGTGCCCAGGGCCCGACCTATGCCCCGTTCACCAACCGCACGCTGGCGATGATCTTCGAGAAATCTTCGACGCGCACCCGGGTCTCGTTCGAGACGGCCATGGCCCACTTCGGCGGCCATGCGCTGTTCCTCTCGCCGCGGGATACTCAGCTCGGTCGCGGCGAGCCGATCGAGGATACGGCCCGAGTACTGGCGGAGATGGTCGACATCGTGATGATCCGCACCTTTTCCCATGCCGGCCTCGAGACCTATGCCGGCTCCAGCACGGTGCCGGTGATCAACGCGCTCTCCGACGACTACCATCCCTGCCAGCTGCTGGCCGACGTGATGACCTGGACCGAGCTGCGCGGCAGCGTGCGCGGACGTACGGCAGTATGGATCGGCGACGGCAACAATATGTGTCATTCCTGGATCAATGCCGCCCGCCAGTTCGACTTCCAACTGCGCGTTTGCTGCCCCGAGGGCTACGAGCCGCGCCAGGACATCCTCGAGGCCGCCGGCGATCGTATCACCCTGATGCGCGATCCAGACGAGGCCGTGGTTGGCGCCGATCTGGTCACCACCGACGTGTGGGCCTCGATGGGCCAGGAGGAGGAGCAAGCCAAGCGCGAGGCAGACTTCGCCGGCTTCCAGGTCAGCGAAGCCATGCTGGACCGCGCCAAGCCCGACGTACTGTTCCTGCATTGCCTGCCCGCGCATCGCGGCGAGGAAATCAGTGAGACGCTGCTCGACGACCCGCGTGCGGTGGTGTGGCAGGAAGCCGGCAATCGCCTGCATGCACAGAAGGCGCTGATCGAGTTTCTGCTGCTGGGTCGCGTCGACCATTGAGCCTGCGCATCGCCGGGTTCACTCCCCGGCGATGCAGACCGGCTCGTTCAGCTGCCGCTCCAGCTCCGCCAATGGCTGGGGGCGACCGAGCCAATACCCTTGAAAGGCGTGGCAGCCTTGCTCTTCCAGCCAGTCGTGATGGGCCTGGGTCTCCACCCCCTCGGCAATCACTTCCAATCCCAGGTTACGACCGAGATCGATGATCGAAGCGCAGATCACTCTGTTGACGTCATCTGCGAACAGCGGCCGCACGAAGGACTGGTCGATCTTGAGCTGATCGAGTGGTAGTCGATTCAGGTAACTGAGCGACGAGTAGCCTGTACCGAAGTCGTCCAGCGAGAAGCGCACCCCTAGCGCCTTGATGCGCAGCATGGTCTCGCGTACGGCATCGGGTTCGTCCATGAACAGGTTCTCGGTCAGCTCCAGCTTGAGACGCTCGGGGGACGCGCCAGACGCGGCTAGAATCGCTTCGAGGCGAGTCACGAAATCGGGCTGCTGGAATTGCATCGGACTGATGTTGACGGCCATGCCCAGGCCCGCGGTCCGCGTCTCACGGGCCCAGTCAGCGAGCTGATGACAGGCTTGCTCCAGTACCCAGTCACCGATCGTCACGATCAGGTAGCTCTCCTCGGCGATGGTAATGAAATCGCCAGGCGGTACCATGCCGTACTCAGGATGCTCCCAGCGCAGCAGCGCCTCGACCCCGGTCACGCGTGCATGCCGGTCGACCTGGATCTGGTAATGCAGCCGCAGTTGGTCGCGTGGCACCGCCTGGCGCAGCTCGCTCTCGAGCAGGGCTCGCCGCACCGCCACCGCCTGCATGGTTGGATCGAAGAACCGCCAGGTATTGCGGCCGGCATGCTTTGCCTGGTACATCGCCATCTCGGCCTGTTGTAGACAGGCTTCGGCATCGTCAGCGCCATCGCAAAGCAGCGTGATCCCGACGCTGCCCGACAGCAGATGGCGTCGCTTACCGAGCCAGCAGGGCTCGGCCACCATCCCCAACACGCGAGTCGCCAGCCTTTCTGCGCGCCGCGAAGCCGCCTCGATGGTGTCTCACAGGTCTTCGGCCAGGATTACGAATTCGTCGCCGCCGAGACGCGCCACCAGCTCGGCAGTGCCGCTGACGTCGACGAGACGACGGGACATGAGCCGCAGCAGATCGTCACCCGCTTGATGGCCGAGCGAGTCGTTGATGTGCTTGAAACCATCGAGGTCAATGAATACCAACGCACCCTGTCGCTCCTGTTGTTCGCCTGCCTGCAGGGCCTGGGCCAGCCGCTCCAGCAGCATGCGCCGATTGGGCAGGCCGGTGAGCGGATCATAGAAGGCCAGGCGATGGGCCTCCTGCTCGGCAGCTCGGCGCAGCGAAATATCGGTCAGCGTGGCGACATAGTGGCTGGGCTTGCCCATGTCATTCCTGACGGCACTGATGGTGAGCCACTGGGGGTAGATTTCGCCGTTCTGGCGACGGTTCCAGACCTCGCCTTGCCAGCTGCCCTGCTCATGAATGTTGCGCCACATGCCTCGGTAGAAGTCGGCATCGTGGCGACCCGAATTCAGTAGGCGCGGGTTCTTTCCCAAGACGTCTTCTGCCCGATACCCGGTGATTGCCTCGAACGTGGAATTGACCTTGCAAATGGCACCGCTG
Organism: Billgrantia antri; assembly: GCF_017868935.1. Taxonomy (NCBI): domain Bacteria; kingdom Pseudomonadati; phylum Pseudomonadota; class Gammaproteobacteria; order Oceanospirillales; family Halomonadaceae; genus Billgrantia; species Billgrantia antri. The sequence continues at coordinate 2,683,820 of NZ_CP053383.1, forward strand.
GCGTCGGTGATGAACATCCCCAAGTGAGTATCGAAGGCCAGCGCCGCAATATCGAGTTCCGCCTGCAGCGATTGATTCAGGTGATGCAGGCGCTTCTCGCTGGTCAAAAGCTCCGTCTCGGTACGCTTGAGACGCAGGTAGTGACGTAGCAGGACACCGCCGAGTACCGCCACGACCAGCCACCCGAGCATGAGCAGCACCACCTTGTCTCGCCAGCCGGCCAGGGCGTGCGACAGACTGTGCCCCACGACAACCGCGAACGGCAGCCCTTCGACCCGCCCCATGCCGAACAGCCTCCGCTCGCCGTCCAGCGGGGAGGCGATGATTGCCGCACGGCTGTCGTCACCTTGCAGCAGCTCGGCGACCTCCGGCGTCTCGATGCGCAAACCCAACGCCTGGGTAACGGAGACCCCTTCCAGTCCCGGTCGCCTGGCAATGAGGCGCAGCTCATCATCGAGAAAGGTAACGCTTTCCCCCGGTGCCAGCTGTATCGCTTGCAGTTCGTGAGCAAAGTAGAGCAGATCGAGATGGGCCGCAGCGACGCCGGTGAAGAGCCCCTCGGCATCGAACATGCGCCTCAGGTAGAGCATGCGATGCCCAGTCACGCCTGGGTTCCAGTAGACGGCGGACTTAACCTTTTCTTGATTCTGCAGAAAGCGCCTGATAAAGGCACGCTCCTCATTATCGACGCCGCTGAAGTCCTGTGCCCGAGTCGTGTAGAGCGGCACGCCGGTATGGCTGAGGATGCCCAGGCTTTCCAGAAACGGAAGGCTTCGCTGACGCTGCGCCAGGAGACTGGCAAAGGCGTTGGAAAGGGAGTTCTCACTCTCCGCGTCCAGAGATAGGCTAAAGAGATTGGCCAGCCCACTCAGAGTGTCGTCGGTCCTGGTAAAGGCGGACGATGCCCATTCGGCGATTAGCTCAGCATGTGCCAGGGCATTGTCACGCTCTGCCGCCAATTCGTGATCATGTCGGTCTTTCAGGACCCACATCATCAGAGCCAGCAGACTCACCATCACGACGCCGTACAGGAGCGAGGCCTGGCAGGCCAGCGAGCCTATGAACGGCAGCCGCTCCTGACCTGTTCCACGAGACATTATCCAGCGTCCTCGTCGTATACGGTAGATGATGGGATTGCCGACGGTGGGCAGCCTAAGGGCTCTCAGCTTCCTGATGCAGCAGCAGCTCGACTCGACGATTGGCGGCACGCCCCTCAGGGGTTTCGTTGCTGCCCAATGGGCGCGTCTCGGCATAGCCCACCGCCCGCAGCCGCTCGGCCGGTACGCCCAGCTCGGCCAGATAGCGCAATACGGCGATGGCCCGTCCGGAGGAGAGTTCCCAGTTCGACGGGAAGCGGAAACTGGCAATGGGGATGCTGTCGGTGTGCCCTTCCACGGAGATGTCCCCCTCGAATGACACGAGCACTTCGCGCAACCGGCCCAGCACTTCACGTCCCTGCCCCGTGAGAATGGCCTGACCGCTGTCGAACAGCAGGTTGTCGTCGATACGCAGGGTAATGCCTTGCTGGTCCTCCAGCACGCTCACCCCTTCGATCTCGAGCCCGGGGAAGCGCGGCTCAATACCATCGTGGCGCGGCAGAAGCCCCGCCCCGGCCACCATGCGGGCGGCAGCTTCGGCCTGAGGCGAAACTACGGCGGTCACTTCGCCGCCATGCTGGCTACCCTTTATCGCCAGGCCGTTGCCGGCCAGCGAGAGCAGCAGCACGAACAATGTGATGAGCAGCGTCAGCACGTCCAGATAGCTCACCAGCCAGCCTTCGCCCTCCGCCGCATCGACGGCGGGCGGCTGCAACATGTCACGCGTGCTGCGATCAAGCATTCTGTGCCTGTCCGTCTGGGTCGTCGCGCTTGGCCACTTCCGGGTCGCGAATCTCGTCGTGATAGTTGACGACGAAGGAGTGCAGGGTTTCTTCGATGAACGAGGGCAGACGACGCTTGGTGATCAGTGAAATGCCTTCGAGCACCATGTTCATGGCGATCAGGCGCTCCTCGGTACGCCGCTCTAGCTTCACGGCGATGGGCTTGAACACGAGGTTGGCCAGCAGAATGCCGTAGAAGGTCGTCAGCAGGGCCACGGCCATCCGCGGGCCGATGACGTGCAAGTCGCCCGACTCCATCACTTCGAGCATGTTGACCAGCCCGACCAGGGTGCCAATCATGCCGAAGGCCGGCGCATAGGTGGCCATGGTGCGAAAGATCTGGGCTTCGGCGTGCTCGCGCGCCTTGAGCCGGGCGATGCGCCAGCGCAGCAGGTCGAAGATCTCCTCCTCCTTGGTATTGGCGATGACCAGTTGGATGCCGGTGCGCAGGAAGGGATTGCGTGCCTTCTCCAGGGCCGCCTCGACTGCCCGCACGTCGCCCTTGAACCACAGCCGCGAGATGTCCACCAGCTCCTTGATGTCGTCGCGCATGTAGGTGTTCTCCCGGCGGAACACCAGGCCCACCAGGCGCACCACACGCAGCACCTCCCGCAGTGGATAGCTGATGAAGGTAGCCGCCATGGTCCCGGCCAGTACGATGGCTAGGCCCGGCAGGTTGATGAAGCTCTGCGGCGACTCGGCGGTAAAGAACAGCACGCTGACCAGCAGAACGATGCTGGCGAACATACCGATGATGGTAGACGGGTTCATGCAAGCTCCTGAAAATACGGGGCGAGTCTAGGGAAAGATATCGGCCGTGGGCATAGGCACTTTAGCCGAAATCGGAAAATGCCTGCAGTCAGTTGATCCAGGTCAATCTTTCCGCAAGACGCTAAAGTTTCCTCGATAACGGCCGATACGACAGTCATGAGATCCTTGTCGGCAACAGGTCCTGCGGTCAGGCCTGTCATGGAGGATGGTGCAGGCCACTGGCCTGCGCCTTGCCAGCGAGCGATTCCGGCGGCGACCAAGCCGCGCCGGGGAACCATCCGTTGGCCAACCGCGGCCAAACAGGAGTAGTCATGCCACGATGCGCCGAGAAGGAAGGACATTGCGAACGCTGCGAGGGGCCGCTGCCGTTCGCGTTCACCATGGCCTTCCAACCGATCGTCGACCTCGCCTCGGCCCGCATCACCACTTACGAAGCACTGGTGAGAGGGCCGGCCGGCGAGTCGGCAGCCAGCATTCTGGCCCAGGTCACCCCCCGGCTGCTCTATCGCTTCGACCAGGCGTGTCGCATCCGTGCCATCGAACTTGCCAGTCGTCTCGGCATGCGCGAGACCCTGTCGATCAACTTTCTGCCCAACGCGGTTTACGAACCGATGGCCTGTATCCAGGCAACGCTGGCGATTTCCGAGCAGGTCGGCTGGCCGCTTCAGCGGCTGATATTCGAGGTGACCGAAAGCGAGAGGGTGCAGGACCAGCAGCATCTGCGCAGCATCATCGAGGCCTACCGCAAAACGGGCTTCCTGACCGCCCTGGATGACTTCGGCAACGGTTTCGCCAACCTCGACCTGCTGGTCGAGCTGCACCCCGACCGACTCAAGATCGATCGCACCCTGGTGATGAACTGCGAAAGCGACACCCGCCGTCAAGCCATCCTGCGTGCCATCGTCAACCTCGCCGGGGAGCTGGATATCGGCCTGGTGGCCGAAGGCGTCGAGACGCAGGCGGAAGCGTTGTGGCTGGCCCGCAGCGGCATTTTCCAGCAGCAAGGCTTCTTCTTTGCCCGCCCCGGCCTCGAAAGCCTGACCCATGGCCTCGAGCCGACGCTCGTGGCATTGCAACGGGCTGTCTAGCACAAACGATTCGATCACGAGCCTATCAGCCACCATTGAGAATGTCCGAGTGCATCACACTCAGCACGGAGCCAAGCAGCATGCCTGAGCAAAGGGACACCGATCCTTTCACCGTCGCTCTCCACCCGATCCACGACGCCAGCCATCATCACGTTGCGGATCGTCTGGTCTATACCCGGCACACCGATACCGAAGCCGAGGACGTCATGGCCGCCACGGCCAGGGCGCTGGCCAGTGCCGTCTACGAACTCGGCGACGGCGGCCTGCTGGGCGACAGGACGCTGTTCGTCGACCTGCCCCTGGAGTGGCTGGAGCGCCCCGAACTGCTGCCGACGCCGGCACCACGCCTGGCGCTTGGCATTGCCGAGACGCACACGGTCGATGCCGAGCTGCTCGTACGCCTTGATGATATCCGTGAGCGCGGCTACCGGGTCATCGTCCCGTCACGCCTGTTCAAGCAGGACCCGGAAGCGATGCTCGAGCGCTGCGACATCATCGTGCTCTCTTCACCCCAGGATCTCGCCGACGAGACCCTGGAGCGACTTCCCGGGCGCAACATCAAGCTGCTGGTCGAAAATCTCGACAGCCGCGACGAGCTGGAGCGCTACCAGGCGATGGGCTGCGACTACTATCATGGCCGCTACCTCGCCAAACCCAGCTTCATTGCCTCGGCCCCACGGGGTCGTCACGGCAATCGTGCCGCGCAGATCCGCCTGATCCGCGCCCTCTACGAGGACAACCACGACCTCAACCGCCTTCACGAGCTGGTCGTGCAGGTGCCCCACCTGCACGTGGCCATCCTGCGTCGGGCCAACTCGAGCTACTTCCATCGTGGCGGCAAGGAGGTCGATCTGCACCGCGCGGTACAGCTGCTGGGCCTGATCGAACTTCGCCGGCTGATCCTGACCCTGACGCTCGCCAGCCTGCAGCCCACATCGCGTATCGTACTGCGCATGGCGCTGATCCGCGCCTTCATGTGCCGCAACCTGGCGGCCCCCTTTCCTGCCCTCGACCCCGAGGATGCCTTCACCACCGGCCTGTTCTCGATGATGGATGCGCTGCTGGAGGAGGACCGCAACACTCTGCTCGAGCACTTGCCGCTGGGGCAGCCGATCATCGACGCCCTGCGACACCGGGCCGGCCCCCTGGGCGCCGTGCTGACACTGTGCGAGAACCACGAGCGTCAGGTCGAGGAAGCCATCGACGACGTGCCGGCCGACCGGCTCCATGCTTGCTACATGAACGCCCTGGGAAGCACCAAGGCGCTGATGGAAAATCTTTAACCGTGATCGGTCAGGCGCGCCCGGAGCCGGCTCACCGCCTGACTGTGCAGTTGGCATACCCGCGACTCGGTCACGCCGAGTACGACGCCGATCTCCTTGAGGTTGAGCTCCTCCTGGTAGTACAGCGCCATCAGCAGCTTCTCGCGCTCGGGAAGCGCTTCGATCCCCTCGGCCAGCTGCTGGCGCTTCTCTTCGTCGATGAGCATGCGGTAGGGCGTGTCGATCGAGGCATCTTCGATCCCGGGCTCGATGCCCTCGGCCATCAACGCCTCGAAGGGCAGCAGGTGCCCGCTGTTGGTATCGCTGAGCAACTGGCGATACTCCTCCAGGCCCATGTCGAGTTCGGCGGCGATCTCGGTTTCCTCGGCCGGCCGGCCCAGCGTCTGCTCCAGACGCCGTACTGCCTCGTCGACGGCTCGGGCGTTGCGTCTCACGCTGCGCGGCAGCCAGTCCCGACTGCGCAACTCATCGAGCATGGCGCCGCGAATACGCTGGCTGGCGAAAGTGGCAAAGCTGGCTCCCTGGCCCGCATCGAAGCGCCCCAAGGCCTCGAGCAGTCCCACCGTGCCGGCCTGGATCAGGTCGTCGAGCTCGATGCTCGACGGTAGCCGAACCTGCATGGAGAGCGCCTGACGCCTAACCAACGGCAGGTACTCCTCCAGCAGGTCTGCCTGTTCGATCTTGCCTCGTGCTGTGTACATGCGCTTGCTCTCACGGCTGACAATTCCCTCGGGCGTCGATTCACGCCCGATGGATCAGGGACGTTGCAGGGATTGGTGGTTGACGATCACCTGCAGCCCCTGCAGGGTCGCGGCGCGCTGCCGGCGATCCTGCAGTGAAAACTGAAAATGCAGTGGCGTGTCGGCCGGCAGGCCCGCCAAGTCATCGGTCTGGCCACGCGACGCCGGCAAGCGTGTGCAGCCTCCTGGATGACACAACCAGGCATTCACCACGCTGCCGGCCGGCGGCTGGAACTGCCAACCGACCCGTCCCATGACCTGACCACTGGCCAGCTCGGGCGACGGTGGCAGCAACACTGCGGACGACATCGGCCGATCGGCCGTGACGACCGGCAGCGAGGGAGCAGTGGCCACCCAACTGCCACTGGCATACGCGCCTCCCATCCACCCACAGAGGACCACTGCCGCCAACCAGCGATGCGCTCGAACCATCATCTCGCCAATACCAACAGTTCGATGCCGAAATAAGCCTCCGCGACATACTGTAGATTGGTCAATAGACCCTGGCGCCCCACTCCTGGCGGATGCACGGCGATCAAACGCCGCGGCCCACCCTGCTCGTCGATCTGCTTGAGCAGACGGTAGCCGCGACGAAAGGCTTCGAGATCGTCATCTACCCACAGCGCCCACTGCGACTGCTGGGTCGCCAGCACTGGCAGATGCGGGCTGCTGATGGGCAGCGCCACGATGCGCCATGCGCGTGGATCCCCCACCCAACGTCGTCCCTCGCTGGCCCAGCTTTGCAGCAGCTCGGTGACTCTGGCGGTGTGCCGTTCGGCGGTTCCCGGCAGGCCCAGCACCATCAGCGTCACCGCACTACCAGTGTCAGGGACTCTGTTGCCGGTGTCAGTGGCTCTATGTGTCGATACGCGAGCGGTACTTGCCGGTTTGGCCGGCGCCCTTGCCGTGCCGTTGCCCCCGGCGGCTGCCAACTCGACCAGCGTCTCGGCCACATGTGCCGGGCAATCCTGTGCCTCCCCGTTCGCCCATTGGCGCAGCCCAGCGGCCTGGTCCCATCCCATCTAGCCTGTCTCCCTTTCACCGAGACCCAGGTGGCGAATGGCATCGCGCACCATGAAGAGTTGTACCAACGACTCGAGCAGCGCGACATCGCGCCGCCGGCGACGCCCCCCGCCGAGCCCCAGCAATTCCGCTCGCAGATCCATCGCCGCTACGTCCTCGGCAAGATCCAGGTGCGCTGCCACCGTGGCCAGGCCACTGGCCATCAGCAGGCGCAGGTCGGCGCGCAGCTCACCCAATTCGGCTGGATCCAGGCGCTGCCACGCACGTCGGGCGAGCTGCGGCAGTACGTCGCCCTGCAGCAGGGTCAACAAGAGCGGCCGGGGCTCGCGCTTCAGCCGCAACGGCACTATCCAGTAGCGTTTCGCCAGCACCTTGCCACTCTCTTCATCACGCACCTCACCGAACCAGGCCTGCGCGTCGAGGCTCTGTTGGTCGCGCCGGGCTCCCTTGAACACCACGCCGACGGGAAGCGTAGCGAGACCGAGGCGTGCTGCAGCACCGCGGAATCGGCAGCGCACGTCGCCAACGGCGTCGCCTATGCCACTGAGCGACGCCAGGGAACGCCGCTCGCCGCCAAATTCGACACGCTGGCTGCCGCGTACCTGACTGCACCAGCTCAGTCCACGTTTCTGTAGCCAGTCTCCCGCGTCGCTGTCGGGCAGCCCATTCAACAGATGCACGCCGACCCCGTATTGCTCCAGCATCTCTGCCAGGCGTGCCTGCTGGCCCGCCACTTGGCGATGCTGCAGCAACGGCAGCGCCAGCCAGGTACCCTCGGGACTGAGCGCCACGTCCGGCATCGACCAGCTCTCGCCCGGTACGCGACGGCGTTCACTCCACAGCATGCCGAGTGCCTGATCGCCCTGAGGGTAATCGGCCAACAGTCGCTCCAGGCGCTGCTGCTGGACGGAGGCTGGCATTCCCAACAGGTTCCACACCTCTTCGAAGCGCTCGAAGCCGGGCAGACGCTGGCGTAGCGCCTGCAGTACTGAAGCCAGGCGGCGGCCTTGTCCCAACAGGTTGCCTGAACTACGCACGGCCGCTTCCGGCATCTGACGGGCCGGAGACCTGGTGGACGGCGTGCGATCGGCAAGGGCATCGGCGATCAAGGCTTCGGGTTCGGCGAGCGCCATGTCCTCCGGAACGCGTTGGCCATGGGAGACAAAAAGCAGACGCAAACCGTGACGCATGACGATATCGAGCACAGGCGCCAACCGCCCTGCCTCGTCCTGCTTGGTGATGATGCAATCGGTGAGCTCGCCACCGGCGGCCTGAGCGGCCTGCCGATAGCGCACCACGACCTCCTCGAGGGTCTCGGGCTGGCTGGCAGCGTTGAGCAGCAGTACCAGGCGCACGGGCGAATCGCCTCCGTGCAAGTGGCTGACCTGCTCGATCACGCGGTGATCGCGCTGGCTCATGCCGACCGTGTCGATGATGATCCAGGACTTGCCTTTCATGCGCCCCAGCAGCTCCGACACCGGCTGGTCGGCGTTGAGGGCATACATCGGCACGTCGAGCAGGCGTGAGTAGATTCGCAACTGCTCGTGGGCACCGATACGGAAGCTGTCGGTCGTCACCAGTGCCACCGGTCGGGTGCCGTGACGCATGACATAGCGCGCTGCCAGCTTGGCTGTAGTCGTGGTCTTGCCTACCCCGGTGGGCCCGATCAGTGCCACGATCCCGGTGCGATCCATGAAGGCGGCCTCATCGTCCAGGCCACCGAGTCGCTTGACCAGCTGTCGCGCCAGCCATGCCAAGGCACGCTCGTCGACTGCCCCGGCCAGCGCCAGCTCCTCGGGCAGTGCCGCGACAACCTCGTCGGCCAGCGCCTGGCTGAAACCGGTCTCCAGCATCGTGCCGATGAGCTGCTCGCCAAGCGTACGCGTCGAGTCAGACGGGTCACGCTCGCGTGACAGCAGGGCACGCATGTCCCGCATCTCTTCGAGCAGCCTTGCACTCATGGCCTCGAAGGCCTGGGCGGGATCGGGGCTTGCCGGGGTGGCAGGCGCCGCCACTGGCGGGCGACTCGGCTCCACGGAACGAGGTGCGGATTCGCCGACATTGGCCTCGCCCTGCGTGGCCGCCGACTCGGCCATCGCCAGAATCTCGACGCCATGCTCGGTCTGTCGGTTGGCCAGGATCAGGGCCTCGTCACCCAGGGCCGCGCGTACCTGACGCATGGCCTCGCGACTGTTGCCCCCCACGAAACGCATGACACTCATTGCTTATCGACCTCCCACCAGCGTCACGATGCGCAGCGTCCGATCATCAGGTATTTCCGCCTGCGACATGACCACCAGGTGGCGCATGCGCCGACGCAGGAAACGAGCCAGTAGCGGACGCAGGCTATGCTGCACCACCAGCACCGGTGGCTCGCCGCTCGCCTCATGCCGCTCGACGGCTTGCTCGGTCTGGCTCATCAGTGTCTCGGCCAACCCTGGCTCGAGCGCCCCATTGCCGTTCATGGCTTGCATCAGGACCTGCTCGAGCTGGGCATCCAGGCCGATCACGTTCAGCGTATCGCGTCCAGGGAACCATTGCTGAGTAATCGCGCGTCCCAGCATGATCCGAACCAGTGCTGTCAGCTCGTTGGCATCCTGTTGCTGAGGTGCATACTCTGCCAGGGTATCGAGGATGGTACGCATGTCGCGAATGGAGACATCTTCGTCGAGCAGGTTCTGCAGGATACGCTGGAGTACGGTCAGGCTGATGGCTTTGGGCACCACGTCCTCGACCAGCGACTTCTGCTCCTCGCCCAGCTTGTCGAGCAGCTTCTGGACCTCCTGGCGTCCCAGCATTTCGGCCGCGTGACGATGCAGCAGGTGGTTGAGGTGCGTGGCGATCACGGTGCCGGCGTCGACTACGGTATAGCCGTAGACTTGGGCGTGCTCGCGCTGTCCTCCATCGATCCACACCGCCGGCAGGCCGAAGGCCGGATCGGACGTCGGCGTGCCCTGCAGCTGGCCAGTGACCTGTCCCGGATCGATGGCGAGCCACTGTCCGGGGAAGGCCTCGGCCCGGCCGATCTCAGCGCCTTTCAGCGTGATCACGTAGGTGTTGGCACCCAGTTCCAGATTGTCGCGAATATGCACCACGGCGGGCAGAAAGCCGACTTCCTGGGCGAATTTCTTGCGCACGCTCTTGATGCGGCCCAGCAGTTCGCCATCCTGGCGCTGGTCGACCAGCGGAATCAAGCGATGCCCGACCTCGAGCCCCAGGGTATCCACCAGCTGGACGTCCGACCAGCTGGCCTCGGGCGTTTCGGGCGCCGGCGGCGGCTCGGCCTTGAGTTCCTCCGCCACCAGGCGCTGCTCCTGCTGGCGAGTGAGCATCCAGGCCAGGCCAGCCAGGAGCCCGGTGAAGATCAGAAACACCATGTTGGGCATGCCCGGCACCAGGCCAAGCAGCCCCATGACCAGCGCTGCCAACACCATGACCTGAGGATTGACGAACAGCTGGCCGATCATCTGCTGGCCGACGTCCTGCTCGGTATTGACGCGCGACACGGTCACGCCGGCGGCCGTGGAGATCACCAGTGCAGGAATCTGGGCGACCAGACCGTCACCGATGGTCATCAGCACATAGGTCCGGGCGGCATCGCCGAAGCCCATGTCGTGCTGGAGCATGCCGATCAGCAGGCCGCCGATGACGTTGACCACCATGATCACCAGGCCGGCCATGGCATCGCCACGCACGAACTTGCTGGCACCGTCCATGGAGCCGTAGAAATCGGCCTCCTGGGCAACCTCGGCGCGACGCGTGCGAGCATCTTCCTCACCGATCAGACCGGCGTTGAGGTCGGCATCGATGGCCATCTGCTTGCCCGGCATGGCATCGAGCATGAAGCGCGCGCCCACCTCGGCAATGCGCCCGGCCCCCTTGGTGATGACCATGAAGTTGATGATGACCAGGATCAGGAAGACCACCAGGCCCACGGCGAAATTGCCGCCGATGAGGAACTCACCGAAGGCTTCGATCACCTTGCCCGCCGAATCACCGCCCTGGTGGCCTTCCATCAGGATCACCCGTGTGGAAGCAACGTTCAGCGATAGACGCAACAAGGTGGTGAACAACAGCACTGCAGGAAAGGCGGCAAAATCCAACGGCTTCTGGGTGAACATGCTGACCAGCAGCACCATCACCGCCAAGGCAATATTGAAGGTGAACAGCAGATCCAGCGCGAACGGCGGCAGCGGCACGATCATCATGCCGAGGATCATGATGATCAGGATCGGGCCGGCCAGCAGCTTCATGCGGACATCGCCCACCCAGTCGCGTCGCCCCATGAACTGGCTGAGGGATTTCATCGGCGTGCTCCGCCAGGCTCGAACGGCCCTGGTTCAGTAGTGCCATCGCCCGCATCGCCGGCGGGTACCGCCAGGCTCTCCGGTATCGGCAAGTTCACGGGTGTAGGCGGCACCTCTCCCCCCTCTTTTGATACGTGCTTGAGGCGGAAAGCCCAAGCCAGGACTTCCGCCACGGCGGTATAAAGATCCAGCGGTATTTCTCGCTCTAGGTCAACGTGACGGTATAGGGCGCGAGCCAGCGGCGGTGCCTGCAACAGCGGCACTCCGGCCTCCTGGCCGAGCTCACGAATGCGCGCTGCGACCATGTCGGTACCCTTAGCCACCACCCTGGGAGCCCCCATGCGAGCCTCATCGTACTGCAGGGCCACGGCATAATGGGTCGGGTTGGTGATGATCACGTCGGCCTCCGGTACCTTGCTCATCATGCGGTTTCGCGCCATCGCCTGCTGCTGGGAGCGAATGCGCGCCTTGACGTGCGGGTCACCTTCCGACTCCTTGTGCTCGCGCTTGACCTCTTCCTTCGACATGCGCATCTTCTTGGCATGGCTGTAGAGCTGGTAGGGCACGTCGATCAGGATGACGACCAGCAGCGTCAGCACCATCAGGCCGCAAGCCTCGGCGGCCATCATCAGCGCCCGTGCCAATGCCTGGGTGGTCGGCTGATCCATCAGCGACAGATATTCCCCACGCTTGTAGTACAGGTACGCCATGCCGACCCCACCGATGAGCACCGACTTGGCCACCGCCTTGAACAGCTCGATCAGCGCCTGGGTGCCGAACATGCGCTTCAGCCCCTTGAACGGGTTGAGCTTCGACAGCTGGGGCTGGAGCGACTTGGCCGAGATCAACCAGCCGCCCAGCAGGGCCGGCGCCACCAGCGCCACCAGCGTGAGCAATAGAAACAGCGGCAACATGGTCCACAGCGTGCGGCTTCCCAGATCGAGCACATTGCTCAGCATGGGGCCGGTCTCGAAGGCTTGGCGGCGCTCGAACAGAAAGGCCTGTTCCATCACCAGCCCCAATTGATCGTAGAGCATCGTGCCCATCGACCACATTCCCACCACGCCACCCAACAGCAGCATGAAGGTGGTCAGCTCCCGTGAACGGGCAACCTGACCCTCCTCGCGCGCCTTTTCCAGGCGCCGTGGCGTGGCCTCTTCGGTCTTTTCCTGATCGCTGCTCTCGTCGGCCATGGCACCCGCACACTTTTCCGCACGGTGGCCATTGTGGCGTCAACGGCAGGCTGGCGATACGCCAAAAAGCGCCGATGATCGTGGCTTTATCGGCCACGACCCTCGGCGCCTATGAAGATGGGAAGCTTGAAATAGGTGGCTTAAGGACTATTCATGTCTATGCGAACGCTGAGCAAATTGCCGAGCGAGATGAAGCGCAAGGCGCGCGGCGCACAGGAACCGGAGCATATGGGGTATATGTGAGGATTCCGAGCACCGCGCAACGCAGCGATTCGCTCGCGCAGGTATTTGTGCACCCTAGAAGCCGAGCTGGTCGAGCAGATCGTCCACCTGATCCTGGTTGGTGACGACATCGACCCCAGGCTTGATCTGAGGTCCGTTGAGCAGCCCCTCCTCGCGGCGACGCGCCTCGTTCTCCCACTGATCGTTGGCCTTGCGCTGCATGTTCTCGCGCGCCACTTCCTCGGGCACGTTATCGATCAGCACCTGGACCAGCTGATGCTCGATCTCGCGGATGACATCCATCATCTTCTTGATCACCTGGCCGGTCAGATCCTGGAAGTCCTGGGCCATCATGATCTCGAGCAGTTCCTTCTGCGTCGCCTGCGTCTTGTCGGGCACACCGGCCAGATAGGAGCGCGTCTGCTTGACCAGATCTCGCGCCTCATCGAGCTCCTTGGGCTCGGCGAACCATTCGGCCCAGCGCTTGTCCAGCGACTCGGCGCCACTGCTGATCGAATCCTGCAGCGGCTGTGCGCGGTCGATGGCGTTGAGGGCGCGCTCCGCGGCCTGCTCGGTCATGGTGGCTACGTAGCTCAGGCGATCGCGCGCGTCGGGAATCGCCTCTGCCGCCTTCTCGATCTCCTTGTCCAGACCCAGCTCGCGCATGCTTTCCCGCAGCATGCGGGTCAGCTGTCCGATGCGCTGGACCAGCTCCTCGCCAGCGGCGCCTGCCGGTTGAGCCTGGCCAGGCTGCTCGTTTGCGCTCATCTTGTTCTCTCCTCCGCAAGCGGGACTATCGCCGGCGTCACTTGCCCAGTTTCTCGAAAATCTTGTTGAGCTTCTCTTCCAGGGTGGCGGCGGTGAATGGCTTCACCACGTAGCCGCTGGCCCCGGCCTGCGCCGCCGCGATGATGTTCTCCTTCTTCGCCTCCGCGGTCACCATCAGCACCGGCAACTGCTTGAGCGCATCGTCGGCGCGGATCTGCTTGAGCATCTCCAGGCCGTCGAGGTTTGGCATGTTCCAGTCGGAAACCACGAACTCGAAGGAGCCCGAACGCAGCTTGGTGAGCGCCTCTTGCCCGTCCTCGGCCTCCTCGACGTTGGTGTAGCCCAACTCCTTGAGCAGGCTTCGAACGATCCGGCGCATGGTCGGAAAGTCGTCGACCACCAGAAAGCTCATGTTCTTGTCAGCCATCGGAAATACCTCTTCTCTATCAATCGATGTTCATCTTCTGACGGCGACGGGCACCGTCGTGGTTGGAAGCAGCGTTCAGAATTCTTCCCAGTCCCCCTCGACCACGGGCTCGGCCTGGCTCTTGCGCTTGGGCTTGGGGTCGACTTCGGCGGCACGCGACGTAGCGGAGCGCTCTCGGGCACCCGGCCCGACCAAGGCAGGCATACCGCTGCGCGGCGCCTCAGCCACAGCCCCAGCGGGGGCACGTCTCGCCGCCTCACGGGGTGCTTGCTGGGCGTCACCCGCAAGGCGGAATACGGCGACGGCCTGCTCGAGACGGCTGGCCTGCTCTTCGAGCGAAGCCGCGGCAACCGAGGCTTGCTGCACCAGCGAGGCGTTCTGCTGGGTCACCTGGTCCATTTGGCCTACCGCTTGACTGACCTGCTCTATGCCGTCGCTCTGCTCCTGGGAAGCCGCCGATATCTCGTCCATGATGTCGGTCACGCGGCGTACCGCCTTGACAACTTCGTCCATGGTTTCGCCGGCCTGCTCGGCCAGGGTCGAGCCCTCCTTCACCTGGGCCACCGAGCCGTCGATCAGCGCCTTTATCTCCTTAGCCGCCGTGGCACTGCGGCTGGCCAGGTTGCGCACCTCACCGGCCACCACGGCGAAGCCACGCCCCTGCTCGCCGGCCCGGGCCGCCTCCACCGAGGCATTCAGCGCCAGGATGTTGGTCTGGAAGGCAATTGAGTCGATGACGCTGGTGATGTCGCTGATTTTCTGCGAGCTTGTGGAAATACCGCCCATGGTCTTGACCACGCGATCGACCACTTCGCCGCCGCGCTCGGCCGTGGTCGAGGCATCCAGAGCCAGCCCGCTGGCCTGGCGCGCGTTGTCGGCGTTCTGGCGCACCGTGGCAGTGAGCTCTTCCATGCTCGAGGCGGTCTCCTCGAGCGAGGCCGCCTGCTGCTCGGTACGAGACGACAGGTCGGCGTTGCCGCTGGCTATCTCACGCGTGCCCACATGGATCGAGCCACTGCTGTTGCGCACCTGGCCGACGATGCGGGTCAGGCTCTGCTGCATGTTGCGCATGGCGTTGAACAGCTTGCCGATCTCGTTGCGGCTGCCCTCGGGGATTTTGCCGGTGAGATCGGCCTTGGCAATGGTCTGCAGATGATTGACCGCAGAGTTGAGCGGCCGGATCACCGTGGCCCGCAGCCCGGCATAGACCAGCACCAGCACCAGAGCGGCCAGCACCAGCGCACCCAGCTTGATGGCAGCGAAACGATCTGCCTGCGCATGGTAGTCGGCCATCATCGCCTGACCGCTGCTGAAACCATCACGCACGAACTCGGTCATGCTGCTGGCGAGCGCATCACTGGGCTCGGTCAGCGCATCACGCAGCCTGCCGAACTGCGGGGTATCGAGCTGATCGAGCGCTGCGTACTGGTCCCGAGCGAGACCGAGCACCGCCGCGAACTGCTCCTCGAGCCGCTGAGCCAGTTCCCGTGACGCATCGGACTTGGGTGCCGCCGCAAAGTGGTTCAGGCGCGCCTCGGCCCGATCCATACGGTCGGCGGCGACATCGAGCTGCTGGTTGGCATCGGCCATGCGGCCCAGCATGATCTGGTTGGAGGCGATTTCGAGGCTGACGCGCGCCACATTGAGTAGGGCATCGGCACGATTGATCTCGTTGAGCTGCTGCGCATTGATACGATCGAGGTCCGCCATGACCCGCTCCGCCTGGCGCTCCGACAGGAACGAGAGCAGAGAGACCAGCCCGATCAGCACGGCGAAGCTGACCAGGGCAGCGATCACGGACACGTTGATACTGATATTTCGAATCAGGCGGCTCATTACCTGGCGGCTCCTTGCGTAAGGTGACGATGCTTGTTGTTCTGTTCCGGTCAGACCCGCTGCGCGCGACCAGAGGCCGCCACCAGCGCCATCAGGCGCTCGGGTACTTCATCCAGGCTGGCCACTTCGACGGCGCCGCCCAGGGCAATCGCTTCGCGCGGCATGCCGAAAACCACGCAGCTCGCCTCGTCCTGCGCCAGGGTGGACGACCCTGCCTGACGCATCTCGAGCAGGCCGGCGGCTCCGTCCTTGCCCATGCCGGTGAGGATCACCCCGATGGCGTTGCGCCCCGCCTGGGTGGCGGCGGAATGGAACAGCACGTCGACAGAAGGACGATGGCGGTTGACCGGCGGCCCGTCGTCGAGCCTGGCCACGTAGTTCGCCCCGCTGCGCGCCAGCTTCAGGTGCGCATCGCCTGGTGCGATATAGGCATGCCCTGGCAAGACGCGCTCACCGTCACTGGCCTCCTTCACGGTGATGTTGCATAACCGGTTCAGGCGCTCAGCGAAAGAACGCGTGAATCCCCCCGGCATGTGCTGGGTGATCAGGATGGCCGGGCTGTTGGCCGGCAGCGGCTCGAGCACGGCGCGGATTGCTTCCGTGCCCCCGGTGGAGGCCCCGATGATGATCAGCTTTTCGCTCGACACCAGCGGCGCCTTCAAGGTAGCCCGTGGCGCCGTCTGGGCCTGGCGCGCCTGGCGCGGGCGCGACTTGGCCGCGGCGCGGATCTTCTCGGCGATGTCGTTGGCATATTCGAGCATGCCGCTGCGGATGCCCAGCGACGGCTTGGCCACGAAGTCCAGCGCCCCCAGTTCCAACGCGCGCAGGGTGATCTCGGAGCCGGCCTGGGTCAGCGACGACACCATCAGCACAGGCATTGGCCGCAAACGCATGAGACGCTCGAGAAAATCGAGGCCGTCCATGCGCGGCATCTCGACATCGAGGGTCAGGACATCAGGGTTGTGGCGCTTGATCAGATCGCGCGCCACCAGCGGGTCCGGCGCCACGGCCACGACTTCCATGTCCGGCTGCGAGTTGATGATCTCGCTGAGCAGGTCACGAATCAGCGCCGAATCATCAACGCACAGCACCTTGATCCTGTTCGATCCCAAGGCAAATCTCCTGTTCATGGGGAAGCCACGCTGACCCCTGGCATTCCAATATGTGGTTCATCGGCCCCGATGGCGAAAACTTTAGCCGCGCGCTGTCTGGCTAGGCGTTTGCACCGGTACGTTCCGCCAGGGTATAGACCGTCTGCCCGCGCAGGCGAAACACCTTGCTGATGTAAGAGAAATTTTCCGAGTGACCGGCAAACAGCAGGCCATCGGGCTTGAGTAGCGGAGCAAAGCGCTCGAGGATACGGGCCTGGGTCTGCTTGTCGAAGTAGATCATCACGTTGCGACAGAAGATGGCGTCGAAGGGACCCTTGATCGGCCACTGCGGGGCCAGCAGGTTCATCGACAGGAACTCCACCATCGAGGAGACTTCGGGGCGCACCCTGGCCAGCCCCTCGTGTTGCCCCCGCCCCTTCTGGAAAAAGCGCTTGACACGACTCTCCTCGATCTTGCGAACCTGCTCGACCGGGTAGACGCCGGCCCGGGCACGCGTCAGCGCTTCGGTATCGATGTCGGTCGCCACGACACGCGCCTCGGCCGCCCGCGGGCCCAGGCTCTCGTGCAGGGTCATGGCGATCGAATAAGGCTCCTCGCCGGTAGACGCAGCGGCGCTCCAGATGCGTACGGGCCCGCTGGACTTGCGCACGTGCTCGGCCAGCAGCGGAAAGTGATGCATTTCGCGGAAAAAGGCAGTTAGGTTGGTCGTCAGCGCATTGGTGAACGCTTCCCACTCCCGCGCATCGGGCTGACGCGCCAACTTCTCCAGGTAGTCGCTGAAGCGGGTCAGGCCATGGTGACGCAAGCGCTTGGCCAGACGGCTGTAGACCATCTCGCGCTTGTGCTCGGCCAGCACAATACCCGCACGCTGATAGATCAGCTGACGAATCCGGGAAAAATCTTCGTCGGTGAGGACCAGGTCACGCTCGAGGTGACCCAGCCCGGACCATTGCCCCGGCTCCATCCCGGGACTCAGTGGCTTCGTCAAAATGTTTCCCACTCTTCATCGGCTGTAGCCTTGCTGGACTGGCCAGGAGCCCGCTTCACGGGAAGCGGATCGTGCCTCAAGGCGGGGGTGACAGAACGTGAACGTTCGTTCGAGGTTTCAACGGCGCTCTCCTGCGCATGAGCAACGACCTGCTCGAGCCCGGCACCACGCAGCCGGAACACGCGAATCGCCCGGTCGAGCAATTCCGCCTGGTGCTGCAGGTCGCTTGCCGCCCGCGCGCTCTGCTGCACGCGCTCGGCATTCTGCTGGGTCACCTGGTCCATCTCGGTGATGGCCTGGTTGATCTGGCCGATGCCGCTGCTCTGCTCCTCGGATGCCGCCGTGATCTCGCCCATGATGTCGTTGACCCGCTGCGAGGCCGACACCACCTCGGCCATGGCGCTCTCGGCGCGCTGCACCTGGCTGGCGCCCTCGTGGATCTCGCTGGCAGAGCCATCGATCAGGCTACGGATCTCCTTCGCCGCCTCCGCACTGCGCCCCGCCAGATTGCGCACCTCGCCGGCCACCACCGCGAAGCCGCGCCCCTGCTCGCCTGCCCGCGCCGCCTCCACCGAGGCGTTCAGCGCCAGTATGTTGGTCTGGAAGGCGATCGAGTCGATCACGTTGATGATGTCCTTCATCTTCTCGGCACCGGCGGTAATGCGCTCCATGGTCTGCACCACACCATGCATCAGCTCGCCGGTGTCACGCACGCGGCTGGCGTTGTCCAGCGCCAGCCCGCTGGCCTGGCGCGCGTTGTCGGTATTCTGCTGCACCGTGGTGGTCATCTCCTCCATGCTGGAGGCGGTCTCCTGCAGCGAGGCGGCCTGCTGCTCGGTACGTGCCGAGAGATCCTCGTTGCCACGCGCGATGGAGCGCGACGCCGGCGTCACCACGTCGATGCCCTGCTGTACGCTGCGGGTAGTGCTGTAGAGGCTCTTGCGCATGGTGTTCAGCGCACCGAGCAACACGCCGATCTCGTCGCGCGTGCGGTCGGGCGAGCGCACCGCCAGGTTGCCCGAGGCGATCTGCAGGGTGAAATCCACGGCGCGGTGCACCGGCCGGGTGATCGCACGCAGGGTCCAGAAGCCCAGCAGGATCAGGAACAGGATGCCCACCGACAGCACCGCCAGCTGGCCCGTGAGCATCAGGGCCTGGCCGCGCTCGGCCTCTTCCGCCAGCTGATCGGCATAGCCGAGCTTGCCCTCGATCAGCGCATTGATGCTCTGACTGATGCTCTCGACCTCCGGTCGCAGCACATCGTTGTATGCCTCGTAAGCGGCGAAACCGCTGCCGTCGATCAATGCCTGCAACGTGGGGCGGATACCGCCATCGACGGCAACACCGAGCTGAGCCTCGAGCATGGCGATCGTTTCGCTGGCCACGTCCTCGCCTTCGAGGAAACTCTCCCAGGCGGTCTCAACGCGCTCGACAATGCCTTCGGATTCGTCTGCCAGCGCCTGGATCTGCTCCAGGCGCAGCGCCCTGGGGTTACGCACCGGGCGCTCCAGGTCGGTCATCAACTGGCTCAACAATTGGTCGATGCGCTGCAGAGCGGCAATGTCCTGCACTCCATTGCCGTTGATGAAGGCGACACGATCACCCGACACCTTGAGGCCGTAAAGCCCCACGGCCCCGCTGAGCAGCAGCAACAGCACCGGCACCAGGGTCAGGGTGACCAGCTTGGCACGGATGGTATGGACGTTGAGCCGCGACAGAGCGCCCAGCGCACCGCGCCGTACGAGCTGGCCCTGCTTGAACACCAGCTTGCGCTGCCCCTCACGAATCCGGGCATAGGCGCGGGCCGCCGCTTCGGCGGTTGCCGCCTCGACCGGCGTTCGCACCGAGGTGTACCCCTGGCACTTGCCCTCTTCCAGAATCGGCGTGACCGTTGCCTGAACCCAATAGTGGTCTCCATCCTTGCGCCGATTCTTGATCACCCCCTGCCAGGTGTCGCCTTTCTTGATGGTCCTCCACAGGTCCTCGAAGGCCTCGGACGGCATGTCGGGATGACGAATCAGGTTGTGTGGAGCGCCGATCAATTCTTCATGATCGTAACCGCTGACCTCGACGAACGCGGAGTTGGCATAGGTGATCCGCCCCTCCAGGTCGGTACGGGTGATGAGCAGATGTTCATCGCCCAGCTTGTATTCACGCTCTGTTACCGGCTGATTGTCACGCATCGTTATTATCCTTTGCCGCCTGGTCTAAGTGAGTCCCCTGCCAACACCCTTTAGAACGTTTCCCACTCCTCTTCGGAGGCCTGTTTGTGGGGCTTGGCCTGCGTCCGCTTGGCGGGTAGCGGGTCGTGTTTCAAGGCGGGCGTGGCCGCCGGTGTCCTAGCGGACCCGGCCGGCCGCTCTACGGACTGCTTGGTGTCAGGGATCGTCTCGGGGCCGGCCCCCTGCAGACGATAGACGCGAATGGCCTGGGCCAGCTGCTCCGCCTGGTGCTGCAGGTCGCTTGCCGCCCGCGCGCTCTGCTGCACGCGCTCGGCATTCTGCTGGGTCACCTGGTCCATCTCGGTGATCGCCTGGTTGATCTGGCCGATGCCGCTGCTCTGCTCCTCGGACGCCGCCGTGATCTCGCCCATGATGTCGTTGACCCGCTGCGAGGCCGACACCACCTCGGCCATGGCGCTCTCGGCGCGCTGCACCTGGCTGGCGCCCTCGTGGATCTCGCTGGCAGAGCCATCGATCAGGCTCCGGATCTCCTTCGCCGCCTCCGCACTGCGCCCCGCCAGATTGCGCACCTCGCCGGCCACCACCGCGAAGCCGCGCCCCTGCTCGCCTGCCCGCGCCGCCTCCACCGAGGCGTTCAGCGCCAGGATGTTGGTCTGGAAGGCGATCGAGTCGATCACGTTGATGATGTCCTTCATCTTCTCGGCGCCGGCGGTAATGCGCTCCATGGTCTGCACCACACCGTGCATCAGCTCGCCGGTGTCACGCACGCGGCTGGCGTTGTCCAGTGCCAGCCCGCTGGCCTGGCGCGCGTTGTCGGTATTCTGCTGCACCGTGGTGGTCATCTCCTCCATGCTGGAGGCGGTCTCCTGCAGCGAGGCGGCCTGCTGCTCGGTACGTGCCGAGAGGTCCTCGTTGCCACGCGCGATGGAGCGCGACGCCGGCGTCACCACGTCGATGCCCTGCTGTACACTCGCGGTAGTGCTGTAGAGACTCTTGCGCATGGTATCGAGTGAGCCGAGCAGCGCGCCGATCTCGTCACGTGTCTGCTTCGGCGTCTGAACCGCCAGGTTGCCCGAGGCGATCTGCAGGGTGAAGTCGGCGGCGCGACGCACCGGCCGGGTAATGGCACGCATGATCCACACGCTGATGACGAGCAGCAGCACGAAGCCGAGGGCCATGAAGCCCAGCTGACCCATGAGCATCTGCCGCTGCCCCTGCTCGGCCGCTTCCGCCATGCCCAGGGCGGCGATACGCTGCTGGTCGATCAACTGATTGACCAGTCCGGTCAGGGTCTCGGCACGCTCACGCAGCCCTGCCGTCTCGTTGTTCAATGCCATCATGGCATCGAAGGCCTCCTCGCCACCCAGCGCCTCGGCCATCGGACCGAGTCCCTCCTGCATGAAACTCTCCAGTGCGGTATCGAACTCCAGTGCCAGCTCGGTGCGGTTGACCTCGCGATCCATATAGTCGTCTCGCAGCCCAGCCAGCCGGTCGGCGATACCGGTGAGCTCCTCGGCATGCTCGTGCCGGCTACTCAGGATTTCCATGCGCTGCTCGGCGCTCAGCCGCTGCGGCCCCTCGCCGATGAGCTGCCCCAACTGCTGCAGACGAATCACGTCCTGCAGGCCGTCACGGTTCAACTCCGCCAGACGCTGCCCCGAGGTCTCCAGGCCATAGAGGCCGACGGCACCACTGACCGCCAGCAAAACCAGTGCCGAGAAGGTGAGCATGGAGAGCCGGGCGCGGATGGAGTGCAGATTGATCCGCGCAAGCCAACCCAACGGGCCGCGACGCACCAGCTTGCCTTGACGTACGGCCAAGCCGGAACGCCCGCCACGCAGACGCGAATAGCCACGTTCGGCCCCCTCCGCCACGGCGGGAAGCACGGCAGTACGCACTGAGGTGTAGCCCAGGCATTTTCCCTCTTCGACAATCGGTGTGACCGTGGCGCGAACCCAGTAGTGATCCCCGTCCTTGCGACGATTCTTGACGAGCCCCTGCCACGTGTCCCCGCGCTGAATCGTCTGCCACAGGTCGGCAAAAGCCTCCTCGGGCATGTCGGGATGACGGATGATGTTGTGGTTTGCTCCGATAAGCTCATCGTGGCTGAAGCCGCTTACCTTCACGAACGCCGTGTTGGCATAGGTAATACGACCGTCGAGGTCGGTGCGGGTAATCAGAAGCTGCTGATCGTCCAGCTTGTATTCCCGTTGTGTGACTGGCTGGTTGTTGCGCATATGTTGTTCCCTTACCGCCTCGGTTTGTCAGGGGTGCGGAGTAACCGGAGGAGCCCCCACCTTTCCGGAGTTTCAGCGCCTCAGAACGAGGCCCACTCTTCTTCTTGTGTTGTTCTAGCCTTTGCGTTCGCCTCGTACTGGCGGCGCTTGGCAGGTAGCGGATCCTGCGTGGCGGCGGCCGGGCCAGCGGGAACGGCTTTCTTCCTCGCCTCCTGGCGTGGCTTGTCTTGCTGACCAGCCAGGCGGAAGCGCAGCACGGCCTCGCGCAGGCGAGCTGCTTCGGCCTCGAGCTGGGTCGCTGCCGTGGCGGCCTGCTGCACGAGTGCCGCGTTCTGCTGGATCACCTGGTCCATCTGGGTCACGGCCTGATTCACCTGGCCGATGCCGTTGCTCTGCTCAAGCGAGGCCGAGGCGATCTCGTCCATGATGTCGCTAACGCGCTGCACGGCGGCAACGATCTCGCTCATGGTCTGGCCGGCCTGGTCCACTCGTGCGGTACCGACGTCCACCTTTTCTAGAGAGGCCTTGATCAGGGTGCGAATCTCGCCTGCAGCCGACGCGCTGCGTCCGGCCAGGCTGCGTACTTCCTGCGCCACCACGGCGAAACCACGCCCGTGCTCACCGGCACGCGCCGCCTCGACTGAAGCATTCAGCGCCAGGATGTTGGTCTGGAAGGCGATGCTGTCGATGACGCCGATGATGTCGGAGACCTTGTGCGAGCTTTCACTGATGTCGTGCATGGTCGAAACGACCTCGCCCACCACCTCGCCTCCCTGGACAGCTGTACGCGATGCCTCGCTCGCCAATTGGCTCGCCTGGCGTGCATTGTCGGCGTTCTGCTCCACGGTCGAGGCCAGTTGCTCCATGCTGGAGGCGGTTTCGGCCAGCGAGGCAGCCTGCTGCTCGGTTCGGGACGACAGCTCGCCGTTGCCTTCGGCAATCTCCTGAGCCCCCAGGTAGATGCTCTCGCTGCTGCTACGTACGGTGCCAACGGTTCCCGAGAGCCCCTCCTGCATGTGCCTGAGCGAGGTAAACAAGCGGCCGATCTCGTTGTTGCCACGGTTTTCCACCGGCTGGGAGAGATTGCCCTGCGCCAAGCCCTCGAAGTACCCGACAAGACGGGCGAGCGGGCGCAGCACGTTGACGCTGATGCCCCACACCACGATCCCCATCACCACCGCCGATCCCAGCAGCACGGCAACGATCGCCAGGCGTATCAAGCCGGCCGTGGCGGCAAACGAGGCTTGATGGGTCACGCCTGCCTCCCCCGCATGAGGGGCCATGACGGCCACGGCCGCACTGCCTTGCTGCAGGGCATAGAGCCCCAGGACACTCAGTACGACCAGCATCGCACCGAAGAACAGCAGTACCAGGAACCAACTGGCCCGGACTGTCAGGTTGTCGAGTAACTTCACGTCATCCCCTTATCAGCGGCGTGCGAAAAGCAGTCCTTTCCAACGAACATCGGCATGGGCGAGGCGAACTTGAGTCCGCCTCTACTCCGCCACACGATCGACCAGCGCCATCTCGTCGCTGGTGAGCAGCTTGTCGATGTCGACGATGACCAGCATGCGGTCCTCGAGGCTGCCAAGCCCACTGAGGAAGTCCGAGGACAGGGTGACGCCGAACTCGGGTGCCGGCTTGATCTGGTCTGGTGACAGGGTCATGACGTCGGACACCCCGTCGACGACGATACCGACGACCCGATCCTCGACATTGACCACGATCACTACCGTCTGCCCGCCGTACTCCACCTTGTCGAGGTGGAACTTGATACGCAGGTCGACGATCGGCACGATCACGCCGCGCAGGTTGGTGACCCCCTTGATGAAATCAGGCGCGTTGGCGATTCGCGTGACGTTCTCGTAGCCGCGAATCTCCTGCACCTTGAGAATATCGACGGCATATTCTTCATCGCCCAGTGAGAACACCAGAAATTCACGGTTGTGGGCTTCGGCAGCGGCGAGTGCCGCATCGTTCGTCTGGCTCATGATCAGTTCTCCAGCGCGTTTTCGGTCAGGACTTCAAGTGTCTGCAATCCACGTTCGGGCCGGCGTTTTTCCTTCTTGGCCCGGCTGAGGCGGTGCAGGCCGGTAATATCGAGGATCAGCGCCACACTGCCGTCCCCCAGGATGGTCGCCGCGGAAACCCCCGGCACCTTGCGATAGTTCGTTTCCAGATTCTTGACCACCACCTGCTGCTGGCCGACCAGATCGTCCACCAGCAAGGCATAGCGACGGCCCTCCCCCTGCACGATCACGGCGATGGTTTCGGTCAGGGTGGTCTTGGCGTTCGGCACATCCAGCGCCTCGTGAACCGCCACCACCGGCAGGTACTCGTCGCGGACCTTGAGCACCACGTCGTCTCCCGCCATGGCATACAAGTCTTCCTTGGCCGGCTGCAGCGATTCGAGCACGGCGGACAGCGGCAGAATGAACATCTCGTTGCCGACCTTGATCGACATGCCATCGAGGATCGCCAGCGTCAGCGGCAGCACGATGCGGATGGTGGTGCCTTCGCCCGGCGTGGACATGATCAGTACATGCCCCCCCATGCCCTGGATGTTGCGCTTGACCACGTCCATGCCGACGCCGCGCCCCGAGACGTCCGTCACCTCCTTGGCAGTGGAAAAACCCGGAGCGAAGATCAGCTGCCACACCTCGTCGTCACTCATGGTGTCGGAAACAGGCAAACCGTTTTCGCGCGCCTTGGCCAGCAGCCTGTCACGATTGAGGCCGGCGCCATCGTCGATCACTTCGATGATGATATTGCCGCCCTGATGCTTGGCCGACAGGATCAGCTTGCCGGTGCGCGGCTTGCCGGCCGCCTCGCGCACGTCGGGCGGCTCGATACCGTGATCGAGGCTGTTGCGCACCAGATGCGTCAGCGGGTCTATGATGCGCTCGGTCAGGCTCTTGTCGAGTTCGGTCGACTCACCTTCGGTGACCAGCTCGATCTCCTTGCCCAGCTTGCCGGCGGTCTCGCGCACGACACGGGGAAAGCGGCTGAAGACGAAGTCCATCGGAATCATGCGGATCGACATCACCGACTCCTGCAGATCCCGTGCATTGCGCTGCAGCAGGCTCATCCCGTTGAGCAGGGCGCTGTCGGCGACGCCTTCCATTTCGCTGACGGTCTGGTCGAGCATCGACTGGGTGATGATCAACTCGCCCACCAGATTGATGATCTGATCGACTTTGTCGACCGACACCCTGATAGAGGTCGATTCTCCTCCGCCCTTGGCCTTGCTCTTGGCCTTGGCGGACTTGGCATCTCCAGCCGGCTTGGCCTCCCCAGCTGTCTTGGCAGCCGCCGACTTCGGCGAAGGCGCCTCCGGAGGAGTCGGCTGCGCTGTCGGCTCCTGCTGGGCTGGCGCTTTCTTCTCGGGATCCGGGGCATCGGCCGGGCTGGCCGACACACCACCGGCTGAGCGAATCTGAACCTGATCGGCATCGACGATGAAGCACATCACCGCCTCGATATCGTCGTTGCCCACCGACGAGGCGAGCGTTACCTCGTAGCACGCCTCGTCGCCGCCATGGGTGATGACCTCGCCCAATTGCCCCAACTCCTCGACGAGCAACTGGCGGTCCTTCTCTCCCACGTTGAGCAGCGTCACGATGCAGTGATTCGAGTCCTCCTCAGTGTCCGGTTCGTCCGAGGCGACAGGTTCCGGCTTCGGCTCCGGCTCCGGCTTCGCCTGAGGTTTTGGCGCGGCCACAGAGGTGCTTCCCCCCTCGAGGTCCTGCCCGATCTCCTCGAGCGCCAGCCGCTGCAGCGTTTCGCAGATACGCTCGAAGGCCTCCTGGTCGGGCTCGTCGCTATTGCGATAGGCGTCTAGCTGATCACTGAGCATGTCCTTGGTTTCCAGAAAGATGTCGACGATATCCCGGCGCAGCTTGAGTTCGCCCTTGCGGGTATGGTCGAGCAGGTTCTCGAACAGGTGCGTCGTTCTCTGGAGCACATCGAAGCCGAACGTACCGGCGCCACCCTTGATCGAGTGGGCCGCCCGGAAAATGGCATTGAGCTGCTCGGTATCCGGCGCGTCCACATCGAGCTCCAGGAGGTAGCGCTCCATGTCGGCCAGCAGCTCTTCGGCTTCCTCGAAGAAAGTGTCATAGAAATCCGTGATATCCATGCGCTTCACCACCTGGTGTCAAGATTTGGTTTTCTGCTGCCCTGTACTCTCTGCGCCCTATTCAGGGTTGAGAGTACGGCGCAGGCCTTCGGTAAATTGCTGCACGGGTGCCAAGTCGACCTCGCTTTCGAGGCGTGTGCTCATCGGGCTCGGCACACCCGGACCATTCAGGATGCTCGGCCGGCGAATAAACTCCGCCACCTCCGGCAGCAGCACCAGCAGCTCGATCCGGCGATTGTCCGCATCGAAAGGATCGGTTTCGGGCAGCAGTACGCGGTCAGCAAAGCCGGATACCCGCAGCAGCTTGTCCGAATCGAGCCCCGCCGGCAACCAGCTCACGGCGCGAGGCATTGGCCCGGTCGCTGGATAGCTCCCAGTTGCTGTAGCCTCGATATCCACCCGCATAGGGACGGCTATCGGTGTGCCCGCTGATGCTCAGATCGTTGGGCAGGTCGTTGAGCAATGGCGCAATGGTACGCAGCAGGTTACGCATGTAGGGCTCGACGCGATCACTGCCGATGGCGAACATCGGTCGCTGCTCGGTATCGAGCAACTGGATGCGAAGCCCTTCGGGGGTGAGGTCGAAGCGCATCTGCTGACGCAGTTCACGCAGTTCGGGATCGGCCTCGATCACCGTCTCGATGCGCCGCTGCAGGTCCATGAAGAAGCGACGCTGCTGCTCGCTCGGGCGCGTGAACTCACGGGTATCGATACGTGCCCGCTCGCCATCGCTATGAGCAGGATCGGGCCCCCCACCGGGAATGACCTGGGTACTGCCTGCCCGATCACCGCCCGATACGGCACTGACCAACGGCGTGCTGAAGTAATCGGCGACGCCCTCTCGCGCCTCCGGACTGGCGACCGAGAGTATCCACATCACCAGGAACAGCGCCATCAGAGCCGTCATGAAGTCGGCGAGGGCGATCTTCCAGCTACCGCCATGGTGAGCATGGACGACTTTCTTGCGCCGAATGATGATCGGGCGCTTGTCTCCTCCCGCACTCATTCTGCTGCCGCACCCGACTTGGCGTTACGCACGTACTCCTCGAGTTCGGTGAACCCGGGACGCTCAGCGGTGTGCAACGCCTTGCGACCGAACTCCACTGCCAACTGCGGCGCATAGCCGTGCAGGCTGGCCAAAAGCGTGATACGAATGCACTGAAGCATTTTCTCCGCTTCCTTTACCTGGCGTTCGATACTGCTGGCCACCGGATTGATGAAGCCATACCCCAGCAGGATGCCGAGGAAGGTACCCACCAGGGCGTGGGCAATCATCTCCCCCATTTGCTCGGGGCCGGCATCGGCATAAGTGAGCGCCTTGACCACCCCCATCACGGCCGCGACGATACCGAACGCTGGCATGGCATCCCCCACCTTGGCGATGGCATCCGCCGGGATATGCGCTTCCTGCTCGAAGGTCTCGATCTCATGGAGCATCAGCTCGTCGATCTCCATGGGATCCATGCCGCCGGCCACCATCAGGCGCAAATAGTCGGTCAGGAAGTTCATGATCATCGGGTCGGCCAGTACCTTGGGATGCTCCTGGAACAGCGCGCTCTCCTGCGGACTGTCGATGTCGCGCTCGATACCGAGCATGCCCTCGCGACGAACCTTGGTCAGCAGCTTGAACTGCACCGCCAGCAGCTCCATGTACATCTGCTTGTTGTACTTCTTGGTGCGCCGCAGCTTGGGCAGGATCTTGAAGCTTGCCTTGATCGCCTTGCCGTTGTTGGCGGCAATGAAAGCCCCAACCCCGGCCCCACCGATCATCAGCAGCTCGGTGGGCTGATAAAGCGGTCCAAGAAAGCCCCCCGCCAGCACGAAGCCACCGAAGACGCACAGTACCACCACGAGGTAACCCAGAAGAATCAGCACAACCGATACCCTTCAATAAATGCAAGACGTCATTATCACTGCATATCGGCCAAGCGACGCCACACTTGAGGCCTGTCGGCCAAAAAGAGCGCTTCGACTTCCCGCACCGCATCCCACCTTTCTCCGAACAGCAAGACGCCGCCCGAAGGCGGCGTCTTGCTACGCAGGTTCCGTGTCAGTCGCAGACCATCGTCAACCGACTCGCTTGATCGAAGCCTCACGGCCCACGGCTTCCTCCGCTTCACGTTCGCGGCGCTTGCGGGTCTTGCCGGCGCGTGAAGGCGGCATACAGATACCGCAAACGTAGTCGTGGTCCGGCGTATGGGCATGGGCAACGAAGTGGCCATGGCAATGATTGCAGGTAGACAGCTGCAGCAGCTCGCTCTCGAAAAACCTGACCAGCGTCCACGCACGAGTCAGACCCAGCACCGGCTCGGCCTGGTCGATGCTGACCTGCTCATTGTACAGCCGATAGGCCGTAACGAAGGCCTGCATCCGCTCGCACTTCTGCCCCTCGACCAGGCTGCGATAGATGTTATAGAACAGCGAGGCATGCACGTTCGGCAGCCAGGTAATGAACCAGTCGGTAGAAAACGGCAGCATCCCCTTGGGCGGAGACATGCCGCGTACTTCCTTGAACAGGCGAATCAGACGTGCGCGACTCAGGTCGGTTTCGGTTTCCAGCACCTGAAGCCGGGCCCCCAGCTCGATCAACTCTATGGCGAGCTGGACCTGCTGCATTTCCTCGACGAGGCTTTTCTGCGACATCTTCACACCCCCCGTGACATGGAGGCGTTACCACGGCTCGCCATCAGCAGCGAGGCGTGGAACTGCGACAGTCCATTGTCACGGGGGTTGTCGATCACTTGACGCAGCTGCTCGACGCCTTCGAAACCGAAATGGCAGAGCAGTTGATTGGTTCGAGCCAGGCGGGTCAGCTGGGCAACACCGAGGGATACGAGCAGATCAGCGGTTTCGTCGTCGATCTTGAGACGAAACATGGCCGCAGCACGATCATCGTTGAGCAAACGCTGAGCCAGAAGAAGATAGGCAAGATTCAGCTCCTGGATCTCGTCCAGGTGGTTCGTGTTCATCATTCAGTTTCCCTGCACGCTGTTGATTCGCGTGTCCTTTGTTTTCTTGTAACGTACTTATTCAGGACGAACGGCCTAGAGATACGTCGGTTGGTTCAACGAAGCACCAGGCTGCACCTGATAAGGACATATCTCACACACAGGCATTGTGACCACTGTTTTAATACCTGCCAACCTCTCTCAACGCAAGATCTACTCAGACAAAAAGGTGAGATGGCTAAGCCCTAAGAACTATTTTGTTAACGCCTTGTACGGGAACATAAAAAAAGACACACAACAGGCTTGACAAAGCGTAGAGGGCGAAATCTCGTTTACAATTTTTTACAAAAATAAGGGTATCCGTTTCAACGCTGGCCTTGCGCGTCGGCAAGCTCATACACCCATACGAGCAGCTCGGCAATCACCTGATACAGCATCGGGGGGATGCGCTCATCCAGGTCCAACCCCATCAGCAGCGCGACCAGCTCGGGGGCATCGTGAACGTAGATCCCCTGCCGCCTGGCCTCGGCCAGAATCCGCTCGGCCATGTCGCCATAGCCTTTGGCCAAGACCCGCGGGGCATCGTCACCCTCGCGGTAAGCCAGTGCCACTGCCTGGCGTCGGCGCTCAGGCTTCGCTTCCGTCATCCCTCCCTCCCCTCATTCTCAATCCCTTTCCCACAAACGCGCATCGACCAGCACCGTCGCAAGGCCTGCCTTCTGCAGCCTATTCTCAAGCTGCGGCAAACCGCGCTCAAGCACTTCCAGGCTGGCATCATCCCTGGCCAGCAGCTGCAAGCGCACCTGCTTCTCCTGCAGCCACATCGCCACGCGAATCTCCCCCAGACTTGGCACCGTGAGCTGGAGCTCGGAGTGCCAGGTCTCCTGCTGTGCCTCTTCCTCGCCCTGTGGAGCGCCTTCATGCTCGTGACGGGCACCAGCCGGTAGTTGAATCATCAAGGCCATGAAGATGCCGGACCAGACGTCACCCTCCCAGCGCAGGACAGGCGCCACGAGCATCTCGAGTTGGTGACGCACCAGACCCTGGAGGCTTTCGTGTACCGACTCGCCACCCGTTGAGCGCGCACGAGCCAGCGGTTCGCCTGCCTCGCGCCCCGCCTGCTCCATCCCTTCGGTACGTGGCGCAGCCGATTGGCCCGTGTCACGTACTTGGCCGGTAGATAGGGGCACCTCAGCCCTCGCACTCTCGCCACGAGCCGCAGAAGGATAAAGCGATTCGGTGGCAACATAGGCGCTGGCTGCCGCATTGGCCTGCCCCGGGAGTGACGGCCCAGGAAGGCTTGCTCCCGGCGCAGGCGGCGCAGGAGGCACTTGTCCGGGCGACACCAAGCCTTGCGCGCCGCCGGCCAGCGCCGAATGCGCCCCCATGGCCGGTGCCGCTGCGGGCGCATTCGGCGCTGCCGCTGGCCCGTTTCCCGGCGCTGCTGGCGTAAAGCGCAATGTGCGCAGCATCTGGGGTTCCCGCTCCAGCTGCTGTCGGCTCATCTCACCGCGATACCAGCGGGACAGATGCGCCTCGTAGAACAGGCCGCTGTCGCGTACGCCGGTTTGCAACCGCTCGGCCAGTGCCGAAGCGTTTGGGACTTCCCCCGCGCTCATCAAGGGTGAGCTCGAGCTGAGCACGGATGGCGGCGCTGGAAAACGCACCAACAGGTCGGCGATGGTGCGCGCCGAGGGGCTGAAATGGGTCTGGAAGGAAGCAGCAGGCTGAGCTGGGTCGCTGCGTGGCGTAGCGGCATCACCCCGCTGGCTGGGTGTCGTCGTGCCCTGCAGCGGCACCATGCCCGGGCGGCGCCCTTCGAGGCGTGAGTCGCTATGTAACGCCCGCGGCCCCTCACCCGGGTCGACGGGCCGGACCGGCTCGGTCAGCTCCCGCGGAGGCGCAGTATCGATACGCTTGCCCAAAACCTGATGGAGCAGCGTATCGAGCAAGGGCGTGATGCCACTCACGTTGTCCCCGGGCCAAACTTGTCGGAAGCATCGACAAGGGATGCCGCCTGCTTGCCATAGCTGCGATGCAAGTCACGTT
This sequence comes from Billgrantia antri, assembly GCF_017868935.1. NCBI lineage: Bacteria > Pseudomonadati > Pseudomonadota > Gammaproteobacteria > Oceanospirillales > Halomonadaceae > Billgrantia > Billgrantia antri. Next base: position 2,715,012 of record NZ_CP053383.1, read on the forward strand.
GCCGCCGACTGGTATCCATGAGCTGGCCGAGCTCACTGCGGCGCGCCATCAGATGCTCACGGATCGCAAGATCGTCGGCCAGTATGGCTTCCAGCAGCTCGGCCTTGCTTTGCTGGCTCTCGCGATCGAGTACGGTCTCCTTGTCGAGCTGCTGGATTCGGTCGACAAGCTGCAGATAGCCGGACTGGCGCTCGATGAGGGCATCCCACTCACCGGCGCGCGCCAGTTCGAGCATGACGGCGACTTGTCGCCTAAGCCGGGTGTAACCGTCGAGGACGGCACGAGTGGTCGACATCGCCATATCAGCCTTGCGCCCCGGCACCGCCTATTTCTCGCCACGCCGAGGCGATATCGTCCAGCAGTTTTTCGGCCTGGTCGAGGCTCTCCTGGTCATTGTGCCGGTTGGCTGCCAGCAACAAGCGGCCGATGTAGTCGTAGAGCGAGCCCAAGCGCTCGGCAACCTCTCCCCCTTTTTCGATATCCAGTGCCGCCAATAGCCCATTGTTGACGATATCGAGCGCTTTGGAGATGGCCTTGCCCTTCTCTGCGGTATTGCCCGCCTGCATATGGATGCGCGCCGCCCGGATGGCGCCCTGGGCGCCGTCGAACAGCATCACGATCAGCTGGTGCGGAGAGGCGGACATGGCGGCACTCTCGACGCCGACCCTGGCATAAGCGCCTGCCCCTCTTCCGTAGGCGGCAGCTCCTCGCGTGGTAGTCATGGAACGTTCTCCGAAGTATCGTGGCGGCGAGACGGACACGATGTCTATGGCCAGTGGCGTATATTGTGGCAGCCTTGGCGCCATCGGTTGCGGTGAAAAGCACGCCACCAAGGGGTTATTTCCTGTTATCGGCACGCGTTGCGGAGACTTTAGCAACGACGTGCCAGCCACCATCCTGCCCATGTCCCAGGGCAAACCGCTCAGGTCGAGACGGGAATCTCCTCTACCATCTCCCCCAGGCGCGACGTGACATCCCCACGTAGCACCTCACCCAGCGCCTCCCCCGGCGGCGCGACCCGTACGGCCAGCTGCACCTGGAAGGGCTTACCTTGCTGGTCGAGCCGCTGCACCCAGGCCAGCGCGCCACCGGAGAAGCGCACCAATGACCCCACCGGGCGCAGCCCGAAGCGCTGTACGTAGCGCTTTACCCAGCGCGGATCGTACTGATTGGGTGACTTGAGCAGATGCCGGTACACTGCGTCGATGCGCCAGGCGGGGCGATCGGCGCGATCGCGTCGCATGGCATCCACCGCATCCACCACCGCGCTCATGCGAGCCAGCTCGGGCAGCTCATCGCTCGTTGCACCCGCGGGATAGCCGCTGCCATCGAGACGCTCGTTGATACCCCCCACCACCGCCGTCATAACGCCTGCAGCCAACCACTGGCAGTTGCCCAGCCGCTGCTTCAGCAGCGCCACGTGCTCTCTGAGAAGCGTGCGCGCCTCGGGCCCCAGCGACTCGGCTGCCAGCAGACTGGGAGGCAAAAGCCCCTTGCCCAGGTCATGCACCATGGCGCTGGCTGCCAAGGCCTTGCGAACGTCTCGCGGTACCGTGCCGGTACCCGCCAATGCCAGCAAGTGCACGGCGACACCCAGCCCGTGACGCACCAGAAGCGGCTCCTGGCCCAGGCAGCGAGTGGCGAAGAGCAGCGCTTCGATATCTTCCTCGGCGAGTTGCAGCAGCATGTCGGCATGACGCGAAAGCTGTACCGAGTCGATGTCATCGCCCTGCCGAAGCTCTAGCAGTTGAGCATCGAGATAACCCGCCACCCGCGCCAGCCGACGCGCCATGGGGGTCGGGTAAGCCTGAAGGTTGCGCCGGCCGACCGGGGCAGCAGCGCTGGCCGACTGACTCTGAAACAGCAACGAGGGCAGGCGGCCGACGTCGGCATCGTCGCCATAGCGGGATGACTCGCGCTCGATCTCGCGCACGAAGAACCACAGCTTGCGCTCCTGCTCGGCACTACAGTGCTCGAACTGAAACCCCACCCTCAGCGCCTGACGATCACTGTCCGCCACCGTGTGGCGTGGCACCGCCTGGACCGTGAAACGCGTGTCGTTGGGAAAGCAGAGCTCTATTTCGACCAGCACGGCCTCGGCAAGCAGCGCCGCGGCAGACGATGGCAACTCCAGTTGGCAGCCCTGTTGGGACAGGTCCTTGAGATCTCCCTGAACTGCGGTCTCGCCTTCGGCGCCGCGCACGATGGCCCCGACCTCCATGCCCAACCGCAGACGCGCACGAAAAGCCTCGCGCCGCTGCAGTTCCTCCAGGTAGTGGGGGTACTCACAACGGCACTGCACCCTTCCGTCCACTGTGTCGACCTGGATCGACTTGAGTACCGGGCTGCGAATCATTTTGCCGCGTACCTGTCCCAGCAGTCGAAAGCCGGTGCCGCGTCTGAGTTCGCCGACAATCTCTCGCACGGCAGTAATGTCGAGTAGCAGCGTTTGCGGGACGGCCTGTTCCATCACCACCACCGGCAGGGGCGTACTGCCGGGTTTGTCGAGCAGCAGCGACGCGCCGCCAGGCTGGATCAACCGCTCCAGCAACGCCTCTATCTCGCTCGGACTTCCTACTCGAAGAAACTCGTCCTGAACCTGCGCCATGCTCGCCATTCCGCCCCTTCAACGATTGGTTTTAATGATTGTCGTCTCGCCACGACGGGGCGCCGGCCGCCAGCACCTCTCTCCCGTTCGGCACCGGCAGAATGTCACGCCGCCCAGACACGCCGCCCCGCTGCTTCAAGTAGTCCTGCAACTTTCCAAGCGGCATCGGCCGGGCGAAGAAGAAACCTTGGAACACATCACAGCCATGTGCCGCCAGGAAGTCGCGCTGCTCTGCCTCCTCGATGCCTTCTGCCACCACCAGCAGCCCCAAGTGATGCGCCATCGAGATGATACCCTGAACGATGGCGCTATCGTGGCGATTGACGGTCACATCGCGCACGAAACTGCGATCGATCTTGATCTTGCCGATGGGTAGCTGCTTCAAATAGCTCAAGCTGGAGAAGCCGGTACCGAAGTCATCGATGGATACCTCCACCCCCATGTCGCGCAGCAGGTGCAGGGTCTCGACGGCCGCTGCGGTGTCGGTCATCAGCACCCCCTCAGTAAGCTCCAGCTCGAGATAGTCCGCCGCCAGCCCCGTCTCCAACAGCGCCTGTTGAAGATTGGCCAGGAAGTTGGCGCGACGGAACTGCAGCGGCGAAAGGTTGACCGACACGCGATAGCGGCCATAGCCCTCGGCTGCCAATCGGCACATGTCGCGGCACGCCTGGCGCAGCACCCATTCGCTGATCGGCCCGATCTGCCCGGTGTCCTCGGCCATCGGAATGAACAGCCCCGGGGAGAGGTATCCCTTGACCGGATGCTTCCAGCGCACCAACGCCTCGAAACCGACCACCTCGCCGCTCCGGGCGCAGAGCAGGGGCTGATAGTGCAGTTCGAAGCTCTCCGCCTCGATGGCTTCCTGCAGGTCGTTGCGCAGCGCCATGCGCTCGTTCACTTCATCGTTGATGTCGCTGGTGAAACACTCCCAGGCATTGCGCCCTTTCTGCTTGGCACGGTACATCGCCATGTCGGCCTGCTGGATCAACTCGACGGGATTCTCCAGCCCTTCGCGCAGGAAGGCGATGCCCACACTGGCGCCGATGTAGAGTTCGTGCTCGCCAACCCGATAGGGACGACGGACGCTGGGGAGCAGTTGCTCGACCAGATGAATGGCCTCTTCCTCCCTCTCCAGCTCGGGCAACAGAATGACGAACTCATCACTACCGAAGCGAGCCAGCGTATCACCCGGGTTCAGCGCCTCGCCCAGGCGCTGGGCGGCCTGAATCAGGACCTGGTCGCCCACTTCGTGGCCGAGGCTGTCGTTGATCGGCTTGAAATCATCCAGATCGAGGAACAGGACCGCCAGATGGCACCCGTGGCGCTGCGCCAGCAGCACGTCATGCAGCAGGTGGTCTTCGAACAGCGAACGGTTGGCCAGCCCCGTCAGCGCATCGTGGCTGGCATGATAGGAGAGTTTCGCCTCGTAGGACTTGCGCTCGGAAATATCGTGTTGGATGCCGATGAAATGGCTCACGCCGCCATTGTCATCCCGCACCGGCGCCAGGTAGAGATTGTTCCAGAACGGAGAGCCATCCTTGCGGTAACAGCACAGCGTGACGTTGATCTCGCGCTGCTCGGCAATCGCCTGCTTCAATTGCGCCAGGGCGTCTGGATCTGTCTCAGTGCCTTGCAGGAAACTGCCACTGCGTCCCAACACCTCGTCCCGCTGGTAGCCGGTGATCCGCTCGAATGCCTCGTTGACATAAATGATGGGGTTATTGGACTGTCGGGCATCGGTAATGATGATGCCATTGATACTGGCCTCGACGCTGCGCTGCAGGATGCGCAGTTCGGTCTCGCGCCGGTGCTGCTCTGTCATATCCTTGGCGATGCCGTAGAAACCGATGATACGCTCGTTGACCACGATGGGCAGATTGGTCACGTCCAGGGAGACACTGCGATTTTCACGGTGCTGGATGGTGACCGAGTAGCGGAACGCCTCGCCCCTGTCGGCATCGCGATAGAGCGATTCGATGTGCTCGCGGTCCTTATGCTGGACCAGCCGCGAAAAGTGCAGGCCGATCAATTGCTCCAGGGCATAGCCGGTGACGCTGCTGCAGGCCGCATTGGCAGTGGTGAAATGTCCCTCCAGATCGAGGGAGAAAACCGCATCGGGATGATAGGTGAACATCGAGCGATAGCGCTGCTCGTTCTCCTTCAACGCCCGACGGTTGTGCTCACGCTCCACGGCCAACGACACCAGTTCGGCCGCCTCGATCACGCGACGACGGTCGCTTCGCGTGGGCTCGCCCGGCTGGTGGTAGTAGATGGCAAAGGTGCCCAGGAGCTGTTGGCTGTTGCCGACCACAGGATAGGACCAGCAGGCTCTCAGGCCGTGACGGGCCGCGAGTGCATGATAGCCGACCCAGCGCGGGTCCTTGGCCAGATCGGTGCAGATGACGAAGTCGCGCAGGTACGCCGCTCGGCCACAGGCACCGTTGTCGGGACCGATCTCCACGCTCCCGACCGCATCGCAGTAGGCTTGCGGCAAACTCACGCTATGCAGTTGCTCCAGCCGCTGCCGCGCCTCGTCGCAGAGCATGATGGAGGCGATGCCGCCCGGCACCTGGACCTCCACGATGCGGCAGATGGCCTTGAGCGTTTCCTTAAGGGGCTGGTCCCGTGCGATCAACGTCTGGACACGCTGCTGCGCCCGCAGATGGCGTTGCGTGCGTGCCAGCGCCAGCGAGCGCCGCCGGCTCAGGCCGTCCATCCCGAGGCTGAAGGCCAGCAGGTAGCTCATGACCAGCCCGCCGATGGCCACACCCAGTGGCATAAGCCCCGTCAGGCTGGCTTTCAGCGGCCCTGCGTCATGGATGCGCATATCCATGGCGGCTCCGCCTGGCAACATCACCAGTCCGCGCCGCAGCTCCACTCCCGTTTCAGCATCCCGCCGGTGATTGATCGGCAACAGGCTCACATCGCTCTGCATGGAGAGTCGCAGCGGCGTCACCAGGGAGTTCACCTCCTCGCGAAACAGGCGAGTGAGGTCGAGTACGGCAATCAGCTTGCCATGCGCAGGCAGCGACAACGGTACCGATACGAGGGCAAGCTCGGGATCGTCTGCGTCCGGCAGCACCCAGCGAGGGTAAGGACCGCCCACCGCCAGCCAGTCCAGCAGCCAGTCATGCCTTACCAGCCAATCGGATAACCGAAAGTCGTCTCTTTCTCGTCCCCAGAGAAGCTGCTCGTCGAGCCCGGACTGCCAGTGAAGCGCGACCAGGCTTGGCATATCGCGAAAGAACCCCTCGACCTCGACTTCCCGATGCTTTCGAGGCGGCAGCCCCCCGAACTCCACCCACCGCTCCGCCATGCGCTGGAGTTCACGCTGCTTGTTGTCCACCACGCGCTCGGCGCTAACCTTGAAGGTAAAGAACAGCTCCGTTGCATGCTGCTGCCTGGCGTCGTACTGCTGCCAGGTAAGCCCGTACCAGGCAATGCCACTGGCCAGCACACCGCCAGTCAGGGCCAGTATCGTCGTACGATTCAAAGCAGGCATTACGGCCGGGTGACGCGCCATCAACATCATGGCCGTACCGCTCAGCAGTGCAGGCAGAGCGGTAAAGGGCGTGGCGAAGGCGCTCCCCCAGGGACTGGCGGCAAACAGATCCGGTCGCAACCCTGCCACCACGCTAGCCCCCCCGACCAGGAACAGGCCGACGCCGCCCAGCCACCAGAACAGGCGAGCACGCACCGAGCGATTGCTTGCCATCAGGCATACGGACACGATCAGTATGGCAATGCTGGTGGCCGGCGTGAGCGGCTGCATCCCAAATGCGACATCAACGGACAGATCGCCGGGTAGCCATGCCATCAACGGCGCGTACAGGCCGATCGGCAGGAGCATTGCCCCGCAAAGCTGGGCCGTTTTCACTCTGCCCACCTGCGTCGCCAACAGCCCAGAACCCACCAGCACCATGATGGGGAGACTGATCCCGGGCGGCTGCCATTCGACCGGCAACTGCCAGGTAGCAAGGCCGTTGACGATGCCCATGACCAGCAGCAGCACTGGCACTAGCACCAGCCAGGTATGAAGCGCCACTTGCTGTGAATTGTTGGGCATTCGTCCCCCACTCGCTAATTTCCCTGAGTGAATTATCGGCAGCGAGCGGCGGGACTTGAGGAACTGGGTGAAGGAAGTCGTGCAGGTTCAAGCGTCGCAGGATACGAGCGCCGCCATGACCAGGTTACGGCCCTCCCGCTTGGCGCGGTAAAGCGCGTGGTCAGCGCGCTTGAGCGCTTCCTGAGCCGGCTCGTCCTGCTCCAGCCTGGTTACCCCAATACTGGTGGTGACGGGAATGGGCTCGCCATCGAGACCGCTGAAAGCGGCATTTTCCACGGCATGTCTAATGCGCTCGGCGACATCCAGCGCCCTGGCCTGGCTACTGCCAACCAGGATGATCACGAACTCCTCGCCACCGTAGCGCGCGACACAGTCATGCCGGCGCGTCTGTTGCACCAGCAGTTCGGCGAACTGGTACAGCACGCTATCCCCGGCGGAATGACCGTAGCTGTCATTGATCTGCTTGAAGTGGTCGAGATCCGCCATCAGCAGCGAACAGGGAATGCTGCCGAGGCGGTCCTGGCCCTCGATCTCACGCTGCCAGGCCTGGACTTTCTCCAGATGCAGCTCCAGCGCACCGCGGTTGTAGAGCCCGGTCAAGGGGTCATGGGTCGCCTGGCGATAGAGTCTCAACAGCAGGCTGAGCTGAAAGTGGTTGGCCGCCAGCGAAACGCCCAGCAGACTGGCGAGCAGCCACATGCTCTCCACGCCGCGGCCGGTCAGCCAGCTGCCATCGACGGCCTGCGAGAATCCCAGCAGCCCGAGCATGGCGAGGCCGGCAGCAAGCGATTCCAGCAGGGTAAAGGGAAACACGCTCAGCGCCGCCACCAGCAGGAACGGAATGAAGCCGTAACCCACCAGGTTTTCCACCTGCTCAGGTGGCAGCATGAGCAGTACGAAGAGGTAGAACCCCGCCGGCAGGGCCAGCAACATGCCGGCGCTGAAGCGAATGCGTCGTATCCGCTCGTGCGTGACATAGGCCAGCACCACGACGCCCATCAGCCCCAGCAACAGTCCCACCCGCCCCACCAGGGTCAAGTACAAAAGCTCGCTGGGTAACACGAGCGCATCCACCACGATCCATAATGGGGAAAGCAGCGTAAAGATGAGGCCAAGGGCTAACACACGGCTACGCAAGTATCGTGCGTGAGCGAAGGCAAAATCTCGCGAATGGTGGCGGCTGCTCAGGGTATCACGCAGGGCACTCAGGCCGACGAACAGTTCATGACCCACCTCGGGCGGTTCGGCCAACGCATCCAGGCGACGGCTCTGGTACTCATGGGACTCACGCGTTTGGCTGAAGCGCATGCTATCGCCTTGTCGGAGGGCCACCCTTCCTGATGGCGGGAAACGGAAATGCTGCTTCATGGCCGGACGAAGGGCCACTGTGCAGCTTTGTCGTTATATCAGAGCAAGCTCAAGGTAACGAGTCCACAAGGCTTGACATACGACAAATATCAAGCCATTTCACTTCCATTTCAGCCATCGCGCTTCAAGTGAACCGGTCCAGACGGGCAATCGACTGAAAACGCCCTTCCGGCGTAAAGCAGAGACGAAAGGTGCCATGCACGCCATCCCGCGACACCACTCGCCGTAGCGCCTCGGCCGGAAACACTACCCGCCGACCGTCCAGGCTACGGGCCATCACCTGCCCTACCCGCCCCTCATAATGGGCAAGGCAGGCCTCGCAAGATAGGGACAGGGTGACATCTATACTCGGCATGCGCTTCGACCGGCCCTGAGGTTTCATTATGGATCATGTTCTACAGCCGCTGGCCAAGTGTTGAATCAGCGACTTCTCATCGAAGTACAACCGCCTTATTCTACGACACTCGACACCAACGAAACGATAAGTCCCTGGACTTGATTACGCAGGAATAACACCTTGAACAGATCCCCCCTCTCCCGTACCGCCCTGGCAGGCGGCGCCTCGATCGTGGGCCTGGCCCTGATGCTCGGCACGGCCCAGGCCCAGGAGCCCGACTGGACCGCCGAACCCAGCTACGGCAGCCACCACCTTGCCGCCGGCTTCACGCCCGATCCCTGGACCCAGAGCCTGCAGGCAGGCGGCTCCTCCCCCGTCAGCGGCAAGCTGGGCCCCAACTGCACCGGCTATATCATGGCCAGTGCACCGGACCTGGACCTGCACTACACCGCCGGCAGCATGCCGCTCTACGTCACCGTGAGTTCCAGCGCCGATACTACTCTGGTGATCAATGCACCGGACGGCCGCTGGTACTGCAACGACGACTTCAACGGCCTCGACCCGGTGGTCATGTTCCAGAACCCGCCCAGCGGCATGTACAACATCTGGGTCGGCGTTCACGGCAGCGATCAGATGCAGCCGGCCACACTCAAGATCACCGAGCTGAATCCTGCAAACTGAAACGCAAGCCCCCTGCTCATGTCAGCCAAGCGAGGCCCCGCTTCTCACAGCGAGGCCTCGGTTAAGAACGCTCTTCTCGCAGCGTCATCCTCGAGGCACCTTCCGGCGGACCGCATGCATGCCAGGTTCATCGCGTGCAGCACATCAACTCATCGGACATCGGCATTTCAGCGAAACGCTTAGCCAGGAAAAGGCTTGAGATAGTCCCGACATTTGTCACGACTGCCTTTTGGTGTGCGCAGCTTACCGTATGTTCAGCCTGCTTAAAAAACAGCGTTTCCTTTCACGACAGCCTACCCTAGAATGCGCCGGCTCGAGCTTCGCTCATCACTTACGGGGGATCGCCTGGTGACGCTGAAAGTCCTTTGCAGGCGCTTGGTCGTTGCTGTTTTCGTACCTGTCATCCTGGTATCGGCCACCCTCTACCCGATATTTCGAGCGCACCTTGACGCCCGGCTCGATGGCGCCGTATCCGCCGCCGACGCCAAGCTAGAGGCCGGGCTGAGGGTACTGCAGACCGAGATCAACGCCAGCATCAACCACCTGCTGGCGACCGCCGAGATGCCTCTGCTCCAGCGCTACCTGGCTGGCGTAGGGACGGTACAATCCCCGCGACAGGAGGCCACCGCACATCTGACCCAAGCCCGCCTTCACGCTCTGTTCGACACGCTGCTGCCACACTACGCACGTTACACCCAGTTAAGCCTGATAGATTCAGCCGGCCGGCTACTGGTGCACGTCGGCAATGCACCGGCCCAGCCCGAGCGTCATACCGAGGCCACTTTCTTCCGTGAAGCCACGGCGCTCGCGCCGCGAGACGTCTACCTCGCTACGCCATCTCACGCGCCGGGGCAAAAAAGCCGCCAAACGGCTGGCGCTTACCAGCTGACTATCGCCACGCCCGTTTTCGATACGCTTGGCGAGCGCAAGGGCGTGCTGCGGTTCACCCTGGATTGGCATCACCTGGCCACCGATATCCAACGAACCGTCGCCATGGATGTGGAATCGCTCCCTTTCCTGATCGACGCACAGGGCACCTGGCTGCTGACAGAGACGAAAGGGCCACTCTCATTCGGTGACGACTTTGCGGCCCATTCGCCGACCATCTGGGAAGCGCTCCTCCAGCGTAAACGCGGAGAAGTGGACGAGGGAGATCGGCGGGTCTTGTTTCGCGCTTACGATGCGCGTATCGACCACTATCATAGCCAGGCCGGAATGGTCACCGGCCCACCGGGTCATTATCCGTGGCGGCTGGGCATCACGGTGACCCATCCTGCTCTCGCTACTCTGCTCGCAGAGCAGCCTACGGCCGTTCTGATCGCCCTGCTTCTCTATGTGCTTTCCATCGCCTTCGGCATCTACTGGGCTATCAGTCATCATCGGCAACAGGCCCTGCGCCAACAGGCGCAGCGGCTCTCCCAGGAGGCACATGACTATGCTCATGAGGTACGCGATCTCTACGAGAATGCTCCGTGCGGCTATCACTCGCTGGATGCCGACGGGCGCGTGGTCAAGGTCAACCGTACCGAACTCAACTGGCTGGGCTACGCCGCCGAGGAGGTGATCGGCAAGCGAGACTATCGGGATTTCGTCACGCCCGAGACTCGCGAGGCGTTCGACGCCGCCTTTAAGCAAGTGCTGGGCGTCGAACGGGAGGGGTCGGCGGAATGCGAGCTTATCACTCGACATGGCACCACCCTGCCCGTGGTCATCCAGGCTACCGCTTACCGTACCCGTCAGGGCTTCGTGCACTCTCGGGCCATGGTCTTCGACCTGAGCGAGCGCAAACGGCTAGAAGAGACGCTGGCCCACCAGGCCATGACGGATCCTCTGACGGGGCTGGGCAACCGCCGCTACCTCAAGGATCAGGCCAGCCTGGAAATGGCCCGAGCCCGGCGCAGCGGCGCGCCCCTCAGCCTGATCGTCATCGACCTCGACCACTTCAAGCGCATCAATGACGAATATGGCCACGACGTTGGCGACCTGGTACTGCAGCACTTCGCCCACAAGACCGGGGAGCAACTGCGGGAAGGCGACGTGCTGTGTCGCATGGGCGGCGAAGAGTTTGCCGTGCTGCTGCCCGACACGCCGAAGGAAGCAGCGCTTCAGGTGGCCGAACGCCTGCGCCAGGCGCTGGAGCGATCACCCGCAGCGGTGGATCGCGAGATCGCGCCTGGGGGGCAGCTGCGCTATACCGCCTCGCTGGGGGTGACGTGGGTCAATACGGAGGAAGCGACTCTGAAACCGGCGATCAAGCGCGCCGACACCGGGCTCTACGAGGCCAAGGCACGCGGGCGCAACCGGGTAGTGTGGCAGGGAGAGTGACGTCAGGCGATTGGTGGTAGCCTTATGCAGGATCAGTCTGCAGCCCCTGGGAGCGCTGGTAGAGACGACGAATTCTCTCGATAGCCACGGCTTCGTGTTCGTCCAGCACAAGCGGTGCTCCCCTCTCCCCTTTAGAGTCCTCAATTGCTCCCATCAGCTGATCTGAATATCTCCTGAAAAGATGCTTGAGGTTCATGCGGATCATGGAGATCTCCAGCTCGAATTCTGTCTTGAGATTTCGGAGCCGAAGTTTTTCCCTCGGATCACGACTGCCATCTATTCTGACGCGAAGCGTATCGTGGAGAAAGAGCTCAGTGGCCTTGAGCTTCGGTATTACTTCTTCCAGTAGCTCCGTATCCGTTACGCTGGTTTGGATCATCGAGGTCATTCTCCTTACCCAATAAATGCCGCAATGGCGTCAGTTGCTCGCTTGTAGCACCGGGTGGCAAGATTTTTCCTTCCAATCGACTGCCTGATTACCCCAGCAGAGCCAGCACAGTCTGAGGCACCTGGTTCGCTTGGGCCAGCATACTCGTTCCAGCCTGCTGCAGGATCTGCGCCTTAGTCAGGTTGACGATTTCTGACGAGTAATCAGCATCCATAATGCGAGAAACAGCGCTACTGGTGCTGATTTTTTGCTGCTGCAGATTCTCGATGGAACCCTCGAAGCGGTTGTGCAAAGCACCAAGTCTGGATCTGTGCTGGTCTAAAATGCTCAGGGCAGAATCGAATTTTTCCAATGCACTCGAAGCCCCCCCTCGTGTTTCTAAACTGACAGCAGCGATACCCAGGGAGCGAGCATCAGCTGGGGCGGGATCTATTGTGACCTTGCTTAGCCCCTCCCCGAATTGAGCATCGACTACAATATCGACTGGTTTACTAATAGGGGTAGGCTCAGGAGGATCGTCGACCCAATCAAACTCCTCAATGACAAAGCTGCCTTCGCCTGTCACCATAACAAAGAGCGGCTCAGTAATATGGTCGATATTTAATGTTTCAATAGTATCCTTGGGCGTAGCAGGATTGCCATCACCACTATAGCTCAAGGTCATCCCATTGTACGTTAACGTACGAGGATTGCTTCGATCAAAAAAGCCCGACCCATCCAGCAACAAGGAATCGTCGTATTCCGCATCAGCTTCAAATCCGTTCGAGGAGGTGAAAACCTTTTGCTCGACATCCTCCCCCGAATGTATGTCTACAGTCGAACTGGACCACGTGCTTTCCGCGCCAAGAGAAGTTCCGATCAAGTGTTTTCCATCTCGAGTAAATATCTGCAAGTCATCGTTCATGCCCAGGTCATCTATGCGTATGGAGAACTGTGCCACATCAGTCGGGATAAAACCTAGAGGTATAGATCCCGAAGTCTGCGGCATGCCGATTTTTGGATCGACATCTCGAACGCTCGACACATTACCAAGTTGGTTATCAACTTGATGCGGCTTGGCAGGAGCCAGGGGATACTTATCGAAAATCTCTGTTTCATAGGCGATTTTATCTATCTGATCGCGCAAGTGATGAAACTCCCGTTGAACAGCACCACGATCGGCTGTCGAGAGTGTTCCATTCGCCGCCTGTACGGCTAATTGCCGACCGCGCTGTAGCAGCTCGTTGATATTATCCAGCCCTCCATTGGCGGTCTGCAGCAATGAAATGGCATCGCTGATACCACGCGTCACGGTATCGTTTGCCCGTAGGTTTGCCTCCATTCGGTTGGCAATACCCAAGCCGGCTGCGTCATCCTTCGCACTGTTGATGCGCAGGCCAGAGGAAAGGCGCTCAATGGAAGTCGCCAGATGGGACTGGGATCGCTTGAGGCTGGATTGCCCCGTAAGCGAAAGAAGGTTGGTGTTGATGGTTGCCATGAAGGAAGCTCACCGCGCCTAGGTCGTTTCTCCCCTTATCGGCCTAAGCGCGCTGAGCTTTAGGAATCACTTAAGAAAAAGGCGTTTCGGCACACTTTTGAATCGATGCGGTCCCAAGCCTTGTTATTACGTCCCGGGAGGGCTCACACTGGCTCCCCGCCAGTTGGTCCAGCAAACGGGCCGCACCCTGCGGCCCCTCACACTCCCTCTGCCGCCCCGCCGACAAGGTTGGATGGTGACGGATTCCCGTAAACATGCGCCCTTCTCGGCTCATCCGGTCAAGGCTATCAGGCGGGCTGCCTTGCATATTCTGTCCATACCTTACGGAGATCCTTTTCTTTTATTTTCTTCTTGAGCTTGAACAAGCCTGCCGTATCAACCCTCTCAATAGGCTCAAGGAAATCGAGAACAATGTGATAAACAGGGCGGTCCCAGAAATCGTGGATGAATATCCTCGCCTCGTCCGGATCAACGCCGTGGCTCAGCAAGTGCTGTATTGCCGTGATTACGCAGGCAACCCGGAAACGACCGTCAACGAGAATCAGATCGAAAGGACTGTCATGCGCCAAGATCGCGCGGCTGTAATTTTGAAACTTGCCTGCTGCGTCGAGCGAGGTGGGGTAGCCCCACTCTCTTGTCGGACCGATGTCAACGACCTCGACTTGGCAGCGTTCACCCAGAGACTCCTTGAGGGCTGAAACCCAGTTGGCATCACTTTCCACACCGTATGCAGTCAATCCGGCATTGACTGCCCAGACGGTTGACCCCCCCGAGCCAAACTCAAAATACCGCTTGGATTCTTTCAGAGCAGCCTCGAAGAGACGCCTCTCGGCATCCGACATATGAGGAGCCTCGGGAAGACGTGGCTCTACTTCGCCCTCATTTTCCAAGGTAACTGGTTGAGCCTCATCCGTATTTTTTTTGTCACCTTGGCTCACTTGTTTTTCAATGGGCAAGGTTTCTGCAGACAAATAGCGCGAAGCGAGTTCTTCATCCACGCCCTGAAGGAGAGAAAAAGCCGCATCCTTGGCGCCAAATACAGTATGAAGCAGAAACGCAAGTTTGGTCTTGGCGGCTTGACCGAGACAAGAAAGTCGGTGGCTATCGGGCAAGAACAGAGCATCCGCCGATACTAAAGCCGTACCAGGTAAGCTATTACCTTGCAAATCACCGTCTAAAAGTCGCGCGTGATTCAGATCATTCAAACGGTAAAACTGAAAGCCATGCTGACTCAGCCATCGTTGCACATCAGCAAGCTCAGGCTGGTGTTCATGTGTCGGCTGGAAAACGACACGCACCTGTATCAGCAAGGTATCGACTAGAGCTTTCTTGCCATGTTCAAGAATGGTTATGGCATCACTAAGGTCATCCAAGATCAGCCAATCTAGGCTTTCCAGCCCTTCGATGCTGTCCAGAGAAACAGTATTGATGGGCAATTGAGTCAATACCCTAGCCCTTTGGGCATTGGCACCAAACTGCTGATCGACAGATAGCGGTTTCAAGGTGGCACTAAACGCTGGTTCGAGGCAAGCATACAGGGTCGCGGGTTGGCCATCACCCAGCACGGCATGCGGAAATACCTGAACATCATCACTGCCCTCGAAGCGCCCCGGATTCTCCACGCGGCTGGCCGGATCGAAGGAAACGATACCGAAGGCATTCAAACGGCGCAGAGCATCGAAGCCATCTTGCCTGACCAATTTGGCGCTGTTGTCGAGAGCGATAATCCTGCCAGGCAATTTCCAGTTGTAGCCGCTCTCTTCCTTCTCTGGGGCATACTGAAAGACCACTGGCTCAGATTCCCCCTCGAACCAGGCCTCACCCTCCTTATCGAAGGTCAGTGCCGCGGGTGGCTTGCCTTCACAATAGCGCTGCCAGATGGCACGGATAGCATCGGTGAAGTGTGTAGCAAAACGCTGCGCATCACATACTGGTGACTCGAGCAACACCTGTCGCAGGTGCTGGCGAATCGTCGCAAGACTATCCAGATCTGAGGCCAACTCTACGGCACGCTCTTGATACTCATCCCAGCTATTGACTACCAACTCCGGCATTCCTGCATTGATCAAGTGGGTAGCGCTGTGACGGCCGGCAAAGGTAGGCCCTGGCATGGTAATTACCGGCACGCCCATCAAGAAAGCCTCACACGTCGTCAATCCACCGGAGTAGGGCCACGGATCTAAAGCGATATCCACCCTTTGGTAAGCTGCCAGCAGATCCAGATGGCTAGAGGGGCCTTCAATGCACAATCGATCTTCAGTTATACCATAAGAGTGCAGAATCTCTTTGACGCTCTCACGAAGCTCCTGGCTATCAAACTGTAGACTTTTCAAAAAGAGTCTCGAGTTAGGCAAAACCTGGAGAATTCCTGCCCAGCAACCCAAAATCTCCTTATTTATTTTTTTTGCATTATTAAAACATCCGAATGTTATATACCCATTTCTAGCCGCAGGAAGAGAAGACACCTCCGGGAGATATGGAGGAGGTGTATAACAAATATAATCATCTGGCAACCTTACAAGCTTTTCAGTATATTTATTGTCCACCCCCACAGGAGTCTCAATATTATCAGAGATCAAATAGTCTATAGCTTCAACGCCTGTAGTATTGATCAGGCCACCCACCCACTTGACAATGATTGGGGCAGGTTCCATTGCCATGGCCATGACCTTGTTTCCAGCATTATGCCCAGCCAAGTCGACAAGGATGTCGATGCTATCATCTTTAATTTTATCAGCCACCCCTTTATCATCGAGGTGATCTACTTGGAACCAAGATTTTGCTATCCTCTTGAACCTATTTGTCAAATAATCCACATGATTAGTAGTAGTGTAGAAATAAAACTCCAACCCCTTGCCATAGCAGTGCTCTAAGGCAGAAATGGTCATCTGCCCTACTGGATGGTTTCGAAAGCCATCCGATACCATTCCAACCCGTATGGCTTTATCCGGACGCTTATCGCTTGCCTCTTGACGTTGCACGACCAAAGCCTTTGCATATTTATCATTCCATTGCCGGCATACTTTCTCTATCTCTCTTCCAGTATAGGCTGGATGGTAATGCATAGTCGTAATCAAATTAGAGAATGCCAATGGCGTGGCATTGGGCATCGACATTGCCTTTTTATAAGCAACAATACTCTCATCAAGAAGCCCAAGATCGTTCAAGGCATTACCATAGTTATTCAGCAAAGCAGGATCATCAGGAGAAATGGCAAGGCCTTGCCTATAACAATCCAACGCCTCAGAGTAGCGATGCATTGCTACCAACACTATGGCTTTAAATGATATATAAACCACATTCTTTGGCTGAAGCTTACAGGCTGACACTATGTAATTTAATGATTCTTTATTTTTATTCTTTTTATGCAGCAAATATGCCATTCCATGCAAGGCTTCGGCATAATCCGGCTTTTTCTCCAAAGCCTTCAGTAGCGATGCTTCTGCAGCCTCCGCTTGGCCCAGACGGTGCTGTAATTCGGACAGTCTCCCATACACCTCATGATCAGCACACCCGTTTTCGATCAGGTAATGGAAGTGTCGAGCCGCCTCTTCCAACTGACCTTCACTCATTAAGCTAATAGCCCATGCTTTGCGATACGAAGGGTTATCAGGAGATCTTTCAAATCTCTGCTTGACCCTTGTTACACTATAATCTTTGTTCTTTTCTAGCGTCTGTACCGTAGAAGACTTCCGGCTTTTTCTCATGCTCTGGCTCATGAAACACCTAATCGACAGCTGGGCTATCGCAGCAGCATAGCAAGAATGGTAGCCTCTCAAAGCGTGGAAAAGCGCATGCTAAACAGCATAAAAAAGCAGACCCCTAGAGGGGTCTGCTCGATGAACCACTGTAGATCGCAGTCCAACCGGATGATTAGCCCAGCAGGGACAGCACGTTCTGCGGCACCTGGTTGGCTTGCGCCAGGACGGAAGTTCCAGCCTGCTGCAGGATCTGCGCACGGGTCATGTTGCTGACCTCAGAAGCGTAGTCGGCATCCTCGATGCGTGAGCGTGCCGCCGAGAGATTGGTCTCGTTGGTCTGCAGGTTGGTAATGGCCGACTCGAAGCGGTTCTGGATCGCACCCAGATCAGAGCGCAGAGTATCGACCTTCTTCAACGCCGCATCCAGTTGGCTCATCGGGTCAGCCGTGGCACCGCTCAGCAGATCCTTGGCGCTCAGCGTGCTGCCATCCAAGGTAAAGCCAGCGGTGTTGGCGGTAGTGGTGATATTCGCATCGGCCGGCTCCAGCGCAATCTGGAACGTCTTCGGGGTCCCAGTTTCAACTTCGAGCCCCTGCAAATTCAATGCTGTAGTTTCTGAAGCGCTAGCGGCAGTAATTGTTACATCCACGTACCAGTTACCCGCTTCATCTACTTTTGCGGTAGCTTGGTTAGTGATAGAAGTTGCTGCAATGCCAAGCTCAGTAGCCATTGCAGCAGTAAAATCGTTAACAGTGGTGGTAGTGATGCTGGTAGCCGTGCCGTAAGCAGATTCAAAGGCAGCAGTAGCCGTTGCGCCACCAGCGGAAGCCAGAGAAGTCAGCGTGCCCTGGGCACCGTTGACGTTGAAGCTATCCAGGCTCAGGGTGCTGGAAGTGATCTTTTCCAGGCTGATGCTGATGGATTCCCCATCGTTGGCGCCAACTTGGATAGAGAGGCTCTGGTCCTTACCCAGCACCTTGACGCCGTTGAAGTCAGTCTGCTCGGAGATGCGGTCGATCTCGGTCAGGCGCTGATCGATTTCAGCCTGGATGGAGGCGCGGTCGTCGGCGGAGTTGGTGTCGTTCTGGGACTGAACGGCCAGCTCGCGAATACGCTGCAGGTTGTCGTTGACCTGGTTCAGGGCACCTTCGGCGGTCTGCGCGACGGAGATACCATCGTTGGCGTTACGCTGGGCCTGGGCCAGACCGGTGATCTGGGCGCTCATGCGGTTGGCGATGGCCTGACCGGCGGCGTCGTCCTTGGCGCTGTTGATACGCAGGCCTGAGGAGAGACGCTCCATGGCGGTAGACAGAGAGTTCTGCGACTTGGCCAGATTCTGCTGACCGATCATTGCAGTAATGTTGGTATTGATCACTGACATGGTGTCATTCCTTCTTGCGTTGAGGGCTCCATTGGTGGGCCCACTGAACCTTGGTTTTGCTGGCCCAGCATCTCGGGCCTACCTCAACGGCGCCGTTGGCCGTTACCCTAATTAACGGCACCTGGCGCCAGGACTTTAGGGTTTGGATGGAAAAATTTTCGTTTGGCGTTGACACCCTTCTTGCGGGCAGGCGCCAGCGAATCAATATCAGCCTGACGAGCTCCACAAAAGACGAGACTTGCGAAAGCTAGGGGGTGGGCAGAACCATCCATAAAAAACGCCGCCAGGCAGAGCCTGGCGGCGTTTTTCTAATACCGGTTAACGCTTACTTCGCCCGAGCTGGGCATTCATCATATCGAACTGCTGGATCAGATAGGAGCTGGTCTGATTCATCTGTGCAATCATGCCGTCCAGCTGGGAGAACTGCTTGCGATAGCGTTCGATGGTGCGCTCCACGCTCGCCTCCATACGCGTAAAGCGCTCATTCAAGCTCTCCACCCGACTTTCGGCACCCTCGATGGCATTACCGATCATGCCCTCGTCGTCGAGGATCTGCTCCAGAGTGGCACTGAACTGGCCGGCCATGCCGGTCTCGTCGCTTTCCCCGGCGAAGAAGGACGCCACCGACGCAGGTGAGTCCGCAATGGCGGCATCCAAGGTCTCCTCGTCGACCTCCAGCCTACCCTCCTTGTTCAGGGAGATGCCCAGATCCGATAGCAGCGTATAGTCGCCGCCCGGCACGCTGCTGGTCAGGTCACGCACCATACGCGATTCCAGGGTGCGAACGGTACGATCACCGATCAGCTCTCCCGACGAAGCCCCATCGACACCCGGCTTGATCATGCGGCCAATGGTTGACTGCAGCTCATTGTAGGCGGCCACCCACTTGTTGACGGCCTCCTTCACCGACCCTTTGTCGCGGGCAACGGTCAAGCTAAGGGTATTGCCCTCGGCCTCGGGCGTGAGCGTCAAGGTCACACCCTGGATGGCCTCCTCCACGGTATTGGTGGCACTAGTGATGTCGATACCATTGATCGTAAGGCTCGCATCCTTACCCGCCCGGGCCGTTGCGGCATCCTCACCCAGCGTGACACCGGTCGATAGTCCCGCGAAGGTCATCCCGGTAATGCCTGCATCGACCCCGGTCTCCCGCGAGGAGAGTACCAGCCGATACCCGGCGCCGTCGTTGATGATGGACGCGTCGACCCCGGCGGCCTCGTCGGCGTTGATGGCATCGCGAATGTCTTCCAGCGTGCTGCCTGCATCCAAGGCCACCTGATGGGTACTGCCATCGCCGAAGGCGAGATCCAGGGTCGCGCCGGCATCCGTGAGCCCGGTCTCGAGGCTGTCCACGCGGGTCGTCGCCAGCGTACCGGCGGTAGCAATGCTGGTCACCGTCACGTCATAGCGGCCAGGGCTCGCCTTGTCGCTGGCCGATGCTGACATGCCATCACCCTGCACGGAAGCAGTGAGTTTCTGGTAAAGCGCCGTGTCGTTAAGTGACTGCGCCGCACTCTGCAGCTTGTCGACACCTGCCTTCAGCCGGCCGTAAGCGGAAATCTTGGCCTCCTGCTGAGCCTTCTGCTGAGCAATGGGCTGCAGCTTCTGCCGCTCGGCACTGCGCAACTGGTCGAGCAAACCGTTCAGATCCAGCCCTGAGCCAATACCGAGTGAGGAGATCGTCGCCATTTTTTCACTTCCCTGGTGGCAGAGATAAGGAGTTAGTACCGCTATCGACCGCTATGCCGAGAACTTTAGCGCTTCCTCTGCTTTTTTTTTGCTATCAGCGGGTCGCGTCCTTGCAACCCGCCTCGTTTCGAGCCTTCAGGCGTGGGTAAGCCGACGCTCGCTGAGCTTGAAGCCCCCCACGGCCTCGGCCAGCCTGTCGGCCTGGTCCTTGAGCTGCTCGGCGGCGACGGTGGACTCCTCTACCAGGGCGGCATTTTGCTGGGTCATGCGGTCGAGTTCGGCCACCGCCACGTTGACCTGGCCAATGCCGTCGCTTTGCTCACCTGCCGCCACGCTGATTTCGCCCAGCACCTTGGCCACGCGGCCAACACCCGCAACCAGCTCCTCCATGGTGGTGCCGGCCCGCTGGACCAGCTCGGTGCCCGAGGCCACTTTCTGCCCCGACGCTTCGATCAAGCCACGGATCTCGCGTGAGGCTTCGGCGCTGCGCGTGGCCAACTGGCGCACCTCACCCGCCACCACGGCAAAGCCCCGGCCCTGCTCGCCGGCCCGGGCGGCTTCCACCGAGGCGTTGAGCGCCAGCAGGTTGGTCTGGAATGCGATGCCGTCCATCACCTTGACGATGTTGCCGATGCGCTCGGAGGAAGCCGTTATCTCGGCCATGGTGGTCACGACCTGCCCCACCACTTCGCCACCGCGAGTCGCAACCTCGGAGGCGGACTGCGACAGTTCGCTGGCATGACGGGCCGAATCCGCGGTGTGCTCGACGGTGCTGGTGATCTGCTCGATGGAGGCCGAACTCTGCTGCAGGCTCGATGCGGCGTTCTCGGTGCGACGGGAGAGGTCCTGACCACCAGTGGCGATTTCACCCGCCGCCACGGTTACCGACTCGCTGGCATCGCGGATGGTCAACATGACGTCCTCGATGCGCGAGACGAAGCGGTTGAAAGCAGCAGCTATCTGGGCCACCTCATCGCGCCCACTCTCCGGCAGGCGCCGGGTGAGATCACCTTCGCCACTAGCAATATCGGTCATGGCATCGCGAATCACCTGTAGCCGGCGGAACATGATCTTGAGCAGGGTTCCCAGTACCAGGAAGGTACCGACCACTACCAACACTAGGGTAATCGCCGAGCTACCCAGCACAGCCCGAAGGCCGGCGGTGGCTTCGCGCTCGTCCAGTGCGATGACCAGCTGCCAATCGGTACCCTCGATTGGCATACCTCGCAGCCGCTTGTTTCCGCCCTGCAGGGCCAGCCGAACCGGGCGCTCGGTGCCAATGCTCGAGACAAAAAAATCACCGACGAAGACATCGCTGAGGCGGGCAGCCGGCTCCAGGGTCAGCTCGGCATCGGGATGGGCCACCAGGGTGCCATCGGCAGTAACCAGGAAGGCGAAGCTGGCCGGCGTAGGGGCGATGGCGTCGACGATGGAGACCACCTTGTCAATGGCGATGTCGCCACCGGCAACGGCCACCAGACGACCATCGCGATAGAACGGTGTCGCAATGGTGACGATCAGTCCGCCGGTACTGGCGTCAACATAGGGCTCGGTGACCACGGTGGACTCCTCCTCCACCGCCTTCAGAAACCAGGGGCGCTCGCGGGGATCATAGTCGGCCGGCGGCTCCCAGCCATCGGAGAAGACGCCACTGCCGTCGCTGGCATCGGCCAGGTAAGCCGAGATGAAGCCGCCGGCAGCTGCCGCCTGGCGTAGCCTCGGCAGCGGGTCGTCACTCTGCACTGCGGGTTCCAGTGCCTCCAGCATGCCGGCACGGGCTTGCAGCCACTCACCGATGGCCAGCGCGTTGCCTCTAGCCTCGGCGGCCAGGTTCTGCGCCACTTGACGGTCATTGTGATGCTGGAAGGTGAAGTAGCTGATGGCGGCATTGACGATCAGTGCCACGGCGATCACAGCGGCCGTAGCCGCCAGGAGTCGGATTCTCAGGGAGGAAAGCATGCAGGTCTCACGGTTAACTCAGGATGCATTGGCCGGTCCCCTCCCTGGGCCGGGGCTGAGAATACATCGGCTACGAGAGACAATACTTTAGGCTTACACTCAGCTTTTGCTCCTACCTCACTCACCGAGCATGAATGATCACCTCGACTCGACGGTTCTGGGCCCGCCCCTCTCCGGTGTCGTTGCTCGCCAGGGGCCGGGTGTCGGCTAGGCCCACCGCCCGCAGGCGCTGCGAGTCGACGCCGGCCCGCTCCAGGGCGTGCACGATGGCAATAGCCCTGGCACTGGAAAGTACCCAGTTGGAGGGAAACTCGTCGGTCTGGATCGAGCGGCTGTCGGTGTGGCCCTCCACGGCAACCTCGCCATCGTGGCGCTGGATAACCTCCATCAGACGCTGGATGAGCGCCTCACCGTCAGCGGTCAGCTCCGCCGTTGCGGTGGGAAATAGCAGCCGATCCTCCACGCGCAGCTTGATGCCTTCCGCTACTCTGGATATTTCGACACCCTCCAGATCAGCCAGGAAAGGCGCGTCGTCCAAGTCTTGAGCCAGCGCCTGTTGGAGTGTCTGGGAAGCCGCAATCGCTTGCGGGTCGATCTGGCGCGCGCTGCTCGGCGGGCGGTCGGTCAGCACCAACACGAAGTCGCCCTCGGGTTTCGGCAGGTCGCCGTTGGCCGACAGGATCGGCTGGAGTTCGTTCTTCAACGGCACTGGCGCCTGAATCAGCATAAACGGTGCAGGCTCACGCTGTTCCAGCAGGGCCAGCGGTGTCGGCGGAGCGATAAAGGCAACACGCCCGCCCGGCTCGGTGCGACGCGGCAGCCCCGCCACTCCCAGCGCCGCCGAGATCGCCGACTGGCTCAACCGGCCGAGAGCCGGGCGCGGTTCGGCCGGTACGGGCAGTGCTTGGGCCATATCGCTGGGTAGCGCCTGAGCCAAGTCGCCGGGTAGTGGGATGGCAAAGGGCACGTGCGCAGCGAGCGACGTCGCTTCGTCATCCGGCTGCCCGGCGCTCGTCAGCGTGAAGATGAGCACCAACAGCGCCACCAACAGAGTCATGATGTCCAGATAGCCGATCATCCAGGTGCTGTCCTGGTCGTGATCGTGGTGGGTCGGCATCAGCGACTCGTGGCGCATGGGACCACGATGATCTCCACTAGTGGAATGCAAAGGACTCATCGAGACGGCTGTCGATCCGAGAGTGGGAGTGACGGTCGGAGAAAGATACCTAGCCTAATGGTTCGCCGCCATGGGTGAAGCGACGAAAAGCGGTCCCTTAAGCCGGTTCCTTGCCTGGCCAGACCCGTTTTAGGCGTCCTGAGGCGTCACGTCGCTTCGAGAGAGATAGCGACTGGCGAAGAGGTCGGCCGGTACCGGCTGGCCGGTGAGGTAGCCCTGGATAAGTTCGACCCCATGCCGGGCCAGGACATCGCGCTGTGCCTCGGTCTCGACCCCGACGGCAGCAAGGCGCAATTCCATTTCGCGAGCCAATCCGGCCACCGCGGCCACTATGCCCGCACTGCCCCGCTGCCCGCTATCCAGGCGCTGCACGAAGCGGCGGTCGATCTTGACCATGCTGATCGGCAGCTCCTGAAGATAGCCGAACGAGGCATAGCCCGTGCCGAAATCATTGATGGCAACCTCGCCTCCCAGGCGTCGCAGCCGCTTGAGCACGACGGCCGCCTGGTGCGGCTTTTCCAGCAGCGTACGCTCGGCGATCTCGAATCCCAGCAGGCCTGGTGGCAGTTTGTGTTCGTTGAGCTTGGTGGCCACACGCACGGGCAGGTCATGCTGCCAGAATTGGCGCGCCGAGAGATTGATACTGACAGGAACCGGCCCGGCACCAGAGGCACCCCAGGCGGCCAGTTGCGCGCAGATCTGCTCGAGGATGTACTCATCGAGCTGCGGCAGCAACCCCGCCCGCTCGGCCAGCGTCACGACGCTGATCGACGGTACGCTGCCCAACAGCGGGTGGTGCCAGCGCAGCAGCACCTCGGCACCGCGCAACCGGCTACCGTCACGCTCGAACATGGGTTGATAGTGGAGCTGCAAGCCCTCGCCGTTGGCGAGCGCTTCGCGCAGGGCGGTCTCCAGCGCACGCTGGCGATCGTCCTGGAGGTTCATCTCGTTGCGGTAGAGGCGGTAGCCGTTGCGTCCTTCCTGCTTGGCCCGGTACATGGCGACATCGGCGTTGTGCACCAGCGATTCCGCCGTCGAGGCATCGTCGGGGTAGAGGCTGATACCCAGGCTGCAGCCGAGGCGGAACTCCTGCCCTTCAAGCACGCAGGGCTCACGCACGGCCTCTACCAGGCGCCGGGCCACCCGGACGACTTCGTCGACCTCCTCCAGATCGGGTAGCAAAACGAGGAACTCGTCGCCGCCGAGGCGGGCCAGGGTGTCATCCTCTCGCAAGCGAAGCTGCAGCCGCTCGGCGATCATCACCAACAGCTCGTCGCCAAAGGCATGCCCCAGCGCATCGTTGACCTCCTTGAAGTGGTCCAGGTCGACGAAGATCACGGCGAGTCGGCTCTGATTGCGATGGGCGTGGCGTATCGCCAGCTCCAGGCGGTCTTCCAGCAGGCGACGATTGGGCAGCCCGGTCAGGGCGTCGTAGTAGGCCAGCTTGCGGATGCGATCTTCGTTGTCTCGCAAGTGCGTGATGTCACTGAACAGAGCAGCGTAATGGGTAGCCGCACCGCTGTCGTCAGTGATCGCCGTGATCGTCAGTAGTTCCAGGTAAAGCTCGCCGCTCTTGCGTCGATTCCAGATTTCCCCGCGCCAGTAGCCGCTGCGCTGCAGGGTGTCCCACATCTGACGATAGAAGGCTCCGTCGTGACGTCCCGACGACAGAATGGCGGGCGTCTTGCCGATCACCTCTTCCGCGGTATAGCCGGTCATGTGGATGAAGGCGCGGTTGACGAATTCGATGCGATTGGCGGCATCGGTGATGATGATGCCTTCCAGCGAGGAGTCGATCACCCGCTCGGCCAGTTGACGGTTCTCCCGCGACTGGGCAAGCGCACGGTCGCGCTGCTCCAGCGCGTGGCGCAGGTCCTGCATGTAGAGATGCTCGGCCCCCGCCAGCATGTCGCGGAAGCCCAGCAGCCCCACCACTTCGCCGGCCTCGTCCAGCACTGCCAGATGTCGCACGCGATGCTCCATCAGCAGATCGCGCGCGGCAATCAGGGTATCGTTCTGGCGCACCGTCAGCAGGGGACGACTGGCAAGCGAATCGATCGGCGTATTGCCCGGATGGCGCGCCACGAACCTCACCAGGTCGCGCTCGGTCAGTATGCCCAGCTCGCCGCCGTCACACTTGACCACCACGGCGTCACACTCGGAGAGCCGCATCGAACGCGCCGCCTGAGCGAGGCGCTGCTCGCCTTCCAATACCAGCGCTCGCTGGCGCATGGCCGCCTGCACTTCGCGCAGCCTCAGGTAGGGTTCGAGCCCCTGGTTCAGGGCCACGTCGGTCTGCGACACGATGCCTACCGGTGATCCACCGTCATCGACTACCAGGAAATGCCGCCTTCGCTCGGCACTGAACCGCAACGCGGCTTCACTGACCGGCATGGACCGTGGCAGGCTCGCCACCGGCTGGCTCATGACCTGGGAAATCGGCAGGCGCACGGCATCGGGGTCAGCGAAATTGACTGCCAGTGCATCGTGTTCCGTCCAGATCCCCAATGGTTGCCCTGACTTGACCACGATGATCGAGCTGAACTGGCGCGCCGCCATGCGCTCGGCAGCCATCCACAGCGGCGTCTCGGGCTCGCAGGTAAGGAGCCCGGTTTGCATGATGCGTTCGACGGGTAGCTCTTGGCTCATGGCGCCTCGCTGGCTGGATACTGCTACTTGAATCGCGTCAACGGCGACCCAAGAGCAACCTGCACGCGTCCCTGCACGCTTCAGGATTCCTGCCTGTCTGGAAAGGAAACATTCGAGAATGTAGCCAAACCGTAACTGCATTTTATCTACTTAGGCTGACTTTGCATCAACGCAGGGAAAAAAAGACCAACGCTACGCGTAGAGGTGAAAAAAGATGGCCGGATCGCTAAAGTCGTCGCTGCACCGGCCGATAGAGTTTGCGGGAGAGGCTGTCTGCCGGGCGGCCTTGGGAAGGAAGCGGAATATCGCTTCTGCTAGGGCATACACAAGGAAAACATGACATGTCTTCGCCACTGACCGATGCCACCAACGCCTTGAACACATCGGCACTGCACGATCTGACGCCGCGTCAGCGCAAGGAGACCGTGCTTGCCACGCTACCAACGGCAGGCTCAGTGCTGGCCCAGGCCGCAAGCCATGGTCAGTCGCCCAGCCCAGCGGATCTGGTGGAACCGATTCAACGCATCAATGAAGTGCTTCGCCAGTACGGCGTGGAGTTCGAGCTCAACGACACGTCACGCGTGATCACTCGTATCGTCGACCGCGAAACGGGCGATGTATTGCGCCAGATACCTTCCGAGGAAGTGCTGGCCATCGCCGAACGTCTGGAAGAGCTGCAGGGACGGCTGATCAGCCTGGAAGCCTGAAGTTTACACCTGCATGTTCATGACATCTTTGTAGGCCGTCACCAGACGGTTGCGAACCTGCAGCCCCATCTGAAAGGCGACGCTAGCCTTCTGCATGTCGACCATGACGTCGTTGAGCTCGACATTGGGGTCGCCTGCCTGAAACGCCATGGTCTTGGCGGCGGAGGCCTGCTGCAAGCGATTGATGCGCTGTATCGACGCCTGCAGCTCGCCGGCAAAGCCGCCCTGGCCGACCTGTGTGGAAACCTGCTGCCCCTTGCCTGCTTGGCCGGCGGCCTGGGTCGCCAGGGTCTGCATCTGCGCCAATGCCGACTGAATGGTCGGTGAACTCATGCTCCATGCCCCCTCATTTCAGCCATGGCGTTACCGCCACGGCAGGCTTGTCTGCTTTCGCCCCGATGCCGCCGAAACGGGCTCCTGGCGAATGTAGAGCAAGGCTATCAGCTTACGAAACGTAACCAAGCTGCCAATTGGCAGGTAAAAAAGGGGCTTTTCCCGCCTTTGGAGTGGATGGCGGCTCGCATAATAGCGTTCATCACAGTTGCGCCCCATGGGGCAACCAGAACGCGGTGAACGGATGCAGTCGATGCCAGCTTCCAGCAACATTTTCCCAGCAGCCGATGGCGCTCTCCGACAGGGGGGCGCATGAGCAACGGCGCCACGACGCAAGAGCGTCAGGACTCCCCGAGCGGCGGATCTTCCACCGCGGTGCTGGAGCGCATCCAGCAGCAGTTTCGCGGCAACCCGCTGATCGCCGTTCTGATCGGCGGCGCTGCCATGATCGCGATCGTGCTGGCATTGCTGATGTGGGCGCGCGAGCCCGAGTATCGTGTCCTCTACAGCAACCTCACCGAGGCCGATGGCGGTCGCATCATCGGTGAGCTGGACAGCCGCGGCGTTCCCTATCGCTTCAGCGAGGGCGGCACCGCCCTGCTGGTACCGGGGGATACCGTGCACAGCCTGCGCCTGCAGCTGGCCGAACAGGGCCTGCCGCGCGGCGGCAATGTCGGTTTCGAACTGATGGACAGCCAAGCCTTCGGTGTCAGTCAGTTCGCCGAGCAGGTGAACTACCAGCGCGGCCTCGAAGGCGAGCTCTCCCGTTCGATCGAATCCCTGGGGCCGGTGGAGCGCGCCCGCGTTCACTTGGCCATGGCCAAGTCCTCCGTCTTCGTGCGCGACCGCGAACCCGCCAAGGCGTCCATCATCGTGACCCTCGAGCCGGGCCGCGTCATGGGGGAAGGCCAGGTCGCCGCCATCGTCCACATGGTCTCCAGCAGCGTACCGGACCTCGCGGCCGAGAACGTCACCGTGGTCGACCACGGCGGCCGCATGCTGTCGATGCCGAACAGCCAGGGCCGCGGGCTCGACGCCACCCAGCTCGACTATATCGCCGAGGTCGAGCGCTCCTTCCAGCAGCGCATCGAGAATATCCTCTCCCCCATCCTCGGCCGCGACAGCATCAGCGCCCAGGTGACAGCCCAGATTGATTTTTCGCGCCGCGAGGAAACCAGCGAGCGCTACGGCCCCAACCAGCCGCCCAACGAGGCCGCGGTACGCAGTCGCCAGACCAGCCTCTCCTACAACGGCGGCGACGGCGTGGCACGCGGCATTCCCGGCGCGCTCAGCAACACACCCCCCGGCACGGCCCCCTCACCCATCGAAGAACTTCCCACCGACGAGGATGGCGAACTCACCGAGGAGGCACAGCAGAGCCTGCAGGCGCTGAACAACCTGAGTCAGGACGACGTCGTCAACTACGAGGTCGATCGCAACATCCAGCATATCCAGCATCGCCAGGGGCAGGTGACGCGTCTGACCGCCGCGGTGGTGGTGGACTACCGCGAGGAACGCGACGAGAACGGCGAATGGCAGCGCGTTGCGCTGAGCGATGCCGAGGTCGCCCAGATCGAGCGCCTGGTGCGTCAGGCCATTGGTTTCTCCCAGGCGCGGGGCGATGCGATCGAAGTCGTCAACAGCCCGTTCAACCGCGTGGTGGAAGAAAGCGAAGAGCTCGAGTGGTGGCAGTCACCCCAGGTTCATGCCCTGGCGCTCACCATCGGTCGCTACCTGCTGGTGGCACTGGGCATCCTGCTCGGCTACCTGCTGATCTTGCGCCCGCTGATCAAGCGCCACACCGAGCGGCCCGTGCTGGCTGCCGCGCCGGGCACCGGCCTGCAGGTTCGCGTAGGCGACGATGCCGAGGCCAGCGAAGGCGAGCTGCAGACGGCCGGCGACGAAGACGACGAACTGCGCCCGTATCAGAAGCCGAAGCGCAAGCGCCGCTCCTCGGCCTACGAAGACCATCTGGCCGAGCTGCGTGAGCTCGCCCAGGAGGATCCACGCATGATCGCCATGATCGTACGCAGCTGGATGAACAAAGAATGAGCAGTGCCAAGCCAATGAGCGGCGTACGCCGCAGCGCCATCCTGATGCTGGCCCTCGACGAGGACAGTGCCGCGGAGGTATTCAAGTACCTCGCGCCCAAGGAGATCCAGCAGCTCAGCATGGAGATGGCGGAGATGGATCAGGTCTCTCATGAGGACATGCAGCAGGTCATGCTGGAGTTCCATCGTGAGACCGAAGAGTTCATCGCCCTGAACCTCAACTCCAGCGATCACATCCGCTCGGTGTTGACCAAGGCTCTGGGCAGCGAACGCGCCACCAGCCTGATCGAGGACATCCTGGAGTCCACCGGCACCAGCAGCGGCATCGATTCATTGAATCTCATGGAAGCCTCCATGGTGGCGGAGCTGATCCGCGACGAGCATCCGCAGATCATCGCTACCATCCTGGTCCACCTGGAGCGTCATCAGGCCGCCGACGTGCTGGAGCTTTTCGACGACAAGCTGCGCAACGACGTGGTACTGCGTATCGCCACCTTCAGCGGCGTGCAGCCAGCTGCCCTACAGGAGCTCACCGAAGTGCTCTCCGGCATGCTCGACGGCCAGAACCTCAAGCGCAGCAAGATGGGCGGCGTGAGAACCGCCGCCGAGATCCTCAACCTGATGAACTCCTCTCTCGAGGAGACCGCCATCGAGACGGTACGCGCGCACAGCGAGGATCTGGCCCAGAAGATCATCGACGAGATGTTCCTGTTCGAGAACCTCATGGACCTGGACGATCGCAGCATCCAACTGGTGCTCAAGGAGATCGACACCAACTCGCTGGTGGTGGCGCTCAAGGGCGCCCCCGAGGGGCTCATGGAAAAATTCTTGCGCAACATGTCGCGGCGCGCCGCCGACCTCTTGCGCGAAGACATGGAAGCCCGCGGGCCGATTCGTGTCTCCCAGGTGGAAGCCGAGCAGAAGGCCGTTCTCCAGGTGGTACGTCGACTGGCGGACTCCGGCGAGATCGTGCTGAGCGGTGGGGACGACACCTATGTCTGAACGGTCGAGCGCCTCTTCCGAGCGCCACGCGCCCTGGCAGCGTTGGCAAATGGGCCAGTTGCACGACGAGAGCCCGGCCGAGCGGCAGAGCCAGGAGCTGGACCCCGCCGAGCAAGCCCGGCGGCGTGCCGCATTCCAGCGCCAGGCGGAGCTGAAAGCGCTGCGCGAAAAAGTGATTCAGGAAGCTCGCGAAGAGGGCTATCAGGCCGGCTTCGAGACGGGACGCCGTGAAGGCCATGCCCAGGGCTTGCAGGAAGGGCGCCAAGAGGCCGAACGCGAGCTCAAGCTGCGCACACACGAGGTCGTCACGCCGCTCAAGCCAATTGCCGAGCAGTTCACGGATGCACTCGAGCAGCTCGACGAAGAGATTGCCAACGACCTGGTGGAGCTGGCCATGGCGACGGGACATCAGCTGGCCGGCGAGGCGCTCAAGGCGCGTCCCAAGCAGGTGCTCGAGCTGATCAAGGCGTTACTGCACACCGAACCACCGCTGGTCGGGCAACCGCGCCTGTGGCTGAACCCCCAAGATCACAAGCTGGTCGAGGAACATCTGGGTAGTGAACTGACGGCGGCAGGCTGGAAGCTGCAGCCCGACGCGCAGTTGACGCGTGGCGGGTGTCGCGTGACGAGCGCCAACGGTGAACTGGATGCCACGTGGGAAAGTCGCTGGGAGGCCGTCAAATCGCAAGTGCGGCGGCGACGTTCGCCGACACCCCCCGACGGCAACGATGAGTAGAGGCAGAACATGAGCGAAGCAGCGGTATCGACCAACACGCATCAGACACGCTGGCAGCAGACGCTGCGGCATGTCCGTGCGCGCGTGGAGTCGGTGCCGGGCTATCGCACCAGCGGCCGTGTACTGCGCGCGACCGGGATGGTGATCGAGGCCGTCGGCCTGCGCGTGGCCCTGGGTAATGCCTGCCGTATCGAACTGCTCTCGCCCGGCGGTAGCGAGCCACCCCGTTTCGCCGAGGCCGAGGTGGTCGGCTTCAACGGCGAGCGCCTGCTATTGATGCCGCTCACAGAGATAGCTGGCCTGATGCCTGGCGCTCGGGTCTTCCCGCTGGGCGATGGCCCGGATCATGCTGCCCGCCGCTTCCCCCTCGGCGAGTCGCTGTTGGGTCGCGTAGTGGATGGCAATGGCGACCCACTGGACGGTCTCGGCCCCCTGGACGGCGCGCCCCGTTCCCCGCTTTCCACCCCACCGCTCAATCCGCTCAAGCGAGCACCGATCGACGAACAGATCGATGTCGGCATTCGCGCCATCAATGCCCTGCTAAGCGTAGGCCGCGGGCAGCGCATGGGGTTGTTTGCCGGCTCCGGCGTGGGCAAGTCGGTACTGCTCGGCATGATGGCTCGCTATACCGGTGCCGACGTCATTGTCGTGGGCCTGATCGGTGAACGCGGCCGCGAGGTGCAGGACTTCATCGACAACATTCTGGGCTCCGAGGGGCGTCGCCGAGCCGTAGTGGTGGCGGCGCCGGCCGACACCTCACCGCTGCAGCGTCTGCAGGGCGCCGCCTATGCGACGCGCCTGGCGGAAGGCTTTCGCGACCAGGGCAAGAACGTCCTGCTGATCATGGATTCCCTGACCCGCTACGCCATGGCCCAGCGCGAGATTGCCCTGGCTATCGGCGAACCCCCGGCGACCAAGGGCTATCCGCCCTCGGTCTTCGCCAAGATTCCCAGCCTGGTGGAGCGTGCCGGCAACGCCGAACGCGGTCGCGGCTCGATCACTGCCTTCTACACCGTACTCACCGAAGGCGATGATCAACAGGATCCAATCGCCGACTCCGCGCGAGCCATTCTCGATGGCCACATCGTGCTGTCGCGGACCCTGGCCGAGGCCGGCCACTACCCGGCCATCGACATCGAGGCTTCGATCAGCCGCGTGATGACACACATCATCGACGACCAGCAGTTGTCCATGACCCAGGCGTTCAAGCGCCTCTTCTCGCGCTATCAGCGCAACCGCGACCTGATCAGCGTGGGCGCCTACAGCCCCGGCCACGACCCACAGCTGGACGAAGCCGTACAGCGATACCCGCAGTTGGAGCATTTTCTCCAGCAGGGGATGCAGGAAAATGCCTCGATCGAGGCCTCTCGACAGGTTCTTGCTGAGACCCTAGGAGTCAGGCAATGAGTGCACCGTCACAGCTCGCCATGCTGAGTGAACTGGCTCGCGATGCTCGCGATCAAGCCGGCCGCCTGCTGGCTGGTGAGCGACAGAGCGAGCGCCAAGTGGCTGCTCAGCTGGAATCGCTCAATCGCTATCGGCTCGAGTACTCCGAGCGTTTGCAACAGGCCATGCGTGAAGGTATCGATCCAGCCAGCATGCACAATTACCAGCAGTTTCTGGCGTCGCTGGATGCCGCGCTACAGCGGGCTAGAAAGGCGCTCGATGCACAGCAGCAGCGCGTCGAGCAGACTCAGCAACAGTGGCAGCAGGAACAGAAGCGACTCTCGGCCTATGACACCCTGGTGTCTCGCCGCGACGCCGAGCGGCAGCGCCAAGAGGATCGCCGCGAACAACGTATCAGCGACGAAATGGCGACCGGACGGCTACTGCGTCAGCGTGCCGGATACGCATCGTGATCCGGCAAAGGAGATAACCATGAACATCCAGATGATTCTGTCCACCCTGCCGACGCCACTCTCCGGCCAGCCGGAGGCTAACGCCGAGCCAGGACAGTTCGCGCTGGCCCTGAGCCAAGCGACTCAGGGCCCCCAGTCGAATGGCGCCGCTCTGCCCATCTCGCTAAAGGCCTTGCCGGGACAAGGACTGCCCCAGACCATGGCGGCACGGGAGGCACTGCTACAGGCCCTGAGTGCCCATGTGAATCAGCAACCAGAAGGCAAAGCCGAAGCTGTCCTTCCCAACGCCGAGCTGAGTGAAATCATGACTCGGCTAGCCCTGATCGATGACAGTTACCAGCAGACACCGCCGACCATGGGCACTCTGCAACCGCTGCCCGATCAGGAAGTGTTGCTTCCCACCGCTGAGGCGGGCGTCGAGTTCGACGAGCAGCCCCAGGCTGCCGCTCTGGTTGCAGCTGTCGTCGCCGAAACCCAGCGCCCTGGCACGACTATTCCCGAGCAGAAGCCGCTGGGCGAAGCCACCGCACAAGCCGTCAAGCCGGCCGCGCACACCCCAGCCACCTCTGGTCACTCCGTGACGGCTGCGCCGGCGGCGGTCGCCTCGCAGGATACCGATGGTGACGCTGCAGCGCCGGCTCGACCGGTCGACTTCGCCAATGTCACGGCCAAGGCGACGGCGCCACAGCCGGGCAACGAGCCGCGTGCCGTAGTCCCCGAGGCACGGCCTGGTGGCTTCGTGCCGGAGTCCGCTCCGTTGTCTCCGGCTTCCGCCAGCCCGGCGGCGCCAGCCAGTGCATCGGCCCAGACCGCTACACTCGCCACCCCATTCACTCAGGCCAGCCTTGCCGCGCCTCTCCAGAACCCGGCCTGGCCCTCACAGTTGGGGCAACAGCTGGTGCAGTTCGCGCGTCAAGGCGGTGAGCAGCAGATCGAGATGCGCTTGAACCCAGCCGATCTCGGTCCGCTATCCGTGACGCTGAAAATGACTGAGCAAGGTGCCCAGGCTCAGTTCCTTTCCGCGCATGCCCAGGTACGACAAGTGCTCGAACAGGCCATCCCTCAGTTACGGGAGGCACTGGCTGAACAGGGCATCAGTCTCGGCGAGGCATCCGTGGGTGAGCAACGCCAACAGAATGCCCAGGCCTTTGCGGGCCAGGACGATAAGCGTGGCCCGGCAGCACAGGCTCCCAACGAAGGCGACTTGGCACTGTCGGGTGCCGAGGAACTTGGCGTAACGCCCTCCTCCACTACGCTTTCGCTGGATGGCCGCGTGAACCTCTACGCTTGAGACAAAAAGCCAAGATAGGCCCTTTCGCGCGGCCTGTTCCTGTCATCAGGGGTCGCGCACCTTCGGCATACTCTCCTCAACGGCTAGACCAACATCGATAAAGGCAAGGCAATGGCGAAATCGACGGGTGGCTCCTCCAAGCTCCTGTGGTTGATGATACTGCTGGTACTGCTCTCCACGGCAGCTGCCGGAGCAGCCATCTACATGGTCATGAACGACCGCAACGGCGAAGATGAGGCCAACCTGCAGACTCAGCAGATCGAGCGTCAGGCCCCCATCTTCGTCAAGATCGACCCCTTTACGGTCAATCTGGCTGACGACAATTTCGGTTCGCGTCTGTTGTATACCGGCATCTCACTGAAAGTCGGCAACGATGAGACACGCGAAATCCTGGACGAGCATATGCCGCAAGTGCGCAGCCGGTTGCTGATGTTGTTCTCCGGCAAGCAGGCAAGCGAGCTGACCACGCAGAGCGGCAAGCGTCGCCTGAGCGAAGAGGTCGTGGCCGTGCTCTCCGAGCCGCTGACCGAGCCCCAGCCCGCCCTGGAGATCCAGGATGTGCTGTTCACCGAGTTCATCGTGCAATAACGGGTGCCCTGGCCACCATGTCCCAAGACGATCTGCTGTCACAGGATGAAATCGACGCCCTGCTCAAGGGCGTCAGCGGCGACGACGAGCCCGATGCGCGAAGCGACGGCGACTCTCGCGTACGTCCTTATGACCCGGCGACCCAGCACCGCGTGATTCGCGAGCGCCTGCAGGCGCTGGACATCATCAACGAACGCTTCGCGCGGCACTTTCGCATGGGGCTGTTCAACCTGTTGCGCCGCAGTGCCGACATCACCGTCGACTCGGTACGTTACCTGAGCTACAGCGAGTTCTCTCGCAACGTTCCGGTGCCGACCAACATCAACATCATCGGCATGAAACCGCTGCGCGGGTCTGCGTTGATCGTGTTCCCACCCAACCTGGTCTTCATGGTGGTGGACAACTTGTTCGGCGGAGATGGACGCTTTCTGACCAAGTCGGAAGGACGGGAGTTCACCAACACCGAGCAGCGCATCATCCAGCGTCTGCTGCAGTTGGCAATCGACGCCTACGAGGAATCGTGGAAGTCGGTCTATCCCCTGCAGATCAGCTACCTGCGCTCGGAGATGCAGTCGAAGTTCGCCAACATCACCAACTCGCCCAACGAGATCGTGGTGAACACGAACTTCAACATCGAGGTCGGCAACCTCTCCAGCAGCTTTCAGATCTGCATCCCCTACCTGATGATCGAGCCCCTGCGTGACCTGCTGGCCAATCCGCTCAGCGATGGTCACCACGACCAGGACGGTTCCTGGACGAAGCGCATGGCGGGCGAGCTGCGTCGCTCCGAAGTGGAGTTGATCGCCAACTTTGCCGACGTGCCCACCCGCATCGCCCATGTCATGGCACTCAAGGTGGGTGACGTTCTCCCTCTCGAGCTACCCGAGACGGTCACCGCCAGCGTCGATGGCGTACCGGTGATGGAGTGCGACTACGGTAGCCAGCACGAGCAACGCGCGCTGCGTGTCATCCGCATCATCGATCATGGTGCACAGAACCCGGTGTCGAAGGACGCCTTCATCAAGGGCGCAGCGCCTCAAGCCAAGGACTTCAAGCATGACTGATCCCAAGAAACCCGATCAGAACGTTTCCGACGACGACTGGGCCTCCGCGATGTCCGAGCAGGAAGGAAACGAGCCCGCGGCCGATGACGATCCGTGGGCGGAAGCCATGGCCGAGCAGGAGGCGGCCGAAGCCGCCGCCGGTGCCGAGGACGACCCTTGGGCGGAAGCACTAGCCGAGCAGGAAGCGGCCGAAGCCGAGGCCGACGAAGCGCCGGCAGCATCCAGTGCGCCCCCTTCTGCCCCTCAGTCCGCCGGTGACCGTGTGTTCCGCCCGCTCGACAAGGGCAAGGAAGGCGGTGCAGCCCGTGATCTCGAAATGATCATGGATATTCCGGTCAAACTGACCGTGGAACTGGGCCGCACCAAGCTGACCATCAAACAACTGCTGGAACTGACCCAGGGCTCAGTCGTCGAGCTCGACGGCCTGGCCGGCGAGCCGATGGACATCCTCATCAATGGCTACCTGATCGCCCAGGGTGAAGTCGTCGTGGTCGACGACAAGTACGGCATCCGCATCACCGAGATCATCACCCCCTCCGAGCGGGTACAGAAACTCAACCGATGAGCAACACCACCTCTTCCGCGACCGCGTCTCTCACCGGCGGTGGCGATGCCCTGGTCGGCATGGCCACCCTCGGCAAGACCGCCGCAGCGCTGGCCCTGGTCATCGCCATCATCCTGGTCTGCACAGCGCTCCTGCGTCGCTGGAACCCTCAAAAGCGCGCGGCCGGTGGTCACCTCCAGGTGATCGGCAGCGCCGCCCTGGGCAGCCGTGAGCGGGTGGTGATCGTCGAGATCGAAGGTACCTGGCTGGTGCTCGGCGTCGCTGGCGGTCAGGTCAACAAGCTGCACGAACTTGCAGCCCCGGCCCGCCCCGCCAGCGGCGCCACATCTTCGACACCCGAGGGTGAGCGATTCGCCGCTCGCTTCGCACGCGCCCTCAAGCACAACGCCGGCCTGGGCGGCCGCGGGCGGGGAGATGCATGACCGCTCTTTCTCGCTCGCTGCGCCTGCTTGTCCTGGCTGTCTTGCTGGCCGTCGCGCTATTGCCATTGGCCGCTCATGCCCAGCAAATTCCCGGTATCGTCAGCCAGCCCCTGGAGAACGGCGGTCAGCAATGGTCACTCTCGCTGCAAACCTTGCTGCTGCTCACCTCACTCGCGTTCCTGCCGGCGGCGCTGCTTATGATGACCAGCTTCACCCGGATCATCATCGTGCTCAGCCTGCTGCGCACCGCCATCGGCACCCAGGCCACGCCGCCCAATCAGGTGCTGCTCGGCCTGGCGCTGTTTCTCACCTTTTTCGTCATGTCGCCGGTGTTCAGCCTGGTTTACGAAACCGCGTGGGTGCCGCTGAGTGCGGACGAGATCAACTTCGATGAATTCCTGCAACTGGCACAACAGCCCTTTCGCGAGTTCATGCTGGCCCAGACCCGCGAGCCCGACCTGGCTCTCTTTGCACGCCTGGCCGAAGTCGGTCCCATGCAGGGACCGGAGGACGTTCCGCTACGCATTTTGGTGCCATCCTTCGTCACCAGCGAGCTGAAGACGGCGTTCCAGATCGGCTTCACCATTTTCATCCCGTTCCTGATCATCGACCTGGTGGTGGCCAGTGTTCTCATGTCGCTGGGCATGATGATGGTGCCGCCGGCAACGATCTCGCTGCCGTTCAAGCTGATGCTGTTCGTGCTGGTGGATGGCTGGCAGTTGATCATCGGCTCACTGTCGGAAAGTTTCTTCATCTAAGGAGTCGCCATGACACCGGAAATGGTCATGAGCATTGCCTACCAGGGGATGCGAGTCACGCTCTACCTGGCCGGACCGCTGCTGATCACCGCGCTGCTGACCGGCCTGATCGTCAGCCTGTTTCAGGCCGCGACCCAGATCAACGAAATGACGCTCTCCTTCATCCCCAAGATATTGGGGGTGTTCAGCGTGCTGGTGCTTGCCGGCCCATGGCTGATCGGCCTGATCGTCGACTTCACGCGCAATCTCTTCACCAGCATTCCCAGCATGCTGATGTGAGGCACGCATGGTCGAGGTGACTTTCGACCAGCTACACGGCTGGCTCGTCATCCTGCTGTGGCCCTTCGTTCGGATCCTGGCTTTCTTTTCCGCCGCCCCGCTGTGGGGGCACTCCAGCGTACCCAGGCAAGCCAAGGTCGGGCTGGCCTTTCTGATCACCGTGGTGATTGCACCGGTGCTGCCGCCCATGCCAGACGTGCCGATCGTCTCCTGGGAAGGTCTTGGGCTGATGGTGGAACAGATGCTGATCGGCATCGCGATCGGTGTAGTGATGCACGTGACCTTTGCCGTGGTGCAAGCTGCCGGTGAGTTCATCGGTCTGCAGATGGGCCTGGCCTTCGCCACCTTCTTCGACGCCGGCAGCGGCACCAATACCATGATTCTCTCCCGGGTGCTCTACATGATCGCCCTGCTGCTCTTTCTCGCTCTAGGTGGCCACTTGATGATACTGGAAGCATTGGCCACGAGCTTCCACGCTCTGCCTGTCGGTATCGGTGCCTTCAACCCCGCTGCCTTCGAGATGCTGGTACGCTACGGAGGTACCATCTTCGTGGCGGGCATGTCACTGGCGCTACCATTGGTAGGGTCACTACTGATCCTCAATCTGGCCATGGGTATCCTCAACCGTTCTGCCCCTCAGCTCACGGTATTCAACATCGGCTTCCCCATGACCCTTACCATCGGTCTCGTTCTGCTGATGGTTCTAATGACGGATCTTTCCGGTTTTCTCCAGCACCTCTTCAGCCACGGTGTACAGTTCCAATACCAACTCATCGAGGGCTTGGCACCGCTCGGTAACTGACTAACGCCAACGAAGCGTGAGCGCAAAAAAACCGCTCCGGCGAACCGCAGCGGTGAAAGAGATCACGCCTATGCCACCGACATGATCTGCAGGGAAAAGCGGGCATGCGATCTACATGCCCAGGCATGACGGCTACAGGAAATTGAAGAGCGACAGGCCCTTCACATCGACAAAGGCCTTCTGCGCCGCCTGCAGCCCGACTTGGCGCAGGCTGTATTCAGAAATTGCCTCGTTGTAATCGAGATCGACCAGATCCGACAGCGTTTGTTCGTAGTTCATCATGCGATTGCTGCCCACCGCATCGACCACGTCGAGCTCGTTGAGCCGCGCGCCCATGGAAGCACGCACCGTGAGCACATTGTCGAGGCTGTTATCCAGCTCACGCATGGCGGAGCTGAGCGTATTGCGGAAGTGGGCACGATTCTCATCGAGACCGGCCTGGTCCATCTCCAGCACGTCGATGGCATCTTTCAGCGACTTGAAGAGATCCTGGTTGGCATCACCGGCATTGGCCGGCCGCAGCTGAATCTGGTCACCATCGGCCGGTTCGCCATCGAGCGTGATGCTCACACCGCCGAAGCTGATGCTCTTGCCCGACACATAAGCCTCGTCATACATGTCGGTACCCGGGTTGTTCGGATCCTCCACCCGCACGCGCATCACGCCGGCATCGTCTTCGAAGCGAACAGTGAGGTTGTCGCCGAAGGCGGGATCCTCCGGATCGATACGGTCAGGGCCCTTGAACGTTACGGAGCCCGCATTGGCGTAGTAACCTTTGTCCGCCTGCACACCCAGCGTATTGCCGGTACCGGGATCGCTGTCGCGTTCGGCACGGGCTACGTAGCCGGCCCCGGAGGGCACACTCTGGAAGATAGTCTTGCCGTTGTCCGCTACCGGCATCAGACGCGATGCATCTATGCGCTGTTCACGGATGTTTTCGTCACCGATGTAGGCAACGCCGGAAACACCCTGCCCCGTAGTACGAGCGAAGGGCGGCGAATCGTCCTGATAGCCGCCGAACAGGTAGCGTCCGTTACCATCGGTGGCATTGGCCTGACCGATCAACGTTTCATAGATGCCCTTCAGTTCGGACGCCAGCGACTCGCGGTCGACATCACTCAGGGTATCGCTGGCAGCCTGTACCAGACGTGTCTTGGCACTCGTCACAGCATCGCTGACGCTATTGAGAACGCTTTCGGCCTGTGCCAGCGAGTTGCGCGCCGAAATCCGCGCATCGGCGTGCTGCTCGGTTACTGCCTTGGCTTGCGAGACGCCTACCGCACGAGAAGCCGCCTGGGGATCGTCGGAAGGGTTGACCACGCGGCGACCGCTGGCAATCTGTTGGCCTACCTTGAGGAAATCGCCCTGTTGACGATTCATGGACGAGACGCTTTGCTCGTACATGGTGACGGTGCTGATACGCATCGCACTAAGCTCCTTCGAATCAGTTACGCAGACCAAGGATGGTGTCAAACACCGTCGAGGCGGTGTCGATGACGCGAGCATTGGCCATATAGAACTGCTGATAGCGGATCAGGTTGGCCGCCTCTTCGTCCAGGTTCACCCCGGATTCAGACTGCTGTGCCGCCTTGAGCTGGTCGGTCAAACCCTGGCGCGCGTCGAGATTGACCTTGACGATATTGGTACGGTTGCCGACATCACTGACCATGCCGCCATAGCTTTGGCTGAGCGTGGCACGACCTGCCACCAGCGAAGCATCCTGCAGATCTTGCATGGCCAGCGCATTGCGATTGTCGCCGGTACCCGAGCTTGCTACGCCGAATTCGAGGCTTGCAGTCTCGCCTGCATTGGGCAACGCGGTGACTTCGAACGCAATACCGTCGATCTCCAGTGTATCGCCCGCCACGACAGTATCCGTGACGGGATCGAAAGCCTCACCGTTACGAGTGACGGAGCTTCCTCCAGGCACCACGGTTAGCGAACCATCATCCGCCAGCTCGAGGCTGTAGGCGGAACCGCTGGACAGCGCCC
Organism: Billgrantia antri; assembly: GCF_017868935.1. Classification (NCBI taxonomy): domain Bacteria; kingdom Pseudomonadati; phylum Pseudomonadota; class Gammaproteobacteria; order Oceanospirillales; family Halomonadaceae; genus Billgrantia; species Billgrantia antri. The sequence goes on from NZ_CP053383.1 coordinate 2,755,267, forward strand.
CATCGTTGGCGCGCAAATTGCGGATCGCCATATCCCCCTCGGATCGCACGAAGCTACCTGCGGCGATTTTGTCCAGATCGGAGATATTGGAATTCATATCGGCGGCGGCACGTCGTACCGGCTGAACCTGATAGCGATCGCCTTCGGCGGGCTGGCCGTCGAAGATCAGCGTCACGCCACCAAAGCTCAGCTCACCGACGGTGCCGTCGAAGTCCCAGGCGAATTCGCCAGCGGTAAGCGCGCGACCGTTGTCGTTGCGAGTCACCTGCGGGTCACCCGCCGCATCAAAGCGGATCGTGTAGTCGGTCGCTCGCAGTTGGTCGAGGTTGGCGCTATCGAAACTGGCGCTCGTCACATCGACACCGCCCGTGTTGCGTTCGTGCGAGTATGCCTTGGGCTGGCCGATGCTGAAGAAGTCACCGCCCTGGTCGCCGTTGAGATCCATGCCCAGGCGATGCTGCTGGTTGAAGCCCGCAACGAGCGACACGGCCAGCTGGCCGATCTGGTTCTGAGTCTTGTCCAGGGTTTCCGCACGGAAGGTCATGAGCCCGCCGAGCGTTCCCCCGGTGATGGTATCTTCCGACAGCGCCACCAGGTTGCCACCCGAATCCTTGTAACCCAGGACCATTCGCTGCGGGTCGCTGGGTGACTCCATCGCTTCCAGACGATAATGATTGGTGCCGGAAACCAGCGGCTGGCCGTTGGGCAGGCTGATGTTGTAACTCTTGCCGTCCTGGATCTCCAGGCGCAGGTTCATGCGCTCGCTCAATTCCGCCACCAGCTGGTCACGCTGGTTTAGAAGGCTGTTGGGCGCCTTTCCGCTACGCGCACGTGCCAGCGCAATTTCTCGATTGAGGGTCGCCAGCTGCTCTGTCGCGTTGTTGATCTGGGTGACTTCATCCGCGATCTGCCCGTTGATGCCCTCCTGCATGTCCTGCAGGTAACCGTCGAAGGCGCGGAACTGAGCGGTCATCGTATCGGCACTGCCGAGCACCCCTTGCCGGGCCGCCGGATCTGAAGGGGCGCCAGCGAGGTCTTCCAGCGACGAAAAGAATTTCTGCATCAACGGCGCCAGGCCTGCATCCCGGTCGGCCAGCAAATTGTCGATCTGGCTGATCTGGTTCTCGTAGGTCTTCAGCGCACTGGATGAGCTGGTCGCTGCATTGAGCTGCGAGGCAACGTACTGATTGAACTGGCGCTGGATGTCGTTGACCTGCACGCCGGCATCGGCACGACTCTGCCCCAGGATCGTCAGCTCACGATTGTAGCCCGGGGTATAGACATTGCTGATGTTGTTGCTGGTGGTATTCAGCGCGTTCTGGGCGGCATTCAGGCCGCTCAGGCCGACGGAAAAAATGATGCTCATGGTGTCGTTTCCTTTCGCCAATGCCCTGTATATCGGCCCGTCAGGTCAGAACTTTAATCATTCAATAGCTAAAAAAGACCAGCGAATCCCCACGCTGCTGCATCGGGCCCATGGAGTTCATCACCGCGATCAGCTTGTCGGCATAGGCCGGGTCGGTGGCGTAGCCGCCTGCCTGCAAGGCACGAGCCGCCTGCTCGGCATTGCCGGCCGTCGTGACCGCTGAGTAGCGGGGATTGTTGCCGATCAGCCGTGCATAGTCGGTGAAGGCTTGCTCGAAGTTGTCGTAGGCACGGAAAGTATCCACCACGCGCGTGCGGCGTCCGTCGATGTACTCATGAGTGGTGACGTCGGTGGTTCGTCCCTGCCAGTTGCTACCCGCCTTGATGCCGAACAGATTGTAGCTATTGCCGCCGTCTGCCGTGGCGATCTCGTGACGCCCCCAACCGGTTTCCAGCGCCGCCTGGGCCAGGATCAGCTCGGCCGGAACGCCGGTCTGACGGCTGGCGGCCTGGGCAGGTGCCGAGAGTCGCTCCATGAACCGGCGCGCATGCTCTCCGCCCTGATTGCCAGTCGAGCCGGCGCGGGATGCTGTATTCGCTGTCGGGCCAGTATTGCCTGGCTGGACGGCAGCAGGGGCCGCAGCCGGCAACGCTGCATCAAGCGCCGACATGAAGCCGCCACGCACCGCCTCGAGCTCTTCGAGGAAGGTCGCCGGCATGGCCGATGCTTCGACGTTCCCAGCCGGCGCGGCCGCCTCCCGCTCATCCTGCGGAGGCGTTTCTTCGCTCGGCTGAAGGGCGTCTTGAAGCACCCTCGGCGTGCCGCGAGGAATGCCAGCAATCAGTTCGCTCAGTTCGCTGTCGGCCACGCCGGAGCGTGCAGGCACCGCTCCCAGTTGGCCTTCGAGCTGAGCGACGAGATGGTCGGCCAGGCCGACACCCCGCCCCGCCATGGTCTGCGCCCACTGTTGATCGAGCATCGACTGGTAGAACTCGCCCTGCTGGCTGTCCAGCAGGCCGCCCGAAGGAATCGTGTCGCGCATGCTCTTGAGCATCATCTGCAAGAACAGCGCCTCGAACTGCTGGGCGGCACCGCGCAGACCGGCCGCGCTGTCCTGACGCGCCGTATGCTTGAGCCGTTCGAGACCTTGTACGTCAAGGGCGAACTGACTGGTGGCGTCCTGGATGCTCATCAAATGATCTCCAGCTCGGCGCGCAGCGAACCCGAGGCCTTGAGCGCTTCGAGAATGGACATCAGGTCGGAAGGCGTGGCGCCCAGCGCATTGAGTGCATTGACCACGTCAACCAGGTCGGCACCTTCCACCACGCGCAGATAGGCATCCTGCTCCTGCACCTCGATTTCGGTATCGGGCACCACCACCGTTTCCCCTTCGCCGAAGGGCGCCGGCTGGCTGACCTGGAAGCGGGTATCGATCACGATGGAGAGGTTGCCGTGAGCCACCGCCGCGCGATGCAGCTTGACCGCACTGTTCATGACGACCGAACCGGTACGGGCGTTGAACACTACCTTCGCCGGTGCCTCCGTGGGCGTGACCTGAATGTTCTCAACCTGAGCCATGAAGTTGACCCGTGAATTGGCATTCATCGGCCCGTCGAGCGCGATGACCCTGCCATTCATCGCCGCGGCTACCGGACGCCCGAATTCGTTGTTGATGGCGCTGACGACGCGCTGGGCAGTGCCGAAATCCGCCTCTTTTAATTCCAGCTCGAGTAGCCCGGCATTGCTCCCGAGATCGAGCGGAACCTCGCGCTCCACCATGGCGCCCCCGGCAATGCGGCCACCGGCCAGTTGATTGACCTGCACCTGGGCGCCACCCGCTTGCGCCCCGGCCCCGCCCACCAGCAGGTTGCCCTGCGCAATGGCATAGGTATCGCCATCGGCGCCCTTGAGCGGCGTCATCAATAACGTGCCGCCGCGCAGGCTGCGTGCGTTGCCTATGGAGGAGACGTTGACGTCCAGTCGCTGACCCGGGCGCGAGAAAGGCGGCAGGTCGGCCGTGACCATCACCGCGGCCACGTTGCGAAGCTGCATGTTGGTTCCCGGCGGCACGGTAATGCCGAGCTGCGACAGCATGTTGGTCAAGCTCTGCCCGGTGAAGGGTGCCTGCATGGTCTGGTCGCCGGTCCCGTCGAGGCCGACCACCAGGCCGTAGCCCACCAGCTGGTTGTCACGCACGCCGGCGAAACTGGCAATCTCCCGAATCCGCTCGGCCTGGGCCGGCAGCGCCAGCAGACACAGCCAAGCCAGCATCAAGAGTTTCGCCGCCATCGAAGGGGATCGTTTTGGCTTGGACATCATGGAAATCATCATGATCGCCTCGCTAGCAGATCGCATCAGAAAGGCGAAATATTGAGGAAGAAGCGCTGCAGCCAACCCATGTGCTGCGCTTCGCTGATGTAGCCATTACCCACGTATTCGATACGCGCATCGGCTACCGCGGTCGAGGGCACCGTGTTCTGTCCGGTAATGGTGCGCGGGTTGACCACACCGGAGAAACGGATGAACTCGACGCCCTGATTGACGGCGATCTGTTTCTCGCCGCGCACACGCAGGTTGCCGTTATGCATCACCTCGAGCACCGACACGGTGATAGTCCCGGTCATGCTGTTGCTGGCCTGGGAGCCACCGCCACCGGCAAAGGTACTGTTGCCGGAAAGCTCACCGGACAGGTCGACGCCCTGCTCGGCCAGGCGCTCCAACACATCGGGCAGCGCTGAAAGATCGAGGCCCGCGGAACCGTCACGGTTCATGTTGGACTGCGAGTTCTTGCTGGCGCTGACCTGCTCGTCGAGTACGATGGTCAGGATGTCGCCCACCATGCGCGGACGTCGATCCTCGAACAGCGGCTGGGCCCCGCGATGCGACTGGTAAATCGACCCGTTGGCCAACCTCGGCGGCGGTTCGACGATATTGATCTGCTCCTGCTCGCCCACCACCGAGGCACGCGGCACCTGGGCGCAGCCACCCAGAACCAGGAGTGCCACGGCAACCATCAGCAAGGTCACTCGGGAGGCCAAAGCCCTCGTACCCGAGCCAGTGCTTGAACCAGTCGTTGAGATCGTACCCGTACCTTTCATTCTCACTCGCTTCCGGCCGAACCCGTCAGGCCAAGATGTTTCGTTGTTCGTCGATCAGAGCTGGCTCAGGCGCGCCAGCATCTCGTCGCTGGTTTGCACGGCACGGCTGTTGATTTCATAGGCCCGCTGGGTCTGAATCATGCTGACCATCTCCTCCACCACGTTGACGTTGGAGGTTTCCACGTAGCCTTGGAACAGCCTGCCAGCACCATTCATTCCCGGCATGGCCTCGTTGCGCGGGCCGGAAGAGGTGGTCTCGCGATACAGGTTGCCACCGATGCTCTCCAGCCCGGTCTCGTTGATGAAGGTGGAGACCGTGATTTGGCCTACCTCCAGCGCCTGGTTGACGCCGGGCTGGGTGACCGAGACGATGCCGTCTTCGCCGATGGAGATGGACAGGGCATTGTCGGGAATGATAATGGCCGGCTCGAGCGGGTAGCCGTTGGCGTTCACCATCTGGCCGTTCTCATTGAGCTGGAAGCTGCCGTCGCGGGTATAGGCCGTGGAGCCATCCGGCATCAGCACCTGAAAGAAGCCTTTGCCGTTGATCGCCAGGTCACGCGAGTTCTCGGTCTGTTCGAGACCACCCTGGCTATGCAGACGCTCGGTGGCCACCGGGCGCACGCCGGTACCGACCTGCATGCCCGAAGGCAGACGATTCTGCACGTCGTTTTGTGCACCGGGCTGACGTAGATTCTGGTAGAGCAGGTCCTCGAACACTGCCCGCGAACGCTTGAAGCCGTTGGTGCTGACGTTGGCCAGGTTGTTGGAGATGACGTCCAGTTTGACCTGCTGGGATTCCAGGCCAGTCTTGGCCGTCCACAGTGACTTGATCATGATGTTTTTCCTTTACCCTGCGTACGGGCCATCAGCCCGGTTTCGAAAGCCATCAGCCTTGTATTGAGAGCAGATTGTTGGCCCGCTGCGCGTTCTCGTCCGCGGTACTGATCGCTTTCATCTGCATTTCATAGCGTTTGGCCACATCGATCATGGCAACCATCGCCTCTACCGCGCTGACGTTACTGCCTTCCAACGCACCGCTGGCAAGCCGGGCTTCCTCGTCGGCTTCCAGCGCGGCCACCTCTCCCTCGTCATTCGGTGGCATGCGGAACAGGCCATCGTCGCCGCGCAGCAGGTTCCGCTGCGGCGTGACCAGCTTGAGTCGCCCCACGTCGACCAGGGCCTCGGGCCCCTGCCCTTCGCCAATGGCACTGAGGGTACCGTCGGCACCGACGCTGACACTCGAGCCCAGCGGCACTATAATGGGACCGCCATCGCCGATGACCGGGCGTCCCATGATGGTGACGAGACCATTGCTGTCGATCTGGAGATCCCCGCGACGGGTATAGGCCTCGCTACCGTCATCGGCCTGCACGGCGAGCCAGGCGCTGCCTTCCACCGCCACATCCAGCTCCCGTCCGGTGTGGGTGATGGGCCCCGGGCTGAAGTCGCTGCCCGGGGTGGTCGCCGCTACCGAAACGCGGGTCGGCAGCACACCGTCACCCTGGACCGGCACGGCGCGCATGGCATGTAGCTGGGCGCGAAAGCCGCTGGTCGAGACGTTGGCAAGGTTGTGGCTGACCACCGCCTGCTGGTCCATGCTCTGCTTGGCCCCGCTCATGGCGGTGTAGAGAATACGATCCACGGTTCGGCTCCCTTGGCGCTCGTCTTAGTGCTTAGCGCAGGTTGATGGCGGTCTGCAGGAGCTCGTCCTGGGTCTTGATCGTCTGCGAGTTGGCCTGGTAGGCACGCTGCGCCACGATCATGTTGACCAGTTCACGCGACATGTCGACGTTGGAGGTCTCGACCGCGCCGGAAACGATGCCGCCCAGCAGCCCGGTGCCCGGTGCACCGACCAGCTCCTGGCCCGACTCGTTGGAGGCGCGCCAGACGTTGTCGCCGGCGGGGGTCAGGCCTTCCGGGTTACGGAAGCTGACCAGGGCAACCTGGCCAGCCGGGCGCGACTCCTCATTGGAGTAGTTGCGCATGATGGTGCCGTCTTCGTTGATGGTTATGCCCACCAGGGTGCCCGAAGTGTAACCGTTCTGGGTCAGGCTGCTGACGGTGGATGTGTTGCCGAACTGCGTGGTGCCGGCCAGGTTCAGGTCGAAGGTAAGATCCTCCGGCTCGCCATTCAGATAGGCGGTGGTGTCGAAGGTAATCCCACCGATGGTTCCGTTGGCATCGACGTCACCCGCGCCGTTGACCAGCTTGCCGTTGTTGTCGAACTGCACGGAGAATTCGGTCACGTTACCGGCCCCATCGTCCAGCGTGGTGCCATCGAGGGTCATTCGAGCGGTCCAGTCATTGGCCGCGGTCTTCTCGTAGTACACGGTGATGTTGCGCGGATTGCCGAGCGAGTCGTAGATGGTGAAGTTATTGGAGTAGTGGTAGTCGATCATGGCCGGGTTGCCCGTCGAATCGGTCGCCTCCACCGTGCTCAGGTCTTCGCCTGTCACCTTGCGTGCATCCAGGTTGAGCGTGGTGCCGATGCGCGTGGTGGCACTCGCCGCCAGCTCCTCGGCAGAAACATTCAGCGGCTGCGGCTGCCCCCCCACCTGCACCTGACCCTGGGCATTGAGGCCGTAGCCCATGATCTGGAAGCCCTGCGCATTGACCAGGTCACCGTCGGCCTGCATTGAGAGCTGGCCGTTGCGTGAATAAACCACCTCACCGCTTGTATCCATATAGCGGAAGAAGCCATCCCCCGCGACCGCCAGATCCAGGTTGCGGTTGGTGGACTCGATGTTGCCTTCGCTGAAGTTCTGCAGCACGGACGCAACGCGCGTGCCCAAGCCAACCTTGGAGTTGGCGAACACATCGGAGAACTGGACGTTGGAACCCTTGAAACCCACGGTCTGGGAGTTGGCAATGTTATTGCCGATGGTCCCCAGCTTCTGCGCCTGGGAGTTCAGGCCACTCAGTGCTTGTGAAAAGCTCATTTTTCGTTCCTCTGCCTACCGCTGAAAGTGCCGCTATGCGCGGTTCTTTTATGCTATGTATGCGTTGTGAGTGAGTGTCGAATCAAAGAATCTGCTTGACCTGATCGAGTCCGACCTGGCCATAGACGGCGCCCAGGTCCAGCCTGACGCCACCGTTCTTGTCAGGGGGCGTCACCCCGCCGACCACTGCATAGTTGAGCGTGGTGCCTTGCACGGTCTTGTCACCGCTGGTGGCCTCGATGCGAACGCGATAGGAGCCCGAGGCCGCCACCTCACCCTCGCTGGTACGGCCATCCCAGGCAAACGACTCCACGCCCGCCTTGGCCGAGCCGATATCGTAGCGGTTGACTACCTGACCGCTGGCATTGGTGATGACCACGCGAACGTTATCGACCGACTGAGGCAGCTCGATACCGAACGGCGTGGTATGCGGCTCGCCGTCCTCGCCCTGCTCGAGCAGCACGCGATCGCCGGGCACCAGCACGCCCTTGCCGATCAGGCCGGTGGCCTGGAGGGTCTGGCCGGCATTCATCTGGTCGGTGATGCCAGTGAGCGTCTCGTTGAGATCCTCGATGCCGCTGACGGTATTGATCTGTGCCAGCTGGCTGGTCATCTGATGGTTGTCCATCGGCTTGAGCGGATCCTGGTGCTGCATCTGGGCAATGAGCAGGGTCATAAAATTGTTGCGCAGGTCAGCGGACTGGCTGGCGTCGCGAGCCGCTGAGCCACCCTGGTTCATGCGCGTGACGACATTGGCGTCGATGGTGGTGGACATGCGGCTTAACCCTCGCCCAGCGTGAGTGTCTTGAGCATCATTTGCTTGCTCGTATTCAAGACCTCGACGTTGGCCTGGTAGGAGCGCGACGCCGAGATCATGTTGACCATCTCATGCACCGGCTCGACGTTGGGCATCGACACGTAGCCTTCTTCATTGGCCAACGGGTGCTCGGGGCGATACTCCATGCGCAGCGGGGAGGGGTCCTCGACCACTTCGCTCACGGCGACGCCGCCAATGCCTCGCCCATCTTGCAGGCGCGTCTCGAACATGACCTGCTTGGCTCGGTAGGCCTCTCCGTTCGGCCCAGCGACACTGTCGGCGTTGGCCAGATTGCTGGCGGTAACGTTCATGCGCTGCGACTGGGCGCTCATGGCCGAGCCGGCGATATCGAACACGGAAAACATCGACATGGTATGCTCTCTCTTCGTCTGATCCGGTCTGTTATTCCGGCTGCATGGCATTCTTCAGGCCCTGAATGCGCCTGTTCATGATGGTCAGTGCCGCCTGGTAACGCACCGCGTTATCGGCGAACTGCGTACGCTCGCGGTCCATGTCCACGGTATTGCCATCCAGGCTCGGCTGATCGGGAATGCGATAGAGGAGCTCGCGGCCTGGCGTCGCCATGGCTTGGCCTTCGAGGTGGCGCTCGGAGGTGCGTGCCAGCGATAACCCGCCACCGGGGGACCTACCGTGCTCTACCGCCCGCTTCAGCTCGCTGGCGAAGTCGATATCGCGCGCCTTGTAGTTGGGCGTATCGGCATTGGCGATGTTGCTGGCCAGGATCTGATGACGCTGCTGACGCAGACCCAATGCCTGCTGGTGGTAATTAAAGGCGGCCTCGAGCTGGTCGATCATGCCGGCACTCCCGTACAAGCCCAGTGGATGACATGCGGAACTTCTTGAGGTTGAAGAATAGCGACGCCGCTGTCATTTCAATGGCAGGAACAGACCGGTTTTCCTCGTTCATTTCCGCTGTTTCAGCCTATGGCCTCCCGCTAGAATTCGACTATCACCCATTGCTGGACAGTCTTGCCCTATGCGCCTGATCCGCTTCGCTCCGCTGCTGCCGCTATTGCTGGCCATATCGTCGCCACAGGCAGCTGCCATGGCTGACGATGCCGAACTGCTGCAAGCCGTGCATGCGTTCCTGCATGATGAGGCGAGCAGTCTCGGCGACGAACTGATCATCGAGGTGCGTCCGCCATCCGCCAGGTTGCCTGCCTGCGAATTCCCCGAGCCATTCCTCGCGCGCTCCGGCGACGTCCCGCTCGGGCGCGTTTCCGTCGGGGTACGCTGTGGCAGCGACGGCCGCCAGGTGCGCTATCTGCAGGCCGAAATCGGTGCGATGGGAGACTATCCCGTTCTTGACGTCCCACTGGGAGCGGGTGAAACCGTTCGTCACGAACACCTGACCATGCAGTCGGGCAATCTGGCCGAACTACCGAATCGCGCCCTGCTCGACCCCACGACGATCGTCGGTCAGGTGGCGACCCGCCCCCTCAGTCCCGGCCAACCCCTGATGGAACACCAGTTCCGCAGTCTGCCGCTGGTGGAGAGAAATCAGCGCGTGGTGGTCGAAGCCAGAGGTTCGGCATTTCGCGTAACCCGCGAGGGACAAGCACTGGAACCAGGGGGCCTTGGCGACCGAGTCCGCGTTCGCTTCGACAGTCGCGAGATCGTGACCGCGGCAGTGGCCGGCGAGGGCGTGCTTGTCGTAGACTTCTGACATCACCACACCGCTGACGACATGCACACCGGCAAGGCAGGCACAGCCCCGCCTCGGAAGGCTGCACCGAAAAATCGAGCCTAAAGTTTTTCTGTACGCTGCCGATAGCAGGTGAAAGCATCCGGTCATGAGGCCAATATCGTGAAGATCAATAGCCAGAACCCCCTGACTCGCCCGACTCAGACGACGCCGCGCGAGGAGACTCAGCCAGTCAAGGGCGCCACCTCGGCAAAGCAGCAGGAGCCTGGCCCATCGGCCGCCACGCACCTCAGCCAGAAGGCCACCGATACCTCGCGCGACGTTGACATGGCGAGGGTCGAAGAGATTCGCGACGCCATTCGCGAAGGGCGGCTGGAAATTCGTGCCGACCGCATTGCCGATGGGCTAATCGACTCCCTTTCTGCGGAGCGCAGCGGGGAATGAGCCTGGCAAAGCTACTTCTGGACCAGCAGCAGCGCCTCAATGGCGTTCTTGAACTGCTTCAGCACGAGCGCATCGTGCTGGCTAGCGCGCAGATCGATGGCCACCAGCTCGGCGAGATCGCCCAACGCAAGCAGGCGCTACTCGCCAAGCTGGAGGCCAGCGAAAAGCTGCGTCAAGGTGTGCAACAGCGACTCGGCTATACCAGCGGTGCGCAAGGCGCTCGGCAGGCAGCCAACGATGCCGGCTGCGAGCAGGCCTGGATGCACACTCTAGAGTTGACCCGCGAAGCCCAGCGTCTCAATGCGCTGAATGGCCAGCTGGTGGAGCTGCGCATGGAGCAGAACACCCGGCTGCTGGCATTCATCCACCAAGCCGCCGAAAAGACCGTCTATCGCGCCAGCGGACGCGTTGCTGCCCAATCGGGGCGCATCAATGCCTCGGTCTAGGATGGAATAGCGGAGCCAGTGCATCGCGGCAAGAGCACGGCGACGACAACCTTCGTTACCCTCTCACTACCCCTTCGTCCTTTTTCCAAGCGCTTGCTTGCGCCCAAGACCAGGCGCCGAGCTGGCACCGCATGGCGTTTCGTCACGCCAAGCCAGAGTGCCTCCGTCACTGAGGGCAGCCAGGCCAGCCCTTGCTTGACCAGCACAGAAAGTGTCGTCGGCATGAGTACGTCGCATTTTCACATCGCACTACCACAGGCTATCGACCAGATCGTCATCGAAAGTCGTGATCACCACGGTATTGCGCCCATCCGCCTTGGCCTTGTAGCTTGCCTCGTCGGCACGAGCGAGCACGGTCTCGGCCGACTCATCGCCCTCCTGTAGCGCCGTGACCCCCATACTTAGCGTAATGCTGTATGTCTTGTCCTCGTTGGTTACCGTGACCTCGGCCACTGCTCGACGCAAGGATTCAGCAATTTCCCCCGCTTGCTTGAGCGTGCAGCTGGGCAGCAGAACGGCAAATTCATCCCCGCCCTGACGGGCCACGTGGTCGCTGCGCCGCACTTCCCAGGCCACTACCTGGGCGACACGCCGCAGCATTTCGTCACCCAAAGCATGCCCACCCTCGTCATTGATCGGCTTGAAATGGTCGAGGTCGAACAGGATCAGCACCGAAGGCGTTCCCGTCTTGGCATATTCCGCCAGCGCCTCCTCGAGGCGGCGTTCGAAGCCGCGTCGGTTGAGCAGGCCGGTCAAGGGGTCGTGTTCGGCCTCCCAGCGCTGCAGGGCTTCCTGCTGTCGCCGCTCGGTAATGTCCTTGACCATGCCCACGAAGCCCAGCGCCTGCTCGTTGCCCAGCACCTGGCTGGCATGCACCTCGACCCAGAGAGTGACACCGTTAGGATGGAGAAAGCGCAGCTGGCGCACGAAGTCGCTGCCGGTGGCCAGGGTGTGACGCCACATGTCTTCGGTGCCCTGCTTGTCAGCGGGATGAATGCGCTCCCACCATTCGTTGGCACTGTACACCTCATTCAAGCCGAGCAGCTCGAGCAGCGCTGGGTTGAGATAGTTAAGACGGCCGTTCAAACCCGCCACGAACATGCCGATGGGCGTCGAACCGAGCACCGCATCGAGAAACGCCTGGCGATCGCGCAAGTGCTCGAGCGCCGCCAGCCGCTCATGTTCGAGACGATTGAAGCTGCTCGCGACCTGGCGCAGTTCATGCATATTCGTGGATAACTCGAGGTAGCGCCTCTCGCCCGCACCAACCTGTGCAATCTGCTGCTCAAGCCGGTGCAAGGGACGCAGTAGTCGCCTCACCAGTAGACGCATGGTGACCAGCATCAACACCGCCAGTGCCAACCAGGCCCACCACAGCCGGCTGAGAAATTCACCCAGGGGCTGCTGGATCTGGGCTTGGGGCACCGCCACCTTGACGACCCAGCCGGCCGGCCAAATCTGGCGATACGACACCAGAGCGGTGGCCTCTCCACCAGCCCGGGCTACCGTCTCGCCCTGCCAGCCATCCAGTGCAAGCTGCAGGGCCGCCGAATCATCCTGGGCACCCTCTGGCCTCAACGACGAATGCCGGCGCGGATGAAAGAGCCGCTCCCCCATAGCAGTGAATATCGACACATAACCCTCCTCGCCCAAGCGGATCGTCTCCAGACGCTGAAACAGACCGCCCTGGGCGAGATTGATCATACCGCCGACGACACCGTCAAAGCTCCCTCGGTCATCGAAGCGAGGCACCAGCATGAGCACCAGCGAGTCGCCACTCGCCCTGCCGACGAAGGGACGGCTCACGTAGGGCCACGGCGAGTGGCGGACCATGCGGAAGTATTCTCTGTCGGCGATTTCCAGCCCGACTCGCCCTGGTACGACGGGCCAGTCGGCAACGACACGACCGTCGGGATCAGTGACCATCAGCCCCTCGAACCACTCCATCAACACCTGGCTGTTCGCCAACCGGGCATTAAGCTCCTCCTCACCGGCCCCACGCAGGCTCCGCTCGAGCCGCTCGAGAGCACCCAACCGGCGCTCGACCTGCCGGGTCAAGTCCTCGGCGATCAGCCGCGACTCATAGCGCAGGTGCGAGAGGTTGGCGTCATCGACGAGCTCCTTGCCAAACTGCCAGGCCAGCAGCAGAACGATACCGACGATCACCAGCCAGGTCATGACCAGCCCGGCAAGGAGGCGCCCCTGCAATGAGCAGATCGAGCGAGTCAGGGACGCAAATGGTGCCATCACGTGCAATGCAATCTCCCGGATGGAGGTAAAATGGGGCCTGCCGCCTTCGGCGTGACATCGTGTGCCGCCTGTTCCTGGCAGCCCCGCACGCAAGCGGGAAACTACCTTGACTATCGGCACGCCCGAAGCGAACTTGAGCCCTGCAAACGCATCAAACCATGTTACTCAACATGACGCCCCCGCTACTCAACGCAAGCAGGCGCCATCGCTCAAGTCTTGGCACGAAAGGACGATATAGACATTAGGACGAACCGAATTCAACTTCACCGAAGCCGTTCCGATGACCGAAAAAGGTAACCGCCCCCCGGGCAAGCATACGCACGCCCTTGCCCAGCATCCGGCTCGGCTGGTGCAACATGCCTTCGAGCAAAGCCAGAACGGCCTGGTCATTACCGACGGCGATGGCAACATCCTGCTGGTCAATGACGCGTTCTGTAGGATCGCCGGCGTGGATCGAGCCGAGACGAGCGGCTGGCCGATCGAGCACTTCTACCTTTCCCGGCGTACGCCTTCCCACCTGCCGGTTACCGCCGATACCACGCCGAGCCTGACACACTCCTGGCAGCAGGAGGTACTCTGCCGCAGCACGGAGGGCGAGTCGCTGCCGGTCTTGATGACGGTCGACGCCATGCTCGACGAGCATCAGCAGCCGCGCCATTTCCTGCACACCTTCGTTCAGCTCTTTCGTTCCAATGGAGAGATGCTCGACGACCGTCATTGGATCCATATCGACCCCATCACCGGCTTGCCAAACTGGCTGCTGCTGCGCGACCGCCTGAGCCATGCCCTGGCCCAGGCCGAACGCGCCGACACCACCTTGGCGCTGTTGTTCATCGATATCGACCAATTCAAGACCATCAATGACTCCGTGGGTCATACCGAGGGCGATCGCATATTGGGCGAGCTGGCCCAACGTCTGCAACGCGAGGTCCGCAGCAAGGACACCCTGGCCAGACTGGGCAGCGACCAGTTCGTGGTACTGCTGGAGAAGGACGGCACGCCCGAGGCGGCACAACTGGTAGCGGAGCGTCTGCATGAGGCGCTGGAGCCCCCTTTCACGTCGGGGGATCGCTACCTGTTGATGACGGCATCGATCGGCATCGCGCTGTACCCCACCGATGCCCAGGATGTCGAGCCGCTGCTCGCAGCGGCTCGCAGCGCCATGTTCATCGCGCGCAAAAAAGGGCCGGGGCGTCTGGCCTTCGTCGACCGTCGACTGACGGCGCAACTCAAGGAGAAGTACCGCCTCGAGAGCCTGCTCAGCGAAGCCATCCATATGCCGAGTCACCATTTGGAGCTGCACTACCAGCCGGAGCTCGACCGTAGCAGCCTTCGCTGCACCGGCCTGGAGGCCGTGCTGCGTTGGAAGCGACCTACGCACTGGCAGCACCCGCCCGGTGACTATCTGGATACGCTCGCCCGCCTGGGGCTCGGCGTACGACTCAACCGCTGGATGATCCAGACGGCGATCGCCGACCACCGCCGATGGCATGACAGCGGCACGGCCCTCGGCAAGCTTCCCGTTGCCATTCAGCTCTGCGAGTCGCACCTGGCACAGGACACTTTCGACCACCGACCGCTGGACCACTTCCTGCGGCACCAGGGTCACGACTCCTTCGAGTGGCTGACGCTGAAGGTACCCGCCCAGGGGCTTGGCGGTGAGCTGGACAAGGCTACTCACCTACTCAAGCGACTCGAGCGACTCGGCATCCGCCTTGCGGTGGAGGGCTTCGGCAGCCAGGCCGTGGACCTGGCCTGGCTGTCGCGCCTACCCTTCCACAAGGCTACGGTCGATGCCCGACTGCTCGGGATGCACCATGAAGGACGGCGCCTGCTGGAAGCCTCGTGTCGCATGCTGAATGCCCTCGACATCGAGCCAGTGCTCGTGAGCATCGATGAAGGCAGCGTGGCGGCCGGCCTGGAGGGGATTTCCGCACGCCTCGTACAGGGCGACCTGTATAGTCCAGCCATGCCGGCAGACGCACTGGAGAGCTGGCTTGAAACCCACGGGCCAGGCGGTGAATGAATATGGCCTGGAGCCACGCTTTTGACACTCCTAGCCAGCTGAATCGCCCCTCGCCAGGTCGAGCGCGTCGGGGAATGACGGAGGAAAGGCCGTAAGGTAGGCATTGCTGACTCGCAGCACTCGGGTATCGTCATGCTTGCCACCCGCCAGCTGAAACCCCACCGGCAGACCGCACGGTGTGAAGCCACAGGGAACGGATGCCGCGGGCTGCTGGCTGAGATTGAAGGGGTAGGAAAACGGCGCCCACTCCTCCCAGTCTCGCATGCCGGCATCGGGCGGCACGTCACGATTGAGGGGAAAAGGGCGAACCGCCACTGAAGGCGTCATGACCAGGTGATAGCGCTGGTTGAAGTGTTCGAGCCTCTCGGTGAGACGCGCCCTCTCCTTGAGCGCATAGAACATGTCCAGCGCACTCAGCCGTTCGGCTCGCTTCGCATCGGCCACCAGGCCTGGATCGAGCAGGCGGCGCTGCCGCTCGCCGTGCTCGCGATACACCGCCAACGACGCGGTAAACCACAGCGTATTGAAGATGCGTATGGGCGATTCGAAGCCGGGGTCGATCTCCTCCACCTCGGCACCGAGCTCCTCGAGACGACGGGCCGCCCTGCGTACGCATTCGATCACCTCAGGCTCCACCCGGGCGTAGCCTAGCGTGGGCGAAAAGGCGATACGCATGCCCTCGACGCCTTCGCCAAGCTCCTCTCCCCAGTCCTGAGGCTGCCCTCGCAGGGCATAGGGGTCACGATAGTCGTAGCGCCCCATCACGTTCAGCATGCGTGCTGCGTCGGGCACGGTTCGAGTCAACGGCCCCAGGTGAGAGAGAGAGGCCTCCTTGGAGCGCGGCCACTCCGGCACCCAACCAAAGGTCGGCTTGAAACCGAACACGCCGCAGAACGACGCGGGAATGCGGATCGAGCCTCCTGAATCGCCCCCTTGGTGCAGCACCCCCATGTTGAGGGCCGCCGCCACCGCCGCACCGCCCGACGACCCACCCGGCGTCAGCCCAGTGTGCCACGGGTTGGCCGTAGCACCGAAAATGCGGTTGTCGGTAATAGCTTTCCAGCCGAATTCCGGCGTATTGGTCTTGCCCAGGATTACTGCCCCCGCTTCACGCAACATTCGCGCCGGTGGGGAGTCCCGCTCGCACGGGGCGGCCGATTCCGTCAGCGATCCCTTGCGCGCCGGCAGACCGCGGGATTCGGTCAGATCTTTCAACGAGACGGGAACACCATCGAGATGGCTGAGCGGACGACCTTCCCGCCAACGCCGGGTCGACGCCTTGGCGGCCGCCTCAGCTCCCTCCCTGTCGATCACCACATAGGCATTGACGACGCCATTGAAGCGGTCGATACGCTCGAGCGCGGCCCGTGTTGCCTCCAAGGGGGAAGCCACCCCGCTCTCGAAACACAGGCGAAGCTGCCCTGCATCCATGGTGCCAAGATCGGTGTC
Source organism: Billgrantia antri (assembly GCF_017868935.1). Lineage (NCBI taxonomy): Bacteria > Pseudomonadati > Pseudomonadota > Gammaproteobacteria > Oceanospirillales > Halomonadaceae > Billgrantia > Billgrantia antri. Next base: position 2,771,771 of record NZ_CP053383.1, read on the forward strand.
GCTCACAAGAACCTCCCTTTTTCCAGTGAGACCTTTACGATTGTGGAAAACATTCATCCTGGATGGCAAATGGCCGGTAGCTCAGCGGCTCCGGCCTTCTATGCATGAGGCAGGCCGGTGCATCGAGCCAGCGAAGCGACGCCGCGCATGAGGTCATGGCTCTGCAACGGTTTGCCCATAACGTAGTCGACCGCGCCCCAGATGACCTCGACATGGACCGCCCACTTTGTAACCCTTCGTACTAAGGGACTAACCTTGCTTAACAAAAGCAAACGAAAACAAGGTAAAGACAATGAACAAGGCATGGGTGATCGCCGCCTGCATGGCTGGTATCGGCCTCGGCATCTACCTGCTCGACGATGCAAGGGACCGGGCAGCGCGCGTGAGTCCGGATGAACTGACGCCGGAGCAGCAGCGCTATTGCGAGAGTGTCGAACAGTGGTACCGGGAGGAGATGCTGGACGTCGCCCCCAAGTGGCGGCTCGGCCACCCCGATGAACAGGGCACCTACACCCAGTGGTGTACGAAAAGATGACACGAAAAAGCCGCCTGGCGCGATGCGTCAAGCGGCTGATTCGTCGAAGCTTGTTGGTGGAGCCTAGCGGGATCGAACCGCTGACCTCAACACTGCCAGTGTTGCATAGGCGTTCGCCTAACTTGCTGCTGGAAAAGAGAAACGCGACCTTTCAGCTGGAAGCATATACAGCATATCCGCTCCGCGTGACTGCTGACGCTCCGGCGGGGTTTTACGGTTCTTCTCCAGGCGGATGTGACCGATCGATTCGTACCAACCTGATACAGCAGGCGACGGCTGCATAACAGGGCGTCCTTTTCTTCTAGGAATACTTAAGTTTTAGATGCCGAAGCCGATAGAGGGACATCATTCCTTCACAAGCGGTACTGAAACATGCTGTCACGCGTCAAAATTGGAACAAGGCTCGGCATCGCCTTCGGTAGTATTTCTCTGCTGCTTCTAAGCATCTTCGGCGCAGGAATGCTTGGTCTCAAAGCGATTAACACAACTGTGAATACCACATTTGAAAGAGATGTGGCTCTTGCATCAAACTCTGCGCTAGTACAAATACTTTCTTTACAACAGCGACGTTACGAAAAAGATGCATTTATAAACATCGCAAACCAAGAAAAGCTAGCTTCTTATTACGACAAATGGGTAGATACCCAGAACCGGCTCAGAGAAGCACTATCAAATGGTCCCTCTTTGACCGAATCGGAATCTATACACGTACTTTACAATGAAGCCGGCATAGCTCTAAATGGCTATGTCGACGGCTTTAACGAGGTCTATGATAAAATTTTAAGCGGCATGCTTATTGATACGGAAAGTGCCAACAGTGCTTTCCGCGAGCATAAGCAGTCCATCTATCGATTAGAAGAGGTAGCCGAGCAAATAGAGCAAGCCGCCATATCCAATATGGCGTCAGCCAAAGGAGATATACTTAACCAATATGACTATGCGCGCTGGTCACTTGCCGCTTTTTCTACGATAGCTCTCTTGCTGGCTACTTTCTTAGCTTATGCGATCACGCGCAGCATAGTAAACCCCTTGCATCGTGCAGTAGAGGCAGCCCAACGAGTCGCAGAAGGGGATTTGACATCGAAGATCGTTAGCAAGGGGTCAGATGAAGTATCTTTGCTTTTGTCTACTCTTAATAACATGCAAGACAAACTCAGCAACTTGGTTAGCTCTCTGCGCAGCAGTAGTAAAAACGTTTACACCGGCTCCAATGAAATTGCAATAGGTAGTCAGGATCTTTCTTCGCGTACCGAGGAACAGGCCTCCTCCCTGCAGGAAACCGCATCCAGCATGGAGGAAATGGCTTCAACTGTTCGTCAAAACACTGATTCTGCGACTGAAGCGGATCGACTTTCTGCCGATGCTGCCGCCACAGCTGAAGCCGGTAGTCAGGATGTTTTTCGCACCATTGAATTAATGCAAGAAATTGCAGCCAGCTCAAACAAGATAAACGAATTCATTGAGATAATAGATACCATATCCTTTCAGACCAACATCCTTGCTCTGAATGCTTCCGTCGAAGCAGCGCGAGCCGGCGAACAGGGTCGAGGATTTGCAGTAGTGGCCAATGAGGTGCGCTCTTTGGCTAGCCGAAGCGCCGAGTCTGCAAAAGAGATTCGCGCTGTAGTAGAATCAACTACAGCTCAAATCAGCAATGGAGCCGAGCAGGCCAAGCGCAGCGGTAAAACCATCAACCAGACGGTCGATTCGATTCGTCAGGTCTCAGACTTGATGAAAGAAATCGCTATCGCAACCCGTGAGCAAAGCAGCGGCATTGATCAGATCAATATTGCACTCACTTCCATGGACACCATAACTCAGCAGAATGCTTCTCTAGTCGAACAAACAAGTGCCGCCGCTGCTTCTCTCGAGATCCAGGCCAAGCAACTGACTGAACTAGTTTCCACGTTCCGCACGGAGGATAAAATCGAAACGAGCCCTTCACCCCTGCAAGATGTAAGAGAGAGTCAGTCGCTTTCGATTACTCCTACAAAATTATCTCTATCTCCGGTTAAGCCCCAAGAAGCAGTTTGGAGTGAGTATTAAGCAAGAACGCATGTGTTACGCAAGGCTGCCTAGCAATTCCCTTTTGGCTACAGCTGCGCAGTATCACTGTAGTTATATCGCCATACTTTGGCTTGTTTTATAACAGGTGTGCGTGGGTGCCGACAAGCTATTGTCCGCCCGCGCAATCTCTGCGCAGGTGTAGCTCAATGGCAGAGCTGCACCAATGCAATTTCCCCTTCCCTGCCAGTGCCATACAGACCGCCCTGTCTAACATTCCGGCGATTGTCTAACAACTGCACCATTCCCCTGTCGAGAATCTGGCACCCCTTAGGGGTCGCGCCTGTTCTTCAGCCATAAGCTTTCCTACCAAAATATAACCCCAGGCGCATCTTTCTTTTGACTGTTTATGCGCCTGGGGTTATATTTTCAACATCACAAACTGAAAGGGGCCGGAGGTGAAGAGCAGAGACCTGATAAGGGAGCTGGAAGCAGATGGCTGGTATCTGGATCGAGTCAAGGGCAGCCACCACATCTTCAAGCACCCAACCAAACTAAGCTCGGTGCCAGTACCACACCCAAAGAAGGACCTACCGAACGGCACCGTCAACAGCATCAGGAAACTCGCCGTGCTGAAATAGCCCGGCAAGCTCGGCACCACCGTAGGAGACAACACCATGCAATATCCCATCGCCATTGAATGGGGTGACGAGAAGACAGCCACCGGCATAGTGTTTCCGGACATTCCCGGTGCGATCACTGCTGGCGACACCATTGAGCAAGCCTACGAAATGGCTGTCGAGGTTGCACACATCCAGTTGGAAGAGCTCGCGAACGCCGGCCAGCCGATCCCCAAGCCTCGCAGCATCGCCGAGCACCGCGACAATCCTGAGTTTGATGGCTGGGGTTGGGGGTTGGTAGAAATCGACCTTACCCCCTACCTGGGCAAGGCCGAGAAGGTCAACGTCACCCTGCCTGGCCGCCTGGTCAAGCAGATCGACGATTATGTCACCCTGCACGGCATCAAAAGCCGATCAGCCTTCCTGACTCGAGCAGCCATGCACGAACTCGAGCGCAGCTAACCCATCCAATTATGCAAAAGGCCCGGCCGCTCCTCGACCGGGCCCATCCCGTTGCGCATCGTTCCCTGACGCACCTACCAGCGTGGCTCTAGGCTCCGCTCACGTCAGTAGCATTTCTGTAAGCGCTTTCCCATCAGCTATGTACGATATGGCTTACAGCCGTGGCGAAACCCCATCGCGATACTGTATAAATATCAGTATCGGCATGACAGGAGAGAAACCACTATGACCAAGACACCCCGGGCACCGCGCCCACCCTCGACATACGAGCTGCTGGGCCAGCGGATCTAGCGGGTAAACAATTCGCCGCGGGCGCAGTCGGACCGCTGCGCGGAGATCTCGCGTCAGCCATACCCATCCGAGCGGTACGATCCCGCAACCACTGAAACGCTAGACGCCGCTCAGTCCTCGCTGCCGGCGTCATGGGACATGATCTCGACGACGGCCGTGTGATCTGCGTTGGCTCGGTGCCGCAGGGCCTCGTACACGGCCAGCAACTCCAGCACACCCCGGTGGGTTGCGGCGCCCATGCCAGATGGTGGGAGCGGTTTTCGAAATAGTCGACCGTGCCGACAGAGATAGCAACAGCCGAGGCTGTTGCCACCGGCAATGCCAATCGCTTAAGCACACTCATTTCTGCGGCAACTCTTCACTAGGGCGCCGCAGCCTGGCCATTTCAGCCGCATGTCTGCTGAGCGTGGCATCGTGCTAACGCTGGAGCATTTCTAGCTTCTGGCGCTCGATACGGGCACGCCGAAAGATCAGCCACAGCTGAGCCAGCAGGTAGAGGCACGTGTGCAGCCCGGCCACGATGGTGACCTGGGTGCTGGGATCAACGGACATGATGGCCTCCCAACAGGCGCAACCCAAGCACCCTCGTGGATATCGATCTTTGCAGACATGAAGACCCGTCTCGGCAGGTAGAGAAAAGCCCCGCACGATGGAGGCAAAGACACCAGGAGGTGCCAACACGAAAAGGGGCCATCCATGGCAGGGGAACACGCTGGGGAGGATGCGTGTTTGGTAGCAGGCTCTAGAGTCGAACCAGGTTCCCGAGGGTTTGAAGGCCCCCGTGACTTGCCGTCTGTCCCGCCTGCTGAAACGGAAACGCCCCGCCGGTGATGCCGGCAGGGCGTTGTGTGATTCTGGCTCCCGGCGATACTGCCTGCCAGGCTACAGATACGTTAGCGCAAGTTACTTTTAACGCAACAGGCACAGTTAATCAATGTCATCTTTCGAGTCCAGCCCTAACGCTCTCGCTGACTTTAAGATGCTCTACAAAGTGTGCCCTCTCTAACATCGGGTAAAGCTCCTGCGGTGTAATAGGACGTGAGATTACGTAACCTTGGGCGGTATCACATCCCATTTCAGCCAATGCTTGAAGTGTCGCTAGATCTTCCACTCCCTCAGCGGTAACTTTTAGGCCTAGGTCATGAGCCAAGCTAATTGTTGAAGCTACGATCAACCTATTTTTATTGCTGACCAGCATATTGTTTATAAAACTTCTATCTAGCTTAACTTCGTCAACAGAAAATCTACTTAAATAAGAGAGCGAGGCATATCCAATACCAAAGTCGTCCACGGAGCTTCTAATACCAGAGTCGTGCAAAACATTAAGCACCTCCTGAACATGCTCATAATCCTCTATAACGCCTGTTTCAGTAATTTCTAGACACACTCCTCCCGGAAACCATTGCGAACTTTTTCCACAAATCAAATCGACCAGAAAATCTTCATCTTGTAGATCACGCGCAGAAACATTAACGCTAACACTAAAGCTCGGAATCACACCCCGGAATCGCTCAACCTCTAGTATGGCTTCTTCTAGCACCCACGACGTCAGTTTAGTTACCAAACCTGTTTCTTCTAAAAGTGATACAAAATGCCCAGGAGGCACCATCCCTAAACTTGGATGCTTCCAACGTACCAATGCTTCAGCCTCATGAACTTTACCGGTCCTTAAATCCAGCTTAGGTTGAAAGAGAAGAAACATATCTTTAGTTCCATTGCGCTTAAAATCTTCAACAAGCATTAAATCATCAGAGTTTGGCTCTACATCCAAGCTGTAAATTTTCCAAGGCTGGCCTGACCTTATGGCGGAAGAATACGCTGTCGTAGCACGGCGAACCAATTCTTCAGATTCTGAAAGGCTTTTATGCTCCGTTTCTGCACGACCTTCACTAATCCCGATGGAAACTTGAGCACTTATCATCAAGTTTTCTATTTCAAAAGTATGATCCATAAAATCAACTATCTCTTCATGAGACATTTCCTTATCTCTATAAATAGCAAAAACACCGGAACCGAAGTGACTAACAAGAGGAAACCCGACTGAAACCAAATGATCCGCAAAACCTTTAATTACTTTTTCATAACCATAATGATAGCCAAACAAACTGATAAGCTGCTCTAGATTAAGCAGTCTCGCCAACATCACAGTAGGAGAAGCTTCTTCATTTTCCTTTACTATCACACCCAACTTTTCGATGAATGAAGATCGACTAGGAAGACCGGTGAGTTCATCGAAATCTGCTTTCTTTCTCAGCATTTTCTCCAGCTTTTCCCTAACCTTTAGCTCATCGGTCAGCTGCTTGGTACGAAGTGCTACCTTACGCTTCAAGTACCAAGCTGCCGTATAACCAGCTAGACCCGCGATTGACAGAGGAATCAAAATTAAAAGAAGGTGTCCAATCCAATCATATACTGAATGTTCATGCCACTCCAACTCAGGCAGCCATTTACGATATATTTCGTGGTACTGCCCCTCCGCATGCACTCTTGCCATTTGTTGATTCAACCATTCAATCAGCTCACCGTCTCCCTCACGAACGGCAAACACATAAGGTTGAGGCCAGAACGGCGCGCTAGTCTGTTCTACATCAAGCTCTGAAGCCATATGCCGAGAAGTAACCACGACTTCTATGCAAGCATTAGCCACATAGTCGTGAACAGCCTCTAAACATTCGCGTTCTGTATTTACCTTCAAAACCTTAATGTTATATGCATCATTTTCTAGCCGTGAAGATGCAAAGCTACCGGCAACGACAGCAACTGTCTCCCCCTTCAATTCCTCAATCGCATTATAACTCTCTGACCGTCGAGAAAAGATTCCATGCGCCAAATAGTAGAATGGCTCAGAAAAATCAAACAATTCCCCTCTCGCTTCGGACTCTAGCATAGGTATAACATCAGCTTCACCAGCAAGAACAGCACCTAGAGCCTTGTTCCAATCCATTAAACGATGCTCAGCACTCAGCCCACCTGCTTCAGCCAAGATTTCTTGAAGGTCGATAATAAACCCTTTCTCTTCCCCTTCTTTATCTATCCATTGAAACGGGGGGTAAGTAGCGGAACCCACAAATATAACTTTATCTTCAATAATTGAAGCACAGGCAGACGAAATATTTATTAACAATATCGCAGCAAGCAAAAGCATTGAATTAAAAAATTTTAATCTCATAACCCCCCCCCCTATTCTAACCATTCCTTTTATAGTTTTATTTGATCAAGGCTGAGCGAAATGGACTGACACTTTACCCACCCCACGTAGCCATGAACTTCATCCCTCATAAGCTTAGGATACTAATACTTTCCTGGTTAAGCGAATTTTAGATACGACGCGATAAGCGGTGGTTGAGCACTCCCCCCGCAAGAATTGTATATAAATCCAGTATCTGCCTGGCTGCCTAAGTTCCAGCTTTGGCAAGCAAGATCAACTCCGTACGCGCCTGTGCCGCTGCATTGGTGATGGCCTTCCCATCCTTAAAAGCTGACAAGGTCCGCGTCGAGCACACCTTATGGCCACCCTCTTGGTCCTGGCCAATGCAGTCGATTACGTGGCCCGAGACGCTAGAGCCCAGTCGCCGGGGGTAGTGCTGAATGTCGATGGCGATCTGCTCATAGCTGGCGCCCCACTCCCCCTGCACCCGTCTGTCCAACTTCCTTGCTTGAACCAGAACTGCGAGCAAGTTGCGCGGCGACAACCGGGCAGCCACGATCCACCTGCGCGCTGCCTCATGATCAGAATGCAGCCGAATTCCACGGTCATAGGCCAACGCCAGCGGTTCTCGAGCAATGTCGGTGCCGCCAGGCGCAAGCCCGCGGGCCATGGGGCTGTGCGTGTGCCAACCGCAGTTTTCGTGCTCGATCACCAGTCGCCGCTCCACCTCCATATTCAGGAACCGGCGCACGAATACCCTGGCCGCCTCGTCGACGTGCTCCGGGTGTGTCTGTCGCGCCAGCTCCCGCAGCCACCAGATGCCCATCCGCTCGTGATCCACCACAGTTGCCCCTCGCTCAGTCCGCTGTGACGTCAGTGGCAATGCCGCCTTCCCCATCGTCGCTCTCCCCCTTTCACCACTCGGTGCCGCACGGGCACGCCTCTCGAAACTCTGTCCTACTGTCTCTACCGATGGCACGGTCTCAGCCAAGCCCGCTTACCACCGAAGCATCTCCTGCGCCTCCTCGTAACCGCTCGCGAGCAGGGCGCAGTAGCCCCGGCCCTCTGTCAGCGCCAGCCAATCCCTTTGGCTCGATGCTAGGGCCGCATGCTTCGGCACCGGCCCGCTCGACGGACACCAGCTGGTGATCTATCACGAACTCGGCCGGGACGTTCTGAACGCCACCACTGCCGACGACTGGTACCAGCACTGGCGTCCGGTCGCCGCCGACGCCTGTCCGGTCTGCATGGGCAGCGGGCATGACCAGATCAAGGGCAACAAGAACCGGCCGTGCGGCGGTTGCTTCGGGCTGGGGAAGGTCAGGAAGGACGGCGAGCCGCCGACGGACATGTGGGAGCTGGCCGAAGCGGCGTAAGGTGCGGTTCGCCGGCACACCGCCGGCCATGTCCACAATCCGCAAGTGGTGCCGGGAAGGCGAGTAACTCGACGAGTACTTCAAGGGCGAGCCCTACCGCTAGCACCGCGGCCTGCTGGTTCAGGTCTTCAACTACGCGCGCACCAAGGGCTGGTTGTCGGAGAACCCCATCGAGCCCACGGCCAAGAGCGATGCCGGGTACAGCAAGCAACGGCGCCGTCTGACGCCCGGTCAGTTCAAGGCCATCTACGACAAGGCCGAGCCTTGGCTCCAGATCGCAATGGAGCTTTCCCTGGTCTGCCTGTTTGGCCGGGCCGAGGTCGCCGCGGCGCGCTATGACCACATCGTCGACGGCCGGCTGCGCTACATCCGCAAGAAGACACGCACGCGCAGCCACACCGCTTACGTGGCCATCGAGGTGACACCGGCCATCGAAGACCTGGTGCAGCGCTCTCGCCTGCTGCCGCCGGTTTCGCCCTACGTGCACCGGATACACAAGCGCATCACCGCCGAAACCAAGGCGCGCGACCACTGGAGCCGGGTAACCGACGACATGATCAGTAAGGAAGTCGCCCGGCTGCGCGACAAGGTCCCCGAGATCGCCAGACTAGAATCGCGCCAGCGCCCCACGTTCCACGAGATCCGCTCGCTCGGCTCCAAGCTGCTCGAAGACAGTGGCGCCGACCTCGGCGACATCCAGGTGCTAATCGGCCACGCCGACGGGCAATGACCCAGCATTATCTCGACGGTCACGGCATCCGCTGGCAGGAAGCGAAGGGCCCCGGCAAGGGCATGGCAGCCCTTCTTGGAGCGTCCTAAAATGGCCGGAAAACGGTGTGGAATTTTTCGGGAATTTTACGGGCACAAGAAAAAGCCGCCTGGCGCGTTGCGCCAAGCGGCTGATTCGTCGAAGCTTGTTGGTGGAGCCTAGCGGGATCGAACCGCTGACCTCAACACTGCCAGTGTTGCGCTCTCCCAGCTGAGCTAAGGCCCCACATGTCTCGACCTTGCGAGAACGAGGCGTATCATACCCGTCACACCGGACACCGTCAATAGGCAGGTGCAACGTATGCTTTGCGTTGAGAGAAAGCGGGAATCGGGATGCCTGTTCAATTTCCCTTGCCTTGCGAGTATGGCAAGCTTGCACTTGGATGCCGAAGACTCGGCGATCAAGAGCCCAACCTGAGCTCAAGCTCCGTGCGACTCTGCTCGTCGCCGCCAGCTCTCCGCAATGACGAGGAATGTCAATCTTGATCAAGGTGCTCATTGTCGACGATCATCACCTGGTTCGCACCAGTCTTGCTCGCTTGCTCGAGAACGAAGAGGACATCGACGTGGTGGGCGAGGCTGCCAGCGGTGAGGAAGCCATCACCCTATGCCGCCAGCTCGAGCCGGACGTGATACTGATGGACCTGCGCATGCCGGGTATCGGCGGCCTAGAAGCAACCCGCAAGATCATGCGCAACAATACCGACGTACGCATTCTGGCGCTGACTGGCTTCATGGAGGACAACTTCGCACAGCGCATGCTCGATGCCGGTGCTGGCGGCTTCATCAGCAAGGACACCCAGGTACCCGATATGGTCGACGCCATCCGCAGCGTCTTCGCTGGGCACCGTTACATCAGCCCTGACATTGCCCAGCGCCTGGTACTCTCCCGTTTCGACTCGGAAGAGAACCCCTTCGACAAGCTCTCACAGCGAGAGCTGCAAGTGGCCATGATGATCGTCAATTGCCAACGAGTATCGGAAATCTCCGACCGGCTGTTTCTCAGCCCCAAGACCGTCAATACCTATCGTTACCGGATCTTCGAGAAACTCGGCATCGAGACCGACGTCGAACTCACCCATCTGGGGCTGAAACACGGCCTGATCGAAGGGTTCGACACCGCCAACTGAGAAGAGGCTTCTGGTACCCTATTGCCTCCCTGCAAGACAGCCAGAGCGCCATGACCTTCGATCCGCGGCAGTTCCTTGCCAACCTCACCCAAGCCCCCGGCATCTACCGGATGCTGGACGAGCACGGCGACACCCTCTACGTGGGCAAGGCCAAGCGGCTCAAGGCTCGTCTGGCCAGCTATTTTCGCGGCGCCCTCAATACCAAGACCCAGGCCATGGTATCGCGCATCGCCGATGTCCAGGTCACGGTGACACGCAGCGAAATCGAGGCCCTGCTGCTCGAACAGACCCTGATCAAGGAGCTGCGGCCGCCCTATAACGTCCTGCTGCGCGACGACAAGTCGTACCCCTTCGTATTCGCCAGCGACCGCCACCCCTACCCCGCACTCGAGTACAAGCGTGCCCGCCGGCGCCATGACGACGGGCGCTATCTCGGCCCCTATCCAAGCAGTGGTGCGGTACGGGAGAGTCTTTCCCTGATGCAGAAGATCTTCCGCATACGCAACTGTGAGGACAGCGTCTTCGCGCATCGCACACGCCCCTGCCTGCAGTACCAGATTCAGCGCTGCAGCGCTCCGTGCGTGGGGTACATCAGCGAAGCCGACTACCGGCGCGACCTGGAGCACGCCATCATGTGCCTCGAGGGACGCAGTGAACAGGTCACCCAGGAGCTGACCGACGCCATGGAAGCTGCCAGCCGCGACCTGGCCTTCGAGGATGCCGCCCGCCTGCGCGACCAGATCCAGCACCTGCGCCAGCTCCAGCATCGCCAGTTCGTCGATACCGAAGGGGGCGATGCCGATGCCTTCGCCCTGGCCGAGCGCGAAGGCGCATTGTGCATCTCGGTGCTGGCGGTGCGTCAGGGGCGGCTATTGGGAGCACGCCACCATTCGCCTGACAACGGCCTGGGCCTGGAAACCGCCGAACTGCTGGGCGAGTTCGTCAGCCAGTATTATCTTGGCCAGGATCGTGAGATCCCTCGCGAAGTCATCAGCAGCCTGCCGCTACCCGACAGCGAGATTCTGGAAAGCGCCCTGAGCCGTCGCGCCGAACGGCGCGTGCGGGTGACCCACAAGGTGCGTGGACACCGAAGCCAGTGGCTCGAACTGGCGCGCACCAATGCCGAGCAGCAACTGACCAGCCGTCTGGCCAGCCAGAGCGAACTCGAGCGCCGCTTCGACGCGTTGCAACAGACCCTGGCGCTGGAGGCGCCCGTCGAGCGACTCGAGTGCTTCGATATCAGCCACAGCCATGGCGAGGCCACGGTCGCTTCGTGCGTGGTGTTCGACCGCAACGGCCCGCGCAAGTCGGACTACCGACGCTTCAACATTGAGGGCGTGACGGCAGGAGATGACTACGCTGCCATGCGCCAGGCGCTGGATCGGCGCTTTCGCCGCCTCGCCGAGGGAGAAGGCATGGCACCAGACATTCTGCTGCTGGATGGCGGCAAGGGGCAGCTCAACCTGGCCCGCGCAGTCATGGCCGAACTGGGGCTCGACAACATCCGCCTGCTGGGCGTGGCCAAGGGCACCACCCGAAAAGCCGGCCTCGAGACGCTGTTCATCGAGACTGTCGATCGCACCCTCGACCTGCCGGCTGCCTCCCCGGCGCTGCACTTGATCCAGCATGTTCGTGACGAAGCTCACCGCTTCGCCATTACCGGGCATCGTAACCGGCGCGACAAGGCGCGACGCAGCTCCGCCCTTGAAGAGATCGACGGTATCGGCCCCAAGCGGCGCCGGGAACTGCTGCGATTTTTCGGCGGGCTACAAGGCGTCAAACAGGCCAGCCGCGAGGAACTCGCCCGCGTTCCCGGCATCAGCGTTACCCTGGCCGAGACGATTCATCGCTCGCTGCATGGATGATGGCGTCCGGTACAGATAGAATGGGCCCACTTCGGCACTCTGATCCAAGGCAAGGACCCCCCGTGAAATGAACATCCCCAACATCCTGACGCTGGCCAGAATCGCCTTCATCCCGCTGCTGGTGGTGTTCGTCTATCTTCCCTATGCCTGGAGCATGCCGGTTGCAGCGGGCCTGTTCGCCCTGGCTTCGGTGACCGACTGGCTCGATGGCTATCTGGCACGGCGCTGGAATCAGTCCACTCCCTTCGGCGCTTTCCTCGACCCAGTGGCGGACAAGTTGATGGTCGCCGTCGCCCTTGCCCTGCTCATCGAGCGCTTCGATACCATCTGGCTGACGCTGCCGGCACTGGTGATCATTGGCCGCGAGATCGTGATCTCGGCGCTGCGCGAATGGATGGCCGAGATGGGCAAACGCAGCAGCGTTGCCGTCTCCTGGCTGGGCAAGGTAAAGACGACACTGCAGATGGTCGCCCTGCTGCTGCTGCTGGCCTTCCCCCCCGGTACGCAGCTCTCTTTACTGGGTGTTGCCACCCTGCATGTCGCCGCGATCATGACACTATGGTCGATGCTGTTGTACCTTCGCGCCGCCTGGCCCCACCTGTCTCGCTCGATGTGACCGAACGGCATCCAGCGCCAACAAGTGATTGACACCAACGAGCTTATCCGTATAATTCGCACTCGAGTCGAGCGGGAATAGCTCAGTGGTAGAGCATCGCCTTGCCAAGGCGAGGGTCGGGAGTTCGAATCTCCTTTCCCGCTCCAACCTCTTCGGAGATACAAGAGGCAAACGACTCATCGAGGCTGGATGGCAGAGTGGTCATGCAGCGGACTGCAACTCCGTGTACGCCGGTTCGATTCCGACTCCAGCCTCCATTTCCTTATCCCCTTGTCAGCTGCCTACTCGAAACCGTGCCGCCCGGATGGCGAAATTGGTAGACGCAAGAGACTTAAAAGCCCCCTCTTGCTGAGCCTCATCCACTCTGCGACAGCTGAATAATTTCTTTCGTTACAACAGCTTGCCATCTGCGATAGCCTAAGCGAGACGGCCTGTCGCAGAAGCTATGTGACAGATCTGCGACAGATATTTATTCACTTTATTAAATCCTCCTTCCTTTCTCGCCCGCTTTTAGCTAGATTTTTTTGGCATAAGCACAGCAGAAAGGTAGCTCCTATGGCATCAGGACTGCGCGAACTGGTCGATCAGAACCGGGAAGGGATTAGGCGTATCGTGACCGAAGGGAGGTGCGCGAATCCCCGCCTGTTTGGCTCTGTAGCGCGTGGCGATGATGAACCCGGTAGCGACATCGATATTCTTGTAGATACGCTTCCAGGCTGCGACCTGTTCGACCTGGGCGGCATCGACACAGGTCTGCGGGAGCTGCTGGGTGTCGATGTAGACCTGCTCACGACGAATGCACACCAGATACCCTCTGCCGAGCTAGCCGAGATCCTAAGCGAGAGCGTGCCCATCTGATTGACGATGAAGCTTTTTTGGGTATGATGGGTGCCCTGCGCGAGCGTGGCGGAATCGGTAGACGCCGGAGACTTAAAATTTCCTGACCTTTGGTCGTGTGGGTTCGAGTCCCACCGCTCGCACCAAAATGAAGCCCCTGGTCGTTGCCGGGGGCTTCGTCATTTGGGTTAGCGGCTGTGGTACAGCGTGGACTTGTAGTAGCTGGAACGCGACGTATCGGGGTCCCATCCCTGCACCTCGACCCTGAGATTTGGCGTACCGTTGTCACCTTCCCACGTATACGTATCGGCCTGCACCGTGGCCACGGCCAGCGGCAAAATGATGCCCCCTGACAGATCATCGTCGTAGACAGCCACTCTGACCCATCCTGCCGACTCCAGATCATCATTCGAGACCACAGATGCGTAGGAGGCCGGACGGCGCTTAAACGTAACCTCCAGCTTGCCATCGACGTTTTCCGACACCTGGGCGTTGATCGGGGAATTTGGTCGCGTGTATCGGTCCGACTGCGTAATGCGATACTCATCCATGCCACTGGTTAGGCTACCTGTCTCCGTTATCGTTGCGGCCTGGACGTTGTGCCTGACCCCAGCATTGCCTAGCCCACCAACCCTCGGTATCTCAGCGTTTGCTGCACTGAACAAAAAGACCCGAGACCCTGCGCTGTGGCTCATCGGTTGCGTGTCAAAAAGCCCTCGCCACACGTCAAAAATTTGGACCGTGCTACCACCTGCATTTCCAGCGCCGTAGGATATGTACTCATGCTCACCAGTCGATTCGTTGACAATGACTGCTAAGTTGGAACCCTGCGCCCTTTGCTCATCACTAATCGGGAAAAACGAGTCTATGTGAAAGGTTCCCTGGAGCGTTATTATGTCGTCATCTTTTTCTATATTGCTCTGCAAATACACCTCGTCAGTATATTCTTCAGGATGACCAGATATATCTTCAAAAACATAGCCGAAGTTTCCAGTGGCGTGCAGTAAATTATAGCCTAATTGCTTACCTGGGCTTCGTGGCGCATCGGTAAATACATTAATACTTCCGGTTGGAACTTCAAATAGATTAATCTCATTAGCATTCGTTGGTTCACCTGGCTCACTAGACTCGCCAGTGATGCCAGCGTACAACTTAGGAGATCGACCAAATACATCCTCAACCATATCTAAAGTAACCTTATTATTTTCCAGGCTACCCAGATCTATGGACTGAATACGATAAACGCGATAGAACTCATCGAAAATAGGTAGCTTAACTTTTACAGCATCGCCTATATTAAGCACAGCAGCATCTCTGTTCGATACCAGCTTTACTGTCGATATGTCGTTTGTCATGCTTACTAGGTCGCGATCAGCAGCCCATTGAGCTAGCGAAGCCTTGCAAAAGAAGGTGTAGTCTTTGTTAACTTGGTTTTGCTGGATATCGTTATTTATCAGGCCGATGTTATGGGAAACGACATTGCGCTCCTTATATTTTGCTGCTCTGTCTAAATACTTTATTTTGATTTGTGTGTTGAGCGCGTCTAGAGAAGGCTTGGAATAGTCAGAGACAGCATGGATATTAGTTTCGTCAAAAGCAAATAGATCATCAATATTATAATCAGGCCGAATTGCTATAAGCTCCACCTTGCCTGTCTCATGATTTTCACGCCTAGTTAGGTCGCAGTGGTCGCATATTTTAGTTATAAGAGAATCAAAACTTGACGGCTGAGACCACACAAACGAGATACCTAGCCCCTCATCCTTACATTGCTGTGCAACCTTCTCAACCGAAGCGATATCCAAAAACTTAGTTGCTACGCCAGCGTGCTGAGCATGAGCCATTAATTCATAGATGACATAGGCAGGATTGGCGTCATCATCAACCACCTCATTGTCGACAAAACCCATCGGCGAAGGCGGATAATGAGCTAGCTCGAAAGAAAGTTTTTTTGGTATTGGCTGCTGGCCTACATGCATGTCGTCAAAAACTATGTGAGCAAGCCCTTTGTATGCCGGGTAATGTTGCGATACCTTTTGCCTAAGTAGCGAGGAAGGCGACTGCCAGTTGTTGCCACCGAAGTATTCGAATCGGCCTATGACGCCATCTTCTTTCATTAATTTGTAGCTAATATTGTAGGTGTAGCTTCCTTTTGAGCCCCTGACGTTTTCGAACTGTATATCAAGCGCATCTACGGGGACTAACCTTCTGCCGTTGACGATGTGGCTGACGCTATGGTTGGTGATGTTAAATATGCGCTTCTGGGTAAAGTCGCCAGCCATGCCTGTGCCTGAGCTTAGGTTACCGCTGTATATCTTTTTCTCGTCCTCGTAGATGGCTGTCAGCTTGGCGGGACCAAAGGCTAGGGCTAGGTCCATTGAGGTGTAGTAGCGGTGGCCGACAATAGCTGTATCCGGCACTCCCATTAGTTTTGCTATAAACCCTATGTCTTGTTTCTCTTTAATGGGCTCGCTACGTTCGCCTCCAGCCCATATCGTGTTAGGAGCTTTGATTAAAGCCTTGCCAAAGACACATGATATCGACTTGTCTTTTGACTCAGGGTAGCTCGATACATCAAAGTTACCTGCTTCGACATTTTGGGTCTGAGGTTTTTTCCAAGTCAGCAAAAATATTACTGCGTTAACTGCAAACCATAATAGCTGCTGCATATTATATTCCTTTTATTATTGTAAATTTTTAAATGGATTGACTGGACGCATGACGCCAGAAGTCCAAATGTCATCGCTAGGTATCCAGGGAAAGCCGTAGAAGTTATCTTCGTTATTGAAGCTGACACATGCGTTCAGGCTGCGGTTACACCCTTTTGCGGCTTTTATAATGCTACCTACCGCTATGCCGGTTATAGGAGCAAATAGTGTTATGGTTCCCGCTGTGGGGTCGTAGCCGGATATCATTGCGTATATGCCATTGAACTCGCACAAGCCGCTTACGTAATGCTTGTCAGGCTTACCCTTGAGGGATTCAGCTTGTATGGTAAAGCCGCGATTAGACATAGCTTCCACGGTTACTGTATCGGCCCAATCTGAAAATTTAAGGCCGCATTCATTGCTATATAAAAGGTGATTGCAGCCAGCCGAGAAGGTGTAGTTAAGCCCGCTGGTACTTAGCTTTGAAATAATGGAAGAGCAAGTAATGGATGCGCGAGCCGTTGCACCTATTTGGGCAGAAAATGAGACTCCCGCGACGTTGCCTGTAAAATAAGGGTGCAGTTCGTCGCCAACCACTCTAGAAACCTTGACAGTAACGGTGGCATCCGGTGTGGCATTTTTGAATAGCTGGACCACCTCGTTGTCAGCGGACACCTCTATTTCAAGGTCTCTGCTATCACTTTCTGACTTTACCACCACGGAACGATTAGCAGCTATAGGGCTAAAAATCTTACCTGCAATGGATTGGATTTTGCGCGAGGATGTGTATTTAAAACTTTGATCTCTGTATGTGAACTCGATTACTTCGACGACAGCCATTATTGTTTATCTTTTAGTATATTATATCATTTAATGCAACGATTATCATTGGTTATCGAGGTGGAGTATGTTACGTACCTAAAAAAACGTCTAAATCTATAGACGTATATTTTTTTATTAATACGGAACATATCCATTGAATTAGTAGCTCTTCGATTGTGGCACTTATACATACTTATATTAATATAAAAACATTCATAAGTGACACATATTTAGGTGTAGCTAATATTTATATTGTGGAGTTTATGCATGTTATTATTATATATAGACAGTCATAAGTGCCACATCCTAGGATCAGGCTGGCTGCCATGATCGAACGGATCTCAGAGATTTGCTAATCCTTGCGTATTGATCATGATAAAAATCGTACTCGAAAACATCGTTAAGGAACCGGGCTACATGCAGGAACCTAATATCTATTAATAAGCTATGGGCTTCATCTGGAATCGACTCATTCAAAACAAGGATGTCATAGGTGCTAGCAGGCATAACATCCACCACCTTACGCCGGAAAACTCCACTTTCTGTAATAACCTCCACGACCTTGTGTGGCACATATGCCAGCTCGCCAAGCCTAGACTTTTCTACATTTATCTGGTTACCGCTGCCTATGCTATGCATATAAAAAGCGCTTGAATGGTCACTTACCCAAAAGCTACCCTGGCGCCCCCGCACCTCATGGGCAAACGCCTTGAATCTCTGTATTTCAGGACCAGCCAAATCAAACGTCATCCGCATATCCAAGCCAGCAGCCCTATTAATTCTATCTTTTACTGTGGTCCCCCAACCTGCCCCTACATCATCGTAGAACTCTCGATGATCAATAGGCTCGGCAAAATTGTGCTTGAAATCCATCACCGGCAAGCCGTCAAAAAACTCCACATCGCTTCCTGCCAACGGCATCTTAAAACTTTCCTCATCAGCCTTAAAAGGAACCGTAACCTGCACAAAATCTCCTGCCAGCACCCGCAGTTCCAGGTCCGTACTTAGGTAAAAAACATCCAGCCGAACACACTCACACCAATTCATGTCGGCCTGAACAGGTCCCGAAAGATAAACTCCACTAGACCCAACAGTACTAACCGAGTGAACGGTACGCCTGCCCTCATTATCCTTCAAAAGCAGCCATCCACCCTCCTTAAACGCCCAGGGCGGAACAGTTAAATAGGTACTACCCTTAACCACATCCCGCAAAATAAAATGCAAGTTCCGATTAGGCACCAAAAAACCTCCTTCCCGATGCCCATTTATTTTATTTCTTGCCTCAAGCCAATCGGATTTATGCAGTACATAATTATTAAATAAGGTATGATCCGGCTCATCCAATAAAGCGATACGCTGCTCAGTTCCATCCCAAGCTTCGATAATATCCGTTTTGTACTCATATCGTTCAGAAACGGGCGATGAGTAATCAATGTCGTAAAACCACTCTAACAACTCCATTATACTTATTCCTTTTTGTTATATTATAACATTTAAATAGCTGCGCAGGGATATAAAAAAGGCCAGCTCTTGCCAGCCTAATTTTTACAGTATGCTTTTTATTGTTGCTCGCTCGGCTCTTATTACGTTCACGATAGCGTTTCGACCATCGGGGGTATCCATGGCACCCGCTATGCTGGCTGAATCCACAACGTTAGTTATATTTACTGCCTGCTGACCTGCACCGCTTCCTCCAGGGGTATATCCATTACCACCGTTCTTCGGGTTGCGTATATCGTACTTATCAAGCACATACTCGCCCTTCTGAGCTATAATCGGCACTTCGTCAGCACCTATTAGGCCGCCATCATGAAACTCGGGAGCACCCGCAAAAAGGGACATAGGAACACTGCGCCTTGCGCTACCTGCCCCTATATACCCGCCTGTGTGGTTCATGCCGACCGAACTAAGGGCAGATCCAAAACCGCCACCGATAGCACTACCAGCTGCTTGCAAGGCGTTAAATATTTGCTGTTGGATAATCATTTTTAGCAAGTCAGCAATGATTCCTGCTGCCATTTCATGAAACGCATCCTTGAGGCTCTTGGTCCCCATTATGACACTGTGTAGCCCATCCGTGAGGCCCATGAAACGATTCCCGACAACATCACCTACCTGATATGCCACATCGCCAAAATTACGGTACTCCTCAGCCATGCGCTTCGTGCTGTCTATTATTTCCTCGTTACCTGTTCGTATAGCTGCCGCATTAAGATCAGGCGTAAGAGCTTCAACACCACTGTTATACTCAGATCTCGAAATCTCACCTAAATCATATGCTGCCCTCAAATCCTCTAGCTGCTTCTTGAACTCATCCAGCTGCACCTGGGCAGTCTTCATGTCCAGAAGCTTCTCGATTAACTGTGCGCCTTCACTATTGCCCTCAAGCTCTGTTAGCATGTCGCCATATTTGTTTTTGAGTTCAACTATCTGAGCGTCGGCTTCGTTACCTGTCTGTCGCAACAGGTCAAGCTTGAGGTCTGCTACCATCTTCTCTTGCTTAGCTACCTGCTCTGCGGCCTCCTTACGCTTCTCTTCGCTTTCCTTCTCAACCTTTTCTGATTCTTTGCGTAGAGCCTCCCTTTGGCGCTCAGCATCGGCAATTACCAGCAGTTCGTTTTTATACTGAGATGCAAGATCAATGTTTTCAGCTTCGAATTTAAGCCCTTTTATTCGTGCCTCAGCTTCCTCTATTTTTTGCACAGTGCTTAGGTATTCCGCGCTACCCTGCTCCAAACTACCCAGCATGTCTGACAGTGCGTCTCTCTGCCTTTTAACTGCCTCTATATCCATGTCAATGAGTCGCTGACGCATCTCGGCCACCTGCGCGTTGTGGCTCTTTTCAAGCTCCAGGCGTTTTGCGTAGTACTGCGCTGACCCTAGTTCGCCTGCGTTCTTTTGCGATTCAAGGTTTTTGAGGGCGACATCCTGCTCATGCTCCATGTCACGTATGCGCTGTCGTGTAATGGACTTTTGAGCCTCGGCCTCGTTGTTTTCCCTGGCTTCGGCTAACGCTTTCATTGCCTTTTGAGCTTCGGCGGTTATGGTTAGGTTAACAGGATTTCTGTCTGCCTCATTCTGGGCTTCGTCTGCTGCATCCTTCGCCGCCCTACGTGCCCTTTGCTCCTCTAGCAGTACATCAAGCTTGGCGGATAGCGGAGGCACATCTTTATTAAGGTACTCCTGTCCTTCTTTCCATGCTTCCTGGGCTTTTTTCTTTATTTCCTCGCCCATGGCATCAAGCATGGCACCATTGTTATTTTGCTTAGGCTTGTAGTTAGCAATGTCATCTGCCATTTGCTTCGCTGTGTCGCTAAGCTTACCAGCTATTCTTAGCCCTCCCTCTAGGGTTGCAAAGGCACCGTTAACAACAGTATTAACCATTCCATCGTAGGCTTTAACAATTAGCCCAGCCCCAGATACCACAGCATGGAAAAGCCCCAAAACAGCTGTACTCAGAATTTTATTTATGCCGCGCCATTTATTATATGCACCGATGATAAACTCAACACCTGTAATTACCGCCTTAGCCATTGACCCGCCCTCGTCGGCGCTCTTTTCCATGCCTCCGATTAGGTCGTTTATGTGCTCAACGATGACCTCGATAGCTGGGGAGATTTTGGCGAGGAACTTGTCGCGGAGAATGCCGAAGTTTCTGCCTAGGTCATTGACATCTTTGCCAATGCTGGATATGCGGTCGGCCTCAAGGCTGGATATGGTAAGTCCTGCCTCTTTGGCGTTCTCGATCATTTGGAAAAATTCGGCGTTAGAGCCTTCTAGGACGTTGGTTAGCTCACGGAGATTGTCAGAGCCAAGCTGATCTAGGAGTTGTGATCGCTCTTGGGTGGACAGGTCTTTCATCGCGTCTGTCACAGCTCGTAGCTGATCAAGGCCATCCATATTCATCATTTTGGTCGGGTCTAGTTGCTCGAATTGCGCAAAAAGATCGGCGGCCTCGCCTGCTCCATTTTTAGCAAAGTCCACAATTCTTTCGTTAAGGTCATCAAGGCCATCTTTCAGGTTTTCCCAATTAAGCCCTGCGGCCTGGGATGCGGCTGCCTCGGCTGCGGTGAACTCCTCCATTGACATGCCTAGACGCTCTGCTGCGTTAGCCATTTGGATCATTTCACGCGAGCGGTCTTTTATTTGGCTAAGCCCAGCCATACCAGCAACAGCAGCGGCAGCAGCAGCGGCTAGACCAACGAGCCCCCCGCGAAGCTTACTAACACCTGTATTCATCGCCCCGCTAACAGCAGAGCCAGTTTTAACCTCTTTGTTTAGCTTATCGACAGAATCTGCGGCTTTTTTGGCGGATCTGCTTTGTTTTTCTAGGTTTCCATCAAGTTGTTTCGCTGTTTGGCCTAGCTTACGAGAAGAGCCAGAGGTTTCTTTTATTTCCTTATCAAGCTTATCGAAACCACCAGCGGAGCTTTTAGCAGTATTGGAAACGCTACCGATGCTTTTTATAAGTTTATCAATTTCTTTTGTGCCAGCTGTCTTCAGGTTAATTAATAGCTCGACTGCTTTATTTGCCATACTACTGCTCCGTTAATTTTTTTATGTATTCTTGAAAGTATTTCCCTCCCTCCTGAGAATTAGTTCCAATAATTGCGGCTTGGTGAGCTATACTTTTATTCGCTATATTTTGGCTATATATTGCATGCGTTCGCTCGTAAGCTTTTACTAATTCCTTAAATGGGTAGCTAAAAGGATTTCTAAATTCGTTATTGTGCCCCTGGGATATAAGGAAATAGCACATACCTTCTAGGTTTTTTATTAAGTTACTTCTTACTTCTCCAGCATTAAACTTCTTCCTTGGCGTTACTAGACCAGCTTGCTTAGCCATTAGGTCACGTAACTCTCTTGCTTCTTCGCTACTTAACCCTTCACTTTTCCGCTTCTTCTTGAGGCTTGCGATACGATCCCACCCAGTATCACTCCCACTCCCTGCTGGATCTTTTTTTTTGAATCGGCCTCGGGTAGTGTCAGCTGGTACACCGCACTCAATATTTCAATCTGCTTTGATATGGGTAATTGCGCATAAAGATCGGCGTTTTCGACATCATTACATGCTAAGGAAGTGGCGAGTGCAGCAAGGGCTGGCAGGCGAACAATAACCTCTTTCACGATCATTTCACCCGAATCCCAGCTAAACGCATCGCTAAATAGTGCAGCCATAGCGTTTTCTTCTTCATTAAACAGTACTGCAAAATCCTGAGCTGTCAGGCCACGTGCCTCGACAAAAAGAGCCTCACCGCTATCGCTCGTGCCGACTCTAATTCTTTCTCTTTTAATTACTGATGGATCTAGTGGCATATATTATTTCCTTTATTAAATTAGGCGGGGGCCGACGCGGTGCCCCCGGATTGGTTTAGCCCTTAGGCAGCGTCTTGATCTACTGTTTCTTCTTTGTACAACCTGGACAGACCAGTTCCAGTCACTGCATTTGACGCCATAAGTGTTCCCTGGATCTGCAATTCTGCTTCCTGCTCAACAGAGATAAGTCCACGCTGCTGGGTTGGCGACAAAGAAACCTTATGCATGGTCACCTTCAGCGGGTCGTCGCTATTTGCAGTGTTGACGCCAACAAACACGATCTGGACGTTCACCTCATTCTTCACCATTGCCTCTAAAGACTTAGAAGCTTTGGTGTCATAGGTGATGGTTACAGCAGTATCAGCGGCCAACGGAGAAGTAGCGCCGGACTGGTCGCGGAAAAATTCGATAGCACCGTCAGAAATTGCGTAGTTCTCACCTTCGACCAAGACATTCATGGCGTCATCTTCGATTGAAGTAACAGCCGCAAGAATGCCGTCGGGAGAAACGATATGCCCTGGGCTTACGGTAGCCTGCATGGTCTCGCCAGTCTTCGCAGCGGTCTTGATGATGTCGCCATACATACCCAAAGCGATAGTGTCAGCACCAAAAGACTTGGCAGACAGGTTCAGCGTACCAGTCACAGACCTAGAGAGACGCTTGACCACGTTATTTGAACCTGACTGGGTTTCACGAATCTCTTGAGAGTCAGTTTCGAAAGAAAGGTCAGCTGAATTCATGGAACCGATGTTTACAAAGTTGCCAACAGGCTTATCGTTTTCATCAACTGGACGGACCAGTACCGAACCTTGACCCATGTAAAAGAGGTCGTTGTTAGTTAAGTTGTTACCAAATGACATATTAATATGCTCCTATATAGTTTGTTTTTATTTGCTTAGCTAAGCGATAGTCAATTCTTGGTTAAAAATTAAATACCACACAACAAATCCCCGCTTCTCGAAATCCTGATTCGAGAGAGCGCTGAATTCAGTAATGATTGGTGTGCGTAAAGAGGCCGGGTGCTTCTTTCCTACTTCATTTTTGTGCACAATATCGAGAATTTGTTTTGTAGTATCTATGGCAAAAGAGCTGTAGCCGATAGTTTCGTTGTCGTTATCTTTTCCGGCTAGCACATAAATACCGAAGCTACAGGTATTAAGTCTTTGTTGACCAGCGAGCCTAACGGGGCCACCAACTGCTGTAATGAGCACATTAGCCACCCCATGCTGGTGGGATAACTTATCAATATCTTCAGCGCTAAAAGATGACCCCAAAATTTTAACTTGGTGAACAGACTCTAATTGCTCTAGTTCTGCTTTGTAGTCATGCAGATATGTGTTCAAATCTATTGTTTTTGTGCTCATTGAACTTATTGAATAGCTCTTTCAAGCTTCTTCGTTATTACGTTAATTATAACATTATTATAACTAGCAGGCAATTTGTTAGAATTAGTTGGAATAAACATTCTTTGCCTAACATGCCCAAGCCCAATATTGTGAACTGGTGCATATTCAACATCGGTTCCAATGCTTACCTGAAGCCCGTTGGAGCGCCGTGTTACATCGTAGTCAATACTTGACACCATATTAAAAGTATCAAGAAGCGGCTTGCCTTCGCGGTGTGATATACCCGGCCATGCTCGTCCGTAGGGATCTTCGGAACGGTCAAAGCCTGCCATAACCAGATCATGTAGGCGCTCACCTATTTCATTACCGTCGGCTTCGTTAAAGAAAGAGTCGTCCCTGACCTTTTCTAGATACCGTTGTAGCTCGCCTAGGTTGTGCTTAATATCCATATTACTATTACCTCAGGAGCTGAATAGTGTGGAGCCCTTTCTTTCTTGACTCTTGAGTTTTCATTTTAATCCTGACATTCCCTTTTGCTATGTCCTTTAGCCACTGGATTGCAACTTCATTCTTTTTGGTTACGCTTTCGCTTGGCGTGCCGACATTTAGCCATAGTTTGTAGTGTGCGATATCCCAAATAGCTTCCTTGATGTACGAATAAACCTCGTCGTCAAGCTCTAGCTGCGCAGCGATAAGGAACGTCTTTACGTAGTTCAGCGTATGCGCTTTGGCGATCCTGAACTGGTCTGCGCCGATCCCCGTTGGGAAGCTTCGTCCGTAGTGGGTTTGCAGGTTGGAGAGCGTAAAGTCGTCAGTGCTGGCCGTGTCTTTTTTGGCCTGCTCGCTTGCGCTGATCGTCGCGCCGGTCTCGTCCATGACGCTCACGCTGATGGTTAGATCCCCATCGACCAACTCAGAGAGATCCAGAGCTTTGATATAGCTGCCATCGGCTCCCACGGTCGCTGTGCTGGATACTTGGCCGCCTTCTCTGTCAGTGACGCGGATGGTGACCTGCTCAAGTTCATGGACGTTGATTGTGGAGCCAGCTGCCTGGATGCGGCCCACGTTGTCCGGCGACACGTCAGGCATGAACACATCGATGGTGCCTGGGTGCAGGGCGTCCTTCTCAACCTGGGTGCTTGCCGTGATCTCTGCGCCGGTCTCGTCGGTGGTCGTGACAGTAATGGTAAGGGTGCCGTCAGCCAGCTCAGACACGTCGAGATCGGTACTGTAGCCCTCAGCCTCGGTTACGGTGCTTACGCTTGCTTGCCCGCCCTCGATGTCCTCTGCAACCACCCACAGGGAGGAGCCAGTTGGCACGTTCACCGTATTACCAAAAACCGATACTGCGCTGACGTTATGCTTGCCTACGGACGGAGCCTCGATAGTCAGGGTTCCGGGGTGCAGGGCGTCCTTCTTGATGCTCACGCTTGCGCTGATCGCGGCTCCGGTTTCATCCTCTACGCTGGCTAAAACGTGCACCTGGCCATCTGCAAGGCTGCTTAGGTCAATGGTGCCCGCATAGGAGCCGTCAGCCTGGATCTCGGCTTCTGCCCTTGCTATCTCGTTCAGTGGGCCTGTGGCGCTAATGCTGACCACGTTGCCTGCTGGTGTGTTGGCAGTTGATCCAGAAACCGGCACAGCGAGGACATTTTCTTTTGTTACCGCTTCGCTTATTGCAGTAATAGTTCCAGGGTGTAGTGCATCCTTGGTCACAGTAACGCTATCGACGATGGTTCCACCAATTTCATCAGTCGTCGTTGCAGTTATGGTAAGCTGGCCATCTAGTAGGCCTGACACATTAAAGCTAGCTGAGTACTCGCCCGTTGCTTCAACCGATGCAGTAGCGGTTACTAAACCAGATCCGCCATCGTGAACAGTGATAGTAACAGACTGACCAACATTAACATTTAGGGTTGACCCCCATACCGCAAAAGAGCCGACATTATCTTTTCCAACATCACTCGCAGATACCGCTATCGTTCCACCTTGCTCGACCGATGTGCTCTTTTGTGCTTGCGCAGTGTCAGCTACTACCGCGCCGGTCTCGTCCTCAACGCTGGCCGTGATAGTAAACGTGCCGTCAGCAATTGCAGAAAGATTCAGCGTTGTCTGGTAATCCCCATTCGCGTCCGTGTTCGCCGTGAAGTTATGTACCACCTCCGCTCCATCCACCACCTGCAAGCCCACCTGGGAGCCGCTAGGGGTGTTGGTAGTGCCTCCAGACACGGTTACTGCCGAAATGTCGCTGGTAGACCCGATACGGATAGACACTGAGCCCGGTAGCAACGAATCCTTCTCGACCATACCAGTAGCCGAAACCACATCCCCGCGCTGATCGGTGACACTCGCAGTCGCAGTTATGGTGCCATCATCCAAAGCATTGGCATCAAGGCTCAGTGACCAGCTGCCGTCTGCCTGGGTGCTCGCCGTGCCTGTAACAGTATTAGCTCCATCAGTCAGATCGACAGTGACAGTGCTCGCCTCGGGGGTGTTGGTAGTTCCACCAGACAGTGGGACCGCGCTCACGTTCGTCTTGTCTATCTGGGCGGGCAAGGTGAGGTCAATGGTGCCAGGAAGCCTAGTATCCTTGTCCGCCGTCGCCGTGGACGTCACGGTGTCGCCCCGCTGGTCAACCACGCTCGCATCGGCTGTTAGGGTGCCGTCAGCAAGCCCTGACACGTCTAGGGTGGTGCTGTAGCTTCCATCCATCCCCACCAGCGCAGAACCCGCTACAGTGCCCGCAGAGCCATCCGTGACCGAAATCGATACCGTCTCGCCCTCTGGGATCTCGCTAGTCGTACCGCTGACCGCCCATGCTGTGTCGTTGTTGTAGTCAACCGCTGCCAGGGCACCTATGGAGATTGAGCCAGCAGGAACGATATCAACGGTGACAACGGCAGTGTCAGCCAGGAGGTTGCCGTTTTGGTCCGTGACCGTGGCTTCAATCGTCGCTTCGCCGTTCGTTAGCGTGCTAGCGTCGATGGTTGCGCTGAAGGAGCCGTCCGCGATCACTTCGGCATTCGCTGTTATGGTTGCGCCAAGGCTGCCGGTGACCGTTATGCTGACAAACTCGCCAGAAGGGATACCAGTTGTAGTACCGGGTATGGCGTAAGCTGAGGCGTTGTCGCCAGTTATGGTAGCCAGAGGATCGAGCGCAAGGGTTCCGTCCAGGTGTGTGCTTTTTTGGGCCGTGGTTGTGGCAGTTACTGTGTTCCACTGCATATCCACTACCGAAGCTTCATAGGTGATGGTGCCACCAGCAAGCGCTGATACATCTATAGACCCGATATACGCACCGTCTTGCTCAGCGCTTGTGTAAGCAGTTGCTGAACTTCCAACTGAGTCCGAAGCCACGATTTTAATAAGGGTTCCAGGCTCAAGATTGGCATATGTACCGGAAGCCTGAACCGCCGCCTCGTTTGTTGCGTCAGCCGCTTCTGCTGTAATGCTCAACGTAGCGGATAAGAGCGCACTATTGCCAAAATAAAGCGGAGACCCATTAACAATATCGTATTGTGTAAGATCCTCTTTCGGCTTAATGCTTCCACTTCCTGTGCTCGCTACGGTAAGCTCAAGATCATAAACACCATCCACACCGTTAGCCTGCACCGTAAACTTGTCGCCAGGATAAATAAAGTTGTAAGCAATAGTCGAAGCTGTGTAGCCCACATCTTCACCAACATCAAAGCTAATAATCCCAGAGCCAGTGCCGTATGTTGGGGAGGTAGTTTGATTAACACCAGTTACATACAGGACATTCTTTAGCTTATTTACTTCATTTTGGCTTTTATGCCCCGCTACCAAGGTTCCGACTACAGGCTGACCGTCCTGCCAGACTGAATTTAGTAGGGCGCTATCGGCGGTATATTTGCTGGCATTTCTGGAAAAGCCAACAGTAGCAAAATCGTTAAACTTAACATGCTTGCCAGCCAAGGCCTTAGCAATGGTTGTTCCGTCGAGTCCTGAATAGCTGCGTATGGCGACATTGATTGAGTTGTAGCTATCAACATACAGGTCATGTGCAGGCAAGTTCTCGTAGCGTCTGGATCTCAAATACACTATCGTTTTGCCAGCAACATCAGCATGTTCAATACCTTTATCTTGGTAAGTTCCAAGAAAGGTAAAATCGGTGCCGGACATTTCAAATTCAATGTGCTCAAGACCAGCGAGGGTAATTATGTCGCCCGGCAACAGGTGTCCGTGATTTACGTTAAAGGCATTCTCGGCATATTTTACGCTAAAAGTGTTCTGGTCATGAAAGCCAGTTACTTCGAGCAAACCGTTTTCTGGAGCACCCTGCCGCGTGAATTCCTCAAACATTAGGCCTTTGATTGCCGTGGTTGTGTCAGTTATGGTTGTTCCAGTCTGATCCACGACGCTAGCTTCGGCGGTCAGGGTGCCGTCAGCGAGGGTGGATACGTCAAGGGTTGTGCTATAGGTGCCATCCAGTGCTACCAGCGCTGAGCCAGCCACGGAGACAGAGGAATCGTCAGTAACGTTGATAGAGACAGTTTCGCCCTCAGGGATGTCGGTGGTTGAGCCCGATACTGTTAGGACTGTCTCGTTTTGGTCAGTGACATGCTCTATAGGATCTAAAGCAATATCACCAGGAATAGCACTACCAGTAAAGTTAAGGTAAGAACCTTCGACAATAGTATAGGAGCCAAGAGGTTCTGCTGTGTAAATTCGCTTAGATACGCTTCCGTCAGTGTCTGACTCAACGGTAAATACAGTAAAGTCAATGCCGTCAATATTGAAAGTGTCGTCAGGAAAAACAAAGTCTGTAAGTATGTCTTGGGCAGTCATGCTGCTAGAGCTTTCGACCGTAAACGAATCAGTGGAGTAATCGACACCCGTAATGTACAGCGAATTTTTAATGTTTACTCTTACATACTCATCAAAATCCTCTTGGGTTTTTTGATTGATTATATGGCCAGCTACTTTAGCAGCCTCACCAAAACTGGATAAAGTATATTGTAAGTAAGCAGTAGCAGTGTCTGAAGAAGTAGCGCTTGTCCTAATTTCGTTAAGCTTAAAAACTGCCTCGCTTCCTTCAAACTGGAAGTAAGAAACACTAGGGAAAAAACTAGCTAACCGTCCATCACCAACAAAGTCATTACTTCCTGCATTAAAAGTGGAATGAGTAGAAGCAATGTCAGCTTTTAAAAAATATGAGGCGGGCGTTATAGAGTAGTCTTCAGATTTAATATACGTAAGTGGAAGTCCGCGCAGATCAGTATGACTTATTCCAGGAAGCGAGGCCAAGTCGTTAAACACATATATCAAATTAGAAGATGCTTTAGCGTGAACCACAAATTCTATATCGTAGCCACCAACCTTAAAAACGTCACCAATCTCAATCGTGGAGTTATCTTCGACATATATTCGGTTATACGTTGTGTACGTGTTAGTAACTGTCAGTGCGCTTGAAAAACCCTCACGCTGGTAATACTGGATCTGAAAACTCATTCGCTGGCTCCTATTCTGTAATATTCAAAAATTAATTTTCTAACTCGCGCAACTCTGCTAGCGTCAAAACATGGTTATTCTCATCAACAAACTGAGTGATCTTCATGCCTTTTTTATACAAAGCATACCGCCCCGGCCCTAATAGCTTTCGCTTCTCCTGCTCAGTCTGCCGCTCCAAAAAGGATGAATAAGACTGCTGCTCCACCGGCTCATCGCTTTCCAGCTCAATGATCTGAGTCCGGCAATTTGGATGAAATGGCGGCCTAGGTGCGGTAGGATCGCTTAGGCTGTAGACTTTACTTGTATCAATGGCTGAACATATTTTGGAAGTACGCGAGTCCAAAACGACAGACAGCTGGTAATACTTCGCCTTGCTTTTTTTAGCTGTCTCTAGTTTTACACCCGTAGTAACTCCCTCACCAATAGTTCTTATAGCATTCCCCGACTGCTGCTTGGCTCGCTCCTTTACAGCTGTATCTAGCCTTTCCTGTATTTGTCGCTTGCTCTCACCCGCCCCGGCTCCAATCCTTAGCTCTTGGCGAAAGCTCTTTCGCATCGTATCTGCCTGCTCGCTAACCCACTCGCTCGCCAACTTCCCGTATATAGCCTGTTCCGACACAAGCGCAGCGACGACACCAGCAGCCAGCGCAGAGCCACCTAACCCTCTTTCTTCATTGGACTTAGCACTGTACTCTGACTCGTATTCTCCAAGCTCCTGCATTTGCTCCGTAAGCTGGGATTCATACTCCTTAAAAACCCCTTCAATGAGCACATCAACCCGCTTAATGACAGCATTAATCCCCCTGGGGCTGGCAAGGTTCTTAGTCTTTTCCAGCTCACGATAAATTTTGGCAACAAGCTCATCGATGATGACATTAAGCTCATTGCTAATTCGCGTAAACTGGCCGCGTAGGTATATGCTGTGGCGTATTTGTTTGTCTAGCTTTTCTTTTGTTGTCATTTATTGTTGTTGTGCACATTGGGGTTATGTGCTCATATATGTAATATTATAACATTTGAAGTGATTAATTAACAGATAAAAAAAGACCGGAAGCGGGGCCGGTCTATTTAATGAGGTACTCTAGATCGAGTATATATCGGGCTAGTGCAGATGCGTCATTATGGGTGAAGCATGTGTAACCTGGACGACACTCACTGGCTGTTATTTTTGGTTTGCTCGGAAGTGTCTGGGTTTTTGTTATTGTTGTGCATGCTGTCAGTGTCAGCATTAAAATGGTCGTTAAACCAAGCTGTAGGGTCTTCATTGGCATCTTTGACCTCTTGTTGTTTTGCTTCATTGCGGTTTTGTTTGATAAATACTTCTACAATGGCCAGCAATGATCGAAGAATGGCTATGATGCTAGACATTACTCTTGCTCTTTTTCTGCTCTAGCTTTATCAACTTCGTTTTTAACTTCTTTCTCGCTAATGCTTATTCCGAGAGCTATACCGATGACAGAGACCAAAGCAGTAACTAGCTCAGCGACCTGAACTTGACTATCTTCTCCGAACTCGATACCAAAAGCACCCAAGATAACTGCAATTGCAGTGATAATAAGAACAACATTAGATCTTTTTGCTAACACTTTTAGTAATGCTTTAACTTTATTCATTATGTTCACCTCGTTATTTTGATTGCTTTAGCTGCCAATCTACTATTCTATTTAAGCTTTTATCGATACTGTCTAAGCGTGAGTCAAGCCTATTTTGATCTTCAATCCTTAGCGCTTCTAAATTTCCGACCCTATGCTCGACTGTGCTTACTCGGGTATCCAGCTTGCTAAACGTTACTACTGCGACAACTATAAGAGTAATTACCTGTAATATGAATGCAGGATTAAAAAACTGCTTTAGCACATCATTCGCTTGCTGACTCATCGCTCACCACCTCATCTTCTTTCTTATTTTTTCTAGCAGTGGCCTTGCGAGCAGTCTTGGCTTCAGCTTCAAATCCGAATTTTTTCATGTTTTCGACAGCGTTAGCATTAACATAAAGTACACGGTCACCCTTTTGGACTTTCACTTTTTCCATTTTATACTCCTATTTTTTATTTTATTAAATGCCCGCCCCGGTCGGACGGGCTATAGTGCTTAGTCTTCCTGAAGCATGATCACGGCAGAGTTCGGACGAGTAGCGGCAACGCCGTACAGGGTCTCAAACTTCCAGTGGTGTTTGCTGGTCTTCGGATTAAACCACACAGTCATGCGCATCGGGATGCCAGAGATCGGGTCAACGATGTTCTGAACGATTGCGCCGCCAGTGTTGCTGTCAGCACCTTCCAGGTTACGGAAAGCCACAGTAAAAGCAGACTGGTGGTAAGCAATGTTTGGCTCGGGAGCAACGCCATCGACAGAGACAATGGAGGTATCCTCAAACACATCAAAGCCGAACATTCCGCCCAGCTGACCAGAGACATAGTGCGGATCGTTCTTGTCGAAACCGTTGTTTACGGTATGATTCAGAAGATCCTGGGCAGCGATAGGACCGAGGCCGAGGAAGCGGTTCTCAGGATCAACTTCCAGCTGGTCAAGAGCGAACTTGGCAGCAGTTACCGACTTAGTGCCGTACTTAGAGCCAGCTCCACCTGAGGTAGCAGTAACAGCAGCAGTCAGAGACAGGGTCTGCTTGTTAACGTCCTTGGCGAGAGAATTGATAGCGGCCTGCATAGCGTCAGGAACAACGCCGCGAGACTGAGAGGTAGAAAACTCACGCAGGGACATAGCGAACTCTTTGTAGATATGACGGTTCAGAGTCACAAGAGCAGTCTGCTGGGTAAAGCTAGTCTCAGTAGACTCAGCGCCGGGAGCCAGAACATCAGCATCGCCCAGATCGATAGGCAGGCGTGCTTTAATAGTTTCGCCAACAGCTGAAGCCCCTTCGCTAGTGTCAGTATTAACACGAGCCAAAATAGGGGTCTTCTTGCGGAAAAGCTGAAGAGCCTGCCCAGAAATAGTTTCCAGCATGATATCGGTCAAGTCGTTATAACGAGCACCGACATAGTTTAGTTGTATTGCGTTTTGCATAGTTTTTATACTCCATTAATGGTTTTGTTTTTGTTTAATGTGTTGTTGTGCACAAACACTTTTGAGGGCAATTAACCCTCGACAAGCTTGATCTCGCCGCTTTGTGCTTTACGAATCAGGTCTGCTTGCTCTTTTCCGGTCGAAGTTGCGACCTTCATTCTGTACTCGGCCTTAGTCATGCGCTGTGCGCCGCCAGGTTGGCCGTTATTTAACCCGCCTGCTCCCTGGGCTCTAGCAGCGAAGAAATTGAACGGAGGAACCTGTAGCAGCTCATCGATAAACTCTTCAGCATCAGCCGCTCTGCGTCCGTCTGGGAGGGTGTAAACGACCTGTCCGGTCTCATCGAGGTTTATGTACTGCTGAGCTTGCTGAAACAAGAGATCTTCACCGCCACGCTCTACGCCTTTGTGTTCGGCTGCGTACTTCATAAATGAATCTTTTTTGGCGTAGGTACGCTCTTTTTCTTGGTATTCGTTCAGCTTGTCTTCTAGATCTTTTAGTTTTCCACGCTCTTTTTCAAGGACAGGGTTGTAACGCTCTTCTGCCCAAGCCTGAATACGGGTAAAAGCTTCGGCTTCATCGGTGACATCATCACCAAGTATTTTGCGGAGAGTTTCGCCTTGGAATTTTTGGTCCTTAGACTGCTGCTCTAGCTTGGACTTTTCTTTCTTTAGGTCGGCGAGCTGCTGGTCAAAAGAAGTCACCTGACTTTGTAACTGCTTATAAGTAGGATCACTTTCACGGACTTTCTGAATAAATTTAGGGTCTTTTAACAGTGCATCATAGTCAATCTGTTGGCCCTGTCCTTCACCTTCGCCGCCTTCATCGTTAAATCTGGCACCTAGGTAATTAAGTTTAAAAAGCTGAGTCATGCTTACATATCCTTTTTTATCGTTATTCATATGTTATATTATAACAAAAGAGAATAACCAGCACAACATATAGATCTGTAATTGTATTCAAATACTATATGTGCACAAGATAGGGTTGTAAGCAAAAAAGAAGCCCGCCGAGTGGCAGGCTTATATCTTAGCAGGACTGTATGTTTAAATAGTGCTCTTCGATCTTGGCTATTTCTTTGTGTGCTTGCTCTATTTTGTAGTCAAAATGTCTTTCTATATATATCGGTCTGGCGTCTATGTTTAAGCCTAGCTGGTCTTTTTGCTCTTGTACTTCCCTTACGTGGGCTTTGAGATTGTTTATTTCTTCGTATATGGCTGCTTCTCGACTTTCGTAGTAGCGTCGCTCCGTGTCTTTGCTGGTCTTTTTTGCTGCTTTGCGTGCTTCTCTGGCTGCGTCATAAAGTAGTTTTATCTGTCGGGAAATTCGCTGAATATTGTTCAGGCCTTTCTCTATTTCCAGCATCCTTGCCACATGTTCGCGCAGCTTATCTTGTTGGAACTGTAGCTTCTCTAGCCTATTAAGCGGTATCCGGCCCCGATCTGGCTTATCAGGAAATATCGAGTCATAGTGGTAAACTTCACGTACTAACTCAAAAATTCTGTCCAGGGTGCGCTTAATTTCATAGTCGATATGAGTTAGCTCGTCAGCTGGCTTGCGGCCTACCGCGTGCATGGTCTGGTTGTCCACCAGAGGGTCACGGATCTGATCAAGCGGCACATGGGGCTCTCCCTGCTCGCGCTCGTAGCGCCGCAGCTCCTGAGCCATCCTGCGCAGCCGTAGCAGCTCGTCTCGTACCTTGTCCTGTCGAAGCTTCTTAGGCCTCCCTGGGCCTGTGTGCAGCTGTCTCTCCTCCCAGCCTACAATGTCTAGTTGCTTGCGTAGCTCCCTACACCGCTCGCTCTGTCTCCTTACCCGTCGCCTTAGCTTCTCCAGCTCAGAGATTTTCGGTCGGCCTTGGTTGTAGGCTCGCCTATCCTTTACTTCCTCCGCCATCTTATTTTACCTTTAATTAAATAGAGACAACGCAAAAAGGGCCAGCGATCTGCCAGCCCTCCCGCCTTACATTACTTGACGCTTATACTGCCTGCTTGTCCTTGCCCGCTTTCTGCTCGCCACCTGCACCCTTCTTGCTCGCTTGGGTCTTGCTCTGCTCACCTTCTGCTCGCTTTTCGCTCACATCCAGCTCGCCCTGACCCTCGGCAGCCTGCTTCGCCTCAGCTTCCCAGCCTTCAACGGTTTCTTCGCCGTACTGGTCTTTCCAAGCCTTGAGCGTTTTCTGGTTGCCGCCCCGAGTCTCGACCACCTCGCCAGTGTGCGGGTTGGTGTATACCTTCAGGCGACGCTGGCGGCGCTGACGCTGCTGGTTATCTTGTCCGCCTTCGGCACGGCTGGGGTCAAGCATAACGATAAGCTCGGAGGAAGTAATGCTGTACTCACGCATCAGCGCTTCGAGCATTTCCTTGAACTCCAGCTCTTTCTTCAGCTCACCACTTTGCTCAAGCTGCTTCAGCTCTTCGGCCAGTTGCTTCATGAGCTGTTCTTTTTCCATGTACGTAGCGAGGCGGCTAGACATAGTAAGTTCCCTTGCGCTGTGTATGTAAGCGATATAATAAACGATTAAATATTGGCGTCAAGTTCTTCTTGCAGTCTGAGCGCATTTTCTTCGGTGTCCATGTCGCCATCTAGCACGCCTCTCCTAATTAGCTCCTTGATGTAGTAGTGGCGTGATAGCGCTCCGCTTTGGTATGCGCTAGCCAAAGCATTGAGTTCGTCGGCGCTAATGCTTACGCCAAAGTCCGTGTTGACCGATACAGACACAACCGGGGTACGGGATAGCTTGTAGTAGCTCAGCATCTGCTCGAACACTTTTTGCAGCGTGACGCCTAGGTTTCGGGCTATGCCGCCCAGCACGCTATTGCTCTCGTTGGCCTTCAGGGCTCGCCCTGTGGCCGTCTCAGCTGCTCCGCTGCGTGGGGTGACAAAGCTGAAGCCCATGGCCTCCATGCGTGCCTCTAGACGATCTAGGCTCTCCATAGCGTACTTAACCGTGGTGCCACCTGGCTCTACCCACTTTAGGTCTGCGTTCTCGTCGCTGGATACAATCACACGATTGACGCCGAAGTACAGCTGCTCATCGCTGGCTATGCCCTTGGCAAAAAGCTGTGGCACGTTCGCTATGTGCAGTATGTTTTCGTGATCGCTAGACTTGTTCCAGTGCAGGACGGCAAGCTCGATGAGGTTTTGCACGGCGCTACGGCATGCTATCCCGCACCCTTCCAGCACCTCGCCAGCTTTGAAGACAAAAAGCGGTATGTTGTCAAGGTCGGTTTGTACCCATTCACCCTGCATGCGGACGCCATTGGCCCCTTCCGAGAACCTGGACCAATACACGATTCCGTCGTTCTTTATGTAAGCTTTTTCTGTTTTGACAACATCTTTGGTCATGTCATCAAAATTCATCTTGTCTTCAAATTCACGTATGCGCACCGCCACCAGCTCGCCGTCCACGTAGTCGGCCTGGAGAATATCGTCTATGTGCACAAAATAGGCTACTGCCCTGCCGTTGATGAAGTCGGTGAGGATGGCTGCTGAGCCGTTCCAAATAGCTTCTGTTAGGAGTTGAAGCTGAAGGTCGTATAGGTCACTGCCCTGGCCGTCGAGATCGGTTAGGAGGGTTTCTAGGAGCTGCTGGTGGCGTGCGTAGTCGGCTGTGGCCTGGGTGGGCTTGCGTAGCACTTTGCCTACCATGCGTGATACGGCTTCGCTGGGTATGTTGGTCAGGACAGACCTTTTGAGGCGGTCGCGGTACGGATCAAAGGAGATGCCGGTTTCTTGGTCTACGCTACGTCGCTCAGCCTTTTCTCTCGGCAGGTATCTCTCGGCAGCATCGCGCATAGCTTGGGTGCCGCCTCGGATGCACCTGACTATATCCCTAACTTGGAATGCGTTGGATAGCTCGCTGGTTCGTTCGTGGATTTGTGCCATTATTGTTATATTCCTATTCGTTATATTATATCATTTCCTAATTCCTTAATCAGTAATTGAGTGAGGTGGAAATAACTTAAGTAAAAATAAAAAACTACATATTCTTTTGTTGTGATACGTTTTACTATCCACAGGTATGTGTCACTTATGCTATTCTTCTTTATATATAAGCATGGATAAGTGCCACAAATTTAGAATGGATTTACGCCAGTTGTCTTGCTCTTCTTTTTCATCGTTAGCCGGTAAGCTAGAGCATCCCATAGGTGATCGTCTGGACCTTTTGCTACCTCGCCAGCTTTGTCAGGGTGCCTGTTTAGCTCCGGCATAAACTTAACAGAATATTTACAAGTATTGAAAAAATAAATGTGCGGCCTAGTCATGTCTTGTTTTTTTGTAGCATCTAGCCTTTCAATCATAATGCCAGCGGACATTTCACGTGACCCATTGGCCTTATATGCGTCGATAAACTTAAGACCTTCAGCCTTCATCTCTTTAAACACCGTAGGATACGTACCTTTATCTATGTTTTTGCCGGTATGTGTGGAAGTATCAGCTGGCCCTGGTAATATCTTACAGTTCCTAAGAAGCCCCTCTTGTAAACCAGCCTCGCGCTTTAGTAGTCTCCTTGCGATAGGTCTGGCTGACATATTGAGCCCTTTATTTCTCCTAACTTGCTTTCCGTTCTTTTCCTCAGTTCCGTAATCTTCAGCAACAACGATTATTGAACCAGCTGGGGGTCTGAACTTTGTGCCATCCTTTAGCGCTACCTCAGTTCCATCCGCCTCTGCCGTCCATAGCATCGCAAAAGGACTATCCGACCCATCGTCATAACTACGGTGTACAGGCCAGCATGAAGGAATTTCAAAAGGATCAATGACGGTATGCTCGGACCAGTGGTAGCCAAAAATTGCCGCAATATCTATGCTATTCCAATCTCCATATAGGTAAGCCGCTTTTTTAACTGGATCGGGCTCACACTCCAGCTCTTCAATATACGACTTGATGATTCTGATATTTTCGTAAACACTCCCCTTAATATGCATAAGGTGAGGCCTGCCACGTCGATATACTATTTCGCCAACTGGAGCACGATCTATAAAGTAATCCTTTACCCATCCTTTGCCACGGCCATACGGGTTTGTAGTTGCCCTTACCTGTAGCGGCGGAGCATCAGGATCATATACCTCTTCTAGCTCATCCTCGTCATCCTCAATATCTTCATCATCTTCATTTCTTCGAGTTCTTAAGCAGGTCTTCATCAAGCTATATACTGCATCACTTTCCCAAGTACTAAGCTCGTCGAACCCAATAAACTGATACTCATTACCATGGTGCTTCTGCTCGTAGTCGCTCTCTGTCTTGCAAAAATCAAAATAAAGCTTCTCGCCGCCAGGGAATGTCCAGCATCTATGTGTCTTGTTAAACGTAGCTCCAGGGAACGCAGCACCAATAATCCGATAACTTTTCGAAATTAGATCCTTCAAAGACTTAATTTCACGCCTCAAAATAACACCAGTCCACCTAGCTCCATACCCTTTCCCTACATGCTGCAAATAGGCGACTATTAAGCACTCCGATTTTCCGAACCCCCGCCCGCCATGATACAGAACCTCTTTTACTAAGAACTCTTTCTGCCCCGTCAATAAAAAAGAGATCTGTGAGCTGTTGGGAAGCGGACTCCAGGCTACCTTTTTCTTATCAGCCTTCCTCTTTCTAGAGACCTCTCGCCTCTTTACACCGCGTGCTGCACTCATTTTATACCTTTATTTTTCTTATTATTATCAATCATGCAACAACACCACCTCTAAAACCGTATACTCCTTAAAATACCCTTGCCCCATCACCCCCCTTTTTGGACACAAAACCCCATTGCCATCAAAATACACCGCATGTAAACAACCACTCGGAGTCCGAACAGTTAGGATCGCCCGTTGTTTTGTTGTGCACAAAAGCTGGGTTATGTCCTCATGACTTATATTCACCCGCTGGTCTGCATACGGGTCGCATGCTTGGACGGCCTCTTTTGTCATCATGTAGGTGGGTTTGTGTCCAATAGACCAGAGGTAGAGCACCGTCTCGTTAGCGGTTACGCCTATTTGTCGGGCCTGGGTGCCGAGTGCGGCCAGGATCTCGTCGTAGGGCTTGCGGAGAGCTGTAGCTAGGGCTGCTACGCCACAATCAAAGTCTGTCTGCTGGGGTACTAGCCTAGTCGTCATCGCCGTTCTCCTGCCGTTTTGCCTGGGCGAGAGACTGCGTGTAGGCTTGCTGCTGCTTTATTAGGGCGGCTAGGTCTTGGCCTTGAGCTGTTGGGATACCTATAACGCCTGATTCAGTTCCACTCTCTTGCTCGCGCTCTTCTCTGGCCTCCTTGGTGGCGAAGGTGAGCATGTGAGCGTATTCTTTAGCGGGAACCCAGTCGGTAGGTATTCTTTTGCCCTTGTCGTTAAGTATGTAATTACCGTCTTCGTCCATGGCCCACTTTCGGCCAATGGCAGTATCTCTCATGATTTTAAGGTACTTGCCTACGTGAAGAGGTACGCCCATGTCAACGACGATAAAGAATTCAAGCAAGAGCTTTTCTTTTTTGGTTAACTCCGATTCTTCCACCTCTTCATCCATTACAGCATCAAAAATATCTCTAGCCTGAGCTTTATAGCGGCTATAAGATCTTGGCGGAATACCAGCTAGAGCGGCTGCTTCCTGCTGGGGATATTCGGTGATTAGCTTAGCGAGCTTGTTTATTTTGGCTTTTGTTAGCTCTAGCTTTTTTGCCATCTCTATATTCTATTTTGTTATATTATAACACTTATTAATAGCTAAGTCAGTATAACAAGCTGGCACCATTCAGAAAAAGCTGATAAATTTCTACTTAGCTCATCGCAACTAGGGAGAAAGCGTGTGCGCATCGCAGTCCTCATCTCAGCCCTGATGATAGGCGTGTCAACCAGTGCCAACGCCGAAGACAAGTATATATGTGCTGCTGACAGCTCGGTCGGCTTTGCTTATAACCAACTTACGCAAACATGGAATAATGCTAGCTTTAATTCTGAGGCTCGGTATGTGGTATCTGAACCGGGAGAGTCCGAGGAAAGCGAGTACGTTATTACTGAAATAGGACAGCAATTTCCCGATGGTTTTTGCAAAAACGGATTCAACGAATACGGTTTCCTGCATTGCAATACAATAGGAGGAAGCTTTAAATTTAACAGAAACACTGGCAGATACTTATTAGCTTATCACTTTGGTTATTATTCTGTTCCAAAAGAAGATCTGGGCACTGTCGAAGAAGGCAATAATACTCCCTATATCGAAATTGGGACCTGCTCACCCTTTTAAAGTATATGGCCTAGGCTCCCTGCGATTCTAGGCCACCCTCGAAATGTCATGTTTATCGCACAAAAAACCTGCCCTAGCTAACATGTAGAATTTTAAATGTTGCCCACTGATTCAGAGCCTAACATATAGATTTTTACACGTTAGCTTTGCAGGCAAAAAAAGACCCTCGGCGTGGCGAGGGTGAGATTATTTTACTGGGTTAATTCTAGGATCTGACTTCTCATGCTTTCAATAGCCTTATACAGATCCCCGAACCTTTCTTCGATTAGATCATGATTACTGCATCCTGAATATGGTCTTAGTGTTGTTTTAAGTGCATCTTTCAGTTCCTGATCTATATCATTCATGATTAAAATGGCTTGAAATTCTCTTCCATGATATTTTTCACAGAAGTCTCTCTCATTTTTAACGTAACCAAATTCGATATTAATTCCTGAATCCAGAGTGATTTTGTGCTGTGTTTTATTGTGAGACTCTACTAATGAATTGATCTGGCAATACACACTTCTCTCATGAACTTT
The DNA here is from genome assembly GCF_017868935.1 of Billgrantia antri. Classification (NCBI taxonomy): domain Bacteria; kingdom Pseudomonadati; phylum Pseudomonadota; class Gammaproteobacteria; order Oceanospirillales; family Halomonadaceae; genus Billgrantia; species Billgrantia antri. The sequence goes on from NZ_CP053383.1 coordinate 2,811,796, forward strand.
CATTCTGCTAAAACCATCTGCTACAACAAGAACATCTTTAGCGTTATCTAGTACATATAAATGATGCAAAAAACCAGCTAAGATAAGACTATGACCTGCTCTTATATCGCTATAGTCTTTAAAACAAAACTTATCTCTTGAATCTTTTATTATTTCTCTACTCATCATCTTACTCCTTTTTGGTTTAGTTTTGGTTTTGTTGACACCAACCGTGGCCGGTGCCGGGGTGTTAGATTTCTATAAAGCCTGAAACTCGGACTTCTTTCAGCGTCTCCGCATCAATATAGGTCGGATATTTCTCTTTCCAAGATCCTTCGCCATGCCCGCCACTTACATGCTGCTCTGCCATGACTACCAAAAGATTCATTCCTCCATACGTGCATTTGAAGTTACCACTCAGAATCGCTTTTTCACCACACTCAGATTCCCAGTAACCAGTTCCATATGCGCGACTTACCCATTTGATTTTCATTATCTTGCTCCTTTTATCTTATTGTTTATTAATCTTTTGGCACCAACCGTGGCCGGTGCCGGGGTGGTTAGCCAAAATCTACTGGAATCTTTGCAAAAACCTTTTCAGGATTACCACTACTTCCTGAACTTACCGAGCTTAATAATGGCACTGTCTTCGTAAACAGCGACATGGCTTCATTACATATACTGTCTATCTTTAGGGGCTCGATGTATGGCTTTCCGTCCTGATAGTCTTTAACTAATCCTGCAACCTGCTGAGCCCTTCGTACCTTACCATCGAGTTTCTCCCTGAGCGCATCAACAACTTCAGATGCCAAGTCAAAATCAGTATCAATAACACCCAGCTTAGCAATTTCCTCTAGCCTTTGTGCCGCCTCACTAATCCCTTTAACTCCATCTTTTGGATTGAAGGAAATTTGTTCTACCTTTTGATAAGATTCCCATTCCAAACCATAGTCATCGCCACCTGTGACGAACTGAATGTCAATATCAAAATTGAAGTTATCGCAGATGTGGCTAAGGTTCTCAATTTCTACTCGTACATTAATCATTTTCCTCTCCTTTTATTTTCCGTCTTATTAAATTAAGTATAACATTCTTATTGCATTAGTTGCAAACAATAATTACCTTGCGTACATATGTATTTACTCTTATGTTTACATATTGGGGTTATGGTGCCATAGCCCCTTTGGTGCCATTACTTATTATATGCTCTCAACAAATTGCGGTAGGTCGCGGACTTAATAAAGTCGTCAAATTCGTCAGCGTAAGTGTATAGGAAGCCGTTCTTTTGGCACCATTGTTCGTGGGTCTGGCGGGTGCCGTCGACGCGCTTCTTTTGCCACAATATTTCGATGTCTCTGGCTTGGAAAATAAAGATTATTATTTTGCCGGTTTGTTCCGAGACAAGTTTGTATTTTTTGGCTTCGGCTGCGTCGCGGAATATTCCTTTTGATTCGAAGAGAATATCGGGGTTGAGGGGTGATACGAAATCAGGCTTGTAAGTCGCTATGAGGGTGTATTGAACGTGGGATGATTTGTCTTCGTAGTTCGCCCTGGATAGCTTTGTGTTCAGCATTAGGTGGGCTTCGAAGCACGAGGAGGCGTATGCTCCGTTTATCCTTGGCAGTTTAACGAAGGGCTCCATGATGTTGAAATGGTAGGTAACGCCCTTGGATTTAAGCTCGTTGTACTTATTCCAATTGATCGCTTGGCTGTAGTCGTACCCTTCGGCGACGTACACTTTAAATTCTTCGATGTTGTTGTCGTATAGGGCTTGTAGCTCGTCTTCGCTCAGCTTGCCGAATAGCCTGTAGTGCTGAACGTTTACGGGTCGTATAAATAGATCTTCTCTTTCGCAAGGCATCTCAACCTGAGTCGAGGTGGTCAGCTCGCTAGTGTACTTTTCAAAAAGCTCTTTACTTAGTAGTCCAGCGTGGTAGTCATTTTGTAATTGTGTTAGTAGATTCATTATTATTATACGGTACTTTGTTCACTTGCTTAGCCTATGGCTTCGTCATGATCTCGTTTTCCCGTTCTCCTTATTTTATTTTTTGTTTTATTAATACCCTGATGCTGCCACCAGGGTTAGGACCAATCTTTCTCTGTTAAGCTCTCTACTGCTCTAAGCGCTGCCACATGCGCACGATTGCTTGGGTCGAAACCCTCAGGCAAGTCAGCATCAGCGGCCAGCAGCAGCTCCTCAAGCTCCAAATCGCTAAGCGCCATTGGCCCAGGTATACCCGCAAAAAGACCCGGCAGCTGGTGGCCCGTATGCAGCGCTAGCATGTTGTACATTTGCTTGGTAATCCTTCCTTGCAGCATGTAGCCAATGGTACGCTTGCACACACCTAGAAAGTCAGCCGCTGCTTGCCTATCCACTGATCCGCTAGCCGTTACAAAGCCATTCACCCTTAACAAAGTTTCAAAGTCTTCGCCTGTGTACTCTTCGTAATCTTTCATCTTGGTTCCCCTTTATTACTTTCTTCCCTTATACTTATATTATATATTAACTTGGGCATTAAATGCAATACTTCAACCTAATTATTTATACTATTATTTATCAACTTGCACCCCATTTGATTACAACTTATATTATGTGCACATACACCCTTTTGAGCACAATAACACCTAAACCCAAGACCAGCACCTAAATATTATTTCTTGTCTCGATCTGCTTTTTTTGATGGCAAAAGGGGTGTGTTGCGCTTGGCGAAGAGTTCTGCGATACTCCCGAAAAACAACGGGGGATGAGGAATGATGATTGGGCTTTGGGTGATCTTCAGTTTTGCGGCGGGCTACTATACAACAATGCAGTATGGAAAGAAGTGTGTCAAAACTACGCGCACACACGCTCAAAGCGGAATCATGGAGGGATGGTTAACGGCTTATGGGCTAGCCAGCTTTGCTTTTGTGGTGTCCGAGCCAGTGCTGGTGGTCCCTGGGATTGCAGCGCTTGGCTATGTCGCGTATCGCTTCGACAAGTATAAAAAGCCAGTAGATGAGTCCGCCTAATGAGCACAAAAAACCCCGGCACTGCCAGGGCTGGTGTTACCATGCACTGTATAACTTATTGCGTGTCTTAAGTATAAGGTGTCTCTCCTCGCTGCTTAACTTCCCTTGTCTTTCTAGTTTATTCAGTAACTCATTTAAAGCAGCTGTAGAATCCTTTCTTGTAAAGCACGGTTTATTACAAATATATTCCGCTATGTCTTCTAGTAAAAGTAATAGAGCTTCGTTTAAGTCATCATGCTCAATTTCAAAATCAGCATCATCACCGTTGCTAAATATACCAGCCCTAACAATCCAGCTGTCCGTATAATGATTGTAGTTTAAATCAATCTCTTGACAATATCTTTCTGAGCCGACATACCGTATTAGGCTTTTTATGCAAATTTTTGTTAGCAAGCTAGTTATATCCATTACCCTTCTCCTCTCGCTTCATTTGTGCTCATACTGGATTTTGCAGACATACCTTCGATCATGTTTACATTAATGTTCATTGTGCTCATCCTCTTCTCCTTCATCCTCATCCTCGAAATTATCCCCGAGTAAGTAATCCATTATTTCTCGCGCTTTTCTGTATGTTTCGGGATTCTCTTTTACAAACTTGTTATGTCTATCTATTTCCTCTATGCCGCCCTTAAGATACAGCCCTCTAAATAAATCTGCGTCGTTCATCTCTCTTCTCCTTTTTCTCTAATCTCAATTATGTAGTTCATAAGTTGCTCTACTGCTTCGTCTATCTCTGCTTCTAAGTTGTCTGCATCGATGGTGTTGTGCTCATCTATATAGCTCTCGTAGTTGCTCATTATTCCTCTCCTCTCGTATCATTTACACCCCACCCTTCCCGTATTGCCTGCAAAACCTTCATGGCCACGGACATTTGCTCGCCTGTATTGGCTATTTTCCACTTCATTTCGATGGCCTCGGCGATGTCTACTATGCTTTCATAAGTTAGGAATAGGTCCCCCTTTATGTCCTTTTCGACCATAACTGGGTTGTTTACTACGCATTCCTCGTTATTGTGCACAAGCTTTATGAAAGCATAGGGTGCGGCAAGACGGTGTACTATCACTTTCATGAGCGCTCTCCTTCGTTAAAATCCAAGAACTTTTCGATGGCTTCTTCTAGCGTTTCCGCGTCTATTTCCTTGCCTTCCTGCGTATCGCATAGACTCTCGAATAGCTCTTGATCCATCTCTGCCAGTCTTTTTCGGCGTAGGTTAACTAGGAAGTTCTGCTTTGCTTTGTCCATTGTGACTCTCCTTTTTTTTATTTTACGCTTTATTAATATTGATTATAAGTTTATTTTCTTCGCTCGGATTTTTCAGATCTTCCATTTTGTTTAGTGCGGCAGCTATTCTTTTTGCTCTACTTATCGATTTGCCTTGGCACATTACTTCCCATTTACTTTTATCCGTTACTGAATCTGTTAGGCATGTATCTAAAACATAAGCAATGTAATTATGATAAATATTGGACTTCTCTACCCTAACAACATATCTGTCACTACCTAACTCTCTCCTTTCTTTTGATCTATTTAGATATTTAGCTTCTGTTTCTTTTGCCAATCTTGCTTTTGCTATATCAAATTCACTTCGTATATAATTAATATCTTCAGTTGTTAGAACAGTTGCTTTCTTATACTTATTTATTTTTTTCCCAATAATTGACACATCGCATTCAGCTATTTTACTTAACTGCTTCTCTGTAAACATTTTGATTCCCCTCTCTTTATTTTAAGCTTTATTAATATCTAGTATTTGTTCAACGAGGATGGTCAGTGCTAGAGCCCCCGGCACCAGTGCTGCCAGCAGTCCTGCCCCTACGCCTCCGCTGTGGTGCACGTTAGCCTCCACCACCGCATAAGCCCCAAAAGCGATGGCTACGCATGCAGCACAAGCTATGCCAGCAACAAGGCGTGATGTGCTCATAGCAGTCTTCCTGGGCCTAAATGTCGGCTCGCGGGTTCCTCGGGCTAGTAATGTTGGTGGCTCGCCTGGACCGCCCATAAATACTTGGTCCCCGTTATTCATCCTGATTCTGGTTATTCTCTTTTTCATTTCCCTTGCTCCTTTTATTTTGTGGTTTATTATATTCCCCGCCCTGCGACGGGGAGGTATTTATTCGTAATAGTCTTCTATCTTTTCTGCGATACTCCGAATAAGGTCATCGTCATCGCCAAATTTTTCTTTTATATCCGATATGTTGTGGTCGGCTAGCGTAATGTTGCGCGTATCGTAGTTCATCTCGTAGCTTATTAGGTCAGAATATACTTGGCCGTCTTTAGCTTTTATTACAATATTTGCATCGCCAACGCCACAGTCCCATTCCGGCTCATCGTAAAGCATTTGCTCAGCTGTAGCGTTATCTAATTCTATGTTGTAGTTAGTCATTTCTCTTCTCCTTTAATGTTGTCTTACTATACTTTTATAATATCAAGATTGGGCACTAAGTGCAATAGGTAACATTCATTTTATTAAATTATTTTTTATGTCGGTTGCGAGCTTATCAAAATCTTCATACACTTTGGCTTGGGTGCTAGCATACTTGCTATAGTTGTATTTTTGCTGGTTGTAGAGCCAAACAGAGTCGTCGGCCATTACTTGTATTAGTCCGATTTTAAGAGCTTCGGTAAAGATCATCTTTTGGCCCATAAAATCTGCGCTATTCGGCCAAGTCCTGTAGAAGCCTCCATTCGGATCTAGCTTTGCGCCGCTTTTGAGCATGCAATTTATTACGTCTTTCTTAGTAGCTGTTTCCTTCGTTGCATTAATCATTAATATTCACTCCTTTATATACTTATATTACCAAGCCAGGGCATTATGTGCAACAGCCAAAAATAGTCATTAATACCCTAATCAGCCCTACCCTTAGCTACTCCTAAAAACCCTAACCAAAAGAAAAATACATACAAGTAGCACAGACAAGAAAAACCCCAGCTCGGGGCCGGGGCAAAAGAAGGAGAAATGTTTAATGCTATCTACCCTTATATTGTATTATTAAGCAGCGGCCAGCTCAAGTATTATTTTAAAACTCCTCAAAATACTTCGTTGCAAATGGCTCTAAGGCTCGATAGGTTCCCACTTTCATATCTTTAACTTTCTTGGCGTCAAGTGCGATATTTTTAAGCATTTGAGCGTGCCTGGGCTTCCTGGCTATGCTTTGGCGTACGTGCTTAGCTGTCATTTTTATGCTGTATGCTAGTGCCTTTACCGCGTCTTCATCACCATCAGCTGCTTCCTTCATCAGCATATAGCATACGTCCAGCTTCGCCTCATGCTTAATTCTTGCTCCCTCAAGGCGTGCCACAGCCTCCTCCAGCTGGTGCAGCTTGACAGTATTAAACAAAAATTCGTCGCTCAAAATAGCCTCGTCTTTTATTATTTTACTCATAACTACTTCCCCTTTTGTTATATTATAACACATATTATTTATCTATATATAGCACTAGTTGCAAACAAACCAACCCCATTTGGCACCATACCTTTATGACAACAACACCTGCCCCTGCTTGTTTGCATAAGGTTTTGTGCACATTGTTTCCTGCCCATCCTGTAGGTACAATGCCGCAAAAAGGAGGAGCTATGGCACTTACAAAGAACGACATGATTGGCGACGCAGGCGAAGCACTGGCTGAAAAATATCTGGTCGAGACGGGATATGAGCTATTTGCTTTTGGTGTTAGTCGAGACTATGCAAGCCGTAAAAAGCTAGAAGCGACTGACGAGACAGCTGAAGCCTTTTTAAAAATAAACCAGAAAATATCGGACTACATCCAGCAATGTTGGACCGACTACAATAAACAAGATCCCCTTCCCTACCCTGGACCTGTTGTTTTCGAAATGATGAAGAAAGATAGAAAAGAAGCCGAGCGTATGAAAGATGCTAATCGCAAGGCACTCAAAAAGACATTCCCGGCTGGACACCCTGGTCGATATGACTTTATCGGCTTAAAAAACGGACAATACGAAGCGATAGAAATTAAGGTGAACACATCAAGGCTGAGCTATTGGCAAAAAGTAAGGCTCGGCTTACTACAAAAACATGGATACCCTGTTAAGGTCGTCCGAGTCAAAATATCCAAGGAACAGCAAGAGAAGATCTTGGTTGGTGAAGAATCGGCGCACACATCGATAGATATTACTGAGACCGTAGATACAAAAGATGTGCACATACCTGATTCATTGTGACCAATAGAGAGGGTATGTATCAGGGACCGGGCTACGCGGAGCCAGGGAGCGTAAGCGAGCTGCGCGTAGCGGGCTTTGGACGATAGCGAGCGTGAGCGAGCTGGAGGGAAAAGCCGTGACTGAAGGAGGGCCTATCGAGCGACAGCGAGTATAGGTTCGAGGGAGGGAGCTTGGGGTTGGGGTTAGTGGGTGCCATACTCCTACCATATATTGTGGATTGACTGAGCGAAGCGAAGGAAAAGTAGCAATATATAGAGTGGGAGTATGGGGAGGGTGTATGGCTTTAGGAGCTTTTGTTTACAAAGTTGGAGCGAGCGGAGCGAGTCGAACAACGTGTCAACAAAAGGGACGACAAGCCACAAGTATTTCAGCGAGCCTAAGCGAGTCCTGAAATACGCAGCCCGACCCGCGAGCCGTGAGGGGCTTGAAGCTCTCGTCCCAAGCGGGGTTTGCGCAGGGACAGAGAGCGAGGGCGCTGAGGGGTCGCTGTCGCCGAGAGTAGGAATGCGAGGATACCGCAAGCATGGAGAGCGAAGGTGGCAGGTGGTCGCTCCACCCGAGAGCGAGCATGGGTAGGTGTGGCACTGCCTGAGTGTGATTATCTTGGCGCTGAGCGAGGTTAAAAAGGATTTAGGCCATAATTGCATTCGCTGGGTCACCTTTGGCCCACCGTGGGTCACATTGGCCCAACCTGGGCCAGCCCTGGTCCATACTAATTAATGCGCACTTTCTTGTTATATCTTTTGTTATTTCCTTAACTTCCCACTTTATTTATTCGCTGATAGTATTTATCTTTTGCAATATATGCTATACTTATAAATAAGAAGGAAGAATAATAATGAGCAACAAGAGATTTAATGAAAAACTATTTAAAACATATAACAAGTATTCGAAAGACCATAAAAAAGATGTATTAAAAGAAAAGACTTATTATAGCTACTTAGGTGATGCCTCTGCCTTCCTTAATAGCGTAATAGTAACAAAAATGGCGAGTATTAAAACAAAAAAAGAGCTAAAGGTTATGCTAGACGAAAACCATAGGCTTATTATGCTATCCCTTAAGTCTACGGCTTACTCAAAAACAAGTGACTCTTGGCGCAAGCTTCGTAGAGCATTGACGATAATGTATCGTGCTGCTGGGTTAAGCGAATATGCTAGCGAAGTCGCCAAGCTTGATAACCCCGCCCCTGTTTCTGACAGGTCCCACAATACTAAGAAAAGTCGCCGTCTAGTAAAAGTAACGGATGATGTGATGCGAGACATTATTAAGCATTGCCAGGATAATAATGATCAGGACTCACTCGATCTTATCGTTCTTGCCAAGTGCTTAGGTATTCGTCCCTCCGAAGCTGAGCGCTTGCAGCTTATAAATAACGACGGCAAAGAAATTACAGTGAAGATCCACGGCAGCAAAAAGACTCTCATCGGCGAGCGCAACAAATCCAAGGCTCGCGGACTCGATAGGACGCTGACCGTAGCCCACAACGCCTCCCTACAGGCCGCCATAGACCGGGCTAGGGATCTGGATGAGCTACGCATCAAGGCCGCCCAGATGCGCTTGCACAGGGCTTCACGCAAGATTTTTGACACGACCGAGAAGCACTTCTGCCTGTACTCGCTGCGCTACACCTTTGGCTCGAACCTCAAGCGGCAGCTGTACCAGACTGAAGGCGGCAGGATAGTTGCAGCGGCGATCATGGGGCACAAAAACACCAGCTCCATTTCCAGCTATGGCCACTTCCGCTCAGGATCAGTGAGCGCGGAGATCCCTCAGGTAGACGCCGACACCATAGCCCAGGTGAAGGACAACATAGGCGAGCGCTTCGGCAAGGCGGGTCAAAACTTTGACATAGGTGAGGCCATACGCAACCGGGACTACATCAAGACCGAGCCCTCCTACAGCCCTTAGCCCCCACCAGCTACCCCGGCGTCGTCCGGGGTCCACCCCTCATTGCGCACAACACCACCCCAGCCCAACCCCAGCACCTCGCCCTTTCAATGCCCGCAAAAAATTATCGCCAGCCAAGGATTTTTATCGCTCTCGTCACGCCAGCCAGTATTTTTGGTGCCAACACCCCTTTTGCTCACATTCTTGGTTTTGTGCGCATAGCTAGGCGTAGCACATACAGGCCTTGAGACGCTTTGCTGTTAGCAGTAGCTCATCAGTACGCCTTCCCAAGCCCTGACTGCCAGAAGCTCTGAGGAAGCGATATAGGCGCGTGCGGTAGTAGCACATGTTGTATGGGCGAAGGTGCGTGTAAAAGTTGTGCAGCTCTAGATATGCGAAGCTCTCATTTATGTGAAAAATGCAGTGACGCCCCTTGCGCTCAATCACCACTATGTCAGGGTCACGCATATCAACCTCCCACTAAGCACTTAGCTATATATTGTGCTGTATCCGCTGTTATGTGCCCATATGTGGTATAAAGTTCTAGGCAGTGATTTGTTATTTTGATGCTGGCAGGGATGTCTCGTATCTGCTCATTGGATCTCCCCCTTGGCTGTCCATCCGTCGTTCAGGGCGTCAGCTGCGGCTAGGATAGCGTCTATGTGGATTGCAGGGGCAAGCCAGCCCGAGGCCATATGTAGGTCGTGTTGCAGTTGCTCACGGCGCTGGCACCGGGTCAGGCAGGCAAAGGGCTTTTTTGCGTAGTAGTCGGGAACCTTAAGGCAGGCGTCGTCTACATAGATAGTGAGGGATTCGCCATGCCTTTTCAGCTCGATCATCATTTGGTGTTGCCTGCTAGCTTCTGGCCTACGTCCGCCTCGATAACGTTATCCAGGTGCGCCAGAAACGATTTTATGCAACCCATAATAGCGGCGTGACTGTAATTGTGGTATGCCTCCAGCTCTCGGATTTCTTCCTGTAGCACCATGTAACGCTTAATCATACGAAGGTCTTTTGTCACGATTTCGGCCAAGGTTCGGGTGCTAAATCGATGTGTTGTAGTAAACTCGAATTTAGCATTTTCCATCCGTGTTAGGTCAGTAATGATTATCTCGACCTTAAATTTTACGCGAATGTCGCCTCTGAACTGCCGTGGATCTGTTTTAATCACCACGTTGTGATTATGGCCGTTGCCATGCAGGTGGTACTTTACTTCGTAGGACATATTAACGCTCACTCGTTTTGCGCTGGACTTTTTCCGAGAACGATGCTATGCATTTTATAATCTCGTTCTCGGGTGCCTGACTATTTTTCCTTAACTGCTTCAAAAATTCGTAATATGAAAATAATAAGAATAGATCGTGCATTGTTAGTTCATGCAAGCACAATGAGTAAAAGCGATAATGCATAAAAAAGAAGCCAAGATAACTATCTTTCTCTTTGGTTACCTCCACTTCTACAGGGATATGTTTAAAGTCGTCGTTACTTAGCTTACCCATGGTATTAATGACTATTTTATGTCCTGAGCTAAGCATGTATTCCTGCAACATGTCCTGCCCCCTTGGCTTAGGTAAGCTTCGAGGGCAGTATATTTTACATTTTATTAAATTGTCAAGTTCTGCGCGGCGCGGTTGGCTAGGTACTGCACCATGCGCTGGGCCGATTCGGAGGTGACGCTGTAGGTGTTGGTCATCCTGTCGCCGTCGCGGGTAGTTCTGCCTTTGTCCGTGTCCAGACCCATTTCCTTAAGGATGTCCTTTGCTGTGCGTGTAAAGCTGGCTGGCTTTTGCTTACGAAGCTTTTTGCGCAGTGTTAAGCGGTTGAAGCTCTCTCGGCTGGCGTGCAGGATCTCGCCTAGCTTGTCCGCATCCTGCGTTGTGAAGCTTCCTTCCAGTGTCTGCGGGTCAATATTAAGCGTAGCAAGCACCAGAGCCAGAGCTTCGCGATGAGATGCATAGTCAAAACGATCTCGGGCAGCACGGATTTTTTTCTTCTCGTTATAGGTCTTAACGTTTGCTTGCTGTTCAGTCATACGTGCTAACTCTACATTTTTGACTTGCTGAGCTAGTGCACCGCGCTTCCAAGCTTTTACATCGCTCATGGTGATATCGGTCTTTCCTGTAGCTTTTTCAAGCTTAGCACGTTCCACTTGGATAGCTGTCTCCGCTGTTGATTCGCCGTTCTCTTTTGCGTTGCGAATATCAGCGCGGGTCGCAGGAACAGCATTTAGTAACTCTTCCTTATACTCAGCTGATTCGATTTGTGTTGCGCTAGCATTGATTGAACGAGCTTCTTCCTTTTGTTTTTCGTTACTTAAATTGCCCACTGTGACTTTAAAGCCTGCTAGCTCAAGAGCCGTAGCTATTGTGGTAGTAATGTTGTTGCGTATGAAGTTGTCATCAGCTTCGATGCGTGCAGCGAACATATCAAATTCTGAGCTAATACCGTCGTTACGCGCTAGGATTTCTGAGGCATTATCTAGAAATACTTCATCGTTCGGCTTGGCGGCCACCGTAAAGGCCCTTGCTGTGCGCTCGCGGCGTAGCATCTGTACAGCATCCCCGCTTGTGATAACCCCTGAAAATAGCCCGTAGTGACCTGTGTAGCCGCCGTTCAGAATTGAGACTGATGAGGTTATGGCCGGTGAGAACATGAAGCTGCTGTACTCGCGTAGCTCGTCTGGATTCGCGATCAGGCTTTGGTAGTCCTCGATGTTGTCAGCTGTCAGCCCCAAAACACCCTCAATGCCTTCCTTCCGTGCCTTGGCTACGTGCTTACGGACGAATGCCTTGTTGTCGCAAGCGACGAATGCCCTACCGTTGTAAATCGTATGGACGGCTGCTGCCTGAGCTTCCTCAAAATCCTCGATGACCGCCTCTACGCCAAGCTCACGTGCTGATTCGAACATGACAATTTTTTCGTTTCCGTGCAGATCCTTTCTAGCACTCCTAATGAAGTCAATTACGAAGTCTGAGGTGTCAGCGTCTGCCACATAAACAACACGTGCTTTTTTTACGGCTTCTTTTAGTTTTTCGTAGGCGGTTACGCGGTCGTTTTTGCCGTCGAACGATCCTTTTGCGATGTGCCTGAGTGTCTGGGCCGCCTCATCGATAACCAATACGTCTAGCTTTGAGCAGTGAATGAACTCCTGTACCTGAGGCTTAGCAATCGAGTTGACCACGGTTTTCAGGGTGCGAATCTCGGCCTCTGACCCTGGCTTAATAGATTCGTAATGCTGGGCGAAGGGAGCGTTCGAGCGAGCGATAGAGCGCCTATGAGCGACGTACAGCCCGCGCCCGCCTCGGATCAGCGCCTCGACTGCCTTTTCTGTTTTGCCAAAGCCAGTGACAGCTCTATTAATAAATATTCCGCCACCCAGGATTTCGTCTACGCTAATGTCGTCCTTGCTTGTGATACGGCGCACGTCGATGCCATCAGTGCTAGTAACGCTTAATATAGACTTTGTTTTAGCAGTAATGTTATCGTAGGTGCGCTGGGCTTGCGTGTATATGTAGTCGCTCAACTCTGCTCCTGTCTCGCCTAGCTTGGCATTGATCTGTTCAGCTGAGGTGCGGACGCCGTTTTTGCGGATGGCTGAAGCAATGTAGCTGCGAGCGATGCTGTCAGCGGAGCTATTAGTAGAAAATTTTAGCTTAAGCAGGTGCAGCTGGTCGGCCTTGTAGTCGCTAATAGTGTAGCTTTCGCCAGCATAGGTAAAATCGCTGTAGGCTTCGATGGCTGCTGTAGCGTCTGCCTTTGTTTCGGCCAGTACGTGAGTTTTAGCCTTGAAATTTTCCTTGTGAAACCTGACGACGCTAAGAAGGTCGGATGGCTCTGCTGCTATGTGGGCTTTCTCGTTAAAGCGTGCTGAAATGAATAGGGTTGCGTCTTCTTCGATTTCCCTTATGATTTTATGTGGTAGTTGTGTTTGGTAGATAGTTCTCATTTTGTTTCTCTTCCTTACCTCTTATATTATTATATCAGTGCACATAATGCAACCCCTTAATTATCGTATTTAGTAAATAAGATGGGATGTGATTATTTGCTTTGCGAAATACTATTATAACAATTCAAAGCCACCATTTGCAGTCTTGACTTTTATCCAACCTGTTAGCCTTAATATTATTACTTCAATATATTGTATCTAATTAGCCCTTACTTATTGTATAGCTACTATATATAGTGTTATAATAAAAGTGTGGTAAAGGTAGTGAGTCTCCTTTTTCCCCGCTCGGCCTTCTCTCTCTTCCTCCTTCTGGCCGATGCGGGGTTTTTATTTGTATGTTATAATTTAATTAAATCGAACAATAATAAATGAACCATATTAAATATTTCACTATTCATGCTTCCGCTACTTACCCAGCCATGGACATTGACATTGAATGGATACGAGATGTACACGTTAACCAAAAGGGCTGGCGAGATGTTGGATATCATTACTTTATTAAGCGGGATGGAACTGTACAAAAAGGAAGACCTGACAACGTTCAGGGTGCACATGTTGGAAGGCACAATAAAAACAACATTGGCATTTGCTTAGCAGGCGGCCTTAAAACTGGCACAAAAGAACCTGAAGATAATTTCACTGCTGCTCAGTACATAGCACTTACTAACCTTATTACTAAGCTTAAGGAGACTCATCCAGATGCTCATATTATGGGGCACAATGGATTTAGTGGTTACCTGTCTAGGGGTTGCCCTTGCTTCGACTGGAGAGCATACAGGGACTATATAGAGCTTTCCTTGGCTTGCGAGTATCGCCCTGACTGGTGGCGTACGCATGACTGGAAAAGAGGTGTCCCTGAAGACTGGCTAAAGCCGCAAAACTGGTACGAAGCCGTCCTCAAGCAATAAGGTGGCCCCTCGTAACAACCACAAACCTTTTGCACACAAAACCCCATAAACAAAGCCCCAACCAGGATGCCTAATTCCATATCCTAGCGGGGCTTTTTTTGTGCTCATAGTTTACACTAAAACATAGCTATCATTTCGAGCAGTTGTTTTGCTTGCATATCGGGGTATTTGTGTGCAAAGGTTCCGAGCTTAATGCATTGCTCGTACATGTCGCGCACCGATTTGTTTGCTGATTCTGCTAGGCTTTGAATCTCAGCATGTAGCTCATCCTTTATATTGAAAGGGTTGGCGTCAGCGGTAAAAACCTTCTCTTTTGGCTTTCGCTTGACTCCCGCGTTTTCAAGAATGAAGTCAGTGATTGCCTGAGCGTAGAATCGCATCGTTTCAATTTCTGAGCGTGTATAGCCTGATGTTACATCCTGCGGCTGGTTGCCGTGGTCAACGAGCTGCTTATATATGTTAACTGGCACCTTGCATGACTCGGCGCAAGTAATATAAGTGGACCGTAGGCCGTGAGGAGTAAAGTCGATTTGTACGCGCTCCCGTACCCACCTTGTCCAGTCTGGTACGCCTATGGCTGCGCCCTTTTTGCCGGTTAGGTTGGGAAATATGAACTCTGAAAAATTTCCGTGCCGCCTGCGCATGTCCTCGATGATGTCGGCTGCTTCATCGCTAAGGGGCAGCATAAAGTCGTTATCAGCTTTCATCAGGTACTTGTCGTCACCAACGATGTATAGCGACTTTTCCTGAGGCTTGTACATGCGGAATTTTAGGTTAGACAAGGCACCGCCACGCATCCCTGTCATGAGCATAAACATAAGGTAAGCGCGGCCAATGATGTGGGAGGCTACATTCTTGTTGTGCCGGTCGGGTTCGTAGTCCTTGAGACCGTCTAGGACTGTCCAGAACCGTGCTAGCTCGGCTTGGCGTATACTTCTGTCACTAGCCTTTCTGACGCGGTGATCCGAGCCGACCGTCTTTGTGGCCTTGAGAGGGTCGCAGGGGTTGTGGGTAATGATCTTTTGAGGTGGAAGGTCTTCGGTCTCGTAGTTCTTCTCAGCGAAGCGGTACAGCTCATTGATTAGGTTCACTACCTTGGCCGCTGTCGCGTACCCTTCTCCTCGCTTCGCCCCGCGCTTGCGTACGTCTTTAGGAATCTGGTCATGAACCTGACGCACCTCATAGCTGGTGATCGTCGTCATATGCCTGTTGGCGAGACCGTAGCTTTCGAGGATGCGCATGTGCTTGCGATGGGTCTTGACTGTCGATTGAGCTAGCCCCTTCGGTCGTTCTGGTCTGATTCCGCGCTCTCGGATTTTATCTTCGAGGCACTGAGCTAGTGTCGGGCCTTCGAGGGCTACCTTTTGCCGCTGCGCGTCCTTAGGGTGCTTGCCCTCACTGATGGCTATGCGAGCTTCCTTTGCCAGCTTCACGGCTTGCTTGAGGTCGATGTCCTCGAAGCTGGCGATTTTGTAGCTTCGCTCCGATGCACCTGGGCGCGGGCGGTAGTGAATGACCCAAGCTGCCTGATGAGTGGTCGTTACGCGGATACAGACCTGAGCATGATCGTCGCGGGTTTCGCGGTACGTGATGGACGTATATGCCGTATAGACGGGATCTCTTTCGCGCAGCTCCTTGTCGAGACCTGTAAGGAAATGCTTATTCAGCTCTACGTCAACCACTGGGGTTTTGGACTGTCCAGGTGCCCTCTCGTAGCCCGTTGCCGTTTTGTTGCGCAAGTGGTTATTTTTCGGCATGCTTCGCGTCCCCCGTACCCTGTTTTGATGCTGTCGCAGACCTGTCGCAGATGGCGCTAGCATAGCAGGTTTTGTGGGGATTCTGCGACGATATTTTATTTTCTATTAAAAATAATGCTGTCGCAGATTAGGTGGGCTAACGCCCTTTTTGTTTAATTTCAGCTAGTTAGCCACTGGTGTCGGATTGGGTCTTTCGGGTTTACAAGGGTTTGGATACCAGCGTGAGTTACTTAAAATCTCTCGGTGGCAACACCGTGCCGGTTCGAGCCCGGCTCCGGGCACCAGGCTCTTCGCCGTCCCCCTCGCTTCCCTATCCTGTTGGACACCATTGCGGCATGCTGGCTGATGCAACAAGCCTCAGCGAGAGTGCGCATGTCTCCAATTCGTCCGACTCGTAGCGAACATGACGTTCTGGTCATCGGCGGCGGCGTTGCCGGCCTGACCCTGGCCCTGCATGTCGCCGAGACGCGCCGCGTGACCCTGGTTCGCCCCGCCAGCGACGATCAGGGCGCCAGCCGCTGGGCCCAGGGCGGCATTGCCGCGGTGCTCTCCCCCCAGGACAACTTCGACGCGCACGTCGCGGATACGCTGGTGGCGGGAGATGGCCTGTGCGACGAACGCGCCGTGCGCTTCACCGTCGAACAGGGGCCTGGCGCTATCGAATGGCTACTTTCCCTCGGCGTGCCGTTTACGCGCGACCACAGCCCAAGCGCCAGCTATCCCTACCACCTGACCCGGGAAGGAGGGCACGGCGCCCGTCGCATCATCCATGCCGAAGACGCCACCGGGCGTGCCGTACTCGACACCCTGAAGGCCCACGTCGAGGCAAGCCCGGCGATCACCATTCGCGACGATCTCGTCGCCATCGGCCTGCTGGCCGATGCCCAGCAACGCTGCCGTGGCGCCCGCTGCCTCAACGAACGAGGCGAACTGCAGGAACTGCTGGCCGGCGATACGGTACTGGCGACCGGCGGCGCCAGCGGGCTCTATCGCCACACCACGAGCCCGCACCCGGCCAGCGGCGAAGGCATGATGATGGCCGCCGAGCTAGGCGCCGAGCTGATGAACCTCGAGTTTCAGCAGTTTCACCCGACCTGTCTCTACGACCCAGACGGCCCGCCCTTCCTGATCAGCGAAGCGGTTCGAGGTGAAGGTGGACGGCTTTACAGCACGGATGGACGACGCTTCATGCCCGAGCTCGATGAGCGTGCGGAACTGGCGCCCCGCGACATAGTCGCTCGCGCCATCGACGCCGAGATGCAGCGTACCGGCTCGCCGCACGTCTGGCTGGACGTGGCCCACCTCGGCGAAACGGCCATACGCCACCACTTCCCGACGATCCAAGCCCACTGCCTGAATCGCGGGCTGGACATTACCCAAGCGCCGATTCCGGTCGTGCCTGCCGCTCATTACAGCTGCGGCGGCATTGCCACCGACCTCGACGGCAGCTCCAGCGTGCCGCATCTTTACGCCGTTGGCGAAGTCGCGTGCACGGGACTCCACGGCGCCAATCGCATGGCCAGCAACTCGCTGCTGGAGTGCCTGGTCTATGCACGCAGCTGTGCCGCCACGCTGGCAACAAGCCAAGCCCCTTCCACTCAGCCACTACTGATGGCGGAAAGCGCGAATACGGAACAGGTGAAGGGTCAGCAGGTCCAGCAGTGGCGCACGACCATGTGCGACATCATGAGCCACCACGTGGCCATCGTGCGCCGCGACGCAGGGCTCGAAGCCGCCGCGCGCAAGCTGAGCGAGCTGAGCCAAGAGGTGCATGCCGCCATGGTGCATGCCGCACCCGATACGGCGCTGGCAAGCTTATGGCTCGCCGTGAGGCTGGCTCGCCTGACCGTACTGGCAGCCCGCCAACGCCGCGAGTCGCGCGGCCTGCATTTCAACCCCGACTGCCCGCACCATACCGAAAGCGGCCTGACGCCCAGCCCATCCCGCCTGCGCCTGGCTGACCTTGCCACCTGAACCTCTTTCCCCGCCCGAAGCTCCGCGATAGGTTAGCGAGCCAGGGCGCGCCTCACTTGTCGCAACGACTCGCGCGAGGCACTGTCGGGCCATAGCCAGGTCCGGCACTGGTCAATGTCCAGGGCAATCAACCAAGGGCCGAGGTAGACGCTACGCAGCCTGACGGGAACGGCTTCGGCGGCCGCCTCCTGCCGCCATGACCAGCGCCAGCCACCGTCGGTTTCCGGCTGCATCAGCAACTCCCCCCGCGGTTGACCCCGCCAGAGCCACACACCAAGCGCCAGGAGCCACGCCACGGCCGGCAGCGTCAGCCAGTCGGGAGCATGGACAAGCACGGCACCGGTAACCGCCAGCGCCAGCAGCCACTGACAGCCCCAGGCCAACCTAGACGGGGCGACGCGGATCGTTGTCGGCGTTCTCGGCATGTTCCTGAATCAGCGCGACGATGCGACGAAACGGCGGCTCGGGCTCCTCGCGCTGCATCAGCCAGGCGAACAGGTCCTGATCCTCGCCCTCGATCAACGCGCGGTAGGCTGCCTGATCGTCGGCACCAAGCTGATCGTAGCAGTGCTCGAGAAAGGGAATCAGCAGCAGGTCGAGCTCCCACATTCCGCGCCGGGAGTGCCAATAGAGCCGCTTGCGCAAGGCAGCAGCATCGGGAGTATTCGCTTCGCTCAACGTCGACCTCGATGGTAGAAAGAATGAGTCACCAGTATACCGGAGCCGCCGAAATGGGGCAGCGCTTCGCCCCGCACTGCCTCTATTCTCTTGACCATGGTCGTAGTGCGTTGTTTTATCTCGGTTTGAGCAGTATGCTGACGGGAGAACAAGAATGCCACCCAGGTCCCACCGGACCAGGATACGCCTGGAGATGACCCGATGACCAAATCCGAGTTGATCGAACAGATCGCCATGCGCCAGCCCGAGCTCTCGATCAAGGAAGTCGAATCTGCGGTTCGCCTGATACTCGACGATATCACCGACACGCTGGCCGAAGGCGGACGGGTCGAAATAAGGGGATTCGGTAGTTTCTCCCTGCACTACCGGGAGCCTCGCGTAGGCCGCAACCCCAAGACCGGCGAACCGGTCGCACTGGAGGGCAAGTTCGTGCCACACTTCAAACCTGGCAAGGAGCTCCGCGAGCAGGTCAATGCCAGCCGCGCCCTCGGTTATTAACACTTTCGTCATTTACAAGGGAAAAACACATGCGTTGGCTCAAAGGCCTGATCCTGGCCATCATTCTGCTGGCGGTTCTGCTTGTCGGCATTCTTTTCGCCGTCAACAACCAGCAGACGGTACCACTCAACCTGATCTGGATAGAGCTGCCGGCCATTTCGCTCTCGGTCTGGCTTCTGGTCGCCCTGGTCAGCGGCGTGGTGCTGGGCATGCTGGCGATGACTGGAGTCTGGCTGAGACTGCGCACCGCACTCTCCCGTGCCCAGCGCTTGAATCGACAGCAACGCAAGGAACTCGACCGACTGCGCGTTCAGGAGCTCAAGGAACTGCCGTAAATGCCTGATGCCCTGCTGCTTGTGATGCTGGTGGCTGCCGTTGCCATTGGCTGGTGGCTAGGTCGCCGTGAGCGCCAGGGCAGCCGCGATCTCGCACCACCTAACACGCTGTCACGGGATTATTTCGTCGGTCTGAACTACCTGCTCAACGAGCAGCCCGATCGCGCCATCGAAACTTTCGTCAGCGCACTGGAAGTCAATAGTGAGACCATCGATACCCACATAACCTTGGGCAACCTGTTTCGCACTCGCGGCGAAGCCGACCGCGCCGTCAAGATTCATCAGAACTTGCTGGCGCGCCCCACCCTGACGGCACTACAAAGCGAGCAGGTGCAGCTAGAACTGGCGCGGGATTTTCTTCATCTGGGCTTATTCGACCGCAGCGAGCGACTGCTTCAGCAACTCATACAGGACGCCAGCCATGACGACTTCCGTCATTCCGCCAAGCGCCTGCTGGCAGACCTTTTCGATCGCGAGGGAGAGTGGCAAGCCGCCTTCGACGTGGCCTACCCCGGCCTGACTCGTCAGCACGATGACATCCGTCGGGCAGCCGCCCACTGGCTATGCGAAATGGCCGATCAGGAGCGCCATTCGGCCAGCCCGGGACTGGCTCGCAAGCACCTGCGCCGGGCGCTGTCCATCGACCCTCGCTGCGTTCGCGCCAACCTCTTGTTGGCAGCGCTGGCGCAGGATACTGGCCACTATCGCGAAGCCATCCGCATCCTCATGCGCATCCCCGACCAGGATATGGACATGATGCCGATCGTCCTGGAACCGCTACACCATGCCTACTCGATGATGGATGACGAGGCGGGCCTGGTGAATTGCCTGGAACGATTGCTTGAACGAGCCCACGTGACCAGCCTGATCATCCTGCTGGCGGAAACACAGCGCAAACGCCTAGGACTGCAGGTAGCCATCGAGCTGGTTAGCGAACAGCTCAACCGCGCGCCGAGCCTGGGTGCACTCGACTACTTGCTGGATCTCTACCAGCAACAGCAGCAGGAGCAAGGCCCTCCCGACAACCGGTTGCAGCTGCTCAAGCAACATACCCACACCCTGTTGACGGCACGTCCCAAGCATCGGTGCCAACGCTGCGGGTTTGCCGGCCAGCCGCTCCACTGGCAGTGCCCCAGCTGCCGGAGCTGGGGCACCACGCGTCCCATCACCGGCATCGAAGGGGAATGAGGCTGCTCAACGCGCAGCCAGCTCCTGCTCGATAGCCGCCAGGGCCGCCATGGGATCGTCCGCCTGGGTCACCGGCCTGCCGACCACGAGGTGAGTGCTTCCCGCCGCCATTGCCTCGGCCGGCGTCATCACGCGACGCTGATCACCCGGCTCGGCAAAGTGAGGTCTGATCCCTGGGGTCACCTTGAGGAAGTCGTCGCCGCAGAGCTCGCGTAAGCGAGCCGCCTCCTGTGCCGAACACACCACTCCATCCATGCCGCTCTGGCGCGCCAACAGGGCCAGTCGCTCGACATGCTGCGCCGGACTTGCATCGATGCCCACACCAGCGAGATCGCTTGTCGTCATGCTGGTCAGCACCGTCACGGCGATCAGTTGGGTGGACAAACCGTGGCGGTCCAGTCGCTCACGTGCCGCTTCCATCATGCGCTTGCCGCCGCTGGCGTGCACGTTGACCATCCAGACGCCCTGCTCGGCGGCCGCCTGAACGGCTCCGGCAACGGTATTGGGGATGTCATGAAACTTTAGGTCAAGAAAGATTTGGAAACCACGGCCGTGAAGCGCATCGATTACCTCCGGCCCGCTGCGGGTAAACAGCTCCTTGCCCACCTTGACGCGACAGCGCTCGGGATCGAGCCGGTCGGCCAGGCATAGGGCAGCATCGAGAGAAGGGTGGTCGAGAGCAATGATAAGCGGCGAATCGCTGGACACGTTCAAGAACTCCGGCTGCATGTGGGTAGCGCGAGTATACCAGCCATGCGTAGTTCACCGTTCTCTCCACCCTGAACTATGCTCTTACCTAATATGAGCACGCCATGGCATGCACGATAGACACAGATCGCTTCCAGGCTTCGCGACACTCAACTCAGCCGTGCCATGCATGCCCCCTGCCTCGAGGATCAGGAGGTTTCCATGTCAAGTGAGCAACGCATAGCGCCTATCGCCCTACCTGACAACCGAGCCCAGCGAGTTCTGACGACGCTGCTGGAGGGTTCCGGCGTCACGCTCAATGGCGAGGCTGCCTGGGACCCGCAGATTTATCATCCCGACTTCTGCTCGAGGATCCTGCGTCAAGGCTCCCTGGGTCTGGGAGAATCGTTCATGGACGGCTGGTGGGAATGCGAGCAGGTCGACGAGATGGCTTGCCGCCTGCTCCTACACGGCCTGGGAGAGCGGGCTCGCCCCCCCGCGGATCGCATCATGTATCGCCTCCAGGCGGGGCTTCTCAACCTGCAGAGCAAGGCACGCGCCTATATCGTCGGCGAAGCGCATTACGACCTGGGCAATGATCTGTTCGAGCGTATGCTCGATCCCACCATGTGCTACTCCTGCGGCTACTGGAAGGATGCCAAGACACTCCACGAGGCTCAGCTCGCCAAGCTCGAACTGGCCTGCCGCAAGCTCGAGCTGCGCCCCGGCATGCGCGTACTGGACATCGGCTGCGGCTGGGGCAGCTTCGCCGAGTACGCGGCCCGTCATTACGGCGTCTCGGTGACCGGCATCACCATTTCACGCGAACAAGCGGAACTGGCCAGGAAGCGCTGCGCGGGGCTGCCCGTCGAGATCGAGCTGGAGGACTACCGTGAGTTGAGCGGCTGCTTCGACCGCATCGTTTCCATCGGCATGTTCGAGCACGTGGGGCATCGCAACTATGCGGTCTATTTCCAGACCGTGGAGCAACTGCTGGCCGAAGGAGGCCTCTTTCTACTACATACCATTGGCTCGAACAGCTCCGAGATCAGCGTCGATCCCTGGATCGACCGGTATATCTTTCCCAACGGGGTGCTGCCCTCGGCACGCCACATCGCAGAGGCCAGCGAAGGCCTGCTGCTGATGGAGGATTGGCACAACTTCGGCCCCGACTACGACAGGACACTGATGGCCTGGCGCGACAATTTCGACGCCCACTGGCACGAGATCGCCGATCGTTACAGCCAGCGCATCGAGCGCATGTTCCGCTACTACCTGTCGGTATGCGCCGGCGCCTTTCGTGCACGTGACCTTCAGCTCTGGCAGATCGTCTTCTCCCGCGGCAGGAAGGCTCGCTACGACGCGCCACGGTGACGGCCACGCTGCGTGTGGCTTTGTCTTACAAGCTGTATAGCCAATCTCTTACAGCTTCTGCTAGATGATTTACGCACTGTTACAACGTATATTAGACATTCTCTCAACGGCTCCCTTGTACAGGTGGCGCTTCCCACGGAAGCCATGCCTGTCCGTGACGTGATACCGAGCCGTGACATAACAACATCAGGACTATGCCTGTACGCAGCAGGCCACAAGGGATGCCCGCATGCCTGAAGAGAATGCCATGACGGGAGGGGAGCTGAATGAGCCGATCAGCATGCGCGACTTCACGGAACGCCTGCCCGGCGTCGTCTTTCAGTTTCATCGTGACCATCACGGGCACATGCATTTCCCCTACCTGGCCGGAAGCGGCACCGGCCTGCCAGGAATTGACCGCGACGCCTTGAACCAGGACGCTCGTCATATGCTCGACCGCCTGGATGAGGAAGACTATCCGCGAGTGATGGCTGCCATCGAACGCTCGGCTCGCTGGCGCATTCCCATCGCCACCAAGTTTCGCATACGCCTGTCGAGCCGCCGCTGCCGCTGGGTCGCGCTCCGCGCCCAACCGGAAGATGCGACGACTGGTGTACTCTGGTACGGCCTGATGATCGACATCACCGAGCAAATGGCCGAGGAGGCCCGATTGCGCCGGCTCTCGGATACCGATGACCTGACCGGCCTGGCCAACCGCCGCAGGCTGATGACCCGGCTGGAGGAAGAGATCGCCAAGTGCAACCGGCATACCAGCCCGCTCTCCCTGATGCTGATCGACCTCGACCATTTCAAGCGCATCAATGATACCTGGGGCCACCTGCAGGGCGACCAGGTTCTCGCCGAATTCGCCAACCTGTGCCATGAACTGCTTCGCGAGGAAGACGTCATTGGCCGGCTCGGCGGCGAGGAGTTCGCCGTGCTGTTGCCTCTGACCCCCCTGGTCGCCAGCCAGCCGCTGGCCGAACGGCTGCGCCACGCCATTGCCACGCACGACTTCGGTATCGAGGCAGGCCAGGTCACCGCCAGTATCGGGCTTGCCGAGTACCGTCTGGGGGAGTCGAGAGACACGCTGATCGGCAGAGCCGACCGCAGTCTATACGCGGCCAAGCATCAAGGTCGAAACCGCGTCATCAGCGGCTGATCGCGCCACTGCCCGCCGACACCTCAAGTGGCAGAATGCGTAAGGCAGTGGCATCATGTAGAGGATGCGGGCCGTACGATAACGAGGCCCGGCGTCGCCACGATCACCCACTTGCCGCCAGACCGACGAGGTAGCGAAATACATGTTCGAACATATTGAGCGGGTTCCCGGGGACGCCATCCTCGGCCTGATCGAAGCCTTCAAGAAGGATACCAATCCCGAGAAGGTCGATCTCGGTGTCGGCGTCTACAAGGACGCCCAGGGCAATACCCCGGTGATGCGCGCCGTCAAGGAAGCCGAGGCCCTGCTGCTCAAGAACGAAACCACCAAAACCTACATCGGCTCCCATGGTGCACCCGAGTATGGCGAAGTGATCCTGCCGATGGTGCTGGGCGAAGGCTCGCCGGTACTCGAGGCCGGTCGCGCCAGCGCGACACAGTCACCGGGTGGCACCGGCGCACTGCGTCTGGCCGCCGACTTCATCAGCACCCAGCTCCCCGGCAAGGGCATCTGGGTCAGCAACCCTACCTGGCCGAACCACCACGGTATCTTCACTGCCGCCGGTATCGAACTGCACAAGTACCCCTACGTCGACGCCGAGAACCGCCTCGACTTCGAAGGCATGCTGGCAGCGGTCAAGCAGATTCCCGCCGGCGACGTCATCGTGCTGCATGCCTGCTGCCACAACCCCACCGGCTTTGACCTGAACCGCGAACAGTGGCAGCAGATCCTCGAAGTGGTTCGTGAGCGCGGCCTGCTACCACTGATCGACTTCGCCTACCAGGGCTTCGGCGAAGGTCTCGATGAAGACGCCTACGGCGTTCGCCTGTTGGCCGAGAACCTCGACGAGGTGATCATCACCAGTTCCTGCTCGAAGAACTTCGGCATCTACTGCGAGCGCACCGGCTGCCTGATCATGGTGGCGAAGAATAACGAGCAGATGCAGAACATCCGCTCGCAGGTGGCCATCGTCGCCCGCGAGAACTACTCCAACCCACCGGCCCATGGCGGCGCCATCGTCAGCGAGATCCTGCACTCCGCCGAGCTGGCTGCACTGTGGCGCGAGGAACTCACCGAGATGCGCGACCGCATCAACACCCTGCGCCGCGATTTCGTCGAGGCTCTGAAGCCCTATGGGCTCGACCAGAAGTATGCCTGCGTGGCCGAGCAGCGCGGCATGTTCTCTTATACCGGCCTTCAGCCGGAGCAGGTCGACCGCCTGCGCGACGAGTTCGGCATCTACATGGTACGTTCGGGCCGCGCCAACGTGGCCGGTTTCTCCCACGAGAACCTGCCCTACCTGGCCAAGGCCATCGCCGCGGTCAACTGATCGAGTACGGTAAGTCGCCAATGCTGCACCCCGGTATATCCGGGGTGCAGCGTTTTTATCTTGTTGATAGCCTCACGACGTCATGCGCCCTGGCCACCAAGCACAGGGCGAATGTTCTCGATCAGGTAGCGGTCATCGAACCCGGCCTCCTGGGTCAAGGCCTCCAGGTCCGGCAAGGTCACCTTGTGTCGATTACGAATGACCAGTCCATCTTCACTCAGGGCAGTAAAGGTTCGGCTGATATGCACCGGGCTGAGCCCCAGCAGATCGGCCAGGATCTCCTGTGACATCGGCAACCGAATGCTATCGCTACCATGGGCATGGGTCTGCTTGAGGCGCTGATAGATTTCCAGCAGGAAGTGCGCCAGTTTCTGACGAGCGTTGCGGCGTGCCAGATTCACCAGGCGCTCGGTAATCAAGATCTGCTGGCGGCTGGCCACGGCAAACAGGATCGAAGTGAGGGTAAACGATTGACGAAAAATGTTGACGAGGTTGCAGTGGGGAAAGAAGCAGACTTCTCCGTCCTCGACCATCTGCACCCCGGCCAGGCGCTGCGTGAAGGCAAACTCGCGCAGCCCGATGATATCGCCCGGCAGATAGATTTCGAGGATCTGTCGCGTACCGTTCTCCAGCTCACGGTAGGAGAATGCCCAGCCAGCCTTGAGCGTACAGAACTCTTCGGCCTCATCCCGCTCCTCCCACAGCACGGTGCCCGCCCGCACCCGTGAGGCGCTGTCTTCGAGCGTGGCTAGCAGTGCCTTGTCCTCCTCGGACAGAGGACTGTAAAAATTGAAGTGGCGAACGATACAGCTCTCGTCTAGATCCATCGATCAATCCCCTGTCTGCATGGGCGCCTACGCATCTCTCCCGCATAGCGCAACGAAATCCACGAAAATTGACCCATCATACCGCGCTAGCCTTGCGACATACGACAAAGGCAGTCTTGACCGAATAGTCAGAAAATAGTCAAACTGGGCCTGCCTTGACTACAACCCCAACACGCAAGAGGCTCATCATGGCGGCTTCCCCCGTGCACTACCCCTGGTACAAGAAGGAGGACACCGATGCCTTCTTCGCCCTCTTCCAGAACAATATCGCCAACTTCGTCATCATCGCCATCACCATGCTGGGTATGGGCTTTCCCGCTTCCATCGTCTTCGGCCAGGTATTACCGGGAGCTGCAGTGGCGGTGATGGTCGGCAACTTCTACTACGCCTGGTCGGCAGCACGCCTGGCACGCAAGGAGAACCGCGCCGACGTCACCGCGCTCTCCTACGGCATCTCCACGCCGGTGATGTTCGTTTTCCTGTTCGGCGTGCTGCTGCCTGCCAAGCAGCTCACCGGAGATGCCGAGCTGGCCTGGAAGGTGGCGGTCGCGGCCTGCTTCATCAGCGGTGCCATCGAGGCCGCCGTCAGCCTGGTAGGCCGTTGGGTGCAGTATCACCTGCCGCGAGCCGCCATGCTCGGGGCAGTGGCGGGGGTGGCACTGACCTTCATCGCCGGCGAGATGCTGTTCAAGACCCTGGAAATGCCCGTGATCGGCCTGCTGGTCTTGGCAATCATCATCGTCGGCCTGGTGGCCCGCGTCAGCATGCCGTTCCGCCTGCCTACCTCGCTGTTCGCCATCGTCATCGGCACCGCCATGGCCTACCTGATCGGTGATGCCGGCGGCGAGCGCTTCAGCGACGCCTTTACCCACCTGGGATTCTATCCGCTGCTGCCCAACCTGGCCTGGTTCGAGGGGCTGGGACTGCTGTTCACCGGCATGTTGGCGGTGCTCACCGTGGTGCTGCCAATCACGCTGTATAACGCCATCGAGACCATGAACAACGTCGAGGCCATGGAGGCCGCGGGCGACAAGTATGACGTTCGCGAGTGCCAGGCCGTGGATGGTGCCGGTACCATGATCGGCGCATTGTTCGGCGGCGTCTTCCCTACCACCGTTTATATTGCCACCGTGGGCGCCAAGTGGATGGGAGCGGGACGCGGCTACAGCATCCTCAACGGTGCCGTCTATGCCGTTGCCACTATGTTCGGCCTGATCGCCGCGCTGGCAGCCATCATCCCCGTCTCGGTGGTCGCACCGATCCTGGTCTTCGTCGGCATGTCGATGATCGCCACCGCCTTCCAGAGCAATGATACTCGCTACTACCCGGCGGTGGCACTGGCCATGCTGCCCTACTTCGCTAACTACGTGATGACACGCTTCAACCGGGCCGCCGAAGAGACCGTCACGGGCATCTCCTCGGGTGTCGTACCGATGGGCCAGGGGGCCATGTTCATGGCGATCTTTATCGGTGCCATGACGGTGTCGGTCATCGACCACCAGTTTCGTCGCGCCGCCACCTTCGCCGCGGTGGCAGCCACCTTCTCCTTCGTCGGCTTGATGCACGCCCCCAAACTGGCCGTAAATGCCGCCTGGGACTTCACCCTCGGCTACCTGGTGATGGGCGTGCTGTTCCTCTATTTCGCATGGCAGCAGGAGAAGCTGGCAGTCCCTCATGCCTCACCCTCGAGGCCCGCGCCGCCAGCAGCCGACTGAGGCGCAGAGCACCGGGGGCGCAGCTGCGCCCCCGGTTTCCTTACTGGCTCCCTCAGAATGCTTTGAGAGCAAACGCATGCCGGTTCAATTGGTGTCGATGGTAGTTTCGGCTTCCGTCTCGCCCTCTGCCGTCCCCCTGATGCGCTCACGATTCTGTTCGATCCGTTCCTGGGCAGGCTCGGCAGCTTGCTTCATGGCACGATCCAGCCCTGGTGCTTTCGGATCGTCGGCTTCAACCTCGGTCTCCGTTTCCGCATCGGCGTCCATGTCGGTCTCCGCGTCGAACTCATCCGTGGTTTCCGTCTCCATGTCACCGTCAAGGCTGCTCTCGGCATCGCCATCGAGAGAACCATCGGTCGTATCACCTTCGGCGCTGGCATCGGTGTCGCCATCGACACTGCCTTCGACATCGCCATCCAGGCCACCCTCGGCATCGCCATCCAGGCCACCCTCGGCACCGCCATCCAGGCCACCCTCGGCACCGCCATCCAGGCCACCCTCGGCACCGCCATCCAGGCCACCCTCGGCACCGCCATCCAGGCCACCCTCGGCACCGCCATCCAGGCCACCCTCGGCACCGCCGTCCAGGCCACCCTCGGCACCGCCGGCCTGGGCCAGCAGCATGGGAGACGATTCGCTGGCCACTCCCAACGATGCCGTGGCGGAAACATTGCCGCTCTGCCACGTCTCGCTATCGGCATGAGCGGTCGCGCCAGCCAGGCCGGCAAAGATCAGGGCCATACTGGCAGTCAGTGTCTTGAGCTTCATAGCGCCTCCTTGTCCCCGTCTCCTTGGGGGTGGTTCGGTCAAACTCCTGATGAGCGACTCATCAACGATCCCGCTCATACCCTGCCTAGCGAAAGGTATGCCATGCCAAACATAAAACTAAAAAAACAGATAATTGAAAGAGCACGGTGTTCATGCAGCTGCTTACAACTGATTAGCGCAGCCTCGATCCGTCGCAATGATGAGACAGCACAAACGTGAGGCTCGCCCACAAAATTCGCCCCGTGATACGGAGGATAAGAAGGTGCAGCCCCTGTTTCCATTTCGCGACTTCATGCCACGAGCGCAGCAGAAGCCAACCCCTACCGACGCAACGAGGCCCTGCCGATCGCTCGACAGGGCCTCGTCGATACCCACCCGTGCGCTACGTCATGCAGCGTCACGGGATACATTCAGACCGCTCGGGTCGATGATGGATCACGCCATTCGGTCAGGGGCGAACAGCAACAAGCCGCCGCTGACTTCTCCCGATGCCACAGCGACTCCCGCACGAAAGTCGCTGTGCAGGCAGCCTTACTCCGCAGGCTGGGCCGGCTGGGCCTGTTGCTGCATCTGGTTCTGCAGGTCCTGCATCTGCTGCTGTTGCTGGGCGATCGCATCGTCCAGCTGCTGACGCTGCTCATCGGTGAACACTGACTCGATGCGAGACTGAAGCAATACCGTCTCGGCCGTGATCTCGCCGGTCAGGTCGCCTAGCCGCGAGGCATCCTCACGAATCTGGTTCTCGTCGTAGTCGGGACCGACATGATCACCAAGGCGCGCCTGAAGCGCCTGGGCTTCCTGCTCCTTGGGCGCCAGCTGACGCTCAGCCTCATCCAGCAGGCTACGGATCTCCTGCTGTTGGTTCTCGTCCAGGTCGAGCAACTGATCGAGCTGGTCCACCTGATCCCCCTGGGGCGGGGCCTGCATCTGCTGTGCCGACACGCCGCCGGCAATACCCAGGGTGAGCGCGATCGTTGCCAGAAACTTGGTGAGCTTCATTACGTACTCCATTCCATCAGAGTTGCTTTCATGACCCGGAACGGTCGAGCCACTACGTCCTAATCCTGACAGCGGAACAGGCGTCAGGTTCGCTCACGAGACAAAAGTTTCGAACAGGCCTCGCTTCGTGCCAGCATGTGCCGCATCAGTTGCCAGGCAACCACTCCAGCCAGCACGTTGCCCAACGCCGCTCCCATGGCGAGCCCCGGCAGACCGGCAAGCGAAGCTCCCAGCCAAAGAAACGGCAGATAGCAGAGGAACAGCCTCGCCATCGACATCAACATGGCCCGCAGCGGCCAGCCCAGCGCATTGCCGGCGGACACTACCAGCATGCAGACGCCGAGAGCTGCGTAGCTCGGCAGCAGAAAACGAATCAGCACCGTCAGATCGTCACGCACGTCAGGACTGCCCGCCAGCAGCTCAGCAGCCCAGGGCGAAAACAGCGCCAGAATGATACCCAGTGCGAGTTGCCATCCCACCACGAGCCGCAGCGCCAGGCGCACCAGTTGCCTGATCTGCGTCCAGTCGCCGGCACCATAGCAGCGCCCCAGCCAAGGGGGCAGTGACATGGTCATGGCCAGCACCACGACTAGCGCCAGCGTTTCGAGCCTGCTCGCCAGGCCCCAAGCAGCCACGGAAGACTCACCGAGACTCGCCACCACCGAAACCGCAAGCATGGCCGCCAGCGGCGGCATGAGTTGGCTGATCATTGCCGGCCCGGCAATGCCAACGAAGGGACGCGTCGAAACCGCCAACTCCCGCCTGAGTCCACTGCCCGCCAACCAGTCGTTCTGAAGCAGCCGCTTGGCGATCAGCAGCAGCCCACTGGCGAAGGCGATCGCCGTGGCCCAAGCTGCACCGGGCAGACCGAGCCCCTGCCAAGGGCCGAAGCCGAAGATCAGTAGCGGATCGAGCAGCAAGTTGACGAGACTGGTTACCACCATCATCTTGCCAGGCAGTCGCGTATCGCCGTGAGCACGAAACAGACTGTAGACGAAGTAGAGGAGCGCCCCCAGCCAAGCGGCAAGCAGTTGCGGTGCCCAGTAGTGGCGGATTAGTTCTCGTGTTGCCGCATCGGCACCCAAGCGAGAGAAAATAGGCGACTGGGCCCACCACAGCATCAATGCGAGCAGAGCAATGATGGCACCGCCCACCATCAGTACCAATGAGCCAAGGCGCCGCGTCCTTTCAATTTCGCCGGCACCCAGCGCACGCGAAATCAACGCAGCAATGGCGATGCCAAGCCCCACCTGCACACCGATGATCAGGAATGTCAGAGGGAAGGTGAACGACTGGGCTGCCAATGGCGCCGTGCCCAGCCGAGCGACGAAGGCACTGTCCACCAGTTGAAAGCCAAGCAGTGCCAACACCCCGATAGTCATTGGCCAGGTCTGACGCCAGAGGGCCGGGCCCAACCGAGACATGGCGGCATCGCGAGAGAAAAGCGGTTTCACTGCAATAATGTCTCCAGATCCATATCGATCGCAGAGGGTGCTCGTCGCTCGGCCTCGATGTCATCGAGACGAACATCGACACAGAACATGACGGGATCTGCGGTGAATTCGTCGAGCATCACATGGTAGGAGTAGACAGGCACCGGACACCCCTGCTTGTCCTGCAGCACCAGGCGCCCCGGTGGTATGGCCTTGCCCTCGCATAGCCATGCCGTGTGGTTGCGTATCACCTGCGCTCGCATGGGCTCGGGAATGATCAGCTCTTCGAGGGGACGACCGGCAGCCTCTTCGGCCCGGTAACCGTAGAGCCGAACACTTTCCGCATTCCAGTAGATGACCCGCCGATTGCGGTCATAGCCTTGGACCGCGACATTCGGCAGGCTTTCCAGCAGCACCCTGAAACGTGAGTCACCCTGGCAACCATTGCTAGCTGAGCGTGAACGGAACCTTGATAATTGCCACAGGCAACGGAAAGGACTGAGCAAATGACGCACCTGCAGGCTCCATGACCGAGTTAAGCCTGCATGGTACTAGAGTTCAGCGACAATCTCGTATCGGCTTGCATAATGAGGCCCTCGGCTGTGTCGAGGGCCTCATCACGACAGCGAGCGCTCTGTTACTGACGCACGCCCTCGAAGGTAACGTAGAGTTCCAGCTCATGCATCGCTTCGGGGAAGTCGCTCATGTCGATACCGAAGTCGGCCAGGGTCAGCGTCGTCGATCCCTCGAAACCGGCACGGTAGCCGCCCCACGGGTCTTCTCCCTCACCCATCAGGGTAACCGGCATCTCGATCTCGCGAGTCTCTCCGTGCAGGGTCAGGTCACCGGTCAAGATACCCTCGTCCTCACCGTTGGGCGTAAAGCCGGTGGAAACGAAGGTGGCGGTCGGATACTCATCGGCTTCCAGGAAGTCGCCACTGAGGAAGTGCTTGTCACGCTCAGCATTATTGGTGTTCAAGCTATCCACCTGAACCTCCATCTCGACGCTTGATGCCTCGAGGTCCTCGGGGTCGTAGTGGAAGCGGCCTTCGAACTCCTCGAAATTGCCGAGAATGTAGGAAAAGCCGAGATGGTTGATCTTGAACTGGATGAAAGCATGCTGCCCTTCGGTGTCCACCACGTAGTCGTCTGCCAGTACCGGACCGGCGACGGCCAGGGAAACGGCGCCAAAGGCAGCAGCGAGTGCGGTTTTCTTGAACATCGAGTCTCTCCTTGATGGAAGCGCCCATGGGCGCTGGCGTTCAACGGCGACGCGTACGTGCCGGATTCAACATGCGCACGAAGGTATCGTGGCGATCGAAAAAGTGGTGTTTCAGTGCTGCCAGGGTATGGCCCGCCGCCAGCAGCAACAGCGCCACGGCACTGTACCAGTGGATCTCGCCAGCAACGCTGGCCTGGTCGGGAAGGTGACTCACCAGAGCCGGCACCTCGAACCAGTCGAAGACGCTGATGCCATGCCCTTTGGCAGTGGAGATCAGGTAGCCGCTGATCATGACGGATAGCATCAGCACATAAAGTGTGATATGCCCCACGTGCGCGGCGACACGCTCCACGCGGCTACCATGGGCGACGGGAGTGGGTTGTAACAGGCGCCAGAACACGCGCAGCAGCGTAGCGAACAGCAACAGCATGCCAATGGAGCGGTGCCACCACGGGGCACGGTTGTACCAAGGATCGTAGTAGCCTAGGTCCGTCATCCACCAACCGAGCAGGAACAGGCCCACGATTGCCAAGGCGCTGGCCCAGTGAAGAAGTATGCTGACCAGGCCCCAGCCTGAGCGGGTGTTGCGCCACATCTCGTCGCTCCCGTTGAGCTGCGTCGTCGATGAAAGGCAGCATACCGTAACGGTTGCTCAGGATGTGCTGAAAAAACCGAACGTTACATTCGTAAAAATCACTCGCTCGAGCGCCGTGCGTGCCTGCGCCG
This sequence comes from Billgrantia antri, assembly GCF_017868935.1. Lineage (NCBI taxonomy): Bacteria > Pseudomonadati > Pseudomonadota > Gammaproteobacteria > Oceanospirillales > Halomonadaceae > Billgrantia > Billgrantia antri. The sequence goes on from NZ_CP053383.1 coordinate 2,844,358, forward strand.
CGCCAAGCATTTCGAGTCAGAGCAGCGCATCGAGTCCACGCGCCAGGTCGAGGCGAATGTCGTCGAACGCCTCGAGACCGACCGCCACGCGGATTAGCCCCTCACCAATCCCCGCAGCTTCCTTTTGTGCCTCTGAGAGACGCCCGTGGGTGGTGGTGCCGGGATGGGTGATGGTGCTCTTGACGTCACCCAGATTACCGGTAATCGAGAGCATGCGGGTGGCATCGATGACCGACCAGGCGGCCTCGCGGCCCCCTTTCACCTCGAAACCCAGCACCGCACCAAAGCCAGTCTGCTGGCGACAAGCCAGCTCATGCTGCGGGTGGTCCGGCAAGCCACTGTAGTAAACCCGCGCCACCGCCGGGTGTCCCTGCAGCCACTCGGCAAGTGCCTGGGCATTCTCGCAGTGGGCTCGCATGCGCAGCGAGAGCGTCTCGAGACCCTTGGTGAAGATCCAGGCGTTGAACGGGCTCAGACATGGCCCACAGGTGCGCACCACGCCGAACACCTCTTCGAGTACCTTGTCGCGCCCCACGACGGCGCCTCCCACCGCACGTCCCTGCCCGTCCAGATATTTGGTGGCAGAATGGATCACCAGATCGGCCCCCAGCGTCAGCGGTTTCTGCAATGCCGGCGTCAGGAAGCAGTTGTCGATAGCGAGCAACGCCTCATTCCGGTGAGCGATCTCGGCAAGTGCCGCAATGTCGACCACCTCGGAAAGCGGGTTGGAAGGCGTCTCGGCAAACAATAGGCGGGTATGCGGCGTGATTGCCGCCTCCCAGGCGGCCAGATCGGAGAGCTCCACGTAGCGTGTGGTAATACCCAACTTGCCGAAGTACTTGTCGAACAGGCTGACGGTGGAACCGAACAGCGAGCGTGAGGCGACGATTTCGTCCCCGGCCTGCAACAGGGCAAGCACGGTCGATAGAATCGCCGCCATGCCGGAGCTCGTCGCCACGCAGCGCTCACCGCCTTCCAGCGCGGCAAGACGACGCTCAAAGGTGTGCACCGTGGGATTGGTGAAACGCGAGTAGACGTTGCCCGGCTCTTCTCCCTTGAACTTGCGCGCCGCTTCCGCGGCACTGCCGTAGACGAAGCTCGACGTGGGGAAGATCGGCTCGCCGTGCTCCTGCTCATGGGTACGCTGATGGCCAGCACGAATCGCCAGGGTTTCCAGCGCCCAGCCGTCGTCTGGAGATGTTGTGTCATGCATGCTCGGCCACCTCAGTCGTCGATGTCGTCTTCCTGATTGTGCATGCCCACCAGGGCGTGGGCCCCGACGCTTAGCTGCTCCTTGGCGGCGTCATTGCGCGAGGCTTCCAGTGCCGAGAGGTAGCTGTCGTCGATATCGCCGGTGATGTAGTTGCCATCGAACACCGAGCAGTCGAATCGCTCGAGTCCCGGGTTGACCTCGCGACAGGCGGCCTTGAGGTCCTCCAGATCCTGGTAGAAGATGCGATCGGCGCCGATCAGTTCCCCCACTTCCGCTTCACTGCGGCCATGGGCGATCAATTCCGCAGCCGCCGGCATGTCGATACCGTAGACGTTAGGGTAGCGCACCGGCGGCGCCGCCGAGGCGAAGTACACCTTGTTGGCCCCTGCATCGCGTGCCATCTGGATGATCTGCTTGCAGGTAGTGCCGCGGACGATGGAGTCGTCCACCAGCAGCACGTTCTTGCCCTTGAACTCGACGCCAATGGCGTTGAGTTTCTGGCGCACCGATTTCTTGCGCTGGGTCTGGCCCGGCATGATGAAGGTGCGGCCGATGTAGCGATTCTTCATGAAGCCTTCGCGATAGGTCACACCCAGATGCTGAGCTAGTTCCAGCGCCGAGGTACGCGAGGTATCAGGAATCGGAATCACCACGTCGATGTCGTGCGCCGGCCACTCGCTGCGGATACGGTCGCCAAGCTTGCGCCCCATCTGCATGCGCGTGCCGTAGACATAGGCGCCGTCGAGAATCGAGTCGGGGCGCGCCAGGTAGACGTGCTCGAAGATACACGGCGACAACCTTGGCGTATCGGCGCACCTTGGCGTATCGGCGCACTGCTGGGTATGAAACTCTCCCTCCATGTCGACGAAGATCGCTTCGCCCGGCGCCAGGTCGCGGTGCAGTTCGAAACCGCCAACGTCGAGCGCCACCGATTCAGAGGCGATCATCACTTCCTGACCGTTGCCCTCGTCGCGGGTGCCGAACACGACAGGACGAATGCCGTTGGGGTCGCGGAAGGCGACCAGACCAACGCCGTTGATGATAGCCACCGCGGCATAGCCGCCGCGGCAGCGGCGATGCACGCGACGCACCGCGTCGAAGATGTCGCCTGGGGCGAGATGCAGCCCCTGCTTGCCCAGCTCATGGGCGAAGACGTTGAGCAGTACTTCGGAATCCGAACTGGTATTGATATGCCGCAGATCGGAAGAGAACAGCTCCTGCTTGAGCTGCTCGGAATTGGTCAGGTTGCCGTTGTGGGCCAGCGCGATGCCATACGGGGAGTTGACATAGAACGGCTGCGACTCCGCCTCGCTGGAGGAGCCCGCCGTGGGGTAGCGCACATGGCCAATGCCCAGGTTGCCCTGCAGTCGCGCCATGTGGCGCGTGTGGAACACATCGCGTACCAGGCCATTGCTCTTGCGCAGCAGAAAGCGCCCCTCGCTCCATGTCATCATGCCGGCGGCATCCTGGCCGCGATGCTGAAGCACCGTCAGGGCGTCATAGATCGCCTGGTTCACGGTCTGCTTGGCCAGAAGGCCGACGATACCGCACATTCCACCTTACCTCGCTTGCAGGGTGCCGACCGGGTCGGCAAAGAAGAATCCGTCGTTCACTGCGCATCGGCGGCGGGCTCGGGCATCTGCCCACCACGACGCTCGGGCAGCGAAATATTCCGCCAGCCCTCGGCGGCCTCGGGCACGCGCCCTTCCCAGGTCTCGAGCTGGCTCACGGCCCAGTCGCGCAGTTGCTCGAAGGTGGGCCGCAGCTCTGCATTCTGCCACGCCTGTAGCTGTGACAGGGGCGTCAGGCTGATCAGGATGGTGGCTACCACCAGTATGGCCGCACCGCGGGCGATACCGAAACAGGCACCGGCGACACGGTTGAAGAATCCCATCCCGACCCACTCCACGGCGGCATGGACCATGCGAATGACGATACCGCAAAGCAGTACCACACCAAGAATCACCAGCACGAAAGCCAGCACCAGCCTGCCATCGGGGTTGTCGATCAGACCGGACAGCAGGTCGGCCACCGGCTCGGCCAGCAGTCGGGCAGCCAGCAGCGCGATGATCCAGGCCGCCAGACCCAGGCCTTCGCGAACCAGGCCACGCATGAAGCCGGCCAGAGTCGAGACGGCCAGTACGGCGAGAAACCCCCAGTCGATCCAGGTCAGCGTCATGCGCTCACTCTCTCACTCGCACCAGCAGGCCCTGGAGGTTGACCCGCTCCTTGACGGCGCTCATGGCACGCTCACCGGACTCCGACGAGTCGAAGGGTCCCACGTAGACCGTGGTCATGTTGTTGTCGCGCCGCCGGCTGTAGACGGGGAAGCCTTGTTCCTGCAACTGCGCCTGGAGCCGCTCGGCATTGCCCGGCTCGCCAAAGCTGCCCACTTGCACGGCCCATTCACCGCCGGGTGACGCGCTCACGCTATTCACTTGTCGCTCGGCGCCTGAGGCTTCCGGCTGGCGACTCTCCTGCCGTTCCGACGCGGCCTGGGCCAGCTCGGCAATCGGATCCTCGCGGGGTGCCTCGACCGACGGCTCCGCGTCGTTGCCCTTCTCTTCCTGGAGCGCCACGGCCGGGTCCGCATCGATCCGAGTTGCATCATCGGGCTCGGGCTCGACGTCTGCCATCGGCGGCTGCGGCTCCACCCGCGCAGGATTCGCCTCGGGACTCTGGATCTGTCCCAGGCTCGCCGGCGGCTGCGGATCAGGCACGTTACGCCGTTCCACCGGCACCGGCTGCTCGATTGTCAACACCGGCTGAGGGCGCTCATCGCGGGGAGCGGGCTCATCGAACAGCATCGGCACGAAGATTACCGCCAAGGCAACCAGAATGATGGCACCGCTGATTCGTTCGCGCATTCCGTACTTCATCACCCCTCCTGCCCCACTAAAACGCTTGCGCCTGCTTCCACGCCAGTATGGCCGCCACCGTGAAGAAGGAGCCGCACACCAATACGCGATCGTCCGGCGCCAGGCGCCCCGACAACCATTCGGCGCCAGCCTCGGGCGACTCTGCCTGGTAAGCGACATGCCCGCCTCGGTCGTCGATGCGCCGCGCCAGATCGGCGGCTGCCCGCGTCCGCTCTCCTGCCAGCGTCACGGCTACCCAGCCATCCGCCAGTTTGGCCAGCGCCTCGATGACGCCGTCGGCGTCCTTGTCTGCGAGCATGCCTAGCAGCACCCAGGTACGACCGCGACATGGCTGAGTCGAGAGCCTCTCCGCAAGATAGCCCGCGGCATGCGGGTTATGCCCCACATCCAGGCACCATTGCCCCAGCCATTGCATCCGACCGGGTACCTGCAGCTCGCGCAAGGCCAACCGACAGCTCACTGGGTCGAGCACTACGCCGGCCGCCGTCAAGGCTTGCAGTGCCGTTGCCGCATTGTCCAGCGGCAGCCCCGGATCGGGCAAGTCTTCGAGACTGGGCAAGGCGCCGTCGACAGCGCTTCCCTGCCAGTCGAAGCGGCCGGAGGCGCCCGCTTGCCAGCGAAACTCCTGCCCCAGCGCCAAAACCGGAGCCCCACAGGCCTTGGCGTACTGGCGTACGCTGTCGGGAAGCTCGCGGCTACCCAGGATGGCGGGGCTCCCGGCGCGCATGATACCGGCCTTCTCACGGCCGATTCCCGCCAGGTCGGTGCCAAGGAAGGCGGCATGATCAAGAGCGATGGTCGTGATCACGGCGACGTCGGCATCGATGACGTTGACTGCATCCAGGCGGCCGCCAAGCCCCACTTCGAGGACGGCGAGATCCGGCGCGTGGCGGGCAATAGCCCAAAGCGCCGCCAGGGTTCCTGCCTCGAAGTAAGTCAGGCTGACGGGATCATCGGAAAGACGTGCTGCCTCGACGGCTTCGAAGCCGGCAATGAGCGTGGCGTCATCAGCCTCGTCACCGTCGATACGCAGCCTCTCGTTGTAACGCATCAGATGCGGCGAAGTATAGGCGGCCGTAGTCAAGCCGTGCGCCCTGGCCAACGCTTCGATCATGGCAACGGTCGACCCCTTGCCATTGGTTCCGGCGACCGTGATCACCCGCGGCGCCAGGCGCTGGGACAGCAGCCCAATGCGACGGGCTACCTCGGCCACCCTATCGAGGCCAAGGTCGATGCCAACCGGATGGATCCGCTCCATGTAATCGAGCCAGGCCTCCAGGCTACGAGACGGAATCGAAGGCATCACGAGCAATCAGCGAGCCGGGTCGCCACGATCGAGGTTCTCGGAAGATTCAGCCTCTTCCGGCGCCCCCGGGTCGGCCGCCCCCATGTACTCGCCTTCTTCCGCCTCTGCTCGCTGTGCCTCATCGACCAGGTCCGGCTCGAGGGGCTCGGGAGGCTCCAGGCCCTGAGGAGGCTGGTGGGTAAGCTTGCGCAGCACGCCACCGAGACGGGCACGCATTTCGCCCCGGGTCACGATCATATCTACCGTGCCATGCTCGAGCAGGAACTCGCTGCGCTGGAAGCCTTCGGGGAGCTTCTCGCGCACGGTCTGCTCGATGACGCGAGGGCCGGCGAAACCGATCAGGGCATTGGGCTCGGCCACGTTGAGATCGCCGAGCATGGCCAGCGACGCCGAAACGCCACCGAACACCGGATCGGTCAGCACCGAGATGTAGGGCACGCCGGCCTCACGCAGGCGCTCCAGCGCCGCCGAGGTCTTGGCCATCTGCATCAGCGAGAACAACGCCTCCTGCATCCGCGCCCCACCCGAAGCGGAGAAGCAGACGAAAGGAATACGCTCTTCGAGCGCCAGGGTAGCCGCACGCACGAACTTCTCACCCACCACGGCGCCCATGGAGCCGCCCATGAAGGTGAACTCGAAGGCCACCACGACCACCGGCAGGCCGTCCAGCGTTCCGCGCATGGTCACCAGGGCATCCTTCTCGCCGGTCTCCTTCTGAGCCGCGCCTAGGCGATCCTTGTACTTCTTCGAATCGCGGAACTTAAGCCGATCCACCGGCTCCAGGTCGGCCGAGATCTCCTCCCGCCCTTCCTTGTCGAGGAACCAGTCGAGTCGCTTGCGCGCCGTCAACCGCAGATGGTGGTCGCACTTGGGACAGACGTTGTGATGCTTCTCCAGTTCGGGCAGGTAGAGTACCGCCTCGCACTTCGGGCACTTGCGCCACAGGCCGTCGGGCACGCTGGCCCGCCGGTCCTTGCGCTGAATCCGCCCCATGGAGGGAACAATCTTGTCGAGCCAGCTCATGTCAGAAAGACTTCCGTATGCTGTTGCGCCCGGCGGTACCGGGCGTCATGAGTCAAAATCGTGGGCAAGGGCGAGCCCCAAGGCTAGCGCGCCGGTAGCGCATCCAGGGCCTGGCGCATCTCACCGAGAATCGCCTTGAGCTCTCCGGCAATCACGTCCGGCTGCTCGGCGTGCTCGGCGATACGACCGACCAGGGCGCTGCCAACGATGACACCATCGGCGACCTGGCCGACTTCGGCGGCCGAGGCACCGTCACGAATGCCGAAACCGACGCACAGCGGCAGCTCGGTCAGTCTACGCAGCGGCGCCAGGTGCTCGGCAACATCCGCGGCGTTGAGCGTGGCGGCCCCGGTCACCCCCTTGAGCGCAACATAGTAGAGGTAGCCCTCGCCATGGGCGCATATTGTAGCGGCCCGCTCCTGCGAAGTGGTAGGGGCGACCAGAAAGATCGACGCCAGGCCCTTCTGCTTGAGAATGGGACCGAGCTCATCGGCCTCTTCGGGCGGCATGTCCACGGTCAGCACACCGTCGACACCGGCGTCAGCAGCTTGCGCGGCGAAGGCCTCGAGGCCGATGCGCTCGACCGGGTTGAGATACCCCATCAGCACGATCGGGGTCTGAGCATCACGCTGACGGAATTCGCGCACCATCTCGAACAGATGGGTGAGGCGTACGCCGTGCTTGAGCGCTCGCTCGCAGGCCTTCTGGATCACCGGGCCATCGGCCATCGGATCGGAAAAAGGCACCCCCAGTTCGATCACGTCGGCACCCGCCTCCACCAGGGCATGCATGAAGCCGACGGTGTGCTGGGGCGCCGGATCGCCGGCAGTGATATAGGGGATCAGTGCGCGACGCCCCTGGGCCTTGAGTTCGGCGAAGCGTGCATCGATTCGATTCATCGTCAAAACTCCAGGCCGTCGATCTTGGCCACCGTCATGATGTCCTTGTCGCCGCGGCCGGAAAGATTGACCACGATATTCTGCTCGGGCCGCATGGTGGGTGCCAGCACCTTGGCATGCGCCAGGGCGTGGGCTGATTCAAGCGCCGGCATGATGCCCTCGATACGAGTCAGCTCGCGGAACGCCTCGAGTACGGCATCGTCGTTGGCAGTCACGTACTGCACCCGACCCACGTCCTTCCACAATGCATGCTCGGGCCCTACGCCGGGATAGTCGAGGCCGGCCGAGATCGAGTGGGTATCGGAAACCTGGCCACCTTCGTCGGACATCAGATAGGTGCGATTGCCGTGCAGTACGCCACGCGGCGCATTGGACGCCAGCGGGGCGGCATGACGCCCGGTGTCGACGCCGTCGCCACCGGCCTCGACGCCATACATGGCGACCTCGTCATCCTCGACGAAGGGGTAGAACAGGCCCATGGCGTTGGAACCGCCGCCGACGCAGGCGACCAGCGCATCGGGCAGCTTGCCGAACTCCTCGAGCGACTGGCGGCGTGCCTCGCGACCGACCACGGCGTTGAAGTCGCGCACCAGCATCGGATACGGATGCGGCCCGGCCACCGTGCCAATGATGTAGAAGGTGTCGTCGACGTTGGTCACCCAGTCGCGCAGCGCCTCGTTCATGGCGTCCTTGAGAGTACGAGTACCCGACTCCACCGGGATCACGTTGGCCCCCAGCAGGCGCATGCGGTAGACGTTGAGCTTCTGGCGCTGCACGTCCTCGGCGCCCATGTAGACCTCGCACTTGAGCCCCAGGCGCGCCGCCACGGTGGCCGTGGCCACGCCGTGCTGGCCGGCACCGGTTTCAGCGATCACCCGCGGCTTGCCGCTCATCTTGGCCAGCAGCGCCTGGCCGATGGTGTTGTTCACCTTGTGTGCGCCGGTATGGTTGAGGTCCTCGCGCTTGAGCCAGATCCGTGCCCCACCCAGCTTCTTCGACCATCGCTCCGCATGGTAGAGCGGAGAGGGGCGGCCCACGTAATGGGCCAGGTCATAGTCGAATTCGGCCTGGAAGTCCGGATCGTCGCGAAGACGCAGGTAGGTCTTCTCCAGATCGTCCAGGGCGAAGCTCAGGGTCTCCGAGACGAACCGACCGCCATAGGGGCCGAAGTGGCCGCGGGCGTCCGGCAGTCGGGTCAGGTCACTGAACTTGCTCACTAAAGACACCTCATAGGGTCGCCATAAGGGACAGGGAATTGGGTCGGGCTTGGGCAAATGACGTTCATGCCAGGCGCTTGCGATCCGCCTCGGCCACCGCCGCGGCGAACACCGACAGCAGGCGCGGATCCTTGCAGCCGGGTTCGGCCTCCACGCCGCCGGAAACATCCACCGCGAAGGGGCGCACGCGCTCGATGGCGTCGGCGACGTTGTCCGCGCTCAGCCCACCCGCGAGAATAACAGGTTTTGCCAGGTTTGCGGGGATTCGCGACCAGTCGAAGGTCTCGCCGGTGCCTCCCGGCACGCCGGGACGATAGGCGTCCAGCAGCAGCGCCTGGGCGCCGGCATAGGCCTCTGCGGCAGCGTGCAGGTCGAGGTCGTCGCGCATGCGCAGCGCCTTGATCCAGGGCCGGCCGATACCGGAACAGAACGCCGGCGTCTCGTCGCCGTGGAACTGCAGCAGGTCGAGATACTCCGCGCAGCGCGCGATCAGCTCGGGCTCCTGATCGACGAACAGCCCCACCCGAGTGACGAAAGCCGGCACTCTGGACGCAAGCGCCGCCAGGCGCTGCTCATCGACGCAGCGCTTGCTGCCAGGCCAGAGCACGAAGCCCAGGGCATCGGCTCCGGCAGCCACGGCATCGGCCACGTCCTGCTCGCGGGTCAGGCCGCAGAACTTGATGCGGGTGCGCACCGGGGGCGGGCAGGCTATCGTCATGACTCATCCTCCTTCGCCATGGGCGCCTTGCCCGCTGCTTCGGCCACGGGCCGGCCCCGGCGAAATTCGACCATGGGACACGCGGGCAGTTCGCGCTCGCCGGTCCACTCACCCAGAAAAGCCAGCAGGTTCGGCCCCAGCGGCTCCTGCGGCAGCCCCCAGGCCTCGTCATAAAGCGAGTCGACGAAGTGCAGCCCACAAGCCGGCGCGGTGACGTCGGATAGCGTACGGTCCTTGAGCGCCAGCAGCTCGGCCAAGTAGCCATCGCCTTGCTCGCCGCGACCCACCGTGACCAGTGCTCCGACGATGTTGCGAATCATGTGGTGCAGGAAGGCATTTCCCTGCACGTCGACGACGACTAGCGGGCCGTGGCGATGCACCTCGATAAAGTGCAGGTGGCGCCAGGGCGTCTTCGATTGACAGCCCGCCGCCCGGAAGCTGGAAAAATCGTGTTCCCCCACCAGCGCCTGGGCCGCGCGATGCATGGTGTCGGCGTCCAGCGGATCCCGGCACCAGGTGACATTGGCACGTTCCAGCACCGGCCGGCTGGGCTGGTTGAGGATGAGGTAGCGGTAACGCCGTGCCAGCGCCTTGAAACGGGCGTGGAACGCCTCGGGAACTTCGCGCACCCAGCGCACGGCGATGTCGCGCGCCAGATTGGCGTTGACACCGAACACCCAGGCCTTCTGCGAACGGGGCGCCGGCGCATCGAAGTGCACGATCTGGCGGGTGGCGTGCACGCCGGAATCGGTGCGCCCACTGGCGTGTATCGTAATTGGCTGGCTCGCCACCTTGGAGAGCGCCCGCTCCAGTTCGGCCTGCACCGAGGGAGCGTGCTTGAGCCGCTGCCAGCCACAGTAGGCGCTGCCGTCATACTCCACCCCCATGGCCAGGCGGCCACTCAAGGGGCGATGATCATCGAGAGGTCGGAACAGGGTCATGCCACCGTCAGAGTCGATTGTGTGTGAGCAATGCTTGCGCCTCGTCGCGCAGGCGGGAATCCTCCGCCCCGTCACGCAGACGCTGCAGCATCGCACGAGCGCGCTCCACCTCACCGGCATCCAGCAACCGGCGGGCCTCACTCAGCTCGCCGCGCCAGTCAGGCTCGCTTGGGGCTGCACCATTATCCCGGTCCAACGGCGGGAAGGCCACCTCCTCGACCTCCCACTCGGCCTCGTCCGCCTGATCGTCGTGGCGGTCCGTCGCCTCGGCCTCCTGCTCGGCGCTGCCGGCCGCGCTGATTCGTGGGAACTCGACGCTGGGCTGCATCGGCGTCTCTTCACGAGCGGGCGGCTCCGGATCCAGGCTGGGTGGTTGATAGTCGATCGTACGCCACTCCAACGTCTCGCTGCGCCCGATGGGCGCGGCGTGTCCCGCGCCGGTGTCGGTCGAGGCCTCGTCGTCATCCTCCTGCGGCGTAACATCCGACGTCCTGGGCGACGGGACCTCCTCACGGAACGCCTGCTGATCAGGCCTCGCCTCCCCGCTGTCGGCAGGAGTCGGGGAAGGAAGGTCGGCATGCTCACGCTCGGCCGATGCCGAGGACTCGTCTCGCTCTGAGGTATGCTCTTGGGGCTCGGCCTGCTCCCTCACTCCTGGCTCGGCCAGGGGTCGCGGCGTCTCAGAGCGGCTCGACAGGGAGTCAGTCTCCGGCGAAGGAGGCTGGTGCTTGGCCAGCAACCGCCCCGCTTCGGCCACCAGGGCCGCATCGCCGGTCTCGGCCAACCGCTGCGCCTCGTGCTCTGCCGCCTGCCGGTCACCCTGCTCGACGTGCACGTTGAGCAACTTGAGGCGCAAGTCCTGCCGTTCGGGATCACGCGCCAGACCTGCCTCCAACAACTCTCGGGCCTGATCGAAGCGACCATAGGCCATGAAGATATCCGCCTCACTGATCGCCTCGGCCTGAGGCATGGCATTGCGCGGCACCTCCTCCTGTGAGGACTCGACCTCTCCTACGCTCATTCCCCTGACGACAGGAGATGCCGGCTCGGCTGGAGCGCTCGACGGTGCCACCGCAGCGGTTGGAGGAGCACCATGCACCATGTTCGGCATGGTACGGCTTCCCATCGTCGACGCGGCCTCACGGTGCTGGCGCCGACGAATAAAGAGCCAGAGTCCTAGCAGGGCCGCCAGCCCCGCGCCGCCCAGGATGAGGTTGCGATCTATGGCCACCGGATAGGCCGCCCCCCACCATGCCGCATCGGCATCGGATTCAGTCCCGCGCTGAACGACCACACCGGTACCCTCTGCCTCATCACCCGCACCGTCATTCATCAGGGCATCAAGCTGCTCCCGCATGGCCTCGATCTCGTCGCGCAGGCCACCCAACTCGTGCTGCAAGGCATCACGCTCCCTCTGGACCTCTTCCAGCGCAGCACGGCTCTCCTCCCAGCGCTGTTCGAGCAGTGCGAGTCGAGGGCCGCTTCCGCCGACGGTCAGCTCGCCGGCTCCCAGCGTTGCCAATACCTCGGCATCAAGCACGTCCTGGGCAAGTCCGCCTTCTTCTTCGGCAGTGGTCGCCGATCGGTTCTCATCCCTGGCCACACCCAGCGCGGCCTCGGCAGCCAACTCTTCATCGCTGAGCAGCGTCAGGCGCGGCGCGGCGGAGGCCTCGCCCGCCGTAGTACCGGCACCCTCCCCCTGCTCGGTCGCTTGCGGCTGACCTGACGCTGCGGAAGACTCGGCCACCGCTTGCGCTGCAGCAGTGGCAGCCACCTCGACACTGTCACCGACCGCGGCGGCTGGCGTCAGTGAAACGCGAGCCGGACCACCGCTGCCTCGGCTCGCCCAGGCCTGATTCATGGCCTGAACGATGTTGGTTGCCTCTTGTGCAGAGCGCGCCGCAATGGCCTCGCGCGACGGCACGTCCAACGTATGACCGGCGCGCATGGCGTTGATGTTGCCTGAAGGGAAAACGTCGGGATTGGCTTCGACCAGCGCCACCATCATCTGGTCCATGCTGATCCCACCATCCGGACGCAGGCGCCCGGCAACCGACCATAGGGTATCGCCACTGCCGACCCAGGCGCTCTCCTCCGCCGGACGCCGCCCATCCGCAGGCACAACGGCCACTTGTGAGGCAACGGGCGCAGTCTCGGTTACCCGCGTTTCGACGGCGGGACTTGCAGGCTGGCGCTCCGAACCGCTCACCAGCACTGGCATGCTGTCATAGCCAGGCGGGTCAAGCAGCAGCGTCATTTCTCGCAGCTGACGGCCCGCTGGCCAGTCGAAGCGCAGCAGCAGGTCCACCCAAGGCTCCCGGACCGCATTCTCGCTGGAGAGGGTCACGACCCAGCGCCCCTGGCGAACCTCTACGTCGGCTCGCACGCTGGCCGCCAAGGGAGTGCGCGACAGCCCAGCGGACTCGAACTCCTGAGGCCCCGCCACACTGACTCGCAGCCGCTCGGGGTCGAGCCCTTGCGTATCGGTGAGTGGAATGACGGCACGCAGCGGTGCATTGAGGGAGGAGCGCACTTCGACCTCCCCCACGCCCAGTGCCAGTGCCAGAGGGCTTGCGGTCGTAAGCGCCAGCAGCATGGCTGATGTCAACTTGCGTCTCATTGGTTTCCCTTGCATTGCCGCCTGCCTTCAAGGCACCCGGTTACTGTGCTGCCCGGGGCAGGTTCGAATATCTACCATATCTCGTACCGCGTGCTGCACGTCGATGTCCAGTGCAGCAGTCTTCCCCGTACAGCACAGCGCCTGCTGAGCCCACACAAAAACGGGGCACCTCCCGCAGGAGATGCCCCGTTGACGGCAACTGCGAGACGATCACTGCTCGCGCAGGATCTTCAGCATGCGCTTGAGCGGTTCGGCCGCGCCCCACAGCAACTGGTCGCCCGCGGTGAAGGCGGAAAGGTACTCGCCGCCCATGTTCAGCTTGCGCAGCCGGCCCACCGGAACACTCAGGGTGCCGGTAACGACCGAAGGCGTCAGCCCGGCGATGGTGGCCTCCTTGTCGTTGGGGATCACCTTGACCCACTCGTTGTGCTTGGCGATGCGCTCCTCGATTTCATCTATCGGCACATCTTTCTTCAACTTGATGGTAAACGCCTGGCTGTGCGAACGCATGGCACCGATGCGCACGCAAATACCGTCGATGGGAACCGGATTGTCCTGGAGACCGAGGATCTTGTTGGTCTCGACGCTGCCCTTCCACTCCTCACGGCTCTGGCCGTTGTCGAGCTTGGTGTCGATCCACGGCAGCAGGCTGCCCGCAAGCGGTGCGGTGAAATTGTCGATCGGGAAGTCGCCGCCGCGCATGGCCTGAGTGACCTTGCGGTCGATGTCGAGAATGGCGCTGGCGGGATCGTCCAGCTCATCGGCGACGCTGTCGCGCAGCGCACCCATCTGGTTGAGCAGCTCGCGCATATGCTTGGCGCCGGAGCCGGAGGCGGCCTGATAGGTCATGGAGGTCATCCACTCGATCAGGTCGGCCTCGAACAGGCCACCCAGGCCCATCAGCATGAGGCTGACGGTACAGTTGCCGCCGACGAAGGTCTTGGCGCCGCGGGCCAGCTGCTCATCGATGACGCGACGGTTGACCGGATCGAGCACGATGGTCGCCTCGTCCTCCATGCGCAGGGTGCTCGCAGCGTCGATCCAGTAGCCCTTCCAACCGCTGCCGCGCAGATCGCCGTAGACCTGCTTGGTATAGTCGCCGCCCTGACAGGTGATCACCACATCCAGCGCCTTGAGCTCTTCGATGTCGGTGGCATCCTTCAGCGGAGGCACGTCCACGCCGACGTCGGGGCCGGGCTGACCGACCTGGGAGGTGGTGAAGAAGATCGGCTCGATGCCGTCGAAATCTCCATCCTCCTGCATGCGCTGCATGAGCACGGAGCCCACCATGCCACGCCATCCGACGAAACCGACTTTCAACATGTGAAGTCCTCCTGGAAAGAATGAGGCCAATAGTATACACGACCCGGGCTCACCTCGCAGGCGAGCCCGGGCCCAGGGTAACGACAGAGGAATGCGTTGGCGTTCAGTGCGCCTCGAAGGCCGCCAGCACCGCGTCGCCCATTTCCGTAGTAGAGACGGTACGCGTGCCCTCCGAGGCAATATCCGCGGTCCGCAGGCCGTCGTCCAGCACTTTCCCCACGGCACTTTCAATGCCTGCCGCCAGCTCGGGCTCGGCGAGCGAATAGCGCAGCATCATCGCCACCGAGAGGATGGTCGCCAGCGGGTTGGCAATGCCCTGACCGGCGATGTCCGGTGCACTGCCGTGGCAGGGTTCGTACATGCCCTGGCCACTCTCGTTGAGCGAGGCGGAGGGCAGCATGCCGATGGAGCCGGTCAGCATGGCAGCGGCGTCGGAGAGGATGTCGCCGAACATGTTGCCGGTGACCATGACGTCGAACTGCTTGGGTGCGCGCACCAGCTGCATGGCGGCGTTGTCGACGTACATGTGCGTGAGCTCGACGTCGGGGTACTCCGGCGCCAGCCGCTCCATCACCTCTCGCCAGAGAATCGTGACTTCCAGCACGTTGGCCTTGTCGACGCTGCACAGGCGCCTGCCGCGCTTCTGTGCCAGCTCGAAGGCGACCCGACCGATACGCTCGATCTCGCTCTCGGAGTAGACGTAGGTGTTGAAGCCGACGCGCTGGCCGTCGCGCACCTCGATGCCGCGGGGCTGGCCGAAGTAGATGCCGCCGGTAAGCTCGCGCACGATCATGATGTCCAGCCCGGCCACGAGCTCGGGCTTGAGACTGGAGGCGCTAGCCAGTTGCGGGTAGGTGATGGCCGGGCGCAGGTTGGCGAACAGGCCGAGGTTCTTGCGCAGGCCGAGCAGTCCCTTCTCGGGGCGCTTGGCCAGGTCCTCGAGCTTGTCCCACTTGGGGCCGCCCACGGCGCCGAGCAGGATAGCGTCGGCGACTTTGGCCTTGTCCAGGGTGACGGCGGGCAGCGGCTCACCGTGCTCGTCATAGGCGCTACCACCCACGAGCGCCTCCTCCACCTCGACGTCAAGGCCGCGGGCCTGGCAGGCGGCCAGGATGCGGCTCGCCTGGGCGGTGATCTCGGGGCCGATGCCGTCACCCGGCAGTACCAGAATCTTGCGTGTCATCGTAGCTTCCTTGGTTGACTACCACCGTCGCAAGCGGGGCGCCGAGGGCAGGCCGAAGAGGAGAGCTTTTGCCATGGATGGCAAAAGTAGCGCCCAGGGATGGGTTCACAGCGCCTCCTCGCAGGCCTGCCGCCGGATCAGCTCCTCGGAGTGCCAAAGGCAAGCTTGAGTTAAGAGGCGACCACTTGCCAGCCGCCTAATCAGCCCCTCACCGACGGATGTAAAGAAAAGATCTTGTCAGGCCTGAGCACCATCACGAAACAGCCATGGCCTCTCGGCACGGTGGCGCTGCTCGAAGGCGCGAATGGCGTCCTCGTCCTGCAGCGTGATGCCGATGTCGTCCAGCCCCTCGAGCAGGCAGTGCTTGCGGAAGGCATCGACCTCGAACTCGAGGATCTCGCCCGAGGGTGTGATCACCCGCTGGTTCTCGAGATCCACGTCGAGGCGGTAGCCTTCATTCGCTTCCACTTCGCGGAACAGACGATCCACGGTCTCTTCCGACAGCGTGATCAGCAGCAGGCCGTTCTTGAAGGCGTTGTTGTAGAAGATATCGGCAAAGCTCGGCGCAATCACCACGCGGAAACCGAAGTCCTCCAGTGCCCAGGGCGCGTGCTCGCGGGAGCTGCCGCAGCCGAAGTTGCGCCGCGCGAGCAGCACGCTGGCGCCCTGATAGCGCGGCTGATTGAGGACGAAATCCGGGTTGAGCGGACGCTGGGAAACGTCCTGACCGGGCTGCCCCTCGTCGAGATAGCGCAACTCGTCGAACAGATTGACGCCAAAGCCGGTGCGCTTGATCGACTTCAGGAACTGCTTGGGAATGATCAGGTCGGTATCGACGTTGGCCCGGTCGAGCGGTGCGACGAGCCCTTCGGTGCGTTCGAATTTCCTCATGGCTCAGGCCTCCTCTGCAACGGGCTGGGCGTCGAAGTTGCGCACGTCGACGAAGTGGCCGGCGATGGCGGCGGCGGCGGCCATGGCCGGGCTGACCAAGTGGGTGCGCCCGCCGTAACCCTGGCGTCCCTCGAAGTTGCGGTTCGAGGTGGAGGCGCAGTGCTCGCCGGCACCCAGCTTGTCGGCGTTCATCGCCAGACACATGGAGCACCCCGGCTCGCGCCATTCGAAGCCTGCTTCGATGAAGATCTTGTCGAGCCCCTCGGCCTCGGCCTGGCGCTTCACCAGGCCCGAGCCCGGTACCACCATGGCGAGCTTGATGGAATCTGCCACCTTCTTGCCGCGGGCCACCTTGGCCGCCTCGCGCAGATCCTCGATGCGCGAGTTGGTGCACGAGCCGATGAACACCTTGTCGAGCTTGATCTCGGTGATTCTCTGCTTGGGCGCGAGCCCCATGTACTCCAGCGCTCGGGTGTAGCCGCGCTTGACGGTGTCATCGCCCTGCTCGGTCGGGTCGGGTACTTCGCCGGAGATGCCGGTGACCATCTCGGGGCTGGTACCCCAGCTCACCTGGGGCTCGATCTCGGCGGCATCCAATGTGACCACCTTGTCGAACTGGGCGTCCGCATCGGAGACCAGGTTGCGCCAGTCCGCCACGGCGGCCTTCCACTGCTCGCCCCGGGGAGCGAAGGGACGCTCGGCGAGATAGTCGATGGTAGTGTCGTCCACGGCGATCAGGCCGACCCGGGCGCCGGCCTCGATGGCCATGTTGCACACCGTCATGCGGCCTTCCATGGAGAGGTCGCGAATGGCGCTGCCGGCGAACTCGATGGCGTAACCGGTGCCGCCGGCGGTGCCGATCTTGCCGATGATGGCCAACACCACGTCCTTGGCGGTCACGCCGGTGCCAAGCTTGCCCTCGACGCGCACCTGCATGTTCTTCATCTTCTGCGCCAGCAGGCACTGGGTGGCGAGCACGTGCTCGACCTCGGAAGTGCCGATGCCGTGGGCGAGCGCGGCGAAGGCGCCGTGGGTGGCGGTATGGGAGTCGCCGCACACCACGGTCATGCCGGGCAGCGTGGCGCCCTGCTCCGGGCCCACCACGTGCACGATGCCCTGGCGCGGGTCGTTGATCTTGAACTCTTCGATACCGAACTCGACGCAGTTGTCGTCCAGAGTCTGCACCTGGATCAGCGACACCGGGTCCTTGATGCCGGCGTTGCCCTCGGCGCGTTCCTTCAGCGTGGTCGGCACGTTATGGTCAGGCGTGGCCAGGTTCGCGTCGAGACGCCACGGCTTGCGCCCGGCCAGGCGCAGCCCCTCGAAGGCCTGCGGCGAGGTCACTTCGTGCAGCAACTGGCGGTCGATGTAGATCAGTGCGGTGCCGTCGTCGCGCTCCTTCACCAGGTGCTGCGACCACAACTTGTCGTAAAGCGTCTGGCCTGCCATATCGTTCTCCCGGGCTCTATGGCCCTTTTGCTCATCCGGTCGGTCCGAGCTGCCCCAATGCCGCGGCTGTTCCGGCGCCGCTCACGCTGCAGCAACCGCCAAGCTAATCCGTACGGGTGATTCACGCTTGGCTCTCGTTGGTGTCATCAAGTCTTGCGCGGCTCGCCCATAAAAGCAATTCATGTTATTTATCCATTGGATTCCATAAAGGAATACAAGGAAAGATGGACACTCAAAGCCTGCAAGCCTTCCTCGCCGTGGCCGACAGCGGCAGCTTCTCCCGCGCCGCCGAGCATCTGTACCTGACCCAGCCGGCGGTCTCCAAGCGCATTGCCACCCTCGAGGAGCAGATCGGTGCCCGCCTGTTCGATCGCATCGGCCGCCGCGTCACCCTCACCGAGGCGGGCCGGGTGCTGCTGCCCCGCGCCCGTGAAATTCTCGTCATGGTGGACGACAGCCGCCGCGCACTGACCAATCTCGAAGGCCAGGTGGCCGGCAACCTGACCCTCGCCACCAGCCACCATATCGGCCTGCACCGCCTGCCACCGCTGCTCAAGACCTACACCCAGGCCCACCCAGAGGTGCGACTCGACCTGCGTTTCCTCGACTCGGAGCAGGCCTACCAGGGCGTGCTGGACGGCGAGCTGGAGATCGCCGTGGTAACCCTGGCGCCGCACCCGGACCCGCAGCTCGACGTGGTACCCGTCTGGCAGGACCGCATGTGCTTCGTCTGCGCCCACGACCACCCGCTGGCCGGATACGGGAAGCTCTCGCTCCATGAACTGTGCGCCTTCGATGCGGTGCTCCCCGGTTCGCTGACCTTCACCCGCACGCTGGTCGAATCACGCTTTGCCGCCGCCGGTCTCGAGCTACCGGTGGCGCTCTCCACCAATTACCTCGAAACCCTCAAGATGATGACCGCCATCGGCCTGGGCTGGAGTCTGCTGCCGGAGCGACTGGTAGCGGGCGATCTTCACGAGCTCGATGTGGCGCACCCCGACATTCACCGCTCGCTGGGTTATCTGGTGCACCGCAGCCGTACGCTTTCCAATGCCGCGCGAGCGATGCTCAGGCTACTCGAAGAGGCGCGTGATGCGGCGAGTCGCAAGAAATAGGCAGACATTGTTAGACTGCTCATGAAATAGAAGAATCGCCTCGACTCGCCGGAGCCCCATTCCTCGTGCCCCCACCCGATTCGCCACCGACATCCTTGCGTCATGCCCTGGCTGGCATGCTGATCCTGCTCGGCCTGGTGCAGCAGATCCTTGGCTTCGCCGGGCTGTCGCCGCTGCCGCACGGCGTCGGCTACGCGCTGTGGCTGGCCACCTTTCTACTATGGCGAGACATACCACGCCGCACCCGTTGGCAGGCCGGTGCATTGGCCGCCATCGGCCTAGGATTGCTGATCCTGGCGGGTTGGCGCTACGGCGCCGATATCGCTTGGCCGACAGTCACCAGCGGCAACAGCTATGTGGTGGCCATGCTGGTCGGCGTCAGCTTCATCGGGCTGATTGGCAACCGCAGCGGCAAGACCCGACCGCTCGGCCGTCCGATAACGGGCCGCCGAGGCACCCTGGGCACCTGGCTCGGCGTCCACCTGCTCGGCACCATCCTCAACCTCTCGACTGTGTTCATGATCGGCGACCGCCTCGCCCGGCGCGGCCCGTTGACCACGCCCCAACTGTTGGCACTCAACCGAGGGCTCTCCAGCGCCGCGCTGTGGTCGCCATTCTTCGCCTCCATGGGGGTGGTCATGACCCTGGCGCCGGACATGGCGTATTCTCGCATCCTGACGGTGGGGCTGCCGCTGGCGCTGCTCAGCGGCCTCCTGACCACGCTCGAACTGTCGCGCCGCTTCGATCTGGCCGAGGTGTCCGGGTTCTCGCTCTCGCCGCGCAGCCTGATGATGCCGGTATCGATGGCTATCCTGGTGATGCTATTTCACTTCCGGCTCACGCCCGAACTCGGTATCGTCAGTATCATCACCTTCCTGTTGCCGGCCGTGGCACTGGCCAGCAACCTATCCGCCGGACCACGCTGGACCCTGCGCCGAGTGCGCCAGCACACCCTCACGCGCCTGCCAGCGATGCGCGGCGAGATCGCCCTGTTCCTCTCGGCAGGCCTGCTGACCATGGGACTCTCTACTTTCGTCGTCGCGGCGACAGGCAGCGAATGGCGACTGT
Organism: Billgrantia antri; assembly: GCF_017868935.1. Taxonomy (NCBI): domain Bacteria; kingdom Pseudomonadati; phylum Pseudomonadota; class Gammaproteobacteria; order Oceanospirillales; family Halomonadaceae; genus Billgrantia; species Billgrantia antri. Next base: position 2,864,203 of record NZ_CP053383.1, read on the forward strand.
TCTCTCATTTCGGCCCGGTCCAGGCCGTGACCAGCTTCCTCGCCATCGTTGTCAGCGCCGTTGCCGGGCTGCACCCGATCATCGGCGTCTCGGTGCTGGCCTCGATGCTGGACCTGCGTGGCAACGAGCAGACGCTGTTTGCCTTTACCGCCCTGGCCTCCTGGGCGGTGGGCACCTCGGTGGGGCCGCTATCGGGGATCAATCTTTCATTGCAGGGCCGCTATGGCGTTAGCGGTTATCGCATGATGCGTCACAACCTGGGGTACGCCCTGCTGCTCAGCGGGCTAGTAGTGGTGTCGATACTCGCGCTCCATGCCTGGTTATGACGACCGATCAGAGTAGCAGCGCCGCAGCGGGCCGGCATGGCACCAACCCGCCAACTCAGGGCTCGCTTATTGCGATAGGCGATAGAAGTAGCGGTGCCCGCACCGATGGCAAGGCTCGATGCGCGTCACACCCTCCAGTTCGACCACCGCATCGCAGTGCACGCAAGCCATGCGCCCAGGTGCCGCTACCTCACCTTCGCAGTAGTCGGCCCGGGCTGCTTCCAGGTCTTCATTGAGTTGTGCGTTCTCGACAATGCTGCGGTCGGCAATGGAGAACAGGGACTCCACCACTCGGCGCGAGAGATGATCGAGGTCGATGCCCAACCAAGCGGCCACACCACGACCACCTGCCCGCAGGTAGCGGCGCATGTCGATCAGGTCACGCTCGACCCAGGCGCGCAGCAGGGCGAGTTCGTCCTTGGTGAACTCCTCCAGTTCGGCCTCGAACTCTACCGCCTCGTCCAATTCCCGCTGAAGGTTCTCCCAGGTCAGATCATCCGCACCCTCACGCAGCCTGCCAAGCATGCGCTCATAGCCCTCACGCAGCCGATGTTCGCGATGGGAGTCGGGACGTTCGCTCATAGTCATCTCCTCGAAGCGGTTTTCGGCATGGACCGGGCATGGCCGGGCATGCGCTACTGGGGTATCCTTGGTTACCATTTAGACGCCATCCCGCCGTCAGTTCAACGTTTTATCGTGAGACTGCCGGCCGGCAATGACGTCGGACAACTTTCTGCGCAAGCGCACGGCGCGCCGTGCCCGAACACATTAAGGTCATTTCGAAAGCCGATGGATGCCCAGTACAAGCCCTTTGAGATAGAACGCGACGCCCAGAACTTCTGGGAGAAGAACCAGTGCTTCAAGGCGGTGGAGGATGCCAGCCGCGAGAAGTTCTACTGCCTGTCGATGTTCCCCTACCCCAGTGGCAAGCTGCACATGGGGCACGTGCGCAACTACACCATCGGCGACGTGGTCTCGCGCTTCCAGCGCATGCAGGGCAGGAACGTGATGCAGCCCATGGGCTGGGACGCCTTCGGCATGCCGGCCGAGAACGCGGCGATCCAGAACCGGGTGCCACCGGCCAAGTGGACCTACGACAACATCGACTACATGCGTAGCCAGCTCCAGGCGTTGGGGTTCGCCTACGATTGGAGCCGCGAGTTCGCCACCTGCGATACCGACTACTACCGCTGGGAGCAGTGGTTCTTCGCCAAGCTGGTGGAAAAAGGGCTGGTCTACAAGAAGATGTCCACGGTCAACTGGGACCCGGTGGACCAGACCGTGCTGGCCAACGAACAGGTCATCGAGGGCCGCGGCTGGCGCTCCGGTGCACTGGTGGAGCGCAAGGAGATCCCGCTGTGGTTCCTGCGCATCACCGACTACGCCGACGAGCTGCTCGCCGACCTCGACAAGATCGAGTGGCCCGAGCAGGTCAAGACCATGCAGCGCAACTGGATCGGCAAGTCGCGTGGCGTGGAGCTCAGCTTCGATATCAAGGCTACCGACGGCAGCGCGGCAGAACCGCTTTCGGTCTACACCACTCGCCCCGATACCCTGCTGGGAGTCACCTACGTGGCGGTGGCGGCCGCGCATCCGCTGGCCAAAGCCGCGGCTGAAGACAATGCCGAGCTGGCCGCCTTCTGCGAGGAATGCGCCCAGGGCGGCACCTCCGAGGCGGAGCTGGCCACCAAGGAGAAGCGCGGCATGCCTACCGGCCATATGGCCGTGCATCCGCTGACCGGTCGCGAGGTGCCCGTTTACGTTGCCAACTTCGTACTGATGGAGTTCGGGACCGGGGCGGTGATGGCGGTTCCCGGCCATGACCAGCGGGACTGGGAGTTCGCCACCAAGTACGACCTGCCCATCGAGGCAGTCATTGCCGACGATAACGGCCAGGCCCCGGATCTCTCGCAAGGCGCCTACGTGGAATACGGCGTGCTGATCAACTCCGGGGAGTTCGACGGCCTGGACTTCGATGCCGCCTTCGAGACCATCGCCGGCAGGCTGGCTGAGCTGGGTCGCGGCGAGGTGAAGATCAACTATCGCCTGCGTGACTGGGGCGTGGCCCGCCAGCGCTACTGGGGCGCACCGATCCCGGTCAAGTACGGCCCCGAAGGGCAGACCGTGCCGCTCTCCGACGACGAGCTGCCCGTCGCCCTGCCCATGGAGGTCACCGTCGACGCCAGCGGCTCGCCGCTGAAGCGTATGCCCGAGTTCTATGAGCTGGGCGACGGCTGGGTGCGCGAGACCGATACCTTCGATACCTTCATGGAGTCGTCCTGGTACTTTGCCCGCTTCTGCTGTGCCGACAATCGCGACGCCATGCTCGACGAGCGCGCCGACTACTGGCTGCCGGTGGATCTCTACATCGGCGGTATCGAGCACGCCATCCTGCACCTGCTATACGCGCGCTTCTTCACCAAGCTTATGCGCGACCTGGGCCTGGTGAAGGTCGACGAACCGTTCCAGCGCCTGCTCACTCAGGGCATGGTGATCGCCGAGACCTTCTACCGCTCGACGCCGAACGGCGGCAAGGAGTGGTTCAATCCCGCCGACGTGGAGGTCAAGCGCGACGACAAGGGCCGCCCGGTCAGCGCGGTGCTCATCAGTGACCGCCAACCGGTGGAGATGGGCGGCATCGAGAAGATGTCAAAGTCGAAGAACAACGGCGTCGATCCGCAGTCGATGATCGACCGCTTCGGCGCCGATACCGTGCGCCTGTTCATGATGTTCGCCGCACCGCCCGAGCAGTCGCTGGAGTGGTCCGATTCGGGCGTCGAGGGTGCCAGCCGCTTCCTCAAGCGCCTGTGGCGCATTGTGTTTGAACACCTCGAGGCCGGCCAGCCGGGCAAGCTGGACACCGAGGCGCTCAACGACACCCAGCGTGAACTGCGGCGCAAGACCCACGAAACGATCAAGAAGGCCAGCGACGATATCGGCCGGCGCACCACCTTCAACACTGCCATCGCTGCGGTGATGGAGCTGACCAACGCCCTTGCCAAGTTCGACGACGCCACGCCCCAGGGCCTGGCCGTGGCCCGCGAGGCCGTGGAAGCCTGCGTGCTGTTGCTGGCACCGATCACGCCGCATGCCTGCCATGCGTTGTGGCGCGAGCTGGGCCATGAGGAGCCGGCCATCGACGCCCCCTGGCCGAAGGTGGACGAATCGGCTCTCGCGCGCGACACCATCGAGCTGGTGGTACAGGTCAACGGCAAGCTGCGCGCCCGCATCGAGGTAGCGGCCGAAGCCTCCAAGGAAGCCATCGAAGCCGAAGCCTTCGCCGCCGAGAACGTCCAGCGCCATACCGAGGGCAAGGCGGTACGCAAGGTGATCGTGGTGCCGGGCAAACTGGTCAATATCGTGGTGAGCTGACGCAGACCGAACGGGAGCCCCCATGCAGCGACGCGATTTTCTCAACCTTGCCATGGCCGCCGGGGCGGCCATGGCACTGGCCGGCTGCGGCTTTCGCCTGCGCGGCTTCGATACGCCGGGACTAGCCCTGGAAGAGCTCGCACTGGCGGGAGACGACAGCGAGCTGGCCCGCCTGGTGGAAGAGCGCCTGACAGCGATCGGCACCCGGGTTAACGACAACGCTCCGCTGGTGCTCAATCTCGGCCCGGAGACTTTCCGTGAACGCCAGCTCAGCGTTCTCGACAGCGGTCCTCAAGAGCGGGAGATGTCGCTCACGGTCCCCTTCTCGGTACAACAGCGTAGCGACGGGGCCTACCGCCTCTCCGAACAGCGCCTCGAGGTATCGACCCGGTTCACCGTCAGCGACGACAATCTGCTGGCTCAGGATGATCTCCGCGAGGAAGCGCGCCAGGACCTGCGTCAGGAGGCCCAGCGCCGCTTGTTCGACCGTCTGCGCGCAGTGACCGACGGCTCGTGAATATTAATTCCCTACTGCTCGCATGAAGGCGCGCTCATGAAGGTCTTTGCCGACAAGCTTCCGGAAGCGCTGGCCAAGAAATTGCCCCCGGTGGTAATCGTGGCCGGTGAGGAGCCGCTACAGCACATGGAAGCCTGCGACGCCGTGCGCAGCGCGGCCCGCGAGCGGGGCATCGATGAGCGCGACATCCTTCACGTGGAGGCCAACTTCGCCTGGGGCCGGCTGCGCGAGGCTGCCGCCAGCCTGTCGCTGTTTGCCTCACGCAAGGTGATCGAGCTGCGTCTGGGTAGCCAGAGCCTCGGCCAGGAGGGCGCCAAGGCACTGAAGGAGTACGCCGAAGCACCGGGTAACCGTGACAACGTCTTGCTCGTCAGCATGGGCAAACTCGATTTCCGCCAGCAGAAGAGTGCCTGGTTCCAGGCGCTCGACAAACTCGGATTGTTCGTCCCGGTGTGGCCGGTAGACATGGCGAGACTGGGCTTCTGGCTACGCGACCGCGCCGAGCGCCACGGTTTGTCGCTCGAGCTGGATGCCGCCCGCCTGCTCGGCGAGCGCACCGAAGGCAACTTGCTCGCAGCAGACCAGGAACTGCAGAAGCTGGCCCTTCTGTTGCCTCCAGGCACGCGCGTGGGCCCTGCACAGATTGCTGGCGGTGTGGAAGACAGCGCACGCTATGATGTCTTCACCCTGACCGATGCCTGCCTCAAGGGCGAGCGCGAACGCGTCTCGCGCATCGTACGTGGCCTGCGCGGGGAAGGCGTCGAGGCCCCCATCGTGCTATGGGCGCTGAGCCGCGAGCTTCGCACCCTGCTGTCGTTGCATCAACACCTCGATCAAGGCCAGAGCTTCGAACACGCTTGCAAGGCGCAGAAACCGGCGATTTTCGACAAGCGCCGCCCAGCCTATCAGCAAGCCATTTCACGACTGCCAAGGAAACGTCTGCACAAGCTGCTGCTGTTTTCCCAGCGCCTCGATCTCTCGATCAAGGGCGCCGCCCATCTGCCGCTGTGGGAGGGGCTACACGACCTGGCAGTGACGCTGGCGGGTGGCCGCGGCCTGCTCGCTGAACTGCCCTCCTCCTATCGTGTGGGATAAGCTGGTCACTGAATCTCGATTATTTCGACATATCGATTTATGCAAGGGCATGAAATTTCACGCGCTTTCTGCTTATACTTATACAGCATCGCTGGAGCAAGTGGACCTCTGCGCTCACCGAACCGGGAGCGCTGGATCATTCAAGAGCCGGAAGCCTCACCTCAAGAAGAAGGAACACTGATCATGAAAACACTCCGCCGCTTTCTCAGTCCCCTGCTGATTCTCGCCCTAGTACTCGGCAGCGTCTCGGTATCGGCCGCGCCGCTTCCCGCCAGCGAGCTGGTCTCTACCCAGGCAGCCCTCTCGGCCGAACGAGCCGACGCCGACCGGGAGCGAATCAACGAGATCCTCTCTCGGGCCGACGTGCAGGAACAGCTCGTCGCCCAGGGGGTGGACCCAGCCGAAGTCGAAGCCCGCGTGGCCGCTCTTTCTGACGAAGAGGCCCGTCAGATGGCCGAGCAGCTCGACCAGTTGCCCGCCGGTGCCAGCGTCGTAGGTGCCCTGGTCCTCATCTTCCTTGTCCTGCTGGTCACCGACATCCTCGGTCTGACCAACGTCTTCCCCTTCACCCGCTGATGAAAGACGACATGCAGAACCGTTTCATGCCACTACGCAAGAACGCCCGCTTCGCGGGCGTTTTTCTGTTGGGACTGTGGCTGTTCATGCTGGTGGGTTGCGCCTCGACGCCACGCCTGACCGAAAGCACGGAGCAGGCCTTGCCGCAGCAAGTGCTGATCGAGGACGTTCCATTCCACGCCCAACGAGAATATCAGTGTGGACCCGCTTCGCTAGCCATGGTGCTCAACCATGACGGTGCGGACGTGGCCATGGAGCGCCTGATTCCACAGGTCTTCCTGCCCGGTCGCGAGGGAAGCGTTCAACCCGAGATGCTTGCCACGGTGAGACGCCACGGCCGTATTCCTTACGTCCTCGACAACAGCTTCGATGCGCTGCTCACCGAAATCGCCGCCGGCCACCCTGTCGTCGTCATGCAGAACCTTGCCCTTCCGGCATGGCCGATGTGGCATTACGCCGTGGCCATCGGCTACGATCTGGAAGCCGAGGAAATGACCGTGCACAGTGGAGAAGAAGCGGCGCGCATCGAATCCTTCCGCCGCTTTGATGCCACCTGGGCACGCAGCGATCGCTGGGCTTTCGTCGCCCTGGCTCCCGGCGAGATGCCTAGCGGTATCGGTGAGCAGCACGCGCTACAGGCGATCGCTGCCTTCGAGCAGGTGCAGGGGGCCGAAGCAGCCCTCCCGGCCTGGGAGGCTTTGGTCGCACGCTTCCCCGACTCCGGCATGGGGTACTTTGCATTGGGTAATGCCCGCCATGCCGCAGGAGATGCATCGGGCGCCATAGCGGCATTTCGCGCATCGGTAGCGCATCGGGACGACTTGGGCGTAGCATGGCTGAACTTGGGCCTGCTGTTGGGCGCGCAGGGCGAAACCGGCGAGGCTCGCCAGGCCTTGGGCCGCGCCGCTGATCTGCCTGGCCAGTGGCAGCCACGCGCCAGGGAGGCGCTGCAGCGGTTGTAGCCCGGCTCAGCCAAAGAGTGTCGATAGCATTTAAGGGAGACGGCGTGCGCTACGAGATTGTACTCAAGCGAATCTATAGCCCGGGCGAACCAACGGACGGTGCCCGGGTTCTGGTCGATCGCCTCTGGCCTCGTGGAAAGAGGCGCGAGAGCCTGGCGCTGACGGAGTGGTATCGTGACGCGTCGCCCTCGCCCTCGCTGAGTCGCCAACTACGTCAGGACGAGATCAGCCCCAAGGTCTTTGCCGTGCGTTATCGTGGCGAGCTGAGGGATCATCCCGAGAGCCTGGTTCCCTTGATGCGCTATGCCCGCCAAGGGAAGTTGACGCTGCTATCAGCCGCGCGCAATCTCGAGGAGTCCTACCTACCACTGTTGCAGCAGGCTCTGCTTGAAGCACTACGGCATGAGGACGTGGAGGATCTGGAACTCGCCTCGCCGCCTTGCTATCGGCATCAAGTACCGGACGAGTAAATGACCAACGCCAGCTACCTCGGCACCTCTGCGAGGCTTCTCATTCTCTCGACTCTGCACGCATGCATCTCCTGATCCGACCCCTTGCATGGCCATCGAACAGGTAATAGAGCAGATATGCCAGCACCGTAGGATCACGTAATTCCAGGCAAGCCCTCACCAGTAGGTTCAAGTCGATCTCAGTTCCTGCACTCCTGCACAGGGACACATAGCGCTTGAGGAAAAGCCTCATACGTTGATGGATGAACGTGGTGAGCTGCCTGTCCCTCACTTTCCGGTTGAGCATCAGGAGGGTCCTGACGGTAGCATGCATGCCCTGAACGTGCTTGGGAACCTTGTGCTGGGTCATGGTCGAGTTCAGTCTTATGCGCCTTTCAAAGTATACCCGCTGTGTCACCAGGCAGCGTCTAGCGGCCATCACCAATGGGTAGAGGATACATTCATCCTCATGAAAGTGTTGGATGAACCTAAGCGAGGCATCGGTCCATAGACGGCGCCTGCTCATGTACAGACAGGTCGAGGCGGAAAATCTTCCGCTAGCACGGAACGCTTCGAGCAGTTCTATCGAGGACTCGAAGACTCCATCAAATCCCCTGTCATATTCCAGTTGGATGACGCTTTCGTCTACGCCGTCATAAAAGCTCCTTCCCGAGAAGAAGATAATATCTGGGAAAGCATTATCCTCTGCCGAATTTTTCATATCGGATATGAAATCCGGCGTTACCAAGTCATCCGCATCGAAAAAATACACATATTCACAGCTAGCCAACGACAGCCCCAGGTTTCTAGCGCACCCTTGCCCTTGGTTTCTTGTAGATAGTATTTTGACAGGGTAAGGGTGCTGAAATTCTCCCACCAATGCCAGTGTATCATCCGCACTGCCATCATCGACGATGATGACCTCATCGGGGAGAGTCTCCTGATTTGCCATGGAAGTGAGCGCCTCCACTATATAGCGCGAGACGTTGAATGCCGGCATGACCACACTAATGCTAGCCTTTTTCATTATCACTCCATATCGATATCACATATCATTTTCTTTGCCCATCTCGCATGCACCTTCTGGCAAAAAAAATCATCCTATTACTGGTATAGTTTCTTCTGTAGTAAAGATGACTTCTCCCAAACCCCCAAATCACAAGTGTAGAGATCTTCTCACGCAGACACATTCTCTCGACAAAGCCATCATCCAAGTCGATTATTATCTTCGATCCGTCCTGTACATTAAGCACCTCTCTGAGTTTTTTATCGGAAAGTATTTCCATAATATGGAATGGCGTGCCTTGCCAACGATATATCCAGACAGGCTGCCCGGCTATGCAAGCCGGCCAGATAAAACGCCTTCCGTTATCGAATATCTTTGCGCAGGCAACACGCAACTTGACTCCATCATCAAGAACGATATTCAATGAGCCAGGGAAGATGCGCAGCCCAGTGAGGTTCTCGATTTCCTCGACGGAATGAGTTATATGCTCGTTAGCCCTCCCCCTGCCCGAAGATACGACACCCTCAACCCTTCTCATTATCCATCCCCTTGAGCCGGATCTTAATGGATAGATTTTCCAATCACATTGAAACTCGGTTTAACTTGGTCTCTCATCTTTCTCAATACCTTATTAGCGAGACGAACAGGTTTCATGGCCATTTTTCCGAAAACACCCAACTCTCTTTCGCCAAACATCGACTCACTTAGCAATCCCACCACTTCCTTGTTAATATTAACCCCAACATCTATAGGCTTTTCGTAATAATAGTTATTTGATTTAAGATATCCTTTGAGCAAACCACCCATTTGCACATTATCATGCACATTGACATCTTGATACCAACTCCACTGCTTTTCCCTTGCAATCTCTTCGAGAAGTTCGATATAGCTTTTACTAACTCGACTCTTATGTACTTTACAATGATAAAGCAGTGAAAAGAAAAGATCCTCCAACTCAGGGACAAAGAAATTACCATGCTTTTTCCTGCGTTCCAGCATGTCCTTTTCCCAAGAACAAGGATAATATCCATCTCCCACGAATCGGATGTCGACAGGTATTGTATTGCCTGCAATGTCGATAGTTCCTTTGTACGGCCTCCCACTCTTCTGGTAGACGTTGGCCGCCGAGGCCAGTTTCTGGAAGTCGGAGCAAAGAAAATCCACGTCACCACAGCCGGTCCTGACAGGTAGATTTTCGAAATTCCTCAGCACAAGGTATTTTACGCAATTATTCAAAATCTCAAATGGCTCATTCCAGTCCCGCCAGCCATTAGCTCCCTCAAGGTCTTTTTGTATGTCTTTCTTTATAGGGACATCAGAGGAAAGGCATTCAGCAAGAAGTTCGCTACCTAGAACTAGAGATGTCTGAAAAATGAATTCTTCGTAATTATTACTGGAGTGGACCTGGTATGCCTTGTCGAACCAAGCGCGAAATTCATATTTTTTCTTCACGACATTGCGATTAGAAAGCTCAATATTACCGGACACATTTCGAATCAAGGCATACTGAGGCTCTAGATCCTCAACAATAATGAAGCGAAACGGGGGCTTTCCAATCTTTTTATCGTAACCTTTGAACTCAAGTGAACCCGAGGGCCTTTGGTAAAGACGTTGTATATTTCTATTATAGTTACGCTCCGACCAGAATATATTATAATCACCTAAAATATTGAAGTTACGTCTTATTCCTTCGACAATCTCACCTTCCTTGCTCCGCCCCCCCTCCCATATGGCAAAACAAGAAAAGTCTCTTCTTACCAGATCTTCCCTTTCCTGCATCACGGCTAGCTCACTCGCAGGCCCACGCCCTTTACTTTCAAGCTTGAACATGGCGTCAGGCTCGACCGAACTACCATTCATATGCCCGATAGTATTCATTTTTCATCTCGCTCTGGCTTTTCAATAGCTAGACGGCTTGTCTGATCTCTTCACGTTTCGGCCATAATCGTTCTTGCAAATGCCGCTCGAACCGACGACGAAAAATGTCGGCAGCCTCTTCCACTGTATAAAGCCCACGCCGAACATTAGGCCACAAATGGGCCTCCTCGAGTCTGATGACAGGGTTATCCTTATCGAACAGCATGGGAATGCTTTCTATCTCCAAAGCCAGACATATCGCAACGCGATGCCAGCCATGCCTCGGCTGTATGATTTCCTCACCTTTAGTGGTAAATATTCTAGCTCTTATCAGCCCAAACTCTTCCTTCAGTCCTATTCTCCTGATAGACTCATACGTATCAATGAGCCTTTTCAGCTCCATTTCCACCAACTTGGGGGAGACTGGGCCAAATCCCTTCCAGCCATCTTTCTCGCGCCAGGCTTCGAAACCATTCTTTCTCGCCTCATCACGCATCAACTTGATGCGGAATTCTCTCTTCTCCTCCGGTGTCGAAGCATCCCATGGGTATACATAAGCAAGTGGGTCCAGGAGAAGCCATTTCTTGTTGGGCATTACATTCAGGAACTCGGCCACATTCCTTGGCTGAAATTCATTAAAATAATCGGAAAAGTACCGCAGTGCCGCACCCCTTCCGCCACGTTCATAGAAACGAATCACCTCAATCCAGATGTGCATCAGGTTAGTGCTCGCCAGCAGAGCAGGCGGCACGTCTAACACATATCTCCGCTGCTTGCTGACATACATGCCTTCCAGAGGCGTGAGACACCTTCCGGGGGCCCTCATGTCCTGTAAACGAGCCTGTTGCCTTTCGATCCGGTAACCGGCCAGGCGCAATGGCCCAGCGAGACACGCTCCGACAACTCTCCTTCCCCACGCGCCCAGCGTTCGTTTCATAGCCCCCCCTCGGCCAATCGACTCGGCAACATGCTTCTCTTGTGTAGAGTTTGTCGACGGTTTTCCTCCTTTCGTAATCAAGACGCTAATGCACGCTCTCGGAAAGAACAAATTGAAACCTTTCGATACTCAAGATCACACAGCTCGCGCAGCGCTGCGTATATCATTTTTCTCATTCTTTTTTGCGAGCCTAGGGCCATGCACCGCGAACGGCGCGTATGACGAAGCGCTAGCGTGGGCGCTTCCTTGGGCTGCGCAAGCGATGCTGCCGGCAAGGACACGTGCCGGTCATGACGACCGGCACGTGAAAGCGGAGGGATCCTGAACGGAAAGGGTCAGAACACCCGATTCAGTCCGTTCTGTGCTGCTACCCGGTAGGCCTCGGCCATGGTGGGGTAGTTGAAGGTGGTGTTGACGAAATACTTGAGGGTGTTGGCTTCGCCCTTCTGCTGCATGATTGCCTGGCCGATGTGCACGATCTCCGAAGCCTGATCGCCGAAGCAGTGGATACCGTAGATCTCCAAAGTGTCCTGGTGAAACAGGATCTTGAGCATGCCAACCGTGTCGCCGGTGATCTGAGCACGGGCGGTATCCTTGAAGAAAGCCTGAGCAACTTCATAGGGCACTTTGGCTTCGGTGAGCTCACGCTCGGTCCGCCCGAACGAGCTGATCTCGGGAATGGTGTAGATGCCTGTCGGCACCTCGTTGACGAAGCGATAGTCGCGTTCGAGCAACTCGTCGCAGGCGTTGAGCCCCTGGTCATAGGCGGCGCTCGCCAGGCTCGGCCAACCGATCACGTCGCCGGCGGCATAGATGTGCGGGATGGCAGTCCGGTAGTGGTCGTCTACCTGGAGCTGGCCGCGCCCGTTGGCTTCAAGACCGATGTTCTCCAGGCCGAGCTCGTCGGTATTCCCGGTGCGGCCGTTGGCCCATAGGAAGGCGTCGGCACGCAGTTTCTTGCCAGACTTGAGATAGACCACCACGCCCGACTCGTCACCCTCGACCCGTTCGTACTCTTCATTGTGGCGGATCAGTACGCCATGCTTGCGTAGATGATAGGAGAGCGCGTCGCTGATCTCGTCATCGAGAAACGACAGTAGACGATCACGACTGTTGATCAAGTCCACCTTGACGCCGAGTCCGGAGAAGATGGAAGCGTATTCACAGCCGATCACACCTGCACCGAAAATGATCAGCGTACGCGGCGTATGCGAGAGGCTCAGGACGCTATCGGAATCGTAGATGCGCGGATGTCGAAAATTGATGTCGGCGGGACGATAGGGACGCGAACCGGTGGCGATGATGATTTTCTGCGCCACCAATTCCTCCAACGCCTCCTGACGGTCGCGCACCAGCAAGGTGTGCTCGTCCTTGAAGCGGGCCACCCCGCTGAACAGATCGATACGATTGCGCGCATAGAACTTGGTACGCATCTCGACCTGCTGGTCGATGGTGATTCGCGAGCGCTCCATGACTCTGGGAAAGGAGAACCAGCGCGGCTCACCGATATCACGGAACATGCGGTTGGTGTTGAACTGCATGATCTGCTTGACCTGATGGCGAAGAGCCTTGGAGGGAATCGTTCCCCAGTGGGTACAGTTCCCCCCCAGGATCGGCTGCTTCTCCACGACCGCCACCCGCTTGCCATGCTTGGCGGCATTGATCGCCGCGCTCTCGCCGGCGGGCCCGGTACCGATCACCACCACGTCATAGTTATGGATTGCCATGGGCGCTTGCGTCTCCTTTCCCTTGTCGATGTTGGTTTTCGGCTTTCGGGGCTACGCCTGCTGCACGATAATTCGGCCAGTTTGGCTTGGCGAAGGAGCAAGACACACCTCCCCCCTAGCGGCGGGTAGCGTCATAGCCCAGATCGGCGCCACGACTCTCGTCGCTCGAACGGCGTGCACTGGCTGCCTCCCCCTTGCGCTTGCGGTTCTCTTCCTCGCACACCTCGTCCTTGCCGCCGCAGATGTCGCACCCCTCCTTGAGGCCCAGCTTGTTGAGGCCGCCGCAGGAGCCGGCAATGGGCTTGCGTCCCATGATCACGCCGATGGCCATACACCCCATGATCAGCAGCATGAAGCCCAGTACAACGAGAAAAGTGGTCATTGCTTTCCCTCCAGGCGGCTAGGGCTCGAGCCAAGGCTCAAGGGCCGCGGTATGTTGAATTTCGATACCCTGTGGTGTCTTGACAACAACCCTGGCGGCACTATCCATGCTCTCCGCCAGGAGCAAGGCGTCCGCAGGATCGGCCTGGATCAGTAGACTGGCCTGTTGCATGGCCTCGCTGGCGCTCGGTGCAACGACACTGACCGCCAGGGGGGTCGACAACGTGACCAGTGGAACCACATCCTGCTGGGCAAAGCGCTGCACCAAGGCGGCATCCTGAAGACGCAGATGTCGTGCGCCATCCGGTCCCGAAAGCCCTGCCTGCTCGAGCGATAGGCGCCAGCCATTCTCGGAGGGCTTGCCCCGACCACGCATTACGCCGCCCACCTCGACCAGCATGGCGGCTGGAGCCATGGGATGGTCCTCGAGCCAACGCGTCAACCGATCGACAGCAAGCGAGTGAACGACGCGATCCGTCTCATGCCGCAGGCTCGGCGTGGCTATCCAGAAGTGGCTGAACGCCGCGTCCAGCGCTTGGGTAAAGATGCTTCGCTGACGTTCAAGCGTTGCCAGTTCACCTTGTATGCCGGCCTCGAGTTCAGCAACCTGGGACTGATCGAGGTCGGCATACAAGGTGATATGGTAACCCGTGCCAAGAGTCGTGCCGTGGAGATAGTACTCGCTGGCCTGATCGCGGCAAGCGCTGAGTGCCATGACCAAGGACACTGCCAGAAGGAGCCGGGCTGGCCCACACAGAGCCAGCCCGGAGAGTCGCCCGAAGGCGAAGGGGGTCATCCGCCAAAGTCGTCCAGCAAGATGTTTTCGGGCTCGACGCCCAGGTCGAGCAGCATCTTGATGACGGATGCGTTCATCATGGGCGGTCCACACATGTAGTACTCGCAATCCTCGGGAGCCGGATGGTCCTTGAGGTAGTTCTCGTACAACACGTTGTGAATGAACCCGGTGGGACCGGTCCAGTTGTCCTCGGGTAGCGGGTCCGATAGCGCCAGGTGCCACTCGAAGTTGGGGAACTCCTCGGCCAACTGATCATACTCGTCGTTGTAGAAGGTCTCGCGCCAGGAGCGCGCACCGTACCAGAACGAGATCTTGCGGTCGCTCTTGAGTCGCTTGAGCTGATCGAAGATATGGCTGCGCATCGGCGCCATGCCTGCACCGCCACCGACGAATACCATCTCGGCGTCGGTGTCCTTGGCGAAGAACTCGCCGAAGGGACCCATCACCGTGACCTTGTCACCCGGCTTCAGGCTGAAGACGTAGGTCGACATCAGCCCCGGCGGATGGCTTGTACCGGGAGGCGGTGTGGCGATACGGATGTTGAACTTGAGAATGCCCCTCTCTTCCGGGTAGTTCGCCATCGAGTAGGCGCGAATGACCTCCTCGTTGTTCTTGTGAGAGAGCTTGAACAGGTCGAACTTCTCCCAGTCGCCGCGATACTCCTCCTCGATGTCGAAGTCGGAAAACTTGATATCGTAGGGCGGCGCCACCAGCTGCACGTAGCCGCCAGCGCGGAAATCAACATTCTCGCCTTCGGGAAGCTTGAGGTTGAGCTCCTTGATGAAGGTCGCCACGTTGGGGTTGCCGATGACCTCGCATTCCCATTTCTTGACGCCGAAGACCTCCTCGGGTACCTCGATCTTCATGTCCTGCTTCACCGGCACCTGGCAGGAGAGCCGCCAGCCCTCCTTCTTTTCGCGCAGAGTGAAGTGGGACTCCTCGGTCGGCAGGATCGAGCCGCCGCCCTCTTCCACCCGGCACTTGCACTGTGCGCAGGAGCCGCCGCCGCCGCAGGCGGAGGAAAGGAAGATGCCATTGGCCGCCAGCGTGTTGAGCAGTTTGCCGCCCGCCTGGGTGCTGATGGTGTGTTCCGGGTCGCCGTTGATCTCGATGGAAACGTCGCCGGTACTGACGAGCTTGCTTCGGGCCGCCAGGATCACCACGACGAGACCGATGATGACCACGGTGAACATGACCACACCGAGCAAGATGATAGATGTTCCAACCATGTCGGTTTCCTATTTGCTGTGTAACCTGTTTCCCGGCGGCGCGAGCGCCGCCGGAAATGCGCCCCGGCTCAGAGCTGAATGCCCGAGAAGGACATGAAGCCCAGCGACATCAAGCCCACCGTGATGAATGTGATGCCCAGGCCCTGCAGGCCAGCCGGCACGTCACTGTACTTGAGCTTCTCGCGGATCCCCGCCAGCGCGGTGATGGCCAGCGCCCAGCCCACGCCGGAGCCCAGGCCGTAGACCACGGATTCGCCGAAGTTATAGTTGCGCTCGACCATGAACAGCACGCCCCCGAGGATGGCGCAGTTCACGGTGATCAGCGGCAGGAACACGCCCAATGCGTTGTAGAGCGCCGGCACGTACTTGTCGAGGAACATCTCGAGAATCTGCACCAGCGCGGCGATCACGCCGATGTAGGACAGCAGACCCAGGAACGACAGGTCGATGTTTTCGGCCCCTTCGATACCGGTCCAGGTCAGCGCGCCCTCCGCCAACAGTGCGCTATAGATGACGTTGTTGACGGGCACGGAGATGGTCAGCACCACGATCACCGCGATACCGAGGCCGATGGCCGCCGAGACCTTCTTGGATACCGCCAGGAAGGTACACATGCCGAGGAAGAACGCCAGGGCCAGGTTCTCGACGAAGACCGAGGCAACGAACAGGCTGATATAGTGCTCCATGTTACACGGCCTCCTTCGGTTGGGTGTTTTCCTTCATCTTGAACTCGTTCGCCTCGACCTGCTCCGGATGCGTGGAACGCAGCGCCCAGATGATCAGGCCAATGATGAAGAACGCCGACGGCGGCAGCAGCAGCAGGCCGTTGGGCACGTACCAGCCGCCATCCTGCACGGTGGGCAGGATGGTAAGACCGAACACGCTACCGGAACCGAGCAGCTCGCGAACGAAGCCCACGGTCATCAGGATGAAGCCATAGCCCAGACCGTTGCCGATGCCATCCAGGAACGACAGTCCCGGAGAGTTCTGCATGGCGAAACCTTCGGCACGCCCCATCACGATGCAGTTGGTAATGATCAGGCCGACGAATACCGAGAGCTGCTTGGACATTTCGTAGGCATACGCCTTGAGGATCTGATCCACCACGATCACTAGCGAGGCGATGATGGTCATCTGCACGATGATGCGGATCGACGACGGGATGTGATGCCGGATCAACGAGATGAAAAAGCTGGAGAAAGCCGTTACGAAACAAACGGCCAACGACATGACCAGCGAGACGCTCATGCTGGTCGTCACCGCCAGCGCCGAACAGATACCCAGTACCTGCAGGGCGATGGGGTTGTTGTTGAAGATCGGGGTCGTCAGGACGCCCTTGGGAGTCACAGCGGACATAGTCAGGCTCCTTAAGCTTCTGCTTCGAGTTCGACGTCGGCTTCCTGGGCTTGCTCTGTATCGACTCCCTCACGGAATCGAGCCAGATACGTGCCGAAACCCTCCGGACTCAGCCAGAACTGCAGCATGTTGGTCACGCCGTTGCTGGTCAGCGTGGCGCCGGACAACGCATCGATCTCGGTCTCGTCGTCGGCGCCCCCCTTGGTCAGGTGGATATCGGGGGTCAGATCCTCT
This sequence comes from Billgrantia antri, assembly GCF_017868935.1. Taxonomy (NCBI): domain Bacteria; kingdom Pseudomonadati; phylum Pseudomonadota; class Gammaproteobacteria; order Oceanospirillales; family Halomonadaceae; genus Billgrantia; species Billgrantia antri. The sequence goes on from NZ_CP053383.1 coordinate 2,881,023, forward strand.
TTGTCTTCGAAGATCTTCTTGCCTTCCCACTGGGCCTGCCAGCGCGGGTTATTCACCTCGGCCCCTAGCCCTGGGGTCTCGGCGTGTTCGTAGTAGGTGATGCCGACGATTGTGTTGCCATCGCCCTCCACCGACAGGAAGCCACGCATCAGCCCCCACAGCCCCTGGCCACGGATCGGCAGGATGATCTGATCCGGATCCTCGGCATCGCCGACCAGGTAGACGGTGGCATAGTTCTCGACGCGGCTCAGGCCGGCAATATCGCGGTCACCAGACAGGGTGCGCCCCGTGGCCGGATCGCGCGCGGCCTGGAAGTGGTCGAAGGTTTCCGGGTCGAACTCGTCGGTGTACTCCCCTGTACGCATGTCCACCACGCGTGGGGTTACCTCACCGAATGCCGCCTCCACGTCCATGCCTGGCTCGTACAGATTGGCCACGCTGAGGATGTTGGTCTTGCGATCGAGTTCCTGGTTGAGCTGTTGCTTGGAGCGCAGCGCCACCGCCGCGGTGGACACGATGACCGAACACACGATACAGAGTGCGAACGCCACCGTCAGGATCTTCTTGATGGAGTTATTGCTCTGTGCCATCAGGCAGTCTCCTCGGCCGGAACGCCGACTCGCTGAATGCGGCGTTTGATGTTGGCCTGAACAAAGAAGTGATCGATCAGCGGTGCGAACAGGTTAGCAAACAGGATCGCCAGCATGATGCCTTCGGGGAATGCCGGGTTGACCACGCGAATCAGCACGGTCATCACACCGATGAGGATGCCGAAGATCAAGCGCCCCGGGTTGGTCATGGAAGCGGAAACCGGATCGGTGGCCATGAACACCATGCCGAAGGCGAAGCCACCGACGACCAGATGCCAATACCATGGCATGGCGAACATCGGGTTGCTCTCGGAGCCGACCAGGTTGAACAACAGGCTGGTCCCCGCCATGCCGAGCAGACAGCCCAGCATGATTCGCCAGGAGGCGATCTTGGTCCACAGCAGCACTGCCGCACCGAGGAAGATGGCCAGCGTCGAGACCTCGCCAACCGAGCCCGGGAGGTAGCCGATGAAGGCGTCCCACCAGCTATACTGGGAACTCAGCGCCGCCATGCCGTCCTGGAAAGCGATGGAAAGCGGCGTCGCGCCGGTGTAGCCGTCGGCAGCCACCCATACCGCATCACCCGAGATCTGCGCCGGATAGGCGAAGTAGAGGAAGGCACGGCCGGTGAGGGCCGGATTGAGGAAGTTCTTGCCGGTACCGCCAAAAATTTCCTTGCCGATCACCACACCGAAGGTAATGCCCAGTGCCACCTGCCACAGCGGAATGGTAGCCGGCAGGATCAGGGCATAGAGCACGGAGGTGACGAAGAAGCCTTCGTTGACCTCATGGCCACGCTTGACGGCGAACAGTACCTCCCAGAACCCACCGACCACGAAGGTCACCAGATAGATCGGCAGGAAATAGGTGGCACCGAGCACGAAGTTGGCCCACAGGCTGTCAGGGTCGTGGCCGGAGGCGAGCACCATGAGAATTGCCTCACGCCAGCCGTCCATCGAAGCATAGCCGTCAGCGATGGCACTGTTGGCCAGCCAGCCGGCGTTCCACATGCCGAAGAACATGGCCGGGAAGGTGCACAGCCACACGGTGATCATAATGCGCTTGAGATCGATACCATCACGCACGTGCGCCGTGGTCTTGGTGACACTGGGCGGAGAGTAGAAGATGGTGTCGACCGCCTCGAAGAGCGGATACCACTTCTCGTACTTGCCACCCTTGTGGAAATGCGGCTCGAGATTGTCGAGTGTCTGTCGGATACCCATCATCAGGCCTCTTTCTCGATCATGGTGAGGTTGTCACGCAGGATGGGACCGTACTCGTACTTGCCCGGGCACACGTAGGTGCACAGTGCCAGGTCCTCTTCATCCAGCTCCAGACACCCAAGCTGCATGGCCGCCTCGATGTCACCGACGATCAGCGTACGCAACAGCTGGGTCGGCAGAATATCCAACGGCATCACTTCCTCGTAGACGCCCACCGGCACCATTGCCCGCTCGGAGCCGTTGGTTGAGGTATTGGGCGCGTAGTTGGAGAGCCCCTTGAACTTCGACAGATAGATGCCCAGCACCGAGTGACGGTTGTTGCCCGGAGACAGCCACCCCAGGAAGGCGCGCTTGTTGCCCTCTTCGATCAGGCTGAACTGGTTGTGGAAGCGGCCCAGGTAGCGCAGCCCACCTTCCGCGGTGAATCCGGAGAACACCGACCCGGAGATCACGCGGGTATCTTGGGGTTGGAGGATTTCTCCAGCCAACAGTTCCTCGGTGCTGGCACCGATTCGCGTGCGCAACAGACGCGGTTTCTCGGCACGCGGTCCGCCCACGGCGACGACCCGCGACATGTCGAGCCGCCCCTCGGCGAACAGCTTGCCGAAAGCGATCACGTCCTGATAGCCGATGTGCCAGACACGCTTGTGCAGGGCGACCGGAGAGAGGAAATGAATATGCGTACCGACCAGGCCAGCCGGATGCGGGCCGGCAAAGGTCTCTAGCTGCACGCCCGTTACGTCGCCGCCAGGAATCTTGGCGTCGGGAGCAGTACACAGGAAGACCTTGCCCTGGGTTAGACTCGACAGCACCTTGAGCCCATCCTCGAAGGCCTCGGGCTGCTCGTTGATGATGACGGCAGGGTCAGCGCTGAGCGGATGCGTGTCGATCGCGGTGACGAAGATGTCGGCCGGCTCGCTGTCGATCGCCGGGCTGCGCGAGTAGGGCCGGGTACGCAGTGCAGTCCACAGCCCCGACTCGACCAACTGGTCGACGACGCGCTGGCGATCCAGGGAGTCAAGCCCTTCACGCCCATGGGCCGTGAACTCGACCGCTTCCTCGTTTTCGTCGATCTGGATGACGACCGAGAGCAGCTTGCGCTTCTCGCCACGATGGATGGCGACGATTTCGCCCGCAGCCGGTGCCGTGAACCGCACACCGGGGTTCTTCTTGTCGGTAAAGAGGAGTTGGCCCAGTTTGACCTTGTCCCCCTCCCGGACCTCCATGGTCGGCTTCATGCCGACGTAGTCGGTGCCCAGGACAGCCACGTGACGCACGGGTCGCGCATCCTCGATGCGCGGCTCGGGCGTCCCCATGATGGGGAGATCCAGGCCTTTCTTGACTTCGATCATAGTCTCGCCCAGTTGATGGATCGGAAATGCGAAGGAAAGGGGTTCGAATGGATTCGAATTCTTGTTGAGTCAGTACGTTACCAGTCAGGCCCGAGGCATTCCGGGCCACCCCGAAAAAATCCACAGCATTATAAAGACAAGCGCGACCAAAGACCACACGGCCTAAGGTCGCAAAAGGGGGTAAAAAACCACGCTACGCCTGGCTTCGAAAGGGTTCAATAGGCGTTGAAATGCGTTCGTTTCAGGGGTTTTCGTGCGTCTGAAGGAACCGGGTCAGCGCCACGCTGGCGCCGCCCGGCATGACCGATAAGTGACGCGGGTCAGAGAATTCCGACCCGCGAGGTCGGGTTTGCCCGAGAAGCTCAGGCTTGGGCGCGCGGCAACTTGAGGAAGTGCACGTTGGAGATCTGCTGCAGGATGCGCACCACCTGACAGCTGTAGCCGAACTCGTTGTCATACCAGACGTAGAGCACCGCCTGCTTGCCGCTGGCAATGGTTGCCTTGGCGTCGACGATGCCGGCATGGCGATTGCCAACGAAATCGGACGACACCACCTCGGGCGAATCGACGAAGTCGATCTGCTTCTGGTAGGAGGAATCGATCGACATGCGACGCAGGTAGTCGTTGAGCGCCTCGGCATCGGTCTCGCGGCCCAGCGTCAGGTTGAGGATGGCCATGGAAACGTTGGGGATCGGCACGCGAATGGCGTTGCCGGTCAGCTTGCCGGAAAGCTCGGGCAGGGCCTTGGCCACCGCCTTGGCGGCGCCAGTCTCGGTCAGCACCATGTTGAGCGGTGCACTGCGGCCGCGTCGATCACCCTTGTGGTAATTGTCGATCAGGTTCTGATCGTTGGTGTAGGCATGCACCGTCTCCACGTGACCGCACTCGATACCGTACTCGTCGTTGAGCACCTTGAGCACCGGCACGATGGCATTGGTGGTACAGGAGGCCGCCGACAGAATGGTATCGTCCGCCGCGATGTCGCCATGGTTGATACCGAAGACGATGTTCTTGATATCGCCCTTGCCCGGTGCGGTGAGCAGTGCCTTTGACACGCCCTTGCACTCCAGGTGCTGACCCAGGCCTGCCTCGTCGCGCCAGATGCCGGTATTGTCGACTACCACGGCATTGTCGATGCCGTAGGCGGTGTAGTCGATGTCGCTCGGCTTATCGGCATAGATCACCTGGATCACGTTGCCATTGGCGGTGATGGTGCGGGCCTCGTAGTCGACACTGATGGTGCCGTCGAAGGGACCATGGACCGAATCCCGGCGCAGCAGGCTGGCACGTTTCTCCAGGTCCTTGGCGATATCGCCACGGCCACGTACCACGATGGCACGCAGACGCAGCAGGTTGCCGCCGCCGGCCTTCTCCACCAGCACCCGTGCCAGCAGACGACCGATGCGACCGAAGCCGTAGAGCACCACGTCCTTGGACTGGCCGTTATTGCCGTTGGGATCATGGGCATCGACGATTTCGGCGAGCTCATCACGCAGGAAAGCCTTGGCGTCGCCGCCGCCACGCTTCTTGAAGGCCACGCCAAGCTTGCCGACATCGACGTGAGCCGGCCCCAGGTTGAGCTCGATCATGGCCTGGACCAGCGGCAGGGTATCCTGCACCGAGAGCTCGGTGCCCTCGACCTTTCTGACGAAACGGTGGTCCTTCAGGATGCGGATCACCGAGCGGTTGAACAACGAGCGCCCATAGAGGGTGGTGACCACGTTGTTATGCCGGTAGAGGCTGCCGATGAGCGGGATCATCTGTTCGGCCAGGGCCTGATTGTCGTGCCATTCCTGGAAGACGTTCTCGAGGGGTTGCTGACTCACGTGAAGCCTCTCTGAAAATCGAAAATTCCGGTTTATTATCCCGTTCGCGTTTCGCTGGGGCAATCGCAGGATGGTCGCAGGCGCTGTAGGGGGATTACAGGAATCGCTGCTTGACTACAAGCGTCGCATCGGGCTGGTATGATCCCCCTTTGCTCCTGTTGCTGCTCTCAGCCAGGCATTGCGAACGGCCTGACGGCCGGCCCACACGACGACGGAACGCACGACGACATCATGCCCAAACTCTCGCCGCTCGATCCGCCCCACCCAACGGGGACTCGCGATACCCTTTACTGGCAAATGCCGCCGGGCAGCGCGGCTGCCCTGGCGCTGGCACATCTCGCCGACGATGCGCCACTGCTGGTCATCGCTCCCGACACCGCCAGCGCGCAGCGGCTGGAGAATGATCTGCGGTTCTATGCCCGCGTCCCCGTGCTGCCCTTCCCCGACTGGGAAACGCTGCCCTACGACAGCTTCTCGCCGCACCAGGACATCGTCTCTGAGCGGCTGCGCACCCTGCGTCGGCTGCAGAATGGTGAGCATGGCATCGTGCTGGTGCCGATCAACACCCTGATGCAGCGGTTGCCCCCAGTGGATTACATCGCCGGCCGCGTACTGACCTTGGAAGTTGGCATGCGGCTGGATCGCGAGGGCTTTCGCGAGAGCCTGTCGCGTGCCGGATATCGTGCCGTGGAGACGGTGTACGAGCCGGGCGAATACGCCTTGCGCGGGGCGCTGATCGATCTCTACCCCATGGGCAGCGAGAGTCCGTTGCGCATCGACCTGTTCGATGACGAAGTCGATACCCTGCGTCGCTTCGACCCCGACACCCAGCGCAGCCAGGACAAGGTCGAGCGGGTGGAGCTGCTGCCGGCACACGAGTACTCGCTGTCGCGCAGCGCCATCGCTTGCTTCCGCGAAGGCTTCGAGACCCTGTTCGACGTCGATCCGCGCCAGTGCCCGCTGTACCTCGATGCCTTGAAAGGCATCCCCTCCCCCGGCCTGGAACAGTACCTGCCGCTGTTCTTCGAGGAGACGGCGACGCTGTTCGACCACCTGGCCGAAGGAACACGCGTGGCCCTCCTGCCCGAGTCCTTTGCCGCCGCCGAGCACCACTGGCAGGCGATCGAGAGCCGTTATGAAAATCTTGGCGTCGATCCGACCCGGCCGCTGCTGCCCCCCCACCGGGCTTTCGTCCCCGTCGCCGAGGTCTTCGCCGCCATCAAGCGTCATCCACGCGTCGAGCTGACCGCCGACAGCCAGCATCCCCATGCCCTCGAGACGGCCTCGCGGCCCCTGCCGGAGGTGGCAATCAACGCCCGTGCCAAACAGCCGCTGGCCGCACTGCAGGGCTTCCTGACCGAACACGGCAGCACATGCGTGCTGTTCGTTGCCGAATCGCGCGGCCGCCGTGAGGCGCTGGAGGAGACCCTGGCACCGCTGCACTTGTCACTCCCTCATGCTGCTAGCTTCGATGCCTTCCGCCAGGGCGACTCACGCCTGGGCATTACCGAGGGCGAGGTCGGCAGCGGACTATGGCTGGAGCAACCCGACATTGCCGTCATTACCGAAACGGAGCTGTTCGGTGATGTCGTGCGCCAGAGTCGCCGCCGCGAGAAGGCGACCGACATGGGTGAATTGGCTATTCGCCACCTGGCAGAGCTGCGTCCAGGCGCCCCGGTGGTCCACCAGACCCATGGCGTCGGGCGCTATCGCGGTCTCGAACGCCTGGAGGCCGGCGGTCAGGCCGCGGAGTTCGTGTCCCTCGAATATGCCGACGGTGCCAAGCTTTACGTCCCGGTGGATAATCTGCACCTGATCTCGCGCTACGCCGGCGCCGACGATGAGTTGGCCCCCCTGCACCGACTAGGCTCGGATCAGTGGGACAAGGCGCGCCGCAAGGCGGCGGAGAAGATTCGCGACACCGCCGCCGAGCTGCTCGATGTCTATGCCCGGCGCGAGGCACGTGAAGGCTTTGCCTGCGTCACACCCGACGAGGAGTACGCCCGCTTCGCCGCCAGCTTCCCGTTCGAGGAGACCGCCGACCAGCGTGCTGCCATCAGCGCGGTGATCGGCGACATGACCGCACCCAAGCCAATGGATCGCGTTGTATGCGGCGATGTCGGCTTCGGCAAGACCGAGGTCGCCATGCGCGCTGCCTTCCTCGCCGTACATTCCGGTCGCCAGGTGGTGGTGCTGGTACCGACCACCCTGCTCGCCCGCCAGCACTACGAGAATTTCCGCGACCGCTTCGCCGACACCGCGGTGCAGATCGAGCTGGTGTCACGTTTCACTGCAGGCAAGGGCCAGGCGGAATCGCTCAAGCGCATCGAGAGCGGCCAGGCCGACATCGTGATCGGCACCCACAAGCTACTCTCGAAGTCGATGAAGCTGCCCAACATGGGACTGCTCATCATCGATGAAGAGCATCGCTTTGGCGTTGCACAAAAGGAGCGCCTGAAGGAACTGCGCGCCGAGGTCGACATTCTCACCCTCACCGCCACACCGATTCCACGCACGCTCAACATGGCCATGAGCGGCATCCGCGACCTGTCGATCATCGCCACGCCGCCGGCGCGGCGCCTGTCGGTGAAGACCTTCGTCCAGCAGCGCGACGAATCGACCCATCAAGGAGGCGATCCTGCGCGAGATCCTGCGTGGCGGACAGGTCTACTACCTGCACAACGAAGTCAGGACCATCGAGACCGCCGCCGATACCATTCGCCACCTGGTTCCCGAGGCACGTGTCGCGGTGGCCCATGGCCAGCTTCCCGAGCGCGCCCTCGAGCGGGTGATGTCGGACTTCTACCACAAGCGCTACAACGTGCTGGTCTGCTCCACCATCATCGAGACCGGCATCGACGTGCCCAGTGCCAACACCATCGTCATCGAGCGCGCCGACAAGTTCGGTCTGGCCCAGTTGCACCAGCTGCGAGGTCGAGTGGGCAGGAGCCACCATCAAGCCTACGCCTACCTGCTCGCTCCACCGCCGCGGGCGATGACCAAGGACGCCGTCAAGCGCCTGGAGGCGATCGGCGCCGCCGAGGACCTCGGCGCCGGGTTCACCCTGGCCAGCCACGACATGGAGATACGCGGTGCCGGCGAGCTGCTCGGCGAGGAGCAGAGCGGCCAGATGGAGGCCATCGGCTACACCCTCTACATGGAGATGCTCGATCGCGCCGTGGCCGCCATCCGCGCCGGCAAGACGCCCAACATAGAGGCACCGCTCAGCGATGGCATCGAGATCAGCCTCAACCTGCCGGCCCTGATCCCCGACGACTACCTGCCCGACGTCCAGCAGCGCCTGGTGATGTACAAGCGCATCGCCAGCGCCGCCGACGAGGCCGAGCTCAAGGAACTGCAGGTGGAGATGATCGATCGCTTCGGCCTGCTGCCGGCCGCGGTCAAGACGCTGATGCGCCAGACCCGCCTGCGCCAGCGCGCCGAGCGCCTTGGCATCGTGCGCCTGGAGGCCGGCACCGAGCGCGGCAGGGTAATTTTTGGCGGCCAGACCCGGGTCGACCCGCTGACGCTGGTCAAGATGATTCAGGCCGAACCGCAACGTTATCGGCTCGATGGCGCCGACACCCTGCGCTTCACTGACGAGATGGACAGCGCGGAGGCCCGCTTCCAGGCCGTGGAGCAACTGCTCGATGCCCTCAACCGCAAGGCCCAGGCCGCCTGACGAGGCGGCCCATCGCGCAATGACGCGCCGCTACTCCCGCCAGAGCCGGGAAGGCTATACTATGCGGTGTGTCGCATCGCAGCCTTGAACCAACCCGACGCCACCCCAGCGGCAGGCGTAGACCGTCACCAAGCGGACACTGCCTGTTCGGCAGGCACTGCCGGTGACCCTATGACGAGAACACGACGTAGATGAAGAACCCGACATTGACCAGACGCATCGGTCTTGGCGTTGCCCTGTTCGGTCTTGCCGCCCTGCTGGCGACCACGACCCTTGCCGAGGAGGAAAGCGCCGACAGCTCCGGTGAGCTGCCCCGTGGCCACTTCCACCTGCCCGACGAGGGCAACGTGATCGGCGAGGCCTATACCGTGACCGTCGAGGAGGGCGAGACCCTGCTCGATATCGGGCGCCGCCACAACGTGGGCTACGAGGGGATGCGCATGGCCAACCCCGAGGTCAGCATCTGGGCGCCCCGCCCCGGCACCGAGGTGGTGATCCCGGCCCAGTACATCCTCCCGGACGCACCGCGGGAAGGCATCGTCGTCAACCTCTCGGAGCTGCGCCTGTATTACTACTCGCGCCCCGGCATCGTCGAGACGTATCCCATCAGCATCGGTCGGGATGGCTTCGCCACGCCCGTGGGCGTGACCCGTACCACCGTCAAGGTCAAGGACCCTCACTGGTCGCCCCCGCGTTCCATGCGTGAGGAAGCCGCCGCTCGCGGCGAGCCCCCCCCCGCCGTGGTACCGCCAGGCCCTGACAACCCGCTGGGTCGTCACGCCATCCTGCTCGGACTGCCGAGCTACCTGATCCACGGCACCAACCGCCCCGACGGCGTCGGCATGCGTGCCAGCCGCGGCTGCATCCGCATGTTCCCCGAGGACATCGAGTCGCTCTACGAGCGCGTGCCCAGTGGTACGCAAGTCAACATCATCGACCAGCCGTTCAAGGTCGCCTGGTCGGCGGACGGCGTGCTCTATGCGCAGTCGTTCCCTCTGCTAGAAGAGAACGTGGGCACCTTCGAGCCAATCCTCAACGCCATGGAGATCGTGGCTGACGCCTTCGGAGAGGAGCCCGCACCGATCGATTACGCCCAGTTGCGCCAGGTCGTCGAGCAGCCCAACGGTCGCCTGGTATCCCTGCTCCGGGTCGCCGAGGAAGAGCCTGCCCCGGAAGATCGGCAAGAAACACTGGACGAGGGGCTGTTCTCGGAACTCGAGATCAGCCAGCAGACGGGGCTGTTTTCGGAGCTGGAAGTCAGCCACCTCTAATCTTACTGCACCGGCACCGGCTCGCTGGTGCCGGAACGGGCCATTCCAGAACGAGAAAACCCCGCCGAGGCGGGGTTTTCTCGTTGCAGAACCGCCACGCCCGAGGGCGATGCGGCGCTCAGCAGAATTACTTCTGCATGGAGCGCTGGAACATGCGGTTCATTTCCTCGCGGTTCTGCTCGGACATCTGCAGAGCCGCCTGGGCGTCACGCTGAGCCTGGTTGGCGGTGTTCTGAGCCTGAGTGGCGATGCTGCGAGCTTCTGCAGCGTCGGCCTGAGCAGCTTCAGCAGTCTGGCGAACTTCGTCCAGAGCGGCATTGCTGGCACAACCTGCCAGGATGGCCATGGAAGCGGCGGCGGCGGTCAGCTTCAGGGTGGTCTTCAGAGTCATGATGTTCTCCTTGAGTCTTCCTTGGTACTGCACACGTTAGTACAGCGGCGTTGATGTTGCCTGTGATCCAGGCTCCCCTGCTCAATGCAGGATTCTTGCAGCGACTGCTGCCAAGCACAGGAGTCAAACGCTGTTTTATAATACCAGACGGCGCTTGTCCATAGCTCGAAACGTCCCTTGCGTATCTAGAGCCTAGCGGATGACGACGCGAGTGCCAATGTCGATTAGCTCGGAAAGCCTTTCGATCTGTTCGTCGGTCACCGCCACGCATCCCTGAGTCCAGTGATAGCTGGCATGAACCTCTGGGTCCCCTCTACCGACGCCATGGATTCCGATGAAGCCTCCCAGTACGGTTTGCTGCGGCGGATACCCGTGGTGGCGATAGTAGGCGAAATAATCTGCGTAATCCTGCTCCGTGTAAAGCCCTGATTCCAACGCCATGCGCGCATGAGAGGGTGTAGGGTAGTCCAGACCGATGAAAACGTGCCAGTCGCTCTCCCAGTTGAACCGATTGACGCGAAATTCACCCTTCGGGGTTTTATTGTCTCCCTGTGTTCGCATGATGCTCGCCCCGGAACGACCCAACGAGATGGGAGCGAAGCGCTCGAGGAGCAAATTACCACGATAGAGGCTCAGCGAAGCTTCACTGTCATCGACGAGCACCCAGATCTCATCGGCATGGCGAGGCAGATGGGCACGCGTCAGCAATGTCTCGATCAGATTGGCCCGGCCTTCATCAGCCATCAGCAGAGTGAAGGGTGCCAGCAGGGCAAGCTGGCCGAAGCGACGACGGGATACGTATTTCATCGACTCCTCACTCGGGCGGAACGGCAGGTGACAGACGCTTTATAACGTATCGCTTGACGACTGTCAGTTCACTTAACGTAACCAGGCTCGTCAGGCGGCGCCAGAGGAAACTGGCCCCCTTTTTTCAAGCTCGCTAGACGCTTGCGCACCAATATTAAGGCCGATCCCAGGCCAGACAAAAGCCTGCCGCTCAAGCCGAAAGAATGGCCCCCATGCGAAACACTTCCCGCAGGCTGGTGACGCCCGCCTCGGCCTTGGCGAGACCATCCGCCAGCATCAGGTCGACACCGCGTTCGAGCAGGCCACGGCGCAGCTCCGACTCATCCGCATGGCGCAGGATGCGGGCATGATCCTCAGGAGCGAGCTGCCAGATCTCGAACACACCGATGCGTCCGCGAAAGCCAAGACCATCACATTGCGGACACCCCTTGGCGCGCCAGGCCAGCGCTGGTGGCGTCCTGCCTATCGCTTCCAGCCATTCTTGGTCATGTCGCTCCGGCGGCGCCTGCTCGCGACAGTGCGGACACAGTCTGCGCACCAGCCTCTGGGCAATAACCAGGCCGAGATTGGCACTGATCTCACTGTCGGCCAGACCAAGTTGTCGCATTGAGGTCACCACCCCCACGGCGTCGCGGCTGTGCAGCGTGCCCATCAGCGAGCGGCCGCTACTGGTCACGCTCAGGGCAGCAAGTGCTGACTCGCGGTCGCGCACTTCCCCGATGAGCACGTAGTCAGGATCCAGCCGCAAGAGCGAGCGCGTGCCGCTGGCGAAATCCAGGCCATGGTCGAGGTCGACCTGGATCTGGTTGATGCCGGGGATGCTATACTCGACCGGATTCTCCAGCGTGATCACGTGGCTATCGGTCAGCTGCAGCTGGCCCAGCAGGGTGTAGAGCGTGGTGGTCTTGCCCGCACCGGTGGGCCCGGCTACCAGCAGCATACTGCCCGTGGCGTCCATCCAGCGCCGGATGCCCAACGCGCCCTCCTCGCCGATCCCCAGCTCCACGACATCATCGAAGGTCTGCGGCGGCGCCAGGAAGCGAATCGCCAACTTCTCCCCCGCCGTGCAGTGCACCGCCGTAACGCGCAGATGAACCTCTTGCTCGCCGTCCTGCTTGCGCGACCAATGGAAGCCCCCCTCGGCGGTGACGAGAGATGGCACGGGGTTGAGCTTGGCCAACACCTTGAACTGATTCACCAGACGCGCGCCCTGAACCACATCGACCCGCAACGCATCGACGACACGCCCATCGATACGCAGGCGGACGCGATAGTGCTCATGGTCGGGATCGAGATGTACGTCGGTAGCCCTGGCACGCAGCGCATCGCCGAGGAGAGCGAACGCTTCGAGCGTCGCCCCTCCCATCGACTGCCCCACTTCCTTCTGCGCTGACAATGCGGGCAACAAGTGCTGCTTGTAGAACGCCTCGGACACGGTCTGCTCCTCCCTGACGGACCCTGGCACAGAAGCGGCGAGACTCGGCCGCTGAAAGCAGTCTAGCTCAAGTGCATCACGTCGCAGCGCCAAAGCACAGTGCCCCCGACAGGCACGCCTGTCGGGGGCACTCGCCGCAGCCGCGCATGCGGCCCTTTCCGGCTATCGTGCTAGGGGCGGTGCTCCACGGTGAAGATGCTCTGCAGCTTGTGCTTCTTCCCGTAGATATGCACCGTGGTCTCCGGGAACGGATAGTGATCCAGGTATTCGCTGGCGGCGTTGCATCGGGGCTTGTGCGCATAAATCATGGCCGCAGCCAGGCGTTCACGGTTTGCATGGCCACACAAACCCATGGAGTACCAGAGTTCCTCGCCGGGCTGCAGGAAAGCGCGCCATTTTTCATTGTCGGGATGGTGCTGAAGGGCGTACCGCACGTTGCGATGCTCACCCACGTAGAGCAGCTGCTGGACCTCCATGACGTTGGTCTCGGGATCCGTCGCTGCACGAAAGACACAGTAGATACCGGAGTCATCCGGCACATCACGCAGCGACCCGTCGTTCCAGTACCCGAGCATCTCTGGAGAGAGTAGGTCGTTCGAGATGGAGCTCAACATGAATCTTTCCGACATGGCGATCTCCTTGATCGTGGGTTCTATCTGCAGTTTGGCACATAAACTCAATAGTCTTCGAGCCTCTGCATATCACGTACGAGGCGTCGCACCTCTCCCTCATGCCCCTTGGCCAAGGCCTCGAAGAATTCCCGCTCATGGACGCCACCGGCCAGGTCGGCCCGATGGGCATAAAGGTCCTGAAGCGTCCTGTGTGCGGTCAGCGCCGTGGCCAGCACGCTCTGCACGCTCTTGCCTTCGACGCCTTCCGGCAAGCGCTCGAGGACCGGGGGGTGGGGAAAGTCGTTGGGATCGTCGAACCAGGTGCCGAGCACGCCGTCATGATCACTGCCATCATTGAGGTAGCCCTGCAGGTCGGCTTGCAGCTTGCGCTCCCGCTCTACCAGGTATTCCAGCGCCATCCGTACCCGTTCATCGTTACCCGTCGCGGCCAGACGGGAATAGTGGTCAGCCAGTCGAGCATGGTAGTCCGACGCCCACTCGACCAGTTCCTTGACTTGATGAAAGCGCATGTGAGCCCCCGATGGCACTCAGCCAGCCCCGATGACCGGCTGCTTGCTTTCATCCTAGCCGTTGCCCGCCATTACCACTTGATCGACATCAACCAAAGGCGATTGGCGGAATGATGCAACAGGCGTAGTGTCCGGAGGGGCTACCACTCCTCGCTGGTTTCACGCAGCGCGGCGATCTCACGCTTGGCCTCGCGCAGGCAATCGCGCAGCTCATCACCCAACGCCGCGCTGCTGCCCACCGCGATCAGCCCAGACGGGGAGGGGCTACGTCGGCGCGCCACGCCGGCAGAGTCATGCAACGCCTCGATGCGCTGCAACAACCAGCCGAGCCAGCTTTCCGGACGAGCCGCCAGCTCCCGTAGCCGGTGCAGCTCGGCAATGCCCGCCCCTTCGCTGCCGAGCAGTTCACGCCAGTCGTTCCGCTCGAGCCGGGCATGCTCGGTCACCTCGCGCAGCAGCGACTCCAGCGCCAGCTCGATCAACGCCAGCGCCGCCTCCTCGCTTGCCATGCGTCGCGCCTCGGCGTGCTCGTCATCGCCGAAGGCCACATCCAGGATCAGCTCGGCCTGGTAGAGCAACTGGTTGGTTCGGGCTCTCGGGGTCACTTGCGCTTATCCTCTACATGCCACCTACCCTTATCGTAGATGGCCCGCCAGCCGGTCGCCTTGCCCTCCTCCTCTGTCATCACGAACTGCTCCTTGCTCTTGCGCGAGTAGCGAATCTGGGCCGGGCGGCCTTCCGGATCCTCGCTGGGCGCCTCGAGCAGATAGCGGTACTTGTCGGGTAGCTCCTGGGCGTGAGCCTTGAGTTCGCTCACCAGCGGAGGGCGAGTCTCCCGGTTGCGCGGGAACTTGCTCGCCGCCAGGAACAGGCCGCTGGCCCCATCGCGCAGGACATAGTGGTCGTCAACCTTCTGGCAGGCCAGCTCCGGCATCGGGATCGGATCCATCTTGGGTGGCGCCACCTCACCGCTGCGCAGCAGCTTGCGGGTGTTCTTGCATGCCTCATTGGTACAGCCGAAATACTTGCCGAAGCGACCCGACTTGAGCTGCATCTCGCTGCCACACTTGTCGCACTCGATGGTGGGTCCTTCGTAACCCTTGATGCGGAACTTGCCGTGTTCGATCTCGTAGCCGTCGCAGTCGGGGCTATTGCCACAGATGTGCAGTTTGCGGCTCTCGTCGATCAGGTAGCTGTCCATCGCCGTGCCGCACTTAGGACAACGGTGCTTGGCGCGCAAGGCCTGTGTCTCTGCTTCCTCGCCAGCATCGGCGGGTACCGCCTCGTCACCGGGCAACAGGTCGATAGTGGTCTTGCAGCGCTCCTTGGGAGGCAGATTGTAGCCGGAGCAGCCCAGGAATACCCCGGTGGACGCCGTGCGGATCTGCATCTTGCGGCCACAGGTGGGACAGTCGATGTCGGTGGGTACCGGCTGGTTGGGGCGCATGCCTTCATCGCTCTCGGCCGATTCCAGTTCCTCGCGGAATTCGGCGTAGAAAGCGTCAAGCAATTCGCGCCAGTTGCGCTCGCCCTCGGCCACCTCGTCGAGACTGTCCTCCATGCGCGCGGTGAAGGAGTAGTCCATGAGGTCGGGGAATGACTCCTTGAGCCGCTCGGTGACGATGTCGCCGAGCTTTTCGGCATAGAAGCGCCGACTCTCCAGCTTGACGTAGCCGCGGTCCTGAATCGTGGAAATGATCGAGGCGTAGGTCGATGGGCGCCCGATCCCACGCTTCTCCAGTTCCTTGACCAGGCTCGCCTCGGTATAGCGTGCCGGCGGCTTGGTGAAGTGCTGCTGGGGGTCGAGCGCCTCGAGCCGCATGGGCGTGCCCTCGGCGAGGTCTGGCAGCGCCTGGTCCTCGTTCTTGCCGGCCGGTTTCAGCACCCGAGTGTAACCGTCGAACTTGAGCACCCGTCCCTTGGCCTTGAGTTCGTAGCCGTCGGCCTCGACGGTCAGGGTGCTGGATAGGTACTCCGCCGGCGTCATCTGACAGGCCACGAACTGGCGCCAGATCAAGTCATAGAGGCGTTCGGCGTCGCGTTCCATACCCGCCAGGTCGCCCGCCTGGAGACCGACATCCGATGGCCGGATGGCCTCGTGCGCCTCCTGCGCCCCCTCCTTGCTCGAATAACGATTGGGAGACTCAGGCAGATAGCGCTGGCCGTATGCCTGCTCGATGTGCTCACGCGCCATGGCCACCGCATCCTGAGACAGGTTGGTGGAGTCGGTGCGCATGTAGGTGATGTAGCCCGCCTCGTAGAGACGCTGGGCCAGGGTCATGGTCTTCTTCACCGAGAAACCGAGGCGACCGCTCGCGGCCTGCTGCAGGGTCGAGGTGATGAAGGGCGCATTGGGCTTCGAGCGGGTGGGCTTGTCCTCGCGCGCGGTAATGGCGAGAGATGCCTTGCGCAACGCCTCGATGCGCTCCAGCGTCTCGGCCTCGGAGGTGGGTCGGAACGGCTTGCCGTCCTGGCGCGCCAGTTCGAAGCGCACCGGTTCGCCCTGGTCGGAGACGAGATCGGCATGCACGTCCCAGAACTCCTCGGGGACGAAGGCGCGAATTTCGCGCTCGCGCTCGACGATCAGACGTACCGCCACCGACTGCACGCGACCGGCCGAAAGCCCGCGAGCAATCTTGGCCCACAGCAGCGGTGAGAGCATGAAGCCCACCACCCGGTCGAGAAAACGACGCGCCTGCTGTGCCTCGACGCGGGGGATGTTGAGCGTGCCGGGCTCTTTGAACGCCTCCTTGATGGCATTCTTGGTGATCTCGTTGAACACTACACGGCGGTAGCGTTCATCGTCGCCACCGATGGTCTCCTTGAGGTGCCAGGCGATGGCCTCCCCCTCGCGGTCGAGATCGGTGGCGAGATAGACGGCGTCCGCCTTCTCGGCAAGCTTCTGCAGCTCGGCCACCACTTTCTCCTTGCCGGGCAGAATCTCGTAGTGCGCCTTCCAGCCATGTTCGGGATCGATCCCCATGCGCCGGATGAGCTGCTCCTTGGACTTGTGCTTCTTGTACTCCGCTTTTTCCTCGGGCGACATCTTGCGCGTCGCCGCCGCCTGGCGGGCACGCTCCTTGGGATCGGAAGCCGCCTTGCCCGAGCCGCTGGTCGGCAGGTCACGAATATGACCCACGCTCGACTTCACGACGAATTCGCTGCCGAGATACTTGTTGATCGTCTTGGCCTTGGCCGGCGACTCGACGATGACCAATGACTTGCCCATAGCGCTCCACATTCTGCACGGCGGGGTTCTGCAGCCCGCCTGAACGGTTCCGTCCCGCCGGTAACTCGGCGGTGATGGTGAAAAATCCGCTTACCCTACCCCAGCAACCCATTTCACGCTAGTCGCTTCCGCATGGCGGCAGTAAAGCAGCAATGAGAAAGAAGCATCAAGTCGGTCATGCCTCGCCGCGACCTCACGCCGCCAAACGACCAGCGCCCCTGCCACGATGGGCAGGGGCGCTCGGTACAGCACGCGCCGTGTTGCTCAGCGCTTGCGCGTCCTGCGCGGCGCTGCCTTTCTTGTAGTCGTTCGACCCGTGGCATCGCCGGAGCGGCCCTGCTCCTCGGGATCGACGGATCGCGCTGTCGAGCGGCTGGCCGCCGTCTTGGCCGACGCCGCTGGGTCATTGGTCTCGAGCAGCTTGCTGACTTCATTCCGGGCAGTGGCTTCGGCCTTGGCGCCTATCGCCACCTCGTCGTGAAGTTCGGTCAGCGCCTGACGATGCAGTTCAGGATCGACCCGCTCGAGTGCCTCGCCGAAGAGTTGCTGGATGTGCTCGTAGCGCTTCCTGGCATGTTCTGAGAGCTCACCGCTGGCCGCCAGAACATGGTCGATGTGTTCTAGAGATGCGCGAATCGTTTCGCCCCGCTCCTCGGCGAGCAGCTGGGGAATCGCTGCCAGCGCTGCATCACGGTCGAGCTTGAGGATGAAGAACTGCTCACGCACCAGGTGCTTGAAGTCCGACAGGCTGCTGGCCGGCTCCAGCTCGGCGCGCGAGGCGCGCAGGCGCTTGAAGTTGCGTTCATCCGTGGTGGGAGCTCCACCCAGCACGTGGATGACGGAGCGCATCACCGCCTCGTGTATGCCGCCCTCTGCCACCCGCTGGCGCAGTTCGTCCTGACGCCGCTCGAGGAAACGGCGATGCTCAGGCTCGCTGCCGGGCTGACGGCGGTGCACGTGGGCGTCCCCCCCCAGGCCGACCATGGCCTGCAACAGGGGCTGGCCGTATAGCGTGAGGAAAAGATGCTCGATGCTCTGGTCGCGTATCTCGCGCCAGGTGTCGAGGCCATGGGAGATTTGCTGCGACGCCGCCAGCTCGAGGGTGCGCAGCAGGTTGTCTTCACCGACCGGATGGCGGTCATGTCGCACCCAGTCGGCTAATACCGGCAGCGGTACCGACAGCGGGTTGCGGTCGGAGAGCAGCTTGTAGCCCAGCCGGATGGGATGCATGCGGCGGATCAGACGTGCCGCCTCGGGGGTGTTTACCGCACGAATCCAGGGTTGCAGAAAGAGCCGGTAGAGTCCCAGATTGATTTCCGAGAGGCGCGCCACGGTAGCGAAACGCCTGTCATCGTCTTCGCGATGATGCAGCACGTCCCGGTTTAATCCCTCGATGGAACGGGCCTTGAACTCGAGCAGATAGTCACGCTCGAGCAACTCGGCATCGTCCCGCTCCTTGGCACTGGTCACCGTGGTCTCGTAAAGGCCCGGCGGCAGCACGTCGATGTAATCGATGTTGGCGGTGAATTCGGCGTGCTCCTTGCGCGACACACTCCCCGACACGAAGATCCCCAGGTGCCCGGTGGTGTCATGGACGCAGTAGACGATGGTCTGCTCGCTGGCGATGATGTCATCGGTATCTTCATAGAGATCCCGCACCCAGCCCAGCGCCTGAGGAGGCGGGGTGATGTCGTCGCCCTGGGAGCAGAACACGACCACCGGCGAGCGTACGTTACGCAGGTCGATGCGGCGGCCGTCCGAGGTCACTAGTTGTGCAGTTGAGAGCCGATTGCCGACGAACAGATTATCGACAATGTACTGGATCTCCTCTCCGCCCAGGACTACGTGACCGCCCCACCAGCGCTCGAAATTGAGATAGCGCTCGGCCTCGGTATCAACGTTGGCATACAGGCGATACTGCTTGTCCCACCAGGTATTGGCAGGGTTCAGACGCTCGAAGTTTTGCACCAGCAGGGCACCATCGAACAGGCCGTCTCCCAGGTCGCTGGCCAGTGTCGTCATCCAGCTGCCGCCGGTCATGCCGCCGGTATAGCGCATCGGCGCCTTGCCCCGCTCGCCGGCCCAGTAGGAGAGCGGCGCCCCGGCGATCAGGATCGGGCCGAAGCAGTCGGGCTCGAGGGAGGCGGCCATCATGATCTGCCAGCCCGCCTGACAGTTGCCGACGACCATCGGCTTCTCGCAGGACTCCGGATGGAGTTCGATGACTCGACGCAGGAAAGTGATTTCCGCCTCCACCACGTCCTCCACCGTCTGGCCAGGCTCGGGATAAGGCAGAAAACCGATGAAATAGCAGGGGTGGCCAGCGCGCAGGGCGACACCGATCTCGCTGTCGGGCTTGAACCCACCGATACCAGGCCCATGCCCGGCCCGTGGGTCGACCACCACGAAGGGCCGCGCCTGGAGATCGACCTCGACGTCAGCCGGCGGCAGAATGCGCATCAATTCGTAGTTGACCGGCCGCGACAGATCGCGCCCGTCCATCACCACCTCGGCGTCGAAACCCAGCACATTGGGCTTGGTCTTCTCGATATGCTCGAGATACTGGTTGCCACGCTCGCGCATCACGTCCATGTACAACACGCTGCGCTCGACGGCGTCCCGCCAGTAATCGAAGGCGGCACGACCGAAACCGAACGGATCCAGAAAGCTGAGAATTTCTGTCGGGGGTGTCGGCAAGGGTGCGTTCATGTTCGGCTCCTGATGTCTCCGCTAACGGAACGTGGTCAACGGGAGGAGAAAAGATGCTGCAATGCAGCAAGCATAGTACGCCCTGTGCGATTGCAATGCAGCCGTTTTGTCGATTTTTTGTGACTGGGTCGTGGGCCTATTCAGCCACCCTCGCCGACCTGTCCCCTCATGATGGCTGACGCCACCTGCCACTCGGCCAGCGCCCGGCGCTCGCGACGGCTGGCTTCGGCACCATCCCGTCCCCAGACCAACAAACGCACATTGACCTCGTCGCCAACGGGGGAGGCTCGGTCGAGCCTGACCCCCGGCCCACCGCCCAACAGACCTGCTGTCGACGGAAGCAAGTGCCAACGTGCCTGACCTGGCCGCCCCGGACCATGCCCCATGTGTCCGACCCGCGGCCGCCGGAGCCGCTCCCCTGCCACCAGGCGGATCTGCTCTACCGCCAGGTCGAGCCCGGTCAGGACTTCAGCCAGCCCCTCGTAGCCCGTCAGGCCAGGGCGCATGCCAACGAATCCCAGCCGGTTCTCGGCCAGAGAAAAGCTCAGCGTTGCCAGGCCGACCAGGCCCAACGAGCGAGCGCCCTGCACGGCAAGCTGCCCCAGATAGGCACGCTGCTCAGGCGTGAGGCGCTCGCTGGGGGCCATGGCAAACCCCTCGGCAAGCAGCTCATGCTCGACCAGGGCCAATGCCTGTCCCCGGCGATCGGCCAGCACCGGCAGGTGGACCCGCGGCGCCTGGGCCGAGAGTTCCCCCAACGGCACCCCCGCTTCGCGCATTAGCTGGCGCACGGCATCCACGTCGCACATGGCAGCGATGTGGCTCTCCCGCGGGCCTATGAAAGCCAGCCCGGCACGCGCACAGGCACGAGCAAGGCAGAGCTGTACGCCAGCTCCCGTCTCCCCGGGGTGCAGCACATCGCAGCCCAGCTGCTGGGCACGCTCCACCAAGGCATCGTCGACCGCACCATCGCTGCCATGCCAGGCCAGTTCGAGCTCCGTGCAGGCCTGACCGGCACGCAATGCAGCCAGGCCGCTTCCCGCCAGCATTACGCCACGCCAGCCCCCACGGCGCAGCACGCCTGGGAGAGGGCTGGATGACGCTTGATGTGGACTCATGGTGCCGATGGCATGACCCCGACCGTCCCCGGTGATAGCATGAAAAGGCTTCTTCAACGGGCCTCCCACCCCTTCCAGCGGATTGATAGATGACGACGCCTAGCCTGCTGAACCGCCTGACCTTTCGCCAGCTACAGGTGTTCCAGGCGGTGCATAGGCAACAGTCCTATTCCCGGGCCGCCGAGCAATTGGGCCTGACCCAGCCGGCGGTCAGCGCGCAGATCCGGCAACTCGAACAAGCCCTGGGCCAGCCGCTGTTCAAGTATGCCGGCAAGACGCTTCACGTGCTGCCGGCAGCCGATGCGCTGGCAGCCACGACACAGGCTATCTTCGGCCAGGTCTCGCGACTGCAGATGACGCTCTCCGACATGGACGGCACGATCTCGGGCGAGCTGAACCTGGCGGCCGTATCGACGGCGCAGTACGTGGTTCCTCACCTGATCGCCCGTTTTCGTGCCCACTATCCCAATGTCCAAGTGCGGCTGCAGGTCTGCAACCGCAGCCAGGCGCTGGAAAGGCTAGCGACACGCCGTGATGACCTGGTGATCATGGCAATGGTGCCGGAGGATGACGACAACCTGGCCTTCATGCCGTTCCTTGAGAATGAGCTGATCCCCATTGTCTGGCCTGGCCATCCGCTGCTCGACGCCCACTCCCCCACGCTGGAGGATCTCGCCCGTCACTATCTGCTGATACGCGAATCGGGTTCGGGCGTACGCACCGCCTTCGAGCAGCTTGCCGCCGAACAGGACGTCGCGCTTCAGCATACCATGGAGCTGGGTACCAACGAGGCGATCAAGCAGGGCGTGATGGCACACCTGGGCGTCACGGTACTTCCCCGGCTGGCCGTTCGCCTGGAACTTCGTGCAGGCTTGCTGGCCGAATTGCCGCTGCCGGGCTTTCCCCTACGACGCTCCTGGTGCACGGTCTATCCTCGGGACCGTTTCCCCACCCCCGTGACCGAGCTGTTCCTGCGCTTCGTACGCGAGCGGCTCGGCGAGATAGAGGCGCATTTCAAGGCCCCACCGCAGCCGATGCCCGATCATGGTGTCATCTGCCTGCCGATACCTCCCGGGTAGCGTCGCCCTACTTGTGGTAGCGGCCAGGATCGCCGTGCCAGGCCGATGCGGATATGTTAGATTACGGGCCTGCGACCCATCGTATCAATTGCATGCCATGCGGGCTGGCGCCGCCATGAATTCGACGTAGCGCAGCATCCCGACATGGTTGTGGCAGCCGCCGAGTGGAGGGCTCACACCCTATGAGCGACAGCACCTCGAAACGCGTGCCGAGCGGCGCGAAGTTCCGCACCGAGCATGGTTTCGCCGCCATCAAGGACGGCATCAAGCAACGCCAGCAGGCCGAGGAGCGCCCCGAACCGGGACGCAAGCCACAATGGCTGCGCGCCCAGATACCCGGCGGCGGCCGTTTCGAGGCAGTGAAGCGCAACGTCAACGAGCATCGCCTGAGTACGGTATGTGCCGAGTCGCACTGTCCCAACATGGGGGAATGCTGGAGCAACGGCACGGCCACTATCATGCTGATGGGTTCGGTGTGCACGCGCGCCTGTCGCTTCTGTGCCGTCGACACCGGCAATCCACGCGGCTGGCTCGACGCCGAGGAGCCGACCAACACCGCCAAGTCGGTGGAGTTGATGGGACTACGCTACGTCGTACTCACTTCGGTCGACCGTGACGACCTGGACGACGGCGGCGCCGCCCACTACGCGGCGTGCATTCGGGCCATCAAGACCCATACCCCGGCAGTCGTGGTCGAGGCGCTCACGCCCGACTTCGATGGCGACCCGGAGGCCATCGAACGCGTGGTCGACTCCGGCCTGGAGGTGTTTGCCCAGAACGTCGAAACGGTGGAACGGCTCACCCACTACGTGCGTGATCCCCGCGCCGGCTACCGCAAGACCCTCGACGTGCTGGCGCATGCCAAGCGCCATCGCCCCGACGTGCTGACCAAGACCAGCCTGATGCTGGGGCTCGGGGAGACCGATGAGGAGATCCTCGCGACCTTCGACGACCTGCGCGCCATCGACGTCGACATCGTCACCCTCGGCCAGTACCTGCGCCCCACCCGCAACCACCTGCCGGTGGAACGCTGGGTGACGCCGGACGAATTCGAACGCTATCGCCGCCTGGGCCTGGAAAAGGGCTTCATGGAAGTGGCCTCAGGCCCCCTGGTACGCTCCAGCTACCGCGCCGACCGGGTATTCGAAAAGAACAACCTGGGTCTGGCCGCACCGGCCGAGGTGCCAGGCCAGGCGGCCGACCCCAATCGCATCCAGGCCGTCAACGTCGGTTGACACCCCCATCACCGTCGGCGGGACGACGGTACCAAGCAAAAGGCGACCCCTTGCGGTCGCCTTTTTTCAATGTCTGGCCGTGTTTCGCGACGCCAACGTTGCGCTCATTTAACGTCCGCTGCGTCCGCCGTCAGCGACACAGGCCAGGCCGCCCCCGTCGAAGTGAGCTCACGTCCCAACTGCAGCGCCAGGCACTCGGCCAGCCGCGTTCCGGCCTGCTCGACAGAGAGCGGCCGAGCGACCAGGTCGGACAGGCGAGTCATGGCCATGCCGGCATAGCCACAAGGGTTGATACGCTGGAAAGGCCCCAAGTCGGCATCGACGTTGAGCGCCACACCGTGATAACTCGCGCCGCGCCGTATGCGCAAGCCCAGCGACGCGATCTTGGCTTCGCCAACGTAAACACCCGGGGCATCCGGGCGCGCATGTGCCTCGACGCCCTGCTCGGCCAGTAGCGCAATGACCGCGCCCTCGATCGCCGAGACGAGATCGCGAACCCCCAGCCGGGTCCGGCGCACGTCGAGCAAGGGATAAAGCACGACCTGCCCGGGCCCGTGATAGGTCACTTGCCCGCCCCGGTCGGTCTGCACCACCGGTATGTCGCCCGGCATCAGCAAATGTTCGGGCTTACCCGCCTGCCCCTGGGTGAAGACCGGCTCATGCTCCACCAGCCAGAACTGGTCCGGGGTCGTCTCGCTGCGGCCATCGGTCAATTCACGCATGGCCCGCCATACCGGCAGGTAGGGGCGCCGGCCCAGGCGCAGCAGCGCGATCGGCGCCCCTCCCACCTGACCGTTCAACTACACCACCATGTGGACGCGACCGGTGGCCTTGAGCTCCTCGAACAACGCCTTGAGCTGGGCCTCTCCGGTGGCGCGCAGGGTCAACCGCACCGATTGGAAGCGTGCATTGCGGCTCTCCACTACTTCAATGCTGGAGGCATCGAAGCTGGCATCATGGCGTAGCACCACTTGGCAGACGCTGGCCGTGAAGTCTTCGGCAGCATCGCCCACCACCTTGATCGGGTAGTCGCAGGGAAACGTGATCTTTGGCGCCGACTCGGTGGCAGCCGCTGGCTGACGCAGGTCGCGCAGTTTGTCGTCTGACATGGCTCTCAACACGTTCGAGTGGAATTCCGACTATTCTACTCAACTACCTGGCACCGACCAAGCCGGCGCCGGCCAGAGGCTGACTAGAACCAGCCGCTCAGCAGGCTGCTGAAGAATCGCCGCACCTGGTCGAACAATCGCTTGAACAAGCCACCTTCTTCGATCGACTCGAGGGCTACCAAAGGCTGCTCGCCCACGATTTCATCACCGAGACGCACCTCCAGCGTGCCCACCCGGTCACCCAGGCTGATCGGCGCGGTAAGGTCCGGACGCAGGTCCAGGCGTGCGCTGAGCTCCTGGTTGCGAGCACGCGGCAACGTCATAGCGACATCACGATCGACACCGACACGCAGCTCGTCCTTCTCGCCACCCCAGATGCGCGGGGTATTCAGCACCGCTCCCTGCTCGTAGAGCTCGAGGGTTTCGTAGTAGCGGAACCCGTAGCTGAGCAGCTTCTGGGTTTCCTGAGCGCGCGCCTCCTCAGAACTGGTACCCATGACGACGGAAATCAGTCGCATGCCGTCGCGCTCGGCAGACGCCACCAGACAGTAACCCGCTTCATCGGTATGACCGGTCTTCAAGCCGTCCACGGTCGGGTCGCGCCATAGCAGGCGGTTACGGTTGGGCTGGCGAATGTCGTTGTAGGTAAAGTACTTCTCGGCATAGATGGCGTAGTGCTCGGGATAGTCGTCGATGATGTACTGAGAAAGCAGCGCCAGATCCCGCGCCGTGGAGTAGTGCTCAGGGTGGGGGAGCCCTGTGGCATTGACGAACTGGGTATTGCTCAAACCGAGACGGGACGCATGCTGGTTCATCATGTCGGCAAAAGGCGCTTCGCCTCCGGCCAGATGCTCCGCCACGGCGACACTCGCATCGTTGCCGGACTGAATGATGATCCCGTACAGCAGGTCGCGAATCGAGACTTCCGTGTTGACCTCGATGAACATCTTGGAGCCACCGGTTCGCCAAGCGTTCTCGCTGACACGCACGGTATCGTCCAAACTGATGTTGCCGCGATTCAGTTCACGCTCGACCAGATAGGCCGTCATCAGTTTGGTCAAGCTCGCCGGGGGAAGGCGCTCATCAGCGTTGTGCTCCGCCAGCACCCTGCCGCTATCCGCGTCCAGCAGGATCCACGACTTCGCCGCGATCTGGGGCGAAGCCGGTATCAGGGTCTGAGGCTGAGGCACCGCTTGCGCCAAGGCCTGGGAAACGACCAACAGCAGGCCGAGCAGCGTCAGCGGGAAAAGCCGCGAACGGAAACGGGAAAACAGCACTCGTATGGGCATGGATCTCATCACTACGTCGAGAAAGGTCAAGGGTAAAGGCGCCGATCAGTCGGCGCCGTTGACGATAAAGGCCTGATCGAAACCGGCACGCCTGAGTTCGGCCCGAACAGGCTCGACCTGCCCGGCATGCGCCAGTGGGCCGACCTGGACCCGGTACATGCCGGTGGCGTCTGCCACCCGCACCGGGTGTGACAACTCACGCTCGAGGCGGGCCTTGAGCGCTCGTGCGTTGTCGGCCGACCCCAGCGCAGCGATCTGCAGGTAGATCGGCACACCGTCGTCACCGCCGGCATCAGCCGAGGTAGCGCCACCGCCGGAATTCACGGCGCCGGCGCTGGCGACGGACCGCGGCGACGCCTGTGCCGACGGCGCCGGTTGGACAGCAGGCGCAACCGTGCGGTTCGCGCCACTGCCGCCATTTTCTGCCAGCCACACCACGGGATCGATCGCTTCGACCTTCACCCGGCCGGTGCCGCGTTCGAGGATATCGAGTCGCGCGGCAGCCGCATAGGAGAGATCGATCTCGCGGTCGTTGTGAAACGGTCCGCGATCATTGACCCGCACGATCACCGAGCGTCCATTGTCCTGGTTCGTTACCCGGGCATAGGTCGGTAGCGGCAAGGAACGATGAGCCGCGCTCATCTTGTACATGTCGTAGATTTCACCGTTCGACGTGGCGTAGCCATGGAACTTCTCGCCGTACCAGGACGCGGTACCCTGTCGGACGTAACCACGGGCATCCGGCAGCACCCGATACGTCTTGCCCCATACTTCGTAAACCGGGCGATTGCCTCCCCGTGAAGGTGCCTCCACGCGGGGAACGGCATCGGGGATCTGGCTCACATCGGGGGGATCCTGGGGATAGGCATCGCCACTCATGGCGTAGCGTCCCGTTGACGTCGCCGGGGATGACGCCGAGCCGCTGTCTCGCTGTCCCGGAGGCTGAGTGCCGCTGCCTGCACAGCCCGTCAACAGAGTCGCCATTGCCAGTGCCCAGCACAACGTTCTCACAGCGAACCCTCCTGCTCGTCGGACAGGGAGGCAGACAGCGGGAAGGGCTCCAGTTTGCGCAGGTCCGCTATCGCCTCGGCCAGCTCGGTCACGGCCATGGCATAGAGATGGCTGTGGTTGTAGCGTGTGATGACGTAGAAATTTTCGTACCCGAGGCGATAGCGCCAAGCGGTATCGTCGAGCTCCAGGGCCAGCGGTATGACCGGCGCCTCGGCTTCGAGTTCATTTTGTGGAACGATACCGCTCCGCTCCAGCTCATCCAGTTGGGCGTAAGGCCGCTGCGTGCGGTTGAACTCCACTGCTCCAGGGGGGGTGGCGGGCCCTTCGGCCTCGGTATAAATGGGTTCACCCGGGCGCCAGCCATGCTCGGCGAAATAGTTGCCCACGCTGCCGATGGCATCGGCCGGGTTGGTCCATAGGTCACGCTGACCGTCACCATCGAAGTCCACCGCATAGGCACGATAGCTACTGGGAATGAACTGGGGATAGCCCATGGCACCGGCGTAGGAGCCCA
The DNA here is from genome assembly GCF_017868935.1 of Billgrantia antri. Taxonomy (NCBI): domain Bacteria; kingdom Pseudomonadati; phylum Pseudomonadota; class Gammaproteobacteria; order Oceanospirillales; family Halomonadaceae; genus Billgrantia; species Billgrantia antri. Next base: position 2,908,034 of record NZ_CP053383.1, read on the forward strand.
TGAGGCTGCCGGGCTCGACTTCCTGCTCGTGGCTAATCTCGAGAAAGGCGGCCAGCTCGCCGCGGAAGAAATCGCCACGTGCCGGATGATGAAACGCCAGCGTTGCCAGCGAATCGATGACACGGTGGCGTCCGGTGAAGCGGCCGTAGCTGGTCTCGACGCCGATGATGGCGGCAATGATTTCCGGCGGTACACCGAACTCCGCCTGGGCACGAGAAAAAGCTTCCTCGTGGGTCTCGATGAAGGCGACCCCGCGGCTGATCCGCTCCGGCTGCAGGAAGATCTCGCGGTACTCGTCCCAGCGCAGCCGCCGCTCCGCCGCACCCGCCATGGCATCGAGTACGCCTTGCTGGAAAACGGCCTCTTGCAGCGCCGCCTCGAGCCAGTCGCGCTCGATGCCGCGTCCGGCCAGTTCCTCCAGCAACTGTCTGGCCCCGTCATGTTCGGCAGGGGAAAAGTCTGCAGCGTACACGGCCGGAGCCGACAGCCATAGCGCGGTGACCACCGCCGCGGCGCCAGCCGCGATCCATTTTCTCGATGGCTTCATGCTTGCGCCACTCCCTGACTGGGCCACATCGTCCGGGTCCGCGCCGTGCCGGCGTTCAACGCGGCAACAGGCGACGGTGCCCATGAATGGACATGAGAATACCGAATCCCGCCAACAAGGTCACGCTGGAGGTCCCGCCATAGCTGACCAGCGGTAGCGGCACCCCGACCACGGGAAGTATGCCGCTGACCATCCCTACGTTGACGAAGACATAGATGAAAAAGGTGAGAATGATACTGCCGCCCAATAGGCGCCCGAAGGTATCGTGTGCCACGGCGGAAAGCCACAGCCCTCGAATCACGATCAGCAGATAGAGCAGCAGCACCAGCAGCATGCCCACGAGACCGAACTCTTCGCCAAGCACCGCCACGATGAAATCGGTGTGCCGCTCGGGCAGGAATTCGAGCTGCGACTGGGTGCCCTGCAGCCAGCCCTTGCCCGATAAACCACCGCTGCCGATGGCCGTCGTTGACTGGATGATGTTCCAGCCCGCCCCGAGCGGGTCACTGTCGGGGTTGAGAAAGGTCAATACCCGCTGGCGCTGGTAACTGTGCATGTTGATCCACAGCAGTGGCAGCGCCGCCGCCGCGGCAACGCAGAGCAGGCCGATGAAGCGCCACGAGAGCCCCGCCATCAGCACAACGAAAACCCCGGCACACCCCACCAGCAGGGAAGTACCCAGGTCCGGCTGCTTGGCGATCAGCACGACGGGCACGCCAATGAATACCGCACAGATGAGTAGATCTTTCCAGCGCGGCGGGAGTGCACGACGGCCCAGCCAGGCCGCCAGCATCAGGGGCATGGCCAGCTTCATCAGTTCGGAGGGCTGAAAGCGAATCACCCCGGGGATTTCCAGCCAGCGCTGCGCCCCCATGCCGAGGTCGCCTACCAGTTCGACTGCCACCAGCATCAGCACACCGGCACCGTACACCAACGGGGCCCAACGCATCAGCGTGGCGGGCGGCAGCTGTGCCAGTACCAGCATTACCCCAAGTGCCACCATGAAGCGGGTGCCCTGCGCCATGACCACGTCGATTCGCTGACCGCTGGCGCTGTAGAGCACTCCAAGCCCTGCCACCAGCAGCACCAGCAGCAGCAGCAGCAACCAGGGGTCGAGGTGGCTCCTCTCCCACAGGCTCTTGCGCCGCGATATGCCATCTTGCGGTGCCCGCACCGGTCGAGCTCGCAATCCTCTCGTCAGCCTCATCCAGGCCATCGCTCAGTTCCCCGCCACGCTGCTGGTGTCATTCTCCATCACCTCACGCACCTCTTCGACGTCGGGGGCCTCCTCCTCCAGCAACCAGGCATCGGTAATGGCTCGCGCCAGGTGCGCGGCATGAGTACTCCCACCGCCGGCGTTTTCCACGATCACGGAGACGGCAATCTCAGGGTTCTCCAGCGGAGCAAAGGCCATGAACAGTGCATGGTCGCGCAGTCGCTCGGCAAGCTCTTCGGCGTTGTAGCGCTGATCCTGCCCCAGCGAGAAGACCTGGGCGGTGCCCGACTTGCCGCCCATGCGGTACTCGAGATCCACCCCGGTGCGTCTGGCCGTTCCCTCTTGCCCGGTCAGGACCTTCTCCATTCCGGAAAAAATCCGATCCCACCAGGCCTCGTTCTGAATCACGATGTCGTCGGGCGTCTCGGGCAGCTGCGTTGGCACCTCCTGCTCGCCGATTCGCCTCGCCAGGCGTGGCTTCACCCACTGACCGCGGTTGGCAAGCACAGCCGTGGCCGTGGCCAGCTGCAGCGGCGTGACCTGCCAGTAGCCTTGGCCGATACCGACCGAAAGGGTCTCTCCGGGGTACCAGGGCTGATTGAAGCGCGCTCGCTTCCAGTCGCGCGAGGGCATCAGCGCCCCGCTCTCGCCATAGACGTCGTGTGCAACCCGCTGGCCGAAGCCGAAGGCACTCATCTGCTCGTGAAGTCGATCGATTCCCAAGTCGTGCGCCAGCGAGTAATAGTAAGTATTGTTGGAAACGGCAATGGCACGCTCCATGTCGACGCGCCCATGTCCCCAGCGCAACCAGTTGCGGTAGCGGCGGCTATCGTTGGGCAGTTGGTAGTACCCGGGGTCGTAGATGGTCTTCTCGGGCGTGATCACCCCTTCGGCCAACCCGGCCAGCGCCAGAAACGGCTTGATGGTGGAGCCAGGGGGGTATTGGCCACGAATGGCGCGATTGAACAACGGAAGGTCGATGTCCTCCTGAAGCGCACGATAGGAGTCGAAGTCGATCCCCGTGACGAACTGGTTGCTGTCGAATCCCGGCGTCGAGACCATGGCCAGGATTTCGCCGGTTCGAGGCGCGATGGCAACGATCGAGCCACGGCGGCCATCGAGCAGCTCGTAGGCCAGCAGCTGCAGCTCCTTGTCCAGCGTCAGCGTCAGGTTCTGCCCCGGTACGGGGTCGGTGCGACCCAGCTCGCGCAGCACCCGGCCACGGGCGTTGGTCTCCACTTGGCGCAGGCCGGCCTGGCCATGCAGCACGTCCTCGTAGAAACGCTCCACCCCGGTCTTGCCGATGAAGTGAGTCCCGGCATAGCGCCCGGAATCGAGTTCCTTGACCTCTTCGGCGTTGATACGCCCGACATAGCCCAGAGCATGTGCCATGACATGAGCATCGGGGTAGTAGCGCAGCAGTTGCGCTTCCACCTCGACCCCCGGGAGACGGTGTCGGTTGACCGCCAACCGGGCGATCTGCTCCTCGTCGAGATCGCTCATCAGCAGTGCCGGCTGGAACGGTCGCTGGGGCTGACGCGCGCGCAGGCGAACTCCTTCGGCCTCCTGCGGCGCCAGCTCCAGAAGCTCCTCGAGCCGATCCAGGGTCACATCGAGATCATCGACACGTTCACGCGTCAAAGTCAGGTTGTAAGTGGGGCGGTTCTCGGCCAGCAGCACCCCGTTACGGTCGTATATCAATCCCCGCGTCGGTGGCAGCGGCTCCACCCTCACGCGATTTTTCTCGGAACGGGTCGTGTAGACCTCGTGCTGCACCACCTGCAGGTATACCAGCCGCCCCGCCAGCAGCCCGGTCAACAGCAGGATCGTCAATACGGCAAGAAACGCGCGCACGCGAAAGATGCGCAGCTCCTGCTCGGGATTCTTCAAGGTCTCACGGCGGTCGCGCATGCCGAAAATCGTCTCGACTCCAGGTTGTCGTAAAGCCGCCGTTCAGCGGTGGTAGGGATGCCCAACCATCAGGGTCCAGGCGCGGTAGAGCTGTTCGGCCAGTACGATCCTGACCAGCGGATGCGGTAGGGTCAGCGGCGACAGCGACCAGCGCTGGTCGGCTGCCGCGGAGAGTTCCGGCGCCAGCCCATCGGGCCCGCCGACCAGCAGTACCACGTCGCGCCCCTCGAGGCGCCAGGCTTCGGCTTGCTGAGCCAGACGCTCGGTACTCCAGGCCTTGCCGCCGACCTCGAGCGCCACCGTGAGTTCGTCGCCGCGCAGCCGCTCGCGAATCCGCTTCGCCTCGACTGCCACGGCTCTGGCCGTGTCGGCATTCTTGCCACGCTGCCCGGGAGGGATCTCCTCGACCTCGAGGGTAAAATCGCGGGGCAGGCGCTTACGGTACTCCTCGACCCCTTCATTGACCCAGCCGGGCATGCGCGTACCGACCGCCAGCAGGCGGACTCTCATGCCTCACCGTGTTCCTGCTGTCGTTCCGAGTCGCTCGGCAGGTCGGCCCACAGCCGCTCCAGGTCGTATAGCTGACGAGTCTCGGGAAGCATGACGTGAACGACCAGGTCGCCCAGGTCAACCAGGACCCAGTCAGACCCGGCCTGCCCTTCTACCCCCAGCGGCTGGACACCATTGGCCTTGGCCTGCTGGACGACATGATCGGCAAGGGCGGCGACGTGACGCGTGGAGGTGCCGCTAGCCACGATCATCAGGTCGGTCACGCTCGTCAGCCGGGACACGTCCAGCTGTGCAACGTCCTTGGCCTTGAGGTCGTCGAGCGCCTCTACCACCAATGTCTTGAGCGAATCGTTCTGCATAGTCCCTCGTCAACGGGAAGTCTTGGTCGCCGTCATTGTATCGTCTTGAGTCGCCGCTGGCAGCGCTCAACGACAACGATAAAGCAAGTTGGCGTGTATTCTCGCCTCGACGGCTTCGGGCAGCAGATAGCGCACGCTCCGATCCGACGCCAGACGCCGGCGAACCTCGGTTGCCGACACCGCAATGCGCGTGGGCAGCGCCAGGCGCAGCAGGCCACCCGCAGGATACCGCATCAAGGCTTCGGGGCCGGCAACCTCTCGACCCTCGACCAGTTTGGCCAAGGCGGACGGTAACGGAGCGTCGCTGCCGGGTCGATCGATCACCACCAAGTGGGCGAGCTGGAAAAGGCGCTGTGGCGAGTGCCAGTCGGCCAGACGCAGGAAGGCATCATGACCCAGCGCCATGACGAGCCGCGCCTGGCGGCCGTACTCCTCGCGCAGGCTGGCCAGCGTATCGGCACTGTAGGAGGGACCGTCGCGCTCGAGCTCACGGGGATCGGCAACCAGCCCCGGCGTATCGCCGATACCCAGCCGCAGCAGCGCCAGGCGCTCCTCCGGCGTGACCTGCGGCGTACCACGCAGGGGCGGCACCTTGGCCGGCACCATATGAACCCGATCCAGCCGCAGGGCCTCGAGCAGCTCCACGGCGCTGCGCAGGTGACCCAGGTGAACGGGATCGAAGGTTCCGCCGAGCATGGCCACGCGTGGCGGCTCCATCGGGAGCGCGGCACGCCGGGCCGGTAGCGTACTGGTCTGATGCGAAGTCACCGCCGAACCTGACCGTCGCCCAGCACCACGTACTTGCGGGTGGTCAGCCCCTCGAGCCCGACCGGCCCCCGGGCATGCAGCTTGTCAGTGGAAATGCCGATTTCGGCGCCCAAGCCATATTCGAAACCGTCGGCAAAACGGGTCGAAGCGTTGACCATCACCGAGCTGGAATCGACCTCGGCCATGAAGCGGCGCGCCAAGCCGTAGTCCTCCGTGACGATGGCATCGGTGTGGTGCGAGCCATAGCGCTCGATGTGCGCGATGGCGGCATCGATGCCGTCGACCACGCGAATCGCCAGGACGGGCGCCAGGTATTCCGTCGCCCAGTCCTCCTCGGTCGCGGCGGCGATGTCGGTGAGAATGGCCCGGGCACGCTCACAGCCACGCAGCTCGACGCCGTGCTCGGCGTAGGCCTCGGCCAACGGCGGCAGCAACCCCTCGGCAACCGGCGCATCGATGAGCAGCGTCTCCATGGTATTGCAGGTGCCGTAGCGATGGGTCTTGGCATTGACGGCGATCGCCAGCGCCTTCTCACGGTCAGCCGTGGCATCGACATAGACGTGGCAGATGCCGTCCAGATGCTTGATCACTGGCACTCGCGCCTCGCGCGAGATGCGCTCGATCAATGACTTGCCACCACGCGGTATGATGACGTCGACGTACTCGGGCATGGCGATCAGCTGCCCTACCGCGGCACGATCGGTCGTTGCCACGACCTGCACGGCGCTCTCCGGCAGTCCGGCCTCGCGCAGCCCCTCGCGGATGCAGGCAGCAATCGCCGCGTTGGAGTCGCGCGCCTCGGAACCACCGCGCAGGATGCTGGCGTTGCCCGACTTCAAGCACAGGCTGGCCGCCTCCAAGGTCACGTTGGGTCGTGACTCGTAAATGATGCCGATCACGCCGAGGGGCACACGCATCTGGCCCACCTGGATGCCACTGGGGCGAAAACGCAGCCCGTCGACCTCGCCGACGGGATCGGGCAGCGCCGCCACCTGCTCTAGCCCCTCCACCATAGCGTCGATTCGTGCATCGGACAGTGCCAGGCGGTCGAGCAATGCCGGCTCCAGACCGTTGGCTTGGCCACGTGCAAGGTCGGCGGCGTTGGCATCCAGGATGTCACTACGGCGGCGCTGGAGCTGCTCAGCCATCGCCAGCAGGGCACGGTTCTTGTCGCCCGTGACGGCACGGCGCATCTGGCTGGCTGCGCTGCGCGCCGCCTCGCCAAGACGGGTCATGTAGGCAACGACATCGACCACCTCGGTTTCGATGCATTCGGATTGGGAGGCGTGAGCGGACATGCTGAACGAAGTTCTCCTGGGCAGAGCGCCACACGGCGCTACGAGCGTTATACTGGCGCGACAACACGATGAACTCCATAGTAAGGCACCATGCAGAGCAAGTACAAAGTCGGCCTGATGCGCCTCAACCTCTGGGCCGCGGCGTCACTCCTGATCCTGCTGGCGTACCTGTCGGAACGGCTGTCCAGTACCTTGCTGCTGGTGCTGGCCAGCGTCTGGCTGATGGTCACGGCCAGCCTGCTCGAGATGAGCCATCGGCGACCCGCCACCGTACCCTGGCAATTGTTGCCCGGCCTGCTCCTTGCCGGCCTGCTGCTGGCCGACCCGGAGCGTCATGCCTTGTGGCTATGGGTCTGGCCCGCCCTGCTGATGCTCCCGCAGCCCGGCTGGGTGCTTGCCCTTACCTGCCTGTTGGCGGTACTGACTTGGTGGCTGCTGGCGGACATGTTGGGGATCGAGCAGACGTTGTTCTCCGGCCTGGTCTTGCTGCCATTGATGCTGCTCGGCCTGGCACGCAATCGCCACTTGTTGCCAACCCGCGCCACCGCGCGGCAACGAATGCGTCTGGTGCCGGGACTTCCGTTGTGGAGCGGCCATCAGCTTTCCGCCGACCTGCGACGCGAACGTGCGCGCTGCCGGCGCGAAGGAGTACACGCCGAACTGATGCTGCTGCGCACATCGCGCCACCAACTCTGGCCTATTGCACAGGACCTTTGCCGGCTGACCCACGAGTTCGAGAACTGTTACCGCCTCGACCACCGCACTCTGGCCACGCTGCTGCTCAGCCGCGACGACAAGCAGGCCAGCGAAAGACGCCATACGCTACTCAAGGGGCTGCGACCCAGCGCCAAGGTACGCTTCGCCGCGCTAAACGAGTTGGGAACGCTCGAAGAGGCGGTGCAGCGTTTCGAGCGCCAGCGCGAGGAATTTCAGGTCGAGACGGAGAGCGTCCATGGATGACGACAACCGCCTGCACATGAGCCGCATCATTGCGGCCTATGCCATCGCCACGCTCTTGCTGGGCGGCTATGCAATCTGGCGCTATCTGATGGGTGACTACAATCGTATCCTGCTGCCGGCGTCTCTCGCCCTGGTCATGCTGGTGGCTTGCCTCATGTGCATCGCCAGTGCCAACCAGGCTCGCCTGTCGGCGTACCTGGCACTCATCACCGGCTATCTGATGCTGGCCCTGGAGCTACCATGGCTGGACGAGGCAGGCATCATGTGGCTAGGCTTTGCCCCCCTGCTCACTGTGCTCTTGCTGCCCCTCGCCTCTGCCATGCTGCTCAACTTGCTGCTGGCACCGGTCTGGCTGCTGCTCAGCAATACGCAGCTGGACGCGCACCTGACGCTGAGCTATGTCGCCATGGCGCTGGTGGCGGCGCTGGTTCCCTGGGAACAGCGCCGCCAGCAGGCGCTGCTGGACGCCACTAACCCTCGCGATCCTCACTGCAACGCGCTGGCGCGCGACGCCATGCATGAGCTCTTGGCGAGTGAATACAAGCGCACCCAGTTCCTCGGCCAGCCCTTTGCCGTGCTGGCACTTCACCTGCCTCAGCTGGAGATGGCCAGCGAGCAATTCGGCAACCGGGCACGCCAGGCCCTGCTCGACGCACTCTGCCTGGCCGTCAACCGCTTCTCACGGCGCCACGACTTCCTGGGCCGGCAGAGCGCCTCGACCTTCTGGCTAGTACTGCCCGATACCAGCCAGAGCGGTGTCCAGATGGTGCAGCAGCGCATCGGACAGGCATTGGAAGCCACGGTCCTGGTGGATACCGGGCCGCTGCAGGTAAAGATTGCCCACTGCCAGCGTCTCCCAGGGGAGAGCTGGCCACGCTTCGAACAGCGCCTGCAGTCCTTGACCCGCCACCTCAGCAGCCATTGAAGGGATTCACTGAAACCCGTCACAAGGAGCCGATGCTTGAGCCTGACCGACGCCCTGCTGCAACTCGCCCCATCCCCCCAACTCTTGCTGTTTGCCGTGGCCGCCATTGCGCTGCTCGAGTCGCTGGCCCTGGTGGGCCTGCTGCTGCCCGGCGTGGTGCTGATCACGGCAGCCGCCTCGTTGGCCGGGCATCAGGACATGGCCCTGACGTCACTGCTGCTGGCGGCATTTTGCGGGGCCGTGCTGGGTGATGGGCTCAGCTTCGTTCTCGGCTATACCCAGCGTGAGCGTGTCACCCGACTGTGGCCGTTGTCGCGCCACCCGGAGTGGCTGGCTCGCGGCGCACGCTTCTTCCAGCGCTATGGCAGCCTGTCGGTCTTCTTCGGCCGCTTCGTCGGCCCGGTGCGCCCGGTGATACCGTTGATCGCGGGAATGCTGCATATGTCGCCCCGTGCTTTCGTCTGGGCCAACCTGGCATCGGCGGCACTCTGGGCGCCAGCCTATGTCCTGCCGGGGTACCTGCTTGGCCAGACCTGGCAGCAACTGCTGGACGTCCCCGAAGGACTGGAGGCACTGCTGATAACACTGGCCATCATCCTGGTGGTGCTGACGCTGGCCTTCTCGTGGCTACGCCATCAGGTGAGCCGCTCCGGTCGCGCCTACCGGGCACTGGCGCTTGGTGCCCGACGCCACCCGCTACTGCGCCGGACCTGGCTGAAGGGAAGCTGGCACGGCGAGATCCCACTGGCCAGCTGGTTGCTGCTGATCTTCTCGCTCGGCGGGCTTTCAGGGCTGACCATTGCCGTCATCCGTCAGCGCGGCCCCTTCCCCATCGACCTTCAGGTGTACGCCTTTTTCGACAACCTGATCGTTCCCATGCTGCCCGAAGCGGGCCAGTTGCTCGCGCGCGTCGGGGACATCGCCGGCATTCTGGCCTTGGTCCTGCCGTGGGGGGCCTGGCTGCTGGCTCGCCGCCACTTGGCCGCCCTGGCCCATGTGGCCGCCGGTCTTGGCGGCATCGCCGTGCTCAACATCCTGGGCAAGGCACTGATCGGCCGGCCACGCCCGGAAACGCCCGATTACCTGACCGGCTCACTGTCCTACCCCAGCGCCCACGCGTCTTCCGCCGTGGTGCTGTATGGACTGGCCGCCGCCTTCGTGGCCCAGGAGCTGCCACCGCAGCGACGCTTCTGGGCCTACTGGCTGGCCATCGCCCTGACCCTGCCCATGGCGCTTTCGCGCCTGGTCATTGGGGTCCACTGGCTGACCGACCTGATCGGTGGGTCTCTGCTGGGGCTAGTGGTCTGCGCGCTGGTTCGCCTGGCCTGGCAGCGCCGCCCCTACGCCCCGCTCACGCCCTGCCCCTGGCCCTGGCTGACGGCGGCCTCGCTGGTGCTGCTCAGCGCCCGGGTGGCGCTGCTGCCAGCGGTCTGACGTGACCGATACGCCTCAGCCGAAGGCCAGCCATATCCCCACCCCCACCATCAGCGTGCCGGCGATGCGATTGAGTAGTCTGACATTGCCGCTCTCGCCCAGCACGCGGCGCAGACCGCGCCCGCCCGCGGCGTACAACAGCAGGCTCAGGAACTCGATGATGAGGATAACCCCGATCAACACGACCAGTTGCCCACCCAGCGGACGCGACGCATCGAGGAAAGGCGGCAGCAACGCGACGAAAAAGGCCCAGCCCTTGGGGTTGGCGACGGCCGTCATGAACCCCTGCAGCGCCAGCTGGCCGCGCGATGCCGGAGGCAACTCGACGCTTTCGAGGGGAATCGCCATGCGCCCTCGGGAGCGCCACATCATCACGCCCAGGTAGCCGAGATAGGCACCGCCGACCCATTTGAACAGCGCGAACAGCTCGGGCTGGCGCAACATCAGCGTTGCCACCCCGGCACCGGCAGCGGCCGCCACCAGCCCCACGCCGACGAGTTCGCCTGCCATCATCCACAGCGTGCGCTTCACCCCCTGGGTCATGCCCAGCACCATCGACAGGGTCATGCACATGCCCGGCGTCAGGGAGACGAACAGAAACGTCGGCACGAAGACCGACAGCAGCGATAGCTTGATCATGAGAAAGGTTCTCTGGTCTCGTCCTTGCACACAGACTGTCAGGATTCGATGACGCTCAGGCACCGTCAGCTCCGGTGCTCTCACTCTCCCCAACGCGGTACCAAGCGATGCTCGATGCCGAGCTGGTTGAGGATTCGGGCCACGATGAAGTCGACGAGATCCTCCACCTTCCGGGGCTTGTGATAGAAACCGGGCGCCGCCGGCAGGATGATCGCCCCCATGCGGGTCAGGTTCAGCATGTGCTCGAGGTGAATCGCCGACAGCGGCGTCTCCCGCGGTACCAGGATCAGTCGGCGGCGCTCCTTGAGCGCCACATCGGCTGCACGTTCGATCAGGTTGTTGCTGGCACCTGTCGCCACCGCCGATAGCGTGCCGGTGCTGCAGGGGCAGATCACCATGGCGGAGGGCGCCCCCGAACCGGAGGCTACCGGCGCCATCCAGTCCTCACGTGCGAAGCAGCGAATCTGGCCTGACGCCGCGCCGCTACGCTCGCTGAGCGCCCGCACCAGCCGCTCGGGTCGAGCCGGCAGGCTGGCATCGGTTTCGGTCTCGATCACCAGATGGGCCGGCTTGGAAATCATCACCCAAACCTCGTGGCCGGCCACCACCAGTGCCTCGACCAGACGCAGCCCATACTGGGCACCGGAGGCACCCGTGATCGCCACGGTGACAGGCGGGAGAAAGGTCGCCTTGTCCGCCGGCCCGAAGCTGGCCTGGTCCTTCGCACCTGCCTCAGCCATGCGCCACCTCGAGTGCCGCGAGCAGCTTCTCGTGGATGCCGCCGAAGCCGCCGTTGGACATCACCACGATGCGGTCGAGCGGGCGCGCCTCGGCCACCAGGGCCGTCACCAGCGCGTCGATGTCCTCCTCGAGCCGCGCCGGCACCGGACTCGCCTCGACTACCGGAGCCAGCGACCAATCGAGGCCCGGCGGCTGGTACCAGAACGCCAGGTCGGCGGCGGCGACACTCGCCGTCAGGCGATCACGCATGGTGCCCAGTCGCATGGTGTTGGAACGTGGTTCGATCACCGCCAGCAGGCGCCCGCGCGGTGTGGCGGCACGCAACCCCTCGAGGGTGGCGGCGAAAGCCGTGGGATGATGGGCGAAATCGTCGATGACCTGGATACCGGCCACCTCCCCGCGCACCTCCTGGCGTCGCCGCGGTGTCTCGAAGCGTGATAGTGCCGCACAGCCCCGCGCCAGGTCGACGCCGAAGACATGAGCCGCCGCCAGAGCGGCCAGGGCATTGAGGGCATTGTGGGTGCCGGTCAGCGTCCAGTCGACCACCGCATCTTCATTGGCTTCCCCCTGCTGGTGCACCACGCGGAAGCGTGAAGCATCGTCGCGCTCGAGGACCAGCCGCCAGGGGCTCTTGGCATCGATGCCGAAGCGCTCCACCGGCGTCCAGCAGCCCATGCCCAGCACACGGTCGAGTGCCGGCTCGCCATCGGCCACCAGCAGTCGACCGCGACCCGGCACGGTACGTACGAGATGGTGAAACTGGCGTTCGATGGCCGCCAGATCGGGAAAGATATCGGCGTGGTCGAACTCGAGGTTGCCGAGAATCGCGACCTCGGGGCGGTAGTGAACGAACTTCGAACGCTTGTCGAAAAAGGCGGTGTCGTATTCGTCTGCCTCGACCACGAAGGGCCCCCCCGCAGCGCCGAGTCGTGCCGATACGCCGAAATTGCGCGGCACGCCGCCAATCAGAAAACCCGGCTCGAGCCCGGCCGACTCCAGCAGCCAGGCGGTCAGGCTCGCCGTGGTGGTCTTGCCGTGAGTGCCGGCCACCGCAATGACCCGGCGCCCGGGCAACACGTGCTCGGCCAGCCACTGCGGCCCGGAGGTATAGGGCAGGCCAAGGTCGAGCAGTGCCTCGACTTCCGGATTGCCTCTCGTCATGGCATTGCCGACCACGACCAGGTCGGGCCGCGGCGACAGGTTGGCGGCGGCGTAGCCTTCATGCAGGCCGATACCGGCCTCCTCGAGCTGGGTACTCATCGGCGGATAGACGCCGCTGTCCGAGCCGGTAACGGTATGCCCCAGGTCGCGCGCCAGCAGGGCCAGGCTACCCATGAAGGTGCCGCAAATACCGAGAATATGCAGGTGCATGACGTCCGACCTTTTCACCAGGTAGCGCAAGCGGACAGCGTCCGCCGGAAAGAATCGGCAGACTAGCACGGCCTGGCAGGGCCCTCCAGCGGCGTGCAGGTTCGCCGCCTTTCGGCTAAAATGTCACGCCTTGTCGTGAAGCATGAAAATGGACATTTCCCAGGAGCCCATCAGCCCCATGGCCCAGCATAACGCCTTCTATGCCCAGTCTGGCGGTGTCACCGCCGTGATCAACGCCAGCGCCTGCGGCGTGATCGAAGCCTGCCGCCAACACGCCGATCATATCGGCAAGGTCTATGCCGGACACAACGGCATCATCGGTGCTCTGACCGAGGATCTGATCGACGTCAGCCAGGAGTCGGACGAGGCGATCGCCGCCCTGCGTCATACCCCCGGCGGCGCCTTCGGCTCCTGCCGCTACAAGCTCAAGGACATCGAGAGCCACCGCGCCCAGTACGAGCGCCTGATCGAGGTCTTCAAGGCCCACGACATCCGCTACTTCTTCTATAACGGCGGTGGAGACAGCGCCGATACCTGCCTCAAGGTATCGCAGCTCTCCGAGAAGATGGGCTACCCGCTGACCGCCATCCACGTACCCAAGACCGTCGACAACGACCTGCCGATCACCGACAACTCACCGGGCTTCGGCAGCGTGGCCAAGTACATCGCCACCTCTACTCTGGAAGCCTCGCTGGACATCGCCTCCATGTGCGCCACCTCGACCAAGGTGTTCGTACTCGAGGTGATGGGCCGCCATGCCGGCTGGATCGCCGCGGCCGGGGCGCTAGCCGGGGAGGGCGAAGGCGAGCCTCCCCACCTGGTGATCTTCCCCGAAGTACCTTTCGAACGCAGCAAGGTGATGGCCCGCGTCGAGGAGTGCGTGCAGAAGTACGGTTACTGCGTCATCGTGGTCTCCGAGGGGGCGCGCTACGAGGACGGTACCTTCCTCGCCGACTCGGGCAACACCGACGCCTTCGGCCATCGCCAGTTGGGTGGCGTGGCACCGACGCTTGCCGGCATGGTCAAGCAGGACCTCGGCTACAAGTACCACTGGGCGGTGGCCGACTATCTGCAGCGCGCGGCCCGCCACCTGGCCTCACGCACGGACGTGGAGCAGGCCTATGCCGTGGGCCAGCAGGCGGTGGAACTGGCCGTGGCCGGCAAGAACGCCATGATGCCGGCCATCAAGCGGGTCAGCGACACGCCCTACGAATGGCGCATCGAGTCCGCCCCCCTGGCCGAAGTGGCCAACCGCGAGAAATTCATGCCGCGCGAGTACATCCGCGAAGATGGCTTCGGTATCACCGACGCCTGCCGCAGCTACCTGTCGCCGCTGATCCAGGGCGAAGACTACCCCCCCTACGAGAACGGTCTGCCCAAGGTAGCGAATCTCAAGCTGGCCAAGGTCGAGCGCAAGCTGCCCGAATTCAAGCTCTGAACCGCAGGCACCTTGCGACGAAGCCCTCGCCACGGCGGGGGCTTCTCCGTTTCAGCGGTCACCTCAGCGCAGCAGCCAGGAGAGCACCAGCAACAGCAGCAGGATACCGGCCACGCCCTGCCAGAAGTTGGCCGGCTCGCGCAGGAAGCGGCGCGGGTCGCGATGCCTCGAGCTGACTTTTCCGTCCGGGTGACGCAGGGCATAGAGCAGTTCGGTCATGCGCCGGAAACGTAGCGAGCGCTGAGGATCCAACGCCCGACGCAGAGTATCGTCGAGCTGCGGCGTGATCTCGGGATTGTACAGCCTGGCACTGCGATAGCTGAGTTGCTCGAGGTCAGTATGGCTTCGCAGCCGATCCGGGCTCAGTTCATAGGGCAGTGCGCCGGTCAGCAGCCAATAGATCGTCGAGGCCAGCGAGTACTGGTCGCTGCGCCGCCCGACGCTGTCGTCGAGCGCATACTCGGGCGCACTGTGCTCCGAGAGGCCGATCTGGCGAGCCAGCTCGCGCGAGCGCCGGTGGCCATCCAGGTCACGCATGTGGCAAGCACTGAAGTCTGTCAACACCACTTGGCCATGCGCATCGATCAGGATGTTGTCGGGGTGAATGCGCTGGTGAAGAACCTCACGATGATGGAGGGCCTGCACCGCCTTGCCCAGCTGCTTTGCGATATCGAGGCGCTGGGCCAAACTGGCCTGAGGGTGGCGCTGCGCCCACTCGGTCAGCGTCATGCCTTCCACGTAGGCCATCAGGTAGTAAAGGTAGCGGCGTGGGCGGGAGGACTCCATCACCCGGGCCACGAACGGCGACTTGACCCGCTCGACCACCCACTGCTGCAACAGGAAGTGCTCCAGGTAGGCATTGCGGTTGGAGAGTTCGGGGCTCGGCGCCTTCATCACCATCTCGCGCTCGGTGCGGCTATCGCGTACCCGGTAGACCCGCGACTGCGCGGTGCGCGACAGCACCTCCTGGATCTCGAGACCGTCGATGCGCTCACCCGGGGAGAGCTCGGGTGGAATTGGCAGGTCGCCATAGATGCGGCTGGGGTGGTCCTGCTCCACCTCGGGCAGCTGGTCGATGCGAACCAGTTGGAAGCAGAACTGGTCGGCCCCGTAGCCCCGCTCCTGGGCCCGCTCCCTAGCCGCCTCGGCCAGGCGCTCACAGGCCGCGTCGAGATCGCTGGCATCCTCGCGAATCAGGCCCACGTAGTCGGTCGGCATCAGGGTGCCGCGCACCGCCTGAGTGGTGAAAAGGAAGATATCGCCCTGCTTGAGCGGCAGCTGCATGTAATCGATGTCGATGCTGCCATCCAACCCCAGGGCGCGCGACGGATAGCGATAGCCGCCCAGGTCGGTCACGTGATCGCGACTGAGCTGCTCGAACTCGGCACCGCGCAGACGAAAGACGAGGGTATCACCCATGTGGAACAAGTGCGCATCGCGCCCACGGTAGACCATGGCGGAAAGGGAGGCGACGTAACTGCCGCCCTCGACGAAGGTGCTCTGGCTATAGCACCAGCCGTTGAGTGCCCGCAGCACGCGAGTCGCAGAGGTCTTCACGTCCCAATGGTCCGGCGTGGAGAAGTAGTCGGCCAGGAATCCCCTCACGCTGAGGTCGCCAGCCTGCTTGGCGATGGCATTGCGCAGGCTGGTATCGCTGATTACCGCGCAGGCCCCCTTGGCGGCAGCCTGAGCAACCTGACTGGGGATGCGCACCGACATGGAGCTACGATGGTGCCGCCGATCCGGCGCCACGAATGCCTGCCCGACGCTCAACGACAGTCGATTGGATGGCAAGACACGCTCCTTCATGATATCGCCGCTGATCACCGCTCGCTCCGCATGGCTGGCCGAACCGCCTGACGACGGCCATCATACACGGTTGCAGCGATTTCAACCTGTCAACCAAAGCCCAAGCCAGCCCTGTCCCTTCGTCACCTATGTCGCATTGGTAATCCCCGGCCCTGGTCCGTATAATTTGGCGCATTTTGCGGTGTCCTCACTTTTCGCCCAACGAAGGAAGCGACGATGAACTTCGACCACATTCCCGCCGGCAAGGACCTCCCCAACGACATCTACGTCGCCATCGAGATCCCTGCCAACCACGCTCCGATCAAGTACGAGATCGACAAGGAGATGGGCGCACTTCTGGTTGACCGCTTCATGGCCACCCCCATGTTCTATCCGGCCAACTATGGCTTCATTCCCCATACCCTGGCCGACGACGGCGACCCGCTCGACGCCCTGGTGGTCACCCCCTATCCGGTGCAGCCCGGTAGCATCATCCGCGCCCGCCCGGTCGGCATCCTCAACATGACCGACGAGGCCGGTGAGGACGCCAAGCTGGTATGCGTGCCCCACGCCAAGCTGACCACGCTCTACGACGACGTTCAGGAAGTCACCGACCTGCCCGAACTGCTGCGCCAGCAGATCGCTCACTTCTTCGAGAACTACAAGGATCTCGAAAAGGGCAAGTGGGTGAAGGTGGAATCCTGGGAGGGTGCGGAAGCCGCCCGCAAGGCCATCGAAAAGTCCGTGGCCGCCTACGAGAAGGCTTAAGCCGAACCCCTTCGTCGAACGGGCCGCCCCTCGGGGCGGCCCGTTCGTTTTCGTGCGACATCCGTTTTCTGCGACACCAGGGCGCACCCGTATGGTTCTAACGCTAGCGTCGACTGAGGTATTCTGGAACTCGGCGTTTCGCTCTTGAGTCAATCCAAAACGAGTTCAGATAGTCCTGATCATCGACTGCTTCCGTTTGCCAGAGGACACCCCTGCATTGACTAGTCGCCCTCTCACACGCCTGCTCTGCTGCTTGCTGCTGTGGTTGCCGCTGGCCGCCCAGGCCCAATGGTTCTCCTCCTCTTCCGGTGGTCAGAGCGACTTCCTGCCGGTCATGGAGGCCTTCCAGCCCAGCGCCTGGCATGACGGTGAAACCCTCTACATCGGTTTCGAGAACGCCGAGGGTTACTACCTCTATCGACACCGGCTCGGCGTCGAGAGCAGCGATGAGGCACTCATGGTCGGCGAACCACGTATCCCGGAGGGTGAGTTCAAGAGCGACGAATTCCTCGGTGACGTCTATGTCTTCTACGACCGTGTGGTCTTCGAGGCACCGCTGCAGGGCGAAGCGCAAGGTCCCCTGAACATTACGGTCAGCTTTCAGGGCTGTGCCGATGCCGGGCTCTGCTATCCGCCCGAGCGCGTCGACCTCCAGGCCCCCGCCAGCGCCATGCCGGCGGCCTTCGCCGGCTGGCGTGATGGCAGCGGCTCGGGTGAAGCCACGCCCGCCACGGCGCCGCCTGCCCTGCAGAGCCAGGATGGCCGCTTCAGCAGCCTGATCGGCGAGGCCAGCCTGCCACTGGCCCTGGGCCTGTTCTTCCTTGCCGGGCTGGGCCTGACCTTCACCCCCTGCGTGCTGCCGATGGTACCGATCCTCTCCTCGATCATCGTCGGCCAGAAGCCTACCCGGCCACGCGCCTTCGTGCTCTCCGCCAGCTACGTTGGCGGCATGTCGCTCACCTACGCCCTGGTCGGGGTGCTGATGGGGCTGTTCGGCGCCGGCCTCAACTTGCAGGCACACTTGCAATCTGCCCCCGTGCTGATCGTCTTTGCCCTGCTCTTCGTCGTCTTCGCCCTGGCCATGTTCGGCGCCTTCGACCTGCGTCTGACACCGCGTCTGGCAGGCCGCGTCGACGCCTGGCAGGCACGCGCCCAGCGCAGCGGCCCCCTGGGCCTCGCCGGCGCCGGCGCGCTGTCGGTTCTGGTAGTCTCGCCCTGTGTATCGGCGCCGCTGGCCGGCGCCCTGGTCTTCATCTCCACTACCGGCGATGCGCTGATGGGCGGTGCCGCCCTGCTGGCCCTGGGGTTGGGCATGGGCGTGCCGCTGCTGCTGGTCGGCACCTTCGGCGCCACCGCCCTGCCGCGCAGCGGCGCGTGGATGAACGGCGTCAAGGTTGCCTTCGGCATCCTGCTGCTCGGCGTGGCGACATGGCTGGTCGAGCGGCTGCTTCCCGCCTCCGTCAGCCTGCTGCTGTGGGCAGCGCTGGCCATCGGCAGCGCCCTGGCGCTAGGCGCGCTTTCGCTCAACCTGGCCCAGGGCTGGCCCCGTGTGCGCCAGGCCGCTGGATTGATGCTACTGGCCTGGGGCATTGCCCTGGTATTCGGTGCCGCCATGGGCGGCAGCGATCCATTGCGCCCCTTGGCAGGACTTACCACCCCAGAGACCCGCAGCATCGAGCGCACCGAGGTGACCACGGTGGAAGATCTCGAAACGCTGCGCGGCACGTTGCGAGACCGCTCGGCACAGGACCAACCGGTTTTCGTGCACTTCACTGCCGACTGGTGCATTTCCTGCAAGCAACTGGAGCGCCAGGTCTACCCCGCCCCCCAAGTCGCCGAGCCGCTCTCGCAATTCGCCCGCATCGATGTCGACGTGACCCGCACCGACGACACCACCCGCGCACTGCTCGATCACTTCGGCCTGTTCGGCCCACCGAGCCTGCTATTCTTCAGCGGGGAAGAGGAGATCCGAGCAGCTCGCATCCAGGGGGAAGTCGGGGCCGACGAGCTCGCCAGCCACCTCAACGGGGTACTCGACTGGTTCGAGCAGCAGCGCGGCTAACGACCTCACCGAGCGCAAGCGACAACCAGGGCGAACAGCGTTCCCGATCGGCTGGACATCCCCGACGATTTTAGGCACACTCCGCCAACAACGCTTATCAAGGCCGATAGAGCCGGCAATATTCGCCATCTTGCCGCGATCTATCGAAAGTTGGCTTGGGTTAACAGCCCCCGGCCAGGCCATCTACTCACCGGTCGAGACTCAACATGGATATCCGTAAGGTCAAGAAACTGATCGAGCTGCTGGAAGAGTCCAACATCAGCGAAATCGAGATTCAGGAAGGCGAAGAATCGGTGCGTATCAGCCGTCATCCCAATGGCGTCAGCTGGCCCCAGTCCCCGATGCCGCAGTATGCCGCACCGCAGGCGGCGCCCAACCAGGCGGCACCCGCCCCAGCCGCCGGACCCGCCACCGAAGAGACCCCGGCGGCCAGCTACCAGGGCCACGCCCTGACCTCGCCGATGGTCGGTACCTTCTACCGCAGCCCGGCACCCGGCTCGAAGGCATTCGTGGAAGTGGGACAGAGCGTCAAGAAGGGCGAGACCGTGTGCATCGTCGAAGCCATGAAGATGATGAACCAGATCGAGGCCGACCGTGACGGCGTGATCGAGGCGATCCTGGTCGAGGACGGCGAGCCGGTCGAGTTCGACCAGCCGATGCTCATCATTTCCTGATCTTTCACCGACACTGGCGGACTCCCTATGCTGGACAAGGTTCTCATCGCCAACCGCGGCGAGATCGCCCTGCGAATCCTGCGCGCCTGCAAGGAACTGGGCATCAAGACCGTCGCGGTTCACTCCAAGGCCGACCGTGAGCTGATGCACGTGCGCCTGGCCGACGAGGCCGTATGCATCGGCCCGGCCCCCTCGGCGCAGTCCTACCTCAACATTCCGGCGCTGATCAGCGCCGCCGAGGTCACCGATTCCAGCGCCATCCATCCCGGTTACGGCTTCCTCTCCGAGAATGCCAACTTTGCCGAACAGGTGGAGCGCTCCGGCTTCGTGTTCATCGGTCCGCGCGCCGAGACCATTCGCCTGATGGGAGACAAGGTCAGCGCCATCGAGGCCATGAAGAAGGCCGGCGTACCCACGGTACCCGGCTCGGACGGCCCGTTGGGTGACGACGAAGGCGACAACCTCGCCATCGCCCGGCGTATCGGCTATCCGGTGATCATCAAGGCCGCTGCCGGCGGCGGCGGGCGCGGCATGCGCGTGGTGCACACCGAAGGTCACCTGCTGTCGGCAATCAACGTGACCCGCACCGAGGCGCACTCCTCCTTTGGTGACGGCACGGTGTACATGGAGAAATTCCTCGAGCGACCGCGTCACGTCGAGGTCCAGGTGCTGGCCGACGGCCAGGGCAATGCCATTCACCTCTATGACCGCGACTGTTCGCTGCAGCGACGTCATCAGAAGGTGCTGGAAGAGGCCCCAGCCCCCGGCATCGATCCCGATGCCCGGGCCAAGGTGCTCGAGGCGTGTCGCGAGGCATGCATCGAGATCGACTATCGCGGCGCAGGCACCTTCGAGTTCCTCTACGAGGACGGCCAGTTCTTCTTCATCGAAATGAACACGCGCGTCCAGGTGGAGCATCCCGTCACCGAAATGGTCACCGGCGTGGACATCGTGCGCGAGCAGCTGCGTATCGCCTCGGGCCTGCCGCTGTCGATCCGCCAGGAAGACGTCAAGCTCCACGGCCACGCCTTCGAGTGTCGTATCAACGCCGAGGACCCGCGCACTTTCATGCCCTCTCCCGGCCAGGTCACGCTCTACCACCCGCCGGGCGGACTCGGCGTGCGCATGGATTCGCATGTCTATACCGGCTATACCGTCCCCCCCCACTACGACTCGCTGATCGGCAAGCTGATCACCTGGGGGGATAGTCGCGAGATCGCGCTGACGCGCATGCGCAACGGCCTCGACGAACTGCTGGTGGAAGGCATCAAGACCAACACCGACCTGCACAAGGATCTGGTCCGCGACGGCCACTTCCAGCAGGGCGGCGTCAATATCCACTATCTGGAGAAGAAGCTCGCCTCCTAGGATCCACTCCTGGGACGAACATCGCTCCCGCAGGGTGGCCACGGCCACCCTGCTTGCGTTACGCACGGAGACCACCATGCCCTGGCTGCAACTCAAGGCCCGCATCGCCCCCGAGCAGGCCGAACGGCTCGAGGAACTGCTGCTGGCCGAAGGCGCCACTGCCATTACGCTGCAGGACGCCCATGACGACCCGGTGTTCGAACCCGAGCGCGGTACCACGCCATTGTGGAACGAAACGGTGCTGACCGGCCTGTACGATGACCTCAAGGGGCTCGACGCCATGCTGGAGCGCCTCGCCGCAGCCTGGGCCGAGACCATGCCCGAGGAGCCCTGCCCGATCATCGAGTATGAGCTGCTCGCCGACCGCGACTGGGAACGCGAATGGATGGAGGACTTCAAGCCTCTTCGCATGGGCCAGCGACTGTGGATCGTGCCCAGCTGGCACGAACCGCCCGATCTTGACGCCGTCAACCTGCACCTGGACCCTGGACTGGCCTTCGGCACCGGCACTCATCCCACCACGGCACTGTGTCTCGAATGGCTCGACGCCCTGGCGCTGGAAGGCAGCCTCGACGGCCTCGAGGTGCTCGATGTCGGCTGCGGTTCGGGAATACTTGCCATCGCCGCGCTCAAGCTGGGCGCGGCAGAGGCCACCGGCACCGACATCGACCCCCAGGCGCTGCAGGCCAGCCGCGACAATGCCATGCGCAACGATGTTGCGGAGCATGAACTGACGCTTTGTTATCCCGAGCAGCTCGACTCAGAGCGCCGCTTTCCCCTGGTGATCGCCAATATCCTGGCCGGCCCTCTGGTAGAGCTGGCGCCGATGATCGCCGGCCACGTGGCACCGGGAGGACGACTGGCGCTATCGGGCATTCTCGAGGGCCAGGCACAGGAGGTACTCGACGCTTATCGTGCCCAGGGCCTGATCATGGACGAACCGCAGCAACGCGAAGGCTGGGTTCGACTCAGCGGTGGCCGGGCACCCTGAATCTCGGTACCTTGTTCTGCCTTCACCCCGCCCCTTCGGGGGCGTATGATATGCAGCCCCGAACTCGCTGATCCGACCATGTCCGAGAGCCGCCCGCTACCACAGATCGGCCGACACCGCCTGCCCAACCGAGTCATCCTGGCTCCCATGGCCGGCGTGACCGACCGCCCGTTCCGCCAGCTCTGCCGTCGTCTGGGGGCAGGACTGGTGGTGGGCGAGATGGTTACCTCGGACCCGGCGCTTTGGCATACCCGCAAGTCACGCCAGCGCATGGATCATCGCGGCGAGCCGGGACCCCGCGCGGTGCAGATCGCCGGTGGGGATGCCGCCATGCTGGCCAAGGCCGCACGCCTCAACGCCGACCAGGGCGCCGAGATCATCGACATCAACATGGGCTGCCCGGCCAAGAAGGTGTGTAACAAGGCCGCCGGTTCGGCACTGCTGCGTGACGAGGCGCTGGTCGCCGAGATCCTCGAAGCCGTGGTGGCGGCTGTCGACGTCCCGGTGACGCTCAAGATCCGCACCGGCTGGTGTGCCGAGAGCAACAACGGCGTACGCGTGGCGCGCCTGGCGGAAGCCGCCGGCATCCAGGCCCTGGCGGTACATGGCCGTCACCGCCAGCAGCGCTACCAAGGGGAAGCCGAGTACGAGACCATTGCCGCCATCAAGCAGGCCGTGCGCATTCCGGTCTTTGCCAATGGCGATATCGACTCTCCACGCAAGGCGGCCCAGGTTCTGGACTATACTGGTGCGGATGCGGTGATGGTCGGTCGCGGCGCCCAGGGCAATCCCTGGATTTTTCGCGAGATCGACCACTACCTACGCCATGGGTACAGCTGTCCACCCCCCGCCCCGGGTGAGAGAGCCAGCGTGCTGCGGGGACATCTTCATGCCCTGCATGACTTCTATGGCAATTACATGGGGGTGCGGATCGCCCGCAAGCATCTCGGCTGGTATCTCGCCGCCGACGGTCGTTTCGACGCCCTTCGATTGCGCGAACTGCGGGCGGCCTTCAATGCCCTGGAGCAGCCTGACGAACAGTATGACTTCATCGACGTCCTCTTTCGCCTGGAGAGTGAAACTCCGCTCGGCCAGGCAACGAATGGAATCAGTGCCGCATGAACCATGAAGCCTTCAATCGCAATGCCGATTTGCCCGGCCTCGAAGCCGGCTCGTGCGCTGGCCTGCCGGAACTCGACGCTGCCGCCCTTTCGTCGGCCTCGCTGGCAGAGCAACCCCTGCGTGAGGCCGTGGATGCCGCCATGCGACGCTATTTCGACCATCTCGATGGCGGCACCGTCACCGACCTCTACGCCATGGTCATGGCCGAAGTCGAGGCGCCGCTGCTGGCCAGCGTGCTCGAATACACACAAGGCAACCAGACTCGCGCCGCCGAGATGCTGGGCCTCAACCGCGGCACGCTGCGCAAGAAGCTCAAGCAGCACGACCTGATCTGAACCCGCCGGGCAGCGCCTGCTGGCCCGGCCCCTTATATCCACTATCGATAGAGAGTTGCACCTCACCATGGCCCAAGCCTCCCCCACCCCGGTACGCCGCGCGCTGATCAGCGTCTCCGACAAGACCGGCATCGTCGACTTCGCCCGCGGCCTGGCCGGGCACGCTGTCGAACTGCTCTCCACCGGCGGCACCTTCCGCCTGCTGCAGGAGAACGGTATTGCCGTGACCGAGGTGTCCGAGCACACCGGCTTTCCCGAGATCATGGACGGTCGCGTCAAGACGCTGCACCCGAAGATCCACGGCGGGATCCTAGGTCGCCGAGGCCAGGACGATGCGGTGATGGCCGAGCACGATATAGCGCCCATCGACATGGTGGTGGTCAACCTCTATCCCTTCGCCCAGACCGTAGCCAAGCCGGACTGCACTCTCGAAGACGCCATCGAGAACATCGACATCGGCGGCCCGACCATGGTGCGCGCCTGCGCCAAGAACCACGCTCACACCACCATCGTGGTAGATGCCGGGGACTATGACCGTGTGTTAGAGGAGATCGCCGCACACGGCGGCGCGGTAAGCGATGCCACGCGCTTCGACCTGGCCGTCAAGGCCTTCGAACACACTGCCGGCTACGACGCCGCCATCGCAGACTACCTGGGCCAGCGCGTTCCCGGCGGCGAGGACGGTTTCCCTCGCACCTACAACGTGCAGTTCGTCAAGAAACAGGCCATGCGCTACGGCGAGAACCCGCACCAGAGCGCGGCGTTCTATGTCGAGGCAGACGCCAGCGAAGCCAGCGTGGCCACTGCCCGCCAGCTGCAGGGGAAAGAGCTGTCGTTCAACAACGTGGCCGATACCGATGCCGCCTTCGAGTGCGTCAAGAGCTTCACCGACACCGCCTGCGTGATCGTCAAGCACGCCAACCCCTGCGGCGTCGCCGTCGGCGCGACCCTGTGCGAGGCCTACGACAAGGCGTTCGCCACCGACCCCACCAGCGCCTTCGGCGGCATCATCGCCTTCAATCGGCCGCTGGACGCCGACACTGCCCGCGCCATCATCGACCGCCAGTTCGTCGAGGTGATCATCGCCCCTGGGATCGATGAAGAGGCCGTCGCCATCGTCGCCGAGAAGCAGAACGTGCGCCTGCTCGACGTCGGCGACAGCTGGCCCGGCGAGCGCGAGCACGCCCACGACTTCAAGCGCGTCACCGGCGGGCTGCTGGTGCAGGACCGCGACCTCGGCATGGTCGGCCGCGACGAGCTGACCGTGGTCAGCGAGCGCGTGCCCAGCGAGCAGGAGATGCGCGACCTGGCCTTCGCCTGGAAGGTGGCCAAGTACGTCAAGTCCAACGCCATCGTCTACGCCAAGGACGGTCAGACCATCGGCGTCGGCGCCGGCCAGATGAGCCGCGTCTACTCAGCCAAGATCGCCGGCATAAAGGCCGCCGACGAAGGCCTCTCGGTACCCGGCTCGGTGATGGCCTCGGATGCCTTCTTCCCCTTCCGCGACGGCATCGACGCCGCGGCAGCAGCAGGCATTACCGCAGTGATCCAGCCCGGCGGCTCCATGCGCGATCAGGAAGTAATCGACGCCGCCAACGAGGCGGGTATCGCCATGGTCTTTACCGGCATGCGCCACTTCAGGCACTAAGGTGAGGAAAACGCTGGATCTCGCCCAGCCGTTTTCTCAAGCCACTCGAATAAGCAAACCCCATCGGTCATGACCGATGGGGTTTGCGCGTCTTAAGGCTTATGACTTATGGCGTTCAGCCCAAATCGATGCAGAGGTACTTGGTCTCCAGGAACTCCTCAATGCCTTGGTGGCCGCCCTCGCGGCCGAGGCCCGAGGCCTTGACGCCACCGAAGGGCGCCGAGGTATTGGAGATCAGCCCCGTGTTGATGCCCACCATGCCGTACTCCAGCGCATCGGCGACGCGCCATACGCGGCCCAGGTCGCGGGAGTAGAAGTAGGAAGCAAGGCCGTACTGGGTGTCGTTGGCCATCTTCACGGCGTCTTCCTCGTCCTCGAAGGGGAATACCGCCGCCAGCGGTCCGAAGGTCTCCTCCTGCGCCACCTTCATGTCGCCGTTGGCGAAGCTGATCAGCGTCGGGGTGAAGAAGTTGCCGCCCAGCGGATGGGGATGACCACCCAGCAGCAGTTCGGCGCCCTTGTCGACGGCATCGTGCACATGCTCGCTGACCTTGGTCACCGCGTTACCGTCGATCAGCGGACCGATGTTGATGTTCGGCTCGGTACCGTCGCCCACCTTCAACTCACTGTTCATCGCCACCGCCAGCTTCTCGCAGAAGGCGTTGATCACGCTCGACTGCACCAGGAAGCGATTGGTGCAGATGCAGGTCTGGCCGGCATTGCGGAACTTGGCCGCCATGGCGCCCTCCACCGCGGCATCCAGATCGGCATCCTCGAACACGATGAACGGGGCGTTGCCGCCCAGCTCCAGGGAGATCTTCTGGATGTGCTGCGAGGCTCGCGACATCAACTCGCGGCCCACCTCGGTAGAGCCGGTGAAGGTAATCTTGCGTACCAGCGGCGACTCGGTCATGGCGGCGGCGATTTCAGAGGCGCGCCCCGGCACCACGTTGAACACACCACGCGGCACGCCGGCGCGCTCGGCCAACAGCGCCAGCGCCGTGGCCGAGAACGGCGTCTGGCTCGCCGGCTTGATGACGATGGTGCAACCCGCCGCCAGCGCTGCGCCGGCCTTGCGCGTGATCATGGCCGCGGGGAAATTCCACGGCGTAATGGCACCAACCACCCCGACCGGCTGCTTGGTGATCACGATACGCTGGTTGGGCTTGGCAGCGGGAATGGTCTCGCCATAGATGCGTCGTGCCTCTTCGGCGAACCAGCGGATGAAGCTTGCCGCATAGGCGATCTCGCCGGCCGCCTCCTTGAGCGGCTTGCCCTGCTCGTGGGTCATGATCATCGCCAGGTCGTCCTGATGCTCGAACATCAGGTCGTGCCATTTCATCAAGATGTCGGCACGCTCCTGGGCAGTGAGTGCCCGCCAGCCGACGAGCGCCGCATCGGCGGCGGCAATGGCGCGCTCGGTCTCATCTCTTCCCAGCCGAGGCACGCTACCGAAGACCTCTCCGGTGGCCGGGTTGGTCACTTCGATCTGCTCACCGCTGTCAGCAGCGACCCAACTACCGTCAATGTAGGCGAAAGGGCAATAGAGCTGCGTTTCCTTGAGAGCTTCCATGTTGATTCTCCTGGCCTCAGCGGGGGCCTGTACCGAGTGGATGTATTCGTATCACGCTTGCCCTTGTCACTGAGCCTCAGTGCCGTGCTGTTCGGGCATGGCCTCGGGCATGCCGTCCGGCACTGGCGGCTGAAGCATAGCGTTTAGTATGGCAAGGATCAGGACCAGCGCGATGGCAATCCAGCACAACGCGCGGCCGATGTAGCGAGCCGGCTGGCGGTGTATCTGCCGCAGCCCCATCACGGCACAGACGGCAGCGGCGAGATTCAGTGGCAGCAAAGCCCCCTGGAACAGCAGGGCGAGAATGGCAATGACGATGGCCGTCATGGCCCAGGGGGCATGGCGTCGCCGCGGCGAATCCGATGAGGAGCTGTCGCGTTCCAACGAATCGTCTCTCTCTGTCGATTCTGCAATAACCCCTCATGCTAAGCGCAAAGGACCGTTGTCACCAACCCCAGGGAGAGCAAGCTCAGCGCTGGCGATGTGGCTCACGGCTGGCCGATAGGGTAATGGAGACCGAATCGGCAAAGCGAAGTGCGTGCGGCTTGTCGATTTCGACCTGCGCCATCAGGACCTGCTCGTGCGACATGATCAGATCGAGCACCTCTCGCGTCATGCGCTCGAGTAAGAGGAAGTGGCCCTCCTCCACCATCTCGATCACCTGCTTGGTAATGGTGCGGTAGTTGAGCGCCTGTTCGATATGATTGAAGGCGACCGCCTTGTCGGCACGGTAGCGGAACACGGCATTGATGATGACATCCTGGCGGTTATTGATCTCCTCGTCCTTGATGCCGATAAAGGTCCGCAGGCGCAGGTCCTTGATGCGAATCGTGGCCAGGTCGTGATCGAGATGCTGGTCGTTCAGGGCGTGCAGCGGCATCGGATTGGCTCCAGGCAACAAACGCCCGCCGCGAAGGCGGGTACGTGGGCCCTCTGATCAGCGACCGCTGACCAGAGTGAGGAATTCCTGACGGGTCGGCTGGTTTTCGCGAAAGGCACCCAGCATGACCGAAGAGGTCATGCTGGAATTCTGCTTCTCCACGCCGCGCATCATCATGCAGAGATGTCGCGCTTCGATCACCACCGCCACGCCGCGTGCACCAGTGACACGCTGTACGGTTTCGGCGATCTGGCGCGTCAGATTTTCCTGAATCTGCATGCGCCGGGCGTACATGTCGACGATACGGGCAAACTTGGAGAGACCCAACACCTTGCCGCTGGGAAGATAGGCAATGTGGCACTTGCCGATAAAGGGCAGCAGATGATGCTCGCACATCGAGTAGAGTTCGATGTCCTTGACCAGCACCATCTCGTCCGTCTCGCTCTCGAAAACGGCGCCATTGATGATCTCCTCGAGAGTCTGGGAGTAGCCGCGCGTGAGAAACTGCATCGCCTTGGCGGCACGCTTCGGTGTATCGCGAAGCCCCTCACGATCGGGATCCTCTCCCAGTTCGATGATGATCTGGCGGTAGAAGTTGGCAAGCTCTTCGTTCATGGTCAGGCCCTGCGAGTCTGAAAACCGTTCGTCTCGTGATGGCCCGGCCATCGTCGATCAATACAATAACAGTACAAAATATACTTTCTGTACAATTTTTTCACGCCTCTGGACATTATTCTACCGTAACCGAAGGCACACCGCAGGCGGTATGCTTGAAAACGACCCCCCTGCGACATTCGTGCCGCTGCCTCGCCTTTGCGGCTATGGTAGAGTACTGGCCTTGAATCCTGCCGCTACGCGCAGCCTGGTCCCTCGAGAGCCCGATATGATCAAGATTCCAGACGCGATACTGTCAGCCAGTGGAGTTGCCCTCCTTTTTCTGCTGCCCCTGGCTGCCTCGGCCAATACCCTTTCCGTACCCGGCGACGCCGTTGTTGCATTCCAGGTCATCGACGATCTCGATCTGGCGGAGGAAGGCGGACGCCGTGACGATATCCTGCTTCGCCCCGTGAGCGGTCACGAGAGCGCTACTCACGAACTGCCCGATTACTGTGTCGTGGTAGGGGATGCCCGCCAGGACGGCGACCGACTACGCATTACCGCCAAGGCACTGACCTGTGTCGAGACCGAAGGTGGTGACAGCGACATTTACAATGGCGAAATCTCCGCTGCCGCCTACGAGGCCGACGGCAGCTACGGATTGGCCGTGTGCGAGACTGGCGGCTGTCAGCTACCGAGCGATCGCGTCTTTCATCTCAAGCTGGCCAGTCCTCTCGAGATCGAGGAGCAGGACAACCCCTCCGCTCAGATCAACGAGCAGCGCCGCCAGGCCGATGGCGCGGGCGTTGCCAACCCCATCCCCGCCGAGCGCACTGCGCCCGACAGCGACTGAGTCCTTTCGCCGTGTGCACCCCGTCGGATGCGCACGGCGTCAGGCCAGCCAGGGAGACGACCGGGTCAGCGCCACACGCTGCTGCTCCAACTGCCGGATGTGGGTTTCCCAATAGGCGGCATCCGCGACCCAGGGAAACGCCTGGGGAAACGCCGGGTCCTCCCAGCGCGCCACCAGCCAGGCGCTGTGACGCATCAGGCGCAGCGTGCGCAGGGGCTCGATGAGCGCCAGTTCACGGCGATCGAATTCCCGGTGCTGTTCGTATCCCTCCAGCACTTCCGACAGCTGCATGTGCCACTCCGCTTCGTGCTCGGCGGTGAGGAACATCCACACATCCTGCACCGCCGGTGCCATCAAGCAATCGTCGAAATCCACCAGAGCGAAGTTATCGTCGCGGCCGAGGAGATTACCGATGTGGCAGTCGCCCTGTACCCGGATCGTCTTTTCAGGCGCCCAGGCATGCGCCGCCAGCACGTCCTGCAATTCCACTGAGATGCGCTCGTAGGCCTGACGCTGGCGACGCTCCAACCAGGGGGCGGTGAGCACACGCCTGCGCGCCTCGTGCACCATGCCATCCAGATCGAGCCTGCCCCGGTGCTGAAACTCGGCACGCTCACCCACGGCATGCACCGCACCGATCAATTCGCCCAGGGCAAACAGATGGGCGGGATTCTCCAGCTCCGGGGCCTGGCCAGGCAACTGGGGAAACAGCGCCAGACGAAAACCCTCCATCTGATGCAGACTGCGCCCCGAATCATCCCGCCAAGGCGCCGCCACGGCCACGCCCTCCGCGGCCAGCTCGTCCAGGAAGTCGTGCTCTTCCTGAATCTGCTCGTCGCTCCAACGCCCCGGGCGATAGAACTTCGCCACCCAGCGCCGCCCCTCGTCGTCGTAGAGCAGGAACACACGGTTCTCGTAGCTGTTCAGGGCAAACGGTTCGCCCGGCAGCCAGAAGCCTAGCGACTCGATGGCCGCCACGACGCGCGCCGGCGACAGGGTAGCGAAGGGATGAGGCGTGCTGTGCATGTGATTCACCGACAGAATGGTGTTGCCATGGTAACAGCCTAAGCGACGACAGAGGATCGCTAACGCCGCAGCGGGGTGCGGGCCACCGACCATGCCTCCACCTCACGGGCACCGGCAGTCAGACAGGCCTGCGCCAGGGCGTCCAGGGTCGCGCCGGTGGTCATGACGTCATCGAGCAGTGCCACGCGCGACGGCAGCGCCCTCTCGACGACGAACCCGCCACGCAGGTTGCGGTAGCGCTCGGCGCGATCGAGCCCGCGCTGTGAGCGCGTGGCTTGGCGTCGCTGTGCATGCGCCAGTATCAAGCCATGGCGTGCCGCCAGGCGCCGGGCCAGCCAGTCGGCCTGGTCGAAACCGCGCTCCCGCGCCCGCCGGGGATGCAGCGGCACCGGAATCAGGGCCTCGGGCCAGGCCAAGGCCGCACGCGGCAGCCCGACCTCCAGCAGCTCGAGCAGCACGTTGCCGGCCCGCGGTGAGGCGTGAAACTTGAAGCGCTGCATCAATCCGGCCACTTCGTCCTCGTAGCGCAGCGGCACGCGTGCCCGCACGAAAGCGGGCGGACGTGTCAGGCACTGGCCGCAGCGCCTTCCCGCCAGTGCACCGGGCGGCTGCGGTTCGGCACAGCTCGGGCAGGCCGGCAGGTTCCACGGCAGCGACTCGAAGCAGGCCTGACACCATGGGCGATCACGCTCGGCGGTTGCCAGGCAGAAACCACAGCGCCCCGGCAGGGCCCGGCGCAGCGCAGAGTCGATACCGTGCCAGAGCGAGCGCAGCCAGCCGGTCGAGCGTTCTCGGGCCATAGGGGCGTCTCGCCATGCAGGCTCCCGCTGCGACTCCATGCGTGTTTCTCCAGTGTCCGAGGCATACAAATCAGCTTACCACCTCCCCAGCCACGCTTTCGCTTCATCGCGACGCGAGCTTCTCGCCTTATGGTTAACCCACCCCTTCTTTCAGGTTGACAGAAGAGCAATTTCACGTAGGCTCACAGTCAACTTTTCTATCCCACCGAGTTGACCGAGACGAGTCCCTTCCATGTCCGACGCCCAGCTTGCCAGCCCGCACGACCACACCACTCCGCCCGAGACCAGGGTTCGACATGACTGGTCGCTGGCCGAGATCGAGGCGCTCTTTGCATTGCCCTTCAACGACCTGCTGTTCCGCGCCCAGCAGGTGCATCGCGCCCACTTCGATGCCAATGCCGTCCAGGTCTCCACCCTGCTGTCGATAAAGACCGGCGCCTGCCCGGAAGATTGCAAGTACTGCCCGCAGTCGGGCCACTACGCCACCGGGCTGGACAAGGAGAAGCTGCTGGAAATCGAGAAAGTGGTGGCCCAGGCCAAGGCCGCCCAGGAGGCCGGCGCCAGTCGCTTCTGCATGGGTGCTGCCTGGCGCAGCCCGCGCGAGAAAGACCTGAGCGTGGTGATGGAGATGGTGCGCCAGGTCAAGGCGCTAGGGCTCGAGACTTGCATGACGCTGGGCATGGTCGACGCCGACCAAGCCTCCCGTCTGGCCGAGGCCGGCCTCGACTACTACAACCACAATCTCGACACCTCGCCGGAGTACTATGGCGAGATCATCACTACCCGCACCTATGCCGATCGTCTGGAAACCCTGGCTAACGTACGCGAGGCAGGCATGAAGGTCTGTGCGGGAGGCATCCTCGGCATGGGGGAGGCGCCGCGCGACCGCGCCGCCCTGCTGCAGCAGCTGGCCCGGCTCGATCCGCACCCCGAATCCGTGCCGATCAACATGCTCGTCAAGGTGCCCGGCACGCCGCTGGAGGATGTGGAAGATCTCGATCCCATCGAGTTCGTGCGCGCCATTGCCGTCGCCCGCATCCTGATGCCGGCAAGCCATGTTCGCCTCTCGGCCGGTCGCGAACAGATGGACGACTCGACCCAGGCGCTGGCCTTCCTCGCCGGGGCCAACTCCATCTTCTATGGCGACAAGCTGTTGACCACCGGCAACCCACAGGCCACGCGCGACCGTGCGCTGTTCGACAAGCTCGGGCTTCACCCCGAACGACGCGACACCTGCCACGACGACGACCGGCACCAGGCCGCACTCGAAGGCGCCGTGGCACGCCAGGCGCGTCAGTCCCGTAGCGCTGCACTGGCCTACGACGCCACCCTGGCCTGAACGTCATGTCATCCAGCCCTCAAGCCTGGTCCCGGCGCCTCGCCGAAGCGGCAGCCTGGCGCCGCGCCCAAGGCCTTTGGCGCGAGCGCCGTATGCACCCGGCCGGGATGATAGATTTCGCCGGTAACGACTATCTTGGCCTGGCCGGCGACCCGCGTCTGGCCGAAGCTCAGGCGGCAGGCGCCCGGCGCTTCGGCAGCGGCGCTGGTGCGTCGCATCTGGTCAGTGGACATCTCGAGATTCACGAAGCGCTCGAGCAGCGCCTGGCCGACCTCGTCGGACGGCCCCGCGCCCTGCTCTTCTCCACCGGCTACATGGCCAATCTCGGCACGCTACAAGCCCTATGCGACAGCGACACGCAGGTCTTCCAGGACCGGCTCAACCATGCCTCACTGCTCGACGGCGCCAAGCTTGCCGGCGCGCGCTCGCGACGTTTTCACCACCGTGATCTCGACGATCTCGAGCGCCTGCTCGCCCGCGCCCCCTCCGAAACGGCCAGGCTCGTGATCAGCGACGGCGTGTTCAGCATGGATGGCGACGTCGCCAATGTCGGCGGCCTGGGGGACATCTGCACCCGATACGGCGCCTGGTTGATGATCGACGATGCCCACGGGCTGGGTGTGCTCGGGCCCCAGGGAGACGGCTGCGTCGGTCGGGCTCACGGGGCCGACCAAGTGGCGGTTCTGGTCGGCACGCTGGGCAAGGCGCTGGGAACCGGCGGCGCCTTCGTCGCCGGCAGCGAAGCCTTGATCGACCACTTGATCCAATATGCACGTCCCTACGTCTACACGACCGCGCAACCACCCGGCGTCGCCGCCGCCACTCTCGCGGCGCTCGACATACTGGCCGCCGAGCCCGAACGCCGCGACCGCCTGCGCGACAGCATCCGCTATTTTCGCCACGAGGCGACACTGCTCGGTCTGCCGCTGACCGACTCCTTCACTCCCATCCAGCCGCTGGTACTGGGGAAGAGCGAAGCGGTGATGCACTGGGCCGCTCGACTGCAGGAGGCAGGCCTGCTGGTCGGCGCCATCCGACCGCCCACGGTGCCGCAGGGTGAAGCTCGGCTTCGCATCACGCTGAACGCCATTCACACTCGGGAAGCCCTGGATCACCTGCTCGAGACTCTAGCCCAGTTGTATGAGGAGGGCATGCATTGACGCGCCTGGTGCTGCTCTCCGGCTGGGGCATCGATGCCCGCATCTGGCAACCGCTTGCGCCCTACTGGCCGGATGGCATCCGAGTTCATACTCCCGATTGGCCGGGCTACGGTGAACGGATCCACGACCTCCTGCCGAAGACGCTCTCGGGGCTGGCAGACGAGATGCGCAACGACCTGCCCTCGGATGCCGTCTGGGTCGGCTGGTCGCTGGGAGGTTTGCTGGCCGGTACGCTGTTGTCTCATTTGCCCCCTCCCCGCGCCCTGGTGCTGGTGGGAATCGGCGCCCGCTTCTGCAGCGAGGACGGTGTAAGACCTGCCGAACTGGCTACTTTTCGTCGTGCCTTCGATCGCGATCCTCGCGCGACGTGGCAACATTTTCTGCGTTGGCAGCTGCAGGGGGAAACTGCCCCGAGAATGGCCCACCGACGACTGCTCGACCTTCTTGGGGGCCATCCCGGTGCGTCCAGTCAGACCCTCGCTCTGGGCCTCGACCAACTGGCCAGCCTCGACCTCGGAGAACGCCTTGCCATGCCCCCGTGCCCGATCTGGCGCCTTGCCGGCGAACGGGACAGGCTGCTGGGCAAGACAGCGCGTCAGGCGGCCGACCGGATTCTTATCGACTGCGGCCACTGTCCGATGCTGTCTTGCCCGGAGGCCTTGGCGAGCCACTGCGTAGATTTGGCTCACGCCGGTTGCGGGCATCGCCCCACCCAAGACGGGAGCGTGTCATGACCTCCTCCTCGCTGCATGTCACGGCCTGGCAGCAGCCTGACGCCTCCAGCGCATGGCGGCGGCAGGTCGCCAGGGCGTTTTCCCGCGCGTCGGACCGTTACACGCGCCTGGCCCAGGCACAGCAGCGAATGGGGGAAGCGCTGTGGCCCCTTCTGCCTGCACGCGCAGCACATGTGCTCGACCTGGGCTGCGGCCCGGGACTCTGGTGTGGACGGCTGGCGGAACGCTTCGGCAACGAGTGTCGGGTGCTCGGGCTCGATCTCGCTCCGGGGATGCTGGAGACCGCCCGCCGCGAGACGACCGCTCCTGTCGACTGGCTGTGTGCCGATGCTGCCTCCCTGCCCCTGGCAAGCGGACAACTGGACGTGGTGTTCTCCAACCTGGCCCTCCAGTGGTGCCCCGACCTCGATGTCGTAATGGCCGAAATCCACCGGGTGCTGCGCCCCGGCGGACGTGCCGTGATCAACTCTCTGGGCCCCGACACCCTGCGCGAGGTGGCCCACGCCTGGTCATCCCCCGGCGCCCTGCTCGACTTCCGCTCGCGGGCGCATCATCTGGCCAGTGCGCATCGGGCCGGCTTCGCGCAAGCCTGCTGCACCAACGTTCTCGAGCGCTTCTTCTACCCTGACCTGACGGCAGTGATGGCCTCGATCAAGGGCGTCGGCGCCCAGACCCCGCGAGCGTCCGCCCGCCTTACCCGCTCCGACCTGGAGCGTGCCGCACGCCGTTACGACTCGCTGCGCGAGCCGGCCGGACTGCCGGTCAGCTACCGACGACTGACCCTCGTGCTCGACAAGGAGCCGACAGCATGACCCGCTATTTCGTGACCGGGACCGATACCGATGCCGGCAAGACCCTGGTCAGTGCCGGCCTGTTGGCACTGGCCCGCTCGCGCGGTCTGAGCACCCTGGGGCTCAAGCCCGTAGCCTCGGGCTGCCGCCGCACCGACGCGGGCCTGCGCAACGACGACGCTCTCGCCCTGATGGCACGCAGCGTGCCGGCGCCGGCCTATACGACCATCAACCCCTTTGCCTTCGAGCCGGCCATCGCCCCGCACCTGGCCGCCCGCCAGGCAGGAGAAAACATCGGCCTCGCTCGGCTGGGCGAGCATGTCGCGCCGCTGCTGGAAGAGCCGCGTGACCTGATCCTCGTCGAGGGCGCCGGCGGTTGGCGCGTACCGCTCAATGACAGCGAAGATCTCAGCGCCTTGGCGTTGCACCTCGACCTGCCGGTTATTCTGGTGGTAGGCCTCAAGCTCGGCTGCCTCAACCACGCGTGCCTCACGGCCGAGGCCATCCGCGCGGACGGAGCCAAGCTGGCCGGCTGGGTCGGCAACCTGCTCGATGCCGACTTCGCGCGTGACGCCTCGCTCTACGCCGACAACCTGGCCACGCTGCGGCATCGCCTCGGCGCCCCCTGTCTCGGCGTGGTACCGCGCCTGAGCCGAGTGGCACCGGCCAGGCGCCCGGAAGCCGCCATTGCCCATCTCGAGCTCCCTCAAGGCGATTGACTTGCAACCGAAGGTCCGTACAATGTGGACGCCTGCCCAGCCCTGCGGATGTGGTGGAATTGGTAGACACGCCAGATTTAGGTTCTGGTGCCTTCGGGCGTGGGAGTTCAAGTCTCCCCATCCGCACCATCATGGCTCGCGCCCATCGAGCTTTACGGCCCCCTCGCCGACATCACCTTCGCTTACCCTGCTCCGCCAGCCTATTGGCGCCGCGTCGGTGCGTACCTGCCACGCCCCCGACCACTCACGCTACGCACCCACGGAGGCAATATGACGCAATCTCCCGTGTGGCACCCCTATGCCCATCTGCTCACCCAGCAAGCCGCCCCCAAGGTCGTCGGCGGCGAAGGTGCTCGCTTCAGACTGGAGAACGGCGAAACGCTACTCGACGCCACTTGTTCCTGGTGGTGCATGATCCACGGCTATTCGCATCCCCGCCTGGTGGCCGCGATCAAGGCGCAGGCGGATACGCTGTGCCATGTGATGCTGGGTGGACTCACCCATGAGCCCGCCGATCGCCTGGCCCGGGAACTGGTCAGGATCACACCGACGGGGCTCAACCATGTGTTCTTCTCCGACAGCGGTTCGGTGGGCATGGAAGTGGCCATGAAGATGGCGGTGCAGTACTACCACTTGCGCGGCAAGCCAGAGAAGCACCGCATGCTCTCGCTGATGAAGGCCTACCATGGCGACACCAGCGGCTGCATGGCGGTCTGCGACCCCGAAGAGGGCATGCACAGCCTGTTTGCCGGCTACCTGCCCAGACACCACTTCGCGCCGGCCCCCACGGCACCCTATGACGCCGCCCCCGAGACCGTGGCGCAGGATCTCGCCGCCCTGCGGGCAGCGCTGGAGCGACATCATCACGAGATCGCCGCGCTGTTGATGGAACCGCTGCTGCAAGCCGCCGGCGGCCTCAACATGACATCGCCGGAATACCTCAAGGGTGCACGCGAACTGTGCGACGAATTCGATGTCCTGCTAGTGTTCGACGAGGTGGCCACCGGCTTTGGCCGCACCGGCAAGCTGTTCGCCGCCGACCATGCCGCCATCACGCCGGACATCATGGTGCTCTCGAAAGGACTGACCGGCGGTTACCTTGGCCATGCGGCGACGCTGGCTACCGACCGAGTGCACGATGCCTTCATCGGCGAGTCGCCGCTGCACGCCTTCATGCATGGCCCCACTTTCATGGGCAATCCGCTGGCCTGTCGTGTGGCGCTGGAGAGCCTGGCCGTGTTCGAAGAGGAGAATTACCTGGACAAAATAGCAGGCCTCAATCGGATACTGCGCACTGAGCTGCTGCAGGAGCCAGCGCTGCATCGTCACCCTCGGGTGCGCGACGTCAGGGTGCTGGGCGCTACAGCGGTCATCGAGGTCCACGACGCTACCGCGCTCCAGGGGGTCGCGGCATTTGCCCGCACACGGGGCGTCTGGCTTCGCCCCTTCGGGCGCTGGCTCTATACCATGCCGGCCTATATCACACCCGAGGCGGACATGCGTCACATCGCCCAGGTCATGAAGGATTGGTTTCGCTGATGCAAGAGCGCCGCCCTGATAGGGCGGCGCTCTTGGCGGCACTTCACTTGCACCTGATCAACCGTTGTCGGTCGAACTTCGCGCTGAAGGTCAAGCCATGATTGGCTGCGCGTAGGAGATCGGCGCCAGCTCGCGCTCGTTCTCGAAGGTGACGATCTCGTAGGCATCGGGCTGGGCCAGCAACGCCCGGCACAGCTGGTTGTTCAGGGCATGTCCCGACTTCACGCCGCGGAATTCGCCGATCAGGCTGTAGCCCAGCAGGTAGAGATCGCCAATGGCGTCGAGCACCTTGTGCTTGACGAACTCATCCTCGTAGCGCAAGCCCCCTTCGTTGACGATCCGATACTCGTCGACCACGATAGCGTTGTCGAGGCTGCCACCCAGTGCCAGATTGTTGGCACGCAGGTACTCGAGATCGCGCATGAAGCCGAAGGTCCTCGCGCGGGAGACTTCCTTGACGAAAGAAGTCGTGGAGAAATCCACTACGGCGGTCTGTTTCTGATCATCGAAGACCGGATGATCGAACTCGATGGCGAACGTCACCTTGAAGCCCTGGTGCGGCAGGAAGCGAGCCTCCTTGCCATCCTCCTTCACCACCACGTCACGCTTGATGCGGATGAACTTCTTGGGCGCTTCCTGCTCGGCGATGCCCGCCGACTGGATCAGGAACACGAACGGGCCGGCGCTCCCGTCCATGATCGGCACCTCGGGGGCGCTGAGATCGATGTAAGCGTTATCGATCCCCAGACCGGCCAGCGCGGACATGAGATGCTCGACGGTCGCGACCTTGACGTCACCTTGCGAGAGCGCGGTACACAGGGTGGTATCGGTGACCAGGGCGGCGCTGGCCGGTACCTGCACCTCGGGGTTCAGGTCCGTACGCACGAAAACGATGCCGGTGTTCACCGGAGCCGGACGCAGGGTCAGGTACACCTTCTTCCCGGAATGAAGGCCGACGCCGGTAGCGCGGATGATGTTTTGCAGGGTGCGTTGTCTGATCATGGGCAGTAGCCAGGCCGTTGTATGTTATCAAACACCGTTCACTATAACACCGAACGAGTGTTTCAACAAAAAAACATCTCCTGGCCCTGCCTATGCTCGCAATAGCCTATATCAATCGGCCTGACGGCGCAGGAAGGCCGGGATGTCGAGGTAGTCGTCCAGTTCCTGGGGCGAGCGGCGCTTCTCCGGCTGCGGCTTGACCGCCTCCTGAGGCTCGGCCTTGGGCACGGCGC
Organism: Billgrantia antri; assembly: GCF_017868935.1. Taxonomy (NCBI): domain Bacteria; kingdom Pseudomonadati; phylum Pseudomonadota; class Gammaproteobacteria; order Oceanospirillales; family Halomonadaceae; genus Billgrantia; species Billgrantia antri. Next base: position 2,946,153 of record NZ_CP053383.1, read on the forward strand.
TCTGCTGGCGCATGGCCGGCTGCGGCCGCTGGCGGTATTCGCTGCCTTCGTTGCGCTTGACGGTTTCGCGACCTGCCGCCTTGACCTGGCGCCCCTCGAGGCCGGCGGCAACCACGGTGACCCGCAGCTCGTCGGTCATATCCATATCGATCGAGGTCCCCACGACGATGGTGGCGTCCTGAGAGGCAAATTCCTGAACGGTGGCACCGACGTCGTTGAACTCGCCAATGGAGAGATCGGGGCCGGCCGTGATGTTGACCAGAATGCCACGCGCACCGTGCAGGTCGATATCTTCCAGCAACGGGCTGCGGATGGCCTTCTCGGCGGCTTCGCGGGCGCGATTCTCGCCGGTGGCCCCGCCGGTGCCCATCATCGCCATGCCCATCTCGGACATCACGGTGCGCACGTCGGCGAAGTCGACGTTGATGATGCCGGGGCTGGTGATCAGTTCGGCGATCCCCTGCACGGCCCCAAGCAACACATCGTTGGCTGCGCTGAAGGCGGTGAGCAGGCTGGCATTCTTGCCCAGTACCGAGAGCAGCTTCTCGTTGGGAATGGTGATCAGCGAGTCGACGTGCTCCGACAGCTCCCTCATTCCCTCCTCGGCCACGCGCATGCGCTTCGGGCCTTCGAACGGGAACGGACGGGTGACGACGGCCACGGTGAGAATGCCCAGTTCCTTGGCCACCTGGGCCACCACCGGTGCACCGCCGGTGCCCGTGCCGCCTCCCATGCCGGCCGTGATGAAGACCATGTCGGCGCCACTGATCAGCTCGGCGATGCGCTCGCGGTCCTCCATGGCGGCCTGGCGACCCACGTCGGGGTTGGCACCGGCACCCAGACCCTTGGTGATCTCGTTGCCAAGCTGGAGCACGGTCTTGGCGGCCACCCGCTTGAGCGCCTGGGCGTCCGTATTGGCGCAGATGAACTCGACGCCTTCGATATTGCTCTCGACCATGTGGTTGACGGCGTTGCCACCGCCGCCACCTACGCCGACGACCTTGATGACCGCACTGCTCGAGGGTGCGCTATCTACCAGTTCGAACATAAGCCCCGTCTCCTGGACCGCGCCGCGGCCCTATTAGAAATTTCCTTTCAACCAGCCTTTGAGTTTTGCCAGCGCTGGAATCCCTTCCCATCCTCCACGCTGGGAGACGTCTTCGCGCCTGGGTGGCGCTGCCACTACCCTGCCCTCACGGCCATGCCCTTGCCGAGCCTCCTGAAGAGCGTAATGTAGCAAACCTACACCGGTGGAATAAATCGGGTTGCGCACCACGTCGGAAAGCCCACGTACGTTATGCGGACAGGCGATGCGCACCGGCATGTGGAAGATCTCCTCGGCCAGTTCGACGACCCCTTCCATGCGCGAGGTGCCGCCGGTGAGCACCACGCCGGCTGCCACCAGGTCCTCGTACCCACTGCGCCGGAGCTCGTCGCGAATCAGGGTGAACAGCTCCTCGTAGCGCGGCTCCACCACTTCCGCCAGCGCCTGTCGCGACAGGTCGCGGGCAGGGCGGTCGCCGACGCTCGGCACCTTGATCATTTCGTCGCTGGCGGCCAGCTGTGTCAGCGCACAGGCATACTTGACCTTGATCTCCTCGGCATACTGAGTCGGGGTACGCAGCGCCATGGCAATGTCGTTGGTCACCTGGTCGCCGGCGATGGGAATCACCGCGGTGTGGCGAATGGCACCTTCGGTGAATACCGCGATATCGGTGGTCCCCCCCCCGATGTCGACCATGCAGACACCGAGTTCGCGCTCATCCTCGGTCAGTACCGCCATACTGGAAGCAAGTTGCTCGAGAATGATCGCATCCACCTCGAGGCCGCAACGTCGTACGCATTTGTCGATATTCTGCACCGCATTGAGCGCGGCGGTCACCAGATGAACGCGCGCCTCGAGACGCACCCCCGACATGCCGAGCGGTTCACGGATGCCGCCCTGGGTATCGATGGCAAACTCCTGGGGCAAGACATGTAGCACGCGCTGCCCCTCGGAGATGGCCCGCGCCCGCGCCGAATCGATGACGCGATCGATATCCGAAGGCATCACTTCGCGCTCTTTTATCGCGACCACACCATCCGAGTTCATCGAACTGATATGGCTGCCCGCCACGCCGACATACACCGAATGGATATCGCAGCCGGCCATCAACTCGGCCTCTTCCACGGCGCGCTGAATCGACTGCACCGTCGATTCGATGTTGATCACCACGCCCTTCTTCATGCCCCGCGAAGGGTGCGATCCGATCCCGGCAATCTCGATGCCGCCGTCATCGGTAGGCTGTCCGACGATGGCCACTACCTTGGACGTTCCGATATCCAGTCCGACTACCATATTAGATGAATTGGAAGTGACTGCCATGCGCCGGAGTGTCTCCTGAAACTTGGCCCGCTGGGTATCCCATTATTCTGATAAATGGTCATTGCGCCCATTATAGAAACAACTGGCGTTAAACCACCAGTCCATTACGAAAAACCTGGTTCACGATACGGGTTATTGGAGACAAAGAAAATAGCGCAATGCTGCAAGATGAGGTCTGCACGTGACAAAAGGTTTCAGCCCGTACCGTCGCCGCCCTCTTCGATTTCGGTTTCGCCATGCCAGGCCACGGCCACCCCGTTGGGATAGCGCAGGTCGATATAGCGAATATGCGCCGCCTGCGGACCCAGTTGGCGCTGCCATGCGGCGGCCAGTCGTGCCAGGCGAGCCTCACGGTCATTACGTCCCAACATCACCCATACGCGATCGTCGAGTTGAAAACGCCAGGCACCACGCGGCTCCAGTCGCAGTTGCGTAATACTCAGTCCCAAGGCCTCGAAACGTGGAATCAAGTGATCATGATATGCCAGCACTTCGGCGCCGCTGCCGACCGGCCCGGCCAGATCAGGCAGCCCTGCCGGCGGTTCCACCGGGGCGAAGGCAAACGGTTCGCCGTTCTGATTGAGCAGGTAGTCGTCGTTCCAGCGCGCCACCGGCACCTGCTCGACCAGCTCGAAGGCCAGGGTGTAAGGCCACTCGCGGGCCACGCGAACTTCGGCCAGCCAGTCGATATTGCGGGCGCGACGCCGCAGTGCCGGGAGGTCCGCCGAGAGCCAGGTCTGTCCCTGCAGCAGCGGTGCCAGCTGTGAACGCAGATAATCGGCGCTGACATGCTGCAGCTCTCCGCGGATAGTCACGCGCTCGATGGGGCGGTCGAGCCAGGTCCACAGGGCACGACCGCCCGCCCCCAGCAGAATCAGCAACAGCAGTATGCCTAGCGTCGGGCCGCGTGTGCTCATGCCTGACGCGGCTCCAGCGTGGCGGTGAGGATGCGCAGCACCAAGGTGTCGAAATCGATGCCGGCATGGGCAGCAGCCTGCGGCACCAGGCTGTGGTCGGTCATGCCCGGTGCCGTGTTGACCTCGATCAGCCAGAAGCGCCCGTCGCCATCGCGCATCACGTCGACTCGCCCCCAGCCTTCGCCGCCGACGGCCTCGAAGGCCTGACGGCACAGCGCACCCAGTGTTGCTTCCTGGGCGCTGTCCAGACCGCAGGGAAGGTGGTAGCGAGTATCGTTGGAGTTGTACTTGGCCTCGTAGTCGTAGAAGCCGCTGGGCACCTCGACGCGAATGGCCGGCAGTACTTTCTCGCCCAGCAATGACACCGTGTACTCCTCGCCGCGGATGAAGCGCTCGGCCATGACCCGGGCATCGAAGCGTGCCGCCTCGTGGTAGGCCGCCCTCAGCGCCTCCCGGCTGTCGACGATACTGATGCCCAGGGTCGAGCCCTCATGAACCGGTTTGACGATCAGCGGCAGCCCCAGCCGGGCGACGATGTCGTCCCAGTCGGCGTCGGCGTCCAGCATCAGCGACTCGGGCGTTGGCAGTCCCTGGGCTTGCCAGACGAGCTTGGTGCGCTGCTTGTCCATGCCCAGCGCCGAAGCCAGAACGCCGCTGCCGGTATAGGGAATCCCCAGCAGCTCCAGCGCCCCCTGCAGGGTACCGTCCTCGCCTCCACGGCCATGCAGGGCGATAAAGACACGATCGGGGGCGAGCGCCTCTAGTCCGACCAGGCCGCCGTCGGCTGGATCGTAGCCGATCACGTCGACACCGCTGCGCTCGAGCGCCGCCAGCACCGCGGCCCCGCTTCTGAGGGACACTTCACGCTCGGCAGAATTGCCGCCGTACAGCACTGCGACCCGCCCTAACTCACTCGCCTGCGTCATAGCTCCACCTCGTCGAGAATCAGCCGGCTCTCGGCCAGCCCGAGGGCGATACCGCCCACATCCCCCGCACCCTGAGTGATCAGGATATCGTCGTCACGCAGCACCTGGGTCAGCAGCGCCGGCAGTTCCGACTTGTGCTGCACGAAGATCGGGTCGAGCGTGCCACGCTGGCGGATCGAACCCGCCAGCGTCTTGCCATCGGCGCCCGGTATCGGCGCCTCGCCGGCACTGTATACGTCGAGCAGCAGCAGCACGTCGACCCCAGCGAGTACGCGCACGAAGTCCTCGTACAGGTCACGAGTGCGGGTATAGCGGTGGGGCTGATAGATCATTACCAGCCGACGCTGCGGCCAGCCGGCGCGCACCGCCTTGATGACCATTTCCACTTCTCGCGGGTGGTGTCCGTAATCGTCCACCAGCATGACCTCTCCGCTGCCTTTCGGCGGGGCGAAGTGGCCGTGCACCTGGAAGCGACGCCCCACGCCGGCGAAACTGGCTAGCCCGCGCAGGATGGCGGCGTCCTCGACGCCGGCGTCGGTGGCTACGGCAATCGCTGCCAGCGCATTGAGCGCATTGTGTCGCCCCGGCATGCTCAGGCGCACTTCCAGTGGAGCCAGCCCATCGGGACGCAGGGCGGTGAAGTGAATCTCTCCGGCCTGCTGGGCGAAATCTGCAATCCTATAGTCGGCGTCTTCGCTGAAGCCGTAGGTCACGAACTGGCGATGGACGCGATCGAGCAGGCCACGCACCTGCTCGTCGTCGATGCACAGGATAGCCAGGCCGTAGAAAGGCAGGTTGTGCAGGAATTCGATGAAGGTGCCCTTGAGCCGCTCGAAGTCGCCGCCGTAGGTGCTCATGTGGTCGGCATCGATGTTGGTGACAATCGACACCATGGGCTGCAAGTGGAGGAACGAAGCATCCGACTCGTCGGCTTCGGCCACCAGGTAATCGCCCTCGCCCAGCCGTGCATTGGCCCCGGCGCTGGTCAGCTTGCCGCCGATGACGAAGGTCGGATCGAGTCCTCCCTCGGCCAGCAGGGTCGCCGTCAGGCTAGTGGTTGTGGTCTTGCCGTGGGTACCGGCCACCGCGATGCCGTGACGAAAGCGCATCAGCTCGGCCAGCATTTCGGCGCGACGCACCACCGGCACGCGATGCTCCTGGGCCCAGCAAATCTCGGGGTTCGACGCGTCCACGGCAGTGGAAACCACGACCACGTCGGCACCGACCACGTTTTCCTCGGCGTGACCGATAGCCACGCGTATACCGTGTTCGCGCAACCGGATCACGACAGGCGACGCCTTCAGGTCGCTGCCGCTGACCCGATAGCCCTGGTTGGCAAGCACTTCGGCGATACCGCACATACCGGCACCGCCGATGCCCACGAAATGAATGTGCCGAATGCGGCGCATGCCGAGGCCACGTCCATGGCGTGGCAGCGTGGCCTGACCGGGAACCGGCCTCAGGGTGCTATCGCTCAAGTGCTGTCTCCATGCAACCGGCCACCAGGCGCTCGACGGCATCGGGGTGCGCGCAGCGTCGCGCCTGCCGGGCCATGGTGGCAAGAGTATCGGGATCGAGCAGTGTCGCCAGGCTTTCGCCCAGCGCCGCTGCGCTCATTTTATGCTGCGGCATCAGCCGGGCCGCGCCCGCTGCTACCAGGGCGCGGGCATTGGCGGTCTGGTGGTCGTCAACCGCATGGGGCAAGGGCACGAACAAGGCCGGCTTGGCCGCGGCGGCCACTTCGGCCACAGTCAGCGCCCCCGCGCGGCAGACTATGAGGTCGGCCCATGCATAGGCCTCGGCCATGTCATCGATGAAGTCGCTCACCTCGGCCTCGATGCCATGCTCCGCATAGCTCTCGCGAGTGGCCGCATCCTTGTCGCGGCCGGCCTGATGGCGCACCTCGGGGCGCTGCCCTTCGGGCAGCGTGGCCAGCGCTTCGGGCAGGCGCTGGTTGAGCGGCAGGGCTCCCAGCGATCCCCCGACCACCAGCAGCCGCAGGCTTCGTCCGCGCATCGCCGACGCCTCTCTCGGCATGCTACCAAGGGCCGCTATTTCCTCACGCACCGGGTTGCCGACCACCTCGGCCCGACTGTCGAAAGCCTGGGGGAATGCGCTGAAGACGCGCCTTGCCAATCGCGCCAGGGTACGATTGGTCATGCCTGCCACGGCGTTCTGTTCGTGAATGACCAAGGGCCGGCGCAGCAACCAGGCCGCCAGGCCGCCTGGGCCGCTGGCGAAACCGCCGAGGCCCACCACCAGCACCGGGTCCAGGCGGCGGATGATGCGCACCGCCTGCCATACGGCACGGGTCAGATTGAACGGTGCCTTGAGCCAGCCGACCAGACCGTTGCCGCGCAGGCCGGCCACCGAGATGCGATGCAGTGGCAGGTCGGCCGCCGGCACCAGGCGGTTCTCGATGCCTCGCGGACTCCCCAGCCAATGCACTTCCAGCGCCTCGGCCTGGAGCCCACGGGCCAGCGACAATGCCGGGATGACATGACCGCCGGTTCCTCCCGCCATGATCAGAACGCGGCGCGTTGTCGACTGCGTCACTTCATGACTCCCTGTCCAGTGGTCCTGGGTTCGCGTCGCCCTGCCGTTTCACGCGGCGCGGTGGGGCTGGCACGCCGTAGCGCCCGGCGGGTGTCGATGTCCACCCGAAGCAACAGGCCCACCATGGCGGAGCTCACCAGCAGGCTGGAGCCGCCGTAGCTGAGCAGCGGCAAGGTAAGTCCCTTGGTCGGTAGCATGCCGGTACTCACCGCAATATTGATGAAGGCCTGGGCGCCGATCACCATGGCGATGCCGTAGCTGGCATAGGCGGCAAAGGCCATTCCTGCCAGCTCGGCACGCCGCCCCACCGCCAGCGCCCGCCAGATCAGTAACGCAAATAGCCCCACCACGCCAATGGCACCGAACAGGCCGAGCTCCTCGGCCAGCACGGCAAAGACGAAGTCCGTGTGCGCCTCTGGCAGATAGAACAGCTTCTGCACGCTGTTGCCAAGCCCCATCCCCAGCCAGTGGCCGCGCCCGAAGGCGATCAGGGCCTGCGTCAACTGGTAGCCGCTGGCGAACTGATCGGCCCAGGGGTCGGAGAAACTGGTCAGGCGCGCCAGGCGATAGGGCTCGGAGATGGCCACATAGAACCCCAGCAGCCCTACGGCGATCAGAATGAAAACGAATCGCCCCCACGGCGCACCCGCCATCAGCAGCATGCCCATCACGCAGCTGGTCATTACCACTACCGCACCATAGTCGGGTTCGAAGATCAGCAGCACGGCAACCACGCCCATCACCATCAGCGGACGCAGAAATGCTCCCCAACGACGGCGCACCTCCGGCAGGAACCGCTCCAGGTAGCCGGCGAGATAAACGATCAGGCACAGCTTGGCCATTTCCGATATCTGCAAATTGAACGGCAGCAGGGGGATCGACAGCCAGCGTCGGCTGCCGTTGACCTCGCGTCCGATCAGCAGCACCAGCAACAGCAGAACGATGCTGACCAGCAGCAGCAACGGGCCGTTGGCCCTCCACCAGGCAAGCGGCGTGCGCAGCGCGGCGACAGCCGCCACCAGCGCCATGACGACGAACAGGGCATGGCGCTGGCTGAAGTACCAGGGGTTGCCGGTGAGACTGGCTGCCACTTCGGTCGAGGCCGAGGTGACCATGACCCAGCCGGTCAGCACCAGCGCCAGCGCCGCGAACAGCAGCCAGCCGTCAAAGGGTTGATCGCGCGTCGAGAGCCGCGCTCGTATCCGGCGCAGGCGAGCGAACCTGCTCGTGGACGCCGCCCTGGTCTTAGCCATGCTCGGCTTCCTCGGCGAAGCGTTGGACCTGCTGCCGAAATGCCTCGCCACGGGCAAGGTAGCTGGGAAACTGGTCGAGGCTGGCACAGGCTGGCGACAGCAGTACGCAGTCGCCCGGCTCGGCGATTGCCCGCGCACGCTGCATGGCGGCGTCGAGGTCGGCGACACGGCTGACTGCCACGCTGCCTTCCAAGGCGGCGGCAAGCTTGTGGGCGTCAGCGCCGAACAGGATCGCCTCACGACCGTAGCGAGCCATGGGCTCGGCCAGTGGCGCGAAGTTCGCACCCTTGCCCTGTCCACCTGCCAGCAGGACCAGCCGTCCCGAAAGGGTCGGCCCCAGGCCGGCCAGGGCGGCCAGGGTCGCACCGACATTGGTGCCCTTGGAGTCGTTGATCCAGCGCACGCCATCGATATCGGCGAGTACTTCGCTGCGATGAGCCAAGCCCTTGAACCGGCGCAGCACTTGGCACATGGACGCGAGCGAAAACCCGAGATGTTTGCCCATGGCCAGTGCCGCCAGGGCATTGGCCTGGTTGTGCCGCCCCGCCAGCCCCAACTCGGCGGCGGCTATCAGTGGCATGCTGCCGTGCATCAGCCACTCGCGCCCCTCGTGCGCTGCGATACCCCATTCCTGTGCCTGCGGAGGTCGTGTCGTGAAGCGCTCGATGGCAGGCAGCGGCTCCAGCGGCCAGGTCATGGCATCCTCGGCGTTGACCACGGCGTGCCGGGCACCGCGAAAGATTCTCAGTTTGGCGGCACGATACCCCGCCATGTCGCCATGTCGGTCGAGGTGATCCTGGGAAAGATTGAGAAAGGCTGCGCTCTCGGCTCCCAGGCAGGGAGTGGTCTCGAGCTGGAAACTGGAGAGTTCGAGGACGTAGAGTTCGGCCTCGGGCGATTCGGTCAACAGGTCGAGGGCCGGCGTCCCCAGATTTCCGCCGACGGCCACGCGCCGACCGGCGGCTTGCGCCATGTCGCCGAGCAGGGTGGTCACGGTGGACTTGGCATTGGAGCCGGTGATGGCCGCGATGGGTGCCCGCGCGGCACGCACGAAGAGTGCGATCTCGCCGACGACCAGCGGCTCACCGGTGGCACGCCGGCACTCAGCCATCTCGGCCAGTCCCGGCGTGAGCGGATCGACGCCGGGACTCAAGACGACCTCTTCGGCTTCGCTCATGTCGAGCGCAGTGAGCGGCCCGCAGTGAAGCGATACATCAGGGTGTGCGACACGGAAATCTTCGAGGCCTGGCGGTGCCTCGCGCGTATCGGCGACCATGAACGGGATGCCCTCACGCGCCAGGTACCGGCAAATGGCTCGACCCGATATGCCGAGCCCGACCACCAATGTCTCCCCCTTCGCCACCTTGGGCATTTCAGCCTCCTCGCTCAGTGGGGTCGGTGCCACCCGACTCAGCGGACCTTCAACGTGGCAAGGCCGACCAATACCAGGACCACGGTGATGATCCAGAAGCGCACGATGACACGCGGCTCCGGCCAGCCCTTGAGTTCGTAGTGGTGATGCAGTGGCGCCATGCGGAAGATGCGTCGTCCGGTCAGCTTGTAGGAACCGACCTGCAGGATCACCGAGACTGTCTCCATGACGAAGATGCCCCCCATGACGAAGAGCACGATCTCCTGGCGTACGATGACGGCGACCACCCCCAGCGCCGCACCCAGCGCCAGCGCACCGACGTCGCCCATGAAAACCTGTGCCGGATAGGTATTGAACCACAGGAAACCGAGGCCGGCCCCGGCGATGGTGGCACAGAACACCGCCAGCTCACCGGCCCCGACAATGTTGGGAATCTGCAGGTAACTGGCAAACACGGCGTTGCCGCTGGCATAGGCAAAGACCGCCAGCCCCATGGCGACCATGACGGTAGGCATGATGGCCAGGCCGTCAAGGCCATCGGTGAGGTTCACGGCGTTGGAGCTGCCCACGATGACCAGGTAGGTGAGCACGATGTAGAACACGCCCAGCGGCAGCACGACATCCTTGAACAGCGGTACGATCAGGCTGGTCTCCACCGGGCTGGTAGCCGTCAGGTAGAGCATCAGCGCCGTCCCCAGACCGATGACCGACTGCCAGAAGTACTTCCAGCGCGCCGGCAGGCCACGCGGGTTCTTCTCGACGACCTTGCGGTAGTCGTCGACCCAGCCGATCGCCCCGAACCCCAGCGTTACCACCAGCACGATCCACACGAAGCGGTTGCTCAGGTCGGCCCACAACAGCGTGCCGACGGCAATCGACATCAGAATCATGGCGCCGCCCATGGTCGGCGTACCGGCCTTGGACAAGTGCGACTGCGGGCCGTCGTCGCGAACCGCCTGGCCGATCTGCCGCTCGACGAGGCGGCGGATCATCCAGGGTCCCAACCACAGGCATAACAGCAGGGCTGTCATGGTACCCAGGATCATGCGCAGGGTCAGATAGTTGAAAACGTTGAAGGCGCTCTGGTACTGCGCCAGGAATTCAGCCAGAAAAAGCAGCATGAGTTGCGTTCACCTTGATGCGTCAGCTCGTAGCGCCGCCACTACCCGCTCCATGCCGGCACTGCGAGACCCCTTGATCAGCACGCTGGCATTCGGGGGCAGATGGTCCAGGACGTAGCGCGTCAGCGCCGCATGATCGTTGAAATGATACCCGCCATCGCCGAAAGCCTGGCTCGCGGGGAGTGCCGGATCGCCACAGGTCATCAGCACGTCGATTCCCAGCTCCCTGGCGTGGCGGCCAACTTCCGCGTGCAGCCGGTCCGACTCCGTTCCCAGCTCGCCCATGGCACCCAGCAGGCACCACCTGGGACCAGGCAGTTCGGCCAGAAGCCCTAGCACGGCCTTGACCGCCCCCGGATTGGCATTGTAACTATCATCCAGCAGACGGCACTCGCGAATGCCCGCCAGCGGGCTCAGCCGCCCCGGCATCGGCATCGCCGCCGCCAGACCGGCCAGCACTCGCTCGCTCTCCAGCCCCAGCGCCAGCGCTCCCGCCGCGGCTGCGAGGGCATTGGCGACGCTATGGCGTCCGAGCAGAGCAAGCTGCACCCGCCCTACTCGTCGACCCTCCACGACAAGCGTGAAAGCATAGCGCCCCATGACGTCACAGGCCAGCTCGGTGGCCCGTACGCGGCTCGCCTCGGCAAAACCGAAGTCCAGCACTTCCCGCGGTGCGGCCAGTTGGGCCCAGAGGGGGAAATAAGCTTCGTCGCGGTTGAGCACCGCCACCCCGTCGCGACCAAGACCGCTGAGGATCTCGGCCTTGGCCTGGGCGATCTGGCCCATGCCGCCGAATTCACCGACATGGGCACCGGTCACATTCGTGATGATGGCCACCTGCGGTTCGGCCAGGCCGGCGGTCCAGGCAATCTCGCCGAGGTGATTGGCCCCCAGCTCGACCACTGCCTGACGGTGCTCGTCGGTAAGCCCCAGCAGGGTCAAGGGTGCGCCGATATCGTTGTTGAGATTGCCCTGCGTGGCCAGGGTCTTGCCGCGCTGGCCGAACAATTGGGCCAACAGCTCCTTGACGCTGGTCTTGCCGCTATTGCCCGTCACCGCCACCAGCGGACCACCCCAGGCACGGCGCCGGGCACGCCCGAGCAGCCCCAGCGCCAGTCGGGTATCCGGCACTACCAGCTGCGGCAGCGGGTCATCGACGCGGCGCTCGACCAAGGCGGCACCGGCACCCGCCTCGCGTGCCTGGGCGATGAAGTCGTGCGCGTCGAAGCGCACTCCGCGCAGGGCCACGAACAGGCTGCCTGGCGTTAGCCGACGGGTGTCACTGACGATATCCCCCAAGGCCACATCATGGCCCGGCCCGACCACGCCCAGCGCCTCGGCAACGCCGATCAGGCTCTGCAGACCGACTCCCTTCATTGTCTTTCCTCACGGCGCAGCAGGGCGGCCTCGGCTTCGACGAGATCGCTGAAGGCGTGGCGCACCCCGGCGATCTCCTGATAAGGCTCGTGCCCCTTGCCGGCGATCAGCACCACATCGTCGTCGCCGGCCTGGTCCAGGGTGCGGGCAATGGCCTCGCTGCGCCCCGCAATGCTCTCGGTGCGCGGTCTGGCCTCGTCCGATACCCCGGCGAGGATCTGCTCGCGTATTCGCGCCGGATCCTCGCTTCTGGGATTGTCGTCGGTGATTACCAGCCTGTCGGCATGACGCTCGGCAACCGCCGCCATCTGCGGACGCTTGCCGCTGTCACGGTCGCCGCCACAGCCAAACAGGCACCATAATCGACCCTCGCCGGGGAGATGCTCGCGCAGCGCCAACAGCGCATTCTCCAGCGCCTCGGGAGTATGTGCGTAGTCGACGATCACGGCCGGCCGGCCTTGTCGCTTCACCCGCTGCATGCGCCCCGGTACGGGAGTCAATCGCGGGGCTGCCTCGAACAGCGCATCGAGCGATTCGCCCAGGCCATGCAGGGTGGCGATGGCGAGCAGGACATTGTCGAGGTTGAACCGGCCCATCAGCGGCAGCTCAAGCGAACGCTCTCCCTGCGGCGTCGCCACCAGTGCCAATTGGCCGTCGCGGCTGGGCCGCCAGTCGATCACCCGTAGCGTCGCCGCCGTATCGTCGCCGACCGCCAGCACTCGCACCCCTTCCGGCAAGCCTGCCAGCATCAGTCGGGCCAGCGGGTCATCGGCGTTAACCACCGCGAGCGCCAGCTCGGAACGGCGAAACAGTCTCGCCTTGGCGGCGGCGTAGGCCGCCATGCTGCCGTGATAGTCCAGGTGATCACGACTAAGATTGGTGAATACCGCCGCGGTGACTCGACAGCCGTCGAGGCGCCCCTGCTCCAGGGCATGGGAGGAGACTTCCATGGCCACCCGATCGATGCCGCCCGAGGCCATTTCGCCGAGCGCTGCCTGCAGCGTCAAGGGACCCGGCGTGGTCAGCCCCGAGTCCTCGAGCTGCCCGGGCCGTCCCACCCCGAGCGTCCCGATGAGACCCGCCTGGCGCCCCAGCGCCCCGCTCAACTCGGCAATGTAATGGGTAACGGAGCTCTTGCCATTGGTCCCGGTCACGCCGATCAACGTCAGCGCTTCGGGCACCTCGAAGAGCAAGCGCCCCAGCTCGCCCAGGCGCTGACGCAGGAACGGCAGACCGAGGACCGGCTGATCCCGTGCCGCGTCGGGCAGCGTCTCGTCCGGCTCGAGGTGGTAGAGCACCTGAGCGGCTCCCGACGCCAGTGCCTCGGCCAGATGGGAGCGGCCGTCGCCGGCCACCCCGGGCACGGCGATGAAAATGTCGCCCGGGACGACCCGCCGGCTGTCGAGCACCAGGCGAAGCGGAGTCGCGTCGGCAAATTCCGGCATCGTCAGGCCGGGCCAGCAGCGCCGCAGCGCCGCCTGGAGACGGAGGGTATTTACCTGCATCGACACACCTTTGTCATGGAAACGGCAGGACTCATCTTGCACGCTGATCTGGCGGCACATCGAGTAGCCGCAGGGCGCTACCCGTGACACGTGAGAACACCGGCGCCGCCACGGCACCACCGTAGTACTCTCCCGCCTGGGGATTGTCGATCATGACGATGGTGACGATACGCGGGTCGGATACGGGGGCGATACCGGCGAAAAGACTGCGATAGGCGTTCTCCTCGTAGCCGCGCCCCGACGTCTTGCGTACTGTACCGGTCTTGCCGGCCACCCGGTAGCCCGGCACCGCCGCCCGCCTGCCGCCGGTGGTCGGCTGCACGGACTCCTCCATGATGCGCAGCAGCTCATGCGCGATCTCGGGATCGATGGTCGGCGTCCCCTGCGGGACCTCATCAAGCTTGAGCAGCGAAGGAGCCATGCGCACGCCGCCATTGGCCAGGGCGGTGTAGGCGCTCGCCAGCTGCAGGGCGGAAACCGACAGGCCATAGCCATACGACAGCGCCGCCCACTGGCTGCGCGACCAGCGTACCGGGGCCGGCAGGTGGCCCACGGCCTCGCCGGGAAAGCCGGTCTCGGTGCTCTGCCCGAAGCCGAGCCGCCGGTAGAGGTCCGGCACCAGCGGGTCGTCGAGTTCCAGCACCAGCTTGGACATGCCGATGTTGGAGGATTTCTCGAGGATGCCGGCCAGATCGAGCTTGCCGTAGTTGCGAACATCGTGGATGGTGAAGCGATCGATGCGCATCCAGCCTGGGGAGGTATCGACCACCACATCGCTATCGAAGCGGCCACTCTCCATGATCGCCGCCATGGCCAGCGGTTTCATCACCGACCCCGGCTCGAAGACGTCGACGATCGCCTGGTTGCGCAGGCCGCGCGGGTCGATGCCGGCACGGTTGTTGGGGTTGTAGGAGGGCTGGTTGGCCATGGCCAACACCTCGCCGGTACGAGCATCCATCATGACGACCACGCCGCCATCGGCCTCATGTTCGGCAACCGCTGCCTTGAGTTCGCGGTACGCCATGTACTGCAGACGCTGATCGATGGCCAATGTCAACTCACCGCCCGGCTGCGCCTCACGCAGGACCTCAAGGTCGCGGACCAGGCGGCCACGCCGGTCCTTGACCACCCGGCGCTGACCCGGCGTACCGGCCAGATAGGGCTGGTAGGCCAGCTCCACACCCTCCTGCCCCATGTCATCCACATTGGTAACGCCCAGCAACTGGGCGGTCACCTCGCCGGCCGGGTAGTAGCGCTTGTACTCATGCTGGGCGTAGACCCCCGGCACACGCAGGTCGAGAACCCGCTGGGCAGCCACCGGTGTCAGCTGGCGGCGCAGGTACATGAATTCACGCTCCCCGAAACGCTCCAGCCTGGCATCGAGATCATCCAGCGGCATGCCCAGCGCCTGCGCCAGCATCAGCCGCCGGATGCGATCGTCAGGCACTTCCTGAGGATTGGCCCACAACGTCACGACCGGCGTGGAGACAGCCAGCGGCTCGCCGTTACGATCGGTGATCATGCCGCGGTGGGCCGTCAGCGACTCCGTGCGCAGGATACGTGCATCACCCTGCCCCTGGAGAAAAGGACGATCGAAGACATGCAGGGTCACGATACGGCCGGCCAGCAGCAACAAGCCGAGGATCACCGCTCCCAGCACCACGCCATAGCGCAACCCGCCCATCGGCGCCATGGGAGGCCGGCGGCGCGGCGTCACGCCACTGCGTACGTCAGTGCTCATGGCCGGATGACCTCGACTTCGTCGACGCTGGGGAGGCGCATCTCGAGCCGCTCGACGGCCAGGCGCTCGATACGTGCCGGTGACGACCAGGCGCTCTCTTCCAGTAGCAGCTGTCCCCACTCCGTCTGCAGCTGGTCGCGCTCACGCTCCAGTTGCTGCAGCCGTACGTACTGCATGCGGGTCTGGTGACTGGCATTGATCACGGCCATTGCAGTGACCAGGCAAGCCAGCAGCAGGCCCAGGACCAGCAGCAGCGGCCAGCTCGGCAGCCAGGCCGGACGCCTGGCGGCGCGCAGATTCCGGAAAGACAATCGTCCTTGCGCCATGCCACTCCTCAAGTCAGCTTGCGCGCTGCACGCATCACCGCACTACGCGCACGGGGGTTGGCGTCGACTTCCTCCGGCGTGGGCCGTTGAGCCTTGCCCAGCATCTCCAGGCGCTTGGCAAGCTGGGACTCCCGCACCGGCATGCCGCGCGGCAAGTCGCTATCGCCACGCACATGTTCGCGAATGAAACGTTTGACTCGGCGATCCTCCAGCGAATGGAAGCTGATCACCACCAGATGACCACCAGGAGCCAGCGCCTCGAGCGCTGCAGCCAGGGCCGCGTCCAGCTGCTCGAGTTCGCCGTTGATGTGGATACGCAGCGCCTGGAAGGCGCGTGTTGCGGGATGCTTGCCCTTCTCCCAAGCTGGGTGGGCCGCCTTGAGCACCTCGGCAAGATCACCGGTGCGCAGGAACGGCCTTTCGGCACGACGCGTCACGATGGCCCGCGCCAGCCGTTTGGCAAAGCGCTCCTCGCCATAGGTCTTGAATACCCCGGCGATATCGCTCTCACGAGCTCGCGCCAGCCACTCGGCGGCGCTCTCGCCCTGAGTCGGGTCCATGCGCATGTCAAGCGGCCCGTCACGCAGGAAGCTGAAGCCCCGTTCGGGGTCATCCAACTGCGGTGACGAGACGCCGATGTCCAGCAGCACGCCGGCCAGCCTTCCGTGAAGGGCGTGATGTCGAGCAACCTCGCCGAGACGGGAGAACTCGCCCCGCTCGATGGAGAAGCGCGGGTCGTCCAGCGTCTGCGCCTCGGCAATGGCCTGGGGATCGCGATCGATGGCGAGCAGACGCCCTTCGGGGCTCAATCGCTCAAGGATGGCGCGAGAGTGGCCGCCACGACCAAAGGTGCCGTCAAGGTAGGCCCCGCTGGGGTCGTGAATGAGAACATCCACGGCGCCGTCCAGCAGCACGCTGGCATGACGAAAGCCATGTCGGCTCGATTCAGCGGCTGATGGCGGCATGCACTTTCCTGATCTCTTGAGCTGGCTGAAGTACCGGCCACAACCGGTAGCGGAGGGTTCGATTCGGGGGAGTCAGCCGATAAGCCGGGTTCTGTCGTGGACAGTCATTCATCTAGGGGCCGCGTCACCGCGGCTCTCCAGCAACCTACCCGAACCCGACGCGGGCCACGCCATTGGGTTCCTATTTGGTCTTGCTCCGGGTGGGGTTTACCTTGCCACGCACTGTTGCCAGGCGCGCGGTGCGCTCTTACCGCACCCTTTCACCCTTGCCGGCCTCCCGTGGGAGACGTAGGCGGTCTGCTCTCTGCTGCACTTTCCGTCGGCTCGCGCCGCCCAGGCGTTACCTGGCACCCTGCCCTATGGAGCCCGGACTTTCCTCCCCCGGCAGCGCTCGAAAGCACGGCCGGCGGCGACTGTCTGGCCGACTCCGAGCGCAAGAATACCAGCGCGCCCGATGCCTCTCAATGCCTTTCACCAGCTGTCAGCGCGCCTCCTTGAGCGCTTGGGTCCGCTCATACCACGCCTTCTTCGCGCCGCCCAGCAGACGCGCGGCCACCGCAGCCGCCTGCTTGACCCCCACGCCCTCTGCGAGCAGCGCCGCGAGCAGCGCATCGGCCTCCAGGCTGGCAGCATCCGCTTCCACCCGCTCCTCGGCGCCGGCCACCATGATCACGAACTCGCCACGGGCCTGGTCGGGGTCGCTCTCCATGCAAGCCAGCAGCACCGCGGCACTGCCGTCGAGAAATGTCTCGAACGACTTGGTCAACTCCCTGGCCAGGACCAGGTGCCGCTCACCCAATACCGCTTCGATGTCCTTGAGGGTGTCACGGATACGGTGGGGTGATTCATAGAACACCAGTGTTTCCTGGTTGGCAGCGAGGCGTTCGAGCCGCTGACGCCGAGCCCCCGTTCTGGCCGGGAGAAATCCCTGGAACAGGAAGCGGTCGGTCGGCAGGCCGGCCGCACTGAGCGCAGCTACCAGGGCGCAAGGCCCCGGCACCGGCACGATACGACGCCCGCGTGCGCGCAGCTCACGCACCAGAACGAAACCAGGGTCGCTGATCAGCGGCGTACCGGCATCGCTGATCAGCGCGATGCTCTCGCCACGTACCAGTCGCTCGTCGAGCTGCTCGACCCTTGCCGACTCGTTGTGCTCGTGCAGCGAGAGCATGGGAGTGGTAAGTCCGAGGTGGCGCAGCAGTCGTGCGCTATGACGGGTATCCTCGGCGGCAATCAGCGAAACGTCGCCCAACAGCCTCGCCGCCCTAGGGCTCAGATCCTCCAGATTCCCAATCGGCGTGGCGACCACGTACAATGTGCCCAGATCAACGTCAGACATGGCGATTCCTCAGGGAGAGTGTCGGGCTTGGCCGAACGTGATGGGTGTCGAGCCCGGAGACAGGCCTGCGCCTCTCTGAGCCTGCAGACTAAGGAAAGGATTCATGTGCAAAATGCTCCGCGGCCTGCTGGCCACCATGCTTCTCGCTCTCCTGGTGGCTGGCTGTGCGCCCTCCGGCCTCGTCGAACGCGTGGCCGACGACGACCCCCGCGCATTGCTCGAGCAGGCCGAGCAGCAAGCACCCGACCAGGCCGCGCTCAGCCGGCTCGAAGCGGCGGATATCCTAGCACGCCGCGGCCAGCGCACCCAGGCACTGGAGATTGCCCGCGAGATCGACGATGCACGATTGCCTGCCGAGTACCGTCTGCATTGGGCCATGCTGCTATCGGAGCTCGGCGCTGAACTCGATGCCCCCTGGGCCGTGGTCCAGGCCGGTCAGCTACTCGACGAGATCGACATCCCACGCGACGCCGGCCTGATCCTGCGCGAGCGCATGGGGCGCGCCCTGCTGCAGATCGACGAGTATCGCGCGGCCGCCGCCATGCTGATGGACGTGCAGGCACAGACCGACCGAGAAGCCCTCAATGACCCCATCTGGACCGCGCTTTCCCGCCTTGAGGACAGCGGGCTGGCCAGCCTGCGCGAGGGTGCCGACGAAGTCACCCAGGGCTGGCTGGCACTCGCCGGCCTGGTACGCGAGAGCGACGGCGATATCGAGCGCCTGTTCGCCCGCCTGGCGTCCTGGCGTGAACGCCACCCCCAGCATCCAGCGGCACGCAGCGTACCCGCTGAATTGCTGGCACTGCGCGAATTGCGCGGCAAGGAGGTTCGCCACATCGCCGTCTTCCTGCCCGACCAAGGCCCCCTGAGCAGCGTCGCCGAGTCGATTCGCACCGGCATTCGGGTCCATCACCTGAACAGCGCGGAGCGCAATGGCGGCGTGCGGCTCACCTTCCTCGACGCCAGCCATGGCGACCTTGATGCCCTCTATGCCGAGGCGCGCAACCGTGGCGCCCAGGTGGTCGTTGGTCCGCTCGACAAGGAGCAGGTCAGTGAACTCGAAACTCGGGACAGCGTTCCCCTGCCCACACTAGCGCTGAACTACGGCGCCGGCCCGGAGAATCGGGCCGAGGGACTGTTCCAATACGGCCTCTCCGCCGAGGACGAGGCGCGCCAAGTGGCGCGACGCGCTCGCGAAGATGGTCATCGACGCAGCGCTCTGCTGGTGCCGAACAACGAGTGGGGCGCAAGGGTCGGTCGCGCTTTCGAGAGCGAGTGGCGCGACCGCGACGGCACCATCACCAACGTCGTTACCTACGATCCACGCGGCTCGGCCACCGAGAGCACCCGCCGAGTGCTCAGCGATGGCCGCCCCGACATGCTGTTCCTGCTGGCGCTGCCCAGCTATGCCCGCCAGGTGCCGCCTACGCTCGACTACTACGGCGCTGCTGACCTTCCCATCTATGCAACCTCGCACCTCTACGAGGGGCGTCCACAGCCACTGCTCGACCATGATCTCGACGAGGTCAACTTCGTCGACATCCCCTGGCAGATCCCGGACGCCGCCGTTGGCGGGGTGGAAGCACTCCCTTACCTTGCCAGCTTCGAAGAGCTGCAGCAGGCTGCCGACCCCTCCACCTTCCGACTGATGGCCATGGGCGTCGATGCCTATGAATTGGCACGACGCCTGCCGCAGTTCCAGTTGCTGCCCGAGAGCGAACTGTTCGGTGCCACCGGCCTGCTGGTACCTGGCCGCGACGGTCGCATCGAGCGGCGCCTGCCGTGGGCGCGCTTCGAGAACGGCGTGCCGCAGCCCATACTGAGCCTGGATATTCTCGACGATGGTCGACTCAACTGACGCCCGCGCCCGCGGCGCCCGTATCGAACGCCTGGCCGCGGAGTGGCTCACGGCGCGCGGCCTCACGCTCATCGCCAGCAACCAGCAGTTCAAGGGTGGCGAACTCGATCTGGTGATGGGCGACGGCGAGACGCTGATCTTCGTCGAGGTACGCCATCGTGCCGACGCGCGTCACGGTCATCCACTCGAGACCGTGACGCCGGCCAAGCAGCGCCGGCTGGTCCATGCGGCGCGTTTTTATCTGGCGCGTAACCGGCTATCATGTCCCTGCCGTTTCGACGTGCTGGCCGTGACCGGCTCCCCACCCGCGCTCGACTTCGAATGGGTACAGGGCGCCTTCGACGCGTTCTGACCGGCGCTATCGTTCGTTCCGCGACAGGACTCGACAGAATGGATTTTCAGCAACGCATACTCGGCCATTTCAATGCCAGTATCGACACCAAGACCTACGCCAGCGAGGTACTGCCCCCCTTCATCGAGGTCGCCAGCCAGATGATGGTCCAGTGCCTGGTCAACGAGGGCAAGATACTGGCCTGTGGCAACGGCGGAAGTGCAGGCGACAGCCAGCATTTCTCTTCCGAACTGCTCAACCGCTTTGAGCGGGAGCGCCCCAGCCTACCAGCGTTGGCACTGACTACCGACACCTCGACTCTGACCTCGATTGCCAACGATTACAGCTACAGCGAGGTTTTCTCCAAGCAGATCAGGGCGCTTGGTCAGCCCGGCGACATCCTGCTGGCCATCTCGACCAGCGGCAACTCGGGCAACGTCATCCAGGCGATTCAGGCCGCCCATGACCGCGACATGGCCGTGGTCGCCCTGACCGGCCGCGACGGCGGCGACATGGCGTCACTGCTCGGCCAGGACGACTGCGAGATCCGCGTCCCCGCGACCTCCACGGCTCGCATTCAGGAGGTTCACCTGCTGGTGATCCACTGCCTGTGCGACCTTATCGATGAACAACTCTTCGGCAGCAGCGAGTAACTCCAATGACCTCAACCAGACTATTCGTCACTCTTCTGGCCTCCCTGGTCCTGGCCCTCGGCGGCTGTACAGCGGTCACCGGCGTCACCAACCCCGGCACCATCGACGAGAACTACGGCAGGCGCACGCTGGGCGCCCAGGTGGAAGACGAAAGCATCGAAACCAAGATTGTGCACAACATGCGCCGCAGCGATGCACGTCTAGGCGATGCCCGCATCAACGTCGACAGCTACAACGGCATCGTCCTCCTCACCGGCCAGGTGCCCAGTGAAGAGCTGAAGCAGAAGGCCAGCGAAGTGGCACTGGAAGTCCGCAACGTTCGCGATGTGCACAACGAGCTGTCCGTCGCCGCCAACCTGCCGGCAAGCCAGCGCCTTTCGGATACCTGGACCAACACCCGCATCCGCACTACCCTGGCGGCCGACGAACGCATCGATACCGGCCGGCTACGCTTCATCACCGAGAACGCCACGGTCTATATCATGGGCATGGTCACACAGGCCGAAGCAGATCGCATCGTCAACGCCGTTGCCGACGTCGGCGGCATCCAGCGTATCGTCAAGGTCTTCGATTACCTCGACTGAGCCCGTACGCATGAACGCAGAATGGCAGGCCTTGGCCTGCCGTTCTGCGTTCGAACCAAGACTTGCCAGCCGTCAGCTATTTGATCACGCGCAGCGAAGGGCGCTTACGGGATGAAGCGGCTTTTTCACCGGATGTCGGCTTGCCGTGCTGCGACTGCGCATCGCCCTCTTCCCGCTCTGCTTCACCGCCATCCACACTGCTGAGCCCGGGCTTGTCCGAGGCGCCATCTTCCTCCTGCCGAGGAGCCGGCATGATGGGCTCATGACCAAAGACCATGCCTACACCGTTCTCCTTGGCATAGATGGCCACCAAGGCCGGCATGGGCACGACGACCTGCATCGGCTGCCCGCCAAAGCGAGCACCGAAGCTGATGGCATCATTCTCGATATGCAAGTCCCGCACGGCGGCAGGCCCGATATTCAGCACGATCTGGCCGTTCTGCACGAACTGACGCGGCACGCTGACGCCTGGTTGCTCGGCGTCTACCACGACGTAGGGAGTCTGGTCATTGTCCAGTAGCCACTCGTAGAGGCCTCGGGCCAGGTAGGGACGGCTCGACAACATGGCGTTCTGCCCTCCAGTCTATCGACATCGGGAAATCCCGACGCCAGGTTCAGGCGCGCATCTCGCGCTCGTTCTCGCTCAGCGACGACACGAAGGAGTCCCGCTCGAACAGGCGCTCCATGTAGGCAACGAGCGGCTTGACCTGTTTCTCGGGAAGCTCGATGCCCAGCACCGGGAGCCGCCAGAGGATCGGCGCGATGCAGCAGTCCACCAGCGAAAACTCTTCGCTCATGAAGAACGGCACATCCTCGAAAATCGGCGAGATACCAACCAGGCTCTCACGCAACTCCTTGCGTGCCTTTTCCACGTCCTTCTTGCCCCCACTCTCGATCTGCTCGACGAGAGGACACCACTCACGCTCGATGCGATGCATCCACAGCCGGCTTTGCGCCCGCGCAACGGGATACACCGGCAACAAGGGCGGATGGGGAAAGCGCTCGTCCAGGTATTCCATCATGACCTTGGACTCATATAGCGCCAGATCGCGATCGACCAGGGTCGGCACGCTGTTGTAGGGATTCAGGTCGGCAAGTTCCTCGGGACGCTGGTCGCCATTGACCTCGACGATATCCACCGCCACGCCCTTTTCGGCGAGCACGATGCGTACGCGATGACTGAAGTGATCATCGCCTCCCGAGTAGAAGATCATCGACGACCGCTTGGCCACTACACCCATGTAACAATCCTCGCATCAATTCGAACCAGCATGATAGCACGCACCCCCAACCGCGAGGTGACCCATGCTCTCGACTTGGAACAATACGCAGGGGGCGCATGGCACGATGGCCATACGCCCCCTACGGCACAACCCCGATTCGAACGAATCAGTGAATGTCGCGCCAATACTCGCGCTTCAGCAGGTACGCCAGCACACCGAAGATAAAGATGAAGATCAACACCTTCGGCCCCAGCGCCTGGGCGTGCAGCTTGGTCGGCTCGCCCACGTAGGCCAGGAAGTTGGTCAGATCGTAGACCGCTTCCTCGAACTCGTCCGGCTCCATGGCGCCGGGCTGCGTCACTTGCAGCACCTCGCAGGACTGGTACTTGCCGGTCAGCGGGTCGAGCTCCGCACCATGGACCGGACGATCCGTCTCGGCACACACCTTTTCCTGCACGCCCTGCAGCGGCTCCAGCACGTTGGGCATGGCCACCAGGTCGAACACTTCGTTGTTGACCCCGTTGGGACGCTCGGGGTCGCGATAGAAGGTCAGCAGATAGGAGTAGATCCAATCGGTGCCGCGCAGACGTGCCTCGAGGGTCAGATCAGGGGGCGGTGCACCGAACCAGCTCTCTCCGTCCTCGGTGCTCATGGCGTTATGCATCTGGTCGTTGAACGCCAAATCAGACGAGAAGATCAGGTTTTCCTCGACGAGCTCCTGGGGAATGTCGAGATCCTCGGCGGCACGAGCGAAGCGCTGATGCTCGAGCGAGTGGCACCCCATGCAATAGTTGACGAAGAGCTTCATGCCCCGCTGCAGCGACGCCTTGTCGTGCAGATCCGGCGTCATCGAGTAAGGCACGCTCTCGCCACCCGCAGCCATCGCAGTGAACGGCACCAGCGCGAAGAGCAGTGCGAACAGTTGCTTTTTCATTAGCCAGTCACCCTCTCCGGTACGGGTTTGGTCTTCTCCATGCGCGTGTAGAACGGCATCAGCAGGAAGAAGGCAAAGTAGATCGCCGTACAGACCTGCGCCAGCAGGGTACGACCGTCGGTTGCCGGCAGCACGCCCAGCACACCGAGGATCACGAAGCTGATGACGAACAGCGTCAACATCACCTTGGAGATCCAGCCCTTGTACCGCATGGAATTCACCGGGCTGCGGTCGAGCCAGGGCATTACGAACAGCACCGCGATGGCAGCCCCCATGAATACGACGCCGAGGAACTTGGCATCCAGCCCGAAGATCGAGAAGGTGATGGCCCGCAAGATGGCGTAGAAGGGCGTGAAATACCATACCGGCGCGATGTGGTCCGGTGTCTTCAGCGGGTTGGCCGGCTCGAAGTTGGGCTTCTCGAGGAAGTAGCCGCCGCCCTCGGGGAAATAGAACAACACCACGCAGAACACGAACAGGAACACCGCCACCCCGAACACGTCCTTGACGGTGTAGTACGGGTGGAAGGGGATACCGTCGATCGGCTTGCCGGTCTCGTCCTTCTTGGCCTTGATGTCGATGCCATCCGGGTTGTTGGAGCCAACCTCATGCAGTGCGATGAGGTGAAGCACGACCAACGCCAGGATCACGATGGGCAATGCCACCACGTGCAGGGCGAAGAAGCGGTTGAGCGTGATCCCGGAAATCAGGTAGTCGCCACGCACCCACTGGGCCAGGTCCGGGCCGATGCCGGGGATTGCCGAAAACAGGGAAATGATCACCTGGGCACCCCAATAGGACATCTGCCCCCACGGCAGCAGGTAACCCATGAAGGCCTCCGCCATCAGCGCCAGGTAGATCGCCATGCCGAAGATCCAGACCAGCTCGCGGGGCGCCTTGTAGGAGCCGTAGAGCAGGCCACGGAACATGTGCAGGTAGACCACCACGAAGAAGGCGGACGCCCCGGTGGAGTGCATGTAGCGAATCAGCCAGCCCCACTCCACGTCGCGCATGATGTATTCGACGGAAGCGAAAGCACCCTCGGCGGAGGGATTGTAGCTCATGGTCAGCCAAACGCCGGTGAGGATCTGGTTGACCAGCACCAACAAGGCGAGAGAACCGAAGAAATACCAGACGTTGAAGTTCTTGGGCGCGTAATACTTGGACAGGTGATCCTGCCACATCTGCGTGGCGGGGAAGCGGTCGTCCACCCAGCGCATGAACCCGCTTTCTGCCTTGACACGATTCGGGTTACCCATCAGGCACTCTCCTCATCTTCACCGACGACGATCACGCTGTCGCTATCGAAGCGGTACGGCGGGACCTCAAGGTTGGTCGGGGCCGGCACGTTGCGGAACACGCGGCCAGCCAGATCGAAGCGAGAGCCGTGACAGGGACAGAAAAAACCACCCGGCCAGTCGTCCGTCCCCACGCCCTCGGCATTGGGTTCCGGCCGGTAGAGCGGCGAGCACCCCAGATGAGTGCAGATCCCGATAATGACGCCGATCTCGGGCTTGATGGAACGCAGCGGGCCGGACACATAGCTCGGCTGCTGCGGCTCTTCGGACTCTGGGTCGGCCAGACGGGAGGGATCGAAGCCCTCGATCCGCTCGATCATTTCCGGAGTGCGATTGATGATCCACACCGGACGACCACGCCATTCGACGGTCATGCGCTGCCCGGGCTCGAGCTTCGACACGTCCGCCTGAACGGGCGCGCCCGCCGCTCTCGCCTTGGCACTCGGCTGCCACGAAGCCACAAAGGGAACTGCCACTCCCACGGCCCCCACCGCCCCTACGACGGTGGTAGCCCCGAGGAGAAGACGGCGCCGCCCTTTGTTCACGCCGTTGTCTGCCATTTTCTGGTTTCTCCCATCAGCTTACCCGTTGATCCCGCACGGAATGAGTTCCGCGACCACGGATACCAAATCCGCCATATATTAAGGAATCGCACCGCCAGGTACAAGACGAAACAGTCCTGACCAATGTGGCACATGACGCCCAATTTATTGAAATTCAAATAAAAAACCCGGGCAAATGCCCGGGTTTTTTGCTCCACCTGAGCGCAATCAGCGCTTGGAGAACTGTGGACGGCGACGCGCCTTGCGCAGGCCGACCTTCTTGCGCTCCACCTGACGCGCATCGCGAGTGACGTAGCCAGCGGCGCGCAGCGCCGGGCGGAAGTCCTCGTTATACTCCATCAGAGCACGAGTAATACCGTGACGAATGGCACCCGCCTGAGCGGAACCACCACCGCCCTTGACGGTGACATAGACGTCGAACTGACCAGTCGTCTCGGTCAGTTCGAGCGGCTGGCGAACCACCATGCGGCCGGTAACGCGACCGAAATACTGATCCAGGTCACGGTTGTTGACGGTAATCTTGCCGGTGCCCGGCTTGAGGAAAACACGGGCTGTCGATGTCTTGCGGCGCCCGGTACCGTAATACTGCTGTGCCATGGTGATGATCCCCTCAGATGTTCAGTTCTTGCGGCTGCTGGGCGGCGTGCGGATGCTCGGCGCCGGCGTAGACCTTGAGCTTGGAGTACATGGCGCGCCCCAGCGGCCCCTTCGGCAGCATGCCCTTGACGGCAGACTCGATCACGCGCTCGGGTGCATGCGCGATCATCTTCTCGAAATTCATGGAGCGAAGACCGCCCGGGTAGCCGGTATGGCGATAGTAGGTCTTGGCCTTGGCCTTGTTGCCGGTGACCCGAACCTTCTCGGCATTGATCACGACGATGTAGTCGCCGGTATCGATGTGAGGGGTGAACTCGGGCTTGTGCTTGCCACGCAGGCGGCGCGCGATTTCGGTGGCCAGACGACCGAGCGTCTTGTCTGCCGCGTCGACGACATACCAGTCGCGCTGCACGCTCTGCGGCTTAGCAGTGAACGTTTTCATGGAGAAATCACCACAAGATCTATCAAGTGCATTGGACCCCGTGCGCCGTGGCGGCATCAGGATCATCCCTATTTTTCTTGGTTGCCGCGCCCAACGAGCGGCGGCAACGGTCGAGGAGCGCGTATTCTACATGAATAGCACGCTCGGGTTAAAGTCCTATCTGGCTTGTCGTCAAGGCTTGTGCGGCAGACCGAGGTACTCGTGAGACTGCATCTCCTGCAGCCGCGACAGGGTACGCTGAAACTCGAACGCGAGGCGACCATCGGCATACAGCGACTCTGCCGGCGCCTCGGCCGACATCAGCAGCTTGACGCCGCGATCGTAGAACTCGTCGACCATGTTGATGAAGCGGCGCGCCTGGTCGTCGGTGGCCGCCCCCATGCAGGTCACGTTGGAGACCAGCACGGTATGGAATTCGCGGGCCAGCTCGATGTAGTCGTTCTGGCTACGCGGCCCATCGCACAGCTCGCGGAACTCGAACCACACCACGTCATCATGCAGCCGGCGCGTCTTGAGCAGACGGTGATTGATTTCGATCGGCACGTCGACCTCGCCTTCATGGCGGGCGATTTCGCGAAAGCTGCGTAACAGCTCACGCTCCGCCGCGGCATCGAGCGGGGCGTGGAATATCTCGGCACGCTGCAAGGCACGCAGGCGATAATCGACCCCCGAATCGACGTTGACCACGCGGCAGTGCCGCTTGAGCAAGTCGATGGCGGGTAGGAAACGGGCGCGCTGCAGGCCATCCTTGTAAAGCTCGTCGGGCACGATGTTGGACGTAGCCACCAGTACCACGCCGCGCTCGAACAGCGCTTCGAGCAGATTGGCGAGGATCATGGCATCGGTGATGTCCTTGACGAAGAACTCGTCGAAGCAGATCACCCTCGCTTCGGCGGCGAACTTGCCGGCGATCAGCGTCAGCGGGTTTTTCTCGCCCTTGTAGTGCTCCAGCTCGTTGTGCACTCGCTGCATGAAGCGGTGAAAGTGGGTGCGCATCTTGTCGGGAAACGGCAGGGATTCGTGAAAGGTATCGACGAGATAGGTCTTGCCACGCCCCACGCCTCCCCAGAAATAGAGCCCCTGGATCGCAGGCAGCACCGGCTCCTCCAGCTCTTTGTCGCGCTTGCCGAACAGCCCGGCCACTCGGGATTTGAGGCCCCGCCCCGTGGTCACGGCCCTAGGCTCGGTCCTCGGCGAGGCCACGAGCTGGTCGTAGAGGCGCTGGAGGTGCTCCACGGCCTGCTCCTGGGCGGGGTCGTAATGAAAATCGTCACGCTCGAGATCGGCCCGGTAACGTGCCATCGGCGTAGTAGCCGAAGAGGAACCCGCAGACGTCACGGTCGCGCACATGGGAGTTTCCTTGCTTGATCATGGCTCGCATCGTTGCAGGCCCAGCATTATACGCATCCGGAGCGCCGCGCGCAGGAAAAAGGCGACTACCAACATGCCGAGCGTTGACCCGCCGACTGCCAACGCTTCTATAATGGGCCGCCAGACATGGCTCGAACCGGGCAGCGGCACAAGCACCGGCGTGTATCAGCATCAGGGAGAACTACGTGGATTACGGCAATGTGAACTGGATCGTGGCAATCGTCAGCCTGCTGGTCGGCCTTGGCCTCGGTGCACTCGGCTATCGCTCGCTCGGCACCTCGGCCACGCAGCTGCAGAAGCTGCGTCGCCAGATGGCCGAGCGCGAGCGCGAACTCGGCGTGATGCGGGAGGGCATGAACGAGCACTTCACCCAGGTGGGCATGATGGTGAACAACATCCAGCGCGAGATGCGTACTCTCGAGCATCGCCTCACCGAGGATGCCAGCACCCTGCACTGCGAACCCCGCCGCGACCTTCAGCTGAAGGCGGCCGACCAGCCAGCCCTGACTGGCGGCGACGACGAAGTCCCGACACCTCGCGACTATGCCGATGGCTCAGGCGGCACCCTGTCGGAAGACTTCGGCCTGAAATCCAGCGCCGACAAGAGCGAGGCCCCGCAGCCGCCGCGCTATTGACCGCCCACCACCGGGCCAATTCTCAGGCCGGGTTGTCGATATCGACGAAGCGATGCTCGACGCCGAACTCCCGCTCGAGCCATTCCCCCAGCGCCTGCACGCCGTAGCGCTCGGTGGCATGGTGGCCGGCCGCCAGATAATGGATGCCGAGCTCACGCGCCAGATGCGTAGTGCGCTCGGAGATCTCACCCGAGATGAAGACCTCGGCACCGGCCTCCCAGGCCTGGGCGATCATGTCTTGAGCCCCGCCGGTGCACCAGGCAACACGGCGCACCAGCGCCTTGCCGGGCGCCTCGACGAGCAACGGCTCCCTGCCCAGGTGCTCACCGACATGGCGTGCCAGGGCCCCGGGCGCCATCGCCTCGGGCAAACTGCCAAGCCATACCAGCCCTTGACCCAGCACACCATCGGCACACCCCTCCACGCGAAACCCGAGCTGACGGCCGAGCTCGGCGTTGTTGCCGAACTCGGCGTGGGCGTCGAGCGGCAAGTGGTAAGCCAGCAGACTAATGTCGTTGAGCAGCAGGGTACGAATGCGCCGCTGCTTGATCCCGGTGATCGCCACCGGTTCGTTTTTCCAGAAGTAGCCGTGGTGAACGAGCAGCAGGTCCGCCTTCCACGCCGCCGCCTCGTCAAGTAACGCCTGGCAAGCCGTCACGCCGCTCATCACGCGCCGCACCTCGTCACGCCCCGCCACCTGCAGGCCGTTGACGGTATAGTCCTTGAACGCGGGGACGTCGAGCAGCCTATCGCAGGCTCGTACCAGCTCGGTTCGCAAAATCATCCGTGCCTCCGGACAGCGCTTCGCTGTCGATGTTACAATCCGCTCCATTGTAACGACTGAGCGGGATGCCATCGACTGCCCGCCGACCAGGAAACGCCGCATGCGTCGTTCATTGTTAGCCTATGCCCTGCCCGTCCTCATCGGCGTGCTGTTGGCCATCGTCTTGCTGAATACCTTTCCGCAACTGCTGCGCACCCCCTCGGCACCGGACCCCACCACTCAGTCTGCGCCGACAAGCGAGCTGCAGCCGGTGACACGCCCCTCCCCCGAACTCCAGCAGGCCCCTCCGCTGGCGCGCCAGCAGGGCCCGGTCAGCTACTCTACCGCGGTCGAGAAGGCCGCCCCGGCAGTCGTCAACATCTACTCGTCGCGGGTCGTTGAGCGCGAGGAGCATCCGCTGATGTCGGACCCGTTCTTCCGCCAGTTCTTCGCCGACGACCTGCCGACCCAGCAACGCCTGCTGTCGAGCCTGGGCTCGGGCGTCATCGTCAGCGACGATGGCTACGTGCTGACCAACCATCACGTCATCGATGGCGCCGACGAGATCCAGGTGGCCCTGCGCGACGGCAGAGAGACATTGGCAGAAGTGATCGGCACCGACCCGGAAAGCGACCTGGCCGTGCTGCAGATCGACCTGGATCGACTACCGGTGATTCATCTCGCCGATACCGAGGACGTGGCGGTGGGCGACGTCGCCATGGCCATCGGCAACCCCTTCGGAGTGGGCCAGACCGTCACCATGGGCATCATCAGCGCCACGGGACGCAGCCACCTGGGCTTGAGCGCCTACGAGGACTTCATCCAGACCGATGCCGCCATCAACCCCGGCAACTCCGGGGGTGCCTTGATCAATGCCGAAGGCTCCTTGGTAGGAATCAACACTGCCATCTTCTCCCGCTCGGGCGGATCCCAGGGGGTCGGCTTCGCCATTCCTATGCGCCTGGCGCGCTCCATTCTGGAGGACCTGGTGACTCAAGGGCGCGTGATTCGCGGCTGGCTGGGTATCGAAGCGCAGGAGATGACGCAGGATCTGGCAGCCTCCTTCGGCCTCCAGGCACCTCGCGGCGTGGTCATCTCCGCCGTGGTGCCGGATGGCCCCGCCGCCCAGGCCGGCCTGCGCCCGGGTGACGTGCTGCTCGAGGTCGACGGACGTCCCATTCTCGATGCCCGTGCCGCCATGAGCGACATCGCCGCCATCGAGCCGGGCGCCACGCTCCCCTTGACGCTGGTACGCAGCGGCGAGACCTTTACCGTGGAGCTGGAGGTCGGGGAGCGCCCGCTGCCACCGAGCCGTCGCCCCGACCGCTGAGGGCGGCTGAAGCTACTCCTTGATGCGATACTCGGCGGAACGGGCATGAGCCGTCAGCGACTCGCCGCGCGCCAGCACCGAGGCTACCCTGCCCAACTGCGACGCTCCCTCCTCGGAGCAGTTGATGATCGAGGAGCGCTTCTGGAAGTCGTAGACGCCTAGCGGCGAGGAGAAACGCGCCGTGCCGGAAGTCGGCAGCACGTGGTTGGGACCGGCACAGTAGTCGCCCAGCGCTTCGGCCGTATAGCGCCCCATGAAGATGGCGCCGGCATGCCGCACCTCGGGCAGCAGCGCCTCCGGATCGGCCACAGAGAGTTCGAGGTGCTCCGGCGCGATGCGGTTGATCAAGCCCACGGCCTCGTCGCGATCACGACAGCGAATCAGCGCCCCACGGCGCGCCAGCGACTGGCGCACGATCGCTTCGCGCTCCAAGGTCGGGAGCAGGCGAGCGATGGCCGCCTCGACCTCGGCCAGGTGACGCTCGTCCCAGCTGACCAGCAGCGCCTGCGCATCCTCATCGTGCTCGGCCTGGGAAAACAGATCCATGGCCAGCCACTCCGGATCGGTTCCGCCATCGGAAACCACCAGGATTTCCGAAGGCCCGGCGATCATGTCGATGCCTACCTGTCCGAATACGGCGCGCTTGGCAGTGGCGACATAGATGTTGCCGGGTCCGACGATCTTGTCGACCCTGGGCACGCTCTCGGTACCGTAGGCCAGAGCGGCTACCGCCTGGGCACCGCCGATGGTGAAGACATGATCGACGCCGGCCAGGTGGGCCGCCGCCAGCACCAGCTCGTTGAGCACGCCATCGGGAGTCGGCACGACCATGACGATCTCACGCACACCCGCCACATGGGCCGGAATGGCATTCATCAGTACCGAGGAGGGATAGGCCGCCTTGCCGCCCGGCACGTAGATGCCGGCCCGGTCCAGCGGGGTCACCTGCTGGCCGAGGATGCTGCCGTCCTCCTCGGTGTAGGACCAAGACGTCGGCTTCTGACGCTCGTGATAGATCCGGATACGTTCGGCAGCCCGGGCCAGGGCATCGCGCTGGGCGTCGGGCAGTTCCCGATAGGCCTGCTCGAGACGAGCCGCACCCAGCGTCAGCTCGTTCATGCCCGCGACCGTCAGCCGGTCGAAGCGCCGAGTGTAATCGATGAGGGCTGCATCGCCCCGTTCACGAACCGCCGCGATGATCTCCGCCACGCGCCCCTGGACCTCGGCGTCCGACACGCCTTCCCAGGCCAGCAGCGCGTCCAGCCGCCTCTCGAAATCGGCATCCGCGGTCGCCAGCCGGGCAATGTCGACGGATTCGACAAGGGTTTCGCTCATGGTCGCCTACGCCTCCAGATGAAATGGTCTCGTTGCTGATGCCAGGCACAGGTGGCTATCGCGCTGCTGCCTCGGCACCCACCCGCCGGCGCTCCACCGCCTCGGCCAGGCGTGCGATCAGCGGCTTGAGGCGCTCGTGCTTCATGGTCATGGCCGCCTTGTTGACCACCAGGCGCGTACTGATCGAGGCGATCAGCTCCCGTGGCGACATGCCATTGGCGCGCAGGGTGTTGCCGGTATCGACGATGTCGACGATCTCGTCGGCCAGGTTCATCAGCGGCGCCAGCTCCATGGCCCCGTAGAGCTTGATCACCTCGGCCTGAATGCCCTGCTCGGCATAGTAGCGACGCGCCACGTCGACGAACTTGGTAGCGACCCGGCGTCTTGCACGAGCCGGCTTGGCGCCGTCGATGCCCGCCGTCATCAGCTTGCACTTGGCGATTTCGAGATCCAGCGGCTCGTAGAGCCCCGCCGCGCCGTGTTCGAGCAGCACGTCCTTGCCTGCCACGCCCAGATCGGCCGCACCCAGCTGCACGTAGGTCGGCACGTCGGTAGCGCGAATCACTACCAGCTTGACGTCGTCGAGATTGGTGTCGAAGAGCAGCTTGCGGCTCTTGCCCAGGTCCTCGGCCGGAACGATACCGGCTTCCGCCAGCAGCGGCAGGGTCTCGTCGAGAATACGGCCCTTCGACAGGGCCAGAATCAGTTGCTTGCTCATGGTCTCGCCTATGGTCGGGAACCGCAGGGATCGCTTAGCGCTCAGCCGGGAACGCGGCGAATCCGGGCCCCCAGCAGTTGCAGCTTCTCTTCGATGCACTCGTAGCCGCGATCGATGTGATAGATGCGATCGACCAGGGTCTCGCCCTGGGCCATCATGGCCGCAATCACCAACGAGGCCGAGGCGCGTAGATCGGTTGCCATCACCGGTGCGCCGGAAAGCCGCTCGACCCCGGTAATCATGGCGGTGTTGCCCTCCAGCGCCACCTGGGCCCCCATGCGGTTAAGCTCCTGCACGTGCATGAAGCGGTTCTCGAAAATGGTTTCGACCACATGAGAGGTACCGTCCGCCACAGCGTTGAGGGCCACGAACTGTGCCTGCATGTCAGTGGGGAACCCCGGGTAGGGTGCGGTGCGAATGTTGACCGGACGTGGTCGCCGCCCCTCCATGTCGAGCTCGATCCAACCGTCACCGACGGTCACCTTGGCGCCGGCCTCCTCGAGCTTGGCCAGTACCGCCTCGAGAATGTCGGCACGGGTATTGCGTACTCGCACCCGGCCTCGCGAAAGCGCCGCGGCGACCAGGAAGGTGCCGGTCTCGATGCGGTCCGGCATCACGTCATGATAGGCGCCGTGCAGCCGCTCGACGCCCTCGATGATGATGTTGTTGCTGCCATGACCGCGGATCTTTGCACCCATCTTGATCAGACACTCGGCCAGATCCACTACCTCGGGCTCTCGCGCGGCGTTTTCCAGCACCGTGGTACCTTCCGCCAGGGTGGCCGCCATCAGCAGGTTCTCGGTACCGGTGACGGTAACGGTATCGAAGAAGATGGTGGCTCCCTTGAGCCGGCCGTCGACGCGAGCGCGGATGTAGCCGCCCTCGACATGGATATCCGCCCCCATGGCTTCGAGGCCGCGAATGTGAAGATCCACCGGCCGCGAGCCAATGGCACAGCCGCCGGGAAGCGACACGTCGGCATGGCCGAAATGTGCCAGCAAGGGGCCAAGCACCAGGATCGAAGCTCGCATCTTCTTGACCAGCTCGTAGGGTGCATGACAGTCACGCACCTGGGAGCCATCGAGCTGGATGGTCATCTTCTCACCCATCACCGGCTCGACGCCCATGCGTCCCAGCAGTTCCAGCGTGGTGGTTATGTCCTGAAGGTGCGGCAGGTTGCCGATGGTTACCGGCTCCTCGGCCAGCAGGGTGGCACACAGAATGGGCAGTGCCGCGTTCTTGGCACCGCTGGCCCAGACCTCGCCGTCGACGGGTCCGTTGCCGGTAATGATCAACTTGTCCATGAGTGTTCGACCGTCAGGCGCCCTGGCCAGGTGAAGTCGCGTTCTCCGGCGCACTAGCCCACTGCGCCGGGGTGAAGGTCTTGATGCTCACGGCATGCAGTGCACCCGAGGCGATCTCCTCCGAAAGAGCGCCATAGATCAGCTGCTGTCGTTTGACCGGCGGCAGTCCGTCGAAGACTTCGCCCACGGCGATGACCTGGAAGTTGCAGCCTTCGCCCTGGATGTAGAAATCGCAATCCTCGAGGCGCGCCTCGAGCAGCGCCTTGACGTCACTGGGTTGCATGAAAAACGGAACTCCTGTGGGACGAATGGAGCGGCACGCGACAACATCGCGAGCCGTTGCCAGAAACGAGAGTTCCTACATGGTAAAGAAAAGCATCGCGCTTGGCGATGCCGGCGCCGGGCTTTTCCGGCAGTGGATCAGGCTTCCCCCGCCAGCGGCAGGAGTTCGTCGAGCCCCGCCACCCGGGTCAGCCGGGCCAGCGGTGCCGAGAGCCTGACCTGGCGAATCTCGACGTCAGCAGCACGCGCCTGGCGCGCCCACTCGAGCAGCACGCTGAGCGCAGCACTACTTACCTGCTCGACCCCCTCCAGGTCGAGTACCACCCGGGCACCGGCAGACTGCTCGGCGAGCCAGTCACTCCCCGCCTCGGCCAGCGGCGCGGCGATTCCGAAATCGACATCGCCGCTCACGGCCAACCCCTCGAGGCCAGCCTCCAGCCGCACACCGGCACGCTCGAGCAAGCGGCTCATGCTCCTCCGCCCTCCTCGAGCTCCTCGGCAGCAATCTCGGGCGACCAGCTGGCGATCACCGCATCGTAATCACGCCCGTGGTCACGCATTGCCTGATCGAACTGGTTGCGGAAGGTCAGCCCCAAGTTGATGCCGTTGACGATCACGTTGACCACCTTCCACTGACCATCGCTCTGGCGCAGCGTGTAGCTGACCGGATAGGCGGTTCCGTCCATGGCCACCACCTCCATGGCCACGGATGCCTGATCCTCGTAGCGCGGAGGGCTCTGGCTGTCCAGCACTCGCAGCTCGCGATAATCGAAGGTCACCAACCCTCTGGTATAGGTGTCGATCAGCGTCTGGCGGAAGACGTTGACGAATCGCGAGCGCTGCTGCGGGGTGGCATTCTGGAAGTAGCGTCCCATCACGCTGGCGCCGATGTAGCGGAAGTCGGCGATGTCGTCGAGACTGGCGTCGACCAGTGCCTCGAGCTCGTCCAGGTGGTTGGCATAGTAATCCTTGCGCCCATCGATCTGCCCCATCAGCTCATCGATACTGTCACGGATCACCTGCTCGGGAGCACGCTCGGGCGCCGCGGCAGCCGACAGGCTGGCAAGCGTCAGGCACAGCCCCAGGAGGAAACGACGCAACAGGGCGAAGGAGAGTGTCATCTGGCTCATCAGTCGACCTCGCAAAAAAAGGGATCAGTCATTGACCATGTTGGACACGAACTGCTGGATCAGTTCCTCCAGCACGATTGCCGACTGGGTATCGCGGATGGTATCGCCAGCCGCAAGCATCTCGGGATCTCCGCCGACACTGAGCCCGATATACTGTTCGCCCAGCAGGCCGGCGGTCAGGATGGATGCCGTGGTGTCACGGGGAAGCTGACCTTCGAGTTCTGCGTCGAGCTCGAGGATGACCCGGGCATCGTACCACTCGGTATCGAGCTCTATGGCGGTGACACGCCCCACCGTGACGCCCGACATGGTGACCCGGGCACGTGGCTTGAGGCTGCCAATGTTGGCGAAGTTGGCCTCGAGCTGAAACGTGTCGCTCGGTGCCGTGAAGGTCAAACCGCTGACGCGCAGCCCCAGGAATAGCAGCCCCAGGATGCCGGCCAGCATGAACAGGCCGACGCCCAGCTCCATCGTCTTGCTGCGCTTCATCCTGCTTCTCCCTGTCGCGCTGTACCCCGTACCACCATCAGGAAAATCCTCCGAACATGACCGCAGTCAACACGAAATCCAGGCCCAGCACCGCCAGCGAGGCATAGACCACCGTACGCGTGGTAGCACGTGATATCCCCTCCGACGTCGGCACCAGGTCGTAGCCCTGGTACACCGCGATCCAGGTCACTACCAGCGCGAACACCAGACTCTTGACCATGCCGTTGCCGACGTCGTCGAAGAAGTCGACATTGGCCTGCATGCTGCTCCAATAGGAGCCCTCGAACACGCCCAGCCACTCGACGCCGACCAGATAGCCGCCGTAGATACCGATCACACTGAAGCCGATCGTCAGCATCGGCAGCGCGACGAAACCGGCCCACAGCCTCGGTGCCACTATCCTGCGCAGCGGATCGACACCGATCATCTCCATGCTGGTGAGCTGTTCGGTAGCCTTCATCAGGCCGATCTCGGCGGTAAGTGCCGAACCAGCACGCCCGGCAAACAGCAGCGCCGCCACCACCGGCGACAGCTCACGCAGAAGCGACAGCGCCACCATCTGCCCAAGCGCCTGTTCGGCGCCGAAATCGACCAGAATGGTGTAGCCCTGCAGCGCCAGCACCATGCCGATGAACAGCCCCGACACCAGCACGATCGCCAGCGACAGCACACCGACGAAGTGCATCTGTCGCAACCACAGGTAGCAACCCTCGCGGGAGGGAATGCCGACGGACGACTGGGCGAGAAACAGACCCGCCCTCCCCAGTGCCTCGAGCACATCGCAGCCACTACGCCCGAGGCGCACGATGCGGCCGATCATGGCCGTCCCTCCAGGTTGAGGATATCGCGGAAATAGTCCGGCGCCGGATAGTGAAAGGGCACGGGACCATCCGGCTCGCCATGCACGAACTGGCTGACCCGCGGGTCGTCGTCGATATCGAGGCTTCCGGGCGTGCCATGCGCCATGACCCGACCATCGGCGATGACGTAGACATAGTCCGCGATCGACAGTGTTTCCTGGATATCGTGCGACACCACGATTGAGGTCAGGCCCAGCGCCTCGTTGAGCCTCTTGATCAACTGCACCAGCACCCCCTTGGAGATCGGGTCCTGACCCACGAACGGCTCGTCGTAGAGCACCAGGTCGGGATCCAGCGCGATCGCCCGGGCCAGCGCGACACGCCGCGCCATGCCGCCGGACAATTCAGCCGGCATCAGCTCGCGTGCCCCTCGCAATCCCACCGCCTGAAGCTTCATCAGCACCAGGTCGCGAATCATGGTCTGCGGCAGGTCGGTATGTACACGCAGCGGAAACGCGACATTCTCGAATACGCTGAGATCGGAGAACAGCGCCCCACTCTGGAACAGCATGCCCATTCGCCGGCGCAAGGAAAACAAGGCCTTGCGCGACAAGGCGTGCACATCCTGCCCGGCGATCAGCACCCTGCCGGCATCGGGCAGTAACTGTCCGCCGATCAGCTTGAGCAGCGTCGTCTTGCCGGTACCGCTGGGACCCAGGATGGCCGTGATCCGGCCGCGGGGAATCCGCAGCTCGACACCGCTGAAGATGGTCTTCTCGCCACGCGAGAAACGCAGGTCCTCCACCTCCACGAAGGGGGAATCGATCATGCCGCACGGTCCTGGGAAAATTATCGAACATCGTATCCTAACTCATCTACCCGACGCCAGCCCACCGGGTGCGCGACTTGCACCCAAACCAGTGAAGACGTCTAATGTGCGGCCTCACTCGTCTCCCTGACTCGTTTGCCATGTGGATTCCCCTCGTCACCGTCGTCCTCGGCCTTGCCGTACTCACCTGGAGCGCCGACCGTTTCGTCAATGCCGCGGCAGCCACCGCCAGCCGTACCGGCCTGAGCGCGATGCTGATCGGCATGACCGTCGTGGCGCTGGGCACCTCGGCCCCCGAGATGGTGGTCGCGCTGTTCGCCGCGCTCGACGGTCTACCGAACCTGGCCATCGGCAATGCCCTGGGCTCCAACATCGCCAACATCGGGCTGGTGCTGGGCGCCACGGCACTGGCACGCCCCATCCCGGTCCCCTTTTCCCTGGTGCGCCGGGAGCTTCCGCTACTGCTCGGCGCAACCGGAATCACCGGCTATGCGCTGGGCAACGGCATACTGGGGCACTTCGACGGCTTGATCCTGTTGATCATGATGGTGTTCAGCGTGTGGTGGCTGATTCGCGCCGACACCCCCGACACCAGCCCGATCAGCGAGATCCCCGACATGACGGTGAAGAGCGCGCTCTCCTGGCTGGTCATTACCTTACTGCTGCTGTCACTGAGCTCCCGCGCCCTGGTGTGGGGTGCCAGCGAACTCGCGCGCGGTCTCGGCATCAGCGAGCTGGTCATCGGCCTGACCGTGGTGGCCGTGGGCACCAGCCTGCCGGAGCTGGCCGCCTGCGTGGCCAGTGCCGTGAAACGTCACCACGACCTGGCCATCGGCAACGTCATCGGCTCCAACCTGTTCAACCTGCTGACCGTGCTGCCGATACCGGCGCTCGTCGCCCCCGGCGCCCCCGACCCGGATGCCGCGGGACGCGACTATCGTGTCATGCTGTTGCTGACGCTGGCTCTGGCCGCACTGTTGCTGTGGCAACGCCAGGGCCGCCTAGGCCGTCCCATTGGTGTCGCCCTGCTGCTCTCCTATGCCGCCTACCTGGCGTGGCTCGGTATCAGCGGTCGTGCCACTTGAGTGAAACCTCGCATCGGGCAACAATCATCGCCATGAACTCAGACGAATCCACCGCGCCCCCCGGCAGCGCCACCCCAGCCACCTCGACGCTGAGGGAAAGCGCACGCCGCACCCTCAGGATCGAGGAGCAGGCCATCGCGGCCCTCAAGGGGAGGCTCGACAGCCATTTCGACCGCGCCTGCGAGCTGATGCTCGCCTGCCAGGGGCGAGTGGTGGTGACCGGCATGGGCAAGTCGGGGCACGTTGCCGGCAAGATCGCCGCCACGCTCGCCAGCACGGGCACGCCGGCCTTCTTCGTGCATCCCGGCGAGGCCAGCCATGGCGATCTGGGCATGATCACGCCGGGCGATGTGGTACTGGCCCTGTCGAACTCCGGCGAGACCGCCGAAGTCACCGCACTGCTGCCGCTGCTCAAGCGTATCGGCACCCCGCTGATCAGCATGACCGGACGCCCCGAATCGACCCTAGCCCGCCATGCCGATGCGCATCTCGATGCCGGCGTCGAGCGCGAGGCGTGCCCGCTGGACCTGGCTCCTACGGCCTCGACCACCGCCGCCCTGGCACTGGGCGATGCACTGGCCGTGGCCCTGCTCGAGGCGCGCGGCTTCACCGCCGAAGACTTTGCCCTGTCGCACCCCGGCGGCAGCCTGGGCAAGCGCCTGCTGCTGCGTGTCAGCGATTTGATGCATCAGGGCGAGCGATTGCCCAGCGTGCCCCTGGGCAGCCCCTTGCGTGACGCCCTGCTCGAGATTACCCGTCAAGGGCTCGGCTTCACCTGTGTCGTCGACGAGCAGAATCGCCTGATCGGTGTCTATACCGATGGCGACCTGCGTCGCACGCTCGACCAGCACCAAGACCTCAGCCAGTTGACGGTGGACGACGTCATGACCCGTCCCGGCAAGCGCATCGCCCCTGATGTGCTGGCCGCCGAAGCGGTGCGCATGATGGAGGACAACCTGATAACGGCGCTTGCCGTCGTTGACGAAGCAGGCCACCCAATCGGCGCCCTGCACATGCACGACCTGCTGCGAAGCGGCGTGATCTGACATTACCCTGACCAAGGAGAGCCCATGGCTCTGGCCAGCTCCACCCTCGACCCGCACCTCATCGATCGCCTGCGCAGGATTCGCCTGCTGGCGCTGGACGTGGATGGCGTACTCACCGACGGCCGCCTCTACTTCCAGGCCGACGGCGTAGAGATCAAGGCGTTTCACACCCAGGACGGCCTGGGCCTCAAGCTGCTGCGGCGCGCCGGCCTGCAGGTGGCCTTCCTGACCGGACGCGAGTCGCCGATGGTCAGTCACCGCGCCGCTGCCCTGGGCATCGACCATGTCTACCAGAGCTGCGAGGACAAGCTTGCCACCCTGCGCGAGCTGTGCACGCGCAAGGGTATCGAACTCGAACAGGTGGCCTACTGCGGCGACGACCTGCCCGACCTGGCCGCCATCCAGCGCGCCGGGGTTGGCATCACCGTCCCCAACACGCCGGTCTATATACGCGACATGGCCGACTACGTTACCGAACGCAGCGGCGGGCATGGCGCGGTGCGCGAGATCTGCGACCTGCTGCTCGAAGCGCAGGGGCATCGTGACGCGCTGATCGACACCTACCTCCACGGCAAGCGTTGAGGCCAACGGATATGCTGCGCCGGCTACCGCGCCCCTCGTTCCGTGCCTGGCTGTTCCTGCTGCTTCTGCTGCTCGGCGGCCTGATCGCCTGGCTGGATCCCTGGCAGGCCCCGGCACCCGGGCCGGTGCCCAGCGACGAGGCGGGCGAGCCCGACTATTTCCTTGAGCAGGCCCAGTTGACCCGCTTCGATGCCACCGGCCGCGCTCACCAGCGCCTGGAGAGCCCACGACTCGTCCATACCCCCCATGACGACGTCACCCGAGCCGTCGAGCCAGAGGCCCATCTGATCGACCGCGAGGGCCGACTGTGGGTGGCAAGCGGCACGGAAGGCCGCCTCGGCCCGGGCGGCAATCCGCTGACGCTCACCGGCGACGCCCGCCTGCTTGCCCCCGAGGAACGCTGGCAGCTCGACACCGAGACCCTGCACTTCGACGCCGACACGGGACACGCCTGGAGCGACACGCCTGCCCTGCTGCAGCAGCCACCACAGCGTATGCGCGGCGAACGTTTCGACGCCTGGATCCATGACAATCGGGCACGTTTGACCGACAATGTGCGCGGCCACCATGTGCCCGAAGGCACCCAGACGGACCAGGCCGACGCCGTCAACCTAGAGGATTTCACGCCATGACGCGATACAGGCTCCCGACCCTATGCCGGCCTCTCATCCTGATGCTGGCTGGTGCGGCGCTGCTCAGCCTGGCGGGCATGGATTCGGTCGTGGCACAGCAGCGCGACGCCGAACAGCCCATCGAGGTCGCGGCCGATCGACTCGAGCTCGACGACCAGGCCGGCACGGCGGTTTACACCGGTGATGTCGATATTCGTCAGGGCAGCATGCAGCTGACCGGTGACCGGGTCGAGTTCCAGCGCAATGAAGCCGGCGAGCTCTCGCGCGCCACAGCCTACGGTGAACGCGCCTACATCGAGCAGCAGCCCGATCCGGAGCAACCGGTCGTTCGCGGCTGGGGACGCAAGATCATCTACCATGTCGCCGAACGGCGAGTGGAACTGATCGACCGCGCCGAACTGCATCAGGGCGGCGACACCTTCGAAGGTGGCTATCTCGAATATTTCCTCGATCGCCGTGTCGTTCAGGCCCGCGCCCAGAGCGAGGGCGTCGAAGGCAGCCAGCGCATACGCATGACGCTGCAGCCGGAGCGCTGAGATGTCGATGAAGACCCTACATGCCCGGCATTTGGCCAAGAGCTACAAGCGCCGACGCGTGGTGCACGACATCAGCATCTCGATCGAGCAGGGCTGCGTGGTGGGCCTGCTCGGACCCAACGGGGCCGGCAAGACCACCTCGTTCTACATGATCGTCGGGCTGATAAAGGCCGATGCCGGCGACGTCTACATCGACGACCTGGATCTCTCCCACAGCGCCATGCACGAGCGCGCTCGCGCCGGTATCGGCTACCTGCCCCAGGAAGCCTCGATCTTTCGCAAGCTGTCGGTGGCCGACAACATCATGGCCATCCTCGAGACACGACGGGATCTCGACCGTCGTGGGCGACAGGCGAGGCTCGAGCAACTGCTGGAGGACTTCCACGTTACCCACATCCGCGACAACCTCGGCATGAGCCTGTCCGGTGGTGAGCGGCGACGCGTCGAGATCGCCCGGGCACTGGCCACCGAGCCGGCCTTCATTCTGCTCGATGAGCCCTTTGCCGGGGTCGATCCGATCTCGGTGGGGGAAATCAAGGGCATCATTCGCCAGCTCAAGGCACGTGATATCGGCGTACTGATCACTGATCACAACGTACGCGAAACGCTGGACATCTGCGACTCGGCCTATATCGTCGGCGACGGCCAGATCATCGCCGAAGGCGATGCCGAGGCCATTCTGGCCAACCGACGGGTCCGCGAGGTTTACCTCGGCGAGGACTTTCGTCTGTAGCTCACTCTGTCGCATTATGCAAGCCCCTAGACTGCATTAAAACATTCTAATCAGGGATAAAAACCCTTACTGGCATACATATTGCAGTCAACTCTCTTGCAAGTCGTGACCTTCCCGTCTAGGGTAGAGCTTTTCCGGCAGATGAGCGCCTACCTCTCATGGCCATGAAAGCATCCCTGCAACTGCGTGTCGGCACCCAGCTGACCATGACTCCCCAGCTGCAGCAGGCGATAGCCCTGCTGCAGCTTTCGACGCTCGACCTGCGCCAGGAGATCCAGCAGGCACTGGAATCCAACCCCATGCTGGAACTCGACGACGGCTTCGGTGAGCAGGCCGTCAGCGATACCCCAAGCGATGACTGGGCCAGCGAGATACCCAGCGAACTCTCCACCGACAGCGACTGGTCGGATACCTACCCCGATCACGGCACGAGTTCCGGTGGCATTACCGGCGAAGGCCCCGACTTCGAGCGCCAGGCCTCGGCGCAGACCCTGACCGGCCATTTGATCTGGCAATTGGCGATGACCGATCTGAGCGATCGCCAGCGCCTTATCGCCGAGAGCCTGATCGACGCCGTCGATGCCACCGGCTACCTGGCGCAACCCCTGGAGGAGATTCGCGACGGCCTGCGCCGGCAAGGCCTGGAGGGCCTGCCGACCCGGGAGGTCGAGCAGGTCCTGCTGCGCCTGCAACAGTTCGAACCGACCGGCGTGTTCGCCCGCGACCTGCGCGAGTGCCTGATGCTGCAGTTGGCCGCGATGCCCGATGACACGCCGCTGCTGCCCCAGACCCGCCGCCTGGTACGCCAGTTCCTCGAGGCCCTGGCCGCCGACGATCGTCGCCTGCTGAAGCGCCGCCTAGGGCTTGACGACGAATCTCTGGATCAGGTCATCGCCCTGGTTCGCTCGTTGGACCCCCGTCCCGGAAGCGCCTATGCCGAGGTCGGCAGTAGCTACGTCACCCCGGACCTAGTTGCTTACCATGACGAATCCGGCTGGCGCGTGGAACTTAACGCCGAGGCACTGCCACGTCTGCGTATCCAGCCCGACTACGTCGCCCTGGTACGGCGCGCGGACAAGAGCCAGGACAACCAGTTTCTCAAGGATCACCTGCAGGAAGCGCGCTGGCTGATGAAAAGCCTTGCCAGCCG
Source organism: Billgrantia antri (assembly GCF_017868935.1). Classification (NCBI taxonomy): domain Bacteria; kingdom Pseudomonadati; phylum Pseudomonadota; class Gammaproteobacteria; order Oceanospirillales; family Halomonadaceae; genus Billgrantia; species Billgrantia antri. The sequence continues at coordinate 2,989,149 of NZ_CP053383.1, forward strand.
CAACGACACCCTGCTGCGGGTGGGGCGAGAGATCATGGCACGCCAGATCGAGTTTCTCGAACAGGGCGAGGAGGGCATGAAGCCGCTGGTACTGGCCGACATCGCCCAGGCCGTCGAGATGCATGAGTCGACCATTTCGCGGGTGACGACGCAGAAGTTCATCCATACCCCCCGCGGGGTCTTCGAACTGAAGTACTTCTTCTCCAGCCATGTCGGCGGAAACGGTGACGGTGACGTGCATTCCAGCACGGCGATTCGCGCCCGCATCCGCAAGCTGATCGCCGATGAACCGCCGCGCAAGCCGCTCTCCGACAGCCGCTTGGTGGAGCTGCTGGGCGAGGATGGCATCCAGGTCGCTCGCCGCACGGTGGCCAAATATCGCGAAGCCCTGGGCATCCCCTCTTCGAGCGAACGCAAGCGTTTTCGCTGATACCGCGACGCAATGCTGATCCCCGGCAAACCCGCCATTCGAAGGGGTATGCAGGGCAGTAAAAAGGGTTACAATCGAGCTACCACCCGAAGGACGAAGGAGCTTGTCATGCAAGTCAACATCACCGGCCATCATGTTGAGCTGACCGATTCACTGCGTGACTACGTGAGCGAGAAGCTGAACCGCGTCCAGCGACACTACGACAACATCACCAACGTGCAGGTCACGCTCTCGATCGAGAAGGAGCGTCAGCAGGCCGCCTGCACGCTGCATGCCGCCGGCGCCGACCTTCACGCCGAAGCCTCCGATCAAGACATGTACGCCGCCATCGATGCGCTGACCGACAAGCTCGATCGTCAACTGGTCAAACACAAGGAAAAAGCCCAGGCTCGCGCCCAGGGCGCCGGCATTCGCTGAGTTGCCATGACACTGGAAACCATCCTGCCCCCGGAGCGAGCGCTGTTCGATGTTCCGGGAGGCAGCAAGAAGAGGGTGCTGGAGTTCTTCAGCACCTTCATTGCGCAGAACACTCCGAGCCTCGACAGTCAGGAGGTCTTCGGCAGGCTAGTCGGTCGCGAGAGGCTGGGCAGCACCGGCATCGGCAATGGCGTGGCAATCCCCCATGCCCGAAGCCCGCACTGTCACAGCCCGGTGGCGGCGTTTCTCAAGCTGGCCGAGCCGATCGACTTCGATGCCATCGACGGCGAGCCGGTCGACCTGGTCTTCGTGCTGCTGGTCCCCGAAGAGGCCGACGATACGCACCTGTCGCTGCTGAGCCAGGTAGCCGGCGTGATGAACGATGCCGAGACGCGCGCCCAGCTGCGAAAATGCGCTAGCCAGCGCGAACTCCACGAGCGCCTTATCGAAGCGATTCGACGACAGTCCTCGGGCTGAATTGAACGATTCACCGTTTCGGCCAGCCCTGATCAGGAGACCCCTCATGCAGCTTGTGATCATCAGCGGCCGCTCCGGCTCCGGCAAGTCGATCGCACTGCAGGCGCTCGAGGACATCGGCTACTACGCCATCGATAACCTCCCGGCGATGCTGCTCGGCTCCTTGGTGGATGAGCTACGCAACTCACCCACGATCCAGACTTCGATCGCGGTGAGCATTGATGCTCGCAACCTGCCTCATGCCCTTGAACGCTTCCCGCGTCTGCTGGAAGAGCTGCGTACCAATCAGGTCGACTGCCAGATCGTCTACCTGACGACCGACGCCCGCATCCTTCTCGAACGCTACTCTGCCACCCGGCGGCGCCACCCCCTGACCCGCGGTCGGGACATGACCCTGAACGAAGCCATCGAGTCGGAAGACGCGACCCTCAGCGACATTCGCAACCTGGCGGATCTGATCATCGACACCTCACGGCTGTCGGTGCATGACCTACGCGGGCGCATCACCGAGCAAGTGGCCAGCCACCGCGCCGACCAACTGACCCTGACGGTGGAGTCGTTCGGCTTCAAGGGTGGCGTGCCGCTCGATGCCGATATCGTTTTCGATGCACGCTGCCTGCCCAACCCCTACTGGGATCCGCGCCTGCGCTCCGCTACTGGCCGGGAACCCAGCATCGTGGAGTTCCTTGAGCAGTACCCGCTGGTACAACAGATGCTCGACGACATCATCGCCTGGATCGAACGCTGGTTGCCGGCCTATCGCGACACCCACCGCAGCTATTTGACCGTTGCCATCGGCTGCACCGGTGGCCAGCACCGCTCGGTTTATCTCGCCGAGCGTCTCGCGCATCACCTCGCGCAGCAGCAGCCGGACGTACGCCTTCGCCACCGCGAACTCGGCATTCATACACCGGTCACTCCCGCCCGTGGAAAGACCGCAGAGACATCAGACAGCAAGGAAACCTGAGTGTGCCCTGCCGCAAGCTGACCCTGACCAACAAACGCGGTCTTCATGCCCGAGCTGCCACCAAGCTGGTGCAGTGCTGTCAGCCTTTCGATGCGCGCGTGCTCGTCAACCGAGGGCCGCAGCAGGCCGACGCCAGCAACATCATGGCGCTGTTGATGCTGGGCGCCCCCTGCGGCACCGAGCTGGAAATCAGTGCCGAGGGGGACGACGCCGAAGCGGTGCTGGAGGCCATCGAGGCTCTCTTCGAGGCCCGCTTCGAAGAGGATGCCTAGAGGAATGGCTGCGCTCGGCCATGCGGCGTTGAAGCCCTCTTCGCAGTGCTCATTTAGGTTCCCTAAACTCCGCCTGCTCATCGGGCTTCGCCTGGCCTGACCATCGCTCGCTCATTCCCGCGAGCTTTGCGGTAAAGCGTAAATCCGCTTCAGCTACCCGCCACGGTCATCTCACCGATCAGCCAGCTGCCGGTGTGAATGCTGCCGCGGGTGTCGATATCGCTGCCGACGGCCTGCAACCCCTTGAACATTGCCTCGAGGTTGCCGGCGATGGTGAACTCCTCCACCGGGTACTGGATTTCGCCATTCTCCACCCAGAAGCCGGCTGCACCACGCGAGTAGTCACCGGTGACTCCATTGACGCCTTGCCCCATCAGCTCGGTGACCAGCACCCCGCGCCCCATGCGCGCGAGCAGCGCCTGGCGCGTCTCGAGCGGTGCCGAGATGCGCAGGTTGCGAGCGCCACCGGCATTGCCCGTGGTCTGCATGCCGAGGCGCCGTGCGCTGTAGGCCGACAGCATGTAGCTGGCAAGGCGGCCCTGCTCGATGAAGACATTGTTGCGCGTCTGCACACCGTCGTTGTCGAAGGCCGAACTGGCCATGGCACCACGCTCCATGGGATGCTCGCCCAGGGTGAACCAGTCGGGAAACAGCGGCTCGCCCAGCCGGTCGCACAGGAAGGAGGCCTGGCGATAGAGCGAACCGCCGGCGATGGCGCTCATCAGGTGCCCGATGAGACCACTGGCCACGGTGGCATCGAACAGCACCGGCAGGCGCCCGGTAGCGGGGCGCTGCGCGCCAAGCCGGCTCAGGGTGCGCTCGGCTGCCCGCCTGCCCACCACCTCGGCAGACAGCAGTTCCTTGGGATCACGTGCGCTGGTGTAGTCGTAGTCACGCTGCATGCCGTGTTCGTCTTCGGCGATCAGCATGCAGGAGAGCGAATGGCGGCTGCCGCGCTGACTGCCCATGAAGCCGTGACTATTGGCATAGACCCTCACCCCTTCGCCGCTGGAGAGCGAAGCCCCTTCCGACTGACGGATACCGGGTTCGCCGCGCCCGGCCGCCTCGCAGGCCAGCGCCAGATCGATGGCCTGCTCGGTGGAGAGCGGCCAGGGATGGTGCACGTCGAGATCCGGCAGCTCGGTGGCCATCAACTCGGGATCAGCCAGCCCGGCCGCGGGATCCTCCCCGGTGTAGAGGGCGATGGCCATGGCCTTCTCGACCAGCTCGCGTATCGAAGCATCACCGGCGTCGGTGGAGGAGGCGCTGCCCTTGTGCCCACGCAGGTAGACCGTCACGGCGATTCCCTGGTCGCGTGAGAGTTCGACGGACTCCACCTCTCCTTCACGCACGCTGATGCCGATTCCCTGATCGACGCTGGCTCCCACTTCGCAGGCATCCGCCCCCAGGTGCTTCGCCAGCCGCAGAGCCTGCTCGGCCCGGGATTCCAGCAGCGCCTGCTGGACGGAGGCATCGAAAGCCTTGCTCATGTGTCTCTCCTTCGCTGACCGGACGCGCCGGCTTCCCACGTGTCATTTCCCGCCGCCCGGCGACGGACTGATATACTGCCATCATTCGAGCTTGGTCGCTTAACTGGCCAGGCTATTCCCGAACTCTCACTAGTTGGACGCGGCATGACCCAGGATACTCCCTCCTCCTTCGACGAACGGCCGAGCAAGTCCCAGCTCAAGCGCGAAATGCATGCACTGCAGGCCCTGGGCGAACAGATCATCGCCATGACACCCGCCGAGCGCGCCCGCTTCCCGCTCTCGGAAGACATGCTGGCGGCCGTCGAAGAAACGTCCCGCATCCGCTCCCACGAAGGGCGGCGGCGCCACATGCAGTACGTCGGCAAGCTGATGCGGCGCGAAGACCTCGAGGCAATCCAGGCCGTATTCGACGAAATCGAGCAGGAGAATCGTCGTCGCGATCTCGCCTTCCACCGCCTCGAGAAGTGGCGCGACCGGCTGATCGATGACGGCGACGAAGCCGTTGAAGCCTTCATCGCCGATTACCCAGATGTCGATCGCCAGGCTCTTCGCCAGCTGATTCGCAACGCAAGGAGCGAGCGCGAACGCGGCAAGCCCCCGGCCAACGCCCGCAAGCTGTTCAAGCTAATCCGCGATACGGCCGGCATGTGATCAAGAGGCAGTGCCGCCGACGGTGAGCTCATCCAGCTTGAGCGTCGGCTGGCCAACTCCTACCGGAACGCCCTGCCCCTCCTTGCCGCAGACGCCGATGCCGGTATCGAGCTCCAGGTCGTGACCGATCATTGACACCCGGCCCATCGCCTCGGGCCCGTTGCCGATCAGGGTGGCCCCCTTCACTGGCGTGGTGATCCGTCCATCCTCTATCAGGTAGGCCTCGCTGGCCGAGAACACGAACTTGCCTGAGGTGATGTCCACCTGGCCACCGCCGAAGCTGACCGCGTAGATACCACGCTTGACGCTGGCCAGGATATCGGCCGGATCGTCCTGACCGGCCAGCATGTAGGTATTGGTCATCCGCGGCATCGGCATGTGGGCGAACGACTCGCGTCGGGCGTTGCCGGTGGGCTGCATACCCATCAGCCTGGCATTGAGCTTGTCCTGCATGTAACCGGTGAGAATGCCGTCCTCGATCAGCGGGGTGTACTGCCCCGGCGTACCCTCGTCGTCCACGCTCATGGAGCCGCGCCGATCGGACAGGGTGGCATCGTCCACCACGGTGACACCGGGAGCCGCCACGCGTTGGCCCATACGCCCGGCAAACGCCGAACTGCCCTTACGATTGAAGTCGCCCTCCAGACCGTGGCCCACGGCCTCGTGGAGCAGGATGCCGGGCCAGCCAGGCCCGAGCACCACCGGCATCTGGCCGGCCGGTGCATCGACGGCCTCCAGATTGACCAGGGCCTGACGCACCGCCTCCTTGGCGAAACGTTCGGCGACATTGTCGTCACGTAGCCGTGACATGGCATAGCGGCCGCCACCGCCGGCGCTGCCACGCTCGCGCCTACCGTTCTTAACTGCGATCACGCTGACGTTGAACCGCACCAGCGGGCGGACATCAGCCGCCAGGGTGCCATCGCTGGCGCGCACCAGCACGACCTCGTGCACGCCGGTCAGGGAGGCACTGACCTGACTGACTGCCGGATCGGCGGCTCGCGCCACACGGTCGGCCTGCTTGAGCAGAGCAATCTTGTCCTCGGCCGACAGGCCCGACAAGGGATCGATCGCGGCATAGCGCGATGCTGCCTGGCTCACCACGCGCGTACCGACCGGCAGTGTGGCACCGCTACGCACGATGCCCGACGCCGTGCGTCCGGTCTCGGCCAAGGCATCGGCGGTGATCTGGTTGGAGTAGGCGAATCCGGTTTTTTCACCGGCCATGGCGCGCACGCCGACGCCGCCGTCGATGTTGTAGCCGGCTTCCTTGACCTCACCGTCCTCGAGGACCCAGCTCTCATGCCAGCTCCTCTGGAAATAGAGGTCGGCATAGTCCACACCGGAGGTCAACACGTGCCCTAGGCCGGCATCGAGCGCATCGATGTCCAGCCCGCCGGGATGCAGCAGGATCTCGGCAGCGGTATCGAGTAAGAGAGAGGAAGAGGTGGTCATTCGGCGGTTTCCAGAGTGATTTCCGGCGAGATCCACGGACCCCGCACGCGATAGTGAATTCGGGTGACTCGATCGATGGCGCGACCGAACAGGCGATCGGCCAGGAACAGCGCCCCACCCACAACTGGCGCCCCGGCGATCACCGCGGCCAGCGGCAGGCTACTGCTGACGGGTACCGTCACCCCCAGGCGCTGATCCAGTTCCCGCTGGACGAGGTCGACGGTGCCATCCAGGGTGAAGGAGGTCGCCGGGCCGTCTATCGTGACCGGGCCGTTGGTTTCCAGCACGCCCTCATACAGGGTAGCAGCCCCATTCACACGATCGAAAGCCGTGCCTTGGCCGGTCACGTCGGAAAAATCCATGCGCAGCCGGCGCACCAGGTTGTCGATGTTGAGCAAGCCCACCAGCCGTGCCGTGGGTGACTCGAGGTTGGCAAAACGGCCATCGCGCAACTCGACTTCGATGCTGCCGCGTGAGCGTGCCAGGGCGAATTGCCAGGGAGCACCCGGCCAGGCCAGCTGGCTACGCACCCGGGTCTCGTTGCTGTGAATCGAGACCGGTTGGCCGAGCCGTTCCAGTGCCGTGCCCAGGTCACGCCCATCGAGATCGACCCGCGAACGGGTCAGGCTGTCGCCGGCACCAGCCGACTCCCAGACGACCTCCCCCCGCGCCGATATCTGCCCCAGGGTCAGTCCCAGCGGGGCCACCCGCAACCGCTGCGGCCCGCCCTCCCAGTGAGCGGTCAGCGGGCCGATCTGCCGTCCCTGGTAAAGGATGTCGGCGATTCGTAGACGTCCATCGGGCAGTTCGGTGAGCCAGCCGGGCAGCGGAGCCGGGTCAGGCGGCACATCGAGCTCTTCGAGCAATGTTCCGGCGCCCTGCCCACCGGCCGCCGTAAGCAGGCCATCCAGGGTCAGCCTTTCGAGCGCGATATCCAGCGGATCGGCAAGGCTCGGTCGGTAATCGAGACTCCCTTCGAGCAGGTCGCCGCGCAAGCCGACACGCCAGCCGCCGCCGACGTGTGGGCGCGCTTCGGCGTAGATGGCTCCCAGGCAGGCCTCGGGGCCGACGAGACAGGCGGTTTCCACCCGCAGACTCTGCAGGTAAGCAGGGGGGGTGCTGTCTCCAGAGGCTTCCTCCGCCAACAGCGGCGACAATGCCTCGCCCCACGCTACAAGATCGAGCCGGGGGAGATAGAGCGTACCCGACCAGCCCTCCTGCTCGGGCCACGGCGGGGCATCCGGCAATCGTCCCAGCCAGAACTGCCCCTGCCCGTGACTGGACCACGGCAAGCCTCGCCAGCGCAGGCGTGCCTCGCCCCCCATCTCGGCCTCGATCCGCTGCTGGTCGAGGTCAGCCGAGGCCCACAGCGGGCGCGCCTCGCCCGCTGCCTTGCCCAGCGGCTCGGGCAGGTCGATGGCGACTCCTTCCATGCTGCTGTCGAAGCGAAAGGTGTTGCCCACCTCCCCCAGCGAAAACCGACCACGCCAGGGCAGGTGGCCCGACACGCTGGCACCAAGATGGCCGACATCGAAACGCTGCAGCACGCTTTCGATCTCAGCGGAACCGTCGAAATCTACATGGCCGGCGAGAGTGTCGAGGTCGGCATTGAGCGGCCCACCGAAGAGGCGTGCTTCCAACTGCCCCTCAAGCCCCCCTTCGTCATTGCGCTGGCGCCACGCCAACGGGCCCTGTACGTTCTCGACAGGAATGCCCAGTGGCAGGTAGACCAGCCGCTCCATATCCACCTGAGTGTCGAGATCGAGCTGGAAGTCGTCCTCCTCACCGAGCTGCGTGGCCAATTCGATCTCGCCGCTGACACTCCCTTCAGCGCGCCAATCCTCGACCTGCTCCATACCGTCAACGGGCAGCGCCCGCAGGTAGCGGTGCAACGCTTGGCCATCGGCTGCCAACGCTCCTGTGACGCGCAGCACCTCGTCCTCGATGGTGACCCTTCCATCGCGGCCCTGGACCCCCAGACTTTCGGCATGCCGCACCTCAGCCTCGAGGGTGCCGATCCCAGCCCGCAGCCGCCCGTCGAGCGATTCGATCGCCGGCCATTGCGGGTCGAACGACAGCCGCCCTTCCTCGATCTCCAGGTCGAGCTGCAAGCGGGGCTCAACGTCGCTTCCACCTTGGCGCAGGGGCAGGTGCAGCTTGAGTTCGCCCGACGGCACGCGCCCGGTCACGCCCGCGGACAACCACGCATACAGCTCATCGCCTAACACGTCGCCGGGTAACCAGTCCTCCAGCGGTCGCTCCAGCGCATCCGCATCGCGAAATTGTAGATCGAGACCCAGCCCCCCCTGCACGCCGCCACCGAGCGCCAAGCCAAAACTGCCTTCCACTTCGGCCCCCTGCCACCCTGCGTGGAGGTTACGACCGCTGACGAAGGTACGTGGTCCCTCGTAGGTCCACCGCACCTCACCGCTGGCATGAGAGAGCTCCATCGGCGCTTCATAGAGCCGCGGCACCTTGAACGTCGGCTCACCGACACCGACGAACTCGACACTCCCCGAGAGGTCACGCGCCTCGACCCAGGCATCGAGCGGACCTCCCCCCGGCGCATCGTTCCATGGCTCCACTTCGACCTGATGCACCGCCGCCTGGGCAACCCAATGCCCGTTGCGTCGCCCGACACCGAGCCCCGACACCAAGCCGCGAGGGGCCAGGGCATCGATCGTGCGCACTAGCGCTTCGGGCAGCAGGATGCGCTCGCGCCAGGCGGCCAGCGATGCCAGTTCGAAGCGGCTGGTGGTCAGCCACCAGCCTTCGGCGTCGCTGCGTACATGCCAGAAATGCGGCAGTGCCGGCTCCCGCTCGCGCTCGAGCTCACGCGGCTCGGCCCAGTCGGCTGCTGCGGCATCGCCCTGCAGCCACGCCTCCCAGCCTTCCTCGTTGCGCAGCCACTGGCCGCGCGCCTTGAACGGTTCCAGCACGATGGGTTCGTCATCGCGACGCAGTGCCAGTCGCGGCACGTCGACGTCGATTCGCGCATCAGCAAGCTCCCCGAGGTGCCAGCGTCCCCACAGGGTGACGTCACCGCTGGCGTCCTCGAGACGCAGGGGGTCTTCGGGAGTGAAAACTTCGACCAGATCGACCAGCGTGCCGAGCTTCATCGTGGTCTGAAGGGCAGCGCTGAAATCACGAAAGCCGGTAGGTCCGGGGAAAACCTCCAGCGCGCCCTGCAGCGTAGCCTCCTCCTGCCCCTCCAGGTGCACTTCACCCTCGAGATGGGCACGCCGCTCATCGCCGGTGAGCAGCAAGCGTGGCGCCAGCATGTCGACCCGGCGCTCGCGACCATGCAGCACCAGCCGTACGTCTTCCACCCAGGCGCGCTGGCGCAGCAACAGCCCGACCCAGAAATCGAGCTGTTCGAGGTCGAATTCGCCTTCGAGCAGTTCAGGTGGGATTTGCGCCGGATCCGGCCAGTGCCAACCGCCCTGCTCATCCTGATAGAGATGCAGGGTCAGCCCGCGCATGCGAGCATCGGCGATCACCGGCACGCCGGTACGCAGGCTGGCAGAGCTGTCGAGCCACAGCCGGGCGTATTCGACTTCGAGCAGAGGCAGACCGGCGCCCCCCTCCTGGGTGCTGAGCGACAGGCCGCCCCCCTCGACCACCGGATCGAGCCGTGTCAGCCTGGCATTGAAATCACGCAGCTGGACCGCCGCGCCCGTGCGCGCCTCGAGCAGGCGCTCGACGCGTGGTGCCATCTGATCGACCTGGGACAGCGCCAGTCGTAGCACCAGCAACAGCAGCGCAACCAGCGACAGCAGCACGGCCAGAAGGGTAAGGGTCCAGCGTCCTATCCGGCGAGAAGGTGGCATCGGACGCTCACATCAGCACGATGTCGTACTGCTCCTGGGAGTAGTGGGTCTCGACCTGGAAGCGGATGGTCTTGCCGATGAAGGCTTCCAGATCGGCGACCGCCGCGGACTCCTCGTCGAGCAGCCGATCCACTACCGGCTGGGAGGCCAGCACCATGTAGGTCTCGGCGTTATAGGCGCGTTCCTCGCGCAGGATCTCGCGAAAGATTTCGTAGCACACCGTCTCGGCGGTCTTCAGGGTGCCGCGCCCGCTGCAGGTGGGGCACGATTCGCACAGCGTCTGTTCCAGGCTTTCGCGGGTACGCTTACGGGTCAGCTGCACCAGCCCCAGTTCGGTGACGCCGGTGCACTTGGTCTTGGCATGGTCGCGCTCCAGCGCCTTCTCGAGCACTCGCAGCACTTGGCGCTGGTGCTCGGGGTCCTCCATGTCGATGAAGTCGATGATGATGATGCCGCCCAAGTTGCGCAGTCGTAGCTGGCGAGCAATGGCGTTGGCCGCCTCGAGGTTGGTCTTGAAGATGGTCTCCTCGAGGTTGCGATGCCCCACGTAGCCGCCGGTGTTGACGTCAATGGTGGTCATCGCCTCGGTGGGATCGATCACCAGATAACCGCCGGACTTGAGCTGCACCTTGCGCCCCAGCGCTTTCTGGATCTCGTCCTCTACGCTGTAAAGGTCGAAGATGGGTCTCTCGCCGGGGTAGTACTCGATGCGTGCCGAGGAATCCGGCATGAACTCTTCGGCGAACTCGAGCAGCTTGACGTAGTTCTCCCGCGAGTCGATACGCACCTTCTCGATCTCGTCGCGCATCAGGTCGCGCAGCGTACGGATGAACAGCGGCAGGTCGTCGTAGATCACGCTGGGTGCCGGCGCCGTCACCTTGCGTTCGCTGACCTTGCGCCACAGGCGCAGCAGAAAGTGCATGTCGGCAAAGAGCTCGTCCTTGCCCACGTTCTCTGCCGCCGTGCGCACGATGAAGCCACCGGTTATCTCGATCTCCTGCTCGGCCTGGCAGAGCTCGAGCAGTTCACGCAGGCGCTCGCGCTCACGCTCGTCCTCGATGCGCTGGGAGACGCCATGATGGGGAGAATCGGGCATGTAGACCAGATAACGCGACGGCACCGACAGATGAGTGGTGAGACGCGCCCCCTTGGTACCGATGGGGTCCTTGGTGACCTGCACGACCAGAGCCTGGCCTTCGTGCAGCAGCTGGCCGATGGAGGCCTGCTCCTCGGGCGGGGTACCCGGAGGCATCACCTCGTGGGCATGGATGAACGCCGCCCGGTCGAGGCCGATATCGACGAAGGCCGCCTGCATGCCGGGAAGCACCCGTACCACGCGGCCTTTGTAGATATTGCCGACGATGCCGCGCCGGCGCGTTCGCTCGATCAGCGCCTCCTGCAGCACGCCGTTTTCCACTACCGCCACGCGGGTTTCCATCGGCGTCAGGTTGATCAGTACTTCGCCGCTCATGCGGAAATCCTTGTCCAGTTCAGTCTTCGCCGCATTATGACATAGTGATGCGACTAGACAGCACCATTCCATAACCGGACGCCCTGCCGACCCAGCAGTTGCGCCGTCTCGTACAGCGGCAACCCCACCACGGCAGAGTGGCTGCCCTCGATGCGTTCGATGAAGATCGCCGCCAACCCCTGGATGGCATAGCCGCCCGCCTTGTCGACCGGCTCGCCGGTGGCCCAGTAGGCCGCCACCTCCCTCTCTTCGATCCGGCGCATGTGGACCCGCGTCGTCACGCAGACCTCGAGCAATCCGGCAGGCCCCGTCACGGCCACGGCAGTGAGGACTTGGTGTGCACGCCCCGACAGCAGGTGCAACATCTCCGCGGCCTCAGTCCGATCGGCAGGCTTACCGAGAATCCGGCCTTCACACACCACCGCGGTGTCCGAGCCCAGTGTCGGCAGCCTCGTGAGTCGTCCTCCGGCCGAGGCCTTCTCGCGCGCCAGTCGTACGACGTACGCCTCGGGGCTCTCTTCGGCTAGAGGCGTCTCGTCAATATCGACGGGCTTCACCTCCGCCTCCACCCCGATGCTGGCGAGCAGCTCGCGCCGTCGCGGCGAAGCCGACGCCAGACACAGCACGGCAGGACTCGACGTCTCGGTCATAGGGTCGTTCCTTCAATCGTGACTCAGCAGGCGACGCTCCAGTGCCTGGAACATGGTGACCAGCCAGGGCCACAGCGCTGCGCCGATCAAGGATGGCAACAGGAAGGCAAGATGCATCGAAAAAGGACCGAACAGGGTGCGCAGCCACTGTTCTACCAGCTGTACCAGCCCCAGCAGCACCAGAATCAACAGTGCCTGCTGCACCAGGGAGTAGGTTCGAAAACGCGGGTAGACCAGCGCCGAGAGGAACGCCAGCAGGGAAAGGGTCAAGGCGTTCTGGCCCAGCGGCGCCCCCTCGATGAGATCGAGCAGGATGCCGAGCACGAAACCATGAAAGACGCCGACCCGGTCGGGCGTAGCCATGCACCAATAGATCAGCATTAGGCCGAGCCAGTCAGGGCGCCAGATCTGCCACCCCTCGGCCAGCGGCATCACCTGCAGGCAAAGCGCCAGCAGCAGGGTGAACCACACCCAGGCCAGAGGGGCACGAGGTCCGCTTGGCATCACTCCTGCTCCTCAGTGGCGGGACCGAGGGAAGCATCCACCTCAGCCTCCTCGGGCAGTTCGCGGTCCCACATCTCATCCTCCGGGACCGGAGGAGGCGCTGGCGGGAAAATCAACAGAAAGTGGCGCGAGCGTTGCAGACGCGCCACGGGCTCGGCCGTTACCCGGGCAAAGGGTTGTCCGGGGTCATGTACCACCTCGGTGACTCTTGCCACCGGATAGCCCGATGGAAAGCGACCCGCAAGACCGGATGTCACCAGCAGGTCCCCTTGGCGAATGTCGGCAGTATCGGGTACGTGCACCACCCGCAGGGCATCGTACTGACCGCTCCCCTGGAGCACGAAGCGCAGCCCGTTGCGATTGACCTGGATCGGCAGCGCATGGCTGGCATCGGCGACCATCAGCACCCGGCTGGAGTACGCCGAAACGGCCGTTACCTGCCCCACCAAACCCGAGGCGTCCAGCACCGGCTGCCCCACGTAGACCCCGTTGCGGCGACCGCGGTCGATGACCATCTGATGGGTGAACGGATCGGCGTCCAGGGAGAGCAGCTCAGCAGTAATGTACTCCGCCTCCGTACGCGCCGCGGCCCCCAACAGCTCGCGCAGGCGAACGTTCTCCGCCGTCAGGCTCGACATGTGCTGCACCCGATGCGACAGGTGCAGGATCTGCTCACGCAGACGGCGGTTTTCCTCCACCAGTCCACGCTGATCCGATAGCGCCAGCGACCCCCAGGCCAGGATGTCACTGGGCACGGCCACCAGCCACTGTATCGGCGCCACGACGGTGGTGAGCTGCGCACGGACCTCTTCCATACGGGTAAAACGATGATCGACGAACATCAACACAGAAGCGGCCACCGCACACGCCAGCATGCGGTAGCCAGGCACAGAACCGTGCGAGAACAGCGGTTTAATAGACGTCCCCCCCGCACCGGGCGCGGCATATCGACTGGCCGCGCCTGTTCATACGTCGATTCGCACTGGCAATCGGTCTTGCGCCGGCGTCAGTCGCTCGAGAGCAGCTCGAAAGTGTGGCGGTCGATCATTTCGAGCGCCTTGCCCCCACCACGCGCCACGCAGGTCAACGGATCTTCGGCGACGATGACCGGAAGCCCGGTCTCCTCGGCGATCAGCTTGTCGAGATCGCGCAACAGAGCGCCACCGCCGGTCAGCACCAGCCCACGCTCGGCAATGTCCGAAGCGAGCTCCGGCGGCGACTGCTCCAACGCGCTCTTGACCGCGGCGACGATCGAGGAGAGCGTCTCCTGCAGCGCGTCGAGGATTTCATGGGAGTTCAGGGTAAAGCTGCGCGGAATGCCCTCGGCCAGGTTGCGGCCGCGTACGTCGATCTCACGCAGCTCGCCGCCGGGATAGGCACAGCCGATCTCCTCCTTGATGCGCTCGGCAGTGGCTTCGCCGATCAGGCTGCCATAGTGACGCCGCACATAGGCGGAGATGGCCTCGTCGAAGCGGTCACCACCGACCCGGATCGACTCGGAGTAGACCACCCCGTTGAGCGAGATGATGGCGATCTCGGTGGTTCCGCCACCGATGTCCACTACCATCGAGCCCTGGGCGTCGTCCACCGGCAGGCCGGCGCCGATGGCGGCGGCCATGGGCTCCTCGATCAGGAACACTTCGCGGGCACCGGCCCCCTCGGCAGACTCCTTGATCGCCCGACGCTCGACCTGGGTCGACATGCAAGGTACGCAGACCAATACCCGCGGACTGGGTGTCAGAAAGGTGCTTTGGTGCACCTTGCGGATGAAGTGCTGCAGCATCTGTTCGGTCACGGTGAAGTCGGCGATCACGCCGTCCTTCATCGGCCGAATGGCGGTGATGTTGCCCGGCGTACGGCCCAGCATGCGCTTGGCATCGGCACCAACCGCGGCCACGCTGCGCATGTTGCCGGACTGGCGAATGGCCACTACCGACGGCTCGTCGAGCACGATACCGCGACCGCGGACATAAATCAGCGTATTGGCCGTACCCAGATCGATGGAAAGATCGCTGGAGAACAGCCCCCTCAAACGTTTGAACATGGACGTCGTTACCTAGTGCAGACCGGGACCAGTGCGGAGGCAAACGGTATCATCGCGGCCCCCGTGCAGCAAGCGACATGGCGCCGCCGCAGGTGCGAGAAGAGTGCCCGCCACGCGTCGGATATGGTACCTTTTCCTGCTGTGTATAACACTCCTATCCGTGCGAGGACACTCAGCTCATGGCGCTTGAACACGCAGACGTGCAGCGGGCCGCCCACCTGGCCCGCCTCGGCCTGACCGACGACGAAGCCGCCCGCTACGTGGACGACCTAGGCCGCATTCTCGAGATGGTCGACCTGCTCCAGGGACTCGACACCGAAGGCGTCGCACCACTGGCGCACCCGCTCGACGTCACCCAGCGCCTGCGCGCCGACGAAGTCACCGAGAGCGACCAGCGCGCTCGCTTCCAGCGCTGCGCTCCGGCCGTGGAAAACGGGCTCTACCTCGTTCCTCGAGTCGTCGAATGAGCCCCGACCGGCCGCCGGTCATCGCAGGATCCGCTTCCTCTATCACGGCACGCCTTCATGGAGCCATGCCGCATGCATGACAAGACCCTTGCCGAACTGACCCGTTCGCTCGAAGCCGGCGAGTTCTCCAGCCGCGAACTGACACAACACCTGCTGGGCCGCATCGACCGCCTCGACGGCAAGCTCAACAGCTTCATTACCGTCACCTACGATCAGGCCCTGGTCGCCGCCGATGCCGCCGACAAGGCGCGTGCCGCGGGCGAGGCAGGGCCGCTGACCGGCCTGCCCCTGGCGCTGAAGGACATCTTCTGTACCCAGGGCGTCAAGACCACCGCCGGTTCGCGAATGCTCGACAACTTCATCTCGCCCTACGACGCCACCATTGTCGAGAAGCTGGAGGCCGCCGGTACCGTCAGCCTGGGCAAGACCAACATGGACGAGTTCGCCATGGGCTCCTCCAACGAGAACAGCCACTACGGTGCGGTGAAGAATCCCTGGGATCTCGATGCCGTGCCCGGCGGCTCCTCCGGCGGCAGCGCGGCGGCGGTGGCGGCCGGCCTGGTGCCGGCCGCCATCGGCACCGACACAGGCGGCTCGATCCGCCAGCCCGCCGCCTTTTGCGGCATCACCGGCCTCAAGCCCACCTATGGGCGGGTGTCGCGCTACGGCATGATCGCCTACGCCTCGAGCCTCGACCAGGCCGGCCCCATGGCCCGCTCCGCCGAGGACTGCGCCCTGTTGCTGGGGGCGATGGCCGGCCACGACCTGCGCGACTCCACCTGCGTGGCACGCGGTGTGCCGGATTACACCGAGGAGCTCGACACGCCTCTCGCCGGTCTCAAGATCGGCCTGCCGCGAGAGTACTTCGGCGACGGCCTCGACCCCCAGGTGGAAGCGGCGATCCGCGAGGCCATCAAGGTCTTCGAATCGCTCGGCGCCAGCGTGCGCGAGGTGAGCCTGCCGCACACTCACTACGCGATCCCGGCCTACTACGTCATCGCCCCCGCCGAGGCCTCATCGAACCTGTCGCGTTTCGACGGCGTACGCTTCGGCCATCGCTGCGACAACCCCGCCGACCTGATCGACCTGTACAAGCGCAGCCGCGCCGAGGGCTTCGGTGACGAGGTCAAGCGCCGCATTCTGATCGGCACCCACACGCTTTCCGAAGGCTTCTTCGATGCCTATTACAAGAAGGCCCAGCAGGTGCGCCGCCTGATCCGTCAGGACTTCCTCGACGCCTTCGAGGAAGTCGACGTACTGATGGGCCCGGCCTCGCCCACGCCGGCCTTCGATCTCGGCGCCAAGAAGGATCCGGTCTCGATGTACCTGCAGGACATTTACACCATTGCCATCAACCTGGCAGGCATTCCCGGCATGAGCGTACCGGCCGGTTTCGCCGGCAGCCGCCCCATCGGGTTGCAGATACTGGGCAGCCACTTCACCGAGGCGCGCCTGCTCAACGTCGCCCATCAGTTCCAGCAGGCCACCGACTGGCACCGTCAACGCCCCGCCTTCGCCGAGGAGAACGCCTGATGCAATGGGAAACCGTGATCGGGCTGGAGGTTCACGTCCAGCTCGCCACCCGCTCGAAGATATTCTCCGGCGCCTCCACCGCCTTCGGCGCCGAACCCAACACCCAGGCCTGCGCCGTCGACCTGGGCCTGCCCGGGGTATTGCCGGTGCTCAACGAGGCAGCCGTGGCGATGGCGGTCAAGTTCGGCCTGGCCATCCATGCCGAGATCCCCGAGGTTTCGGTGTTCGATCGCAAGAACTACTTCTATCCCGACCTGCCCAAGGGCTATCAGACCAGCCAGATGTACCAGCCCATCGTCGGTGCCGGCATTGTCGAGATCACCTTGGAGGACGGCACGACCAAGCCGATTCGCGTGCACCACGCGCACCTTGAGGAGGACGCCGGCAAGTCGCTGCACGAGGACTTTCACGGCATGACCGGTGTCGACCTCAACCGCGCCGGCACGCCGCTGCTCGAAATCGTCTCCGAGCCCGACATGCGCTCGGCGAAAGAGGCCGCCGCCTATCTCAAGGCCATCCACTCCATCGTTACCTACCTCGGCATTTCCGACGGCAACATGGCCGAGGGTTCGATGCGCTGTGACGTCAACGTCTCGGTACGCCCCCAGGGCCAGGAAGCCTTCGGCACCCGTGCCGAAATCAAGAACGTCAACTCCTTCCGCTTCGTCGAGCGCGCCATCGCCTTCGAGGTGGAGCGCCAGATCGAGCTGCTCGAGGATGGTGGCAAGGTGGTGCAGGAAACCCGCCTGTTCGATCCCGAGCGCGACGAGACTCGCAGCATGCGCACCAAGGAGGAAGCCAACGACTATCGCTACTTCCCCTGCCCCGACCTGCTGCCGGTGGTGCTCGACCAGGCCTACATCGATCACCTGCGCGACAACCTGCCGGAGCTGCCCGCAGAGAAGCGTACCCGCTTCGAGAACGAACTGGGCCTGTCGGCCTACGACGCCAGCGTGCTCTCCGCCACCCGCGAGATGGCCGACTATTTCGACGAGGTCAAGGACGTCTGCGGCGATGCCAAGCAGGCCGCCAACTGGGTCCAGGGCGAACTCTCGGGCGCCTTGAACCGCGAAGGCCTGTCGATCAAGGACAGCCCGGTCTCGGCCCGCCAGCTCGGTGAACTGCTCGTCCGCGTCATCGACGACACCATCAACGGCAAGGCCGCCAAGCAGGTGTTTCAGGCGCTGTGGAACGGCCAGGGCAGCCGTGCCGACGACATCATCGAGGCCCAGGGGCTCAAACAGGTCACCGACAGCGGCGCCATCGAGGCGATGATCGACCAGGTCATCGCCGACAGCCCGGCCCAGGTCGCTCAGTATCGCGATGCCGAGCCGGACAAGCGCGGCAAGATGATCGGCTACTTCGTCGGCCAGGTGATGAAGGCCTCGCGCGGCACCGCCAATCCGCAGCAGGTCAATGCGCTGCTGAAGGAAAAGCTGGACGCGCTCTGCTAGGTCACAAGGCGCTGTCGCGTCAGCGACAGCGCCGGCTCCCCACGACGAGGAAACAGCATGTCGGATGATGTAGGCACACGTCTGCGTGCGCTGCGCACCCTGCGCGGCATCTCCCAGCGCGAGCTGGCCAAGCGCTGTGGGGTCACCCACTCCAGCCTGTCGCTCATCGAGCAGGGCAAGGTCAGCCCCTCGGTCAGTTCGCTGAAGAAGATCCTCGATGCCATACCCATCAGCGTCGGGGACTTCTTCACGCTGGACATGGAGAGCCGAAATCAGGTCTTCTACTCCGCCGAGGAGCTGGCCGACGTAGGCAGCGGCGAAGTCATCTACAAGCTGGTCGGCGCCAATCGCGCCAGCCGTGCCCTGGCGTTCATGATCGAGACCTACCCCCCCGGTGCAGACACCGGTCGCGAGATGATTGCCCACCAGGGCGAA
Source organism: Billgrantia antri (assembly GCF_017868935.1). Taxonomy (NCBI): domain Bacteria; kingdom Pseudomonadati; phylum Pseudomonadota; class Gammaproteobacteria; order Oceanospirillales; family Halomonadaceae; genus Billgrantia; species Billgrantia antri. The sequence continues at coordinate 3,007,696 of NZ_CP053383.1, forward strand.
GAAGCCGGTGTGGTGCTCGAGGGCGAGATCGAGATCACCATCGGCGCCGAGACCCGCCTGCTCGGGCCCGGCGAGGCCTACTACTTCGATACCAACGTACCCCACCGCTTCCGCAACCCCGGCAAGGCCTCCTGCCGACTGGTGAGCTGCTGCACGCCGGCCCGCACCTTCTAGCCAAGCCGACCAGCACCACCCCTTCCTGTACAAGTTTTTCAAAGGACCTGCCCTGTACGGCAGGTTTTTTAATTCTAATAGCTGGATACTGCTATCAACCGACCCTCTACGTGGCTATGACGTGGCTATGGCACAAATAGTGTCAAATGATTGTACAACTTTTTGCGTGCCCTATAGAGTATGCCTTGTATAACAATTGCACGCCCCTCCACGCAGAAGGAACGACATCATGAAGGCCATCAGCGCCAGCCTTGCCCGGCTCGGCATCCGCACCCGTTTGCTTCTCGGCTTTTCCGCCGTGCTCGCCCTGATCGTGCTGCTCACTGCCATCGGCATCGTGCAGGTCAACCGTATCGACCGCAGCCTTACCACCATCAACGACGTCAATGGCGTCAAGCTGCGTCACGCCATCGACTGGCGGGGTAGCGTGCATGACCGCGCTATCCTGCTGCGCGACATGACTCTGGTGGAGACACAACCGGAATTGGCAGCGCTGCAGAACGACTACCAGGTCCTGGCCGACGACTATCGACTCGCTGCCAGCGGCATGAGCCAAATGACGCGCGAAAGCGTCACGCCACGTGAGCGGGAGCTGCTGGCCGCCGTGGAGCGTCAGGCCGAATCCACCCAGCGCCTGGCGGCAGAGGTCATGCAACAGCGCGAACAAGGGAATCTCGTCGCAGCCCGGGAGCGGCTGCTCAGCGCCGCCGGCCCCGCCTTCTTCGCCTGGCTCGACAGCATCAATGCCTTCATCGACCACCAGGAGGCCGAAAGTGCCGCCGACAGCGCCCTGGCCCGCGATACCGCTGCCGGCTTCCAGATGCTGATGCTGGCCTTGTGCCTTGCAGCCTTGCTCGTGGGGGGCGGCATCGCCTACCTGCTCGCCCGTCAGTTGCTGCGCGAGCTGGGCGCCGAGCCGCATGAGGTGCGCGCCTTCGCGGAAGCGATCGGCCGCGGCGAGCTGGCCACTGCCGGGCGCCTGCGCAAGAACGACGAGCGCAGCATCATGGCCGCCCAGGTGGGGATGGCACGCCAGCTGCAAGACATCGTATCCCAGGTACGAGCCGCCGCCGAAGCGGTGGCCAGCAACAGCGAGCAGATTGCCGAGGGCAATACCGATCTCGCCTCACGTACCCAGCAGCAGGCCAGCGCCCTGACCCAGACCGCCTCGGCCATGGAGGAGCTCAACGGTGCCGTGGTGCAGAATACCGAGAACGCCGGTCAGGCCAGCCGTGAGGCCGAAAACGCATCGCATACGGCCCGCCAGGGAGGCAACGCAATCGAGCAAATGGCAGCAACAATGGATGAGCTCGACAAGAGCGCCGGCGAGATCGCAACGATCATCTCGACCATCGACGACATTGCCTTTCAGACCAACATCCTGGCGCTCAACGCCTCGGTGGAGGCAGCACGTGCCGGCGAACATGGCCGTGGCTTTGCCGTGGTCGCTGCAGAAGTGCGCAAGCTGGCCCAGAAGAGCGCCGATGCCGCTAGCGAAATCAATGAACTGATCACCAGCAACATCGAGCGCGTGAAGAGCGGTAATGCCCGGGCCACGGAAGCACGCCAGGCCACAGAGGAGATCGTTGCGGCTATTGCACGGGTCAGCCAACTGATGCGCGAGATCAGCCAGGCCAGCGTGGAACAGAGCGCCGGGGTGCAGGAAGCCGGCACCGCCGTGGCCGAGATGGACCGGGTCACCCAGCAGAACGCTACGCTGGTCGGGGAGAGCGCTACGGCGGCCGACAACCTCCGCCAGCATGCACGGCAGCTGATGACGGCCATGTCTGCCTTCCAGTTGCCGACGAATCCTGGGCAGCGCAGCGCAGGGATCGAGACAGCGCCCAGGAATGCTTCCTCGCCCTTCCTGCCTCAGCTGCAGCTGACAGGCCACAAGCCTGAGCCCGAATGGGCTAGCTTCTGACCCGACCCTGCCGGTAGACGCAGCCGGTTACTCCACAGCGCCCCCGTCCGGCACGGTCGTACGGGGGCGCTCGCTTTCCAGCTCCAGCCCCGCCCGTTCAACCAATTCGGCGGGCAGCTCCTTCTTCACCGCCACCCCCAGCTCCTGAAACTCGGCGGCCTGCTTGATCAGGTTGCCGCGGCCATTGACCAGTTGCCCCATGGCGCGGTCGTAGCTGTCGCGAGCGCCGTCGAGTTTCGCCTGCACCTCCTGCATGCTCTCGAGGAACAGGCGCAGCTTGTTGTAGAACCTCTCGGCGCGGCTGGCGAGCTCGGCGCTGTGGCGGCTCTGATCCTCGAAACGCCACAGCTGGCGCACCACGTTGAGGCTGGTCAGCAGCGTGGTGGGAGTCGCCACCAGCACGTTGTGCTCGATGGCACGCTGATAAAGCGTCTCGTCGTGCTTGAGCGCCTCGACGTAGGCCGATTCCACCGGAATGAACATGATCACCACGTCGGGCGAGTTGAGGCCCGGCAGGTCGTAGTACTGCTTGTCGGCAAGCTCGGCGATACGTTCGCCCACCGCCCTGGCATGGGCCGCCAGGGCCAGCCCGCGCTCGTGTTCGTCCTCGGCGTTGACGTAGCGCACGTAGGCCGACAATGAGGTCTTGGCGTCGATCACCAGGTGACGCCCCTGGGGCAGGTAGACCACCGCATCGGGCCGCCGGCGACCCTCGGCCGTGGTGAAACTCACCTCACGTTGGTAATCCTTGCCGGGGCGCAGGCCGGAACCCTCCAGCACGTTCTCGAGCATCAGCTCGCCCCAGTTGCCCTGCACCTTCTTCTGGCCCTGCAGCGCCTGGGTCAGGCGCTCGGCCTGATCGGTGATCTCACGATTGAGCGCCTGCAGGTGGCGCAGCTCGGCGCGCAGACCGGCGCGCTGCTCGGTGTCGTGGCGGTGGATCGTCTCGACCTTCTCGCGAAAGCCCTTCATCTCGGCCTGGATCGGCTGCAGCAGGCCGCTGATGCGCTGCTGGGAAAGCTCCGAGAAGGCGCGCCCCTTGCGTTCGAGGATCTCGTTGGCCAGGTTTTCGAATTCCTGGCGCAGCTGGTCGCGGCTGTCGCGTAGCAGGGCCAGCTGCGCCTCGAAGTGCTGCTGCTTCTGTTCCAGCATGGTGGCCAGGCGCGCTTCACTGACCTGTACCTCGCCCAGCTCGCGCTGAAGCTGGTCGAGGCGCTGCTCACGCTCGGCGAGGCGCTCCCGGAGAGCGGCCAGAGCGGCCTCGTGACGTTGCGCTTCGGCGCGCTGGCGGCGGGCCGCAAGCCAGCCGGCCAGGCCGAAGGCAAACAGGAACGCCGCCAACGCGGCAGCCATCAGGACAATGCCCTGGGGCAGGGAGGTCAGCAGGGCGGTGAGATCGGTCAAGGGTATTCTCCTGCTGCAGCAAAGGGATAGCTCGCAAGTCTCCTCAATACCGCCGAGTTTGTCACGGCCTGCATCGCGCCCAGCCTGGCATCGCTCAACGTTTCGTCCTCAGCTCAGCCATCAACGAACGGCGTCCAGGCATCAACGCAGGGCCATGCTATCGTGAAAGCCAGACTCTACTGATGCACCTGCAATGCTCGACTTCCTTGCCCGTTCCGAAAGCCATGCTTGGCACCAGCAGCTGGCTCGCCTGCTGCGCACGGCGGCAACCCCCGACCTACCCGCCCGGCTCGACCAGACGCTACGCGAGCTGGTGGGTCACGAAACCGTACTGATCAACGCCTATCGTGGCCGCCGGCAACCGCTGCTGATCCACGACGACTACCCGCCGCATCGCCACGAGCAGGGTGTCGAGCGCTACCTGAGCCAGGCCTATCTGCTCGATCCCTTCTTCACGGCAGTGAGCAACGGCCTGGATCAGGGCGCCCATCGCCTACGCGAGCTGGCCCCGGATCGCTTCGAAGCCAGTGAGTACTACGCTCATTACTATCGTGCCTTGGGCCTGGTCGATGAAGTCGGCATCTTCTGCCGAGTGGATGAGGAGGTGGTCATTGCCGTGTCGCTGGGGTTCGGTGCCAAGTCGCCACCGCTGACCCGGCGTGCCCTGCAAGCCTTGCGCCACCTCTCGCCCATGGCGGAAGCGCTGCTGGTCGAATATTGGAAATGGCAGGGGAACCAGTTCCAGCAGCGCCTGGCCGAGCAGGAGCCGGTGGAAGTCGCACTCGCCAGCTTCGGCGCCGGGATACTGACGACTCGCGAACAGGAAATCGTGCGCCTGCTGCTGGCCGGCCATTCGACCAAATCCGCAGCCCGGGAGCTCGATATCAGCGACGGCACGGTCAAGGTTCACCGCAAGCACATCTACCAGCGCCTGGAGGTCTCCAGCCAGTCGCAGCTGTTTCGGCTGTTCCTCGACCACGTGGCCCTGGTATCGCGCCAGCAGGCGGTATGACGCTCGCAAAAAAGCCGGCTCCCGTGGCAGGGAGTCGGCATGTCGAAGACCGTATCGAAGGCGAGTGCTCAGGGGGCTAGTGCCATCCACACGCTCTTGAGTTCGGAGTACTCCTCCAGGCTGTGGTGCGACTTGTCGCGCCCGTTGCCCGACTGCTTGACCCCGCCGAAGGGCATGGTCTGGTCGCCACCGGCCCAGTTGTTGACGAACACCTGGCCCGACTGCAGCCGCCGCGTCACGCGCATGATGCGGTCGATGTCCTGGCTCCACAGCCCCGCCGCCAGGCCGTAGGGCGTGTCGTTGGCCATGGCGATGGCTTCGTCTTCGCTGTCGAAGCCGAACACCGCCAGCACCGGGCCGAAGATCTCTTCGCGGCCGATGGTCATCTGCGGCGTCACGCCGTCGAACACCGTCGGCGGAATGAACAGCCCCGGCCCGTCGATGGCCTGGCCGCCGCTGCGCAGCCGCGCGCCCTCCTCCACGCCCTGGCGAATGTAGTCGAGGATGCGGCGATGCTGGGCCTCGTCGACGATGGCGCCCATGAAGCTCGCCGGGTCCAGCGGATCGCCCGGCTGCATGGTCTCGGCGGCTTTCAGCACCCGCTCGACGAAGTCGTCGCGAATCGAATTCTCCACCAGCAGCCGGGAGCCGGCGATGCACACTTCGCCCTGGTTGTGGAAGATCGCCGCGGCGGCATGGCTGGCCACCTGGTCGAGGTCCTTGCAGTCGGCGAAGACGAGGTTCGGCGACTTGCCGCCGCACTCCAGGTAGACCCGCTTGAGGTTGGACTGCCCGGCGTACTGCATCAGCTGCTTGCCCACCGCGGTGGAGCCGGTGAAGGCCAGGCAGTCGACCTGCATGGAGAGCGCCAGGGCCTTGCCCACGGTGTGGCCGAAGCCCGGCAGCACCTGGAACACGCCCTTGGGCAGGCCGGCCTCCTTGGCCAGCTGGGCCAGGCGCAGCGCCGATAGCGGCGACTTCTCCGAGGGCTTGAGGATCACGCTGTTGCCGGCGGCCAGCGCCGGGGCGATCTTCCAGGCGGTCATCATCAGCGGGAAGTTCCACGGCACGATGGCCGCCACCACGCCGATCGGCTCGCGCAGCACCAGGGCCAGGGAGTCCTCGCCGGTGGGCGCCACCTCGCCGTAGAGCTTGTCGATGCACTCGGCCTGGTAGCGGATGCAGCCGATGGCGCCGGCCATGTCGCCCAGCGAGCTCGTGATGGGCTTGCCCATGTCGAGGGTGTCGAGCAGCGCCAGCTCGTGCTTGTGGGCCTCCATCAGCTCGGCCAGGCGCAGCAGGGTCTTCTTGCGCTTGCCCGGTGCCAGGCGCGACCACGCGCCGCCGGCGAAGGCTTCACGAGCCGCCGCAACGGCGCGTTCGGCGTCGGGTTCGTCGCAGCTGGCCACCTGGGCCAGCAGCTCGCCGGTGGCCGGGTTGCGCGATTCGAAGGTGTCGCCGCTGTCGGCGTCGACGAAGGCGTCGTCGATAAAGGCGCGACTCTCCGGGACCAAGGAGTGTGCCAGGGCGTGCCAATCGTCGCGAGTTCCGGGGGCTTCGAAGCTCATTGCGCACCTCCTTGAGGGTTGGCGCGTTCCAGCAGGGCATCGCAGAGCACCTGGGCACCCAGGGCGCAGTGCTCTGGCGTGGCGTACTCGGCCTCGTTGTGGCTGATGCCGTCACGACAGGGAATGAAGATCATCGCGGTCGGCGCTACCCGCGAGACATAGACCGAATCATGGCCGGCACCGCTCATCATGCGCCGGTACGGCACCCCCTGTGTGCGGGCGGCGCGCTCCACGGCCTCGATGCAGCCGGCGTCGAAGTCGACCACCGGCGAGGCCCAGATCCGTTCGCTGGCCGCTTCCACGCCGAAGGTCTCGGCCGCGGCGGCCAGCTCTTGGTCATAGCGGGCCTCCAGAGCATTCAACTCGCCCTCGTCGACATGGCGCAGATCCACGCTCAGTCGCACCTCGCCGGGAATCACGTTGCGCGAGGGGCTGTCGATCTCCAGGCAGCCGAAAGTGACCTTGGTGGCACCGCTGTTGTCGGCCATGGCCTGCGCCTGCAGGCGATCGATCAGGCGCGCCGCGGCGGCCAGGGCATCGTGGCGGTAGCGCATCGGCGTAGGCCCGGCATGGGCCGACTGACCGCGCAGGGTGACGTCGAACCAGCGCATGCCCTGCACGCCGGTGACCACGCCAATGGCCTCACCCTCCTGCTCCAGCACCGGCCCCTGCTCGATGTGCAGCTCGAAGAAGGCGTCGAGCTGCGGTTCGCCCACCGGCAGCTCGCCGGCGAAGCCGCAGGCAGACAGCGCCTCGCCGAAGGAGACGCCGTCGCGATCCTTGCGTGCCAGGGTCGACTCGACGCTGAACTCGCCGGCATAGGTGCCGGAAGCGACCATGGCCGGGGCGAAGCGGCTGCCCTCCTCGTTGGTCCAGACCACCAGCTCCAGAGGACGTTCGGTGACGATGTCATGGTCATGGAGGGTGCGGAATACCTCGAGCCCCGCCAGCACCCCGAGAATGCCGTCGAAACGACCGCCCTTGGGCTGGGTGTCGAGGTGGCTGCCGGTGGCCACTGGATCGAGGTCATCGCGCTTGCCGGGGCGACGGAGAAAGAGGTTGCCGACCCGGTCGACGCGCAGCGTGCAGCCGAGCGCCTCGCACCACTCGATCAGCAGTCGCCGCCCGGTGGCGTCCTCTTCGGTCAATGCGAGGCGACAGCTGCCGCCATTTTCGGTGGGGCCGATCTCGGCCATGGCCATCAAGCTCGCCCAGAGCCGCTGGCCGTCGATGGAAACGCTCATGCAGGTTGCCTCCCTTTGTCTTTATATCCCAACCCTAGGCCGACCCGTCGCGGAACCGATATACCCCAATCAGGATATGTTCCCCGCTACCACCCCCTCGCTAGTCTGATCCTGACCTCAATGCAGCACACACCAACAACGACATCGACACGCGAGGCCAACCATGACCACCGCAACCCGCACGCCACCCCGGAGCTACGATGCCCAGGCGCTGTGGCAGAAGGACAGGGATCACTTCATCCATCCGTTTACCGACTTCAGCCTGTTTCATGAGAAGGGCTGCGACCTGATCGTCGACAGCGACGGCATCTACGTCGAGGACATCCACGGCCACCGCTTCATCGATGGCATCGCCGGCCTGTGGTGCGTCAACGTCGGTCATGGCCGCGCCGAGATCGGCCAGGCCATGGCCGAGCAGGCCACCCGCATGGCCTATTTCTCCACTTTCAACAATCTGTCGAACGCGCCTGCGGCAGAACTTGCCGCCAAACTTGCCGAGCTGGCACCGGCAAACCTCAACCATGTCTTCTTCAGTTGCGGCGGCTCGGCGGCCAACGACGCCACGATCCGCCTGGTGCACTACTACTTCAACCGGCTGGGCAAGCCCAACAAGAAGCGTATTCTGTCACGCAACAACGCCTATCACGGCACCACTTACCTGGCCGCCACCCTAACCGGCATCGAAAGCAACAACTGGGACTTCGATACACTCGACCACCTGGTGACCCACCTCAGCGAGGCCAACTGCTACCGCCGCCCGGCGGGGATGAGCGAGGCGGACTACTGCGATCACCTGGTGGCCGAACTGGAGGAGACCATCGCCGATATCGGTGCCGGCAACATCGCCGCCTTCATTGCCGAGCCGATCATGGGCGCCGGCGGCGTGCTGATGGCACCTCAGGGCTACCATGCCCGCATGCAGGCGGTGTGTCGCGCCCACGACATTCTCTATATTGCCGACGAAGTAGTCACCGGCTTCGGTCGCCTGGGCCACTTCTTCGCTTCCGAGGCGGTGTTCGACACCCAGCCGGACATCATCAACTGCGCCAAGGGGCTCTCCTCCGGCTATGCCCCGCTGGGCGCCACGCTGATCTCCGATGCGATCTACGAGGTGCTGGGCACCCCCCAGCGCAAGGGCGGCGTGCTGAGCACCGGCTTCACCTACTCCGGCCATCCGGTGAGCTGTGCCGCGGCGCTCAAGAACATCGAGATCATCGAGCGAGAAGGCATCTGCGAGAACGTGCGCGAAGTGGGGCCCTACCTGGAGCGGCAGCTAAAGACGCTTTCGCATCATGAAACCGTCGGCGACGTGAGGGGCAGCCACTTCATGCTGGCCATCGAGAACGTCGCCGACAAGGCCACCAGGAAGTTGCTGCCGGTGGAGGCACGGGTCGGTGACCGGGTCGCCGCCGAGGCCCAGAAACGCGGCCTGATCATCCGCCCGGTGGGCCATCTCAACATCATCTCGCCGCCGCTGATCTGGGATCGCGACGTGGTGGATCGGGTGGTGGCGATCCTCGACGAGGCTTTCGCCGCGACCACGGCATCGCTACGCAAGGACGGTTATCTGTAACCCGCCGGCTGCTGCCAGCGATGCTACCAATAGAGCAACGTACAACAACAAAGGTTGACGACCATGACACACTCTCCTACGGGCCCGACGGCCCACCCCCATAGCGTTGGCGGCTCCACCAAGGGCGGCCTGCTGTTTCTCGGTATCTTGCTGATTGCCAGCCTCAGCGGCTTGGCACTGATCGACGGCGACGACTATGGCGTCTACAGCCTGTTACCCACCGCCGTGGTGCTGGGCATGGCTATCCTCACCCGACGCACCATCGAGTCGCTGCTCACGGGCGCCCTGGTGGGCTTGCTGATGATAGATCCCACCACAGTGGTGTCGCAGGGTTCGGATATCCTCCTGACGGTGCTGGGCAACGATACCGTCACTTGGATCATTCTGGTCTGTGGCCTGTTCGGCAGCCTGATCGCCCTGCTGGTCAAGACAGGCGGCGTATTGAGCTTCGGCGATGCCGTCACCCGGCGCATCCACGGCCGCCGCCAGAGCCTGCTGGCCACCTGGGTACTCGGTCTAATCATCTTCGTCGATGACTACCTCAACGCGCTGACCATCAGCGCCTCGATGAAGAAGATCACCGACCGCTTCAACATCTCGCGAGAGAAGCTCGCCTACGTGGTGGACTCCACCGCGGCCCCGATCTGCATCTTGGTGCCCTTCTCCACCTGGGCCGTGTTCTTCGCCGGCCTGCTGGAAGACAACGACGTGACCGGCAACGGCATGCAGCTTTATATTGAAGCGATCCCCTTCATGTTCTACGCCTGGGTGGCAGCGGCGCTGGTGCCGCTGGTAGCCCTCGGCTGGCTCCCCGATTTCGGACCCATGAAGGCCGCCGAAGCCCGTGCCGCCGCCGGACAGCCGATTCCGACAGGGGTCGACGACGGCGCCCTGGAAGTGGCGGACGATGGGCGCAAGCGGCCTCACCTGCTCAATTTCCTGCTGCCTATCGTCACGCTGGTCTTCTTCACCTGGTATTACGATATCGACATCTTGCGCGGAGTGATCGTGGCACTGGCCGTGACTCTGGTGCTGATCGGCGTGCAACGCCTGCTCAGCTTCCACGATACCTTCGATACCGCCCTGGACGGCTTCAAGGCGATGATCATGCCGCTGGGCACCCTGGTGGCCGGTTTCGCCCTCAAGGAAGTCAACGACATGCTCGGGCTCACAGACTACGTGATCGCTACTGTGCAGCCGCTGATGACGCCGGGCATGCTGCCGGTAGTGGTGTTCGTGACAATGGCCTTCCTGGCCTTCGCCACCGCTTCCTTCTGGGGGCTATTCGCCGTGGCGCTGCCCATCGTGCTGCCGCTGGCGGCCAGTATGGATGCCCATATGCCGCTGGTGATCGGTGCCCTGATTTCGGCCAGCGCCTTCGGCAGCCACGCCTGTTTCTATGGCGACTCCACGGTCCTTTCCGCCCAGGGTTCCGGCTGCACGCCCATGGCTCACGCGCTGACCCAGCTTCCCTATGTCCTGATCGCCGCCGGCATTTCGGCCGCCATCTTCCTGTTGGCCGGGCTAATGTGAGAATCCCCATGAACGTACCGATGAATGCCACCGCACTCGCCGACTCGACGCCCAAGGCTCAGGGCTATGCCATGCCCGCCGAGTTCGCCCCTCACGACGCCTGCTGGATGCTGTGGCCCCAGCGACCGGATACCTGGCGCTTCGGCGCCAAGCCGGCCCAGCAGGCCTTCGTCGAGGTGGCCACCGCCATCGCCGAGAGCGAGACGGTCTACGTCGGCGTCAACGACGAGCAATACGAGAACGCCCGCCACCAGCTGCCGCCGCAGGTGAGGGTGGTGGAGATTTCGAGCAATGACGCCTGGATGCGCGACGTGGGTCCCACTTTCCTTACCCACCCAGACGGTCGCCTGGCCATGGTCGATTGGCAATTCAATGCCTGGGGCGGCCTCGACGGAGGGCTCTACTTCCCCTGGGACAAGGACCGGCGCATTCGCACCAAGATCGCCGAGATGCTCGGTATTCCCCGCTTCACCGCCCCGGTGGTGCTGGAGGGCGGCGCAATCCATGTCGATGGCGAGGGTACGCTGCTGACCACGGAGGAATGCCTGCTCAATCCCAACCGCAATCCCGGCATGAACCGCGAGGCAATGGAGCGGGTGCTGCGCGACACCCTGAGTATCGAGAAGGTGGTCTGGCTGCCTCGGGGCTGCCACCTGGACGAGACCGACGGCCACGTGGACAACCTGTGCTGCTTCGTCGCCCCCGGCGAGGTGGCGATGAGCTGGTGCGACGACGAGACCGATCCCCAGCACGCCATCTGTCGGGAAGCCCTGCAGGCGCTGGAATCGTCGACCGATGCCAAGGGCCGCAAGCTGCGTGTGCACAAGCTGCCCCAGCCGGGCCCGCTGTTCATCGAGGAGGACGAAGCCAGTGGCATCGACCGGTTGAGCAGCTCCCACCCGCGGCGCCCCGGTGACCGCATGGCCGGTTCCTACGTCAACTTCTACATCGGCAACACGGTGGTGGTCATGCCGCTGCTCGATCCGCGCCGCGACGAGCAGGCCCGCGACATTCTCCAGGGGCTGTTTCCCGACCGTCGTGTGATCGGCGTACCGGCCCGGGAGATCCTGCTCGGCGGCGGCAATATCCACTGCATTACCCAGCAGCAGCCCCAGTCTAGGCGGCCACGCTGAGGCACTCGCTTGTCGAACTTCGCCCCTTGGAGCATGCTATTAACAGGCTCCCTTGAGAAGAGACCACACGCAGGCGGGCGAAGGCCTTAGCGAAGCTGGACACAGCGATTCAATAGGAGCGCGACAATGCTTGGAAAACACCTGATCGGCATGGCACTCGTGGCTGGCACCCTGCCATTGACAGTTCTCGCCCAGGAAGGTCCGGCAACGACTGAGGAACTCGATAACGGAGTTGTCGTTGAGGAGAGCCAGCCCGAGACTCGAGAGCAGGCACTGGAAAGCCTCGATACGGCCAGCGAAGAGACCCCAGAAGCAGCCAGCTTTGGCCTGGAGACCGCCCAGGAGGCGGTGAGCCAGGGCGGAGTCGACGGCCAAACCGTCAGCGGCACCGCCAGCGGCGGGCGCAGCACCGAGGCACCTGACCAGGCCGACGGGAGTGCTGCCGGCGGGAATGCCGGTGGCATGGGCGCCGCTAACGCTGGCGGTGCCGGCGGCGATGGTGCCGGGGGCGGCGGTGGTGCCGGCGGTGGTGGTGCCGGCGGTGGTGGTGCCGGCGGCGGTGGTGGTGCCGGCGGTGGTGCCGGCGGCGGTCGCGGCTGATCAGCTTCGCGGCAGCCACAGAAACCACGAGGCCGGCCCCATGGGGCCGGCCTCGTCGCTGTAGAAGATCCTCTTCCGAGAGGCTCGCTCAGGTAGCGAGATTGATCCACACGCTCTTGAGTTCGGAGTACTCCTCCAGGCTGTGGTGCGACTTGTCGCGCCCGTTGCCCGACTGCTTGACCCCGCCGAAGGGCATGGTCTGGTCGCCACCGGCCCAGTTGTTGACGAACACCTGGCCCGACTGCAGCCGCCGCGTCACGCGCATGATGCGGTCGATGTCCTGGCTCCACAGCCCCGCCGCCAGGCCGTAGGGCGTGTCGTTGGCCATGGCGATGGCTTCGTCTTCGCTGTCGAAGCCGAACACCGCCAGCACCGGGCCGAAGATCTCTTCGCGGCCGATGGTCATCTGCGGCGTCACGCCGTCGAACACCGTCGGCGGGATGAACAGCCCCGGCCCGTCGATGGCCTGGCCGCCGCTGCGCAGCCGCGCGCCCTCCTCCACGCCCTGGCGAATGTAGTCGAGGATGCGGCGGTGCTGGGCCTCGTCGACGATGGCGCCCATAAAGCTCGCCGGGTCCAGCGGATCGCCCGGCTGCATGGTCTCGGCGGCTTTCAGCACCCGCTCGACGAAGTCGTCGCGAATCGAATTCTCCACCAGCAGCCGGGAGCCGGCGATGCACACTTCGCCCTGGTTGTGGAAGATCGCCGCAGCGGCATGGCTGGCCACCTGATCAAGGTCCTTGCAGTCGGCGAAGACGAGGTTCGGCGACTTGCCGCCGCACTCCAGGTAGACCCGCTTGAGGTTGGACTGCCCGGCGTACTGCATCAGCTGCTTGCCCACCGCGGTGGAGCCGGTGAAGGCCAGGCAGTCGACCTGCATGGAGAGCGCCAGGGCCTTGCCCACGGTGTGGCCGAAGCCCGGCAGCACCTGGAACACGCCCTTGGGCAGGCCGGCCTCCTTGGCCAGTTGGGCCAGGCGCAGCGCCGATAGCGGCGACTTCTCCGAGGGCTTGAGGATCACGCTGTTGCCGGCGGCCAGCGCCGGGGCGATCTTCCAGGCGGTCATCATCAGCGGGAAGTTCCACGGCACGATGGCCGCCACCACGCCGATCGGCTCGCGCAGTACCAGGGCCAGGCTCTCCTCGCCGGTGGGCGCCACCTCGCCGTAGAGCTTGTCGATGCACTCGGCCTGGTAGCGGATGCAGCCGATGGCGCCGGCCATGTCGCCCAGCGAGCTCGTGATGGGCTTGCCCATGTCGAGGGTGTCGAGCAGCGCCAGCTCGTGCTTGTGGGCCTCCATCAGCTCGGCCAGACGCAGCAGGGTCTTCTTGCGCTTGCCCGGCGCCAGGCGCGACCACGCGCCGCCGGCGAAGGCTTCACGAGCCGCCGCAACGGCGCGCTCGGCGTCGGGTTCGTCGCAGCTGGCCACCTGGGCCAGCAGCTCGCCGGTGGCCGGATTGCGCGACTCGAAGGTGTCGCCGCTCTCGGCAGCGACGAAGGTGTCGTCGATGAAGGCGCGCGATTCGAAGGCTAGCTCGGCTGCCAGGGCCTGCCAGTCGGCCAGGGTGCGTGGAGATGACGTACGGCTCACGATCCGGACTCCTCTCTAAAGGGTGACTCATCCGCCTGCTCGCGTGCGGCCAGCCGCCGCGCGGTCTCATCCAGCGCCTCGCGGGCCAGGCGCACCAGTTCATCGATTTCGGCGCGGGTGATCACCAGCGGCGGCGAAATGATCATCGTATCACCCACCGAGCGCATCACCAGGCCATGATCGAAGCAGATGTCGCGGCACAGGGTGCCGGCACCGAGCGACTTGGCAAAGCGCTCGCCGGTGGTCGGATCGATCAGCTCCAGCGCACCGATCAACCCCAGCGAGCGCGCCTCGCCCACTAAGGGATGATCGGCCAGTGCGGCCCAGCGCTCGGCGAGATAGGGGCCAACGTCGTCCCGTACCCGCTCGACGATGCCCTCGGCCTGCATCAGCTCGAGGTTCTTCAGCGCCACGGCGGCACAGGCGGGATGGCCGGAGTAGGTGAAGCCGTGGAAGAATTCACCGCCGCGCTCGATCAGCGTCTCGGCCACGCGGTCGCCCACCAGCACGCCACCGATCGGCAGGTAACCGGACGAGAGCCCCTTGGCAATCGGCATCAGGTCGGGTTCGAGGCCGTAATGCACGCTGCCGAACCACTCGCCCAGGCGACCGAAGCCACAGATCACCTCGTCGACTACCAGCAGGATGTCGTACCTGGCCAGCACCTCCTTGACGGCCGGCCAGTAGCTCTGCGGCGGGATGATGGCACCGCCAGCTCCCTGCACCGGCTCGGCGATGAAGGCGGCAACGTTCTCTTCGCCGAGCTCCTGGATCTTGGCCTCGAGCGCCGCGGCGCATTCGCGGCCGAAGGCGTCGGGGCTGGTATCGCGCCCTTCCCCAAACCAATAGGGCTGGCGCACATGGGCTATCTTCGGCACCGTCGGGCCGCCCTGGGCATGCATCGGCGCCATGCCGCCCAGGCTCAGGCCGGCCACGGTGGAGCCGTGGTAGGCGTTCTCGCGCGCGATCACCCACTGCTTGTCGGGCTTGCCTTCCAGGGCCCAGTAGCGCCGCACCATGCGCAGCACGGTATCGTTGGCCTCGGAACCCGAGCCGGTGAAGAACACCCGGTTCATGTGCGGCGGTGCCAGCCGGCTCAGCGCCTCGGCCAGCTTCACCGCCGGCGGATGGGTGCTCTTGAAGAAGTTGTTGTAGTAGGGAAGTTCGCGCAGCTGCGCGGTGGCCGCCTCGACCAGTTCCTCGCGACCATAGCCGAGGTTGACGCACCACAGCCCGGCCATGGCGTCGAGGATGCGATGGCCCTCGCTGTCATGGATATAGATACCCTCGGCGTGAGTGACGATGCGGCTACCCTCCTCCGCCAGTGCCTTGAAGTCGGTGAAGGGGTGCAGGTGGTGGTCACGATCCAACTGGCGGTAGGTCTGGGTCTGCATGGGTATTCTCCTGCTCAGATGGATAGCGACTCGGCAACGGCGCGGTCGAAAAAATGAGCACGACAGGCAGCGGCGAAGCCCTCGAACAGGGCGTGATAGAGCGGATGCTCCTGTGTACGCCATTCGGGGTGCCACTGAACCGCCAGGGCGAAGGCCGGGGCTGCGACCACCGATATCGCCTCGATCAGCCCGTCCGGCGCCGTCGCCTCCACTTTCAACCCGTCACCCAGGCGATCGATACCCTGCTGGTGCAGCGAGTTGACCGTTGCATGCGGCTCGACGTACAGCGCTGCCAGGCGGCCTCCGGCGCAAACCTCGATGTCATGCGCAGGCGCATAGCGGGTCGCGTAGTCGGCTTCTGGCTCGCGGTGGTCGGCAAGGCCGGGCACGTTCTGCACCGCCTGGTGCAGCGTGCCGCCGTAGGCTACGTTGAGCTCCTGGAAGCCGCGACAGATCCCCAGCAGCGGCAGGCCCTGACGAATGGCGGCGGGTATCCAGGCCAGCGCGGCGGCATCGCGGTGCAGGTCGTCGCGGGTGTTCTCCCGTGCGCGCTTTGCCCCGTAGCGGGCGGGGTCGACGTTGGAGTAGCTGCCGGTCAATAGCAGGCCGTCCAGATGCGCGAGCAGGTCGCCGTCCAGAGCATCCTGCCAGACCGGCAGCACCACCGGCGCCAGGCCATAGGAGCGCAGTGCACTCAGGTACTTGTCGGTCACCACGTGGGCAGGGTGGCCCTCCACCTCTCGGCGACAGGCGATGACGCCCACCAGGGGTCGGTTCGGCATGGCGGCCTCCTCGAAATCAGGTTGGCAGAACTGTGTTGATTAAACTTTCCACTATCGAGGCAAAAAAATCCACCCCCGGCCCCACAGCCCCTTGCTCAAGCTACACACGCAAGGCTTTTTGCGGAAAAGCATCAGCAATCCGCATCGACAATCCGTAAAAGATTTGACAACACAGGATCGTCGACGAAAGATAGGCATTAATGACGAACCAGCGACAGTGACAGGTGCCCCATGCCGCCGCTCAGCGCCGACCAGGCCCGGGAGTTTCTCGCGCGCCACCCTGCCATCGACAGCATCGATCTGCTGATCAGCGATCTCAACGGTGTCATGCGCGGCAAGCGCATCCCGCGCGACAAGCTGGACAAGGTCTGCCGTGACGGCATCAACCTGCCGGCCTCGGTCTTCGCCCTGGACATCAACGGCCATACCATCGAGGCGACCGGCCTCGGCCTCGCCAGCGGAGACGGAGACAGGATATGTCGCCCCCTCGAGGGTACGCTGTTGCCATCGCCTTGGCTGCGCAATGGCCGTCAGGGCCAAGTGCTGATGACCATGGTCGAGCCCGACGACTCGCCCTTCTTCGCCGACCCGCGCCAGGTGTTGTCACGACAGTTGCAGCGACTGCACGAGCGGGGCCTGACGCCGGTGGCGGCAGTGGAGATGGAGTTCTATCTGCTCGACCGCGAACGTACCCCAGAGGGGTGGATACAGCCACCACGCTCACCGCGCAACGGCGAGCGCGCCAGCCAGAGCCAGCTCTATTCCATCGACGAGCTCGACGAGTATGCGGCTTTCCTGGAAGACGTGCAGCGGGCGGCAGAGCTCCAGAACCTGCCGCTCGACACGGCGCTCAAGGAGTGCGCGCCGGGCCAGTTCGAGATCACCCTCGGCCACTGCAACGATGCACTCAGAGCGTGTGACAGTGCCGTCCTGCTGAAGCGACTGGTCAAGGGCGTGGCGCTGAATCACGGCTTCGAGGCCACCTTCATGGCCAAGCCCTACGGCCTCGAGGCAGGTAACGGCACCCACGTGCACCTCAGCATGCTCGACGCCAGCGACCGCAATGTCTTCGCCGCCGACAACGGCGATCTCCTCGGCAGCCAAACGCTCCACTGGGCCGTGGCGGGACTGCTGGAGCTGATGCCGGCCTCGATGGCCATCTTTGCGCCCAACCTCAACTCGTTCCGGCGCTTCCAGCCTGGGCTCTATGTCCCCATGGCCCCGACCTGGGGATTCGACAATCGCTCGGTGGCCCTACGCATCCCCTCCGGCAACAACGACGCACGCCGTATCGAGCACCGGGTCGCTGGGGCCGATGTCAATCCATACCTGCTGCTAGCCGTCCTGCTGGCAAGCATCGAGCACGGCATCGCGGAACAGTTGACGCCGCCTGCGCCCGTCGAGGGTAACGCCTATGAGCAGTTCGGGCCCTCTTTGACCAACAGTTGGCAACAGGCGATCGACCTGCTGGAAGCCTGCGAGCCGCTCAAGAGCGCTCTGGGCCGCGAGTTCGTTCACGTTTTCGCTGCCAACCGGCGCGCCGAGCGTGAACAAGCCATGCAGACGGTAAGCCAGCTGGAGTACGCCTGGTACCTGCGTCACGTTTGACGAGTGCGCACTCTCGCGGGGGCGGAGCAAATGACAGCGCCCCGACCGAAGCCGGGGCGACACGAGGAAGAGTGATCAACCATCGCTGGTGGCCAGCGGAAGGTCCCAACGTGGCTGCCCTTCCTCGAGCAGCACGCGATCACCCTGCGGCTGATGGTCCAGGCGGGACACCTCGGTAAGGTCGCCGTGGCGCCAGGTGACGTCATAGCCGACGGTTTCCTCCCGGGTATCCATGACGGTGTGGCACTGTCGCTGCGTGGTGGTGTAGGTCTGGGTCTGGTTGGCCTCGATACGCCCCTGGATCTCGCGCCCGGCAAAGCCGCCGCCCACCACCCCCGCCACGGTGGCCAGGGTCTTGCCACTGCCGCCACCGACCTGGTTGCCGAGCAAGCCACCAATCACGGCCCCCGCTGCCGTACCGGCGATGCGATGGGGATCGCGGCTGGGCGCCTGGGCTTGCTGTTGGACCACCACGTCCTCACACACCTCGCGCGGCGTCTCGACGCTGCGCGTCACCGGCTGCACCGCCACGACCTCGGCGAACTGCGGCCCGCTCTCCCTGGGCGCTTGCTGTACCTGCCAGGCGCCGTAGCCCAGGCCACCCAGTCCCAATACGCTCAGCGTCGCTCCGATCACGATCGACTTGTTCATCACGCTCCTCCTGCAGGGCGATATGCCGCCCCGGGCTTATAAGGCTCGGCTCGATACGATGTGCAAGAGAAGAGACGTGACGAGCGGCACTCCATGCCGCCCGGGAATGACTTCAGTATACGCAGCGGTAGGGAGACGTTAAGCGCGACGCAACGGCTTTCACATTTTCTGCCCCGGTGTCCGCCGCTGGCGACACCTCACCAGCCGAGCCGGTCCCGCGTGGCGTAGTACCATGCTCCGAGCGCCGAGAGCGGCACGCGCAGCAATCGCCCACCGGGGAACGGCAGGTGCGGCAGGCCGGCAAAGGCCTCGAATCGCTCGCCCTCGCCGCGCATCACTTCGGCGACCAACTTGCCGGCCAGGTGCGAGCAGGTCACCCCGTGCCCCGAGTAGCCCTGGGCATAATAGACATTGTCGTTAAGGCGACCGAACTGCGGCAATCGATTGAGCGTCATCAGGAAGTTGCCGCTCCAGGCGAAGTCAATGCGCGCATCGGCCAGCTGCGGAAAGGTCTTGAGCATCTTGGGACGAATCACCGCGGCAATATCCGCCGGATCCTGGCCGCCGTAGTTGACCCCGCCACCGTAGAGCAGGCGGCCGTCGGCGGTGAAGCGGTAGTAGTCGAGCAGGTAGTTGCAATCCTCCACCGCCATGTCGTGAGGGATCAGCTCGCGACGCAGCGCCTCTGGCAGCGGCTCGGTGGTGATGATCTGCGTACCACAGGGCATCGACTTGCCCTCCAGCTCCGGCAAGATGCCCTGCAGGTAGGCGTTGCCGGCCATCACCACGCGCCGTGCGGTCACGCTGCCACTCGGCGTACGCAGCGTGACGCTCTCACCGTGACGCACCTCGAGCACAGGGGTTTGCTCATGGATCTTGCCGCCCAGCGACTCGAACGCAGCGGCCTCGCCCAATACCAGATTGAGCGGATGCAGGTGGCCACCGGAATGATCCACCAGTGCACCGACATAGCGTTCGCTGCCGATCTCGCGCCGGTAGGCCTCGCCCTCCAGCAGTTCCAGCTGACGGTTGCCATAGCGCTCCCATAGCGCCTTGTGCTCGCGCAACCCCTCGAGCTGCTTGCGGTTGCAGGCGGCGAACAGGTTGCCCTGCTTCAGGTCGCAGGCGATCTCGTAGCCGGCGATACGATCACGAATGATGCGATTGCCCTCGAAGGCCATATCGCCCAAGGCCCGCGCGGTGTCGGCACCGTACCTGGCCTCGATCACGTCCATATCGCGGCTGTAGCTATTGACGATCTGGCCGCCGTTGCGCCCGGAAGCGCCGAAGCCGACGCGGGCGGCCTCGAGCACGACCACCTCCAACCCCTGCTCGGCCAAGTGCAGGGCCGCCGAGATACCGGTGAAGCCCGCCCCCACCACGCACACCTCGCACTCGATGTCGCCGACCAGGGCGGGGCGCTCCGGCGCGGGGTTGGCTGTGGCAGCATAGTAGGACGCCACATGCTCGGCATTGGCTTGGATCGACATAACTACCTCATGCTCAAAGAAAAAAATTATCTTCCTGCCGTCATATCCTGCAACATCGCCTGCCGCCGCCTTGCCTCGCTGCGCCGCATCAGGTACCAGGCGATGAAGGTGGCCAGCGATACCGCCAGGATGATCAGCGTGGCCAGGGCGTTGATCTTGGGCGAGACGCCAAGGCGCACCGAAGAGAACACCACCATCGGCAGCGTGGTCGCACCGGGACCGGAGACGAAGCTGGCGATCACCAGATCATCGAGCGACAGGGTGAAAGCCAGCAGCCATCCCGCCGCCAGCGCCGGCGCAATCACCGGTAGGGTGATCTGGAAGAAAGTACGCACCGGGCGGGCCCCCAAGTCCATGGCCGCCTCCTCGATCGACAGGTCCACCTCGCGCAGACGTGAGGCCACCACCACCGCCACATAGGCGCTGCAGAAGGTGGTGTGGGCAATCCAGATGGTGACCATGCCGCGGTCCGCTGGCCAGCCGATCAGCTGCGCCATGTGCACGAACAGCAGCAGCAGCGACAGGCCGGTGATCACCTCGGGCATCACCAGCGGCGCAGTGACCATGCTGGAGAGCGCCGTCTTGCCGCGGAAACGGGCGAAGCGCACCATCACGAAGGCGGCCAACGTGCCCAGGCACACCGCCATGGAGGCGGAAAAGAAGGCGATGCGCAGGCTAGTCCATATGGCCGAGAGGATCTGCTCGTCACGAAACAGTTCGACATACCAGTGCGCCGAGAAGCCCGCCCATACGGTGACCAGACGCGACGAATTGAAGGAGTAGATCACCAGGATGAGCATCGGCAGATAGAGGAAGACGAGCCCGACGATCAGCATCACGGTGGTGAAGGATGGCTTGCGCATGGTCACTCCTCCAGCTCGCGGGACTGGTAGCGGTGGAACAGGGCGATAGGCACGATCAGGATCGCCAGCATCACCATCGCCAGTGCCGAAGCCACCGGCCAGTCACGGTTGTGGAAGAACTCTTCCCACAGCACCTTGCCAATCATTACCGTATTGGGCCCGCCCAGCAGCTCCGGGATCACGTACTCCCCCACCGCCGGGATGAACACAAGCATCGAGCCGGCGATGATGCCGCCCTTCGACAGCGGCAGCGTCACGGTGAGAAAGGTGTTGAGCTTGCGCGAACCGAGATCCGAGGCCGCCTCCAGCAGCGAGGTGTCGAGCCGGGTCAGGTTGGCATAGAGCGGCAGCACCATGAACGGCAGGTAGGCATAGACGATTCCCAGAATCACGGCGAAGTTGGTGTTGAGCATGCGAATCGGCGAATCGATCAACCCAGCCCATATCAGCAGATTGTTGATCAAGCCGTTGTTGCTGAGGATACCCATCCAGGCATAGACGCGAATCAGGAACGAGGTCCACGACGGCAGCATCACCAGCAGCAGCAACACCAGCTGCCAGTGGGCCGGGGCGCGGGCCATGGCATAGGCCATGGGATAACCGAGCGCGAGGCACAGCACGGTGGCCAGCAGGGCTATCTTCACCGAGCCCCAATAGGCCGAGACATACAGCGTGTCGGTGGCCAGGAACAGGTAGTTGCCGAACGTCACGATGACGTTAAGCGTCTGGTTGGCATAGTCGAAGATAGGGCCGTAAGGCGGTATCGAGATGGCAGCCTCGGAGAGGCTGATCTTGAGTACGATGCCGAACGGCAGCAGGAAGAATAGGGTCAGCCACAGCAGCGGGACGGCGATGATCCAGCCACGGCCGGGCTTGAGCAGTCGCCGCAGGCGAGCGGTTACGTGAGTCATGCGGATCTCCCGGCGTCTCGATCAGTCGTGCAGAATGACGGCGCTCTGGTCGTCCCAGTGAACGAATACCGGCTCGTCCCAGCGCGGCCGGTCGCCGCGGCGCTCGGTATTGGTCATGCTGGCCTTGACCAGGTGGCCGCCCTCCAACCTCACGTAGTAGACCGAAAAACCGCCGAGGTAGGCGATGTCCTCGACGATACCGGCCGCCCAGTTGGTTTCGCCCGACGGACGTTCGCGGGTCAGCCAGGTCTTTTCCGGACGCACCGCCACCCACACCCGACGTTCGTCGGCCTGGGTGCTGACACCGTGGCCGATGCGAATCGAGCAGCCGAGCGCGGGGCTCTCGATGATGCAGTGGTCGGTTTCATCGACGACGATCTCGCCCTCGAACAGGTTCACCGTACCCACGAACTCGGCCACCATGCGGTTGGCCGGGCTCTCGTAGACGTCCATCGGCGTTCCCACCTGGGCGATCCAGCCATCAGCCATGATCGCCACGCGGTCGGCCATGGTCATGGCCTCCTCCTGGTCGTGGGTAACCATGATGCAGGTGACGCCGACACGCTCCAGGATCTGCACCACCTCGAGCTGCATCTCGGTGCGCAGCTTCTTGTCCAGCGCCCCCATCGGCTCATCGAGGAGCAGCAGCTTGGGTCGCTTGGCCAGCGACCGGGCCAGCGCCACGCGCTGTCGCTGGCCGCCGGAGAGCTGGTGCGGCTTGCGCCGGGCGTAGGCCTCCATGTGCACCAGCTTGAGCATCTCGGCCACACGCTCGCCAATCTCGCGTCGAGGCAGCTTGTCCTGCTTGAGGCCGAAGGCGATATTCTGCGCCACCGTCATGTGCGGAAACAGGGCGTAGGACTGGAACATCATGTTGATCGGCCGCTCGTAGGGCGGCATGGCGGTGATATCTTCCCCATCGAGCACGATCTGACCTTCGCTGGGCTTCTCGAAGCCGGCCAGCATGCGCAGCAGCGTCGACTTGCCCGAGCCGGAGCCGCCCAACAGGGCGAAGATCTCGCCGCGACGAATCGACAGGCTGACATCATCCACCGCCAGTACGCCGTCGAAACGCTTGCTGACGCGACGAATCTCCATCAGCTCTTCATGACGGACCGGGCGCGGCTTGCCGGGCACTCCTTCGGCCTGCGCCATGCTTTCGGCGGTTCGTCGCGGTGGCTCTGTCGCTTGGGTCCGGGTCTCTGTCATCACAGCATCTCCTGTGCAAACGAGATGAAAGCGAAGGCGGAACTCGTCACAAATGGTGCCTGGCCGGGCCCGCCGACCTGGGCGTGGCGACGCCAGGGGTACGTGACGAATTCATGTCTTTATGCCGGCCCGCAGGGCCGGCATGGGAGGGTCAGATACCGGACTTCACCCGGTTCCAGGTGCGAGTACGCACGCGCTGCACGGCCAGGGATTTCTCTTCCTGAACGTATAAGTTCTCCATCACCTCCTGATTGGGATAGACGGAGGTGTCGTTGAGGATCTCCGGGTCGAGATATTCGTTGGCGGCGATATTGGGGTTGGCGTAGACCACGTACTCGGTGATGTCAGCGGCGATTTCGGGCTCGAGGATGAAGTTGATGAAGGCGTGGGCGTTGTCCGGGTTGGGCGCGTCGGCCGGAATCGCCATCATGTCGAACCACAGCGCCGCGCCCTCCTTGGGTATGGTGTAGGCGATCTCGAAGTCACGCCCCGCTTCCTCGGCGCGGTCGGCGGCCTGGAAGATGTCGCCAGAGTAGCCCGCCGCCACGCAGATATCGCCGTTGGCAAGGTCGGAGATGTAGCGCGACGAGTGGAAGTAAGTGATGTTGTCGCGCACCGCGGCGATCAGATCGCCGGCCGCCTCGACGTCTTCGGTCTCCTCCGAGGTCGGCGACAGGCCCAGGTAGGCCATGGCGGCAGAGAGCATGTCGTCACCGGTATCCAGCATGGAGATACCGCAGCCGCCCTCGTTCAGTGCCGTGGTCACCTCGGGGTCGAAGATCAGCGCCCAGGAATCCAGCGGCGCATTTTCGCCGAGAATCTCGGTGACCCGCTCGACGTTGTAGCCGATACCGTTGGTGCCCCACATGTAGGGAATCGAATACTGGCTGCCCGGGTCGATCGACTCCAGCTGCTCCATCAGTTCGGGGTTGAGGTTCTCCATGTTGGGGATCTTGTCGTGATCCAGCTCCTGATAGACCCCGGCGCTGACCTGGCGGGTCAGGTAGTAGTTGGAGGGCACCACCACGTCATAGCCGGAGCGACCCGCCAGCACAGCGGCGTCGAGCACCTCGTTGCTGTCGTAGACGTCGTAGATCACCTCGATGCCGGTGGCCTCGGTGAACTTTTCCAGCGTGTCCGGCGCGATGTAGTCCGACCAGTTGTAGACGCGCACCTCATTGGCCTGGGCGGCAGCGGCGATGGTCAGTGAGCACAGCGCTACGGCCTGAGTCAGCTTGCGTTGACATGACATGATGACACCTCTTGTTCGCATTGTTGTCGTCGGTCCGACCGCAGCAGCTGGCCGGTCATTCTTCCCACTAAACGCTCAACAGCAGGAACTCCCTCTCCCACGAGCTGATGACTTTCTTGAAGTTCTCGTTCTCCACCCGCTTGACTGCCACGTAGCCGGTCACGAAGCGATGGCCCATGTAGCGCTCCAGCTCGCTGCAGTTCTCCATCCGCTCCAGGGCCTGCTCGAGGGTGAACGGCAGGCGCAGGTTGCGACGCTCGAAGGCCCGGCCCTGCACCGGCGCGGAGGGGTTGAGCTGCTGCATCATACCGAGGTAACCACACAGCAAGCTTCCCGCAATGGCGAGATAGGCGTTGGCGTCGGCGCCGGGCAGGCGGTTTTCGATGCGCCGGTTCTGCGGTGAAGAGTCCGGCACCCTGAGACCGCAGGTGCGGTTCTCCTCGCCCCACTCGACGTTGACCGGCGCCGAGGTGTCGGGCAGGAAACGGCGGAAGGAATTGACGTTGGGCGCCATCAGCGGCAGCGCCTCGGGAATGAAGCGCTGCATGCCGCCGATATGGTGCAGGAACAGCTGGCTCATGGAGCCGTCCTCGTTGGCAAACACGCTCTTGCCGGTCGTGGCATCCAGCACGCTCTGATGGATATGCATGGCGCTGCCGGGCTCGTTGGTGATCGGCTTGGCCATGAAGGTCGCCACCACGTCGTGCTTGAGCGCCGCCTCGCGCAGGGTGCGCTTGAACAGGAAGACCTGGTCGGCCAGCATCAGAGGGTCGCCGTGACGGAAGTTGATCTCCATCTGGGCGGTCCCCTCCTCGTGGATCAGGGTATCGATGTCGAGGCCCTGAACCTCGCACCAGTCATACATGTCCTCGAACAGCGGATCGAACTCGTTGGCCGCATCGATCGAGAACGACTGCCGACCGGTTTCCTGGCGCCCGCTGCGGCCGATGGGCGGCAGCAGCGGCAGGTCGGGATCCTCGCAGCGCTTGGTCAGGTAGAACTCCATTTCCGGCGCCACCACCGGCTTCCAGCCCTGTTCGGCGTAGAGCGCCAGCACCCGCTTGAGCTGGTTGCGGGAGGAGAGTTCGATGGGGTTGCCCATCTTGTCGTAGCAGTCGTGGATCACCTGGGCGGTAGGCTCCAGCGCCCAGGGTACCGGGTAGACCGCGGAGATATCGGGTCGGCAGAGCATGTCGATATCTGCAGGGTCGAGCAGCGAGTAATAGAGCTCGTCCTCGACGTAGTCACCGGTCACGGTCTGCAGCAGCACGCTCTCGGGCAGACGCATTCCCTTTTCGGCCATGAACTTCGACACCGGCGTAATCTTGCCGCGGGCAATACCGGTGATATCGCTGACCAGGCACTCCACCTCGGTGATGCGTCGTTCCTTCAGCCAGCTTTCCAGGTCTTTCATGGGAACCTCATTGCAGCCCGTCCCGGGCGTCATGTTCGTTATAGTCGGTCGCGCAGCTTGTAAAAAGTGGTGGCCAGTACCAGCAGCGGCGTGCGCAGGCGCTCGCCGCCGGGAAAGCGGCGATGGGGCATGGCGGCAAAGAGATCGAAACGTTCGCTCTGACCGGCAATGGCCTCGCCAAGCAGCTTTCCGGCCAGCCCGGCCAGCGCCATGCCGTGCCCCGAATAGCCCTGGGCATAGTAGACGTTGCTGCCAAGGCGGCCGAAGTCCGGCGCACGGTTGAGCGTGATCGCCACGTCACCACCCCAGCGGTAGTCGATACGTATCCCGTCGAGGACCGGAAACAAGCGTGCGATCTTGGCGTCCATGCGCTGCTGCAAGCCGCGTGGCTCGCGGCCATCGTAACTGACCTCCCCGCCATAGATCAGCCGCCTGTCGGACGAGAGACGGTAGTAGTCGAGCACGAAATTGGCATCGGATAGCGCATCGTTGCACGGCAGGACTTGAGCCGCCCGCGCCTCACCCAGCGGCTCGGTGGCGATGATATAGTTGGCCGCACGCATGACGCGCCCCTCCAGCTCCGGCAGCAGGCGCCCCAGGTAGGCATTGGCGCCAACCACCACGAAATCGGCCGTGACCTCCCCCTGGGCCGTCACCACCGTGGCCGGCTGGCCGCGACGTACGGCCAGGGCGGGGCTATGCTCGTAAATCGCAACGCCCGCCCGCTGGGCCGCCCGTGCCAGGCCCAAGGTATAATTGAGCGGATGCAGGTGCCCCCCCTCGTGCTCGAGAAGGGCGCCGGGATAGGCGTCGGTGACGACTCGCTCACGCAGCGCCCCACCTTCCAGCCACTCGAGCGCCGTGTAGCCGTAGTCCCGCGCCAGGCTCTCCTGCATCTCGCGCAGTTCACGCACGTGGCGCGGCTTGACTGCGGCATGCAGATAGCCCCAGGCGAGGTCGCAGGGAATGGCGTGGCGCTCGATGAGCTCGGCCGTGAGGCCCACCGCCTCGCGGCTCATCTCCCACACCTCCCGGGCACGCTCGCGGCCAAGCGCCTGCGCTACGGTGGCGATATCGGTCCCAAGACCGGGAAGAATCTGCCCTCCGCTGCGCCCGGAGGCGCCGAAGCCGATCTCGCGAGCCTCCAGCAGCGCTACCGAATAGCCACGCTCGGCCAGGTGGAGCGCGGCGGAACAGCCGGTGATACCGCCACCGATCACGCACACGTCGACACGCCGCTGGCCGGCGAGCGGTGGACATGTCTGATCGAGACGCACCGCGATCGAGTCGCGATAGTAGGAGGCGGGTCTGTCGGTCTGGGCGGCAGTGGTCATACTGCGTTTCCTGAAGCGGTACACCGGGACATCGGGTTCGACTAGTCTGGCACCATACCGACAGGGGCTGTCAAGTATTCAATAACGAAATTGACTTACCAGCCTTTACCCAGCCCAAGCAGGTCTTAAAAAAATCCTTTAAAAACAGCAGTGAATTGAGAAATAGCGCAGCCGAATTGGGCTTTCTCACTATGACGGCCAATTGCATTTGTAAAATAATAACCATCACCCGAGCTCAGCGTGCGGCACATACCGGACAGTTCGGATCGCGCGGCACCTGGAAGTGACGCCACTGCCCGGAGAGGCCGTCAAAGGTGGAAAGCCCCCTGTGCGGCGTTCCGGCGCCGCTGAGCAGCTTGACCGCTTCCAGCGCCTGAAAACAGCCGATCAGCCCCACCAACGGCGCCACTACCCCGCTTTCGGCACAGCGCAGCTCCTCGTCGCCACCCTCCCCCGGGGGATAGAGGCAGGCATAGCAGGGCGAAGCGGCATCGCGCGAATCGAACACCGCCAGTTGGCCGGAGAACCGGATCGCCGCCCCGGACACCAGCGGTACACCGGCGCGCTGACAGGCGGCATTGATGGCATAGCGGCTGGAGAAGCGGTCGGTACAGTCGAGCACCAGATCGACCTGGCGCACGGTGGCATCGAGCGCGGCCTCATCGAGATGCGCCTCGATCACGCGGATGTCGCACCCAGGGTTGAGCGCCACGGCGGAATCACGGGCAGAGCGCGCCTTGTTGCGCCCCAGATCGTCCATGCCATGGGCGATCTGGCGCTGCAGGTTGGAGAGTTCCACCTCGTCGGCGTCGGCCAGGACCAAGTGACCCACTCCGGCGGCGGCCAGGTAGAGCGCCACCGGCGAGCCCAGTCCGCCGGCACCCACCACCAGCACGCGTGAAGCCAGCAGACGCTCCTGCCCGTCGATGTCGATCGCCTCCAGCATGATCTGCCGGCTGTAGCGCAGCAGCGCCTCGTCGTTCATTGCCATTACTTGCCTTCGAGTTCGTCGATGTCGGGGACGTAAAGCGAGAATTCCTCCTTGACCTCTTCCATCACCACGTAGCTCTTCGACTCCTTGACGCCGGGAAGGGTCAGCACCACGTCGCCGAGCAGCTGGCGGTAGGCGGACATCTCGGGAATCCGGCACTTGAGAATGTAGTCGAACTGCCCCGAGACCAGATGACACTCCTGGATCTGTGGCAAGCGGGAGACGGCACGACGGAATTCGTCGAACACGGCCGGCGACTGCGTCTCGAGGCTGATCTCGACGAACACCAACAGGTTGGCCTTGAGCGAACGAGGGTTGAGTATCGCCTTGTAGCCTTTGATGACACCGGACTTTTCGAGGCGCTTGACGCGCTCCAGGCAGGGTGTGGTGGAGAGTCCGACCTGGGCGGCCAGGTCGACGTAGGAGATACGGGCGTTGTCCTGCAGGCAGCGCAGGATCTTGAGATCGATACGATCGAGCGAGCGGGTCTTGGTTTTCATTATGGTGTCGTGGAAAGCCGAATCAGAGTGAGTGAAGCGTCGCCATGTCAGCAAATCGACCTGAAAAAGCGCGGCATTCAGGCGTAGTGCTGGTGTTCGGTCGCACAAACATGCCGACATTTGGAATTATTTCCTGAACAGATGTACCACAGCGACCACCACCCCTCCAATACGCCTCCTCAACGTTGTTACGGCCGCCGCCCGAACGTGACCCGCTCCTGTCCGCCCAGGTCCCGTCGGCCGGCTATCGCGACATAACCGCAGGCCTCCAGCAGGCGGCGAACGGTTGCCGCCTGGTCGTGCCCATGCTCCAGCACCAGCCAGCCCCCGGCTGACAGGTGGGCTATGCCACGCTCGGCGAGATGGCGCAGGTCGGCAAGCCCTGCCCCCGCCGCGACCAGGGCGCTGCTGGGCTCGAAGCGCACGTCGCCCTGTGCCAGGTGCGGATCCTTGGCGTCGATATAAGGCGGGTTGGCCGCGACAAGCGCGAAGCGCTCCTCCGCCAGGGCAGTGAACCAGTTGCTGTGAAGGAAGCGCGCATTGGCGATGCCCAACCGACCCGCATTGGACTCGGCCAGCGCCACGGCCTCGGGCACCCGGTCGACGCCGAGCGCCTCCCAACCGGGCCGCTCGCTGGCGAAGGCCAGTGCGATGGCGCCGGTTCCGGTGCCCAGATCGAGCAGCCGACCCGACGGCTCAGACGCCAGCTCGAGCAGCACTTCCACCAGGGTCTCGGTGTCGGGCCGGGGAATCAGGGTGTGCCGCGAGGTGGCCAGGGCCAGCCCCCAGAACTCGCGCACGCCGGTCAGGTAGGCCACGGGATGTCCTCCTGCGCGTGCCGCCACCAGGGCCTCGAAGCGAGCCCGCGCGTAGCTCGTCGCGGGCCGGTCGCCCCACGTATAGAGCCAGGTACGCTCGACGCCCAGCACATGACACAGCAGCACTTCGGCATCGAGCCGCGGCGTGGGCGAGCCCGCCCCAGCCAACCGCTTGCTAGCCCACGCCACCAGGGCGTCGAGGCGCATCAGGCCTCCTGCTGCAGCGCCGCCAGCTGCTCGGCCTGGTGCTCTTGGATCAGCGGATCGAGGACTTCGTCGAGTTCGCCGGTCATCACCTCACCAAGCTTATAGAGCGTCAGGTTGATGCGGTGGTCGGTGAGCCGGCCCTGGGGGAAGTTGTAGGTGCGAATGCGCTCGCTGCGATCCCCCGACCCGACCAGACTGCGGCGCGTGTCGGCCCGCTCGCGCTGATGGCTCTCCACGGCGCTCTGCTTGAGGCGCGCGGCCAGCAACGACATGGCCTTGGCCCGGTTCTTGTGCTGGCTGCGCTCCTCCTGGCACTCGACCACCACCCCGCTCGGCAGGTGGGTGATGCGAATCGCCGAGTCGGTGGTGTTGACGTGCTGGCCGCCGGCACCGCTGGAGCGGAACGTATCCACCCGCAGGTCGGCGGGATTGATGGTGACATCGCCCACTTCATCGGCCTCCGGCATCACCGCTACGGTACAGGCCGAGGTATGGATGCGCCCCTGGGACTCCGTGGCAGGCACCCGCTGGACGCGGTGCGCGCCGGACTCGAACTTGAGCCGGGCATAGACCCCATCGCCCTTGACCCGCGAGATGATCTCCTTGTAGCCGCCCTGCTCCCCATGACTGGCGCTGATCACCTCGACCTTCCAGCCCCGCTTCTCGGCATAGCGCGAGTACATGCGGAACAGGTCGCCGGCGAACAGTGCTGCTTCGTCGCCACCGGTACCGGCGCGAACCTCCAGAAAGACGTTGCGACCGTCATCGGGATCACGCGGCACCAGCAGCTGCTTGAGCCGTGCCTCAAGTGTCTCCAGCCGTTCCCGCCCCTCCTCCAGCTCCATCTGGGCCAGCTCGCGCATCTCGGCATCGCTGTCGTCGGCCAGCAACGCGGCGTCTTCCAGCTCGCGCTCGGTCGCCAGATAATCGCGCCAGGCCTCGGCCAACGCCTCGAGTTCGGCATACTCACGGGAATAGTCGCGGAAGCGAGGCTGATCGCTGATCACCTCGGGCTCCGCCAGCAAGGCGGCGAGCTCCTCGAAGCGCTCGACGAAGCCATCGAGACGCTGGCGCAGGGTCGCTTTCATGGCGTGTCCTGTCAGGGTTTCGTTGATGGGGAATCCAGCAGCAGCGCCTCGGCGGCGATGAGCAGATCACGTCGCTCGCCGCCAGATGCCTCACGCAGGGCTACCGTGGGCCGATGCAGCAGGCGATTGGTGAGCTGGTGCGCCAGCAGGCGTATCACCTCCTCAGGGTCCTCCCCGCGAGCCAGCTTTGCCAGCGCCTGACGCTCGGAATACTCGCGCAGCTCGGCCGCCTGGTCGCGATAGCGCCGGATCAGCTCTCCGCTGCTGCGGATGCGCCGTTCGTGCAGCCAGACGTGTACGCCATGCTCGATCAGTGCTTCCGCCTGGTCGGCGGCCGCCTGGCGGTGACGCCGATTCTCCTGGATCACCTCGTTGAGGTCATCGACGGTGTAGAGAAAAATGTCATCCAGATCACCGACCTCGGGCTCGATGTCCCGCGGCACGGCGATGTCGACCATGAAGATCGGCCGGTGGCGGCGCTTCTTCAGCGCCCGCTCCGCCATGCCCTTACCCAGAATCGGCAACGGTGCGGCGGTCGACGAAATGACGATGTCGGAACGCGCCAGGGCATCGGGTATCTCGTTGAGCGAGATCGCTTCGGCATTGAATTCGCCCGCCAGCACCTCGGCACGCTCACGCGTACGATTGGCGACGATCATGTCGCGCACGCCGGCCTCGCGAAGATGACGCGCCACCAGCTCGATGGTCTCGCCGGCACCGATCAGCAGTGCACGCGAACGACCGAAGTCCTCGAAGATACGGCTTGCCAGGCTCACTGCGGCGTAGGCCACCGACACCGGGTTCTGGCCGATGCCGGTGCGCGTACGCACCTGCTTGGCTACCGCAAAGGTGTGCTGGAACAGCAGCTCCAGCTCGCCGCCCAACCCGCTCGCCTGACGTGCCGACTGATAGGCCTCCTTGAGCTGACCGAGTATCTGAGGCTCCCCCAGCACCATCGAATCCAGCCCCACTGCAACGCGCATCAAGTGACGCGCGGCATCGTTGTCGAGATAGTGATAGGCGCAGGGTGTCAGCTCTTCGAGCGCCAACCCATGGAAGTGGCTCAACCAATCGAGAATGGTACGCTCGCCGCTCGGTTCGGTAACGCAATAGAGCTCCGTGCGGTTGCAGGTCGAGAGCACCGCCGCTTCGTGCACCTGGGGCAGGTGACGCAACTCGGCCAACGCCGACTCGAGCTGAGCCGGGGTGAAGGCGACCCGCTCGCGCACTGCGACCGTGGCCGTCCTGTGGTTGATTCCAAGGGCAAGAAGCGTCATGCGTTAAGCGTCTTCGGGTGATGTCGGCAACGGCACCGTAAATGAAAAATCGTCTCTGCGGCGCTGCATTCTATCACAGCCTTCCGAACTCGGCGCCAGGCACACCGCCTCGGCAATTGACGCACGACAAGGGAACGCATTCGTCGAGCCGCATCGTCGACGCAGCGATCCCTTTGCCCCTGGGCTGCTAGCCGGTATGCTGGCAACTCGGGACACCGGATGAGATACGCATGCCCTCGACGCTGATACGCTCCTCACGCCATGGACTGGCAATGCTTGGCCTGACCGCCCTGCTGGGCGGATGTCAAAGCCTGACCTCCTCTCCTTCAGCCATGTCTCAAGAAGACCCCATGGCATCGGCGCCCCCCATCGAGCACGGACTGGACGCGGAGGGGCTGGCGACGCTGCTGACGGCCGAATTCGCGGGACAGCGCGGTGACTATCGCCGCGCCACGCTGGGCTACCTGGCCATGGCCGAACGCTACAAAGCCACGCCGTTGGCGGAGCGCGGTACCCTGGCGGCACGCTTCAGCAACGATATTCTGCTGCTCGAACAGGCCGTTGGCACCTGGCACGAGCTCGACCCGAGCGCGGAAGCACCGCTGCGCCTGCTCGCCAGCCTGGCCTTGCAGCGTGGCGACTGGGCTCAGGCGCTCGAACGACGCCTGGCACTGGCCGAGCAGGGTCAGCATGCCGAGCTGGCACTCTTCGCCGAACTGGCGCTGGAATCCGGCACGGACCTGCTCCCGCTTCGCGAACGGCTGGGAGAGTATCTCGACCGCAACGAAGCCGGCACTCACCCCCACTATCACGATGCCGTGCTCGCCATGGCAACGCTCGAAGCGGCCACGGGCCAGCGTCAGCAGGCCGAGCGGCGCCTGACTCGGCTCGAGCGCAATCACTCGGAGCTGCCTGCCCTGTGGCTGACGCGCGCCCAGCTGGCGCTGGAAGCCGACAATGCGCATCAGGCCCGTGAAGCCGCACGCCGCGGTCTCGCGATCTCCCCGGGAGATCCGCGCTTCCTGCTGCTGCTGGCCCAGGCCGAGCTGATGCTGGGCAACGTGGCCGCCGCCGAACGACACACCTCCACCCTGATGGACGAGCACGTCGGCAACCAGGAGCTGCACATCTCGCTGGCCCGTCTCTATCTGGAAGGCGGCCACCTGGATGCGGCCCGACGCCTGCTGCTGCCGCTGGTCAGCAGCGACGACCCACCACCTGCGGCTTTTTATCTGATGGGCACCATTGCCGAGGAGGAGGGCGAGCTGGACAACGCCCTGCTCTATTATCGCCAGGTCGCTCCCGGCAGCGATTTTCTGCGCGCCCGCTCGCGCGCCGCTCAGATGCTGATCGAAGACGACCGCTTGCTCGACGCCCGCGCCTTCCTGCGCATCGAGCGCCTGCGCCATGAATCGCACTTCAGCGAACTGGTGGCTCTCGAGGTGGAGTTGCTCGACGAGGCCGGGCGCCAGGGTGATGCCGACGCCCTGCTCGACCGCGAACTCTCGCGCACCCCCAATGACGAGGCACTGCTGTATCTGCGTGCGATGCGCACCTGGGAGCGTGGCAACCTCGAAGGGATGGAGCGTGACCTGGGCCGTATCATCGAAGCCAACCCGGAGAACGCCTCGGCCTTGAACGCGCTGGGCTACACCCTGGCCGACATCAACGACACCGAGCGCCTGGAGGAAGCCCGCGAGCTCATCGAACGCGCCTATGCACTCGAGCCCGGCAGTCCGGCGATCATGGACAGCCTGGGCTGGGTCTACTATCGACTGGGCGATCCCGAGCAGGCGCTGGGGTGGCTGGAACGCGCCTACGCCAGCATGCCCGACCAGGAGATCGCCGCCCACCTGGCCGAGGTGCTGTGGGTTCTCGACCGTCGGGACGAGGCGCGGCGCATCGTGGAACAAGCGCTACGTCGACACGACGAGCATCCACGCATCGACGATCTCCTCGAACGCATTCCCGAACTGGCGCCCTGACCATCCACTGTCAACGAGACGATGCCATGAGACGCTCCTTTTTCGAGATACGCTGGTTTATCGTGAGCCTCGCTCTTGTGCTGCTGGCCGGCTGCGCTGCGCCGGGCAAGGCACCGGAAGGCGAACGCGCGAGCAATCAGTGGCAGGCGCAGCAAGAGCGGCTGGAAGCCCTGGACACCTGGACGCTGATTGGCAAAGCCGGATTGCGCACGCCTCAGGAAACGACCAGCGCCAACCTCGACTGGAGCCAGCACCCTCATTATTACCGCATGCTGATCAGCGGCCCCTTCGGCAGCGGCCGCAACCTGCTCGAGGGTCGCGAGGGCCGCTTCACCCTGACCAACGCCGAGGGGCGTTTCGAAGCCCCGACTCCCGAAGCCCTGATGCGGCAGCAGCTGGGCTGGTCGCTGCCGGTCAGCGCCCTGGCCGACTGGATTCGCGGGCTGCCCGCCGATCACAGCGGCTATCAATTGGCTGAGGACGCACGCGGCTTCCCCCTGCGACTCGAACAGGATGGCTGGCAGATCGTCTATCGCGACTGGACCCAGGTCGAGTCGCTGTGGTTGCCACGCCGAATGGTCATGGAATACGACGATCTTCAAGTGACGCTGGTGGTCACCGAGTGGCGCCCGACCATCGACGAATGAAACGATGACCGAACTCCAATTGCCGGCGCCGGCCAAGCTCAACCGCATGCTGCACATTACCGGCCGCCGGGCCGACGGCTATCACGAGCTGCAGACTCTGTTCCAATTCCTCGAGCATGGCGACGAGCTGTGTCTTCGACTGAGGAAGGATGGCGAGATCCGCCTGACGCCTGGCCTACCGGGCGTATCCGACGGCGACAACCTGATCGTGCGGGCAGCTCGGCTGCTGCAGGCGGAGAGCGGCTGCCCCCTGGGGGCCGATATCCACCTGACCAAGCGCCTGCCCATGGGCGGCGGTCTCGGTGGCGGCAGCAGCGACGCCGCCACCACGCTGCTCGGCCTCGACCGGCTATGGCAGCTCGGCCTAACGCACGACCGGCTGGCCGCGCTCGGGCTGCGACTCGGCGCCGACGTCCCGGTGTTCGTACGCGGCCATGCCGCCTGGGCCGAAGGCGTAGGCGAGCGACTCACGCCGGTCACGCTTGATACCCCATGGTTCCTAGTCGTGCATCCCGGTATCGAGGTCGCCACCGCCGCGGTGTTCGGGGCCGCGCAATTGACACGTAACACCGCCCCGATTACCATGGCGCGCGCACTGCAGGGGGGAGCGCCCAGCTGGCACAACGACTGCGAACCGACGGTCCGGTCACTCTATCCGCAGGTCGCCGAAGCCCTCGACTGGCTTGGCAGCCGGGCACCCGCCATGCTGACGGGAACCGGTGCCTGCATCTTCGCTCGGCTGAACACGGAAGCCGCGGCGAGGCGTCTATTGGCCGACCTGCCGGAGCGCTATACTGCTTTCACTGCTCGCGGCCTGAACCTCTCCCCGCTACATGCTGCTCTAGGTGACTGAACATGATGCCGGCGTGCGTCCGCCCCCAAAGCGCTACGGCGTCGCGCACGGCAACCTGGTTCATCGCTACAGGGCTCCCCAACACTGCATAGGTGGATGCGCGTGTCAAAATTGATGGTTTTTGCCGGGAATGCCAACCCCGAACTCGCCCAGAAGATCGCCGAGAGTCTCGACACTCGGATGGGCAATGCCACGGTCGGGCAGTTCAGCGATGGCGAGATCGCGGTCGAGATCAACGAGAACGTTCGCGGCAAGGACGTCTTCATTCTGCAGTCCACCTGCGCACCGACCAACGACAACCTGATGGAGCTGATCCTGATGGTGGACGCGCTGCGGCGCGCCTCGGCTACCCGTATCACCGCCGTGGTGCCGTACTTCGGCTACGCCCGGCAGGACCGCCGGGTACGCTCCGCCCGGGTGCCGATCTCGGCCAAGGTGGTAGCCGACATGATGGTCAAGGCCGGCGTCGACCGGGTGATGACCATGGACTTGCACGCCGACCAGATCCAGGGCTTCTTCGACGTGCCGGTGGACAACGTCTACGGTTCGCCGATCCTGCTCGACGACATCGAGCGCCAGAACTATGACGATTTGGTCGTGGTATCGCCCGACGTAGGCGGCGTGGTGCGGGCCCGCGCTATCGCCAAGCAGCTCAATGCCGACCTCGCCATCATCGACAAGCGCCGCCCCCAGGCCAACCAGGCTCAGGTGATGCACATCATCGGCGAGATCGAGAACCGCACCTGCGTGGTGGTGGACGACATGATCGATACCGCCGGCACCCTGTGCAAGGCCGGCGACGCACTGAAGGATCACGGTGCACGCCGCGTGGTGGCCTACGCCACCCACCCGATCCTGTCGGGCCCGGCGGTCGAGAACATCACCGGCTCGGTGCTCGATGAAGTGGTGGTAACCGATACCATACCGCTGTCCGACGTCGCTCGTCGCAGCGGCAAGATACGTCAGCTCAGCGTGGCAGGGCTGATCGCCGAGGCGATCCGTCGTGTCAGCAACGAGGAATCCGTCAGCGCCATGTTCCACTGAGGTTCTCAACGATTCTCAGCAAGAACGTGGCGCCGGAGTAGCGCCCCCACGGGGCTTTCGGGAACGTCGCGATCAGGTCGCGGGTCGCACGTCTCCCTTACCTTCAGCAAGAGGCAATACCATGTCCGATTTCACACTGAATGCCAGCGTTCGTAACGACCTGGGGAAAGGTGCGAGCCGCCGCCTGCGTCGTGCGAACCTCGAAGTGCCGGCCATCGTCTACGGTGGCGAGCAGGCTCCCCAGCCGATCTCCGTCGAGAAGGCCGCGTTCTACAAGGCCATCGAGGACGAGTCCTTCTTCTCCTCGGTGCTCAACCTGGTCATCGACGGCAAGAAGGAGCAGGTCGTCGTGCGTGACCTGCAGCGCCACCCGTACAAGCCGCTGATCACCCATGCCGATTTCCTGCGCGTGGACGCCACGCACGAGATCACCATCAACGTGCCGCTGCACGTGCTGGGCGAGGAGAAGTCCAAGGGCATCAAGGATCAGGGCGGTGAGCTGCACGTCCTCTCCAACGAGGTGCAGATCAGCTGCCTGCCGAAGGACCTGCCGGACTTCCTCGAAGTCGATATCAGCGATGTCGAAATGGGCACCACCCTGCACCTCTCCGACCTCAAGCTGCCGGCCGGTGTCACGCTGGTCGAGCTGACTCACGGCGCCGACCACGACAACGCCGTGCTGAGCATCACCAAGCCGAAGGGCCGCAGTGAGGCCACCGAAGGCGAGAGTGAAGGCGAGGAAGGCGAAGAAGGCAACGCCGAGTAAGCGCTGCCACCGGGGCCGCCTTCGGGCGGCCCTCTTCCCCATCCGATCAAGCGCTACGGCGCTTGTTTTTGTTTGGAGGCCCATATGCCCCAGGTCAAGGCGATCATCGGGCTTGGCAACCCTGGTGACAACTACGCCGCCACGCGCCACAACGCCGGCGCCTGGCTGGTCGAGATCCTGGCGCGCCAGGCCGGCACCGAGCTGCGCACGGAGAAGAAGTTCCTCGGCCTTTACGCCAAGGTCCAGCTCGACGGCCAGGAACTCCATCTGCTCGAGCCCACCACCTTCATGAACCGCAGCGGCGGTGCCGTGGCGGCGCTGTGCCAGTTCTTCAAGATCGCCCCTGGCGAACTGCTGGTGGCCCATGACGAACTCGATCTCCCTCCCGGCACCGCCCGCTACAAGCAGGGAGGCGGGCACGGCGGCCATAACGGCCTGCGAGACATCATCAGTGCGCTGGGCGACAAGGACTTCAATCGCCTGCGCATCGGCATCGGTCATCCCGGCGATTCACGCCAGGTGACCAACTATGTGCTGGGCCGCCCGGGCAAGAGCGAACTCGAAGCGATCGGTGCGGCCCTCGACGAGAGCCTGGCAACGCTTCCGCTCGTCATGACAGGCGAATGGGCACGTGCCATGAGCCGGCTGCACAGCTTCAAGGCCTGACGGTCTCGGCGGGTTCGGGCAGCAAGCTCGTAGCTCGTAGCTCGTAGCTCGTAGCGACGGTAGAATAGCCAGCACTTTCCAAACGCGAACACGCTTTCCAGGACGATCCCATGGGTTTCAACTGCGGTATCGTCGGCCTGCCCAACGTCGGCAAGTCGACCCTCTTCAACGCCCTGACCAAGTCCGGCATCGATGCCGAGAACTTTCCCTTCTGCACCATCGAACCCAACGTCGGCATCGTGCCGATGCCCGATCCGCGCCTCGACAAGTTGGCCGAGATCGTGAAACCGCAGAAGGTGATCCCCACCACCATGGAGTTCGTCGACATCGCCGGCCTGGTGGCGGGCGCTTCCAAGGGCGAGGGACTCGGCAACCAATTCCTGGCCAACATCCGCGAGACCCAGGCCATCGCCCACGTGGTGCGCTGCTTCGACAACGACAACGTCATCCATGTCGCCAACCAGGTCGATCCACGCGCCGACATCGAGACCATCAACCTGGAGCTGGCGTTGGCCGACCTCGACACCGTCGAGCGCGCCATTCAGCGACTGGTTCGCGTGGTCAAGGGCGGCGACAAGGAAGCCATCGCCACCAAGGCGATCCTCGACCGCATCCAGCCGCACCTGGCCGAAGGCCAGCCGCTGCGCAGCTTCGGCCTCGACGATGACGAGAAGCGCCAGCTCAAGAGCTTCGGCTTCCTGACCCTCAAGCCGACCATGTACATCGCCAACGTCAACGAGGACGGCTTCGACAATAACCCCTATCTCGACGTGGTGAACGAGATCGCCGCCGAGGAAGGCGCCGTGGTAGTCCCGGTATGCAACCAGCTCGAGGCCGAGATCGCCGAGCTCGACGATGAGGAGCGCGCCATGTTCCTCGACGAGATGGGCATGGAGGAGCCCGGGCTCGATCGGGTGATTCGCGCCGGCTACAAGCTGCTCGGCCTGCAGACCTATTTCACCGCGGGCGTCAAGGAGGTGCGCGCCTGGACGATCAAGATCGGCGCCACGGCCCCCGAGGCTGCGGGCGTGATCCACACCGACTTCCAGAAGGGCTTCATCCGTGCCGAAGTGATCGCCTACGACGACTTCGTCGCCCTGGGCGGCGAGCAAGGCGCCAAGGACGCCGGCAAGTGGCGCCTCGAAGGGAAGGAATACGTGGTCCAGGATGGCGACGTCATTCACTTCCGCTTCAATGTGTAACCAGTGCCTTGACCTGGCGGGAGTGAATCCGTAGACTTCGCCTCCGTTGATTGGCTACGTAGCTCAGTTGGTTAGAGCACATCACTCATAATGATGGGGTCCCCTGTTCGAGTCAGGGCGTAGCCACCACAGATCGAAAAAAAACCCGGCGCCTTGTGCGCCGGGTTTTTCGTGGTGACGCCTCAGACCAGCCGGGGGCGGTTGGCGAAAGCAATCAGCGCCCGGGTCAGGTGCTCGACATCCTGGCTACCTGCCGTCTCGCGGATCGAGTGCATGGCCCACTGGGGCACGCCTACGTCCAGCGTCGGCACGCCAAGCTCGGTGGCGGTGATCGGGCCGATGGTGCTACCGCACCCCATGTCGGCACGGGTTACGAAGGTCTGCACCGGCACCTCGGCCTCGCGGCAGACGTCACGGAACAACGCCGACGTAGCGCTGTTGGTGGCATAGCGCTGGTTGGCGTTGACCTTGATCACTGGCCCACCGTTGAGCACCGGCCCGTGGGCGGCATCGTGCTTGTCGGTGAAATTGGGGTGCAGGGCGTGGGCATTGTCGCAGGAGATCATCCGTGAGGCCTGGATCAAACGGATGAAGCCCTCGTCACCCGGCTCGCCAAGCTGCGCGTTCACGCGGCGCAGCACGTCGCCGAGGAACGGGCCCTGGGCGCCGCAGGCGCTGGCGCTGCCGACCTCCTCGTGGTCGTTGGCGACCAGAACCACGCCCTGGCTGCCATCGCTCTCCAGCAGCGCCTCCAGGCCAATGAAACAAGAGAGCAGGTTGTCCAGCCGCGCACTGGCCACCAGTTCGCGTTCGACGCCAACCAGGGCCGGCGGCTGCACGTCGTGGAGCGCCAGCTCGAAGTCGAGGATCTCGGCCCCCGCGATGCCATGCTGGGACTCCAGCCACTCGAGCAGCAGGCGCTGCAGGTCGGCCTTCTCTCCGCCCTGCAGAAACACCGGCGGCATCTGGGTCTGAGCGTTGATCGCTCGCCCGGCATTGACCTCGCGATCGAGGTGGATGGCGAGGCTGGGGATGATGGCGACCGGCCGATCCACGTGCAGCAGCACGCCCTCTATCCGGCCATCCGGATGCCGCACATGCACGCGCCCGGCCAGCCCCAGATCGCGATCGTACCAGGGCGCCAGCAGCACGCCGCCGTAGAGCTCGATGCCGAGCTGCAACCAGCCTGCCGCCGTCTGGGCGGCGTGCGGCTTGAGCCGCAGTCCGGGGCTGTCGGTATGGGCACCGATCATGCGCAGCGCCTCGAGCCCCGCATGAGGCAGCTGCAAGGCCACGATGGACGAGTCGTTACGCGTCACGTAGACCCGCTCGCCCGCCGAGAGCTGCCATGCCTGGCTCTCGTCGAGCCGGCGGAAGCCGGCGGCGTCGAGCCGCTCGGCCATGGCCGCGACGGCATGCCAGGGGGTGGGAGAACGGTGCAGAAAGTCGAGCAGGCGCTCGAGACGGGCTTCCCGAGACATGTGATTCCTCATCAGGGGTCGTGGTAGACGCAAGAGCTGCTACAATGCGATGTCTGCCATAGGCAACTCACCGGGCATTCGCTTGTCTAGGGAAGGAAGTGTACACGAAACCAGGGGTGCTTCATCGATGAGCCAGTTTGTCGTTATTCGGCGCACAGCGGTCCTGACGCTGGCGCTGCTGTTGTCGTGCGCTCAACTGGCGCTTGCTCAGATCCAGCCCGGCGATGACCAGCGGCAAGCTGCCGTCGAGGTGGCCGAATCACTGCGCTACGGCCATTATGCCGACACCGCTCTCGATGACACCTGGTCACAAGCGGCCTTCGAGCGCTATCTCGACATATTGGACAGCCAGCGCGCCTTCCTGCTCGAGAGTGACATCGAGGAGTTTCGTCACCTCGAGACGCGTATCGACGACATGATCTTCGAGGGCGAGCTGGAACCCGCCTACCAGCTTTATCACCGCTATCACGATCGTGCGGAAGCGCGCTTCGAATGGCTGCTCGAGTCCCTGGATCAGGGATTGAGTTTCACCTACGAAACCGACATGCGACTCGACCTCGACCGTCGCGATACCGACTGGGCCGCCAGCGAAGCCGAGCTTGAGGAGCTATGGCGCAAGCGTCTGAAGAACGACGCTCTCACCCTCGACATCAGCGGCCAGGACGAAGAGCAGGTGGAGAACAACCTGCGCCAGCGCTACGAGGGTCAGCTCACGCGCCTGCGTCAGACCAACGCCGAAGACGTCTTCGGCCTGTTCATGGCCGCGGTAACCGGCAGCATCGATCCGCACACCGAATACCTCTCCCCGCGCCAGGGCGAGTCGTTCGACATCCAGATGCGACTGTCGCTGGAAGGCATTGGCGCCATGCTGCAGTCCGATGGCGAATACGTGAAGGTAACCAGCCTGGTGGCTGGTGGCCCGGCCGACCGCGCCGGGGTCCTTGAGCCCGCCGACCGCATCGTCGGGGTGGGCCAGGAGGACGAGGAGAAGACGGTCAACGTCGTCGGCATGCGGCTGGACGAAGTGGTCGACCTGATTCGCGGTCCCAAGGGGACCGTTGTACGCCTCGAGGTAGTGCCGGCTGAAGCCGTGGACATGACCCGCTCGCATACCGTCGAGATTACTCGGGATACCGTCGACCTCGAGGAGCAGGCTGCCAAGGGCGAGATCGTCGAGGTGGAGCGTGACGACGGCGTCAAGCGCATCGGCGTGATCACCATCCCCACCTTCTATGTCGATTTCGACGCCTGGCAAGCCGGAGAGGAAGAGTTTCGCAGCACCACTCGCGACGTGGCGCGCGAGGTGGAGCGGCTCAAGTCGGAAGGCGTCGACGGCATCATGCTCGACCTTCGCAACAACGGGGGCGGCGCCCTGCAGGAAGCCAATTCGCTGCTTGGCCTGTTCATCGACCGCGGCCCCACCGTTCAGGTGCGCGACGCACGCGGCCGCATCAGCCTGTACGGTGATACCGAGACCGGCACCGTCTACGACGGCCCCCTGGCCGTGCTGGTCAACCGCCTGTCCGCCTCGGCCTCGGAAATCTTCGCTGGCGCCATTCAGGACTATGGCCGCGGGCTGGTGCTGGGCAGCGCCACCTTCGGCAAGGGCACGGTGCAGACCCTGAACGACCTTAGCCACGGCCAGATCAAGCTGACCCGTGCCAAGTTCTACCGCATCTCG
This sequence comes from Billgrantia antri, assembly GCF_017868935.1. Classification (NCBI taxonomy): domain Bacteria; kingdom Pseudomonadati; phylum Pseudomonadota; class Gammaproteobacteria; order Oceanospirillales; family Halomonadaceae; genus Billgrantia; species Billgrantia antri. The sequence continues at coordinate 3,049,566 of NZ_CP053383.1, forward strand.
GGCGAGAGCACCCAGAACCGCGGCGTCGAGCCCGACATCCTGTTCCCCGATATGGTCGACCCGGAGCGAATCGGCGAGAGTAGCCTGGACAACGCGCTGGAGTGGGATACTGTTCAGGCCGTCCAGTACCGCCACTACGGCGAGCCGTGGGAGCATCTCGAAACCCTGCGCGCACGTCATCGGGAACGCGCCGAATCCCACCCCAACTTCGTTTACCTGAAAGAGCGAGTGGCCTTGGCCCGTCGTCTACGCGAGGAGCACACCAGCGTCAGCCTGGATCGCGAGCAGCGCCAGCAGGAAGTGGAGAGCCGCGATGCCGAGCAACTGGCACTGGAGAACCGTCGCCGCCAGGCCCTGGGCCTGGAGCCACTGGACGAGCTGAGCGACGCGCGCAGCGAGCAGAGCGATGAGGAAACGGAACGCAACGAGCCCGTGGATCGCGTCCAGGTGACCGAAGCCGCCGCCATCCTCGCCGATTACGCCGAGCTGACCGAGCGACGCTTGGCCGGCCGCTACTAGCGGCCGTGGGGCGGGCCCTTTACGGGCTCCGCCCCACGCTCGACCGGTCCCCTCGCCCTCCCCTCCTCCACCTCGACGCCCCAATCAGGCCACCCCCTGCAATCATGAGATAGGTCATCCATTCTCATGCGCTTCCCTGTTAGCATCACCGCCACACGGCCTGCCGGCTCCGGTTTCGTCCACGCTGCGTTGATGGCGTGTAGCAGCGGATCAACGAGAATGACCCTTACCACGACCTCAGCGTGCCACCGGGGCGCCGCACGAGTTCGCTCCACTCACGGCTCGTCATCACCCGTTCACGCCCCAAGGGAAGAATGCGTATGGTGACTCATCGGTTGGCACGTGCGGCTCGGTACGCCAGCCAGCACTGGTCGGGCTGGTTGCTGGCCTACCTCGTGCTCTCCCTGGCGGCGTCCTTGCTACGCAATCCCAGCCACGGCTTCAGCCTGATCCTGCCTCAAGGAGGGATCCTGCTTGCCGCCTTCCTCGTACTCCCCCCCTCCCGGGGCGCGCGAATACGCTTGTCAGGTGCAGTCCTGGCAGTGGAATTCGGCATGTGTCTTGGTCTCAAGGGCCTGTCGCCACTCGCCGCCCTATGGGTCAGCGGCCCCCTGTTGGCGCAGGCCTGGCTGGGTGCACATCTGCTGCTGCATTACGCGCCGGAAGGCCGCATTCCGGACACCCAGCGGGGTATCTCGCAATTCCTGCTTTGGGGCTGCCTGCTTCCGGCAATGCTGTCGTCTAGCCTGACGGCGCTGGGCCTGTCCCAGGCGAATGGGCATTTCGTCACGGAATGGTTGTGGTGGTGCATCCAGCGCTTGAACGGCCTGCTGCTCTTCGCGCCACTGCTGGTGCTGTGCCTTCGCTCTTCCTCCACCTGCACCCATCCGAGTCACTGGGAATCGCTGGCATTGTGGGGGCTCTCCTGCCTGGCAGCCGCTGTGATCTTCAGCATGAGCAATCCTGCCGGCAGGACGCTGGCCACCTACAGCTTCCTGCTGACACCGCTGCTGCTGGTCACCGCCATCCGGCTTCCCCTGACGAACAGTCTGTTCATCGTCCTTTCGGCCAGCCTGATCGCTGGCGCAGCCGATGCCATGGCAGCCGGTGCCACGCCGATAAGCGCCCAGCGTAGCCTGATCGCCGTCTCGGTTTTCCTGTTGATCAACCAGATGGTGGTTTGGCTGCTTGGCGCCTTGATCGAGGAACGCCGTCACGTCCTCAATCGCGTGCAGAAGATGCGCGACATGTACGAAATGCTCAGCCATGCCAATCAGGCACTGATCGATCTCAAGCTGACACCGACTCAGCTCTACGAGCGGATGTGCGAAGTCATCATTGCCAAGAGCGACTTCAGCCTGGCCTGCATCACGCCGCTACAGCCACCACGGCCGGGCATGGCCGACAAGTGCCCGGACGCAATCTGCGTACGTCAGGACGGTGGCCCGCCCCCGGCATGCTGCTACCCCGACTCGGACCTGATCCGACAGGCTCAGGCCGGCCGTGGACATGTCATCCGACGCGACTGGCAGCCACACCCCCTCTCCCCCGCCCTGCCGGAGGAGCACGGCACCCTTGCCGCGTTCCCCATCCAGCCGAAGGGCAAACCGGTGCAGGCCGTACTGACCGTCGTCAGCCTGCTGCCCGAAGGCTTCGATGACGGCATGCTGCGTCTGTTCGACGAACTTGCCGACGACATTGCCTTTGCCATGACCATGCAGGCGGACCGTCAACGCCTGAAGCTGGCATCGGAGGTCTTCGAGCACAGCCACGAAGCCATCATCATTGCTGACGCCAGCGGCCACATTCTCGACGTCAATCCCTCCTTCACGCGTATCACGGGCCACAGCCATCGGGAGGTCGTCGGACGCAATCCTCGCATGCTCCAGTCCGGCCGACAGGACCGTGCCTTCTACGAGTCGCTGTGGCGCAGCCTGCTGACGAAAGGACATTGGGCCGGCGAATTCTGGAACTCACGCAAGGACGGTGAACACTATCCCCAGCGCGGCACCATCACCGCGGTAAAGGGAGAGGATGGCCAGATCGAGCACTTCATCTCCGTCATGGAAGACGTTTCGGCCCAGGTAGAGGCCGAACAGAAAATTCTCAATCTCGCCAACTACGATGCCTTGACCGGGCTACCCAACCGGCTATTACTGGAGAACCGCTTCCAGCATGCAATCGAGCAGTTGGGCGATGGTCCGGCAGCCCTCTCGGTACTCTTCGTGGACCTGGACGAATTCAAGCACGTCAACGATGCCATGGGACACCAGCAGGGCGACCTTCTGCTGCAGCTGGTCTCCGCCCGGTTGCAGCGCGAGCTGCGCGACGGCGACACGCTGGCGCGCTTCGGCGGCGACGAATTCGTCGTACTGCTGGCCGGTCGGCGACAGGAAGCACGCTCACTGGCCAAGCGCCTGATCCGCAGCGTTCGCCAGCCCTACCGGCTCGATCAACAGCCCGTGCACATTGGTTGCAGCATCGGCATCGCCCAGGCACCTCGCGATGGCATCAGTCTCGATGAGCTGATCCAGGCCGCCGATACCGCCATGTATCAGGCCAAGGCACGTGGTCGGGGCATCTATGCGTTCTATTCCAGCGACATGCAGCATCAGGCGCAGCATCGACTGACCCTGAGAGTGGAACTCGACGGCGCCATGCAGCGCAACGAGCTGCGAGCTCACTACCAACCCAAGCTCGGCATCGCCGACGATGAGATAGTCGGCTTCGAGGCGCTGGTCCGCTGGCAGCATCCCGAGCGCGGCCTGGTGCCGCCAGGAAGCTTCATTCCGCTTGCCGAATCGAGCGGCCAGATCGCCGCCATCGATCGCTGGATGCTCAAGACGGCAATCGACCAGTTGGCGCAATGGCGACGCCAGGGACGTCGCATACTACCGATAGCGGTCAACGTCTCGGCCTCGCTGTTCTCCCGCTCCGATTTCGTTGCCGAGCTGACTCGCTGGCTCGACGAGCGGAAGGTACCGGGTCACGACCTCGAGCTGGAGATCACCGAGCACGTGGCCATGTTCGACCTGGATTACACCCTATCCACGCTGCAGGCACTGAAACGCCTTGGCGTGGCACTGTCCATCGACGACTTCGGTACGGGCTATTCGGGGCTCGCCTACCTGCGCGACTTCCCCATCGATACCGTCAAGATCGACATGAGCTTCATCCAGAGGGTGCACGAGGACGAGAAGAAGCAGGGCATCGTGCGGGCCATCATCGCCTTGGCCGATACCCTGGGCCTGCAGACCATTGCCGAAGGCGTGGAAACCGAGGAAGAACTGGCGTTCCTCAAGCTACAGGGATGCTGGGGCTACCAAGGCTACCTGTTCAGCCCGGCGCTGGCGGCCGACGAGATCGAGCGTCGCTATCCGGTACGCGAAGTACGACAGGGCATATGACTCGACCCGACTGAAGTCCGCTGCAACGCTTTGCCGACAGGCGCGATCAGCCAGCGCAACGACAAACCTCACGGCGCGATGGCGAGCCGATGACAGACGATGGGGCAGCGGAGCTTGGCTCCCGGAGCAGGACTCGAACCTGCGACCCAGTGATTAACAGTCACTTGCTCTACCGACTGAGCTATCCGGGAACGATACGGCGGGAAAGTGCAACGCTTTCCGTGGAGGGCTGATGGCTCCTCGAGCAGGACTCGAACCTGCGACCCAGTGATTAACAGTCACTTGCTCTACCAACTGAGCTATCGAGGAATGACGAACGTCACAAATCAGCTTGTGTTCAATGGCTCCCGGAGCAGGACTCGAACCTGCGACCCAGTGATTAACAGTCACTTGCTCTACCGACTGAGCTATCCGGGAATCGTCCTGAACACGGTGCGTAGTATACGGATCAGCCACATAAGGTCAAGGGCGGATCTCGTCGACGCCGCCTCCGGAGCAAGACGCGGCGACCGGAAACAGAACGCCCGTGCAGGCTTGGCTGCACGGGCGTTCTGATCGATCTGGTGGCTACGCCCTGATTCGAACAGGGGACCCCATCATTATGAGTGATGTGCTCTAACCGGCTGAGCTACGTAGCCTTTTCACACCTTGCCATACTTCGGCGCGGCGATGGGGCAGAATTATGCCCGCCCCCCGTCGCCTTGGCAAGAGCGTTCAGGCATCAATTCCGAGCTCGGCCTTCACAGCCTCGGCGCCGGGCTCGCCGTCACGCGTATCGACCCCCTCCAGCCAGGCATCGAGCACGTCGGGATTCTCCTGCAGATAGGCCCGAGCGGCCTCGCGCGGGTCGCTGCCCTCGTTCATGATCTCGCCCATCAGGCGATTTTCCATCTCCAGCGTGAAGTTGAGGTTTTCGAGCAGGGAGCCTACATTGCTGCACTCCTCGGCAAAGCCGGCTCGAGTATTGGTATAGACGGTAGCACCGCCCAGGTCGGGGCCGAAATAGTCGTCCGCACCTTCAAGATAGGCAATGTCGAAGGTGGTATTCATCGGGTGCGGTTCCCAACCGAGGAATACCATCCACTCCTCGCGCGGTACCCGGGCGCGTAGCTCGGCCAGCATGCCGGCCTCGCTCGAGTCGACCAACTGCCAACCCCCCAGGCCAAAAGCATCATCATCGATCATTTGCTGGATCAGCTCGTTACCGTCGTTGCCGGCCTCGATACCGTGCAGACTGGACTCGAACTTATCGGCGTATTCATCGAGGTCGGCGACCGACGTGACCCCGGCATCGTGGACGTACTGCGGTACCGCCAGGGTGTACTTGGCCCCTTTCAGGTTGGCTGACAGGCGATCGACTTCGCCCCGTTCGATGTACGGGTCACTGATCGAGGCCATGGACGGCATCCAGTTTCCCAGGAAGACGTCGAAATCGCCGTTACGCATGCCCGAATAGGCAATCGGAACGGACACCGTGTCGACCTTTGTCTGATAGCCAAGCGCCTCGAGGACTTCGCTAGTCATGGCGGTGGTAGCCGTGATGTCCGTCCAGCCCACCTCGGCAAAGCGTACCGTTTCGCAACTCTGCGGCTCGTCGGCCCAGGCAGGGGCTACCAGCCCACAGGCGAGCATGCCAAGGCTCAGGGCGGTGGAACGCATGGCGATCGTCTTGTTCATTCGGCTCTCCTCTTGCGGATGAAGCATCGTTTGGACGAGTGGAATGCCTCGACGGGCTTAGTGATTTTATATTGATTGAACGTTCAATAAAAAAATGCCAAGCTAGTCTCAAAGGTAACCACGCATGGCCGTGGTTGCAAATCGTAACCGGCATCGGGAGAACGAAGATGCCCAAGACAGGTATGGAGCCGATTCGACGCAGCCAGCTCATTCAGGCCACCATGGCCGCCATCGACGAAGTCGGGCTGGCTGATGCCACCGTGATGCGCATTGCCCGGCACGCCGGCGTCTCGGCAGGCATCATCAGTCACTACTTCGGCGGCAAGGATGGCCTGCTCGAGGCCACCATGCGCCAGATCCTGAGCGACCTCGGCGAGGCGGTGGCCCAGCGCCGTCGCCAGCTCGTCAATGGCTCGCCGCGAGAGCACATCGGCGCGATCATCGACGGTAACTTCGACCGCAGCCAGATCATTGGACCGGCCGCCAAGACCTGGCTCGCCTTCTGGGCCAGCAGCATGCACAAGGCGCAGCTTCAACGGCTTCAGCACGTCAACGACCAGCGACTCTACTCTAACCTGTGCTGCCAGTTCCGCCGACTGATGCCACATGAAGAGGCACGCGATGCCGCCCGCGGCCTGGCCGCCATGATCGATGGCCTGTGGCTGCGCGGCACCCTGAGCCCAGAAGGGCTGGATACTGAACGCGCCCGACGCCTGGCACACGCCTACCTCGACCAGCTACTGACCGGCTACGAAACCTCCCTTGCGTCCACAAAGGAGACAGCATGACAGCTTCCAACACCGAGACTCTCTTCATCGCGGGCCGTCGGCAGCCGGCCACTTCCGGCGAAACCTTCGACGTCATCAATCCCTATGATGGCAGCTTGTTGGCCAAGGTCGAGCAGGCCAGCCAGGCCGACGTCGACCGCGCCGTCCAGTCGGCACGGGAAGGCCAGCACCGCTGGGCCGCCATGACCGGCATGCAGCGTGGTCGCATCCTCAATCGTGCCGTTGCGCTCTTGAGAGAGAGGAATGACGAGCTTGCCGAGCTCGAGACGCGCAATACCGGCAAGCCGATCAGCGAAACCGCCGCGGTGGACATCGTCACCGGCGCCGACGCGCTCGAGTATTATGCTGGCCTGGCGCCGGCCATCGAGGGCGTCCAGATTCCGCTGCGCGAGTCGTCGTTCGTCTATACCCGCCGCGAGCCGCTCGGCGTCATCGGTGCCATCGGGGCCTGGAACTATCCCATCCAGATCGCCTGCTGGAAGGCGGCGCCGGCATTGGCGGCAGGCAACGCCGTAGTGTTCAAGCCCAGCGAAGTCACTCCGCTGACCGCAATGAAGCTGGCCGAGATCTTCACCGAAGCCGGACTGCCCGATGGTGTGTTCAACGTCGTGCATGGCGATGGCCGCGTCGGCCAGATGCTGACCGCGCACGATGGCATCGCCAAGGTGTCTTTCACCGGTGAGGTGGGCACCGGCAAGAAGGTGATGGCCGCGGCCGGCGGCTCGACGCTCAAGGACGTGACCATGGAACTGGGCGGCAAGTCGCCGCTGATCGTGTTCGCCGATGCCGACCTCGAGCGCGCCGCCGACGCCGCGATGATGGCCAACTTCTACTCCAGCGGGCAGATCTGCACCAACGGCACTCGGGTCTTCGTCGAGCGCTCGGTGAAGCAGGCCTTCGAGGAGAAGGTCGCCGAGCGCGTGGCACGTGTCCGCGCCGGCGACCCGCTCGATCCCAGCGTCAACTTCGGCCCGCTGGTCAGCTTCGAGCATCAGGCCAAGGTGCTCGACTACATCGCATACGGCAAGCAGGACGGTGCCCAGGTGCTGATCGGCGGCGAGCCCTTGGCCGAAGGCGATTTCTCCCGCGGCGCCTGGGCACCGGCCACGGTGTTCACCGATTGCAGCGACGATATGCGCATCGTACGCGAGGAGATCTTCGGTCCGGTGATGTCGATCCTCGTCTTCGACGACGAGGAGGAACTGATCCGCCGCGCCAACGACACCCACTACGGCCTCGCCGCCGGCGTGTTCACCGAGAGTCTGGCCCGGGCGCATCGCACCATTCATCGCCTGGAAGCCGGTATCTGCTGGATCAACACCTGGGGCGAGTCGCCGGCGGAGATGCCGGTGGGTGGCTACAAGCAGTCCGGCGTCGGCCGCGAGAACGGCATCGAGACCCTGGCCCATTACACCCAGACCAAGTCGGTGCAGGTGGAGATGGGGCCCTTCGAGTCTGTGTTCTAGGAAGCAGGAGAGAACCTACGGGATCGCTCGGGGCTGATCCGCCGACAAGCCTGCGAGGAGGCGCTGTGAACCCGCCCCTGGGCGCTACCCTACGCCATCCATGGCGTAGGACCTCCTCTTCGGCTTGTCCCCGGCGCCCCTCGCTACCGCCAGCCGCTCCTGCCTTGGGCCGGCACTCCTTGCGCACAGGAGCGGGCCCGCTTCCGTCGCGTTACCAGTGAGAGATGTTATGTCCCAGATACGTGAATTCGACTACGTCATCATCGGTGCCGGTTCCGCCGGCAACGTGCTGGCCACCCGCCTCACCGAAGACGCAGACGTCAGCGTGCTGCTGCTCGAGGCGGGGGGCCCCGATTACCGCTTCGACTTTCGCACCCAGATGCCCGCCGCGCTCGCCTATCCGCTGCAAGGCAAGCGCTACAACTGGGCCTTCGAGACCGACCCGGAGCCGCACATGAACGGCCGCCGCATGGAGTGCGGTCGCGGCAAGGGCCTTGGCGGCTCGTCGTTGATCAACGGCATGTGCTATATCCGCGGCAACGCGCTGGACTACGACAATTGGGCCGGTATGGCGGGCCTGTCGGACTGGCGCTACGTCGACTGCCTGCCCTACTTCAGGAAAGCCGAGTGCCGCGATATCGGACCCAACGCCTACCACGGCGGCGACGGACCGGTCAGCGTGGCCACGCCCAAGGAGGGCAACAACGAGCTGTACCGCGCCTTCGTCGATGCCGGCATACAGGCGGGTTACCCCGAGACCGAGGACGTCAACGGCTACCAGCAGGAGGGCTTCGGCCCCATGGACCGTTTCGTCACTCCCAAGGGGCGCCGCTCCTCCACCGCCCGCGGCTACCTCGACCAGGCCAAGCAGCGCGATAACCTCACCATCGAGACCCACGCCACCACGGACGTGATCGAGTTCGAGGGCAAGCGTGCCGTGGGCGTGCGTTACCTGCGCCGCGGCCAGGCGCAGCAGGTTCGCGCCCGCCGCGAGGTGCTGCTGTGCGCCGGGGCCATCGCCTCGCCGCAGATTCTGCTGCGCTCGGGAGTGGGCAACCCCGAGCACCTGCGCGAATTCGATATCCCTCTGGTTCACGAGCTGCCTGGCGTCGGCGAGAATTTGCAGGACCATCTGGAGATGTACATCCAGTACGAATGCAAGCAGCCGATCACGCTCTACCCGGCGCTGAAGTGGTTCAACCAGCCTAAGATCGGCGCCGAGTGGCTGCTGCTCGGTAGCGGCATCGGCGCCAGCAACCAGTTCGAGTCGTGCGCCTTCATTCGTACCCACGACGAGGAGCCCTGGCCCAACCTGCAGTACCACTTCCTGCCCATCGCCATCAGCTATAACGGCAAGAGTGCGGTGCAGGCACACGGCTTCCAGGCCCACGTGGGTTCGATGCGCTCGGAGAGCCGCGGGCGCATTCGCCTTACCTCACGCGACCCCAAGGCGGCCCCCAGCATCCTGTTCAACTACATGGCCAAGGAGAAGGACTGGCAGGAATTCCGCGATGCCATTCGCCTGACCCGCGAGATCATCGCCCAACCGGCCATGGATCCCTACCGTGGCCGTGAGATATCGCCGGGGCCGGACGTGCAGAGCGACGAGCAGCTCGACGCCTTTGTACGCGAGCACGCCGAGACCGCCTACCACCCATGCGGCAGTTGCCGCATGGGCGAAGGCGACGACGCCGTCGTCGACGGCCAAGGCCGCGTGCATGGCCTGGAGGGGCTGCGTGTAGTGGATGCCTCGCTGTTTCCGGTGATCCCCACCGGCAACCTCAATGCCCCGACCATCATGCTGGCCGAGAAGATCGCCGACCGCATCCGTGGTCGCGAACCGCTGCCGCCCTCCGACGCGCCCTACTACGTGGCCGGCGAGAGTCCGGCCCGGCGCGAGCCCCAGCGTCGCTTGAGCTGAGCATCTACGCCACCACGTCATGCGCCCCGCCATCGAGCGGGGCGCCTTCGTTCGTGCCTTTCACTGGGCTGGTCACCTGTACCAAGATGGGCTAGGCTGACACATTCAAACAACTGTTCTAAACATGAACCAAGGGAGCGCTGAAGAAATGCTCACCCTCATACTGCTGATCCTCACCGTCGCTGGCCTGCTGGCGCTGTTGCGGCGCGAGGCCGGCGCCATGCCGATCCTGGCAATGCTCGGCGGCCTTGGCCTGGTGAGTCTGCTGGTGTCCCCGGTGCTGGGCGTGCTGCTGCTGCTCGGCGCGGCAGTCGTGGCCGTGGCCGGCCTGCCGGCACTGCGCATCCAATGGCTCACCCCGCGCCTGTTCGCCATGTTCAAGCGCGTCTCGCCCAAGGTCTCCGACACCGAGCGCATCGCGCTGGAAGCCGGCACCGTGGCCTGGGACGGCGAGCTGTTCTCGGGTCGCCCCAAGTGGGACAAGCTGATGAGCTACCGCGACGATGGTCTGAGCGAGGAGGAGCGCACCTTCATCGAGCACCAGTGCTCGGTGGCAGCGGGCATGTGCAATGCCTGGGAGATCGCCAAGGAGCGTGCCGACCTGCCTGAGGAACTGTGGCAATACCTGAAGCAGGAAGGCTTCTTCGGCATGATCATTCCCAAGGAGTACGGCGGCCTCGGGTTCTCCGCCAAGGCTCAGTCGCTGGTGCTGCAGAAGCTCTCCATCAGCGAGACGCTGATGGTCACGGTGGGTGTACCCAACTCCCTGGGACCGGGCGAGCTGCTGCTCAAGTACGGTACCCAGGAGCAGAAGGATCACTATCTGCCGCGCCTGGCCGACGGCCGCGAAATCCCCTGCTTCGGCCTCACCGGCCCGCGCGCCGGCAGTGACGCCACCTCGCTGCCCGACACCGGCATCGTTTGCAAGCAGGTGATCGACGGTAAAGAGGTGCTGGGCCTGCGCCTCAACTTCGAGAAGCGCTGGATCACCCTGGCGCCCATCGCCACCGTAGTGGGCCTGGCCTTCCGCCTGTTCGACCCCGACCACCTGCTGAGCGAGGAAGAGGATCGCGGCATCACCCTGGCCCTGGTACCGCGCAACACCGCCGGCATGGAGATCGGTCGTCGCCACCATCCCATTGGCAGCCCCTTCCTCAACGGCCCGATCAAGGGCAAGGACGTCTTCGTCCCGCTGGATACCATCATCGGCGGCACCGAGATGATCGGTCAGGGCTGGCGCATGCTGGTGGAGTGCCTCTCCATCGGCCGCTGCATCACCCTGCCCTCCGGCGCCAGCGGCACCTCACGCTATGCCCTGGGCTGGACCGGCGGCTTCGCCCGCATTCGCCGCCAGTTCAACGTCCCGGTAGCGGAAATGGAGGGCGTGCAGGAACCGCTGGCACGCCTGGCCGCGCTGGGATACATCGCCCAGGCTGCGGTCTACCAGACCGCCAATACCATCGATCGCGGCGAGAAGCCGGCGGTGCCCTCGGCGATCCTCAAGAGCCAGCTCACCGAGTTCCAGCGCATCGCGCTCTCCGATGCCATGGACATCCACGGCGGCAAGGCAGTGACCCTGGGCCCGCGCAACTACCTGGGTATCGGCTACAGCGCCAACCCGGTGTCGATCACGGTAGAGGGTGCCAACATCATGACTCGCAACCTGATGATCTTCGGCCAGGGCGCGATCCGCTGCCATCCGTACGTGCTCGAGGAGCTGGCCGCCTCGGACAGCAACGATCTGCCGGCCTTCGATCGCGCCTTCTTCGGCCATGCGGCGCTGGTCTTCGGCAACGCCGCCCGGGCCTTCACCATGGGACTCGGCATCGGCAAGCCGGATGTGCCCTTCGACGCGGTGGCTGCACCCTATGCCCGCGACATGGCGCGCCTCTCGGCCGGCTTCAGCCTGTGTGCCGATGCCGCCATGGCCAGCCTCGGGGCCACGCTCAAGCAGCGCGAGATGCTCTCGGCGCGGCTGGGCGACGTGCTCTCCAATCTCTACCTCGCCTCGATGGTGCTCAAGCACTGGCAGGAGGGCGACAAGGTGGAGGGCGAGGCGGCCCTGCTCCACTACAGCTGCACTCATCTGCTGCAGCGCGCCGAACAGGCCTTCGACGAGTTGTTCGACAACCTGCCCAACCGCGCGCTCGCCGGCGTGCTACGTGCCGTGACGATGCCGTTGGGGCGGCGTTGGAAGCGCCCCGCCGACCAGTTGACCCGCGAGATCGCCCAGGCGGTGTCGCGCGACACGCTGCTGCGCGCCAAGCTGCTCGCAGCGGCCTGGCAGCAGAACGACGGCGTGAAAGACAATCCCCTGGCTCGCTACAACGCGCTGCTCGCCGACTACGACCGCGCCGAGGCGCTCTACCGTACGGTCAACAAGGCCTACGCCAAGGGCGAACTGCCGCCTGAGGCGCTGCACCCCGAAGCTCGCCTGGAGGCGGCGCGTGAAAAGGAGCTGGTCAGCGAGGAGGACGCCGAGTTCATGCGCGGCTTCGAAGCCGAGGTGCTGGAACTGCTTAGCGTGGACGACTTCGAGTACGACGAGTTCGCCACCGACAAGGCCAACATCCTGCGCCACAACGCGGCGTAAGTTCGGTCCATCCTACCCAACCCCGGCCCAGCGCCGGGGTTTTTCGTTGCCTCTCCTACAACGGCCAAACCAGCAGGATCATCGGTATCGCCACTGCCATCACGACCATCTCGAGCGGCAGGCCCATCTTCCAATAGTCGCCGAAGCGATAGCCGCCCGGCCCCATCACCAGGGTATTGGACTGGTGCCCGATGGGGGTGAGGAAGGCGCAGGAGGCACTCACGGCCACGGCCATCAGGAAGGGATCGACGGAAGCCTCGAAACCGTTGGCCAGACTGACGGCGATCGGTGCCATGAGGACCGCCGCGGCCGCGTTATTGATCACGTCGGATAGCATCATGGTGGTAACGAACAGCAGCACCAGAATCGAAACGACGGGCCAAGTGCCGCCCAAGCGCAGCAGGCTCTCGGCGACCAGCGCCGCGCCGCCACTGGTCTCGAGCGCCGTGCCCACTGGAATCATCGCTGCCAACAGCACGATCACCGGTCCATCGACGGCCTGGTAGCCTTCGCGCAGCGGCAGCACCCCGACCAGCAGCGACACCACGGCGGCAAGCGCCAGGGCGATGGCATTGGGGAGCAGATCGAACAACATGGCGCCGATGGCAAGCGCGAAAATGGCGATCGACACCAGCAGCATGCGCGGCTGCCCCAGCGAAATGTTGCGCCGCGCCAGCGGCAGGCAGCCCAGCGTGGCCAAACTATCACTGAGGTTGCTTTCGCCGCCCTGTAACAGCAGCACGTCACCCGGCTGAAAACGGATATCGCGCAGGCGTTGGCGCAGCCGGCTGCCGTCGCGGGCCACGGCCACCAGATGCATGCCGTACTGGTTATGCAGGCGCAGTTGGGTCACGGTGCGGTTGACCATCACCGAGTCATTGCGCACCACCGCCTCGACCAGCTCCAACCCCTCGGTATCAAAGCCGTTCGTCTTGCGCGGTGTTCCCTTCTCCACCTGTTGCTGCTGATGATCGGCGTCGCGCTCCAACTGGCCGCCCTCATCCTGGACTGGCGCCTCTTCCTCACTCTCCTCCTGCGGATCGAGCCCCACCTGCAGGCCGGCCTTGTCCTCGAGCAGCTTCATCTCCTCGGGGCCGGCCTCCACCAGCAGTACGTCATCCTCCTTCAATACGCCAAGAAAGGCGTGCCCGGCATAGCGACGCTCCTCGCGCAGCACCGCCAGCACGGGAACGGGCTCCTCGAGCTCGTGGTGCAGCTCGCGCAAGGTCCAGCCAAGCGCCTTGGATTCCGCGCCTACCCTGGCTTCGACCAGGTAGTGAGTGATGTCGAACATGGCCTCGGTGGAGGCATTACCGGCACGCCTCGGCACCAGCCGCCAGCCCAGCAGCACGATGAACGCAAGCCCCGCCAGGGCCACGCTGGCCCCTACGGGAAAGAACGAGAACATGCCGAAGGTTTCGCCGGTCACGCTGCCGCGATAGCTGGCAATGATGATGTTGGGCGGCGTGCCGATCAGCGTCATCAGGCCACCGAGCAGCGAGCCAAAGGCCAGCGGCATCAGCAGCAGCGACGGCGAGGTGTCGTGCTCCCGCGCCAGGCGCATGGCCACCGGCAGCAGCAGCGCCAGGGCGCCCACATTGTTCATGAAGCCCGAGAGAACCACCACCGTGGTCGTCAGCGCCACCAGCTGCAGGAACAGCCGATCGCCGATCTTGAGAACCTGCTCGGCAATGACATCGACCACGCCGGAGCGCTCGAAACCGCGACTGAGCACCAGCACCGCCGCCACGGTAATGACGGCAGGATGACCGAAGCCATGGAACGCCTCCTCGCCCGGCACCAGCCCCAGGATCACGCAAGCCAGCAGCGCGGACAGGGCTACCAGATCGTAGCGGAAGCGCCCCCAGACGAAGGCGGCCAGCGTGAGTCCCAGCACGATGAATACCAGCGTATGGTCGGCCATACCCGCTCCCTGTCGTGGCACAGGCTTCAGCACAACAGTCGCACGAGAAAAAATCCAGCCTTTTCGATCACTTCGGGCGAGGGAGAAGGAAAAAACCCGGCCGAAGCCGGGTTTCATGTGAGCTCAACGCAGACTATTTCGCCATCTTCTCGAGCATGGCGTTGACCGCCGTCAGATGCTCCGGCTCGTTGTGACACATGCCCTGGAACACGGCACAGACATCGAGGAAGTCCTTGAGCTCGGTGCGCTGGGCCATCTTCATCAGCCGCTTGGTCAACCGCGTGGCCTTGGGTGGCTGCTCGGCGATGCGCGCCGTCATTTCGCCTACCCGCTCCATCAGCGCCTCCGGTTCGGTCACCTCGAGCACGATGCCATACTCCTTGGCCTCCTCGGCGTCGATCACCCGCCCGGAGAGAGTCAGCTCGAAGGCCCGCTGGTAGCCGATCAGGCGCTGCATGAACCAGGCACCGCCATCGCCGGGGATGATGCCCAGGTTGAGGAAGGTCTCGCCGAACTTGGCCTTGCGCGAGGCGATGCGGATATCCGCCATGTTGGCCAGATCGAAGCCGGCGCCGATGGCCGGGCCGTTGACCGCGGCGATCACCGGTACCTCCACCGCCTGCAGCGCCAGCGGGATGCGCTGGATACCGCGCCGATAGCGCCCCGCCACTTCGGCCACGTCGCCGGCGAAATCACCACCGCGGTTGGCCATGTCCTTGACGTTGCCACCGGCGGAGAACGCCGAACCCGCCCCGGTGAGGACCAGCACCGAGACCTCGTCACAGCGATTGACCCACTCCGCCACGGCGACGATGTCGTCGGCCAGGGCCGTTCCGGTCAGGGCGTTGCGCACGTCGTGGCGGTCCAGGGTCAGGGTTGCGACGCGCTCTTCCAGGGTCAGCAGCGCATCCTGCAGGACGGGCTGGTATACGCTCTCGCTCATGCTGCGCTCTCCTCGTCATGACTGGCGATGGGTTCGCGCTCCACGATAACCCGGGCATCCACCACGGCATAGCCGTCGGCGTTGAGAATCACCGGGTTGAGATCCAACTCGCTGAGCTCGGGATAGGCGTCGGCGATGCGCGATACCGTGAGCAACAACTCCACCAGCGCCTCCTTGTCGATTCCCGGCTCGCCGCGAGCACCCTCGAGCACCTTGCGCGCCTTGATCTGCTCCACCATGCTGCGCGCATCGTGGCGCGACAGGGGTATCGAGCGAAAGGCCACGTCCTCCAGTATCTCGACGAAGATCCCGCCCAGGCCGAACATCAACACCGGGCCGAAGATCGGATCGCGAATCACGCCGACGATCACCTCGACGCCCTTCTTCGCCATCGGCGCAACCAGCACGCCCTCGATCTCGGCCTGATCATCGTAGGCGCGGCAGGAGGCGAGGATCTCGTCGCGCGCGCGACGCAGCGCGGCCTCGCCCATCAGGTTGAGCTTGACCCCGCCGGCATCCGACTTGTGCAGGATGTCCTTGGACACCACCTTCATCGCCAGCGGCGCTTCACCGAATGCGGCCACCGCTTCGGCCAGCTCCGCGTCGCTGCGCACGACCCTCTCCTGCGGCACCTCGATGCCGTGCTCGTGCAGCAGCTGCTTGGCCTCGTACTCGAACAGGTCGCGTCCCTCCGCCCGGGCGCGGGCGAACAGCTCGCCGAGCTCCGGTTTCGGCTCGAGCGCCGGCTCACGCGGATACTGCTCACAGAGCTGGAGGTAATCGCCGCGCTCGCCCAGCGCCCGCAGCACGCGTACCGATTGCTCGATGGAGGAGTAGATCGGGATGCCGGCTTCATGCAGCCGGCGCAGGGCAGGCGGCTTGATCGGCGTGTAGAGGCTGTAGATGACCAGCGGCTTGTCGGTGGCCTTGGAGAGGTCGACCATCGCCTCGGCGCCGCGCATCTCGTCGCCCAGCAGCGATTCGGCGAAGCGAATGCTGTAGCCACCGAACATGCCGACGAGAAAGATGCTGTCGACGTTGTCGTCGGCGGCGACGATCTCCATGCAGGTGGCCAGCAGCGAGGGGTTGGCGTCGGTGGAACCCGCCACGTCAACCGGGTTGACCGTCGAGGCCTGGGGGAAGAGCACCTCGCGCAGCTTCTGGCGGGTCTCCTCGGAGAGCTCGGCCAGGGTGAGGCCCGCCTCGGCCAGGCGGTCGGAGGCGATGGTGGCCTGGCCGCCGCCGTCGGAAATCACCGCCACCCGCTTGCCGCGCGCCTTCTGCAGCAAGCCGAGCCCCTCGGCTACCGGCAGGATCTCGTCGGAGCGATGCACCACGCTGACGCCGGCCTGGCGCAGCAGGTCCACGGTCATGGCGTAGCTGCCGGCCAGCGCGCCGGTATGCGAGCTGGCCGCCTTCTGGCCGGCCTCGGTGGAGCCCGACTTGTAGACCACTACCGGCTTCATGGCGGTGACGTCGCGCGCCACCTCGAGGAACTTGCGCCCGTCGCGGAAGCCCTCCACGTAGAGGGTAGCCACACGGGTGTGTTCGTCCTCGCCCAGATAGCGCAGATAGTCGTTGAAACCGATGTCGCTCTGGTTGCCGGGACCGACATAGGTGGAGAAACCGACCTGGCCGTTGTACTGGGCCTCGAGCGCCAGCGACAGCAGCATGTTGCCCGACTGGGAGATGATCCCCACGTCACCCGGCTTGACGTTGTCCAGGGCAAGCAGGTTGACGTGATGGTGCAGGTTGAATACCCCAGAGGTATTGGGTCCGATGACGCGCACGCCGTGGGCTTCGGCCTGGGCCATCATCTCGCGCTCGAGCTCGGTGCCTTCAGCGCCGATCTCGGCGAAGCCGCTGGCGAGAATCACCGCGCCCTTGATGCCGTGGCGGCCACACTCGGCAATCAGCCCCGGCACGCTGGCCGCCGGCGTGCAGATCAGCGCCAGCTCCGGGGAGCCGGGAATCGCGGCGATCGAGGGCCACGCCTCGATCCCCAGGATCAGATCGGCCTTGGGGTTGACCGGATAGATAGCGCCACGGAAGCCGTCCTTGATCAGGCCCACCATGGCCTTGTAGCCGCGCTTGGTCGGATCGCTCGAAGCGCCGACCACGGCAATGCCGGACGGCGCCAGGATCTCGTGCAGCGGACTGCGTGTCGGAAGATGTCCTTCGATTGGGTTCATGTCTCGCATCCTTGAGTCTGTTCAGTGGCCCTGGAACCGGGGGGTGCGCTTCTCGGCGAAGGCATCGACCCCCTCCTGCCAGTCGGCCGTGGTGGAGCAGGTAAAGACCGCGTCCAGTTCCTGCTGCAGCTGGCTTTCGAGCCCGGTGTCGCTGCCTTGGTTGACCAGCCGTTTGAGCATGGCGATCGATACCGGCGCCTGCCGGGAGAGGCTCTCGGCCAGGTCCAGAGCCTCCTGCATGAGTCGATCGCCGGCATGGCAGGAGGTGGCCAGGCCGATGCGCGCCGCCTCGTGCCCGTCGATGCGCCGCCCGGTGTAGAGCAGTTGGCGCGCCATGTTCAGTCCCACCAGTTGCGGCAACAGCTTGGAGACGCCGCCGCCGACGCAGGTACCGATACTGGTTTCGGGAAAGCCGATCTGCGCCTCTTCGGCCATTACGATGAAATCACAGGCCACTGCCATTTCCGCCCCGGCGCCCAGTGCATAGCCGTTGACAGCGGCAATGATCGGCTTGGGATGACGCAGAATCGCCTCGCAAACGTCGTTGCCAAGCTGAAGGTATTGTCGACGCTGGAACAGCGTGCGCTGGGCCCCGCCGTGCTCCTTCATGTCGGCACCGACACAGAACGCGCGCCCCTCGCCGGTGAGGATCACGCTGCGGACCTCCGGGTCGGCCTTGGCCTCGGACAGAGCAGCGAGCAGTTCCCCGTAGAAGGCCTCCACTACCGCATTGAGGCGGTGCGGCCGGTTGAAGCGGATTTCCATGACCGCCTCCTGGCGATCGATGATGAGGGTTTCAGGACTGGCTGGGCTCATGACTTGAGGCACTCTCGACGCATCGTTGACGGGTTTGCATAACGTTCGGCACCCTTGACACCGAACAGAAACGAATGTGCCGTTATCAAAAAACAAGCGGCACACTTGTGTTGTCGGCATCCTAGCCAAGGCGCAGCATGTCGTCAATACGGATGTACCATTGGGCAAAAAATCTAGAAACATTCGTTTCGTTCATTCACCATTGCCATGCGTTACAATGCGCCTCGCCCCGGCCGTCCTGTCCCGTTGCTGGGCCATGATCCAACGAGGAGAACCGCCGTGCTGGAACATGATCCGCAGACTGCCGAGCTGGACAGTGGCCAGGACCCGGCGCCGACCGGCCTGGACACGGTCAACCAGCAGCTCGCTGCCGCCTACCCCGAGCTCAGCCCACAGTTGAAGCTCGCCGCCGGCTACGTGCTGGAGCATCCGGTCGAGATCGCCTTCCAGTCGATACGCAAGTCGGCGGCCGCGGCGCGCGTAACTGCCTCAACCCTGGTACGCCTGGCCAAGCGCCTGGGCTTCGACAGCTACGAGCAGTTTCGCGACGTGTTCCAGTCCGCCGTTCAGGCCGGTCCGGTGGAGCTCTCGGGGCGCGCCAGCGACCTGCGCACCCTGGCCAGCCAGACCGATGACCAGGTCTTTCTCGATGTGGGCGACGCCGCCTTCGACAATATCGGCCGCCTGTTCACCGCCGATAACCAGACCCGGGTGCGCGAGGCTGCCAGGCTGCTGCTCGACGCCGACAAGATCGCCGTGGTGGGCTTTCGCGATACCTTCGCCTGCGCCTACCACTTCGCCTACGTGGGGCGCATCGCCATGCCCAACGTACAGCTGATCCGCGGCCAGGAGGGCGGGCTGCTGACGGAGCTGGCTCCCTATGGGGATCGGGACGTGGTGGTCGCCTTCGGCTTCGAGCCCTACTGCGCCGAGACCATGCGCGCCCTGGAAATCGCCCGCGCGGGCGGGGCCAAGGCCATCGTCATCACCGATACCCTGCGCTCCCCGCTGGTCCCTGGCGCCACCATGACCTTCACCGTCGCCAACGCCACGCCACACTTCTTCCCTTCGATTCTCTCTGCCATCACGCTGATCGAAGTGCTGCTGGCCGAGTGCGTGGCCTTCGGCCCCGACGAATTGGTCGACAACGTGGCACGCTTCGAGTCGCGCATGCGCGCCATGGGTGCCTACGTCAGCAACGAGTAGCCTGGCCCGAAACGACGGCGCCCGCCTCAGGGAGGCGGGCGCCGCGTTTGGCTGAAGCGCTTGCGCTTACGGCAACAGGAGGGTCGAGCCGGTGGTACGACGCCCGGCCAGGGCATCCTGGGCCTTGCCGGCATCGGCCAGGGCGAAGCGCTGGCCGATATCGACCTTGACCTTGCCGCTGCCGAGCATGTCGAACAGGTCGCGGCACATCATCTCGAGGCGCTCGCGAGTATCGGCATAGCCGTTGAGGCTGGGGCGGGTCACGAACAGTGAGCCCTTCTGGTTGAGTATGCCGAGATTGACACCCTCGACCGGCCCCGACGCGTTGCCGAAGCTGACCATCAGCGATCGCGGCTTGAGGCAGTCCAGCGAGGTGATCCAGGTATCCTTGCCCACCGAGTCGTAGACCACGTCGCACATTTCGCCGTTGGTGAGCTCGCGCACCCGCTCGACCACGTCCTCGCGGGTGTAGTCGATGGTTTCCCAGGCACCGTTGGCCTTGGCCAGCTTCGCCTTCTCCTCCGAACTGACGGTGCCGATCAGCTTCACGCCCAGGGCACGGGCCCACTGGCAGGCGATGGAGCCCACCCCCCCGGCCGCGGCGTGCCAAAGAATCGTCTCGCCACCCTCGAGAGGGGCGGTCTGGCGCAGCAAGTACTGTACGGTCAGCCCCTTGAGCATGCTGGCGGCAGCGGTCTCTGCGTCGACACTGTCGGGCAGTACCACCACCTTCTCGGCAGGCAGCACATGATACTCGGCGTAGGCCCCCAGCGGACCCTGGGCATAGGCGACCCGGTCGCCCTCCTTCAGGTGGCTAACGCCCTCGCCCACGGCGTCGACCACACCGGCGCCCTCGGTGCCGAGCCCGGAGGGTAGCCCCGATACGGGATAGAGCCCGGTGCGGAAGTAGATGTCGATGAAGTTGAGGCCGACCGCCTCGTTACGGACGCGAACCTCGCCAGGCGCAGGGTCGGCCGGCGTCACGTCGACGAGCTCGAGCACCTCGGAGCCACCGGTACGAGCAAACTGGATACGCTTGGCCATGTCATTTTCCTTTGTCCGCTAATGATCGGTGCGCCCATTTCAACGCTGTCCACTCAGGCGGTCAAGCGCAGGCTTCCGCCACTGCTTTCAGCCGGGGAAGGCCGACAGCCGGTCGACGAAGTGACGCTTTTCCTGTTCGAAGAAACGCGGGTCGTGCTTGAAGCGCCGCAGCACGGCGTCGTCATCGAAGCTCAACGCCGGCTCCAGCTCGCCCACACCCTGCGCCGGGTGATGGGGAGAAAGACCGACGCGTCGGCCACCCGGAGCCGCAAACCAGCGATTGATCCCACAGCGGCGAAAGAACGCCTCTTCGTCCTGGTCCACCGCGTCGACCCGCAGCGGGGCTTTCTGGGCCAGCTCGCGAATCAACCGGCGCAGGCTCTCGCGGTCGCCGCCGGGCGAGGCGTGCAGCCACAGCGCCATGCCTGAACCCGACGCATCGAGCGTCAGCAGGGCCAACGCGCCGGGCCTGCCCTGATCGTCCACCAGCGCCCACAGACGCGCAGCTTCATGAGCGAAGAGCAATTGCCGTGTGCCGGTGAACGTGACCAACGGCGACAGCCCCGCTTCCCTTCCATAGATATCGGCGCACAGACGGGCGAGCCAGGCATCGCGCTGCTCGTCACGCTCGGGGGTCATCACCTTCATGCCTTGCCTCGTTGCATCGTCAAAGGCTGCAAGCCTAGCATAGTCGCGGTCGATTCCACGCGTGTCACGCGCTGGGTGTCGTCAACCTGTCATTGCCACCGTTTAGCCTGCCAGGGCCCTCCACCGGAGCTCCACATGCCAAAGCCCCCCGCTATCGCATTGCCCAGACTGATCGCCCATCGCGGGCTCTCCGCCCACGCCCCGGAGAATACGCTGGCGGCGGTGAAGGCCGCCCATGAAGCCGGCTTCCGCTGGGTGGAGCTCGATGTCCAGCTGCTCGGCGACGGCACGCCGGTGATCTGGCACGACGCCACGCTCAAGCGCTGCTCCGACGGTCACGGCAGGCTGGCCACGCTGGATCTCGCCGCGGTGCGCAAGCTCGATGTCGGCGCCTGGTTCGGTGACGACTTCCGTGGCGAGCGCATGGCCACCCTGAGCGACATGTTGGCGCTGCTGGTGGAGCTGGACATGGGCGTCAACATGGAGCTCAAGGTGACCCGCGCGCGCAGCGGCACCGAGCTGGCCGAGGTGGTGGTGCCTCGCCTGCTCAAGGCGTTGCCGCCGGAACGGCTGATTCTCTCCTCCTTCAACCAGCCCGCCCTGCAGCATGCTCGCTCCCTCGCCGACGCCTCCTTGCTGCCCATCGGCGTCCTCACCGAAAGCGTACCCGAGAAATGGCGCTCACGCTGCGAGGCACTAGAGGCCTATAGCATTCATACCGACTGGACCCGGCTCACTGCCCGCCGCGCTCGTGAGATCAAGGCGGCTGGCTACCGGCTGCTGTGCTACACGCCCAACGACCCAACGGCCTTCGCCAATCGCTGGACGTGGGGCGTCGACAGCGCCATCAGCGACGACCCGGCCCTGTTCGCGGGCTTCGCGCCTCCAGCGCACGTCTGATGGGGCACGGATAAAGGACAGCGGTGCTTCAAGTGGTCTAGCTTGAGTAGCAAGCCAGAGAAGCGACAGGAGAACCTGCAATGGAACTGCTCGACACGATCACGGAGTACTTGATCGACAACGAACTCAAGCTCGCCACCGCCGAGTCGTGTACCGCCGGGCTGATCGTCTCGGAGCTGGCCCGGGTGCCTGGCAGCGGCCAGAGCATAGATTGCGGCCTCGGCGTCTATTCGCCCCAGTCGAAGCACCGTTACCTCGGGGTCAGCTTCGACACCATCGAGCGCTACGGACTGACCAGTGAGGCCGTGGCCTGCGAAATGGCCGCCGGAGCACTGGACAACAACGATGCCGACGTGGCCCTGGCCAATACCGGCATCGCTGGCCCCAACCCCGGCGACGACGATACCCCCATCGGCACGGTCTGCTTCGCCTGGGCCTTCCGCCACAACTGCGGCCACCACCATTATTGCGAAACGCGTCGCTTCGACGGCGAACGCAACGAAGTGCGCCTGGCCGCCGCCCACTACGCCCTGGAGCGCCTGCCCCATTACCATCGGCTGTGCCTAGAGAGCACGGCGAAGAGCGAAGAGCAGACACGCTCACACCGAGCCGTGCAACGCGCTATTGGCGTGCAACTACAGGCCAGCCCGGAGGTCGACCCCCGGCAAGAGCTGGAACGTCGCCGCGACTTTCTCTGCGACGCCATGCACGAGAGCGGCCAGACGACACTGGTACTGGGCATCAGCGGCGGTGTCGACTCCACCGTGGCGGGTCGCCTGGCACAGCTCGCCGTGGAAAAGCGCCGTGAACAGGGCGAGCAGGCCGCCTTCGTTGCCATGCGCCTGCCCTACGGCGTGCAGCAGGATGCCGACGATGCAGACAGGGCGCTGGCCTTCATCCAGCCCGATGAAGTGCTCGACGTGAACATCCAGGGCGCCAGCGACGCCCTGCTGGAGGCGCTGGAGAGCGGCGGGCTGACGTTCACGGATGCCCACCAGCGCGACTTCGTGCTGGGCAATATCAAGGCGCGCCAGCGCATGGTGGCCCAGTACGCCGTGGCCGGCACCCGCGGCGGCCTGGTCATCGGCACCGACCAGGCCGCCGAGGCACTGATGGGCTTCTTTACCAAGTATGGCGACGGCGCCTGCGATGTCGCCCCCTTGACCGGCCTGAGCAAGCACCAGGTGCGCCTGCTCGGCCAGCAGCTCGGCGCCCCCGAAGCGCTGGTGGACAAGGCCCCCACTGCCGATCTCGAGTCGCTGGCGCCGCAGAAGCTCGACGAGGTAGCCCTCGGCGTCACGTACGAGGAGATCGACGCCTTCCTGGAAGCCCGAGAGGTCTCCGCAAGCGCCTTCGATACCATCGTCACCACCTACCGGCGCACCGAGCACAAACGCCGGTTGCCCATCACCCCGGACTGAACCCCTGCGCCTGACACCAAGCGGGCCGACACCAGGGTGTGGGCCCGCACGGCAGCCAAGCTGCTCCGACGATACTCTCAGAGCTCCAGCAGGCGCTCGATGGCCGCCATGTCCAGGTGCGCTTCCAGGCAGTCGGCCAGCCGGTCGAGTTCCTGCTGGCGATGCAGCTGGTAATCCACCGCGGCACCCTGCGCACCGAGCCCACAGCGGGCCAGCAGTGCCGCACACGCCTCGGGCCGGTCGAAAAGACCGTGCAGGTAGGTCCCCATGACCTGGCCGTCGGCACTGGCGGCACCGTCGGGCCTTCCCTCCAACTCACACAGAGGCCGCTCCAGGTCAGGGCCTTCACTCACGCCGTTGTGAATCTCGTAGCCGCTGATCGCTACGCCCTCGGCTAGCAAGCGCCCATTCACGTTGCGCAGCTGCTTGCCCGCTACCATGCGTGTCTCGAACTCGAGCAGGCCGAGTCCATCACTGGAGCCTGCCGGGCCCTCCAGGCCATCCGAGTCGTGGACCGCCCGGCCCAGCATCTGGAAGCCGCCGCAGATGCCGAGCACACGGCCGCCGTAGCGCAGATGGCGCTGTATCGCTTCCTCCCAGCCCTGAGCGCGCAGCCAGGCGAGATCGGCTATGGTGCTCTTGCTACCCGGCAGGATGATCAGATCCGCCGGCGGGATCGCTCGGCCGGGCCCGACGAAGGTAAGGTCGACCTGCGGATGCAGGCGCAACGGGTCGAAGTCGTTGTGGTTGCTGATGCGCGGCAGCGCCGGGATCACAACCTTGAGCGTGGCCCCCGGCCCTACCCGACCGCTGCGACCGATGCTGTCCTCGGCGTCGAGCAGCAGCCCCTGTAGATAGGGCAGCGTGCCGAACACCGGCTTGCCGGTGTGCTCGGTGAGCCAGTCAAGGCCCGGCTCGAGCAGGGCGATGTCGCCGCGAAAGCGGTTGACGATGAAGCCATGGGTACGTGAGCGCTCGCTCCCGCTGAGCAGCTCCAGGGTGCCGACCAGTTGGGCGAAGACGCCGCCGCGGTCGATGTCGCCGACCAGCACCACCGGGCAGTCGACCATCTCGGCGAAGCCCATGTTGGCAATGTCGTTGGCGCGCAGGTTGATCTCCGCCGGGCTGCCCGCCCCCTCGGCGACGATCACATCGAAGCGCGCCGACAGCGCCTGCCACGCCGCCAGCACGCTCTCCCGTGCGGTGCGCTTGTAGGCGTGATAGTCCAGCGCATCCATGTGACCGTGGACCCGGCCGCGCAGGATCACCTGGGCGCCGCGGTCGCTCTCCGGCTTGAGCAACACCGGGTTCATGTCGCTATGCGGCTCGACGCCTGCCGCCAGCGCCTGCAGCGCCGTGGAGCGGCCGATCTCGCCGCCGTCCACCGTCACCGCGCTGTTGAGCGCCATATTCTGCGGCTTGAACGGCGCCACCGACACCCCGCGCCGAGCCAGCACCCGGCACAGCCCGGCCACCACCGTGCTCTTGCCGGCATCCGAGGTGGTGCCCTGGATCATCAGGGTTGGCATGGCTTGGCCACCTCTCGCAGCGCCTCGTGTAGGGCCTCGTCCACCGGCGCCTGCCCCCAGCCGTTGCCATGCACCAGCTCGGTGAGGGGCAGTCGCTGACGCCATCCGGAGCGGGCCAGTTCGGGCTGTTCCAGAAACTCGCTGACGTAGCCCAGGCACAGGTACGCCAACGGGAAGACCTGTTCTGGCAGGTCGAGGATCGACGCCAACTCTTGCTGATCGAGGATGCTGACCCAGCCCACGCCGATGCCCTCGGCGCGGGCCGCCAGCCACAGGTTTTGCACTGACAGGCAGGTACTGAACAGGTCCGTGTCGACGATGCTGGTGCGTCCCAGCACCGGGCCGTCGCCACGGCTACGGTCGCAGGTGATGCAGAGGTTGAGCGGGCTCTCCAGGATGCCTTCGAGCTTGAGGCGGCGGTAAGCCTGCTGCCGCTCAGCGGAAAACTGCTGCGCTCCCCGCTCGTTCTCCCGCAGGAACAGCCGATGCACCTGCTCGCGCACCTCCAGGCTGTCGATCACCAGGAAGTCCCAGGGCTGCATGAAGCCCACCGACGGCGCATGATGTGCGGCGTCCAGCAGCCGGGCCAGCACCTCGGGCGGCACCGGGTCCGGCAGGAACTGGGCACGTACGTCGCGGCGCTCGTGGATGGCACGGTAGAGCCCCTCCCGATGTGACGGGGGAAAGGCGTGATCGGCTCGCCCGCTTCGTTCTGCCATGCAGCTCTCCAAAAAGTCATGAGGGATCGAGTCGGCAGGATGACTGCCAGGGAAAAGCTGATGATGCGTGAGCTCGGCAGGATGAGCGCCGGGGACAAGCCTAAGCGAGGGTCTTTTGCCATGGGTGAGGAGCACTGCTCCGAACGGGCTGGCCATGGATGGCCAGCACCGGTCCTGCTAGCGAAGCAGGATGCGAGAGCGAAGCAGGGCAAAAGTAGCGCCCAGGGATGGGTTCACAGCGCCCTCGCGATGGCTTGTCGCCGGAGAAGCTCATCATCCGCTCCGGCCGAATCATCAGCTAGAGTTCAATGCCCTTCTGTGCCTTGACCCCCTGCTCCTTGAACGCGTGCTTGACCACGCGCATCTCGGTGACGGTGTCGGCCAACTCGATCAGCGCCTCCGGGGCGTGCCGGCCGGTGACGACCACGTGCTGCATGGCCGGGCGGGCCTGCAGGTCGTCAAGTACGCGATCGAGCTCCAGGTAGCCGTGACGCAGCGCAATGTTGAGCTCGTCGAGCAGCACCAGATCGACCGCAGGATCCTCGAGCATGCCGCTAGCTACCTCCCAGGCCGCCTCGGCGGCCTGCACGTCCTTGTCGCGGTCCTGGGTATCCCAGGTGTAGCCCTCGCCCATCACGTGGTAATCGACGTTAGGCTGCTGGCGAAAGAAGGCTTCCTCGCCGGTCTGAAACTTGCCCTTGATGAACTGCACCACGCCCACCTTCATGCCATGGCCCAAGGCACGTGCCAGCATGCCGAAGCCGGAGCTGCTCTTGCCCTTGCCGGGGCCGGTGAGAACCAGCAGCACGCCCTGCTCCTTGTCGGCGCGGGCGATGCGCTCGTTCATGATCTTCTGCTTGTGGGCCATGCGTTCGGCATGGCGCTGGGGGTCGACCGTTTTCATTATTGCACTCTCCTTCATTACATCCGCCGTAATAGATAGACGTCCATGATCCAGCCGTGCCGTTCGCGCAGGGCGGCACGCCGTTCGAGGATCGTCGCGGCCACGTCCACCAGCGGGCCGTCGATCAGGCACTGCTTGTCCATGCCGAGATAGGCCCCCCACCAGATGAAAAGGCCTTCCGGGGATAGCACCTGGAAGGCACCGCCGCTGTCGAGCATCACCGCCACGCTCTCGGCGTCACTGGGCCAGCCGCGCTCCCGCAGCCGCCGGCCAGTGGTGATCAGCACCGGTTCGGCCAGCGCATTCAGGGGGATGCGGTGCGCGGCGGTGAGCGCCTGGAGGCTGGTGATTCCGGGCTCCACGCGGATTGCGACCGCTTGCCCCTTGTCACCTAGACGCTGGGCAATCCGCAGGCTGCTGTCGTAGAGCGAGGGGTCGCCCCAGATCAGCATGCCGACCCGCCCGCCCCGGGGCAGGTGCGTCGCCATCAGTTCCGCCCACACCCCGGCAATGGCGCCGTGCCACTCGTCCACCGCGCCCAGGTAGTCGGCACGGGCCTCGCGGCGCGGCAGATCGAACTCCACGACCCGGGTGCGGGATGACGATTCCAGCAGATCGCGGCACAGCAGCCGACGCAGGTCGACCAGGTCCGACTTGGCCTCCCCCTTGCGCGGCAGCAGGATCAGGTCCGCCTGGTTGAGCGCCCGCACCGCGGCCAGGGTGACATGCTCCGGGTTACCGGTGCCGATGCCGATCAGCGACAGATGGATCATGGCTCGCCCCTCTTATCCACACTCTTGTCGACCCTCTCGTCGCTGGGTGCGGTGCCGGCAAAGGGCGACGACGCCGACTGCGGCCGAAAGCGACGGTCATAGCCGACGGAATAGAGGCAGCTCTCGGTAAAATCCTCGCTTTCCAGCACCGGCCCCACCAGGATCAGCGCCGTGCGCTGCAGGGTGTCGTCGTCGACCAGGGTTTCCACCGCCGCCAGGCGCCCCCGTACCACCCGCTCGTCGGGCCAGCTGGCCCGCCAGACGATGGCCACCGGGCACTCGGCACCGTAGTAGGGCAGCAGCTCGGCGACGACCTGGGACAGGTTGTGGATGGAGAGGTGGATCGCCAGGGTGGCACCGCTGCCGGCGAAGTTGGCCAGGGTCTCGCCATTCGGCATGGCGCTGGCCCGTCCCGGGGTGCGGGTCAGTACCAGCGACTGCGCCACGCCCGGCAGGGTCAGCTCCTGGCCCAGGCTGGCGGCGGCCGCAGCGAAGGCCGGCACCCCCGGGATGATGGTGTAGGGAATCGCCAACTCGCGCAGCCGGCGCAGCTGCTCGCCCAGGGCCGACCAGATCGACAGGTCGCCCGAGTGCAGCCGTGCCACATCCAGGCCCGCGGCATGGGCGGCGCGCATCTCGGCGACGATCTCGTCGAGGGAGAGCGGCGCGGTATTGACGATACGGGCGCCCTCCGGGCAGTGGGCCAGGATCTGCTCGGGCACCAGCGAGCCCGCGTAGAGGCATACGGGGCAGGCCGCGATGAGGTCGCGCCCGCGCAGCGTCAGCAGGTCCGGCGCACCGGGGCCGGCACCGATGAAGTGTATGGTCATGCGCTCTCTCCTCTCAAAGCTCCTCTCGCTACTGCCGCGGTGGCCATCCGATCCGCCGAGACCAGCCGGGGCGCGAGCAGGCTTGCCCCCGGCCCCGCCGCCAGCAGGGCGACAGCCTCGGCGACACTGCCCGTACCCCGGGCCTTCCGGCTATGGTGGGAGTGCGTGAGAGTGACGGCCGATGGCAACGCCTCGTCGGCCACGGCGATCACCGCCATGCCCCGCTCGCGCCCCAGCGCCTCGACCAGCGCCCGCTTGGACGCTGCCGCCGCCAGGCGGTCAACGGAGACATAGCGGGCCTCCAGCTGCGCTAGCAGATCGGCCAGCGAGGCCAGCCGTGCCGCACGGCGAAAGCCGAAGCCGACCACGCGCATGGCGTTCGGAGCCGCCTTCATCGGGTCACTCGCCACTGCACGATGGGGTAACTGGCCTTCCAGCCCCGACGGTTGCCGAGGGGAGCGGCACTGGCCAGCTCGATGCGCAGCAGCTCGCCGCCGGCCCGCCGCTGCCACTCGCTCAGCAGGGCCTCGGACTCCAGGGTTACCGCATTGGCCACCAGCCGCACCCCGGGCGGCAGGCGTTGCCACAGCGCCTCCAGCAAGGTGTCTGATAGTCCGCCCCCGATAAAGACCGCATCCGGCGGCGGCAGGTCTCCCTGTGCCTGATTCAGAACGTCGAGGGCATCGCCTTCCACCACCTCGAGCCAGTCGACACCGAGGTTGTCGGCATTGCGCCGCGCCCGCGCTGCCCGCTCGGCGTCGCGCTCGAAGGCCACCACCTTGTTCTCTGGATGAACCAGCAGCCATTCGATGGCGATCGAGCCAGACCCTGCACCGATATCCCATAGCCGCTCCCCCGCTGCCGGAGCCAGGGCGGCCAGGGTCATGGCACGCACGGCCTGCTTGGTGATCTGGCCATCATGCTCGAACAGCGCGTCCGCCAGGCCGGGCGTGAGCGGCAACGCCGGGCCCTCACCGGCGACTTCCAGCCCCACCGCTACCGGGTGGGCGATATCGTCGGGCAGGGCGGCGTCGGCCCGCATGGAGCGAATGCGCTCGTCGTCTCCGCCCAGCGCTTCCAGTACGTGCAGCCGCGACGCGCCGAAGCGGAGGTGCACCAACAGGTCGGCCAGCCCATGCACGGCGTTCCCGTCCCGCAGCAGTACCAATAGATGTCGGTTCTGCTGCAGGTAGGGCCGGATGCGCGTCAGCGGCTGGGCATGCAGGCCGAGGCAGGTGCACGCTTCCAACGGCCAGCCCAGGCGCCCTGCCGCCAGGCTGAAGGTGGAAGGCGCCGGCAGCGCCCGCCACTCCGCGGTGAGCAGATGGCGCGCCAGCGTGGCCCCGGCGCCGAACCAGAAGGGATCACCGGAGACCAGCATGACCACCCGCCGGTCCCGCTCGGCCAGCAGACGAGGGATGCCCTCGGCGAAGGGCACCGGCCACTCCCGTACCTCGGCGGCCAGCGGTGGCAGCAGGCGTAGATGGCGCCGCGCACCGAACACCAGCTCGGCGGCCTCCAGCGCCTCGCGGCTTGCCGCGGTCAGCCCTTCTGTGCCACCTTCCCCCCAGCCAAGCAGGGTCAGCCAGGGAGCGTCGTCAAGGTCCGTCATATGAAAATCCTGATTCTAGGGGGAACCACTGAAGCCAGCGCCCTGGCGGCTGCCTTGGCCGAGCGCTCGATTCCGGCCCTGTTCAGCTACGCCGGCCGGGTCCAGGCGCCCAAGCCACAGCCGCTGCCCACCCGGATCGGCGGGTTCGGCGGCGGGGCGGGGCTGGCCGCCTATCTGACGGAGCAGCGCATCACCCATCTGGTCGATGCCACCCACCCCTTCGCCGAGCAGATGAGCCGCAACGCCGTAACCGCGGCAAGCCACAGCGGCATCCCGCTGATTGCCCTGACCCGCTCGCCCTGGGTGCCCCAGGCCGGGGACCGCTGGGAACCGGTCGCCAGCGTCGAAGCGGCGGTGAGCGCCCTGGCCGGTCCGCCCCAGCGCATCCTGCTGGCCATCGGCCGCCAGCAGCTCGCCGCCTTCGCGGCCCAGCCCCAGCACCACTATCTGCTGCGCCTGATCGAAGCCCCCGAGACGCCGCCGCCCCTGCCCCGCCACCACCTCATCCTGGACCGCGGCCCCTTCACGCTGGACGGCGACCTGGCACTGCTGCGGGAGCACGGCATCCAGCGCGTCGTGTGCAAGAATGCCGGCGGCACGGGTGCCATCGCCAAGCTCGACGCCGCTCGCCGGCTGGGCGTGCCGGTGGTGATGCTCGAGCGGCCGGTGTCGCCGCCCCGGCGCGAGGTGCACTCGGTCGATGCAGTGTTGGCTTGGCTGCATCACGATTTGGCTCCTGAATCAGACTCCGAGCCAGACCCTGATTCAGGCCCTGAGTCAGACACCAGGGCCGAGCGCGGGGTGTAGACCCACGGAACGCCTTCACGCCGGATCAGGCGCGTCTGGCTGGAGCCCACCATCACCAGGGTGCGCATATCGGCCATCTCCGCCGTGGCCTCGCCCAGCGTGGTGACCGTCAGTTGCTCTTCCAGCGTGGAGACGGCCCGGGCGAACATGATCGGGCGCTCCGCCCCGCAGGCCTCGCGCAGCACTTCGAGAGTGCGGACGAAGCCCTCCGGCCGGGCGCGGGAGCGTGGGTTGTAGAAGGCCATGGCGAAATCGGCCTCGGCGGCGAGCCGCAGGCGCCGTTCGATCAGCGCCCAGGGCTTGAGGTTGTCGGAGAGATTGATACAGCAGAAGTCGTGGCCCAGCGGCGCTCCCAGGCGTGCACTGGCGGCCAGCATGGCGGAGATGCCCGGCAGCACCTGGATGTCCAGCTCGCGCCATTCTGCCTCGCCGGCCTCGAGCGCCTCGAACAGCGCCGCGGCCATGGCGAAGACCCCGGGGTCCCCCGAGGAGACCACCACCACCCGCCGCCCTTCGGCGGCCAGCCGCAGCGCCTGCTCCGCGCGGCGGATCTCCTCGCGGTTGTCCGAGCCATGGCGCGTGAGCCCTGGCCTCGGCGCCACCCGTTCGACGTAGGGCACGTAGCCCACCACGTCGGTGGCCTCGCTCAGGGCGGCGGAGACTTCCGGTGTGATCAGCGCAGCATTGCCCGGGCCGAGGCCAACCACCTTCAGCCAACCGGGCTTGCTCTTGGCTGTCATGGCCGCCTCCCGTTGCCATGGATCACAACGATGGAGAAGTAGGGCACGCTGTCGCCGACCTCGCGGAACGGTCGTATCCGCTGCTGCGGCATGGCGGCGTACTCGATCAGCCAGGCCTCTTGCTCCCGGCCGGCCTCGGTCAGCGCGCGCTGGAGCTTGGCCAGGTTGCGACCGATCTTCATCACCACCAGGGCATCGGTCCGCGCGATGTGCTCGACCAGGGTCGCTTCGGGGAGGGTACCCATCAGCACGGTCATGATGTCGTCGCCCCAGGTCACCGGCCGCCCGGTGGCGGTCCAGGCAGCGGACATGCCGGTGATGCCGGGCACCACTGCCACCGGCACCCGCCCCTGCAGGCGGGTATAGAGGTGCATGAAGGAGCCGTAGAAGAACGGATCGCCCTCACACAGCACCACCGCATCGCAGCCGGCCTCGGCGATCTCGCGGAGCTGCGCGACGCTGTTCTCGTAGAAGGCCGCCAGCAGTTCGTTGTAGAGCGGATCGTCGAACGGGATTTCGGTGGTGACCGGATACTCCAGCGGGATCTCGATCGCGTCAGGCGCCAGCAGGCCTTCGACGATACTGCGAGCATGGCCGCGACGTCCCTTCTTGCGGAAGTAGACGACGTGGGTGGCCCCGCGAATCAGCCGGTAGGCGCGCACGCTCATCAGGTCCTGGCTGCCGGGGCCGAGGCCGACGCCATGGATGGTGCCCGGTGTGATGGTTTCCTGGCTCATTCGCTGCGATCCGCCATGGCATTGAGGGCGGCCACCGTCACCGCGCTGCCGCCGAGGCGCCCTTCGACGATTACGCAGGGGGCCGCGGTGCTCTCCCACAGCGCCTGCTTGGATTCAGCGGCCCCGACGAAGCCTACCGGGCAGCCAATGATCGCCGCCGGACGCGGGCACGCCGGGTCTTCCAGCATGTTGAGCAGATGGAACAGCGCGGTGGGCGCGTTGCCGATTGCCACCACCGCCCCGTCGAGATGGGGCCGCCACAGCTCCAGCGCCGCCGCCGAGCGGGTGGTGGCCAGCTCCCGGGCCAGTTCGGGCACGCACTCGTCGTGCAGGGTGCAAATGACGGTGTTGTCCGCCGGCAGGCG
The DNA here is from genome assembly GCF_017868935.1 of Billgrantia antri. Lineage (NCBI taxonomy): Bacteria > Pseudomonadati > Pseudomonadota > Gammaproteobacteria > Oceanospirillales > Halomonadaceae > Billgrantia > Billgrantia antri. The sequence goes on from NZ_CP053383.1 coordinate 3,082,047, forward strand.
CTTGCGGGTGATGCCCTCGGAGACCATGCGCGCATCGCACAGGATGGGAGCGCCCTGCTCCAGCGCCGTGCGAGCCCGGTTCACCGCATCGCCGCGGATGTGGATATGCGCGGCGAGTTCCACCAGCCCGGCGGCATGGATCATGCGCACCGCCACCGGCTCCTCCTCCGGCGCAAAGCGCGCCAACTCGGCCTCGCGCCGGATGATGGAAAAGGACTCCCGGTAGATGGCCGGGCCGTCCGTTTCATAGACGTAAGGCATCGCGATTCTTCTCTAGGTGTTCGATAACATCGGATTCATCCAGGCCGGTGGCCACCGGCGTCCCATCGGCGCGACCGCCGACGATCAGGTCGAAGCGCCCCGCCCGCCCGGTCAGGCAGAGGTCCGTCGGCGCCTGGCAGGCGCAGCCCTTGACGCAGCCGGACAGGTGCATGCTCCCCGCTACCTGTCCGTTCAGCCGTTCGGCCAATTCCTGGGCCAGGCCCAGGGTCGCCACGCTGGCCTGTTCGCAGTAGGGCGCGCCCGGACAGGCCTGCATGGCCAGGCGTGGATCGCTCTCGCTCTCCAGCAGCCCCGGCGTCGAAGGCGCCCCGGCGGGGAAGCCCTCGACCAGCAGCCGCCGCCAGGGGGTGACCCGCACGCCGCTGATCGAATCCGAGGCGACCGCGGCCCGCAGCATCGCCGCCGGTGCCCGGCCGAACGGCAGGCCCAGCGCCCTGCCCCAGGCGTACTGGCCCAGGGCCGGCCCGGGGCCGGGTGCGGCAGGCCTGAGCGTGGCAGGCGCCCAAGGCGGCAGCGGCGCCGGGTGCCGGCGCATGCGTCCGGCATCGATCCCGCCGCTGTCGACGAACCAGTGCAGCAGGCGAATCAGCAGCTCGACGGCGGCCGCGGGCGAGTCCACCGGGGTGCCCTTTTCGCGCCCGTCGGCACGTACCAGCAATGTCCCTTCCCGCGAGCGCTCGATACGGAAATCCGCCGATACCTCGCCCAGCAGCGGCGCGGCGCCGGCATCGATGGCCACGCCCATCTTGGCCGGCAGTGTCGGCAGCGCATCGAGCCGGGCTTCCAAGCGTCGCGCCACCTCATGGGTGGCGTCGCCCGGCTGCCAGTCGGGCGCCAGAAGCAGCGGCAGCCGACGCTCGTCCTGTGGGTCCACCGCCACCAGAACGTGCTCGACGAGAAAGGCCATCAGCCCGGGCCAACTGGCGTCGGACACGCCGCGCAGCTGCAGGTTGGCCCGATTGGTGAGTTCGATCAGGCCGCTGCCAAAGGTCTCGGCCGCCTCGCACAGGGCCAGCATCTGATGCCGGGTGAGCCGCCCCAGCGGGGGGCGCACGCGCACCAGCAACCCATCGCCGGAGGCCATGGGGCGCCAGGCGCCGGGACACCAGCCCTTGATGCGCGGCGCGCTCGCCGGCTCATTCGCCTGATGCGTCATGGCGCCGCCACCTCCCGGGTTTCGTCGATTTCTAGCAGCAGGTCCTGCAGGGCCGGGCCCTGTTCGCCGGGCTCCCGCCACAGGCCGCGCTGGATCGCTTCGAGCAGGCGTTCGGCCATCTCCTCCATGGCCGCCGGATTGTGCTCGCGCAGGAACGCCTGGTTCTCGCCATCCAGCACCAGCGCCTGGCTGACCTGGGCATACTGGTAGTCGGCCACCAGATCTGTAGTGGCATCGTAGGCGAACAGGTAGTCCACCGTCGCCGCCATCTCCGCGGCGCCCTTGTAGCCGTGTTCGCGCATGGCCTCGATCCACTTGGGGTTGAGCACCCGGGAGCGGATCACTCGGGCCAGCTCCTGCTCGAGGCTGCGCATGCGCGGCCGAGCCGGATTTGCGTGGTCGGCGTGATAGATGCTCGGCGCCTGGCCGCTGAGCGCGAGGCTGGCGTTGGCCATGCCGCCCTGGAAGGCGAAGTAGCCGTTGGAGTCGAGGATGTCGTGCTCGCGGTTGTCCTGGTTGTGCATCACCGCCTCCAGCCCTTCGAGCTGGTGCTCGAAGGCCGCCCGGGCCGCCACCCCCGACTCGGGAAACTGGCCGTAGGCGTAGGCTCCGCTCGCCAGGTAGGCGTCGGCCAGGTCATCGGCGTGCCGCCAGGCGCGCTCGTCGAGCAGCCGGTTGAGGCCGGTGCCGTACTCGCCGGGCCGGCTGCCGAAGACCCGATAGCCGGCCTCCCGCGCCGCCTGCTCCGGGGAGCGGCCCTGCGCCTCGAGCTCCTGCCGGCGCGCCATGACCGCCGCACGGATGGTGTTGGCCTCCCCCGGCTCCTGGTACTCGGCCACCGCCCGCACCGCCCGGTCGAACAGGCGAATGACGTTGGCGAAGGCATCGCGGAAGAAGCCGGAGACCCGCAGGGTGACATCCACCCGCGGCCGCCCCAGCAGCATGGCGGGAATCACCTCGATGTCGATCACCCGTCGCGAGCCCAGCGACCACACCGGCCGCACGCCCATCAGGGCGAAGGCCTGGGCGATGTCGTCGCCGCCGGTGCGCATGGTGGCGGTACCCCAGATCGATAGGCCCAGCCTCCGCGGATAGTCGCCGTGATCCTGCAAATAGCGCTCGACGAAGGCCTGGGCAGATTTTTCGCCCAGCGACCAGGCAGCCGGCGACGGAATCGAGCGGTTGTCGACGCTGAAGAAGTTGCGCCCGGTGGGCAGCACGTCCAGGCGCCCGCGACTGGGCGCGCCGCTCGGCCCGGGCGGGACGAAACGCCCTTCGAGGCCGGCCAGCAGCGACTGGATCTCCATCTCGACGCCGCGCTGCATGGCCGCCCAGAGCCCGCCGCGCACATGGCGCAGCTGCTCGGCGGTGATCGGATAGTCATGGGCCAGACTGACCAGACAGCCCTCCTCCACGACGTGCGTCTCCACCAGGCGGTGGGCGAGCCGCTCCAGGCGCTCGCGGGTATCGGCGGCACTGCGCCAGGGGGCATCGTCCAGCTCGGCCAGCGCGGGAGGCCGTGGGCCGTGCCAGGGCTCCGCCCCGGCCGCCAGGGGGTCGAACGCCGGCGGCAACCCCAGGTCGGCGGCCAGGTTGTGCAGCAGGCCTCGCTGGGTCGACGTATCGCCCCGTGGCAGCCGCAGGATGGCGACCAAGGTCCCGGCCAGCTTGTCCCGCGGCGGCAGTCTGCCCAGCACGTGCAGGCCGTGGCGGATCTGCGACTCCTTGATGTCGCACAGGTAGGTGTCCAGCTCGTTGAGCAGGCGCTCGTCATCCGTCTCCCCGGCCGCTTCCCCGCCTGTTCTGCCCTGCGCCAGCTCGCGGTCGATGCCGGTGTCGCGCAGGTGGCCGAGGATGCGCTCGCGCAGCAGGGTCTCGCGTCGCGGGTCCATGCCCAGGGCCTGGTAGTACTCGTCGGTCAGCGCCTCGAGTTCGGCCATGGCGCCGTAGAGTTCGGCACGGGCCAGCGGCGGCATCAGGTGATCGACGATCACCGCCTGGCTGCGGCGCTTGGCCTGGGCGCCCTCGCCCGGGTCGTTGACGATGAAGGGGTAGAAGTGCGGCAGCGGCCCCAGGGCGACGTCCGGCCAGCACTCGGCACAGAGCGCCGCGCTCTTGCCCGGCAGCCACTCCAGGTTGCCGTGCTTGCCGACGTGGATCAGCGCATCCACCCGGTAATGCTCGCGCAGCCAGAGATAGAAGGCCAGGTAGCTGTGGGGCGGTACCAGCTCGCTGTCGTGGTAGCTCTGGAGCGGGTCATCACCCAAGTCACGCAGCGGCTGGATGCCGACGAAGGTTTCGCCCAGGCGGATGCCGGCGATCATCAGCCGGCCCTGGCGATGCTTGGGGTCCTCGCTGGGCGCGCCCCAGCGTCGCCACACCGCCCCCTGCAGGGCTTGCGGCAGGGTCCGGAACCAGGCCAGGTAGTCGTCGAGGGCGATGCTCTGCCAGCAGCCGCGCTGGTCCAGCCCGCGGGGGTCGTTGGTCACCCCCGCCTGCAGTCGCCACACCAAGGCATCGCCATCCGTCGGCAGCTCGTCGACCGGATAGCCCGCCGCCGCCAGGGCGCGCAGGATCGCCAGCGTCGAGGCCGGCGTGTCGAGGCCGACGCCGTTGCCGATGCGGCCGTCGCGGTTGGGGTAGTTGGCCAGCACCAGCGCCAGGCGCTTGTGCCGGTTCGGCGTGCGCTGCAGGTCGCTGAAGCGCCGCGCCAGCCGGGCGACGAAGGCGGCGCGCTCGGGGTGCAGGGCGTGGCGGATCACCGGCAACTGGCAGCGCTCGCTGTAGTGGGCCTCGCTCTTGAAGCCCACCGCCCGGGTCAGGATGCGGCCGTCCATTTCCGGCAGCACCACCTGCATGGCCATGTCGCGGCTGCGCAGGCCGCCGGCCTCAGCCTGCCAGTCCTCCTCGGTGCTGCTGGAGAGGATCGCCTGCAATACCACCGGCTGGTCGACGAAGAGCCCCGCGAGGTCCTGGTCGAGATCCGCTTCATCCGGCGCCTCGCTCTCGTCGGCATGACGATTGACCGAGAAACCGGTGGTGTTGATCACGATGCCGGCCCCGGTCTGCTCGATCAGGTGGTTGACGAAGGCCAGGCAGGCGGGCTCCTTGAGCGAGGCCACCGCCACCGCCAGGGGCGCGAACCCCTGGGCCTCGAGCACCTCGAGCAGGCCATCCAGCACCGCCGTGTTGGCGCCCTGTAGATGGCTGCGATAGAACAGCAGCAGGCAGACCGGACGCGTCGCATCCTGCTGCTTTCGCCACTCGTTGAGCGTCACCGCCGGCTGGCCGTGCGGCGATTTTCGATCGAATATTGCGGGAAAATAGAGCAGCGCCGCGGGTAGCGCCTGAGGCTCGCGCCACGCCAGCGGCAACCCAAGGCACTCGCTGCCGACACAGCGCAGCAGCTGCTCGGCGTTGTCGACCCCGCCCTCGCGCAGGTAGCGCCATACCCGGTGGGCCAGCGCAAAGGGCACGCTGGAGTCCGCCAGCAGGGCGTCGTCCGGGGCGTCGCAGCCCGGCACCAGGATCAGCTGACGGCGCCGGTCGGCGGCGGCCCAGGCCAGTAGGCGATCAAAGCCGTAGCGCCAGTAGCCGCTGCCACCCAGCAGAGAGACGATCACCAGCCGCGCCTGTTCCAGCACCCGATCCTCGTAGAGATCAAAGGCGGCCGGCTTTATCAGGTTCATCCAGTTGGCCAGGCGCAGCGAGGGAAAGCCTTCACCGCCCGCCTCGGCTAAGCGCTCCGCCGCCTGGGCCAGGGCCGACAGGCTACTGTCGGCGGCCGACAGGATGACGATCTCGGCGGGGCTCTGCTGCAGATCGACGATACCCTCGTCGTCGACGAAGCCCCCCGGCTTGGCGGCGAAGAGATGCATCAGGCGCTCGTCGCGATCTCGGTATCCGACAGGGCAGCGTGCAGGGCCGCGCTATCCAACCCCTTGCCGATGAAGACAAGCTGGGTGGCGCGCGGCTCGTCCTGCCCCCACAGCCGGTCGAAGTAGCCGTCCAGACGCTCGCCCACGGCCTGGATCACCCGCCGCATGGGCTTGCCGGGAATCGCCGCGAAGCCCTTGGCGCGATAGATCTCGTGGTGCTTCAGAAGCTGCTGCAGGCGCGCCGTCAAGGCCTCGCCGTCGACCTCGCCCAGGCGGATCACGCAGGAGTCGAAGTGATCGTGGGCGTGATCGTGGTGGGCGCCCTCGGCGTGGTGGCGATCGTGGTGGTTGTCGATAAGGTCGATGCCCTCCTCGCTGGCCGCGCCAATGCCCATCAACGCCTCCAGTTGGGCGCGGTCCTCGGCCAGTCCCTGGTCGATGAACAGGATCTTCACCGAGGCCGGCACCCGCTGGGCGACCAGTGCTTCCACCCGGGCCCGTTCGGCCGGTTCGAGCAGGTCGGTCTTGCTGACCAGTACCAGATCCGCCGCGCTGAGCTGGTCGTCGAGCAACTCGCGCAGGCTGGGGTCGTGATCGAGGGACGCGTCGGCGCGGCGCTGGGCCTCCACCCTCTCCACGTCATGGGCGTAACGGCCGGTGGCCACCGCCGGACCGTCGACCACGGTGATGATCGCATCCACCGTGCAGTGCCGGCGCACCTCCGGCCAGTTGAACGCCTGCACCAGCGGTTTGGGCAGGGCCAGGCCGCTGGTCTCGATCAGGATATGGTCGATCGTGTCGCGGCGGGCCATCAGCTGCTTCATCACCGGCAGGAACTCCTCCTCCACGGTGCAGCAGATGCAGCCGTTGGCCAGCTCATAGATGCCGTTTTCGACCTCCACCGGGGCGCCCGCCTCGTCACGGCCTTCTTCATTACCCTCTTCACAGCGCAAGGCACAGCCGCGCAGCAGGCTGGAGTCGATGTCCTGCTCGCCGAACTCGTTGACGATGACGGCGATGCGCTTGCCGGTGACCTGGCGCAGCATGCCGGCCAGCAGGGTGGTCTTGCCGCTGCCCAGGAAGCCGGTCACCACCGTGGCGGGGATCTTGTGCAGGTTCATCCTTGGGACTCCAGTGAAGTGATGGAATGAGTCTCTAAAGCGCTTGCCGACTGCCCGCTCGCCGTGAACAGCCGGGCCAGGGCGTCGGGATTGTCAGGAAAGAACAGATGCAAGTAGCTGGCCGTGAGGCCGCGCTGGCGATAGATCGCCTCGCCCGGCGCGGGGTGGCGCTGACGCCGACAGAAGGCGATGGGCGCAGGCGTGCCTTCCGCGACCGAGCGGTGATGCGCGTGGCCACGCACCGGCCCCTCCGGCAGCTCGGCGGTCTGCATGCCCTGGCAGCCGCGGCGTCCGCGCATGGCACCGTGGCCCGGCAACAGTCCCAGCATGGTGTGGGCCTCACCATCGATATCTGTCAGGCTCTCCAGGCAGTAGAGCAGGCCGCCGCACTCGGCGAGGATCGGCTTTTCCGCAGCAAAGAAGCGGTGCAGCTCGTCACGCAGCGACGCGTTCGCCGCCAGCTGGGCGGCGTGCAGTTCGGGATAACCGCCGGGCAACCACAGCGCATCGCAGGGGGGCAGGTGGCGGTCGGCCAGGGGCGAGAAGAAGCGCAGGGTCGCCCCCATGCGCTCCAGCAGATCCAGGTTGGCCTGGTAGATGAAGCTGAAGGCCGCGTCCCGGGCCACGCCGATGACCCGCCCCCGCAGCGACGGCATGGGCGGCTCGGCGGCCTGGCACGGCGCCTCGAAGGTGACCGGCGGCAGCTGCAGCAGCGCCTCAGCCAGCCCCTCGGTGTCCAGCGCCCTGGCGCCGGCCTCGAAGCGCTGCTCCAGCTCGGTGCGGATCTCGTCGGCCTGCACCAGCCCCAGGTGGCGCTCGGGCAGGGTCAATGCGCCGTCCCTCGCCACCGCGGCCAGCAGCGGCACGCTGGGTGGCAGTGCGGACTCGATCAGCTCGCGGTGGCGCTGCGAGGCGCAGGCGTTGGCGATCAGCCCGGCGATGCGGATGTCGTCGCGAAAGCCCGCCAGGCCGGCCACCAGCGCCGCGGCGGTCTGAGCCATGCCCTTGACGTCCATGACGATGACCAGCGGCAGGCCGAACAGGGCGGCCAGGTCGGCGCTGGAGGGCTCGCCGTCGAACAGCCCCATGGCGCCCTCCACCAGGATCAGATCCGCCTCGCAGGCCGCCTCGAAGAAGCGCTGGCGGCAGTAGGTCTCCCCCGCCATCCACAGGTCGAGCTGATCCACCGGCCGGCCCGAGGCCTGGGCCAGGATCTGGGGGTCGAGGTAGTCCGGCCCCGTCTTGAACACCCTCACCACCTTGCCGCGGTTGCGCAGCAGCCGGGCCAGCGCCGCGGTCAGCGTGGTCTTGCCCTGGCCCGAGGCCGGTGCGGCAATGAACAGTGCTGGACAGGCGGTGCTGGTCCGCTCGACGGGTTCCTTCATCACGCCTGGCCTCCTGCCCATGAACGGCCCACCGACAGCGGCAGGCGACAATAGCGGGCACCGAGTTGCTCGGCGATGATCTCGCCCCGCCCCCGCCTGACGGCGGCCTGCTCGGTATCGACCACTAGGCAATCGCCCAGCGCCGGCAGGCCGGCCAGGGATTGCCGGGTGCGGCCGTCGGTAATCAGGTAGGTGCGTATTTGCAGGTCGGCCTCCTGCCGCCGCCACTGGCGAATCAACCGCGCCGCCTGCAGGATGGCCAGGCGCAGCGGCGTGCCGCCACCCCCGTCGGCGCTGTCGAGCCGCTCACGCAGCGCCTTGGGCGCACGGCGGCGCAGCAGGACCGGCGTAACACCGTCATTGCCGAAGCCGAGCACGGCCATTTGCTCGCGGGCGGCATAGGCCTGCCGGGCCAGCTGCTCGACCAGCCCCTTGGCCCGTCCCAGCAGCTGCCGCCCCAGGGTCGAGGCGGAGGTATCCAACAGCACCAGATGAACCGTCGGCGGAGCGGCTTGCGTCTTGCGATACTGCAGCCGGCGCCAGGGCCAGCGGCCATGATTGGCGGCCACGGTGGCGAACCAGTCCGGCCGGGGCGATACCAGATAGGAGCGACGCTGATGGCCCCGACGCCTGACCACAGCAGGCGCCTGGGAAGCCCTGGCGCAATCGGATCCACGCTCATGCGCGACCATGTCCGACAGGCTCGGGGCCGGCACACTGACGCTTTTCTGCGCTACCGGCGGCATGGCGCCCCACTGCCCCTGGCCGCCTGAGCCAGCCGTGTCGCTACCGGAGCCTGCCGGCCCGCTCGACGCGGGTGGCGTACCGGAGCTTGGCGGCGGCGGGGGCGGATTATGGCCCGAGTGCCTGCCGGGCGCCTGGTCAGACGGCGAGGTCCGCCGATGCGCCAGCACCCAAGGCTCGACGATATCCAGATCCTCCCTGGCCACGGCAGCGGCGCCGCGCCAGGCGGCGTGGGCCTGGGCCGCACGATGCCAGGTCACGTCCGCCCGCAGCCCTTCGACGCCGGCCTCCTGACAACCCAGCGCGATGTGCTCGTAAACCCACGCCTCGCTGACGATCTCCGGCAGCGCCGACTGGGCACGCCGGATGCGCTGGGTCAGCGCTGCCTGGGCCTCGGCGTGGCGTGCCACGTAGCCCTGGGGGTCGCGGTCGAAGGCTTCGCGCTGCTGCACGATGGCGATGCGCTCTTCCACGCTGACCGAAGTGTGCTGTTCGAGGCAGAGGCCGAAGCGGTCGAGCAGCTGCGGGCGCAGTTCGCCCTCGTCCGGGTTCATGGTGCCGATCAGGCGGAAACGCGCGGGATGGGAGTGGCTGACACCGTCGCGTTCGACGACGTTGGTACCGCTGGCGGCCACATCGAGCAGCAGGTCCACCAGGGAGTCCGGCAGCAGGTTGACTTCGTCGACGTAGAGCACGCCGCCGTGCGCCTTGGCCAGCAGCCCCGGCTGGAAGGCCGCCTCACGTTCTGCGAGTACCCGCTGCAGGTCCAGGCTGCCGGTCAGGCGCTCCTCGCTGGCCCCCAGGGGCAGGGTGACGAAGGGCGGCCAGCGCTCTTCGCCGTCGTCAGGTAGGATCGCCGCCAGAGCCCGCGCCAGGGTGGATTTCGCACTGCCACGCGGCCCGCTGATCAACACCCCGCCGATGCGGGGATGGATGGCGTTGAGCAGCAGCGCGGTCTTGAGTTCTGCCAGGCCGACCACGGCGGCGAAGGGAAACTCGCTCACAGGAGCCTCGCCATGCACCGGCCGGACTCGCAGCGGCACACGGCCGACGAGGCATCGGTCGTAATCGGCGACACCCCCGCGGAAGGGGTAAATGGAACGAACGCAGACACGGCATCTCCTCGGTGCCCACCGCACCGTTACGGGATGATGATGGATTGATGGGCCGGTCTCCGGGCTCGAGGAGGACGTCAGAACGACGTCGAAGCCTGCACCTTCCCAGCACAATGCCAGTGGTTCCTGCAGGCGACTCTCTCATTACCGTTGCGGGGGCAGCGATGGAATTGGCCTAGGCCTCACCATACTTCCCGATTATCCCCTAGGCACAGGGGCACCCATGTCGATCGGCCCATCGTAAAGGAACTGGCGCGACCGGCGCAATGCAGAAAAATAAATGTTATAGTATAACAATTGCTTTTCATCCCCAGGTCCTGGCAATCTTCGCCGCAACGGCCAAAGTGCTGTACCGAGCCCCGCCAACATCAAGACAAACCGACCATTAACCAACGATAATCTGGACAGATGCCATGAAAAATGCACGACGATTGTGGGCCATTCTTGCCTTTTTTCCTTCTTCATTTCTCATGGCAGACACTACCGATTATCCATTGACCCTGAACAATTGCGGCACGGAAATTCGCTTCTCTTCCGCGCCTGAAAGCGCCGTTACCGTTGGACAATCCGCCACCGAGATTCTCTATTCCCTTGGCCTTTCCGACCGGGTAGTCGGCACCTCGGTCTGGTTCAATCCCGTGCTGCCTGAGTTCAACGAGGTCAACGCCGGCATTGAACGGCTGGCCGACAACGACCCTAGCTTCGAATCCGTGGTGATTCGTCGACCGGGACTCGTCGCGGCCCAGTACGAGTGGCATGTGGGACCCACCGGCAGCGTGGCGAGCCGTGAGCAGTTTCACGAGCTGGGCATTGCCACCTACATCATGCCGGCCGACTGCGACACCAAGGACAACAGCACCGGAGGCGACGGCACCCGAACCGCCGCCTTCTCCCCCGCGCACGTCTACAAGGGCATCACCGAACTGGCTGCCATTTTCGACGTGCAGGAGGCCGGCGAGGCGCTGGTGGCCGACCTCGAGGCTCGCCAGGCCGACGCCATTGCCAAGGCCGAAAGCCTGGAGCTTCCGCAGGATCTGTCGGCAGTATTCTGGTTCTCTTCTCCCGACAGCTCGGTGGACCCTTACGTTGCCGGTCGGCTTGGCGCACCCGGCTATATGATGGAGCAACTCGGCATTCGCAACGTCATTCAATCCGATGAGGAGTGGCCTATCGTCGGCTGGGAATCCATCGCCCGTTCCGACCCCGACCTGATCGTGATAGCACGCATGGACCGTCGGCGCTTTCCCGCCGACGACATCGAAGAAAAACTGAACTTTCTGCACAGCGACCCGGTGACTCGGGAGATGACGGCGGTCCAGAATGGCAACATCATAGAGATGGACGCCCACGCAATGAGTGCCACCATGCGCACGATAATCGGCCTGGAATCGCTGGCCGATGCCTTGACGACGCTCTCCTTCGAACGATGAACCTGGCCGCGACATTGCACTTACCCGTGGTTCTCCGATGGCGCTGGGTCTGGCTCGCGCCATCGACGCTGTTCGTGGCCGTGATAGCCGGCACAGCGATCGGCGAAACGGCGATTCCCCTGGAGACCATTCTCAAGGTATTGGCGAACCGGCTATGGGGGGCGGAGCATGTCGTCGACCGAATCGACGCCGGCATCATCTGGAACTACCGGCTCAGCCGCGCCATCCTCGCCGCCTGCTGCGGTGCCGGGCTGGCCTTGTCCGGCGTCGTCCTGCAAGCCTTGCTGCGCAACCCGCTGGCCGACCCCTTCCTGATGGGGATTTCCGCCGGCGCCTCGACCGGCGCCGTGGCGGTCACCATCGCCGGGCTCGGTGCCGGCGCCGTGACACTCTCGCTCGGTGCCTTTGCCGGCGCGGGGCTGGCCTTCTCCCTGGTGGTACTGCTCGCCCGTGCCGCCGGCAGCGGCACCGGGGGTGGCCGCAGCGCCCAGGCCGCAGGCGCCATCATACTGGCCGGTATCGCCGGATCGCAGCTGTTCAATGCGCTCACCGCCTTCATCATTGCCAAGTCGGCGAACGCCGAACAGGCCCGAGGCATCATGTTCTGGCTGATGGGCAATCTTTCCGGAGTGCGCTGGGACGACGTCACCCTGGGCCTGCCCGCCGCCTTGGGCGGCCTGTTGGTGTGCCTGTGGCATCGACGCGCCCTGGACGCCTTCACCTTCGGCGCCGACAGTGCCGCCTCGATGGGCATCGCCGTGCGCCGCGTGCGGGCGATCCTGATCGCCGTCATGGCGCTGGTGACGGCAACGATGGTGTCGATGGTCGGCGCCATCGGCTTCGTGGGGCTGGTGATTCCTCATGCCATGCGCTTTCTGGTGGGCAACCGCCACACCCGGCTGATACCGGCATCGGCGTTGGCCGGCGCCGTGTTCCTGATCGGCGCCGACATTCTCTCGCGCGTCATAGTGCCGGGGCAGGTGCTGCCGATCGGCGTGGTCACGGCCCTGGTCGGGGCACCGGCCTTCGCCGTCATTTTGATTCGCGGGACGAGAAGACGATGAGACTGACAGCGGAAGGCGTCGGCTGGACGATCCACGGGCACAAGCTGCTGGATGACGTCAGCCTCGGCATTGCGCCCGGCGAGACCTTCGGCCTGATCGGCCCGAACGGCTCGGGCAAGACCACGCTGCTGCGCGTCCTGGCCGGGCTGCAACGCCCGAAGCGTGGGCGCGTGTTGCTGGACGACCGGCCGATGCAGGCAATGCCCCAGCGCGACATCGCCCGCAGCATCGCCTTCGTCGAACAGCAGGCGGAGACGCACGAGCGCATCGGCGCCAGGGAGGTGGTCGAGCTGGGCCGCACCCCCTTCCTCTCGCCGCTACGCCCCTGGACCGAGCAGGATGACAGAATCGTTCACCGCGCCCTCGAAGACGTCGGCATGCTGCCCCTGGCGGAGCGCCTCTGGCATACCCTCTCCGGCGGCGAACGCCAGCGTGTGCAGATTGCCCGTGCCCTGGCTCAGCAGCCACGCATTCTGCTGCTCGACGAGCCCACCAACCACCTCGACATCCGCCACCAGCTCTCGATCCTGCAGCTGGTCAAGCAGCTGCCGGTCACGGTGGTCATCGCCCTGCACGACCTCAACCAGGCCATGGACTGCGAGCGTATCGGCGTGATGGAGGCCGGCCGGCTGGTCGACCTCGGCACGCCCGAACAGGTCCTCACCGCCGCCAGGCTGCGTCGTACCTTCGGCGTGCAGGCCGACGTCCTCGAAGATCCCGTCGATCGAAGTCGGATCATGCGCTTTCGCTGCGCACTGTGAGCCCCACCGAGGAGCCCGATTCAGGTTTCGTCAGCGCTTCTCATCTAACGGGCACGAACACCGGGGCGCCGTCGATCTCGGCGGTGGCCAGACGCTGGCCGTAGAGCCGCTCCAGGGCGGCGGGCACCAGCATGTTTCTGGCCGGCCCCCAGCAGGCATCGCCGTCGGGATAGAGCAGCAGCAGGTGATCGCACCAGCGCGCCGCCAGGTTGAGATCATGCAGGCACATCATCACCGCACGGCCCTCGGCGGCCTGCTCGGCGAGCAGCGCCATCACCGCGCTCTGGTGATGCAGGTCGAGATGGTTGGTGGGTTCGTCGGCGAGCCATATATGCGGCGCCTGGGTCAGCACCGTGGCAAGCGCCAGTCGCTGGCGTTCGCCTCCCGAGAGCGTGCTGACCAGACGCTCTGCCAGATGCGCGACGTCGAGCCGCTCGAGGGCCGCCTCGGCCAGGCGCAGGTCCTCGCCGCCCTCCATCTGCCATGCCGAGAGCCACGGATGCCGACCGATCAGCGCCGTCTCGCGCACCGTGGCGGGAAAGCCGTCGTGACGCTCCTGAAACACCAGCCCCAGGCTACGCGCCACCTGGCGCCGCCCCAGCGCCGCCAGCGGGCGGCCGTCGATCAGCACCTGCCCTGCCCGTGGCCCGCGCAGCCCGGCCAGGGTGTGCAGTAGGGTGGTCTTGCCGGCGCCGTTGGGACCGAGCACGCCCCACACCTGCCCCGGCTCGACGCTGAGCGTGAGCGCTTGGCCGTCGCGCCGCCCCGGCACGTCGATCACCAACTCGCGAATCTCGAGGCGGTTCATCAGCGACTCCGGTGCAGCAGGTAGAGGAAGGTGGGTACGCCGAGCAGCGCGGTGATCACCCCCACCGGTAATTGCTCCGGGGCGATCAGGGTACGCGCCAGGGTATCGGCCAGTACCAGCAGGGTGCCACCGGCCAGGGCGCAGGCCGGCAGAATCAGGCGCTGATCGTTACCCAGCACCATACGCAGCATGTGCGGCACCACCAGACCGACGAAGCCGATGCTGCCGGCGGTGGTCACCGCAGTGGCGGTGAGCACGCTGGCGGCAAGATAGATCGACCACTCCAGCGGGCGCACGTTGACCCCAAGGGCCGCCGCCTGCAGCGGGCCGCGCGCCATGACGTTGAGGCTGCGCCCCAGCGGCATCAGCAGCAGGCAGATGAGCAACAGCAGCGCCAGCGGCGGCCACGGAGAGTGCGAGTAGGAGAGATCACCCATCAGCCAGTAGAGCATGCCGGGCAGCCGCTCGGCGGGGCTGATCGCCAGCATCAGGGTGATCACGGCACCCCAGCCGGCGGCCACCACCACGCCGGTGAGCAGCAGTCGCGACGGTGTCCAGCTGCCGGTACCGTGGGCCAGGCCGAACACCAGCAGCGTCGAGAGAAAAGCCCCGGCGAAGGCGGAACCGGTTATCACCGCTCCGCCCAGCCCCGCCAGCATCGCCGCCAGTGCCCCCACCGAGGCGCCACCGGAGAGACCCAGCACGTAGGGGTCGGCCAGGGGATTGCGCAGCAGCACCTGCATCAACGCCCCCGCCACGGCGAGCAGGCCGCCTACGGCAAAGGCCGAGAGGGAACGGGGAATGCGTAGCTCAAGGATCAGCGTGCGCGCCAGGGGGCTACCCTCTCCGCGAGCCAACGCCCATACATCGCCCAGCGACAGCGCGGCGCTGCCCAGGGTGACCGACAGCAGCAGCGCCGCCAGCCCCAGCAGCGCGAGCACGGCCAGCGGCGGCCACAGTGAGCGCCGGGGCATGGTCATGCCGGCCTCAGCGCTTGGCACGGGCACGGTCGAGCTGCTCGCAGAACAGGCGGCTGCCCTCGAGCAGCCTCGGCGTGGGGCGCTGAATCAGCGACGGCGGCACGAAGTAGAGATTGTCGCGCTCGACGGCGGTCAGGCTCGGGTACTGCTGCCAATGGGTCAGCCAGCCGCGGTTCTCCTCGCCCATGCCGCCGGCGAGTATTGCCTCGGGGTCGGCGGCCAGCACCGACTCGTCGTCGATGCGCGGCACCAGCCGCGACAGCTCGCCGTAGACGTTGACCCCACCGCACAGGGTCAGCACCTTGCCGATCAGATGCTCGTCGTTGATGGTCATCAGCGGCTCGTCCCACACCTGATAGAACACCGACACCGGCTCGGCGTCGACGTAGCGCTCGGCCAGTGCCGCCATGCCGTGGCGGAACTCGGCGGCGACCCGCTCGCCCTCCTCGCGAGTATCGGCCAGCAGCGCCAGGCGCTCGATGGCGCTGGAAACGTCCTCGAAGTCCCGCGGCTCGATGTAGAACACCGGCACGCCCAGCGCCTCGATGGTCTCGAGCTGCTCGGGCGGGTTGCCGGTCATCCAGCCGATCACCAGGTCGGGATTCAACGTCACCAGGGTTTCCAGATCCATGCGGGTGTGGCTGCCCACCGACGGCACGTCCCTGGCTTCGGGCGGATAGTCGCTGAAGGCCACCACCGCCACTACCTTCTCCCCCGCCCCGGCGGCGTAGACCAGCTCGGTGGCGCCGGGCGAGAGCGCGGCGATGCGCTCGGCAGGCTGGTCGAGACACACCTCACGCTCGCGGTCGTCAATGGCGCACAGCGAACCGGCATGCGCCTCGCCGGCCGCCGGCCCCGCCAGGGCCAGCGCCAGCAAGGCGCCGAAAAACGCAGCGGGGCCAAGGGCCCCGCCGAACCGGCCGTTACTGGCCGAAGTGCACACTGACGAAGGCCGCACGACCGGCGTTGAGGTAGTCATCGCCATCAAAGAAGCGCGCAGTGACATACTCCTTGTCCAGAGCATTCTCGATGTTCAAGCGGACCGACCACAGCGGGGCAAACTGCCACCCGGCACGCAGGTTGAGCAGGCCGAAGCCACCGATGCGATCTTCGTTGGCCGCATCATTGTAGCGATGGCCCTGAACGACCCAAGAGCCGCCCAACGACCACTCGCCCAGCTCGCGTTCCACGTCGAAGCGCGCACTCTGGCTGGCACGGCGCTGAATGCGATTACCCGTTTGACGGTTTTCAGGGTCGGTGTAGGTCGCGGCGGCAGCCAGCGTCCATGCACCTACCTCAGCGCCTAGGGAGAGTTCGACGCCACGGATACGCGTAGTGGGCACGTTCATCGTCGGTCGCCCCATTTGTTGCCAGACAATCAAGTTATCAACATCGGTTTGGTAGAGTGCAGCATCCCAGAACCAGCGCGTAAATTGTCCACGTACACCAAGTTCCACTGTTTCGGAAGTTTCCGCTTCCAGATCGGGATTGCCAAATCCCGGCCAATAGAGGTCGTTGAAGGAGGGTGCCTTGAAAGCCGTGCCATAGCTGGCCCGCAGCGTATGCTGAGAATTGATGTCATACCCGAGTGCCAAGCTACCCGTCGCTTCCTCGCCATAAGCTTCGTTGTCGTCGAAGCGCAAACTGGCTTGCACTGCCAAGGGGGAAAAATCAAGCAACGCCTGGGTAAAGACAGCCTTGTTATCGCGATCTTCTACATCATAAGGGCCATCCCAGGGCGAGTCCCCTGTGATACTACCAGCCACGCTGTCATGCATATATTCCATGCCAATGACAACTTCATGTGCCTCGGTGCGAAGCGTGTTCTCCCAGCGGGCCGTCCGCGTCTGCGTATCGAGAATGGACCCCCAAAAGTGGTTGACGCTTTCATCACGTGCCTCGCTGAGCGTCAAACGACTGCGCCAGTTGGCAGCTACCGGCAGTTCTCCATAAATCCCCGCTACCTGCTGTACATAATCAGTTGTTGCCGGCGAGCCGCTCTCGTCATATTCGGTAGTTCCACGTGCACGCAGCGCCAAAAATCCGACTTCCGCGCCACTCTCAAAGGTATGTGACATGCGCGTCAGCGCCGTGGTGTTGTCGTAGCCCATGTCTTCGCCATCACGGCGCACAGGTACACCATCGGTATTCAAGTGGCTGCCGGCAAAGCTGTAGCGGGTGCCGCCGCTCTCGCCGGAGAGGCCGGCGCTATAGCGCTGGGTATCGAAGGAGCCGCCGCCCACGGAAACACGAGGATGCGGGCCGCCCTCTTCGGCCTCGTGAGTGAAGAGCTGTACCACGCCGCCTACCGCATCGGCCCCGTACAGGCTGCCACGAGGGCCGCGCACGATCTCGGCGCGCTGGAACATGCGCGGGTCGAGGAACTGCCAGGCCGCGCCACCCGCCGTCGCCGAGCGCAGGCGGATGCCGTCGATCATCAGTAGCGCCGATTCGTTGCCGGTACCCCGCAGGTAAACGCTGCTGTTCTTGCCGAAACTGCCGTTGGTGGTGATATCCACCCCCGGCTGGCCGCGCAGCATATCGGTAACGCTGGTGGGGTCCTGCCGACGCAGAGTGGCCTCGTCGAGCACGGTCACCGAGGAGAGCGTCTCGTCGGCGGTGCGCGGCGCCAGGGTGGCGGTGATCACCAGCGGGTTGAGGGCGACAGTGTCGTCTTCTTCAGTGGGGGTGGTGGCCTGGGCCTGAACGGCCAGCGGAAGCACAGCCAGGCCGAAGGCAGCCAGGCTCTGCGCAGCCATAGGGAGCGCGGCCAGAGGATGCTTGGTTTTCATTTTGATTCCCTTGCTCGCCGTGCCTACCCGCACGGTCTTCTAGGCGAAGCCGGGGCGGCGTGAAGGGGATCGAGAAAGGGAGAGGCGCGGCCCTGCCTCGAAGTTGCCCGCCGCAACCCGACAGATTACCTCAGGCCGGTCTCCGGGCTGACGAGCGAAGCGCCGACTGCACGCTTCGGGTCCATCGCCTTCCCATGCAAAGCACAGTGGCGTGATGATGAACCTGCACTCGATCACCGTTGCGGGGGCAGCGTCGGAATACGCCTCTTCATCTTGAAGAGGACCACCGACTTCCCGTTTAACCTCGATAGGACAATGAGGCGCCTGAGAGTGGGCGTAAGCTAGCAATCGCAGCGCCAGGCGTCAACGCAGGGTTAGGCGTGTATTGAGACAGATCAAAGCGTTAGCGATTTCACCAATCCATTCCATACGTACCACACCCGCTCGCAACGTGCCGCGGCGTCCTGGGCCAGCCAGCCGTTGAGGTCGCGCAGGCGCCTGTTCTGCCGGCCGAGCGGCACGATATCGCGGCCCATCTCGAGCAGGATCAGCACGGCCTGGCCGCCCTGCTCGGCCTCCCAGGCCCGCAGTGCATCGACTTCTCGTGCCATGGCCCGGCGCAGCCGGTCATCGTCGGGCTCGGCGGCGAGCCGCTGGCCGATCCAGCGCTCCCAGCCCTCCAGCACCAGGCAGCGCTTTTCCGTCAACGAGCGCCACGCCTCGAGCCGGCTCCCGGCATGGGCGGAGTGCCAATGCGGGGCGTCGAAGCGCTGCCTTACGGCGTCGCGCTTGCCGGCGCAGGCACCGCCGATGAAGAGCTGCATTGCCAGCGTTCCCCGTCATGAGTAAACACGAACCGGCGTCCTTCGGCCTGAACGACGCCTCCTTCCCAGAAGCCAATGCCCTCGAAGCGGCGACGCAGCTCTCGAATCACCCCGCCATGGGCAACCACCAGGGCGCGATGCCGGTCGCGGGGTGCGCAGCCGTTGACGACATCGGCGAACCAGGCGTCGAGCCGTCGGCGCAGGTCGGTGGTGGATTCGCCGCCGGGTGGGGCCTGCTGGCCTTCGCTGTCGATCCAGGCGCGATAGAAGGGTTGCGATTTCAGCTCATCGTAGGTGCGCCCCTCGTAGTCGCCGAAGTCGAGCTCGCGCAGGCGCGCATCGAAGTGCGTCGGCCAGGCGCGCTCGCGCCCTTCGGTCACATGCGCCAGGGTCTGCCGGCAGCGGGTCAGGTCGCTGCAATGCACGGCATCGAAGGTTTGCGTCTCCAGCACCTCGCGCAGCCGGTCGAGGCCCGGCAGAGCGTCGGGCAGCAGCAGCGGGATATCGCGCTGTCCCTGGTAGCGTCGTTCGCGATTCCACTGCGTCAAGCCGTGGCGAACGACCACCAGCTCCAGGCGACCAGCAGCAGCCATAGCTCTCCTCCCTCGATTGCGGTTCCGACGATATCGCCATTGATGCCCTTGAAGGCACGCAGCATGCCCCAGGCATAGAGCGCCAGGAACGTCGCCAGGGCAAGGCACAGCCACACTCCTCCCGGCACCAGCACGGCCAGCGGCAGCAGCGGCAGCGCCGCGAGCCAGAGATCGCGCGGTGCCAGGTCACGCTGCCAACTGGCGGCCATGCCCTCGGGCCGTGCCGCCGGGGCCAGCACCAGCAGCGCCACGGCAGCCAGTCTCCCCAGCCCCAGGATCATCACCAGCAGCAGCAGGCTGGCGCCGACGTCGAGCAGCACGAACAGCAGCGCGGCTTTCCACAGCAGCAGGAACACCAGCGCCAGGATGCCGAAGCTGCCCACATGGGGATCCTTCATGATCTCCCACTTGCGCGTCAGCGGCGCGTTGCTGCCCAGAGCGTCGGCGACGTCCATCAGGCCGTCCAGGTGCAGCCCGCCGGAGAGCGCCACCCACAGCGTGAGCAGTGCCAGCGCCAGCAGCGGCGTGGGCAGCAGGCTCTCCAGCAGTGCTGCCGCCGCCACCACCAGGCCGCCGAGCAGCATGCCCACCAACGGATAGCAGCGTACCGCCCAGCGCCGGGTAGGCGGCGTCCAGGGACAGGCGAGCGGCAACGGTAGGTGGGTGAGGAACTGCAGCGCCAACACCAGGCCAAAGGCGGCGTCTTTCATGAGCGCTCCTCATCTCGGCGTTTCCACACCTGCGACAGCCCGGCCTTCACCTGGATCACCTCGTCCGCCTCCTGCGCCACCAGGCGGTGGGCTCGCTGCAGGAAGGCCAGGTAGCGCCACACCTCGGCGTCCTCGGGAGGCATGCCCTCGTTGACGTCGTTGGAGACGATCACCAATGCCACGTCGCGCCGCCGGGCCTCGACCAGCAGGCGCTCGATCATGGCCACCCCCTGCGCTTCGTCGAAGTCGCTGAAATAGAGCAGCTGGCTGGCCCAGAGCGTAAGGCAGTCGAGCAGCAGCGTGCTACCGGGCTCCACCCGCTCGAGGGCGGCGACGAGATCTACCGGCTCCTCCAAGGTAATCCAGCCTTCGCCTCGGGCTTGCCGATGGCGGTCGATGCGGGCCTGCCACTCACCGTCATCGCTGCGCCTGGCGGTCGCCAGGTAGTAGCGCGCCCCGCCCCGCTCGGCCTGCCAGCGCCTCGCCAAGGCTTCGGCATGAGTACTCTTGCCGGAGCGCGCCCCACCGCTGATGAAGGCGATCATGGCTCACTCCAAAGGGCAACGGCCTCGACCAGCGCCCGGTTCTCCGGCCGTGAGCGCACCGCCACCCGCAGCCAGGCGCCCTCGAGGCCGATGAAATTGTGGGTATGGCGAACGAGAATGCCGCAGCGCGCCAGGTGTTCGAGCAGCGCCGCCATGGAGCGCGACTCCCCATGCCGAAGCAGCAGAAAGTTGGCGTGGGAAGGGACGACGCTCAGCCCCAGCGCCTCGAGCTCGTCCTGCAGCCAGGGACGCTCGGCGTCGAGCCAGGCGCGGGTCTGCGTCAGATAGTCAAGATCTGACAACAGCGGCGCGACCAGCCCCGCCGCCAGGGCATTGACGCTCCACGGCGGCTGCAGCTGGGCGATACTTCCTACCGCCTCTGCAGAGCCCAACAGGTAGCCCAGCCGCAGCCCGGGAATGGCGTACAGCTTGGTCATGGAACGCAACAGCAGCAGGTTGTCGTAGCGCACCAGCAGCGGCGTGAGCCGCTCGTCGCGAATGACGAAATCGACGAAGGCTTCGTCCACCACCAGGGTGGTACCCCGCCGCAGGCCCTCCGCCAGCAGACGTTCGATCAGCTCGCGCTCGACCAGCGTTCCGGTAGGGTTGTTGGGGCGGCACAGGAACAGCGCGTCGGCCTCGCGCATGGCCTCACAGGCACGCGCTTCGTCCAGTACGAAGCACTCTTCCACCAGGGCGAAGTTCGCCACCTCGATGCCGTAGTGGTGACAGGCCCGCTGGTACTCGCCGAAGGTCGGCTGCACGATCAGGGCCCGACGCACACCACGCCTGGCCAGCAAAGCGGCGGCGAGGAAAATCGCCTCGGCCCCGCCGTTGGTCAGACGCACCTGCTCAGGTGCGAGCCCTTCGTGCCGGGCGATGGCCTCTCGCGCCTCGCGATAGTCGGGGTCGGGATAGACGGCAAGCTCCGCCACGCCAGCGGCAATCCATTGTGCCAGCCACGACGGCGGCCCCAGCGGGTTGAGATTGGCGCTGAAATCGATAACGGAACGCTCGGCCGCCAGGCCGAGGCGCGGCAATACCTGCTCCGGGCGCCCACCGTGGCTTGGCCAATCGCTCATGTGCCCTCCCGGTTCGTTCATGTCGTGGCGCTCCATGCCCAGGCCACGCCCGCCATCGACAGGAAAAAGACGACCCAGGCGCCGTGCATGTGGCGTACGGCACGCTCGATATGGGCAACCCGTAGCGATTCATACGGCTCGCCCATCCGTGCCCGCTCGGAGACCTGGCCGTGATAGTGGTTGATGCCGCCGAGCTGCACGCCGAGCAGATGGGCCATCATCGCCTCGGGCCAGCCGGCGTTGGGGCTGGGGTGGCCCGGTGCGTCGCGCCAGGTGCCGGCCAGCGCTCCCTGTCTACGCACCCCCTGCCAGCGGGCCTCCGGCAGCGCCAGGGCGGCCAACCACATGCTCAGCGCGGTGAGCCGGGCCGGTACCCAGTTGGCCAGGTCGTCGAGCCTGGCCGAGGCGTAGCCGAAATCAACATAGCGCTCGCTGCGATGGCCGACCATGGAGTCCAGCGTATTGACCGCCTTGTAGGCCAGCGCCAGCGGCGCCCCGCCGAGCAGCGCCCAGAACAGCGGCGCGGTGATGCCGTCGACCGTGTTCTCGGCCACGGTTTCCACCGTGGCGCGGGTGATCTCGGCCTCGTCAAGGGTATCGGTGTCGCGCCCGACGATCATCGCCACCGCACGGCGCGCACCTGCGAGGTCACCCCTGACCAGTGGGCCGGCCACCGCGAAGGCGGCATCGCGCAGCCCCTTGATCGCCAGCGCGCTGGCCAGCAGCAGCAGTTCGCCGCCAAGCCCCAGCCAGGGGTGCAGCCCGGCGAGCAGCGTCAGCACGCTCCAGGCCAGCGCATAGACGAGCGCCACCACGCAGCCGGTGAGCAGAAAGCCCTTGAGCCGACGAGCCTTGGGGCTGCCACGGTTCCAGCTACGCTCCAGCGCGTCGATCAGCCGCCCCATGGCGACCACCGGATGCGGCAGCCAGCGCGGGTCGCCGATGAGCAGATCCAGCACCACGGCGCCAAGCAGCAGCGCCAGCAGAGCTAGACTCAACGGCTCGACACTCATTCTGCCTTGTCACCCGAAGCCACCCCGGCCGAAGCGAAGGTGGCCATCTCGCTCAGCATGCGGCAGGCGGCCTCGAACAGCGGAAAAGCGAGCGCCGCCCCGGTGCCCTCTCCCAGGCGCAGTTGAAGGTCGAGCAATGGCCTGGCCTCGAGCAGCTCGAGAGCGGCGTCGTGGCCCGGCTCGCAGGAGCGATGAGCGAACAGCAGGTAGCCGCGCACCGCTCCTGCGAGCCGGCAGGCCACCAGCGCCGACACGGTGGCGATGAAACCGTCGACCAGGATCGGCATGCGTCGGGCCGCCGCGCCCAGGTAGGCGCCGGCCATGGCGGCGATCTCCAGCCCGCCGAGCTTGGCCAGTACTTCCAGCGGCTGGGCAGGGTCCGGCTTGCGCGCCACCAGCGCCCCTTCGATCACTTCGGCCTTATGGGACAGTCGTGAGATATCGATCCCCGTCCCTTGCCCCACCAGGCGACTCACCGAGAGGCCACTCAGGGCAGCCAGCAGTGCGCTGCTGGCGGTGGTGTTGGCGATGCCCATCTCGCCGACGATCAGGCAACGGCAGCCGGCGTCGTGACTGCGCTCGGCTGCGCGAATGCCGACCTCGATAGCGCGCTCGGCCTCGGCCAGGCTCATGGCATCCTCACGGCAGAAGTTGGCCGTGCCGCGACGCACCTTATCGCACACGACACCCACCCCTTCGACATCGCCGTTGACGCCAACATCGACGACCTCGAGCCGCGCGCCGACCTGGCGAGCGAAGACGTTGATGGCGGCGCCGCCGGCCGCGAAATTGGCCACCATCTGCGCGGTGACCTCCTGGGGAAAGGCCGAGACGCCCTCCTCGGCCACGCCATGATCGGCAGCGAACACGATCACGCCTGGCGGTGATACCTTCGGCATGGCATCGCCACTTATGCGGGCCAATTCCATGACCAGGGACTCGAGGCGTCCCAGGCTGCCGGGGGGCTTGGTGAGATTGTCGAGGCGAGTCTGCGCGGTGGCGGCGAGCGTGTCATCGACCGGGGCGATGGCGGCCAGAGTTTCGGCAAGCATGAGAGCGTCCTGACAGGGCGTGGGCAGCCGCCATCTTAACAGCCTGGCTCGGCCTGTCACGGTACCGTACCGACTGCCTCCGGCATTGCACGGTCCACTCTCACGGCTTTTCCGTCTTCACTCCACGCCAGTCGCGCCGAATTCGCCACCACGCTGAGCGAGCTGGCCACCATGGCCAGTACCGCCACCAGGGGCGGAATCGGCATGGCCAGCGCCAGTGTCAGGGCCAGCAGGTTGTAGACGCCGGAAAGCATCAGATTCTGGCGCATCACCCGACGCGTGCGACGCGCCAGGCGCCAGGCCACCTCGATCCCGGCGATCCCAGGTGTCAACAGCGCCACGCTGGCGCCCTCCTGCGCCATGGCGTTGGCACCCAGCGGCGCCACGCCGACGCTGGCGGTCGCCAGCCCCACCACGTCGTTGAGCCCGTCGCCCACGTAGAGCGAGGGCTGCGGCATGGCGGCGAGCAGCTTGCCCTTTGCCTCGGGGCTGCGCCCGGCATAGCACTCTGCCGGCTTCATGCCGACCCGTTCGCCCAGCCGCCTCACCGCCGGCTCCCTGTCGCCGCTGATCAGCGCCAGGGAAAAGCCCTGACGACGCAGTTCGGCCAGCGTCTCGGCCGCACCGGGCAGGACCGCCTCGCCCAGGATGAAGCGAGCCATCAGTACGCCATCGCAGGCCAGCAGCACTTCGCTCTCCCCCGAGTCACCGGCCTGCTCGGTGGTAACGCCCTGCTCGGCGAACCAGGCACGGCTGCCCAGCAGCAGGCTACGACCGTCGGCAAGACGTACGCGGCGACCCAGCCCCTCGATCTCCTCGCTTTCAGCCACTTCCTGGGCCTTATGTTGGCCAGCCTGCCTGGCGTACCTGTGTACGGCTCGCGCCAGAGGATGATCGCTGCCGCGCGCCGCCGCCGAGGCCAGCGCCAGCAGCGCCGGCTCAGAAAGGTTGGCCGTCGAGTGCATGGCCTGCACCTGGGGCTCGCCGGCGGTGAGCGTGCCGGTCTTGTCGAACGCGGCGCTGCGAATTCGTGCCAACGCCTCGAAGGCACCCGGGTCGCGCACTATCACGCCACGCTCGAGCGCCTGGGTGCTACCCGCCAAGCCGGCCAAGGGAATGGCCAGCCCTACGGCACAGGGACAGGCCACGACCAGGACCGATAACGCCCTCACCCAGGCCGCCTCGGCCGGCGCGCCCGCCAGCCAGGTCGCCGCCAGGGTGAGCAGTGCAAGGGCCACTGCCACGGGGCTGAGCCAGGCGGCAAAACGATCGGCCAGGCGCTGCAGTTCGCCCTTGCGGGCCTGCTGCCACCACATCTGCTCACGCAGCCGGTCCAGACGACACTCACCGGCGGGTGCGGTGACCTCGAACACCAGCGCCGTGCCGAGGTTGCGGCAGCCGGCCGCCACGGCATCACCCGGCAGGCAGCGCCGTGGGGCGCTTTCGCCGGTCAGCGGCGAGAGATCGAGTAACGCCTCGGAATCCCTGAGGGTTCCGTCCAGCGGCAGCGTCTCGCCGGACTCGACGCGCAGCCGCTCCCCCACCGCCACGGCGTCGAGCGAGCAGTCCTGCCAGGCGCTCTGCACCCAGCACTGCACTCGCGCCGGCGGCTGATGCAGCGACTGGAACGCGCGCAACCCGCGGTGACGACACAAGGTTTCCACCAGCCGGCCTACCAACAACAGCGCAATCAGCATCACCGCGGTATCGAAATAGACCTCGGGCGAACCGCGCAACAACAGCCACAGCGAAACTCCCACCGCCGTCAGCGTGCCCAGCGCCACCAGCGTATCCATGCCGGGTCGTCCCGCCCGCGCCGTGCGCCACCCGGCACGGTAGAACGGCAAGGCCACGTAGCCGATCACCGGCAGCGCAAAGGCGCCGGACACCCAGGCCATGACCAGCTCCAGTCGCGGACTTGGCATGGCGCCGACATAGATCAGCAGCGAAGCGAGCATGGTCCACATGCCGAAGGCCACGGCCATCAGCAGCCGCAGGGTGAGATAACGGCTCTCGGCACCGAGCCGCGCCTCGGCATCTTCTGCCGCCTCGGGCGGGCCGAGGCGATAGCCGAGACGGCGTACGGCAGCCGCCAGACGGGGCTCGCCGAGAGCTTCCGGCGCACCTTCCACCAGCAGGGTCGCGCTGGGGTAGTGCACGCTGGCGGTGGCGACCCCGGGCAGCCGCATCAATTGGGCCTCGACAGCCAGCGCGCAGCTGGAACACCAGAGTCCCTGCACCGAATACAACGCTTCGGTACGACTGGTGAAAGACATTTTGGAAGTTGGCGTCATGCTCATCAGCGTAATGAGCCGCGGCCATTTATCCAGCGTTGGCACTTCGTGAGCGCACCGATATACTGTATATAAATACATGTATAGAGAGCCGCCGTCATGCCGCAGTTCGACCAGCAGCAGCCGCGCAAGGGGCGCGGCGCCACCTACAACCCCGATAACCGCTTCTCTCCGACACACAGCGATACGGAGGACGACGGCTGGTGGCAGGAAGAGATGCCGACGCGCCTGGCTACGGTAGTCAGCGAGGAGCGAGCCCGCAGCGCACTGGCGTGGAACGACTCCCCCGACCTCGGCTTCGATCGCTCGCTGAATCCGTACCGCGGCTGCGAGCACGGCTGCATCTACTGCTACGCGCGGCCCAGTCACGCCTACTGGGACATGTCGCCGGGCATCGACTTCGAAACCCGACTGATCGCTCGCACCGGCCTGGTGGAGCGGCTGCACGAAGAGTTCTGCAAGCGCAGCTACGTATGCCGGCCTATCGCCCTCTCCGGCAATACCGACTGCTATCAGCCGCTGGAAGCGGAGCGTGGTTCCACCCGCGAGATACTGGCCTTCCTGCTCGAATGCCGTCATCCGGTCTCGATCATCACCAAGAGCGCCTTGGTCCTGCGCGACCTGGACCTGCTCGCCGAGCTGGCGCGCCTGCGTCTGGTCAGGGTGTCAATCAGCCTCACCAGCCTGGATACCGAGCTCAAGCGCAGCCTGGAGCCACGCGCCGCCTCGCCTGCCGCACGCCTGCGTACCATTGAACGCTTGAAGCGTGCCGGCATCCCGGTAGGTGTCATGGTCGCACCGATCATTCCGGGCCTGACCGACCACGAACTGGAACGTCTTCTCGAAGCGGCGTGCGATGCGGGGGCGGAGTCTGCCGGATGGACGCTGCTGCGCTTGCCGCGGGAAGTGGCCCCGCTCTTCGATGAGTGGCTGCAGGCATATTATCCGCTGCGTGCCGACAAGGTGATGAGCCTGATGCGCCAGTGCCGGGGAGGCGCCGAATACGACAGTCGCTTCGGCAAACGCATGCGCGGCGAGGGCATCTTCGCCCAGCTCATCGCCCAGCGCTTCGACAAGGCCTGCCGACGCCTAGGCCTCAACGATCCGGGGAAGCGAGACTCGCGCCAGCTGGACACCACGGCCTTCCGGCCGCCCCGGGCTCAGGGCGACCTGTTCAGCTGACAACGAGCTGAGGCATGCTCCGGCGGAAGAAAGCAGCTCGTGGCGAATCAGGAAGACTGCCGCCTGTCCTCGATGACGGTGCCGTTCGCCTGGACTTCGGCCTCATGGCCCGCTTCGCGCCACGGCTCGGCCAGCGCCTCCTCGTACCACTGCTGCATGGCAGGTAGCGCCAGCAGTCGTTCGACGTACTCCCTTGAGAGCGCACCGAGTTCGAGGCCAAAACTCTGCACGCGGAAGGCCACGGGAGCGAAGAAGGCATCCACTGCCGTAAAGGACTCCCCGGCCAGGAAGGGGCCGCCAAAACGCGTGAGGCCCTGCTGCCAGAGTTCATCGAGGCGGGCGAGATTGCGGGTCAACGTATCCGGCGTCCGATGCAGTTTCACTTTCACCCCGCAGTTCATCGGGCACAGGCTGCGCAGCGTGGAAAAACCGGCGTGCATCTCGCTGCTGGCACAGCGCGCCCAGGCGCGCGCCTCCTCATCGGCGGGCCATATCCCCGGATGACGCTCGCCCAGGTATTCGACGATCGCCAGCGACTCCCATACGGTGCGTTCGCCATCCTCCAGGCAGGGCACCATTCCTGAAGGGGAGAATGAGCGAAAGGTGGTCCAGTTCGAGCCAGCCTCGAAGGGGGCCAGGCGCTCCTCGAACGGGATGTCCAGGTGGCGCATCAGCACCCAGGGGCGTAGCGACCAGGAAGAGTAGTTCTTGTTGGCAATATGCAGGCGATACATGTCAGAACCCATCACAGGAGAGAAGAAAGGACAGCATAGCCTGCCAACAACGCTGCCTGCCATGCAGCCCGCACGAAATCAGGCAACCCTTCTGAACATGCAAGCCGGATCAGGGAATCAGCACCGCCGCCCCGGTCAGAGCCCCTTCGCGCAGGTCGGCCAGGGCCTGGTTGGCCTGCTCCAGCGGATAGGCACGGGTCTCGGTGAGAATGGGTACCGTGGGGGCCAACGCAAGGAACTCTTCGCCATCCTGACGCGTGAGGTTGGCTACCGACTTGACGCTGCGCTCCTGCCACAGCAGGCGATAGGGGAAGGCAGGGATGTCGGTCATATGGATACCGCCGGATACGACCACCCCACCCGGGCGCACCTGGGCCAATGCCAGCGGCACGAGCTCGCCCACCGGGGCAAATAGCAACGCGGCGTCGAGCGGCTCGGGCGGTGACTGGTCGGAACCTCCGGCCCATACGGCACCGAGCCGCAATGCAAAGGCCTGGGCAGCGTCGTCGCCCGGCCGTGTGAAGGCGTAGACCCGCTGGCCGCGCGCCACGGCCAACTGCACGAGGATATGCGCCGCGGCGCCGAAACCGTAGATTCCCAGGCAGCGATTCTCCTCACCGCCCGCCAAGCGCCAGGTGCGATAGCCAATCAACCCCGCGCAAAGCAGCGGCGCGGCGGCCTGGGCATCCTCTGCCATCAGCGGAAAGCAGTAGCGAGCATCGGCCACGCCGTACTCGGCATAGCCGCCATCGAGGGTATAACCGGTAAAGCGCGCACGCTCGCAGAGGTTCTCTCGGTCGGCCAGGCAGGCGTCGCACTCGCCACAGGTCCAGCCCAGCCAGGGCACGCCGATACGCATGCCGGGCGTCAGATGGCTGACGCCTTGCCCCGCTGCCGTGATCTCGCCGACGACCTCGTGGCCCGGCACCAGCGGCAGGCTGGGCGAAGGCAGCTCGCCATCCACGACATGCAGATCGGTTCGGCACACGCCGCAGGCCAGCACACGATATAGCACCTGGCCCGCCTGGGGTTCAGGCCGGGGCACGACGTCCAGCTGCAGCGGCTGGCCCAGGGCATGCAGTCGCATGGCGCGCATCAGGCTCATGGCTGGCTCCTGAATGACCGTGGTCTCTCTGCGGGAGCATAGCGCAGCCAGGCAGGGGAATCAGCTCACCGAGACCTCGTAGCCGGTGAACTTGCGCAGGTTGATCACGCCCGTGTCGAGGATCAGGTACTGCCCCTTGAGACCCAGCAGCGTGCCGCTCACCCGCGCCTGCTTATCGAAGTTGTGCGAGACGACCTTGCGCGGAAATTCCAGCACCGGATAGTCGAAGGCGACCGGCGCTTCGTCGAGTACCCGCAAGGTATCGATACCGAAGCGTTCGCGCAGCTGGCCGAGCCCGCTGTCAAGCCGGGCCAGAAGGCGGTCGCGCTCGGCCATGAGATCGAGCGTCTCCACCTCGCCCTTGAGCATGGCCCGCCAGTTGGTGCGGTCGGCCACCTCTTCCTTGAACAGCACTTCTACCAGGCCGGACTGCTGCCGCGTCACCACCGCCAGGATCGGCAGCGCCTGAATCGCCCCTTGGTCGAGCCAGCGCGTCGGCACCTGAGTGCCGCGGGTGATGCCCACCTTGAGCCCCGAGGAGTTGGCCAGGTAGACCACATGAGGCTGGAAACAGTGCCTTTCGGCCCACTCGGGCTCGCGGCAGGTACCGGCATCGAAGTGGCAGGTCTCTGGCTTGACGATGCAGGTATCGCACTGGGCCAGCTTCTTGAAACAGGGGTAGCAGTAGCCCTGGGCGAAGCTCTTCTTCGTCGCCCGGCCGCAGTGGGTGCAGGCGATGGCGCCCGTCCAGTGCAACTCGAGCGACTGGCCCAGGCGCGCGTTGAGATCCAGGCGATGCTCGCCGGCACGCAGCGTATACCTTGCCGGCCCTCCCTGCTCGCCGGGTACGATGGCCATCTTGCTCAGGCAGCCCTGCACGACAGGGGCCGCCTCTATCCGCCCACCTTCAATCACGGGAGGCATCCCGGGCCAGCCCGGCGAGTTCGGGCGGCACATCGGTGCCGCTGCTGCCACTGCCACAGGTGCGCTGCTGCAGATACCCGACCCGCAGTTCCTCGGGCACGTTGTTCTCGTGCTCGTAGCGAATCACCGCCTCGAGGCAAAGCTCGGTCTGCTCCGCTGTCAACATGCGTCCGTCGGGCCACTTGCGCAGCGCCACCGCCTGCTTGAGGCTGTCGTAGATGGCCGGCGTCATCTGCCGGATCATGCGCTCGAAGGTCATATCGCTCATGGGAACTCTCTCATAGGGAAAACCCTGAAATAAATCGGGCAGTGTTTCCTAGCGGCGTGCACGGCCGGAATAATACCACCCGAACAGCAGCCCCACGACCAGCCCGCCCAGGTGCGCCTCGTTGGCCACGTTGCCGAAGCCGACTGCCTCCGCCATGTCGGTCATGGTGAACACCATCCAGCCGAGCATGAACACCACCAGCATCTGCGGCACGAAGAAGCCGCTCGCCGGCGCCCGGCGCGACATCAGCCAGACATAGCCGAGCAGGGCGAAGTCGACGCCCGACATGCCGCCGAACAATACGGTGCCGGTGGCGTACTGGGCCAGGTTGGCGCCGATGCCCGCCACCAACAGGAGCATCAGCATGCGCCCGCTGCCCTGCAGCGTTTCGATCTGGCGCCCGAAGTACCACAACCACATCATGTTGAAGATCAGGTGCATCCAGCCGAAGTGCAGGAAGGCCGGCGACAGCAGCCGCCACACCTGCCCCGAGGCCAGTGCATCAGCGAGGTTGCCGAAGGCAAGCCCGCCGCCCACGACGGCAACCGGCACGATGGTCAGCATGGCCACCACGATATCCCCGAGCACGGCCATGACGGCAAATACCAGCAGCGAGATACCCAGCGCGGCGGAGGTGACCGGCACTCGGCGCAAGGCCAGCGTGAGAGCGGCCCCACCCGTCGACCGGCGCCGACGTTCCGGCATGATTCGCTCGCCGCGTTGCCAGCGGGTGAGCAGCCGGATCAAGGCATCATGCTGGCTGGGGTCGGCGAGCCACAGCACCTGCCCTTCCGTTTCCTCGGTGAAGCGGTGCCCGATGCGATGGGCCCACAGCGCTCGGCGCAGTTCGCTGGTGTCCGTTTCGTGGGGAAACAGCATGATGCGGTACATGAAATTTTCCTGAATCGATCGTTAGGGAGCATCTTGCGCTGCAGTGCCCCTTTTCTCAAATCGGCCGACGTGCGCCCATAAAAAATCCGGCGGAAGGGGGGCCGCCGGACAAGAGCAAGGGATCATTCAAGGGAACACCTATTCAGATGGACGAATCGAAAGGAAGTTCAGGGTGGCGGCAAAAAATGTTGTAAAACTTTGTATCCACTTCAATCGAAGTCGATTTCCCACGGCCTGGGCCTCGCCGCTTCTTCCTGCGGCACCCTCACCCAGACGAAATGATTGGCATCGAGCCGCCGCTCGCCGCTCCAGCGGTAGGCCACCAGACGGCCGAACTTCACCGCGCTGTAGTCGAGGCAGGCAATATTGGACGTGGGCAGCGCCGGGATACCCTCGCACCAGTAGTGACCGATGAACAGCGGCGGCTGGTCGAGCCCGTAATGCGATAATCGCGCACGCTCGGCCGAGCTCAGCTCGCGCTGCTCGAGATCGTCGGGCAGATTGTCGGGCTGGAAAATCACGTCGCCCCAGGTGCGCGGGTCGCGGGCCCAGAAGTGGGCACGGAAGCTATGCCGGGTAAAACCATCGCCGGAGTGGATCTCCACGCCTTTCGGCAGCGACAGGTGCACGCCCCGAGTCAAGCGATCGAGCACACGGTAGGCCAGAGTGTCCGGTGCCACGGACTGTTGCAGGAACGGCTCATCGATGACGCCGCCCGGACATTCGCGCTCCAGCGCATCGATCAGCGATTGGTCCCAGCAGGCATGGACCACGCGGAACCCGCCGAAATCCAGGTAGAGCGGAATCTCCATGAACCAGGCCAGGATCTCGTCCCACTCGGCGGGATGATCACGGTACTGGTCGAGGGTTTCCTTGATGATGCGGTTGTGTCGCGGCGAGTGATCGCGCAGCCACTCGCGCCCATGCTGGCGGGGCGCGCGATGGCAGTAGGCCAGCGCATTGTATTCATGGTTGCCCATGACGATGTGGGCCTCGCCCTCCTCCACCATGCGCCGGGCGATGGAAACGGCCAGGCGAATACGCGGACCGCGGTCAATCAGGTCACCGAGGAAGATCGCCTTGCGTCGTGGATGACGGTAGACGCCACCGCGCTGGTGGTATCCGAGCTTCTCTAGCAGCGCACCGAGAGTCGCGCCGCAGCCATGCACGTCGCCGATCAGATCGTAGCCTTCTATCGCCGCCTGCCTCACGTCAATCCCCTAGCCGGTTGCTCCAGCCCAGCTTGCTGCGCAGGACCTCGTAGAAGTTATGACCGAGAGGATGCACCAACTGCACCCGCTGGGGCTTCCGCTTCACCACCAGTACGTCGTCCGGCTTGGCCACCGCACGCGTCTGGCCATCGCAGCTGATGTGGGGATAGGTCTGGTTGGTCTCGCCGATGTGTACGTGAATCTCGCTGGCGGCATCGATCACGATGGGACGGCTGGAAAGGGTATGCGGGAACATCGGTACCAGTTCGATCACATCCAGCTTGGGGTGCATGATCGAGCCGCCCCCCGACAGCGCATAGGCGGTGGAACCGGTGGGTGTGGCCATGATCAGCCCGTCGCTGCGCTGGCTGCAGACGAACTGCTTGTCGATGAACAGCTCGAATTCGATCATGCGCACGGCCTTTCCGGGATGCAGCACGACTTCGTTGAGGGCATCGCCATTACCGACCAGGGTACCGTCGCGGTACAGCTCGGCATCCAGCAGGAAGCGCTCCTCGACCTCATACTGGCCGGCGAGCACCTGGCCGACACGCTCCTCGAGCTCATCGGGGGAGATGTCGGTCAAGAAGCCCAGTCGCCCGCGATTGACGCCCAATACCAAGGTACCGCTATGGCACAGCGTGCGGGCGGCACCCAGCAGGCTGCCATCCCCGCCCACCACGATGACCAGATCGCAGAGCTCGCCAAGGGTACGCCGGCTGGCCTCGGGATGGCCATGGTCGAGCAGCACGGTGGCGGTGCGGTCCTCGACGATGACGTGTAAGCCGCGCTCGTCGAGGAAGCGCAGCAGGCGCTTGAGGGTCTCGACCACCTTGGTACTGCCCAGGCGGCCGATCAGGCCGATGTTCTTGAACCCGTCGTGCTCTTTCTGCATGCCCTGCTCTCTCGGATCATGGGCGCTCATTATGGAGGCTGGGTGCAGGGCGGGCAAACTCGACTCAGGCAGCGGCAGGTGCGCGGCGGCGCAGCCACCACTCGTTGAGCACCAGCGAACCGACGATGATCGCTCCGCCCATCGCCAACCGCACCAGGTCGGCATCGCGGTTCCAGATCACCAGATTGACCAGGAGCCCGGCGGGAATCAGGGCATTGTTCATGATCGCCAGCGCCCCGGCATCGACTCGGGTGGCCCCCAAGTTCCAGAAGAAGTAACCGAGGCCCGAGGCCACCAGGCCCAGCCACATGAGCACGCCCCAGTGCACGCCCGTGGTCGGCAGCATGGCGCTGTTGCCCAGCAGTGCAAAGGCCGGCAGCACCACCGCCAGCGCACCGAGATAGAACCAGGCGAAGACGCTGTGGCGTGGCAGTTCGGCAGGCAGCGTCACGGAGAAGCGGCGGTAGCCCACCTGGCCCAGTGCGAAGCACAGGTTGGCCCCCTGGACCACGAGGAAGCCCAGCCAGAAGCCGCTGTCGATGCCGTCGTAGCGGATCACAGCCGCTCCCATGACCGCCAGAGCAGCAGTGAGCAGGTAGAACGGCGTGAAGCGTCCGAACAGGGCATCGTCGAGCAGCGTCACGTAGAGCGGCGTGAAAATGGTGAACAGCAGTACCTCGGGTACCGACAGCAGCAGGAAGGACTGGTAGAAGAAAATGTACATCACGCCGAGCTGCACGGCCCCCAGGCCCATCAGGGCCAGCCGCTGGCGCCCCTTGAGCAGCTGCGGCCGCAGGAAGGGCAGGAACACCAGGGCCGCCAGGCCGACGCGCATAAGCACCGCGAAGTAGCTGTCCACCTGGCCGGCGAGATAGACACCGATCAGCGAGAACGAGAAGGCCCAGAGCACGGTGACGCCGATGAGATAGCTCACGGTTAACGTCTTCCTTCTGTTTGGGTTGACGGGCGATTATACCGCCATGCCGCAGAGCATCAATGCGACTCTCGCTGCCGCGCCCCGGCTGCGGGCGAGGGACAAGCCTCGGGCAGGTCGGCTCCCTCGGCCGCTGCCTCGCTCCTCTCGCGTCGCGTGGTGGCAAAGTATTCGTCGAGCCGGGCATCGGCTTGATCACCGAACAGGATATTGCAAGCCTCGCGCAGACCGGGAGACTGTCGCATCGCCTCCTCGTGCACCACCAGTGCAATCTTGGAGCGTCGCCGCAGGAAGTCCTCCAGGCGCGTGATCATCTCGCGCCGCTTGGCATAGTACAGCTCGCAGCGCAGGTACTCGGTCCCCTCGATCAGTACCTCGGCCTGCCGCGGGTCTTCGCGGATCTCCTCGAGCATTTCCAGCGCATGAGTGCCGTAGCGCCGCCACAATCGGCTCGACAGCGGCTCGGAGGCATCGCTTGCGGTCAGCTCGTCGAGGTGCATCAACTTCGCTTGATGCATAAACTCACGGCGCACCTGTTCCGGCGGTTCGCCGTACCAGCGATGCTTCGGATAAGGCACCCCGATCCCCATGTCTCCTACCGCAGCGAGGATCTCTTCGCCCACATTGAGGCAATCGGTCAGTTTGCCGCCAAAGATGCTCAGGTGGGCATCGTGCGGGTTGAGGTCGATGGCATGCTTGCGCGAGAGCTGGAGGAAATCGCGCCCACCACCGCCTTCGGCCCGGATGGCGAGAGGCCTCACCCCGCAGCGGATGGAGATGATGTCTTCCTTGCCCAGCGGCTTGTCGAGCCTTAGACGCTTGTTGATGTTGTCCAGCACGAAACGAATGTCGTCTTCCGTGGCCACTACCTCGGGTCGCTCGACACGGGTATCGGTGGTACCGATGCAGGTGCGCGGCCCCATGGGAATGACGAAGAACAGCCGGCCATCGTCGGCGAAGAACGCCAGTACACGTTGGTTGTCGGTCAGTCTCGGCACGATCAGGTGGATGCCCTTGGAGTAGACGTGTCGGTGATGCGTGGCCTGACCGGTCAGCGCATTGTGTTCGTCGACCCAGGGGCCGGCGGCATTGATCAGGACCTTGGAGCGTACGGCGAATTCACGTCCGCTGACGACATCGCGTGCCTGCGTCACCCAGCCGCCACTCTCGCGTCGCGCCCCCAGCGACTCCACGTAATTCGCAGCCACGGCACCGTAGTTGAGCGCCCCGCGTACGAAGTTGAAGACGAAGCGGGCATCGTTGTCGTGCAGGTAGGCATCGGAATACTCGAAACCGCCGATGGCGTCGCGCGTGTCGATGATCGCTTCGCTATCGCGAATTGCACCCGGCGAGAGGAAACGCGGGATACGCGTGAAACCATTGCCGATCAACCAGTAGAGCCAGGCGCCCGCCCAGAGGTAGCGTGGGTGGTAGCGGAAGCCTCGTGTAATCGTGGTCAGGAAGCGAATCTCCTGCACCGTGGCAGGATAGCTCCTGATCAGGTGATTGCGACTCATGCAGAGCTTTCTTACCAGCGCGAAGTCGCGGCTCTCCATGTACTTGATTCCGCCCCACACCAGGTTGGAGGAGTGCATGCTGGTGCTGCCGGCGAAGTCGCCTCGGTCGATCAGTGCGACCCGCACGCCCTTCCCGGCCAAAGCGGCCGCCGAGGCCGCGCCGTTGATGCCGCCGCCGACGATCAGGACGTCGAACACCTCACCGTCGAGTTTGTCGATGTTGCTGCTGCGCAGTTCCATGTACGGACCTTTTGCATGCAAAAGCCCCGCTCGGCGAGCACCGAACGGGGCTGGAATGACCCGGACGGGCTACCGGAGACACGTGGTGTGTCGTGGCCCGGCACACGCCGGGCCTCGACCGGGTCGGACGCGAAGTCCGACCGGGTACTCTACTGACGTGTACCGGCAGCCATCCACTCCTCCATCATCTCGTCGTAGGGTACGGTGGTTCCCTGCGGCATCTCGTCATCCAGCTTCGCCTTGGGCGCGCCTTCCTGAGACAGCCACTCCTGCGGGTCGCGCTCCTCGTTCAATGCCGGCGGATAGGCTTCGAAAACGTTGGCCCGGGCCAGTCGCATCATGATGTTGTCGATCTCACCAGCCAGGTTGTCGAGCGCTTCCTGAGGCGTGATCTCGCCGCTGACCGCAGGGGCCAGGTTCTGCCACCACAGCGGCGCCATGCGCGGGTAATCGGGCACGTTGGTGGAGGACGGCGTCCAGTTGGACTCGTTGGGACTACGGTAGAATTCCACCAGACCGCCCAGCTTGGGGGCCATCTCGCTCATCTGGTCGGAGAAGATATCGGACTCGCGAATCGGCGTGAGACCGGCCATCAGCTTCTCCAGTGACACGCTCTTGGACACGGCAAACTGGGCGAACAGCCAGGCCGCGGTGCGCCGGTCCTCCGGGGTGGAGTCGAAGAAGGTCCAGGAGCCCACGTCCTGATAACCCACCTTCATGCCCTCTTGCCAGTACGGCCCGGTCGGCGACGGCGCCATGCGCCACTTGGGATTGCCCTCGTCATCGGTAACCGGCAGGCCAGGGTCGGTCATGTCGGCGGTGAAGGCGGTATACCAGAAGATCTGCTGGGCGATGTTGCCCTGCGCAGGCACCGGGCCGGCCTCGCCGAAGGTCATGCCCTGCGCCTCGGGCGGCGCGTATTTGTCCAGCCACTCGACCATCTTGGTCACGGCGAACACCGAGGCCGGTGAGTTGGTCGCTCCGCCGCGGCTGACGCTGGCGCCCACCGGACGGCTCTGTTCGTCGACGCGAATGCCCCAGTCGTCCACCGGGTTGCCGAACGGCACGCCGGGGCTGCCCATGCCGGCCATGGAGAGCCAGGAGTCGTGGAAGCGCCAGCCCAGTGACGGATCGCGGCGCCCATAGTCCATGTGGCCATAGACCCGCTCGCCGTCGATCTCGCCGACGTGCTCGGTAAAGAACTCGGCGATGTCCTCGTACGCGGTCCAGTTGGTCGGTACGCCGAGGTCGTAACCATAGATCTCGCGGAACTGCTCCTGCAGGTCCTCGCGCTGGAACCAGTCGTAGCGGAACCAGTAGAGGTTGGCGAACTGCTGGTCGGGTAACTGGTAGAGGTTGCCGTCGGGACCGGTGCCGTACTGCAGACCGATGAAGTCATCGAGATCCAGGGTCGGCAGGGTATAGTCGGCCCACTCGTTCTCCATCGCCTCGGACAGGTTGATCGTGGTGCCGTAGCGGATGTGCGTACCGATGGCGTCCGAGTCGTTGACGTAGGCGTCGTAGATGTTGCGCCCGGTCTGCATCTGGGTCTGCATGTTGTCCACCACATCACCCTCGCCGATGATGTTGTGGGTGACCCGAATGCCGGTCAGCTCCTCGAAGGCCGGCGCCAGCACGTCGCGCTCCCAGACGTGGGTGGTAAGCCCCTCGGCGACGGTATTGATCTCCATGCCGCGGAACGACTCGGCAGCCTTGGCGAACCACAGCAACTCCTCGATCTGCTCCTCACGGGAGAGCGTCGAGTTCTGGAAGTGCTCATCGACCAGCCGTTCGGCGATGGCACGGGCATCGTCTGTCTGGGCGTGCAGGGCACCGGAGGCGAGCAGCAGACTGCCTACCAGTGCCGTCAGTTGGATCCTATTGTTCTTCATGTTGACCTCGTTCTGCGTGTGGTCGTCATCCTTGACTCGGTTGTCGTCCGTACAACCTTGGTTCAGCCCCAGCGCATCAGCACCAGCAACCAGAGGACGGAGATCCCCAGGGCAAACCAAATCGAGAGCTCGGTGAAGCCGACCGTCACCAAGTGGATATAGGCGGCGGAGAGCAGCCCGATGAAGAGCCGGTCGCCGCGCGTCGTGGCGATCGGCAGGAAACCGCGCCGCTCTACCGTCGGGGAGACCAGCTCCCAAGCCGTCATGCCGAGAAGAATGGCAGCGATCACGGAGAAGAAGATTGCCGTGGGCAGGGTCCAGACCATCCATTCCATTGCGACTTCCTCCCCTTCAGGTACGGCCCAGGGCAAAGCCCTTGGCGATGTGATTACGCACGAAATAGACCACGATGACGCCGGGAATGATGGTGAGCACACCGGCGGCGGCCAGGGTGCCCCAGTCGATCCCCGACGCGGTCGAGGTCCGGGTCATGATCGAGGCGATCGGCTGGGCATTGGTGGCGGTCAATGTGCGCGACAGCAGCAGTTCGACCCACGAGAACATGAACAGGAAGAACAGCGTCACGCCGATTCCCGAGCGAATCATGGGAATGAAGATCTTCACGAAGAACGCCGGGAAGGTGTAACCGTCAATGTAGGCCGTTTCGTCGACTTCCTTGGGAACGCTGCTCATGAAGCCCTCGAGGATCCACACCGCCAGCGGGATGTTGAACAGACAGTGGGCCAGCGCTACGGCAACGTGGGTATCGAATAACCCCACCGAGTAATAGAGCTGGAAATAGGGCAGCAGGAATACCGCCGGCGGCGCCATCAGGTTGGTCAGCAGCCAGAAGAACAGATGCTTGTCGCCGATGAACTTGAAGCGGCTGAAGGCGTAGGCGGCAGGCAGCGCCACCAGAATGCTGATCAGCATGTTCATCAACACATAGGCCAGCGAGTTGACATAGCCCATGTACCAGTTGGCGTCGGTGAAGATGCCGATGTAATTCGCCAGGGTGAGGTTCTGGGGCCAGAACGAAAACGTGCCGAGGATCTCGCTGTTGGACTGCAGCGAAAGGTTGAGCAGCCAGTAGATCGGCAATAGCACGAATACGAGATAGAGCCCGAGCAGCGTGCGGCGACGCCAGCGGACGGTGGCGGAGCGCGCGAGCTTGCGGCGCTTGGCCGACGCCTCGGCGGCTTGTTGACGTACGCTATCGGGCGTGGTCGGTACGGAGCGGGTCATGTCAGGCTCCTCCCTGTGGGGTGTTGTCCTTCTGGCTGTTCATGATCGCGGTGTAGAAGACCCAGCAGACCAGCAGGATGATGAGGAAGTAGATCAGCGAGAAAGCAGCCGATGGCCCGAGGTCACGCTGCCCGATGGCCATGGTGGTCAGCGTCTGGCTGAGGAAGGTGGTGGAGCTGCCCGGCCCACCGCCGGTGAGCACGAACGGCTCGGCATAGATCATGAACGAGTGCATGAAACGCAGCAGCACGCCGATCACCAGGACGTTGGTCAACTTGGGCAACTGGATGTAGCGGAACACGGCCCACTTGGAGGCACGATCGATGCGCGCCGCCTGGTAGTAGGCATCCGGAATCGCTCGCAGGCCGCTGTAGCACAGCAATGCGATCAGTGGCGTCCAATGCCAGACGTCCATGAGGACGATCGTCGCCCAGGCATCGGTGGGGTTGCGAGTAATGTTGTAGGCATAGCCCAGCTCACGGATTCCCACGCCCATCAGGCCGATATCACCGCGGGTGAAGAGCTGCCAGATGCTGCCGACCACGTTCCAAGGAATCAACAACGGCAGGGTGAGCAGGATCAGCATCGCCGAGGCCTGCCAGCCACGTTTGGGCATCAGCAGGGCGATACCGATGCCCAGCGGTACCTCGATGGCCAGGACGGTAAAGGAAAAGGCAAACTGGCGCAGCAGCGCAGCCTGCAGCGCGCTGTCGTTGAGCATGGTCTCGAACCACTCGGTGCCGGTGAAGAAACGTGTCTGGGCATCGAACACGTCCTGCACCGAATAGTTGACCACCGTCATCAGCGGGATGATGGCCGAGAATGCCACCAGCAGCAGCATGGGCAGGATAAGAAACCAGGCTCGGTTGTTGTAGACCTTGTTCATCGTCCCACCTCCACGCGGAACTCGTCTATGTAAAGGTGCAGAGAGGAATCGGGGAAGCGGACGAACGCTCGGTGCTGCGGTATCGGCTGATCCTCCTCCAGGCGGGCCCGGAACGTCTTGCCGGCGAACGCGAACGACACGATGCGGTAGGTCCCAAGATCCTGAGTGCTGGCGATCTCGATGGGATAGGCTGCCTCGGCCGGCGCGTCCAATACCTCGATGAACTCGGGTCGAATGCCGAGCTTGAGATTGCGCGAACGCGCCTGCTGGATAGCCTTCTGAAGCGCCGGGGGGAGCGTCAGGTCGACGGTACCGGCCCGCGCCCCGCTGTCGGTCCGTGCCACCTCCATGAAATTCATTCCCGGACTGCCAATGAAATAGCCGACGAAGGTGTGCGCAGGCGCCTCGAACAGTTCACGCGGGGTGCCGAATTGCACTACCTGTCCCTCGTACATCACGGCGATCTTGTCGGCGAAGGTCGAGGCCTCCAACTGATCGTGGGTTACGTAGATCATGGTGATGTTGAAGCGCTCGTGAATCTCCTTGAGCTTGCGCCGGAGCTTCCACTTGAGCTGGGGGTCGATCACCGTGAGCGGCTCGTCGAACAGGATCGCTGAGACGTCGTCACGTACCAGTCCGCGCCCCATGGAGACCTTCTGTTTCTCGTCGGCGGTGAGGTTGCGCGCCTTGCGTCGCAGCAGCGGGGTGAGCTCGAGCACCTCGGCCACCTCGTTCACCCGCTCGTTCACCTTGGCCTCGGGCGTGCCCACGTTACGCAGCGGAAAGGCCAGGTTGTCGTACACGGTCATGGTGTCGTAGACCACCGGGAACTGGAACACCTGGGCAATGTTGCGCTCTTCGGGCGGCAGCTCGTTCATGATCTGCTCATCGAACAGCACCTGCCCGTTCGAAGGCGTCAACAGGCCTGAGATGATGTTGAGCAGCGTCGACTTGCCGCAGCCGGAGGGGCCTAGCAAGGCATAGGCCCCGCCCTGGTGCCACACGTGCTCCATCTCACGAATGGCATAGTCCTCGGGGCCCGAGGGGTTGGGCGAATAACTGTGCGCCAGCGACTTGAGCGTGATCTGGGCCATCAATGCGCTCCTGGCCGTGCCGGAATGTGCACGACATTGCCATGCCGGTCGAAGGCATAGATCTTGTGGGTGGGAAAGTAGACTTTGATGCGCTGGTCGACGCCGAACGCATGCACGCCGGGAAGATGCAGCACCAGGTGGAAGGATTCGTTGTGCACGTGAAGAAAGGTCTCGGCGCCACTGATCTCGGCAATGTCGACTGTCACCTCCATCTCGAGGTCGTCTTCCGCCTGAGGCGTAAGCCCGATGTGCGAAGCACGCACGCCGAACTGATATTGGCCGGGCGCCAGCCCCGCCAGATCCTGATTGAGCGGAAAATGCACGCTGCGGTCGAAGGTCACTTCGGCCTCCGACACCGTGGCCGCTACTACATTGATGGGAGGTTCGGAGAACATTTCGGCGGTGAGCACATCACGGGGGCGGTGATAGACCTCCTCAGTGGGGCCGTACTGCAGCAGGCGCCCCTCGTGAAGCACTGCGGTGTGTCCACCCAATGCCAGCGCTTCATTGGGCTCGGTGGTGGCATATACGGCTATGCAATTGCGGGCCTTGAACAGCTCGCGCAGCTCCTCGCGAAATTCTTCGCGCAACTTGTAGTCGAGGTTGACCAGTGGTTCGTCGAAAAGGATCAGGTCGGCATCCTTGACCAGCGCCCGGCCCATGGCGGTGCGCTGTTGCTGACCGCCGGAGAGTTCCGCCGGGTAGCGATTCAGGAGATGCTCGATATGCAGCATGCTGGCCGTCTCGTGGACCCGCCGCCGTATCTCCTCCTGCGACACTCGCGCCAGCTTCAGCGGTGAGGCAATGTTGTCGTAGACCGTGAAGTTTGGGTAATTGATGAACTGCTGGTAGACCATCGAGACGTTGCGCTTGCGCACCGAGGTTCCCGTCACGTCGGTGCCATTCATCAGCACTCTGCCTCGAGTAGGTACCTCGAGACCGGCCATGATTCGCATAAGCGTGGTCTTGCCGGCCAATGTGCGTCCCAGCAGGACGTTGAAGGAGCCGGCTGCCAGCTCGAGATTGATGCCCTCGATGTGCGTGGCCCCATTGACCACATGGTCGATGTTTTCCAGTATCAGTGACATGCTGAGCTCTTTGTCGTCGTTATCGAGTCGTTGGGTAGAGCGGCCAGATCTCGAGACGGCCGGCAAGACGGTCGTGCCATGATCGAAGGGAGTGGGACATGGGTCTCGCCCTGTTGTTCTTGTTGATTCGTCATCACTGAGGCGGTGACAAGGGCACGAAGCGTGGTTGCACCCATGTTCGCCAGTGATCGAAAACGAACTCAAAATGTTCGAATTACGATAGCGAGACTAGCCTAGAGCGCATTGAGCAGCAATGCTCATGTTCGAATAAGCACTTATACCATAGTCTAATTTCGATAACGTACAGACAATAACCCGCCCGCGAGCATCACGGCAGAGCCCTTACGCGCTTTCACTTTCGACACTCCCATTCGGTTGCGAAAGAGCCCATCTTGAACCGCCATGGGGCATGAAGCTGACCGGGCCGGTCGATGAACACGAGCCTCACCCCATCACGCGCCGCAACCATGCCCAGGCATAAAGACACCCCGGCACCCAGCCCAGCAGCGTGAGAAGAACGCTGATGATCACACGCCTCCAGCCACCTTGCGCCAGGCCAACGGCCAGGGGTGGCAACAGCACGGCGAGGGTCTGGTAGGCGATACGCAGCGCCGCAGACTCCTGCCAGGCTGGCGGCGAAGCTGGTTCTGCGCTGCGTGCCTGACCGGTAACCGGCCCCGCCGTTGCCGGGGGCACATACTGCTCTACCGCCGCATCCGCCTGACGCTGCATTCGCATCGATTCACGAGACGGCTCATGCGCCTCGTGATCGATCTTCTGCTCGATGGTTTCCGCCCCCTCGGCCAGCTCCTCGTGATAGCGCTGCCAGTCCTCCCAATCATAGGGGGTGCCGGCCCGAGGCTGATGCCCGCCGGCTTGGCGCGCACGCTCCCACGCCTTCTCTTCCAGGGTGTTGGGACGCTCCTCGTCCCGGCGACCATCAAGCCCCTTTCTTGCCAGGTATTCGCGCGCGTCCATCACCACCTCCTGCTCTGATCGTGGCGCCCGATTCGCCGGGCCTGAGAATAAAACTAGCCCAGTTCCTATGCTTTGGAGCCCGCCCGGCCTGGTCGTGTTCCACTGCCGCGGTACCAGCGATACGAGCGTTGGCCAGGTGTTGAAGCCCCTCCTTATGTTTGGGCCGACTCGACTATGCTGAAAGTGTCCCGCCGAGAGCGTTCGGAACAAGGAGATGCGCCATGCCCCAGAGGGCCCCTACCATCGTTCGCGAAATCATGTCCCGTGATTGCTATCGGGTCACCGGCAACATGTCGATCACGACCCTGGCCGAAGGGCTGGCACTCCACCGTCTGCCGGGCGTGCCGGTCGTCGACGAGCACGACCAGCTGATCGGCTTCATCTCCGAGCAGGACGTACTGGGCAAACTGCTCCAGAGCGCCTATCTCAACGACGAGGCCCCTCTAGTGAGGGAGTTGATGCGCAACGAAGTCCTGTCCGTTTCCCCAACCAAGAGCATCACCGACCTGGCCCAGGAAATGCTCGGACAGAAGCCCAAGGTCTATCCGGTAACCGAACAGGGCCGCCTGTGCGGCATCGTGACCCGTCGCGACGTCCTGACGGCCATCCTGCGCATGCGACACCACTGACCCCTCACTCGCCCGGCGCAGCCGGGCAGCAGGCATCCTTTGGAGAACGAGCGAGCCCACCGATGGAGCTCGCTCGTCGTCGTAGCTCGCGGTATTCGCACACAGAAAAAACCGCCCATGAGGGGATCATGGGCGGCAAGATCGAAACTGCGAGCCAGAGCAACAGTGTTAGCGACTGCCATCGCGCTGTTGCCTGTACCAGTTATGACAGCACCAAGTACAAAAGTTCGCCACTGTTCGTTAATTTTTTTGTCTTCGGGGGGAAAACAATCACTTAGCGGGCGAAGAAAAGGATTTTCCCGGCGCGACTTGCCAAGC
This sequence comes from Billgrantia antri, assembly GCF_017868935.1. Classification (NCBI taxonomy): domain Bacteria; kingdom Pseudomonadati; phylum Pseudomonadota; class Gammaproteobacteria; order Oceanospirillales; family Halomonadaceae; genus Billgrantia; species Billgrantia antri. The sequence goes on from NZ_CP053383.1 coordinate 3,125,707, forward strand.
CCAAGCCCTTGGTTTTACTATCGAATCCGCGCGCGGGTGTAGCTCAATGGTAGAGCAGAAGCTTCCCAAGCTTAAGACGAGGGTTCGATTCCCTTCACCCGCTCCAGATCCCGCAGCCGCCGTTGCGCCAGCCGGCTCGCCTTTCCCAGCGTGGCTTTCATGGCACTCTTCCTGCTCATCTTCGCCGTTTGCCTGTTCGTCATCGGCGGCATGGTGCTGATTCTGCTGTTCTCGCGTACCCCACGCTATCGCACCGAACCAGAGCAGTTGCTCGAGTTGTTCGACAAGGCATTGGCGAGTCAGGTTGGCGAGAACGAGTGGAACATCGTGATCAACTATCCGATCCGCCACGACGATTACCTCGACGGCGTGAGGCGCCGGGCCCAGCGCCTGATGCAGGAGCATGGCCGCCCCTGGCAGGTCGCCCAAGGCAAGCCCCTGCTCGACAAGACCGGACGCGAGGAACTGGCCGCACTGCGTCATCACCTGGCGTCCCACAAGCGCCTGAGAGAACGTCAACTCCATCAACCGAAGCGTTGATGGTGCTTCGAATATGGTAAGCTCCCAAATGATAGCCATAGGCGGGAGGCCCCATGTCCAGCGTCATACGCCAGATTCCGCTCGATACCGCCACCCAGCATCACGCGCATGACTTTCATCAGATCGTCATCGGCCTGCAGGGTCGGGCCGAATTCGAGATCGAAGGCCTTGGCGGTGCGATTTCCGCCTTCTCCGGATGCATCGTGCCCGCCAATCATGTGCACTACTATGTCGGTCAGGGCGAAAACCGCCAGTTGATTCTCGACCTGCCTGCCGATGCGCCCTCGCTCACCGGCTATCACCATGAACTTTCGCGTCTCTTCGATGCGCCGCGCTTCTTCGCCTTGGATACTCCGCTCAAGCACTATCTCGAATTCCTGCTGCTCGAGCAGAACAATGGCGAGCAGGGCCTGAGCGCCGCACAGAACGACCGCCTGGCCGCCACCTTCCTCGGTTGCCTGCATGCCAGGCTCGGCGGAACGGCTTCCCCTCCCGGCGTGCGCCGCCTGGATCTGGCCAAGCTCGACCGCTATATCGACCGACACCTGGCCTGCCCCATCGCCGTGGCCGACCTGGCCGCCCAGGCATGCCTTAGCGAGGCCCACTTTCGCAGCCGCTTCCGCGAGCAGACCGGGCTCTCTCCGTGGCAGTACGTGCGTCGACGGCGCCTGGAGGCGGCACGTCGGTTGCTCGAGGAGAGCCGGATGCCGCTGTCGCAGATCGCCGTGAATACCGGCTTTGCCCACCAGAGCGCCTTGACGCATGCATTTCGCAGCACGTTCGGCTGTCCGCCGAGCCAACTCCGGCGCGCCGTTCTGGAGCGCTCCGCCCCCGAAGCCACAAACCGTCTACGACATACGACTTAAGTCTAAATTTCAATGGCTCTGCGGCAATCTGCCGCGAAATTCATAAATCCTTCCCGGTTTTTGACAAGCAGCATCGCTCAACCGGCCCTACAGTCAAGGAAGACACACCCATGTTCGGGCAGAACGCCACGCACATGGCGTTTAGCCGTTCTGGAACGGGTGGATACCCGGGGGACTCCTATGCTCAATGCCGAAACCATGCTGAATGCTGCCACCTGGCAGCAGGATCTCGATAGCCTGTTCTCGCGTATCAGCGCACATTACGTGGTGGATGAAGAAACCTTCGTCAAGGAGCTGGTCAACGTACTCAGCGCCGATACCGAGGATTTCCGACGCATTGCGGGCAAGACCGCCGAACTGGTCCGCGAGGTGCGCGAGATGGACACTGCGGTCGACACGATCGACCAGCTGCTGCAGCAGTACAGCCTCGACACCCATGAAGGGCTGATGCTGATGTGCCTGGCCGAAGCCATGCTGCGCATTCCGGATACGGCCACGGCCGACGCCCTGATCGAGGACAAGCTCGGCCCCGCCGACTGGAAGGCCCATGTCGGGCAGAGCGACTCCTGGCTGGTCAACGCCTCCACCTGGGGGCTGCTGATGACCGGTCACGTGGTCACCCTCGACAAGCCGCGCGACGGCAAGCCCTCGGGCTTCATCAACCGCATGGTCAATCGCATGGGTGAGCCGGTGATCCGTCGCGCCATGTACGAGGCGATGAAGATCATGGGCAAGCAGTTCGTGCTTGGCCGTGACATCGACGAGGCCTTGAAGCGCTCCCGCCCGCTGTTCGACAAGGGCTACACCTACTCCTACGACATGCTGGGCGAAGCGGCACGCACGCGGGCCGACGCCAAGCGCTACTTCGACGACTATGCCAATGCCATCCAGCGGGTCGGCCTGACCAGCACCAAGCTCACCGCACGTACCCCGGCGCCTTCCGTGTCGATCAAGCTCTCGGCGCTGCACCCACGCTACGAGTTCGGCCGTCGCGAGCAGGTCCTGCGCGAACTGGCGGGCAGCGTGCGCGAACTGGTGGTCATGGCGCGCGAGCGCAACGTGGCGCTAACCATCGACGCCGAGGAGGTGGATCGCCTGGAGCTGTCGCTGGAGGTGTTCCGCGCCGTCTATGAAAGCGATGCCTGCAAAGGATGGGGCCACTTCGGGCTGGTAGTCCAGGCCTACTCCAAACGCGCCCTGCCGGTGCTGCACTACCTAAACCGTCTGGCCGATCGCCAGGGTGACGAGATTCCCGTGCGCCTGGTCAAGGGAGCGTACTGGGACAGCGAAATCAAGGAGTCTCAGCAACTCGGCGTCGAGGGCTACCCGGTCTATACCCGTAAGGCGTGCACCGACGTGGCCTATCTGGTCTGCGCCCGCTTCCTGCTGTCCGACCAGACTCGAGGCCGCATCTTCCCGCAGTTCGCCACCCATAACGCTCATACCATCAGCACCATTCTGGAGATGGCCGACGAGGCCACCCGCCCCTTCGAGTTTCAGCGTCTGCATGGCATGGGCGAGGCACTCTACGATGCGGCCCTCAAGCGTGCGCCCAAGGGCACCTACTGCCGCATCTATGCACCGGTGGGCGCACACAAGGACCTGCTGCCCTATCTGGTGCGCCGGTTGCTGGAGAACGGTGCCAATTCCTCGTTCGTGCACCAGTTGGTCGATCCCAAGGTGCCGGTGGAAACGCTGTGCGTGCATCCGGTGGAGACGCTGGGCCAATACCGCACCTTCTCCAACCCGCGGATACCGATGCCCAAGGATATCTACGGCGAAAAACGGCGCAACTCAAGGGGAGTCAACCTCAACGTGCGCAGCCATTATGAACCGCTGATGAAGGCCATGTCGGGCTTCATGGAGCGCAGCTACGACGTACAACCCCTCTTGGCCTTCGATGTGGAACCCGACCCGGCCAACGTGCATGAGGTGTTCAGCCCCTACGATCGCCGCCAACGGGTCGGCAGCGTGCAGTGGACCAGCCGCGACCAGGCCGCCCGCGCGGTAGATGCCGCCTGGGCCGCATTCCCGCGCTGGGAAGCCACGCCGGTCGCCGAGCGCGCCGCCATCATTCGCCGCCTGGGCGACCTGATGGAAGAGAATCTGGCCGAGTTGATGACGCTGTGTTCCCGCGAAGGCGGCAAGCTGCTCACCGATGGCGTCGACGAGATTCGTGAAGCCGTGGACTTCTGCCGTTACTACGCCATGCGTGCCGAGGAGCAATTCGGCGAGCCGTTCGAGCTGCCCGGCCCCACCGGCGAGTCGAACCGCCTGATGCTGAGCGGCAAGGGCGTGTTCGCCGCTATCAGCCCATGGAACTTCCCCGTGGCGATCTTCTGCGGCCAGATGGTGGCAGCAGCCGTGTCCGGCAACAGCGTGCTGGCCAAGCCCGCCGAGCAGACATCCATCGTCGCGCATCGCGTGGTCGAACTGCTCCATGAAGCCGGCATGCCACGTGACGTGGTACAGCTGCTGCCGGGCGACGGCCCCACCGTGGGCAGCGTGCTCACCTCGGACCCGCGCATCACCGGCGTTGCCTTCACCGGCGGTACCGATACCGCCCAGATCATCAACCGCGCCCTGGCCGCCCGCGAAAACGCCCCGCTGCCCGCCCTGGTCGCCGAGACCGGCGGCATGAACGCGCTGATCGTCGATTCCACCGCCCTGCCGGAGCAGGTCGTCGCCGACGTGATCCAGTCTGCCTACCAGAGCGCCGGCCAGCGCTGCAGCGCGCTACGCGTGCTCTACCTGCAGGACGACGTGGCCGACCGTGTCATCGAGATCCTGCGCGGCGCCATGGACGAGCTCCACGTGGGCGACCCTCGCGACCTGGGTACCGACGTGGGCCCAGTGATCGACGAGGATGCGCGCAAGAACCTGCTGGCCCACATCGAGAAGCTCAAGAGCGAGGGACGCCTGCTGGCCGAAACCCGCCTGGATTCGGCACATACCGCCCATGGCACCTTCGTGCCGCCGGTCGCCTTCAGCATCGATTCCATCGACGCCCTCGAGCGGGAACAGTTCGGCCCGGTGCTGCACGTGGTGCGGTACAAGGCCAGCGAGATCGAGCAGGTGCTGGAGTCGATCAACGCCAAGGGTTACGGGCTGACATTCGGCGTTCATAGCCGTAATGAATCGTTCGCACAGCTCGTTGCACAGAAGATTCGCGTTGGAAACGTGTACATAAACCGGAATATCATCGGCGCCGTCGTAGGCGTTCAGCCGTTCGGCGGCCAGGGACTTTCCGGCACCGGACCCAAGGCAGGCGGGCCGCACTACCTGCTGCGTTTCGCCACGGAAAAGACCGTGACCGTCAATACCGCCGCACTGGGCGGCAATGCGTCACTGCTTGCGCTGGGAGACGAGTGACAAGGCTCGTCTGGCAACACAAGAACATTGAAGGAATCCCCAAATGGTTGAAAACAACATGGCTATCGGCTTCACCTTCGCGGTGTACCTCCTAGTGATGCTGGGCATCGGTATCATTGCCTACAAGCGCACCACCAATCTCTCCGACTACATCCTCGGCGGCCGCTCGCTCGGCCCCTGGACTTCGGCGATCTCCGCCGGCGCTTCGGACATGTCGGGCTGGCTGCTGCTCGGCCTGCCCGGCGCTGCCTATGTCAGTGGCATTTCGGCGAGTTGGATCGCCATCGGCCTGCTGGTCGGCACCTGGCTCAACTGGCTGATCGTGGCGCGCCGTCTGCGCCTGTACAGCTTCAAGGTCAGCGACGCCCTGACCCTGCCCGAATACTTTGCCAACCGCTTCCGCGACAACTCACAGCTGCTGCGAGTCATCTCGGCGGTGTTCATTCTGATGTTCTTCCTCTTCTACACCAGCTCCGGCCTGGTCGCTGGCGGTCGACTGTTCGAGACGGTTTTCGGTCTCGACTATACCGTAGCCGTCACGATCGGCACTCTGACCATCATCTCCTACACCTTCATCGGTGGCTTCCTGGCGGTCTCCTGGACCGACCTGATCCAGGGTCTGATGATGGCGGCGGCACTGGCCATCGTACCGATCATCGCCTTCAGCGACCTGGGCGGCACCAGCGGCGCCGGCGCCGCACTCGCCGCGGAGAGCGAGTCCATGCTCGCTTGGTTCCGCGACGCCTCCACCGGCGAAGCGCTAACCTTCATGGGCATCGTCAGCTCGCTGGCCTGGGGCTTGGGTTACTTCGGCCAACCGCACATCCTGGCACGCTTCGCCGCCATTCGCAGCGATCGGGATATCCCCGCCGCCCGCCGCATCGCGGTGACCTGGACTGCCATCGGCCTGGTCAGTTCGGTCGCCGTAGGCCTGCTCGGGGTGGGCTTCGTGCAGCGTGACCTGGCCGACGGCGAGACCGTGTTCATGATCATGGTCAACCTGATTTTCCACCCGGTGATCGCCGGCATCCTGCTTGCTGCCATCTTGGCCGCGATCATGTCCACCGCCGATTCGCAGCTGCTGGTCTCCTCCTCGGCACTGACCGATGACTTCTACAAGGCAATCTTCCGTAAGGATGCCAGTCAGACCGAGCTGGTGTGGATCGGGCGACTGGCCGTGGTCGCCATTGCCGTCATCGCCTACCTGCTGGCGCTCAACCCCGATGCCACCGTGCTCGACCTGGTAGCCTACGCCTGGGCCGGCTTCGGTGCGGCCTTCGGCCCGGCGCTGATCATGTCACTCTACTGGCGCCGCATGAACAAGTGGGGGGCGCTGGCCGGCATCGTGGTCGGCGGCGTCACCGTGGTGGTCTGGGCCGAGCTGTCCGGCGGCATCTTCGACCTCTACGAGATCGTGCCTGGCGTCATCCTCGCCTATATCGCCATCGTGGTGGCGAGCCTGGCCACCGAGGAGCCGGACCTGCGCGTAACCGCCGACTTCGATACCTTCGAAGAAGCGTAACCGCTCGGCACTAAAATGCACCAAGAAAGCCGCCTGCGGGCGGCTTTCTCGTTGTCGTTCAGGCCAACCAGAACGCGCGTATCACCACCAACAGAGCAAAGGTCGCCAGCGCCACCAGGCTCACCGGTGGAGCAGTCGCACACCTCAGCCAGTGGCGGCGGAACTCGAGCCCCAGCGGCTGCATGAAGGCTGCGCCCAGTGCCCAAACCCCCAGCCCGATGGCAGGCATGCGCAGGAACATCGGCAGCCCGCTGAGCAGCTCGGGACGCATCAGCAACCATAGCGCCAATGCAGCAGCTACCAGCATGGCGGCCAGCGGAAGCCACATCGGACGACCCTGAACCTCTGTTCGCATCTTGCCTTCTCCTTTAATGCGCTTACACAAGACTTAGCCCTTCGTCTCCCCCTGCGCCATGTTGCGCCACAGCAATAGTTATACACCTCTCTGCACATTGTTTGTCATATTCAAGACGGCGAAATTAGGCAACCCTGGGATTGCATCAATCAATCAGCGCTATATGGCCGATAACAAAATTAAACAGGACTTTTAGAAACACCGTTCTTATACTCCTCAGTGTCCAATCTCGCCGGAACCTCCGGCCAGCTGAAAACCTGGAGGAAACGCTTTATGAAACCGATTCGTCTGATTCCCGTGGTTGCCCTTGCTGCCGGCTCCCTGTTCGCCAGCCAGGCGGTCCTGGCCTATGGCGCCGGCGATGTCTTCGTGCGTGGCGGTTTCGCCAAGTCCGAGCCGAGTTCCGATAATGGCCAAGTCGCCGGGCAGGACCTTTCCATTGATGATTCCAACGGTTTCACTTTCGGTGCCGGCTACCTGTTCCATGACAAGATCGGCATCGAACTGAACAGCTCCGAAAAGATCGAGCACGATCTCGCGCTTGATGGCGCCGGTGCCGGCACCATCGACCGCATGCCAGTCAATCTGCTGGTGAACTACTACCCGCTGGGCGGGCTGGATTCCAAAGTGCAGCCGTACGTGGGTGCCGGGGTGAACTACACCCGCTTCTCCGGCGAGCCGGATGGCATCAACGCTGACAATAGCTATGGCGCTGCCGGCCAAGTCGGGATCGATCTCGCCATCACGGATAATCTGATGCTGAATGGCTTCGCCAATTATGCCGAAGTGCACTCTGACATCTCAGCGGGTGGCAGCGAGACTGAAGTCAAAGTCGACCCCGTAACAGTGGGCGGCGGCGTGACCTACCGCTTCTGAGCCTTGCGAAGCTGGCAACGCGTCAGTGCGCAAACGCCGGGCGACTTGCCCGGCGTTCTTCGTTTGCCACCCCTGACTGTCCGCTTTTGCCGCATAAGCAACATCCAAAATACCTCTTTAGTTTCAGAAACAACTATTGTCGTGGGTCAATAACCTGCCGCCAGGCACTGAGTAGACTGGCTTCGTTTCGTAAGCAGCTCAGGCTGCCCCTCTGCAAACGACAGGAGTCGACCCATGCATAAGCCTTCACTCCCTACTCTCTTAGGCGCAGGCCTGACAGCCACTGCCCTTCTCGCAAGCAGCCAGGCGCTCGCCTATAACCAGGGCGATTTCATTACCCGCGTGGGCGTCGCCCATGTCGATCCCAAGAGCGACAACGGCAGCCTGGCCAATGATGCCATCGACGTTGAGGTCGATAGTGACACCAACCTGGGCTTTACCCTGGCTTACCTGTTCCATGACAAGCTCGGCGTCGAGCTGCTGGCGGCACTGCCGTTCAAGCACGACATCCAGCTCAATGGCGTCGAGGCCGCTTCAACCAAGCACCTTCCCCCTACTCTGACCCTGCAGTACTACCCGCTGGGCGGCACCGACAACCAGATCCAGCCCTACGCCGGTATCGGACTCAACTATACCCACTTCTTCGATGAATCGACCGAACTGGGCGACCTTGAGCTGGACAGTTCCTGGGGCCTGGCTGGCCAGCTCGGCATCGACGTGCGTCTCGATGATAGCTGGGGGGTCAACGCTGCCGCCTGGTACGTCGATATCGATACCGACGCCAGTCTTGATGGTGCCGACCTCGGCACGGTCAATATCGACCCTTGGGTCTTCATGGCTGGCATCAGCTACCGATTCTGAGCGATGACTGACGCTGCGAGGCACACCGAAGAGTGGGCCTCGTATGTTTCCGGCCACCCAGAGCATAGCGCAGGAGCGCCTCAGCGCGGTGAGTGCCGAGACAGACCGAGCAGCGAAAGCTGACGCTCTTCGAGACCGCTGATTGATTCGACCCGAGCCAGGCGACGATGGTAGTCGGAACTGAGAAACGGCTCTCCGGCCAGCAGATGATCCAGGTACTCTCGCGCCGGCTTGAGCGCCTGGGCGGTAGTGCCGGGGGCGGCGATGTAGACCCACGCCTCGATCGCTCCCTCAGCGGTAACGATGGGCAAGCGGTGGCGCTGGTACTCGTGCGGATAACCCTCGAAGGGATCCATCCGCTCGATCTGGGCAGGCTCGAGCAGTTCGAACAGCGCGCCCTCCACCCTCTCGCCCGCTGTCGGCACCACGTTGGCATGGGCGATGCCGGCCACCCGTGACGCCTTGTCGAAGCGCAGCACATGGTCGTGCAATACGCCCGCCATGGCGCGACGTGTCGCACCGATGCGCGCCTCGACCCTGGCGACATTCATGTTGCTACCGTAAGCGAAATAGAACGGCATCTGGCTTTCGTCTTCTCTGGCCTGGCCGGATCAGTTATCCGTGATCAGGCGATCTATCTCTTCCACCGCCTTGCAAAGCAGCAGTCGATCCGTGGCTCGCGCGCCCTGCTGGGCCAGGTAGGTGTCGACCACGGGCGCTACATCGCACTTCTCCGGCATCGGTGCTTCGGCCTCGATCAGCGCATCGAGACGAGCTATGAACACGAAGCGCAACCACTGGGGCAAGGCCATGGTATCGATGCAGAACGGCTGCTGGCTCTCGTAGGCCGCTGGCTCCGGCACGCTCATGCGCCACATGTTGGTGGCCTTCATGGTGGCCTCGAGCCGGCGCAGGGCGACGTCGAGCTCTTCATGTACGGTCATGACATCTCCTGTTGGACATACCATGCATTATCGCACACTTCGCTCATCGTCCCATCCGCCGACGGTCACGCGGGCTGGCCGGCCAGAATCTTGCGCAGGAAGTCGCGCGTACGCGGATCACGAGGAGCGTTGAACAGCTGCGCAGGTGGACCTTGCTCGACGATGCGCCCCCCATCCATGAACACCACGCGATCCGCCACGTCCCGGGCGAAACCCATCTCGTGCGTTACCACCAGCATGGTCTGGCGCTCCCGGGCCAGCTGCTTCATCAGCGCGAGCACCTCTTCGACCCACTCGGGATCGAGCGATGAGGTCGGCTCGTCGAACAGGATCACCTCGGCCTGTGCGGCCATGGCGCGACCGATGCCGACCCGCTGCTGCTGACCGCCGGATAACGACGCCGGATAGGCGTCCGCCTTGTCGGCCAGACCGATGCGCTGGAGGATCTCCCGGGCGCGAGCATGCGCCTTGGCTTTCGGCCAGCGGTTGACCACGATCAATCCTTCGGCAATGTTCTCGAGCGCGGTCTTGTTGGCGAACAAGGCATAGTTCTGGAAGACGAACGCCGTGCGCCGTCGCGCGGCCAGTACCTCGGCACGGCTGGCCCGGGTAACGTCGACGTCCAGGTCGCCGATGATCAGGCGACCGGCATCTGGCCGCTCGAGAAAGTTGAGACAGCGCAATAGGGTGGACTTGCCGGTTCCCGAGGGGCCGATCACTACGATGATCTCGCCCTGTTCGATGTCGAGATCGATACCGTCGAGCACGGTTGCGTTGCCGAATCGCTTGACGAGATGGCTGATCTTGATCATCTGCGATATGCCCTGTTGAGTCGTGTTTCCAGCCACCTCTGAAACCAGGCCAGCAGCTCGACGATGATCCAGTACATCACTGCCACGGTGATGAAGGCCTCGAAGTAGAGAAAGCTGCCGGCCGCCTCTTTCTGCGTCGCCCCCATCAATTCCGTGACGCCCAGGGTGAACGCCAGGGAAGTCGCCTTGATCATGTCGATGAAGTAGTTCATCAGCGTGGGAACGGCCACGCGAGTGGCCTGGGGCAGCACGATACGACGCATCAGTTGCCCATTGGTCATGCCTATCGACAGGGCGGCTTCGGTCTGGCTGCGATCGACCCCGACGATGGCGGCGCGTATCGACTCGGCCATGTAGGCCGAGAAGTGCAGCGTCAGCCCCATGATGGTGGCGGTAATGCCGTTGATGTGGGTCAGGAAAGCCAGCAGCTGCGGCAAGCCATAGTAGAACAGGAACAGCTGCACCAGCAGTGGCGTGCCGCGAAAGAAAGAGATGAACAGCATCGTCGCTGCGTTCAGCCCCGGAATCTTCAGCACGCGGATCACCGCCAGACCGCAGGATAGCACCAGGGCGAACGCCATGCCTGCCGCTGCCATCTGCAGCGTCAACGGCAGATAGCGCAGCAGGATGGGGATCAGCCCCAGCATGTAGTCGAGATCGAGTACGCGCATGGCAGGCACTCAGCGGATCACGGGCGCGTGATGTCGGTACCGAACCAGCGCTCCGAGATGGATGCCAGGGTCCCGTCATCGCGCAAGGTGGCAAGCGCCTCGTCGACTCGATCCCGCAGCGCCCGGTCCGCTTCGGTGTCGCGGAAAGGCAGCGCGTTGCGAATGCTCGAGAACGGCTCGCCGGCAAGCTGCAGCGGCAGGGGTTTCTCCTTGATCAACTGGCTGGCGCTGACGCGATCCATGACGAAGGCGTCGACGCGTCCCAGGGCGGTATCCTGCTCAATGTTGCTGTCATAGGTGCGGATATCGATGTCGTCGGCGTAGGGCAGTTCGCGCAGCAGCTGCTCGTAGTTCGAGCCGAGGTTGACGGCAACCCGCTTGCCCTTCAGGTCTTCCACGCCTTCGATCTCCTCGTTGCCTTCCCTGACGACGACCTGTGCGCCGTCATAGACGTATGGTTCGGTGAAGAGGTACTTCGCCTCGCGCTCTTCGGTAATCGTGATCTGGTTGGCGATGGTGTCGATGCGTCCCGACTCGAGCATGCCGAACAACCCCGAGAAATTGGCAGTCTCGAATTCGATCTCGACGCCCATCTCCTCTCCCAGGGCGCGCATGACATCCACCTCGAAGCCCTTGAGCGTATCCTGCTCGACAAACGTAAAAGGAAAGTAGCTTCCGGACATTCCCACCCTGAGCACATCGTCTTCGGCCTGGGCAATGTTGACGAAAGCAAGAGCACTGGAAAGAACCGCTGCAGTAATGATACGTGGCGACATGGTCCACCTCCCTTAATGCCAAACTGCAATAGAAAACCTTGCTTTTATTCGATTCTACCAAAACAAGGAGAGCTTGACGCTTGGCGCTTCATTGAAATGATGCATGACTGCCATAGCGTAGCCGGGCAGCCTGGGATCATGCACAGATTCACTGCAAGAGGCTGTGGATAAGCTTTGGAAACCCGGCCCGGTAGCAGACAAGCCGTGGCTTTGCCAGGCATGCTCAATTCTTGACCAATCGCGAGCGCTGCCACGCAGGACAAGTGGCTGACAACTCCCCGGCGGTCACGGTAGAGTGCACGCTCAAAAGGGAGCCCCTATGCAGCCCATCCACACCCTTCATGAATTCTTCGAGCGCACCGGTGCCGACGTCCGCCTTTACCACATGGGCCGGCGGGTCGAACCGTGCCCGCTAGGCACCCTGGCAAGCCTGGAAGTCGCTGCCAGCCCCTGGCCGCTTCCCTGGCAGGGTCAGGCTCGCCTGGGCATCGTCTTTCGCCTCGGTGACCTCACCGACCCGCTGATCTGGTTTCTGGCCTTGCCGCTGGACGAACAGGGTCAACTGGTCCCCGCTCCTCGCGATGCCTTCCTGCAGCGGCTGCTCGTGACATTGGGATATAACGTCGAACGAGCAGGCCGCCAAGACCCGGAGAGCGGCGACATCGACAACCTGATGCACGACAACCCTCTGGCCTTCACGCCATCGCTGCCCTTCCAGGCCATGCTGCATGCTCGTGCCACTCACGACACCGGCAAGCCCGCCAGCTCCCACCTGGAGCCGGTGGAGGCCTATCTCAGCGGCCAGCAGCAGGTGGACTGGCAGTTCCTGGGACTGCAGGGGCTGGCCGACTTCGCCGTACGTTTAGATAGCGAGGCCGCTCGCCAACTGGCCTCGACACTTCCTACCCTGCCCGACGAAGTGCTGCATTCACTGTGCTACTGTCTAGAGCATGTCGGCGTGCCCGATTCGCTAGGCTTGGCGCTGCGTGGCCGGGGCGAACAGGCCGCCGCCGCGGGCCGACTGGAAACCTTGTGTGCCTGCGTGCGGGCCGTGGGCGGTGCCGACGAAACGATCGCCGGGGCATGGTTCGATGAATTGCTGTCCGACCCGGCAGCCTGCGGCCCCGACCTGCTGGCGGCGATTGCCGCACGTGGTTGGGAGCATCTGGAGGACGGCGAGCGCCTGCCTCGCTTCCTGGAGCGCCTGGCCGCCCAGCCGAAGGCGGATTTTGCCAGTCTGGCCCGCGACCTGGCGCTGATACCGCGGCTGCGCCTGCCCGTGCTGATGAGCCTGCGTGAGGCACGGCAGGACTCCGCCATCGGTCGTCGCCTGGCAAGCCTGGGGCAATGAGCCAGCGCAACGCGCCCGGTTCCATGAGCCAGGGCCAACGAAGAAGGAAAGCCGGAAACCATGTCATGAAGGAACTGCCCTATATTCCCAAGGCCGTGATTGGCCGCCTCGAGATGGTCACCCTGCCTACCATCGGCATGACCGTCTGCGCCAAGATCGACACTGGGGCCTACACCTCGGCACTACATGCCGAGGATATCGAGATCTTCGAACAGGAGGGCCATCTCTGGGTCAGCTTCACCACCCGTAGCGGAGGGTTGGAGTCGCCCCCCCACGTCTACCGCACCCACCTGCACGATCGCCGGCGCGTAACCAGCTCCAACGGCCAGAAGGAGTGGCGCTACGTGATTCGCACCCCGATGCAGTTGGGAGAGCTGGAAGTAATGGTGGAACTGACCCTGGCCGATCGCAGTGACATGCGCTACCCCATGCTGCTCGGCCGCCGTGCACTGCGACGCCTTCTGGTGGCGCCCGGCGTCACCTTCCTGCATGGCGAACCCTGACCACCGGCCCTACCGTCCCGGAGCCCACGATGCATATCGCGCTGCTGTCCCGCAATCGCAATCTCTACTCCACGCGACGCCTGGTCGAGGCCGCCGAACAGCGTGGCCACAAGGTACGGGTGATCGATACCCTGCGCTGCTACATGAGCATCGCCGCGCACCATCCCTCGATTCACTATAAAGGCGAGGAGATCGAGCGCTTCGATGCGGTAGTGCCTCGCATCGGCGCCTCGGTGACCTTCTACGGCTGCGCCGTGCTGCGCCAGTTCGAAATGATGGGTACCTACGTGCTCAACGACTCGGTCGCCATCACCCGCTCGCGTGACAAGCTGCGCTCGCTGCAGCTGCTGTCGCGCAAGGGGCTGGGCCTGCCGATCACAGGCTTCGCCCATTCACCGGACGACATCCCCGATCTCATCACCATGGTCAAGGGCGCGCCGCTGGTGATCAAGCTGCTGGAGGGCACCCAGGGCATCGGCGTGGTGCTGGCCGAAACCAACCAGGCGGCCGAATCGGTCATTCAGGCCTTTATGGGCATGAAGGCCAACATCATGGTGCAGGAGTACATCAAGGAGGCCCGCGGTGCCGATATCCGCTGCTTCGTGATCGGTGACAAGGTGGTCGCCTCGATGAAGCGGCAGGCAGCGGAGGGCGAATTTCGCTCCAACCTCCACCGCGGCGGCACGGCCAGCCTGATCCGTATCACCCCGGAAGAGCGCTCCACGGCCATCCGCGCTGCCAAGGCCATGGGCCTCAGGGTGGCCGGTGTCGACCTGCTGCGCTCCAACCATGGTCCGGTGATCATGGAGGTCAACTCCTCACCGGGGCTTCAGGGTATCGAGACCGCGACCGGCAAGGATATCGCCGGCCTGATCATCGAGCACATCGAAAAGAATGCCACCGCCTCGCGCAAGGCGCCGCCTAAGCCCAAGGGGTAATTTGAGAAAAGCGCAGGAATTTGTAGAAAGAGTACTTATTTTACTCGCGGGGGTAGCAAAACAGTGTTTCCCCCGCCACAATCTGCGTCACCGGAGGAGGTGACCGCTCATGTTTCTCGACAATCGCCAAGTGGCGATGGACAGCGTTCTGGAAGCGCTGGCTGACAGCATCGATTATTTTCAGGACAACCTCGAGCGCCTGCGCCCTTCCCTGCGCGAAACGCTCAAGCCTCACTATGAAGCCCGCGCCCAGACAATGCACAAGCTGCAAGAGCTGGCCAGGCAGCACCTCAAGCTGCTTCCGCGCGATGCCGACGTCGAGCGTGACGATTACATGTGGCTCTGGAGTCGCCTGAAGAGCTTCGTCGGCAACGAGAGCCAGGTGGTCATCGGTGAGCTGCTGGAGCAGGAGCGCGTCCTGATGCAGGCGCTCGCCACGCTCTACACCCACCCGCTGCCTAATCCGCTCGAGCCGATCGTCGAGCAGTGCTGGAAAGACTGCCGCGCCCTGATTCGCGAACTCTACCGGCAGCAAAAGTCGCGTCGCCGCTGAGTCGCGGTCGAGCACTCAGGGTGTCGCCGGCGCTTCCTCCCACTGCGACTCCCTGTCGAGCAATTGACGCCAGACCGGCGGAGCGATCTCAAGCGGTTCGAGCGGCCCCAGGAAGTAGGGCTCTCGTTCCCAGAGATAGAGGTCTCCCACGGTGGCCGCCCGTGCCAGCCACTCCCGCGCCTGCAGTCGCCACACGCCAGCCACCGGGCGCGACGGCGCGCTGCAACCGTACGCCTCGAGGCCGATCGCATCGGCAATGAACAGCGCACGCGGCAGATGCCAAGACTGCGTGACCAGCAGCACCCGATCGACACCGAACACGTCCCGCGCCCGCACCAGGGTATCGAAGGTGCTGAAGCCGGCATAATCGAGGGTCATGTCCTCGTCGCGCACGTACTGGGCACGCAGGTCACGCCACATGGTGATGGGCTCGTTGTACTGGCGGGTGCGGTTATCGCCGGAGAGCAGCAGATGCTCGACCCGGTTCAACCTCATCAGGCGAGAGGCGGCATTGATGCGCGCATCGAAATGGGGATTGCGCACGCCACTGCGGGTCCAGTGCGAAGTGCCGAAGACGATCCCCACCTGCTCGGGGCCGCACAGCGGCAATTCGTGTTCGATACGGTCGTGGGTCTGCGCCAGCACCCAGAGGTTGGCGCCGACTAACAGCAGCAGCGCCAGCAGCAGCAGTGCGCCGAGCGACATCAGAAGAAGCTTGAAGGTTTTCCACAGCAGCGCCTGCATTCACCGTCACCGGACAAGGAAACACGAAGCCCCGCCACCGCCAGACGAGCGGCTGGAGCCCAGCGGCTAGAACATGCCGAGTTCCAGCTTCGCCTCGTCGCTCATCATCTCACGGCTCCAGGGCGGATCGAAGACGATTTCGGTGTGCACGCGGCTGATTTGGGGAGCACCGAGGATCTTGTTGCGGGCGTCGGCGGCAATCACGTCCCCCATGCCGCAGCCGGGCGCGGTCAAGGTCATGCGGATGGTGACGATGCGCTCGCCGCTGATCAACCGCTCGATGCGACAGCCGTAGACCAGGCCCAGGTCGACGATATTGACTGGGATCTCCGGGTCGAAGCAGGTACGCAGCTGATCCCAGACGAACTGCTCGATCTCGTCGTCGGTGGCATCCTCGGGCAGGGTCGGTCGCGGCAGTGGCTCGAGCCCCAGGGCATCGAGGTTGCTGCCCTCGATCAGGTAGAGACGCCCCTCGTAACCGACGCTGACCGAACTTCCCTTGGCCTGCATTACGCTGACCACACTGTCCTCGGCGAGCGTTACGGTTTTGCCGAAGGGGATCGAGATGGCATCTACGTCACGCTGCAGCGGCAACGACTGTCCTTTCTGCAGGCTGGCAATCTGCTCGATACTGGACATATCAGCGCACCATGCCAATGACGCGTTCCAAGGCCGCTGCAAAAGCGTCGACCTCCTCCAGCGTGTTGTAGGCGGCAAACGAGGCCCGACAGGTCGCCGTCACGCCGAAGTGCGCCAGCAGGGGCTGCGCACAGTGGTTGCCGGTGCGAATGGCCACGCCGAGTTGATCGATCAGCAAGGCGATATCCTGCGAGTGAGCGCCGTCGACGACAAATGAGAGTACGCCGGCCTTGTTCGGCGCAGTGCCGAGGATACGCAACCCGTCGATACGCGATACCGCCGCCGTCGCCCTTTCCAGCAGCCCTGCCTCCCAGGCGCCGATGGCGTCGAGTCCCACGCCGCTTACCCAGTCCAGCGCCACGCCTAGCGCAATCACCTCGGCGATGGCCGGCGTGCCCGCCTCGAACTTGTGGGGAACGTCGGCAAAGGTGGTCGGCACGTCGAAGGAGACGCTACTGATCATCTCGCCGCCGCCCTGCCACGGCGGCATCGCCTCGAGCAGCTCGGCCCTGGCGTAGAGCGCGCCTGCCCCCGTCGGGCCATAGACCTTATGACCCGAAAAGGCGTAGAAATCGGCGTCGATCTCGCGCACGTCCACCGTCTGGTGCGGCACCGCCTGGGCACCGTCGACCAGGATCAGGGCGCCGTGCTGGTGAGCAATGGCCGCCATCTCGCCCACCGGGTTGACGGTACCGAAGGCGTTGGAGACGTGATTCACGGCCACGAGCTTGGTGCGCTCGGTGAACAGTGCGCGGTAGGCATCGAGATCGAGCACGCCGCGCGCGTCCACCGGAATCACCTTGACCCTGATACCGAGCTGGCTGGCCAACAGCTGCCACGGCACGATGTTGGAGTGGTGTTCGAGCAGCGAGACCAGAACCTCGTCACCGGCCATGAGGTTGGCCCGGCCCCAGCTGTTGGCCACCAAATTGATCGCCTCGGTGGTGCCGCGGGTGAAGACGATCTCGCGCCGGTCGACCGCATTGAGAAAGCCGCGTACCGTCTCGCGGGTCGCTTCGTAGGCTGCCGTCGCCTCGTCGGCCAGGGTATGCAGGCCGCGGTGGATATTGGCGTTGTAGCGGCTGAAGTAGTCGCGGAAAGTGTCAATCACCGCCAGCGGCGTCTGGCTGGTGGCGGCATTGTCGAAATAGATCAGCGGATGACCATGCACCTGCCGCTCGAGTATCGGAAACTGGGCGCGAATCCCGGCCACGTCGTAGGCCGGTGCGCTGAGCGCTCGTTCTGTGGCCAGGTGATTCATCGCTCTCTCCTTGTTTACTCGTCGTGCAGGGCCATGGCGGCTTCCACCAGCCCGGCCAGGTTGAAACGCTCCGGCAGCTTGCCGGCCACCGCCAGCTCGACCCGCTCGGCCACGGCATCCAGCTCGACCTGCTCCATCACCTCACCGGCGAAGGCCAGGGTCAACAGACCACGCGCCGTTTGCTCGTCGATACCGCGGGTACGCAGGGCGTAGACCGCTTCCTCGTCGAGCTGGCCTGTGGTGGTGCCGTGGGAGCACTTGACGTCGTCGGCGTAGATCTCGAGTTCCGGCTTGGCATCGATCTCGGCCCGGTCGGAGAGCAGCAGGTTGGCGTTGCTCTGGAAGCCTTCGATCTTCTGGCTGTCGCGCTTGACTACCACCTTGCCGTTGAACACGCCGCGGGCGCGGTCGTCGAGGATGCCCTTGTAGTTCTCGTTGGAGAAGGTACGCGGGGCGTTGTGGTTGGCCAGGGTATGGTTGTCGATGTGCTGCCGCCCCTGACCGTAGAACAGCCCGTAGAAGTTGGCCTCCGCCCCTTCGCCGTTGAGCTCGCTGATCAGGTCGTTGCGCACCAGCCCACCGCCCAGGTTCAGGTTGAACGAGGTGTAGCGGCTGTCGCGATTCTGCTCGACGTGGATGCTGGCCACGTGCAAGTCGGCAAGCGGCGACTCCTGCAGCTTGTAGTGGGTCAGGATAGCCCCACGGTCGAGCATCAGCTCGGCCACCAGGTTGGTGAAGTTGGCCGCCTCGCTTTCGCCGACATGATGCTCGATCAGCGTGGCCTGGCTACGGGAGCCGGCCTCGACCAGAATGCGCGGATGGCTCATCACCGGCTGGGCGTTGGCGCGAGAGAGGAACTGCACCACGATGGGCTTCTCCACCACGCTGCCCGGCGCCAGGCGCACCACCGCGCCTTCTTCCACGAAGGCGGTATTCAGCGCCGAGAACGGCGAGAACTCAACCCCCGTCAGCCGGCCCAGCGGGCCTCCCACGGCCTCGTGGTTCTCAGCCAGAGCCTGGGACAACGGCAGCACGGCCACGCCGCGGGGAAGCTCGGCCAGGTCGGAGAGCGCCGGCGAGAAGATGCCATCGACGAAGGTCAGGCGGTAGGCTTCAATGGGCAGTGTCAACGCCGCCGCCGAGGCCGGCGAAAACTCGGCGCTGTCGGTCAGCACGAAGTCACCGCGAGCGATCGCGCGCACGTCGGTGTACTTCCACGCCTCGTCGCGGCGGGTGGGAAAGCCGAGCGCCTCGAAGCGGGCCGCCCCGGCCTGGCGCCGCGCGGCGATCCAGGTCGGCTCTTGCCCGCGGTTTACGTTACGCTCCGCAAGCCGGTCGAGAAAGGCCTTCACCTCGCTTGATTGCCGTTCGACATCGCTCATGCAGCGGACTCCTCCACGACCCAGTCGTAGCCGCGGGATTCCAGCTCACGGGCCAGCTCGGCGTCGCCGCTCTTGGCAATGCGGCCATCGACCAGCACGTGCACCCGGTCGGGCACGATGTAGTCGAGCAGGCGCTGGTAGTGGGTCACCAGCAGAATGGCGCGCTTCTCGTCGCGCAGCGAGTTGACGCCATCGGCCACCACGCGCATGGCGTCGATATCGAGGCCGGAGTCGATCTCGTCGAGCATGGCGAGCTTGGGCTGAAGTACCAGCATCTGCAGGATCTCGTTGCGCTTCTTCTCGCCGCCGGAGAAGCCCTCGTTGACGGCACGCTGCAGGAAGCTGGCGTCCATCTTCATCTGCGCCAGCTTTTCCTTGACCAGCTTCATGAACTCCGGCGCCGGAATCTCGCCCTCGCCGCGAGCCTCGCGCTGGGCGTTGAGCGCCGCCTTGAGCAGGTAGATGTTCTTCACCCCGGGGATCTCCACCGGGTACTGGAAGCCCAGCAGCAGGCCCGCCTGGGCGCGCTCCTCGACCTCCATTTCCAGCACGTCGCGGCCCTCGAAGGTGATCGAGCCCTTGGTCACCTCGTAGCCGTCCTTGCCCGCGATCACCGCCGACAGCGTCGACTTGCCGGCCCCGTTGGGGCCCATGATGGCGTGCACTTCCCCGGCGTTGATAGTCAGGGAAAGGCCCTTGAGAATTTCCTTGCCTTCCACCTTGACGTGCAGATCCTTGACTTCGAGCATCTTGAATACCTTTTCGATTCTGGCGAGCCGCATGAGCGACCCGGAAAATAATTCATCCAGCCCAGCGAAACGAGCGAGCGGCGTCTGGACAAGGCGAGCGCGGAAGAGAGAAGCGGAGTTTACGGCTGTAAATGAGCATTCTCGAATCCGCGCTCAACGCCGTCCAGGCGTCGCGCAGCCGTTTCCTCACCCAACAGCGCCTTCCAGGGTGACGTTAAGGAGAGCCTCGGCCTCCACGGCAAACTCCATCGGCAGCTCCTGGAACACATCCTTGCAGAAGCCGTTGACGATCATGCTCACCGCATCCTCCTCGGAGATACCGCGGCTCTGGCAGTAGAACAGCTGATCCTCGCCGATCTTGGAGGTAGTCGCCTCATGCTCGATGGTTGCCGTGCTGTTGCCGATCTCCTGGTACGGGAAGGTGTGAGCACCGCACTGGTCGCCGATCAGCAGCGAGTCGCACTGGGTGAAGTTGCGCGCCCCCTTGGCCCGCGGCCCGATCTTGACCAGCCCGCGATAGGACTGGTTGCTGCGGCCGGCGGAGATACCCTTGGAGACGATGTAGGAGCGCGTGCCCTCACCGATGTGGATCATCTTGGTGCCGGTATCGGCCTGCTGGCGGCCGTTGGTGACCGCCACCGAGTAGAACTCGCCGATGCTGTCCTTCCCGCGCAGCACGCAGGAGGGGTACTTCCAGGTGATGGCGGAGCCGGTCTCGACCTGGGTCCAGCTGATGCGCGAGCGGTCGCCGCGGCAGTCGCCGCGCTTGGTCACGAAGTTGTAGATGCCGCCCTTGCCGTCCTCGTCGCCGGGGTACCAGTTCTGCACTGTGGAGTACTTGATGTAGGCGTCATCCAGCGCCACCAGCTCGACCACCGCCGCGTGTAGCTGGTTCTCGTCACGCATCGGTGCGGTGCAGCCCTCGAGGTAGGAGACCTGGGCACCCTCCTCGCAGATGATCAGGGTGCGCTCGAACTGGCCGGTGTTGGCGGCGTTGATACGGAAATAGGTCGAGAGCTCCATCGGACAGGTCACGCCCTTGGGCACGAAGACGAAGGAGCCATCAGTGAACACCGCCGAGTTCAGCGCGGCGAAGTAGTTATCTGCTACAGGCACCACCGTACCCAGGTACTGCTTGATCAACTCCGGGTAGTCGCGGATCGCCTCGGAGATCGAGCAGAAGATCACGCCCGCCTCGTGCAGCTTCTCCTTGAAAGTAGTGGTCACCGACACGGAGTCGAAAACCGCGTCCACCGCAACGCCGGCCAGGGCGGCCCGCTCGTGCAGCGGAATGCCCAGCTTCTCGTAGGTCTCGAGCAGCTTGGGATCGACCTCGTCGAGGCTCTGGGGGCGATCCTCGGGACGCTTGGGCGCGCTGTAGTACGAGATCGCCTGGTAGTCGATGGGCGGATAGTCAAGATGCGCCCAGGAAGGCGACGTCATCTTGAGCCATTGATGGTAAGCCTTCAGGCGCCATTCGAGCATCCACTCGGGCTCGCCCTTCTTGTTGGAAATGAAGGCGATCACACTCTCGTCGAGCCCCGGCGGTACCGTATCGCTCTCGATGTCCGTCACGAATCCTTCTTTGTATTCGCGGCGGACAAGCTGTTCCATTTCCTCACTTGCCATGGTCTCTCCCCTCCCGGGCGGTTGGGCCGGCGAGCGAACTCGCCTCGGGTCATGTATCCGTTTCGGTGGCTCAGGCCGTGTCGGCGGCCAGGCTCACACTCTGTATGGGTAGCTGCACCGGCAGCTTGATCGGCGTGGTGTCGGCCAGGTGCGCCAGGGTCACGCTGTCGAGCAGGGTACGCACCGCCAGCGACACGCGCTGCCAGTTGTCGGAGACGCCACAGGTCGCCAGCAGATCGCAATCACCTTCGGCGTGGCTGCACTCCGTCATTGCCACCGGCCCCTCGATAGCCGTGATGATATCGATGGCGGTGATCCGTGATGCCGGGCGCGCCAGGGAGTAGCCACCCTGGGCGCCACGACGCGACTCCAGCAGCCCCGCCTTGACCAGCATCTTGAGGGTCTTGCTGACCGTGGGATGCGGCAGTTGCACGGTCTCGGCCAACTCCGCCGCCGCATGGGGCTGTTCGGGATGCCGGGCGATCTGCGCCAGGATCACAGCGGCGTAGTCTGTCAGCCGAGAAAGCTTCAGCATGCCTGACTCCTGATTGGAACGGACACGAGGCGAAGGCCCTGCGCTCCATTTGGGACCATTTTAGTCCTGTATGGATCCGATGTGAAGGCCTCAGAGCGTCAGCAAGCGTGCAAACGTCAAGATGGCGACACGTTCGGCACCGTTCACGCCATTAAACCCAATCATTCTCATTTCCATGCCAGGCCAATGTCTCATCGGATCCGCCCGGATGCAGCATCAGGAGAGAAAAAGAACGGCAGCACGTTCAACGCGGCGGCACGCTGGAGGAGGCCCGCTGAGAAGTGAGAGCCTCCGCTTGACGCATGAGCTGCTCGCGCTCGTGGTGCCAGGCCAAGAGCTCTTCGACTGGGAGTGCCTTGGAGTAGAGGAACCCCTGGGCCTGATCGCAGCCCAGCTCCACGAGAATGCGATGCTGGCCCTGGGTCTCGACGCCCTCGGCAGTAACTTCCAGATCGAGTGCGTGCCCCACATCGATCAGGCAGGCCATCAGCTTACGAGCCCGCTCATCCTTCTCGAGCCCTTCGACGAAGGCACGATCGATCTTGAGGCCTGTGATGGGCAGGTGGCGCAGATACTCGAAAGAGGAGAAGCCGGTGCCGAAGTCATCGATACTGATCTGAATGCCGTAGCCGCGAAGACGCTCCAGCGCCTGCTTGGCGGCAAAGAGATCGAGCACCAGAGCACTCTCGGTCACTTCCACTTCGAGCTGCGAGGGATGGATTCCGGTCTCCTCGACGAGCCGGTTGAGTTCCTCCAGCAGGTCATCGTCCATCAGGTTACGCACCGAGAAGTTGATGCTGACCTTGCCGCCATGGCGCCGAGCGAATCGGCACGCCTCCTTCATGACGAACCGGGTCACCGGGGCGATCAGGGTAGTGTTTTCGACCTTCGGCATGAACATGCCGGGGGCGATCAGAGCACCACGCTCGTCACGCCAGCGAATGAGTCCCTCGAAGCCACTGACCCGCCCGCTCGCCAGATGCAGCTTGGGCTGGTAGTGAAGCTCGAACTCGCCCTGCGCCAGGCCGCGCCGCACTCGAGCGATGAGCCGGATGTTCTGGAGGCTACGGCGAGCGAAGGAGGGCTGGTAATGGCAATGCGCACGATGCTTCTCGGAGGCAGCCAACATGGCGATTCTCGCCTCGCGGATCAAGCTGCCGGGGGTAGCGTTCTCGGCGCCCTGCAGCGAACTGCCCAACACCAGCTGAGCACGCAGGGGCACGCCAAGCGCCACCAGATTGTCCTCGCCCAGCTCCACCACCTGATGCGCGAGCCGCCCCAGCTCCTTGAGCCCGACCGGCCAAAACAGCAGGACCAGCTCGGCGCCGCTGACACGATAACAGCCCTGGAGATTGGGCCCCAGTTGGGCCATCCGTCCGCTGATCGCCACCATCAGCTCATCGGCAGCATCCGCCCCCAACGCTTCCATGATTTCGCTGATGTCATCGACGCGCACCAGAACCACTCCGATGCCACGCCCATCCTGGCGCGGCGTTCGCTTCAGCCAGCGTGCCAGGTCCGCTTCCAGTGCAATATCGTTGGGAAGCCCGGCGCGAGGATCGGTGCGCGATGCCAATTCGGCATTGTGATAGCTCTGCCTCAGGCGCTCGAACAACCCTCCGGCAAAGCCGCCGATAACCAAGTACAGACCTAGGCGAATCATCCAGTTGAGGGTCGCCTGAGGCTCGCCGGTCTCCACCGATAGCGGGATTGCCGCCATCAGCAGGCCGGCTGTCAGCGCGACGAGCAGGGAGCCGCCCCAGGTATACCAGGTCCCCGCCAGCAGCACGGGTATCAGCATCAGGTAGGGATAGGCGTATTGGGTACCGCCGGTGACATGCACAAGCGCGGTACCCGCCATCAGCAGTGCCACCAGCACGAAGATCTGACCGCCATGGCGCAGCACGAGCGGACAGGATTGCCACCGTCGCTCCACGGCACGCCACGCATGCAGAATATTGCTCGGATCAGCCATGCCACCTCCCTGCCCCGATAGCGTCAACCAAGCCCAAAGCGCGAATTCCTCGAAGTGTAAACAACATAGCACGAGGACGACCTCAACCTCCCTCAACGCTTGGAGACGCGATGGCCTCGCCACCTCCCGGCAGGAAGTGATTCGCACCAGCCGCATACAGGCTCGTGAACTGGCGAGTACGGGCCAGATTCGCCAGACTTGCATTGATGGTTAGCGGTACCGGCCAAGGAACCCCTGAACGCCACATTGACGAGGCACCCCATGCGCAATCTCAAATTCGACCGCATCGACCGCATGCTGCTCGAAGCCCTCCAGCAGGACGCCCGTCTGACCACTGCCGAGCTGGCAGAGCTCGTGAGCCTCTCGCCTTCGCCTTGCGCGCGCCGCATTCGCCGGCTCGAGCAGGCGGGGCTGATCAAGCGCTATCGGGCAGAACTGGACAAGAGCCGGCTCGGCCTGACGGTTACGACCTTCGTGCAGGTACGCCTCGACCGGCATCGTCAGGAGCGGGTGGAGGCATTCGAGGAGCGCATGAATGACATGCCGGAGGTGGTCCAGTGCCATAGCGTCTCCGGTCACTTCGATTATCTGCTGCAGGTTATCGTCGCCGACATGGACGCCTTCGAAGGGTGGCTGCGACACTTCCGCCAGTTGGAGATGGTCGACACGGTGGACAGCAGCTTCGCCATACGCACCGTCAAGGAAAACGGGTCCCTTCCCTTGCCCACGCACTGAGTCCCGGCGACAGCCGCTCGCGCCCGCCTCCCCCTTGCAACCAGGAGACAACATGGCGAAAGCCCTCATCACCGTATTCGGCGGAACCGGCTTTCTGGGTCGTCACGTGGTGCATGAGCTGTTCGATGCGGGCCATGCCGTTCGCATCGCGGCACGCCGTCCTGTGCTGCCGGATTGGGCCGAAGCTGGTGATCCTGTGGAGCCGATGAGCATCGATATCCACAGCGAGAGCGACGTGAGCCGTGCCCTCGAAGGGGCGGTCGGCGCGGTCAACGCCGTGAGCCTCTACGTCGAGCGTCGCCAGATGAGCTTCGAGCAGGTGCATGTGAAAGGGGCCGCACGTCTGGCCCGCGTGGCGCGGGCACAGGGTGTGCGAATCTTCGTCCAGCTCTCCGGCATAGGGGCTGACCCCTCGTCGCGCTCGCGCTACGTCCGGGCACGGGGGCGCGGCGAGTCGGCCGTTATCGATGCGTACCCCAAGGCAGTCATCCTGCGACCGAGCGTGATGTTCGGCCCCGGGGATGCCTTCCTGAAGCGCTTGGCAGACTTGACCCGGCTTCCCGTCATCCCGCTCTTCGGGCGCGGCGAGACGCATCTCCAACCGGTACACGTGGTGGATGTGGCAAGAGCGATCGTGAGGCTGATGGGCGCTGCCCCATCCGAGCGGCGGCTATTCGAATTGGGCGGCCTGGATATTCTGAGCTACCGGGAAATCCTGGAGCTGATCATGGCCCACCTGGAGCGCGAGCGCTTGCTGCTGCCTGTCCCGTTCGTGTTGTGGCAGCTCGCCGCTCTGCTGGCTTCGCCGCTACCCGGGCCACCGCTGACCCGGGATCAGGTCACCATGATGTCCCAGGACAATACGGTTGGCGCGGGCGTGGGTACCTTCGCCGACCTCGACATCCTGCCGCGCTCGCTGCGCGATGCCCTGCCCGCCTGCCTGCCGACGCGCCACCCGGCATCCTCCCGCTCGGGTTGACGACGACACGACACCCCATCCCTGTCTGGCTGGCCTCACTGCCAATAGTGGCCATGACGTGCCCACCACTGCCGTGCTATTTCGCGGTTCTCCGCGTTAGCGCTCGCATCGAGCGTCGTGGTAAGGCGAACGTAATCGCCGCCGGTTCGGGCCATCGAGCGCGGGTCCTGGGTGGCCAGCTGCAGCGCATAGAGTGCCAGCATCAGCTCGTACTCGTCACGGGTATCGAGCAGCGCCACCAGCAGCGGGATCGCAGGCTCACCGATCTGGCCCAGGCGCTCCGCCGCTATGTACCAGACCCTCGGGTGCTCCCCGCCGCCGTAGACATCGATGAACCCCCTGTCGGCCAGGCGGCTGATGTAATAATGCACCTCGTCCTCTTCCGAGGCAAAGAGTGGGGGCACCCAGAAGCGATCGTGACGCGTGGTGGCCACGAGCGGCGCCGACGGTTCAGCCGGCGTGACCGTCTCGGGCTCGTCACGCAACGGCCCGGAAGCGGCCTGCTCGGCCACCGGCGCCGACCGTCCGGCACAGCCGATCAGGCTCAATAGCAGAATCAACGTACTGAACGTCCTTGCAACTCGCATGTCCCCTCCCGGGTTGGCTAGCGTTGCGCCGCGTTTTACGTCTTCCGGCGCCGTTTGGCTAGCCCCCACCCGCTACTTCTCCAAGCACCTGCTCCAGCGCCTGGGCCAGGACAGATGCCATGTAGGCGACATTGCTCTCATGGGCAATGGTGTCGGTGCTCCATATTTCCCCCACGCCGGCCTGGCGAATGACCTGAAGGGCATCGCCGGCAAACAGCGCATGGGTCACCGCTACGTCCACGCTGGCCGCGCCGGCGGCGAGCACCCGCTCGGCGGCTCGCGCCAGAGTGCGGCCGGAACTGGCGACGTCGTCCAGCAGCACGATGCGTCGGCCGGCAATGGTCAGGTCGGGCAGCGTAATGTCGACGTCACGATCGCCATGGCGCTCCTTGGTACAGGTGGCATACGCGAGCCCGGCGATGCTGGCTGCGCTCTCCACCCACTGCAACGATTCCGCATCGGGGCCCAGCAGCAGGGCATCGCTGCGCCGCTCGGCGATCGTCGCGGCCAACGGCGCAGCACCGGAGAGGGCAATGGCATGACGCACGGGAATCGCCTGCTCGAGACGCTCGATACGGTGCAGATGCGGATCGACGGTAATCACGGCGTCGAACAGCTCGGCGAGAAAGCCCCCGACCAGGCGCTGGCTGACCAGCTCGCCGGGATGAAAAACCGTATCCTGGCGCATGTAGGCAAGGTAGGGCGCCGCCAGCACCAAGCGCTCGACGCCGCGCTCACGTGCGTGGCGCGCCAGCAACATCAGCTCGACCAGCTTGTCGTTGGGGCGATCCAGGCTGCGATAGATGACCAGGCAAGCAGGCAGGTCGATATCAGGCAGGCGCAGGCACAACTCCTCGTCGGGAAAACGGTGGCAGCCGACCACATGAGCTTCGATACCGGCCACCGAGGCCAGGCGTTCGGCAGGCCTGGACTCCTCGTCGAAATAGAGCAGGGCTGCGTGCATCAGAACTCCACATTCAAGCGGTTGATTTCGTCCGGCTGACCGATACTGTAGCCGCTGTCACGTTCGCTGCACTGATGGGCGAAGCCGCGTTCGCTACGAAAGGCAGCATGGACCCGGTAGAGCGGCTGGCCCTGTACGACCCGGTCGCCGATCTGTGCCAGTAGATCGACGCCGGCCCCCTTGGCCTTGGGCGCCCCGGCCAGACGGGCGATCCGCGCCAGCCGTAGATTGTCGATGGCGGTGACCACCCCGCCCCGAGGTGCCAGCACCTCGAACCGATGCGGCGCCAGTTCGGGGTTGTCGAGGTCGAAGGGCTTCTCCCCCTGGGCGCGAATGATGGCCTGCATCTTCTCCAGGGCCCGGCCGGAGTCCAGAATGTCACGGGCAATACCGAAGCCATCCCCGCCGCGAATGTCGGGGTCGAACTCCAGCATGCGCCCCGCCAGGCGCAATGACTTCTGACGCAGGTCCATGGGCGCCTCGGGGTGGTTGGTGAGCACTCGCATCACGTCACGCGCTTCCAGTACTGGGCCGATACCCCGACCGACGGGTTGGCTGCCATCGGTGATCACCACGTCCAGCACCAGCCCCATGCGACCGGCCACGAACTCGAACAGCTTGCGCAAGCGGCGGGCTTCCGGCATGGAACGCACCTTGGCATGCGGTCCGATGGGAATGTCGAGCAACAGGTGCGTCGAGCCGGCTGCGACCTTCTTCGACAGAATGGAGGCGACCATCTGCCCCGGCGAATCGATGGATAGCGGCCGCTCCACCGAGATCAACACGTCATCGGCCGGCGATAGTTCACTGGTGCCGCCCCATGCCACGCAGCCACGGTGAGTACGCACCAACTCACCCAATTCATCGAAGGGTACCTCGACCTTGGCCAGCACCTCCATGGTATCGGCGGTTCCCGAAGGTGAAGTGATCGCGCGCGACGAGGTCTTGGGGCACAGCAGGCCGTGTGCCGCCACGATGGGCACCACCAGCATGGAGGTACGATTGCCGGGTATCCCGCCGATGCAGTGCTTGTCGACCACGGGATGTTCGTGCCAATCGAGCCGTCGCCCCACCTGCCCCATGGCATCGCTGAGGTAGAAGATCTCTTCTCGGTCGAGCTCGCCGAGCTCGCAGGCCATGACGAAAGCCGTCAGTTCGATTTTCGAATAGCGCAGTTCGGCGATGTCCTGGATGATCTCGCGAAAGTCCCTGCGCGACAGACGCTCACCGGCGATCTTGCGATGCAGAGCCGGAATCGATGCGGGCGGCTCCGCCTGCGACACGCTGACGGCGTGCCCCTCTTCAACACCCAACAGCGAGAAGGCATCCTCCGAGAGACCCAGTTGGGTGTGGCCGACGATGGCAACGTCATCGACCACGTTCAGTGACGCCAGAATGCGCCGGCCATTGGCACGGACTTCCACCTTCGACAGCGCCTGGAAGCCCTCGGCGCGATACAGGTCGCACTCGCGGTGCAGGTAGGCGACGTTTTCACGGTACGTGTCGATGGCCACGCGACACAGCGCGAGGGGCAACCCGGCGTCATCCATGGGCGGGGCACTGCTCGTTGATGGCGGCTGAACTCGGCTCATACGGCGGATATCTTCCACGAGGACGGTTGACTTCAGTCTGCCGCATTTCCACCGTGCTGGGCAGCACAATGACGCCCGTCATGACCTGCAGCAAGCTTGTCGCAGGCTAGCCATGGAGCCCGTCGCGCCCCTCGGCAGCAGGAGAGGCACACACGCCGGCCATCTTGCCGCTATGCTCCGAGAAACGAGACTGAATCGACAGGAGGCAGCATGAAATTCGCCATCATGGGTAGCGGCGGTGTCGGTGGCTACTTCGGCGCCCGCCTGGCCGAAGCGGGTGAAGAGGTCACGTTCATTGCCCGCGGGGAACACCTCGCCGCCATGCTGAACCAGGGGCTGCACGTGCGCAGCATCAAGGGAGACGTGACGCTACCCCGGGTCCAGGCCACGGACGACCCCGCCGGCGTCGGCGAGGTGGATTGCGTCATCGTGGCCGTCAAGGCGTGGCAGGTGCGCGAGGCGGCTGAATCGATCCGGCCCCTGGTCGGACCCGACACCCTGGTGCTGCCCCTGGAGAACGGCGTCGAAGCCGCCGATATTCTGGCCGAGGTTTTGGGTGATGCACCAGTTCTCGACGGCTTGTGCGGCATCCTGGCCTGGCGGGAAGCGCCAGGCAGGATACGTCATGCCGGCGTGGATCCTTTCGTGCGCTTTGGCGAACGAGACAATCAC
The DNA here is from genome assembly GCF_017868935.1 of Billgrantia antri. NCBI lineage: Bacteria > Pseudomonadati > Pseudomonadota > Gammaproteobacteria > Oceanospirillales > Halomonadaceae > Billgrantia > Billgrantia antri. The sequence goes on from NZ_CP053383.1 coordinate 3,155,090, forward strand.
AGCAGTGCCAGGACCGCACGACTCAAGGCCGCCTTCGACAAGGCGCGTGGCGTCAGCGCCGAGATTCCCGACGATATTCGCGTCGCCCAATGGAGCAAATTTCTTTTTATCTGCGCCATGAGCGGAATCGGCAGCATTAGCAGGGCACCCATCGGCGTCACGCGTCAGGTGCCGGAGACGCGCAGCCTGATTCAAGCCATGCTCGAGGAGATCGACCAGGTGGCCCGCGGCCATGGCGTCGCTTTTCCCTCCGATGCCGTCGCCCGCGCCATGCAGTTCATCGACGCCATGCCGGCCGAGAGCACCTCTTCCATGCAGCGCAACATCCTCGCCGGCGAACCTTCCGAGCTGGAGTCTCAGAATGGCGCCGTGGTGCGTCTGGGGCGCTCGGTTGGCGTGGAGACGCCGGTGCACGCCTTGATCTATGCCGCCCTGCTGCCTCAGGAACTGGCGGCCCGCGGCGAGATACCGGCGATAAGATGACCCCGCCTACTTGCAAGGAACACGATGGTTTGGCTCGGTTTGGAGTATTCTGATAGGCAAAGACCTGACGCGCCTCACCCCTGGAGCACCGCCATGAATGACGCCTCGTACAACGCCCCGGGCCAGCAATGGAACGCCGCTGCCTATGCGCACAACGCCGATTTCGTCGCCGAGCTGGGCGACACGGTGGCCAGACTGCTCGCCCCTCGCCCCGGGGAGCGCATACTCGACCTGGGATGCGGCGACGGCACTCTCACCGAGCGGCTGGCGAAATCCGGGGCCACCGTCGTCGGCGTGGACGCTTCACACGACATGATCGAGGCAGCCCGGTCCCGCGGGCTCGATGCCCGCGTTCTGGACGCGCATCACCTGCCCTTCGAGCGCGAATTCGATGCGGTGTTCAGCAATGCCGCCCTGCACTGGATGCTGAATCACGAATCCGTCGTGGCAGGAATCTATCGCGCCCTCAAGCCGGGCGGGCGCTTCGTCGCTGAATTTGGCGGACACGGCAACGTGGCGGCAATCTGCACCGCCATACTGGCGGCACTCCAGGCGCGAGGCATCAGCGGCAAGGCCCGCTTCCCCTGGTTCTTCCCGACTCCCGAAGAGTACCGGGAATCCTTGGAGGCAGCGGGGTTCAAAGTCAATGCCATCGAGCTGATACCACGTCCGACACGCCTGCCGACCGGGATAGCCGGCTGGCTCGCCACCTTCGCTAACCCTTTCCTGCACGGTCTCGACGAAGACCTTCGCGAGGCGATACTGGACGATGCGGAGTCGCTGTTGGCACCGAGCCTGCGCGACGGCTACGGCAACTGGACGGCCGACTACGTACGCCTGCGGGTGCAGGCACGGCGCTGAAGCGTCAGACCCCGAAGCAGCAGGCTCTGACGCAACTCACCGGCAGGTGCACCAAGCGAGCAATGCCATATGCATCGCCTGCCGGCCTCTCACCCAATCGGCTCGAGCGGATTCCAGTCCTTACGGTTGGCCAAAAACTCGGGGCGCGGGCGATTACCACAGAAGGGATTCAGCAACCCGTTGTCGACACTGTTGTAAACGAAGAAAAGGTTGCTGCGCGGCCAGCACGACATATTGGTATTGGAGCCGTGCATGGTATTGCATTCGAACATCACCAGGGTGCCTGCAGGCCCCTTGGGTGCCTCGATTTCCCCCTTCAGCATCAGCTCGCGCAGGCTGGCATTGTCGGGCACCCCGACATCCTGACTCTTGAGGGATTCCTTGTAGTTGTCGGTCGGAGTACGCCCCACGCAGGGCACAAAATACTGGTGCGAGCCGGGGATCAGCATCAGCGGGCCGTTGTACTCGCCGTTGTCGGTCAGCACGATCGAACAGCTCAGCGAACGCATGCGGGGCATGCCGTCCTCGCTGTGCCAGGTCTCGAAGTCGGAATGCCAATCGAAGCCCTTGCCCTTGAAGCCCGGCTTGTAGTTGATTCGCGACTGGTGAATGTACACGCCTCCACCGAGAAGCTGCTCGACCATGGCCAAAAGCCGCGGATCGCGCGTCAAGCGACTGAAGCGTTCGGAGATCTCGTGGATACCGAAGATGGAGCGAATCTCCTCACGCCCCGGCTCCAGGATGGTGCCCTCCGACAGCTTGAGGTCCTCGTCCTCTTCGTACTCACGCAACTCCCGAATGAAGGCCTCCATCTCTTCCCGGTCGAAGAAACCTTCGAACGACAGGAACCCTTTCTCCTCGTATTCGCGAACCTGCTCCTCGCTCAGCGGTCCATCGGCACGCTCTGCCCCCTCGGAATAAACCACGGGGTCGATACGCTCGAACATGCCGAGCTTGCGTTCCAGTCGCGTAGGGAACAAATCCTGTACATCGTTTTTCATCGCATGCTCCTCCTTGAATCCAAGCGAAACGCCAGTCATCCAACTGGTAGTAACCCAACTTAGACCTGGAAACCTTTGCATGCAAAACGACTTTGTATCGGCCTATTGCGCAACGAAAATTAACCGTAATCACCGTTTGGAAAAGGCGCTTTCCCCGTCACTCAACCCTCTGATTCACCGGTAGAAGAGAGATCATTCTTGCGGTTCCACTGAGTAATCTCGCGGCACAGTCGCCGCCGCTGCCAGGGCGAGGAGAGGCGCTTGGTATCCCAGGTGGCCGGTACCAGGCCGCAGCCCGGCTGCTCGTTGATGAATTCGAAGCGCCGCTCGGCACCGACCGGCAAATCCTCCGAGCCGTAGACACAGATGAGGCGGACGGTCAGAGCATGGAACACGATGTCATTCAGCGGCCGGTATCCCGCCATCTCGATCCCCCCATCGTGGGCCAGGCGCCGAGTCAGGGCACCGAAGCTATCGATATGCACGAAGTCGCCCGATCCCAATGGCCCCTGGTGAGAACCGTCGCGCACGATGGGTGATGGATTCGTCGTGGCTGCCGAATCATCCTCCTGCCGATGCTCGTCTCCGTCGCTGTAGCTCTCCGTGCGATCGGTCACGTCGAGGCGAATGACGCCTTGTGAGGTCTCCAGCTCGGCGACGATGTGCTGGATGAAAACCGGCTCGGCGCTCATGTTGCTGATGATGCACAATGCATCGATGTCCTTTTTTCTGCCGCGGTTAATCAACAGGCGCGGACGACGCTGGCGACGGAAGCCGAAATAGAGCAGCTGGGCGTAGACCAGCCAGATCAGCAGAGTGCCGATATCAGTCAGCACGGAGATGGTCTCTCCGTGCTGGTTGAGCCAATCGAACATCGCAATCCTCCGTGACTGCCATGAACGCTATGCCACGATGTCAGCCACGACGGTAAGTGCCGATCAGCCGGTTCATGCCGAGCAGATGGGGCTCGAGCTGCTTGAGCATTTCCCCGAGCCCGAGTCCCTCGGGTAGATCGGTCGGCTTGTCGAGCGCCAGCACCCAAAAATAGTAGTGATGCACACCGTGTCCCTCAGGCGGCATCGGACCACCGTAGCCCAGCTTGCCGAAATCGTTCTTGCCGCTCTTGCCGTCGCTGCTGCCTTCGGCCAGAGTCGTGGTGGATGCAGGCAGGTTGTAGAGCAGCCAATGCACGAAGCCATAGCTGCCGTGCTGAACCAGGGGGGCATCGGGGTCGTGGCAGATGATGGCATAGCCCTTGGTTCCCTCGGGGGCCCCGCTCCAGCTCAGTGCCGGCGAGATGTCTTCGCCCTCGCCGGTATGTCGGGTAGGGATGCTCCCATGCGCCTGAAAGGCGGAACTCTCCAGTTGCATGTTCGAAAGTGCAAAGGCCATGGCCTGGATTCCTCCTGTCTGTTGAAAACCGGAAGGTGCCGAAACAGCGTCGGAAAAAGCCAGTAGACTGTCAAACATGAAACAATTGCTGATCGTGGCCCATGCGCCTTCACTCAATACCCGAGCGCTACGAGACGCCGCGGCGCGCGGTGCCAGGCATGCCGATATCGAGGCGGTCGAGGTCGTGGTCAAGGCTCCTCTGGAAGCCGGCCCCGAGGACATTCGGGCAAGCGACGCCATCCTGCTCGGGACCACCGAGAACCTCGGCTACATGAGCGGTGCGCTCAAGGATTTCTTCGATCGCAGCTACTACGCGGTACTGGAGGAGAAGCAGGGGCTGCCCTGCGCGCTTTACGTCCGCGCCGGCCATGACGGTACGGGTACGTGCCGGGCGGTGGAGAGCATCGTCACCGGGCTGCGCTGGCGTTGGGTACAGGAGCCGCTGATCCTGCGTGGGGAGTGGCAGGATAGGTTCGTAACTCAAGTGGAGGAGCTAGGCCTATACCTGGCGGCCGGGCTCGAGGCGGGCGTGCTCTAGCACCGGCCAGGCTTGGAACATCCGAGAGTTGGAAAAGAGCGGATATCCCTTGCAGGGCTTACCCGCTGCCTTTCGTTTGGCTACGATTATCGGCCGGGTATCAGTTGCTGCATGATCCGCAGACTCCTGGCTCCCCATGCTTCGCCTTCTTCTTTGCCTCGGTGCTGACGGTTTCACCTGAGTTGGTGTCCGCAGCCGCCGTTGTTGTCGCTTCAGGCTCAAAAGCCTGGACGGCTTGCTTGTCTTCCGCCTTGTCTTTCTTGAACAGATTCTTGAGGCCCATGGAGACACCCTCATAATGATTTTTAAAAGGTGCATAGCAAATGCATCTTATTGTTCGACGATTTGGGCGTCAACGAATAAAACGGCCCCGCCCCTGAAAGGGCGAGGCCGCTGGCTATGGCAGGCGCCTGCTTGAGCGCTTATTTCAATCGCTCGAAAACCGTCGCCACCCCCTGCCCCATACCGATACACATGGTGGCGAGCCCCAATGCGGTATCCTGCTGGCGCATCACGTTGAGCAGCGTGGTGCAGATACGCGCGCCGGAACAGCCCAGCGGGTGACCCAGGGCGATGGCGCCGCCATTGAGGTTGACTTTCTCGTCCATGGCATCGAGGAAGCCCAGATCCTTGAGCACCGGGATCGCCTGAGCGGCGAAAGCCTCGTTGAGCTCGACGGTCTGGATGTCCTCCGACGACAAGCCCGCCGCCTTGAGCGCCTTCTTGGAGGCCGGCACCGGGCCGTAGCCCATGATCGAGGCATCGCAGCCCGCCACCCCAGTGGAGAGTACCCGTGCCATCGGCTCGAGGCCCAGAGCACGCGCACGCTCGTAGCTCATGATGGCCATGGCCGAGGCCCCTACGGAGAGCGCCGAGGAGGTACCGGCCGAAACGGTACCGCTGCGAGGATCGAACACCGGCTTGAGCTTGGCCATCTCCTCGAGGCTGGCGTCGATACGCACCACCTCGTCGTGCTTGAAAAGCGTACGGAAGCCTCGCTCGTCGTGTCCTTCTACGCCGACGATCTCGTTGTCGAAATAGCCTTTCTGGTTCGCTGCGTAGGCGCGCTGGTGCGAGCGTACGCCGAACTTGTCCTGCTCTTCGCGGGTCACGCCGTGCATCTTGCCCAGCAGCTCGGCGGTGAGGCCCATCATCATCGCCGCCTTGGCGGCATACTTGCTGGCCGCCGGGTTGACATCGACACCATGGGTCATGGGCACGTGCTCCATGTGCTCCACACCGCCGATGACATAGAAGTCGCCCATGCCGGCCTTGATGTTGGCCGCAGCAATGTGCAGTGCGGTCATCGAGGAACCGCACAGACGGTTGACCGTCTGGGCCGGCACCGTACGCGGGATGCCGGTCATGATCGCCGCGTTGCGGGCGATGTTCATCGACTGTTCGAGGGTCTGGTTGACGCAGCCCCAGATCACGTCGTCGACTTCGGCCGGGTCGAGGCCGGCGTTACGATCGAACAGCGCCTGCATCACCGCAGCGGAAAGATTCTCGGCGCGCACGTGACGAAAGGCACCGTTCTTGGCCTTGGCCATGGCAGTGCGGACGCCGTCGACCACCACGATATCTCTTGGATTCAAACTCATTTCAACTCACCTCCTGCTCGTGGTGGATTCAGCCTTGGCCCTGGGTGGAATAGAAGCGCTCGCCGGACTCGGCCATCCGGCGCAGCTTGTCAGTGGGGGCGTAGAGCGGCCCCAGCTCCTCAGCCAGCCCGTCGGCCAGCTTGACGAACTCAGCCACGCCCATGGCATCGATGTAGCGCAGCGCACCACCGCGGAACGGCGGGAAACCGATACCGTAGATCAGCGCCATGTCGGCTTCGGCCGGCGTCTCGACGATGCCGTCTTCCAGGCAACGCACGGTCTCCAGGCACAACGGCACCATCATGCGGGCGATGATGTCCTCGTCGGAGAACTCCTTCTCCTGCTGGACGACCTGATTGACCAGCGCATAGGCTTGCTCGTCGCTGACCTTTTTCGGCTTGCCCTTCTTGTCTTCCTCGTAGGCGTAGAAACCCTTGGCGTTCTTCTGCCCCAGGCGCTCGTTCTCGACCATCACCTGGATCGCGGACTTGGCGTCGCGCGCCATGCGGTCGGGGAAGCCTTCCGCCATCACTTCGTTGGCGTGCACGGCGGTGTCCATGCCGACCACGTCGAGCAGGTAGGCGGGACCCATGGGCCAACCGAACTTCTCCATCACCTTGTCGACGCGCTGGAAGTCGGCGCCCTGCTCGACCAGCAGGCTGAAGCCGCCGAAATAGGGGAAGAGCACGCGATTGACCAGGAAGCCGGGGCAGTCGTTGACCACGATCGGCGTCTTGCCCATGGCGCGGGCGTAGGCCACGGTAGCCGCCACGGCAGCGTCGCCGGTCTTCTCGCCGCGAATGACCTCGACCAGCGGCATGCGGTGCACCGGATTGAAGAAGTGCATGCCGCAGAAGTTCTCGGGGCGCTTGAGGTTCTGAGCCAGGCGGGTGATCGAGATGGTCGAGGTATTGGAGGTGAGAATCGTGTCCTCGCTCACCAGGCCTTCCACCTCGGTCAGCACCGCATCCTTGACCTTGGGATTCTCGACCACCGCCTCGACCACCAGGTCGACATGGACGAAGTCGCCGTAGGAGAGCGTGGGACGGATCAGGGTCAGCTTCTCCGCCATCTGCTCGGTGGAGAGCTTGCCGCGTTCCACCTGCTTGGCGAACAGCTTGCGCGACTCCTTCAGGCCCAGCTCGATGGCCTCCTCCTTGATGTCCTTCATCAGGATCGGCGTGCCCTTGGAGGCGCTCTGATAGGCAATACCGCCGCCCATGATGCCGGCCCCCAGCACTGCCGTCTGCTTGACCGCCTTGGCCTGCTTCTCGTACTTGCCGGCCTTCTTCTTGACCACCTGGTCGTTGAGGAACAGCCCCACCAGGTTGTAGCAGACATCGGTCATCGCCAACTTGGCGAAAGCCTTGGCCTCGATGGCCTGGGCGCGGGCGCGCTCCTCACCGGCTCCCTTCTGGATCACCTTGATCGCTTCGATCGGTGCGGGGTAGTGCGGCCCGGCCTTGCCGGCCACATAGCCCTTGGCGGTTTCGAAGGCCATCATCTGCTCGATGGCGTTGAGCTTGAGCGGCCCGGTCTTCTCGGCTCGGCGTGCCTGGTAATCGAGTTCACCGGCGTTGGCTCGCGCGAGGATGTCCAGTGCCGCCGCCTCGAGCTGATCGTTCGGTACCACGGCATCCACTGCGCCTACCTTGAGGGCGGCATCGGCACGGTTCTCGCCGCCGCCGGCGATCCACTCCACGGCATTATCGGAGCCGATCAGGCGTGGCAGGCGCACGCAGCCCCCCCAGCCGGGCAGAATGCCGAGCTTGGTCTCAGGCAAGCCGATCTTGGCCTTATCCCCCATGACGCGGAAATCGGTGGTCAGCGTCACCTCGCACCCGCCACCCAGCGCCAGCCCGTTGATGGCAGTCACCGTGGGGAAAGGCAAATCCTCGATGGCGTTGAAGATCTCGTGCACCTTGAGGTTCATCTCGACCAGGTACGCTTCGCCCTTCTCGAAGATGCCGTGGAATTCGGTGATGTCGGCCCCGACGATGAAGGCCTCCTTGCCGCTGCCGATCACCAGCCCCTTCAGGCCGTTCTCGGCGCGAATGGCCTGTACGGCCTCGTCCAGCTCGGCAACTACGGCACTGGACAGCTTGTTGATGGACTCGCCCTTCAGATCGAAGGTGAGCATGGCGATGTCTTCGCCCCCGTTCCCGGTACCGCGTGCCACCGTGATGGCGTTGCCTTGATAGATCATCCACGAATCTCCACACAGAGGTTGACGTTGGAGGAGTGCCAGTTTCATACGGCCGTTTGATTACGGAAGCTTGGTGCACTCCGGGCGGCGCGTCAAGCCCTCGAGGACGCTTTGTGCGCATGGGGTGCAGGTACGTCCCGGTCGGGGCGCTGCACTGGCGTCCCGGAAGCGAACAGTCTCATCGCCGCCAGCCGGATGCGTGCCGGAGTGAATGGCAAACCTGACCATTGATGCCATTATCGACGCACCGAGGCTCGGTTACTTGACGAGACAAGTTGCATTACACGCACGGGGTCCGGACAATTCGACAAATTCAACGATTAAGCGGAGTCCCATGCACCAGAACATCGGCTTCCGACTGTCACGTCTGCCTCGCCTGTGGCGCGCCATCATCGATCGTCGCCTGGCTCCGTTGGGCCTGACGCAAACGCGCTGGATCACGCTATACCACCTATGGCGACTCGGCGATGGGCAGCCCCAGTGCGATCTGGCACGGGCGATTGGCGTGGAGGCACCTTCCCTGGTACGTACGCTTGACCAGCTATCGGAGCAGGGGCTGATCGAGCGCTGCCCCTGCGAGCAGGACCGCCGCACCAAGCGGGTATTCCTGACCGCAGCAGCAGATCCGCTACTCGAGCAGATCGACGAGGTTGTAACCCAGGCACGGCGCGAGATGCTGGAAGGGCTCAGCGAAGCGGATATCCGCCAGCTCGACGCCCTGCTCGAGCATATCGAGAACAACGGTCTGGCCATCCAGGCCAGAGAAAGCGAGGGCTGAACGCTCAGTCGCCGGTCGCGCCGGCACCGAAGTCAGGTTTGACTCCGCCTCGATCGGCACGTCCAGCCAAGGCATCGCGCAGCCGGCGAAAGTCGTCGAGATAGGTGGTGAAGCGTTCCGCCGTCTGCGACTCCCACCACCACAGGGTGATGGCGCTCTCGTTGGATTCGATCACAAGGGCATCCTGTGGCAAGCGAGTCAGCAGCGCTTCGAGCGGCTCGCGCGCCGCTTGAGGTAGGGACCGGAGCGGCTCGATCCGCCAGCGCCAGCCGGCCACACAGGGCTTGAGCAGGTCGCTGGCTTCGCTGGCCCGCACCAGCAGGAAGTGCGGCCCCGGTGCGGCAGCGGGATAACTCCAACGGTAACCCGGCATGGCGGTTTCGATACCGTGCAGCGGCGGCTTTTCCAGCACTACTCTGACCCCCGCCTTGGCCGCCGCATTGCGCAGCGGCACGATGCGGCGTTGACGGGGGCTGGGCTTGAGCCACATCACTGGGGAGATCATCAACAGCATTGCCGCCAGAATGACTAGCCAGACCATCCGCTTTCTCCTGATTCTTGACGCAAGTCGTTGTCTTGATTCATCAGCCGTCCTAGAGTGAAGGCATATCGATCACATGCCGTTACGCAGGAGCCCTGCCATGAGCAATGAATATCGTCATATCCTGGTCGCCGTCGACCTGACCAAGGATTCCCACAAGGTGCTAGAACGAGCCTTGCAGATCGCCGAGCGCAACCAGGCCAAGCTCTCGATCATGCATACGCTGGAACCGCTGGGTTTTGCCTATGGCGGCGACATCCCGATGGATCTCACCAGCATTCAGGATCAGTTGGACGAACATGCCAAGCAGCGCTTGGCCGAGATCGCCGATCCGCACGTGGCCAAGGAAAACCAGCACGTGCTGGTCGGCATGCCCGACACCGAGATCCACCGTTTCGCCCAGGAAAACGGCGTCGACCTGATCGTGGTCGGCTCACACGGCCGGCACGGCTTCGCCCTGCTGCTCGGCTCCACCTCCACCGGCGTGCTGCACGGCGCCCAGTGCGACGTACTCGCCGTACGCGTTGGCAAGAAGGGCGAAAGCGCCGAGTAGCGGAAACCCTGTTTATCTCCTTCGCTCGACGACCCACAGGGAAGTGGGGAGCACCTTACTCTCCCGCTGCCATGGCCTCCAACTCCATCCACCGCTCCATGGCGGCATCGAGTTCGGCCTGCTTGTCGCTCATGGCCTGCAGCACCTCGGCCACCGTCCCCGCCTCCTGCTGATAGAACGCCGGATCGCCCACCTTGGCTTCGTACTCCGCCACCTCGGCCTCGAGCCGCTCGATCTCGGCCGGCAGCGCGTCGAGCTCGCGCTGCAGCTTGTAGGAGAGCTTGGCGGGCTTCTTGGCCGGCGGCGCTGAGGGTGACGGGCTGGCGGGCGCCTTCTCCATCGGCTTCGCCGTGGGTTCCACCTGCTGACGCGCCGCCCCCTCCCACGGCGCCGGCGGCAGCTTGCCGCCCTGGCGCACCCAGTCGCTGTAACCGCCTACATACTCCCGCACCACACCGTCGCCTTCGAAGGCCAGCACGCCGGTTACCACGTTGTCCATGAAGGCCCGGTCGTGGGAGACCAGCAGCAGGGTGCCGTCGAAATCGAGCAGCAGCTCCTCGAGCAGCTCCAGGGTCTCGACGTCGAGATCGTTGGTCGGCTCGTCGAGCACCAGCACGTTGGCCGGCTGGGTGAACAGCTTGGCCAGCAGCAGACGGTTGGACTCGCCGCCGGAGAGTGCCTTGACCGGTTGGCGCGCCCGTTCGGGAGTGAACAGGAAGTCCTGCAGATAGCTGATGACGTGCTTGTCCTTGCCGCCCACGCTGACCCTGTCGCTGCCCTGGGCGACGTTGTCGTAGACGCTCTTCTCCGGCTCCAGGCCGGCGCGCAGCTGGTCGAAGTAGGCCACCTTGATATTGGTGCCCAGCCTTACCGTACCCTCGCTGGGCTCGAGCTCGCCGAGCAGGATCTTGAGCAGCGTGGTCTTGCCGGCACCGTTGCGTCCGATCAGGCCGATGCGGTCGCCACGCTGGATCTCGAGCGACAGGTCGCGAACGATGGTGTCGCCGCCGAAACGGTGGGACACACCGACGAGCTCGACCACCCGCTTGCCGCTGCGCTCGCCGCTGTCGATGCCGAAGCTGGCGCGGCCTTGCACCTCACGCCGCTGGCTGCGTTCGCGCCGCAGCTGCTCCAGCGCTCTCACCCGGCCTTCGTTGCGTGTGCGTCGCGCCTTGATGCCCTGGCGAATCCAGGCTTCCTCCTGGGCCAGCTTCTTGTCGAACTCGGCGTTTTCCCGCGCCTCGACCTCGAGCTCATGAGCCTTCTGCTGCTGATACTTGGCGTAATCCCCGGGATAGCGCCCCAGCCGCCCGCGATCGAGCTCGAGGATGGTGGTGGCCAGTTTCGACAGGAAGGCCCGGTCATGGGTGATGAACAGCACCGCCCCGTTGAAGTCGAGCAGCTGTTCCTCGAGCCAGGCGATGGTGTCGAGATCCAGGTGGTTGGTAGGCTCGTCGAGCAGCAGCAGATCGGGCTCGGCGACCAACGCCCGGGCCAGTGCCACGCGCCGCCGCCAGCCACCGGAAAGCGAGCTCATCAGATCGTCGGCGGGCAGGCCCAGCCGGGTCAGCACCACGTCGATGCGCTGATGGAAGGACCAGCCATCGATGGCTTCCAGACGGCTCTGCAGGGTCGCCATGCGCTTCATGTCGGGATCGGCGGCCTGCACCAGGTGATGGTACTCGGCCAGTAGCTCGCCGGCCTGGGGCAGTCCCTGGGCCACCACATCGAAGATGGTTTCCCCCGATGCGGATGGCAGGTCCTGCTCCAGCACGCCGATCTTCAGCCCCGGGGCGCGCCAGATGCTGCCGTCGTCGGGCAGGATCTCCCCTGCCACCAGCTTGAGCAGAGTCGACTTGCCGGTACCGTTGCGACCGACCAGCGCCAGACGTTCGCCCTTCTCCAGCACCAGGTCGGCGCCGTCGAGCAGCACATGGGTACCATAGGCCAGTTGCAGGCCTTCCAGACGTAGCAGGGTCACACGCTCACCTCATCGTTCATCAAGGCGGCTAGTGTAACGCATGGCTGGCCCGCCGTGGCTTTGGTTACAATGCGCGAAAGCTGCAAAGGAGCGCTCCCCATTGGCTGATACCGACGCCGCCTTCGACGACTTTCTGCCCGAGGCACTGCGCTTTCGTTCGCCAGCCCCATTGGTGGACATCGGCGCCAACCTGACCCACGACAGCTTCGCCCGCGATCTCGAAGCGGTCGTGCAGCGTTCGCGAGCCGCCAACGTCACGACGTTTATCGTGACCGGCACCGACCACGCCCATGCCGAGCAGGCCGTGGAGCTGGCCCAGCGCTATCCTGGACTACACGCCACGGCCGGTGTACACCCTCATGACGCCAGCGATTGGGACACCTCTCTGGCCGCTGCCATGCGGGAGTTGCATCAACGCCCCGAGGTGGTGGCCGTGGGTGAGTGCGGTCTCGACTTCAACCGCAACTTCTCCACGCCGGCCGAGCAGGAGCGTGCCTTCGAGGCCCAGTTGGGGCTTGCCGCGGAGAGCGGCAAGCCGCTGTTCCTGCACGAACGCGACGCCGGACCACGCATGCGCGAGATGCTGCGGGTCTGGCGCGACGATATCGCCGATGCCGTGGTGCACTGTTTTACCGCCGACCGAGCCACTCTTTACGGCTATCTCGACATGGACTTGCACATCGGTCTGACGGGGTGGATCTGCGACGAGCGCCGTGGCCACCACCTGCGCGAACTGGTGAAGGAGATCCCCCTCGCGCGTCTGATGGTGGAAACCGATTGCCCCTACCTACTGCCGCGCGATTTACCTGCCAGACTCAAGGGCAGACGCAATGAGCCTGCCCTGCTGCCGTGGATCGTGCGCGAGATCGCCCACTGGCGAGACACTGACGAAGCGGAACTGGCCCGCGCCACCAGCAATACCGCACACCGCTTTTTTCGCCTGAACGAGGCTCGCGAAGCCCAGGAGACAGGCCGTGACCAACAGGAGTCGTAATATGGCCGAAATACCCGGATTCATTGCCGTGGAGACCGGCGACGACAGCGACCTGCCGCTGGCCATTGCCTGGGTGCTACCCGACGGGCGTATCAAGCACACCCTGATACAGCCCGACAATGACTGGCTCGACGACGAATATAACGAGCTCAATGGCTACAGCCTGGAGGAGCTACACAGTTTCGGCGCGAGTCCACTGGACGTGATCCGTGAGCTCGAGAGCGATCACTTCAATGCCACGCTGTTCACTGCGGGTATCAGCGGCGATGAAGCCGCCCTGGCGCGCTTGTTCGACACCTACGGCATCGATCCTTTCGTCGAGCTGGCTCCCGCCGACAGTCTCTATCCCGAGCTTTCTGTCGGCGAATGGAGCCGGGCACGCAACGAGCTGTTCGGCGAGATGGGGCTCGAGCCACTACGGCCCGAGCATGAGGTCGAGGTGATGCTGCATCTGCACCAGCGACTAGCCGAGGGCTGATGCTGCCTGCGCCGGCAGCAGCCGGTCACGTTGCTCTGCAATGCCCATGCATAGCAGGCGTGGCTCCTGCTGCTGCCCGGTCTGAAAAGCAGCCTTGTCGCTCCAACCCTGCCAGCCGAGCTGGATCAAAGCTTGAGCCGTGGCCCCGCCCAGGGTCGCTCCCGGGCCGGGAATCACGATGCGGTCCGGCGCGAACTCCCGCACACCAACCTTCACTGCCGCGGTGAAATCGTAGGGCGCGACCAGCTGTTCGCCCAGGGTGTAGTCCCACAGCGCCTGGGGATCGGTGCTCCAGGGCGTCCAGATATGGCCGCGGCCATCGATCATCGGCACCTCGGGAGCGCGGAACGGCCCGGCGCCAAGCCGCCGGCGCGCCTCGCGCTTCACTCCCTCCTGAAGGGGTGTATGGAAGGCGGCGTGCTGGTGCAACCGCAGCGGGAAACGCTCGCGCGCCGGCAACCGCTCGGTCAGGCGCGAAAGCCCCGTTTCATTGCCGCCGAACACCAGCATGCCGCCGAGCTCGATCGAGAGATAGAGCTCGGCACCCGCGATGCCGTGAATACGCTCGATCAATGCCAGCAGCTCCTGGCGCAGCGCCCAGTCCGGCCGCCAGGCGTCATCGACCCAAGGGTAGAGGACCTGGCCGCCGGCCAGGCTCTCCTGCATCAGCCATCCCATGGTGCCGATCAGGTGCAGCGTCTCGTCGGGCCCCAGGGCGCCGGCCGCCGCCAGGGCGATGTACCAGCCCATGGAGTTGCCGGTGACCGCCACGATATCGTAGCGCTCACGATCGATCGACAGCAGGTCGGCCCAGGCGCAGGCATAGATCAGCGGCGAGGCATGCTCGCCCCGACCCTGCAGGCTCTGGCGAAAAGGTATCTCGCCGTCCAACTCGGAGAGCGTCGGCAGATCGGCCTCGCGGCGCATGGCATCGAAGCGTGTCAGCCACTCGCAGCCCCCCGCCAGCCGGTTCAGGGTGCCCCACTCCGCGGCGTTGTAGGTGCCCCGACCGGGACAGACGATCAATAAGCGCTCGCGCTCCGATGCGCCGTTCACCATGCTGTCGCTGCGACTCATGCCTCGCCACTCCCTGCCGTGACCTTGCCCGTGCCTACCGCGTTAGCGGCCACCTCACCATGCTGCCTTGACGCCACGAGGCGTCGCCCCTGTGCCACGATCGCCTGCACCGAGGGCAACGTGACCGTGGCTGCCCGCCCCAGGGGAATGAAGCTGTCCTCGGCCGTCAGCCGGTGCAGCCTGTCGCTCGCCATACCGCGCTCCACCAGGCCCGCGATCAGCTCCTCGCTGGGCGAACCGCTGCGCCGACACTCATCGACGATCAGTATCTGGGCGCAGTCGGCGACCAGGCGATGCACGGCGTCATGATCGATGGCGGTCAGCCAGCGCAGATCGACGATGCGCAGCGCCACGCCGTCGGCTTCCAACCTGGCGGCAGCCTGGCGCGACAGATAGACACCGTTACCGTAGGTGACGATGGCAAGCTCACGGCCCTCGCCCCATGCACCAGGCTCGCCCACACCCAATCGATGCTCGGGCCCGGGATCGGTAAAACACCACTGCTGGTCGCCCTCCTCGAACAGGTCGCGGGTGTGGTAGAGCGCGATCGGTTCGAGCACTACCACCACCCGCTGTTCCTCGTCGGCCAGGCGCACGGCCTCCTGTAGCAAGCCCACGGCGTCGGCAGCATTCGATGGGCAGGCCACCAGCAGTCCGGGGATATCGCGCAGCACGGCGATGGCGTTGTCGTTGTGGAAATGCCCACCGAAGCCCTTCTGGTAGCCGAGACCGGCGATGCGCACCACCATGGGATTGGTGTACTGGCCGTTGGAGAAGAAGCTGAGCGTGGCCGCCTCGCCACGCAGTTGATCTTCGGCGTTGTGCAGGTAGGCCAGGAACTGGATCTCGAGGATCGGCACCAGGCCGCTCTGACCCAGACCGATGCCTAGCCCGAGGATGCTCTGCTCGTCGAGCAGGGTATCGATCACCCGATGCGGCCCGAATTGCGCCTGCAGCCGCTGGGTAACGCCGTATACGCCGCCCTTGCGACCGATGTCCTCGCCTGCCATCACCAGATGCGGGTAGCGAGTCATCGAGCGCTGCAGCGCCTGGTTGAGCAACTTGGCCATGGGCGCCGGGGTAGCGTCCACCTCGCCCTGCCAGGGCCGCACACGCTCCGGCCTTGGCGGCGGCACGATGCTGGCCATGACCTGAGCGGCCGTCTCCAGCTTGGGCCGGCAAATCGCCTCCTCGGCAACCTGCGCAACCCGCTCGGCCACCGAGCGGTAGAGTGCTTCGATGGCGGCGGCATCGAGCACCCCGTGGCGCTGAAGCAGACCGGCCGTGACCAGTAGCGGATCGCGCGCCTCGTCGGCCTTGATCCGGGCAGGCGTCATATAGGCCTGCTGAGCATCGGAGCCGGCATGGCCGTATAGCCGCACGCAGCGCATGTGAAGGAAGACCGGCTGCTTGCGGCACCGCGCGATGCGCTCGGCTTCTCTGGCCGCCCGCCAGGTATCGAGCAGGTCGAGACCGTCGCAGGTGAGGTAGTGGAAGCCGGGGCGCGAACGCATGCTGGCTTCGATCCAGCCATCCGGCGTGGGTGTGGAAATGCCGATACCGTTGTCCTCGCACACCATTACCAAGGGCATCGGCGCCCCCTGGTAGGCGGCCCATCCGGCAGCGTTGAGCGCCCCCTGGGCGGTGGAGTGATTGAACGAAGCGTCGCCGAAACTGCAGATCGTCACGCTGTCGGCGGGCCACTCGCCCCCACCTCCCAGTCGCCGCCACAGGCCGAAGCTGTAGCTCGCACCCACGGCCTTGGGCAGGTGCGAGGCGATGGTGCTGGTCTGGGGCGGGATGTGCAGCGTCTTCGAGCCCAGCACCTTGTGCCGACCGCCGGAGATCGGATCCTCTGCCGAGGCGGCGAAGCTCAATAGCAGGTCCCACAGCGGCGTCTGACCTGGCACCGCACGGCTGCGCTGGATCAGGAAGGCCGCGTCGCGATAGTGCAGGAACGCAGGATCGGTTGTACGAAAGGCGCGCGCAATGGCGGCGTTGCCTTCGTGACCCGCGCTACCGATGGTGTAGAAGGCCTCGCCGCGCGCCTGCAGGCGTCGGGCGTGCAGGTCCAGATGACGACTCATCAGTTGGGTTTCGAACAACTCGGCCAGACCGGAGGGAGTGAGCCCGACCTCGTCGAGCTGCCATTCCCTTTGTGGTGCGGGCCAGTCGCCGCTGTGTAGTGCAGCGTAAAATCGCTGCTCCTGAGGAAGGGGTTCGAGCACGGTGCAGGCTCCCGGGGCTGCCAAGGTGATGGTTACAGCCTAGCGTGCCCGGCAGATAAAGCGATAATATCGATATCCTGCCCCAGATATAGGCATAGCTTATGGATGTACGAAGTCTGCGCTACTTCATCGCCGCCTACGAGGGCGGTTCGATCAGCGCCGCCGCCCGGCGCTGCCACGTGGCGCAACCCTCCATCTCGACCGCGCTGGTGCAGCTGGAAGAGCGCCTGGGCACGCCGCTGTTCGAACGCCACCGTCGCGGCATCACGCCAACCGAAGAGGGACACCGGCTCTATCCCTTGGCCCGCCAGGTCAGCGAGGATCTCGATGCCATCAGCCGGCTGTTTCGCACGCCGGCACCCGCAACACCAGTGCGCCTGGGCCTGATGCGCTCGCTAGGCGCCAACCGCATGACCGCCCTGCTCAAGGAGTACATCGGCCAGGGCGACAACCTGGCCCTGACCCTAGTCAATCCGGAGGAGCGCTGCGACGCACGCATCATCGGCGAACAGGACCTGTCGCCCGGCGAAGCCTTCCAGCCGATCTGGCACGACAGCTATCTCCTCGCGCTGCCTAGCGGGCACCCGCTGGGCCTGCAGGGCACTGTCTCGCTGGCCGACCTCGACGGACTGCCGTTCATCTGGCGCCACCCATGCGCCGCCATGCAGCAGTTGGCCACGGCGCTCAGCGATGCCGGCGTGCGCTGCCAGGTACGAGCGCGTCTGCGTACCATCGAATATACCCTGGGGCTGGTGGCGGCCGGAGTCGGCGCCTCGCTGGTGCCGGCCTGGCCCGAGATCCTCGCTCACCCGGACGTGCAGAGCCGCGCCCTTGCCGAGCTCGAAATTCGCCAGACCATCGGCGTCGCCTACCCGGCGCAGCAGACGATGCCGGCGTTGACCCCGCTGCTTCAGCTCGGCAGAGCGGCGTGGGAAGCTCGCGAGCGCAGCTGATCGAGCACACGCAGCCCTTCTGACAGCGCGCTCTGCATGGGCTCGCCCCGTTGGTAGAAGGCTTGCAGCGCAGCGCGGAAAGCGGCTGCCCGACATGGCAGCCCCTCCCGCTCGTAGCGGGCCGCGCGTTGCGCAACGCGGTCATGGAAGGCCTCGCGGTCGACCTCGACCTCACCACCCAGGTTGTCGACGCTGACATGAAAGCGTAGCCCGCAAGCGCGCGAGAAGAGCATCTCCAGTGCTTGGGGCGCCACTTCGGCCTGCTCGAAGCGGCGTTGCTGCTCTGCGCTTCGCCCGTCGGGCAGATACCAGTAGCCGTAATCCTCCTGCAGGCGCCGCTGCTCACCGGCGATGCACCAATGGCTGATCTCGTGCAAGGCGCTCGCGTAGAAGCCTCGCGCAAAGATCACCCGATGCCAGGGAACACGGTCGTCGGCAGGCAGGTAGAGCGGCTCGTCGCCACCACGTACCAACCGAGTATTGAAGCGTGGTAAGAACAGGCCGTCGAACAGGGCGATCACGTCATCGAGGCGATGCGTCACGGGTTCTCCATGCATGACGAAGGGGTCGCCAGTATAGGCGAGTCGGTTGCGCAGCGAAATTCACCGGGAATTGCTAACATATTCGGTTTCCTTGGCATGCGGCCAAGGTCCTGACATGCACGGAGCACTCCCTTGGCAACGTTCTTCACCGACCTGCTGAGCGTCAGCCGCACGGAAACGCGGCCCCTGCTGCGGCTGACCCTGCCGATTTGCGGCGCCCAGCTGGCGCAGGCCGGCATGAGCGTCACCGACGTGATGATGACGGGCCGTGTCAGCGCCACCGACCTGGCAGCCGTGTCCGTCGGCTCCAGCCTTTGGCTGCCGCTGATGCTGTTCATGACCGGCACACTGATGGGGCTGACCCCTATCGTCGCTCATTTGCTGGGAGGTGGTGCCACCGGGCGAATACGACCCAACGTTCACCAGGCACTCTGGGTCGCGCTGGTTCTGGGGCTGGCGTCGGCAGCGTTGCTATGGCTCACGGTGACCCCCATCTTCCGCCTGATGGACGTTCCTCCCGAAGTTGCCAGACGCTCATCGGCCTACCTCGCCGCCGTTGCCTTCGGCATGCCGGGCGTTGCCCTGTTCCAGGCGTTGCGAGCCTTCTCCGACGGCATGAACCATACCCGACCGTCGCTCTGGATCAGCCTGGTGGGGCTTGGCGTCAACGTTCCCAGCAACTTCATCCTGATCTACGGCGGCGACGGGTTGGTCCAGCTGTTTGGCGACGCCTTGCCGGGTTGGCTGCATGCCCTGCCGGCCTTGGGGGCACTGGGCTGCGGTATCGCCACAGCACTCTCCATGTGGACCATGTGCCTGGCCATGATCCTCTACACCCGCCGCTCGCGCGCCTACGGCAACGTCTCTCTGTGGCACTCGCCCACGCCTCCGCGCTGGACGCTGATCGGCGAACTGCTGTACGTAGGCGTCCCCATCGGCGTGGCGATCTTCGTCGAAGTCACGCTGTTCACGCTTATCTCGCTGTTCATTGCCAGCCTGGGTGAGGTGACGGTGGCAGCGCATCAGGTGGCCCTGAACTACACCTCGATCCTGTTCATGCTGCCACTGGCACTGAGCATGGCGCTGACCGTCAGAGTCGGTAACACACTCGGACAGGGCAAGGCCGAGCGGGCGCGTATGGTGGCCTGGAACGGCGTGCTGGTATCGGTGCTGATCGCCCTGCTCAATAGCACCTTGCTGTGGTTCACGGCAGAGCCGGTCATGGCCCTCTACACTCACGATACGGCCGTGCAGCGCCTCGCCCTATCGCTGATTCTGCTGGCCATGCTCTACCAGATTTCCGATTCGCTGCAAGTCAACCTGGCCGGCGCTCTGAGAGGCTACAAGGACACGCGGGTCATCATGCTGATCACTCTGCTTGCCTACTGGGTGGTGGGCTTGGGTGGCGGCCACTGGCTGGGTACCCGAGGGCTGGCAGGCTTGGTAGGCCCCCTGGGAGTGCATGGCTATTGGATTGGCCTGATCGCCGGGCTCACCGTGGCGGCGGTCCTGCTCGGCGTACGTCTGCAGCGCAAGGCCCGGGGAGTCGCGAATGGCAGGCTGGATATTCCGCAGGATTGAAGCGAGGGGCAGCCTCGTTTGCGTGCTCATCCTCTTGCTGTTGGGCGGATGCGGCGGCGAGGACGAAGGTGCGGCCAGGCTGGCGAAATACCAGCAGGCACTGGCCCGCGCCTTGGGTCAACCCGAACCCGAGAGAAACCCTCCAGAGAATATTGGCGCCTTCCCCGATCGCAACGAGCGCCTTCGTGAGGTCGCTGAAACCCGCGAGAGCCTACTGAATGTCTATGCCCTGCGTGAATGCCGCATCACTTCGCTGATTGCCGCGCGCAACAATCAGCTCGGACGCGTTGCGCCGCCCAGCCAGCGCTGGATCTACGAACTTGAACTTTGGCGCCGGCTGCATGCCTGCTGGCATGGCGACATCCCTGGTACGCTTGCCGAACCCGACCGTGAACGGCTCGAACAACTCCTACGAACCAAGACCGAGCAGCTACCGAAAGTGAGCTGGAACAGCCTTTTCGACTCCGATGAGTGGGTACGCCACTTCTCCCGTGCAAGCTCACCCCTGGCACCTGGTGACTCCCGCGGCATTGAAGCACAGTTCGATGCCTTGGCCTGGCTACATCAGGCCACGCTCAACCAGTTCAATCCCGACTGGCATCCTGAGTCGGCTACGCTTGAGGGCCATCTCAAGTCGCTGCAGCGTCGGCCTCTCACGGCTGAGCTGCTGCGTGCACTGCTGCTAGCCGAGCAGCGATTGGTGGAGGCAACCGAGCTTTTGACCAGCAGCCTCGCCCGCAACGATACCTGCCAAGCGCTTGCCGCATCGCCTCAGGAACTGCATCGAAGATTGACCGACACACCAGCCCACGAATGGCTGGATCAGCTCGAGACGCTTTCTACCCGCTGGCTAGCAGCCATCGACCAACTGCTCGCGAGCCACATCACCCCGCCCGATGCAGTCGCCGAGTACCTGCAACGCTGGCTCTCTCTGGAAAATCCCGAAGCTCCCTTGCCAGCCCTGCGCCAGGCACGCCGTGAGCATCGTCAGCATTGGCATGCCCTGGTAGAGCAATGTTCATGAAAAGACGTCGCCGGACTTAACTTGCACAGCGACTCTGTGATATTGGTGATTCGTACGAGGTAGGAGTCGATCCCGTCAGCCTAGCCGCAGCCGTGACCTTTCCGCTCGGCCCATGCAGAATCTGGAGGGAGAAACATGGGTATGACACTGTCGCCCCGCCCTGCCCGGGTCATCGACCTGGAAACGATGCGCCAGAAGCTCCAGGCCAGGCGGCGCCTGGTACGCCTCTCACCGGAGCTCGACGGCCTCGAGATGGTCTACAGCCTGGCTTCGGACCCCGACTCCCTTTATGGCATGCCCATACTTGCCTGGGGGCTGCGCGAGGATGGCGACGTCGTGGGCCTTGTGCCTTGGATGGAGACCTTGACCCCCTGTCATCAGCTCGACGACGCAGAGCATGGCTGCTTCGTTGGCTATCGCGACCCCGAGACCGAGGAACTGCTGGAATTCCCTCCCCCACATAAGGCATGCGAGCTGGAGCACGCTGCAGCCTATTTCGATTATGAAGAGACAAGCGACATCACGCTGATTCAGCAGATTCCCGACACCCAGGGCACCCACGCACTGTGCATCGATGACGATAGCCGCCCCTGGCAGCTGAAGCAGGTATTCGGCTGGCGCCTTTACAGCGACGGCAACGTGGAAGCCCTACTGGCAGACGAGTCTCTCATCGAGAGCACTCCGATTCTACCGGGCGATGCCTGCCTCTACCCGGGCAAGAGCCGTCACCGGATGGTCTACTTTTTCCAGCGCAGCATCGCCAACCGGATTCGCGAGCAGGACCCCGGCACGCTCGAGGCCTTGGCTCTGATGGTCGTACCCAGCGCCGCGCAAGAAGCCGGCGACTAAGCCATCGACACACGGCTACTGGACTGGCCGGACATTAGCCTAAACGGATAAAGTAGAGGTAGTGTCCATCCGATTCCTGCTGTGAAAGCAGCTCATGGCCCAGGAAACTGCAGAACTTGGGTACGTCACGGGTGGTTGCTGGATCCGTGGCAACCACTTTGAGGACTTCCCCGGCCTTCATGTCACGCACCTTGTTATGCATGAGCATGATGGGTTCCGGGCAATAGAGACCGGTCGTGTCCAGCTCGACCTGAACGCTGAAGTCGGGCTGGGAGTCGGCGGTATTCGTCATCGATCGACCTCGTCGTGGGGAACTACCAAATGATCAAGATCATCATTGAACGTCGTATCATGCCTGGCCTGGAGGAGGAATACGAGGAAGCCGCACGCGAGGCCATGCGTTACTCTCTCGGGGCCAGGGGGTTCATCGGCGGTGAAACACTGGTCGAACGTGGCCACAGCGATCGACGCCTGGTGATCGTCAAATGGCGCAACTTGGATGCATGGAACGCATGGTACACCAGCGAGGAGCGTGCACGTGCCATGCAGCTTATCCTGCCGCTGCTGACTGAAGACGAGACCATACGTATCTACGAACCCGCTTACTGACCCGGCTCCACTCCAGAGCGCCTCGAGTCAATCCAGTAGCCTGACATGCACCGTGACCTCTTCGCGGTCATGATAGAGGTGTCGGCATCGCAGCTCGGTGCGAACGCCGGCATTCTCTAATGCTTCGCCCAGCAGAACCAGGCAGCGATCGACTTCCTCCCAGCGTCGCTTCATCGGCAACTTCAGGTTGAAAACCGCTTCCCGACACCAGCGGCGGATCAGCCAGCTCTGCACCATCGCCGTCACACGAGCCGGCTTGTCGACGATATCGCATACCAGCCAATCCAATCGATACGGCGGCTCCCAGACGAAGCCATCTTCTCGCAGGTGCTCGACCATGCCCGTGGCAATCAGATCGCCCTTCATGGGGCCATTGTCGATAGCGAAGACATGCATGCCCCGGGCAACCAACTGCCAGGTCCACCCACCCGGTGCCGCTCCCAGATCCGCCGCCTGCATGCCCTCTGCCAAGCGCACGCTCCATTCATCGCGCGGTATGAACTCGTGCCAGGCCTCCTCGAGCTTCAGCGTCGAGCGACTGGGCGCAGCCGAAGGAAAGCGCAGCCGGCGAATACCGCCGGACAATTCGCTTCGGTTTCCCGGAAAGCTCATCCCCAACTGGACGAAGTCACCGTCCATCCAGAACAGATGCAAGCGGCGCCCACCGGCCTTGCGACGCAGGGCACCCCGCTTTCGCAGCGCCGACTCGAGCGGGCGCGTCAGCGCCTTGATCAGCCCCACCAGCGCCTTGCCTTCGTTGGTATCGGGCGTTTCGTGCCAGATCGACTCGAAACTCCAGCCGCTGGCCATTACCTGGGCCAGGATGGGAGACATCCTGTCGTCACGGTTCAACTCCAAGGGCGCCAACGCGACCAGGCTTTGACGGGCAAAGACGAGCTGTTCGAACTTCAGCTGACGATGCAGTTCGTTGGCCGGCCTTTCATCGTCCACGACGAAACAGGCGAATCCACCCTGTTCGATGAACTCAGCCCTACCCCGCCAGCCAAGTCGCTCGACCCGCTCAGCCACTTCGGTCGCGACATCGGCTTCGAAACCTGGGCGACAGTAGAAAAGCAGCTGATCGGGCACCACACGGTCTGCCAGGCTAGACATTGGCTTTCTCTCAAGGATTCGTTGATGACGCATGGTACCAGCACTGGCTTTCGCTGTCGGCCACCCCTAAATCGTTTAATAAACGTCTTTTAAAAAATACTTATGTTCAATGTTGGTGCGCAGAAAATAGCAACTTGAAAGCGATTTCGACTCATATCAATGTCTAATCCTGACATAGCCTATGCGATTGCTGCATAATGGTGCATTGAATTATAGTGAGCGCACCTAATTCCACTCAGGACGCTCTCAATGACCTACATTCACGACACTCTCGAAGGGCTGCGCCGGAGCAGTCCGGCCCAGGGCGAGTTCTACCAGGCCGCCGAGGAAGTGCTCGAATGTCTGCGGCCCTTGCTAGAGGCCGTGCCGCGCTATCACCAGCACAGCATCATCGAGCGTATTGTCGAACCTGAGCGCCAGATCATGTTCCGCGTCAGTTGGGTCGATGATGCCGGAAAGGTTCAGGTCAACAAGGGCTATCGCATCCAGTTCAACTCGGCGCTTGGCCCCTACAAGGGCGGCCTGCGCTTCCACCCCAGCGTCAACGCCAGCATCATCAAGTTCCTGGGGTTCGAGCAAATTTTCAAGAATGCGCTGACCGGGTTACCCATCGGGGGCGGCAAGGGCGGCTCCAACTTCGATCCCAAAGGTAAATCCGACGGCGAAATCATGCGCTTCTGCCAGTCGTTCATGAACGAGCTGTATCGCCACATCGGCGCGACCATCGACGTGCCCGCCGGCGACATCGGCGTTGGCACTAGAGAGATCGGCTACATGTATGGTCAATACAAGCGGCTCACGGGCAACTATGAAGGCGTCTTCACCGGCAAGGGACTGAACTGGGGCGGGTCACTGGGTCGCAAGGAAGCCACCGGTTACGGTGCAGTCTACTTCGCACAGAACATGCTCGAAGCTCGCGGCGATAGCATCTCCGGCAAGACCTGCCTGGTATCTGGCGCCGGCAACGTAGCCATTTATACCATCGAGAAGCTTTACCAGCTCGGCGCCCGCCCCATCACCTGCTCGGACTCCCGCGGCATGATTCACCACCCGGAAGGCATCGACCTCGACACGTTGAAGTTGCTCAAGGAGGTCAAGCGGACTTCTCTTCGCGAATATGTCGAATATCATCCCGAGGCAACGTATATCGATGCCGAGGACTACCCGAGCGACGGCCATGCCGTGTGGCGCATCAAGGGAGACGTAGCCTTCCCCAGCGCCACCCAGAACGAGGTGACCGAAGCCGACGCCAACGCGCTGCTAAACAACGGTGTGCATTGCATCAGCGAAGGTTCCAACATGGCCTCCACGGCTGCCGCCGTCGACCGCTTCCTCGAAGCCAGGATCGCTTATGGTCCCGGCAAGGCGGCCAATGCCGGTGGTGTAGCAACCAGCCAGCTCGAGATGGCACAGAACAGCAGCATGCAGCAGTGGACTCTGGAGAAGGTCGACACCAAGCTGCAGGCGATCATGGCTGATATTCATCGGCAATGTGCGAGCACCGCCAAGGAGTTCGGCGAGCCCGCCAACCTGGTACTGGGAGCCAATATTGCCGGATTCCGCAAGGTGGCCGATGCCATGATTGATCAAGGCGTCGTATAAGCCGCTCCTTTTGCCGGCTTTACTTCGGCAGCATAATGCATAAGCCCCGGCCTCTCGACCGGGGCTTTCGTCCTGTAGGCGCTTTCTTGCAGCCCGCTAGGCAGCCAGCTTCAAGCCCACCAACCCGGCAAGGATGAGCACCAGGCTGGTCAGCCGCAGCGGCGAGGCACTATCGCCATAGATTAGAATTCCCAGCAAGACCGTACCCACCGCACCAATCCCCACCCAGATGGCGTAGGCAGTACCCACGGGGAGAACCTTCATTGCCTGTGCCAACAGATAAAAGCTCGCCACCATCGCCAGAATAGTGAACAGACTCGGCAGCGGGCGGCTAAAGCCATGTGACGCCTTCAGGCCCAACGCCCACGCCACTTCGAGAAGACCGGCAACGACCAGTATCACCCAGGCCATTGTGATTTCCTTCTGAGGGTCCGAGGCCGTCCCCGGGTTGGCAGCACACCACCGGGTCGTCCCGCTGGCGATCAGGGGCCGTTTTCGGTCCCCTAAACGGCGAAACCCCGACCAGTTGGCCGGGGTTTCTGAAGAGATGCCTGACGATGACCTACTCTCGCATGGGGAGACCCCAAACTACCATCGGCGCTGAGCGGTTTCACTGCTGAGTTCGGCATGGGATCAGGTGGTTCCCACTCGCTATGGTCGTCAGGCGAAAACGGTTGGAATCATGCTGACGCGATCGTCTCTGCCCGGCTCTCGCTCAGGCGGCGTATCCGTCAATCGTGCGCGATGCGCAGACCCCTTGGGGTTATATGGTCAAGCCTCACGGGCCATTAGTATCGGTTAGCTCAACGCCTTGCAGCGCTTCCACACCCGACCTATCAACCAGCTGGTCTCGCTGGGCCCTTCAGGAGGCTCGAGGCCTCGGGGATGTCTCATCTTGAAGGGGGCTTCCCGCTTAGATGCCTTCAGCGGTTATCCCGTCCGCACGTAGCTACCCGGCAATGCCACTGGCGTGACAACCGGAACACCAGAGGTGCGTCCACTCCGGTCCTCTCGTACTAGGAGCAGCTCTTCTCAAACATCCAACGCCCACGGCAGATAGGGACCGAACTGTCTCACGACGTTCTAAACCCAGCTCGCGTACCACTTTAAATGGCGAACAGCCATACCCTTGGGACCGACTTCAGCCCCAGGATGTGATGAGCCGACATCGAGGTGCCAAACACCGCCGTCGATGTGAACTCTTGGGCGGTATCAGCCTGTTATCCCCGGAGTACCTTTTATCCGTTGAGCGATGGCCCTTCCATACAGAACCACCGGATCACTAGAACCTACTTTCGTACCTGCTCGACGTGTCTGTCTCGCAGTTAAGCACCCTTATGCTCTTGCACTCAATGCACGATTTCCGACCGTGCTGAGGGTACCTTCGTGCTCCTCCGTTACTCTTTGGGAGGAGACCGCCCCAGTCAAACTACCCACCACACACTGTCCTCGATCCGGATCACGGACCTGAGTTAGAACGCCAATGATGCCAGGCTGGTATTTCAAGGTTGGCTCCGCCCGAACTGGCGTCCGGGGTTCCTAGCCTCCCAGCTATCCTACACAAGCAACATCAGCGTCCAGTGTGAAGCTATAGTAAAGGTTCACGGGGTCTTTCCGTCTAGCCGCGGGTACACAGCATCTTCACTGCGATTTCAATTTCACTGAGTCTCGGGTGGAGACAGCGTGGCCATCATTACGCCATTCGTGCAGGTCGGAACTTACCCGACAAGGAATTTCGCTACCTTAGGACCGTTATAGTTACGGCCGCCGTTTACCGGGGCTTCGATCAAGAGCTTCGCCCGAGGGCTAACACCATCACTTAACCTTCCGGCAGGGCAGGCGTCACACCCTATACGTCCGCTTACGCGTTGGCAGAGTGCTGTGTTTTTAATAAACAGTTGCAGCCACCTGGTATCTTCGACCGCCTCGTGCTCCGGCCGCGAGGGCCTTCACACTAACGCGGCGTGCCTTCTCCCGAAGTTACGGCACCATTTTGCCTAGTTCCTTCACCCGAGTTCTCTCAAGCGCCTGGGTATTCTCTACCTGACCACCTGTGTCGGTTTGGGGTACGGTCCCACTGTATCTGAAGCTTAGAGGCTTTTCCTGGAAGCGTGGCATCGATGACTTCCACCCCGTGGGGTGTTCGTCTCGCCTCTCGGCCTTGGGGATCCGGATTTGCCTGAATCCCCAGCCTACGGGCTTTCACCAGGACAACCAACGCCTGGCCCACCTAGCCTTCTTCGTCCCCCCATCGCAATACAGTGAGGTACGGGAATATTGACCCGTTTCCCATCGACTACGCCTTTCGGCCTCGCCTTAGGGGCCGACTCACTCTGCTCCGATTAGCGTCGAACAGAAACCCTTGGTCTTCCGGCGGGGGAGTTTTTCACTCCCCTTGTCGTTACTCATGTCAGCATTCGCACTCGTGATACCTCCAGCAGACTTCTCAATCCACCTTCATCGGCTTACACGACGCTCCTCTACCGCTTGCCATTCGGCAAGCCCGTAGCTTCGGTACCTGGTTTAGCCCCGTTACATCTTCCGCGCAGGCCGACTCGACTAGTGAGCTATTACGCTTTCTTTAAAGGATGGCTGCTTCTAAGCCAACCTCCTAGCTGTCTGAGCCTTCCCACATCGTTTCCCACTTAACCAGGATTTCGGGACCTTAGCTGACGGTCTGGGTTGTTTCCCTTTTCACGACGGACGTTAGCACCCGCCGTGTGTCTCCCACGCTTGCACTCACCGGTATTCGGAGTTTGCCTCGGGTTGGTAAGCCGGGATGGCCCCCTAGCCGAAACAGTGCTCTACCCCCGGTGGTGATACGTGAGGCGCTACCTAAATAGCTTTCGAGGAGAACCAGCTATCTCCGGGCTTGATTAGCCTTTCACTCCGATCCACAAGTCATCCAAATCTTTTTCAACAGATCCTGGTTCGGTCCTCCAGTTGATGTTACTCAACCTTCAACCTGCTCATGGATAGATCGCCCGGTTTCGGGTCTATTTCCAGCGACTGGTCGCCCAGTTAAGACTCGGTTTCCCTACGCCTCCCCTATTCGGTTAAGCTCGCCACTGAAAATAAGTCGCTGACCCATTATACAAAAGGTACGCGGTCACAGAACGAGTCTGCTCCCACTGCTTGTACGCATACGGTTTCAGGATCTATTTCACTCCCCTCTCCGGGGTTCTTTTCGCCTTTCCCTCACGGTACTGGTTCACTATCGGTCAGCCAGGAGTATTTAGCCTTGGAGGATGGTCCCCCCATGTTCAGTCAAGGTTTCACGTGCCCCGACCTACTCGATTTCACATGTTCAGGCTTTCGGCTACGGGACTATCACCCCCTATGGTCGAGCTTCCCAGCTCGTTCGCCTAACCAGTCACATGCTTAAGGGCTACTCCCCGTTCGCTCGCCGCTACTGGGGGAATCTCGGTTGATTTCTTTTCCTCGGGGTACTTAGATGTTTCAGTTCCCCCGGTTCGCCTCCCAACACCTATGGATTCAGTGTGGGATACCCAGCTTGTGCTGGGTGGGTTTCCCCATTCGGAAATGCCCGGGTCACAGGTTGTTTGCCACCTCACCGAGCCTTATCGCAGGCTACAACGTCCTTCATCGCCTCTGGCTGCCAAGGCATCCACCGTATGCGCTTAATCGCTTGACCATATAACCCGAAGGGGTCTGGTCTGCGATCACGTACGACAATTGCCGGATACGCTTGAGACGTATCACTTTCGCTTTCTCCTTGCGGAGAAAACTTGTCAGCATGATTCACATTGTTAAAGAGCAGACTGTCAATCGACAGTCATAAACCCGACATCGCGATACGCGACGATGGCTTATGACTGCAGATCCGATCAGGTAAGACTGTGGGAAGCGGGTGGCGAGAAGTGGCGAAGCCAAACGATCCGAGGCTAGGCGAAAGGTGACGACGCATAGTTCGCTATGCGAGGAGCCTTTCAACGACGCGTCGGGAAGTTTGGTGGAGCCAAGCGGGATCGAACCGCTGACCTCCTGCGTGCAAGGCAGGCGCTCTCCCAGCTGAGCTATGGCCCCACTGATCATCGCATGCTGCTTACGATGAATTTCGTCGGAGACAAGGCGCTTTGGGCCGACGCATAGCTCGCTATGCGAGGTTCAAAGCAACGCCGTATCCGGCGAAATTGGTGGGTCTGGGCAGATTTGAACTGCCGACCTCACCCTTATCAGGGGTGCGCTCTAACCAACTGAGCTACAGACCCGGCTTACTACCGATGCATCAGTGATCGCTCACTGATCCAAACAGTCTTTGCTCTGGCCGATCAGGTAATTCATTGTGGGCACTTGCCGCGAGGCGGCGATACGTCGTTTAAGGAGGTGATCCAGCCGCAGGTTCCCCTACGGCTACCTTGTTACGACTTCACCCCAGTCATGAACCACACCGTGGTGATCGCCCTCCCGAAGGTTAGGCTAACCACTTCTGGTGCAGTCCACTCCCATGGTGTGACGGGCGGTGTGTACAAGGCCCGGGAACGTATTCACCGTGACATTCTGATTCACGATTACTAGCGATTCCGACTTCACGGAGTCGAGTTGCAGACTCCGATCCGGACTGAGATCGGCTTTCTGGGATTGGCTTGCCCTCGCGAGCTCGCAACCCTTTGTACCGACCATTGTAGCACGTGTGTAGCCCTACCCGTAAGGGCCATGATGACTTGACGTCGTCCCCACCTTCCTCCGGTTTGTCACCGGCAGTCTCCCTAGAGTTCCCGACCGAATCGCTGGCAAATAGGGACAAGGGTTGCGCTCGTTACGGGACTTAACCCAACATTTCACAACACGAGCTGACGACAGCCATGCAGCACCTGTCTCTGCGTTCCCGAAGGCACCCCTTCGTCTCCGAAGGGTTCGCAGGATGTCAAGGGTAGGTAAGGTTCTTCGCGTTGCATCGAATTAAACCACATGCTCCACCGCTTGTGCGGGCCCCCGTCAATTCATTTGAGTTTTAACCTTGCGGCCGTACTCCCCAGGCGGTCGACTTATCGCGTTAACTGCGCCACAAAGTCCGCGAAGGACCCAACGGCTAGTCGACATCGTTTACGGCGTGGACTACCAGGGTATCTAATCCTGTTTGCTACCCACGCTTTCGCACCTCAGCGTCAGTGTCAGTCCAGAAGGCCGCCTTCGCCACTGGTATTCCTCCCGATCTCTACGCATTTCACCGCTACACCGGGAATTCTACCTTCCTCTC
This sequence comes from Billgrantia antri, assembly GCF_017868935.1. Lineage (NCBI taxonomy): Bacteria > Pseudomonadati > Pseudomonadota > Gammaproteobacteria > Oceanospirillales > Halomonadaceae > Billgrantia > Billgrantia antri. Next base: position 3,185,296 of record NZ_CP053383.1, read on the forward strand.
CTGCACTCTAGCCTGACAGTTCCGGATGCCGTTCCCAGGTTGAGCCCGGGGCTTTCACAACCGGCTTATCAAGCCGCCTACGCGCGCTTTACGCCCAGTAATTCCGATTAACGCTCGCACCCTCCGTATTACCGCGGCTGCTGGCACGGAGTTAGCCGGTGCTTCTTCTGTGGGTGATGTCTTCCCTGACGGGTATTAACCGTCAGGCGTTCTTCCCCACTGAAAGTGCTTTACAACCCGAGGGCCTTCTTCACACACGCGGCATGGCTGGATCAGGGTTGCCCCCATTGTCCAATATTCCCCACTGCTGCCTCCCGTAGGAGTTCGGGCCGTGTCTCAGTCCCGATGTGGCTGATCATCCTCTCAGACCAGCTACGGATCGTCGCCTTGGTGAGCCATTACCTCACCAACCAGCTAATCCGACATAGGCTCATCCGATAGCGCAAGGTCCGAAGAGCCCCTGCTTTCTCCCGTAGGACGTATGCGGTATTAGCCTGGGTTTCCCCAGGTTATCCCCCACTACCGGGCAGATTCCTATGCATTACTCACCCGTCCGCCGCTCGCCACCAGGGAGCAAGCTCCCCGTGCTGCCGCTCGACTTGCATGTGTTAGGCCTGCCGCCAGCGTTCAATCTGAGCCATGATCAAACTCTTCAGTTTAAAATCATCGAGTCCTTGCTCGTCCGAAGACGAAAGCGGACCAATCTCGGCTCAAGGTCAAAGCTTCTCAAAAGACCCGAAGGTCTCGACGAGTCGCTTGCCTTGAAATGGTGTGACTTCTCACCACCTCATCGACAAGCGCCCACATGAATTACCTGATCGATTGTTAAAGAGCGGCTCCGGGCTCTTGAAGAGAGCGGAGCGTCTCGCTTGCTGTCGGGGCCGTGAGGCCTCGCCAGCGCCCTGCGAGGAAGGCGTATTCTACTGAAGCGCCGGAGTTTGTCAACTCTCTTCGAGGCCGTCACCGAAATGACCCTGGCGTCGAAGACCGGCCTGGGCCGGCGACCGCAAGCCCGCTTGCGGACTTGCTTTCGAGTGAGGCGCATTCTACCGAATCCGCCGTGGGCGTCAAGTGCGAATTTTACGAAGCGAATCGAAAAACCCAAAGCAAGACAGCCACTTACCACTCTTCCCACCGCCTGCAACGTTGCCCGTCGCCGGCAGCGGATGCGTACTTTACGGGCTGCCCATTAATGACGCAACCCTTTGCGTCAAAAAAATATAGCTCAGGTTTCTGACAGCAGCCATGACTGCGATCAATTTTCTCACCTTCACACGCAGGTAACGAGATGCATCAGATGATGAAGAGTTCGACGAATCGATGTACCGGCGTGGCTTCCAGCTGTGCCTGATTGCTGCACAACGAGAATATTCGCTCGCAGCGACCGGCGGGGAAGCGCGTGGCCAGGTTGCGCCGAAACTTCTCCTCTAGCATGGGAATGCCTTCGTCGCGACGTCGTCGATGGCCGAGTGGATACTCCACTTCGACGCACTCCGTAGCGCTGCCGTCGCGGAAGACCACCTGGATGGCGTTGGCGATAGAGCGCTTGTCGGCAGCCAGATAGTCTTGGGTGTAGCGGGGTTCCTCTCTTACTTTCATCTTCCCGCGCAGGGTATCGATCAGCGGATGCTGATGATGAAAATCGTCTTCGTAGTGCTCGGCGGTCAGGTCACCAAAGATGAGCGGTACGGCCACCATGTACTGCAAGCAGTGGTCACGGTCCGCCGGGTTGGCCAGCTTGCCCTCCTTGGAGATGATGCGGATCGCCGACTCATGGGTGGTGATGACGATACGCTCGATCTCATCGAGGCGGTCCTTGACCTGGGGATGCAAGCGCACTGCAGCCTCGCAGGCAGTCTGGGCATGGAACTCTGCCGGGAAGGCGATCTTGAACAGGATGTTTTCCATCACATAGTTGCCGAACTCGCGCTGGAAGCGAAACTTCCTCTCCCCTTCAGGTTTGATCGCCTGATCCTTGTTGGTCTTCGAGAAGAGCACGTCGTAGAAGCCCCATTGTGGCGCACTGAGCACCCCGGGTATGCCCATCTCACCACGCAGGGCAATATCGGCCAGGCGCACGCCACGAGAAGTGGCATCTCCCGCCGCCCAGCTCTTGCGTGAGCCGGCGTTGGGCGCATGGCGATAGGTACGCAGACTCTGACCGTCAGCCCAAGCGTGCGACAGAGCCGACATCAGTTGATCCCGACTCGCCCCCATCAGATGGGCGGCCACCGCTGTGGATGCCACCTTGACCAGGACCACATGATCCAGGCCAACCCGGTTGAAGGAGTTTTCGAGCGCTAGCACTCCCTGGATCTCATGAGCCTTGATCATGGCCTCGAGGACGTCGCGCATGGTCAACGGCGCCTCGCCCTGGGCGACTCGCTTTTGCGAGAGGTGATCCGCCACGGCGAGAATGGCACCCAGGTTGTCGGAGGGATGCCCCCACTCGGCGGCAAGCCAGGTGTCGTTATAGTCGAGCCAGCGCACGATGCAGCCGGTATCCCAGGCAGCCTTGACAGGATCCAGGCGGAAGGAGGTGCCTGGCACCCGGGCACCATGGGGCACGACGGTGCCTTCGACGAGCGGCCCCAGGTGCTTGGTGCATTCCGGGAAGCGCAGCGCCAACAGGCCACAGCCCAGGGTATCGATGAGACAGTTGCGTGCGGTATCCAGCGTCTCGTCGCTCTCGATCCGATAGTCGAGAACGTAGTCGGCGATCATCTGCAGTTCAGGGTCGTAATCGGGACGGACGTTGCGTTCGACGGTGGCGCTCATGCTCCCTCCTGTCGCAGGCTCGATGTCGTCTCCTCACTATAGAAAACGCCCCAAGCCTTGCGACCCGGGGCGAAGCCTGACATGACTAATGCCTAGAACGAATCGCCGGGCACACGCACCCAGCCTTCCATCAACACCCGGGCGCTGCGGCTCATCACCGCCTTGGTTGCCGTCCACTGGCCGTTGGGCTGAGAGGCTTCCGCCCCCACTCGCAGCGTGCCCGATGGATGCCCGAAGTGAACCGAGTTGCGTTCGCCGCCGCCTGCCGCCAGGTTGACCAAGGTGCCGGGCACCGCTGCCGCAGTGGCGATGGCGACCGCTGCCGTGCCCATCATGGCGTGATGCAGCTTGCCCATGGAGAGAGCGCGCACCACCAGGTCGATGTCACTGGCCTTGATCGCCTTGCCACTCGAAGCGACATAGTCGGACGGCGGCGCAACGAAGGCCACCTTGGGCGTGTGCTGCCGCTCGGCCGCCTCGGCAACGTCAGAGATCAGTCCCATGCACACCGCGGCATGGGCGCGAATCGACTCGAACATCGCCAGCGCCCTGGTGTCGCCGTTGATCGCCTCCTGCAGCTCGGTGCCGCTGTAGCCGATCGCCCCGGCGTTGACGAACACGGTGGGAATACCAGCATTGATCATTGTTGCCGAGAGGGTGCCCACCCCCGGCACCTCGAGTTCGTCGACGAGATTGCCGGTAGGGAACATCGCACCTTCGCCGTCGGCCGGATCCATGAACTCGACCGCCACCTCGGCGGCCGGGAAGGTCACGCCATCGAGCTCGAAGTCGCCGGTCTCCTGCACCTCGCCGTTGGTGATAGGTACACGCGAAACGATGGTCTTGCCGATGTTGGCCTGCCAGATCCGCACCGTGGCCAGGCCGTTCTCGGGAATTCGCGACGAATCCACCAGGCCATTGCTGATGGCAAAGGGACCCACTGCCGCCGAGAGATTGCCGCAGTTGCCGCTCCAGTCGACGAAGGGCTTGTCGATGGAGACCTGGCCGAACAGGTAGTCGACATCGTGATCGGGGATTTCACTCTTCGACAGGATCACCGTCTTGCTGGTGCTGGAGGTGGCCCCGCCCATGCCATCGATCTGCTTCTGATAGGGGTCGGGGCTACCGATAACGCGCAGCAGCAAGGCATCACGGGCCGGGCCGGGCTTGCGTGCTGCCTCGGGCAGGTCGTCCAGACGGAAGAAGACGCCTTTGCTGGTCCCACCGCGCATATAGGTGGCGGGAATCTTGATTTGAGGGACATGTGCCATGAGGTTCATTTCCTGAAGGGAGGAGCGCCCGGCAAGAACCGGGGCGCTCACATTACGCATGGGTCAGGCCGTCGCTTCGGTTTCGGACTCGAGGAAGTCCTGGGCGAAGCGCTGCAGCACGCCGCCGGCCGAATAAACCGTGACCTCCTCGGCGGTATCCAGGCGGCAGATCACCGGCACCCGATCGACTTCGCCGGTCTTGCGATGGATGACCAGCTCGAGGGTCGCCCGGGGAGCAGGCTTGCCCTCCACGTCATAGGTCTCGGTGCCGTCGAGCTGCAAGGTGTGACGCGTGGTGCCTTCCTCGAACTGCAGCGGCATCACACCCATACCGACCAGGTTGGTACGGTGGATGCGCTCGAAGCCCTCGGCGACGATCGCCTCCACTCCGGCCAGTGCCACGCCCTTGGCTGCCCAGTCGCGCGAGCTGCCCTGACCGTAGTCGGCCCCGGCGATGACGATCAGCGGCTGGCCGCGCTCCATGTAGGTCTCGATGGCCTCCCACATGCGCGTCACCTTGCCTTCCGGCTCGATGCGCGCCAGCGAGCCCTGGATCACGTCACCGTTGTCATCGCGCACCATCTCGTTGAACAGCTTCGGGTTGGCCAGTGTGGCGCGCTGGGCTGTGAGGTGGTCGCCGCGGTGGGTGGCGTAGGAGTTGAAGTCCTCCTCCGGCAGGCCCATCTTGGCCAGGTACTCGCCCGCCGCGCTGTCCAGCAGGATGGCGTTGGAGGGCGACAGGTGGTCGGTGGTGATGTTGTCGGGCAGGATTGCCAGCGGACGCATGCCCTTCAGCGCTCGCTCGCGCGCCATGTTGCCCTCCCAGTAGGGCGGCCGGCGAATGTAGGTACTCTGCGGGCGCCAGTCGTAGAGCGGGCTCTTGGCCTGTTCCACCTCGTCGAGGTTGAACATCGGGATGTAGACCTGCTTGAACTGCTCCGGCTTCACGTACTCGCCAACGATGGCATCGATCTCCTCGTCGCTGGGCCACAGATCCTTGAGCGTGACCGGCTTGCCGTCCTTGTCATAGCCCAACGCGTCCTTCTCGATGTCGAAACGCACGGTACCGGCAATGGCGTAGGCCACCACCAGCGGTGGCGAGGCGAGGAAGGCCTGCTTGGCATAGGGATGTATGCGTCCGTCGAAATTACGGTTGCCGGAGAGCACCGCTGTGGCGTAGAGGTCGCGGTCGATGATCTCCTGCTGGATCTCCGGGCGCAGCGCGCCGGACATGCCGTTACAGGTGGTGCAGGCATAGGCCACGATGCCGAAACCGAGCTTCTCCAGCTCGGGCAACAGTCCGGCCTCTTCCAGATAGAGACGGGCGACTTTCGACCCTGGAGCGAAGGAAGACTTCACCCACGGCTTGCGCAGGAGACCCAGTTCGTTGGCCTTCTTGGCCAGCAGCCCCGCCGCCACCACGTTGCGCGGGTTGGAGGTGTTGGTACAGCTGGTGATGGCGGCAATGATCACCGCGCCGTCGGGCATCCTGCCAGCCCTCTCTTCGGCCAGCGCCTGCTCAAGATTCGTGGCGATGCCGCGCTCGGCCAGCGCCGAGGTCGGCAGGCGACGATGCGGGTTGGAGGGGCCGGCCAGGTTGCGCTCGACGCTGGAGAGGTCGAAGGTGAGTACGCGTTCGTACTCGGCGCCTTTCAGGTTGTCGGCCCAAAGCCCCACGGTCTTGGCATAGTGCTCCACCAACGCCACCTGCTCCGGTTCGCGTCCGGTGATGGTCAGGTAGTCAAGGGTCTGCTGGTCGATGTAGAACATCGCCGCGGTGGCACCGTACTCCGGCGTCATATTGGAGATGGTGGCCCGGTCGCCGATGGTCAGGCTCTCCGCACCTTCGCCGAAGAACTCCAGGTAGGCGCCCACCACCCGCTCCTGGCGCAGGAACTCGGTAATGGCCAGCACGATGTCGGTGGCGGTAATGCCCGGCTGACGCTTGCCGGTCAGCTCCACGCCGACGATGTCGGGCAGGCGCATCATCGAGGGACGGCCGAGCATCACGGTCTCGGCTTCGAGCCCGCCGACGCCGATGGCGATCACGCCCAGGCAGTCGATGTGCGGGGTGTGGCTGTCGGTGCCCACGCAGGTATCGGGATATGCCACACCGTCGCGCGCCTGGATCACCGGCGACATCTTCTCCAGATTGATCTGGTGCATGATGCCGTTACCGGCAGGGATCACATCGACGTTCTTAAACGCGGTGCGCGTCCAGTCGATGAAGTGAAAGCGATCCTCGTTGCGGCGATCCTCGATGGCGCGGTTCTTGTCGAACGCCTGAGGGTCGTCGCCGCCGCACTCCACGGCCAGGGAGTGATCGACGATCAGCTGGGTCGGCACCACCGGATTGACCTTGGCCGGGTCGCCGCCCTTCTCGGCAATGGCATCGCGCAGTCCGGCCAGGTCGACCAGCGCCGTCTGGCCGAGGATGTCGTGGCACACCACCCGCGCCGGGTACCAAGGGAAGTCAAGGTCGCGGCGCCGCTCGATCAGCTGCTTGAGCGCATCGGTCAGCAGTTCCGGCTCGCAGCGGCGCACCAGCTGCTCGGCCAGCACGCGAGAGGTATAGGGAAGCGTGTCGTAGGCACCGGGCTGGAGCTCCTCGACGGCCGCACGCACGTCGAAATAGTCCAGCTCGGTGCCGGTAAGCGTTTTACGATATTGAGTGTTCATGTCGACGGTCTTCGCGTGGTAGAGGGTAAAGCAGCGTAAAAGGCGGCCCTCAGGCCGCCTTGGATCGGTGGAAGCTCAGTCGCGCTCCTCGATCGGCACCCACTCGCTCTTCTCCGGGCCGATATAGTCGGCGCTGGGGCGAATGATGCGGTTGTTGGCACGCTGCTCGAAGACATGGGCACACCAGCCGGTCACGCGCGAGCAGACGAAGATCGGCGTGAACAGCTTGGTCGGGATGTCCATGAAGTGGTAGGCGCTGGCGTGGAAGAAGTCGGCGTTGCAGAACAGCTTCTTCTCGCGCCACATCACCGCCTCGACGCGCTCGGAAACCGGATAGAGCACCGTATCGCCCACGTCCTCGGCCAGTTTCTTCGACCACTCCTTGATAATGGCGTTGCGCGGGTCGGACTCGCGATAGATCGCATGGCCGAAGCCCATGATCTTCTCCTTGCGCTCGAGCATGCCCATAATCTCGCGCTCGGCCTCCTCCGGCGACTGCCAGTTCTCGATCATGTCCATGGCCGCCTCGTTGGCACCGCCGTGCAGCGGGCCACGCAGCGAGCCGATGGCACCGGTCACGCAGGAGTGCATGTCGGAGAGGGTCGAGGCACACACCCGAGCGGTGAAGGTCGAGGCATTGAATTCGTGCTCGGCATACAAGATCAGCGAGACGTTCATCACCCGAGCGTGAAGCTCTGACGGTGCCTCACCGCGCAGCAGATGCAGGAAGTGAGCGCCCACCGACTCGTCGTCGGTCTCGGTCTCGATGCGCACGCCGTCGTGGCTATAACGGTACCAGTAACAGATGATCGAAGGCAGCACGGCGAGCAGTCGGTCGGAGACGTCCTGCTGCTCATCGAAGCTCTCCTCGGTCTCGAGGTTGCCAAGCATCGAGGCGCCGGTGCGCATCACGTCCATGGGATGGGCACTGGCCGGAATCTGCTCGAGCACGGTCTTGAGCGCTGCCGGCAGGCCACGCAGCCCCTTGAGCTTGCTGACGTAGGCATCGAGCTCGGCCTGGTTGGGCAGCTTGCCCTTGAGCAGCAGGTAGGCCACTTCCTCGAAGCGCGCCTTCTCGGCCAGCTCCTTGATATCGAAGCCGCGATAGGTCAGGCCGGAACCGGTCTTGCCGACGGTACACAGGGCCGTACTGCCGGCGCTCTGGCCGCGCAGGCCGGCACCACCGATGGGTTTGTCTGACATGTCGTGTCTCCTTGATATGGCGTGTTGTTGTCGGCGTGACGGGTCGGACTCAGGTGTCCGCGCCTTTTTCGGCAAATAGTGCATCGAGCTTCTGCTCGAAAGCGTGGTAATTGAGGAAGTCGTATAGTTCGTCGCGGGTCTGCATCAGCTCGACCACGTCACGCTGATGGCCGTTGTCGTGGATGCTCTGGTAGACCTTGAGGGCTGCAGCATTCATGGCGCGGAAGGCCGACAGGGGATAGAGCACCATGCGACAGCCCACCTCGGCTAGCTCCTGCTGGCTGAACAGCGGCGTGGCGCCGAACTCGGTGATGTTGGCCAGAATCGGTGCATCGACTCGCTCGCAGAAGGCGCGGTAATCGTCCAAGGTATGCACCGCCTCGGCGAAGATGGCATCGGCCCCCGCCTCGATGCAGGCATTGGCACGGTCGATGGCGGCGTCCAGCCCCTCCTTCTGGAAGGCATCGGTACGCGCAATCAGGTAGAAGTCAGCGTCGATGCGTGCGTCGGCAGCCGCCTTGATGCGATCGACCATCTCCTGCCTGGAAACGATCTCCTTGTTGGGGCGGTGCCCGCAGCGCTTCTGCGCCACCTGATCCTCGAGGTGCACGGCAGCCACACCGGCACGCTGTATCTCCTTGACGGTGCGGGCGATGTTGAAGGCTCCGCCCCAGCCGGTGTCGATATCCACCAGCAGCGGCAGGTCGGTGGCGCCACAGATGCGGTGCGCGTCCTGGACCACGTCATTCATGGTAGTCATGCCCAGGTCGGGCAGGCCGAACGAGGCGTTGGCCACGCCGCCGCCGGAAAGGTATATCGCCTGGTGACCGACCCGCTCGGCCATCATCGCGGTGTAGGCGTTGATGGTGCCGACGATGGGCAGCGGACGATTGGCTTCGAGGGCGGCACGGAAACGAGCGCCGGGGGTGGGTTGCGTCATGGTAGGTTCCTCTGTGATCTTTTCGCTGGCCTCAAGCGGTCGCCTCGGCCTGCTCCTTGAGAATCTCGGCATAGCGGTCGGCCACGTTGGCCCGCGAGGCGCTGACGTGGCGGCGCATCAGCAACTCGGCCAACTCGGCATCGCCCGCTTCGATGGCATCGACGATGCGATGGTGTTCGACGAAGGCGCGCTGAGGCCGGGTGCCGCTGGCACTGAACTGGGTGCGATAGAGCCTGACCAGGTAGTAGAGGTCGTCGCACAGCATCGTCATCAGCATGCGATTATGGCTGCCTAGGACGATGCGGTAGTGGAAGTCCAGGTCGCCCTCGCGCTGATAGTAGGCCTCGCCGCTCTTGAGGTCGGATTGACGCTCATGCAGCGCCAGCACTTCGCGCAAGCCGGCGATTTCCTCGCGGGTCATGTGCTCGGCGGCAAGTCGAGCTGCCATGCTCTCGAGCGCCTCGCGCACATCGAACAGCTCGAGCAGCTCTTTCATCGACAGCTTGACCACCCGCGCCCCGACGTGCGGCACGCGCTCGATCAGGCGGTGAGCTTCCAGGCGGCGCATTGCCTCGCGCAGTGGACCGCGGGAAATTCCGTAGGCCTTCGACAGGCCTGGCTCGGTGATCTTGCTGCCCGGTGCCAGTTCGCCGCGGACGATGGCGTCCTGCAGCTGGTGAAAAACCCGTTCAGCCAAGGTCCGGACTTCAGGAGAGGTTTGTTCTGGAGCAGCTGAGTTCATGATAATTGTCGACAATTGGGGAATAAAGTGACTTTAGACATTGCTTTCCCGTCGGTCAACCACCCATTTACTGGGATGCGCTACGCCTTTGGTTGTAAGCTCTGGGAAAAGCATCTTACTTGCTGTCGACAATCTTGACAGCATTGGTGAAAAAAACCGTTAGCAGACCAACGCCTCTCACGACAAAATACACTCTGCCCCCTAGAATGGATGGCCGGTTCTGAAAGGCCCCCTCATGAAAGCCAGACTTCACATTACTCCACTCCCCTATCAGGACGATCCGATCGTCTATTTTGGAGCGCTGCGTCAACGTCCGGGAGCCGTTCTCCTCGATAGCGGAAGACCCGTCGCCTCCGGCGGACGTTACGACATCATCTCGAGTGACCCCGTGTCGCTGCTGTACGTCGACGAGCAAGGCAGCGTTCGGGTCGACGGCATCGTTTGCGAGCAACCCAATCCCTTCGTCTCCCAGCAGGCGTTGCTGGACAGCCTCGCTCTCGAACTCCCCGACAGCGATCTGCCTTTCCTCGGAGGTCTGATCGGTTACTGGGGCTACGACCTTGGGCGGGCGCTGGAGCCGGTAGGAGCTACCACAAACCATACGGTGGGTCTGCCCTCCAGCCGCACCGGGCTCTACGACTGGGCCTTGATCCAGGATCATCGCCAGAAGGAGAGCTGGCTGGTCGCCACGCATGCGAGGCGTGAGCAGGTCTTGGGCTGGCTGCACTCACCCGCTTTCACGGGCCCCGAATTTCAGTTGCAGTCTCCCTTCGCCGGAGAAATGGACCGGGCCGGCTACGCCCGCCGCTTCGCCGCCGTGCAGGAATACATTCGCGCTGGCGACTGCTATCAGATCAATCTGGCGCAGCGCTTCAGCGCACCCTATGTCGGCGATCTATGGTCGGCCTATTTGCGCCTTCGCAAGGCAACGCCGACTCCGTTTGCCGGCTACATGGCGTGGCCATCGGACCGGGGTGAACAAGCCATCCTGTCGCTCTCCCCGGAGCGATTCCTGTACTGCCGGAGCGACGGTCATGTCGAAACACGACCGATCAAGGGCACCCGTCCGCGCGGGGCCACGCCGGAGGAGGACCGGCATCTGGCCGAGGCGCTGAAGGCCAGCCCCAAGGACCGTGCCGAGAACGTGATGATCGTCGATCTGCTGCGCAACGATTTGGGTCGGGTATGCCGGCCCGGAAGCGTGCGCGTGCCGCAACTGTGCGGTCTGGAAAGCTATGCCAACGTGCATCACCTCGTCAGCGTCGTGTGCGGTGAACTGGAGGCGGGGCGACGCCCTCTGGACCTGTTGGCAGCCGCCTTTCCCGGCGGCTCGATCACCGGGGCGCCCAAGGTGCGAGCGATGCAGATCATCGACGAGCTGGAACCGAGCCGTCGCAGCGTTTACTGCGGCAGCCTCGGTTTTGTCGACGTACGTGGCAACATGGATACCTCGATCGCCATTCGCACGGCAATGGCCGACGGTGAACGCCTCCACCTGTGGGGCGGCGGCGGGCTGGTAGCCGACTCCGAGGTCGAGGCAGAGTACGTCGAGACGCTGGACAAGATTCGCCATCTCATGGCGGCACTGGGCGAGACAAAGCACGAACTGGAATAAGAAGAGAAATTTTTCTCTCTTTTGGATATATCAATCCAATGAAACGATATTGGGGGCCGATCCGCTGCCTTTGTTAGGGTATGGGCATGATGCCATCAACGACCCTGGAGCCCCCATGGCAGACCTCGACGCGATCAATCAAGAACTCGGCAACGACCCGGATGCGCTGATTCGCTGGGCCCTGGAGCAAGGCCAGCGCCCCATCGTCACGACCAATTTTCGCCCCTTCGAAGCCGTGATTCTGCACATGGTGACGCGCCACCAGCCCTCGATCCCGGTGGTGTGGATGGACCATGGCTACAACACGGAAGCGACGTATCGCTTTGCCGATGCGCTGGTCCAGCGACTCGACCTCAACCTCATCACCTACCTGCCGAAGCGCACCCGGGCGCACCGCGAGGCGGTGGAAGGCCCCATGCCGAGCATCGATGACCCGCGTCATGAGGCTTTCACGCGTGAAGTCAAGCTGGAGCCATTCGAGCGTGCGCTGCGCGAGATGGCGCCGGACGTCTGGTTCACTGCGCTACGCGCCGAGGATACTCCAGAGCGCGCCCGTATGGCGCCCCTCAGCAAGAACGCCGATGGTCTGCTCAAGGTCTCGCCGTTGCTGGGCTGGAGCGCCAAGGACATGTACCAGTACCTGCAGCTGCACAACCTGCCCAACGAGTTCGACTACTTTGATCCCACCAAGGTGGAAGAGAAGCGCGAGTGCGGGCTTCACCTGCAGCATTAAGCCTGATGGCAAAGTTGCTGCGGATCGCAAGGGGGGGGGCGAGTGAAAACTTGCCCCCCTTTACATTCTCGCGATGGACCGCTCTGGCAAAACGACTTTCCTAGCGCACCGGCAACTCGATGTGCTCGAACAGCTCGGCCTCGTGGCGTGGCCCGGCAGCTAGCGCCGCATCGACCAGGTCGCGTTCGAGGTGGCTGGCAAAACCCTTGACGAAGTCGTACATGTAGCCGCGCATGAAGGTGCCGCGACGAATGCCGATCTTGGTCACCGAGCTTTCGAACAGATGGCCCGCTTCGAGCGCGACCAGATCGTCGTCGAGCTCGGGGTCGTAGGCCATGTGCGCCACGATGCCGACCCCCAGGCCGAGCCTGACGTAGGTCTTGATCACGTCGGCATCGGCGGCGGTGAGCACCACGTTGGGCGTGAGTCCCTTGGCCCGGAAGGCGTCGTCGAGCTGTGAGCGGCCGGTGAAACCGAATACATAGGTCACGATCGGCTGCTCGGCCAGGCGCTCGAGGGTCAGCCCGCCACTCTCCGCCAAAGCGTGGCCCCGCGGCACCAGCACACAGCGGTTCCAGCGATAGCAAGGCAGCAGCACCAGGTCGGTGAACAGCTCCAGCGACTCGGTGCAGATCGCAAAATCGGCCATTCCATCGCTGACCATCTGGGCAATCTGCTTGGGCGTTCCCTGCTGCATATGCAGAGCGACATCGGGATACTTGCCAGTGAACTCACTGATTACCGGCGGCAGCGCGTAGCGCGCCTGGGTATGGGTCGTGGCAATGGAGAGGCTTCCCCGGCGTTCGTCACTGTGCTCCTGGGCCACCTGCTTGATGTTGTCGGTGAGACGCAGCACCTGGCCGGCCAGCTCGACGATGGACTCGCCGGCCGGAGTGACCCGGGTCAGATGCTTGCCGCTGCGGGCGAAAATTTCTACGCCCAACTCATCTTCCAGCAAACGTATCTGCTTGGAAATGCCGGGCTGCGAAGTGAACAGGCTCTGAGCCGTCGCCGACACATTGAGGTTGTGGCGGGTCACTTCCCAGACGTAGCGTAGTTGCTGTAGCTTCATGATCGACTTGGCTCCCTTACGCCCGGCAAGACAGAGGCAATGGTGATTAGACAACGCTGGCTAATCACGAAATAGCATAACGTTTAACACGTATTCAGGCCATGGGATCGATGCAAACGGAGCAGCTGGGTATTGCACATGAGATGACGGCGCTTCGCATCACGAGGCAGATCATTGCCTGCCATTTGCCAGACACCCGGTCGGCGGCTAACATCTGCCGACCGGACATGCCGATGCATGTCACCTGATCCGCTCGATGTAGCGCAACGTAACTGGAGATTCACATGGCCAATAACGTCGATGTCACCAATGCCAACTTCGAGCAGGAAGTCCTCAAGGCAGAGCAACCCGTGCTGCTGAAATTCTGGGCGCCCTGGTGCGGCCCCTGCAAGGTCATGGCCCCGGTGATCGACGAGGTTGCCGAAGAACGCTCCGACAGCCTCAAGGTCGTCAGCATCAATGTCGACGATGCCCCCGAGATCGCTGCCGAGCAGGGCGTGCGAGGCGTTCCCACCGTCATGCTGTTCAAGTCGGGCTCAAAGGTCGCTTCCCTGGTTGGCGCCCAGTCAAAGTCGCAGCTGGTACAGTTCATCGACCAGAACGCCTGAGACGACGGGACCAGACATCATCGTACGCGCCGCCCCGGCTTTGGCCGGGGCGCTTGCGTTTCAGGAGGGAGCGGGCCCGGCTCTGCGTCGAGCGGGAGCGACCTCACTTCATCGACCATCTCATCGGCAAACGGCCGCTTGCCCGGTCCCAGCAGGTCGGCAATCCAGCGCGTCTGCGGGTGACTGTCCAGGGCGATCTTGAGGGTCATGGTCAACACCACCGAGAGCAGCATACCGACCACACCCAGCAGCCAACCCCAGACCACCAGCGAAAGGAAGGCGACGAAGGCGGAGAGTCCCAGCGCGCGGCCCATCAGGCGAGGCTCCACCAGATTGCCGAGAACGAAATTGATGACCAGGTAGGCCATGGCCAGTGTGAAAGCCTGCAACAAGCCACCGTCCTGGGCCACCAGCAGCAGCAGAACCGGCGGCAGGGCGGCAATGGCCGAACCGATGTTGGGGATGTAGTTGAGAGCAAAGGCCAGCACGCCCCATAGCAGCGGAAACCCCACCCCCGTCACCAGACAGGCCAGCCATGCCATGACTCCGGTGAGCAAGCTGACGAATGTCTTGACCGCAAGGTAGCGCTTGAGCGTCTGACTGAACTCGTGGAAACGTTGCAGGCTGGCTTCCGGATTGTCGAGCGCCTGCGCCACCTTGCGCCGAAAGTTCAGCGTCTCGAACAGCATGAAGATGACCAGCAGCGCGACGACCACGCTCTGCATCAACAGGTTGCCCAGCCCTCCCAGAAAAGCGGTGAGCCACCCGTCCTCGTCCTCGGGCTCGACCAGGCCGGCCAGCGTATCGGGATTGATGGCCAAACCCATGGCAGCCAGGCTGTCGAGTATGTTGAGGTAGTGCTCGTAGAGGCGGCCTTCGATTCCCGGTAGTGCCTCGATGAAGGTGCCGAAGGCATTGACCACCAGCAGGCCGATCAGCGAGAGAAAGCCGCCGATCACCAGCAGGGTCACCACCACCGCCGTACGCAGCCCAAGGCCGCAGCGGTGGAGCCAGTGCACCGGAGACGTGCAGATCACGGCAATGAACAACCCAAGCAGGATCGGGACGATCAGGTCGGCTCCGGCATGAATGCCGGCAATGATCACCACCAGCGCCGCCAGGGCCAGCGTCAAGGTGAGCGGGCGACCGTATCGCACGTTGTCATCGCGGTTAAGCATGCCATCTATCCCTGGTTGGCGTGTCCTGCTTATCATGACCCTTAGCGGGCGAGCACACAAACCTGCCGACACGATGACGATGGAATCCGATACCTTCCGTCATGGGCAGGCACCCTCAGCCCAGTCTGACGCGATCTCGCGTAATTTCGCATGCTTAACGCAAGGAGGCCTACCCAATGCCCTCGATTCGTCTTCATTACCTGCTGCTGGGAGGCCTGTTGGCCGCGATCCCCCTCTCTGCGGCTGCCACCACGAACGAAGAATCCCGCGCCAAATTGGATGTGCAGGCCGAAGCCCAGCTCGACGTGGCGCCGGATCGCGCGACGCTGAGTGCGAGGCTGTGGGAGCGTACGCCGGCCGTGGCACGCCACGACGACGATACCGACCCCGACGCCCTGCGTCAGGCGCGTGATCGACTGGAGGAGCGCGCCGCCTCCCTGATCGCCGCGCTGGAGGAAGCCGGTGTGAAGCGGGACGACATCAGCGCCGGCTCGCTCAGCGTGCAGCCCGAGTATGTTCCCGCCCCGCGGCGCAGCGACGCCGATCAGGAAATGCTGATGCGCACCCGGCTCGAGCGCCCCTTCCAGGTCCGCGTCGACGACCTGGAACGCCTACCGCGCTTGCTCGACGCCCTGACTGCGGCCGGGGTCAACGTCATGGATGGCATCAGCTACGACCTCGCAGATCGCGATGCCGCCACCGACGAGGCACTGGTCATGGCGCTGGAGAAGGCTCGCCACAAGGCCGAGCTGATGGCGCGCACGATGAACGTCACGCTGGGATCGGTGGTATCGATCAGCGAAACGCGCTCTCCCGTTTACCAGCCGCGCATGATGGCAATGAGCGCTGACGCCAGAGAGAGCGCAGGTCAGGCAGAATACCGTCCCGGCACTATCGTCATCGAGGCGGGCGTCAGCGTCAGCTGGGAGATCGAGAATTGAGGGTGGTGACGCCGCCCAGGTAGGGGCGAAGCGCCTCGGGTACGGTGATGGAGCCGTCGGCGTTCTGGTGGTTCTCCATCACCGCGATGAGGCAGCGCCCTACCGCCAGGCCCGAACCGTTGAGGGTATGCAACAGCTGGGGTTTCTTCTGCTCGGGATGGCGGAAACGCGCCTGCATGCGCCGTGCCTGGAAGTCCTCGCAGTTGGAGACCGAGGAGATCTCGCGGTAGGTCTGCTGGCTCGGCAGCCACACTTCGAGATCGTAGGTCTTGGCCGCGCCGAAGCCCATGTCGCCGGTACATAGCGTGACCACCCGGTAGGGCAGCTCCAGCGCCTGTAGAATTGCCTCGGCGTGGCCGCGCATCTCTTCGAGCGCCGCGTAGCTTTTCTCGGGCTCGACCAATTGCACCATTTCGACCTTGTCGAACTGGTGTTGACGAATCATGCCGCGGGTGTCGCGGCCGTGGGAGCCCGCCTCACTGCGAAAACACGGCGTATGGGCGGTAAGCTTGAGCGGCAGAGCCTTGTGCTCGATGATCTCGTCACGGGCGAAGTTTGTCAGCGGTACCTCGGCAGTGGGGATCAGGTGATAGCGGCGCTCGTCGTCCAGCCGGAACAGATCCTCGCCGAACTTGGGTAACTGTCCGGTGCCGAACAGCGAGGCCTCGTTGACCATGTAAGGGACGTAGCACTCCTCGTAGCCGTGCTCGAGGGTCTGCTTGTCGAGCATGAACTGCGCCAGCGCCCGGTGCAGGCGGGCGATCTGTCCACGCATCACGGCAAAGCGCGAGCCGGTCAGCTTGACGGCGAGTTCGAAGTCCAGCTCTCCCTTGAGCGCGCCGAGGTCGACATGATCGCGCACCTCGAAGTCATATTCCCGCGGCGTACCCCAGCGGTGCAGCTCGACGTTATCCTCCTCGCTCTCCCCCGCCGGCACGCTGTCGTGGGGCAGGTTGGGAATGCCACTGGCCAGCGCCTCCCACGCCTCCTGTACTTCCGCCAGTTGACGCTTGGCGGCATCGAGGCGGTCGCCGAGATCACTCACCTCGTCGAGCAGCGGCTTAATGTCCTCGCCGGATGCCTTGGCCTTGCCGATCGCCTTGGAGCGGGTGTTGCGCTCGTTCTGCAGGGACTCGGTCTCAGTCTGCAACTCGCGACGCCGGGTCTCCAGCGCCTCGAGTCGCTCGGTGTCGAGGGCGAAACCCCGTTTGGCCAATCGTTGGGCAACCGTATCGAGGTCGCTGCGCAGCAGTTTGGGATCGAGCATGGCATCCGGTCCGTAACAGTCGGTGAATCGGAAAATCGAGCCGTCCATTGTAGGCAAAAGGCCTTGAGGGCGCCACGCGCTCACGGCCCGGGATGCGCACCACCGCCCTCTCGCGGTAAAGTAGCGTCACCCCTGCCGCCCTGCTCTTCGGCGGCATCAAACGACCGAATACGACTAGCCATGATCGCCAGACTGGACACCGCCGCCTCTCCCGTCATTGAGGGTCTGGGCGCGCACTACCTGCGTTTTCTCGAGGCACTGAAGGCCGCCGGGTTCGAGGGTGAGATCGCGCCCGACTACGCCAGCCGCACGGTGCTGGCCACTGACAACTCCATCTACCAGCGCCTGCCCCAGGCGGCGCTGTTTCCGCGTCACGCCGAGGATCTCGAGCACATCGCGCGGCTTGCCGCCGCCCCCGCGCATCGCCAGGTGATCCTCACGCCCCGCGGCGGCGGTACCGGCACCAACGGCCAGTCGCTCACCGACGGCCTGGTGGTGGATGTATCACGGCACATGAACAAGATTCTCGAGATCGACGTCGAGAAGCGCCGGGTACGCGTCCAGGCCGGCGTGGTCAAGGATCAGCTCAACGCGGCGTTGAAGCCTCATGGGCTGTTCTTCGCCCCCGACCTCTCAACCTCCAACCGCGCTACCATCGGCGGCATGATCTCCACCGACGCCAGCGGACAGGGCAGCTGCGAGTACGGCAAGACCCGCGATCATGTGCTCGAGCTCGACACCGTGCTGCTAGGCGGTGAGCGGCTGGTCAGCCGCCCGGTTGACGAAACAGAGCTGGAGGCGCTACGCCATCATTGCGGCGTGATCGGCGACGCCTACCGTACCGCCCAAGAGATCATCGACACCCAGCGCGAGCTGATCGCGGCCAAGTTCCCGCCGCTCAACCGCTGCCTGACCGGCTACGATCTGGCGCATCTCAGAGACACGGAAGGTCGTCTCGACATGAACAGCCTGCTGTGCGGTTCCGAGGGTTCGCTCGGACTGCTCAACGAGGCCGTGCTCAACGTGCTGCCGATTCCCGGACACTCGACCCTGGTCAACGTGCGCTACGCCGGTTTCATGGACGCCCTGCGCGACGCCAAGGCCTTGATGGGGTCTGAGGCGAAACCCACCTCCATCGAGACGGTGGATGACAGGGTGCTTTTGTTGGCTATGGAGGACTTCGTCTGGGACAGCGTGGCGGAGTTCTTTCCCAGTGAGGCGGCCGTCAACCCTGGCGAGGGCGATACCGCAACGGCCGAACGCCAGACGGTGGCCATTCGCGGCATCAATCTGATCGAGTTCAACGACGACGACCCCGAGCGGCTCGCCCAACGAGTCGCCACCTTCTGCCGCCATCTGGAAGCGGATGAGAGCGTGCCGCGCCTCGGCTACACCCTGGCCGAGGGTCGCACTCAGATCCAGCAGGTCTACGGCATGCGCAAGCGCGCGGTAGGCCTGCTGGGCAATGCCAGGGTCGACGAGAAGGGCGAGAAGCGCCCGATCCCCTTCGTCGAGGACACCGCGGTGCCGCCGGAGCACCTCGCCGACTTCATCGGTGAGTTCCGCGCCGCGCTGGACGCCCGCGGACTCAGCTACGGCATGTTCGGCCACGTCGATGCCGGTGTGCTGCACGTGCGACCGGCCATCGACATGAAGGATCCGCAGCAGGAGCGGCTGATCCGCGAAGTCTCCGATGAGGTCGCCGAGCTGACCCACAAGTATGGCGGTCTGCTATGGGGCGAGCACGGCAAGGGCGTGCGCTCCGAGTACGCGCCCAGGTTCTTCGGCGAACTCTACCCCAGCCTGCAGCGGGTCAAGGCCGCCTTCGACCCGCACAATCAGCTGAACCCGGGCAAGATTGCCACGCCGCTTCCTGTTTCCACCCCACCCGAAACCGTGGGGAGCCTGCCCGACGCCGCGGCAGCCTCCGCGGAGGAGCCGGTGAAGTGGGTAGACCCGGGGCTGCTGACCATCGACGGCGTGCCCACCCGCGGCCAGCTCGACCGCCAGATCGACGAGCGCGTGTGGCAGGCCCATGCCGCCACGGTGTACTGCAACGGCAATGGCGCCTGCTACAACTACGACCCCGACGACGCCATGTGCCCCTCATGGAAGGCGACCCGCGATCGCATCCACTCGCCCAAGGGTCGCGCCAGCCTCGTTCGCGAGTGGCTGCGCCTGCAGGGCAACGCCGGGGTCGACCTGGTGGAACAAGCACAGCAGCAGCGCCACGAGGGGGTCTGGGACTTTCTCAAGCGCCTGCCAACTCGGGTGCGCAACACCTGGCGCCGCCGCGACGAGGCCGATTTCTCCCATGAGGTCTACGACGCCATGGCGGGCTGCCTGGCCTGCAAGTCCTGCGCCGGACAGTGCCCGGTAAAGGTCAACGTACCGGACTCGCGCTCGCAGTTCCTAGAGGCGTACCACGGCCGCTACCTGCGTCCGCTGCGCGACTACCTGATCGGCGGCATGGAGTTCTTCGTGCCCTATCTCGCCCACGCCGCGCCGTTGTACAACGCCGCGCTGAATCAGCGCCTGGTGGACCGGCTATTGACGCAGCACATCGGCCTGGTCGACAGCCCCCGTCTCTCGCGCGCACGGCTGGCCAAGCAGCTGCGTGCCTGGGGCGTCGCCGAGGCCACGCCGATCTCGCTGGGCCTGCTAAGCGAGGCGCAGAAGGCCAGAAGCATGGTGATCGTACAGGACGCCTTCTCCAGCCACTTCGAAGCCGAACTGGTGATGGACATCATCGAGCTGCTCTCGCGTCTGGACATCAAGGTCTTCGTCGCCCCCTATACGGCCAACGGCAAGCCACTGCACGTGCAGGGTTTCCTCGGTGCTTTCGAGCGCACGGCAGCGAAGCAGGCCCGGCGGTTGCGCGCCCTGGCCGAGTTCGGTGTGCCGCTGGTGGGTATCGACCCGGCCATGACCCTCACCTATCGCCAGGAATACGTGAAGGCGCTGGGACCCGGTGCCGTGCCCGAAGTGCTGATGCTGCAGGAGTGGCTGGTGGCCCAGGGCCAGCGCCTGGTGCCTCCAGCCCTCGCCCAGGAGCTCAAGAAACTCGACGACCCCGACTTCCGTCTGCTCTCACACTGCACCGAGAAGACCAACGCCCCGGGCAGTCCCAAGGCGTGGCAGCAGGTCTTCGCCGCTTTCGGTTTCGAGCTGGAACTCGTCGCCACCGGCTGCTGTGGCATGTCCGGCACCTACGGCCACGAGGCGCGTAACCTCGAGACCTCCAGAACCATCTACGCGCAGTCGTGGCAGCCGGTGGTGGAAGACAAGGCGAACCAGGGCCGGATGTTGGCCACCGGCTACTCCTGCCGCAGCCAGGCCAAGCGACTCTCCGATCAGGCCTTGCCGCACCCGCTGCAGGGGCTGCTCAGCCACCTGCGTCAGCTAAGTTGGTAGACGAGCAAGGCCGGCGAGGCGCCGCCGGCCTTGCTGGGAAACGAGTCGTACCAGCTTTTACCACGCTGGAAGCATAGGAGGCTGGATGTCCCGCACCCTGATCCTCATCGGCTTGTGCATCGTCGCCATTGGCCTATTCTGGCCGTGGCTCTCCAAGCTGCCGCTTGGACAGCTGCCGGGAGACATCGCGATTCGCCGCGAGAACTTCTCGTTCTACTTCCCGATCACCACCATGATCCTGCTGAGCCTGCTCATTAGCGGGCTATTCTGGCTGTTCAACCGCTGAAGCATTTTCTTCCGGGGGCCGTCTCACGGGCAGCCAGAGAGTGAAGGTCGTGCCCTCCCCAGGCCGGCTAGCGACCTCGATTCGGCCCCCATGCTTCTGCACAATGCCGTAGGAGAGCGACAGGCCGAGACCGGTCCCCTGGCCAACCGGCTTGGTGGTAAAGAAGGGATCGAAGATCCGCGACTGCAGCTCGGCTGGAATGCCCGCCCCGTCATCGGCAAATGCGAGCCAGACCCGATCGCCTTCACAGCCGGTGCGAAGCGTGATGGTGCCGTGCTCTTCGATCGCCTGGGCCGCGTTGACCAGCAGGTTGAGAAAGACCTGGTTGAGCTGGGCCGGCACGCACTCGACCGCAGGCAGTTGGCCATACTCCCGCACGATAGAGGCTTTGTACTTGATCTCGTTGGCCGCCACGTTGAGTGTACTCTCGAGGCCCTGATGAAGATCGGCGAATTGCCAATCGGTGGCTCCGGTACGGGAAAAGTCGCGCAGGTCCTGAACGATGCGTCGTACGCGAGCCGTGCCGTCGATCGATTCGGCAATCAGCGCCCCCACGTCTTCGCGCAAGTAGTCCAACTCGAGCTCGGCCTTTAGCTGTGCGATCTGTCCGGAAGCCTCTGCCGTCATTGACGGCTCGACCGCCTCATAGAAGTCGACCAGGCGCAGCAGATCCTCGATGTATTGCCTCAGGGTGTTGAGATTGGAATTGACGAATCCGATGGGATTATTGATCTCATGGGCCACGCCCGCGGCAAGTTGGCCGATCGAAGCCAGCTTTTCCGATTGCAGCAGTTGATTATGCGCCTCCTCCAGCTTGCCAATAAGGATGCGCTGCTCCTCCCTCTCGCGCTCCAGCGCCACGAGGGCCTCGCGACGCTCGCGAATCTCCCGCGCCATGTCCTCCTGGGCCTGCTGCAGGGCACGGTTGATCTGTTCGTTCTCGCGCAGCGCCGCTTCAAGCTCCCTGGTTCGCGCCCGTACTTGGTCTTCCAGCATCACCGCGGTCTGGAAGAGACTGAAACCCGAGCCCCGGATGCTGGTGCTACGCTCGGCACGATCCATCAGGGCTTGCACCATCTTGTGCAGCTGCTCGGCCTCGATCTGTCGCGGCGGCACCGGCGGGGTCGCGACGGATCCCGGCTCTTGCCTCCCTTGCCAGGCGGGCGAGTTCCAGCCACTCGCCGAACCACGCATTTCACCGCGCGCGCCACCGCCAATGACGATGCCGGTCAGCGTCTGGTTCATGTGCACGCCACCGTATTGCTCGCCGTAGGTACTGAAGCCGACCGCGTTGTGGCGGCCAAGAACCGCCTCAACCGCTGACTTGGTATTCTTTTGCGTCACCTCGAGATTGCGCAAGATGCAGTCGCAGGCGAGAACGAGCTGGGGCGGGCCGAGCTCCTCGCGCAGCTGTGCCATCGTTGTCTCCAGGTCCGAGACCAGGTTCATTCCCTGAGCCACGCGCAGAACCAGCCCCTCGTCGATGGCACTGTAGAAGGTCAGGCTGCCGTCCGGCCCGGCCTTCTGTATCGAGCGAACGTAGTCGGTGCCATCGATCAGCACCACCACCGGTGCGGCGGCAAAATGGTGCGGCTCCAACTCTTCCACCGTGACGCCGATCAGCTCGGCATAGGCCTGGGCAGCAGGGATGCCATTGATCTCGTGGACGATCCGCTGCTCCGCATCGGCCCGGGTGACCACCAATCGCTCCTCCAGCGAGAGAAAGTGCTGGGTCTTGAACAGGCGAAACGGGAAGTCGGTGTTCAGCAGAGTCAGCACGGCGCTGTCCTGGTGGAAGGCGCCGTCATGGAAGACCCAGGTCTGGGCAAAGCACAGATCATCGCCAGCCGAACCGCCTACCAGTACGATATCGCCCATGGCTGTCTGCAGCGTGCGTGCGACCTGTTCTTCACGCACGGAGAGACCATCGACGAGAAGGAAACCAAAGCTGTTGGCACCGCTCGGCTTGGTCGCCCGGGCATCGAGGCGTTGCAAGAGGGCGTCGGTGAAGGTCTGGCCGCGAGCGATGCTGAACTGCTGGAGGGCTTCCAGCCGCCCGGTGACCGCCGTACAGCTGCCAGCCGGGAAACTGACACCGGCGAGCGTGTGGTCGAGGTAACCCAAGGGACCGATTTCACCCGCAGTCGTGCAACCCACCACCGGAATGTCGCCGAACAGCCGATTCATCTCGTCAGCCAGTGCGGCCAGGTCGTAGTGGCTGGAACAGAAGAACAGCACCAGCTCGGTATCGGGCTGAAGTAGCTCCTGATGTAACTCGCGAACGGCAGTGCGGGCATCCTCAGCGCGGGTCTGCATGCTGCGAATCCGGCTCATGGCTGCTTCCTTCATGGATCGTTTTAATCGTTATCGACCCCGGCCGCTGAAAGTTGAGGCCGCTACCCAACGAAAAAGGGCAGCCAACGTGGCTGCCCCTTGGCTTCCTATTTCAATCCGCTCAGTAGAATAGCCGCCGCAGCGCTTCGCCCGGTTCCTGCTCGCGCATGAAGGCCTCGCCGACCAGGAAGCCGTGCACGTCGTGCTCGCGCATGCGCAGCACGTCGGCCTGGGTATGAATGCCGGACTCCGTAACTACGGTGACCTCGGCAGGAAGGCGCGGAAGAAGCTCCAGTGTGGTCTCCAGGCGGGTCTCGAAGGTGTGCAGGTTACGGTTGTTGATGCCCACCAGGCCGATACCGAGCTTGAGCGCACGCTCGAGCTCCAGCGCGTCATGCACCTCGACCAGTACGTCCATGCCCAGAGCCGTCGCCTGCTGGTAGAGATCGGCCATCTGGCTATCGTCAAGCGCGGCGACGATCAGCAGGATGCAGTCGGCGCCGATGGCACGCGCCTCGCTGACCTGATAGCCGTGTACGATGAAGTCCTTGCGGATCACCGGCAGGTCACACGCCTCGCGGGCGGCAATGAGGAAGTCCTCGTGGCCCTGGAAAAAGTCGGCATCGGTCAGCACCGAAAGGCAGGCGGCACCGCCAGCGGCGTAACTCGCGGCAATCTCGGCGGGATTGAAGTCTTCGCGGATGACACCCTTGGAGGGCGAGGCCTTCTTGATCTCGGCGATCACTGCCGGGTCGCCCTCGGCAATGCGCCGGTCGAGGGCGGCGATGAAACCGCGTGGGGCGCTCTGGCGCTGGGCCAGCTCCAGCAGCTCGGCTTCGGACACGGCGCGGCTGCGCTCGGCCACTTCCTCGTCCTTGCGGGCCAGGATGCGGGTGAGAATGGTCGGGGCGTCCTTGGTTGGGCTCATGGTGCTGTCTCGGTGCGGGCGGCGCTGGCCGCGGATGAAGCCGGTAAGCGGCCCATCTTACCTAGCCCCGGCTCGAGTTGGAAAGTCACAGCCCCAAAGTCGTGCATTAAGGGCGAATACCACTTCAGCATGGCACCCATACAGGTGCCCATGCCAGAATCCGCCCATGGACACGTCTCCTTCCTTTATCGGCCCTTTCAGCAGCGACTGGCCCTGGGTGTCACCTTTGCCTGGCACCCGCCTGATCGCGGCGCGCTTCGACTCCGCGCTCTACGAAGCGCAGACAGGCACGGCGCCCCTTGCAGGTATCCCCCTTCCCTCCCGCCTGCGAGGTGCCATTGCCAAGCGGCGGGCAGAGTATGTCGCTGGGCGCCTTTGCGCCCAGCGAGCACTTTGGCTGCTGGACGGCCGTAGCGCCTGCCCCAGTATGAATGAGGATCGCTCACCCCGCTGGCCCATGGATTGCGTAGGCTCCCTCACTCACAGCGACGGCTGGGCCGCGGCGCTGGTCGCCCACCGGCAAGCCTACCTGGGGCTGGGCCTGGACGCCGAGCGACTGCTGGGTTCCGAGGAGGCCAGGCGGCTGGCCAGACGGGTGCTGACACCGAGGGAGGCCGCTCGTCTGGAACAGTGCGAACCATCACACGTAGCGCTGATGGTCGGCGCGACATTCTCCCTCAAGGAGAGCCTGTTCAAGGCCCTCTACCCCTTGGTGGGGCGGATGTTTCACTTTCAAGCCGCCGAGCTGGTGGCCTGGCACGGCCTCGGCGCCGTGCGCTTGCGCCTGCTGGAAGACTTGGGCAGCGGCTGGGCGGCAGGCCGGGAGATGTCAGGCATGGTCTGCCTGAGCGGCGGCAGACTCCTCAGCGTGGTAGCACTACCGGCTACCGATACGGCGTGAATCATGGCCTGAGCAAGCAAATCAGGTTGAGATATATTGCCAATCGCACCCGTCATGCATACGATAACGATTATCGTATGCATGGAGTGTAGGCCCAATGGCTTCAGTCGCACCGCGCCGACCGCATGTACTGGTTGTCGAGGACGACCGTACGCTGAACGGGCAAATCACCGGGCTACTGGAGAGCAAAGGATACCGGACTTGCCAATGCTTCGAGGGTGAAGGCGCGCTGCTCTCCGCGTTGGGCCAACATTTCGATCTCATACTGTTGGACGCCATGCTGCCGAAGCTGGACGGCTTCGCGGTGCTCGACCGGCTGCGCAAGACGCGCCAGACCCCGGTGATGATGCTCACCGCCCGCGGCGCGGAAGAGGAACGCATCCTGGGCTACCGCTGCGGCGCCGACGACTACGTGCCCAAGCCATTCGGCTTCACCGAGCTGCTGCTGCGCATCGAGGCCCTGCTGCGCCGCACGTTGGGAGTCACCGACCAGAGAGCCGACCCCGAAGAGCTGAAGGTAGGTCCGCTGAGACTCGGTCGTGCCAGCCTGGAAGTTCGCCACGACGGCATACCCGTCTCGCTGACCCCGATCCAGTTCCGCCTGCTATGGATGCTGTTACTTCACCAGGGCGAGGTGCTCAGCAAGCCCTATCTTTACCAGTTGGTGCTAGAACGCGAGTTCAGCCGCTATGACCGCAGCCTCGACATGCACCTTAGCCGGGTCCGGCGCAAGCTGGTAACGGCAGGAATGGCCGCCGACCGGTTGCAGACGGTACACGGCAAGGGGTACTGCTTCCTGTGACACGACGTCTGTTCTGGAAGCTGTGCGGTCCCCTCACGCTTGGCACCCTGGTCCTGGTCTGGGTAGTCACTTTCCTCGGCTCCGAAACCGAACAGAAGATGAGCTTCATCGCCGAGCCGCACCAGCAGACTCTGAATCAATGGGGAGCGACGGCCGAACGTCTGTATCGCACCGGCGACGAACAGGCCCTGGCCGAGTGGCTGGAGGCATTGCAAGTCCGTGAGAACACCTGGGCCGCCGTGGTGCGCTCGGACGTCCAACCCTTGGCGGGAAGCAGGTTGTCCGAGCAGTTTCAGGAGGGTTTCCGGCTGGGACGCCACGTGGAGTGGAAGATACATCTCTACTTCACCGAGAACCCCATCATGGATGTCACCTTCACCGACGGACAAACCCACTTTTTGGTGACCCTGCCCCAGCGCATGCGCCCCGGGACCTACCTGCCGGAGACCAAGCTGCTGCTCAAGGTGGCACTACCACTCGCCGTGCTGGTGCTGCTCGCGGTTGTGATCTACCGCCACCTGATGGGACCACTGCGCCAACTGGAGCTAGCCACACGCTCCTTCAGCGAGGGCAACCTGGGAGTGCGGGTACGCGCCCTGCTGGGCAAACGCAACGACGAGCTCACCGCTTTGGCGGAGACTTTCGACCGCATGGCCGAGCGCACCGGCGACCTCATTCTCACCCAGCGTCGGCTGATAGCAGATCTCTCTCACGAACTGCGCACCCCGCTGACCCGCATCGACATGGCGGTGAGCTGCGTGGAGGAAGGCATCGACACTCAGCACTTCCTGCCGCGTATCCGCCGCGAATGCCGCCTGATGCGCGACCTGGTGGAGGATGCCCTGACGCTGGCCTGGCTCGAGAACGAACAACCGAGCCTCGATCAGGACAGCCTGGACCTCACCGACCTGCTCGACAGCGTCATCGAAGATGTCCGCTACGAGTACCCCGATCATTGCCTGGAGAGCGACCTTCCCCCTCAGTCGGCGATCAGCGGAAGCAGTCATCGCGCCGTGGCCCAGGCAGTCGAGAACGTGATCCGTAACGCCTGCCACTATACCCCTGTCGGTGGCCACATCCGCATCGGCCTGTGGCCGGACGACGAGGGCTACCGGCTCACCGTCGACGACGAAGGTCCCGGCGTGGCGAGCGACCAGTTGGAACTCATCTTCACGCCTTTTTACCGCACCGACCAGGCCCGTGACGACCGCCCGGACGGCCATGGCCTGGGTCTGCCGCTGGCCCGCCGTCAGGTCGAGGCAGCCGGCGGTTGGGTTCGCGCCGAGAACCGCGTCACGCGTGGCCTGCGCATGACGTTGTGGTTCCCGGCGTCACGTCCGAAGCGGCCATGAAACGCACTTCGTAACAAATGTAAAAGCGGTTCACTTCGGCTTCGAGTTAAACAAGAATGCACTCCAAATAAGAACACTTATCACTCATAGGAGCGCAGAAAGAACTCATGAAACATGAATCGCACTTCAGCAACACTTGGGCTCGCAACCCATTGTGGCTGGCCATCGCCCTTATCAGCACCTCTACCACTGCCCTGGCCCAGAGCGATCCCCAGCAGCTCGACACGCTACAGGTTACCGCCGAGCGCACCAGCGAAAGCGACCGAAGCGTCGACGCGGACGCACTCGAACGACGCCAGGCTAGCGACCTTCAGGATATCTTTGCCGAGCTGCCTGACGTCGCCGTGGGTGGCGGCGCCCCGGCGGCCCAGAAGGTCTATGTGCGCGGCCTGGAAGACACCATGCTCAACGTGACCGTGGACGGCGCCACCCAGTCCGGCAATTTGTTTCACCATCAAGGGCGCCTGCTGGTCGAGCCCGAGCTGCTCAAGCAGGTCGATGTCGTGACTGGTGCCGGCGAGGCAACCAACGGCCCCGGCGCTCTGGGCGGTGCCATTCGCTTCGTGACCAAAGATCCCGAGGATCTACTGCGCCCGGGCCAGAACGTCGGCACACTGCTCAAAGGCGGCTATTTCAGCAATACCGATGGTTACAAGGCCTCCACCTCTCTCTACGGACGCTTGACCGACAACTGGAGCGCCCTGGCCACACTGACCCAGACCGACCACGGCGACTACCAGGACGCCGAAGGTGACACCCAGCCCTATACGGGCACCGAAAGGTTCACCGGCTTCGCCAAGCTGGTTGGCCAGCTCACCGACGAACAGCGGGTCCGGTTGAGCTACGAACGCAGCGAGGACGAAGCGTATCGCCTGCATCGACCCCACTGGCACCCCAGCGCACGCAACGCTCCCCTCGATCAGGAAGTGGTGCGCGAAACCGTGACCGGCCAGTACGGCTTCACCTCCGACACGAATGACTGGCTCGATCTGGACCTGACGCTCTACCACACCGAGGCATCGCTCGAGCATGTCGATGGTCCCTACGGTGACTATATCGGCGCCATGCAGAGCCACGGCGGCGACCTGCGCAATCGCAGCCAGATCGGCGACCTCACCCTGACCTACGGCGTCGACTACCGCAAGGACGAAGCCAGCCTGGGCAGCCCCCTCTACGGCACCGACCGGGAAGAGGGCAGCGTGGTGGGGCTCTACCTGCAGAACCACTATCAGCTGACCGACCGCCTGCGACTCAGTGCCGGCGCACGCCACGACTGGTTCGAGCTGGACGAGCACTTGACCGACAACAGCTTCAGCGAAGCCGGCTGGAGCCCCAACCTGGGCCTGCGCTTCGACGCCACCGAACAGCTTACCCTGCACGGCGGCTGGGCACGCGCCATTCGCGGCACCCACGTCAAGGAACTGTTCGTCCTCGATTACTATCGCAACGCGGAAGATCGCACAAAAGAAGTCGCCGACAACGTCGAGCTGGGCGCCACCTATCGCCAAGGCAACCTCTACCTGGCGGCGGAAGTGTTCGAGACGCGCATCGACAACGTGGTGGGCCAGGTCGAGCGTGGCGTGCTCGGCAACCTGGGCGAACTGAAGTCCCGCGGCTTCAACGCCAGGATCGGCTACGAGTGGGAGCGCCTGGACGCTTCGCTCGCCTATAGTCGGGCCCGGCCCGAGATCGACGGCGAGCCGCTCAGCGACGATGATATGGCCATCGGCACCAGCATTGGCGACACCTGGGTGGCCAACGTCAATTTCCAGGCGACCGACGCCATCGACCTGGGCTGGACCGGACGTTTCGCCGAGCGGCTGGCCCACGTCGCCGAAGACTACCCGCAGAAGGCCGGCTACGGGGTCAACGACCTCTACGCCAGCTGGCGGCCGCTGGACGGCGATGAGCTGACGCTGTCGCTGCGGGTCAACAACGTCTTCGACAAGCAGTATTTCGATCACGCCAGCTACGGCGATGCCGGCGACGTCGCTCACGGCCTGCCCGATCCCGGACGCGACATCCGCCTGAGTGCTACCTATCGCTTCTGATCGAGCAGAGCACAACGATAGCGTCGTAACGAGAAGGGGCGCCGCGTGGCGCCCCGATCATCACGAAACCAGCACACGAGTGAAGTCGGCCAGTTCCTTCATTTTCTCCAGCGGCAGCTTGGAGGCCTGGGCGTCCTGGGCCATCATCACTCCCTCCTTGAGGGTGTCGGCGATACCCGCGCAGTAGAGTGCCGCTCCGGCATTGAGGGCGACGATATCGGCCGCCGGTCCCTCACCTATCAGCGCCTCGCGTACCAGGCGCAGGCTGTCCTCGGCGCTGACGACCTTGAGCGGGGCCAGTTCCTGTCGCTCGATGCCGAAGTCTTCGGGCGCGATGGTATAGCAGCGAATCTCGCCGTCCTTGAGCTCCGCCACCTGGGTAGGAGCGTCCAGCGAAATCTCGTCCAGGCCGTCCTCGGCATGCACTACCATGACGTGGCGGCTGCCAAGCTGGCGCAGCACTTCGGCCATCAGCGGCACCAGCTCGGCAGAATAGACGCCCAGTACCTGATTGGGTGCGCCAGCAGGATTGGTCAACGGACCGAGGATGTTGAACAGGGTGCGTACGCCCATCTCGCGACGCGGGCCAATGGCGAAACGCATGGCGGGATGGTGGTTGGGAGCAAACATGAAGCCGACCCCCACCTGCTCGATGCAGCGTGCGACCTGCTCCGGCTTGAGGTCCAGCTGGATGCCAGCCATGTCGAACAGGTCAGCGCTGCCGGAAGACGAGGAGACACTGCGGTTGCCATGCTTGGCCACGTGGGCACCGGCCGCCGCGGCGACGAAGCTCGAGGCGGTCGAGACGTTGAACAGGTTGGCGCCATCGCCACCGGTGCCGACGATGTCCACCACATTCTCGGCCACCAAGTGCACTCGTTTCATCAGCTCGCGCATGACCTGGGCAGCGGCACCGATCTCCTCGGCGGTCTCCCCCTTCATGGCCAGACCGACCAGCAGGCCGCCAATCTGGGCATCGGTGGCCTCCCCGGTCATGATCTGCTGCATCACCGAGTGGGTGTCGTCGAAGCTCAGGTTATCGTGGCGCATCACCGCGGCGATGGCTTCTCGCATCTGCATGGACAGAAACTCCTCTCTCTTGCGGTTCAGCGGCGCTTCAGGAAATTGGCCAGCAGCTCGTGCCCCTGACGGGTCAGTATCGATTCCGGATGGAACTGCACGCCCTCGATGTCCAGCTCGCGATGACGCAGACCCATGACCAAGCCAGGCGTCACATCATCTTCATCGGTCCAGGCGGTAACTTCCAGGCAGCTGGGCAGGGTCTCGGCCTCCACCACCAGGGAGTGGTAACGGGTGACCTCGAGCGGATCCTCGAGGCCGGCAAAAACGCCCTGGCCGGTATGGCGAATCCGCGAGGTCTTGCCATGCATCACCTGAGGCGCCCGCACCACCTTGCCGCCATACACCTGGCCGATGGCCTGATGACCCAGGCAGATGCCGAGAATCGGCAGGCGTCCGGCAAAATGTTCGATGGCGGCCAATGAAATCCCCGCCTCGTTGGGAGTACAGGGGCCCGGCGAGATCACCAGGTGGCTCGGCGCCAGCGCTTCGATCTGGGCCAGCGTGATGGCGTCGTTACGGTAGGTCGCCACCTCGGCTCCCAGCTCTCCCAAATACTGCACCACATTGAAGGTGAAGCTGTCGTAGTTGTCGATCATCAGCACGGACATGGCGTAAGGTCCCGTTCAATCTCTGCATTGTTTCGTAGGCTCGGCCAGCCGTGCAGGGCCTGCTTCGGACACAAAAAAGCCGCCCCAACGGCGGCATTTTCTTCAGTCGTCAGCGTGCCGCCCCCTCGCTCAGGAGCGCCACCACTGGATCATGTTCGGCATGTAGGCGTTTGCGTTCATGTCGCAATAGTGCCGTCGTAGCCGCGTGGCTGTCAACGCACGATGGCGGCGAGGCACACCGCAGACGAGCTGGTCGGGCCGCTGGCCAGCCTAGGTTCCAGTCTCTATCATCGGGGCACGTGCGCTACGTAAAAAGGAGATTGACGATGCGCTTTATCCGCCGTGCCTGTACCTGGCTGGCTCTCCCCCTCGCTGCCATGGTCGGCGGCGTTTCAGTCGCAGCCGCCAATCCCAAGGTTGTCGCCAGCTTTTCGATCCTTGGCGATCTGGTCAATCAGGTCGGCGGTAACGATATCGAACTGGTCGTGCTGGCGCCTGCTGGTGCCGAAGTGCACGACTGGGAGCTGACACCGGACAGTTTCATCGCGCTGGAAGATGCCGACCTCATCTTCTACAACGGTTACCAGTTGGAACAGTGGATGCGCCAGGTCCACGCTACCGTAGGCAACCGGGCACCGCTGGTGGCCCTCGCCGAGGCATCGGAGTATTCGACCCAGCCGATCATCACCGGTGAACATACTGGCGAGCCCGATCCTCATCTCTGGATGGACCCGCGTGCCGTGGCGGCCTACCTCCAGGTCATCGCTGATCATCTCGCCGAGTTGCACCCGCCGGCTGCCGATAGCTTCCAAGCCAGAGCCAGTGCCGCCAAGGAGAAGCTCGCCGCGCTGCATGAGGAACTGGACAATATCCTGGCGCAGATCCCCGAAGAGCAGCGGGTCCTGATCACTACCGAAGCGGCCTTCGTCTACTTCGCCGAGGCCTACGGCTTTCGCCATGACGGCATCTGGGGCAGTAACGCCGAGACGGCGGGCTCGCCTCCTCAGGCCAAGCGCATAGCGGACCTGATCGAAGCGCTGCAGCCGGCTGCCATATTCTGGGAAAGCACCCTGTCGGACCGCGACATTCAGAGACTTACCACCGATAAGGCCATCCCCGCTGTCGCCGGACCGCTCTACGTCGATTCGCTCAGCGAAGCCGATGGCGACGCCTCCAATTACGTGGCCTTGATGCGCCACAATGCCAACCTGATCCGCAGCGCCCTGATGCAGGAAGAGGAAACCGGTCAGGAGAGCGTGGACAGCCAAGAGCGGGAAGGCAGCGCGGACAGCGAGTAAAAGCTCGCTTGCCTCAGGTGAGACGAATTCGCCTTCGATGCGCCAGCCTGCCTCCACCGAGAGAGCGGCCGCCCGGCACTAGGAGGCGCCGGCGGCCAAAGCTCCCTAGAGGTTGTCCAGCCCCTTCTCGGCCATCGCCACGGCGCGGAAGATGGCGCGCCCCTTGTTGAGGGTCTCCTGCCACTCGAGCTCGGGCACCGAGTCGGCGACCACGCCGGCGCCGGCCTGAACGTGCAGCTCGCCATCCTTGATCACCGCGGTGCGGATGGCGATGGCGGTGTCCATGTTGCCGTGCCAGGAGAGATACCCCACCGCGCCGGAATAGATGCCTCGCTTGACCGGTTCCAGCTCGTCGATGATCTCCAGCGCGCGGATCTTGGGTGCACCGGAAAGCGTGCCGGCCGGAAAGGTGGCGCGCAGCACGTCCATGGCGGACAGCCCCGGCTTCAGCCTACCGGTGACGTTAGAGACGATGTGCATGACGTGGGAGTAGCGTTCGACGGCCATCTGGTCGGTCACCTGCACCGACCCCGTTTCGCTGATGCGCCCCACGTCGTTGCGCCCCAGGTCGATCAGCATGAGGTGCTCGGCGATCTCCTTGGGATCGGCCAGCAGCTCGGCCTCGAGCGCGCGGTCCTCCTCCTCGGTCTTGCCGCGCACCCGGGTGCCGGCGATCGGGCGCACGGTGACCTCGCCCTCCTCCAGCCGCGTGAGGATCTCGGGAGACGACCCCACCACATGATGGTCGTCCAGGTTGAAGAAGAACATGTAGGGCGAGGGGTTGAGGCTGCGCAGCGCGCGGTACAGATCGAGCGGCGAGGCCTGGTAGGGGATCGACATGCGCTGCGAAGGCACGCACTGCATCACGTCGCCAGCCAGCACGTACTCTTTGATCTTCTCCACCGCGGCCTTGAAACCAGCCTCGGTGAAACCTGAGGTGAAGTGCCCCTCCTCCACCGCGCTGCGCCCGGTGCCGGGACTGGCGGCCTGCACGCCGGCGCTGCGCAGGCGCCGCTCCAGGCTCTCGAGGCGCGCCACCGCCGTGGCAAAGGCGTCCGGGATGGTCGGATCGGCATGGGTCCATAGCGTCAGCCGCCCCGAGAGGTTGTCGAAGACCACCAGCTCGTCGCAGACCATCAGCAGAATGTCCGGCACGCCGAGCGGGTCGGGTTTCTCGACGCCCCGCAGGCGCGGTTCGATGTAGCGGATGGTATCGTAGCCGAAGTAGCCCACCAGGCCGCCGTCGAAGCGCGGCTGGTCGTCGAGGTCGGGCACGCGGAAACGCGCCTGGAACTGCTCGATCCAGCTCAGTGGGTCCTCCACCTCCACGCGCTCGAGGCATTCACCTTGGCGAAAGCGGCTGACAGTGAAGCCGCGCACTTCGATGCGCTCCTGGCACGGCAGCCCGATGATCGAGTAGCGTCCCCACTTCTCGCCGCCCTGTACCGATTCGAGCAGGAAGGTCCAGGGTTCGTCGGCCAGCTTGAGATAGGTCGAAAGCGGCGTATCGAGATCGGCCAGGACCTCGCGGGTGACCGGAATACGGTTATAGCCGGCCTCGGCCAGCGCATGGAAACGTTCGGAAGTCATCATGACCGGTTCCTCGGTGTTACGACAGGGACGCAAGGGAAAAGAACGGAGTTAATGCTCTAGCGAGCGTCACCATCGCCAGCCGGCAGGCTCTGCAGCGAACGGCACCGTCGAGGTGGCAGCCAGGAGAAGGCGACCACGTGCAGAGGAGGGGTCATGCAGCATCATGCTGTCCATCGAAGCGTGTCCCGCAGGATAGGCAAACGGAATGAATCCGAGGTCATTGATAGGGTTCGAAAATCGACCCTAAACGAGTTCCGCCAGTGAATCAACCAGCGCATCGGGCCGGCTGTAGCGGACCGGCTCGCCGTGGTTGTAGCCATAGGAAACCGCCAGGGTGCGAAAACCGGCGGCGCGCCCTGCCGCCACGTCGTGACGCGAATCCCCCACCATTAGGCATTGCGAAGGCGGCAGGCCGAATTGCGCCGCCACGTGCAGCAGCGGCGCCGGATCAGGCTTCTTCTGCGGCAGGCTGTCGCCGCCCAGGCAGAGTGCGAAATCGTGCTCGATTCCGAACTGGGTCAGGATCGGTCGAATGAAGGCGAACGGCTTGTTGGTGACCAGCGTCAGGACCCAACCGCCGTCACGCAGGCCATCCAGCGCTTCGCTCACGCCGGGATAGAGCCGTGTGCGCGAGCCGGGATCGCGTCCGTAACATTCGAGAAAGGCCTCGTGGGCACGCCCTAGCAGCGCCTCATCGGGAGGCGCGTTTCGGGCAAAGGCCAGCGCGCGCTCGACGAGCTTCAGCGAACCGTTCCCCACCCAGTCACGCACCCGTGCCTCACCTGCCGCAGGCAGACCGAGCTCGCTCAGACTGGTATCTACCGCCACCGCCAGGTCGGGCACGGAATCGACCAGGGTGCCATCCAGATCGAAGCTGATCAGGCGAATACCGTTCAAGATGGGATGCATGGTGCCTCCTCGTGGCCCTGCCGTTCCTTTAGCCAGATCCGTTTGCGTGCAGCCGAGAGACGCTTGATCGCGGCCTCGAGCCGCAGCGCGGCGCCGTGACTGCCCACCCGCTCCTGATGCACCAGCACCAATGGCCCGCGCCCGCGCAGAGCCTTGGCCCCACGACCGGCTTCGTGCTGCGTCAAACGCCGTGCGACATCGGTGGTGATGCCGGTATAGAGCCTCCCCTGTCGAGTTTCGACCATATAGAGGAACCACTCGGGTGATGGGTGCTGCATCGCTGTCGACCTATGCCGTCGCCAGTTGCTTGCGAAACGCGCGAATGACGCTGTCGTAGCGGTTCGGGTCACTGTCGCTGCCCGCCTTGAATACCGCCGAGCCGGCAACGAAGGTATCGGCCCCGGCCCGGGCGATCTCAGCAATGTTGTCGACCTTTACCCCGCCATCGATCTCGAGGCGAATATCGAGACCCGACGCATCGATGCGACGTCGCGCCTCACGCAGCTTGTCGAGCGTTCCCGGAATGAAGGACTGGCCACCGAAGCCTGGATTGACGCTCATCAGCAGGATCATGTCGACCTTGTCCATGACGTAATCGAGGTAGGAGAGAGGCGTGGCGGGATTGAACACCAGCCCAGCCTTGCAGCCACCGCTGCGGATCAGCTGCAGCGAACGGTCTATGTGTTCGGAGGCCTCCGGATGGAAGGTAATGTAGCTGGCTCCGGCATCGATGAAGTCGCCGATCAGCCGGTCCACCGGCTTGACCATCAGGTGCGCGTCGATGGGGGCAGTGACCCCGTGCTTGCGCAGCGCCTCGCAGACCATGGGGCCGATGGTCAGGTTGGGGACGTAGTGGTTATCCATGACGTCGAAGTGGACGATGTCGGCCCCGGCGGCCAGTACGTTGTCCACCTCCTCACCCAACCGGGCGAAATCGGCGGAGAGAATGGAAGGGGCTATCAGGAAATCGCGGTTCGCGTCGCTCATTGGGTCAACCAGTCATCGCACGGAAATAAGGCCGCTATGTTAACAGACCCGCTTGTTTCGCGAGCGGAGACGGACATGTTTCGTCAATGAAGCATATAGATAAAAAGAATAAGAGCGGAGATTGTAATTCCACATCAGCAATCATACTCTTGCTAACAAAGTTCCATTTGCCGGAGACACCAATGCGACTTACCTCTCTTCGCCGCACGCTTCTCGCCGCCGCCTTGGGCATTGGTCTGGCGACGCCGGCGCTCGCCGCCGAGCGCGAGCTGCTCAACTCTTCGTACGATATCGCCCGCGAACTGTTCAGCGCGATCAATCCCGAGTTCATCGCCCACTGGCAGGCGGAAAACGGCGAGGAGGTCGAGATCCAGCAGTCCCATGGCGGCTCCTCGGCCCAGGCTCGCGCGATTCTCCAGGGACTGCGTGCCGACGTGGTCACCTACAATCAGGTCACCGACGTACAGGTGCTGGCCGATGCGGGCCTGGTCGCCGAGGACTGGCAGCAGCAGTTGCCCAACAACGCTTCGCCCTACTACTCCACTACCGCCTTCCTCGTTCGCAAGGACAACCCCAAGGGCATCGAGAGCTGGGACGACCTGGTAGAAGAAGGCGTGCAGATCGTCTTTCCCAACCCCAAGACGTCGGGCAACGGTCGCTATACCTACCTGGCCGCCTGGGGCTTCGCCGACCAGGAATACGAGGGCGATGAAGAGCGGGTCCACGACTTCATGCGCACCTTCCTGCGCAACGTGGCGGTGTTCGACACCGGCGGCCGTGGCGCCACCACCAGCTTCATCGAGCGCGGTATCGGTGACGTGCTGATCAGCTTCGAGTCCGAGGTCAACAACATTCGCCAGGAGTACGGCAGCGACGACTATGAAGTCATCGTGCCGCCGGTCAGCATCCTGGCCGAATTCCCGGTGGCGGTCGTCGAGTCCAATGCCGAACGCAACGGCAACCAGGACCTGGCCCAGGCTTACCTGGAGTATCTCTACAGCGAGGAAGCGCAGCGCATGCTGGCCGGCTTCAACTACCGTGTGCATCACGAAGCGGTAGTGGAGGAATTCGCCGAGAACTTCCCCGCAACCGAGCTGCTCACCGTCGAGGAAATCGGTGGAAGCTGGGACGAAGTGATGGACACGCACTTCGGCAGCGGCGGCCTCCTCGACCAGCTGCAGCGCCGCTGATGGCAGCAGCTGAGACACACGCCAAGAGCGAGGTTTCATGAGCACTCGGTCCTTCGCCATCGGTCTCGGCAGCACCCCCAAGCGGGTGCTGCCGGGTTTCGGCTTGTCGCTCGGCATCAGCCTGACCTTCGTCTCGCTGATGCTGCTGCTGCCCATGACCGGGCTGTTCGGCCAACTGGCGGGGCTGAGCCTGGCCGAATACTGGACGATCATCACCAACGACCGGGTGGTGGCAAGCTACATGGTGACCATCGGCGCCGCCGCCGTGGCGGCCATCGTCAATGCCGCCTTCGGCCTGCTGCTGGCCTGGGTGCTGGTACGCTACGAGTTTCCCGGCAGGCGCCTGCTCGATGCGCTGATGGACCTGCCCTTCGCGCTGCCTACCGCGGTGGCCGGCATCACCCTGGCCACCCTCTACGCCAGCAACGGCTGGATGGGGCGGCTGCTCGAGCCGCTGGGGCTGCAGGTGGCCTATACCTGGGTCGGCATTGCCCTGGCCATGGCCTTCACCAGTATCCCCTTCGTGGTACGCACGGTGCAGCCGGTACTCGAGGACATGCCCCACGAGATGGACGAGGCTGCACTGACGCTGGGCGCTTCGGACATCACCGGTTTTCGCCGGGTGATCCTGCCGCACCTGTGGCCGGCCCTGGTAACCGGTACCGGGCTCGCTTTCGTTCGTTCGCTGGGCGAGTTCGGCGCGATCATCTTCATTGCCGGCAACATGCCCTACGAGACCGAGATCACCGCGCTGATGATCTTCGTGCGGCTGCAGGAGTACGACTATGCCGGCGCCTCGGCCATCGCCTCGGTGGTGCTGTTCGCCTCGCTTGCGCTGCTGCTCGTCATCAATATCTGGCAAGGCCGCTTCATCAAGCGCCTGCATGGAGGACACGGCTGATGCAACGGATCGGTGACGCTCCCGCTGTCAGGCGCCTCTTGATCACGGCCGCCGTGCTGCTGGCGGCGCTGTTCCTGCTGCTGCCGCTGGTGGCGATCTTCGCCCAGGCCTTTGCCCGGGGCGTCGATGTGTTCTGGGCCAACATCACCAACACCTATACCCTGGCGGCGATCCAGCTGACGTTGGTCATCGCCGTGCTGACGATCCCCGTGTGCCTGGTATTCGGCGTCGCCCTGGCCTGGCTGGTGACCCGTTTCCGCTTTCCGGGGCGGCGCATCCTGCAGACACTGATCGATATTCCTTTCGCTGTCTCACCCGTAGTGGCAGGGCTGGTCTACCTGCTGCTGTATGGCCGCACCGGCTGGCTCGGCAGCTGGCTGGATGGACACGACATCCAACTGATGTTCGCCTGGCCCGGCATCCTGATGGTCACGATCTTCGTCACCTGCCCCTTCGTGG
Source organism: Billgrantia antri (assembly GCF_017868935.1). Taxonomy (NCBI): domain Bacteria; kingdom Pseudomonadati; phylum Pseudomonadota; class Gammaproteobacteria; order Oceanospirillales; family Halomonadaceae; genus Billgrantia; species Billgrantia antri. The sequence continues at coordinate 3,223,419 of NZ_CP053383.1, forward strand.
CCCGTGAGTTGATTCCGTTGATGCAGGCCCAGGGCTCGCGCGAGGAGGAGGCCGCGGTCACCCTGGGCGCCCCCGGCTGGACCATCTTTCGTCGGGTGACGCTGCCCAACATCCGCTGGGCACTGCTCTACGGCGTGATCCTGACCAACGCCAGGGCGGTGGGCGAATTCGGCGCCGTCTCCGTGGTCTCAGGCGCCATTCGTGGCCAGACCAACACCCTGCCGCTGCACCTGGAGCAGCTCTATCAGGACTACAATACCGTGGGCGCCTTCGCCAGCGCATCGCTGCTGGCCCTCATCGCCCTGCTCACGCTGGTCGCCAAGGCCAGCCTGGAATGGCGCGCCGCGCGCCGGGAGGATCACGCATGAGCATCCGCCTTCATGCCATCGGCAAGCACTTCGGCAGGACCCAGGCGCTGGAGCCGGTCGACCTGGACATCGCAGAAGGCGAACTGGTCGGCTTGCTTGGCCCCTCCGGCTCCGGCAAGACCACGCTGCTGCGCATCATCGCCGGACTGGAAACGGCTGACCGCGAGCCCGGGGGGCGTATCCTGTTCGGCGAGCGCGACGTGACCCACCTGCACGTGCGCGATCGGCGCATCGGCTTCGTGTTCCAGCACTACGCCCTGTTCCGCCACATGACAGTGTTCGATAACGTGGCCTTCGGCCTTACCGTGATGCCGCGCAAGAGCCGCCCCTCGAGCGGCGAGATCCGCAGCCGAGTGCACCGCCTGCTGGAGATGGTCAAGCTCGAGCACATGGCCCAGCGCTACCCGGCCCAACTCTCCGGCGGTCAGCAGCAGCGCGTCTCGCTGGCTCGCGCCCTGGCCCTGCGCCCCGACGTGCTGTTGCTCGACGAGCCCTTCGGTGCGCTCGACGCCAAGGTGCGCCAGGAGCTGCGCCGCTGGTTGCGCCATCTGCACGACGAGCTCAACTTCACCAGCCTGTTCGTGACCCACGACCAGGAGGAGGCGCTGGAGCTCTCCGATCGCGTGGTGGTGATGAGCGATGGCCGCATCGAGCAGATCGACACGCCCGACGTACTCTATCGACGCCCCGCCAACCGCTTCGTGTTCGAATTCCTGGGTGACGTCAATCACCTGGAGGGCAGCGTACGCAACGGCGTGCTGACCTGCGGAGACGCCAGGCTGGCCGTGGACCTTGCCGACGGACCGGAAGAGTTGCTGCTGCGCCCCCATGAGGTGGAGCTGGCAGAGAAGCCTGCCGCTCATGCTCACATGCCAGTCACCGTGACCGCGATCTCGCCGGTAGGCGCCGAAGTGCGCGTGGAGCTGGCAGCCGACTGGCTGGGCGAGCCGTGGCTGGCAACGATTCGCCACGCCGACTACGAGCGACTGGCACTCGCTCGCGGCGTACGCCTCTATGCCCTGCCCCGGCGCTGGCATCGCTTTCCCGCCGAGCGAGACCATCAGCCATCGAAAACGGTAGCGACCACGAGTTGAGCGAGCGATCGGCTACGCCTGACCCGCTGTGCCCTCCGGCCGCTGCGTCCACAGCATCAGGGTTTCGCTTTCACCGCTGTGCGGGTCCAATCGCTCCTCAACGGCCCGAAAGCCCAGCCGGCGGTAGAAGGAGACGGCGCGCACGTTGCGCGAGTAGACGCACAGGGTAATGCGCTGCCGCTTGCCCATGGCGTGGGCCATCAGGTGGGTGCCGTGGCCGAAGCTCTGCAGCTCGGGATCGATGAACAGCGCTTCAAGATGGTCGCCGTTGAGCGCGGCGAAGCCTATGGCGCGACCGGCCACCTCCAGCACATAGGTTTCCGCCCCGGGCAGATAGATACGCGCCATGTCGTCGGCACGCTCATGCCAGAATGTCGCGGGTATGAAATCATGGGCCAACTGCGAAGCCCGCAGCCAGATGTCGACGAGCTGCGGTATGTCCTCGGCAACGGCAGGACGAATCATGAAGCATCTCCCTCACTTGAGAGAGCCAGTGTAACCGCTTCCATTGTCCCGAGTGTAACGCTGTCGTCATCCAGCGCACGGCGATATACTGCGCAAGTGCCTGAATCCAGTGAATGGAGGTGCCCAATAAAACATCGGGTACCAAACGTTCCGGGCCATGATCTACCCAGCAGACGACTTCCGGGAGGGAGAATGAACCGACGTCATGTCCTGCGTGCCGCAGCCGTGCTGTTTGCCACCGCCCTGCTGGCCGGCTGCGCCAGCCCCCACTATCTGCAGCTGAACCCCCAGCGTAGCGTCTCGGTGCCGCAGGCCGGAAATGGCCAGGCCGTGACGGTGGCCGCCGTGGATCAACGCGAGGACGATGTGGTCGGCACTCGAACCGGCAGCGCCATGTCTACCGCGGTGATCACGGTCAGCGCTCACGAACTGGTACCGAACCTGCAGCGCGAAGCCGAGCGCGCCGTGCGCGACATGGGTTTCTCGCCGACCACTCAGCCCGGCAACGACCGCCCTAGCCTGACGCTAACGCTGCAGCATCTCGGCTACGAGCGTGGCGACAGCCAGCCGGTCATCGACGAAGCTCGCCTTGAAGCCGTGCTCGAGGTCAAGGTGACCAACCAGGGCACCACCTATACCGGCACCTACACCTCGCGACGCACGCAGAGCTACGCCCTGCGCCCCGGCCGGGACGCCAACCGACGCATGCTCAACGACCTGATCGCCGACGCCCTGGACCGTGCCTTCAGCGACCCGGAACTGGCCCGACTGCTGGCCCGCTGAGACTCTCGGCTCTTCAGCGTAGTGGGACCAGGCAATGCTGGACGCCCCGTCCGGTGTATTTTGCTAAGTCAGCGGACCACGGCGGACCAATGCCCAGACGCTCTCGCGAAAGCCGCTGCCCGCTTCCGGCGCTCCGTCCTCGAGGTGGGTGACCTGGAAATTGGGGGTGAACAGCTCGCGAACCTCCTCGGCCGATACATGGTAGGGCGGTCCGGCGGCTTCATCCCCGGACGCCCTTGTCAGCGATACCAGCAGACCGCGGCAACCGGGGAGGATCAACTGGGCAAGATGGAAGGCGTAGCGCTGCCGCGTGGCGGGCGGGAGCGCGATCAACGCCGCCCGATCATAGAAAGCGCCAATTTCCGCCGCCTGGTCGATATGGAAATGGAAGAAATCTCCGCACCATAGCTCCACGCTACCCTGGCGACAGATCGAGAACGGCCCTTGCTGGTAGCGCGAAACGTCACCCGCCCCCTCGGCAACGAACTGTTCGATAGCCTCCTGGGCCAGTTCGATACCCAGCACCGGATGGTCGTGGCGGGCCAGCCAGCGCATGTCGAGGCTCTTCCCGCACAGCGGGACCAGCACCTTGGTGCCGGGGCGTACGCCGAGCAGCGGCCAATGGCGCACCAGAGCCGGGTGAGTCTCGGGGCGATGAAAACCGATACGCCCCTCGCGCCAGCGGTCGAGCCACTCGTGTGCCATGCCACTCCCTCTACTAGAACCAACGATCGCGCTTGCGCCGCTTGCGCGGCAAGTGCGGAACGATCAGGCCCACCAGCAGGCCGGCACCGGCCACGCCACCGCCATACATGAAGTAGCGCATCAAGAGGTCCTCTTCCTGAGTATCCAGGCGCGCCTGCAGTTGGCGGATGGTGCGGCGCGACTGCTCGGCTTCACTGTCGAGCTGATGATTGCGCGCCTCGAGTTCGGCGATGCGCCGCTCACGTGCCTCGAGCGTCTCCGTCATGGCCGAGACTCGTCCCTCCCAGGTCTCGTTGATACCGTCGAGCTCCGCTTCGAGCTGGGCGACCTGCTCCTCCATCTGCGGCAGTCGCTCATGCGAGCTTGGCGTTTCCTGAAGTTCGGCACTGAGCACCCATACCCGTTCGCCCTCAGCGTTCTCGACTCGGCTGTAGTCGCCGCTGGTCTCGAGCAGGGTAACCGGCTCACCAGCCGTCAGGGTCCCGACGATGCGATAGCCGTCGGTCGGCCCGCTGCGCACATAGGTCGTCAGCTCTTCGGAAACCCAGTGGCTGGCGTCCTCTGACTGCTGGGCGTGCAGCGGGGAAGCCATCAGGCCCAGCGCCACACCCGCGAGCAAAAATTCGAATCGATGCTTCATGCCGTTGTCCTGCTCATGTCGTTCAGCGACCTATCCACAGAATCTGTGGATAAGCCCCGGGAAAACCGCTGGAAAGGCAGCCTCATGCCACGCCGGCACGGACCCGGTCCAGGCTGATCGTTTCCTGAACAGCCCGTCGCCGCCTCTTCGGCCGCTCAGGTCTCGCGCCTCGGGGGCGGCATCGGGCCACGCGGAAATTCGGCGATGCGCCCCTCGCTCTTGACCGCTCTTGCCGGCCCCTCGCGTTCCACCTCGTCGATACGTACGATGGCGTTCAACGGCAGATAACTGCGCTTGACACCGTCGAAGGTGTGTCGCAGACGGTCGGCCGAAGGGTCCACAACCAGCTTCGAACCATCCTCGAAGACGAACTCCTCGACCTCGATGAAGCCCCAAAGTTCGCTCTGGTAGATCTCCCTGGCGTAGAGCTCCCAGATTTCGCCCTGCTGGTGGAAAACCACCCGATAGATCGGCTTGGCCGCCATATGGCCGTCTGTCCTCAACGTTGGGTTACGCTTCGAGCCCCCACTACGGGGCCTGCCAAGGCGCAAGCGTACCACAGTCGCACACCGCCGCGGTGGCCCCTCTGGCCCCGGTGGTCGGGCTTACGTATAATGCGGCCACCTTCGAGAACGGCTTGAACGAGCCCATTCCCGCGACACTCCACTCACCGGTGACGCACGCGTCGGATAACCGACCTTCAATTCTTATGGCGAAGAAACTCTTCATCAAGACCCACGGCTGCCAGATGAACGAGTACGACTCCGCCCGCATGGCGGACCTGCTCGGCGAATCGCACCAGCTCGAGTTGACCGACGACGAAGGCGAGGCCGACGTCATCCTGCTAAATACCTGCTCGATTCGCGAAAAGGCCCAGGAGAAGGTATTCCATCAGCTCGGCCGCTGGAAGAAGCTCAAGGACGCCAACCCCGATCTGGTGATCGGAGTCGGCGGCTGCGTAGCCAGTCAGGAAGGCGAGGCGCTGCGCAAGCGGGCGCCCTATGTGGACATGGTGTTCGGCCCCCAGACCCTGCATCGCGTGCCGTCGATGCTCGATGCCCGCCGCCAGAATCAGATCTCGGTGGTCGACGTCACATTCCCCGAGATCGAGAAGTTCGATCACCTGCCCAAGCCGAGCTCCGACGGGGCGACGGCGTTCGTCTCGGTGATGGAAGGCTGCTCCAAGTACTGCACCTTCTGCGTGGTCCCCTACACCCGCGGCGAGGAGGTCTCGCGCCCGTTCGAGGCGGTGATGGACGAAGTGATCCATCTCGCCGACCAGGGGGTGCGCGAGATCAATCTGCTGGGCCAGAACGTCAACGCCTACCGTGGCGAGAACCAGCTCGGCGACGAGATCGACCTGGCCGAACTGATCGCCTGCGTGGCGGCAGTGGATGGCATCGACCGCATTCGCTTCACTACCTCGCATCCAGTGGAGTTTTCCGACAGCCTGATCGACGCCTACGGCGAGATCCCGGAACTGGTCAGCCATCTGCACCTGCCGGTACAGGCCGGCTCCGACCGTATCCTCACCGCCATGAAGCGCGGCCATACCACCGAGGAGTACGTGGCCAAGATGGAGCGGATTCGTGCGCTGCGTCCCGACATCAGCTTCTCTTCCGACTTCATCGTCGGCTTCCCCGGCGAAACCGCGGAGGATTTCGAGGCGACCATGGACCTGATCCATCGCATCGGCTTCGACCACTCCTTCAGCTTCGTCTACTCGGCGCGCCCCGGAACCCCGGCAGCCGCCCTGCCCGACGACACTCCCGAAAGTGTAAAGAAGCAGCGCCTGGCGATCCTACAGGAGCGCATCAACCAGCAGGCGATGCAGATATCGCGGCGCATGGTGGGCACTACCCAGCGCATCCTGGTCAGCGGTTTCTCGCCCAAGGATCCGGGACAGCTGTCGGGACGCACCGAGAACAACCGGGTGGTCAACTTCCGCGCCGCCAACCCTACCGAGTTGATCGGCTACTTCGTCGACGTGACGATCACCGAGGCACTGCCCAATTCTCTACGCGGCGAGCTGGCTTCCCCGGCGCTACACTGACCACAGGAAACCGTTATGGTCGCCCGTAGCATCACGGGCCGATCCTTCGTTTTCCCCAAGGATTGCCCTGCCAAGAGGCGGGGCAGTAAGCTGGTGCCAAACCACGCAACGCAGGAACTTCGCCACCTTGAGTCAACACGCCGCACAGGCCAACCGCATCATCACATTGAGCCTCGAGCCCAATGACCCACAGCGTCTCGCCAACCTCTGCGGTCAGCGGGACGAGCATCTTAAGCTGGTCGAATCACGCCTCGGCGTCACCCTGCGCAACCGCGGCAACGTCTTCCAGCTGGCGGGACCAGGCCACCGGGTCAAGGCCGCCGCCAACGTGCTGGAGCACCTCTATCGCGAAGCTGAGGCCAGCGACCTGTCGCCGGATACCGTGCACCTGTTCCTGCAGGAGTCGGGGCGCGAGGCAGTCGACGACGACGAGGGCCCCAGCGATGATGAGGTACTGCTGCGCACGCCCAAGGTGTTGATCAAACCGCGCGGGCAAAACCAGCAAAATTACGTGGCGAGCATTCGCCAGCACGATATCAACTTCGGTATCGGCCCGGCCGGTACCGGCAAGACCTACCTGGCCGTGGCCGCGGCGGTGGAGGCGCTCAATCAGCAGGAAGTGCGCCGCATCCTGCTGGTGCGACCGGCCGTCGAGGCGGGCGAGAAACTCGGCTTTCTGCCCGGCGACCTGGCGCAGAAGATCGACCCCTACCTGCGCCCGCTCTATGATGCCCTCTACGAGATGCTCGGCTTCGAGCAGGTGGGCAAGCTGATCGAGCGCCAGGTGATCGAGATCGCTCCGCTGGCCTACATGCGCGGCCGCACCCTGAACAACGCCTTCATCATTCTCGACGAGAGCCAGAACACCACCCGTGAGCAGATGAAGATGTTCCTGACCCGCATCGGCTTTGGCTCCACCGCGGTAATCACCGGCGACGTGACCCAGGTAGATCTGCCCCGCGGCCAGAGCTCCGGGCTGATCCAGGTCCTGGAAGTGCTCAAGGGAACCGCCGGTATCGGCGTGACCCACTTCGCCGCCAAGGACGTGGTGCGCCATCCGCTGGTGCAGCGCATCATCGAGGCCTACGAAAGCTTCGAGGCCGAGCAGGAAGTCCAGGAACGCGCCCGCAAGGAAGCACGCGAGCGTGAGCGCGAGGCGCTGCGACAGGAGCGCGAGCGCAACCGGGAAGATGACAGGAAATGACCTCGACACCGGTGGTCGATCTCCAGCTTGCCACCTCCGCCGAGGGGCTGCCGGCACCAGCCGATCTGGAAGCCTGGATCCACGCCGTGCTGGCGCGCTTTCCGCATGAGACGCGCCACGAGGTCACCGTACGCATCGTCGGCATCGAGGAGGGACAGGCGCTGAACCGCGACTATCGCGATCGTGACAAGCCGACCAACGTGCTCTCCTTTCCCTTCGAGAGCCCGCCAGGCATCGTCCTGCCCCTGCTCGGCGACCTGGTGCTGTGTCATCCGGTGGTGGTACGCGAAGCCCACGAGCAAGCCAAGCGTCTTACGGACCACTACGCCCACTTGGTGATACACGGTATGCTGCATCTGCTCGGACACGATCACCTCGAGGAAGACGAGGCGGAGGTGATGGAAGCGCTGGAGCGGGAGGTCCTGGCGGATTTTTCCATCGCCGACCCCTATGCACCGAGCCCGGACGACGAGCAACAACAAGACGACCGCAAGGACGAGAGACACGATCGATGAGTGACGACCGAACGACCGGCCAGGGCGGAAGGTCCTGGCTCGACAAGCTGCTCGGCGCCCTCTCGGGGGATAGTGAAGGCCCCAGCTCGCGCGAAGAGCTGATGGAATTCCTGCGCGAGGCGGCCGCCCGGCTCAAGCTGGACCAGGACGCCATGATGATCATCGAGGGCGCCCTGCAGATCAGCGACCAGCAGGTACGCGAGGTGCTGATCCCACGCTCCCAGGTAGCCGCCATCGCCGTCGACCAGCCGGCCGAGGAATATCTCTCGCTGATTTACGAGACCGGACACTCGCGCTATCCCGTGATCGGTGAGAATCTCGACGAGGTCAAGGGACTACTGCTGGTCAAGGACCTGTTGCAATTGCTCAACCGCCCCGAAGAAGAACGCGAGCGCTTCCGCTTGGAAGACGTGCTGCGCCCTGCCATGTTCGTGCCGGAGTCCAAGCGCCTCAACAGTCTGCTCAAGGAATTCCGTGATACCCACAACCACATGGCGGTGGTGGTCGACGAGTATGGCGGCACCGCCGGGATCGTTACCATCGAGGATATCCTCGAGCAGATCGTCGGCGATATCGAGGACGAGCACGACACCGACGAGGACGACGATATTCGCGACCTGGGTGAAGGCCGCTACGCCATCCGTGCGCTGACCCCCATCGAGGACTTCAACGAACGCTTCGGCACGCGCTTCTCCGACGACGAATTCGATACCGTGGGTGGCCTGGTGATGCAGCGCTTCGGCCACCTCCCCGGCCGTGGCGAACATGCCGAACTGGGCGGCTGGCGCTTTACCGTGCTCAATGCCGATAACCGCCGCATCCGCCTGCTCGAGGCCGTGCTGCAGGACGAGTCGGCTCTGTCCCAGGACTGACCGCGGCCACCTCAGGAAACGACACGCCATGACCTACTCTCGCCTGCCGTCGTCGCTTGGCTATCTGTCAGCGCTCGTTGCCGGGGTGCTCACCACCCTGACCGCTTCGCCCTATGAACTCTGGTGGCTCGGCCCGCTGGCGGCGGGCCTCGTCTACTGGGCGGTCAAACCGCTGCATCCACGCCGCGCGGCGCTGCTGGGCTGGTGCTACGGCGTCGGCCTGTTCGGCTCCGGCGCCTCCTGGGTTTACGTCTCGATCCATGACTACGGCTATACCGGTGTGCCCCTGGCGCTGTTCCTGACCAGCCTGTTCGTTGGCGCCCTGGCGCTGTTCCCTGCCGCGACACTATGGCTTTACCGCCTGCTGTGCGGACCGCGCCTCGCCTTCCTCAGCTTCGCCGGCGCCTGGGTACTGGGCGAGTGGCTGCGCACCTGGCTGTTCACCGGCTTCCCCTGGCTGCTGTTGGGCAGCTCGCACGTCGACTCGCCCTTGGCCCTCTGGGCGCCGGTCGGCGGAGTCTACCTGTTGTCGCTGATCGTCGCGCTGTCCGGCACGCTGGGCGTGGAGTTCCTGCACCGCCGCTGGTGGGCACTCCTACCCATTGCCGCGCTTTGGCTCGTGCCGTTGTCACTGCCCGCACAGTGGACCGAGCCTGCCGGCGAACCACTGCAGGTAGCGCTGCTTCAGGGCAACCTGGATCAACTGATCAAATGGACACCGGAAGGTCAGCGAACCGCTGCCAACACCTATCTGGATATGACCCGTGAGCATGCCGACGAGGCCGATCTCATCATCTGGCCCGAGGCAGCGCTACCGATGTTCGAGGACGAGGCCGAGCCGCTACTGGCTCGCGCCCAGGTCCACCTGGCACCGGACAGCGCCCTGCTAACCGGCATCCTCCAGCGCGAGGGCCGTGGGCTCTACTACAACAGCGTGATCGCCCTGGGTAACGCCGAGGGCGAATACCGCAAGGAGCATCTCGTGCCCTTCGGCGAGTACCTGCCGCTGGAGCGCTGGCTGCGGGGCACCATAGCCTTCTTCGACCTGCCCATGCCGGCCATGACACCCGGGCCAGCGGGCCAGCCGCCGATTCGCGCTGCCGGTACCGTGATCGGCAATGCTATCTGCTACGAGATCATCTACGCCGACCTGGTAGCCGAACGGGCCCGGGATGCCGAGCTGCTTTTGACGGTATCCAACGACACCTGGTTCGGCGCATCGATCGGTCCGCTTCAGCACCTGCAGATGGCCCGCCTGCGCGCGCTGGAAAATGGCCGCTACGTGATCCGCGCCACCAGCAATGGCGTGACGGCCGTGGTCGACCATCACGGCCACACCGTCGCCAGCGCGCCTCAGTTCGAGACCGTGACGCTGCTGGCCGAGGCCGTGCCCATGCAGGGCCTGACGCCCTTCACCCGCACCGGCAGTTGGCCAGTGTGGCTGCTCAGCGCACTGCTGGTACTGCCTGGACTGCAGCTGCCACAGCGTCAGCGACGACACTTCTAGCCCCCGGCCCATGCGACGAGGCCCGCTTGCGCGGGCCTCGTCGTTCCACTGGCATGGATCTGAAAACTCAGTCGGCCTTGGCCGGCACCTCGCCCAGCACCTCGGGAATGGTCATGCGCACGTAGCGCCCCGGCGCCTCCTCCAGCAGCTTGAGTTCGCCCTCGCCGGGCTGGCGTGCCGGCACGCGCTTGTCGGCATCGGCGTAGCCGTTCTCGGTCATCCACTGCTGCCAGTGCGGCCACCACGAGCCTTCGTGGAATTCGGCACCCTCCTTCCAGGCCTCGTGATCGTCCGGCAGCGTGTCGTTGGTCCAGTACCCGTACTTGTTGCGGGCAGGAGGGTTGACGATGCCGGCGATGTGGCCGGAGCCGCCCAGCACGAAGGTCACCGGCCCCTTGGGCAGCAGCGCACCATAGTAGGTGCTGTTCCACTTGGCGATGTGGTCCTCGCTGGTGGAGACGAAATAGCTCGGCGTCGAGATCTTGCGCAGATCGATGCGCACGCCGTCGAGCTCGATCCCACCCGGCTCCACCAGCCGGTTCTCGAGGTACATATGACGCAGGTACCAGCCGTGGGTACCCGCCGGCAGGTTGGTGCCGTCGGTATTCCAGTAGAGTAGGTCGAACGGTGCAGGATTCTCGCCCTTCAGGTAGTTACTGACGTAGAAGGACCAGAACAGGTCATTCTCGCGCAGCAGGTTGAAGGTATAGGCCATGGAGCGGCCATCCAGGTAGCCATCCTCCTCCATGCGCGCCTCGATGCCTTGCAGGATCGGCTCGCTGAGCAGTACGCCGAGTTCGCCGGGATCACGGAAATCCTGCAGCGTGGCCATGTACGTCACCGACTTGACCTTGCGTCCGCGGCGGGTGCTGGTGAGATAGGCCACGGTGGATGCCGCCAGGGTACCGCCGATGCAGTAGCTGAGCAGGTTGACCGACTTCTCGCCGCAGGCCTGCTCGATGGCCCCCATGGCGGCGATGGGCCCCATCTGCATGTAGTCGGCCCAGGTCAGGTCGCGCTGCTCGGGTCCCGGGTTGCGCCAGGAAATCAGGAACACCGTATGCCCCTGATCGACCAGCCACTTGACGAAGGAGTTGTCCTGGCGCAGATCGAGAATGTAGTACTTGTTGATCCACGGCGGCACGACCAGCAGCGGCGTCTTGAACACCGTGTCGGTGGTCGGAGTGTACTGGAGCAACTGGATCAGTTCGTTCTCGTAGACCACATAGCCGGGCGTCACGGCGATGTTGCGTCCGATCTCGAAGGCGCTGCGATCGGTCATGGCCACGTTGAGGCCGTCGGCCGAATTGCCCAGGTCGCGCCGTAGCTGAGCCAGCCCCTCGACGAGGTTCTGGCCTTTCGTTTCGAGGGTCCGGCGCATCACCTCGGGATTGGTGGTGACGAAGTTGGTCGGCGCCATGGCGTTGACCAGTTGACGGGCATAGAACGCCAGGTTGCGCTTCTGCCGCTCGGGCAGGCCGTCGAGCTGCTCGATCAGCTCCTCGACCGCGCCGGAGAACAGCAGGTACTGCTGCATGATGGCACGGTAATAGGGCTCCTGCTGCCAGGCTTCGTCCTTGAAGCGCCGATCCCCCTTGGGCGGATACACCAGCGGCTCGCCCGGCGTGCCGGTCAGAGCCTGCAAGCCCTGCTGCCAGAGCTGGTACTGGTCCTGAATCAGTCGCGCCTGGGTCTGCCACAGCAACTGGGGGTTGCGCATCAGCGACTCGGCGCCGGCCTGGAAGGCTTCGCGCATGTCGGCCTGGATCGAATCGGCGGCCGCATCGGGTGCCATGCGTTCGAGCAGATCCTGCAACAGGCCTTGGTAATGCTGGCCCATCTCCTGTAGCTGTTCCTTCCACTCTTCCAGTTCGACCTGGGAGAAAACCGCATCCCCTGACTGCATCGCCCTCTCCTGTTCTCGGACCCTTGACTTCGTTCACCGCAGACCATCGAGCCATGTGCAAGGCATGCCCCGCTCGACGAAACCAAGCCACCGCCTGACCGGCACCTGCCGGTTCGGCGGTGGCTCTTCATGGCAGCCAAGGCCGCCCGCATCGCGGCGGGCGGCCTTAGGGATCAGCTCTTGCGCGAAGCCTGGCTGCTGGCCTTGGCCGGGGCATCGCTCTTGCTCGTTGCGGCCGGCTTGGCGCTCGCTTCGCTCGGCTGGGTCTGCTTGGCCTGATCGCTCAGCTCCTGGCTGACTTCGCCGAACAGTTGCTCCAGCTCGGTACGGAACTGCTGACTCATCTCGCCGAGGGTCTGCGCATCCTCCATCATCTGGCGCGAGAGTTCGTTCATCATTTCGGCCTGCTGCGCCCCGAAGGCCTGCAGATCCTGAGCGTCACGAATCTCGGAAGCGCTGCGCATGCGCTCGGTACCCATCTGGCTGTAGCGTTTCATCGCCTCGAGCTGGTACTCGGTCATTTTCTCCATGTTACCGAGCATCAGCGAGTTCAGCTTGCGCATGGGTTCGAAGAAACGCCGCGTCTGCTGGTTGAATTCATCGAGCATCTTGTCCTGCATGGGGTAGACCTCCTGTGGACCGGAAACATGCGGGGCGGCGCCAGCGCCACTATGTCGACTTGTCTGGCAACTTCCCTGCGCCTTGCGATGCAGGCCGACGCCATGGCGCGGCCCGGCGGCATTCATGCTGCACCGCACAAAGCGTAGCTTGACAGGGCCTTCGCTGCAATACCCTTCCACTTCCACAGGGCGATGCCCCGGCAACCGTCACTCCGAGCGCCGTGAACGAGAGCGCGCACTGGCCGAGCCAGCCTTGCCCGAGCCCTTCGGTGCAGCCTCGGCCTCGCCCGCCTCGGCGGGCTCCCGTGACTTGCCCATCGAACTCCCTGCCTGGCGCAGCATGTCGAGCATCATCTGCTGATAGGTACCGAAACTGGCCAATCCCTGAGAGAGCCCCTGACTCATGTCCTGGGGGAAGCCCTGCTGCAGGAAGGGCTTCATCAGGCTCATGGGGTCGTAGCCCTCGACCCCGGATTCCATTTGCTTCTGAATCCGGCCCAGCAGCTCCTGCTGGAAGGCTTCGACATCGGGCAGGCCCAGGGCCCGGCGGAACTCCTCGGGAGTCAGATCGAACTCGACGTTTATCTTCATGGCGTTTCCCTGCTTCAGTGTGTCTTCAGTGTAGCAACTCGGCGCCAGACTCAACGCCTCGGGCCAGGCTCAGCGCAGCACCGGTGTCGCCACCCTGACGGCGGCATTCTGCGCACGATGACGCAACAGGTGGTCCATCAGCGTGAGCGCCATCATCGCCTCGGCGATCGGCGTGGCACGAATGCCCACGCAAGGATCGTGGCGACCCTTGGTCACCACTTCGACCGGGTTGCCGTCAACGTCGATGCTACGTCCCGGAATGGTGATGCTGGAGGTGGGCTTGAGCGCCAGATGGGCGATCAACGGCTGGCCCGAGGAAATGCCGCCGAGTACGCCGCCGGCATGGTTGGAGAGAAACCCGTCGGGGGTCATCTCGTCGCGGTGTTCGCTGCCGCGGCTCGCCACGGCGGCGAAGCCGTCGCCGATCTCCACGCCCTTCACCGCGTTGATACTCATCAGGCCATGGGCCAGCTCGGCATCCAGCCGATCGAAGACCGGCTCGCCCAAGCCCGGGGGCAGCCCTTCGGCTACCACGGTGATCCTGGCACCCACCGAATCCTGATCTCGGCGCAGCTGGTCCATGAACGCCTCGAGTTCGGGCACGCGCTCGGGATCGGGGCAGAAGAAGGGGTTATCGTCCACGGCCTCCCACTGCTTGAAGACGATCTCGAGCGGGCCGAGCTGGCTCATGTAGCCGCGCACGGTGATGCCCTGGGACGCCAGGAACTTCTTGGCGATGGCGCCGGCGGCCACCCGCATGGCGGTTTCACGGGCGCTGGAGCGACCGCCGCCACGGTAGTCGCGGATGCCGTACTTGTGATGGTAGGTGTAGTCGGCATGAGCGGGGCGGAACTGATCCTTGATATTGCCGTAGTCCTTGGAGCGCTGGTCGGTGTTCTCGATCAGCAGGCCGATGGCGGTGCCGGTTGTCACGCCTTCGAACACGCCGGACAGGATGCGTACCCGATCGGGCTCGCGGCGCTGGGTGGTATGTCGCGAGGTACCGGGGCGGCGACGATCGAGGTCCCGCTGCAGGTCTTCCTCGCTGAGCGCCAGCCCCGGCGGGCAGCCGTCGACGATGGCGCCCAGTGCCGGGCCGTGGCTTTCGCCGAATGTGGTGACGGTAAACAACTTGCCGAAGGTGTTGCCGGACATGAGCGTGCCTCCCGATATCTAGAGGAATGGATCAGGCGAAGGACGCCGCATGGGCGTCGAGTTCCGCGGCGGTGAGGGCGAAAACGCCCTGGCCGCCGCGCTCGAAGTCGAGCCACAGGAAAGGGAGCTCGGGGAAGGCGGCCTCCAAATGGCGGTCGGAGTTGCCGACCTCGACGATCAGCACGCCGTCGTCGTTGAGATGGTCGCGCGCCTCGCGCAGGATGCGCCGCACGATGTCGAGCCCATCGGTACCGGCGCCCAGCGCCAGCTCCGGCTCGTGGCGATACTCGGCGGGCATGGTGGCAAGATCCCGGGCATCGACATAGGGCGGGTTGGAGACGATCAGGTCGTAGCGCTGCCCGGCCAGACCTTCGAACAGATCCGAGAGCACTGCCCGCACCCGCACGCCAACGTCGTGACGCTGGATATTCTGCTTGGCGACGGCCAGGGCATCGGCGCTGACGTCGGAGAGGTCGACCTCGCAGGTCGGCAGATAGAGCGCCGTGGCGATACCGATGCAGCCCGAACCGGTGCACAGGTCGAGCACCCTGGCGGGCGGCTCTTCGGGAAACCAGGCGGCAAAGCCGGTCTCGATCAGCTCGGCAATGGGCGAGCGCGGAATCAGCACACGTTCGTCGACGTCGAAGGCAAAGCCGGCGAAGAACGCCTCGCCGAGCAGGTAGGGCAGCGGCCGACGCGAGGCGATGCGTTCGCGCACCAGGCCGACGATGCGCGCGCGCTCCATCGGCAACAGTCTGGCTTCGAGCACCGCCGGGTCGACGTTCCAGGGCAGATGCAGCGCACCCAGCGTCAGGGCGACGGCTTCGTCCCAGGGCGAGTCGGTACCATGGCCATGACACAGCCCGGCCAGGTGGAATTCGCTGGCGGCCCAGCGCAGGTAGTCGCGCAGGGTAACGAGGTCGCGACACAGCGCCTCGTCATCCAGGGTAAGGGTCGAACGGGAAGCGGTGGAGTTAGCCACGTCAGGTCCTGCGGGTCGATGATGAGCGATGTGCCGATTGTACCCGTGGCGGCAGGCGGTTCACAGCCACGCCAAGGCCGCTATACTGGCCGCTCGACGACACCACGCGAGACCTCATGAGCCAACGCCACCCACCCGATGACGACGATGATGACACCAACGCCTTTCGCCAGGCGCTGCGCGAGGCCGGCGTGCGTCGCCTTGCCGTCAACCGCGCCGACCCGGGACGCCCCAGGCGGCGGGACCCCGCGACGGCCGAACGGCGCGCCGCCGCAGTGGCGGCGGAGACTTCGGACGGCACCAGCCGCACCAGCGACGGTCGCGTGGCGCCTGTCAGGCCGTCGGAATTTCTCGACTTCGCCCTCCCCGATCTGCCCTACCGGACCCGCAGCCAGCTCAAGCGCGGCCAGATCGAGTGGGAGGCGGGATTGGACCTGCACGGCTACAGCCTCGACGAGGCGCGCCTGGAATTCGAGAGCTTCCTGAAGGAGGCCGTCGGCAGCCGCATGCGCTGCGTGCTGGTGGTTCACGGCAAGGCCTGGGGCAGTACGGCGGACTATCCGGTGCTCAAGAGCCACGTCAATGCCTGGCTACGCGAGTGGCCGACGGTGCTGGCCTTCTGCTCGGCTCGGGAGATCGACGGCGGCACCGGCGCCGTCTATGTCCTGCTTCGACGTCGCGGCCAGCCCCTCTAGCCCTTCCCCGTCTCGCTGTCGGCCGGCATTTGTGGTGGCTCGACGATAGTGCCGGCGCTGCCACCATCGCCGCTGTGACTGCGCCCCTCATAGCGATCCAGCGCCTCCATCGCCAGATGACGCCCCAGGCGGACCAGTGCTTGGGCACGATGAAACTCGAAGGCACCGCACACCGTCTTGGGCACTTCGATCAGTACATCTGGGGGATAGCCGGCGATCTTGTACTTGGCCAGGGAGGCCTGGGTGATGTCAAAGGAGGCCAGGATCATGTCCATCCGCCCCCAAGCGCGTCTTCCACCCGGCGCCGGCACCGCCTTGGCATCCTCCTCGGCGGCGTCGGTCTCGGGACCGCCGAGGCCTTCGAACAGCCAGCGCGTTGCCCCGCGCACGTCCATCCACTTGCGCGCCACGGCTTCCGCTTCAAAGTCGGCTTCCTCATGAGCCTCGGCCGGCAGCAGGTCGTCGAGTGACACCGGCCGGGCGCTGTGGGCGGTCACGTTGACGGCCAGCATCATATCAGCGTGGGCCGAAACGGTAGGAGTGATCGGCAGCGGGTTGAGCAGCCCCCCGTCGACCAGGGTATTTTCGCCGATGTGAACCGGCGTGATGACGCCCGGAATGGCGATGGAAGCCCGAATCGCGCGTAGCAGCGGCCCCGACTGGAACCATACCTCGCGCTGGCGTATCAGATCGGTGGCCACCGTGGTCAGCGGAATCGGCAGATCCTCGATCAGAATGTCACCGACCAGTTCCTCGAGCTTGCTCATCACCTTGCTGGCACGCATCGCTCCCATCGGACTCCAGGTGACGTCAACCAGCTTGAGCACGTCGAAGTAGTCCAACTGGCAGACCCAGTCGCGGTAGGCCTCGAGCTGCCCCGCGGCGTATACCCCACCGATGACCGAGCCCATCGAGCAGCCCGAGAGTGCAACGATCTCGTAGCCTCTCGCCTCCAGCACTTCGATCACGCCGATATGGGCGTAACCGCGTGCGCCACCGCTACCCAGGGTCAGCGCCACCCGCTTGCCCGTTTTCGCCGTCTTCCTGCTGCTCATCACGCCTCCCCGGAAGGTCGTTTTCCGCTACGGTGCCACTTGCCAGTTCGCGATGGCCTCTGCCACGGCGTCCACACTCTCGGGTTCCAGATGCAGATGGTGCCCTCCCGGCAGTACTTCGCGCCTCAGCTGCGGCACGGCCGCCCGGGCCGCCCGGGCCATGTCGCGCTCGCCGAGGATCCCACGCTCGCCCTCGATCAGCAGGACCGGCGCCTTGATCGCGCCCAGCAGCGCCAGCGCCTGCTCGGGGCTCAGCCGTACCGGCGAGGGCCACAGCAGCCGGCCGTCGGTGCGCAGGCGTACATGGCCATCGGCCTCTCGTATTAGGTTACGCTCGACCAGAGGCGTCGCCGTACCGGCGTCGATCGGCGTCACGCCCCCCGCGACGCGAGCCGCCACTGCGGTCTTGCTATCAGGATAGCGCGGCGTCACCGAACGCGTGCGCCGGGCCGCTAGCAGGCCCTTGCGCAGCTGGACGGCGCTCTCCGCCGCCGGGGTGGTCACGGCGCCCAGGCCATCGATCAACACCAGCTGCTCGATACGCTCCGGGAGCGCCGCTGCAGTGAGGCAGGCCACCCCCGCGCCCATGGAGTGGGCCAACAGCGAAACACGCCCCAGGCCCAGCTCGTCGGCGGCGTCGAGCAGGTCGTGGCAGTAGTCCCACAGCGCGTAATCACCCTCGCAATGTTCCGAGTGGCCGTGCCCGACGAAATCCAGCGCCACGAGGCGAATGCCGAGGCGCTCGACCAGCAGGGGCGCCAGCCGGCTGAAGCTGGCCGCGTTATCCAGCCAGCCGTGCAGCGCCAGCCAGGTGGGCGCATCCTCGCGCCCCCAGGCGAGTGCGGCCAGTCGCCCCTCGGCCAGGCTCAACGAGTGTGCTGGGTTCATGCCTCACCTCCCAGCAGGTCGTCGAGCATGGCCAGCAGGGCCTGGCGGGTCTCTTCGGGATGCTCCATGGGAAACATGTGGGTGCCCGGCACCAGGGCCAGGGGAATGCCATGGCCGGCCAGGCGTCGTCGGCGCCTGGGCGTGATCAGGTCGGAGTCGCCGCCCACCAGGACACCGAAGGGAATGTGCAGCCGGCGCGGCAAGCGGGCCAGATGATCGGGCAGGTTGCGAAAGATCTCGGTCTCGATGGCCGGGTCGTAGATCAGCTCGGCGCTGCCATCATCGCGCAGCCGGGTACCGCCCTCGACGTAGTCGTGCAGGGCATCGGGCGTAAAGCGACGGAACAGCCCCCGGCGGCGCAGGTGGTTGGCCATGGCCTCACGGTCTGGCCAGCTGGCACGGCGCGCCCTGCTCTTGCCCGCGGGCGTCACCCGATCGACGAAGCCGAAACGCTTGGCGACCTTCATGCTCCAGGCGTCGAGGCCCAGCATCAGCGGAGGATCGAGCATCACCACGCAGCGAAAGCGCTGCGGTGCATGCTCTGCGGCCATGGCCATCAGCACCCCGCCCATGGAGTGTCCGACGCCGATGACGGGACCGTCGGCCTCCGGCACATGCTCGAGAAGTTCATCGCGCAGCGCCAGCCAGTTGGCCCCCACGGGATAGGCGGGATGGTGACCGAGACGATCGACGGGGTGAATGTCGAAACGTTCGTGCAGTGGCGCCAGCAGGCTGCGATAGCTCATGCCCGGAAAGCCGTTGGCGTGGGCGAAGACCAGCCGCGGCCGCATGGAGGGGTGACGTTCGTTCATGGCGGGGTCCCATATCAGTCTGGCAAGCCGCTAGTGGCGATAGCAGGCTAACGGGTTTACTCTATCTCGCCAAGTCGACCTCCGGCCCATGCCGTCCGCTTCTCTGGAGTCCATCATGCCTCGCCCCACCCGGCCCCGGCGCGACACTCGCTTACGCAACCGCCTATTCTGGATCACCGTAACCGCCGCCATCGTGATCGGCCTGTGGCTGGTGCGTGGATGAGCCTGCTCGACCTCTTCTTCGCCACCCTCGAGATCACCCTGCCGGTTTTCGCCATGGTCTTTCTCGGCCTGGGCCTCAAGCGTCTGGGCTGGATCGATCATGCCTTCGTAACGACCGCCTCGCAGTTGGTTTTCCGCGCCACCATGCCGACGCTGATCTTCCTCAGCATCATCAAGGCCGACCTGGACGCCACGCTGAATCCCGGCATGCTGGGATACTTCGCCCTGGCCACTCTGGCCAGCTTCCTGCTCAGTTGGGGCTGGGCCATCCTGCGCGTGCCCCATGCCGAGCGGGGCGTCTACGTGCAGGGCGCCTTTCGCGGCAACTGCGGCATCGTCGGCCTGGCGCTGGCCGCCGGCATGTACGGCGACTACGGGCTCTCTGCCGGCGGGCTGCTGCTCGGCGTGGTGATCCTCACCTACAATGCCTTCTCGGTTGTCGTGCTCGCCACCTACCAGAAGGGCAAGCGCACCAACTGGCGCAGCATCGCCGGCCACATTCTGCGCAACCCGCTGATCCTGGCCGTGGTGGTCGCCGTGCCGGTGGCCGCCCTGGAACTTCGCCTTCCCGGCTGGCTGATGACCTCGGGGCAATACTTCGCCTCGCTGACCCTGCCGCTGGCATTGATCTGCATCGGCGCCACCCTGTCGCTGGGCTCGATCCGGGCCTCGGGCCGGTTGGCAACCGGCGCCAGCCTGATCAAGATGGTCAGCCTGCCGCTGGGCGCCACCCTGGGCGCCTGGCTGTTCGGCTTCGAGGGGCGCGAGCTGGGGGTGCTGTTCCTGTTCTTCGCCAGTCCCACCGCCGCGGCCAGCTTCGTGATGGTCAAGGCCATGGGCGGCAACGCCGCGCTGGCGGCCAACATCATCGCGTTGACCACGCTGCTGGCCAGCCTGACCGTCACCGGTGGTGTGTTCGCGCTGAAGGTGATCGGCTGGATTTGAGGCTCAGCCGGGCTTCGATCACCCTGGCTCAGCGAATGTCAGCGGGTGCCCTGAAACGCAGCAGCCTGGCGCAACCCGCCGCCCAGACCTCGCCCTCGAGTTCGGCCACCGCGGCCGTGGGAAAGCCTAGACCGCGAAGCGCCCTGCCCTCCGTCAGCAGCTCGGCGAGCAGCCCTACCAAGGGCATGTGGCTGACCAGCACGATGGGCGTATCGCTGGCATGGGCAATCAGCCAGTCGCATACCGCCGCCGGCGAGTCGTCGGGTGTGATGAGTGGCAACACCTCGGCTTCGATACCCAGCGCCTCGGCCACCGGCGAAGCCGTCTGACGCGCCCTCACGAAGGGGCTGGTATAGAGTCGGGCACCTGCCAGCGCCTGCCGACCGAACCAGCCGGCCATGCGTTCGGCCTCGGCCTGTCCGCGGGTGGTCAGCTCGCGCTCACTGTCTGGATGCCCTGCAGCCGCCTCGCCGTGGCGCATGATAAAGAGTTGCGCCGTCATGCCCCGCCCTCATCCGCCTCGATTCGGCGATGAGCCTGTTGCACGGCTTCGCGTGGCAGGACGAACTCCACGTCGCTGCTTTGCTCGCCGCGCATCAGCATGCGCGCCATCTCGCGCGCCGGCACACCTTCGAACAGGACCTGGTAGAGCCCCTCGGCCAGCGGCATGTAAACACCATCCGCACGTGCCTTGTCACGCACCAGACGCACCGTATTGACACCCTCGGCGACCTGACCCAGTGCCTCGACGGCCTCGTCCAGCCCCTTGCCCTGGCCCAGGGCGTAACCGACCCGGTAGTTACGCGACAGCTGCGACGAGCAGGTCACGATCAGATCGCCCACCCCGGCCAGCCCGAGGAAAGTCATGGGGTTGGCGCCCAGACTGACGGCGAAGCGGCCCATCTCGGCCAGTGCCCGGGTCATCAGCATGCTGCGAGTATTCTCGCCCATGCCCAGCGCCGCAGCCATACCGGCGGCAATCGCATAGATGTTCTTGAGCGCTCCGCCCAGCTCGACGCCATAGCGGTCGTTGCTGGCATAGACGCGGAAATAGTCGCAGCCCAGCGCCTGTTGCACCCGGGTGCGTGTCAGCGCATCGTCGCTGGCCACCACGGTGGCGGTGAGCTGTTTCTGGGCGATCTCGGTGGCCAGGTTGGGCCCCGAGATCACGCCGATATGGGTGAAGCCCGTTTCCTCCTCGAGGATCTGGCTCATCAGCTTGAAGCCCTCCTCCTGGATCCCCTTGGTGGTGCTCACCAGAATCTGGTCGGGATGGAGCCAGGGCCGGGCCTGGCGCACCACGTCACGGAAGGCCTTGGAGGGAATCGCCACCAGTACCAGCTCGGCGCCTTCGAGCGCTTCCTCCATGTTGCTGAATGCCCGCACTGCCGGGTTGATGGCGTAGTCCGGCAGGTAGCGAGGGTTGCGGTGTTCGCGGTCGATCTGTGCCGCCAGCTCGGGGTCGCGCAGCCACTGGCTTACCCTGGCGCCATTGTCGGCGGCGATGCTCGCCAGCGCGGTGCCGAAGCTGCCGCCGCCCAGTACTGCTACCCGCATGGGATCGTCTGACATGTCTGCCCCGTGAATCGAACGAAGTCTCAGGAGATTCCGTCATGAGTGTAACGAAGAATGCCCCCTTGCGGGGGCATGTCTCGTCATTGGACGGCGGGCGCAAGCCCGGACTGGCTCAATCGATCTGCGACAGCAGCGAGTCGATGCTCTGCCGGGCATCACCGTAGAACATGCGCGTGTTCTCCTTGAAGAACAGCGGGTTCTCGATGCCCGAATAGCCGGTACCCTGGCCGCGCTTGCAGACGAATACCTGCTTGGCCTCCCACACCTTGAGCACCGGCATGCCGGCGATGGGGCTGTTGGGATCCTCCTGGGCAGCAGGGTTGACGATGTCGTTGGAGCCGATGACGATCACCACGTCGGTGCTGGCGAAGTCGTCGTTGATCTCGTCCATCTCCAGCACGATATCGTAGGGCACCCGGGCCTCGGCCAGCAGCACGTTCATGTGGCCCGGCAAGCGCCCCGCCACCGGGTGGATACCGAAGCGAACCTCCTTGCCCGCCGAGCGCAGCTTGCGCACCAGCTCGCTCACCGCGTTCTGTGCCTGGGCCACGGCCATGCCGTAGCCCGGCACGATGATCACGCTGTCGGCATCGTTGAGCGCGCTCGCCACCCCGCCGGCATCGATCGCCACCTGCTCGCCCTCGATCTCGGCCGCCGGTCCCTGGGTGCCGCCGAAGCCACCGAGGATGACGTTGACGAAATTGCGGTTCATCGCCTTGCACATGATGTACGACAGAATGGCACCGGAAGAGCCCACCAGTGCGCCGGTGACGATCAGCAGGTCGTTGGAGAGCGTGAAGCCGATGGCCGCCGCGGCCCAGCCGGAGTAGCTGTTGAGCATCGACACCACCACGGGCATGTCGGCGCCGCCGATGCCCATGATCAGGTGGTAACCGATGAAGAAGGCCAGCGCGGCGATCAGCAGCAGTGTCCAGAAGCCGGCGCCGTTGAGGTAGAGGATGGCCAGCAGCAGCGACAGCGCGGCCGCCCCGGCGTTGAGCAGGTGGCCACCGGGCAATTGCTTCGGCTTGCCGTCGACCTTGCCGGCGAGCTTGCCGAAGGCGATCACCGAGCCGGTAAAGGTCACCGCGCCGATGAATACGCCCAATACCACCTCGATCTGCAGGAACATCAGCTCATCCGGGGCCTTGGTGGCGACGAGCGCGGCGAAGGCCGAGAACTGCTCGGCGCCCGCATCGAGGGCCCGGGCCGCCAGCACGCGGCGCCGCTCGAGGTCCGCGCTCCAGGCCACGAACACCGCGGCCAGGCCGACGAAGCTGTGCAGCGCCGCCACCAGCTGCGGCATCTCGGTCATCTCGACCTTCTTGGCCACGTAGGCGCCGACTACCGCGCCGACGATCACCATCGGGATCATCAGCCAGTAGGCGCCGATCCCCGGCCCGAAGGCGGTGAAGAAGACCGCCACGGCCATACCGATGATGCCGTACCACACGGCCCGCTTGGCCTTCTCCTGATTGCTCAGCCCTCCCAGGGAGAGGACGAACAGTACGCTTGCCGCTATCGCCGCGGCAGACACGAATCCTTGACTCAGCATGTGTTGTCTCCGCGCTTACGATTTCTGGAACATGGCGAGCATCCGGCGTGTCACCAGGAAGCCGCCCACGATGTTGATGGTGGCGATCAGCACCGAGATGGCCGCCATCAGCACGACGAGCCAGTTCCCGGAGCCGATCTGCAGTACCGCCCCGAGCACGATGATCCCCGAGATGGCATTGGTCACCGCCATCAGCGGCGTATGCAGCGAGTGGCTGACGTTCCAGATCACTTGGAAGCCGACGAAGCAGGCCAGCACGAAGACGATGAAGTGCTGCATGAAGGAGGCAGGCGCCACCTGGCCGAGCACCAACATCAGCAGACCACCGGCACCCAGCAGGGTCGCCTGGCGCTTGGTCTGCGCCTTGAAGGCAGCATGTTCGGCCGCTCGCCGCTCCTCGGGAGTGGGCTCCTTCTCCTTGGGCTTGGGCTTCGCCGCGGCGATTGCCTTGACCTTGGGCGGCGGCGGCGGAAAGGTGATCTCGCCCTGGTGCGTCACCGTGGCGCCACGGATGACGTCGTCCTCCATGTCATGGACGATGCTGCCGTCCTTCTCCGGTGTGAGGTCGGTGAGCATGTGACGGATGTTAGTGGCATACAGCAGCGAGGCTTGCGTCGCCATGCGCGAGGGGAAGTCGGTATAGCCGACCACCACGACGCCGTTGTCGCTGACGATCCGCTCGTCCGGTACGGTCAGGTCGCAGTTGCCGCCCTTTTCGGCGGCCAGGTCGACGATCACCGAGCCGGGCTTCATCGCCTTGACCATGTCCTCGAGCCACAGCTTGGGCGCCGGCCGCCCCGGGATCAGGGCAGTAGTGATGACGATGTCGACCTCGGGCGCCTGCTCACGGAACAGCGCCAGTTGCTTCTCGCGGAACTCGGGGCTGGAAGGCGCCGCGTAGCCGCCGGTGCCGGAACCGTCCTGATTCTCCTCGAAGTCGAGGAACAGGAACTCGGCACCCATGGACTCGATCTGTTCGGCCACCTCGGGGCGCACGTCGAAGGCACGCACCACCGCCCCCAGGCTGGTCGCGGTGCCGATGGCGGCAAGCCCCGCCACGCCGGCACCGACGATGAGCACCTTGGCCGGAGGCACCTTGCCGGCGGCGGTGACCTGGCCGGTGAAGAAACGGCCGAATTGATTGCCCGCCTCGATCACCGCGCGATAGCCGGCGATATTGGCCATCGAGGAGAGGGCATCCATCTTCTGGGCCCGCGAAATACGCGGCACCATGTCCATGGCGACCACAGTCGCGCCCTTGGCCCGGCAGCGCTCCAGCAGGGCCTCGTTCTGCGCCGGCCAGAAGAAGGCGATCAGGGTCTGGCCTTCGCGCAGGAGGTCGGCTTCTTCATCCGTGGGCTCGCGTACCTTGATCACGACCTCGGCCTCGCGCCACAGCGCCTCGGCGCTCTCCACCACCGTGACACCGGCGGCGCGATAGGCGTCGTCATCGAAACCGGCGGCGATACCGGCCCCGGATTCGATCAAGCATTCGTGTCCTAGCTTCTTGATGAACTGCGCACTGTCAGGGGTCAGCGCGACACGCGCCTCTCCTTTGGCGAGCTCCTTGGGTGCACCAATCTTCACGTTGGATCTCCCTTATGGTTATAGAAAGGTCGAATAGGGCAAACAGTTATTCATACCTGACCATGCCGCGATGCACAACCGCTGCGCAGCTTTTCCAACACCTTCGAATGTAAAACTATGCAGCTGAAATATCGGAAAAAAATGAACGATGACGTTGACGTCAAAGATACATGGCGGGACGCATATGGACATGAACAAGCCGCCTGCAGGCGGCTTGAAAACGCGTAGGCATGCGGCCATCAAGCGACGGGCCTCGCCGTGACGACGCCCGTCGCAAGACCTAGGTTGTCAGCAGCGTATTGAGCCGCTTGACGTAGGCTGCGGGGTCGTCGAGGTGGCCACCCTCGGCGATGATCGCCTGGTCGAGCAGTACCTGGGCCAAATCGGCGAAGCGCTCGCCTTCGGCGCCCTCGAGCCGCTCGACCAGCGCATGGGTCGGGTTGAGTTCGAGTATCGGCTTGACCTCTGGCATCTTCTGGCCGGCGGCTTCCATGATGCGGCGCATCTGGAAGCCCATCTCATGCTCCGGCAACACCACGCAGGCAGGAGAATCGGTCAGTCGATGGGTCACCTTGACCTCCTGCACGGCGTCGCCCAGCGCTTCCTTGACGCGCTTGACCAGCGATTCCTTGGCCTTGGCGGTCTCCTCCTGGGCCTTCTTCTCTTCCTCGCCCTCGATCTCGCCGAGGTCGAGCTCGCCCTTGGCCACGTCGACGAAGCGCTTGCCCTCGAACTCGTTCAGGTGGCTCATCAGCCACTCGTCGATGCGGTCGTGGAGCAGCAGCACCTCGATGCCCTTCTTGCGGAAGATCTCCAGATGCGGGCTCGACTTCGCCGCGTTGAAGCCGTCGGCGACGATGTAGTAGATCTTCTCCTGGCCCTCCTTCATGCGCGAGACGTAGTCGGCCAGCGACTGATCCTGGGTGGCGCTGTCGGTGTGGGTGGTGGAGAAGCGCAGCAGCGCGGCGATCTTCTCGCGATTGGCGAAGTCCTCGGCCGGGCCCTCCTTCAGCACGCTGCCGAAGGTGTTCCAGAAGGTCTGGTAGGCCTCCTGGTCCTTGGCCAGCTTCTTGAGCATGTCCAGCGCCCGCTTGGTCAGCGCGCCCTTGATCTTCTCGACCTTGGGATCCTGCTGCAGCAGTTCGCGGGAGACGTTGAGCGACAGCTCGCGGGTGTCGAGCACGCCCTTGATGAAGCGCAGGTAGAGTGGCAGGAACTGCTCGGCGTCGTCCATGATGAAGACACGCTGGACGTAGAGCTTGACTCCGCGGGAGCCATCGCGCTCATAGAGGTCGAAGGGCGCGCGCCCCGGTACATAGAGCAGACTGGTGTACTCGAGTTTGCCCTCGACCTTGTTGTGGCTCCAGGTCAGGGGATCGCTGAAGTCGTGGGCCACGTGCTTGTAGAAGGCCTTGTACTCGTCGTCGGAAACCTCGCTCTTGGGCCGCACCCACAGCGCGGTGGCCTCGTTGACGGTTTCCCAGGTGGTGACCTCGCTGCCTTCGATCTCGTTGCCTTCGTCGTCCTTGGCCGTCTCGACCTTGGGCATGCGCACCGGCACTTCGATATGGTCGGAGTACTTTCGCACCAGACTGCGCAGGCGGAAGTCGTCGGCGAACTCCTTGGCTTCCTTCTTCAGGTGCAGGACGATCTCGGTGCCGTGTGCCTCGCGCTCGAGGTCGGCGACGGTAAACTCGCCCTCGCCCTTCGAGCGCCATTCGACACCCTCGCTCTTGTCGCTGCCCGCCTTGCGGGTACGCACCGTGACTTCGTCGGCGACGATGAAGCTGGAGTAGAACCCCACCCCGAACTGGCCGATCAGCCGCGCATCCTTCTGCTGCTCGCCGGAGAGCTGCTTGAGGAACTCGGCGGTGCCGCTGCGAGCAATGGTGCCCAGGTTCTGGATCACCTCGTCACGGCTCATGCCGATGCCGTTGTCGCGCACGGTGACGGTGCCAGCCTTTTCGTCATGCTCGATCTCGATGCGCAGCTCGCTGTCGCCTTCGTACAGCGCATCGTTGTCGAGCGCGGCGTAGCGCAACTTGTCACAGGCGTCGGCGGCGTTGGAAATCAGCTCGCGCAGGAAGATCTCCCGATTGGAATACAGGGAGTGGATCATCAGGTGCAGCAGCTGCTTCACCTCGGTCTGGAAGCCGAGGGTTTCCTCGTGAGCGGTCGTGGACATGGATCGGTTACCTCATGGCTTGAACCCGCGGCGGCGCATGACGCGACGCCGTTTTTGAACTGTTCAGCGATATGGGGGCCGGCTCCGGGTTTTCAAGCGTCGCTTGGTTCCGGCACCCCCAGGACCAGATGCAGGCGAGCCGTGGCCACCGGTTGATCCTCCGATTCCTGCCAGGCCGTGACCTGCACGTTGGCCAGGCGCCGCCCTTCGCGCAGCAGGCGACATCGCGCTAAGGTCGGCACGACGCGCGCCGTGCGCAGATAATCGATGGAGAAATCGACGATGCGTGGCAGTCGCGGTTCGCGCGCGGACAGCATCAGGTCGAGGGTACCGGCGGTTTCCATGAAGGCGGCCACCACGCCACCATGCAACGCCGGCAGCAGAATATTGCCGATATTGTGCTGGTGCGGCTCGAGGCGAAAGACAAGGCCATCGCCACCGGCGTCGGGGCTCGCCGTAACGCCTATGTGGCGGGCATAGGGCAGCCGTTCGAGCCAGGCAGCCACGTCCCCCTGAGCCCGGGTTCTGGCCAGCCAGGCCGCGTCGTGGAAGCCCTCAGGCATGATCCACCTCCGCGAACAGCGCCTCGGCGAAGCCTTCCGGCGTATTGCGCTCGCCCAAACGGACGAAATTGCCGATGCCGCGGGCAACGGTGCATCCCGGCTCCTGCCACACCCTTCCCTCGGTGAAGACCATCGAGGCCGTGACCCGCAGCACCTGAGCCTCGACCCAGATCGGCTTTCCAGCCACCGCCGGGCGGTAGTGGTCGACGCGCAGGTCCAGGGTCGGGCAGACCTCGGGGCGCGGCAGGCCGCAGAGCACCGCCGAGCCACAAGCCGTATCGAGTAGCAGGCTCAGCACACCGCCATGAACGAGTCCACGCTCGACGTCGCCGAGCAGGTCGTCGCGCCACGGTTGGCACATGGCCACCGTCGGCGGAGCGACGGAAACGACCTCGAGGCCCAATTCTCGAGTGTGCGGTATCACGGTCACGAAGCGCGCCAGGGCGGCACGCCACTCATCCACGGTGGGGGCAGGTACGTCGGGCATCTTTCGGCCTCACACAAGTCCAGGGGCAGGAATCAAACGAGCGTATCAAAACTACCCCTCGTCGTCCCCCTCTTCCATGACAGGAAAACCTCGCCAGCGGCGGTATGCGTCCAGGTTGCGGTCTACCTTTGTCAACAGCCAGCCGACGACCACCATATCATCGACAACTCCGAGCAGAAGCAGCCAGTCGGGAATCAGGTCCAACGGCGAGACGAGATAGGCCAGCGCCGCCAGCATCCAACCGAAGGCCGGCCACGGCGGTGGCCGATAGCGACCCTTAACCACGTCGCGATACATGGGCACGAACAGCTTGAGCGCGCGTGCAATCTGTCCCAATGCCCGCGAGCGTCGGCGCAGCCGAGCCACGATATTCCACGGTTTCACTTCTTACTCCTCGTTTCGCCGTAACAGCCAGTAGGACCCTTCACCATAGGCGCTCCCCGGCACGACACCTACCTCGTAGTTCCGCTGATTTAGTGCGACACTACTGCCATCGTGCCTGCTGACCATCTCACCACCCATGCCGCCCGCGAACCGAACGAGGTCGTTACCATGTCGCCGATGCTCACCTTGAGGCAATGCCTGAGGCACTGCCGCTTCCTGGTCGCCACCTCCTTTCTCTGCCTGCCGCTGATCGGCCAGGCCGATGACGCAGCCATGCGCGAAGCGCTCGAAGCCGCACGCCTTCATCAGTGGCAGCGTATCGACGAGGCCGCCATCAGCGGCCATGTGCTCGAGAGTTATGTCGAGTATCACCGCCTGCGTAGCCGCCTGCCACAGGCCGAGCCGGGCCAGATCCTGGAATTCATCGAGCGTCATCGCGGGGCGCCCGTCGCCGACTGGATGCGCGGCCAGGCAATCGCCCGCTATGGCGCCGCCGGCCGCTACGGCAGTCTGCTCGCCGTGGCCGAGGGCGTGCCCAGCGGCACCGAGCGTCAGTGCTACTACTACACGGCCCTGCTAGGCAGCGACCCGCAGGCAGCCGCCGAAGGGGGACGCGCCCTGTGGCATGTCGGCCGTTCGCAGCCTTCGGCCTGCGACACCCTGTTCGACCACCTGCGTGCCAACGGCGAGATCAGCGAGTTCGAGATCTGGGAGCGCATGATGCTGGCCTGGGAGCAGGGCGAGAGCGGCCTCGTCAGCTACCTGGGTCGGCTGCTCGGCAGCCGCTGGCAGGAGGGCCGCAGCGCCGTGGAGCGACTGCAGCGCAGCTATGCCGACATCACCCGGATTCCTACCTGCATCGGACCCGAATGCCGCGGCAGTGGACCACTCTTCGTTGCCGCCATGCAGGGGTTCATTCGTGCCGACACCGAGGCCGCCATGGAGGCTTGGCGCAAGATCGCCCCACACCTGCCGATCGAACAGGACCATCGCCACGCCATCGAGGAAGAACTCGCCTTCTACTCGCTGGTGCGTAACGTTGGACAAAACCTGGGCTGGGTCGACGAGGCCTTGCCGCGGATCGGCACCGCACGTGTGCTCGAACTGCGCATCCGCCACGCACTGACCCAGCGCGACTGGAACGATGTGCTGCGCTGGGTCGAACATCTGCCCGAGGATGTCGCCGCCGACAGTCGCTGGCAGTACTGGAAGGCTCGCGCCAACGAGCAGTTGGGTAACCAGGAGCTAGCCGAGGTGGCCTATGCGCGAGCAGCACAGGAACGCAACTTCTTCGGCTTTGCCGCTGCCGATCGTATCGGGCGTCCCTACTCGCTGAACCTGGAACGCAGCACCTTCAATGACGATTTCCGCGATCAGGTAGCCCAGTGGCCTACGGTACAGCGCACCGAGGCGTTGCTGCGCATCGGCGAGGAGGGGCTGGCCAACAGCGAGTGGCTGCATGCCGCGACCAACGCCACGCCACGCGAAGTCAGAGCGTTGGCCGACTATGCCGCGCATCGCGGCTGGCACGCACGACTGGTGCAGACCACCATCGCTGCCGAGCTCTGGGATGCGCTGGACTGGCGCTTCCCGGAGGCCTACCGCGAGCATTTCCTGCACTGGGGACAGCAGACCGGCGTGGATCCTTACCTGCTGATGGGCATCGCCCGGCGAGAGAGCGCCTACAATCCGGAGGCGCTGTCGCCGGCCGGCGCCCGCGGCCTGATGCAGCTCATGCCGGGCACCGCCTCACTGCTCAGCCGCCAGCTCGGCATCCGCGACCCCGGGCCGTACGGTGTGCTCGACCCCGAACTCAACATCCGCCTTGGCAGCACCTACATTCGCGACATGACCCACCGCTACCGCGGCAACCGCCTGGCCGCAGCGGCGGCCTACAACGCCGGCCCCGGCCGGGTGGACCGCTGGCTGCGCGACGCACCGGAAGAGTTCGACCTGTTCGTCGAGTCGATCCCCTTCCGCGAGACCCGCGACTACGTGCAGGCGGTGCTCTCCTACCGGGTCATTTTCGAGAGCCTGGCCAACGGCGGCAGCAGCGAAGGCGTGGCGATGCTCAGCCAGGCGGAGAAGACAATGCGCTACGATGCCTCGCTGCTCGCCAGCAACTGACACTCTTCTCAGCCAGGCTGGCGCTCCAGTGCCAGCCTGATGCCGAACAGTATCAACACGGTGCCGGTCGCTCCGTTCAGCGTGCGGGCGAAGCGCCGGCTGCCAAACCAGCGCCCGGCGCTGCCCACCATGAACACGATGGCGATCTGCCACAGGTTGGCGATCACGAAGTGGACCCCGGCAAGCCACAGCGATTTGAGCAGTGCCGGGTCGGTCGGCGCAATGAACTGGGGCAGGAAGGCCATGTAGAAGACTATCGTCTTGGGGTTGAGCACGTTGGAAAGCAGCCCCTCGCGCAGCGGGCGCCACAGCGGAACGGCCTGACGCTCGCTCTGCATCGCATCTACCGGCAATCCCCTGCCGCGCCAGGCTGACACCAGGCCGTTTATGCCCAGCCAGATCAAGTAGGCAGCCCCTGCCAGCTTGAGCGCGTTGAACGCCCAAGCCGACTGCAGCAGGATCAGCGAGATGCCCAGCGCCGAGATGGTGGCATGCACGAACAGGCCGCAGCAGATCGAAAGGCTCGTGATCACACCATCGCGCACCCCGCCGCGGGTGGTATTGCGTATGACCAGCAGGGTATCGACCCCTGGGCTCATCGAAAGCAGGGTAATGGCGATCAGAAAGGGCCAGAACTGAGCATCCAGCATGAGGGACCTCCGGTTGAGTAGGGGCATGACAGACCCGGCATGGCGAGCGCCTGAGCACCACGAGGTTGACGGTGTGCCATATGAAGTATTGCCAATTTAAGACGACGGATTCGCTGGACGCTCGGTTTTTTTCTAACTACAGTGGATTGAGCGGAAGGCACGGGTGACGTTGCTTCCGCGGCGTTGGTCAGCAAGTGGAAAGTCGTCCCGTCGTATGTCGAGCCTTTCGATGCACCCGAAGCGCACTTTTCCCCTCTAGCCCACGCAGTTTGGGCCCGGTATCGCCGGTGCCCGGCACGATCAATCAGTAAGTAAGGAAAATCGACAATGGCAACTGGCACTGTCAAGTGGTTCAACGATACCAAGGGCTACGGCTTCATCTCTCCGGACGACGGCGGTGATGACCTGTTCGCGCATTTCTCCGAGATTCAGGCTGAAGGCTTCAAGACCCTGCAGGACGGTCAGAAGGTGACCTTCGACGTGACCCAGGGCAAGAAAGGCCTTCAGGCCTCCAACATTCGGGTTTCCAACTGAGGCTTCCCCCTCGGTAGACCCGGCGCCGGGTATAGTAGAATGACTCGGCGAAGCGCCGAAAGGCCCACTCGAGAGAGTGGGCCTTTTTCCTTGCTGCACGGGTAGGCGATGGCGCCAGCAAGGCCTAGGTCCCCGAACCGGGCTCGTCCTGTGACCGGTTCTCGGGCTGGGACTCCTCCTCGCTGCCTGCCTCGGCCTGCTGCTCGGACTCGATTCTGGGCAGGCCGCTGCTCGGCTCACTCTTCTCCGCCTCTTCGAACTGCCGGTCGAGCTCGCGCTGCGCCTCCTCGAAGCGCCGCTCGGTCTCTTCGAGCCAGGCGTCGACATCGGACTGAGATACCTCGCCGGAGCGCTCCGCCTCTCGCTCTATGTCAGAGACCGCGCTTTCTTCGTCACTCTCCATCGGCTCGAGTTCGGGCCGACTCTGCTCCGCCTCTTTGAACTGCTGGTCGATCTTGCGCTGGGCCTCCTCGAAACGGCGCTCGGTGTCCTCGAGAATCGCCTCGATGTCATCGCGGGTCGGCTCTCCCGGGAGCGCGCCGCCCTCTTCCAAGGTCTCGTCAGGGGTTTCGGCCAGCGTCTCGGCGCCAACTTCCTCCTCGTCGCCAGGCGCAGGCTCGTCCGCCGCCGATGACTCCGCATCCTCCGCGGGCGGCGAGGCCGCGGACTCGTTCGCGGTGACTTCTTCTTCGGACTCGGGCTCGGGCGCAGGCGCTGTCTCGGTCGGGGGCTCGCCATCCTGGGCTGGCGCTGACGCTTCCTCGCCGTCGTCGCCACAGCCCGCGAGCAGCAGGGCAAGGGTCAAGGCCGCGGCGGCCGGGATCCAGGGTGTCTTGGCCATCGGTTTTCTCCCATCCATATGAGACCCGCAAAGGGGCTTATTCCAGCAGAGCCCGACGAGCGCTGCAAGCCGCCGGGGCAGTCACCCTACTGCTTGGACACCAAGCGGGGAAAACGATCCATTCCCGCTCTCATTCAGAGCGGCCAGCGGTAACGGACAGCCTAACGACCAAGCCACGGCCCGCAGCGGGTCCGCCTGCTCGGGATGGACGAGGCCAGGTCACCTAGCGCCTTGGCCAGGGCAGCACCTCCGATCAGCAGCCTGGCAAGCGCGACCACCGCTACGGCGGCAGCGAACATGCCCAACACGGCGACGATGAGCAGCACGACCAGCCACAGGGTGAGGCGTTTCGCGCGCGCCTGGGCGCCAAAGAAATCCATCGCCATGTGCCGTCAGAAGTTGATGCGCGGTGCCGCCTGAATATTGGCGCTGTCGTCAAACTCCAGCAGCGCCGCGTCCGGGCTATGTCCCAGTGGCCCCGCCAGCAGCACCGGCGGGAAACTCTGCTTGTAGGTGTTGTACTGCATGACCGCGTCGTTGAAGGCCTGACGGGCAAAGGCGACACGGTTCTCGGTGCTGGTCAACGTCTCGGAGAGCTGGCGCATGTTGTCGGAGGCCTTCAGATCCGGATAAGCCTCCATTACGACATTGAGGCGCCCGAGGGCAGCCCCGAGCGCTCCCTCGGCACCGGCGAGCTCGGCCATGGCACCGGGCTCGCCCGGCCGGGCGGCGGCCGATTTCAGCCCACTCAGGGCGACGTTGCGCGCCTCGGTCACAGCGGTGAGGGTGTCGTGCTCTTGCGCCATGTAGGCCCTGGCGGTTTCGACCAGGTTGGCAATAGTGTCGTAGCGGCGCTTGAGCTGCACTTCGATCTGGGCGAAGGCGTTCTGATAGCGATGCTTAAGCGCTACCAGGCGGTTATAGATGCTGACGGCATAGATAACCATCAGCACCAGCACGACCAGTAGCACGATTGTCGTGAGTTGCATGTTATCTCCTCGTTGCCGGCGCCGGGCGACGACTCCGCCAGTGCCATTTGGGCAGCAAACTTTTACACTCAGCCTCGGACACATTATCAGAGCACTGGGGTTAGATGATCGACGCCGCCTACATAATTGCCGCTTTTCTCGGTGGCGTAGCCGCCATGCTCGTGCGCCTGCCGCCGCTCGTCGGATTCCTGGCGGCCGGTTTCGTCCTCAATATGCTGGGCTACGAGTCGACACCACTGCTCACCACGATCGCCGACATCGGCGTGACCCTACTGCTGTTCAGCATTGGCTTGAAGCTCAACGTACGCCAGTTGCTCAAGAGTGAGGTGTGGGGCAGCGCCTCGTTACACATGCTCGGCTCCAGCCTGCTCTTCGTCCTCGTCCTCGGCGCGCTCAAGTGGCTGGGCCTGGGACTACTGGAGAAGACCAGCGCAGCCACACTGCTGATGCTGGGCTTCGCCCTCTCTTTTTCCAGCACGGTGTTCGTGGTCAAGGTGCTCGAGAAGCGCAGCGAGACCCAATCCGCACATGGCCGCCTGGCCATCGGCGTGCTGATCATGCAGGACGTGTTCGCCGTGGTGTTCATCTCGGCCTCGAGTGGCGAGCTGCCGAGCCCCTGGGCCCTCGGCTTGGTCCTGCTCATCCCGCTGGCCCCGCTTCTGCGCCAGACCCTGGACCGCTTCGGACACGGCGAGATGCAGATGCTGTTCGGCATGTTCCTGGCGCTGGTCCTGGGCTATGGCCTGTTCGACTTGCTGGGGCTCAAGGGAGACCTTGGTGCTCTGATCGTCGGCCTGCTGCTGGCGCCACACCCTGCCGCCGGTAACCTCTCACGCTCGATGTTCAACCTGAAGGAGCTGCTGTTGGTGGGCTTCTTCCTGAGCATCGGCTTTACCAGCACGCCGACTTGGGAGATGCTCGGTCTGGCGCTGCTGCTGGTGATTGCCCTGCCGTTGAAGAGCCTGCTCTACCAGGCGGTCTTCATGGTCTTTCCGATGCGTCACCGCACTTCGCTGCTGGCCACGCTGGCGCTCACCAATTACTCCGAGTTTGGCTTGATCGTGGGCGCCCTGGCCGTCGCCACCGGCTGGCTGACGGCAGAATGGCTGGTCGTACTGTCACTGGCGGTCGCTCTGAGCTTCGCCTGCTCCGCCGTGCTCAACGCGGTCAGCGAAAGCGCCTACCGTCGCCTGGAAGCGCTCTTGCCCACGGCACCGGCAGAGGCGTTGCCGACCCGCGAGCGGCCGATAGAGATAGGCGATGCCCAGGCGGTGGTGCTCGGCATGGGGCGAATCGGCCGCAGCGTCTACCGTCGGCTGCGCAAGCACTATGGCCTCAGGGTGCTGGGCATCGACAGCAACCCCAAGACCGTCACTGAGCTGAGCGAGCGCGACTTCAACCTGCTCGAAGGGGATGCGGTCGATTCAGAATTCTGGGATAAGTTGCTGATGTCGAGCGAGGTGCAGATGGTGGTCCTGGCCATGCCGCATCACTCGGGCAACCTCTTCGCCCTGCAGCAGCTCCGCAACCGGCAGTTTCCAGGTCGCATCACCGCCGTCGTCGAGTATCCCGAGGAGATCGAACCGATACGCGAGTTGGGGGCAAATGCGGTCTTTCATGTCTACGACGAGGCGGGGCGAGCCCTGGCAGACAGCGCCGCCGAAACCGCCGGCGTCGCGCCTGTGGCGCAGCAGATCGGCTGAAACGAGCTTCATCCATTGACGCGAGATTGTACATGCAAGATTTCTTTTCCTGGCTGGGCAAGACCCTGGGCGAGATCATCCGCTTCGTGGTCGACCTGCTGCTCGTCTTCTTCCAGAACCTGGGCGCCTCCGCCCGCGGCTTCTTCGACGGCCTGGCCAGCTCGCTTGGCATACCTGCCACCGTGGTCAGCCTGGCGGTGTTGCTGCTCGGGCTGTGGCTGCTCTATCTCGCCCTGCGTGCCCTGCTGCGCCGCAGCCTGTTCGCCACGCTGATCTGGGCGGTGCTCGGCGTGACGGTGCTTAGTTGGTTGATCTATTAAGCCCAGACAAAACGAAATGCCGCCCTTGGGGCGGCATTTCGTTTGATACAAGGAAAGGCGAAATACGCGATTATCATTTCCTCAGGCAAGGGCCTTTTCGATCACCTCGTATACATTCGGCGAGAGCTTCTCGGCGCGAATGCGTTCGAGCTCGCCCTTCATCAGCTCCTGGCGCGATTCGTCGAAGCGCTGCCAGCGGGTCAGCGGCGTGACCAAACGTGCGGCGATCTCGGGGTTGAGCCGGTTGAGCTCGATTACCACATCGGCGAGTAGACGGTAGCCTTCGCCATCGGCGCGGTGGAAGTTGATCCGGTTCTGGTTGGCGAAGGTGCCGATCAGTGCGCGAACCTTGTTGGGGTTCTTCAGCGAGAAGGCCGGATGCGCCATTAGATGCTTGACCCGGTCCAGCGCGTCCGGCTGAGGCCGGGTGACCTGAATGGCAAACCACTGGTCCATGACCAACGTATCGTGCGCCCACTTCTCACCGAAGGCACGCAGTGCAGGCGCCGCAAGGTCGTCACGGCTGCTGTGGGTCAGCAGCGTGAGCGCGTGCCGCACGTCGGTCATGTTGTGGTCGGCCTCGAACTGCCGACGAGCGATGTCGATGCCCTGCTCGTCCTCGATCGCCATCAGGTAGGAGAGCGCCACGTTCTTCAGGCTGCGACGGGCAATCTGATCGGGCTCGGGGGCATATGGTGCCTCGCTAACGTTCTCCTCGTAGACACGCAAGAAGTCGTCGCGCAGGGTCGCGGCCAGCGACTGCTTGACGAAATCACGTGCGGCGTGGATCGCCTCGACGTCGACCAGCGGCTGCTGCTCGGCGATGTAGGCCTCGCTGGGCAGCGTCAGCATCTCGGCCAATACCGCCTTGTCGTCGCTGCCACGTTCCAGCAGGGCACGGAAGGCCTCGACCACGCGCGTGTCCATGACCTTTTCGACGCCATTACGGTGGGCGGCAATCAGGTCATCCAGTGCCAGCATCGCCAGCCGCTGGCCGGCGTCCCAGCGATTGAAGCCGTCGGAGTCATTGGCGAGCAGGAAGGCCAGATCTTCGCGGCCGTAGGGGAAGCGCAGCTGAACCGGTGCCGAAAAGCCGCGCAGCAGCGAAGGTACCGGGGCCTCGGGCACATCGGTGAAGACGAAGGTCTGCTCCGCCTCGCGCAGGTGGATCACACCATCACTGCCGAGCGACTCCCCCTCCAGCGTCAGGGCAAGGTCGCGGCCTGTCTTGGTGCCCACCAATCCCAATCGAACGGGAATGTGCAGCGGCTGCTTCTCGGGCTGGCCGGGCGTGGCCGGCGTGCGCTGGCGTAGCGTCAGGTGATACTCGGCATTGGCGTAGTCGTATTCGCCGTAGGCATCGATCTCCGGCGTGCCGGCCTGGGAGTACCACAGCATGAACTGCGACAGGTCCTGGCCGGAGGCTTCGGCCATGCAGTCGACGAAGTCCTCGATAGTCACCGCCTGGCCGTCGAAGCGCTCGAAGTAGAGATCGCTGCCACGGCGGAAGGCCTCCCAGCCTACCAGGTTGCTCAGCATGCGGACCACTTCGGCGCCCTTCTCATAGATGGTCAGGGTATAGAAGTTGCCGATCTCGATGTAATGATCTGGGCGCACCGGATGAGCGGTGGGACCGGCATCCTCGGCGAACTGCGCGGTACGGAAGAAGGCGACATCCTCGATGCGCTTGACCGGAGCCGAGTTGACATCGGCGGAGAAGCACTGGTCGCGAAAGACAGTGAAACCCTCTTTGAGCGAGAGTTGAAACCAGTCGCGGCAGGTGACGCGATTGCCTGACCAGTTGTGGAAGTATTCATGGGCGACGATACCCTCGACCCGCTGGAAGGCAGCGTCCGTGGCGGTATGCGGGTGGGTCAGCACCGCCGCCGAGTTGAATATGTTGAGCCCCTTGTTCTCCATGGCGCCCATGTTGAAGTCGTTGACCGCCACGATCATGAACAGATCGAGATCGTACTCGCGACCATAGGTCTCTTCATCCCACTGCATGGCGCGCTTGAGCGAGGCCATGGCATGCTCGGTCTTGCCCAGGTTCTCCTCCTCGACCCATAGCTGCAGCGTGACCTCGCGTCCGCTCATGGTGACGAAGCGATCCTCGACCTTCTGCAGGTCGCCAGCCACCAGGGCGAACAGGTAGCTGGGCTTGGGGAAAGGGTCGCGCCAGGTGACGAAGTGACGCCCGCCGGGGAGCTCACCCCGCTCCAGCGGATTGCCGTTGGAGAGCAGCACCGGCAGGCTTGCCCTGTCGCCGATTACCGTGGTGGCAAAGGTCGCCATCACGTCCGGACGGTCCGGGTAGTAGGTAATACGACGGAAACCCTCGGCCTCGCACTGGGTACAGTACATGCCGTTGGAGAGATAGAGCCCTTCCAGCGCCGTGTTCTCGCTTGGCGCGATTTCCACCACCGTGTCCAGACGGAACTGGCGGGGTGGGTTGTACACGGTCAGCCCGGTGTCGCTGAGTGCGTATTCGTCGTTGGCCAGCGACTGTCCATCGATGGCGATGTGCTTGAGTGTCAGTTGCTCGCCATCGAGTTCCAGCGGCGCATCGTCCCCGCTCTGCGGATGGCGCTCCAGCTGCAGGCTCGCCTTGACCTGGGTCGCGGCGGGGTCCAGTTCGAAGGTCAGCTCGACATCGGTCACACGGTAGGCGGGCGGCCGGTAGTCGTGACGATGGATCGGCTTGGGTTCAGACATCGGGGAGACTCCTGTCCATGATCGATGCCCATTGTACGGTTGCCGACTCCCCAACCTCAAAGGCCGCTGTCGCTAACGCCGAACCAGACGTGCCATCGAGCCCGCTGCCACGCCCGCGGGCTCGGGTCGTGTGACGATCCACACCCCCAGCAGCGTCAGGCCCGCTACCAGCAAGAGCTTTAGCCAGACCAGGCTGAGGGTCACGAGGAGTACCATGATCGACAGGGACAGCATGATGCCGGCTACCCATTTGGCATGGCGTGGAATGGCGCGCTCACCCTCCCAGGCCAGCACGGTCGGACCAAAGCGGGGATGCTCGCGGATCCACATGGCGAAACGCGGCGAACCGCGCGATGCCGCCCATACCGCCAGCAGCATGAAGCAGGTCGTCGGCATCAACGGCATGAAAACGCCCACCACGCCGAGCGCGAAACTGACCCAGGCCAAGGCAAGGTAAAGGGCACGGCGAAGCGAATGCATTCAAGAACTCCCATTCAGGCTTTCCCTGCTGTGTTCATTGAAGCCCATCTCGCCGCGGCAGGCCAATCGACCATGCCTATGGCATCGTTAGAAAAGGAAAAAGCCCGCCCGAAGGCGAGCTGAGTGACGTGCACCACGCTTACTGGATGGGGATCTCCCGGCGATTTGATCGCACTTCGCCGCTGCGCGGCACCCTGATCTTGAGGATGCCATGGACGAAGGACGCCTGGATCTCCTCGCGCTGGGCGTCGGCAGGAAGGTCCAACACCCGGCGGAAACTGCCGTAGGATCGCTCTATGCGCTGGTAGCGGTCTTCCTGGGTGCTGCTCTCCTGCCGTTTCTCGCCTTCGACGATCAGGCGATTGTCGTCCAAGGTGAGCTTGATGTCCTTCTCTTCCACGCCAGGCACTTCGACGCTGATTACATACTCGTCATCGCGCTCGGCAATGTCGAGGCGGGGCCTCAGCAAGCTCGGCATCTCGCCGAAGCGACTCTCCAGGGCGGGCATGCCGAATTGACGCATGACGTCGTTCATCCAGCGATCGAGTTCCTGGTGCAAGCCGGCAAACGGCGTCAGCTCACCCTGTCGGGGCTCCACGGGTATCGGCGCCTCGGCATCACCGCGCTCGCTCTTGAACCAGTTCCACGGAGAAAGTTTCTGCAGGTTCATACGCCACCTCCTTTCGTGACAAGCCAATCTCGTGACAAGCCAACGTGACGCATCGGGCAGGCCACAGCGGCACTGCGCTTGCACAAAAAGGATGGTGGCGCCCAGCCACTTTTCAAGAGGAGTTCGACCGACTCTTGCGCTGGGTCAAATTTGCCATCGACTGAGGGGGAGCCGATGGCAAGCACAGCATGTCAGTCGCGGAAGTTATCGAACTGCAGCGCCAGGTCGGGGCCGCCTTCACCGCGCAACATGGCGATGACCTCCTGCAGGTCGTCGCGCTTCTTGCCGGTGACCCGCACCTTCTCACCCTGGATCTGGGCCTGGACCTTGAGCTTGCTGTCCTTGATCCGCTTGACGATGTCCTTGGCCTCCTTCTGCTCGAGCCCCTGCTTGAGCTTGACCTCCTGACGTGCCCGCACTCCGGAGAGTTCGGGCTCCTGCTCCTCCATGCAGCGGGCATCGATGCCTCGCGCGATAAGGCGATTACGCAGCACGTCGAGCATCTGCTTGAGCTGGAAGTCGACTTCGGCTTCGAGCAGTACCGTGTCGCCGTTCAGCTCGAAGCTAGCCTTGACGCCCTTGAAGTCGAAGCGACCCTGTATTTCACGGTTCGCCTGGTCGACGGCATTGCTGGCCTCGTGTTTGTCGTATTCGGAAACGATGTCGAAGGAAGGCATGGCGATGTCCTTGTTTGCCCAATCATGCCGGGAAGTCTACCAGCCCGGGTCGATCCCTGCGCGTCCGCGGTTGTCTGCCCCGTATGCAACCTCTCAAGTCAAGCCGATGCGGCAAGCGGCTTGCTCATCTGCCAGCCGGCACAGCCATCCTCGTAGTAGTCGTCGAGCCAGCGCTCCAGCCGAAAGCCCATGCGTCGATAGAGGCCCAGCGCGATGCGATTGTCCGCCCGCACCTCCAGCCCCAGCGCCTCGGCATTGTGGTGAATAGCGACCCGCTCCAGCGCCTCGAGCAGCTGACGCCCCAGCCCGCTGCCGCGGGCATCGGGATGCACGCAGAACGAGTAGAGCCGGGCACGACGGCTGCCGCGCCGGAATAACAGGGTGCCATAACCCATGAGCCGCTCCCCGTCGTCGGCAACGAGGGTTTCGGCATGAGCACGATTCAACAAGTGCCAGAGCTGTCGACGGCTGAAACGGTCACCGCTGAAGGCTACCTGCTCAAGGCGGTGGAGCGCATCCAGATCCTGCGGCTGGGCCTGGCGCAGAGTGGCGGTCATGGGTTCTCCGGAGCCGACGCTAGCAGCACGGATGCTGACGATAAAGGCGAACCGACGAGCATTGCCCCGTCGGAATCATGAAATCATTTCACCTGTCGAAGCGCTTGTCGACAGGAAGTTGCAGCGGCATGCTGGCCGCAACCTGCGCAATGTCGCGCCTAGCCCACCAAACGGATCTTGCCCATGTGCCCCTTGCGTATCGTCGTCGATCGACAGGAAGACTGGCGGCCCTACTATCCCTCCGAGGACCTTATCAGCGCCGACGATTTCCTGGCCCTGGACCGGCGCCATCGCAGCGCCCCCGACCAGGATCGCAGCACCCATGTGATCAATCTGTGCAGTGAGTTCGACTATCTAGGCACCGGCTATTACGTTTCGCTGCTTGCCCAGGCGCGCGGTCAGCGCGTCCTACCAAGCGTGGAAACCCTCAATGAGCTGTCGCGCAAGGCCCTGGTCGACCTGCAGTTGGATACGCTGGCTCCGTTGCTCGGTGAGCTGGCACGTCAGGGTCGCCTGGCGGGCGACAGTGTGACGCTGCGTGTTCTGTTCGGCGAGTGCCGCGAGCCCGAACTGGCAAGGCTCGCCCGCAAGCTTTTCGAGCGCCTGCCCTGTCCGTTGCTCGAGGCACGCCTGGTGCGCCGCCACGATCTATGGCGGCTGGCCCGGCTCAAGCCGATCCATCTTCGGGATCTCAGCTCCGACGAGCAGGACCTGTTCGCCTCCGCCCTCAATCGGCACTCGCGCAAGGTGTGGCGTACCCCAAAGGCACGTCGCCGCTACCGCTTCGACCTGGCGATCCTGGTCGATCCCAAGGAAGTCATGCCACCCAGCAACCGCAGCGCACTGAAGGCATTCATCCGTGCCGGCC
Source organism: Billgrantia antri (assembly GCF_017868935.1). NCBI lineage: Bacteria > Pseudomonadati > Pseudomonadota > Gammaproteobacteria > Oceanospirillales > Halomonadaceae > Billgrantia > Billgrantia antri. Next base: position 3,264,963 of record NZ_CP053383.1, read on the forward strand.
GCAAGCTGGGTATCGACGTCTCACTGATAACCCGCCGCGATGCCGGGCGACTAGCGGAGTTCGACGGCCTGTTCATCCGCGAGACCACGGCGCTGGACCATCATACCTATCGCATGGCCCGGCTCGCCGAGCATGAAGGACTGGTCGTCATCGACTCGCCGCGTGACATCCTGCGCTGCACCAACAAGGTCTACCTGCATGCGCTATTGCGTGCTCGCGGGGTGCCGGCACCGGAAGGCGTGCTGCTGAAGCGACGCGATCGCCGGTCGCTGGCGGAGCGAATTGCCGGCCTGAGCTTCCCCATGGTGCTGAAGATACCCGACGGCGCTTTCTCACGCGGGATCGTCAAGATCGGCTCGCTTGAACAGCTCGAACTCGAAACCCGGCGCCTATTCGAGGATTCCGCCCTGCTATTGCTGCAGGAGTGGCTGCCGACCGAGTACGACTGGCGCATCGGCGTCTTGGATGGCCAGGTGCTGTTCGCCAGCCGGTACTACATGGCGCGAGGCCACTGGCAGATCTACGACCACTCCGGCGCCCGGGTCAAAAGCGGCGGCTTCACCACCCACGATCCGGCCGAGGTACCGCCCGCCGTGATCAAGGCGGCGCTGAAGGCCACCCGCCTGATCGGCAATGGACTCTACGGCGTCGACCTAAAGCAGGCCGGGGATCGCGTGGTTGTCATCGAGGTGAACGACAATCCCAACGTCGATGCCGGTATCGAGGACACCGTGCTGGGCCGCCAGCTCTACGAGCGCATCATGGGCATCTTCCTGTCTCGCATGGAAGCGCGCGTCTCGGCCAGATCGGCGGATGGATGAGGCGCAGAGGGAGCCGGCCGCCCTTCTTACCGAATAAAACAAATCGATTCATAAGGTTACCGCCTTACCTTCTACCATTGTCGCCAATAAGAGACATTCCAAGCCCTTGATCTACAAGGCTCAGGGGGCTTAGGCTCACATATGTCGCGAATCCGCGACGCTCTTCGGATGTCCGGCTCGCGACACTTCTTCCTAGATCACGCCAACTTACTGACAGCAAAAGAACTTTTCGAGTTGGCGTGAATGTTGCGTAGCACAAGGCACGCTAATTACACGAACCCGGCCCTGCACGCCATCGCCCGTCGGCCACTCCGGCACCGGCGCGATGGCGTTGATCGGATGACAGGGCATCATTGCAAGGAGCGACGACGATCATGAGGATTACCATCTTCGGTTCTGGCTACGTAGGACTGGTCACCGGTGCCTGCCTGGCCGATGTCGGCCATCGGGTCATGTGCGTGGATATCGACGAGGACAAGGTGGCTCGCTTGAACGCGGGTGAGGTTCCCATCTACGAGCCCGGCCTGGAGGAGCTGATCCGCAAGAACAAGAGCGCGGGACGACTCGAGTTCACCACCGACGCGGCCCAGGCGGTGGAGTTCGGCCTGCTCCAGTTCATTGCCGTGGGCACGCCGTCCGATGAGGATGGCAGTGCCGATCTCAAATACGTGCTGAAGGTCGCCGAGACCATCGGTCAGCACATGAACGACTACAAGATCGTCGTCGACAAGTCGACCGTGCCGGTGGGCACCGCCAGCAAGGTGGAGCGCACCGTGGCCGCGGAACTGGAAAAACGCGGCCTCGAGCTGGCGTTCGACGTTTGTTCAAATCCCGAGTTCCTCAAGGAAGGCGCCGCTATCGAGGACTTCTCACGCGGCTCGCGCATCATAGTCGGCACTGACTCGGAGCGGGTCAAAAAGGCCATGCAGGAATGCTACGGCCCCTACAATCGTCAACGCGACAAGCTCATGTTCATGGGCGTGCGCAGCGCCGAGCTGACCAAGTACGCCGCCAACGCCATGCTGGCGACCAAGATCAGCTTCATCAACGAAATCGCCAACCTCGCCGAGCGTCTCGGCGCCGACGTCGAGGAGGTCCGCCACGGCATCGGTTCCGATCCGCGTATCGGCTACAGCTTCATTTACCCCGGCTGCGGCTACGGCGGTTCCTGCTTCCCCAAGGACGTCAAGGCTCTGGCCCACACCGCCGAGGAGATCGGCCATCCCGCAGAGATGATCAAGGCCGTGGAGCGCGTCAACGGCCGGCAGAAGAACAAGCTGTTCGAGAAGCTCTGTCAGGCCTTCGATGGCCAGCTCGCCGGAAAGACCATCGCCGTCTGGGGGCTCGCCTTCAAGCCCAATACCGATGACATGCGTGAAGCCCCCAGCCGCGCCTTGATGGAAGCGCTGTGGGAGGCCGGTGCACGGGTTCAGGCCTATGACCCGGAGGCCGCCGACGAGTGCCGTCGCATCTACGGTGAGCGCGACGACCTGACGCTGAGCGAGCAGCGTGACGATACGCTGGAAGGGGCTCATGCCCTGGTCATCTGCACTGAATGGAAGGCCTTCCGCACCATCGATTTCTCCGAACTCTACGAGAAGCTCGAGGAGCCGGTGCTGGTCGACGGCCGCAACCTGTTCCAGCCCGATACCGTGAAGGCTGCCGGACTCGCCTACTATGGCATCGGACGAGGGGATTCCGTGCGGCCCGTGCTGGCCTGAGGAGAGACCATGTCTGCGACTCCCCGCGACCCGTCTACCGCCAGCCGAGTCACGGAGGTCACCACCTTCCTGTTCGGCTTGGCACTGATGGTGGTCATCCTCAGCGAGCTGCCGTCGGAGGTGTTCTCTCCAGAGTCGGAGAGCTTCATCTTCGTCATCGGCTGGATCGCCATGTGGCGCTACTCCTGGTGGGCCGTCCAGGCGGTCCGCTCGGTATGGTACAACCGCCGCGTCTTTCCGCAGATGCGGGCCGAGGCGGACGCGATCGGCGAGGAGGAGAAGCCGCCCGAGCTGTTCGTGCTGTGCACCTCGTTCCGGATCGAGCCGACGGTGAACTTCCAGGTCTACGACGCCCTGATTCGCGAGGCCCGGGATTACGGCGTGCCGACCACCATCTTCGCCTCCGTCTCGGACCGCACCGACGTGGATGTCATCACTCACGTGATGGATGACCACGGTTGGCCGAACAACGTCGAAGTGCGCTACATGTTTCAGAAAGGGGACGGCAAGCGCTCGGCCATGGCCGAGGTGCTGCGCGCGATCTCCCGGCGCCTGCCGGCGCCGGGGTCGCTACTGGTTTCGATGGATGGCGACATCCGGCTCGAACCGGGCACGCTGTCTCGCTCGCTCTCCTTCTTCCAATCGCAGGAGGATCTGGGCGCTCTGACCACCAACAACCGTGCCGAAGTGACCGGGAACGATGCTACCCGAGAGTGGTACGACCTGCGCTACGCACAGCGCCATCTGATGATGAGCTCGATGTCACTGTCACGCCGCCTGCTGGTGCTGACCGGTCGCTACAGCGTCTTTCGCGCCGATCTCGCAACCCAGCAGGACTTCATCGAGCTGATCGAGAGCGACCACGTCGAGCACTGGCGCTTCGGCAACTTCAAGTTTCTGTCAGGCGATGACAAGTCCTCCTGGTACTGGCTGCTGAAGAACGGCTGGCGAATGCTCTATATCCCCGACGTCTTCGTCACCGGGTTCGAGGAACTGCCCGACCGGCGCCGCTTCTTCGCTTCGACCACCGACCTGATGCGCCGCTGGTACGGCAACATGCTGCGCACCAGCAATCGCGCGATTGCTCTCGGGCCTCGCCCGATGGGCATGTTCACCTGGTGGAGCCTGGTGGACCAGCGCCTCTCGATGTGGACGACCCTGGTCGGACCCACGGTGGTGACGCTGGTCTCGCTGTTCGTGCGACCGTCGTTCTTCTTTGCCTATGTGCTGTGGATTCTTTTCACCCGCGGCATCGCCACCTCGATCCTCGCCTGGCAGCGCGGGCGCTTCAGCCTCTTGTGGATCCCGCTGATCTACTACAACCAGGTGTGGGGGGCGCTGCTGAAGACCTATGTCAGCTTCCGCTTCAACCGCCAGAAGTGGTCGCGGCAAGGCATCTCGGCAGGCGAGCCGGACGATCCTGTCGCAGCCAGAAGGCAGCGCCGCATGGGCCATGTGCTGCACGGCTTCGCCTATGGCGTCATGCTGTTCGGCCTGCTGCTGGCCACCGGTGTCATGGCGCCGCCGGATCGGGTCTCGCTGCACATCGCCCACAACGAGACCTGGGGCCACCAGGATCCCGAGCGGATCGACCGCTGGCTCGGCGCGGCCCTGAGCGACAAGAGAGGCGACTCGGTGCAGCTCCCTCCCGGCTACTTCCGACTCGAGGGAGAGTTGATCGAGACCCTTCAACAGAACACGCTGCCGAGCGACAAGCGGATCCACGGCAACCACGAAGCCACCACGCTGGCGGTCTCCCCTGCCGTGGCGAAACTGATGCAAGGCCCAGATGGCGCCCCCATCCAAGAGGCTGCCGAGTGCACCGTGGATGCGAACTGCCAACTGGCCCTTGGCGAACATGACCTGACCCTCGTCAACGTACGACTCAGGGTCGAGCCCACTGCACCGCCCGAAGTAGCAGTGGCCCAGCCCTGACGCAAGGAGCACCAACGGATGGCTGACAACTTTTTCAACGACGACTCCAAGCGGCACGAGCCTACCCTGGGAGGGAGCCGACCGAGCGGACAACCGGATACCCGCAGCGAGCCGAAAGACGCCGACCAGGGCAGCGAGCGGTTGACCCGGGGCGACCGGCTGCAGCACGAACGCCGCGACGAGCGAGGCTATATTCGCGTGACCCTGCCGTTTCGCGTCGACCTCGACGACAGCGACGCGGAGCTGAGCGGTAACGACGTGTCGCTGGGAGGTTTTTCCGCCCGCAGCTCGCGCCGCTTCGAGCCAGGCGAGCGCATCTCCGCCTCGCTGCTGATGATGGCTGGCGCGACCGAACTGATCGTTCCGCTGAAGGCGGAGTCCCTGCGCTCGGTCCCCGCGGAACAAGGCAGCGGCTACGACACCAGCTTCGAGATTACCGAGATCGAGCCGCAGCACCGCGAGCTACTGCGTCAGATCATTCGCAGTGCACTCAGTGGCCGTACCCCAAACGTGGAGGGTCTGATCGGCGGCGAGGACCCGCAGACCCCGCGCAAACGCCAGGCGGCGCGCCCTACCCCGCCATCCCGCCCGCCCAAGCCGATGGGGCGCTACATCCTGTTGTTCGCGGCCATCGGCCTGCTGGTTCTGGTGGGGGCCGCCACGGCCTATCGCAACTTCATGCTGATCGAACCGAGCTTCGCTGCCGTCACAGCGCCGCGCATCGACATCCGGGCCCCCGGACCAGGGATTCTCGGTGAACACGAGTTGACGGCCGGGGAGCAGGTCGAACGAGACCAGCTGCTGACCAAGGTGATCAACAGCGAGCTGGAATCGGACCTGATCCTGGCCGAGGCGGCGCTCGACTACAACAATCGCTTGATCGAGAACCTGCGCGAGCACATCCAGGGCGGCATGCAAGAGGTCAGCCTGGCCAACTCGGCACAACCCGCCAGCGGCGACACCATGACGTTCGAATCGGTCTCGCCGGAGATCGCCCAGGCCCGCGTCGAGCAGTTCGAGACCGTTCGCGATTACGAGAGCTCACGTATTGCCGCTCTCGAGGCGCGCATGGCCAGCAATGACATCTATAGCCCCTGCGACTGCCTGGTGGCCTGGGCCTTGAGCAGCGCTGACGGGGTCTACATCAACGAAAGCGAGCGGATCATGACTCTGATCCGCACCGACGAGGACGACGTGCTGGTCGAAGCTCTGGTGCACATGAATGACATCAGTCGCATCGAGCCCAACCAGCAGGCGTACGTGACCCTGGCCAACTCCAACCAGCCGATCCGAGCGCGGGTACGCAACGTCGCTCTGGACGTCGAGCGCCAGCCGCGCGCCGGCTTCCCCAGTTGGGTGCGCCAGCAGCAGAACGTGGCCAGTGTGCTGCTGGTTCCCGAGGAGCCGTTGCCGGCCGAGAGCGTCGGTCAGCCGGTGGACGTACGCTTTACCGAAGCGCCGCTGCTAGGGGCTGCCTCGGAGCGGATCTGGCAGGGGGTGCGCACCGTCATCCAGTTCGGTGACCAGATCTATCGTGCGGCCGTGGAAGACAGTGGAACCAACCTGGAGGAACCCGATGACACAAGCGATGAAGGCTGAACGCCACCAATCGCGCCCTGCCACCCGACACACGTGTCTGGTGGCAGGCGCGCTGACGCTGCTGCCGTTCGCCGCCGGTCACGCTGACGAGGCCGAGGATGCTCGCGTCAGCATTCCCCAGGTGACGCCCTGCTCGCAGCGCTACACATTGGCCGACACTCCCCGCCCCCCGTCAGCCGAGAACGGCCATGCCGCCGTGAGACAGGGCTTCGACACCACTCGCCACTGGGGAACCAAGGAGAACGTGGAGCGCTTGGATACCGGCCGTACCGGCATCGATGAACCTGGGCTGCGCGTGCACTACCCCGCCGGTAGCTCGTCGCCGGGCGACGATCCCCGCGGGGGGGCCGGCTTCTACAGCGCTCCCGCTTCGCTGCAGGGAGCCGAACGCGCCTGCTTGAGCTACATGGTCCGCTTCCCGTCCGACTTCGATTTCGTCAAGGGAGGCAAGCTCCCCGGGCTGTATGGCGGTGAGGCTCCCTCCGGCGGTGAGGACGTCAGCGGCAAGGAGGGCTTCTCGATGCGCCTGATGTGGCGCGAAGACGGCCAAGGGGAACTCTATCCCTACGTGGTGGGGTTCGAGGGTAAATCGGTGGGCCGCGGCTTCTGGCATTTTCCGGTCGGTCAGTGGGTTACCGTCGAGCAGGAAGTGGTGCTGAACGACCCCGAGCAGGAGAACGGCATCGCGAGACTATGGATCGATGGACGTCCGGTGCTGGAACAGCAGAACATCGTCTACCGCACCTCGCCTTCGGTCACCATCGATGGACTGATGTTTTCCACCTTCTTCGGCGGCAGCGGCGAAGGGTGGCGCACGCCCCGCGATCAGTACGCGGACTTTGCCGCCTTCCGCTTCTTCACACCGCAACCTTGACCCTTCCGCGTTCGAGCGCCAATGGAGCGACGCCGATCATGCCCCTTGCCGTAGCCAAAGGATTCACCGCAAGACTGTTGCGCACGCTTCCCTTCGCCCTGCTGGCGATGGGGGGCAGCGCAGCACTGGCCGACACCCTCTCGCGAGAGGAGCGCATGGAACTCGACCTCTCGGAGTATCGCGTCACCGATACGGATGCCGGCTACTTCGATGTCGAAGCGCGCATGGCCCTGCTGGACGAAACCGACAATTCGATCCTGCTGCAGCTGCAGGATGAGCTCGAGACGGGACCCAGCTGTCGCCAGATGCTCAACTTCAAGCCCATCACCACGCGCGGCGGTATCCCCGGCTTTTATCCCAGCCCAGAGGAATGGGAGCTGGCCACCGAACCGCTGTTCGCCTTCGAGGACAGCGTGTCGGTACTGGCCGGCAGCTTCGTTGCCAGTGGCGATACCTTCTATGCCGACTGCCTGGTGCGCTTCCTGCACCGCTGGGCCGAGGCCAAGGCACTGACCACCTTCGTCTTCGACCCGAACGATCCTCAGGCCTGGTTCGCGTCGGAGTCGATGATCTTTGCCGCTGCCATGGCCTACTCCATCGTGCGCCCCCACGTAGACGGCCTGCAGGAGGAGCGCGCCGAAGTCGAGCAGTGGCTCCACGGCCTCGCCCTGCAGCACTCGGCGTTCCCCGGGCAGCCGGAGGAGAGCTGCTGCAACAACCATTTCTACCGGCGTGCCCTCTACGCCAGCATGATCGGCGTGCTGGTGGAAGACGACGACCTGTTTCGCTTCGGCGTCAGCGCCGTCTATTCGGCCCTGCACGACATGACCGAGGAGGGTGCCCTACCGCTCGAGGTGAGTCGCGGCCGCCGCGCGACTCACTACCAGAACTACGCGCTCAACTACCTCATCACCAACATGCAGATCATCCAGCGTCAGGGTTATGACATCTTCAACCTGGAGTACGAGGGCAACGATATACACGAAGCCGTCGACTATCTGTTCCAGATTCTGGACAACCCTGCGGCGCTGGGGGATTACGCACCGCTGGAACAGTACACGGGATTCCTGCGCGACCCGCAGTACTTCACCTGGATGGAGATCTACCTCACTCACTTCGACCATCCACCGATGGAGCGTTTCCTCACCCGGGTGCGACCCACGTACAACCGCAGTGCCGGCGGCTACATTACCCTCTACTTCATGGACCCAGAGGCCCAGCAACACGTTTATCTGAATGAGAAGCGACGTCGCACCGAAGCCTTCCGCGGCCTGAACAACTGAGCACACGGCCAGACAACCACACACCACAGAGGGGAACACATGGAACGCACCAAGGTTAGGACTCGACTCATCCCCTCGCTGCGACTGGCAACAGCGATCGGCATCACGGTCGCACTCGTCGGCTGCGCAGCGACCGGCGGCTCGGCCCCCGGCGAGCATGTCCCTCCCGTACCCCAAGCCTATCAAGGCTGGTTCGGCGGCGTCATCGACGCCGACATCTCGGGCCGGGACTGGGACACCATCGACTATAGCCAGCGTTTGATCGAAGAGGAGCGCTACGAGGAGGCCCTCAAGCACCTCAACGCGTTGATGGCGCGCAATGTCATGCCGGCCTTCTACGAGGTCGGGAAACTCTACGAGCGCGGGACCGGCGTGGAGGAGAATCCCGCCAAGGCAGCTGAGCTGTACGGCAAGGCGCTGGATCTACAGTCGCCCATTCATGGTAACGCTTCGCTCAACCTGGGGCGCCTCTACCAAGAGGGTCGCGGGGTCGAGCGCAACGACGTACTCGCCTACCACCTGCTCTGGCAAGCCATGGAGGAAGGCGTCGAGCAGGACGCCGAGACCCGGCTGGCCAAGATGCTGGCCAATGGCACCCAGAACATCGAGGCCGACCCTGACACGGCCAAGCGGCTGCTGGAGCGTGCCGCCAACCGGGGCGATGCACAGGCGCTGGAAGCGCTGGCCAATGCGCACTCCCCCGGCGGCTGGCTTGAGGAGGAGCCCGCCTTGGCCATGGACTATGCGCAGCGCTTCGCCGAAACCCTCGAGGCAAAGGCCAGCCAGGGGGATACCGGCGCCATGCTGCAACTGGCATCGATGTACTCGGCGGAGGGGCTGCTCGGCGATCAGCCCGAGCAACGCATCCGCTGGATGCGCCAGGCCGCCGAAGCCGGCGACATCGATGCCCTGGCTCGCACCGGACGCCAGATGATCGATGCCGGAGAGAGCGCCCGCGGCCTCGAACTGCTTGCCGAGGCCGCCGGAGAAGGCCATGTCGACGCCATGACCTATTATGGCGAGGCGCTGCTCGAGGGTACCGCCGGCCAGCCGCAGCCGGTACAAGCCGAGCGCTGGCTGCGCGAAGCGATCGAGGCGGGCTCGGTGGATGCCAAGGTCATCCTCGGCCGTGCGCTGGTCAACGGCCAGGGCGGGCTCAACGACCTGCCCCGCGGCATGAATCTGCTTGAGCAGGCGGCCGAACAGGATCATGCGCTGGCACTGGCCCAACTGGGCGCGCTCTATCTCGACGATGAACGCATCGCCGGCCAGCCCTACATCGCCGTCGATTATCTCGAACGTGCGCATGAACTCGGCCATCCGTGGGCGACCCAGCAGCTGGGCGAGGCCTATCTCAAGGGTCGTGGCGTACCTCAGGATCCCGCCCAAGGCGAACAGCTGCTGCGCCAGGCCGCCGATCAAGGGCAATCGGGCGCGATGCGCCTGCTCGGTGAAGCCTACCTGGACGAGAAGAACCCCAACTTCCAGCCCAGTCGCGGCGAGGAGATGCTGCGTCAGGCCGCCCAGGCCGGCGACACTACGGCCATGACCCTGCTCGGCGAAGCCTATCTGGAAGGGCCGCTGCCGGAGAACCCCTCCCAGGGCGTCCGCCTGCTGACCCAGGCTGCCCAACAGGGCGACGCCTACGCCATGGTGGTCCTCGGCCGCGCCTACCGCAACGGCAGCGGGGTCGAGCGTGACCTGAGCGAAGCCAACCGCTGGCTGACCCGGGCCCAGGAGGCCGGTCACGAATCCGCCGACGAAGCGCTGACCTATCTGCAGCGGGACCTCGGCGCCCAAGGCAACATGGAAGCGCTGGTCGCTGCGGCAGAGGACGGTCACCCCGGCGCCATGGCCGATCTGGGTCGCGCCTTTCTTACCGGTGAAGGGGTCCAGCGGGACCAGGGGCGAGCGGAATACTGGCTAGGACAAGCCCACCAGGCCGGTCATGCCGGTGCCGCAGCGAGCCTTGGTCGCATGTACCTGGACCGGGGCGCCACCGGACGCGGCATAGACTACCTCGAAGCTGCCGTGTCCCGGGGCCATGCCGGGGCCCGCGCCGACCTGGGCGAAGCCTATCTGGCCGGAGACGGCGTCGAGCGTAACGTGGAGCGCGGCATGGAGCTGCTCAGGGCTGCCGCTCAAGCAGGGAATGCACAAGCCGCCTTCCATCTGGGCGAAGCCTACCAGCACGGCAACGGCGTGGAACAAGACGCCGAGCAGGCCGAACGCTGGTACCGTCAGGCCAGTGATGCCGGTGCCCTTCATGCACGAGTGGCGCTGGGGCTCGCCCTGATGCGTGGAGAAGGTGCCATCGCCCAGGACGTCGAACAAGGCCACGAACTGCTGCTTGCTGCCGCCGAGCAAGGACACCCCGGTGCTCAGGCCACCCTCGGTCGCGAGTACCTGCGCGGCGAAAACGTCGAGCGCGATCCCGAAAGGGGCGCCGACTATCTCTACCAGGCGGCCAGCCAAGGCCATCGCAGTGCGCGCCTCTCCCTGGCCCAGGCCTATCTCTCGGCCCGCGGGCTGGAGCACGCCAACCAGCAACAGGCCCTGCTGTGGCTCGACGACGTCTTCGAAAGCGAAGGACAAATGGCCGTCGAGACGCTGCGTCAACTGCTCACCGATGAGGCCGCCATCGCCGCTGCTGCCAACGGCAGCGCGGAGTAAGTAACCGAAAAGCTAGCGGCTCCCCCGCCTGATGGGGAGTCGCTAGCGCACGCCTGTCTACCGAGGAGGCACGGATGTCGCAATCCACACGCCGCCTGACGCAAGCCACCCTGCTCACCCTGCTGCCCCTGATCGGGGGCCTTCCCACCAGCGCCGACACATCAACTGGCGACCATCATCGCATGCCACGCCTGACGCCCTGCTCCGAACGCTACCCCCTGGTGGCCACCCTGCGACCGCGTCATGTACTGCAGAGTGCCAAGGAGGCGATTCGCGAGGACTTCGCCTCGACCCGTGACTGGGGCACCGAGACCAACGCCGAGTTGCTCGGTGCGCTGACCAGCGGGTTGGTCGAGCCTGCCCTGCGTGCCCACTACCCCCAGCACAGTTCCTCTCCCAGCGATGCCGACCAGCAAGACGTACCCCGTGGCGGTTTCGGCTTCTACACCAAAGAAAAATCCTTGCAACACACCGACCGGGCATGTCTACACTATCGGTTACGTTTCGAAGCAAACTTTGACTTTGTTAAAGGAGGTAAGCTCCCCGGCCTGTACGGCGGTGACGCCCCCAGCGGCGGTGAGGAAGTGACGGGCGAGAACGGCTTCTCGCTGCGCCTGATGTGGCGCAAGGACGGCCAGGGCGAACTCTACCCCTATACGGTCGGCCACGAAGGCGACTCTATGGGCCGCGGCAGCTGGCATTTCCCCACCGGCCGCTGGGTCACCGTCGAGCAGGAAGTGATCCTCAACGAACCCGAAGGGCGCGATGGCATCGTCCGGCTATGGATCGATGGCTGGCCCGTGCTCGAGCGCAGGGAGATGGTGCTTCGCACCACGCCGACGCTCGGCATCGACGGCGTGATGTTCTCGACGTTCTTCGGTGGCACCGGCGAGGAGTGGCGTACGCCACATGATCAGCACGCCGACTTCTCCGTCTTTCGCCTTTACGCACCCGAGCCAAGGTAGCGGCTAGATCGTCAGCCGCTGCCGCATCGAAGCAGGAGGCTGACCTAAGATGAGCTACCAAGGAAAGCACGCTCGCCAACGTACCATTCCCTCATGGATCGCTGGGTCGCTGATCGCGACGCTGCTAGGGGTTGGTACCACGACTCAGGCCCTGACGCTGGAGGAGCGCCAGGAACTGGATCTCTCCGATTACACGGTGCGCGCCCCGGACGCATCCTATTTCAACGTCACGGAGCGCATGATGCTGCTCCAGGAGACCAACAACAGCCTGCTGATGCAGCAACGCGAGGAACTGACCAATTACGCGCCCAGTTGCCAGCAGCGGCTGGAAATCCCCACCATTACAAACCAGTTACGCATTCCCGGCTTTTACCCCACTCCCGATGCCTGGAGGCTCGCCACCGAGCCGCTGTTCGATTTCGAGGATACCGTCTCGGAACTGGCCGGTTCCTTCGTCGCCAGCAGCGACGACTACTACGCGGAGTGTCTGGTCCGCTTTCTGGACAAATGGGCCCGGGACGATGCCCTGCTCAGCTTTTATTACCACTGGAACCAGCCTCAGGCTTGGTTCTCGCTGGAGTCGATGATCTTCGCTGCCGCCATGGCCTATTCCGTCGTGCACCCCCACGTCGAGGGACTGGAGGAAGAAAAGACCCGGGTCGAAGCATGGCTCAACGAGCTGGCCAACGTGCATATGGCGATCGAAGGCGCAGAAAGCAGCTGCTGCAATAACCATTTCTATCGCCGCGCGCTCTATGCCGCGATGATCGGTGTCCTGACCGAAGACGACGACATGTTCCGCTTCGGCGTCAGCGCGATCTACTCCGCCCTGCACGACATGACCGAGGCAGGAGCGTTCCCCCTCGAAGTCAAACGCGGTCGGCGCGCCACCCACTACCAGAACTATGCGCTGCTCTATCTGATACCCATCATGGAGATCACCGAGCGCCAGGGATACGACGTCTATGACCTGGAGATCGATGGCAACACGATGCACGATGCGGTGGACTTCGCCATGGCCATTCTCGAGGATCCCGCCGAGCTGGGCGACCTGGCGCCACGGGAACAGTACACGGGGTTTTTGAAGGACGACCAGTACTTCGCCTGGATGGAGATGTACGGCGCCCGCTTCGGTGAAGCGCGCTTCAACGATATCGTGGCGCCCATGCGGCCCATCTACAATCGCGGCGCCGGTGGCTACGCCACCTTGTATTTCATGGATCCCGACGTGCAACAGCACCTGGTAATCGACGACGAGGGCAGGCGCGAGACGCAGGCATTCAAAGGGCTGTCGAGCAACTGACAATCAGCAACGAAAAGGCCGGCGACGAAGCCGGCCTTGAGTGTCGGGGCGCACCAGGTCGTGCTCAGCCCTCGAACGGATTACGCAGTACGATGGTCTCGTTACGATCGGGACCGGTGGAGACGATGTCGATAGAGGTACCTACCTTCTCCTCGAGGAAGCTTATGTAGGAGCGGGCATTGGCCGGAAGGTCCTCGATACGCTTGGCACCCAGGGTCGATTCGCTCCAGCCCGGCAGGTCCTCGTAGACCGGCTCGACCGCCTCGTAGCCCTCCGAATCGACCGGATTGTCGAGCACATCACCGTCCTTGCTGCGATAACCCACGCAGACCCGGATGTTCTCCAGCCCATCGAGCACGTCGAGCTTGGTCAGGCAGATCCCCGAGACCGAGTTGATTTGCACCGCGTGGCGGAGGGCCACGGCATCGAACCAGCCACAGCGGCGCGGGCGCCCGGTGGTGGCGCCGAACTCATGGCCCCGCTCGGCCAGGTGGCGGCCATGCTCGTCGAACAGCTCGGTGGGGAACGGACCGGAGCCGACACGCGTGGTGTAGGCCTTGGTGATGCCGAGGACGTAGTCGAGATAGAGCGGCCCTACGCCGGAACCGGTGGCGGTGCCACCCGCCGTGGTATTGGAGCTGGTGACGAACGGATAGGTGCCGTGGTCGATATCGAGCAGCGAGCCCTGTGCCCCCTCGAACAGAATGTTCTCGCCGGCGCGGCGCAGCTCGTGCACCAGGCTCACCGTATCGCACACCATTGGGCGCAGCTCCTCGGCCATTTCCATGGCCTCGTCGAGGATCTGCTGGAAGTCCACTGCCTTCTCGCCGTGGTAGTTGACCAGCACGAAGTTGTGATAGTCGAGCACTTCGCCCAGCTTGGAGGCAAAGCGCTCGCGGTGCAGCAGGTCGCCCAGGCGCAGGCCACGCCGTGCCACCTTGTCCTCGTAGGCCGGGCCGATGCCACGCCCGGTGGTGCCGATCTTGGCCACGCCACGAGCCTTCTCGCGGGCCAGGTCGAGGCGCACGTGATACGGCAGGATCAGCGGACAGGCCGGCGACAGTCGCAGCCGCTCGCGCACCGGCACGCCCTTGGTCTCGAGTTCGCGGATCTCCTTGATCAGCGCCTCCGGCGACAGCACTACGCCGTTGCCGATGACACACGTCTTGCCCTGGCGCAGAATGCCGGACGGAATCAGGTGCAGCACGGTCTTCTCGCCGTCGATGACCAACGTGTGTCCGGCGTTGTGCCCGCCCTGAAAGCGAACCACCGCGGCCGCCGATTCGGTCAACAGATCGACTACCTTGCCCTTGCCTTCGTCACCCCACTGGGTACCCAGTACGACTACGTTCTTGCCCATTGCGTCTCGTCTCTCGTGTCGGCGCCGCGTATGTGCGCGTCGATGATCCGGCCCTGCGGGCCGCGCTCGTCATCCGGCCCGCTTGCCGGTATCGTCCCATTCGGGCCTTGGCTGGTTCGCCAGCCTAGAGTGCCTGCGTCTGCCAGCGGCCTTCGACCATCACCAGCCGCCGGCTGCAGCGGTGCGCCTCTGGCGGCGTAGTTTGCCCCGGCAGTGCCTGCACGACCCGGTGTCCGCCGTCGCGCAGCGAAGCGATCGCCTCGGCCACGCCTTCGCCATCGGCGGGTGCCCAGATGCCGTCGCTGGCCGGCTCGCTCTGCACCAGCGTGGCAAGCAGTTTCAGGTCCATCGAGAAACCGGTGGCGGGGCGCGCACGACCGAAGGCGCGCCCGGTATCGTCGTAGCGCCCTCCCTTGGCCAAGGCCTGACCGTAGCCCGGCACGAAGGCCGCAAACATCATGCCGGTGTGGTACTGGTAGCCGCGCAGCTCGGCCAGGTCGAAGTACAGCTCGACCTCGGGATGCTCCTCAGCCACACCACGATGCAACGCCTGAAGTTGCGCCAAGGCGTCGGCCACGGCCACCGGCGCGCCGGCCAAGGCATCCCTGGCACTATCCAGCACCTCGGGACCACCATGCAGTCTACCCAACGCGCGGAACATATCCGCCAGGACAGGATCGGCCACGCTCGCCTCGACCTGCTGGGCCAAGGCCCCGGGCGACTTCAGCTCCAGGGCTTCGAACAAGGCGCGTTCCTGGTCGGGTGCCAAGGCGGCAGCCTGTACCAGGCTACGGTAGATGCCGATATGACCCAACGCCAGGTGCAGTTCGCCGGCCCCTGCCGCCTTGAGGCTCAGCAGCGCCAGGCGCAGGATCTCGAGATCCGCCTCCAGCCCGGCATGGCCGAACAGCTCGACGCCGACCTGCACCGGGCTGCGCCCCCCCTGATGCTGATCGGCCTTGGCCCGCAGCACGTTGGTGCAGTAGCACAGCCTGGCCGGTCCCTGATGATGCATGGAGTGGGCGTCCATGCGCGCCACCTGGGGCGTCACGTCGGCGCTCACTCCCATCAGGCGACCGGTGAGTTGATCGGTCAACTTGAAGGTCTGCAGGTCCAGGTCGGTGCCGGTGCCGGTCAACAGAGAGTCGAGAAATTCCACCGGCGGCGGCATCACTTGATCGTATCCCCAGCGATAATAGAGGTCGAGCAGCGTACGACGCAGCTCTTCCATGCGGCTCGCCTGGGGCGGCAGCACCTCATCCATGCCGTCGGGCAGCAGCCAGCGGTCAGCAATGGTCATGTCGTCAATCCTGCAAGGCAAATTAGGCGGGCAAAAAGGATACGATGGCGAAAAAGGCCCACAAAAAAACCGGGCCACGCCCGGTTGACCGATTCTACCACGTTTGACGGCCGGTTGAACCCCGACTGCCAACGCGAGCAAGCCGGCCGCACGGCGGGCCGGCTTGCTCCGGACTCACTCCTCGTCCTGGACTGCCGGACTCCGCAGATAGCGGAAGAAATCGCTGGTCGGATCGAGTACCAACATGTCCCGTTCGCCGTCGAAGCTGTCACGATAGGCGTTGATACTGCGCCAGAAGCTGAAGAATTCGGCGTTCTCACTGTATGCCTCGGCGAAGATCGCCGCCGCTTCGGCATCCCCCTCGCCACGCAGGGTCTCGGCCCGCTCGGAAGCCTGGGCCAGCAGCACCTGGCGGCGCCGGTCGGCGTTAGCGCGGATGCGCTCAGCTTCCTCCTGCCCCTGGGCACGCCATTCACGAGCCTCGCGTTCACGCTCGGAGCGCATGCGTTCATAGACGGCAGCCGACACGTCGTCAGGCAGGTCGATACGCTTCACACGCACGTCGAGAATCGCCACGCCCAGCTCATCACGGAGCAGCTCATCGAGTTCTTGGGTCGGCCCCGTCATCAAGTCATCGCGGCGTTCGGCAATGATCTGCTGCAGGTCCAGGCGACCGAATTCGTTACGCAAGCTCTCGTCGACTCGCGGCTGGATCAGGCGAATCGCCATGGTCTCGTCCCCGGCCGTAGCCTCGTAGTAGCGCGTGGGGTTGATTACCTGCCACTTGACGTAGGAGTCGACGATCACCGCCTTCTGCTCGAGCGTCAGGTAGCGGCTGGCATCGGTATCCAGCGTCAGTACCCGAGTGTCGAACTTGCGCACCGTTTGCGTGATCGGCACCTTGAAGTGCAGTCCGGGCTGGATATTCTCCTCGACGATCTCACCGAAGCGGAGCTTGACCGCCCGCTGAGTCTCGTCGACCACGAAGAGGCTGTTGCTGGCCAACCAAGCCACGGCAGCGAGGCCGCCCACGATGATCAAGGAACGGTTATTGATCATTTAGCGACCCTCCCTGCGGATACCACCATTGTTGCTGCTCTGCTGCGTCGAGGAAGAGGAACGCAAGCGCTCGAGCACACGCGGGTCAAGCTCACCGTTCTCTCCACGAGCTTCGTCGCCGCCGCCTTCGGTGCTGGCTTGGCCGGGACGCTGATCGAGGGGCAGGTACATCAGCGGCGCATCGTCGCTCACGTCGACCAGCACCTTCGGCGTACGTCCGAAGACATCGGCCATGGCATCAATATAAAGCCGCTCACGCATGATATCCGGCGCATTGCGGTACTGAGCCAGCAGCGCGTTGAAACGGTTGACCTGCCCCTGTGCCTCGGCCACCACCGATTCGCGGTAACCTTGGCCTTGCTCGACCAGACGCTGTGCCTGACCCTGGGCGGCCGGAATGATGGCATTGGCGTAGGCCATGCCCTCGTTGATGGTGCGCTGGCGGTCTTCGCGGGCTCGAATCACATCATCGAAAGCGTCAATGACCGGAGCCGGTGCCGAGGTCGATTCGATGTTGATGGTCTGCAACCGAATGCCGGTGCCGTAACTGTCCAGATAGGTCTGCAGGCGGCTCGCTACGGAGCTGCCGAGAATTTCACGCCCGGAGGTCAGGATTTCGATCATGTCGGTGCCGCCGACCACATGACGCAGGGCACTGTCCAGAGCATTCTCGATGGAGAGTTGCGGATTGCGCACGTTGAGCACGAAGTCGCGCGGGCTCGCCACCTGGTACTGCGCCGAGATCTCGACCTCGACGATGTTCTCGTCGCGGGTCAGCATCGACTGGGTCTGGGTCAGCGAGCGTACGCGGGTCACGTTGACCATGCGCACGTCGTCGATCAGCGGCGGGTTCCAGTGCAGGCCGGGACCCACCACGGACTGGTACTCACCGAAGCGCAGCACCACGCCACGCTCGGCCTGGTCGACCAGATAGAAGCCCATCGCGCCCCAAATACCCAGGGCAATAATGAGCAACAGCCCTGGCAGTGCGAAGGTGTTGCGTGGACGCCCGCCGCCCTTGCCGCCACGACCGCCGCCCTTGCCGCCACGCCCGCCAAGCATGCTGTTGAGCTTGTCCTGGAACTTCTTCAGCGCCTCGTCAAGGTCGGGTGGTCCCTGGTTCCCCCCACGGTTGCCACCGCCGCCGCCGTTGCCACCGCCGCGCCGGCCCCCGCCACTCCAGGGGTCATGCTGGTTCCCGCCACCCGGCTCATTCCAAGCCATACGTCGTCTCCACTCTGCGTTACCCCCCGCCGACGTTTCACTCGGCCGTGCGGGGAGGTCGGTTGCTATCCTGTCGGGACACCCGAGGGCGTCTGATGCCGTCGTTATCAGGGGAAGCCGATTTTGTCGGCCATGACAACCATTGCTGTCATGCGTCCCAGACCGGCCGCTGGTGCAGGTCGGACGGCAGGTAATCCTCCGCCCGTTCTCCCAGCCGAGCCATCAACTGCAGGAAGTCGCGGCGAGGCAGACGGACCTCGAGGCGCACCTTCCCCCCCTCTTCGTACTGTTCTTCCCGGACGGCGCCAAGCTCGTGCAGACCCGCCCTCAGCCGGCCCTGCTGCGGCGCTAGTTGCATGCTGAAATCGATGACGTCCTCCGCCAGACACTCCGACAGCGCCTGGCCGAGCAGATCGAGCCCGCGACCATCGCGCGCCGACAGCCATACCGTTTCGGGACGCCCCTGACCGTCACGCTCGATCCGCGGGGCGCTATCCAACAGATCGATCTTGTTCATCACCTTGAGCATCGGGACGTCGAGCGCACCGATCTCGTCGAGCACGCCTTCGACCTGCGCCACGTTGAGCTCGCGGTCGGGATCGGCGGCATCGATCACGTGCACCAGCAGCGAGGCCTCGGCCGCCTCCTGGAGGGTGGCCTGGAAGGCTTCCACCAGCTTGTGCGGGAGATGGCGAATGAACCCGACCGTATCCGCCAGCACCACCGGACCGACATCGCCGACTTCCAGCCGGCGCAGAGTTGGATCGAGCGTAGCGAACAACTGGTCGGCCGCATAGACCTTTGCTTCGGTCAGCGCATTGAACAGGGTCGACTTGCCGGCGTTGGTGTAACCGACCAGCGACACACTGGGGATCTCCGCCCGCGCCCGGGCACGGCGATTCTGGCTGCGCTGGCTGCGCACCTTGTCGAGGCGCTTGTGAATAGACTTGATACGTGCCCGCAACAGCCTGCGGTCGGTCTCGAGCTGCGTCTCACCCGGGCCGCGTAGCCCGATACCACCCTTCTGACGTTCCAGGTGAGTCCAGCCACGTACCAGACGCGTGGACATGTACTCCAGTTGCGCCAGCTCGACTTGCAGCTTGCCCTCGTGGGTACGTGCTCGCTGGGCGAAAATATCGAGTATCAGTCCCGTGCGATCCAGCACTCGGCACTTGAGCTCCCGCTCCAGATTGCGCTCCTGGGAAGGGCTCAAGCCGTGGTTGAAGATGACGAGCTCGGCACCGTGCACCTTCAGCGCCTCACGCAGCTCCTCAACCTTGCCGCTACCGATGAAGGTGCGCGAATCGGGCCGATGCCGGCTGCCGCTGAGCAGCATGGCCGGCTCGGCACCGGCGGAACGAACCAGCTCCATGAACTCGCCAGGGTCCTCGCGCTCGCGCTCGTCCTGGAAGTCGACATGCACCAGTACTGCCGTTTCACCGGCGTCGGGTCGTTCAAAAAACAATCAATACCTCACGCGTTGCTGTCCGGCTGGGCCGCAGGGTCCTGCGGCGGTAGCCGCACGTTGCGCGAAGGCACCACGGTGGAGATGGCGTGCTTGTAGACCATCTGACTGACGGTGTTGCGCAACAGGATCACGAACTGATCGAACGACTCGATCTGTCCCTGCAGCTTGATGCCGTTGACCAGGAAAATCGAAACCGGAATGCGCTCCTTGCGCAGAATGTTCAGGTACGGGTCTTGAAGGGACTGCCCTTTGGACATGTTACCTCTCCCTAATACGTTCTCATGAGGGGTGGAAGTTGTGTTCTTTCTCGGCTGGTCACCCGGCCACTCGAAGCCAACATCTTACGCTAAGAGCCCGATTCACGCACGAATTTCAGGACCGTGTCCAATGCATGCCGGCTTTGACTATCGACCCAGTGTAGCGCCGTCCAGCTCCGCAGCCAGGTCAATTGACGCTTGGCCAGCTGCCGGGTCGCCACCACGGTGCGTTGACGCAGTTGTTCGAGATCGCCCCTGCCGTCGAGGTATTCCCAAGCCTGGCGGTAACCCACGCTTTTCATCGATGGCAGACCGAGATGCAGGTCATCACGCACCTTCAGCGCCTCGACTTCGGCAATGAGGCCGGCCGCCAGCATGATCTCGAAACGTGCGCCGATGCGCTCATGCAGGACACGACGATCAAAAGGCGTGAAACCTATCGACAACACTTCCCAGGGGAAGGTTTCAGGACGTTGCCGACGCCACAGCTCGGTCAGGGTCGTGCCGCTCGCCCGATAGACCTCCAGCGCTCGCATCAGGCGCTGCGGATCGTTGGGATGAATGCGGCGGGCAGCATCGGGATCGACCCTGGCGAGCTCGGCGTGCAGTCCAGCCAGACCGCTACGCTCGAGCTGCCGCGCCAGTTCGGCGCGTATCGCAGGATCGGCCGCCGGCAGGTTGGCCACCCCCTCTAGCAGGCGCTTGGCATACATCATGGTGCCGCCGACCAGCAGCGGGGTGCGACCGGCTGCGGTTATTCGTCGCATCTCGCGGCGCGCATCCTCGCGGAAATCCGCCGCCGAATAGGGTTCAGCCGGATCACGGATGTCGATCAGCCGGTGCGGGGCGCGCGCCAGCTCCTCCGGCGACGGCTTGGCGCTGCCGATATCCATGCCGCGGTAGACCATCGCCGAGTCCATGCTGATCAGTTCGCAGTCGAGCCGCTCATGCAACGCAATGGCCAGGTCGGTCTTGCCGGCGGCAGTAGGGCCCATCAAGAGGATGGCGAGCGGACGTCTTGGAGACATGAACTTGGCGCTTCCTTACTGCCCACGTAGGAAAAGACGGTCGAGTTGCTTGAGCGACATCTCGGTCCAGGTGGGCCGGCCATGGTTGCACTGGCCGCTACGCTCAGTGCGCTCCATGTCGCGCAGCAAGGCATTCATCTCGGTCGTGGTCAGGCGACGGTTGGCACGAACGCTGCCGTGACAAGCCATCGTGGCTAGCAGTTCGTTGATCCGAGCCTCGAGCCGGTCGGAGCGGCCATAGCGCTCCAGGTCGCCGAGCATGTCGCGGATCAGCGGCTCGACGTCGGCATCGGCCAGCAGCGCCGGAACCTGACGCACCAGCAGGGTCTCGGGCCCCGCCACGTCGAGCTCGACGCCCAGGCGGCTGAATGCATCGCGTTCGGCCTCGGCGGTAGCCACCTCGGCGTGGCTGGCAGCCATCGACACCGGTACAAGCAGCGGCTGCGCTTCCAGTACCCCCTTGTGTACCTGATCCTTCATGCGTTCGTAGACGATACGTTCATGAGCGGCGTGCATATCGACGATGAGCAGCCCCTGTGCCGTCTGCGACAGGATGTAGATGCCGTGCAACTGGGCGATGGCAAAGCCCAGCGGCGGTATGCCGCTGCTCTCCTCCGCCGGCGGCAGCTGGGAGGATGCCGCCGTGGCCGCCAGTGCCGCAGAGGAGGGCGACATTCCGGCGCCAGCCGGCTCGTCACCGACCGGCTGCGGCGTCAGCAGGCGGTCTTCATGGTCGGGATGCAGCGCGCGATAGCCGCTCATGAAGGCGCGCACGCGATCGGCCGTGACCCTCTCTGCCGACTCGCTGGCGTGATGCAACCCGATCGGCTGCTGTTGCCAG
Source organism: Billgrantia antri (assembly GCF_017868935.1). Classification (NCBI taxonomy): domain Bacteria; kingdom Pseudomonadati; phylum Pseudomonadota; class Gammaproteobacteria; order Oceanospirillales; family Halomonadaceae; genus Billgrantia; species Billgrantia antri. The sequence goes on from NZ_CP053383.1 coordinate 3,286,674, forward strand.
CGCCCGGCCGGCTCCTGCACCGCACTTTCGCCACCCTGACTCGCAACGGGGAGTGTCGTGTCGGTGTCGCTCCCATCACCCTCCTCATGCGAGCCAGGGCGCGTCTCGGCCAACGCCCGGTGCAGGCTGGAGAAGAGAAAGTCGTGCACCAGCCGGCCGTCACGGAAGCGAACCTCATGCTTGGTGGGGTGAACGTTGACGTCCACCACCGTGGGATCGACCTCCAGGTAGAGTACGAACACCGGATGGCGGCCGTGGAAGAGCACGTCGCGGTACGCTTGGCGGATCGCATGTGCCACCAGTCGGTCGCGAACCACCCGGCCGTTGACGAAGAAGTACTGCTGATCGGCCTGGGCACGGGAATGCGTCGGCAAGCCCACCCAGCCCCACAGGCGCAGCCCGCCGGCCGCCAGGTCGAGATGCAGGGCGTTGTCTAGGAAGCCCTTGCCCAGCAGCGCGGCGATACGGCGCTCGCGACGAGGAGCGTCGTCACCCGGCGGCAACTGATGCACGGTCTTCTGGTTGTGGCGCAGCACCCAGGCGATGTCGTAGCGCGAAAGTGCGAGCCGGCGGAAGGCTTCCTCCACATGCCCGTATTCGGTCTTCTCGGTGCGCAGGAACTTGCGCCGTGCCGGCGTGTTGAAAAACAGGTCGCGCACTGTGACCGAAGTGCCCCGCGGGTGGGGCGCCGGAGTGACACGGGGCTCCATCTGGCGTCCTTCGGCCACCACGCGCCAGCCGCTGCGCGGGTCGTCCTCAACGTTGGCGACGAGTTCCAGGCGCGAGACCGAGCTGATGGAGGCCAGCGCCTCGCCACGGAAGCCGAGGCTGGCCACGCCCTCCAGATCCTCCAGCGAGGCGATCTTGCTGGTGGCGTGCCGCGACAGCGCCAGCGGCAGGTCGTCCTCGGCGATTCCACTGCCGTCGTCGCGCACGCGGATCAGCCGTACCCCGCCGGACTCGAGCTCAACTTCGATACGCGTGCTGCCGGCATCGATGGCGTTCTCTACCAGTTCCTTGACCACCGATGCCGGGCGCTCCACCACCTCACCGGCGGCGATCTGGTTGGCCAGCCTGGGATCGAGGACGCGGATGCGTCGTGTTTCTTCGACTACCGTCATGAGCGCGGAATCCGTAGTACCTGTCCGACGCGGATCACGTCGCCATTGAGTTCGTTGGCCTGTTTGAGCTGCGCCACCGGCACGCCGTGGCGGGCGGCAATCTGCGACAGCGTGTCGCCCGGCTGGATGCGGTATTCGTTGCCCGAGGGCGTACGCTGATTGTCGCGCTGCCAGGCCAGCAGACTCGCCGGGGGCGGGTTGCTGCGGAAGTGAGCCCGGATTCCCTCGAAAATGGACTCCGACATCCGCTGCTGATGACCCGAGTCGCGCAGGCGACGCTCTTCGTCGGGGTTCGAGATGAAGCCCGTTTCGATCAGCAGCGAGGGGATGTCAGGCGACTTCAGCACCATGAAGCCGGCCTGCTCGACTCGCGACTTGTGCAGGCGGTTGACGCGACCCAATTGATCGAGTACCTGCCCGCCGATGGCCAGAGAGTCGTTGAGAGTCGCTGTCATGGTCAGGTCGAGGAGCACGCCGCGCAGCACCTCGTCCTTGTCGTTGAGCGAGAGGTTGCCGTCCACACCGCCGATCAGGTCGGCCTGGTTCTCGCTCGCCGCCAGCCACTGAGCGGTCTCCGACGTGGCACCGCGCTGGGACAGGGCATAGACCGAGCTGCCATTGGGGCGGGGGCTATTGAAGGCATCGGCATGGATCGAGACGAAGAAATCGGCCTTCTGCTCACGGGCAATCCGAGTACGCTGGCGCAGCCCAATATAGTAGTCGCCATCACGAATCATGACGGCACGAAAGCCCTCGGTATCCTCGACCAGGCGCTGCAGGCGACGGGCGATCTCCAGCACCACGTCCTTCTCTCGCGTGCCGCTGGGGCCGATGGCGCCCGGATCCTCGCCACCGTGGCCGGCATCGATGGCAATGATGATGTCGCGACGCGGATGAGGTGCCGCCGGCTGCTGCGCCACCACCTCGGGGTCGACCCGCGGTGCATCCGCCTCGGCGGCTCCGCTGCGATGCCGATTGGCCGCGATTTCCTGCTCGCGAATCATCGACTCGATCGGGTCGATGGGGTTTTGCACCGCACTCTCGCCCGGATACTCCATGTCCACCACCAGGCGGTGACCGTACTGCTCGTTGGGCGGCAAGGTAAAGTGGCGCGGCTCCACCTCGCGGGAAAGATCCAGCACCACGCGCAGACCGCCGCCGTCGCGCCGCCCGCTGCGCACCGCCGTGATGGCGCTGCCCTCCAGCTCCAGGCTTGCCAGATCGGTGTCGAGCCCGCTCTGGTCGAGGTCGATCACCAGGCGTCTCGGGTTGTCCAGGGAAAAGACATTGGCCTCGGCATGGGCGGAGAGGTCGAATACCAGTCGCGCATGGTCAGGTGCCGCCCACAGGCGAATATTGTCGACCTGGGCCGCCTGTACCGGTGCGACCGGTACGATCTGCAGCCCCCAGGCCACCAGCAGGCAGCAGCGGAGCGCTCGACCGACACGCCCCATGGGCAGGTTTCGCATACTCATCACGGCGTTTCACGCTCTCCGTCGCTGATCATGTCGGCAAGAGCGGCCTCCATCGCCAGTGCCTCGAGCACTGACCGGCCATGTTCGGTATGCGCCTCGAGCCTTGCCTCGCGTCCGGCGCCGTCCAGCGATAGCGTCACGCTCAGATCGGGTGGCGGCAGCCAGCCTTCGCCCCGGCTTGGCCACTCGACGATACTCAGGGCATCGTCGGCGAACAGATCACGCCCTCCGATGAACTCCAACTCTTCGGCGTCGCCCAGGCGATAGAGGTCGAAGTGGTAGACCCGACCGCCCTTCAGCTCATAGGGCTCAACCAGCGTATAGGTGGGGCTCTTGACCGCCCCCGCATGTCCACAGGCACGCAGGATGCCGCGGGTCAATGTTGTCTTGCCCGCGCCCAACTCCCCCTCGAGATAGATGCGTCCTCGCCCCTTCATGGCCGCTCCCAGGCACTGCCCGAAGATGACCTGACGGTCTTCATCAGCGAGTCTTATGCGCATCGCGCCCCCCTGCAAGCGAATGAACCCCCGGTTCGAAATCGGGGTTGACGATGACTCGGGCATAGGATGCCAGATCGGCAGCCAGCAGACCACGCTCCCCCGCGTCGCGCACGGCCGTGTCAGCGGCCATGGCGTGCACCATGACCCCCAGCCGGGCCGCCACCTCCAGCGGCAGGCCTTGGGCCAGCAGCGCCCCGAGAATCCCCGAGAGCACATCGCCCATGCCACCGGAGGCCATGCCCGGATTGCCGTAGGGACATATTGCCGCGCCGTCCGGCCCCGCTATCAGACTACCGGCCCCCTTGAGCACGACCACTCCGCCATAGCGGCGTTGCAGCTCGCGCACCGCCGCGGGGCGGTCAGTCTCCACCTCCGCCGCGGAGCAGCCCAGCAACCGTCCCGCCTCGCCCGGGTGGGGCGTCAGAACCCAGTCGTCGCGCTGCATCCCGCAAAAACGGGAGGCAAGCAGGTTAAGCCCATCGGCATCGACAACGAGCGGCTTCGACTCGGCCAACGCCGCCTGCAGCATGCCCTCTCCCCAGGCGCCCTGGCCCAGTCCCGGACCGACCACCAGCACATCGGCCTTGCCAGGAAGCTCGCCAAGTTCAGCGGCCCCGCGCAAGCCGTGCACCATCACCTCGGGACGGTAGGTGAGGCAGGCCGTGACATGTTCCGGCGCCGTGGCCAGGCTGATCTTGCCAGCACCCAGGCGCGCCGCCGCCTCGCTGGCGAGCAGGGCGGCGCCCCCGAAGCCCGGCGCCCCGCCCAGAATCAGCACATGACCCATGGCGCCCTTATGGGCGTCGCGAGAGCGGGGCGGCAACCACGCCTCGAGCAGAGCCTTGTCCAACAGCTCGGCGGCCGGTACCAGATCGGCATGACGCCGCCCATCGACGCCCAGGGCACGAAAGTGCACCTCGCCGGTACGGGCGGGCGCGCGCCCGGTGTGCAGTCCGACCTTGTCGCCGATGAAGGTCACCGTACGCGTTGCACTTACCGCCACGCCGAGCTCCGCCCCGGTATCGGCGGCCAGCCCCGATGGTATGTCGATGGCCAGAACCGGCAGGCTGCTGGCATTGATCGCCTCGATCGCATCGCGGAACTCACCGCGCACCTCGCCGGTGAGGCCGGTACCGAGCAGGGCATCGACGACCACCTCGCCGGTGAACTCGATTCCCTTTCGCCACGGCTCGAGACCCACGCCTGCGGCGGTGGCCATTTCCGCGGCGCGTGCTGCATCGCCCTCGAGCGCATTCGGCGGCTTCAGCGCAATGCGCTGCACCTCGACACCCGCCACTGCCGCTAGCGCCGCCAGCACGTGGCCGTCGCCGCCATTGTTGCCACCGCCACACAGTACGCTGATGCGCTTCACACCCGGCCAGCGTGCCTTGAGGCTCTGCCACGCCGCCGTGGCCGCCCGCTGCATCAGCGCGAAGCCTTCGATCCCGGCTGCAATGGTGCGACGATCGAGTTCGCGTACCTGCTCAGCACGGTACAGTGGACGCAACGCTACCTGCTCTTGGTCGGAACGATTGCCAGACATCCGGTGTCTCCCTGCCGGCATTGCTTTATCATGGGAGTTTAAGCACCACATCGTTGACGCCAATCCCCCCGCTGTGTTTTTGCCCGGTTTTTTCTCGATCATGCCTCTCCCTGCGACCCTGGACGACAAAGCGCTGGCCGAACTGGCCACGACGATCAAGACCTGGGGCCGTGAACTCGGCTTCCAGCAGGTGGGCATCGCCGATGTCGACCTGGCCGCGGACGAATTGCATCTGCAGCGCTGGATCGATGCCGGCTATCACGGCGAAATGAGCTTCATGGCCAAGCACGGCAGCAAGCGCACGCGCCCCGAGGAGCTGGTACCCGGCACCCTGCGCGTCATCAGCGTGCGCCTGGACTACCTGCCTGCCGAAGTCGAAAGCGCCAAGGTGCTTGGCCAGCCGCAGAAGGCCTATGTCTCGCGCTATGCGGTGGGTCGCGACTACCACAAGCTGATGCGCAAGCGCCTGGCCACCCTGGCCAAGTGGATCGAGGAACGCATCGGCCCGTTCGGCTACCGTGCCTTCGTCGATTCGGCGCCGGTGATGGAGCGCGCCCTGGCGCGCAAGGCCGGGCTCGGCTGGGTGGGCAAGAATGCCATGCTGCTCAACCCGCGGGCGGGCTCGCTGTTCTTTCTCGGCGAACTCTACGTGGACCTGCCGCTGCCCGTCGATCCCCCCTTCGACAGCGAGCACTGCGGCAGCTGCAGCGCCTGCCGCACGGCCTGCCCCACCGGGGCCATCGTCGAGGACAAGGTGGTCGACTCCAGGGCCTGTATCTCCTACCTCACCATCGAGCTGTTCGGCAGCATACCCGAGCGCTTTCGCGAGGCCATGGGCAACCGTGTGTTCGGCTGCGACGACTGCCAGTTGGTTTGCCCATTCACCCGCTTCACCCGCGCCACGGCAGAGGACGATTTCGCGCCGCGCCACGATCTGGATCGGGCCAGCCTGGTATCGCTGTTCGCCTGGGGCGAGGAAGAGTTCCTCGACAAGACCGCCGGCAGCCCAATCCGTCGCATCGGCTACGAGCGCTGGCTGCGCAACCTGGCGGTGGGACTGGGCAACGCACCCTGGAGCGAAGCCGTGGAGGCAGCCCTGCGCGCCCGCCTCGCCTACCCCTCCGATCTGGTGCGCGAGCATGTGCGCTGGGCACTCGAACTGCAGCGGGAGAAGCGTGACCGGCTGATAGCAAGCGCCTGACCGCAGTGGGCCGCGGCTTTACTGGCGACAGCTCTTCGAGGAGGCGCTGTGAACCCATCCCTGGGCGCTACCTTTTCCATCCCTGGAAAAGGACCTCCTCTTCGAGCTGTCCCCAGTGCCGCTCACCCTTGGTGGTGCCTGCCAAGGGCGCTCCTACTCCTCCTCGTCGCGCTCGCTGTCGGCCAGGCGCAAGAAGGCATTGCGGTAGTGCGCCAGCTCGGCCAGCGATTCACGAATGTCATCCAGCGCCTGGTGGGTGTTGCGCTTGTTGAAGCCGGCCAGCGCGCCCGGGTTCCAGCGCTTGGCCAGCTCCTTCAGGGTCGAGACGTCCAGATTGCGATAGTGGAAGAAGGCCAGCAGCTCGCGCATCTCGCGCTCGAGGAAGCGCCGATCCTGATGCACGCTGTTGCCGCACATGGGCGAGGTGCCGGGCACCACGTATTGCTTCAGGAACTCGAGGGTCTGCCGCTCGGCCTCGGCGGTGTCGATACGGCTCTGCTTGACCCGCTCGACCAGGCCAGACTCGCCGTGGGTCTTCTGGTTCCACTCGTCCATGGCGGCGAGCAGGCTGTCGGACTGGTGCACGGCGATCACCGGCCCTTCGGCGACCAGGTTGAGGTCGTTGTCGGTGATCAGGGTGGCCACCTCGATGATGCGCTCGCGCTCGGGCTCGAGCCCGGTCATCTCGAGGTCGATCCAAACCAGCAGATCGTCGCGTGGCGCAGGCGTGTTGGGCATGGGACAGGCTCCAGAGTTGAAGGGCGCGGCAGGACAGGCCGGGCCACGCTTAGTACAATGCCAGCATTGTAACGATCTTCGGGCGCTCATGAGCAAACGCAAGCTGAGTCGCCAGCAACGCTGGCGAATCGAGAAGATACAGGCCGAGCGGTCTCGGCGCGCCGAGCAGCGCGACGCCAGGGATTCGCACAAGCTCGCCGCGGGCGAATACGGGTCCGAACGACCGGGCCGGGTCATCGCCCATTATGGCCGCACGCTTGACGTGCAGGGCGACGACAGCGAGACCAGCGTACGCTGCCACCTGCGTGCCAACCTCGAGGGCCTGGTCACCGGCGACAGGGTCACCTGGCGCGCGGCCCAGGATGCCGAAGGCAACATCGTCGAGGGCGTGGTGGTGGCTCGCAGCGAGCGCCAGAACGTGCTCGAACGCCCGGATGCCCGAGGCCAGCTCAAGCCGGTGGCGGCCAACATCGACCAGATCCTGATCGTCTTTGCCGTGGAGCCGGCGCCGCACCCCAATCTGATCGACCGCTACCTGGTGGCCGCCGAGGCCACCGGCATCGCCCCGGTGCTGGTGCTCAACAAGATCGATCTGCTGCCCGAAAACGGCGGCGAGCTGCGCGCGCTGCTGGCGCGCTATGAAGCGCTCGGCTATCCGGTGGTGACCACCACCACCGCCCGCGAGACGGGCCTTGATGAGCTGCTGGAACGCCTGGCCGGGCGTACCTCGGTGTTCGTCGGCCAGAGCGGCGTGGGCAAGTCATCGCTGATCGACCGCCTGCTGCCCGATGAATCGCTGCGCATCGGCGAGCTGTCGAAGGATTCACGCAAGGGCACCCATACCACCACCACGGCCCGCCTCTACCGCTTGCCCACCGCCGACGACGCCGAGCTGATCGACTCGCCGGGTATTCGGGAATTCGGCCTGATTCACCTGGACGAACGGCAGGTTGCCGAAGGCTTTATCGAATTTCGCGACTTCCTCGGCCGCTGCCGCTTTCGCGACTGCCGCCATCGTCAGGAGCCGGGCTGCGCCCTGCTCGAGGCAGTCGAGCGCGGCAACATCCACCCCGCGCGTTTTGCCAGCTACCGCCATATCGTCGATAGTCTCAGCGAGACCTGATTCGGCCCGCACGAGCAAGAGGAGAGCGCCATGAGTTCCGAAGAGAATCTGCTACCGCTGATCGTCGAGCCAGAACAGCTCGCCGCGCACCTGGACGATTCACAGTTGCTGATCGTCGATGTGCCACTCAAGGCCGAAAGCTACCAGGAGGGGCACGTGCCCGGCGCGGTCTTTCTCGACTATCGCCGCCTGCTGCGCGGCGAGGGCGAGGTGCCCAACGAGGTGCCGAGCCCCGAGGCACTGTCGCAGCTGTTCTCGTCGCTTGGCCTCACCCGCGATACCCATGTGGTCGCCTATGACGACGAGGGCGGCGGCTGGGCCGGGCGTCTGCTGTGGACGCTGGAGCTGATTGGCCACACCCGATACTCCTATCTCAACGGCGGCATCCACGCCTGGCATCAGGCCGGCCTGCCGGCTTCCCGTGAGTCGACCTCGCCGACGCCCAGCGAGTACGAGGCCGAGGTCCTGCACCCACAGGTCGCCATCGACCGCTTCGAGCTGCAGGAACGCCTGGGTGAGAAGGGTTTCGCGGTATGGGATGCCCGCTCAGCGGCGGAATACCGCGGCGAGAAAGGTGAGAACAAGCGGCTCGGGCACATTCCCGGTGCGGTCAACATGGAATGGACCGAAGCCATGGACAGGGAGCGTGCCCTGCGCATTCGCGACTACGCCGAGCTGATCACCGAACTCGAGGCGCTGGGGCTCACGCCGGATATGGAAGTAGTCACTCACTGCCAGAGCCACCATCGCAGCGGCTTCACCTGGCTGGTGGGCAAGGCACTGGGTTTCGAGAACATTCGCGGCTACGCCGGTTCCTGGAAGGAGTGGGGCAACCGCGACGATACGCCGATAGAGAAGTAAACCAACTACACGACAGCCAACCGGGCAGGCAACGACGCGACCTTAGCGGGGCCGCTGCCATGAGCGAGCCGAGTAGCGCAAATCGACAGGGATGTCGATTTAGGACGTGTGCGTCGCGACAGGCAAGAGGTACCTTGATCCTGCTCGGCGCATCACTCGGCTCGCGAGTGCCAGGGTTTCGGCACCGATTGTCGCGAATCGCCTTGTCCGGTTGGCTCAACCAGACCGCTACGGAACCGTTACTTTGTCTCTTTCCAAGTTCTTCGCCCTGATCCAGTATCCGCTTCCCCATCACCTGCTCTCGCGGCTGGTGGGCTATCTTGCCGAAACCCGCATCGCCTGGCTGAAGAATGCGCTGATCCGTGCCTTCATCAAGGCCTTCGAGGTCGACATGCGCGAGGCCGCCGAGCCTGACCCCACCGCCTACGCCACCTTCAACGACTTCTTCACCCGTGAGCTGAAGCCCGATGCCCGCCCCCTGGGCGAGGGCCTGCTCTGCCCCGCCGACGGTAACCTGTCCCAATTCGGCCCCGTCGAGGCCGACAGGCTGTTGCAAGCCAAGGGGCACCGCTTTTCGATGGTCGACCTGCTCGGCGGCGACGCCGAGGCAGCCAGGCGCTACAGTGGCGGCAGTTACGCCAACGTCTATCTCTCGCCCAAGGATTATCATCGAGTGCATATGCCGCTGGCCGGCACCCTAACCGAGATGGTCTACGTGCCGGGGCGGCTGTTCTCGGTCAACTCGGCCACTACCGACCACGTACCCAACCTGTTTGCCCGCAACGAGCGCCTGGTGTGCCACTTCGATACCGAATACGGCCCCATGGCGGTGGTGCTGGTCGGGGCGATGATCGTAGCCGCCATCGAGACGGTGTGGGCCGGTCAGATCACGCCGCTCTCGGGCCAGGTGCAACGCATCCGTTTCGATCAGCCGATTCGCCTGGAGCGCGGCGAGGAGATGGGCCACTTCAAGCTCGGCTCCACCGTGGTGATGGCCTTCGCCGGCAAGGTCGATTATGACTCCCACCTGGCGCCCAAGACCAAGGTCAGCATGGGCCAGTCGCTGGGCGGCTTTCCGCAGTCAAACACGCCCGACTTCGTCTAGGCGCCCTCAGCAGCGCGGCGTGGCAAAGGCCATCACCTCCGCCACGCTCGATTTTTCCAGAGCCAGCTGAATCAGCCGGTCGATACCCAGCGCCACGCCGCTGCCGGTCGGCATGCCGTGCTCCAGTGCGGACAGCAGGCGCTGGTCCACGGCCACCTCGGGCAGGCCCAGCCGTCGGCGGGCGGCGTTGTCTTCGGCGAAACGGGCGCGCTGCTCGGCGGCATCGGTGAGTTCGTCGTAGCCGTTGGCGAGCTCCAGCCCTTCGAGGTAGACCTCGAAGCGCGAGGCGACCCACTCGCCGTCCTCCGGGTCGCGATGGCGCCGCGCCAATGCTGCCTGGCTGGCCGGGTAGTCCACTACCACGTCGAGCCCCTCGCGCCCAAGCGTAGGCTCGATGGCCAGGCTCATCAGCAGGTCGAGGCAGTCGTCGCGTGCGGCATCGCGCATGTCGAGCCCGCCGCGCTCGCCGGCCAGGCGCCGTAACGTATTGAGATCGACGCTGAAGGGGTCGAGCCCCAGCCCCTTGCGGAACAGCTCGCGGTAGCGGCGCCGCCGTAGCGGCCCAGGATCGCAGTCGAGCACCTGACGAATCAGCGCCACGACCTCCTCGATCAGCTCGTCGAGGGAAAAGCCCGGTCGATACCACTCCAGCATGGTGAACTCAATGTTGTGGCGGCCGCCCACCTCGCCGTCGCGAAAGCTTCGCGCCAGCTGGAAGATAGGCCCGCTGCCGGCGACCAGCAGTCGCTTCATGTGGAACTCAGGCGACGTCTGCAACCACAGCCGCTCACGCCCCGCCGGTGTGGTCGCCTCGAGCGACAGCGAGGCCAGGTGCACGTCGGTGCTGCCGCCGTGGCCCAGCACCGGCGTCTCCACCTCCAGCACGCCGCGCTCGGCAAAGAATGCCCGCACCGCGGCCAGCAGCCGCGCCCGCTTGTGCAAGGTCGCCACGGTGGCAGTGGGCTGCCAATCGATCTCTTGCATGGTCGTCACCATCGAAAACGCCGAGCCCAACGGGACTCGGCGTTGAAACAGCTAGGCACCCGGTCAGGCGCGTGACACATATTCGCCGGAGCGCGTATCGACTTTAAGCACTTCGCCCTGGTTGATGAATAGTGGCACCCGCACCACGGCGCCAGAAGAGAGCGTGGCCGGCTTGGAGCCGCCCTGAGCGGTGTCACCCTTGAGGCCCGGGTCGGTCTCGACCACCTCCAGCTCGATGAAGTTGGGCGGTGTCACGCTGATGGCGTTGTCGTTCCACAGGGTCACGGTGTATGCCACCTGCTCCTTGAGCCATTTGAGAGTGTCACCCAGCGCCTTCTGCTCCACGGCGTACTGCTCGAAGGAACCGTCGGTCTTCATGAAGTGCCACATGTCGCCGTCGGTGTAGAGGTATTCCATCTCGAGGTCTACCACGTCGGCGCCTTCCAGGGATTCGCCCGACTTGAAGGTACGCTCCCACACGCGGCCGGTGATCAGGTTGCGCAGCTTCACGCGGTTGAACGCCTGGCCCTTGCCCGGCTTGACGAATTCGTTCTCGACGATCGCGCAGGGGTCGCCGTCCAGCATCACCTTCAGACCGCCCTTGAATTCGTTGGTAGAATAGCTAGCCATGTTGCCTCTCGAATGATCGGGCGCGCCGCAGCAGGCTCTGGGCGCGCAAAAAAAACCGAATCGACGAGGATTCGAGCCCTCGCCCCTTTGTGACTGGTGTGCCGCATGATAACCCGAAGCTCCGCCCTTTTGCAGAGACCGGAATCGCCAAGCGCTGACGTGACGCCCTTGTCGCTGCCAAGCGCCTGGCAGACCCAGCTGTCGCGGGCGATCCGCGCCCCGCATGAGCTGTGTCGGCGCCTGGGCCTGGATGATTCCTGGCTGCCCGGCGCCGAGGCGGGCCATGCCCTGTTCGAGGTGAGGGTGCCCGAGGCCTTCCTGGCCCGCATGCGCTACGGCGATCCGCGCGATCCCCTGCTGCGCCAGGTACTGCCGCTGATCGCCGAGAACGAGAATGTACCCGGCTACGTGATCGACCCGCTGGAAGAGGCCGAGCACACGCCGGGGCCGGGGCTGATCCATAAGTACGCCGGCCGCGTACTGTTGATCGCGAGCCCCGCCTGCGCGGTGAACTGCCGCTACTGCTTCCGCCGCCACTTCCCCTATGACGACAACAGCCCCTCGCGAGCCCAGTGGGAGCGCTCCCTCGACACGCTGAGGCAGGATGCATCGATCCACGAGGCGATCCTCTCCGGCGGCGACCCGCTGGCCGCCAACGACCGCCAGCTCGCCTGGCTGGTCGAGCGCCTCGAGGCAATTCCTCACCTCAGGCGCCTGCGCCTCCACACCCGCCTGCCGGTGGTCATACCGGATCGGGTCGACGACGCCCTGCTCGGCTGGCTCGGCGCCACGCGACTGCAGAAGGTGATGGTGCTGCATGTCAATCACGCCCAGGAGATCGACGAGGCCGTGATCGAGGCTTGCATGCGGCTGAAGGCCGCTGGCGTGACGCTGCTCAACCAGAGCGTGCTGCTGCGCGGCGTCAACGACTCGGTCGAAGCGTTGGCCCAGCTCTCCGAACGGCTGTTCGAGGCCGGCGTGCTGCCCTACTACCTGCACGTGCTCGACCCGGTGGCCGGCGCAGCCCACTTCGATGTGCCCGACGAAGAGGCCCGCGAACTTGTCGCGGGCCTGCGCGAGGTGCTGCCGGGCTTTTTGCTGCCGCGCCTGGTGCGCGAGGTACCGGGAGAGTCTAGCAAGACGCCGCTGTAGCCCCATGTCGCGCTCGCTTCATGCGGTCCCTTTGTTGCAAGCGTACGTCAGCGTGCCACCGCCGTGTCATGCGCGCGCTTGGCCAGCCGGCGGCTGGCCAAGCCAAGGCACGACCGCATCAGCGGTATCAGCAGCCACAGCAGCGGGGCGAGCAAGCAGCGATGGGCAAGACGGGCGGCGACAAACACCGGCAACAGCACGATCAGCCATAGCAGGAACTGGCCCAACCAGGTAGGCCAGCCGAGCCGCTCAGCGAGCGTGGCACCGAGCGCACTGATCAGGCTAGGGTGGCGAACCAGCACATAAGCCGTGCCAGCCACCGCGGCCACCTTGGCCATGCGCGGCAGCGTGGCGAAGCGTCCGCCGCCGGCGACGACTTGCCGCATTCCTGACCGAGCCCCCTGGGCCTCGAGACCACTCACCCGTGCACCACGCACCACCCGCCCGGCCTTGAGTACCTTGACGGTACTGGCCATCACCAGCAGATCGAGACCCGCCCAGCCCAAGTCGCTTGCGCCTATGGCTTCACCGCGGCGCCACTGGCTCTCCAGGTCGCGCAGACCACGAGTGAAGAAATCCCCTACTCCCGCCACTACGCGCTCGCCCTGCAGCCACTCTACACTCCCCTCGTCGCCGACCACGAACTGGTTGAGCAACCCGTGCCCATGCGTCTCCAGTAGCGCAATGCCCATCTGGCCGCGTCGATGAGGCGTCAACGCCACCGTTTCAGGTTCGGCGCCCGCCTCGTCGCCCCACCAACCACTGGCTTGCCGATAGCGCTCGCCGAGCCAGTGCCGTGCTCGCAGGGTGGCAACATCATGATCGCGGAAGTAGCTCACCGGCAGTACCGCATCCGCGCCGTAGCGCACCAGTACCTGCTGGAACGCCGGCGACGAGCCATAATCGAGCAACGTCCTCCGCGCGATGTCGCCGTGACGCATCAGCGCCAGGGAAGCGCTCATCCACAGTGCCGGATCCGAGGCGAAGCCGAGGAACAGCGCACTAAGCTCTGGCGGCTCCTCGCGCAGCATCGGTGCCAGGTCGGGCAGCGTGCGTTGCACCTCCATGCGCACTAGCCTGGCCTCGTATGGCTCGTGAGACGCCGCCGTGGTTACGATGCCTGCAACCACCACGGCGACCAGCACCATGACCCGCCAGGGCCGCATCATCGTCCCTCCCCGCACCACTAGCGTGCTTATCCCAAACTTTCGGCAGTCACATTGGCCGCCACCGGCTGGGTGGAGACGTGGCGGTTGATGGCGCTCATCACCGCCTTCATCGAGGCACTGGTGATGCTCTCGTCGGTGCCTACACCAAACACTGCCTTGCCGTCGATGCGTACCTCAACGTAGGCGATCGCCTCGGCGTCGGCGCCCTGGCCGCGGGAGTGCTCGTGGTAGTCGATGATCTCGACGTCATGGCCGGCCGCCGCCAGGGCCTTGATGAATGCCGCCAGCGGGCCGTTGCCTTCGCCGCCGATGGTGCGACGCTCGCCGCGCTCCTCTATAGTCGCATCGAGCTTCACCTTGGGGCTGTCAGGCTCGGAGGAGAGGCGATGATTGACCATGGCGTAGGGTGCGGTACGGGTCAGGTACTCGTCGGCAAAGGCCTGGTAGATCATCTGCGAGGTGATCTCCTTGCCGGTGCGGTCGGCCACCTCCTGCACCACCTGGCTGAACTCGATGGAGAGCCGGCGCGGCAGCTCGATGCCGTGCTCTTGCTCGAGCAGGTAGGAGACCCCGCCCTTGCCCGACTGGCTGTTGACGCGAATCACCGCCTCGTAGCTGCGGCCGACATCCATCGGGTCGATGGGCAGATAGGGTACCTCCCACATGGCGTCGGGATTGGCGCGGCGCTCGGCCATGCCCTTCTTGATCGCATCCTGGTGAGAGCCGGAGAAGGCGGTGAAGACCAGATCGCCGACGTAGGGATGACGCGGGTGCACCGGCAGCTGGTTGCAGTACTCCACCTCACGCATGATCGGCGTGATGTTGGAGAAGTCGAGCCCCGGATGCACGCCCTGGGTATAGAGGTTCATGGCCAGGGTGACGATGTCGACGTTGCCGGTACGCTCGCCGTTACCGAACAGGGTACCCTCGACGCGGTCGGCGCCGGCCATCACGGTGAGCTCGGCTGCCGCCACGCCAGTGCCACGGTCGTTGTGGGGATGCACGCTGACGATCAGGTGGTCACGGTTCTTGACGTTGCGACAGAACCACTCGACCTGGTCGGCGTAGTTGTTGGGCGTGGCCGCCTCCACCGTGGCCGGCAGGTTGACGATCATCGGCTTCTCGGCTGTCGCCCCATAGGCTTCCATCACCGCCTCGACCACCTCCTTGGCAAAGTCCATCTCGGTGGTGGTGAAGAGTTCCGGCGAGTACTGGAAGGTCCAGTTGGTTTCCGGCGCCGCCGCCATCAGCTCGCGAATCTGGCTGGTGGCGTCCACGGCGATGCCGATGCACTCCTCCTTGCTGACGTTGAACACCACGCGACGGAACACCGGGTCGGTGGCGTTGTAGACGTGCACGATGGCGTTTTTGGCCCCCTTCAGCGCCTCGAAGGTACGCTCGATGAGGTGCGGACGCGCCTGGGTCAGCACCTGGATGGTGACGTCATCGGGCACCTTGTTCTGCTCGATCAGCGCACGCACGAAGTCGAAGTCGGTCTGGGAGGCCGAGGGGAAGCCGACCTCGATCTCCTTGAAGCCGATCTTTACCAGCAGGTCGAAGAAGCGCTGCTTGCGCTCCTGGTCCATGGGGTCGATCAACGCCTGGTTACCGTCGCGCAGGTCGACGCTGCACCACAGCGGCGGCGACTCGATGCGACGGTTAGGCCACTGGCGGTCGGGCAGGTCGACGGCAACGAAGGGACGGTACTTAGCGGCGGGGTTGTCGAGCATCATGGTGGCGGTCTCCCTGGACTGGCGGCTCTGGTTCGGACAGGTGGCGTTCAGAAACGACGACGCCCCGGCTGCGAGGAGCATACCGGGGCGTCGTGGCAATGGACGAAACGATCTACGCGACCGATGACGGTCACGGCGAAACGGTGTACGTAGCGGGAAGCAATTCGGTTGGTTGACATTTTGGCACCTCGACTGACCCTGGACAAAAACGCGATGCACAACGCATCGCCCGACGCTCAAAGGCCGGCTAGTAGTCGTAGGTTCAGGCTGAGGTAGCAAAATGTCGTGTTCATGCCCTCTAGAAAATCAGCATGGCCGACGCTTGTCAAGGCTCACCGCCGTTTTCCATTTGGGTATCGGCACGTCGCCACCACTCCAGCAGGCCGGGAGGCACCGCTTCCTCGGCCACCGTCACGCTCCATAGCGAAGCGCCGCTGGCATCCTCCACGCACAGGCAGAAGCGTCGCCGATCAGCGCCATGCACCTCTTCCCGCCCCGCTTCCGCACTCGACAGCAGGCGCCACAGCTCGTCACGCTGGGCCTCGCTGCAGCGGGCGCAATCAATGCAGCGTGGCCGCGCCAAGCCGGGAAAGTGAGCCAATCCCCCTTCTCGTCGCAGCCGAACCACGTTGTCCGAGGTCAGATGAGGCGGCTGGTTCATGGCATCACCCCCACGCCTCGCCAACCTTCACGCACCGCCTCGACTTCCACGCTTGCCGCACCGAAGCGCCACTCGGCATTGGCGAGCGTCAGGCCGGCAAAGGCGACGAAGTCGCTGTCCTGGAGGAGACGGGGATCGACCAGGGTGTCGTACCAGATCCGGCCGGCCCGCTCCCAGGCATGGCCACCCAGTGCCATGGCCACAAGGTGAAAGGCCCGGTTGGGAATGCCCGAGTTGATATGCACCCCGCCGTTGTCCGCCTCGGTGACCACAAAGGCCTCCATGTGGCCGGGCTGCGGGTCGCGCCCCAGCAGCGGGTCGTCGTAGGCGCTACCCGGCTTTGCCATGGAGCGCAGCGCCCGGCCGTCAATCTGCTCAGTGAACAGCCCTTCGCCGATCAGCCAGTCCGCCTCGTCGACGCGCTGTCCCAGTTCAAGCTGCTTGGCCAGGCTGCCGAACACGTCGCACAGCGACTCGTTCAGCGCGCCTGATTGCCCTACGTAAGCCAGCGCGGCTTCATGCTGAATGACTCCATGGCTCAATTCATGGGCAATGATATCCAGCGCGACGGTGAAGCGGTTGAACAGTTCGCCGTCGCCATCGCCGAACACCATCTGGCGGCCGTCCCAGAAGGCGTTCTCGTAGTCCTGGCCATAGTGCACCGTGGCCAGTAGTGCCATGCCGTCCCCGTCGATGGAGTGGCGCTCAAAGGCCTCCCAGAAGAGCCGGTAGGTCGCTCCCAGGCCTTGGTAGGCCTCGTCGACGGCCGGGTCGCCGCTGTCTACCTGCCCTTCGCGCCTCACCAGCGTGCCGGGCAGAACCTGCTGCTGCTCGGCGGAATAGACGTAGCGGGCCGGCTCCCCGCGTCGGGCACTGCCCGACGGCAGGGCCACGGCACCTTCACGAGCACGAAACCGACCGTCGGCCAACAGGGTGTGCCGAGCACATTCGCTCAGGCGGGACGAGCCAGCGCTGGCGATACGCTCGAGCAGGTAGGGGGGTAGAAAATGCCTGGCACCGGCAGCTGGCAAGTCGGTCATCCGTTTCCTCTCCTTCGCACCATGCGGCTCGCCCATCGAGCGCGGTTGATGAGAGCATAGCGAAAAACCTACCGCTCACGCCGCTCCAGCATCGTCTCCATGCGTGACAGCTGGTCGCGCAGTTGGCGCACGTCGTCGCGCAGGCCGTGCAGCTCGGCCGCCTCCCCTTCGCCGCTCTCCAACTGAACCTGGATGCTCTCCTTCTGCATCACGTCGAGCACGATGCCGATCATCATGTTGAGGAAGATGAAGGCGTTGAGAAAAATGAAGGTGAGAAAGAAGATCCAGGCGTATGGGTAGTGCTCCATGGTGGGATAGAGCACCGCCGTAGCCCAGCTCTCGAAGGTGGCGACCTGGAACAGCGTCAGCATGGCCAGCGAGATGTTGCCCCACAGGCGCTCGTCGACGCCACTGAACAGGAAGCTGCCGATCGCCGCGTAGATGTAGAAGATGATGAACATCAGCAACGCCACGTAGCCCATCCGCGGGATCGACTTGAACAGCGCCGCGATCAGCATGCGCAGCTCGGGGATCATCGATACCAGGCGCAGCACACGGAAGATGCGCAACAGCCGCGCCAGCAGCACCATCTCGGAATCGTCCATCGGGATCAGGCTGGCGGTGACGATCAGAAAGTCGAAGACGTTCCAGCCGCGCCTGAAGAAATCGCGCAGGCGGCGCTCCGCCGCCATGCGAATCAGGATCTCCACCAGGAAAAATACCGTCACTCCCACGTCGAGCAGCAGCAGCCACTCCTGAAACGGGCTGACCTCCTGCTCGTAGGTCTTGGCGCCAATCAGCAGCGCCGAGAGCACGATGATCGCAATCACCGTGAATTCGAAGATCTTGTTGGCGCGCAGCCGCTCGAAGCGGTCGCGCCAAGTACCGAAGGAAGCGCTCATGGACATTCTCGTAAGCACGCTCTATGGAAGACGACTTCGTTGCCATTCGACGGGCATGCGGCACGCCCCATCGCCATGGCGGAGCGATGGTATCACGAGCGTGAAGCCCGACATGCCCATCACGAACGGCAACACCGGACGTTACGACAGCGAAACCTTTATTCACGCTCCCCGCCTTGTCCAGTCGGTTGCAGCCTGCCTACCTTCAAGTCATCACGTGCATGGGAAAAGGAGTTCAGTACATGAGCGAAGAGAAGCAACCTCCCCAGGAGCAAGCCCATCAGCCCGGCGCCGAGTACAAGATGGATCCGCAACCGGAGTACATCCGCGAGAGCTACCGCGGAGCCGACAAGCTCAAGGACAAGGTGGCGATCATCACCGGCGGCGATAGCGGCATCGGGCGTGCCGTGGCGGTGCACTACGCCCGCGAGGGCGCCGACTGTGTCATCGCACATCTGGAGGAAGATACCGACGCCCGCGACACGCAATCCCTGATCGAAGCGGAAGGACGCCGCTGCGTGGTGCTCAAGGGCGACGTCGGCGAGCCATCATTCTGCCAGGAGATCGTCGCCAGGACGCTCGAGACATTCGGCAAGCTCAACATCGTGGTGCACAACTCGGCCGAACAGTATGACTGGGACGACATCACCGACATCCCCGACGAGCAGATCCAGCGCACCTTCCAGACCAACGTGTTCAGCCATTTCTACCTGACCAAGGCGGCTCTGCCCCATATGCACGAGGGCGACACGATCATCTGCACGTCGTCGATCAACGCCTTCAAGGGCAACCCGAGCCTGATCGACTATACCGCCACCAAGGGTGCGATCCAGGGACTGGTGCGCTCGCTGGCGGTGCCGCTGGCCGAAAAAGGGATTCGAGTCAATGCGGTAGCGCCGGGGCCGGTGTGGACGCCGCTGATCCCGGCCAGTTTTCCGGCCGAGAAGGTCGCCTCCTTCGGCGGCCAGGTGCCGATGAACCGTGCCGGTCAGCCCTCCGAGATGGGGCCGGCCTACGTCTACCTGGCCTGCGAGGAATCTTCCTACATGAGCGGCCAGACGCTGCATCTCAATGGCGGCGTAGTGCTGAATACCTGACGCCAATTGGAAGAGCACCTGAAGCTCACGTTAAAGCGCGACGCCCGCCTCCTGGAGGCGGGCGTCGTCATGTGGTACCAGAACCCTAGCCGTTCAAGTGGTCAGTTCGGCCGGATCGAGAAGCCCGGCGAGTTCCTGGGCATGCAGGGCCGCCTCGCGCCCAAGCGGCGTCAGATAGCCGCCGTCGGCCTGGGTCACCAGGCCCTTTTCATGCAGCCGCCGTGCGGCGGCAACCGCGCTCGCCTCGGCGCTACCGGCATGCACTTTTAGGCCTTCCTGGGTGGTATCGAGATTGTAGAGACAAAGCAGGTTCATCTCTTCCAGCAGTTCGGCGGAGAAATGCGCTTGGGCCATGGCGACCTCCAGTTCGATGGGATCCTTCGAAGGTACGCCACTTGCTTTCGCTGCACCACTACTCGCTGCACCACCACTCTCGATCAACCTGCCAGGCTGTCGTCTTCCAGATCGCCCTCACGATAGCCCATCAGGTAGAGCACGGCATCGATCCCCAGGGTCGAGATCGACTGGCGTGCCTGGCTGCGCACCAGCGGCTTGGCACGGAAGGCGATACCGAGCCCGGCAGCGGCGAGCATCTTGAGGTCGTTGGCGCCGTCGCCCACGGCAATGGTCTGCTCCATGGTCAGCCCCTCACGGGCGGCGATCTCGCGCAGCAGCTCGGCCTTGCGGCTGGCGTCCAGGATCGGCTCGCGAACCTCGCCGGTGACCTGGCCGTTCTCGATCACCAGTTCATTGGCATGAACCTCGTCGAAGCCGAGCTTCTCCTGCAGGTGACGGGCGAAGTAGGTGAAACCGCCGGAAAGGATGGCGGTACGGTAGCCCAGCCGCTTCAGGTGCTTCATCAGCCGCTCGACGCCATCCATCAGCGGCAACTCCTCGGCGATCTCGGCAAGCACCGCTTCGTCGAGGCCCTTGAGCTTGGCCATGCGCTCGCGGAAGCTCTGCTGGAAGTCGAGTTCGCCGCGCATGGCACGTTCGGTGACCGCCGCCACGTCCTCGTAGACACCGTGGCGCCGCGCCAGCTCGTCGATCACCTCGGCCTGGATCAGGGTCGAGTCCATGTCGAAGCAGACCAGGCGACGATGGCGGCGCCAGATCGAGTCCTCCTGGATGGCGATGTCGACCCCGTGCATGGCCCCCAATGCCAGCGCCTTCTCGCGCAGGCTGTCGAGGTCGACTTCCTCGCCACGCAGCCAGCACTCTACGCAGGCACCGAACGCCGGCACGCCACCATCCAGCGGTTCGCGACCGGAGAGGCGGTGGATCAGCTCCACGGTGAGGCCGTGCTCGGCGGTGAGCGCACCGACTTCGGCCAGGATACCGGCGGGTAGATGCGGCGCCAGCAGGGTCAGGATCAATCGCGGCTGGCTGGCATGAGCACTCCAGCGCTGGTAGTCCTCGGCGCTGACCTGGATCGCCTGGACGTCGAGGCCCAGGCTGTCTCCCGCCTCGTGAAGGGCCCCCTCCAGGTCACTGTCGCGGTCGAGCCCGACCAGCGCCTCGAGCGAGACCATGCCGAAAGTCACGCTCTGGTTGATATCGAGCAGCCGTGCGCCGCTGCGCGCCAGAGCCTGGCCCAGGCCGGCCAACTGGCCGGGTCGTGCCGCGCCGGTGGCGCGAATCAGCAGTCGTCGTGTCATTCCCCACTCTCCAGGCGATCCACCTTCTGCAGGCCGCGGGGCAGCTTGCTGCCACGACGGCCACGTTCGCCGCGATAATAGTCCAGATCGGCGTCCTTGAGGGTCAGGTGACGCTTGCCGGCATGAATGATCAACGCCCCCCCTGCGGGCAGCAGGGCAATATCGCGTACCAGTTCCTCGCGCCGGGCGGCACGCGCCCCGGGGATATCGATCATCTTGTTGCCCTTGCCCTTGGCCAGCTCGGGTAGTTGTTCCAGCGGGAACAGTAGCAGACGCCCCTCGTTGGAGACCGCCGCTACCCAGATGTCCTCACCCTCCGGTATCCGCACCGGCGCCATCACCCGGCAACCCTTGGGCACCGAGAGCACCGCCTTGCCCGACTTGTTCTTGCCGATCAGCTCATCGAGCCTGGCCACGAAGCCGTAGCCGCCGTCGCTCGCGAGCAGGTAGCGGGTCTCGGGCGGGGCCAGCATCAACCCGGCCATGTGGGCACCCGCCACCACATTGACTCGGCCGGTAACCGGCTCGCCCTGGCTACGGGCGCTGGGCAGGTTGTGCGCGGCCAGGGTATAGGCGCGGCCGGTGTCGTCGAGCAGCACCAGCGGCTGGTTGGTCTTGCCGCGCCCGGCCAGGGCGAAGCGGTCGCCGGACTTGTAGGAGAGCCCTTCCGGATCGATGTCGTGGCCCTTGGCAGCACGAATCCAGCCCTTCTCGGACAGCACCACCGTTATGGGATCGGCGCCCATCAGCTCGACCTCGGAGAGCGCCTTGGCCTCCTCGCGCTCGACGATAGGCGAACGACGCTCGTCGCCGTGCTCGCGGGCCGCCTCGCGCAGTTCCTCCTCGATCAGGTCGGTGAGCTTGGCCTCGCTGCCGAGCAGCGCCTTGAGGCGCTTGCGCTCGGCTTCAAGCGCATCCTGCTCCCCGCGAATCTTCATTTCTTCGAGCTTGGCCAGGTGGCGCAGGCGCAGCTCGAGGATGGCCTCGGCCTGGCGGTCGGAGAGGCCGAAGGCAGACATCAGCGCGCTCTTGGGCTCGTCCTCCTCGCGGATGATGCGAATCACCTCGTCGATATTGAGGTAGGCGACGAGCAGGCCTTCGAGGATGTGCAAACGGTCCTCGACCTTGCCCAGGCGATGCTCCAGGCGCCGCCTCACCGTCTTGCGGCGGAAGCTGAGCCACTCGCCGAGCAGGTCCGGCAGTGGCATCACCCGCGGGCGGCCGTCGAGGCCGATGACGTTGAGGTTGACGCGAATGTTCTTCTCGAGGTCGGTAGTGGCGAACAGGTGCGCCATCATCGCCTCGATGTCGACGCGGTTGGAGCGCGGCTCGATCACCAGCCGGGTCGGTTCCTCGTGGGTCGACTCGTCGCGCAGGTCGTCCACCATGGGCAGCTTCTTGGCCTGCATCTGGGCGGCGATCTGCTCCAGCACCTTCGATCCGCTGACCTGGTAGGGCAGCGCGGTGACCACCACCTTGCCCTCCTCCATCACGTAGCGCGCGCGCAGCTTCACCGAGCCGCGGCCGCTCTCGTAGAGTTTGCGCAGGTCGTCGCGAGAGGTAATGATCTCGGCCGCGGTGGGGAAGTCCGGCGCCGGCAGGTGTTCAACCAGGTCGGCAGTCGTGGCCTCGGGATGGCGCAGCAGGTGGCAGGTGGCCTCGACCACCTCGTGCACGTTGTGCGGCGGAATGTCGGTGGCCATGCCCACGGCGATGCCGGTGCCGCCATTGAGCAGCACATGGGGTAGGCGCGCCGGCAGCACCACCGGCTCGTTCATGGTGCCGTCGAAGTTGGGTGTCCAGTCGACGGTACCCTGGCCCAGCTCGGCGAGCAGCACCTCGGCAAACTTGGAAAGGCGCGATTCAGTGTAGCGCATCGCCGCGAACGACTTGGGATCGTCGGGGCTGCCCCAGTTGCCCTGGCCGTCCACCAGCGGGTAGCGGTAGCTGAACGGCTGAGCCATCAGCACCATCGCCTCGTAGCAGGCGCTGTCACCGTGGGGATGGAACTTGCCCAGCACGTCGCCGACGGTACGCGCCGACTTCTTGTACTTGGCGCTGGCGTTCAGCGCCAGCTCGCGCATGGCGTAGACGATGCGCCGCTGCACCGGCTTCATGCCGTCGCCGATGTGCGGCAGCGCCCGGTCGAGGATGACGTACATCGAGTAGTCGAGGTACGCCTTCTCGGTGTATTCGCGCAGCGAGAGGCGCTCGACGTCGCCCTCCGCCACCTGGATATCCATGGTCATACGATATGCCCTAGGTCAGGGTTCAATGTCTCTTGTTCCCACCGCGGCTATCCCGGCGCCGCTCGTCTTGGCGCTATACCTCTATGTCTGCGAGGTTGCCATAGTCTTCGAGCCAGCTCTTGCGGTCGGCGGCGCGTTTCTTGGCCAGCAGCATGTCCATCATCTCCATGGTGCCGTCGCCGCCCTCGCGGGTGAGCTGCACCAGGCGGCGGGTTTCCGGTGCCATAGTGGTCTCGCGCAGCTGCAGCGGGCTCATCTCGCCTAGGCCCTTGAAGCGCTGCACGTTGGGTGTGCCGCGCTTGCCCTCGAGGCGGCGCAGGATGGCCGCCTTCTCGCTCTCGTCCAGCGCGTAGTGCACCTCCTTGCCCAGGTCGATGCGATAGAGCGGCGGCATGGCGACGTAGACGTGCCCGGCATCCACCAGCGCCGGGAAGTGGCGCACGAACAGAGCGCACAGCAGCGTGGCGATGTGCAGGCCGTCGGAGTCGGCATCGGCAAGAATGCAGATCTTGTGATAGCGCAGCTGGGTGAGGTCGTCGCTGCCCGGGTCCATGCCCACCGCCACGGCGATGTCGTGGACTTCCTGTGAGCCGTAGATGTCGTGGCTGTCCACCTCCCAGGTGTTGAGAATCTTGCCGCGCAGCGGCAGGATCGCCTGGGTCTCGCGGTTGCGCGCCTGCTTGGCGCTGCCGCCGGCGGAGTCGCCCTCGACCAGGAACAGCTCGCCCTGGGCCGGGTCCTGGCCGGAGCAGTCGGCCAGCTTGCCCGGCAGCGCGGGACCGGCGGTGACTTTCTTGCGCGCTACCTTCTTGGCGCTCTTCTGGCGCCGCTGGGCGGCGCTGATGACCAGCTCGGCCAGCGCCTCGGCCTGGTCGACGTGATGGTTGAGCCACAGCGAGAAGGCATCCTTCACCACGCTGGAGACGAAAGCCGCGACGGTGCGCGACGAGAGCCGCTCCTTGGTCTGGCCGGCGAACTGCGGGTCGAGCATCTTCACCGAGAGCACGTAGGCGACGCGCTCCCACAGGTCTTCGGCGGTGAGCTTGACACCCCGCGGCAGCAGGTTGCGGTATTCGCAGAACTCACGCAGCGCCTCGAGCAGGCCTGAACGCAGCCCGTTGACATGGGTACCGCCCTGGGGCGTGGGAATCAGGTTGACGTAGCTCTCCATCAGCGTCTCGCCGCCTTCGGGGAGCCACTGCACCGCCCAGTCCACGGCCTGCTCGTCATCGGCGAAGTGCCCCACCAGGGGCGAGGCGGGCAGTACCTCGAAGCCGTCGGTGGCCTGGGCCAGGTAGTCGCGCAGGCCGTCCTCGTACTGCCACACGCTCTCGGCACCGTCGGTTTCCACCAGGGTGACCTTGAGTCCCGGACAGAGCACCGCCTTGGCCCGCAGCAGGTGCTTGAGCCGGCCCATGGCCAGCCGGGGGCTGTCGAAGTAGGACTCGTCGGGCCAGAAACGCACCAGGGTACCGGTGGTGCGCTTGGCCACGCTGCCGATCTCGGCGAGCTCCGAGACCTTGTCGCCATGCTCGAAGGCCATGGCGTGACGGGCACCGTCACGTGACACCTCGACTTCCAGGCGCCGCGACAGGGCATTCACCACCGACACCCCGACGCCGTGCAGGCCGCCGGAGAAGCGGTAGCTGGACTGGGAGAACTTGCCGCCGGCGTGGAGCCGGGTAAGGATCAGTTCGATCCCCGAGACGCCGTGCTCCGGATGGATGTCGATGGGCATGCCGCGACCGTCGTCGGCCACCTCGATGCCGCCGTCCTCGAGCAGGCGCACGGTGACCTCTCGGGCATGGCCGGCCAGCGCCTCGTCGACGCTGTTGTCGATGACCTCCTGGGCCAGGTGATTGGGCCGCGAGGTGTCGGTATACATGCCGGGGCGCTTGCGCACCGGATCGAGACCGGAGAGAACTTCGATTGAGCTGGCACTGTACTGTGTCATGCGTGTTCCAAAGCCATTGCGAATTCGATTGCGCTCCCAGCCGGTTTCACGCTTCGTCCCTGAAGCCGGTCCCGTGAGCTCACCGCGACGCCACGGCAGTCACGCGCCCCGGCGCCAGGCGGTATCCGCCGTGAGCCAGCACGGCCGGCAGGTAGTGCTCCAGCATGCCGAAGACATGATCGCCGCCGGGGTGCAGCACGGTCCGGGCACCGCGGTAGAGCGCAAAGGCGTCGGCCGGGTCGAGCGTCTCGTCGGCGGTCCCCAGCAGCAGAAGGTAGCGTTCGGGGGTGACTCGCCGAGGTGCCAACGCGGCCAGCTCCTCACGATGCGCCGGCTCGACGACGAAGCGCTCACCGCTATGTTCGTTGACGAAGGCCTCGCCGATCCATTCTGCCACCAGCCGTGCCGGCCGCACCGCAGGGTTGATCAGCACCGCCGGCAGCCCGTGACGCTCGGCCAGGCAGGTGACCAGAAAGCCCCCCATGGAGCTGCCGACCAGCAGCGGTCTCGGCCCCAGCGACACCAGCAGCGCCGCAGCCATTTCCAGCGCGGCTGCCGGTCGATGCGGCAGCTGAGGCGTCTCACAGGGCAGCGCCAGCTCCGCACAGGCGGCCCGCATCAGCACCGCCTTGGGCGAGCCATAGCCACTGTTGAAACCGTGCAGGTAGAGCAGGCCGCTGGCGGGCGCGGCCGCCAATGGAGCCGTCAGCATACCGAACCTACTGTATACATTGCCAGCCTTTCCACGCGCTTGCCCTTACCCTGCTTCAACGGTCGCTTCCCCCTTCGGCACGCCAGACCGCTTCGAGCAGGGCCCGGGTGGAGGCATCCATCTGCTCGTGTCCGTGCTGATCGGCCAGCATGCGCTCGGTTTCGCCGGCGATCTGCTTGCCCAGCTCCACCCCCCACTGATCGAAAGGGTTGATATCCCAGATGGCAGCCTGAACGAACACCTTGTGCTCGTAGAGCGCGATCAAGGCTCCCAGGGTCGCCGGCGTCAGGCGATCGAGCAGCAGCGTCGTGGAAGGCTGGTTGCCACGGTAGCGCTTGTGCCCCGGTCGCTCGCCCGGTTCGTCGATGGCGTCGTCACCAAGCATCAGCAGACGCGACTGGGCAAAGCAGTTGGCCAGAGTCAGGCGGTGCTGGGCCTTGAGATGATCGCGAGTCGCCGCGTCCTCGACATCGTCGTAGCGCTTGAGCGGGGCAATGAAATCGCACACCACCGGCTGGGTGCCCTGATGCAGCAATTGATAGAAGGCGTGCTGGGCGTTGGGGCCGAGCTGCCCCCACAGCACCGGGCAGGTGGAGTAGCTCACCTGGCGGCCGTCGTGGGTCGCCGACTTGCCGTTGGACTCCATCTCGAGCTGCTCGAGGTAGGCGGCGAAGTGCTCCAGGCGGCCGTCGTAGGGCAGGATCGAGTGGGCGCGAATGTCGAGGAAGTTGACGTTCCAGATCCCCGCCAGCGCCAGCAGCACCGGCAGGTTGTCGCCGAGAGGCGCCTTGGCGAAGTGCTCGTCCATGGCGTGGGCGCCGGCGAGCAGCTCGCGGAAGTTGGCCATGCCGATCACCAGCGCAATGGGCAGGCCAATCGCTCCCCACAGCGAATAGCGACCGCCGACCCACTCCCAGAACAGTAGTTGGTTGGCCTCGGCGATGCCCCACTCGCTCATCTTGTCGGGCTTGGCCGAGACGCCGACGAAGTGCTGGCGCATCACCATCTCCTCGTCGACACCTTGGATGCCGTCCTCAACCAGGCGTGCCATCAGCCAGTCGCGGGCAGTGCGCGCGTTCGACAGGGTATCGATGGTGGTGAACGACTTCGACGAGATCACGAACAGCGTGGTCTCGGGGTTGAAGCGGGTGAGATAGTCGGCGAGCTGAGAGCCGTCCATGGTAGAGGCGAAGTGAACCTCGACATGGTGCGCATCGGCAGGCCGATAGTCGGCCAGCGCATGGGTCACCATCAGCGGGCCGAGATCGGAGCCCCCTACACCGAGATTGACCACGTCTTGAATCGGCCGACCGGTGGCACCTCGCCACTGGCGGGCGTGCAGGCGCGCGACCATGCTGGCCATGCGATCCAGCGTGGCATGCACGCCGGGCACCACGTCCTCGCCGTCGACGACCAGCTCGGCCTCGGGTGGCAGGCGCAGCGCCGTATGCAGCGCCGGACGATCCTCGCTGATGTTGACGTGCTCGCCATTCAGCAGCGCCTGGATGCGCTGTGGCACCTCGACTGCACGCGCCAGGTCGAGCAGGCGCTCAAGCGTGGCGTCGCTCCAGCGCTGCTTCGACAGGTCGAGGGTCAGCCCTGCCGCCTGTCGCATGAAGGCGCCGCCTCGATCCTCATCGACGAACAGCTCGCGCAGGTGGGTAGTGCGCATCTCCTCGGCGTGTTCCATCAGCCGCTGCCAGGCGCCAGTCTGGTCGATCGGAGCGTGGTTCATAGCAATCCTCCTTGACGTCTTGCGGAAGCAACCGCGTCGTTGACGGCCAGCGTGAGACGAGCGAATCCTTCGCTCACAGGCTAGCCTTGTATCCGCCTGTAAATCCATAGGCCTGCAGGATCCGGGTACGATCCCGCACCGGCATGGCGCGTCGACCGTGCAGTCGACCGGCGGCAGGCGTAGAATACCGGCCTGTTCCACGTTACCGGCCTGCTCATGAGTGACGCATCTTATCGCGACGCGATCTTTTCCACACCCCTGGACCGGGTGGCGCGCTTCTCCTTCGACGAACGCGTCGTGGCCTGCTTCCCCGACATGATCCGCCGTTCGGTACCCGGCTACGGCCAGATACTGGGCATGCTGGGGCTGATCGCGGGGCGCCACCTGCGCCACGGCGCCCATGTCTACGACCTGGGCTGCTCGCTGGGTGCCGCCAGCCTGGCCCTGGCCGGCCAGTTGCCGGCGGACGCCTTTCGCCTCACCGCAGTGGACATCTCGCCGGCCATGGTCGCCCGCGCCCGTGAGACCCTCGCCGCCGAGTGCCCCGAACACGCCATCGAGGTCATCGAGGGGGACATTCGTACGCTCGACTACCGACAATCGGGCATGGCGATCCTCAACTTCACCCTGCAGTTCCTGCCGCCCGAGGATCGCGAGGCACTGCTGGCGCGCCTCTACACGGCGCTGGAGCCCGGCGGCGTGCTGGTGCTTTCGGAAAAGGTGGTCGATCCCGACGAACGCGACAACGCCTGGCGGGTGGAGCGCTACCACGACTTCAAGCGCGCCAACGGCTACAGCGAACTCGAGATCAGCCAGAAGCGCACGGCGCTGGAGAACGTGCTGGTGCCGGATACTCTGGAAGCCCACCATGCACGTCTGGCCCGGGCCGGCTTCTCACGCTCGCTGACCTGGTTCCAGTACCTCAACTTCGCCTCGCTGATTGCATTCAAGGAGGCCTGAGGTGGCGATTCCTCCCGAGCAGCGCCCGCTTTATAGCGCCTTTATCGATCAGGGCCTGGAAACCTGGCTCGCCAACCTGCCGGAACAGCTGGCCCGCGGCCTCGACCGCCAGCGCTACGGCGACTTGCCGGCCTGGGAGAAAGCGGTGGCCAAGCTACCCACGCTGCCCGAGGTGCGCGACGTCCAACTGGATAAAGATACGGTAGCGGTGGATTGCGCCCTCGACGACAGCCGGCGGCGCCAGTGCGAGAACCTGCTACGCAAGCTGATGCCGTGGCGCAAGGGTCCCTACCGGCTCGCCGGTATCCACATCGACACCGAATGGCGCTCCGACTGGAAATGGCAACGGGTCGCCCCGCACCTGGCCTCGCTGGTCGGTCGGCGGGTGCTCGACGTGGGCGGCGGCAGCGGCTACCACGCATGGCGCATGGCCGGCGCCGGGGCCGCCTTCGTGCTGGTGATCGACCCCTCGCCGCGCTTCTATTACCAGTTCCAGGCGCTGCGCCACTTCGTCGGCGACGCCGACGGCGGACGCACCCACTTCCTGCCGGTAGGCATCGAGGACATGCCCGAGCGGCTCGCCTTCTTCGACACGGTGTTCTCCATGGGCGTGCTGTATCACCGCCCTTCCCCGCTGGAGCACCTGCAGCAGTTGAAGGAGGCCCTGCGCCCCGGTGGCGAGCTGGTGCTGGAAACGCTGGTGGTGGAGGGCGACGAAACCACGGTGCTGCTGCCCGGCGAGCGCTACGCCGCCATGCCCAACGTCTACTTCCTGCCCTCTTCCGCGGCTCTGTGCCAGTGGCTCAAGCGCTGTGGCTTCACCAACGTGCGGGTGGTCGACGAGGCCGCTACCACGCTGGACGAGCAGCGCTCGACCGAGTGGATGACCTTCCAGTCGCTGGCCGACTTCCTCGACCCGACCGACCCGACGCGCACCCGCGAGGGCTACCCCGCGCCACGACGGGCGGTGGTGATGGCGTCGAGACCAAGGTAGCGAGCAGATGCCGCGTCAGGGAGTCTCGGCTTCCAGTTCGAGGCTTTCCGCCGCCAGGTCGCCGAGGATCGGACACTCCGGGCGCTCGTCGCCATGGCAGTGCTTCACCAGGTGCTCGAGGGTACGGCGCATGCCCTGCAGCTTCTTGATCTTGCCATCCAGCTCCTCGATGTGCGCCTGGGCGACGGCCTTGACGTCGGCACTGGCCCGATGGCGGTCCTGCCACAGGGCGAGCAGGTTACCCATCTGCTCCACCGAGAAGCCCAGGTCACGGGCCCGGGAGATGAAACGCAGCGCGTGAACCTCCTTCTCGCGGAAGACCCGGTATCCCGCCTCCGTGCGACTGACCGGGCCGATCAGGCCAATGCTCTCGTAGTAGCGGATCATCTTTTCCGAGATGCCGGATGCCTTCGCCGCTTGTCCGATATTCATCGGTCTCTCCCTCGATCTTGGGGAGGCCAGAGCTCCCCGGTAAAAAGTGCACTAGAGCATTTGACCTTACAACAATGGGAAGGTTTATGCTGCTTATCAGCAACCCCCTTGCTTCCACAGACAGGAGAAAAACTCATGCTGAAACTCAACGTTCCGGACATGACCTGCAACCATTGTGTCTCAGTGATCTCGGCCGCGGTCAAATCGGTCGACAGCACTGCACACCTGGAGTTCGATCTTGCCCAACGGCAAGTCAAGGTGGAAACCACGGCCACAGACGAGGCGATCCAGGCCGCCATTGAAGAGGCCGGCTACACCAGTGAGGCGGCACAGTCTTAGCGCCTTTCAAGAATCAAAAAGCTACATCTCCTTAGAAGCGGAGTCACACGTCATGGCGACCCATACGGCCCCACAGGCAATCGAAGAAAAGACCAGCTTTGGTGAAACACATTCCTTGGCCATCGAAGGCATGAGCTGTGCCTCCTGCGTCGGCCGGGTCGAGAAAGCGATCCGCGGCGTGCCAGGAGTCGTCGACGTTTCCGTCAACCTGGCCACCCAGCGCGCCCAGGTGGTGTTCGCTTCCGGCCAGGCGGATCTCGCCGGTGTCGTGGCGGCAGTGGAAAATGCTGGCTACCCCGCCGTCAGCGAGACCATCGAGCTATCGGTCGAGGGGATGAGCTGTGCCTCCTGCGTCGGCCGCGTGGAGCGCAAGCTCGCCGACGTGCCCGGAGTACTCGAGGCCAGCGTCAACCTGGCCACGGCGACGGCCACCGTGAAAGTGGTGACCGACGCCGTGACCGCGCCGCGCCTGATCGAAGCCGTGAAGGCGGCGGGCTACGACGCCGAGGCCACCAGCGACGCACCGGATCGCAGTGATCGCGAACGCGAGGCCCGTGAACGGGAGATCGCCGAGCTGAAGCGTGCGGTAACCATCGCCACGGTATTCACATTGCCACTCTTCGTGCTGGAGATGGGCTCGCATTTCATACCAGGGCTGCATCACTGGCTACAGATGAGCCTGGGCCAGCAGAACCTGTTCTATCTGTTCTTCGTGCTGGCTTCGATCGTGCAGTTCGGCCCTGGCCTGCGCTTCTACCAGAAGGGCTGGCCCGCCCTGATGCGCGGCGGCCCCGACATGAACTCGCTGGTAATGCTGGGCACCTCCGCCGCCTGGGGCTACTCGGTGGTGGCCACCTTCCTGCCCCAGGTGCTGCCGGCCGGCACGGTGAACGTCTACTTCGAGGCCTCGGCGGTGATCGTCACGCTGATTCTCGTCGGCCGCTACTTCGAGGCCATCGCCAAGGGCCGCACCAGCGAGGCGATCAAGGCGCTGATGAAGCTCCAGGCCAAGACCGCCCGCGTGGTGCGCGACGGTGAGGAAATGGAGATCGGCATCGACGCGGTGCGCCAGGGCGACATCGTGCTGGTGCGACCCGGCGAGAAGGTCCCGGTGGATGGCCAGGTCATCGACGGCAGCTCCTTCGTCGACGAGTCGATGATCACCGGCGAACCCGTGCCGGTGCGCAAGGAAGCCGGCGCGGACGTGGTCGGCGGTACCCTCAACAAGATGGGCAGCTTCAGCTTCCGCGCCACCAAGGTCGGCGCCGACACCCTGCTTGCCCAGATCGTGCGCATGGTCGAGCAGGCCCAGGGCTCGAAGCTGCCGATCCAGGCCATGGTGGATAAGGTCACTACCTACTTCGTCCCTGCCGTGCTCATGGCAGCCCTGATCACCATCGGCGTCTGGCTGGTCTTCGGCCCCGCCCCCGCGCTGACCTTCGCCCTGGTCAACGGCGTGGCGGTGCTGATCATCGCTTGCCCGTGTGCCATGGGCCTGGCCACCCCCACCTCGATCATGGTGGGGACCGGCAAGGCGGCGAGGATGGGCGTTCTGTTCCGCAAGGGCGAAGCCCTGCAGTCGCTGCGCGACGCCAAGGTGATCGCGCTGGACAAGACCGGCACCCTGACCAAGGGCCGGCCCGAGCTCACCGACCTGGTTGTGGCCAAGGATTTCGACGAAGCCGATACCCTGCGCCTGGTGGCCTCCGTCGAGCGTCAGTCGGAGCACCCCATCGCCGAGGCGATCGCCAGCGCGGCCAAGACCCGCGGGCTGGAGCCCGGTGCCATCCAGGGCTTCGAGGCCATTCCCGGTTTCGGCGTCACGGCCCGGGTCGATGAACACCGGGTGGACGTCGGTGCCGATCGCTACATGCGCCAGTTGGGCCTGGACGTGGAAACCTTCGCCGAGAGCGCGCACCGGCTTGCCGACGAGGGCAAGTCGCCGCTGTACGCCGCCATCGATGGCCGCCTGGCCGCCATCATCGCCGTCGCCGATCCGATCAAGGAGTCTACCCCGGCCGCCATCCGCGCGCTGCACGCCGAGGGTCTGCAGGTGGCGATGATCACCGGCGACAACAGGCGCACCGCCGAGGCAATCGCCCGCCGCCTCGGCATCGACAAGGTGGTGGCCGAGGTACTGCCCGACGGCAAGGTGGATGCGGTGAAGCAACTGCAGGCCGAAGGCGGCCTGGTGGCCTTCGTCGGCGACGGCATCAACGATGCCCCGGCACTGGCCCAGGCCGACGTGGGGATCGCCATCGGCACCGGCACCGACATCGCCATCGAATCCGCCGAGGTGGTACTGATGTCCGGCGACCTGCGCAACGTGCCCAATGCCATCGCGCTGTCCCGGGCCACCATCCGCAACATCAAGCAGAACCTGTTCTGGGCCTTCGCCTACAACACCGTGCTGATCCCGGTGGCCGCCGGCGCGCTGTTTCCCGCCTTCGGGATCCTGCTCTCGCCGATCTTCGCCGCCGTGGCAATGGCCGCCTCGAGCATCTGCGTGCTTACCAACGCGCTGCGCCTCAAGGGCTTCAAGCCGCCGCTCGCGATCGAGACGGATAATCATGTCGAGCCGAATCCGCACCGCTCTGCGCCGGCTTGACAAGAGGTTTGTCACTGAAGCCCACCGTTTCATCGACTCCCATGGGAAGCGCTTTCGTTAATAACGGCTCGCCTGGTCGCCCAGGCGAAGCCGAGCAGCCCCACGATCGGGCCGGGAACGAGCAGCCAGGCGGCGTGCAGCCCCACGCGTTCGAACAGCGTCGTCGTGGCGGCGATGGAGACCACGGTGATGGCGAAGCCGATGGAATTCTGAATCGCCAATGCGGCACCGACCAGCTCGCGCGGGCAGGCCTGAGCCGAGAGAGCGGAGAACTGCGGCGAGTCCGCGATGACGGTCGCTCCCCACACCAGCAGTAGCAGGCCCAACGCTATGGCCGGCAGCGCCTGCCAGAACAGCGCGAACACCAGGGCGCAGACACCCGAGGACGCCAGGGCGCCCAGCGCCACCCTGGCGCTGCCGATGCGTCGCGATAGCCATCCCCCGACGACACAGCCCAGCGCCCCGACGCCGATGATGGTAAACGCCATGCCGGAGACTCCCAGCGCGCCGTACCGACTGGCCAGCACCGTCTGCGACACCAGCAGCGGTACCACCGTCCAGAAGGCGTACAGCTCCCACATATGGCCGAAGTAACCCAGCGCGGCCGCGCGAAAGCGATGGATCCGGAACGCGTCCAGCACAATGGGCCGCCGCCCTGTCTCGGGGTCCAAGGATGTCTTGCGCTGGCGGGCATCCGGCAGGTGAGGTCCGTCGCCCAGCCAGCGGATCATCACCGCACCGAGCAGGGCGAGTCCGGACGAGGCAAGAATGATTGTCTGCCAGGGGAGTTCAGCCCCCACCTCCCGCAGCCCATGAGGCAGCGCCGTACCCAGCGTCAGCATGGCCACCAACTGAGCCAGCGCCTGACCGGTACGCTCCGGCGCCCAGCTGACGATCAGCTTCATGCCTACCGGATAGATGCCCGCCAGCGACAGCCCGACCAGGAAACGAAACGCCAGCGCGCTGGCCAGCCCCTCCGACAGCAGGGCAAA
The DNA here is from genome assembly GCF_017868935.1 of Billgrantia antri. Classification (NCBI taxonomy): domain Bacteria; kingdom Pseudomonadati; phylum Pseudomonadota; class Gammaproteobacteria; order Oceanospirillales; family Halomonadaceae; genus Billgrantia; species Billgrantia antri. The sequence continues at coordinate 3,320,342 of NZ_CP053383.1, forward strand.
ACCAGCGTTGAATAGGGCGCCAGCCAGCGCACAGCAGACGAAGATCCGGCTGGCGCGATAACGATCCGCCAGGCCGCCGAGGGCCATGGTCAGCGTACCGAGAATGAAGCCGACCTGCACCGCGCTGGTCAGCCAGCCGATATCGGCGGCGCTGACGTGCCAGGTGCGCATCAGGTCGTCCGCCGCGCTGTTGGCGCTGAACCACAGCGAGGTACCGAACAGCTGGGCTATGGCGATCGTTGCCACGGGCCACGTATCGCTTCGGGGGTTCCCCTCTACGTTGCCTGACGTCATTGTGGTTCTCCGGGTCGCTCGAGCCAGGCACTGACACGACCCGGCCATGATCGAGGCACGGCCAGCATGCTTCGCCAGGCACGAAGACAGGCTCCCGACAACCTCGGCATTAAAGCAAGCGCAGCGAATCGACCGTGCGCTACGGACTACACCACTGCGCCATGTTTCAATGCTGGCAGAATCCCGACCACCCGTACATCAGCAGAATTCGATGGTAACCGCCGCCAGGCCCTAGACCCCAAACGGATAGGTATCCGGCACCTCCTCCGGTCGCCACAGCTCACCCTTGTCGAACGGCTCCACGGCACGGGTCTCGTCGACATGAAAAACGGCATCGAACTGCTGCGCCACCGAGGCCTTGAAATAATGGCTGATGCGTTCCGATTCGGGCCGGTAGATCACGCCGATGGCGCGCTCCCATTGCGGCTCCTTCAAGGGGGCGGCTCGCTCGCCCAACGGCAGGTAGAAGTCGCCGGGGCCGCTATCGTGAAGCAGCCGCTCGACGCTGCCCTCCATGGAAGGGCGCACCTTGCGATGTTCCACCGGGCCATCCCAGTCGCGGGCCGCCGAGACGAAGCCGGTGTGAGTGGTGAACCCCACCAGCAGAGCCTGCTCGGCACCGAAGCGATGACGCACAAGCTGGCCAACGTTGTGCTGACCACGATGCCAGCCCATGTCGGTGAACTCGGCATCGCCCAGGTGCGAGTTGTGCGCCCATACCACCAGCTTGCCCTGCCCACCCTGACGACGCAGGTGCTCGCGCAGCTCGGCGATGGTATCGGTCATGTGCTCGTCGCGCAGGTTCCAGGTATCCACCCTCGAGCCGAACATGGCGCGGTAATAGTGCTCCGCATTGACCACTACGCGGGCATTCTGTTCGGCGAAGAACTGCTCGTCCCGCGAGCGCCAGCCATCCTCGCGCAGGTAGCCGGTCGATTTTTCCAGCAGGTCGGCAAGCAGGCGCACGGCGGCATATTCGCAGATGCGGCTGAGGCCGAAGGCAGCGTCGTGCCCATAGCGCACCGGGTCGCCGCCATGATCGAGGCAGCCGTAGCCCTCGCGGGCGATGCGCGCCTGCTCCGGGTCGATGCCTTCTAGATACTCGATCACCGCTTCCGCCGAGCGGTGCAGGCTGTAGATGTCGAGGCCGTGGAAACCGACCTGCTCATCGGCATGCTTGCCGGCGTTGTACTCCTTGAGCCAGCCGATGAAGTCGCGCACCTCGGTGTTGCGCCACATCCACAGCGGAAAGCGCTGGAAGTCGTCGAAGGCGCTCTTGAGCGTGTCGTCGTCTTCGCCGCGCGCGTAGCGGTTGAGCCGTAGCGCATCGGGCCAGTCGGCCTCGACGATCACTGCCTCGAAGCCCTTCTCGCGGATCAGGCGGCGGGTGATCTCGGCACGCATGCGATAGAACTCGGCGGTGCCGTGGGAGGCCTCCCCGAGCAGCACCAGTGAGCGCTCACCGACCTGCTCGATCAGGCGGTCGTAGTCGCTGCTACGGCCGTCGAGCGGTATGGCATTGTCGCGAACGTAGTCCTGGGGAGTGGTCATGAACGCACCTCCTCCGTGAGTTCGTTGACTTCACCCAGCACTTTAGGAACCGCTCCCGCTTACGCTCAAGCCAACTTCACCACATTAGGACAAATAGGCGAGCCTGATGAAGCGCAAGGCGCACGGAGCGCAGAACCGAGCGAAGCGACAAACAGCCGTAGGCTGGCCCCGAAGGGGAGAGAAGCCGAAGGCTTCGAATCAAGCGGAGCCTATGGGGTATAGGTGAGCATTACGAGCACCGCGCAACACAGCGATTCGCAGGCGCAGCCATTTGTTAGCGTCTGAGGATCACCAGCCAGCGCCCCAGGTTCAGTATGCTCGCCAGCGAGGCGGCCACGTAGGTAAAGGCGCAGGCGGTCAGCACGTGGCGGGCCCCGGGCATGTCGTAGGGTGGCACGTACTCGCGCAGCAGCGGCAGGGCGCGATTGAAACTGGCATCGAATTCCACCGGCAGGGTCACCAGGTGCACCAGTGCCGCCGTGCCGAAGCTGATCACCGCCGCTGCAATCACGATGGCGAGCCCTCCGGGCAGGCGGGTCAGGATGAACAGGAAGGGAGCGGCCATCATCAGCAGCGCACCGAGCTTCTCGGCCCGCTGCGCCACGCCCACCATGCGTGCTCGGGCGGTCAGCGGCGCATAGCCCTCATGATGCTGAATCGCGTGACCGACCTCGTGGGCGGCCACGGTCACCGCGGTGAGCGAGCGCCCCTCGTAGTGCTCACGGGAGAGCCGCACCCGGCGCGCCTCGGGGTCGTAGTGATCGCCCTGCTCGGTCAACTCCACCTTGACTCCCTCGATACCCAGGCGGCGCAGCAGGTGGTCGGCCAGCTCAGCGCCGCTGCCCGGGTAGTCGTCGCGCCCGCGTGAATGCCGCGCCAGCACCCACTTGGCCCAGGCATTGGGCAGCACGAAGATGGCCAGCAGCAAGGCAATCAGCAGCACGATCATGCGTTTCGGGTCTCGTTTCGGCGTCTTGATTTTGACCAAGCCTACCCGTTTCGCGTTCATGCGTCGCCCTAGGACTTCATGCCGGGGCTTGACGCCAGCCAAACCACAAACAATAATTATTCGCGTTTAATACCATAACCCATTCAGGCCAATCCCATGTGCGCAACCTCCCCCGACCCGACCATGGCCCGCGCGCAGGCCGCCAAGCCGCAGGAGCGCTCGGGAAAACCCGGCATCGTCGAGAGCAGCGCGCTGCTCGACGAGCAGGGTCAGCTGATCATCGAGCATCGCGGCAAGCGCTACCAGCTTCGTGAAACGCGCAACGGCAAACTGATACTGACCTCATAACCCCGACGACCGATCTCACAACTTCGACGAAAAGACCGCCAGCCAGGTAGCCCACGCCACCCAGCCAGCCGCTCATCGCCTGATACGACAAGGGAACTTCAGGAACATGAAGCGAGCAACGAGCTGCATCGGCGCTTTGGCGCTACTTCTGCTGTCACCGCTGGCCCTGGCCCAGGCATCGCCCGGCCAGCCCACTGCAGCGCCGCAACTGGCGCCGCTGGTGGTCACCGGTACGCGTACCCCCACCGACACCTTCTTCGCCCCGCTGATCATCGATGTGATCGCCCGCCACGATCCGACGCTCGCCACCGCGTCACGGGTCGAGGACATCCTTGCCGATCAGCCCGGCCTGCACGTCGCCGGCCAGGGTCGGCGCAACGGCCAGACCCTGAGCCTTCGCGGCTTCGACAAAAGCGGCGTGCTGGTACGTCTCGATGGAGTGCGCCAGGACATCAACACCGGCCACCTGGGCAACTTTTTCCTCGATCCATCGCTGTTGCGCGAGGTTCAGATCGCCCGCGGCGCCCTGTCAAGCCTCTACGGCAGCAATGCCATGGGCGGCGTGATCAGCTTCGAGACGGTAGACGCCAAAGACCTGCTGCGCCCGGGCGAGACGCGCGGAGCCCGGCTCTCGCTACGTGGTGCCACGGCCAACGACGAGCTCGGCGCCACCCTGTCGCTGTTTGCCAAACGCGACCTGGCTGACGGCAGCAGTCTCGATGGCCTGCTCGCCTTGGGTCGCAGTGAATCCGGCGACATCCGCCGCGCCGGCGGCCAGACCACGCCGGAGGACGCCAGCCTGAACAGCCTGCTGGCCAAGGGCGGCTGGCAGCTCAGCAACGATCACCGCCTGTTCACCAGTTGGCAGCACTATCGTGAAGACGCCACTCAGCCGGCCAATCCACAGAACCTGGTGATCGAAGACGGCGACCTGCGCGATCGCGACACCGCCAGCGACAACCTGCAACTGGGCCACCGCTGGACGCCGACGCCGGTCACCCAGCTCGAGACCCGCCTGACTCTGAGCCGCCAGGACATCGAAGAGACCGCGGCGGAGCGTACCCTGCAGCGCCTCGGCGTGCAGAGCGACGGCTACCATCGCCTGGAGCACGGCTGGCTGTCCCAGACCCTGGCCTTCGGCGTCGAAGCGAGCCACGCCACCCAGCGCCCGGGCGGCACGGCATCGGGCTTTCCCGATGCCGACATCGATAGCGCCGCGCTCTATCTCGACGACACCCTCACCGTCGGCCGCTATCTCGACCAGGGCGGTGCCGGCGAGTTCGACCTTGGCCTCGGCGTCCGCCACGACAACTATCGCGCCGAGGACAGCGAAGGCCGCGAGAGCGATCAGAGCCATCTGTCGCCGCGCCTGCGCCTGGCATGGCGGCCCACCGGCGACCTGATGCTCTACAGCGGTTACGCCGAGGCCTTCCGCGCCCCCACACTCTCCGAGCTCTACGCCGACGAGCGCCACTTCGGCGGCTTCTGCATGGGCCCCTTCGTCTGCGTGCCCGACAACTTCTGGGTGCCCAACCCCGACCTGCAGCCGGAAACCAGCAAAAGCTGGGAGAGCGGCCTGGCCTGGCGCTTCGGCGACTGGGGCCTGCGCGCCAGCTACTTCGACACCCGGGCCGAGGACTTCATCGACACCGAAGTCGATCTCTTCGCCGGCACCACGCGGGCGGTCAACGTTAGCCGTGCCCATCTGTGGGGCTTTGACGCCCGTCTCGACTGGTCGCCTGCCGCCGCGCCCGTCACAGCCTTCTTGGGCCTGGCCGAAGTCAGCGGACGCGACCGCGACAGTGGCGAACCGCTCGGCAGCCTGACACCGCTGGAGGCACTCACGGGGCTCGACTATCACCTCGCCGGTCCCGAGTTGACGCTGGGCTGGCGCGGCCGCTTCGCCCGCGCCTTCGACAAGCAGGGCGATGACGCCATCCTACCCGGCTATGGCCTGCACGACGTGCAGCTCGCCTGGCAGGTCACGCCAACCCTTTCTGCTTCACTCAAGCTGCGCAACGTCGCCGACAAGGAGTGGTATCGCCCCGACGGCAACCTCGGCGACGGGCGCAGCTTGCTCGCCAACGTCAGCCTGCAATGGTGACTAGGAGACTCCCATGAACGCCACCGCTCAGACCCGTCAAGCCATTCTCGAAGCCCTGGACGCCACCCGCGCGGCCTGCCCTCACCTGCCGGCTCTGGAGATCGCCCAGCGCCTGGAGATCAGCGAGGGCGAGCTGCAGGCCGCCCGCCTCGGCCGCGACGTGCTGACCCTGCCGCTGTCGCCGCATGCGCTGGCCACACGCTTTCACCAGTTGGGAGAGGTCAAGGCGCTGACCCGCTCGCGCCACGCAGTACTCGAGCAGCAGGGCCGCTACCCGGCGCTGCGCGGCTCGGAACAGGCCGGCCTGCTGCTCGCCCCGGGCGGGCTCGACCTGCGCCTGCACCTGGCCCAGTGGCACTGGGCCTGCCTGATTCGCGACCGCCTGCCACGCCGTGATGGCGAGACCACCGAGCGCCTGAGCCTGCAGGTCTTCAACCGCCATGGGATTGCCCTGCACAAGGTCTTCTCGCTGGCAGACGAAGCGCCCGAGGCATGGCATGAGCTGGAGACGCTGGGTGTTTGCGATGCGCCCGCCTTCACCCAGTTCGTCGAACCGTCGCCGCGGTCTCTTCCACGGCTTCCCACCCTGGCCGACGAGTGGGCGCGAATGAGCGACGTGCACCAGTTTCTTGGCCTGCTGCGCCGCCACGAGCTGCGACGTCACGAAGCCAATACGCTGATGGAAGGCCGCTTCACTCGCGCTCTTCGGCCATCGACATGCGGCCAGGCACTGTTCGAGGCGGCCGCAAACAACCTGCCGCTGATGCTGTTCGTCGCCAGCCCCGGCTGCGTACAGATCCGCACCGGAAAGGTGCCGGCACCGCAGCGTATGCGCGGCTGGCTCAACCTGTTCGGCGAGGATTTCACCCTGCATCTGGACGACGCCAATATCGCCAGCGTATGGCAGGTGCACAAGCCCAACCGCGACGGCGGCGTGACCAGCCTGGAGGCCTTCGACACCCAGGGTGGGCTAGTGCTGCAGATCTTCGCCGAACGCCGTGAGGGCCAGCCCGAGCGCAGCGAGTGGCGCCAGTTGCTGGATGGCCTCGACGCCCGGGAGGCAGCGGCATGATGCTCCCGTCATGGCTGAGCTGGCTGGCCAGCCTGGCCTTGCTGGTGTGGCACATGCAGGCGTCGGCCGCACCGCCACGCACCGTGCTGATCGGCAGCGACGTGGCCGAGATCGTGGCCGCCCTCGATGACCTGGAGGGCGTGGTGGGGCGCGACGATACCAGCCAGTATCCCGCAGCGATCGCCGCCCTGCCCTCGGTGGGCTACCTGCGCCAGCTGGCAGCTGAGGGCATCCTGACGCTGGCCCCGGAGCGACTGATCGTGGGCGCCGCGGCCGGCCCACGCGAAGTGCTGGCCCAGCTCGAGGCGGTGGGTGTCGAGGTGGTGCGCATCGAGCAGGGGACGAGCCTGGCGGAGCTGCCCGACAAGGTGCTGGCGGTAGCCAACGCCATCGGTCGCGACGCCGAAGGCGAAGCGTTGGCGATCGAGGTCGAGACAGATCTCGCCCGGCTCGAAGCACTGCGTGAGGAAGCGCAAGGAGCCGAACTGAGCGCCATGTTTCTGCTCAGCCACAGCGGCATGACGCCCATGGCCGCGGGACGCGATACTGCTGGCCAAGCCGTTATCGAGGCGGCCGGGGCACGCAACGCTTTCGCAGGCTTCAGCGGCTACAAGGCGGTGGGCGCGGAAGCTCTGGTGGGTGTGGCGCCGGAGATAGTGATCGCCACCCGCAGTGGGCTCGCGGGCATAGGCGGCGAGGCACGGCTATGGCAGCTCCCCGGGCTCGCCATGACGCCGGCGGGACGCGAGCGCAACCTGATCGTATGTGACGACCAGGCGCTGCTCGGCTTCGGCCCGCGCACGCCCGCCACGCTGATGGCCCTGCATGCGGCGCTGCACTCCGCGGGTGACGCTACCGTCATCGAGGAGGGCTGCTGGAGAGTGACATCATGAGCCGTGCCGCTGCTCTCTATCAGCGGCGCATCGCCACCATGCCTGGCCGGCATCGTGGTGCCCTGACAGAAGTCCGCATACTGCTCGCCCTGACCATGGTCGTGCTAGCAGCACTGCTGGTCGGAGCCATGAGCGGAAGTGCCGGATTGTCGCCCAAAGTGCTGCTCGGCGAGTGGCCGACACCACTGGCCTGGCAGGTGTGGTGGCAGCTGCGCCTGCCGCGCCTGCTGCTGGCCGCGCTGGTGGGCGCCATGCTGGCCGGCAGCGGGGCGGCCATGCAGGGACTGTTTCGCAATCCGCTCGCCGATCCCACCCTGCTGGGCCTGGCCAGCGGTGCGGGGCTTGCCGTGGCACTGTGGATCGTACTGTTCGATGGTGCCGCCGGCACTTTCGGCCTGTATGGCCAATTCCTAGCCGGCTTTCTCGGCGCGCTGTGCGTGTGCGTGCTGGTGTTCGCCCTGGGCCAGCGCCGGCACGGCCAGGAGGCGCTGTTCACGCTGCTGTTGGCGGGGCTCGCGATCAATACCCTGGCGGGTGCAATGGGCGGCGTGATGGCCTTCATCGCCAGCGACGAGCAGTTGCGCCAGCTCAGCCTGTGGGGCATGGGCAGCCTGTCGCATGCGCTGTGGAGCGCCACCCTGGGGGCGCTGATCGGCATACTGCCAGCGCTGTGGTGGCTATTGCGCTGCGCCCCTGGGCTCGATCTGCTGCAACTCGGCGAGCTAACCGCCTACGGCGCCGGGCTAGATGCCCCGCGGCTCAAGCGCCGCGTGGTCGTCGCCACGGCCCTGGGCGTGGGACTGTGCGTGGCGCTGGCCGGTATCATCGGTTTTCTCGGCCTGCTGGTGCCCCACTGCCTGCGCCTGTGGCTGGGGCCAGGGCATCGGCTGCTGCTGCCCGCCTCGATGCTGGGCGGCGCCCTGCTGTTGATCGTGGCGGATACCCTGGCGCGCACCCTCGCCAGCCCCGCCGAGATCCCGGTGGGACTGCTCACAAGCCTGCTTGGCGGCCCCTATTTCCTGTGGCTGCTGCTCAAGCGGAGGGCACAATGCTGAGCCTGATCGACGCCGGCTTCACCGAAGCCCCTACGCTCGCCCCCTTGAGCGATCACCTCGAGCCGGGAGAGCTGACGGCGATCGTCGGCCCCAACGGCGCCGGCAAGAGCACCCTGCTGTCGCTGCTCTCGGGCTATCGCGCTCCCGGGCGCGGCAGCGTCTGCCTCGATAGCAAGCCACTGTCCTCCTGGGCAGCGGTCGAACTGGCCCGACGCCGCGCCGTGGTGGCGCAAAAGCTGACTCTCGGCTTCGACTGGCCGGTGCGCGAACTGGTCGCATTGGGCAGCGAAGCCTCGCCAGAGGAAGTCGAGGAAGTACTGGCCATGCTCGATCTCGAGGTACTGGCCGGGCGCGGCGCGCAGAATCTTTCGGGCGGCGAAGCCCAGCGTGTGATGATCGCCCGGGCGCTGTGTCAGTTGGGCCTAGGCCGCACCGCCGGGGTCTCGGCCAACAGCGTTCTGCTGCTCGACGAACCCACCAGCGCACTGGATATCGGCCAGCAGCAGCGCCTGATGCGTCTTCTGCGCCAGCTAGCTGAGCGGCAGCGTCTGGCGATCGCCTGCGTGCTGCACGACCTCAACTTGGCGGCGCGCTACGCTCATCGGGTCTGGTTGTTGGAGCGCGGCAGGCGGATCGCTGCTGGGCCACCGATCGAGGTGCTCGACGGTCGCATCCTGGCGCGGGTATTCAAGGCAAAGCTGGTCACCAGCCGTCAGGCCGATGGTTCACCACTGGTAGTGCTGGCGTCTTGACACGACCCACCCCAAACGCAGCAGCCCCGGTCGATGACCGGGGCTGTGCGGAGTCTTGCCGCCTTCAGGCCGTGACGGGATCCGGTTCCGTCTCGACGTCACGCATCATCGTCTCGAAGGGCATGCCGGCCCGGGTCGCTGGCGTCACGGACTGCACCTCGCCCCCGGTGTCGTGGTCGCGCGTCTTGGCGTACTCCACGGCCTCGATGGCGCTCTTGCCGTGATCGATGGCGGCCAGCGCCCATTTCCAGCCGGTGCCATACGCCACCGGGCCGCTGACCGGAATGCGCACCAGCTTGTTGAACATCTCGAAGACACCGTCGGGCCCGGCGATGATCATCTCGACCCGCGTCACATGCGGCTTGTCGTTGCGCGGCGCCCCGGCGTTGAGCCACTCCATGACCTCCCACCACTCCTGCTGCTCTCCGGCGAAGGCGACCCACTCACCGCTGTCGAGCTGGAACAGCTTCTGCGCATGGTTGTAGGTCGAGCCGTTGACACTGATCAGCGAATCCGTCGCCAGCGTGGTCCCATCCCATACGATCGTGGTCATGCGAGTACCTCTCTGAAACGTGCGCGGGCCTCAACGTAAAAGTAACGAAGCCCCTTGCGTCAGGCGCAGAGTAGAATCGAAAAACGCAAGAAATCGACACATAGAATAACCAATTCGTCACCCGCCAAAACGAGGGACTAGCGCCGGGGGCGGCATCAGATCGGGCTATGGACGCGATGCCTGACTCACCCGCTCGAGCCCCTCCTCGGCAATCAGTCCCTGGGTGAAGGCGTGCTCGGCCATGGCAAGACTGTCGTCGGCCAGCACCAGGTCGCAGCCGATATGGCGGATCTCTTCGCGCAGCGCGTCGATGGCACGCTCGCGCTCGGGCCGGCGCTCCACCCGGCGAATGTAGACCGCACGGATCCGCTCGGGATGCTCGTGCACGATGCGGGCGTAGACCTCGGGATCGTGCTGGCCGCTGTCGCCAATCAGCACGCAGGGCAGCTCGTCACGCATCGACAGCATGTGCTGGATCATTTCGTATTTGTGGTCTTCGGCACGCCGCGGCCAGGGCTTGCGCCACGAGATGCCCCACTCGCGCAGGAACAGGATGGGCCCCACCGGGATGCGGTTGAGCTGGAAGAACTCCTCCAGCATCTCGTAGATGCTCCAGGGGCCGCGCGAAACGTAGAGGATCGGTCGCTTGGCCGTGCCGCTACTGCCGACATGCAGCGCTTGGTAGAAGGCTGCCACGCCGGGAAAGGCCATGCGCTGATGCGCGCGCTTGACGAACAGACGATGCAGCATGCGCAGCTTGTTGGCTACGCCGGTGTACATCACCGTATCGTCGATATCGCTGATGACCAGTAGATCGGCCTCGGCCGGGGGAATGTAGACCTCGGTGAAGGACTGCACCGGCTCCACGCCCGGCAGCACCACGTGAAGTTCGGCGTGGTGCCAGGCGCTGTCCCGCGGCAAGGGAGCATCGAGGGGCATGTGGACGTCGAAGTAGCCGTCGCGATCGGTCGTGACGGTGGTGACGTTCTCCCCCAGCGTCACCTCGACGGTGGCCTCGGGAAGCCCGTGGCGAACGAGGCGCCTCAGGATATCGGCAAGATCGCGCAGTATGCCATAGCGGGGGATCACCTCGCCCAGCGCGGCCTGGCGGAACACCCGACCCATCAGGAAGACCTCATGGCGGGAGCCGTAGCCACGGTAGGGGTGCACCACGTAGCCACCTCGCCCGCGGTCGCGTCTCATCGGACGGGCAGCAATGTGCAGCAGGCGCCGGAGAAAACCGCTCATCGTCTCCCCCGAGGCAACTGCAGCCGATCCTGGCAATACGTCATCGCTTCCTCCCTGAAACTCGACAGGGTCCGGCTTACGCCGGACCCTGACTTTAGTGTGGAGGATCTTGTCGCAGAATCAACCGCCTATGTATTGCTTAGTTACGCTCGTTCAACGCAGCAGGTCGCGCACGTCCTTAGCCTCCCAGTGAGGGAAGTGTCGGCGGATCAGCGCATTGAGCTCGAGTTCGAAGGCAGCCCAGTCGACCTCGCCGTATGTCTGTGTCGACCCCTCGGCAGCGCTGCGCACCATGCCCGCCCCCACGGTCACATTGGAGAGCCGGTCTATAACGATGAAGCTGCCGGTCCCGGGGCTCTGGTCGTAGGCGTCGAGCGGCACCTCGGCCGTCAGCTCGAGCCGGCAGCGGGCGATGGCGTTCAGCTCGAGTCGCTCGGCCTCGTGCCGCTCCAGGGTGTTGACGTCGACCTGGTGGTGAATCGCAGTCACGCGGCCGGCCACCGAACGTCCGGCCAGGCGGATGTCGTATTGCCGTCCGGGTGACAAAGGCTGCTCGTGCATCCACACGATGTCGGCATCGAAAGCATTGGTCAGGCTGACCTCGGCATCCTCGGCGACGATCCAATCGCCGCGGGAGATATCGATCTCGTCTTCCAGGGTCACCGTCACCGCCTGGCCCGGCCACGCCGCCTCCAGATCGCCGTCGAACGTGACGACCCGCTCGATGCGGCTGGTCTTGCCCGAGGGCAGCGCCTTCACGGCCAGACCGGGGCGCAACACTCCGGCCTCCAGCGTGCCGGCATAGCCGCGGAAATCAAGGTTGGGCCGATTGACGTACTGCACCGGGAAGCGCAGGTCGACCAAATTACGGTCGCGGCTCACCTCCACCGTTTCCAGCAGTTCCAGCAGGGCCGGCCCTGCCTCGCCATCGATTTGGTACCAGGGCGTGCGGTCGCTACGGTTGACCACGTTGTCGCCCTCCAGCGCCGACATCGGCACGAAGCGCAGGTCCTTGACCGAGAGCTGCTCGGCGAAGCGCCGGTAGTCGGCGACGATCTCGTTGAAGCGCGCTTCGTCGAAGTCCACCAGATCCATCTTGTTGACCGCGATGACCAGGTGCTTGATGCCCAGCAGGTCGGCAATGAAGCTGTGGCGCCGGGTCTGGGTCTGCACGCCGTAGCGGGCATCGATCAGGATGATCGCCAGGTTGGCAGTGGAAGCCCCGGTGGCCATGTTGCGGGTGTACTGCTCGTGCCCCGGGGTGTCGGCGATGATGAACTTGCGCTTGTCGGTGGAGAAGAAGCGGTAGGCCACGTCGATGGTGATGCCCTGCTCGCGCTCCGACTGCAACCCGTCGACCAGCAACGCCAGGTCCACGGCGTCGCCGGTGGTGCCGCTCTTCTTCGAATCACGGGTCAGCGCCGCCAGGTGATCGTCGAAGATCATCTTGGAGTCGTGCAGCAGCCGACCGATCAGGGTCGACTTGCCGTCGTCGACGCTGCCGCAGGTGATGAAGCGCAGCAGGTCCTTGTTCTCGTGCTCGTGCAGGTACTGCTCGATATTATCGGCGATCAGTGTCGATTGGTGTGCCATCAGAAGTACCCCTCGCGCTTCTTCTTCTCCATCGAGCCGGCCTGGTCGTGGTCGATGGCCCGGCCGCTGCGCTCGCTGGTGCGGGTCAGCAGCATCTCCTGGATGATCTCGGGTAGGGTGTCGGCCTTGGACTCCACCGCGCCGGTCAGCGGGTAGCAGCCCAGGGTGCGGAAACGCACCCAGCGCTCCTCGGGCACCTCGCCGGGGGCCAGCGGCAAACGCTCGTCGTCGACCATCACCAGCATGCCGTCGCGCTCCACCACCGGGCGCGGGGCGGCGTAGTAGAGCGGCACGATGGGGATCTGCTCGAGGTAGATGTACTGCCAGATGTCCAGCTCGGTCCAGTTGGAGAGCGGGAAGGCGCGAATCGACTCGCCCTTGTTGACCCGGGCGTTGTAGAGGTTCCACAGCTCGGGACGCTGGCTCTTGGGGTCCCAGCGATGGAACTTGTCGCGGAACGAGAAGACCCGCTCCTTGGCGCGACTGGCCTCCTCGTCGCGGCGGGCGCCGCCGAAGGCGGCATCGAAGCCGTACTTGTCCAGCGCCTGTTTGAGCGCCTGGGTCTTCATCACGTCGGTATAGCCGCTGGAGCCGTGGTCGAAGGGATTGATGCCCGCGGCACGCCCCTCTTCGTTGATGTGCTCGATCAGCTCCATGCCCACCTCACCCGCCATGCGGTCGCGGAAGGCGATCATCTCGCGGAACTTCCAGGTGGTGTTGATGTGCATCAGCGGGAACGGCGGCGGCCCAGGGAAGAAGGCCTTGCGCGCCAGATGCAGCATCACCGAGGAGTCCTTGCCGATGGAATAGAGCATCACCGGGTTGCGGAACTCGGCCGCCACCTCACGGATGATGTGGATCGACTCGGCTTCCAGCTGCTGGAGATGGGTCAACCGGCGCGGCGACAGGGAGGCCGGCGAGTCGGAAGCCGGGGAGGCCGGCTTGTGCTCGGGAGCGTTGAGACTGGTCATCGGCCCGGATACCTCGCATGACGATGGGCAGTAAAAATCATGCACACAGGGTAACGTCGAGCCAATAATAACGTAAAAGAATGATTGCCTATCTTTTTAGACCAAAAAAGAATCAAAGCTCATAGGTCAATCCGCTCGATCCAGGTCAGCCACTCCTCGCCCTGAAGATCGAAGATTCGAAAACCGGGACGCGACGCCTCGTCGATGGCGAAGCCCTCGGAGCCGGCCAGGAACTGATCGGTCGTGGAAGGGCAGCCGTAGACCCGCACCTCGCCATGCTCGAGCACTTGCCGCCCGGCAAAGGCCTGATGGATGTGACCGCAGAGAATCGCCTTGACCTGGGGGAAAGCGGACAACCCTTCCCACAAGGCATCGCGATCCTTGAGCCCGATCTCGTCGAGCCAGGCCGAGCCCACCGCGAGCGGCGGGTGGTGCATTGCCAGCAGAGTCGGTCGGGCGTCCTCGGCAAGACGTTCGACGAGCTGCCCCAGGCGCTCCTCGCCCAACTCACCGTGCGCATGCCCCTTGACGCAGGTATCGACGATCAGCAACCGCCAGGCGCCCAGATCGATATCGTCGTGGATGACCTTGACGTCCCGCATCAGCTCCTGCTGGTCGTGATTGCCTCCCAGCCAGAACCAGGGACACTCCAGTGTCGAGAGCACTCGATGGGCATGCTGGTAGGAAGCAGCCGTCTCGTCCTGACTGATATCGCCGCTGACGAGGACGACGTCCGGACGCTCGGCGCGAACGGCCGCCACCACGGACTCGAGCTGGCGCAAGGGGAAACCGGCACGCGAGCGGGCAGCGGGGTCGGCATGCAGGTGGCAATCGGTGAGCTGCGCCAGGCGCATCATCCCGGCAGTTCCGTCACGTTGGTGGGGTGGCCGTGCTCCAGGCCATGGGCCAACCATTCCCCCAGAAAGCGGTTGAGCTGGAGCTTTTCGTCGGGTTGGTGCATGCGCACGTTGGGATAGCGGTAGCGCCCGTTGAAGTGGCGCTCGCGCTGGAAATCGGTGACTTCTGCCATGCGCACGTCGTGATAGAGGTGCACGCGCATGCAGGGGGGGTCGATGACGGCGTCCATCAGGCCGCTCTGGCTCACACGCGCGATGGTCGTGTAAGGCGCCCGCTCCAGCACCGACAGCCACAGGGTGCCGAATCGACCCCGCCCGCCGGTCAGCTCGAGTTCGCGCGTTTCGCCCGCCCCCAGATCGCCCAGCAGCCGAACCAGGCGCAGGTAGTTGGCGCTGCACTCCCCCTGCAGGCCTTTCAGATCGGTGACATAGGCGGTTCTCGCCACGCTACCCCCTTGCTCTTAGAGATGCTCGTTCGGCCGCCAACCACTGGAGGGCGATCAGACACATGGCATTGTCGAGTCGTCCAGCCTGCAAGAGTTCCCAGGCATGATGAAAAGGTAACACGTGAACGCGAATATCCTCATGCTCTTCGTCCAGGCCATGCACGCCACCCAGCCCGTCACAGTCGACCAGAGCACAGAACAGCGTCACTCGCTCCGAGCAGGCACCGGGGCTCGGATAGTAGGTATAAAGCTCGATCAGGTCGGAGACCTCGCAGCCGGCCTCCTCCATGGCCTCCCGCCGGGCCACCTCGGCAGCACTCTCGCCCCCCTCGACCAGACCGGCGACGATCTCGAGCTTCCACGGGGACTCGGGATCGTCCAGCGCACCTGCACGGATCTGCTCGACCAGGGCCACGCTGTCGCGCTCTACATCGTAGAGCAGCACGCCAACGGCGTCATGCCGCACATGCACCTCACGCACCATCTTGCCGCTCCAGCCGCCCTCGAACAGGCGATGGCGCAAATACACCTCGTCCAGGCGGAAGAAGCCCTGGTGCAGGCAGCGACGCTCGATCAGCTCGACATCGGCGCCGCCAAAGCTGGGCAAGCGGGCAGCATCCCGGCCGCTTTCCTGATTATCGGTCATGCAAACCTCCGAGTCTGCGAATGGCGACCATTATCGTGACCGGAGCCGGCCATGCCAACCATCGCCATGCCGATCCATGCGCCCCTTGCACGAGGCGCACGGGCAGGCAAGCCGTCAGAGTCGGGAGAGCAGCGCCCTGGCCTGCGCTCGCAGCGCCTCGTCCGATGCCTGGCGATCCTCGCGGGCAGTGCCGTCGGCGGCACGCTGAGCATGCTCGCGTGCCTCCTCGGGGCGCCCTTCTTCCTCGAGGAAGGTAGCATAGTAGTAATTGACGTCGATGCCGTCGGGGCGGATCTCCAGGGCGCGCTGGAACATGCGCTCGGCGGTCTCGCTGTCACCGAAACCGATGGGGAAGCCCGGCGCACGGTCGTACAAGGCGCCCAGCGTCACGTAGGCCGAGCCGTTGCCGCCCTGCGGATCGAGCTCGATGGCGCGCTCCAGGGCATCGCGCGCCGTGCGGGCGCTGCCCAGCGCCCCC
Organism: Billgrantia antri; assembly: GCF_017868935.1. Lineage (NCBI taxonomy): Bacteria > Pseudomonadati > Pseudomonadota > Gammaproteobacteria > Oceanospirillales > Halomonadaceae > Billgrantia > Billgrantia antri. The sequence continues at coordinate 3,336,152 of NZ_CP053383.1, forward strand.
AGACCGCTGCGCTCGCGCGCATGCGACGCCTCGATGATGCCGTACCAGATCAGCGGCTGGGCCTCGTCGGCATTGGCCTCGGCCAACCGCTCGGCTTCGCTGGCCAGCGACTTGAGTGCGGTGCGACGCTGCCCCTCGGCTTGCTGCGTGTTGATCCGCTCCCAGCGCTGCTTGAGCGCTTCCACTTCGCTCTCCCAGGCCAGAGCACCTGCAAGAGGGGCGAGCAGCAGGCCGGTACCCAGGGCGGCGGCGAGCAACTGACGTCGTAGCATGTCCAGACTCCTTTCTTACCTTTGGCGGATTGTTCTTGGGATACGGCGTTGCCGTCTCTCGGAATGTAACGAACGTTTGAATGATACGCCAGCCCATCATCGGTCCGAGACTGGTTCCGGCGGTATCAATGACGTATGTTGCTCACGCTAGGCAACGAAGGAGCGCTACGGCATGAAAGGCCGCAACATGACGCGCTGGCGCGACCCGGCCAAGGATCCGCGCCAGGAACCCAAGAGCAACCTGATCACCGCCGAGGGCGCCGAGCGACTGCGCGGCATCCTCGATCATCTCTCCCGGGTCAAGCGTCCCGCCCTCTCGGCCAAGGTGGGTGAAGCCGCGGCGCTGGGCGATCGCAGCGAGAACGCCGACTACACCTACAACAAGAAGGAGCTCAATCGGGTTATCGCACGCATCCGCTACCTGACCAAGCGGCTCGATGAGCTGCAGGTAGTGGACCGGCTGCCGGCGGATACCGACAAGGTCTTTTTCGGCGCCTTCGTCACGCTGGAGGACGAAGAGGGCGAGGAGCTGCGAATCCGCATCGTCGGCCACGACGAGACCGACACCGCCAAGCGCTGGATCAGCGTCGACGCCCCGCTGGCCAGGGCCCTGCTCGGCAAGGCGCTGGACGACGAGGTCACGGTAAAGGCGCCGGCAGGCGATACGACCTACCTGATCACCGAAATCGCCTATCGGGATTCTGCCCCCCGGGCACGATAAACCCGAAACCGCCGATCATCGGCCAGGATCTCGAATCCACCGAAAGCGCGTTCCAGCAGGTCCGGATAGGGCAGAAAGGCATTGGCTACCAGTAGCAGCGTTCCGCCCGGCAGCAGATGCGCGGGCGCCTCGCGAATCACGCGGCCAGCCGGTCCGTAGTCGATACTGCGCTCCTGGTGGAACGGCGGGTTGCTGACAATGGCGGTGAAACGACGGCCGTCGAGCGCCGAATAGACATCGCTGCTCAAGGCCTCCCCCTCGAGGCCATTGGCCGCCAGGGTGCGTCGGGCGGCTTCAACCGCGAAGGCATTGACGTCGACCGCGGTCACGCGATGGCCGCGACGCGCCAGCCAGGCGGCGAGGATGCCGTCGCCACAGCCCATGTCGAGCACGTCTTGCGCCCTGCCGGGTTCCGGCAGCTCCGCTTCGAGCCGCTCGAGCAGCAGCCGGGTGCCCTCGTCCAGCTTACCGTGGCCGAACACGCCGGGATGGCTGACGAGCGTCAGCCCCTCGGCTTCGAAGGTAGTCCAGGCCGCATCCGGGTCGATGCCGACTTCGCCGAGGCGCGTCTCGAACAGGATGCAGCGCCGCGCACTGTCGAGCTTGCGACAGCCCAGCCCCAGAGCCGCCAGCACCTTGAGCACCCGCTTGATGCCGCCCTGGTTCTCCCCCACCAGCTGCAGCGGCGTGCCCGGCGGCAGATTGGCGCACAGCCACAGCAGCCACCACTCGCCGAGCAAATGGCTCTTGGGCCAAAACAGCACCGCGCCGGGCAGCCCCTCACCGGGCACGGCATCGAACGGCGAGAAGGCCGGGCGCCCGCGCTCGCGCCAGGCTTGCAGCACGCCATGATCGGCACTGACGACACTGCCCTGCCCCGCCTCGAGCCAGGCATCGCGCGGCGGCGCCACCCAGAGCCAACCGCGATAGTCGGCCTCCTGGCGCTCCAGCAACTGGCAGACGGGCGTTTCGGCACTCATGGCGCGCGCTCCTCGTTTGTCGGTTCGTCCTTCGTCAGCGTATAGAGCAGGTAGCGGCCCAGTCGCCAGTGCGGCTCGGCCTGGCAGTAGCGCCGCTCCAGGGCCACCAGACGCTGCCAGTCGTCCTCGCTGGCCGGCGGCTGGCGCAGGTAGTCATGAAAGACGCGGATGCCCGCCACGCCGCGGATCGACAGGCCGCACTCGCGGCTCCAGGCAACGACCTGCGCATGACTCAGCGGCGAGATGGGGGTGAGCCGTTGACGCTTGCCAGTGCCTTCGAGGCGATCGTCCAGCGCCTTCTGCAGATTGCCCTTCACCACGTTGGACATGCGCAGCGCATCGCGATTGAACACCATCAGCGACAGCTGGCCACCGGGGGCAAGCCCCTCCGCCAGAGTGGCAAAGGCGGCGCGGGGATCGCTGAGCCACTCCAGTACGGCGTGGCAGGCGATCAGCTGCCAAGGGCCGGGCGCATGATCCGAAAGTGCCTGCAGCGGCGCCTGCACGAAGCTCACCGGCAGGCCATCGAGCGCCTCCCGGGCCTGGTCGAGCATGTCGCCGGCGGGCTCCAACAGCGTCACCGGGTGGCCGCGCCGGGCGAACCAGGCGGAAAGCTGGCCCAGACCGCCGCCCACGTCCAGCAGCGGCTGGCGATCGAGGTCGAGCAGTCGCGGCAGCAACTCGTCTAGCAGGATCAGGCGCAGTTCACCGCGCGGGCCGCCATAGAGGCTGCCGGCGAATTTCTCGGCCAGGCCGTCGAAGTGACGGTCACCGGCAGACGAGAGCGGAGTGGAATCGGTCATGGCGGGAACCACGTCAGCAAGGTGTGGCGCGCATTCTACCTATCTTGCCAAGGCCTGGGCAGGTGTCGTCCCCAGCCCGACTCGGCCTCGACATGGGCCGCCAGCGCCAGCAGGCGGTGCTCGTCGCCCATCGCACCAACCACCTGCACGCCCACCGGCAGGCCCTGCGTCGTCACGTGCAATGGCAGCGACATGGCCGGCTGGCCGGTCAGGTTGGCCAGTTGGGTGTAGGGCGTACGTGACAGCGCATCGCGCGCCAGATGCTTGAGCATGCCCGCCTTGAGCGCCAGCGCCGCCAAACCGGGAATCGCCAGCAGCCCCATCAGGCGCTCGTGCGACGGAGGCGGGTATAGCTCTCCCAGGCGCGGCGCCGGCGCCGCGGTCACCGGCATCAACAGCACGTCGTAGCGACGGTGGAACGCCCCCATGGCGCGTGCCGCGGTGTTCCAGTCGCGCTTGGCCAACTCGTAATCGCGCACCGGCAGGTGGCGTCCCAGGCGAGCGATGGCGCGGGTGGAGGGCTCGATCTCCAGACGCGTGACGGGCACGCCGGTCTCGCGGGCGATCCAGGCCAGGTCGGCGCTCAAGTGCCCCAGGTAGAGCGTCAGGTAGGAGTTGGCCAGACGCTCGCCATCGACCGGCGGATCGGCCCACTCGACATGATGGCCGAGCCCTTCGAGCATGCCAGCCGCGGCTTCCACTGCCTGGCGCACCTCCGGATCGAGCTTGGTGCCGAGCGGCCTGCCCAGCGGTTCACCCAGCGATACCGCCACGCGCAGCGGCTCGGGCGGGCGCTCGATACCGGCCAGATAACCCTGCTCGCGCCTGATGGGATGGGGCGAGCCCTCGTCCATGCCGTTGATGGCGTCGAGCAACGCAGCGCTGTCCCGCACCGAGCGGGTCACGGCATGCTCCACCACAGCGCCCTGCCATACTTCGGCGTGCAACGGGCCCTGCGGCACCCGCCCGCGCGACGGCTTGAGCCCGAACAGGCCGCAATAGCTGGCGGGAATGCGAATCGAACCGCCGCCGTCGCCGGCCATGGCCAACGGCACCAGCCCCGCAGCAACCGCTGCCGCTGCCCCGCCGCTGGAGCCGCCGGGCGAGTGCGAGGGCTGCCAGGGGTTGACCGGATGCGGGAAGGCCCGCGGCTCGGTGATCCCCATCAGCCCTAGTTCGGGCGTCGCCGTCTGGCCGAGAATGGCGAAGCCCGCCTGGCGCAGGCGCGAAACCAGGGTCGAGTCGACGGGCGGCTTCCACTCGGCCAGGGCCGCGCTGCCGAAGGCCAGCGGTTCGCCCGCGATTGCCATCAACAGGTCCTTGGTCAGTGTCGGCACCCCGGCGAACGGCGCCGCCGTATCGATATTGGCCGCTTCGCCCTGCGCCCGCTCGAAGCGCGTGCGAACCACCGCCTGAAGCCGCGGATTCCCGCGCTCGATGGCACGGCAGGCGGCGTCGAACACCTCCTCGCGGCTCACCTCGCCGCTACGTATCAGCTCGACCAGGCCCAGGGCATCGTGCCGGCGGTACTCTTCGATTTCCATGCGCGCTTCCTGCTACTGAGAACAGGCTCGATGATGGCCGCACGACTCCCGGCTTGGCAACACACGCAGGGCAAGCGGTTTATCTCGCTGCCACAAGCGCTTATAATGCGCAGCCGTGCGGCCCCCATAGCTCAGCTGGATAGAGCGTCCCCCTCCTAAGGGGAAGGTCCCAGGTTCGAATCCTGGTGGGGGCGCCAACCTGTTTCCACTCCCCTTCCGCCCCCCTTCCGCGCTTCTGCCCGGCGCAACTTGGCTCCGCGAAGCAGACCCTGCCTTGACGAACGCTTTCAGGCGATCGCTTGTGCTCACCGTCGCTGGCGGCTACGGTCAAATACCCATGCCGCCGAGACGAAAGGCCAGATGCCCATACCGTTCACCATTACCTCCTTGCCCATCGCCATCGTCCTGTTCGGCATCTGCACCTTGGTGATCGGTATCGTAGGGACCAGGCTGGCCGGTATCGTCGACCATCTGGCAGATCGCACCGGGTTGGGGGAAGCCATGGCCGGTGCGGTACTGCTGGGCATGGTCACCTCGCTTTCCGGCATCGTCGTCTCGGTCTCGTCGGCCTGGACCGGCAAGCCCGAGCTCGCCATGAGCAACGCACTGGGGGGAATCGCAGCCCAGACGGTGTTTCTCGCATTTGCCGACATCGTGCACAGACGCGCCAATCTCGAGCATGCCGCGGCTTCTCTGGGCAACTTGATTCAGGGGGGATTGCTGCTGTGCCTGCTGAGCCTGCTGCTGGTCGGGCGCTTCGCCCCGGAATGGACCATCTGGCAGATTCACCCGATCACGCCTTTGCTGTTCATCGCCTATTTGTACGGCCTGCGGCTGATCAAGATCTCCAAGGCCAACCCCATGTGGCGACCGGCAAAGACGCGTGAGACACGCCCTGACGTGCCCGAGGAAGCCTCTAATGAGCACTCGCTGACCTTCTTGTGGCTGCTCTTCCTGCTGCTTGGCGCCAGCATCGGCATTGCCGGCTGGCTGCTCGAACGCAGCGCCACGGTAATCGCCGCAGAAACCGGGCTCAGTCAGGCCGCAGTGGGCGTGCTGCTCACCTCAGTGGCAACGTCGCTACCCGAACTGGTGACCACCGTCGCGGCGGTGCGTCAGGGTGCGCTGACCCTCGCCGTGGCGGGTATCATCGGCGGCAACGCCTTCGACACCCTGTTTGCCGCCGCCTCTGACGTGGCCTATCGCGGCGGCTCGATCTACCACGCTATTCCCGATCACGTATCGCTATGGGTAGCGCTGGCGATGCTGATGACCAGCGTGCTAATCCTGGGCCTGCTGTTTCGGCAGGAAAAGGGGCCCGGACGGATCGGCTTCGAGAGCGCGACGATCATTGCCTTATACCTGGCGGGGCTCGTCATGCTGCTGGTGGGATAGCCGCGGCAAGTCGCTATGGCGATAGCAGGACTCAAGCCGACTTGCCTCTCAGGTGCAAATAGAGCGGATCGAACTCCCCCGCCTCCTTCAACCGCTCCCAGTCGGGAAGGTGGATGCGCGTCCTGGTGGTTTCGATCAGCCCATTGTTGCGCAGCGCCTGGAAGGTGCGACTCACGTGGACGGCGCTGATACCGATGGTATCCGCCATCTCCTCCTGGGTGATGGGCAATTCGAAGGTATGATCCTCCACCAGCCCCACCGCCTTCAGGCGAATCAACAGTTCACAGAGCAGGTGGGCGACACGGGCGTAGGCATCGCGCTGGCCGATATTGAGCAGCCATTCGCGATAGATCGAGGCATCGATCAGCGTCTCGCGCCAGAAGGCGGCGGTGAGGCGCGGGTGGAGCTCGCACATTCGCCGTGCATCTTCGTGCTGAAAAAACCCGACCTTGCAGGAGCTTATCGAAGCGATGCTGATGTCCATGACCTCCAGATGCAGGCTCTGCAGGTCGGGGATGTCGCCCGGCACGTGCAGCGCCATGATCTGACGCTTGCCCCCCACGCTCAGCTTATAGACACAGGTGAAGCCCTGCAGGATCAAGCAGCACTGGTACGGACGTTCGCCCAGGCGCACGATGTCCTGGCCGGACTTGAGCTCCACGTCCTGGATCGGCAGCTCCCGGATGGCCCGCGCCTCCTCGTCCGTTAGCGGAAACATGCTCGACAGCTTACGGTTCATCAAGGCGTTGGCGCTGAGAGAAGGGAAAAGAGGACTCGCGGTCATGGTGCGCTCCGGCCCTGAAACTGTGGATATATTTTCCCTGCGTCAATGCAGTGTAGTGGTTGAAGGGAGATACCGGCCAACCGCATCAGATCGCAGCGAGGATGCCTCGCATGCCACGGACGGTCACAAGACGGTAGGAAAAATTGTGGTAGGGTAAAGGCTTCCAAAGGAAGTTCAGGCAGGAGGCCCGAATGTTTCAACGCACAAGGAAAGTCGCGTGTCCCCATTGCCACGGTGCCAACTTCTGGCACGGCAACCCTAGGCCAACGGACGTGCTGCGCTGCCGCTACTGTGACGCCGATGTCATCCGCTACGACGAGTACGTCGAGCAGGCGGCAAGACACGAGGCCGAGCGGCTGATCGCCGAGTTCGTCGAAACCGATGTTTCTCGCGACCTCGCCCACCTCAAGGCCGTGCTGGCGGCGCCCGAGCAGAGGCCGGGCCAGTGAGCAGACGCACCGCTCCAGGCGACTGAGCCCATCTCATCGAAGCGGCCACCCCATCGGGTGGCCGTCTCGTTTGTGCCCTTCTTGTCCGTGAGGCGAATCGGAAGGCTTCGGCTCTGCCCTGCTACCAGCGCGGTATCCTAACTAGAAAGTAGTAGCATAGCTACCTGGATAAAGCAGAATGCACGCGCAAAAAAAACCGGCCCCGAAGGGCCGGTTCTGTCGTCGCGCTAAGCGACGTGTCGTGCTGTCCTCGCTGGACGGCAGACTCGCTTAGAAGTGGTAGCGAGCGCCGGTCAGCCAGTAGACATTGTCGCCCAGATCGCCAGCCGGGGTATTGTCCAGATCCGGCAGGTCGGCGTCGTTCAGCTCGAGGAAGACGTCGAAGTTGCTGGAGACCTTGTAGTAGGCGCCGGCAGCCCAGGCGGTACGAGTGTCGTCCTCGGCATCTTCGTCGACGCGGTAGAGGTCAGCGTTGAAGGCCCACTGACCCATGGCGTAGCTCATGCCCAGACCCCAAGTGTCGAAACCGCCACCGTTGGTGTCGTTGTCGTCACGAGTCTCGTAGCCCAGGCGAGCGGAGAAGGCATCGGTGATTGCGTAGGAAGCAGTCGCCCCGTAAAGGACTTCACCAGTACCACCAGCACGATCTTCCTCGTCATCGGTATAGCCCAGTGCCAGACGCAGCGGGCCAGTCTCGTACTTCACACCGCCCTGGGTGACGATCTCGCTGTCGCCGGTGGCATCGATCTCAGCCTGAGTCTCGCCACGCTCGCTGTAGTGCTTGGCGGACAGGAAAGCCTGGAAACCGGACAGATTCGGCGTGATATAGCCAACGGAGTCGCCACGGGCCTGAAGAGCACCACCCTGACCGTTGGAGAACTCAAGGCCGCGATCGATGTAAACATCGAACGGCGCCATGACGTGGCTGTTGTAGAAGCTGTCGTAGTTACCCGCCATCACGGTACCGAAGCTGGCGCTTTCGAGACCGATGTAGCTGTGGCGCACTTCGCTGAAACCGTTGATGCTGTCTCCGTTGGAATCAACAACACGGCTGTTACCGGTACGCTGGTCACCACGGAAGCGCCACTCGACGCGACCGAAGGCCTTGAGGTCGCTGTTGATCTGGTGGCTCATGGAGATGCCGAGGCGAGAGTAGACGTCAACGAACTCTGCGCCGTCGTCGACTTCTTCACCAGCACTGTTGTACTCAGTGCCGCCGCCGGCGATACCCATGGCGATACGGCCGTTGATGATCAGCTGAGTGCCGTCCTGGTCGTAAACGGTTGCGGCCTGAGCGGCAGCGGAGGCGCCCAGGGCACCGGCAATGGCAGTCGCTAACAGTGTCTTTTTCATCGCGATAGTTCCTTTTACTAGCTTACTGTTTCGATCGTTACTGCACGATCAGGGATCGGTGCAGGTAGCTTGCCGGGCATGGGTCCCGCCGTACTCGGGCCGGTTCCTTCTCAGGAAGCACCAGGGCCGGTCATGACCTCAGCGAAGCCTTGTTATAGTCCAATGCTCGCAGGTAGAACTCTATACCGGGAAAAATGGGAACGCAATAAGAAAAAACACTGTTTTCCTTCGACGCTCGCTTCCCCGACGGAACTTTTCCCTGCTAATGCGGTCTTGGGCGCTCCCGCCCAGCGGCCGCGTGCCGCAGGCAATGGCAGTAAGTGTTGCCTGGCAGCGATGAGCCCGCACATCATGCCCCGCTGATTAAGCAGAGGCAAGCACCCTAATAAACGCTCAGGAGAAGCGAGCCTTCAGGGCCCCTTCGCCTGGCCGTTGTGCTTGGCCAGCAGAGCCGAGAGCTTGGCCTCCATGCGCGCTTCCGGGTCGGCCGGGGTGGCAGGAGTCGCACTGGCCGTCGCCCCCCTCTCCTTGGCTGTCGGGGCGGGCTTGGGCTTGGCCTTGCGCGGCTGGCCCCTGGTGTCATCGCGGCCGCGGGGGGCCTTGCCGTCGCGCCGGGGCGTGGCGCCCGCTGCACGGTCACGCTCGCGCCGCTCGCTCTGCAGGCGTTCGAGCTTGCGCTTGGCATGCTCGGCCGCCTGAGCATCGACGCTGCCGGCGGGCTCGCCGTCGAGGTCGAGGCGCTCGGCGCCCTCGCGCACCGCCTTGAGGTAGCGCGGCAGGTTGACGTAGCCCGCCAGCGCCCGGCGCACCAGCTTCTCGGGCCAGGGCTCGCGGGCGGCCAGGTCGTGGTGGATGCCGACCTTGAGCGGCCGGGTATGGCCCTTGAAGAAGGTTCGGGGATAGCGCTGGTACCACTGTTTCAGCAACGCATCAGCGGAAGGCGCCTGCTCGATGGCCAGCGCCCCTTGACGCTCCCTGTCGGCATCGCTTTCTGCTTTCGGCTCCGGGATCGCCTGGGGCGAGCCGGAGGCAGCCGGCCGCCAGGCCGGGGCGGGGCGTGATTCGACTGGGGGCTCCGCCATGGCCGACGACTCGACACCGATTCGTGCATCGCCTGGGCGCGCCGAGGCTGCCCGCAGCCCTGCAGCTTGATCCTCCCGCGGGCGCTGGCCGATCAGTGCCGCCAGCCCCTGGGCGCGGCGCGCCGGGCCAGGAAAGGCCGGTGCCGGCTCGCCCTTGCGCAGCCGCTCGCGCAGGCGGGCGTTGTCCTCCTCGAGCTCGCGATTCTGCTCATCGAGCTCGCGGTTTTCTTCCATCAGCTCGAGCCGCTCCGCTTCAAGCTCGGCCACTCGCTCCTGAACCTGTTGCAGCCGTTCGCGGCAGGCGTGGAGCTCCGTGAGCGCATCGGCGGCACGTGCCTCCAGGGCGCTTAATAGTTGTCGTGAACGCTCTTCGATCAAACCGGCATCCTCCCGGAAAAACGCGGCACCAGTGCTGGGCGAGCGAATCGCCGCGTTGCCCCATGCCCCCGCCTAGTGTGTGTCACAAGCGAGGCGCTGACAAACCATCCGTTGAATGGAACGTTTTCGCCCGTTAAGTCCGGCCGAAAGGCCCGGCGCAGCCAGCCTAGCGGCGACGATACTCGACGAAGCTGAACGCCGGCTGGCCCGGGTTGGGCGAGCCCGGCACCCGCTGCACCTCTTCCCATTCGCGCTCGTCGAGCGTTGGAAAGCGGACGTCGCCCTCCACCTCGACGTCCACCTCGGTCAGGTACACGCGACTGGCATGCGGCAGCGCCTGGGCGTAGATCTCGCCGCCGCCCATCACCATGATCTCCTCGGCGGCGTCGATGGTGGCCTGCTGGTCGGCCAGGAACAGCGCCGATTCGAGGTCGTGGCAGACGCGCACGCCGTCGTGGTGGAAGCTGTCGTCGCGGGTGACCACGATATTGAGCCGCCCCGGCAGCGGCCGGCCGATGGAGGCGAAGGTCTTGCGCCCCATGATCAGCGGCTTGGCCTGGGTCATGCGCTTGAAGAACTTGAGGTCTTCGGGCAGATGCCAGGGCAGCTTGTTGTCGATTCCGATCACGCCGTTGCGCGACACCGCGGCGATCATCGCCACCGGCACCAGGGTCTCGTCGGTCATACCGCTACCTCGGCCTTGATATGGGGGTGGGGGTCGTAGCCCTCGATGGCGATGTGCTCGAAGCGGAAGTCGAAGAGCGAGTCGACGTTCGGGTCGAGCACCAGCCGCGGCGCCGGGCGCGGCGTGCGCGACAGCTGCAGCTCGGCCTGTTCCAGGTGATTCAGGTAGAGATGCGCGTCGCCCAGTGTGTGCACGAAATCGCCCGGCTCGAGCCCCGACACCTGGGCGATCATCCGGGTCAGCAGCGCGTAGCTGGCGATATTGAACGGCACGCCGAGGAAGATATCGGCGCTGCGCTGATAGAGCTGGCAGGAAAGCTTGCCCTGCGCCACGTGGAACTGGAACAGGCAGTGGCACGGCGGCAGTGCCATCTCGTCGACCAGCGCCGGGTTCCAGGCCGAGACGATAAGCCGTCGCGAGTGCGGGTGGGTGCGGATCTGCTCCAGCAGCTTGGCGATCTGGTCGACGTGGCCGCCGCGAGGATCGGGCCAGCTGCGCCACTGGTAGCCGTAGACGGGGCCAAGATCCCCCTTGTCGTCGGCCCACTCGTCCCAGATGCTGACGCCGTTCTCCTTGAGGTAGGCGATGTTGGTATCGCCACGCAGGAACCACAGCAGTTCGTGGATGATCGAGCGCAGGTGCAGCTTCTTGGTGGTCACCAGCGGAAAGCCGCGGGAAAGGTCGAAGCGCATCTGATGGCCGAACAGCGAGCGGGTGCCGACGCCGGTGCGGTCGGCGCCATCGACACCCTGCTCGAGAACCTGGCGCATCAGGTCCAGGTAAGGCTGTTCGAGCGGGGGCTTGGCATTGTCATCTGGCATCGTTGGGCAAAACTCTGAAAGGATGATCGATAGGACCGAAGTCTACCGCCTCTCCGGCCCCCCTCCTACTCCCGTTCGGTTTCACTGCGTGACCAGCACTTCATCCATCGGCTGGCGCCGCGACCAGGCGATCAGCGCGATGCCGAAGGCGATCATCGGCAGTGTCAGCAGCATGCCCATGGTGAACCAACCGAAGGCGAGATAGCCGATATGGGCATCGGGCAGGCGGAAGAACTCCACCAGGAAACGGAACGTGCCGTAGAGCAACAGGAACAGGCCGGACACCAGGCCACGGCGACGCGGCATGGTCGAAACCCACCACAGCACGACGAACAGCACCAGCCCCTCGAGCAGGGCTTCGTAGAGCGAGGTGGGGTGGCGCGGCTCTGGCCCCATGCCGGGAAACGGCATGCCCCAGGGCAGCTCGGTGACCCGCCCCGGCAGCTCGCGGTTGATGAAATTGCCGATGCGCCCTGCCCCGAGGCCGATGGGCACCATGGGGGCGATGAAGTCGGTCAGCGTGAAGAAGGCCATGCCCTTCTTGCGCGCGAACCACAGCGCCGCCAGCAGAACGCCGATCAGCCCACCGTGGAAGCTCATGCCGCCGTCCCAGACGCGAAACACCCACAGCGGATCGGCGGCCCACTGACCCAGGCCGTAGAACAGCGCATAGCCCAGCCGGCCGCCTACCACGACGCCGAGGGCGGCGTAGAACAGCAGGTCGCCGACGTCGTCTCGGCTCAGCCCGAAGCGCTCGGCTCGCAGCCTGCCGAGCCACCAGGCGCCGACGAAGCCAATGACGTACATCAGGCCATACCAGTGAACCTGGAAGGGGCCGAGGGAAATGGCCACTGGGTCGATAGCGGGATAGTTCATGTCCACCTCAGAACAGGAAACGGAGTCCCACGGTCAGCAGCAGCGCCGCGAAGGCGAGCCGCAGCACGCGGGGCGAAAGCACATGGGCCAGGCGTACGCCCAGCCTGGCGAAAGGCACGCTGGCCACCACGATGCCGAGAAAGGCGGGCCACATCACGAAGCCGGTGGCCCCTACCGGCAGCGCCGGGTGTCCCCAGCCCACCACGATGAAGGTCAGCGCGCCGAACAGGGCGATGGGCAGGCCACAGGCGGCGGAGGTGCCAACAGCCTGGGTCATGCTGGCACCGCAGCGGGACAGCCAGGGAACGCAGAGAGTGCCCCCGCCGATGCCGAACAGCGCCGATACGCCGCCGATGACCCCACCGGCAAGGCCCATGGCCAGCCGCCCGGGGGCCGCGCGCCCCGCCTTGGGGCCGATGCCCAGCGCCATCCTGAGCGCCATCAGCACCACGAAAACGCCGAATAGGGTACCCAGCCGCCCGCCCGACAGCGCACCGGCGACGAACACGCCGGCCACCGCGCCCAGCATCAGCCCGGGCAGCAGGGAGAGAAACCACTCGCGGCGAATGCTCCCCCGCTGGTAGTGCGCCCAGGCCGACGAGGTACCGGTGACAAGGATGGTGGCCAGCGATGTGCCGACCGCCAGGTGCATCGTGACCGCCTCGTCAATGCCCTGAAAGCCAAAGGCGAAGACCAGGGCCGGCACGATGATCAAGCCACCGCCGACGCCGAATAGTCCCGCCATGGTGCCGGCCGCCGCCCCCAGCCCCAGGTATCCCAGAAACGTGACGAGGACGGTCATGTCGTTGACGATTCCTCGAAGGCATCGGGTCGCCAACGCTGGAGAAGCTCGATCAGCTCCCGTGGCCCATAGGGCTTGGCCAGGTAATCGTTCATGCCGGCCTCGTCGAAGCGACGCCGGTCGCTCTCGGTAGCATTGGCCGTCAAGGCCACCAGGATGCTGCGAGCGGTATCGGGCCGCTGCGCTTCCTGCTCACGCCAGCGTCTGGCCGTCTCCACGCCATCCATGCCGGGCATGAAGATATCCATCAATACCAGGTCGTAGGCATGGCGATGCTGCAGCTCCAGCGCCTCCTGGCCGCTGGCAACGCTGTCGACGCGCAGCCCTTGCCGCTCCATGACCTGACCGGCCAACATGCGATTGACCGGGCCATCGTCCACCACCAGCACGCGCAGCGAAGCAGCCCGCCCCGCCGGCAGCTGCATATCGCGCAGTGCCGCTTCGCCCTGCTCGCCTGCCAGGCTGCTGATCAACAGCAGGATATCGGCGATACGTTCGCTCAGATGGGCATTTCGCTGTGGATCGATACGGCCGTCCTCGAACTTCATTTCACGGGACAGCTCGGAGAGCAGCGGCTCCAGCTCGCGCTGCAGCAGCGTCAGGTAGCGCGACTTGAGCCGTGAATCCTCACGGGCTCGCTCCCGGGCCGCCAGCAACCCACCCAGGTCATGCGATCCGGCACGCTCGAAGAACAACAGCTGATAGGGCGGCGCCTCCAGCCACGCCACCTGAAAAGTGCGCCAGCGGCCTTCTCCGTCCAGCAGCTGTACCTCGCCGGGCTTGCTCCCGGCCGCTTCGGCAAAGACCAGGCGAGTCGCCGGATCCTGCCCGGCCAGTGTCTCCAGGCTCTCACCGAGCAGTTGCTCCATGCCCAGATTGGCGCTCACGATTCGCCCGTGGTAAAGCAGCATGGCCGGGCGCTGGCTGGCCGTCAGCAGGTCATCCAGGTTCGGCATCTGCTCGAGTCGGGACTGCAGCTCGAGCATGCCGTCATGCAACGTCTCCAGGCGCGCGATGACCGAACCCTCCTCGTCGGACGGCTGCCGGGACGCGCCGAGCCAGCGCGGCAGGCTCTGTTCAGTCTCCTGCAGCAGCCTTTCGACGCGGGCGAGGCGGCCCTCGATCTGTCCCTCGCACTCGCGGATGGCGTGACGCAACTGCAGGAGAAAGGCCGAAACGGTCAAGGTGGTGCCCACCAGCAAGGCCACCAGCAGCCAGGCGGATTCGGCCCAGGAAGTCGGATCGGGGGTGGCCACCCACAGCACGGCCCCCACCAGCAGGCAGAGCAGCACCAGGGCTGCCTGGGCCAGCAGCAGTGGCCAGAGCAACGGCCAGATCAGGTACGACCAGAAGCGGTCCTTGCGGGTTCCGACGGGCATTCGCATCCCTGTGCCAGGCTGTGGTGCAGTGAGTTTACGTCGCCGTGTCCCGGCTGTCATGGACAGTGCGAGGCATCCAAGTGCGCACGCTGCAGTGACATTCTTTCCCGGCTATGGCCCTGTGCCACCCCCTCGGGGCCGTAGCGATACTCCTCCAGCTCGATGATACCCGCTTCGGCATCCCAGGCGAGCCAGGTCGTGGCGCGAGTGCCGTAGTGCTCGCCGACGATGAAGGGAGGCGACAGGCGCCGCTCCAGCTCGAGGCCAACGCCGGTATCCGGCAAGTGCGCGTCATCGGCCGGTTGCGTCGCGGAAAATGCCGCCACGGCATCCTCCGGCCAGCGGCGGCGCAGCGCCGTCGCCAGGCCCTGGCGGGCCACGATCAGCTTGGGCCAGGGTGTGTCGAGGCTGGCGTTCGACAGGCCATGGGTACCGGGTGAAACCTCCGTGAGCAGCAGTCGCTCACGGCTGCGATGCAGGTGCCAGAGGCGATGGCCGTCGCCGGCCAGCAGGTTGAAGCCGGCATAGCGCCAGCCGTCGCCCTCGGCCAGTCTGGCCAGCCATCCGGGCAGATCTGGGCACTCCAGCGCCTCGCGCACCAGTTGCCCCCGGCTTGGCGCATCGGCGGGCACCCTGAGCGCCGGGTCGCGCACGTTGGTGACGGCCGCCATGCGCCCGCGGCGATGCACCGCCAGCCAGCTGCCGCCGGCCTCCAGATCGCGACCGCCGACGATATCGGGCGCATCCTGCCAGGGCCCCAGCGACGCCGTGGGGCGCTGGTAGAACTCGTCACGGTTGGCGATCAACCGCAGCGGCACGGACGCTCGCGGGCGGTAGTCGAAGGCGATCAGGCACATGGACGCGCTCAGTCCCGCGGCGGCAACAGGTGCGCCAGCTGCCACTCGTTGAGCCGGGCGAACAGGTGGCTGCGCACGGCGGCCGGGGTGTTCAAGGCCAGGATCTCATGCACCAGCGCCTTGGCGGCATCGAGGGAGACTCGACGAATCGCAGCCCTGACCCGCGGCAGGCTGGGCGCATTCATGGAGAGCGAGTCGAAGCCCATGCCCATCAGCAGCAGCGCCCCGGCCGGGTCACCGGCCAGTTCGCCGCACACCGAAATCGGCTTCTTCAGGCGTGCCGACTCCTCGGCCAGGCGTGCCATGGCGCACAACACGGCCGGGTGGCAGGCATCGTAGAGGCTCGCCACGCGCGGGTTGTTGCGATCCACCGCCAGCAGATACTGGGTCAAGTCGTTGCTGCCCACCGAAAAGAAGTCGGCGCGCTCGGCCAGGGCATCCAGCTGGTAGAGGGTCGCCGGCACCTCCAGCATCACGCCGACCTTGGGCCGTGGCGACACGATGCCCTCCTCGCCCAGCTCGCGAATGGCGCGATCGAGCATGCGCAGCGCATCGTCGACCTCGTCGACGTTGGTCACCATTGGCAGCAGGACCTGCAGGTTGTCGAGGCCCTGGGAGGCACGCAGCATGGCACGTAGCTGCACCATCAGCACTTCGGGGTGGTCGAGGGTGACGCGGATGCCGCGCCAGCCGAGGAAGGGATTGGCCTCGTCGATGGGGAAATAAGGCAGATCCTTGTCGCCACCGATGTCGAGGGTGCGCATGACCACCGGCAGCGGCGCGAAGCTCTCGAGCTGGTCGCGATAGAGTCGCGCCTGCTCCTGCTCGCCGGGAAATCGTTCGGCGATCATGAACGGCACTTCGGTTCGATACAGCCCCACCCCGCTGATGCGTTTCTTGAGCGATACCGTGGTGTCGATGGCCAGACCGGTGTTGACCATCAGCGGCATGACGTGGCCATCGGGAGTCTCGCTGGGCAGGTCCTGCTCGTGCTCGAGCACTTCGACCAGTGCCGCCTCTTCGGCGATCAGGCTTTGGTAGCGGGTCTTGAGTTCCTCGGAGGGTCGCACGAAGAGCCGGCCCCGATGCCCATCGAGCACTACTTCGGCGCCGGAGAGACGCGGCAGTGGCAGGTCGACCATGCCCAGCACGGTGGGCACCCCCATGGCCCGTGCGACGATCGCCACGTGGGAGGTACTCGAGCCGCGCACCGAGACCAGCCCGGCAAGCCGCTCCCTCGGCACCTCGCCGAGCGTGGCCACGCTGATCTCGTCGCCTACCAGGATGGTGCTCTCCGGGAAGGTGTCAGGGACCTGAGGCGTCTCTTCCTGAAGGTGGGCGAGTACCCGACGGCCCAGGTCGCGGACGTCGGCCGCCCGCTCACGCAGGTAGTCGTCATCGACCCGCTCAAGATACTGCACGTGGCGGCGCACTACGTCGGCCAGGGCCCCGGGTGCCCACTGCCCCTCGCGTATGCGCTTCTCGACCTCCTGGGAGAGCGCCGCCTCGCTCAGCATCTGCTGATAGACCTCGAACAGCGCCAGCTCCTGGGCCGAGATGCGGTTGGCCAAGCGCTCACCCGCGGCGCGAATCTCCTCGCGCACGCGTTCGATGGCCTCCTTGAGACGCACGATCTCGTACTCGACATCGGTCGGGATCAGGTCAGGCACGCTGTCCAGGTCGGCCAGCGGCGCCACTACCACCACTTCGCCGATGGCCATGCCGGGCGAGGCGGCAACCCCGGTAAACAGCGCCTGGCCATCAGGCAAGGCGGGCCGGCTGAGGCTGCCAGTTGCCAGGGCATGGGCCAGCACGCCGGCGAGCTGTGCGCCCATGGTGATGAGGAAGGCTTCGTCTTCCTCATCGTAGCGCCGCTTCTCCGCCTGCTGTACGACCAGCACGCCAAGCATGCGACGCTGGTGGATGATCGGTACGCCGAGAAAGCTGGAGTAGCGCTCCTCGCCGGTGGCCTCGAAGTAGCGGAAGCGTGGATGCGAGGGGGCGTCCTCGAGGTTGAGCGGCTCCTCGCGCTCGGCCACCAGGCCGACCAGGCCCTCCCCTACCCGCAGGCTCACGTGCCCCACCGCCTGACTGTGCAGGCCGATGGTCTCCATCAGCACGAGCTCCTGGGTCTCCCCCTCATAGAGATAGAAGGAGCATACGTCGGTGTGCATGGCCTTGCGGATACGCCGAACCATGGTCGCAAGCGCCGCATCGAGATTACGGGCACCGTTGACCTCTTGTATGACCCGGCGCAGCACCTCCAGCATCGGCGTCTTGCTTTCCATTATCGTCGTACCTCGCCTGGCTGAGGAATCAAGACCCAGCTCCGTCACCCGGGGAGAACGGGGCTTGGTTGGCGGGGCCCTGCGTAGCCCCTCGTATTGCGCTCACCAATTGCTTGCTTCGGCAAGTGGACGCCTTCGATCAGCGTCCTTCGAGCGCCAGCCGCTGTGCGCGCGGGGACAGCTCGCTCAGCGCGCGGCGATACACCTCGCGCTTGAAGGGCACCACCTGACCCAGCGGATACCAGTAGCTGACCCATCGCCAGTTATCGAACTCGGGTTTTTCCGAGCCATCCATACAGATACGAGTCTCCTGGCAGCGAATCCGCAGCAGGAACCATTTCTGCTTCTGGCCAATACAGACCGGCCTGGAATTCATGCGCACCATGCGTCGCGGCAGGCGATAGCGCAGCCATCCCCGAGTACAGGCCAGTAGCTCGACGTCATCGGCGGTCAGGCCGATTTCCTCTTCCAGCTCACGATAGAGCGCCTGCTGCGGTGTCTCGGTTGACTTGATGCCTCCCTGGGGAAACTGCCACGCATTCTGTCCAACCCGACGCGCCCAAAGCAGTTGCCCCCTGGCGTTGGCGATGATGATGCCAACGTTGGGGCGA
Source organism: Billgrantia antri (assembly GCF_017868935.1). Classification (NCBI taxonomy): domain Bacteria; kingdom Pseudomonadati; phylum Pseudomonadota; class Gammaproteobacteria; order Oceanospirillales; family Halomonadaceae; genus Billgrantia; species Billgrantia antri. Next base: position 3,354,232 of record NZ_CP053383.1, read on the forward strand.
AAGCCGTCAGCGTCGATCACGGACGTCACCTTGTGAAATACGTCATTGAGAGCATTCTTCCACAAGGGCACAAAGCGCATCAATACAACGATCCGGTGGTCGTCAACGCCCGCCGCCGCCCACTGCGAGAAAAAGCGCGGCGGGGCTTAGCAGTGCGCGGCGTTGTCTGACATAATCGCCAGCTTTCACGCAATGCAGCATGACGTTACGACAACTCACCACATCGCAAGGGGTAAGCCGTGAGTCTGGCCATCTTCGATCTGGACAACACCCTGCTCTCCATCGACAGCGATCACGCTTGGGGCGAGTTCCTGCTCGAACAGGGGGCCGTGGATGCCGAGGCCTACCGTGAGGCCAACGACCGCTTCATGGCCGATTACGAAGCGGGCACGCTGGACATTCATGCCTTTCTGTCGGTGGCGCTCAGGCCGCTGGCCGACAACAGCCCCGAGCAGCTTGCTGCCTGGCACCAGCAGTTCATGGCCAGCAAGATCGAACCCAGCATCCTGCCCAAAGGCGAGGAGCTGCTGGCACGCCACCGCAGTCGGGGCGATACCCTGCTGATCATTACCGCCACCAACCGCTTCATCACCGGCCCCATCGCCGAGCGGCTGGGCGTCGATCATCTCATCGCAGTGGAACCGGAGGTGCTGGATGGCCGCTATACCGGCAAGTTGAGCGGCACGCCGAGCTACCGCGAAGGGAAGGTGAAGCGCCTGGAGGAGTGGCTAGCCGACAAGGATCTGACCCTGGACGACGCCTGGTTCTACAGCGACTCGCACAACGACCTGCCGCTGCTGCGACTGGTGGAGCATCCGGTAGCGGTGGACCCCGACCCTACCCTGCGCGAGGAAGCCGAAAAACTCGGCTGGCGCATCATGAGCCTGCGGGACTGAACCAGCCTTACCTTAAAAACGGAAAAACCCTAAAGCGGGTGCCTTAGGGTTTTTATCGTTTACTGACTAAGCGCTGAGCAAATAGCCGAGCGAGATGAAGCGCAAGGCGCGCGGCGCACAGGAACCCGAGCATATGGGGTATATGTGAGGGTTATGAGCACCGCGCAACACAGCGATTCGCTCGCGCAGGCATTTGTTACCCAAGCAAATGCTCGACGGCGGCACGCTCTTCGCGCAGCTCGTCTTCAGTGGCCTTCATCTTGCCGCGGCTGAACTCGTCGATCTCGAGACCCTGGACGATCTCGTAGTCACCGTTCTGGCAACGCACCGGGTAGGAGTAGATGATGCCCTCGGCGATGCCGTAGCTGCCGTCGGAGGGAATCGCCATGCTCACCACGCCGTCGGTACCCAGCGCCCAGTCGCGCATGTGATCGATGGCAGAAGAGGCGGCGGAAGCGGCGGAGGAGGCCCCGCGCGCCTTGATGATGGCGGCGCCGCGCTGCTGCACGGTGGGGATGAAGTCGCTCTCGTACCAGTCGCGCTCGACCAGGTCGAAGGCGGGCTTGCCGGCCACCTTGGTGTGAGCCAGATCGGGGTACTGGGTGGCGCTGTGGTTGCCCCAGATGATCATCTGCTCGACGTCGGTGACGCGCTTGCCGGTCTTCTGCGCCAGCTGGGTCAGGGCGCGGTTGTGATCGAGGCGAGTCATCGCGGTGAACTGGCGCGGGCTGAGGTCCGGCGCGTTGCAGGAGGCGATCAGTGCGTTGGTGTTGGCCGGGTTGCCGACCACTAGCACGCGCACGTTACGGCTGGCGTTGTCGTTCAGCGCCTTGCCCTGTACGGAGAAGATCGCCGCGTTGGCTTCCAGCAGGTCCTTGCGTTCCATGCCCGGGCCGCGCGGGCGGGCACCGACCAGCAGGGCGTAATCTGCGTCCTTGAAGGCAACATTGGGATCGTCGGTGGCAACGATCTCCTGCACCAGCGGGAAGGCACAGTCGTTCACTTCCATCACCACGCCGTTGAGCGCGTCCATCGCCTGCGGGATCTCGAGCAGCTGCAGGATGACGGGCTGATCCGGGCCCAGCATGTCGCCGGCCGCGATACGGAAGATAAGGGAGTAGCTGATCTGGCCGGCACCGCCGGTGATGGCAATACGTACGGGGTCTTTCATCGTTGCTCCTTCGGTTGAGCCGCCTGAGGGAAACGCTGCACGAAGGTCTGCACGAGCGAATCGCACCGTTGCACGTCATCTCGCTCGCCGATTCGCGCGGCACTTCCTTGGATGAGCCTTGGGGATACATATCCGCCCTGGCCGGAATCCGGACCGCCAAGATGTTATGCCTGCACCGCACAAAACTCAATCCGACCTCTGGTTAGGGGCCTTGCTGGAAAATGGCGCCGCAAGGCAACTGCGACCTTCCGGCACATGCGCTATCATGCCTTGCCGAATAAGCTAATGCCGAATTCAACCAGGGAAGGCTGCATGTTGAAACGCCCCCCCATCTCCGCCCTGCTGGCCGCCCTGGTGCTGGCCGCCCTGTTCCTGTGGCTGCTGTTCGGGGACATCCAGCGCTTCCAGAGCGAGCCGCCCGAGAGCCAGGAAGCTTCGACCGACAGCCTGCCCCGCATCGAGTTTCGGCAGAGTCACGCTTCGTCGCACCAGCCGCAACAGGTGACCCAGGGGCAACTGGAGGCGCTGCGCGAGGTTACCCTGCTTACCCGGCGCGACGGGCGCGTGGCCGAGCTGCCGGTCGAACAGGGCGACAGCGTGGAGGCCGGCGCGACGCTGCTGGTGCTTTCCCGCGACGCCCTCGACGCCCAACTGGAACGCGCCGAGGCGCAGCTCGAGCTGGCACGGGCCGAGCTCTCCGGTGCCGCCGACCTGCGTCGCCGGGACCTGATCTCCCAGCCGGAATACCTGCGCCTGCAGAGCAGCGTCAGCGTGGCGGCAGCGGAGCTCGCCGAGCTGCGCCAGAGCCTCGATGAGACGCAGCCCACCGCCCCCTTCGATGGCGTGCTCGATCGTCTCGAGGTGGAACTCGGCGAGGTCCTGCAGGTGGGCGAGAGCTACGGCCGCCTGATCGACGATAGCCGGCTCAAGGCCAGCGCCTGGGTCGCCCAGCGCCGCGCTCTTGAACTGCGGCCGGGCCTGCCGGTGGAGGTACGCCTGCTCGACGGCAGTCGTCTGTCCGGCGAGCTGAGCCATGTCGCCCGGCGAGCCGACGAGGCCACCCGCTCCTTCTACATCGAAGCCGAGCTCGACAACCCCGAACGGCGGCGGCTCGCCGGCGCCAGTGCCACGCTGTCCATCACCCTGCCCGAGCGCAGCGTTCATCGTCTCTCCTCCGCCCTGCTGGAACTCGATGAGCGTGGGCAACTGCAGGTCAAGCACCTCGACGAGGAGGCGCGTGTGGTCGCCACGCCCGTCGAGCTGGTGGAGGCCGACGCCCGAGAGGCGTACGTCGCCGGTCTGCCGGAGGAGATCCGGCTGATAACACTGGGTGGCGGCTATGTCGAACCCGGCGATCGCGTCGTTGCGGTGCCCGAGCCATCGGCAGACAGCGCCCCGGACGAGGAGTCGCTCTGACATGCGCACCCTGATCGAGGCTGCGCTGGACCGCACGCGCACCACCCTGCTGCTGCTGTTCGCGCTGCTGGCGGCGGGCGTTGCCGCCTGGCAGGCGGTCCCCAAGGAGGCCAACCCCGACGTCCCGATCCCGATGATCTACGTCTCGATGACGCTTGAAGGAGTGAGTCCCGAGGACGGCGAGCGGCTGCTGATACGCCCCATGGAGCAGGAGCTGCGCACTATCGAGGGGGTGCGCAAGATGACCGCTCAGGCGAGCCAGGGTTACGCCGCGATCACCCTGGAGTTCGACGCCGGCTTCGACGCGCGCCAGGCGCTCGCCGACGTGCGCGAGCGGGTCGACATCGCCAGCGCCGAGCTGCCGGACGAGGCCGAGGAGCCACGCGTCATGGAGGTCAACGTCGGCCTCTTCCCGGTATTCACCCTGGGCCTTTCGGGGCCGATCGAGGAGAACCGACGCCTGGCCATCGCCCGCCGCCTGCAGGATGCGGTCGAGGGCCTGCCGGAGGTACTCGAGGTGGAGATCGGCGGCGAGCGCGAGGAGCTGATGGAGATCGTCGTCGACCCGCTGGTGCTCGACAGCTACGGCGTCGACTTCGACACCCTGTTCAACCTGGTGACCCGTAACAATCGACTGGTCGCCGCCGGTAGCCTGGACACCGGCGCCGGGCGCAGCCCGGTAAAGGTACCCGGCATCATCGAATCCCTCGAAGACGTCATGAACATGCCGGTGAAGGTCGACGGGGACCGAGTGGTGACTTTCGCCGACGTGGGCTGGATCCATCCCACCTTCAAGGATCCCGAGGGATTCGCCCGCATCGACGGCGAGCCGGCCATGGTGCTGGAGATCTCCAAGCGTGCCGGGGCCAACCTGATCGCCACCGTCGAGGGCGTACGGGACATCCTGGCTGAGGCCGCTCCGATGCTGCCCGAGGAGCTCTCGATCACCACCATCATGGATCAGTCGGAGACCGTCGAACAGATGCTCTCCGAGCTGCTCAACAATGTGCTCACCGCCGTGGCCCTGGTGCTGATCGTGATCCTGGCCGCCATGGGAGTGCGTTCGGCATTGATGGTGGGGCTCACCATCCCCGGCGCCTTCCTCACCGGCATCCTGCTGATCTGGGGAGTCGGCTATACGCTCAATATCGTGGTGCTGTTCGCGCTGATCCTGGTCTCCGGCATGCTGGTGGACGGTGCCATCGTGGTCAGCGAGCTGGCCGACCGCCACCTGCGCGAGGGGCAGCCGCCGCGCCAGGCCTGGATCAATGCCGCGACCCGCATGAGCTGGCCGGTCATCGCCTCCACCGCCACCACCCTGGCGGTGTTCGTGCCGCTGCTGTTCTGGCCCGGGGTGGTGGGCGAATTCATGAAATATCTGCCGGCCACGGTGATCCTGTGCCTGCTCGCCTCGCTGGCCATGGCGCTGGTCTTCCTGCCCACGCTGGGAGGGCTGTTCAGTGCGCGTACCGACACGCCTCAGCGCAGCGAGGAGATGATCAGCGCCGGCGGCCGGCTCTACCGTGGCGTACTCGCCAAGTTGCTGATCTGGCCCGGCACGACGCTTGCGATCGCGCTATTGCTGATGGCGCTGATCTTCGTCGGTTATGGCCGCTTCAATCATGGCGTGGAATTCTTTCCCGCGGTCGAGCCGGAGAATGCCCAGGTGGTGATCCGTACGCGCGGCAGCCTCTCCGCGGAGGAGAAGGATGCCATCGTGCGCCGCGTCGAGTCCCGCCTGGCCGGCATGGGCGAGGTGCAGGCGCTCTACGCCCGCACCTACGGCGTGGCCAACGAGCAGATGGGCAACGACGTGATCGGCACGGTGCAGTTCCAGTTGATCGACTGGCAGGAGCGCCGTCCGGCACGGGAGATCATGGATGAGATGGCCGAGCGTACCGCCGACCTGCCCGGCGTAGTGCTGGAATTCCGCGAACAGGACATGGGGCCCGGCGCCGGCAAGCCCATCGTGCTCGAGATCAGCGCCCAGGATGAAGCCGCCGGCGAGGCCGCGGTCGAGGCCATTCGTCGCCAGATGGTAGAACTCGGTGGGTTCCGGGACATCGAGGACAACCGCAGCCTGCCCGGCATCGAGTGGCGGCTGAACGTCGACCGTGCCGCCGCCGCGCGCATGGGTGCCGACGTCGCCGCTGTGGGCAGTGCCGTTCAACTGGTCACCAACGGCCTGCAGGTAGCTACCTACCGGCCCTCCTTCGCCCGCGACGAGGTCGACATCCGCGTGCGCCTGCCCGAGGCCTGGCGCAGCCTGGACCAGCTCGGACGACTGACCCTCAACACGACGCGCGGCCAGGTGCCCGTCTCCCACTTCGCCAGCCTCGAGCCGGCGCCGAAGGTGGACACCCTGCACCGTATCGACGGCCGGCGTGCCATCACCCTGGAAGCCGACGTCACCGCGGGCTACCAGCCCGACGAGCGCCTGCGGGCACTGCAGGAATCGCTGGGGCCACCGCCGGAGGGGGTTCATATCGAGGTCGCGGGCGAGCAGGAGGACCAGGAGCAGGCCAGCCGCTTCCTGATGTCGGCCTTCCTCGTGGCGATCGGGATGATGCTGCTGATCCTCGTCACCCAGTTCAACAGCCTTTACCAGGCGCTGCTGGTGCTCTCCGCCATCGTGTTCTCTACCGCCGGGGTATTGATGGGGCTGCTGATCAACGGCCAGCCGTTCGGCATCGTCATGGTCGGCATGGGGATCATCGCGCTCGCCGGCATCGTGGTGAACAACAACATCGTGCTGATCGATACCTACAACGAGCTGCGCCGGTCGGGGCTCACCCCTTACGACGCAGCGCTGGGTGCGGGCGGCCTGCGTCTGCGACCGGTACTGCTCACTGCCATCACCACCGTGCTGGGCCTGATGCCTATGGTGCTCGAGGTCAACGTCAACCTGTTCGCCCCGAGCCTCGGCCTCGGCGCCCCGTCGACCCAATGGTGGACCCAGCTCTCCAGCGCCATTGCCGGCGGGCTGGTCTTCGCCACCGGGCTGACGCTGCTGCTTACGCCCTGCATGCTGGTACTGTGGCAGCGCCGCCCGCAGCGTGAAGCGGCTGAGGCTGCCGCGGCGTGAGCATTGCCGGGCTCGGCGTGAATGCACTCATGCAACGACGCCGCTGCGAAGCTTGGCTCGCAGCGGCGCCTGAGAAATCGGCAGTACGCCAGGTGGTTAGTCGGCCTGGGCTTCCCTTTGCGGCGTATGTGCCGCATGCAGGCGAGCGATGAGCTGGTCTTCCAGGGCGAAGCGCTCGGTCAATCCCTTGGCCAGACGGTCGAGCCAGGCAGGCAGGCGCGGCAGGAAGTGCTGGCAGCGCACCGGGGTCGAGTAGTCGGCATCGAACGCCAGCACCAGCTCGGTGGAGAGTTCGAGTCGTTCCAGCAACTTGCTGGCGATCTCCAGGGCCTGGTGATCCTCGAAGGCGCTGGCCTCCTCGCGCAGCTGCGGGTAGATCTCGAAGTGGCCGGCGCTGATGTAGTCCATCAGCAGTTCGCTGAAGCGATCGATCTGGGGCTTGCTCACGGCCTCCAGCTCGGTATCGCAGGCCTCCTTGAGCTCCAGAAAACTGACCAGCAGCTCACGGCGCTCATCGAGCCACCGATCGATGAGCTGATGCACGCCGCCCCAGCGCTCCCTGGCCGTCTTGCACTGTTCCAGCATCGCGAGCCTCCTTCCCCTGTGAAGCCTGTTGCAGCTCGGCCCACCGAGCGTCGAATGGAAAGCCCCAGACTCGCCGTTGCCACCCTGGCTGTCAATCCTTCGATCAACGAAAAAATCACTTCAAGCCATTAATGTTCAAGCTTGAAATTTTAAGCTTGAAGTAATTCTTCACAGCGTCTAGCCTGAAGACATACAACAACGACACGGTTCCACGCCATGAGAATCGCCTGCCTCGGCGGCGGCCCCGCCGGCCTCTACTTCGCCATCAGCATGAAGCGCCGCGACCCTTCCCACGAGATCGTGGTCATCGAGCGCAACCGCCCCGACGACACCTTCGGCTGGGGCGTGGTGCTCTCCGACGAGACGCTCGACAACCTGGCCGCCAACGATGCCGTCAGCGCCGCGCGCATCCGCGAGCACTTCGCCTACTGGGACGATATTGCCGTGATCCACGACGGCGTGCGCACCGTCTCCACCGGCCACGGCTTCTGCGGCATCGGCCGCCATCGGCTGTTGCTCCTGCTGCAGGAGCGCGCCCGCGAACTGGGCGTCGAGCTGCGCTTCGAAAGCGACGTGCCCGAAGAGCGCATCGACGAACTGCGCCGTGAATTCGACCTGGTACTGGCTGCCGACGGGCTCAACTCGCGCACCCGTCAGCGCTATGCCGAACACTTCCGCCCCGACATCGAGGTGCGTGCCTGCAAGTTCGTCTGGCTGGGCACCCACCAGACCTTCGACGACGCCTTCACCTTCATTTTCGAGAAGACCGAGCACGGCTGGGTATGGGCCCACGCCTACCAGTTCGACGAGAACACCGCGACCTTCATCGTCGAATGCAGCGAGCCCACTTGGCAGGCCTTCGGCTTCGGCGAGATGAGCAAGGAGGAGTCGATCGCCACCTGCGAGCGCATCTTCGCCAGGCACCTCGGCGGCCACTCGCTGATGAGCAATGCCCACCACATTCGCGGTTCGGCGTGGATCAACTTCCCGCGGGTGCTGTGCGAGCGCTGGAGCTTCGACAATGTGGTGCTGATGGGCGACGCCGCCGCCACTGCGCACTTCTCCATCGGCTCGGGCACCAAGCTGGCGCTGGAAAGCGCCATCGCGCTGGCCGACTACCTGCACAGCGCACCCGACATGGCCAGCGCCTTCGCCCGCTACGAGGAGGAGCGTCGGTTGGAGGTGCTGCGACTGCAGTCGTCAGCGCGCAACTCCACCGAGTGGTTCGAGCAGGTGGAGCGCTATCTTGACCTCGACCCGGTGCAATTCAACTATTCGCTGCTGACCCGCTCCCAGCGCATCAGCCACGAGAACCTGCGCCTGCGCGACCCGGCATGGCTCGAGAGCGCCGAGCGCTGGTTCCAGGCCCAGGCCGGCAACGAAGGCAGCGCACGGGCGCCTATGTTCGCGCCTTTTCAACTGCGCGAGATGCGACTTGCCAACCGCGTGGTGGTCTCGCCCATGGCCCAGTACAAGGCGGTGCACGGATGCCCCACCGACTGGCACTTCGTGCACTACGCCGAGCGCGCCAAGGGCGGCGCCGGGCTGGTCTATACCGAGATGACCTGCGTCTCGCCGGAGGGTCGCATCACCCCCGGCTGTCCGGGTTTCTACGCCCCTGAGCACGAGGCGGCGTGGCAGCGCCTGTGCGACTTCGTCCACGCCGAGACGCCGGCCAAGCTGTGCGCCCAGATCGGCCACTCCGGGCCCAAGGGCTCGACCCAGCTCGGCTGGCAGGAGATGGACGCGCCGCTGGTCGAGGGCAACTGGCCGATCATGGCGGCCTCCGCCGTGCCCTGGTCGGATCGCAATCAGGTGCCGAAGGCCATGGACCGCACCGACATGGATCGCGTACGCGACGAGTTCGTCGCCGCCGCCCGGATGGCCGAGCGTGCCGGCTTCGACATGCTCGAGGTGCACGCCGCCCACGGCTACCTGCTGTCGTCGTTCATCACCCCACTGACCAACCGCCGCGACGACGAGTACGGCGGCTCGCTGGCCAACCGTATGCGCTACCCATTGGAGGTGATCCGCGCGGTGCGTCAGGCGTGGCCGGCGCACAAGCCGCTCTCGGTACGCATCTCGGCCAACGACTGGGTCGGCGACGAAGGCGTGACCCCCGATGAGGCGGTGGAGATCGCGCGCCTGCTCCAGGCCGCCGAGGTCGACATCGTCGATGTCTCGGCCGGGCAGACCTCGACCCGCGCACGGCCGGTCTACGGGCGCATGTTCCAGACGCCTTTCTCGGATCGCATCCGCAACGAGACCGGGATGGCCACCATGGCGGTGGGTAACATCTACCAGGCCGACCACGTCAACTCGATCCTGATGGCCGGCCGCGCCGACCTGGTGTGCCTCGCCCGCCCGCACCTGGCCGACCCTTACTGGACGCTGCACGCCGCTGCCGGCATTCAGGACCGCGAGTGCGACTGGCCGGCGCCCTATCGTGCCGGCCGTGACCAGCTGCAGCGCTTGGCCGAGCGCGGCGACGGGTGGGTGTAACCATGAACCAGTTACATGGAAAGCGCGTGGTGATCACCGGCGGCGGCAGCGGCATCGGCGCCGACATGGCGCTGGCATTCGCCGAGGCCGGCGCCGAGGTGATCATCACCGGACGGCGCCGCGAGCCGCTGGAAGCCACCGCCAGCCACCACTCGGCCATCGCCTTCGAGATCGCCGACGTGACCCGCGAGGCCGACATGGTGGCCCTGTTCGAAGGCCTGGGCGAAGTCGATATCGTCATTGCCAACGCCGGGGCGGCAGAGAGCGCGCCGCTGGCCAGGACCGGGCTCGACCAGTGGCAGCGCATGCTCGACGTCAACCTGACCGGCACCTTCCTGACCCTGCGCGAGGGACTCAGGCACCTGCGCGACGGCGGCCGGCTGATCGCCGTGGCCTCCACCGCCGGGCTCAAGGGCTATGCCTACGTGGCACCCTACTGTGCCGCCAAGCATGGCGTGGTGGGGCTGGTGCGCGCCCTGGCCCAGGAGGTAGCGGGGCGCGACATCACCGTCAACGCGCTGTGCCCCGGTTTCACCGAGACCCCGCTGCTGGAAGAAAGCATCGCCACCATCGTCACCAAGACCGGTCAGAGCCCGGAGCAGGCGCGCGCCCACCTGCAATCGACCAACCCCAGCGGCCGGCTCGTTCAGCCTGCCGAGGTCACCACCACCGCGCTGTGGCTGTGCGGCCCGCATAGCGGCGCCATCCACGGCCAGGCGATCTCGATCTCGGGAGGCGAGACATGACGGCCCCGCTGCCAAAACCCCAAACCCTGAGCAAGGAGCGCCTGCGCCTATGGCTGCGCATGCTGCGGGTCACTCGCCAGGTCGAGGCGGCGCTGCGCGAGAAGCTGCGCCTCGAGTTCGACTCTACCCTGCCGCGCTTCGACGTCATGGCGGCGCTGCTACGTGAACCCGAGGGTCTGAAGATGAACGAGCTTTCCAGGCGGCTGCGCGTTTCCAACGGCAACGTGACCGGCATCGTCGACCGCCTGGCCGACGACGGCCTGGTCGAGCGCATCGCCATCGAGGGCGATCGCCGTGCCACCCGGGTACGCCTCACCCCTGTCGGGTGCGACGCCTTCACCGTCATGGCCCAGGCCCACGAGAGCTGGGTCAACGAACTGCTGGATGGCGTCGATGCAGAGGATGCCCATCATATCGGCGAGCTGCTGCATCGCTTGCCGGCCGACACGGGAGCACGATAACGATGAAACTGGCCGATCTCGCGCCCAGGCATTTCCTGTGGCGCATGGAGGGCGACGTCGTGGTGATTCGCCTCGACCGCCCAGAGCGCAAGAACCCGCTCACCTTCGACAGCTACGCCGAGCTTCGCGACACCTTCCGCGACCTGGCTTACGCCGAAGATGTAAAAGCCGTGGTGTTCGCCGCCAACGGCGGCAACTTCTGCTCCGGCGGCGACGTTCACGAGATCATCGCCCCGCTGGTGGGGCGCGACATGAAGGGCCTGCTCGAATTCACCCGCATGACCGGCGACCTGGTCAAGGCGATGATCAACTGTGGCAAGCCCATCATCAGCGCGGTCGACGGCGTCTGCGTCGGTGCCGGCGCGATCATCGCCATGGCCTCGGACATTCGCTTCGCCACGCCCCGTGCCAGCACCGCCTTCCTCTTCACCCGGGTGGGCCTGGCCGGCTGCGACATGGGCGCCTGCGCCATGCTGCCGCGCATCATCGGCCAGGGCCGTGCCGCCGACCTGCTCTACAGCGGGCGCAGCATGAGTGCGGAAGAGGGTCATCAATGGGGCTTCTATAACCGACTGGTCGAGGAAGAGGCGCTAGAAGCCGAAGCCATCGCCTACGCCACCCGCCTGGCCCAGGGACCGACCTTCGCCCACGGCATCACCAAGACCCAGCTCAACCAGGAGTGGTCGATGAGCCTGGAGCAGGCCATCGAGGCCGAGGCCCAGGCCCAGGCGATCTGCATGCAGACCCGCGACTTCGAGCGCGCCTACCGCGCCTTCGCCGCTAAACAGAAGCCGGTCTTCGAGGGGGATTGATGAGCGACACGAGCTTTCTCGACTGGCCCTTTTTCGAGCCGCGTCATCGCGACCTGGCCAAGCGTCTGGAGGCGTGGTGCCGGCGCGAGCTGCCCCGCGTTCATAGCGACGTCGATACCACCTGCGTCCAGCTGGTGCGCGACCTGGGCCAGGCGGGCTTCCTCGAGGGCACCGCGGGCGACGCCATCGACGTGCGCAGCCTGTGCCTGATTCGCGAGACCCTCGCCCGTCACGACGGCCTGGCCGACTTCGCCTTCGCCATGCAGGGCCTGGGTACCGGGGCGATCAGCCTGTTCGGCAACGCCGAGCAGAAGCAGTGGCTGGACAAGACCCGCCGCGGCGAGGCGCTCTCCGCCTTCGCCCTGAGCGAGCCGCGCTCCGGCTCCGACGTGGCCCAGCTCGACACCACCGCCGAGCGCGACGGCGACCATTATCGCATCAACGGCGAGAAGACCTGGATCTCCAACGGCGGCATCGCCGATCTGTATACCGTCTTCGCGCGCACCGGAGAAGGGCCGGGCGCCAAGGGGCTCTCGTGCTTCCTGGTACCGGCCGACACGCCGGGGCTCGCCATCCGCGAACGGCTGGAGACGATCTCGCCGCATCCGCTGGCGCGGCTCGGCTTCGACGACATGCGCCTGCCGGCCAGCGCCATGGTCGGCAGTCCCGGCCAGGGCTTTCGCATTGCCATGTCGGTGCTCGACGTATTCCGCTCCACGGTGGGGGCCGCCGCACTGGGCTTCGCCCGCCGCGCGCTGGACGAATCCCTCGAGCGCGCCAGCAGCCGCGAGCTGTTCGGCGCCAGCCTGGCCGACCTGCAGATGGTACAGGGCCACCTGGCGGAGATGGCGCTGGACGTGGACGCTGCCGCGCTGCTGGTCTATCGCGCCGCCTGGACCAAGGACATGGGTGCCGAGCGGGTCACCCGCGAGGCGGCCATGGCCAAGCTCTATGCCACCGACCGCGCCCAGCAGGTCATCGACAAGGCGGTGCAGCTCCACGGCGGCGACGGCGTGCGCAAGGGGCACATCGTCGAGAGCCTGTATCGCGAGATCCGCGCACTGCGCATCTACGAAGGCGCTTCGGACGTGCAGAAGGTGGTGATCGCACGCAGCTGTTTGGCCCAGCAGGAGACCGTCCGGCAAGAATAAAGCGGTTAAGGAAGCGCCAGACCCGTATCCCCCTGTCGACGCCTCGGCGCCGAACAACAACAACGACGTACGGAGAATGGTCATGAACGCAACGTCGGCTCACGCCGATACCTTTGCCCGGGACAACCTGCCTCCCGTGCATGAATGGCCCGAGCTCAGGCTCGACGGCTTCGACTATCCCGAGCGACTCAACGCCGCGGTGGAGCTTTGCGACCGCTGGCTCGAACGCGGCCATGGCGAGCGGGTGGCGCTGATCGGCAACGGTCGCAGCCGCACCTACCGCGAGCTGGCCGAGTGGACCAACCGCCTGGCCCATGCGCTGGTCGACGAGCTCGGCGTACGCCCCGGCAACCGCGTACTGATTCGCTCGGCCAACAACCCGGCCATGGTCGCCTGCTGGCTCGCCGCCACCAAGGCCGGCGCGGTGGTGGTCAACACCATGCCGATGCTGCGCGCCGGCGAGCTTGCCCAGATCGTCGACAAGGCCGAGATCGCTCTTGCCCTGTGCGACACCCGCCTGCTCGACGAACTCGATGCCTGCGCAGCCGATAGCGCCTATCTGAAACGCGTGGTGGGTTTCGACGGTACCGCCAACCACGACGCCGAGCTCGACCGTCTGGCGCTGACCAAGCCCCGCGACTTCGCCGCCGTTGCCACCGCCGCCGACGATGTTGCCCTGCTCGGCTTCACCTCCGGCACCACCGGCAAGCCCAAGGCGACCATGCACTTCCACCGCGACCTGTTGATCATTGCCGACGGCTACGCCCGCGAGGTGCTCCAAGTAAGAGCGGACGACGTCTTCGTCGGCTCGCCGCCGCTCGCCTTCACCTTCGGCCTCGGCGGGCTCGCCATCTTCCCGCTGCGCTTCGGCGCCAGCGCGGTGCTGCTGGAGAAGGCCACGCCGCCCAACATGATGGAAATCATCCGCGAGCATCGTGCCACCGTCGTGTTCACCGCACCCACGGCGTATCGCACCATGCTCGCCTCACTCGAAAACGGTCAGGAACTCGACAGTCTGCGCGTGGCGGTATCCGCCGGCGAGACGCTACCGGCGCCGATCTACCATGACTGGATCGAGAAGACGGGCAAGCCGATCCTCGACGGCATCGGGGCCACCGAGATGCTGCACATCTTCATCTCCAACCGCCTCGACGACCATCGCCCGGCCTGCACCGGCAAACCGGTGACGGGCTACGAGGCGAAGATCGTCGACGCTGACATGCACGAACTGCCCCGCGGCGAGATCGGGCGGCTGGCGGTACGCGGCCCCACCGGCTGCCGCTACCTGGACGATGCGCGTCAGCGGGGCTACGTGCAGCAGGGCTGGAACCTGACCGGCGATGCCTTCTATCAGGACGAGGAGGGCTACTTCCATTTCGCCGCACGCAACGACGACATGATCGTCTCGTCCGGCTACAACATCGCCGGTCCCGAGGTGGAAGCCGCCCTGCTCGCCCACGAGGCGGTGGCGGAGTGCGCCGTGATCGGCGCACCGAATGGAGAACGTGGGCAGATCGTCGAGGCCTTCGTGGTACTGTCTCCCGGTGTCGAACCGGATGCCGAGTGCGTCGCGCGACTGCAGGCCTTCGTCAAGCAGCGCATCGCACCCTACAAGTACCCGCGTTCGATCCGCTTCGTCGAAACGCTGCCGAAGACCGCCACCGGCAAGGTGCAGCGCTTCCGGCTGCGCCAGGAGCACTATCCCGAAAAGTGATGATCAGCCCGAAGAGGGGATGATCAGCCGACAGGACGCTCCATCTGACGGCAGTTTGACGAATCACAAGAGCACAAGCGCTGGACAAGGCGCCGAAACCACAACAAACGAGAACGAAGAGGGAAAAGCCATGAAGAAGCTAGCCAGCGTTGGCCTTGGCCTGCTGATGACCGCCACCACGGCGGCGGCCCAGGCCGAAGAGGTCAAGATCGGCATGATCACTACCCTGTCCGGCGGCGGCTCGCACCTGGGCGTGGACGTACGCGATGGCTTCATGCTGGCCATCGAGCGTTCCGGCCGCGACGACATCGAGGTGCTGGTGCAGGACGACGCCAACCGACCCGACCTGGCGCGCAGCCTGTCCAACGAGTTCATGCAGCGCGACGAGGTCGACATCCTCACCGGTATCATTTTCTCCAACCTGGCCATGGCGGTGGTTCCCGCGGCGGTACGCCAGGGCACCTTCTACATTTCACCCAACGCCGGCCCTTCGGATCTCGCCGGACGCATGTGCCACGAGAACTACTTCAATGCCGCCTGGCAGAACAACAACCTGCACGAGGCCATGGGCGCCTACATGAAGACAGAGGGCTTCGAGCGCCCGATCCTGCTCGCGCCCAACTATCCCGCCGGCACCGATGCCCTGGCCGGCTTCAAGCATCGCTACGAAGGCGAGGTGGTCGACGAGATCTATACCCAGATGGGCCAGACCGACTACGCCGCCGAGATCGCCCAGATCCGCGCCAGCGATGCCGACAGCCTGTTCTTCTTCCTGCCGGGCGGCATGGGCATTTCGTTCATGAAGCAGTGGGAGAACTCGGGGGTCGATATTCCGCTCTTCGGGGCCGCCTTCTCCTTCGACGAGATCATCATCAAGGCCGTGGGCAGCGCCGCCGTCGGCACCATGAACACCTCGCAGTGGGCCTACGATCTCGACAACGAGGCCAACCATGCCTTCGTCGAGGCCTTCCGCGAGGCCTACGGCCGCACCCCGACCCTCTATGCCTCCCAGGGCTTTGACACCGCCAACCTGATCCTCAGCGCCCTGGACAAGGCCCATCCGGACGACCAGGACGCCTTCCGCGAGGCGCTGCGCGAGGCCGACTTCGATTCGGTGCGCGGCGAGTTCCGCTTCGGCCCCAACCACCATCCGATCCAGGACATCTACGTGCGCGAGGTGGTCGAGGGTGACGACGGCCAGCCTACCAACCGGCTGGTCGGCATCGCCGTCGAGGACATCCAGGACATCTATCACACCCAGTGTGAGATGTAAGTCCCGGCCGCCGGGTCGGTCGGCCCGGCGGCACTCCTGCAACGCTCAACAGTGACCATGCCATGACCCTATTCATCGAACAGCTCTTCAATGGCCTACAGCTCGGTACCATGCTGTTCCTGATGGCCAGCGGCCTGACGCTAGTGTTCGGCGTGATGGGGCTGATCAACCTGGCCCACGGTTCCTTCTACATGGTCGGCGCCTATGCCACGGCGCTGGTCAGTGCCGCCACCGGCTCGTTTTTCGTCGGCCTGGCGGCCGGCATCACCGTGGCCGCCGTGGTGGGTGCCCTGGTCGAGCTGATCGTGGTGCGCCGGCTCTACCACCGGCCCCACCTCGACCAGGTGCTGGCCACCTTCGCCTTGATCCTGATCTTCTCGGAGGGCACCCGCTGGCTGTTCGGCTCCTCGCCGCTGTGGCTCAATCCGCCGGAAGTGCTGTCAGGCTCGGTCAGCCTGCCGGGCGGCTTGCGCTATCCCATCTATCGCCTGGTGATCATTGCCGTGGGGATCGCGGTGGCCGTGGGCATGTATTTCCTGATTTCGCTCACGCGGCTCGGCATGCGCATTCGCGCCGGCGAGAGCGACCGCGAGATGATCGGCGCCCTGGGCGTGAACATCGCCCGGCTCTATACCCTGGTATTCGCCATGGGTGCGGCGCTGGCCGGCCTTGCCGGCGCCATGGTCGGCGCCCTGCAGTCGGTGCAGGTGGGCATGGGCGAGCCGGTGCTGATACTCGCCTTCGTGGTAATCGTGATCGGCGGCATCGGCTCGATCAAGGGTGCGCTCTACGGCGCCATCCTGGTCGGGGTCGTCGATACCCTGGGGCGCGTTTTCCTGCCGTCTTTCTTCGGCCAGTTCATGAGTCCTTCGGAGGCCGCCGGCGTCGGCTCCGCGATCGCCGCGATGCTGATCTACATCCTGATGGCCGTGATACTTGCCTTCAAACCCAAGGGACTGTTTGCCGCCCATGACTAAGTCCGACACTCGAATCCTCGCTCCGCAGCCGGGGCTGCCAGCACCCACGGCGAGTTGGCACGACCGCAAGGGGCTGGTGCAGATCGGCCTGCTGGCGCTGCTGCTGCTGGCGCCACTCGCAGCCCATTTCCTGGGCCACGTCTATTACGTCAACCTGGCCTCGCGCGTCACCCTGATCGCCATGGCCGCCGTGGGCCTCAACCTGGCCATCGGCTACGGCGGCATGGTGAGCTTCGGCCACGCCGCCTACTTCGGCCTGGGCGGCTACGTGGCCGGTATCAGCGCCTATCATGCATTCGATCTCACCCCGGTGATCGGCTGGCCGGTGGCCATCCCCGGCAGCGACAGCATGCTGGCGATCTGGCTTGTCGCGATCGTTGTCTGCGGCCTGCTGGCGCTGGCCATCGGCGCCGTGTCGCTGCGCACCACCGGGGTCTACTTCATCATGATCACGCTGGCCTTCGCCCAGATGATCTACTACTTCGCCAACTCCTGGCCCACTTACGGCGGCGAGGACGGCCTGCCGATCTACCTGCGCAACACGCTGCCCATCGTCGATACCAACGACGCCCTGACCTTCTTCCTGATCTGCTTCGGCGGACTTACGCTCTCGCTTGCGCTCACCTCGCGCATCATGAAGTCGCGCTTCGGCGCCGCCCTGACCATGGCCCGGCTCAACGACACCCGTCTGGCCACCGCCGGCATCGCCCCCTACCCTATCCGTCTGGTGGCCTTCGTCATCTCGGCGATGATCACCGGGCTGGCCGGTGCGCTGTATGCCGACCTCAACGGCTTCGTCAGCCCTACCATGCTCAGCTGGCACATGTCGGGCGAACTGATGGTGATCGTGATTCTCGGCGGCGTGGGCCGGCTCTACGGCCCGCTGGCCGGAGCCATCCTGTATGTGATGATGGAGACCCTGCTAGGCGGGCTCACCGAGTACTGGAAGCTGTTCCTCGGCCTGGTGCTGCTGCTGGTGGTGCTGTTCGCCAAGTACGGCGTGATGGGCTGGCTGGCCGGGAGGGAGCGCCATGAGTGATGCCGTGCTGACACTTGCGCACCTCAACAAGCGCTTCGGCGCGCTGCAGGCCACCAGCGATGTTTCGCTCGACCTGCGAGAGGGCGAGATCCATGCCTTGATCGGCCCCAACGGCGCCGGCAAGTCGACCCTGATCGGCCAGATTGCCGGCGGTCTCAAACCCGATTCCGGCAGCATCGCGCTCGCTGGCCGCGAGATCTCCACGCTCAGCGTGGCCCAGCGCGCACGGCTGGGGCTGGGACGCAGCTTCCAGGTCTCGTCGCTTGCCGAGCCGCTGTCGGTGAAGCGCAACGTGATGATCGCGGTACAAGCGCTGCAGGGACACAGCTTCCGCTTCTGGAAGCCGGTGCAGCGCGACGAGAGCCTGCTCGCTCCGGCCATGCAGGCGCTGGAGCGCATGGCGCTCGCACATCGCGCTGACACGCCGGTATCGGAACTCTCCCACGGCGAGCGGCGCCAGGTCGAGGTGGCATGCGCGCTGGCGCTCAAGCCGCGGGTGCTGCTGCTAGACGAGCCCATGGCCGGACTCGGTCCGGAGGGTTCGGCACGCCTGACCGAACTGCTCGAGGCGCTCAAGCACGAGGTGCCGATCCTGTTGATCGAGCACGACATGAACGCCGTTTTCCGCCTCGCCGACCGCATTTCGGTACTGGTGGCCGGCGCCGTGATCGCCCACGGCGACGGCGCCGAGATCCGAGGCAATCCGCAAGTCCGCGAAGCCTACCTGGGGGATTGAGATGCTCAACGTCACCGCCATCGAGACCTTCTACGGACCTTCCCAGGCATTGTTCGGCGTCGACCTCAGCGTCCAGGCCGGCGAGATGGTGGCCCTGATGGGGCGCAACGGAATGGGCAAGACCACCACCATCCGCTCTATCTTCGGCCTCAGCCCGCCACGCAGCGGCAGTATCACCTTCGAGTCGCAGGATCTGCGCCGATTGCCCTCTTACCGCATCGCTCAGGCCGGCCTCGGCCTCGTGCCCGAGGGGCGGCGCTGCTTCCCCAACCTTTCGGTGCGCGAGAACCTGCTGGTCACGGCGCGACCCGGTCGCTGGGATCTGGCACGCGTGGAGGGGCTCTTCCCCCGGTTGGCCGAGCGGCGCCACCAGATGGCCAACACGCTCTCCGGCGGTGAACAGCAGATGCTCGCCATCGGTCGCGCGCTGATGACCAACCCTCGCCTGCTGGTGCTCGACGAAGCCACCGAAGGGCTGGCCCCGGTCATACGTCAGGAGATCTGGGCAGCCATACGTGCCCTCAAGAGCGAAGGCCAGTCCACGCTGATCGTCGACAAGTCGCTATCCGAGCTGCTGCCGGTGGCCGACCGCTGCACCATTCTGGAAAAGGGGCGCACGGTATGGACGGGCGAACCCGATGCGCTCGACGAGACCCTTCGCGACCGCTACCTGGGCGTTTGACGAGGAGGCCGCCATGCCGTTCACGACACAGCGCAAGGTGCGCTTCCAGCACTGCGACCCCGCCGGCATCGTCTTCTATCCGCGCTACTACGAGATGCTCAACTCGGTGGTCGAGGACTATTTCGCCGAGGTCGTCGGCCACGACTTCAACCGCCTGCACGTGACGTCTCGCACCGGCGTGCCGACGGCCCGGATCGAGACCGACTTCCACGCCCCCAGCCGGTTGGGCGAGACGCTCGACTTCGAATTGACCATCCGCGACGTCGGCCGCACCAGCCTGGCCATTCGCACCACGGTCCATTGCGGCGGCAAGCCACGCCTGACCTGCGACGCCACGCTGGTGTTCGTCGACCTCGACAGCGGCCGCCCGCTGCCCTGGCCCGAGGCCATGCGCTGCCATTTCGCCATTGAGAGCTAACAAGGATACCAAGATGAATGACGCCACCTCGCACGAGCTGCTTCACCCCTCGCACTGGAAAGCCGCGGTGGGTTACGCCAATGGCGTGCTCGCCTCCGGCCAGACGATCTTCGTCGGCGGCCAGATCGGCTGGAACGGCGATCAGGTGTTCGAGAGCGACGATTTCGTCGCCCAGGTGCACCAGGCCCTGGCCAACATCGTCGCGGTACTGAAAGAGGCCGGCGCCGGCCCCGAGCATGTGGTACGGCTGACCTGGTACGTCACCGATAAGCAGGAGTACCTGGCCCGGCTCAAGGAGGTGGGCGCCGCCTACCGCGAGGTGATGGGCAAGCACTTCCCGGCCATGACCATGGTGCAGGTGGCCGACCTGATAGAGGACCGGGCCAAGGTGGAGATCGAGGCAACCGCCGTCATTCCCGACGCTTGATCAGCTGCCGTGGAAGGCTGAAATACGCTGGACGAAGCGTCCGCCCGGCGCATAGTGATCGAGAATCGAGAAGTGATCGTCGCCGGGCAAGAGCTCGGCGCTGACGGCCGCGCCCTGGGCCTCGAGGTGCTCGGCGTGGGCGTGCATCTGGCGCGCGAACTCGGTGGACTCCTCTCCGCCCGCAACGAGATGCACCGGCGTCGGCACTCGACACGGCAGGAACAGCGGGCTGTAGGCGTCGACGTCGCGCCCGCTGAGCTGCAGCTTGGGCTGCAGCCACGACCAGGGGAACGGACGCAGGTCGTAAAGCCCGCTGATGCACAACGCGCCCCCGATGAGATCGTCAGGCAGACCGTACTCCCCCTCCCAATCCGCGGCCAGCAGCATGGCGGCGAGATGCCCCCCGGCAGAGTGGCCGGAGACGCTCAGGCGCGATGCATCGACGCCCAGCGATGAAGCGTTGTGCCTCACCCAGGCGACCGCGGCCCGAGCTTGCCTCACCAGTTCGCCGAAGGCCACCGTGGGGCACAGCGCATAGTTGACCACCGCCACGCTGATGCCCGCCGCTACCAGCCCCTCGGCGACGAAACCGAACTCGCGGTGGCCCAGCGAGCGCCAGTAGCCACCGTGGAAGAAGAGATGCAGCGGCGCATCCTCAGCCTCGGCATGATAGACATCCATGCGCTCGGCCAGCGTCGGCCCGAAGGCGACGTCCAGCGACACCCGGCAGCGCTCACGCACCGCCTCGCTGTGCGACTGCCAGCCAGCCAGCAGCGCGGACAGGTCGCGCCCGCGCGAGGGATCGTACTCGCGGTCGATCGCTTCCTGGGTGGAGAAATCGCGATACAGCATGCCTGCCTTCCTCTTTGTCAGCGCTTCAGGGCCATAGACCGCGGACGGAGCGATACAGGATCCCCAGAGGGGCCAGTGCGAGCACGATGAAGCCGATCAGCGTCCAGCCCGGCAGCGAGATACCCAGCAGCAAAAAGTCGATCTCGGCGCACTCGCCGGAGCCGGAGAGCACCATGGCGACCACGTCCTGCATGGGCAGGACATCCACCATGTAACCGAGCCCCGGGCCACAGCTCGGCACCTGGTCCGGCGGCAGCGACTGCAGCCACACGTGACGCGCGGCAACACCGATCCCCCCCAGTACCGCCGCCAGCGATAGCCCGCCGTAGATGACCGGTCCCAGACGTCCCTGTGGGTTGTGAATGGCCGCTACGATGAACACCGCCGCAGCGGACAGCACGGCGATACGCTGGAAGATGCACAGCGGGCATGGCTCGAGCCCGCCGATATGTTCCAGGCCCAGGGCGACCAGCATCATGAGAACGCAGAAGGCCAGCCCGGCCAGACTCCACTGGCGAACCGAAAGACGACGAAGTGCTGCGAACATCAGGCATTCCCCTGACTGGCCATGGCCACGCGGGGCTCGCTGGCACTGGTGAAATAGTCGCCGAGGAACTCCTCGAAGCGCTGGGTATCGGCCACCTCGATGTCCCGCTGCTGCTGGTGCGAGGTGCCGACCATCTGCTCGAAGGTCGCCGCCCGTGCCGACTCGACACCTTCCTGGCGTAGCCGGTCGGAGTGCTCCTCGGCAAGGGACAAGATGGCCTCGATGAACTCCTCGCCGGTCGCTTCGAGCCGCGCCAGCAGACGGCCGGACGGCGTCAGCGACGGATCACCGAGCCAGGGCTCGAAGGCCGCGACGGCCCGCGCATGGGGGCTGCCCTCCTCCAGGGCATCGAGCACTTCGGCGGCCCGGCCCATCTCGGCAAGGATCTCCCCGCCCCAGTCGGCCACGGAGCGGCGATGGCCGTTCTGAAGCAGCCGGAGCTCGGGGTCGCGGCCGCGCTCGACGACCAGGCGCCGATTGTCGTCCAGCCGGTCGCACTCCTCGTCGGGAATCCAGGGGCTCTCGGCGAGCAGGCACCACATCATGAAGGTATCGATGAAGCGCAGTCGCTGCTCGTCGATGCCCAGCGGCAGGAAGGGATCGAGATCGAGGCAGCGCACCTCGATGTATTCGACGCCACGCGCCTCCAGCGCCTGGCTCGGCGTCTCATTGTGACGGGTGACGCGCTTGGGCCGGATGTCGCTGTAGTACTCGTTCTCGATCTGCAGGATATTGGCGTTGAGCTGCTGCCAGTCGGCACCGTCACGCACGCCCAGCGCCTCGTAGGCGGGCCAGGGCGTGGAGATCGCGTGCCGCAGGGTGCCCACGTAGTTGGAGAGCGAGTTGAAGCAGATCTTGAGCTGAGCCTGCACCTTGTTCTGGTAGCCGAGGTCGGACATGCGCAGGCTGGTGGCGTAGGGCGATACCAGGGTATCGCGCCCGTGCGCCTGCAGCTTGTCGGGAATGTTGCCCTCGGGCAGGAAGCTGCGATCGAGCGCCGGCGAGGCACCGAACAGATAGAGCAGCAGCCAGCTGTGGCGGCGGAAATTGCGAATCAGGCCGAAATAGCGGCTCGAGCGATAGTCATCGAGCGACATGTCGACGGCGCCATCGCGCTGGCGCAGCACCTCCCACAGCTCGTCGGGCAGCGAGAGATTGTAGTGGATGCCGGCGATGGCCTGCATGATCCGCCCGTAGCGTACGTCCAGCCCCTTGCGGTAGACGTGCTTCATGGTCCCGACGTTGGAGCTGCCGTAGTCGGCGATGATCACGCTGTCGTTGCCGTCGAGTCTGGCCGGCATGCTGGCCGGCCAGATCAGCTCCTCGCCGAGATGGCGATAGCTGAAGCGGTGCAGGTCGGCGAGAAAGTCGAGGGCATCGCCGGGGCGACAGTAGACCGGCGTAATGTACTCCAGCAGTGCCTCGGAGTAATCGGTGGTGATATGCGGGTGGGTCAGCTTGGAGCCCAGCGCATGGGGATGCGGCGTGGCGGCGATACGCCCCGCGCGATCGACGCGCAGCCCCTCCTTCTCCAGGCCGCGGCGCAGGCGCCCGAAGCGCCCCCGGGCAGCCAGCCCGGCAAGATGCGAAACGGTGGCAGAGTATGAATCAGACAAGGCGTGGACCCCGTGTCTTGGAGGCCAATCTCGGGCCTCCGGTCTAAACGTGCCGGCCGCCCGTGGCGGTCGGAGGTAGCCGACGAGACCGCCGGCTACCTCATGCGAATGATGTCGAGAGTATGGCGAGTGCTATGCCCGGATCAAGATTTGCCCTTCCTGGCCTTGAGCAGAGCCGCTCCCAGGGCGCCCATCTGGTTGGACTGGGCCTGCTCGCGCGGCGCGCCCTTGCGCTGCGCCTTGCCCTGTCCACCACGCCGTTCACCCTGGCCGGCGCGCGACGATCTGCCGCTCTCTGCCTCGCCGGGCTGGTCGGTCAGGCGCATGGAAAGCCCAATACGGGCACGCTCGAGGTCGACGCTCATCACCTTGACCTTGACGATGTCGCCGGCCTTGACCACCGAGCGCGGGTCCTCGACGAACTTGTCGGAGAGCGCCGAGATGTGCACCAGGCCATCCTGGTGCACGCCGATGTCGACGAAGGCGCCGAAGTGAGTGACGTTGGTCACGCTGCCCTCGAGGATCATGCCCGGCTCCAGGTCCTTAAGCGTCTCCACCCCCTCGCGGAACTCGGCGGCCTTGAACTCGGGACGCGGGTCGCGTCCCGGCTTGTCGAGCTCCTTCAAGATGTCGCTGATGGTGGGCACGCCGAAGCGCTCGTCGGCGAATTCGGCCGGCTTGACCGCCTTGAGCGTGGCGCTGTCGCCGATCAGGCTGGCCACCGGGCGTCCGTTGCGGCTGGCGATGCGCTCCACCACCGGGTAGGCCTCGGGATGCACGGCGCTGGCATCCAGCGGGTTGTCGCCGTTCATGATGCGCAGGAAGCCCGCGCACTGCTCGAAGGTCTTGGGGCCGAGACGGCTGACATCGAGCAGCTGCTGGCGGCTGGCGAAGGCGCCCTCGGCGTTGCGCCGCGCCACGATGGCCTCGGCCAACGCCGGGTTGAGCCCGGCCACCCGCGACAGCAGCGCACTCGACGCCGTGTTGAGATCGACCCCCACGGCGTTGACGCAGTCCTCGATCACCGCCTCCAGGCTCTTCGACAGTTGCAGCTGCGAGACGTCGTGCTGGTACTGGCCCACGCCGATGGACTTGGGTTCGATCTTGACCAGCTCGGCCAGCGGGTCCTGCAGGCGCCGGGCGATGGAGACTGCCCCGCGGATGGTGACATCGAGGTCGGGCAGCTCCTTCGAGGCATACTCCGAGGCGGAGTAGACCGAGGCGCCGGCCTCGCTGACCATCACCTTCGACAATGCCCTTTTACCGGCGAACAGCTTGACCAGCTCACCGGCCAGCTTGTCGGTCTCGCGGCTCGCCGTACCGTTGCCCACGGCGATCAGCGTCACGTCGTGCCTGTCCACCAGCTTGGCCAGCTCGGCGAGCGAGGCATCCCAGGCGTTGCGCGGGGCATGGGGATAGATGGTGGCGTGCTCGAGGAACTGGCCGGTGGCATCCACCACCGCCACCTTGCAGCCGGTACGCAGGCCCGGGTCGATGGCCAGCGTCGCCTTCTGCCCCGCCGGGGCCGCCAGCAGCAGGTCCTTGAGATTGGCGGCAAAGACCTCGATGGCCTCCAGCTCGGCGCGCTCGCGCAGCCGCCCCATCAGCTCGGTCTCGAGGTGGGTATAGAGCTTGACCCGCCAGGTCCAGCGCACCACGTCGGCCAGCCACTTGTCGGCGGCGCGGCCCTCGTCGCGGATATCGAAGTGCCTGGCGATGGCCACCTGGGCCGGATGGATCGGCGCTTCGTCCTCGCCGGGCAGCCGGATGGCCAGCGTCAGCACGCCCTCGTTGCGCCCGCGAAACATCGCCAGCGCCCGATGCGAGGGCGCCTTGGCCAGCGGTTCGTCGTGTTCGAAATAGTCGGAGAACTTGGCACCCTCACGCTCCTTGCCCGGAAGCAGACGGGCGCTGAGTTCGCCCTCCTGCCACAGTCGCTCGCGCAGCGAGCCAACCAGCTCGGGGTCCTCTGCGAAGCGCTCCATCAGGATCTGGCGTGCGCCATCCAGCGCCGCCTTGGCATCCTCGACGGCAGGAACGTCACCCTCGGCGGGGCGAAGATACTTGGCCGCCTCCGACTCGGGATCGAGGGTGGGATCGGCCAGCAGTGCGTCAGCCAGCGGCTCGAGCCCGGCCTCACGGGCGATCTGGGCCTTGGTGCGACGCTTCTTCTTGTAGGGCAGGTATAGATCTTCCAGGCGCTGCTTGGTGTCGGCCGCCTGGACCTGCCCCGCGAGTTCCGGCGTCAGCTTGCCCTGCTCGTCGATGGCGGCGAGCACGGCGGCACGGCGCTCCTCCAACTCGCGCAGGTAGCGCAGGCGCTCGTCGAGGTTGCGCAGCTGGCTATCGTCGAGGCCACCGGTGACCTCCTTGCGGTAGCGGGAGATGAAGGGCACGGTGGCGCCGCCGTCGAGCAGTTCCACGGTGGCTGACACCTGCTGCGGGCGAACGGCGAGTTCCTCGGCGAGGCGCGAAATGATCCGGGTCGTGGCGTCCATGACTTCCTTGGTATTGCGACAACGAAAGATCGCGCCAAGGTATCACAAACGCCACCGTGTCGCCGCCGCGATCAACGCCGCCAACCGCTGACGTCCCACAGGTGACGGCGCGCCTCGCGGGCCACGTCGCGGCGAGTCAGTCCGATATCGCGGAGCTGGTGATCGCTGAGCTCCAGCAGTTGGTTGCGTTCGCGGCGCAGCTGCATCAGATAGCTCAGGCGGCGCAGCCATTGCCACGGGGACGAGAAGAAGCGCTGGGCGCTCTCAACGCGACCAGGCGCAGTACAGGATGACGCATCGTAGCAGGTGTCGGGGGCCCTCATGGCTGGTTTCCTCCGGATCATGGCGAGTGATGGAGAAAGTCTCGATGCATCGCTACAATCAATCCAACGAATACTCCTGATACCATGCATCACTCATCATGATGGAAACCGGTCATGCTCCACACCATCGATCACGAGCTGCTGCGCACCTTCGTCGCCATTGTCGACCATGGCGGCTTCACCCGGGCGGCCCAGGCCGTCAACCGCACCCAGTCGGCGGTCAGCATGCAGATCAAGCGACTCGAGGAAGAAGTGATCCAGCGCCCGCTGTTCGAGCGCCAGGGCCGTCAGATGCATCTGACCAGCGAAGGCACCACGCTGCTCGGTTATGCCCGCCGCATCCTCGACCTGCAGGGCGAGGCGCTCAACATGCTGCGCGAGCCGGAGATGGTCGGCCGGGTTCGCATCGGCGTCCCCGACGATTTCGTCATGCGCTTCCTGCCCGGGATCCTCAAGTCCTTCTCCCAGACCTGGCCACTGGTCGACGTCGAGGTGCAGTGCGCACCCTCCTCGGAGCTGCTCGGCCGCCAGCAGGGCAGCCTCGACCTGAGTATCGTGACCCGCGAGGTAGGCCAGGAGATCGGCACCATTCTGCGCCGCGACGAAACCGTGTGGGTGGTGGCGGAGAGCCATGCCGTGCATCGCCAGACGCCGCTGCCGCTGGCGCTGTTCGAGGAGCCCTGCTTCTGCCGGCGGCATGCCTGCAACGCCCTGACCCGTGCCGGACGCCAGTATCGCATCGCCTACTCCAGCCCCAGCCTGGCCACCCTGCAGGCGGTGGTGGGCGCTGGCCTGGCGGTCTCGGCGCTGATGAAGAGCCTGGTCACGCCGGGCATGCGCGTGCTCGGCGAGACGGACGGCTTTCCCCCACTGCCGGACGGTTCGATCGTGCTGCTGCGCGCTCGCCCGACAACGCATCACCGGCGGTGGCCGGCCTGGCGCAGCACATCATCGAGGGTTTCAAAGCCTGATCGTTGCTGAAAATTCTCCCTTGCCGCTTTCGCTCCGCTGCTTAAGTTTCGGCTCGAAATGCCGATACCGTCTATGAAGTCCCACTCTCCAGAGCGCGCCCTCCGCGTCACTCAATAAAAAGCTCGATGGCAACGAGCACTCGAACCGCTCCACTCCGGCAAGGGAGTCACACCCAATGCGCAAGAACCTCAACAAAATACGCGTCAAATATGCCGTCGCCTTCATCGGCGTCGCCATGTCACTGCTGGTCGTAGTCGTCGCCGACCTGCTGCTGGTGCACTCCGTCAGGGATCGCATGACCGAATTCAGCGGCACCTTCAACGCTGCGATATCCGCCGTGCTCAACGCAGACCGTGACCTCTACCAGGCGCGTGTCGCCGAGCTCGAGTACCTCCGGACGGCGGCTGGCTCGGAACAGGCCCAGGCCCTTAAGGGCGACTACGAGGAGAATGCACAGCAGGCCTACGATCGCATGCACGAATTCACCCGACTGCTCGATGCCTACCCCGAGATCGTCCAACCCCTGGACGGCTTCGAAGCGCTGTTCTCCGCCTGGTCGGCACAATCCGGCGAGGGGCTGAACCTGCACGCTGCCGGCGATACCGCCGCTGCGCGCGTGCAGGTCGAGGGCGCCTCGCTGACTGCCTTCAATCAGTTGAGGGAGGTTTACAATACGGCGGGCGAGCTGGCGGATGCCAAGGTCGTCGAGCTCGAAGCCCTGACGCTTGCCCGAATCCGCATGCAACAGTTCGCTGTGTTCGGCTTTTCCTTCCTGGTGTTTCTCGCCGCCGTCGCCATTGCCCTTGTCGGGCCAATGCTGATGTCGCGCGCCATTCGCCAGATTACGGGCCGTATCAAGGAAATCACCGATGGTGACGGCGACCTGACGGCGCGCATCGAAAGCCGGCGCAAGGACGAACTGGGCGAACTGGCCGAGCAGTTCAACGCTTTCATACTGCGCATGGACGCCACCTTGCAGACCGTGCGCAGCAGCACCCTGAGCGTGCACAACGCCTCCAACGAGATTGCCAAGAGCAGCCAGGACCTCTCCTCGCGTACCGAGCAAACCGCCGCCAACCTGCAGGAGACCTCGGCCTCCATGGAGGAGATCACGGCCACGGTGAGCAATACCTCCGACGCCACCCAGCAGGCCAACCAGCTGGTGCAGGAGACGGTGGAAGTCGCCCGTCGCGGTCAGGAAGCCATGGCTCAGGTCGAGAGCACCATGGATGACATCAGCCGCTCCGCAGTACAGATCAATGAGTTCATCGGCCTGATCGACGGCATTACATTCCAGACCAACATTCTCGCCCTCAATGCGTCGGTGGAAGCCGCACGCGCCGGCGAACACGGACGTGGGTTCGCCGTGGTGGCTCAGGAAGTTCGCACCCTGGCCAGCCGCTCGAGCGATGCGTCTCGCGGCATTCGCGAGCTGATCGACACCTCCGTTTCACGCACCCAGTCGGGGGCCAGCCTGGTCAAGAGCACCGGCAAGACCATGCAGGAGATCGTTGCCAGCATCGAGCGCATCACCGGCGTGATCAGCGAGATCAGCGCCGGTGCCAAGGAACAGAGCCAGGGCATCGCCCAGGTGAACATCGCGGTCTCCGAACTCGACAACATGACGCAGCACAATGCGTCGCTCGTCGAGCAGACCAGCGCTGCGGCGGATGAGATGCGCGAACAGGTCGAACGCCTGAATGACCTGATCGCCAGCTTCCGCCTGAGCGATGCCTGCGACACGGAGCGGAACTTGCTGCCCACCCCGAAGCGTAAACCCGCCACGGTTCGCGGCCATCAGGATATGCTGCCGGCCGAAGCATCGTTCTAGCCGGGCAGAGGCGGCCTTGGCTAGGCGGGCACGAAGGTCAGGGCCAGGCCGTTGTTGCACCAGCGTAGTCCGGTGGGCTCGGGGCCGTCGCTGAAGACATGGCCCTGATGCCCGCCGCAGCGGGCGCAGTGGTACTCGGTGCGCGGCCAGACCAGCTTGAAATCCAGCTCGCTCAACAGATGCCCCTCGACGTGCTCGAAGAAGCTCGGCCAGCCGGTGCCGGAGTCGTACTTCATGGCACTCTCGAACAGCAGCAGGTCGCAGCCGGCGCAGCGGTACTCGCCTTCGCGCCACTCCTTGTCCAAGGGGCTGGAGAACGGCGGCTCGGTACCATGCTCGCGCAGGATCTCGAACTGCTCGGGCGTGAGGCGCTCGCGCCACGCGTCGCGCGAAAGCTCCAGACGCTCCAGTCCCGGCGCGGCTTCAAGACTCAGCCGCGGAAAACCCCAGCCGAGGCCGGGTACCAACCCCGCTGCCCCACCAACCCCCAGCAGACCCAAGAAAAGACGTCGTTTCATCAGACCCTCCCACCTGGCCAGCCGACCTGCCAGGCCCACATCGCAAACGGGGAAGAGGCTTACGCCTCTTCCCCGTTCAGACCGCCACGGCTACCGCTGGTTCACCTCAGGTCAAGCTGGGCCCGGCCTTGACGATGGCTTCGCTGACGCCTTCGAATTTCTTGAAGTTGTCGACGAACTTGGCCGCCAGGTCGCTACGCTTGCGGTCGTAGGCGGCCTGGTCTTCCCAGGTCTCGCGCGGATCGAGCAGGCTGGAGTCGACGCCGGGCACCGCCACCGGCACGTCCAGGTTGAGCCCTTCGATGCGCTTGGTCTCGATCTCGCGGAGCACGCCGGACTGGATGGCGCTGATGATGGCGCGAGTCGTGGGAATGGAGAAGCGCGAGCCGCCCTCACCGTAGGAACCACCGGTCCAGCCGGTATTGACCAGGTAGACCTGGGCGTCCTTGGCTTCGACGCGCTTGATCAGCAGGTCGGCGTAGACGCGAGCCGGACGCGGGAAGAACGGCGCGCCAAAGCAGGTGGAGAACGTCGCCGCGAGGCCTTCGGAAGAGCCCATCTCGGTGGAGCCCACCTTGGCGGTGTAGCCGGAAAGGAAGTGATAGGCGGCCGCTTCCTTGGACAGCACCGACACCGGCGGCAGCACGCCTGACATGTCGCAGGTCAGGAAGATGATCGCGTTGGGCTCGCCGGCGCGGTTCTCCGGCACCCGCTTGTCGATGTGCTCCAGCGGATAGGCGGCGCGCGAGTTCTGGGTCAGGCTGTCGTCGGTGTAGTCAGGCTCGCGACGGTCGTCGAGCACCACGTTCTCTAGCACGGTGCCGAACTTGATGGCGTTCCAGATCACCGGCTCGTTCTTCGCCGAGAGGTCGATGCACTTGGCGTAGCAGCCGCCCTCGACGTTGAACACGGTGCCGGGGCCCCAGCCGTGCTCGTCGTCGCCGATCAAGTAGCGCGCCGGATCGGCGGAGAGCGTGGTCTTGCCGGTACCGGACAGGCCGAAGAACAGCGCCGTCTCGCCATCCTCGCCGACGTTGGCCGAGCAGTGCATGGGCAGCACGTCGGAGGCCGGCAGCAGGAAGTTTTGCACCGAGAACATCGCCTTCTTCATCTCGCCGGCATAGCGCATGCCGGCGATCAGCACCTTCTTGTGAGCGAAGTTGATGATCACGGCGCCGTCGGAGTTGGTGCCGTCGCGGTTCGGCTCGCATTCGAAATGGGGCGCATTGAGGATGGTCCACTCCTCCTTGGCCGAGGGGTTGTAACCCTCGGGGCGCACGAACATGGTACGACCGAACAGGTTGTGCCAAGCCGTCTCGGTAGTGACCCGCACCGGCAGGTAGTGGGTCGGATCGCTGCCCACGTGGAGTTCGGAAACGAAGCGCTCGCCGCTGTTCAGGTAGTCCTCGACACGCGCCCACAGGGCGTCGAACTTGCCGGCGTCGAAGGGGCGGTTGACACTACCCCAGTCGATCTCACCGGTGGTAGAGGGTTCGTCGACGATGAAGCGATCCGCGGGCGAGCGACCGGTACGCTCACCGGTATTCACCACCAGAGCGCCATTGGCGGCCAGATGGCCTTCTCCGCGTGCCACGGCACGCTCGATGAGCTCGGCGCTGCTGAGATTGACGTGTGCTTGAGGAGCGGCTTGGGATGTGGTCATGTCGTTTCCTGGGCCTTGCGGCCGGTTCTCTCTCGTGTGCCAGGCGTCCGTACGCCGTTGCATTGCGTTTCCGATCGTCCGTGTGCGGATGCTTGCCGTCTTGTCATGCGGCGATCGGCCCTTAGGCGGGCGCCATTATGGCAAAAAGGGAGCCGTCGGGAAACGGGAACTTTGACCGAAGTTCATGTAGTTTTACTACTACATCGAGACATATCGCCGCAGATTGGACACATCATGCTTGTGCAGCGCAGCATTGTGCCGCGCCGGGCGAGACGTGCTCCGCCCCGCCCCGTTCGACGACATTCAGTGCAGAACCGGCGGCGGCCCGTCCTGGGCACGCAGTAGCGCCTCGATCTCGTTGTCCGAGAAGCGGTAATGGGTATGACAGAAATGGCACTGGGTCTCGATCTCGCCCCGTTCGGCCAGCACGTCGCGCAGCTCATCGGCGCCCAACGTCAGCAGGGCATTGCCGATACGCTCCCGCGAGCAGGTGCAGCCGAAGCGTAACCGCTTGGGCTCGAAGACCCGTACCGTCTCCTCGTGATAGAGCCGGTGCAGCAGTTCACGCTGCTCGAGCCCGAGCAGCTCTTCGGTACGCAGCGTGCGGGCCAACTGCACCGTGCGCTCCCAGGCATCCTCGTCCTGGTTCTGCGATTCGTCCGGTAGGCGCTGCAGCAGCAGCCCTCCGGCACGTTCATCGTCGGCACGCAGCCACAGCTGGGTAGGCAGCTGTTCGGACTGCGAGAAGTAGGCCTCGAGGCAGCCGGCCAGGCTGTCATGATCGAGCGCCACGATGCCCTGGTAGCGATTGCCCTCGCGCGGGTCCAGGGTGATCACGATATGGCCATCACCGACAAGTTCGCGAAAGCCCGCCTCGCCAGCCGGCAGCGTGGCATCCTCCGCCACTCGGGCGATGGCGCGCAGTTCGCCGCCGGGGTTGGACTCGGCCATCAGCAGCGACAATGCGCCCTGGCCGCGCACTTCGATGCTGAGGATACCGTCGAGCTTGACCGTATCGGTGAGCAGCGCCACCGCCGCCAGCAGCTCGCCCAGCAGGCGATTGACGGCCGGCGGGTAGCCATGGCGATCGAGCACCTCGCCATAGGCACGTTCGAGGGTGACGATCTCGCCACGTACATTGGTGCGTTCGAACAGGAAACGCTGGATCTGGTCGGTCATGATCGATTCCGAAAGAGGTCGTTCAGGGTAGGTCGGCGGGCGGCGGTACTCACTCGTCCTGCTGGCGCTGGAAGCGCTGAATCTCGCGACGCTGCTTCTTGTCGGGGCGCTTGAGCGGGTGCTGCATGGCCTGATTGGTCAGCCGTCGGCCTTCCGCCTCGCGCGCGCGACGTTCGACGCTCTCGGCGGTCTCGCGATAGAGTTCGCGGGCCTCGGGCGCACCACGGCGCTGGTCGGAAAGCGCCACGACCTCCACCTCCCACACGTCCCAGCCCTGGGGCACGCGAACCAGCGCCCCCACCTCGACGTTCTTGCTGGTCTTGGCGCGGCCGCCGTTGTAGTGCACCTTGCCGCCTTCGATGGCCTTCTTGGCCAAGGCCCGGGTCTTGAAGAAGCGGGCCGCCCATAGCCACTTGTCGAGTCGTACGCTATCCAATCTTGCCTCCCTCCTCGCCGGGCACTGCCCGGTCGCTGCGTATCATTTCGCCACGTAACTGGTCACCACGTACCTGGGAGGGTAGCTCCTCGGGCAGGATCGTGGCGAAGCGGTCCAGGGCGATGAACTCTTCCAGTTCCTTCTCGGGACGCGTGCTGTCGGGCTGCTTGATGCCCAGGAGGTGGCGTATACCGAACTCCCGCGCACTCTCAAGCACCTCGGGATTGTCATCTATGAAGAGTGTCCGCGCCGGATCGAAAGGCTCGACTTCCTGCAGCGCGAACCAGAACTCCTGGGCTTCCTTGGGTACGCCGAGGTCGGCCGAGGAGACGATGGCATCCAGATAGGCCTCGAGGCCGGTGAGCGGCAGCTTGAGCTCGAGGCTTTCGCGGTCGGCGTTGGTCGCCAGGATTACCCTGGGATGGGCCCTCTGCAACCATTTGAGAAAGTCGAGTGCATCGCTGCGCAGGCCGATCAGATGCTGGATCTCGCGCTTGAGGGCGACGATATCCACCCCCAGCTCGCGGCTCCAGTAGGCCAGACTGTACCAGTTCAGCGTGCCCCGCTCGCGCAGGATGCGCGCGCGGATCTGCTCCTGGGTAGCCTCGTCGAGGCGGTGCAGCTCCACGTAGCGCCGCGGCAGGTGCTCCAGCCAGAAGTGACTGTCGAAGTGCAGGTCGAGCAGTGTGCCGTCCATGTCGAGCAGAACGGTATCAATGGCGCGCCAGTCGATCATGGCGACTCCCGGTGGGTCTGTGCAGGGGAAGGCGTGGTATTGTACCCAATGCGGAGAGACGACGCATTCCCGGCAGCCCGCATGACACGGAGCCTTCATGTCCGAGAGACGCCCCCTGCAAAAACCCCAGGTGCTATCACGCCAATCCGTGGCCAGAAGCCGCCTGTTCCACATCGAGGCGCTGGAGCTGCGTTTCGCCAATGGCGCCGAGCGCACCTTCGAGCGCCTCACCGGCAGCGACCAGGGCGCGGTGATGATCATCGCCATGCCCGATCCCGATCACGTGCTGCTGATCCGCGAGTACGCCGCAGGTTTCGAGGATTACGTGCTGACCCTGCCCAAGGGGCTGGTGGACCCCGGCGAGGATATCGTCACCGCGGCCAATCGCGAATTGATGGAGGAGTGCGGCTTCGGCGCCCGGCGCATCGAGCCACTGGTGGAACTGTCGCTGGCACCCAACTACATGCGCCACCGCATGCAGGTACTGCTCGCCACCGACCTCTATCACAAGCGTCTGCCCGGCGACGAACCGGAACCTCTGGTAGTCGAGCAACACGCCCTAGAGGAACTGCCCGCCCTGTTGATGCGTGACGACTTCCACGAGGCGCGCGCCATCGCCGCCCTGTTCATCGCCCGCGACACCCTGCGCGAGCGCCGCGACAAGGAGACCCCACTGAGCTGGTGAAGCAAGCCCCGGGGCTCAGCCGTGGCGGTGAAGCTGGCGCAGGCTGCCGCCGTTATTCTCCTTGAGGCGAATCCAGCGGTTCTGGCGGTAGCTGTCGAGCCCTACCTCCAGCAGGGTCATGACCTCGATCCCCTCCTCCACGCTGACCGGCACCGGCGCACCGCTTGCCAGTGCCTCGACGATACCGACGTAGTAGGCCAGGTAATCGCCGGGGAGCCCCGAGTGCTCCCGGGTGACCAGGGACCCGTCGCTGCCTTCGGCCAGCGTCAGCTGGCCGGGACGCTGATCGACGCCCCACTCCCGCGTGGGGGTGCGCCCCTCCTTGAGCCAGTTCTCCTGGGGGTCGCGGCCATACTTGACGAAGCTGCCTCGGGTGCCGTGCAGGGCCTGCTGCGGTGTCGGCTCGGCCACCAGCGAGCTGGCGCGCAGGGTCACCCTGAGGGCATCGTACTCCAGCAAGGCATGAAACTCGTCGTCCACCTCGGCGCCATCCCGTGCCGCCATCAGATCGAGCAGGATCGCCCGAGGCATGCCGAACAGCGTTCTGGCCTGATCGAGCAGATGCGCCCCCAGGTCGTACCAGATCCCGCTGCCGGGCTTGTGCTGTTCGCGCCAGCGATCGGCCACTACCGGTCGGAAGCGATCGAAGCGCAGCTCCAGCGACACCGGTCGCCCCACACTTTCCTCCGCGACCAGCGCTTGCAGGGTACGGAAATCGCTGTCCCAGCGACGGTTGTGAAAGACGCTGACCCGGCGCTCGGCCTTGTCGGCCTCGGCCTTGAGCAGGCGCGCCTCCGACAGCGACACGGTAAAGGGCTTGTCGACCACCAGATGCTTGCCGGCGGCCAGGGCTGCCTTGGCCAGTGGGTAGTGAGTCTCGTTGGGGCTGGCGATTACCACCAGATCGATGTCGGGACGGGCGAAAAGCGCCGCTGGCTTAGGCAACACGTCGACTTCGGGCAGCACGTCGTGCACTCGCTCGGGCGAACTGCTGACCACGGCCAGCAGCTCCAGCCCAGGTGTCGCCTGGATCAGCGGGGCATGGAAGATGCGGCCGGCCGTGCCGAAGCCGATCAGGCCGACACCGAAGGTCTGCTTGCGCATGTCGTCGTTCCTTACTGCTGCTTGATGAAGCCCGCAACGACGAACCGGGCCAGGGCCCGGTTCGACACTCGTCTCAGTCGAGCTTGGACAGATCCCTCACCGCTCCCTTGTCGGCAGACGTCGCCAGCAGCGCATAGGCCTTGAGCGCGGCCGAGACCTTGCGCACGCGCTGAATGCTGGGCTTCCAGGCCTGACTGCCGCGCGCCTCCTCGGCTTCACGGCGTGCGGCCAGTTCGCTGTCGGACAGCTTGACGTCGATCGTGCGGTTGGGAATGTCGATACGAATGATGTCACCCGTGCGCACCAGGCCGATGGCGCCGCCTGCCGCGGCCTCGGGCGAGACGTGACCGATGGAGAGACCGGAGGTGCCGCCGGAGAAGCGCCCGTCGGTGAGCAGTGCACACGCCTTGCCCAGCCCCTTCGACTTGAGATAGGAGGTCGGGTAGAGCATCTCCTGCATGCCGGGTCCGCCCTTCGGCCCCTCGTAGCGAATGACGACGACATCCCCTTCCTTCACCTCGCCGGCGAGGATGTGTTCCACCGCCTGGTCCTGGGACTCGACGACATGCGCCGGCCCCTCGAACACCAGGATCGAGTCGTCGACGCCAGCGGTCTTGACCACGCAGCCGTCGACGGCGATGTTGCCGCGCAGTACCGCCAGCCCGCCCTCCTTCGAGAAGGCATGCGCGAGGTCACGGATGCAGCCGGTCGCGCGGTCGCCATCGAGGCTCGGCCAGCGCGCGCTCTGCGAGAACGCTACCTGGGTCGGCACGCCGCCGGGGCCGGCCTTGTAGAACTCCACCACCTCGGGGCTCGGGTTGCGCATGATGTCCCACTCGTCCAGGGCCTCCTTGAGGGTGTCGCCGTAGACGGTGGGTACGCGGGTATCGAGCACGCCGGCACGGTCGAGCTCGCCGAGGATCGCCATGATGCCGCCGGCACGATGCACGTCCTCGATGTGGTACTTCTGGGTGTTGGGCGCCACCTTGCACAGCTGCGGCACTTCCCGCGAGAGGCGGTCGATGTCGACCATGGTGAAGTCGAGCTCGGCCTCCTGGGCGGCGGCCAGCAGATGCAGAATGGTATTGGTGGAACCGCCCATGGCGATGTCCAGCGTCATGGCATTCTTGAACGCCGCCTTGGAGCCGATGGCGCGCGGCAGCAGGTGCGTCTCATTGCCCTCGTAGTAGCGCTTGGCCAGCTCGACGATGCGGTGCCCGGCGGTTTCGAACAGCCGGCGACGATCGGCATGGGTAGCCACCACGGTGCCGTTGCCCGGCAGCGCCAGGCCCAGCGCTTCGGTCAGGCAGTTCATCGAGTTGGCGGTGAACATGCCGGAGCAGCTGCCGCAAGTGGGACAGGCGCTGCGCTCGACCTCGGCCAGGGTGGCGTCATCGACCGAATCGTCGGCGGCCATGACCATGGCATCGACCAGATCGAGCCCGTGGTCGATCAGCTTGGTCTTGCCGGCCTCCATCGGGCCGCCGGAGACGAAGATCACCGGAATGTTGAGACGCATGGCTGCCATCAGCATTCCCGGGGTGATCTTGTCGCAGTTGGAGATGCACACCAGGGCGTCGGCGCAATGGGCATTGACCATGTACTCGACGCTGTCGGCGATGATGTCGCGACTCGGCAGCGAGTAGAGCATGCCGTCGTGGCCCATGGCGATGCCGTCGTCGACGGCGATGGTGTTGAACTCCTTGGCCACGCCGCCGGCCTTCTCAATCTCCCGTGCTACCAGCTGACCCATGTCCTTGAGATGCACGTGCCCGGGCACGAACTGTGTGAAGGAGTTGGCCACCGCGATGATCGGCTTGTGGAAGTCCTCGTCCTTCATGCCGGTGGCACGCCACAGGGCGCGGGCGCCGGCCATGTTGCGGCCGGCCGTGGTGGTACGGGAGCGATAGTCGGGCATGGTGTCCTCTTCGTGCGCATTCGCGCTATACGGTTAACGCCGTCTCTGCCACCCATGGGCGGCGACGGTCTGGACTGTGTCTGAAAACTGCCTGCGCTTGGCCATATTTTTCCTTCTCTGACCTTCGCTCGCCGACTTTTCAAACACAGTCTGGTATGGGGTCTGCCCCGATTCTGTCATGCACGGGCCGCAGCGGCTAGACCACCAGCGTATGGTCACCGGGTAACGGCCGAGTGCCGTACAGCACCCACACATCCAGCGCCGGCCCCAGATCCTCGATCAGGCGCAGCTCGTCAGGATGATCTTCCAGAGTCTGCCGGGCGCAGATACCCGCCTCGTAGCGCCCGTCCAGCAAGCCCTCGGCCACCGCCACGGTGGTCGGCGCATCGACCTCCTCACTGAAACCCGAGAGATCGGTGTAGTAGCGGGTGGCCGGCTGGCGGATCACCTGACGCGGCTCGGCGATCTCGCGCCGCGCCAGCAGCGCTAGCGGATGACTGCCAGCCACGAACACATCCACCGGAAAGGCGCGATGCATGTACCGGCCCACGCAATCGGCATGACTGAAATGTGCCGTGCACTGCA
Source organism: Billgrantia antri (assembly GCF_017868935.1). Lineage (NCBI taxonomy): Bacteria > Pseudomonadati > Pseudomonadota > Gammaproteobacteria > Oceanospirillales > Halomonadaceae > Billgrantia > Billgrantia antri. The sequence continues at coordinate 3,391,786 of NZ_CP053383.1, forward strand.
ACACGCGGTCGACTTTCCCCGCCACCAGCGCCGCGAAGGCCGTCGGGAAGTCGTCGAGCAGCGTCACCTGTGCGTCGGCTTGTCCGCGGGTCGTGAGATAGCGACGCAGGACCAGCTCATGGTTGCTCCCTTCCGGACCTAGCGTGGCGACGATCATCTCGAGCTCCTCAGACGTTGTTATCAGAAAGCGAAAATCACCAGCGTGCCGGCCACCACCAGGAGTGTCCGTAGCCACGCCGTGCGCCGAGCGATCACGCCGTAGGAGATGGCAACGAGACCCAGCGCGATCTTCACCGCATCGAAGATTGCCCACAGCGGATCGAAGGCCAGGCGGATCACGTCGGGATTGGCGACCATGGCCAACGGAATGATATAGAGCCCAAGGCCCAGCGCCATGGCCTTGATCGCTACCTTCAGCCAGTTTTCCCCGACCATGCCGGCGGCGATGAACACGCCGCCGCACACCGGCGGCGTGATGGTCGAGAGCAACGCGTACCAGAACACGAACAGATGTGCCAGCAGCGGCTCGAGCCCCAGTTCGGTGAGCGCCGGCCCGGCCACCGAGACGCAGATCACGTAGGCGGCCGTGGTCGGCACCTCCATGCCCAGCACCAGGCAGGCGAGCGCGGTGAGCAGCAGCGCCGGCCACAGCATTTCGTTCGACAGCGACAGAATGCCTGAGGTGATCTTGACGCCGAGTCCGGTCAACGACAGCACGCCGATCACCAGCGAAGCGCAGATGATGATCGCACCGATCACTGCCACCTGGCGTCCGGCGGTGACCACCGCCTCGGCCAGGCGCGAGGCGAAGCCTCGCAGGGAGAACGTGAGGGTCGCGTCGCAGAACAGCAGCAGCAGGCCGGCGAAAATGGCGATGCTCGCCGCGTACTGGGGCGTATAGCCCCCCAGAAATATGCGCTCGAGCAGCAGCACGAATGGCACGGCGAAGAACAGCGAGGTGATGAGCACCTCCTTGCCACCGGGCTGATCGCCCGCCGCCATGGGACGCAGGTCATGGCGGGTGGCGAAGGCGTTGATCCCCATCCACACCGTGGCGAAGTAGAGGATGGCCGGGAGCAAGGCCGCCGCCATGATCTGGGTGTAGGGTGTGCCGGTGAGTTCGACCATGACGAATGCCCCGGCCCCCATCAGCGGCGGCATGATCTGACCACCCGAGGACGCCACCGCCTCGACGCCGCCCGCCAGGGTGCGCGGATAGCCCAGGCGGACCATGGAGGGAATCGTGATGGCACCGGTCGAGGCCACGTTGGCCGAGGCGGAACCGGAGATAGACCCCATCAACGCCGAGGAGATCACCGCCACCTTGGCCGCACCGCCGGTCAGGCGCCCGGCGAAGGCGCTGGCCAGGTTCATGAAACCGCGCCCCGCCTCGCCGGCGTTGAGCACCGCACCGAAGATGACGAAGATCGCCACTACCCCGACGCTGACCCCGGTCAGCTTGCCCCAAAGGCCGCCCTCAGTGAGGGTCAGCGTCCCCACGTAGCTCTGCAGCGGCAGCCCTGGGTGACCGAACTGGCCCGGCACCCATTCGCCGAACAAGCCATAGAGCAGCGCCACCAAGGTCACCAGCGGCAGCGGCCAGCCGATCGCCCGACGCGCCGCCTCCAACGCCAGCCCGATCAGGAATACGCCGACGAGCATCTGGAAGTGCGTGTCGATGAAGCCATACTGGCTCGCCAACGCCTCCTCGTTGAAGGCGATGTAACCGCAGGCGGCAATGCCCAGCAGGGTCAACAGCCAGCCGCTCCAACGCTCCCAGGGCGTTCGCGCGGCATGGATCAGTATCCAGGGTAGCGCCAGGGCCATGTGCAGTGGTCGGCTCACCAATGCCGGGGCCAGGCCGTAGAAGATCAAACCCAGATGGAAGGCGACCGTCAGCGTGCCCAGGATCACCCAGACGGGATGCGTGCGCGGCGAGCCGTCGACGGAAGAACCGACCGCCGGGGAGGAGAACGTCGATGACATAAGAAAGCCTTGAACGGGGCCGGCGGCACGACGGTCCAGGCCGGCCCGGCAGGATTAGCGCAAGTCGTCGGGAACTTCGATGTCGACTTCGTCGTAATAGCGCAAGGCCCCTGGGTGCAGGGTACCGGCAATGTTGCCGATCATGTCGTGGGTGATACCGCCCCACCAGGGAGACTCCTCGGCCATGGTCTCGCGCCGCTCCCAGAAGGTCTTGGTCAGGGTATAGGCGGTCTCCTCGTCCATGCCGGTGGTGGTATAGGCGATGACCGGCAGCGAGGTGGTCTGCACGTCCTCGTCGACGCCGCTGTAGGTGCCAGCCGGGATGGTCTGACGTGCGGCACCGGTCTGCGCGATCTGCTCATCGGTGAGGCTGACCAGGCTGATCGGCATGCTGGCGGCGGTCTCGATCACGTTGGGCGTGGGAAACGAGCTTGCCGTGACGAAGGCTTCGATCTGGCCATTCTTCAGTGCATCGGGACCGCTGCCGATCTCGGCATTGGCGACGCTCACCTTGTCCATCAGATCGAACATCTCCAGGTAGCGCTCCGCCTCACGGGCGCCGAAGGTGCCGCGGCCGATCAGGATCTCCTTGCCCTCGAGATCCTCGAGCGCGATCACGCCCTCGTCGCCGGCCACCACGAAATGCATGGTGATGGCGGGAATCGGGAACAGCCCGCGAATCTCATCGAAGCGTGGGCTCTGGCGCTCGGCGAAGGGCCCCTCACCGGCCATGGCCTGTTCGACCAGCCCCGGCGGCGTGGTGAAGACGTAGTTGCCCTGGCGTGCCATCACCTCCATGACGTTCTGCACCGAGCCCTGGCTCTCCTCCAGCGTCAGCACGACGTCGCCGTCGGTTCCCTGCCGAATCGCCTCGGACAGCTCGACGCCCATCTGGTAATAGGCGGTACCCGCCGAGGCGGACTTGTAGGTCACACGGGTCTCGGCCTGAGCGGAAAGTGAGCCGACCCCCACCAGAACGGCGGTGGCCGAGGCCAACAGGGTACGGGCAAAGGCATGCTTGCGGTTTGACATGTGTCTCTCCGTTATCGTCGTCCAGCATCGCGGTGCGATGGCATTGTTGTGATTTGTTATGGTTATGAATTCGTTATAAAGAAATGTCGAGCATCCGTCTATAATGCCGATTTTTTGGCTCGAAGAATACCTAGGATAAGCACATGCGAATCATGGCCGTAGTGGGCGGAGCCGGAGGAATCGGCAGCGCCATCGGCGAGGTACTGCTCACGGCAGGGGAGTTCGTCTTCCTGCTCGACCGTGCGCAGGCTCGCGAACGGGCAGAGGGATTGCTGGCGCGCTGGCCGGAGCGCTGCATCTTCATTGCTTGCGACCTGACCAGCCCCAACAGCATCGCGGCGGCCTTCGCCCGCATCGAGACGCATGGAGCCGGGCTCGATGTCTGCATCAATGCTGCCGGCGTGATCCGTAGAGGGCGCTTCGTCGATGTCTCGGCGGCGGAGCTTGGCGAGATGCTGGCGGTCAACGTCAGCGGCGCCTACCAGGCACTGCAGGCCGCCGCCCGCCTGATGATGGCCGGCGACGGCGGCCGCATCGTCACCGTCACCTCGGCCCATGGCCTGCGCACCACCGCCGAGCGCTCGGCCTATGCCATGTGCAAGGGCGCCATGCTGGCCCTGAGCCGGGCGCTGGCGGTGGAACTCGGCCCCCATGGCATCTTGGTCAATGCCGTGGCGCCCGGGCCGGTCAGCGCCGGTATGCAGGATGCCGAGTCACAGTCGCGCCGACGCTGGCAGGCAGCGACACCACTCGGCCGGGTCGCGGAAGCCGACGAGGTGGCCCGGGCAGTGGCCTTCCTCGCCGCTGCCGAGAATACCTTCATCAGCGGCGATACCCTGGTGGTGGACGGCGGCGCCAATGTTGCCATGTAACGCCGCACGTTTCGCCATGGGCATCAAATACCGAAAGCCACCTTCGCCACGTCGCGGTAGCGCTTGGCGAAGTGCACCGTCATGCCCTCCTTGAGGAAATCGGGCAGTTCGTCGTAGTCGCGGCGGTTGGCCTCGGGCAGGACGACCTCGAAGATCCTGCTGCGCCGGGCGGCGATGATCTTCTCGCGAATGCCGCCTACCGGCAGCACCTGCCCGGTCAGCGTCAATTCGCCGGTCATCGCCAGTGGCCTGTCGATGCCCTGGTGACGCGCCAGTGACAGCAGCGCCGTGGCCATGGTCACCCCCGCCGAGGGGCCGTCCTTGGGCGTGGCGCCCTCGGGCACGTGCAGGTGGACGAAGGCGGAATCGAAGAAGTCGGTATCGATCCCGTACTCGGCGAGATGGCCCAGCGTATAGCTGTAGGCGATGTTGGCCGACTCCTGCATCACTTCGCCGAGCTTGCCGGTGAGCTTGAAGCCGCGGGTCAGCGAATGCACCTTGCCCGCCTCGATCGGCAGCGTGGCACCGCCCATGGAGGTCCAGGCCAGGCCGGTGACCACCCCCTCGCCCTTGAGTACCTGCTCCTGGCGGAACAGCGGCGCACCGAGATATTCCTCGAGATTCTTGACCGAGATGCGCACCGACGCCTGGTCGCCTTCGAGCAGCTTGACCGCGGCCTTGCGCACGATGCTGTGGAGCTGTTTCTCGAGCTGGCGTACGCCCGCCTCGCGGGCATAGCCCTCGATCACCTGGCGCAGCGCCGCGTCGGTGAGGTTGATGCGCTTCTTGGGTATCTTGTCGCGCTCGAGCAGCTTGGGCCACAGGTGGTGCTTGGCGATGGCCACCTTCTCCTCGGCGATATAGCCCGACAGGCGGATCTGCTCCATGCGGTCGAGCAGCGGACCGGGGATGGTGTCCAGCGCGTTGGCGGTACACACGAACAGCACCTTGGATAGATCCAGGCGCACGTCGAGATAGTGATCGAGGAAGTCGACATTCTGCTCGGGATCGAGCACCTCGAGCAGGGCCGAGGCCGGATCGCCCTGGAACGACTTGCCCAGCTTGTCGATCTCGTCGAGCATGATCACCGGGTTCTCGACCTCGACCTCCTTTAGCGCCTGGACCAGCTTGCCCGGCATGGCGCCGATGTAGGTGCGGCGGTGACCCTTGATCTCGGCCTCGTCGCGCATACCGCCCACCGAAAAGCGGTAGAACTCCCGCCCCAGCGCCTCGGCGATGGAGCGGCCGACCGAGGTCTTGCCCACCCCGGGCGGACCGACCAGCAGCAGGATCGAACCGCCCACGTCGCCCTTGAAGGTACCCTCGGCGAGGAACTCGATGATGCGCTCCTTGACGTCCTTGAGGCCGTCGTGGTCGCGGTCGAGCACCGTCCGGGCGTGGACCAGATCGAGCTGATCCTGACTGCGCACGCCCCATGGCATGGAGGTCAGCCAGTCCAGGTAGTTGCGCGTGGTGCCGTACTCGGGCGAGCCGGTCTCCAGCACCGAAAGCTTGTCGAGTTCCTCCTCGATGCGGGTCAGCACCTTGGGCGGCACGGTCAGCCCCTCCAGCCGGTCGCGGAAGGTATCGACGTCGTTCTCGCGATCATCCTTGGAGATGCCGAGCTCGCGCTGGATCACCTTGAGCTGCTCGCGCAGGAAGAACTCGCGCTGGCGCTCCTGCATCTGGGCGTTGACCTGCTCGCTGATCTCGGTCTGCAGCTGGGCGACGTCGATCTCCTTGCGCAGCAGCGGCAGTACCTTTTCCATACGCGCCTGAACCGGCAGCGTTTCGAGCACGGCCTGCAGCTCACGCCCCTTGGCCGAGGTGATGGCCGCGGCGAAATCGGTCAACGGACCCGGCTCGTGGGGACTGAAACGGTTGAGGTAATGCTTGAGTTCCTCACCATAGAGCGGGTTGATCGGCAACAGCTCCTTGATGCCGTTGATGATCGCCATGGCGTAGGCGCGGGTCTCGTCCTCGTCGGCCTTGACCGGTTCGCGGGGATAGCTGACCTCGACCAGGAAGGGGGGCTCCTTCGAAAGCCAACGCTGAATGCGGAAACGACGCAGGCCCTGGGCAATGAACTGCAGCTGCCCCTCCTCGCCGTGCATCTTGTGCACCTTGACCGCCGTGCCGATCTCGGGGAAATGGTCGTGGCCGAGCTCCTCCACCGCCCTGTCGCCGACGAAGGCCACGCCAAGCGTCTGGTGGGGTGTGTTCCCCACCCGGCGCATGGTCTCCTCCCAGCGCTCACGGTTGATGACCAGCGGCTGCACCTGGGCGGGAAAGAAGGGCCGGTTGTGGATCGGCAGCAGATAGATGCGTTCGGGCAGATAGTCACTGGCCGGAATGACCGCGTTGGCGACTTCGTCCACTTCGCCATCGGAGCCCAGTGCCTCGTCAGACCCCGCCCTCGCCTGCCAGCCGTGTTCGTCCTGATCGTGCTCGCTCATGAAAACCTCGTCCTGAAGCCAATAAAGCCAATGCCCACTGCCCAGAGGAATGCGGGCAGCAACGGCCAACTTCAAGGTGAACAGAACTCAATGAGCAAAAGTCGATGAAGCACTAGCGCCAGAGCGGCGGTAGCGGACGCCCGTTGACACGCACCTGGCCCCGTCCGATATCGACCTCGAGGGTGCGCGTATCCAGCGGCAAGCCGAGCCACAGCGCGACCACGGTAGGCAGCTCATGCCAGGTGAAGTCGCCGTCGAGACGCCGCCGCCAACGCTCCTTGACCGCGGGTTCCTCGAAGTCGACCAGACTCAGGACATCCAGACGACGACCATCGAAGAACAGCGAACCATCCACCCGTGCCGCCAGTCCCAGCATCGGGCTGTCCAGCTCGAGGCGCTGCAGGTCCAGGCGCGGCGAGTCCTTGAGCATCGCCAGCAAATAAGGCTCTAGTGCCGCCAGCAGAGCGTCAGGGTCATCCCCGTGAGCACCGCTCGCAGCCAGCTCGCGCAGCCGCGCCATGGTATGGCGAATCGCGTCGGCATTGAGTCGCGACAGCTCGGCCTCTACCTGCCCGGTCAACAGCACTTGCTCTGCGGCATGAATCTCGCCGAGATCGATATCGAGCTGCATGCGAAGTTCCTGCTCATCCAGCGAGATACGATTCGCCAGGCGGAAGGCGGTAGCATCGAGCTCGAGTTGAGGCTGGTGCCAGGAGAGCGATTCGATTTGCAGCCGATCCTCCTGGGTAAAGGCGCGCGCATCCTCGGTGTAGGCATAATGGCTGTTGAGCGTGGCGGGGCCGATCTCCAGACGAACGGCACCGTCACTGAGCGTCCATGCGCTCAGCTGGGCACGCAATCGCCAGTCGCCCTGCTCGCCGCTGAAGCGCAGGCGCCCCCCGTCGAAGGCGAGTTCACGTTGCTGCTGGGTGATACGCAGCGGCGAGAGCTGAATCCTGCCCTCGAGCACGCCGTTCAATGTGTGGTAACTGGCCTCCCACTGCGGCGGTGAAGAGGCCAGTGAATCGCCGAACAGGTTTACCCCGTCGGGACCATGGCGCAGCATTGCCTCGCCGTTGAGGAGGGTGCTGAGTACGCCATGTTGAGCTTGGTAGGTCAGCTCCAGCTGCCACGCTTGCCCCAACAGCGGCGCCAGGCGAATACGCCCGGTCGAGGTCCACCACCCCTGCTCCACGTCCAGGCGCTGGATGTCGATTTCGCCGCGCGCCTCCAGATCGGCGAGCGTACGCGCCATCTCTCGCTCGAACAGCCAGCTCGAGACGGCCTGGCCCACCAGCCAGACAAGCAACAGCACGACCAGCAACGGGACGATGAGCCGTTCCTTGCGCATAGCTTTCGCCTCCCTGTCGATTTCCTTGTGCCAGCCCGCTTACTCTAGGTAACTTAATGCAACCAGAGCCAGAGATGCATCGTGCTCCAGGCATAGATGGCGGCCAGCACGTCATCGATCATGATGCCAAACCCGCCCGCTACGCGCCGGTCGGCCCAGCGAATCGGCCACGGCTTGAAGACGTCGAAGATGCGGAACAGCACGAAGCCCCAGAGTGCCGCTTCCCATGAGAACGGTACGGCGGCCATGGCGATCCAGTAACCGACGAATTCATCCCAGACGATGCCGGAGTGATCGTGAACCCCGAGATCGCGTGAGGTCTTGTCGCACAGCCACACGCCCGCCAGAAAGGAGACGGCCACCAGCGTGACATACCAGGTCAGCGGCAGCTCCGACAGCAGCCAGTAGAAGGGAATCGCTGCCAATGTGCCAAAGGTACCCGGCGCCCAGGGCACTCCACCGCTGCCCAGCCCAAAGGCGAAGAAATGCACCGGGCGCCGCCAGACACTCGGAGGGCAACGGTTCATGACTCGCCTCCGCGGAAGTGCTGCCAGCCATGCGCGCCATCGAGATCGACGCCCGTCACTCCAGCCTCGGCACGCACCGTTCCGATCGCGGTCAGCGTCAGGCCCTGCCCCGCCAGACGTCGCCGGGCCTCTCCCAGGAGATGCCCCGGCAGGCTCACCAGCAGTTCGTAATCGTCGCCTCCGCACAGCGCGGCGCGGTAGGCCGCCGCTTCGCCGAGCACCTCTCTCAGGCCCGTTGCCAGGGGCAGCGCCTCGCGCTCGAGCCGCGCCCCCACGCCTGACGCGGCGAGGATATGCTCGAGGTCGGCAAGCAGACCGTCGGAAACGTCGATGGCTGCATGCGCCAGGCCGCGCAATGCCTGACCGGCCGCGAGCCGCGGGACCGGCTTGAGGTAGCGGGCCAGCAACGGATGGTCAAGGTCGCGCTCGCCGCGCTGCCAGAGCGCCAGCCCGCCGGCCCCGCCGCCGAGAACACCCGTCACGGCCAGCACGTCGTCGGCGCGGGCTCCACCGCGTGACAGTGCCTCACCGACCGGCACCTCGCCCATCACGGTCACCCCAATGGCGAGTTCGCCGCGGGTCACGTCCCCTCCCACCAGGGCCGTGCCGCTCGTCTGGCACAGCGAGTGAAAACCGCTGGCGAAGTCCGCCAGCCAGGCTTCCTCGTCGCTTTCGAGCGCCAGCGCCATCAGGCACCAGCGCGGTTCGGCCCCCATTGCTGCGAGGTCGCTCAGGCTCACCGCCAGGGCGCGGTAGCCGATCGCTGCGGCCGGCGCATCGCCAGGGAAATGCACGTCAGCCACCGAGGTGTCGACACTGACGGCCAGTTGCATGCCCGGGCGCGGGGCAAGCAGCGCACAGTCGTCACCCACGCCCAGCGGCACGCCGGCCTCCGGGCCGGGTGCAGCAGGCGTGAAATGGCGGGCGATCAGGTCGAATTCGCTGGCCACCGGAGGCACCTTCAGCCGCGACGCGCCCTGACCTCGGCGCTACGCAACCGGGCGGCCAGCTTGTCGAGAATGCCGTTGACGTACTTGTGCCCGTCGGTGGCGCCAAAGGACTTGGCGAGTTCGACGCCTTCGTTGATCACGACTCGGTAGGGTACGTCCAGCCGGCGGCTGAGCTCGTAGGCTCCCAGGCGCAGGATGGCCAGTTCGATGGGGTCGAGGTCTTCCAGGCGGCGGTCGAGCAGGGGCGCAATGGAGGCATCCAGGTCAGCGCGGAAACGCACCACGTTGTGCAACAGTTCGTGGAATAGGGCAAGGTCGGCGATCTGCATCACCTTGGCCCAGTTCTCGTGATCCTCGAGGTCGTCGTCGGGCAGTTGGCTGCGGAATTCGGACTCGATGGCAGTCGCCGACTTGCCGGTCATGTGCCATTGGTAGAGCCCCTGCACCGCCAGTTCGCGGGCCGCGCGCCGTGCCTGCTGGCCTGCCGACGGGGCACGCTGCGGACGCGATTCACTCATGAAGCTTCTCCGCTCTGGTTGTCACCGAAACCACGCAGCAACGACACCATTTCCATGGCGGCCATGGCCGCCTCGGCGCCCTTGTTACCGGCCTTGGTACCGGAACGCTCGATGGCCTGCTCGATGGTGTTGACCGTCAACACGCCGTTGGCGATGGGCGTCTCGAACTCGAGCTGTAGATTGCCCAGCGCCGCATTGCAACCGCCCGCCACGTACTCGAAGTGCGGGGTGCCGCCACGAATCACCGCGCCCAGTGCGATCACCGCGTCGGGACGTGCCACCTGAAGGGCACGCTTCACTGCCAACGGCAGCTCCCACGCCCCCGGCACATGAACGATATCGATATTGTCGGCATCCACGCCGTGCCGCACCAGGCTATCCACGGCGCCTTCGACCAGACTGTCGACCACGTGATGATTGAAGCGCCCCACCACGATCACGTAGCGGCCATCGACGTCGACGAAGTTGCCTTCCAGTTGAGACAGGGTATGCATCGGTAGTACCTGCTGAAAAATGGTCTTGCTGATAACGACAGGGATCCTGCTGAATTCGAGCAGGCCGGCAGTGCATGCCGGCCTCTTGTACATGGGAAGCGTGTCGGCTCACCCTTCGGTGGCCGCTCCCTCCTCGCCCGGCGCGATCAGCTCGACCACTTCGAGGTCGAAGCCCGACAGCGCCGAGAACTTCCACGGCGAGCTGAGCAGTCGCATGCGACCTACGCCGAGGTGTCGCAGAATCTGCGAACCGGTACCGATGGTCAGGTAGTTGCCGGCACCGTCGGAATCGCTGGTGCGCGGCAGACGGCGGCGCTCAAGAAACACCTCCAGCTGATCGCGGAAGTCCTGGTGCGGACGGCCATCGTCGAGCAGCACGAAGACGCCGTGCTCGACCCGGGCGATCTCCTCCAGTGCGCTGTGGGTCGTCCAGTTGCGGCTCTCGCTCTTCTGCAGACCCAGCAGGTCACGCATGGTGTCGGCCAGATGCACGCGCACCGTAGTCAGGACATCGGGGCTCGGCTCCCCCTTTACCAGCGCGACATGATGAGCATTTTGGATCCGGTCGTGGAAAACGTGCAGGGTCAGCTTGCCGACGGCCGTATCGACCAGCGTGGACTCCACCGGCTCGACCGTCTGCTCGTTGTGAATGCGATAGTGGATCAGGTCGGCGATGGTGCCCATCTTGATACCGTGCTCGGCAGCGAAACGTTCGAGCTCGGGGCGCCGGGCCATGCTGCCGTCGTCGTTCATGATCTCGCAGATCACGCCGCTGGGATCGAAGCCGGCCAGAGCCGCCAGGTCGCAGGCCGCTTCGGTATGCCCTGCGCGCCGCAACACGCCACCCGGCTCCGCCATCAGCGGGAAGATATGCCCCGGCTGAACGATATCCTCGGCACGCGCGTTACGCGCCGCGGCCACCTGCACCGTACGTGCACGGTCGGCGGCCGAGATGCCGGTGGTCACGCCTTCGGCGGCCTCGATGGAGAGCGTGAACTTGGTGCCGAAGCCGGAACCGTTGTCGCGGACCATCAGCGGCAGCTTAAGGCGCTCGCAGCGCTCGCGAGTCATCGGCATGCAGATCAGGCCACGCGCGTGGCGCGCCATGAAGTTGATATGCTCGGCCTCGACCTTCTCGGCGGCCATGATGATATCGCCTTCATTCTCGCGATCCTCATCATCCATGAGGATCACCATCTTGCCCTGCCGAATGTCTTCGATCAGGTCTTCGATGGGAGCCAGGCCCCCAGGGGAAGATTGCACGCTGGAATCTCCGAATGTCGATCGACTTGCTGGACGATAGTGCACCGCAACAGAACGTTGCCGACCATATCGCACCACTTGAATGGGCGTCAGAGTACATTGGCGCGGCTTCGGGCGCCAGTAGCGAGTACATTGGCGCGGCTTCGGGCGCCAGTAGCGAGTACCCTCCCTCTTACCCCTGCCGACGCTCCGGCCTCGCCGTGATCCGCCAGTCACGCCCCACGGCACGAATGTCGAGGATCTCCAGCGGACGCTGCTGTGCCATGCGCGTCAGCCCCGGCAGGGCGAACAGCGGACGCGCCTCGCCACCAAGCAGCGTAGGCGCCACGAACAGCTGCATCTCGTCGACCAGACCGACATCCAGCATCGCCCCGGCCAGCGTGGCGCCGGTCTCGAGCAGTACCTCGTTAACCAGCTCCTGCTCGGCCAGATAGCGCATCAGCGAAGGCAGGTCGACGCGGCCATCGTTGCCGGTGCGCAGCACCACCACCTCGGCACCGGCCGCTTCCAGACGCGCGCGACGCTGCGGTTCGTGTGCCGACACGGTTGCCACCAACGTGCGTCCCGGCTCACGCAGGCAGGCCGCCGCCTCGGGCAGGCGCAGTTGGGTGTCGACCACGACCCGTAGTGGCTGACGCGCAGCGATGGCCTCGGCATCGTCGAGGTTCAGCTGCGAAGCACGCACCGTCAGGCGCGAGTTGTCGAAGATGATCGAATCGACACCGGTCATGATCGCACTGGCAGCGGCTCTCAAGCGCTGCACCTCGGCCCGTGCATGAGGGCCGGTGATCCACTGCGACTCCCCGGATTGCATGGCGGTGCGGCCATCCAGGCTCATGGCCATTTTCAGGCGGACGAACGGACGCTGGCGCGACATGCGCGAGACGAAGCCGACATTGAGACGTTGCGCCTCCTCTTCGAGCACCCCGACCTCGACCTCGATTCCCGCGCCACGCAGCATGGCGATACCCCGTCCGGCCACTTCGGGATTGGGATCCTGCATGGCGACGACGACTCGCTTGACGCCCGCCTCGATGAGTGCCACCGCACAGGGACCGGTGCGTCCGTGATGGGAGCAGGGCTCAAGGGTCACGTAGGCAGTGGCACGACGGGCCGACTCCCCTGCCATGCGCAGCGCATGGATTTCGGCATGCGGCTCTCCAGCACGCAAGTGCCAGCCCTCTCCGACCAGGCGACGGTTCTTGACCAGCACGCAGCCGACGCGCGGGTTGGGGTGGGTGGTATAAAGTCCACGACGGGCAAGCTGCAGCGCATGGGCCATCCAGGCGGCATCGGTCGGCTGGGCCATAACTCTCCTGGCTAGTCGTCGGCGGTGCCCGGCGGAAAGCCGGGTTCCTGGGCGAGGCGATCGATCTCGGCACGAAACTCGTCGATATCCTGAAAGCGGCGATAGACCGAGGCGAAGCGTATGTAGGCCACCTGATCCAGGCGCTTGAGGGCCTGCATGACGACATCGCCGATGTCGCGTGCCTGTATCTCGCGCTCGCCGCTGGCCCGCAGATGGTGACGAATTCGCTCCACGGCGGCCTCAATGGCCTCGGCACTGACTGGTCGTTTCTCCAAGGCACGCAGCATGCCGGCGCGCAGCTTGTGTTCGTCGAAGGTTTCCCGGGAACCGTCGGACTTCACCACCCTGGGCATCACCAGTTCGGCGGTTTCGTAGGTAGTGAAGCGCTCGCCGCAATCGGTGCACTGGCGGCGGCGGCGCACCTGATCGCCTTCCGCCACCAGGCGGGAGTCGGTCACGCGTGTGTCATGGGCGCCACAGAAGGGGCAATGCATGGTGTCGATCCGAAGGTGTAGCGGGGCGACGCGAGGCCGCACCCGGGTCACGAATTAGCGTGTTGACCCGGCATTGTACCCGCTCACCCGTCAACCGCCCAGCACCGCCCCAGACAGGCCGATCTCCGCTGCGCCCTCAGTGGTCGTGATTCATGATCCGCTTGACCGGCGCCTCGATCAGCTGGGCTTCGCCCGTTACGAACCGAAGCTCGATCTCGACGGGCTCGCCCTCTTGCAGTGGCGCGGTCAACCCGATCAGCATCATGTGCAACCCACCCGGCGCCAGCGCTGCGCTGCCCCCGGCCGGGACGACGATCTGAGGCACCTGGCGCATCTGCATCACGCCGTCCACGTTCTGGTGATCATGCAGCTCCGCCACTTCCGCGGCCGGGGATTCCGCCGCTACCAGGACCACATCCCGCTCGCCCGGGTTGCGCAGCGTCATGAAGGCAGCGGAGGTCGACGAACCGGGCGGCACCGCACGCACGTGCGCGTTCTCGACGACCAGCGGGTCGGCAACGGCGACGAACGAGATCAGCGAGAAGCTGACTGCAGTCAATAGCGAACGGGGCGACATCATCTCGTGGCTCCTTGTTCTGGTGTGGCAGCATGCGCCAGGGAAAGAAAAAGCAGCATACTATAGGGTTTCCGGCCAAGGTCGCTGGATGCGTCAACGCGACACAGCCGAGCCTTAACCGGCAGATAATGAAGTGCTGGCACACTGGCAACCCAGACCGGACTTGCACGCTCTATTCGCCAGCGCTGAAAAGGAGCCGACATGGCATTTCGACTTACGCTAGGTACCGCGCTGGCATTGACTGCCATCGCTCCATGGGCAACCGCCGACGACTGGCCAGCTCCCGTGCGTGCCCTCGTCGAGCAGGGGCTCGAGATTCACGGTGAATTCAAGGCTCCCGGCGACCTGAAGGGTTACGCGGCTAGTCATCAAGGCCGCGAAATGACCCTGTTCGTGACCGCTGACGGCGAGCATGCCATCGTCGGCAACCTGGTCGACGCCGAAGGCAACGACCTTTCCGAAGCTCCGCTGGACGAACTGATTCGCGCCCCCCAGGAGGGCGAGCTCTGGCAACGCCTCGAAGAGAGCCACTGGATCGCCGACGGCAGCGCAGACGCTCCCCGGGTGCTTTACACCTTCACCGACCCCAATTGCCCCTACTGCCATCGCTTCTGGGAGGCGGCGAGGCCCTGGGTGGAGGCCGGCGAGGTCCAGCTGCGACACGTCATGGTGGGCATATTGGCCCCTGACAGCCCGGCAAAGGCGGCAGCCCTGCTGGGCGCCGACAATCCGGAGACAGCCTTGCACGCCCATAGCAGCGGTGACGGTATCGCCCCGTCAGCCCAGCCCCGCCACATCGAGGATCAGGTCTACCGCAACAACCAGCTTTTCGACGAGTTGGGCTTCTACGCCACACCGACCACGCTCTTCCTGCACGACGGACGCCTGGAGCGTGTGGATGGCATGCCCGACGAGGCGCGCCTGGTCGAGATGATGGGCGGCGAAGCTCTCTGAGCCGGCTTGGGTCGAGCCCCGCTCGGCGCGAACCGAGCGGGGCTTCCAACGGCTTCCCTCAATCCTCCAGATACTCGAAACGCGGCAATCCGACGTTCCAGGGCCGAATCTCTCCTTTCTCCCCCGTGTTGCCATGGTTTCCCAGCAGGGCGCCATCATGCTCACGCTCGGTGCCGTACTGTGTGTGCTTGTGGAAGGTGTCTGCGAAGCGCTCACGCGTCTCCCTGACGTCACCGGTGTAGCGAGGATCCTGAGGCCGTTCCTGGCTGGTGATGTACAAGGCAACGTCCCAGGCCTCCTGATCGGACAGGCTCATCGGTTGACCCAGCGGCATGTTGTGCTTGACGAAACCGGCCATGGTAAAGGTGCGCGAAATGCCTGCACCCCAGTTGTTGGAACCGTCGCCCCAGGGAGCCGGGAAGACGTACTCACCCGCCTGGTAGAGCCCTGAACCGTCCTCGCTGTGGCAGACCGCGCACTGCTCCTGGTAGATCTGCTCACCGCGAGCATAGTCCGGCGCCTGCTCAGGCTCGTCGAGACGCGGGAAGCCCCGCCCGTATATCGGCTGCCCCGGGTACATGGGCACGCCGGTAGCCAGCCACTGGTGGTAAGCCGAAAGTGCCACCATGTCGTCGCTGCCATAGATGGGTGGCGTGCCGTTCATCGAGTAGGCGAAGCAGCCGGCGATGCGCTCTTCCAGGTTGTTGACGTGCTGGTTCTTGCCGCGGAAATCGGGCAGCGTCACGGCTGCCGGCCACACTGGCCCGCTGAACGGCTGGCGCCCCTCGCCCAGGTGACAGCTCGAGCAGTTCATGTCGTTGAAGACATTCACGCCGCGCAATTGCTGCGTATTGGTGAACAGGTCGTAACCCCGCCGGATCACCTGCTTCAGCTCGGGATGCAGGTCTGCCTCCTCGAGGTCTTCCATGGTCGGCGGTACGTGCACCAGCTCGCCCTCCTTGGGAGCGGGATACCCCATTTCAACGAGGGTCTCGTACTCCGCCCAGACGCCGGCGCTCATGCCCCCTGCCAGAATGACGCCGGTCAGGGCCAGGCCAATCGATCTATTGTTCATGCTCTGTCCCCTTATTGTGCTGTCACTTTCTGGCTTGCGAGCCATGCCGCCACGGCGCGAATATCTTCGTCACTCATGCGCTTGGCGATGGCGCCCATCAGGTTCTGCGGATCGTTGCCTCGTTCATTCGCTTGCCAAGCGTGCAGCTGAGCCTCGATGTAGCCGGCGTGCTGGCTGGCGATGCCGGGAAAAGTGCTTCCTGCCCCCTCGTTGCCGGGACCATGACAGCTCTTGCATGAGACGATGTAGGCGTTCCAGTCACCCCGCAGCGCCAGTTGCTCACCTCGCGCAAGCAAAGCCTCGTCAGCCTCTCCACCGCCCTCCGCCTCGGTAACGGGCAGTTGGCTGTAGTACGCTGCCACGTCGGCGATCTGCTGATCGTCGAGCATGTTGGCGAAGGGTTGCATGGTGGCGTTTTGCCGCCGCCCCGCCTTGAAATCCTGCAGCTGTTTCGCGATGTAGTCGGCATTCTGGCCAGCCAGCCGCGGCCAGGACTCTGCTCCGTCGATGTGCTTTCCGCTACCATTCGCCTGATGGCAGGCCACACAGACGGCAGCGGCAGTCTCGCCGCGTTGCGGATCCCCCTCCTGAGCCACAGCCGGACCGGCCATGAGGCCAAGCATCAAGCCGAGGCGGACTGCGCTATTCACGGTCGTCATCTCGCATCACTCTCGTCGTTGTTATGGGTCCCTTGCGGGGCGTCTGGTCCGGGGTCGCCGGACCCTCATGTCGCCGCACGAGCGGCAGCGTCAGTCGAGCTTCGAAACTTCCCTGCGTGGGGCAACTGAAGGTCACGTTGCCACCGAAACGCGCTGCAATGGCCGCCACGATGGACAACCCGAGACCACTGCCCTGTTGCGTACCCCTTCGCCAGAAGCGGCGAGTAAGCTGCGCCAGAACCTCAGGGTCGACACCGACAACTTCATTACGTACGCAAATCGTCACCTGATCAGGCGCATCGCAGCCAGCCGGCTCGGGAACCACGTTCAGCGTAACGGGCGAGCCGTCATGGCCATGACGCAGCGCATTCTCGATGAGGTTGCGCAAGGCGGTAATCGACAATTCCCGCGGAATTGCCAGTTCCAGATCCGGCCAGGTGAGGGGCAGCTCGATATTGGCCGTGCCGGCTGGATCAGCGTCTCGCCGCGCCAAGATCACGACCTCCTCGATCTCGCTCGGTACGCCATCGTCGAAGACCAGCCGGCCCTCGACCCGTGAAAGCGTCAGTAGCTGATCGATGGTCCGGGACAGGCGAACGATTCCCTGCTCGGCATGCTTCAGAGCCTTGTGTGAGGCCGGACCCTCCAAGCGACGCGCCACCTGGAGGTGCGTCTTTGCCGCGGTCAACGGCGTGCGTAGCTCATGCGCCGCATCGCTGGTAAAGCGTTGCTCTCGGACGAAGGCGGCCCGAACTCTCGCCAGCAAGGCATTGAGGGTATCGATCAGAGGACGAATCTCGGCCGGCATACCAGCGCTGGAGACAGGTTCCATGGCGTCGGGATGACGCTGCGACAAGGCACCGCGAAGCTGCTCGAGCGGCGCCAGGCCGCGAATGACGCCGAACCATATCGCTACCAGACTTCCCAGCAACGCCACGACAAAGGGCACCACAGCCACCTTGATCACATTGCCCAGCAGCAGGTTTCGTTCATCCATTCGATCCGCCGTGGTGATGATCAGGCCGTCTCGCTCATAGGTGAATACCCGCCAGGTGACACCGTCCGATTCGCGATAGCTGTGTCCTTGCCCGCCGACTGCCAGAATGTCTTCCATATCGGCATGGGTACGCGCCATGATCTCGCCACTCGGGGAGTGCACCTGGCAGGCGAGCCCTTCGATGGGCGGGATCGTCAATGCTTGACGATCCGCCGCCAACCAGACCTCCTGAGGAAGCTGAGCCGCCAGCGCCGCCACCATGCGCGCCGACTGGGCGAGTCGTTGATCGAGCGTGGCTACGAACTGGTCATGCAGATCGCGCAGCAACCAGGCTGCGGCCAATCCCCAAAGCAACACCAGGGTGAGCCCCAGGGTAAGCAACAACCTTGCCCGCAGGCTCATGGCACCGCGTTCCGCTCGATACTCTGTCCGACACGCTCGGGCTTACCCAGACGGAAGCCCACACCACGCACGGTCTCGATCACCCCGCTTCCGAACTTGCGCCGCAGATGATGGATATGCACGTTGAGGGCGTTGCTCTCCACTTCCTCGTTCATACCGTAGAGGCTGTCCTTGAGTTGACCGGCGGACAGAACACTGCGCGGCGACTGCAGGAAGGTTTCCAGCAACACCAGCTCTCGCCGAGACAGCTCCACTGCCCGGCCATCCAGGGTGACCTCACGGGTTGTCGGGTCGAGGCACAAGGAGCCGTGCTCAACGCAGGCCCGTGTTCGTCCGGCGACGCGTCGCAGCAAGGCCTGCAAGCGGGCGACCAGCTCATCCAGATCGAAAGGCTTGATCATGTAGTCATCCGCACCGCCCTGCAGCCCCTGTACGCGATCGTTGACGGCATCGCGAGCAGTCAATACCAGAACCGGCAGGTCGACTCCGGACGCTCGCCACTCTTCTAGCAGCGTCAGGCCATCACCGTCTGGCATTCCGCGATCGAGTATCACCGAATCGCTCGACACGGCCTCCAAGGCCGAACGTGCCAAGGCCAGCGTCGGCACGTGGTCCACCACGAACCCATACAGACCCAGGCCGGCGCGAATCCCCGATGCCACCAGGTCATCATCCTCGACGAGCAACACATGCATAATGGAACCTCAAGCGTTGTGCGACACCTTGCCACGCATTCATTAACGCGGCGTTAAGCGGATGCAGGCGCTGCGCCAAGGCTGGCTATCCATTGGTCGCAGTGGGCTCGTCCTGTTTCCCAGCCTGAAAGGAAACATGAACATAATCTCAGCCTCGGGCGGGAATCGCGCGTGCCAGGAACCAGCCCGCCACCATCGCCGCGAGCATGGCAAACAGCGGCGCGGTAAGACCGGCGATGGAAGCAATGGCCGGACCGGGGCAGTAGCCGGAGAGCCCCCAACCGATGCCGAACAGGGCGGCACCGCCGATCAGCCGGCCATCCAGATCCTGGCGGGTCGGCAACTGAAAAGTCTCGCCCAGCATGGGTTTCTCGCGACGGAACACGACACGGTAGCCAATGAAGGTCGTCACCACGGCCCCGCCGAGTACGAACATCAGGGTCGGGTCCCAGTCGCCGAAAAGGTCGAGAAAGCCCAGCACGCGCGCGGGGTCGGTCATGCCGGCAAGCGCCAGACCCAGGCCGAACAGCAGCCCGGCGATGTAGCCCATGAACGTCTTCATGCCCCACCTCCAATGACGTGCCGCACCAGATAGACCGTGACGATGGCGCAGACCAGGAAGGTCACGGTGGCCACCATCGAGCGGGGCGACAGCCGCGCCAGGCCACAGACACCGTGGCCGCTGGTGCAGCCGCTACCCAGGCCGGTGCCGACTCCCACCAATAGACCAGCCACGAGCATGAGGCCGATGCCTCCTGCCGGCTGACCGACCACCTCGCCGGGTGCGCCGGCCACGTTGCCGAGACCTCCCCCCAGCGCCATGAGCAACAGCGGGCCGCTGACCAGACCGAGGACAAACGCCACGCGCCAGGCGCTGTCGCCCTTGGGCAGCGTGGTAACAAGGCTACCGACGATGCCGCTGATGCCCGCAATGCGCCCCAGCGTCGCCATCAGCCAGACGGCCGAAAGACCGATGAGCACACCACCTATCAACCCCTGCAGGCTTGCATTCCAGTCCACTTCTTCCCTCCTTCATTGATTCATTGAACGTTCTAGCGGGTCATGACCTATCGCTACCGTGCCCGTCTCGCTGCAGGCTCGACCCGGTGTGGCAGGTTCACCTCGCAGAGAGCACCAGGCGTCATAGGTGCTCAGGAACACCATGCCGGTCATGTCGCGACAGAAGTCGGTGTGCTTGAGCCGATCCATCACCGGCCCCTTGACCTCCGCCAGGTGCAGCTTGACCCCGGCATCCCGTAAGCGGGTATTGATCGCCTCCAGGCTCTCCAATGCAGAGGCATCGATCCTGTTGACGGCCTGGCAGGCCAACACGATGTGGTCGAGCCCCGGCTCACGCGCCGCCAACGACATCACCAGATCCTCCAGGTAGCGAGAGTTGGCGAAGTAGAGGCTCTCGTCGACTCGCAATATGGCCAGGCGCGGGTCCGTCTCGACGCGATGCCGCTTGACGTTGCGAAAGTGCTCGGTCCCCGGTACCCGACCCACCACTGCACTGTGGGGGCGGCTGGTGTTGTAGAGATGCAGCGCCAGCGACAGCCCCACCCCGGCGAGTATCCCGCTCTCCACTCCATGACCGAGCGTCACACCAATGGTGGCGAGCATGGCCAGGGCATCGGAGCGTGAATAATTCCAGGTATGCTTGATGGTCTTGACGTCGACCAGCGACAGCACCGCCACGATGATGGTCGCCGCCAGCGTGGCGATCGGCAGGTAGGCAATCAGCGGGGTCAGCAGAAGCGCGGCGATGGCGATGCCCACCGCCGTGAAGGCGCCGGCCGCAGGGGTTTCGGCGCCCGCGTCGAAGTTGACCACCGAGCGAGCGAAGCCCCCGGTGACCGGCATGCCGCCGGTCAGCGACGCGGCGATGTTCGACGTGCCCAGGCCCACCAGCTCCTGGTCCGGGTCGATGCGCTGACGCCGTTTGGCGGCAAGAGTCTGCCCCACCGAGACCGACTCAACGAAGCCGATCACACTGATCAGCAGTGCCG
Organism: Billgrantia antri; assembly: GCF_017868935.1. Lineage (NCBI taxonomy): Bacteria > Pseudomonadati > Pseudomonadota > Gammaproteobacteria > Oceanospirillales > Halomonadaceae > Billgrantia > Billgrantia antri. The sequence continues at coordinate 3,412,406 of NZ_CP053383.1, forward strand.
CCACGAACAGCTGACTCCACAGGCCGCTATCGAAACCGGGCAGGGTCAACGGCGGCAGGCCTGCCGGCACCGATCCCACCACGGCCACGCCCTGCCCATCCAGCCCCAGCCCCCAGGTGGCCACTGTGGTCACCGCCACTGCCAATATCGGCGCCGCCTTGGTCAGCATGTCCGCCGGTCGTGCCGGCACGCCCAGCTTGCGCAGGCCAGGCTTCAGCCAGCGGCGCACGACATAAAGAAACGCCAGCACGGAGAAGCCGATGACCAGCGTAGGCCCGTTCACTTCCCCCAGGTTACCGCCCAGGCTGGCCAGCAGTTCCAGCAGGTCGTGGCCGCGGGCCTCCACGCCCAGCACGTGCTTGAGCTGGCTGGCGGCAATGATCAGCCCCGAGGCGGTGATGAAGCCCGAGATGACCGGATGACTGAGGAAATTGGCCAGAAAGCCCAGCCGGGCAATCCCCATCAGGATCAGGATCAATCCCGACATCAGCGCCAGGGCCAGTGCCGCACCGAGGTATTCCGGCGAGCCCTGGGGGGCGATCTGCCCCACCGCTGCCGCGGTCATCAGCGATACCACCGCCACCGGCCCTACCGCCAGGGTGCGGCTGGTACCGAATATGGCATAGACCACCAAGGGCACAATGCTTGCGTACAGCCCCACCTCGGGTGGCAAACCGGCCAGCATGGCATAAGCCAGCGACTGGGGGATCAGCATGACGGTCACGATGACCGCCGCCAACAGGTCGCTGGACAAGGTGGCACGGCCGTAGCCCGGCAGCCACTGCAGGATCGGCAGGTAGCGCTTGGGATTCATCGCTCAGTTCTGCCCGGCAGCGGCTTCCAGCTGGGCACGACGCTCCTCGAGGTCATGCCCCGCGGCACGTGCCGCGGTCAGCAGCATGGGAATGTTGCATTGCGGCTCACGGCTGCGCGCATGTGCCCACAGATGCACCGCCCGCCTGCCGGTTCGGCAAAAGGCGAGGATCGGCGTGGGCAGCTCATCCAGAGCGCGGCCGAAGGTCTCGATATCGGTGTCACCGTATTCACCCGGCGCCACCGGGATGCAACGCCACTCGATCCCCAGCTTGGAGGCCTTGGCGCTGAGGGCGCGGTCGTCCGGGTGATCCTCCGCCTCGCCCGGACGGCGGTTGCATATCACCGCACGGAAACCAAGCCGGGCGACCTCCTCCAGATCGCCGGGAGTCAAGGCATCGGCGATGGCAAAGCCGGGTTCGAGTTGATGTATCTGCATGGGGGCTCGCCTCCCGTCCGGCTCAGAACTTGTTGATCGGCACCTTGAGGTAAATCTGGCCATTGTCCTCGGGCGGGGGCATATGGCCGGCTCGCATGTTGACCTGAACCGACGGCAGGATCAGGCGCGGCATGTCGAGGGTGGCATCGCGCTCGGTGCGCATCCTGACGAACTCCTCCTCGCTGATGCCTTCATGCACGTGGACGTTATGGGCACGCTGCTCGGCCACGGTAGTCTCGTGCTGGTACTCCTCGCGTTCCGGTGCCTTGTAGTCGTGGCACAGGAAGAGTCGGGTCTCGCCCGGCAGGGCCAGCACCTTCTGGATGGATTGAAACAGGGTGCGCGCATCGCCGCCGGGGAAATCGCAGCGCGCCGTGCCGTAGTCGGGCATGAACAGGGTGTCGCCGACAAAGGCGGCGTCGCCGATGACGTAGGTCAGGCAGGCCGGCGTATGGCCGGGTGTATGCAGCACTCGCCCTTCCAGGTTACCGATGGCGAAGGTATCGCCTTCCTCGAACAGGCGATCGAATTGGCTGCCATCACGGGCAAACTCGGTGCCTGCATTGAAGGCCTTGCCGAATACGTCCTGCACCACGGTGATTCTGGCACCGATGCCGGTCTTGCCACCGAGCTTCTCGTGAAGATAGGGGGCGGCGGAGAGGTGGTCTGCGTGAACGTGGGTCTCGAGGATCCACTCGACCTTCAAGCCCTCGCGCTGGATGAAATCGATGATGGCGTCGGCGGAACGCACGTCGGTTCTGCCAGCGGCGTAATCGAAGTCGAGCACGGAATCGACGATGGCGCAGGCGTTGCTGCCGGGGTCCTGCACCACATAGCTGAAGGTATTGGTCGGCTCGTCAAAGAAGTGGGTCACGATCGGCTTGGACATGTTTGATCGACCTCCGTCGGTGTGGCTTCCGAGCAATGGCATGAATATAGCACAAGCTATGTTATATGCATATACCATCTAGGAATAAAAAGGACCGACCCCGACCTTTCAGGCCAGGGTCCGCGATAAGCTTCAGAGCGACTTCTTGCAGAAGTACCAGTCGGTGTACTCGTAGCCCCGTCCCAGGGGCGACTGCGCATAAAAGACCAAGGAGAGAGCACCCGGCTACTTCCTGGAAAGCTTGCAAGTGTTGATGCCCAGCAGCTGATACGCCGGGCAGAAGTTGAACAGCCCGGTCGCCAGCGGCAGCACGCCGATCCAGCCCCAGACGCCGATCATGCCGGTCAAGGCCAGGCCGATCAGAACAGCACCGACCACGATCCTCAGAATTTTGTCGATACCGCCTACGTTGCTCTTCATAGATATCACCCCACGAGGTTGAGATTGGAAGCAATCGAACCGATAGAAGCACCTTTTAATTATTTTAAGATATATGCAAATAACCAAATACCCTAAGCATCGTAGCGCATTGCGGCATCGTTCACATGCGTCATGTGGCCGCATGACGATGTACATCAAGAAATCCAGCGGGAGAGGACTGAGCAGAGCCATTGCGGCCACAGCGCAAGCAAAAGACGCAACAAGCCTGCACGAGGCCAAGCTTGAGCAGCGCCTTGGGCGGGTGAAGCGAGCGACCGGCCATGGGATGGGAACCAGCGGCTATGCAGGTGGCTCACCCTTTAGGCAATTCGCTGGTTGATGTGCCGCTACGAACTTATAGCTCGATACGATCGCCGAAGGCAGGTATCTCTGCCTCGATGCCGCTCTCGGCAAGGGCGGCCTGCAAGACGACCTGGGTTTGGGGCTCGCCGTGCACGAGATAGAAGCGGGGCTTGTCTCGGAAGGCTCCGGCCCAGCCGATCAACTGGCTCTGCCCGGCATGGGCGGAGAAACCGCCAATGGTATGCACCTTGGCCTTGACCGCCAGCTCCTGCCCCAGCACGCGCACCCGCTCGGCACCGTCGACGAGCTGACGCCCCAAGGTGCCGGCAGCCTGAAAGCCGACGATCACGAGCCGGGTGTTGGGCTTCTCGAGGTTGTAGCGAAAGTGGTGAACGATGCGGCCACCGGTGCACATTCCGGCGCCGGCGATGATGATCGCCCCGCCGTGGATGCGGTTGATCGCCATCGACTCCTCGACCGTGCGCGTCATGCGCAGGATCGGCAGGTACTGGCTGGTATCGCCACTGGCAGCGATATTGAGCACCTTGAGATCCTCGGCATCGAGACTCTTGCGCGCGCGATGGTAGAGTTCGGTGACCTTGATCGCCATGGGGCTGTCGAGAAATACCATCTGCTGGCGCAGGCGCCCCTCGTGGTAGAGCACGCTGAGGTGATAGAGAATCTCCTGGGTGCGACCCACGGCAAAGGCGGGAATCAGCACGTTACCGCCGCTGGCATGGGCTTCCTCCAGCACCTGGGCAAATTCCTCGAGCGTCTCCTCGAGAGGCCGGTGGTCGCGGTCGCCGTAGGTACTCTCCATCAAGACCACGTCGGCCTCGTGCAGGCGGACGGGCTCCTTCATCAGCACCGAGCTGGGGTTGCCCAGGTCGCCGGAGAACACCAGCCGCTTGGCCTGCCCTCCCGATGGCACGGTCAGCTCGACGATGCCCGAGCCCAAGATATGGCCGGCATCCTGGTAGACCAAGGTCACACCGCCGGGCAACGAGATGGGCTGACCGTAACCATGGGACTGGCACAGCGTCAGCGTGCGCTCGACGTCCTCCAGCTCATACAGCGGCTCGATCAGCGGCTTGCCGTGGCGCTTGCGCCACTTGTTCTCCCACTCGACGTCCTTGGCCATGATGAAGGCGGCGTCCTCCAACATGATGTCGAGCAAGTCCCGCGTGCCGCGCGTGCAGTGGATCGGGCCGGCATACCCCTCACGAACGAGCTTGGGCAGCAAGCCGGCATGATCCAGATGGCCGTGGGAGATCACCACCGCATCCAGCTGCTTCGCCAGGGCGCCGAACGGCACGGCATTGTCGCTATCCGCCTGCCGGCCGCCCTGATGCAGGCCGCACTCCAGCAGGATGCGGTACGAGCGGTCGCTACCTTCCACCTCGAGCAGATAGCGAGAGCCGGTTACTTCTCCCACGGCACCTTGGAACGTAAATGTCGACATCTGCCCCTGCCCCTTCGCTGTGGCCGTTACATTTTTCAGCATACTCGAAGATGAGTCTGAAGATGCAGGGAAAACATGGATCTGGGTCAGGTTTGGCTGCAGTCCGCAAGACGCAGCACAGACCGAAAAACGTCAGTCCCGGGCATGACATTCCTGCGCTGCATGGGGTTGCATCATTAGGGTGGAGACACATCGCCAAAGCTACTTAACATACAGAAACAAATGCCCACGTGTTCCATGGGAGGGCTGACCATGAGCTCAACGGAACAACCGGAAGAGCAGGACGGTCTGGTCACGTCCGACAACGTGGAGGAGGCGGAGACAGCCACCACCGTCCAGTTCCAGCAGGGTGTCGACGGCTATGCGGGGGTCGTCGATACCTATCTCCACGGGGGCTCCAAGGCCACCAGCCGGGCCGGGGTCGCCACGCTCAACGTCGACAGCGACGACAAGGGCAACGCGGTACAGACGCTACTGCGCTTCGAGCAGATATTCGGCAGCGGATCCGGGCAGATCCCGCTGGGCGCCACCATCGTCTCCGCCACCCTGGAGCTCAACACCACCGGCAAGGGTGACGGCGCCCGGCTGCACCGCATGCTGATGCCGTGGAACGATACCGATACCTGGAACACCTTCACCGATGGCCTCCAGGCCGACGGCGTCGAAGCCCATGCCAGCGCCGACCTGACCACCGGCTTCGTGCCCGCCGGCACTACCCGGCTCGACGTCACCGCCAGCCTGCAGGCCTGGGCCGACGGCACGCCCAACTACGGCTGGGCGTTCCTGCCGACGGGCCCCAACGGCTGGGACTTCCACTCGGCGGAGGGCAGTACGCCACCGCGGCTGATCGTCGAGTACACCACCGACGGCAGCGAGCCCGGCAATAACCCGCCGGTGGCCAACGACGACAGCGCCACGACCACCAAGGACTCGGCCGTCGAGATCGCCGTGCTGGCCAACGACAGCGACCCGGACGGCGATCCGCTGGCGGTGGGCAGCTTTACCCAGCCGACCAACGGCAGCGTCATCCAGAATGACAACGGCAACCTCATCTACACGCCGAACCAAGGCTTCGTTGGGAGCGACACTTTCACCTATCACGCCTCGGACGGCGAGCTGGTCAGTGATGATCCCGCCACCGTAACCGTCACGGTCGAGGAAGACGAACCACCGCCAGCATCCGGCACGCTGCAGTTCCAGCAGGGCCTCGACGGCTATGCGGGTGTCGTCGATACCTATCTCCACGGCGGCTCCAAGGCCACCAGCCGGGCCGGGGTCGCCACGCTCAACGTCGACAGCGACGACAAGGGCAACGCGGTGCAGACGCTACTGCGCTTCGAGCAGATATTCGGCAGCGGATCCGGGCAGATCCCGCTGGGCGCCACCATCGTCTCCGCCACCCTGGAGCTCAACACCACCGGCAAGGGTGACGGCGCCCGGCTGCACCGCATGCTGATGTCGTGGAACGATACCGATACCTGGAGCACCTTCACCGATGGCCTCCAGGCCGACGGCGTCGAAGCCCATGCCAGCGCCGACCTGACCACCGGCTTCGTGCCCGCCGGCACTACCCGGCTCGACGTCACCGCCAGCCTGCAGGCCTGGGCCGACGGCACGCCCAACTACGGCTGGGCGTTCCTGCCGACGGGCCCCAACGGCTGGGACTTCCACTCGGCGGAGGGCAGTACGCCACCGCGGCTGATCGTCGAGTACACCACCGACGGCAGCGAGCCCGGCAATAACCCGCCGGTGGCCAACGACGACAGCGCCACGACCACCAAGGACTCGGCCGTCGAGATCGCCGTGCTGGCCAACGACAGCGACCCGGACGGCGATCCGCTGGCGGTGGGCAGCTTTACCCAGCCGACCAACGGCAGCGTCACCCAGAACGACAACGGCAACCTCATCTACACGCCGAACCAAGGCTTCGTTGGGAGCGACACTTTCACCTATCACGCCTCGGACGGCGAGCTGGTCAGTGATGATCCCGCCACCGTAACCGTCACGGTCGAGGAAGACGAACCACCGCCAGCATCCGGCACGCTGCAGTTCCAGCAGGGCCTCGACGGCTATGCGGGGGTCGTCGACACCTATCTCCACGGCGGCTCCAAGGCCACCAGCCGGGCCGGGGTCGCCACGCTCAACGTCGACAGCGACGACAAGGGCAACGCGGTACAGACGCTACTGCGCTTCGAGCAGATATTCGGCAGCGGATCCGGGCAGATCCCGCTGGGCGCCACCATCGTCTCCGCCACCCTGGAGCTCAACACCACCGGCAAGGGTGACGGCGCCCGGCTGCACCGCATGCTGATGCCGTGGAACGATACCGATACCTGGAACACCTTCACCGATGGCCTCCAGGCCGACGGCGTCGAAGCCCATGCCAGCGCCGACCTGACCACCGGCTTCGTGCCCGCCGGCACTACCCGGCTCGACGTCACCGCCAGCCTGCAGGCCTGGGCCGACGGCACGCCCAACTACGGCTGGGCGTTCCTGCCGACGGGCCCCAACGGCTGGGACTTCCATTCGGCGGAGGGCAGTACGCCACCGCGGCTGATCGTCGAGTACACCACCGACGGCAGCGAACCCGACAATAATCCGCCAGTGGCCAACGACGACAGCGCCACGACCACGGAGGAAGAGGCGGTCGAGATCGCCGTGCTGGCCAACGACAGCGACCCGGACGGGGATCCGCTGACGGTGGGCAGCTTCACCCAACCGGCCAACGGCAGCGTCACGCTGAACCCCAGCGGCACCCTCACCTACTCGCCGAACCAAGGGTTCATCGGCAGCGACAGCTTCACCTATCGCGCCTCGGACGGAAGTCTCCAGAGCGATTCGGCCACGGTCATCGTTTCCGTCGAATCCGGCATGCCCCCGCCTATTCCGCTGGAAACCTCTTATATTGCGACCGAATTCGGCACCGACCACCGACGCAATTTCGAGCACACCAATGCCAACAAGAGTTTCTTCCATGCCGGTACCTGGTGGGCCGTGCTACCGGAGCAAAGCGGCTGGCACGTGTATCGCTTCGACGGCACCCTACCCGAACCAGGCACGATGGGCGGGTGGTCGATAGCGAGCCCGACCATGATGACCAGCGGCCGCCGAGCCGACATCGCCTGGAATGACGCGACCGATACGCTGTACGTGCTCAATTTCGGACCCACCGAATCGACGCCGCATCTCTACGCCATGACATACGACACCCAGGCCGAGTCGTTCGCCGTGTCAGCTGAGATCAAGCTAGCCGGTTCGGGCGGCAAGCTGCCGGGGGTGGAATGGCAGCGCAATCCCGACATGGCGCTGGGAATGGATCAGAACGGCAATCCGCTGGTGGCCATTATCGGCCCCTCTGAAGCGGGCGGCGAACAGGGCTTGAAGCTGGCCTACCCGACCTCGAGCGACCTCTCGGCCTGGAGCGTGGTGGACATCGATGATGGCCCCACCACCGTCTCGGCCAGTAACGGCGACAACAAGGTCGACTTCGTGTCCTTCCAGTTGAACGGCGTCGACCATGTCGGTCTCGTCTACGGCGACAGCACCGCGAACGCCTGGAAGTTCGCCTCCCAGCCAACCTCCGCGACGCCGAGTGACTACGCCGACGGCTGGACCATAGAGCAGATCACCGACCGCGTGCCCCTGGACGATCATCTCGCCGTGGTATGGACCGGCAGCACCCTCGTCATGACCATGAAAGACGACACGGATGCGATCTGGTTGGTCAAGGGCCTGCCCGGCGCCTGGGAGGAGCCGGTACTGGTGCATGCCGCCTCCCACAAGGCCAGCCGGCCGACCCTGGCCTATGACGAAGACAATGACTTCATCTATGTCTTCTACCAGGAGAACGCCGTTAGCCCGTATGGTGATATTCACTTCAAGGTCTCGCAGGTCGCCGAGCTATCTTTCGACACCGCCTCCCCCGGTACGCGAATCCTGACCAGCGGCAGCAGCGACGAGAACATGATCGACCCGCAGACCCCCACACATGCCGTCGGAGAAGCTACCGGCGACAAGTTCTTTCTGTTCGCCCGCAACGCCGAGGCCAAGGAGATCTGGTACAACGACTTCCAGCTAGACGACGACATCTTCCTCGCCTGAGCACCGAGCTCGTCATGCCTCGCGCACCGCCCGGGCAAACATGTCGGTGAGCGGCTTGAGCAGATAGCTGGCGAAGGTACGCTCACCGGTGCGGATCATGACTTCCGCCGGCATCCCCGCCAGCAGCTGCATGTGGCTGTCCAAGGCCTGTCGCCCCGTGTCGGACACTTTCAGCCGAACGCGATAGAACCGCGCATCGGTCGCCTCGTCGACCTGGCTGTCGGCACTGACATAGACCACTTCAGCCAGGCTCGAATAGGTCTGGCGCTGGTTGAAGGCGGTAAAGCGGATCTCGGCCGCTTGCCCCGGGTACAGTCGGTCGACATCGCGTCCGGGCACGCGCGCTTCGATGATGAAGCCATCGCCTGCCGGTACCAGGTCGAGCAGCGAATCGCCCGGACGCACCACGTCGCCATTGGAATGCACGCGGCGTTCCACCACCGTACCGGCCACGGGTGCCCTTACCGTGGTTCGCAGAACCTGATCCGACAGCGAGATGATGCGCTCCTCGGCTTCCGATACCCGCGCCTGGACGTCGCGCAGCTGCTCGCCCACTTCTTTATGAAATTCCTGAATTCGAACCTCGCGCAGCATGCGGTTCTCGCTCAGTTGGGAGCCCAACCGACCGATCTCGGCACGCCGGCCGGCCACCTCGCCTTCGAGTTGCAGCAAGTCGCGCTCGACCTCCCGCAGGCGCAGGTTATCGACGAGTCCCCTGGCATAGAGCCCGCGCAAATCGTTCTCCTCGGCGCTTAGCGAGGCTAGGTGACGCTCTCCCAGCCTTACCGTCTCCTCCAGCCCTTCGATCTGTCGTCTTAGTTGTATGACCTGCTCGTCCAAGGCGTTCAGGGCACCGCGATGGGATTCCCGCCGCGCGACGAACAGTGCCTGTTGCAGGGCCAGCACCTCTTGAACCCTCGGCAGGTCGCTCGTTGCAAGTTCTTCGGGAATCGACAGCGTTGCATTTCCTTGCTGCTCGGCCAGCAGACGCAGTTCCGTGGCCCGGTGAATGAGGTATTGAGAGCGCATGATCTGCAATTGGCTGCGCGCCTGGGTGTCGTCGAGCACGACCAGGGGCTGGCCTGCCGTCACGCTGTCGCCATCCTCCACCAGAATCTCCCGCACGATACCGCCTTCGAGATGCTGAACCGTGCGCCGATAAGACTCCGCCGCCACGTACCCCGGCGCCACCACCGATACCGAGAGTTCCGCGGTAAAGGCCCAGCCACCGAAGCCCCCCAACCCCAGCAGCAGCACCAACAGGCCAAGGCGGTGATAGCGTCTCTCGTCGAGGGGAACGTGCGGTGGGGCCAATGCCGGCGCCGAGCCTGTCCCCCCGTATGGCTGGTCGTCTCGTGCCGTCGTCATCTTCGCCTCTCCACGGGTGGCGCCGCCTGGCGCGGCTGCGCCTCGGCGGCCGCACTGGGCACCGGCTTGATTGTCAGGCTTGCCATTACCTCTTCACGCCGGCCGAAGCGCTGCATCTCACCATCGCGCAACAGCAGCAGCCGGTCCATTCCCTTCAGCACGCTGATGCGATGGCTGATCACGCACAGGGTGACGCCCTCCTGCTTGAGCGCCGACATCGCCGCCGCCAGGGCCTTCTCTCCACGGTCGTCGAGGTTGGCATTCGGCTCGTCCAACACCACCAGCACGGGGTCTCCATAGAGTGCGCGCGCCAAGGCAAGGCGCTGACGCTGCCCCCCTGAGAGGCCGCTGCCGGAAGCGATGAGGGTGTCGTAGCCATCGGGGAGGGCCAGGATCATCTCGTGGACGCCCGCCTTGCGCGCCGCTGCCACGACCCGGATCGAATCGACCTCGCCGAAGCGGGCGATGTTCTCGGCAATGGTGCCATCGAACAGCTCGATGTCCTGGGGCAGGTAGCCAATGCACGGGCCCAAGGCGTCACGCTGCCAGCTTGCTATATCGGCTCCGTCGAGTCGCACCGTACCCGCCGACACGGGCCAGATGCCCAGCATGACCCGAGCCAGGGAGGATTTGCCGGCGGCACTCGGCCCGATGATGCCGAGGTGCTCGCCGGGTCCCAGCTCGAAGTGGATGTTGCTCAGCACCGCAACTCGGCCTCCCGGCACGCTTGCGGTCACGCCCTCCAGGCGCAGCCGGCCGCTTGGCCGTGGCAAGGGCATCCGCTCGGGCTCCATCGGTACCCTGAGCAGCAACTCCTCGAGACGGCGGTAGGCGCCACGAGCGGAAATGAAGCCCCTCCAAGTACCGATCATACGGTCGATAGGGGCCAGCGCTCGCCCCATGACGATGGAGCCGGCGATCATCATCCCCGGTGTCAGTTCTTCGCGCAGCACCAGCCAGGCGCCCAGTCCCAGGATCAGGGATTGGGCCAGCAGGCGCAGCACCCGTGCACTGCTGGCCAGCGCCTCGCCGCGATCGCTGGCCCGGGACTGCCCCGCCAGGTAGCGCCGGTGCCGCTGCGACCAGCGCGCCAGAATGCCCGGCAGCATGCCCATGGCATGCAGCGCCTCGGCGTTGCGCAGGTTGGCGTCGACCAGTTCGTTCGCCTTGATCTGTTCGATGGCAGCCCCGCTCAGCAGCGGCTGGGTCAGCTTCTCCCCCACTGCGGTCAGCGTCAGCAATACCAGGCCGGACAGCGTGGCGAACAGGCCAAGCCATGGATGGAAGAGAAAGAGCACTGCCAGGTAGACCGGTACCCAAGGGGCATCGAAGAAGACCAGCAGCCCGTTGCCGGCAAGGAACTGGCGCAGGGTAGCCAGGTCGGTGAGCGGCTGAGCCGACTGCCGGCTGCCCGTCAGCAGGCTGTGCCGAAACATGGCCTGGCACAACCTCCCGCTGAGCTGAAGGTCCAGGCGATTGCCGATACGCACCAAGATGCGCGAACGCACCAGCTCGAGCAGACCCATGATGAGGAACAGGAAAACCACCACCAAGGTGAGCATCAGGAGGGTCTCGCCGCTCAGGGTAGTCAACACGCGGTCGTATACCTGCAGCATGTAGATGGCCGGCACCAGCATCAGCAGGTTGACGAAGAGGCTGAAGAGCCCCACCGAGGCAAAGGAACCCCGACAGGAATGCAGGGCATGGTGAAGCTCCGAGGCTTGAGGTATCCGGACCATTGCGGGTCACCGAATGAAGAAGACGCCAACCCAACCTTCATTACAAAAAAGATACATACCGTTTCAATCACGGTAGCACGCCACGCGCACGTCACCACCAAGCGTGCAGGAAAATGAACCTAAAAGGTTGATGACGCTAAGCCTTTAGGCTGAGCAACCGAGGCATCGGACCGCCTACCTCAAAAACGACGACGCCTCGTGCCGTCACCGGCACGAGGCGTCGGGATGCGTTACCGCCGGATTCAGCGATAGACCGGGAAGCGGGCGCAGACGGCCTCGACCTTGCCCTTCACCTCGGCTTCGATGGAGGCGCTATCGTCACCCTTGGCCATGGCGTCGAGGATGTCGCAGATCCAGCCGGCCAGTTCGCGGCACTCGCCCTCGCCGAAGCCGCGGGTGGTTACCGCCGGGGTGCCGATGCGCAGGCCGGAGGTGACGAACGGGCTCTGCGGGTCGCCGGGCACGGCGTTCTTGTTGACGGTGATGTGAGCGCGACCCAGGGCGGCATCTGCATCCTTGCCGGTCAAGCCCTGCTTGATCAGCGAGAGCAGGAACAGGTGGTCTTCGGTGCCACCGGAAACCACGTCGTAGCCGCGCTCGATGAACACCCCGGCCATGGTCTGGGCGTTCTTAACCACCTGCTGCTGGTAGGCCTTGAACTCGGGCGCCATGGCCTCCTTGAAGCACACTGCCTTGGCGGCGATGACGTGCTCGAGCGGGCCGCCCTGGATGCCGGGGAAGACAGCGGACTGCAGCTTCTTCTCGATCTCGGCATCGTCTTCGGCAGAGAGAATCAGGCCACCGCGCGGGCCGCGCAGGGTCTTGTGGGTGGTAGTGGTCACCACGTGGGCATGGGGAAGCGGGCTCGGGTAGATACCGGCGGCCACCAGGCCGGCAATGTGGGCCATGTCGACCAGCAGGTACGCTCCCACGTCATCGGCGATCTCGCGGAACTTCGCCCAGTCGATGACCTGAGAGTAGGCAGAGAAGCCGGCGATGATCATCTTGGGCTGATGTTCGCGGGCCAGACGCGCCACTTCCTCGTAGTCGATGCGCCCCGTGTCGTCGATGCCGTACTGCACGGCATTGTAGTGCTTGCCGGAGAAGTTGGGCTTGGCGCCGTGAGTCAGGTGACCACCCGCGTCGAGGCTCATGCCCAACACGGTGTCGCCCGGCTTGACCAGCGCCTGGAATACGGCACCGTTGGCCTGGGAGCCGGAGTGGGGCTGAACGTTGGCGTAGGAGGCACCGAACAGCTGCTTGGCATAGTCGATGGCCAGCTGCTCGACGATGTCGACGTACTCGCAGCCGCCGTAGTAGCGCTTGCCGGGGTAGCCTTCCGCATACTTGTTGGTCAACTGGCTGCCCTGGGCCTCCATCACCCGGGGGCTGGCGTAGTTCTCGGAGGCGATCAGCTCGATGTGTGCTTCCTGACGGGCGAGCTCTTTCTGCATCGCATCGAACAGGGCGTCATCGAAACCGGCAATCGTCATGTCACGGCTGAACATCGGCGGGAAACCTCGCATCACGGGGAGAATCGGGATGCGCCATGATACCCCAGGCCATGATGGCTTTCACATGAAAGGCCGTCATGAGTGTGTGCAGTATTTCTCATGCTGGGTTTAGCGGGTCTCGAACTTGACGTTGAGCTTGTCGACCACCCCCAGCGGATCGGTTTGGTAGCTGGCCACGCTGCTCTCGGCGGGCAGGTTTAAGCGAACTTCCAACTCCTCGGCGGAACCCTCCAGCAGTTCGACCAGCCCCAGCAAGACCGCTTGCGCCTCCGGGCCGAACATCATGCCGAGCCCCTGGGCCTGGGTGCGCGCCTGCTCGACGTACTGTGCCTCGGTCATCCCTTCCATGGCTGCACCCAGGGTTGCCAGACGAGCAAACAAGCCCGCGTCGGTGAGGCTCAGCCGCATGTCTCCCCCCAGCAAGGTCGCACGCTCCAGCCAGTCGGGGTCGGCGAAAGCATCGGCCGGCGTCACCCCGGCCGGCAGTCGCACCGGCAGATTGACGTCGAACAGCAGACGCAACGCGTCCTGAACAACGATCTGGCTATCGCTGACCAGCACGCTGTGCTCGCCCTTCTCCTGCCAACTACCGAGAAGGGCGGCGTCGAGCCGTAGTTCGCCGCTGCCGTCGGTCAGCACGTTGCTAACCATGCGCAGCTGGGTACGCTCCTCTTCGGGCGCCAGCTCGATCATGCGCGCCAGATCGAGCTGAAGCCCCTCGAGGCGCATGCCGCCCTTGCCATCATTGAAATCACCATCGACGTCGAGCATGGCCAGGCTGCCGACCAGTTCGCTGGCATCGACGTCGAGATCGCGCAGCAGCAACGACGCCAGCGTTTCTTCACCTTCGGTATCGAGCCCGGTCAGTTCCTCGAGACGCAGCGAGGCCAGGGTGAAGGAGCCCGAGCCAATCTCGTCCAGATTTTCCGCCGCCCCCGCCACGCCGGTGATCTCGAGCATGCCGATGGCGTCGTGGGTCAGCGATTCGCCGCGCACCCGATCGATGGTCATGCGTCCTTGGCCGTCCTGCAAGGGCGTGTCGAAGAAGAGTTCCTCGCCCAACTCCGAGGCCAGTTCGAGCACGATGCCGTCGATGGCCAGGCTGCCGAGACGTACCTCATCGGGAGCCAGTTCCGCATGCAGCGGGAAGACCGCGTGCGAAGGCTCTCCCAGCACGATTCGCTCCGCACTCATCAGCGTCAGCTCGGTGAGGCTGTCCTCGATGCGCAATCCTTCCAGCGTCACCTCGTCGGGGGCGTCGTAGTCGCCGCTGACGATATAGCGATCGATCACCAGACGCTCGCCCTCCTCGGCCTCGAAGACGATCTCCTCGGCGGTCACACGGGATCGCAGCATCCCGCTCGAAACCTCGCCCAGCGAGAGGTTGCCGCCTGCGCCGAACAGCGCCCGCAGGTCGGCCTCGAGCCGCTCTGCATCGGCGGCTACGGTAGTACTGCCGCCCATGAGCGCCACGCAGGTCAGCAACTGGCCCAGGCGAGTCACCGAGGAGTTAAAGGCTTGCATGAACATCACCTCCTGTGAATGCATAGAAACCGGAGTGGCGATGTCAGCCAGCGCCACGCTTACACAGTGTAACCTTATCGGTAGTGCAGTTGTGGCCTCGTGCAAGTCGCTAGCCAATGCCGGTTCAACGCATTGGCCAGCGCCGCCGGTCAGGTCAGGCCTCCCCCAGCAGACCGAGACTGGCCGCCGGCGCCTCCCGGCGCAGTCCACGCGACAAGGCGTGGCCGATGGCTCCGATCAGCAGCGCGCCGCCCAGCGGCAGCACCAACCACAGCCACGGATGCAGCCGCGGAGCCAGATCGAGCCAGGCCACGTAGATGCCGGCAACGGCCAGCTCGGCCAGCAGTGCGCCCATCAGGCCGCTGGCCAGGCCGAGAAGGGCGAACTCGGCCCCCTGCACGCGGGAGATCAGGCCACCGCCGGCGCCGAACACCCGCAGCAGGCCGCTCTCATGCGCGCGCGCCGGACGGCTCACGGTCAGTGCCGCGTAGAGCACACTCACCCCGGCCAGCAGCACGAAGGCCAGCACCAGCTCCACCGCTCGGGTGACCTGGGTCACCACGTCGCGTACCTGGGCCAGGATAGCGTCGATGTTGAGCAGCGATACGCCCGGGAAGCCCTGCACCAGTCGGCGCAGTGTCTCGCCCTGCCCCGCCTCGAGGTGGAAGGCGGTGATGAAACTGTGGCCGAAGCGCTCCAGCACCCCGGGTGGGAAGATGACGAAGAAATTGGGGCGGAAACTGTCCCAGTCCAGGTTGCGCAGACTCGTCACCTCGCCGACCACCTCCTCACTGCCGATGGTGAAGGTCATCTGGTCGCCGAGAGCCAGCCCCAGGCGTTCGGCCAAGCCGTCCTCGAGCGAGATCGGCACCGTGACCTCCCGGGGCTCGGCATCCACTGCTCCGAGCCAGCCAGTCCCTGCCTGTGCGCTCTCCAGGTCATCGAACCAGCGGCCGGCCACCACCCGGTTGCCCTCCGGCAGTTCGGCCTGCCAGGTGAGGTTGAGTTCACGGCGCAGCGAGCCGTCACCGCGGGATTCCACCGGCACCGCTTCGCGTGCCGGCTCGCCGTTGATCGCAGTGAGGCGTCCGCGCACCATGGGATAGAGCGCCGTGCGGTCGTCGGCATTGGCGTCGAGGGCGTCGATGAATGCCTCACGCTCGCCGGGCTGGATGTTGATGGCAAAGTAGTTGGGCGTGTCCTCGGGGAGCTGGGCCTGCCAGGTGGTAAGCAGATCCCCGCGCACCAGGGCAATCATCGCCATGGCGAAGAAGGTCACCGCAAAGGCGAGCAGCTGGCCCAGGCTGGCGCTACGTCTCCTGGCCAGCTGACGCCCTCCCAGGCGCACGGCCTGGGACAGCTCGCTGCTACTGCGCCCCTGCGGCAGGCGAGACGCGAGGCGCAGCACCAGGCCGAGCAGCAACGCCCCCAGGCCCCACAGCACTACCAGCATGACCAGGCCGCCGACCAGCAACGAGGCCGCCAGGTCGATATCGCCTGAATAGAGCCACAGCAGGCCGCCGAAGACCAAGCTGGCCACCAGCACGACCAGCCAGGCCGAGGCCGGCAGCGGATCGAGCTCGCGACGCAGCACCTTGAGCGCGCTGACACGCTTGAGCCTCAGCAGCGTCGGCCCGGCGAAGCCGACCAGCACCGCCAGCGCCGTCAATATGCCGAGCCACAGCGGCAGCCAGCCCGGCGGCGGTAGGCTGAGCGGCAGGAACGCCGTCAGCAGAGCCAGCAGCGCGGCCTGACCTGCCAGGCCCAGCAGTGCACCCAGAAACGACGCCGCCAAGGCCAGCCACAGCAGCTGCAGGGCAAACAGCCAGGTCAGGTCGCGCTGGGAGGCACCGAAGCAGCGCAACAGCGCCGCGGTGTCTAGATGTCGCTCGACGTAGCGCCGCGTTGCCATGGCCACCGCCACACCGGCCAGCAGCACGGCGGCGAGCCCGGCCAAGCTGAGGTACTTCTCGGCGCGTTCCAAAGCGTTGCCAAGCCCCGGGCGGTCGCGCCTGACATCGCGCACATCGACCCCTTCACGGCGCAGCCGCTCGATCAGCGGACCCAGTTGCTCCAGCGCCTGGGGTGGGCCGGCAGCAAGCAGCTCGAACTCCACCCGCGCCCCGGGTTGTACCAGGTTGGTGGCGTCTAGATCATCGAGATGCATCATCAGACGCGGGTTGAAATTGGCGAAGCCGGCGGACTGATCCGGCTCGCGCTCGACCAGGCCGGTCACCGTCAGCTCGCCTTCGCCGACCTGGATGCGATCGCCCAGCTCGGCCTCGATCAGCAGCGCCAGGCGCGGCGCCAACCAGGCTTCGCCGGGAGCGGGTCCGTGGGCCAGGGTCTCGATGCCCTCGCCGCGGTCGACGTAGATCTGGCCGTAGTGGGGATAGATGCTATCGATCACCTTGAGGCTGGCCGGCTGGAAGGCGTCACCGAGACTGACCATGGTCACCATGTCGACCTGGTCGCTCAGCGTCATGCCAGCTTCCTCCAGGGTGCGACGTAGCTCGTCATCGAAGGGACGCCCCTGCTCCAGCACCAGATCGCCCCCGAGCAGCTGCCCAGCCTGGCGGGTCAAGCCCCGGTCCAGACGATCGAGGAAGAAGCCGATCATGGTCGAGGCAGCCACCGCGAGGGCCAGGGAGACGAACAGCGCACGCACGTCGCTGGCACGCAGGTCGCGCAGCAATCCGCGGGCGGAGAGCCGCAGCAGGTTGGTACCGGCTGAGCGGTTCGGCGTCCGGCTCATGCGCCCACCTCGTCGCGCACGAGCTCGACCAGCCGCCCCTCCTCCAGGCGCAGGCAGCGATCGCAGCGCGCCGCCAGGGCGTGATCGTGAGTCACCAGTACCAGGGTGGTGCCGGCCTCGCGATTGAGCTGGAACAGCAGCTCGATGATGCGCCCCCCGGTGGCCTGGTCCAGGTTGCCGGTAGGCTCGTCGGCAAAGACAAGTTCGGCGCCGGTGACGAAGGCCCGCGCCAGCGCCACGCGCTGCTGTTCGCCGCCGGAAAGCTGCTTGGGCAAATGATCCAGGCGTTCGCCGAGCCCAACACGAGCCAGCCAGTCGCGCGCCCGCGCCGCGGCATCGGGTAGCGGCGAAAGCTCCAGAGGAAGCAGCACGTTCTCGAGTGCCGTAAGGGTCGGCAGCAGCTGGAAGTTCTGGAACACGAAACCGACCCGGCCGGCGCGCAGCCGGGCACGACCGTCCTCGTCGAGCTGACCCAATGTCTCGCCAAACAGCTCGAGCTCGCCGCCACTCGGTTCGTCGAGCCCCGCCAGCAACCCCAGCAGGGTCGATTTGCCCGCCCCGCTCTGCCCGAGGATCGCCACGCTCTCGCCGGGGAACACTTCGAGCGTCAAGCCACTCAGAATGGTGAGCCGCCGCTCTCCGCTCACGACCTGCTTGCTCAGCTGCCGAGCATGTAGAATCGGTGTGGCATCACGCCTTGAGCCGGACGTCGTGGCGGGTGCTACAGCATCTCGAGTCGAGGAGTCGGACATGGTGAAAGGTTTCCCCATTGGTGTGAACGGAGTGTGCCGAGCCAGGCAAGCCCAGCGGCGATTAAGCTTCGCTGGCTCAGCCTGCGTCATACTGCTCGCCTTGATGCTGGCGGCCTCGGCGGCCCTGGCTGCAGAGCGGCCAATCGTGCTGGTCATGGGCGACAGCCTGAGTACCGCCTATGGCATCGAACGGGAAACAGGCTGGGTCCGCCTGCTGGAAGAGCGGCTCGACGGACACGCACGGGTGGTCAATGCCAGCATCAGCGGCGAGACCAGCAGTGGCGGTGCGAGCCGTCTCCCCGAGCTAATCGGACAGCACGACCCCGACATCGTTCTGCTAGAGCTGGGCGGCAACGACGGCCTGCGCGGCCTGCCGCCGAGCCAACTGGAGGCCAACCTGGCCGGCATGATCGAGGCCAGCCAGAGCGCCGGAGCAGAAGTCCTGCTGCTCGGCATCGACATTCCGCCCAACTACGGGCCGGCCTACCGCCGCGCCTTCACCGACGTATTCGCCCGCCTGGCCGATAACTACAATACACCGCTGGTGCCCTTCCTGCTCGAAGGGGTAGCGCTCGAGGAGGGCATGATGCAGGACGACGGCATTCACCCCACCAGCGACGCCCAGCCGATCATTCTCGACAACGTGTGGCCGGAACTGGCGCCGCTGCTGGAAGGCAATGGAGTGGAGCTGGCCGAAGCGGATCGGGAATGACACCACCAGTGCCAGAGGAATGAGTTCAACTCTTTTCGAGCATCAGCTGCTCTCCTGAGCCGCAGTCACCGGCGCCTTCTGCCACTGCTGCAGGCCGAGCCCGCCGAGGATCAGCACCAGTCCGACCAGGGTGGAGACGAGGATCGGCTCGCCCACCACCAGGTGGAGCAGCAGCAGCGACACCGGCGGCGACAGGAAGATCAGGTTCGAGACCTTGGCCGTGCGCGACACACGATGCACGGCCAGTTGCCACAGCACGAAGGCGATACCCATCTCGAACAGGCCGACATACACCCCGGCGCCCAAGGTCGCCCAGCCGTGCCAGGCAAAGCCGGGACCCAGCAGCATCAACAAGGTGAGTACCGGCAGGCCGACGCCGAAGTTCTGCCACTGGGCGACCAATGGCGGGCGGGCGTCGCGCACGTTGAGCAGCCAGTAGAGTGCCCACAGCAGGGTGGAAGCCAGCGCCAGCCCTACCCCCAAGGGGTCGGCAAAGTCTACGTTCAGCACCTGTCCCCGCGTGGCTATCACCCATACGCCCGAGTAGGCGACCAGCCCCGCCAGCACATCGATGCGGGTGAGCCGCTGCCCCAGGATAGGCACCGCGAGAAAGGCCATGGCAAGGGCCCAGGTGTAGTTGAGCGCCATGGCTTCCTGGCCCGGCAGGCGGTCGTAGGCACCGAACAGCACCAGGTAGTAGGCTACCGGGTTCATCAGGCCGGCCCAGGCCGCGGTGCGCCAGCCTTTACGCAATGCCTCGCCGAGCAGGCCCTGGCGAACCACCAGTGCGCCCATCAACAGCCACGACACCAGCGACGCCAGCCACATCAATTCCAGCGGCGACATGTCGACCAGGGCCACCTTGAAGGCAGTGGCCACGGTCGACCATAGCGCCACAGCGCCCAACCCAAAGAGCATGGCCTGGCGATCCTGGCTCGATACCTCCGTGCTCGTCGCTGCCATCTTCATCGGTCAATGTGTCCCAGGTCCCGCTCGGGATCGAGCCGGTCGCGCACGCGCTGCTTGAGCTGCTTGCTGTCGGGGAAGCCGCCGTCGCGCTTGCGCTCCCACAGCGATTCATCGTCGTAGAAGATTTCGAAGTAGCCCCCATGGGATGGCACCAGCGCGACCTCTTCCAGCTCCTCGCCGAAGGTGGAAAGCAGCTCCTGGGCCAGCCAGGCGCTGCGCAGCAGCCACTGGCATTGGGTGCAGTAGTGAATGCGGATGCGTGACATGCGGACACCCTGTCGCAACAATGGAGTGGTGATGATAGCAGCCAAGGAGCCTGAATGGCCGAACGCGAGATCAGCCAGTCGCGTCTCTACGAGTGGTTGACGGGCGACGACGACAGCCGCATGTGCCAGGACATCCCCGACGCAGCCTGTCGCGAGCAGCCGCATAACTTTTTTCTTCATCTGTCCGCCGCCTTGGGCAACAAGCTGGCCGACGAACTCTCCAGCGCCAGGTTGGTGCTGCCTTGGCTGCTCGGCGTAATCGGCGCTCCGCTATGGATGATTGGTCTGCTGGTACCGATTCGAGAGTCGGGCGCGCTGCTGCCGCAGCTGTTCGTCGCCGGCTTGATTCGCCTCAAGCCGCAGCGCAAGTGGGCCTGGGTGGTCGGCGGGGTCGTCCAGGCACTGGCCGCCGCGATTCTCGCGCTGCTCGCGCTGTATGGACAAGGCGGGCTCGGCGGTACCCTGGTGCTGGCCACGCTGATCGTTCTGTCGCTGGCCCGCGGGCTCTCCTCCATCGCCACCAAGGACGTGTTGGGCAAGACCATCGCCAAGGGTCGGCGCGGCAACCTGATGGGCTGGAGCGGCAGCGTCGCCGGTGCCATGACGCTGGTTGCCGGCGGCACCCTGATGCTGTTCCAGGATCGTCCTGGCGAGCTGGCCCTCGCAGCCCTGCTGGGCATTGCCGCACTGGGCTGGCTACTCAACGCGGCATGTGCGGCAAGCATCAAGGAGGAGCCCGGCGCCGTGGAGGGGGGCGAGAACGCCTGGAGCAGCATCAAGCTGGGGCTGCGCCTGCTGCGTGACGATCGCGACTTCCTGCACTTCAATCTGTCGCGCTCGCTGCTGCTGGCCAGCGCCTTGTCGCTACCCTACGTCGCCCTGCTCGGCCAGCAGCAGAGTGGCACCGAGCTGGGCGGCCTGGGTGTGCTCATCGTGGTGTCGGGGGTGGCGGGCATGCTGGCCAACCCGTTGTGGGGCAAACGCGCCGACGCCTCGAGCCGTACCGTGCTGCGCGACACCGGCCTGGGGGCCGCAGCCTGCTGCCTGCTCGGTGCCGGTATCGCCTGGCTGCCGGGCGAGTGGACGCAAACGGTGTGGCCCTATGCCAGCGTCTATGCTCTGCTCGTCATCGTCCACGCCGGCGTGCGTCTGGGGCGCAAGACCTATCTGGTCGACATGGCGGGTCACGCTAGGCGCGCCCTCTATGTGGCACTCTCTAACACCCTGACCGGAGTGATCATGCTGCTGGTCGGCGGTGCGACCGGACTGCTGGCGCAATGGCTCGGCACCGACTGGCTGCTGGTGGTCCTGGCCGCCATGGGCCTGGCCGCTGCCGTCTCGGCCGCACGCATGCCGGAAGTTGAGTAGCCCCTGCGTTGTCAACGTGGCGCAGGCTAGCCATGATGTAGCATAGTCACGTTGTGTTACCGCCACGTCTCAGCCAGGAATGCTTGAATGAAACGCGCCCCATTGATCAGCCCGGAACTGCTCGAACGCATCGTCGATGCCTCGGAAGACGGTATCGTGGTCGCCGAGCAGGAAGGTGACGAGAACATCCTCATCTACGTCAACCAGGGCTTCGAGCGACTCACCGGCTACAGCACCGACGAGATCCTCTATCAGGACTGCCGCTTCCTGCAGGGCGACGATCGCGACCAGCCAGCGCTGGCCACTATCCGCAAGGCCCTGAGCGAGGGGCGCCCGTGCCGCGAAATCCTGCGCAACTACCGCAAGGACGGCACGATGTTCTGGAACGAGCTGTCGATTACCCCCGTCTTCGATGCCGACGACAACCTGACCTATTACATCGGTGTGCAAAAGGACGTCACCGAGCGCATCGAGGCCCAGATGGAGCTGGAGCGGCTCAAGGCCGAGCATGGGCTGCCCTGACAAGGCCGGACACGGCAAAAAAAACATCGCGGAGGGGTTGCTCTCGAGGCCTAGCGGAGATATATAGCCGTCAGGTGCCAGCCATTGGCGCCGATGGCGCTTCAGGTCCGTCGCTTCGGACGCGAAGCGAATGTGCGATACGTCGATCGCCGAGCGGTCGACACTGGGCCATGGGAGGATTTTCGCATGAGCCATGAACCCCTTGTCAGCGACACTCACGACGACGACCAGGACTTCCTCGAAGCGGTAAACGACGACGAGTACGTACGCCCCCGCGCCTCCAGCCGCGCCGACACCCTGCGCGCACGACGCCGCGTCGAGGCCCTGCTGGAAGAGCGACGCCTGCAGCGTGCCATCGAAGACGACTGGATGCTGATCGGCGAAGAGGAAGAGGAAGAGTAGGCAGCACTCCCCCGGCACGAGGCATCCACGGATGCCTCGTTCAGTATGTCAATCCTCACAGCACGCCATGCCGCGCCACATGTGGCGTCAAGCACGGCAGCACTGGCCTTTGCCCCGCCCGGCCACTATCATCGGGGCCACTGAAACCCTCAACTCCAGTGGAATTCCATGGCGCAATACGTCTTCACCATGAATCGGGTGGGCAAGGTCGTTCCGCCCAAGAAGCAGATCCTCAAGGATATCTCGCTATCCTTCTTCCCGGGTGCCAAGATCGGCGTGCTGGGCCTCAACGGCGCCGGCAAGTCGACGCTGCTGCGCATCATGGCCGGCGTCGACAAGGAGCACGAGGGCGAGGCGCGCCCCATGCCGGGTATCAACATCGGCTATCTGCCTCAGGAACCCCAGCTCGACGACGAGAAGAACGTGCGTGAGACCGTGGAAGAGGCGCTGGGCGAGATCAAGGAGGCACAAACCAAGCTCGACGCCGTCTATGCCGCCTATGCCGAGCCGGACGCCGACTTCGACGCCCTGGCCGCCGAGCAGGCGCGCCTGGAGAACATCATCGAGGCCGCCGACGCCCACAATCTCGAGCGCAAGCTCGAAGTGGCCGCCGAAGCGCTGCGCCTGCCGCCGTGGGAAGCCCGGGTAGGCAACCTGTCCGGGGGCGAGCGCCGCCGCGTGGCGCTGTGTCGCCTGCTGCTCTCCAACCCCGACATGCTGCTACTCGACGAGCCCACCAACCACCTGGACGCCGAATCGGTGGCCTGGCTCGAGCGCTTCCTGCACGACTACAGCGGCACCGTGGTCGCCATCACCCACGACCGCTACTTCCTCGACAACGTGGCCGGCTGGATCCTCGAACTCGATCGTGGCCATGGTATCCCCTTCGAAGGCAACTACTCGCAGTGGCTGGAATCGAAGGAGAAGCGCCTGGAGCAGGAGGCCAAGCAGGAGGCCTCACGGCAGAAGGCGATCAAGCACGAACTGGAGTGGGTACGCTCCAACGCCAAGGGCCGCCAGGCCAAGAGCAAGGCACGCCTCAACCGCTTCGAGGAGATGCAATCCGGCGATTTCCAGAAGCGCAACGAGACCAACGAGATCTACATTCCGCCCGGCCCGCGCCTGGGCGACAAGGTCATCGAGTTTCACGGTGTGTCCAAGCGCTTCGAGGACAAGCTGCTCTACGAGGATCTCTCCTTCAACGTGCCCAAGGGCGCCATCGTCGGCATCATTGGTGGCAACGGCGCCGGCAAGTCGACCCTGTTCAAGCTCATCACCGGGAAAGAGCAGCCGGACAGCGGCGAGGTGGTGATCGGCGAGACCGTCGACATCGCCTACGTCGAGCAGCTGCGCGATGCGCTGGAAGATAAGCAGACGGTGTGGGAAGCAGTCTCCGACGGTCAGGACATCCTCAACATCAACGGCTACGAGGTCTCCTCGCGTGCCTACGTCGGTCGCTTCAACTTCAAGGGCAACGACCAGCAGAAGTTCCTGCGCGACCTCTCCGGCGGTGAGCGCGGTCGCCTGCAACTGGCCCAGACCCTCAAGCAGGGCGCCAACGTGCTGCTGCTCGACGAGCCGTCGAACGACCTGGACATCGAGACGCTGCGCGCGCTGGAAGAGGCCCTCCTGGCCTTCCCCGGCTGTGCCCTGGTGATCTCCCACGATCGTTGGTTCCTCGACCGTATCGCCACCCATATCCTCGCCTTCGAGGGCGATTCCCAGGTGGTGTTCTTCGAGGGCAACTACACCGATTACGAGGCGGATCACCGTAAGCGGGTCGGTAGCGATACGCCGCATCGCATGAAGTACAAGCGTATCGACGCCTGACCGCTGCTATCGGGTCAAGCGACGAGGCCTCGCCACTCTGGCGAGGCCTCTCTCGTTACGGATTCATGGGTCGCTGCAGGATCGTCAGCGCAGTTCGTACCTCTCGCCTCGTCGCGTCAAGGGCGTCGGCCGGTGACCAGCGAGACGATGAACAGCACGATAAAAAGAAAGAACAAGATCTGCGCGATGGTGGTGGCCGCCCCGGCGATACCGGAAAAACCCAGCACCCCGGCGATGATCGCAATGATCAGGAACAGCATGGCATTACCGAGCATAGGAACCTCCTTGGTTCATCCAGGCGCCATCCTTCGGCACCGCGTCCATGGTCCTCTTAAGCCTTGCGTGAGCCCGGGGAAGCGTCAAGTTACCATCGGTGAGTCGTTGTAACTCAATCCCGCTCAACCGACCTCAGTATAAGCCCGGCTCGCCCCGCGGACGAGTCTTGAAGCGACGGTGCAGCCATAGATACTGCTCCGGATGCTTGCGTATCGCCTCCTCGATGAAGGCGTTGACACGTGCGGCATCGGCTACCTCGTCTCCACTGGGAAAGTCCTCCAGCGGTGGCCGCCACTCGATGGTGTAAGTGCGGTCATCAGGATTGCGATGGAACATCAGCGGTACCACCGGAGCCCCCGTCATGCGCGCGATCTTGGCCGTGAGGCGGATCGAGGCCGCATCGACGCCGAAAAATGGAGCGAACACGCTGGCGTCACGACCGAAATCCTGGTCGGGCGAATACCAGACGCTGTGGCCCGCCTTGATCCGCCGCACCACGCCGCGCAGATCGTGACGGTCGATCGCCTCACCGAAGATGCGGCTGCGCGCCCGGGTCATGAAACGGTCGAATAGCGGGTTGTTGTGGGGCCGATAGACCACGTCGGCAGGAAAGAAGAGCGAGTGGAAGGCGCCGCCGAGGTCGAGGGTCGAGAAGTGGATACCGATGATGAGCACCCCCTTGCCTTGCGCCTGGGCCTGGGCCAGGTAGTGGCCGTTCTTGCTGGCGACTCGATGGCGTAGGTGGCGGGGATCGCGACACCAGGCGGTGGCGGTCTCGAGCAGGCCGATGCCGTTGGCGGCGAAGGTTTCCTTCACCAGCCGGGCGCGCTGAGCCGCATTCAGCTCGGGAAAGCACAAGCGCAGGTTGGTCTCGACGATGTGACGACGACGCGGGATCAAGCGCCAGGCCAGCAGCCCGATACCGCGTCCGAGGGCGAGCTTCACGCGCCATGGCAGCCAGGCCCCCAGCCACATGCTGCCGATGGCCAGCCATGCTGGCCAGAACCGGGGGTGGGCGAAGGAGGCGGGCCAGTTTCGCTTGGACATGCAGAATTCCGTTCGGTCTAATTCGGGCAGCGATCGCCCACCCTCAGGCAGGCGGCGTATAGCGTCTGGGAACTCGTGGCAGGATGCCGGTTAGCAGCGTGTAGCTGATGGTGTCGCAATGCCTTGCGACCTCGTCGACGGTGAGCACCGCTCCATGACGAGACCTGCCCCACAGCACCACTTCGGTGCCGATGTCAGCCTCGGGGATATCAGTGAGGTCGACCGTCAGCATGTCCATCGAGACCTTGCCGGCGATCGCCGTTCGTTGCCCCGCCACCAGCACCGGCGTACCGTCCGCGGCATGCCGATCATAGCCGTCACCGTAGCCGCAGGCCACCACCCCGATGCGCGACGGCCGAGACGCCTGCCAGCGACCCGCATAGCCCACCGGCTCGCCTGCCGCCAGGTCGCGCACGGCGATGATCTCGGAGCGCAGGGTCATCACCGGCTCGAGTCGGTGGCTCGCCTCGTTGGCCCGCTCGAGGGGATCGCTGCCATATAGCATCACCCCTGGGCGAACCCATGCACCATGCGCTTCTGGCCATACCAGGGTCGCCGGGGAATTGGCCAGGCACAGCGGCGCATCGAGTCGCCTCGCCAGGGCCTGCATGCAGTCGAGCTGACGCTGGAAGTACTTTGAGTCAACGGCATCGGCCGTGGCAAAGTGACTCATCAACAATAGGCCAGTGGCACACGTCGGCGCGGCGGCCAGGCGCTCCCAGACTGCCGCCGCCTGGTCAGGAGGAAAGCCCAGCCGATGCATGCCGGAATCGACCTTGAGCCAAACGGGAATGGGCTTGGCCGGTCGGTAGGCCAGCAGCGCGCTCACCTGCCACTCGCTATGGACCGCCATCCACAGCCCCAGCGCCTCGACGCGAGCCAGCTCGTGCGGCTCGAAAATGCCTTCGAGCAATACGATCGGTGACTCGATGCCTCCTTCGCGCAGGGCTTCCGCCTCTTCCAGGCAGGCGACGGCGAAGGCCGGCGGCCGCCGCTCGGCAGGTAGAGACTCCAGCGCAGCGGCACAAGCGACGGCACCATGACCGTAGGCGTCGGCCTTGATCACGGCCACCGCCCGGCTGTCACCGGCCAATTCACGCGCCAGCGAATAGTTGTGACGCAGGGCGCCGAGATCGATCTCGGCGAGCAAGGGCCTGGCCATGACATTCTCTCCACTTGGCGAAATAGCGCAAAATTATGTTTCAAACTCCTCGCTATTACACGAAGAAAACCACCGACTTATCGGTGGTTTTCGATATAAGAAACTCAAATCAACTCTATATTCAGCAAATCATCAGGAAGGCGCCTGGGGCCGCTCGCCAATGTTCATGACGGGATCGGGGTTGGCCTCGTCGGGCAGATCCAGCAGAACACGCTCCTCCTCGGAGAGCCAGGCATTGACGGCCTGGATCGAGTCCGGCCCGAGCAGCCCCGCCTGCTGCTGAAGCTGCAGCAGCCCAAGAATGTAGTCGTAGCGCGCTTCGGCATGTTCGGCAATAGCGTTGAACAAGTTCTGCTCGGCGTTGAGAACGTCGACGATGTTGCGCGTCCCCACTTCATATCCCGAACGCGTCGCTTCCAGCGCGCTCTGATTGGAAACGATCGCCTGGCGACGGGCCTCGACGGTTTCGACATCGTTATTGACGCGGGTAAACAGGGAGCGCACCTGCTGTATGGTGTCACGCCGCTGTGCCTCGAAATCGTACTGGCTGGCCTCCAGCAGGAAGCCGTTCTGGCGAATCTGTGCCTGGGTCGAGCCGCCGGTGTAGAGCGGCAGACTGGCACGCAGGCCGACCTGGCTTTCCGACTGATGATTCGTGCCCGTGCGATCGCTGTCCGACCAACCGTAGTTGGCGAAGGCCGACACCACCGGCTGCTGACCGGCCCTGGCGATGTCGACATTGCTGCGCGCTACCTCGATACCGGCCTCTGCCGCCAGCACGAGGGGATTGTTGGCCAGGGCCAGCGCCACCCACTCCTCACGATCCGCCGGCTCGGGAGGCGCAATCGGCACCTCGTTCTCCAGCGCTTCGATGCTGTCGTAGCGATGTCCGGTCAGGCGCTCCAGGGCCTCGAAGCTGACCTGCATGGCCCCTTCCGCCGCGAGGCGCTGGGCGCGCGCCAAGTCATAGGTGGCCTGCGCCTCGTGAACATCGGTGATTGCAATCAGCCCCACCTCGAAGCGCTCCTGCGCCTGCTCCAGCTGACGCTCGATGGCAGTCTCCTGGGCACGCCGTGCGCTCAGGACATCGTGAGCCCGAAGGATCTCGAAGTAGGCATCGGCCACGTCGAACAGCAGCTGCTGGGTTGCCGCGTCGACCCCCAGGGCATCGCGATCGATCTCGCGCTCGGCTCGCTCCAGCTGGGCACGACGGCTAGGGTCGTACAGCGCCTGCTCGGCATCGAGGTTAAGGCCCGCGCTGTTGACGTTATCGTCCTGTTCGGCCAGCCCCGGTATGGCCGCTTGCCCTCCACCCTGCCCGAACGCCGAGCCCGTGGCGCTCGAGTAAGTGCGGGTATGCGCCACGTTGCCACCCACCGAGACCTGGGGAAGCAGCGCACCGCGCTGTACGTCCCGCGCGGCTTCGGTGGCGCGGAAACTCGCCTGGGTGGACGACAGCTCGGCATCATTGGCCAAGGCATCCCGGGCGATGGTCCAGAGATCGGCAGCCTGTGCCTGACCGATCATGAGGCAACCGATGACAGCGGCCAGTCCCCGTGGGAAGCGGCGTGCGAAAGGTGGGCGAAGCATGTGTTCTTTTCCCCTTTTCATCCCTGCATGGTAAGGAGGCTAATGATATCCTATCAGCATGCAGAAAATATGCAGCCGACCCTTGGGTCGGCTGCCATTTCTTCGTCGCAGGGCCTACTCGTTGAAGATGTTGTCCATCGAGAGCCCTTGCTTCTCGAGTACCCGGCGCAGCTTCTTGAGCGCCTCCACCTGGATCTGGCGAACCCGCTCCCGGGTCAGGCCGATCTCGTCGCCGACCTCCTCCAGGGTGGCCGCCTCGTGGCCGCGCAGCCCGAACCGGCGTACCACTACCTCCATCTGCTTCTCAGTCAGTTCCGCCAACCACTCGTCGACGTGCTGCTTGACGTCGACGTCGACCAGCGACGACTCGGGGCCCTGCTCATTGTCGTCGGCCAGGGTCTCGATCAGTGGCTTGTCGCTATCGCCACCCATGGGGTAGTCCACCGAAGAGACCCGTTCGTTGAGCCCCATCATCTTCTTCACCGCCTCGACCGGCTTGTCGAGATGATCGGCGATCTCTTCCGGCGTGGCCTCGTGATCCAGCTTCTGGGTCAGCTCGCGCGCTGCCCGCAGATAGATGTTGAGCTCCTTCACCACGTGGATCGGCAGACGGATGGTGCGGGTCTGGTTCATCAGCGCCCGCTCGATGGTCTGGCGGATCCACCAGGTGGCGTAAGTGGAAAAGCGGAAACCGCGCTCGGGGTCGAATTTCTCCACGGCACGGATCAGGCCGAGATTTCCCTCCTCGATCAGGTCGAGCAGGGTCAGCCCGCGGTTGAGATAGCGCCGGGCGATCTTCACCACCAGGCGCAGGTTGGACTCGATCATTCTCGCCCGGCCCGCCGGGTCACCCTTCTGCGCCAGGCGGCCGTAGTAGACCTCCTCTTCGGGCGTCAGCAGAGGCGAGAAACCGATCTCGTTGAGATAGATCTGGGTGGCGTCGAGGCTATGGTGGTAATGCTTGTCTTCACGACTCAACGCTTTCTCGAAGGCGGCGTCATCGTCACTGGTTGCAGTGTCCGAATCCGTTTCGAGGTCCTGGTCGGCCTCGGTGACGTCATCGAGATCAACATCCTGAAGGTCCCGTTCAAGCATGCTCATCGGTTGCTACCCCGTGGTTTCGTCCTGAAATGCCTGTTGCTCTGGCATGGCTCACAGCACGCAGAGTTCTATTTGTTATGACTCCTCACGGTGCCCATCGGCACCCATGCCCACCTGTGACGCTCCGACGGCAACCGCGATATTGACTAGCGTTCCGGCAGGAACTTCAGGGGGTCCTGAGGCTGGCCATCCTTGCGCACCTCGAAGTGCAGCCTGGCGCTTTCGGCATCGCTATCACCCATCGTGGCGATCACCTGACCGGCTTCGACCACATCGTTCTCCGTCACCCGGAGGCTGTCGTTGTGGGCATAGGCGCTCAGGTACTGGTCATTGTGCTTGAGCAGGATGAGGTTGCCATAGCCCCGCACCCCGCTGCCGGCATAGACCACGATACCAGGTCCGGCTGCTCTGACAGGTTGCCCCTTTTGCCCGGCGATATCAATGCCGGCGGTTATGCTGCCGCCTTCACCGAAGCGACCGACCAGCTCACCGTCTGCGGGCCACTGCCAGGGGACCTCTGCTACCGGTGTATAGCTGCGACCATTGCTCTCGGGCTGGCGTTCAGGCTCCCCGGCCACCTCGGTGCCCGCATCCTGCGGTTGAGCTTCCGGTTGCGGCTCGGGCTCGGGCTCGGGTTGCACGGCGGTGGCTGCTTCGGGCTCGACTCTGGGCTCCGGCGGAGTCTGCGGCTGGCTTTCAGGCTGAGTCGGGCCCTCGGCAATGCTCTGCGCCCCGGCTATGGCAGTATCACTGGGAACGCCCTCCTCCGCGGAGAGTGGCTCGGCCGTCAACCTCCGGTTACGCTCGATGGCTTCTTCGTCGGGCAGCAGCCAGTCGTCATCCCCCGTTTGAGCCGCCGTGCCGCCGCCGAGAGCCGTCGCCGTCGCGACCTGGCCTTGCCCCAGCTCACCCGAGCGAGACTCTCCGGACGACGACGCCGCCGCAGCGTCGCTCAGACGTAACTGCTGGCCGGGTTGGATACGGTAGGGCGGGCCGATCTGGTTGAGCCTGGCCAGATCGCGATAGTCCATGTCGTGGCGCCAGGCGATACCGTACAAGGTATCGCCGGCCTCGACCGTATAGTGGCTGGCCGGAGTGCTTTCGCGGCTCACCGACAGGTCGCGGACCTGGGGAGTGGAATACTCCTGTTGAGCGGCACAGCCAGCCACTGCCATGGCAACGGCCGAGACGAGAAATACCTTACGCATTGGAGCCCTCCTTCTTGTCAGACGATTTGCGAGAGCCGTTGTCGGCCTTGCCAGACTCCCCGCCCCGCGAATGGCGACCCAACGCCAGGACCAGCACGCCACCGGCCGCCATGGCGATCACCACGGGAACCAGCAGAGCAGGCTCCCCGGTCAGGTTGGCGTAGTCGCCGGGTGTCAGATAGCGGTACTCGAGCGGGATCACCTGCGACTCGGGCCCGAGCTGGTAGCGTATCAGCTCCCGCCAGGGCCACAGTACCGGCAGCGAGCCGACGATGAAGCCAATCAACAGCTGCAGTGTTGCGGTGTGGTGGTAGCGCAGCAGCCAGGAAAGCAGCCGCGAGAAACCGAAAAGACCAATCAGGCAACCCACCGCGAAAGTCGAGAGCAGCGACAGATCGAAGCTCCGGATCCCCTGCATCACGGTGCCGTAAAGCCCCATGGTCAACAGCAGGAAACTGCCGGATACGCCGGGCAGCAACAAGGCGCTGATGGCTATGGCACCGCCGACAATCAACACCAGCGAGGGACTACCCAGTTGTGTGACCAGCGGCATCAGCGACGGCAGTCCATGAGCCAGCAACAGGCCCAGAACCAGCGGGATCAGGTGCCAGAGCTTCCAGTCGGCGGGATGACGGCTCACCACGATGGCCGAGGCCGCCACCAGGCCGAAGAAGAAACCGTTGAGCAGCAACGGGTAATCGTCCATGAGCCAGACGACCAGATGCGCCACGCTGACCAGACTGGCCCCGATACCGAGCAGCAGCGGAATGGCAAAGGCCAGATTGAGATGGGCGAAGAGCGCCGCCAGGCCACCGCGTCGCCAGGCCGTGAAAGCACTAGGACCGAACTGCTTGATGGTATGAATGAGTTCCTCGTAGATGCCCGTGACGAAGGCTATGGTGCCACCGGAGACTCCGGGCACGGCATCGGCCGCCCCCATCCCGGCCCCCTTGAGAAAGGTACTGAATTGTCGCTTCAACGAATCACTCCTTGCAGCAGCGGCACGAAGCGTACGCGCTCGAGCCGCTGAACCTCATGTTGAGCCCCCATTCGGCGCACCCGGGTCAGCCACTGTTCGCCGTCGGGGTCGGCCAAGGGCAGAATCATCACACCCGCTTCACTGAGCTGCGAGATCAGCAGCTCGGGCAACTCGTGGGCGCAGGCGGTGAGCAGCACGACATCGAACGGCGCCGCCTCCTGCCAGCCGTGTCCGCCATCGGCCAGGCGCAGGCGCGCGTTATGCGCCTGCAACAGGCGCAACCGCTTCGCCGCCCGGTGATGCAAGGCATTGATTCGTTCGACAGACCAGAGTTCCGGCACCAGGCGGGACAGGATCAGTGTCTGGTAGCCGGAGCCGGTACCGATCTCCAGCACCCGCCCCGGGTTTTCCTGCATCACCAGCTCCGTCATCCGCGCCACCATCCACGGCTGGGACAAGGTCTGGCCGTGGCCGATGGGCAACGAGGTATCCTCGTAGGCGCGGTGAGCCAATGCCTCGTCGAGAAAGAAATGACGTGGCTCGGCGGCCATCACCCGGAGGACTCGTTCGTCGGCGACCCCTTGCCTTGCCAGGCGCGCCACCATGCGGTCGCGGGTTCGCTGCGACGTCATGCCGACGCCGCGCAGCAGTTCGGGTAATCGTTCAGGTGAATGCATCCAGCCAGCCCTGCACATCTTCGATGGCCGCACGCTGCGTCAAGTCAGTCTGCAGCGGCGTGATCGAAACATAGCCCGCCTCGATGGCGGCAAAGTCGGTATCGGGACCATCATCGGCATTCTCTCCCACTGCCGCAATCCAGTAGCGCAGGCGGCCGCGAGGGTCACGCACCTCCATGGGCCGCTCTGCCGGGCCGCGGTAGCCCATCCGAGTGACGCGAAAGCCCTGGATCTCCTCCCAAGGCAGGTCCGGCACGTTGACGTTGAGCAGGCTGCGAGGAGGCAGCGAGAGCTGGTCGGCCGCCCCTACCAGGCTCGCCGCCACGCGTCCGGCGGTATCGAAGTAACGTGAACCCACCAGCGACATGGCGATCGCCGGCATGCCCAGGTTTCGCCCCTCCATGGCCGCCGCCACGGTGCCGGAGTAGAGTACGTCGTCACCCAGGTTGCCGCCGTGGTTGATGCCGGAGATCACCAGATCGGGGCGCTCGTCCCACACGCCGTTGACCCCCAGGTAGACGCAATCGGCCGGGGTGCCATCGACACAATGAAAGCCGTTGTCCAGCGACGTGAGCGCCAGGGGCCGATTGAGGGTGAGTGAATTGCTGGCACCGCTTCGGTCGCGGTCAGGCGCCACCACGCGCAGCCGGGCATGGGGCGCCAGGGCGTCGTACAGAGCGTGCAGGCCCGGAGCATGCACACCGTCATCATTGGAAAGCAGAAGTCGGCGCATCCGATCAGGCCTCCGTGGAAAGCGTCAGAGTGGGGTGGTCGATGAGTTCACGCAGCACTGCCGTGGCGAAACTGCCGCGCGGCAAGAGGAAGTCGAGCCGAGCCTCCCTCCCATCCCTCTCGAGCCGCGGCTGATCCAGGCGCATGCGCAGGGCACGCCGAGCCATGCGGACCCCGGCCCGCTCCAGGCCTTGGCAGAGCACAGCATGACGCTCGGCAATGGCGTTCTCGTAGTACAGCGCATCGCCCCTGGCGAGGGACGTGCCCACGCCCCACAGCACACCGGACGGATGCAAATCGAGCCTTGAGGCCCGCTCGCCAAGCTCGGCATCCACGGCATCCACAGCGAACTGGCTCGCGGTGCCGTCGAGTATCGCCACGTCACCCGCCACCAAGTGCCGCCAGCTGCCGTCCGACAGCCGCAAGGCCGTGAGCTCATTGAACAGGTAGCTGCGCGCGGCCGAGAGCAGCATGCCCTCACGATCGTCACGCTTGCGCCAGCCTCGCGCCAGCAGCGACCGGGCACGTATCAGGTTACGGCCTGCCGGACCAAAGCGCTGGGGGCCAAACAGATTGGGTACGCCATGTCGACACAGCCAGGCCCAGCGCGCCTCGAGTTCGTCGTTTATGGCCGCCCCCGAAAGACGCAGCTGGAAGCGGTTGGCCCGATGTACGCCACGCTTGAGCTTGCGCGGATGGCGAACCTGCTCCAAGACTCTAACGCCGAGAGCGTCAAGCCGCGCCGCCAGGTCTTCCGGCGCCTGCTGGCCCGGCAAGTGTACCGAAAGCCACTGACGGGTCACGGCAATGCGATCCTTCATGCCCGCATAGCCGATGGCGCGCGGCGTCATGCCACAGGCCCGTGCCAGATGGCGCACGACCTCCAGCGTGGTGAGCCCACGCTTCTCGATCCATAGCCAGAGATGCTCGCCCTGCCCCTCGGGGGCGAAGCCAAGGACCTCTTCCACCACGAAGTCCTCTGGGGTGGCGCGAAACTCCCCGCTGCGCGGAGGGCCGAACTCGGCTTCGCTGACGCGGGGCCAGCAACTCGGCAGCGAGTCACTCACGCGACATTTCCCCCGCACGGGTCAGCAGCACTACGGCCTCGGCGGCAACGCCTTCGCCACGACCGGTGAAGCCTAGCCGCTCGCTGGTGGTCGCCTTGACGTTGACCGCATCCAGGGCAAGCTCGAGATCCTCGGCGATACGCTCACGCATGGCCGAGATGTGGGGTGCCAGCTTGGGTGCCTGAGCGATCACCGTGGCATCGACGTTGCCAACGCGATAGCCCGCCTCGCGCACCAGCGACAGCACATGACGCAGCAGGCCGCGACTGTCGGCACCGGCCCAGGCGGGGTCGGTATCGGGAAAGTGGCGGCCGATATCGCCCAGCGCACAGGCGCCAAGCAACGCATCGCTGATGGCGTGCAGCAGCACGTCGCCATCGGAGTGGGCAACGAAGCCGTGATCGAAGGGGACGGCAACGCCACCAATCATCAGATGGTCGCCCTCACCGAAGCGGTGAACGTCGAAACCATGGCCGATGCGCAGCATCAGGGCGCCTCCTCGTGGGAATGATTGAGTGGGGACATGCCCTGCTGAGCGGCCAGGATGTGCTCCGCCAGCGCGAGGTCCTCCGGGTGGGTAATCTTGATATTGTCGCGTCTGCCCGGCACCAGTCGCGGTGCGAGGCCCAGCGCCTCCACCGCCGACGCCTCGTCGGTCACCACGAGGCCGTTCACCGCGGCCTCGTCCAGTGCCCGGCGCAGCAGGCCGTAGCGAAACCCTTGCGGGGTCTGCGCCTGCCAGAGGCCGCATCGCGACTCCGTCCGAGCCACGCGACCATGGCTGTCGTCGCGCTTCATGGTGTCGGCGACCGGCGCGGCAAGCAGGCCGCCCACCTCGTCCTCGCAAAGCGCGATATACAGGCGTTCGAGGTCCGTCTGCGTCACGCAAGGGCGCGCCACGTCATGAACCATCACCAGATCGCTGTCCGCGGCGCTATCGGCCATGGCAGCCAGGGCGTAGCGCACCGAGTCGACCCGCTCGCTGCCTCCCGGGGTGCGCCGCCAGTGAGAAAAAGGCACCCAGGCGGGATCGAAGTGGTCGTCGTCGACGTCGAGACACAGGCAGAGCCGTGCCGCCGGAAAGGCCCGGTGCAGCCGCGCCAGGGTATGAGCGAGCACCGGGCGCTCGCGCAGGGGCAGGTACTGCTTGGGCACATCCGAGCCCATGCGCCGACCACGGCCCGCCGCCGGCACCACCAGCCACAGGTTTTTACTCATTCGGGTGCCCCGCCCGTGCATCCGTCACGCCGCGCCCTCCTGTACCGCTCTCGGCCCCCACGCCCGGTACCCAATAGAACTGTTCGTCGGTGCGCACCATGCCGATATCACTGCGCGCGCGCTCCTCGATGGCATCGAGGCCCGTCTTGAGATCCACCACCTCGGCGGCCAGCCGCTCGTTGCGGTCGCGCAGCGGCTTGTTGGCCGCGTCGAGCATGGCCACACGCTTGTCTATCTCGCGCAATTCGTGAATGCCGCCGTCGCCGAGCCACAGGCGATACTGCAGCAGCGCCAGCAACAGCAGCAGGGCGATGGCAAGCCACTTGAGCATCGACTGACGTCCTCATGATTCTGAATGGCCGGCATTATGCCATCATCGCCTGCCCGGCTCACGCGCTGAACGTCTCAGCAGCGGTAGGGCAAGGCTCGCTCGGCGGCCCGGCAGTAGGCCTCGACGTGGCGGCGCTCCTCGTCACAGAAGCCGGCCAGGGCATCACGCAGCCTCGGGTCGGCGATGTGATGCAGCGAGCGTAGCCGGCGGGGGGCAAAACCGCGCGTGAGCTTGTGCTCGCCCTGGGTGCCGGGATCGAAGCAGGTCAGGCCGTGAGCCAGGCAGTGCTCGATTCCCTGGTAATAGCAGGCCTCGAAATGCAGGCAGTCGGCCATCACCTCGCTGCCCCAGTAGCGCCCGAAGAGGGTACGACTGCCCTGCAGGCAGAGGGCAGCGGCGACCGGCTGGTCATCGAGGCGTGCCTGAATCAGCACCAGCGCATCGGCCATGGTGCGACGCAAGCGTCGGAAGAAGTCCAGATTCAGGTAGCCATGACGGCCACGCTCGAGATAGGTGATCTCGTAGCAGCGGAAGAAGTGCTCGAGCTCGCGCTCGCCGATCGCCTCGCCGGTCAAGCGATGCAGGGTCAGGCCCTGCTCGGCCACCCGGCGGCGCTCACGGCGAATCGTCTTGCGCCGCTTCGCCGTAAGTGCACTCAAAAAACCCTCGAAGTCGCCGTAACCGCGATCCTGCCACTGGAACTGCACGCCGTGACGCACCAGCAGGTCGGGGCGTGCAGTGAGCCAGGCCTCGACTTCGTCATCTTGGGCGAACAGCAGGTGCCAGCTCGATAGCGTGCTCTCCTCCCACGCCGCGGCCAGAAGCTCCCGGGCCGCCAGGGGGTCGACGTCAGCGGCCAGGGCCAACCGCGGTCCTGGTACCGGAGAGAACGGGATCGCCGTGAGTCCCTTGGGATAATAGCGTCCACCCGCCCCCTCCCAGGCATCGGCCCACGCCCAGTCGAACACGTATTCGCCATAGGAATGGAACTTGTGGTAGTGCGGCATCGCGCCGACCAGGGCATCGCCCCGCCATAGCGTGAGGTGGTTCGGCACCCAGCCGGTCGCCCGTCCCACCGCCCCGCTCGCCTCAAGCGCATGGAGAAATTCATGGCGCAGGAAGGGGTGGTCCTCATCGACCAGCGCGTTCCATTGCGTCGCCGCCACCGCCTCGATGGCTGGCAGCCGCTTGAGAATCAGCTCGGACATGGTGTTTCCGTGAGGCAGGTGACCGAAGCGCCGGCTGACAACTGACCGACAGCCGCCTACATTGTGCCCAGACCTACCCAACCTTTTCCATCGCTGTAATAAAACTACATAGTTTCGGCCAGACACCTTCAAATCTGCCACGCGATGGGACACAATTGTGTAAATTTACATCTATCACCCAACGACGCGAGGTGCTCTCATGGCTCGCCCCACCGCACTAAACCCCACCGTCGAGCAGGTGACCGGCCGCATTCGCGAGCGTTCACGCGAGCGCCGCAAGCTCTACGAAGCGCACATGGCTGCACAGCACAGGCAGGGCGTGCATCGCGGCGAGCTCTCCTGCGGCAACCTGGCCCACGGCTTTGCCGGCTGTGATCACGCCGGCGACAAGGACAGCCTCAAACTAACCAATAGCGCCAACCTGGGCATCGTTTCGTCATATAACGACATGCTTTCGGCCCATCGGCCTTTCGAGAGTTACCCCGAGATCATCAAGCAAGCCGCCCGCGGCATGGGCAGCACCGCACAATTCGCCGGTGGCGTACCAGCGATGTGCGATGGCGTCACCCAGGGTATGCCGGGCATGGAGCTGTCGCTGTTCTCCCGCGACGTGATCGCCATGGCTACCGCCGTGGCGCTGTCGCACAACATGTTCGATGCCGCGCTCTACCTGGGCATTTGCGACAAGATCGTACCGGGGCTGTTCATCGGCGCGGCGCGCTTCGGCCACCTGCCGGCGGTGTTCGTCCCCGGCGGCCCGATGCCCAGCGGCCTGCCCAACGACGAGAAGGCCCGCATACGACAGCTCTACGCCGAGGGCAAGGTCGGCCGCGAGGAGCTGCTCGAGGCCGAATCGCGCTCCTACCACAGCCCCGGCACCTGCACCTTCTACGGCACCGCCAACTCCAACCAGCTGATGATGGAAATGA
This sequence comes from Billgrantia antri, assembly GCF_017868935.1. NCBI lineage: Bacteria > Pseudomonadati > Pseudomonadota > Gammaproteobacteria > Oceanospirillales > Halomonadaceae > Billgrantia > Billgrantia antri. The sequence continues at coordinate 3,450,079 of NZ_CP053383.1, forward strand.
TGGGCCTGCACCTGCCCGGGGCTTCCTTCGTCAATCCGGGCACTCCGCTGCGCGAGGCGCTGACCCGCTACGCCGCCGAGCAGGCCATTCGCAACACCGAGCAGAGCGGCAACTACCGACCCTTCTACCGGCAGATCGACGAGCGCGCCATCGTCAACGCCATGGTCGGCCTGCTCGCCTCGGGCGGTTCCACCAACCATACCCTGCATCTGGTGGCGATGGCCGCGGCGGCCGGCGTCACCATCGACTGGGACGACTTTACCGCCCTCTCGGCAGTGGTACCGAGCCTGACCCGGATCTACCCCAACGGCAGCGCCGACGTGAACCATTTCCAGGCTGCCGGCGGCATGAGCCTGCTGATCCGCGAGCTGCTCGGGGCCGGCCTGCTGCACGCCGACATCCCCACCGTGTTCGGCACCGATCTCTCCGCCTATACTCAGGAGCCCTTCCTCGAGGACGGCAAGCTTACCTGGCGCGAAGGGCCGAAGGAGAGCCTCGACGCCGACGTGCTGCGCCCGGTCGCCAATCCCTTCGCCCCCACCGGCGGACTGGTGGTGCTCGACGGCAACCTCGGACGCGGCGTGATCAAGGTCTCGGCGGTGAAGCAGGCCAACCGGATCGTCGAGGCGCCGGTACGCATCTTCGACGACCAGAACCAGGTCAAGGCCGCCTTCGAATCGGGCGAACTCGATCGTGACGTGGTGGTGGTGGTGCGCTTCCAGGGACCCAAGGCCAACGGCATGCCCGAGCTGCACAAGCTCACCCCTTTCCTCGGTGTGCTGCAGGATCGCGGCTACAAGGTGGCGCTGGTTACCGACGGGCGCATGTCGGGCGCTTCGGGCAAGGTTCCCGCCGCCATCCACGTCACCCCGGAGGCGGTGGATCGTGGCCCGCTGGCGCGCCTGCGCGACGGCGACGTGGTGCGCCTCGATGCCGAGCGCGGTGAACTGACCGCACTGGTCGACGCCGCCGAGTTCGCCGGCCGCCCAAGTATCGACCCCAACCTGGAGCACTACCACTTCGGCCTGGGCCGTGAGCTGTTCGGCGGTTTCCGCCACCTTGCCGCCAGTGCCGAGCTGGGCGCCGGCGTGTTCGGCGGCTTCGAGGACGAGGTACTCTCCCGCGAACTCGAGAAGATCGCCCAGGAGGATCAATGACCCGACCGGCCCTGATCGGCGACATCGGCGGCACCAACGCCCGCTTCGCCCTGGTGACCCCGGGCGAGCACGTGCCGCGAGAGATCCTCGCCCTGCCCTGTGCCGACTATCCCGGTCTGGTGGAGGCGGTGCGTGACTACCTTGAACGGGTCGGGCTGGCCGCCGAGGCGGCACCGCGGGAGGCCTGCCTGGCCTTCGCCTGCCCCATCGGCGACGATCGGGTCACCATGACCAACAATCACTGGTCGTTCTCCCGTCGCGACGTGCAAGCCGCACTCGGTCTCGAGCGGCTCAAGGTGATCAACGACTTTACGGCCCAGGCGCTGGGTGTGCCGCACGTGGCGGCCGACGAGCTGGTCGAGATTCACCCGGGCGTGGCGCGCGAGCATGCCGCCTGCCTGGTGATCGGGCCAGGAACCGGCCTCGGCGTTGGCGGCATCTTTCCCGGCCGGCATGCCTGGATCCCGCTGCCCACCGAAGGCGGCCACGTCACCTTCGCCCCCACCGACGAGCGCGAACAGAACCTGCTGCGTCATTTCCGCAACCGCTATGGCCGGGTGTCCGTGGAGCGTATTCTGTGCGGCCAGGGACTGCTCGACCTCTATCTCGCCCACTGCTCGCTTAAAGGTGCCAATCCCGGTTGCCGGACGCCGGCCGAGGTCACCGCCGCGGCCGCAAGCGGCGACGGCATCGCCCGTGATACCCTGCTGAGGTTTCTCAAGATCCTCGGTGACGTCTGCGGCGACGCCGCCCTGACCATGGGGGCACGCGGCGGGGTCTTCCTGTGCGGCGGCATCCTGCCGCGCCTGCTCGACTGGCTGCCCCAAAGCCGTTTCGTCGAAGCCTTCACCGCCAAGGGGCGCATGAGCGACTACACGCGCACCATCCCGGTACGCGTCGTTACTGCTCCCTGGCCGGGATTGCTGGGCGCTGCCGAGGCCCTGCACAACGAAGAAGTGGAATGATAGGGAGAGCGAATGATTCCGCAAAGCCTGCGAGCCCTGCTCGACGACACTGACGGTCAGCGTGAATGCGAGTGGCAAGACCGCCGCGTCTGGCTGGCACGCGAACCTTGGGGCGAGCTGGCCGTCTGTCTGCAAGGCGCTCAGGTGCTTCACTTTTTCCCCGCGGCCACCGCTGCGCGAGCAGGCGTGGTCGAGGCCACGGGCGAGGGAGAAGAGGCGCTGGTGCCCGGCGGCTGGCTATGGGTCACGCCTACGCCCCAGGCGCTGCCCGGCGCCATCCGCGGCGGCATCCCGCTGTGCTGGCCTTGGTTCGCCGACGAGCGCGGCGCCGACGAGAGCCCGGATCGCTCCGGCCCCATGCACGGCCCGGCGCGCAAGGCCCAATGGCGCCTCGACGCGGTGGACGAGCACGAGGGCGGCGTAGAACTGCACCTCTCCCCCACCGAACGCCTGCATAGCCAGCTGGTGCCGCGCACGGTGATCCAGGCCAACGCCCGACGCCTGCACGTGGAGCTGATCACCGAGCACGTCGGCGAGACCCCGGTGAAACTGAGCGGTGCCCTGCACAGCTACCTGGCCGTGACCGACAGCTTCGCCTGTCGCGTCGAGGGCCTGGCCGGCGCCCGCTACCTGGACAAGCTGGCGGGTTTGGCCGAGCGCGAGCAGCAGGGCGAGCTCGCCGTGCGCGGAGGACTCGATCGCATCTATCACAGCAACGCCGAGGTGGTGCTCGACGACGGCAACCGTCGCCTGCGCGTCGCCCGCCAGGGCAGCGACTCGGCGGTGGTGTGGCATCCGGGCGAGACACCGCCCGATGACACATCGGTCGACGCCGCCAGCCACTTCCTCTGCGTGGAATCGGCCAATACCCGTCTCGATCCGGTATGGCTGGTTCCCGGCGCCCAGCACCTGCTGGGCACCACCCTGTCGTGCGAGGCCGGTTCGTGAAGCCCGCCGGATCGCTGGAGACGCCTTTCCTGCTGGGCATGATGCGCCTGCACGAGGTGACCGACCTGCACCCGCCGGCGCGCCTGGCAGCCTGGGTCGAGGCCCGCCTCGACGAGGGGCTCGAATGGTTCGATCATGCCGACATCTACGGCGACACCCAGGGCGAGGCTCTGTTCGGCAACGCCCTGCGCACGCGCCCCGGACTCGCATCACGCGTCAGGGTCGTGACCAAGGCCAGCATCGTCAACCCGGTGCGCGACGCCTCGCCGTTTCGCGTCAAGCACTACGACAGCTCGCCGACGTACCTCGCCCGCAGCATCGAGGCCTCGCTGGCCCGCCTGGGCGTCGAGCGTCTCGACCATTTCCTGCTGCATCGACCCAGCCCGCTAATGGACGCCGAGGCCACCGGCCGCGCACTGGATGACGCCATCGATGCCGGCAAGGTCGGCGCCGTCGGGGTCTCGAATTTCCTTCCAGACCAGTGGAGGCGCCTGCAGGCGGCGATGCACCACCGCCTGGCGGCTCATCAATTGCAGCTTTCGCTGGAGCATCATCAACCGCTGTTCGATGGCAGCTACGATGCGCTGGTCGGCGACGGCCTGATACCGCTCGTATGGTCGCCCCTGGGCGGTGGGCGAGTCTTCCAGGGTCCGGCCGAACGGCTGCTGATCCGCCTCGCCGAGGAGCTCGGCATGACACCAGCCGGGCTGGCTCTGGCCTGGCTGCGCGCCTTGCCGGGTCGCCCACGACCGGTGATCGGCAGTCTGCGTGCAGAGCGCATTGCCGCTTTGCAGGCGGATGCCGAATGCAAACTGGATTCCCCCACCTGGTATGCCCTGCTCGAGGCTGCACGGGGGCACGAGGTGGCGTGAATGCACGCCCACCCGCAACAACGACACATCGTGAGGACACGCATGACGCCCGTGATCGCCTTCGGCGAAGCTCTCGTCGACATGCTTTCCAGCCGCCTCGGCGAGGCGGCCGGCAACGCCCCGGAAACCTTTACCCCCTATGCCGGCGGCGCCCCGGCCAACGTCGCCGTAGCCTGCGCGCGACTTGGGGTGCCCAGCCGCTTCCTCGGCATGCTCGGCGAGGACCATTTCGGCGACTTCCTCGCCGCGGAACTTGCCTCGCATGGCGTCGACCTCTCCGGCGTGGTGCGCACCCGCGAGGCGCGCACGGCGCTGGCCTTCGTCTCCCGCGATGCCCACGGCGAGCGCACCTTCGACTTCTACCGCCCGCCCGCCGCCGACCTGCTCTACCGCCTCGAGCACCTGCCGGCCGGCGTGTTCGCCAATCCCGCCATCGTGCACTTCTGCAGCAACAGCCTGACCGAGGCGGAAATCGCCGAGACGACCCTGTCCATGGCCGACATGGCCGGCCGCGCCGGCTGCCTGGTCAGCGTCGATGCCAACCTACGGCACAACCTGTGGGCCAGTGGTAGCGCCGACATCGCCCTGGTCACCCAACTGATCGACCGCGCCGAGCTGGTCAAACTCTCGACCGAGGAACTCGACTACCTGCGTGCCGACCACCCGGCCGACGCCTGGCTGGCCGAGCGGCTCGCTGCGGGCGTCAAGCTGTTGGTGATCACCAACGGCCCCGGCGAGGTGCGTGCCGTGGGCGTGGGCAGAGAGCTGCGCCATGCACCTCCTGCGGTCGAAGCGGTGGACACCACCGCCGGCGGCGACGCCTTCATTGGTGGGCTGCTCGCCGAACTGGCCGAGCATGGTATCGACAATGCCTGGTATCACGACGAGGCGTTCCTGCAGCGTGCCCTTGGCACCGCCGCCAACTGCGGCGCTCACGCCGTGACCCGCCCCGGGGCCTACGCCGCGCTGCCCGACCGCCACGATCTGGCCGGATTGAGAGGGTAAGGCTTCAAGAAGCGAACCTGACCGGCAGCCGTCGCCGCAAGGTTCGTGGCACGACCTGCTGCCCTACGCGGTAGTCGCCTTGCGCAGCCGCCAGGGCGCAAGCCAGCGCCATCGCCGCCATGCGGTCGTGGTCCTGCACCGCCGAGTTGACCGGCAGCGGCAGGAAGTCGAGCAGCCGGCTGTCGCCGAAGGTCGCCAGGCGCAACGCCTGCGGCAGCCCGCCCTCCTCGAGCAGCACATCGAAGACCCCGTCGAGCAGCGTGTAGGAGGCCGTGACCAGGGCATCGGGGAGTCCGTCACGCTCGAGCAGCTCGCGCATCAGCCGGGCACCGTCGGCACGATCGTAGCGCTCGGCGCCGAGCATCAACGGCTCACCGTCGCGTCCCGCCAATGCCTGCTGGAAACCGGCCCGTCGCTCGCGGCTGATGGAGAGCGCCGGCACCGCATCCAGCCAGGCGATTCGCTGTATCGAATCGTCGAGCAACGAGCGCGTCAGCTGCTCGGCGGCTGCGCGATCGTTGCTCACCACGCTGGCGAAGCGCCGCGGGTCGAACCCACGGTCGACCGCCACCACCGGCAGGCCTGCCTGCAGCAGTTCGCCATAGAAAGGATCGTCCATCGGCAGGCAACTGGCCGTGATCAGCACCTCGCAGCGCTGGGCACGCAGCGACAGTGCTAGATCGCGCTCGGCATCCGGCTGATCGTCGGAGCCGACGATCAGCAGCTGGTAGCCTTGTTCACGAGCGCCGCGCTCGAGCCGCTTGGCCAGGCGCGCATAGCTGACGTTCTCCAGATCAGGCACGATCAGGCCCAGCGTGCGGCTCGAGCCGCGCCTTAGCGCTGCGGCCTGGGCATCGACGCGATAGCGATGCTCACGCACCACCGCCATGACCCGCTCGACGGTGTCCTGGCTGATGCGCCGTTCGGTGGCCTTGCCGTTGATGACATAGCTGGCGGTGGTACGCGATACCCCGGCCAGTCGGGCGATTTCAGCGAGTGTCATGGGCTTCCTCTATCTGCGGGAATCGATTCTACGCCATGCACGGCCTCTCCGCCCCCTGCGAAAGTCTAAGAAAAGGCGCCTTGCGAAACGAGTTGAATCGTTCCAGCATGATAAACACGATAGGTGACACGATTCAGCTTAGCCTCTAGATATCAGGCGCAGAATGTAATCGCAGGTTTTTGCATGTCGCCTAGGCCATCAGGAGAATCGATGATGCTCACGCTACGCCCCGAGGACATCCGCCTCGGCTGTCAGGCCCCCGACTGGCGCGTCGCGCTGGAGCAGGCTGCCGAGTCGCTGCACCAGGCGGGGCTGACCGCTCCCGCCTATCGCGACGGCCTGTTCCAGCGCGAGTCGCAGTCATCCACCTATCTCGGCAATGCCATTGCCATTCCTCACGGGACGCCCGAGAGTCGTGAACACGTGCGCACGACCGGCGTGCGCGTGCTGCAGTTTCCCGGCGGCGTCGAGTGGCACGACGGCCAGCGCGTCCATGTGCTGGTCAGCATTGCCGCCCAGAGCGACGAGCATCTCGGCATCCTGCGTCAGCTCACCCATGTGCTGGATGACGATAGCGTCGGTGAGCGCCTGGCCGCCGCAGGCTCCGCTACCGAGGTCGCTGCGCTGCTGTCGAAAGCTGTGGTCGAGGCACGCCTGGACGCCGAGACCCTGTGCCTCGGCTTTCCTGCTCGCGACACCCACGAGCTGGCCCTGGCCGGCGCCGCGCGCCTGCATCAGCTCGGCTGCGTGGGTAGCGACTTCATGACCGACGTGGCCGAACGCACCTTGGCACCAATGGGCCAAGGGCTGTGGCTGATCCACGGCGAGCGTAGCGTCGAGGTGCCGGCACTGGCCCTGGCAACACCGGAAGAGCGCCTGGAGCGCGACGGCGAAGCGGTGAAGGGAGTGTTCTGCCTGGCGGCTCAGGGCGACGCCCATCGCGGCCTGCTGGAGCGCATCCTGGCGCTGCTCGACAGCGGTGCCGCAGCCGAGCTGCCCAATGCCGATGCGGCCACCGTGCTGGCCCGGCTGGCGGGCGAGTCGGCAACGGCCCATACCCGTCTCGCCCGGGTGCTCAACGCTCACGGCCTGCATGCCCGTCCGGCCAAGCAGCTGGTTCAGATCGCCCGGCAGCAGGGGCTCCCCATCCACGTGCGCCTGGCCGAAGGCGGCGGCGCCGCGGTGCCGGCCACCAGCCTGACCAAGGTGATCAACCTCGGCGCCCGGCGCGGCCAGCAGTTGACCTTCTCCGCCGAGGGCGACAACGCCCAGGCGGCGCTCGACGCCGTGTGCCGGGCCGTGGCGGACGGCCTCGGCGAACAGGTATTGCCCTTCGATGAGAGCCGCGAGCGCATCACGCCCTCAGCGGATACCGCACCTCCGGAACCGCTGCCCGACGACACGCCTCATCAGGGCGTAGCAGCCTCGCCGGGACTCGCCATTGCCCCGGTGTTCGTGCTGCAGACCCCACGCTTCGACTATCCCGAGCGCGCCGCCGATCCCGCCGAGCAGCAGCGGCGCCTGCACAGCGCCATCGACGAGGGCGCGGCACAGCTCGAGGCGCTGGAGCGCGAGGCCCGCGGCGGCGAGGTGGCCCAGATACTCTCCATGCACGAGGAGATGTTGCGCGACCCGGAGCTTTTTGAAGCGGCCCGCGAGGGCATCCAGGACGGCCGCTCCGCCGAAGCTGCCTGGTGGGAAGCGATCGAGACTGCCGCCCACGCCCAGGAGATGCTAGCCGACCGCCTGCTGGCCGAACGCGCCGCCGACCTGCGCGACGTCGGCCGCCGCGTGCTCGGCATCCTGTGCCAGGTGAGCCGACCGGAGCCGCCTGAAACGCCCTATATCCTGGTCACGGATGACATCGGCCCCTCCGACGTGGCACGGCTCGATACACGCCGGGTGCGCGGCCTGCTCACCGCTCGCGGCGGCGCCACCGCGCACAGCGCGATCCTGGCCCGGGCACTGGGCATTCCCGCCGTGGTGGGCGCCGGCGAGCGTGTGCTGACACTGGCGGGAGGCTGCGAGCTGATCCTCGACGGTGAGCGTGGCCGGGTGATCCCGGCCCCCTCCGCCGCACGCCGCGCCACCGCCGAGCAGCGCCTGGCAGAGCGCCAGCAACGCGAAGCCGAGGCATGGGAAGCACGCTTCGAGGAGGCACGTACCCGCGACGGCCACCGCGTCGAAGTCGCCGCCAACCTGGGCAATACCGCCCACGCTGTCGATGCCGTGGAGCGCGGCGCCGAAGGCGTCGGCCTGCTGCGCACCGAATTCCTGTTCATGGCGCATGCCCAGGAACCGGACCTCGAGACTCAGGTCGCGGAATATCGTGAGGCGCTCGATGCCCTCGACGGCCGTCCGCTGGTGGCCCGCACCCTCGACGTGGGTGGCGACAAGCCGCTGCCCTACTGGCCGGTGCCGAAAGAAGACAACCCCTTCCTCGGCCTGCGCGGCATTCGCCTGACCCTGACCCGCCCCGAGGTGCTCGAGACCCAGCTGCGTGCACTGTTGATGGCGGCCGCTCCCGCAGCGGAGCAGGCACCGAGGCCACTGCGCATCATGCTGCCGATGGTCAAGGATATCGCCGAGTTCCGCGCGGCACGGGCCATCCTCGATCGCCTACTCGACGAGATTCCCGCGGCCGAGCGGGCCACCGACGTGCAGCTCGGCGTGATGATCGAGGTGCCCTCGGCCGCCCTGCTGGCACCGACGCTGGCCGCCGAGGTGGACTTCTTCTCGGTGGGCACCAACGACCTGACCCAGTACACCCTGGCCATCGACCGCGATCACCCCGCGCTCTCTGCCCAGGCCGACGGCCTGCACCCGGCGGTGCTGCGCCTGATCGAGATGACCGTAGCGGCGGCCCATGCCCACGGCAAGTGGGTCGGTGTGTGCGGCGAGCTGGCCAGCGACGCCTTGGCGGTGCCGGTACTGGTCGGGCTCGGCGTCGACGAGCTTTCGGTGAGCGCGCGGCAGGTGCCGCTGGTGAAGGCGCGGCTGCGCGAGTTCGACCTCGCCGAAGCCCGGGTCCAGGCCGAGCTGGCGCTGGCCCAGGCCACCAGCGAGGCGGTCCGCGACGCCCTGGAGGTGCGCTGATGGCCCGCGTGCTCACCCTGACGCTCAATCCCGCGCTGGATCTCTCCGTGAGCCTGGAGCGACTGACGCCGGGGACGGTCAACCGCACCCGCGAGACCCACCTGACGGCAGCCGGCAAGGGCGTCAACGTGGCCCGGGTGCTGGCCGATCTCGGCCACGATGTCACCGTGTCGGGCTTTCTCGGCGCCGACAACGACGGCCCCTTCCTGCGCGCCTTCGAGGCCATGGGGGTGGAGGACGCCTTCCTGCGCGTGCCCGGCGAGACGCGTATCAACGCCAAGCTCGCCGAGGCCGACGGCCGGGTCACGGATATCAACGGCCCGGGTGCCGCCATCAACGCCGCCGCCTGGCAGCGCCTGCTCGACGGTCTCGCTACGCGTATCGGCGACCCACGGCGCCGGCCCGACGCCGTGGTCATCGCCGGCAGCCTGCCGCCTGGCGTGGCGCCGACCGATCTCGCCGAGCTCACCGCCCGCCTGCGGGCAGCCGGGCTGCCGGTATGGGTCGATACCAGCGGCGAGGCATTGACCCGCACCATCGAGGCCCGCGCCACGGCGGTCAAGCCCAACGAGCAGGAGCTCGCCGCCTGGGCCGGCGAGAGCCTCGAGAGCGCCGAAGCACGACTCAAGGCGGCGCTGCGCCTGTATGCCGCCGGCATCGAGGAAGCCGTCGTCTCCGCCGGCCCCGCCGGCGTGCTGTGGATCAGCCGCCGCGGTGCCTGGCAGGCCATGCCGCCGCGCCTGACGGTCGCCAGCACCGTCGGGGCCGGCGATACCCTGCTGGCCGCCCTGCTGCATGGCGTACTCGCGGGTCATCCGCCCGATCAGGCCCTGCGCCTGGCTACTGCCCTTTCCGCCGAATCGGTTCGTCACGTCGGCGTGGGTAACCTCCACGCCGACGACTTCCCGCAACTCCAACAACAGACCCGCGTTCGGCGTCTCAACGACGTCGACGCAGGGGGAGCCCTCGCATGAACGTGATCATCGTTACCGCCTGCCCCAGCGGCATGGCCACTACCTTCCTCGCGGCTCGCCGTCTCGAGCAGGCGGCGCAGCGACTGGGCTGGCAGCCCAGCGTCGAGATGCACAGTCAGCTCGAGGCCGTCCAGCCCGTTTCAGCCGACGCCATTGCCGATGCCGAGCTGGTCGTGGTCGCCGCCGACCATCTTCCCGCCGCCGAACGCTTTGCCGGCAAGCGCCTGTTCCAGGCCTCAGCCAGCGAGGCACTGCCCGACCCCGAGGCATTCCTGCAGCGTGCCCGGCGCGAGGCCAGCGACTACACACCACCCGCCGTGAGCGCGACCGCGAGTTCCTCGCCCCAGGCCGGCGCCAGCAGCATCGTTGCCGTCACCGCATGCCCCACCGGCGTGGCCCATACCTTCATGGCCGCCGAAGCGCTGAGCGAAGCGGGCAAGAGCCTGGGCCATGCAATTCGCGTCGAGACCCAGGGCTCGGTCGGCGCCCAGGACAAGCTCACCGACGAGGAGATCGCCGCGGCCGACGTGGTGATTCTCGCCTGCGATATCGAGGTCGATCCGACCCGCTTCGCCGGCAAGCGCATCTACCGCACCTCTACCGGCAATGCACTCAAGAAGCCGCGCCCCACCATCGAGGCGGCGCTGGCCGAAGCCGAGATCGAGGATGCTGCCAACGCTCCGCGCCGCAATGAGGCGAAGAAGAGCCTGAAGGAGAAGGGCGTCTACAAGCACCTGCTCACCGGCGTCTCGTTCATGCTGCCCATGGTGGTGGCCGGAGGCCTGCTGATCGCACTCTCCTTCGTCTTCGGCATCGAGGCGTTCCAGGAGGAGGGCACGCTGGCCGCGGCGCTGATGCAGATCGGCGGCGGCACCGCCTTCGCCCTGATGATCCCGGTGCTGGCCGGCTACATTGCCTACTCCATCGCCGACCGTCCAGGCATAGCCCCGGGCATGATCGGGGGCATGCTCGCCAGCGAGATCGGCGCCGGCTTCATCGGCGGCATCCTCGCCGGCTTCCTTGCCGGCTACGTGGCACTGGCGGTGACCCGCCATGTCAAACTTCCTGCGAGTGTCGAGTCGCTCAAGCCGATCCTGATCATTCCGCTGATCGCGAGCCTGGTCACTGGCTTGACCATGATCTACGTGATCGGTGAGCCAGTGGCGGCCATCCTCTCCGCGCTGACCGCATTTCTCGAGAACATGGGCTCGGCCAACGCCGTGCTGCTCGGCATCCTGCTCGGCGCCATGATGTGCTTCGACCTGGGCGGGCCGGTCAACAAGGCCGCCTACACCTTCGGCGTCGGCCTGCTCTCCACCCAGACCTACGCACCGATGGCCGCCATCATGGCCGCCGGCATGGTGCCGGCCATCGGCATGGGTATCGCCAGCTTAGTCGCGCGTCAAAAGTTCTCCGAGCCGGAGCGCGAGGCAGGCAAGGCATCGTTCGTGCTGGGGCTGTGCTTCATCAGCGAGGGCGCCATTCCCTTCGCCGCCAAGGATCCGCTGCGGGTGATCCCGGCCTGCATGCTGGGCGGCGCCGCCACCGGCGCGCTTTCCATGTTGGTTGGCGCACAGCTGATGGCTCCCCACGGCGGTATCTTCGTGCTGCTGATTCCCAACGCCATCACACCGGCACTGTTGTATCTCGGAGCCATCGTCGCCGGCTCGCTGATCACCGGGCTGGGCTACGCCGCGATCAAGCGCGGTGCGGCACCGGTGGCAGTTGCCGCCAACGCCTGACACGCCCCCAGCCGACGCTCAAGCGCGGGTGCACGCCGTCCAAAGGGCGACGAGCACCCGCTCTGACTCTTGCGCACCGCTGGTCACTCCAAGGCCGACAGATAAAAAAACCCGGCCATGAGGCCGGGCGCAATGACAGCTACTGGCTGCCGAGAGAGCACAAGAAAGAGGTCAGCGTGGCCGCTCAGTGATGAAAGCGCTGGGCGGCCTCCTTGGCGAGCTGGCGGATGCCGTTCCAGTCTTCGGCATCGACCAGCGATTTCGGCGTCAGCCAGGAGCCGCCCACGCACATCACGTTCTTCAGCGCCAGGTAGTCCTCGGCGTTGTCGAGGCTGATGCCGCCGGTGGGACAGAAACGCGCTTCGGGAATCGGGCCGGCAAAGGCCTTAAGCGCCTTGACGCCGCCGCTGGCCTCGGCGGGGAAGAACTTGAAGCGGCGGTAACCGTACTGCCAGCCGGTCATCAGCTCGGACACGGTGGCCACGCCGGGCAACATCGGCACCGGGCTGGTGATGCCATAGCGGTAAAGCGCCTCGGTGGTACCCGGCGTGACCACGAAATCGGCACCCACCTGCTCGCTCTGACGGTACTGGGCCGGCGTCAGCACGGTGCCCACGCCGATGCTGGCCTGGGGCAGGGCTTCCTTGAGGCGGCGAATCGCCTCCAGGGCGCAATCGGTGCGCAGGGTCACCTCCAGCACGGTGAGCCCACCTTCGACCAGGGCACGGCCCAGCGGCACGGCATCTTCCACCCGCTCGATGGCCAGCACCGGGATGACCTCGGCCTTGAGGCAGATGCTGTCGAGTTCGGTGATACGCGTGGACGGCAGCTGTTTGTCGATGGTCATGAGCAAGACTCCAGTTTCAGGGGGCCCAGTAAACGGCCAGCGGGCAGGAAAGAAAGGCGCGGATCGGCAGTTCACGCAAGTCGTCGCCGGACAGGGCCCGGGCCAGCACGCTGCGCTTGTCGTCACCGGTGATGTGCAGTACGTGGCGTCGCGCCTGATGCAGGCGGTCGGCGCTGAGGGTGATCCGCGCTTGGGGCTGACTGGGCGTGCGCGCGGCCAGTACCGGGGCATCGGTGGTGAGCCCCAGCTCCAGCTCGCGGCTATCGGGAAACAGCGAGGCGGTGTGACCGTCGCCGCCCATGCCCAGCACCACCACGCTGGCCGGCCAGGTCAACGCCTCGATGCGCCGGGTCACCTCCTCTACGCCCTGTTCCGGCGTCCCGTCGTCGGTGGTCAACGAAACGAAGCTGGCAGCGGCCGCCTCGCCTTGCAGCAGGTGGCGGCGCACCAGGTGGGCATTGCTGGCCTCGTCGGTCTCGCTCACCCAGCGCTCGTCGGCCAGGGTCACATCGATCCGCTCCCAGGGCAACGCCTGGGACGACAGGGCCTGAAAGAAGGGTACCGGCGTCGAGCCGCCGGAAACTACCAGCAGAGCCCGCTCCTGCTGGGCCAGATCCTGGCGCAGTGCTTCACAAGTGGCTTCGGCGAGCTGCACGGCGAGCTGTTCGCGCGGCCCGGCGGCGAGATGCGTCATGTCAGTAGTCCTCATACCAGCTGCGCCCATCCTGGGTAATCATGGCAATGGAGGCCACCGGCCCCCAGGAACCGGCCGGGTAGCGCCGTGGCGGCTCGCCCATCTCCTTCCAGGCGGCAATCAGACTATCGCACCAGTGCCAGGCGTGCTCGACCTCGTCACGGCGCACGAACAGGTATTGGCGCCCCTTCATCACCTCGAGCAGCAGGCGCTCGTAGGCGTCGGGGATGCGCGTCTGGGGGAAGGCACTGCCGAAGTCCAGGTGCAGCGGACCACGGCGCAGGCGCATGCCCCGGTCCAGCCCGCTGTCCTTGGTCAGCACCTCCAGCGCAATGCCCTCTTCGGGTTGCAGGCGAATGACCAGCTTGTTGGCCGCCAGGTTGCGCTGATCGGGGTCGAAGATGTAGTGCGGCTGCTGGCGGAAATGCACCACGATCTGCGATAGCTTTTCCGGCATGCGCTTGCCCGTGCGCAGGTAGAACGGCACCCCGGCCCAGCGCCAGTTGGAAACGCCGGTCTTCATGGCGACGAAGGTCTCGGTCTCGCTCTCTCGATTGGCGCCCTCTTCTTCCAGGTAGCCGGGCACGCTCTTGCCTTTGATGGTGCCGGCAATGTATTGGCCACGCACCACGTCGCGGTTGAGCTTGGTCTCGCTGAATGGCTGCAGCGCCTTGAGCACCTTGACCTTCTCGTCGCGGATGGCGTCGGCATCCAGATTGGCCGGCGGGTCCATGGCGATCAGGCAGACCAGCTGCAGCAAGTGGTTCTGTACCATGTCGCGCAACTGGCCGGCACGGTCGAAATAGCCCCAGCGCCCTTCGATACCGACCTGCTCGGCCACGGTGATCTCGACGTGGGAGATGTGGTTCTGGTTCCACTGGGTACCGAACAGTGGATTGGCAAAGCGCAGCGCGATGAGGTTCTGGACGGTCTCCTTGCCCAGGTAATGGTCGATGCGATAGACCTGGGACTCGTGGAACACTTCGCCGATGGCGTCATTGATCTCGCAGGAGGATTCGAAATCGTAGCCGATCGGCTTCTCGACCACCACGCGGGAGAGTTCGTCGAGGCACTCGCCGGCCTGCAGGTTGCGGCAGATATCGCCATACAGGCTCGCCGGCACCGCCAGGTAGACGACCAAGGGACAGACCACGGTGTCATGGCGCACGGCCCCGCGCCATTCGGTGATGGCGCGATAACCCTCGGCGTTGGCGAAATCGAGCTGCAGGTAGTCGAGACGTGCGGTAAAGCGCTTGACGACCTCCCGATCGAGCTCCGCGGGCTTGACGTAGGTCTGTAGGGTGTCGGCGATACGACGGCGAAAGGCGTCGGCCTTCAGCTCCTGGCGCGCCAGCCCCAGAATACGCGTGTCGTCGTGCAGCAGGCCCTCGCGGTCGAGGTGGTAGAGCGCGGGATAAAGCTTGCGCAGCGACAGGTCCCCCAGGGCACCGAACAGCGCGAGATCGATAACCGGCCGACTCTCTTCCTCAGGCCGCGTGGTTGCCTTCATGTCCGCCCCCATCTGGTTAATTTACACAAAAAATACGCAAAAAAGCCCTTAGCATCAACCAATATTTTGTAATATTACACTCATCATAGCGATTTTCGATACCTCGATTCGCGCCCGGCCGATGCTCCGCGATAGGATAGCCGGTGACCATGTTGTTAAATCACTACATTATCAGCTTGAGAGAGTCCCTTCAGCCATGGCCCATCACGATCTGCTGCAACGAATCCGTCAACGCCTCGACGAGCTCAATCGTTCCGAGCGCAAGGTAGCAGATGTCATCCTGGCCGACCCAGCCCGTGCCACCGGCCTGAGCATCGCCAGCCTGGCCCAGGCGGCCTCGGTCAGCGAACCCACGGTGAACCGCTTCTGTCGCAGCTTCCATGCGAAGGGCTACCCCGACTTCAAGATCAAGCTGGCCCAGAGCCTGGCCGGCGGCACGCCCTATGTCAGCCAGTCGGTGGAGCCAGGCGACGTTGCCGCGGACTACACGCGCAAGATCTTCGGCGCCACCATTGCCGCCCTGGACGAAGCCAGCCGCACCCTCGATCCGGCCCGCATCGAGCGGGTGGTGGACTACCTGATCCAGGCCAAGCAGATCCACTTCTTCGGTCTCGGCGCGTCCGGTGCCGTGGCGCAGGACGCCCAGCACAAGTTCTTCCGCTTCAATCTTCCGGTCACGTCTTATGTCGACGTGCTGATGCAGCGCATGGTCGCGTCGGCCTGTCATACCGGCGATGTGGTGGTGGTGATCTCCTGGACCGGTCGCACCCGCGAGCTGGTCGAGATCGCCCAGCTGGCACGCGAGAGCGGTGCCGTGGTACTGGGCATCACCGCTCCCGGCTCGCCGTTGGCGGCGGAGTGCACCGAGACGCTCGAGGTACCCACGCCGGAAGACACCGACGTCTACATGCCGATGACCTCGCGCATGATTCAGCTCACCCTGATTGACGTGTTGGCGACCGGTGTGACCCTGCGCCGTGGCGAGGACTTCCTGCCCCACCTGAAGAAGATCAAGGACAGCCTTCGCGATACCCGCTACCCGCCTCGCGGCTGAGCGCAGCCGCAGGGCCGCCCTGCGCCTGGCTTACGCTTCGCCATCGGTGGCACGCCAGGCCGCGACCAGGGCGCGTGCCTGTTCACCCACCTGCTCGGGCGACTGTCCGGGGCGATAGAGCGCACCGCCCAGGCCGGCGCCATCCACGCCGGCGGCACGCCAGGCGGCGAACTCCGCCGCACCGATGCCGCCCACGGCATAGAGCCGTGTGCCATTCGGCAGTACCGCCCGCAAGGCCCTCATGCCCTCCACCCCCACCTGCACGGCGGGAAACAGCTTCAGCCCCGTGGCCCCGGCGTCCAGCGCATCGAAGGCTTCCGTCGGCGTCAGCACGCCTGGCCAGCTCTGCATGCCGAGGCGTCGCGTCTCCTCGATCACGTCCGGACGGCAGTTGGGAGACACCACCAGACGACCCCCGACGGCATGCACGGCACGCACCTCATCCACGCCGAGCACGGTGCCGGCGCCCACTAGGGCTCGATCGCCCAAGGCTTCGACCAGACACCGAATGCTTTCCAGCGGGTCGGGAGAGTTGAGCGGAACCTCGAGAGTTGTGATGCCGGCGGCAAGTACCGCCTCGCCCACCGCCACCGCCTCGCCGGGGGTAACGCCGCGCAGGATACCGATCAGTGGCAGTCTCATGTGCGTCTCCACCAAGGTTGTCAGTTAGGGTTGTCAGATACCGGCCCGTGCCAGCCCAAGGCCGGCCAGTACCGCCGCCTCGCCCTCGACACGCCGGCTGGCATGGCCGAGCGCCTCGAGGGCCAGCGCATAGCGTTCGCACAGCGCCTCGCCGCCGACCAGGGTGACGGAAGACGCCGAGAGGTCGTGACGAACGCCACCGAGCTCGAGGCCAATGGCGAGCCCCGAGAGACGCGCCCCCAGCCGGGTTTGCCGCGCTTCCCCGGCAGGCAAAGAAGCGTCGAGCAGGTCGGCGGCACGCAGGCCGAACAGCAACCTAGCGAACTCACCGGGTCGGGCGCTCGCCTCGCGTACCGCGGCGACGAACGCCTCGCGACAGCCGGGTTCGGTGAGGCCGTCGTCGGCCACGGAGTGTCTGAGCACCGACTGGCCGGCCAACAGGCCATAGAGCTCGCCGGTCAGGTAGGTGGCGAAGCGCTTGACCTCTCCGCGCTCCAGCCACGCCCACTTGGCATGGGTACCCGGCAGGCAGACCAGCCCCGAGAATCCCGGCTCACGGGCCACCAGCCCAGCCAGCTGGGTCTCCTCCCCGCGCATCACATCGAAGTCGCACCCGGTGACATCCGCGTACTGGCACAGCCCCGGCAACAGGCGTACGTCAAGGCGCGTATCGCGTACCGACGGCATGACGGCGCCGTGGGCCAGTTCATCGAGGCGTGTCGGCACCGACAGGTAGGCCGCCTCGCGCCAGCCCTGGCGGGCGCCGGCCATGCCACAGACCCACACTCCCACGCGCCCGGACGCCGGCAGCCAATCGCCGACGATCTCGAGCAGGGCGGTCTCGTAATCCTCAGGCCTGAGCCCCAGCATGCCCTTGTCACTGCCGCCCCGCACCAGCACCTCGCCGCTCTCGTCCAGGCCCCAGACGCGCAGATGGCTCGAGCCCCAGTCCACCGCGATCCAGGCCAGTCGCTCGCGTACCGCATCGCTCATGTCGATCTCCTCACCACTCGGCGATGGAGCCGTCCTCGTGGCTCCATACGGGGTTGCGCCAGCGATGCCCGACCTTGGCCCGCTCCTCGACGAACGCCTCGTCGATCTCCACGCCGAGCCCCGGCCCCTGGGGAATGGCACAGAAGCCCTGCTCGATGGCCAGCGCCGACTTGTCGACCAGGTAGTCGAGCACGTCGTTGTCGCGGTTGTAGTGGATGCCCATGCTCTGCTCCTGAATGAAAGCGTTGTGGCTCACCGCATCCAGGTGGAGCGAGGCGGCCAGGGTCAGCGGACCGAGCGGACAATGCGGTGCCAGGGCGACGTCGTGGGCCGAGGCCAACGCGGCAATTTTCAGCCCCTCGCTGATGCCGCCGCAGTGGGAGAGGTCGGGCTGGATGATGTCGACCATGCCGTCGGCGAGCAGGTCGCGGAATTCGAACCGGGTGTGCAACCGCTCGCCGGTGGCCAGCGGATAGCCCAGGCCGCCGGCGATGTGCTTCAGGCTGGGTAGGTGCTCGGGGGCCACCGGCTCCTCGACGAACATCGGATGGAACGGCTCCAGCTCACGCAGCAGCGCCTTGGCCATGGGCCGATGCACCCTGCCGTGAAAATCGATGGCAATGCCCACCTCGGACCCCACCGCCTCGCGGGCTTCGGCGACGCGAGCCACCGCCTCGTCGATCTTGCGGTGCGAGTCGACGATCTGCATCTCGGCAGTACCGTTCATCTTGAACGCGGTGAAGCCACGCTCCACCAGCTCCCTGGCGCCCGCCCCCACGTCGTTCGGCCGGTCGCCGCCGGTCCAGGCGTACATACGCATGCGCTCGCGCACCGCGCCGCCCAGCAGTTGGTGCACCGGCACGCCCAGGTCGCGTCCCTTGAGGTCCCACAGCGCCTGGTCGATACCGGCGATGGCGCTCATCAGGATAGGGCCGCCGCGATAGAAGCCGGCTCGGTAAAGCGTGTTCCACAGGTGCTCGATGCGGTGCGGGTCCTGACCGATCAGGTAGTCGGCAAGCTCGTGCACTGCAGCCTCCACAGTGGCGGCGCGGCCCTCGATGACCGGCTCGCCCCAGCCGTAGCAACCCTCGTCGGTCTCGATCTTGAGGAACAGCCAGCGCGGCGGCACCTGCCAGGTCTTGAGTCGAGTGATCTTCATGGTGAGCGCTCCTTGGCATGAACGATGGATTCGGCTAACGGCGCCTGGACGGACTCGGCTTGTGCGTCGGCGACGATACCCAGATCGACAGCAGTGCGTCGCAGCACGTCGACAGCGGCCGCTTCGGCTGCATCCGCATCCCGGGAGCGGATCGCCTCGAGCAGGCGGCCATGACGCGCCAGGCTGTCATCCAGGCCGGCATCGAGAGGCTGGAGGTGGGCCTGGGAGCGCTGGATCAGGGCAATGATCGAGGGACGCAGTAAATGCCCCATCTGGCGCCACACCAGATTATGACTGGCGCGATAGATGGCATCGTGGAAGGCCACGTCGTACTCCGCATGCCGCGCACTGGACTCCGGCATGCCGGCGGTACGCTGCATGCCCAGGAAGGCCGCTTCCAGGCGCTCGAGATCCTCCGCTTCGGCCGCCCGGGCTGCCAGGCGGGCGACAGCCGGCTCCGCCGAATAGCGAAAGGCAAAGATCTCGCGCAGCAGCTGAGCATCGGGCGTTTCGATATCGGCCATCCACGCGCTCACCAGCGGATCGAGCAGATGCCATTCGCCAATGTTGCAGACCACGCTGCCGCGCCCCGCGGTGCGCTCGATCAGACCAAGGGCGACCAGAGTCGCCAGGGCGTTGCGCACCTGGTTGCGGCTGACCTCGAAGTGCTGGCAGAGGTCGCGTTCACGAGGAAAGGTTTCGCCGGGGCGCCAGCGCCCGGCCAGCAACGCCTGCCCCAGCAGCCGCGCCAGGCCGTCGGCACCGCCGTGATGGCGTGGCAGCGAAGTCAGTGTCATGACGTCCTCCAGATGAGCACTGCTCAAGTGGCGAAGTGCAACGACTATAGAGCATGCCGTCACAAATGTCAGACATTTGCCCTTGCCCAAAAAGAGGCGAGCCTGGCGGCCCGCCTCCGCGCGTATCCTCAACCACCGGCGAAGGTCGCGTAGATGATGACCACCAGCGCCACCAGCAAGAGGCCCACGGGCACGGCGCCGCGCCAGGGCGTGAGATCGACCGCACCGCTGTCCTCGTGCACCCAGTCGGTTTCGCGCGGGCGCAGCTTGCCGATCACCAGCATCAAGGCCACCAACAGCACGAACACGCCGGCCACGAAGTGGAACTCATGCATGACCAGCGGCAGCCGGTCGAACGGCGGCACGAAATAGCCGGCGGCAATCAGCAGGCAGCCGCCCACCAGGGCGATCTTGGCCGCCATGGGCGGTACGCGCTTGGTCAGCAGGCCGACGATCACTACCGCGAGGATAGGGATGAAATAGATGGCGTTCATCTTCTGCAGGTAGCCGAACAGGCTCTCCTGACCGGCCAGCAGCGGCGCGATGGTCATGGTGACGAAGGCCATGATCCAGCCGAACACCTTGCCCGACTTTACCACCTGCTCTTCGCTGGCCTCCTTGTTGAGCACGCCTTTATAGAGGCCCAGGCTGAAGATGGTGGTGGTGCTGTTGAGCGCCGAGTTGAACGACGACAGGATGGCACCCACCATCACCGCGGCGAAGAAGCCGGTGAGATAGGGTGGCAGCACATTGAACACCAAGTGACCGTAGGCCTCGTCGGCCTGAATGCCCTGGTCGGCATAGAGGTGGTAGGCGATGATCCCCGGCAGCACCAGGTAGAGCGGGCCCAACAGCTTGAAGAAGCCGGTCAGCAGAACCCCCTTCTGCCCCTCGGCGAGGTTCTTGGCGGCGAAGGTACGCTGGATGATCTGCTGGTTGGTCGTCCAGTAGAAGAGGTTGATCAAGAACACGCCGGTAAAGAGGGTGGAGAATGGCACCTGCTGATCGGAGCCGCCCAGTGAGTTGAGCTTGTCCGGATCGCTCTGCTTGAGGATGTTCCAGCCCTCGAGCAGGCCACCGTCGTTGCTGACCGCCTGCAGGCCGAAGTAGACGATGACGAAGCCGCCAACCAATAGCCCGATGCCGTTCAGCGTGTCCGATACGGCCACGGTGCGCAGCCCGCCGAACAGGGCGTAGATGGAGCCGATGAGGCCTACCACCCAGACCGTGAGCCACAGCAGCAGCGTCTGCGACTCGATCCCGGTCAGGCCAGAGAGATCGAGCATGCCCTGCAACCCCATGGCGCCGGAGTAGAGGATGATCGGCAGCAGGATCACCGCATAGGCGATCAGGAAGATGACGTTGCAGATCAGCTGGGTGCCGGCGTCGAAGCGGATCAACAGCATCTGCGGCAGGGTGGCGATACCGCTGCGCAGGAAGCGTGGAAGGAAGAACAGCGCCAGCGCCACCAGCGCAATGACCGCCACCACCTCCCAGGCCATCACGCTCAGGCCATCGCTGAAGGCCGCCCCGTTGAGCCCCACCATCTGCTCGGTGGAGAGGTTGGTCATCAGCAGCGAGCCGGCGATCAGCGGGAAGGTCAATGAGCGGCCGGCGAGGAAGTAGCCGCTGGTGCTGGCATGATCGTCGCGACGGGTCAGGCGCCAGGTGATGAAGGCCACCAGGCCGGTAAAGAACAGGAACGACAGCAGGGTCAAGGCATGCATGCGGATACACTCCCTTGCAGGCGGTTGGCAGTCCGTTGGGCCAGAAAATGTCTGACATTGATGAATTGACAAGATTCTAAGCGGAAAAGGCGCGTATCGCATGCGCCTTTAGTCGCAAAAGAACGTTAAATTTTTGTAATATTACGCACTCCTTCATCTTGCCTATCGACCGACCCGGCTGCGTCTTGCCTACAGGGTTGTCAGGCAGGCTAGGCGGCACAACAATAGCCTCTCTCTCGAACTCACTCTCATGGACCTTCTTCATGCGCCGGATCGCCCTTCCTTCCATTTTCCTGCCCACCATCGCCCTCGCCTTGTTCGCTCAAGGGGCCGCCGCCGAGACCTTCCGCTTCACCGCCATCCCCGACGAGGACCAGGCGCGCCTGGTGGAGCGCTTCGCCAAGGTGGCCGACTATCTGGAGGAGCGCCTCGGCGTCGAGGTGGAGTACGTGCCGGTGAAGTCCTACAGCGCCGCGGTCACCGCCTTCCGCAACGATCAGGTGCAACTGGCCTGGTTCGGCGGGCTCTCCGGGGTGCAGGCACGCCGCCTGGTGCCGGGCTCCCAGGCGCTGGCCCAGGGCAGCGAGGACAATGCCTTCGTCAGCTACTTCATCGCCCATGAGTCCACCGGCCTCGAGCGTGCAGATGAGCTGCCCGACGAGATCGAAGGCATGAGCCTGACGTTCGGCTCGCGCACCTCTACCTCCGGCCGACTGATGCCGGAGCACTTCCTGCGCCAGCGCTTCGATGACGCCAACCCCGAGGACCTCTTCTCGCGGGTCGGCTACTCCGGCGATCACTCACGCACCATCGCCCTGGTGGAAGCCGGCACCTACGACATCGGGGCGGTCAACTACACGGTGTGGGAAGCCGCCGTGGAGGACGGCCGGGTGGATACCGACAAGGTGGGCGTGATCTGGGCCACGCCCTCTTACCCCGACTACAACTGGACTCTGCGCGGCGACGCCGACGAGCGTTTCGGCGAGGGCTTCAGCGACAAGGTACAGGCCGCGTTCCTCGAGATGGAGGATCCGGAGCTGCTCGCCACTTTCCCCCGCGAGGCGTTCATCCCTGCCGACAACGACCTCTATGCCCCCATCGAGGAGGTGGCCGAGGAGCTCGGCCTGCTGCGCTGATGGAGGATGAGCAACGTCGCCTGCTGGTTCGCTTCGACGGAGAGGATCTCGGGCATGGCGCACAGGTCGTCCTGCCCCGCCTGACCCTCGCCCTGCACGAGGGTGAGCGAGTCGCGTTGCTCGGCCAAAGCGGCGCCGGCAAGTCGACGCTGCTCGGTGAACTGCGCCAGCGGCTCGAGCGCCAGGCGGCCTGGTGCCCGCAGCATCACGGCCTGGTGCCGCAGCTCGCGGTGTATCACAACGTCTTCATGGGGCGTCTGCCGGAGCATTCGGCGCTCGCCAACCTGTGGAACCTCATCCGCCCCCTGCGCCGCCCCTGGCGGGAAGTGGCCGCGCTGTGCGACGAGCTGGGCCTGGCCGGCCTGCTGCGGCGCCCGGTGGGCCAGCTCTCCGGCGGCCAGCGCCAGCGGGTGGCCATCGCCCGCGCCCTCTATCAGGGCCGGCCGCTGTTTCTCGGCGACGAGCCAGTAGCCAGCGTCGACCCCCACCAGGCGCTGCGCCTGCTGAGCCTGATCGATTCTCGTCACACGACCTCGGTCATCGCCCTGCACCAGCGCGAACTGGCACTGACGCACTTCGACCGCGTCTGGGGATTGCGTGACGGTCGCCTGGTAATCGATGGGTCGGCCGCTTCGCTCACCCTGGCCGAGCTGGACGCGCTCTACCCCGACGCCGATGCCACGAGGCACAGCCCGGATACGCGCGACGCCAATGTCGGCGCGCTGGACGTCAACGCTCTCCCCTGCCCCCGGGGGCGGCCGTGAACGACAGCTCATCGACCCTGCCCCCATCGGGGTGGAAAGCGTGGTGGCGAGGGAGATCGCCTGGCCTGCGCCTGGCCCGGCACAGCCTGGGCCTGGTGGCACTGGCGGTGCTGATGGTGCCTTTCGCCGATCTTGCCGTGCATACCCGCGACCCGTGGGGAGAACTCGGTCGCATGGCGGCCGGCCTGGCCTGGCCCGCCTGGGGGGCACTGGAGTCGCCCTTCTCGGCATTGGGTCTCACCGTGGCCGTGGCCCTTTGGGGCACCCTGGCCGGAGTCGTATTGGGTTTGCCGCTGGCGCTGCTCTTTGCACGCTCGCGCCTGGTGCGTGCCGGCTGCGCCTCCGTGCGCGCCATCCACGAGCTGTTCTGGGCGCTGCTGTTCATGCAGGTATTCGGGCTCTCGGCGCTCACCGCCCTGGCCGCGCTGGCGATTCCCTATGCCGGCATCTTCGCCAAGGTCTACGCCGAGATCCTCGAGCAGACCCCACGTGCACCGCGCGATGCCCTGCCACCCGGCAGCGGGCGGCTGGCACGCTTCGTCTACACCGAACTGCCGCTGGCCTGGTCCCAGCTCGCCGCCTATACCCGCTATCGTTTCGAGTGCGGCCTGCGCGCCAGCGTGCTGCTCGGCTTCGTCGGCCTGCCGACGCTGGGATTCCATCTCGAGACGGCGTTTCGCGAAGGGCGCTACCCTGAGGCCGGTGCCCTGCTGTGGCTGTTCTACCTGTTGATCGCCAGCCTGCCATGGTGGGGCCACAAGCGCTTGATACCGCTGCTGCTGGTAGGCGGCGCCTGGCTGCTCGGCCCCTGGCCGAACGTTGACGGCGGGCTGCTGTGGCGCTTCGTCTCTCAGGACCTCTGGCCGGCGGCGCTGCTGGCCGGCAACTGGGCGGGCTTGATGGAGTGGCTCGCGCGCATCCCTTCGCTGGGACCGGCCATCGGCAACACCCTGCTGCTGGGCCTGCTCGGTACCGTGGGTGCGCTCGTGGTGGCACTGGCACTGTGGCCGCTGGCCAGTCGCCATTTCGGCAATCGCGCCACCCGCCTGGCCGGACACGGCGTGCTGATCTTCCTGCGCTCGACGCCGGAGCTGATGCTGGCGTTCGTCTTCCTGCTGCTGCTCGGCCCCTCGCTGCTGCCCGCCTGGCTGGCCCTGGCACTGCACAATGGCGCCTTGATAGCCTTCCTCGCGGCGCGCCACGCCGATGCCGTTACCCCGGGGATGCCAGGGCTGCCTGCAAGCGGGCGACTGGCCTACGAGCTGCTGCCGCGGGTCTATCCGGGGCTGCTGGCGCTGCTCTACTACCGCGCCGAGGTGATCCTGCGCGAAACGGCGATTCTCGGCATGCTGGGGGTCGCCACCCTGGGCTTCTACATTGAAGAGGGCTTCGACTACCTGATGTTCGACGTGGCCTTCTTCCTGCTGCTGATCACCGCCGCGCTCAATATCGCCGTGGACGCCCTCTCGCGGCGGCTTCGGCCGCGAGAGGCGCCATTGGATGACCCCTGCGCGAGATAAGCCAGGGCGTCTCAGTAGGGGTAATCGCCACCGGCCACCACGGCAGCCGTCACGGTAATCTCTACCTTGAGCTCATCGGCAGGCATCGGCGCACAGACGCAGGTGCGCGCCGGAGCATGGCCGGTGGGCACCCAGGCGTCCCACACCGCGTTCATGGCGGCGAAGTCGTGGCCGTCCTTGAGGTAAACCGTCGCCGTCAACAAATGCTCACGGTCTGAGCCGATCTCGGCCAGCAGCGCATCCACTCGAGCCAGCATGCTCTCGGTCTGCTCGGTGATGTCGCCGTGACGCGCCTCGGGCCCGGCCACCTGGCCGCACAGGTACGCGATGCCGCTGTGGATGACGGCGCGGCTCATGCGTGCCTTGGTGTCGTGACGAACGATGGTCATTGATGGTCTCCGCTGACGGTGAAAAGCTGAAATGACTGTTGCTAAAGGCTACCTCTCTTCAGCGAGGATGAGTACTCCCACGACGGTATGGTGCGATTATCGTTATATATGTCAGTATACGGCGAATCGCTATATCCGAACGAACATGACGACCTGAGCCGCAGCGGCATCCACTCAACAGCGGGGGCAGCGCCGTGCAATCCATTTTCAAACGCCTCTTGATGAGTGTCGCTGCCCTCGGGATGAGCCTCGCCTTGACCATGGCCCAGGCCGAGCAGGAGCCGACCCGCATCGCGGCGGCAGCCAGCCTGCGGGCCGCGATGGATGAGCTCGTTGCCACCTATCGGACGCAACATCCCACGGCGAGCCTCGAGGCGGTGTATGGCGCTTCGGGCAGCCTGCGGGCCCAGATCGAGAACGGCGCCCCTTTCGACCTGTTCTTCTCTGCCGACATGGCTTTTCCCCAGGCTCTGGAGGCGGGTGGCCACGCCGCGGGCGGCGTCACTCCGTATGCCGAGGGTCGCCTGGTGCTGTGGAGCGAGGATATCGACGCTTCGACACTGACGCTGGGCGATCTCGCCGATGCGCGTTTCCGGCGTATCGCCATCGCCAATCCCCGCCATGCCCCCTACGGCGCGCGCGCCGAGGAGGCACTGCGCGCCAGCGGCCTATGGCAAACGCTGGAGCCAAAACTGGTATTCGGTGAGAATATCGGCCAGGCGCTGCAGATGGTGCACAGCGGTGCGGCAAACGTGGGAATCCTGGCACTGGCCCAGATGCACGCATCGGCCATGCGGGGATCGACCTTCCACCTCATCGACTCTAGCCTGCATCAGCCGCTGGAGAACGGCTTCATCGTTACCCGCCGGGGCGGTGACGACCCCACCGCCAGGGGCTTCGCCGAATTCATGCAAAGCCCCGAGGCGCTACGGATCCTCGAAGCCTACGGATTCTCCATGCCGCGTGGCGACTGAGGCCCCGTGAAGACTGAGAGGTCACGATGTTAGGCTTGACGCCCTCCGACTGGGAGGCTCTGCGACTGACCCTGCGCCTGGCCCTGATCAGCACTGGCCTGCTGCTGGTGCTGTGCCTTCCGCTGGCCTGGTGGCTGGCCCATACCCAGCGGCGCATCAAGGTGGTGATAGAAGCCCTGGTGGCCTTGCCGCTGGTCCTGCCGCCGACGGTGATCGGCTTCTACCTGCTGATCCTGCTTGGGCCTCGCGGCGTCGTGGGCGGCACCCTGGAGCGCCTGGGCGTGGGCCACCTGGCCTTCACCTTTACCGGGTTGGTGATCGGTTCGATGATCTATTCGCTGCCCTTCGTGGTGCAGCCGCTGCAGAACGCCTTCCAGGCCATGGGGCGCCGCCCCCTGGAGGTGGCCGCTACCCTGCGGGCCGGGCCCTGGGATCGCCTGCTGTCGGTAGTGCTGCCGCTGTCGCGGCAGGGCCTGCTTACCGCGGCGGTGCTTTCCTTTGCGCATACGCTGGGTGAATTCGGCGTACTGCTGATGATCGGCGGCGGCATTCCGGGCCAGACCCAGGTGGCCTCGATTGCCATCTACAGCCATGTCGAAGCCTTGGACTACGCCTCGGCGCACCGCCTGTCGCTGTTCCTGATGCTGGTGGCCTTTACGCTGCTGACCTGCATCTACGCCCTCAACCGGCGCTTCAAGGTCGCGGGGGTGATGCCATGAGTGTATCGGGAGCCTTGCGGTTGAAGCGCGGCGATTTCGAACTCGAGGCCGAACTGGAACTTCCCGAGCGCGGGGTCACCGCGCTGTTCGGCCGTTCCGGCTCGGGCAAGACCACCCTGTTGCGCTGCCTGGCCGGGCTCGAGCGTGGCGAGGGCTGGCTTTCGGTCAATGGCTGCCGCTGGCAGCATGGCCGGCACTTTCTGCCGGTGCACCGCCGCCCCCTGGGCTACGTGTTCCAGGAAGCCAGCCTGTTTCCCCATCTGCGGGTACGCGACAACCTGCGCTACGGCTACCGGCGGGTTGCCGCCGGCCAGCGCCGCGTCGACTTCGACGAGACCGTGCACCTGCTCGGCGTCGAGGCGCTGCTCGACCGGCACCCTCATGCGCTCTCCGGCGGCCAGCGCCAGCGCGTGGCCATCGCCCGGGCGCTGCTCGCCAGCCCCCGCCTGTTGCTGATGGACGAACCCATGGCCTCACTCGATACGGCCAGCAAGGCGGAGATCCTGCCCTACCTGGAGCGGCTGCACACGCACCTGGAAATCCCGGTGGTCTATGTCAGCCATGCCCTGGAGGAGGTGGCTCGGCTGGCCGATTTCCTGGTACTGCTGGAGGCGGGCCGGGTGCTGGCCGCGGGCCCCCTGCACGAACTGCTGGTGCGCAGCGACCTGCCGCTGTCGCATGCCGACACTGCCGCCGCCGTGCTGGAGGCACGGGTCCTGGGGCACGATGCCGTGCAGCAGATGATAGAACTGGAGTGTGGCGCGGGGCGGTTATGGCTCTCCCACCCACCGGCACCCACTGGCACGCCACTGCGGGTCAGCGTCAAGGCCCGGGATGTGGTGCTCTCCCTCACCCCGCCCCAAGATTCGAGCGTGCTCAACTGCCTGCCGGCACGTATCAGCGAGATTGCCGACGATCCCCACCCGGGTCATCTGCTGGTGCGCCTGACGATCGGCGATCAGACCCTGATCTCCCGCATTACCCGCGAAGCGGCAAGGCGCCTGGCGCTGGTCGTCGGTCAGCCGGTCTACGCCCAACTACGAGGGGCTGCCCTGTCGTGACGCCTCCGTTGTCGGGCTCGCCCACGGCTTACCAGGGCGCAGGTGAGGAAATGTTCAATCCGATGGTGGCGAGGGGGCAAGCAGCGAGGCGAAGTCCTCCATCTCTTCCGCCACCGCCTCACTGGCGATGCGCTGCATGCGTTGATAACGCGCCAGGACCTCTTCGCCGAACGGAGTGATCCTGGCGCCGCCACCGCCCTTGCCACCGGTGGCGGTATTGACCAGCGGTGCCTTGAAGCACTGATTCATGGTATCCACCAGCAGCCAGGCACGCCGGTAGCTCATCCCCATCTGGCGGGCCGCCGCGGAGATCGAACCGGTCTCGGCGATGGCCTCGAGCAACTGCACCTTGCCTGGGCCCATGGCGATGGCATGGCCCAATTGAATGCGCAGGCGAGGGGTCATCGGGTCGTGGGCGGCCACGGTGCGACTCCATAGGGCAGTTTCCGCTGGATGGTAGCATCACTCACCGATAACGGCATGGCCGTGGCGCTTGCCGCCGCTGCCTGGTGCGGCGGCACGAAACTCCGATGGACGTCGGCCTCGCTGCCATACCGCAAGCTGCTATCATGCCGGCTTCCCTTCCACTTTCTGCCTTTTTACTTGCCATCGCTCAGGGAGGGCGCAATGGGCTATCGTACGCTGCTGCGGGACCACCAGGGATTGCTGGGAATCTGCTTCCTGGCCATGTTCACCTCGAGTCTCGGCCAGAGCTTCTTCATCGGCCTGTTCCAGGCGCCGATCAGCGAGCGACTCGGGTTCACCCCGGGACAATTCGGCACTGCCTATGCGCTGGTCACGCTGATTTCCGGTTTCGCCGTGCTGCGCCTGGGCCCGAGCATCGACTGGGTATCCCCGCGGCGCTTCGCCCTCCTGGTCATGGCGGCACTGGCCGCAGGCGTGCTGCTGCTGACGCTTTCGCCCTGGTGGGGCCTGGGGCTGTTGGGGCTGGGGCTGGTGCGCTTTTGCGGTCAGGGTATGATGACGCACCTGGGCAACACTCTGGCCGGACGCGAGTTCGTCAGCATGCGTGGGCGTGCTCTGGGCCTCGTCAGCATCGGCATGATGCTCGGCGAGACGCTGCTGCCGCCGCTGATCGCGGCGCTGCTGGTGTGGCTCGGCTGGCGCGAGCTATGGTGGCTGTTCGGCCTGGTGCTGGCGGCATTATGGCTGCCGCTGCTGCTGCGCGGCCCCTGGCCCGCGGCGCCCGGGCAGCGCCCCGCCCGCGGCCATCGACCCAGCGGCCCCCGCCCTTTTCGCGACGT
This sequence comes from Billgrantia antri, assembly GCF_017868935.1. Classification (NCBI taxonomy): domain Bacteria; kingdom Pseudomonadati; phylum Pseudomonadota; class Gammaproteobacteria; order Oceanospirillales; family Halomonadaceae; genus Billgrantia; species Billgrantia antri. Next base: position 3,479,092 of record NZ_CP053383.1, read on the forward strand.
CCGCTTCTGGCGTCTGCTGCCGCTGCTGATGACACTGCCGATCACCATGACCGGGCTGTTCATCTACCAGGCAGCGATGACCCGCGACCTGGGAAGCACCCTCGCCATCTATGCCCTCGCCTTGACCGGCATGGGCCTGGCCAAGCTGCCCGGCGCGCTGCTCGGTGGCCGCTGGGTCGATCGCCTGGGCCCGGTGCGCCTGGCGCGCCTCTACCTGCTGCCCTACGCCCTGGCGCTAGGGCTCGCCATCACTTTCGGTGGCCATCTCGGCGTGTGGGCGCTGATGGTAGGCGGCGGGCTCGCCATGGGCTCACAGGAGTCGATCGCCACCAGCCTGCTGGTGCGTATCTGGGGGGCCGAGCACCTCGGCACGGTGCGCGCCACGCTGAGCGCCGCCATGGTCTTTGCCACCGGTCTGGCCCCGGCGTTGCTGGGTATCGCGCTCGATCTCGGCGCGCACTTCTCGTTCATTCTGGCCGGCATGCTGGCCTTTCTCGTTTTCGGCTGGTGGCTCGCCCAGGGCGTCCTGCGCAGCCCCGAGGCGCGCGGAGAGTGACACGACGACGCCGGCTCCAGGCCGGCGTCGTGAGGGATTGATAAATCTGCCTAGCGCAACAGCAGCACCGGTACCTTGGCCCGTCGCAGCATGGCGGTAGTGGTACTGCCCACCAGCAGGTGACGAATGCGCGAGTGGCCGTAGGCCCCCATCACCAGCAGGTCGATGGCATTTTCCTCCTGGTAGACGCGCAGGGTCTCCTCCACCTCGCCGGCGCGAATTGTGCCTTCTGCCTCGTGGCCGGCCTCGCGCAGTGCGGCCAGTGCCCAGTCGAGCTGCGAGCGGTTGTCTCCGGTCTCGGCGCCGACGATTACCACGTGCACCGGGATACCGTTGAACAGCGGGCTCTTGGCTAGCATCTCGACGCCCTTGCGGGTGGTCTTGCTGCCGTCGAAGGCAAGCATCACCCGTTCGGGACGCTTGAAGGTCTCCGGCGCCATCAGGATCGGCCGGTGCAGGGTGCGCACTACCCGCTCCAGGTTTGAGCCCAGGTGCTCGCTGGCCCGATGGGCGGTCTCGCCGCGCTTGCCCAGCACCAGCAGGCGAATCTCGTCCTCCAGTTCGGCCAGGGTCTCGACCAGGGTGCCGTTGCGCTGGCGCGTACCCGGCTCAGCCACGCCCTCCTCGACTGCACGTTCCCGGGCCGCCTGGAGCATCAGCCGGCCCTGCTCCTGGGCCACCTTGGCGCGCTGTTCGTCGAGCTGCGAGAGCTCCTCGAGCAGGTGCTCGCGGGAGCCCAGGCCGATGTTGCCGGAGAGGTCCGCCTCGGCGGTCTGCGGGTGGTTGTCCACCACGTGCAGGAAGGTCAGCGGCGCACCCAGCGCCAGGCTGGCCCAGGCGGCGTAGTCGCACACCCCGGTGGAGAACTGCGAGCCGTCGATGGCGGCCATTACCTGTTCTGTCATCGTGTCGTTTCCCATGCTGGCATTACCGTCGTGGCGCTCAAGTACGCTGCGACGCTCGATTCGACCCAGCGGGCCGCGGCTCCTTCAAGAGGAGCACCGGCCCGCGATTGACGTCAATGGCCGCCCATCAACTTTTCCACGGCAGCCGGGTCATCGTGGATGGCATAGCGGTCGACGATGGTGGCGCTGGCCTCGTTGAGCCCGATCAGCTCCACTTCGGTGCCCTCGCGGCGGAACTTGATCACTACCCGATCCAGCGTCTGAACCGCGGTGATGTCCCAGAAGTGTGCACGCGACAGATCGATGGTGACCTTCTGCACGGTTTCCTTGAAGTCGAAGGCATTCCCGAAGCGCTCCGAGGAAGCGAAGAACACCTGGCCTACCACCCGATAGATACGGTGATTGCCTTCGTCGGCCTCTTCGGAGCCGATGTAGAGAATGTTGCCAACCTTGTTGGCGAAGAACATGGCCGCGAGCAGCACGCCGACGAATACGCCCATTGCCAGGTTGTGAGTGCCCACGGTTACTGCCACCGTGGCCAGCATCACGATGTTGGTGCTCATGGGATGCTTCTTGAGGTCGCGAATCGAGGCCCAACTGAAGGTGCCGATGGAGACCATGATCATCACCGCCACCAGCGCCGCCATGGGAATCTGCGACACCCAGTCGGCGAGGAACACCACCAAGATCAGCAGCAGCACGCCGGCCACCAGCGTGGAGAGCCGCCCGCGGCCACCCGACTTCACGTTGATCACCGACTGGCCGATCATCGCACAGCCAGCCATGCCGCCCAGCAGGCCGGCGCCGATGTTGGCGACCCCCTGCCCCTTGCACTCGCGGTTCTTGTCACTTGGCGTATCGGTCAGGTCGTCGACGATGGTGGCAGTCATCATCGACTCCAGCAGACCTACCACGGCGAGCATCACCGAGTAGGGCAGGATGATCCACAGCGTCTCGAGGGTCAGCGGCACGTCGGGCCACAGGAAGACCGGCAGGGTATCGGGCAGCTCACCCATGTCGCCGACGGTGCGGATCTCCATGCCGCTGATCATGTAGACGGCGGTGAGCACCACGATGCACACCAGCGGCGAGGGAATCGTCTTGCCGATCCTGGGCACGTAGGGGAACAGGTAGATGATGCCGAGCCCGGCCGCTGTCATGGCATAGACATGCCAGGTCACGCCGGTAAGCTCCGGCAGCTGGGCCATGAAGATCAGGATCGCCAGGGCGTTGACGAAACCGGTGACCACCGAGCGCGAGACGAAACGCATCAGGTCGGCCAGCTTGAGGTAGCCGGCCACGATCTGCAGCACCCCGGTGAGCAGGGTCGCGGCCAGCAGGTACTCGAGGCCATGATCGCGCACCAGGGTAACCATCAGCAGCGCCATGGCGCCGGTAGCCGCCGAGATCATCCCCGGGCGTCCACCGGCGAAGGCAATGATCACGGCGATACAGAACGAGGCGTAGAGCCCCACCTTGGGGTCGACGCCGGCAATGATGGAGAAGGCGATGGCCTCGGGAATCAGGGCCAGCGCGACCACGATGCCGGCGAGGGTGTCGCCCTTGATGTTGGAGAACCAGTCTTGCTTGATGGATCGGATCATTCTTCGGTCCAGTCGGTGGTTTTTCATTTCCAGCTGGCATCGGGCCAGATGGCGCCAGGGGTCGTTCGAGCGCTCTCCCGGCCACGCGTCGACGACGACGCAACGTGTGAAGTCGCGCAGTTGAAACGTTGAATTCGGTCAGGCAGCTCGGCACATCGGAATGATGTCGAGCAGTGACGTGCCGATGACGGCAGCGTCGGAGGAAGGCAGCGCTAGGGCGGCGTGGCCAGCCCGGTCGGAGGAGTCAGCACGTTGCGTCGCATCCATGGCCAGAAACTTGGGCGGCCTAGACTTTCGTCTAACACACGAACCCGATAGGAGGCCGAATACTAACAGAGTTCTCGCTCTGCTGCATCCCGCCCCCGCAAGCGCCGTTCCAGCCGGCGTTCGTAAAGCCCCTTGGCCAGCAGCGTGCCGAGCACCAGGGCGCCACCGATCAGCGCCACCGGCGCCGGCCGCTCGCCGAGAATCCACCACACCCACAGCGTGCCCACCACCACTTCGAGCAGCATCAGCAGGCCCACCTCGGCAGCAGGAAGGTAGAGCGGCCCGCGCTGGATCAGGGTGAAGCCCAGCGGCAGCAGCATCAGGCACAGCAGCACGAGCAACAGCAGGCTATCCGTCGACGGCAGCGCAATTCCGCCTTCGGCCAGGCCGAAAGAGGCCGCTATGGCCGCGACGATGAGGCCGGACAAGGTCAGCATGGGGCTCATGTCGACGCCGGGGCGGGTGCGGCAGAGAGTAAAATTGGCCGCCAGCGCCGTCGCTGCCAGCAGCGCGAAGCCGTTGCCGACCCACGAGCCGACACCGGTATCGTCGAGCACGATCAGCGAGGTGCCGACCAGGCACAGCCAGATGGCGAGCCAGGTACGGCGCGGCAGCCGCTCGCCGAGAAACAGGCGAGAGAACAGCGCGGCGATGAGCGGCGCCCCGGCCAGGATCATCAGCACGTTGCCGCCCTTGGTGTACTGATTGCCGAGCACGAAGCCGAAGGTGGAGAGACTGAACAGCAGCGCCACGCCGATGCCGGTCCAGCCGCAGCGGCGATAGGCATCGACGGTGCCGGCCCCATGGCGGACCAGCATGATGATGACGAAGCCCAGCGCAGTGAGCAGTCCGCGCCATAGCAGAATCTCGCCGTCGGGCAGGCCGATCAGCTTGATCAACAGGGCATCGGGAGAAATGATCAAGGCACCGCCGCCGGTCAGCAGCAGCCCCTGCTGGCGGTGCGAGAGGGAATGAATCAAGGCGACCTCGGCATCCGTAAGGTCGCCTCAGGATGCCACGCCCAGGCGGGCGTGGCACGTCGAACTCAGCCTTCGCCGAGATCGTTCGGTCGCCCTTCGTCGGTTCTGGCTCGCGCCGCCGGCGAGGCCTGCATGTGTCGAAATGCCTCCATGATGTCCATCGGCAGGGGGAAGACGATGGTCGAGGCGTTCTTGTTGCTCATGTCGCTCATGGTCTGCAGGTAGCGCAGCTGCAGCGCGGCGGAGTTCTCTGCCATCACGTTGGCCGCCTCGACCAGCTTCCGCGAGGCCTGCAGCTCGCCCTCGGCATGGATCACCTTGGCCCGCCGCTCGCGCTCGGCTTCGGCCTGGCGGGCGATGGCACGGATCATGCTCTCGTCCAGATCGACGTGTTTGATCTCGACGTTGGCGACCTTGATCCCCCACTCCTCGGTCTGGGCATCGATGATCTCCTGGATGTCGTCGTTGAGCTTGTCGCGCTCGGATAGCATCTCGTCGAGATCGTGCTTGCCGAGCACCGAACGCAACGTGGTCTGGGCCAGCTGGCTGGTGGCGAGGGTGTAGTTCTCCACCTGTATTATCGCCTTCTCGGGGTCGACCACGCGGAAGTAGAGCACGGCATTGACTTTGACCGTGACGTTGTCCTGGGAAATGACGTCCTGCTCCGGCACGTCCATGGTGATCACGCGCAGGTCCACCACGCTCATCTGCTGGATCCCGGGGATCACGATGATCAGCCCCGGCCCCTTCACCGACTGGAAGCGGCCGAGGAAGAAGATCACGCCACGCTTGTATTCCGGCAGGATGCGGATCGACGCGGCGATCAGCAGGAACAACAGAACGACTGGCACGAGATAGGAAATCATCATGAGCACGCTCCTCGGTATGTCAGGCTCCGATGTGTCATAGGCTGGATGGGTGCTGGTCGCGATTCCGTCACGCTCACGGCGTCGACCGCTCGATGGGCTCGACCCTGAGCGTCAGCCCATCGACCGCCACCACCCGAACCTCCTGGCCACGCTTCAAGGCGGCACCGCTGCGAGCATTCCAACGCTCGCCCCGCAGGCGCACGTGACCCTCTTGCTCGAAGTCTTCCAGCGCCACCGCCTGACTGCCGACGAGCTGTTCCTGGCCGGTGCGGGCCGGGCGCCGACGCAGGCCGACGAAGCGCACCATGACCCACAGCATGATGCCCGCTGCCAGCAGGGCGATGCCGCCGATGAGAGGAAGGGAAACTGCCAGCTGTTCTGAGTCCATCAGCATCACCGAACCGATCACGAAAGAGACGATGCCTCCCATGCCTAGGATGCCGAAGCTGGGCATCAGCGCCTCGCCGACGATCAGCCCGAGGCCGACCAGGATAAGCGCCAGGCCGGCGTAGTTGATCGGCAACAACTGGAAGGCGAAAAGCGCCAGCAGCAGCGAGATCACGCCGATGGTGCCAGGCACCAGGGCTCCCGGGTTGGAGAGTTCGAAGATCAGGCCGTAGAAGCCGATGATCATCAGGAAATAGGCGACGTTGGGATTAGTGATGACCTGCAGCAGCTCGGTGCGCCAGTCGGGGTCGAAGCGCTCCAGGGCCAGGTCGGCCGTCTGCAGGGTCCTCGATCCCTGGTCCATCACGACCTCCCGGCCATCGATCTGGGCCAGCAGGTCGTCGATATCGTTGGCCACCACGTCGATCACGTCTTGCTCGAGGGCTTCGCGTGAGGTCAGGTTGACCGCCTCGCGCACCGCCTGCTCGGCCCAGTCGGCGTTGCGCCCGTGGCGCTCGGCCAGGCTGCGAATGTAGGAGACGGCATCCTCGAGTACCTTGCGCTCCATGGCGGTCTCGCCGCGCCGGGTGGAATCCGCTGGCGACTCACCCGTCTCGCCGCCTGCACTGTCGGCCTGCTCATCGACGGTGCCTTCGTCGCTTTCCCCGGCATCGGCCGCATCCTCGGCGGGCGCCTCCTCTTCGGGACCGTCCATGCCGGGCAACCCGCCGCCGCCCATCTGCACGGGGGTGGCCGAACCGAGATGGGTCGCCGGGGCCATCGCGGCCACGTGGCTGCCGTAGAGCAGGTAGGTGCCGGCGCTGGCGGCACGTGCGCCGCTGGGCGAGACATAGATGGCAACGGGGACCTTGGATCCCAGCATGGCACGTATCATGCTGCGCATGGAGGCATCGAGCCCGCCCGGGGTATCCATCTGCACGACCACGAGTTCGGCGTCACGCTTCTCCGCGCGCCTGAGGCCACGCTCGAAGTAGTCGCCGGTAGCCGGCCCGATGGCGCCGTCCACGGTCATGACCATGGCGATGCGCTCACTCTCCTGGGCCTGACTCTGCCACGCCAGCATGCCTCCGAGCGCCAGGCACAGCAGGCTCATCCACAGCACGAGGCAACGACAGAGGGCGACACGGCGTACGCTCATGGTGAGCTTCCTCGCATCGTGATGAGGGTGGCCTTTCAAGGCCTGCCACTGATACAGCAACTCCTGAATTCAGATTAGCAGGCCTCGCCATGGGACGCCGCGTCGACTTCTTCTGACCGCCGCTCAGAGGTTGTGCGGTTCTCCCGTGAAGCGTCGCTGCACCTCGACCATGTAGGCAGCAAGCGAGGTCAGCTTATCGCTCCCCCACTCCAGTGGCTCGGCGGCCATCGGCGCCACCATGCAGATCTGCACCATCTCGTCGGCATGCACCTGGGCCATGCCGAACTGGTTCTCCGCCATGCCCACTTGATGCGGAAAAGGCTGCTCGAAAGTCGCGGCATAGCCTCGGTCGTCGCCGTCGCTGCCGTGGCAGCTGGCACAGGAAAGCCCGTTGGTGCTGAGCGAGGTTTCGTAATAGAGCGCCTCGCCCTGCGCCAGCAGTTCGGCGTCGTTCTCACCGTCCTCGCTGTAAGCTGGCGAGTAGCCCTCGGGGCGCTGGACGTCACTCATGTCGCCCTTGGCTTCACCTTCTGCCTCCGCTTCGGCCTCTCCTTCCGCTTCAGCCTCGGCGCTACCTTCTGCTTCTGCCTCAGCTTGATCCTCTGCATTTCCTTCCGCCTCGGCTTCCGCTTCGGCCTCGGCATGGGCGCTGGACACCAGCCAGGCTGTCTCGCTCAACTCGGCCATCACCTTGCCCACTCGGCCGAGGGGCCACTCGGCACCAGCCTGCAAGGCCACTCCTCCCCCTACCGCCAGCATCAGCGCCGGCGCCGTATAGGCCAGCCGGCGGCTGAGATGCCCGAGCAGCTGTCGTCTCTTGCCGTCATTGTCATATGACATGGGGACTACCTCCGTGATGTGACATGTCGGGGACATCTCGCGAATGTCGCCGCTGTTCGTCAGCGGTAAGGCTCTGTCGCCCAGCCCGGCTCCGCCTTACACGACTTGGCGGGAGCAAGAGAAAATGTGTAAGGATGGCAGCAGCTTCGCGACCATGTGGGTACGCTCATGAACGTACGATCCACCCAATTGAGGAATGCGTCGATGTCGCTGCGTCTACTGTGTGCCTTGCCACTGGCTGCCATGCTGGCCTTCCCGCTCCACGCGGCCTCCCCCCCGCAGGAGTGGGAGAGCGTGCTCGAAGAGGCCCGCGGCCAGACTGTCTACTGGCACGCCTGGGCGGGCGACACGCGGGTCAACGACTACATCGCCTGGGTCAAAAGCCGCGTACGGGCCGAGCACGACATCGAGCTGGTACACGTCAAGATCGACGACACCGGCTCCGCCGTCTCGCGGGTCCTGGCCGAGCGCAGCGCGGGCAATCACGACGACGGCAGCGTCGATCTCATCTGGATCAACGGCGAGAACTTCGCCGCCATGAAAGAGAACGCGCTGCTCTACGGCCCCTTCGCCGAGCAGCTACCGAACTTCGCCCTGACCCACCCCGAGCACAACCCCGAGGTGGTCAACGACTTCACGCTGCCCACGGAAGGCTACGAGTCACCCTGGGGCAAGGCGCAGATCACCTTCTACTACGACGCGGCGGAACTCGACGAAGCGCCGCCACGCAGCATGGAGGAGCTGCTCGCCTGGGCCGAAGCCAATCCTGGGCGCTTCGCCTATCCGCGCATTCCCGACTTCCTCGGCAGCACCTTTCTCAAGCAGGCGCTCATCGCCCTGGCCGACGATAGCGACGCTCTCTACGAACCGGTGGCGCAGAGCGATTTCGAGACCGTCACGGCCCCGCTGTGGCACTACCTCGACGCCCTGCACCCTCACCTGTGGCGCAGCGGCCGGCAATTCCCCGCCAATGGTCCCGAGCTGCGCAGCCTGATGGCCGATGGCGAACTGGCGCTGGCCTTCACCTTCAACCCGGCGGAGCCTGCCGCCGCGGTGGCCGACTTCGAGCTACCCGAGTCGACCCGCAGCTACGTGCTCGACGGCGGCACCCTGGGCAACGTGCACTTCGTCGCCATTCCCTACAATTCCCCCCGCCGGGCCGGCGCCATGGTCGTGGCCAACTTGCTGCTCTCGCCCGAAGCCCAGGCACGCAAGCAGGATCTCGCGGTGTGGGGCGACCCCACCGTGCTCGACGTGGCACGCCTCGATGACGAGAGCCGTGCACTGTTCGAGCAGCAGAGCGACAACCCCGCCCTGCTGACCCCGGAAGCCCTGGCCGAGACCCTGCCGGAACCGCACCCGAGCTGGATGACGGCGCTGCAGGACGCCTGGCAGGCGCGCTATGTCGGTCGCTAGGAAGCGAGCGACATGACCGCACGTAACGACCGCCTCCACCTGGTGAGAGGCGCCGGGCCCTGATGCTGCGCCTCGCCCCGCTGCTGATCGTCACCCTGCTGGTCGGCCCGATACTGGCCGGCCTGGTGATGGCATTGCTGCCCGCCTTCGGCTACCTGCCGGCACTGGGTGGCGATGCCTTCAGCCTGGCTCCCTGGCGCGAACTACTCGCCCAACCCGGGCTCGCCCATTCGGTGGGTGTGAGTTTCGCCAGCGGCCTGTTCACCACGGCCGTATCGCTTGCCGTGGTGCTGCTGTTCCTGGCCAGCGTGTCGGGCAGCCGACTGGATCGCTGGATTCGGCGGCTGGTCGCACCGCTGCTGTCGCTCCCCCATGCCGCCGCCGCCTTCGGCCTGGCATTCCTGATCGCCCCTTCGGGGTTGCTGGCCCGGTTGGTCTCGCCGGGGCTGACCGGTTGGCAGCGCCCCCCGGACCTGTTGATCGTCAACGATCCCTGGGGGCTCTCGCTGATGGCCGGCCTCGTCATCAAGGAAACCCCCTTTCTGCTGCTGATGTGCCTCGCCGCCCTGCCCCAGCTCGATGCGGAACGACGCGTGGCCATGGCCCGTTCGCTCGGTTATCGCCCCATGACGGCCTGGCTCAAGGTGGTCGCCCCTTCGCTCTACCCCTTGATACGACTGCCGGTCTTTGCCGTCATCGCCTATGCCACCTCGGTGGTCGACGTGGCACTGATTCTCGGCCCGACGCTGCCGCCGACGCTGGCGGTATCGATTCTCACCTGGTTCAACGACCCCGACCTCTCCCGGCGCTTCATGGCCTCGGCGGGCGCCGTGTTACAGCTCGGCGTCACGGCGACGGCACTGATCGCCTGGTGTTGCCTCGAGCGCCTCGTCGCCCGGCTGGGGCGGCACTGGCTCGCCCGCGGCGGGCGCGGGCAGGGCGAGCGGCCGCTACGCCTGGCGGGCAAGGGGCTGATCCTGCTGGCCTCGCTTACCGCCTTCGTGGGTCTGGCCGGCCTCGCGCTCAGCTCGATCGCCGGCTTGTGGCGCTTTCCCGATACCCTGCCCCAGAGCCTTACTGCAACTCACTGGCTGCGCGCCCTGCCCACCCTGGCAGGACCGATTGCCACCACGGCGCTGATCGCCATCGGCGCCACGCTGCTCGCCCTGACCCTGACGCTGGCGGCGCTGGAAAACGAGCAGCGAAGCGGCCGCCGACCGGCCGAGGGCAAGCTGCTCTCGGCACTGACGCTGCTCTATCTGCCGTTGATCGTGCCGCAGATCGCCTTCCTGTTCGGCCTAGTAGTGGTCATGGAATCGCTGGGTACGCGGCCACGGCTATGGCTGGTGATCTTCGGCCACCTACTGTTCGTATTGCCCTACGCGTTCCTGTCACTTGCCGAAGCCTACCGCCGTTTCGATCCGCGCTGGACGCAGCTGGCGCTGAGCCTGGGCGCCTCGCGCAACGCTATTTTCTGGCGCGTGCGCCTGCCCATGCTGCTCGCACCGCTGCTCACCGCCGGCGCCGTGGGCCTGGCCGTCAGCATCGGCCAGTACCTTCCCACCCTGCTGCTCGGTGCCGGGCGCATCGCCACGGTGACCACCGAGGCGGTGTCTCTGGCCGCCGGCGGCAACCGGCGGGTGATCGGCGTGTGGGCACTGGTCCAGGCCAGCCTGCCGCTGGTGGGCTTCATCATCGCCGTGGGGCTGCCACGGCTGCTCTGGTCCAACCGACGTAACATGAGGGGTTCGCCATGAGCGCAGGCCACCGCCTGGTGCTGGACGATGTCCGCATCGTTCTGGAGGGCAACACACTGCTCAAACTCGACGCAGAGATCGGTCCCGGCGAGGTGTACACCGTGATGGGGCCATCCGGCTCCGGCAAGTCAACCCTGCTGGCCTACCTGGCGGGCTTTCTTGCGCCCGCCTTTCAGGCCAGCGGTCGGGTCTTGCTCGATGGGCACGACATCACCCGGCTGCCGGCGGAGCGGCGCGGCATCGGCCTGCTGTTCCAGGACCCGCTGCTGTTTCCACACCTCTCGGTGGCCGGCAACCTGCGCTTCGGCATGCCCAACGCCGCCCCCGACAAGGCCGGGCAAATCGAAGCGGCATTGGAACGGATCGGCCTGGCCGGCTTCGGTCAGCGCGACCCCGCGACGCTCTCGGGCGGCCAGAAGGCCCGCGTGGCCCTGATGCGCCTGCTGCTCTCGGCGCCCAGGGCGGTGCTGCTCGATGAGCCCTTCTCCAAACTCGACAGGCCGCTACGCCACGACATGCGCCGACTGGTCTTCGACCGGCTGCGCGAGGCGGGCCTGCCCAGCCTGCTCGTCACCCATGACAGGGAGGACGCCGAGGAGGCCGGCGGCCGGGTGATCGAACTCAGTCATTGAGAGACAAGTCCAGCCTTGCTCTGGCTGGAGAGCAAGCCGGATGCCTGAGGCGCGATTGCGCTTCGCTGCCAAAACCGCAGCGTCGACGGATGGACGCCGAAATGCACCGGCAAGTCCACGCCGAGGCTCTCCGCAATCATTCCCAGTAAGGCCATGTGGTGTACGGTATGGCTGGTAAGGAAGGCCAGCTCACGGGGCAGGCTGGTGGTCAATACCAGGCTGCCGCTAGCCCCCTCGACGGGATATCGCAGCTGCAGCGTGGCCGACCGATGCGCCTCCAGGCCTGGCAGTGCAGCGCAGATCTCGGCAACCCGCGCCACGGCCAGCTCCGGCTCGGTCTCGAGCCGTTCGTCGCGCCGACGGTTCTCGTAGTCGATACTTCCAGCTCCGGCACCGACCAGCAGGGCATCGTAGTGGTCGAGAATATGACGCACGTGCTTGCCCAGGCTCTGGCGCCCCGTCGGGCCAAAGGTGTATCGGTAAAAGGCGGGGGTCAGCCGCTCCAGGAACGCCTGCAACTGATACAGGGCCAGCCGGTTCTCCTCGATGAGGCTGTAGAGACCGGCAGTGTCTTGTTGTTCGCTCATGCGCCTTTCCCTTCTTGAGTGGACGGGCCTTGGGTTGCCGGCTCCGCACCGGGTCACGTCAGGGCCCGGCACGGAACACGGCGGGACGAGATATCCCTAGGTGCCTTCGGCCTCGGCTTCCGCTTCTCCTTCCGCTTCGCCCTCGGCCTCGCCTTCCGCCTCACCTTCCGCTTCAGGCTTCTTCTCCTCGTGCGCTTCGGCCAGCATCAGCGGCGCCTCCTGGCCACTGGTATAGGCCGGCTGCGTGCCGGCCTCGTCGGCCACGGCCTGCAACGCAGTACCGCTCGCCACAAGCGCCAGGGCAGGAGCCGCGTAGCCGAGGCGGCGGCTCAGCCGGCTCAACAGCGTGCGGCGCTTCTCCTCGTGCTCTGTCATATCGTCTTCTCCTCAAGGTCATGATGTGAAGGCGGCATGCAGCCAGAGGCCATCGCGCCGCCTGACAACGAAGCGGGCTTGTCGTGCCCGTTTCGGCAGGTGGCCCACACGGGTGGGTCACCGGCTGCTCAGTTCCCGGCTGCCATGGCGTCGGCCGGGGTTGGTTGAGAGTCGCCCAGCTGTGTCAGCGTGGATTCGACGGCAACGGTCCAGCACGTTCTTTCCTCCAGCCAGCGGTCCAGCTGTTGTATCGTCTCCGCCGAAGGAGGCTCGCCGCCGGCCGTACGGCAGCCCGGCAGCAGCGCCGCCAGGGCATCGAGACGGGACAGCGGCGCTGGGGTAGCGGGCGCGGACTCCTTGCCGGCCATGACCCAGACCGGCAGCTCGCGTGGTAGCGCCGGAAAGGCTTCCGCCGCGGGTGAAACCGCTCCCAGCCCCGGCAGGCCGAGCGGTTCCAGGCGCACCTGTTCGCCCTCCTGCACCAGCCTGACGCCACGGGAGAACCGGCTGCGGAGAGCCGAAGGCAGGGCGGCCAGCGCCTCCCGCGCCTGGGCATCACTGGCGATACAGAGCGCGGCGTTGCCTGCCGGCATCAGCACCAGATAGGCATCGATCACCGGCTGCCCAGGCGTCGCGGCCTGACGCAGCAGGAACTCCGTCAGTGCCGGAACGATGGCCGGGAGCGTCAGGCGTGAGGCGATCAGCGTATCGTCCGACGCCAGGGCATAACCCGCCGCCGCCTTCAGCAGCGCCAGCCGCGACAACCCCTGGGCCGCCTCGGCGCCAAGCGGCATGAGCCCCTCTCCGAATCCCGCCTGCAGGCGCTCCATGGCAGCGATGTCGGTCACCTCCAGTGCCCAGCGCCGCTGTTCGTGCGCCAGCAGCACTGTCTGGCCGGCCTCGTCATTCGTCGGCGGTGCGCCAGCAGCGTCATGTTCCGGTAGCGCGGCCCCAACCTCACCGCGCTGACACAGCAGGCCCAGGCGGCACCACTCCGCAAGCGTCGACCAAACCTCACGGCGCAACGCTTCGGCGTCGAGGGCATCTCCCGCCTCGGCGGTCGCCGCTTCCAGTGCCTCGACGATTGCCTCGGGATCGAGCCCTTCGGTGGCCAGTAGCCAGATCAGCGCCGCGGTGTCGTTGGGGCGATACAGACGACCACTCTCGGCGTCATAGAGGGCCAACTGCTGGTCGTCATAGAACTCGCTGACGCGACGGCGCATCAGCTTGGGGCGTGACACACGGCGGCCGGCCAAACCATCGGCGAGTTCCAGATCCTCGGGCGTGGGCAACGAAAAGTACGCCAGGTAGCGCTCAGGAACGATGGCGGGCAGCAGGCGCCGGAAGCCGCCGGCCCTGGCCAGCTCCGCCTCGGCTTCGGCCAGCAGTTCAGAGGCTTCGGCAGCCTCGCTGTCAGCCAGGCCGGTCAGGGCGATCAGGTCGCGCACCAGGTCGCCCTTGATCCGCTCCTCGATGAGCCCGCCGCTTTCGGGCGCGGCACAGGTCCCCAGCGACGGGCTCAGGTTGCATTCGAGAATCCACGGCTTGAGGGCGTCGTCGATCAGGCAGTCGAGACCCAGCAATTCGTAGCAGCCCTTCGGCTCGGCGCCCACGGCGACGGTGCGGCTGCGCATCGCATCGACACCGGCGATGGCGGTTAGGCTCACGAGTTCCTCGATGCGCTCGAACAGCACCGCGTCGTCATGCCCCTGTTCGCGCAGCCAGGCGCGGTAGCGGTCGAGATCGATGAACTCCACCGGCACCTCGGCGCGAGTGTTGAGCGCATTGATGTCGGGATTGGTCAATTGGCTGTAGGGGTTGTCGGCATCGTCCGGGTCCCAGGGCTCGGAGGCGAGCTTGGCGAAGCCTTGGCGATAGAGGTAGACCCGCAGCGGCGCGAGCGAGGCAATCAGCACGTAGAGCCGCAGCACGTACTTGTGCCCGCGAATGGTATGCGGATGATCGAGGTACTCCTGCACCAGCCAGTCGGGCGCCAGCGGTGCCTCGCCGGCATCGCGCAGCACCCGCACGCCCTTGCCCTTGGAGGCATTGGTCGGCTTCAGGATCCAGCGCTGGGCGGGGTTATCCCGAGCGGCCTGCTGCAGGGCGTGATAATCGTGCGGCATGACATAGGCGCGGGGGAAGAAATCCAGGCGCGAGGTCAAGGAGTGCCGCTCGCCGAAGCCATCGACCAGGCGCACGCGCAGGTTCGCCAGGCTCTCGTGCAGCCGGCTCTTGACGGTCAGCGCCGCATTGCCGGGAAAGTGGTTGATCCGCCGCCGGGACGAGGCGTTGCGGAACTGAGCGGGCTCGGGCATGCCGGTGACCCAGGCGGCATCCCAGTGGCGCTCGTCGCCCTCCTCCCAGCCCCGGGCTTCGAGGGCCTCGCGAAAGAATCGGTCCTGCTCGGCGGCCCGCTTGCCCGCCAGCCAGAAACGCCTTAGGGGCGGCTGCTGCTCCGTCATGCTCGCGATCTCCTGTGTCTTGTTATCGACGCGTGGCCGCATGCACACCGCTGTCGGCGACCATTGGGGCTAGGAGGATTACCGGGCCCCTCAGTCTGTGTCGACGCAACCGCGCGTTCCTTACAACCGATAGCAGTCAATCATCACTCTGTCGCTGAAGAAGGCCCGGGGTGTTATACCCGTGGGGAATGTATCGAACGGAAAGCGTTCTCGACGAAACGTTGCGACCTCGTTGGCCTCGGCCTAGGCTCCTTTCCATCCCCTGCGAGGAGGACAGTCTCATGCGAACCCCACTGATCGTGGCGGCCGGCGCGCTGGCGTTTGCCGGCACCGCCCAGGCGATGCACCCCTCTCCCCTGGTCGATGCCGAATGGCTCGATGGTCAACGGAACAATGACGCTCTCGTGGTACTGGACGTGCGCTCCGCCATCGATGACGGCGGCGACCGTGCCGCCTTCGAAGCCGCCCGTATTCCCGGCAGCCGCTACAGCAACTACGCCGAGGATGGCTGGCGCGAGGAGCGCGATGGCGTGGCCGGTCTGATGCCTGATACCGAGGCGCTGGCCGAGCTGATCGGCGACCTGGGGATCGGCAACGCTGACACCGTAGTCGTCGTACCCGCCGGTACCGGCCCAACCGACTTCGGCAGCGCAGCTCGGGTCTACTGGACCTTCAAGGCACTGGGCCATGACGAGGTGGCGATCCTCAACGGCGGCTTTGCCGGCTGGGAGCAGCAGGGTTTCGAAACCGCCAGCGGCCCGACCGACTCGCCCGAGGCGACTTCCTTCAGCGCGACGCTGCGCGAGGAACTGCTGGCCACCGACGCGGAGGTCGAAGCGTCACGCCAGGCCGGCGAGCAACTGGTCGATGCCCGTCCCGAGGGGTTCTACCGCGGCGAGGAGCAGTCGCCCGCCGCGCGGGTGCCGGGCACCATTCCCGGCGCGGTGAACCTGCCCCACCATGATGCGCTGGTGGAACGCAACGGCGCCTGGTACCTGGAGCCCGAGCGGCTGACGGCAGCCATCGATGCCTTGGGACTGGACCGCGAAGCGCCGACCGTCGCCTTCTGCAACACCGGTCACTGGGCCTCCAGCGGCTGGTTTCAGCTCAGCGAAGTCGGAGGTCTCGACAACGTCACCATGTACGACGGTTCGATGGCCGCCTGGACCCGCGACGACTCGCGCCCCGTGCATCTGGCCGACCGCGGCACCGTGAAGGTAGGCGAACTGCTTGATTGAAACATGATGACAACTAAACGCAGCCTGTGTCGCTGCTACCCAGGCCCCCGAAGCACATTGAGAGGTATTGCGTGAACGATGAGCCAGCGGATGCTTCCGGCGAGATAGAGCAGGGGCGTGACGCTGCCTCGCCAGGTGCAGCATCCGCAGGGAACCAGCAGGATCGGATGCAGCGCCTGGCCGCCGTCCGTCCGCGGCTGCTCTCCTTCGCCCGTTTGCATCTACGCCAAAACACCGCTGCGGAAGACGCCGTGCAGGACGCCCTGGAAGCCGCCATCGAGAAGGATGCCAGCTTCTCCGGCCGCTCCGGCTACGAAACCTGGGTCTTCGGCATTCTCAAGCACAAGATCCTCGATATCATGCGTGCCCAGAAGCGCCAGGGACTGTGGCAGCCGCTCGAGGACGAAAGCGATGACGACGCCATCGACCGCCAGTTTCAGCAGAGCGGGCGCTGGCAGAAGGAAGCCCGTCCCAGCAGTTGGGGCGAGCCCGAGGCGGTATTCGAAAACGAGCGTTTCTGGAAGGTGTTCGATGCCTGCATGATCGTGCTGCCGGACACTCAAGCCCGGGTCTTTTCGCTTCGCGAGCTGATGGGCCTCACGACCGAACAGATCTGCCGGGAACTGGCGATCAAGGAAAACAACTGCTGGATCATCCTGCATCGCGCGCGGTTGCGACTGCGGAGCTGCATCGAGCAGGGCTGGCTGACAGGAGAAGACGCTTGATGATCATGTGTCGTCGCGCCACGGAATTGATGTCGCAACGTCTCGACCGCCCACTGCGCTGGTCTGAACGCATATCCTTGCGGTTCCATCTCTCCATGTGCGGGGCCTGCTGCCAGTGCAACCGGCAATTCGAGCTGCTGCACCGGGCGGGTGATCGCTTCACCTCGGCGCCGTCGGCGGAAGAGCCTTCATCTTCCAATCAAGAGTGAAATCTCCCACCTTTATCTTTCCTCACCCCAAGCCCCACCAGCAAAGCCGTCCGTTTCTGAACGGATTGAAACGAAGGAACGCTGCCCATGATGCCGGACCGACGGCCGTACTTTGGGTAACGATTCGTCAAGGAAATCCGCCACGTAGTAAGTGCTGCAGAACGTCGATACGACGACTTCGCGCAGTGACGGCCCATGCCCCCGTTCCCGTCTCGGCTTTACTCAGGTTATGGGCGAATTTCACTTCGCCCCCTTAGGATTCATCGACTATACCTATGCAACGTCACCTTCTGCCTGCTTCTTCTCAAGGCCAGGAACCGCCTGAAAGCAAGCGCCTCGAAAGGAAAAGGGGACCGTCTAAGCATCTTGGCCATGCCACAACAGGGAGGTCCGTCATCATGGGCAATGTGGCACTGAAGGGTATCAATTACGAAACCGGAAACGACGGTCGAAGCCGCTCGTTGACACTCGGTGGCGATGTACCTCTTGCCGAACGCCACGTCGAGGAGGGTGACAACGATAGCGACGATCCGCGCGGACACGGCGCGCCGAGCCTTCCCTCACAGCGCGTCCTCTTCGTCACTTCCGAAATTGCCGATTTCGTCAAGGTCGGGGGGCTTGGCGACGTGTCTTCGGCCCTTCCCCGGGCGCTGGCGGCCCATCACGACATTCGCATCCTGATACCCGCCTACCGGGAAGTCGTCGCCTCGTCACGCGAGATCCGCCGCGTCGGTCAGCTTCCCGCTCACGCCGATCTGCCTGCCTGCGACATCGGCGAAATGACTTGTGACGACGGCCTGATCATCTATGTGTTGCTCTGCCCTGAACTCTACGAACGAGAAGGTGGCCCCTACGGCACCGGGCCGGGCGGATATGGCAGCAGTGGCTGGGAGGACAATGATGTCCGCTTCGCCCGTCTGTCGCTGGCCGCAGCCGAGATCGGTGCCGGCCATGCCGGGCTCGACTGGCAGCCGCAGCTCTTGCACCTCAACGACTGGGCGTGTGGGCTGGCACCGGCCTACCTGCACTGGATGGGGCGCAACGTACCCAGCGTGTTCACGATCCACAACCTGGCCTATCAGGGCCTGTACGATGCGTCTCGCTGCGCGGCCCTGGGCATTCCCGATTCGGCGTTTCACATCGAAGGCGTCGAGTATTACGGCAAACTCTCCTTCATGAAGGCCGGCATCGTCCATGCCTCGCATGTGACCACGGTCAGCGCGACCTACGCCCAGGAGATCACTACGCCCGACTTCGGCTGCGGCCTGGAGGGTCTGTTGCGCTGCAAGGCTGAGCAGGGACGCCTCAGCGGCATTCCCAACGGCATCGACGATTCTTGGGACCCGCGCACCGACGCCCATCTGGTCCAGGCTTTTTCCTCCAACGACTGGCGCGGCAAACGGGCCAACGCCGACTACGTGCGCCACCGCTTCGGCCTGGGCCCAAGCGCCGGACCGCTGTTCGCCATGGTCTCGCGCATGGTGCACCAGAAGGGAGTCGACCTGGTCATCGACGCTGCCCCCCACATCGTCCAGGCCGGCGGGCAGCTGGTATTCATCGGCAAGGGCGAGCGACGCGTCGAGGCACAGCTCGACCGCCTGGCCGAACGCTACCCTGGCGCCGTGGGCGTCTACATCGGCTTCGATGAAGAGGAAGCGCGCTGCATCTACGCCGGCAGCGACTTCCTGCTGATGCCGTCGCGCTTCGAGCCCTGCGGCTTGAGTCAGATGTACGCCCAGCGCTTCGGCTCGCTGCCCATCGCCCACCGTACCGGCGGCCTGGCCGACACCATCGAGGATGGCGTGACCGGCTTCCTGTTCGACGAGGTCGACCTGGCCGGCTTCATGCAGGCGATTCAGCAAGCCTTTTCGGTCTACCACTCCACGGAGCTGTTCTACGCCATGCGCCGGGCCGCCATGACCGGTCGCTATCATTGGCGTCAGTCGATCGCACCCTATACGCAGCTCTACCAACGCATCAGCGAAGAAGCCGGTGTGGAGGCACGCAGCTCGGCATGAACGAAGCAGACCGGCTCCATTACACCTTCGGTGCCCAGGTCATCGGCCCGCAGTGGACCCAGTTCTCGTTGTGGGCACCCAGTGCCAGCCGGGTCGATCTCGAAGTGGAAGGCCTTGCACCCATCGCCATGGCCCATGCCGGCGAAGGGCGCTTCGTCGGCGGGGCACCCTGCGACCACGGCGCTCGCTATCGCTATCGCGTCTTTGTCGGCGGCGCGACGCAGGGTATCGCCGTAGCCGACCCTGCGTCACGCGCCCAGGAGGGAGGCGTCGAGGGGGCGAGTCTGGTGATCGACCCCTACCAGCACGCCTGGCGCCATGCCGACTGGCAGGGCCGGCCCTGGCACGAGACGGTGCTCTACGAGCTGCACCTGGGGGCGCTGGGCGGCCTGGAGGCGGTCCGCCGAGAACTGCCCTACCTGGCCGAACTGGGCATCACGGCGGTGGAGCTGATGCCGGTAGCGGCCTTTCCCGGTGCTCGCAACTGGGGCTATGACGGCGTGCTTCCCTACGCCGTGGACGAAGCCTACGGCGACCCCGGCGCGCTCAAGGCCTTCATTGACGACGCCCATGGCCTGGGGCTGATGGTCTTCCTCGACGTCGTCTACAACCACTTCGGGCCGGACGGCAACTACCTTCCCCACTATGCCGGGGCCTTCTTTCGCGGCGACCGGCAGACGCCCTGGGGGCCGGCCATCGATTTTCGCCAGCCCATGGTGCGCCGCTTCTTCATCGAAAACGCCCTGATGTGGCTCGATGAGTACCGCTTCGACGGCCTGCGCTTCGATGCGGTACATGCCATCGGCGAGCGCGACTTCCTGGTCGAGATGGCCGAGACGCTGCGCAGCCGCATCGATCCGCGACGCTACGTTCATCTGGTGCTGGAGAACGAGCACAACGATGCCGACCTGATCGACCTGTGCCTGTTCACGGCGCAGTGGAACGACGACTGGCACAACGTGATGCACGTAATGCTCACCGGCGAGAGCGAAGGCTACTACGGCGACTTCGCCGACGCCCCGACGCACAAGCTGGCACGCTGCCTGGGCGAGGGCTTCATTTATCAGGGCGATGCCACGCGCCAAGGCGCTCCACGCGGCACGCCGAGCGCCCACCTGCCGCCGACCGCCTTCGTCGCCTTCCTGCAAAACCACGACCAGATCGGCAATCGTGCCATGGGCGAGCGCCTGTCCCGGCTCGCCAGGCAGGAAACGCTGGCAGCCGCCACGCTGTCGCTGTTGCTCTCGCCCATGGTGCCGCTGCTTTTCATGGGCGAGGAGTGGGCCAGTGAGCAGCCCTTTTTGTTTTTCACCGACCACCACGATGCGCTGGCCGAGGCCGTGCGCGAAGGCCGCCGGGCGGAGTTCGCCGCGTTCAGCGCTTTTCGGGATCCTGCCTCGCGCGCGCTGATTCCCGACCCCAACGATGCGGCCACCTTCGAGGCATCCAGGCCCGACATTGAAGCTCGAGACACCTCGCCCCATGCCGAATGGCTGGCCTTCGTCCGGCATCTGCTGGCGATACGCCATGCCGAGATCGTGCCACGCCTGGATGGCGCGCGGGCGCTCGGCGCCGAGACACTCGACGAGGGTGCCGTCGTCGCCCGTTGGCAGATGAACGACGACACCCACCTGGTTATCGCCCTGAATCTCGGGGAACGGACCGCGGCCACCCGCGCCTTCGGTGTCGGGCGATGCCTGTACGAGACCCGCGAGGGCGTGGCGATGGCCACCGAGAGCGGCAGCCTGCCGCCGCGCTGTGCCGCGGCCTGGCTCAAGCAAGTACCCGGCGACGAGGAGCTGTGCGCATGAGCGAGGAGGGACTGAGACGACTGGCCGACGCCGCCGGCCTCATCGTCGAGTGGGAAGACAGCGAGGGCCGCCTCCGCCGACTCGGTAGCGCGTCCCAGCGCGACCTGCTGGCCCGGCTCGGCTACCCGGCCACGAGCGCGGGCGAGATCTCCGCCAGCCTGGCGCGGTTGCAGCCTCCCGCCCCGCCGCAAGAGTGGCCACCGCTGATCACCGCCGAGCAGGGTGCGACTACGTCGCTGCCCTCGCTGCTGCCCCCCGGGACCCGCTATCGGCTCGTGCTGGAGAATGGCGAGCAGCGTGATGGCATGCTCGACGAGCGCAGCGAGCTGCCCGGTATCGACGAGCCCGGCTACCACCGCCTGCAGATCGCCGCCGCCGAGCTGAGCCTGGCCGTGGCTCCGCCGCGCTGCTTCACCCTAGCGGATACGGGCGTCAGCGAGCCGCCACGCCTGTGGGGGCTGGCGGCCCAGCTCTATGCGCTGCGCCGGCCTGGCGACGGCGGCCTCGGCGACACCCTGGCCCTGGAGCAACTGGTACGCCACGCCGCCCAATCCGGTGCCTCGGCGCTGGCCGTGAGCCCGATGCACGCCATGTTCAGCGCCGATGTGAAACACTACAGCCCCTACTCGCCCTCGAGCCGCCTGCACTACCACGCCCTGCACGTCGCCCCGGAGTCGCTGCTTGGCGAGGAAGCGGTGGCGGCGGCCATCGAGTGCAGCGGGCTGGTCGAGACGCGGGCCCAGCTCGAAGCCCAGGAGCTGGTCGACTGGCCCCGTGCAGCAGAGACCAAGCTCGGCTGGCTACGTACCCTTTACGACGCGCTGATGCATCGCGAAGACGCCGAGGCACGACGCGCCCGCCAGGCCCTGGCGACCTTTCGTGAGCAGGGCTTTGATGAGCGCAGCGGCGCCATGCTCGAGGCACACTGCCGCTTCGAGGCGCTGATGCAACATCTGGGCGAACGCGACTGGCGCCAGTGGCCGGCGCCACTGCGCGACCCGGCAAGCCCCGAGGTGGCCCGTTTCGCCGAAGAGCACGCCCATGAGATCGGCTTCCATGCCTTCTTGCAGTGGATCGCAAGCGAGGGGTTGGCGCGTGCCCAGGCCACGGCCCTGGAGGCCGGTATGGCGGTCGGGCTGGTCGCCGACCTTGCCGTGGGCGCCGACGCAGCCGGCAGCCAGGCCTGGAGCCGTCAGGGCGAGATGCTGGAGGGCCTGTCGATCGGTGCGCCGCCGGATGCGTTCAACGTTCACGGCCAGGACTGGGGGCTCGCGCCCTTCTCGCCCCAGGGGCTGGTGCAGGGCGGCTTCGCCGGCTTCATCGACATGCTGCGGGCCGGCTTCACCCACGCTGGGGGGCTGCGCATCGATCATGTGCTCGGCCTGATGCGCCTGTGGCTGGTGCCCCATGGCTCATCGCCCACCGAAGGCGCCTACGTGCGCTATCCGCTGGACGACCTGCTGCGCCTGGTGGCGCTGGAATCCTGGCGCCACCGCGCCATCGTCATCGGCGAGGACCTGGGTACCGTCGCACCGGGCTTGCGTCGACAGCTGGCACGTCGCGGCATCCTCGGCATGCGCGTACTGTGGTTCGAGCGCGACGAGGAAGGAGGCTTCCTGCCGCCTGAGCAGTGGACGCAGCACGCCGTTGCCACCAGCTCGACCCACGACCTGCCGACGCTGGCCGGCTGGTGGGCCGGCCGTGACATCGACTGGCGCAGCCGGCTCGGCCTGCTGGGCGAGGACCGGGATGCCGAAAGCGAGCACGCCGAGCGCCGTATCGAGCGGGCCCGCTTGGCGCGGGCGCTGGGCCTGCTCGATCGTCAGGCGCCGGCCGAGGCACTGGACGCCGCCGACCTGCCCGCTTTGCGAGTGCTGGATGCCGCCGTGCGGAGGTTGGGGTTCACGCCGGCACCGCTCACGCTGCTACCGCTGGAGGATGCCCTGGGGCTCGAGGAGCAGGCCAATCTGCCCGGCACCCTTGAGCAACACCCCAACTGGCGGCGACGGCTGCCGGACGACAGCGATCGCCTGCTCGCTTCGTCCGAAGTGGCAGGTCGCCTGGCTGGCCTGGCCGAGGCGCGCTGCGAAGCACAGCGCGTCGCACACCCCGACGTCCCCGAAGGGGGTAGCGATGAGTGAGATTCGCGCCACCGTTCGTCTGCAGTTCCACTCTGGCTTCACCCTCGACGATGCTGCCGAATGGGTGGGCTACTATGCCCGGCTCGGCATCAGCCATGTCTATGCCTCGCCGCTGCAGATGTCACGCGCGGGCTCGCCCCACGGCTACGACGGCATCGATCCCACCCGCATCGACCCCGAGCTCGGCGGCGAAGCGGCGCTGGAACGCCTGGTCGCCCGCCTGCGCGAGCATGACATGGGGCTGATCCTCGACATCGTGCCCAACCATGTGGCGGTGGGCGGCTCGCAGAATCCCTGGTGGCAGGACGTGCTGGCCTGGGGCCGGGCGAGCCCCTACGCCGGATTCTTCGATATCGACTGGCATTCGCCCGACCCACTGCTCGCCGGCAAGCTGCTGCTACCCTTCCTCGGCATACCTTACGCCGACGCCCTGCACGGCGGAGACCTGGTGCTGCGCCTGGACCCCGCAGCGCTGCGTTTTCACGTCACTTATCACGAGCATCGCTTTCCCGTCGACCCACGCCGCTACGGCGACATCCTGCGTCTGGCCGAACATGCCGCGCTGTGGGACCTGGCGCCACGCTTCGATGCCCTGCAACGGCGTGACGACGCCTATACCGCCGTCGCCGAATGTCGCCGCGAACTGCGCCAGGCGTTGGCCGATCCGGCCGTCGGGCAGGCGCTGGAGAACCTGCTAATACTGTTCGACGGCAGCACTCGCGGCGGAGCCATCCGCCTGCACGACCTGCTGGAGCAGCAGGCCTACCGTCTGGCCTGGTGGCGCACGGGAGCCGACGCGATCAACTGGCGGCGCTTCTTCGACATCACCGAGCTCGGCGGGCTGCGCATCGAACGGCCCGAGGTATTCGAGGCCGTGCACGCCCTGCCCTTGCGCCTGGTGGAACAGGGTTGGGTCGATGGCCTGCGCGTCGATCACGTCGATGGCCTGGCCGACCCGCGCGGCTATTGCCGCCGCCTGCGGGCTCGCCTGGGCGAGTGCCAGAAGCGCCGGCCGCCGGGAGCGGTCCGCCACGTGGCGATTTTCGTCGAGAAGATAGTGGCCGCCGACGAGCCCCTGCATCGCGACTGGGGCATCGACGGCACCACCGGCTACGAGCTGATGAATGCCGTTTCCGCCTTGCAGCACGACCCGGCCGGCGCCGAGCCGCTGGGCGATCTATGGCATCAGGTCAGCGGCCGGAAAGAGGACTTCCCCACCGAGGTGCGCCTGGCCCGCCGCGAGGTACTCACGACCCTGCTGACCAGCGAGTTCGAGACCTGCGCGCGCGCCCTGCATGCCGTGGCCCGCCACTCCCTGGCGACCCGCGACATCACCCTTGCGGCGGTGCGCCGGGCGCTGACGGCGCTGATCGTGCACTTCCCGATCTATCGTACCTACGCCGACGACGGTGGCCGCCCCGAACTCGATGCGCCCTTCTTCGATCAGGCCATGGCCGGCGCCCGCGGCGAACTGAGCCCACCGGACGCCGAGGTGCTGGCGTGGCTGGAACGCTGGCTGGGTGGCGAGGCGCCCGCCGACGCCCCCGACGCCGAGGAGCGCTGGCTTCGCCAGCGCGCCATCACGCGCTTCCAGCAGCTCACCTCGCCGGTGGCGGCCAAGGCCGTGGAGGATACCGCCGGCTATCGCAGCGCCGCCCTGATCTCGCGCAACGACGTCGGTTTCGACGGCGAGCACTTCAGCCACTCGCCGCGCTGGTTCCATGACACCAACGCCTGGCGCGAACGCCACTTTCCGCACGGACTGGTCACCACGGCCACCCACGATCACAAGCGCGGCGAGGACGTGCGGGCGCGGCTGGCCGCGCTGAGCGAGCATGCCGGCGCCTTCGCCACCCGCGTGGAGCGATGGCGTGAGCTGGCTGCCCCGTTGCGCCAGGCGCTGCCTGACGGGACTGCCCCCTCTCCCGGCGACGAGCTGATCCTCTACCAGGTCCTGCTCGGCGCCTGGCCGCCGACGATCGAGCGCGACGACACCGACGCCATGCAACGCTTTGCCGAACGTCTGGCCCAGTGGCAGCAGAAGGCCTTGCGCGAGGCCAAGCTGCGCACCCATTGGCTGTGGCCCGACGAGGACTACGAGAGCGCTTGCCGCAGCTATCTGGAAGCGCTGCTGGCCTCTCCCGAGCTGAGCCCGGAGCTCGAAGCGGCAGCCCGCGAGCTGGACCTGTCGGGTGCGCTCAACGGCCTGGCCCAGACGGCCCTGCGCCTGACCGTGCCCGGCGTGCCCGATCTCTACCAGGGCTGCGAATTCTGGGACTACAGCCTGGTCGATCCCGACAACCGCCGCCCGATCGACCATGTGGCGCGTCAGGCCGCACTCGCCGCGGCCTCCGACCCCGCCGCGGCACTGGCCCACTGGCAGGACGGCCACGTCAAGCAAGGCCTGATCGCTCGCCTGCTGGGGCTACGCCACGACTGGCCCGAGCTGTTCCGCCACGGTGACTACCTCCCCCTGGCGGTCGAGGGCGAACAGGGCGAGAGACTCGTCGCCTTCCTGCGCAGCCATGGCGACCGGCAGCTGCTGGTCGTGGTGCCACGTCTTTGTGCGGCGCTACTGGAAGGCAGCGAGCAGCCCCTCGTGCCGCCATCGTGCTGGAGCGACACGCGGGTATATCTCCCTGGCGAGACAGGTGCCGCTTGGCAAAATGTGCTGACGGGTACCACGCTGGGAGTGAGGAACGAACATGTCGCCGTCGAGGAACTGCTGGACGCGTTTCCCGTCGGTATCTATCTGCGAAACCGGTACAGGCATAGGGAGAGCTAGGATGGCTGACGAAGAGCGTGTACGGAACCTGGCCTACAAGATCTGGGAGTCCGAGGGACGTCCCGAGGGTCAGCAGCAGCGTCACTGGGACATGGCGCTGCGTATCGTCACCGCCGAGGAGGAGGCGGGCATCGACGCCGAACTCGAGGAGGTCGGCGAGCCGGTGGACGAAACCCCCATTCTCGAGGACGACCTGCCGCTGGAGGACGACGAGATCGGCATTCAGGAGAACCGGCTGCCGCTGGACGCTCCCGATGGCGAGCCCGATTTCGATGAGCTGCCCTATCGCGATGACCGCGACGTAGCGCGTGACGAACCGGTGCAGGATCGCGCCCACTCGGGGCCGGCAGCGGATGAGCCCGCCTCCACGGCGGCCTCGACCCGCCCGTTGCCCGCGGAGCAAGCCACTTCGACCGGCGCCCAGGATCAGGACGTCGCCAACCGTGGCGGTCCGGACGGCCCGGCCACGTCTCCCGAGCCCGGGCAGGGGCCGCTGGAGCCGCTGCCGCCGGAGTCCGCCACCGCCAGGCGCACTCGCCGGCCACGCCGCAGTGACGATGGCCTGACCCAGCCGGACAGCACCGACACCGCACAGGTGTCGGGCAAGACGGTGAAAGCCGGCGCCGGGCGTAGCAGCAAGACGAAGCCGCACAAGGAGTGATGGCCCAGGGACGAGAGGCCTGCTGTTTCAGGGAAGAAAAGAGATGAATACGAGGCATGAGCCGCATGAGAGCGATACCGCCGTGGCGGTCGATGAGCTTCCCGGCGTGATTCGACGCTCGCGCGTGCGCGAGGGTACGCCGTTCCCGCTGGGTGCCACCTGGGATGGCCTGGGCGTGAACTTCGCCCTGTTCAGCGCCCACGCCACCAAGGTCGAGCTGTGCCTTTTCGATGCGAGCGGCACTCAGGAAGTGGAACGCATCGAGCTGCCCGAGTATACCGACGAGGTTTGGCACGGCTACCTGCCCGATGCACGCCCGGGCCAGCTCTACGGTTACCGCGTTTACGGTCCTTACGAGCCCGAAGCGGGGCACCGATTCAACCCGCACAAGCTGCTGCTCGACCCCTACGCCAAGCAGCTGGTGGGCGAATTCACCTGGGACGAGGCGCTGTTCGGCTATACCCTCGGCCACCCCGACGGCGACCTCAGTTTCGACGAGCGCGACAGTGCCCCGTTCATGCCGCGCTGCCGGGTGATCGACCCCGCCTTCACCTGGGGGCGGGCCCGCGGCATCCAGGTACCCTGGGATCGCACCGTGATCTACGAGACCCACGTGCGCGGCTACACCATGCGCCATCCGGCGGTGCCCGAGGCGCTGCGCGGCACCTTCTCGGGGCTGATGGTCAACGAGGTGGTCGACTACATCCACTCGCTCGGCGTGTCGTCGGTGGAACTGCTGCCGATCCACGCCTTCGTCGACGACCAGCATCTGCTCGAACGCGGACTGCGCAACTACTGGGGCTATAACACCCTGAGCTTCTTCGCCCCTCACTCGCGCTATCTTTCGGGCGAGAACATCAACGAGTTCAAGCAAATGGTGGCCTGCTACCATGCCGCCAATCTCGAGGTAATCCTCGACGTGGTCTACAACCATACCGCCGAAGGCAACGAACTCGGCCCGACCCTGTCACACAAGGGCATCGACAACGCCTCCTACTACCGGCTACTGCCCGACACGCCGCGTTACTATATCGACGACACCGGCACCGGCAATACCCTCAACCTGAGCCACCCGCGGGTGCTGCAGATGGTGACCGACTCGCTACGCTATTGGGCCACCGAGATGCGCGTCGACGGCTTCCGCTTCGACCTGGCGACCATTCTCGGCCGCGAGCCCCACGGCTTCGACGAGGGCGGCGGCTTCCTCGACTCGTGCCGCCAGGACCCGGTGCTCAGTCAGGTCAAGCTGATCGCCGAGCCTTGGGACTGCGGCCCCGGCGGCTACCAGGTGGGAGGTTTCCCCCCCGGCTGGGCGGAGTGGAACGACCGCTTTCGCGACACCAGCCGGGCCTTCTGGCGCAGCGACGAAGGCCAACTGGCGGAGTTAGCCTCGCGGCTGATGGGCTCGGCGGATCTGTTCGACCGCCGCGGGCGCCGCCCCTTCGCTTCGGTCAACTTCGTCACTGCCCATGACGGTTTCACGCTGCACGATCTGGTGGCCTACGACGTCAAGCACAACGAGGCCAACGGCGAGGACAATCGCGACGGCCACGACCACAACCTGTCGTGGAACCACGGCGAGGAGGGTCCCACCGAGGACCCTGACATCCGCTCGTTGCGCCTGCGCCAGATCCGCAACTTCCTGGCCACGCTGCTGCTCTCCCAGGGCACGCCGATGCTGCTGGCCGGTGACGAACTGCTTCGCACCCAGCGCGGCAACAACAACGCCTATTGCCAGGACAACGAGATCAGCTGGCTCGACTGGAATCTCGAGGGCGACGCCCACGACCTGATCGAGACCGTGCGCCAGCTCATCGAACTGCGCCTGCGCTTCCCCATCCTGCGCCGCGGCCGCTTTCTCTCCGGCGAGTACAACGAGGAGATGGGGCTCAAGGAAGTGACCTGGCTGGCTGCCGACGGCAGCGAGATGGACGTGGCACGCTGGGAAGACCCCGAAGCGCGCAGCCTCGGCCTGCTGCTCGATGGCCGCGCCCGCCCCTCGGGCATTCGCCGCATCGGAGACGACCGTTCGCTGCTGATCCTGTTCAACGCCAATCCTGACCCGATTGCTTTTCGTCTGCCCGACGTGCCGCGGGGCATCGGCTGGGTATGCCAGCTCGATACCAGCCGCAGCCCGGCGCCGGACAAGACCCTGAGAGCCTTCGGCGAAGACTACGCCATGGTCGGACGCTCATTGACGCTGTTCGAACTGGAACAGGCGCCATGAAGACCGGCCTTCACGCTTACGAAAACAGGCCATGACGGAATTGACTGACAGAGCGCGATATACCGACCCTGCCGCAGCCGAGCTGCCACAAGCCGACGCCGAGGCCCTGGTCCGAGGCCGTCACCCCGACCCCTTCGCCGTGCTCGGCTGGCATGCCCAGGGCGATGGCCATATCCTGCGGGTCTATGCTCCCGGTGCCCGGACCGTGGAGGTGCTCGCGCGCGACGACGGCCGCTGGCGAGGCGAGCTGACCGAATGTTCCACGCCAGGCCTGTTCGTGATCGCCCTGGACGAGGCCTTTCCTTATCGGCTGCGTTTCCATTGGCCCGACGGCGTGCACGAGACCGAGGATCCCTACGCCTTCGGCCTGCTGCTCGGCGATCTCGACCTGCACCTGATCGGTGAAGGTACCCACCGCGACCTGGGCCGCTGCCTGGGCGCCCAGCCCATGCAGATCGATGGCGTGGCGGGCGTACGCTTCGCCGTGTGGGCGCCCAACGCCCGGCGCGTCTCGGTGATCGGCGCCTTCAACGGCTGGGACGGCCGACGCCACCCCATGCGCTTGCGCCACCAGGCCGGTGTGTGGGAGCTGTTCGTACCGCGCCTGGCGCCGGGCGAGCCCTACAAGTACGAGCTGGTCGATGCCCAAGAGCAGGTGGTGCACAAGGCCGACCCGGTGGCATTGGCCAGCGAACTGCCGCCGGGCACCGCATCGAAAGTGGCCGACCTCGACGGTATCGTATGGCACGACGAGGCCTGGCTCGCCCGGCGCGCCGAGTCGCTCGTGCCTGACCATCCGATCTCGATCTATGAAGTGCATGCCGCCTCCTGGCGCAAGCACGGCGGCAACGAGGGCGAGCTCTATGGCTGGCAGGAGCTGGCCGAGCAGCTGATTCCCTACGTGCTGGAGATGGGTTTCACCCATATCGAGCTGTTGCCGATCATGGAGCACCCCTTCGGCGGCTCCTGGGGCTATCAGCCGCTGGGCCTCTTTGCCCCCACCGCACGACACGGCTCGCCGGCCGATTTCGCCGCGTTCGTCGACGCCTGCCATCAGGCGGGGCTTGGCGTAATACTCGACTGGGTGCCGGCGCACTTCCCTACCGACGCCCACGGCCTGGCCCGCTTCGACGGCACCGCCCTGTACGAGTACGCCCACCCCTTCGAGGGCGTCCACCAGGACTGGAACACCTATATCTACAACTACGGACGCCGTGAGGTGCACGGTTTCCTGCTCTCGTCGGCGCTGCACTGGCTCAAGCACTACCACGTCGACGCGCTGCGCGTGGATGCGGTGGCCTCGATGCTCTACCGCAACTACTCGCGCCGCGACGGTGAATGGATTCCCAACCGCCATGGCGGCCACGAGAATCTCGAGGCGCTGGATTTCCTGCGCCATCTCAATCGGGTGGTGGCCGAGGAGGTGCCCGGCACGGCGATCATCGCCGAGGAGTCGACCGCCTGGCCCGGCGTGACCCGGGCGGTGAGCGAAGATGGGCTCGGCTTCGCCTACAAGTGGAACCTGGGCTGGATGCACGACACCCTGAGCTACATGGCAGAGGACCCGCTCTACCGCTGCCACGGCCACCACAACATGACGTTCCCTCAGGTCTACGCCTACTCGGAGCACTTCGTGCTGCCGATCTCCCATGACGAGGTGGTCCACGGCAAGCGTGCGCTGCTCGACAAGATGCCCGGCGACGAGTGGCAGAAGTTCGCCAACCTGCGCGCCTACCTCGCCACGCAGTGGACCCAACCGGGCAAGAAGCTACTGTTCATGGGCTGCGAATTCGGCCAGTGGCGTGAATGGAGCCACGATCGCGAACTCGACTGGTGGCTGCTCGACGCACCGCGCCATGCCGGCGTGCGTCTGCTGGTGGGCGATCTCAACCGGCTCTATCGCGAGCTGCCCGCACTGCACCAGGGCGACGGCGATCCCGACGGCTTCGTCTGGGTCATCGGCAACGACCAGACCAACAGCGTCTTCGCCTGGCTGCGCTGCGACTCCAAGGGGGAGCCGCTGCTGGTGATAGCCAACATGACCCCCGTACCCCACGAGGAGTATCGGGTCGGCGTACCGCGCAACGGCGAGTGGGACGAGATCTTCAACAGCGACGCCGAGTGCTACGGCGGTTCGAACCTGGGCAACCTGGGCCGGCTCGAGGCCGTCGACGAACCGCTGCACGGCCAGCCGGCGAGCCTGGCACTGACGCTGCCGCCGCTCGCGGTAATTCTGCTGCAGCCTCGCTGAACACCGTCGCTCGAGGCGCGAAGCAAGGAGACAACATGCTGGCCATGCTGCAACCGGTCCGGTCGATCCTCTGGAGCGTCGCCCTGCTGCTGCTCGGCAACGGTCTCATCAACACCCTGCTGACCCTGCGCGGAACCGAGGAAGGCTTCTCGTCCACCGTGGTGGGCGTGATCATGTCGGCCTACTTCGTCGGCTTCACCTGCGGCACCTGGGTCAGCAGCCGACTGATCCGCCGTGCCGGGCACATCCGCGCCTTCGCCTTCTGCGCCGCGCTGTGTGCCTCCGGGGCGCTACTGCACAGCATCTTCGTCGATCCCTGGGTGTGGATCGCGCTGCGCTTCTTCTACGGCCTGGCCTTCGTCACCCTGATGACGGTAATCGAGAGCTGGCTCAACGGCCAGGCGGCAAGCCACGAACGCGGCCGGGTCTTCGCCACCTACATGCTGGTCAACCTCGGCGCGATCGCCGCCGCCCAGCAGATCCTGCGCCTGGACACCCCCGGCGGGTTCCTGCTCTTCGCCGTCACCGCCATTCTGATCAGCTGGGCACTGCTGCCGATCACCATGACCCGGCGCCAGCAGCCGACGGTGCCGGAGAACGCCAGGAGCAGCCTCAAGGCGCTGCTCGGCTTCGCCCCCCTGTGCGTTGCCGCCTCGGTGCTGTCGGGGCTGGCCATGGGCGCCTTCTGGGGCATGGCACCACTGTATGCACGCCAACTAGGCTGGAGCGCTGCCGACGTGGGCATGCTGATGAGCGTGACGATCCTGGGCGGAGCGCTGCTGCAGCTGCCCATCGGCCGCTTCTCCGACAAGCACGACCGCTCGCAGGTAATGACCTGGGTAGTGATTGCCTCTGCCGCACTGGCGGCCTTGATGCCCTTCGCGCCCAACCGGCCGGCCTTGATGGGACTGTTCTTTCTGTGGGGAGGGTTCTCGTTCGCCATTTATCCCCTGGCGGTGGCCCAGTTGATCGACCAGTTGCACCCCGAGGAGGTGGTATCGGCCTCGGCCGACATGCTGGTGACTCAAGGCGCGGGCAGCGCCCTGGCGCCGATACTCGCCGGCCTCCTGATGGGTGCCCTGGGCCCGCAGGCGCTGCCCCTCTATATCGCGGCGGTACTGGCCCTGCTCGGCATCTATGCCCTCTATCGCCGCCGCCATGTCTCCGATCTGGTGCACGGTCACGCCCACTTCGAGCCGATGACCCAGACCAGCCCGCTGTCGCTGGAGATGATGTTCGACGATGCCCAGCCCGACCTGTTCGACGACCCCAGCTTTTACGAGGAAGACGAGCACTACCGGCTGGTCGAGGCCTACCGGCAGCGCGAGTGACCTCAGCTCAGGCGGTCTGAAAGGCCCTCCAGGTCGGTCACGGTCAGGTCCGGCTCGATGCCCCAGGGGTCGAAGGGAGAATCGAGGCTGCGCCGCACCCAGGCGGCATGCAAGCCGGCATGGCGAGCGCCGATCACGTCGAAGGGATTGCTCGAGATCAGCCAGGTATCGCCCGGCGCCACCTCGAGGCGGTTGCGCAGATGGGCATAGACAGCGGGGTCGGGCTTGAAGCGCTTGACCTCATCGACGCTGATCACAGCCTCGAAGCGCTCGAGAATGCCGGCCTGCTCCAGCAGACCACTGACAGCATCGGCGGTGCCGTTGGAGAAAGCCACGCAGCGCATGCCGGTGGCGGCCAGCCGCTCCAGGGCGCCGACCGTCTCGGGAAACGCCGGCAGGCGGCCATAGGCCGCCATCAGATGATCCTTGTCGACGTCCGAGAGCTGCGTCTGCAGGGCGCGGTCGGTGAAATCCAGCGCCTCGCGGGTGCATTGGCCGAAGGGCACGTAAGCGCCCATCAGGCCGCGGCGGAAGCTGTATTCGAGCTGCTTGTCGCGCCAGCGGCGCGAGAACTCGGCGGCCATCTCCCCCTTGCCCGCCCTGCCGAGCCGCGCTTCCAGCTCGGTGACCACGCCGTGGGTATCGATCAGGGTGCCGTAGACATCGAAGGCCAGAACCGTTGCCATCTGCCGTGCTCCTCGTTTCGCTTCGCCAACCCTCAGCATGGGGGCTGGCACGTCCGGGCTCAAGCCGAGCGGCGAGCGCCTCCTCATTGCGGTGTCAGTTGCGCCAGGGTGAAGTTGGCGATGGCGGTGTCCTGCACTCCGGTGCCGGTCAGGTCGCAGAGCGTGATGGTCGCCTCCGACACCCGCAGGTTCTCGCCCCGCTCGATTACCTGGCCCAGCTCGTAGACCTTGAACGGCGGCTCGCGCCCTGCATTGGCGAAGACCTTGAGCTCGCCGTTGTGCTCGCTCTGGGCGCGGGTGTCGCAGACGAAGACGTCGGCACGGGTCAGCACCGACTCGTCCAGTTCACGCTTGTCGGGACTGTCCGACCCCATGGCGGTGACGTGCACCCCCTCGGGCAGATCACTGGCGTGCAGCAGCGGCTCCCGCGAAGGGGTGGCGGTAATGATGATGTCGGCCTGGGCACAGGCGGCATGCACACTGTCGTGCAGGCTGACGGTCAGTCCGCGGCTGCGCATTCGGTCGGCGTAAGCTTCGGCACCTTCGGGCCGGCGCGCCCAGACATCCAGGGTGTCGACATCGCGCACCAGGCGTAGCGCCTCCACCTGTCGCTGGGCCTGTTCGCCGGCGCCGATCACCGCCACCCGCCGACTGTCCTCGCGGGAGAGATGCTTGGCGGCTATCGCCCCCGCCACGGCGGTGCGCACCATGGTCAGGTAGCCTTCGTCGAACAGCACCGCCTCGACCCGCCCGGTCTCGGCGGAGAACAACATCATCAACCCGCTCAGACTCGGCAGGCCGCGCTTGGGGTTGTCGAAAGCGCCGCTGCTGACCTTGATCGCATAACGTTCCCAGCCCTTGATATGGGCCGTCTTGACGTCGACCTCGCTGTTGAACTCCTCCATGGCCATCGACAGGATCGGCGGTTGCACCACCTCGCCGCGCCCCAGGGCGGCGAACCCCGCCTCGACCTGGCGCAGGGCGTCTTCGTCGATACCCACCACCGCTTCGATTTCATCACGCTGATAAAGCTTCATCTCTCCTCCTTAGCCAAGAGCGAACCCTGGAAGGATCCCTTCAACGGCCAGCCATCGCCCGTGCCCGATCCAGGGTCTCCAGTGCCACGCCGTTGCCGGAGAGGATCAGCGCCACCCGCTGGCCGCGCACCTCGATGCCATGCTCGGCGAGGGCCGCCAGCCCCACCGCGGCGGCACCCTCCACCAGCAGCTTCTCGTGCTCGAGGATGTCGACCATGGCATGGGCGATGGCGTCTTCCGATACCTGATAGTGATCGTCCATCACCTCGCGAACCAGGCTGAACGTGCAGCGATTGTCGAGGCCGATGCCGCCCCCCAGCGAGTCGGCCAGGCTCGCGACCTCCTCCACCGCCACGGGCCGGCCGGCTTGAAGGCTCTCCCACATCGCCGCCCCGCGCGAAAGGCTCACCCCGGTGAGGCGCGTCTCGGGGCGGATCGCCTTCACCGCCGCACCGATGCCGCCGAGCAGACCGCCACCGGAGAGTCCGACGACGACCCGGTCGAGATCCGGCGCATCCTCCATCAGTTCCACGCCGATGGTGCCCTGTCCGGCCGCTATCAAGGCATCGTCGAAGGGAGGAATCAGGGTCATGCCGCGCTCGCGGACCAGCCGCTCGACCTCGCCGAAGGCCTCGTCCTGGCTCTCGCCCACGCGCCTGGCCTCGGCACCCAGCGCCTCGATGGCCGCCACCTTGTTGGCCGGCACCAGCCGCGACAGGCAGATCGTCGCCGGCACGCCGAGTCGGGCGGCGGCATACGCCACCGCTCGGCCATGGTTGCCGGTAGAAGCAGTGACGACACCGCTGGCCAGGGCGCCGCGACCGTGACGCTCGATCAGCGCAGCGATCATGTTGGCGGCACCGCGCAGCTTGAAGGCACCGGTCGGCTGTTGAGTTTCCAGCTTGAGCAGCACCTCGGCGTCGAAGCGCTGCGAGAGTGCAGAGGAGCGAATCAGCGGGGTGCGAACCGCCTGACCGGCAATGCGCCGCCGCGCCTGGTACACGGAGGCAAGAGAAACGCCGTGCTCGGAATGCGACATGGCTAGTCCGGCTCCAGAACGGATGGCATGGGATAGCGCTTTCAGCCTAGAGGAGATCGGCGGGCCGGGCCAAGACGAAATAAGGCCGCGGTTCGACCGCGGCCTTGGATTCCCTTCGGGATCGCTCAGCTGTACGACATGGAGGCCTTGACCACGCCCTCACGAACCAGCTCGTCGGTGACCTTGTTCACCGCGCGCTCGGCACGGGCGACGATCTCGTCGACCTCGGTGCGGGTCGCCACCAGCGGCGGCGCGAAGCCGAGTATGTCACCCTGGGGCATGGCACGGGCGATCAAGTTCTCGTCCAGCGACGCTGCGGCGATGCGCGCGCCGACCTTGTGTGCGGCGTCGAAGTGCTTGCGCTTGGCCGGGTCGACGGAGAACTCCAGCGCCGCCAGCATGCCTACGCCGCGCACGTTGCCGACGATGGGGTGGTCGCCGAAGGCAGCCTGCATCCGCTGCTGCAGATAGGCACCGGTTTCGGCGGCGTTTTGGGTCAGGCCCTCGCGCTCGATGATCGCCAGGTTGGCCAGCGCCGCGGCGCAGCCCAGGGCATGGCCGGAGTAGGTCCAGCCGTGGCCGATGGGACCGTACTCGGCGGTACCCTGCTCCAGCACGCTCCAAACGCGGTCGCCGACGATCACGCCGGAGAGCGGCTGGTAGGCGCTGGTCAGGCCCTTGGCGACGGTGATCAGGTCAGGCTTGATGCCGTAGTGGTGGCTGCCGAAGTCGGCACCGATGCGACCGAAGCCGCACACCACTTCGTCGGCGATCAGCAGCACGTCGTACTTGGCCAGCACCGCCTGGATCGCTTCCCAGTAGCCCTCCGGCGGCGGCACGATGCCGCCGGTGCCGAGCACCGGCTCACCGATGAAGGCGGCCACGGTGTCGGGGCCTTCGGCCAGGATCATCTCCTCCAGTTTCTGCGCGCAATGCTTCGAAAACTCGCGCTCGCTCATGCCCTCCTGCTCGGCGGCGCGGTGGTAGTAGTACGGCGCCTCGGTGTGCAGGATGCCGGCCAGCGGCAGATCGAACTGGTCGTGGAACGCCTTGAGGCCGGTCAGCGAACCGGTGGCCAGACCGGAGCCGTGGTAGCCGCGGCTCCGTGAGATCACCTTCTTCTTCTGCGGGCGACCCAGCACGTTATTGTAGTAGCGCACGATCTTGAGCTGGGTCTCGTTGGCATCGCTGCCGCCCAGGCCGTAGTAGACCTTGGACATGCCGGGGCCGGCGAGCTCGATGATCTTCTCGGACAGCGCGATCTGCGGTTCGTTGGAGTGGCCCACGTAGGTGTGGTAGTAGGAGAGCTCCAGCGCCTGCTGGTAGATCGCCTCGGCTACCTCGGTGCGGCCGTAGCCGATGTTGACGCAGTACAGCCCGGCGAAGCCGTCGATGAACTCGCGGCCGTCCTTGTCGACGATATGGATGCCCTTGCCGCCGGTGATCACCCGGCCCGGCGCGTCGCCGTGGGCGAAGTCACGCAGGTGGGTGGAGGCGTGGAAGGTGACCTTGCGGTCGCGCTCGATCAGTTCGCGGTGCTGCTGGCTCATTGTGCTCTCTCTTCTCCAATGCCCCGCCACAGCGGGAGATGTTCGATTCGTTATGATGTCGCTGGCCCAGCGTCAGGGCAGGCCAGCGAGCGATATCTACCCAAGGGCGCTGATGCAAGTGCAGCGGCGCGCGGCGATCGACATGGATGTCGATCGAGGACCGGCAAGAGGGACCTTGATCCGGTCCGACGCGCAAGCCGCAAACGCAGCGTCAGGGTTTCACCCTTGGGCATCGCGAGATGGGATGCGCTGGCATTTCCTCTCGCTTCAGCTCCCCGATACGGACCCCAGGGCGCCCAGGCAGTAGTACTTGGTCTCGAGATACTCATCGATCCCGGTGATGCCGCCCTCGCGGCCCAGCCCCGACTGCTTGACGCCGCCGAAGGGCACCGGCGGGCCGGTCATCTTCACCGAGTTGACGCTGACCATGCCGTACTCCAGCGCCCGCAGTAGCTTCCAGATGCGGCGGATGTCGTGGGTGTAGACATAGGCCGCCAGACCGTACTCGGTGTCGTTGGCCATGGCGATGACCTCGTCATCATCGCGGTAGGCGGTCACGCCGGCCACCGGGGCGAAGTTCTCCTCGCGCCACACTTTCATCTCAGGCGTCACGCCGGTAAGCAGCGTGGGCATGAAGAAGTTGTCACCCGGTGCCTGGGTCTGGTCGCCGGCCACCAGCGTGGCCCCACGGGAGATGGCGTCGTCGACGATGGCCGCCGCCTTGTCCACCGCCTGGCGATGGATCAGGGGCCCCAAGTCGACCTCGCCCTGCATGCCGTTGCCCACGGTCAATGCCGCCATGCGCTCGGCGAAGTGCGCGACGAACTCGTCGTGGATCGACTCGTGCACCAGGATGCGGTTGGCTGCCAGGCAGTCCTGACCCGCGGTCTGGAACTTGGCCGCCACCGCGGCGAAGGCCGCCTCCTTGGGGTCCATGTCGGGGCCGACGATGAACGGGGCGTTGCCGCCGAGCTCCAGCGACACGCGCTTCACCGTCTGCGCGCTCTGCTCGAGCAGCAGCCGGCCGACCCGGGTGGAACCGGTGAAGGATAGCGCCTTGATGCGCTCCTCGGCACACAGAATTTTCGAAACCTCGGCGGGTTCGCCCAGCACCACGGAGAACACCCCGGCGGGAATGCCGGCGCGCTCGGCCAGTTCGGCCAGCGCCAGCGCCGAAAACGGCGTCTCGCCGGCCGGCTTGACGATCACCGGGCAGCCGGCGGCCAGGGCGGCGGCGGCCTTGCGGGTGATCATTGCCAGCGGGAAGTTCCACGGGGTGATCAGCGCGGCGATGCCCACCGGCTCCTTGAGCGTGCCCAGCGCGGCGTTGGGAATGTGGCTGGGAATGGTCTCACCAAAAGTGCGCTTGCCCTCCTCGGCGAACCAGCGCACGAAGCTGGCACCGTACTCCACCTCGCCACGGGCGTCGGGCAGCGGCTTGCCCTGCTCCAGGGTCATGATGGTGGCGAGGTCTTCACGGTTGGCCTGCAGCAAGTCGTGCCAGGCCAGCAGGCGCTCGGCTCGCTCGTCGGCACGCAATGCTCGCCAGTGAGCGAAGGCCGCATCGGCGGCGTCTACCGCCTCGCGGATCTGGTGCGCCTCGAGCCAGGGAATGTAGCCGATGACCTCGCCAGTGGCGGGATCGAAGACCGTCTCCTCACGGCCGCCGTCGCCGTGGGTCCACTTGCCGTTGACATAGGCGTGCTGACGAAACAGACGCGGATCGTCGAGCATGGTGGACAGTGTGTTGGTCAGCTTCATGTTCATGCGGCACCTCCCCTGATCTCGGCTCCCTCATCGACGGCGCCGAGCGTGGCAAAAACGAGTGAGCAGCCCGTGGCTGCTCGATGGGTACAGGGTAAGGGCAAAACCAGGGCGGGACTTTTCGTTAGCCCACGGGACGAATGCGCTTTTTTTTGTCCTCCATGGGTAAGTTGCGTTTTTTTCTGTGCATGGCGCTCACGTCTCCGGCGGTGCTGCCAGAGCCTCCTCGGTGAACACGATCAGGCCCAGTTCGGGCCGGTAACCGTGGATCTCCTTGACGTCGAGCGCCTGCAGGAAATGCAGGATCTCCTCGCTTATCACTTGCCCCGGCACCAACACCGGGAAGCCCGGCGGATAGGGAATCACGAAGCTCGCCGAAACCACGTCGCGGCCGGCGCGCATCTCGGCCTGGAGTTCGCCGTTGTCGAAGCGCAGGTACTCGGTGTTCTCCTCGTCGTAGCTGAGGAAGTAGGCGCGGCGAATGTCGCCCTCGGGCGTCTCGCTGCACTGGCGGAAGGCGTCGTGGAAGCGACTGAAGTCGGGCAGCGGTGGCAATTCACGAGTCAGCGAATGCACCCGGTGCTCGATGATCTTGCGCTCGGGGCGGCTGCTCTCCTCCCAACGGTACTCGAACTCCTTGGCCAGCTTGATCAGCACGTCGAGCAGATAGGCGATGGAACCACGGGTGGTACCGATATTGGTCATGAACAGCACGGTGTTGCGCGAGGTCTTGTTGATCTGGATGCCGTACTTGTTCATCAGGTACTCGTTCTTGAACGCGTCGCCGTCGACCCCGGTATTGCCGATGGCAATGGTCACCCGGGTGGGGTCGACCACGAACTCGTCCCGTGCCCAGGCCTCCTCCATCTGGTTCCAGCCGGTTACCGGGTCGTAGTAGGACTCGACCCCCGACTCGCGGTACTCCGCGGGCACCATGTCGCTGTTCTTGAGCACGCGGAAGTACTTCTGCAGCAGCGGATGGGTGTAGAGCTGTTCGCGCAGCGACAGCGCCGCCTCCACCTGGGCGTGGACCAGCTCGAACCCTTCCATCTCGGCCTGCATGCGCCCCACGTCCAGCGAGGCGAGGATCTGGTAGTTGGGCGAGGTCGAGGTGTGGGTCATGTAGGCCTCGTGGAACGGGGCCTCGACGCGCTGACGGAACTCCTGGTCGTAGACGTGGATCATCGAGCCCTGACGCAGCGAGGTCAGGGTCTTGTGGGTGGAGTGGGTGGCATAGGTGCGAATACGCACCGTATCCGGGTCGGGCAGCAGCCGCTGTTCGAGCCAGGTGGCATCGTCATCGGGGTCGAGCGCGTCGAATGCCTCCTTCCACGCCGCATACTCCTCGCGGTAGGCCTCGCTACGGTAGCGGTCGCGCAGGGTGCGGGCGGCATGCATGGCGGTGCGCGGTCGGTAGGTGGGATTGAAGGTGGCAAAGGCGAACCACGCCTCGTCCCACAGGAACACCAGGTCGGGCTTGATCGCCAGGCACTCCTCCATCACCCGGCGCACGTTGTAGACCACGCCGTCGAAGGTGCAGTTGGTCAGCAGCAGCATCTTGACCCGGTCGAGTTCGCCCGCTCGCTTGTAGGCGAGCAAAGTCTTCTTGATTTCGCGCAGCGGCACCGCGCCATACATGGAGTAGTCGTTGAGCGGATAGGAATCCAGGTAGTTGACGTGGGCGCCGGCCAGTACCATGCCGTAGTGGTGCGACTTGTGGCAGTCGCGGTCGATCAGCACGATGTCGCGCGGCTTGATCAGCGCCTGCACCACGATCTTGTTGGCAGTGGACGTGCCGTTGGTGACGAAGTAGCTCTGGCGCGCGCCGAAGGCCCGGGCGGCGTACTCCTGGGCCTTCTTGATCGGTCCATAGGGCTGCAGCAGCGAGTCGAGCCCACCGGAGGTCGCCGAGGTCTCGGCGAGGAAGATGTTGATGCCGTAGAAGTCGATCATGTGGCCCGCCCAGTGCGAGCGGGTTACCGACTTGCCCCGCGAGATGGGCATCGCATGGAATACCCCAGTGGGCTTCTTGCTGTATTCGCGCAGGGCATCGAAGAACGGCGTGCGGTAGCGGCTGTCGATGGCCCGCAGGATGGTGTGATGCTGCTCGATGTAGTCGGTCTCGCGATAGAAGATGCGGTTGAAGTGGCGAATGTCGCGACTCGCCGTGGCCTCCACGTCGCCGCTGGTGACCAGGAACTGGTCGATCTCGGGGCGCAGCTCATGGATCATCGAACTGAGCAGAATGCTGCGCTCCGCCTCCGACTGGTGCTCCAGCTCCTGCTCCGAGAGTCCCTCCAGGTAATTGCGCAGGGCGCTGAGGTTGTACTTGGACTTGTAGGGAAACTCGTAGCGGATCAAGCAGGCCTGGATGTTGGGATTGACCAGCACCGCGATCAGCGCGTCCTCAAAGCTGCGAACCGTGACCACGTCGTAGACGAAGCGGTCCTCCGGCCGGCGCAGGCTGTGGAACGCCTCGCGCACCACCTCCTCTTCCTGGGCCGAGAGGTTGTCGACTATCAGCAGCTCGAAGTAGGGCTGCGCCGAACTGTTGGAGGCCGGGTGGCCGTGGCGCAGCTGCGCCAGGGCGTCGAGGGTCTCGAGATCCTCGGCGTCGGCATCGGTCTCGCTGAGATCGACGTGACGCCGCCGGTAGGACTCACTGATCAGCGCCCGCACCAAGCGCTTGACCACCTTCTCCAGCAGCACGTACTCCTCGCGGTCGAACAGCGACCAGAGATGGCGAAAGTCCTCCTTGGAGGGAAAGGCATGGTAGTCCTCGATGATCTCGAGTCGCGTCAGCTTGACGTCGATCGCCTTGATCAGGTTGCGCACACGGCTCTCGTCGCTGAGCCGCACCAGCTGCCCCAGGTCACGCTTCAGCGCGTTCCAGGTATCGGCGCGAAGCTGGGAGATCTTGTGATAGAAGCCCAGCGCGGTATAGGGCGTTTCGGTATGGCTGCTCTCGTGCATGGCGACACCCCTTCCATCGTTGTTCATTGTCGTTCTTCCAGCGTCGGCTCGCGGCCGCCCACACCGGCTATCTGGGGCCGTAACGAACCCTCAGCTGCCTTTCGGGGAAGTGCTCGAAGGACAGGTCGAGAGTCTCGCCCGGCCAGCGATAGCTTACCCGTCCCGTCACCGGCCAGTAGGCCGCGGTATAGATGGTGCCCAGCCCTCGCGCATAGTCGCGGCGGAACAGCGGGGGCGCGGCAAAAGCCTCGAGCAGGCGCGCCTCGGTGGTGGCCTCGTCATCCACCAGGATCGATAGCTGGCGCTCGCGGATCAGGGTCTCCGAAGCCAATGCATGGGCGTACCACTCGATCCTCTTCTGATGGTTGGTGGCCACCGGCACCCGGCGGATGCTGGCCCGACGATCGGGGGCGATCATCGCCGTGACGTAGCGCCCTGCGGCGTCGGTCAGGGTGATGTTGTAGGCCATGTGGGTGGGCACCCGGGCCAGCA
This sequence comes from Billgrantia antri, assembly GCF_017868935.1. Classification (NCBI taxonomy): domain Bacteria; kingdom Pseudomonadati; phylum Pseudomonadota; class Gammaproteobacteria; order Oceanospirillales; family Halomonadaceae; genus Billgrantia; species Billgrantia antri. The sequence continues at coordinate 3,520,829 of NZ_CP053383.1, forward strand.
CCTCGGCGGCCTGGGGCACGTCATCGCAGAACTCCAGCAGGTAGCGCAGGATGATGGGGGCGCCGAAGCCTTCGCCTACCGCCTTGCGCCCGCCGAAGGCCAGCGATACGGCGAGGCCATGCTCGCTCATGCCGTCCAGCACACCCCACAGGCAATCAGTCATGGCGATCACGCCGCGCCCGTTCCAGCGGGTATGCAGGACGGTGCCCTCGCACAGTTCCGGCGGGTAGTCGTAGTTGCGTGCCAGCAGAGGCGCGCCGGGACGTGCCAGTACCGCCTGGGAGCAGCCGGTGATGTAGGGCGGCGGCTGGTAGAGGCTGAGAAAGCGCGCCGCCAGGTCGCCCCCGCCGGCCATCTCGCAAAGGGCCCGGTAAGTCTCGAGCAGCTCCGGCATGTGCCGGCGCAGGGCGTTGTAGCAGCTCAGGTAAGCCGGCCGTTCACGCTCGCCCTCGGCCAGGTACCAGGCCTCGTAGGCCGGCCAGTGGTAGTCGAACAATGACTGCCACTTGGGCCCCGGCAACGCCTCCTGCAGGGTACGGAATACCAGCGTTTTCTCCATTTCCACCTGCCGCGCCTCGTAATGCCCTGCTACCCCGATGTTCACAGGATCTTGAAATTGCCGCCGCCGATGGCGTGGGTCACGGCGACCTCCTCTACCGCCGGGTCCTGCAGCGGCTGGCCGGCGTATTCGCCGCGAATGCCCTCGATCCAGGCCTTGGCACGCTCGGTAAGCTGGAAATCGTCATCCATCAGGCGGCCGCGAGTGATCAAAATGCCCAGGTCGGCGCCTTCGTAGCGAAAATCGCCCGGCCCGCTGATGCGCAGGAAGAAGGCTTCACGCTCATTCTCTGCGGCATGGGGGTGGTAACTGTAGTGGTCGTAGCCGATCTTGCCATCCTCGGCCATACGCCAGACACCGGTGCGCGGCGCCTGGGTCAGCAGGTCGACGCTTTCGTCGGTGTGCTTGATCACCAGTTGGCTCCAGCTGTCGACGCTCTCGGGATGCGACCAGCGCTCGTTGATCTCCTCGATGTCCAGCTCGAAGTCGACCTCCGAGAATTCCAGTAGGTGAAAGAGGAACAGCGGGATATCGGAGTGGGCGAAGGCCGCCACGTTGGTCAGCGAACTGGCGCCGGTGACGCGAGGGTTGAGCTCGCCCAGGTAAACCTCGCCGTTGTCCATGTCGATGAGGAAGTCGAGCTCGAAGTAGCCGCGATAGCCCTCCTCGCGCAGCGCCTCGCCGAACTTGAAGGTGTACTCGCGCGCCTTGTCGCGGACCTCCTGGCTGAAGGCGCCGGCGAACATTTCGTTGCCGCACCAGCCGCCCTTGTAGGGTGTCAGCGACTTGAAGCCGACCAGTTCGGTCATCAGCGGACCGACCACGGTGCCGCAGCGGGTGGCACAGGCCTCGATCGCCGAGCCGCGGCAGTTGATGCGCTTCATGATCTTGACCTCGGGTTCGGCCTCGATCTCCTCGGCATGCTTGTAGTAGTCGTCCTCGCTGGCGATGAAGAAGGTGGTGTGCCCGGAGTCGCCGTAGGCAGTCTGCACCACCAGGTCGTCGCCCAGTTCCTTGCTGACCTCGAGCAGCTCCCGGTAGCTGCCGACCTTGGCCAGCACGTTGGGCACGCTGGGCACCCCGGCCTTGTTGCCGATACGCACCGTCTCGATCTTGTTGTCCATGCGGCTGCGCAGCGCCGCCGGCGGGAAGGCGACGCGCAGGCCAAGCTGCCGGCAGATCTCCTCGGTGTGCTCATCGAACATCAGGAAGGCGGCCACCCCGGCGTTTTCGCCATCGGCGCGCGACTGGATGAAGTCGATGACCTCCTTGTGCTCGAGCAGGTAGTTGTTGATGTCCTCGATACTCTCGAAGTCGCGCGGGAACTTCTCCTTGGGCACGAAGACGTTGCGCTGCTGACCGTCGAAGCAGTCGATGTAGTTGATGTGGCGAAAGCTACCCACCCAGTCACCGATGCCGAGCAGGTTGAAGTTGGTGGCGGAAATAAAGTAGACCGGCTCCTTGTTGTTGCGGAAATGGCGACGCACATCGGCAATGCTGGTGATCTTGTTCATTGTTGTCGCTCCATCGATGGCGGAAGGGGTGGCAGCGGCGCGCCTCGGGCGAGCCGCTGACGGGAGGGAGCCCCGAGGCCGGAAGAATCGTTGCATCAAGCGAATCAGGAACTCCCGCATGGCGGCCTCCTAGTGGTCAATACTCCTCGATATCGGTGGGCTGCGGTTTGGCCAGCGGCCCCAGACCGGCCAGGAACGGCGTGGGCCCCTGCTCGAAGCGGTAGACGGAGAAGTCCACTTGGCGGTCGCGAAAGCTCTTGAGCGGCTGCCCCAGGCCACGCAGGCCGGTTTCGCGCTCGCGCCGCACACGGCTGAAATCCACCTCGATGGGCATGATCTCCTCGCCGGAGCCAGCCTGGTGGATGACATCCCCCGAAGGCCCCACCACGATCGAGCGGCCATTGCCGATGGCACCCGCGCCGTTGATGTCGAAGAAGTAGCACTGATTGACCGCGGCGTTGGTCCGGGCGATGGAGAGTTCGATGTCGCGGTCGATGGTATCGGTCATGGTCGGGTGGAGGATGACCTCGGCACCCATCGCTGCGAGCGTCCGGGTAGTCTCGGGAAACCACATGTCGTAGCAGATCGACACGCCGAAGCGGCCGACGTTGGGTACGTCGAACAGCACGAACTCGCTGCCGCTCTCCACGCCCGCCTCGTAGGGGCGAAAGGGAAACATCTTGCGATAGCGCGCCACTACCTGGCCGCTTGGGTCGATCACCGACAGGGTGTTGTAGATACCGTGCTCGGTGCGCTCGAACATCGAACCGGGAATCAGCCAGATACGGTACTGCTCGGCAAGCTGGCAGAAGAATTGCTCGACATGGCTCGGCAGCGGGTGGGCATGGTGCGGCGAGGCACCCAACGCCATCAGCTCGCTGAACAGGACCATCTGCACCTGGGGGAAGCGGCTCATCAGCACGTCGACCCGGTGGCGCATGGCCTCGGTATTGTCACCGTGATGCAGGGCCTGCATCTGCACCCCGGCGATGGTGAAGTAGGACATGGGCATCTCTCTGCGTCAGGCGATCTCGTCTCAGGGCGCTAATCAACTCGTCCGGCACCACGATGACGTGCCGGAAGATCGCCCGGCCAGGTGAACTCCTGTTCACCCTCGCCTTTAGCTTATGCCATGGATGCCGCCGGCGTATCAACGTTGAGTTCGCGTTGGCTGCCTTGCAGCGCCCGCCTTAGGGGCCTTCCACCGCAGCCAGCGGCATATGCCTCCCTTCACAAGGGTTGCACCACTGGCGCCAAGCTTCTGCCTATGTCGATGGGGGTTTCTGTCGCCTCACGACTGCGAGCGAATCGCCTGCGTCGGCTCGCTCCGTCACGTACGACATGGCTGCCATTCGTGTACGTCAAACAGGAATGTTTCTGTAAGACATTAGCCATAAACGTGTAAGCCAAACCGACCTGCACAGCTCAGGGGGCACAATCCCCCCACCCCGTTGCGGAGCAGCAAGGCGAAATGTCGCTATCTGCCGGCATTCTCAGGCGCGCAAAGGTGCCTGACATCGGCGCTCGGCGCCCACATCGGGGTGGCGTTTCCGCCTCCCTGAAACACAACGTTACGATTTGACACCGAATCGAAAGCCCCCTAAATAAGCCGCTCTCCAGGTGACCGTTCATTCGTCTTTAAAGGAAAGGAAGCATGAGTTCCTCGCAGTTCGACAAGCTGATTCAGGAATCCGAAGAGAAGGTCAGGGACTCACGGGCCAAGATCGCCGCCGTCACTTCGCGTATGGAGACGGCACGCAACAAGATCGAAGCGGGCGAAGATGCCAGCATCGATATCGAGAACGCGACCCTCGACGACGTTCAAGCGCATGCCGAGCTGATGAACGCCAATATCGCCGAACTCATCATGGGACTGGATGACACCACGGCGGCCTTCTCGAAAGACTTCGACGACATGCGTGGCAAGACCGGCTGGGAGAGCTTCGTCAGCTTGTTCAGCAAAGGCAAATCGGAGTCGATGCGCCAGGAGCGCATTCGCACCGCCAACATCGATGACAAGCTGCAGGATCTGATCTCGAAATCCGACGTGATCGTCAAGCTGCTGCAGGAACAGCTCGAAGCGCTGGAGGAACAGCGTGAGAGAGTGCAGCAGAACCTGGCAGCGACCCTGGATGACAGGGAGGCGACGGTACACGAGCTGGAAGCCGTGCGCGCCGACATCCTGGCGCTGGACCCCAGGATCGTCGAGCTCGAGAACCGCATTGCCGTCGAACAGGATGCCGCCGGCAGGGCCAAGCTGGAAACCGAGCTGGCCGAGGTCAACGAGACGTACAACGCCATGGTCCAGGAGGAGCAGGTCAAGATCGCCAAGTCGCAGACCCTGGAGCGCTATGTCGAGAAGGGCAAGACCTGGGTCGACAGCCTGCAGAACCAGGCGGCAACGCAGATGGTGCTGATCAACAAGCTGCAGACCGACACCCAGCAGCGCGTGGTGCTCTACGATGCCCTGACCAAGTCGCTCAAGACGGCCCAGCAGCAGGAAGTCGCCCATCGCATCAATGAAATCGGGGTAGAAACCGACAAGGAAGCCCAGACCGCCATGGCGGCGATCGGCACCGCAACCAATCAGCGCATGGCCGATATGCTCGAAGCCCATGAAGGTCACATGGTGTATTCCCGCGACGTACTCGAGAAGAAGGCCAAGGCGGACGAGCGCTTTGCCCGTCGATTCTCTGCCATCGTCGAGAAGCACGACAAGAACCTCTACGGCGGCTGATAGCCGGCACTCCAAACCGCGCCCCTACAGGCAACGACTCCCGACCCCTGGCGGCGCCCGCACCGGTGGTCGGGCTTCATGAACGTCCGGGGAGTCAGAGCGGCCCGCTGCAACCGGAGAGAGACATCGATGACGGATCCTAGTCTGGAGCATGGCGAACTGACCGATCCCTTTGCCTCGCGACGCTATTTCCGCAAATTCAAGCAGATCCTCCAGCACCTGAGACGAGTCGCCGCCGCCATGCATTCGGAGGGCCGGCTCGACAAGGTCGAGGTGAGGTTACTGACTCGCTACCTGGCACAGCTCAACTACAGCTTCCAGGCACTGAGCATGAAGTATCTCTTGGCCGGACAGGAGGGTGGGCGCCTGTCCCACAGCCTGAAGGTGGACAGGAGCGACAGTGGTTTCCCGCTGGCGCTGGAGCTGCTGCATATGGCAAACGATGCCCAGCAAGCCCAGAAACATCTGTCCCATCTACCCTCCGCCGGCAAGCTCAAGGAGCAGATGGTTCGCGCCATCCTCAGCGAGCGCAAGACGCCGACTCGGCTGCAACATGCCCTGTCCCAACGGCTCTATTACGAGGAGCTGCTCAAGGGCGAGCTGTTCTGGGCCCAGAATCACCCTGAGTGCGAATGGCTCGGCAATACCGGCGCGGGCCGTCGCCGGTTCATGCTCCATTGGGCCGCCTACGACAGCCAGATCAATCTGCCGGTGATCTATCTGGCCGACGTCGAGGACAGCGGCAAGACCGCCCTGCCCCAGGATCTCGTTCGCTGGCTGGACGTGCAGGAGCACCTGATGGCCCAGTCCCTGGCCGGCTTGAAGCTGCTCACCATTGCCCGCGGTTTCGATGAGGATTTTCACTGCCTGCATCCCAAGCGACTGCTGCGCTTCCACGTGGGGCCGATGTATTCCTCGGCCTATACCGAGCAAGCCGGCCCGCTGCGCCGCGTGCTGGAGGACGCCCGTGCCGGCGAAGGACAGGATTGGGTGCTGGCCTGGACCATGGAAGCGCTGGAAAGCGAGGACGTTCGCGACGAGAGAGTCGGCTGGTTCAACAAGGTGGAGCGCGAGGTCTTCGCCCTGGATCCCTTCGGCGGACGCGGGGCCGACACCGGCGCCACTCGAACCGAGCGGGCGATCATCCTGCCCCAGCGCCCCTTTCAGGCGCTGGCCGAGCTCGCTCCGCCCGGCTTCTCGGACGTGCATAAGTTCGTGGTCAGCCCCAACGGACAGGTATTGAGCTATTGAGCTTGCGTGAAGGCCAAGCAAGCCGGTGATACGACAAGGGGCAGGATCGCCCCAAAGTGAGGATGCCATGAGTTTTACCAGCGATCAGATGGAGCTTCGTGAAGAGGAGATCCGCAAGCATTACGTTGCCGCCACGGCCATGCTGGAAGGGATCGACCATACCCCGCGCATTGCCAGGCCACAGGTCGATGCCGCGGATCCGGAGCGTTCCCCGGGAGTCGGTCGCACCCGCCGCTTTCGTTCCACCACGCCGGGGCTGGTGACTCGCACCACGGCCCGCCCAGAGGGCGTTCACCTGCGCGCCCGGGTCGAGGCAGCAGACGATGACGACCCGCTGATGACGCCTCTGCAGGCCACCGCCTTGCACCTGCTGCGTCGGGCACTTGCCACTGCCCTGGCAATGGGCGAAACCTACTCCGTGGGTTCGGGCCTGGCCGAGCTGAAGCGGGCCAATCTGTCCGGCACCCTGGACACCGCCCGCAAGGCCGAATTCACGCAGCTTCTGGCCGCCGAAGCCTTGACCGTGCTGCATGTCTTCGCCAACGCCACCGCCTTCCTGCTGGCGCCCCATGCCGGGGAAGTTCAGGTCGAGATCGGCGAGGTCGAGGAAGTGCTGACCGACAACGCCCAGCTTGCGCTGCATGGGGCGCTATGGGAGCTGGACCAGAAGCTGGCGCTGCATGCCGCTGACGATGCCAGGCTGATCGCGACCCTTTCCGCTTTCGCCGAACAGGCCATGGAGAAGGTCGCTCTACGCGCCCAGAACGCGCCTCGGCTGGCGCCCTTCACCGACGCCGCCTGGCGCGTCGAGGCCGACGACCTGACCCTGCGCGGCTTCGAGCCGGCGACCAAGGCGAGATCCACCACCTTCACCATGGCGTTCAAGAAACCCCACGAGGTGGTCGGCAACCACATCGCCAAGTACCAGGCGCTGCGCCTGGCCAAGATGCTGATGGCCTATGACTTCGACCGCCGCCTTAACCCTTTCGCCGACATGGGCGGGTTCATCTTCACCTTCATGGGCGACGGCAAGCCGGGAACGGGCAAGACCACCCTGATCCAGATGATGGCGGGCCTGCTGCACGACTATTGTCAGGTGGCCGGATACCCCTTTCGCTACCAGAACTTCGGCATCGACAACATCGACAGCTATCAGGGCAAGTCGGGCCAGAACGCCAAGGCTTTCATCGATGCCGTGATGGACCCCGGTGTGATCGGCTTCGGCACCGTGGACGATATCGACCAGATCGCCGGCAAGCGCGGCGACCGCCAGTCGTCTGCCGGCCAGCAGGAAGTCACCGCCGTGCTCATGGATGCCTTCGCCGGGGCCAACACCCTGGTCCGGGGCAACTGCACCTTCGGCATGTTCTCCAACTACCCCGAGAACGTCGACGACGCGCTGCGCCAGCGCTCGGGCGCCCGCTTCCTGGTGGATGGACCCCAGACCCGGGAGGACTATATCGACGTGCTGCACCTGTTGCTGGGCAGCAATCACCAGATTGCCCTGGGCGAGCACGATCTGTATGCCGCGCAGGAAATCAGGCAAGCAGTGGCCCGCTCCTTCGAGTCCCACAATCGCCCGCAGGAGGAGGCCTTGCTGGCAGTGTTCGACCGCGTGCACTCCCGAATCGGCGAACTCGACACCATTGCCAAGCTCGGCACCTACCTGAAGGCGATCCAGGAAACCGACGAGCGCTTCACCGGTCGCGCGATCAAGAACATCACCGATGCGGTAAAGGTACGCTCGATGGATTTCGAGCTGCCCGACGAGTGGATGGAGAACCCTGAACTGTTCCTGTTCCAGGATTACGACACCAAGGCGGCCATGATCGCCGAGCTGAGAGTCCCCATTACCACCGAAATGGTACTCCAGGAGATCAACCGCTACGCCGACAGCGAGTTCCGCTATGCCGGCAAGTCGGACGAGGCAGCGATCGAGGCCATGGTACGCGACCTCGGCCGCCAGGCGGAGGCCAAGCGCCGCTACCTGGAGGAGCGCACGGCATGAAGCGCCTGATCGAGAAGGGCCTGATGTTCGGCAATCTCTTTGCCGTCGACTCACCGGCCCTGGTCGAGCGTTACAACCGAGCCCTGCGACACCTGACGGGCTTGGCCACCGCCTTGACCGAGTTTCACCTCGACATCTCCGGCTACTCGCCCGAGATCGGCGACGAGCTCGACGATCACCACTACCTGAATCACGGCGGCGTGAATCGACAGTTCATCCTGCTCTCGACCGAGCAGAGGCACTGCCCTCTGCTCAATGCCGAATTCTCCACCAGCCGCGACATCCTGCGCCGTTTCATCGAGGCCAACGAGCAGCAGCTTTTCGCCCTCACGGCCACGGACGCGGTGGCCGGCGAGCTGGAGAACTCGGTGCTCGCGGTGTCTACCCCCGAGCACCTGTTCGATATCCGGCGTATCGTCGTCGAAGCCGACACGACCGCCGGCACCCTCGCCCACGCGGAGCGCCTGGAGGCGCTGATCGAGCGCTTCATGGGCGAGGAAGACGCCTGGCTCGACGAAGCCCTGATCGGCGAAATGGTGGAGACGGCCAAGCTTACCGGCGACATCACGCGCAATCCGGTGCGCCTGCGGCATGTGGCGTTCGAGCAGAAGAATTTCTGGACGGCGCATTTCGGCGGGCTCTACCTATTCCAGGACGTCAAGCGCTCGGCCCTCATCGCCAGCACCAGCAAGCCGGTGGGAAGACTGCCCCTCAACGCCAACCTCAGCCTCGGCGACCGCAAGGGGATCGCCAGATTCCTCAAGGCCAACCAGCTCGCCGAGCCCATCGTCAAGCGTCACGGGGCCGACGAGGTCGCGATCCTGCGCCAGAAGATGGACTTCATCATCGCCGACGCCCTGGCCAACGCTAGCGTTGACCTTACCGACCTGTCGCGCTCCGACATGCGCCGCCTCGCCGCCCGCTACGCCGATAGCCTTCCCAAGGAGTACGAGGGCCTCGCCGCCATGGTCCGCTGGGCCGAGACGCGAGGGGCAAGGCCCAAGATCGGCCTGGAGCACCCGAGCTATTTCTACCTGCTGCGGGCCACGGACAGCCCTGACCGGGATCTGGTCAACATGCTCCTGGCCGAGCTGACGGTGCTGGACGTTCGTCAATTGTTCATCTGCCACAAGGAGGCGTTCTACCGTCACTACCGTACCTGGCCCGAGACCAAGAAAGCCTATGTGGCTGATTTGCTGGCGCGGGAATACGCCATGGACAAGGCCGGGGCTCGCGCCTACCTGTTCGGCGACGAACCCGACATGAGCGGTGGCGTCCCCACGACCGGCCTTGGTGCGAGAGCCGGGATCCGAGACGACGCCCTGGGCCAGGACACGCAATTCGCATGATAGGCAGGCCTGGTCGAAACCCTGACAGCGTCGCGCGAGGATTCCGCTAGATGTTCGCCTTCCTGCGGCTCGTGCTTACCTTCGTCGTAATTCTGGCACTGCTCTACGCTGCGCTCTCGCTGCATATGCGCCTGCGCTACCGCGCCAGGCTCAGGCGTCACCTGGACGCGCAACATGCAGACGGCGACCGGGCCTTGTTGTTTCGGGAAGGCATGCAGCGATACGACCGCTCCTTCCAGCGCAAGCTGACCCACCTGGTCTATGTCCTGCCGCCAAGCGCCATCCTGCTCATCATCTACGTCATCAACTTCCTGTGAGGGACCCGCGATGGTCTACGTGAAATGGTTGTTCTGGATCATGTTATTGGCCCTCCTCGGTGCCTTCCTCCACTACAGCCTGCCCCAGTACGATGTCGTGCGCATCGTCAATACCTACGAGAAGCGCCAGGATCTCGACGACTGGACGCGCATTTTCTGGGCGGATCCGGACGAGCAGTCCAGGCGACTGGTCAACCGCGACGTTCAGTTCATCCAGGCTGTGCGTCCCGATGGCCGCACCATCGTCTACCGCAACGAAGACACCGGCTGGGGCTGGCCGCCCTACTTCAAGTTCGACACCGCCAACCTCTATACCGAAGCCAGCGATCTCGTCTCCACCAAGGCCGACCCGAAGTGGGTCGCCATCATGCACTTCGGCTGGCGCAACATCTTCCTGTCGATCTTTCCCAATGCCATTTCCATCACGCCGGTGGAAGGGCCCGAGGACAAGCCCTTCAATTGGTTCACCAGCGTCTTCCTGGTCGGGATGGCCCTATTCGCAGGCTACGTCTACTTGCGCTGGCGCCGGTTTCGTCGCAACCGGCTCGATCCCGTGCTGGAAGGTGTCGAGGAAGGCCTGAATGCCGCCAGCGGCGCCATCTCGGCAAGGCGGAGCCGCCTCCAGGCCTGGCTCGACACCTGGAAGACGAAGAAGTAGGCGATCGATGAAAAAGGGGCGGCGCTACGGCGCCGCCCCATGGGCTTGGGCGAGGAGACTGCCGGCGCCGGGCTTGGCCCAGCGCAAGCGTTAGAACGCCTGGACGTCGCCCCGCCCCAGGCCGGGAGAGGGACGCTTGACCGTCTTGGTCACGATGTAGGTGAAATAGCGCTCGATGCCGGCGTCGGAGGTCAGCCAGTCGTCGATCAGCCGCTGGTAGGCGTCCACGGAATCGGCCTCGACCTTGAGCAGGTAGTCGACCCCGCCGCCCACCGCCACGCACTCGGTGACCTCGGGGGTCTCGTGGACCAGCGCTTCGAAGCAGGCAAAGCTTTCGGCATTGTGCTGCTTGAGTTCGATCTGCACCCATACCGGGGTGCGCTTGACCAACGCCTGGGGGTTGAGTCGGGCACTGTAGCCCTCGATGATGCCTGCCTTCTCCAGCCGCCGAACCCGCTCCCAGCACGGGCTAACCGAGAGGTTGATCGCCTCGGCCAGCCTCGACTTGGTGATGCGTCCGTCGCGGGACAGGATCTCGAGTATCTTCAGGTCATAGCGATCAAGTTTCATCGTTTTCTCGTTTCATTCAATCGGACGCAGCCAGATCGCCTTCAGCCCAGCGAATCCACGACCTCGGCGATCACCGCAATGGTGTCGCCCATGTTGACCAGGGCCGGGAAACGCCGCGCGGCCAGAATGCCGTCGCGGCCCGCTCGGTACTCCACCGGGGCACTGCCGCTGCGCGTCATGTCGTAGATGCGGGCGATGACCTGCCCCTTCTCCACCCTGTCGCCCAGCGCCAGGGTCAGCTCGAGCAGGCCACTGTGCTCGCTCTGCACGTAGCAACTGGCATCGGGCATATCGAGGAAGACCTGAGGCTCGTCGGGCATCGCGACTTCGCCTTCGATGAGCCCGAAGTGAATCAGGAAGTTGCGCACGCCTCGTTCGGTAATGGCCAGGCTTTCGGGCGTCGAGGTGCCGCCTCCGCCCAGCTCGGTGGCGACGAATACCTTGCCCTGGCTCTCCACCGCAGTATCGAACAGCGCCGCCGCGTCGAGCTCGAACATCATCATGGCATAGGGTGCGCCGAAGGCCTTGGCCCCCTCCAGCGCCTGGCGCTGCTGCTCGGGGTCGTCGAGCACGTGGGAGGCTCCGAAGGGAATGATGTCCAGGGTGCGCCCACCGGAGTGCAGGTCGAGTACCACGTCGCACATCGGTACCAGGCCACGGGTGAAGTAGTCGGCAATCTTCTCGGTCACCGTACCGTCGGGGTCGCCGGGAAAGCTGCGGTTGAGATTGCCGCCATCCATCGGCGAGGTGCGCTTGCCGGCCATGGCCGCCGGCACGTTCATCATCGGCACGATTATCACGCGCCCATGCACCTCCTCGGCGCGCAGCTCACTGGTGAGCTTCATCAACGCGGTGATGCCCTCGTACTCGTCACCGTGGTTGCCGCCGGTGAGCAGCGCCGTGGGGCCCTCGCCGTTCTTGACCACGGTGACCGGAATCATCACCGCCCCCCAGGCCGACTCGTCGGTGGAGATCGGCAGCTTGAGGAAGCCGTGCTGGACGCCGTCGGCATCGAAATCCACGGTGGCGCTGATCGGGCTGGGTCGTTTGGTCATGTTCCTGGAACTCCTTGTACTATGGGCAACTGCTCGGGGCTACTCCGGCAACAAACCTATTTCCTTCCTGGACTTGTCCCCGGCGCCCCTCGCTACAGCAGCTGTCGCTTGTTACTCATCGCACAAACAGCTGGCGCGGGAAGCTGGCCAGCGATTCGCAACCGGTTTCGGTGATCAATATGCTCTCGGTAATCTCGAGCCCCCACTCGTCCTGCCACATACCCGGCATGAAATGGAAAGTCATGCCGGGCTCGAGAATGGTCTCGTCCGAGGGACGCAGGCTCATGGTGCGCTCGCCCCAGTCGGGCGGATAGCTGATACCGATGGGGTAGCCGCAGCGTGCCCCGCCGCGGTCGAAGCCGTACTTGTCCATCGCGGCACCCAGCGCCATGGCGATATCGGCCGTGCGATTGCCCGGCTTGGCCACGGCCAGACCGTTCTCGATCCCCTCGAGCAGCGCCGACTCGGCGCGCACGAACTCCGCCGGCGGCCGACCCAGAAACACGGTGCGCGACATGGGCGCGTGGTAGCGCTTGTAGACGCCGGCAATCTCGAAGAAAGTGCCTTCGCCCTCGAGGAAGGGCGTGTCGTCCCAGGTCAGGTGCGGCGCGGCAGCATCCTTGCCGGTGGGCAGCATGGGCACGATGGCAGGATAGTCGCCGCCGTGAACCCGGCCCTGCGGGTCGACCCAGCCCTCGATGCCGACCCGGTAGATCTCGGAGACCAGCTTGCTCTTCGGCAGCCCCGGCTCGATCACCTCGAGGATGCGCGAGTGCATGCCCTCGACGATCTTGCCGGCCACACGCATGTAGGCAATCTCCTGGGGCGACTTGATCGCGCGACACCAGTTGACCAGTGAGTTGGCATCCATGAAGCGCGCATGGGGCAGCTCGCGCAGCAGGCTCTGGTAGGCCTTGGCCGAAAAATAGTAGTTGTCCATCTCCAGCCCCACGACCCCTTCGTGCCAGCCGCGATCGGGCATGATCGACTGCGCCAGGTAGTCCATCGGATGCATGTCCGGATTCTGGACGTAGTAGTCAGGGTAGTAGGTGATGTTGTCGGGATCGATCCAGCAGGTGCGCAGCGCCCCATTGGCATCCATGCGCCGTCCGTACCACACCGGCTCTCCCTCCAGCCCAACCAGCACGCACTGGTGTACGTAGAAGGACCAGCCATCGTAACCGGTCAACCAGGCCATGTTGGAGGGATCGCTGATCACCAGCACGTCGATTCCGCGGCTGGCCATTTCGGCACGCACCTTCCATAGCCGGCTTGCGTATTCTTCACGAGTGAAGGACAGGGATACCTGAGTCATGAGGCCACTCGCCATCGAATCACCAAGAGCCAGCCATCTCCAAGGGGAGAAGGCCGGGCCAAAGGGGTAGTCGGTCATTCGTCGGTCGGGAAAGAGGACCGTTGCCGTAGATTGTCATGAATCACTCTAATGAAAAGCATGACAATTCCAGGCCAATGCCGCTAAGCTGATAGTAGCACTCCCCCTTGGCTGGCGGTCAAAGGCTTTATTGAATCATGACAATTGATCTAACTCCGTACCTGACGGAGAAAGGCCCCAAGTATCTCGCCATCGCACGAGCGCTCTCTGAAGCGGTGCGTCAAGGTGAGCTCGCCCCCGGCACCCGCCTGCCGCCTCACCGTCAGCTCGCCGAGAACCTGGGAGTCAGCGTACAGACCGTGTCGCGGGCCTATGCCCAGGCCGAGAAGATGGGCCTGGTACAGGCCAGGATCGGCAGCGGCACTTGGATCAATGCGCTGGACGATGCGCGGGAGTCGGCTTACCTGCGTGGGCACGAGGCACGCCAGGAGAGCCCCCTCATCGACCTGTCGATCGCTCACCCGGTGTGCACGCCGAGCCACCATCTGCGCTTCCGCCAGGTGCTCGCGGAACTGGCCGAGCAGGCCAGCCCCGAGGTGATCACCGCCTGCCGGCCGATTGCCGGACTCGCGCATCAGCGCGAGCGCGCCAGCCACTGGCTGCACTCCCGCCTGCACGTCCCTGGCGACCTCGACGACCGGATCCTCTGCAACGGCGCCGCCCATGGCCTGATGCTGGCGATCTCGAGCGTGGTGCAGCATGGCGACCTCGTGCTGACCGAGGCGCTGACCGATCACGGCCTGATCGCCTTGTCGCGCACCCTGGGCTTCCAGCTTCGCGGCATCGCCATCGATCACGAGGGCATCGTGCCCGAGGCCCTGGACCTGGCCTGCCAGCGCTTCAAGCCGCGCGCGCTCTACCTGACACCGACTCAGCTCAATCCTACCGGGGCGACCATGAGCGAGGCGCGCCGGGACGCCGTGGCCGAGGTCCTGGCCCGTCATCGGGTATGGTTGATCGAGGACGACGTGCACGCCCTGCTGGAAGCGCCGGGCTTCACGCCGGTGACGGCGCGCATCCCACAATTGAGCTTTCATGTCACCAGCCTGACCAAGGTGACCGTGCCGGGCCTGCGCGCCGGCTATCTCACCGTGCCGCGCGGCCAGCTGCATCACGTGCTGCCTCGCATGCGCGCCACGACCTGGATGGCCACCTCGCTGATATTCGAAATCGCCGATCGCTGGCTGGCCGACGGCACCGTCGAAGCCATGGCCGGCGAGCAGCGCCGACTGCTCGGCGAACGTCAGCAACTCATTCGCCATCGGCTCGGTCACCATGCCCTGGAGTCGCGCCCCACCAGCCTGCATGTGTGGGTATCGCTGCCTGACGCCTGGCGCGCCGAGGAGTTGCAGCAACAGGCCGAGCAGGAGGGGCTGGCAATCACCACCGCGGTACCGTTCATGGTCGAGCGAACCCCGCCGCCACGGCGCATCCGCGTCAGCCTCGGAGCCGAACAGGACTTCGCCCGCTTCGAGGAGGGGGTCAAGCGCCTGGGCGTGCTGCTCGACGAGGCACCGCCGCCCATGATGCAGATCGTCTACTGAGCGATCCGGGATCGAAAGCCAAATGGATCGCAAGCGAGGAACCGACATGCGAATACTGCTGCACATCGACGACGTCGAGGCCTGGCGCGACGCGCTGGCCGAACGCCTGCCCGAGGCCGAGATCGTCACCGCCGACGACCCCGCCGAACGGCGCCGTAACGCCGACTACCTGGCGGTGTGGAAACCATCGGAGACGCTGCTCGCCGAGCAGACCCGTGCCCGCGGCATCGTCAACCTGGGGGCCGGCGTCGATGCCCTGCTCAACAATCCCGCCCTCCCCCGGGACGTACCCATCGTCAAGCTGCGCGATGCCGGCATGAGTGAACTGATCGGCGACTACGTACGCTATGGCGTCCTGCACTTCCAGCGCGACTTCGACCGCTATCGTCGTCGGCAGGCCCAGCGGACGTGGCATGAGTATCCTCTCGTGGACAAACGCGACTGGCCGGTCGGTGTGCTGGGTCTCGGTGCCATCGGCGCCAAGGTGGCTGCCATGGTCGCCGCCGACGGCTTTCTCGTGCACGGCTGGAGCCGCTCGCCCAAGTCGCTCGATGGAATCACCTGCCATCACGGCGACGCAGGCCTTGCCGAACTGCTCGGCCGGGTGCGAACCCTGGTGCTGCTGCTGCCGGGAACGCGCTCGACCCGACATATCGTCGATGCGGAGGCACTGAACGCCCTGCCCGAGGGTGCCAGCCTGATCAACCCCGGTCGCGGCAGCCTGATCGATGAAGTGGCGCTGCTCGACGCCCTGGGGGAAGGCGAGTCCGAAGGCCGGCTGCGCGGGGCGCTGCTCGACGCCTTTGCCGAGGAACCCCTGCCTGCCGACAGTCCGCTATGGTGCCATCCGCGCATCTGGGTGACGCCGCACATGGCCGGCCCCACGCCGCTGGGCGAAGCCGTCGACCAGGTGGTCGAGGCGATCCGCGCCCTCGAGGCCGGCGAGGAGGTGGAAACCGTCGACCCCGAAGCGGGCTACTGACGGGTTCGGCCTATGGCAGATAGCGCAGCGGCGGGCCTCGGCCCGCCGCTCTCCTCTACCCTCGCCGAACCTCAAGCCGGCTGCGGCAGGCCCCTGACCTCCCGGCAGTTGAGTACCGCGACGTCGACGATGTCGTCCCGCTCATGCTCCAAGGCCGCGCTGACGCGGAAACGCGCGATCAACCGAGCCATCTCGCCGGCCTGATCGTCGAGCGAGCGGCTGGAGGTCGCCACCTGCTCGACCAGTGCCGCGTTCTGCTGCGTGGTGGCCTCCAGTTGGCTGACCGCCTGGTTGATCTGCTCGATGCCCGCCGACTGCTCGATGCCGGCCGACGAGATCTCTGCCACCAGGTCGGCCACCCGACGAACGTCGCGAGAAATCGCCATCAGAGCTTCCGAAGTCTGCCCCACCAGCCCATTGCCGGTTGCCACTCGCTGGGACGTGTTGTCGATCAGTTGACGAATCCGTTCGGCCTCCTCTGCACTGCGGCTGGCCAGCTTGCGCACCTCGCCGGCCACCACGGCGAAACCTCGGCCGTGCTCGCCGGCGCGCGCCGCTTCCACCGATGCGTTGAGCGCCAGCAGGTTGGTCTGGAAGGCGATACCGTCGATAGCCTCGACGATGGCGGTGACCTGCCGGTTGGCCTCGAAGATCTGCTGCATGGCCTGGCGCGCCTCTTCGGCAACCCGACTGGCCTGCTCGGCTTGAGTGACGGCCTGCTCGCTCATGGCACTGGCCTGGCGGGCATTGTCGGCCGACTGACGCACGGTAGAGGTCATCTGCTCCATGCTGGTGGCGGTTTCCACCAGCGAGGCGGATTGCTCCTCGGTACGACTCGCCAGGTCCTCGTTGCCCTGCGCGATCTCGCTGCTGGCCGAGCCGACGCCGCGCGCGCCCTGCTGGATCGAGGCCACCAGCGCTTCCATGCTGGCGGTGGAAACGTTGAAGGCGCGGTAGAGCTGGGAGAGTTCATCGGAGCCTGGCTCGGCCAAGCGCTGGGTCAGGTCACCGCCACGCGATTCGATCCGAGCCAGGGCAAGACGCAGCGGCCCTACCATGCTGCGCACCAGAACGATGGAGAGCAGAATGGCCATCACGATGGCCAGCGCCGCCAGTCCGGCGAAAGTGGCAAGTTCCAAACGCGCCTCTGCCGCCAGCGCTGCGGCACGCACCTGCACGGACTCGGCCAGCGCGAGCTCGACCTCGCGCATCCGCTCCAGCTTCCCGGTCTGGGCTTCGAACCAGCGCTCGGGCTGGATGCCATAGCCACCGTCGATGCCCTGGCGCATGGCGATCTGGCGCATCATGTACAGTTGGCCATGTGCCTCGTGCTCCGTGGTGGCGGCGCGATAGCGCGTGGCGATGTTCGTATCCGCCTGGACGGTGAAGTTCTCCTCGAACGCCTCCTCCTGGCCCAGCAGGCGCAGGAACCGATAGTAGACGTCGGGTGACATGCGGTTGGCGGCAAAGGCGCTGGCAAGTAGCGCCCGTTCGATGCCGGCACTCTCCTTGATCTCGAGCAGGGCGTAGTAGGCCCCCAGGTGGCGGGACAGTTCCCCGGCGTTGCCAAGCCCCCCAAGCCTGCCCACGATCTCGGCCAGTCGCGCATTGATCTCGGTGTAGAAGTCGAGTGCCGACAGGTTGTCGATGGCCAGCTCATCGACCTTGCGACGCATGGCGGCGATCTCGCCCAGCAGCGCCTCGACCTCTTCCTGCCGCTGCGCAATGCCGGCGTCGCCGCTGTCGGCCAGCCCCGCACGGAGGGTGCGGTAACCGGCCAACTGCTCGTCGACCCTGGTGCGTTGGGCCATGAGGCGCTCGCCGAACGTTTCGCCACGGCTGCCTATGAAGCCGACCGAAAGGCCACGCTCGACCTGGAGTTCATGCAGGACGCCCCCCAGTTGGGCCGCCAGCCCGGCAAAGCGGTCGACCTGTTGCATGTCGTCGGTCAGCCGCTGGCGCTCCATGATGCCACCGGTCGCCAGCCAGACGATGACACAAAGCGGAAACGCCAGTGCCAGCATGAATTTGCGTGACACCGGAATACGGTGAAGAAGGTTTTTCATGTTCATGATTCCTGCCGAACTCAGTGATATCGGATGGTCGGGACGTGGCTGGCGTAGCTGAGCCGTTGTAGTTGTGATATCCGTCGGCCTTGTTGCTAATGCGCTGTATCAGCAATCGCGTAACGCTTTTTCGGCCATGGAGAGCGAAGCTTTAGATCGTCTCTTCGGGGTTTTGCCGAATGTTGATCAGGATCACGCTTTCGTTGCCGTGCCCGACTCGCGATAACGATTGAGCGCCGGATAACGGCAGCGGGTGGCAAGGCCGATCTGGCCATACTGGAAACGCACACAGGCGCGGCTTGGCGGCATCAACCGTGAAACAACCGTGCATCGTGGAACCTGCTGGCCTTTGTCGGGCTCACAGCTACTGTCGCCCTTCAGCCCAGCGGTACCCCCGACATGCGCCAATCCCTGCAAGCCATCGTGCTTCTGCCCTTTCTCGTCCTGATGCTGGCCGGAAAGGCCGTTGCCACTCCTGCCGCCGTGCCGCAATTCCAAGCCCTGCTGCAGCCGTTCCATGCAAGCTATCGGCTGGAGGTGAAGGGCTGGCCCAATGCCACCATCGAGCATCAGTTGAGCCGTGAGAGCGGTCATTGGCAGAGCCACATGCAGGCCGCCATCGCCGTGGCCCGCGGCAACGAGCGCAGCCGCTTCATTGTCACCCCGGAGGGCGTGCGTTCGGTGAACTACTCGAGCGGCTACTCGCTGTTGGGCGTGGGGGACGACTACCGCCTGGACAGCAGCGAACTGGCCAGGCTGCCCGATCGCCAGGCGGCACTGGTAGAACTCTCGCGCCGCGCCTTGAACGGTGGCTGTGAGGCGACGCTCTGCCGCCTGGTCTATCTGGATCACCGCGGCCGCGAGGAAGTCCTCGACTACCGCCTACTGGAGCCGGAACGGTTGACTCTCCCCATCGGCGAGTTCGAGGCGGTCAGGATAGAAGTGAACGATCCGGAAAAGCCCGAGAGGTCGATGTTGTTCCATTTCCATCCCCAATACCCGGGGCTATTGCTGGGCGTGGACTACCTTCGTGACGGTGAGCGCAAGAGCCGTCTCACGCTCACCTCGCTGAATATCGAGCCTCGTTGAACGTGGCCTGAAGACGCTGACACCGGCGCAACGCGCAAAAGCCTGATAAAGTTGGCGGCTTTCGCCGCCATGGGCGGCCTCGGTGAAGGGAATCGCGATGCTTTCCGGGCTTTTGATCGTACTGCTGCCACTGCTGCTCGGCTATCTGGTGCCGGTACGCCACAACGGCGTGATGAACGGCATCAACCGAGGCGTCAACGCATCGGTCTACGTGATTTTGCTGCTGATGGGCATCAGCCTGGCAGGTCTCGACGAGCTCGGCCGCGAACTGTCGCACATGGGCAGTCAGGCGCTCAGGCTGTTCGCGGTCATCACTGCCTGTAACCTGGTCGCATTGTGGTGGCTATCGCGACGCCTGGGGCTACGCATGGGTCACTCGCCGGTGGTGGCTAACGCCCCCACGACAAAGCTGGCCGCACTGCTCGGCTCACTGTCGCTGGTCGCCATCGTGGCCGGCGGCGTGCTCCTCGGACTCGCGCTCGCCTGGTTGGGGGGAGACATGATCTTCCTGCATGCCGAGCAGTGGGCCGAATGGGTGCTCTACGCCCTGCTGGCGCTGATCGGCTGCCAGCTGCGCAACTCGGGGATGCCGCTGAAGCAGATCCTGCTCAATCGCCACGGCCTGGCGATTGCCTCGGTCCTGGCTGTCAGCTCGCTGGTTGGCGGCCTGCTCGCCGCGCCTCTGCTCTCGTTGCGCTGGCAGGAAGGGCTGGCAATGGCCTCCGGCTTCGGATGGTACTCGCTTTCGGGCATTCTGGTCGGCGATCGACTCGGTCCGGTGCTCGGTGGGGTGGCCTTCTTCAATGACCTGACCCGCGAACTGCTCGCCTTTCTTCTCATTCCCATGACGATCCACCGCCATGCGCCGCTCGCCATCGGCTATGGCGGTGCCACCTCAATGGACTTCACGCTACCGGTGATCCAGCAGCATGGTGGCGTGGCATGCGTGCCCATGGCCGTGGTCAGCGGTTTCCTTCTCTCGTTGCTGTCGCCGCCGCTGATCCTGTTCTTCCTGTCGCTTTAGGGTGTGTTCGCGGCCTCGGCTATGCTGAGATGAGCTCCATGACGTCGCTCCTTTAGCCAAAAGTCTAGGTTGATCTCGTATCGAAGAAACGGCTAACTGGGCGCCGGACAACTTAATCGTTTAAGTTTCTCCAGAAACCACTCAAACCAGGTCTCGATAACAACAAGCCGACAAGGATTTCCTCATGTTCAAGAAGTCGTTGATCCCGACCCTCGTCGTCGCCGGAGCCGCCAGCCTCAGCCATGCCCAGGCCGCCGACCTGACCATCTCCTGCGGCGCCGTCGGCGCCGAGCTGCAGCTGTGCCAGCAAGGCGTGGAGGCGTGGGAGGAGCAGACCGGTCATAGCGTCGACGTGGTCTCGACGCCCAACTCCTCTACCGAGCGCCTGTCGCTCTACCAGCAGATTCTCTCCGCCAATTCCACCGATATCGACATCATGCAGATCGACGTGGTGTGGCCGGGTCTGCTCGCCAACCACCTGCTCGATCTTCGCGAGGTGCTGGGCGAAGACGTCGGCGAGGGGCATTTCTCCGCCATCATCGAGAACAACACCATCGACGGTCGCCTGGTAGCCATGCCCTGGTTCACCGATGCCGGCGTACTCTACTACCGTGCCGACCTGCTCGAGCAGTACGGCCACGAGCCGCCCCAGACCTGGGAGGAACTCACCGAGATCGCGCGCGAGATCCAGAACGCCGAGCGCGAAGCGGGCAACGACCGCATGCACGGCTTCGTGTTCCAGGGACGCGCCTATGAGGGGCTGACCTGCAACGCCCTGGAGTGGGTGGCCAGCCACGGCGGCGGCACCATCGTCGATGCCGACGGCGAGGTCACCATCGACAACCCGCAAGCGGCCGCGGCTCTCGATCGCGCCGCCACCTGGATCGGCGACATTGCTCCCGACGGCGTGCTCAACTACACCGAGGAGGAGGCCCGCGGCGTGTTCCAGGGCGGCAATGCCGTATTCATGCGCAATTGGCCCTATGCCTGGGCGCTGGCCCAGAGCGACGGCAGCGAGGTGCGCGGCAAGGTCGGCGTGACCCAGTTGCCGCACAGCGGTGAAGGCAGCAGTGCAGCCACCCTGGGCGGCTGGAACCTGGCGGTCTCCAAGTACAGCGAAAACGCTGAGCTCGCCGCCGAGCTGGTGGCCTTCCTCGCCGGCGAGCAGGAGCAGAAGCGACGCGCCATCGAAGGCGCCTACAATCCGACCCTCGAATCGCTCTACCAGGATGAGGAGGTGCTCGAGGCGGTGCCCTTTTTCGGCGAACTCTATGACACCTTCGTCAATGCCGTGGCGCGCCCGTCGGCTCCCACCGGCGACGCTTACGGCCGCGTCAGCAACGCCTTCTTCAGCGCCACCCACGACGTGCTCTCCGGCAACAGGAGCGGCGAGCAGGCGGTGAGCGACCTCGACCGCGAGCTGGCCCGCCTCAAGCGCCGCAACTGGTAACCCCCTGGAGCCCGAGATGTCGACTCCCGTGACCGAAAGCGCGCCGATCCCGGCGCGCCTCCTGCCGGCCAGTTATCGCAGCACCAAGGTGCGCCGCCAGCGAGTCAGGGCCGCCTGGTATTTCCTGGCGCCGATGCTGGTGACGCTGGCCATGGTGGCCGGCTGGCCGCTGCTGCGTACCTTCTACTTCAGCTTCACCGACGCCTCGCTGTCGGACATGGGCGATACCCTGTTCATCGGGCTGGAGAATTACCTGATCTATGACGACGGCCGCTGGTTCGGTGTGCTGGCCGACCCCGCTTGGTGGCAGGCGGTGTGGAACACGGTCTACTTCTCGGTGGTCTCGGTGTCGCTGGAAGTGGTGTTCGGCGTCATCGTGGCATTGATCCTCAACGCCGAGTTCAAGGGTCGCACCCTGGTGCGGGCCGCGGTGCTGATCCCCTGGGCGATTCCCACCATCGTCTCGGCACAGATGTGGGCGTGGATGCTCAACGACCAGTTCGGCATCATCAACCATCTGCTCATGGGCGCGGGGCTGATCGACAGCCCCATCGCCTGGACCGCCGATGCCAGCTACTCGATGTGGGCGGTGATCATGGTCGACGTGTGGAAGACCACGCCGTTCGTCGCCCTGCTGGTGCTGGCCGCGCTGCAGATGCTGCCCAAGGACTGCTACGAGGCCGCCGAAGTCGACGGCATCCATCCACTCAAGGTGTTCTTCCGCGTCACTCTGCCGCTGATCACTCCGGCGCTGATGGTGGCGGTGATCTTCCGCCTGCTCGATGCCCTGCGCGTATTCGACGTGATCTACGTGCTGACCTCCAACTCCACCAGCACCATGTCGATGTCGATCTACGCCCGCCAGCAACTGGTGGAGTTCCAGGACGTGGGCTACGGCAGCGCCGCCTCGACCCTGCTGTTCCTGGTCATCGCCCTGGCCACCGTCGCCTATCTCTATCTGGGCCGCAAGCAACTGCAACTGGGAGGTGAGTGATGAGCTCGCGCCAGCTTTCCAAACTCACTGCACGCTTCGGCTTCTGGCTGCTGGTGGCGCTGGTCGTGGTGATGGCGGTGTTTCCGTTCTACTACGCGATCAAGACCTCCTTCACGCCTTCCGGCGACCTGTTCCAGGTCGAGCTGTGGCCGACGCGGGCGACACTCGCCAACTACCTGCAGATCTTCTCCCAGCGCAGCTTCCTGCAGGCGATCTTCAATTCGGTCGTGGTGGCCACCAGCGTGGTATTCATCGCCCTATTGCTCGGCATCACCGCCTCCTACGCGCTGGGCCGGGTGCGCTTTCGCGGGCGCACCACGGTGCTGCTGGTCATCCTCGGCGTCTCCATGTTCCCGCAGGTGGCGGTGCTGTCGGGGCTGTTCGAGGTGATCCGCGCACTCAACCTGTACAACAACCCGGGCGGATTGATCCTGAGCTACACCATCTTCACCTTGCCTTTCACCGTGTGGGTGCTGACCACCTTCATGCGCCAGCTGCCCATGGAGCTCGAGGAGGCCGCGATCATGGACGGCGCGACGCCCTGGATCACCATTACCCGGGTCTTCCTGCCGTTGATGTGGCCGGCCATGGCGACCACCGGATTGCTCGCCTTCATCGCCGCCTGGAACGAGTTCCTCTTCGCCCTGACCTTTACCCTGACCGACAGCCAGCGCACGGTACCGGTGGCCATCGCCCTGCTCTCCGGTGGCAGCGCCTACGAGCTGCCCTGGGGGCCGATCATGGCCGCCTCGGTAGTGGTCACGGTGCCATTGGTGGTGCTGGTGATCATCTTCCAGCGGCGCATCGTCTCGGGGCTGACCGCCGGCGCGGTGAAGGGATAACGACTCGATGGAACCCCGGCGTGCAGCACATTGTCCACGCCGTCTCGACCGGACGAACACCGTATAAACCGAGGCCTGACCAAGGGAAAACCATGCAAGACAACACCTTCTGGTGGCGCGGCGGCGTCATCTACCAGATCTACCCGCGCAGCTTCATGGACAGCAACGGCGACGGCGTCGGCGATCTGCCCGGGGTGACCGAGCGGCTCGAGTACGTCGCTTCGCTCGGCGTGGACGGCATCTGGCTGTCGCCCTTCTTCACCTCGCCGATGCGCGACTTCGGCTACGACATCAGCGACTACCGCGACGTCGATCCGCTGTTCGGCACGCTCGACGACTTCAAGCGGCTGCTGGAGCGCGCCCATGCGCTGGGTCTCAAGGTGATCATCGACCAGGTCATCAGCCACACCTCGGACCAGCACCCCTGGTTCCAGGAGAGCCGCATGACCCGCGGCAACCCGCGGGCCGAGTGGTACGTGTGGGCCGACCCCAACCCCGACGGCACGCCGCCCAACAACTGGCTGTCGATCTTCGGCGGGCCAGCGTGGACCTTCGACAGTCGGCGCCAGCAGTACTACCTGCACAACTTCCTGTCGAGCCAGCCGGACCTCAACTTCCATAACCCCGAGGTGCGCACCGCCCAGCTCGACAACATGCGTTTCTGGCTGGAGATGGGGGTCGACGGCTTCCGCCTCGACACGGTGAACTTCTATTTCCACGACCAGCACCTGCGCAGCAATCCGGCGCTGACCATCGATGCCACCCGCACCATGGGCGCGCCCAAGGAGAACCCCTACACCTGGCAGCGCCATGTGTACGACATCAGCCGCCCCGAGAACGTCGACTTCCTGCGTGAACTGCGCGCCCTGATGGATGAGTACCCCGGTACCACCACGGTAGGCGAGATAGGCGACGACACGCCGCTCGAGCGCATGGCCGAGTACACCTCGGGCGGCGACAAGCTGCATATGGCCTACACCTTCGATCTGCTCAACTCGCCGCGCTCGCCGGCCTACATTCGCGACGTGCTGCAGCGCTTCCAGCAGTTCGCCGGCGATGCCTGGCCGTGCTGGGCGCTGTCCAACCACGACGTAGTGCGCAGCGCCACGCGCTGGGGCAGCGAGGAGTGTGCCTTCGCCTATCCGCGGGTGGCGCTGGCGCTGCTGTTCTCGCTGCGCGGCAGCGTGTGCCTCTACCAGGGCGAGGAGCTCGGCCTGCCCGAGGCCGACGTGCCCTTCGAGCGCATCCAGGACCCCTACGGCCTGCCTTTGTGGCCCGACTTCAAGGGCCGCGACGGCTGCCGCACGCCGATGCCGTGGGACGACACGCCGCTGGCCGGCTTCTCGACCATCGAGCCGTGGCTGCCGGTGGCCGAAGCGCACCTGCCGCTGTCGGTAGCCCGCCAGCAGGCCGACGCCGAGTCGATGCTCAACGCCACGCGGCGCCTGCTGCGCTTCCGCCACCAGCACCCGGCGCTGTTCGACGGCGACATGGAACTGCTCGAGCTGGGCGAGGCGCTGGTCGCCTTCATCCGCCAGCGGGGCAGCGACAGGTTGCTGTGCGTGTTCAACCTCACCGGCCAGCCCCAGACCGCGACGCTCCCCGAGGTACGCGAAGCGCTGGAGCACCACGGCTTCCAGTACGAAGTCAGCGGCGGCACGCTGCACCTGCCGCCGTATCAGGCGGCCTATTTCCGCCTCTAAAAAATGGCTGCGCTTCGCTCGCCGATTTTTAGACAAGTGGCAACGTCTTGAACAACAACGACCGGCCGAGTACGGCCGAGGATGGGTCAAATGGCAAGCGTCACCCTCGACAAGATCAACAAGGTCTTCGGTAGCACCCACATCATCAAGGATGTGGACCTGGCGATCGGTGAAGGCGAGTTCGTCGTCTTCGTCGGCCCCTCCGGATGCGGCAAGTCGACCCTGCTGCGCCTGATCGCCGGGCTGGAGTCGATCACCGACGGCGAACTCTCCATCGGCGACCAGGTGGTCAACGAGCTGCCGCCGCGGGAGCGCGGCGTGGGCATGGTGTTCCAGTCCTACGCCCTTTACCCGCACATGACGGTCTACGAGAACATGGCCTTCGGTCTCAAGCTGGCCAAGACCGCCAAGGAGACCGTGCACGAACGGGTCATGGCCACCGCCCGCATCCTGCAGCTCGAAGAGCTACTCGAGCGCAAGCCCAAGGCGCTCTCCGGCGGCCAACGGCAGCGAGTCGCCATGGGCCGCGCCATGGCCCGCGAACCGCGCATTCTGCTGTTCGACGAACCGCTCTCCAATCTCGACGCCTCGTTGCGGGTGCAGATGCGCAACGAGATCGCCCGGCTGCACAAGCGGCTCGGCTCGACCATGGTCTACGTCACCCACGATCAGGTCGAGGCGATGACGCTGGCCGACAAGATCGTGGTACTCAACGGCGGCCGCGTGGAACAGGTGGGCAGCCCCCAGGAGCTCTACCAGCGCCCGGCGACCAAGTTCGTTGCCGGCTTCATCGGCTCGCCGACGATGAACTTCCTGTCCGCGCGGCTGGTCGGTGCCGATACCCACGGCTGCCGCGTCAGCGCCGCCGGGCTGGACGAGCTGGCGCTGCCTCAGGACGCCTCGGGTCACGCCCAGGGCGATGGTCTGACGCTGGGCATACGCCCCGAGCACCTGCGGCTCACCGAGACCCAGAGCAGCGAAGGCTTCGAGATCGTCAACGTCGAGTACCTGGGCAACGAGGTCTACGTCTACCTCGACCCCAAGGAGGGCGACACCTTGCTGATCCAGCGCGGCGAGGCTCCCACGCCATGGTCAGTGGGCCAGCGGGTGGCGCTGGCGCCCGACCCCGAGCATGTCCATCTGTTCGATGCCGGCGACCGAGCCCTGCCGGTCAGCCCGGCACGTGCCGCCGCCTGACACCGCGGCATCGACACGAAAAGCGGCGATAGGACTGTCCCGGCCATTACCGGGACGGTATCCTTGGGTCAGTCTCATTAGCAGGGAAACCAACGTGTCGCCACCGGTCCGTCGCATCACCCTCAAGGATCTGGCTCGCGAGCTCGGCGTCTCCACCGCCACCGTCTCCAATGCCTTCAACCGGCCGGACCAGCTCTCGCCCAACCTGCGCGAGCGCATCCTTGCCGAGGCCAAGCGGCTGGGCTATCGCGGCCCTGACGCCAAGGCGCGCAGCCTGCGCACCGGGCGCTCGCGGATCATCGCGGTGATCCTCGCCGAGAGTCTCACCTATAGCCTCAACGACGCCGTCTCCAGCGAATTTCTCTCGGGCGTTGCCGAAGTGCTCGACACCCAGGGGCATACCCTGCTGCTGCTCTCGGCGCGCCAGGCCAAGTGTCAGCTGGTCGACTCGGCGAGCATGGCCGACGGCTTCATCGTCTACGGCCTGATGCCCTCGGACGAACTGTTCGATTCGCTGCCGCTCGACGCCTCGCTGGTGGCCGTCGATTTCAACGTCTCGGGTCACCCCTCGGTGCACGTCGACAACGAGCCGGCCAGCCTGGCGATCGCCGACCATGCCCTGACGGCGACGCCTCGCCGACGCCCCGCCATCGTCAACCTGCGCCTCACCCGCGAGCCCTGCAACGGTCGCATCGCCCCCGGCTATACCCTGCTGCCGGCCGAGCGCACCATTACCCGTTCGCGCCTGTCCGGTTTCCACCGCGCCCTGGAGAAGCACGGTTTCGCCACCGGGCAGGTACCGATGTGGAACGTCGAGGAAAATACCTTCGAGGTCTGTGCCCCGGTGATCGAGGAGATCCTCGACCTCCCCGAGAACGAGCGTCCCGACCTGCTGCTGTGCATGTCCGACCGCATCGCCCTGACCGCGCTGACGCTGGCAGAGAGTCGGGGTTTGCGCATTCCCGAGGACATTTGCCTGATCGGCTTCGACGGCATTGCCGAAGGCCAGTACCGGGCGCCTCGCCTGACTACGGTGCGCCAGGAGAGCGGCGAGAAGGGGCGCCTGGCGGCACGCATGATCCTCGGCCTCGAGCCTGGCCAATCGCGCCTGCTGGGCACCGAGCTGCTGCTCGGCGAAACCTGCCCCTGAGCCGTCTTTGACCTCGCTTGCACACTGCTTGCACTCTCCGTGACCATTGGTTGCATCGCCCTGCGCGATGCTGCCTCGCAGGCACGTTTCACAACGCCACTCAGGAGCCGACACGATGAGGCCACGCCTGCCTCGCCCCCCTTTTTCGCACCTGGGCGTCAAGCTGTTCGTCATCATCCTGTCGGTCAACGTGGTAATCGCCGGGCTGGTGTTCCTGGCAGTCTCGCGCAGCCTCGACCGCGGCTTTCTCGACTATCTCGAGACCACCCAGGCCAACCGCGCCGAGACCCTGGCCGATGGCCTGGGCCAGGAGTGGGCGCGCCGCGGCGGCTGGCAGTGGCTGCGCAACTCACCGCCGGCCTGGGAGCGCCTGGTGCGCCAGCAGCTGTGGCCGGGTGAGCGCCCGCCACACGGCATCGAGCGCCGCCTGGGCGATGCCCGCGACTTCGTGCTGCACGATGCCGAGGGGCTGCCGGTGATCGGCCTACCCCCCGACGACCGCGAGATAGCCGCCGAACTGCACTGGCTGCCCATCGAGTACCAGGGCCAGAGAGTCGGCACCCTGGGCTATCGCCCGCCACAGCAGTTGATGGCACGCATGGACCGTATCTTCCTTTCTCGCCAGCAGCGCAACCTGGGCATCATCGTCGCCGCCCTGGGCCTGGCCTCGCTGCTGCTGGCCGGCGGGCTGGCCTGGTGGCTGGGGCGCCGCACCCGCAGCATGGCGCTGGCGACCCGACACCTGATCGAGGGCGACTACAGCGCGCGACTGCCGGAGCGTGGCCGTGACGAACTCTCGCGCCTGGCGCGCGATTTCAACATGTTGGCCGCAACGCTCGAGGCCAGTCGCGAGGCGCGCAGCCGCTGGGTTTCCGACATCGCCCACGAGTTGCGCACCCCGCTGGCGGTATTGCGCGGTGAGATCGAGGCCATGCAGGACGGCATTCGTCCGCTCGATCAGGACAATCTTCACTCGCTGGCGCAGGAGGTAGGACAGCTGGAGCGCCTGGTGGCCGACCTGCGATTGCTCTCGCAGAGCGATGCCGGGGCACTCGAAGTACAGCTCGCACCGCTCGACCTGGCGGCGAGCCTCTCCTCGCGTCTCGAAGAGGCGGGTGGCTGGCTCGACGACTGCGGTATGGCCGTGTCCACCGACATCCAGGGGCCGGCCTGGATTCGTGGTGACGCCCGGCGGCTGCGCCAGCTGTGGACCAATCTGCTCGACAACAGCTGTGCCTACACCACTTCCCCCGGGCTGCTCGAAGTTCGCCTGGAACAGGCGCATAACCGGGTAAGCGTGATCTGGCAGGACAGCCCGCCGGGCGTGCCCGAGGCGGCACTCGGCCGGCTCACCGAGCGGCTCTACCGGGTCGAGGGCTCGCGCAGCCGGGCCAGCGGCGGCAGTGGCCTTGGGCTCTCCATCGCCAGCGCCCTGGTCAAGAGCCATGGCGGCACCATGCAGGCCTCCGCCTCCCCGCTGGGTGGGTTATGCTGGACCCTCGAGTTTCCTGCCCTCGATGCCGAAGAACGAACCCGATGAGGAAAGGCACCCATGCACGACTTCGACACCCCGCGTGACACCCTGCTGATCGTCGAGGACGAGCCCAAGATCGCCCGTCTGGTTGCCGACTACCTGGAGGGCAGCGGTTTCTCCACCCGGCATATCGACCACGGCGACCAGGTACTGCCCTGGCTACAGAAGCAGCACCTCGACGAGCAATTGCCGTCGCTGGTACTGCTCGACCTCATGCTGCCTGGGGTCGACGGCCTCACCCTGTGCCGCGAGATTCGCCAGCGCTGGCCCGGCGTGGCGATCATCATGCTGACGGCGCGAGTCGAGGAAGTCGACCGCCTGCTGGGTCTCGAGCTCGGTGCCGACGACTATATCTGCAAGCCGTTCAGCCCCCGCGAGGTGGTCGCCCGAGTCAAGGCAGTGTTGCGCCGCAGCCAGGCACTGCGCGATCCCGCCTCGATCAGCGGCAGCCAGCTCGAGCTCGACGACGAGGGCTGGCGGGCGCTGGCCGACGGCCAGGACCTCGGCCTGACCGCGGTGGAGTACCAGTTGCTCAAGGTGATGATGCAGTCGCCGGGGCGCATCTTCACCCGCGATCAGCTGATGGATCGCATGTACCGCGACCATCGCATCGTCTCCGAGCGCACCGTCGACAGCCACGTCAAGAAACTGCGGCGCAAGATCGCAGATATCTGGCCCGAGCGTGAGATCATCCGCTCGGTCTACGGGGTCGGCTACAAGTACCAGCCGGAGGAATGACCCCGGTTCTTCCACGATTGCTGCAAGTTGATTGCACAGCGGCGTACGACACTGACAGCATCCCCAATGCAATGGAGTGACCGAGATGCGCCGTAACGTAACCCGCAAGCTACTGATGCCCGCTCTACTCGCCGTGGCCATCGCGCCCCTGTCGCTGGCGGCCTTCGCCACCCCCGGCCAGGGCGAAGGCGGCTGGCACGAGCAGCGCCACGAGCGCTTCGAGGAGCGCCGCCAGGAACTGTTCGAGCGCGCCGGCCTCGACGAGGAGACCCGCAGCGCTCTGGAAGAAGCCCACGGTGAACACATGCAGGCGCTGCGTGAGCTGCACGAACGGCACCGCGAGCGCATGGACGAGATCCTCGACGAGGAGCAGCGTGAAGCTCTGCGCGAGGCCAAGCGCGACATGCACCAGGAGCGGCACGGCGAGCGCCATCAGGGTATGCAGGAGCGCCTGGCCACCCTGGTCGACAGTTGGGAACTCTCGGACGAGGAGCGTGATCGGTTGACCGAGCTGCGCGAATCCCTGTATGCCGACATGCAGGAGCTGCGCAATCAGGAATTCGACTCACGCGCAGAACGCCGCGAGGCATGGCAAGCGCTGCGTGCCGAACATCGTGAAGCCCTCGGCGAGGTGCTCACCGACGAGCAGATCGCCGCCCTCGAGGCCTTCATGCAGCCCCGCCACCCCCACGGGCACGGCAAGCATCACGGCGAACGCCACCGCGGATGATCGATGGCCAAGGCGGTGAAACGCAGCGGGCCCGGCATTGCGCCGGGCCCGCTGCGTTCCGTGTGATGGGCGTCGAGAAAGACTCAGTTATAGAGCACCCCCGGCAGCCAGAACACGATGCCCGGCACCATGTAGAGGATGAACATGGCGACGAACACCATCAGCAGGAACGGCGCGATGCCGATGAAGATGTCGCCCAGTTGTATGCCCTTGGGCGCAATGCCCTTGAGGTAGAAGGCCGACATGGCCATGGGTGGCGTGAGGAACGAGGTCTGGATGTTGAGCGCCACCAGCACGCCGAAGAACAGCGGATCGATACCGAACATGTGCAGTAGCGGCAGGAAGATTGGCACGAAGATGATGATGATCTCGGTCCATTCCAGCGGCCAGCCGAGCAGAAAGATCATCAACTGCGCCAGCAGCAGGAACTGCAACGGCGTCAGCGACAGACCGCTGATCCAGTGTTCGATCAGCGAGTGTCCGTCCAGCAGCGAGAACACCGAGGAGAAGATCCATGAGCCGACGAACAGCCAGCACACCATGGCGCTGGTGCGGGCGGTAAGAAACACTGCCTCGCGCAGCCGGGCGAAGGTCAACTGCCGGTAGGCCGCGGCCAGTACGATAGCCCCAAGTGCGCCGATGCCGGCCGCCTCGTGGGGGGTGGCCAGGCCGAACAGAATGGCACCGAGCACCGCCATGATCAGCACAAACAGCGGTACGAAGGAGGTCAAGAGCCCCCAGTAGACCTCCTTGAGCGGCACGTCGAGGCTCTCCGGCGGCAACTTGGGGGCCACCTTGGGATTGACCATGGCCCGCCCCATCACGTAGAGGATGTAGAGCCCCGCCAGCAGCAGTCCCGGGATCAGTGCCCCCGCATAGAGGCGCACCACCGAGACCCCCGCCATTGCCCCGTAGAGAATCAGCATGATGCTCGGTGGTATCAGAATGCCGAGACAACCCCCGGCACAGATAACCCCACTCGACATGCGCTTGTCGTAGCCGGCATTGAGCATCGCCGGCAGCGCCAGCAGCCCCATCAGGGTTACCACGGCACCGACGATGCCGGTGGCGGTGGCGAACAGCGCGCAGGTGATCAGGCTAGCCACGGCGAGCGAGGCCGGCATGCCGCGTGCGGCGAGCTGCAGGCTGGAGAAGAGGCGGTCGAGGATGTTGGCCCGTTCCACCATGTAGCCCATGAACAGGAACAGCGGCACGGCGATGAGCACATCGTTGGACATGACGCCGTAGGCACGCTGCACCAGCAACGGAAAGATGATGTCGCCGATGGCGAAGTAGCCGAAGCCGATGCCCATGGCGATCAGCGTGAAGGCGATGGGGAAGCCGAGCATGATCAGGATGACCAGCATGCCCAGCATCATGATACCGATTTGCGGTTCGCTCATGGCTGCTTGTCTCCTGGCTCCTGCTGGGCGGTCTTGATCTCGGCCTCCTTGTTGACGGGAATATCGATCTCCTCGACATCCTCAAGGCGTAGCGGCCACTTGCCATGCCTGAGGCACAGGAAGCAGCGCGTCACCTCGGCCATGCCCTGGATCGCCAGGAACGTGGCGCACGCCGGTATGACGAACTTGTAGGGCCAGATCGGCGGTCCGCCTGGCGTGAAGGAGCTGTGCTCGTCCTGGCGAAACGAGACGCTGAAGAAGTCCCAGCCGCTCCACACCAGCGCCAGGATGCCGGGATAGAAGAACAGCAGGTAGAGCGCCAACTCGACGCCCGCCTGCCAGCGCGGCGAGAAGTAGCGCGACACCACGTCGGCACGCACATGGGCGTTGTGCGCCAACGCGTAGGCCCCGCTCATCATGAACAGCGTGCCGTAGAGCATGTAGCTGGTGTCGTAGGCCCAGGTGGTCGGCGCTCCCAGGGCGTAGCGCATGAAGACCTCATAGCTCACCACGAAGGTCAGCAGCAGGATCGCCCAGGCGAAAGCCTTGCCCACCCACGTGCTGAGATGGTCGATGAAGAACACGAAACGCATGATCACCTCTCACCTCCACGCGCCACCCACGGGATGGCGCGGCACGGACTCGAACCCGGCAGCATCCTGCACCGGGACATCAGGGTGCCGGGCCCGGAGGCCCGGCGGCTTACAGGATGGTCGAGGTGTCGGTCGGCTCCTTGCCGAAGAAGTGGCGGTACGCCGGCGTCTTGGGTGCCGTACCTTCGAGATGCCAGCCGACCACACGCTCGCAGTACTCGCGCTGATGGTCGATGACCTTCTTGAAGAAGGGGTCCTGGGACTCGTTCTCGATCACCGTATTCCACGCATCGAGCTGCGCCTGAAGCACCGAGTCGGGGGTGATGTAGGTCTGTACCCCCTGCTCCTCGCGCATGGCCTGCAGATCCTTCGGGTAGCGCTCCATGGCCTTCCAGTACATCTCCGAAGAAGCCGCCTTGGCGGCGTACTGCAGGATGGCCTGGAACTCCTCCGGCAGGCTGTCGTGCTTGGTCTTGTTGAAGATGATCTCGAAAGCCTCGCAGTCCTGATGGTAGCTGCGCAGCATCCAGGTCTTGCTGACGTCGGGGAAGCCGAGCAGGCGATCCGAGGAGGGATTGTTGAACTCGGCACCGTCGAGCAGGCCACGATCCATGGCCGGCACGATATCCCCACCGCCCATGATGGTCACCGCCGCGCCGAACTCACGCATCAGGTCGGCGGCCAGGCCCACGGTGCGATACTTGAGCCCGCGCAGATCTTCGGCGCTGGCGATGGGTTCCTTGAACCAGCCCAGCGCCTGGGTCGGCATGGGACCGGTCTGGTAACCCACCAGCGGCAGCTCGAGGTTGGCGAGCAGCTCGTTGTAGAGCTCCATGCCACCGCTGTTCCAGAACCAGGCAAGAAACTGATGGGCATCCCAACCAAAGGGCGGCGGCGTGCCGAACAGCGAGAAGGCCTTGTGCTTGCCGTACCAGTAGGCCGTCACGCCATGGCCGCCATCGAGCGCCCCGGAGATGACCGCATCCTGCAGCTGCAGCGCGCCCACCACGGCACCGGCCGGTAGCAGGTTAAGCCGCAGCCGGCCGCCCGACATCTCGTTGACGATGCGCACATAGTCGGCGGCGAACTCGTGGAAGATGTCCTGGTTGGGCCAGGTGCTCTGGAAGCGCAGCGTGGTGGTCTGGGCCACGGCAATGCTGGGAAAGCCCACTGCGGCGGCGGCACCGGCCCCCACCGCCGCCGCCGACCCGGTGAGGAAGCGGCGCCGCGAAGTGCGGGTGGACGGGTTGTCGGTGGAGTTGCTGTCGCTGGCGCTTTGCCCATCGGCCTGGGCCATGGGCGTGTTCTTGTCATGAACCATCGGATACTCCAGAAACGATTGTCGTTGTACTTCTGGCTGCCTGAACCGGCACAGGCCGGTCACGCAGTCGTCCCGAAAGCCTCCCTGTCAGGTGCTGACACAGCGTGCTCTCTCCCTGAAGCGCAGTCGGCTATATCAGGTATAGCTTGGGTAAGCGCAGGCGCAAGCGCCGCTTCCTATGTTCAATTAACGTTGTTGCCGAATCTGTTAACGCAGGGTTGAAGGGCAAAGGTAAAGCGCGTATTTTATTTGAACGTTCATTCAAAAAAACAAAGAACGGCTTCCCGCCGGAGTCGTCAGTCCTGACGCCATCCCAGACACACGTGGCCCGTGTCCCTACATGACCGTGAATGGCTGCGTCAGGCCTGAAAACACTGGGTTATCTTCAGGCGTGCTTTCGATTGCGAGGAACAATCCTCAGCGCGTCTCGGCAAGGAATCGGCGGGAAGGGTCATTCATCCCTGAAAGGAGTACGCCTGCATGGCGCATAACCTACCCCTTACCCAGCGACGCGACCGACTCAACCCCGTGGTGTTCCACGGCTCGGTCGCCGGGATCCTGGTCTTCCTCGTGCTCACCATGAGCTTTACCGAACAAGCCGGCGCCTTCTTCAACGCCGGCCTGGCCTGGGTCAGCGAGACCTTCGGCTGGTATTACATGCTGGCGGTACTGGCCTACCTCGTCTTCGTCGTCGCCATCGGCATGTCACGCTTCGGCAGCATCCGCCTGGGCCCGGATCACTCGCGGCCCGAGTTCTCGACGCTGTCGTGGGCGGCAATGCTGTTCGCCGCCGGCATCGGTATCGACCTGCTGTTCTTCAGCGTCGCCGAGCCGGTGGCTCACTACCTGGCACCACCGGACCTCACCCCCGAGAGCCAGGAGGCAATGCGCTATGCCGTGGTGCAGACCTTCATGCACTGGGGGCTGTCCGGCTGGGGGCTCTACGTGCTGATGGGCATGGCCCTGGCCTACTTCAGCTACCGCCATCGCCTGCCGCTGGCCATCCGCAGCGCGCTCTACCCGCTGCTCGGCAAGCGTATTCACGGCCCCATCGGCAATGCCGTGGACATCACCGCCGTCATTTCCACCGTGTTCGGCATCGCCACCAGCCTCGGCATCGGCGTGATGCAGCTCAACTATGGGCTGAACTACATGTTCGACGTGCCCGAGAGCCTCTCGGTCCAGGTGATCCTGATCGTACTGGTGGTCGTGCTTGCCACCATCTCGGTGGTCAGCGGCGTGGAGAAGGGCATTCGTCGACTGTCGGAGTTCAACATGCTGCTGGCGCTGGCCTTGCTGCTGTTCGTGCTGTTCCAGGGCCACACCCTGCGGCTGCTCGACATGGCGGTCAACAACGCCGGCGACTACTTCACGAGCTTCGTCGCCAAGAGCTTCGACACCTACGCCTTCGCCGGTGATGGCGCCAACGAGTGGAAGATGTGGTGGACGATCTTCTTCTGGGGCTGGTGGATCGCCTGGACGCCGTTCGTCGGCCTGTTCCTGGCACGCATTTCACGTGGGCGTACCATTCGCCAGTTCGTGGCCGGGGCGCTGGGCATTCCACTGGCCTTCATGATGGTGTGGATGTCGGTGTTCGGTAACAGCGGCATCGAGCTGGTGGCCAACCAGGGCGTTGTCGAGCTGGGCGAACAGGCGCTGAACACGCCGCAGACCACCATGTACACGCTGCTCGAGTACTACCCCTGGGCAGGCGTCACTGCCGCCGTGGTCACCGTGCTGGGCATCGTGTTTTTCGTCACCTCGGCGGATTCCGGCGCGCTGGTGCTGGCCAACTTCACCTCGATTCTCTCCGACGTGAACCACGACGCGCCGATCAAGCTGCGCATCTTCTGGTCGGCGGTGATCGGCCTGGTCACCGTCGCCCTGCTGATGGCCGGCGGGCTCAACGCCTTGCAGAGTGCGGTGGTGATTACCGCCCTGCCCTTCTCGTTGGTGATCTTTGCCATCATGGTCGGCATGTACAAGGCGCTCAAGCTGGAAGGCAGCAAGGCCGAGGCGCGCCGTCGTATCGCCGGCACCGCCCCGGGCGGCGACTGGCGCGAACGCCTCGATCGCGCCCTCGACGTCTCCAACCGTGCCGGCGCCGCCGCCACCATCGAGCATGCCATTCGCCCGGCGCTGACGCAGTTCGCCCAGGAACTGGAGAGCCGTGGCCAGGAGGCCAACGTGACCGAGGAGAAGCTTGAGGGTGAATCACTCCCCAGCCTGACCCTGCAGGTGGACCTGGAGAATGCGGCGAGCTTCGTCTACCAGGTGTGCCCGCACCGCATGCGCACGCCGAGTTTCCTGCCGGCGGACGACGACTATTACGTGCGGCTCGACGTCTACCTGGCCGAAGGCGGCCTGGATAAGGATCTCAACGGCTTCACCCGCGGCCAGGTGATCGCCGACGTGCTCTCGGAATACGAGCGCCACCTGCACTTCCTGACCCTGACCGACCAGGGCGGCAACGTGCAGGCGATGCCAGGAGCGGTGGGGGAACCGCCACTCGACGCCAGCCCGGCCTGATCGGGCTTTCCCCCTCGCCACGGCGGCATCCTTCGGGTGCCGCCGTTTTGTTTGCAAACGCAGACAGTTTACGGGCATGGCCTAGACCTTGGCCGGCTTGTGGCGCCGCAATATGCAGGAGTAACGTTACCGTTACCTTGCTCACGTTCGGTACCGCCATGGCTCGCTCACGACGTTCCACCCGTTACCGGCCCCCGCTGCCCGGCAGCGCCCTGGTTGCCGCCTGGCGCCAAGGCTATGGCCTGGCCGAACTCAAGCGCGATATGCTCGCCGGGTTGACCATCGGCATCGTCGCGGTGCCGCTCTCCATGGCATTGGCCATCGCCACCGGCGTACCGCCCCAGCACGGCCTGTACACCGCCATCGTCGCGGGTGCGGTCATCGCGCTGACCGGCGGCTCGCGGTTCAACATCTCCGGCCCTACCGCCGCCTTCGTGGTGATCCTGTTTCCCATCGTCGCCAGCCATGGCCTCGGCGGGCTGCTGATCGCCACGCTGATGGCGGGGCTGATCCTGGTGGCACTGGGCCTGGCACGGCTGGGCAACCTGATCCAGTTCGTGCCCTATCCGGTGGTGCTCGGTTTCACCGCCGGCATCGCCGTGGTCATCGCCCTGCTGCAGCTGCCCGACTTCCTGGGGCTCGAGAGCGTCGCGCTGGGTGACAGCACGCTGCACAACCTGGCGGCCATCGTCCGTGCCTTGCCCTCGCTGGCGCCTGCCGAGCTCAGCGTCGGGCTGCTCACGCTGGCCACGCTGATCCTGTGGCCGCGCCTGAAGCTGCCGCTGCCGGCGCCGCTGGTCGGCCTCGCGGTGGGCACGCTGGCGGCGCTCGCCGTGGCACCGCTGGGCGTGGAGATCGAGACCATCGCCTCGCGCTTCCAGTGGGAGTACCTGGGTCAGGCCGGCAGCGGCATTCCCCCCTTCGCCCCTGGCCCGGTACTCCCCTGGCGCCTGCCGGGAGCGGACGGTACGCCGCTCACGGTGGATTTCGCTCTGATTCGCGAGCTGCTCGGCCCGGCACTGGCCATCGCTATGCTGGCGGCCATCGAGTCGCTGCTCTGCGCGGTGGTGGCCGATGGCATGACTCGCACCCGCCACGACCCCAACGCCGAACTGATTGGCCAGGGGCTGGGCAACATTGCCGCCCCCTTCTTCGGCGGCATCACTGCCACCGCGGCGCTGGCACGTACGGCCACCAACATCCGCAGCGGCGCGGTCTCGCCGCTGGCGGCGGTCGTGCACGCGCTGGTGGTGCTGTTGGCAGTGGTGGCGCTGGCCGGCGTGCTCGCCCTGGTGCCGATGGCGGCGCTCGCCGCGCTGCTGTTCATCATCGCCTGGAACATGAGCGAGGCGCGCCACTTCCTGCACACCCTGAAGAGCGCGCCGGGCAGCGACGTGGCGATACTGGTGATCTGTTTCCTGCTCACGGTGGTGTTCGACATGGTATTGGCAGTGGCGGTGGGCATCGGCCTCGCTGCGGCGCTGTTCATTCGCCGCATGGCCCACCTGACCCACGCCCGACGCCTCGAGCCGGGTGGTGACGATGCTAGCCACGACCTGCCGCGCCAGGTGGCGCTCTATGACGTCAACGGCCCGCTGTTCTTCGGCGCGGCAGAGAAGGCCGTTTCCTCGCTGAGAGTGGTCGATCCCGAGGTCCGCGTGGTGATGCTCGACATGCGCGACGTACCGAGCCTGGACGCCACGGCCATCGTTGCCCTGCAGTCGCTGGTCGAGGAGCTGGGCACGCGCCAGGTGGGGCTGATTTTCGTCGGCATGCCGCCGCGCATGGTACTCAAGCTCAAGCGTGCCGGTGTCAAACGCCAGGCCGGCCGGCTAGCCGCCGTACGTCAGCCTGCGCAGGCCCGGAGGCTGGCACAGCGTTGGCTGGTCGCAGCGACTACCTGATGCCGAGCTACTCGCCCTGAAGCGTAGCGATCAACCGCCGCGACCCGCCATGCTCGCGATGCTCGCCGAGCCAGATGCCCTGCCAAGTACCCAGCGCCAGGCGACCGTTGCGCACCGCCAGGGTAAGCTGGGTGCCGAGCAGGCTGGCGCAGACGTGCGCCGGCATGTCGTCGGGCCCCTCCAGGGTGTGGCGAAAATAGGGCAGGTCCCCCGGGATACGCTCGCGCAGGAAGGCGTCGAGGTCGTGGCGCACGTCCGGGTCGGCGTTCTCGTTGAGGGTCAGCGAGGCCGAGGTATGCAGCAGCTGCAGGTGCAGCAGGCCGACCTCCACCTCACGCAACTTATCCAGCGCCCCGGTTATCTCGTCGGTGATCAGATGAAAGCCGCGCGAACGCGGCGCCAGGTGCAGTTCCTGCTGATGCCACATGGCCGGGCTCCTCGTGTGGGTTTCTCGCCATGCTAACGCGTCGCCTCGTCACCACAAGAGCGCCGCCCGCGTTTCGGCGGGCAGCGCTGAGTGCCCCTGGCGCAGTGCGGCTGCGCTCCCTTGCGTTACCTCGGAAAGCGAACGATTACTCGCTGGCCACCGTGGTCGGCTGACCCTCCGTAGCGGTGAAAACCACCAGCACCCTGGCTTCGTCGTCGCTCACGTTGAAGAGCTGATGATCCCTGTTGAGCGCCTCGATGTAGGCCTCACCGGCGCTGTAGGTGTGGGGGTCGCCGCCCTCGGTGCGCAGCTCGACCTCGCCTTCGAGAATATAAACGTACACCGGCACCGGGTGCTGATGCCGAGGCGTCCGGCCACCGGGCTCGATGGTGCCGATCACCGAGATGAACTGGGCGGTGCCTTCGGGCCAGGCGATGGGATCGCCGTCGCGGGTCTCGGTGGTCTTCAGTACCGGGGCGGTCTCGAACCCCTCCGGCAGGGCGTCGTCTTGCGCAAGCGCAGCGCCGATTGACAGGATCGCAACCAGCCCAAGGGTCAGAGCTGCCGGTTTAATGATGACGTTCATGATGCTTCACTCCTCTGCGATACAACGATGTCTTCCTCAAGCCTTGATCGCCAGCAGCGAGATGCTCTTCACCCCGTAAGAGGCGCTGGCACCCTGGGCTGAGTCGGTCAGGAAGCGGTACTCGGGATGCTCGCGCCAGGTTTCGATGACGAGACCCGCCGCCTCGATGGCCGCACGATAGGCGTCCTGCTGCAGTGCACCGCCGATGCAGGCGGCCCATAGCGTGGCGTTGCAGGAGACGCTCTCCGGCAGCGGCTTCTCGGTGACGATGTCGGCCAGCGCCAGTCGCCCGCCGGGACGCAGCACTCGCGTCGCCTCGGTGAAGACCTTGGGCTTGTCGGCCGACAGGTTGATCACGCCGTTGCTGATCACCACGTCGACGCTGCCGTCGGCAAAGGGCGGCGCCTCGATATAGCCGTCGTGGAAGCTGACCTGGCCGAAGCCGGCCTCGTGCGCCAGCCGCGTGGCCTTGTCGCGCTGGGCGGCGGTCATGTCGAGCCCCAGTACCTGCCCGCCGGGTCCCGTCGCCAGGGCCGCCAGCAGGCTGTCCATGCCGGAGCCGCTGCCCAGGTCGAGTACCGTCTCACCGGGCTGGATGGCGGCCAGGTCGAGGAAATGGCCGACCCCGGCGAAGGAGTCGATGGCGGCGGCGGGGATGCGGTCCAGCGCGCGGGGGTCGTAGCCCAGCCGCTCGGCCAGGGCACGCCCCATCTCGAAGTGGAAATCGCCCTGGGGCGACTCGGCTACCTCGCGGTACATCGTCTTGACCCGCGCCTCGAGCTCCTGCTTGTCGACTCCGGCGCTGGCCACTTTTGCCGTGATTGTCATTGTCTTGCTCCTCTTGGCTGCTCACGACGACACCGAGCGGTGCCGTGTGCGCCAGGACGCGGCGCCCGGCAAAAGGGTTCCCGGCAGACACCAAGACGATCGAGTGGGAACCGAAACGCAAGGCGAAGCGTCCCTGCCATGCCCAAGCGCTTGCCCGGCGAGGGCGAACGGACCAAGCTCGAAGGAGGTTTCGCCATGCTGTTGGCAGGGGTACTCCTTGCTCCTACACGGTCGCAGCCACGCGTCCCGCACCGGGACGCCACGGGGGCCACCATGCGTTTCGACGAAGCTGCCGGCCGGCGGGCGTGGTTCGAGCAGCGCCTGGCGCCGCTGATGGACCGCCTCTACGGCACGGCACTGCGGCTCACCCGCAACCCTGCCGACGCCGAGGATGTCGTGGCCGAGGCAGTGACCAAGGCCTGGACGCAGCTCGACCACCTGCGCGACCCCCAGCACTTCGAAGGCTGGCTGTTCCATATCCTTAGCAATACCTTCGTCAGCGAATGGCGCCGGCGACGCTGCCGCCCGCAGGCGGCCGGCAGCGATACCGCCGAGCCCGCCGAGCTGGACAGCGCCACTTTCACGCTGTTTCAGCAGCTGCATCAGCCCTTCCTGCTGTGGTGGGGCAGTCTCGAGGAGCAGTTCTTCAACGGCCTGCTGCAGGAAGACCTGGAGCGCGCGCTGGACGCCCTGCCCGATGCCTACCGGGTGGCGATTGTGCTGGTCGAGGTGCAGGGCTATACGTATGAGGAAGTGGCGAACCTGCTCGGCATCCCCCTGGGCACCGTGCGCTCGCGACTGAGCCGGGCGCGCTCGCAGCTGCAGAAGCGACTCTGGGAGCAAGCCAAGGAGGCGGGCATAACGCTCGGCCAGGGAGATGGAGGAGCGCAATGATGAGCCCGAGAGCCATGAGCTGCGAAGAAGTCATCGAGCGCCTCTTCGACTATCTCGACCGGGAACTCGACCCTCAGGAGGCAGCCGACGTCGAACGGCACCTTCACCGCTGCCGCGACTGCTTCACACGCGCCGAATTCGAACGACGACTACGGGCCAGGGTGGCGGCCACCGGCACGGCAAAGGCCCCGCCTCGGC
Source organism: Billgrantia antri (assembly GCF_017868935.1). Classification (NCBI taxonomy): domain Bacteria; kingdom Pseudomonadati; phylum Pseudomonadota; class Gammaproteobacteria; order Oceanospirillales; family Halomonadaceae; genus Billgrantia; species Billgrantia antri. The sequence continues at coordinate 3,561,966 of NZ_CP053383.1, forward strand.
TGCACCAGCGCATACGGACTTTGCTCGATCGCTTCGACGAGTCCGACACCACCCGCTGACCCGTGAGGAGAACACCTCATGGTGGCCATACTCGGCTATTCCCGCCCGCAGATCCTGGCTGCAGTTCAGCAGATGTACACTGCCGTAGCGGATGCCCCCACCTCGCCATTCCACTTCCCCGTCGGCGCAGATGCCAGCCGCCGCCTGGGCTATCCCCCGGAACGGCTCGCTCAGCTGCCGGCCGAGGTGCGCGATGCCTTTGCCGGAGTCGGCTACCCCTTCCGCGCCGCGGCCATCCGCCGCGGCGACCGGGTGCTCGACATCGGCGCTGGTGCGGGCGGCGACGCGCTGATCGCACGTCAACTGGTCGGCCCTCAGGGGCGGGTCATCGCGCTGGACCTCACCGCGGCTATGACGCGCCGGCTCCAGCAGGCCAGCGAGCGTCACGACATCGAGGGGCTAGCCGTGGTGCAGGGCTCCGCCGAGCAACTGCCGCTACCCGATGCCAGCATCGACAGTATCACCAGCAACGGCGCCCTCAACCTGGTACCGGACAAGCGCCGTGCCGTGGTCGAGATGTTTCGCGTGCTCAAGCCTCATGGACGCGTGCAGCTGGCCGACGTGGTGATCCATCGCCCAGTATCGGTCGACTGCCACGAGGATCCGCGCCTATGGGTCGAGTGCGTGGTGGGCGCGACGGTGAAGGAGGAGCTGGTGGCGCTGTTCGAAGAGGCCGGCTTCGAGGAGGTACGCGTGGTCGGCAGCCACGACTATTTCGCCCTGAGCCCCAGCGCCCAGACCCGCGAGATCGCCGCCGGCTTCGGCGCCCACTCGGTCGAACTCGCCATGCGGCGAGGGGCAGTGAGGCCCGCCTGGTTTCAGCGCTGGCGGCGGCGCCTCGACCCGCGACGCTGGCTGCGGCTGGGGTATCGCCGCGGCCTGCTCGGCATGCTGGCCTACCTGCTGGCCCTGCTGAGCTGCTACGGCACTCTGGCCCTGGTCGCCCTGTTGCCGCTGCTGGGCGTTCACCTGGCCCTCGACGAAGGACTATGGGCCGGCGCCATCGCTGCCTTCGTATTACTCACCCTGGCGGTGGTGGCAAGCGGCCTGCGCCTGCACCACCGCCCCTGGCCCGTGCTTGTGGGTCTGGCCGGCACGTTTCTCGTTCTGTATGCACTCTTTGTCGACTATTCGATGCTGGTGGAGCTAGGCGGTTTCGTGCTGCTGGCATCTGCCGTGGCCTGGGATATCTGCGAGCGTCGACGACACGAAGCGAAGATGCTGGGCCTGACACCGATGAACCCAGACGCCTCACCTCCGCCCTAAGCAGGGATCGGACAAAAAAAGCGCGGCAATCGCCGCGCTTGAAGTCGCCATTGCTGACGACGAGAGAGCAACCTTTAGCTCGCCATGTCCAGCACCACGCGGCCATCGATTTTGCCGTCGATCATGCGCTGGAAGACGTCGTTGATGTTCTCCAGCCGGTCGGTGCTTACCGTGGCCTTGACCTTGCCTTCACCCGCGAAGTCCAGCGACTCCTGAAGGTCCTGGCGGGTACCGACGATGGAGCCACGCACGGTGATACCGTTGAGCACGGTCTCGAAGATCGGCAGCGGGAAGTCGCCGGGCGGCAGGCCGTTGAGGGAAATGGTGCCGCCACGGCGCACCATCCCCTGGGCCTGCTCGAAGGCCTTGGGCGACACTGCTGTGACCAGCACGCCGTGGGCACCGCCAATGGCTTGCTTGAGATAGGCCACCGGGTCGGTCTTGGCCGCATTGACCGTGACGCTAGCCCCCAGTCGTTCGGCCAGCGCCAGCTTGGCATCGTCGATATCGACGGCGGCGACGTTGAGGCCCATGGCCTTGGCGTACTGCACCGCCATATGTCCGAGACCACCGATGCCCGAGATCACCACCCACTGGCCGGGCCGGGTATCGGTGACCTTGAGCCCCTTGTAGACGGTAACGCCCGCACACAGCACCGGAGCGATCTCGACGAAGCCGACGTTATCCGGCAGATGGCCGGCGTAGTCTGCCACTGCCAGGGTGTAGTCGGCGAAGCCGCCGTTGACTGAGTAGCCGGTGTTCTGCTGCGATTCGCACAGGGTCTCCCAGCCTCCCAGGCAGTGCTCGCAGTGGCCACAGGCGGAGTGCAACCAGGGCACGCCAATACGATCACCTTCCTTGACGTGTTTGACGCCGGCACCGACGGCGGCCACATGGCCCACGCCCTCGTGGCCGGGGATGAAAGGCGGGCTGGGCTTGACCGGCCAGTCACCGTGGGCGGCGTGCAGGTCGGTATGGCACACCCCCGAAGCGGCAATCTTGACCAGCACCTCGCCGGGACCGGGCCGCGGCACCTCGACCTCCTCGATGGCAAGCGGCTCGCCGAACTTGCGTACCACGGCGGCTTTCATCGTCTTGTCCATTGCCTTGCTCTCCTTATCTATCCTGTCGTGCCAGGCGGCAGGCTGCCGACCGACGGAATCAATGTAATCGCCAGGGCTTGGAGTGGTTGGCCACTCTCTAGAAAGGGGACAGAAAGCCGCCCGACAGGGGCCGGGCGGCAGGGGTGGTTCAGAACAGGCTGGCTCAGAAGAAGCCGAGCGGGTTGATGTCGTAGCTCACCAGCAGGTTCTTGGTCTGCTGGTAGTGCTCGAGCGCGACCTTGTGGGTTTCGCGACCGACGCCGGACTTCTTGTAGCCACCGAAGGCGGCATGCGCCGGGTACTGATGGTAGCAGTTGGTCCACACGCGGCCGGCCTGGATGCCGCGACCCATGCGGAAGGCGACGTTGATGTCGCGGCTCCACACGCCGGCGCCGAGGCCGAACTCGGTGTCATTGGCGATGGCCAGCGCCTCTTCTTCGTCCTTGAAGGTGGTCACCGCCACCACCGGGCCGAAGATCTCCTCCTGGAACACGCGCATCTTGTTGTTGCCCTTGAGCAGCGTCGGCTGGATGTAGTAGCCCTTGTCGTAGGCCGGGTCGAAGCTCTCCTTGTCGCCGCCGGTGAGGAACTCGGCGCCCTCCTCGCGAGCGATGTCCATGTAGGACATGATCTTGTCGAACTGCTCCTGGGAGGCCTGGGCACCGACCTGGACATCGGTATCCAGCGGATTGCCGCGCTTGATCTTCTGCACCCGCTCCATGACCTTGGCCATGAAGGCGTCGTAGATACTCTCCTGGATCAGTGCCCGTGATGGGCAGGTGCAGACCTCACCCTGGTTGAAGAAGGCCAGTACCAACCCTTCCGCCGCCTTCTCGATGAAGGCCGGCTCGGCGTCCATGATGTCGGCGAAGTAGATGTTGGGCGACTTGCCGCCCAGCTCCACGGTGGAGGGAATGATGTTGTCGGCTGCACACTTGAGGATGTGCGCGCCCACCGGGGTGGAGCCGGTGAAGGCGATCTTGGCGATGCGCTTGCTGGTGGCCAGGGCCTGGCCCGCTTCAGCGCCGTAGCCGTTGACCACGTTGACCACGCCCGGCGGCAACAGGTCGCCGATCAGCTTCATCAGCTCGAGCACCGAGGCCGGGGTCTGCTCGGCGGGCTTGAGCACCACGCAGTTGCCGGCGGCCAGCGCCGGGGCCAGCTTCCATACCGCCATCAGCAGCGGGAAGTTCCACGGGATGATCTGCCCCACCACGCCCAGCGGCTCGTGGAAGTGATAGGAGACGGTATTGGCGTCGATGTCTGCCGCTGTGCCCTCCTGGGCGCGGATGCAGCCGGCGAAGTAGCGGAAGTGGTCGACGGCCAGGGGCAGATCGGCGTTGAGCGTCTCGCGTACCGCCTTGCCGTTGTCCCAGGTCTCGGCCACGGCCAGCATCTCGAGGTTCTGCTCGATGCGGTCGGCGATCTTGAGCAGGAGGTTGCTGCGCTCGGTGGCGGAGGTCTTGCCCCAGGCGGGAGCGGCGGCGTGGGCGGCGTCCAGCGCCTTTTCGATGTCCTCGGCGGTGGAGCGGGGAATCTGGCAGAACGCCTCGCCGTTGACCGGGCTGACGTTGTCGAAGTATTGCCCCTTTACCGGCGGTACGAATTCCCCACCGATGTAGTTGCCATAGCGCGATTCGAAGGAAACGACGGAACCGGGCTGACCGGGATTGGCATAGATCATGATGGATGCTCCTGGGTTGCGTTGTCGTTGCTCTGTGGTGGCAGAAGGCAGCGCTGGCTGACAACTGCGCGATCACCGAATGCTCTTTCCTGCCTGGTGTCCCCCTGCTTTGCTGATCCGGTGCGCCAGTGGTTCCCGTTGGCGTAACCGACCTCAGTTCGCAGTGTAGATAACCTTGGGGGGTGTGCCTTATCCTTCGTTGGGGGTGTTGAAGAGGGTCTTTGGTCGTAGTCTGCCAGGCCCGCATGGAGCCCGGCAGGCTCATGCGTCACTGCGCGCCGTTTTCGCTAGGCAGTTTGAAGGTCCACAACATGCCGCCCTGGTTGAAGTCCTTGACCACCTTGGCGACTTCGCCGCCCCACAGCGGCACCGCCCCGCCCCAGCCCGAGGCAACGGAGACGTACTGCTCGCCGTCCATCTCCCAGGTAATCGGCGTGCCGACCACGCCCGAGCCGGTGTTGAAGCGATACAGCTCCTCGCCGGTGCGGGCGTCGAACGCCTTCAGGTAGCCCTCGGGCGTGCCGGTGAAGACCAGGTTGCCGGCGGTCGTCATCACCCCGCCCCACAGCGGTGCGCGGTTTTCGTGGCGCCAGACCTCCTCGCCGGTGCTCGGATCGATCGCCCGCAGTACCCCGATGAACTCCTCGTTGGCCGGCTTGATGGTGAAACCGGCGCCAAGGTAGGCCGCGCCCCGCTTGTAGGAGACCGGCTCGTTCCAGATATCCATGGACCACTCGTTGGAGGGCACGTAGAACAGACCGGTAGTCTGGTTGTAGGCCATCGGCATCCAGTTCTTGCCACCAAGGAAGGCCGGGCGCGCCAGCACCGGCTCGCCCTTGTCCTCCTCGGTAGCGGCAGGATCGCCCGGACGCCCGCCTTCGGTATAGATCGGCCGACCGTTCTCGTCGAGCCCCTCGGCCCAGGTGATCTCGTCGACGAAGGGGAAGCCGCGGATGAAGCTGCCGTCGGTGCGATCGAGCACATAGAAGAAGCCGTTGCGGTCAGCGGTTGCTGCCGCCCTGACCAGCTCGCCGTTCTGCTCGTAGTCGAACGAGATCAGTTCGTTGACCCCATCGTAATCCCAGCCATCGTTGGGGGTGGTCTGGAAATGCCACTTGATGCTGCCGTCGTTGGGATCGATCGCCAGGCGCGACGAGGAGAACAGGTTGTCGCCGGGTCGCAGGTGAGAGTTCCAGGGCGCCGGGTTGCCGGTGCCGAAGAACAGCGTATCGGTATCGGGGTCATAGGTGCCTCCCAACCAGGTGGCGGCCCCGCCGGTCTCCCACATGTCCCCGGGCCAGGTAAGCCCCGCCTCGCCCCCCGAGATACCGTTCTCGACGGCTTCGCCGTCCTGGTAGACGTAGCCCATATGGCCTTCGACGGTGGGCCGCGTCCACAGCAGGTCGCCGGTTCGGGGGTCGTAGGCTTCGACCTTGCCGACGATGCCGAACTCGCCACCGGACACGCCGGTGATCAGCTTGCCGTTGACGATGATCGGCGCCGCGGTGATCGAGTAGCCTTCCTGGTAGTCGGCGACCTGCTTGACCCATACGACCTTGCCGGTGTCCTTATTCAGGGCGACGAGCTTGGCGTCCAGAGTGCCGAAGATGAACAGGTCGTCGTACAGCGCACCGCCGCGGTTCACCACATCGCAGCAAGGCATGATGCCGTCGGGCAGACGCGCATCGTACTGCCAGATCTCCTCGCCGGTATGGGCATCGATCGCATAGGCGCGCGAATAGGAGGCCGTGACGTACATGACCCCATCCTTGATCATCGGCTGGGACTCCTGACCGCGCATCTTCTCGCTGCCGAACGAGAATGCCCATACCGGCTGCAGCGATTGGACATTGTCAGCATTGAGCTGGTCGAGGCTGCTGTAACGCTGGCCTTGAAGGCCCATGCCATAGGTCACCACGTCGTCGACGGTGGTATGGTCGTTGAGGATGTCCTGGTCGGTTACCGCCTGGGCGCCGAGAGAGACTGCCATGGCCAGGGTGCCAAGGGTAAATCGTGTGCTGATCGAGCGATATGTCATGGTTGTATTCTCGCTTCTCTTGTCATGCGTTTTTGCCGAAGGCCGTAAGGCCTTTCCAACCCTTTCGTCATTCTTGGCGGGCGTTGAACGATCAACAATGAACCTCTTGGACGACTTCCTTCGTTCCTTGGTAGTAAGACCTGCGCTTACGAAAAAACCGCAGCCATGCTGCGGTTGTCGCGTCATTAGAGAACCATGTCGTGACTCATTCGAGGAGCGTGAGAGCGGCCTTCTCGTAAGCTGGATAAAGGTGCATCACTGTTCTGGTCAGCTCGTAGCGACTCCCTTCCAGCGCATCGAACCGAGATGGTATGTCCATTGCAGTGACTTCCGTCATACTCCATCCCTCGGACGCCGCACGGGTCAATGCTTCGTCCAGCCAGGCGAGATAATCACGCGTCTGCTGCAGCGCCATATTGCCCATGCTGGGCGCGCCGTGACCTGGCACCAGCCAGCGGAAAGGCAGCGCTTCCAGCCGCTCGAGATCCTCTATCCAGGTTGTCAGACCGGGGCTCTGCGGTGTAGTCAATGCTCGGTCATGAAATACGAGATCGGCGGCAAAAAGAACCTTGCTCTCCTCATCGAAGACCACCAGGTCGGAGCCAGTATGGCCGGTAAATTCGAGCAGATGCAGGCGACGGTTTCCCACCTCCCACTCGCCGGGGTGCAGGGTCTTTTCCGGCATGATGATCTCGGTGCCGCGCATCCAGTCACCGACGAGGCGATACATGTTGTCGGCGAACGCCTCACCGTCCCGTCGCAGCAATTCTTTAGCCGTATCGAGCATGTAAAGGGTATCGGGATCGAAGGCCTGGTTGCCGAAGACATGATCGGGATGGTGGTGAGTCAGCAGGACATGAGTGATGGGTTCATGCGTAGTACCCTCGATCAGACGTTTTAGCGCTTCGCCGTAGCGTCTCGAGGGACCCGTGTCGATGACCACTACCCCGACCCCGGTCTCGAGAAAGGCGGTATTGACGATGTTGCCCCCGTTTTCGCGCGAGAAGTTCTCCGTGCTGCCCTCCACGACCCATACGCCCGGCTCGATCTCCATGGCTTCCAGGGCATAGTCCGTCCCAGCCTGTGCCGTGGCACACGCCAGGCCAACAAGTATCGGAGCCATGAGCCGCGATAAGAGATGTCGCATCATCCTGTCTCCCCCACGAGGCGTCGTTCGAAGACGTTGCCGTGGTTGTCGCGCATCCACAGCCGGGGGGCAGCCGGCGGATGCGGCAACTCGAAGACAAACATCGGGTTTTCGGCGGCGGACTCGGACAGCATCAGTCGCAGGAGGAGTTCGTCTTCTCCCGCATCGCGCAGCTCCACTTGCTCGATGAAGAAGGCCGGGATGTTATCGACCATGCCGGAATCCATGGGATGCATGACGCTGGTCTTGTAGCGAAGATGATCGCCACGCGAAAAAGCACGGCCGCGGATCGTGCCAAAGCTGCGCTCCCAGTCGGGGTTGGCTGCCGTCAGGCTGGGTGCCGTACAGCCGCCTCCCGCGGCATCCACCTGGGCGCTGGCAACGTGCCAGATGCCCTCGTCGTCCTGCACGGCGGCTCGCACCGTCGTCGCCTGCTGGACCCGGAAGTTCAACGCAATGAGCCGGAGCGGAGTGACACCGGGCTCGTAGGTGAACAAATGCGGTACCGGATTGAGATCTACCCAGGCGATGATCCGCTGCGGCCGGTGGGGAAAGTTCGCCAGGTCCAGCGTGAGCGGAACCTGCGCAGAGTCCTCGGCGAAAGCGGGCACCTGAAGATCGATGCGTGCGTCGTGACGCACCTGGACATCGGCACCCAGGTAGCGCTCGAGATTGTACTCCCACATGGGAGAGCCAAAGGGGTCGGCCGGCACCCCAGCGTGGGCCTGGAGGCCTGCCCACAGCAACACCAGCAGCCACCAACGACTCATGTCACGTCTCCTCGTCCATTCCCAGGATGCCGTCGTAGTAAGCAGGCACGCTGTAGCGCAGTCCGTGACGGGCGAAGATATCGGCGATCTCTCCCTCGCGCACCATGCGGTCGACGATCGCCTCGATCACATGCCCCAGCTCGCGATGGGTATGCTTGACCGCCATGCCGACATCCCAGCTCTGCTTCACCAGCCCAGGGAAGCCATTGGTGGCCGACCGGAAGGGTCGATCGGCGTGGCGCGCCAGCTGATGGTCGATCTCGGCGCGAGTACCCATGACGGCATGCACGCGGCCCTCGAGCATAGCGTCGAAGGCACGTTCAACGTTGCGGAAATGCTGCGTGCTGTCGCGCAGGGAACCGCCGAACGCTGAGCTGAGGTAGGTGTCGGGCAGCGTATCGATCTCCACGCCGATGGGGTGGTACTGGAATACCGCCATCGTCCTTACCACGTCGAGGGCCTCGGCATCATGGGCGATCTGCCAGTGCTCCTGCTGATAGGGGCCGAACATCACCACCTGGTCGTTGATCACCTCGCCTGTGGAATCGCGCATGTAGGCAAAGCGGCGGTCGTAGGGCACCCGCAGCATGACGTCGGCGATACGCCGTTTCGCCAGGTAATGTCCCTTCCAGACGTTATTGCGCAGATCGTCTTCCAGGGTCTCGTCCGGAGTGATCCAGTGCACGCGGAACTCTACACCCAATTCTTCGGCGATACGTTGGCCGATCGCCACATCGACGCCTGCAGGTTCGCCGTTCTCGAGGTAGGAGTAAGGGGGAAAGTCGCGATAGAGCCCGACATTGAGGTAGCCCGACTCGACGACAATATCGTAGGTCCGCTCCGGCGGGCGATCGAGGACAGCATCGCTCGCCTGGGCGAGCGAACTCAATACCATCAGCAGCGTGAAACACCAGTAAATCGCGTTCATGGCGCCCCCCTCATTGACGAGAATACACGCCCCTTCCTAGCGCCTATTCCTTGACCGATTCTACGTAGGTCTTGATCGCCCAGATGGCGTTCTGATCGAGATTGTTCTTGAACGAAGGCATCCCCTTGTCGGTACCGTTACGCACGCGCCCGATGAAGTACTCATCGTCCCACTCCTCGAGTTCACGCAGATCGGGCGTCAACCCGCCAGACATTGCCTGGATGCCGTGGCAGACGGCACAATTGCCGGCATAGCCGCTCTCCCCGACCCTGACCGCTTCGTCGTGAAATTCGCCATGCTCGTTGCCGGGCCGGAAGGGGTTCTCGCTCAGCGGCTCCGCCCCCAGTTCAGGCAAGCTGCCGGTATCGACCTCCTGCGGTGTCACGTCGCCGTGCCCCATGGCGACGACCGACAGGCTGTAGAACCCGAGCGCAATGCCGGTTCGAGTAATGCGGTTTCTGAGCAGGCTAGTGGCTTTCATTTCGGTCGCCTCCGGCTTGGAATTGTTGAACGCTTGCGGTCGCCTTTTCGCTGCGAGCTTGGCGAGTCTGATCCAAGTCTAGGAAGCCGCCTCGACCCGAGGAATGGCACTTTCGTCCGCGAAAACCACTTCCTTGGTAGTAGCCATCCCCCTCTGAGACCTAGGGCATAGTGCTTTGGTACCGCCTCATTGCGACCATGGAAATATTCTTCCCCCTGCCCGGCTTGCCTAAGGTCAGGGGCATGGAATTCCACCGGGGAGCGGCCCATGTCCAACCACGCCAAGCGACTCGCCTTTGCCCTCATCTGCTGGCTGGCCCTGCCCGGTGCGGCCACGGCCCTGGATGTACGCATCGGCTATGTGCATTGGGTTCCGGACGCGGGCCCCGTGCTGTCCAACGTAACCCCCGAGCCCGAGGATGCCGGCCTGCGCGGCGCCGAGCTCGCCATCGACGACAACAATGCCAGCGGGCGCTTTCTCGACCAGCACTACGTCCTGGAGTCGCACATGGCCGAGAGCGAGGAGCAGGCGCACGCCGCCTTCGAGCGGATGCTCGAGGCGGGAATCGAGCTGTTCGTGCTGCGGGTACCTGCCGAGACGCTGCTTGCCATGGCCGACACGGCCGCCGAGCGGGCGCTGCTCTTCAACGCCGGTGCCAAGGAGGACACCCTGCGTACCGGCGATTGCCGCACCAACGTGCTGCACACCCAACCGAGCTTCGCCATGCTCACCGACGCCCTCGCCCAGTGGCTCAACCTGCGGCGCTGGCAGCAGGCATTTCTCATTTCCGGGCCGACCGATGACGACCGCGCCTGGGCGGATGCCTTTCGCCGTTCGGCGGCACGCTTCGGCGTCGAACTCGTCGCCGACAAGACCTGGACCTTCGACGCCGACCTACGGCGCACGGCATCGCGCGAGCTGCCGCTGTTCACCCAGGCGAGCGACTACGACGTGGTGGTCGTCGCCGATACACGCGGCGATTTCGGCGAGTACGTTCCCTTCAACACCTGGCTGCCACGCCCCGTGGTGGGCACACAGGGCATGATGCCGGTGGCCTGGCACCGGGTGGTGGAGAGCTGGGGTGCCGCCCAGCTGCAGAACCGCTTTCGCGAACTGGCCGGGCGCGACATGAACGGTGACGACTATGCCGCCTGGGCGGGTGTGCGCTCGGTGGGCACGGCGGTCACCGAACTCGGCGTGGCCGAGCACGGGGCGCTCCGCGACGCCATCCTCTCCGAGGATTTCCAGTTGGCCGCCTTCAAGGGTCGCCGCCTTGGCTATCGCCCATGGAACGGCCAGCTGCGTCAGCCGATTCCGCTGGTCCATCCGCAGGGCCTGGTGATTACCGCTCCCATCGAAGGTTTCCTGCACCCGGTCACCGATCTCGACTCCCTGGGCTACGACTCTGCCGAAAGCGACTGTCGCATCCACCCTTGAGAGCGGCGTGCCTGCCCCGAATCTGGTCCGGACGACGGTAGACGCTAGCCACAATGAACAACAAGGAAACCGACGATGAATACTCTGCTTCGCACCGCCCTGGCCTCGACGCTGCTCGTCCTCGCCTCCCCCGCCCTGGCCGGACTGGCTTACGTCTCCAACGAGAAGGACAACAGCATCTCGGTGATCGACACCGAATCGCTCGAGGTGGTCGAGACGATCCCGGTCGGCAAGCGTCCTCGCGGCATCCTGCTCTCCAAGGACAATACCAAGCTGTATATCTGTGCCAGCGACGACGACACCGTGCAGATCCTCGATCTCGAAACCCACGAGATCATCGACACCCTGCCCTCGGGTGAGGATCCCGAGCAGTTTGCGCTGCACCCCAACGACCGCTGGCTGTTCATCGCCAACGAGGACGATGCCATCGTCACCGTGGTCGACGTGCCGACAAAGGAGGTGCTGGCCCAGATCGATGTCGGCATCGAGCCGGAGGGCATGGCGGTCAGCCCCGACGGTCGCTGGGCGGTGAATACCAGCGAGACCACCAGCATGCTGCACTGGATCGACACCGAGGACTTCACGATCAAGAAGAACATGGTGGTCGGCCAGCGCCCCCGACACGTGGAATTCAGTGACGACGGCAAGGTGGCCTGGGCCTCGGCCGAGATCGGCGGCACGGTCCATGTGATCGACGTGGAAGCGCTGGAAGAGATCGCCACGCTCGACTTCGCCATTCGTGGCGTCAACCAGGACAAGGTGCAGCCGGTGGGCGTCGCGCTCACCTCCGATGGCCGCTACGCCTTCGTCGCGCTTGGCCCTGCCAACCACGTCGCGGTGGTCGATGCTCAGACCCTTGAGGTACTCGACTATCTGCTGGTGGGGCGTCGCGTCTGGCAGCTCGCCTTCAACGAGGACGAGAGCCTGCTCTTCACCACCAACGGCATCAGCGGCGACGTCTCGGTGATCGATGTCGAGCAGCTGGCCGTGACGCGCTCCATCGAGGTTGGCCGCTACCCCTGGGGCGTGGTCGTCACGCCATGAACACGTCTATTCAGGCCCCTCATGCGCCGATGCTCGAGATCGACGAGGTCGAGCACCGCTACGGAGCCCGCTGCGCCCTCGCCGGGGTGAGCTTTGCCCTGGCCCGCGGTGGCTTTCACGCCCTGCTCGGACCCAACGGGGCCGGCAAGAGTACGCTGATCGGGCTGATGACCGGCCTGCTGCGCGGTCAGGCCGGCGAGATTCGCATCGACGGCCATTCGCTGAATCGCGAGCCGCGTCGGGTACGGCGTCAGTTGGGCGTGGTGTTTCAGCAATCGACGCTGGATCTCGACCTCAGCGTACGCCAGAACCTGCTCTATCACGCCTCGCTACATGGACTGGGGCGGCGCCTGGCACGCCAGCGCTGCGACCGCGAACTGGCGCGCCAGGGGCTCGAGGCGCGCGACGGCGAGCGGGTGCGCCAGCTCAACGGCGGTCACCGACGCCGGCTCGAAATCGCCCGGGCCCTGCTCCACGAGCCTGCGCTGCTGGTGCTCGACGAAGCCAGCGTCGGACTGGACACCGCCAGCCGTCAGGCGCTCAACGAGCATGTGCGCGCACTGTGCCGCGAGCGCGGCATGACGGTGCTGTGGACGACCCACCTGCTCGACGAGATCGCCCCCGATGACAACGTGGTGATGCTGTGCGCCGGCAGCGTGGTGGCCTCCGGCCGCGCCGACGCGCTGTGCCGACGCACCGAAAGCAGCACCCTGCAGGACGCCTTCCGTCGCCTGACGACCCTGCAGGACATCCCCGCAGAGGAGCGCTGCTGATGCTTGCCGCCTATTGGCACTGCTTCCTCGGCGTCGGCGGCCGCGAGTGGCGCCGCTTCGTCCAGCAGCGCACCCGCTTCTTCAGCGCTCTGGTGCGTCCCCTGCTGTGGCTGGTGGTGTTCGCCGCCGGCTTCCGCGCCGTATTGGGCATCTCGATCATGGAGCCCTACGGCACCTATATCGTCTATGAGGTCTACATCACCCCGGGGCTGTGCTGCATGATCCTGCTGTTCAATGGCATGCAGGGCTCGCTGTCGATGGTCTACGACCGCGAGATGGGCAGCATGAAGGTGCTCTTGATGAGCCCGCTGTCGCGACCCTTCCTGCTGCTGTGCAAGGTGCTGGCGATCTCGCTGGTGTCGCTGGTCCAGGTCTACGCCTTCCTCGCCATTGCCTGGGGCTACGGCATCCGCCCGCCGCTGATCGGCCTGGCCACGGCGATGCCGGCGCTGCTGCTGGTGGCGATGATGCTCGGCAGCCTGGGCCTGGTACTGGCCAACGCCGTGCGCCAGCTGGAGAACTTCGCCGGGGTGATGAACTTCGTGATCTTCCCGCTGTTCTTTCTCTCCTCGGCGCTCTATCCGCTATGGAAGATGCAGGAGGCAGGCCCTTGGCTCTATTGGCTGTGCGCCAACAACCCCTTCACCCATGGCGTGGAGCTGGTGCGCTTCGCCCTATACGGTAGGCTGGCGCTCGAGCCGCTGCTGTGGTGCCTGGGGCTAACGGTGCTGTTCGCCAGCGTCGCGGTATTCACCTTCAACCTGCAGCGCGGTCAGGGCCTGGCACGTCCGGGTTAAGCGCGCCCTGGGGCGGCATTGCCCAGAGCACGAGCGACCCATGGCCCCTCGTAGACCAGCGCATCGTGCAGTTGTACCAGCATAGCGCCGGCATCCAGACGCGCCGTGACGTGCTCGGCCGTGGCGATACCGCCCACCGAGATCAGCGGCAACCGGCCGTCCAGCAGCATAGCGGCCTGGGCCACCTGATGGCACGCTTGGCGCTGTCGCTCCGGCAGGCGCCAGTCGGCATAGCGCTGCAGCGTCGCCGGCGGCCCGGCATCGCATGCCAGGATCAGCCCCTCGAAGCCCAGCGCTTCCAGGTGTTTCACGATGGGCGGCGGTGCCGTCGCTTCACGCTCCATGCGTAGCTTTATCGCCAGCGGTACCCAGTTGCCGCTGCAGTCCGCCAGCCGCCGCTGCTCCCCTTTCAGCGAACCCAGCAGCCGCTGCAGCTCGCCCAGTCGGGAGGGGCACAGCAATGCCGCGGCCTGGGGACTGCCGAGATTGACGGCGACATAGTCGGCGTGACGCCATGCCTCGCGCAGGCCGGCCAGCAGGTCGTCGAGCGCGTGAGTCGTCGACGTGCGTGGCCCCAGGGCGACGTTGATGCCCAGGACGGCGTCACCCGCCGACGGGGGATGGCACAAAGCGGCTCCCGCATGCGGCGACCACGAGCCGATCTCGATACAGCCGAAGCCCAGCGCCGCCGCCCGGCGTCCCAGCCGCCCCCGGCGGTCGAAGCCGGCGGCGATACCCAACGGATTGGGAAACGCCAAGCCCATGGCCTTTACCGGCGCCGGCGGATCGCCATCGCCGCCAGCGGGCCGGCCCGCTCGCACGGGCGGGCTGCCCAGGCGAGCGGCCCAATGCACACGCGCCTGAGCGATGCCGCGGCCCAGGCGCGGCGCTTGCCGCATCAGCGCGGCCATCAGCCACCGGGGCAGGTCACGATCACGAGGCAAGGCGGCTAACCGCAGCGCCTTCGCGCACGTCCATGGCGTGCGGCGAAGGTCTCCATGAAGGCGATCAGCGCATCGACACCCGCTTCGGACATGGCGTTGTAGAGGCTGGCGCGCAGACCGCCCACGGCGGGGTGGCCCTGCAGGTTGAGCAGGCCCTGGCAGCGCGCCTGCTCGACGAACTCAGCGGTCAGTGTCGGCACGGCAAGGTGGAAGCAGACGTTCATGCGTGAGCGATCGGCCACCTGCCGGTCGCAGGCGTAGAAGTCGCTGGCATCGATGTAGCTATAAAGCGCCTCGCTCTTGCGCCGATTGCGTGCGGCCATCGCCTTCAGCCCACCTTGCGAGCGCAGCCAGCGAAAGACCAGCCCGGCCAGGTAGATCGCCTGGATCGGCGGCGTATTGAAGCGGTTGTCGCTGTCGATTTGGACGCGATAGCTGAGCGCGGCGGGACACGCCGGCCATGCCGTTTGCAGCAGATCGTCGCGGATGATGACGAGGGTCAGCCCCGCCGGCCCGACGTTCTTCTGAGCGCCGGCATAGATCACACCGAAGCGCTCGACATCAAGTGGGCGGGAGAGGAAGTCGGAGGTCATGTCGGCCACCAGCGGCACGCCCCGCGTGTCGGGCAGGCGGTGGTAGGCCAGTCCATCGGCGGTCTCGTTGCTGGTGATGTGGCAATACCCTGCCTGGGGGTCGAGCTGCCAGTACCGGCGGCACGGCAGCCGGCTATAGCCGTGCTGGGCGCCGCTGGCGGCCACGTTGACCGACACGTAGCGCCGGGCCTCGGCGATCGCCTTGCGCGACCAGTGGCCCGTATCGACGTAGTCCGCGCGGCCGTCCGGCGGGAGCAGGTTCATCGGCAACAGCGAGAACTGGGTCGACGCCCCGCCGGGCAGGAACAGCACATGGTAGTGCGGGGGTAGCTCGAGCAGCTCACGCAGGTCGCGCCGTGCCTGGTCAGCGATATTCTGAAACTCAGCTCCCGTGAACGGCATCTCGAGTATCGACATGCCGCTGCGGCGGCAGTCGAGCAGCTCCCGCTGGGCCTCGAGCAGCACCTCCCGCGGCATCACGCCGGGGCCCGCAGCGAAATTGTAGACCGATGAGGCGTGCATCGCGGCGCGCCTAGAAGAACTGCAGGCCATGCCCACTGGCCAGCATCAGGAACAGCAGCGGCATCGACAGAATGGTGTTGGTCCGCGACGACAGGAAAGTGATGCGCGAACAGCGCACCCGTTCTTCCATCGGCGCGGGCACGAAGCCAAGTACCTTCTTCTGGTGCGGCCAAAGCACCAGCCACAGGTTGAGCAGCATCAGCGTGCCGATCCAGGCGCCCATGCCGATCACCGCCAGCGGCCCCTGCAGCAGCAGCGCGTCTGGCAGCCAGCCGCGATACCACAGCATGCCCATCCCAGTGGCCCAGACCACGATCGAGGCATAGCGGAAGGTACCGTGCTCGCGCTGCATCCGCGCTTCCAGGTCGGCGCTGCGTGATGGCTCGTCGTGCTCCATACCGAGCGGCCTGAAGGTCGGCTGCTTTACCACGTTGGCGTAGTTGTGTCCGATCCAGACGAGGGCGAACAGCAGGTGCAGCCAGCGCAGTATAAAGTCAAGAATCGAAGCGAGCATGACGGGCTCCTGGACTAGACCATCGTGCGCAGCAGCAGATACAGCGCGGCTGTCAGCGTGATGCCGGCGGACAGCGTGCCGGCCAGCGAATCGTGGGGCAGCCTCATGCGCCACAGCCCCCGGATGCCAACCCGCCCTGGCGAGCGATCAGCGTCCCCGACCCTGCCTTTGCGGCCTGGGCCCGTTCGACGGCCTCCTGAATCACGTGGTGATGCGGTGACCTGCTGCAGGCAGGGTCGGCGTTGGCGGCGTCGCCGGTGAGCAGCAGCGCCTGGCAGCGGCAGCCGCCGAAGTCGTGCTCGCGCTCGTCACAGCTGCGGCAGGGCTCCTTCATCCACTCGGCGCCCCGGTACTTGCGGAAGGTGGGCGACTCCCGCCACAGCCATTCGAGGCTGTGCTCGCGCACGGTGGGGAAATCCAGCGTCTCGAGGGTGCGCGCCTGGGAGCAGGGCAGCGCCGCGCCATCCGGCGCAATGGTCAGGTGGATCGAGCCCCAGCCGTTCATGCACGCCTTGGGGCGGCCTTCGTAGTAGTCGGGAATGACGAAGAAGATGGTCATCGTGTCCCCCAGCCGCCGGCGCGCCTTGGCGACCTCGGCTTCGGCCCAGGCCAGTTCCTCGCGGGTGGGCAGCAATTCGTCACGGTTGAGCAGGGCCCAGTTGTAGTACTGAACATTGGCCAGCTCCAGGTATTCCATGCCCAACGAGCTGGCCAGCTCGATGATCTCGGGAATCTGCGCGATGTTGTGGCGGGTGATCGGTACGTTGAGCACCATGGGAAAGCCGTGGGCCTTTATCTCGCGCGCCATGGCCAGCTTGCGATCGAAGCTGTCCACCCCGGCGAGCCAGTTCGCCGTCTGCCGGTCGCTGGACTGAAAGCCCAATTGGATATGCTTGAGCCCCGCCTCCTTGAGCGCCGCCAGGCGGCGTGAGGTCAGGCCGATCCCCGAGGTAATCAGGTTGGTGTAGTAGCCCAGTTCGTTGGCCTCGGCCACCAACGTCTCGAGGTCCTTGCGCAGCGTGGGCTCGCCGCCCGAGAAGCCGATCTGCATCGCCCCCAGGTCACGGGCCTCACGCATCACCCGCTTCCACTCGGCGGTGCTCAGCTCCTCCTCGCCGTAGCGCTCGAAATCCACCGGATTGCTGCAGAAAACGCACTTGAGCGGGCATCGATAGGTGAGTTCCAGCAAGACCCAGATGGGCTTGCCCTCACCGTCGAGGCTCGGCACGGATCCAACCCTTGGCATGGGCCACCTCCAGAAACTTGACGACGCCCTCGGCAACGGCATCGCGCTTGGCGTCATAGCATGTGGCGAGCGCATCGATCATCGCCGTCACGGTGGTATCGCCGTCGCAATGCGCGAGGATACGGCCGCCGGTCTCGTTCAGCTTGACGATGCCTTCGGGATACAGCAGGACGTGAGCATCCTGGGACGCTTCCCAGCGAAAGAGGAACGTCGGGTGGATCGAATAGCAGGCCGCCATGTCGATGTTCGTTTGGTCAGTCATCGTCTCCCCCCCGCCCTTTGCTTTGTTTGATCTTGCGGCGTGCCCGCTTCGTCTCGGAAAGCGGGAGTGGCGCCTGCCATTCCCGCCCGGTCTCGATCAGCGAACGTAGACGTAGGCCGTCACTTCAAAGCCCAGACGCAAGTCGCAGAATGCCGGATCAACCCATTGCATGGCGCACCTCCCGTGATGCGGTTCGTTGACTGCAACGACAGTGTTGCCTTACCGAGGCTAGGCGGGTCGTCAGGCTGTCGAAATGGCACTTTGGCCGCGACCGGATACTCCTTTCGTACTGATTTTCCATAATTTTTTTGAAAATCACGGCACTTCGAGACGAGATTGACGATGCTCAAGATTGTCTGTCCCGGGCACTTTCGTCGCAGTGATTTTGCACGGGAAATGGCGCACCTTTCGGGGCCGATACCGACGTCAGATGGCTTCGGCCAGCCGTGACAATGTCAGCACTACCGCGGCCCGATCGTCGGCATGTTCGAGCCTCTCGTCCCAGCGCAACTGCGCCGGGCTGCCATCTAGATACCAGACCCTGTTGGCCAGGCGCGCCGCATCCTGAGCATCATGCGTCACGCAGATCATCGCCATCTGCGGTCGCTGCTCCAGCAGCGCCGCGAGACAATCGCGCAGCGACTGGGCGCGGCGCGTGTCGAGCGACGCGAAGGGTTCGTCGAGCAGTAGCAGGTCGGGTTCGACGGCCAGACAGCGTGCCAGCGCCGCCCGGCGCGCCATGCCCAGCGAGAGTTGATCCGGCAGGTAGTCGCCGTGACCGGCCAGGTCGACCCGGTCCAGCAGCGAGTCGACGTCATCCGGCGCGGCACCGACCAGCATCAGGTTCTGGCGCAGCGTGCGCCACGGCAGCAGCCGGTGCTCCTGGAACAGGTAACCGACCCGCAGCGTCGCGTCGCGCCTCACGCCGTTTCCTGCGGATGGCACGCCCAAGCCGGCGATCAGATTGAGCAGCGTGGTCTTGCCGCTGCCCGAGGGGCCCAGCAGGCAGATGCGCTCGCCCGCGGTGACTCGTAGGGAGAGGCGGCCTAGGATCGCCCGTGGCGTGCCGTGATAGGCGACGTCCAGCTCAAGCATGGTGCGGCTCCCCGACTCTTCGCCAGCGCGAGGAGCGACGCTCCAGTGGGCGCAGTACCACCTGTTCGACCAGTTGCACTACGGCAATGAACGCCAGACTGTAGGCCAGGATGGTGGCCACATCGAAGACCTGGAAGGCCATGTGCAACTGGAACCCGACCCCGTCGGAGCGGCCGAGCAACTCCACCACCAGCACGATCTTCCACACCAGCGCCAGGCCGCTGCGGGCCGCCGCCATCAGGTAGGGGGCCAGTTGCGGCAGCCACACGTGTACCAGGCGCCTGCCACGGCCGAAACGGTAGATATCCGCCATCTGCTCGAGGCGCACGTCGAGGCTGCGCGCCCCCTCGCGTACCATGACCGCCACGTTGGGCACCTTGTTGATCACCACCGCCAGCACTGCCGCGGCCTCGATCAGGCCGAACCATACGTAGAGCAGGATGATGGTGACCAGGGCCGGCAAGTTGAGCAGCGCCACGAGCAGCGGGTCGAGCAGGTCGTCGGCGAGCCGGCTGCGTCCCATCCAGACCCCGAGCAGTGTGCCCAGGGCCATCGCCAGGAAGAAGCTGATGACCACTCGCCGCAACGTCACGCCCAGGTGATGCCAGAGCTCACCTGTTCGCTGCGCCTGCCACAGGGTATCGAACACGGCTCCGGGTGTGGGCAGCAGAGCGCTGTCCAGCAGCCCGGCGACCAGCCACCAGGCGAGCAGCAGCGTCGGCAGACCGACCCAGCCGGCCAGCGCGCGGACGCTCACGGCGTCTCCGTTCGCGCAGCATGACGGTAGAAGAGTCGGGACGGCAGCAGCCGCTGCGCGTCGGCCCCGGCCAGTTGCAGCAGCGCCTGGAGATCGGCGATACGCCGCTCGTCGAGCGGTGCGGGCACGCCGTCGAGAAAGCCGCGGCGAAACGCCTCGAACTCGGCATCGCTCTCTACGCGCATCAGCGGACGCAGCTCGTCCCAATGGGACTCGCTCTCCGCCAGCGAGCGCTTGGTCTCGGTCAGGGCTGCGGCGAAGCGGTCCAGCAGCGCCCGGTTAGCGCGAACCCAGCTTTCCTGGAACACATAGCCCAGCACCGGCAGGTCGCGCTCGAGCGCCAGGGCATCGAGCAGGCCCGCCATCGGCATCAGCCGGCGAGCCTCGCCTGAGGCCTCGAGCCGCGCGGCGAAGTGCCAGTAGGTCACCAGCGCATCGATGCGCCCTCGACGCAGCGCTTCGCTGAGCAGCGGCGGCGCCGCGTACTGCACTTCGGCCTCCCGCTCCAGCTCGAGGCCGCGCTCGGCCGCCACCCGGCGCAGCAGGATCCAGCCCTTGCTGTCGGGCCCGCCGGCCACGCCGATGCGCTTTCCACGCAGCCCCTCCAGCGAGTCGATGGCCGAATCCGGCGCCACCAGAATGGCCCCGATCTGCGAGGAGAACGGCAGGAAGAGATATGGCTCGCCCTGCTCGAAACGCGCCTGGACCCAGAGCAGGTCGGCAACGGCTCCCGCCACCTCGCCACTGGCAAGCGCAATGCGCGAAGCCGGCAGATGCGGCACCAGGCGCACCTCGAGCTCGAAGCCGGCCTGCCGGTCCAGGCCCTGACGCTGCATGTGCTCGAGCTCCCAGTGGGCGGTGCCCGACTGCAGCACGCTGAGCCGCAGCGTCGGCAGTGGCTCGGCGTTCGCGGGCGGGCTGCCGAGCAGCCACGGGCCGAGACCGAGCCCGATCGCGAGCACGATTCGACAGAGGGCATGGCGCAGCGCGTGCGGCCACAAGGCATGAGTACGTATCGTCATGCCGCCACGATACGAAGGGCATGGCGACCCCAGAATAGTACCTTGGTACCTGCCACGTTGAGACAATGGTGGCATTCCCTGGCGCGCAATACCTGTCGTTCAATGAGAGCAACATAACAATACGTCGAGGTGCATCCATGGCATTCAGGATCCTCCTCGCGCTGACGATGCTGGCCGGCGCCTTCGCCGTCTGCAGCACGAGCCTGGCGGACGACGACCAGAACGACGTTGGCGAGCCTCTGTTCAATGCCGATGGCTATCGCGTCGACCGCTACCGGAGCCCCACTCCGTCGCATCTCGAAGGCGCCGAGATACTCGATACCGCGTCCCTGGCCCAGGCCCTGGCGAGCCCAGCCCCACCACTGCTGATCGATGTCTACAACCTGCCCTGGCGGGGAGATCGCTTCGTCGCCAGCCAGCCCCACGCCTCGCTGCCGGGCGCCATCTGGCTACCCAACACCGGCCTCGGCGAATTGTCGCCGGCATGGCAGCAATATTTCCTGCACCATCTGACCCGGCTCACCCGCGACGACGGGCAGCGTATGCTGGTGTTCCTCTGTCGCAGCGATTGCTGGCTGTCGTGGAACGCTGCACGCCGCGCGCTGGCACATGGCTTCGACCATGTCGGCTGGTATCCGCACGGCGTGGACGGCTGGGAAGCCGCGGGGCAGCCGCTGGAGGCGGCCGAGCCCGCGGCGCCGGTATCCGCCCTTGCCGGGCATGACGGACCGTGACGCGCCCCTGGCGCCTGTTTACCATGACAACGACAACTCTCGGGGCCTGCCCATGTACAAGCTGCTGATCGCCGACGATCATCCTCTCTTTCGCGAAGCCATCTGCCGCGTGATCCGCGACGGCTTCGAGGACGCCGAGGTACTCGAAACCGAGGACCTCGAATCAACGCTGGTGCTGGCACAAGAGCAGGAGGACATCGACCTGATCCTGCTCGACCTCAACATGCCGGGCGTGCACGGCCTCTCCGGGCTGATCCAGCTGCGCAACGAGGCTCCGACCATTCCGGTGGTGATCATCTCGGCGGAACAGGAGAAGCAGGTGATCCTGCAGGCGGTCACCTACGGCGCGGTCGGCTTCATCACCAAGTCGTCGCCGCGCGAGCAGATGACCCAGGCCATCGCCCAGATCCTGGAGGGCAACATCTACCTGCCCTCGGACATCATCCGCGCCAGCGGCGGCTCATCGCGTCCCGCCCGCGGCGAACCGACGGTGACCTCACGCCAGCTGGAAACGCTGACGCGCAAGCAGCTGCAGGTGCTCGAGCACATGACCCGAGGCGAGTCCAACAAGATGATCGCCTACCACCTGGAGATCGCCGAGACCACCGTCAAGGCACATGTTTCGGCGATCCTGCGCAAGCTCGGCGTGCACAACCGGGTCCAGGCCATTCTCTCGGCCAGCGACATCGACTTCAGTGTCTATCACAAGCGTGCTCCGCGACTAGACGACTGAGCGCCACACGCAGCTTGAGCGGCTTGACCGGCTTGTGCAGCAGGGCATAGCCGAGTTCACGCATGCGCTGCTTGAGTTCGTGGCTGTGGTTGGCGGTAATCGCCATGACCGGCAGCGGCTCGCGGCGCCGGGCATTGATGCGCTCGGCCAGCGCCAGGCCGGTGTCGCCGTCGTCGAGGTGGTAGTCGACGATCAGCACGTCGGCCGGCGTCTCGCCCGGCACCACCTGAGCCGCCAGGGCGGCCTCGCTGTCGGCCACGCACACCTCGCAACCCCAGCGCGACAGCAGCACGCGCATCGCCTCGCAGATGTCGGCGTCGTTATCGACCACCCAGATGCGCTTGCCCTCCAGCACCGCCTCGTCGGCGACCGTCGTCGCCAATTCGGTCGGCCGGCGGCGTGGCGCCAGCTCC
This sequence comes from Billgrantia antri, assembly GCF_017868935.1. Taxonomy (NCBI): domain Bacteria; kingdom Pseudomonadati; phylum Pseudomonadota; class Gammaproteobacteria; order Oceanospirillales; family Halomonadaceae; genus Billgrantia; species Billgrantia antri. The sequence goes on from NZ_CP053383.1 coordinate 3,584,329, forward strand.
GCATAGGGCAGCAGCACGCTGAAGCACGAACCGCGACCGGCGACCGACGCCACCCCCAGCGGATGTTCGAGCATGCGCGAGATCTTGTCGGCGATTGCCAGTCCCAGCCCCAGGCCGCGATCCTGTCGCCGCCCGGCAGCGTGGGAGCGACGGAATTCCTGAAAGATCGCTCCCAGTTCCTCCTTCTCGATGCCCAGGCCGGTATCGCCCACGACGATCTCGAGTCCCGTCGCGCGGCGTCGGCAGCCGAGCAGAATGCGCCCCTCACCGGTATAGCGAATGGCATTGGACAGAAAGTTGCGCAGCACCCGCGTGAGCAGCTGGATGTCGCTGCGCACCACGGCGCGGCTCGGTACGTAGTGGAACGCGAGCCCCTCGCTGGCGGCCACCTGACGATATTCGCGGGCCAGCCCGTCGAGCAGCTCCGCCACCGCGAAGGCGTCCGGGTCGGGTGTTACCACCCCCGCGTCGAGCTTGGAGATGTCCACCAGGGTGCCGAGCAGGCTCTCGACGTCCTTGAGCGAACGCCCCGCCTGCTCGATCAGCTCGTGATGCTCGGGCGCTACGTCCTGCTCGCCCAGCGCGCCGATGAACAGCCGGGCGGCATTGAGCGGCTGCAGCAGATCATGGCTGACCGCAGCGAGGAACTTGGTCTTGGAGAGGTTGGCCGCTTCTGCCTCCGCCTTGGCCTCGCGCAGGCGCTGCTCGATCGCCGCGCGTTCTGCTATCTCCTCGCGTAGCTGGCCGTTGACCTGCGTCAGCTCGCCGGTGCGCTCGCGCACGCGCTGCTCCAGGTTCTGGTAGGCCTGATGCAGGGCCTCGGCGGTGCGTCGGCGCTCGGTGATGTCGCGAATCAGCACGAATAGCCCGATCACCTCGCCGTCGCCGTCGAAATGGGGAACATAGGCGCGCAGCAGCACCCGTCGCTCGCCGCTGCCGCTGACCTCAGGGAACTCGAAGGAGACGCTCTCGCCGGCCAGCGCGCGGGTCAGGTAAGGGCGCAGCTTGGCGCAGTGCTCGGCACTGTGCAGGGCGTCGAGCTCGCCGCCCAGCAACAGGTCGCGCGGCCAGCCGTACCACTCCTCGTAGACGCGATTGGTGAAGACGTAGCGCAGGTCGCGATCGAGGTAAGCGATCATCGCCGGCAGCTCGTCGGTGATGGTGCGAATCCAGTGCTCCCGCTCGCGCAGCGTCTCGGCATGGCGAATGCGTTCGGTGACGTCGGTAAAGGTCAGCACCTGACCGCCGCCGGGCATGGCATGCCCGCGCACCTCCACCACGCGACCGTCGCCGAGATGCCGTTCGCAGGCCTGCGTCACACCGCGAGCATCGCCGGCATCGATCAGTTCGCTGCGGTGACACAGCGCCTCCAGGTCGTGCGGCACCTCTAGCGCCAGCAGGCCGGTCAGTTCACGGAAGCGCTGGTTGCACATCTCGAGTAAGCCACTCTCGGCAACCACCGCTACGCCCTGCGACAGGCTATCCATGGTGGCCTGCAGCAGTCGGGTCTTCTGCGCCAGGGCATGCTCGCGCTGGGCGTGCTCGTGACGCTTGAGTTCGGTAATGTCGACGTAGAGGAACACCCGGCCGCCGCCACGGGTGGGCCGCTGGTGAACTTGCACCCAGCGATCGTTGTGCAGGCGGTAGATCGTGCGTCGGTCGCGATGGCCGAGCTGCTCGCTGATCACCAGTCCCGAGCTCAGCGCCAGACGGCGCAGGTCCTCGAGCTGCATGCCCTGGCGGATGCGGATCCCCGCCGGACGCCAGAACTCGGCGAAGCGGCTGTTGTAGCGCAGAATGCGCTGGTCGGCATCGAACAGCACGAAGGCGTCGGTGATGCTCTCGATGGCATCGGCCAGGTACTGACCGGCGGCTTCCGCCCGCTCGCGCGCCTCGGCCAGCAGGCGGTTGCTGGCGCGCAGCTCGTGGGTGGTCTGGTTGAGCGCCTGGGTGCGCTCGCGTACCTGCTCGGCGAGCAGCACGGCATGCTCGAAGGCGGCGTAGGGCGCGCTGCGCGGCAGGTTGCTGGCTTCGACGCGCTCGATCAGTGCCGCATTGATGCGCTTGAGCTTGGCGATCTCGCGTTCCAGCGCCTGCTCGCGCTCAGCGGGATCCATTGCTCCGGCGCAGCTGGCCGATGACGACGCCGGTGAAGGTCTGGTTGAGGTGCATGCCATTGCACTGCTCTCCGTAGGTGTTGAATCCCACCACGCGATAGTCGCGCAGCAGCGCCGAAGCGGCGTCGCTGATGCCGTCGGCCTCGATCTCCAGGCGTCGCAGGAAACAGTCGCAGCCGATCACCAGGCGCGGCGGCCCCAAGCGCTCGCGGATCTCATCCAGCGCCGCGCGAAGGTCGTCGAGTATGGGCGCGGCACGCATGGCCGTCAGCACGATGCCGTTCTCCACGGCGCAGTAGAAGCTCAGGCTGAGATCCTCGTTGACCCGCTGGATCGAGCGTACGTAGGCATGGTCGTGCAGACGCACCGCCAGCGGATGGCGGGCGAAGGTCTCCTCATCGAGCTCGTCGACCCGGCACCCCACCAGGCGCGCGTACTCTTCCGCGGCCGGTTCGGCATTGAGCTCGATGACCCGGCGATGCTCGCGGTCCGCCGCGGTGACCACCAGCTTGTCGTCGAGCGGGCGCAGGTGATGGGTGGTGAAGACCTCGAAATCGAGTGTGGTGTTGATCATGATCACCACGGCAGCACCGGTGCGAAAGCGTCCGTTGCCGTAGACATGGGTACCGGAAAGGCGGTTGTCGTCGCCGGCGCTGCCGCCGAAGTGCGGGATGCTGCCGAGCGCCGCATTGAGCGTCGCCAGCACGCGCTCCTCACTGGCCGAGAGTCCATCGAGCAGGGTCAGGGCGAAGGTATGCCCCTTGATCGGAGCGATGCCCGCCTGCCGACAGCGTTCGAGGAGACCGTCGGTGAGCTGCTGCGCGGCGAGCAGCGAGACCTGGTCCAGGTCGTCGAGCAGCGCATGGTCGAGGGCGAAATCGCGCTGATCGAAGCCGATGGCGGTAATGCCGCCACGACCGTAGCCGGCATCGGTGATCTCGCCGGCGGTGGTGCAACCGCACAGGGTCACGCCGCCGAAATGCTGCTCCATGGCCTGGCCGAGCGCCTCGAGGTCGTACTCCGCCGAGCAGAAGAACAGCACGCCGCCGAGACAAGGATGCAGCAGCCGGCTCGCCAGGTCCTGGGCGGCCATGTCGGGGTCGCGAGAGCCGCTGTGGGCAACCAGTACCGCCTCGTGGCGATCCGGGTTCGCGGTAACGTAGGGCGTGGGAAGTTCGATGTCCATGGGGCGCTCGCAGTGTATGGCCCCTCAAGTATAGGAAGCGCCCGGGCGCGGGGATATGCCACTTGGGTGGCGTCCTTGACGCCCAGTGGCATACCTAGGTAGTAGACGGCCTACCAGGACATGGTGACGCCCAGCGCCACGGTGTCGGTCTGCTCGACGTCACTGCCACCGTCCAGCGCGGTGATGTCGTGGCGATTGACCTCGCCGACCAGGGTCAAGTAGTCGTTGATGTCATGGAACAGCGCCAGGCCGCGCGTCTGGAACTCGAGCCCGCTCTGCTCGTCCTCGGTCTCGCCGAACGACAGCGCCACGCGGTTGGCACCGAAACGATAGCCGCCCTGCAGCAGGTAGCCGTCGCTGTCCACTTCGCGCAGCGCCGCATTGCCCACGTTGTTGGTGAAGAAGGCATTGATGCCTTTGGCATTGAACCCCGACGCGCTAAGCGTGAGGGACCCCATGGCGGCCTGCACGCCATAGCCCAGACCGCGCGACGTCACCTCGTCCACATCGTCATCGCTGTTCTCGGACGTCTGGTACTGACCGTTCAGCCAGGTGTAGACATCGATACCCCCCAGCGTGGTTTCCCAGGTGAGCTCGGACTCGAAGCGCGGCGCTTCTTCGTAGCGGCGCCCCAGCGGGCTCTCGTCGGCGGTATGCACCGGGTCGAAGATACCCGCGGCCAGGCGCAGTCCACCGGCCTTGGGCGTACGATAGGTGATCTGGGCGGAGGGAAACGGATAGGGGTAGCCAGAGCCGATGTTGCCGAACGAGACGCCACCGAAATCCACCAGCCCCAGGGTGTCGCTGACCTGTCCATGACCGGACAGCAATTGGTCGAGGAAGATATTGGAACGGGCGAAAAGGCCGAAGTCCTTGCCCACCAGCACCTCGCCCCAGTCCCCCTCGATGGTACCGTAGAACTGACGCACATCGATGCCGGTCTCGGTACCGTTGTCGTCGCTGTCGTTGATGGTCACCCAGAAGGAGGAACGGGCCGCCAGCGTCAGCGCACCGACCTCCCGCGAGGCATTGAAGCCGATCCAGTTGGGCAAGAAGCCCATCTTGACCCGCGACTGGCGCCGGTCGAAGCGAGAGTCGGCCGCATCGACCTCGGTATTGACGTAGAAGGCATTGATGTAGCCATCGGCGCTGAAACGGGTGCTATCGCCTTCGAAGAGGGTGATCTCCGCCTGGGCGGTATGGGCAGCGGCGGCCAACACGGCGGCCAGGCCCAGCGACAATGGGGTTTGCATACGCATTTTGATTGTTCTCCCTTTTCCTTGCAGGACCACGGATTGCGGCCCCCGGGAGGGAGTATCCGGAGCGCTTTGCTTCACCTCCATGCCTCCTGGGAGGGAGGGATGACTGGCCTTGGTGGCTGATACCGAAGCCTTACGCCTCGGTACGCAAGCAGGACATTGGCGGCATGTCGCCCTATGGGTCGACTCCGCTGGAGAGCAGTTGGCTGAGCACGGCCCGCAGCTTGCCTGAGCGCAGCGGCTTGTTGAGATACGGCAGGCCAGCCGCGCGCAGGCGCTGCAGCCAGGCGTCGCTGCGCTCGGCGGTGAGAACGACCGCGGGCAGTCGTGGGTGATCCCAGTGCTCGCGCAGGCGCCACACCAGTTCGTCACCGGTCACCCCGTCATCCAGGTGCAGGTCTACCAGCAGGAGATCCGGCGGCGATACGGCGAGCGCTTCCTCGGCATCCACCGCCAGCGAACAGGTCATGCCCCAGCCTTCCAACAGCCCTTGCATGCTGGCCAGGATACTCGGCTCGTTGTCGACCACCAGCACCCGGTAGCCGCTCAGATCCGATTTGGGCAGCATAGCTGGCGCTGCCAAGCGTGGCTGGCAACCCGGCGTGCCCGACGGTACGCGCACCGCGAAGCAGGAGCCCCGCCCGGGCCAGGAGCGTACCGTCACCTCATGCTCGAGTCGTGCGACGATGCGTTCGACGATGGCCAAGCCCAGCCCCACCCCCTTGCGGTCACGGGCGTGGCGCGATTCGACCTGGTGGAATTCGCGGAAGATCGCGTCGAGCTGATCCGCCGGGATCCCGGTGCCGCTGTCCCAGACCTCGACCCACAGCGCACCGCCGCGACGACGCGTCCCCAGCAGTACCCGGCCCTGGGGCGTATAGCGACAGGCATTGGAGAGCAGATTGCGCAATACCCTCGCCAGCAGGCGATAGTCGCTGACGACCCAGGCATCGGCAACGCAGTTACGCAGCGCGAGCCCCTGGCTGTCGGCCAGCGTGGTGAACTCCGCCGCCAGGGATTCGGTCAGTTCGCGCAGGGCGAAGGGTTCCAACTGCGGCTCGACACGGTCCTGATCGAGACGGGCGATATCCAGCAGGTCGGTCAGCAGCTCCTCGGCGCCCTCCAGCGATAGATGGATGCGCTGCGCCAGCTCCTGCACCTCGGTCTCCAGACGACGTTCGAGCAGGGTGGCGACCAGCAGGCGCGCGGCGTTCATCGGCTGCAGCAGGTCATGGCTGGCGGCGGCCAGGTAGCGATCCTTGCTGCGGTTGGCCTGCTCCGCGGCGTCACGCGCCTCGCGCAGCTCGACCTCGATGCGACGACGCTCGGCGATTTCCTGGCGCAGTTCGTCGTTGAGCCGTTCCAGCTCACGGGTACGGTCCTGGACGCGCGCCTCGAGTTGCTCGTTCAGTTGCTCGAGGCGACGCCTGGCCTGCTCGCGCTCGGTGATGTCGGCGACGAAGGCCTCCATCACCAGCTCGTCGTCCGCCGATGGCTTCTGTACCACCGTCATGGCCACCGGCACACTGCGCCCTCCCTCGCCGCGCAGGTGCGTCGTGTAGCCCACGACCCGACCTTCATCGAGCAGTCGCCGTTGCACCTCGCGGGCATCCGCGGGGTCGACGAACAGGGCCGCCAGGGTGGTACAGCGCGCCAGAGTGGTAGCAACATCGCCGTCGCCCAGCATGCATGCGAGTGCGGGGTTGGCGGCCCGCAGCCCGCCGTTCAGCGATGCCTGGAAGATGCCGTGCAGGGCATTCTCGAACAGCCACTTGTAGCGGTTGCGCTCTGCCTCGAGCTCTGACATGCGTGCCGTCAGCTCGGGGTAGTAGCTCTTGCGCGCCGACTGGCTGCCGAGACCGATCAACTCGCTGACCGAGAGTCCATCCGGGTCGGAAGGTTTCTTCAAACGGCCTCCCAAGGCGCTAGAGTGCCTCTTCGTAGACCACCGCCACGTCCCGCAGGCAGGAGCGCCGCGGGTTAGTGAGGATGCAAGGATCCTCCACGGCGTGTTCGGCCAAAAACGGCACGTCGCTGCTGCTCACTCCGGCGCTGCCCAGCGTTCCGGCGAGCCCTACCGCCCGCTTGAGTTCGACCAGATGAGCGATGAGCCGCTGCTTGATGCTCTGCTGAGATAGCCCGCGGCAATCGATGCCAAGCGTCTGCGCCACCCGAATGAAGCGCTCCGGAGCCGCCTCGAAGTTGAAGGCGACCACATGCTCGAGAAGCATCGAGTTGCACAGCCCGTGGGGCAGGTCGAGAAAACCGCCCAGGCTGTGCGACATGGCGTGTACCGCCCCCAGGATGGCATTCGAGAAGGCCAGCCCCGCCTGCATGCTGCCCAGCATCACCTGGGCTCGCAGCTCCCCGTCGTGTGGATTGTCCACCAGTGCCACGAGGTTGGCATTGATCAGGCGCATCGCCTCCAGCGCATGGCTGTCGGTCAACGGTCCGCTGCCGGTGGAGACGAAGGCCTCGATGGCGTGCACCAGCGCATCGACCCCGGTACAGGCGGTGAGGAACGGATCCATGGTCAGCGTGACCTGGGGATCGATCAGCGAGACGTCGGGCACGACCGACTTGCTGATGATCGAGAACTTCATGCGCCGCTGGGGATCGGAGATGATCGCGAACTGGGAAACGTCGGCCGAGGTGCCCGCCGTCGAAGGAATGAAGATCAGTGGCGGAATCGGCACGCGAATGGTGTCGACCCCCTCGAAGTCGAGAATGTGCCCGTCGTGGGCCACCACGATGCCGATGCCCTTGGCGCAGTCCATCGGGCTGCCACCGCCCACCGCGACGATGGCATCGCAGCCATAGTCGCGGTAGACGCGAGCACCTGCCATGACCTCCTCGGCGCGCGGATTGGGCGACACCTGCAGGAAGCGATGACAAGGGATGCCGCAGGCGGCCAGATCGGCCTCGACCTCGGCGACCCAGCCGGCGGCCAGCACCCCCGGATCGGAAACCAGCAGGATGCGGTGCGCCCCGAAGGTCTGGGCGTAGTTGGCAACGGCATGACGAGAGCCGTCACCGAAGATGATCTCCGGAGCCACGAACTTGCGTAACTGGGCGATGCTGTTCGACATGGCGCCCGCACCTCGTTGTCGTTGTCATGGGTGTCATCGCTGAGAGTACCCGATGCCATCGGGCGCTTCCCTACATCCATGGTCTCAGCCTCATGCGCACCGGCAGAGTCGCATGACGACTCACTGGCGACAGAACACCCGCGACGCACGCACGCTGCGCTGGGTCAATTGCTCGACACGACGTTGATCGGCCTCTGCCTCGCGGCGAGCGGCCTCGACCAGGTGGTGGTCCGGCGACAGCGAGCAGACCGGGTCGGTGGCGGTGGCGTCGCCGGTGAGCAGGTAGGCCTGGCAGCGGCAGCCGCCGACGTCCTGGTGGCGCTCGTCGCAGCTGCGGCAGGGTTCGCGCATCCAGCCGTCGCCGCGGTAACGATTGAACGCCTCGCTGTCGTACCAGATCTCCCGGAGGCCCCGGTCGCGCACGTTGGGAAAACTCATCGGCAGCATGCGTGCACTGTGGCAGGGCAGTACCGCACCGTCGGGTGCCACGGTCATGAAGATCGCGCCCCAGCCGCCCATGCACGCCTTGGGCCGCTCGGCGTAGTAGTCGGGCACCACAAACAGCAAGCGCATGTCGCGGCCACGTTCGGCGAGACGCTCGCGCCAGCGTGCGGTGGTGGCCTCGGCCGTTTCGAGCTGCTCGCGGCTGGGCAGCAAGCCCTCGCGGTTGAGGTGGGCCCAGCCGTATATCTGACAGTTGGCCAGCTCCACCGCGTCGGCGCCCAGCTCGTCGCACAGGGCGATGATCTCGTCGAGGCGGTCGATGTTGTGGCGATGCAGCACCACGTTGAGCACCATGGGATAGCCGGCCGCCTTGACCGATCGGGCCATGGCCAATTTCTTGGCGTGGGCCTTGGGCGAGCCGGCCACCGCCGCGGCGACGTCGGGGTCGGAGGCCTGCAGGCTGATCTGGATATGGTCGAGTCCGGCCGCGTGGAGCGCCTCGATGCGCGCCTCGTCGAGCCCCAGCCCGGAGGTGATCAAATTGGTATAGAAGCCCAGGCGGCGCGCCTCGGCCACCAGCGTCTCGAGGTCGCGCCGCACCAGCGGCTCGCCGCCGGAAAAGCCCATCTGCACGGCGCCCATGGCGCGGGCCTGGGTCAGGACATCGATCCACTCCTCGGTGGAGAGCTCCTCCTTCACCGCGGCGAAGTCGAGCGGATTGGAGCAGTAGGCGCACTGCAGCGGGCAGCGGTAGGTCAGCTCGGCGAGCAGCCACAGCGGTTGACCGCTGCCGCTTGCCTCACCGGCCTGGGAGCGGGCGATCTCAGACATGGCGAATCCAGCCCTGTTGCATGGCGTCGACGCAGAAATCGATGACGTCCTGGGCGAGCTCTTCGCTCGACGCCTCGGGGTAGCGCCGGCTGAGCTCGTCGATCAGCGCGGCGACATCCCGTTCACCGTCGACCAATGAGAGGATCGCGCCGGCACTCTCGTTGAGCTGCACCATGCCCTCGGGATAGAGCAGCACGTAGCGTTCCTGGGCCTGTTCCCACTGCAAACGCCAGCCGGGGCGTAGCGTCGGTACATCGCGTGCGTTCATGCCAGCCCCCGGTGGTACACGGCTTGGTCGGTGACGCTGTGGTAAGGCGGTCGCTCGAGCTGGTAGGCCAGGGTCATGGCATCGAGCATGCTCCACAATACGTCGAGCTTGAACTGCAGGATCTCCAGGGCGCGCTGCTGGGTTTCCACGCTGGTGCACACCGTCAGTGCCACCTCCAGCCCGTGCTCGACGTCACGCCGCGCCTCCTTCAGGCGCTTGCGGAAGTAGCCGTAGCCGGCCTCGTCGATCCAGGGGTAGTGGCCCGGCCAGGTGTCCAGCCGACTCTGATGTGCCAAGGGAGCGAACAGCTCGGTCAGCGACGAGATGGCCGCCTCCTGCCAGCTCGCCCGGCGCACGAAGTTGACGTAGGCGTCCACGGCAAACCGAACGCCAGGCAGCACATGCTGCTGGGACATCAGTTCTTCGCGGGACAACCCCACCGCTTCGCCCAGTGCCAGCCACGCCTCGATGCCGCCGGCGTCGTCATTACGACCGTCGTGGTCGAGCAGGCGCTGGATCCAGCGGCGGCGCGTGGCGGCATCGGGGCAGTTGGCCAGCAGCGCCGCGTCCTTCTGCGGAATCATCACCTGGTAGTAGAAGCGGTTGGCCACCCAGCCGCGAATCTGCTCCGGGGTGGCGCGCCCCTCGGCCATGTCGACCTGGTAGGGGTGGTGAATGTGGTAGTAGGCCCCCTTGGCCATCAGCGCCTGGCGGAAGGCCTCGGGCGACAGTGCAGCGGCGTTTGGTGTTTGAGCGACGTTCATCTCGGGCCCCCTTTGTGGTTGTTGGTAGAGGTCTGTGGCGAGGTGCTGGCCCGGTCGCTACAGGGTGAACTGCATGCCGTCATGGGCCACCTCGATGGCGTGCTGCGCGAGTACGGCGCGCTCGGCGGAGGTTTCGTCGAGGATGGGGTTGGTGTTGTTGATATGAATCAGAATGCGCCGTGTCGAAGCCGGCAAGGCATCGAGCTCTTCGATCATGCCGCCCTCCCCGGCCAGCGCCAGATGACCCATTTCGCTTCCGGTGGCGTCGGTGATGCCAAGGCGTATCATCTCGTCGTCGTGCCACAGCGTGCCATCGACCAGCACGCAGTCGGCCTCGGCCATCAGCGCCCTTGCCGCGGCGCTCGGCTGCCCCAGGCCGGGGGCATAGAACAGCGTCTTGCCCGTCGACCGGTCGCGGAACAGCAGTCCCAGATTGTCGCCGGCCGCCGGTGCTCCGCGACGCGGCGAATAGGGTGGCGCATTGGAGTGCAGCGACAGGACCGTGATGTCCAGCTGCGGGCAGCTTGGCACCTGGAAGGTGCAACTCGGCGCATCTTGGGTCATGGGAATCTCGTGCCAGGCCAGGCCACCGTTCCAGTGGGAGAGCATGGGAAACAGCGGGAACCCCTCGACCAGGTCGCCGTGAACGCTAGCGGTACACCAGACGTCCAGCGGGCAGCCCTCGCGCAGCGACAGCAGCCCGCTGACGTGATCGATCTGGGCATCCACCAGCAGCACCTCGGCGATGCCGCTGTCACGCAGGCCACGGGTCGGCCAGAGCGCCGGATGAGCATTGAGCTGCGCGCGGATATCGGGCGAGGCGTTGCACAGCAGCCAGCGCTCGCCGTCCATGCTGACGGCGATCGAGGATTGCGTTCTGGGGCGCAGGCCGGCGCGCCCCTGGCGCACCCCGCGGCAGTTGTCACAGTTGCAGTTCCACTGCGGAAAGCCGCCCCCGGCGGCCGAGCCGAGTATGAGCACCTGCATGACGTCTCCCCCCCCTCGAACAGAACGGGGCCATTCAGCCCCGTTCGCAGATGACATGATCCACAATCGAGATCAGCGATTGGCGATATACAAGGTGACCTCGAAACCGAGGCGCAGGTCGCGATAGCTGGGCTTGGTCCACATGGTGTCTCTCCTGTCGGCAGGGTGGGTGACAGCCGTGCCTTGCGGCAACGACTCGAACCCAGTAAAGCATTCAGGGAGAGTTCGGGGGGCAGTACTTTGGAGGGAGGCTGCCTCCTACATTGGCGTCAGTCGGGAAGTTGGGAGCGCACTCGCGGCAGGCGCGACGCAGACCAAGCCAGGTATCTGCGCGAGTCCCGGCTAGCGAGACTCCACGTGGGCATTCCGCCACTGCTCGAGTGCCTCGAGCGTGACGGGAATACCGGCCAGCAAGGCGCGGAGCTCGATACCCGCCTCGTGATGCTGCCCAGCATGGGCGTATCGCTCCAGGCGCTGGGCCATTGCGGCCAGCCGGCACCCGCCGACGCTGCCGGTCTCGCCCTTGATACGGTGTGCGCTTTCCTCCAATCGCGTCATGTCGCCGCACTCCCAGGCGGACCGAAGGTTGTCGATATGCTGCTGCAGTTGCTCGCGGTGGACACCGAACAGTGTATCGAGCGCCTCCGCGCCCAGTGTTGCCCGCAAATCGACCAGCACGGCCTCATCCACGATACCGTCAGGCGAGTTCTCCTCCACAAGCAAAACCGGCAAGTCAGCCCTCGCTCGCCCGCCCAGGCCATGCCGAAGCGACGCCGCCAGTTCATCTCGCCGCAGCGGCTTGGTCAGGTAGTCGGTCATCCCCGCGGCCAGGCAGCGCTCGCGCTCGGCGCCCGGTCCGCCTGCGGTCATTGCCACGATCGGCACTCTGGCACTCCAGCCAGTGGCCGCCCGCAAGCGCCGGGTAGTTTCCAACCCATCCATGCCGGGCATCTGCACGTCCATGAAGATCAGATCGAAAGTCTCTCTGGCGGCCAGTGCCAGCGCCTTGCTACCGCTCTCCGCCACACGCACCTGGCAACCATGGCGCTCGAGGAGCGCTACCGCCACCTGCTGGTTCACCGGGTCGTCTTCCACCAGTAATACCCTGACACCTATCGCCGGCTCCAGCTTCGCCGGCTCGGGCGCTTCCGGCTCCTGTTCGTCGTGGGACGGCTCCAGCGGCAGCTCTAGCCAGAAACGGCTACCGCGGCCGAGATGGCTATCGACGCCGATGCTGCCCCCCATGGCCTCGGTCAGGCGTCGGCAGATGGCCAGCCCAAGCCCGGTACCGCCATAGCGCCTTGCCGTCGAGGCATCACCTTGCCGGAAGGGCTCGAAGAGCCACGCCTGCTTGTCCTCGGGTATGCCAGGGCCGGTATCGCAGACCGCCAGGCTCAGGCGTCCTTGCGCACTCACCTTGGCTTCGATACGGATCTCGCCCTGTTCGGTGAACTTGATGGCATTGGAAAGCAGGTTGAGCAGCACCTGGCGCAAGCGTGTCGGGTCGCCCATCAGCGGCTCGGGCAGGTCAGGCGACACATACGTGACCAGCTCCAGCCGCTTGGCCCTGGCGCGGGGGGTGAAGAGTTCGCAGGCATCCCTGATCAGCGCAGTCAGGCGGAAGGCGCGTCGCTCGAGTTCCAGCTTGCCCGATTCGATCTTGGAGAAGTCGAGAATGTCATTGATCAACTCGAGCAGACGCGCCGCGCTGACGTGCAGCGTGCGGGCATACTCGCGCGACTGTGCGTCGATCGGCTGGTCCAGGAGCAGATCGCTCATGCCTATGACGCCGTTGAGAGGCGTGCGAATCTCGTGGCTGACCGTGGCCAGGAATTCCGACTTCGCCTGGCTGGCGGCCTCGGCCCGACGGGCAGTGGTTTGCAGCTTGCGACTCAGAGATTCCAGCGAGCGGCGCGCCTGGGCATTGTCACGCGCCTCGCGTACCAGAAAGACGATCACCAGCATGGCGGCCAGGCTCATGGCAAGGATCAGCGCCAATAGCAGGGCGTAGAGGGTCTGCAGCACCTTGCGATCATGAGTCGCCGATTCGGCAAGATGGCCGTTGACGGCAATGATCAACTGCTCGGTCAGTCCCCCTACCCGCTCCAGCCGGTCGGACAAGACCCAGCGCTCTTCCTCTTCCAACTGCCCGATCTCTTCAAGCAGGCGATCCAGGTCATCGATACGCACGATCAGGTCGGACAGCAATCGGTCGGCCAGGGGCACCTGGGCGACCGCTCGGCTGATGTCGCCGCGCTGCAGCAGATTGACGCGGCTGTAGATCAGTTCGAAACGCAGCCTCACCGACGACAGGGAGCGCGCATTGGCCGCTTTCAAGGCCAGGTCGCTACGCAGTTGCGTAACGTCACGATCGAGTTTGTAGGCGTGCCAAGCCGCATCTTCGATCACGCTCTGGTGGAGCTGCTCCTGGCGCCAGGCTGCCAGCCCCACCACCACCAGAGCGGCCGTGAAGAAGATCAGCGCCGCCGCTGATACCAGCTTCAGGCGTAGCGGATAACGCAGCATGCGACGATGCCTCGCATCGGGCCAAGATTACGGGACATGGACGCTGCCCACATGCCACACCGAGCGGTGGCGAATGGTCTCGTTGAGCAACTCAGGGTGCTCATCGAAGGGGTAGAGGACGAACATAGGACCCAGATCACGCACGGCAATGGGCGCCCCATCACGTTTCATCGCCAGAATCACGCCGTACTGGTGAAAGTCGGCTACCGGCACCTCGGCTTCGTAATCGTTCAACGCCCGGATCCGCACATGCTCGCTGTCAACACCGGCCACTTCAAGCAGAGCCCGTAGCAATGGACCCTCGAATCGACCGACGCCCTCGGTCCAGGGCGTGCTCGTCTCGATCACGCCCTGGTCGAGCGCCATCAGCATCGCGCGGTCGAGGTGCAGCTCAGCTCCGACGTTGGGATGGTCGAGGTCGCCCGTGACCCTGAGCAGCACCTCGCCTTCCGGGGGAGGCAGGGACTCAGCCAGCGCGGCGGTCGTGATGCTGCACAGGAGTAGGCTAAGGGTCAGGACGGCGCGGCAGGGCCACAGGGCATGCATCGGTGGGGCTTCCGTATTCATGATGAAGCCCCAAGCCTACTCGAATCCCAAGAGAAGTTCAGTTCCTCAGCGGCAATGTCGAGCCGCAGGGGGCGATCCCCCTGCGGCCCCATCGTCACGGATTCCCGTCTCTCTGCTCACAGCGCACCAGATCCTCGTAGGCGTGCCAGCTGGCATGTCCCAGCACGGGCAGTATCAAGGCCAAGCCGATATAGAAGGTGAGCACGCCCACCAGGACGCATGCAGTCAGGATGAGGGCCCACAGCAGCATGGGACGAAAATTGCGTGCGACGGCACGTATACTGGCCTCGATGCCCTCCATGAAGGTCAGATCCTGATCCATCAGGGTCGGGATCGCGACCACACTGATCGTAAAGGCACCGAAAGCCAGCACGGCCCCCACCGCGGTGCCTACCGCTATCAGGCCAAGCCCGTCGGGGGTGGTCAACAGCGAAGCGTAGAGCTCCGTCGCCCCAGGCGCCTCGAAACCGAAGAAGAGCGCGAACAGCAGCGTGGCCAGGCGAATCCAGGCGAGGAAGAAGATCATCATCATCACGCCCATCATCGCCAACTGCCCGGCGTGCGGACGCCAAGCACTGAAGGCGTCACCCAGATGCGGAGCGCGGCCCTCCTCGATGGCACGACTGATACCGTAGGAACCGACCGCTACCAGCGGCCCCAGGAACATGAAGCCTGCCACCAGCGGCAGCAGCCAGTGCCACAGGCCAAGCACGATGGCACCCGCCGTGATGGCGATACTCAAACCGACCCAGAACATGCCGTAGGCGAGGCTGACGGCGGCGGCCTGGCGGAAATCCTCGAAACCGGCCAGCAACCAGGCCTTGGGCCTGTCCATGCCGATCGAGTTGATGATGATCTTGACGTTGGGAGTGGAGGGTTGTCCGGCGCTTCTTGCGGCTGCGTTCATTGTCGTACCCCGTCTGGTCGCCATGAGAAGGACGATGCGAGCGTTCTACCGGCCGGGAGGTCCGGATCACGTCTTGTTGTCTTAACGCAGTTTTAATGTAGTTGACCGAACGCAAGACTGCCGCGCGAAGTTGTCAACGCAACAGGTCGACCTGCTCAACTCATGCATGTCGTCCTCACATGAACGGGCACGCCAAAGGCGTGGTCCAACCAAGGACATGCTACTCAGGACCTGCCGATGAAACGGACTCTTCACCTGGCATCCTCGGCGCTGCTCGTTGCGCTATCGGGAGTCGCCCTCCCCTGCCTTGCCGAAACCACCTCCTCCACCGAACGTACCGCCCTGATGGCCGACGGCTGTGCCAACTGCCACGGCACCGACGGACGCCTGGTTGGAAGCGTGCCAACCATTGCCGGAAGACCGGCGGCCGTTCTCGAAGCGCGGCTGCTCGCGTTCAAGCACGACGAAGCGAGCGATGCCACCATCATGGATCGCATCGCCAAGGGCTTCACCGACGACGAGCTGGCCGTACTGGCCGAGCATTTTTCCGCTATCGACCCGGAAGAAGCCGACGACACCGGGGATACCGAACCACAGCAGCAGGAGTGAGACGTACGCCATGACGCAGCATTCCCCACGTTCGGGCCTCGACCGGCGCCAGCTGATCAAGGGTCTTGGAGCCGTCTCGCTGCTGCCCCTGATCAGCAGCGTGCCCCCTTTCACCATCGGCAATCAGCATGCCGGACAGGTGGTCGTGGCGGGAGGCGGCTTTGGTGGTGCCACCGCAGCCAAGTACCTCAAACGGGCCAATCCCGCCATCGAAGTGATACTGGTAGAGCCCGCCGAGGTCTTCCACACCTGTCCCGCCAGCAATCTGTACCTGGGCGGGATACGCAGCATGGAGTCCCTCGCCCAGGTCTATGACGAACTCAAGGATCGCCATGGGGTTCGCGTAATCCATGCCAGCGTGGATGATGTCGACCCCACCGCCCATACGGCGAGACTGTCCACCGGTCGCGAGCTGGAGTACGACCGTCTGATTCTCTCGCCGGGCATCGACTTCCGCTGGAACGCGCTGGAGGGCTACGATGAGGCAGCCGCCCAGCAGGCACCGCATGCATGGAAGGCCGGCGCCCAGACGGAGCTGCTGCGCTCACAGTTACTGGCCATGGAAGAAGGGGGTACCTTCGTCATGGTCGTCCCGGCCAACCCTTACCGCTGCCCACCCGCCCCCTACGAGCGCGCCAGTCTGGTGGCCAGTTTCCTGGCCCGGTACAAGCCGAAAGCCAAGGTACTGATTCTCGACGCCAAGGACAGCTTCTCCAAGCAGGCGCTGTTCCAGCAGGGGTGGGAGGAGCTTTATGGCGATCGCATCGAGTGGGTGGGGCATTCGGGCGGCGGTCGCGCTATCCGGGTCGATGCCGCACGCCGGGAGGTCGAGACCGAGTCCGGCACCGTGCATCGGGCCGACGTGCTCAACGTGATACCACCGCAGAAGGCCGGCACGATCGCCGAGCGTGCCGGCACGACCGACGACTCAGGCTGGGCACCAGTCAAGCCCGAGACTTTCGAGTCGCAGCACGTCGAGGATGTCTTCGTCATCGGCGACGCCGCCATTGCCGACCCGATGCCCAAGTCGGCCTTCTGTGCCAGCGCCCAGGCCAAGGTAGTGGCGGCAGCCGTTGCCGCCTCACTGGAGGCACGCCCGGCACCGGAAGCGTACTGGACCCATGCCTGCTACAGCCTGATTGGTCCCGAGTATGCCGTCTCGGAGGCGGGCGTCTATCGCGTTCAGGACGGCGTCATTGCCGAGGTCGCAGGAGCCGGCGGCCTGAGTCCGCAGGATGCCTCCAGGACCACTCGCGCCCTGGAAGCCGAGTACGCCATCGGCTGGTACAACGCGATCTGCCAGGACACCTGGGGAACCAAGGCCTGATGTCCCGGCACGCCAGCTCAGCGCACGATCATCACCGACATCTTCGAGTGGTGCACTACGTGTTCGGCATTGGGTCCCAGCACGTAGTCGGCGAACTTGCGCTTGTTGTGCGAGGCCATGACGATCAGGTCGACCTGGAGCTTCTTGGCCGCCTTGACGATCGCCTCCCAGGGTGAGCCGTCGACGATCACCGACTGCACCTTGACGTCCTCTGGCACATGCTCCTGGATGAAGCGGTGCTGCGCCTGCGACAGGGCCTGGTGCGCCTTCTCCTCGAAATCGCTGGGGAAATAGGAACCGACCAGCGGCATGTGGTAATCCGGTAGCACCGTCACCACGTGCAACGAGGCACCGAAGGTGCGGCACAGGGTCAGCGCCGTGGGCAGTGCCTTGGCCCAGGAAGCTTCCTCATTGAGGTCCACCGGCAACATTATCTTGTCGTACATCGTCTCCCCTCCTCAAGCTGCCTGGGCGGTCGACGGCTGCCGTTGGCGCCGCCGACGCTGCAACAGCACTACCAAGCCGAACACCAGGAAGCCCGGCAACCACATCCACTCCTTGGCCCAGCGATCCACCGGGGCCAATACCTCGACGATCTCCTGGTCGAAATCGAAGCCGAGATCTTCGGCCGTGCTGCCGAACTCGACGAAGTCGACGAGGGTTCGATCGTCCTCGGTCAACAGCTCGAATCCCAGGCGCTGCATGCGCTCTTCGGCAGTGTCGCCGCGGGGTACCGGTACCTGGATATAGGTGGTCATTGGCTCGCCGTAGGGGTTCAGGCCCTCGATCTGCACCCTTAGCTGGCTGTCTTCGTCGACATTGCCCAGGGCCTCGACGAACTGCTGCGGCGGTACCGACCGGTAGGGGTCGTGTATGCGATCCATCCAGAAGCCGGGGCGGAACAGGGTGAAGGCCACCAGCAGCAGCAGCAGCGACTCGTACCAGCGACTGCGCACCAGGAAATAGCCCTGGGTGCCGGCGGCGAAGATGAGCATGGCGATCGTCGCGATGACGAAGATCACCATTCCCTGCAGCCAGTCGACCTCGATCAGCAGCAGGTCGGTATTGAAGATGAACAGGAACGGCAGCGCCGCGGTACGCAGACTGTAGTAGAACGCCTGGAAGCCAGTGCGCAGAGGATCTCCTCCGGACACCGCGGCCGCGGCAAACGAGGCCAGCCCCACCGGCGGTGTCACGTCAGCCATGATGCCGAAGTAGAAGACGAACAGATGCACAGCGATCAGCGGCACGATCAAGCCATTCTGCTGGCCCAGCAACACGATGACGGGGGCCATCAGCGCCGACACCACGATGTAGTTGGCGGTGGTGGGCAGCCCCATGCCCAGGATCAGGCTGAGCAGGGCGGTAAACAGCAGGATCAGCAACAGGTTGCCCATGGCCAGGATCTCGACCACGTCGGCCAGTACCAGGCCCACGCCGGTTTGGGACACCGCCCCCACCACGATCCCCGCGGTCGCCGTGGCGATGCCGATGCCGATCATGTTGCGCGCACCGGCGATCAGCCCGTCCCACAGGTCGACGAAGCCCTCCTTGATGTCGGCCGCCAGGCGGCTACGGCCACGGAAAAAGGCGGTGATGGGTCGCTGGGTGAGCATGATGAAGATCATCAGCACGGTGGCCCAGAAGGCCGACAACCCCGGCGAGAGGCGCTCCACCATCAGGCACCAGACCAGCACCACCACCGGCAGGATGTAGTGCAGGCCAACCATGACCGTTGGCCGGGTCTGCGGCAGGTTGATCACCGGCGAGGTAGGGTCGTCGAGTTCCAGCTCCGGGTAGAACGAGCCGAGCTTGAGCAGGCCGACATAGACGACGGCCAGGATGATCCCCACTACCCAGGGCGTGGCATCGCCCAGCACCGGCTTGAGCCAACCGAGGCCATAGTAGACGGCAAACGAGAGCCCCATCAGCAGCAGCAGGCCGGTCAGGAAGCCAATCGCCTTGTTGAGGAAGGGGCGCGCGGGATTGCTCGACGGCAAGCCCTTCATATTGGCCTTGAGCGCCTCGAGGTGGACGATGTAGATCAGTGCGATATAGGAAATCAGCGCCGGCAGGAAGGCATGCTTGATCACCTCCACATAGGAGATGCCGACGTATTCCACCATCAGGAAGGCCGCAGCCCCCATGACCGGCGGCATGATCTGGCCGTTCACCGAGGACGACACCTCCACCGCACCGGCCTTCTCGGCCGAGAAGCCGACCCGTTTCATCATCGGAATGGTGAAGGTACCGGTGGTCACGGTATTGGCGATGGATGAGCCGGAAATCAGCCCCGTCATGCCGGAGGCCACCACCGCGGCCTTGGCAGGCCCGCCCTTGTAGTGGCCGAGCAGCGAAAAGGCCACCTTGATGAAGTAGTTTCCTGCGCCCGCCTTATCGAGCAGGGCACCGAACAGCACGAACAGGAACACGAAACTGGTGGAGACGCCCAGGGCAATGCCGAATACGCCCTGAGTAGTCAGCCACTGGTGATTGATGAGCCCATAAAGGCTGACCCCACGGTGGGCCAGGATGCCCGGCATGTAGGGACCGAGCAAGGTATAGAGGATAAAGACCGAAGCCACGATCATCAGCGGTGGGCCGAGAGCGCGCCGGGTCGCTTCGAGCAGGACCAGTATACCGGTGATACCAACGATGACGTCCTGCAGGATGGGGGCGCCAGGTCGCTGGGCCAGCGCGTCGTAAAAAATGAAGATATACAGGCTGCAGAAGGCACCGACCAGGGCCAGTCCCCAGTCCGGCAGCGGAATGCGATCGCGCGGTGAGCGCTGGAACGCCGGATAGGCCAGGAAGGCCAGAAAAATGGCGAAGGCCAGGTGAATCGAGCGCGACTCGGTTGCGTTGAAGACACCGAAGCCGACCATGAAAGGCAGCGGCGAGGCGATCCAGAGCTGAAACAGCGACCAGGCGGCGGCAACGCCGACCAGCAGCCTGCCTGGCGCGCCGAGCGGCTTGCGAGCCCCCGAGTCGCTCGAGGCCACCATATCCTCGAGATCCACCTCGGACTTTTGTGGATGTGTCTTTTCGTCAGTCATTACCGTCATGCCCCACGATCGCTGCAGCCCTCAAGGGCTTTGGTAGTCTGTGCAGGTCCAAACGGACGCGCGGACCCTTCAGGGTCCGCGCATCTCAGCAGAGGGACGCCTTACCCCTCAGTACCGGATCACTCGATCCAGCCACGCTCACGATAATAGCGAGCGGCACCGTCGTGCAGCGGTGCGGTCAGGCCGTCCGAGATCATTTCTTCTTCGCTGAGATTCTCGAACGCCGGGTGCAGGCGCTTGAAGCGATCGAAATTCTCGAACACCGCCTTCACGGTCTCGTAGACGATCTCTTCGTCCACTTCGGCTGAAGTCACGAAGGTGGCTGCAACGCCGAAGGTCTCGACGTCCTCGTCGTTGCCACGATACAGACCGCCGGGAATGACCGAACGGGTGTAGTAGGGATGCTCCTCGATGAGGGCATCGATCTCCTCGCCGGTCACCGGGACAAGGCGAGCGTCGATAGTGGTAGTCGCTTCCTGGATGGAGCCATTGGGATGTCCCACCACGTAGACCATGGCATCGATGTTGTTGTCGGCCAATGCCGCGGCCTGCTCGGCGGCATCGAGCTGAGAGGCCAGCGAGAAGGTGTCGGTGTCCCAACCCATCGCATCCATCACCACGTTCATGGTGTTGCGCTGGCCGGAGCCCGGGTTGCCGATGTTGACACGCTTGCCGGGGAAGTCGGTGAAGTGCTCGATGCCGGAGTCGGCGCGCGCGACCACGGTCAGCGGCTCGCCGTGCATGGTGAAGACGGCACGCATGTCTTCCCAAGCGCCGTCAGACTCGAAGTTGTCCTCGCCGTGGTAGGCGCGATACTGGACGTCGGATTGCACCACGCCCATGTCGAGCTCGCCACTGCGCATGCCATTGACGTTGGCCACGGAGCCCCCCGTGGACGGGGCGTTACAGCGAATGTTGTGCTCGTCACTGCCGCGATTCACCATGCGGCAGACGGACTGGCCCACGACATAATAGACGCCCGTCTGGCCACCGGTACCGATGGTGATGAAGCGTTCCTGGGCCACGGCCGGCGCGGAGAACATGGCGGCGCCCAGGAGCGCTCCCGAAAAGGCTGCCGCGGAAAAAGCATGGCGTTTCATTAACACACCTCTTTGACGTTATTGGCGATTCGTCATTGCTGACGAACTGATCCCTGAGTCGTCAGTCGCTGACGCCACTGGCTGGCGGAAACAACCGCTCCTCTCTACTTTAGCGAAAAAAACGTCGGGATGATGGGTCTTTTTCCATCCGACTAAGTTTAGTCCGCCTTTTCGTTAAGTGTGCGTTAATTCCTCATATGCATACCCCATGAGCCCCCTAAACCTTCGCGCCGGCAAGCTCGCCGACTGGCGGAAGCAGGCAAGGCCGCTCGACGAAAGCTCTCAGGATGCCGTCATGATCAGCGCCTGTTTCTCCTCCTTCATCGCGGCGAAGCCGGCCTCGAAGAAGAACTCGCTCTCGCCCAGTGCCGGTTTCAGGTGGTTGAGCCAGGTGGCGGCCTCGTCGTACCTGGCGAAGAACGGCTGCTGCACCCAGTCACTGTCGCGGCCCTGGATGAAGCGCAGCACGAAGACCTTCTCGCCGTGGATCTCGGCCACACCCTGTATCTCCACCTTGCCCGGATCGGCGGACATTGACGGTCCGCGGGCGGTGCGTGCCAGCCCCGGCACCTGTTTCATCGCCTCACGGTAGATCTCCCAGGCGCGCACCAGCGGTACTTCGAAATAGTGGCGGGCGCCGGTATCGCGCTCCACGAACATGTAATAGGGGATCATGCCCAGGCGAACCTGGTTGGTCCACATGCGCGCCCACTGCTCGGCATCGTCGTTGATGTGCTTGAGCAGTGGCGCCTGGGTGCGGATTTCGGCCCCGGTGGCACGAATGCGGCGGATCGCCTCACGGCAGATGGGGGTGTCCATCTCCTTCCAGTGGTTGAAATGTGCCATGAAGGCCACATGCTTGCCGGCGGCGGTCAGTTCACGAAACAGCGCCAGGATGTCTTCGGCATCCGGGTCGGTGACGAAGCGATAAGGCCAGAAGGTCAGGCTCTTGGAGCCGATGCGAATGTCCTGTACGTGGTCCAGCTCAGGCGCCATCAACCCTTCCAGATACATGCGCAGATGCTTGGCCTTCATCACCATCGGGTCGCCACCGGTCATCAACAGGTCGGTCACCTCGGTATGCTCGGCCAGGTAGCGGTGCAGGGAATCCGCCTCGCTGGAGGCGAACTTGAGATCCTTGTCGCCGACGAACTGCGCCCAGCGGAAGCAGAAGGTGCAATAGCTATGGCATACCTGTCCCTGGCTGGGGAAAAACAGCACGGTCTCGCGATACTTGTGCTGCATGCCGGGGAGCGGCTCGCCATCGAGCAATGGCAGATTGAGGTCCATCTGCCCCGCCGGGTGCGGATTGAGTTCGGTACGAATGCGCTCGATGACCGGCTTCATTTCGTCGGCGCCGGCGTCGCGGCGAACCAGTTCGGCAACCTCAGCGTAATGCTCGGGCAGCAGCATGCCGCGCTGTGGGAAAGTGAGTTGGAAGATGGGATCGGACGGCACATCGTCCCAATCGATCAGCTCCTCGATGACGTATTCGTTGACACGAAACGGCAGCACCTGGCTGACCACCCGCATGTCGAAACGCAGGTCGTCAGGCAGACGCTGGATCGCCTCGATCTTGTCCAACTGACGATGGGTATAGACCTTGAATTGGCGGGCCTCGATGGCCTCGACCCCAGCGTTGCCGAGATCGAGATTCACATGCTGGTTCATGTCTCCTCCTATTGTCGTAGGCCATGGCCGGCAACCCTGCATTGCGGCGCAGCAACGCCGACACGCCAAGCGGGAGTCGGCGAGCCGTGGCTTATCGGGGGGGAGCACATTGGTACCGCCTAGACAGGCGAGTTGCAAGTTTTCGCAGCCTTTTGCAACGAATGTCGCGAAAAATAGCAAAAAACGTTACGCAGCGTCTCGTCCGGCCTCGTCTAGTCCTTACGCACCAGACGCCCCACCAGCCGCTGGAGGCGCGGCGCGCCGAGCAGGATAAGGGCAAAGGCTATCGGCCAGGCGATATAAAAGGCGCGCCACCAGCGTGCAAGAAACTCAGCATCGAGTCCGGTATTGACCCACGTGATGACGAAAGTCATCAGCGTCACCATGTAGATCGACATGAGCAGTGCAAAAGTCAGCGGCGCGTAGCGCGGAGCAATCGACATCGTTCGCCTCCGTCACAAGATTAATATAACCATATAACCGTATTAACATCGCTCAAATACGGCACGATGCCGCAGCTTCTCGCATGGCCACGCGCCTTAGACATCGGCGCTTCATACCGCCACACTCAAGGTTCAGGCAAGAGGAGACCGCCCATGACAGGCCAACTAGAGTGCCGCCAGGGAGATATCGCCCGGCAGTCCGACATGGATGCCGTGGTCAATGCCGCCAACGCCGAACTGCGCCCCGGCGGGGGCGTGGCCGGCGCCCTGCACCGGATGGCCGGGCCGGAGCTGGAGCAGGCCTGCCGCCCACTGGCGCCGATCGTACCGGGCCAGGCGGTGCTCACCGAGGCCTTCGGCCTGCCCAACCGCTACGTCATCCACTGCCTGGGACCGGTATACGGCCGCGACACACCGGAAGCGGAACTGCTCGCCGCCTGCTATCGCAACGCACTCGAGCTGGCCGAACGCCATGGGCTAGCCAGCGTTGCCTTCCCGGCCCTGTCGGCTGGCGCCTTCGGCTACCCCCTCGAGGAAGCGGCCCGGATCGCCCTCGCCACGGTTCGCGAGACGCTGCCGCGCTGCCCAGGCATTGAAAAGGTGCGCTTCGTGCTGTTCGATGCCAGCAGCACTCAGGTTTTCCAGCGCATCCTGGATCAGACGTTGTAGCCGAGTGTCCTCGGCAACCACAGCGCTATCTCCGGAAAGATCGCCACCAGCGCCAGGGCACTGGCCATGGCCAGTACGAACAGCAGTGCCCAGCCCAGGGTCTGCTCCAGACGAATCCTGGCAATTTCGGTGGTTACCATCAGGTTGACTGCCACCGGCGGGGTAAACTGGCCGATGGCGATGTTCATCGCCAGAAGAATGCCGAACCACACCGGGTTCCAGCCGAAGTGCTGCATCACGGGAATGAGGATCGGCATCATGATCAGATAGATCGAGATGGCATCAAGCAGCATCCCCGCCAGTAGCACCGCCAGCATGACCAGAATCAGCAGCAACGCGCCGTTGTCTGACAGGCCGATGACCCACTCCGCCAGGTGGCGGAAGGTGCCGAGCATGGTGCCGGCCCAGGCGAAGATGCCGGCCAGGGCGATGATCAGCATCACCACGCCGGAGATGACCGCCGCCTCGCCGAGCAGATTCCACAGATCGCGCAAGCCGATCTCACGGGTCAGCAACAGCCCCACCAGGGCGCCGTAGGCTACCGCTACCACGGCCGCCTCGGTCGGCGTGAACAGACCCGAGCGCAGCCCGCCGAGGATCAGCACCGGAGCGAACAGCGCCGGTAGCGCCTGCTTGAAGGTCTCGCCCACTGCGAGGCGTTCAGCCCTCTCCCCGGGCGTGCCGCCCTCCCAGCCGTAGCGCCGGGAGACCAGCAGCGCCGGTACCAGTAATGCCAAGCCAGCCAGCACGCCAGGGAAGAGCCCGGCAGCGAATAAGGCCCGCAGGTCGACCCCAGGCACCACGATGGAGTAGAGAATCAACGCCACCGAGGGCGGGATCAGGATCGCCGTGGAGGCGGAAGCGGCGATCAGCGTGGCCGAAAAAGGCCTGGGGTAGCCCGCCTTGGTCATGCTCGGCAGCATCACCATGGCCACCGCGGCGGCATCCGCCGGACCGGAGCCGCTCATGCCGCCCATGATCATGCACACCAGTACCGCCACCAAGGCCAGGCCACCGTGACGGGGACCGATCAGCGCCTGGGCGAAGCGCACCAGGCGCAGCGCCACCCCGGCTCGCTCGAAGATCAGGCCGGTGAGAATGAACAGCGGGATGGCAATCAACGGGTACTTGGCAATGCTGTTGTAGGTATTGGTACCGAGCGTGGCCAGCATTGCCGGCGAGAGTCCCGAGAGGATGCCCACCGCACCGGCCAGCGCCAGCGAAAAAGCCACCGGCACACCGGCGACAAGCAGCACGGCGAAGGCCAGAATCATCCACAGGTCAGGGTTCATCGTCGAGCCTCCCGCGCAGGCGGTCGACGGTCTGCTGTACCAGCCGAACCAACATCGCCGTCGTCAACAGTGGCAGCCACGCCAAGTACCACCACTGGGGCAGACCGAGTCCCGGCGACAGCGATTCCCACTGGTACTCCTGCCAGGTCAACTTGGCGCCGTACCAGATGATCAAGCCCAGCACGACGGCGGTACACAAGCCCTGAAACAGGATCAGCACCCGGCGCGGCACGTCCGGCAGCGCACGCTCGAGCATCCCGATGCGGATATGGCCGTTTCGCCGCAGCGCTACCGAAGCGCCGGTGAAGGTCAACACCACCAGCAGAAACACCGAGAACTCCTCGGTAAAGGCCAGCGAGCCACCGGTCACGTAGCGCGTCACGACATTGCCCAGGCTGATCAGCGAAATGATCGCCAGCGCCAGTGCGCCCAGCCAGCGCTCCGGCCTGGCGTCGGGGGAGAATTTCATCGCAGCCTCGCGGTCACAGGCCCGGCGTCGTGAAAGACGCCGGGATCAGGCTTGTTGTACCACTAGGGTCTCAGCGCGACTCGATGGCCTCACGCGCGGCATCGACCAGTTCCTCGCCGATACGCGGGGTCCACTTTTCGTGCACGCTCTGGGTCGCGTTGACGAACGCCTGATGCTGCTCCTCGGTTAGCTCGGTGACCTCCACGCCGCGCTCTTGAATGGCGGCCAGACGCTCGCTCTCCTGCTCACGGGTCATGGCAATCTCCCACTCCCCCGCCTCGACGGCGGTCTCGCGCAGGATCGTGCGCTCCTCCTCCGAAAGCGTCTCCCAAACCTGTTGATTGACGGCGAAGACCAGTGGATCGTTCATGTAGTTCCACAGCGTCAGGTATTGCTGGCCGACCTGGTCGATACGCGCCACGTCGAACACCGAGAGCGGATTCTCCTGGCCATCCACGGCACCGGTGGTCAGCGCCGGCTTGGCATCGGCCCAGCTCATCTGGGTCGGGTCGGCACCGAGCGCGGTGAAGGTATCCTGGAACAGCGGCGAGCCGACCACGCGAATCTTCAGGCCATCGAGGTCAGCGGGCTCGTCGATCGGCCCGCGGGAGTTGGAGAGCTGGCGGAAGCCGTTCTCGCCCCAGGCTAGCGGGATTACACCGCGCGACTCGATAGCTTCGAAGAGCATTTCACCGGACGCACCGCTGGTCACGGCGTCCACGGCCGCTTCATCAGGCATGAAGAACGGCAGCGAGAAGAGATTGAGTTCGGGTACCTGGGGAGACCAGTTGATGGTCGAGCCCACGGCCATGTCGATCAGCCCCGAACGCATGGCCGAGAACTCCCGTGTCTGGTCACCGGCGACAAGCTGCGAGTTGGGGTAGACACGTAGGGTGAGCTCTCCGCCGGTACGTTCCTCCACCAGTTCGGCCCACTTCTCCGCCGCTTGGCCCCAGGGGAACGCATCGGAGAGCACGGTGGAGACAGAGAGTTCACGCGCCTGGGCGGAGAGAGCAGCGGTCAGCACGGCGGCACCGGCAACGGCCGCGGCGATACGGGAGATACGGCTTGCTGATTTCATGGCGTGTCCTTGCGACTGAGGCCGGCTGCGATATCACCGGCCATGATTATCGTTCTGGCGGGCAGCGACGAATGTAACATCGCGACTCGACATTCTACGATGTCGCGCGTTGAATGGTAGCCCGTTAACGATATTGGCCGACGACGGGCACAAGACGCCACCCGGCCGAGCCAACGACATGAGGAACCACCGTGCCGCTGCGCGACCTGCTGCTTGGCCTAGCGATCGTGGCGATCTGGGCCCTGAACATCATCGTCATCAAGCTGGGCGTCGCCGAGCTGCCGCCGCTGCTGCTGACGACCCTGCGCTTCATCCTGGTCGCCATCCTGCTGGTGCCCTTTCATCCCGTGGCGCGCCACCAGCTGCCCTTCCTCGTGCTGATCTCGGCGACCTTCGGCACCCTGCACTTCGCCCTGCTTTTCATCGGCCTGGGACAGGCGGAGGCCGGCACCGGGGCACTGCTGGTGCAGATGGGCACCCCCTTTGCCACCCTGCTGGCGGTCATCTTCCTAGGCGAAAGACTGAGCGCCAAACGGCTGGTCGGCCTCGCGCTGTCGTTCGGCGGGGTGGTGGTACTCGCCGGTGGCCCCAGCCTGCCTTCGCCGTTGCCCATGGCACTGCTGCTGCTCAGCGCTTTCGGCTGGGCGGTCTCGCAGTTGCTGATCAAGAAAGGACCCAATCTCGCCCCCATGGCACTGGCGGGCTGGACGGCACTGTTCGCCGTGCCCCAGGTGGCGCTCGGCTCCTGGTGGTTCGAGCAGGACCAGGTGGGCGCCCTGTTCACGGCCGGCTGGTTCGGCTGGGGCGCGGTGTTCTATACCGCGGTGATGTCGTCGATCGTCGCCTATGGGATGTGGTACGGCCTGCTGCGCCGTCATCCGGTGAGTCGACTGGCGCCACTGAGCCTGCTGGTGCCGGCGGGCGCCGTGGTGCTTGGCATCGTACTGCTGGATGAGACCCTCAATGCGCACATCGCCGTTGGTGGGGCCATGGTCATCGCCGGAGTGGGGTTGATCGTGATTCGCTTCCGCGCGCTGCTAGGGCGTTGAGCGGCAACCGCCCTGTCGCCCGGACCAGACGATGCAGGCCCCCTCCTCGATCCCACGCGCCTCGAAGTAGCCTGCATTGACCTCCAGAGCGGCATGATAGTCGGCGCCGGCCACGGTGACCGGGCAATCATAGGGGTTGCTCGAGGTACAGGGCTGCATGGTGTGCACGGCGACGACAATTCCCTCGGCGTCGAGGAAGGCGATGTCCAGCGCAATACGGGTGCGGTACATCCAGAAACCTGCCTGTGCTGACTGGGGCTCATCGTAGAGGAACAGCATGCCGCCATCCTCGGCGAGATGGTCCCGATCCATCAGCCCCCTGCGCCGTTCGGCTGCCGTACGTGCCAGCTCTACCTCCAACCGGTAGCTCTCATCCTCAACATGGATGACCAGTGGGGCACGCGGAAGCGCTGACGACACGTCGGCCCAGACCGGCGATTGCCAGGCCAGCAGCATCGTCAGCCCGACGACAGAAAGCATGCGCTTGGCAAGCATGACGTCACCCCCTGCTCAGGCTCATCCGGGCTCCCTCACCCTGCCCGAGGATCGCCATCAGGTCGATACGCGTCTCACGGATGGACAGGTCGAGCAATCCCTCGAGTGCCTGAAGATGCTCGTGGATGCTGCGCCTTGCGGCCTCGGCATCACCGCTGCGCAAATGGGCAAGCAGCGCCGGATGATCCTCGGCCAGGTAGCAGCTGGCGAGTCCCGCGCGCTTGTACAGGGCAATGACGATGGAAGTGCGCAGGATCAGGTCGGTGAGCATGGCGCCGAGCACGCGATTGGGTGAGTGCTCGGCGAGCAGATGATGGATGGCCAGCGAATGCTCGATGCGCGCCGGTTCGGCACCACGAGCATGGGCCTCGGCCTCACGTTCGACCAGCAGGGCGATCTCCTCCAGCAGCGTCGGAGTACTCCCCCCGGCCAGCAGTGCCGCCACCTCGCCTTCCACCAGGCGGCGGGCGGCGAAGGTCTCGCGGGTCTCTTCGATGCTGGGCGCGCGCACCCGGGCCACCTGATTGGGCTGCTGGCTGACGACATGGTCGGCAGCCAGCCGGGTCAGCGCCTTGCGCACCACCGAGCGGCTGACGCCGAAGATCTCGCCCAGCGCCACTTCCGGCAGGCGTGTACCCGGCGGCAGGCGCTGGGTCAACACGGCAGCACGCACCTTGTCGACAATGAAACGATCGCTGATCCGTCTCCCGGCGCGTGTCTCGGCGGCGATCTCATCCTGCCAGGTCGTGCTCATGGGTCACCCTCGTCTCCCTCGTTCATGAGCTTACCTTCGCACGTTTCGCCTATCCTGGCCACACGAAAGCCAACCTTATGTATACAAAAATTCAGGTCCCGAAACTCAGGTCTCGGCGTGCCTCTCGGAGACGTCGAGTATCTTCAAGGTATTGGTACCACCGTGGGCGTTCATGTGATCGCCCCGGGTCAGGATGACATGATCCCCCGGTTCGGCAATGCCCTTCTCCACCAGCAGCGCCAGCGCCCCGGTCGTTGAGCTCGCCGGCCGCCATCGCGCTGGTGTCGAACGGCAGCGAGACCACCCCGCGGTAGAGCGCCATGCGCCGCTGGGCGATGGGGCTGTGGGCGAGCCCGACGATCGGTAGCCCGGAGCGGATGCGCGAGGCGATCAGCGGGGTGTAGCCGGTCGAGGTCATGCAGGCGATGGCGGCCACGCCGGTGAGGTGGTTGGCGGCGTACATGGCGGAGAGCGCAATGGTCTCGTCGATGCGCGAGAAGCCCTCGTGGATGCGGTGGCCCGACTCCTGGGCGACGCGTTCGCGCTCGGCGCCGAGACACACCCGCTGCATCGCGTCCAGGGTCTCCACCGGGTAGTCGCCGGCGGCGGTCTCGGCCGAGAGCATCACCGCGTCGGTGCCGTCGAGCACGGCGTTGGCGACGTCGAACACCTCGGCACGGGTGGGCAGCGGCGAGGTAATCATCGACTCCATCATCTGGGTCGCGGTGATCACCGCGCGGTTGAGCGTGCGGGCGCGCTTGATGATGCGCTTCTGCATGCCGATCAGCTTCTCGTCGCCGATCTCCACGCCGAGGTCACCGCGCGCCACCATCACCGCCTCGCTGGCCTCGATGATGCCGTTGAGCGTGGCGTCGTCGGCCACCGCCTCGGCGCGCTCGAGCTTGGCCACCAGGCCGATCTCGCGGCCCGCCTCGCCGAGCAGGCGCCGCGCCTCGTGCATGTCCTCGGCCGAGCGCGGGAAGGAGACGGCCAGGTAGTCGACGCCGATCTCGATGGCGGTCTCGAGGTCGGCCTTGTCCTTGTCGGTGAGCGCCGGGGCCGAGAGCCCGCCGCCCTGCTTGTTGATGCCCTTGTTGTTGGAGAGCTTGCCGCCGGTGACCACGGTGGTGTGCACCTGGGCACCCTCGACGCGTTCGACCTCGAGCACCAGGCGGCCGTCGTCGAGCAGCAGGCGGTCGCCGGCGGCGACGTCGTCGGCCAGCTGGGTGTACTCGCAGCCGACGCGGCTGGCGTCGCCGGCCTCGGTGTCCATGCCCATGTCGAGGACGAAGGGCTGGCCCTCTTCGAGCACCACCGCGCCGTCGCGGAAGCGGGCGATGCGGATCTTGGGCCCCTGCAGGTCGCCCAGGGCGGCGACGCTGCGTCCCAGGCGGTCGGCGATCTGGCGCACGGCGATCAGCCGGCGGCGGTGGTCGGCGGCGCTGCCGTGGGAGAAGTTGAGGCGCACCACGTCGACGCCGGCGCGGATCATCGCCTCCAGCACGCCCTCGCGATCGCTGGCCGGCCCCAGGGTGGCGACGATCTTGGTGCGGCGAATGGGTTCGTGAATCGGGGCATGGGGCGGAAGCGTCATGGAGTCCTCGGCAAGACCAGGATGGCACGGAAGTCGTTGACATTGGTGCGGGTCGGCCCGGTGACGATCAGCCGATCCAGCGCCTGAAAGAAAGTATACGCATCGTTGCGTGACAGGTAAGCGGCGGGATCGAGGCCCTGCGCCTTGGCGCGGGTCCAGTCGTCAGGCGAGAACAGCGCGCCGGCGTTGTCCTCGGAGCCGTCGATGCCGTCGGTGTCGATGGCCAGGGCATGAATGCCTGGAGCACCTTGCAGCGCTTCGAACAGCCCCAACAGGTACTCGACATTGCGCCCGCCACGCCCGTCACCACGAACGGTGACGCTGGTCTCGCCGCCGGACAGGATCAGCAGTGGCGAAGCGATCTCATCGCGCGCCTCGAGTGCCATGCGCGCCTGGTCCCGCCCCAGTTCACGGGCCTCGCCCTCCAGGTCGTCGCCCAGCACACGTACCAGCACGCCTGCCTCCTCCGCCGCGTTCCTGGCGGCTTCCAGGGCGTCGCGGGCTCGCGCCAGGGTTACGCTGTCATCACGCTCAAACGCCTTGTCTTCGGGCGAGAGAGCAGAGCGATCCCGCTCGAGATGCTGGCGTACATGAGCAGGTATCGCTATTGCGTAGCGCTCGAGTACCGCCAAGGCATCGGCCGGAGTCGAACGATCCGGCAGGGTCGGCCCCGAGGCGATCTGGGTGGCCACATCGCCGGGGATGTCGGAAATCAGCCAGGTCACCACCTGGGCGGGATGTGCCGCCGCCGCCAGGCGACCGCCCTTGATCGCCGAAAGGTGGCGACGCACCGTGTTCATCTGCCCGATCGGCGCTCCGCAGCGCAGCAGCTCGCGGTTGATGGCCTGCTTGTCGGCAAGCGAAATGCCCTCGGCCGGCAGTGTCATCAGCGCCGAACCGCCGCCGGAGATCAGCGCGATCACGCGGTCGTCCTCGCCCAGGTCCGTGACTGCCTCGAGCATGCGACGGGCCGCCTTTTCGCCCAGATCGTCAGGCATCGGGTGAGAGGCCTCCAGTACCTCGATCACGTCGCAGTCGGCACCATGGCCATAGCGCGTGACCACCAGTCCGGTGAGCGGTGCGTTGGGACAGCGCGACTGCCAGGCGCGCTCCAGCGCCGCGGCCATGGAAGCGGCCGCCTTGCCGGCCCCCACCACCACGGTACGCCCCGGAGGCGGATCGGGCAGCAGGTCAGCGACCAGGGAATCGGGATGTACGGCGGTCACGGCCACGTCGGCGAGCCGGCGCAGCCAGTCCGCCACGTCCCATTCAGGATCGAAGGATGGGAGTACAGAAGTCATTCTTGGCACACCTCGCAGGGCGACAGGCTTCGACGTTAACAGCCGGAAGGGGCAGAAAAAAGCCCGACGGCGGGCGGGGTCCAGCCGGGGATCCCGCCGCCGGGTAAAGCCGCACAGGGTACGGCCGGTTGGCGAGCGCCGAACCGACGCCCGCCGGAGGGAAATTTGGCCTACCGTCTGCGCGACTGGCGGACCGAATAGCACCTCCTCGTTGATGACTGTCAGCTACCTACCTCATGGCCGGCCAGCGACTCCAGCGCGCGCAGGATACCGGCGTGATCCCACTCCTCTCCGCCATGCGCGGCACAGGCCTGGAACAGCTGCTGGGCATTGGCGGTACCGGGCAGCGCCAGGTTGAGGCTGCGTGCCCCTTCCAGCGCCAGGTTGAGATCCTTCTGGTGCAGCTTGATCTTGAAGCCCGGGTCGAAGGTGCGTTTGATCATGCGCTCACCGTGCACGTCGAGGATCTTCGACTGGGCCAGGCCGCCGAGCAGAGACTCGCGCACCTTGGCCACGTCGGCGCCCGCCTTCGAGGCGAACAGCAGGCCCTCGGCCACCGCCTCGATGGTGAGTGCCACCACGATCTGGTTGGCCACCTTGCAGGTCTGGCCGGCACCGTGGCCGCCGATGTGCGTGATGGTCTTGCCCATCACCTCGAGGAGCGGCTTGGCACGGGAAAAGCCCTCTTCGGTAGCCCCGACCATGATCGTCAGCGCCGCGTTGATGGCGCCGCCCTCGCCGCCGGAAACCGGCGCATCGACGTATTCGCCGCCGGCCTCATGGATGCGCTTGGCGAAGCCCTGGGTGGCGATGGGAGCGATGGAGCTCATGTCGATCACCAGGGTGCCGGGCTTGAGCCCTTCGCTGACGCCGCCCTCGCCGAACAGCACCTGCTCGACGTCGGGGGTATCCGGCACCATGGTGATGACCACCTCGGCCTGCTCGGCCACGGCACGGGGACTGTCGAGTTCGGTCATGCCCTTCTCGGCCAGGGTGGCATCCAGCGTGCCGCGCTTGACGGTGATGAGTTCGTGGCCGGCATCCAGCAGATGCCCCGCCATGGGACGGCCCATGATGCCGAGGCCAATGAAACCGATCTTGCTCATGATGGTTCTCCTTTCCGCTTGTCTTTGTCGTTTCAAACTACCCGACGGCTGTTGCAGACATCGTCGCCACTCGGGGCTGAGCCGTCGTCGGGCGGAA
This sequence comes from Billgrantia antri, assembly GCF_017868935.1. Classification (NCBI taxonomy): domain Bacteria; kingdom Pseudomonadati; phylum Pseudomonadota; class Gammaproteobacteria; order Oceanospirillales; family Halomonadaceae; genus Billgrantia; species Billgrantia antri. Next base: position 3,617,396 of record NZ_CP053383.1, read on the forward strand.
GGGGACCGGTCGAAGAGGAGGTCTTTTGCCATGGATGGCAAAAGTAGCACCCAGGTATGGGTTCACAGCGCCTCCTCGCAGACCGGTCGCCGACGCCTCGCGCCCTGCTCCGTTGCCTGCTCCCGCTAGCCTCTATGACCGATCGAGCCAACCCAGCCCCTCTTTCGTTGTCGTGGCCGGCTTGTACTCGCAGCCGATCCAGCCGTCGTAGCCCAACCGGTCGAGGTGGGCGAACAGGAACGGGTAGTTGATCTCGCCGGTGCCCGGCTCGTGGCGCCCCGGGTTGTCGGCCAGCTGCACGTGGGCGATGTGCTCCAGGTGCTTCTCGATGGTCGGCGCCAGGTCGCCCTCCATGATCTGCATATGGTAGATGTCGTACTGCAGCTTGAGGTTATTGCTGCCCACCTCGTCGAAGATCGCCAGGGCCTGCTCGGTGCGGTTGAGGAAGAACCCGGGAATGTCGCGAGTATTGATCGGCTCTGCGAGCAGCAGGATGCCGGCGGCTTCGAGCTTCTCCGCAGCGTAGCGCAGGTTCTCCACCAGGGTGCGCCGCGCTTGCTCCAGGCTCACCCCCTGCGGCTGGATGCCGGCCAGGCAGTTGACCTGCTTGCAGCCGAGCGCGGTGGCGTAGTCGATGGCCTTCTCCACACCGGCACGAAACTCCTCGACGCGATCCGGGTGGCAGGCGATGCCGCGCTCGCCGGCCCCCCAGTCGCCCGCCGGCAGGTTGTGCAGCACCTGGGTAAGGCCGTGCTCGTCGAGACGCGCCTTGATCTCGGTGGCGGGGTAATCGTAGGGAAAGAGATATTCCACCCCCTTGAAGCCCGCCTCGGCGGCGGCCTTGAAGCGGTCGAGGAAATCCTCCTCGGTGAACAGCATGCTGAGGTTGGCGGCAAACTTGGGCATGTTGGGTCTCCCTCTATTTGTGTTGTCGAGTATGGAACGTTGCCGCGTCACCGTCCCCACGATGACGCAGCGCAAGGCGTCAGGTGAGCGCCGCGATCGAGGTCGGCGCATCCTCGCGGTTCTCGGCCAGCGCCTCGAATTCGTTGACGCCGTCGAGGTCGGTGCCCATGGCGATGTTGGTCACCCGCTCAAGAATCACCTCGACCACCACCGGTACCCGGTGCTCGGCCTTAAGCCGCTTGGCCTCCTCCAGCGCCGGGGCGATTTCCTCGGGCCGGGTGACGCGCAGCGCCTTGCAGCCCAGCCCCTCCGCCACCGAGACGTGATCGACGCCGTACTCGTTGATCTCGGGGCAGTTGATGTTCTCGAACGAGAGCTGCACGCAGTAGTCCATTTCGAAGCCGCGCTGGGCCTGACGGATCAACCCCAGGTAGGAGTTGTTTACCAGCACGTGGATATAGGGCAGCTTGAACTGGGCGCCGGCGGCGAGCTCCTCGACCATGAACTGGAAGTCGTAGTCGCCGGAAAGCGCCACCACCTCGGCGTCCGGGTCGGCCTTGCACACGCCCAGCGCGGCGGGAATGGTCCAGCCCAGCGGACCAGCCTGACCGCAGTTGATCCAGTGGCGCGGCTTGTAGACGTGCAGGAACTGGGCGCCGGCGATCTGCGACAGGCCGATGGTGCTGACGTAGCGGGTGTTCTTGCCGAACACCTTGTTCATCTCCTCGTAGACCCGCTGCGGCTTCACCGGCACGTCATCGAAGTGGGTCTTGCGCAGCAGGGTGCGCTTGCGCTCCTGGCAGGACTCGGCCCAGGCGCTGCGATTCTTGAGCGTGCCTGCCGCCTTGCGCTCGCGGGCCACCTCGACGAACAGCTCGAGAGCTGCCTTGGCGTCGGACACGATGCCGTAGTCGGGGCCGAAGATGCGACCGATCTGGGTCGGCTCGATGTCGACGTGGACGAACTTGCGCCCCTTGGTATAGGTCTCGAGGTTACCGGTATGGCGGTTGGCCCAGCGGTTACCGATACCCATCACGAAGTCGGACTCGAGCAGCGTGGCGTTACCGTAGCGATGTGAGGTCTGCAGTCCCACCATGCCGGCCATCAACGGATGGTCGTCGGCGATGCTGCCCCAACCCATCAGGGTGGGGATGACCGGCACGCCGGTAAGCTCGGCGAACTCGACCAGCAGTTCGCTGGCATCGGCATTGATGATGCCACCTCCGGCAACCAGCAGCGGACGCTCGGCTTCGTCGAGCATGGCCATGGCCTTCTCCACCTGGGCCCGTGAGGCGCAGGGCTTGTAGGCCGGCAGCGGCTCGTAGGTGTCCGGGTCGAACTCGATCTCACTCATCTGCACGTCGATAGGCAGGTCGATCAGCACCGGGCCCGGGCGCGAGCTGCGCATCAGTTGGAAAGCCTGCTGGAAGGCGCGCGGCACCTGGGCCGGCTCCAGTACGGTCACCGCCCACTTGGTCACCGGCCCGGCGATGGCCTGGATGTCGACGGCCTGGAAGTCCTCCTTGTGCAGCTTGGCACGCGGCGCCTGGCCGGTGATGCACAGGATCGGGATGGAATCCGCGCTGGCCGAGTAGAGCCCGGTGATCATGTCGGTGCCGGCGGGGCCCGACGTGCCGATGCACACCCCGATATTACCGGCCTGGGTACGGGTATATCCCTCAGCCATGTGCGATGCCCCCTCGACGTGGCGGGCCAGCACATGGTCGACGCCACCGACCTTGCGCAGGGCAGCGTAGAACGGGTTGATGGCGGCACCGGGCACGCCGAAGGCAACGTCGATACCCTCCTTGCGGAGCACGTGAACGGCGGCCTCTGCTGCTGTCATTCGAGCCATGACGGTTCCTCCCGTGAGTGGCGATCGGATTGTTTTTGGAAAATATTTCTGTATTACGAGATTAGGAGCCGACACGCACCGCGTCAATATTTTCTGGAAAATATTTTTATAAAACCAATAAGGCACAAAAAACCCAGGCCAAAACAGCAACCTGGGCAATTCTAGACCGAAAGCTTAGAGCGTGACGCGTATCGCCAGCGGGTACTCGTCGCAGTTATTGCCCTCGCCGCCGCGATCGACGACCAGGAACTCCCCTTCGCGCTCCAGCACCGATTGGATGGCGTGCCAGGTACCGGCGCGGTAGTTGACGCCCTGGCGCCCGTCGGTGACGAAGGCGCGAACCTCGGCCGGGTCGATGGTCTCGCCGGGTGGCGCCACCACGATCACGAAGCGTTCCTCGTGCAGCGGCATGAAGGCCTGGCTGCCTTGGGGGTGGCGCTCGAGGAAATCGAGCTCCAGCGGGATCGAGACCGGCTGGCTGACGAAGATGCTGATCAGCGCCCTCGCCTGCTCGCCCAGGGTCTCGACCCTGGCCAGGTCGTGGTAGCGCCGGGTACGCCCGGCGTTGATGTGAAAGTAGTCCGCCGTGCGCGTATCGATGACGTCGCCGAAGGGCGCGAAGGCCTCCGGCGTCAGCGGCTCGGCTTTGAGATCCAGCATGTCAGCCTCTCGTTTTTTCGGCAGTCGCCCATATCGCCGGGGCTGTTCCGGCGGCAGGCCTGCGAGGAGGCGCTGTGAACCCATCCCTGGGCGCTACTTTTGCCATCCCTGGCAAAAGACCTCCTCTTCGGCCTGCCCCCGGCGCCCCTCACGTCGCTGAGATTCGGAAAACTCGGTGATACTAATGCAAGTCCGCTACGCCTTAGCGAGCACCAAGCCGCAGCGCCGCGTGGCGGTTCACGTCCTTATAGAGCAGATAACGGAACGGCCCCGGCCCCCCGGCATAGCACGCCTGCGGGCAGAAGGCGCGCAGCCACATGAAGTCGCCGGCCTCGACCTCGACCCAGTCCTGATTGAGATGGTAGACCGCCTTGCCCTCGAGCACGTAGAGGCCGTGCTCCATGACGTGGGTCTCGTCGAAGGGGATCACCCCGCCGGGCTGGAAGGTGACGATGTTGACGTGCATGTCGTGGCGCACGTCGGCCGGATCGACGAAGCGGGTGGTGGCCCAGCGTCCCTCGGTATCGGGCATCTCGTTGGGCGCGATGTCGTTCTCGTTGGTGACGAACGCCTCGGGTACCTCGATGCCCTCGACGTACTCATAGGCTTTGCGCACCCAGTGGAAACGTACCGGCGCATCCGACTCGTTACGCAGCTGCCAGTGGCAGCCCGGCGGCAGGAAGGCGTAGCCGCCCGGGCTCATCTCATGGCGCTCGCCTGCGATGGTCAGGATCATCTCGCCTTCGACCACGAACAGCACGCCTTCGGCGGCGGGGTCGAGCTCGGGACGCTCGCTGCCGCCACCCGGGCCCACTTCCATGATGTACTGCGAGAAGGTCTCGGCGAAGCCGGAGAGCGGACGCGCCAGCACCCACAGCCGGGTCTCCTCCCAGAACGGCAGGTTGCTGGTGACGATGTCGCGCATCACGCCCTTGGGAATGAAGGCGTAGGCTTCGGTGAACACTGCCCGGTCGGAGAGCAGCTGGGTCTGGGGCGGATGACCGCCGTGGGGGGCATAATAGGTGCGTTGGCTCATGAAAGTTCCTTAACGATGAAGTTGGCCAACCTTGTGGCACTCGGGGCTACCCCGGCGACAGACCTTTGAGGAGGCGCTGTGAACCCGTCCCTGGGCGCTACCTTCGCCATCCATGGCGAAGGACCTCCTCTCCGGCCTGCCCCGGCGCCCCGCCTCAAGCAGTCCTGTCGGGATGCGGCGTTATCGACCCGGCGCCGGATGGTGCTCCATCCAGTGCCTGGCGATATCCACTCGGCGTGTCACCCACACCCGGTCGTGGGCCTCGATATGGTCGAGGAAGCGCTGCAGGGCGCGGAAGCGGCCGGGGCGACCGAGCAGCCGACAGTGCATGCCCACCGAGAGCATCTTGGGTGACTCCTCGCCCTCCGCGTAGAGCACGTCGAAGGCGTCACGCAGGTAGGTGAAGAAGTGGTCGGCGGTATTGAAGCCCTGCGGCGCGGCGAAGCGCATGTCGTTGCTGTCCAGAGTGTAGGGAACGATCAGGTGGTCATGCTCGTTGCCCTGACTGTCCGCGGCACGGGTCCAGAACGGCAGGTCGTCGCCGTAGTTATCGCTGTCGTAGAGGAAGCCGCCCTCATCGAGTACCAGCCGGCGGGTATTGGGGCTGTCGCGTCCGGTGTACCACCCCTGCGGCTTCTCGCCGTAGAGACGCTGGAAGATCTCCATGGCGTGCTGCAGATGCTCGCGCTCGACGTGCTCCGGCACCTCCTGGTAATGGATCCAGCGGTAGCCGTGGCAAGCGATCTCGTGGCCCAGCTCCTTGAAGGCGTGGGCGACCTCGGGATGGCGCTCCAGCGCCATGGCCACCCCGAACACCGTCAGCGGCAGGCCACGACGCTCGAATTCCCGCAGGATGCGCCACACGCCCGCACGCGAGCCGTATTCGTAGATCGATTCCATGCTCAAGTGGCGGTCGGGAAAAGCCGGCGCGCCAATGATCTCGGAGAGGAACTGCTCGGAGCCGGCATCACCATGCAGGACGCAGTTCTCCCCACCCTCTTCATAGTTGAGCACGAACTGGACGGCGACCTTGGCTCGCCCCGGCCAGTTGGCATGAGGCGGATTGCGGCCATAGCCGATGAGATCACGGGGGTAGTCAGGGCCAACGCTCATGAGCACTTCCTCTTGTTTTTGCTGCTGTTGCGCGGCTCGGCATCGCTCTCAGCAGCCTCTCGCAACACCTAATGTATACAATAAATAAGATAGACTGTATCCCACGTAGCTGCAACCAAGCGCCGACTGTTCGTATGGTCTTTCACAGCACTTGGGTCACGCCTGCAAGATGCGCTCGCTTCTCCTTGTGCAGGCGATGGTAGAACGCACTCGCACTTTGTATACAAAAAATACCCCCACTTGCAACTGTGCTTCAAGTCCAGCTGCCCCCTGACTCTCATTCTCGCTTTCTTGCGGCTCAGACCGGGCAGGAGCGCACAGAAAATCCAACAAATTGTATACATTTGCATAGATAAATAGTCGCCACTCAATCCTTTATTATCGCAACTTCGACCTAAGTCTAGGTACAAGAAACCTCCCCCATCAAGAAAAATAAATCCTAAGTTATTGAATAAAATTGATTTTTTCAGGATCAGCCAGATGGAACGAAGTACTTGCGCCCGGTGCTTGCAGCGCCTATTTTGTGTACAAAGAGATTTTTTATTGTTCACATGAAGACTTCGGAGTTCGCATGCGCCTACGCATCATCAATCCCAACACCACGGTCGCCATGACCCGAAAGATCGGTGAAGCGGCACGGCGCGTTGCCGCCGCCGATACCACCATCGTGGCGACACAGCCGGCGGACGGCCCGGTGTCGATCGAGAGCCACTTCGACGAGGCCATCAGCGCGGTTGGCGTGGCGGAAGAAGTGCTGGCCGGAGAAAGGGATAGCACCGATGCCTACGTGATTGCCTGTTTCGGTGACCCGGGCCTGCTGGCGGCGCGCGAGCTGACCCGCGCCCCGGTAATCGGTATCGCCGAAGCGGCTTTCCACGCCGCCACCCTGATCAGCACGCGGTTCTCGGTGGTGACCACCCTCTCGCGCACCGGCATCATCGCCGAGCACCTGCTGGAGCAGTACGGGTTTCGCCACCATTGTCGCCGTGTCCGCGCCGCGGAGATTCCCGTGCTGGACCTTGAGGAGAACGGTTCGGCGGCGCTTTCGCGCATCGTCGAGGAGTGCCGCCGGGCGCGCGACGAGGATGGCATCGGCGCCATCGTGTTGGGTTGCGGCGGCATGGCCGACCTGACCGACACCATTTCGCGCGAGGTCGGCCTGCCGGTGATCGAGGGCGTCACGGCCGCGGTCAAGCTGGCCGAGGCCCTCGTCGGCCTGGGACTCGGCACCAGCAAGCATGGCGACCTGGCGTTCCCGCGCCCCAAACCCTTCACAGGTCGCTTCGAGAGGTACTCGAACCTGACGCCGGAACACTGAGATTCCCTGACCAACAACGACATTCATAACAACATGCCTTGAGCACGTCTCGCCACAGAGCCCGAGAGCAGCAGCGGGCACAACCACAACACAGAGCAACGACTCGCGAGGACAGACCCATGCAACATACCAACCCACACAGCACGGCGGCCGACCCTGCCTCCTTGGCTGCCTCCGAGCCCGGCGCCTCCAAAGCGCTTGGCGAGGAGTCGCTGGCGCCCCAGAAGACCCGCATCATGGGGCGTACCTCCTACTTCCTGGCATGGTTCGGTGGCTGCGTGTCGATCGGTACGTTCGCCATGGGCTCCAGCGTGGTCGGCACCCTCAACCTGATCCAGGCAACCCTGGCCATCGCCATTGGCTGCTTCGTGATCGGCATCGCGCTGGCGATCAATGGTGCCGCCGGCTACAAGTACGGCATTCCCTTCATGGTGCAGGCACGCAGCGCCTTCGGCTTTGCCGGCACTAGGCTGCCCGGCCTGGTCCGGGCGGTGCCCGCGGTGGTGTGGTACGGCTTTCAGAGCTGGATCGGCGCCGGGGCGCTGAACATGGTCTCGGCGACCCTGTTCGGCTTCGACAACCTGGTGTTCTACTTCATCACCTTCCAGTTCCTGCAGATCGGCCTGTCGGTGATGGGCTTCCAGGGCATCAAGTGGCTGGAGAATATCGGCAGCGCCTTCATTCTCGCCTCGCTGACCTACATGTTCTATGCCACGGTGCAGCGCTACGGTGACGAACTTTCGGCCAGCCTGCTGACCATGGAAGGCTCATGGGGCATGCCGTTCTGGGGCGCCACCATGCTGTTCCTGGGCATCTACAGCACCATGATGCTCAACGTCAGCGACTACTCACGGGAGCACAAGCACGGTACCGGGCCAGGCATCCTGACTACCATCTATGCCATGTCCATTCTTCCCTGCACGCTGTTCATGGGTCTGATTGGCTACATGGTCTCCGAAGCCACCGGCACGGCCGACCCGATCCAGGTGTTCGCCAATGCCGTGGACAACACGCCGCTGCTGATGACCACGCTGCTGTTCATCGCCTTCGCCCAGGTCACTACCAACGTGCTCAACAACGTGGTGCCGCCGACCTATGTGCTGATGGATGTGTTCAAGCTGAAATTCTCCACTTCCACGGTCATCGTCGGCCTGCTGGCCTTCGCCACCTTCCCCTGGAAGCTGGTGCAGCCCGATTCCGCCGCCGGCCTGCAGCTGTTCGTGCAGACCTATTCCGCCTTCCTCGGCCCGATCTTTGCCATCCTGGTGGTCGACTATTATCTGATCCGCCGCCGTACCCTCGATCTAGGCAAGCTCTACGACGAGAACGGCCCCTACCAGGGTGTCAACAAAGCGGCGCTGGTCGCCACCGCTGTGGGCATCGTCGCGGCGTTGTCCTTCTCCGCCGTCTCCTGGTACGCCAGCCTGGTCCCGGCAGGCCTGACCTACTATCTGCTGATGAAGCACTGGGCCCCCTGCCAGCGCTTCCGCCAGTAGTTCCGCGCGCCCCTGCTTCGCCCTCCCGCTCATGGCGGGGGGCGAAGCTGCCTAATAATGACAATGGTGACGACGATGCAAGACAACGAGCTGAACATTCAGAACATCGATCCCACGCTATATAACGAGGACCTGGCCCCGCTGAAACACAAGGATCGCAGCTGGGGCGCCTTCGAGATCTTCAACGTCTGGTCCAACGACATTCAGAGCCTGTTCGGCTACACCCTGGCCGCCTCGCTGTTCCTGACCCATGGGCTCAACGGCTGGGCGGTCATGGCGGCGATCATCCTGGCAGGCTTCATCGTCATGTATCTGGTCAACCTCACCGGCAAGCCCAGCGTGAAGTACGGCATTCCCTTTCCGGTCATGGTCCGTGCCAGCATGGGCGTGCGCGGCGCCAACCTGCCGGCCATGCTGCGCGCCATCATCGGCATCTTCTGGTACGGCGTGCAGACCTACTTCGCCTCCACCGCGGTGGCACTGTTGATTACGGCATTCGTCGGTGCCGGCGATGGCAGCACCTTCCTCGGCCTCTCCGGCGTCGCCTGGGTCTCGTTCGTGATCGTCTGGCTGTTCCAGATCGCGATCTTCTGGTCCGGCATCGAGCGCATCAAGCACTTCCTCAACTGGGCGGGACCGCTGGTCTACGTGGTGATGGTGGCGCTGATGATCGTGGTCTGGTACCAGGCCGGCGACGAGCTGCTGCCCGCCATCGACACCATCTTCAGTGCCGATGGCGAGCGCAGCGGCAGCTCGGTGGCGGCCTTCCTGGCCATCGTCGGCACCATGGTGGCCTACTTCGCCGCGGTGGTGATCAACTTCGGCGACTTCACTCGCTTCGTCAGGACCGAGCGCCAGATGAAGCTCGGCAACCTGCTGGGACTGCCGCTCAATGTGGCCTTCTTCTCCTTCATCGCGCTGATCATTACCGCCGGTACCCTGGTACTTTTCGGCGAGGCACTGACCAACCCTGCGGATATCGTCGAGCGGGTCGATTCGCTGCCGCTGACCATCATCGCTGCGTTGACCTTCTTCGCCGCCACCGTCGGCATCAACCTGGTCGCCAACTTCATTCCGCCGGCCTATGATCTGGCCAATCTGTTCCCCAGCAAGATCAGTTTCAAGGTGGGCGGTCTGCTCACTGCCATCGTGGCCTTCTTCGTCGGTGCGCTGTGGGTCTCGCTGATCAGCCAGATCGGCGTGCCCGGCTTCGTCAATGCGCTTGGCGCCGTCGTGGCCCCCTTCTACGGCATCATCGTGGTGGACTACTATCTGGTAAAGCGTCAGCACCTCGACATGCAGCAGCTGTTCTCCTCCGAGCCGGGCAGCGCCTACTACTACGTGAAGGGTTGGAACTCACGTGCCCTCGCGGCGTTCGGCGGCGCCGCGCTGTTCTCGGTATCCACCGTTGTCGTGCCGGCACTCTCCGGCCTTGGCGGCTACGGCTGGATGATGGGCGCCGCGCTCGGCGGCCTGTTCTATTACGGGCTGATGGCCAGCCATCGCCCCATCACGGCCACTCCCGCGGCCTGACAGGCTCGGCTTCCACACGCCCCGGCGATAGCTGGGGCGCACTACAAACGATAGCCGATGGGGGTAACCGCAACGAGAACCGCCGAAGGCAGAAGCTTCGGCGGTTCTCGTTGCGTATCGAAGGTAGCAGCGCCGCTCAGACGCCGAAGATACGCTGCAGGTCCGGCGTGTCTTCCTCTTCCTCGACGATGGAGAGCGAGGCTTCGATGGCCTTGAGGTGTCGACTCATGAAGGCGGCAGCACGCTCGCCGTTGCCGGCGTCCAGATAACCGATCAGGTCGTCGTGATCATGGGATTCGCAGCCCAGGTGCCCCGAGCTGCCGTAGACAGCGAGAATCAGCGACGAACGTGAACAGAGCTGGCCGACGAAAGACGCCAGGGTGGCATTGCCGGAAAGCTGGGCGATACGTTCGTGGAAGGCGGCGGAAAGCTTGATCGCACGGCTCTGCTCACCCGACTTGAGCGCCTCGCGCTCGCGTCGGGCCATGTCACGCAGTTCGCGCACGTTCTCGGCGGTGATGCGACGAGCCACTTCGGGCATCAGTCCGCATTCCACCATCTGGCGCGCGTCGAAGACATCTTTGGCCTCGTCGGCGGTCGGACGGGTGACGCTGGCTCCGCGCCGCGGCGTCAGGGTGACCAACTGCTCCAGGGCCAGGCGCTGAAGAATCTTGCGAATGCCGGTGCGGCTGATGCCGAACACCTCGGCCAGGGCATCCTCGCGCAGGCGCGCTCCGGGGCGCAGGCGGTGCTCGATGATGGCATCGCTGATCGTGCGATAGATCGCCTCGTGGCGCTCCGCCCCATCGCCGTTCTTGCCCAGGCGCCGAGGCTTGGCCTTGCTCGAATCGCCCGCCTCGGCCAGGCTCTGCCGCTGGTTCATGGTCGCCCTCCTCGCATACCGTCACTGCCAATCATTGTATACGTCTTCCGCCAACTATCGAACCAGAAGCCCCCAGCACCGTCGACAAGCGGGCTGGGGGCCAGCGGATCAGCCAACGCGGTCTACTCCGACCAGGCGGCGATCGCGTCGCGCTCCTCGTCGGTCATTCCGGTCATATTGCCAAGTGGCATGTACTTGCTGGCCACGACCTCCTGGATCTTCTCGCGATGCCCCTCGATCTGCGCCGTGGTGTCGTAGATCACCCCTGCCGGCGCCGAACCGAAGCCCGCCTGGGTCGGGCTGGCCGAATGGCAGGCGACGCAGCGTGACTCGATGATGGCCTCGACCTCAGCCAAACTCGGCCCCTCGCTGCTTGCGGCCCCCTCCGACGCACTGTTGGCCGGCATGCCGATCCAGAAGGCCACGGCGATCAGCGCCGCACCGGCCACCGGGTAAGCGGGCTGGATCTTGCCGGCGTGCATCAGCACGAAGAACTGGCGAATCAGCGCACCGGCGAAGATGAACAGCGACATCAGCACCCAGGCGTATTCGTGGTTGTACACGAAGGAGTAGTGGTTGCTGATCATCAGCAGCACGACCGGCAGGGTGAAGTAGGTGTTGTGCACCGAGCGCTGCTTGCCGCGCTTGCCGTCCAGCGGATTGGGCGCCTCGCCCGCCTTCATGGCCTTCACCATGCGCCGCTGGCCGGGAATGATCCAGAAGAAGACGTTGGCCGACATGGCGGTGGCCATGACGGCACCGGTGAGCAGGAAGGCGGCGCGACCGGAGAACAGGTGCACGCTGAGGTAGGACACCACGACCATCAGCACGGCGACCGCCAGGCTCAGGATCCCGTCGCGATCCATGTTGGGACTGATGCGCTTGCACATCTCGTTGTAGACGACCCAGCCCCCCAGCAGGAATGCCAGCGCCAGCATGTTGGCCTGCCAGCCGCTCAAGTCGGCGGCCCACGCCCAGTCGCTGTTGGGGTTGACCAGGTAGAAGCCCGGGTTGGCCATGTACAGCAGCACGAACAGGGCAAAGCCGGAAAGCCAGGTGGTATAGGCCTTCCAGAACGACCAGTGCAGGTCTTCCGGCAGCTTGGCGGGCGCCGTGGCGTACTTCTGGTTGTGATAGAAGCCGCCGCCATGCACGGCCCACATCTCGCCGAATACGCCCTTGTCGCGATCCTCGGCTGCCTTGGGCTTACGCAGGCCGTTGTCCAGCATCACGAAGTAGATCGACTCGCCGATCCAGGCAATTGCCGCGATGACGTGAAGCCAGCGCAGCATGAAATTGACGAACTCCAGTAGGTAAGCTTGCATCTGAGGGGTCTCGATCGGTGTTGTTGTTCAGTGGCCCGGGGCCAACGCAGCGACTCTCAAGGCGAAGAGATGCCCTTTCCTAGCTGCCGCGGTAGGTGGAATAACCATACGGGGAGAGCAACAGCGGCACATGGTAGTGCTGCGAATCGTCGGCCACGCCAAAGCGCAGCGGGATGACGTCGAGGAAGCGCGGTTCGTCCGCCTGGATGCCCTGCTGGCGCAGGTAGTCACCGGCATGGAAGACCAGTTCGTATTCGCCGGCCTTGAAGTCGTCCCCTTCCAGGATGGGCGCATCGCAGCGGCCATCGTCGTTGGTCGTGACCGTCTTGAGCGGAGTGCGCTGCGCCCCCTCCAGGCGATAGACCTCAATGCGAATGCCATCTCCGGGGCGGCCCTGGGCGGTATCCAATACGTGCGTGGTCAGTCGTCCCATTTCGTTACTCCCATCGTTAGCCCGGTAGCTGCCGGCTCCGGGTCGAGCCAATACCTGGCGGGCTTGAGCCCGCCGCTCTATCATGAAGACAGTTTTAGCTTGTTATATGGTACATTTCAAAGATTTTTTGTATACACTTTGAGTATGACACGCTACGAGCACTCTCTTGCAGCCCGACCAAGGAGGATCACGATGAACGATAAGAAACTGACGCCACGCCCCAGCACGCTCGACCGCGATGACTTCGTCACCAGCTTCGGCGACATCTACGAGCACTCACCCTGGGTGGCGGAACTGACCTGGGAACGCGGCCTGACGGATCAGCACGACACGCCGTCCGGCCTCGCCGATGCCATGGGCACGACGCTGCGCAGCGCCACGCCGGAGCGTCAGCTCGAGGTGATTCGCGCCCACCCCGACCTGGCCGGCAAGGCCGCCATTGCCGGTGAACTGACCGACGACTCCACGCGCGAGCAGGCCGGCGCCGGGCTCGATCAGTGCACCCCCGAGGAAATGGCTCGCTTCGAGCGCCTCAATGCTGCGTACAAGGACAAGTTCGGCTTTCCCTTCGTCATGGCCGTGAAGGGCAGCGACCGGCATGCCATTCTCGCGGCCTTCGTGACCCGCCTGGAAAATTCCCCTGAAGAAGAGCGCCGCACCGCCATCAAGCAGATCAACCGCATCGCCCGCTTCCGGCTCGACGACCGCGCGCGCTGACCCTCACCATGACGCCAAGACCCGTGGGGCTTCACCGCGGGTCGTGGTGTGTACGAAGTACCGCTCGCCAGCCCTCCCGAGCTGCGCCGGTGCTGCCGGACCGTCACAGCGTTAGGTACGAGTCAGCCAATCAACCAGCCGGCTGAGTGGTGAGATCCGGCAGGGCGGCACCGGCGAGGCCATGTGATGATGAGGGGGGAGCCGCATCCCCGTGGTCATGCGCTCGCGACGAATCTTGCTCGCCAAGCCGGAAGCGCTCAACGGCCGTCTGCAGATCGCCAGCCACGCCGCTCAGCTGATTGGCCGCCTCACTGGCCTGCAACACCATGGCGGCATTCTGCTGCGTCGTGTCGTCCATGTCGGACACAGCGCGATTGATCTCGTCGATGCCGGCTTCCTGCTCGCGCGAGGCATGGGCGATCTCTCCCATCAACCGGTTAACCTCGTGGATCGACTGCCGGATGGCCTCCACGGCTTCGCCGGCCTTGTCGGCGCTCGCCGTCCCCGCCCGGGTCTGCTCGACGGAATGCACGATCAGCGATCGAATTTCGGCGGAGGCGTCCGCACTGCGGGTGGCCAATTTCCTCACTTCATTGGCGACGACGGCAAAGCCTCGCCCGTGCTCACCCGCACGTGCCGCCTCGACCGAGGCGTTAAGGGCGAGAATATTGGTTTGGAAGGCGATCTGGTCAATCAGGCCGATGATGTCGGTAATGCGCTCCGCCCCTTCGCGAACCTGATGCATCTGCTCGACGAGACCGGCCACGATACTCCCGCCCTCCTCGGCCTGACCGGCGGCGCGCTCCGCCATCTGGCTCGCATCGGCGGCATTCTGGCTGTTGCTTCTCACCGTCGCCGTAATCTCCTCCATACTCGAGGCGGTCTCGGTCAGCGCAGCGGCCTGGCGCTCGGTGCGCGCCGAGAGGTCGCGATTGGCACTGACGATTCGGGATGCACCGGCATACACCTCGCCACTGCTATCCCGCATCCGTGAGACCGTGTCGCGAAGTGCGGCCTGCATGTCGCCGAGAGCGGAGAGTAGCTTGCCGATCTCGTTACTCCCCCGGCGCTCGACCACTTCGGCCAGGTTACCCTGGGCCATCTGCTGGAAATGTTCGATGACCCGCTCGAGCGGACGGATGAGGTGCTGGGTCACGCCCCAGAAGACGACCACGATCATGACGATCGCACCGATGAAGACGACTATGATGGCCTTGCGCGTGACATCGACCACCCAGCCGAAGTCGCTGGCCCGTGCGGCCCCCTCCGCCTCAGCCGTACGAAAAAACCCTACCGCTGCCTGGTAGAAGTCGTCGTAAGCGGCATAAGCGACATCCCTCGAACGCGCATAATCCTCCCACCTGCCTTCGGCCAGGGCACTTAACTGGGGCTCCACGGCTCTCTCCAGCAACTGGGCAAAGCGATCCTGGACAGGCGTAATGAGCGCATCCTGCCCCGGCTGTCGCGGCAGCGATGTGAACTCCCCGAAGACCTCCGAGGCCATGGCCAAACGCTGCTGCAGGTCGTCTAACGGCTCCCTATCGACCCTCTGCCGGTTCTCCAGGGCCTGCTCATAGTGCCGTGCCATGTCGAGCCGTACGCTCTGCAACATCGAATTGGCACGGTTCAGGGTTGCCTGCTGGTTCACGTTTACCGCCTCGAACGCATCGAAGTTCCGCTGGCTATGAGTAACGGCCCACAGGCCGATGGCACTCAAGGCCACCAGCATCGTCAAGAAACCCAGCAACACCAGGAACCAACTGGCCCGCACCGTCAGGTTGTGTAGTTGTCGCATATCGATAACCCTGTATCCATTTTTTGTATACAACAATCTCTGAAAGCATACCGTACCATGCCTCGCCCAAGAGACCTTTCAACGCTGCACAAGATCGTCAGACTGTGAGAATTGAACAATAATATCAGTTACTTACCATTGAAAAGATCAGCGTTGACAAGCCCATTGAGGCCAATGGTGGCCTCGCACTTCGCCTCTCTCCAGAAAGGTCTTGGCCTGACCAATCGGTCAATTAATTTCTTATAAGCCACTGTTTCAAAAGAAAAAGTAAAATAAATCCGCCCTGTACACGACAATTGTCTTTTAAAAAACAAGCATTGTGTACATTCACTATTGACTCTGACGCACAGAGGTAAAGGCAGACCGCCAGTCCTCAACCAGGCATCCTTCCCAACAACAACGAATCGTGAGCTTGAACATGTCCACAACCCGCTCCGCACCTCATCCCCAGCGTAATCCCACACGCACCATCAATCAGGACCCTGACGCCATGCCGCCGCTGTCCAAGGCCATCCCTCTCGGCCTGCAGCACATCATGGCCATGTTCGCTGGCAACGTGACCCCACCGATCATCATTGCCGGCGTCATCGGTGCCAGTGCTGGGGAGCAGATCTTCCTGATCCAGGTGGCCCTGTTCGTGGCAGGTGTCTCGACCTTGATCCAGACCATTGGCGTCGGCCCGATTGGCGCCCGCCTGCCGATCGTCCAGGGCACGAGCTTCGGCTTCCTGCCGGTCGCCCTACCACTGGCCAAGGCCTTCGGCCTGCCCGCGGTACTCGGCGCCTCGTTCGTTGCCGGCTTGCTGCAGGTGGTACTCGGAACTTTTCTGAAGAAGATTCGACACTGGTTCTCTCCGGTGGTGACCGGCATCGTGGTACTGCTGATCGGCATCACCCTAATGCCCGTAGGTCTCAAGTACGCGGCTGGCGGCGTGGGCTCCCCTGACTTCGCTTCGCCAACGAACCTACTGCTGGCGCTGTTCGTGCTGGTCGTGTGCATTGCCGTGCACCAGTTGGGGCGCGGATTCGTCAAGGCCTCCTCGATTCTCTTCGGCCTGCTGGCCGGTTATCTGGCAGCGATTGCGCTTGGCATGGTGGACTTCACCAACCTGCGCGAGGCGAGCTGGTTCGCCCTGCCCAAACCGCTCGAATACGGTATGGAGTTCTCACTTACGGCTATCGTCGGCATGGCGCTGATTATGTTCGTGGTGGGCCTCGAGACCATCGGCAACATTTCCGCCATCACCGCCGGCGGCGCGGGGCGTGCGGCCAAGGACCGCGAACTCTCCGGTGGCGTAATGGCCGATGGCGTGGCGACATCGTTCGCGGCGGTTTTCAACACCCTTCCCAATACGGCCTACGCTCAAAACGTCGGCTTGATCACTCTTACCGGCGTGGTCAGCCGACACGTGGTAACCATTGGCGGGTTGTTGCTCATCGCCATGGGCCTGTTCCCCAAGCTGGGCGGTCTGGTCGCTGCCATGCCCCATGCCGTGTTAGGAGGCGCCGGCATCGTCATGTTCGGCATGATCGCCTCGGCCGGCCTCAAGATCATCCAGGAGTGCGAATTGGATCAGCGGGCCATGTTGATCATCGCCGTATCGCTGAGCCTGGGCATCGGTCTGCCCGCGGTGGAGGAGATTTCCCAGACTCTGCCCGGTCAGGTCGGCCTGCTGCTCAAGTCCGGCCTGGTGCCGGCGGCTGTGGCTGCCTTGCTGCTGGATGCGCTGCTGCCCGGAAAGCCTCGCCGTCAGCGCGGTGGTGAGGAACCGGCCACCGGCGAAGCGGAGAAGACCGGCGCCGAAGTCTGATCGTCCCTTTGTCATCACGTGCCGCCGGCAAGCTGGCGGCGCACCGTCGTCTTCTATCCTCTTCTCCCGTTCGGCACCGCTCGACGACACCACGACTTGCATCACCAAACTGACCGCACCCCAGTGCTTCGAAATAAGTAGGGCCGCCTTCTGGGCGGCCCTGCTCGTTGTCGATAAATGTCTGATTTAGAAATGCCACTCCAGCTGCAGGGTGGCCGCATCGGTATCGACGCCCGGTTTGTCATGGTTGCCGAACTTGTTGCGCCAGTATTCATAGCCGACCCCGGCCCATAGGCGATTTTCCTCGCCCCATGCCAGTTGGCCCACGTCAAGCATCAGCGCCGTACGCAGCAGTTGCTCGGCCTCGGTGGCGTTGCCTTGGTAGTCCTCGCCCTTCTCGTGGTTATAGTTGTAGAAGCCTTGAAATTTCATCGGCAGCGCCCCCACGGAGAAGGGCAGCCCCCATGCCAGGTTGAGCTGGTAATAGGGGTCGAACTCGATCTCGTTGATCTCACAGAATCCCGCACCGCAGTGATTCCACTCATGGGCATAGAACAGGCTGAGATCGAGGAAGCCCTTGGGCACGTCGAATTTAAGGGTGGGGCCCGCCACCAGCATGCGCTTACGCGGAGCGAACTCGGTGTTCTTGGTGTTGAGGTCGAACCCGCCGGTTAGCCCCACCTCCTTGACCGGGCCGAAGGCCAGCGGCTCGCCGAACAGCTTGCCGAAATGAAGCTGGTGACGGTAGGTGAGGTAGGCCTCGGTGGCACCGCTCTCGCCGCCGCTGGCCGGATCGGTACTGTCCGACTGCAGCACGTCCACGTTCAGGAAGTTCTGGCCCAGTGTGTAGCCACTTACATGGGTGAACTGAAGGATGTGCTTCTCGACATCATTCGGATTGCCCGGCTCCGTGAACCGGGTGCCATAGCGATAACCGAGGAAGGTATCGCTCCAGGTGGCTGCCTGAGCCGTGCCGACCGACAGGCCGCACAGCAGCGCGACACCAGTGGCAAGACGCCAAGTCGTTCGATCATGCATGGGTAGATCCTTTGTTGTGATTATGAGGCTATAACTGAATACATTTCCCGCTTCCCATGAAAACTAAAATGTATACAGAAATAGTTTCCAAAAAAATAACGTGCTGAAGGTCAGCCACGCGGCGCCTTGCCGAGCGGTTGGCGCATCTCCTGTCGCGCCCCACAGCCAGACTCCCCCTTGTCATCGCTTGCCATCGCCTCGCGCTCGCGAGCCTCGTCGTCCAGGGTCACGTTCGGCAGCAGCAGGTTGAGCACGAAAGCGGTAATGGCGGCCACCACGATGGGTGCGCCACCGACCAGGTTCTGCAGCCATTCGGGGAAGCGTTCGATCGCCGCCGGCACCTCGGCGATACCCAGGCTGAGCGCCAGTGCCAGGCCCACGATGGTCATGTTGCGGGCGGAGAGTTCGTCCTTTATCAGCAACTTGATGCCGGTCATGGTGATCATGCCGAACACGGTGATGGTGGCTCCGCCGAGCACCGGATAAGGGATGGTGGTCATGATCGCACCGAATTTGGGGCTGAGGCCCGCCAGCAGCATGAAGCCGCCGGCCAGCGCCAGCACGAAGCGGCTGATCACCTTGGTCATGGCGACAATGCCCACGTTCTGGCTGAACGTGGAGGTAGGCAGGGCACCGAAGAAGGCGCTTGCCGTCGTGGTCAGGCCGTTGCCCAGCAAACCGCCGGTGAGTTCCCGCGTCTTCAGCTCGCGATTCATGCCGCCCACGGTGGTCGCCGAGAGGTCGCCAATGGTCTGGACCGAGTTGATCACGCAGATGACCACCATGGCGGCGATCGCCGAGGCATGGAATTCCATGCTGAAGGGCATGAGCTGGGGCACCGCCACCCAGCTGGCTTGGGCCACCGAACCGAAGCTGACCATCCCCAATGCCAGCGACAGAAGATAGCCCACCAGAATCCCCACGATGATCGCCGACAGCTTGATCACCCCCCTGCCGAACTGCGAGGCGACGAGCACCGTGATGAGCGTCACCAGGCCCACGGCCCAGTTTTGCGGATCGCCGAACCCGGGAGCGTTGACGTTGCCGTTACCGGCCATGTAGCGCACCGCGATGTCGTAGAGCGACAGGCCAATCACCAGCACCACCGTGCCCGCCACCACCGGCGGAAACAGGTGGCGGATGTACTGTATGAAGTACCCCACCACCATCATGGTGATACCGCCGATCAGTTGAGCGCCGAGGATTCCCTCGATGCCGAACTGTGCGCCCACTGCGATCAGCGTCGGCACATAGGCAAAGCCCACGCCGAAGATTGCCGGCAACCGGGCGCCGAATTTCCAGACACCGTAAAGATGAAACAGCGTGCAGACCCCCGAGGCCAACACGGCGATCTGTATCAGCAAGAGCTTCTCTTCCGGCGTGGCGCCCACCACGCCCGCAATGATGATCGGCGGGGTGATGACACCGGCAATCATGGCCAGCACGTGCTGCAGCGACAAGGGTAGGGCCTTGGTCAGCGCAGGCCGGCCATGAAAGTCGAAAATCGAAGTGTTCTGAATCTTTCGCATGGATCCATCCAGTCGTTGTTGTGTTTCTGTATACGGAAAGCCGGCACCGTGACTTGTTCGAATTGCGGCCAGAGGCTTTCCCGTACACGCCGAGCTAACCGCGCCCGTTGCGACTCGCATTTCCTGTCCAATCGGTCAAAAAATGTATTCCAAATCGCACCTCAATGAGCGACAGTACATCAATTTATTGTATACAGAAATTATTTCCACCTCTTTCTCACTCCGCTCCTGATCCGGCCGCCCGGTACCGCCTCTCTCCCGAGAAAGGGCCAGCTACACTGGGAGAGAATCGGCAGCGGAGGAAAGGAGAGCGACATGTTTCGTGATCGACTGGACGCGGCAGAACGACTCGCCGAGCGCCTGTCACACCTGAAGGGTTCCAATCCGCTCGTGCTCGCCATTCCGCGTGGTGGGGTACCCATGGGGCGTCACCTGGCCGATGCCCTGGAAGGCGAACTCGACGTGGTACTGGTGCGCAAGATCCGCGCCCCGGGCAGCCCCGAGTTCGCCATCGGCGCGATCAGCGAGGACGGCACCATGAAGCTCGACGAGGCGGCCTCCCACTTTTCGCAGGATGCGGTAGAGCGTGAAGCCGAGCAGCAACGCAAGCTGCTCCAGCAGCGGCGCCAGCGCTACAGCCCGGTGCGCCCGCCGATCCCGCCCGAGGGTCGGACCGTGGTGATCGTCGACGATGGCAGCGCCACCGGAGCGACCATGGAAGCTGCGCTGAAGACACTTCAAGGACGCGCCGAACGCCTGATCGCCGCACTCGGCGTAGCCTCGCCCAGCGCCATCACACGGCTGGAGGCGATTGCCGACGAGGTGGTCTGCCTCGACGTGCCGCAGCGTTTCATGGCGGTGGGCCAGTTCTATGCCGATTTCGGTCAGGTGGAGGAAGAAGAAGTGATGGAGCTGCTAGCCGACTGATCGGGTTCGGCAGCAAAAAGCCAGACCAGCAGAAAAGAGAAGGCCGTCGCCCAAGGGGGAGACGGCCTTTGTTACGTCAGCAGTGAACGCTGCGACTTACTTGGTCGCGGCGCTGGCGGCCTTGACGTTCTGCTCGGTCAGCTGCTGGCCCTTCTGCAGGAACTCCTGGCTCAGGTCGACGACCTTCTTGGTGTCGCCCTGCAGACGCTCGCCCAGTTCCTTGACGGCTTTCTGCTGGGTCTCGAGCACCTGCTTGAGGCCCTCGGAGTCCTTGACGTCGACCCAGGCACGGGCTTGGGCCAGGCTCAGGTCGGAGTAGCTACGGAAGGCATCCAGTTGTGCCGACAGCAGCTTCTCGTAGTATTCCAGGGACAGCGAGCCATAAGCGCGCGCCGGGGCGAAGAACAGGGTTTCGAACTGCTGGGTCGCCTTGTCTTGGGTCTTGCTCATGAGACACCTCCTACGTTGCGTTGCCAAGGCAGGATTGCGCCTTGTTGCAATGCAACATAGCAGCTCTTTTTGTGCAGTGCAACATTCTTTGAGAGTCCCCTTCCAAAAGCTTCATCCCTTCAGCGGTAAGCCCCCTCGATATCGGTAATCCGCATCGCCTTTCGACCCAGGCCGTCATGCAGGTCGAGCATGCGCTCGATCCAGCCGTAGACCGGGTCGGCGTTGGACACCAGATCGGCGGTGGAGACCACCCTCGCCCACATGAAGCTGCCGAACACCAGATAGTCGGCCGCCGCCGGTGCCTCGCCGTCGAGGAAGTCGCTCTCCTGCAGTTGGCCACGCAAAGGTGCCAGAGCGGCATCGAGCTGGGCCAGCCCCTTGGCCGGCGAGTGGAACTCCTCGAGTGTGCGGCCGAAGCGCTTCTCGCGGCTCTCGCGGAAGTAATCACGATCCTTGGGATCGATGGCGTTGAGCAGATCCATGATGATGGTGCGCATCATGGCCGGCGCCAGCGCCCGCTCGGCGTAGTGCTTGAAGAAGCGCGCCCGGGCTTCAGCCATGTCATCACCCAGCAGGGGCGCCTCGGGATAGGTCCGGTCCAGATAGCGCAGGATCGCGTAGCTGTCGGTGATCGTCGCTTCGCCATCGACCAATACCGGCACCTTGTCATAGTCGGCGAAGGCCAGCGCTTGCTTGTCGGTGAAGTGCCACGGGCGCATCTCCGCCTCGAGCCCCTTGTGGGCCAGCGCATAGCGTACCCGCCAGCAGTAGGGGGAAAAGCGCAGCCCTTCGTCGATACCGCAGAGGTCGTAGAGAACCCGTGCCATGCATCACTCCTGAGAAATCCGTTGGTCGTCCTCGGATAGTGCCAGCCTCCCCGAGCAGATGCCAACTGGTCCAGGCTCGGCCTGGCCGTGACCGCCCCCCTGTCCATTAGTCTAATAACGAGTAAAGAAGATACTCGTATCAGCAGCGAGAAAGCTCCTCCAACTCATTGATTACAATGAAATAAACTTGGGCCGCCCGGCACAATGACAAGGCCTCTATATTGGTAAGACCAATGAACCATGGATAGCAACTTACCGGCACTCTCCGTATCGTTGCCGCCTGGCCGGCCACGGCAGAAGCGCCACGCCGGGTGACCTTCGCCCTGCCGGACCCAACAAGGAGACATCCGAGGAAACGTCATGACGGATACCACCCTAGCACTTCTTGCTTTCACGCCACTGATCCTGGCTGGCGTGCTGCTCATCGGTTTTCGCCTGGCGGCACGAACCGCCATGCCCATCGTCTTCGTGGTCACCGCCCTGATCGGGCTGTTCGCCTGGGAGATGAGCTTCAACCGGGTACTGGCCTCCACATTCCAAGGCCTGGTCCTGACCGTTTCGATCCTGTGGATCATCTTCGGCGCCATCCTGCTGCTCAACACGCTGAAGCACTCCGGCGGCATCGCGGCCATCCGCAACGGCTTCTCCGGGATCAGCCCCGACCGTCGCGTGCAGGCGCTGATCGTCGCCTGGCTGTTCGGCTGCTTCATCGAAGGCGCCTCGGGCTTCGGCACCCCAGCGGCGGTGGCAGCCCCGCTGATGGTTGCACTGGGCTTTCCCGCCCTCTCCGCCGTGGTGGTGGGCATGATGATCCAGTCCACGCCCGTCTCCTTCGGCGCGGTGGGCACCCCGATCGTGGTCGGCGTGTCCGGGGGCGTCAACATGAATGCCATCACCGAGCAGCTCGAGGCGGGCGGCTTCACCTGGCTCGAGTACTTCCGTCTGATCGCAGCGGAAGTCGCCATCGTGCATGCCATCGTCGGCATCCTGATGCCGTTGATCATGGTGGTGATCATGGTGCGCTTCTTCGGCGCCAATCGCTCCTGGAAGGAGGGGCTCTCGATCACCCCGTTCGCCCTCTTCACCGGCGTGGCCTTCGTGGTGCCTTATGCCCTGGCGGGTGTACTGCTGGGGCCGGAATTCCCCTCGATGATCGGGGCCATGGTGGGGCTTGCCATCGTCGTGCCCGCGGCACGCCGCGGCTTCCTGCTGCCCAAGGACAGTTGGGACTTCCCCGAGCGCGACGCCTGGCCGGCCGGCTGGATCGGCAAGATCGAGATCAAGATCGACGACATCGCCGGCAAGACGCCGCTCTCCACCTGGATGGGCTGGCTGCCCTACGTGCTGCTGGCGCTGTTCCTGGTGGCATCTCGCGTCATCGACCCGCTGCGTGAGGCGCTCACCGCCTTTGCCTTCGGCTGGAGCAACATCCTCGGCGAGACCGGCGTGTCCGGCAGCATCGCCCCGCTCTATCTCCCCGGCGGTATCCTGCTGATGGTGGTGCTGGTCACGGCGGTGCTGCATCGCATGCGCATCGGCGAGCTCAAGGCCGCCTTCGGCGAATCCTCACGCACCCTGCTCGGGGCCGGCTTCGTGCTGATCTTCACCATTCCCATGGTGCGCATCCTGATCAACTCCGGCGTCAACGCCGCCGACCTGGTCTCCATGCCGGTCGCCATGGCCCAGTTCGTGGCCGACAGCGTGGGCAGCGTCTACCCCTTCTTCGCCCCCGCCGTGGGTGCGCTGGGCGCCTTCATCGCCGGCTCCAATACGGTATCGAACCTGATGCTGGCCGAGTTCCAGTTCAACGTGGCCCAGCAACTCGGTCTTTCCACCGCCTTCATGGTGGCGCTGCAGGCCGTCGGAGCCGCCGCCGGCAACATGATCGCCATCCACAACGTGGTGGCGGCATCGGCCACCGTGGGCCTGCTCGGCCGCGAAGGCGAGACGATCCGCAAGACCATCCTGCCGACGCTCTACTACCTGGTATTCGCCGGCGCGATCGGCTTGATCGCCTTCTATGCACTCGGGGTGTCGGATCCGCTGATTCAGGTCGGGGGGTAATCCCCCGGTGCCGCTGTCGTCAGGGCAGCGGCGTCACTCCCACTCCTGCAACCGCATGGCCGAGCGCTCCAGGCGCTGATCCTCGGCCTCGATCTCTCTCAGCTCCGCTTCGATCGCCGACAGGTGATCGAGCGCGGCGCGCCGAGCTGCCTGGAGCTTGCCTTCCATCACGGCCCGGTAGAGCCGGGCGTGTTGGCGGTTGATCATCTGCCGCGGCGCCTCGCGGTGATAGAGGTTCTTCACCGAGGCGAATACCGAACTCAACAGTAGGTCGGTGAGCGACTGCAGCGTGTGCACCAGCACTGGGTTGTGCGATGCCTGGCAGATCGCCAGATGGAAGGCGTGGTCCAGATGCGCCAGCCGCTCCACGTCGATCTCCTGTCCCGCCTCGACGTACTCGACCATCGCCTCGTAGCGACGCTGGATCAGCACCCGATCCGCCGGCGTGGCGCGCTCCGCTGCGAGACTGGCCGACTCGCCCTCCAGCAGCGAGCGAACTTCGAGCAAATCGAACAGCGTGCGCGGGTGGTCGCGAAACAGGTGCATCAAGGGGCTGTCGTCCCCCCCCGGCACCAGCGCCGCCACCGCCGAACCCCGCCCTTGGCGGGTGACAATGATGCCCTTGCTGCGCAGCACCCGCAGGCCCTCTCGTAGAGAGGTCCGCGAAACGCCGAGGCGATCGCACAGGCGTCGCTCGGAAGGCAGCAACTGCCCAGGGCGAAAGACGCCATCGAGTATCAACTCCTCCAGACGCGCCGCCACGGCATCGGGCGTACGCATCGGCGACAGCGGTTCACTATCTTCAAGCATGGGCTCCTCCGGCACGCAAGGCAGCGACTTGTATCCGTCGAGCGGTTGGGCCATGGTGTGACATGAAAATATTTTCCAAGATAGCTGGAAATAACTGGTAATACCAGTGGACCGGATGCTGGACAGGACGACCGGCTGGGCGCAAATTGGGCCCTGCACCAGGACAACCCTGCCGCCAAGACTCGCAACGAGGCGCTAGATGAACATCCTCTACGATGAACGACTCGACGGCCCGGCCCCCGAGCAGGACAGGGCAGCCATCCGCGACAGTCTCGCCCAGGCCATTCCGGACATGACCCTGTTGCACAGGGAGGAGGACATGCGCCCCTTCGAGTGCGATGGCCTTTCCGTCTACCGCACCCTGCCCTTGCTGGTGGCGCTACCCGACTCCCTCGACCAGGTCCAGCGCCTGCTGGTGGAGTGCCACCGCCTGGGCGTACCGGTCGTGACCCGTGGTGCCGGAACGGGGCTTTCCGCCGGCGCCCTGCCGCTCACGCATGGCGTGCTGCTGGTGATGTCGCGCTTCTCGCGCATTCTCGAGATCGACCCCGAGGCGCGTATCGCCCGGGTCGAACCCGGCGTGCGCAACCTGGCCATCTCCGAGGCGGCTTCGCCCTACGGGCTCTACTACGCGCCGGACCCCTCGTCGCAGATCGCCTGTTCGATCGGCGGCAACGTAGCCGAGAACGCCGGCGGCGTGCACTGCTTGAAGTACGGCCTCACCGTGCACAACGTGATCAAGGTCGAGATTCTCACCATCGAAGGCGAGCGCATGACGCTGGGCAGCGATGCGCTGGATGCGCCCGGCTTCGACCTGCTGGCGCTGTACAACGGCTCCGAGGGCATGCTCGGCGTGGTCACCGAAATCACCGTCAAGCTGCTGCCCAAGCCGGAGGTGGCCAAGGTGCTGATGGCCAGCTTCGACGACGTGGAGAAGGCGGGCAACGCGGTCGGCGCCATCATCGAGGCCGGCATCATCCCCGGTGGCCTGGAGATGATGGACAAGCTCGCCATCATCGCTGCCGAGGACTTCATCGGCGCCGGCTACCCGGTGGATGCCGAGGCGATCCTGCTGTGCGAGCTCGACGGCGTCGAGGCCGATGTCGACGACGACTGCGAGACCGTGCGCCGCGTGCTCGAGAACGCCGGCGCCACCGGCATCCAGCAGGCCCGCGACGACGCCGAGCGCGCCAGGTTCTGGGCCGGGCGCAAGAACGCCTTCCCCGCCGTGGGGCGCATGTCGCCCGACTACTACTGCATGGACGGCACCATCCCGCGGCGCGAGCTGGCCCGCGTGCTCAAGGGCATCAGCGACCTCTCCGAGCGCTACGGGCTCAAGGTGGCCAACGTCTTCCATGCCGGCGACGGCAACATGCACCCGCTGATCCTGTTCGACGCCAACCGCGAGGGCGAACTGGCCGTGGCCGAAGCGCTGGGTGGCGAGATCCTCGAGCTGTGCGTCAGAGTCGGGGGCACCATCACCGGCGAGCACGGGGTCGGTCGCGAAAAGATCAACCAGATGTGCGCCCAGTTCCGCCCCGACGAACTGGCCACCTTCCGCGCTACCAAGGCCGCCTTCGATCCACGCGACCTGCTCAACCCGGGCAAGAACATCCCCACCCCGGCGCGCTGCTCGGAGTTCCGCACCATCAAGAGTGCGAGTGCTGATACCGCGCCCGGCAAGTTGCAAGGCTGAACGGGAATGACCATGGCTAACACAACGCATCTCACTGACCATGATGCCAGCGCCGCCCTGGCCGAGCGCATCCGCCAGGCCGGCAGCGAGGGCACGTCGCTGCGCATCGTGGGTGGCGACACGCGCTTCTTCTATGGCCGCGAGGTGGCAGGCGAAGTGCTCTCCACCCGCGAACACCGCGGCATACGCTTCTACGACCCGGTGGAGTTGGTAGTGTCGGTGCGCGCCGGCACCCCGCTCAGCGAACTCGAAGCCACCCTGGCCAAGCATGGCCAGATGCTGCCCTTCGAGCCGCCGCGCTACGGCGAGGTCAGCACGGTCGGAGGCATGGTCGCCACGGGACTCTCCGGTCCGCGTCGCCCCTGGGCCGGCAGCGTGCGCGACTTCGTGCTGGGCGCCCGGGTCATTAATCACGAAGGCATCGAACAGCGCTTCGGCGGCGAAGTAATGAAAAACGTTGCCGGCTACGACCTCTCGCGGCTGATGGTCGGCGCCCAGGGCACCCTGGGGCTGATTACCGAGGTCTCGTTCAAGGTGCTGCCGATCCCCGGCGCCACCCGCAGCCTGCACTTGGAGCTGCCGCTCGACGAGGCCCGCCAGCGCCTGGCCGAGTGGGGCCGCGAGCCGTTGCCGATCAGCGCCGCGGCCTGGCTCGACGGCGCCCTTCATCTGCGCCTGGAGGGCGGCCCCAGCTCGGTGGCCGCCACCCACGCACGCATCGGTGGCGACGACCTCGAAAACGACTTCTGGGCCGCCCTGCGCGACCAGCGCCTGGCGTTCTTCCGTGCCGGCCAGGCGCCGCTGTGGCGCCTCTCGCTGCCTCACCGCACGCCGGCGCTGGACCTGCCCGGCATCGACGAGAGCCACATGATTCACGATTGGGCCGGTGCCCAGCGCTGGCTTCGCGCCGAGCTGGATGCCGAGGCCGTGCGCCGGGCCTGCCAGACAGCCGGCGGCCATGCCACCTGCTACGGCCCACGTCCGACCGCGATAGAGCCCTTCGCGCCGCTTCCCGAGGTACTGATGAAATATCACCGCAACCTCAAGGACCAGCTCGACCCCAAGGGAATCTTCAACCCCGGCCGGCTCTACGCGGCGCTCTGAGAAGCACAGGATCTCGACATGCAGACGCACTTCACCGAGGAAGCCCTCAAGCAGCCGCACATCCAGGAGGCCGACCGCGTCCTGCGCAGCTGCGTGCACTGCGGCTTCTGCAACGCCACCTGCCCTACCTACCAGCTGCTGGGCGACGAGCGCGACGGGCCACGCGGGCGCATCTACCTGATGAAGCAGATGCTGGAGAACCCGGACGACAGCGAGAACGTCACCGAGCAGACCCGCCTGCACCTGGACCGCTGCCTGACCTGTCGCAACTGCGAGACGACCTGCCCCTCGGGCGTGGAGTACCACAAGCTGCTCGACATCGGCCGCGCCGAGATCGAGCGCCGCGTGCCGCGCAGCACCGCCGACCGCGCCCAGCGCAACGTCCTGCGCAAGGCCCTGGTCGAGCCCAAACGCTTCCAGGCGCTGCTCAAGCTGGGCCAGACCTTTCGCCCGCTGGTGCCCGGCAAGCTCAAGGACAAGCTGCCACCCAAGCCGGTGGATGCCGGCACGCGCCCCGACCACCAGCGTCATGCACGGCAGATGCTGATCCTCGAAGGCTGCGTGCAGCCGGGGCTCTCGCCCAACACCAATGCCGCCACGGCGCGAGTGCTCGACCGCCTGGGCATCGGCCTCACGCCGGTGGCCGAGGCCGGCTGCTGCGGTGCCATCGACTTCCACCTCAACGCCCAGGACGACGGCCGCGCCCGTGCACGGGCCAACATCGACGCCTGGTGGCCGCATATCGAGGCGGGGGCCGAGGCCATCGTCCAGACCGCCAGCGGCTGCGGCGCCTTCGTCAAGGAGTACGTCGACATCCTCAATGACGACCCCGCCTACGCCGACAAGGCCAGGCGGGTGAGCGAACTGGCCAAGGACCTGGTCGAGGTGCTACGCGAAGAGGACCTGCAAGGCTTGAAAGTCGACGCGGGCCGCCGGCTGGCCTTCCACTGCCCCTGCACCCTGCAGCACGCCCAGCGGCTCGGCGGCGCGGTGGAGGGCGTGCTGGTCAAGCTCGGCTTCACCCTGACCCCGGTAGCCGACGCCCACCTCTGCTGCGGCTCGGCAGGCACCTACTCGATCACCCAGCCGGAGCTGGCCACCCAACTGCGCGACAACAAGCTCAACGCCCTCGAGGCCGGCAACCCGGAAACCATCGTCACCGCCAACATCGGCTGCCAGACCCACCTCAACGGCGCGGGGCGCACACCGGTCAGGCATTGGATAGAAGTTGTCGATGACGCATTGGCACCGCCCGTAAGCAGCTAGCTTCATCGGGTAGCGCATAAGAGAGCATTCGCACCTCATCCGATGAGCGACGGGGACAAGCCAAAGCGAGGGTCTTTTGCCATGGATGGCAAAAGGGGCGCCCAAGGACGGGTTCACAGCGCCCTCGCGTGGCTTTGTCGCCGGGAAGCTCATCACCGACAACATTGCGACTCAAGGAGAGTCCCATGAAGACCAAACCCGTACTCACCCTGACCGACGTCAACGCCATCCTCGACGCGGCCCAGCAAGAAGCCGAAGCCAACGACTGGAAAGTGACCATCGCCGTGGCCGACGACGGCGGCCACCTACTCGGCCTGCGCCGCCTCGACGGCGCCCCGGCCATGACCCCCGACATCGCCACCCAGAAGGCCCGCAGCTCGGCGCTCGGTGCCCGCGAAACCCAAGCCTTCGAGGACATGATCAACGGCGGGCGTAACGCCTTCCTCTCCGCGCCGATGCAGGGCCTGCTCGCCGGCGGGGTGCCGGTGATGATCGAGGGCCAGATGGCCGGCACCGTGGGCGTTTCCGGCGTCAAGCCCGACCAGGACGTGCAAATCGCCAAGGCCGGCATCGCCGCCGTCGGTTGATCTCACCACCCATCAACGTTGTGCGCCCGCCCTGCCCGCTCACGCCGGCAGGGCACCGTCGTTTCGGTGTGAATCGCCACGGCGATCTATACTGACAGCGCCCGACCGCAGCTCCACACCTGGCCAGCCCCCGGAGCACGACTGGGCAACTGACGCGAGGCATTCACCGGGCCCGGCCTGGACAGGTATCGAGGCCGCGCCCAACGGGAGGGACCACAATGATCAAGAAGCTCTTTGCCGCTATGGTGCTGATGGCCTTCATGGCACCTGCCTGGGCCAGCCAGTGCCCCATGCTCATGTCCGAGATCGACGACGCCCTGGAAGATGACGCCAAGGTTTCCCAGCTCAGCGAAGATGAGCTCGCTCGAGTCAAGGAACTGCGTGAGCAGGGCGAGCAGTACCACAACGACGGTGACCATGCCCAGTCCGAGGAAGCTCTCAATGAGGCCAAGGAGATCCTCGGCGTTTGACACCCGAGCCGGGCGCGCTCATACGCCCGGCTCCTCTCGTCCGTTCAGCAGCCCGCCGCTGCGCATTCCAATACCCACTCCTGTAGCGCCCGCTTGGCTTCACCCGGCGAATCGGGGCGCGCATCGATCAGCCCGTAGCCCTGCGTCGAGCGCAGCATCAGCTCGTGCAGACCGACTAGCATGCCGCCATCAAGCAGGTCGTCGACCAGGCCTCGCCAGCCCATTCCGATGCCCTGCCCGGCAATCGCCGCCTGGATCAGCAGGGTGTAGTTATTAAAAGTCAGCTCCGACGCTTCCTGATAGTCGATGCCCGCCAGTCGCTCGAAGTAGCGCGGCCAGTCCAGCCAGCTCTGGCCCTGGTCAGCGGTCAGGGTCAGCAACGGTAACTCGACCAGCCGTTGCGGCGAGTCGATGGGCCCAGCCTGCTCTAGAAACCCCGGACTGCAGACCGGCAAGACCTGCTCCGGGAACAGCCGCGGCACCCCGGAAGCCAGGGTGCGCTCATCACAGAACAGGATGGCCACATCGACTTCCTGGGCCCGCCAGTCAAGCACGCCCTGGTTGGTCACGATACGCACATCGATATTCGGATGCCGCTCCCGAAAGTGCGGCAGCCTCGGCATCAGCCAGTAAGCCGCGAACGAGAAGTCGGTCAGGATGTTCACGTGGGGGTGGCGATGCTTGTGCTGCAAGCGGTCGATCGTTCGGTCGATGGTCGCGAAGCCCTCCTGCACGCTGACGAACAGCGCCTGTCCCGCCTCGGTCAGCCTCACCCCACGGTAGATGCGCTCGAACAACGGCAAGTCGAGCTGTTCTTCCAGGTTGCGAACCTGCTGGCTGACGGCCGACTGGGTCGAGCGAAGTTCGCGTGCCGCGGCGGTGAAGCTCAGGTGCCGGGCCGCCGCCTCGAACACACGCAGGCTATTGGGCGAAGCCGCCCTGGCTATCCATGACATTAGTTAAGCTAATGCCTCCCATAAAAATTCAGCGAGTTTACAGACAATAAGATTAGCAGGGAGACTGTTTAAAGAGCCAGCCACGGTGTGGCTCGAGCATGACATACCTGTGCGCAGCGACAAGCTAGAGAGGCCCCATGACCCGCAAGCAACCCAATATCCTGTTCCTGATGGCCGACCAAATGGCCGCATCGGCGCTGCCCATCTACGGCCATTCGCTGGTCAAGACACCCAACCTGTCGCGCCTAGCCGCCGAGGGCGTGGTGTTCGACTCCGCCTATTGCAATAGCCCGCTGTGCGCGCCCTCGCGCTTCACGCTGATGGCCGGCCAGCTGCCTTCGCGTATCGGCGGTTATGACAACGCCGCCGAATTCGCCTCAGACATTCCCACCTTTGCCCACTATCTGCGCGATGCCGGCTATACCACTGCGCTGTCGGGCAAGATGCACTTCTGCGGACCCGACCAGCTGCATGGCTTCGAGGAGCGCCTGACCACCGACATCTATCCGGCCGACTACGGCTGGTTCGTCGACTGGGAGAACTTCGAATTACGGCCGAGCTACTACCACAATATGTCATCGGTGATTCAGGCCGGCCCCTGCGTGCGCTCCAATCAGCTCGATTTCGACGACGAGGTCACCTTCCGCGCCAAACGTTTTCTCTACGACTACGTGCGCAACGGCGAGCCGCGACCGTTCTGCCTGACCGTGTCGCTGACCCACCCGCATGACCCCTACACCATTCCGCAAGAGTACTGGGACCGCTACGACCACGACGCCATCGACATGCCGCGCGTGCCCTACTCGCGCGAGCTGATGGATCCCCACTCCCAGCGCCTGCGTCATGTCTATCAGCTCGACGAGGACACCATCGACGACGAGCAGATCCGCAGCGCGCGTCATGCCTACTACGGAGCGCTCAGCTACGTCGATGATCAGATAGGCGAGGTGTTGAAGACCTTGAAGGAGACCGGTCTCGATGAAGACACCATCATCGTGTTTTCCGGCGACCACGGCGACATGCTCGGCGAGCGCGGCCTGTGGTACAAGATGAGCTGGTTCGAGGACTCGGCGCGGGTGCCGATGATCTTCCACGCTCCCGGCCGTTTCTCCCCGGGACGCGTGCGCGAGTCGGTGTCGACCATGGACCTGCTGCCGACCTTCGCCGAACTCGCCCATGACGGCGCTGCACCGGAGTACGCCGTACCCGTCGACGGTCGCAGCCTGCTGCCGCATTTGAGCGGCAACGGCGGCCACGACGAGGTGATCGGCGAGTACCTAGGCGAGGGGGCCATCGCGCCGCTGCTGATGATCCGCCGCGGCCGTTTCAAGTTCGTTCACTCCGCGCCCGATCCGGACCAGTTGTTCGATCTCGAGGCAGACCCACTCGAACTCGACAATCTGGCCGAGGATCCCGCCCATCTCGATTTGTGCAAGCAGTTTCGCGACGAAGTCGCCAGGCGCTGGGATTATGCCCGGCTGCACGAAGAGGTGATCGCCAGCCAGCGTCGCCGCAAGCTGGTGTCGCGTGCGCTCATGAAAGGCAAGGTCACGCCTTGGGATCACCAGCCGACATTCGATGCCAGCACCCAGTACATGCGCAACACCATCGACCTGGACGATCTCGAGCGGCGTGCGCGCTTCCCGGTAGCTGCCGCCGAATAGTCATGATGACATCGCCGACCACAATCCACCGGCACCCGGCCAGGCTGCAACGCTGGTTGCCATTTCTCGGCTGGCTGCCGCAGCAGACCTCGCGTTCGCTGCGTGACGATGCCATTGCCGGTTTGACCGGTGCGGTGCTGGTCGTGCCTCAGGGGGTAGCCTACGCCTTGCTGGCCGGGCTGCCTCCCGAGTATGGCCTGTACGCCGCCATCGTGCCGACGATTCTGGCCGCCCTGTTCGGTTCCTCGCGATACATGATCAGCGGACCGACGGCGGCGCTGTCGATCGCGCTGTTCGCCACTCTGCAGCCCTTTGCCGATGCGGGAAGCGACGAGTTCATCGTCCTGGTGCTGACGCTGACCTTTCTCGCCGGCGTCTTCCAGCTCTTGCTGGGGCTGGCACGTTTGGGCGTACTGGTCGATCTCGTCTCGCACTCGGTGGTGACGGGGTTCACCGCTGGCGCCGCGCTGATCATCGCCACCAGTCAGCTACCCTACGCGCTGGGGCTTGCACCCCTGGAGAGCAGCGGTTTTATCGCCACATGGCCACAGCTATTGGAACGGCTAGACAGTATCCGCCCCGATAGCGTGCTGCTCGCCGGATTCACGCTCGCCGCCTGCCTGGCGTTTCGACGTTGGCTGCCACGCTGGCCGGGCATGCTACTGGCACTGCTGGCCGCCTCGCTGCTGGCTGCCTGGCTCGACCCGGCACATAACCAGATACTGCGCATCGCGGCGATCCCCACCGGCCTGCCACCACTCTCGTCGCCAGACCTCTCGTTGGAAACGCTACGCCTGCTGAC
Source organism: Billgrantia antri (assembly GCF_017868935.1). Classification (NCBI taxonomy): domain Bacteria; kingdom Pseudomonadati; phylum Pseudomonadota; class Gammaproteobacteria; order Oceanospirillales; family Halomonadaceae; genus Billgrantia; species Billgrantia antri. The sequence goes on from NZ_CP053383.1 coordinate 3,650,466, forward strand.
GCCCGGCGCCATCGCCCTGGGGCTGCTGGGATTGGTCGAAGCCGCAGCGATTGCACGAGCACTGGCAGTCCGCACCGGCCAACAACTGGACAGCAATCAGGAGTTCATCGGCCAGGGACTCTCCAACATCGGCGGCGCCTTCTTCTCCGGCTATGTCTCGTCGGGGTCCTTCACTCGCTCAGGACTCAACGCCAGCGCCGGGGCCTGCTCGCCGTTGGCAGCAATTTTGTCGGCGCTGTTCCTGGTGCCGATCATGCTGCTGGCGGCACCACTGCTGCATCATGTGCCGATGTCGGCCATGGCAGGCCTGTTGCTGCTGGTCGCCGCGCGGCTGATCGACTGGCACAGCATTCACGAGGCACTGACCACCAGCCGTTCGGAGATGGCCGTCTTGCTGGTCACCTTCATCAGCACTCTGCTGTTGGCGCTGGAATTCGCCATCTATTTCGGCGTGCTCGCCTCGCTGGCTCTCTACCTGCGCCGCACTACCCGCCCGCCGGTGGTGAAAGACACGCTATCCCAGGCGCCCCAAGCGATACAGCAGGCCGTGGAAGCGCCGAGCTGCGACGTCGTCAGGATCGATGGATCGCTGTTCTTCGGTGCCTGCGAGTCGATCACCCGACGACTCGACAAGTACGACCGGCCGAACCTGGTGGTCCTGGCGGCGGGCATCAACTTCATCGACCTGAGCGGCATTCACCTCCTCCAGCGCCAGGCACACCGCTGCCATGCCCGCGGTGGAAAGCTGTACCTGGCCTGGATCAAACCCGGCGTTTTGGCCCGCTTGCAACGTAGCGGTCTCGTCGACAACGATCACCACGATGACAAGCCATTGGCACTGGCAATACGAAATACGAGAGGAGGCCCATGACGGATAAACCAAACAGGCAGAGGGATTCCCTGCAGCGACTCCATGTTCTTCAAGGTCGGCTTATGACAGTTAATTCCATGCCCTACAATTTATAATAACTCTATATCTTATAATAAGGAATGTTTCCCCATGACACTATCAAGCGACTCGACGTCGCCCTCCACACCAAGCGACATGCAGACGGACTACGTGGTCGGGCAGGATAATATCTCGGGGCGACTTGGCCCTATCGGCTTCGATATCCACAACCGTGTCTTCCTCGTATCGGCTCTCGCTTCGGTCGTCTTCATCGTCCTCACCCTGATGTTTCCGGAAAGGGCGGGGAGCCTGTTCCAGTCCATCGTCAGCTTCTCGACCGGGACGCTGGACTGGTATTTCATGATCGTGGTGGATTTCTTCATCCTGTTCTGTCTGGCGCTCGTCGTACTACCCTATGGCTCGGTCAGGCTGGGAGGTCCGGATGCCCGACCGGAGCACAGTTACCTATCCTGGTTTGCCATGTTGTTTACCGCTGGCATCGGCATCGGGCTGCTGTTCTTCAGTGTGCTGGAGCCGGTCTACCATGCCAACGTCTCGTTGCCATTGAGCATTCCCTCCCCTTTCGGGAGCGAGGGCGAACTGAACGCGGAGGCCATTCCCCAAGCCACCGCCCTGGGCCTGGCCGGCACCTTTCTGCACTGGGGCATCCATGGCTGGGCCGTCTATGTGGTCATGGCGTTGGCGCTTTCCCTTTTCACCTATAACAAGGGCCTGCCCTTTTCCATCCGTTCGGCGTTCTTCCCCATCCTTGGCGAACGTGTCTGGGGCTGGTGGGGGCATGTGATCGACATCCTGGCGGTATTCTCCACCCTGTTTGGCCTGGCCACGGCGCTCGGGCTCGGTGCACAGCAGGCCAATGCGGGGATGAATTTCGTCTTCGGTCTGGAGATCAGCACCACCTTCCAGGTCATCGTCATCGTGCTGGTGACGGCGGTGGCCCTGGTATCGGTCTGGCGCGGACTCGAGGGCGGCGTGAAGAAGCTCTCCGAGATCAACATGATCCTGGCCGTGCTGTTCTTCTTCTTCGTACTGTTCGCCGGCCCGACCCTGGTGGGTCTGAGCGGATTCTGGACGGGACTTTCCACCTACGTCACGGACTTCATCCCGTTGTCCGCTCCCTTCGGACGTGACGATGATGCCTATCGCCAAGCCTGGTCGGTCTTCTACTGGGCCTGGTGGGTCAGTTGGGCGCCGTTCGTCGGCATGTTCATCGCCCGGGTGTCGCGTGGCCGCACGGTACGGGAGTTCGTGATCTGTGTACTGGTCATTCCCAGTCTGTTCATCTTCATCTGGATGGGCGTGTTCGGCGGCATCGCGCTCGACCAGCTCTATGCCGACCCAGCGGGCAGCCTGATCAAGGATTATGTGATCGACAATTACAGCCCTGAGCTGTCGCTGTTCGGCATGCTGAATGGACTGCCGCTGACGGGCCTGATGTCGACCCTCGGCATCACCCTGGCGTTGATCTTCTTCGTCACCTCGTCGGATTCCGGCTCCCTGGTGATCGATACCATCACCGCCGGTGGCAAGATCGACGCCCCCAGGCCCCAGCGGATGTTCTGGGCCACGGTGGAGGGCCTGATCGCCATCGTGTTGCTGCTCGGCGGCGGCCTGTCGGCGCTTCAAGCCGGGGTGACGGCGACGGCGATCCCGTTCTCCATCGTCATGCTGCTGATGTGCTACACCATCATCAAGGCGCTCAATGGCGAACTGGGCCAACTGCGCCGCAAATCCGACTGAAGCATCCGGCACATGTGATAACGACTCGCTCCCCTGGGCTCCGTCGAGATGGGCCCCGGGGAGTGGTCCGAACCGTTCGGATGGCCCAGAATGTCAGGATGAGTAGACGGCGCCTCGAGGGCCGAAGGAGACGACATCATGGCAGGTGGCTGGTCGCGCGACGGAGCGGTGCAAGAGCAGATCGACAGCACCGTGGAGGATGCATTGCAGCGGGCACGCAGCGAGCTGCCCCGGGGCGAGAGCCTGACCCACTGCGAAGAGTGCGACGAGCCCATTCCCCAGGCCCGCCGCGAGGCCATGCCCGGCGTACGCCTGTGCATTGCCTGCCAGAGCGAGCGCGACAAGCAGCGCACCACCTACAGCGGCTACAACCGGCGTGGCAGCAAGGACAGCCAGCTGCGCTGAGCGTCGCACTCGGAAAACCTCTTAGCCTCCTTATCATTTGCACCGCTGCGACGGCTCGATATCATGGCGCCATTGCCGGCCCCGGTACCAGCGGGGCTTCTTTATGCTCATGAGGCCGCCATGCCGCTGCTCTACTTCCTGCCACCGCTGGGTGCCGTGCTGATCTGGTCAGGCAACATGACCATCAATCAGCTTACCGTCGGGGCCATCGCGCCTAGCAGTATCGCCTTCCTGCGCTGGGTACTGGCACTCGCCGTGCTCACGCCGTTCCTGCTCCCGGCCGCCTGGCGCCACCGCGATGCGCTGCGCCGCGAGTGGCCCAAGCTGGCCATACTGGGCCTGCTCGGTATGGGGCTGTGGCAGGGGCTCGCCTATATCGCCGCCGAGACCACCACCGCCACCAACATGGGCATTCTTGCCGCCATGGTACCGTTGCTCACGGTACTGCTCAGCGCCTTGATCCTGCGCGAGGCGCCCAGCCTCGGCGGTACGCTGGGCGGGCTTGTTGCCCTGTTCGGCGTGCTGGTGCTGCTGGGAAGGGGTGACCCACTTGCATTGCTCGACCTTGAAGTGGCACTCGGCGACCTGCTGATGGTGGTCGCCGCCACCTGCTACGCGCTCTACGGCGTGATGCTCAAGCGCTGGCCGTTGGGCCTGCCGCCCTGGGTGGTACTCTATGGCCAGGTGGTTTTCGCCGTGCTGTTCCTGCTGCCGCCCTACCTGATGGGGCCGATGACGCCAGTCGACGGCCATAACGTATGGCTGATCCTGTATGCCGGTATCCCTGCCTCGATCATTACGACCTTCCTGTGGATGCGCGCCATCCGTCAGATCGGCGCCAGCCAGGCCAGCATCTTCATCAACCTTATGCCGCTGTTCAGCGCGCTGATCGCCATGGCCTTCCTCGGCGAACGGATCTCGTCCTTCCACTTCATCGGCGGGACACTGGTGCTGGCCGGAGTGATCATGGCCCAGACGTTGACTCAACCACTCGTACGCAGAGCCACGCGCAGCCAATGACCCACGACACCACTCTGTTGAATCGAGAGAGGAACTTCTTCACTGACGGCGAGACACTGTGGCTGTTCGGCTACGGTTCGCTGATCTGGAAAGCCGAATTTCCCTTTCACGAGCGCTGCCCCGCCCATATCGAGGGATGGGCCCGACGCTTCTGGCAGGGCTCTCATGACCACCGCGGCACGCCCGAAACCCCAGGGCGTGTAGCGACCCTGATCGAGTCGCCCGGCGCGATATGCCAAGGCATGGCCTACCGTATCGACGCCGACACCCTGGGCCCGCTGGATGTGCGCGAGAAGAACGGCTATCTGCGTGAAAAGGTGATGCTGCACTTCCACGACGGCAGCCATGCCGAGGGATTGATCTATCTCGCGGGCGAACACAACGCCGCCTTCCTCGGCGACGCTCCGCTCGATGCCATGGCCCGGCAGATCGCCACCGCGCAGGGCCCAAGTGGCTTGAATTGCGATTACCTGCTGAAGCTTGCTGCCGCGCTGGAGGACCTCGGCGCCCAGGATGCCCACGTGTTCGCCTTGGTGGAGCGAGTGAAGGAGATAAAGACGAGAGCAACGAAGAAGTAAAGTTAGGTCTTTATTGGCCGATAACCCTTTCAGAGCACCAAGCCCAAAAATGGTGCCGTATCGTGAGGGGGTGGCCGGCTGTGAAAGAGGCCTTGCTGCAAGCAGTGGAAGCAGACCTATTCAGGCCTTGGTATCGCTTGCGCTTCAGCCACGCCGTGGAGACACGCTTCGAAGCCGATACCTCCGTTCAGCGCGGTCGTCACTTGGTGATCGCCGGTATCATGGCGTTGGTCATCTACGACCTCTACATCATCAACGACTATGCCTTCCGCCCTGAAGCCGTGCACATTGCCGCCTGGATCCGCTTCGGCCTGATGACACCCTTGGCTCTCGCAGTGTTTTACTGCATACGCCGCGGGCTACCGTCGCTCCTGCGCGAGGCGGCGATGGCGGCCACCATCGTCGTGGCCATGCTGCTCTCCAACGTGATCTTCTTCCTGTCCAAATCCCCCTATTCGTTTCTCGATACCTTCTCGTTCGGGTTGATCCTGCTGGTCGGCAATATCGTGCTTTCGCTGCGTTTCGCCTTTGCTGTCGGCTCGTCGCTGTTCTGCGCTCTGATCGTGGCTACGTTCGTGGTGACCTACGAGCCCATGCCGACGGAAGTAAAAATCAATACCCTCGTCGTCTTTACCTCAAGTGCGCTGTTTACGTTAGTGGCCAACTTCCGCCTGGAAGCCAGCGAGCGGCAGTCTTATTTGCTGCTCCTGCGCGAGCAGTTACGCAACCAAGCCGCCCTAGAGGACAACCAGGTCTTGGCCAAGATCTCGATTACCGACCCGCTGACCGGCGTCGCCAATCGACGTCATTTCGACACCATGCTGGAACAGCGCTGGGACGAGGCCATCGCCGAGCGAGCCATGCTCGGCATGCTGGTCATCGATATCGACTTTTTCAAGCATTACAACGACCATTACGGCCACCTGAAGGGAGACGCCTGCCTGCGCCAAGTTGCCCAGGAGATTCAGAACCATATCCGCCAGGAGGACGATCTGGTGGTGCGCTATGGTGGCGAGGAGTTCGTTGTGCTGCTACCCAACGCCTCGGCTTCCTCGGCGATGCGCGCCGCTCAGCGCATCCGGCAAGGCATCGAGGCACTCGCCATTCCCCAGGCAGGCCCCGGGGTGATTACCGTAAGCGTCGGCGCAGCGGCCGTGCGCCCCTACGAATCTATAGATCCCACCATGCTGCTCTCGATCGCCGACGAAGCGCTCTTCCAAGCCAAGCGGGCAGGGCGCAACCGCAGTGTACTGGCGCCGCTACAGGATGGCCCGCTGCCCGCATAAGCCATCGTGGGCCGGACGATACGGCTAAGACCCAGCCGGTACGCCAATACGGCCCCCGGCACTGCGCTAAAGCACATACATGCGCAGCGGCATCCAGATACCCATGCCGATCATGATCAGGTTCTCGGTCAGCGAGACGAAACCCAGCGGTACCTGGCTGTCACCGCCCACGCAGGCGCACTTGAGTTCACGCTTGTCGATATAGACCGCCTTGAACACCGAGACGGCGCCCACCGTGCCGATGAACAATGCCACGGGTGCGGCCAGCCATACCAGGGCGCCCGCCAGCATCAGGATGCCGGCCAGCGTCTCGGCATAGGGGTAAACGTAGCCGTAACGCACCTGGCGCTGAGCCAGCAGATCATAGTTGAGAAACATCGTGCTGAAGCTCTCCACGTCCTTGAGCTTCTGCAGCCCCAGCAGGGTCATGGCGATGGCCACGAAGTACTCCGGCATCCTCGCGCTCACCAGCGAACCGGTCGCGGTCCAACTGACGGCCAGCCCCATCAGCAGCGCCGTGGCGAACAGCGCGATCACCGGCCGGTAGGTGGTTTCGTCCTCGCCCGGCGAATCCTTGCCGAAATACTCACGCAGCTCGTCGTAGCCGCCGATGCGCTGGCCGTCGATAAAGGCCTGAGGCGTCGTATCGACGTCATGCTTCTCCTTGAACTCCTCGGTCTCCTCCCGCGTGGTCAGGTGATGGTCCTCCACCGCGAAGCCCTTGCGTTCCAGCAGGTCCTTGCTCTTGAGGCCGAAGGGGCACAGGTGCTCCTCCATGACCATGCGGTAGAGCTGGGCATGCTTGCCCTGTTCTGCCGTCTGTCCATGTGCCATGACATCTCTCCTTGGGTCATGCGTTCACCCCAAGGGTAGTCAATCGACTTTTATCAGCGAATCCCCGCCCTGAGGAACGACTGCACGAACTGGCGCTGGAACAGCAGAAAGGCGACCAGCAGCGGGGCGATGCTGAGCAGGGTGGCGGCGCTGACGGTGGCCCAGTTGACGCCGGTTTCCGGCGCCGAAAAGATGCCCAGCCCCACGGTCAGCGGGCGGCTGTCCACCGAATTGGTGACCACCAGCGGCCACAGGAAGTTGTTCCAGTGGTGGCTGATCGAGACCAGGCCGTAGGCCAGGTAGGTGGGCTTGGCCAGCGGTACGTAGACCTTGAGCAGGATCGCCATCCAACCGCAGCCTTCGACCCTGGCGGCCTCCTCCAGCTCACGCGGGATGGTCTTGAAGGTCTGCCGCAGCAGGAAGATGCCGAAGGCGCTGGCAACGTACGGCAGCCCGATACCGGTGATGGTGTCGACCAGCCCCAGGCCGCTGGCGATGCGGTAGTTCTCGACGATCAGCACCTCGGGAAAGACGAACAGCTGGATCAGCACCAGCATGAACAGCACGTCGCGGCCGGGAACGGGAAAGCGGGCAAAGGCGAAGCCCGCCAGGGTGCAGACCACGAACTGTGCCAGCACCACCCCGGTCACCAACAGAAAGGTGTTGAGGTAGTAGCGGGCGAATGGCGCCTGGGCCCAGGCGTCGGAAAAGTTGTCCAGTGTCAGCGGCGCGAGCAGGTCGAAGCGCACCATGTAGGCCGGCGGGTGGAAGGCGGCCCAGACCGCATAGACGAGCGGAAAGATCCAAACGATCGCCAGCAGCCAGGCCGCCGTCGTCTCCAGGCTAGGCACTCGCCAGGCAAGGCGTCCACGATGAGTGCTGATGGCTTGGTTCATTGATAGTGCGTCCTGCGGTCGAGCACGGTGAACTTGAGCGTGGCCACCATCGCCAGCACCAGCAGGATCACCACGGTGATGGTGGCGGCGTAGGTGCGGTCGAAGAACGAGAAGGCGTTTTCGTAGACGTAGTAGAGCAGCAGGTTGGTGGCGTTGTTGGGCCCGCCCTTGGTCAGGATGAACAGGTGATCGACCACCCGCACGGCATTGATCAGCGCGTTGATCAGCACGAACAGCGTGGTTGGCATCAGCAGCGGGAAGGTCACCCGCCAGAAGAAGCTCCAGCGGCTGGTGCCCTCCAGGTCAGAGGCTTCCTTGAGTTCCGGCGGAATGCTCTGCAGCGCCGCTAGGTAGAAGATCATGAAGAAGCCGGCCTCCTTCCACACCGTCATCACGATCACCGAGATCAGCGCAACACCGGGATCGCCCAGCCAGTTGACGCCGGAGAGCCCCAGCGCGCCGAGCAGCGTGTTGAACAGGCCGATCTGCGGGGCGTAGAAGAACATCCAGATGTTGGCCGCGGCGATCATCGGCAGAATCGTCGGCGTGAAGTAGGCCATGCGTACCAGGCCGCGCCCCGGCAGGCGGGCATTGACGAACAGCGCCATGCCCAGCGCCAGGGCGATGGAAGTCGGAATGGTGCCCAGTGCATAGAGCAGGTTGTTGCGCGCCACCTTCCAGAAGGTGGCGTCCCCGACCAGCATGGCGTAGTTCTCGAGCCCGACGAATTCGGGCGGCGCACCGCGAAAGCCGGGCAGGAAGAAGCTGTTGATCAGCGTCGCCACGGTGGGCAGGTAGGCAAAGGTGCCGAGCAGCACCGCCGCCGGCAGCAGCAATAGCGCGCCATAGATCTGCATGCGTCTGTCGGCGTTGTGGATCAGCATGGCTTGCCCCTGCTTCCCTTTGCCTCTCTTTGTTGAATCCACGAAAGGAAGCGCTGCACAAATAGGCGAGCGAGATGAAGCGCAAGGCGCACGGAGCACAGGAACCGGAGCCTATGGGGTATAGGTGAGGATTCCGAGCACCGCGCAACGCCGCGATTCGCTCGCGCAGCCATTTGTCAGTGTTTCCTCAACGTGAACGCGCGTAGCGGCGCAAGGCAGCATCGGCCTCCGCCTGGGCCTGCTTGAGCGCCTCCTCCGGCGACATCTGGCCGGTCAGCGCCGCCTGCACGGCATTGTCCAACGCCCGGCGTACGCGTCCGCCCTGGTAGGTGGCCAGCTCCGCGGTGGCGTGCTCGAGCTGGTCGCGGGCCACCGCCGCCGGCGGGAACTCCTCGACGTAGTTGCGCAGCGCCTCGGTCTCGTAGGCCGCCGGGCTCACGCCCATGTAGCCGGTCTCGATCGACCAGGCCGCGGCGCGCTCAGGATCGGTCATCCAGCGGATGAAGGTCATCGCGGCGTGCTGCTCCTCCTCGCTGGCGCCCTTGAACAGATAGAAGTTGCCACCGCCGGTGGGGCTGCCGCGCTGTTCCTTCATCGGCAGCATGGCCACGCCGAAGTCGAAGGAAGCCTCATTGCGTACTGCGGTCAGGTTGCCGGTGCTGTGCCACATCATGGCGGTCGACTCTTCGAGGAAGTTCTGGCGCAGGGTGCCCCACTCGATGGCGCCATCGGGCATCGCTTCGTGCTCCTCGGCCAGCGAGACCCAGTACTCCAGCGCCTCGATGGCGGCCGGATCGTCGAAGTAGACCTCGGTACCCTCTTCGTTCATCAGCCGGTGGCCGTTCTGGAAGGCGAAGGCCTGGAACATCCAGTAGGGATAGCCGGTCGAGGGCACCATCACGCCCCACTGCTCGCCGCCGCTGGCCTCACGCACCGCGGCAGCCATCTCGGCCATCTCCTCCCAGGTCTCGGGCGGCGTTTCGGGGTCGAGCCCGGCCGCCTCGAAGGCGTCCTTGTTCCAGTAGAGCACGATGGTCGAGCGCTGGAAGGGAATGCCGTAGGTCTGGCCGTCGATCCGCCCGTTCTCCATCAGCCCCGGATAGAAACTGTCGAGCCACTCACGCTCCTCGTCGGTCTCGATGACCTCGTCGAAGGCGATGATGGCGTCCTGTTCCAGCAGGTCGAACAAGTCGATGGAGAACAGCACCGAAAGCTGCGGCGCCTCGTCCGCCTCGATCGCCGACATCGCCCGCACCCGGGTGTCGTCGTAGTTGCCGGCGTAGATGGCATTCACCGAAATGTCGGGGTGCTCGTTCTCAAACTCGGCCACCAGGCCGTCGATGACATCGGTCAAGGCACCACCCACGGCGACCGGGTAGTACATGGTCAGTTCGGTCTGCGCCTGGGCATTCAACGAGCCGGCTGCCAGTAGACCGGCTACGGTCGCTGCCCCCACTCGATTAGCCTTGGAAAGCTTGCCGAGTGCCAAAGAGAAGCGTGCGTTCATCGGTTCACTCCTGAAGAGTCGTTCCCTGCATGGTTGGATGAGGCCCGGGCCTCGCCGTCTTGCACTGCCATGGCTGCCGTCGCCCCGGCCCCGCCCGACGCGAAGCGATGGCGGCCCGAAGGTGCGGCAAGGTCATGCCCTGCGATCGTCAGCCTCCGGCCGCTGCCCGCATCGAAGAAGTGCGCCGCCTCGCGCCGCCACTGCAGGCAACAGGCAGACCCGGCCGTTAACACCGGCCTGCCTTCGAGTCGTGCGCGCAGCTGCTGGCTGCCCACCTTGAGGCTCACGATGCTGTCGGCCCCCAGGTACTCGGTATCGATCACCTCGGCGGGCACGCCGGGGGCGTCGGCCGGCAGCAGGCGGATGTCCTCGGGGCGGACGCCGAGCCAGTGGCCCTTGGCCTCGTGCGCCGCCACGCTGCAGTGAGGCTCGCCGTCGATCACCGCCCCGTCGGCGGCAGCGGCGAGCGTCACCAGGTTCATCGCCGGGCTGCCGATGAAGCCGGCGGCGAACGCCGTCGCCGGCCGTTCGTAGAGTTCGTCGGGCGTGCCGTCCTGCACGATGCGGCCGCCCTGCATCAGGATCACCCGGTCGCCCATGCTCATCGCCTCGACCTGATCGTGGGTGACGTAGATCACCGTCATGCCCAGGCGCTGCTGCAGCGCCTTGATCTCGCGGCGCATCTCGCCACGCAGTCGGGCGTCGAGATTCGAGAGTGGCTCGTCCATCAGGCAGATGGGATGCTCGGAGATGATCGCCCGGGCCAGGGCGACCCGCTGGCGCTGGCCGCCGGAAAGCTGGGCCGGCTTGCGCTCCAGGTAGGCCTCTAGGTCGACCAGTTGGGCGACGCGCGCCAGCCGCTCGCGGCGCTCGGCCTTGGGTACCTTGCGGCTGCGCAGGCCGAAGACGATGTTGTCGGCCACGCTCAAGTGGGGAAACAGTGCGTAAGACTGAAACACCATGCTGATGCCCCGGTCGCCCGGCGGCAGATGGGTGACGTCGCGCTCGCCGATATGGATGCGCCCGGCACTGGCCTGCTCGAGGCCGGCGATCATGCGCAACGTGGTCGACTTGCCGCAGCCCGAAGGGCCGAGCAGGATGACGAACTCCCCTGGCGTCACGTCGAAGCCGATGGCGTCGACGGCCACCGTGTCGCCCCACCGCTTGCTCACGGCCTCGAGCCGGATGCGCTGGCGCTCCCTCGAACCACCCTGTTGGCCGGCTGGCTGGTGCCGCAGGCTCGGCTCCGGGGGCTGGCCCTGATTGTTGTTGTCTGGATTCATGCTGCGTCCGCGTTGCCGGTTAAGGCATGGCATGGCTGTCATCGACTCTCCCGAACTCAGCGTAGCCGCAAATTCGACGATGTGCGGCCCATCCTGGCGTCTTCCGGTGACGACGCAGTGACAAAACGGAGACAGAACGGCAACAATCGGCCGCTCTACCGAGCATGCTAGAATGCGGGCTTCACCCTGATCAGGACCGAGCGCAATGTCCCTAGACGACCTGCACCTCAATCTCCGCAACCTGACGCAGGACGATTACCCGCAGCTCAAGCAGCTGATGGATGCCGTCTACGACGACATCGGCGGTGCCTGGCCGCAGCACTCCATCGACCGGCTAATTCAGGAATTCCCCGATGGCCAGATCGCCATCGAGGACGACGAGCGGCTGGTGGGCGTGGCGCTCACCGTACGGGTCGACTACGACGAGTTCTCCAACCCGCACCAGTACGACGATCTGGTGGGCAATCGCGAGATCATCCTCAACGACCCGGAAGGCGACGCCATGTACGGGCTGGACGTGCTGATCCACCCCGACTATCGCGGCTACCGCCTGGGCCGGCGCCTCTACGAGGCGCGCAAGGAACTGTGCCGCTCGCTCAATCTGCGGGCGATCCTGGCCGGGGGGCGTATCCCCAATTACCACGCGCATGCCGGGGAGCTCTCGCCCACCGAGTACATCGAACGGGTGGCGCGCAAGGAGATCCACGACCCGATCCTCTCCTTCCAGCTCGCCAACGACTTTCAGGTCAAGCGGCTGCTGCGCAAGTACCTGCCCGAGGACGAAAAATCCCAGGGCTTCGCCACCCTGCTGGAGTGGAACAACATTCTCTATGAGCCCGCCGATCGGGTGCTGGAGAACCGTCCGACCCAGGTGCGCGTGGGGGCGGTCCAGTGGCAGATGCGCGAGTGCGCCTCGGTGGAATCGGTGCTGCAGCAGGTGGAGTACTTCGTCGACGCCATCTCCAGCTACCAGAGCGACTTCGCCGTCTTTCCCGAGCTGTTCAACGCTCCCTTGATGGGGTTGCAGGACCGCGCCACCCAGCAGGACCAGCTCGCCGCCATCCGCTACCTGGCCGGCTTCACCGAGCAGTTCAAGACCGAGATGTCGCGCATGGCGGTCTCCTATAACATCAACATCGTCGCCGGCTCGATGATCGAAGTGGGCGAGGACGACCGGCTCTACAACGTCAGCTACCTGTGCCACCGCGACGGCGACGTCGAACAACAGTCGAAGCTGCACATCACGCCCCAGGAGCGCCGCGAGTGGGTGATCGAGGGCGGCGACGAGCTGCGCGTGTTCGACACCGACGCCGGGCGCGTCGGCATCCTGATCTGCTACGACGTGGAGTTTCCCGAACTCGGCCGGCTGCTGGCCGACCAGGACATGGACATCCTCTTCGTGCCGTTCTGGACCGACACCAAGAACGGCTACCTGCGGGTGCGCCACTGTGCCCAGGCGCGGGCCATCGAGAACGAATGCTACGTGGTGCTGTGCGGCAGCGTGGGCAACGTGCCGTCGATCCGCAACCTGGACATCCAGTACGCCCAGTCGTCGGTATTCACGCCCTCGGACTTCGCCTTCCCCCACGACGCGGTGCTCTCCGAGACCACGCCCAACACCGAGATGGTGATCTTCTCCGACCTCGACCTCACCCGGCTCACCGTGGTGCGCGCCGAAGGCTCGGTGACCAACCTCAAGGACCGGCGCAAGGATCTGTTCGACCTGCGCTGGCGCGATTGGTCGTGGAAGTCGGGGGCACGGCAGGAAGAGAGCTGAAGCCATGTTTGGTCGCCTGCGCCGCTGGCGGGCCGAGCGCTTCGAGACCCGCCACCCGTTACCCGCTAACGCCTGGGCCGAGGCCCGCGCGCGCCTGCCGCTGCTGACCTGCCTCGGCAGCGACGAGGCCGAGCGCCTCGGGCGGCGCGCGTGGCGCTTCGTGCATGCCAAGCGGCTGAGCCTGCACCCCGAGCTGGCTTCGAGCACGCCCTTCGATGAACCCGCCCAACTGGCCCTCGCGGCCCAGGCCTGCCTGCTGACGCTGGGCTGGTCGGATGACGATCACGATGAGGCGTTCAGCGGTTTTCACGAGATCCTGATCCTGCCCGACGCCTTCCACCGCCAGGTGGAGGAGATGGACGAATTCGGCGTAATGCACGCCTATGAGGACGAGCGGGCGGGAGAGACTTCGCATCAAGGCCCAGTGGTGGTGGCCTTTCCCGACCTGATGGAGAGCGGCGACTTCAGCGGCTTCAACGTAGTGATCCACGAACTCGCCCACAAGCTCGACATGGGCAACTCGCTCGATGTCGACGGCTTCCCGCCGCTGCCGCGAGATATCAACCCAAAGGAGTGGCACCGCGTCTTCACCGCAGTGTGGGATGACTTGCAGGCGCACCTCGAACGTGGCGAGGAGCCGCCCATCGACGATTACGCCGCCACCCACCCCGGCGAGTGCTTCGCCGTATGCTGCGAGACCTTCTTCACCGCTCCCAACGTGCTTGTCGGCGCCTATCCCGAGCTGTACGACCTGCTCAGGCGCTATTTTCGTCAGGACCCGCTAGGCCGCCTGCCCGACGCCACCGCCGATGCTTGAGTTCAGTGCCGCCTGCAAGCATTTGGCCTGGCCGGCGGGCCCGCCCCATAACCCGCTCGATGCCGTCGCCGACCGAGCGTCCCCATCCCATCGACCCTTCGCATTTGGCCGCAGCCAACGGCGTGCCTATGCTGAAGCCACTCCTCCGCGCAGGCCATCCGCATGTCCCGCAAGGTTCTTCTCGTTCTCGTCGCTTTCGTGCTTCTCGCCCTGCTGGGGTTCCTGTGGCAGTGGCTGGCGGCACGCGACCTGCTCGATGCCAATACGCTGTTTGCGTTGATGCAGGGCTCGTTGTCCTGGCGCGACTCTCCGTTGGCGGGAGCAGTGGTGGTGGCGGCATTCCTCGCCGCCTCGCTGACCATGTTCCCGCTCAGCGTGCTGGTCGTCCTCGCCGGCCTGCTGTTCGGCCCCGTCTGGGGCTTCGTCTACTCCTTCATCGGCACACTCGCCGGCTCGGTCGTCACCTTCTGGGTGGGACGCCGGCTGGGACGCGATGCCTTGCTGCGTCATGGCGGCACGCGTCTTCAACGCCTGTCGCGCTATCTGGCAGGACGCGGCATCCGCACCATGACGCTGGTCAGCCTGCTGCCACTTGCCCCCTTCACGCTGACCAATATGATGGCCGGCGCCTTCCGCATCCGCTTTCGCGACTACATGCTCGGAACGGTCATCGGCCTGACCCCGGGGCTCGCCGGCATCATTCTGCTAGGCAGCCAGCTCGGCACGCTGCTGACCGCCGAAAATCGCCGCGAGCTGGTTTGGGGAGCAGGCGGCATCGTCGTCGCCATCGTCCTGCTCTACGGGCTCAAGCGTTATGCAGAGCGACGCCGCAGGCGGCGAGCTTGAGGACTCACTTGGGCGGCAGCTCCGATTCCCCCTCGCGCCGCCCCGGCCACCAGCTCGGGCGCTCCTGGTCCCATTCCCCTTGAACCAGATGCTTGAGCAGCCGACCGCGGTGACGCAGCATGCGCCACTCGGCGCCGAGCCTGGCACGCATGCGGTCCCATCCGCCTTCATCGGCATGCGTGTAGGGGCCACCCTTGGCGATGGCACGCCGATAGACGGCCAGGCAGCCCTCGGCGCAGCGCGCCTCATCCACCGCCTCCGCCATCCTGCGTGCCGCCGCCGCCATCGGCCGGTGCCGCTCGGTATCGCTCAGCTCTACCAGCGCCTGCGCCATGGCTTCGGCATCGTCCCGGGCCAGCAGGCGGCCATTGCGCTCGTCGATGATCATCTCCCTGACACCCGGCGCATCGACCGCAACCACGGGCAGCCCCGTGGCCATGGCCTCGGCGATGACCATGCCCTGCGTCTCGCTATGGGACGCAAAGGCAAAGACATCCATCGCATGGTAGGCGTCGACCAGGGTCGGGCCTTGCAGGCTGCCGGTGAAGTGTACCCGCTCGGCAATGCCCAGTTCTTCGGCCATGTTCTGCATGGCCTCGCGGGCGTCGCCGCTACCGACCACCAGAAAGTGCGCCTCGGGCAACCGTCTCAGGGCCCGGCCCACCGACTCGGTCAGAAACAGCAGATTCTTCTCCCGCGCAAGCCGACCGAGGTGGCCGATCAGGTAGCTACCCTTCGGAATGCCGAGCCGCTCGCGCCACGCCAGCGCGTTCCCCGTGGCGAAACGGGCGACGTCCACACCGCTCGGCACCACCGAGATCGAGGCATTGGCCCCACGCTCGATCAGCATGTCGCGAATGCTCGCGCTGGGGGCAATCACTTCGTCGCACATGTGCGAATACTCCGTGGCCAGGGCCTTGGCGAAGCGCTGCATCAGCGGTGAGTCTCCGGGAACGTAGTGCGTGTAGTGCTCGTACAGGGTGTGATGGGTGAAGACCAGCGGCAGACCGTAGGTATCGGCGACCCGAGCTGCGGTATCGCCCAGCAGGAAAGGATGATGAGAATGCACCACATCGGGATCGAAGGCTTCGACCGCCTCGATGAGCTGCCCGGGGATCGGTACCGGCAGTGAAAAGTCGCTGCCGTTGAAGTGCTGCATCGCCACCACCCGCACGACATCGTCTTCGCCTAGCGGCTGACCTTCGAGGCGAGGCGCCACTATCAATACCTCATGCCCCGCCAATTGCAGTTGCGCCTTGAGACGCTGTACGGACTCGCTGACCCCGCCCACGATGGGCGCATAGGTATTGGTGAACATCAGAACGTTCAAGGAAGCAGGTCTCCTGTAGCGGCTCACTTGGCCTGTTCCGGACGACCCGGCGCAGGCACACGCCGAGGCATCTCTTGCTCAAGATAGGCAACGAAGGCACGAATGCGTGCCGGTACGTGGCGGCGCTGCTGATAAACGGCATGAAAATCGGCACGCACACCCTGCCACTCGGGCAGCAGTTCGACCAGCCGACCACTCTCGAGGTGCCGGTGGATATCCCACCACGAGCGCAGCACGATACCACGCCCGTCGAGTGCCCACTGCACGACCGCCTCGCCATCGTTGGAAGACATGGGTCCGGCCACCTTGACCGCCTGCTCCGCTGAGCTGTCGCGCTGGCGAAAGCGCCATACGGCATAGTCACTTTCGTTCTCCCGAAGTACCAGGCAGGGGTGGGCGACAAGATCGGCAGGCACCTTCAGGTCCGGCATGTGAGCCACATAGCCGGGCGCAGCACACAGTATTCTCCGGCTGGCGAGGATGCGCCGGGCCACCAGCCGCGAGTCGGGCGGTTCGCCCACGCGAATGCCGACGTCGAAGCCCTGTTCGCCCAGGCTCAGCGGATAGTTGGAAAGTTCCAGCGTCGCCTCGACGCCCGGATGGTACGCACAAAAATCCGACAGCAACGGCGCCACGTGGCGGCGGCCGAAGCCGAAGGTGGCATTGACCCGCAGCGGACCCGAGAGCGCCGCCTGCTGCTCCCCCAGCGCCTCCTCCAGCTCGGCCAGCTCCTCTAGGATCGCCGCCCCGCGCTCCAGATAGCGCTCGCCCTCGGCGGTCAGCGACAAGCGCCGCGTGGTACGGCTGGCCAACTCCACACCCAAGCGCGCCTCGAGCTGCTTGAGCCGCTTGCTCACGGCCGACAGCGACAGCCCCAGGTCGCGCGCCGTGGCGGTCAGGCTGCCCGCACGCGCCAGTTGCTGGAAGAAGACCAAGTCGTCGAGCTGAGCCATGCCACTCTCCACTCACATTCAACAATGGCTTTCCATTCAGCCCGATTATCTCCACGAAGCCAAGGGCTAGACTGCGGCAGACACTTCCTTTCTTCTTTCAGAGGAACCGACCATGACCCAGCGTATCGCTGTGATTCCCGGCGACGGCATCGGCAACGAAGTAATGCCGGAAGGCCTGCGCGTTCTCGAAGCCGTTGCCAAGCGCTTCGACATCGACTTGGCCTTCGAGCATTTCGACTTCGCCTGCTGCGACTACTACGCCAAGCACGGCAAGATGATGCCCGACGACTGGTTCGAGCAGCTCAAGGATTTCGACGCCATCTTCTACGGCGCGGTGGGCTGGCCCGACACGGTGCCGGACCATATTTCGCTGTGGGGTTCGCTGCTGCAGTTCCGCCGCCAGTTCGACCAGTACATCAACCTGCGTCCGTGCAAGCTGCTGCCCGGGATCAAGAGCCCGCTGGCCGACCGCAAGCCCGGCGACATCGACTTCTACGTGGTGCGCGAGAACACCGAGGGCGAGTACTCCAGCGTCGGTGGCAAGATGTTCGAGGGCACCGAGCGCGAGGTGGTGATCCAGGAGACGGTGATGACCCGCCACGGCACCGACCGGGTGCTCAAGTTCGCTTTCGACCTGGCCCAGAGCCGGCCGCGGAAGAAGCTCACCTCGGCCACCAAGTCCAACGGCATCGCCATCACCATGCCATGGTGGGACGAGCGGGTCGCGGCCATGTCGGGCAACTATCCCGAGGTCAGCGTCGACAAGTTCCACATCGACATCCTCACCGCCAACTTCGTCATGCATCCCGACTGGTTCGACGTGGTGGTGGCCAGCAACCTGTTCGGCGACATCCTCTCCGACCTGGGCCCCGCCTGCACCGGCACCATCGGCGTGGCGCCCTCGGCCAATATCAATCCGGAAGGCACTTTCCCCAGCCTGTTCGAACCGGTCCACGGCAGCGCCCCGGACATCGCCGGCAAAGGCATCGCCAACCCCATCGGCCAGATCTGGTCCGGCGCCATGATGCTGGAGCATCTGGGTCACAAGGAGGCCGCCGACGCCATCGTGGCCGCCTTCGAGGCGGTACTGACGGAGGCCGACCCGGCCGTGCTGACGCCGGACATTCGCGGCCAGGGCACCACCCAGACACTGGGGCAAGCCATTGCCGAGCGGGTCGCTGGTTAGGGCAAACCACTTTTTTGACCTGCATCAAGCTAGCGCGAGAATCCAGAGGCGAGACCTGTAGAAAAGGCATAGGTTATAAACATATAACAATATTTATAACCGACTTATTTCGCAGGAGACTCGCCTCCCATGCCTGGATCTGAACACGAAACCTCGCACCTGGACCGGCGCCAGTTTCTGAAGTATAGCGCTGGCGCCGGTGCAGCCGGACTGCTTTATGCCTCGGGCCTTCAGGCCCGGGCCCTGGCCACCGATGCCCGTATCGTCATCCTCGGTGGCGGAGCCGGCGGCATGGCCATGGCCAACCGCCTCTCCCGCCGTTTCGATGGTGCCCGCATCACGCTGGTAGAGCCACGCGAAGTCCACCACTACCAGCCCGGCTGGACACTGGTGGCTTCGGGTGTGTGGAACCCCGATAAGACGATGCGACCGAACTCCCGCTTCGTGCCGGTCGGCGTCGAATGGGTCCGCCAGCCCGCCGACGGCGTCGATGCCGCCAACCGCAAGGTGGCGCTGGAAGATGGCTCACAGCTCGATTATGACTACCTGATAGTCGCCACCGGCCTGCAGCTCAATTATCACCTGATCGACGGCATGTCTCCCGAGCTGGTCGGCAGCCACGGCATCGGCAGCGTCTATGCCAGCATCGAGGGCGCCACCCGCACTCGGGACGCCATCGACGCCTGGATCGCACAGGGCGGCGGCAAGGGTATCTTCACTGCGGCACCCACCCCGGTAAAATGCGCCGGTGCACCGCTCAAGATGACCTTCACCACCCTCTCCCGCCTCGAGGCGAGCGGACGACGCGACGCCTTCCAGGTGGAATTCATGGCCCCGGGAGATTCCCTCTTCACGCAGCCCTACGTCAACGACTTCGTCAAGCAGCGTTTCGACGATCAAGGCGTGAAGCGCCGTCATCACTATCGTATCTCGGCCATCGACCCGCAGGCTCGCGAGGCGGAGTTCACCTTCGTCGGGCCCGACAGCGAGTTCACCTCGCACCACGAGCTGCGCGAGGCGGAATTCTCCCGCGAGGGCGAACGCAAGGTGGTTACCGGGTATGACTTCATCCATGTCGTGCCACCGATGAGTGCGCCTGACTTCATCAAGAGCAGCGAGCTGATCGCTAAGGATGGCCCCTTCCGCGGCGAGTGGCTGGACGTGGACATCCATACCCTTCAGCACAACCGCTACCCCGAGGTGTTCGGCATCGGCGACGTGATCGGCGCACCGATCAACAAGACCGCGGCCAGCGTCAAGGCCCAGGCCCCGGTGGTCGAGGCCAACCTGCTCGCGCAGATGCAGGGCCAGGCGCTACCGCGCCGGCATAACGGCTACACCTCATGCCCGATGATCACCGGGATCGGCAAGGCGATGCTGGTGGAGTTCGGCTACGACAACGACTTCGCTTTTCTGCCCTCGTTTCCTTTCATCGACCCTCGCGATGAATCGTGGGTGACCTGGGTGATGAAGGACCGCATGCTGCAGCCCGCCTATTATGCGGTGCTGGAAGGCCGGGCCTGAGGAGAATCGCCATGACCATGACAGGCATCCTGACCATTATGATGTATGCCCTGGCCCCGTTCCTCGTGTGGATCGTTAGCGGACTGATACTGCTGGGCGGGCTTCAAACGCTGGCGCACCTACGTGGGTACCGTATCCTCCGCTATCGCTACCTCGGTGCCAACCTGGCGGCGGTCGCCGTCGGACTTTCCGGGCTGTGGTGGATCCCGCTACTCACCCATTCACGGCTAGCCTATGTGGCCAGCCCCTTCGACTGGATCGCCTTGGTCTGCGCCCTGTTCGGCACGGCAGTGGTGGCGTGGCTCGTCCTGCATCCGCTCAGTTTCCTGCTGCGCTCTCAGCCAGCGCGAACTCACTGATCCTGATTGCCGAACACCGCCCGGCCAGCCACTGACGGGTCACTGTTTGATGGCTTTACGTTACCCTCCGTAATCGCCGGCTTTTATTGTCGATTTGTCGTCTAGCCTGATCAGGGCAAGCCCACAAGGCAAGCCAATGGAGAAAGGAGAAACGGCATGAAAAGGACAGCAATTGCCATCGCGGTGGGTGCACTGAGCACCGGTCTGAGTCACGGGCTCCTGGCACAGGAGGCCCAGGACGAGGAGACCCAGCCGCTGAACGAACAGCAGCAGATGAGCGAAGATAACGCTCAGAGCCAGTCGGGCAGCCAAGCCGAGATTCAAGTCGAGCAAGATCCCGCCGACGTGAATGTCGATCAGCAGCCGGCCGAAGTTCAGGTAGAGCAAGAGCCGCCCGATGTCACCGTCGAGCAGCAGCCGCCGGAAGTTACCATCGAGCAAAAGGATCCCAATGTCAGCGTGGATCAGGCCGAGCCCGATGTCACCGTCAAGAAGACAGGCGAGGCCGACGTTGAAGTCCAGCCCGCCGAAGAGGCCGAAGCAGAGCTGCGCAACCCTGACGAACAGGAGCAAGAGCAGCAGAACTCGGACCAGGCGGCTCAGGACCAGGCCTCCCAGGACCAGGCCTCCCAGGACCAGGCTTCGCAGGGTGATGACCTGATGAGCATGAAGGTCAGCGAAGTCGAAGGGCAAACGGTCTACAGCCAACAGGATGAGCAAGAGATCGGTGAAGTGGAGCGCGTCGTGCGCGACACCGAGAGCGGTGACGTCTCAGTCGTGATTTCCGAAGGCGGCTTCCTCGGCTTTGGCGAGGATGAGATGGGCTACCCCGTCGACGAGCTGGAGGTCCGCAGCGAGGGTGAACTGGTCGTTCAGTCCGGTGACAGCGGCGAATCCGGAGACTACGGCAGCAACCAGTACGAAGAGGTCGAAGATAGCCAGACGCTGCGCGAAGCCACGCAGAGCAACTAAGTCTGGTCCAGAGAGACTGAAACATGACCCTACCAGCGGTCATGCCTAACAAGGCGCGGCTCATGCCGCGCCTTGTTTCGTGTCGCTCGCGGCCGCTCAGGAAGCGAGCTTGAGCGCTACGTCGGCCACGCTTCTGCCCTGCATCCTGGCCAGTTCCAGCTCGTGCTCGGTAGGCTGACGCGAGCCGTCGGGGCCGGCAAGCGTCGATGCCCCATAGGGCGAGCCACCCTGCACGCTCGAAATGTCGAACTGCGACTCGAGCCCATAGCCGATCGGCAGGATCAACATGCCGTGGTGCGCCAGCGTGGTCCATGAGGTAAGGATGGTGGTTTCGTTGCCACCCCCAGTGCCGGTCGAGGTGAACACGCTCCCCACCTTGCCGCGCAGCGCTCCCTTGGCCCACAGGCTGCCGGTCTGGTCGAGAAAGGTACGCATCTGGCCGGTCATGTTGCCGTAGCGGGTCGGTGTGCCGAAGATCACCGCATCGTAGTCGGCCAGCTCTTGGGGGGTGGCCTCGGGGGTATCGAAGGTCTTCCCCCCGGCCTTGGCAAAAGCCTCGGAATCCATTGTCTCGGGTACACGCTTGACCCAGACTTCGGCGCCCTCCACCTGACGCACACCTTTCGCCACGGCCTTGGCCAGGGTATCGATATGGCCGTACATGGAGTGGTAGAGCACGAGTACCTTGATCATCTTGCGCCTCCTTTCATGGTTGCCGTCCAAACGCCGGTACTGCCGGCGAGTGACTACAGCATAGAAAGGAACGCGCTCGAGAAAAGCGAAGCATTTCGTCCGGGGGGAACGAATTTATCGACGCGCGCTCCGCCAGACCCCTGAGAGCACTCGCACCTTGCCGGCGGCGAGGTTGTCGCGCAAGTTACGCCCCATCAGGACGAAATCGCTGCCAAAGATCGATGTCGGTCCCGGCGGCGCGACGGCTTTCTGCCCTGTCTCAGCGGGACGACTCTCGCGTCGGCTGTGCTCCTGACGCCAAGCCAGGGCCATATCTGTGATGTCCTCTACCGCGAGAGGCTCGAAGCCGGCCAGCGCCATGGCGCGCTCCAGCTGCTCTCGACTTCGCAGGTGGCTGGTGGCCTGGCTGCGCGCCCAGGGCACCGGCAGCGCCAACGGCTCGGTGTTCTCCCCGGCCACCAGCTCATGTAGCAGCACGCGACCGCGCGGCGCCAGCAGACGCTGCCACTCGGCAAGCACCCGCGGCACGTGGGGCATGTTCATCAGCGCATGCTGGCACCACACGACATCGACGCTGCCTTCCGACAGCGGCACGTTGGCGGCATCGGCACACAAGAAACGCGTACGCTCGGCCAGCCCGGTGGACACGCTGAGCCAGCTCGCCACTTCGATGAAGGCTGGCGTGATGTCGACCCCGACCACGTCGCAACCAAACTCGGCGGCCAGCAAGCGGCTCGCACCACCGGTGCCGCAGCCCACATCGAGCACCCGCTCGCCGGCGCACAGTTCGCCCAGTGTCGCCAGGGCCCGGCTAGCGCTGCGCCCGCCAAGATGCAGCTGATCGATGCCGGCCACGTCATCGAGGCTCAGCCGATCCAAGTCGCGTCCCGCGGCCCTGAACGCCACTTGCAGCCTCGCCAGCAGGGCCTCGCCTTCGCTTGCGGTAGCAGCATCGTAGTGCGCATTGAGCTGGTCGACGTAGTCGTCGAATCCCGGCTCGGCTCGATCAGAGGGCATGGTTAGCTCCTTGCGGTCATGGGTATGGCTGCTGCCAGCTTAGGCTGCGCATGGCCTTGAACCCATTGGCCAAAGGTCGGCTCGCCCAGTTTCAATATCGCACCCGGGCTTTCACCAGCCCGACGTGCGATCTTGCGATGTCGCCCCGTGCGCAGGATGGTGGCCGTGGTCTCACCGTACTTACAACCGACCCGGACATCCCATGCTGTCGGAATGGATCGAACTCAGCCTGGAAAGCACTGCGCCAACGTCACGTGGCGGCAAGCTTCCCGGCGGTACCTATACCCTGCACGCGGCAGGCGTCCTCGAACTCACGCCAACCGAGTGCCGTAGCGAGGCGCATGCCTGCGTACTCTCGGCAGGGATTCACGGCAATGAAACCGCCCCCATCGAACTGCTGGGCGAGTGCCTCGCTCGCCTCGAAGCGGGCCTGCTCGCACTGGGCGCACCAGTACTGGTGATCCTGGGCAACCCCGAGGCGATGCGCCGCGCCGAACGCTACGTCAATACCAATCTCAATCGCCTGTTCCGCCGCGACCTGGACGAAACCGGCATGGAGCCGGACCGCGCCCGCCTGCTGATGCGCGCCGTGGACGATTTTTTCTCTCGTTACCCCGAGCACGAGCGCCTGCACTACGACCTGCACACGGCAATCCGTGACAGCCGCTACCCACGCTTCGTGGTCGAGCCCTTCGCCGAGACTGCCACACGTCACGAACAGTGGCGCTGGCTGGCGGCGGCGGACATCCAGGCGGTACTGCACCAACATCAGCACAGTTGGACCTTCTCCCACTACTCCAAGCATCATCACCAGGCGCAGGCCTTTACCCTGGAGCTGGGCCGCGCCCTGCCTTTCGGCCACAACGACCTTGCGCCACTGGCACCCATGGCACGGCTGCTCGAGGCACTGCTGGAAGGGCGCAAACCGTCAAGCGATACTCCTGAACGCATGCGATTCTTCCGCGTAGCCCACGAGCTGATGCGTCATTCCGAGGACTTCCGGCTGTGCTTCGCCGACGACACGCCCAACTTCACTGAATTTGCGCCCGGCACGCAGCTCGCCGAGGACGCCGAGGCCGGTTCTTTTGTCGTCGAGAGCGAGCCGCTCAGCGTGGTGTTCCCCAACGCCGCGGTGGAACTGGGCGCCCGCGCCGCGCTACTGGCCCGACCGGCACCAGCGCCGGCTGACCCCGGATAGCTTTCAAGAACGAATATTTCCAGCGATTTTGCTACTTCAGAACAATAATCAGGAGCCTTCCAATGACACCTCCTCTCCACAATATCGACTATCGTCCCACGTCACGGGCCCATCTTCCTTCTTCTGAAAGCCCTCAGGCCTGTTAGAATCGCCCCTTTTTTCGCGCCTGCCCGCTTAACCGGCCGTCGCCCCGGCGACTCGTCCCGATCTGGAGCCCGTTCCATGGCCGATACCCAAATTCCCCTCGAAGTCCGCAACATCAAGAAGCGCTTCGGCGACACCGAAGTCCTCAAGGGTCTCTCGCTCAAGGCCCACAAGGGTGACGTCATCACCCTGATCGGAGCCTCCGGCTCCGGCAAGAGCACCTTCCTGCGCTGCATGAACCTGCTCGAGCAGCCCGACGAGGGCGACCTGATCGTTCACGGCGAAGAAATTCGCTTCAAGCAGACCAGGCATGGCCGCGAGCCCGCCGACTGGAAACAGGTCGTCAGCATGCGCGCCAAGCTGTCGATGGTCTTCCAGAGCTTCAACCTGTGGGCGCACATGACGCTGCTGGAGAACATCATCGAAGCGCCGGTGCACGTGCTCGGCAAGCCGAAGAAGGAAGCCGTCGAACAGGCCCGTGCGCTGCTCGAGCGGGTCGGCCTGACCGCACGCGCCGACGCCTACCCGGCGCAGATGTCCGGTGGCCAGCAGCAGCGTGGCGCCATTGCACGGGCGCTGGCCATGGATCCGGAGGTGATGCTGTTCGACGAACCCACCTCGGCGCTCGACCCGGAGCTGGTCGGCGATGTGCTCAAGGTCATGCGCGATCTGGCCGAGGAGGGGCGCACCATGGTCGTGGTCACTCACGAGATGGGCTTCGCTCGTGATGTGTCGAGTCAGGTCGTCTACCTGCACCAGGGCGTGATCGAGGAGGCCGGGGCGCCCCAGGACGTGCTGGTCCATCCCAGTTCGCCGCGGCTCCAGCAGTTCCTGGCGCCAAAGTACTGAGGGAGAGAGTCATGCTCGATCTACAAGGCTACGGCCCGCGCCTGCTGGAAGGCGCAGGCGTCACCCTGCAGCTGGCGGTGCTCTCTTTGGCACTGGCCGTCCTGCTCGGCCTGTTGACCGCCAGCGCCAAGATGTCGCGCAGCTGGCTGTTGCATCGCACGGCCACGCTCTACACCACGGTGATTCGCGGCGTACCCGACCTGGTGCTGATGATGCTGCTGTTCTTCGGCGGCCAGATGGGGCTCAATCTGATTACCGACATGCTCTACGACCAGTTCGGCGTGGACTGGTTCTTCAATCTCAACGCCTTCGTCGCCGGCGTGATCACCATCGGTTTCATCTTCGGCGCCTACATGGGCGAGACCTTCCGTGGCGCCTTCATGGCCGTGGATGAGGGCCAGATCGAGGCGGCCAAGGCCTACGGCATGGGGTCCTGGCTATTGTTTCGGCGCATCCGTTTTCCGCTGATGATGCGCCACGCTCTGCCGGGACTCTCCAACAACTGGATGGTGCTGCTCAAGACCACCGCGCTGGTTTCTGTAATCGGCCTCACCGACATGGTGCGCGTCGCCGCCGAGGCCTCCCGCGCCACCCACGAGCCGTTCACCTTCCTGATACCCGTGGCAGCCATCTACCTGCTGATTGCCAGCGTGTCGGAGTGGATCTTCGCCCGTTTGCAGAAACGCTACGACGTCGGTTTCGGGGAGCACTGACATGGACCAACTGAATCAATGGCTCGCCGGTCTGCTGGAAGGCAACGTCATCTTCACCCCGCAGACCCTCGGCTACTACTGGACCGGGCTGGTCACCACCTCGCAGCTGGTGTTCCTGTCGCTGATCATCGGCCTGGTGCTTGCCGTGCCGCTGGCCATCGGGCGCAGCTCGCGCCATCGCTGGATCAGCCTGCCCATCTACGTCTACACCTACGTGTTCCGCGGCACGCCGCTGCTGATCCAGCTCTACATCATCTATTACGGCGTGGTATTCGTGGAGGGGATCCAGGACAGCATGTTCTGGCCGATCCTCAAGGAGGCCTTCTACCCGGCCCTGATCGCCTTCACCCTCAATACCGCCGCCTACACCACCGAGATCTTCCGTGGGGCGATCAAGGCCACGCCACGCGGCGAGATCGAAGCGGCTCGCGCCTACGGCATGTCGCAGAGCCTGACGATGCGCCGCATCGTGCTGCCCAGCGCCTTCCGCCGCGCCCTGCCCGCCTATGGCAACGAAGTGATCTTCATGCTGCATGCCAGCGCCATCGCCAGCGTGGTCACGCTGATGGACCTCACCGGTGCGGCCCGCTTCGTCTATGCGCGCTTCTATGCCCCCTTCGAGGCGTTCATCTTCGTTGCCGCGATCTATCTCTGCCTGACCTTTGCCATTCTGTATCTCTTCCGCTACCTGGAGAAGCGATTGCTGGCACATCTCAAGCCGTTGGGCGGGAACTGATCAACGTCAAACAGGCGTTGGAAAAACTGCGCCCGGGGACTTTCGGCCCCGGCGTGGCTGCGCTAAATTCAGGCGCGACGTCATCTTAACGATGCACGAACGACAACAAGGAACCGAATGATGAAAAAACTGTTGACTGTATCCCTGCTGGGCGTCGCCATCGCCGCCGGTACCGCCCAGGCCCGTGACTACGATCACGTACGCTTCGGCGTCGACGTACCCTACGAGCCGATGGAGTACCGCACGCCCGAAGGTGAGCTGACCGGTTTCGACATCGAGCTCGGCAACGCCATGTGCGAAGAAATCGGCATCACCTGCGAGTGGATCGAGCAAGAGTGGGACGGCATCATTCCCGGCCTGCTGTCACGCAAGTACGACGCCATCATGTCGTCGATGACCATCAACGACGAGCGTCGCCAGACCGTACTCTTCTCGGATCCCTACATTACCCCGCCGTCCGCCTGGTTCGCTCCCGAGACGCTCGATGTCGAGGAGCCCAGCACCGAAGCCCTCGACGGCATGAGCATCGGCGTACAGCGCGGTACCCTGCAGGACAACTACGTCACCGACATGTACGGCGACGTGGCCGATATCAGCCGCTACTCCACCGCCGACGACATGGTGCTGGACATGGAAGCCGAGCGTCTCGACATCGTCTTCCTCGACTTCCCGGTCGGCAAGTCCACCCTGCTCGACAGCGAAGAGCGCGAGTACAAGGTAGTCGGCGAGCGTATCACCGAGCCCAAGGAGTACTTCGGTGACGGCTTCGGCATCGCCTTCCGTCCGCGCGACGAGGCACTGGCCGAGCGCTTCAACGAGGCCCTGGCCACGCTGAAGGAAGACGGTACCTACGACGAGATCTACACCCGCTACTTCGGCGGGGAGTGATCGCCAGCCCCCTCTCCGGCCTGCCGGGGAGGGGGCGTACGCTTGACCGTCCGACGCGATTGTCGGAAAGTAAAACCTGTCAAAGCCATCGAATCAGGACCCCGTCCATGATCGATTCCGCCGTCCACATTCGCCAAACGCTCGAGGCCTATCGCTGTTTCTTCGACAGCTTCTACCTCAGCGAATGGTTCGACGAATAAGCCCTTCCTGCGGCCTTCCTGGCCGTATCGGCACGCCCGTGCCACCCGATGCATCACGGTCCTTGCGCCCGTGATCGCATGATCCGTTGCCGCCCGCTTGCGGCACATCCGTAACCACCGCAACACACCACAACAAACGCCTTCCCGGGAGGAAGACTCATGCGCCATATCTCTCTGATCCTGGCCGCCGGCCTGGCTGTCGGCCTGTTCACCGGTGTCGCCCAGGCCCGCGACGACGACACCATTCGCCTCGGCGTCGATGTCCCCTACGAGCCCTTCATGTTCCGCACCCCCGATGGGGAGCTGACCGGCTTCGAGATCGAACTGGGCAACGCCGTATGCGACTACCTCGAGGCGGACTGCACCTGGGTCGAGCAGGACTGGGACGGTATCATCCCCGGCCTGCTGGCACGCAAGTACGACGCCATCATGTCATCGATGGCGATCACCGAGGAGCGAGCCCAGCAGGTGCTGTTCTCGGAACCCTACTACACCACGCCGAGCGCCTGGATCACCGCCAACGATCGCGAGATCGACATCGAAGACCGTGACAGCCTCGAAGGCATGGCGGTCGGCGTGCAGCGTGCCACCCTGCAGGACAACTACGTCTCCGAGCTCTACGGCGACATCGTCGAGATCCGCCGCTACACCAGCGCCGACGACGTGGTGACCGACCTGCGCGCCGGCCGCCTCGACCTCACCTTCATGGACTACCCGGTGGCCGAGTCCACCATCGCCATCGATACCGCGGGCAGCGACTTCAAGCGCATCAGCGGCTTCATCAAGGAACCCCAACACATCTTCGGCCAGGGCGTGGGCGTGGCCTTCCGCCAGCGCGACCGCGAGCTGGCCGAGCGCTTCAACGAGGCGCTTGCCGCGCTCAAGGAGAACGGCACCTATGACGCACTGATGGAGAAGTACTTCAACTACGATATCAAGCTGTAACGCGGCCTGACCCACCTGCGAACGCCGGTCTCCACCGGCGTTCGCCTTCCCTGAGGAGCCAGCATGCTGACCCTGCTGAAGAACGCCCGCCTCTACGCACCGCGTGCCATGGGGCTGTGTCACCTGTTGATCGCCGACCGCCGTATCGCCGCCGTGGTAGCGGCCGATCAGGGAGCCCCCGCGAGCGGCATGGCCGTCGAGGAGTTCGATCTCGAGGGCCGACGGGTGATCCCCGGGCTGGTCGACCCGCTGGTACATTTCACCGGCGGCGGCGGCGAAGGCGGCTTCGGCACGCGCACCGCCGAGCTGACGCTCGAGGATGCCCTGGCCTCCGGCGTCACCACGCTGATCGGTGCGCTGGGCACCGACGCCCTGACCCGTACCCCGGCCAACCTACTGGGCAAGGCACGTGAGCTGGCCGCAGGCGGTTTGACCACTTACTGCTATACCGGCTCCTACCAATTGCCGCCGGTCACGCTGACCGGCTCGGTAGGCAGCGACATCCTGTTCATTCCCGAATTCATCGGCGTGGGCGAGGTGGCGATCAGCGACCACCGCGGCTCACAGCCCTCCTCCTTCGAGCTGGCCCGACTGGCATCGGAGGCGCGTACCGCCGGCATGCTGGCGGGCAAATCGGGCATCGTCTTCATCCATACTGGCGACGCCCCGTCTCATCTTGAACCACTGCGCGAGGCGGCCCGCGACAGCGCCATTCCCCTTGCCCAGTTCCTGCCGACCCATATCAACCGTACCCCGGCGCTGTTCGAGGATGGCCTGCGCTTCGCCCGCGAGGGCGGCCGAATCGACTTCACTACCAGCACCACGGCGGAACTGCTGGCGGGCGGCGAAGTGGCCGCCGCCGAGGCCGTGGCCCGCGCCCTGCAGGCCCGCGTCGAGCCGTCGCACATTACGCTGTCATCGGATGCCAACGCCTCACTACCCCGCTTCGACGATCAGCGCCGCTTCGTAGGCCTCGAACCCGGGCGGCTCGCCAGCCTGTTCGAGGTACTCGGCCAGTGTGTCGAGGAGCATGGCATTGCACTTGAGCAGGCCATCGGCATGGCCAGCACCCATGCCGCCGAGGCGCTCGGGCTACCCGCCAAGGGGCGGCTAGAGCCAGGCCGTGACGCCGACCTGCTGGTGCTGGCCGAAGGCGAATGGGCCATCGACGAGGTCTGGGCGCTGGGCCGCCGGGTGTATCACAGCGGCTGAGTCGACGAACCGCGTGCTCAGTGGCCGTGCGGCCCCGGCACATGGCTGGGCTCGTCGTGAATGGCGGGCAGTTCGCGCGGTGCCGGCTGGGCCAGCTCCTGAAGAATGCCGCAGTGGCTTGAATCGGACTCGCCTTGGCAGCGCGAGCGTAGCGTCGCCAGTGCCTCGCGTAACGCCTGGAGCTGTTCGATGCGTGCCTCCACGTGGGCCAGGTGATCGTCGATCAGGCCGTTGACGGCGTTGCACGGCTGGCGCGGGCGATCGTGGTAGTCGAGCAGGGTGCGGATCTCGTCCAACGTCATGTCCAGCGTGCGGCAATGCCGGATGAAGCGCAGCCGCTCGGCATGGGGCTCGGCATAGAGCCGGTAATTGGCGCTCGAACGGGCAGGCTCGGGCAACAGCCCCTCGCGCTCGTAGTAGCGGATCGTTTCCACCGGGCAGCCCGTGCGGTTGGCAAGCTCGCCGATCTTCATTGCATGCCTCCTCAAATAACCGCTTGACCCTGTAGTGACTACAGGGTGTGTCATTACCATAACCGATGACACGGAGCCTTTGCCATGGCCGAACGATCCTGCTGCTCGAGCTGCAACCCAGTCGATACCGCCACAGTCCCGCCAAAGCGGGGCGCCCCCTCTCCTGATGCTCCCTACCCTAATGCCCAGGCGCTGCGCCTGCGCATCGAGGCGATGTGCTGCCCCACCGAGGAAGGGCTGTTGCGCCGGGCACTCGAGGACATGCCGGGCATCGAGCGGCTCGATTTCGACCTGATCGGCCGCAAGCTCACCGTGCACCATCGGGATGTCGGCGAGGAGGCCATTCGGCGACGAATCGCCGCCACCGGCATGACCGCCGAGCGCGATGACCCAACCCAGCGCACGGCGCCGGCTGCAAGCGACGAGGAACCGTGGTGGAAGATCGGCGCCGCCGCCGCCCTCGCCCTCGCGGCCGAGGCCAGCCACTGGCTGTCGCTGGCCGAGCCCTGGCTCGCCGCTGCGCTGGCGCTGGCGGCCATCGCCCTGGTCGGGCTGCCCACCTGGAAGAAGGGCTTCATCGCCCTGCGTCATCGTACCCTCAACATCAATGCTCTGATGAGCGTGGCGGTGACCGGTGCGCTGCTGATCGGTCAATGGGCCGAAGCGGCCATGGTCCTGGTACTGTTCACCCTCGCCGAACGCATCGAGGCACGCTCGCTGGGCCGGGCGCGCAACGCCATTCGCGAGCTGCTCGACCTGGCACCGGAGCGCGCCAGCGTACAGCAACCGGATGGCAGCTTCCGCGCCCTCCCGGCCGCCGAGGTCGCCATCGACAGCCTGGTACGCGTGCGTCCCGGCGAGCGCCTGGCGCTGGACGGCAACGTGGCCGAGGGACACCCGGCGCTGGACGAATCGCCCATCACCGGCGAAAGCCTGCCGGTGGACAAGACACCGGGCGACGCCGTGTTTGCCGGTAGCGTCAACCAGGGCAGCGAGTTCCTCTATCGCACCAGCCGAGCGGCGAGTGACACCACCCTGGCCCGCATCATCCACACCGTGGAGCAGGCCCAGGCCAGCCGCGCGCCCACCCAGCGCTTCATCGACCGCTTCGCCGCCGTCTACACCCCAGCGGTGTTCGGTATCGCCCTGCTGGTGGCGATCACCTGGCCTTGGCTGTTCGGCATCGGCTGGTTCGAAGGCACTTACCGCGCCCTGGTCCTGCTGGTGATCGCCTGCCCCTGTGCGCTGGTGATCTCAACCCCGGTAACCATCGTCAGCGGCCTGGCCGCCGCCGCCCGCTCCGGCATCCTCATCAAGGGCGGCAACGTGCTCGAGCAGGGCTACCGGCTGACCACCCTCGCCTTCGACAAGACCGGTACCCTGACCCGGGGCCGACCCTCGCAGCGTGCCTGGCACCCGCTCGATCCGACGCTGGACGAGCCGGCACGAGCCAGGCTGCGCGCCCTGGCGGCAGGGCTCGCCGGGCGCTCGTCGCACCCGGTGTCGGCGGCCCTGGCGCGCGCCGCCGAGGCGGATGGCGTCACACCACAAGATGTGAGCGACGTTCAGGAACTGCCCGGCCGCGGCGTGATTGCCCGCCAGGGCGGGCACAAGTTCTGGCTCGGCAACCGTCGGCTGATGCAACAGTTCGCGACGCTGGACGAGACATTCGCGACCCATCTGGCCGAGCATGAAGAGCGCGGTGAAACCCTGGTGATTCTAGGCGACGAGACCCGCCCGCTGGCACTGTTCGCCGTCGGCGACCCGCTGCGCGAGGAGAGCCGCGAAGCCATCCAGGCGCTGCATCGCCTGGGCGTGACCACGCTGATGCTGAGCGGTGACAACCCGACGAGCGTGGCCGCCGTGGCTGCCCAGGCCGGCATCGACGAGGCCCACGGCTCGCTGCTGCCCGAGGACAAGCTGGCGATGATCGAGGCGCGTGCCAAGCAAGGCCCGGTTGGCATGGTCGGCGACGGTATCAACGACGCCCCGGCACTGGCCCGCGCCGACATCGGCTTCGCCATGGGCGCGCTCGGCAGCGATGCCGCCATCGAGACCGCCGATGTGGCGCTGATGGACGACGATCCTCGCCGCCTGGCCGACTTCCTGCGCCTGTCGCGGCGCACGCGCTCGCTGCTGGTGCAGAATATCGCCATCGCCCTGGGCCTCAAGGCGGTGTTCATGGCACTCGCCTTCAGCGGTCATGCCACCCTGTGGATGGCGGTGTTCGCCGACATGGGCGCCAGCCTGATCGTGGTGGCCAATGGCCTGCGCCTGCTGCGCAGGGACGAGCAGCCAGCTCCGTCACGCGCGTGATGCGCAAGCCCTGGGGTGTCGTCAGCCACGAAGGGAACCGTAAAATGCAACGACTGCAGGCGCAGAGCCCGGTCAAGCATGCCAAGGAGCCTTTCCATGAAATATGACGCCCACTACTATCCCAGCGCCTCACGACGCATGGTCACGTTCGGTAGCCGCGGCATGGTCGCCACCTCGCAGGCTCTCGGGTCACAGGTGGGCATGCAAATCTTGCAACAGGGCGGCAATGCAGTGGACGCTGCCATTGCCGTCGCCGCGGCCCTCACCGTCGTGGAGCCCAACTCCAACGGTCTGGGCAGCGACGCCTTCGCCATCGTCTGGGTCAACGGCAAGCTGCATGGATTGAACGCCAGCGGACCGGCCCCCCAGGCAGCGACCATCGAAGCCATCAGGGCACAGGGGCACGACAGGATACCCGATCATGGCCTGCTGCCCGTCACCGTGCCCGGCGCACCGGCCGCCTGGGTCGCCCTTTCCGAGCGCTTCGGCAAGCTGTCCTTCGCCGACCTCTTGGCCCCAGCCATCGCCATCGCGGAAAGCGGCTTCCCCGTCTCGCCTGTCGTCAGCCAGCTGTGGGAGGAAGCTTGCGCAGACTACCGTCGCTACGACGATGACGTGTTCAAGCCCTGGTTCGCTACCTTCGCCCCCAAGGATCGCGCCCCTCGGCCTGGCGAACGCTGGTCGGCACCCGATCACGCCCGCACGCTGCGCGCCATTGCCGAGAGCCATGGCCGGGCGTTGTACCAGGGCGAGCTGGCCGAGCGCATCGACGCCTTCATACGGGAGCATGGCGGCCTGCTGCGCCGCGAAGACCTCGCTGCCTTCCAGCCCGAGTGGGTCGATCCGATCAGTACCCGCTATCGCAGCCACGACATCTGGGAAATTCCACCCAACGGCAGCGGGCTGATCGCCTTGCAGGCGCTAGGAATCCTTGAGCGCCTGGGCGAGGAGGGCCGCGACCCGGTGGAGACGCTGCATCGCCGCATCGAGGCCACCAAGCTCGCATACATGGACGGCAAGCGTTACATCACCGAGCGTGACGCCATGCAGCCCAGCGTGGAGCAGCTACTTGCTGACGACTACCTGCTGGCGCGTGCCGGGCTGATTGGCGAGCAGGCGCTCGATCCCAGGCACGGCAATCCGATCAAGGGGGGCACGGTGTACCTCGCCACCGCCGATGGCGACGGCAACATGGTGTCGTTCATTCAGAGCAACTACATGGGCTTCGGCTCGGGTGTCGTGATACCGGGCACCGGCATCAGCCTGCAGAACCGCGGCTGCTCCTTTTCCCTCGACCCGGAGCACGCCAACGTCCTGGCACCGGGCAAGCGCACCTACCACACCATCATTCCCGGATTCATCACCCGCGACGACGAGGCAGTGGGGCCATTCGGCGTCATGGGCGGTTACATGCAGCCGCAGGGTCATGTCCAGGTGATCACCGCCATGCTCGAAGATCGGCTGAATCCCCAAGCCGCGCTCGACCTGCCACGCTGGAAATGGACCGAGGGCAGGACAGTCGAAGTGGAACCGCACTTTCCTGACCATCTTGCCCAAGCCTTGGCACGACGCGGCCATCGGATCGTGAAAACGACGCATTCGACCGGTTTTGGCCGCGGGCAGATCATCCTTCGCGATAGCAGCTCCGGCGTGCTGTGTGGCGGCACCGAACCGCGCTCCGATAGTGCCGTTCTTCCTTGGTAATGCCAGGACATGCCGGTATCCCGAGAGCGGCCACCTGCTCGTATCCGTGGTGCGCCGCCCCCATCGCCCAAGCCTGGATCAGCGCAGCACCCGCCGCACCATGAAAGGCCCGAGCACCTCGAACACCACGGTGGAAGCCACCACCGCGGAGAGCAACGTCGCCCCCTGCTCGGGGTAGCGCTCCACCACCAGAAGCGCCATGCCCATGGCAATGCCGGCCTGCGGCGTCAGCGCGAGACCGATGTCGCGCGGCAGCGCCACCTCTCGGGAGCGCACCAGGCCGCCACCGACAACGCCTCCCAGGTAACGCCCCAGCGCACGCAGGACGATATACGCCAGGGTGAGCCACACGGCACCGCCAAGGTAGCGCAGGTCGATGCTCGCCCCCGAGAGCACGAAGAAGAACACCAGGAAGGGCCATTCGATGTGCTCGATCTCGTTGAACGAGCGAGTATGATGGCGGGAGAGATTGGCCACCAGCGCACCGGCGAGCATGGCCGCCAGCAGCGCCGAGACCTCCAGCCACTCGGCCAGGCCCGAGAGCAGCAGAATCAGCGCCAACGCCTCGACCAGGGTCGGCTCGCCGGGGCGTAGTCGCCCTGTCAGCCAGGCGGCCGGAGCCCCTACCGCCGCGCCGAGGAGCACCGCCCCGCCCAGCTCCCACAGCGACAGTAACAGTGTTCCTCCCCCATCGCCCGACAGCTGCCAGCCCAGCAGTGCCATGGCCAGACCGAAGGTCAGGATGCCCCAGGCATCGTCGATGGCGACGATGCCCATCAGCAAGCGTGCAGGCAGGCGCGTATCGCGCGTCTCGTGGATGACCTCGCGCACCTCTGCCGGGTCGGTGGCGACCGAGATCGCCGCCAGGCTGACGGCGATCAGCATCGAGTAACCCATCAGCAGAAGCCCAGCGCCAACCACCACGATGCTCACCACCAGCACCGCGAGCGACAAGACAAAGATCAACCGGCCGGTGCTGCGCAATCGCTCCAGGGTCAGTTCACCGCCGAGCAGGAAGGCCACCATCACCAGGGCGACCTGGATCAGCGGCTCGCCGAGCCCCTCCAGGGGGCGCCCCCCTTCCTGCCCCAGCCCCACCTGCTGAACGACGGCGACGCCTACGCCGACCAGTACCAGCAGCGAGATCCGCGGCAGCCGGGTACGGCTGGCCACAGTATCGGCAAGGATGCTGAGGCTCAGGATGAGACCCAGCAGGATCAGGTTGGTCGTGGCAAGATCGAGGTGTCGGACGGCTTCGGGCCAGGCTTCGCTCAAGTTCATCTCCTAGGGTCTCCTTGTCACGCTAGGGGCTCCGCGCTGGGCCAAAGCGTATCCTTCCGCCCGCCGCAGCGCGATGCCGGGCTGGCTTGCCGCTCAACGCAACGGCGTAAGAGAATCGCTGAAGAATTACACGGCGAGACCACCAGCATCCAGGCGACAGAACATGAACCAGCCCACTCAGCACGCCGAAATCGTTATCCTCGGCGCCGGTATCGTTGGCCTCGCCTGCGCCTGGCACCTGCACCAGCAGGGTTACGAGATCACCGTGATGGACCCCGAGCTTCCGGGCACGGGGGCGTCGTCGGGGAACGCCGGCCTTCTGGCCAACTTCGCGATCGAACCCTTGGCGCATCCACAACTGTGGCGCGAGATGCCACACCTGCTGCTGTCGCCACACTCGCCCTTCCACCTGCGCTGGCGTCACCTGCCCGGGCTCTCCCCTTGGTTATGGCGCTTCCTTCGGGCCACCAACCGCCGACGGGCCGAGCATGCCACTCGGATACTGAGCGAGCTGTTGGCGCCTTCGGTGAATGACTGGGCGACCATCTTCGACGACCTGGAGGATAACGGTGCCCTTCTGCAGCGGCGCGGCAGTCTGTGCTTCTACCGCAGCGAGCAGGGCTGGCGGGCAGCCCAACGCGATGCTGCCGCACGCAAGCGCTTCGGTGTCCGGCAGGAGCATCTCGACGCACGTGCCCTGGCGGCTCTCGAACCCGCCCTCGAAGGCCTGGCCAGAGGCGGGATCCTGTTCCCTGAGGCCTGCCACGTCAGCGATCCGCTGACCCTGGCCCAACGTCTGGCCGAACGCCTGAAAAGCCGCGGCGTGCGTCTGGTACGCGCCAAGGCCAAGGGGCTCGCTTCTCACAGGGGTGGCGTCGGCATCGATACCGATCGAGGCTCCTGGCAGGCCGACAAGGTGGTGGTCGCCGCGGGTGCCTGGTCGCAACCGCTGGCCCAGGACGCCGGCGATCGCATCCCGCTGATCTCCGAGCGCGGCTATCACCTCGAATATCCCGCCGCCAAGGAGCTGGTCAGCCGCCCTTGCAGCCCCGGGGAGTACGCCTTCTATCTCACGCCGATGCAGGACCGCCTGCGCATCGCCGGCACCGTGGAGCTGGGCCACAACGACGACCCGATCAATCCCCGGCGACTCGACTACATTCGCCGTCACGCCGAGAGCCTGTTCGGCCCGCTCGGCGAGCCCAGCCACACCTGGCTCGGCCTGCGCCCCTCGCTGCCCGACTCGCTGCCGGTGATCGGCCCTGCCTCGTCCCTGCCCGGCGTCAGCTACGCCTTCGGCCACGGCCACCTGGGCCTGACCCTGGCGGCCACTACCGGCCGCCTGCTGGCGGCCAGCATTAACGGCAAAGCCCCCGAGTGGCTGGCGGGCTGCGGCGCAGGCCGCTTTCGCTGACCATAACGGGCTTTGGTATCAACCGCGCACCGCTATCGCATGCTTGAGGAAGTTCAGAATCCAACGCGCCATCAGGGTGTCGTCGACTTCAGTGGCAAGCGAGCTCTGCCCTTCGCGCACGCGCTTGTCGCCTACCAGCTCGCGGCGCAGCGCCATCAGGTCGCGGGAGTACGCCTTGGTGAACTCGGGGTGGCCCTGCACGCCGAGGAAGTGGTTGCCGATCTGCATCAGGTAGTGGGGGCAGAAGTCGCTGCCGCCGACGACCGTGGCCTCGGGCGGCAGCGACTCGATCTGGTCCTGATGGCTGACCAGCAGGTCGAGCCCCGGCTGCCAGGGCTCCATCCATTCCGCCCGCGCCGTGACACGGTTGAACGACATGCCTACGCCCCAGCCGCGGTCGCTCTTGACCACTTCGCCGCCCAGCGCCTTGGCCATCAGCTGATGGCCGAAGCAGATGCCCACCAGCGGCTTGCCGGCCCGCCACAGCTCGCGCACGAAGTCGCACAGCTCATCGACCCAGGCCAGCCCGTCATTGACGCCATACTTCGAGCCGGTGGTCATCCAGGCATCGACGGCGTCGATGTCGTCGGGTATCTCGCCGTCCAGGCAACGCCACACCTGGAACTCCAGCGTCGGATCGACCCGCTGGAACAGGGCCGCGAACATTTCCGGATAGTTGCCGTGGGCCTCGCGCAGTTCCGGCGCCACGTCATCGCACTGCAGTAGTCCGATGCGCATCGGTGAATCTCCTTTCAAGTGACCTTCCCTGGCTCCCGGCGTACCGAGCGCGGCGTCGCCGGATTACTGCCCAGGGCTCGCCTGACGGCATGACGCTGCCTACAGACGGCCCTCCACGGCGGCAACGAAGATGCCGCGATACTCTTCGGCGTCGAAGGCGACGGGATTGCTGCCCGACGAGGGGTCCGCCACCGCCATGCGCCCAACCTTGTCGGCCTGACGCGTGTCGATACCCAGCTCGGCCAAGGTGTGCGGAATGCCGAGCCGTTCGCGCAGGCCCAGCACCCAGTCGATCACCGCCGCCGTGCCAGGCTGCTCCAGATTGAGGTAGCGT
Source organism: Billgrantia antri (assembly GCF_017868935.1). Classification (NCBI taxonomy): domain Bacteria; kingdom Pseudomonadati; phylum Pseudomonadota; class Gammaproteobacteria; order Oceanospirillales; family Halomonadaceae; genus Billgrantia; species Billgrantia antri. Next base: position 3,688,428 of record NZ_CP053383.1, read on the forward strand.
CCCAGGCGCACCATCGGCTCACCGATGGCCCGCTCGTTGGCGCGCAGCACGTAGGGCATCAGTACCGCATTCAGAGTTCCATGATGAGCGTCGTAGAGTGCCCCGAGCGGATGCGCCAAGGCATGCATGGCCCCCAGGCCGCGCTGGAAGGCAGTAGCCCCCATGCTCGACGCCACCAGCATGTTCATGCGCGCCTCGAGGTCGCTGCCGTCGCTATAGGCGCGCAACAGGTAGAGATCGATGCGGCGCATGCCCTCGACGGCGATGCCCTCGGCCATGGGGTGATAGAGCGGTGAGCACCACGCCTCCATGCAGTGCGACAGCGCATCCATGCCGGTCGCGGCGGTGACCTTGGGCGGCAGTCCCACGGTGAGCTCGGGGTCGAGAATCACCGTGGCCGGTACCATGCCGGGGTGAAAGATGATGCGCTTGACGTGTTCCGCCTCGTCGGTAATCACCGAGGCGCGTCCCACTTCGGAGCCGGTGCCGGCGGTAGTGGGTACGGCAACGACGGGGGCAATGGCCTGGGCATCGGCGTTCTTCCAGTTGTCACCGATATCCTCCAGTGACCACAGCGACAGTCCCTCGCGCTGGTTAGCCATCAGCGCCACCGCCTTGGCGGCATCGAGTCCCGAGCCGCCGCCGAAGGCGATCACGCCGTCGTGGCTGCCGCTGCGGAACGCGGCCATGCCGTCGAGAACGTTGCGCCCGGTGGGGTTGCCCTTGACCTGGCTGAACACGGCAATGCGCAGGCCGGCATCCCGGCACGCCTGTACGCAATCCTGCACCATCGGCAGCGCCGCCAGGCCGGGATCGGTGACCAGCAGCGGGGCGCCCATGCCCAGTGCCTTGCAGGCGTCGGGAAGATCGCGAATCCGCCCCGCCCCGGTGAGGATGTTCGAGGGATAGTTCCAGCCCATGGTGTAGTGATTCATGTCGTGGCTCATGGCGGTCTCCTGGGCCAGCTCAGGCGTGTTTGAGGTGGAACGACTTGGGCCGGGTCAGCGTCTCGTAGCCGACGCGCGACAGCGAACAACCGCGCCCCGACTGCTTGACGCCGGTCCAGGCCAGCTCCGGGTCTAGGTAGTCGCAGCGGTTGGTGAACACGGTCCCGGCTTCCAGTCGCCGGGCGATGGCCTCGCCCGCGGCGACATCGCGGGTGAATACGGCAGCCGTAAGGCCGAAGTCGCTGTCGTTCATCAGGCGTACGGCCTCGTCGTCGTCCGCCACCGGCATGATGCCGACCACCGGGCCGAAGCTCTCCTCGTGCATCACCCGCATCGAATGGTCCACGCCAGTCAGCACCTGCGGTGCCAGGTAGGCGCTGCCCGGCCGCGAAAGCGGATACTCCCCGGGGTCGATCCAAGCCTTGGCGCCGGCACTGACCGCCTCCTCGATCTGGCCGCGCACGAAGTCAGCCGCCGCCGGGCGCACCAGCGGCCCCAGGGTGGTATCGGGATCGGTGGGGTTGCCGAGCTTGAGCTGGCGCACCCAGGCCACTGCGCGCTCGACGAAGTCGTCGAAGATCGATTCGTGCACATAGATCCGCTCGATGCCGCAACAGCTCTGGCCCGAATTGAAGAAGGCGCCGTCCATTACCCCTGGCACCGCCTCGTCGAGGTCCACGTCGGCGCGGATGTAGGCCGGGTCCTTGCCGCCCAGCTCCAGGCCCGTGGCGATGAAGCGCCCGGTGGCATTGCGCTCGACCATCGCTCCGCCCGCCACCGAGCCGGTGAAGGAGACGTGGGCGATGCGGGGATCGCGAATCACTGATTCCGCGGCGTCATGGGAAAGGTGCAGATGCTGGAACACGCCCTCCGGCAGCCCGGCTTCGTCGAAGGCCTGCTGGAAGCGTTCGGCACACAGCGGGGTCTGGGCGGAATGCTTGAGGATCACTGCATTGCCGGCCATGATCGCCGGCACCACCGCATTCACCGCGGTCATGAACGGGAAATTCCACGGCGCGACGATAAACGACACGCCCAGCGGCTCGCGGGTAATGTAGCGGGTGAAGCCGGGCTTGTCGGCCAGGCGGATCGGCGCCAGGGCCTCCTCGGCCAAGGCGATCATGGTGCGCGCGCGATCCTCGAAGCCGCCGATCTCGCCAGCGGCCACGGCGATCGGCCGCCCCATCTGCCAGGTCAGTTCCTGCGCCAGTTCGTCGCGCCGGGCGACGAAGGCACCGACCATCCTCGAGCACAGCCGTGCGCGCTCGGCGAGACTCGTCTCACGCCACTTGCACTGCGCCGCTACCGCCTTGTCCAGCGTCGCCTCGACCCGCGCCGGGTCGGCCAGCTCCCGCTCGACGTAGACGGAGCCGTCGATCGGAGAAATCGTTTTCTGAATGGCCACTTGGCGTTCTCCTGCTAATTCATTGCCTCAAGTACAAGGTGAGCGCTGAGCGAGCGGTTCGCAGGCAAGGCGGAGCGAAAAGGAGCGAGCGGAGTTGACTGTAGTCAATGAGCATCGCGAGTTTTCGCTCCAACACAGCCTGCGGACCGCGCAGCCAGTGCGGATCAAATAATCTCGAAGTAGCGATCGAGCTCCCAGTCGGTAATGTGGCGTCGGAACTGGCGCTCCTCCCACTCTCGCGTAGCCGCGAAGTGCTCGACGAAGGCATCGCCGAACAGGCTGCGTGCGGCTTCCGAAGCCTTGAGCCGTTGGGCGGCCTCCCACAGCGTGCGCGACAGCGCCTGATGTTCGGGGTGCGCCAGCTCGTAGGCATTGCCAGTCACCGCCTCATCCGGCTCGAGCTGGTGCTCGATGCCGTAGAGCCCCGAGCCGATCGCCGCGGCCAGTGCCAGGTAGGGGTTGGCATCGGCGCTGCCCAAACGGTACTCGACCCGCTGCGACTTGGCGCTGCCGGGTATCACGCGTAGTGCGGTGGTACGGTTCTCCACTCCCCAGGTCGCGTCCGTCGGCGCCCAGAAGCCAGGAATCAGGCGGGTGTAGCTGTTTACCGTGGGGGCGAACATGGCCAGGAACTCCGGCATCAGCTGCTGCTGGCCGGCAACGAAGTGTCGCTGGATGTCGCTCATGCCGTGGGGCTTGTCGGCATCGAAGAAGGCCGATTCGCCGCTGTCGGTGCGATTCAGCGAGAGGTGGATGTGGCCGCTCTGGCCGGGGTAGTCCGGCGACCACTTGGCCATGAAGGTGGCCATCAGCCCGCGGCGCTGCGCCCATACCTTGGTGAAGGTCTTGAACAGCGCGCCCTTGTCGCCGGAGGCCAGCGCCTCGTCGACGCGGATCGCTGCCTCCAGTACGCCGGGGCCGGTCTCGGTGTGCAGCCCCTCGATGGGGAAATCCATCGCCTCGGCCATGCCCAGCAGCTCGTGGTAGAGCTCGCCGTGGACAGTGCTCCGCAGCATCGAATAGCCCATCATGTCGGGCGTCAGCGGCTTGAGGTTGCGAAAGCCCTTCTCGCGCACCGATTCCGGGGTTTCCTGGAACAGGAAGAACTCGTACTCCAGCGCCCCGCAGGCAGTGAAGCCCATCGCCTCGGCCTTGGCCAGCACACGGCGCAGCAGTCCGCGCGGGCAGATCTCCCCGGCCGGGCCGGTGAACTCGGCCAGGAACAGCAGCATGTCGCCCTCGCAGGGCAGCTCGCGGCAGCTCTCAGGAATCACCCGCAGGGCGGCGTCCGGGTAGCCCGTATGCCAGCCGGTATACTTCACGTTGTCGTAGAGCTCGTCCTTGCTGTCCCAGCCCAGCACCACGTCACAGAAGGCGAAGCCATCGCTCAACGCATGAAAGAACTTGTCGCGGCGCATGTACTTGCCGACCATCACGCCGTCGATGTCGAACATGCCGACCTTGATGTGGCTCAGGCCACGCTGTTCGACGATCCGCCGGGCATCGTCGGCACTCTTCACGTCTCTCGCCTGGAGTCGGCTCATCGCTGCTTCCTCGTCCACCCTTCGTTGTCTTTGTTCTTCGAAACCGTTCTTCGAAACGGTTCGTCAAGACGGTTCTTAGAAACCGTTCGATGAAAGCCGGCGGGAGCGCCGAGCCGAGGCCGGCGCTCCCCCCTTCCTCAACCGTAGCGGTAGGGAGGCCCGGCCTGCTGCATGGTCTGGCGGTAATCCTTGAGGATCTGCACCACTCGCGCATTGCGGTCGCTCTCCTGGGCGATCTCGTCCCAGAAGGACAACGCCTCGTCCTCCAGCCGCTGCCATTCCGACTCGGGAATCGAGGTCAGTTCCAGCTTGCCGCCGGTGGTGCGGTAGTGCGCCTCGCCCCACCAGTACCAGTGCTGCCGATAATAGTGGGAGCTGTCCATGCACAGCTTGAACAGGGTCTTGAGGTGCTCGGGCAGCTCATTCCAGCGTTCGGTGTTGGCAAAGTAGGAGCCTGCCCAGGCGCCGGAGATGTTGTTGGTCAGATAGTAGTTGCTGACATCGGCCCAGCCCACGGTATAGGCCTCGGTGATGCCGGCCCAGGCGATGCCGTCGAGTTCGCGGGTCTGCATGGCGACCTCGATGTCCTCCCACGGCAGCGTCACCGGCACCACGCCGAAGCGGCTGAGGAAGCGACCCGCGGTGGGGAAGGTGAATACGCGCTTGCCCTCGAGGTCGTCGAGACTCCGGATCGGGTCGCGGGTGACGAAGTTGCACGGATCCCAGGCACCCGAGCCCAGCCAGGTGACGCCTTCGACCTCGCCGTAGGCCTCCTCCCAGATCTCCTTGAGGCCGTAGTGGTGGAACAGCGCCGGCACGTCGAGGCTGTAGCGCGAGGCGAACGGGAAGTAGCCGCCGAACACCGAGACGTCGACCGGGGCGTTGATCGAGTCGTCGTCGCTCTGCACGGCATCGATGGTGCCGCGCTGCATGGCACGGAACAGCTCGCCGGTGGGTACCAGTTGGTCGGAGTAGTAGAGCTCGATCTCCATCTCGCCATTGGCGGCCTTGTTGAAGGCGTCGATGGAGGGCTTGATCACGTGCTCGGCCAGCGCCGGCCCCGCGTAGGTCTGCAGCCTCCAGCGAATCGGGCTGCGTGACTGGGCATGCACGTAGGGTGCCGAGAGCGTCGTGGCCCCGACGGTGGCGGCGGTGGCTAGCCCCGCCTTCTTGAGAAAATCGCGACGATTGGTCATGTCTCTTCTCCTGCTGTTTTGCTTGTTGTGGGAAGAAAGTGGGTCTTCGTTCGTCGTGCCGTGGTTCACCTCCTGGGAGTCAGTAGCCGCGATAGAGCTGCGGCAGCCACAGCGCCAGCTGCGGGAAGATCGTGATCAGCGCCAACCCGATCAGCATGATGCCGACGAAGGGCCAGACGCTGCGGTAGATGTCGCCCAGCGAGATCTCCGGCGGCGCCATGGCGCGCATCAAAAACAGGTTGTAGCCGAACGGTGGGGTCATGTAGGCGATCTGCACGGTGATGGTGTAGAGCACGCCGTACCAGATCGGGTCGAAGCCGAGGCTGATCACCAGCGGCACGTAGAGCGGCGCCACGATCACCAGCATGGCGGTATCGTCGAGGAACATGCCGAGCAGGATGTAGGAGAGCTGCATCATCACCAGTATCTGCCACGGGCTCATGCCGATACGGTCGAGGAAGATGTTCTCGATGGCGCGCACCGCGCCGAGGCCGTCGAACACCGCGCCGAAACACAGGGCGGCAAGGATGATCCACATGAACATGCAGCTGATGCCCAGCGTCTTGTGCACGGTGCTCTCGATCACCTTCCAGGTCAGTCGGCGCTTGATCAGTGCCGCCAGGGTGGCGGCCAGTGCCCCTACCGCCGAACTCTCCACCAGGCTGGTCACGCCCATCAGAAACAGCCCGGTCATGAAGAAGAAGATCAGCAGCGGCAGGATGCCGGCGCGCAGCAGCTTGAGCTTCTCGGCCAGGCTCATGCGGCGTTCCTCGGCGGGCAGCGCCGGGCCGAGGTGGGGCTGCAGGCGGCAGCGAATGACGATGTAGATCACGAACAGCGCCGCCAGGATCAGCCCGGGGATGGCCCCCGCCAGCCATAGCTGGCTGACCGGCTGGCGCGCGATCATGCCGTAGAGCACCAGCACCACGCTGGGCGGCACCAGGATACCCAGGGAGCTGCCGGCCTGGATCACGCCGGTGACCATGATCTTGTCGTAGCCGCGGCGCAGCAGTTCCGGTAGGGCGATGGTAGCGCCGATGGCCATGCCCGCCACGCTCAGCCCGTTCATCGCCGAGACCACCACCATCAGGCCGATGGTGCCCACCGCCAGGCCGCCCTTGAGCGAGCCCATCCAGACGTGGAACATCTCGTAGAGTTCGCTGGCGATACCCGACTCGGAGAGCATGTAGCCCATGTAGATGAATAGCGGCAGGGTCAGCAGCGGGTACCAGTTCATCAACTGAATGGCGGCACTGAAGGGCATCTCCACCCCGCCCTGGCCCCACAGCAGCAGCGCCGAGGCGGCGCCGACGAAGCCGATCACGGCGAACACGCGCTGCCCAGTCAGCAGCAGCAGCATCATGGTGGAGAACATCAGCAGCGCGATCATCTCGTAGCTCACGGGCGCGCCTCCCCATCCAGTGCCATGCCGCGTGCTCGGGCGACGTCCTTGAAGAAGGTCGAGAGACTTTGCAGCAGCATCAGGAAGATGCCGAAGGTCATGATGATCTTGATCGGCGCCAGCGGCGGCGCCCAGGAGGTATAGCTCGTCTCGCCGTAGCGCAGGGCGTACTCGGTGCTGGAGATACCGCCGGCGAGCAGCGCGCCGAGGAAGACGAACAGCAGCACGATGGTCAGCGCATCGACGAAGGCCCGCGTGCGGTCTGTCCAGCGCGAGTAGAACAGATCCATGCGCACATGGGCGCCCATCTGCATGGCGTAGGCGCCGCCCAGCAGGTAGTAGGCGGCCATCATGAACTGCGAGACTTCGATGCTCCAGATGAGCGGGCTGTTGAAGGCGGTACGCGCGACTGACGAGAAGAGCAGCACACCGATCATCACGAAGATCATGAACATGACGATGCGACCCACCACGCGGTTGAACGCGTCCACCCAACGCACGTAGAGCGTTATTATTCTTGGCATCTTTCAGCACCGATCGCTTGGGTTTCGCTCAAGTCTTCGCGGGGAATCCAGAAATGCGCAATCAGCATCGGTATCGCTGACGCCTGGGGTATCGATGAAATCGATAGTGCTCGCGAACGGTTCGCCAGTGTCTCCCGACGCACCGACACGGAGCGCGTAGACCGCACTTGGAAGGAGGAATCAGACCTGGGTGACGACCTCGGCGGAGAGCCAGGGCAGCGAGCGCTCCAGTTGGGTGCGGAAACGCTGCTCCAGCAGGCGACGGCTGTCGCGGGCCAGCAGGGCAGGCAGCTCGCCCAGCTCATCGCGCCGGGCTACCAGCGTGAGTTCTCGGATCAGCGGCGCCAGCGGCAACGGCGCCACCGTGACCCGGAGGTCGTCGAGGCCGGCCTGATAGAGGCATAGCGGCGTGGTAATGGTCCATCCGGCACCGGCCCCGACCAGGCGCAGTACGGCGAAGGTGTTGTCGAGGTGCAACCTGCCCGGCAGCTCGAGTCGGTTCAAGCGCAGATGTCGCTCGATCGCCTGACCGATCAGCGACTGCGGCGTATAGCGCACGAAGTCCAGGTGGCGCGCCAGCCAGCGCAGGTTATCGAGCGGACCGTTCCAGGAGAGCGGCACCACCAGCACGAAGGGCTCGCGCAGCAGGGCGTGGCGTTCCAGGCCGTCGTAGTTTTCCAGCCGATCATCGGAAATGATGATATCGACATGACGCGTCAGCAGGGAGTGGCCATGCATGTGCGACAGCCCCGTGGTCAGGGTATAGTCGCGGGTATGGCGCCGGATCAGTTCGATCAACGGCTGTCCCACCGCCGTGGCCAGCGAGTCGACCAGCGCCAGGCGCACCTGGTGGAGCTGACCGAAGCCGCCGCTGACCAGCTCGCGCCGGGTGTTGCGCGCATCGTCGAGCAGACGCCGTGCCCGATCGTAGAAAAAACGCCCTGCACTGGTCGGCTCCAGCGGTCGGGAATGCCGCTTGAACAGCGTCACGCCCATGCTCTCTTCCAGGTTGGCCAGGCTCTGCGACACCGAGGATTGCTTGAGTCCGAGTCGCCTGGCCGCCGCGCTCTGGCTGCCCTGCTCCAGGGTCTCGACGAATATCTCCATGCTGCGAAGATCGAAACCGAAGCCGCTGCGCATCTGTCTGCCCTCATCACGAGTCATCCGGACGCCGGAACTCCCACCCTGGCGCACCGGTCTGAAAGGCTGTCGTCACCATGACAGGGAGGTGTCATGACCGTACAGGCCGTCAATCCGGCGGTGCCCGAGCGCCCCGTTTCCACCTGGACCGGCTGGGGTCAGTGGCTGGCGCTCGCCACCATGACCATCGACCACCTGACCCGCTACGTCCTGCCTGCCGGCTGGGAGCTCGGCTGGGCGGGCTCGTCGCTGGGCCGCATCGCCTTCCCGCTGTTTGCCGCCATGGTCGCCTGGCATGGCCTGTTTAATACGCGCAACCCGCTGCGCTACGCCCGGCGCATCCTGGTCATCGGGCTGGCCGCCCAGCTGCCCTACATGCTGATGCCGCGGGCCTCTGACGCTTTCCTGCTCAACGTCTGCTTCACCCTGGCATTGGGCCTCGCCTGGGGCGCCTGGCTGCGCGATCTGCTCGCGCGCCAGCGCAGCGGCAGCCTGGGCAGCGTCTGGCTGGCGGCGGCGCTGGCCGCCTCGCTGGCGGTCTGGTACCTGCTCGGCGAGTGGCTCGAGTACGGCCATCGCGGCCTGCTGCTGGTTCCACTATTCATGCTCGCCCTGCATCACCTCCATACAGCCGGCGAGACACTAGCCGAGCGCCTGCAGGCCGTGGCCATGGCGGCGCCGCTGCTGATCGTGGCAGGGCTGATGAACAGCTCCGACATGGCCAAGTCGTTCACGGTCGCGACCTGCCTGGCGATACTATGGCTGGCCGCCGGCGCCCACCGCCTGACACCGGTCGTACCTGCCGCCATGCCTCGCCGGCTGTGGCTGGCATGGTACCCCGGCCATTTCGCCCTGATCGCCCTGTGGCTGTGGGCCAGCGGCGGTCTCGGCTGAGCGCTGTCAAACGGCATCCGACCCCACACGCTCGGCCAATAGCCGCTCGAAGTCTTCGAGCGGCATCGGGCGATGAAAGAAGAACCCCTGAAACAGACGACAGCCTCGCATCAACAGGAAATCCCGCTGCGCCCTGTTCTCCACCCCCTCCGCCACGACATCGATGCCGAGGTGCTGGGCCATGGACAGGATCGTTTCGACGATGGCGGCATCGCTGCCGTCGGCATCGAGATTGCTGACGAAGCTGCGATCGATCTTGAGCTCGTCCAGCGGCAGCGACTTGAGATAGGCAAGCGATGAAAATCCCGTGCCGAAATCGTCCAGGGCCAGGTGCACTCCCAGCCGCTTGAGCGCCCGCATACGCTCGACGGCATCCGCCACGCCGTCGATCATGATGCTCTCGGTCAGCTCCACGACCAGCCGTGCCGGGTCGATGCCATGGGTACCAGTGACCCAGGTAAGCCCTTCGACGAAGCCGGGCTGGGTGAAATGGCGCACGCTGATATTGACCGACAGACGAGGCAGGACGTCGACCGGCAGACGCGACAACAGTTCGCAGCAGCGATCCAGCATCCAGGTCTCGAGTTCGACGATCAGGTCGCTCTCCTCGGCAATGGCAATGAACACTTCGGGCGAGATCCAGCCATGTCGGGGATGGTGCCAGCGCATCAGCGCCTCCCCACCGATGACCCGTTCACTTTCGTCGAGCTGGGGTTGGAAGGCGATGCTGAGCTGCTCCTCGACCAGTGCCAGCCGCAGCGCCTGCTCCATCTCCAGGCGCCAACTCATCTGAGTCTGCATGGAGGGCTCGTAGCCGCAGATCTGCGCTCGTCCCTTCATCTTGGCCTGGTACATGGCGGTGTCGGCATGACGCAGCACGTCGCCCACATCCTCGTCGCCCAGCGGGAACAGCGTGTAGCCGATGCTAGGCGTCACGCTGATGTGCTGTCCGCCCAGGTCGTAGGCCCGACGCAGGGTCGAAAGCAGACGCTCGGCACGGTGCTCGGCCCGGCGCAGCTCGGCTTCGCGATCGGCGCTCAGAGCCGGCATCAATACCACGAACTCGTCGCCGCTGAGGCGCGCCGCCATGGCCTCCTTGTCGAGGCTCAGCAACAGGCGCTTGCTGACCTGACGCAGCAGCTCGTCGCCGACCGCGTGTCCCAGGGTGTCATTGATGATCTTGAAACGATCCAGGTCGAGGAACATTACCAGCCCGACGCGGCCATCGTCGCGCCGGTCGCGAATGGTCGACGCCAGCGTCTCGATCAGCAGGCGCCGATTGGGCAGCTCGGTGAGCGGGTCGAAGTAGGCCTGACGATGGATGGTCTCCTCGGCCAGCTTGCGCTCGGTGAAGTCCTCGAGAATCGCCACGCCTCCCACCACCTCGCCCGCCTCGTTGCGCAACGCGCTGTAGAAGGCACGCAGCGGCGTCTGCTTGCCGCTGACCACGGTGCGATAGGTGCCTTCGAAATAGCCGGTGCCGCTCTCCAGAGCGTCGCGTATCGCTCCGGTCACGCGCTCGTCATTGAGCTGCGTCAGCAGATTCATCCCCAGCAGGCGCTGACGGCTGGTACCGAGGATATCGAGGCACATCTCGTTGCAGTCGACCACTTGCCCCTCGCGATCGAAGTGCAGCACGCCCAATGGCGTATGGCGGAAAATGGCGCGGTAGCGCGCCTCGCTGACACGCAGCTGCCGCTCGCGCGAAGAGACGATGAGGCGCAGGGAGATGTTGTCGGATATGGTGCGATGCAGCCGCCGGTTGATCGTCAGCACCAGCCCCAGAAAGAGCATGACCATGGCGGCCAGCAGCAAGGAGAGGGAAGTGCCCTGAAGCAGCAGCTGACCCAGCAGCGGCAGCATGGTCGGCAGTACGAACAGCGGCGCCATCCACGCCACCGATGAGAGCGTGGTGACGCCGCCGGCAGCTATCCCGGTCAACACGATCGCCAGCGCCGCTAGCTGTCCATGGTGCTCCATGGTGAACATCGACGCGCCGGCCATCCCCCATAGCACCCCGGCAATGCCGGCACCCCAGGCAAACCGGTACAGCCAGCGCCGCCGAAGCCGCCGCTTCGCCGGCTGGCGCTGATAATGCCAGGCCAGCCACAGGCGACCGCCCGACACCACGATCAGCGCAGTCAGCCAGCCCACCAGATAGCTCGGCGGTATGACCGACCACATGGCCCCCACCAGCAGGCAAGCCGCCAACGTACTGGCCAGCACCGGCTGCCACAAACGCTCGTAGAGCAGGCGCACCTGCTCATGGGCCAGTTGACGGCGGTGAGAGACATCCGAAAGCGCTGCCACGTCGTGCTCGCGTTGTTCCTGCAGGGGGAGGGACATGCCGGGGTCCGAGTCGGTTGTTGTTGTCGCCGCCCTATCATGACTCGATTCCGCCAGGTTTGGCGAGGCAGTCTCTCAACGCAATTCGGTTATTCTTTCCAGGCGTCACCAAACCGCCTCCATTCGTTCATGCCGATGCAACATCGCGCTACCAAGATCGGGGGTTCATTCGATCTCCCATCCCGCACGAGGCCACTCATGGACCAGTCGTACAAGCCCGGGTACGTCGACCCGATCCTCGCCGCCGGCGACGAACCGGCGAGCAATGCTTCCCGCAACGCCTATTTCGGCGACATCCTCGAGGCACGCATGAGTCGCCGCACGCTGCTGCGCGGCAGCCTGGCCGCGGCGGTCGCCGCCGCCATGGCCACCAGCCTGCCCTTCGGCCGCGCCTTGGCCGCAGGCAATGGCGCACCGTCACCGAGCATCGGTTTCCAGGCGATTCCGGTCGGTACCGGCGACAACGTCGTGGTACCGGAGGGCTACCGGGTACAGACCTTCATTCCGTGGGGCACGCCCATCAGCGGCAACATGCCGGCCGCCTCGCCTGAGGCCAGCGGTGACGACCAGGCCCACCAAGTGGGCAGCCACCACGACGGCATGCACTTCTTCCCGCTGGAAAGCAGTTCCCGTGATGGTCTGCTGGTACTCAATCACGAATATGTCGAGCCTCGCTTTCTGCACGCCGCGGCCAGCGGCCTGGCGCTCGACTCCGAGGGCTTTCCGCAGCGCGAGGACGGCTCCCGCGACGCCGACCAGGTGCGCAAGGAACTCAACGCCCACGGCGTCTCGGTGGTCCGGGTGCATCAGGGCGACGACGGCCAGTGGCAGGTGGTCGAGGACGACCATAACCGCCGCATTACCGGCCTGACTCCGATGCGCCTGGCGGGCCCCGTGGCCGGCACCGAACACGTCATGACGAAGTACAGCCCCGACGGCAGCATGACCCGCGGCACCCTCAACAACTGCGCCAACGGCGTCACGCCATGGAACACTTACCTTGCCTCCGAGGAGAACTGGGCCGGCTACTTCGCCAACGAGGACGCCGAGATCGACCGCCGCCAGGCCCGCTACGGCATCACCACACGCGCCGAGGGGCGCTATCAATGGCACAAGGCCCAAGGTGGCGCCGATGAATTCGTGCGTTTCGATGCCACTGCCCGCGGCGCCTCGCCCAGCGACGATTACCGTAACGAACCCCACGGCTTCGGCTATATGGTGGAGATCGATCCCTACGACCCCGCGAGCACACCGGTCAAGCGCACCCACCTCGGTCGCTTCGCCCACGAGGGCGTGGTCTTCGCCCCCGCCGTGGAAGGCCAACCGGTGGTCTGCTATTCCGGTGACGATGCCCGCTTCGAATACATCTACAAGTTCGTCTCGGCCCGCCCCTATCAGGCCGCCAGCGCCGACGGCTCGCTGCTCGATGAAGGCACGCTCTACGTGGCCCGTTTCAACGACGATGGCAGCGGCGAATGGCTGGCGCTGGCCCCGGGCGTGAATGGCCTGACGCCGGAGAACGGCTTCGCCGACCTGGCCGACATCCTGGTCAACGCCCGCAGCGCCGCCGACCACGTCGGGGCGACCAAGATGGATCGCCCCGAATGGGGCGCGGTCGACCCCGCCACCGGTCAGGTCTACTTCACCCTGACCAACAACACTCGCCGCAGCGAGGAGCAAGTCGACGCCGCCAACCCCCGCGCCGAAAACCACTTCGGCCACATCATTCGCTGGCAGGAGACCGGCACCCATGCGGCCGAGCAATTCCAGTGGGACATCTTCCTGCTGGCGGGCGACCAGGAGAGCGGTCGCGACCTGAGCGGCGAACCGCTCGATCAGGATGCCATGCTGGCCTCCCCCGACGGGCTGTGGATCGATCCCGACCGCCGCGTGTGGATCCAGACCGACATCAGTGAATCGGTAGTGAATCAGGGCGAACACGAGGTGTTCGGCAACAACCAGATGCTCGTCGCCAACCCCGAGACCGGCGAGCTCAAGCGCTTCCTCACCGGTCCCATCGGCCAAGAGATCACCGGCATCGCCATGACGCCCGACCAACGCACCCTGTTTATCAACGTGCAGCACCCCGGCGCCACCACCTCGGCCGAGGCGTTCGCCGCGGGCGAGCTGACCAGCCACTGGCCGGATGGCGGCAACGCCATTCCGCGCTCGGCCACGCTGGTGATCAGCCGCGAGGACGGCGGCATCATCGGCGCCTGAGAGTCGTCACATGCTCGAGCCAATCGCTGCCGAATCGCTCGAGCACTGCCCCAAACGCAGCAGGCCCCGCCATTGGCGGGGCCTGCTGCGTTACGTCTTGCGGCGTTACAGGTTGCCCTGACGGAACGCGTCCTCGAAGCTGAAACGCGGCTCCGGCGCCTCGGGCAGCAGCCAGGCGCAGGCGTGCACCTTCTCCAGCAGTTCAGCGTGACTTTCGGCCACCAGATTGACGTGGCCGAGCTTGCGCCCGGGGCGCTCGCTCTTGTCATAGCGATGCAGGTGGGCATCGGTAATGGCGAGTATCGCCGCCGGGTTGCCCTCCTGGCCGATCACGTTGACCATGCAGGTAGGTTGCCGCGCCGAGGTGTCGCCCAACGGCAGGCCCTGGATCGCGCGCAGGTGATTCTCGAACTGGCTGGTCACCGCGCCGTCCATGGTCCAGTGGCCGGAGTTGTGCACCCGCGGCGCCATCTCGTTGGCCAGCAGCTTGCCGTCACGGGTCTGGAACAGCTCCAGGGTCAACACGCCGACGTAGTCGAGCTCGTCGAGCAGCGCACGGATATAGCCGTCGGCGGTCTGCTGCACCGCGTCGTCGAGGTCCGGCATCGGCGCCAGCGAATAGCGCAGAATGCCGTCCACGTGCAGGTTCTCGGCCATGGGGTAGAAGGCCACCTCCCCATCGCGCCCACGCACGGCGATGATCGACACCTCGCGCACGAAATCGACGAAGGCCTCGACGATCAGCTTGGGATGGTTGATCGAACGCCAGGCCTCGGCCGCCTCGCCCGGGTCGCGCAGCACGGCCTGCCCCTTGCCGTCGTAGCCCTCAGTGACCGACTTGGCCACCACCGGCGTGCCCAGCTCGCGGGCCGCTGCTTCCAGCGCCTCGGCGCTCTCCACGATGCGGTAGGCCGGGGTGGGAATGCCCAGCCGGTCGAACAGCGCCTTCTCCTCGGCGCGGTTCTGGCAGATGCGGATCGCCTCACTGCAGGGATAGACCGGCTTGACTTCCTCGATGGCCTGGACCAGCGCCACCGGCAGATGCTCGAACTCGTAGGTGACCAGGTCGACCTTGGCCAGGAAGTCGTCGAGCAAATGGTGTTGATCGGTGTATATCATGACCTCACCGATCCCGGCGCTGGGGTGACCGGTGGTGTCGAGGAAAGTGAAGCGATTGGCCAGCGGATAGCCGGCCAGGGCCAGCATGCGGCCGAGCTGGCCGGCACCGAGTACGCCGATATTCATGTCGGGCACCTCATTCGGGCTGGGGACGCGGGTCGGGATTGTCGAGCACGGCTTGAGTCTGCTCGGCGCGGAACGCCTCCACGGCAGCCCGCACCTTGGCATCCTGCAGACCCACGATCTGCGCCGCCAGCAGGCCGGCGTTGGTCGCCCCGGCCTTGCCGATGGCCAGCGTACCCACGGCGATGCCACCGGGCATCTGCACGATCGAGAGCAGCGAGTCGAGCCCCTTGAGAGCCTTGGACTCCACCGGCACGCCGAGTACCGGCAGCGCCGTCTGGGAGGCCACCATGCCCGGCAGGTGGGCGGCGCCGCCGGCGCCGGCGACGATCACCTGCAGGCCACGCTCGGCAGCGCCCTTGGCATAGTCGAACAGCAGATCCGGCGTGCGGTGGGCCGAGACCACGCGAGTTTCATGCGGGACCCCCAGGCGCTCCAGCATCGCCACCGCGTGCTCCATGACCGGCCAGTCGGACTTCGACCCCATGATCACGCCTACGCGTGGCTGCTCGTTGGACTGCATGTGCGGCTCCCGGAAGTAGCGCAGAGAATTCGAAGGGCGAGTATTCTAACGGCGCCCGCAGGCGCCGTCATCTTGACCAATCGGGCAGAAGCTGTCCGCCCGCAATCGACCACATCGCTCAGGCCGGTCCTGCTCCGGCAACGTTGGCCTCGCGCCGACTGGCCAGCCAGTTGCCGCCCATCGCCAGAATCATCACGACGACGCCAGCGACTTCCAGCATCAGGTTGGGATAGAAGGCCGCCACGATCGCCGGCAACAACACCAGGCGTACCGGCCACGACATCCAGGTGAAGAGGAACCCCTCCAGGGCCGCGGCGAAGGCGCCCAGCGCCAGGAAGCCTATGACAGCCGTCCATACCAGCACCGGTATCGAGCCCCCCATGATGATTTCCGGGTTGTAGACCATGAACAGTGGGATCAGATAGAGCCCCTTGGCGAACTTCCAGGCCTGGAAGCCGGTGTCCATGGGCTTGGCCCCCGCAATCGCCGCACCGGCAAAGCCTGCCAGCGCAATGGGCGGGGTCACGTTGGAGTCCTGCGAGTACCAGAACACCACGAGGTGAGCGATCAGCAGCGGCACGCCGAACTCAGCCGTCAGTGCCGGCCCCACCAGCACGATCAGCACGATGTAGCTGGCGGTGACCGGAAGGCCCATGCCCAGCACCAGGCTGGCCAGCAGCACCATGACCAGCGCCAGCAGCAGGTTACCGCCGGAGAAGGCCATCATCATGGAGGAGAACTTCAAGCCCAGCCCGGTGAGGCCCACCACGCCGACGATGATGCCGGCCACGGCACAGGCCATGGAGACGGCCACCGCGTTGCGTGCGCCCAGCTCGAGACCGCCAACGAGCTTGATCAGGCCCGCTTTCACGGCCTCTCGCAGCGTCTCGGCGGTCACTTTCTGGCCGTTGCGCGGAGCGATGAACAGGAACCATACAGCGAAGCGCAACACCGCCACGGCCAGCATGGTGAGGATGGCATAGTAGCCTACCCGCATCGGCGACATGTTCATCACCAGCAGCCATACCAACACCAGCAGCGGCAGCAGGAAGTGCCAGCCTTCCTGCATCACGTCGCGCATTTGGGGCAGCTCGGAGCGCGCCATACCCTGCATGCCCTGCTTGAGGGCGATGATGTGTACGAAAAGATAGACGGTGGAAAAGTACA
The DNA here is from genome assembly GCF_017868935.1 of Billgrantia antri. NCBI lineage: Bacteria > Pseudomonadati > Pseudomonadota > Gammaproteobacteria > Oceanospirillales > Halomonadaceae > Billgrantia > Billgrantia antri. The sequence continues at coordinate 3,704,978 of NZ_CP053383.1, forward strand.
TGATCGCCGGCAGAATGCTGACCTTGACGATCTCGAGATAGGGCATCCGGGTATATTCGGCAATCAGGAAGGCCCCGGCGCCCATCAGCGGTGGCATGATCTGGCCGCCAGTGGAGGCGGCCGCCTCGATGCCGCCTGCCTGGTGAGGCTTGTAGCCCAGGCGCTTCATCAACGGAATGGTGAAGGCCCCGGTGGTCACCACGTTGGCGATGGCACTGCCCGAGATCGACCCCATGCCGGCCGAGGCGATGACCGCAGCCTTGGCCGGCCCGCCGCGCTGGCGCCCGGTGGCGGCATAGGCCAGGTCGATGAAGAACTTGCCGGCGCCGGTGATTTCGAGGAAAGCGCCGAACAGCACGAAGATGAAGATGTAGGTGGCAGCCACGCCCATGGGCAGGCCGAATATCCCCTCCTGGCCCAGATAGAGCTGACCCACCAGCCGGTCCAGGTTGTAACCGCGATGTTCGAGAATGCCGGGCAGGAACGCGCCCAGCCAAGGCAGCTCGCCGCGCGGGCCGGCAAAGGCATACAGGATCGCGATGATGCCGATCACCGTCATGCCCAGCCCCACGGCTCGCCGCGCTGCCTCCAGCACGGTCAGCGTGGCGATGCAGCCGACCAGGATGTCGGTCTGACTCCAGAACCCGGCGCGGTTGATGATCTCGTCGAGGAAGAGCACCAGATAGCCACCGGTCAGCAACGCACCGGCGAAGAAGACCGTATCGATCAGCCCCGTGACGATGCCGCGGTCGTGCTTGGGCCCGAGCAGCGGAAACATCAGAAAGGCCAGCATCATGATCATCATCAGATGGATGCTGCGCTGATAGAACAGGCCCAGCGGCTCGATGCCGGCGGAGTAGAGCTGGAACAGCGACAGCCCCACCGCCACCAGGGTGATCAGCCACAGCACCGGGCGGGAATGGTTCGCCTGGCTGCCGGGAATGACAGGGGAGGTTCCCGTATCGCTCATTGTGGTTCTCTCACTGGGTTTGTCGTGCCTCGGAGGCGTCGGGAGTCAGGGTCAGTCGGATCGTCACCCGTTGGTTCTCGGCCAGACTGCTCAGGCTGATACGGGTATTGTCGATCACCAGGCGATGGTCGACGCGCATCGAGCCTACCCGCAGGCGGTAGGCGTTGCCCGGCACCGCCTCGTCGATATTCTCGATCCAATAACCGCCCTCGCCATCGGAAACCTGAATCCCCCTTCCCGGGATATGATCCAGCCCTGCGGCGAAATCGGGCAAGTGGCTGCGTTCCAGGACCATGCGTCCGTCGCGGTGACGATAACAGTCCAGCACCGGGAAACCCTCGACAGAGTGATTCCACTCCAGGCACCAGCCCTCGCCTTCGGGCATCGGCAGACTCACCAGACGCTCGTCATCGCTCCTCACGACCTCCAGCACGGCCTCATCGGCAGCGGCCACCTGGCTGACTGCCGCCAGGCTCATGCAAAACAGCAGGGCGGGCAGCCAGGCCCGCCCTGCGTTCAGGCGTAACACGCTCATGTCGCGTCAGGGACGCTGATGATCCGCGATCTCGGCGCCCACTTCCTCGTAATAGCGCAGCGCTCCCGGATGGAAGGGTACCGGGGTCGATTCCACGCTGAACTCCACCGTGGTGTCGTTGGCGGCCGGGTGGATGGCGATGAGTTCGTCGGTCTGCTCGAACAGCACCTTGGTGATCTGGTAAGCGAGTTCCTCGTCCATCTCGCTGCTCACCGCCAGAACGTTGGGAATGCCAATGCTCTGCACGGCCTCGTCCATTCCTTCATAGAGTCCCGCCTTGAGCTGGTACGCGGCGAACACGGGCTCGGCTTCCTTGGCCTTGTCGATCTCCTCCTGACTCAGACCGATCAGGCGGATATCACGGGTAGTGGCCAGGTTCATGATCGAGCTGGTGGGCGGACCCACGCTCCAGAAGCCGGCATCGATGTCGCCATCACGAATGGCGTCAGCCGTTTCGTTGAAGTTGAGACGGCGCGGATCGAAATCCTCATAGGTGATGCCGTTGGCCTCGAGCAGGGCCCGGGCATTGAGCTCGGTGCCACTGCCGGGGGCGCCGACGGAGACCGTCTTGCCCTTGAGGTCGGCTAACGACTCGATGCCGGAGTCCGCCAGCGTGACGATCTGAACGGCATTGGGATAGATCGAGGCCAACGCGCGAATGTTCTCCAGCTCGCGCCCCTCGAAGTCACCGGTGCCGTTATAGGCCTGATAGACGGTATCGGCCAGCGCCAGGGCGAGGTCGGAATCGCCGCGCCAGACCAGGCCCATGTTCTCTACCGAGGCGCCTGTGACCTCGGCCACGGCGTCATAGCCCTCGATGTGGTTGCCGATCAACTCAGCCAAGCCGCCCCCATAAGGATAATACGTACCACCGGTACCCCCGGTGGCGATAGAAAGTTGCTGGGCACTCGCCAGTGGGGCAACGGCCAGCAGCGAAGCGGCTGCTGCAAATTTGAGAGCTCGCATGGAATCCTCCGTCCTGAAACCGGATCGTTTATGGTTGTAGCTCGGAACGTACCGGACAAAGCCGGCGGTTTACCTGACAAAAACTAGCACGCCCCTGCGCTGAGGGGCTAATCGACAGTTTCTACGTTCTTGTAAATTTTCGGCAATCCCACCAAGGTCGGTCAGTTGGGCCCCGCCGGACAGCGGTTCTCACGGCATCGTGAAAAAGTCGCGAATGGGTACTGGCAAAATCGCCGAAATGGCCCCATGATGTGGATGTCGCAACCGCCCACTGGAGCATCATGAGTACGGCACGACATTCTTCCAACGCGGAACTTCTCGACCCCCCGCGAAGAATCCCTGACCTCGATGTCAGGGATCTGGAAAAGCGCACACGCCTCATGCGCATCGTTACACGGCTGATCGCCGTCTCCGACCTAGGCTGTCGCGAGATCGCTCGACGCGCCGGGCTTCCGGCACAGAAGATCAGCGACCTGCTGGCAGGCCGCCTCGAGCACCTCTCTCTCGACGAGCTACGCCTGGTCTACCATACCGTCGACCCGGACGGCGCACTCAACTACTAGTCGCCACCACGAGACGGTACGCCGCTCGGCCGAACAACGAACGCCTCGCTGAATGCGAGGCGTTTTTTTCATGCGGGGTGACCATGAGGCAACGAGAGGGCTACTCCTCGCGCTGTTCGTACTCTTCGGCTGCCTTGAGCGCCTCGACTTCGGTGTCGTGAGCCGAGACGACGATCTCGTTATCGGGGTCCGTCTCGTCAATGACATTCCAGCCGGTCACCGGCAGATTGATATCGTCGGCATCGCGAATCGGCTCGATGCGTGCCTGCTTGGGTCCGCTCTTGGGCATGCTGCCTCCTTGCTCGTTGCGATCTCCGTGTCCCCCTCAAGCTAGCCAAGCCCCGGAGAAAAGCCAACCGCGCCTTACCGGCGGCTTACTCCCCCGCGGGCAGGTCGGTCACGGCCCCGGTGGAGGCCGAACTGACTGTGCGGGCGTACTTGGCCAGCACGCCACGTGTGTAGCGCGGCGCAGGCTGGCGCCAGGCTGCGCCGCGGCGGGTGAGCTCCGCCTCGTCGACATGCAGCTCGATGGTATCCGCCTCGGCGTCGATGGTAATGGTGTCGCCGTCCTCCACCAGCGCCAGCGGCCCGCCGTCGAAGGCCTCCGGCGACACATGCCCCACCACGAAGCCGTGGCTGCCTCCCGAGAAACGTCCGTCGGTAATCAGCGCCACCGAGTCGCCCAGCCCGCGCCCCATGATGGCCGAAGTGGGGGTGAGCATCTCGCGCATGCCGGGGCCGCCCTTGGGCCCCTCGTAGCGGATCACCACCACGTCACCTGCCATGACCGTGCCGTCGTTGATGCGCGCCTGGGCCTCCTCCTCGGAGCCGAACACTCGCGCGCTGCCGGAAAAGCGCGTGCCCTCCTTGCCGGTAATCTTGGCCACCGCGCCCTGCGGCGCCAGGTTGCCATGCAGGATGCGCAGGTGGCTCTCCGGCTTGATGGGGCTTTCCAGCGGGGCAATGATCTGCTGATCGTCGGGATAGGGCGAGACCTCGGCCAGGTTCTCGCCCAGCGTCCTGCCGGTGACCGTAAGGCAGTCGCCATGCAGCAGGCCGGCATCGAGCAGGGTCTTCATCAGCGGCTGAATGCCGCCGATCTCGACCAGCTCGCTCATCATGTAGCGCCCGCTGGGACGCAGGTCGGCGAGCACCGGTACGCGTCGACCGATCTCGGTGAAATCGGCAAGCGCGAGCGGCACGCCCACGGTATTGGCCATGGCGATCAGGTGCAGCACCGCATTGGTGGAGCCCCCCAAGGCAATGACCACGGTGATGGCGTTCTCGAAGGCCTCGCGGGTCATGATGTCGCTGGGCTTGATGTCGCGCTCCAACAGCGTCAGCACCGCGCTACCGGCGGCCTCGCAGTCGGCGCGCTTGGCCTGGGACACCGCCTCCTGGGCCGAGCTACCCGGCAGGCTCATGCCCAGCGCCTCGATGGCCGAGGCCATGGTGTTGGCGGTGTACATGCCACCGCAGGAGCCCGGGCCGGGAATCGCCGTCTCCTCGATCTGCTTCAGCTCGATCAGATCAAGATCGCCGCGGCTATGGGCGCCCATGGCCTCGAACACCGAGACGATGTCGGTATGGTTGGCACCCGGCTTGATGGTACCGCCGTAAACGAACACGCTGGGACGGTTCAACCGCGCCAGGCCCATCAGGCAGCCGGGCATGTTCTTGTCGCAGCCGCCGATCGCCACCAACCCGTCGAACCCCTCGCAGCCGGCCACCGTCTCGATGGAGTCGGCGATCACCTCCCGCGAGACCAACGAGTACTTCATGCCTTCGGTACCGTTGGCGATGCCGTCGGAAATGGTGATGGTATTGAAAATCACGCCCTTGCCGCCGGCCGCGTCGGCGCCGTCGCGGGCACGCTCGGCCAGCTCGTGGATGTGGCTGTTGCAGGGGGTGACCATGCTCCAGGTGGATGCGATGCCCACCTGGGGTTTGCTGAAGTCCTCGTCGGAAAAACCCACCGCGCGCAGCATGGCGCGGCTGGCCGACTTGCCGACGCCGTCCACCACCGGGGCGGAGTGACGACGACGAGGATCGGGGGAATCGCTCATGGGGCGGCCTCCGTTTCGGTTGCGCACCCCCTGAGGTTGGTCGTTGCGAAGGTTTCTGGCAAATCCAGGCCCGCCTGCGGGGCACGCAAGCGGGCGGCGAGGCGGTCAGCGTCCCGGGTAGGGATCTGCGCCGGCCAGTTCCCGCTTCATCATCTGGTCGCTATAGGAAACGCCGTAGCGCTTTCGTGACCAAGCGTAGAGCACCAGGCCACCCCCCATCCAGCCGGCGAACAACAACCATTCGACGGGAGCCAGGGCAGAGGGACTGCCCGGCATGTACAGGGCGATGAGCCCCAGCGAGAGCAGCACTGACAGGCTGCCCACCAGTTTTCCTTGGCGTACCCGGAACGGGCGCGGCATCTCCGGTTCGCGACGGCGAAGCACCACGAACGAGATCGCCACGAACAGGTAAGCGATGACGATGCCGAGCCCGCCGGCCACCACCAGCCAGACCAGCGCCGGGCGGCCGAAGAACGGCGCGATCGACGAAAGCACTCCCATCACCAGGATGGCGTTGGTCGGGGTGCGATGCCTGGGATGCAGCTTGCCCAGCCAGGCCGGCAGCATGCCGGAGTGAGCCAGCGCGTAGATCGCCCGCGAGCCGCCCACGTAGAAGGCGTTCCAACTGGTGACGATACCGGCGATACCGGCCAGAATCATCAACTTGCCCGCCCATGGGGCCTGGAAGACGGCCTGCATGGCATCCGGCACGGCCAAGGAACTGGCGGCCAGTTGCTCGGGATTCAGCATCAGCGCGGTGCCAAGGATGATCAGCGAATACCAGAACACCGCCATGATCACCGAAATCATCAGAACGCGGCCGATCTCGCGAAAAGGCAGGTTGATCTCCTCGGCCGCCTGTGGGATGACGTCGAAGCCCACGAACATGAACGGCACCATGATGATCACCAGCATGATCCCGCCCACGACGCCCTCTTCGACAGAAAACAGCGGCTCCATGGTCGCGGTGTCACCCTGGAAGAGCGCGCCGGTGATGAACATGATGCCCACCACCAGGATCAGCAGCGTCACCAGCTTCTGCAGCAGCGCCGCGGTGCGGATGCCTACGTAGTTCACCCACATCATCAGTACCGAGCCGGCCACGCCGACGGCCACCCAGGTTGCCTGAACGTCCCAGCCGGCAATCGTCCACAAGTGCCCCACGGCATAGTGGGGGAAGAGGTGCTCGACGACGGTGGGCAGCGCCACGGCCTCGAAGGCCACCACGCTGACATAGCCCAGGGTGATCGCCCAGGTGCACAGGAAGGAAGCGAAATGGCCCAGGGCGCGATAACTGTAGACATGCTCGCCGCCTACCTGGGGCATGGCGGAAGCGAGTTCGGCATAGGTGAGGCCCACCAGCACGATGATCAGGCCACCGATCAGAAAGGCCGTGATCGCGCCCAGGCTTCCTGCGGACTGGATCCAGCTGCCGGTCAGCACGATCCAACCCCAGCCGATCATGGCGCCGAAGGCCAGCGCCAGCACATCCTTGCGGGCCAGTACTCGAGCCAGTTGGTTCGGCTCTGCCGCGGATTCCTGTGTCATATCGTCCTCACGATTGTCATTGTTGAGTGTAAAATATTTACCTCACCTCTAACAAAATAATCAACGAAAGAAAGCTTAGGCACGAGGATCTTATAGAACAATAGACTTTGGTCTGGAGAAGGAATGAGAAATGCGCCAGCCGGGAGCTGGCGCGACGACAGATCGAGACTTCATTAAGCGCAAACCGGCCAGGAGGCCAATTCACTGCGTGCGGATACGCTCATGCGGTGCCGTCCATGCCACAGCCAGGCTGACCAGCGTGGAGGCCGCCAACGCGCCGAGAAACGGCGGCAGCGTGGGGATGCTGCCCGGGAAGCTCGCCGCCAGCAAGCCAGCTGCCAGGCTGCCCTGGGCGACCCAGCCGGGCAGGATCGCGCCAAGCAGCCCCGCCACGCCACCCATCACCGCGGCCAGCGGCGTCATGCGGCGCCACAGTCCCAGCAGAACCGGCACCACGATGGCGGCACACAGCAGGTCGGCGATCAGGAACAGCCGCAGCACCGAGAGGCCCTGAAGTGCCACGATCACCACCGGCACCATTAGCCCTACCGTGACCAGCCGCGCCGCACCGATGGGCAACCCGCGCCTGCCGGACCCCGCCACCACCAGCGAGGCGATGCCGTTCTGCAGAGTATCGACGCTGGAGGCAACCAGGGTCACCGCCAGAACCAGCGCCGGCAGCGCCAGCCAGCTTGGCGCCTCGCCGAGCAGAGCGAAGAACGGCATCGGCGGCTCGCCTAGTGCCACGCCGCTCATCGACGCCAGCATGCCGAGCCCGCCCACCATCGCGACCACCGCCACGGTGGTCGCGCCGCCCAGCCAGGCGCCCCGGTTGAGCGCACGCTCGTCGCGGGCGGCCCACACCCGCTGCCAGTAGCCCTGATGGAACAGGTTGGCCGCCGTGACCGCGATGACCAGCGTTAGCGCCACGCCCAGTGCGCCGTCGACGGGAATCGACGGCAGCGCCGCGCCTGCGGGCATCTCGGGCAGGCGCGCAAGCGCCACGCCGCCTACCACCAGCAGCAAAGCGATCAGCAGCCATGCCTGCCAGCGGTCGGTGGCCAGGCTCGCCCTCAGGCCACCGATGGCGGTGTAGAGCAGGGTGGTCACGGCCACGCCGATCACCACCAGTGCCGGCGGCACGTCGGAAAGCAGCGCGGTGATCGCGCCGATGGCCGTCAGCTCGGCGGCGAGAAAACAGGCCATATAGAGAATCGAGACCAGCGCCACCCAGCGCCGCACGCCGGCGCCGTAGCAGACTTCGGCGAACTCCCCGATGCTGCGCCCCTCGGGCAGGTGACGGCGGATCGCCGGGCCGTAGAGTCCCAGCACGATGAACGGCAGCGCCGAGCCGATGGCGTACCCCGCCAACGCCACCGGACCGACGAAGGCGCCGATCTCCGGCGGCGCGAAAAGTATCCACGCCCCCATGCCCGAGGCCAGGAACGACAGCCCCAGGGTGGCGGCAGATTGGGAGTTGCGGGCGGTGATGTAGTCGTCGAGTGGACCGTCGGCCCGGCGGGCGCGCAGGCCCAGGAAAACAAAGCACAGCAGCGCCGCGCCGAGCACGGCTGACGTCAGATAGGACATGTCGCACTTCCTCCGCCGGCATGAACCGGATCAGGTTCCAGGGTCAGCGCCTGGCGCTCTCTCAGCCCCGCCGCAGCGAGACTCCCCTGGCGACAGTGAATGAATTTTGCGTCGCTAGACTCAAGCTGGCCCCACACGGACCGATATGACTCGAGCCTCTGGAATGATATAACAACGAAAAAACCAGAACACTTCTCCCCCGCAGGGACCCACCATGTTTAGCGAAGCCAAGGAACACGCCCCCGGGCATCTTCATCAGATCTTTGCCGACCCCTACTCCGCCTTCGACAATCTTTCCGTCGAGCGGCAGTTGCACCTGAGGGTCGCCTTGCAGGCACTGGTCGGCGAGCCGCTGGCCAACGGCCGCCTGACGCTGCGAGTCATTCATGGCTGGGAAAACGGCGGCTTCGAGCCCGCCGATCTGGCCCATGGCGACTACCGTATCGCCTCGCTCGACGATCTGGCGCGAATCAGCAGCGACCATCAGCAGGCCATCGATCATGCCGCCCCGCTGCCGCGCGACGATGCCTCGCTGCTCGCCGAGCCACTGGCCGACGCCATCGCCGCCGCCGAGGCCAAGGGGCAGGTTCTCGACGAAGAGATGCGCAGCATTCCCGCCCGCTGGCCAGCCTTCGACCAGGGCCTAACGCTCTACACCTTCTTCAAGGTCTACCATCGCCTGACCTACGGCGAGGACGACACCTACCGCTCGATCCAGTGCCGGACGCCGGAAGGCCTTCGCGAGATCCATGAATTCCATCTCGAAGAGGGCGAGTTCGCCGTGGTCCGCCCCAGCCAGGATGCCCCCGGCAACAGCGTGATGGTATTGCACGTCAGTCAGCTGGAACCGGTGCGGCGGCTGATGGAAGCCTGCAGCGCCTGACCTGACGAGTTACTTGTTCTCTCGCGGCACCCTACCCATCAGGTAGAACTCCGGATTGGGCGGGGTACCGGTGAGGGTGACCAGGCGGTTGGAGAGGCCGAAGAAGGCGACGATGGCACCGATGTCCCAGATGTCGTCGTGGGTGAAGCCAACCTCGGTGAGACGGGCCTGCCATTCGTCGGTGAGCTCGCCCACGTCCAGGCCGCAGTGCAGGGCAAAGTCGAGCATTACCCGGTGGCGCTCGCTGATCGGCGCAGTGCGGTGGTTGATCGCCACCTGGTCGGCCAGCAGCGGATCCTTGCCGTAGATGCGCACCAGCGCGCCGTGGGCCACCACGCAGTAGAGGCAGCGGTTGCGCGCGCTGGTAGCCACCACGATCATCTCTTTCTCCGCCTTGGTGAGCGTGTCGGATTCACGCTCCATCAGCGCATCGTGGTAGGCGAAAAAGGCACGGAACTCGTCCGGGCGATGGGCCAGCATCAGGAACACGTTGGGTACGAAACCGGCCTTCTCCTGCACGGCGAGAATGGCCTCCCGAATATCCTCGGGTAGGTCATTGATCGACTCGGGGACGGGAAAGCGGCTGAGCGGTGCAGTCATGGCAAAACCTCTGGCGTCTTTGCGGTAACGACAGTTAACGTCAACGTAAAGATGATGTCCATGCGACATACGCGCATCCCGCAAGCAAATTCACTCCCAAGCCCCGGCCAGCGACCGGGTCACCACCCGGTTGCGGCTACGCTCCTTGGCTTCGTACATGGCCTGGTCCGCCTGGCGATATAGGGCTATGGCAGAGGGCACCTGTCGGCAGTCGCTGCAGCACACCAGGCCGAAGGAACCGGTCACCACGCCATGGCGCGACGTTTCGTGGGGAATCCGAAGCTGCTCCAGGGCCTGACGGAAGCGCTCCAGGGCGTGCTGGCCCGCCTCCAGGGAGTCGGCCTCGAGCAGGATACCGAACTCCTCTCCCCCGAGGCGGAACAACCGGTCGCCGGCGCGCCGGAAGTGATCGAGTAGCAGCGTCGCCACCTGCATCAGCACCTCATCCCCGGCCTGATGGCCATGGGTATCGTTGAACAGCTTGAAGTCGTCGATATCCATCACCGCGAACAGCAGCGGCTGACCGCTGCGTCGACGCTCCTGCAGCTTCTCCTCGACCAGCTCATGGAACTGTCGGCGATTCAACAGGCCGGTCAGCGGATCCGTGCGCGCCAGCGCCATGAGCCGCCTGTTGGCTCTCTCCAGTTCGCGCGTGCGCTGCTCTACCACGACTTCCAGTCGTTCATTGAGGGAGCGCTGCAGCTCGAGTGTGGCACGCTCGGCGGCGAGCTTCTCGTTCTTGAACTGATTGATCTTCCAGGCCAACCCCAGCGAGAGCAGCAGGAACTCGATACCCGAGCCGACCTGGACGGCGTACTCGGTCACGAGGTTGTACGGCAGTACGCCCGCGACCCGCAGGAAGTACAGCGCGACGCCAACCAGCAGCACCCCCCACGCCACCAGATAGATCCTGGCCAGGGTGTCGCGCTGCCAGCTGCGCCAGACCGCCACGCCGAGCAGCAGGCCGGAGAGTACGATGGCGGCAGGAATCATCAGACGAAATACCGGCGCGTAATGGCCGAGCAGCGCAGGCAGCGAGCTCAACAGGCACAGCCCAGCGACGCCGAAAATCGCGCGAGTCACCCCCGGCGCATGTCGACGCAGATTGAGGAAACTGTTGCTGAAGACGGCGAGCGTAACGGCGAAGACACCGATGTTGATCGGCACCAACTGGTTGTTGAACTGAGGCAACGCCGGCCACCAGTGCTCGAAGGCAAAGCCACGCGCCGTAAACATCAGAACGAAGAACGATCCGAGATAGGTCACGTAGAGCAACAGCGAGCGCTCCCGGGTCGCTACGTAGAGCAGCAGGTTGTAGATCAACAGCGCCAGCAGCGCACCGAAGTAGAGGCTGAAGGCCATCAGCTCGCGCTGGGCCTTGGCCAGGAAACCCGCATCGCTCATAAGCGAGAGGGGTGTGGCATCGTAAAGCCCGTCATGAGTGTCCAGCCGCAGGAAAATCTCTCGCGACGCACCGGCTGGCATATGGATGGGTAGCACGAAGGTGCGGTGGGCAACCGGGCGAGAATCGAAGCGGCGTCGGTCTCCGGTCTGCCAGCGGTCGACCGTATCACCCTGCTCGTCTACCACATAGGCATCGAGATAGTCGTGCAGCGGCATGGCCAGCTCCAGCAAGCGGCGCACTGGGGAACTGGCGTTATTTTCGAAGCGCAGCCGCAGCCACCACGCCGAGTCGGAGAAGCTGAAGTTGAGGGTCTCCTGTCGCGAAGGCTGCCACGCCAGGGCGCACCCCTCGCCCACAAGCTGCTCGATATCGAGCTCTCGCTCGGCATCCTCGAGCAACTGGACATGCGGCCCCAGGTTCAGCTCCCCTGTCAGGGTGCCGACCTCGATAGCGGCCTGTGCATTGAGCGAGACGAGCCACAACGAGGCCAGCAGCCAGTGGAGCACCCCGACCACTGAGAAAGGAAGATGAGGCATGCAGCAGGTTACCCAGTCATGGTGGTGCCAGTGTCTGGTCTAGATACCACGCTTGTTGACGGCTTGCTGCAAAAAAAACTTAGCCGCTGTAAACGCAGGCGCCCTCGCCGAAGAGGGCGAGGGCGCCTGCTTACCTGAGCCAGCTTAGCTCAGCGATATCGTGCTGTTGATACCGCTGGAAACGTTCTCGGGCTCGAACCAGCGCGCGGTGACGGTCTTGGTCTGGGTCCAGAAGGCGATCGCCTGCTTGCCGTTGGGGCCCAGATCGCCCAGTTTGGAGCCGCGCGAGCCGGTGAAGCTGAAGTAGGCCACAGGCACCGGGATCGGCACGTTGATGCCGACCTGGCCCACGTCGATGTCGGTCTCGAAGCGGCGCGCCACCCAGCCGGAGTTGGTGAAGATCGAGGTGCCGTTGCCGTTGGGGTTGGCATTGACGAAGGCGATCGCCTCATCGAGCGTATCGACGCTGACCACGCACAGCACCGGGCCGAAGATCTCCTCGCGGTAGATGGTCATTTCAGGCGTGACATCGGCGAACACGGTGGGGCCGACGAAGTTGCCGTCCGGGTAGCCCTCCACCTGGTAGCCACGGCCGTCGACCAGCAAGCGGGCGCCCTCTTTCTCGCCGGCATCGATCAGCCGCACCACGCGGTCGCGGGCGGCCTTCGAGACCAGCGGGCCGAGGTCGGCGTCGCGCTGGGTACCCGGGCCTACCTTCATGTTGCGCGCCCCCTCGACGATGTCGTCGAGCCAAGCCTGGGCCTCGCCCACCAGCACCACCACCGAGTTGGCCATGCAGCGCTGACCGGCGGCACCGAAGGCAGAGCCCAGCAGGTTGTTGATCGCCTGGCTGCGGTTGGCATCGGGCATCACCACACAGTGGTTCTTGGCCCCCATCATCGCCTGCATGCGCTTGCCGGCTGCGGCGGCACGATTGTAGAGCAACGAGCCCACGTGGCTGGAACCGATGAACGACAGCGCCTTGATGTCGGGATGATCGGCGATCTGGTTGGCGACATCCGGGCCGCCGTGCACCACGTTGAGCACACCGGCGGGAACGCCGGCCTCATGCGCCAGCTCGACCAGGCGCATGGTGGAACTCGGGTCCTGCTCGGAAGGCTTGAGCACGAAGGTGTTGCCGGTGGCGATGGCCAGCGGGAACATGAAACAGGGCAGCATGATCGGGAAATTGAAGGCGGTGATGCCGGCGCCCACGCCCAGCGGCTGGTTGAGGGTATAGACGTCCACCTCATTGGCGGCGTTCTCGGCCAGCTCGCCGAGCTGCAGCGAATTGATCGAGCAGGCATGCTCCACCACCTCCAGGCCGCGACCCACCTCGCCGGCGGCATCGGGCAGGGTCTTGCCGTGCTCCTCGGTGATCAGCGCGGCGAGTTCGTCGGTATGTTCGCGAATCAGCGCCTGCAGCTTGAGCATGATGCGCTGACGCTTGGCCAGTGGCGTCTTGCGCCACTCCTTGAACGCGGCCTTGGCGCTGGCCACGGCGCGGTCGACTTCCTCGGCGCTGCAGAACGGCACCCGCGCCACCACTTCCTGGGTGGCGGGATTGATCACGTCGCGCCACTCCTGGCTCTGGGACGGCACGTGCTGGCCGTCGATGAACATCGAGATCTCACGAACGGACATGGCGATGTGCTCCTCTCTCGTGGTTGTAATCGTTATTCGGATTAGACTTTCTGTGTAGAAATACACGAAACAAGTTAGCTTCGAGTCTATATATCCGTAAGCAGGCGTGACAACGCGTACTTCTTCACATGCTTTGTGCAAGAATGCACAAACAGATCATTCTCGGCCACTCACCTGAGACACACCCCATGCTCGACTGGCAGGACATCCAGATCTTTCTCGAGGTTGCCCGCAGCCAGCGGCTGACGGACGCCGCCCGCCGCCTGGGGCTCGACCACTCCACGCTGTCGCGTCGTACCCGCCGCTTCGAACAGAAACTCAATACCCAGCTCTTCGAGCGTAGCACCCACGGCTATCACCTGACCGAAGCCGGCCAGCAGCTGCTGGCTCACGCCGAGGAGATGGCGCGCCACGCCTTCGAGGCCGGCGAGAGTCTGGCCGACAAGAATCGTCAGCTCAGCGGCCAGATCCGCCTGGGCGTGACCGAGGGCTTCGGTACCTGGGTCATCGCCCCGCTGCTCTCTACCTTTTGCGAACGCCACCCCGGCATTACCCTGGACCTGCTTGCCCTGCCTCGGGTGGTCAACCTGAGCCGCCACGAGGCCGATCTCGCCATCACCGTGGAGCGCCCCGCGAGCCAGGGGCTAGTCATCTCGCGGCTGTGCGACTACCGGCTACGGCTATACGGGAGCCAGGGCTACTTGCAGAGTTATGGCCGTCCTGCGCGAGTTGCAGAACTGAGCAAGCACCGCCTGATCGGCTACGTCGACGACCTGATCTTCAGCGAGCAGCTCAGTTACCTCGACCCGCTGCTCGACCCGGCGGTGGTCGGCACGGCGCCACACTTTTCGATACGCAGCACCAGCGTGACGACCCAGCACGCCGCCGCGCTGCAGGGCGCCGGGCTCGCCGTGCTGCCCTGCTTCATGGCCGAAACCGGCGACAGGCTCGAGAGCGTGCTGAATGACGAGGTGGAGATCGTGCGCCAGTTCTGGATCACCGCGCGCCAGGAGCAGCGACGCCTGGCACGAGTGAGGCTGCTGTGGGACTTCCTGCGCGAGGCGCTGGAAGTCAACCGGGGCTTGTTGATGGGTGAGGCGCGGGAGCTGGTGCTGCCCAGCGTCTAGACTCAACTACCCAGCCACCACGCCCAGCCGCACTCACGTCACCGCCCCGCGCTGCTGGAAGCGCGGGGCCAGGTACTCGCCTTCGCTCAGCACTTCACGCAGATGCTGCGCCGCCTGCCAGACGTCCTCATGACTCAGGTAGAGCGGCGCGAAACCGAAGCGCATCAGCCCCGGCTCACGGTAGTCGCCGATCACGCCCCGCGCGATCAGCGCCTGGACGATGGAATAGCCGTGCGATGGCGCCAACAGTCCCACCTGGCTGCCGCGCTGCGCCTCGTCCGGCGTGATGTCGCTGATGCCGTGCTCATCCAGACAGTCGGCCAGCGACTCGCGGAACAGCGCGATCAAGCGCTGACTCTTGCGCCGCAGCTGGGTGAGGTCCACCTCCTGCCACAGGGTCAATGACACTTCCAGCGCCGCGAAGGCCAGCGGCGAATGGGTGCCGGTACGGAACTGCGAGATGCCCGGCGCGGGGGCATAGTCGGCTTCGAAGGCGAATGGCGCCGCGTGCCCCAGCCAGCCCGAGAGCGGCTGCCAGCCCCGGGCCTGGCAGTCGCGTCTCACGTAGAGAAAGGCCGGCGCGCCGGGGCCGCCGTTGAGGTACTTGTAGGTGCAGCCCACCGCGTAGCGCACCCCGCAGGCGGCGAGGTCCACCGGCAAAGCACCGGCCGAGTGGGCCAGGTCCCAGATCACCTCGGCGCCGCTGGCATGAACCTGTCGGGTGATAGCCGCCATGTCGCGCAAGCGCCCGGTGCGATAGTGCACATGGCTAAGCACCACCACAGCCACGCGCTCGTCGAGGTACGCCTCCAGCGCTTCCCCTTCCGGCACGACCCGGTGCTCGAAGCCACCGAAGCGACAGAAGCCTTGGGCGATGTAGCCGTCAGTGGGAAAGTTGCCCCCTTCACTGAGAATCACCGGACGCGTCCGGCCCTGCCCTTCGGTGATATAGCCCATTAGCTTGAACAAGTTATGAGTGATGGTGTCGGTCACCAGCACTTCACCCGGCTCGGCCCCGAGCAGCGGCGCCAGCCGGTCGCCGAGCCGCTCCGGTGCATCGAACCAGCCTTGGTTCCAGCCCTGGATCAGCAAGTCGCGCCACTGCACCATCAACCCCTCGACCGCTTCCACTGCAGCGCTCGGCTGGGCCCCCAGCGAGTTGCCGTCGAGGTAGATCGTGCCCTTCGGCAGGGCGAAGCGGGTCTTGAATGAGGCCAGCGGGTCCTGGCGGTCCAGCTCGCGGATGCCGTCGAGATCCAGAGGACGCTGGAGCAGGCTCATGAGGCGCCCTCCTCGAGGGTGGTTCGCACCGACCACAGTTCGGGAAAGAACTGCAGGTCCAGCGCCTTGGCGAGATACGAGGCCCCACCGGTGCCACCGGTGCCGGGCTTCTGTCCGATGATGCGCTCCACCGTCTTGAGGTGGCTGAAGCGCCACTGCTGGAAGTGATACTCGGTATCGACGAGCTTCTCGGCCAGCTCGTAGAGTTCCCAATGACGCCCGATATCGCGATAGATGTCTGCCCAGGTCTGCTCCACCTCGGTGCTGGGCCGGTAGGGTTCCGACCAGTCGCGTTCGATCACCGACTCGGGAAGATCGAAGCCCCGCCGCGCCAGCAGCTGTAAGGTGATGTCGTAGAGGCTGGGCGCGTGCAGCACTTCGCGGAGCCGCTGATAGTGCGCTGGATGCCGACGATGCACTTCGACCATCGCTGCATTCTTGTTGCCGAGCAGGAACTCCAGTTCGCGATACTGGAAGGACTGGAAGCCCGAGCTCTGGCCCAGGCTGTCGCGAAAGCGCGCGTAGTCGGCAGGCGTCATGGTCACCAGCACCTCCCAGGCGTTGATCATCTGCGCCTGGATCCTCGCCACCCGGGTGAGCATCTTGAACGCCGGGCGTAACCGGTCGGCGGCGATATGTGCGGCGGCGGCATGTGCCTCGTGCAGGCACTGCTTGAGCCACAGCTCCGAAACCTGGTGAATGACGATGAACAGCATCTCGTCATGTTCTTCGGTGCCCGGCCGCTGCGCCGACAGCAGCGGCCCCAGTTGCAGGTATTCGCCGTAGCTCATCGGCTGGTCCCAGTGGACGCCCTCCTGCGAGAGATCCAGCGCACCGCTGCGCGGCGTCTCGCCTTCGTGCCTGGCCATGGCAGCTCTCCTGTCTTGTCGAGCCTACGAGTTGTTCCTACAAACAGTTTACGAGGAGCCTTAAGGCATTTAAATTGATTTAAATACGCTTTTATATGAAATAAATTAATATGACGACACGCCTCAGTACCCGCCAGATGCAGATGATGGTGGCCATCGCTGATGCCGGCAGCGTGTCGGATGCTGCCGTTCAACTCGGCCTGACCCAGTCGGCTCTGAGCCATCGGCTCAAGGAGGCGGAGCGTCTGTTGGGCGTGGAGCTGTTCGCCCGCCGGCAACGCCTGCTGATTCCCACTCAGGCGGGCAAGCGGCTGTTGCACGCCGCCCGCGGCGTACTGGCAGAGTTGGAACGGGCCGAGCAGGACATTCAGCGCCTCGCGGTGGGCGTCGAGGAGGTCGTGCGGGTGGGCGTCGAGGCGTGCGGCGGCTATCACTGGCTGCCCGAGGGGCTGTCGACCTTGGCCGAGCGTCACTCAAAGGTCGGTGTGGAGATCGTGCCGGATGTGTCCCTGGAGCCCTGCCGCGCACTGCGCCGCGGCCACGTGGATCTGGCCCTGGTCGCCGCCAGCCATCCCCCCGTCGGCTTCGAAACGGTTTTGCTACGACGTGATGAACTGCGCCTGGCCACCCCTCATGACCATCCCCTTGCCCAGCGTGACTGGGTCGACGCCGAGGACGTGGCCAGCGAACCCTACATCGCCTACCACACCACTCCGGAGAAGGGCCGCGAGTACGAGCAGCTGTTCAGCCCTGCCGGCGTACTCCCGGCCAAAGTCATCAGTGCCGGGGTGACCGACGCCGTGCTGTCGCTGGTACGCGGCGGCCTGGGCGTGAGCATTCTACCGGCCTGGACGCTCTTGCCGTACCTGGCGCAGGGCGACCTCTCTTCGGTTGCGCTGACCGATCGAGGGCTCTACCTCAATTGGTACCTGGTCATGCGACAGGGCGAAGCCGAGGGCTCGGCTACCAGGCGGCTAGCCCATACGCTGCGTGACCGCCTCGGCAAAAGCTGACGCTCAAGTCCCGCAGAAGGTTCGGAAGACGCGTTCGGTGGGCTCGGCCGGCAGGGTGTACTCCACGCGCTCGGGCTGGTCGTCGTAGGGCCGGGTGACGATTTCGAGCAGCGTCTCGAAGGGACCGAAGTCGTTCTCGTCCATGGCCGCGGTCAACGCTTGCTGCACGCGGTGGTTGCGCGGAATGAAGGCCGGGTTGGTCAGGCGCATCCGACGTGTTCGCTCACCTTCAGGCAGCGGCTCCTGGGCAAGCCGCTGGCGCCACTCCTCGAACCAGCCGGAGATCTCCTCGGGGCGCTCGAACAAGGCCACCAGCGATGCCTCGGCCTTGTCGCTCTCGGCCGCTTCGGCCAGGCGGCGAAAGGTCAGGGTGAAGTCGGCGCGGCCGCGATGCATGGCCGCCAGCAGCGCCTCGATCAGCGCCTTGTCGCCTGGCTGCGCCTGCTGCAGGCCGAGCTTGGCGCGCATCATCTCGAGCCATTCGGATTCGTGTTGCTCGGGGTAGCGCTGCAGCAGCTCGGTGGCGCGCTCCACTGCACGGTCGCTATCGTCGTCGATCAGCGGCAGCAGGGTCTCGGCCAACCGCGCCAGGTTCCACTGGGCGATCCACGGCTGGTTGGCATAGGCGTAGCGCCCACCCTCGTCGATCGAGCTGAACACCATCTGCGGCTCGTACTGTTCCATGAAGGCGCAAGGCCCGAAGTCGATGGTTTCGCCCGAGATCGAGGTGTTGTCGGTGTTCATCACACCGTGGATGAAGCCGACACCCATCCACTTGGCGATCAGAGCCGCCTGGCGCGCCTGCACCGCCTCCAGCAATCCCAGGTAGCGCTCGCCACCCTCCCGTTTCGTGAGTTCCGGGTAGTGGCGCTCGATGGCGTGATCGGCCAGTTCGCGCACGCCCTCGACGTCGCCGCGGGCGGCGAAGTACTGGAAAGTACCAACGCGGATATGGCTGGCTGCCACGCGGGTCAGAATGGCTCCCGGCTCGGGTATGCCACGCACCACCCGTTCACCGGTTGTCACCGCGGCAAGCGCACGGGTAGTGGGAATGCCCAGGGCGTGCATTGCCTCGCTGACCAGGTATTCGCGCAGCACCGGGCCCAGCGGTGCACGGCCGTCGCCGCCACGGGAGAATGGCGTACGCCCCGCACCCTTGAGCTGAATGTCGCGCAGCCGGCCGTCGCGGTCGGTCACCTCGCCGAGCAATACGGCACGGCCGTCGCCCAACTGCGGTACGAAGCCGCCGAACTGGTGCCCGGCATAGGCCTGGGCCAGCGGCTCGGCGCCACGCGGCACCACATTGCCGGAGAACCACACCGCCGCCTCCTCGGCATCGAAGGCGGCAAGGTCGAAGCCGAGCGCCTCGGCCAGTGGCCGGTTGAAGGCAATCAGGTGCGGCTCGCGCACGGGTACCGGTTCGAAGTGCGCGTAGAAGCGCTCCGGCAGGCGGGCATAGCGAAGGGTGAAAGGGGGAAACATGACGACTCCACTAACGTTCCTGCCCGTCACTTTAGGCGCGCAGAGAACGAAAATCGAGCGCACCGCCTCCTTGCAAGCCGCTTTGCCGCCTAGCCGGTGGCGGAAACGGGGTTCTCGAAGGCGCGGATACTGGCGACGAAGTCGCTGAAGCGCTCGCCCTGGATCAGCACGTGGTCGCGCAGGGCATGCTCCGCCGCGGCCGGATCGCCGGCCTCGATGGCCGCCACCACGTCGCGGTGCTCGCGCAGCGAGCTGTGCATGCGCTGGCGCACCTGTAGCTGCAAACGCCGGTACGGCTTGAGCCGCTGCTTGAGCTGGCGCGCCTCGCCAAGCAGGAAGGTGTTGTGGCTGGCGCGATAGATGCAGTCGTGGAAGGCTTCGTTCTCATAGTAGTACTCGTCGGTATCGCCGGCTTGGGCGGCGGCCTCACAGCGCTCAAGTGCGCCGCGCAGCTCGGCCAGTTCCGCGTCGTTGATGCGCCTGGCCGCCAGGCGACCACACATCCCCTCCAGCTCGGCCATGACCTCGAACATCTCGATCAACTGGTCGATACCCACCTTGGCCACGAAGGTGCCCTTCTTCGGCGTGACCGTGACCAGTCCGCTGGCGACGAGCTGCTGGATCGCCTCGCGCACCGGGGTTCGCGAGACATTGAACTCACGGCCCAGCGCTTCGGGATCGAGCCGCTCGCCGGGCGCCAGGCGGCCATTGATGATGGCGTTCTCCAGCGAATCGCGCAGGCGCTGTGCACTCGAGCGCTTGGGGCTGGCCATGGTCACCCTCCTTATTCTTCCCGGCGTCCCTCGAACGAACGCAACGTCTTTTTACTGTAACGGATTTGACATGAGTATACGCAAGCGCTATTGAAGTATACATCAGCCTCGCTGATAAACATCACAGAACAAAACCTACCACACAAGAACAACCCGTGGAGACGCCAAATGCAACGCCACATCCTCACTCCCCTCGCCTTGGGGCTGGCCCTCGCCTTCAGCGGCGCCGCCTCTGCCGAAACCGTGCTTCGCGCCTCGCACCAGTTCCCCGGCGGTCAGGGCGACGTGCGCGACGAGATGGTCCAACTGATGGCCGACAAGGTCGCCGAGGCCGACGTCGACCTGAAGATCGAGGTCTACCCGGGCCAGTCGCTGTTCAAGGCCCGCGAGCAGTGGGCGGCCCTGTCGCGCGGTCGCCTCGACATCACCGCGCTGCCGCTCGACTACGCCAGCGGCCGCCACCCGGAGTTTTCCGCCACCCTGATGCCCGGCCTGGTGCGCAACCACGAACACGCCCAGCGCCTCAACGACTCCGAATTCATGGGCATGATCAAGGAGGTCATTCGCGAAGGCGGCGCCCGTGTGCTGGCAGACGCCTGGCTGGCAGGCGGCTTCGCCTCCACCGAGAACTGCATCACCTCGCCGGAGAGCGTCGACGGCCAGACCTTCCGCGCCGCCGGCCCCGCCTTCGAGCAGATGCTGGAAACCGCCGGTGCATCGATCGCCTCGATGCCATCCTCCGAGATTTACACCGCGCTGCAGACCGGCGTGTTGGATGCCGCCAATACCTCGTCGATGTCGTTCGTCTCCTATCGCATCTACGAGCAGGTAGAGTGCCTGACCGAGCCCGGCGAGCATGCCCTGTGGTTCATGTACGAGCCGATCCTGATCTCCGAGCAGGTCTGGCAGGAGCTCAACGAGGAGCAGCAGCAGGCGCTGACGGAGGCCGCCCAGGCCGCCGAGGAGTTCTTCGCCGCCGAGGCCGCCGGCCTGGACCAGCAGATGGTCGATGTCTTCCGCGAGAACGGCGTCGAGGTGGTCAGCATGAGCGAGGAGGACTACAACGCCTGGCTGGAGATCGCCAAGCAGAGTTCCTACCAGAACTTCGCCGAGAACGTCCCCAACGGACAGGCCCTCATCGACGCCGCGCTGGCCGTCGAGTGACGCCGATCTGCTCAGCCATCGGCACCGGCCCCCGTGGCCGGTGCCCCTGACTCCGGGAGGACGACATGGCCATGGCCAACACCTCACCCCTCGCCAGGCGAATGCCCCTCGTAGCCGGATACGTGCGCTGGATGGATCGCCTGTCCCGCTCCGCCGCCTACCTCGCCGCCGTCATGTTCATCGCCGGCGTGGCGGCGATCTGCCATATGGTCTTCGTGCGCTACGTACTGGGCATGAGCACCAGTTGGCAGACCGAGTTCACCATCTTCTCCGTCACCGGCGCCATGCTGATGGGAAGCCCCTACGTGCTGATGACCGGCGGCCACGTCGCCATTACCCTGCTGCCCGACATGGTGGGCGGCATCGGCCAGCGCATCATGCAGTGGATCGCCTCGCTGTTCGGCCTGGCCTTCTGCGCGGCACTGACCTACGGCAGTTGGGTCTATGGTGCCGAAGCCTGGCACGGTCAGTGGACCACCGGCACGGTATGGAACCCGCCGCTGTGGCCGGCGCTGGTTCCCGTGGCCCTGGGGTCGACCCTGCTGACGCTGCAGTACGTGGCCGAAATGCTGCGCGGAGGGGAGTGACATGGATCCGATCACGCTGGGCATCATCGTTGCCCTGGGCCTCATGGCCCTGATGGCCATCGGCACTCCCATCGCCTTCGCCCTGGGCGGCGTCTCCCTGCTCGCCCTGCTCTACGACCGCGGCCTGCCCGAGCTGACCTACTTCGGCGAGACCTTCTTCGAGCGCATCGCCGAGTTCGGCTTCGTCGCCATTCCGATGTTCATCCTGATGGGCGCCGCGGTAGCCTCCTCGCCCACCGGACGCGACCTCTACCGCTCGCTCGACCTGTGGATGGGGCGCCTGCCCGCCGGGCTGGCGGTATCCAACATCGGTGCCTGCTCGATCTTCGCCGCGCTTTCCGGTTCCTCGCCGGCCACCTGTGCCGCCATTGGCAAGATGGGCATTCCCGAGATGCGCACCCGCGGCTATCCCGACGGCGTGGCGGCGGGCTGCATCGCCGCCGGCGGTACCTTGGGGATCCTGATTCCGCCGTCGGTGACCATGATCATCTACGGCATCGCCAGCGAGACATCGATCGGCCGGCTGTTCATCGCCGGGGTGGTGCCGGGCTTCATGCTCGCCGGGCTGTTCATGATCTGGACCGTGATCGCCTGCAAGCTGGCCGGCGGCTATGCCAACCCGCTGGCCCAGGCCGCCGGGCAGATGAAGGAGACGGTCAAGGCCAACGTCGAGACCAACATGCGCGCGCTGATCCGCGTGCTGCCCTTCCTCGCCGTGGTGGTAGGCATCCTGTTCGCCCTCTACGGCGGCGTGGCCACGCCCTCCGAGGCCGCCGGCGTGGGCGCCTTCCTGTGCCTGGCCCTGGCCATCGTCATCTACCGCATGTGGCAGTTGGGTCCGATCAAGCTGATCATGCGCGATTCGCTTCGCGAGAGCGTGATGATCATGCTGGTGATCGCCTGCGCCGAGGTGTTCGCCTATGCCCTCTCCTCGCTGTTCATCACCCAGACCGTGGCGGGCGCCATCGCCGACCTGGAGGTCAACCGCTGGGTGCTGATGGGCGTGATCAACCTGTTCCTGCTGGTGGCCGGCTTCTTCCTGCCACCGGTGGCGGTGATCGTGATGACCGCGCCGATCCTGCTGCCGATCATCCTCGCTGCCGACTTCGATCCCTACTGGTTCGCCGTGGTCCTGACCATCAACCTGGAGATCGGCCTGATCACGCCTCCGGTGGGACTCAACCTGTTCATCATCAAGGGGATCGCACCGGATATCTCGCTGCGCGACATCCTCATGGGCAGCCTGCCCTACGCGCTGTGCATGGTGCTGGCCATCGTCCTGCTGTGCTTCTTCCCGGGGATTGCCCTGTGGCTACCCAACCTGATCATGGGCTGACGGAGCAAGACGCATGAACATGTCATTCCTGCAAGAGCTGTTCAACAGCATCACCCAGCGCGATGCGCGGTTATGGCGTCGGCAGGGCGGGCTCACCGCACCCGACCACGCTCAGTTGCTCGACGCCTGCCGGGGGCTGCTGGAGAGCGACGGCGAGGCCTCGAGCATCAGCCTGGCCAGCCGTGCGCTGGCCATGTACCAACAGCTGAGCGAAGACGAACGCACCCGCTTCTTCGAGGGCCTGGCCCGCGATTTCGCCGCCGACCCGGCACGCATCGACGCGGCCTACGAGACCTATCGCGAGCAGCGCGACAACCCCAGCCTGCACGCCCTGTTCGAGGCCTGCGAACCGCGCCGCCAGGAGCTTTTCCGGCGCCTCAACCTGGCCAGCGAGGGTACTCATGCGCTGGTGCGCATGCGCGAGGGACTGCTTGAGCGGCTGCGCGAGCAGCCGGCGTTCAAGCCCATCGACGCAGACTTCGCCCACCTGTTCGGCTCGTGGTTCAATCGCGGCTTCCTGGTGCTCAAGCGCATCGACTGGAACACCCCGGCCTCGATCCTGGAGAAGATCATTCGCTACGAGGCGGTACACGAGATCCGCGACTGGGACGACCTGCGCCGCCGCCTCGACGCCCGCGACCGTCGCTGCTTTGCCTTCTTCCATCCGGCCATCGGCGACGAACCGCTGATCTTCGTCGAGGTGGCGCTGTGCAAGGGTCTGCCCGACCGCATCCAGCCCATCCTCTCGGGCGAGAGCGCCGGGCAACGCGACATCGACGACCCCGAGGCCGCCGACAGTGCCGCCTTCTTCGGCATCAGCAACTGCCAGACCGGCCTGCGCGGCATCTCCTTCGGCAACTTCCTGATCAAGCAGGTAGTGCAGGAGCTCAAGCTGGAACTGCCCCAGCTCAAGCACTTCGTCACGCTCTCGCCGGTGCCGGGCTTCGCCCACTGGCTCGCCGAACGGCGCGACGACGAGGCGCTGCCCGGCGAGCTGCGCCAGGTACTGCACGAACTCGACGCTCCCGACTGGCACCTCGACCCGGCCCAGAGCGAGCGCCTCAGGGCGGTCATCAAGCCCTTGGCCGCCCGCTACCTGGTCGAGGAGAAGAACGCCCGCGGCCTGCCGCTCAATCCGGTGGCCCGTTTCCATCTCGGCAACGGCGCCGAGCTGCATCGCATCAACTGGCTCGGCGACACTTCCCCCAAGGGGGTGAAGCAGGCGGCCGGGCTGATGGTCAACTACCTCTACGTACTCGATGACATCGAGCGAAATCACGAGAACTACACGGCCAACGCCACGGTGGTCTGTTCCAGCGAGGTCCGCGATCTCAACCGCCGCGCTCGCAAAATGGCCAAGGGAGAGCTTGCCAAATGAGTCACAACCTCTTCGACACCTTCGCCGCCCGCATGCGCGACCGCGGCGACGCCGATTTCATCACCACTCGCGAAGGCCGTCGCTACTCCTATCGCGATGCCCTGGGCGCCAGCGCCCGCCTGGCCGGTGCCCTGACCGAGCTGGGCGTGACCCCGGGCGACCGGGTCGCCGTGCAGGTCGACAAGAGCCCCGAGGCGATCCTGCTCTATCTGGCCTGCCTGCGCATGGGTGGCGTCTACCTGCCGCTCAATACCGGCTATACCGCCGACGAGATTCGCTACTTCCTCTCCGACGCCGAGCCGGCGCTGTTCGTCTGCCGCCCCGCCGCCCTCGATGAGGCCCGCACGGTGGCCGGCGAGAGCGGCTGCCCGGCGGTGGAAACGCTCGGCACCGATGCCGATGGCAGCCTGATGGACCTGGCGCAGCGCACCGCCCCCTTCGACGCCATCGAGCCGCGCGCCAGCGACGACCTGGCCGCGATTCTCTATACCTCGGGCACCACCGGGCGCTCCAAGGGCGCCATGCTGACCCACCGCAACCTGGGCTCCAACGCCGCCACTCTGAAGGAAGCCTGGCGTTTCAGCGCCGAGGACCGCCTGATCCACGCGCTGCCGATCTTCCATACCCACGGCCTGTTCGTCGGCTGCAACGTCACCCTGATGGCCGGCTCGAGCATGCTGTTCCTGCCCAAGTTCGATGCCGACGTGATCTTCGAGGAGATGGCGCACGGCACGGTGCTGATGGGCGTGCCGACCTTCTACACCCGCCTGGTCGCCGACGAGCGCCTCTCCCCGGAAGCGACCGCCAACATGCGCCTGTTCGTGTCCGGCTCCGCCCCGCTCACCGCCGAGACCCACCAGGCGTTCCAGGCCAAGACCGGCCACGCCATCCTCGAGCGCTACGGCATGACCGAGACCAACATGAACCTCTCCAACCCCTACGACGGTGAGCGTCGTGCCGGCACTGTGGGCATGCCGCTGCCCGGAGTGGAGTACCGCATCACCGATCGCGAAAGTCACGTGCCGGTGCCCCAGGGCGAGATCGGCATGCTCGAAATCCGCGGCCCCAACGTCTTCATCGGCTACTGGCGCATGCCCGAGAAGACCCGCGAGGAACTTCTCGACGACGGCTTCTTCGTCACCGGCGACCTGGCCATGATCGACGATCAGGGCTACGTGCACATCGTCGGGCGCGACAAGGACCTGGTGATCTCGGGCGGCTACAACGTCTACCCCAAGGAGGTCGAACAGGTGATCGACGAGCTCGAGGGCGTGGTGGAGTCCGCGGTTATCGGCGTGCCGCACCCGGACTTCGGCGAGGGCGTGACCGCCGTGGTGGTACCGCAGCCGGGCGCCGAACTTGTGGAGCGGCAGGTGCTCGATCATCTCGAGGGGCGACTGGCGAAGTACAAGCAGCCCAAGCGGGTATTCTTCACCGACACCCTGCCACGCAACACCATGGGCAAGGTGCAGAAGAACGAGCTGCGCAAGCGCTACGAGGACATCTATCGCTGATCGGTGGCGGCCGCCTGACGGTCATCAGGCGGCCGCGTTTCGCGCTCCGCTCGGCGGCGCAATAATATTGAGAATGATTATCGAGAATGCTAGCCTGCTGCCATCTCACGCGGAGTCCCGGCACCATGGCCAAGCAGAGCTACCAAGTCTTCGACATCACCCTTTCCCGCCGCACCCAGGTCAGCCCCTCGCTGGCCAGGCTCACCTTCACCGGCCCCGATGTGGCGCGCATGGCCACTCACGCGCCGGACCAGCGCATCAAACTGTTCTTCCCCACCGCATGCGGCAGCCTCGATGCCCTGTTCGACTGCGTCGAGGGCGAGCCCGACGACTGGTACGCCGCCTATCGCGCCATGCCGGACGACCTGCGCCCGCCGATGCGCACCTACACCATTCGCGCCCTGCGGGCCGAGCGCTGCGAGGTCGACGTCGAGTTCGTGCTGCACGGCGACGAAGGCCCCGCCTCGCGCTGGGCCATGCGCGCCCAGCCGGGTGACCGCCTGGCCATGACCGCTCCGGTCAGCGAGGTGGAAAACCTCGGCGTGGGCTACGAGTGGAAGCCGCCGCGTGGCGTGAAGCGCATTCTCGTCGTGGCCGACGAGACCGCACTGCCCGCGGCGGCCGGGATTCTCGAGGAGCTGGCTGCACGTGCCGACCAACCGCGGGTGGACGCATTGATCGAGGTCCCCCTGGGTGGAGATGCCCAGACACTCCCCTCGCAGGCCAAGGTGCGCTGGCTACCTCGTGACACGAGGCCCGGCTGTGCCCATGGCGAGCAATTGCTGCGCGCGGTGCGCGATATCGACCTGCGCGCCGAGATCGCCAGCCTGGGCGGCACGCCCGACAGCGCCGACTCCCACGAAGCACCCGACGACGGCCTGCTCTGGGAAGCCGCAGCGACCGACGACGACGCCCCCTTCTACGCCTGGATCGCCGCCGAGAGCAAGGTGGCACTGGGCATCCGCCGCTACCTGGTCAACGAGTGCGGGCTGCCCAAGCGCTACGTCAGCAGCATGGGCTACTGGCGCGAGGGCAAGGTGCTGGGTTGACTTGGCGACCGATCAATAGGCGCTCGCTTCGGTCCGCGGGGCAGGCAAGGCGGCGGGCGTCCATAGCGGAGCGCGGGCATTCGTATCGGCCAGGGTGAAGGCGCCCACCACCTCGGCCAGGCGCAACGACTGCTCCTCGAGGCGCTCGGCAGCGGCACTGGACTCTTCCACCAGGGCGGCATTCTCCTGGGTCATGCGATCCAGCTCGGCGACCGCCACATTGACCTGGCCGATGCCGTCGCTCTGCTCGCCGGTGGCCGCGGTGATCTGCTGGAGTACGTCGCTTACCCGGGAAACGCTGGTAACGATCTCGTTCATGGTCGCGCCGGCCTGGCTGACCAAGTCGGAGCCGCTGCGTACCTTGGATCCCGAAGCGTCGATCAGGGCCTTTACCTCGCGCGCGGCGGCCGCCGAGCGGCTGGCCAACTGGCGCACCTCACCGGCCACCACGGCGAAGCCGCGCCCCTGCTCGCCGGCCCGGGCCGCCTCGACCGAAGCGTTCAGCGCCAGCAGGTTGGTCTGGAAGGCGATACCGTCCATCACCGTGACGATCTCGGCGATCTGGCGCGAGGCGTCGGTGATCTCGTCCATGGTGGTCACCACCCGGGACACCACCTCACCGCCACGTGCCGCCACCTCTGAAGCAGACTGAGAAAGCGCATTGGCCTCGCGCGCCGACTCGGCGGTGTGCTCCACGGTACTGGTGATCTCCTCCATCGAGGCAGAGGTCTGCTGCAGGCTGGCGGCGGCAGTATCGGTGCGTCGCGACAGATCCTGGCCGCCGCTGGCGATCTCGGTGGCAGCGACACGTACCGCCTCACTACTCACCCGCACCTCGAGCAGCACGTCGTGAATCTTGTCGGCAAAGGCATTGAACTGCGTGGCCAGCTCGGCGCTCTCGTCGCGCCCCTTGATCGGCAAGCGCTGGGTCAGGTCACCATCGCCGGAGGCGAT
Organism: Billgrantia antri; assembly: GCF_017868935.1. NCBI lineage: Bacteria > Pseudomonadati > Pseudomonadota > Gammaproteobacteria > Oceanospirillales > Halomonadaceae > Billgrantia > Billgrantia antri. The sequence continues at coordinate 3,732,811 of NZ_CP053383.1, forward strand.
CTCGCGCATGCGTCCGGCCAGCTCGCGCAGCGGTCTGGCAATGCTGCCACCGACCAGCCAGATCGCCACCAGACCGAGGCCGGCAACGATCAGCCCGACCACCACCATGCCCAGCAGATGCTGGTTGCGCTGGTCCTCCAGGGTACGCTGCAGGGCGCCGAGCTCGGCCAGCACCACCTCCCGCGGCAGGCGTATGAGCAGCACCCAGGGCGCTTGCGCTTCGGCCTCGCTGACGGAGAACGGCCAGTAGAGTTCGAGCATGCCATCGGCATCCTCGACCTTGCGCATTTCGCCGCGCTGCTGGGTCTCGAGGATACGCTGGTGGACGGCATCGCCCAGCACCTCTCCGGCCGCGCCCCCCAGGGCTTCAGCATCGGCGGTATAGGCCGCCACGCTGCCCAGCGAGGCGATCAGCGCCATCTCGCCGGCGCCGTCATAGAGCCCCTGGTTGGCCTGGGTAAGGAATTCCTGGGTGAAGTCCACCGACAGGTCGACGCCGGCGATGCCGCGGAACTGGCCCTGCGCCAGGATCGGCACGTTGAAGGAGGTGACCATGCACATGACACCCGCGTAGTCGTAGGCCGCCGGGTCGATGACGCAGGGCGCCAGGGTATCGCGTGGGCAGAGATAGTAGTCGCCACGCCGCATGCCGTTACCCAGCGGCGCCTCGCTCTCCATGTTGTCCTCGTTGAGCAACCCGAGACGCATGCTGCCATCGGACTCGCGGACCCACCAGGGCCGGAAGCGCCCGCTACCCTCGCCGAACCCGGTCTCGGTATACCTGGCATCGGTACCGAAGGCATTGGGCTCCCAGCCGATATAGGCGTCCAGCAATTGGGCATTCTCGGCCACCGTATGACGCACCAGCCGGGAGAGCTCTTCACGCCTCAGGCGAAGCTGAGGACGGCCGTCATCCCCGGGGATGGCCATCAGGGCATTGGTGTGGGCCAATTGGCTGGCCAGGGTCAGGGCCCGATCCAGTTCATTGCGAATGCGTTCGGCCTGGGCATTGGCCAGCGAGGCCAGCCGCTCGTCGATGCTGCTCTCGAGCAGTGACTGGGTGTGCTCGGCCACCACCTCCTGGGTACTCGATGCGGACACCAATGAATAACTGACCAGCGCAGTGGCCACGGCGAGAAGACAGGCACCGGCCAGGGCGACGACGAGCAGTCGAAGGGAGCGGAATCGGGAGCGCATGAGGGGGGACTCGTTCTTTTTGTACGAATGATGAACCAAGGGCTGACCATAGTGCTTTCATGCGAGTAAAAACGTAGTCAAAACGACTGAGAGCTTGGTATTCGCGCCACTATCGGCAGCCGCTTGCGTTAGTGCCGTCCGCTCATCGACGCAAAACCAGGACACCTTGCGCCAGGCGAGCTAGCCTCTGGAAACCGTATGCAACGGTCGAGAGGAGCCCCCCATGTCCAAGCGCATCACCTACTACTTCAGCCCGGTATCGCCCTGGAGTTACCTGGGACACGCCCGCCTCGGTGAGATCGCCGCCCGCCACGGCGCCACGGTCGACTATGTGCCGATCACGGTAAGCGGCATCTTCCCCAGAACGGGCGGGGTGCCGTTGCCCAAGCGCGCTCCCGAGCGCCAGGCCTACCGCCTGGCGGAGCTGAGGCGCTGGCCGCGCCTGCTGGGCATCCCGCTCAACCCGCAACCGAAGTACTTCCCCGTCGACGACCGCCCGGCGGCACGCCTGCTACTGACCGCCAAGGCCCGGGGCCACGACATCGCCGAGCTGACGCTGGCCATACAGCGGGCCTGCTGGGCCGAGGAGCGTGACATTGCCGACCACGCCACGCTAGGCGAGATCGCCGATAGCTACGGCCTGGACGGCCGGGCGCTACTGCAGGAAGCGGACACGGAGTCGGGCCAGCAGCGCCTCGATGAAGCCTGCGAGCAAGCCATCGCCGCCGGCTGCTTCGGTGCTCCTTGGTATGACGTCGACGGGGAGCCGTTCTGGGGGCAGGATCGGCTCGAACTGGTGGAAAAGAAACTGGCCGGGGAGCTTTAATCTCCTGCGGTGAAGAGTCGGCGTTCATGCGGTCACGACGACTCCATCGTTTGGCACAGCAGAAACGTGCAAACCACCGCACGGCCGGGCAAGCCTGGCCGTGGGCGACGTCCCATCATGGATATGACGAGTTGGCCCTGGCTCGTTCCCCATCAACCATGACAGGAGGTCGCCACCATGAGGCTTCGCACTCTAGCGCTACTGTTCACCCTGTCCCTCGTCCCCGGTACGGCGCTCGCCGATCGCCCGTCCCCCGAGGATGAGCCCATGATGACGCGTAGCGGCAGCATGCAGGCTCCCTTGATCAAGCGTCACTTCGACCAGCTCGATACCGACCGCGACGGGCGGCTGAATCAAGCCGAAACGGTTGGAGTCTCGTTGTCAGACGCGTTCTGGGAGCTCGACCGCAACCGCGACGGCTTTCTCAGCCGCCAGGAGTATGACTACCATCCCAACTGATCGCGCTATCTCTGCCCTGCCGACGCGAGTGCCTGAGCACTCGCGTCTGTGCTTGAGGAGGTAATTCAGCTGAACCGTAGGCTCGAATGGGAATGGTCGACGGTAGGGCTGGCCTATACTTCTTATCGGCCCGTTCAACGGAACCAGACCCTCTGAGCGATCAAGCCCCAGCTTCGCCCAGGATGTCCGAAACTTTCGGGGGCGATGCCATGACGCCGTTACCGGCCGGGACACAGCGAGTACCCAGCACCATCCACGAGTTGCGAGAACGACTCATCCAACTGCTCGACGAGGCCACGGCGACCCTGGCCCGGGACCAGGAAGCGGCACGCAACAGCCTGGCCCAGGCCCTGCTGCTGCTGGCCCAGGCGCCTTTGGCAACCGCGCCGGCACCGGCACTTCATGGCGGGCTCGTCGGCTGGCAGATCCGCCGCGTGATTGCCTTCGTCGACACCCACTTGGACGCGACGATCCACGTCAATGAGATGGCCGCCGAAGCACGACTCAGCCTCAGCCACTTCTCGCATGCCTTCAAGCTGACCTTCGGCGAACCGCCACTGGCCTACGTGAACCGCCGTCGCCTGGCCCGGGCCTGCGAGATGATGCTGGCCGGCAGCGAGCCGCTGTCGTACATCGCGCACGAATGCGGTTTCTACGACCAGTCGCACTTCACCCGCCACTTCCATCGGCGGCTGGGCATGACGCCCCAGCGCTGGCGCCGCCTGCACGCCGAAGAGCCCAATGACTGAGGCAACCAAGAACCTGTCGCCCAGTCACCACCAGCTCACGCCGGACGCTCCAGCCCGAACAGATCGCTGGTGCGGGCATAGTCGCTGCCCGCCATGCGGCCGATGGGCTTGAGCGCCTCGACGCTCACGTGACGCCCGTTCCAGATGGCATCATCAATGTGGATCGAGACCACTTCGGCCAGTACCAGGCAACCCGCCATGGGCTGGTCGCCGAAACGAACGATCTCACGCAGCCGACAGCCGAAGGCCACCGGGGCCGCCGCCACCCGCGGCACCGAGAGCCCCGGCATGGTCACCTTCTCCAGCCCCGCAAGGGCGAATTCGTCCTCTCCCGCCGGCAAGCTGGCGCTGGTGGCGTTCAGTTCATTGACCAGCGCCTCGCCGCTGATGTGCACCACGCACTCCGGCACCTGCTCCAGGTTGCGAATGGTGTCCTTGGGCTGGCCTTCGCCATTGAGCAGCGGAGAGAAGCCCAGCACCGGCGGCGCCACGCTCACCACGTTGAAGAAGGAGAACGGCGCCAGGTTGGTGTTGCCGTCTCGGTCATGGGTCGAGACCCAGGCGATGGGGCGCGGACAGATCGTGCCGCAGAACATGCGATAAATGGCCCCGCTGCTCAGCGGTGACTCTTCCAGCAGATAGTCGCTCATGGCCAGCCCTTGCTGCATTCGGTAAAGGCCTTCCATCCTACACCCGTCGCGGCACCGCTCAATGCGTCAGCGCCAGCCCCGCCGCCTGAGCCGGTGGCAACAACGCCAGCGAGGCCTTCATTTCACGCACTTCCTCACCGGGAGGCCGGCCGAAGAAGCGCTTGAACTCGCGGCTGAACTGCGAAGGGCTCTGGTAGCCCACCCGAGCAGCAGCAGCCGCTGCGGGCAGGCCATCACGGATCATCAGCAGCCGGGCCTGGTGCAGCCGCGTCGACTTGATGTACTGCAGCGGTGATGTCTGCGTTATCGCCTTGAAGTGCACATGGAAGACTGCCGTGCTCATGCCGACTTCGCTGGCCAGGCGCCCCACCTCCAGGGGCTCGGCATAATCCGCGTGGATGCGGTGCAGTGCCTTGGCGATCCTGCCGAACTGGCCCTGATGAGCCAGCGCCGCACGCACGCTTCCGCCCTGCTCGCCTACCAGTACGCGGAAACAGATCTCCCGCACGATGCCCGGCGCCAGCACCTGCGCCTCCAGCGGCGAGGCCAGCGCCTCGATCAGTCTGAGCGTGGCATCCGCCATGGGCTCGCCCAGCGGCGTCGAGAGCATGCCTCGCGGCGGCGCCACCGAGCGCTCGCCCAATTGGTCCAGCATGAACACCAGCTCCGCCACCACGGCCATGTCCAGGCGAATCGAAATGGCCAGCAGCGGCTCCTCCGGGCTGGCTTCGGTCTCGGATGCGAAAGGCAGCGGTACCGACAGTATGAGATAGTGCAGGGCATCGTAGAGATACACCTCATCGCCCAGATAGCCTCGCTTGCGCCCCTGGCACACGATGACGATGCTCGGCTCGTACAGTACCGGCGTCAGCTTCAATGAACGATTCGAGCGCAGGAAGCGCACCCCATCCAGCATGGATTGGGTGTAGCCCTCATGCGGCACGAGCCGATACAGCAGCTCGACCATTCGCTCACGAGGAAGGCTGGCGGGCCTCGATGTCATCGAACAAGCACCTTTTCACTTACTGACGGATTAATTTTTAGGCAACAATATTCTACATATTCCCGCACAAGAAAAGCCCGACCAATAGGATTAGGCAAAATTCTAATAGGATTTGCTCTATCGGCACCCACGCCGCCTCCGTAGGCTTGTTCCAACGACGCTCCCACCACAGGAATTCACGGATCGCTCATTGCGAGCTCGGTGGGAAAGTCCTCACAAGCCACCCATACGGAGCCTATCCCATGAGCAAAGTCATTCTTCTCACCGGCGCCAGCAGCGGCATTGGCGAAGCTACCGCGCGGTTACTGGCAAGTCACGGCCACCGGCTGGTCATCGGTGCACGCCGCACCGACAGGCTGGAAGCCCTGGCGCAAGCCATTCGCGCCGAGGGCGGCAGCGCGGATTACCGCGCGCTGGATGTCACCCAGCGGGATGACGTGCAGGCCTTCGCCGATGCCGCGCTGGAGATCCACGGGCGCATCGACGTCATCATCAACAATGCCGGCGTGATGCCGCTCTCCCCCCTGGCCTCGCTCAAGCTCGACGAGTGGGACCGCATGATCGACGTCAACATCCGCGGCGTGCTGCACGGCATCGCCGCCGTGCTTCCCACCATGCAGGCCCAGGGCAGCGGACAGGTGATCAATATCTCCTCCATCGGCGGCCTCTATGTGGTGCCCACCGCCGCCGTCTACTGCGCGACCAAATACGCCGTGCGAGCGATTTCCGACGGGCTGCGCCAAGAGCACGACAAGCTCCGCGTCACCTGCGTCTATCCCGGCGTGGTGGAGTCGGAGTTGGCCGACACCATCACCGATGCCGGCGCCGCCGAAGCGATGAAGAGTTTCCGTCAGATCGCGCTCAAGCCCGACGCCATCGCTGCGGCCATCGCCCATGTCATCAATCAGCCCGACGAGGTGGACACCAGCGAGATCGTGGTTCGCCCCACGGCCAGCCCGGCATGAGCCCGGGTGCAGTCGAGCAATCCACCGGCTCAACGTCATCAACCTACTTTTCGAAGGGAAATCAAACGATGAAAACTCTGAAAAGCGCGCTGCTCCTGGCACTGGCCCTTCCCGCGGGTGCCACCCTGGCCGAACAGGGCGAAGGTCCCCTGGTTCTGCCGCACCTCGCCTCCTCCAACACAGCCGGCCAGGACAGCTTCGACCGGCTGGATCTGGATAGCGATGGCGATATCTCCCGGCAGGAAGCCCAGGCGGGTTCGCTACCGGAAATCTTCGTGCTGATGGATCGCAACCACGATGGGCTGATCTCACGGCAGGAGTTCCACTATCGTGCTCGCTGACAATTCGGCACAGCACAACGCAGAAGCAGGCAAGCAATAGCTTTCAGCCTGCACTTTGATTAAGGGGGCCCTAGGCCCCCTTCGTCGTTTTTTGGCAGGCCCCCGCTAATCTCATGGCAAATTCTCTTCAGGCAGGGAGTGAACAGCTCGGCTTGTCTCCTCCTCTCCGGAAACGAGGCCCTGGTTGAGCTGCCCGAACGGCACATGCACCGACGGCAGGATGTCGCTGGTGGCCGAGAGATGGGAGGCCTGATCGTCGAAGAAGATATGCGGCTTGATGATGCCGAGGACATGCTCCTTGGCAATGCCGCCGAGGAAATAGGCCTCGTTGACGGTCACGCCCCAGCTGCGCATGGTATGGATGACCCGTTCATGAGCCGGCGCGTTGCGGGCCGTCACGATGGATACCCTGACCTTGGGACGGTAGTCGCCCTGGGTTTCCTCCTCGCGCTGCTTCTCCAGCAACTGGATATGGGCCAGCTTGCGCAGGAAAACGGCCAGCAAGCCCGCCTCCGCGGGCACCTGTGCATTGGCCCGCTCGTAGTCGCGGAACGCTTCGATCCCCTGCTGCTGGTAGATGGTTTCGGACTCGTCGGTGACCAGCACGCCATCGAAGTCGAAGGCGATGCGCAGCTCCTCTTCGTCGGTCAGGTCGAGATCGCCCGACGACAGCACCTGTCCCGCCGGATGCCCGGCCAGGATCGCCTGGTCGACGTCCTGACGATTGGCCGACAGGAAGAGGCTGATGTTCAATGCCGGGATGAAGCGGTGGGGATAGCGCCCTTGCAGGAAGATGGCCCGCGTTATGCCCAGTTCATGGTGTTCGATGGATTTCATGACGCGCAGTCCGGTTTCCGGATCATTGCGCGAAAGCAGCACCACCTCGATGGGCGGGTTGTCCGGGCTAAGCTCGTTCAACGACAGCAGACGCTTGATGAACGGAAAGGCAACGCCAGTGTTTAACGGCTTGTTCTCGTTGTCCCGCTGATAGACGCGATAGGACGCCTCGCCCTGCTCGCGAAAGACCCGATCGGACTCCGCTAGATCGAACAAGGCGCTGGATGCCAGCCCGATTACCAGGCGTTCGCTGAGATCGTAGGCCATGGTCGTCCCTGATGAAGAAGTGCAATGCACGATCTCCAGACCATGCCTCAGCGCTCCCTGCCAGACAAGCGCCTATGCGTATAGGCGTCTCGGCTTGGAACCGCATGACGGTAAAAGCTTAAACCTGTAAAACTGCAAAACTGTATTCAAGTTCGCAGCAAGGACCCGCCATGCCATTCGCCGCTTCCCAGGAGAATGCCCTCACCCCCGGCTTCATGGTCGTTCACGGCAATCGCCTGGAGGACCTGCGCGGCGTGGCGGTGGAGTGGATGAAGCGCCACCCGCTCGCGCCGCTGGAAAACGAGACCATCCTGGTGCAGAGCAACGGCATCGGCCAGTGGATGAAGCTGGCGCTGGCTGCCGATGAGGCCGACGGCGGCAGCGGTATCGCCGCCGCGCTCGACGTCACCCTGCCGGCGCGCTTCCTGTGGCAGGCTTACCGCGCGGTGCTCAACCACGTGGAAGGCGACCCCAACGCGGTGCCGGCCACCTCGCCCTTCGACAAGTCGCACCTGCTGTGGCGGCTGCTGCGCCTGCTGCCGGAGCTGATGCCGCGCGATGAGTTCGCTCCGCTGCGCCGCTTCCTCGAAGGCGACAGCGACCTGCGCAAGCACCACCAGCTCGCCGAGCGCTTGGCCGACCTGCTCGATCAGTACCAGGTGTACCGCGCCGACTGGCTCGAGGCCTGGTCCCGCGGCGAGGACGTGCTGATCTCCGCCCGCGGCGAGGCCCGCCAGCTCGACGACACCCAGCGCTGGCAGCCCGCCCTGTGGCGGGCCGTGGTGAAAAGCGTTGCCGAAGACGTGGGCGATGACGGCGTCGCCTCCAGCCGCGCCATGGTGCACCGCCGTTTTCTTGACGCCGCCCGCGAGCTTCATGGAGGCGAATGCCCACCCGGCCTGCCGCGGCGGGTGATGGTGTTCGGTATTTCATCGCTGCCGCAGCAGGCGCTGGAAGCCCTGGCCGCCATCGCCCGCTGCTGTCAGGTCGTGCTGTGCGTGCACAACCCCTGCCAGCACTACTGGGCCGACATCATCGAGCACAAGGAGCTTTTAAGATCAGCGCGAAGGCGGCAGCGGCGCAAGGCCGGCATGCCCGAACGGCTCGACGTACTCGGCGATGGAGATGGCGAAGAGAGCCTGCATCTGCACGCCCAGCCGCTGCTGGCCGCCTGGGGCAAGCAGGGCCGCGACTACCTGCGCCTGCTGGACGAACACGACGACGCCCAGCAGTACGAACGCCTGTTCGCCGCCGACTCGCTGCGCATCGACCTGTTCGAGCCCTTCGTACGCGAAGGCGACGGCCGGCTGCTGCAGCAGTTGCAAGACGACATCCGCGAACTGCGCCCACTGCACGAGACCCGCGAAACCTGGCCGGCGGTGGACTCGGCTCGCGACGACTCCATCGTCTTCCACGTCGCCCACAGCCCCCAGCGCGAAGTGGAGATCCTGCACGACCAGCTGCTCGCCGCCTTCAGCGCCGACCCCGACCTCAAGCCCCGCGACGTGATCGTCATGGTGCCGGACATCGACCACTACGCGCCGCATGTACAGGCAGTCTTTGGTCAATATGCGAGAGGGCAGATCGAGCGCGACGATCCGCGCTACATTCCCTTCACGCTCTCCGATCAGGGCAGCCGCCACCGCCAGCCGCTGTTGATCGCGCTGGAGAAGCTGCTGCGCCTGCCGGAACTGCGCCTCTCGGTGAGCGACCTGCTCGACCTGCTCGACGTGCCCGCCCTGCGTGCGCGTTTCGGCATCCAGGAAGACGACGTACCCACCCTGCGTCGCTGGGTCGAGGGCGCCGGCATCCGCTGGGGGCTCGACGCCGGCCAGCGCGGCAGCCTCGACCTGCCCGCCGGCATGGAGCAGAACACCTGGGCCTTCGGCCTGCGCCGGCTGCTGCTGGGCTACGCCGTGGGCGAAGCCGCGAGTGGCCCCTGGCAGGGCATCGAGCCGTTCGACGACATCGGCGGGCTGGAAGCGGCGCTGGCCGGCCCGCTGGCCGCGCTGCTGGAAACCCTGGAACAGCAGTGGCGCAGCCTGCGCGAACCCACCGACGTGGCCGGCTGGGTGCAGCGCCTGCGCGCCCTGCTGGAGGCGAGTTTTCTGGCGGAAGCGCCTGAAGACAGCCTGATGCTGGCCCAGCTCGAACAGGCGCTGCAGAGCTGGCAGGAGAGCGCCGAGGAAGCCGGCCTGACCCGCGAGCTTCCGCTCTCGGTAGTGCGCGAGCACTGGCTGAGCCAGATCGACGAGCCAAGCCTGTCGCAGCGCTTCCTCGCCGGGGCGGTGAACTTTGCCACCCTGATGCCGATGCGCGCCATCCCCTTCAAGCGGGTGTGCCTGCTGGGCATGAACGACGGCGACTACCCGCGCAGCCACCCGCCGATGGACTTCGACCTGATGAACGGCGACTACCGTCCCGGCGACCGCTCGCGCCGCGAGGACGACCGCTACCTGTTCCTCGAGGCCCTGCTCTCCGCCCGCGAACAGCTCTATGTGAGCTGGGTGGGTCGCAGCATCGTCGACAACAGCGAGAAACCGCCCTCGGTGCTGGTCGGCCAGCTACGCGATCATCTCGAAGCGGGATGGCAGACGACCGACGGCAGCAACCTGCTCGAAGCCCTCTCCACCGAGCATCCGCTGCAGCCGTTCAGCCGCAGCTACTTTCCCAGCGAGGTGCAGCAGGCCGAGCGCAGCGTTTCGGCCCAGCGATTGTTCACCTACGCCCACGAGTGGCGCGAGGTGCATGGAGAAACGGCTGCATCGGAAGCGGCCGTAGAACTCAAGGAGTTCACACATGAAGCTCCTTTGACGCTGGCACAGCTCGGCAATTTCCTGCGCGACCCGGCACGCGCCTTCTTCACTACCCGCCTCAAGGTTCATCTCGAACGTGAGGACATCGTCAGCCTCGACCACGAACCCTTCGCCCTGGACGGCCTGGCCAACTGGCAATTGCAGGACCTGCTGATTCGCGAGCAGCGCCGCGCAGTGGACGAAGGCCAGCCCCGCGAGCCCGCCATGCTCGATACCCTCGACCGGCTACAGGGCCAAGGCGTGCTGGCCATGGGTGCCTTCGGCGAGCGCATGCGCGACCAGCTCATTGAACCCATGTCGGAGCTGTTCGAGTCCTACGAGGAAGCCCTGGCAGCATGGCCCCGTGCGGTGGAGGAACCCGAACCAGTGCAGCTCAACGTACCCGGCGCGCCGCCGTTGGAAGACTGGCTCGACGAACTGCGCGAAAGCGAAGCGGGTGAGCGCTGCCGCCTTGTGCTCGCCAGCAGTAGCCTGGTGAAGAAGGGAAAGTACCGCTGGTCGCATATCCTGCGCCACTGGGTCGCGCACCTGGCCGGGCACCTGAACGACAGGCCCATGACCACCCTGCTGCTCTCCAAGGCCGGCCACGTCACCCTGCCGCCCCTCGACCCGGAAGCCGCCCGCGGGCACCTGCGCGAGATCGTCCGCACCTGGCAGGCCGGCATGCGCCAGCCGCTGCCGCTGGCCTGCGACACCGCCTTCGTGTGGCTGAGCAAATTGGGAACACCGGAGAGCGAGCGCGCCAGCGACGCCTGGCGCGCCGCCGCCAGCACCTACGAAGGCGATTCGTTCAACGCCGGCGAGGCGGGCCGCAACGCCTACCTCGCCCACCGCTGGCCGAGTTTTACCGCGCTCTATGAAGCCCGCCAGGACAGCCTCGGCTTCGCCGAACTCAGCGAACGGTTGTTAGCCCCGGTGCATCAGGCGGTCAAGGGGAAAAGATCTTGAGCCGTCGCCTCAGGTAGGACTCATCAGCCGCACGCAGAGCGCCTCGACGTAGCGCCGGATCGGCTGCTCCGGCGGGAAGACCGCCGCCAGATGCCGCTCGGCCTGCTCCAGCTGGCTGCCGAGCCGCCACCGCACCGTTTCCGCCCCGAGCAGGGCAATCAGCGTCGTCTTGCCTCGATCCTGCCCCGCATCCTTGCCAGTGCCGCCGCTCTCGTCGATGAGATCGTCGTAGTGCTGGAAGGCCTGGCCCAGCGCCTGGGCAAAAAGGCTCAGCTCGGTCGTGGCCCTTTCGTCCGCCTTGGCGACGACAGCCGCCATGAGCATGGCGGCTTCGAACAGCGCCCCCGTCTTGAGCGCGTTGGTGGTCGCCACGGCCTGCGCCGAACGCAGGCGCGGGTCGGCGTGCAGGTCACGATACTGCCCCTTCACCAGGCCCCGCATACCCGACGCATCGGCCAGCCTCGCGACCAGTTGCGCTCGCGCCTCGGCCGGTACACTCGGCGTCGAGGCTACCAGGCGAAAAGCCTCGGCCAGCAAGGCCACGGCGGCGAGCACCGCCACGTCCTCGCCGAACTGGCGGTGAATCGTAGGCTGGCCCCGTCGCAGTTGGGCGTTGTCCATGCAGGGCAGGTCGTCGAGTATCAGCGAAGCACCATGGACCATTTCCGTGGCGCACCCCAGATCCACCAGGGCTGAGCCATCGCTACCCAAGCCCTGCCCGGCCAGCACCAGCAGCATCGGCCTGATGCGCTTTCCCGGCGAGAGCAGGCACGCCCGCATGGCGAGCCCCACCGGATCTTCCTCGCCCTCCGCCATGGGCAGCAACGCCTCCAGTCGCACGACAAGGCGATCGCGAAGCTCGTCGAACTCATCAGGGCCCTGGGAAACGCCGTCGATTCGTGGCACGGGTAGGTTCATTGCGCAATTCTCCTTCAGGCGCCAGCCAAGACGAGCTATAGATAACGCCATGGATACTGCTGGTTGACGCGTCATGCTATTAGACTAGGATCTTATACAAGCGTTGCACAAGAACTATATCCTAGTAATATAGACGCTGATTCGACGAGACGCTCCGGCTCGGCAATTCTGCTTCCCAGGAGGCACATCATGGCCGACGATGACCTGGTCCACCGCAAGAACGATCACCTGAACATCGTGCTGGGCATGGAGCAGGCCGCTTCCCAAGTGACTAGCGGCCTGTCGCGCTATCGCTTCCGTCACTGCGCCCTGCCGGAGATGAACCTCGACGCCATCGACCTGGGCACGACCTGGTTCGACAAGCCGCTTCGCGCCCCGATGTTGATCAGTTCCATGACCGGCGGCGCCACCCGGGCGGCGGCGATCAATCATCACCTTGCGGAGGCGGCCGAGGCCCTGGGGATTGCGCTGGGAGTGGGCTCGCAACGTGTCGCCCTGCAGTCCGGCGCCGATCATGGCCTGACCCATGACCTGCGGCGCTTCGCCCCCAACGTGCCGCTGCTCGGCAACATCGGCGCAGCGCAACTGCTCGAGCCCCAGGGGATCGAGTGGGCCAGACGCGCCGTGGGGATGATCGCCGCCGATGCGCTGATCGTGCATCTCAACCCGCTGCAGGAGGCCGTTCAGGCCGGTGGCGACCGTGACTGGAGCGGCGTGCTGCAGGCCATCGAACGTCTGGTCCTGGCACTCGACGTGCCGGTCGTGGTGAAGGAGGTGGGCGCCGGGATATCGGCCCCGGTGGCACAGTCGCTGGTAGCGGCCGGTGTGGCAGCGATCGACGTGGCGGGCGCCGGCGGCACCAGCTGGGCCCAGGTAGAGGGCGAGCGTGCCAGGAACGAAAGTGCACGACGGGTGGCGATGGCCTTCGCCGACTGGGGCATTCCCACGGCCGAGGCACTGGTGAGCGTTCGCCGGGCACTGCCGGATACCCCGCTGATCGCTTCGGGCGGCATCCGCAACGGCGTTGAAGTCGCCAAGGCGATCCGCCTGGGAGCCGACCTGGTGGCGCAGGCCGCCGCGGTACTGCAGAGTGCCATGCACTCGACCGAGGCCGTCATCGAGCACTTCCAGGTCGTCATCGAGCAGCTGCGAATCGCCTGCTTCTGCACCGGCAGCGCCAATCTCGCCGAGCTGCGCCGTGCCCCGCTGATACCGCCTGACGAACTGCCGTCCTGACATGGCACGCCATATCGGTGTCGTCGCACCGCCCTTTCCCAGCCACTTCCACGCCCTGCAGGCCCTGGCCGACGCGCTGGTCGAACGTGGCCACCGAGTCACCTTCCTGCACCAGCAGGAGGCCGCCCGCTGGCTCGACTCTCCTCAGGTTTCCTTCAGTGCCGTGGGTCATACCAGCCATCCGCCTGGTGCCCTGGCACGTAGCCTGCGCCTGGCGGCCCAGCCGGGCGGACCGCTGGGGCTGCGCCGCCTGATCGCCGACCTGAGCCACACCACCGACATGCTGTGTCGCGAGCTGCCCCGTGCGCTCGACGAGCTTGGCATCGACGCCCTGATCTGCGACCAGATGGAGGCGGCCGGCGGGCTGGTGGCCGAGGCCAGCGGGCGGCCCTTCGTCTCGGTCGCCTGCGCCCTGCCGGTCAATCGCGAGCCCGGCCTGCCGCTGCCGGTGATGCCGTTTGCCTATGGTCGCAGCGAGCGGCACCAGCAGCTCTATGCCAGCAGTGAGCGGACCTACGACCTGCTCATGGCGAAGCATCGCCGCACCGTGGCCCGGCATGCCGCGTTGCTCGGGCTCTCGCCACGGAGCGGGCTGCATGAGTGCCTCTCACCCTACGCCCAGATCAGCCAGACGGTGGCGGGCCTCGAGCTGCCCCGCCGCGACCTGCCCGCGCATTTCCACCACGTCGGCCCTCTGCGCCCTTCGGCGACCTCCCAGTGGGAGACGGCGCCAAGGCTGTCCCCCGACAAGCCCGTGATCTTCGCCTCGCTGGGCACACTGCAAGGCCATCGCTTCGCGCTGTTCCGCCGCATCGTGCGGGCCTGCGCTGCCTTGGACGTACAGCTGCTGGTGGCGCATTGCGGCGGCCTCGATCGCAGGCAGGAAGAGAGGCTCCTGCAGGAGGGAGCCATCCAGGTGACGGACGTTTTTCCACAGCGTGCCGTACTGTCGCGCGCCGATGCGGTGATCACGCATGGCGGGCTCAACACGGTGATGGATGCCCTGGTGGCGCGCACGCCGATGCTGGTGCTGCCCCTTGCCTTCGACCAACCGGGCGTCGCCACGCGCGTCCAGCATGCCGGCGTGGGGCTGCGCGCCTCGCCACGTGTCGACGGTCATCGCGCATTGAGCGGCAAGCTGGAGGCCTTGCTCGGGGAAACCGGCTTCGCCGCCGCCCTGACCCGCCTGGGAAAGGAAGTCGAAGCCGCCGGCGGCACGCCTCGCGCGGCGGACATCGTCGAGGAGGCCATTCGCTCATGACGGCCCGGCACGATCTGATCCTGGTGGGAGGTGGCCTGGCCAATGGCCTGATCGCGCTGCGCCTCAAGCAGGTCCGTCCCGAACTCGATGTGCTCGTCCTCGAGCAGGACGCCGCGCCGGGTGGCAACCATACCTGGTCGTTTCACGACAGCGACCTCACCCCCGCGCAGTGGAACTGGATCGGCCCGCTGGTGAGCTGTCGCTGGGCGCATCACGAGGTGCGCTTCCCCCAGCGCCGGCGCACCCTGCACAGCGGCTATGCCAGCATCTTCTCGCAGGACTTCGCCCTCGTGCTGCGCGAAACACTCGGCAGTGCCCTGCGGGTCGAGGTGCGCGCCTCGCAGCTCGGCCCCACCCAGGTGCGCCTGGAGGATGGCCACACCCTGCATGCCGGTGCGGTGATCGATGGGCGCGGTGTGGCGACGAGCCCGCACCTGGCGCTGGGCTACCAGGCCTTTCTCGGCCAGGAACTCAGGCTGGCGCAGCCCCATGGTCTCTCGGGACCCATCCTGATGGATGCCACGGTAGCCCAGGGCCAGGGCTACCGCTTCGTCTACGTGCTGCCCTTCACCCGGGACACGCTGCTGATCGAAGACACGCATTATGTTGATAGCAACCAGGTCGACACTAGCCAGGGCGACAAGGGGAGGCTCGATCCTCAACATCTTCGCGACAACATCGCCGACTATGCATACGCCACCGGCTGGCAGGTGCAGGCGATGCTGCGCGAGGAAAGCGGCGTGCTGCCCATCACGCTGGCCGGCGACTTCGAGGCCTTCTGGCGCGAGGCCGATTCCCAGCCGCGCAGCGGCCTGCGCGCCGGATTGTTCCACCCCACCACCGGCTATTCGCTGCCCCATGCCGTGCGCCTGGCCGAACGCATCGCCCGCCTCGACGACCTGAGCGCGCCGGCCCTGTTCGACGCCATTCGTCGCGAGGCGCTCGGCGAGTGGCGGCGCCAGGGCTATTTTCGCCTGCTCAACCGCATGCTGTTCCTGGCCGGGCGCCCCGAGCAGCGCTGGCGGGTCATGCAACGCTTCTACGGCCTGCCGGAACCTCTTGTACAACGCTTCTACGCCGGGCGACTGACCGCCCTGGACAAGTTGCGCATCGTCAGCGGCAAGCCCCCTGTGCCCATGGGCGAAGCCCTGCGTGCCGCGCGGCTCGGCTCCCCTCATCAGATCAGGACAGCCAAATGACAGATTCTCCTCGCGCCGTCGTCATCGGCGCCGGTTTCGGCGGCCTGGCGCTCGCCATTCGCCTGCAGGCCGGTGGCTATCGCACCACCCTGCTGGAGAAGCGCGACAAGCCCGGCGGGCGTGCCTACGTCTATGAGGACAAGGGCTTCACCTTCGACGCCGGCCCCACGGTGATCACCGACCCCAGCGCGCTCGAGGAGCTGTTCGCCCTGAGCGGTCGACGCATGGCCGACTACGTCGAGCTGCTGCCGGTCACGCCCTTCTATCGGCTGTGCTGGGAGAATGGTCCGGCCTTCGACTACCTCAACGACCAGGCCGAACTCGAACGGCAGATCGCCCAGCGCAACCCCGCCGACGTGGAGGGCTATCGCCGCTTCCTGGCCTATTCGCAAGCGGTATTCGAAGAGGGCTATCGCAAGCTCGGCGCAGTGCCGTTCCTCAGCTTTCGCGACATGGCTCGCGCCGGGCCACAGCTCGCTCGGCTGCAGGCCTGGAGGAGCGTCTACGCCATGGTGTCGCGCTTCGTCCGCGACGAGCACCTGCGTCAGGCTCTCTCCTTTCATTCGCTGCTGGTGGGCGGCAACCCCTTCGCCACCTCGTCGATCTACACCCTGATCCATGCGCTGGAGCGTGAATGGGGGGTATGGTTCCCGCGCGGCGGCACCGGCGCGCTGGTGCAGGGAATGGTGACCCTGTTCGAGGAGCTGGGCGGCCAGCTTGAGCTCAACGCCAGCGTGGATCGCATCGAGGTCGAGCAGGAGCGAGTGACGGCGGTACACCTTGCCGACGGTCGTCGCTTCGAGACCGACGCCCTGGCCTCGAACGCCGACGTGATGCATACCTACGGCCACCTGCTTCGCGGCCACCCGCGAGGCGTCGGCGAGGCCAGGCGCCTAGCCGGCAAGCGCTTCAGCATGTCGCTGTTCGTGATCTACTTCGGCCTGGATATGCCACCCCCTCCCGAGCTGGCGCACCATACCGTCTGCTTCGGCCCACGCTATCGCGAGCTGATCGACGAGATCTTCCACGCCAAGACCCTGGCCGACGACTTCTCACTCTACCTGCACGCCCCCTGCGTGACCGACCCCTCGCTGGCCCCTCCCGGCGGCAGCGCCCACTATGTTCTGGCGCCGGTACCGCACCTGGGCAATGCACCCATCGACTGGGCACGGGAAGGGCCGCGCTACCGCGATCGCATCCTCGACTACCTGGAGCAACACCATATACCGGGCCTGCGCGAGCACCTGGTCACCTGTCGCCACTTCACGCCCGAAGATTTCCGCGACGAACTCAACGCGCACCTCGGCTCGGCCTTCTCGCTGGAGCCGATCCTCACCCAGAGCGCCTGGTTCCGCCCGCACAACCGCGACGACCGGATCGAGAACCTCTACCTGGTGGGCGCCGGCACCCACCCCGGTGCCGGGGTACCGGGAGTGATCGGGTCGGCCAAGGCGACGGCCGGACTGATGCTGGAACGGACATGAACGAGACCCTCGCTGCTCACGCCGCCCGCACCATCCAGGCCGGCTCGAAGAGCTTCGCCACCGCCGCCAAGCTGTTCGCCCCCGCCACCCGTCGCAGCGCCGTGATGCTCTACGCCTGGTGCCGCCACTGCGACGACGTGGTGGACGGCCAGTCGCTGGGGTTTGCCGACGAGCCAAGCGACGCCCGCCATGGCATGGAAGGCCGTCAGCGCCTCGCCGAACTGCGCGACCTGACCCGCCGCGCCTACGCCGGGGAAGCGATGAGCGAACCGGCCTTCGCCGCCTTTCAGGACGTGATACAGCGACACGCCATCCCCGAGCGCTACCCCCTTGAGCACCTGGCGGGCTTCGCCATGGACGTCGACGAGACCCGCTACGTCAGCTTCGACGATACCCTGCGCTACTGCTACGGCGTGGCCGGTGTGGTGGGAATCATGATGGCGCACATCATGGGAGTGGAAGAGGAGACGACGCTGGATCGCGCCTGCGACCTGGGCCTGGCCTTCCAACTGACCAACATTGCCCGCGACATCGTGGAGGATGCCAGGATGAACCGCTGCTACCTGCCCGCCGAGTGGCTGCGTGAAGCCGGCATCCCCGAAGGCGAGGTCGCCGACCCGGCGCACCGCCCCGCCCTGGCGAGACTGGCGGCGCGCCTGGTCGATGCCGCCGAGCCGTATTACGCCTCCGCACGCGGCGGGTTATTCGCACTGCCGCTGCGCTCGGCCTGGGCGATCGCCACGGCCCACGGCGTGTACCGGGAGATAGGCATCAAGGTGAAGCGCCGCGGCCCTCACGCCTGGGACAGGCGGGTCTCGACCGGCAAGGCCGAGAAGCTGCGGCTGCTGGCCTTGGGCGCGAGAATGGCCGTCACGTCTCGCGGCGAGACGCCTGCCCCGCGTCCGGCGTCGCTGTGGCAGCGTCCTCGCTAGCCAGCGGCCCGCCATGCCGCTCGCGCAGCTGGCGCTTGAGCCTGGCGACCGGAGGCGCGAACAGAAAGCCGAACGACACGCAGCCCTCGCGGCCGCGCACGGCATGATGCATCAGGTGGGCCTGGTAGAGCCGCTTGAGGTAACCCTTGCGCGGCACGTAACGAAACGGCCAGCGCTGATGCACCAGGCCATCGTGGGCAACGAAGTAAAGAAAGCCATAGGCGGTCATGCCCGCCCCGATCCACTGCAACGGGTATTTCCCCGCGGTGCCCAGCGCGATCAGCACGATGGCAATGCTGGCAAACACCACGGCGTAGAGATCGTTCTTCTCGAACCAGCCGCGTCGCTCGGGGGAACCGGGCGGCTCATGGTGCGACCGATGCCAGCCCCATCCCCAGCCGTGCATGATGTACTTGTGCGCAAACCAGGCGAACAGCTCCATGCCGACCACGGTCAGCACTACGATCAGGACGGGGGCGATCACGCTCATCTCGGCAATGCCTCCAGGGCCTGGCGCAAGGCCTCCGGGGAATCGTAAGTGCGCCGCTCCTCGACCACCAGCCCCTCCAGGCCAAGCCACAATACCTCGTCGCCCTGGCCGAGATGCGCCGGCGCCACCTTGCTGTCGTAGTCGAGCAGGACACTGTAGGACGCCGAGCGCATCGCGGGCACCATCACCATGCGCGTGATCATCTTCGGCATTCGCGAGACATCGGCCACGTAAAGCGCCATGTGCGACTCGAGGAAACCCTCCGGCAGCCCCTCCAGTGCTTCGTTCACCACATCGGCTGCCTTGCGGCTGCTGGCCACCAGCAGCAAGCGAGTCTCGGGCGCGATCATCACGGGATCGCCAAACTGATCCTCCAGGGTCCATGCCCTTACCCGTTCCCCTTCGGACTTGGCCTGCGCGGCAACGCTGCACAGCATCAACAGCAAGATGGTCAGGAGTCTCATCGACGCCTCCTCATCAAGTTGGCAGTCACGTCTACATGGTAACCCAGTGCCCGTCACTTGGCGCTCCGGGCATGAAAATCTCGTCGGCGCGCAGGCGAGCCTGCATTTATCGCCTCGACGTTTTGCGGCAACATAACCCGGCAGCGCCGGATGAATCAGCCCGTGATGGGCGTCACCAACAGGGGAACAAGCATGAGCGAGGTAACGCAGCTCGATCCATTGGCCTTTCCCCTGCACGGCAGCCGACTGATCGAAGCCAGCGCGGGTACGGGCAAGACCTTCACCATCGCCCTGCTCTACGTGCGCCTGGTACTCGGCGCCCGCTCGGCCGACGACGATACCGCCTTCGAGCGCCCGCTCACGCCGCCCGAGATCCTCGTCGTCACCTTTACCAACGCCGCGACCCAGGAGCTGCGCGAGCGGATACGTGCGCGGCTGGTGGAAGCTGCCAATGTCTTTCTCTCTCCCCAGGCGACCGGCACTGCCCAAGCTTCGGGAGCAGGATGTAGCGGAGGTCCTATGCCAGGGATGGCATCGGTAGCGCCCAGGGATGGGTTCACAGCGCCTCCGCGAAATCCTGCTGACGAAGCGGCCCACCAAAGCCCTGACGCAGGATCATACCTGACGCCACAAGATCCGTTGCTCCTGGCCCTCCGCGACCAGTACGATCCGGCCAGCTGGCCCGCCTGCGCCCGTCGCCTGCAGCTCGCCGCCGAGTGGATGGACGAGGCCGCCGTTTCCACCATCCACAGCTGGTGCTACCGCATGCTGCGCGAGCACGCCTTCGACAGTGGCAGCCTGTTCTCGCTCGACCTGGAAAACGACCAGACCGAGCTGGAACTCGAAGTGGTGCGCGACTACTGGCGCAGCTTCTACTACCCGCTGAGCACCGACGAGCTGGCCAGCGTGGTACGCCACTGGAACAC
This sequence comes from Billgrantia antri, assembly GCF_017868935.1. Classification (NCBI taxonomy): domain Bacteria; kingdom Pseudomonadati; phylum Pseudomonadota; class Gammaproteobacteria; order Oceanospirillales; family Halomonadaceae; genus Billgrantia; species Billgrantia antri. The sequence continues at coordinate 3,752,779 of NZ_CP053383.1, forward strand.
CCCTGAACAGCTCCACGCCGCCGTGCGCGGCCTGATGCCCGAAGCCGAAGCCCTCGACAAGGGCGCCCCGCCGCCGGAAGTCAGCGTAGCCAACGCCCAGCACGAGACCGCCGAGCGCCTGGCTCAGCTCAAGGCCTCCTGGCCCCAGTGGCTCGACGAGTGCGAGGCGCTGTTCGAAGAAGCCGCCCAGCAGAAGGCCTTCAAGGGCCAGAGCTTCAACGCCAAGAGCCGCGCCAACTGGCTCGGCGCCCTGCGTGAATGGTGCCAAGGGGAGGCCACCTGGCCCGGCCTGACCGATGCCGCCTGGAAGCGCCTCACGCCCCAGGGCATGGCCGATATCTGGCTCAAGGGCGAGCCGCCGGATCATCCGGCGCTGGCCGCGCTGGAAAAGCTGCAGGACGAGCTCAACGCCCTGCCCGATCCCTACGCCGACCTGCTCACCCACGCCGTGCACTGGTGCCGCGCACGGCTCGACCGCGAGCAGGAACGCCGCGCCGAGATGGGCCCCAACGAGCTGCTCACGCACCTCGACCGGGCCCTCACCGGCCCCAACTGCGAGGCGCTCGGCGCGCAGATCCGCCGCCAGTTCCCGGTCGCCCTGGTCGACGAGTTCCAGGACACCGACCCGGTGCAGTACCGTATCTTCGACTGCGTCTACCGCATCCGCGAGAACCACCGTCAAAGCGGCGTCTTTCTGATCGGCGACCCCAAGCAGGCGATCTACGCCTTCCGCGGCGCCGACATCTACACCTACCTGCGCGCCCGCCGCGACACCCAAGGCCGCCACGTCACCCTGGGCACCAACTTTCGCTCCAGCCGCGAGATGGTCGAGGCGGTGAACCGCTGCTTCGCATTCGCCGAAGCGCACCCGCCCGGGGCCTTTCTGTTCAACTCGCCCGAGGGGAACCCCGTTCCCTTCCTGCCCGTGGGAGCGAAAGGACGCAAGGACTCACTCACCCGCCAGGGCCAGCCGCTGCCGGCCATGACCCTGTGGCAGCTGGAAAGCGACGAACCGCTCTCCAAGACCGCCTACCACGGCGAGATGGCCGAGCGCTGCGCCTCCACCATGGTCGAGCTGCTCAACGAGGGCCAGCGCGGAAGCACCGGGTTTCAAGAAGAGGGAACGCTCAAGCCGCTCAAGCCCTCCGACATGGCGGTGCTGGTCAACGGCCTGGGGGAGGCGCGGGCGATCCGCCAGGCGCTGGCCCGGCGCGGGGTGAAGAGCGTCTACCTCTCGGACAAGGACAAGGTCTTCGCCTCGCCGGTCGCGCGGGATCTCGACGCCTGGCTGCGCGCCTGCGCGGCGCCCGACGACGATCGGCTGCTGCGCAGCGCTCTGGCCACTCCGGTGCTGGGGCTCGACATCGCCACGCTGGACAGGTTGAACGAGGACGAGCTGGCCTGGGAAGGCCGCGTGCTGCAGTTCCGCGACTACCACCGGCTGTGGCAGCGCCAGGGCGTGCTGCCGTTGGTGCGCAGGATCATCCAAGACTTCGACGTGGCGCAGCGGCTGCTCTCCAGCGGCCCTGCCAGCGACGGTGAGAGAGCACTCACCGACCTGCTTCATTTAGGAGAGTTATTGCAGCACGCCAGCCAGGAGCTCGACGGCGAACACGCGCTGATCCGCTTTCTCGCCGAGGCCATCGCCAACCCCGAAGGCCACGGCGACACCCACAAGCTGCGCCTGGAGAGCGACGCCGACCTGGTGCAGGTCATCACCATCCACAAGTCCAAGGGGCTGGAATACCCGCTGGTGTTCCTGCCCTTCATCTGCAGTCACCGCGCGACGAAAAAGGACGACTCGCCGCTGCGCTGGCACGACGCCGAGGGTCGCCTGCGCATCAGCCTGGAGGCCGACGATGAAACCCTGGCCACCGTCGACCGCGAGCGCCTGGGCGAAGACCTCCGCAAGCTCTACGTGGCGCTGACCCGCGCCCGCCACGCCACTTGGCTCGGCATGGCCCCGCTAAAGAACGGCGAAGGCAGCGCCATCGGCCAGCTGCTGGCCAACGGCGACCTGCTCGGTCCCACTGGGTTCAGCGAAGCGCTCACACGCCTCAAGGGCAACTGCGCAGCCATCGAGATCGCCCCGGCGCCGCCGGCCCACGCCGAGATCGTCCGCCAAACCGAGCGCGACGACGCCCTGGGCGAAGCGCGCATGCCCACGCGTCCCGCCCGCGAACACTGGTGGATCGCCAGCTACTCGGCGCTGCGCCTCTCCGGGGAGATCGTCAGAGTCGAATCGGCCAGCGCCCCAGTAAGGACTGACTCACCTGTTAAGCCCCATGACAGCGCTGCGCAGCGTAGCGGCAGCCTGCCGGAACCCGCCACCGCCATGGAAGCCACCGCGCTGGAGGTGCTGGAGGAACCCCGCGACAGCGGCCAGAGCGAACCGCTACCCTCGCTACACAGGTTTCCGAGAGGCCCAGGTCCTGGCACCTTCCTCCACGGCGTTCTCGAATGGGCTGGGGAACTGGGCTTCGCCCGCGTGGCCCGCGACCCCGCCCTGCGCGAGGAGACCCTGGCCAGGCGCTGCCAGGTGCGCGGCTGGCAGCCGTGGCTGAACACCCTGCACGCCTGGTTCGGCACCCTGCTCGCCGCCCCGCTGCCGCTGCCCGATGGCGCGGGCAGCCTACGGCTCGAAGCGCTGACGAGCTACCAGGTCGAGATGGAGTTCTGGTTCGCCTCACGCCAGGTCGACACCCGCCGGCTGGACGCCCTCGTAAGTGCTTACACACTCCCTAGCCCGGATAACGGCTCGGGTGCCGGCCTGCCCCGCTCCGCGCTGGATGCCGACACCCTCAACGGCATGCTCAAGGGCTTCATCGACCTGGTATTCGAGCATGAGGGGCGCTACTACGTGGCCGACTGGAAATCGAACCACCTGGGGCCGGACGACAGCGCCTACAGCCAAGAGGCGATGCGCCAGGCGGTGGCCGAGAAACGCTACGACCTGCAGTACGCGCTCTACCTGCTGGCCCTGCACCGTCTGCTCAAGGCGCGCCTACCAGGCTACGATTACGACCGGCATATCGGCGGCTCGCTCACCGTCTTTCTCAGGGGGGCGAATGCGGAGAGTCGCGGCGTACACGCCGAGCGCCCCCCGCGGGAGCTGATCGAAGCGCTGGACGCGCTGTTCCAGGGCGACACCCGAGCGGCAGGCACCCGCACCACCACGGAGGCGCCGGCATGAGCAAGCGCAGCAAGCACCACGACGACGCCACCCCGGACCTGTTCGCCGATCTCGGAGAGGAACCAGCAGGCAGCCGCCAGGCAGCCGACGAGGGCGCCGAACCTGAACCGCCCCAAGCCGAGCCGGAACCGCCCCCAGCCGCGCAGGGCAATGTGCAAGCCGCACTCCACGACACCCAACCACTGTTCGCCCTGCTCGACCGCTGGGTCGAGCGCGGCTGGCTGCGCGCGCTGGATCGTGCACTGGCCAGCTTCTTCCAGCGCGAGGTAAGCGACGCCCCGCCCCTGCTGCTGCTCGCCGCGGCGCTGGCCAGCCATCAGCTCGGCCGCGGCCACGTGTGCCTCGATCTCGCCCAGACCCTTGCCGCCCCCGACCTGGCGCTCTCGCTGCCGCCGGAAGGCGACGACCTGAGCGACCCGCCACCGCTGCCCAGCGAATTGCTGGCCGAGCTGGATCTCGCCACCTGGCGTGATGCCCTGCACCACCCCACCCTGGTGGCGGACGGCAGCGAGCCGTCGGGCAATACCCCGCTGGTGCGCAGCGAGCGCGACGGCAACGTGCGGCTCTACCTGCGTCGCTACTGGCAGTACGAGCAGGACATTCGCGGCCTGATCGGCGCCCGGCTGACAGCCACCACCGAGGCAGAAGCCGACACCGCCACCCTGGTCGGGGCGCTGGCGGCGCTCTTTACCCCAGGGCATGCACTCGATTGGCAGCAGGCCGCTTGTGCACTGGCCAGCCGCTCGCGCTTCGCCGTGATCACCGGTGGCCCCGGCACCGGCAAGACCACCACCGTGGTCAAGCTGCTCGCCCTGCTGCAGGCCTTGGCCCTGGGCGAAACCGCACCCGCCGGCACCGTCCCGCGCCCGCTACGCATTCGCCTGGCCGCCCCCACCGGCAAGGCCGCCGCACGGCTCAACGAATCCATCGCCAAGCAGGTGCAGGGGCTTTCGCTGGTGGAACTGGCCGCCGCCGTGGGCCAACAGGGTGTGGATATCTCAACCCTGCGCGACAACATTCCCACCGAGGTAACCACGCTGCACCGCCTGCTCGGCTCGCGACCGGATACCCGCCACTTCCGCCACCACGCCGGCAACCCGCTGGCGCTGGAGGCCCTGGTGATCGACGAAGCCTCGATGGTGGATATCGAGATGATGGCCGCCGTGCTCACCGCCCTGCCACCCAGGGCGCGGCTGATTCTGCTCGGCGACAAGGACCAGCTCGCCTCGGTGGAGGCCGGCGCCGTGCTCGGCGACCTGTGCCAGCGCGCCGAAGGCGGCCACTACACCCCGGCCACCTGCGACTGGCTGCACGCCGTGACCGGCACGCCTATCCCTGAACGCTACAAGGACGAAGGCGGCCAGCCGCTGGACCAGGCCATCGCCATGCTGCGAGTGAGCCACCGCTTCGATGCCAAGAGCGGCATCGGCCAGCTTGCCGAAGCGGTCAACCGCCCGATAGGCAACGGCCAGGCTGAAAAGGAAGGTCAGAAAGAGAAGAAACGCGCCGTACGCGAGATTTTCCAGCAGGGCTATGCCGATATCGCCCGGCTCGCCCTGGCGGACGCCGACGACCCGGCGCTGGATCGCCTGGTGGTGAACGGCAACCCGGCCGGTTTCATCAACGGCGGCGAAGGCCGCCACGATCGCCGTGGCGAGCCCATCGCCCCGCCCCGCGGCTACGCCCACTACCTGGACGTGATGCAGGCAGCACGCCCCGGGCAGCCCTACTTCGGCGAAGGCGAAGCGCGCCAACCCTATGACGACTGGGCGCGCCAGGTACTCGCCGCCCACGGCCACTTCCAGCTGCTATGTGCGCTGAGGAAAGGCCCCTGGGGCATCGAGGGGCTGAACCCACGCATCGGCCGCGCCCTGCGCCGCGCCGGCTGGCTCAAGGCCAGCGACCTGGAACTGGAACAGGGCTGGTTCGAAGGCCGCCCGGTACTCGTCACCCGCAACGACTACGGCCTGGGGCTGATGAACGGCGATATCGGCATTACCCTCTCAGTACCCGAAGCCCGCAGCGCAACCGAACAACCCGGCCGCACCCTGCTGCGCGTCGCCTTCCCCGCCAGCGACGGCAGCGGCGACATCAAGTGGGTGCTGCCCAGCCGCCTGCAGGCGGTGGAAACCGTGTTCGCCATGACGGTACACAAATCCCAGGGCTCGGAATTCACCCACACCGCCTTGCTGCTCCCCGACGCCCCCAACCCCATCCTCACCCGGGAGCTGGTCTACACCGGCATCACCCGAGCAAGGGACTGGCTTACGCTGTTAGAGACGGGCCGCGGGATGCTGGATGAAGCGGTGACGAGGGAGGTGGTGAGGGTGAGTGGGTTGGGGAGGTTGCAATAGTGCATCCACCTCAGGTTGTCTGAAAGACGTCGCGTGTCGTTACCAAAGCAAGGGAGTTGCCAATGAAGCACTACCGAAAAATCGAACATGTGAGACGCCACGGCCTTTCCCTGCTGGCTAGGCTCGGCCGCTACGAGTTGGCAGTGCTGCTGTGTGTCTCGGTCCTTTCCGGCGGGGTCTGGGGGTTCATCGAGCTGGCCGATGCCGTCACCGAGGGAGAGACCCAGAGCATCGACGAGACCCTGCTGCTCTCCCTGCGCAACGCTGCCGATCACACCGATCCGCTCGGCCCGGGCTGGGTCGAGGAAATGGGGCGGGACTTTACCGCGCTCGGTGGGGTCGGCGTGCTGGTCGTGATCGCCCTGGGCGCCCTGGGTTACCTGCTGCTCGCCCGGCACTATCGCGCGGCGCTCTTTGCCTCGGTCGCGGTGCCCGGCGGCATGCTGCTCAGCACGCTGATGAAGATGGGCTTCGATCGTCCCCGGCCCGACCTCGTGCCGCATGAAGCCATGGTCTACACCGCAAGCTTCCCCAGCGGCCACTCGATGATGTCTGCCGTCACCTACCTCACCCTGGCCGCCCTGCTCATCCGGGTACAGCCAGCGCTGAGGCTGAAGGCCTACCTGCTGATACTGGCGATACTGCTCACCCTGCTGGTGGGCATCAGCCGTGTCTACCTCGGCGTGCACTGGCCGACGGATGTACTCGCCGGCTGGACCGCCGGAGCGGCCTGGGCCGCGCTGTGCTGGCTGGTGATGCGTTGGTTGCAGCGGCGCGGGCAGGTAGAGACAGAAGAGAGCAGCTCGGGCACCGAGTAGGTGTTCAAGCGATGGCCGCAGCATCAAGCGGTGCTGCGGCTGCCAACGCCTTAACCTATCCTCACTTGGAGAACTGGGCTACACAAGTGACTGGCTGACGCTGCCGGAGACTGGACGCGGGATGCTGGATGAGGCAGTGTTACAGGAGGTAACCAGAGCAGGCGAAATTTCTGCTTATAGACAATCAGGAAAATAAAGTGGAATTCCAAAACTCCCAATACACAATAGATAAGATTCTTAATAGAGTTCGCACAAGCAAGCTAGCCCTTCCAGACTTCCAAAGAGACTTCGTGTGGTCGCCGGGGAGAGTTGCAGAGCTCTTAGATAGCATCTCCAGGCAATGGCCCATCGGAGCTTTACTCTTATTAGAAGGCCCGCAACAATTTGCCAGCAGATCAATAAATTGCGGACCATTTATAGAAAAAAATTCAGAGCCATCATTCATACTTGACGGGCAACAAAGGATAACTGCTCTTTACCACGCAGTATATGATGTATCAGATTATTGTTATTACGTAGACTTTAAAATACTCAACCAAGAAAAAGAAGAATATATACGATGGGAAAGAAGAGATAAGTTTACAAAGCTATACCCTTCTACAAAAGAGAGAGCCCTCGCACAAATAGCACTAATAAGTGACTTATGGGAGCTCCAGGATTTTTATAGCTGGATTAGTTATGTCGAGGACGAAAACGAAAAAATAAAACTCGTACAAGCGAGAGACACAAGACTAAGCGGACTTCAATCAAAAGTTTATAAAGTAATGGCTATAGAGCTTGAGCAAGGTATAGACCTGGAAGCTTTGTCCAGAATATTTGAAACACTAAACAGAACTGGCGTCCGCTTAAATGCATTCGATTTAATGGTAGCATCCCTCTATCCGAGTGGCTTCCATTTAAGGGATGAATGGGAAAATGCATTGAGCTACTATGAAATAATAAGAAAAATCTCACCCGATGCTTTAGAAATTTTGAAGCTTACATCTCTTGTAGTCAGAGAAACTGTCGGGAGAAAGTATTCCAAGGGTGTAAGGCAAGGTGACATACTTAGCATAGACCGATCACTAATCATTAATAATTGGCCAACATCTTTGGAACTCTATGCCAAGGCACTAGAATATTGCAGAAATAATTTTGGCATCACGACCGGCAATCTCGTACCTTATTGGTCGATGATATTAGGAGTAGCTGCATGGTTGTTAAAGGGAGAAGAAGACGATCGTTTAATAAGCCAATGGTGGACCTCAAGGCTAAGCACCTTGTATTTTTCACAAGCTGCAAATACCAGAATTGTTTCCGATTTCGAAGAAATTTGTAACGGCACCATTAGAACAAACATACAAGATGAAAATTTACGTGAAATACTACTAGAGCCGGCAAAAAGGCATTCATCACTAATGAAAGGCATTGCAGGCTTACTTATTAGGAACGGCGCAACAGACATTTTAACAGAAGAACCTCTCACCAGCACCGAAGAAATCTCCTTTATGGCATATGAGGATGGGAAAATAAGAAAGCTAACCCAACAAGACGGCTTAGCGCGCCTATTCATACTCTCCAAGACTTCCTTTGACAAAATAAGGAAGGGGCTTGACATAGATAAGAACAACCATGCTCACATGGATTCGTTAAAAAGACAAAATGCGAAAAATGACTATGCCGAGAGGGCTAATTTTATTATCGACCTCCTGCAAAGTTAAGGGCAAAGAGAATGAATAATTTTTCAAAGAAAGGATTAGCCGCAATCCTTGCAGCAGGGGTACTTCTTTGGCTTTCCACTTTCATACTGATCCCTTGGGCCGCACAAAGACTAGCTGAATTATCTGCTTACTGCAATGGGGACATTTTAACTGATCGGTGCTATCAATCATTGGTAATCTATGGTTCGATTGGTGATATGTTTGGCGCTACCGCAGCGTTATTTTCTGGGTTAGCTTTATTTGCCGTCGCTGCAACTCTCTGGATAGACATAAATGCTAGACGTGAAGGGAGAAAGCCACTCGTAATCTCCATGCTGGATCAAGAATCGATCTTGTTTAAAAACCCATCCATTAAAAATGGAAGGGAGCTGACAATATCAATCTCTTTAGCTTTATCCAACCAAACTGAGGAAGCCGCCATTAATGTAATGACTTATGGCCAATTAGTGAGCGAGGGGTCAACCGAAACATTTGGCCCATCACATCTTCAAGCTCCTATAATAAAAGGGCCATCGGAATCCATTACAATAGAAAAAACCATAAACGGACACAATCTAGATAAGTTTCTAACCAAACTGACTGAACAAGGATGCATTTTTCTAGAACTAATAACCAGCTATGAAAGTTTGGAAAATGTAAAATGGTCAACCCGCACTACTTATATATTGACAAGCAATGATACCACAAGCACTAAAAGATTGAATGCGATTCGATCAGGAATCACAGAAGATGAAGATTTTGAAGTGCTCTGGGGAAATAAAGCAGCCGCCTCTTTAACCTCTGATGTCAAGGAGGGTTCCTGGAGACACCAAAGGGAAGAATAAAAGAGTGCATTAAACAACACTGCCTCGTTAAAAACCATGCGAGGCAGCGTTAGTTGTCCACTCTAGGAAATCAGCCCCACGTGACATGCTGCATGGCCGCAAGAGGAACCTAAGAATTAAAGTTAGTAGAAGAATTGCCGATCTATACTATATTTTGGAGGCATAAACCATGCAGGCTTCACTTTCAACGTTGTTCGGCTTTCTCGCTATTATTCCAGCTGCGGTTGTTTCACCACTATTAGCCATCTACCTTCATCGTGGTCAATTATGGAAGACAAAGCGCGAGCAAATAAAGGAAATAATAAACGCTTGCAGCACCATAGACACGAGTACTCAATTTTCACATGCGGACCGTGCCCACCTAGAAAGCGCAATATATGACAAATATGGCTCTGGACTATCCTACCGGGCAGTATTACATCTTTTTCGGCGAGAAGAGTTCCCGAGAAACATCAAAATTTACGCCAAGATCCGTCGGCTCATTAGTTATGAAAACAACAACTTTGTATATAAGAACAGCAAACTTGGAAATCTGATAGCCCCTCCCACTGCCAGAAGAATAAAGATTTACGAGAAAATTGGAATTTACTCAGTCTTACTATGGGGAACTCTTACTGTTCCTATCACATTCTATGCAATCGCTTACAAGGAAATGCTCGAGCTGTTCGCGGCCTGGATATTGCTAACCATCCTATATTTAGTGTTAATTTATTTTTTAGGAGCCATCCTGTCCGACATGCGACTTGCACATATCTTACTAAACACCAATAATGAATCCAGCTCCCATCAGCAACCTAAGGAAAAAATTCCGATGCAGTCTTTATCGGAATTAGAATAAGCAAGCGGCTTTCAGACATGCGGACAGAGTTTTTCATAGCCAACAAATAGCCACTTCATCCACAGTACTTAGAGTTCAAAAGCTCTGGATCGACGGTGGCTGCATAAGATGGGCAAGCAAAGCTGGCTTCACCTGAACCTGTACGGCCATCGTCTTTCGTCAGCCAGCCGTCACAGCCATTCAACAATGGTGCTAGGCAGATCGCTATCCAGTTACTTTCAAACTGCACGACGAAGACGTCAAAGCTTTACACAGACTTCGGCCATTGATAGTTCACTCCCTTGGGTCGAAAATTACGCATAATAAGCATTTGCGAATTGAGGCCATCATGCCCCTACCCCAGCTACCCGCCGAAAAGCGCCAGCGAATGAGCGCCTCGGCGATGCGTACGTATCCCAGCATCGCCAACGACTGGGGGCTTAAGGGGCAGGAAGCCGCCTTGCTCCTTGGCGTGCCTGAGTCGACCTATCGGCGCTGGCGCAAGCAGCCTAGAACGGCACGCCTCGACGTCAATCAGCTTGAGCGCATGTCGCTAATCTTGGGGATCTACAAGGCCCTCCAGATCCTGCTGCCGCGCGCCGGCGCCGCGGACTCCTGGTTACGCCGGCCTAATCGCAACCCCCTGTTCGCAGGCCAGTCGCCTCTAGACCGGCTGCGCAGCGGCTCGGTGCAGGATCTCTATGTCGTCCGCCAGCACCTCGATACCGCCCGAAGTGAAGGTCATGAATGACTTTTCAACTCAACGCGAGGACATGACCATGGGCCGTAACATTTTCGAGGAACTCGTCGAAGGCTTCGATGCATTGGCAGATGAGCGCCAAGGCAAGCGCACGCTACGCTCCCACTCCGTACTAGTGCCATTGAGCGCTACGGCACCGAAAACCGCACCTCCTCCACCCTCACCCGAAAGGACGGAAAGTACGCCTCCGTGCCGAAGTGATTGCCTGACTCGACCTGGGTGGGCAGGGTGAAGCCTTCGAAGTTTTGGAAGTCGTCCAGGTAGCCGCCGAAGGGCTGGAGCCGCCACTCCTTCTCCGGGTTGGCGTTGCTCCAGCGTTGGAACTGCACCCAGCGCGGTTGGCCGTTTTCGGCCACGGCGATCTCGATGGCTTGTTCCAGGGTGCCGTGGGTGACGATCGCTCGTGCCAGGTTGGGCTCGCCGGTCTCTTCCCAGCGCACGCCGGCCTCTTCCCAGTGCACTCCGTGCTGGGGCAGCAGGGCTGCCGGGGCCCAGAAGGCGGCTTCCGCCACCGATCGGCCGAACGAGGCGCGCAAGTGATTGTCGTCACCCCCGGCCCTGGCGACGGGCAGCGTGCCGTTGAGCCAGAAGCGCGTCCAGGAGCGGCCATTGGCCATGCCGTCCGAGCCGCTCATCTGCATCAGGCCGGCGCCGGCTCGTTCGAGCCGCCAGAGGAAACCGTGTGGCGGAGCGAGTAGCTGGCGAGCCTGCATGGGGCGATAGCCGGGCGCTTCCTTGGTGCCGAGGCCAATCTCGCCCCTCATTTGGATCTCACTGACCACATGAAGCGGCGTGCCTGGGGCGATGGTGTAGAGGAAGTAGCGCCGTGCCGCCTCGGGCAGGGCTTCCACCATGGCGGGATCGAATTCTTCGACGGTACCGGGCGCATGGGATTGCAGCCAGGCCCAGGCCTTGTCCTTCGCGCGGTTGTCTGCCAGTCGCCAGGCCTGCATGGCCAGTGCCGCTACCAGCAGCAGGCCCACCGCCGTTGCCAGGTACGCCATCCGGTTTCTCCTGCGCTCTGTTCTTGTTCTCTGCTCTTGTTCTCTTCTCGTTCCGCTCTTCCCTACACTGTGCCTTTCTTGTGCGGGGCCCTGATTACTCAACGGGCAAACCCGGGATACCTGGGTAGCTCATCGGCCAGCTCGAACCACTCGGCCTTGGACGAGACCCAGGCGTGGTAGCGCTTGCTGGGTGTTACCGGCGTATCCAGGGTGCCCAGCCTCAGGCGTTTGACCTCGGGCCGGTCGTCGCGGGCGCTGTAAAGCGGACTGCCGCACTCGGCGCAGAATACCCGTGCCTTGTTCGGCGTGGCGCGGTACTCCTTGAGGTATTCCGTGCCCTGGGAGATACGAAAGTCGGCCGAGCGGATGGGCGCCACGGCGGCAAAGGCCGAGCCCTGGGCCTTTCGGCACTGCCGGCAGTGGCACATGGAGACTTCATCGATCTCGCTGCGGTACTCGTATGTCACTTTCCCGCACAGGCAGCTTCCCTGGTGCATCGCGTCTACTCCGGTGGCTTTCGCTTATCTTTCGCTTACGATAGCCCTTTCGTTACTCGATGGCTGATACCGGCGTCAAACACGGCCTGAAGGTGGTAGGGTTCGAGGGAACCCTACCCAATGGCGCAGCGACCATGCCCCACGTCGATATCACCGTGATCTCCGATGCCATCTGCCCCTGGTGCTTCATCGGCAAACGCCACCTCGACCTCGCCTTGGCCGAGCTGCCAGAGGACATCAGCGTATCGGTGGCCTGGCATCCCTTCGAGCTCAACCCCGACATGCCTGCCGAGGGCCTGTCGCGGCGTGACTACCGCACCGCCAAGTTCGGCTCCTGGGAGCGCTCCCGGGCGCTCGACGCCCAGGTGGAGGCCGCTGCCGCCCAGGCCGGTATCAAGATCCACCACGAACGCATGACGCGAACGCCCAATACCTTCAATGCCCATCGGGTGATCTGGCTCGCCGGGGAGCATGGCGTTCAGACAGCCGTGGTCGCAGCGCTCTTCCGCAGCTACTTCGTCGAGGGTGAGGACATCGGTGACGGCGCGGTACTGGCCAAGGCCGCCCGAGACGGCGGGCTGGCGGATGTCGACATAGCCGCCTTTCTGGCGAGCGACCAGGGTCACAGCGAGGTACAAGCAGGCCTCGACGAGGCGCGGCGCCTGGGCGTGAGCGGTGTGCCCACCTTCATCCTCAATAACGCAATCGGCCTGTCGGGTGCCCAACCGCCCGAGACACTGCGCCAGGCGATTCTCGAGTCGAGCGGCAGCGGTCGAGCGCCAGTCTGAACCCGCCTCTACATGCTTGCCCCCTATCGGCGTCGGTGTCATCGTCGTTGGTGATCATCAGCCGCCTGAATCACAAGGAGCTTATCGTGTTCATCGCCATGAACCGTTTTCGGGTCAACCCCGAGAGAGTGGAAGAGTTCGAGCAGATCTGGCTGGAGCGTGAAACCCACCTGCAGGGTCTGCCCGGTTTCGTCGAGTTCCACATGCTGCGCGGCCCCGAGAAGGAGGACCACGTGCTCTACGCCTCGCACACCATCTGGCGCTCGCGCGAGGATTTCGAGGCCTGGACCCACTCCGAGGCGTTCCGCAAGGCCCACGCCAACGCCGGCCAGAGCAAGCGCGAGGGACTCTACCTGGGCCCGCCGAACTTCGAGGGCTTCGAGGTCATCCAGACGGTCGGCAACGATGGCGATGCCTGAGGCCATGCAGCGTATGAGGGCCGGCGCATGAGCGCGGCACGGCGCACGCCGCCGCTGACGCGCCTGGGCGGCCATGACGTGCTGTTCGCGATGGCGGCCGAGGCCGAATACGGGCCGCAACTCAGGCAGCGCTTTACTCCGATCATGACCGGCGTCGGCCCCGTGGAGGCGGCGGTGGAGCTCACCGCTTCCCTGGCCGCCCTCGCCCGTGAAGAGCGCCTGCCGAATCTGGTGGTGTCACTGGGCTCGGCAGGCAGTCGGACGCTCGAACAGACCGAGATCTACCAAGCGACTTCGGTCGCCTATCGCGACATGGACGCCTCGCCGTTGGGCTTCGAGAAGGGCACCACGCCCTTTCTCGACCTGCCGGCGATCGTTCCCCTGTCGCTGCGTATTCCCGGCATACGTGAGGCCACGCTTTCCACCGGCGCCAATATCGTCTCGGGCGAGGCCTATGCCGCCATCGCCGCCGAGATGGTGGACATGGAGAGCTACGCCTGTCTGCGCGCCTGCACCCGCTTCAATGTGCCGCTGATCGTGCTACGCGGCATTTCGGACGGAAAGGCGGAGCTGCACCACGTGAATGACTGGACGGAGTACCTGCACGTCATCGACGAGAAGCTGGCCGCCGCCGTGGACCGCCTCGGCGCGGCGCTGGCCGAGGGGCTATTGAAACGATGACGGTGCGCTGGCTATCCCTTGCCTTCAACCACTGAAGTCGCGGCCGGCATGTATCGCCGGGTGGCGGCCCAGAACGTCAGTGCGACCAGGCTGACCGACGCCCCCAGGACACAGACGCCCTGCCAGCCGGCATGGGCGTAGGTGGCTGTCGTGCTGATCGCTCCCGCCCCGCTGCCGACTGCATAGAACAGCATGTAGAGGCCAATCAAGCGGCTGTGCGCCTCCGGCCGGGTGCGCAGGATCATGCTTTGGTTGGTCACGTGCAGAGCCTGTCCGCCGAGGTCCAGCAACACGATCCCGATCACCAGCGCCCAAAGCGACCACTCCATCAGCGACAAGGGCCACCAGGCCAGCAGCAGCAGTACCAGGGCAGCTGCGCTGCTGCGTTGCCCCAGCCCTCGGTCTTCCCATTGCCCGGCACGCGCGGCGGCCAGCGCCCCGACCACGCCGACCAACCCAAAGGCGCCGATAACGGTATGCGAGAACTCGTAGGGCGGCGCGCTCAACGGCAGCACCAGTGCACTCCAGAAGATGTTGAAGGCAGCGAACATCAGCAGCGCGAGCACGCCGCGGATTTGGAGTGCCCGTTCTTCTTTTGGCAGTTCCAGCATCGAGGCGATCAGGCTCGCATAGCGCATGTTGCCCGGTGCGGCAGCAAGCGTCGGCAGCCGTCGCCACAGCGGTACCGCGAGCGCCAGCATCAACGCGGCGGCACACAGGTACACGCTTCGCCAGCCGGCCAGGTCGCTGACGCCGCCCGCGAATACGCGAGCCAGCAGCAGGCCGATGAACACGCCGCCTTGGGCCGCACCGACCACGCGGCCCTGCTCGTGGGGCGCGGCGGCACTGGCGGCATAGGCAATCAGACCTTGCGTCATCGCTGTACCCAGTAGACCGACGGCCAGCATGCCAGCCAACAGCACCCAGGCGGCTTGGGCCAGCCCTACCACGCCCAACGCGGCAACCAGCGCCAGCAGTTGCCCGGTCATGAGACGGCGACGTTCCACAAGATCCCCCAGCGGCACGAGGAATAGCAAAGCCAAGGCACAGCCAACCTGGGTAGCCGTGATCACGCCGCCAACGGCCGCATGGCTGATACGGAATTGCACGGCCAGGGCGTCCAGCAAGGGCTGCGCGTAATAGACGTTGGCAACGCTCAAGCCACTGGCCACGGAGAACAGCCATACCAAGCCACCGGCCATGCCCGCATGGGGCGAGACGGTGCTGTCGTGGCACGGCGATGCCATCGGGACATGGGTAGTCTTCATGATCCTCAGCCTCATATCGGTTTCAAAATGAAACTCATTGAATGCTGGATCATGCAGTTTTAAAATGCAACCACTAGACCCTTAGGCGAACCCGAAGGGAGGTCCCATGCCTCGCCGCAAGTCCTCGAGTGACGACCCCTGTCCAGTGGCACGCTCCGTCGACGTGATCGGCGATCGTTGGTCGCTACTCATCGTGCGGGATGCGTTTGACGGGGTGCGTCGCTTCGGAGACTTCCAGCGCAGCCTGGGGGTCGCGCGCAATATTCTCTCCGACCGCCTGCATCAGCTTGTCGAAACGGGCATTCTGGCAACCCGGCCAGCATCGGACGGCACGGCGTACAAGGAGTACGTGCTGACCGAGCAGGGAGAAAGGCTGTTTCCCGTGGTGGTGGCGTTGCGCCAATGGGGGGAGCACCACCTGTTCGCGCAGGGTGAGCCGCACTCGCGCTTGGTCGACAGGAAGACGGGCAAGCCCATTCCCTTCATGGCCCCCAGGGCCGACAACGGCGACGAGCTGGCACCCGGCGAGGCCGAGGTGCGGAAACTGACGTAGCCACACGGCCATCGTCGACTGGCCCGGCCATGGCCTGAGAGGCAGGCATTCAGGGTCGGGCAGTTCCCATCGCGTCGTTCAGGCTGGCGCCCCGATCAGGTACGGCTCCAGCCAGCGCTTGAGCTGCGGCCCCTGCATCAGCCCGGCCTGGCGGGCGACCTCACGCCCCTGCTTGAACACGATCAGCATAGGAATGCTGCGGATGCCGAAGCGCCCGGCCAAGGCCTGTTCCGCCTCGGTGTCGAGCTTGGCGAAGCGGATACGCGGCTCCAGCTCGGCGGCGGTCTGGGCGAAGATTGGCGCCATCATCTTGCAGGGGCCGCACCAGCCGGCCCAGAAGTCGACCACCACCGGCAGCTCGCTGCGCTCGATCAGCGCGGCGAAGTTGGCGCCGGTGAGTTCCAGGGGTGTGCCGGTGAACATTGGCTGCTTGCACTTGCCGCAGCGCGAGGCGGCCAGACGCGCCGTGGCCACGCGGTTGATGGCCAGGCAGTGGGGGCAGGCCAGGTGCAGGGAATCGGACATGGCAGGGCTCCAGATGGAATGACGACTGACATGACTATGGAGGCCTTTGCGAGGAATGCAAAGCCAGGCGCAGTCAGGTCGGCACGAGATGAGCCGAATGGTAGACGGTTCAGGCATGCCATCCTATGCGCTGGCGGTGGTGACGAGCACCGACTCCACCGGTCGGCGCAGCGAGCGCGGCATCGTCTTGCCCCGGCCGAACCGCACCACCAGGTCGGGGCGCCCGCCGACGATCCCCAGGGCCTCGGCGAACGCCGGGCGCACGCTCGCCTCCTCGACCGGCTGGTTGATGAAGGCATTGCAGATGCCGAGTGCCGTCGCCTGCAGGGCAAAACGCTGGTAGCAGCGCCCGGCTTCGACCCAGTGCGCCTGGTCGTCGGCTTGTGAGATGAACACGGCAATGCCGGCGGAGCTGCGCACCTGACGGGCGACCTTGGCGTTCTCGGCGTCTTGCCGCAGCAGTGCGCGAAACAGCCAGCGGCCCAGCCATCGCGGGGTCGGTGGGCTCCCCATCGAGCGGGCGAAGAGCCCATCCCCGGCCGTGATCGCCTCTTGGTCGCCGAAGCGGATCCAGGTCTCGAGTTCCTGCCGGAACGCCCGGTTGCCAATCTGCAGACCGTTGGCCTTGAGCACGTACTCCAGCACGTTCTCGATGGCTTTCTTCTCGGTCAGTAGGCTGATGGAGACCCCCTGCCCGGTTCCCGCAGCCTGCAACAGGCTCAGTTCTTCATCGTTGATGGGCGAGCCGTCATAGTCGGTGCGCGAGCACTGGCGTACCGGAATGGCCTCGAACAGCGGGGAAACCTCGGGCTGGCAGGGCGCCAGCGTGACGTGCACCTCCCCGGCCCCTTCGGCATGGAAGCTGACCTCGCCCTGCATGCCGAGCGCCCGCGCCGCCAGGCTCAGGTTCTCGGCGGCGCATCCCAGCGAGACGTAGAGGTGGTGGTCATCCGGGTCGACCACCGGGGTGCGCCGGGTGAGATCCGGCAAGATGGATATGGCATCCTCGGCGATGCGAAAGCGCCAGCACTGGGTGTTGTGGCCGGAGGGGGCCAGGGTGGCATAGCGAATGAGTTCCTTCACCCTGGCGGCCTGGTCGGGCAGTTGCCCGTCTCCATGGCGCCAGAGGTTCTTCACCACCTGCTCGTAGTTCATCGCCTGCCCCATCCCGTCGTCGCCCCTTGCTGACTTCAGTTTAGCGCCAACATTGCTCGCGAGCGCAGGTGACACGCCATGTTCGATGCACTGCCTTGCCAGGTCATTTGCCGGGGTGGCTTCGGGTAACTAGGCTGTTCTCGTCATGTTCGGCATTGCCGGATGACGTCTGTTCGCCGCACCGTTTTCGACAGGAGGTTGAAACCATGTCCAGCCCTGAGCACAAGCAGAAGATATGGAAGATGATCAAGGAGATACAGGTCGGCATGCTGGTTACGCTGGATGGCGACATGCCCCGCGCCCGGCCGATGCACCTTGTGCAGGACGAGTACGACGGCACGCTGTGGTTCTTCACCCGGCGCAGTGCCGAGAAGGTCTCCGAGACCAACCGCGACCACGACGTCTGCCTCAGCTTTTCCGACCAGGAAGAGGGGGTATACGTCTCGCTCTCGGGCAAGGCCAACCTGACCGCCGACCGCGGGCTGATCGAGAAGTACTGGAATCCGTTCGTCGCGGCCTGGTTTCCCGACGGCAAGGACGATCCTGATCTTGCGCTGCTGGAGGTCAAGGTGACCATGGGCGAGCACTGGAAGGCCAAGGAGAGCAAGGTGTTCCAGCTCTATGAGTTCGCCAAGGCCAATGTCAAGAAGGATGCCACGCCGAACCTGGGCGAGAACGAGAAATTCGGCGGCTGACGTCGTGCGCGGGCAGCCCTTGTAAGGCCCTTGCCGCGCGGCTTCGCCATGGCTCCGCAGAGGTGTGCGGGTGAGCGGAGAGCTTACATTTTTTCCGTTGAGCCCGCCGCCTTGCCTCAGGCAGGATGAAGGTAGAAAAGCAGGTTGGTAGACAAGCAACGGCATACCGCTGGAGGAGCCACATGCAACCGCTGAGCTATTACTACTACAACGTGCTGGAAGGTCTCGAAAAGCCGTGCGACGTGCCGTCATCCCAGCTGCAGGAGGGCTACGACATCCTGTATCGACATGGCGGGCGCATCGAAATGGACTTGATGCGCAAGGCCGAGGATAGCAATGCCCAGGGCGCGCCCTACCACTGGTACGAGGCCCTCGATGAAGAGCAGCGGGCGAAACTGCACAAGGCCCTGGACGACGAGAACCCCGCCAAGATTCTCAAGCTCATTCAGCGCAACGGCTATGCTGGCGTGCTCTACCATCATGCCTGGCATCACTTCCGGGAGCCGGGAGCGGCCTGAACCGCTATCGAAAATCCCAGCATGTCGGGTAGGTGATACCGACTGCTAAGTCATCCGTAACGTACAGGGCCGCTTTCCCAGGGAAGCGGCCTTTTTGTTGCCCAGGTCAAGGCGTGACGGTTTGACACCGTCGCCGCTCTGTATTTAACTGCTCTCAAGTTTATATAGATCGGTCTATATAGGAGCGTCTTCAATGCCAGCCTCAAAGCGCGACCAGCTGCTCGCCACGGCCGAGCGTCTCTTCTATGAGCAGGGGTTCCACGCCACCGGCATCGACCGCATCGTGGCGGCGGCCGGCGTCGTGCGCATGACGCTCTACAACCACTTCGCCTCCAAGGAGGCCTTGGTGGCAGCGGTACTTCAGGCCCGCCATGAGCGCTTCATCGCCAGCCTCGATGCGGCGGTGGCCTGCGCCCCGCCGGACCAGGCGACACGGGCCCTGGTCGAGGCCCATGGGCAATGGCTGGAGCGCAACAGCCAGCAGGGCTGCATCATGGTCAAGGCGATGGGCGAGTTCGCCGAGCACAGCGCCGAAGTCCATGCGCTGGCAATATCCGCCAAGCGCGACCTGCTGGCACGCATCGAAGCCGCTGTGGCACGCGATGGCCTCGAGCGTCAGGATGACCTGGCGCGACGCCTCTTCATGGTCTTGGAAGGCAGCAATACGGCCGTAGTGCTGCTGGGCATGCAGAGGGCCCTGGACGATACCCGGGCGGTGACCGACGCCCTTCTCGATACCGCCCTGAGCGAGACTCCATGAGGCCCCTCTCTTCCCTCGGCATGGCGGCCCTCGGCAGCGGGATCATCGCCATCACCTACGGGCTGGCCCGTTTCGTGTTCGGGCTGTTCCTGCCCTCGATGCGCGACGAACTGACCATCTCGCCGACCATGGCGGGGGTGATCGGCGCCCTGCCTTTCCTGAGCTTCGTCTTCGCCATACTTGCGGGCCCCTGGGTCACCCGCCGCCTCGGGATCCGGCACGCCGGGGGCGCGGCCGCCGGCCTGGCCGGCATCGGGCTGATCACGATCGCCCTGGCCCCTTCCTCGCTGCTACTCGCCGTGGGGGTGCTGGTCTGCGGTATCAGCACCGGACTCTCCTCGCCGGCGATGGCGCAGGCAGTCTCCCGGATCGTATCGCCCGAGCTGCGCGGAAGGGTCAACGCCACCATCAATGCGGGCACTAGCGTGGGGATCGCGCTGGCCATGCCCGCGGTGCTGATCTGGGCGGAAGCCTGGCGCAGCGCCTATCTCGGATTCGCCGTCCTGGCGGCACTCGCCGCCTTGGCGGCCCTCTGCTATCTGCCGCGGGAAGCGCCACGCACCCCGACATCACGGTCTCGCCTGGCCGACATGCCGGTGAGCCGTGAGGAGTGGCTGGGGATCGCTCGGCTGAGCGGCCTGGCGGTGGGCATGGGCTGCGTGAGCGCAGCCTATTGGGTGTTTGCCCCCGATGCTGTGATCAACGCCGGCGGGCTCGCGCCGAGCCAGACTGCCTGGATGTGGCTAGCCGTCGGCCTCGGGGGGCTGACCGGCGCTGGCGCCGGCGATCTCATCTCACGCTTCGGGCCGTCCGTGAGCCATGCCACCGGTCTCTTGGTGATGTCCGCGAGCCTAGCGATTCTGGTGATTGATCCCGGTAGCTTCGCCCTCGCCCTGGCATCGGCGGCCCTGTTCGGCGCCGGCTACATGACCTTGACCGGCTTCTATCTGGTGAGAAGCATCCAGATCATGACCGAGGTACCCGCCTTCGCCCCGGTGCTGCCGCTGCTGGCCACCTCGGTCGGCCAGGTCGCCGGCTCTCCGCTGGCCGGCTGGCTGGTCGGGGCGGAAGGCCATGCCGCCACCTTCCTGCTCTTCGCCGTTCTGGGGCTCGCCGTCGCCGGGCTGGGGTCGTGGTTGCTCAAGGAGAGAGCCACCGCGAGCTTGCGCGCTCCCGGATAGCTAGTCCTTTAGCTTGGTCAGCGCCGAGTCCTTGTGCATGGCGATGTGGTCGGTCTTGTCGCTCTGGATCTCGTATTGCGGCTCGTCCTCACTGGCGTGGCGCTTGCGCCCCTTGAACTCCGTCTCCTGGGTGTGGACGCGGATGATCTTGCCACTTACCCGGCCCGCCTCGGAGTTCCAGCTAACGTGATCGCCCACCTTGAAACGTTTGGCCATGCTCACCTCTCCCTGGGAAATGTTTCACGAGCTGAAGCATAGCCCAGGCCCTGAAGGCCTTCCGCCTAGGGGACTTCCGTCACGAGCGCCTTGTCGTCATCGAACGCCAGGTATCCGGCAATCGTCTGCATGCCTTCCAGCGGCTGCTCGTAGCTCCATGCCACATCGGCCCGGTCGTCAAACGAGAAGTAGGCGGCATCGCCCTTGAACGGGCAGTGGGTCACGGTATCGGAACGGGTCAGCCGGTCCATGCGCACCTCTTCGCGGGGAACGTAGAACCGCGGCGGGTAGCCGCGCTCGCGCAGCTCGAGAGCGCGGGTGGTATCGGCGAGCCGGGTGTCGCCGATTGTCACCTGTACCCGGTGCCTCAGCGGATTCAGGGTGATACGAGGCTCGGTGGAGGTCATCACTTCATCTCGAAACCGCGTTGGGTGAGGAAGTCGCGCATGTGGGCGCGCAGCTTGCTGTCGAACAGCGGGGTCAGGTTCTTCGACCAGTTGGCGTCCTTGTTGCCGCCGCGACGCTCGACGTAGTAGCGCTGCATGGCGTCGTCGAAGGCGGCGACCTGCTCGCTGTCGTCAGTGTAGACGTCCTCCTTGAGGATCGCTTCCACAGGCAGGCGCGGCTTGACGTCAGGGTCGGCGTCCGGATAGCCGAGGCACATGCCGAACACCGGGTAGACATGCTCAGGCAGGCGCAGCAGGTCGCTGACGGCCTGGGGATTGTTGCGAATGCCACCGATGTAGCAGATGCCGAGGCCCTCGGATTCGGCGGCGATGGCGACGTTCTGCGCCATCAGCGCGGTGTCGACGCTGGCTACCAGCAGTTGCTCGGTCATGCCGCGCACGACGTTGGCGCCGGTGCGCTCGGAGGCTTCGGTGGGTCGCTTCATGTCGGCGCAGAACACCAGGAAGTCGGAAGCGGAGGCCACATAGGCCTGCCCGCCGGCCAGCTCGGCGATCCTCTCG
Organism: Billgrantia antri; assembly: GCF_017868935.1. Taxonomy (NCBI): domain Bacteria; kingdom Pseudomonadati; phylum Pseudomonadota; class Gammaproteobacteria; order Oceanospirillales; family Halomonadaceae; genus Billgrantia; species Billgrantia antri. Next base: position 3,774,473 of record NZ_CP053383.1, read on the forward strand.
CGGTTGGCCGGGTTCTTCACATGGATGACGGTGTAGGCCTGGACATGGCTGGAGGTCGCGGCGGCCTGGCCGGCGCGAATCAGCTCGACCAGCAGCTCGTGCGGGATCTTCTGGTCGGTGAATTTGCGAATCGAGCGGTGGGATTTCAGCAGTTCGATGGTGGGGTTCATGTCGCCTCACGGTATGCGTGTCGTTTCGTTACCCTGCTCATTATCTTTCATTCCGGCACGCATTGCATTTCGCCAGGCGCCGGGCTGACCGCTATCTTTGGCATTATCGTCGCTGAAGGGCACTTACATTTAGCCCTTCCAGGCCCTCCCCTGAAGCTCCGGTCAGCCGACACGCAGGAGGCGCAACATGGACCAGTACACCGGCGGTTGCCTCTGCGGCAACGTGCGCATTGTGGCGTCGGGACGCCCCTACCGGGTCGGCATCTGCCACTGCCTGGACTGCCGCAAGCATCATGGCGCGCTCTTCTATGCCTCGGCGGTGTTCCCCCAGGAGGCGGTAACGATTGAAGGCGAGACCCGCGACTACCAGGGGCGTTTCTTCTGCCCCCGTTGCGGCTCGTCGGTATTCGCCCGCACCGGAGATGAAATCGAGGTGCACCTGGGCGCCCTGGACCTCCCCGATCAACTGAAACCCACCTACGAGAGCTGGGTCGTGCGCCGCGAGACCTGGCTGCCACCGTTTCCGTACATGAAACGCTACGACTGCGATCGCGACGAGACAGGGCGGGCTGAGTAGCAGTAAGGAGCAAACGGCCACGTTGGCTGGCGGCTCAGCGGGACAGACTATGTGCCTGACGCCTTTACCAGCTCGATAAAGGCGCGTAGCGCAGCCGGCACGTGGCGATGCCCGGGGTAATAGAGCATCAAGCCGGGGTATGGTGGGCTCCAATCTTCCAGCAGCGCCACCAGCTGGCCCGAAGCGAGGCGCTCGCTGGCGACGATTTCGGGCACGTAGGCAATGCCGAGGCCGTCGGCTGCCGCTTCGGCCATGAGCTCGTTGTCGTCGAGCGTCAGCGCGCCGGGAACGTCGATGGCGATTTCCTGTCCTCGCCGCTCGAACTCCCAGCGGTAGCGCTTGCCACTGGGTAGCCGCTGGCGGATGCAGCGATGCTTGTGCAGGTCGTCGGGCACGCCCGGCGTGCCGAAGCGGTGCAAGTAATCCGGCGAGGCCACCGCCAGGAAGCGCATGGTGTCAACCAGCTTCACCGCGATCATGTCCTGGGGCACCGCCTCGCCCAGCCGAATTCCGGCATCGAACCCCTGCTCGACGATATCGACGAGCCGCCCTTCGCTGACGAGGTCAAGTTCCACCGCCGGATAGCGGCGCAGGTAAGCCGGCACCACATGGGCAAGCAGCAGCCGAGCCGCCGACCTGCTTGCATTGATGCGCAGGATGCCGCTGGGCTCGCCGCGGTCGTCGGCGAGGGTATCCAGCGTGGCGTTCAGTTCACTCAAGGTCGGCGTGATACGCGCCAGAAACCGGCCGCCCGCATCGGTCAGGGAGACGCTGCGAGTGGTGCGGTGGAGCAGGCGCACGCCGAGCTGCTCTTCCAGATGCCGCATTCGGTGGCTCAACGCCGAGCGCGAGACGCCGATGACATCGGCAGCGCGGCGAAAGCTGCGTTCGGCAGCCACCACTGCGAAGGCCTCCAGATCGGCCAGGCTGGGCTTCAGGGTCGGCTTGGTCATGTTCGATCTCGTCATTAGTGAAATTCTCTCACGGATCCATACAACAGTAGCCTACTTCTGCATTCCAATCGGCAGCGCCACCATGGCTTCGTCAATCCACCCGAAGGAAGGAACGGAACGATGAGCAAGACATGGTTGATTACCGGGGCAAGCTCGGGCCTCGGCCGTCTGATGACGGAAAGCCTGCTGGCGCGTGGCGATCGCGTGGTCGCCACGCTGCGCCGGGAAGGTGCGCTCGACGAACTGCAGCAGTCCCATGGCGAACGCCTGATAGTGTTGAAACTCGACCTTACCGATGTAACGAGGATTCGCGAGGCCACGCGCGAGGCTTTTGCCCGGATGGGCAGGATCGATGTAGTGGTATCCAATGCCGGCTATGGGCTCTTCGGTGCCGCCGAGGAGCTCAGCGATGGGCAGATCGATCACCAGATCGCTACCAACCTCACCGGTTCGATTCAGCTCATTCGTGCGGCGCTGCCCTACCTGCGCGATCAGGGCGGCGGGCGTATCGTGCAGGTCTCCTCCGAAGGCGGCCAGAAGGCCTACCCCAACTTCTCGCTCTACCACGCGACCAAGTGGGGTATCGAGGGTTTCATCGAGTCAACGGCCCAGGACGTCGCGCCGTTCGGGATCGACTTCATCATTGTCGAACCGGGCCCCACCGCGACCGACTTTGCTGCGGGCCTCGTGCGTGGAATGCCAATGGCCGTCTATGACGCCACTCCCGCCGGCGATGTCAGGCGCGCCCTGGCAGATGGCAGCTTCGAGATAAAAGGCGATGCCGGCCGAACGGTGGAGGCCATGATCGCCGCCGCCGATGAAGCACATCCGCCCTTTCGGCTGGCACTCGGCAGCACGGCCTATACAGGTATCAAGCAAGCCCTGGAAGAGCGGCTCCATGCGCTCGAGGCACAACGCGACGTGGCCTACTCGGCCGATGTTGGAGATGTCGTGGCGTAACACGGCGTTGATGATAGGTCCTGGAAACAGGACTCGCGCCGAGAAGTTTTGAAGCGCCGCCGTAAGGCGGCGCCCCCTTTGGATTACTGGCTACAGTTTCCAGGTGTTGCCATGCTCAGCTTGCTCACCTCTTCCATGCCCTGCTCTTCATCGACGAGCCGAAGGTTGGCACCACCGACGAACGCCCCAATCTTGATGTACTGCTCGACAAAATAGTTATTTCCCGACTCCGTCATGAGGCTCAGCGTATTGGGAGAAAACTCCGACTCGGTGGCAACCTCGTGTTCTTGACCACCTTCTACTTGGTGATAGAAGAAAACGCCTCGGGCACTTTCACCGATGCACTCGCCGTCGATCCAGATATCTTTCTTAAGCGCAGCCCCGAAAGGGGATTGTTTGCGAAAGACATACACACCTGCCATACCCTCTTCCGGGGCTTCGAACTGCTTGGCTTGAGATGACTCCTGCTGCGACGCCATATTGACCGAGGCGCACCCCGTCATCAGAGCCAGTACCGCCATGGCAGCTGTGGTTTTGAGTAGCTTCATTTCAGTTCCCTTTCTTTTGCGTTTCCAGCAGCTTCAAGCCGCTTTTACTTACTGGCCCCATAGGACCGCGCTTTTGGCTGTTGCCAAAATCCTTCCATTAGGAAAAAGACGCCACGCTTCGCTCTCACAATTTCCGAGAGCGAAGCGTGGCACTCTGGGCGTTTTCCTTGAATCGACAAGTATGATGATAAGAAGTCTGGGCAGTCGCTTATCACTGGGCATCCTTGCGTGCGCTATTGCGTATTGGCAACAAGATTACCATTCCCGGCCGTAAAATCCGGTGCGCCAAGTCAACGGAAAGCAACGAAGCCAGCGTCAGGATCTGACCATGAAACCCTCCCCAGCCAACGGTAGCCACACGTGCTCGTAGCCGATGGTTATCGCGACCCACACCAGCAGCGCCGCCATGGCAAGGCTGAAGCCCTTCAGCAGCCAGGGGTTGGCAAGCCGGTGGCCCACCACGGCGCCCATCAGCGCATAGCTGCCGGGGGCGCCAAAGGCCAGTACAGCCAGCCCCAGCGACCAGAACAGCAGGCTCACGCCATGGATGCCGGCGGCGGGGAACTGGAGGGTGACGATCGGCAGGGTCGCGATCATGGCCTTGGGATTGCACAGCTGCATGATCAGGCCGTCGCGAAACTGCAGCACACGCGGCGCCTGCCGAGCGGCACCCAGATCTATGGTGGAGCGGGCGACCTTGATCGCCAGGTAGAGGATATACCCGCAACCCACCGCCCCCACCACGGCGAGCATGTCGCCACGCATCCAGGCCGCGCCGGCCCAGCCGAACAGCAGGAAGAGCGTGAGCATGGCCAGCCCCACGCCGACGAAGAAGCCGAGGGAGGTTCTGGCCTGGCCGTTGAGGCCGGCGTTCAGGCCGAGCAGATTCACAGGCCCAGGGGTGTACATGACGCCCAGGGCATAGGCGACGATCTCCATGGGAGTCTCTCCGACAGAAGTGTGTTGAAAACCGAGCGGCAGCAGCCAAGCGTCGCTAGGTGACGCTGCGCTGGTACTGATGCGGCGTCTTGCCGTAGATGCGCTTGAAGCGGCGGTTGAAGTGGCTGAGGTCGGTGAAGCCGTAGCGGAAGGCCACTTCCGAGGGCGCCGCACCGGCCTCCAGGGCACTGCGCGCGGCATTGACCCGGCAGCTCAGCACGTACTGGTGTGGGGTGATGCCGAACTGCTGGCGGAACAGACGCAGGAAGTGATACTTGGAGAGGTGGGCGGCCTGGCTGATGTCATCCAGCGAGAGATCCGCCTCCAGGTTGGCGAGGACGTACTCCTTGGCGCGCCGCAGCAGCGCATCGGGACGGCTAACCCTACCGCCAGGCTGGAACCTGCCGGCGCGCTGCACCAGACGAGTCGCCATGCGGTGCAGGGCGTGCTCCTGATCGATACGCGTGCCCTGCCGATGGATCATCAACTGAGCGAGATCGAGGATGGCGTGGCGCAGCTCGGGGTCGGCCAGCAGGGTTTCACTGCCGTGAAACCGAGCGGCACACTCGCTTCCCGCCGCGTCAGCGAACGAGGCCTCGAGCTGGGCGGCGGGTACGTAGATCATCACGTAGCCCAGCGTGGTGTCATCCCCCGGGTGGCCGTCGTGCACCTGCTCGGGGTTGAACTGGATGACATTGCCCGGCGGGCTGCGATGAAACTCACCGCCGCTGAAGAAATCCTGGCGCCCGGAGAGCGTCACGCCGAAGGCGTATTCCTCGTGGGCATGGCGGTCGTAGCTGAAGTCGCTCAGCGACGCCTGGAGTACCGTGAGTTCGGGTATCTGCCGGCTCTTGTAGTAGTCGAACCGGCTGGATTGCCTGGCCATGTCGCGCCTCCCTGAACGTCATTCAGACATAGCGTAAGCCGGGCCCAGGGGAAAGGCTTGGACATAATTGCGGAAACGCCGGCAGCAGCCATCTGCACTGAGCCGTTACTATGTCATGGCTTGCGCGTAGCCCTCACGCCCTTCCAGTCTTCGAGGTCCAGCTCGGGCCGCTCGGCGCGGAAGCGGGCATAGAGATCGATGCCGCGCGTGTCCTCCAGAATATCCACCTGGATCCCTTTTTCACGCAGTAGGGTTTCCGTGCCCGAGGCGTTGGTGACATCGCCCACCACCACGCGGGAGAAGCCGCGCATGTGGAGCAGGGTCGCGCAGATCTCGCAGGGGCTGAGCGAGGTAAAGAGCGTGGTCTGGCTGAAGTCGAGGCGTCCGGCATCGCGGATGGCGGAGGTTTCGCCATGATTGTAGGGATGATTCTCCTGCACCAGGGTGTTGTGTCCCTTGCCGAGAATGCGCCGCGAGGCGTTGTCGACGATTACCGCGCCGATCGGACAACCGCCCTCGTCGTGGCTCTTCTGCGCCAGCAGTACGGCAATTCGCATGAGGTCGGCGTCGGTCAATCGCTGGGCGAACGCTTCGTCCATCAATACCGGCAGGCTCGCCGTCGGCATGTGGGCGATGGCGGCCAGCGCGGCCTGCGTTATCTCCGTGCGAGAATCCAGCAACGTTTCCATGGCGCCTCCGATAAATGATCAGTAAGGGAAAGCGTACCAGCAAAGCCCGTCGCTGCCGTGCTAATCTCCAGTCCATTAGCTCCGTAATGGACTTCATCATGGAAGAGATCGGCCTGAGATGGCTGCTCGGGCAGGGTGTCAGCCTGGTGGCCCTGACCCTGTGCATCGTGGCCTTCGCCAGCAAGCGCGACGACCGGCTGTTCGTGCTGCTGCTGTTCGCCAACGTGGCCTTCGCTACCCAGTTCGCGCTGTTCGAAAGCTGGGTGGCCGCCGGCATCTCGGCGCTGATCGTACTGCGCATTGCCCTCGTGCGCCGCTTCCGTCGCAACCGCGCCTTCATGCTCGGCATGCTGCTCGCCACCCTGGCGGTGGCTGCGCTGACCTGGAGCGGCCCACGTGACATCCCGGCGCTGGCCGCGGGCCTGCTGGGCACTTACGGCATGTTCATGCTGAGTGGCATCCCCATGCGCATCGCCCTGGCCGGGGCGGCGCTGTGCTGGGTCGCCAGCAATGTCCTGGCAGGTTCCATCGGCGGCACCGTCGCCGAAAGCCTGATCTTCCTGACCAACGTGCTCACCATGCTGCGCTTGAGGCGCGATGCTCGAATCCAGTACCCGGCAAGCGAAACCTAATGCGAATCGCATGCGAAACAATTACAACCATATGAATTTAAAAGAGAAATTGACCAACCCTGCGATTGGCCATAGGATAGCCTCATTCCCCTCGCGCTAATGGAAAGGTTCCGCATGAAAGGCAAGCAGAACATCATCGACGCTCTGAACGGGCTGCTAGCGGCGGAGCTCGCCGCCATGGACCAGTACTTCATTCACTCCGAAATGTACGCCGACTGGGGCCTCACCAAGCTCTACGAGCGCATTGCCCATGAGTTCGACGATGAAAAAGGGCATGCCAAGCAGCTGATCGAGCGGATCCTGTTCCTGGAAGGCAAACCCGACATGCATACCCGCACCCCGGTGCGCATCGGCCAGGACGTGGAGGAGATGCTCGGCAACGACCTCCAGCTCGAATACGAGGTCGGCGACGCCCTGAAGGAGGCCATCGCCCTGTGCGAACGGGAGCAGGACTTCCAGACGCGCAACGTGCTAGTAGGCCTGCTGGCCGACACCGAGGAGGACCACGCCTACTGGCTGGAGCAGCAGCTGCGGCTGATCAAGATGCTGGGCAAGCCGAACTACCTGCTCTCGCAGATGTAATCTCTATTCGCCCGATAGAGCCCGACGGCCCTCTGCCGCGGGCTCGACTGGCGGCAGCTAGAATGCCGGCCGCGGTTGAGCGAAGTCCACCACGGGGCGAACCTCGATGGCACCGATGCTGGCCAGGGGGTGACCGCTGGCAACCCGGACGGCGTCTTCAAGATCCTCAGCCTCGATGAGAATGATCCCGCCCAGTACCTCCTTGGTTTCCATGAAGGGACCGTCGGTCGCCAGTACTTTTCCATCTCGCTTTCGCAGCACCCGAGCCGTTTCGGGCAGTTCCAGGGCCTCCCCCATGACGAAATGGCCGCTCTCCCTCAGTACTTCGTCATAACTCGTGCATTTCTCCAATGCGGCGTTGGCTTGTGGGCTTCCGCCAAATAGCAGCTTGGGATCGTAGTAGATGAAGCAGGCATAGCGCATGCTGTTGCTCCTTGCATTGTGTGGAGGGTCATTATCGTTTTGGCGCTCATGATTTCGACATGGCATGCCCTGTCGAAATTACAGCGACTCAACCGAATAGCAGGAGTCAGCACAATCGACTAAACCTCTGACACCACCCTATGGAGTTTGCATATGTCGCGCATGATCTTCGTAAACCTGCCCGTTGCCGACCTCGCGAAGTCGATGGCGTTCTACGAATCGCAGGGCTTTACCAATAATCCGCATTTCACCGACGAGACTGCGGCATGCATGGTATTGAGCGAGACGATCCACGTGATGCTGCTCACCCACGCCAAGTGGCGCACCTTCACCGACCGTCCGATTCCGCCGGCCGATACCAGCGAGGTAATGCTCGCCCTCTCGTGTGAGAGCCGCGAGGCGGTAGATGCCATGTGCGAGGCAGCTTCAGCCAACGGCGGCACGGCGGATATCAACCCGCCACAGGATCATGGCTTCATGTACGGTCGTGCGCTGGCGGACCCCGACGGTCACGTCTGGGAGGCTTTCTGGATGGACCCGACGGCCATACCGTCGGATGCGGCTGCAAACTGACAGGAGTGCTACGCCAACGAACTGACCAGCGCTGCCGATGGCGCGGGCAGCCTTGAGCAGTTCCTTGGCGCGCTTGCGCTGCTGCGCGAGATTTAAGCTACACGGGCGCATGGGGGAGGCGTGGAAAGACGTTTTCTCCCATGCGCCTGTGCCCGTCAGGCAGGCCGGGAGCCGTATGGAATACGTGTTGTGAAGCGATGAGTGCAGCCCTTTCCGCGGACGGGGGCGCCTTGCGGCACTGCTTTAGCCTTCCCGAAGAAACTCAGAAGCCTCAACCCGGGCTCACCCCCGTTCCTTGACCCGCCAATTTATCATGATAAATTTCATGGTATGCGTCGGTACTCCCCTCGCCGGCGCCCGGCGAACAAGGACAACGACATGAGTACAACCGAGCAGGCGCTGACACAGCGCAAGAAGAAGTGGTACCAGACGGTACCCGACCCCATGGTTCTGATCTTCATGATCCTGCTGGCCACCTACGCCCTCACCTTCGTGGTGCCGGCAGGTGAATACGAGCGGGTCGAGCAGGACGGCCGCACCCGCGTGGTGCCCGAGTCCTTCGAATACCTTCCCGATGTAGGCGCCATCTCGCCCTTCGATATCTTCGTGGCGGTCCCACGTGGCCTCAACGAGGCATCGCTCTATCTGTTCATCGTGTTCATCGCCGGCGGCCTGTTTCATATCCTGCAGCGCACCGGTGCCCTGGAAAATGCCATCGGCGTGGCGGTGAACCGAGCCGGTGTCGAGCGACGCAACATCATCATCACCGCCGGCACCTTCATCTACGGCTTCTTCGGCGTGGCCGTGGGCTTCGAGAACAACATTGCCCTGGTGCCCATCGCTGTTCTGATCGCCAGCGCCATCGGCTGCTCCAGTCTGGTCGGTACCACCATGGCCGTCGGCGGCATCGGCATCGGCTTCGCGCTGTCGCCGATCAACCCCTATACCGTGGGCGTGGCACAGGGGATCGCCGAACTGCCTACCTTCTCGGGCGCCTGGCTGCGCACTCTGCTGGTAGTCTCCTCGCTGGCCCTGCTCTCGCTCTACATCTGCAAGTGGGTGGTCAGGATGGATTTCGAGGAGCCGGATAACACCAAGGCCATGACCAAGTCGCTGGATGAGTACCGCCTGACCCGGCAGAACAAGCTGACCCTGGGCGTGTTCATCCTCGGCCTGGCGGCCATGCTGGTGGGCGTGTTCACCCAGGGCTGGTACATCAACGAAATCGCCGGCATGTTCCTGCTGATGGCCATCGTGATCGGTATCGTCAACGGACTTTCGGCCAACGAGATCGTCAAGCAGATGATGGAAGGTGCCTCCAAGGTCACGCCCGGCGCCCTGGTTATCGGCCTGGCGGCTTCCATCCAGGTGATTCTCAGCCAGGCCCAGATCATCGATACCATCGTGCATGGGCTGAGCGGCCTGATCGAGGGAATCCCCGGCGCCATGTCGGCGATCATGGCCAGCGTGGTGCAGGGGGCGATCAACCTGTTCGTGCCTTCCGGCTCCGGCCAGGCCCTGGTCACCATGCCGATCCTGATCCCGGTGGCGGATCTGGTGGGCATGAGCCGCCAGCTGATGATCACTGCCTTTCAGGTGGGCGATGGCCTGACCAACCTGATCGTGCCCACCTCCGGCGGCACTCTGGCCATGCTGGCCCTGGGGCGGGTCTCCTACGTGAAATGGCTGAAGGCCATCATGCCCTTCATGGTGCTGGTATACGCGCTGGCCTGGGTCGGCCTGGTCATCGGCCACTACGTCGGCTACTGATCCAGCTCATGACTGTGTCCCTCATCCACGTGCAGCCGGCGACCGGCACGGTTGCCGCGTTGACTGCCACCGGTGGGGTGGCGGTGGGCGGCTATGTGCACCACGCCTGGCGGGGGCTGGGCGCCTGCACCACCCAGGGGCTGGCGACCCACCCCTGGTATCCCGAGGGTGTCCGCCATGCGCTCGAGCGAGGACATACGGCACAGGCGGCACTCGATCAGGTGACCCGGCCGGACGGCGGCGCAGCAAGGCGCCAGTGTCTGGTGATGGATGCCAGCGGCCGGGCGGCGCTGCATTCCGGTGACGACAACATCGCAGTGGTGGCCGCCGAGCTGCGCCCGACGGTGGCCGCGGCCGGCAACATGCTGGCCGACGAACAGGTCGTGGGGAAACTGCTGCAAACCTTCCTGACGCTGACCTGCGCCAACCCCGACGAGGCCTGGACACAGGCAGCCGCCCCGCGCTACCGCAACGGCTACGAAAGCCACCTGCTGGAGACCTTGGTCGAGAGCCTGGAGGCAGCGCTACTGGCCGGTGGCGACAAGCGCGGTACGCGCTCGGCCGCCCTGCGCATCGAGTCCTTCGATGCGGCCCCCATCGACCTGCGCGTGGACTGGGACGAGGAACCCGCCCGGGCGCTTCGAGCCCTGGCACGGCGCGTACGCGACCCGGCGTTCGCTGCCTTCCTCGCCTCGCTTCCCACGCGTTGATTCAAGGAGATATGCATGTCCGATTCCTCGACGCAGGCGGCACTCGGCCAACAGCTGATGGCGCGGCTGGACGACGCCGCGCACCACTCCCAGCCCGGCCCTGGCGTCACGCGGCTGTTCTGCTCCGACGAGCACCGGGCGGTGCTGGAACTGATCGCCGACTGGATGCGCCAGGCCGGACTGACTCCCGAACTCGATGCCTCCGGCAATCTGGTGGGGCGCAATGAGCGAGCCCGGCAGGGCGAAAGGACCCTGATCATGGGCTCGCACCAGGATACGGTAGCCGAAGGCGGCAAGTACGATGGCATGCTGGGCGTTGCCCTGCCGCTGCAAGCCCTGCAGGCGCTCAAGGAAGCCGGCACCGAGCTGCCCTATGGTGTCGAGGTGGTGGCCTTCGGCGACGAGGAGGGCACCCGTTTCCAGTCGACCCTGATCGGCAGCCGGGCCCTGGCCGGCACCTTAGACCCCGAGAGCCTGAAGGCACGCGACGCCGATGGCGTGACGCTCGGCGAGGCCCTCAAGGCCTTCGGCGGCAATCCGCAAGAGATCCCCCATTTGGCGCGCAGGCCCGAAGCTGTCATCGGCTTCGTCGAGGTGCATATCGAGCAGGGCCCGGTGCTGGAACAGCGCGACCATGCATTGGGTGTCGTCACCGCGCTGACCGGGATCGAGCGCCACCGCATGGTCGTGACGGGCAAGGCCGGCCACGCCGGTACCACGCCGATGCCGGGCCGTCGCGACGCCCTGGTCGGCGCCGCCGAGATGGTGGTGGAAGCAGACAGGATACTGAACGCCACCGACGATCTGGTTGGCGTGGTCGGCAAGCTGGAGGTACGGCCCAACGCCGTGAACGTGATTCCCGCCGAGGTGAACTTCACGCTGGAGCTGCGCTCGCCCCATACCGGGTTACGCGAGCAGGGTCGCAGGGAAGTTCTGGAAGCCTGCCAGCGGCTTGCCCAAGCGCGCGGGCTCGAGTTGTCGAGCGAGCGCACCTACCAGGCCGAGGGTGTCGACTGCGCCGATTGGCTGGTCGAGGCCCTGGAACAGGCATGCCGAGGCTGCGAGGAGCCCGCCGAGCGCATGTTCAGCGGTGCCGGCCATGACGGCCTGGCCATGCACGACCTGACCGACATCGGCATGCTCTTCGTGCGCTGCCGGGACGGCCTGAGCCATCACCCGGACGAAGCCATCAGTGTGGAAGATGCCGGGCGTGCTACCCAGGTGCTGATGCGCTTTCTCACCGACCTGGGTAAGGATGCACGCAGCAGGCGCTGACAGCGAGCCGGGCACGCCGTCAATCGGTCAGGAAACCACGTCGAACCTGGGCCTCGTTGTCGTTCATAACCGCCTGGGCCGAGAGCATGTGTTCGCGCATCAGCTCACGGGCCAGCTCGGCGTCCCCGGCCTCGATGGCGTCCAGCAGCCGGGCGTGATACTGGCAACCGGTGGGGCCGATCTGGTGATCGCCCGGCTCGTAGAGCCGCCGATAGACGGTAAGGTCGGAGAGCACCTGCACGGTGAAGCGAATGATGAAAGACAGCAGAGGATTGCCCCCGGCCAGTTCCGCCAGCATCTCGTGAAAACGCAGCGAATCGATGTGCTGCTGGCGTTCGGTCTCCATGTCGGGGGCCGGCGTGGCGTAGCTGTGCAGGCTTGCGCGCAGCCGGGCCAGGTCGTCGGCGCCGACCCTGCCGGCCAGCGACGCGGCGAGCTCCGGCTCGAGCGCCACGCGGATCTGATAGATGTCGCGGATCGAGATGTCCTGGAAGTAGAAGTAATGGCTGAGCAGCGACGTCGCCTTCGCCTCGCTCATCTTGCATACGAAGACGCCGCCGCCCGGGCCGGTACGCGTCACTACCAGGCCCTGTGCTTCGAGTACGCGGGTGCTTTCCCGAATGGTGCCCTTGGACACGCCAAGGGTTTCCATCAGCTCGGCCTCGCTGGGCAGACGGTCTCCCGGCATCAGCTGGCGATCCACGATCCAGCCCTTGATGGTATCCGCGACGTGATAGGGTAAGCGACGCGATGCAGAACCCGCCATTGCTTCTCTCATGCCAACATCAGGATGCCAAGGGTAAGCCATTCGCCGTCAAGCGAACAGATCGTCCCGCCGATCCGCCCCTGGCGATGTCATCCATGCTGACTGACCTCTTCCCGCTTTCGTTGCCGACCCTTTCGTTCCAGCAGCAGGTAGACCACGCACGCAACCGTCAGGGGCAGCAGGAAATAGAGGGCGCGATAGGCGATCAGCGCGGCAAGAATCTCGCTCTTGGCAATCTGGTGCTGCAACAGCGCCAGGAACACCGCTTCCAGCACACCGAGACCCGCGGGAATGTGGGTAACCACCCCCGCGATGGAGCTGATCAGCAGGATGCCGAGCACGCTGGGAAAGAACATTCCCGACGGCAGCAGCAGATAGATCAGCGCGGCCATCAGGGTCCAGTTTGCCGCTCCCAGCAGCGCCTGCATCAACGCCAGCCTGAGCGGGGGCAGCACGATCTCGTGGCCCCGCACGTGCCAGACGCGGCGCCGGGAGAAGCGACAGGCAGCCAGGTAGGCGAAGGAAAGCGTCAGGAGTCCGACGCCGATGAGCTGCAGGCCCGTGGCGCCGATTTGCCAGGACGGCGGCAGGCCGAGCAGCCGGAAGGAAAATACCGTGCCGGCAAGCAGCATGTAGCCCAGCCAGTTGGCGATCAGGCTCACGCTGAGGATGCGTGTCACGGTGCTCACGCCGAGGCCGAGCCGGGTGTAGAGGCGGTAGCGCATCGCCAGGCCGCCCACCCAGGCTCCCAAGTTCAGGTTGAAGGCGTAGCACACGAAGGCCACCAGCAGGACACGCGGGGCTGACAGTAAGTGTCCGGTGTATCGCTTGCCCAACAGGTCGTAGCTGCTGAACACGGCGTGGCTGGCCACGGTAATGCCCGCTCCTGCCAGCAGCAGCAAGGGACTATAGCCACGCAGCGTCTCGAGGACCTGGGTCCAGTCGACATTGCGGGCCAACGAAAACAGCAGCACCGCGACCAGCACGAAGAAGACCAGCGTGGCCCCCCGCTTTAGCCAGCGACGCCAGGTGCGGGATGGCTTGAGCCTGTCGATGTCGGAAACCTTCATGGCGTTACCTCGCTGGCCTCAATGCAGGGCGCGCTGCTTCGAGTGCTCCTTCGGCGTCAGCGGCTCGAGCCGAGGCGTATGGCCAGGGCTCCAGCCTGCGCTGAGGGGAAAGTGGCGCAGGAAGTGGAAGCTCACGAACATCAGCGGGGCGCGCCACCAGCGCCCCTTCTCCGCGGCCTCGGGGGTGATCAATCGGCAACTGTTCTCGATCAGCTCGGTCAGGTGCTCGCGGATCTGCCGATTGAGGCCGGCATCGCGGATGAACAGGTTGGCCTCGAGATTCAGCGACAGGCTGAGCGGATCGAGGTTGCTCGACCCCACCGTCGCCCAGTCGTCGTCGGCAATGGCGATCTTGCCGTGCAGGGGATGCTCCTGGTACTCGTAGATGCGAATGCCATCCTTGAGCAGGTAGCTGTACAGCGAACTGGAAAACATCCGTGCCCAGGGCATGTCGGGGCGCCCCTGGAGAATGAGCGTCACCTCGACCCCACGCCGCGAAGCGTTACGCAGCTCACGCCAGAGATGGTAACTCGGGAAGAAGTAGGCATTGGCAATCAGCAGCCGCGACTTGGCCGTTCGTATCGCCTCCAGGTAGTGGTCCTCGATGTCGGTACGATGCTGGTCGTTATCGCGAATGGCCAGGCGCATGTCAGCCTCCCCGTGGGGAGAGGTCTCGACGAGTCGGTGGGGCAGCCCCTCGACCGCCTGGTGTTCCAGCAGCAGTGCCGTGGCGGCGCGACGGATATCCGCGACGATCGGCCCACGTACGCGAATGCCGTAATCCTGCTTGCCCATGGTGTACTTCTCGGGCAAGTGGTCCCAGCCGAAGTTGATCCCGCTGATGTAGGCGACTTCGCCGTCCACCACCACGATCTTGCGATGCAGGCGGCGAAACAGGTTGGTGCGCATCCCCAGGCGGCGGGGGCGCGGATCGTAGATGTGCATGTTCACGCCGGCCTCGGTCAGCTCGGCGATGTAGTCGTCGCCCAGGTCCGCCGTGCCGTAGCCATCGACGGTAACCTCGATGCGAACCTCACGAGCCGCGGCCTCGAGCAGGGCTTCCTTGAGCGCCCGACCGACCTCATCGTCGAAGATGATGAACGTCTCGATCAGGATTTCCCGGCGCGCTGTACGAATCGCCTCGAACACGTCGGGAAAATACTCGCTTCCATTGATCAACAGCTCGGCTTGATTGCCTTCCTTCCATTGGAAATTCACAGGCCTATCTCTGCAATGAGTGGAACATGATCGGAGAGATGCGACCACGGCTTGCGATAGAGGGCTTTCGGATTCCGGCAGGTGGCGCTGCGGACGTAGATACGGTCCAGGCGCAGCAGGGGCCAGTGAGCCGGAAACGTCTTTGCCGGGCGCCCCTGGCAGTTCGCGAACGCCTCTTGCAAACCGCATTCGGCCAGCACGCCGTCGGCCTTGAGGCGCCAGTCGTTGAAGTCACCGGCAACGATCACAGCCTCGTCACTGGGCAGTGAGTCCATCAGCTCGCAAAGCAGACGCATCTGCTGCAGGCGATGCTTGTGGCGCAGGCCGAGATGGACGCAAATGGCATGTACCGTCGCTTGCCCCGGAACCGCCAGCCGGCAATGGAGGAGTCCTCGCCTCTCGGTGCCGTGAATCGAGACATCCCTGTTTTCGTACTCGCGGATTGGATAGTGTGACAGCAGGGCGTTGCCGTGATCGCCGTCGGGGTAGACGGCATTGCGGCCATAGGCGAAGTCGGGCCACATGCTATCGGCCAGGTACTCGTACTGCGGCACGCCCGGCCAGTCACGGTAGCGCAGGGAATGCTTACGGTGCTCGCCGTGCACCTCCTGCAGAAACACCAGATCGGCCGAGAGGGTCGTGACGGCATCACGCAGCTCCGGCAGGATATGACGCCGGTTGAACACGTTGAATCCCTTGTGCACATTGAGCGTCATCACCCGCAGCGACCTCACGGGTGCCGCCTGCTGGAGTTCCTGTCGCGGCTTCCCTTCCGTCACACTCACTGCCGACATCCTTTTCCCGCGTTTTGACATGGCGCATCCGGCCATCCGGTCAAAGAAAGCGTAGCAGTTGAAGCGACGACAAGCGTAAGGCCGGCGGGCCGTTCTCTGTGACTTGCCCCTGCCTGGGTTTGCTGGTTGGATACGAATCGGCGAACCGACGCGGGAGTGAGCGAGTGAAGCCCGAAGACCTGGAAAAGCTGGTCAACCGCAGAATGCCGTTCGGCAAGTACGAAGGCCGGCTGATCGCCGACCTGCCGGGGCCCTACCTCAACTGGTTCGCCCGCGAGGGTTTCCCGCCCGGCGAGATCGGCGAACTGCTGCACCTGATGCATGAGATCGACCACAACGGCCTCGGCGCCCTGCTCGATCCACTGCGCCGGTCATGAGCCCGGGGCGGCGGGCAGCCGCTCGGCCAGCGCCCGCTGGAACTCCTCGCGGTGCGCCTCGGCATGCCGGGCCGGGTCGGCGGGGAATCGGCCCAATTGCACGGCCAGTTCGAAGAAGCCCGGCGCCGGCAGGCCATCGCGCTGGCTGACCACCAAGGCGGCGACGAACGGCCGGCCCCGCTCGGCATCCTCGCGCATCAACGCTTCGAGCGCCTGGGTCACACGCTGGATGGTGCGCGGCGGGGTGAGCCCCAGCGCCTCGGCGAGTTGCCGGTAGGTCATCGGCAGCGCCGATGACGGGGCCGCCTCGAGCAGGCGGCGAACCGGCGCGGCCAGCAGGAGAGCGGTCATGAGGGGTGCTTCTGTTGAAAGTCCCGTTGCTGGCGCCTGTCGCTCTGGTTGTCCTCGGGCTTTGCCGAGCCCCGATGTACCAAGCGTTCCGCCTGGTCGAGCCGCGGGTGGTTGTCGAGGAACTCGCGGTGCGGATCGGGCAGCGCATCCAGCGTCTGGAGCGTGTGTGCGAGTACGTGGATGGCAGCCAGCACGTCCCGTGTGTTGCCGGTCTCCGAGATGGTGTGCATGTTGCGGATCGGGAAGCCGATGGAGGTGGCGGCGCAATCCACCGCAGCGAGCACACCGGCCATGCCGTCGGTACCGGTATCGGCGCCGACGATGTCGCGCTGCATGGGAATACCATGCCCCCGGGCGGTGCGCTCGACGATGGCGTTGAGCTGCTCGCTGGCGATGGCCCCCACCGACAGGGTGAAGCCCTTGCCCATCTCGAGCGGTTGCATGCGTCGCTCGCCGATGCCGGGCGCTGCCACGTAGTCGTGGTTGACGTCGACGCCGATGATCACGTCGGGCCTGAGTTCGCCGGCCAGTACGCGGCTGCCGAAGCGACCTATCTCCTCGTAGCTGGCAATGGCGAACAGCACGCGTACCTTCTCGGTGCCGCCCGCTTCGGCGATCAGCCGCGCCACTTCGGCGGTGACGAAGCAACCCAGCCCATTGTCCAGGTAGGCGCCGTAGAAGGTGTCGGGGCTGAAGCCGTGACGGATGGGACGGTCGAAGATGATCGGGTCGCCAGGGCGCACGCCGAGATTGAGCACCTGCTGCTTCTTGTTCTCGCCGTGGATCTGCAGGTCGAGGTAGATCTGTTCCTTCTTGATGCCCTTGCTGCCTTCTCGCTGCGCGGCGTCGGAGAAATGGATGGCGCCCAGCGCCTCCACGGTACCGCCCTGGATGATACGGTAGCGCCCCGCAGACTCGGGATCCTCGCTGAACAGCTTGACCTCGTGGCCGACCAGCACGTTGGGCAGGAAGGCATCGGTGTTGATCCATATCTTGCCGTCATCACCGATGCTGCGTACCTGCATGCGGATCTTGTCGGCATGGCCGATGATCATCACCTTGAACAGGTCGTCGCGGTCCGGGTGGGTGTCCCACACCACGCCGGCATGCCCCTTGTACTGGTGCATGCGCCACCCCGACGGCGCAAAGCTCTCGAAATGGGGCTTGAGCACGCCATAGGTCATGGCACCTTCCAGCCCCACGGGGCTGGGGGCATCCAGAATGCGCCGCATCAGGGTGAACTGCGTCTCCGGCATGGGCTCGGCCCAGGGCGTGTGCGTCTCGCTCATGTGGCTTCCTTTCTCGAATCGGTTGGATATCAGCGTAGTTTGCCAGATGTCACGAAGCCTGGCCTGGCGGGTCAGTCGCATCACGGCCACTTCGACGATGCAGTGCCAAGACAAGACCAGGCGGTCTTGCCTTCGCTGTCACGGCCCGCGGTGCCCTTGCGCCATGGGGAAGGGCTCAGCGCTGCATTGCCTCGGACAAGGTCATGCCGCCATCGACGTCGCTATAGCGATCCTCGTCGTAATCGGTGCCGAGTGCATCGAGTTTTTCCTGACCTATGTGCTCCTGTAGTACCAGTCGCTCACTTTCGAGCTTCATGTCGGCCAGGGGCAGAGCGACGTCGGAGCCACCGAAAATCCAGAAACCGTTCACCGAGACGAGGGCATGCAGGCCGCCAGCAACGTCATGACGCAGCACGTTGCGGACTTCGCCGAGCGTTTCGCCTTCGGCGTTGACGATGGTCATGCCTTCGATGTCATCGGCCGTCAGGTCAGCGAGACTGGGATCCAGCGAGACGTTTGCCGGCCCCCTCTCCTCGAAGCCAGCCTGTGCACTGTCCGCTTCGGCCTGCACGCCGCCAGCAAGACCGGCACAGAGAATACCGATGGCAATGGCCAGCAAGGTCTTATTCATGACACGTCCCCCTTGGACGGATGGACGTAGCCTTGCCAGCCCTGGCCGGTGCCAAGGTGCGTGGCTTCGCCAATCACATCCGGCCGATGCGTCGAGACGTGATTTCGTCCCTGCTGGGTACCGAGGTGGGTGGCCACCATGCGCTGCGGCGCCTCCTGCAGGGCCGGCAGCGTCGTGCCTCGCGGCATCGGCAGACCAGCCCCCTCTTCGCGCCCTTGTCCCGCGGAGCGGGATCGCAGTTGCGAGGTTACCAGCCAGCCCAGGCCGACGCCGGTCACCAGCACGGGCAGGGGATTCTGGCGAATCGAACGCCCCAGTCCAGCCAGGAAGCTTGGCTCCTCGCCATGACGCCTGGGCAGGTGTGCCGATACGTCCCGCTTGAGTCGAGCCGGTGAAAGACGCTGCTCGAGTTCATGAAGAGTGTCGCTGAGATGGGCGCGGGATTGACGAACGTCTGTCTCGAGTTCGTCTACCCGACGCGGCTGATAACGGCTCATGTCACGCCTCCTTGGCTTCACCGTTGACAATGTTTCCCTGAATGCAAGCTGGCCCCGGGAACCGGAATCGTCAAGTGACGACCAGTCCCCTGGTCCCTCAGGCCGCCACGCGCTCGAGGGTCTGTTGGATGGCTTCGCCGCTGGCAGGACGCACCAGCCGCGCCACCTCCTCACCGTCCTGCAGAAACACCAGCGTCGGCCATAGCTTGACGCGAAACGCCCGCCCCAGGCGTCGGCCCGGGCCATCCTCGATCTTGAGGTGATGCACGTCGTGGTGCCGCGACAACGCTTCCTCGAGGCCGGGTTGGGCCATCTGACAGAAGCCGCACCAGGGGGTACCGAACTCGAGCACGGTGACACCGGCAAGGGAGCGCACCTGCTCGAGACTGGGGGCCGGCACCATGTATTCAGCCTGCATGGTCATGCTTCGTCCTCCTCGGCCGCGCTAATTCCATGCCTGAGGAGAACGATAGCAGCCGCCGGCTCCGGTGAGGCGTTGCAAAATGCAACACAGGAGTCGGCAGGCCGGTACCGCGCGGATATGCTAAAGGGATCGTTCTACCGCTAGCGGAGGAAGCCATGTCCGTACTGAATCGCCAACGTCGCCAGCGCGGCGGGCGATGGCCATCACGCATCGCCGGGTTCAGCCTCTTGCTACTGGTGGCGGCCGCGCTGGGGCTGGCCGGTGCCGGACCGGCCTATCGGCTGGACCTGGTGACACTGGGTGGCGCCTTCAATCTGCTGAGATTGGGCGCCCTGCTCGGCCTGGGCGCCATCGCGGTCGCCCTGCTGGCACTGCTGGTGGCGCTACTGTGTCGCCGCAAGGGGGTCGCCTGGATGTCGCTATTCACGATGGCGGCGACCATCGCCCTGCTGGCGGTTCCCTGGATGTACTGGCAGCGCGCCCAGTCGGCGCCACCGATCCACGACATCACCACCGACCTGGAAAACCCGCCCGAATTCGTCGCCCTGGCCCCTGCACGCGAGGCCGCCCCCAACGCCGTCGACTATCCCGGCGAATCGTTCGCGCGCCGTCAGCGCAACGCCTATCCCGATATCCAGTCACGCCACTTTCCCCTGCCCCTGGCGACCGTGCGCGCCGCCGCCGAGGCCGCCGTGCTGGACATGGGCTGGGAGATCGCCGATATCAGCATCGGCGCCGTTGATACCATCGAGGCCACTGCCACCACGACCTGGTTCGGTTTTCAGGATGACGTGGTGGTACGGCTGACCCAGGAGTCCGACGGCATACGGGTCGATGTCCGCTCGGCCTCGCGCCTGGGTCGCGGTGATGCGGGCACCAACGCTCAACGGATTCGCGATTACTTCGAGGCGCTGCAACGACGCACCGGTTGACGACCTCACTCGACCGCCAACCGGCAAGGACACCTGTGCGTGGGCCCCGACCGACGAAACGAACACCGAGTGGCTCCCGGCCAGCCCGAGTGGCCGGCCGGGGCCCGGTTGCGTCATGCTTCGGGCGGAAGCGCCTCAATGGTGCGCAGCGCTTCGCCGACGATGCCCTGGCGCTTGGGCAAGTCGGCCATGCGGTTGGGCGTTTCCATGTTGAGGGCGAAGAACACCGGGCCGGTGGGGCGTTCCACCCAGCCCACCCACCAGCCGAGCTGACCGGTCCAGCCGGTCTTGCCGCGCAGGATCCAGTCGTTGCCGGCGCCGACGATCATCAGGTCCTTGACCAGCCGCTGATCCGCCTCGTCGAACGGCAGCTCGTTGCGGTAGAGCCGCTCGAGGAAGGCAATCTGCTCCTCGGCGGAGATTTCCAGCAAGTCCTCCTCCAGCCAGAAGTGCTCGAGGCGGTCGCCGATATCGGCATTGCCGTAGTCGAGCCTCTCCAAGTAGTCGCGCTCGCGCTCCTCGCCCAGCTCTCGGGCGAAGTGCTGGTAGAGCCAAACCACCGAGTTGCGCATGCCTGAACGCAGATCCTGATCGCCGTTCCACGGCGGGAACTCACGCTCGACGCCGTCCCAGGCGAAGACCTGGAACTCGTTCTTCACCACGCCGGCATCCAGCGCGAACAGGGTGTGGGGAATCTTGAAGGTGGACGCCGGTACGAAGCGTTGCCGGGCCCGTTCGCCGTCATGTACCAGCGTGGCGGTGGTGCCGTCGCGCTTGTCGACCACCAGCAGCGTGCCGCTGGCCTCGTTGGCACGGAAGATTTCGCCCCAATCGGCACGTTCCTGCCAGGTTTCGGCCGCGGCGCTCAAGGGCATCAGCGCCAGCAACAGGGCACCGGCCATCAATGTTTTTAAGGGTGTCGTTTTCAGGATCATGGTTCCTTCCACTCGTCATGGTTAGGGCATTCAATGATGGGCGACGCGTCGGATGGCAGATTAGCGGGATGGCATCCAAGGCCACAAACCATGATATCTTGCAGGAGCCATAAACTGAGTTTGGGCTTATGACGAGACCTTACCTGCCGCTGAATGCGCTGCGCGCCTTCGAGGCCTCGGCCCGGCACTTGAGCTTCACCCGCGCCGCCGACGAGCTGAACGTGACCCAGGCGGCGGTGAGCCATCAGGTCAAGCTGTTGGAAGAGCGTCTGGGCACGGCGCTGTTCAAGCGCCTGCCGCGCGGGCTCATGATCACCGCGGAAGGCGAGGCGCTACTGCCGGTGATGCGGGACGCCTTCGACCGCATGGCAGACATGCTGGAGCGGCTCGAGGGCGGCAAGGTACGCGACATTCTCAACGTCGGGGCGGTGGGCACGTTTGCCGTGGGCTGGCTGCTGCCGCGCCTGGCGCGGTTTCAGGCCAGCCATCCTCAGATCGAGGTGCGCCTGTCGACCCACAACAATCGCGTCGACATGGCCATCGAGGGGTTGGACGGTGCCATTCGCTTCGGCGACGGCGCCTGGCACGGCCTCGAGGCACAGCGGCTGTTCGCTGCGCCGCTCTCCCCCTTGTGTACGCCGCGCCTGGCCGCCTCCCTCGAGACACCGGCGGACCTGGCCCGCCATTCTCTGCTGCGCTCCTATCGCGAGAACGAGTGGACGCACTGGTTCGCCGCCGCCGGCGTGTCACGGCCACCGGCACGCACCCACGGCGTGACGTTCGACTCTTCACTGGCGATGATGGAGGCTGCGGTTCAAGGGGCGGGGGTGGCCCTCGCTCCGCCACGCATGTTCGCCCGCCAGTTGGGCAGCGGTGAGATCGTTCAGCCGTTCGAGATCCACGCCGCGCTCGGCAGCTACTGGCTCACCCGGCTCAAGTCGCGCCCACCAGGTTTCGCCATGCAGGCGTTCGAGACGTGGCTGTTCGATGAGGTGCGCCTGGCCTACGGCGAAGCGGCCTGACACTACCTCGCTCAGCTCAGCGCCTCGGCGATGGGCCGCTCGCCGTCGAGCAGCACGAACTCCCGGTTCATCAGGTCGCGCGCCTGGGCCAGGTGCACCAGGGCATGGGCGACATTGGCTCGCGAGACGCTGTTCTCGCCGCCGGCCTCCGCCAGCGAAGTGGCAACGCGCTGCGTGGCGGGCTCATCGGTCAGTCGTCCCGGTTTGAGGATCAGGTGAGGCACGGCCGAGTTGCGCAGGTGGGCATCCGCGGCGTGCTTGGCCGCCATGTAAGGACGCAGCTTCTCAGGCGCTGCGAGCGGCTTCTCGGCGCGCATGGCGCTGACCATCAGGAAACGCGACAGGCCGAGTTCGCAGGCCAGGTCCACGGCACGAATAGCGCCGTGGAGGTCGATCAGCAGCGTCTTGTCGGGACCGGTGTGCGGTCCCGAACCGGCGCCAAACATCACCTGATCGCAGCCATCGAAGGCGTGATGCAGCTCGCCTTCCAGGTCGGCGGTCACGGTTTCGATGTCGCGCTCTTCGAACCATGGGCGCTGGCCGGAATCGCGAATCATCGCCCGGATGGGTAAGTCCACGGCCTGGGCCAGTTCACAGAACTGACGACCGATCTGGCCGTTGGCGCCGATTACCAGTGTGGTCATGAGCCCCTCGATGCGGTGGAACGGTCGGGTGGGAACCTCGTCGGTCGCTCCATAGCCTAGCTTACGCCTGTACGTGCCTCCAACCAGAGGGGCCACGCTATGGTAGCCTTCGTGCAGACGATGCCTTTCCCCAAGTCACGAGGCCGATATGCTGCGACTCTCCCATAACGTGGAGCTGGCCGACCACGAGATCGAGATCAGCCAGATACGCGCCCAGGGCGCGGGCGGCCAGAACGTCAACAAGGTGGCCTCTGCGGTTCACCTGCGCTTCGACATCCCCGCTTCGAGCCTGCCTCCTTTCTACAAGGAGCGCCTGCTGTCGCTCTCCGACCAGCGCATCACCAAGGAGGGCGTGGTGGTGATCAAGGCCCAGAGCCATCGCACCTTCGAGCAGAATCGAGAGGATGCCCTGGCGCGTCTCAGGGCGCTGATCCAGGAGGCGGTAAAGACGCACAAGGCGCGCAAGCCGACCAAGCCGAGCCGAGCCGCGAAACGCAAGCGCGTGGATCGCAAGACGAAGAAGGGGCAGACCAAGGCGCTGCGCGGCAAGGTAAAGCTCTAATCACGCGACGACTGCTAGGCTTAACGCAACGTCGAGCGCCGCTGCCGAGGAGAGACCATGCCTGAGACGAGCGTCTCGCACCCGCTGAGCCCCGGACTGGAGCGCCTGCACCTGGCCTGGGACCTGCTCATCCTGTTGCTGGTAGTGGCCAATCTGGCGCTGATCCTGTTTGACAGCCTGTTCCTGCTGCCGCCCCTCAACGACGCCTTCGCCACGCTCGCCCCGGGCCTGTACGACGCCTATGACCGCCATGTGCACGCCAACTTCATCGAGATCGACCTGGTTTTCGTGGCGGTGTTCGTGCTCGACGTGCTGCTGGGCTGGGCCGCGGCCATCGCCGAGCGCCGCTACCACCGCTGGTTCTTCTACCCCTTCGTGCACTGGTACGACGTATTGGGCTGCATCCCGCTGGGCGGCTTTCGCCTGCTGCGCGTACTGCGGATCGTCTCGCTGCTCCACCGCTTGCAGCGCCTGGGCCTGATCGACGTGCGTCGCTGGCAGGTCTACGCGTTCTTCGCCAAGTACTACGACATTCTCATGGAAGAGCTGTCCGACCGCGTGGCACTTCGCCTGCTCGACAACATGCAGGAGCAGATCCGCTCCAGCGACTCGCTGTCGACGCGGGTTATCGACCGGGTGGTGATGCCGCGCAAGCAGCAGCTGATCCAAGAGCTCAGCCAACGCCTGGAGGAGATGGCCGGCAATGCCTATGTGCGCAACCGCGAGGAAACGATGCGCTACGTTAGTGCGCTGGTCGGCCGCACCGTGGCGGAGAGCCAGGAGATACGCCGCCTGCGCCGCCTGCCGATGGGCGATGCCGTCGCCCGAAGTATGCAATCGAGTCTCTCGGATCTGGCTTGCCGCCTGGTGCACGAAGCGCTGAAGGGGCTGCGCTCGCCGGAGTTCACCGCGCTGGTGGAGCGCCTGGCCGAGAGCGGCTTCGATACTTGGCTGCAGGTCGACGAGCACACCGACCGGGTGACCGAACAGGTGCTCGTCGACATGCTCGAGCTGATGAAGGAGCAGATCGCCGTCAAGCAGTGGCGTCACCGCTACGACTGACGGCGCAGTAGCTCCGCTCAGGGATGGCGGGAGCTGAGGATATGATGCACCCCACCACAATCGACCATCGGATCGTCGCAGTTGACCACGATCTCCGAGCGCGCCAGCACGTAGCTCTTGCCGGTGATGGTGTTCTCCACTACCTGGTGCTTGCCACCGGCCTCGCGCACCGCGACGACTTCGCCGATGAAGCCGGTCTCGCGTAGCGACACGGTTTCCAGCTTGTCGCCGGGCTTGACGGTGCCTTCGTAGTGCATCAGCGCCAGCCGCGCCGAGGTACCCGTGCCGGTGGTGCTGCGGCAGATCACCCCGGGATGCACATAGGTCGTCGAGCGCGAGCGGTAGAAGTCGTCGGCGATCTGCTCCACCGGCCCCATGAAGTGCAGGAACGGCAGCGGCCCCACGTCGCCCAGGGTATAGTGCGAGAAGCCGCTGTGAGCCTGGATCGCCTCGACGATGCGATGTGCGCACTCGGCCAGGGCGCGCTCCTCCTCACGCTTGAGCGAGAAGCCCAGTTCCTCGGCGTCGACCAGCGCATAGAAGCCGCCGCTGTAGGCGATGCTGTAGGTCACGTCGCCTACCTCGGGGACGTGAATGCGCGCCCGATGGGTGTCGATGTAGCTGGGCAGTCCGCCACAGGTGATCGCCTCGACCACACCGTTCTCGACCCGCGCCTCGATCTGCACCAGCCCGGCCGGGGACTCCAGTGTGAAGTGCTGGATTCCCTCGCGCTTGGGGATCAGTCCCGTCTCGAGCAGCGCGGTGGCGGTGCAGATGGTGTTGGAGCCGGAATAGACCGGATAGCCCATCACTTCCATGATGATGTAGCCCATCTGCGCCTGGGGATCGCAGGCCGGCACGATCAGGTCCACCGACATCTCAGGGATGCCGTAGGGCTCGTTCAGCAGCAGCTTGCGCAGGCCGTCGGCATCGTTCTCCAGGTACTCCATCTGCTGGCGCACGGTATCGCCGGGCAGTGGGTCGATGCCGCCGATCACGATGCGGCTGACATCGCCGCCGGCGTGGGTGTCGAGCAGTTGCAGGGTGAGTTCGTGACTCATGCGTTGTCCTTGAAAGCGGTGCCCTTGAATGCGTCGTTCTCGAGTGCGAAGGGTGCGCCGTGATCGTCCCATTGGGCATCGGGCACGATGACGATCTTGCCCAGGTAGTTGCTGCCACGGTTGACGAAGTAGCGCTCCGCCTCGTGCAGCTCGGAAAGCTTGAACGCGGCATGCAATACCGGCTTGAGCTGCCCCGTACGAATCCACTCGACGAGCTGCTCGGCCTCTTCGCGGGTGCCGTGGGAGACGCCGAAGATCTGCACCTGATAGAGGTAGATGCGGGTCCACATGATCTCGCTGAGGTTGCCGCCGCTGGCGCCGGCGATGGAGAGCCGCGGGTAGGTGCTGCGTGCCTTCATGTCGCTGATCATGGTATCGATGAAAAGATCGGTCATCGCGCCGCCGACCAGATCCATCACCGCATCGATGGGCGCCCCGCCGGTGGCCTCGAGCACGCGCTCGACGAAGGTGGACAGATCACCGCGGTCGATCACCGCCTCGGCGCCCAGCGCCAGCAGCGCCTCGGCCTTGTCGGGCTGGCTCACGGCGTAGGGAATCGCACCGACGATGCGGCACATCTGAATCAGCGCCGCCCCCACGCCGCCGCTGGCGCCGCTGACCAGCACCCGTTCGCCCGCCGCGACCCTGGCCGAGGTCATCATGTGGTAGCCGGTCTGGTAGGAGCACATGCCCATCGCCGCCAGCTCGGCGTCGGCGAGTTCGGGGTTGGGGACGTGGTGGAACTGGTCGGACGGCACGGCGATGTACTCGGCATAGCCGCCGTCGGCGCCGTGGCCGTAGTAGTCCGGCGTCAGGTTGATGTCACGCCGCGCGTCGGGATAAAGGTTGAAGTCTAGCAGGCCACGTTCGCCGATGCGCGAGGTATCGACTCCCTCGCCCACTGCCACCACGCGTCCGGCCACGTCGGCGCCCTGGATCCGCGGGAAGGTCAGGGTCGGCTCGCCGCCCATGGCGAAGGAGGTGACGTCGCCCTTGTCCTTGGTCGGATAAAGCCCCTCACGAGCCTTGCGGTCGGTGTTGTTCTTGGCCGTGGCAGTGACCTGCACCAGCACTTCGCCCGGGCCCGGCCGTGGCGTAGCAACGTCGTCGCGATACACCAGCTTGTCGATGTCGCCGTGGCCGGTCAGGACCATGGCGTGCATGGTGGACGGAATGGTAGGCGCGTTCTCTGTGGGCACGATGGTCCTCCTGGCTGAGCCTCGTTGGCGGTTACCTGGCTCTCCACGCCTGGCCGAAGCCTCCTGCCCTCGTCGCCGCGTGGCCCCTGGCAACGACATGCCGAAGAGCCAGCGCGCGGTTAGCGCCGACCGGGGTCGAAGTGCAACGGGGAAACGATTGAGGTGGGGCAGCCTGTCCGGCGTGTCGATATGGGCAGATTGAATCATGCCCTGCCGGGGGCTGCATACCGTTGATGATTGGGTATTTTTTCTGTTTTTGGCGGCTCCGACTGGGGTTTCTTTCTTCCACCCGTCAGCGGCTAAGCGAACCGGCTATACCTATGCTAAGGCGCATGCAGCGCTTGCTCGCTATCCTTGAGAAAGGACGCCATGGGTGTAAGGAGGCACCGATGACACACTGGCTGATGGCCAATACCGCTGCCGGCGACGGCAGCCACGATACCGCCTTCTGGCGGGAGCATTTGCAGGCGGCGGGCCTTGCTGACCCACAGGTGCGAGACATTGCCGAGAGCGACTGGCATCGCCAGGTCGAGCCCGGCGACCGGCTATTGGTGGCCGGCGGCGACGGCTCGGTCAATCACGCGGCTTCCATCTGTATCGAGCGCAGCGCCGTACTTGGCGTGCTGCCTTCCGGCACGGCCAATGACTTCGCCCGCAACCTGGGGCTTCCCGACGATCCCGTGGAGGTGTGCCGGGTGGCGCTCGGGGCGGATACGGCCAAAGTCGATGCGGCCTGGATCAATGGTCAGCTCTATCTCAACGTCGCCCATATCGGGCTTGGCACCGTGCCCGCCCAGGAGGCCTCCCCGGGCGAGAAAAGGCTCCTGGGACGCTTCAGCTACCTTGCCGCCCTGGCAAGAAAATTCGGCATGCAGCAAGGCTTTCAGGGACGCATCGAGGGCGATGACCAGGCCGTCGAGGGTCGCTGGCTGACCATCGCCATCGCTTCAGGGGCCTATTTCGGTGGCGGCCACGGCATTGCCGGGGCGCGGATCGATGACGGTCAACTGGACATCGTGGCGGTGCGGCAGCGCGCCTGGTTTCACTTGCTGCTCTCTTACCTTTCGACGCGCCTGTTGGGGCATCCTCCCCAGGGCGACGATACCGTGGTTCATCTGCGCTCACCCCAGTGCCACGTGCAACTTCGTCACGCGCATACGCTGACCGCCGATGGCGAAACCCTGGGACGCATGGCCAACGTTTCGGCCTTTACCCGGCGCGCCGTGCTGGAAGTCGCCTGTCAGGACGTAATCGGTGCAAGCGACAGCGCCCTGTCGAGGGAGGCACGAGACGTCGCGAGTGGCCTGTCCTCCTAGAGCGGTAGATGAAGTATCGCCCCACGCAAGCCATGCGCATCGGCCCATAGCTTGCCCAGGGTGAGCGGTAGCCGGAAGCGGCGCTTGCCCGCCGCCCCCGGGTTGAACAGCAGTCGCTCGTGATGCCATTCGTTGCGCGGCTTGTGGGAGTGGCCATGCAGCACGGCATCGCACGCGGTGGTAGGGTCGAAATCAGCCAGGTCGTGAACCAGATGGAGGCGCCAGCCGTTGACGACGAGATCCCGGTGCGGCGGCAACACGCCGGCCCAGCCAGCCGTGTCGATATTGCCGCGCACGGTGTAGAGAGGAGCCAGTTCGCCCAGGCGTTCGAGTATGGCGATATCCTCCGGCTTCGCTCCCACGTCGCCCAGGTGGAGGATCAGCTCGCAGCCCGCCAGCAATGTCAACGCCTCCTCACGCAGCAGACCGTGGGTGTCGGAGATCACGCCGACGGGCGTGGCGATATCAAGATGAACGGATGGCATCGCGCTTCTCGTGCAGGAGCCTTTCGCCACGCTAGCCTAATGCCTCGGCGGTGTCATTGCCCATGCGAAAGGGCATCGCCGAGGCGATGCCCTTGCTGCACAGGATGTGCCGTCTCGCAGCGGTCGTGTCGGGGACGGCTCAGTGATAGTGCTTGCTGCAGTTGGCGATTTCACGTGCCATCTGGTCGTCAGCGCAGCGGTCGGCAATGTCGCTTAGCGTCACAACGCCGACGAGACGCTTGTCACTCTGATTGTTGAGCACCACCAGGCGCTGTACATGCTGCTCCTGCATGTTGCGCAGCACATCCTTCACGTCCTGGTCCTCGAAGGCATACAGCACCTCCGAGGTGGCGATGGAGCTCGCCTTGTCGTCGGGATTCTTGCCTTCGGCAAGGGCGCGAACCGTGAGATCGCGATCGGTCACGGTACCCACGATACGATCTCCCTCGACCAGAGGCTCGAAGCCCGAGTTGTCCTGGCGCATGCGCTCGGCCACCTGACGAATGGTGGCATCGGCCGGGCAGTAATCCGGGCGCTGAGTCATCACTTCGCGTACTTGCATCTCGCACCTCCTTTCATCGATGTATCGCACGGCGAAAGCCGCGCCGCTTCCTGCTTTGCGATGTCTTACCTTCAAAAAATAGTTGCCTGGCCGACGAGCTTCAAAATCCTCTCTGTCTTTGTTTATTGCCATGGGTTACCACAGGTTTCGGCGTTGACGCCCCTCCCCCGGCTGCTAGCTTGACTAGCGAAACCCAGCCGAACCCGAGATCGACAACTACAATCGAGAGGGACGCATCATGACCGCACAGAATGCTCGAGTGTGGCGGTGCGGCGTCGCGCCGCTGGCTCTGCTGCTTGCTTCCTCAGCCTTGGCCCAGACGGACAGCGACGAGCTGCCTCGCCTGCAGAGCGCAGAGTGCCCGACCCAGGCGCTGCGCGAGCTGGACGCCACCTGCCATACCTTTCATGCCCCCGAGAACTGGGAAGACTCCAATGGCAATACGATCTCGCTGCCCGTGGCGGTGATCGAGCCGGAGGGCGGTGCAGCGGACGAAGACAAGCTCCCGGTTTTCTTCTTTCCCGGCGGCCCCGGTTACTCGTCGCTGGGCGAGCGGGAGTACATGGAACAATTGCTCGAGGACATCGGCGAGCGCACCCTGGTCACCATGGACCATCGTGGTTTCATCCATGCCGACCCGTCCCTGGAATGTCCGGAGTACGCCGCCGTCTCTCCCTACCACAACATCATCCATACCCCCGCAATCACCGCCTCGCTCGAGCCGATGCAC
The DNA here is from genome assembly GCF_017868935.1 of Billgrantia antri. Taxonomy (NCBI): domain Bacteria; kingdom Pseudomonadati; phylum Pseudomonadota; class Gammaproteobacteria; order Oceanospirillales; family Halomonadaceae; genus Billgrantia; species Billgrantia antri. The sequence goes on from NZ_CP053383.1 coordinate 3,804,087, forward strand.
CGCCTGTCCATCATTACCTCGGAAGTGGAGGCGTGCCATCGCAAGCTGACCGCCGAGGGACACGATGTCAGTCAGTACAACAGCCATGCCGTCTCGCGCGACGTGGACGAGATCCGCCGGCTGCTCGGCTACGAGCGCATCGACGGCTTCGGTTCTTCCACCGGCAGCGGCACCCTCGCCTCGTTCATTCAGTACCATCCCGACAGTATTCGCGCCGCCATCTTCGGCTGGCCGTGGTTCAACCACCTGCGCAATCGACCACCGGTGGACGAACTCTACACGGCCAAGCAGACTTTCACCGATACATTGGCGCTGTGCGTCGCCGAAGATCGGGGCTGTCGTGAGCTGCTGCCCAACTGGATGCAATCCATCGATCGCGCCCGGCGCAGGCTGGATGCCCGTCCCTACGTGGCCCATGTCGCCACGCCCTACGGCCGCACCCAGACGCTCTATTTCGATGGTGCTGCATTTCTCGACACTCTCTATCTGACCCTGGCCAGCGACTATGCCGAACTACCGAGCCTGGTGGCCGACATCGAGGCGGGCGACTATTCACGGCTCGAAGGTTTCTTTCGCATCGAAGATCATGACCCCAACCCCGAGGCGCCCAACTATGCGTTGGGCTACTTCCTCGCCCACGTTTGCAGCGACATGGGAAGCAACCGCCCAAGCCCGACCGACTCCATCGCTGCCGTCGAGCGCGACCCCGCCGTGCTCGGCTTCGAGCCGCCCTGGCTGTGCGCTTGGTGGGGCGAGGATGGCGACGTACCCGCCGAACACAATGACCCACCGGTCAGCGAGATACCCGCCTTGGCGATTCACGGCCAGATGGATCCCTGCTGTGGCACGCGCTGGAGTCGGCATCTGCAGCGCACCATGCCCAACCTGCAGTTCGTCGAGCTTCAGGCACTCGGTCACAACCCGATCAACGAGTGTCGCTCGAGCATGATCCAGGCCTTTCTCAACGATCCGGAGCGCCCCGTCGACGCCAGCTGTCGCGAGGAAACCGCCCGCGAGCCATGGGTGACCGAGCCTCCCGGGGCCATGGAAAACGACGACGCATGAAATGACCTCCCCCGATCGTCGACGGTAACCGCCGTCGGCGGTCGCTCGAAGCACGCCACCACCTGCCTGACCGGCACGAGCGGCCAGCGCACTGTCCCTATTCCCCACTCCCACACGGCCGCGTCAGCCGCCAGTCGGCACCGACTCGGCCGGGATGACGTGCGCGGCTGTTCGATGGCTTGTGGGTTTATTGCTACGTTGGGGGCATGGTGGGAAAGCATGGAGAAAAAGCATGGCAGTTCTAAAGGATTAGTATGAGACAGGAGTTCACCCATCGCACTCAAACACTGCGCCGTGCGGCGAACCGGTCTGCGCTCCCGATCCTCCTGGCTGGCCTGCTGGCCAGCGTACTGATGGCGGCCAAGGCTCACTCCGGCCAGGTCGGACTGCCTCGCTTCCCCTCGATCAGCCCCGATGGTTCGGAACTCATCTTCAGTTGGCGCGGCGATTTGTGGCGAGCCTCCAGCGAAGGCGGCGTGGCAGTGCGCCTGACCCGCCACAACCTCGACGATCTGCACTCCAGCTGGAGTCCTGACGGCGAGTGGGTGGTGTTCGCCTCGATGCGCGACGGCTATCTCAACCTGTGGCGTATGCGCCGTGACGGCAGCGAGCTCAGCCAACTGACCCATGGCGACCAGCACCTGCGCAACCCTTCCTACGCCCTCGACCGGAATGGCGAGCCGGTGATCACCTTCTCGGGCATGCTCGAGGCCGACGTCTACCGCGACCAGCGCCCTTACCGGATCTCCCCGGAAGGTGGCGATTACGACCGGCTGCACGATGCCTTTGGTTCCGAGCCCCAGCTCTCACCCGACGGCCGGCGCGTCATCTTCACCCGCGGCGGGGCCTATCACGACTGGAACCGACGTCACTACCGCGGTCCGGACGCCATGAACATCTGGCTGCACGAGTTCGGGACCGGGCGTTTCGAGCCGTTGACCGAACGCGACGGCGACGACGGCATGGCCCGCTGGGTCGATGAGGACACCCTGCTGTTCATGTCGGACCGCGAAGACCAGACGGTCAACCTGTACCGCATGGAGCTCGACGCCGAGCGCTCCATCGAACGACTCACCGAGTTCGACGAGCACGACCTGCAGCATTTCGATGTGTCCCGCGACGGCAGTACTGCCGTGCTGCAGGTGTGGGATAACCTGCTGACCCTCGACCTCGAGGCGCCTGATGCCGAGCCCGAAGCCATTTCGCTGCGGGCACCGGAGGATGGACGCGACCTGTATGCCTTGCGTCGCATCGACCGCGACGTCAGCGAAGCGGCGCTGAGCCCCGACGGCAAGACCATGGCCTACATCGCCTATGGTCGCGTCTATGTGCGTCATGTCGACGAGCAGAGCCCGACGCTCGCCGTGACCCCCGGCACCCATTCTCGCCACGAAGATCTTGCCTGGTCGCCCGATGGCCTACGCCTTTACTTCGTCAACGACGCTGACGGCACCCAGTCTATCCATGAGGCGCGTGTCGCCCTGACCCGCGAAGAAGTTCGCCGTGTGCACGACCGGCAGCAGGGGCGCGGGCGTGCCACCTCCCGGCGCTGGGATGGCGACTCCACCGTCTCTCTCGCGACGGCCACGCCTGCCCCCGAGCCGGCCACCGAGCAGGCCGAAGAGGTACCCGATGCCGACCTGGATCCGGACATTCGGGTTCGCGGGGAAGAACCCGAGGATCCTTTCGCCCCGCAGGACCCAGGCCTGGTACTGGATCCCATCGTGACGCCGATGCCCGCCGACCCGCCGACCTTGCCCGAACCCACGCAGCAGACCCAGGAGAATATCGGCAGCATTCCCGAGGAAGATCTGGTGGAAGAGACCGACGACGTCCCGGAGGATCGCGACCCAGCCCGCTGGCACGACGCGATCCAGTTCGAGGTTCGCCCGGTGGTGGCCGGCGAGCACAATGACCGCGACGTCTCGCCCTCCCCCGACGGTCGCATGCTGGCCTTTCGTCGTGGACGCGGCGATCTGGTCATTCACGACCTCGCGAGCGGCGAAACACGTACCCTGGTCGAGGGCTGGGACAGCTTCATTCACTGGCGCTGGTCTCCCGACAGCCGTTACATCGCCTACTCGCAGAATGATCTCGACTTCAGCGCCAACATCTTCGTGGTGCCGGCGGACGGCTCGGCGGAGCCGGTCAATATCACCCGGCATCCACGCAACGACCTGAACCCACGCTGGTCGGCCGACAGCCGTAAGCTGAGTTTCATCTCCAATCGCTCCGGCGAGAACTACGACCTCTACCGGGTCTACCTGGACCGTGAACTCGAGACGCTGACACCGCGCGAGATCTCCACCTATTACCGCGATGCCAGGGAGGCGACCCGTGACGCATCGCCACTGCCAGTGGAGGGGCAGGACGGTAATACCGCGGCAGCAGACACTCCCGAATTGGAGCTGGACGATGCCTGGCGCCGCATCGAACCGGTCACGGCATCGCCGGTCCACCACACCGGCAACGAGATGACGCCGGACGGGAGTCGCTATGTCTTCAATGCTGGCGGTGAAGGACTCGTGGCGATGAGCTGGGATGGTAGTCAACGCACCCGTATCGCCCCAAGCGCCAACGTCCAGCAGCTCAACCTGAGCGGCGAACAGGTCGTCTTCATTCGCGGCGGACGAGTCGGTGTGGCCAACCTCTCGGGCAGCGGCTCACCGCGCTACCTGAATATCAGCGACCGCATACGCATCGATCGACGCAAGCAGGCGCTGCAGAAATTCCATGAAGCGGCACGCGTCATCGGCGTCAACTTCTATCGCCAGGACATGAAGGGACTGGATTGGCCGGAGGTAGTAGCGGATTACGCCAGCCTGATCCGTCGCGCCCGCACACCGAGCGAATTCAGCGATATCACCAACGGCTTGATGGGTGAGCTGGCCGCCTCGCACATGGGCGTCTCCAACCCCGGCCCGGTGTCGGCGTTGCGCGAACCCTCGGGCCGGCTGGGCATCGAGTACCAGAGCATTATCTCCCAGCAGGATGAACGCCAGGGCTATCGAATCACCGAAGTGATACCGGGGGGGCCGGCCAGTCGCGGCCCCATGCCGCTGGAGCCGGGCGACATCATCACCGAAATCGGTCTGCAGCCCTTCGCGGAGGGCGAGACCCTGCTGCAGCGCTTGCGCGGCCAGGTAGACCAGGAGGTAGTGGTCACCTTCGACCGCCCGGGCCGCAATGGCTACACCGAGTATCGCACCATTCTCACGACGGTGGACCTGGCCGATTTCGCACGCCTGAAATACGATGCCTTTCGGGAAGAGAGCCGCCGCCAGGTCGACGAGCTCTCCGACGGGCGACTGGGCTACCTGCACATCCAATCGATGAACCAGACCTCACTGGAGGGTTTTCAGGGCGACCTCTATGCCGCGGCCGCCGACAAGGACGGCTTGATCATCGATGTGCGCAACAATGGCGGCGGCCATACCACGGACCGTATTCTCACCTCGATCATGGCCGAAGAGCACGCCTACACGATCCCGGCGGGTGCCGACCGCGACAATACCGGTCACTACCCACAAGACCGGCTCGATGCCCCGCGCTACACCTTGCCGGTCAACATGCTGGCCAACGAGAAGAGCTACTCCAACGCCGAGATACTGGCCCACGCCTTCCGCACCCTGGAGCGTGGCCATCTCGTCGGCGAGCAGACCTACGGCGGCGTGATCTCCACTAACAGCCATACCTTGATCGACGGCGCCACCGTACGGCGCCCCTTTCGCGGCTGGTATCTTCCCGACGGCACTGACATGGAACACAACGGCGCCATGCCCCACCTGAGGGTTGAACAGACGCCGGAGGACGAGGTAGCCGGGCGTGACCGGCAGCTCGAAGCGGCGGTGGATGACCTGCTGAAACGTATCGACGGCGGCGAGTGAGCCAGGTCGGCTCACTCGCCGAAGCCGTAGTCGCGCTCCACACGGGCCACCCGCACCCGGTAAGCCGCGTACCACTCGCTGCGTCCCAGGCGCTGGGCTTCGCGGTGCTCCACCTGCTGCTTCCAGCGCTGGATCGCTTCGAGGCTGTCCCAGTAGGAAACCGTCACGCCCAGCGCCTCGCGCGCCGACTCCATGCCGAGAAACCCCGGCTGCTGGGCGGCCAGTTCGGTCATGCGCTCGGCCATCAACGCGTATCCGTTGTCTTCTGCGGTACGGAGTGACGTGAAAATGACGGCGTAATAGGGTGGCTCGGGGGTATTCGCGATGCGTGTCATAAGGCCTCTCGTAAGTCATGATCGATAGAGGGTGTTTCCCCTGGCGCCATTCTCGGAGAGTATAAGCGCGCGCGCAGCCCGCGCGCTCCTACCTCTGCTGCGGGAGACGGCATGCCGACGCTGACGCTGGATCATGGAAGACGGGTCACCCTGAGCTATTTCGTCGTCTTCATTGCCATCGGCATGTGCGTCGGCCTGCTCGGCCCGACGCTCCCCTACCTCGCCGACATGACGGGATCGGGCATGAGCCAGATCGCCATCCTGTTCACCGCCCGCGCGCTGGGGACCATGCTCGGCTCGGTGCTCTCCGGGATACTGATCGACCGCTTCGACGGACACCGCGTGCTGGCGACGATGCTGCTGCTGCTCGCGGCTGGGCTTACCGCCGTGCCGTTCAGCCAGGCACTGGCCCTGTTGACCGTCGTGCTGTTCCTGCTCGGCCTGGCCGAGGTGTCGGTCAATGCCGGGGCCAACACGCTGCTGCTGTGGACTCACGGCCCGGCGTCGCCGCCCTGGATCAGCGCGCTGCATTTCTGCTTTGGCCTCGGCAACATGTTGATACCGCTCGTACTGGTGGCAGTGCTACGCCAAGGGTTCTCGTTCGCCTGGGCGTTCTGGCTCGTCGCCCTGTGCGTTACGGCACTGTCGTTTCCACTGCTACGTCAGTCGAGTCCGAAGCCACCCGATATCGCCATCACCCACCGCAGCGCCCCCCCGCCCCGGGACGGCTGGCGGCTGGCCATCTTCCTGCTCATGTTTGGCCTCTACGTCGGCATGGAAGTCACCTTCGCCGGCTGGGTGACCGCCTATGGCGTACTCAGCGGCACGGCGCCGGCGGACGCCGCCCTGCTGGTGACGCTGTTCTGGCTGACGCTGTCGGCCGGACGCCTGCTGGCCATTCCCCTGATTCGCCTGCTGTCGCCCTGGAAGGTCTTGCGCGTCTGCCTCTCACTAGGCCTGTTCGGCGCCCTGGCGCTGCACTTCCTGTGGCTGCCGTTATCGTTGGTGGCCCTGCTCTTCGGCCTGGCGTCATCGGCCATCTTTCCCACCCTGTTTGGCCTGAGCAATCAGCTGATGCCCAGCAGCGGGCGTACCACCGGCTGGATCTTCCTGGCCAGCGGGCTCGGCGGCATGGCGATACCCTCACTGACCGGGCCACTGCTGGAACGTGCCGGGACGAACGCCTTTCCCGTTCTGCTGATCGCCCTAGTCGGCCTGTTGCTGCTGGGGCTCACCCTCCTCCGCGCCAGGGTCAAGCGCGGCACTGGATGCTGAACGCCCTCAGTGCTGTTTCACCCGCCAGATACGCCAGGCCAGCAGACCGATGATCATACCGCTCAAGGGTCCCAGGATGAGCGCCGCCGTATGCGGGGGAATGGCGATGCCGAGCGCTTCCAGGCTCTCCAGCCCCAGCTTGAACAGGCTGAACACGTAGTAGCTGATGACGATGATCGACAGCCCCTCCACCGCCTTCTGGATCTTGAGCTGGCTGCTGGCCCGCTCGTCGAGGCTGTTGAGGATGCTCGAGTTCTGCTCCTCGATCTCGACCTGGGCCCGGGTACGCAGCAGGTCGTTCAGGCGCGCGGCACTTTCGGCCAGGCTCTCCTGGCGCTGGTGAATGGCGGCACAGTAGTGCACCGTGGGCCGGAAGCGGCGCAGAAGAAAGGTGCCCAGGCGCGGGCAATGGTCGACCCGCGCCTCCCTGAGCTCCTCGATGCGGGAGAAAACGATGCGTGCATAGGCTTCGGTGGCACTGAAGCGCTGGCGCGAGCGAGCACCGCTGCGCTCAAGTCGCGCAGAGAGCAGAGAGAGAGCCGTCAGTAGCGGGCGCGGATTGGCATCCTCCTGTTCGGCATTGCGATCGGACAACTCTCCCAGCTCCAGCTCGTAGGCCTGCAGCTCGAGCGCCAACTCCTTGGCTAGGGGCAGCGACAGCGATGCCATCATGCGGTAGGTCTCGATTTCGAATAACCGGCGCACCATCCGCCCGAGCCGAAAGGCGTTGAGGCCATGATTGAGCAGTAGCAGACGGGTGTAGCCTCCCGCATCGAGACGGAAGTCGCCCCAGATCGTCGCGTCGCCACCGCCGACCTGCGAGCCGGCCGGGTCGGTGAAACCGTAGGCCTCGGCGCTGCCCCGCCAGGCATCATCGCCTTCCACCAGCACCAGCGTGGCGTTGATCAGCGCATCGCTCTGGGATTCGACGACCGGAGCCAGCCACGCCGGGGGTGCCGCCCAAGGCTCGACGCCCGCCGCCTTGGGCACCATCACGGTAAGCGTCGAGAACTCGGTGTGCCGCTCCCATTTCAGCACCTTGTCATCGAGCGTGAGAATCTGCTGGACGGCATCGTTGTCGAAGGCGAGACCGGTGGCCTCTCCCAAGTGGATCAGGAGCTCGGCATGCGCCTGGGCATCGGCCAGGAAAGCATAGTGGTAGAGATGGGCCGGCTCCGAGAAATAGATCGACGGTCGGGCGTGCAGTTCGTTATGCAAGCGTTCGCGTTGTGAGTGCATTCGATGGGCCTGAAAGGGGGTCGATCCTTGAGACTAAGGTCTAAAGAGCGCGCCGCCAACCCCGCTTTCGACTGCCATGGCACACGCTTTGGTACTAGCGAGACCTCGTGCCGGCGGAGGAGGGTTCGGAAACGCCTTCATCGACCAGGACCTCCAGCGGCACCGGCCCCTGCAGGAAGCGCCCGATCCAGGCCAAGGCGCTGGGCAGGCTGGCGCGCCACACGCGCCAGGTATGACCGCCGCGCAGCACCTCCATGGCCACCAGGTCCGGCTGGTGCGGAACCAGCGCCTGGCGCACGAGCCGCGTATGATGCTCGGCATTGTAGACGTCGCGATTGCCGGCACTGAGATAGAGAGGCACTACCGCGTCTCGTTCCAGGTAGCCTTCCAGGTGGGTGGTGTAGTTGCGGCGCTGCCACAGCGTCTCGTCGAAGTCGCCCGTCTCGTCGAGGAAGGCGGGGTGCCGCCAGGCCGAGGAGTTCCGCGGCGGCAATGGATGGTAGCTGGCCGGACTGAGGGCCGCCGCCGCGGCGAACAGGTCCGGCCGCTCGAGCACGAAGTTGAGCGTGCCGTAGCCGCCGGCCGAAAGCCCGCCAATGGCGCGCCACTCGCGTCGGGGCACGACCTGCCAGGTCTCCTCGACGGTGGGCATGAGTTCCTGGAAAAAGGCCGAGCGCGCCGCCTCGTTGTGACCGTCGATCCACCAGCTCTCGCTGCCAGGCATGACGATGACAGTGGACGGCATGAGGCCCTCGCGAATCATGTGATCGGCGGCCTGCTCGATCCTGCCGCTCTCGACCCAGTCCCTTTCGCTGCCGAACGAACCGTGGAGCAGGTAGAGAATCGGGTAGGCCTGGTTCGTCTCGTGGTAGCCATCCGGCAGGTACAGGGCGTAATGATAGTCACGCCCCAGAATCTCCGAGGCGAAGCGGTGGTACGTGATGTCGCCGGCCTGTGACGTGCCCCCCCACAGGAAGGCGATGCCCAGTGCGGCGGCAAGCGCACGTTGGAGGGTCATGGCACGGGGCTCCTTGTGCCGAAGTGCAGCGCCATACGCAAAGCCTATCGCGGAATCTCTCCGTCTCGTCATGGTCCGACAATGTATCGACGGTCGGTGTTCCTCGCTCCCAAGGAAGGAAGGGCGCTCATGCAGAGGATCGAAGAAATCTACTGGCTACGCTTCTACGGCTGCCTGGCCGTGTTCGGCTACCACTTTCTCGACCGCTTGAACCAGTACCTCGACAACGTCTATCTCGACCTGGCCCGCATCCCGACCGTGCTCGGCACGCCCATCTTCATCTTCATCTCGATCTTCCTGTTCTCGGCCCGCTACGGCGATCGCCCTCCTCCCGGCTTTCTAGTCAAGCGTCTGCAGTACGTCATGGTGCCGTATGTCGTCTATGGGCTGATCTATGCCCTGACCAAGTACACGAACCTGCGTCGGGAGGGCGTGCCGGCCGGCCTCATCGATACGCTCATCGAATACCTCCTGTACGCCGGCTGGCACGGTTATTTTCTGATCATCGCCATGCAGTTCTACGCCTTCTACTGGCTCTACTCCCGCTATGGCCTGGAGCGATGGTTGCCACCTGGCCCTTGGCTGGTAGCGGGGTGCCTGATCAGCATCGCCTACTGGGGCCTGACCCGACACTTCGACATCGAACCGCCAGGTTACCTGCTCTGGATCGCCCCACTCGGCTGGATCTACCTGTTCTTTCTGGCCATGCTGGTGGTGCGCCACTACCCTCGACTCGCCCCCGAGCGCCTGGCGGAAGTGACCTGGCTAAAGTGGCTGTCGCAGCCGGCGTTCCTGCTGGGCTTCGTCGCCGCGGTCGTGCTACTGACCCTGCGTGGCGACCTGGAGTTCTCCTCCAAGGAGACCTGGGTCGTGCCGTTCTTCGTGCTGTTCACGTTCTACGTCGTCACGCGGCTGCGCAACGTGCGGGCCACCCCGCTGGTCAAGTTCATCAACCGCTATTCGTTCGGCATCTATCTCGCCCACCCCATGTTCTTCGCCATGGTCGACTTCGCCCATGAGTTCGTCCCCTTCTCGCTGCTCCTCTATTCGCTGCTGCTGCTCGTGGTGGGCATGGCCGGCTCGATTGCCTTCAACCGGGCCGTCAACGGCATCCCCTGGGGCGGCATGCTGTTTGGCAAGACGCTTTACGTGCCCGAAGCGCAGCACCGGACGGCGACGCAGGCACGCTAGGCAGCTGGCGGATCTGGTCGAACGTCGCGGCGAATGCGGAGGGTGAGGCCGCACGAACCGGGCGTCAGGCTTGATGAGTGCCCTCGTAGGCCGATTTCAAGCGATAGAACTCGGCAACGATGTCGTCCATGGCGGCAGGGTCGTAGTCGCTGAGCCCACTGACGACCAGTTTCTTCGAACCACTGCCGACCGGCCGGCCACGATCGATGATGCGAAACTCCAGTCTCACGTCGCCACGCTTGCCGATCACCTCGAGACTCGAGTCGACCAGTTCCAGGCAAGGATCGACCAGATCGAGCCTGTCGAGCGAAAAGCCCATGCTGTCGTAGATGACCAGTGGACGCTTGGGATTGAACATCACCCCCCGCGACTCCAGCAGCGGCTTGAGGACATGGGGAAAGTTCTTACCGGAGAAGGACACGTAGCAGCGGGTAAAGGCTTCGATGACCGCAGCATCGAGACTGGTATCGCCTTCGCGCCCCACTTCGAGGTACTGCTTCCCCTCATCGTCCCTGACCACGAGCTGTCCCGACTCCTTCTCCTCGACATGCAGCAGGATTCCGTCACCCACCATGCTGCGGAAACGAAAATCCATGTGCCGGGAAAGGCCGAACCGACTCAGCACCAGGGCAAACAGCAGATCACCGGGCACGCAGAATCGTCGAGCTCCCGCGTCATGGATGGGGTTGAAATCTCCGGCGACACGTTTGGCGAAGTCGCTTGCCTGTTGCGCGGAGATGCGGAAGCCCACGTCCGCTGGCGTATGGTACGGGTCGAGAAACATGCGTGTTCAGGCCTGTCCTTGGTTGGAAGAACTCAAGTTGGCGATAATGCCATTTTTTACCTCGACGCGGCCACTTCGGACAGGGAAGTGCCATCTCGCAGCCACGGCTCCGTTGCTGGCGGATTCGCAGGCCGGAGCATAAGCCTTTGAATTCATGCCCCCACGGGAAAGGGATACGAATGGCCCCATGGTTGATTGGCCCCTTGCCCTTACTCGTCATTCTTGTGATATACGTATATCGTACAACAAGGCTCAGCAGCTAAGTGCGATACATAATCATCAGGTAACCTATCGCGACTGACTCGGCCGCTTCAGCAGAGTAAGGGATCGGGGGATAACACTATCGATACGCGCAGGAAATCCTGGCCAGCCATCCTCTCCGTTGTGCCAGGCAGAGGAGCCGTCTTTGCAGATCCGGCCAGCGCGGTGCCATCACTCATTGGGGACATCGGCGCGTGGCGGGATTGACACGTTGGCTGATGCTGCCGCTGGTGCTGGCACTATTGAGCGTGCCCGCGCAGGCCAATGAGCGTCAGATCGTCCTGATCGCGCACCCGAACGTGGTCGATGCCGCCCTCACCCGCGACACCACCCGGGCAATCTTTGCCATGCGACAGCGCAGCTGGCCCGATGGCCAGGCCGTCCGCGTCTTCGTGTTGCCCAGCACCCACCCTGTCCACGCTCGCTTCGCCAAGGAGCGTCTTAGCGTTTACCCCCATCAGCTGCAGTTGGCCTGGGATCGCATGGTGTTCTCGGGGACGGGCCAGGCCCCAAGCCAGGTCGACAGCCAATCTGAAATGCTGGAACGCGTCGCCACGACACCTGGCGCCCTTGGGTATCTGGAAAGGGAGTATCTGGATGATAGAGTCCAAATCATTACCATGGAGTAGACGCCGCCGTTCACACTCCGTGTGCGTGGCGCTGGCTCTCGCCTGGGCTCCCATGGCCGGGGCGGATGACGTCATGGATACCCTGCAGGTACACGGCTTTCTCAGCCAAGCGCTCGTCATCACCGACGACAACGATTTCTTCGGCCCCAGCAGCAACGACGGCAGTCTCAAGTACACCGAGATCGGCGCCAATGCCTCGATCCGGCCTCGCCCCGACGTGCTCGTGGCGGCCCAGGTACTGAGCAGGCGGGCCGGGGGTGACGGTAGCGATGCCCGCCCAGCCCTGGACTATGGCGTGGTCGACTACCAGCCATACTCCGACCAGCGGCGAACCTTGGGCATCCAGCTCGGGCGCTTCAAGAACCCCTTCGGCTTTTACAACCAGACGCGGGACGTGGCCTTCACCCGCCCCAGCATACTGCTTCCCCAGTCGATCTATTTCGACCGCACCCGCTCGCTCGGGCTTTCCGCCGATGGCGTCAGCCTGTATGCCGAGGAGCGGATGGAGCACGGCACGCTGCGCTTCACCGGAGGCGTCGGCACCCCTACCACGCGCGACCTGGGTGACCAGCTCTTTCCCGCCCACCTGGGCATGGACGTGAGCGGCAGCACATCTTCCATCGCCCAACTGCGCTATGAGCACTCGGGAGGACATTTCACGGCAGCCCTCAGCGCCGCGGACGTCAACCTGGACCTGGGACTCGGCCCCAGCGAAGGCGAACTCAACTTCCAACCCTGGATACTCTCGCTACAGTACGACAAGGAGCATTGGGCATTAACGGGCGAGTTCGCCCTGCGCCAGGTATCGACCACCGATACCGGCCCCTTGCCCGGCTCCGACGTCACCGGCGAGAGCTGGTACATCCAGTACACTCGGCGCTTCCTCGACAATTGGCAGTGGCTGGTTCGCTACGACAGTCTGGTCAGCAATCGCGACGACCGCTCGGGTCAAGCCTACGAGGCCCAGGGGCGAGGCCCCGCGCATGCGCGCTATGCGGATGACATCACGTTCGGGCTGCAGTGGCGGGTCAACCCCCGCGTGCTGGTGGCTGCCGAATACCATCACATCGACGGCACCGGCTGGTTGCCGTTACGCGACGAACCGGATCCCGCCGAGACTCAGCGGCGCTGGAACATGGTGCTTTTTCAACTCTCACTGCGCTTCTGATCGACGAACCCACTACTCTTCAAGAATCGGCCAGGGATTGCCAGCATGAGCGCTTCCTCACCACAAGCACCTCGTTCGCGAATGAGCCTGACTTGGCGAGTGCTTGCCCTGAGCAGCCTGTTGCTGCTGGTGCTGGCGGGGCTATTCACATGGCTGGGCCATGCCAACCTGACCCGTCAGTTCGAGGAGAGCCGCCGGGAAAGCAACCAGCGAGAAGCGCGCGAAATCCAGCTGGCCCTGCAACGCTCCGAGGCGAGCCTGCTGCAAATCGCGGCGCTGACAGCCGCCTCTCCCGACCTGGGCCCGGCGCTGGCCAACGACGAGCGCACGGCGCTGATCGGCTCGCTCTCGTCCCAGTGGCCGACGCTTCAGCTCGAAGCCGGCATCGACGAAATCCTGGTGTTCGATGCCCAAGGTCGCCAGCTGGCCGAGTGGGGCGAAGCCCAGGCCGACAGGGAGCGGCCCGTGCAGGACTGGGTTAACCAGGTCATGGAAACCGAGTATCCGTTCTCCGCGCTGCGCTGTGCCAACGACTGCCGGCAATATGCCGCCGTGCCCATCCTGGTCGAAGGCGAAAGCGTCGGCATGGTGGTGCTGTCCCGCTCCTTGGCCGACGTGACCCGCCAGGCCCAGCAGGTTTCCGGCAGCGACGTCGCGCTGTTGATCACCGGTGCGCACAGCACTGAGGTGGCATCGGAGCGGCACCTGGCGAGCTGGAACGGTAACCTTGTTGCGCTGACACATACGAGCGAATACCTGCCCTTACTGCGGCGAGCAGCGCAGCAGGCCATGCTCAGCGACATTCTCGCCACACCATTGCGCCTGCGCCATGAGGGCCGCGCTTATGAACTGTCCGCCGTACGCATGGAGGCCGAGGATAGCCGGCGCAGCACCGGCTTCTTTCTCCTCGCCGCGGACATCACCTCCCAGATCCGAACCATTCAACGGGATACGCGCAACCTGATGTTGGTCAGCATCGGCGGCTGGCTTGCCGCCGAGTTGCTGCTGCTGGCCATCCTGCTGCGCCCGATGGCCAGGCTGCGGCGGCTGGCCGGCGTCCTTCCCGTCCTGGCTCATGGAGGCTTTGCCAAAGCCCGCAGCGCCATCCCCGTGCCACAGGGCCGCTTCGAAGACGAAATCGACGTCCTCGAGGGCACGACGCTGGCCCTTTCCGATCAGTTGGAAGCGCTGGAGAAGGAGGTCACGGCTCGGGGGCTCCAGCTCGCCGAGCGGGTCGACGAGCTGGCCCGCGAGCGCGATTTCGTCGGTAGCCTGCTGGATACCGCACGCGTTTTCATCGTCACCCAGGACGATCAGGGCCATATCACGCTGATCAACGACTACGCCCTCACGACCCTGGCCATGCAGGAGGAGCGCCTGCTGGGCCGTGCATTCGACGATGTCTTCACGCCACGCAGCGACAATGAGCCGGACAAGGAAGTTTCCCAGGAGGAACGCAGCCTGGTAACGGCGGATGGACGACAGCGAACCATTGCCTGGTACCATGCGCCGCTGGCGTCACACAGCGACTCCCGGGCGGCCCGCATTTCGGTCGGTCTCGATATTACCGAACGCAAGCTGGCCGAAGCGCGCCTCACCTGGTTGGCCGAGCGCGATCCGTTGACGGAGCTGTACAACCGGCGTTATTTCCAGGAGGCGCTGGGGCAGGCGATGCGACGAGGTCGCTGCGGTGCGGTGCTGCTACTCGACCTCGATCACTTCAAGGACGTCAATGAGCTCAGCGGCCACCACACCGGCGATCAGCTGCTGCGCATGGTGGCGGATACGCTATTTCAGGAGTTCGGCCATCACGGCGTCATTGCGCGACTGGGGGGCGACGAGTTCGCGATGCTGTTGGAGGGCGCCGACACCCGGCGAGCCATCAGTATCGCCAAGCAGATCACCCCGCTGCTCGACAGCACCGGCCTGGATGCCGGCGGACAGCGCCACAGGGCGACGGCGAGCCTGGGCATCGCGCTGTTCCCGACACATGGCGACAACCCTGCCGACCTGATGGCCAATGCCGACCTGGCCATGTACAAGGCCAAGGAGAGCGGTTCCCAGCGCTGGCATCTGCTTTCGACACTCGAGCGCGCCAAGGACGAATTGCAGGAGCGGGTCTACTGGGTGGAGCGGATCCGCCAAGCCATCGACGAGGAAGGCTTCGAATTGATGGTGCAGCCGATCGTGCGCCTGAGCGATGGCGACGTGCGCCACTATGAGGTGCTGCTGCGCATGCGCGGCCCGAAGGGAGCGCTCATCTCCCCGGTACACTTCATTCCGGTGGCGGAGCGCAGCGGCCAGATCGTGCATATCGACCGCTGGGTGCTGCGTCAGAGCCTGCGCGCCCTGAGCCGCGTGCAGGCCCAGGGGATCAGCCTCGCCGTCAACCTTTCGGGCCAGACCCTTCATGACGAGGGTCTCAAGCAGTTTCTCATGGATGAACTGAAGACCACCGGCGCAGACCCGCACCACCTGATTCTCGAGATCACCGAGACGGCTGCCGTCACCGACTTTTCCAGCGCGCGCGGAGTACTTCAAGCGCTGCGCGACCTGGGCTGCCGCACAGCCCTCGATGATTTCGGCGTCGGGTTCAGCAGCTTCCACTATCTCGGCGAGCTGCCAGTCGACTTCATCAAGATTGACGGCGCCTTCATTCGCACCCTGAGCACGAACGCAGACAGCCAGGTCATCGTCAAGGCCATCGCCGACATCGCGGCTGGGTTCGGCAAGCAGGCCATCGCCGAGTTCGTTGATCAGGAGGTTTTGATTTCCCTTTTGACTTCCTACGGCATCACTTACGGCCAGGGCTACCATCTTGGTCGTCCCACCCCTCTGGCTGAGGCCATTCCGGGAGTTTCACATGGAGACACCACGTCATAAGTCGAACATCAGCGAGCGTGACGTGCCCCAGAGTGATCGGGTGCGAGAGTTCGTCGAGCAATACCGTTTCATCATCGCTCGTTGCCGGGAGAGTCGTTACCGAGCCTACGCCTTGCGTCACAAGGTTTTTCGCGAGGAACTTGAGTACGCCCTGGGGGATGATGTCGACACTCCCTTCGAGAAGGATGCCCACGACAAGCATTCGATCCTCTGCCTGCTCCACCATGTCGGGAGCAACCGTGACGCCGGTTGTCTACGGGTGGTCCTGCCCATCGACAATGACGGGCAGCCAAGGACCCTGCCGCTGGAGGAGAGCTGCGCCCATGGCCTGACCGACCCACAGCTGCATCCGGATCGGTTCGAGCGCAACTCGCTCTGCGAGGTCTCACGCCTCGCCGTGCATCCCGACTTTCGCCGCACGCGAGAATGTGCGCTGGGCCTACGCGAACAGGACCTCCAGCCGCTCGAAGAAAACCGCTTGCCTCCCCCTTCCCCGTTGGTGACCCTGAGCCTGTTCCTGGCCGCCACCGCTATCGTCGGCCTTTCGGGCAGGCGCCATGTCTTTTCCATGATGGAGCCGCGCTTTGCACGCCTGCTGAAAATCTCCGGCTTGCAGTTCCGCCAGGTCGGCAATGTCATCGATTACTGCGGCCCCAGGGCGGCCTACTACATCGACCAGCACCAGGCCGAACGGGATCTCCAGCCCAGCCTGCAGCCGCTCTATCAGCACATCTGGACCTCACTGGCACCGCAAGTCGAGAGCGCTACCCCTCTCGTCTGACGCGGGGATGTCAGAGCCTGCGCGGGCGGGCGTCGCGGTGCGCCCGCGGACGACGAGACACTTGCCGACAAGTCAGGACCGGAGTACAGCCGGCCCGGCCAGGTGAGCACCATCACAGCCAGTACGTTGCGATGCTCGCCTCGCACCAGGTCGGTCTCGCCTCGCGGTGAGGGGATAATACCGGCCCCTGGGTCGATCGACTCCATCAGGCGCTGGCGAATTCTGGTCACGACAGGGTGATCTTCGTTTCCCGTCAGCAGGAAGACGAGCGCCACCTCGGCCTGAATGTCCTCGGTGGCCTGGTCGAGGATGCGTTCGATCTCGGCGGCAAGCGCCTCGAGGATCCAGGCATGCCGTTCGGCCGAGACCCAGCGCTGATAGTAGAGGCTGTCGGCGATCACGATATGGGTCATGCCATACAGGCGATTGCGGTAATCGGCTTCGTCCAGGGCCGCCACGGTATCCAGGGGAAACGTGTCCTGGAACGCATCGCGCATCTCGTGGCGCAGATCGACGATACCCAACTGGTGCAGGAACCAGGCCTGATTGGCTACCTGGGCGGTATACAGGCGCATGACCTCGGGGTCGGTGAGGAAGCGCTGCCAGGCCAGGCTCCCCAAGTAGTCGAGCGCGCGCTCATGATCGGGCACCGCATCCAGCAAGCCGTAATAGTCCGCCTGAACCAGGCGAAAGAGCAGCTGGCGGCCGAAGGCTATCTCGCCCCACTTCGCCAGCATCGCTTTCCTGGCCCGCTGCTTGGCCGTGCGGAGTGGATAGTTGGCCACGGCCTGCTGGGCACGAGCCGCTGCATAGCCCGGCTCGGCGAGCCCTTCGATGTCACGTTCGAGCTGGGCCAGCAGCCGCCGGCCGTGGGCTTCGATGAACGGCAGGTAAGCCTGATCGCCGCTGATGCGATAGAGCCGCTGGGCATAGTGACGCTGCTTGTCGCGAGGCAACTCGGGCAAGGCCGCCTCATAGACGGCCTGGATCGCCTGACCGGTGGCCGAATAGTCGCGGGACGGCTGCGCGGGCTCGGTGGCACAACCGGAAAGCCATAGCAGCAGTATCAGCAATGCGGCACGCCAGCGACCCGTTGCCAGCCGAACCGGGGTCTGGGCTACGTTCATGTCATCGGTCCCTCTGCCGGCGGCGCTGCCCACGCTGCTGCCTGGGCGAGATCATGCGCACCCTGACCTTGGGGCGCACCGGCGAAGGCCCGCCCTGCCCATCGCCTGACAACGGCTCGGCGCCAGACGATGGCGCTGGCTCCCTGGGCGGATGAATGGTGACCCAGGCAAAGACGGGCAGCGTCAGGCCCCAGTGAATGGCTGCCAGGCGCAGGCCCAGCGTCACCGCAAGCGCCAGGCCAATGGCGATCCCCGGCATGACCTCCAGCGCCCCCAGCCCCACATAGGCGATACCGCCGGCAATGGAGGCGGTGGCATACACCTCCTGGCGCAGCACCATGGGTACGCGGCGCGCCAGTACGTCGCGTACCATGCCGCCGGCCACACCGGTCAACAGGCCCATCAGCACCGCCACCACGCCGGGCGCCTCCAGTTGCAGCGCCTTGTGCGCCCCGATCACCGTGAACAGCGCCAGGCCGAAGGCATCGGCCACCGGCAGGAACACGCGGGAGAGGCGATGAATGTAGTGGAAGCCGACGATGGAGAGCCCCACGGTACCAAGAATGACCCACAGGTAGGTCGGGTCGGCGACCCAGAACACCGGGCGCACGCCCAGCACTAGGTCGCGCAGGGTACCTCCGCCGATACCGGTGACCGCCGCCAGTACCAGCATGCCGAAAGGATCCATGCGCGAGCGACAGGCGAGAATCACGCCCGAGAGAGCGAAGACGACCACCCCCGCCATGTCCAGCCAATACACCAGAGCCGTCAAGTCCTTCTCCTGCAATGCGGGCCGCGAGTTGCGGGCAAACTATCGTGCCTTCACTGATAGGTCACGACGAGAAAGCTCACCAGTTCCCCGTCGCCACGACTCTCGATGGTGTGCTCGAGATCGGCATGGTAGTGGGCCGAGTCTCCCGGGTTCAGCTCGCAGCGATTCTCCCCCGCCACGACAAGCGCCTGTCCCTGAGTGACGGTCAGCAGCTCGCGGGTACCCTCGAAATGTGCGGCACTCTGCAGCCGTGCTCCGGGCGCCAGACGAATCTCGTAGAATTCGACATTCTTTTCCATGTGCAGCGGCGAGAGCGTACGGATGCGGCAGTCGCGGTCGTCGCGGAACAGCTGGCTGGCGTCGTTGCCGCGCACCACCTCTATGCGTGAGGCCGTCCACGGCTGATCCACCAGGTCGCCGATGTTCATGTCGAACGCCTGGGCAATACGCAGCGTGACCGCCAGCGTCGGATTGGCCTTGCCGCGCTCGATCTGGCTGAGCATCGAACGGCTGACGCCGGAGGCCGCCGCCAGCTGCTCCAGGGTGAGCCCACGCCCCTTGCGCAGCTCGATCACCCGGCCGGCAAGACTGCCGGCTTCCGTTTGCGCTTCGTCTACCATGGTGGTGTCACTCACTTCGCATTTTCTCTATACCCAAGGGACAGCTAGACCCGAGAGACGGCTGACCTCGGCGAACCGATTCCATTATGCAGGAAAAAAATCTTGCAAAAGAGATTTGTTCTGCAATACTGGAATTCATTCTCTCATGCTAAACCCAACGTAGTGAATTGCCAGCATCACCTTCGCCTGAACCCTTCAACCACAAGTCAGGAAGGTAGACACATGAAAGCACTGATCAAGAAGGAGGCCTCACCCGGCCTCTGGCTGGACGAGGTGCCCGACCCACAGGTCGGCATCAACGACGTGCTGATCAAGGTGAAGCGCACCGCCATCTGCGGCACCGACGTACACATCTACAAGTGGGACAGCTGGGCGCAGAAGACCATTCCCGTGCCCATGGTGGTGGGCCATGAGTTCGTCGGCGAGATCGTCGAGGTCGGCTCCAACGTCAACGACTTCCACCCGGGGCAGCTTGTCTCCGGCGAGGGCCACGTGGTGTGCGGGCGCTGCCGCAACTGCCTGGCCGGGCGCCGCCACCTGTGCGCGCATACCAGCGGCGTGGGCGTCAATCGTCCCGGCGCCTTCGCCGAGTACGTGGCACTGCCGATGTCCAACGTGTGGGAGCACAAGCCGGGAATCGACCTCGACGTGGCCGCCATTTTCGATCCGCTGGGCAACGCCGTGCATACCGCGCTGCAGTTCGATCTGCTCGGCGAGGACGTGCTGATCACCGGCGCCGGGCCGATCGGTGCCATGGCTGCGGCGGTGTGCCGCCATGCCGGGGCGCGCCACGTGGTGGTCACCGATCTCAACCCGGGCCGCCTCGAACTGGCCGGGCGCCTGGGTGCTACCCGCACCGTGGACGTTCGCCACGAGACACTTGCCGACGTGCAGCGCGAACTGGGGCTGACCGAGGGCTTCGACGTGGGCCTGGAGATGTCCGGCAGCCCGGCCGCCTTCCGCGACATGCTGGCCAACATGTGTCACGGCGGCAAGGTGTCGATGCTCGGCATTCCTACCGAGGAGATCGCCATCGACTGGAACACTGTGATCTTCAACATGCTGACGCTGAAGGGCATCTACGGCCGCGAGATGTACGAGACTTGGTACAAGATGTCGGTGATGATCGAGTCGGGCCTCGACATCTCCCCGGTGATCACCCACCGTCTGCCCTATAGCGAATTCCAGCGCGGCTTCGACGCCATGCTCAGTGGCGAAGCGAGCAAGGTCGTTCTCAACTGGGAGACATGACATGTACGGAGCCTTCAAGCAGCACCTGCGCGGCGAGCTCGACGCCATTCGCCAGGCCGGGCTGACCAAGCACGAGCGTCAGCTGACCACCCCCCAGGGTGCCCATGTCGGCATCAACGCCGGCACCGAGGTGCTCAACCTGTGTGCCAACAACTACCTGGGCCTGGCGCAGCATCCCGAGGTCAATGCGGCCGCCAGGGCCGGGCTCGAGGAGTGGGGCTACGGGCTGGCCTCGGTGCGCTTCATCTGCGGTACCCAGAGCCTGCACAAGCAGCTCGAGCAGCGCCTCACCGACTTTCTCGGCACCGAGGACACGATCCTCTATCCCTCCTGCTTCGACGCCAATGGCGGGCTGTTCGAAACGCTGCTCGGCGCCGAGGACGCGGTGATCTCCGACGAGCTCAATCACGCCAGCATCATCGACGGCGTGCGCCTGTGCAAGGCCCGGCGCTACCGCTACCGCAACAACGACATGACCGACCTCGAGGCGCAGTTGAAAGCCGCCGATCGCGACGGCGCGCGCTTCAAGCTGATCACTACCGACGGCGTGTTCTCCATGGATGGGTACATTGCCCGGCTCGACGAGATCTGTGACCTGGCCGAACGCTACGGTGCCCTGGTGCACTTCGACGACTGCCATGCCACTGGCTTTCTCGGCGAGGGCGGCCGCGGCACCCACGAGTACCGCGGCTGCATGGACCGTATCGACATCACCACCGGCACGCTGGGCAAGGCGCTGGGAGGCGCCAGCGGCGGCTATACCAGCGGTAAGCGAGAGATCGTCGAGCTGCTGCGACAGCGTTCGCGTCCCTATCTGTTCTCCAACACCGTGGCACCACCAGTGGTCGCTGGCGCGCTGAAGGCCATCGAGCTGGCCGCCGAGTCCGGCGAGTTGCGCAACCGGCTAACCGTGAACACCGCCTTCTTCCGTGAGGGCCTCGAGCGTCTGGGCTTCGAGCTGCTGCCCGGCGAGCACCCCATCGTGCCGGTGATGCTGCATGACGCCGGGCTTGCCGGGCGCTTCGCCGAGGAGATGCTCAAGGAGGGCGTCTACGTGATCGCCTTCTCCTACCCGGTGGTCCCCCAGGGCAAGGCGCGAATCCGCACCCAGATATCCGCCGCGCTGAGCCGCGACGATCTGGAGTTCGCCCTGGCTGCCTTCGGTCGGGTCAAGGAGCGCCTGGGGCTGTGACGGGCCTTTTGTGACGAGCCTTTTATGACGGGCTTTGCCTGAATACCGCACCGCTTCGGCGAGAATGGCGCGGTTTCTACGCCCTTGGTCGAAGCCTGTCCTTTCGATGAGCAATAGCAGGCATACTGGCTGAATCGTTACAGATACGTGCCCGTCGCCATGCCTCTGCTCCAGGAAAAGCTAACTCCGCCTGCCCTGCCCGTCAGTGTCGTCGCCCGGGAGCGGCTAAACGACCGCTTCGCGCTGACCGAGCGGGTGCGCCTGCTGGTGGTCCAGGCCCCCCCGGGGTACGGCAAGAGCACGCTGCTGGCCGAGCGTCTGCCGCAGTTGGACCAACCGGCGGCCTGGCTGCGCCTGGATGCACGCGACGACGCCCCCGAACGCTTCGCTGCTTACTTTCACGCCACCCTGGCCGAGCTCTGCCGCCGGCTCGGTCTCACGACGGCGCTACCCCCGCCGGGCGACCTGCCTGGCGCCATGGAGGCGTGGCTCGCCGCCCTGCCGCACGAGGCCCCACCCGCCAGGCTGGTGCTCGATGACTTCCACCACCTGCGCAATCCACGGACCCTCGAGGCCCTGCGCCACTGGCTCGACCACCAGCCGCCCTGGCTGACCCTCACCCTGGCCTCGCGTACCCGCCCCAAGCTGGGTACGGCGGGGCTGCGACTACGCGGTGAGCTGGAGGAGATCGGCGTGACCGAGCTGGCCTTCGAGCTGGAGGAGGCCCAGACGCTGTGCGCCGAGCAGCTCAGCTTCCCGCCGACGCGCGTGAGCCTGGAGCGCGCCCTGCGCCGTACCGAGGGCTGGCCGCTGGCGCTGGCCTGGCTGATCGAGCGCACTACCACCAGGGCCGCCTTCGATAGCCTGCTCGAGCGCCTCGACGGCGCTCATCCCGACTACGTCGCCTGGTTCGACGAGCTGCTCGAGGACAGCGTCGACGAGCAGGACCGCCAGCTATTGCTGCAGCTCGGCGTGCTGGAACGCTTCTCGCCGACTTTGACGGCTCGGCTGTTGGAGGGGGAGCGGCTTTCTCAGCGACTGGAGGCGCTCGAACAGGGTGGCCTGTTCCTCGAGCGAGTCGAGCCTCACTCGCAATGGCTGCGCTTTCATCCGCTATTCGCCGGCTATCTGCGTCATCGGCGTCACGAACTCTGCCTGGCGACCCAGCGTGAGCTGCACCAGCGCGCCAGCATCGCCTGGCTGCGCCTGGGCAACCCGGCCCTGGCTCTGGCCCAGGCAATCGAGGCCGAAGCGCCCGATGCGCTGGCCGAGCTGCTCGAGCAGCAGGGTCCCACGCTGCTGGCCAATGGCCACTTCGCCCTGCTGGCCCGTGGACTCGCTGCCCTCGGCGACACCCGCCTGGTCGACTCGCCGCGGCTGACACTGCTGCACGGCTGGGCCTCCCACGCCCAGTACCACTTCGACCGCACCCGCCAGGCCATCGACTGGATCGAGGCACAGCTCGAGGCCCCCGAATGGGGGGAGCTGGGCGCCGAGTTCGCCACCCTGCGCGCCCAGTTGGCGATCAACGAGGGCAACGCCGAGCGCGCCGCCCCGCTGGCCGAGCAGGCCCTGATCCTGCCGCCCCGTTACCTGGCGGGCACCCCGCTCACCGCCGCGTCCATTCTCGCCGAGGCGCGCTTCGTCCAGGGAGAGCTGGCCGAATCGCTCGAGCGGACCCGCCGGGTGGAGCACGAAGCGGCGCGCCTCGGCGACGAGCAGCGCCGGCTGTGGGCGCTGTGCCATCAATCCGAAACGCTGGTGGCACAGGGGCGCCTGCAGGCTGCTTTTGACGTGCAGGAGCGCGCCATGGCCCAGGTCGAGCGCTGCGGCCTCGACCGCCTGCCGGTGGCGGAATTCCTCTATCGCATCCGCAGCCAGCTGCTGTGGGAGTGGCAGCGCCTCGACGAAGCGGAGCAGGCGGCGCTGAAGGGCATCGAGGTGCTCGACACGCAAGGCGAACGCTGGACCCTGCAATGCCACGTCGGCCTGGCCAAGGTGGCCCTGTCGCGGGGCGACCCGGCCCAGTGCGCCGACCATATTCGCCGGGTACGCAAGATCCTGGTCCAGGGCGACTACCACATCGACTGGCAGGCCAACGCCCATGCCACCCTGCTCGCCTGGTGGCAGGCCAACGGCGACCTCGACGCCGTGGCCCGCTGGCTGCAGGAGGCACCGGCGGGAGATCCGGCGCGGGCCAGCAATCATTTCGCCCAGTGCAATCTGCGCAATCATGCCCGGGCACTGACCCTGGTCGGTCGCTTCGACGAAGCCGGTGCCCTGCTCGCGGCACTGGAACGCCAGACCGAGCGACTCGGACTTGTCACCGACGCCAACCGCAACCGCCTGTGCCTGGCGGACCTGGCCTGGCAGCGCGATCGCCACGACGAGGCGCAGGAGCACCTGCGCCAGGCGCTGACGCTGGCCACCCGCACGGCACTGGCCGGCAGTTTCCTGCGCCTGGGCCGGGCACTGCCCGATATGCTCGCACCGCTGCTGGAGGACGAAGGCCTCGACCCGCTGGCCAGGCGCCATGCCGAGCGGCTGCTCGAACTCGCCCGGCGCCAGCGTGAGTTCGGCCGCGCGGTGCGCCTGCTGCTCGACGACTCGGTGATCGAAGAGATCGTCTCCCGTCCCGACGTGCCGGAGCTGATCCGCACCTCGCCGCTGACCCGTCGAGAATGGCAGATCCTCGGCCTGATCCACGCCGGGCTCTCCAACGAGCAGATCGCCGAACAGCTCTCTGTGGCGCCCACCACGGTCAAGACCCACATCCGCAGCCTCTACCAGAAGCAGCACATCCGTCGACGAGAAGAGGCCATCGCGCTGGCCGGCGAGCTGCTCATACGCATCCAGGCGGAGTAGTTGCCGGCCTCCCCTCTCTACACCTCCTCCCCCCTGCTACGCCTCAAGCATCCCGGGCGTAGAGGATTCCCCCCGCGGCCCGCGACGTCACCATCGATCCTACGTTTCCCCGTATGGCAAGCGACAAGGACAACGCATGAACGCACAGCAGATCTACGGCAGGCAGGGTCAGGAGTGGTGGCGTGGCGCGGTGATCTATCAGATCTATCCGCGCAGCTTCATGGACAGCAACGGCGACGGCATCGGCGACCTGCGCGGCGTGATCGACAAGCTCGACTACATCGCCTCGCTCAACGTCGACGCCATCTGGCTCTCGCCCTTCTTCACCTCGCCGATGAAGGACTTTGGCTACGACGTCGCCGACTATCGCGGCGTCGACCCCATGTTCGGCACGCTGGAGGATTTCGACCGCCTGGTGGAGGCCGCCCACGCCCGTGGGCTCAAGGTCACCATCGACCAGGTGCTCTCGCACACCTCCGACCAGCACGCCTGGTTCAGCGAGAGCCGGGCCAGCCGCGACAACCCCAAGGCCGACTGGTACGTCTGGGCCGAAGCCAAGGCCGACGGCTCGCCACCAACCAACTGGCAGTCGGTATTCGGCGGTAGCGCCTGGCAGTGGGATACCCGCCGCTGCCAGTACTACCTGCATAACTTCCTGGCCAGCCAGCCGGATCTCAATTTCCACCACCCCGAGGTGGTCGAGGCGATTCTCGACGAAGTGCGCTTCTGGCTCGATCGTGGCGTCGACGGCTTCCGCCTCGACGCGATCAACTTCTGCACCCACGGCGAACTCAAGGACAATCCGCCCCGCCACGAGGCGGTGGAGAGCTTCCTCGGCACGCGGCCGGACAACCCCTACGGCTTCCAGCAGCATCTCCATGACAAGACGCAGCCCGAGAACCTGATCTTCCTCGAGCGGCTGCGGGCCCTGTTCGACGAGTACCCCGGTACCACCAGCGTCGGCGAGGTAGGCGATGACGACTCGCTCAACGTGATGGCGGCCTACACCCAGGGCGGCAACCGCCTGCACATGGCCTACTCCTTCGACCTGCTCGGCGAGCGCCACGACCCCGAGTTCCTACACCGGACGATGACCGCCATGGAGGCACGCATCGGCGACGGCTGGCCGTGCTGGGCGCTGGGCAATCACGACGTACCACGCCTCGCCACGCGCTGGCACGCCGAGGGCGATGCCGTCCGGCTGCGCCTGTACCTGGCCTTCCTGCTGACCCAGCGCGGCAGCGTCTGCCTCTACCAGGGCGAAGAGCTGGGCCTGCCCGAGGCCGAGCTGACCCTGGAGCAACTGGTCGACCCGGCCGGTATCACCTTCTGGCCCGCTTACAAGGGCCGTGACGGCTGTCGCACCCCGCAGCCCTGGTGCGCCGACACACCCCATGGCGACTTCTCACCCAGCGCCCCCTGGCTGCCAGTGCCCGACGAACACCTGGCGCTGGCCATGGACCGGCAGGACGACGATCCCGATTCGCTGCTCAACGCCTACCGCGCCTTCCTCGCCTTCCGTCGCGAGCATATGACACTGGTGAAAGGCGACGTGCACTACCACCCCTTGCGCGACGAGGTGCTCTGCCTGGAGCGCCGCCATCCCGGCCGGGCGCCGAACGAACGACTGCTGGTGGCACTCAACTTCAGCGCCGAGCCGCGCACCCTGACCGCACCGCGCGAGGCGAGTCCGCTCGACGATGCCCCGGCACTGGTCAACGGTATCTGGAGCGATGGCAAGGTCCATCTGCCGCCCTACGGCGTCGCCATCGCGCGCTGCCCGGTCGGCGAGGAGGTCACATGGGACGTCTGACGCTCAGTGGCATCGGCAAGGATTACGCGGGAGTCGAGGTCTCCCGCGACATCGACCTGGTCATCGAGGACGGTGAGTTCGTCGTCTTCGTCGGGCCCTCCGGCTGCGGCAAGTCGACCCTGCTGCGCATGATCGCCGGGCTAGAGGAGATCAGCCACGGCGAGATGCGCCTCGACGGCGAGCGCATCAACGAAGTACCGCCGCAGGAGCGCGACATCGGCATGGTGTTCCAGTCCTACGCGCTCTACCCGCACATGACGGTGGCCGAGAACATGGCCTTCGGCCTCAAGCTGGCGCGCACCGGCAAGGCCGAGATCCGCCGCCGGGTGGAGCACGCCGCCGAGATGCTGCATCTCGGCGAGCTGCTCGAACGCAAACCCAAGGAGCTCTCCGGCGGCCAACGCCAGCGGGTAGCCATCGGCCGCACCCTGGTCAAGGAGCCGGCGGTGTTCCTGTTCGACGAACCGCTCTCCAATCTCGATGCCGCGCTGCGGGTCGACATGCGCGTGCAGATCGCCGAACTGCACCGGCGCCTGGGCGCCACCATGATCTACGTGACCCACGACCAGACCGAGGCGATGACCCTGGCCGACCGCATCGTGTTGCTGGCCGGCGGCCGCATCGCCCAGGTCGGCGCCCCCCTCGCGCTCTACCATTACCCGGCCACGCTGGAGGTAGCGCGCTTCATCGGCTCGCCGCGCATCAACACGCTGCCGGTCACCATCATCGACCCAGGCCGCCAGCGCACCGCGGTGCGCCTACCCGACGGCGAAACGCTGGCCGTGGCGGTCGACGGCACGCGTCTCGAGGCCGGCGATACGGCCATGCTGGCGGTACGCGCCGAGGACTTCGTCACCCCGGCCGAGGCCGAGGTACGCCTCGCCGCACGACTGCTGGTGGCCGAGAAGCTCGGCTACGAGACGCTGGCCCACCTGCGCGTGGAAGGTGTCGGCGAGCCCCTCGCCCAGCGCCTCGATGGCCTGGCCCACCTGGAGGAGGGCCAGCACATCGAGCTTGGCCTCTCGGGCGAGCGCTGCCATTTGTTCGGCGCGGACGGCATGGCCTGCCCACGTCAGGTGGAGATTCCTGGTATTGCCCTGTAAGCCCCGACCTGAATGCTCCATGCTTTAACTACGGGGCATTCTCGCGATCCGAGGCTCAACGTTCCGTCACCGTCGCCTCATCGAGATGAATGATGGTATGCGCATTGGTGACGCTGGTGGCCAGGGTATCCACCACCCCGGTGCGCAGGGCACCAAGGATCCCTGCCGCCTTGGTGTTCTCGCTGGCGATGGCGATGACATCGGGTATACGCGCCAGGTCGGTAAGGCTGAGCCCGATCACCCGCCCCTGCATAGGGGTGGCCGAAGGCCCGCCATGGATATCGATGAAGTGGCAGCCCATGATGTCCCCTACCGTGCCGGCAAGGCGAGCTTCAGCGATTTCCTGGGGTGAGAACCAGCCCATGCGCACCATGTTGCTGTCTTCACTGAGGTCGCCGACACCGACCAACGCCAAGTCGGCGCGACGGGCACGATCCAGGGTCTGCCTGACGGTGCGATTCTCGTAGAGTTCGTCGCGCAGCGCCGTGCTCTGTACCAGCGCAGGGGCGTAAAGCGTCTCGCTATCGCCACCAAACTTCATCGCCAAGCGCCGGCAGATATGGTCCGGGTTCATGTATTCGCCGGCCCGCTGAGATCCACCGATGGCGCAGACGAAGGAGCACTTGCGTTCGCCCTGCGTAAATACGTTGTCCGCGACCGCACCGACGTTACGTCCCATGCCCACGGTGACGATACTGCCCTCCACCAGGCTGCGTGCCAGATGATCCGCCACAAGACTGGCCACTGCCGAACGCTGGGCGTCGGTGTC
The DNA here is from genome assembly GCF_017868935.1 of Billgrantia antri. NCBI lineage: Bacteria > Pseudomonadati > Pseudomonadota > Gammaproteobacteria > Oceanospirillales > Halomonadaceae > Billgrantia > Billgrantia antri. The sequence goes on from NZ_CP053383.1 coordinate 3,832,115, forward strand.
GCCTTGATCCAGCGCGATAAGCGCGCGCTTGATGCCGAAGCGCTGCTTTAATTCCCGTTCAATCTCAGCGCTGACAGCGGGGTGCTGACGTACCCGCACATCGACGATACCCTCCGCCTGGGCCTTTTTGAGCAAACGTCCCACGCGAACGCGGGAGATACCCAGACGATTGGCGATGACTTCCTGTGTCTCACCTTCCACATAATAGAGGGTGGCGATTTCAGTCATCATATCGATATCGGCGTTCTCGACACGCTCATTCATGGCATGGGTCCCACAGTCTCAGGTTCTCGACAAGCGGGACACGATAGCACAACCCTCCGCGTGGTAATCAGACACGCGAATGGGTCAGCCCACGCTCGTATTCCTGAATTCGCGCCACCTTGGCGACCGATGCTCCGCCCGGAAAATCGTTCTTCAGGAACGTCGCTACGATTTCCTTGGCCAGCTCCGGCCCCACCACTCGAGCCCCCAAGGTGACGATTTGCGCATTGTTGCTGGTCCTGGCCTTGCCGGCGGAATAGGTGTCGTGCGCCTGCGCGGCACGAATGCCCGGTACCTTGTTGGCGGAGATGGCCACCCCGATGCCGGTGCCGCAGACAAGGATCCCGCGATCGAATCGACCGTCGGCAATCGACTCCGCCACCGTCACCGCCACATCGGGATAGAGGATCGGCTCGGCATTGTAGGTACCGAAATCTTCTACCTCATGCCCCAGCGAGCGCACATGCTCGATCAACATCTCCTTGAGCTGGAAGGCGGCCTCGTCTCCACCGATGGCCACACGCAGCGGCTTGGCTTGACTGAACATGACTGTCACCTCTGTGTGAAGGGAGTTTCGACCTGACCAGAGGGCCATCCTCGGCCAGGCCCTATGATCAAAATAACACCGGCTTTTCATTTGTAAAGCTATTGATCATAAGAACACCCAATCTCTCCATGCCAACCTTCGCGACACACGCGCTTCGTGACCATAAAAGATCCAAAGTATCAATATAATACACTGATATTCATAATAATCCCTCCCAACAAAGCATCATAACAGCGACCCTTCCGCCCGATAGCACCTTGACACCTTCAGAAATGGCGTCGATCATTTGAACACAAACAAAACAAATATACATCGATATCGATCGTCATATCGACAGGAGTCACGACATGCCCACCCAACTCGACGCCCTCAAGCAACTCTCCCTGGTAGTCGCTGATACCGGCGATCTCGATGCCATCCGCCGCTACCAGCCGCAGGACGCCACCACCAACCCCTCGCTGATCCTCAAGGCCTTCGAATTGCCCGGCTATCAGGCCCTGATCGACGAGGAACTGGCGGTAATTCGGGCCGAGGGCGGCGACCGACAGACCCAGGCCGAACACGCCGTGGACCGCCTCGCCGTGGCCATGGGCTGTGAGATCGCCAAGGTTGTGCCCGGCCGCGTCTCTACCGAGGTCGCCGCCAGGCTGTCCTTCGATACCCAGGCCAGTATTCGCAAGGCCTTTGAGGTGATCGAGCTGTATGAACGGCGCGGCGTGGCCAAGGACCGGGTATTGATCAAGCTGGCCTCGACCTGGGAGGGCATCCGTGCCGCCGAGGTGCTGGAGAAGGAGGGCATCCAGTGCAACCTGACCCTGCTGTTCAGCGACGCCCAGGCCCAGGCCTGTTTCGATGCTGGGGTGTTCCTGGTCTCGCCGTTCGTCGGCCGAGTCACCGACTGGTACAAGCAGGCGACCGGCCAGGACTTCACTGCCGAGAACGACCCCGGCGTGCAGTTCGTGCGCGGGGTCTGCCAGCGCGTCAGTCAGGGCGGTTACGAGACCGTGGTGATGGGGGCCAGCTTCCGCAATATCGGCCAGGTGCTGGCGTTGGGCGGCTGCCCACGGCTGACCATCTCCCCGGCGCTGCTCGAGGAGTTGGCCGCCAGCGATGGCGAGGTGGCGCGCAGGATCGTGATGGAGAGCGCCAGTGGTCAGCGCCCAACGCCGCTGACCGAGCCCGAGTTCCGCTGGGGCCACAACCAGGACGCCATGGCCAATGACAAGCTGGCCGAGGGCATCCGCCGCTTCGCCGAGGATCAGGCACGTCTCGAGGGCCTGATCGCCGACCGTCTCGCTGCCCACTGACCACAGGAATTCCGTTATGCCGACCCGTTTCGAACTGGCCAACGCCATTCGCGCCCTGTCCATGGATGCCGTACAGAAGGCCAAGTCCGGCCATCCCGGCGCCCCGATGGGCATGGCAGACATCGCCGAAGTGCTGTGGAACGACTACCTCAAGCACAACCCCAACGACCCGAAATGGCCCGACCGCGACCGCTTCGTGCTGTCCAACGGCCACGGCTCGATGCTGCTCTACTCCCTGCTGCACCTGACCGGCTACGAGCTGGAACTCGAGCAGCTGCGCAACTTCCGCCAGCTGCACGCCAAGACCGCCGGCCACCCCGAGTTCGGCTACGCGCCGGGCATCGAGACCACCACCGGCCCGCTGGGCCAAGGCCTGGCCAATGCCGTGGGCATGGCCATCGCCGAGAAGACCCTGGCGGCCCAGTTCAACCGCCCCGGCCACACCATCGTCGATCACCAAACCTACTGCTTCGCCGGCGACGGTTGCATGATGGAGGGCATCTCCCATGAGGTGAGCTCGCTGGCCGGCACCCTGGGGTTGGGCAAGCTCACGGTGTTCTACGACGACAACGGCATCTCCATCGACGGCGAGGTCGAGGGCTGGTTCACCGACGACACCGCCAAGCGCTTCGAAGCTTACGGCTGGCACGTGGTGCCCAACGTCGATGGCCACGACCCCGAGCAGATCAAGGCGGCCATCGAACTGGCGCGCAGCCATGAAGAGAAGCCGAGCCTGATTATCTGCAAGACCATCATCGGCTTCGGCGCGCCCAACAAACAAGGCAAGGAAGAATGTCACGGCGCACCGCTGGGCGACGAAGAAGTTGCCGCCGCACGCAAGCAGCTCGACTGGCCGCACGCGCCGTTCCATGTACCCGAGCCGATCTACCAGGCCTGGGATGCCCGCGAGCAGGGCAAGACCCAGCAGGACGACTGGCAGGCGCGCTTCGCCCGTTATCGCGACGAACATCCGGAACTCGCCCGAGATTTCTCCCGCCGCACCCAGTGCCAGCTGCCGGCGGAGATCACCAGCGAGGCGTTCATCGAAAAGATGCAGGAGCAAGGCGAGACCATCGCCACGCGCAAGGCCTCGCTGCTATGCCTCAACGAACTCGGCCCGCAGCTGCCCGAGCTGCTTGGCGGCAGCGCCGACCTCGCCCCCTCCAACCTCACCTTCTGGAGCGGCGCCAAGCCGATCTCGCGGGAGAATCCGAGCGGCAACTACCTGCACTACGGCGTGCGCGAGTTCGGCATGGGCGCGATCATGAACGGCATCGTGCTGCACGGCGGCTTCATCCCCTACGGCGCCACCTTCCTGATCTTCATGGAGTACATGCGCAACTCGGTGCGCATGGCGGCGCTGATGGGCAAGCGTGCCATCTATGTGTTCACCCACGACTCCATCGGCCTGGGCGAGGACGGCCCCACCCACCAGCCGATCGAGCAGCTGACCAACCTGCGCACCACGCCCAACCTGTGCACCTGGCGCCCCTGCGACGCGGTCGAGACCGCCGCCGCCTGGGATGCCGCGATCAAGCGCAACTCCGGCCCCACCGCGCTGGTGCTGTCGCGCCAGAACCTGCCCCACCAGGAGCGCAGCAAGCAGCAGCTGGCCGAGATCCAGCGCGGCGCCTATGTTCTCAAGGACAGTGAGGGCACGCCCGAGCTGATCCTGATCGGCACCGGCTCCGAGGTCGGCCTGGCGATGGACGCCGCCGCCGAACTGGAGAGCCAGGGCCGCGCGGTGCGCGTGGTCTCGATGCCCTCGGCCTACCGCTTCGACGGCCAGGACGCCGAGTACCGCGAGAAAGTGCTGCCGCGCGCCGTAACCGCACGGCTCGCCATCGAGGCCAGCCACCGCGACTTCTGGTACAAGTACGTTGGCCTCGATGGTCGTGTCGTTGGCATGAGTACCTTTGGCGAGTCCGGCAAGGCGGAAGACCTGTTCCCGCACTTCGGCTTCACCGTCGACAATGTCCTTGAGCAGGCCGAAGCGCTGCTTAGGAAGTACTGAATAATTGCCAGCGTAGCTCAATCGCTGCGTGGACTAGCTCCTGATTCCAGGACCGACATAGAGGATCCGGCCGGCGCCGATTTCTCGATGCAGAGACCAGCTTGACTGGCGGCGCCTGTCGCCGCCGCATACAATGACCCGACTGCGGCTTTGGTCGCAGTCATTGTTCTCAGGGCGGGGTGAAAGTCCCCACCGGCGGTGATGGCGACTTTTGCCTCAGCCCGCGAGCGCCCGGTCCGGTTCCTGCGTCGCATCCTGACGACGCTGGCGTGATCGGGGTCAGCAGATTCGGTGCGATTCCGAAGCCGACGGTGATAGTCCGGATGGAAGAGAACGGCGCCTCCGACGGGAGCGGGCGCGCGTGGCCGATGCCGCGTGGCTCGGTTGTCGTCGATGGGTTCCGCATGCCCTGATTCTGGTTATGATAAACGAGGAAGACCATGAATCAGTCCACCCCCAGTCACTCCCCTCGCATCGCCTTTATCCAGGCGAGCTGGCATAGCGATATCGTCGGCCAGGCCCGCGAGGCCTTCACCACCACCCTCGCCGAGAGCCACGGCATCGAGGCCGACCGGGTCGAGGTGTTCAGCGTCGCCGGCGCCTACGAAATCCCCCTGCAAGCCAAGCTGCTGGCCAAGAGCGGTCGCTATGACGCCATTGTCGGTGCCGGTTTCGTGGTCGATGGCGGCATCTATCGCCACGACTTCGTCGCTCAGGCGGTGATCGATGGCATGATGCAGGTGCAACTCGACAGCGAGGTGCCGGTGCTTTCGGTGGTGCTCACCCCCCACCATTTCCACGAGCATGCCACCCACACGGCGTTCTTCCATGAGCACTTCGTGACCAAGGGACGTGAAGCCGCCGACGCCTGCGCCATGACACTGGAGAACCACCGCAAGGCACGTCAACTAAGCGACTGAGGCAATCCCTCAGACACCATAACGATACTGCCCGGCACTTGGCCGGGCAGTATCGTATATCAGCGGGATGATGGACTTTCCCGTCGACAAGCCTTCGCGAGGGCGCTGTAAACCCTTCCATGGGCGCTACTTTTGCCATCCCTGGCAAAAGATCCTCGCTTCGCCTTGTCCCCGGCGCCCATCACCGTTGGGTGTGGAAAGGAGCCCTATTGCTGCGCAAGCACGAAGGGGGCCGTGTACTGATCCACGTTATCCGCAGTGACCAGCAGGCAGTCGAAGAGATGTTTCTCACTGTCAAAGCCGGTCTCGCCGGTACGGATGTACTCGTCTGCCATGCGAACCGCTTGCTCGGAGAAGATCGCTACCGGTTGCAGAACCGTATAGGCCATCTCGCCAGCCTTGACCGCATCGATCGCGTCGGGCGAGCCATCGAACCCACCGACCACCACATCGTCGAGTTTGCCGGCTTCCTTGAGCGCCGCGATGGCACCGAGTGCCATCTCGTCGTTGCCGCTGATCACCCCTTGGATGCCGGGATTGGCCTGCAACAAGCTCTGCATCTTGTTGTAGCCCTGGGTGCGATCCCAGTTGGCGACGTCCACGCCGACTCGCTCCAGGCTCGGATACTGACTGAGCACGGTCTCGTAGCCGTTCGAGCGTGTCGCGGCGTTATTGTCGGAGGGCGCGCCCTTGAGCTCGACGTATCTCGCCTCACCGCCAATTTCCTGTACCCACTGCTGGGCGCCCAACGCCGCTCCCTGAGCGTTGTTGGATACCAGTTGCGCCTCGGCCAGTCCCTGCTGGTTGATCTCGGCATTGACGATGAACACCGGGATCCCGGCGTCGACGGCCTTGCGCACGGCACCAATGGAACCATCGGCATTGGCCGGGTCGAGAATGATCGCCTTGGCCTGATTGGTGATCGCGGTATCGATCTGCCGGCTCTCGGCGTTGGTATCGCCTTTATGAGAACTGACATTGGCCTGATAACCCAACTCCTCGGCGGTCTCGCGGGCAACCTTGCCCTCGGTGAACCAGTAGGGGTTGGAATTGTCGTTGACGATGATCGAGATGAGCCCCTGATCCTGGGCCGAGACGGCTCCGGCGAAGAACGGAGCGCTCACGGCGAGAGCGGCGATCAGCAGGCGCTTTCCAGTCTTGAACATGGTGGACCTTCCTTACTGTTGTGGTTGTGATGCCGATTCCTCGGCTGGGCTTTCCACAGCGGTATCCGCACGCCAGGTCGCGTTACGCTGCTGTGAGGAAGACGTCTGAGCGTCGGAAGGCGCCGGGCGCTTCTTCTTCCGGCCGCTGTATTGAATGCTGTTGAGCAGTACGGCGAGAACGATGACGGCCCCCGTGAACACGGTCTGCCAGTAGGACGAGACGCCGATGATCACCAACCCGTCGGACAGGAAGCCGATCACAAACGCCCCGAGCAGCGTGCCCCGCACGTTGCCACGGCCGCCGGTCAGCGCCGCGCCGCCGATGACCACGCCGGCAATGGCGGTCAGTTCGTAGGTGGTGCCTGCCGTCGGTCCCGCCGAGGTCAGTTGCGACGACAGCACCAGGCCGGCGATGGCGGCGCAGATCCCCGACAGCACATAGACCGTCACCTGCACGCGCTTGACCGGCACCCCGGACAGCTCCGCCGCCCGGGCGTTGCCGCCGGTGGAATAGACCCAACGGCCGAAGGGGGTGCGCGTCAGCGCCAGCATGGCGGCGATAGCCACGGCCGCCAGAATCAGCACGCCGACCGGCACGCCAAACAGGCGATTGAAACCGAGCCAATCAAAGCCGGTATTGCCAAGCTCCGGGCTGCCGCCGAGGTTGTTGTAGGTAAGGCCGTCGGTCATCAACAGGGCGACGCCGCGGGCAACATAGAGCATGCCCAGGGTGGCGACGAATGCAGGCACCTTGAAATAGGCGATGAGTACGCCATTGATCGCACCGACGAAAGCCCCCAGCGCGCAGGTCAGAACCACGACCGCCCATACGGGGGGATATACCACGACGCCGAAGAATTCGAACGACACCCCCTGCATCAGGAAACCGGCGAACACGCCCGCAAACCCCAGTGTCGAGCCCACGGACAGGTCGATGCCGCCGGTGAGGATGACCAGCAGCATGCCGATGGACAGCAGTCCGAAGATCGCCACATGCGAAGACATGGTCAAAAAGTTGTTCGCCGAGAAGTAGACCGGCGACAGGATCGAGAAGATGACGATGATCGCGATCAGGGCGAAAAACGCCCTGCCCTCGAGCAGCAGGCGCCCCAGGTCGAGGCCGCCACCGGACGAGCCCGGTCGTGTGGATGCTGTGGCTTGGCTGACGTTGGTCATTGTTATGGTCTCCGCTATTCGTGTGAATCACGCGACCACGGCTTCACCCGAGGCGGCCATGATCTCTTCTTTAGTGACGTCGGCACCGAACTCCGCCGAGATCCTGCCGCGACTCATCACCACGACCCGGTGAGCGATACTCAGGCATTCGCCGACCTCGGAGGTCGAGAAGACGACGGCCAGCCCTTGCCGTGCACCTTCACTGAGTAGCCGGAACACCTCCGCCTTGGCGCCGATGTCGATACCGCGACTGGGCTCGTCGAGCAGCACGACCCGGGGATGCGTCGCCAGCATCTTGCCGATGACGACCTTCTGCTGGTTGCCACCCGACAACGAGCCGATGTCGGCGTCACCGCCGTCGGTCTTGATATGCACGTTGCCAATGGAGGCCTCGACGACATCCCGTTCCTGCCGGCGCGAGGTGAAGAGCCACTGGGTGAACGCGCCGATACTGGCCAGCGAGAGGTTCTCGCCCACCGACATCGTCTGTACGAGCCCGTCTCGCTGGCGATCTTCGGGCACCAGCACCAGGCCCTCCTCGATGCGCTCGGCGATGCTCAAGCTCGTGACGTCGTGCCCCTCGAGCACGACGCTCCCCCCCGCCAGTGGGGTGCGGCCGGCGACGCTCTCGAGCAGTTCGGTGCGACCCGCGCCCATCAGCCCGTAAATGCAGACGATCTCGCCGGCACGCACGTCGAGGGATAGCCGATCGACGGCCGAGCGGTCGGGCACCGAAGCATCGGGGACGGACACCTCGCGCAGCGACAGCGCCACGTCTCCCATGCGGTAGCCGGTGGGCGGCGAGCCGAGGTCGAAGCCCTCGCCGACCATGTTGCGCACGATCCACTCCAGGTCGATGTCCTTGCGCTGGGCGTAGGCCGTCATGATGCCGTCACGCAGCACCACCGCGTGGTCGGTGATCTGCAGCGCTTCCTCCAAGTGGTGAGAGATATAGACGATCGAGACACCACGGCTCTTGAGATCGCGGATCACCCGAAACAGCACCTCGACTTCCGAGGCGGAGAGCGCCGAGGTCGGCTCATCCATGATCAGGATTCGCGAGTTCGCCGACAGCGCCCGTGCAATCTCGACGATCTGCTGCTGACCCAGACGCAGGTCTTCCACCAGGGTCAGCGGATCAATGGGCTCATCCAGCTCCTCCATCAGCAGCCGTGTCTGGCGCTCCTCCTCGGCGTAGTCAATGTTGGTCGGCCCACCCAGCTCGCGTCCCATGAAGATGTTGTCGCGCACGCTGAGATTGGGCGCGAGACTCAGCTCCTGATGGATGATCGAGATGCCGAGACGCTGTGCCTCCGTGGTCGAGGCGATACTCACCGGCTGGCCCTCCAGGAGAATCTCGCCCGATGTCGGCTGAAGCACACCCGACAGGATCTTCATCAACGTCGACTTACCGGCACCGTTCTCGCCGAACAGGGTGGTGACCTGGCCGCGATGGATATCGAAGTTCACCGTCTTCAGGGCATGGACATTGCCGAAGGACTTGGCGATGTGACGTGCCGAAAGGATGACTTCATCGACGCTGTCTTCTTTGTGAGGTATCTGACTCATGACATGCTCACCCTTGAGGGATGTCTGGCTCACTGCACGTCCAGCCGGACCGGTGTCACGAGCCAGTTATGCGGATTGATCAGCTGGAAGACACCAGTGACCGCGATGGTCTTGCCGGTCAGGTCACTGGTATCGATATCCGCCAGCACCTGCTGCTTCATCTCGGCGTTGATCGCCGCCGCGGCATTCTGGTATTCGATCTGGTTGGTGAATTGGCCGAACTGGATGTCGCCGGTGGCATCACGCAGATCGGTCCCATTGATGGCCGGCCCGGTCTGCACCCGAATCGTCAGATCCTCGGGAACGCCTTCGACATCGACTGTGTAGATGCCGGCCTTGCCCTCTCCAACCACACCGGAGAAGCTGAGGGGAATCACCGGGCCGATGCCGGACGGCACCCCATAGCGCTCGCCGGCCGCGGTCTGGTCCTCGGCGATGGCGGCCGCCAGCTTGCTGGCCTCGACGGTACGCTCCTCGACGTTGGCCCGGACGATGGGGAACTGCTCCGCACCGAAGCGTTCGGCCGAAAAACCGTCATTCCCCAGGTCCGCTTCCGATCCAATCTTCACGACCTTGGTGTCCAGGGCCATGGCGGCCAGCAGGACGAGCGCGATACCGATTGCCGTGACGATGCCACGCCCTTTCCTGGGCCGCGGTATCGGTTCCGCGTTGACTGATGCATTCATGGTGAAACGACCTCTTGTTGTTGGAATGTCTGTGCCGGCGCAAGCGGCGGACCGGGCTCAGGAAGTGGCCATGCTGTCAGCGCCGACGGCGGCCTTGACGCCCCGGGAAGCGTCGATCTCCCGCGCCACCCAGGCCTCGACCCTTTTGACCTCCTCATCGCTCATGACCAGGTAGAGCTTGGTGCGTCGCTCGAGGATGTCCGCGGCACTGCGCGCCCACTCGTGCTCGACCAGATAACGGGCTTCCACGGCGTAGAGATCGGCCCCCAGGTGCTCGCCCAGATCCTCGTGACACTTGGCCTCGCCGAGTATCCATCGGGCGATGGTGCCGTAGAGGCGGGCATAGCGGGTGATAGTGGCCTCCTCGAGCCAGGGGTAGTCGCGCTTCAACCCCTTCAGGAAGACCTCGAAGTCAGCACTGGGCATGTCGCCACCGGGCAACGGCACGGTCTCGTTCCAGGTCTTGCCCATCTCCGGGAAGTAGGGAGCAAGCTTTTCCAGGCCGTGCTCGGCAAGCTTGCGATAGGTGGTGATCTTGCCCCCGAATACCGATAGCAGCGGCGCCTTGCCGTTCGCAGCTGAGACATCGAAGACATAGTCGCGGGTCACCGCCGAAGGGTTGTCCTGAGAGTCATCGAATAGCGGGCGGATGCCGGAGAAGCTCGTCAGGATGTCGTCTTGGGTATAGGGGGTCTTGAAGTAGCGATTGACTACGCCGAGCAAGTAGTCGATCTCCTCCTGGTCGATGGCCACCTTGTCCGGATCGCCCTCATAGACGATGTCAGTGGTGCCCACCAGCAGCTTGTCACCCTCGTAGGGATTGACGAAGATCACCCGCTTGTCGTCGTTCTGCAGCAGATAGGAGTTGGCGGTGGCATAGCGCTTGGGCAACACGATGTGGCTACCCTTGACCAGCTTGACCCTGTCCTTGCCCCCCTGATCGAAGGCGCCCTTGAGCACCTTGTCCACCCAGGGGCCCGCGGCGTTGATCACCGCCCTTGCGGCGAGAGTGGTGATCTTCCCGCTCTCGGTGTCGGTGAGCTCGACCTCCCAGCGATCGGCCAGGCGGGTGGCCTTGGTGCAGGCGGTGCGGGTGAAGATCCTGGCCCCGAGGCGCGCGGCGTCGAGGGCGTTGAGTACCACCAGGCGCGAATCGTCCACCCAGCAATCGGCGTACTCGAAGCCCCTGGGGTACTCGTCCTTGATCGCCTCGCCTTCCGGGCAGGTACGCAGGTCCAGGCCGCGGCTACCCGGCAACAGATCCTCCTTGCCGCCCAGGTGGTCATAAAGGAACAGGCCGGCCCGAACCAGCCAGGCCGGACGCTGCTCAGGGCTGTGGGGCAGCACGAAGCGCATCGGCCAGATGATGTGGGGCGCCTTCTTCAACATGACGCTGCGCTCCTTGAGCGCCTCGCGTACGAGGCGGAACTCGTAGTACTCCAGGTAGCGCAGGCCGCCGTGAATCAGCTTGCCGCTGCGCGACGAGGTGCCCTGGGCCAGATCGTCCTTCTCGCACAGCGCCACGGACAGGCCGCGACCGGCGGCGTCCCGGGCGAAGCCCGCACCGTTGATGCCGGCACCAATGATCAGCAGGTCGTAGAGGGGACGGCGGTCGCGCGTCTGGGCCTTGGCGGATGAATCGGACATGCTTGCCTCCATTCGGGGGAAATCGTGGGCCGCTTCAGCGTTCGGCGATGACGCGCTCGAGATGGCGCCAGAAGCCGTCCGCGTTGGTATGAGAGCGCCGGTAAACCCCGAACAACCGTTCGTAGAGGTTATGCAAGGCGGGATCAGGCACCACGCACTCCTCGGCCAGGAAGGGGGTCACCCAGGTCTGGCAGGCCTCGGCCAGGTCGCGGTGGTGCCCCAGGCACAGGCTCGCCACCATGGCGGCGCCGGCCGCACCGGTTTCGCCCCGGGTCATGGTGCGAACCGGAACTCCCATCACCGAAGCGAGGATGGTGCACAGTGTCTTGCTCTGGGCGGCGCCGCCGGTCAGCCGCAGTTCCTCCGGATGAGCCTCCAGGGCGTGGTAGCAGTCGCGGGCGGCGAAGGCAACGCCCTCGTAGATGGCCCGCGCCATGTGCAGATGGTTGACCTCGGTGGAAAGTCCCAGGAACTGGGCCCGGGCACGGGGATTGAAGAAAGGACCACGTTCGCCGTTGGTACAGATGAAGGGGTGATAGACCACCCGCCCCGGTTCGGTAGTGGCCAGCGCCGCATCGAGCCGTGGCAGCAAACCTGCGGCAGTCAGCGGCGCTTCGCCCAACGCCTCGAGCATCTGGTTGAGCCCCTTGATAAACCACTCCAGGTTGAGCGTGGCAGCCATATTGGAGCACAGCTGGACCCAGGTACCGGGCGCGACACAGGGCATGGTGTAGCAGGACTGGTTACTGAGCACGATGTCGCGCGAGTCCTCACGTACGCACAGGTGTGCCCCGGTGGTACCGATGATGCTGCAGGCCACCCGCTTGCCTGGCTCGTAGACACCGGCACCGAGGGCAGTGGCCAGCATGTCGACCGGCGCCAGCACCACCGGTGTGCCTTCGGCCACGCCGATCTTCCGGGCCACCTCGACGCAGAGGTCGCCATGTTCACGACTACCGTCGAGAATCCGTGGCAGCCGCTTGCGGTGTTCGGCCAGACCGAACTGCTCGAGCACCTCGTCCGAGTAGTCGCCGCTACGGAAGTCACCGTAGGTCCATAGCGCCTCGGCCGGGTCGGTGGCACGATCACCGGTCAGGCAGAAATACAGCCAGTCCTTGCAGTGAAAGATGGTGGCCGCTGCAGCGACGCGTTCGGGATCGTGACGATCGAGCCAGCTTAGCTGGCCGCTCTGGACCGACTGGTTGAGCCCGGTCCCCGTGCGACGATAGACCTCTGGACCGATACTGGTCGCCCGCCAATGGGACACGATGTCGCTGGCGCGGCTGTCGAGCCACAGCAGGGCATCACCCACGGGATGGCCCCGGTCGTCGATCATCCAGGTACCGTCGCCCTGGCCGGTCACCGCGATGGCAGCGAGTCGTGCAGCGAGCGCCGGATGCTCGGCAAACAGGTTCTTGAGCGTGGTCCAGGCGGCCTCCCAGGTTCCCGAAAGGCTCTGCTCGACACCGCCATCGGGGCGGGTCTCGAGCCGATTTTCGCACTGGGTCTTGGCCAGTTCCCGGCCCTGGCGATCGAAAGCCACCGCCTTGATCACCGAGGTGCCGGCATCCAGACCGACGATCACGTCATCCGGCATGGGCGTGTCTCCTGATTGTTGTCGTTGTTCTATTGGTTTTCGTTGTCTTGATGGCGTGGGCTGCTACGCCTCGTTAGTCGAGCAGAGCGAGCACCTGGCGAGCGACGATCTCGTCGGTGATCAACCCCTTGAGCAGCCCACTGCGCAAGACCGAGAGGGTGGCGTGTACCTTCTCTTCGCCACCGGCCACGGCAACGATGTTGTGCTCACGTAACTGCTCCAGACTCAGCCCCAGGGTGCGACCGTTGATCTCGCAATCCACCTGATGACCACGGGCATCCAGGAATTGACCCAGCAGTTCCGCCTCGGCGCCGGCTTCGTGAAGCCGGCGGGAATCCTCGGCATCGATTTCCCCGAGTTCCATGAGCAGGGAATGCCCTTGGGACGGTACGGCCCCCAGCCCCACCATGGTCAGGTCGGCCGACACCGCGATGTTGATCACGTCATGGACACTGCGTTGCTCCATCAGCACCCGCTTGTGCTCCGCGGTGTCGGCAAACAGTGGCACCGGCAGCAGGTACCCTTCGCCCCCTGTCTTGTCGACCAGGCGATGAATGACGTCATAGGGGTTCAGGGCCATCTTGCGAACGACACTTCCCAGTACGGGGACCATCTTCAGGTCGGGGTAGTCCATCTGCGGAAGACGGTTGACCATCTCCGACAAACTCCGCCCCCAACCCAGTCCCAGCACCTCGACGTCCTTGGCATCCAGACGACTCTTCAGATAATGGGCGGCAGCCGTCCCCAGGTTGGCGAACGGGTTGACCCCTTCCTCAGATGGGATGGCAGGCACCACGGAACAAACCTCGAGGTTCATGCGCTGCTTCAGCTCGTCTTCCAGTTTCAGCAAGTCCTCGGGAGACCCCTGAATGAAGACCTTGACCGCTCCCATGTCATGAGCCAAGGCGATCAGCCGGTGCACCTTCATCCTCGACACCATCAGACGATCGGCGATCTCGGCCTGGGTATAACCGCCAACATACGAAAGCCATGCCGCGCGCAGGGCCAGATCCTTTTCGCCATGGCTCGATTGGTTGTTCTTCATCGTTCGCTTCCGCTTTGAAATTTTTTTCATGCACTGTTAAAAATAACGCTAGTGAACAATTTTTGGGCTGTCAACCGGTTTTCCCCACCTCCCCGTCCCCGTGAAATGGCGGTTCGTACTGCCGTCTTCCTTAGGCCCGACCACAACAACACTGGAGAACCAACATGCTAAAGCTCGCCACCAACCTGACGTTCATGTTCACCGAGGTGCCCTTCCTAGAACGTTTTGCCCGCGCCAAGGCGGCAGGAATTCGACACATCGAATTCCATAACCCTTACCCGTTCTGTGAAAGGCCCGAGCGGATTCGCGATGCTGCCACCGAGGCCGACGTCGAAATCGTGCACTTCAACCTGCCGGGCGGAGATTGGGAGGCGGGGGAACGTGGTATCGCCGTCTTGCCTGAACGAGTCAACGAGTTTCGCGAAGGCGTGGATGCCACCATCGACATCGCCGAACAGCTCGGCTGCACGCAACTCAACTGCCCGCTCGGCTACCCGCGCGACGACCTGTCCGAGGAGATGCAGCACAGGACGCTGGTCGACAACTTGCGTCATGCGGCCGAAGCCACGGCACAGGCCGGTATCCGGCTGATGGTGGAACCGCTCAATCCGATCACCCACCCCGGCTATCCGCTGGTGAACACCGCTCAGGCGGCAGCTCTTCTGGACACCATCGAACACCCCAACCTGCTGATCCAGTACGACTTCTATCAAATGCAGCGCTCGGAAGGTGAGCTGATCGAGACGGTCCGTCGCTACAACGAGCGTATCGGCTTCATTCAACTGGCGGATAACCCCGGACGGCATGAGCCGGGGACCGGCGAGATCAACTACCGCTTCCTGTTCGCCGAGCTCGAGCGCATGGGCTTCGATCGCTACGTCTCGTTGGAGTACATCCCCAGCGGCACGACGGAAGACTCATTGCACTGGATCCGGGATTACGGCATCCGGCACGACTGAGCCGAGCACCCCTTTCCCCACCAACAACCGCACCACAGGAGCACGCCATGACGACGCCGTTCTGGGTAGGCACCAGTTGGAAGATGAACAAGACATTGGGCGAAGCAGCCCACTATGCGCAGGCCCTGCGGGGGGACGACCGGTTTCGGGACGGACGCCTGCAGGGCTTCGTGATTCCTCCCTTTACCGCCCTGCACCACGTCTGCCAGACACTGATCGATGAACCTGTGATGGTTGGTGCCCAGAACATGCATTGGGCCGAACGAGGCGCGTTCACCGGCGAGATTTCACCGCTGATGGTCAAGGATTGCGGCGCCACTATCGTGGAGCTGGGGCATTCCGAGCGCCGCGAATACTTCAATGAGTCCGATGCGGCGATCAACCTCAAGGTCAAGGCTGCTCTGGCCCACGGGCTGCACCCGTTGATCTGTGTTGGCGAAACAGCCGAGGAGAAATGCCTGGGAGTGGCCGCTGACACCGTGATCCGACAATGTCGCATCGCCCTCAGCGACGTCGGCGAAGAGGATCTGGACAAGATACTGATCGCCTACGAACCGGTATGGGCCATCGGCGAACATGGCACGCCAGCCACCGCCGACGACGCCGGCTGGATTCATCGCCGTATCCACGAGGCGCTGCCGACGACGCCCCAGGGCACGACCATCCCGGTGCTCTACGGTGGCAGCGTCAACCTCGACAACTGCGCCGACTTCGCCGCGCTACCGGAGGTAGCCGGTCTCTTCATTGGACGCTCCGCCTGGCAGCCCGAAGGCTTGCTGGCCATTGCTGAGCGAGTGGTAACTGCCCGCTTTGGTGACTGAACACAGCGTGAAGGATGATCACAAAACCCCGGCCAAGGCCGGGGCAAAACGCGTCGCACAGGACGAGGAAAATCAACCCTTCACGCCCCCCGCGGTTAGCCCACCGATGATCCAGCGCTGGCAAATCAGAAAGGCAATGGTAATCGGCAGGCCGGAGAGTACCGCCGCGGCGGCGAAGTTGCCCCAGCGCTGGTTGTGGTCGGCCAGGTACTGCTGGGCGCCGACGGCCAGGGTCAGCTTGTGCTCGTCGACCAGCAGCACCGAGGCCATGGGGTACTCCATGATGCTCATGACGAAGGCGAGGATGAATACCACCATCAGGATCGGCAGCGACAGCGGCAGCAGGATATAGCGGAACGCCTGCCAGGTGCTGGCGCCATCGACCATGGCAGCCTCTTCCAGCGAGCCGTCGATGGATTCGAAGTAGCCCTTGATGGTCCAGATATGCAGCGCCACCGCTCCCAGCGAGGCGACGATCAGCGCGCCGTGGGTGTTGATGCCGAGCCAGCCGACGAACTGCCCCAGACGGTCGAACAGGGCATAGAGCGCCACCAGCGAGAGCACCGCCGGGAACATCTGGAAGATCAGCATGCCCTTGAGGATCGGCCCCTTGCCGGCGAAGCGCATGCGGGCGAAGGCGTAGGCGCTGGTGGTCGAAAGCAGCACGATCAGCAGCGACGAAACGAGTGCCACCTTGACCGAGTTCCACAGCCACAGCAGCACCGGGAACGGTGGCTGCACCACGCTGCCGTCGGTGCGCTCCCAGGGGATGCCCAGTGCCAGCGCCCAGTGCTCCAGCGAGAAGTTCTCGGGAATCAGGCTGCCGGTGGCGAAGTTGCCCTCGCGAAAGGAGATCGAGATCACCAACAGCAGCGGAAACAGAATCAGCGTGAGAAAGCCGCACAGGCTGAGATGGGCCCCCAGCTTGCGTAAACGGATCGAACGCGGTTGAACCATGGCCATGACGATTCTCCTGTAACCGATCAGACCCTGACCTTGGCCAGGCGCAGGTTGAGCAGCGCCAGCCCCGCCACCAGCACGAAGATCAGCGTGGCGATGGCGGCGGCCAGGCCGAAGTTCTGCCCCGCGTCCTGGAAGGCGATGCGGTAGGTGTAGCTCACCAGCAGGTCGGTGGTGCCCGCCGGGGTGCTGGCACCGAGAATGTCGGGGTTGCCCCCGGTGAGCAGGGCGATCAGCACGAAATTGTTGAAATTGAAGGCGAAGCAGGCGATCAGCAGCGGTGTGAGCGGCTTGATGATCAGCGGTAGGGTGATCTGGAACAGGTTGGTGAGCGGGCCGCCACCATCCACCGCCGAGGCCTCGTAGAGATCCTTGGGGATGGACTGGATCAGCCCCATGCACAGCAGCAGCATGTAGGGGTAGCCGAGCCAGGTGTTGACGATCAGCAGCATGCTGCGCGCCAGCCAGGGGTCGGTGAACCAACTGGGACGTACGCCGAACAGGGCGTCGAGGATCAGGTTTATTTCGCCGAAGTGCTGGTTGAACATGCCCTTGAAGATCAGGATCGAGATGAACGCCGGGACCGCGTAGGGCAGTATCAGCAAGGTGCGGTAGAGCGCCTTGCCGCGCAGCTGGTCCCACTGCAGCAGCGAGGCGAGCACGAAGCCGACCATCAGAGTGAACAGCACCGTGAGCCCGGCAAAGGCGAAGGTCCAGACGAAGATCTGAATGAAGGGCCCGCGGATGTCGGGGTCGAGAAAGATTTTCGCGTAGTTGTCCAGCCCCACCGCCACCGGCCAGCCCGGGGTGATGCGTTCACCGGTATCTGTGACGAAAAAACCGGTCTCGTGATCGGCGGTCAGCAGGAGATCGTCGCGGCGGTCGTACAGACTGTCGTCATTGCGCACTTCATAGCGATCGAGCATGGGCGCGAAATGGCGCAGCCCGACCATGCGCAGCTCCAACCCATCGGGGGTGGTCAGCACCAGGTTCTGCAAGGCATCGCGCTTGGCGACCACCTCGCGCATGGCCAAGGACTCGCCGGCCGGCTCGCCTCCGGGGTGGATCTGCACATGGCGCTGCCCCTCACCCTCAAGCGCAATCGGCCCCGTGGTAAACCGTGTCACGCCACGCAGCGCTGCCTCGGCCTGAGCCTTTCCCGCGTCCACCGCCTCGCCCGAATCGCCCTCGCGCTCCAGAAAGAGCCGAACGCCCGCCTCGGTGCGGTAGAGCTGAAAACCGAAGGTGGCGCTCTCCTCCTGATAGGTACGCGAGAGCAGTTGGGAGCGCACCCGCTCCTCGCTGAGCAGGTTGCTGGAGCTGTAGTTGCTGAAGCTGATGCCGACGGTGTAGAGCAGCGGAAAGATGACGAACAGAGCCATGCCGGCCACGGCGGGAAAGATATAGCGATGACTCATCAGCCGGCGCCGGCTGAAGACCACCCCCAGCGCGGCGCCGAGCATCAGGAAAAGCAGCGCAAAGATCGGCTGGCCGTGGAGGTGGAAGGCCAGCACCAGCCAGAGAGTGGCCAGCACGACGAGAGCGACCAGCGCGCGCAGCGACCAGCGGCTATAGCGCTCGGCAGGGTAGCGAGAGCGGTGCCGGGGCAACCCCCGGGAGGCATTGGTGGTGTACATGGGTAGCGTCCTGCGCCGGGCCGGCGGTATTGGCCGCCGGCCGGGCTTCGAGCGAGGTGGGCTTACTGGCGCATGCGGCGGGCCGCGGCGTCCAGCGCTTCGCGAGGCGACTGACGACCGCTGCCGATGTTCTGCAATGCCGGCTCCATGGCGGCCCAGAAGGCGCCCATCTCGGGAATGTTGGGCATCGGCATGCCCAGCTCGGCATTCTCCAGGGTGGCGGCGATGTTGGGGTCGCGCTCCAGCTCCTGCTGGTAGCCGATGTGGGCCACCGCGCCCAGGGTGCCGTCGCTGTTGAAGGTGCGCATGCCCGCCTCATTGAGCAGGTAGTTCTCGAGGAACTCGACGGCCAGGAAGTCGTTGGGCGAGGCGCTGTTGATCATCGCCGTCATCACGCCGAACATCGGCTTGGCGCGCTCCTCGCCGACCCTGGGCAGCAGCGCCACGCCGTAGTCGATGCCGCTGCGCTCGAGATTGCTCCAGGCCCAGGGGCCGCTGATCATGGCTGCCACCTCGCCGCGGTTGAAGCGCGTGTCCATGATGCTGTAGTTGGTACCGCGCGGCAGCACGCCGCTCTCGATCAGCTCCGCCAGTTGCTCGGCGCCCTGGATGGCGCCCTCGTTGTTGACGCCGATATCGGCAACATCGAAGCCCTCCTCGGTCTGGCGGAAGGGGAAGCCACCGTTGGCGGCCAGCAGCGTCCAGCCATAGTAGGGTTCGCCGTAGTCGAACAGGATCGCCTTCTTGCCCTGCTCGGCGAGCTCGGCATCCAGCGCCGCAAGCTCGGCGAAGCTCTCCGGCGGTGTTTCGACCAGCGCCTTGTTGTAGATCAGCCCCAACGCCTCTACCGATATGGGGTAGCCGTAGTGCTCGCCGTTCCACAGGCTGGCGTCCCAGGTGAAGTCGAAGTAGCGCTCGCGGAAATCCGCGGAGGGCGAGACGGGGGCCAGCAGCCCGCTCTGGGCCCACTCGCCGGTGCGGTCGTGGGCCCAGATCACGATGTCCGGCCCCTGGCCGCTGCCGGCGGCCTGCTGGAAGCGGTCGGTGAGGTTGTCGGGGTTGACGATGTCGACGGCAATGCCGGTGTCGTCGGTGAACTGGCTCGCCACCTCGCGGATGCCGTCGTAGCCCTTGTTGTCGCCCATCCAGATCGTCAACCGATCATCGTCGAAGGCGTAGGCGGAAAAGGCCAGGCCGCTGCCGAGCGCGGCCAGCAGGGTGACGCTCACAGCATGGCGTGTCCAAGGCATGAGAGAACCTCCGGGTTGTTGTTATCGATGCCGCTGCCGTTGCGGCACGGCGAAAAGAACTCGCCTAGGCTCGCCAATCGCGGCGCAGGCGTCCTCCTCCCCGGGGGGCGTAGCGATGGCGTATGGGTGGGGCGTAGGAAAAAGGGCGGGTAGGAATCGGCGGCATGAGAGACATGCCGCCGGCGGGTTCAACGCGAACCGGACGCTGTCACACGCTGACCCTCATTCGGCTTCGTCGTCGCCGTTCCGGGCCAGCCAGTCGCGCAGGAAGGCGATCTCGGCTTCCTGGGCCTCGATGACCTCTCGCGCCAGGTCGCGGATGGCGTCGTCCTCGCCATGCTCCAGCGCCACGCGGGCCATGTCGATGGCACCCTGATGGTGGACAATCATGCCACGGGCGAAGTCGACGTCGGCGTCACCGCTGAACTCCGTCAGCATGTCGGCGTGCATGCGCGCGGCTGTGTCGCGATAGGCCTGTACGGCCGGATTGTCGGCGTGCTCATCCTCTTCAGGCTCGGCGGCAGGCTCGTCGTGCCCCGCATGGTCACCCTCTATGTTCGCCTCTCCGGCCCCCGCCTGTTGCTTATCGTCCTCGGCTACCGCTGCGCTGTCATCTAGTTCGCCCTGCTCCTGCTGTGTCTCAACCTGCTCAGGTGCGGCCTGTTCGATCCGCTCCTGCGCCTGGGCTTCCTCTTCCGTTGCCGGAGCGGGGGTCGCCAGCACAGCGCCACCGGCCAGGACGAGGGCCGCCGCCGAGAAATGGCGAGTTACCAGGGTGTGCAGCATGGCGCTCTCCTATACCATGGGATTACGTTGTAACATGGTGTTGCGCAGGTCCTGCAATTGCGCGACAGGGATACTCTTCATTAGCGAGACTACCATGGACTGGCACCCCGCCCTCATCTGGCTAGCCATCGCCCTGTTGCTGGGCCTGGCGGAACTCACCTCCGGTGTTCTGGTACTGCTGTCACTGGGTGTCGCCGCCGCCCTTACCTCGGCCGTCGCGGTACTGGGGCTGACACTTCCCTGGCAACTGCTGGCCATGGGCGTGTTCTCGGGCATTCTGCTCCCGCTCTCGGTCAAGGTGATCCGCCCGTGGTTCTCTCCCAGCGGGGTGGCCTACGGCACCACCGGCACCGGCGTGGAGCAGGGACACACCTTTACCACCCTCAAGCGCGACTTCGACGACGCCAGCGGGATCAAGATCAATGGCGACTTCTATCGCCTGCGCGTGGCCGAGACCGGCGCCACCGAACTCGCGGCAGGCACTCTGGTGACCTTCGAGCGCTTCGACGGCACCACCGCCATCGTCAGCCGGGTGACGTCTTAGCGCGCTCAGGCACTACCTTCGCGGGGTCGCTGAGCGGCCCCGCCTCTTACGCAACCGCAAGGAGTGAAAGCGAACATGGACCTCCCGATCAACCCGGGGCTGCTGCTGGCCCTGATCGTCGTCGTCATCGGTATCCTGATTATCGCCAAGGGACTGGTTATCGTGCGCCAGTCGGAGGTGATGGTGATCGAGCGCCTGGGGTCGTTCAACCGGCTGCTGGAGAGCGGCATCAACATCATCATCCCGTTCATCGAGCAGCCCCGCGCCATCACCATGATCCGCTACCAGAAGCGCGGCGAGGAGTTCTTCCCGGTGACCACCAGCGAGGTGCGCATCGACCGCCGCGAGACGGTGATGGACTTTCCCGGCCAGCCGGTGGTCACCACCGACAACGTCACCGTGCGCATCAACGGCGCGCTCTACTTCCAGATCATCGACCCGCGCCGCTCCGTCTACGAGGTGGAGAACATGAGTCAGGCGGTGGAGGTATTGGCCAAGACCACGTTGCGTTCGGTGGTGGGCAAGATGGAGCTCGACAAGCTGTTCGAGTCGCGCGCCGAGGTCAACAACGAGATCCAGGCCGCCATGGAGGAGCCGGCTTCCAAATGGGGCGTAAAGATCTCGCGGGTCGAGGTGCAGGACATCGCCATGCCCGAGGAGGTCGAGGAAGCCATGCGCCTGCAGATGGCCGCCGAGCGCAAGCGCCGCGCCACCGTGACGGAGGCCGAGGGCGAGAAGGCCGCCGCCATCGCCAAGGCCCAGGGCCAGCGCGAATCGGCGATCCTCAACGCCCAGGGCGACAAGGAGTCGGCCATCCTGCGCGCCCAGGGCGAACAGGAGTCGATCAAGCTGGTACTGAGCGCCATCGGCGACAGCGACGAGCACAAGCGCACCGTGGTGGGCTACCTGCTCGGCCAGAGCTACATCAAGGCGCTGCCGACCATGGCCCAGGAGGGCGAGCGGGTGTTCGTGCCCTACGAATCCTCCGCCCTGCTCGGCTCCATGGGCATGTTCCGCGAAATGGCCGGCTCACCCGAAGACAGCGTGGCGCAGCACCTGCGCGGCGGCGAGCGCCAGAGCGGCCTGCGCGGCGGTATCGTCGGCGGGGCGGGCAACGCCAGCTAGGCAACAGCACCAAACCTCGCCAACTGCATTTCGCGCAGGCGGCTGAGGGTGCGTCGGAAGGCGAATTCCAGATAGCCATGGGCGTAGAGTTCGTCCATGGCGACCTCGGCTTCGATATGGAGCGGCACACGGCGGTCGTAGCACTCGTCGACCAGGGCGATGAAGCGGCGCACGCCATCGTCGCGCCGCGACAGCGGCGGCAGCTCCCGCTCTCCGGCTTCGATGCGCTCGGCCCCGTCCTCGGTGCCGCGAGCGATTCGTCCCACCGAAGCCGCATCGCTCAGGCGCGGCACTTCGCTGAGCAGGA
Source organism: Billgrantia antri (assembly GCF_017868935.1). NCBI lineage: Bacteria > Pseudomonadati > Pseudomonadota > Gammaproteobacteria > Oceanospirillales > Halomonadaceae > Billgrantia > Billgrantia antri. The sequence goes on from NZ_CP053383.1 coordinate 3,854,442, forward strand.
CATGGTCGAATTCGTCGGCCAGCGCGATGAAGTCAAGCGCCGCCAGCGGTTGCTCGCACAGCTCGGCGTAGCGACACCACACCACGCGCTCGCTGCGCCGCTCCACCGCGATGCGTCGATGTCCCAGCTCGATGGGCTCGGCGCTGGTCGGCTGATCCCCACTCAGGCGCTCGAATACGGCCGCCAGTGCGCTCGGCTGGTCGGCTTCCGCCACCCAGTAGCGCCGGCACGCCCGACCGGGGTGCAGACGATGGTCGAAGCCACCATCCAGTTCCACCACTTCCATGTTGCGTTCGATGGCGGCGATCGCGGGCAGGAAACGCTCGCGATTGAAGCCGTCGGCATAGAGCCGGTTCGGTGCCTGGTTGGAGGTGCATACCAGCACCACGCCGTGATCGAACAGCGCCTGCAGCAGGCGCCCGAGCAGCATGGCATCGGCGATGTCGCTGACGAACAGCTCATCGAGACACAGCACACGCACTTCCGAAGCAAGTTCCCTCGCCAGCGCCGTGAGGGGGTCGGCAGTACCGCCAAGCTGGAACTGACGCTGGTGCACCCAGCGCATGAAGTGGTGGTAGTGCAGGCGACGGGCGGGCACGTCGAGATGCCGATGAAAGCCATCCATCAGCCAGGTCTTGCCGCGCCCTACCGGGCCCCAGAGATAAACGCCGGCGATCGCGCGACGACCCACTGAGGCAGCTTCGTCGTGCAGCGCATGGAAACAGGCATCGAGCCGATTGGCCGCCGCACGCTGGGCCTCGTCCGGGGCGAAGCCGTGACGCTCCACCGCCTCGCGGTAAAGTCCAAGGGGCGTGGCTACCGTCATGCCTTGAGCTGGCGCAGCATGATGGTGACCTCTTCACCGCGGTAGCTCAGCTCCTCGTGGTCACGCCAGCCGAGCCGACGGTAGAGCGCCTGCTGGTCGGGGGTGAACAGATAGAACCGATGCACGCCGCAGTCGGTGGCTTCCTGCTCGACCCGCCGGACCAACGTCGAGGCGATGCCTTGCCCACGCCACTCCGGCAGCACGAACACCGAGGCCAGCCAGGGCGTGAGTTCGCGGCGGCTGTCCATGTCCTCGGACAATAGCGCCGCAGTCCCCACCGGCTGATCGCCTTCCATGGCCACGAACACCGACGGCACGCCGCCGTCGCCGCATTCCCGGCGCAAGGCCTCGCGCCAGGTGTCGGCCGCATAGCCGGGGTTGAGGTGTCCCCACTCGGCGAAGGTCCAGCTCGCCACGGTGGCGACATGATCCGAGTCGGGGCTCAGGCGTACGATAGTGATGGGTTGGTTCATGCGCATTCCTATTGCTGAACAACGGGCGGCACCCGCTGCGGGGGTTTCGTCGAGCGTTCGCCATCGTTCTCCGCTGCGCTTTGGCAGATGGCACAGAGCTTCTATCCTGAGACGAGATCGACCGATGAACGCCATGGCGCACTGGGTGCGCAGGCAAGGAGAGCATTATGGCATTGCAATTGAAGCAACTCGAAGATCAGACCCTCGTCATCACCGGTGCCACCAGCGGCATCGGCTTGGCCACCGCCCGACTGGCTGCCGATCGCGGCGCTCATCTGGTCGTCGCCGCCCGCGATGAGAGCGCCTTGCAGACGCTGGTGGAAGAGCTACACCAGCGTGGTGCAGATGCGGCATACGTGGTGGCTGACATCGGCGACCCCAAGCAGGTCCACGATATTGCCGAAACCGCCATCCATCACTTCGGCGGCTTCGATACCTGGATCAACAATGCCGGGGTTTCGCTGTTCGGCTACCTGACCGACCAGCCCCTCGAGGATCAGCGGCGCCTGTTCGAGACCGATTTCTGGGGTGTCGTCCACGGCTCGCTGGAGGCCGCCCGCCATCTGGGCATGCGCGCCGAGCGGCACGGCGGTGCGATCATCAACCTCGGATCGGTGGTCTCGGATCGCGCCATCCCGCTGCAAGGCATGTACTCGGCCTCGAAGCATGCGGTCAAGGGCTTCACCGATGCGCTGCGCATGGAACTCGAGGCGCTGGGAGCACCGGTATCGATCACCCTGGTCAAGCCCGGCAGTATCGCCACTCCCTTCCCGCACCACGCCGGCAACCATATGGACGTCGAACCCACTCTGCCACCGCCCCTCTACGAGCCGAGCGTGGTGGCCGAGGCCATTCTGCACTGCGCCGAGCATCCGCGGCGCGACATCCGAGTGGGCGGCGCCAGCCAAGGCATCGCACTGCTGGGCCAACTGGCACCGAGACTGGCCGATCGCGTCATGGAACGCAGCATGATCCGCCAGCAGCAAACGAACCGTCCGCCCCAGCACGTCGGCGGCCTGCACCGGCCCGCGCCGGGCGTCTGGCAGCGAGCCGAGTACGGTCACCGGGTCGCCAGCAGGAGTCGTTATACCCAGGCGGCGATGCATCCGGCGCTGACTGCCACAGCCATCGTCGGTGCCGTGCTCGGCGTCGCGGCCCTCACCGGTTCGGCGCGCCGCAAGCGTTAGTAATTCCCGGCAAGCGCTCTTGGTGGGTGGACTACCCCAGCTGGAACGGGTAAACCGAGCCGATCTCGAGGAGGCGCGTCAGCTCGTCCAGCGCGGTGAGGGTCTCGTCGGCCAACTGCGGGTCGGCGAGGTCGTCGGGCGCCAGCCGGTCGCGGTAGTGACGCTCGACCCACGCGGTCAGCTCGTCGTGCAGGGTATCGGTGAGCAGTACCCGTCCGGTCAGCGCGGCACGCTCCTCGGCGGAGAGCACTACCCGCAGGCGCAGGCAGGCGGGGCCGCCGCCGTTGCGCATGCTCTGCTTGACGTCCTTGACGATCACCTCACCGATGGGATTGTGACCGGCCAGCAGCAGGTCCTGGATAGTGCGCCACACCGCCTCGCGCTCTTGGCACTCGCCGGGAACCACCAGGGTCATGCTGCCGTCGGGGTTGCTCAGTAGCTGCGAATTGAACAGGTAGGAGGCCACGGCGTCTTCCATGCTCACCGCCTCGCTGGGCACCCGCACCGGAATCAGCGGCGTCGACATCTTGCTGCGCAGCTCATCGAGGGTGGCCTGCTCGTCGAGGAAGGCCATCTCGTGGTAGAGCAGCACCGGTCCGTTGCCCACCGCGATGACGTCGTTGTGGAATACACCGGCGTCGATGGCATCGGGATGCTGCTGGGCGAAGACCGTCTGCGCCGTTGCCAGACCGTGCTGGCGGGCCACCGCCTGGCTCGCTTCCAGGGTCTGGCGTGCGGGAAAGCGCTGGGGCTCGCGACTCTCGCCAGGGCCGCTGCCGAAGGCCTGGCGACCGTAGACGTAGAGGTGCACGCCGGGCTCACCGTGCTCACCACACAGCCGGGTGTGATTGGCCGCGCCCTCGTCGGAGAAGGCGGGGGTGGCCGGCAGCACCGGATGATGAGCGAAGTGGGCCTCGTGGCGGAAGATCGCCGCCAGCACGCGGCCGGTGGTTTCCGGTTCCAGGAAGCGATGGAAGCTCGACTGCAGATTGGCCGGGGTGAAGTGCACCCGGCCGTCCGGCGCGTCGCGGCTGGGTGTCACCGTGCCGGCGTTGGCCGTCCACATGCTGGAGGCCGAACACACCGCACGCAGCACCTGCGGCGCGTCTTTGGCCGCCCGCGCCAGCACCTCGCGGTTGCTGCCGGTGAAGCCGAGCGAGCGCAGCGCACCGAGGTCGGGGCGCTGCTGGGGCGGCAGCACGCCCTGAGCGTAGCCGGCGTCCATCAGCGACTTCATCTTGGCCAGACCCTGCAGCGCCGCCTCGCGGGGATTGGAGACCAGACCGCCGTGACGCATCGAGGCCACGTTGCCATGGGCCAGGCCCGAGTAGTTGTGGGTCGGACCCACCAGGCCGTCGAAATTGACTTCCCGGTAGTCGGCGTGCGTCGTCTGGCTCATAACACCACTCCCGGCGGCAGGTTGTCGGGCAAGCTGAGGGTTTCGGCCTCCATCGAGGCTACCGGATAGGCGCAGTAGTCCGCCGCGTAATAGGCACTGGGACGGTGGTTGCCGCTGATGCCCACGCCGCCGAAGGGTGCGTCGCCGGAGGCGCCAGTGGTCTGGCGGTTCCAGTTGACGATGCCGGCACGGATGCGCAGCAGGAAGTCGTCCCAATCGGTGCGCTCGCCGCCAATCAAGCCGGCGGCCAGCCCGTAGCGGGTATCGTTGGCGAGCCGCAGGGCCTCGTTCCAGTCATGGTAGCGATAGACCTTGAGCAGCGGACCGAAGTGCTCCTCGTCGGGCACGTCGAGACCGGTGACATCGATAAGTCCCGGTGAGAGCAGGCTGGTGCCTTCCTGCAGGCACTCCATGCGCGCCAGTACCACGCCGCCCAGTGCCTCCAGCTCCTCCTGGGCCTTGAGCAGGCCTTGTGCCGCCTCCGGGCTGACCAGGCCGCCGTAGAACGGCGCCGGCTCCTCGAACTGCCCCGCCACCCGCAGGCGGGCGATGGCGTCGACCAGTGCATCGAGCAGGTGGTCGCCGACCTGGCCCTCGGGCACGATCAGGCGCCGGGCACAGGTGCAACGCTGCCCACCGGAGAGGAAGGCCGATTGCAGGATAGTGAGCACCGCGGCGTCCTGGTCGTGCACATCCTTGACCACCAGCGGGTTGTTGCCGCCGAGCTCCAGCGCCAGGATCTTCTCCATCTGGTCGGCGAACTGGCGATTGAGCAGACCACCCACGCGGGCGCTGCCGGTGAACAGCAGCCCGTCTATGCCCGGGTGCGAGGAGAGCACCTGGCCTACCGGCGCCGCACCCTGTACCAGGTTGATCACCCCCGCGGGCAGGCCCGCCTGCTGCCAGCACTGCAGGGTCAGATCGGCGGTCAGCGGGGTCTGCTCGCTGGGCTTGAACACCACCGTGTTGCCCGCCAGCAGCGCCGGCACCATGTGACCGTTGGGCAGGTGACCGGGGAAGTTGTAGGGACCGAACACCGCCATCACGCCATGCGGGCGATGGCGCAGCACGGCGGTGGTATCGCCGACGTCGCGGCTGCGCTCGCCGGTACGCTCCTGATAAGCGCGCGCCGAGATCGCCACCTTGCCGATCATGGCGCCCACCTCAGTGCGGGCTTCCCACAGCGGCTTGCCGGTCTCGGCGGCGATGGCGCGGGCCAGATCCTCGCGGTGGGTCTCCAGCCGCTCGCGGAAACGCTCCACCACGCTCAGGCGTTCGGCGAATCCGAGCCGGGCCCAGCCCGGAAAGGCGCCGCGGGCGGCCTCTACCGCCTCGGCCACCTGACTGTCGCCGGCCGCCGCGCCCTGCCACAGGGTCTCGCCGGAGACCGGGTCGCGCTTGGTGAAGGAGGTCGCCTCGCCCGGCTGCCAGGTGCCGCCGATCATCAGCTGTTGCATCGCTTTCATGAAATCTCCTCGGTATCCAGTACGCGCAGCGCATCGCCGGCCGTCACGCCCAGGCGCTGTGCCTCCGCCTCGCTCAGGGTGAGGGTGCCCTCCCCGTCGGGGCCGTGGGCCACCCAGGCGGCACGAAAATCGGCCATCACGGTGCTCGCCGCCAGCCAGCGCGGGCGTGAGGGGGGCGGCTCGTCGCTGGCACGGATCTCGACCCGGCAACGGCGCGACTTGCGCACCGCGCGCACGTCATCGATGTAGGCCTCCACCGTCGGACCGCCGTCGAAGATGTCGATGAAGCCCTCCCAGCGCAGCCCCTCCTGCTTGAGCATGGCCAGCGCCGGGCGGGTGTCGCGGTGGACCTGGCCGATGCAGGCCCGTGCCTCATCGGAAAGAAACGGCGTGTAGATCGGGAACTTGGGCATCAACTCGCCGATGAAGCTCTTCTGCCCCAGCCCGGTGAGGCGGTCGGCCTCGTCGAAGTCCATGGGAAAGAAGTGGCTGCCCAGGCACTCCCAGAAAGGGCTCTTGCCGCGCTCGTCGAACACCCCGCGCATCTCGGCCAGCACCTTGTCGGGGAACTGGTCGCGGAACTCGGCCATGAACAGCCAGCGCATCATCGACAGCAGCGCACCGTTGCGCTGGTGCGCGCGCGCCTTGCCGCGAAAGCCGGGACGCAAGAACAGCGAGGCCACCTCGGCATCGCCGGTGTGATCAGAGCTGAGGAACAGGGTGTCGATGGTGCGATGCAGGTCGAGCTGTACCGACGAGTGGGCCAGCGTGCCCACGCGATAGTGATAGAACGGCACCTCGCGCCCCACCTGGCCTTCTATCGCACAGCAGCCGGCCAGCTCACCGCTGTCCTCGTCTTCCAGCACGAAGAAGTAGTTGCGCCGGTCGGACGGGGTGCGCTGCTCGAAGGCGGCAACCGCGGCGGTGATCTTGTCGCTGAGGAACTCACGGTTGTCGGGCAGCGAGGTGAAGCCGACCCCGGTTTCGCGGGCGATCTTCTGCAGTTCGTCCAGGTCGCCCTCGGCAATCGGTCGAATACGCATCACAGCTCTCCCTCGTCGAAACCCGCTTCATCCTCGCCGTTGGACGGCAGCGCCAGCGGCGCGGCGAGTACCGCCCGCCCCTCCTCCACGCCGAGCAGCTCGGCGTGCTCCGGGGAGAGCATCAACTGGCCGGTGGGCGACAGCGCATAGCGCGCCACCACGCAGCGGAAGTCGGCCAGGCGCTGGTTGGCGATCATCGCCGGCTCGGCGTCCGGCAGCGCATGGGCCGGCCGCACCCGTACCGGATGCCAGGCGGCACGGCGGAAGGTTTGCAGGCGGTCGCGCTCGCCCTTGATCACCGGACCGGCGTCGAACAGGTCGACGTGGCGCGAGCGCATGAAGCCCTCGGCCAGCATCTCGGCCATGGCCGCCTCGTGGGCGGGGTGCTCGCGGCCGATGGCGGCGCGCGCCTGGGGGGTGAGCAGCGCCAGGTAGAGCGGAAACTGCGGCATCACCTCGGCGATGAAGCTCTTCGAGCGCACCCCGGCGAGATAGTTGATGTCGTGGTAGTCGCGCACGAAGAAGTGGCGCCCAACGCTGTTCCAGAACGGCGACTCGCCCTGCTCGTCGAGATAGCCTGGAAAGGCCATCGCCAGCACCTCGGCGAAACGCTCCGGGTACTGGGCAATGAACATCAGCCGCGCGCGGCGCAGCAGGCTCTCGGCGCTGGTGCCGCGGTAGCGCGGGTCCAGCGACAGCGCACACAGCTGGGTGGTCTCGGAGACCTCGTGGGAGAGCGACAGGGTCTGCACCTCGCGACGTACGTTGAGCTGCTGCGAGGCGTGGATCAGCGTCTCCTGGCGGTAGGTGTAGTAGGCCTCCCGCGCGCCGGCCTCGGCGCGCAGGGTGGCGGTACCCACCACCTCATCGCGCTCGAGATCCTCGAGCACGAAGGTGTAGTGCTCGTCGCCGGGGAAGTCCACCTCGCGCCCGAACGACTGCCGCGAGCGGGCAATGCGCTCCTCGAGGCGGTCGCGATGCGCCGGCAGGTTGGTCAGGCTCGGCGTGGCCAAGCCCGCCAGCCGCTCCAGGGCCGGCAGGTCGGCCGGCCGAACGGGGCGTACGACCATCATGGCGGGATCTCCTGGTCGATTGGCGGTGGCGTGTTGCATGGCTCGGCCAGCTTTCACTTGGCTGCCACCATCCGCTCGATGGCACGCTCCAGCCGCGCCATGCCCTCGGCGATGTCGGCCTCGGGGATCACCAGCGAGGGGGCCATGCGCAGCACGTTGGGGCCGGCGATCAGGGCCATCACGCCCTCCTCGATGGCCAGCGGCAGGATGTCCTTGGCCCGGCCCTCGTACTCGGGCGTCATCTCGGCGCCGATCAGCAGACCCATGCCACGGATCTCCTTGAACACGCCGTGCTTGCGGTTGATCGCCTCGAGGTGCTCGCGGAACAGGTCGTGGCGCTGCTTGACCCCGTTGAGGACTTCGGGCGTGTCGATATGTTCGACGGCCGCCAGAGCCACGGCCGAGGCCAGCGCGTTGCCGCCGTAGGTGGAGCCGTGAGTGCCGATGCCCAGCGCCGGGGCGACCCGGTCGGTGGTCAGCATGGCGCCGATGGGGAAGCCGCCGCCCAGCGCCTTGGCACTGGTGAGGATGTCCGGCTCGATGCCGTACTCCATGTAGGCGTAGAGCGAGCCGGTCCGCCCCACGCCGGTCTGCACCTCGTCGAAGATCAACAGCGCGTCGTGGGCATCGCACAGGTCACGCAGCCCCTGCAGGAACTCCTGGGTGGCCGGCATGATGCCGCCCTCACCCTGCATCGGCTCGACCATCACCGCACAGGTGTCGTCATTGATCAGCTCGCGCACGCTGTCGAGGTTGTTGAATTCACCGTGGACGATACCGCCCGGGACCGGACCGAAGCCCTGGGAGTACTTGGGCTGCCCCCCGACGCTGACGGTGAAGAAGGTGCGGCCATGGAAGGACTGGCGGAACGACACGATGCGATGCTTGTGCTCGCCGAAGTTGTCGTGGGCCCAGCGCCGCGCCAGCTTGAGCGCCGCCTCGTTGGCCTCGCCGCCGGAGGAGCAGAAGTAGGCCTTGTCGGCGAAGGTGCGCTCCACCAGGGTCTTGGCCAGCTTGAGCGAGGGCTCGTTGGTGTAGACGTTGGAGAGGTGCCAAAGTTTATTGCCCTGCTCGGTGAGCGCCTCGACCAGTACCGGATGGCAGTGACCCAGGGAGTTCACGGCGATACCGCCGGCGAAATCGATGTATTCACGCCCCTCCTGGTCCCAAAGACGGCTGCCCTCGCCGCGCACCGGAATGACTTTCTGCGGAGAGTAGTTCGGCACCATGTACCGGTCGAAGTCGGCGCGGGTCGGGGTATGGCTCATCTCGGTCTCCATTCGTGCAAGAGGAATTAGCAACGCAACGATGTCACTCGAGTATAAGGAGCCAGGCCGGCGCCGGCTTTCAGCAATGAGACCCCGATTTGTATAAAAGGGCTGTCGCCTTGAGGAAAGACACGCTGCGAACCCGGCCCGTCAAAGGCGCTCTTCGCGTGGGGTCACGCCGAAGTGGTTGCGGTAGGCGGTAGAGAAGTGGGCGGGTGAGGAGAAGCCCGTTTTCATGGCGATCTCGCCGGCGGGCAGGTCGCTCTCGCGCAGCAGGCGCCGTGCTTCCTTCAGGCGCAGGTCGAGGTAGTAGCGTCCCGGCACGGCCTGCAGGTACTTCTTGAACAGCCGCTCGAGCTGACGGCGCGAGATGCCGAGATGCTCGGCCAATTCATGGGTAGTCAGCGGCTCCTCGATGTTGGCCTCCATCAGCATCACGGCGTCCACCAGCGGTGCCGGAGCGTGCCCCAGACGGGCACGCAGCGGCACCTGCTGCGGCTCATCGGCCATGCGCACGCGCTCCAGCACGAAGTGCTCGGAGACGCGCTCGGCCAGTTCGCTGCCATGGTGGGACGCGATCAGCGTCATCATCATGTCCATCGCCGCGGTGCCGCCGCCGCAGGTGAGCCGATCGCGGTCGATCTCGAACAGCTGCTGGGTGAGACGCACACGAGGGAAGTCGCGGGTGAAAGCGGCGAAACGCTGCCACGGGAGCGTGGCCCGATAGCCATCCAGCACACCGGCACGGGCCAGCAGTTCGGTTCCCCCACCGACCCCCACCAATACCACACCGCTGCGCCCGAGCAGGCGCAACTGGCCAGTCAGGACGCTCTCGTGGGTGGCTGGCAACGGGCTCGGGGCGCAGACGATCAGCATGTCCAGTTCGATCGATGCCAGTTCGAAGGGCGTGCAGGCCGCCTGGCTGATATCGGCCATGCTGACGACCTCGCCGCCCTCGGGCGTGAACGCCTGGAGTCGATACAGCCGCTGACCGGTCAGTTGGTTGACCACCATCAACGGCTCGAGTGCGCAGGCCTGGGCCAAGAGCGAAAAGCCCGGTAGCGTCAGTACGCCGACCCAGCGGGTCTTGGCCAAGCGAGAAGGGACGGTGGGGGTGTGAGGCATTGCGCAGCGCCATGTGCCGGAGCGAAGCAGAAATGGTACTCGATCGGCCGCGTTGGCAATACCATGCACGTGGCCCGCCCCGGCCGCAGGCACCGTCCCGCCATGGGGACAGCCCAGGCCTGGGCGAACCGATGACAGCGGATCAGCCCGCGATCTTAGGGAGCAACACGAAAAGCAGGAAGCCGGCCACCAGAATCGCTACCCCCAGCACCAGCCAGTGCCAGCCCTTGGCCGGTCGCTTGGCCTCGGGCTGCTCGGCGTCGGGCTCAGGGTGCGCAAAATCCTCGGGCAGCTTCTCCTCCTTGAGGTGTTGCTTCTTCTCCTCCGCTGTCTTGCTCTCCCGGGTATCCATGGGGCATCTCCTTTGACGCTGGATTCGCCCGCCATGGATCGTGCCCTATGGCGGGCCTATAACGTCACGACATCGAAGCTGACATCCGGGTTCACATCGGCCTCGTAGTCGACATCATCGCGTTCGAACCCGAACAGCTTCAGAAACTCGTGCTTGTACCCAGCATAGTCGGTGATCTGGAACAGGTTCTCGCTGGTCACCTGGGGCCACAGCTCCTGGCACGCCTGCTGCACGTCGTCACGCAGCTCCCAGTCGTCCAGGCGCACCCGACCCGCTTCGTCGGTCGTCATTTCCCCGCCATAGAGCCGTTCGTCGAACAGCCGGTTGAGCTGCTCGATGGTGCCCTCGTGCAAGCCCTTCTCCTTCATGATCCGATAGGACATAGCGATGTAGAGTGGCATGACGGGGATGGCGGCGCTGGCCTGGGTCACCACCGACTTGAGCACCACCACGTTGGCGCCGCCGCCGGAGCTGTTGAGCCGCTCGTCGATCTCGCCGGCCGCCCGGTCTAGATCCTCCTTGGCCTTGCCCAGCGCGCCGTGCCAATAGATCGGCCAGGTAATCTCGGTGCCGATATAGCTGAACGCCACGCTACGGGCCCCCGGAGCAAGAACGCCGGCCTTGTCCAGGGCTTCGATCCATAGCTCCCAGTCCTCGCCGCCCATCACCGCAATGGTATCCTCGACTTCCTGCTCGGTGGCGGGCTCGACCTCGGCCTCGATGATGGTGTCCTTGTTGGTGTCGATGGCGGTGGCACGATAGGTCTCGCCGATCGGCTTGAGCACTGAGCGCTTGACCTCGCCCGAGTCGGGCAGCCTGCGCACCGGCGAAGCCAGCGAGTAGATCACCAGGTCGACCTGACCCAAGTCCTGCTTGATCATCTCGATGGCCTTGTCGCGAGCCTCGTGGGAGAAGGCATCGCCGTTGATCGACTTGCTGTAGAGCCCTTCGGCCTTGGCGAACTTGTCGAAGGCGGCGGCGTTGTACCAGCCGGCGGTGCCGGGCTTCTTCTCGCTGCCGGGCTTCTCGAAGAACACGCCCAGGGTGTCGGCACCGTAGCCGAACGCCGCGGTGATACGCGCCGCCAGACCGTAGCCGCTGGAGGCGCCGACCACCAGCACCTTCTTCGGTCCGTTGGCCTTGTCGAACTGACGGGCGCGGGTTGCCTCGATCTGCTCGAGGACGTTCTTCTCGCAGCCGACCGGGTGGGTAGTGGTACAGATGAAACCGCGGACCTTGGGTTTGATGATCACGACAGACCTCGTTATTGGTGTTGCAGCGCCGCCCAGGGCGCCGAATCGGTACGAATGAGCAGTGGCGACATTCTAGCGGCCATGCTGGCGTCTGTCCGCACTTGAGCGACAATGCCACCTGGGGCACGATGCTACCCGGCAACGCCATGGCAGGAGGTGAGGTATGAACGCGCAGGCGCTGGTGGACGAACGCGGCGAGCTGTGGCTGGCACTGGCCCCGCTGTGGCTGGAACGCGAACCCAGCGAGAGCGACTTCGCGCATATGGTGGAGGTCATTCAGCGTCAGGACCTGACGCTGCGCGAGCTGGAATGGATCTTCCGCCTGGAGCTTGCCCCGGTACTGGTGCGTAACCAGGTGTCGATCGCCGGCCAGTGGCGCAACTTCGACGACTATCGGTTGATGCAGCAACTGGTCGCCCACAACCTGCGCCTCAAGGGGTGGCGGCGCAAGACCTGGGCGCTGTTCTCGGGGCTGACCACGATGATGACGCGGCACCGCTGGAACGAGCTGATGATGCGCGTGATGATGGCGCGGGGGGAGTCGCCTCACACCTGAATCGGTTTTGTCGGTACGATCGCCACGAACCGTCGACCGACTAGAGCTGGAACTTCTCGTCGAGTGCCTCTTCCAGGGCTCGCTCCAGCTCCTGGCCGCTCGCGCGCGGCGAGAAGCGTTGAATCACCCGGCCGTCCCGGGCCACCAGGAACTTGGTGAAGTTCCATTTGATAAGGCGGGTGCGCATCACCCCCGGTGCCTCGCGCTTGAGCTCGACGAACAGCGGATGCGCGCCGGTGCCGTTGACCCTGACCTTCTCCATGACCGGGAACGTCACGCCATACTGGCTGGAACTGAAGGCGCAGAAATCGAGTGCCGTCTCCGGCGACTGGCGGGCAAACTGATTGCAGGGAAAAGCCAGCACGGTGAGGCCGCGGTCGCGATGGCGACGATAGAGACGCTCCAACTCGCCGAGCTGCGAAGTGTAGCCGCAGCGGCTGGCGACGTTCACGATCAGCAGCACTTGTCCCCGCAAGGCCCGCAGATTGAAGGGCTCACCGCGGAAGGTGCGGCATTCGTGCTCGTGGATGGCCATGTGTTCGCCTGCCTCGCTGTCCTCTCACCATGCCACGTCTTACACGTAGCACCACTCAGCGCACCGAGGCAACCTGCCTCGGGCCTGCCCAAGCCAGGCTTTCTTGCACGCTGCCCTCAAGCCTACCGAGAAGCGGCGGCGGCGTCACGTTCGCTGCGCGTTGACCGCTTCCGAACGACTGTTCATGCTGAAACGACAGCGATACGGAGGACAGCTGCCATGCGCGACAACGCCCCCCGCTGCCGTCTGGCGACCCACGAGGTGATCAACCAGCCCGACACCCCTAGCGACTGCGATCTCATCGCCAGCGACCTGCCGCTGCGCCAAGCGCTGGAACGCGAGGCCCCGTCCTGGGTCGCCGAACGCCTGGCAGCGCTGGGTCGCGATCTCGGCAGTGCCCACGTGCAGGCTTTGGGCGAAACGGCCAACCGCCACCCGCCGGAGCTGCACCTGTTCGACCGCCACGGCCGGCGGCTGGACGAGGTACGCTACCACCCTGCGTATCATGAGCTGATGCACCTGGCCATCGATAACGGCTGGCACGCCGTAGCCTGGCACGAAGAGGGAAACGGCGGGCACCAGGCGCATGTCGCCGCGCTCTACCTGCTGACCCAGGCCGAGCCGGGCTTCTGCTGCCCCGTCACCATGACCCATGCCGCCATGCCGGTATTGCGCCGCAGCCCCGAGATCGAGGCCGAATGGGCCGCTGGCCTGCTGGCCAATGCCTACGACCCCCGCGCCCTGCCCGCTCCGGATAAGCACGGCCTTACCTTCGGCATGGCAATGACCGAAAAGCAGGGCGGCAGCGACGTGCGCCGCAACACTACCCGCGCCGAGCGTGACGGCGAGGGCTGGCGGCTCACCGGCCATAAATGGTTTTGCAGTGCGCCGATGTCCGACGCCTTTCTCACCCTGGCCCAGACCGACGCTGGCCTCTCCTGTTTCCTGGCGCCACGCTTCACGCCGGACGGCGAACGCAACGCCATCGAGATCCAGCGGCTCAAGGAGAAATGCGGCAATCGCGCCAACGCTTCGGCAGAGATCGAGTATCGCGGCGCCTGGGCGACCCTGGTCGGCGAACCCGGCCGCGGCGTGGCCACCATCATCGACATGGTGCAGCAGACCCGACTGGATGCCGCCACCGCCCCGGTGGGCATGATGCGCCAGGCCTTGTCCGAAGCGTGGCGACACGCGCGCCAGCGTCACGCCTTCGGCCGGGCACTCGCCGAGCAGCCGCTGATGCAGGCAGTGATAGCCGACCTGGCGCTGGAAGTGGAAGCCGGCCTAGCGCTGGCCCTGCGCACCGCTCGCGCCTTCGACGGCGACGCCCGCGGCGAGGCCCACGAAACCGCGCTGGCACGTGTGCTGCCGACGCTCGCCAAGTACTGGCACAACAAGCGCGGACCGGGGTTCATGGCCGAAGCCATGGAGTGCCTGGGGGGTATCGGCTACGTGGAAGAGACACCGCTCGCACGGCTCTATCGGGAGGCGCCGGTAAACTCGATCTGGGAGGGCTCGGGCAACGTCATCTGCCTCGATCTGCTGCGTGTGCTGACACGTCATCCGGAATCGATCGCCGCCCTGCGCCGGGAGTTCGGCGCCGTGCAAGGCATGCAGCAGGATCTCGACCTGGCACTGGCCGGGCTGGAACGCGACCTGGCGCAGCCTGCCGAAGCGCTCGAGCCACGCGCTCGCTGGCTGGCGCAGCGCCTGGCTCAGAGCCTGCAGGCAGCCTTGCTGCTGCGCCACGCACCGAACGAGGTGGCCGAGACCTTCTGCCGCTCGCGCCTCGGCGTGGAGGCCAGTCCGGCCTATGGCGTACTGCCGGAAGGCTCACCGCTGGCGACGATCCTGGCGCGGATCGGGGATTGATCGCAGGCCAGTCGGGGAATCTCATCCGCCGGCACCGGCCGCGACAGACCGAAGCCCTGCACATGGGTGCAGCCGAAGCGGGCCAGCGTGGGCAGGCAGTCGAGTTCCTCGACCCCCTCGGCCACCACGCGAATGCCCAGGCGTCGGCCGAGCAGGGCGATGGCCTCGACGATCGCCGCGTCCTGGCTATCCTGTTGCAGGTGACGGATGAAGCTGCGGTCAATCTTGAGCTCGCTGATCGGCAGCATCTGCAGCCGTGAGAGCGAGGAGAAGCCGACACCGAAGTCGTCGACCGCCACCTCCATGCCGCTCAGGTGCAGTCGCGCGGCAATCTCCGACCCCAGCAGCTCGTCGTCCATGGCTGCCGTCTCGGTGATCTCGAGCACCACCAAGGGCGAGTCGTCCGGGGCCAGCTGGCGGGTCAACGCCGGCAGCTGCGACGCCATCAGGTCGTCGGCGGTGACATTGACCGAGAGTGATAACAGCACGCCCTGCTCACGCCAGCGCTGGGCATCGGCCAGCGCCTGCTCGAGCACGTGGCAGGTCAGGCGCCGGCTCTGTGCCGCCGTGAGCATGGGCAGGAAACTGGCCGGGCCGATCAGCCCGATCTGGGGATGCGACCAGCGCACCAGGGCCTCGACGCCGCTCAGGCGACCGCTCGCCAGTTCGAACTGCGGCTGATAATGCACGGTGAGCTCACGGCGCTGGAGCGCCGACTCCAACTCGTCGGCGGAAAAGAAAGGACTGTCTTCGGGTACGATGGCCGGCTTGCGCCCGGGACGCAGCCGATCGAGACGCTGCCTGAGCTCGGCCAGCCGCATCGGTTTGTCCAACGAACCGAGCATCTGCAGCCCCAGGGTATGGCCGACCCGCTCGGCAATGCGCGAGATCTTGCGCTCGACGCCGCCCAATAGCAGCACCCAGCCGGCGAAGCGCTGCTCGGCCAGCAGCCGAAGCAGCTCGATGCCATCCGGGTCGCCGAACTCGAGCCCCATGATCACCAGCTGCGGCGCACACTCGTCGAGCTCTGCCAGCAGCGCATCGGCGCGTCGGTAGCAGCGGCTCTCCAGGCCCAGCACATGCAGTTGCAGCGACAGCACCGCCACCACGTCGGGATCCTCGTCGAGCACCAGGGCCAGGGCTCGCTCTTCTTCGTCGTATTCCGCCAAAAGGTTCATCAAGGGATCCCGCTCACGAATTATCCTGAGACTACCATCATCCCTGACGACCAGCCGGCTCAGCTGTCAACGCTTGCCCTTCAGCCGAGGGGGCCGATGACCACACGCAGGGCAAGCGCCAGCAGCATTATGCCGGTAATGCGATGAATCCAATGCGCCCGGGCCTGCAACCAGGGCAAAACGCGGGAGTGGGTCAACGACACCGCCACCAGCACGTACCAGCCGCCATCGATGACCATTGCCGTAGCAACGATGATCGCCTTGGCCGCCAGGCTCATTTCCGGCGTGACGAACTGGCTGAGCAGCGCAACGAAGAACAGGATCAGCTTGGGATTGCCCAGCGCCACCAGCATACCCTCACGGGCCGCCTGGCGGCGGGTAGTCGCCACGCCGGCCGCTTCGAGTGCCGCCGCCCTGCCGGCACGCAGCGCCTTGATCCCGAGCCAGGCCAGGTAAGCCGCTCCACCCCAGGTGATCGCCTGGAACAGCGTGGGAAAGCGCACGATCAGCGCTCCCAGCCCGAGCACCGTGAGCAGAGCATAAAAGCCTACCCCGAGCGCATGCGACAGCGCCGCCACGATGCCGGGCGAGCGACCGCCGCCCAGCGTATGACGCAGCACCAGGGCCAGGCTCGGCCCGGGTGACATCGCCCCCATGGCGCACACCGCCACCAATGACATCCAGAGTGAAAGCGGCATTCCTGCTCCTCTTCGGTTGAGCGCCAGGCGCGTCGGCTCAGCGGTGGTACTGGCCTTCCCGTTCGGGCTGCCACAGGATCGCATCGATGCGCAGGCGCGCCTCGCCGCCGCCCGGCAGCGGCCAGTCGATCTCGTCGCCGATGCGCAGGCCGATCAGGCCGGCACCGATCGGGGCCATCACCGAGATGCCGTCCTCGGTGGCCGCCAGCGCATGGGGATAGACCAGCGTACGTATCATCTGCCGGCTGCGTGTCAGGTCGGTGAACTGTACCTGGCTGTTCATGCTGACCACATCCGACGGAATCTCCTCGGGGTCGATCACCTCGCCGCGCTCGAGCTCCTCTTCCAGGCAGTCGGCAACGAAGCGATCCTTGTCACTGGCCTGATCGATCAGGCGCTGCAGCCGCTCCGCATCCAGGCGGTTGATGATGATGGGGGGACGGGATGACATACGACCTCCTTGGCACCGGCAGCGCCGCTCTTGGCAATGGTGGCTGCCGGCCATGCAACGAAAACAGCCCTTCGCCCCGGGCGGGGAGAAGGACTGTGACTCTTACTATCATAAGCCCAAGCGTGGGGAATGTCAGGCCCGCCAGACGCTTGCCGCTGCCTAGCGTTGGGGCCGCCGCTTCGACGTCGCCAGCAGCACGCCGGCCAGCGCGATCAACGCCACACCGACGAAAGCGCCCGGACTCCGCTGTTGCCAGCCAAACAGGGCCAGCCCCACCCCAAGAGCGCCGAGCGCCCAGGCAAACCGCTTCACACCCATACCGCCTCCTCATTGTTCCCGCTCGACAGCATGCCGCGGGCAGCGCGGGGACATCAAGACACTTGCCGATGGCACTGCCTGTACGCCAAGGCGAACGTAGCGCCCCCTCATGCTGTCAAAACGCTGGACGAGGCAAACACGGGATCTCGCATGAAGGCACACGACTTCCAGCGTGACGGCGGCGAGCCGAACGTTATCGAGGGCACCCTCGAGGCGAACGCGGGCCACTATTCCGAAGAGGGTTTCTGGGACAAGGTCGGCCACAGCGCCCGCCGAGCGGGCAAGCAGACCCTCGAGCCCGCCCTGAAGATGTACTACTCGGCCCAGGACCCCAGCACACCGCTGTGGGCCAAGACCGCCATCTATGGTGCGCTGGGCTACTTTATCTCGCCGATCGACGCCATCCCCGATCTCACACCGCTACTCGGCTATACCGACGACATGAGCATACTGGCCGGCGCATTGGCCATCGTCGCGGCCAAGATCAACGACAAGCACCGGCAGAAGGCCAAGGCCACGCTGGAAAGATGGTTCGGGCAGGGTCTTTAGACTGAGAGATACCAGAAGCGCAAACAGCCGCTCGTAAGCGGCTGTTTTTATGACTCATCTACCAATGGTACCGGCGGTCGGACTCGAACCGACAAGGGCTTGCACCCGGCGGATTTTGAATCCGCTGCGTCTACCAATTCCGCCACGCCGGCAGCGCCGAGCATTATACGTGGCCGGTGCGGCAGGTCAATCGCCAGGCCTGACGCAGGCGACGATTTTCGGTATCCTTGCCGGCTGTTTGCGGCTGCCCGGCAGCCGCCCGTATCGACCTATTCGCGGACCCGACCTGCATGCAGCGCGCCGACTTCCACTATGAGCTTCCCGAGGAGCTGATCGCCCGCTACCCCTCCGAGCGGCGCAGCGACTGTCGCCTGCTGTGCGTGAACGGCGAGAGTGGCGAGCTGGCCCATCGCCGCTTCACTGACCTGGTGGAACTGCTAGAGCCCGGCGACCTGCTGGTGTTCAACGACACCCGGGTGATCCCGGCGCGACTGCACGGCCACAAGGCCAGCGGCGGCAAGGTGGAGATGCTGCTGGAGCGCCCGCTGGACGCCCACCGCGGCCTGGCCCATCTTCGCTCCAGCAAGTCGCCCAAGCCCGGCACCGAGCTGATCTTCGAAGGCGACGTTCGCGCCGTGGTCGAGGGCCGCCGCGAGGCGCTGTTCGAATTGCGCTTCCTCGGCGAGACGCCGTTGATCGAGCTGCTGGAGCGTCACGGCCACATGCCGCTGCCGCCCTATATCGACCGTGCCGACGAACTCGCCGACCGCGACCGCTACCAGACCGTCTATGCCCGTCGCGACGGCGCCGTGGCGGCTCCCACCGCCGGTCTGCACTTCGACGAGCCGCTGCTGGAGCGCCTGGCGGCGATGGGCGTCGAAAGTGCCTTCGTCACCCTGCACGTGGGCGCCGGCACCTTCCAGCCGGTGCGTGCCGACGACATTCGCGAACACCAGATGCACAGCGAGTGGATCGAAGTGACCGAGGCGGCCTGTGCCAAGGTGCGCGCCGCCCAGGCGGCAGGTCGACGGGTGATCGCGGTGGGCACCACCAGCGTGCGCTGCCTGGAGAGCGCCTGTGCCAAGAGCGCCGACGGCAGCATCGCACCCTACAGCGGCGAGACCGACATCTATATCTTTCCCGGCTACGAGTGGCACTGCGTGGACGGTCTAATCACCAACTTCCACCTGCCCGAGTCGACCCTGCTGATGCTGGTCGCCTCATTCGCCGGCTACGAGACGATCATGGCGGCCTATCGCGAAGCGGTAGCCGAACGCTATGCCTTCTTCAGCTATGGCGACGCCATGCTGTTGACCCGCAAGCGCTGCTGACCCAAAAGAACTGCTGACCCGCGAGACGTCCGCCGTCGCGACGCCTTGCCGAAAGAAGAGAGTTTCATGCGCAACGAATGCTTCATGTCCTTCGAGCGGCTGGCCAGCGATGGCCGGGCGCGCCGCGGCCGCCTCACCTTCCCCCGAGGCACCGTGGAGACACCGGCCTTCATGCCGGTTGGCACCTACGGCACGGTCAAGGGCATGACGCCCGCTTCGGTGGAAGAAATCGGCGCCGAGATCATCCTCGGCAATACTTTTCACCTGTGGCTGCGCCCGGGCACCGAAGTGATCGAGGCTCACGGCGACCTGCACGACTTCGCCCAGTGGCACAAGCCGATCCTCACCGATTCCGGCGGCTTCCAGGTCTTCTCGCTGGGCGAGATGCGCAAGATCACCGAGGAGGGTGTGCATTTCCGCTCGCCGGTGGATGGCGCCAAGGTATTCATGGGCCCCGAGGAGTCAATGGCCGTGCAGCGCTCGCTGGGCTCCGACGTGGTGATGATCTTCGACGAATGCACGCCCTACCCGGCTACCGAAAAGGAGGCCGAGTTCTCCATGGAGCGTTCGCTGCGCTGGGCCAAGCGCTCCCGCGAGGCTCACGGCAGCTCGCCCTCGGCACTGTTCGGCATCATCCAGGGCGGCATGTATCCCGAGCTGCGTCGTCGTTCGCTGGAGGGCCTGCTGGAGATCGGCTTCGACGGTCTGGCCATCGGCGGTCTCTCCGTGGGCGAACCCAAGGAGGAGATGATCAAGGTGCTCGACTACCTGCCGACCTGGATGCCCGAGGACAAGCCGCGCTACCTGATGGGGGTAGGCAAGCCCGAAGACCTGGTCGAGGGCGTGCGCCGCGGCGTCGACATGTTCGACTGCGTGATGCCCACGCGCAACGCCCGCAACGGCCACCTCTTCACCGCCGAGGGAACGATCAAGATCCGCAACGCCAAGCATCGCCACGACACCCGCCCGCTGGAAGACGACTGCGACTGCTACACCTGTCAGCACTTCTCCCGCGGCTACCTGCATCACCTGGATCGCTGTGGCGAAATGCTCGGCTCGATGCTCAATACGATCCACAACTTGCGTTATTATCAGCGCCTGATGGCCGGTTTGCGCGGTGCCATCGAAGCGGGTACATTGGCTGACTTCGTGGCAGGCTACTATGCGCAGCGGGGGCTGCCGGTACCTGACGCACCCGATTGACAGCCGGCCGGTGGTAGCAGGCCAAGCGCCACCGGCCGTCAACGACTAGCTCATTCGCGACCCAACTTACCTTCTCAGGAGAGACGCTTCTCATGCTGGATTTCTTCATCTCCCCGGCCATGGCCCAGGACGCCGGCGCCGCGGGCGGCGGCATCGCCCAGATCGTCATGCTGGTCGGCTTCGTGCTGATCTTCTATTTCCTGCTGTGGCGCCCCCAGTCCAAGCGCGCCAAGCAGCACCGCGAGCTGGTCGGTGGCCTGTCCAAGGGCGACGAGGTGGTGATCGGCGGCGGCCTGGTGGGTCGCATCACCAAGGTGGGAGACGAGTTCCTCACCCTGGAAATCGCCGACAATACCGAAGTCAACGTACAGAAGAACGCCGTGGCCAACGTGCTGCCCAAGGGCACCATCAAGTCCATCTGACGTCGATGCTCCTCGCCCTTGCCGGCGGCCCTTCTCCGGGCCGGGTAACGGCGAGGGCCGCATGGCGGCCAGGCCCCTTTCCCCACGGATAGGGCGCTTGTCCGCACTGCCGTCCCGTAGCCTTCTTTACGCAACCTAGGCAGGGCTCCCATGCTCAACCGTTATCCCCTGTGGAAGTATCTGCTGATACTCATCGTGCTGCTCGTCGGCCTGCTCTACTCGCTGCCCAATCTCTACCCCGAAGACCCGGCGGTTCAGATCAGCAGCGACCAGGGCGACTCCACCCTCGATGAGACACAGCTCGAGCGCGTCCAGCAATCCCTTCGCGACGCCGGCATCGACATCAAGGCCATCGAGCGCGATACGACCAGCGTGCTGATTCGCCTCGACGACCCCGACCACCAGCTGCGCACCCGCGATCTGGTCGCCGAGCAGCTCGGCGACGATTTCGTCGTCGCGCTCAACCTCGCCGAATCCACCCCCGCCTGGCTGCAGAGCCTGGCCGCCTCCCCCATGACCCTGGGCCTGGACCTGCGCGGTGGCGTGCACTTCCTGCTCGAAGTGGACATGGAGGCTGCCGTCCAGCAGCGCCTCGAGGTCAATGCCAGCGCCATGCGCGAGCAGCTGCGCAGCGAGCGCCTCCGCTACCGGGGCACCGACATCGATGACCGCGCCCTGACCATCACCTTCGCCAGCGAAGAGGATCGCGACAGCGCGCGCCGGCTGATCAGTCGCGAGTTCCGCGACTTCGAATACCGCAGCGAGCAGGATGGCCGCGCCTCACTGCTGGTAATGACGCTGACCGAGCAGGCGGTGGCCGAGATCCAGGACTACGCCATCAACCAGAACCTCACGACCCTGCGCAACCGGGTCAACGAGCTGGGCGTGGCGGAACCGCTGGTGCAACGTCAGGGCCCCGATCGCATCGTGGTCGAGCTGCCCGGCGTGCAGGACACCGTGGCCGCCAAGCGTGTGGTGGGCGCCACCGCCAACCTGGAGTTCCGCCTCGAGGCGCGCCCGGATACCCCGGACGCCGAGACCGAGACGTTCACCTTCCGCAACGACCCCAACCGCACCGCCGACCTGATGCGCGACGTCATCATCACCGGTGACAGCGTCTCCAGCGCCAGTCGCAGCTTCGACGAGAACGGCCGCCCACAGGTCAACATCAACCTGGACGGCACCGGCGGCACGCTGATGAACCGCGCCACGCGCACCAACATCGGGCGCAACATGGCGGTGCTGTTCATCGAGCACAAGACCCGCGACCGCACGGTGATGGAGAACGGCGAGGAAGTCACAGTTCGCGAGCCCTACACCGAACGCGGCCTGATCAGCCTGGCCACCATCCAGAGTGCCCTGGGCAACAGCTTCCGCATCACCGGGCTCGATTCGCCCACCGAGGCGGCGGAGCTCGCCCTGCTGCTGCGCTCCGGCTCGCTGGCCGCCCCCATCTACTTCGTCCAGGAGCGCACCATCGGCCCGAGCCTCGGCGCCGAGAACATCGAGCGCGGCCTGATGTCGGTGCAGATCGGCCTGCTGCTGGTGGTGCTGTTCATGTTGATCCGCTACCGGGTATTCGGCATCTTCGCCAACGTCGCCCTGGCACTGAACCTGACCCTGCTGGTGGCCGCCATGTCGCTGCTCGGCGCCACCCTGACGCTGCCCGGCATCGCCGGCATCGTGCTGACGCTGGGCATGGCGGTGGACGCCAACGTGCTGATCTTCGAGCGCATACGCGAGGAGCTGCGCAGCGGCCTCTCGGTGCAGCAGGCGATCCATGCCGGCTACGAACGCGCCTTCAGCTCGATTGTCGATGCCAACATCACCACCCTGCTGGTAGCGGTCATTCTGTTCTCGATCGGTACCGGCCCGGTCAAGGGCTTCGCCGTGACCCTGTCGCTGGGGATCCTCACCTCGCTGTTCACCGCCCTGATGGTGACGCGTGCGATGGTGAACCTGACCTACGGCGGCAAGCCGGTCAAGAAGCTCTGGATCTAAGGCTCACCAACTTGAGGTGGTTATGAAGACCCTCGTCAACCGACAGTTCGACTTCATGGGCAAGCGCCGGATCGCCTTTGCGCTCTCCGGCCTGATGATCCTGGTGTCGATCGCCGCGCTGCTATTCCAGCAGCTCAATCTGGGCCTCGATTTCACCGGCGGCACCCTGGTCGAGGTCCGCTACGCCGCGGCGCCCTCGCTGGATGCGGTACGCCAAACCCTCGAGGCCGCCGAGTTCCGTGACGTCTCGGTGCAGACCTTCGGCGCCTCCAATGAGGTACTGATCCGACTGCAACAGGCCTTCGACGCCGATGTCGGCGACCGCGTGGTCCAGCTGCTGCGTGCGCAAGGCGATAGCGTGGAGCTGGTGCGTGCCGAGTTCGTCGGCGCCCAGGTCGGCGAACAGCTGCGCGACCAGAGCGGCCTGGGACTTCTGGTGGCCCTAGGCATCGTGATGCTCTACGTCGCCTTCCGCTTCCAGTACAAGTTCGCCATCGGCGCGCTGCTTGCGTTGATGCACGATGTGATCATCGTGGTCGGCGTCTTCGCGCTGTTCCAGCTCGAGTTCGACCTGACCGTACTGGCGGCCCTGCTGGCGGTAATCGGCTACTCGCTCAACGACACCATCGTCGTCTACGATCGCATCCGCGAGTCGATCCGCACCTCGCGCATCGACGACATGCGGGCGATCTTCAACGAGGCGATCAACCTCACCCTGTCACGCACGCTGGCAACCTCCGGCACCACCCTGCTGGTGCTGCTGGCACTGCTGATCCTCGGCGGCGACATGATCCGCTACTTCTCGATCGCCCTGATTCTCGGCATCGTGGTGGGCACCTTCTCCTCCATCTATGTGGCCTCGGCCCTGTTGCTCACCGTGCACCTGGAGCGCAAGGATCTGATTCCACCCAAGAAGGAAATGGACGAGGAGGAGGAGCAGCTTCCCTAGGCAGGCCCCATGACTTGTCGCGCTCCGATGCCTTTTCGGCATCAGGAGCACGCAACGCAAACCGCCCCCGCAGCAGCGCTGCGGGGACGGTGTCGTTTCAGGGCGACCGAGGCTTAGAAGTGCGGCTTGAGCTGCTGCACCAATGCCTTGTACAGGCGCGGCCCGGCGGCCATCAGTTGCCCCTCGGTCTCCAGGCTGGGCTGACCGTCGGGCGTGCCCA
Source organism: Billgrantia antri (assembly GCF_017868935.1). Taxonomy (NCBI): domain Bacteria; kingdom Pseudomonadati; phylum Pseudomonadota; class Gammaproteobacteria; order Oceanospirillales; family Halomonadaceae; genus Billgrantia; species Billgrantia antri. The sequence goes on from NZ_CP053383.1 coordinate 3,878,190, forward strand.
TCAGGGCACCGGCCTCCTTGAGCAACAGGCTGCCGACCAGGCGGTCCTGCTCCTCCAGCCCCAGCACGAAGGCGGCGTCGACACGGCCTGCGGCCAGCTCGGCCATGTCGAGCAGGCCGCTGCCGCTGGCCACCTGGGTCTCGACCTGGGGGGCCAACTGCTGGATCAGGGTCAGGTAGGCGGGCAGATGGCGGGAGCGCTGCCAGCTCTCGGGCAGGCTCATGGCCACCCGGGTGCCGGGAATGGCGCTGGCCTTGGGCACGCGGATTCGCTTGCCGTTGTGCTGCGCACCACGACCGCGACTGGCCAGGTATTCGTTGTCACTGAAGGGGCAGATCACCACCGCATGCTCCGGACGTCCCTTCACCAGGCACAGCACCGACAGGGCGAAGCCGCTGCCGGCGACCTCCAGGCTGGAGTAGCCATGAAAGGGCTCGATGCGCCATTCGACATCGCGTCCTTCGCCTTCCCCGGCGCGGTGGGGCGTGAAGCGACCGGCGACCCCGTGCTGGGGATAGCCGCGGTTGAGCTGACGCACGATCAGCGTTTCGGCATTGCGGGCAGTGTCCTCGAGCAGTCGCTCGAGGTTGTGTTCCTCGTGAGCGTTCTCGATGCGCTCACGGATGCGCAGGAACTGTTCGGCGGCGCTGCGCGTGGCACGCAGGGCGAATTGGACCATCGGATGCATGATCGGGCCTTGGAGCGTCGGTGATGTTAAAGAACGGACAGGTTCGAGCGCGAAATCGGATCGAACGCGGCGTGCGCGGTCGCACGCATGGCGCGCATCCTAGCAGAGTCGCGCCACCGGCGCCATTGCCACGCCTCGACATGGTAGACTCCCCCTGACCATCCCGGACCACGTCAACGGCAGAGGCAGTTCCATGCTCGACCGCATACGCATCGTGCTGATCGGCACCAGCCATCCCGGCAATATCGGCGCCGCCGCCCGCGCCATGCATAACATGGGGCTTGCCGACCTGGCCCTGGTCGCGCCGCGTTGCGAACCCCTGACCAGCGAGAGCATCTCGCGGGCCTCCGGGGCCGACCACATCGTGCATGCGGCCCGGGTCGTGGAGACCCTGGAAGAAGCCGTGGCCGACTGCACGCTGGCCGTGGGAGCCAGCGCCCGCTCGCGCACCCTGCCGTGGCCGATGATTACACCGCGCGCCCTGGGCGAGCGTCTGCCGCAGGAGTTGTCCGGGCCCGCTTCGCGGGTAGCGCTGGTCTTCGGTCGCGAGGACAGCGGCCTCTCGAATGCCGAGCTGCAGCGCTGCCACGCCCACGTGCATATCCCCACCAACCCCGACTTCAGCTCGCTCAATCTGGCCGCCGCGGTCCAGGTGTTGGCCTATGAATGCCGCCTGGCATCGCTCGACGCCGACGACAACGCAGCCGGTGAGGACGACGAGCCGCTGGCCAGCCACGAGGAGCTGGAACACTACTTCGCCCACCTCGAGCGGACGCTGATCGCCATCGGCTTCCACGACCCCGCCACGCCGCGCCAGCTGATGGCACGCCTGCGCCGCTTCACCCTGCGCGCCCGTCCCGAGCGCATGGAACTCAACATCCTGCGTGGCATCCTGTCGGCCACGGAAAAGGGCGCCGCCACGCACGAGGCGGATACCCGGGGGGCACCAGCCGACGAGCAAGCTTGTTGCCACGGCAGCGCGGACCGCGACCCTAACCACTCGGCCGAATGATGACGCCTTGAACGTTGCCCGTTGCGTCCCCATATGATCAAACTGTTACGTGAAGGCTCTCCCGCCACCCAGGCCGCCCCTCCTTGACCAAGGACCGCTGCATGTTTCAACGACTGCGCGAGGACATCAATAGCGTATTCGCCCGCGACCCGGCGGCACGCAACTTTCTGGAAGTGCTCACCAACTATCCAGGACTGCATGCGCTGCTGCTGCACCGGCTCGCCCACTGGCTGTGGCAAAAGCAGCTCAAGTGGCTGGCCCGCACCCTGTCGACCTTCTCGCGCTGGCTCACCGGCATCGAGATTCATCCTGGGGCGAAGATCGGCCGGCGCTTCTTCATCGACCACGGCATGGGCGTGGTGATCGGCGAGACCGCCGAGGTGGGCGACGACGTCACGCTCTACCAGGGCGTGACGCTGGGCGGCACCAGTTGGCACAAGGGCAAACGCCACCCCACCCTGGAGGATGGCGTCATCGTCGGCGCCGGCGCCAAGATCCTCGGCCCGTTCAGCGTCGGTGCCGGCGCCAAGGTCGGCTCCAATGCGGTAGTGACCAAGGAGGTGCCCGCCGGCGCCACGGTAGTCGGCATCCCCGGCAAGATCGTCAAGCGTACCGATCCCGATATCGCCGAGGCGCTCGAGGTCGACCCCGAGCGCCGTGAAGCGATGCGCCGCAAGTTCGGCTTCGACGCCTACGGCGTGAGCGAGGACATGCCCGACCCGGTGGCGCGCTCGATCCAGGCCATGCTCGATCACATGCACGCCGTGGACGAGCGCATCGAGCGCATGTGCGGCACCCTGCGCAAGCTCGACGCCAGCTATCGCGAAGGCAAGCTGCCCGAACTGCGCGACGAGGACTTTGCCGACATTCTGTCCGATGTCGATGCCTGCTGCGGCCCCACCGGCGGCGCCGGCAGCGAACATGACCGAGATCAAGGCGGCTCGGAGCCGCCGCGGGGGAATGGTTGACCTCTGCACTCAGGCTTTACCATAATGGCGAATCGATCCACGGCTCGCTGCCAGCGGCGAGTGCTTGCTGACCTCCCGGCCCCGTTTCGCAGGCCCGAGGAAGGCTTCCCGATGCGCCTGAAGAGCCTGCCATGCGTTTGACTACCAAGGGACGCTACGCCGTCACCGCAATGCTCGACCTGGCCCTGAACGCTGACAAGGGACCTACCTGCCTGGCCGATATTTCGCGCCGCCAGGAAATCTCCCTGCCTTATCTGGAGCAGCTCTTCGCCCGCCTGCGCCGCGCCGGACTGGTCAACAGCGTACGCGGCCCGGGCGGCGGCTACCTGCTGGCGTTGCCGGCGGCCGAGATCTCGGTGTCACGGGTAATCGCCGCCGTCGACGAATCGGTCGACGCCACTCGCTGCCAGGGACTGTCGGATTGTCAGCAGGGCGATACCTGCCTGACCCATCACCTCTGGTGCGACCTCTCCGAGCAGATCCGCGGCTTCCTCGACGGCATTACCCTCGGCCAGTTGGTCGAGCACGGCGACGTGCGCCGCATCGCCGCGCGCCAGCGCAGTCGCCACGACGACAATACCATCCTGACCTCCTCGCCTTGATGCCGGCCGAGGAACAGATTGGAGATCTTCGCGAGACCATGAGCGCCCTCGTTTATCTCGACTATGCCGCCACCACCCCGGTCGATCCCCGGGTCGCCGAGGCGATGAGCCGCTATCTCACTGTGGACGGCACCTTCGCCAATCCCGCTTCGCGCAGCCACATGCTCGGCTGGCAGGCGGAGCAGGCGGTGGAGAGCGCACGCCGCCAGGTCGCCGACCTGATCGCGGCTGACCCACGCGAGATCGTATGGACCAGCGGCGCGACCGAAGCCGACAATCTGGCATTGATCGGCTTCATGCGTGCCAACCGTGAGCGCGGCCGCCATCTGGTGACCTCCGTCATCGAGCACAAGGCAGTGGTGGATACCGCCACGGCGCTCGAACAGGAAGGCTTCGAGGTGACCTGGCTGCAACCGGGACGCGACGGTCGCATCAGCCCCGCGCAGCTGCGCGAGGCGATGCGCTCCGATACCGTGCTGGTGTCGCTGATGGCGGTGAATAACGAACTGGGTTGCATCCACGACCTGGCGGCACTGGCCGAGGTCGCTCATGCCGGTGGTGCAACGTTCCATGTCGATGCCGCCCAGGGCGTCGGGCGCATCGACCTCGACGTAGGCCGTCTGGGCGTCGATCTGATGTCGCTCTCGGGGCACAAGGTCTACGGTCCCAAGGGTATCGGCGCGCTTTACGTGCGACGCAGCCCGGACCTGCGCATCGAGCCGCTGATCCACGGCGGCGGGCATGAGCGCGGCATGCGCTCCGGCACCCTGGCCACCCACCAGATCGTCGGCATGGGCGAAGCCTTCCACCTGGCCGCAGCCGAGGGCGAAGCCGACCAGGCGCGCATCCTGACGCTGCGGAACCGTCTGCTCGACGGACTGTCGGAGCTGGACGGGATACACCGCAATACCGCCATCGAGGTGGCGGTGCCCAATATTCTCAACCTGGCCTTCGAGGGAGTGGATGGCGAGTCGCTGCTGATGGCGCTGCGCAGCGTTGCCGTATCGACCGGCTCGGCATGCAATTCCGCCAGCGTCGAGCCATCCTATGTATTGAAGGGCATCGGCGTACCGCGCTCGCTGGCTCTGGCCTCGCTACGCTTCAGTTTCGGCCGCTTCACCACCGAGGCCGATATCGATGCGGCGCTCGAAGCGCTTCGTCATGCCCTTCCGGGCCTGCGACGCTAGTCGTCGCCCAGCCACTTTCGCTGCAGGAGAATGCACATGGCGCACCTTTCAATCACCACCAACGCCGCCGAGCAGATCCAGCGAGTGCTGGAGGAACGCGGCCACGGCCTGGGCCTGCGTGTCTCGGTCAAGCCCAGCGGCTGCTCCGGCTACAGCTACGTGCTCGACTTCGCCGACGAGGCCGCCAATGATGACGCGGTCTTCAAGGAGCACGGCGTCACCGTCTTCGTCACCCCAGAAGCGCTGCCCATGCTCGATGGCAGCGAAGTCGATTACGTATCGGAGGGGCTCAACCGCTTCTTCCGCTTCAACAACCCCAACGTCAAGGACCAGTGTGGGTGCGGCGAGAGCTTCACCGTCTGAAGAACGACTGCACAAGAGTCTGCGCGGGCAAATCGCTGCGCTGCGTGCGCCTTGCGACCCACAGGGGTGTGGGAAGTGCGATGGTTCGTCGGGAACGAACCTAGCCGCTTCACTCCGCTCGCCGACTTGTGCAGCGTTTCTTTCCGCAGGGATGACGATTGTTCAACGACCGTCGGCAGCGGTATACTCTGCGCCCACAGATTTCTCGCGCTGACGCGCCGCGTGCGGCATTCCCGGCTCGCGGGGACGAACGCATCTAGATCCGTAGCGCCACGCCGTACCGACCCGCCTGCGGGTGGGTACGGCGTGGCGCTATCACCTACCCATGTCAACGGAGACAGGCCACATGGCAACCGAACGCACCCTTTCCATCATCAAGCCCGACGCCGTCGCCAAGAATGCCATCGGCGAGATCATCTCCCGCTTCGAGAAAGCCGGTCTCAAGGTGATCGCCGCCAAGATGCTGCAGCTCTCCGAAGAGCAGGCCGGCGGCTTCTACGCCGAGCACAAGGAGCGCCCTTTCTTCAAGGATCTGGTGGGTTTCATGACCTCGGGCCCGGTGGTGGTGCAGGTGCTGGAAGGCGACGATGCCATCGCCAAGAACCGTGACCTGATGGGCGCCACCAACCCCAAGGAAGCCGCCCCGGGTACCATCCGCGCCGACTTCGCCGAGACCATCGACGCCAACGCCGTGCACGGCTCCGACTCGCCGGCTTCCGCCGAACGTGAAGTGGCCTATTTCTTCAACAGCGACGAAATCTGCCCGCGCTGAACCACTCCCGGCCAGCCGGCATTTCGCGGGGGCGCTCCTGCCCCCGCTCTCGTCCCGCCCCGACCTGCGTGAAATCATGACCGCCACCACCGCCCAACGTAGCAACCTGCTCGGCATGACCCGTGAAGAGATGGAAGAGTTCTTCCTCTCCATCGGCGAGAAGAAGTTCCGTGCCGCCCAGGTGATGAAGTGGATTCATCACGAGGGCTGCGACGACTTCGCCTCCATGACCAACCTCTCCAAGGCGTTGCGCCAACGACTCGCCGAGGTGGCCGAAATTCGCGGCCCCGGGGTGGTCTACGAGGGCACGTCAAGCGACGGCACCCGCAAGTGGGTGCTGGAAGTGGAGGACGGCAGCTATGTGGAGACGGTGCTGATCCCCGCCGACAACGGCAAGCGCCGCACCCTGTGCGTTTCGTCCCAGGTCGGCTGCTCGCTCGACTGCAGCTTCTGCTCCACCGGCAAGCAGGGCTTCCAGCGCAATCTCACCGCCGCCGAAATCATCGGTCAGGTGTGGGTCGCCCAGCGCAGCGTGGGGCCGCGCAAGGATACCGCCAATCGTCCCGTCACCAACGTGGTGATGATGGGCATGGGCGAACCGCTGATGAACTACGACAACGTCGTGCCGGCGATGAAGCTGATGCTCGACGACAACGGCTATGGGCTCTCCAAGCGCCGCGTGACCCTGTCTACCTCGGGCGTGGTCCCGATGCTCGATCGGCTGGGCGACGAGCTCGATGTGAGCCTGGCCATCTCGCTGCACGCCGCCACCGACGAACTGCGCAGCGAACTGGTGCCGCTCAACCGCAAGTACAATATCCGTACCCTGCTGGACGCCTGCCAGCGCTACCTGGCCAAGTGCGACGACACGCGCATGATCACCATCGAGTACACGGTGATCAAGGACGTCAACGATCAGCAGGAGCACGCCCGCCAGCTCGCCGAACTGCTGCGCGAACTGCCGTGCAAGATCAACCTGATCCCGTTCAACCCCTTCCCCCACTCCGGCTACGAGAAGCCGTCGCGCAACCAGGTGATGCGTTTCCAGCAGTGGCTCTACGAACTGGGATACACGGCACCGATCCGCAGCACCCGCGGCGACGACATCGATGCCGCCTGCGGCCAGCTGGTCGGCCGGGTGAAGGACCGCACCCGGCGCCATGAGCGCTACATCCGCTCGATCCAGATCGACGCCGACTGAAGCGGGGGTCGCCTTGACTTCAACCCGTCACGGCGCTTTGATGGACAGGCTTTTTTTGTCCCTGGCCCGCGCCACTCGGGCGCCAGGCACGCCAGACAACGACAGTACGACAAGGCCCGACCATGAGGATGTCATGACGCGCTCCCCCAATCTGCCAAGCCGACGCATGCCGCTGGTCGCGATGGCGGTCGTGGCGTTGTGGCTCTCCGGCTGCGCCAGCCAGTCCGGGCAGCAGGTCGACGCGGACCCGGCCGAGGCCTTCACAGAGCTGGGCATGGCCTACCTCGAGCGCGGCAATCTGCCACGCGCCATGACGGCACTCAACCGCGCCCTGGAACGCGACCCCGAGGATCCCGAGGCGCTACAGGCCATGGCCATCGTCTACCAGCGCCAGGGTGAACGGGAGCAGGCCGAGCGGATGTTTCAGCAGGCCATCGCGGCCGACCCGGATAACAGCCGGGCGCGCAACAACTATGCCGCCTTTCTCTACGAACAGGGCCAGGCACGTCGCGCCTGCGAACAGCTCGAGCTGGCCTCCCAGGATGTCCGCTACGCCAACCGCGCTCAGCTGTTCGCCAACCTGGGACAGTGCCGATGGGAACTCGGCGAGATCGAGCAGGCACGCCAGAGCCTGGCGCGGGCCCGCAGCCTCGACCCGCGCGACCCGAGAAGCTACTTCACCCTCGCTGCGCTGGAACTGGAGCAGGGCAACCCGGAGCGCGCCCAGCAGCAGCTGGAGATCTTCGTCGGGCTTGCCGGCATGACGCCCAACGCCCGGGCGTTGGCCCAGCAGATCGCCGCCAGCAGACTGGACACGACCGTCACCCCCGGCGCCGATACGCAACGTGACGCACCCTGATCAACGACTTTAGACGAAGGATGCTCAGCCATGAGCGACAATCAAGACATCGATGCCGTCGGCTTCACATCCTCGGCCTCTCCCGGGGAGCTGCTGCGCCGTGAGCGCGAAACGCAAGGGCTGAGCCGAGAGGAAGTCGCCACGGCATTGAACCTCCGCCCCGCCGTCGTCACCGGCATGGAGGAGGACAGCTACGAGCAGGTACCGGTGGCCACCTATCGCCGTGGCTACCTGCGCGCCTATGCCCGCCTGCTGGGCATGGACGACCGCCCCGTGCTGCAGGCCTACGCCGATCGCTTCGGCAGCCAGGAGAACGAGCAGCGGGTGACGCCGGTTCAGGTGACCAAGCCGCCGTCGCGCATCGGCGCCTGGCTGTTCAAGCTGGTCACACTGCTGGTCATCGCCGGCCTGATCGGCCTGACCCTGGTGTGGTGGCAGAGCCGCGATGGCAACGAGCCGCCCGCCGTCGACGCCAGCGGTCCGGTCTCGGTCGAAACGCTGGACGGCACCACCACCATCGAGGAAGAGCCGGCCCCCGAGGTAGAGGACGCCTTGCCGCCGCTTCCCGAGGAAGGCATCGATCCGCTCGATGGCGAGACCCCGGCACCGGCCAGCGAAGTCGACCCGACCGGCGCCGAGCTGATCGCAGGCATGGTCGAGGAAACACCGGTCACGCAGGGCGAGACCAGCGTCGAGGCGCCCGCGGAGCAGCCGAACACGGTCGAAGAGGAGCCGGAGGTCGCCGAGACAGCACCGCCCGCCGATCGCACCGTGCTGCAGTTGACCTTCAACGAGCAATCGTGGACCGAGATCTTCGACGCCAACAATCGGCGTGTTTTCGTCGGTCTCCAGGAACCTGGCACCACGGCAACCGTCGAAGGGGAGCCCCCGTTCCGCCTGACCATCGGCAATGCCACCGGCGTCGAGCTGAGTTGGGCCGGCGAACGCGTCGACCTCTCCGCTCGCGCCGGGGCCAACAACGTCGCCCGATTCACCTTGGGAGAGTGATACCTATGCATTCCCCGTCGCCCATCGTTCGTCGCAAGTCGCGTCAGATCCATGTCGGCAAGGTGCCGGTCGGGGGTGATGCCCCGATCTCGGTGCAGAGCATGACCAACACCGACACGCTGGACGTCGCCGCCACCGTGGCGCAGATCGAACGGCTGGAGGCCGCCGGTGCCGACATCGTGCGTGTCTCGGTGCCGACCATGGACGCCGCCGAGGCCTTCGGCCGCATCAAGCGTCAGGTCAACGTGCCGCTGGTGGCCGACATTCACTTCGACTACAAGATCGCCCTGCGCGTCGCCGAGCTCGGCGTCGACTGCCTGCGCATCAACCCCGGTAACATCGGCAAGGAGGAACGCGTACGCGCCGTGGTCGCCGCCGCTCGCGACAATGGCATCCCGATCCGCATCGGCGTCAACGCCGGCTCGCTGGAGAAGGAGCTGCAGCGCAAGTACGGCGAGCCAACGCCGGAAGCACTGGTGGAATCGGCGATGCGCCATATCGACCATCTCGACCGCCTCGACTTCCAGGAGTACAAGGTCAGCGTCAAGGCCAGCGACGTGTTCATGGCCGTGGCCGCCTACCGCCAGCTGGCTGGGCTGATCGAGCAACCCTTGCACCTCGGCATCACCGAGGCCGGCGGGCTGCGTTCGGGTACCGTCAAGTCCTCCATCGGCCTGGGCATGCTGCTGATGGACGGCATCGGCGACACGATACGCGTATCGCTCGCCGCCGACCCGGTGGAAGAGGTCAAGGTCGGCTACGACATGCTCAAGAGCCTGCGTCTGCGCAGCAAGGGCATCAATTTCATCGCCTGCCCCAGCTGCTCGCGCCAGAATTTCGACGTCATCGGTACCATGAACGCCCTCGAGGAGCGCCTCGAGGACATCATGACGCCTCTCGACGTCTCGGTGATCGGCTGCGTCGTCAACGGCCCCGGCGAGGCCAAGGAGAGCGACATCGGCCTCACTGGCGGCAGTCCCGCCAACCTCGTCTACATCGACGGCAAGCCGGCCTCCAAGCTGCGTAACGATCGCCTGGTCGACGATCTCGAGTCCCTGATCCGCGAGAAGGTACGCGAGAAGGAGCAGGCCGAAAAGAACGTGATCGCCCGCGAGGCCTGAGCGGCCGTCGACCATCAAGGAGCCCCCGTTGAGCAAGCCCGAAAGTCGCAAGAAGAAGATCCAGGCCATTCGTGGCATGAACGACCTGCTGCCGGGCCAGTCGGCCCGGTGGCAATATTTCGAAGGTACCGTCCAGGCGCTGATGAAGCGCTACGGCTACGCCGAGATCCGCACGCCCATCGTCGAGCAGACCGCCCTGTTCGCACGCTCCATCGGCGAGGTCACCGATATCGTCGAGAAGGAGATGTACACCTTCGACGATCGCAACGGCGACAGCCTCACTCTGCGCCCCGAGGGTACGGCGAGCTGCGTGCGCGCGGCCATGGAGCACGGCCTGCTGCACAACCAGACCCAGCGGTTGTGGTACCAGGGTCCGATGTTTCGTCACGAGCGCCCGCAGAAGGGCCGCTACCGGCAGTTCCATCAGGTCGGCCTGGAAACCTTCGGCCTGGAAGGGCCTGACATCGACGCCGAGGTGATCCTGCTCTCCGCCCGCCTGTGGCAAGAACTGGGGCTCATCGAACATGTCACCCTGGAGCTCAACTCGCTGGGCTCCAACGAGGCCCGCGCCGCCTACCGCGACAAGCTGGTAGCCTACTTCGAGCAGCATCGTGACCAGCTCGACGAGGACTCGCTGCGCCGCCTCACGAGCAATCCGCTGCGTATCCTCGACTCCAAGAACCCCGACATGGCGCCGATGCTGGCCGACGCGCCCCGGCTGATGGATCATCTCGACGACGCCTCGCGCGAGCACTTCGAGCAACTCACCGCCCTGCTCGAGGCCGCCGGCATCGACTATGTCATCAACCCACGCCTGGTACGCGGCCTCGACTACTACTGTCGCACCGTGTTCGAGTGGACCACCACCGCGCTGGGTAGCCAGGGCACCGTGTGTGCCGGCGGCCGCTACGACGGCCTGGTCGAGCAGCTCGGCGGCAAGCCGACCCCCGCGGTGGGCTTCGCCATGGGCATCGAGCGCCTGATTCTGCTGCTCGAGACCTTGGAGCTCGTGCCCGAAGCCGCGCTCGACGAACTGGACCTCTACGTGCTGCCCATGGATGATGGCGCCACCGCCCAGGCCATGCTGCTCGCCGAAAGAATCCGCAGCGAGTTACCCGACCTGCGCCTGCAGCTGCACTGTGGCGGCGGCAGCTTCAAGAGCCGCATCAAGAAGGCCGACCGCAGCGGCGCTCGGCTGGCGCTGCTGCTGGGCGAGGATGAACTGGCCCACGGCCGCGTGACGCTGAAATTCCTGCGCGAGGAGCGCGATCAGCTGAGCCTGGCCCAGGATGCCCTGGCCGAGGCGCTCACTTCGCTGGTGGACGAGTGCGCCTGAACGAACCGCATTTTGCTGTGTAAAGGAGACCGCCCGTGGCGGAGCTGAGAACCGAAGAAGAGCAGCTGGAAGCCATCAAGCGTTGGTGGAAGGAGAACGGCACGTCGCTGATCGCCGGAGTCGCCATCGCCATCGCCGGCGTGGTGGGCTGGAATGCCTGGCAGAGCTATCAGGACAACCAGGCGGAAGCGGCCTCGATGCGCTATCAGCAGCTGGTCAGCCTGGCCGACAGTGACAACGTCGATGAGGCCCGCGGCCTGATCAGCGAGATCACCGATCAACACGGCCGCACGCTCTACGCCGACCTGGCACGCCTGATCGACGCCAGCCTCGCCGTGGAAGAGGGCGACCTGGACGCGGCCCGTCAGGCGCTCGAGGGCGTGATCGAAGCCAGCGGCCGTCCCTACGTTCAGGGCTTGGCCCGTCTGCGCCTGGCCCGGCTGCAGGTGGCCGACGGCGAGGCCGAGGCCGCGCTCGATACCCTGGCGCGAGACGTACCCGCCTCCCTGACCGCCCAGCAGGCCGACGTGCGCGGCGATGCGCTGCGTGCCCTGGGCCGCGACGACGAAGCCCGCCAGGCTTGGCAAGAGGCTCTCGCGGTCGCCGAACAACGTAACCAGCCGATCTATGGCGTCCAGCTGAAGCTCGACGACCTGGGTGCCGAAGAGGCCATGCTATGAAGATGACACTCGCACGCAAGTTCAACCTCGCCCTGACGGCGACCCTGGCCCTTGGCCTGTTGGCCGGCTGTGCCAACAAGGCGGAGCCGCGCTACAGCCCCAAGGAGCTCAAGCGCTTCGACGCTCGCGTCGAGCTTGAAAGCGACTGGCGCCAACAGGTCGGCAAAGGGCTCGGACGGGCCACCTACCCCATCACGCCATCGCTGGATGGCGGCGTGATCTATGCCGCCGACGAGCGCGGCCGGGTCATGGCGGTGGAGGCTCAGAGCGGCGAGCGTCGCTGGCAGATCGACCTCGAGGTCGGCGTCTCCAGCGGCCTGACCGCCGTGGCCGGGCAGGTCTATCTCGGTACCCGCAACGGCGAGGTGCTGGCGCTGAGCCAGGCCGACGGCGACGTCAGCTGGCGCACCCGAGTCTCCAGCGAAGTGCTCGCTCCGCCGCAGCCCAACCAGCAACTGCTCATCGTGCAGAGCGTGGACGGCACCGTGACGGCGCTGGACCGGCTCAGCGGACGTGAGCGCTGGGTACATACCACCACCGAGCCCGCCCTCACCCTACGCGGCACCGGCACCCCCATGGTGATCGACCCGGTCACCTTCGCCGGCTTCGCCAACGGTCGCCTGGTCACGCTGGACAACCGCAACGGCCAGCCGCTATGGGAGCGACGCATCGCCGTGCCGCGCGGACGCAGCGAGATCGATCGCATGGTCGACCTGGGTGGACAGCCGGTGCTGACCCCCGACGGGCGGCTTTTCGTGACCAGCTACAACGGTCGCCTGGTGGCACTGGAAGCGCCCAGCGGCGAGGTCCTGTGGGAGCGCGAGCACTCCGGCTACCACACGCCGGTGCTGGTTGGCGACCGCCTCTTCGCGGTCAACGAAGCCAGCCACGTGATCGCCTTCGATGCGCGCAGCGGCGAAGAGCTGTGGCGCAACCGCGACCTCGAGGGCCGCTGGCTGACCGCCCCCGCCTTCGCCGATGGCAACCTGGTGCTGGGTGACTTCGAGGGCTACCTGCACCTGATCGACACCCAGGACGGCCGTTTCTCGGCACGGACGAAGATCGACGGCTCCGGCATCAGCCTGCGCCCGGTCACCGATTCCCGCCGCATCTACGTGCTGGCCAACGACGGTCGCCTCGAGGCCCTGGAAGTCAATCGATGACACCCGTGATTGCCCTGGTCGGCCGCCCCAACGTGGGCAAGTCGACCTTGTTCAACCGCCTGACTCGTAGCCGCGATGCCCTGGTGGCGGATTTCCCCGGCCTCACCCGCGACCGCAAGTACGGTAACGGCATGCTCGGCGACAAGGCCTATACGGTGATCGATACCGGCGGCATCAGCGGCGACGAGGAGGGTATCGATGCCGCCATGGCCGAGCAGTCGTTGGCGGCCATCGACGAAGCCGACATCGTGCTGTTCATGGTCGACGCCCGGGCCGGCCTGCAGGTAGCCGACGAGGCCATCGCCAACCACCTGCGGGTCAACCAGAAGAAGACCTGGCTCGTCGTCAACAAGACCGACGGCCTGGAAGAGCACTCGGCCATGGCCGACTTCTGGACCCTGGGCCTGGGCGACCCCCGTCCCATCGCCGCGGCCCACGGCCGCAACGTCACCAGCCTGATCGAGGAAGTGCTTGCCCCCTTCCCCGAGCGCGACCTGAGCATTCCGGCGGATACCGGCACCAAGGGCATCCGCATCGGCGTCATCGGCCGGCCCAACGTCGGCAAGTCGACCCTGGTCAACCGCCTGCTCGGCGAGGAGCGGGTGGTGGTCTTCGACGAAGCCGGCACCACCCGCGACGCCATCGAGATCCCCTTCGAGCGCCGCGGCAAGCCCTACGTGCTGATCGATACGGCCGGCGTGCGGCGACGCAAGAACGTCAGCGAGATCGCTGAAAAGTTCTCGATCATCAAGACGCTGGAGGCGATCAAGGAGTGCCACGTCGCGATCATGGTGCTCGATGCTCGCAGCGGCCTGGTGGAGCAGGACCTGCACCTGCTCGACTACGTGTTGACCACCGGTCGCGCGCTGGTGCTGGCGGTGAACAAGTGGGACGGCCTGGAACAGGAGGCCAAGGAGAAGATGCGCGCCGAGATCAAGCGCCGCCTGGGCTTCGCCGACTATGCCGAGCTGCACTTCATCTCGGCGCTGCACGGCACCGCTGTCGGCGACCTCTATCCCTCGATCGAGCGCGCCTTCGCCTCGGCCAACAGCCACTGGTCGACCAACCGGCTCACCACCCTGCTGCAGGATGCCGTCAGCCAGCACCCGCCGCCGTTGGTCCACGGCCGACGGATCAAGCTGCGCATGGCCCACCAGGGCGGCAGCAATCCGCCGATCATCGTCGTCCATGGCAACCAGACCGAGGCCCTGCCCGAGGCCTACAAGCGCTTCTTGACCAACACCTTCCGCAAGGTGCTCAAGGTCAAGGGCACGCCGATCCGCTTCGAGTTTCGCTCCGGCAGGAACCCGTTCGATCCATTGGCCGGTGCCAGCGACCGGGAGAAAGCCAAGCAGCGCGAACTGGGGCGCACCCGCGCCGCCCGCAACAAACGTCGTTGACCCCTTGTCCAACCCCGGTCGCCAAGGCCGGGCCGTCATTCCCACCGACAGGCCGTCCTGGCCAAGCCCGTACCCCGTTACCGAGCCGCTTCGTCCCACAGGAGGAGCCGATGTTCCTGAGTCGTTCGTTGTCCTTCGTCCTACCTCGCCGCCGCTGGCGCCTGCTTGCCCCGCTCAGCCTGGCCATGCTGCTCGGCGGCTGCCTGGCCCTGCCCCAGACCGGGCTGTTCGCCTTTCGCCTGGCCGTGACCTCGCTCGGCATCGAGGATGTCCGCATCGGCCCCTACTCGATCCAGGCCGGCCTCGACACCAGCGACATCGCCTCGCTGGTGGCTTCGTCCCTGGGCATGGGCAGCCTGCCGGTGCAGGCGACCGTGGCCATGGGCCTGTCACTGCCCGTCGGCATGCCGGCGGTGGAAATGTCGGGGTTTCGCTGGACCCTGGACGTTCCCGGCGCCGAGCCGGTCAGCGGCAACTACCAGCAGGACGTGACCCTGACCTCCCGCGACGACACCAAGCTGCGCCTGCCCGTGGCCTTCGACGTGCTGGCCACCGACAGCAGGCGCCTGGCCCCCATGGTGGAACTCGCCACCCAACTGGCCAGCCAGGGCGAGCTCCCCGCCGGCAGTGAGCTGGCCATCACTCCGGGCAGCCTGCGCGGCCTCGGCGTGACGCTGCCGGCCGGGCTGTGGACGCCGACCCTACGCTTCGCCGTGGGCCAGGATGGCGAGCTGACTCCGCAGCGTTGATCACGCCGACTCGTGCAGTCGTCGGCGACCGACCCACTGGCAGGCGAACTGCCAGGCGCCGCGGCCGCTACGGCCGCCGCGCAACGTGGCGTAGCGGATCGCCTCGGCGCGCGCCTCGGCATTCCAGTCCCGCTCGCCGCCCAGTTGCGTCACCCAGTGGCAGCAGGCTTCGAGATAGGTGTCCTGGTTGAAGGGGTAGAAGCCGAGCCATAGGCCGAAGCGGTCGGAGAGCGAGATCTTCTCCTCCACCGCATCGCCATGGTGAAGCTCTTCCCCGACCAGCTGCGTGTCGGCATTGTCGGCCAGCGACTCGGGTAGCAGGTGGCGGCGGTTCGAGGTGGCGTAGAGCAGCACGTTCGGCGGTGGCCCGGTGAGCGCCCCGTCGAGCACGCTCTTGAGCGCCTTGTAGGCGTCGTCATGACCCTCGAAGGAGAGGTCGTCGCAGTAGACCACGAAGCGATGCGGCTGCCGGCGCAGCTGCTCGACCAGCATGGGCAGGCCGGCCAGATCGTGACGATCGACCTGCACCAGGCGCAGCCCCTCCGGCGACAGGCTATTGAGCAGGGCTCGGATCAACGACGACTTGCCGCTGCCCCGCGAGCCCCACAGCAGGGCATGGTTGGCCGGCCACCCCTGCAGGAAGGCGCGGGTATTGTCGACCAGAGCCAGCTTCTGGCGCTCGATACCCAGCAGGTCGTCGAGCGACAGGGCATCGCGTGGCGGCACCGGCAGCAGGCGGCCGCCCAGTACGTGGCGCTGCCACAGCGCGGCCACGTCGCGCTCCCAGTCGACCTCCTGCGGCGCCGGGGGCAGCCAGTGCTCCACGTGATCCAGCAGGCGGCTAAGGCGGCGGCTCAGCTCGGCATCCATCGACATCTCCTTGGGACTTTCACGGTTCACGGTTGACCTTGTTACGCTTCAGGGTATCTTGTGGCGAACCGTCACCCCCGTCCAGGGTCTCAAGGGATCTGAACGAACGAGGTATCGAACATGCGCTGGATTCGCTGTGCTGCCGTGGCCACCCTGGCCCTGACTCTTACCGCCTGCACCACATCGCCGACCGGACGTCAGCAGCTCACGCTGATGTCGGATGAGCAGCTCAACCAGATGGGCCAGGAGGCCTTCGCCCAGTACCAGCAGGACCTGCCCCCGGCCGGTCAGGCCCAGCAGCGCTACGCCCAATGCGTGGCCGAAGCCATCGTCGCCGTGCTGCCGGAGCGCGAGCGCAATCAGGAGTGGCAGATCCGCGTGTTCCAAGCGGAACAGGCCAACGCCTTTGCCCTGCCCGGCGGCTACATGGGCGTCAACACCGGCCTGCTCGACATTGCCGACAATCAGGATCAGCTCGCCTCGGTGATCGGCCACGAGATCGGCCACGTACTGGCACGCCATGCCAACGAGCGTGTCTCGACCCAGACCTCGACCCAGCTCGCCCTGTCGGTGCTGTCCTCGGCGGCCGGTCTCGAGGGGCCGGGCGGCGAGCAGCTGATGGGGGCGCTGGGCCTCGGCGCTCAGTATGGCATTCTGCTGCCCTTCTCGCGCCGCCACGAGAGCGAGGCCGACGTGATCGGCCTGCGGCTGATGGCCGACGCCGGCTTCGACCCCCGGGCCAGCATCGCGCTGTGGGAAAACATGAGCGCCCAGGGCGGCGCCCGCCCGCCGGAGTGGATGTCCACTCACCCCAGCCACAGCGGGCGCATGCAGGGCCTGCAGGCCGAGATGGACAACGCCCTGGCCCGCTACGAGCAGGCACGGCAGGCAGGGCGGCAGCCAAATTGCCCGCGCCCCTAGGGGAACACTGATTTATTACTGCGCTCGATATTCTGCCCGCCGGCGGTGCTCGGAATCCTCATGTAGCAGGCTACACTCCGGTTCCTGCGCTCCGGCGGCGAACAGCCTCTCTTCGCTCGCGACATAAATCAGCCCTCCCCCTAGTTTTTTTAACTATAGGAAAATGAATGCTGAGACTTGGCCTGCTGCTGTTGATCCTGCCCATCTTCGTGCTGATGGGGGTCTACTTCTGGGAGCTCAACGACGTGCGTGAATGCGCGCTGATCCAGGGGGGGCATTGGGACTATCTGGCCGGCGTATGCCGCGAGTCGCCTCAGCCCTTCGTGCCCTGGGTGGAACGCCATCCGTGGCTGGTCAACGGCGGCATGCTGCTGTCGCTGGCCGGTGTGGTGATGTGCATGCTGGGGCTCTACGTCAAGCGCCGCTGACCCTCACAAGGACCGTCTCAGCATCTCGAGTACCGGGGCAGTATCGGGGCGCTTGCCACGCCACTGGAAGAACGACTCGGCGGCCTGCTCCACCAGCATGCCCAGGCCATCGACACCGCGAGCGCCGCGCTCCCCTGCCCACTGAAGGAAGACGGTGGGCTCGGCGCCGTACATCATGTCGTAGGCGGTGGCGCCGCCCACGAACAGGTCGTCGGGCAGCGGTGGCAGGTCGCCGGCGAGGCTGGCGCTGGTGCCATTGATCACCAGGTCGAAAGGTCCCGAGATGCTATCGAAGCCACCGCCGCTGATAGCGCCAAGGTCGCGGAAGTCGCTGGCCAGCGCCTCGGCCTTCTCGGCGGTACGATTGGCGACGAACAGGCTGGCCGGCTTGGCCGCGAGCAGCGGTTCGAGCACCCCGCGCACAGCCCCTCCGGCACCCAGCACCAGAAGGCGCGCCCCGGCGAGCGTGACAGCGTGACGCTCGAGGTCGCGCACCAGGCCGATGCCATCGGTGGTGTCGCCATAAGTCTGGCCATTCTTTCCCAACAGCAGGGTATTTACCGCTCCGGCCCGCTGGGCACGCCGGCTCAGGGTATCGCAGAGCCGGAACGCCTCCTCCTTGAACGGCACGGTGACGTTGGCGCCCCGTCCTCCCTCGGCCGTGAAGCGACGCCAAGCGCCGGCAAAGTCGTCGAGCGGCGCGGCGATGGCGGTGTAGTCGATGGTCTCACCGGTCTGCGCGGCGAAGGCGGCGTGGATCGTCGGCGACTTCGAGTGCGAAATCGGATTGCCGAAGACGCAATAGCGGTCGGTCATGCAGTGGGCTCCTCTTCCCCCAGCCAGTCGCGAGGGCGCAGGTAGTTCCGGTACAGGGTTTCCTCCGCGCTGCCCGGTTCGGGCTGCCAACCGTACTCCCAGCGGGCCAGTGGCGGCATCGACATCAGGATCGACTCGGTACGTCCGCCGCTCTGGAGTCCGAACAGGGTGCCGCGGTCCCATACCAGGTTGAATTCGACGTAGCGTCCGCGGCGGTAGAGCTGGAAATCGCGCTCGCGCTCGCCCCAGGGCGTGTCGCGACGCCGCCGTACGATGGGCAGGTAGGCGTCGAGAAAGGCATCGCCCACCGCACGCTGGAAAGCGAAGCTGGCATCGAAGTCCCACTCGTTGAAGTCGTCGAAGAACAGCCCACCCACGCCGCGCGTCTCGTCACGGTGCTTGAGATAGAAATAGCCGTCACACCATGCCTTGAAGCGCGGGTAGACGTCGGGGCCAAAAGGGGTGCAGGCATCGCGAGCCACGCGGTGCCAGTGCAGCACGTCCTCGTGCACCGGGTAGTAGGGCGTCAGGTCGAAGCCGCCGCCGAACCACCATACCGGTGCCTCGCCCGGCTTCTCGGCGATGAAGAAGCGCACGTTGCCGTGGCTGGTAGGCACGTGGGGGTTTTCCGGGTGCAGCACCCAGGAGACCCCCACGGCGTGGAAGCCGCGCCCGGCAAGCTGGGGCCGGGCCGCCGTGGCCGAGGGCGGCAGCTGGTCACCGTGGACGTGGGAAAAATTGACGCCGCCCTTCTCGAACACCCGGCCGTGCTCGATGACCCGCGAACGGCCTCCCCCTCCCGCTTCACGCTGCCAGCTCTCCTCGCGAAAGCCGGCGCTGCCATCCTCGGCGGCGAGTCCGTTACACAGCCGGTCCTGCAGGTCGAGCAGGTAGCTCTTTACCGTATCGAGATTGGCGTGCGCCATGCTGCTCCTCGCTGTCATTGCCCTTCGACGTTGCCTGCCCCGTCTGACCAGGACGTTTCGCGCTCAGGCGCGCAGCACCCGACCGCTGCGCAGGTCGCGAATGGTGCTGGGGCGGTCCAGCCCCCCCAGTTCACCTTCGACGATGGCATCGAGTTCGTCGCCGAAGATCGCGCGAACCTCGGCGGCGCTCATGGCCGAGGGCTCGCTGGCCCGGTTGGCCGAGGTCGAGACGAGCGGTCCGCCGAATGCCCGGCACAGCGCCGCGACTCCGGGGTGGGCGCTGACCCGCAGCGCCACGCAATCGTGGGCACCGCGCACCAGCGCGTGGCTGCGGCCATTGTGCGGCACCAGCCAGGTGTTGGGGCCCGGCCAGCTGGCGACCAGCGGAGCATGCAGCTCCGGCGCCAGGCCCTCGAGCCAGGGGCCGAACTGTTCGATGGAGGCTGCCACCAGGATCAATCCCTTGGCCGGGTCGCGTTGCTTGAGCCGCAGCAGGCGGGCCACGGCCTCGTCATTGTCCGGGTCGCAGCCCAGTCCCCACACGCCCTCGGTGGGGTAGGCAATCACGCCGCCGCCACGCAGCGCGGCAACGGCGGCATCGAGCGATTCGGCCACGATCATGGTCTCCTGCAGGTGATTCGGTACGCGACCGCCTGGGTGGCCAGGACGGTCGAGACAAGGGCCTCTATGCTAGCACGCCTAGGCGTTCTCAGGCAGGCGCACCCAACCCCCGGGGGCCTGGGCGGCACGCCCCTCGAGCTCGAGTTCCAGCAGCCGCCGCTGGCAATCGGGTACGGCCAGCCCGGTCAGGTTCACCAGCGCATCGAGCGGCGAGGGCGCGTCGCTGAGCCAGCGCAGCAGCGGATCGCCGCCACTGGCATCCGGCGTGCCAGCATCCGGCGGCTTGCGCGGGGAATGGCACGACGCGGCCCAGTGGGTCAGTTCCTCGAGCATGTCATCGGTATGGCGCACCAGTACGGCGCCTTCGCGAATCAGCTTCAAGCAGCCCCTGGCCTGGGGGTTGTGGATCGAGCCGGGCAGCGCGAAGACTTCGCGATTCTGCTCGATGGCGAGCCGGGCACTGACCAGCGAGCCACTTTTCTCGGCGGCCTCGACCACCAGCACCCCCAGCGAAATGCCGGTGACGATGCGGTTGCGGCGAGGAAAGAACCCCGCTCGCGCGGGCGTCCCGGGGGGATGCTCGGAGAGGATCAGCCCGCCCTGCTCAAGCAGTTGATGATAGAGCCTGGCATGACGCGGCGGATAGATCACGTCAGCGCCACAGCCGAGCACCGCCACGCTGCGACCGCCGGCCTCCAGCGCCGCCTGCTGGGCTGCCCCGTCGATGCCAAGTGCCAAGCCGCTGACGACGCACCAGTCGCGGCTGGCCAGCTCGCGGCCGAAGGCGGCGGCATTGGTCAAGCCTTCGCGGGTGGGGCGTCGCGAGCCGACGATGGCCAACTTGGGCGGCTGCAGCGCCGCCAGGTCACCCAGCGCCCAGAGTACCGGCGGCGGGTCGCCGATCTGCTCGAGCAAGGCCGGCCAGGCGGGATGCCCCGGGTGCAGCAGCTCGCGTTCGGGCGCGGCGTCCAGCCAGGCCAGGGCTGCCTCTACCCCCGGTGCCAGTGGGCTGCGGCCCGGATGGTCGAGCCACAGCCGCAGCGACAAGGACGCCTGACGCGGCAGGCGTGCCAGCCACCCTTCAGGCCAGTCGGGCGCGGCCGCCACCATCTCGGCCAGCCTCGCCGTCCCCATGCCCGGCAACCGAATCAGTGCCAGCCAGTCGCGCTGGCTCGGCCTGGAGCGCGCCTCACTCACCGCTGCGCCACCCCCACCCCACGCCGGGGATTGTAGAGACGATCGCCGACTTCCAGCGTCCGGGTTGCCTGCATCACCAGGCCATAGCTCATCTTCTCGTAGGGCCGGAATACCATGACCAGCCCGGCGTCCGTCCCGGGCAGGCGCAGCGACTCGCCGGTGCGCGGGTCGACGACTCGCTCGCCCTGTTGCTCAACCTGCAGCACATGCCCCGTTTCAAGCCCGTCACGACGCCCCCGGTCCAGCGCCACCACCTGCAACCTGCCGATGAAACGCACCCCGCCCGGCACGGCAAGGATAGTGCCCTCGATATCTCGATCCGGCGCGCGGGGCACGAATTCGCTGACCAGCTCGCGCTCCTCCAGCGGCAGCACGATATCCTCGTTGCGCACCTCCTGGCTGGCGGAGAGGACTTGCATGAGCGCGATATCATCCTCGCTGCGCTCGGCCTGGGCACGTCCGATGCTGATCAACTCAAGGCCCAAGGCCTCGCCGCTGGCCGCATCGTGATAGCGCTCACCGACACGGTAGATGCCGTAGCGCTGTCCGCGCTGCAACTCGCCGCGGGCATAGATGCGGTCGCCGGCGCCGCTGATGATGCGCCGGTCGTTGCCGGCCACCACGTAGGCCAACTCATCGAGCGTATCAGGATCGTCGACGACCCGGTGGTCACGCAGGAAGTGGCGTACGGTATCCAGCGGAATCGGTTCGATCGCTTCACGCACGGGGACACGGCGCACCTCGGGCGAGAGCCGCACCACGTTCTGGCCACGCTCGAGCCCGAGGCACGGCCGGCCATTGCAGTCCTGCAGGGTGATCACGTCACCGGGGTAGATCAAATGCGGGTTGCGAATCTGCGGGTTGACCTGCCATACCTCCGGCCATTGCCAGGGGTGGCGCAGAAAGCGCCCCGAGATGTCCCACAGGGTATCGCCGCGCACCACCGTGTAACGCTCCGGCGCGTCACTACGCAGCCCATGCTCCCAGCTCAACCCCTGGGCCTGGGCCAGCGTCGCCGCCAGCCATAGCGCCAGGCCGCCCGCCCACGTTCGCCGCCACTTCGGCGGGCCGTCCTGCCGACGCTTCGCCTGTTCGTCCATCCCGTCCCCCTGCCTCGCCGCTACCGGCCCTCTGCGCGCCCACCCACGTCGGGAACCGGAGCACAGTGCGATAGTCCAATGCTATTGGAATGATAATGCATGCCAGCGGTTTCCCCCTGGCCTGCCGCCGCCTAGAATAGGGGCAATTCCCGAATGACAGCATAACGGTGATTCCAACGCCATGGCCAAATTGACGATCCTCGAATTTCCCGACGAGCGGCTGCGCACCAAGGCAGCGCCGATCGAAGCGGTTGACGACGAGGTGCGCCGACTGGTCGACGACATGCTCGAGACCATGTACGACGCTTCCGGCATCGGCCTTGCCGCCACCCAGGTGGATGTGCACCGTCGCGTGATCGTGATGGACGTCAGCGACGACCGAGCCAACCCGCTGGTGCTGGTCAACCCCGAGTACGTTCCCATCGGCGAAGAGCGTGAACTGATGTCCGAGGGCTGCCTGTCGATTCCCGAGTACTATGCCGAAGTGCCGCGGGCGCTCAAGGTTCACCTCAAGGCGCAGGACCGCGACGGCAAGCCCTACGAGCTCGAAGCCGACGGTCTGCTGGCGCACTGTATTCAGCATGAGTGCGATCACCTCGAGGGCGTGCTGTTCGTCGACTACCTCTCGCCGCTCAAGCGCGATCGCGTGCTGAAGAAGATGCAAAAGCGCCACAAGCAGATGCAGACAGCCTGACCCCCGACTTACCCAAGGCCGACGTTTCGATGTCGGCCTTCGTCGTTTGGGCCTGCCTCCGTTAAGATGAGGGGCAACCGTTCACAGGCAAGGCTCGATCCATGTCCCGTTCCCTGCGCGTCATCTTCGCCGGCACCCCCGATTTCGCCGCCGCCAGCCTCGCTGCCCTGCTGCACAGCCGGCACTCGGTAGTGGCCGTCTACACTCAGCCCGACCGCCCGGCTGGCAGGGGCCGCAAACTGACCGCCAGCCCGGTCAAGTCGCTGGCTCTCGCGCATGAGCTGCCGGTCCGCCAGCCCGAGACGCTCAAGCGCGACGATATCCAGGCCGAACTGGCCGACTTCGAGGCGGACGTCATGGTGGTGGTGGCCTACGGCCTGATCCTTCCCCAGGCCGTACTCGACATTCCCCGACTCGGATGCCTCAACGTCCATGCCTCGTTGCTGCCGCGCTGGCGCGGTGCCGCCCCGATCCAACGCGCCATCGAGGCGGGCGACAGCGAGAGCGGCGTCACCATCATGCAGATGGACGCCGGGCTCGATACCGGCGACATGCTGATGGTGAGGCGCACGCCCATCACCCCGACCACCACCGGTGGCACGCTGCACGACACCCTGGCCACGCTCGGTGGCGAGGCGATGGTCGAGGTACTCGATGCCCTGGCCGTTGATGGGCTGACCGCCACACCCCAGCCCGAAGCAGGCGCCACCTACGCCGCCAAGCTCTCCAAGGCCGAGGCCGAACTCGACTTCACTCGCCCCGCCAGCGAACTCGCCGCCAGGGTGCGCGCCTTCAACCCCTGGCCGGTGGCCTGGTGCGCCTGCGGTGATGAGCGGCTGCGCCTGCTGATGGCCGAGGCGGACCGCCTCCACGAGGGCGAACGGGCCGTCATGCCAGGCACCCTGCTCAGCCCAGACGCCGACGCCCTGCGCATCGCCTGCGGCCCCCGCGGCGACGTCGTATTGCGGGTCACCCGCGCCCAGTTACCGGGGGGCAAGCCGCTGGCGGCACGTGACCTGCTCAATGCGCGTGATGCGCGCCTGCAGGCCGGGCGCCACTTGGGTCGTGCGAATGAGGAGAGCCTCTGATGCATCGCTCCACTCCCTCCACCCGCGCCGGCAAGAGCGTCCAGGACGGCGGCCAGGCGGTACGCGCCAGCGCCGCCCGCGCCTTGGTTCCCGTCATCACCGGCAAGGGCTCGCTGAACGAGCTGGACGATCACCAAGTGGTAATACGCGATCGGGCCCTGTTCAGAGCGATGTGCTACGGCGTGTGCCGCACGCTGCCGCGTCTCGAGGCGCTGGCCGAGCAACTGCTGAAAGCCCCTTTCAAGGCGCGCGATGCCGACATCCAGGCGCTGCTGCTGCTGGGTATCTTTCAATTGCTCTACCTGCGCATTCCGGCACATGCCGCAGTGGGCGAAACCGCCGGTGCCGCGCGCCAGCTGGGCAAGGAGTGGGCAACCCGGGTGCTCAACGGCTGCCTGCGCCGGCTGACCCGGGAATCCGCGGCGCTGCAAGCCGAGGTCGACAAGGATCCCGCAGTGGCTCTGCTGCACCCGCGCTGGCTGCTCAAGGCGCTGCGCCAGGCCTGGCCCGACGACTGGCGCGCCGTTGCCGAGGCCAACAATCAGCCCGGTCCCATGACGCTGCGTATCAATCGTCGTCACGGCGATCGCGAGGCCTACCTGGCGAAGCTGCTCGAGAGCGGCATCGAGGCCCGGCTGTGCACGCACTCGCCCGACGGCCTGACGCTGGACAAGCCCTGCGACGTGCAGGCGCTGCCCGGCTTTGCCGAGGGCGACGTCAGCGTGCAGGACGAGGCCGCCCAGCTCGCCGCTGAGCTGCTTGGACCGGCACTGGCGCCGCGCCCCGGCGGTCGCGTGCTGGACGCCTGCTGTGCACCCGGCGGCAAGACCGCCCACCTGCTCGAGCTGTTCGATATCGAACTGCTGGCGCTCGACAGCGATGCCGTGCGCCTGGCCCGGGTCGAGGAGACGCTCGAGCGCCTTGGCCTGTCGGCCACGCTGGTGCATGCCGACGCCACGCAGCGCGACTGGTGGGACGGCACGCTGTTCGACGCCATCCTCCTCGACGCGCCCTGCTCGGGCACCGGCGTCATTCGTCGCCATCCTGACATCAAGCGTTTGCGGCGTCCCGCCGACATCCCCAGGCTGGCCGAACTGCAGGCGCGCCTGCTCGACAACCTTTGGCCGCTGCTGCGCCCGGGCGGGGCGCTGCTCTACGCCACCTGCTCCGTGCTGCGCGAGGAAAACGATCTGCAGGTACGCGCCTTCCTCGAGCGCACCCCCGATGCCGAAGCCACTACCCCCGGGGAAGTCAGCTGGGGCCAGGTGGCCGGCGCCGGGCGCCAGCTCCTGCCGCAGCCCGACAGCCATGACGGATTCTTTTATGCCAGACTGAGAAAGCGGGGTTGAACCGGCCCCACCATCGTTCGTTCACTTGAGCAAGGAGCCCCTATGAGCGATCACGTCTACAAGCACATCGAACTGACCGGCTCTTCGGAGAAGAGCATCGAGGACGCTATCCAGCGTGCGCTCGACAAGGCCTCGCAATCCCTCCACGGCATGCGCTGGTTCGAGGTCGTGGACACCCGCGGCCACATCGAGAACGGTCGCGTCGGCCATTGGCAGGTCACGCTCAAGGTGGGCTTCACCCTGGATTGACGACGCCCGTTACCACACGAACCTGTTACATCACCTGCGGCTGGTTTATGCTAGCCACGAATGCTGCGACGCCATAACGGCGTCGCAGAGTCGTTTGACGGGCCTGATTGCATATGAAGATCATCATTCTGGGCGCCGGCCAGGTCGGCGGCACGCTGGCCGAACACCTGGCCCGCGAGGAGAATGACATCACGGTGGTGGATACCGACGGCGAGCGGCTGCGAGAGCTGCATACCCGACTCGACATACGCACCGTGGTCGGTCCCGGCTCCTACCCGGTGGTACTGCGCCAGGCTGGCTGCGAAGACGCCGACATGCTGATCGCGGTGACCAGTCAGGACGAAGTCAACATGATTGCCTGCCAGGTCGCCCATACGCTGTTCCGCACTCCGACCAAGATCGCCCGGGTCCGCGCCACCGCCTACCTCACTCGCAAGGGGCTGTTCGCCCACGAAGCGGTGCCCATCGACGTACTGATCAGCCCCGAGCAGGTGGTCACCGATCATATCCGCCGCCTGATCGAGCATCCCGGCGCTCTGCAGGTGCTCGAGTTCGCCGGCGGTCTGGTACAGCTGGTGGCAGTCAAGGCTTACTACGGCGGGCCGCTGGTGGGCCAGGACCTCGGTTTTTTGCGCCGCCACATGCCCAGCGTCGACACCCGCGTAGCGGCCATATACCGGCGCAACCGGCCGATCATTCCCCGGGGCGACACCGTGATCGAGGCCGACGACGAGGTGTTCTTCATTGCCGCCCGGCGCGACATCCGCGCGGTGATGAGCGAATTGCGCCGTGTCGATCGCGACTTCCGCCGGGTGATGATCGCCGGCGGCGGCAACATCGGCGAGCGGCTCGCCGAGCACCTCGAGCACAGCCATCAGGTCAAGATCATCGAGCACGGCCTGGAGCGCTGCACCACCCTCTCGGAGCGGCTCAATCGCACCGTGGTTCTGCACGGCAGTGCCACCAACAAGCGCCTGCTGGAAGAAGAGAACATCGAAGACTGCGACATCTTCTGCGCCCTGACCAACGACGATGAGGTCAACATCATGTCGTCGATGCTGGCCAAGCGCATGGGGGCCAAGAAGGTGTTGACCCTGATCAACAATGCCGCCTATGTCGACCTGGTCCAGGGCGGCGAGATCGACATCGCCATCTCGCCGCAGCAGGCCACCATCGGCAGCCTGCTGACCCACGTGCGCCGTGGCGACATCGTCAACGTACACTCGCTGCGCCGAGGTGCGGCGGAAGCGATCGAGGCCATCGCCCACGGCGATAACCAGTCCTCCAAGGTGGTGGGCCGTGCCATTGGCGAGATCGACCTGCCCCGCGGCACCACCATCGGCGCCATAGTCCGCGGCAAGGAGGTGCTCATCGCCCACGACGACGTGGTGGTGGAGTCCGGCGACCACCTGATCCTGTTCGTGATCGACAAGCGCCGCATCCGCGACGTCGAGCGTTTGTTCCAGGTCGGGCTGACGTTCTTCTGATGGCCGCCATGAC
This sequence comes from Billgrantia antri, assembly GCF_017868935.1. Lineage (NCBI taxonomy): Bacteria > Pseudomonadati > Pseudomonadota > Gammaproteobacteria > Oceanospirillales > Halomonadaceae > Billgrantia > Billgrantia antri. The sequence continues at coordinate 3,905,058 of NZ_CP053383.1, forward strand.
GACACTCCGCGACGCCGGGAGCGCCGCCCGATGAGCCTACGAGTCATTCTGCGTATCCTCGGCCTGCTGCTGATGATGTTCAGCCTGACCATGCTGCCGCCGATTCTGGTCTCGCTGCTGTTCGGCGACGGCCAGTGGGATGCCTACACCATCGCCATCCTGATCACCGTGATGACCGGCCTGGTGATCTACCTGCCCAACCGCAACGCCCACAAGGAGCTACGCATCCGCGACGGCTTCTTGATTGCTGCCCTGTTCTGGAGCGTACTCGGGCTGTTCGGTTCGCTGCCGCTGATGCTAACCGGCGACGCCGCCCTGGCCCCCACCGATGCGGTGTTCGAATCATTCTCGGGGCTGACCACCACCGGCGCCACCGTGATCACCGGCATCGAGTTCCTACCCGAGTCGGTGCTCTACTACCGCCAGCAGCTGCAGTGGCTCGGCGGCATGGGGATCGTGGTGCTGGCGGTGGCAATCCTGCCGACACTGGGCGTCGGCGGCATGGCTCTCTACCGTACCGAGATTCCTGGGCCGTTGAAGGACTCCAAGCTGACCCCGCGCATCACCGAAACGGCCAAGGCACTGTGGTACATCTATGCCGCGCTGACGCTGACCTGCTTCCTGGCCTACCTGGCCGCCGGCATGTCCTGGTTCGACGCCCTGGGCCATAGCTTCTCCACCGTGGCCATCGGCGGCTTCTCCACCTACGACGCCAGCATCGGGCACTTCGACAGTGCCCTGATCGAGCTGATCTGCATGTTCTTCCTAGTTATCTCGGCGATGAGCTTCAGCCTGCACTTCCTGGCCTGGCGCGGTCGCCAGCTGCGGCACTACCTGCAAGACCCCGAGGCCCGGTTCCTGCTGATTTTCCTCTCCATCCTTGCCGTCATCGTCGTCGTCTCGCTATGGCTGACCGGAACCCATGACACCGAACGCGGGCTGCGGCACGGGCTGTTCGAAGCGATTTCCATCGCCACCACTGCCGGTTTCGGCGTGGATGACTTCTCGGCCTGGCCGGGGGCGCTGCCCTTCCTGCTGTTCATGGCGGCCTTCGTCGGCGGCTGTTCCGGCTCCACCGGGGGCGGCATGAAAGTGATCCGCATCATCCTGATTCTCAAGCAGGGCATGCGCGAGGTGATGCGCCTGATCCACCCCAGCGCGGTAATCGCGGTGAAGGTGGGCAAGGTGAGCGTGCCCGACGGCATCGCCCAGGCGGTATGGGGCTTCTTTTCGGTCTACCTGATGCTGTTCTTCCTGATGCTGGTGGGCGTCATGGCCACCGGGGTCGATCAGGTCACCGCCTGGTCGACGGTGGCTTCATCGCTCAACAACCTGGGACCCGCCCTCGGCGAGGCTTCCGAGAACTATGGCGAGCTCCCCCAGCTCGCCAAGTGGATCCTGGTGGTGGCGATGCTGCTTGGTCGTCTCGAGATCTTCACCGTGCTGGTACTGTTTACGCCCGCCTTCTGGCGCAAGTAGAGCAAGCTGCGGTAGAGCATCGAGAGACGCGGTTTGGCCCCGCCAGCTGGCTTAGTGGATAATCGGACCTTCACTCCTTGCGAACCCGAGGGTTCATGACCGACTCCCAGGAATCCGTGACCGACCCGCGCCAGGAAGGTGCCTTCAGCGGCCCCCATCGCATCGTCGAAGTGGGCGGCACCCGCTATACACTGCTGGGTACCGCGCATGTCTCCGCCGAGAGCGCCGAGGACGTGCGACGGCTGATCCGTTCCGGCGACTTCGACGCCGTGGCCATCGAGCTGTGCGATGCGCGCCACCACAACCTCAGCAATCCGGACGCCCTCGCCCAGCAGGATCTGTTCGAGATCTTCCGCCGCGGCAAGGCCGGCATGGTGGCGGCCAACCTGGCGCTGGGCGCCTTCCAGCAGCGGGTCGCCGAGCAGTCCGGCATCGAGCCGGGGGCCGAGATGCGTGCCGCCCTGGAGGAAGCACGAGACCACGAGCTGCCGTTGCTGCTGATCGATCGCGACGTGGGCATCACGCTCAAGCGCATCTATGCCAACGTGCCGTGGTGGCAGCGCATGTCGCTGTTCACCGGCCTGCTCGGCAGCGTGATGTCGCGCCAGGAGATCAAACCCGAGGAGATCGAGCGATTGAAGGAGGGCGACGTGCTGGAGTCGACCTTCAGCGAGTTCGCCGCCGAATCGGAGACGCTGTATACCCCGCTGATTGCCGAGCGCGACCGCTACATGGTGCTGCGCCTGGCGGAACAGGCGCCACCCGGCCGCTACCGCAACGTGCTGGTCGTCATCGGCGCCGGCCACATGAAGGGCATGGTCGAGCACTTCGACGCCCCGCTTCCCGCCGAGCCGGAAATAGAACGGCAAACGCTGGAGGCCACCCCGCCGCCGTCGAAGCTCTGGCGCGCCCTGCCCTGGCTGGTCACGGCACTGGTGCTGACCGGCTTCATCATCGGTTTCTCGCGCAATACCGATCTCGGCTGGCAGCTGGTCGTCGAGTGGTTCCTGATCAACGGCGTGCTCTCGGGAGTCGCCACGCTGGCGGCCCTGGCCCACCCCGTGACGGTGCTGGCAACCATGGTGGCGGCACCGCTGACCTCGCTCAATCCTACCATCGGCGCCGGCTTTGTCGCCGCCGGGGTCGAACTGTGGCTGCGCAAACCCAAGGTGCGTGACTTTTCACTGCTGCGCCATGACGTCACCGAGCTCAAGGGCTGGTGGCGCAACCGGGTCTCACGCACGCTGCTGGTATTCCTGTTCGCCACCCTGGGCTCAGCCGCCGGAACCTGGATCGCCGGCTTCCGTATCGCCGGGGCACTGCTCGGCACCGCCGCCTAGCGCTACGCACCTTCTCCATCCGACCGGCCCTCTCCCGGCCCGTTTCGTTCGGCCCGGGAGAAGGCCTCGATGACCTGGGCCACCACCTTGCGCTGTGCCACCGGCAGGGCCAGGTAGCGCTGCAGCACAAGGCGCTCTTCGGCGCTGACCGAGGCATCCCAGGCACCACGCGGCTCGCTGATCCGATAGCCGCCGCCCTCACCGAAGCGCAGCACTTGGGGCTCGATCCCGAGCCACTCGGCCAATACCTGCAGTTTCTCCTGCTGCGGCAGGGTCTCCCCACACAGCCAGCGCCGTACGCCCTGCAGCGTGACGGGTTTACCCCAATAACGCAGGTTGAATTCCCGCTCCAGTATGGCAGGGCGCGGTTCGTAGCCGGCAGTGCGCATGGCGGCGGCCAGCCGCTCGGCGAAGGCAATTTTCTCGTTCATCGTGGGAATGTGCCGCGCACACCGGACTAGCGGTTAAACCGCGGTTGATCTAATGTGACAACCAATGGTTTACTCCCGTCATGACATGATCCGCGTGTGCCGTGCCAGCCTTCCCGGCTGACGCGTCACGTGTTCAGGGCGGCAGCCACCCTCGCTGCCGGCGACACAACAGGAAAGGCTCCATGCCGGACTCGCTTGAAAGGGAACTCGATGCGAGCGTCTGCCCGTCAGCGGCGAACGCCACCCACGGTGCCATACAGCCTCATGGCTGCCTCATTGGTTTCGACAGCGACTGGCGAAGAGTGTGCCTCGCCAGCACCAACCTGCCGCGCTTCTTCGGCCTCGCATCGACCGAGGCACTCGGCTGCCCGCTAGAACGAGTCGTGGGGGGCGGCGCCACCGTTGCTCTGGAGAGGGCGCTGGCCTTGGGGTCGCCCGGCATCTCGCTGCCTGCCAGGCCCGCAAGTGGCGCCTTGCAGCGGCTCCATCTCTCCCTTCATGCCACAGGGCGACTCATCATACTCGCTGCCGAGCCCCTGGAGGGAACGGCACATGACCTGCCGGGGCTCGGCTATGCCTGGGGTACACGCCTTGCCCAAGCCGACAGCACAGGAGAGCTGGACGCGCGACTCCAGCAGGCCTTGCATGCTCTGACCGGCTTCGAGTTCTGCACCTTGTCCCAGCCGAAACGGGCGGGGCCGGCGACCGAACATCTCCCCGGCGAGCTGAGCCACAGTGACTACCCGCCACTGTGGCTGGTCGATAGCCGGGCGGTACCGGTCGAACTCCTCGCGGCACCGGGCATCAATGCCGATCTCTCCGACTGCCCGTTGCATCTGCCTGCGCCGATGCTACACCGCTGGCTGGCCGACCGTCAGGCCCGCGCGGCGCTCATGCTTGACCTGCAGGCAGCCCGCCCGGAACGAAGATACGCCGTGTGCTGGGATCGCCGACCGCGCTCTCTTGCCCCACCCCTGAGGCATCTGTTGCTGCAGCTCGTCCAGACGGCGGCGCTGCGTCGGACGCTGCTTGACGAGACGCAGCAGACGCAACAACGATACCGCCTCCTGTCTGAGCGCAACAGTCGCCTCCAGCGGCTCGCCTATACCGACCCGCTGACCCAACTGGCGAATCGACACCGCATCGAGCGGGTGCTCGAAACCGAACTGGCGCTGGCCAGCCGCACGGATGCCCCCTTGGCAGTGCTGCTGTTCGACATCGACCATTTCAAGCCGATCAACGATACCCATGGCCATGAGACGGGCGACCGAGTGCTGTCTCAGGTCGCCCGGCAGGCCCAGTCACATCTGCGCGACTCCGACCACCTGGGGCGTTGGGGCGGTGAGGAGTTCATCGTCGTCATTCCGTGCTGCGAGCTGTCTCGGGCGCGTGAACTGGCATGGCGTATGTGCCGCGCCCTGGCGCAGCGCCGGATCGATCCCGTAGGGCAGGTCACCGCCAGCTTCGGCGTCGCCACCAGCCAACCCGGCGACAGCTGCCGCACCCTGGTGCGACGCGCCGATCAGGCCATGTACCTGGCCAAGCAGGCGGGACGAGCCTGCGTGCGAACCCAGGAAGCCGGCTGAGCTCTCTCACTCACCACGGTATGCCAGCAACCGACGCATCGCCGGCGTCGGCTGCTCGATCTTCTCGTAGCGGCGGCTGGCGGCATAGCTGACATTGAAGGCGTCGAAATAGTCGTCCAGCAACTGAGCCGCCTCGCCGTCGCCGCTCTGGCGCAGCAGCTCGGCGGCCACCTCGGCGGTGCACAGGTGGGACTGGGACGCCGGCTTGCGCAGCCGGTAGCGGGTCAGGCGCGTGGTGGCCAGCGGCAGCACCGGCAGTCGGTCGAGGTAGGGGCTCTTGCGGAAGATCCGCCGCGCCTGGCGCCAGGTGCCGTCGAGCAGGATGAAGACCGGCACCTTGCCCTGATGCTTGGCGACCTCGACGGCGTCCATGCCCACGACTCGGTCGGCATAGTCGGGCTGGTCGTCGGGGAAGATCACGAAGGGGGCGAAGTGCGGGTCATCGAGCAGTGCCAGCAGCCTTTCATCGGGGGCCGTCCGGTACCAGGTAAAGACCTCGGTATCCGGCAGCACATCACGGATCAGGCGCCCGGTATTGGTCGGCTTGAGATGCTCCAGCGGATGGGTGATCAGCCACACCCGCGCCTTGCTCTCGGCGCTGGCCCGGTAGGGGCATAGGCAGTTCAATACCGGCAGGTTGCAGCCAGGGCAGCGCTCGGTAAAACTGCCGCGTGCCTTGAATTCGCGCCGCGGCGGGCGTGGATGACCGGTTACGGGGTCATGAGAAAGCCCGGTTGCGGGGTCATGCGAAAGCCCGGTGACAGGCTCGCGGTCGCCAAGATCGGCCCGGTAAGTCTCATCCAGCATCATTGCGTATCCAGGGAGCGGCGGGGACGGCATTCTAGCATCCTGACGCTTACCCAAGCAGGATTTCCGGCACCCACAGCCGCCCCTCGCGCCGCCAGTGGCGAACCAATGCCGGCACTCCCTTGCCAGCAGACTGGCTGATGCGGGTCACGCCCGGTGGCGCCAGCGACTCGGCCTCGGGATCGACCAGCACACTGGGCGTCTCCAGCGGCGTGCATTCGAGCAGTGAGGCGGCCGGCATGACGGCCAGCGAGGTGCCCACCACCAGCAGCAGGTCGGCTTCGGCGACGATCTCGCAGGCGTCCGAAAAATGCGGTACTGCCTCGCCGAACCACACCACGTCGGGGCGCAACTGGCTGCCCTTGTCGCAGATGTCGCCCAATTCGATGCCGCCGCGAGGAAGCGGGTACTGCATACGGGCGTCCACCGTGGAGCGCGCCTTGAGGATTTCGCCATGCAGGTGCAGCACGTTGCGCGAGCCGGCACGCTCGTGAAGGTCGTCGATGTTCTGGGTAATGATGCTGACCCGAAAACCCTGCCGCTCCAGTGCCGCCAGTGCTCGGTGGGCGGCATTGGGCCGCGCCCGGCGAACCTGCGCGCGGCGCAGGTTGTAGAAGTTCAGTACGCGAGCGGGGTCGCGCCGCCAAGCCTCGGGCGTGGCGACTTCCTCGATGCGATGCTCGGCCCATAGCCCGTCACTGGCACGAAAGGTCTGGATCCCGCTCTCGGCACTGATGCCCGAGCCGCTGAAGACCACCAGATGGGGGCGACTGTCGTTTGCCATCACTGCCCTCTTGTCGCGGCGTCAATAGACCAGACCGTTCTCTTCGCTGGCGCTGAAGCGCTGCTTGTTACGATAGGGATAGACGTCGATCACGCGCCCATCGACGATCGCCTGCTGCAGCCCCTTCCAGTAGTCGGCGTCGAAAAGTTCCGGATGCAGCTGGTTGAAGAGCTTGCGCAGCTTGAGATCGGCGAACAGGAACGGGCCGAATTCCTCGGGAAAAATATCATTGGGCCCTACCGAGTACCAAGGTTCGCCGGACAGCTCCTGCTCCGGGTACATCGGTTCGGGAATGTGCCGGAAGTTGCACTCGGTGAGGTAACACACCTCGTCGTAGTCGTAGAAGATCACCCGGCCGTGTCGGGTCACGCCGAAGTTCTTCAACAGCATGTCGCCGGGGAAGATGTTGGCCGCGGCCATCTGCTTGATGGCGTTGCCGTAGTCCTTGAGTACGGCGCGGGTCTCCTCCTCGCCGATCTGCTCCAGGTAAAGGTTGAGCGGGGTCATCATGCGCTCGGTGTAGCAGTGCTTGATGATGACCTTGTCGCCCCTGAGGTACACGGTGGAGGGTGCCACCTCCAGCAGATGCTCGAGGCACTCGGGCGCGAAGTGATCCTGACGCGCGATGAAGTTGGAGAACTCCTGGGTGTCGGCCATGCGCCCGACCCGGTCGTGGCGCTTTACCAGCCGATACTTCTCGCGCACCGTTTCGTGGCTCATCTCCTTGGAGGGATCGAAGCGGTCCTTGATGATCTTGAACACGGTGCGAAACGAAGGCAGCACGAACACCGCCATGACCATGCCGCGTACGCCGGGGGCGATGATGAACTTGTCCTCGCGCTTGGCCACCTGGCGATTGAGCGCACGGAAGAATTCGGTCTTGCCGTGCTTGAAGAAGCCGATCGCCGAATAGAGCTCCCCCTCCGGCTTGTCGGGCATGAGCTGCTGGAGGTAATCGACGAACTCGCCCGGCACCTGGACCTCGACCTGGAAGTAGGCGCGGGTGAAGGAGAAGATGATCGACACCTCGTCCGACTCGATCAGCACGGTGTCCAGATGCAGCCCCTCACCCTGCTCGTGCAGGATCGGCAGCACCAGCGGCACCTGCTCGCCATCGCCACGGATGCGCCCCACCAGGTAGGCGCCCTTGTTGCGGTAGAACACGCTCTTAAGCAATTCGATCTCGGCGTCCGGAGCGCCAAGGAGCGTCGGCGGCAGGTGGCCACGCAGGAACTCGCCGCCCAGGCGCACGTCCCGCGTCAGGTCCTCGAAGGGAGTCTCGAACGGCGCCTCGGCCAGCGCCCAGCGGATCGCCTCCTCCCAGTCGCCCCCGACCCGCCGGCTCCGACACGGCTCGAGGCCCGAGTGGTGGGCTGCCCCGTCCCGCGAACTGTAGACGAACATCCAATCGTTGCGGATGTGGCGGTGATGGAAGATCGAGCAGAACAAGGAGTTGAAGTAGGTTTCGGCCAGTTCGTAGTCGAGCCGCTCGCTGATCAACTCGGCATAGTGGTTGCGGGCTTCACGCCAGCACTCGCAGTGGGTCAGATCATCCTCGTCCAGGGCGCGCTTGAGCCGGCCCAGGGTTTCGCCGACCTTCTCCTCGTAGAGGTTGATGCGCTCGGCGGAGGCTTGCTGGGCTTCGCGCCAGGCGGCATCGCGAAAGCGCCGGCTGGCATCGGCGGTGATCTCCTTGAAGCGAGTACGATACTCGTCGAAACCGTGCAGGATGGTGGCAGCGAGACGATAGGCGGGCGAATGCTTCATGGCGGACTCCGGGCAGCTTAGGCACCCAGCTTCGCCAATTCTCGCCGATCGTGCGAGGCGACCATGGTGGAGCGCGCTGTAGTGCCACGACAGCGGGCCTCGTCATCCTTTCATCACTGTCCTGTCGCAGAGCCGTCATCCCCGGCTGGCATGCTCGCTCACAAGCTCCCAGGCAGCGAGGATGCCATGCGAATCTGTCTAGTCAGCGAGACCTGGACACCCGAGATCAACGGCGTCGCCCATACCTTGGCGCAGCTGAGCCAGGAGTTGCTGGCACGAGGCATGTCGCTGCAGCTCATCCGCCCCCACCCGGCCGATGCCAACGCGCCGCGCCGAACGCCGGGCATGCAGGCTGAACTGAGGGTGGCGGGCATGGCGATACCCGGCTATCGAGCCGTGCGCATCGGCATGCCCGCGGCACGGCGTATTCGGAGAATGTGGCACAAGCAGCGCCCCGACGTGGTCTATCTGGCCACCCAGGGGCCGCTAGGCTGGTCGGCACGGCGCGTGGCCCGGCGCATGGGCATTCCCCTGGTGGCTGGCTGGCACACGAACTTCGACCACTATTGCGGTGACTATGGCCTGCCCTGGCTGGCCCCGACCCTGATGCGGGGACTGCGCCACTTTCACAACGCCTGCCAGGCAACCCTGGTCCCCACGCGCCAGCAGGCGAACGATCTTTCGCGACAGGGCTTTCATGGCCTCGCGGTAATGGGTCGCGGCATCGATCATCAGCGGCTCTCCCCCGCACTGCGCTGTGCCGAACTGCGTCGCAGCTGGAACGTCGACGAACACTGCCCGGTGGCGCTGTATGTCGGTCGTCTGGCGGCAGAGAAGAATCTCGGGCTGCTGCGCGAGACCCTGCATGCCATGCGCAGCGCGCGTCCCGACATGGCCCAGGTGATCGTCGGCGACGGGCCGGCGCGCCGATCGCTGGAGAAAGCCCTGCCGGACGTGCGCTTCACCGGTTTCATCTCGCCGGAGGCCCTGGCCCGTCACTATGCCAGCGCCGACCTGTTCCTGTTTCCCTCGCTCTCGGAGACATGGGGCAACGTGGTCCCTGAGGCCATGGCCAGCGGTTTGGCCGTGGTGGCCTACCGCCATGCCGCCGCCGCCGAGCTGATCGACAGCGGCGTCAACGGCGTGACCGTGCCCGCCGGCGATGCCGAGGCGTTTCGCGAAGCCGCCGTGGCGTTGTGCCAGCAGCCGGCCCGCTATGCGCAGCTCGGCCGCGCCGCCCAGCTGCGCAGCCAGGCCTGCCGCTGGCCGGTCATCGCCGATACCTTTCTGACCGTACTCGAGCAAGCCCGGGAGGTGAGCCATGCGACCACGCACCCTTGCGGTATTTGACCGTCTCGACCTGCTGGAGTGGCGGCTATGCCAGCGTTTCGCCAGCCTGAGCCTCTGCTCCCCGTGGCTGACCACCCTGCGCCTGGCCAGTCGCGTGGGCGACTGGCCGGCATGGGTACTGCTGATCGCCGCCCAGCCACTGCTTCAGCCCGAGGCCGGCTGGCACTTTCTGGTGCAGTATGCGGCAACGGGGCTCGTTGCCATCCTCGTCTATCGCTTGATCAAGACCCGGCTGTGCCGCGAGCGTCCCTTCATCACCTTCGTCAATGTCATCCAGTGCGGCGAGCCGGCCCGGGACCGCTACAGCTTTCCCAGCGGGCACACCATGCATGCGGTGATGTTCTGCGTGATGACCGCCGCCCATGCCCCGTGGCTGCTGCCCCTGCTGATACCACTGGCGGTACTCATCGCACTCTCGCGGGTCGGACTGGGGCTGCATTACATCAGCGATGTCGCCGCCGGCGCCGCGATCGGCTATGGGTTCGCCCTGACCAGTCTCTATCTGGCCGGATGATGCTACCAGGGCAGCGCCTCGCCATTGCTGTGCCAAAATCCGCCGCTGGTCTCGAGCGTCAGTTCCGCGATTCGCGCCGTGATACCGGCGGCGGCCTCTTCGGGGGAAATCAAGCCACCAAAGTTGACCATGCGGGTCTGCACGTAGCCCGGATGGAGCAGAGCGACGGCGATGCCCTTGGGCTTGAGGTCGATGGCCAGCGACTTGCCGAAAGCATTCAGCGCCGCCTTCGAGGCCCGGTAGCCATAGCGCCCTCCCGAGTCGTTGTCGGCAATCGAGCCCATGCGGCTGGTGACGTTAGCCACCTTGCTGCCGGGGCCCAGGTTGTCGAGCAGCGCCTCGGTCACTCGCAGCGGGCCGTAGGCATTGACTTCCATCTGTCGCTGGATGGCAGCGAAGTCGAGCGAGCCCAGCGACTCGTCGTGAAGCAGGCCGGCATTGTTGATCAGCAGCTCCAGTCGTTGCCCGCGCACGGCCTCGGCGAGCCTCGCGACATCCTCGGCGCGGGTCACGTCGACTCCTTCGATCACCTGCTCGGCGATTTCGCCGAGTTCGGGCGACCCGGTGCGACAGACGCCGACCACCAGCCAGCCTTGTGCATGGTAGTGCCGGGCCAGCGCCAGACCGATGCCGCGATTGGCCCCCGTGATCAGCACGCGCGAAGACATGAACTAACTCCTCTGTGGGGTGATTGGTAGTCAGTGTGGCGCCGAGAGCCCGTAGTGCAAGCGCCGATTCGGCACATTTCCTTCAACGTAACGATGAGCATATAATGGTTACCCAATGTAATGCCCGTTCCAGGGCTCTTCACCCACCGATGCCTGCCATCGAACAAGGATGATTTCATGGCCAATCGCGCCTCTACCGTCACTCTCGCCGCCCTGGGCGGCGCTGCCGTCGGCCTGGTTGCCGGCTGGCAGCTGCCCGACCTGGTCCCGACCACGACGCCGATCATCGAAGAAGCGGCTGCCGAAACCGCCGCGTCGCCTGCCCTGACAGTGGGCGAGCGCCAGCGGGGTGAGATCACCTCGACCAGCGAGCTCAATGGCAAGGATGGCAGCCGCTTCCAGCGCTTCACCCTCTCGCTGGAGGAAGGAGCACTGATCGAGATCGAGCTCGACGGCCCGCTGCATGGCACTCTCTCGCTCTATGACGGCGAGGAGAACCTGCTCGCATCGAGTGCCGATCCGGCCTACTACGATCCTTCCGCAGCCGCCTCGTTGCGTCGCCGTATCGACCAGAGCGGCGACTACATGCTGGTAGTCAGCGGCTACGATAAGCACAGCTATGGTCCTTTCACCGTGACCAGCCGGGAGATGGAGCTCACCACCAGCGATACGCTCGGGATGCCTTCGCATGCCGACGGCTGGCTGCAGGGTGACGGCGATACCTTCGACGTGACGATCGAAGAGAGCGGCCTGTACCAGATCGAGATGCGCTCCAGTGACGTGGATGCCTACCTGGTGCTGGAAGGCCCCAATGGCTACCGCCGTGAGGACGACGACAGCGCCGGCAACCTTGACGCACGCATCGCCGACTTCCTCGAGCCGGGCGATTACCGCCTGACCGCGCGCGCCGCCTACGACCACGACGGCGGACTCTACACCCTGGAACTCGCGCCGCATGCCCAGGCCGATGGCGCAGCACTGCGCAACAGCGGCGAACTGACGTTCGACGAGCCGCTGCAGGGTTGGTTCAGCGGCGAGGCCCTGAGCTACGAGTTCACCCTCGAGTCACCGGCAGCGGTGACCATCGACATGCTTTCGTCCGACTTCGATGCCTACCTCGAGCTGCAGGGCGACAATGTCTTCGTCAGTGACGACGATGGCGGCGATGAGCTCAACGCCCGCCTCTACTCTCCCCTCGAGGCCGGCAGCTACCGACTGACCGCTCGCAGCCATGCGGGTAACGGCAGCGGGCTGTTCGAGCTGCGCGCCAGCAGTATTCCGCTGGACGAGCTGCCCAGCAACGGACAGCTGGAGGTCGACAGCCCGGTACGCGCGCGACTCGATCCGGGTGCTCGCGACTACTATGAGGTCGTGGTCGAGGAAGCCGGCCGCTATCGCCTCGATCTGCTCTCGGACGAATTCGATGCCTACCTCGAGCTCGACGGTAATGGGCAGTATCTGCGCGACGATGACGGTGCCGGTGGGCTGAATTCACGTATCAGCAGTCATCTGGAGCCGGGCAGCTACCGTGCCACCGCCCGCGCCTACGGCAGTAGCGAGAGCGGCAACTATACCCTTCAGCTGTATCGCGAGTGAGGTGAGCCAGTCTCGCTGGCCGGCCACTAGCCATGGGCATGCTGGCGGCGCTCGACGAACAGGCTATTGCCGGCCTGTCGCTTGGCCTGCTGCTTGAGCTCGGAGAGTTCCGCCGCGATGGTGAGGGGATCGTGGCCACGCCCGTCCCCCACCGGGCGAGCCGCCAGCGATAGACTGACAAAGGGGTAGTGGGTGAGCCGTCCCTGGCGGCTCTTGACCCACACGCCCCCTCCCCGCCGATCTTCGGCATCATAGAAACCGGGCGCCATGTCACTGAACGCCTCGAGTATCGCGTGGCAACGGCGCTCCCAGCGCTCCCCGGCGAGCAGCAGCATGAAATCGTCGCCGCCGACATGTCCCAGGAAATCGTTCTGGCCGGCCTGCTGATCGAGCAATTGTGCCAGTGCCGTGATCACCCGATCGCCGCGCGCATAGCCGTAGGCGTCGTTGTAGGCCTTGAAGTTGTCCAGGTCGCAGTAGACCGCGGTAAAGGCCACCCCGGCTTCCAGCCACTCGCTTAACGTCTCGTTGATCAACAGATTGCCCGGCAGCCCGGTCAAGGGATTGGCATGCCGTGCCTGACGCACCTGAATGGCGGTGATCTCGCGCAGCAGGTCGACGATGTTGCCCATGCCGAGGTAGTCCCCCTGGGCATCGACGATCACGAAATCCTCCTGTGGCATATCGCGACTGTCGGTGAGTTGCTGGCTGAGCGCGCTCAGCGGTGTCTCGACCAGGGCGATCGGTACCCGCGGGTCGATCAGTTCCCTCACCTGGCGTTTGGCGAACAGCGCATGGCTATAGGGGTTGGTGAACAGGGTCAGGAACGCATTGCGCCGGATCACACCCAACGGACGCCCCGCCTCGACCACCGCCACGCAGCGCAGATCGGGATCGGCACGAAAGTGGTCCGCCAGGTCAAGCACCGCCCACTGCGGCGTGATGGGCATCAGGGGCTTGAGGATGACACGGGCACTACGCACCTTTTCCTGGCGCAATGGGGCACCGATGCGAAGGAACGTCTCGATCTCGCGCGGCGGGTTGAGGCTGGGGCGCGCAAAGTAGTAACCCTGCAGCAGCGAAAGGCTTCGGTCGAGTTCCCACAGACAGCGGTACTCCTCGATGGTCTCGACACCTTCGGCGATCAGCTGGCACCCCAGGCTGCGCGCCACATCGAGAATCGAGCGCAGAAATTCCCGCTTGCCCGGTTCGCGGTCGATACCGGCGATGAAATGACGGTCGAGCTTGACGAAGTCCGGGCGCAGCTCGGCCCAGTGCCGCAGACTGGAATGACCGGCCCCCAGATCGTCCAGCGCCACCTGAAAGCCCATGTCCCGGTAATGCGCCACCGCCTGCCGCATCAGCGCATAGTCCTGGATCGGCACGTGCTCGGTCAGCTCGATCACTACCCGGTTGGGGGCCAGGCCCTGTTCATGCAGGTAGCCAAGGGTCAGCCCCTCGCGAAAGTCGCGATCGACGATGGTGGACGGCATGACGTTGAGAAACAGCCGCCCCGGCAGACCGAGCCTAGCGAAGGCGGCAATCGCCAGACGCCGACACATCAGGTCGAGATCGACCAACAGTCCCGTGCGCATCGCCACATCGAACAGCGTCAGCGGGGATTGCAGCCACGTGCCCTCCGGCCCGCGAATCAGTGCTTCGTAGCCATGCACCCGCTGCCGGCCCACATCGACGATGGGCTGAAAGCAAGGTGTGAGCCGTTCACCTTCGATGATTGCCCTGAGCTCCTGTGCCTCTCGGCAGGCCATGGCACGCCCCCTCGGTTCCCATGGAAAGGGCAACGATGCGACATATTCGTGACAGAGTCGTGACATAGCCGACACACTCGTCTCACTGGCATGCACTCGATGCGTGGTCGACGACTGGCCGGTCGCTCGTCCCGCCTGCATGGATCGTTCTCTCCCCGGGGACTACCCTGAACCAGGCAAACGAGGAACCCGCCCATCAGGAGGAAGCCGATGCCAGGGCAAAAGGATCATGCCAACCTGTTCGACGATGCCCGCTCACGCCTGGAGGAGGTCTTCGAGGCCATCCACGTCCACGGCGATGCCAGAGAGCGCCTCAAGCAACCCAACCTGGCGATGCAGGTCAGCGTACCCGTCCGCATGGATGACGGCAGCCTCAGGGTCTTCCCTGGCTGGCGCGTGCAATACAACAACACGCTGGGGCCGGCCAAGGGCGGCATTCGCTTTCACCCCGACGTCAGCCAGGAAGAGGTGACCACGCTCAGCTTCTGGATGGCGGTGAAGTGCGCCGTGGTCGACCTCCCCTACGGCGGCGGAAAGGGCGGCGTCAAGGTCGATCCCAAGCGGCTGTCGAAGCTGGAGCTGGAGCGTCTGTCGCGCGGTTATGTCCGCGCCATCGCCGACATCATGGGGCCCGACCGTGACATTCCCGCCCCGGACGTGAACACCAACCCCATGGTCATGGGCTGGATGGCCGATGAATTCGATCACCTGGCCCGCGGCAAGGTGCCCGCCGCCATCACCGGCAAGCCGCCGGCACTGGGCGGCTCATTGGGCCGCGTGGCGGCCACGGGGCGTGGCGCGCTGCATGTGCTCGACCTGTGGGCCTCCCGCGAGGGCCGCAAGCCCGAAGAGACCACCCTGGCCATCCAGGGCTTCGGCAATGCCGCCTATCACTTTGCCCGCCTGGCGCATGAGCGCGGCTATCGCATCGTCGCGGTATCCGACTCCCAGGGCGCCATCTACAGCCGCGATGGCCTTGCCCCCGATCCCATCATGGAGCAGAAGACCCAGCATCAGCGCCTGCACGAGATGGTCTACTGCGACGACTCGGTCTGCATCGCGGAAAACGTGGAAAAGCTCGAGCGTGACGAGCTGTTGAGCCTGGAGGTCGATATCCTGGTGCTGGCGGCACTCGAGAATCAGGTCCATGAACACAATGTCGATCAGGTGCAAGCCGGTGCCGTGCTCGAGATTGCCAACGGACCGGTCACCAGCTACGCCGACGAGCAGCTCGAGGCGCGCCGCGTTCCCGTGCTCCCCGACGTGCTGGCCAATACCGGGGGCGTGATCGTCAGCTACTACGAGTGGGTGCAGAACCGCAGCGGAGAGCGCTGGGCCGAAGAGGAAGTCAATGCGCGCCTGGCCGAACGCCTGGAATACCAGAGCCGGCTCGTGCTCGAGCGTGCCGAGCGGGAGGAGATTTCCTACCGCAAGGCCGCCTATCGCCAGGGCATCGAGCGCATTGCCGACGCGATCCAACTGCGCGGCAACTGTCAGGACAGCGAGTGAGCGACCGTGGCGGCGCGCAGGTGACAAGAGCCAAGGAGGGGGCGACAATGGCGCCCCTGACAAGCAATCGACGGGTCGCCATGACGCAGCACCTGACCATCCTTCATCGGGATGAACATCTGGTGGCGGTACACAAGCCGGCAGGACTCCTCGTGCACCGCTCCAAGCTGGCCGGTGGCGCGAGCGAGTTCCTGCTGCAGCGGTTGCGCGATCAGCTGGGCCAGCGTGTGTATCCGGCTCACCGTCTCGACCGTCCCACCTCGGGCGTGATGGTCTTCGCCCTGGAGCCGTCCACCGCGACCAGGCTGGGTGACGCCTTCGCCGAGCGCCGGGTCGCCAAGCGCTACCTGGCCGTGGTGCGCGGTATCGGCCCGGAGCGCGAGCGGCTCGACTATGCCCTGCGCGAGGAGGACGGCAGCCGTCCCAAGGCGGAGATGCCCGCGCAGGAAGCCATCACCGAGATCCGCCGGCTCGACAGCGTCGAACTGCCGATCCAGGTGGATCGCTACCCCACCAGCCGCTATTCGCTGATGGAAGTCCTGCCCATGACCGGTCGACGCCACCAGATTCGCCGCCACCTCTCGCGGCGTGGCTACCCCATCATCGGCGACGCCAAGCACGGCAAGGGCAACCATAACCGCTTCTTCGCCGAACATCTGGGCTGCCCACGGCTGCTGCTGGCTGCCGTCGGCATGGACTTCGAGCATCCCGTCAGCGGGCATCGGCTGGCACTGAGCTGCGCCCTGGACACCCCGATGACGGCGCTGTTCCAGCATCTCGGCTGGGCTGGCCATCTGCCGGTCGATAGCGCCCGATGCCTCGACGCCCCACGGCCTGTCGCCACCTGACACCCTGAGCCGGAGTTCGATACGCCTCATGACCGCCCCACCCAGTCCGCACGATGTCGCGCCGCCAGCCCAGGATGACTATGACTTTCGCTTCGGCGGCATCCGGCGCCTCTACGGCGCTCGCGCACTCGAGCGCTTCCGCACCGCCCATGTGGTGGTGGTCGGCGTCGGGGGCGTCGGCAGCTGGGCGGTGGAGGCCTTGGCGCGTTCGGGTATCGGTCGGCTCACCCTGATCGACCTCGACGACGTCTGCGTCTCCAACGTCAATCGCCAGTTGCCGGCTCTCGACGGCACCATCGGCCGCCCCAAGGTGGACGTGCTGGCCGAACGCTGCCGGGCGATCCAGCCCGGCATCGAGCTCGTCGCCGATACCGCCTTCGTCACGCCGACCAACCTGGCGCAGCGTATTCCCGAGGACGCCGACTACGTGGTCGACGCCATCGACAGCGTGATTGCCAAGGCGGCACTGATACACTGGTGCCGGCGGCGCAAGCTGCCCATCGTCGTCGCCGGCGCCGCCGGCGGCCAGACCGACCCCACGCGCATCAAGGTGGCCGACCTCGCGCGTACCGAGCACGACCCGCTGCTGGCCAAGGTGCGGGCTCGTCTGCGCCGGGACTACGGCTTCTCGCGCAACCCCAAGCGTCGCTTCTCCGTGGAGTGCGTCTATTCTGACGAACAGCTGGTCTACCCGGGGGTGGATGGCGAGGTCTGCCTGCAAAAGCCCGGCAGCGGCGAATCGACCCGGCTCGACTGCGCTTCCGGCGTGGGTGCCGCCACCTTCGTGACCGGCGGTTTCGGCTTCGTTGCCGCCTCGAGGGTGCTGACACGCCTGGCCAAACGAGCTGCCCCGGACGGCAGCCAATAACGACAGGGAAACCTTGAACTGGAGCCCAACGCGATGACCCACCCCCTCCCCGTTCCCGGCATTTACAGCCATTACAAGGGCAACCGCTACGAGGTGCTCGGTGTCGCTCATCACAGCGAGACCGAGGAGCCACTGGTGGTCTATCGCGCCCTGTACGGCGACTACGGCCTGTGGGTGCGACCGCTGGCCATGTTCACCGAAACCGTCGAAGTGCGCGGCGAACCGGTGCCGCGCTTCGATCTCGAAAGGGCCTTCTAGGCACGTGGCGCTGACGCCATGCCGACTGACGGAGCGTACAGCAAAACGGCACCGATATGAGTCGGTGCCGTCGTGGTTTCGCTGCGACTAGTTTCTCGTTACTCGTCGCCGGCTTCCTGCATCTGGCGCAGCATGTAGTTCTCAATCCCCACCTTGTCGATCAGGCCGAGCTCGGTCTCGATATGATCGATATGTTCTTCTTCGTCGGCCAGGATGTCGCGGAGCAAGTCGCGGGAGACGTAGTCCTTGACCTTCTCGCAGTAGGCGATGGCCTCGATGTAGTCCTTGCGACCGTCGTGCTCGATCTTGAGATCGCTCTCGAGCATTTCGCGCACGTTCTCGCCGATGTGCAGCTTGCCCAGGTCCTGCAGGTTGGGCACGCCCTCGAGGAACAGGATGCGCTCGATCAGCTTGTCGGCATGATTCATCTCGTCGATGGATTCGTCGTACTCCCACTTGGCCAACGCCTTGAGGCCCCAGTCCTTGTACATCTTGGCATGCAGAAAGTACTGGTTGATCGCCACCAGCTCATTACCGAGGGCTTTGTTGAGGTATTCGATGACCTTGGCATCGCCTTTCATTGCCGTATCTCCCTTCTCTCGTCTCGGCCTTGGGCCTGTCTTGTCAGTGCGTGACGCTCAACGAACCATCATAGGCAGTATCGGCCCAAATACGCAAAAAATCCAACCGGGACAATCGGTTGGATTAATGGCAACAAGAATGAGAGCGATTGACAATGGCACACCGCTGAGGGCGCGTCTGCTACACGGCGTAGGCGAGATCGTTGGCCGATGCCATCATTTCGGACTTGATCGCTTCGCGGGCGATGGTCTTGCCAACACAGGCGCACTTGCCGCACTGGGTACCGCAGCCGGTCTGCTGCTGAACTTCCCGCCAGCTGCGCGCACCGCCTTCGACGCTTTCACGAATCTTGCGGTCTGATACGCCCTTGCAAAGACACACGTACATCGCCATCCACCTCGCTATGCTTACGATAGTTAATGTAAATGATTCGCATAGCTCGTCGCAAGGGGGAATCGACTCTTTTTTGATCTCGCTCAGCCTGGGCAGCTAACGGCGGCTCGCCTTGGGCAGGACCACTACCCGTGTATCCGAGGCAATGTCGGGCCAGCTGCGGCGTTCGGTATCGAACAGTATCCACAGATACCCGAGCCCGAAGGCGGCCAGCGAGAGCCAGGCCACCAGGTAACGCACCAGGCTCTGGCGCAGGGTAATCGCATTGCCGCTGCGGGTCTGCACGCGCAGGCGCCAGGCCTGCATGCCCAGCGTCATGCCGCCCCGCATCCAGGAGAAGGCAAAGAACAGGAAAGCCCCCGTCACCAGCAACAGCTGCAGCGAGAAACGCTGCATGACGCCCGCGCCGACCTCCTCGGCCCCGAGTCCCAGCACCTGGCGTACGAAGGTCACATGCAGCACGGTAATCAGGATCCATATCGCCAGGACCAGCAGGCCATCATAGAGCATGGCGCCCAGGCGACGCCCCAGGCCGGCCGGCCACACATCGTCGAGTTGATCGAATCGTCGTTGCATCATCGTCTCATGTTTTGGTCACGCGCCAGCAGCGTCGCTAGCCCGAGCGCCGCAGCAGATAAAGCCCAAGGAGAGCACACAGCACGGTGGGCGCCAGCACAGCCCACACCGGCGAGAAACCGAATACGGTGGAAGCCGGTGCCAGCAGGTCCTGCAGGTACTTGAACGACAGCCCCACCACCACGCCATAGAACACCCGCGTGCCGGCGGCTACGGTACGCAACGGGCCGAACACGAACGACGCTGCGACCAGCACCAGCGACGCTATAGTCAGCGGCAGCAACAGCTTCTGCCAGAAGTACAGCAGCGGCTGGGTGGCCTGCTGCCCCTGGGAAAGCAGGTAGCGAGAGTAGGCCCACAGCTCGCTGGGTGCCTGGCTATTGACGTCACGCAGCAGGCGATTGAGCTGATCGGGCGTCAGGGTCGTATCCCACTCCAGCCGTTCGTGCGACTCGGCATCGGTGCTGTCATCGCCGAAGCGTGTGATCCTCACATCCTCGAGCACCCAACGCTCCCCCTGCCAGGACGCTCGTGCCGCTTGCACGGCTTCGTGCAATTTCCTGCCCTCGAAGACGTAGCGGGTCAGGTCGAGCACCGTGTCGTCGGCGCGGATGGCGCCGAAGCGGTAGACGCTGTCGCCCTCCCGCTGCCAGCCACCGCTCTGGGTCAGCAAGGCGCCCTCCCCCTGCATCTGCTCCAGCCGCCAGGCGCTGGCGTACTGCTCGGTGCGTGGGCTGACGAATTCGGCAATCAGCAGCAGGATGGCCACCACCAGGACGATCGGCTTCATCACGCCCCACAGGATACGTGCCAAGGAGCGCCCCGCGGCTCGCATCACCGTCAGCTCATTGTTCGAGGCCATGCTGCCCAGGCCGATCAACGCACCGATCAGCACGCCTACCGGGGCATACTGGTAGAAGCGCCAGGGCAGGCGCATCAGCAGGTAGAGCAGCACCTGGAAAGCGCCGTAGTTCCCCTCGACGTCGTCCAGATCGTTGATGTAGGTGATCACCAGGTCGAGGCCGAGCAATACCACCTGAACGACGATTATCGCACCCAGCACGTTGCGGGCGATGTAGCGGTCGAGACGATCCGTCAGCATCAGCGCATCCCCCTGCGCTGATTGTGCATCAGCAGGCCCAGTCCGAGCGCGAGGAAGACGCCATGGATCGGCCACATGCCGACCGTGGCCGGCAACGATCCGCGCCCGATGGCATCCAGTGCCGCCAGCAGCAGACTCAAGTAGCAGATGTGCAGAAAGATCGCCGGCAGCAGCTTGGCGAAGCGTCCCTGGCGCGGATTGACCCGTGAAAGCGGCATCGCCATCAGTGTGAGGATGAATACCATCAGCGGCAGCGAGAGCCGCCACTGCAGCTGCGCGCGGGCCTGTCCTGATCCGTCGCCGAACAGCTCGGTCGTGGTCGCATACTCGGCCACGTCCAGGTCGCGCTGCTCACTGCCGAGGGAAAGCCTCACGGCATAGGTCTCGAACTTCAGCCGCTCGGCTTCGAAACGCCCGGGCTCGACGCTGTAGCGCTCACCGTCGGCCAGCACCAGGAAGCGGCTCCCGGTCTCGGGATCGACGGTCTGGTAGCCGCTGCCGGCCCGGGTAACGGCGGTCTCGGGGGTACCGTCACGGCGCCGCTGACGCTCGCTGATGAAGACCTCCTGCATCTGCTGCCCATCGTCACTGAAGGCTTCGGTATAGGCCGTTCGGCCGCCACCGAAATCCTGGAAACGCCCCGGGGCCAGTGCAGTGAAGTCAAGCCGGCTGCGCTGTTCCTCCAGGGTTGTCTCGGTCTTTAGCGCCCCGGCCGGGGTCAGCCACAGACTGCACAGCCCCACCAGCACCGCCACCAGTGTCGCCGGTACCAGACTGACCTGCAGCAGCCGCACCGGGCTGATGCCGCAGGCCACCAGCACGGTGATCTCGCTGTTCAAATAGAGCTGACCGTAGGCCAGCAAAATGCCGAGGAAGAAGGCCAACGGCAGAATCAGCTCGAGAAAGCCGGGCAGGTGGTAGAGCATCAGATTGCCAAGGATCGAGGCGGGAATGTCCCCTTCCGCGGCGTCGGTGAAATAGCGAATGAACCGGCTGCCCATGATGACCAGCAGCAGCACGCCGGCGACGGCGGCCATGGTGAGCAGAATTTCGCGGGTCAGGTACCGAAAAATGATCATGCAGCGGTCTTCCATGCAATGGCGCCATGCCTTGAGTACACTTGGGTGATTCGGCAGTGGCCTGGAGCCGTGCCGGCATTATCCAGAATCCCCCATCGCTTGTCTTGTGGAGTCACCATGGAATTCCCAGTTCAGACGGCCAATCCCGCCAAGGCCGAAGCGGCCTGCCTCGTGGTCCCGGTTTTCAAGAATGGCGACCTGCTGCCTGCCGCCGCCAAGCTCGACGATGCCAGCGAGCGGTTGATCGGTCAGCTGATCGAGCGCGGCGACTTCGATGCCAAGCTGGGCAACGTGCAGTTGATTCCCTTCGCCCCGGGACTCTCTGCCGACCGCCTGATGCTGGTGGGACTGGGCGAACGCGAGACGTGTAAGGAGCGCGCTTTCATCAAGGCGCTGGACGCCGCCTTCACCGCGGTGGCCGGCCTGCCCGCCGAGGACGTCGCCGTGGCCTTCACCGACGTGCCGCTAGCCGAGCGCAGCACCGCCTGGAAGGCCCGCATGACCGCCGAGGCTGCCCAGCGCGCCGTCTACCGCTTCGACGAATTCAAGTCGGAAAAGGCCCCACGACCACGCCTGGAGACGGTCACCCTGCTGCTCAGCGACGCCGATGCTGCCGACGAAGCGCGTGAGGGCGCGCGTATCGGCGATGCCATCGGCCAAGGCGTGGCGTATACCCGCACCCTGGGCAACCTGCCGGGCAACGTCTGCACCCCGAGCTACCTGGCCGAGCAGGCCGAACAGCTGGGCCGCGAGTCGGGTGGAGCCCTCGAGGTCGAGATCCTCGACGAGGCAGCGCTGGAGGAGCTCGGCGCCCACAGCCTGCTATCGGTGGGCCGCGGCAGCGAGCAGCCTTCACGCTTGATCGTCATGAAATACCTGGGCGCCGAAAAGGCCGACGAGGCCCCGCACGTACTGGTGGGCAAGGGCATCACCTTCGACACCGGCGGCATCTCGCTCAAGCCCGGCGAAGCCATGGACGAGATGAAGTTCGACATGTGCGGGGCGGCCAGCGTGTTCGGCACCGCCAAGGCCGTGCTCGGCATCCGCCCCAAGCTCAACCTGGTATTCATCGTCGCCGCCGCCGAGAACATGCCCGACGGCCGCGCCACCAAGCCCGGCGACATCATCAAGACGCTCAAGGGGCTCACGGTCGAGGTGCTCAACACCGACGCCGAGGGTCGCCTGGTGCTGTGCGACGCGCTGACCTACGCCGAGCGCTTCGAGCCCGCCAGCGTGGTCGACATCGCCACCCTCACCGGGGCGGCGATCATCGCCCTGGGCCACCACGCCAGCGGCCTGCTCTCCAACGACGACGACCTGGCACTGGACCTGCTCGATGCCGGTGAAGCGGCTTGGGATCGCGCCTGGCACCTGCCGCTGTGGGACGAGTACAAGGAGCAGCTCGACTCCAACTTCGCCGACATGGCCAACATCGGCGGCCGCCCGGCCGGCACCATCACCGCCGCCTGCTTCCTCTCGCGCTTCGCCGACAAGTTCCCCTGGGCACACCTGGACATCGCCGGAACCGCCTGGACCTCGGGCAAGCAGAAAGGCGCCAGCGGCCGCCCGGTGGGGCTGTTGACCCAGTACCTGCTCGACCGCGAGGAGGAAGTGCGCCAGGTCGAGAACGACGGCTGACACCACCAAGGTTGCCATCCTCGTCGGCAACCGTTACATCTGACGCATTGCGCGCCCCGGGTCGGCCGGCCCGGAGCGTCGAGAAGCCCAAGAAAACGCCGGAATCCCGGCATAGCGGAGACCCTTTTGCCGTGCCCAACGCAACCTTCGAGATACTGCCCAGCGCCATGCCCACGGCAGCCAACATTCGCGACGACATCCTTGCCAACCCCGGGTTCGGCCGCTACTTCAGCGACCACATGGCCCACGTGCGCTGGACGGCCGAAGCCGGCTGGCACGGCCACGAGGTGCGCCCCTACGGCCCGCTGACCCTCGACCCGGCGGCGGCCGTGCTGCACTACGGCCAGGAGATCTTCGAGGGCATCAAGGCCTACCGTCACGCCGACGGCTCGGTGTGGTCGTTCCGTCCCGAGAAGAACGCCGAGCGCTTCCGCCGCAGCGCCCGCCGTCTGGCGCTACCCGAGCTCAGCGACGATGACTTCATCGGTTCGCTCAAGGCGCTGCTCGCCCAGGATCAAGCCTGGGTGCCGACGCCCCGCAACGAGGCCGATGAGTCGAGCCTCTATCTGCGCCCGTTCATGATTGCCAGCGAGAAGTTCCTCGGCGTGCGTCCGGCCCACGAGGTCGACTACTACGTGATCGCTTCCCCCGCCGGTGCCTACTTCAAGGGCGGCATCGCCCCGGTGTCGATCTGGCTCTCCTCGCACTACAAGCGCGCCGCCCCCGGCGGCACCGGCTTCGCCAAGTGCGGCGGCAACTACGCCGCCTCGCTGGCGGCCCAGAAGGAAGCCGAAAAGCACGGCTGCAGCCAGGTTGCCTTCCTCGACGCCGCCGAGAACAAGTGGATCGAGGAACTGGGCGGCATGAACCTGTTCTTCGTCTACAAGGACGGTCGCCTGGTCACCCCGCGCCTGACCGACACCATCCTCGAGGGCGTGACCCGCGACTCGGTGCTCACCCTCGGCCGCGACGAAGGCTTCACCCCGGAGGAGCGCGCCATCAGCATCGACGAGTGGCGCGACGGCGTGGCTTCCGGCGATATCGCCGAGGTCTTCGCCTGCGGCACCGCCGCAGTGATCACCCCGGTGGGCCAGCTAGTCACCGAGGACGGCACAATCCAGATGCCCGATGCCGGCAACGAGATCGCCAAGCGCCTACGCTCCAAGCTGCTCGACCTGCAGTATGGCCGTGCGGAAGATACACATGGCTGGCTGACCAAGCTGGTCTGAAGAAACGTAGAGTCCCGCTACACCAAGAGCCGGCCAACGCCTCGCGAGGCGGCCGGGAGCAGACCGAAGAGGAGGTCTTTTGCCAGGGATGGCAAAAGTAGCGCCCAGGGATGGGTTCACAGCGCCTCCTCGTAGGTCTGCTTGCGGCAGAGCCTCGCCACTGCATCGGCAGAATCGGCCCCAACCGTTAAGGCCGCCATGACGCAAGTTGACTTCTATATCCTCCCAGACACCACGCTGGAAGCGCGGCTCGACTTCGCTTGTCGGCTGGCCGAGACCATCGCCGGCAAGGGCTACCGGCTGCACCTGCACACCGAGGACGAGGCCATGGCCAGCGACCTCGACGAGCGGCTGTGGACCTTCCGCCCCGAGGCCTACCTGCCCCACGCCCTGCTCGGCAGCGAGATGGCCGAGAGCGTGGCGGTGACCATCGGCTGGGAACAGCCACCCGAGCCGAGCGCCGCAGCGCCCATGGCACTGCTCAATCTCGACCCAGGCATCCCCGAGTGGTTCTCGCGCTTCGAGCGGGTCGCCGAGATCATCAACCAGCACCAGCAGGTGCTCGTCGCCAAGCGCGAGTGCTGGCAGACCTACAAGCAGCGCGGCTATCCCGTCAAGGCCCATCAGCTCAAGGGGTGAGTCCCGTCCCAGGGTTACGGGAGGCTGCCTATACCGGGGCTGATCCGGCGGCAGGGACTGCGAGGAGGCGCTGTGAACCCATCCCTGGGCGCTACTTTTGCCCTGCTTCGCTCTCGCATCCTGCTCCACTCGCAGGACCGGGGCTGGCCATCCATGGCCAGCCCGTTCGGAGCAGTGCTCCTCACCCCTGGCAAAAGACCTCCTCTTCGCCCTGCCCCCGGCGCCCCTCAGAGGCTGTACCGATCCGTCCGTTCACGTCTGGCTGACGCCAAGCACCCCATCGCGCTATAATCGAGCCCATTTTTCGCACGCTTTCGATGACTTCCCGCCGCCCGGCCCCACGTCCCGGCGGCGATCATTTCTGGACCCGGAACGCCCCATGGACAAGACCTACCAACCCGAGCAGATCGAATCCCGCTGGTACGAGCGCTGGGAGGCCGACGGCCGCTTCGCCCCCTCGGGCGAGGGCGAACCCTACTCGATCATGATCCCGCCGCCCAACGTCACCGGCAGCCTGCACATGGGCCACGCGTTCCAGGACACCATCATGGACACGCTGATCCGCTGGAAGCGCATGCAGGGCAACAACACCCTGTGGCAGGTGGGCACCGACCACGCCGGTATCGCCACCCAGATGCTGGTCGAGCGCAAGGTCGCTGCCGAAGAGGGCAAGAGCCGCCACGACCTGGGCCGCGAGGCGTTCATCGACAAGGTATGGGAGTGGAAGCACGAGTCCGGCGGCCACATCACCCGCCAGCTGCGCCGCATGGGCGCCAGCGTCGACTGGTCGCGCGAACGCTTCACCATGGACGACGGCTTCTACAAGGCGGTGCAGGAAGTCTTCGTGCGCCTCTATGAAGAGGACCTGATCTATCGCGGCAAGCGCCTGGTCAACTGGGACCCCACCCTGCACACCGCCATCTCCGACCTCGAAGTCGAGAACCGCGATCAGCAGGGCCAGTTCTGGCACTTCCGCTACCCGCTGGCCGACGGCGTCAAGACCGATGCCGGCCTCGACTATCTGGTCGTCGCCACCACCCGCCCCGAAACCCTGCTCGGCGACACCGGCGTGGCGGTCAATCCCGAGGACCCGCGCTACGCCTCGCTGATCGGCAAGTTCGTCGAACTGCCGCTGGTCGGCCGGCGCATCCCCATCGTCGCCGATGAACACGCCGACATGGAAAAGGGCTCCGGGTGCGTGAAGATCACCCCGGCCCACGACTTCAACGACTACGAGGTGGGCCGCCGCCACGGCCTGCCGCTGATCAACGTCTTCACTCAGGACGCGGCGATCCTGCCCCAGGCCGAGGCCTTCGACATCCAGGGCCGCCCGCTGCCCGAGATCGACTTGAGCCTGCCCGCGGCCTACGCCGGCCTCGACCGCTTCGAGGCGCGCAAGCAGATC
Source organism: Billgrantia antri (assembly GCF_017868935.1). Lineage (NCBI taxonomy): Bacteria > Pseudomonadati > Pseudomonadota > Gammaproteobacteria > Oceanospirillales > Halomonadaceae > Billgrantia > Billgrantia antri. Next base: position 3,931,275 of record NZ_CP053383.1, read on the forward strand.
GTCGCCGACATGGAAGCCGCCGGCCTACTCGAGCAGGTCGAGACGGTCAACAACACCCTGCCCTACGGCGATCGCTCCGGCGACGTCATCGAACCGCTGCTGACGGACCAGTGGTTCGTCGCCGTGGAGAGCCTGGCGGAGCCCGCCATCGCCGCGGTGGAGAATGGTGACATCCAGTTCGTGCCCAAGAACTACGAGAATATGTACTTCTCGTGGATGCGCGACCTGCAGGACTGGTGCATCTCGCGCCAACTGTGGTGGGGCCACCGCATTCCCGCCTGGTACGACAGCGAAGGCAACGTCTACGTGGCCCGCACCGAGGCCGAGGCGCGCGAGAAGCACGGCCTTTCTGCCGACCTCGCCCTGACCCAGGACGAAGACGTACTCGACACCTGGTTCAGCTCGGGCCTGTGGACCTTCGGTACCCTGGGCTGGCCGGAGCGGACCCCCGAACTGGCGACCTTCCACCCTTCCAGCGTGCTGGTCACCGGCTTCGACATCATCTTCTTCTGGGTCGCGCGGATGATCATGCTGACGCTGAAGTTCATGGACGAGGTGCCGTTCAAGACCGTATACGTCCACGGCCTGGTGCGCGACGGCCAGGGCCAGAAGATGTCCAAGTCGAAAGGCAACGTGCTCGACCCCATCGACCTGATCGACGGCATCCAGCTCGATACGTTGCTGGAGAAGCGCACCGGCAACATGATGCAGCCGCAGAAGGCCAAGGCCATCGCCAAGGCCACCCGCGACGAATTCCCCGAGGGCATCGAGCCCCACGGCACCGACGCGCTGCGCTTCACCTTCCTGTCCCAGGCCACCACCGGACGCGACATCAAGTTCGACATGGGCCGCCTCGACGGCTACCGCAACTTCTGCAACAAGCTGTGGAACGCCTCGCGCTACGTGCTGATGAACGCCGAGGGCCAGGATTGCGGGGCCTCTCTCGAAGGTCAGGGCGGTGAAGTCGAACTGTCGCTGGCTGATCGCTGGATCGTCTCGCGCCTGCAGCAGACCGAGGCCCAGGTGACCAAGGCGATGGAGGAATTCCGCTTCGACCACGCCTCCCAGGCGCTCTACGAGTTCGTCTGGAACGAGTACTGCGACTGGTACCTGGAGCTCTCCAAGCCGGTGCTGTGGGACGAGGGCGCCAGCGAGGCGGCCAAGCGCGGCACCCGCCGCACCCTGGTGCGCGTGCTGGAGACGATCCTGCGCCTGGCCCACCCGATGATGCCGTTTATTTCCGAGGAGATCTGGCAGCGCGTGGCACCGTTGGCGGGCAAGGCCACGGGCGACGGCAGCGAATCGATCATGGCGCAGCCCTGGCCGCAGCCGGAGAACGACAAGCTCGACGAAGCCGCCACCCGCGACATCGAGTGGCTCAAGGGCGTGATCGTGGCGGTGCGCAACGTGCGCGCCGAGATGAACATCGCCCCGGGCAAGCCGCTCGACGTGCTGCTGACCAAGGGCAGCACCGCCGACCGCGAACGCCTCGAGGCCAACCGCCCGTTCCTGGCCAAGCTGGCCAAGCTGGAAAGCGCCACCTGGCTCGACGATCCGGCCCAGGCGCCGCTCTCGGCCACCCAACTGGTCGGCGACATGGAAGTGCTGGTGCCCATGGCCGACCTGATCGACAAGGACGCCGAACTCGCCCGCCTGGCCAAGGAGATCGACAAGCAGGACAAGCTGATCAGCGGCATCGAGAAGAAGCTTGCCAACGAGAGCTTCGTCGCCAAGGCCCCCGAAGCCGTAGTCGACAAGGAGCGCGGCAAGCTCAAGGAGTACCAGGCGGCGCGCGCCGTGCTGCTCGAGCAGCGCGACAAGATCGCCGCGCTGTGACTTATCCAGCGGCCCGAAACCGCCGCTCTCTGATAGGCGGCCCGACACCGCCTCCAGGAGACGACACGAATGCCTCGGGATGAGAGCACCATGGCCGGCCGTCGCCAAGGCTTGACCCTCGAGGCGATCCGGCCGTTGTTTCCGTTGCTCGAGCGCAACAGCGCCGGGGCGATCCTGGTCGACGAGGCGAGCCGCCTGATCTGGATCAACGCCTGTTACTGCCGACTGCTGGGCATCGACGATCCGGCCGACGTGATCGGCCGCCCCGTGGGCGAAGTGATCCCGCACACCCGCATGCCCGAGGTGGTACGCAGCGGGCGGCCCATCTTGCTCGACATCATGGAGTACCAGGCGCGACAACTGGTCGTCACCCGGCTGCCGCTGCACGACCCGGCCAGCGGCAGGGTCAACGGCGCGGTAGCCTTCATCGTGTTCGACGATCTGGAGCCGCTGACGCCGCTGATCGGCAAGTACCGCCGCCTGCAGCACGACCTGGCAGTGGCACGCCGCGCCCTGGCACGCCGCGGTTCGCGCTACGCCCTGGCCGATTTCGTCGGCGCCAGCCCTGCGGTGCTCGAGGTCAAGCGCCGTGCCCGTCTGGCCGCCGCCCGGGCCACGCCGGTGTTGCTGCTGGGTGAGACCGGCACCGGCAAGGAGGTGCTGGCACAGGCCATACACGGCGACTCGCCGCGCGGGGCCAGTCCCTTCGTGGCCGTGAACGTCGCCGCGGTACCGGAGAACCTGCTGGAAGCGGAGTTCTTCGGCGTCGCGCCGGGCGCCTATACCGGCGCCGACAAGCGCACCCGCCAGGGCAAGTTCCAACTCGCCGATGGCGGTACGCTGTTCCTCGACGAGGTCGGCGACATGCCCTTGGCGCTGCAGGCCAAGCTGCTACGCGCCCTGCAGGAGGGCGAAGTGGAGCCGCTGGGTTCCAACGAGATCAAGCGCGTCGACGTGCGCGTGATTGCCGCCACCAGCCGGGATCTCGAGGCCATGGTCGCCGACGGCAGCTTCCGCTCCGATCTCTACTATCGCCTCAACGTTCTGCGTATCCAGGTACCGCCGCTGCGCGAGCGCCTGGTCGATCTCGGCATCCTGTGCGAGACGATCCTCGGCCGAATTGCCGTGGAAAGCGGCGAGCCCCGCGCCGAGATCACCGCCGAAGCCGTGGCGTTGCTGCAGCGCCACGACTGGCCGGGCAATATCCGCGAGCTGCGCAACGTGCTCGAGCAGACCCTGGCGCTCAGCGAGGCCTGCAGCATCATCGATGTGCCGGAACTTCGCCCCACGCTGCCCCTCTCCCCGGCAGCAATGGACCGGCCACTGCCGACCGCCAGCGTACGCCCGCTCGCCGCTGTCGTGGCCGCCGCCGAGCGCAGCGCCCTGCAGGACGCGCTGGCGGCCTGTCGCGGCAACAAGTCCCGTGCGGCCCGTATGCTGGGGATTCCCCGCTCGGTGCTCTACGAAAAATTGGCCAGACTGTCCGACTAACCGGTCAGTTGTCCGAGATTTCGGACACCCCCTCTTAAACCTTGGTCGAAATACCGTCTGTCTATCCGGACACAGCTACCTATCCCTGCTCCTCGCAAAAAAATTAACTTATTGAAAAACAAAGATAAAAACAATATGGCACGGCACGTGCAATACAGGCGCCAGTGCATGACGCAAGCGCTGTCCGTTCGATAGCGGGTGCGCCATGTCGCATGCCTAACGACAACGCCACCAAGGCGTTGCGACGACAACAACGCACAAGGAGCTCTCATGCCATCCTCTTCGTCTCTCGCCATCCGCCTTCGCCCACTTACTCTCGGCGTGGCCGCCGCTGCCCTGCTGGCCGGTGCCGCTGGAACCGCTCAGGCCCAGGAGCAGGTGCGCTGGCAGGTGCCCATCGCCTTTCCCTCGCACCTGGTCGGCCTGAGCACGCCGGTCCGCTTCTTGAGCGAGCAACTGGAGCAGGCCTCCGGCGGCAATATCAACCTGCGCTACTACGAGCCGGGCGAGCTGATCCCGCCGTTCGAGATCCTCGATGCCGTCTCTGAAGGTCGCTACGACGCCGGCTTCACCTGGGTCGGCTACGATCAGGGCAGCATCCCCTCGCTGCCGCTGTTCGCCGGCGCGCCGTTCGGCATGGAGCCACCCGCCTACCTGGCGTGGCACTACTTCGGCGGCGGCAAGGAGCTGCTCGAGGAGATCTATGCCGAGTATGACGTCCAGCCGCTGTTGTGCAGCATGATCGGCCCCGAGGCCGCCGGCTGGTTTGCCGAGCCGCTGGAGAGCCTCGACCAGGTCGACGGCCTGCGCATCCGCTTTGCCGGCATCGGCGGCCGCGTGATGGAGCGCCTGGGCGCCTCGGTCACCATGATTCCCGGCGGCGAGCTCTACCAGGCCATGGAGCGCGGCACCATCGACGCCACCGAATTCTCGGCGCCGGCGGTGGACCGTATCCTCGGCATGCAGGAGATCGTGCAGAACTACGTCATGCCTGGCTGGCACCAGACATTTACCACCGCCCACCTGCTGGTCAACAAGGACAGCTGGGAGGCGCTGGAGCCGCAGACCCAGGCGATGATCGACATGGGCTGCCGTGCCGCCACCCTCTACGGTTACGCCGAAAGCGAGACCGAGACGCCCAAGGCATTGCGCGACTTCGAGGCGGAAGGCGTGAATGCCCAGGTGCTGTCCGACGAGATCCTTGGCGAGCTGCGTCGGGTGACCAACGAGGTGCAGGAGGAGATTGCCGCCGAGGATGAGATGTTCGGTCGCGTGCTCGAAAGCCAGCGCGAGTTCATGAAGCTCCACGGCAACTGGCACGTCAAGGGCCACCTGCCGCGCAGCTACTACGCGCCGGAAAACTTCGAGGATTGAGACGGCCGCCCGGTACCGGGCGGCCCCTCCCTGCCGTCAGTGACTGCGGCCCCCGCCTCTCGGCGGGGCCGCTCCGTGTCCCCCAGCCCCGGAGTCACCCCATGAGCGTCAATGATTCGACGGCCTCTCCTCAGGGGCCGCAGGGCCACTCCGCACCGGAGTTGCCCACCAACCGCCTCAGCTATCGCCTCGACATGGCCATCCTGCTGTTCGGTCGCGCCATCTCCTGGTTGTGGCTAGCCACCATAGCGGTGGTGCTGACCAACGTGGTCAACCGTTTCATCCTCGGCCGCGGCTCGATCGCGGTGGAGGAGCTGTCATGGCACCTGTTCGGCGCCACCATGATCCTCACCCTGGCCTATGCCGTGGTCAGCGACGACCATGTTCGCGTCGACGTGATCCGTGAAAAGTTCACGCTGCGCACCCAGGCCTGGATCGAGCTTGTGGGTATCGTGCTGCTGGCCCTGCCGATCCTCTACCTGATGACGGAAGCGCTGTTCGAGTACGGCTATCGCGCCTTCGAGCGCGGCGAGCACTCCCAGGCACCCAGCGGCCTGCCTCACCGCTTCATCATCAAGACCCTCATTCCCATCGGCCTGGCCTTGGTGGCCGTGGCCCTGTTCTCGCGGGCATTGCGCTGCTCCACGCTGCTGTTCGGCTTCCCTCGGCGCACTCGCCAGATCACACCGAGGCAGTAGCCGACTGCCCCCACCCGCAACACGCCACGTTCATCTAGCGAGATCGATTATGGGACTGGAACAATTTCTCGTGCTGGCGATGTTTGCCAGCTTCATGGGCCTGCTGCTGCTGGGCTTCCCGGTGGCCTGGTCGCTGGCCGGCATCGGCTTCGTCTTCGCCATCGTCGGCCACGTGCTGGTGGAATTTCTCGGCGCCGACCTGTGGTTCTCCTGGGGCGGCACCATCGGCGTGCTGGACCGACGCATCTACGGCATCGTCGCCAACGAACTGATGGTGGCGCTGCCGCTGTTCATCTTCATGGGCATCATGCTAGACCGCTCCGGCATCGCCGAGCGACTGGTCACCTCGCTGGTGCGCGTGTTGGGCGGGCTACGTGGCGGCTACGCCGTCACCGTGGTGATCGTCGGAGTGCTGCTGGCCGCTTCCACCGGCATCGTCGGCGCCTCGGTGGTGCTGCTCGGCATGCTGTCGCTGGGCCCCATGATGCGCGCCCAGTACAACAAGTCGCTGGCGGTGGGCACCGCCTGCTCGGTGGGTACCCTAGGCATCCTGGTGCCGCCCAGCATCATGCTGGTGCTGATGGCAGACCGCATGGGCACCTCTGACGCCTCGGTGGGCCGGCTGTTCATGGCGGCCCTGATTCCCGGCGTTATGCTCGGCGTACTCTACATCGCCTATATCCTGATCGCCGCCTATCTGAACAAGGACCTGGCCCCTGCGCCCAAGGATCGCGAGCCGCTCGACGCGCGGGCCTTCCTGCAGGTCTTCCTCGCCGTACTGCCGCCGCTGGGGCTGATACTCGCCGTGCTCGGCTCGATCTTCACCGGCTTCGCCACCACGACTGAAGCCTCGGCGATGGGCGCGCTGGGCGCCATGCTGCTGGCGCTGGTCAATCGACGTCTCAATCTCACCATCCTGCGCCAGGCGCTCTACCAGACCAGCCGTACCACGGCGTTCATCTTCGCCATCTTCATCGGCGCCACGGTGTTCGCCGCCGTACTCCGAGGGCTGGGTGGCGACGATGTGGTGCGCTTCGCCCTCACCGGCCTGCCCTTCGGCGAGACCGGCATCGTGCTGACCATTCTAGCGGTGGTGTTCCTGCTCGGCTTCTTCCTCGACTGGGTGGAGATCACGCTGATCATCCTGCCCTTGGTGGCACCGGTGATCATGGGCCTGGGCGTGGATCCGCTGTGGTTCGCGATGCTCTTCGCCATCTGCCTGCAGACCTCGTTCCTGACGCCGCCGGTGGGCTTCGCGCTGTTCTATATCAAGGGAGTCTGCCCGCCGGAGATTACTACCCGCGACATCTATCTCGGCGTGGCTCCCTTCGTCGCCATCCAACTGCTCGGCCTGCTGCTGGTGTTCTTCTACGCCCCACTGGCGACCTGGCTGCCCAATGAAATATATGGCGGCAACTGACACCGACAACGGAGACCGGATATGCAACTCATCGACAAGACCGCCCTGATCACCGGAGCGGCCGGTGGCATCGGCCGCGCCATCGCCGAACGCTATGCACGGGAAGGCGCCAGGGTCGCGGTGGCCGATCTCGACCTGACCGCCGCCGAGGCCACCGTGCGGCAGATAGGCGATGCTGGTGGCGAGGCCATGGCACTGGCCATGGATGTCACCGACGAGGCCGCGGTGGAGGCTGGCGTGGCCGCGATGGTCGAGCGCTGGGGCGGGCTGGACATTGCCATCGCCAACGCCGGTATTCAGCACATCGCGCCATTGCACGCCCTGAGCTTCGCCGACTGGCGCAAGGTCATGTCAGTGCACCTCGACGGCGCCTTTCTGTTGACCAGCGCCGCATTGCGCCAGATGTACCGGCAAGAGCGTGGCGGCTGCCTGCTCTACATGGGCTCGGTACACAGCAAGCTCGCTTCGCCGCTAAAGGCGCCGTACGTGGCCGCCAAGCATGCCCTGCTGGGCCTGTGCCGCAGCGTGGCCAAGGAGGGAGCGGCACACCGGGTACGCGCCAACGTGATCTGTCCCGGCTTCGTGCGTACGCCGCTGGTGGACAGGCAGATCCCCGAGCAGGCCGAGGCGCTGGGTATCTCCGAGGAAGCGGTAATACGCGACGTGATGCTCAAGGATACCGTCGACGGCGAATTCACCACGCTCGAGGATATCGCCGAAGTGGCACTGCATTTGGCGGCCTTCCCCTCGGCGGCCCTGACGGGCCAATCGGTGGTGGCCAGTCACGGCTGGTACATGCAGTAGTAACAATAGGTTAAGAAACGCTGTTCTGTTACGCTCGTTTACGCTAGAATGGGGCATCGCCATCCACATCGTGCGTGCCCCTCATGTCACACTTCGAACCCTCCTTCGCTCCCGGCCGCATCCTGCTGCTCAATCTTCTCGGCGCCCTGCTGGTGTGGTCCTGGCTTTCGCCCGGCCTGCTGTTCTGGACCGAGCTGGACGATGCCGTATTCTTTACCACCAACGCCTGGCTGAGCGAAGCTCACGACGCTTGGGTGCTGCTCGTGGCAGCGTTCAACACCCGCGTCTTCGACGTTATCAGCCTGCTGGTGCTGCTCGCCCTCTTCGTGTGGGCCATGAACCGCGACTCGCGGCATCCGGATCGCCTGCTGCGCTGGGGCGGCATCGGCGTCACCATGCTGCTGGCGGCCGTGTTCATCGCCCAGGGGGTTCGCCTGGTCATTCCCTATACCCACCCCAGCCCGACCCTGGTCTACGATAACGTCAACTTGGTGACGCTGATGGTCGACTTTCCCACCAAGGACAGTTCCGGTAGCAGCTTCCCCGGCGATCATGGCATCAACCTGTTCCTGTTCGCCGCCTTCATGTGGCGCTTTGCCGGCCTTCGCGTCGCCCTGGTCAGTGCCCTGTTCGCGGTGCTGCTAAGCGCTCCGCGCATTCTCAGCGGCGCTCACTGGTTCAGCGATATTTTCTTCGCCGCCCTGGCGATCAACCTGATCGTTACCCCGTGGATCCTGCTCACCCCGGTAGGTCCGACGCTCGTGCGCACGATCACCGCCGGGCTGCTCACGTTGCGAGGCGCGCTACCCGGTCGCCCGAGTCTCGGCTGACAGCAAGAGAGCGGCATCAGCCGCGCTCTTGCACCTGTGAGGCCCCTTCAGTTGGCCTTGCGCCAGCCGCCCAGCACCCGCTGATCCGGCCCGAAGAACACCAGCCGATCATGGTCGATGAGGAAGCGGTAGGCGCTTTCCAGCATCGCGGTGATGCGCTTGGCCTCCTCGAGCTGCGGGCAACCTCGGCGAGTCGTGGCCAGCTCACTGAATTGAATACGGTTGCCTGCATCGAGGCTCACCCGGCCACTGAGCTGATTGCAGCCGTCGCTGCCTGTCACGCGACCATCGGGTGATACCACGAAATGCGGCGTCTCGGGCATCGAGAGCCGTTCGTCGGTGCCCACCAGCAGCAGGTTCCAGCGCTGCCCCACGACCGGATGATCGCTGGAGACGCCGGGTCCTTCCTGGCGTGCCGGCGCGGAGGGCTGGCTGCCGCACGCAGTCAACATCATGACCGCCAGTGCCAGTAGCAGCACTCGGCCTGAGAGAATCTTCTTCATTGATAGTTGCGTTCCTTGTTGCACTACGCCGATCTTGGGAAGCGCTGACAAATCGACGCGCGAAATGAAGCACACCGCGCAACGCAGCGATTCGCTCGCGCAGGCATCTGTGCGGCGTTTCCCTTACCAGGTGCCCGTGTTTTGCATGGACGCCCATGGCTCCCTGGCCGGCAGCGGGTCGCCCTTCTGCAGCAGCTCGATGGAGATGCCGTCGGGGCTGCGCACGAAGGCCATGTGGCCATCGCGGGGCGGGCGATTAATGGTCACGCCGGCCTCGTGCAGCCGCTCGCACAAGGCATAGATGTCGTCGACCCGGTAAGCCAGGTGGCCGAAATTGCGCCCGCCGGCGTACTCCTCCGGATCCCAGTTGTAGGTCAGCTCGAGTTCCGGCGCCTTGAGTTCGGCGGAGCGGGACTCGTCTTGGGGTGCAGCGAGAAAGACCAGGGTGAAGCGTCCCTTCTCGTTCTCCTTGCGCCGTACTTCCACGAGCCCCAGCAGATCGCAGTAGAAGCGCAGCGATGCGTCCAGGTCACTGACGCGAACCATGGTGTGCAGATACTGCATGAGCCCTCCTAGCCAACGTTCGTTAAACAAACCAAGAATACTGAACTAATCGGCGAGCAAGATGCATCGCAACGTAGCGATTCGCTCGCGCAGCCACTCAGTCAGTGTTTCCTGCTCAGTGAGTATACTCGCTGAAAATGGCCGGCGTCCGGTCCTCATGCCGCCAGGTCAGCACGGCGTAGTCGTCATGGCGCCCCGTCTCCATGCCGGGAGAGCCATGGGGCATGCCCGGCACCGTCAGCCCCACCACGTCGGGCCGCTCCTCGAGCAGGCGCTTGATGTCGGCGGCCGGCACGTGACCTTCGATCACGTAGCCATCAACCAGCGCCGTATGGCAGGAGGCCAGCTCGGGAATGACGCCGTGTTCCAGCTTCACGCCGCGCATGTCGCGGGTTCTGTGCTGGCGTACCTCGAAGCCTGCTCCCCTGAGGTGATCGGCCCAATCCGTGCAGCACCCGCAGTTGGGGTCCTGGTACATCTCGACCACCGGGCCGGCCTGGGTGCTCGCACCCGGGGTCAGGGCAAGATAGAGTGCCAGTGCGCTACCGGCCAGCAGGGACAGCGCCGCCGCCTTTGTGGTCTTGGATTTTACGGGTAGGATCTTCATGCCGGTGGCTCCTGAAGCGTTGCGACCAGATCATCGAATCGTGACAAGCCACCACGGCCTTGCCAATAGCGAAAAAGGGAAAGAGGCGAAAATGTCGCACTATTGTGACCTGGCACCGGGGCACCCCTGGCATGGCCCCTATCATGACGACGAGTACGGTTTTCCCGTCGCCGACGACACGGCACTGTTCGAGCGTCTGGTACTGGAGATCAACCAGGCCGGCCTGTCGTGGCTGACCGTGCTCAAGAAGCGCGAAGCTTTCCGGCGAGCCTTCGACGGCTTCGATGTCGATCGGGTTGCCGCCTTCGGCGAAGCCGATCGTGCGCGGCTGCTCGGCGATGCCGGCATCATCCGCAACCGGCTCAAGGTGGCGGCGGTCATCCACAATGCCGGGGTGATACAGGCCCTGCGCGACGCTCATGGTAGCTTTGCCGGCTGGCTCGACCACCATCACCCGATGACAAAGGACGAATGGGTCAAGCTGTTCCGCCGCACTTTTCGCTTCACCGGCCCGGAGATCGTCGGCGAGTTTCTCATGAGCACCGGCTATCTGCCCGGTGCCCATCGCGAAGACTGCCCCGTTCACCAGCGCATTCTCGCTCTCGGCCCCGCCTGGCAGAAGGCCTGAGCGACCCGGTGCGCGTACGAGAACATACCCCATGGATACCCTGACACAGGCCGCCCTGGGTGCGGCGGTAGGCGGCACCGTTCTGGGTCGCCGCCTGGGACGCAAGGCGGTGCTGATCGGTGCGGTCCTGGGCAGCCTGCCCGACCTCGATGTCTTCCTCGACTATGGCGATGCGGTAGCCAACATCACCGAACATCGCGGCTTTACTCACTCCCTGTTCGTGCTGACGGGGCTTGGCACACTGCTGGCATTGCTCGCCCGACGCCTCGCCACGGCTCGCGACATTTCCCTGGGCCGCTGGTGGGCCTACTTCATGCTGTGTCTGGTGACCCACCCGCTGCTCGACGTGCTGACCACCTATGGCACCCAGATCTGGTGGCCGCTCGCGGTGCGCCCCAGCGCCTGGCCGGTGGTCTTCATCATCGACCCGCTCTACACCCTGCTGCTACTGGTAGGCGTCGGCATCGCACTGATCGGCGGCAACGCCCAGCGCGGCCCCGCCTGGGGACTGTCGCTCTCCTGCGTCTACCTGCTCTTCGCCATGCTCGCCAAGGGCATGGTCGAACAGCGGCTGGCTCCGCTGTTGGCAGAGCGCGGCCTGGAGGAAGCGCCGCGGCTGGTGCAGCCCACCCCGTTCAATACACTGCTGTGGCGGGTGACGCTCATCGACGGCGACCGTCAACACGAAAGCCTGGTGGGCCTGCTGGATGGGGATACGCCACCGATAGTGGAGACCTTTCGCCGCGGCGCCGAGCTCGAGCCGGCCGCCATGGCGCTCGGGAAGGGTCGGCGGCTGGACTGGTTTGCCGGTCCCTTCCTGCGTTACGAGGTGCGCAAGATCGAAGGCCGGGAAACCTTGGTCGCCACCGACCTGCGCCTGGGCTTCCCGGGGTTCTATGCCTTCAGCTACGCCTTGGCGATACGCGAGGAGGAGGCGTGGCTGCCGCTGCAAGTCACCGAGATGGTGACGGCAGACTCACGCGCGGAACTGGATGCCCTGGGACAGCTGGGGGCACGCATGCTCGATGCACAGGCCACCCTGTGCACGAGCCACTTCGTTGCCGATCGCTGGCTTGTCGACGTGCCCCAGAGCTGCTGATGCTTACAGCTCGGCGACCAGCGAGTCGATGGCCTGCCGCGCTTCCTTGAGGGCAGCGTCGCGGCGCCCCTCGCCCATGGCCAGGCCCTCGGCATAGATCACCGAGACATCGCCGATACCGATCATGCCCAGCATCGCCTTGAGATGCGGCGTCTGGGTGTCGAGTTCGGTGCCGGCGTACTGGCCACCGCGAGCGGCCAGGATGACGGCGCGCTTGCCCTTCACCAGCCCCACGGGGCCCTGCTCGGTGTAGCGGAAAGTGACACCGGCACGCATCACCCGGTCGAACCAGGCCTTGAGCTGAGACGGAATGCCGAAGTTGTACATCGGCACGGCCAGCACCAGCACATCATGAGCGTTGAGCTCCTCGATCAGGTCGTCCGAACGTTGCGCCAGCATTTGCTGCTCGGCGGTGCGTTCAGTGGCGGCTGTCTGCCAGCTGCCGAGCTCCTCGAGTCCGAGATGCGGCAGCGATTCGACGGCCAGGTCGCGATGGGTGAGGCTCAGCTCGCCTCGCTGGTCGGCCTGCTGGCGAAAGTGGCTGGCCAGGGCATTGGATTGCCCCTGCTCACCGAGAATGGAGGAAGTGACGAGAAGAATTCGGTTAGCCATGACGATCTCCCTATGGAAGCATTGTGTTATTCGCCATGATACGTGCATTTTTTCGCGCTAAAAGCGCATAGTTTCGCGCAACTCATTCGAAAAATACGAAAATACATGATAGCGATAGGCCCCGCCTAACGACGAAGCCCATCACGGTGCAACCGGACGGCACGCAGGGGTTTCCGCCCCGCTGCTATTTCACGCCTAATCGAAGTTCTGAGCCACGAAGTCCCAGTTCAGTACGCTCCAGATGTTTTCCAGGTATTTGGGACGCGCGTTGCGGTAGTCGATGTAGTAGGCGTGCTCCCATACATCGATGGTCAGCAGTGGGGTCTGGCCATGGGCAATCGGTGTATCGGCGTTGCTGGTATTGACGATGTCGACGCCACCGTCGGCCGTCTTGATCAGCCAGGTCCAGCCGGCGCCGAAGTTGGCCACGGCACTGTCGCTGAAGGCCTGCTTGAACTGGGCGAAGGAGCCGAACCGGGCCTGAATCGCCTCGGCCAGCGCGCCTGAGGGCTCACCGCCGCCATTGGGCGCGAGGCAGTGCCAGTAGAAGGTATGGTTCCATACCTGCGCTGCCTGGTTAAACAGGCTGCCGGACGAGGACTGGATGATCTCCTCCAAAGACTTGTCGGTTTCGTCGGTGCCTTCGATCAGCTCGTTGAGCTTGGTGACGTAGGCCTGATGATGCTTGCCGTAGTGATAGTCGAGGGTCTCGGCGGAAATATGCGGTTCGAGAGCATTCCTGTCATAAGGCAGTGCTGGCAGTTCGAATACCATGTGGTGGCTCCTTGCTTTATTACGGTGAGGACCTGGCCAACCTTCAGCGTCGGGTTACGGCGCGATGCCCTGGCCGCAGCCCCTATACGTCTCCCCATCGATGCTAAGGGTCACGCGCGCGGGAAACGGCTCGCCGCTCATGTCGTCGAAGCAGGCGCGCGCCTCCAGGCGCAGCTCGAAAGGCTGCTGTGCTGCGGCGCTGGCGAGCGCTACCCGACCGTTGGCGTTGTCCATACCGATGACGCGATAGGGCAGCGTCATCTCCCGAGTGCCGTAGTCGAGCACCAGCGTCAGCTCAGGCGCATCGTGTGCCAGGTTGACGTTCCAGCCCGGCTCGTTGCCGCGTCCGTGGAACATCACACCGGGGCGTTGCTGGCGTGTCAGCGCTGCGCGCGCCATATCGGCGCGGCAGTCGAGCTTGCCGTTGGCACTCTCCACCACGGCTTCGCCGCCCTTGTTCCAGAAGCTCAGGTCGCCCTGCTGGTAGCGTGCACCGCTGGCCACCACTGCCGGCGTCAGGCGATAGGCGCCATGTGCCGACCACAGCCGCAGCTCACGCTTGCCGAAGGCGGTCACCAGGTCCTGCTGCGGCGTGCAGCGCCAGGCCTCGAAGCGCTCGGCGCCGCCGGGGAAGAGCATCGAGGGCAACAGCGGCGCCGTGCTGGAAACGGTATCGGCGGAACGCGGCCCATTGCCCGAGGGCGTGGCACATCCGACCAGCAGCAGCGAACCGACAACGAGCAGCAGCCCAGGACGAAGGAGAGGCAAGCGACGGAAGAGCATGGCGATTCCTTGAACGTATGAACGCCCATAGCATAACAGGCACCGGCCCCTTGCGGCCCGGTGCCCGCTTCACGCGCCGCGAACGCCCCCTGCCTGACCGGCGTCAGCCATGGCGTCGGCGCAGTTCGCGTGCCGCCTCGACCATGCTGGCCAGCGCCGGCTCCACTTCATCCCAGCTGCGGGTCTTGAGGCCGCAATCGGGATTGATCCATAGCCGCTCAACGGGAAGACGCTCGGCCGCCTTCTCCATCAATTGCACCATCCAGGCCACCTCGGGCACGTTGGGCGAGTGGATGTCATAAACTCCGGGACCGATCTCGTTGGGATAGGCGAAGTCCCGGAAGGCGTCGAGCAGCTCCATGTGGGAGCGTGAGGTCTCGATGGTGATGACATCGGCATCCAGCGCGGCGATGGCGGCGATGATGTCGTTGAACTCCGAATAGCACATATGGGTGTGGATCTGCGTGGCATCCCGCGCAACCGAGGCGGTCAGGCGGAAACACGCTACCGCCCAGTCGAGGTAGGCCTGCCATTCGCCCTGGCTCAGCGGCAGTCCCTCACGCAGGGCAGGCTCGTCGATCTGGATCGCCGGGATGCCGGCGGCCTCTAAATCGGCCACCTCGTCGCGCAGCGCCAGGGCGATCTGGCGGCAGGTCGTCTCGCGCGGCTGATCGTCGCGCACGAACGACCACTGCAGCATGGTCACGGGCCCCGTGAGCATACCCTTCATCGGCCGCTCGGTGAGCGACTGGGCGTAGCGGCTCCAGGCCACCGTCATCGGCGCCGGGCGGCTCACGTCGCCGACGATGATCGGCGGCTTGACGCAGCGCGAGCCGTAGCTTTGCACCCAGCCGTTGCGGGTAAAGACGTAGCCATCGAGCTGCTCGCCGAAGTACTCGACCATGTCGTTGCGCTCGGCCTCGCCGTGTACCAGCATGTCGATGCCCAACGCTTCCTGGCGCCGTACGGCGTCGGCGATCTCATCGCGCATCTGGCTTTCGTAGGCTTCCCGTCCCAGCTCGCCAGCCTTGTGGGCGCGACGGGCAGCGCGGATCTCCGCGGTCTGGGGGAAGGAGCCGATGGTCGTGGTGGGGAACAGTGGCAGATCGAGCAAGCGACGCTGGGCCCGGGTCCTGACCGGGTAAGGGTTGTCGCGCGAAAGCTCGGCGTCGCCGACCCGTGCCAGGCGCTGGGCCACTTCGGGCCGATGCAGCCGCGGCGAGGCGCGTCGCGCGTCCAGTGCTGTCGTGGCGGCGGCCACCCGGGCGCGATCCTCCGCACTGGCGCGATTGCCCAGCAGTCGCGCCAGGGTCACGGTCTCGTCGAGCTTCTGGCGGGCGAAAGCCAACCAGCTCTTGAGCTCCTCGTCGAGCCCGTCCTCGCCTTCCAGATCCACCGGCACATGCAGCAGCGAACACGAGGGCTCCAGCCACAGCCGCTCGCCCAGGCGCATGCGGGCGTTTGCCAGGCGCTCGTGCAGTGCGCCCAGGTCGGCGCGCCAGACGTTGCGCCCGTCGATGCCGCCTACCGATAGCACCTTGTAACCAGGCAGGTTGTCGAGCACTGCGGTCAACTGCCCGGGAGCGCGTACCGCGTCGACGTGCAGGCCTTCCACCGGCAGATTCACCGCAAGCTGCAAATTGTCACCGAGCCCGCCGAAATAGGTCGCCACCATCAGCTTGACCGGCGCGGCGCGCAGCACGTTGTAGCTCGCCTCGAAGGCCTGTTTCCACACCAGCGGCAGATCCTGCACCAGCGCCGGCTCATCGAGCTGCACCCACTCCACGCCCTGCTCGGCCAGGCGGGCCAGGATTTCACCATAGACCGGCAGCAGCGCCTCGAGCAGGCACAGGCGGTCGAAGCCTTCCTCGCGCGCCTTGCCCAGCCACAGCCAGGTCAGCGGCCCGGTCAGTGCCACCTTGACCGGATGCCCGGCTGCTTGCGCCTCGGCCACCTCGTCGAACAGCCGCGAGCTGGCCAGCGTGAACTGCTGCCCCGCGTGCAGCTCGGGGACCAGATAGTGATAGTTGGTATCGAAGTACTTGGTCATCTCGCAGGCGGCCACCGGCGACCCGCTGGGTGCCCGACCGCGCGCCATGCGAAATTGCGTATCGAGATCGACCTCACCGCGAGCGATTTCATCGTCGGCCTTGAAGCGCGCCGGCACGGCGCCTACCAGGGTGCTTAGGTTGAGTACCTGGTCGTAGAAAGCGAAGTCGCCCACGGTAATCACGTCCAGGCCGGCGTCGCGCTGCACCTGCCAGTGGCGTGCACGCAGCTCGCGGCCGACGCTTTCCAAGGCCTCGCGTTCGAGCTCCCCGCGCCAATAGGCCTCGACGGCCCGCTTGAGCTCGCGGTCGGCGCCGATTCGCGGATAGCCAAGCACATGAGCTAATGTCATGATAATTCCCTCTACGCATGAATGTTGCCGTAGAGTCTCGCCGGCCCTTACAGGTGAATCAAACTAAATATATTAACTCAAAACTTGAATTCCGCTCATGATAGAACTCCGTCATCTTCGTACCCTGATCGCGCTGCGCGATGCCGGCTCGCTGGTTGAGGCCGCCGAGCGAGTTCATCTGACCCAGTCGGCCCTGTCGCACCAGATCAAGGATCTCGAGGAGCGGGTGGGCACGGCACTGTTCGTGCGCAAGACTCGACCGGTCGAATTCACCCGCGCCGGGCAGCGCCTGTTGTCCCTGGCCGAGCAGGTGTTGCCCCAGGTGCGTATGGCCGAGCGCGACGTCGCCCGGCTGATCGGGCACGAGCCGGGGCGCCTGCACATGGCCATCGAGTGCCATAGCTGCTTCCAGTGGCTGATGCCGACTATTGATCGTTTCCGCGATCACTGGCCGGAAGTTGAGATCGACATTCCCGGCGGACACCACTTCGATCCGCTGCCGGCGCTGGCTCGCGAGCAGCTCGATCTGGTCATCACCGCCGATCCGCAGCCGCTCTCCGGGGTCTACTACGAACCGCTGTTCCGCTACCAGGGTCTGCTGGCCGTCGCACGTCAGCATCGCCTGGCCGAGCGAACCTACGTCGCGCCCGAGGATCTCGCCGGCGAGACCTTGATCACCTACCCGGTGGAGCATGCCCGCCTGGACGTTTTCACCCAGTTCCTCGATCCCGCCGGCGTGCGCCCCCGCGAAATCCGTACCGCTGAACTCACCGTGATGATGATGCAGTTGGTGGCCAGCGGCCGTGGGGTCTGTGCGCTGCCCAACTGGGCGTTGACGGAGTATCTGGAGCGCGACTACGTCAAGGCGGTAGGCCTCGGGGAAGCGGGCATGTGGAGTACGCTGTATGCGGCGATTCGTGACGAGAGCCGAGAGCAGCCATGGATGGAGGACTTCTTGCGCACGGCCCGCGAGACGTCGTTCGCCGTGCTGGAGGGAATCAAGCCGGCCTGACCGGCAGCTTGGCCCTGCCGGCCGGCCCCAGCGGTAGCAGCAACGAAAAGCGCGCTCCGCCCAGTTCCTGGCTGTCGTCGACCACCACGCTGCCGCCGTGCCAGGCCATGATCTTCTGCACGATGGAGAGCCCCAGCCCATACCCCCCGCTGCGCCGGGTACGACTGTCGTCGAGCCGCGCGAAAGGCTTGAAGATGGCCTGCCTCTCCCCGGCCGGCACGCCGGGCCCATCATCCTCGATGTCCAGACGCACCAAGCGCGATTCCAGCGTGATTCTCACCAGCACCCGCGAGTGAGCGTGCCGGCAGGCATTGGCCACCAGGTTCTGCAATGCCCGCTGCAGATAGCGCGGATCGGCCTGGACCTCGACCTCGTCTCCCCGTGCCAGTGTCAGACGCAGATGGGCGTGCAGCGGCGCCAGCGTCTCGATGACCCGTTCGGCGACGGCGCGACAATCGACCTGGGTACGCTCCAGCTCGGCCCCGTTGACCATACCGCTGTCGAGCCGCGCATAGGTGAGGATTTCGTCGATCAGCTGGTCGAGTTCCTCGATGTCGCTGTCGATGCCATGCAACTGACGGTGAATGGCGGGATCATCGGTCATGTCCTCGACCATCTGCATGGCAAAGCGAATCCGCGCCACCGGTGTGCGCAACTCGTGGGACACCGCACGGATCATCTCCTGTTGCGAGCGAAGCAACGACTGCACCTGAGCCGCCATGGCGTTGAAAGCCATGCCGACCCGCCCGATGAAACCGCCGGCATCGACCTTGACCCGGGTATCCAGGCGCCCGCTGGCGATGCGCCCCGCCGCCAGCTCGAGCCGCGCCAGGCGCGCCTCGACGCCGCGTACGATGAGATAGATGATCGCCGCCAGCACACCGAGCATGATCACCAGGACCAGCAGCAGCAGTGAAGTAGGGGTCGGCTCCAGCGCCGAGACCGGGCCGATCGACAACCACTGGCGAGAGCCGTCGGCAGCCGGCACGGCGAGATGGACGGTCAGCGCCCCTTGCCCCGGCATCAGGCGGATCACCAGTTCGCCGTCGCGCAGACGGGTGAGCTGATGGCTGTCGAGCCCTTCGGGTGCCAGGTCGTTGAGGCGTATCGGCAGGGCCTCGCTGGTCACGCCCTCGAGGCGTCGACGACGGACATCGCCGTCGACCTCGGCCAGCCAATCGCCGAGCATCTGGGCCAGCCCGCGTAGCTGGCGCTCGTTGAGCCCCGAGAGACGAGCTTCCAGGATTCGCTCTTCATTCGGCAAGCGGCGGTAGAGTCGCCAGTCCCCCTCGGCCAGCACCTTAACCAGCACCCGACCTCGCTCGACCCGTCGGAGCTCGAACCAGCCGAGCTCGGTGGCCTCCGGTTCGCGCAAGGATAGGCGCATGTTGAGCATGTCGGATTGCTGTGTCAGCCACTCACCGCGCTCTTGGGCCGGCAAGGCCGCCACCCGCCAGGTGAGGAGCTGCAGCGGTGCTTCGGCCAGCTGTTCGCGGTACTGCTCGACGCGTACCCGATCGACCAGCGCCAGCCCAATGAGGGCCAGGCCAAAAGTCAGCAGCAGTGCCAGGGCCAGGGCCAGATAGACACGCAGGAAGGAGCCATCGGCCAGGAACCGCTGCATCGGTCAAGCATCCTTGACGAACAGGTAGCCTTTGCTGCGCACCGTCTTGATCCGGTGTGGATGGTTGGGGTCGTCACCGATCTTGGGGCGAATGCGTGAGACCCGGACGTCGATGGAGCGGTCCTGGCCGTCGTACTTGATACCCCTAAGGTCGCTGAAGATCTCTTCCCGGGTGAGCACACGTCCGGCGTTGCTGGCCAGCAGCCACAGCAGATCGAACTCGGCGCTGGTAAGGTCGATGCGCTCGCCCTGCAACCAGGCTTCCCGTGTGGCGCTGTCTATTTCCAGATTACCGAAGGTGAGACGCGCCTCGCCGGACTGCTCGGCGTTCTCCGCACGGCGCAGCAGCGCCCGCATGCGCGCCAGCAACACCCGTGGCTGAACTGGCTTGGGCACATAGTCATCGGCCCCCATTTCCAAACCCAGCACTTGGTCCATGTCGTCGGTACGGGCAGTCAGCATCAGGATCGGCCCGGAATAGTCGGGTCGGGCCCGGCGACAGATCGACAATCCGTCCTCACCGGGTAGCATCAAATCGAGAATCACCAGATCCGGCTGCAGCGTCAGTATCTGGTCGACACCCCGTGAACCCTCGGCCTCCACCGTGACCTTGAAGCCATTGGATTCCAGGTAGTCGCGGGTGAGTTCGGCCAGGCGCACGTCATCCTCGATAATCAGCACGTGTTCCATGTCGCTACTTTCCAGGTTGTCATCCATCCTAGTCATCCCCGTGCTGGGCTTCGTTATCACTCGGGACACCCTGTCCCGCCAATTTACAGGTCAAGGATACCCGAAATAGGTTCTTTCGCCTGCCTTTCATGCCATTTCGCGTCCTTGCTGCTTGCCAGCGAAGCATAGCCCGGACTTGGGCAACAACCCAAAGGATGCCCCCCGCCGAGTCACAGCTCACCCACAGGTTATCCACTTGAAGGCGACGAAAAAGCACACTATCTTGTGCTTTCAAAAGAGAACGACACAAGATGATGTGCATTTACCAAGCCTTGCTTCGGCTGTCAATGCCTTCGTCGCCAAACACCTCCTCTCCCCACGCAGAAGGGATTATCGGTTCATGGAACTCCAGACCCCCGACCCGACCGACCTGTCGCTCACGGCTCCGCAAGCCCTGCGCGTGATCAAGCGCAACGGCGACGTGGTGTCCTTCGATGCCGACAAGATCGCCGTCGCCATGCGCAAGGCCTTCATTGCAGTGGAGGGCGACAACGTCAGCGCCTCTTCGCGGGTGCGCGACTTCGTCGAGCAGGCGAGCCAGAGCATTGCCGCGGCCTTCCTGCGACGCATGCCCGATGGCGGCACCCTGCACATCGAGGACATCCAGGACCAGGTGGAGCTGGCGCTGATGCGTGCCGGTGAGCAGAAGGTGGCGCGTGCCTACGTGCTCTACCGCGAGGAGCATGCCCGCGCCCGTGCCGCCGCTGGTGCCGATATCGAGAAGCCGCACCCCTCGCTCAACGTGACCCTGGCCGACGGCAGCCGTCGACCGCTGGACCTCGGCCGCATCGAGACACTGGTATTCGATGCCTGTGCGGAGCTCGACAACGTCGACCCCAACCGGATCGTCGAGGAGTCGCTGAAGAACCTCTATGACGGCGTCTCGGTGGACGGCGTATCCCAGGCGCTGATGATGACCGCGCGCACGCTGGTGGAGAAGGAGCCCAACTACACCTATGTCACCGCGCGCCTGCTGCAGGACAGCCTGCGCCGCGAGGCGCTGTCGTTCCTTGGCATCGCCGAGGAGGCCACCTTCGGCGAAATGGCCGAATTCTACAAGCCGGCGTTCCAGGCCTACGTGGCCCGCGGTATCGAATTCGAGCAGCTCGACCCGAAGCTTGCCGAGTTCGACCTCGAACGCCTCGGCGAGGCGCTTGACCATACCCGCGACAACGCCTTTACCTACCTCGGCCTGCAGACGCTCTACGACCGCTACTTCATCCATCGCGACGACGTGCATTACGAGCTGCCCCAGGTAATGTTCATGCGCGTGGCCATGGGGCTGGCACTGAACGAGGATGATCGCGAGGCGCGCGCCATCGAATTCTACGAGCTGCTCTCCAGCTTCGACTACATGGCCTCCACGCCGACCCTGTTCAACTCGGGCACCGTGCGCAGCCAGCTCTCCAGCTGTTACCTCACCACCGTGCCCGACGAGCTGGACGGCATCTACAGCGCTATTCGCGACAACGCCCTGCTCTCCAAGTGGGCAGGCGGCCTGGGCAATGACTGGACGCCGGTGCGTGCGCTGGGCTCCTACATCAAGGGGACCAACGGCAAGAGCCAGGGCGTGGTGCCGTTCCTCAAGGTAGTCAACGACACCGCGGTGGCGGTGAACCAGGGCGGCAAGCGCAAGGGCGCGGTGTGTGCCTACCTCGAGACCTGGCACCTCGATGTCGAAGAGTTCCTCGAGCTGCGCAAGAACACCGGCGACGACCGCCGCCGTACCCACGACATGAACACCGCCAATTGGGTGCCCGACCTGTTCATGAAGCGGGTCTTCGACGACAAGGAGTGGACGCTGTTCTCGCCCGCCACCTGTCCCGACCTGCATGACCTCTACGGCGCCGCCTTCGAGCAGCGCTACGAGGAGTACGAGGCGATGACCCGCTCGGGCCAGCTCAAGCTGTTCAAGCGCGTACGCGCCAAGGACCTGTGGCGCAAGATGCTCTCGATGCTGTTCGAGACCGGCCACCCGTGGATCACCTTCAAGGATCCGTGCAACCTGCGTAGCCCGCAGCAGCACGCCGGCGTGGTGCACTCCTCCAACCTGTGCACCGAGATCACCCTCAACACCAGCATCGACGAGATCGCGGTGTGCAACCTCGGCTCGGTCAACCTGGCCCAGCACGTGGTCGACGGCCAGCTCGACGACGCCAAGCTGAGGAAGACCGTGCGCACCGCGGTACGCATGCTCGACAATGTCATCGACATCAACTATTACGCGGTACCCCAGGCCAAGAACTCCAATTTCAAGCATCGCCCGGTGGGACTCGGCATCATGGGCTTCCAGGATGCCCTCTACGCCCAGGACATCGCCTACGCCTCCGAGGAGGCGGTCACGTTCGCCGACCGCTCCATGGAGCTGGTCAGCTATCACGCCATCGAGGCCTCCAGCGATCTCGCTGCCGAACGCGGCCGCTACCAGAGCTTCGAGGGCTCGCTGTGGAGCCAAGGCGTACTGCCGATCGATTCAATCGAGAAGCTGAAGCAGGAACGTGGCGACAAGTACATCGAAGTCGATACCTCGACCACCCAGGACTGGGGCCGCATTCGCCAGAAGATCGCCGAGCAGGGCATGCGCAACTCCAACGTGATGGCGATCGCTCCCACCGCGACGATCTCCAATATCTGCGGCGTGTCGCAGTCGATCGAGCCCACGTATCAGAACCTCTACGTGAAGTCGAACCTCTCCGGCGAGTTCACCGTGGTCAACGCCTACCTGGTCCACGACCTCAAGGCTCGCGGCCTGTGGGACGAGGTGATGATCAACGATCTCAAGTACTACGACGGCTCGGCCCAGCCCATCGAACGCATTCCCGACGACCTCAAGGCCAAGTACGCCACCGCCTTCGAGGTGGAGCCGAAATGGCTGGTGGAGGCCGCCGCGCGGCGCCAGAAGTGGATCGACCAGGCGCAGTCGCTGAACCTCTACATCAAGGGCGTATCGGGCAAGAAGCTCGACGTGACCTACCGCATGGCATGGTTCCGCGGGCTCAAGACCACCTATTACCTGCGCGCCCTGGGCGCTACCTCGGTGGAGAAGTCCACTGTCGACCGCGGCACGCTCAACGCGGTGAGCAACCAGGCACCTTCGGCCGCTCCGGCACCGGCTTCCTCCTCGGCACCCGCCCGCGAGCCGCGCGGCGTGGAGGACTTCCTGACTGGCAAGGCGGGCAGTGGATCCCGCGCACCGAGCGCTGCGGAGATAGACGATCTGGGTTGCGAGGCCTGCCAGTAGGTGAATGACTGACTTCGCACGCAACGAATTTTTCTGATCCGAACGATAGCTCGGATCCAGCCAAATAAAGGTGAACCCATGCTGAACTGGGACGAATTCCACGAGGACGAAGCCACCGTCGCCGAGCAGCCGGCCAAGGCCACGCCGGCGCCTGCCGCCAAGCCGCAGCCCGCCGCGGCTGCCACTGGCGGTGTAGTCAAGGAGAGCAGCGGCAGCTACAAGGTGGCCGAAAGCGACCGCCTGGAGCGGGCGCGCAAGTCGCTCGAAGAGCTCGACGTGGCCGCTGGCCTCGAGGAGCTGGAGATGGGCGCTGCGCGTATCGAGGTCAGCGACAAGCAGATGATCAACGCCCGCGCCGACCTCAACCAGCTGGTGCCCTTCAAGTACGAGTGGGCATGGCAGAAGTACCTGGACGGCAGCGCCAACCACTGGATGCCCCAGGAAGTGAACATGAACGCCGACATCGCCCTGTGGAAGAGCCAGGACGGCCTCACCGAGGACGAACGGCGCATCGTGATGCGCAGCCTGGGCTACTTCTCCACCGCCGACTCGCTGGTGGCCAACAACCTGGTGCTGGCGCTGTATCGCCTGATCACCAACCCCGAGTGCCGCCAGTACCTGCTGCGCCAAGCCTTCGAGGAAGCGATCCACACCCACGCCTATCAGTACTGCGTGGAGTCGCTGGGCATGGATGAGGGCGAGGTCTTCAACATGTACCGCGAGGTGCCCTCGGTGGCCGCCAAGTCGGCCTGGAGCCTCAAGCACACCCAGTCGCTGGCGCGCCCCGACTTCAACACCGGCACGCCCGAAACCGACCAGGAGCTGTTGCGCAACCTGATCGCCTTCTACTGCGTGACCGAAGGCATCTTCTTCTATTGCGGCTTCAGCCAGATCCTCTCGATGGGCCGGCGCAACAAGATGACCGGCGTCGCCGAGCAGTTCCAGTACATCCTGCGCGACGAGTCGATGCACCTGAACTTCGGCGTCGACATGATCAACCAGATCAAGATCGAGAATCCGCACCTGTGGACGCCCGAGTTCCAGGACGAGGTCACCCAGATGATCCTCGAGGGCACCGAACTCGAGATCGCCTATGCCCGCGACTCCATGCCCCGCGGCGTGCTGGGCATGAACGCCGCCATCATGGAGGAGTACCTGCACTTCATCTGCAACCGCCGCCTGGCCCAGATCGGGCTCAAGGAGCAGTTCCCCGGCGCGCAGAACCCGTTCCCGTGGATGAGCGAAATCATCGACCTGCGCAAGGAGAAGAACTTCTTCGAGACCCGCGTCACCGAGTATCAGGTCGGCGGCGCGCTGAGCTGGGACTGAGTCACCCCCACGTGCCCCACTCGCTCGGGTGGGGCAATCGCCAACCGACACAGGAGCCAACGCCTTAAGTAGTTTCCCATCGCCAGCCACTGGCCATGCCGCCGTTTTCGCTACACGCCCTGGCTGGAGCCTTGAACACTGACGCAGTGAGGTAAACGACATGGGCAGTTACTACGCAAGTATCACTACCCAATCCGATGGGGCACTCGCTCCTCGTGACTCCCAGGCCTGGCAGCATGCCCTGGCACTGGCGCTGGCCGCGCACGACAGCGAGGACGCCCTGGCCCGCTATCCTCATGTGGCCTTCGCCTTCCCCTCTACCGCCCCCAACCCCTATACACGCGAATATCCGCTGCTCGACTATCGTGAGCTCAAGGAGTGGGCAAGCTCGCGGGGCTGGCGAGTCCGCCCCGCTCCCGAGCGCGCTCCGGCGGGTGAAAAATACAGCCCTCCGGTACGCTTTACGCGGTTGCCTTCGCGCTATCACTGAGGTGCTGCCACACGCCCCGACGAATATCGGGCCGAGCCATCCACACAACAGGAACCGCGCCCATGAGCCAAGCTCCTCAGGCCACCGTGCGTATCGCCGCCGCCCTGATTCTCGATGACGAAGGCCGCCTGCTGCTGGTGCGCAAGCGTGGCACCGAACGCTTCATGCAAGCCGGCGGCAAGCTCGAACCCGGCGAACCCGCCGCGGCGGCGCTACGCCGGGAACTGCACGAGGAACTCGGCCACCCCCCGACTGCGCTGCAGCCACTCGGCGAGTACACTGCCCCCGCCGCCAACGAGCCAGGCTGCCAGGTTCATGCCTGGCTGTTCCTGGCCACGATGCCGCCGCAGGTCGCACCGGCAGCCGAGATCGCCGAACTGCGTTGGGTGACGCCCCGGGAGGCACAGCAGCTGCCTCTGGCGGCTCTCACGCGCGACCACGTCCTGCCCTTGGCCATTCGCTTGAGCCAGACGGTCCCCATGCCGTCGTCGTGATGGAAAAGTGCTCTGTCAGTGCCGATCCTCGGTCGCGTCCCCGCGTCGCCTGCTGCACCAGCGGCCATAGCGCCGAGCGAACGGTGTCGCGGTGATGCCGTGGGCCACCATCGAGACCGCGACGATCAGGGAGCCTATCGTCCAGGCCAGATCGTAGCCAGTGCGACTCGTAACCAGGGTGGCGTAATAGAGCGCCGAGATACCGATCGGGCCGAACCAACCCATGATCAAGCTGATCGGCCAGTCCCTCAGCGCCGGTAGCCAGGGCCGCAACAGGAGGAGGATGGGCAGACGGCGGAGCAGCAACACGAGCAGGGCCAATAGCCCACCCTGCAGCCCCAGTGCCTGCCACTCTCCCCAGGGCGCAATCAGCCCGAACAGGATGAAGGCCGGCAGCGTCAGCAGGATATTGACCGCCTCTTGGACATTGTCCTCCTCACTACGCTCCTGCCCGCCTACTTCCTGATCGAAGGCCAGCCCGGCGGCGAAGACGCCGAGAATGCTGTTGGTACCCAGCAGCGCGCCCACACCCAGCACGAAGATCGTCAACGCCACGGTAATCGAAAGAAAGGAGGGCTGATCGAGATAGCCACGCTCTTCCGACCAGCGCAATGCGCGCCCTGTCGCCCAGCCCAGCGCGATGCCGACCAGCACGCCCCCGCCCACTTCCCACAGCCAGACTCGGCCGAACCAATCGAGCCAGGCATCGCCTGTGGGTGCGGTCAATAGCAGGATCGGCAACAATACCAGTGGATAGGCCAGCCCATCGTTGGCGCCGGACTCACTGGACAATAAATGACGAAAGGAACCCGGCAGATTTTCCTTGGCTACCCCGCCGGTGACGATGGAAGACGCCAACACCGGATCGGTGGGGCATATGGCGGCTCCGACCAGCAGTGCTGTCAGCAGCGGCAATCCCAGCATCCCATAGGTGAGCATGGCACTGATGAGACACATAGCGGGCATGCCGATGGCCAGCAGGATCGATAGCGAGCGCCAGTGAGAGAAAGGGTAATCGGGAGGAAGCCGCAAGGCGATACCCATCAGGCTGATGCCTAGCGTGATGCGTGCCGTCTCTTCCATCAACTTGTTGCTATCGCCCCAGGTCCGGGGGTCGAGCAAATCCATCGCTTCCGGTCCCAGCGCGACACCAAGCAGGAAGGCAAGCAAAGGAACCGATAGCCAGGAGCGATCCAGCGGGCTCGACAACAGGCCCACGACCAGCACCAGTCCGCCCACGACCGCGAGCGCTATGTTCAAATGCTCCATGCCGACTCCTTTCGCTCCGTGCCAGGCTTCCTCTAAACTAGGCAACTGAGCATCAGGCGTAAACCGTCGACAGTACCAAGCAGGGATTGCGTGGTACGCATCCCTGCCCTAAAGTAGTTTCATTTTCAACGAAAGGCAGACGGCATGAACAACGGTAAGTCCCCAAGGAGCGTCATCAAGCGGATCTACGTCCCGACCCACGTGCGCGAACTCCCCAACGGCGAACGGGTCACCGTGCCCGGTCACTATCGCAAGCCATCCGCTTCCTGAGCCACAGGCTCTACAGGAATCACGACAGCAGCGCCGCGAGATGATACACGGCTTCGTTTAGTCGCTGGCCGCTCAGTACCAGGCGACGATCTTCGGATCGGCAGGTACGAAGGTATCCGGGTTGGTTACGTTATCGAGACTGATGAAGTCGATACCGCCGTTGCTGCGGATGTAGGTGCCCGCCACGATCGCGCCATACAGACTCGAATTGCCATTCTGACGCACGTATCCGCCGGCCCAGAACACACCGAAATTGTCGGTGTTGCCGTTGAACTCGATATCCTGTCCGGCGATGACGAAAAGCCCGATTTCGCTCTCGGCCCCCGAGCTAGAAGTCGCCCCGTTCATGGTGACGTTGCCGGTTGCCACCAGCGTTATCCGCTCGTTATTGATGGCCCCCCCCTGAACGTCCAGATCTCCGTCGCAAAACACCGTATCGCCATCGTTCAACGTGTCCAAGTCGATACTGCAGGTATTGATGGCACTCTCACGCTCCCGGTACTCGTCGAATACCGTAGGGTCATAACTCTTGTAGCAGTGAGGTTCGGGATTTTCATCGCAGCCACTTATATCCTCCCCTTCCGGCCGGCTACCTGGTAAAGGAACCTCGACCATCCGGTCGCTACCATCGGTCACTGTCGCTTCCGAACCGCTCCGCAGGGAGATGTCCACGGTGCCATTGGAATGCACATTACCCATCACCGTAGACTGCCCGGTGACCAGTATGTAATCGGCGCTGAGCAGACCGTTGGTAAAGGCGGGGTTGGGGCCGGGGGTAAACTCGACGCGAGCGGCGGCCGGCTGACTCACTGCGGCCAGATTGCCTTCGCCGACCACGGCTCCCATGCCAACGATGTAGTAGTCGCTGCCATCCCTGAGCATGTAGTAATGACAGACGATGTTGCCGCTGCAGGCGTTCACCGAGACGTCGCTCAGCGACGTGAACTGCGACCAACTGTAGGCTTCCACCTCGGAGAGAGTGCGCGTGGTATCGAAATTCGCTGCCCTCACGGCGCTGCCGTTTGCCCCCCAGCCGGCAGAAATGGCCTGCTCTGCCCCCATCTGGGCTTCGGCCGCCGCCTTGTAGTTGCCCGCCAAGCGTTCGTCGACCAGTGAGGACTGAATGCCCGAGAGGCCCAGCATCAGGGAACCAGCCAGCATCGATAGCACGACGACCAGTGCGGCACCGCGTTGTTGTTTCATGTCTGCTCCTCCCCGCTTCGAGGGGTCACGCTAGTCTATCGCTGCATTTCGGTTGACGGCGCGGAAAGCGAAGTCATCGGTCTCCGTGGCATCGTCACGATTCTTCAGCAGCGCGAAGGTGATGACCCAGATTCCATTGCCCTCGTCGGTCCCGCCCGCATCACGCCCGAACCCGCCGTCGGCAAAGCCGGTGACGAGCGGCTCGAAGTCGGAGCCACTAGGGTCGGTGCCGCACTTCTGTCCCATGTTCAGCGACCACCCTTCGCTGGCACTGACCGCCGTGCTACTCAGGCGGTAAACGCGCACCACCATGCTGCCATCGCTGCATTCCCCGGTATCGCCGTTGTTGGCAAACTCTATTCTCAGCTCTCCGCTTGCATCGCTGAAGCTGATCTCGGGACCTGATACAGGGTCGACATTGGCTCGGCGGATGTCGCGTATCAGCGTCTCCGTGGCGAAGGTCAGTGCGGCCTGCTTGTTGCCCAGCAGCTCGGTCTGGCGAAAGGTCTGAAACCCCATCAGAAACAGCTGCCCCGCTCCCAGGACGATGATCAGGCCGATCACCATCGCCACCATCAGTTCGACCAGGGTGAAGCCTGACTGGTGATGGGAAACGTGGCGAGGAAAGCCTGATGGGACCATGGTGCGCGCCTCTTATGGGTTCAGGTCAGGCAAGCGAAACTGATAGACGAACCCGACACCGGTTTCACCGGGGCTATAGCGATCCTCCTGCCAGCGAACAGTCACGGTATAGTCGCAATCCGTGCCGCCGATAGCGCTTCCACCGTCGAAAAGCAGGGTGCCGAACCAATTCCCTCGCCAGCCGCCCTCAACCGTGCTCGCGGCCGGACACGCTTTGTTGCTGTCCGCTGCAAGCTCGGCCCAAGCACGCTCCTGCGCATCTATCGCCGCCAGGCTGACCACGGCGCGCTGATAGCCCATATGGGCACTCTGCAAGGCCCGCAGCTGCATGGCCGCCACGCCGAGCAGCCCAATGGAGAGGACCAACACCGCTATCAGCGCCTCGACCAGCGTAAAGCCTGACTGAGCGTAACGTCTCATCGCGCTCCTCAACTCGTCGGTTTGCCGATACGGCCGGTGGTACTTACCCGCAGGTCGAGATTGCCGGCATCGCTGTGATCGATGCTGATGTCACAGCCGGATGTACAATTCGCACGCCGCCCCAGCGCGTTGAAGGTGATGTTCGTGCTGGTGAGGCTGACCTGCCCGTCACCGCCCGAGCGAATGGCGATATCGCTGCTGTCCGCCGTGGTGATCCGGTATTCCCAGGGGCTGGACTGCGTCACACGAAAGGTCACGCTCTCGCGCCGCTTGATGGCCTCGCTGCGGGCTTGATTCAGGCCGGACAACACCACGTTGTAATCGGCTGCCAGCCGGTTGCGAGCCAACATTCCCTGGAACCCAGGTACGGCAATAGTGGCGACGATCGTCATGACGGCGATCGTCACCAGCAGCTCGATCAGTGTGAAACCGGCGCTTTTCATCGCTCTGTTACCAGCAGTCCGCAGGACTTCTGACGCCCTGGTGGTTCAAGGTCAGGTTCCCGGAGCATCCATCAGGGCCACGGCCGCTCTTGAGCGATGCCGTCAGGGTGTACGTCGACGCTGCGCTCGTCAGGGAGATGGCATAATTGCCGTCCGGGGAGTCGGAAATGGTGGTGCAGCTCGCATAGGAGTTGTTGACCGTGTAGCAACGCTCGAGCTGGCCGGCCGCCTCCATGAGCCCCGCATGAGCATCGGTACGCGTCGCGCGCTCCACGTAACCGCGATAGCTCGGAATCGCAATCGACGCCAGGATCGCGATCACGGCCACGGCGATCATCAGCTCGATCAGGGTAAAGCCTCGGGCGCGACGAAGCCGGCCATGGGCCGGACGGGCGTGGGTCGTCACTCGGCGCGCCTCCGCTGATTGGTTACACTTGGTTTCAGTATGTATCATGACCACCAGCTCTGCTAGAGACGCCATGAAAAAAGCCGGGGCAGACCCAGCTTATTATTCTCACATGGCATGAGAAAACTCATACCTTCGGGTGGCGTCGTACTTCCCACCTTTTCTCAGGATAGCGAATCGCTGGCGATGACGCGTTCACGCAGCTCACGCGGCATGGAGAAAGTAATCGTCTCTTCGCGGCCGGCCAGCTCCTCCGGCGCCTGGGCGCCCAACCCCTGCAGCCGTTCGATGACGCCCTTGACCAGCACTTCCGGCGCGCTCGCCCCGGCGGTGATGCCCACGCCGGCGATGCCTTCGAGCCAGGCCGGGTCGATCTGGCTGGCGTCGTCGATCAGATAGGCCGGGGTGCCGACCCGCTCGGCCAGCTCACGCAGGCGGTTGGAGTTGGAGCTGTTGGGACTGCCCACCACCAGCAGCAGGTCGCAGCCGGCGGCGAGTTCACGCACCGCATCCTGGCGGTTCTGCGTGGCGTAGCAGATGTCGTCCTTGCGCGGCCCCTGGATCTCGGGAAACTTGGCGCGCAGGGCGTCGATTACCCGGGCGGTGTCGTCCATGGAGAGCGTGGTCTGGGTGACGAAGGCGAGCCGAGTGGGATCCTTCACTTCGAGGCGTGCGACGTCCTCGTCATCCTCCACCAGGTAGATGGCGCCGCCATGGGCAGTGTCGTATCGTCCCATGGTGCCTTCGACCTCGGGATGCCCGGCGTGACCGATCAGGATGCACTCCTGACCGCGCTTGGCGTAGCGCAGGACTTCCATGTGCACCTTGGTGACCAGCGGGCAGGTGGCGTCGAACACCTTCAGGCCGCGCCGCTCGGCGTCTTCCTGTACCGCCCGCGAGACACCATGGGCGGAGAAGATCACGATCACGTCGTCGGGCACTTCATCGAGCTCCTCGACGA
Source organism: Billgrantia antri (assembly GCF_017868935.1). Lineage (NCBI taxonomy): Bacteria > Pseudomonadati > Pseudomonadota > Gammaproteobacteria > Oceanospirillales > Halomonadaceae > Billgrantia > Billgrantia antri. The sequence goes on from NZ_CP053383.1 coordinate 3,962,232, forward strand.
AGATGGCGCCGCGCTCGCGCAAAGTGTCGACCACGAAGCGATTATGCACCACCTCGTGACGTACGTAGATGGGCGGGCCGAAGACGTCCAGCGCACGGTTGACGATCTCGATGGCGCGGTCGACGCCGGCACAGAAGCCGCGGGGATTGGCCAGCCGGATTCGTACGGAGTTAGCTTGCATGGTTACGTCGCCTTGATGCGTCAGGGCATCCGATAATGGTATTTCGAGTCAGGGCGATCTCGGCGGCAGGTCGACCTGCCCCAGACGCCCTTCAGGCAGCCGTACATCGAGCTAACCACTCAATGCGTCTGCGCAGGCCTTACATCCAACACTTCGACCTCGAAGGTCAGGGTACGCCCGGCCAGTGGATGGTTGAAGTCCACTTCCACGTTGCGCTCGTCGACGGCGGTGATCACGCCGGGCAGCTCGCCGCCGGCGGGGTCGGCGAATGACATCACCGTGCCCACTTCCGGCTCGATCTCCTCGAAGTCGTCGCGGCTCAGCATCTGCACGTTCTGTGGATTGCGCTGGCCGAAGGCGTGCTCGGGCGTCACCTCGAAGCTGCCGCTCTCGCCGCCGCTCATGCCCTTCAGCGGGTATTCGAAGCCGGGCGGCAGGTTGCCGTCACCCAGTTGAAAGGTAGCCGGCTGCTTCTCGCGGGTGGAGTCGACCACGGTGCCGTCCTCCAGCTTGAGGGTGAAGTGCAGGGTCACTTCCATACCCTCATCGATGCGGTATTCGCTCATCGTTGCTCTCGCTCGATCGGTCGTGTCTGGTGTGCAGGATAGCAGGCGGCTCAATGATTCCGGCGCGCCTGCTTGCGCCCTTCGAAAACGGATTCCCAGATCAGGCCGATCGCCCCCAGGGTAATGCCGATGTCGGCCACGTTGAAGGCCGGATAGTACCAGCCGGCCACGTGGAAGGAGAGGAAGTCGACCACGTAGCCGTGTACCAGCCGGTCGTAGAGGTTACCCAGCGCCCCGCCGATGACCAGCGCCAGCGAGGCGGCGAGCAACTTCTCGTCGGCCTTGAGCCGGCTCATCCATACCGTGAGCGCGATGCTCGCTCCCACGGCGATGGCGGCAAAGAACCAGCGCTGCCAGCCGGGGTGGTCGGCGAGGAAGCTGAACGCCGCTCCGGTATTGTGCAGCAGCGTCAAGTTGAAGAACGGCAGCACCTCCACCGGCTGGCCATAGCTCAGCAGGCTCGACATCACCGCCTTGGTGCCGAGATCCAGCAGCACCACGGCCGCGGCCAGCCACAGCCAGCGCAGCGGCTGGCGCATCGGCGGCACCGAAGTGCCGCTGTCATCCTGACTGTTACGCATAGTGGCGGGTCTCACCGTCGCCCTCCGGCAGGTTGCTGATGCAGCGCCCGCAGAGGTCGGGGTGCTCGGCGTGGCTGCCGACGTCCTCGCGATGGTGCCAGCAGCGTTCGCACTTCTGATGCGGGCTAGCGGCCACCGCCACCTTGAGCCCCGCCAGCTCGGTGGATTCGGCGCCTTCAGCGTTCTGGCCCTCCGCCAGCGGTGCCAGACGCACCTCGCTGGTGAGCATCACGAAGCGCAATTCCTCGCCCAGCTTGGCCAGGGTGGCACGGAGTTCGTCATTCACGAACAGAGTCACCTCGGCGGCGAGGCTGCCCTTGATCACCTTGGCGTTACGCGCATCCTCCAGGCACTTGTTGACCGCCTGCTTGACCTCGAGCACCTGTTCCCAGAACTCGCGCCCCAGCTCGGCGTTCGGCGCTAGGGTGGCGAGTCCCTCGTAGTAGGTCTCGAGCAGCACGCTGTCGCCCTTGCTTCCCGGAATGTTCTCGTAGATCTCCTCGGCGGTGAAGCTGAGGATCGGTGCCACCCAGCGCGAGAGCGCCTCGACCACGTGGTAGAGCGCGGTCTGGCAGCTGCGCCGGGCCAAGGAGTCGGCCTGAGTGGTGTACTGGCGATCCTTGATCACGTCGAGGTAGAAACCGCCCAGCTCACGCGAGCAGAAAGCGTGCACCTGCTGGTAAACATCGAGGAAGCGGTACTCCTCATAGGCCTGCTCGATGCGCGCCTGCAGCTGGGCGGCGCGATCCACCACCCACTGATCAAGCGCCAGCATGTCGTCGAAGGCCACGCTGTCACGGGCCGGATCGAAGCCATTGAGGTTGGCCAGCAGGAAGCGCGCGGTGTTGCGAATGCGCCGGTAGACGTCGGCGGTGCGCTTGAGAATCTCATCGGAGACCGCCATCTCGCCCGAATAGTCGGTGGAGGCGACCCACAGGCGCAGGATGTCGGCGCCGAGCTTGTCCATCACTTCCTGGGGCGCCACCACGTTGCCCAGCGACTTGGACTGCTTGCGTCCCTGGGAATCCACGGTAAAACCATGGGTCAGCAGCTGACGATATGGCGGATGCCCGTCGATGGCCGAGCCGGTCAATAGCGAGGAGTGGAACCAGCCGCGGTGCTGGTCGGAGCCCTCCAGGTAGAGGTCGGCTCGCGGACCATCCTCATGGCCGTGGGGATGCGAGCCGCGCAGCACGTGGCGGTGGGTGGTGCCGGAGTCGAACCACACGTCGAGGGTGTCGGTGACCTTGTCGTACTCGGCCGCCTCGTCGCCCAGCAGCTCGGCGGGATCGAGGCGGAACCAGGCGTCGATGCCCTCGCGCTCGACGCGCTTGGCGGCTTCCTCCATCAGCTCGACGGTGCGCGGGTGCAGCTCGCCGCTAGCCTTGTGCAGGAAGAACGGGATCGGCACGCCCCAGTTGCGCTGGCGCGAGATGCACCAGTCAGGTCGGTTGGCGATCATGGCATGCAGCCGCGCCTTGCCCCAGGCCGGCGTGAACTGGGTCGCCTCGATGCCTTCCAGCGCCCGCTCGCGCAGGGTGCGTCCGTCATGCCCCTTGACGTCCATGCCCACGAACCACTGCGCCGTGGCGCGGTAGATCACCGGGGTCTTGTGGCGCCAGCAGTGCATGTAGCTGTGAGTGATGACCTTGTGTGCCAGCAGTGCGCCGAACTCTCGCAGCTTGTCGACGATCTGCGGATTGGCCTTCCAGATCATCTGGCCGCCGAAGAAGGGCAGGTCGTCGGCATAGACGCCGTTGCCCTGCACCGGGCTCTTGATCTCACTGAACTCCATGCCGTGGGCGCGACAGGTGACGAAGTCGTCGACGCCGTAAGCCGGGGCAGAGTGAACGATACCGGTGCTGCCCACCTCGGACTCGACGTAGTCGGCCAGGTAGACCGGCGAGAGGCGATCATAGAACGGATGGCGAAATTCGATCAGGTCGAGCGCCTGGCCCTTGGCGGTGGCAATCACTTCGCCCTGGAGCTCGTAGCGCTCCAGGCAGCTTTCGACCAGCTCTTCGGCCAGCACCAGCAGACGCTCGCCGGTATCGACCAGGGCATAGCTGAACTCGGGATGCACGTTGAGCGCCTGGTTGGCCGGCACGGTCCAGGGCGTGGTGGTCCAGATCACGATGGCGGCGGGCTTGGGCAGCTCGGCCAGGCCGAACGCCGCGGCCAGCCTGGTCTCGTCGGCGGCCGGGAAGGCCACATCGATGGCATCGGACTTCTTGTCCTGATACTCCACCTCGGCCTCGGCGAGCGCCGAGCCGCAGTCGAAGCACCAGTTGACCGGCTTGAGGCCTTTGAACACGTAGCCTGCCGCGACCATGTCGGCCAGGGCGCGGATCTCGCCTGCCTCGTTGGCATAGTCCATCGTGCGGTACGGGTGGTCCCAGTCACCGATCACGCCCAGGCGCACGAAGTCGGCGAGCTGGGTCTCGATCTGGGCAGTGGCGTACTCGCGGCACAGCGCCCGCGCCTGCTCGGGCTCGAGGTGCTTGCCGTGGGTGGTTTCCACCTTGTGCTCGATGGGCAGACCGTGACAGTCCCAGCCGGGTACGTAGGGGGCATCGAAGCCGGCCAGGTTCTTCGACTTGACGATGATGTCCTTGAGGATCTTGTTGAGGGCATGACCGATATGGATGCTGCCGTTGGCGTAGGGAGGGCCGTCGTGCAGCACGAAGGTCTGGCGGCCACGGCGCTCTTCACGCAGGCGCTGATAGAGCTTCATGTCCTGCCACTGCGACACCCGGCCGGGCTCGCGCTGGGGCAGGTTGCCGCGCATCGGAAAGTCGGTCTCGGGCAGGTTCAGTGTGTGCTTGTAGTCGCTCATATCCTGGGAGTCAGCCGTCGTCTTGGTCGGCGGAACGTCCCGCCGAGGATTCGAAGTTCGTGGCTTCGCGCGCCAGCGGCGCCGATACCATGGGAAGAGAGTCGTCTGCCAGGCCAAGCTCCCTGGCCGCAGGACACGGGGTGGCGAAGAAGCGGCGGGCCCGGGCCAGATCCGCCATGATCTGCTGCTTCAGCGCGGCGAAGTCATCGAACTTCTTCTCGCCACGCAGTCTCGCACAGGGATACACGGTGAGCCTTTTGCCGTAGAGGTCACCGTCGTAATCGAACAGATGCACCTCCAGCACCGGTCGGTCGCTACCCACGGTGGGGCGCCAACCAATGTTGGCCACCCCGGGGAGGCGCTCTCCGTCGGGGAGCTCCGTCATCACCGCGTAGACGCCGCGCAGCGCCAAGGGCAGGCGCGGCTGCGGCAGGTTGGCGGTGGGGACACCGATGGTGCGCCCCAGCTTCTGGTCGGCGACCACACGCCCTCCCAGGCGATAGGGGCGTCCCAGCATGCGTGCCGCCTGGGCAAAGTTGCCACTGGCCAGCAGGGTACGCACCCGGGTGCTGGAGACCCGCTCGTCGTCGAGGGTGAAGGTTCGCGTGTGCTCGACGCCGAATCCGTCACTGCCACGTCGCTCGCCTTCCTGGGTCAGCAGGTTGAAGTCGCCGCTGCGATCGCAGCCGAAACGGAAATCGTCACCGACCACCAGATGGCGTACGCCCAAACCTTCGACCAGCACGCGATCGATGAATTCCACCGCGGTAAGGCTGCGCAATCGCTCGTTGAACGGCAGGCAGAGCACGTAGTCCACCCCACTCTCGCCCAGCAAGCGCACCTTCTCGCGCAGGCGGGTCAGCCGCGGTGGCGCCTGGTCGCCGGCGAAGAACTCCCGCGGCTGGGGCTCGAACACCACCACCGTTACCGGCAGGCGCAGCTTCGAGGCCTGCTCGCGGCACTGATCGAGAATCGCCTGATGGCCGCGGTGCACGCCATCGAAATTGCCGATGGTCGCCACGCAGCCGCGATGCTCGTCGCGCAGATTGTGCAGTCCTCGAATGACTTCCATTCAGCCTTCACTAACCCGTTGGTTGAAAAACGTATAAAGGGGAAGATTATAGCGAACCCCTGCCCCCTTGACAGCCGTTTGCCCGCGTCACAGGACCTTCGCTCCTAATTCCGAGGGAGCTATTACCCCCGCATGCGGAAGTGCCGTGGCCTGACGCCCAGCGCCGCTAGCCAGGCAAAGTAAATCGTTGCCCCGAGGACGACCAGCAGTGCCAGCCATTGCACTCGTCCTCTGACACCCCAACCCAGCCACTGCTGCCAATCCGGCGCCAGCCAGGCGAGCCCCACACTCATTACCACACAGCCGCCTACCAGTTGCACGGCGTAGCGGCCCCAGCCGGGCTGGAACACCAGTACACCCTGCTTGTGCAGCAGCCAGCCCAGCAGCCCGGCGTTGAGGAAAGCCGACAGCGCCGTGGCCAGAGCCAGGCCGGCATGCGCCAGCGGCCAGATCAGAATGAGGTTGAACACCATGTTGGCGACCATGGCGATGATGCCGACCTTCACCGGCGTCTTGGTGTTCTGGCGGGCGAAGAACCCCGGCGCCAACACCTTGATCAGCATGAAGGCGACCAGACCGAAGGCGTAGGCGCGCAGGCTCATCGCCGCCATGGCGATATCGTGCTCGGTCATGGCGCCGTAGTGGAACAGCGAGATCAGCAGCGGCTCGGCCAGGATCGCCAGCGCCAGGGCCGCCGGCAAGCCCAGCAGCAGCACGGCGCGCACTGCCCAGTCGAGCATGGCGGCGAAATGCTCACCCGACTGTTCGGCGTGACGCTTGGAAAGCGCCGGCAGGATCACCGTACCGATGGCGATGCCGAACACTCCCAGCGGCAGTTCCACCAGACGGTCGGAATAATAGAGCCACGAGACGCTGCCGGGTGCCAGCAACGAAGCCAGCACAGTGTCCAGCAGCAGGTTGATCTGCGATACCGAGACGCCGAACAGGGCCGGGGTCATCAGCACCAGGATACGCTTCACCCCGCTGTGGGCGAAATTGGGCCAGGGTCTCGGCATCAACCCCAGGCGCGCCAGGAACGGCACCTGGAAGGCGAGCTGGGCGACGCCGGCGATAAGCACGCCCCAGGCCAGCGCCATGGCCGGCTCGCTCATCAACGGCGTGAGCAGCATGGCCGCGCCGATCAGCGAGAGATTGAGCAGTACCGGAGTGAAGGCCGGCACGGCGAAGCGGTTCCAGGTGTTGAGCACGCTGCCGGCAAAGGCGGTGAGCGAAACCAGCAGCAGATAGGGGAAAGTAAGCCGCAGCATGTCGGCGGTAAGCGCCAGCTTGGCCGGGTCGCGGCCGAACCCGGGCGCGAAGAGCCACACCAGCCAGGGCGCCGCGAGCATGGCCAGGGCGGTAATCAGCGCCAGCACCGCGGTGAGACTACCAGCCACGGCGTCGAGCAGTTCGCGCACCTCGCGCTTGCTGCCACGAGTGGCATATTCGGAAAGCACCGGCACGAAGGCCTGGTTGAAGGCCCCTTCGGCAAACAGCCGGCGCATGAAGTTGGGGATCTTGAAGGCCACAAAAAACGCATCGGCACCGCTGCCGGCACCGAACAGGGTCGCCACCACCACATCACGCACCAGGCCCATGACCCGCGACAGCATGGTCATGGCCCCTACCACCAGACCGGAGCGCATCAGCCCGCCGGCCTTGGGAGCAACGGCCCGGTCGTCATCGGCCACCGTGAGTGGCGTCGCTTCCCCGGGCTTGGGCAACTGCTCGCGTTCCGTCACCTTCTGCTTTCCTCGTCAGGCTCGTTCGATGCGGATCACCCGCTTGGCAGGCACAAAAAAACCGGCCTAAGCCGGTTTTTTCAAGAGTTCGCGATGCGCAGGCATGAGTGACCAACGTTCGCGATGTCTCCTAGGCGTCCGGCTTTACGCAGCCAGCGCCTTAATTCGCGCGTTCAGGCGGCTCTTCAGGCGTGCTGCCTTCTTCTTGGAGAGCACGTCCTTGTCAGCGATACGGTCGATGACCGGCTGCGCCTTCTGGAACTCGGTCATGGCGGTAGCGTGGTCGCCACCGTTGATGGCCTTGATGACGCGCTTCACATAGGTACGCACCATGGCGCGCTGGCTCGCCTTCAGAACACGACGGCCTTCCGCCTGACGGGCACGCTTGCGGGCTTGCTTGCTGTTTGCCACTGACAATCTCCTGGAAAACTTTAACACCGCCCGATCGGGGGCGGCATCGATAACGATTTGTCCGGCCTGGAAATTTCACTTCCCAGCCGGTCTGGCCATGGCCTCAACCCGAAGGTTGTCGACGGGCCGTGTCTGAGAGGATGGCGCATCCTACCACAGGTAGCCGGCGTCATGCTACAGGCCCCATGGATACTGACTCACAGCACGACGAGGTTGTCGCGGTGAATCAGCTCGGGCGCCTCCATGTAGCCCAGAATTGCCTCGATCTGGTGGCTCGGCTGGCCCAGAATACGGCGGGCCTCATCGGCACCGTAGTTGACCAGCCCCTTGGCGATGCGCTCGCCCTGCTCGTCGAGACACAGCACCATGTCGCCGCGCACGAAGTCGCCAGACAGCGCCTTGACACCTACCGCCAGCAGGCTCGATCCGCTGCCACGCAGCACCTTGACCGCGCCGGCATCCAGCGTCAGGCTGCCACGCACCTGCAGCTGCCCCGCCAGCCAGCGCTTGCGCGCCGCCATCGGCGCCTCTTCCGGGCACAGCAGCGTACCCAGGCGCTCGCCCTCGATCAACCGGGTCAGCACCGCGGGCTGACGCCCGCTGGCAATTGCCGTGACGGCACCGGAGCGGGCCGCCAGGCGCGCCGCCTGGACCTTGGTGGTCATCCCACCACGGCCCAGCGCGCCGCCGCCGCCGGCCACCGCCGCCAGCGCCGGGTCATCGGCACGGCCTTCACGGATCAGCGTTGCCGCCGGGTTGTGGCGCGGGTCGGCATCGAACAGTCCCTCCTGGTCAGTAAGGATCACCAGCGCCTCGGCCTCGAGCAGGTTGGCAACCAGCGCACCGAGGGTGTCGTTGTCGCCGAAGCGGATCTCGTCGGTGACCACGGTATCGTTCTCGTTGATCACCGGCACCACGCGCAGATCGACCAAGGTGCGCAGCGCCGAACGAGCATTGAGGTAGCGCTTGCGGTTGGAGAGGTCGTCATGGGTCAGCAGCACCTGGGCAGTCAGTAGCCCATGGCGCGCAAAGTGATGTTCGTAGCACTGTGTCAGGCCGTTCTGCCCCACCGCAGCAGCGGCCTGCAGCTCATGTACCGCCGAAGGTCGGACCTGCCAGCCCAGCCTCACCATGCCGGCCGCCACGGCACCCGACGATACCAGCACCACCTCGACCCCCTGGTGATGCAGCGCCGCGATCTGGTCGACCCAGCCGCCAATCGCCGCCTCGTCGAGCCCGCGCCCGTCGTTGGTCAGCAGCGCACTGCCGATCTTCACCACCACCCGGCGAGCGCCACGCAGCGCATCGCGACCCGGAACCCGCTGCTCGTTCACACCCTACTCTCCCATCCAGCAAAAAACCGCTATCTCAGCGCAACCTCGATAGCGCAACTGAGCGAGCGACGGCCAGACAAGGAAAAAACTGACGAAGAAACGGAGTTTACAAGCTGTAAATGAGTATTCTAAGTCAATTTTTAACGCCGTATGGCCGAGCGCAGCCAGTTGTTATCTCAAGGAGCGTATTCGACCTCGACGTCATAGTCATCATCGTCGAAATCATCGTCATCTTCGTCCTGATCGCTGCGCTTGCGCCGACGACCCAGGCGCGCTTCGGTGCGCGCCACCGCCTCGGCCTCCATGCGTTCGCGCATCTCATGCTCGCGCTCGGCGGCCTCCTCGTCCTCGTTTTCCAACCGGCGCTGCTCGGTCAGCCAGCGGTGCGCCGCCTGCACCAGGTCATCGGTGCCCTCGCCGCTGATCGCCGAAATGCGATAGACCGGCCCCTCCCAGGCAAGGCCTTCGACGATGGCGGCGACTCGCGCTTCACGCTCCTCCTCCGGCACCAGATCGAGCTTGTTGAGCACCAGCCAGCGCGGGCGCTCGGCCAGGGTCGGCGAGAACTGCTCGAGCTCATGGGCGATGGCACGCGCGACCTCGACCGGGTCCGACTCGTCGAACGGCGCCACATCGACCACGTGGAACAGCAAACGGGTACGCGTCAGGTGCTTGAGGAAGCGCAGGCCCAGGCCGGCTCCGTCCGATGCGCCCTCGATCAGGCCTGGCACGTCGGCCATCACGAAGTGCTCATGCATGCCCAGCTTCACCACTCCGAGGTTGGGCACCAGCGTGGTGAACGGATAGTCGGCCACCTTGGGCTTGGCCGCGGACACCGAGCGGATCAGGGTCGACTTACCGGCATTGGGCATACCCAGCAGGCCGACGTCGGCCATCACCTTCATCTCCAGGCGCAGGCTGCGCCGCTCGCCGTCGGTACCGGGCGTGGTCTTGCGCGGCGCGCGGTTGGTCGATGACTTGAAGTGAATATTGCCGAGCCCGCGGCGACCGCCCTGGGCCACCAGCACCTGCTGGCCGATCTCGGTGATGTCGGCGATCACTTCGAGGGTGTCCTCGTCGATCACCGTGGTACCCACCGGCACCTTGACCACCAGATCGCTGCCGGCCCGGCCACTCATCTGACGCCCCTGGCCGGGGCGACCGCTCTCGGCCTGGTAGAAGCGCTGGTACTTGAAATCGATCAGGGTGTTGAGGGCGTCATCGCCGACCAAGTAGACGCTGCCGCCATGCCCGCCGTCGCCGCCATCGGGACCACCCTTGGGCACGTACTTCTCACGGCGGAAACTCAGGCAACCGTTACCACCCCTGCCGGCCTCCACGATGATCGAGGCTTCGTCGACGAACTGCATTGTGACTCTCCCGACGGATGCTACCGTCATGATACAAGAAGGCCCCGCCTGAGCGGGGCCTTCCTACTACCGGTTCGGGCGTTCTCAGGCAGAGACGACGCTGACGAACTTGCGGTTCTTCGGACCCTTGGTCTCGAACTTGATCACGCCGTCGCTCAGGGCGAACAGGGTGTGGTCGCGGCCGACACCGACGCCGGTACCGGCGTGGAAGCGGGTGCCACGCTGGCGCACGATGATGTTGCCGGCGGTGACGGCCTGGCCGCCATACAGCTTGACACCAAGGCGTTTGGATTCTGAATCGCGGCCGTTACGGGTAGAGCCGGCTGCCTTCTTATGAGCCATTGCAAAGTCCTCGCTCGTTAAGGGGAAGCCGCTTAGGCGGAAATCCCGGTGATCTTGACTTCAGTGAACCACTGACGGTGGCCCTGACGCTTCATGTGGTGCTTGCGACGACGGAACTTGATGATGCGGATCTTCTCGCCACGCCCGTGAGAGACGATCTCGGCAGCCACCTTGGCACCTTCGACCAGCGGAGCGCCAACGGTCACGTCATCGCCATCGGCCACCAGCAGCACCTGGTCGAACTCGACGGTTTCGCCGGTCGGAATCTCGAGCTTCTCAAGCTTGAGCGTCTGGCCTTCCTGAACGCGGTACTGCTTGCCACCGCTCTTGATTACTGCGTACATGTGCGTATCTCTCCAGAACTCATCGGGGTTGGCTCTTCATCGGCCTGCTTCGAGTGGCGCCCCTTTCGGCAGCCATCTGACAGGGAGCGTGATGAGTGGGCCGCGCATTATAACCGCGGCCCGCGTAGCGTTCAAGCCGCCGCCGCCCTTACCTTCACTCCGACGCCGCGCCATATCAAGGCACACCGCGGCACCGCTTGACGCCCCACTGGGGGGGCCATAGCATGACCCGCAACTCTAGGCCCACCGCCACTCTCCGGCATTCGGGCCCAACAGCCCGATGATATCGCCCCATGCCTGCCAACGCTTCAACCAGCTCGACCGACAGCAACGCCTCCGCCTCGTCGCTCCATGCGGCAGTTGCCGACGATTTCGCCGCGGTCAACCGCACCATCATGGAACAGCTGGCCTCGCGCGTGCCGCTGGTGGAAACCATCGGCCAATACATCATTGCCAGCGGCGGCAAGCGTCTGCGCCCACTGCTGGTCCTGCTCGCGGCCCGCGCACTGGGCTATCAGGGCGACAAGCACATCTCGCTGGCCACACTGATCGAGTTCATGCACACCTCGACGCTGCTGCACGACGACGTGGTCGACGAATCCCACATGCGCCGCGGACGCGCCACCGCAAACGACGCCTGGGGCAACGCCCCCTCGGTTCTGGTGGGCGACTACCTCTATTCGCGCTCCTTCCAGATGATGGTGGAAATCGGCTCGCTCAGGATCATGGACGTGCTCTCCAGCGCCACCTGCGTGATTGCCGAGGGCGAGGTGCAGCAGCTGACCAACGTGGGCAACCCCGACATCGACGAGGCGGTCTACTTCGAGACCATCCAGGGCAAGACCGCCATGCTGTTCGAAGCCGCCACCCACAGCGGCGCCATCCTGGCCGGGGCCGAACCGCAGCAGGAAGCGGCGCTACGGTACTACGGTCGCTATCTGGGCCTGGCGTTCCAGCTCGTCGACGACCTGCTCGACTACCAGGGCGACGCCGAGGCCATGGGCAAGAACGTGGGTGACGACTTGGCCGAGGGCAAGCCCACCCTGCCGCTGATCCAGGCAATGGCCGCCGGCACCCCCGACCAGGCCAAGACGATCCGCCAAGCCATTCGCCAGGGCGGACTCGACCAGTTGGACGAAGTGCTCGCTATCGTGCGCGACACCGGCGCACTGGACTATACCCGCGCACGCGCCGAGGAGATGTCGGCCAAGGCGCTGGAGCAGCTGGATCTACTCCCCCCCAGCCGCTATCGCGACAGCCTGGCCGAACTGGCCAAGCTCGCCGTGGAACGCCAGAACTGAACGTCGCACCGGCGCCGTCGCGGGGCTTGCAAGGACGAGGGTTTTGCGTATAATGCCCATCCGTCGGCACCAGCGGCGCCGGCATCGAGCGGTCCTCCGAGACGGCTCGTGTGCAGCAACGGAGTATAGCTCAGCTTGGTAGAGCGCTGCCTTCGGGAGGCAGAGGTCGTAGGTTCGAATCCTGCTACTCCGACCAAAGAATTCAGCAAAACCGCCACTTACGGATCATACCGGGTGGCGGTTTTTCGTTGCCAGGACAGGCGTAAGTCTGACGCCAGCTCACGCTCCTAACCTCAAGTCTTTCGATCTCCTGCCGATAGTCGTCTGGAACGCAGAGACACACATCTCCTGCCCGTAAGGTCGATCATTAGGCCCGCCTTTCCGCTACCTCTAGAGGGGCGGCCATACACCATCGCCCACGCCTGTGGACCTTCTAATGCAGAGAAAGCCAGTTCTTATCGCCTTCATCTTGCTGATGCTGACTTGCGGGCTTCCCCTTGCAGCACAAGCGAACACTCCCTCGCTGTCCTTGAATGGCTTCGGCACGCTTGGCGTGGTGCATTCCGACGAGGACCAGGCGGATTTCGTTTCGAGCATGCTAATGCCCAGGGGGGCTGGCCATACCAGTGACTGGAGCGCCGAGGTCGACAGCCGACTGGGCCTGCAGCTTACCGCCAACCTTACGCCCCGCCTCTCGAGCGTGGTGCAGATCGTCACCGAGCAGCAGTACGATGGCCAGTTCAGGCCGGCAATAGAGTGGGCCAACATCAATTTCGATGTGACGCCCGAGCTTAGCCTGAGAGTCGGCCGCGTCATCCTTCCGGTCTTCATGAATTCGGAGTATCGCAAGGTAGGCTATGCGACGCCCTGGGTGCGCCCGCCATTGGAAGTCTATCGCACCATACCGGTTTCCAGCATTGATGGCCTGGACGTCAGCTACCGCTCCCGTATCGCAAGCGCCACCAGCACGCTTCGGGCCACCTATGGGCAAAGTGATACCACCTTTCCCTATATCGACAATACAGGGAATCGAGCCACGGCCGAGGCACGCGCCCGGGAAGGGCTGACAATCAGCAATGTCGTGGAGCAGGGCAATCTCAGCGTCTTTGCTGCCTACAGCCATTACCGCCTGAGCATTGAAGACTTCAACCCGCTATTCGATGTGTTCCGAATGTTTGGCCCTGAAGGCGATGCCATTGCCGATCGCTACAATGTCGATGACAAGTCATTTGAAGTGATCAGCCTGGGTGCTCGCTACGATCCCGGCAACTGGTTCGTGATGGGCGAATGGGCCCAGACCAGCAGCCGCACTTTTCTGGCGGATAACCGCGGCTGGTACATTTCCGGCGGCTACCGTTTGGGCGCCTTCACGCCCTATCTGACATATGCCAATCAGCGCATTCACAGCCAGACGTCCACTCCAGGCCTTTCACAGCCCGGCAGCGAAGCACTGGATGCGATGCTCAACTCTCTGCTTCAGGGGCAACCACAGCAGAAGAGCATCTCGCTCGGCTTGCGCTGGGACTTCAGCAGCAGCATGGCCATCAAGGCCCAGTTCGACCACATGAATCATGAGGGGGGATCACGCGGCTACCTGGTCAACTCACAGCCAGGCTTCGATCCCGGCGGTTCGGTCAACTTGTTCAGCCTTGCGCTCGACTTCGTGTTCTGAGGAGACAAGGATGCCTTCACGACTCAAGCGAACTGGCTGTGGCCTACTATTTTCACTGGCATCGAGCATGGCCTGGGCCGAGGTGGTGGTGGTGGTTTCTGCACACAATCCGCTCGTCACGCTTACCCGAAGCGAACTGGCCGACATCTACCTGGGCCGTACCAGCCGCTTTCCCAATGGTCAGCCAGCCACGCCATTGGACCAAGGCGAGAGCTCTCCGATCTACGCAACCTTCTACCGCGAATATCTAGGCCAGACGCCCACTCAGGTCAAGATGCACTGGTCGCGCCTGATATTCACCGGACGCGGCCAGCCACCGCGCAGCCTGGCAGGCGACCGCGCCATGGTCGACTTTGTGGCGGCGCATGCCGACGCCATCGGTTACCTGGACGACGTCCACATCGACGAGCGTCTGCGGGTGGTGACCATTGACTGAGCCAACGCCACACCCACCGGCGGCGGACGCCTCCCGGCGGCACTGGCTGCACCAGCTCGTCGAGCCCGGCGTACTGTTCCCGGGTCTGGCGCTGCTGACGCTGACCGCCATCTGGTTGGTGACGCTCGATCTCGTCGAACGGGAGTACACGGCCGCCGAGCAACGGGCCGCGGCGTTGACGGCCGACCTGGCCGAAACCTATGAGGCCCAGGTCGTGCGAGCACTGCGCGAGATCGACACCACGCTCAAGCTGGTACGCTACAGTCTCGACGAACGCCCTCCACAGCGCGTTCTTGATGAGCTGGGCCAGCAAGGCATGCTCCCGCCCACCTTGCTGTTCGAGGTTCGCATCAGCGATGCCGCAGGCAACGTCATCGCCAGCACGCACCCCTCCTCGGCGCCGCAGAGCGTCATCACCGCTGCCGAAGGAGAGGGCATGCAGGTGGCGTTGCCGCGGCAGCAGGCGAGCGGAGCGGACAGTCAGCTTGCCTTCAGCCGGCGCCTGACGACAGCCGATGAGCCCGCCCCGGCAGTCGTCTCGGTACTGGTGAGCGCGGCGCATTTCGTCAGCGGCTACGAGCTGGATACGCTGGGCGTGCAGGGGGTGCTGGCCGTGGCGGGCGAGGAAGACACATTCCTGGTGCGCCGCACTGGCGACACCATCCACACCGGCGAGCCGGTCGACTACGCCAACCTCGTGAATGGCAGTGGCGCACTCGGTGATCCTGCCCAGCTCAGGGTGAACGAGTGGGACGACGTGCACCGCTACCTCGTGGCCAGAGCCTTGTTCGAGTTTCCGGTCGCCATCGTCGTTGGACTCTCCCGGAGCGAGCAGATGGCCGCTGCCTCCGCCCTGCAGCGTGACTACTACTGGCGCGCCCTGCTGGTCACGCTCGCCTTTCTCGTCGTGCTGACGATGCTCGGCCGTCTCAGCTGGAAGCTTCGCCGGGCACAGGCCAGCGTGCTCGAAGAGCGTCTGGACCACGCCCGCCGCGCCGAATACCTGGCCTTTCATGACAACCTGACGGAACTGCCGAACCGGGCATACTTCAGCCGCCTGCTGACGCACGGCATGCAGCATGCCCGACGCTACGACAAGCACCTGGCGCTGCTGTTTCTCGATCTCGACCGGTTCAAGGCGATCAACGACTCCCTCGGCCACGATGCGGGCGATGAGCTGTTGCAAGAAGTCAGTCGCCGACTCGGGCGCGCGGTGCGAGAAAGCGATACGGTCGCCCGCCTCGGCGGCGATGAGTTCGTCGTCCTGCTTCCTGAAATTCATGATCAGGAGCAGGTTCATCAGGTGGCCAACAAGATCCTCGCCGCGATCAGCGCTCCCTTCACCCTGGCCGGCCAGGAGTTTCGCATCACGGTGAGCATCGGCATCGCCCTGTATCCCGCGGACGGGGAAGATGAGCAAACCCTGATGAAGCACGCCGACGTGGCCATGTACCACGCCAAGGAAGAGGGAAAGAACAATGCCCAGTTCTACTCCGAACAGCTCAAGTCCGACTCCTTGGAGCGCCTGGCACTCGAGTCGAGCCTGCGCAAGGCGCTGGAGCGTCGGGAATTCCGGCTTTACTACCAGTCGAAGCTCGACATGGCGACCGGCCGCGTCATCGGCATGGAGGCCCTACTGCGCTGGCAACATCCGGAGCTCGGCCTGATCCTGCCCAAGCAGTTCATCCCGTTGGCCGAAGAGAATGGCCTGATCATCCCCATCGGCCGCTGGGTCATCCATACCGCCTGCCGACAGAATATCGCCTGGCAGCAGGCCGGCTTCCCGGCGCTGAGCATGGCAGTCAACCTATCGGCTCGACAGTTCCTCGATGACGGCCTGCCGGGAGATATCAAGAGCGCGCTGCAGGCCACCGGGATGCCTCCGCAACTGCTCGAGGTGGAAATCACCGAGAGCATGATGATGGTGGACATGCCAAGAGCGGTGCGCGTGCTGCAGGAGCTACGGACCATCGGCGTGCGCATCGCCATCGACGATTTCGGCACCGGCTATTCGTCGCTCTCCAAGCTGCAGGCCCTGCCTCTCGACACCATCAAGATCGACGGCTCATTCATTCACGACCTCCTCGACAATGCCGGGGATAGGAGCCTGACCGAGGCCATCATCGATCTCGGCAAGCGACTGGGCCTGACGGTCGTGGCCGAGGGCGTGGAGTCGGCGGAACAGATAGCCTACCTGCGTCGCCATGCCTGCGATCAGGTCCAAGGCTTCTACATGCACGAACCGCAGCCGGCAGACGAAGCGGCGATCTCGCTGCAGCGCAGGATCGACAATGTTTTCCTGTGTTGACGCTGGCGCAGCCTCGGCCGGAACGCCGCCCCTCCTTTAGCCTGATACCGCCAACTTTGGCGTGAACGTGCCGAGAAAAGACGCTATGCTGCGCGGTCGGATCGCCATAGACACTTTTATGGCCCGCATACAAGCATATCCAAAAGAGACTTGCCCCAGAACAAGTCCCACTCGTAGGGAGGCGCTCGTGACGATCAGCGAGCTCGAGACTGCGCATGGTAGCGCCGGCGTCGCCGCGGCCATGGCTGGCCCCCACAGCAGCAGTGACATCGACACGCTGCGAGCCAAGTTCTATCAACTCTACATCGCCGTGGAACAGAGCCCGGCCGCCACCGCCATCACCGATACCGAAGGACGCATCGAGTATGTCAACCGCCGCTTCCTCGAGGTAACCGGCTACTCGCGTGAAGAGCTGATCGGCAAGACGCCGGCCATGATTCGCTCGGGGTTGACGCCCGACATCGTCTATCGGGACCTGTGGCAGACCCTGCGCAGCGGCCAGGTATGGCGCGGCGAGCTGCAGAACCGCAAGAAGAGCGGCGAACTCTACTGGGAAGCCGAGACCATCACGCCGGTACGCGACGATTCAGGGCAGATCGTGCGCTTCGTGGCGGTCAAGGAGGACATCACCGAGCGCAAGCGCCAGGAAGAGGAGCTGCGGCTGCTCGCCAGCGTGTTCCAGACCGGTCAGGCGACCCTGATCACCGACCCCGAGATGCGCATCGAGCGGGTCAACCAGGCCTTTACCGACATCACCGGCTACCTGCCGGAAGAGGTCATTGGCCACACGCCACGCCTGTTCAAGTCGGGTCGGCACGACAAGGCCTTCTATGCCCAGCTATGGCAAGAGGTGCTCGAGACCGGCCACTGGCAGGGCGAGATCTGGAACCGCAACAAATACGGCGAGATCTATCCGCTGTGGCAATCGATCACGGCCGTGTCCGACGAGGCGGGAAAGGTACGCCACTACATCGCCGTCTTCCACAACATCGCCGAACGCAAGCGCCTCGAGGAGGAGCTGGAGCAGCAGGCCACCCGCGACCATCTGACCGGCGCGCACAACCGTCGTGCCTTCGACACCGCCATGCGCAAGGCGATTCGCCAAGCCGAACGCAGCGACAACACTTTCTCGCTTCTGCTGTTCGATATCGACCGGTTCAAGTCGGTCAATGACCAGCACGGCCACGAGACTGGCGATGTTATCCTCAAGCGCCTCGCCACGCTGGTGAGTCAGACCCTGCGCAGCACCGATCTGCTGGCGCGCTGGGGCGGCGAGGAGTTTGCCGTCCTGCTTCAGGATACTTCCGCCAGCGGGGCCTCAACGTTTGCCGAGCGCCTGCGCCAGCAGGTGGCCGAGACCCGCCTGCATGGGCTGGCCGTCACCATCAGTCTGGGCATTGCCGAATACCACCGAGGCGAAAGCCCCGACGAGATGCTGGCGCGTGCCGATGGCGCGCTGTACCGGGCCAAACGGGCGGGGCGCAACCGCGTTGGCGTCGCCGACAGCTCCCCCTGAACCTGGCACCGCTACAGCCATGGCTCCAGCCAGCCGATCCTGCCCAGCCTGGCTCCCAGGCGGCGCCAGAAACCGCCGGGCTCCCGCACGAGCGAAACCGTCTCCCCCTGCTGCATGGTCTGCCAGGTGAGTCGTCCCTGGTCATCCCGCTCGACCCGGTAGCTCAGCGCTGGCGCCTTGCCAGTCTCCACCAGTGCCTGCAGTTCGCCGGCAAGGCCGGAACTGGTGGCGAGCACACCGACCTCGGTATTCCACCACACCGAGCGCGGGTCGGCGTTGGCCGAGCCGACGAACACGCGATCGTCATCGATGGCGAGCGCCTTGATATGCAGGGCGGAGGCTGAGGAGCCCACGCCGAACCCATCATTGTCGGGCTCGCTCTCGGCACGCATCTCGTAGAGCGCAACGCCGCTGTCGAGCAGCGCGCCTCGACGAACCTGATAGGCACCGTGGACTACCGGTACATCGGTCGCTTCGAGCGAGTTGGTGAAGACCTCGACCTCGATGCCGGTCTCGGCCAACCGCTGCAATCGCTGCGTACCCCGCTCGCCGGGCACGAAGTAGGCGGAAACGATCACCAGCCGATCGCTCGGCTCGCCGGCATGCTCGAGCAGGTCGCCAGCCATGGTGCGCGCAAGCTCAGGGCGTCCACGCCAGGCCGGCTTGCCAGGCGGATCCCACAGGGCGACACCCTCCCCCCAGTGCAGTCTTCCTACCAGCGTCTCCTGCTCGGCATCGGCATAGCGGCGGCGAAGGTCGGCGAAGTAGGGCGAGTCGGCGTTGGCCTCGACCCAGTCGTCGAGCGATGCCTTGAGGTCACGCCACGCCTCGTCAGCGGCGGGGTGATAACGCCCTATAGGCTGTGCCAGTCCATGATTCCAATACAGATGGAAGCTGCGCGACAGCGGTTCCACCACCGGCCCCAGAACCAGCAGGTCGAGGTCGGTGAAATTACGCGGCTCGCTGGCGCTGTAGTATTCGTCGCCCAGATTGCGCCCGCCGACGATGGCCAGAGCGCCGTCAGCGATCCATAGCTTGTTGTGCATGCGACGATGCTGGCGTGTCGCCTGTGGCACCGAAGCCAGCACACGACCAATTAGCGTATCGCGACCGATGCCGATCGCGTTGTAGACGCGCACCTGAATGTTGGGATGACTTGCAAGCGCCGCCAGCTGCGCCCCCTGCCCCACCGCGCCCATGTCGTCGATCAACAGGCGCACCTCGACGCCCCTGTCGGCGGCACGCAGCAGGCGGTGCAGCAGCAGGCGGGTCGTCAGCCCGTCGCCCATCAGGTAGGTCTGGATATCGAGTCGCCGGTCGACCTGCTCACTGAGCAACACGCGCAAGCTGAAGGCATCCTGGCCGCTGGAGAGCAGGGTGAAGCCACTCTTGCCGGGGTGCGGCGAGGCGCTCAATCGCGCCCACTGACCCAGCCACGTGGCTTCACTCTCGGCAGGGGCCAACGGGGCGCCATGCTCGCGCGGCACCGGCGCGGCGGCGCAACCCTGCAGTACGAAGCCCAGCACGACGCACAGCGTCAGACACCGGGCTCGTCTAAGCTCAGGGCTCGTCATCGTCGTCCGCCAGCCGGCGAGCCATCTCCTTGCGCGCCTTGTTACGCCGATAGAGTCGCGCCAGCGCCAGGGCCAGCGCAAAGGCGACCATCGCGGCCAGCGTCACCCCCTGCCAGGGTCGGGCAGCCTCGCCACCCAGCACCGTTTCCAGCGTGATGATGAGGATGAAGCCCAACGCCTGACTGCCAATGGCCAAGGCGCGCAGAGGATCGAATGACTTGTGTGCCATGAAGGCTCCCGCCGGGTGACAGTGCTTGCCGTGCGCAGTAGGCTTGCTCTGCTGACGCAGCAACCCATGCAAGTGGATGATTCTACCCGGTCTTGCCGTTTGCGCCGACCCCTCTTCTCGGAGCTGAACCGATGGACGCCTTCGCCCTGGGCCCCGTACTGATATCCGTCCCGCGCCTGTATGCCATTGGCTGTGCCCTGCTCTTGCTGCTCGCAGCCTGGCTGTTGCTGGGGCTCTCCCCCGGGGTCCGCTCGCGCTGGTTCAACGGGCTGGTGCTGGCCTGGCTGGTCGGTGCCCGCCTGGGTCATGTGGCGATGAATCTCGATGCCTACGCCGCCGCCCCGCTGGACGTGCTCAAGCTGTGGCAGCCGGGCTATCACGGCCTGTGGGGACTGCTCGCGGCGCTGATCTGGAGCGGCTGGGCGCTGCGCGACCGGCTGCTGTCGATGATCGGCGCCATGGGCCTGACCGTCGGCGCCTCGGCGCTATGGCTGGTACTGGTCACCCTGGCCCCGTTGGGTGGCGACATGCCGCTGCGCGAGCTGCCCGACATCTCCCTGGAGAATCTCGACGGCGAGCCGGTCAACCTGCAGGACCTGCGTGGTGAACGCGTGGTGGTCAACCTCTGGGCCACCTGGTGCCCGCCCTGTCTGCGCGAGATGCCGCTGCTGGCTGAGGCCGGCGAACGCGAGGACGTCACAGTGGTGGTGATCAACCAGGGCGAGGAACTGCTGCAGGTGGTGCGCTATCTCGACGAACAGGGGCTGGCCTTCCGCTACCCGCTGCTCGACCCCCGCCAGCAGATGATGTCGACCTTCGAGTCGCCGGGACTGCCCACCACCCTCTTGTTCGACCGTGAAGGCCGCGCGGTGGAGCGCCACGTGGGAGAGCTGTCACGGGCGCAGCTGAACGGCTGGCTGGAGCGTCATTGAGCCGAGGGGGCGATCCGTCCTACCATTTCCGGGCGTTCTCCACCAGCCTTAAGCCATGACAAGCTTTGCGTTAGAATCGCCCGCCCTGCTGCTGGCGGAGCTGCCTCTGCCGACAGCATGCGCATCGTTTTCCGCATCGACCGAGGCATCATGAGCGACTTTTCACCCGGCCAGCGCTGGATCAGCGACGGCGAGGCCGATCTGGGCCTGGGCACCATTCTGAGTTGCGATCAGCGTAGCGTCACCGTGCTGTTCGGTGCCAGCCAGGAAACCCGCACCTACAGCAGCCGTCAGGCACCTCTCACCCGAGTCGCCTTCGGCAGCGGCGACCGCATCCAGTCGAGCGAAGGCTGGAGCCTGACCGTCGACGACAGCAAGGAGGTCGACGGTCTGATCGTCTACATCGGCGAGGACGAACAGGGCGAACTGCGCGAACTGCCGGAGGCACGCCTGGCCGATACCATGCAGTTCGACCAGGCTCGCGACCGTCTGCTGACCGGCCAGGTCGACCGCAACGACTGGTTCGACCTGCGCTTCCGTACCCTGCATCACCACCACCGCATCGAACAGAACCCGGCGCTGGGTCTGGCCGGACCGCGCATCGACCTGATTCCTCACCAGCTCTACATTGCCGATGAAGTGGCCCGGCGTCATGCACCACGCGTGCTGCTGGCCGATGAGGTGGGGCTGGGCAAGACCATCGAGGCCGGTCTGATCCTGCATCGCATGCTGCTCACCGGCCGCGCCCAGCGCGCGCTGATCCTGGTCCCGCCGAGCCTGACGCATCAATGGTTGGTGGAGCTGCTGCGTCGCTTCGCCTTGGAAGTGACCCTGCTCGACGAGCAGCAGAGCCTGGCCCAGGCCGAGAGCAACCCCTTCGAGTCCGGCCAGTTGATCCTGGCCAGCCAGGAATGGCTGTTCGCCAATCCGCATCGACAGGAGCAGGCCGCCAGTAGCGACTGGGATCTGCTGATCGTCGATGAAGCGCACCACCTCGACTGGAGTGCCGATCAGGCCGGCCCCGGTTATGCATGCGTCGAGCGCCTCGCGAAGACCGTGCCGGGAGTGCTGCTGCTCACCGCCACCCCCGAGCAAATGGGGCTCGAGAGTCACTTCGCCCGCTTGCGTCTGCTCGACCCGGACCGCTACCACAGCCTCGACGCCTTCCGCGAGGAGGAGCAGCACTATGTGGAAGTGGCCCAGGCCATCGACGCCCTGGAGAACCTTCCCGCAGGCGGCAGCGACGCGCGCGACAGCGTATCAGCAGTAGTCGACGAGCCCGACAGCCTGGCGCTGCTGAAGGTGCTCGCCAACCCCGAGAGCGGCCCCGAGCAACAGGCCAGCGCCCGCGATCAGCTGCGCGAGCAGTTGCTCGACCGGCACGGCACCGGACGGGTGATGTTTCGTAACAGCCGCCGCCACGTGGGCGGCTTTCCCCAACGCCGCCTGCACCTGGCAACACTAACGCTGCCTTCGGCCTACCGCCGCGTGCTGCGCAAGCTCGAGCGCGACGAGGACTATCTCGACGAACTGCTGATCGAGACCGGACTCGACCACCCCGACGTACTGATCTACCCCGATGCCACCTATCGTGCGCTTTCGGACGACCCGCTCAACGCCGAGCCCTGGTGGCAGATCGATCCTAGAGTGAGTTGGCTGCTGGAGCGGCTCGCCGACGACGGGGAGCAGGGTTTCGCCAGCGACAAGGTGCTAGTGATCGCCCATGATCGCGAAACCGCCCAGGGCCTGGCCGAAGCCCTGCGGGTTCTGGGCGGCATCCACGCCCCGGTGTTTCACGAAGGGCTCACGCTGGTCGAGCGCGACCGCGCGGCCGCCGCTTTCGCCGACGAGGAGGAAGGCAGCCAGGTACTGGTATGCTCCGAGATCGGCTCGGAGGGGCGCAACTTCCAGTTCTGCCGTCATCTGGTGATGTTCGACCTGCCGCAGCATCCCGACCAGCTCGAACAACGCATCGGCCGGCTCGATCGTATCGGCCAGCGCCACGCCATCGAGATCCACGTGCCGCTGTTCGAGGCCAGCCCGGGCGAGCGCCTGCTGCGCTGGTTGCGCGAGGGAATGGACGCCTTCGCCTCGCCCCACGGCGTCGGCAATGAGCTGTTCGATGCCTTCGGCGACGCGCTGGCCGAAGCGCTGCTCGACGACGAAGCGCTGGAGGACGTCATCAACGAGACCCGGGCGCTATTCGAGAGCCGCCTGGCCCAGCGCGACGCCGGGCGCAACCGCCTGCTGGAACTCAACGCCTGTCGCCCGGCGCGTGCCGAGGCGGTGGCGGCAGCGATTCGTGAGCTCGACGACGACCCGGCGCTGACGCGCTACCTCGACCAGGCGCTGGATATCTTCGGTGTCGATAGCCAGGAGCTCGGCGGCGGCCTGCTGCACCTGCAGCCCGGCCCGCAGATGCTCGACGGCCTGCCCGGCCTGGCCAAGGGCGAGGAGGGCTTCACCGCCACCCTGTCGCGCGAGCGCGCTCTGGCCCGCGATGACGTGCAGCGTCTCTCCTGGGAGCATCCGTTGCTGCGCGAGATGATGGGGCGCATCCTCGACGGCACCATGGGCAACACCGCCCTAGCGCTGCTCAAGCATCCCGCCATACCCGCCGGGCGACTGATGGCCGAGCTGGTGTTTCGCACTTACTGTCCGGCACCCAAACGCCTGCACGTCAACCGCTTCCTGCCGCCGACCGCGGTGCGCGTGCTGCTCGACGAATCGGGCGCCGTGCTCAGCGACAAGGTCTCCTTCACCGGGCTGTCGAAGAACCTGAAGAAGGTCAAGAAGGCCATGGCCCGCGACCTGATCCGCAGCCGTCACGACCAGTTGCGCGACCTGCTCACCCAGGGCGAGCAGGAGGCCGAACGCGAGCTGCCGAGCATCGTCGAGGGCGCTCAAGTTCGCATGCGTCGGGAGCTTGACGGCGAGCTGGCCCGCCTGGAGGCGCTGGCAAGACTCAACCCGGCGGTGCGCGAGGAAGAGCTCGAGGCGCTACGCCGTGAACGTCGCGAACTGGATGCCGCCATCGATAGCACACGACTGCGGCTGGATGCGGTCAGGGTCATCGTCACGGTGGGAGAAGAGAGCCGCTGACGCCGTGTGCAGAAGGCCGAGATCAGCGCTTCTCGAGGATGTCGGCCAGCGCCTGCTCCAGCGTCGGATACCGAAACGTGAAGCCGGCCTCGAGCAGGCGCGCCGGGCGCATGTCGGCCCCGGTCAACAGCAGGCGTGCCATCTCGCCGAAAGCGGCCTCCAGTACGACCGCCGGTACAGGCATGACGGCAGGGCGGTTGAGCTGCCGGGCCAGCACGCGGGTGAACTCGGCGTTGGTGACCGGATGCGGCGCGCTGCCGTTGAACGGCCCATCGAGGTCGTCGCGCTCGAGCAGGAACAGGATGCTGCGCACCAGATCCTCGCGGTGGATCCACGGCATGTACTGTCGCCCGTCGCCAAAGCGCCCTCCCAGCCCCAGCTTGAATGGCGGCAGCATCTTGGCCAAGCTGCCGCCTCCCGTATCCAGCACCAGGCCGGTACGCAACAACGCCACCCGGGTCCCGAAGTCAGTCGCCTCGAGCGCGGCGTCCTCCCAGCGCTTGCACAGGCGATGGGCGAATTCATCGTGGGGGGGGGTCTGCTCGGTGACCTCCCGGCTTCCCTGATCGCCATAGAATCCCATCGCCGAACCCGACACCATGACATGCGGTGCCTGCCCGCTGGCCTGCTCGAGCTGCTCACAGAGGATCACCAGATCGCGAGTCACGTTGACCCGGGAATCGATCAGCCGGTTTTTCTGCTCGTCGCTCCAGCGCTTGGCGGCGATCGGCTCCCCGGCCAGATTGACGATGGCATGCGGCGGGGAATCGACGAAATCGAGCACCGAGCGTCGCACGTCGGTCCCTTCCGGTAGCTTGCGTCGAGCGGATGCCGGATCGCGGGAAACCACCTGCAGCCGGTGCCCCGCCTCCTTCAGGCGCAGGCACAGGCGCTGGCCAACGAAGCCACTGCCGCCGGTCACCAAGACTCGCATATCAGATTCCCTCCCGCGTCGCAGGCGCCCTCACCCGCTGCGCCTTTCGTTATACAATCGTTGTACATCTCTGCTATGCTGGCGGCAACCGGCCGGTTCAACGGTGCAGCCCGCCGGCCGCTACACTTCGTGTTCGGAGATCGCCATGACCTACAGTCTGATTCTGCTCGCCCATGGCTCCAGCGATCCCGCCTGGCGTGCCCCTTTCGAGCATTTCCACGCATCCTTGGCCACTCGCATGCAGGTCCCGCTCAAGCTAGCCTACATGGAGCTTAGCGAACCCTCGCTGGAAAGCAGCGTGGCCGAGCTCGCTTCGGCAGGCCTTCGGCGCGCCGATATCCTGCCCCTGTTCTTCGCCGCCGGGCGCCATCTGCGCAAGGACGTCCCGGCTCAGGTCGAGGCGCTGAGGTCATCCCATCCCGACATCGAGCTGAGGCTGCTGCCCCCCGTGGGCGAACACCCTGCTTTCATCGATGCCCTGGCCGCCGTGGTCGCGGAGCAGGCAGGGGAGGCCTTGTCGACTTGACCGTGACCTCCATCAGTTGTACACCGCCCGTTTAGCGTACAATATTCCTTGGCAGCGAGCCTCGGCAACAGCCGGGACACCGTTGCCACCAGGCCCAGACAACACAAGAGGCAGGCGAGCATGACCGAGAAGGGGGCCCATCCGGCCGACACACCGCTCTATCCGATCCGCGAGGTGTCACGCCTTACCGGGGTCAACTCGGTTACCCTGCGCGCCTGGGAGCGCCGCTACGGCCTGATCCGCCCCAAGCGCACCCCCAAGGGACATCGCCTCTACGCTCGCGAGGATATCGAGCGGGTCGAGCGCATCCTGCAGTGGCTTAGCCGTGGCGTGCCGGTCAGCCAGGTCAAGGAGCTCATCGACCAGCCGCAACCCATACCGGCGGCCGAGCCGGCCTCCGGCGACTGGCCCAGCCAACGGCGTCAGTTGTTGGCGGCCATCGAGGCTCTCGACCAGGGCCAGATGGAAACGCTCTACGCACAGAGCCTGGCCCTCTATCCCGTGTCAACCTGTCTGGCGGAGCTGTGGCAACCGGTGTTTCGCGAACTCGAGGAGCACTGGGTCGATCAGCTCGGCGCCGCCCTGCAGCGCCGCTGCCTGGAGTCGTTCCTGCGCACCCGTATCGGCATCCGCCTCTACCATGCCAACCACTTGGCCAAGGGCCCCGTACTGCTGATCGCACCGCTGCCCGACGATCCCGGCACCCTGTGGCTGCTGTTGGCGGCACTCGCCGCGAGCGATGCCGGTTACCGGGTACAGTTGATGGATAGCGCACTGCCCTTCGGCGAACTGCCACTGGCGGTTGAACGCCTGCATGCCGCCGCGCTGGTCCTGGTCAGCGGGCGCGCCGAGCGGGCCGACCTGATCCGGCGCCAGCTTCCACGCCTGGCCGAGCAACTCGACGCCCCCCTCGGCTTGTGCGGGCCGGTTGCCCGTATTCGCAGCGGCGATCTGGCCGATAGCCTGGTGGAACTGCTGGGCGACGATCTGCCGCTGGCCATGGCGCGCATGCGACCGTTGATCCTCGAACACTGAGCCCGTCCCCAGGCAGCCGATCATGACCTGCTCCCTGATGTGGTTTCGCAGCGACCTGCGCATTCACGACAATACGGCACTTGCCGCCGCCGCCTGCAACGGTCCGGTCGTGGCCGTGTTCCTGCGCAGCGTCCCTCACTGGCAGCGTCACGGGCATGGCGCCAACAAGCTCGACTTCTGGCAGCGCGGCGTGGCCGCCCTGGCCGACGCCCTGGCCGGCCTCAACATTCCCCTGCTGCATCGCGACATTTCCGCGTTCGGCGAATCGCCTGCCGCGCTGCTGCAGATCGCTCGCGAGGTCGGCGCCGGGGCCGTGCACTTCAATTGCGAGTATCCCCTCGACGAGCAGCGCCGCGATGCGGCCGTGGTCGAGGCCTTTCGGGAAGAGGGTCTGTCTGCAGTCGGCCATCACGACAGCGTGGCCTTCGCCCCGGGCGAGCTGTTGACGGGCAAAGGAGGGTACTACAGCGTCTTCACCCCCTTTTCCCGCGCCTGGCATCGCCAGTTGACGCCAGAACGCCTGGCGTTGCGCGAGACACCCCCTGTGCAGAAGCCGTCCTCCGGTGCTCCCCGTCCCGCTGTCCCACCCCCGACCCGGCTCGCAGACGCGCCGCTTGATGCAAGCCGTTGGCCTGCCGGCGAGGCCGCCGCTGCCGACCGCCTGGAGCGCTTTCTACGCTTTCGCGCGCGCCGCTACGCAAGCCAGCGCGACTTTCCCGCCATCGCCGGCACCAGCGAGCTCTCGCCCTACCTGGCACTCGGCATGATCTCGCACCGCCAGTGCCTGCAAGCCGCGCTGGCCGAGAACGACGGCAGTCTGGCCGAGGGCGATGCCGGCCTCACCGCCTGGGTCAACGAGCTAGTCTGGCGCGAGTTCTACCAGCACGTGGCGACGGGCTTTCCCCAGGTGTGTCGTCACCGCGCCTTCCAGACGCATACCGAGGCGCTTGCCTGGCGCGACGACGAAGCAGGCTTCAAGGCCTGGTGCGAAGGGCGCACAGGCTACCCCATCGTCGACGCCGCCATGCGCCAGTTGGTCCACACCGGCTGGATGCACAATCGGCTGCGTATGATCGCAGCGATGTTCCTGAGCAAGCATCTGCTGATCGACTGGCGGCGCGGAGAAGCGTTCTTCATGCACCACCTGGTGGACGGCGAGTTCTGCGCCAACAACGGCGGCTGGCAGTGGGCCGCCTCCACCGGTACCGATGCGGCACCCTATTTTCGAATCTTCAATCCCACTACCCAGTCCCATCGCTTCGATGCGGATGGCCGTTTCATCGCCGCGCACGTGCCCGAGCTGGCCGCGCTGTCACCACGCGACCGTCATGCACCCAGCGATACCCAGCGAGCCAATGTCGGCTACCCGCCGCCCATCGTCGAGCACAAAGCGGCACGCCTCAGGGCCCTGGATGCCTTCAAGGCCCTGCCGCCGCCCACCTGAGCGCTACATCATGGGCTTGCTCACCGACGATGCGCAGCCTGTCAGGCCGATGGCTCGACGCGCATGACCAGCCCCGATGATTCCGAGGTCAGCGCCTGCCACTGGGCCTCGATCGCTTCGGCGGGCCCCGGACGCGCATAGAGGAAGCCCTGAACCAGCCGACAGCCGGCCTGCTGCAGGAAGTCGAGCTGGCCCTGGGTTTCCACGCCCTCCGCCACCACGTCCAGCCCCAGCCCCCTTGCCATGGCCAGCACGGCGCTGACGATAGCGGCATCGGCGGGGTCGTCGGGCAGTGAGCGGATGAAGGCGCGGTCGAGCTTGAGCTTATCCAGCGGTAGATTCTTGAGGTAGCTGAGCGACGAATAGCCCATGCCGAAGTCATCGATGGCGATACGATGCCCCTTGGCGCGCAGCGCCTCCAACCGAGGCACGATGTCCCCGGCGCGCTCGTCGAGAAGTACCGATTCGGTCAGCTCCAGACCGAGCTGGGCCGGCTCGATGCCGTGCCTCGCCAGCCCTGCCGAGAGCGCCGTCTCCAGCTCCCCCTGAAACATCTGGATCGCCGAGATGTTGATCCACACGGGCAGTTGGGGCAGGCCCAGCTCATGCCATCGCGCCATCTGTGCCAGCGCCTCGTCGATGACCCAGTTGCCGAGCGAGCCCATCAGCCCGTGACGCTCGGCCAGCGGGATGAAATCGGCCGGCGATACCATGCCATGCTCGGGATGCCGCCAACGCAGCAGCGCTTCCATGCCGACCACGGCGCCATCCATGATGCGATGCTGGGTCTGGTAGTGCAGCTCGAGCTGATCGCCGTTGGCCAAGGCGTCGCGCAGGCCATAGACCAGCGCCATGTGCGGCGAGTTCTGTACGTCGAGTGCCGGGCGGAAGCGCTGGCTGACGTTACGCCCGTGCCGTTTGGCCGAGTAGAGTGCCGACTCCAGGCGCTGGAACAGAACGCCGGAGTCCTTGCCGTCCTCGGGGGCGCGGCAGCTACCGATGGAGAGCCCCAGGCGCAACGTCTTGCTGCCCAGCTCGAAGGGCTCGCCCAGGTACTGGCGCAGTCCGGCAACCCAGTGGTCATGATCGTCGAAGGTGGTGGTACGGATGACCAGAAATTCGTCGCCGCCCAGGCGTCCCACCACGCCGCCGGCCACATGGCGGGCCAGTCGCTGGCCGAAGCGCGCCAGCAGCCGGTCGCCCTGCTCCACCCCGAGACTGTCGTTGACCGACTTGAAGCCGTCGATGTCGATGATCGCCATGTCGAGGCTCTCTCCGGCGCGCAGATGACGCAATCGCGAGGTCATCAGATCGTGCAGGCGGCGGCGATTGGGCAACCCGGTGAGAGGATCCTCGAAGCCGATGCGCCGCAGGTCCTGCTCACGCGCCTTGTGCACCGAGATATCGGTGAAGGTGCCGACGTAGTGGGTGATGTGTCCGCGTGCGTTGGCGACCGCCTTGACCCGCAGCCATTCGGGGAACTCGTCGCCCTGTTTGCGCCGGTTCCAGATTTCCCCCTCCCAACGGCCCTTGCTGTGCAGGGTCTGCCAGAAGCGTTTGAAGAACGCCGGATCGTGACGTGCCGCGGCCAGGTTGGCCGCATTGAGCCCCCGCACTTCCTCCTCGGTAAAGCCGGTAATCCGGGTAAAGGCCGGGTTGACGGAGAGGATACGGTTCTCGGCATCGGTGATCTGCACGCCCTCCTCGGAGAGCATCAGCGCCTGCTGCATCAGATCGGCGTGCTGTCGATCA
The DNA here is from genome assembly GCF_017868935.1 of Billgrantia antri. NCBI lineage: Bacteria > Pseudomonadati > Pseudomonadota > Gammaproteobacteria > Oceanospirillales > Halomonadaceae > Billgrantia > Billgrantia antri. The sequence continues at coordinate 3,991,772 of NZ_CP053383.1, forward strand.
CGCTTGATCTGGCGCCAGGCGATTGCCAGCCCGGCCACGACGATGAGCACAGCGGCCACCCGCAAGCCAGGACTGGGCAGCCAGATACAGGCCGGCAGCGCCACCATGGCAGCCCAGATCGTGGGGCGGTTCAATGCGAAGGATGGCCGCATGAGAGGTCCCGAGATGACGGATGTAAAAGGAAAGTTGCGCCCATGCTGTGCATCGACCCTACCTAGAGTATCGACACTTGGCGCTGACACTTTAATCGCTGCCGGGCGTTGCGTCATGCCCGGCGTGCAATCGGGGCCCTCGGCCATTAGACTAGGCAGGGCCGCCCGGCGGGTTGGCGCCTGTGCCATCCTGCCTCCGCACCGCACGCGGGAGGGCCCACTACAACTGCGACTCGGAACGACTCAGTGACCAAGCAACACTCTTTCGAACGCGAAGAACTGCTGGCGTGCAGCCGCGGCGAGCTCTTCGGCCCCGGCAACGCCCAACTGCCGGCACCCAACATGCTGATGCTGGACCGCATCACGCGTATCCATGAAGAGGGCGGCCAGTTCAACAAGGGCGAACTGATCGCCGAGCTCGACATTCACCCCGACCTGTGGTTCTTCGACTGCCACTTCCCCGGTGATCCGGTAATGCCCGGCTGCCTGGGGCTCGATGCCATGTGGCAACTGGTGGGCTTCTACCTGGGCTGGCTCGGCCACCCGGGCCGTGGCCGCGCGTTGGGCTGCGGCGAGGTGAAGTTCACTGGCCAGATCCTGCCCGAAGCCAGCAAAGTCACCTATCACATTAATGTCAAGCGCATCATTACCCGGCGTCTGATCCTGGGTATTGCCGATGGCACCGTATCGGTGGATGGCCGCGACATCTATCAGGCCAACGACCTGCGGGTCGGCCTGTTCACCTCTACCGCGAATTTCTGAAACAGGAGGCTCCCATGCGACGAGTGGTAGTCACCGGCCTGGGCATCGTGTCCTGCTTGGGCAACGATGCGCAAACGGTCGTCGAGGCGCTCCGGAGCGGGCGCTCGGGTATTCGCTTCAAGGAGGAGTACGCCGAGCGCGGCTTTCGCAGCCAGGTCGCCGGTACCGTCGACATCGATCTCGACGCGCTGATCGATCGCAAGCTGCGTCGTTTCATGGGCGACGCGGCGGCCTATGCCTATGTGAGCATGGCCCAGGCCATCGAGGATTCCGGCCTGAGCCCCGAGCAGGTGTCGAGCGAACGCACCGGGCTCATCGCCGGCTCCGGCGGCGCCTCCAGTGCCAACCAGGTCGAGGCCGCCGACGTGATGCGCGAGAAGGGCCTGCGTCGGGTCGGTCCCTACCGGGTCACTCGCACCATGGGCAGCACCGTCTCCGCGTGCCTGGCCACACCCTTCAAGATCAAGGGCGTCAACTACTCGATCTCCTCCGCCTGTGCGACGTCCGCGCACTGTATCGGCAATGCCATGGAGCAGATCCAGATGGGTAAGCAGGACATCGTCTTCGCCGGCGGCGGCGAAGAGGAGCATTGGACCCTGTCTTGCCTGTTCGACGCCATGGGTGCCTTGACGACCCAATACAACGACACTCCCGACAAGGCCTCGCGCCCCTACGACAAGGCGCGCGACGGTTTCGTCATTGCTGGCGGCGGCGGCATGCTGGTGCTCGAGGAGCTCGAGCACGCCAAGGCGCGCGGGGCGAAGATCTATGCCGAACTGGTCGGTTACGGCGCCACCTCCGATGGCCACGACATGGTCGCCCCTTCCGGCGAAGGTGCCGTGCGCTGCATGCGTCAGGCCATGGCCACGGTCGACGGCAAGATCGACTATATCAACACCCATGGCACCTCCACCCCGGTGGGCGACGTCGCCGAGCTGAAGGCGATCCGCGAGGTGTTCGGCGACACCACGCCGCCGATGAGCTCCACCAAGTCGCTGACCGGCCACTCGCTGGGCGCCACCGGCGTGCAGGAGACGATCTATTCGCTGCTGATGATGGAGCACGACTTCATCGCCGCCTCGGCCAACGTCGAGGAGCTCGACGACCAGGCTGCCGGCTTCGATATCGTCACTCGCATGCGCGAGGGCGCCAGCCTCGATCGCATCCTCTCCAACAGCTTCGGCTTCGGCGGCACCAATGCCTGCCTGGTACTGCAGCGCTACCGCGACTAGAGCCGCAGCCGCCACGCCAGATGCAAAAGGCGCCCACGGGCGCCTTTTCTGCGTCTGACTAGGTCCGGTCAGCCGTTACCGGCATCCACCGCGGGCTTTGTCGTTAGCGGACGCGGCACTTCGGAGATTTCGGCCAGCCGAGACTCGATCCACGCCTCCACTTCGATCAGCACTTCCTCCGGCGTGCGCCCTGCCGTCTCGATCGGCTCGCCCACCACCACGTTGAGCACCCCCGGGTTTTTCACCCAATGGCGCCCCGGCCAGCGTTCGCCGGCATTGTGTGCTACCGGCAGCACCGGTACACCGGCACGGCAGGCAATGACGGCACCGCTCTTGTTGTAGCGCCGTCGCTGGCCCGGATCCACCCGGGTGCCCTCGGGAAAGATCAATACCGACAGCCCTTCCTGCAGCCGCACCACGCCTTGCGTCAGCACCTGCTTCATCGCCCGCGCCGGCTTCGAACGGTCCAGGGCAATGGGGTGCAACAGCCTGAGTCCCCAGCCGAACACCGGAATACGTAGCAGCTCCTGCTTGAGCACCGTGCATACCGGCGGCTTGAGGATCTGCAGGAAGATGGTTTCCCATTCGCACTGGTGGTTCGCCAGGATCACGCAGGGGCCCTGCGGCAGGTGCTCCCTGCCACTCACCCGGTAGGTCACCCCGCAGGTCCAGCAAAACCAGGCAGTAATGAAATGGTTGTAGAGATTGAGCAGGCGATAACGTGCCGGCAAGGCGAGCAGGGGCGCGACGGGAAGCAACAGTGCGCCGAAGACGAAGATGGCAAGGAAATAGCCGACATAGAACAGCAGGCTGCGCAACACATTCATGACGGAGTGCGGCCCTCTTCATCGAGCAGGGTGGCACGGCGCGCCTGGCACCACTCATCGAGCAGGCGACCTACCTCCAGCCGCCACGGCTTCTGATGCACCCCGAAAGCCTCGAGCACGCGCCGGCAGTTGAGCACCCGTCGCAGCGGCTGGTCATGATGATGCTTGAGCGCCTTGACCTCGCCCAGCGTCACCTGCTCACCCAGTCCCTCCAGGCGAGTCGAGAGCTGGGTGCGCACCATGGAGGTGAACGTGTAGGCGCTGACCGGCTCCGTTCCCGCCAGATGGTAGGCCCCCCAGGCACTGGAACCGCATGCGAGCTGGTGCAACATCCCGACCAGCGCCATGGCCACGGCATCGGCCGAGGTAGGGCAGAAAATCACGTCCTGGGCGGCGCGGACCTCCTCGCCGGTCACCAGGCTGTCTATCACGCCACTGAGCCAGGCGTGCCCACCCTCCAGGGCGAACAGAGGCCCCAGCCGCACGATCAAGTGCCGCGGGTGGCTTTGGCGGATACGGTCGCCGATGGCGATCAGCCGCCTGAGGCTCTCGTCCCGTGGTGCGGGTATCACGTGCTCGTCGATGGGTGTCTCGAAGCCATCCTGATAGAGCTGATCGGAAACGCACCACACCAACGGCGTACCGGTCTCGCGGCACGCCGCCAGGCAGGCATCGACCCCCTTGCCGTGGGCCACCACGGCGGCGGGCTCGATCTCCATGGGTGCCGAAAGTGGCGGCACGATTACCGCCATCGGTTCCAGCTCGCGCAGTCTCGCCGCATCGATATGCAAGCCGGACTCGATGACGAGCTCGGTATCGCTACGCCGATGCACCAATCTGGCCAGCGCCAGGTTGAGGCAATGACCGGCATCCAGTATCAACAGCTTCACGCTATCGCCTCCGGCGGCTTCGATCGGGCGAGATCAGAACGGAATCTCGTCGTCGAAATCGTCGAAGCTGCCCGGATCGGGCGCACCGTAGTTGTTCTGCTTCTGGCCGCCCTGCTGAGGCTGGCCGCCCGGCGCCGGACGCTGCTGCGGCTGGCCACCGCCATAGCCGCCCTGCTGCGGCGCGTTACCGTAGCCCCCCTGCGGCGGAGCGCCATAACCGCCCTGCTGCTGTGCCATGGGCGCACCCTGAGGCGCACCGTAGCCACCGCTTTGCTGCTGCGGCATGCCCGCCCCGGCCTGGCCGCCAAAGTCGCCACTACGCGAATCGAGCATCTGCATGTCGTTACAGACGATCTCAGTGGTGTAGCGGTCCTGACCGTCCTGCCCCTGCCATTTACGCGTCTGCAGGCGCCCCTCGAGGTAGACCCGCGAGCCTTTCTTAAGGTACTGCTGGGCAATCTCGGCCAAGCGGTTGAACAGTACCACCGAGTGCCACTCGGTACGCTCCTGACGTTGACCGCTCTGCTTGTCGGTCCAGGTATCGGTCGTCGCGACGCGCAGATTGGCAACGGGACTACCGGAAGGCATGAAACGGACCTCGGGGTCCTGCCCCAGGTTACCGATGAGAATGACCTTGTTGACGCCACGGGCCATGCTGGACTCCCTCTATAGTGAACAGGTGCATTGTAATGGTGCGGCCCTGCGGGCCGATGCCTGGCGAGCAGGCTAACCGCCGTGGCGGTTCGAGCGAATCAGGCGCGCCAGGGCATCCTCGTCGAGGCGACGCCGATCCACCTTAAGATACGCGACTCGCTCCTCCGGCACGACCAGAACGTCCTCGACCCCGGCCACGTCGGCAAAGCTCGCCATCAACGTATCGAGCGTGTCCTCCTGGTGTTCGTCATCCAAGGCCACCACCTCGCTCGACAGATGCGGTGGGGCCGGCATGCCCAGCATCAATAGCCACCACAGCGCGGCCAGGGCGGCACTGCCGACGAACACCGCCGGCAGCCCCCACTGCTGGGCCAGCAAGCCCCCCAGCACACCGCCGAGAAAGGCGCCGAGAAACTGGCTGGTCGAGTAGACGCCCATCGCCGTGCCCTTGGCCCCGGCCGGTGCCAGCTTGCTGAGCATCGACGGGAGCATGGCCTCGAGCAGGTTGAAGGCGATGAAGAACAACAGCAGCCAGCCGAACAGCGCCCAGCGGCCTTCAAAAGCGGCCAACCCGGCCAGGCTGACGACGATGGCCGCGATCGCCGTAAGGCTCATCCCCTTCATGCGCTGGCGCTTCTCGGCCACCACCACCAGCGGCACCATGGCAGCGAATGCCAGCGTCATGATGGCGAGATAGGTCAAGCCGTGACGCTCCGCCGCGATGCCCGATTCGACCAGGCGGAACGGCACGGCAACGAAGATCGCCATCAGCACCAGGTGCAAGGAGAAGATCGATAGATCGAGACGCCACAGGTCGGCACGCGTGAAGATCTCCGTCAACTGACCACGGTCGATACCCACGTCGCGGTGACGCAGCCGGCGCGGCGCCGGCGGCACTAGCTTCCACAGCACCGCCAGACCTAGCACGGCCAGGCCGGCGGTGAACCAGAACACAGAGGCCAGGCCAAAGGCCGCCGCCAGCCACGGCCCCAGCACCATGGCCACGGCGAATGCCACGCCTATCGAAAGGCCGATGGTGGCCATGGCGGCGGTGCGCACCTGCTCGCGGGTCTGATCGGCAAGCAGCGCCATGATCGCAGCGGCCACGGCGCCACTGCCCTGCAGGCAGCGTCCGAGGATGACGGCGCTGATGGAGTCTGCGGCTGCGGCCACCACGCTGCCGACGAGAAACAGTAGCAAACCGGTAGCAATGACAGGCTTGCGCCCGAGGCGGTCGGAAAGCAGGCCGAAGGGGATCTGCAGGATCGCCTGGGTGAGACCGTAGACGCCCAGCGCCAGGCCAACCAGCAGCGGCGTGGCGCCGGCCAGCTCGTCAGCGTACAGCGCCAGCACCGGCAACACCATGAACAGTCCCAGCATGCGCGTGGCATACAGGCCGGCCAGGCCGGTAATGGCGCGCCGTTCGGAGGCTAGCAGCAGTCCAGAGAGCTTGCGCATAGGGGATCAGTAGATTCCATGATGGGCGGGCCGGAGCCCTTTTGATGGACCGACTATTCTAACGACTCCGGCCCCCACAGGAAACGCCTCGACCAGCGGCGCTTTGGCGCGTAGTCGACCGCAGGCGTATAATCGAGGTTTTGCCCAGTGCCATGAGGTGGGAATGGACAGGATCGTGGTCAGGGGTGCGCGCACCCACAACCTCAAGCAGATCGACGTCGAGCTGCCCCGCGACAGCCTGATCGTGGTCACCGGGCTTTCGGGCTCGGGAAAGTCGTCGCTGGCCTTCGATACCCTCTATGCCGAGGGCCAGCGCCGCTATGTGGAGTCGCTCTCCACCTACGCGCGTCAGTTCCTGTCGATGATGGAGAAACCCGACGTCGATCATATCGAGGGGCTGTCGCCGGCGATCTCCATCGAGCAGAAGTCCACGTCACACAACCCGCGCTCCACGGTCGGCACCATCACCGAAATCTACGACTATCTGCGCCTGCTGTTCGCTCGCGCCGGCACGCCGCGCTGCCCCGAACACGGCGAGGAGCTCGAGGCCAGCACCATCTCACAGATGGTCGACCAGGTGTTGGCGCTGCCCGAGGGCAGCAAGCTGATGCTGCTGGCCCCCGTGGTCAAGGGCCGCAAGGGCGAGCACCTGCAGCTGCTCGCCGAGCTGCGCGCCCAGGGTTTCGTCCGTGTGATGGTCGACGGCCAGGCACTGGAGCTCGACGATATCGCCCCGCTGGACAAGAACAAGAAGCACGACATCAGCGTCGTGGTCGATCGCATCAAGGTGCGTGAAGGACTGGCTCAGCGCTTGGCCGAATCGTTCGAGACCGCCCTCAATCTGGCCGACGGCATTGCCGTGGTGCACTTCATGGACGGCGAGGCCGAGGACATCACCTTCTCGGCGCGCTTTGCCTGTCCTGTGTGCGGCTATGCCATTGCCGAGCTCGAGCCACGCATGTTCTCGTTCAACAACCCCGCCGGCGCCTGCCCCACCTGCGACGGTCTCGGGGTGCAGCAGGTCTTCGACCCCGACAAGCTGATCAGCCACCCGGAGCTGTCGCTGGCCGAAGGCGTCATCAAGGGCTGGGACCGGCGTAGCATTTATTACTTCAGCCAGTTGCAGGCCGTCGCCGACCACTACCGCTTCACTCTGGAGACGCCGTGGCAGGAGCTCGCCCGGCACGAGAAGGACATCGTCCTATACGGCAGCGGTGACGACGAGGTCGCCTTCAGCTACGTCAACGACCGCGGCCGTCGCGTGACCCGCGAGCACCCCTTCGAGGGCGTGCTGCCCAACATGCAGCGACGCTACCGCGAGACCGAGTCGAGCATGGTACGCGAGGAGCTGGCCCGCTACATCGCCGACCGTCCCTGCCCTACCTGCCACGGCTCACGACTGCGCAAGGAGGCGCGTCACGTCTTCGTCGACGATCATACGCTGCCGCAGATCGTGCAGCTGCCGATCGGCGAGGCGTGGGATTATTTCCAGCGCCTGACCCTGCCCGGACGCAAGGGCGAGATCGCCCAGAAAGTGATCAACGAGATTCATGCCCGCCTGGAGTTCCTGGTCAACGTCGGCCTCGACTACCTCAACCTCGAACGCAGCGCCGAGACCCTTTCCGGCGGCGAGGCCCAGCGCATTCGCCTGGCGAGCCAGATCGGCGCCGGCCTGGTCGGGGTCATGTACATCCTCGACGAACCCTCCATCGGCTTGCACCAGCGCGACAACGACCGCCTGCTCAAGACCCTGATCCACCTGCGTGACCTAGGCAATACCGTGATCGTGGTCGAGCACGACGAGGATGCCATTCGCGCCGCCGACCATGTGCTCGACATCGGCCCCGGCGCCGGCGTGCACGGCGGCAGGATCGTCGCCCAGGGCACCCCGGAGCAGGTCATGGCCAGCCATGACTCGCTGACTGGCCAGTACCTGTCGGGCAAGCGCCGCATCGAGGTGCCCAAGTGGCGCATCCCCGGCAACCCCGAGAAACGCCTCGTACTCACCGGGGCGCGCGGCAACAACCTTCACGCCGTCACCCTTGGCCTACCGCTGGGACTGTTCATCTGCGTCACCGGGGTCTCCGGCTCAGGCAAGTCGACCCTGATCAACTCGACGCTGATGCCCATCGCCGCACGTGAACTCAATCACGCCACGACCCTGACACCGGCGCCCTACGACACCATCGAAGGGCTCGATCAGCTCGACAAGGTGATCGACATCGACCAGAGTCCCATCGGGCGTACGCCACGCTCCAACCCGGCGACCTACACCGGCATTTTCACACCGATCCGCGAACTCTTCGCCGGCACTCAGGAGGCGCGCTCACGCGGCTACAAGCCGGGCCGCTTCTCGTTCAACGTCAAGGGCGGGCGCTGCGAAGCGTGCCAGGGCGAGGGCATGATCAAGGTCGAGATGCATTTCCTGCCCGACATCTACGTGCCCTGCGACGTGTGCAAAGGCAAGCGCTACAACCGCGAGACGCTGGAGATCGAATACAAGGGCAAGAGCATCGACGAGGTGCTCGAAATGACCGTGGAAGAAGCGCTGGAGTTCTTCAGCCCGGTACCGGCCATCGCACGCCGCTTGCAGACCCTGCTCGACGTGGGCCTCTCCTACATCCGCCTGGGCCAGAGTGCCACCACGCTTTCCGGCGGCGAGGCACAGCGCGTAAAGCTGGCCCGCGAGCTGGCCAAGCGCGACACCGGCAAGACGCTCTATATCCTCGACGAACCGACCACCGGGCTGCACTTCGAGGACATCCGCCAGCTGCTCGCCGTGCTCCACCGCCTGCGTGACCACGGCAACACCATCGTGGTGATCGAGCACAACCTCGACGTGATCAAGACCGCCGACTGGATCGTCGACCTGGGTCCCGAGGGCGGCTCCGGCGGCGGTCGCATCATCGCCGAGGGTACCCCCGAGCAGGTGGCCGAGATGGAAGTCTCGCACACCGGTCGCTTCCTCAAGCCACTGCTGGAGCGGGCCAGGAGCCAACAGGCCGAGCTGGCGACATCCAAATAGCCATATGACGGTCAGCGGCGCCGGGCAAGCCGCAACTGACAGACCAGCCAAAAAAACCCGGCTTCGCGAGAAGCCGGGTTTTTCGTATTGCTACAGCATTGCCGGGCCGGGCCCGCTGCCGGGAATCACTCCTCGGCGGCGGCTTCCTCGGCCTCCTCGACGACCGGACGGTCGACGAGTTCGACGAAGGCCATGGGGGCGTTGTCGCCGGTGCGGAAACCGCACTTGAGGATACGGACGTAACCGCCCGGACGCTCGGCGTAACGCGGACCCAGCTCGTTGAAGAGCTTGCCGACCGCTTCCTTCGAGCGGGTGCGGCTGAAGGCCAGACGGCGATTGGCGACGCTGTCCTGCTTGGCCAGGGTGATCAGCGGCTCGATGACGCGACGCAGCTCCTTGGCCTTGGGCAGGGTTGTCTTGATCACTTCGTGCTCGATCAGCGACACGCTCATGTTCTTGAACATGGCCTGGCGATGCGAGCTGGTACGATTCAGGTGACGACCACTCTTACGATGACGCATGGTTGTGATTCCTTACCAAACTGGGACTCGAGTCGACGCTCACGCGGAGGCCTTGTCGTCCTTCAGGCTCGCCGGCGGCCAGTTCTCCAGCCGCATGCCAAGGGAAAGACCGCGCGCAGCCAACACGTCCTTGATTTCGTTCAACGACTTCTTGCCGAGGTTCGGCGTCTTCAGCAGCTCGACTTCGGTGCGCTGGATCAGATCGCCGATGTAGTAGATATTCTCGGCCTTCAGGCAGTTGGCACTGCGGACGGTCAACTCGAGATCGTCTACGGGACGCAGCAGGATCGGATCGACGTGATCCTCTTCCTCCACGACCTCCTGTTCCTTGTCGGCTTCCAGGTCGACGAACGCAGCCAGCTGCTCCTGCAGGATGGTCGCGCTGCGACGGATCGCCTCCTCGGGGTCCAGGGTGCCGTCGGTCTCCAGGTCGATGATCAGCTTGTCGAGATCGGTACGCTGCTCGACACGCGCGGCATCGACGGCATACGAGACGCGGCGCACGGGGCTGAAGGTGGCATCCAGCTGCAGGCGGCCGATGGCGCGCGATTCATCATCCGCGCCCACACGGGCATCCGCCGGCTCGTAGCCGCGACCGCGAGCGATCTTCAGCTGCATCTTGAGCTCGGCGCCCTCGTTGACGTGGGCGATGACGTGGTCCGGATTGACGATCTCGACGTCGTGGTCGAGGACGATGTCACCCGCGGTCACCACGGCCGGGCCCTGCTTGTTCAGCGAGAGCACCGCCTCGTCGCGACTGTGCATGCGGATGGCTACGTCCTTGAGGTTCAGAAGAATCTCGATGACGTCTTCCTGAACACCCTCGATCGCGCTGTACTCATGCTCGACACCCGAGATCTCGACTTCCACCACGGCGCAGCCGGGCATGGACGAGAGCAGAATGCGACGCAGCGCATTGCCCAGGGTATGGCCAAAGCCACGCTCGAACGGCTCGAGCACGATCTTCGCGTGATGCGCGCTGATCTCTTCGACCTTGATATCGCGCGGACGGAGAAACTCTGTCACTGAACGCTGCATAACTACACCTTTGAGGCTGCCTAACGGTTACTCGGTACTCGTTGCCGGCCCGCACGGGCCGGCACGACGCGATCAGCGACGCTTACTTCGAGTACAGCTCGACGATCAGGTTTTCGTTGATGTCGGCCGACAGGTCGCCGCGTTCCGGGATAGCCTTGAAGGTGCCTTCCATCTTCTTCGCGTCCACCTCGATCCAGGCGACGTCGCCGCGGTTGGCAGCGATGGAAAGTGCACTCTGGATGCGCGCCTGGTTCTTCGCCTTCTCGCGAACGGAAACCACGTCGCCGGGCTTGACCTGATAGGAAGCCACGTTGACGGTACGGCCATTGACCGCAATCGCCTTGTGGCTCACCAGCTGGCGCGCCTCGGAACGAGTGGAACCGAAGCCCATGCGGTAGACGACGTTGTCCAGTCGGGATTCAAGCAGTTGCAGCAGGACTTCGCCGGTAGCGCCGGAGCGACGGGCGGCCTCCTTGTAGTAGCCGCGGAACTGCTTTTCGAGCACGCCGTAGATACGACGCACTTTCTGCTTCTCGCGAAGCTGCAAGCCGTAGTCGGAAAGACGCTGACGGCGCTGGCCGTGCACACCCGGGATCTGCTCGGATTTGCACTTCTTCTCGAAGGGAGTCACACCGCTCTTGAGGAAGAGGTCGGTGCCTTCACGACGAGACAGTTTGCACTTCGGTCCAATATAACGAGCCATGAATCTGTCTCCTTAAACGCGGCGTTTCTTCGGCGGACGGCAGCCATTGTGGGGAATGGGCGTCGCGTCAGTGATGCTCTGCACGCGGAAGCCGGCGGCGCTCAGCGCGCGCACGGCGGATTCACGGCCAGGACCGGGGCCCTTGACCAGCACGTCGACGTTTTTCACACCATACTCGGCTGCAGCGGTCGCTGCACGTTCGCTTGCCACTTGAGCAGCGAACGGGGTGCTCTTGCGAGAACCACGAAAACCCGAACCACCGGCTGTTGCCCAGGAAAGAGCGTTGCCCTGGCGGTCTGTGATCGTCACGATCGTGTTGTTAAAAGAGGCGTGGATGTGCGCAACGGCGTCCACTACCTGCTTTTTAACCTTTTTACGGTTGCTACGCGGGTTAGCCATGTTGATGTCAATTCCTGTCTTTACGCCAGAACGTGCGTGTTACTTGCGGATCGGCTTACGCGGGCCCTTCCGGGTACGCGCGTTAGTCTTGGTCCGCTGACCACGCAGCGGAAGACTACGACGATGACGCAGACCACGATAGCAACCCAGGTCCATGAGACGCTTGATGTTCAGCGTCACATCACGACGAAGGTCACCTTCCACGGTGTACTTGCCGACCTCGGCACGCAGGGCATCAACCTCTTCCGAGGAGAGTTCCTGAATCTTGGTGGTCGGCGCGATGCCGGTAGCAGCACAGATTTCCTGTGCACGCGTACGGCCAATCCCGAAGATATAGGTCAGCGAGATCGCCGCATGCTTGTTGTCCGGGATATTGACGCCTGCAATACGGGCCATCAGCTTTCTCCGAAATTTGAGCGGCTTGCTCGATTAGTCACTACAAAAGGCGCAACAGCATACCCCTTTACCCAGCTTCGGGCAAGGGGTATGCCGGCACCACTTTTCCACAAACGCCAGAATCAACCCTGGCGCTGCTTGTGCCGCGGCTCGATGCAGATGACGCGGACCGCGCCATTGCGCCGAATGATCTTGCAGTTGCGGCACATCTTCTTGACGGAAGCTCGAACTTTCATCGTTCCTTCTCCAAAATCGGCACGCGGCGCGCCAATCACCAGCGGCGCGGCTCAGCGCATGATGCCGCCGCTGCCATAGCCTTTCAGGTTGGACTTCTTCATCACCGACTCGTACTGGTGCGACATGAGGTGCGACTGCACCTGGGCCATGAAGTCCATGATCACCACCACCACGATCAGCAACGAGGTACCGCCGAAGAAGAACGGCACGTTCCACGCCACGATCAGGAACTGGGGCATCAGGGAAACCGCAGTGATGTACAGGGCACCGAACAGGGTCAGACGGGTCATGACCTTGTCGACGTAGCGAGCGGTCTGCTCACCAGGGCGAATCCCCGGCAGGAAGGCCCCTGACTTCTTGAGGTTGTCAGCGACATCCTTGGGGTTGAAGACCAGCGCTGTGTAAAAGAAGCAGAAGAATACCACCGCCGCCGCGAAAAGCAAGATGTACAGCGGCTGTCCCGGCCCGAGAGCCTGAGAGGCGCGCTGCAGCCATTCCATGCCGTCTCCGGCCCCGACCCACTGGCCGATGGAGGCGGGGAACAGCAGGATGCTGGAGGCAAAGATCGGCGGAATCACGCCCGCCATGTTGACCTTCAGCGGCAGGTAGCTGCTCTGCCCGGCATACATCTTGTTGCCGACCTGGCGCCGCGGGTAGTTCACCGTGATGCGGCGCTGGCCGCGCTCGATGAATACCACGAAGGCCACGGTCGCCACGCCCAGCACCGAGAGCGCCAGCAGCGGGAGCACGTTCCACGCACCCTCGTTACGGGCCAGCTCGAAGGCCTGACCCACCGCACCCGGCAGGCCGGCGACGATACCGGCAAAGATCAGCAGCGAGATGCCGTTGCCGATTCCCTTCTCGGTAATCTGCTCGCCCAGCCACATCAGGAACACTGCGCCCGACACGAAGGTGACGATGGCAGTGAAATAGAAGCTGAAGTCGGCGGTATAGGCGATACCCTGGCTGGCCAGACCCACCGACATGCCGGTGGCCTGCACCAGGGCCAGCGCCACCGTGCCGTAGCGGGTGTACTGGCTGATCTTGCGGCGGCCGGCCTCGCCCTCCTTCTTCAACTGCTCGAGATGGGGCGAGACCGCGGTCAGCAGCTGCATGATGATCGACGCCGAGATGTAGGGCATGATGCCCAGGGCGAAGATACTCATGCGTTCCAGCGCACCACCCGAGAACATGTTGAACAGTCCCAGGATGGTGCCCTGCTGCTCCCTGAACAAGGCAGCAAGCTGGTCAGGATTGATACCGGGAACGGGAATATGGGCACCGATACGGTACACCACGATGGCGAGGAGCACGAAGCGCAGACGCGCCCACAGTTCACTCAGACCGCTGCCCATCGCCGGCATGTTTCCTGACTTGGCCATTTAGTCCTCTACCTTGCCACCGGCGGCTTCGATCGCGGCACGGGCACCCTTGGTGACCTTGAGACCGCGAACGGTAACCGCCTTGTTGACGTCGCCGGAAAGAATGATCTTCGCGTGCTGGGTAGCGTCCTTGAGCACGTTGGCCTGCTTCAGGGTCTCCAGGGTGACTTCGTCACCGGCGACCTTGGCCAGCTCGCTCAGACGCACCTCTTCGGAGACCAGCGACTTCATGGAGGTGAAGCCGAACTTGGGCAGACGCCGCTGCAACGGCATCTGGCCGCCCTCGAAACCTGGCTTCACGGTGCCACCGCTACGCGACTTCTGGCCCTTGTGACCGCGACCGCCGGTCTTGCCCAGACCGGAGCCGATGCCACGACCGACGCGCTTTTCGGCGTGCTTGGAGCCCGGTGCCGGGCTCAGGCTGTTGAGTTTCATGGATTACTCTCCCTCTACCCGCACAAGGTAGTTGACCTTGTGGATCATGCCGCGCACGGCAGGGGTGTCTTCCAGTTCGACCGTATGACCGATGCGACGCAACCCGAGGCCCTTCATGGTGGCTTTGTGCTTGGGCAGTGTGCCGATGGTGCTACGGATCTGGGTAACCTTGAGTGTGGCTGCCATGGTATTTACCCCGTGATCGCTTCGACAGACAGACCGCGCTTGGCGGCGATGTCTTCCGGCGACTGCATGGAAGCGAGACCCTTGACGGTCGCGCGCACCACGTTGACCGGATTGGTGGAGCCGTAGCACTTGGCCAGCACGTCGTGGACGCCGGCCAGCTCGAGCACGGAGCGCATGGCGCCGCCGGCAATGATCCCGGTACCTTCGGAGGCCGGCTGCATGTACACCTTGGAGGCGCCGTGACGGGCCTTGACCGGGTACTGCAGGGTGTGGCCCTTGAGGCTCACCTTGACCATGTTGCGGCGCGCCTGGTCCATGGCCTTCTGGATCGCGACCGGCACTTCACGCGCCTTGCCACGACCGAAGCCGACACGACCATTGCCGTCGCCCACGACGGTCAGGGCGGTAAAGCCGAAAATACGGCCCCCCTTGACCACCTTGGCGACGCGGTTGACCTGCACGAGCTTTTCCTGCAGATCGCCGGTGTTCTGTTCGTTCTTCGCCATCGTAAAACCCTTTAGAATTCCAGGCCGCCTTCACGTGCGGCGTCGGCCAGGGCCTTCACGCGACCGTGATACTTGTAACCGGCACGATCGAAGGCCACCTGGGTGATGCCAGCCTGCTTGGCGCGTTCGGCAATCAGCGCGCCGACCTTGGCGGCGGCGTCGGAGTTGCCGGTCGCCCCCTCGCGCAGGTCCTTGTCCAGCGTGGAAGCGCTGGCCAGCACCTTGCCACCATCCGGCGAGATGATCTGCGCGTAGATGTGGCGCGGGGTACGGTTGACGCACAGGCGATACACGCCCAGCTCGCGCATCTTGGCGCGAGCGCGGCGGGCACGACGGAGACGAGATTCTTTCTTCGCGTTCATAACCCTGCCTTACTTCTTCTTGGCTTCTTTACGACGCACCTGCTCGTCGGCATACCGCACACCCTTGCCCTTGTAGGGCTCGGGCGGACGGAAGGCACGAACCTCGGCGGCGACCTGGCCCAGCTTCTGCTTGTCCGCGCTCTTCAGCACGATGACGGTGTTCTTCGGCGTTTCCGCAGAGACACCTTCAGGCAGCGAGTACTCGACCGGGTGGGAGAAGCCCAGTGACAGATTCAGCGTCTGGCCACTTGCCTGGGCACGATAGCCGACGCCAACGATTTCGAGGGTCTTGGTGAAGCCCTCGGAGACGCCGGTGACCAGGTTCTGGACCAGAGCACGAGTGGTGCCGACCATGGCCCAGGACTTGGCGCTCTCGCTCGGATTGAAGGTCAGTTGACCCTCTTCCTGGGCGATGGCCACGTCCGGGTGAACGGTCATGGACAGCGTGCCCTGGCTGCCCTTGACGGTCAGCTGGTCGCCGTCGAGCTTGACGTCGACGCCGGCGGGCACTTTAACCGGATATTTGGCTACGCGGGACATTCCAGACTCCTAGAATACGGTGCAGATGACTTCGCCACCGACGCCCGCCTGGCGAGCGGCACGGTCGGTCATCACGCCCTGGGAGGTGGTGACGATCGCCACACCCATGCCGTCCGCCACCTTGGGCAGTTCATCCTTGCCCTTGTACTGGCGCAGGGACGGCTTGGATACCCGCTGCAGGTGCTCGATGACCGGCTTGCCCTCGAAGTACTTGAGGGTCACGCTCAGCTCGGGCTTGGTGCCTTCAGCGACCGCGAAGTCGGTGATATAGCCCTCTTCCTTCAATACGCGGGCCACCTCGACCTTGAGCTTGGAGGACGGCATGGTGACCGTCTCCTTGGTGGCCAGCTGCGCATTGCGGATACGGGTGAACATATCCGCCAGAGTGTCTTGCATGCTCATTTACATTGCGCTCCTGATGTTTCCGTGGCGGCTTACCAGCTGGACTTCTTCAGCCCAGGGACCTCGCCACGCATAGCGGCTTCACGCAGCTTGTTACGGGCAAGCCCGAACTTGTTGTAGTAGCCGTGCGGACGGCCGGTGATCCGGCAGCGGTTACGCTGACGCACCGGGCTGGAGTCGCGCGGCAACTGCTGCAGTTTCAGCGTCGCCTCGAAGCGCTCTTCGTCGGAAGTATTCACGTTCTGGATGATCGCCTTGAGCTCGGCACGGCGGGCCGCATACTTCTCGACCAGCTTGGTGCGCTTGAGCTCGCGTTCAATCATGCTCTTCTTTGCCATGATCCCACCCTTATTTCTTGAACGGGAAGTTCAGCGCGCTCAGCAGCGCACGACCTTCCTCGTCGGTGTTGGCAGTAGTGGTGATGGTGACATCCAGCCCACGAATCCGATCGATCTTATCATATTCGATCTCGGGGAAGATGATCTGCTCACGCACACCCATGGAGTAGTTGCCGCGACCGTCGAAGGACTTCGGGTTGAGACCACGGAAGTCACGTACGCGGGGAATCGCGATGTTGACCAGACGATCGAGGAACTCCCACATGCGCTCGGCGCGCAGGGTCACCTTGATGCCGATCGGCCAACCTTCGCGCACCTTGAAGCCCGCGATGGACTTGCGCGCCTTGGTCACCAGCGGCTTCTGACCGGAGAGCTTCTCCAGGTCGCCGATGGCATTTTCGATCAGCTTCTTGTCGCTGGTCGCGTCACCGATGCCCATGTTGAGGGTCACCTTGGTGATACGCGGCACCTGCATCACGTTGGCGTAGCTGAACTGCTCTTTGAGCTGAGCCACCACCTCGTTCTGATAACGTTCTTTCAAGTTCGCCATTTTGCTACCCGACTCGCGTTAGGCGTCGATCTGCGTCTGCGTCGACTTGTAGATACGTACCTTGGTACCGTCTTCCTTAACCTGGAAGCCGACGCGATCCGCCTTACCGGTCTCCGAGTTGAAGATCGCCACGTTGGACGCGTGAATCGGAGCCTCGCGCTCGACGATACCGCCCTGATTGCCCGCCATAGGGTTGGGCTTGGTGTGACGCTTGATCATGTTCACACCGGACACGACAAAGCGTTCGTCCTTGAGGACGCGCTTGACGGTGCCACGCTTGCCCTTGTCCTTGCCGGCGATGACGATCACTTCATCGTCACGTTTGATCTTTTGCATATCCGCCTCGCTCCTTACAGCACTTCGGGCGCCAGGGAAATGATCTTCATGAACTTCTCGGTACGAAGCTCACGGGTCACCGGCCCGAAGATACGGGTGCCGATCGGCTGTTCGTTGGTGTTGTTCAACAGAACCGCCGCATTTCCGTCGAAGCGGATCAGCGAACCGTCGGAACGACGGACTCCGCTGCGGGTACGAACCACTACCGCCTTGAGGACCTGGCCTTTCTTGACCTTGCCACGCGGAATGGCTTCCTTCACCGTGACCTTGATGATGTCACCGACGCGCGCGTAGCGGCGGTGTGAGCCGCCAAGCACCTTGATGCACTGCACCCGGCGCGCTCCGCTGTTGTCGGCGACATCCAGCATTGTCTGAGTCTGAATCATCGGTTTTCTCCAAACCTAATCTGACTGCTCTCGCCGAGCTCAGCCCCTGGCCTGCTCGATCACCTCGACCAGCGTCCAGGCCTTCTTCTTGGACAGCGGACGGCATTCCTGGATGGATACCGTGTCACCGGCCTTGGCCTGGTTCGCCTCGTCATGGGCGTGCAGCTTGGTGGAGCGCTTGACGTACTTGCCATAGATCGGGTGCCGCTCGCGGCGCTCGATCATGACGACGATGGATTTGTCCATCTTGTCGCTCACCACCTTGCCGGTGAGCGTACGGGCTTTCTTTTCTTCGGCCATCTCAGTCACCTGCCTTCTCGTTGAGCACAGTCTTCACCCGGGCGATGTCCCGACGAACCTGCTTGAGCAGGTGAGTCTGGCTGAGCTGGCCGGTGGCCTTCTGCATGCGCAGGTTGAACTGCTCGCGGAGGAGTTCGAAGAGCTGCTCTTGGAGCTGCTCGACTGACTTTTCACGAATTTCCTGGGCTTTCATCACATCACCGTCCGTTTCACAAAGGTGGTGGACACGGGCATCTTTTGCGCGGCCAGGGAGAAGGCCTCACGGGCCAGCTCTTCGGACACGCCTTCGATTTCGTACAGGACCCGACCCGGCTGGATCTGTGCGACCCAGTACTCGACGGAGCCCTTACCCTTACCCATACGGACTTCGAGTGGCTTCTTGGAAATCGGCTTGTCGGGGAACACGCGGATCCAGATCTTGCCGCCACGTTTGACGTGACGAGTGATCGCACGACGGCCGGCCTCGATCTGGCGCGCCGTGATACGGCCGCGACCGGTGGCCTTCAGACCGTATTCCCCGAAGCTGATCTTGCTTCCGCGATGCGCCAGGCCACGGTTGCGACCTTTCTGCATCTTGCGGAATTTCATGCGCTTGGGCTGTAACATCGACTCGCTCTCCCCTTACCTGGAACCTTTCTTCTTGGAGGGCGCGGCCTGCGGCTGTTGCTTGGCCTTGGCGCGGACCTCTTCGATGCCCCCGAGGATCTCACCCTTGAAGACCCACACCTTGACACCGATGATGCCGTAGGTGGTCTTGGCCTCGTAGGTGGCGTAGTCGATGTCCGCACGCAGCGTATGCAGCGGCACGCGACCTTCCCGGTACCATTCGGTGCGGGCGATTTCCGCGCCGCCGAGGCGACCGGAGAGCTGCACCTTGATGCCGCCGGCGCCGAGGCGCATGGCGTTCTGCACCGCGCGCTTCATGGCGCGACGGAACATGACACGACGCTCGAGCTGACCGGCGATGTTCTGCGCGACGAGCTTGGCGTCGAGCTCCGGCTTACGCACCTCTTCGATGTTGACGTGCACGGGCACGCCCATCATCGCGGTGACGTCGCGACGCAGCTTGTCGACGTCCTCGCCCTTCTTGCCGATCACGATGCCCGGACGGGCAGTGTGAATGGTGATACGGGCGTTGTTCGCCGGACGCTCGATAGTGATCTTGCTCACGGAGGCGTTCTTAAGACGCTCCTCGAGGAAGCGACGCACTTCGAGATCGTTGTTCAGCTTGTCGGCATAAGCACCGCGCTCGGCATACCACACCGAGGAGTGGTCCTTGACGATACCCAGCCGAATACCTGTCGGATTGACTTTCTGACCCATCTGGTCGACTCCTACTTCTCGGCTACCTTGACGGTGATGTGGCAGGTGCGCTTCAGGATGCGATCCGCACGGCCCTTGGCGCGCGGACGGATGCGCTTGAGCGTCATGCCCTCATCGACGCAGATGGTCGAGACACGCAGCTCGTCGATATCCATGCCGTTGTTTTCTTCCGCATTCGCGATGGCGGACTGCAGCACCTTCTTGACCAGCTTGGCAGCCTTCTTCGGCGAGAAGGTCAGCAGGTCGAGCGCCTCGGCGACCGGTTTACCGCGCACCTGGTCAGCCACCAAACGGGCCTTCTGGGCGGATAAACGAGCGCCACGCAGCTTAGCTGTGACTTCCATCTCTCAATCCTCTCTGGCTTACCGTTTGGCTTTCTTGTCCGCCGCATGACCGCGATAGGTGCGGGTGGCAGCGAATTCGCCCAGCTTGTGGCCAACCATTTCCTCGGAGACGTGCACCGGGACGTGTTGGCGACCGTTATGGACAGCAATGGTGAGCCCGACCATGTTCGGCAGGATCATGGAACGACGCGACCAGGTCTTGATCGGTTTGCGGTCGTTCTTCTCCACTGCAGCCTCAACCTTCTTCAGCAGATGAAGGTCGATAAAAGGACCTTTCTTCAGTGAACGTGGCACAGCCGTTACCCCTTAATGTCTGTTACTTGGCCTTGCGGCGGCGAACGATCAGCGCGTCAGTGCGCTTGTTCTTGCGGGTCTTGTGGCCCTTGGTGGGCACGCCCCACGGCGTCACCGGATGACGACCACCGCTGGTGCGGCCTTCACCGCCACCGTGCGGGTGATCCACCGGGTTCATGGCCACACCGCGAACGGTCGGACGCACGCCTCTCCAGCGCTTCGCACCGGCCTTGCCAAGTTGACGCAGGCTGTGCTCAGAGTTGCTCACTTCACCCAGGGTCGCACGGCAGTCAGCCAGCACCTTGCGCATCTCGCCGGAGCGCAGACGCAGGGTGGCATAGCTGCCTTCACGGGCGACCAGCTGGGCGCTGGTACCGGCACTGCGAGCCAGCTGCGCACCCTTGCCGGGCTTGAGCTCGATGCAGTGAACGGTGGAACCCAGCGGGATGTTGCGCAGCGGAAGGGTGTTACCCTTCTTGATCGCCGCATTCACGCCGGACTCGAGACGGTCGCCTGCACTCACGCCCTTCGGCGCGATGATGTAGCGACGCTCGCCGTCCAGGTACTTCAGCAGCGCGATGTGGGCGCTGCGGTTGGGATCGTATTCGAGACGCTCGACGACGGCGGGAACGCCATCCTTGGTGCGCTTGAAGTCGATCAGCCGGTAGTGCTGACGATGACCACCGCCCACGTGGCGGGTGGTGATGCGACCGTTGTTGTTACGACCACCGCTGCGCGACTGCTTCTCGAGCAGCGGCGCATAGGGCTTGCCCTTGTGCAGCTCGTCGCTGACGACCTTGACGAGGTGGCGACGACCGGCGGATGTGGGTTTTGTCTTGACGATTGCCATGATCCGTACTCCTGCCCTTATTCGGCGCCAGTGAAGTCTTCGAGCGTCTCACCAGCAGCCAGGGTCACGTAGGCCTTGCGGTAGCCCTGGCGGCGGCCCAGACCGTGCGCGCTGCGCTTGGTCTTGCCCTTCATGTTCAGCACCTGGACGCGATCGACCTTCTTGCCAAACAGCACCTGCACGGCCTGCTTGATTTCCGGCTTGGTCGCGTCACTGGCCACCTTGAACACATACTGGTTGCGCTCGGCGGCGAAAGCGGCCTTCTCGGTCACGTGCGGACCGAGCAGAACCTTGAATACGCGCTCCTGGTTCATGCCAGCTTCTCCTCGAATTTACGCAGAGCAGAGACGGTGACCAGCACCTTGTCGAAGGCGATCAGGCTCACCGGATCGGCGGCAGCCACGTCCACCACATCCACGTTCGGGATGTTGCGGGCGGCCAGGTAGAGTTTCTCGTCGACTTCCTCGGTGACGATCAGCGCCTTTTCCAGGCCCAGCTCACCCAGCTTGGCGACCAGCTGCTTGGTCTTGGGCGCATCGACGGTGAACTCGTCGATGGCGACCAGGCGTTCCTGACGCACCAGCTCGGACAGGATGGAGCGCATCGCGGCGCGATACATCTTGCGATTGACCTTCTGCGAGTGGTCCTGCGGACGCGCGGCGAAGGTCACGCCGCCGCTGCGCCACAGCGGCGAGCGGATGGTGCCGGCACGTGCGCGCCCGGTACCCTTCTGGCGCCACGGCTTCTTGCCGCCACCACGCACGTCGGAACGGTTCTTCTGGGCGCGAGTACCCTGGCGCGCACCGGCCAGATAGGCGGTGACGACCTGGTGAACCAGCGCCTCGTTGAATTCTTTGCCAAAGGTGGCGTCGGCGACTTCGACAGTACCCGCGCCTGCAGCAAGATTCAGATTCATCGGTTCTATCCCCTTCAGCCAGCTTTGACGGCGCTGCGTACGATGACGTCGCTGCCGGTAGCACCGGGCACGGCGCCCTTGATCAGCAGCAGGTTGCGCTCGGCATCGACCCGCACGACTTCAAGGCTCTGCACGGTGCAGCGGACGTTGCCCATCTGACCGGCCATCTTCTTGCCCTTGAACACACGACCCGGGGTCTGACACATACCGATGGAACCCGGCGCACGATGCGACAGGGAGTTGCCGTGGGTGGCATCCTGGGTACGGAAATTCCAGCGCTTGACGGCGCCCTGGAAGCCCTTGCCCTTGGAGGTGCCGGTCACGTCGACCTTCTGACCAGCTTCGAAGAGGGATACGGTGAGTTCGCCGCCCACTTCCGGTGCCTCATCGCCTTCGGCGACGCGGAACTCCATCAGCGAACGACCGGCCTCGATACCTGCCTTGGCGTACTGACCTGCTTGCGCCTTGGTGAGGTGCTTGGCCTTGCGGGAGCCGGTTGTGACCTGAATCGCCGCGTAGCCGTCGGACTCGACGGTCTTGACGCTGGCGACGCGATTCGGCTCAACCTCGATCACGGTTACGGGCACGGAGGCGCCATCTTCGGTAAAGACACGGGTCATACCGGCCTTTCTACCGACCAAACCGATAGTCATTCTCAGTCTCCTTTAGTGTACGGGGCTATCACCCGCTATGGCTGCCCTTTCCAGAGCATTCCACTAGCACGTTGTATGACGCCATCTCGGCGTGGCGGCTGCTGCTCCAAGGTGTCGGAAGAGCGCTGGGCCGCGGGTGTCTAGTGTGGTTAGTCGAGCTTGATCTGCACGTCCACGCCAGCGGCGAGGTCGAGCTTCATCAGGGCATCGACGGTCTTCTCGGTCGGCTCGACGATATCGAGCACGCGCTTGTGAGTGCGAATCTCGTACTGGTCGCGCGCGTCCTTGTTGACGTGCGGCGAGATCAGCACAGTGTAGCGCTCACGATTGGTCGGCAGCGGAATCGGACCGCGCACCTGGGCGCCAGTACGCTTGGCGGTATCAACGATCTCCGCGGCGGACTGGTCGATCAGGCGATGGTCGAAGGCCTTCAACCGAATGCGAATCTTCTGGTTCTGCATTTGCCCTAAACTCCAATGGAAGTCGACGGCAATCTGCCGCCTACCCACGCATTCAAAGGATGCGCATTATATGCATGCCCGAGGCCGGAGTCAAACAACTCCGCTCGGGTGCGCAGAAAGGGGGCCCCTTGCGGAGCCCCCTTCGATCGATCAGAAGCCCAAGGCTTACTTGATGATCTTGGCCACGACGCCGGCGCCAACGGTACGACCGCCTTCACGAATGGCGAAGCGCAGACCTTCGTCCATGGCGATCGGAGCGATCAGGGTCACGACCATCTGGACGTTGTCGCCCGGCATGACCATCTCGACGCCTTCCGGCAGTTCACAGGTACCGGTCACGTCAGTGGTACGGAAGTAGAACTGCGGACGATAGCCCTTGAAGAACGGGGTGTGACGACCACCTTCTTCCTTGGACAGCACGTAGACTTCGGCTTCGAAGACGGTGTGCGGGGTGATGGTGCCGGGCTTGGCCAGCACCTGACCACGCTCGACCTCGTCACGCTTGGTGCCGCGCAGCAGGGCACCGACGTTCTCGCCAGCACGACCTTCGTCGAGCAGCTTGCGGAACATCTCGACACCGGTAACGGTCGTCTTGGTGGTGTCCTTGATACCGACGATCTCAACTTCCTCGCCGGCCTTGACGATGCCACGCTCGATACGACCGGTGACCACGGTGCCGCGACCGGAGATGGAGAAGACGTCCTCGATCGGCATCAGGAACGGCTGATCGATGGCACGCTCCGGCTCCGGAATATAGTCATCCAGGGCCTTGATCAGGTTGGCCACCGCGGTGGTGCCCATGCCGTTCTCGTCTTCGCCGTTCAGCGCCATCAGCGCGGAACCGGTGATGATCGGAGTGTCGTCACCCGGGAAGTCGTACTCGTTGAGAAGCTCGCGCACTTCCATCTCGACCAGCTCGAGCAGCTCTTCGTCGTCGACCATGTCGGCCTTGTTCAGGAACACGACGATGTACGGCACGCCGACCTGACGCGACAGCAGGATGTGCTCGCGAGTCTGCGGCATGGGGCCGTCGGCAGCGGAACAGACCAGGATGGCGCCGTCCATCTGGGCAGCACCGGTGATCATGTTCTTGACGTAGTCGGCGTGTCCCGGGCAGTCGACGTGCGCGTAGTGGCGCTGCTCGGACTGGTACTCGACGTGGGAGGTGGCGATGGTGATACCACGCTCACGCTCTTCCGGCGCGTTGTCGATGGAGTCGAACTGACGCCATTCACCGCCGAAGACCTCAGCCGAAACGCGAGTCAGGGCCGCAGTCAGAGTGGTCTTGCCGTGGTCGACGTGACCGATGGTGCCGACGTTGACGTGCGGTTTGGAACGTTCGAATTTTTCCTTAGCCACTTCGATAACCTCTTTACGTTTGCTAGCGGTTAGCCTTTCTGGTTGATGACGGCTTCAACGATGCTGGAGGGCGCCTCTTCGTAGCTCGCGAACTCCATAGTGTAGCTCGCACGACCCTGGGTCTGAGAACGCAGATCGGTCGCATAACCGAACATCTCGCCCAGAGGCACCATCGCGCGGATGACCTTGCCGGAGGAAGAGTCATCCATGCCCTGCACCAGACCACGGCGACGGTTCAAGTCACCCATGACGTCACCCATGAAATCCTCGGGCGTCACGACCTCGACTCTCATCACCGGCTCCAGCAGCACGGCCTTGGCCTTGCGCGCCCCTTCCTTGACAGCCATGGAAGAGGCAACCTTGAACGCGTTCTCGTTCGAGTCCACGTCATGGTAGGAACCATCGTACAGCGTGACCTTGACGTCGATCATCGGGTAACCCGCGATGACGCCGTTCTGCAGCTGCTCGTAGGCCCCTTTCTCGACGGCACCCACGTATTCCTTGGGTACCACACCGCCGACGATCTCGGAAGCGAACTTGAAGTGCATGTCTTCGTCTTCGCCCTTGTCCGCCTCGGTGAGCGGCTCGATACGCAGCCAGACATGGCCGTACTGGCCACGACCGCCGGACTGACGCACGAACTTGCCTTCCTGCTCGACCTTGCCGCGAATGGTCTCGCGGTAGGCGACCTGCGGCTTGCCGATATTGGCTTCGACCTTGAACTCGCGACGCATGCGGTCAACGATGATGTCCAGGTGCAGTTCGCCCATGCCGGAGATGATGGTCTGACCGGTCTCTTCGTCGGTCTTGACGCGGAAGGACGGATCCTCCTGGGCCAGCTTGCCCAGCGCCACGCCCATCTTCTCCTGGTCGGCCTTGGATTTCGGCTCCACCGCCACGGAGATCACCGGATCCGGGAACTCCATGCGCTCGAGGATGATCTTGTTTTCGAGATCGCACAGGGTGTCACCGGTGGTGACGTCCTTGAGGCCGATACAGGCAGCAATGTCGCCAGCGCGAACCTCTTTGATCTCTTCACGCGAGTTGGCGTGCATCTGCACGATACGCCCCACGCGCTCTTTCTTCTGCTTGACCGAGTTGAATACGCTGTCACCGGAGTTGAGCACCCCGGAGTAGACGCGAATGAAGGTCAGGGTGCCGACGAAGGGGTCGGTGGCGATCTTGAACGCCAGCGCAGCGAAAGGCGCGTTGTCGTCCGCTTCGCGGGTCTCGATCGTGCCGTCCTTGTCGTCCAGCTCACCCTCGATGGCCTTGACCTCGGTGGGTGACGGCATGTATTCGATGACGCCGTCGAGCACCGCCTGCACGCCCTTGTTCTTGAACGCAGAGCCGCAGGTGACCAGCACGACCTCGTTGTCCAGGGTACGGCGGCGCAGACCGGCCTTGATCTCCTCGATGGAGAGCTCGCCCTCCTCGAGGTACTTGTCCATCAACTCTTCAGAGGCCTCGGCCGCGGCTTCGACCATCTGCTCGCGGTACTCCTCGGCGGTCTCCTGGAGCTCGGCCGGAATGTCGACCAGCTCGTAGTTCATGCCGAGGCTTTCCTCGTCCCACAGGATGGCCTTCATCTGGATCAGATCGATGACGCCCTTGAACTCCTCTTCGGTGCCCCAGTTGATCTGGATCGGCACGGCGTTGGCGTTCAGGCGCTTCTTGAGCTGATCGACGACCATGAAGAAGTCGGCGCCGGTACGGTCCATCTTGTTGACGAACACCATGCGCGGCACTTCGTACTTGTTGGCCTGGCGCCACACGGTCTCGGTCTGCGGCTGCACGCCGGACGAGCCGCACAGCACCACGACGGCACCGTCGAGCACGCGCAGGGAACGCTCCACCTCGATGGTGAAGTCGACGTGCCCCGGGGTGTCGATGATGTTGATGCGGTGCTCATCGAACTGCTTGTTCATGCCCTGCCAGAAGCAGGTGGTCGCCGCAGAAGTGATGGTGATGCCACGCTCCTGCTCCTGCTCCATCCAGTCCATGGTGGCCGCGCCGTCATGAACTTCGCCCACCTTGTGGGAGAGACCGGTGTAGAACAGGACACGTTCGGTCGTGGTGGTCTTGCCGGCATCGACGTGAGCGACGATGCCGATGTTGCGATAGCGGTTGAGTGGAGTCTTGCGAGCCACGGTGGAACTCCCCGTTGATTGGCGATGCGTTTAGAAGCGCTGCACTTAGAAACGGTAGTGCGAGAACGCCTTGTTGGCCTCGGCCATGCGATGCACGTCTTCACGCTTCTTGACCGCGGAGCCCTTGCCTTCGGCGGCATCCAGCATCTCGCCAGCGAGGCGCTGCACCATGGTCTTCTCACCGCGCTTGCGCGCCGCATCCACCAGCCAGCGCATGGCCAACGCCTGGCGACGCGAGGGACGAACCTCTACCGGCACCTGATAGGTCGCACCGCCAACGCGGCGGGACTTGACCTCGACCATCGGCTGGATGGCTTCCAGCGCGCGATCGAAGATGTCCAGCGGCTCTTCTTTACTGCGCTCGGCAACCGTGTCCAGCGCACCATAGACGATGCGCTCAGCTGTGGACTTCTTGCCGCTGACCATCAGGTGGTTCATGAACTTGGCCAGACGCTCACTTCCGAACTTGGGATCCGGCAGGATCTCGCGCTTGGCTACAACTCTTCTTCTAGGCATGACAAGCCCTCTATCGAAGGGTCTTTCAGGCAAACCCGGCACACCCGCACGCTCTCACCGAGCCCGCGACGACCGGCCTTACTCTTATCAGACCGAAATAAATGTCGTTAGCGCAACGAAGTCGATCAGGACTTCGGACGCTTGGTACCGTACTTGGAACGGCCCTGCTTACGATTCTGCACGCCGGAGGTGTCGAGGGCGCCGCGCACGGTGTGGTAACGCACACCCGGCAAGTCCTTGACACGACCGCCGCGGATCAGAACGACGGAGTGTTCCTGAAGGTTGTGACCCTCACCACCGATGTAGGACGAAACCTCGAACCCGTTGGTCAGACGCACGCGGCAGACCTTACGCAGGGCCGAGTTCGGCTTCTTCGGGGTAGTGGTGTAGACGCGGGTGCAGACGCCGCGCTTCTGTGGGCAGGCCTGCAGCGCCGGCACGTCGCTCTTGGCGGCGGGGCGCTTGCGCGGCTTGCGCACGAGCTGATTGATCGTTGCCATGTTGTGTAGCTGACTCCAATGGTTGCCTTGCCTTTTCGTGGACGCGGGCGCACCCACCCCACTATTAAAGGCTGCGAATTCTAAGGTCTAACGGGGTGGGGCGTCAAGCGATTGACCGCCTGACGCCCCTGCCCGCCTACAGCTCGTCGTCGTCCGAATCGAGGGCGGTGAGCTGGGCACCCAGCTCCTGCTCGACGTCGAAGGCCGACGGGTGAAGCAGACGCTCGGTATCTTCCCGCTTGCGGCGACGCTCCTGGTGATGCGCCAGCCCCGTTCCCGCCGGGATCAGGCGACCGACCACCACGTTCTCCTTCAGGCCACGCAGGTAGTCGCGCTTGCCGGTAACCGCCGCCTCGGTCAGCACCCGCGTGGTCTCTTGGAAGGAGGCCGCGGAAATGAACGATTCGGTGGCCAGGCTGGCCTTGGTGATACCCAGCAGCACGCGCTGGTATTTGGCCGGGAACTTCTCGGCCTGTTCCATCCGCGCATTTTCCTCGAGCACCTTGACCAACTCGACCTGGTCCCCCGGAATGAACTCGGAGTCGCCGGAGTCGGTGATCTCGACCTTGCGCAGCATCTGACGCACGATCACCTCGATGTGCTTGTCGTTGATGCCCACGCCCTGCAGGCGATAGACCTCCTGGATCTCGGCGGTGATGTACTTGGCCAGCTCCGCCACGCCCAGCAGCCGCAGGATGTCGTGCGGGTTGCTCGGACCGTCGGAGATCACCTCGCCTTTCTCCACGGTCTCGCCTTCGAAGACCGCGATCTGACGCCACTTCGGGATCAGCATCTCGAACGGATCGCTGCCGTCGTCGGGCGTGATCGTCAGGCGGCGCTTGCCCTTGGTCTCCTTGCCGAAGCTGATCGTACCGCTGACTTCGGCGAGGATGGCCGGCTCCTTCGGCTTGCGCGCCTCGAACAGGTCGGCCACCCGCGGCAGACCACCGGTGATGTCCTTGTTGCCGGACGCCTCCACCGGGATACGCGCAACGATCTCGCCGATGCCGATCTGAGCGCCATTGTCGACCGAGACGATTGCCTTGCCCGGCAGCAGGTACTGCACCGGGGTGTTGGAACCCGCCACGCTGACCGGCTCGCCGCTCTCGTCGGTGAGCAGGATCATCGGTCGGCTGTCGCGACCAGCCTGCGGGCGTGCCGCCGACTCGATCACCTCGATCGAGGAGAGGCCGGTCATCTCGTCCACGCTGCGGTGGATGGTGACCCCGTCGACCATGTCGACGTACTGCACCTTACCCTCCAGCTCGGCGATGATCGGGTGGGTGTGCGGATCCCACTTGGCCACCATCTGACCGGCCTCGACTGCATCGCCGTCCTTGATCGACAGCTCGGCGCCGTAGGGTAGCTTGTAGTACTCGCGCTCGCGGCCATGCTCGTCGGCCACCGCCAGGGCGCTGGAGCGGGACACTACCACCAGCTTGCCGTCGTTGCGCTCGACGAACTTCATGTTGTGCAGGCGCACCTTGCCGCCGTGCTTCACCTGCACGCTGTCCACCGCCGAGGCACGCGATGCCGCGCCGCCGATGTGGAAGGTCCGCATGGTCAGCTGGGTACCCGGCTCACCGATCGACTGGGCGGCAATGACCCCCACCGCCTCGCCGATGTTGACCTGATGACCACGCGCCAGGTCGCGACCGTAGCACGAGGAGCAGACGCCGTGGGTCGATTCGCAGGTGATCGCGCTGCGCACCACGATCTCATCGACACCCATGGTGTCGAGACGCTCGCACCAGACCTCGTCGAGCAAGGTTCCCTTCTCGATCAGCACCTCATCGGTGCTGGGGTCGATGACGTCCTGGGCCACTACGCGGCCGAGCACGCGCTGCGCCAGCGAGACGATGATGTCGCCCCCCTCGATGACCGGATGCAGGGTCAGCCCCTGCTCGGTGCCGCAGTCGGGCTCGGTGATCACCATGTCCTGGGCGACATCGACCAGACGGCGGGTCAGGTAACCGGAGTTGGCGGTCTTGAGCGCCGTGTCCGCCAGACCCTTCCGCGCACCGTGGGTCGAGATGAAGTACTGCAGTACGTTCAGGCCCTCGCGGAAGTTGGCCACGATCGGCGTCTCGATGATCGAGCCGTCGGGCTTGGCCATCAGGCCGCGCATGCCCGCGAGCTGGCGGATCTGGGCAGCACTACCACGCGCCCCGGAGTCGGCCATGATGAATACGCTGTTGAACGAATCCTGCTCGACCTCGTTGCCCTTGCGATCGACGACGGTTTCCTTGGAGATGCCCGCCATCATCGCCTTGGCCACCTTGTCGTTGGCCTTGGACCAGATGTCGATGACCTTGTTGTACTTCTCGCCGGCGGTCACGAGACCGGAGGAGAACTGATCCTCGATCTCCTTGACCTCGGCCTCGGCCGCCTCGACGATTTCCGTCTTGGCTTCGGGAATGACGAAGTCGTTGACGCCGATGGAGGCGCCTGACCAGGTCGCCATGCGGAAGCCGGTATACATCAGCTGGTCGGCAAAGATGACCGTCGGCTTGAGACCGGCACGGCGATACACCTCGTTGAGGAGCTTCGAAATCGCCTTCTTCTTCATCGGCTGATCGACCAGCTCGAACGGCACGCCGTCGGGCAGGATGCGGAACAGCATGGCGCGACCCACGGTGGTGTCGTAGAGGGTACGCGCGGTGCTGCGCTCGCCAGTCTCCTCGTCGATCAGCACCTCGGTCAGGCGCACCTTGACCCGCGCATGCAGCGATACGCTCTGGGTACCGAAGGCGCGCTCGACCTCGTTGAGGCCGGAGAACACCATGCCCTCGCCCTTGGCGTTGATCTTCTCGCGGGTCATGTAGTACAGGCCCAGTACCACGTCCTGGGACGGCACGATGATCGGGTCACCGTTGGCCGGGGACAGCACGTTGTTGGTGGCCATCATCAGCGCACGCGCCTCGAGCTGGGCTTCCAGCGTCAGCGGTACGTGCACTGCCATCTGGTCGCCGTCGAAGTCGGCGTTGTAGGCGGCACACACCAGCGGGTGCAGCTGGATTGCCTTGCCTTCGATCAGCAGCGGCTCGAAAGCCTGGATACCCAGGCGGTGCAGGGTCGGCGCGCGGTTCAGCAGCACCGGGTGCTCGCGAATGACGTCGGCGAGAATGTCCCACACCTCGGGCAGCTCGCGCTCGACCATCTTCTTGGCCGCCTTGATGGTGGAGGCCTGGCCGTTGGCCTGCAGCTTGGAGTAGATGAACGGCTTGAACAGCTCGAGCGCCATCTTCTTGGGCAGACCGCACTGGTGCAGGCGCAGGGTCGGACCGACGGTAATGACCGAACGGCCGGAGTAGTCGACGCGCTTGCCCAGCAGGTTCTGGCGGAAACGCCCCTGCTTGCCCTTGATCATGTCGGCCAGCGACTTCAGCGGACGCTTGTTGGAGCCGGTGATGGCGCGACCGCGACGACCGTTGTCGAGCAGCGCATCGACCGCTTCCTGCAGCATGCGCTTCTCGTTGCGCACGATGATGTCCGGCGCATTGAGGTCGAGCAGCCGCTTGAGGCGGTTGTTGCGGTTGATCACCCGGCGGTACAGGTCGTTGAGGTCGGAGGTGGCGAAACGACCGCCGTCCAGCGGCACCAGCGGACGCAGGTCCGGCGGCAGCACCGGCAGCACCTCCATCACCATCCACGCCGGATCGTTACCGGAGTTGAGGAAGGCCTCCAGCAGCTTGAGCCGCTTAGAGAGCTTCTTGATCTTGGTCTCGGAGTTGGTCTGTGGGATCTCCTCGCGCAGGCGGTCGACCTCCTCGGAGAGGTCGATGTCCTTGAGCAGCGCCTGGATCGCCTCGGCACCCATGCGGGCGTCAAAATCGTCACCGAACTCCTCGAGGGCCTCGAAGTACTGCTCGTCGTTGAGCAGCTGGCCGCGCTCGAGCGTGGTCATGCCCGGGTCGATGACCACGAAGCTCTCGAAGTAGAGCACCCGCTCGATATCACGCAGGGTCATGTCGAGGAACATGCCGATGCGCGACGGCAGCGACTTGAGGAACCAGATGTGCGCTACCGGCGAGGCCAACTCGATGTGCCCCATGCGCTCCCGGCGCACCGCCGCCTTGGTCACCTCGACGCCGCACTTCTCGCAGATGATGCCGCGGTGCTTCATGCGCTTGTACTTGCCGCACAGGCACTCGTAGTCCTTCACCGGGCCAAAGATCTTGGCGCAGAACAGCCCGTCCCGCTCCGGCTTGAAGGTGCGGTAGTTGATGGTCTCGGGCTTCTTGACCTCGCCGTAGGACCAGGAGCGAATCATGTCCGGAGACGCGAGCGAGATCTTGATCGCGTCGAACTCTTCGGACTGTGACTGCGATTTGAGGACTTTCACCAAATCTTTCATGGAGTCGGCTCCTAGCTCTCTAACTCGATATCGATGCCCAGCGAACGGATTTCCTTCACCAGTACATTGAAGGACTCCGGCATGCCGGCATGCATGGTGTGGTCGCCGTCGACAATGCTCTTGTACATCTTGGTGCGACCTTCCACGTCGTCGGACTTCACCGTGAGCATCTCCTGGAGCGTGTAGGCCGCGCCGTAGGCTTCCAGCGCCCACACCTCCATCTCGCCGAAACGCTGGCCGCCGAACTGCGCCTTGCCGCCCAGCGGCTGCTGGGTGACAAGCGAGTAGGAGCCAGTGGAACGGGCGTGCATCTTGTCGTCCACCAGGTGGTTGAGCTTGAGCATGTACATGTAGCCAACCGTCACCGGGCGGTCGAAGGCGTCGCCGGTACGCCCGTCGTACAGGGTCATCTGGCCGGAATCCGGCAGGTCGGCCAGGCGCAGCAGGTGCTTGATCTCACCTTCGGCGGCACCGTCGAATACCGGCGATGCCATCGGCACGCCGCCGCGCAGGTTCTTGGCCAGGGCAATGATCTCGTCGTCGGAGAGCGAGTCGAGATCCTCCACCCGGGTTCCCGTGGTGGAGTTGTAGACCTGCCCCAGGAACTCGCGAATCTCGGCCACCTGCTGGGCACGGGCATCGCGCAGCATGGCATCGATCTTGAGGCCAAGGCCCTGGGCAGCGAGCCCCAGGTGAGTCTCGAGGATCTGCCCCACGTTCATCCGCGACGGTACGCCCAGCGGGTTCAGGACGATGTCCACCGGCACGCCGTTGTCGTCGAAGGGCATGTCCTCCACCGGCATGATCGCCGAGATGACACCCTTGTTACCGTGACGGCCGGCCATCTTGTCGCCCGGTTGGATGCGGCGCTTGACCGCCATGTAGACCTTGACGATCTTGAGCACGCCGGGCGCCAGGTCGTCGCCCTGGGTCAGCTTGCGCTTCTTGTCCTCGAAGCGCTCTTCCATCTCCTTGCGGCGGTTCTCGAGCTGTTCGTCGGCCTGGGCCAGCAGCTCGTTGAGCGCCTCGTCCTGCAGCCGCAGCTTGAACCACTGCTGGCGCGGCAGCTCCTCCAGGTAGCTGTCGGAGAGCACGTCGCCCTTCTTCAGCTTGGGACCGCCGTTGACCGGCTGACCGGAGAGCGTGCGCTTGAGGCGCTCGAAGGTGGCGTCCTCGGCGATACGGTAGGTCTCCTGCAGGTCCTTGCGCACCTCGTCGAGCTGCATCTGCTCGATGGCCAGTGCACGCGAGTCCTTCTCCACGCCGTCGCGAGTGAACACCTGCACGTCGATGACCGTGCCCTTCATGCCGGTCGGGGCACGCAGCGAGGTATCCTTCACGTCGCTGGCCTTCTCGCCGAAGATCGCCCGCAGCAGCTTCTCTTCCGGCGTCAGTTGGGTCTCGCCCTTGGGCGTGACCTTGCCCACCAGGATGTCACCCGGGCCGACCTCGGCACCGATGTAGACCACGCCGGCTTCATCCAGCTTGGCCAATGCCGACTCGCCGACATTGGGGATATCGGAGGTGATCTCCTCCGGCCCCAGCTTGGTGTCGCGCGACACGCAGGTCAGCTCCTGGATGTGGATGGTGGTGAAGCGGTCCTCCTGCACCACACGCTCCGAGAGCAGGATCGAGTCCTCGAAGTTGTAGCCGTTCCAGGGCATGAAGGCGATACGCATGTTCTGACCCAGGGCCAGGTCGCCCATGTCGACGGACGGACCGTCGGCCAGGATGTCGCCACGCGCCACGATGTCGCCAGGACGCACGATGGGACGCTGGTTCATGCAGGTGTTCTGGTTGGAACGCACGTACTTGGTGAGGTTGTAGATGTCGACGCCGGCTTCGCCGCCGATGATCTCGTCCTCGTTGATACGCACCACGATGCGCTTGGCGTCCACCGAGTCGATCACCCCGCCGCGACGCGCCACGGCGCAGACGCCGGAATCGCGGGCGACGAAGCGCTCCATGCCGGTGCCGACCAGCGGCTTCTCGGCGCGCAGCGTCGGTACCGCCTGGCGCTGCATGTTCGAGCCCATCAAGGCGCGGTTGGCATCGTCATGCTCGAGGAACGGGATCAGCGCGGCTGCCACGGAGACCACCTGGCGCGGTGACACGTCCATCAGCGTCACCTGCTCGGGACGCATGAAGGTGGTTTCGCCCTTGTGGCGCACCTGCACCAGATCGTCGACCAGCTTGCCGGATTCGTCGACGCTGGCCGAGGCCTGGGCGATGATGAAGTCGCCCTCCTCGATCGCCGACAGGTGAACCACCTCGTCGGTCACTTGGCGATCCACCACCTTGCGGTACGGCGTTTCGAGGAAGCCATAGCTATTGGTGTGGCTGTAGGTCGCCAGCGAGTTGATCAGACCGATGTTCGGACCTTCAGGGGTCTCGATCGGGCACAGGCGACCGTAGTGGGTGGCGTGAACGTCGCGCACCTCGAAGCCGGCCCGCTCGCGGGTCAGGCCGCCCGGGCCAAGCGCGGAAACACGGCGCTTGTGAGTGACCTCGGAAAGCGGGTTGTTCTGGTCCATGAACTGGGAGAGCTGGCTGGAGCCGAAGAACTCCTTGACCGCCGCGGCGACGGGCTTGGCGTTGATCAGATCTTGCGGCATCAGGCCTTCGCTCTCGGCCATGGAGAGGCGTTCCTTGACCGCGCGCTCGACGCGTACCAGTCCCACGCGGAACTGGTTCTCGGCCATCTCGCCGACGCAGCGAATGCGGCGGTTGCCCAGGTGATCGATATCGTCGACTTCGCCGAAGCCGTTGCGGATATAGATCAGTTCCTTGAGCACATCGAGGATGTCGCGATTGTCGAGCACCCCGGAACCGGTGTCGCCCTCACGACGCAGGCGACGATTGAACTTCATGCGGCCGACGCCCGACAGGTCGTAGCGGTCCTCGGTGAAGAACAGGTTGTGGAACAGCGTCTCGGCGGCTTCCTTGGTGGGCGGCTCGCCGGGGCGCATCATGCGGTAGATCTCGACCAGCGCTTCGAGCTGCGAGCCGGTGGTGTCCAGGCGCAGGGTCTCGGAGATG
The DNA here is from genome assembly GCF_017868935.1 of Billgrantia antri. Classification (NCBI taxonomy): domain Bacteria; kingdom Pseudomonadati; phylum Pseudomonadota; class Gammaproteobacteria; order Oceanospirillales; family Halomonadaceae; genus Billgrantia; species Billgrantia antri. The sequence continues at coordinate 4,026,551 of NZ_CP053383.1, forward strand.
AACGGACCGCAGTCCAGGTCATTGGTGTAGAGGGTCTCGAGCTTGGTAATGCCAGCCTGACCCAGCTTCTCGAGCAGCTCGGGCGTGATCACGCTATTGCAGGGGCAGATCAGCTCGCCGGTGTTCGAATCGACCTGATCCTTGGCCAGGGTCTTGCCGAACAGGTAGTCCATCGGCACCTCGAGACGCTCGAGGCCGGCCTTCTCCAGCTGGCGGATATGCTTCTGGGTGATGCGACGCCCTTCTTCCACGATCAGGTTGCCGTCGGCATCCTTGATGTCGAAAGTCGCGGTTTCGCCGCGCAGGCGCGACGGCACCAGATCCACAGAGAAGCCACTCTTCTCGATGTGGAAGGTGCTGGTGTCGAAGAACTCGTCGAGGATCTCCTCGGCGCTCATCCCCAGCGCGCGCAGCAGCACCGAGGCCGGCAGCTTGCGGCGACGGTCGATGCGCACGAAGACGTTGTCCTTGGGGTCGAATTCGAAGTCGAGCCAGGAGCCACGATACGGAATCACGCGGGCGGAATAGAGCAGCTTGCCCGACGAGTGGCTCTTGCCCTTGTCGTGGTCGAAGAACACGCCCGGCGAGCGGTGCAGCTGGGAAACAATGACCCGCTCGGTGCCGTTGACCACGAAGGTGCCGTTCTCGGTCATCAGGGGGATCTCCCCCATGTAGACTTCCTGCTCCTTGATGTCCTTGATGGCCTTGTTCGAGGAGTCGCGATCATAGATGATCAAGCGTACCTTGACCCGTAGCGGAGCGGAGTAGGTGACGCCACGCAGCTGGCACTCCTTGACATCGAACGCCGGGGTACCAAAGCGGTAGCTGACGTACTCGAGCGCTGCGTTGCCGGAGAAGCTCTCGATCGGGAACACGGACTTGAAGGCCGCGTGCAGCCCCACCTCGAGGCGCTCATCGGCCGAGCGGTCCTGCTGGAGGAAGTCGTAATAGGAATCAAGCTGGATCGCCAGCAGGTAGGGCACATCCATCACTTGGGGCAGTTTGCCGAAATCCTTGCGGATGCGTTTTTTCTCAGTGTATGAGTAAGCCATCTGTATTCCCCAGCTTGTTCACCATGGGTGACCGATGCGTGGTCGGCGCCGCCCGGCGGACCTCTCCGCCAGGCGCTGACGGCAAGCTCCACAGGGGTAGCTCGCCGTCGGGATTCTGCTAGCGACGCTGCGTCAGCAAGGCGCTAGTGCAACAGAAAAAGGCCGGCAGCGGGAAGGCCCGCCACCAGCCATGGAAGCTTACGCAGCGCGTGAAGCCATGGAAACCAAGGGGTTACTTGAGTTCCACAGTGGCGCCGGCTTCTTCCAGCTTCTTCTTGGCCTCTTCGGCCTCGTCCTTGGACATGGCTTCCTTGATGGTCGCCGGCGCGCCGTCGACGGCACCCTTGGCTTCCTTCAGGCCCAGGCCGGTGATCTCGCGAACGGCCTTGATCACGTTGACCTTCTTGTCGCCAGCGCTGGTCAGCACCAGGTCGAACTCGGTCTGCTCTTCGGCAGCGCCGGCGTCACCGCCAGCAGCCGGGCCGGCCACGACGGCGGCAGCGGCGGAAACGCCGAACTTCTCTTCCATCGCTTCGATCAGCTCGACGACTTCCATTACGGACATGTCGGCGACGGCGTTGATGATGTCTTCTTTGGTCAGTGCCATTTCGATGATTCCTAACTTTGCGGGAGCCTCGGCGCACCGAGTACTCGTCTGTTCAGTGTTCGATTCAGACAGCGGGAATGAGTTCGCCGATCAGGCGGCCTGTTCCTGCTTCTGGTCGCGCAGGGCGGCCAGCGTACGAACCAGCTTGCCGGCGGATGCCTCCTTCATGACGGACATCAGCTTGGCGATGGCCTCGTCGTAGGTCGGCAGGGTCGCCAGACGGTCGATGTCGCTTGCCGGGATCAGCTCGCCTTCGTAGGCCAGCGCCTTGACTTCGAAGTTCTTCTCATCCTTGGCGAAATCCTTGAACAGGCGAGCGGCAGCGCCCGGATGCTCAGTGGAAAACGCCAGCAGAGTCGGACCGACGAAGCTCTCGTTCAGACACTCCCATTGAGTGCCCGAGAGGGCGCGGCGTGCCAGGGTGTTGCGAACAACACGGATCTGCACACCATTCTCGCGCGCCTGCTTGCGCAGACCGGTCATCTTTTCGACCGTAACGCCGCGAGAATCGGCAACTACGACGGAGAGAGCGCCCTTGGCCGCTTCACTGACCTCGGCAACAATCGCCTTCTTGCCTTCGAGTGCTAGTGGCACAGTGATCACTCCTTCGTGCCGGAACCACATGGGCTCCGGAGGTTACCATCTCTTCCGCCAACGCCAGGCGTCGACGGAAGTCCTGGGTGATGGTGCTCACCAGCGTTCTGGCGGCCACACCATCTGCGCAGGCACCCCTAGGGGAGATTAAGCCGCCCACTAGAGAGAGGGCGGCACCTGCGGTCTTTGACGGCGCCCCTCACGCCCTGACGGGCAAGACGTGCGGGGACCGCAAAGTTCTTGCAACTTCTTCTGCCTGCGTCCTTAGACCAGAGCAGAGTGATCGAGGGTCAGGCCCGGGCCCATGGTAGTGGACAGGGTGACCTTCTTGAAATAGATGCCTTTGGACGTGCTCGGCTTGAGACGCTTGAGATCGGCAACCAGCGCTTCCAGGTTGCCCCGGATGGCATCGGCGTCGAAATCGACCTTACCCAGCGTGGTATGGATGATGCCGTTCTTGTCGGTACGGAAACGTACCTGACCGGCCTTGGCGTTCTTGACCGCTGTCGCCACGTCCGGTGTCACGGTACCCACCTTGGGGTTCGGCATCAGACCGCGCGGACCAAGGATCTGGCCCAGCTGGCCGACGACGCGCATGGCGTCCGGCGAGGCGATGACCACGTCGAAGTCGAGCTGTCCCTTCTTGACCTGCTCGGCCAGGTCATCCATGCCGACGATGTCGGCACCGGCTTCCTTGGCGGCATCGGCGTTGGCGCCCTGGGTGAACACGGCGACGCGAACGTCCTTGCCGGTCCCGTTGGGCATCACGGTTGCACCGCGCACCACCTGGTCGGACTTACGCGGATCGACGCCCAGATTGATGGCGACATCCAGCGACTCCTTGAACTTGACGGTGGAGAGCTCGGCGAGCAGGGCCACGGCCTCTTCCAGGCTGTACGCCTTGGAGGCATCGACCTTTTCGCGAATCATCTGTGCGCGCTTGGACAGTTTGGCCATGATCAGAGACCCTCCACGTTCAGGCCCATGCTGCGGGCACTACCGGCAATGGTACGCACTGCGGCGTCGAGGTCGGCAGCCGTCAGGTCCGGCTCCTTGGTCTTGGCGATTTCCTCGAGCTGCTCGCGGGTCACGGTACCGACCTTCTTCTTGTTCGGCTCGCCGGAGCCGGACTTGATGCCAGCCGCCTTCTTCAGCAGGACCGCCGCCGGCGGGGTCTTGGTGATGAAGGTGAAGCTGCGGTCGGAATAGACGGTGATCACCACGGGAGTCGGCAGACCCGGCTCGATGTCCTGGGTCGCAGCGTTGAACGCCTTGCAGAACTCCATGATGTTGACACCGTGCTGACCCAGCGCAGGGCCCACGGGGGGACTCGGGTTGGCCTTACCAGCTGCCACCTGCAGCTTGATGTAAGCCTGTACTTTCTTGGCCATGATGTACTCCAGTTGGGTAATAGCGCCTTGCGGCTCCCCGGGTTAAACGGCCACCGTAGTGGCCGCGCAGTAAAGCCTGTCGTCGAGAACGGTTATTCCTTCTCGACCTGGGAAAACTCGAGCTCGACGGGCGTCGCCCTGCCGAAGATCAGCACGCTGACCTGCAGGCGACTCTTGTCGTAGTTGACCTCTTCGACCACGCCGTTGAAATCGGCAAAAGGCCCGTCGATGACACGCACGGACTGACCCGGCTCGAACATCGTCTTGGGCCGCGGCTTGTCACTACCGTCCTTCACGCGGCGAAGAATGGCGTCGGCCTCACGCTGAGTGATCGGCGCCGGCTTCTCCTTGGTACCGCCGATGAAGCCCATGACACGGGGCGTCTCGTTGACCAGGTGCCAGGTCGCGTCATCCATTTCCATCTCGACCAGCACATAGCCGGGATAGAACTTGCGCTCACTCTTGCGGCGCTTGCCGTCACGCACCTCGACGACCTCTTCGGTCGGCACCAGAATCTCGCCAAAGCGATCCTCCATGCCATACATCTTCACGCGCTCCTTGAGGGAGCGCATGACATGCTTCTCGAAGCCGGAGTAGGCGTGAACGACGTACCAACGCTTGGACATGAAAACTCCTAACCGATGACGCCGGACATCGCCCAGCTAAGTAGGGTGTCGATCAGCCACAGCATCAGCCCGACGACCAAGACGGCAACCAGCACGATCGCGGTCGTCTGCACGGTCTCGGGTCGGGTCGGCCATACAACGCGCTGAATCTCTTTCTTGGCGTTCTTGGCCAGCTCGGCGAGGTCCCGCCCCCTGGCGGTCATCAGCGCAACAACCGCAGCGCCCGCGCAGAGCACGACGACGCCAAGCACACGATAGAGAAGCGCCTGGTCGGCAAAATAGGTATTCCCCACCACCGCCAGCACCACCAACGTAACGACAACCGCCCACTTGAGCCCGTCGTGGCGCGACTCCTGCACCTCGGCGTTGTGTTTCATGAAAACGAGACTCCTCAGGGTGCGGCAATCGAGTATGTTCGTATGAAGGATGCCAACCTGGGGAAGGTTGGCAGGCCAGGAGGGAATCGAACCCCCAACCTGCGGTTTTGGAGACCGCTGCTCTGCCAATTGAGCTACTGGCCTGTATCTGGTATGCATCACCTCTTGCAGGCCGCATGCACAACAGCGGGCGCCATGATAGCGGATGACTCGCCGACTGGCAACCCTCTCCCGACGAATGAGCGCCGCGAAGAAAAAGAAAGGCGAGCCTTTGCCCGCCTTTCGAATTGGAGCTCATGGACGGATTTGAACCGTCGACCTCACCCTTACCAAGGGTGTGCTCTACCCCTGAGCTACATGAGCAAAACCTCTGGCATCACCAACAAGCACTGCCGACAATACCTGGAGCGGGCAGCGGGAATCGAACCCGCATCATCAGCTTGGAAGGCTGAGGTTCTACCATTGAACTATGCCCGCCTACCCACTCTTTCCAACCCAGACCCCAAGGCCTTGGCCAGCATATCTGGTGGAGGGGGAAGGATTCGAACCTTCGAAGCTTTCGCGGCAGATTTACAGTCTGCTCCCTTTGGCCACTCGGGAACCCCTCCAGATGGCGGCCCATTCTACCGCCTGCCGAAACCATGTCAAGGGCTTATTTTTCAGCCACTTGCCACCTCAGTGACACAGAACCTCGCCACCTAGGCCTCGGAACGCGCTGCATTGTGTCAAAGCAGCATGGAGAATGCAAGGCCTGCCCGGATTTTTTCCAAGCCAGCCGGCGCGGGCACACGCGGCGCCCCAGACATGCGACCGGCACGCTCGGCAGCGGTCAGCGGAAAGCAGGCCTCCAAGCCGCCATAAACCATATCGGGCCAGACCGCATGCGGAGAGTGCACCCCCCGCGCCACGACTCGCGCGTCTCCCCCGGTCAGCAGCATCGGCAACGCTACCCCTTCGCGATCGCAGACCTCGGCATAGATGCGGTTCACGGCACTGACGGCAGCGAGATAGATTCCGTGATTGACGGCCTCGACGGTTCGCTTGCCGGGAAGTAGCAGCTCCTCGGCCTCGCTATCGGGATCAATGGCAACGTTGCGCGTGCCGAGCTTGAGACTTTCCTTCATCAGACGCAGGCCCGGCAGAATATACCCGCCCAGATGGCGGCCGCCCGGGAGCACGAAATCGATGGTGATGGCACTACCGCAGTCCACGGCACAACAACCGCCGGCCAACTGATAGCCGGCCAGCACGCCCATCCAGCGATCAACCCCCAACCGGTGCGGCTCCTCATAGCCGTTGACCACACCCAGCGCCTCGGGTACCGAACGCGCCACATGCACACCGCGCACTCGGCTCTGCAATAGCCTCACGGTCTGCTCCAGCACCGCCTGGCGAGCAACGCTGGAGATACGCACCGCCTCGACTACATCGAGATCCGGTATATCGGAACCTGGCTTCCACTCCTCGCGCGTCCAGACGGCTCCCCGCGAGCGAATTTCGCTGCTGTCGGCATCCTTCAGTCGCCACTTGGAAAGCGTATTGCCGATATCCAGGTCAAGGATCATGTACGCCCACGCACGCTGATCTCTCCTCCCCCAAGGCGTTCGCGACCGTCACCGTGACGAATCCACAGATTGCCTGACTCATCCACACTCTCGGCCGTCGCCACCAGACGCTGCTGCCCTCGCAGCACGTCCACTTCACGGCCCTGAAAGGCATGGCGTACGTTCCACGCCTCCTGCCAGGCAGCGAACCCCATCGCTTCGTAGCCTGCCAGCAGAGGCAATAGCTCGTCCAGCAATTCAGTAGCTAGCTGGTTACGTGACAGCGTCGGCGCCTGATCATGCACTGCCGCCACTCGCTGCTCGATCTGTGCACGAAACCCTTCGGGCAGGTTGAAGTTGATCCCCATGCCAACCACGACTTCGCAAGGCCCTCCCATGTCGCCACTGATCTCGACCAGGATGCCGGCCAACTTGCCCAGCTCTCCTCTCTCATTGGCCAGCAGAACATCGTTGGGCCACTTCAATCGCGGCTTCATGTCATGGCGTTCAAGCGCCTTGGCCAAGGCCACGCCCACCGCAAGACTCAACCCCTCCAGCGTCGCGACTCCGGACTCGAAACGCCAGCCCACCGACAGCATGAGCGCTCCCCCCCACGGGGTCGACCAGACGCGCCCGCGCCGACCACGCCCAGCACTCTGCTGCTCCACCAGGCACACCTCGCCATGCCCGGCCCCTTGGGCAAAGCGTTGTCGGATGAACTCGTTGCTGGAGGGCAATGTCTCCTCCACGAACAGCCTGGCGAGATGCTGGCGTCCGTGTCGCGACAGACCGGCGACGACCTTTCCGCCATCCATCAGCTCTAACGGCATGGCCAGCCGATACCCCTGCCCCTTGACCGCCTCGAAAGGAATACCCAATGCCTCTAGCTTCTTCAGTTGTTTCCAGACCGCGGTGCGGGATACACCCAGCCGATCGCCCAACTGCTCCCCGGAGTGGAACTCTCCATCACTTAGCAGTCGAATGAGGTCGCCGATGGTCATGCCTGTAACCTAGCCGGGAAAAGATCCATTCTAGCGAACTGCCGCTTTCGCGGAAACGCGTTGTTTGGATAAAGAAAAAACCCCAGCCTCTTTCGAAGCTGGGGTTTGGGAAGAGATGATGCCTGACGATGTTCGGGTCGTTCGGAGGGCGGCGCTCCGCCACTCTCCAGGGGAGGCCCTAAACGGCGAAACCCCGACCAGTTGGCCGGGGTTTCTGAAGAGATGCCTGACGATGACCTACTCTCGCATGGGGAGACCCCAAACTACCATCGGCGCTGAGCGGTTTCACTGCTGAGTTCGGCATGGGATCAGGTGGTTCCCACTCGCTATGGTCGTCAGGCGAAAACGGTTGGAATCATGCTGACGCGATCGTCTCTGCCCGGCTCTCGCTCAGGCGGCGTATCCGTCAATCGTGCGCGATGCGCAGACCCCTTGGGGTTATATGGTCAAGCCTCACGGGCCATTAGTATCGGTTAGCTCAACGCCTTGCAGCGCTTCCACACCCGACCTATCAACCAGCTGGTCTCGCTGGGCCCTTCAGGAGGCTCGAGGCCTCGGGGATGTCTCATCTTGAAGGGGGCTTCCCGCTTAGATGCCTTCAGCGGTTATCCCGTCCGCACGTAGCTACCCGGCAATGCCACTGGCGTGACAACCGGAACACCAGAGGTGCGTCCACTCCGGTCCTCTCGTACTAGGAGCAGCTCTTCTCAAACATCCAACGCCCACGGCAGATAGGGACCGAACTGTCTCACGACGTTCTAAACCCAGCTCGCGTACCACTTTAAATGGCGAACAGCCATACCCTTGGGACCGACTTCAGCCCCAGGATGTGATGAGCCGACATCGAGGTGCCAAACACCGCCGTCGATGTGAACTCTTGGGCGGTATCAGCCTGTTATCCCCGGAGTACCTTTTATCCGTTGAGCGATGGCCCTTCCATACAGAACCACCGGATCACTAGAACCTACTTTCGTACCTGCTCGACGTGTCTGTCTCGCAGTTAAGCACCCTTATGCTCTTGCACTCAATGCACGATTTCCGACCGTGCTGAGGGTACCTTCGTGCTCCTCCGTTACTCTTTGGGAGGAGACCGCCCCAGTCAAACTACCCACCACACACTGTCCTCGATCCGGATCACGGACCTGAGTTAGAACGCCAATGATGCCAGGCTGGTATTTCAAGGTTGGCTCCGCCCGAACTGGCGTCCGGGGTTCCTAGCCTCCCAGCTATCCTACACAAGCAACATCAGCGTCCAGTGTGAAGCTATAGTAAAGGTTCACGGGGTCTTTCCGTCTAGCCGCGGGTACACAGCATCTTCACTGCGATTTCAATTTCACTGAGTCTCGGGTGGAGACAGCGTGGCCATCATTACGCCATTCGTGCAGGTCGGAACTTACCCGACAAGGAATTTCGCTACCTTAGGACCGTTATAGTTACGGCCGCCGTTTACCGGGGCTTCGATCAAGAGCTTCGCCCGAGGGCTAACACCATCACTTAACCTTCCGGCACCGGGCAGGCGTCACACCCTATACGTCCGCTTACGCGTTGGCAGAGTGCTGTGTTTTTAATAAACAGTTGCAGCCACCTGGTATCTTCGACCGCCTCGTGCTCCGGCCGCGAGGGCCTTCACACTAACGCGGCGTGCCTTCTCCCGAAGTTACGGCACCATTTTGCCTAGTTCCTTCACCCGAGTTCTCTCAAGCGCCTGGGTATTCTCTACCTGACCACCTGTGTCGGTTTGGGGTACGGTCCCACTGTATCTGAAGCTTAGAGGCTTTTCCTGGAAGCGTGGCATCGATGACTTCCACCCCGTGGGGTGTTCGTCTCGCCTCTCGGCCTTGGGGATCCGGATTTGCCTGAATCCCCAGCCTACGGGCTTTCACCAGGACAACCAACGCCTGGCCCACCTAGCCTTCTTCGTCCCCCCATCGCAATACAGTGAGGTACGGGAATATTGACCCGTTTCCCATCGACTACGCCTTTCGGCCTCGCCTTAGGGGCCGACTCACTCTGCTCCGATTAGCGTCGAACAGAAACCCTTGGTCTTCCGGCGGGGGAGTTTTTCACTCCCCTTGTCGTTACTCATGTCAGCATTCGCACTCGTGATACCTCCAGCAGACTTCTCAATCCACCTTCATCGGCTTACACGACGCTCCTCTACCGCTTGCCATTCGGCAAGCCCGTAGCTTCGGTACCTGGTTTAGCCCCGTTACATCTTCCGCGCAGGCCGACTCGACTAGTGAGCTATTACGCTTTCTTTAAAGGATGGCTGCTTCTAAGCCAACCTCCTAGCTGTCTGAGCCTTCCCACATCGTTTCCCACTTAACCAGGATTTCGGGACCTTAGCTGACGGTCTGGGTTGTTTCCCTTTTCACGACGGACGTTAGCACCCGCCGTGTGTCTCCCACGCTTGCACTCACCGGTATTCGGAGTTTGCCTCGGGTTGGTAAGCCGGGATGGCCCCCTAGCCGAAACAGTGCTCTACCCCCGGTGGTGATACGTGAGGCGCTACCTAAATAGCTTTCGAGGAGAACCAGCTATCTCCGGGCTTGATTAGCCTTTCACTCCGATCCACAAGTCATCCAAATCTTTTTCAACAGATCCTGGTTCGGTCCTCCAGTTGATGTTACTCAACCTTCAACCTGCTCATGGATAGATCGCCCGGTTTCGGGTCTATTTCCAGCGACTGGTCGCCCAGTTAAGACTCGGTTTCCCTACGCCTCCCCTATTCGGTTAAGCTCGCCACTGAAAATAAGTCGCTGACCCATTATACAAAAGGTACGCGGTCACAGAACGAGTCTGCTCCCACTGCTTGTACGCATACGGTTTCAGGATCTATTTCACTCCCCTCTCCGGGGTTCTTTTCGCCTTTCCCTCACGGTACTGGTTCACTATCGGTCAGCCAGGAGTATTTAGCCTTGGAGGATGGTCCCCCCATGTTCAGTCAAGGTTTCACGTGCCCCGACCTACTCGATTTCACATGTTCAGGCTTTCGGCTACGGGACTATCACCCCCTATGGTCGAGCTTCCCAGCTCGTTCGCCTAACCAGTCACATGCTTAAGGGCTACTCCCCGTTCGCTCGCCGCTACTGGGGGAATCTCGGTTGATTTCTTTTCCTCGGGGTACTTAGATGTTTCAGTTCCCCCGGTTCGCCTCCCAACACCTATGGATTCAGTGTGGGATACCCAGCTTGTGCTGGGTGGGTTTCCCCATTCGGAAATGCCCGGGTCACAGGTTGTTTGCCACCTCACCGAGCCTTATCGCAGGCTACAACGTCCTTCATCGCCTCTGGCTGCCAAGGCATCCACCGTATGCGCTTAATCGCTTGACCATATAACCCGAAGGGGTCTGGTCTGCGATCACGTACGACAATTGCCGGATACGCTTGAGACGTATCACTTTCGCTTTCTCCTTGCGGAGAAAACTTGTCAGCATGATTCACATTGTTAAAGAGCAGACTGTCAATCGACAGTCATAAACCCGACATCGCGATACGCGACGATGGCTTATGACTGCAGATCCGATCAGGTAAGACTGTGGGAAGCGGGTGGCGAGAAGTGGCGAAGCCAAACGATCCGAGGCTAGGCGAAAGGTGACGACGCATAGTTCGCTATGCGAGGAGCCTTTCAACGACGCATCGGGAAGTTTGGTGGAGCCAAGCGGGATCGAACCGCTGACCTCCTGCGTGCAAGGCAGGCGCTCTCCCAGCTGAGCTATGGCCCCACTGATCACCGCGTTGCGACTTGCGATGAATTTCGTCGGAGACAAGGCGCTTTGGGCCGACGCATAGCTCGCTATGCGAGGTTCAAAGCAACGCCGTATCCGGCGAAATTGGTGGGTCTGGGCAGATTTGAACTGCCGACCTCACCCTTATCAGGGGTGCGCTCTAACCAACTGAGCTACAGACCCGGCTTACTACCGATGCATCAGTGATCGCTCACTGATCCAAACAGTCTTTGCTCTGGCCGATCAGGTAATTCATTGTGGGCACTTGCCGCGAGGCGGCGATACGTCGTTTAAGGAGGTGATCCAGCCGCAGGTTCCCCTACGGCTACCTTGTTACGACTTCACCCCAGTCATGAACCACACCGTGGTGATCGCCCTCCCGAAGGTTAGGCTAACCACTTCTGGTGCAGTCCACTCCCATGGTGTGACGGGCGGTGTGTACAAGGCCCGGGAACGTATTCACCGTGACATTCTGATTCACGATTACTAGCGATTCCGACTTCACGGAGTCGAGTTGCAGACTCCGATCCGGACTGAGATCGGCTTTCTGGGATTGGCTTGCCCTCGCGAGCTCGCAACCCTTTGTACCGACCATTGTAGCACGTGTGTAGCCCTACCCGTAAGGGCCATGATGACTTGACGTCGTCCCCACCTTCCTCCGGTTTGTCACCGGCAGTCTCCCTAGAGTTCCCGACCGAATCGCTGGCAAATAGGGACAAGGGTTGCGCTCGTTACGGGACTTAACCCAACATTTCACAACACGAGCTGACGACAGCCATGCAGCACCTGTCTCTGCGTTCCCGAAGGCACCCCTTCGTCTCCGAAGGGTTCGCAGGATGTCAAGGGTAGGTAAGGTTCTTCGCGTTGCATCGAATTAAACCACATGCTCCACCGCTTGTGCGGGCCCCCGTCAATTCATTTGAGTTTTAACCTTGCGGCCGTACTCCCCAGGCGGTCGACTTATCGCGTTAACTGCGCCACAAAGTCCGCGAAGGACCCAACGGCTAGTCGACATCGTTTACGGCGTGGACTACCAGGGTATCTAATCCTGTTTGCTACCCACGCTTTCGCACCTCAGCGTCAGTGTCAGTCCAGAAGGCCGCCTTCGCCACTGGTATTCCTCCCGATCTCTACGCATTTCACCGCTACACCGGGAATTCTACCTTCCTCTCCTGCACTCTAGCCTGACAGTTCCGGATGCCGTTCCCAGGTTGAGCCCGGGGCTTTCACAACCGGCTTATCAAGCCGCCTACGCGCGCTTTACGCCCAGTAATTCCGATTAACGCTCGCACCCTCCGTATTACCGCGGCTGCTGGCACGGAGTTAGCCGGTGCTTCTTCTGTGGGTGATGTCTTCCCTGACGGGTATTAACCGTCAGGCGTTCTTCCCCACTGAAAGTGCTTTACAACCCGAGGGCCTTCTTCACACACGCGGCATGGCTGGATCAGGGTTGCCCCCATTGTCCAATATTCCCCACTGCTGCCTCCCGTAGGAGTTCGGGCCGTGTCTCAGTCCCGATGTGGCTGATCATCCTCTCAGACCAGCTACGGATCGTCGCCTTGGTGAGCCATTACCTCACCAACCAGCTAATCCGACATAGGCTCATCCGATAGCGCAAGGTCCGAAGAGCCCCTGCTTTCTCCCGTAGGACGTATGCGGTATTAGCCTGGGTTTCCCCAGGTTATCCCCCACTACCGGGCAGATTCCTATGCATTACTCACCCGTCCGCCGCTCGCCACCAGGGAGCAAGCTCCCCGTGCTGCCGCTCGACTTGCATGTGTTAGGCCTGCCGCCAGCGTTCAATCTGAGCCATGATCAAACTCTTCAGTTTAAAATCATCGAGTCCTTGCTCGTCCGAAGACGAAAGCGGACCAATCTCGGCTCAAGGTCAAAGCTTCTCAAAAGACCCGAAGGTCTCGACGAGTCGCTTGCCTTGAAATGGTGTGACTTCTCACCACCTCATCGACAAGCGCCCACATGAATTACCTGATCGATTGTTAAAGAGCGGCTCCGGGCTCTTGAAGAGAGCGGAGCGTCTCGCTTGCTGTCGTGGCCGTCGATCCAGTGATCGAGAGGCCTCGCCAGCGCCCTGCGAGGAAGGCGTATTCTACTGAAGCGCCGGAGCTTGTCAACTCTCTTCGAGGCCGCCACCGAAATGACCCTGGCATCGAAGACCGGCCTAGGCCGGCGACCGCAAGCCCGCTTGAGGACTTGCTTTCGAGTGAGGCGCATTCTACCGAATCCGCCGTGGGCGTCAAGTGCGAATTTTACGAAGCGAATCGAAAAACCCAAAGCAAGACAGCCACTTACCACTCTTCCACCGCCTGCAACGTTGCCCGTCGCGGCAGCGGATGCGTACTTTACGGCTTTCCCCTGGCCCCTGCAAGGGGCGCCTGTAAAAAAATTTCAAACGCGTGGCGATGCGATGTCAGAACGCAGGCGGCGAGCTATCCACAGGCGCTGGCAGACGAGGGGCTGTGGATGGTTTCGGTGCGGGACGAAGACGACAACGCCCGCGCGAGGCGGGCGTCGACTTGCTGGCGGTCGGTTCAGCTCTCGGGTGGAGAATGTTTCATCTTTCGCATGAGAGCCAGCACCGGTCCCGATGCCACGTAGGCACCGAACAGCAGCAGCAGCATGACGGAAGGTTCAACCGAGATCACCACGAAGCCGAGCACGATCGCCAGCAGCGCCACAAAGGGAACTGGCCCCTTGAGATCGATCTCCTTGAAGCTGTAGTAACGGATGTTGCTGACCATGAGCACGCCCGCAGCTGCCACGACGATCATCATCAGCAGCTTGTAGCCGAAGGCCTCGGCATCGAAGCTATGAAAGGTCCAGACGCTGGCCGCGACGAAGGCCGCTGCTGAAGGACTGGGCAGGCCGATGAACCATTTTTTATCGACGCTACCGATTTGCACGTTGAAGCGCGCCAGGCGCAGTGCCGCACAGGCGACGTAGAGAAAGGCCACCACCCAGCCGGTCTTGCCGATGTCCTGGAGTATCCAGGTGAACGCCACCAGCGCCGGCGCCACGCCGAAAGAGAGCATATCGGAAAGGCTGTCATACTCGGCCCCGAAGGCGCTCTGGGTATTGGTCAGGCGTGCCACGCGCCCGTCCAGCCCGTCGAGCAGCATGGCAATGAAGATCGCCACCGCCGCCGCTGTAAAGTCGCCATTGATACCGGCCACCACTGAGAAGAAGCCGGCAAAGAGAGCCGACGTGGTGAAGAGGTTTGGCAGCAGGTAGATCCCCCTGCGCCTGACCTTCTTACCGTCCTCGATCGACTCCTCGATCACCTCCGTCTCGCGCACGAAGGCAGCCGCCAGATCCTCCTCGTCCGACCGCTCGTCCTTGCCAGCGGCAGGACCTGTCTGGGCGCCATCACGATGGATGTCGTGTTCGGTATTGCGGGAATCCTGACTCATTCGTCTCATCCGTTGCCAGAATGGGGCCACTCGAAGGTGCTGCCTTCATTCTACACGGTGATGCCGAGGCGAAAAGCGCAGTAGCTATGAGCCAGATACGACCAGGGCGCGGAAATCCGCGCCCTGGCCTTCAACGGAGCGAGTCCAACGACTCAGTTCTTGCTCTTGTCGACCAGTTGGTTGGCGGCGATCCACGGCATCATACCGCGCAGCTTGGCACCGACCTGCTCGATCTCGTGCTCGGCATTCAAGCGGCGGCGAGCGGTCATGGAAGGATAATTGGTGTTGCCTTCCTGGATGAACATCTTGGCGTACTCGCCGGTCTGGATGCGCTTGAGGGCATTGCGCATGGCCTGGCGCGACTGTTCGTTGATGACCTCGGGACCGGTCACGTACTCGCCATACTCCGCATTGTTGGAGATGGAGTAGTTCATGTTGGCGATACCGCCCTCGTACATCAGGTCGACGATCAGCTTGAGTTCGTGCAGACACTCGAAATAGGCCATCTCGGGGGCATAGCCCGCCTCGGTCAGCGTCTCGAAGCCGGCCTTGACCAGCTCCACGGCACCGCCGCACAGCACGGCCTGCTCACCAAACAGGTCGGTCTCGGTCTCGTCCTTGAAGGTGGTCTCGATGATCCCGCTGCGACCGCCGCCGATGGCCGCGGCATAGGAGAGCGCCAGCTCCTTGGCCTTGCCGGAGGCGTCCTGATGGATGGCGATCAGGTCGGGAATGCCGCCACCCTTGACGAACTCAGAGCGCACGGTGTGCCCCGGCGCCTTGGGAGCGACCATGATCACATCGAGGTCGCGGCGCGGTTCGATCTGGTTGTAGTGGATGTTGAAGCCGTGAGCGAAGGCCAGGGTAGCACCCTGCTTGAGGTTCGGCTCGACCTGGCTCTCGTAGATCGCCTTCTGGTTCTCGTCCGGCGCCAGGATCATGACGACGTCGGCAGACTGGCAAGCTTCCTCGACTGTAGCGACCTTGAGGCCAGCCGCTTCGGCCTTGGCCGCAGAAGAGGAGCCCGAACGCAGAGCGACGGTGACGTCGACGCCTGACTCCTTGAGATTGTTGGCATGGGCATGGCCTTGAGAGCCGTAGCCCACGATGGTGACCTTCTTGCCCTGAATGAGGGAGAGGTCGCAATCCTTGTCGTAATAGACGCGCATGCTGGTGCTCCTGGAAAGGAAAGTCGATGAAGTTTCGTGTCAGCGTTGATGGCCACCCGCGCCGTCTATCGCGGCGCTGGGAGTCGGCTCAATCGATGGCTCTACCTTAGCGCCAAGGGAACGTTGCGTAAAACGCGATATTTGCAACACCACATGCCGTTTCATGCAATAATCCAGACATGGACATGCGCCCCCTCAAGCAATTCCTTGCCCTGGCTGACACGCTGCACTTCGGTCGTGCCAGCGAGCTTTGTCACGTCAGCCCCTCGACGCTCTCGCGCACCATCCGCCAGCTTGAAGAGACCCTTGATGCGCCGCTGTTCGTGCGTGACAACCGCCATGTCAGCCTGACGCGCCAGGGCCTGGCCTTTCAAGCCTATGCCCGCGAGACGCTGGCACAGTGGGAAATGCTGCGCCATACCCTGAGCAGCCAGGCCGGTGAGCTGGCCGGCGAAATCAGCATCTACTGCTCGGTCACGGCCAGCTACAGCTTTCTCTACGACCTGTTAAGCGATTTCCGCCTTCGTCATCCACGCATCGAACTCAAGCTGCACACCGGCGATCCGGCGGAGGCGATGAACCGTGTGCTCGCCGGCGAAGAGGACATGGCGATCACGCCGCGGCCCCGCAGCGCGCCGGGAGGCCTGGCCTTCAAGTCGCTGACCCGCTCTCCCCTGGTATTCATCGCCCCGGTAAAGCAGGCAAGCTGGATGCCCGCCACCCCCGCCTCGCCCTCGGCCACCCAGTGGCGAGCCGTGCCGATGATACTCTCCGAAGCTGGGCTGTCACGCGACTATGCCGATACGTGGTTCAAGGCGCTCGGTGTGGCACCGATGATCTATGCCCAGGTGGCCGGCCACGAGGCGATCGTCAGCATGGTGGGGTTGGGCTTCGGTATCGGCGTGGTGCCGAAGATCGTACTCGACAACAGCCCCCTCGCCGAGCGGGTCCGCGTGCTTCCGGTGAAGCCAGAGCTACCGCACTATGACGTCGGCCTGTGCGTGCTCCATCGCCAGCTCAAGAGTCCGCTGATCCAGGCGCTGTGGGACGAGGTCGAAGAGCGCTAGGCGGCCATCCACGAAAAAGCCGCCTCGAAAGGCGGCTCATCGATACGGCTGACAGCGGAAATCAGAGGCTGAGCACTTTGTCGCCACGGGCTATACCCGACACTCCAGTCCGCGCCACCTCGAGTACCCCTACCGGCCCCATGGCCTGAAGAAAGGCGTCGAGCTTGGGCGCATCGCCGGTGATCTGCACGGTGTAGAGGCTCGGCGTGACATCGACGATCTGGGCGCGAAAGATATCGACGGTACGCTTGACCTCGTCGCGGGCCGCTCCCAGCGCCTTGACCTTGACCAGCATCAGTTCACGCTCGATGTGGTTGCCCTCGGTGAGGTCGACCAGCTTGATAACGTCGATCAGCTTGTTCAGATGCTTGGTGATCTGCTCGATCACCCGGTCGTCGCCGACGGTGGTCACGGTCAGCCGCGACAGCGACGGATCCTCGGTGGGCGCCACGTTGAGCGTCTCGATGTTGAAGTTGCGCTGCGAGAACAGTCCTACCACACGAGACAGTGCGCCCGGTTCGTTTTCCATGAGAATCGAGATGATATGGCGCATCAGGTCCGCTCCGTCTTGGAAAGCAGCATGTCACGCATGGAGCCCAGGGGCACCTGCATCGGATAAACGTGCTCGCGCGGGTCGACGATGACATCGACGAACACCAGCTCGTGCTTGTCGGCGAAGGTACGCTCCAGCGCCGGGCGCAGCTCGTCCATCGTCTCCACCCGCAGCGCGGTGAAGCCATACGCCTCGATCAGCTTGGCGAAGTCGGGCAGCGACTCCATGTAGGAGTGCGCATGTCGCGACTTGTAGTTGAGGTCCTGCCACTGGCGCACCATGCCCAGCGAGGCGTTGTTCAGGTTGATGATCTTCACCCCGCCACCGAACTGCTTACAGGTGGAGAGCTCCTGCATCATCATCTGGAAGCTGCCCTCGCCGGTGACGCAGATCACCTGATCGTCGGGAAAGTTCTGCTTGATGCCCATGGCGGCAGGAAAACCGAAGCCCATGGTGCCGAGTCCGCCCGATGTGATGAAGCGGTTGGGCTTGTCGAACTTGTAGTACTGGGCAGCGAACATCTGATGCTGGCCGACGTCGGTGGTCACGTAGGCCTCGCCACGCGTGACCTCGCACAGCGCCTCGATCACCTCCTGCGGCTTGAGCTGCTCGCCGGGCTTCGATGGCTCGTAGAGCTTGCCACGGCGCTCCTCGCGCCAGCCGTCGATCTTGTCCCACCACTCCGCCAGGGCCTCGGGATGGGCGATTTCCTTGCCCTGCACCAGGCTGATCATCTCGTCGATGACGCTGGCCGCCGGCCCGACGATGGGCACATCGGCGCGCACCGTCTTTGACACCGAGCTGGGGTCGATGTCGACATGAATGATCTTGGCCGTGGGGCAGAACTTGGAGGTGTTATTGGTCACACGGTCATCGAAGCGCGCCCCGATGGCGATGATCAGGTCGGCGTGGTGCATGGCCATGTTGGACTCGTAGGAGCCGTGCATGCCCAGCCAGCCCAGACACTGCCGGTCGCTCTGCGGGTAGGCACCGATGCCCATCAACGTGGTGGTAATGGGGTACCCGAGCCTCTTGACCAGATCGGTCAGCCCCTCGCAGGCACGCCCGGTAATGACCCCGCCGCCAGTGTAGAAGACCGGCCGCTTGGCCTTGAGCATCATCTCCACGGCCTTCTTGATCTGGCCAGTGTGCCCCCGCGCCACCGGATTGTAGGAGCGCATCTTGACTTTCTTCGGGTAGACGTACTCGTAGCGTTCGGTGGGCGCGGTCATGTCCTTGGGAATGTCCACCACCACCGGGCCGGGACGCCCCGTCGCGGCCAGGTAGAAGGCCTTTTTCAAAACTTCGGGAATTTCGGTCGGGTGCTTGATCGAAAAGCTGTGCTTCACAATCGGGCGGGTCACGCCGATGATGTCGGTTTCCTGGAAAGCATCATCGCCGATCAGGTGGCTCATCACCTGGCCGCACAGCACCACCATGGGAATCGAATCCATGTAGGCGGTAGCGATGCCGGTGACGGCGTTGGTGGCGCCGGGACCGGAGGTGACCAGCACCACGCCGGGCTTGCCGGAGGCCCGGGCGTAGCCGTCGGCAGCGTGGGTGGCCGCCTGCTCGTGGCGAACCAGAATGTGCTTGACCTTGTCCTGACGGAACAGTGCATCGTAGATGTGCAGCGCCGCGCCGCCCGGATAGCCATAGATGTATTCGACGCCTTCATCCTGGAGGAATCTGGCGATCATATCCGCGCCGGAAAGCAGTTCCACTTGTGTCTCTCCCCTGGAGGTCTCGAGTGCGATCCGCACCCACTGGCGGGCACGGGTTCGAGTGCGGCGGTATGCCGCTGTCGGCGAGGCCGACACCTGATGCCAAACCCTGGCATTAGGCCCGTTTGGGGCCTGCACTCTCAGCACGGCGGATTGCCGCGTCGGGGCATTGGCCGGTTCCGGCGGTTGGCCGGCTCCGGAATCCTTCGGCGGGTAGAGGCCACAAGGCCCACCCTTCGCACGGGAATGGGGGATCGCCCGCTGGTGTCCGTGCCCGCAAATCAGGAACGCTCAAGATTCCAACAGCCTAGCGACAGTGTCAACCGTGGCGCGACCACGAACTTGCCGACAGCGTAAAAAAGCCCGCCGGCAATGTGCGGGCGGGCAAGGGGGGTTACAGGACGCAACCTATAAGACAGTGTAGTCGCTCGCCGGGCTCTGCACCGGGGAACGCGTTATGACTGTGTATCAGGCACGAAACACGAGTTTGTCGTCTTCCACCTCCACGTGAATGACATCGCCGGAGGCGAACCGACCGCCCAGCAGATCCTGGGCCAGCGGATTTTCGATGCGACTCTGGATCGCCCGCTTCAGCGGCCGCGCACCGAACACCGGATCGAAGCCTGCCAGCGCCAGCTGGGCCATGGCCGTGTCGCTGACCTCGAGCTGCATGCCATGCTCGGCCAGACGGGCGCGCAGGCGGTCGAGCTGAATGCCGGCGATCGCTTCGATCTGCTCCTGGCGCAAAGCGTGGAACACCACCACCTCGTCGATACGGTTGATCAGCTCGGGGCGGAAATGCATGCCTACCACGTCCATGACGGCACGCTTCATCGCCTCGTACTGCTCGTCGGCGCCCCCCATGCGCTGGATGATCTCCGAGCCCATGTTCGAGGTCATCACGATGACGGTGTTGCGGAAGTCCACGGTGCGCCCCTGGCCATCGGTGAGACGCCCGTCCTCCAGCACTTGGAGCAGGATGTTGAACACGTCCGGGTGGGCCTTCTCCACCTCGTCAAGCAACAGCACCGAGTAGGGCTTGCGTCGCACCGCCTCGGTCAGGTAGCCGCCCTCCTCGTAGCCAACGTAGCCGGGCGGGGCACCGATCAGGCGGGCCACGGAGTGCTTCTCCATGAACTCCGACATGTCGATGCGTACCATCGCCTCCTCGGTATCGAAGAGGAAGTTGGCCAGCGCCTTGCACAGCTCCGTCTTGCCCACCCCGGTCGGGCCGAGGAACAGGAACGAGCCGTTGGGCCGGTTGGGGTCGGCGAGCCCGGCACGCGAGCGGCGCACGGCGTTGGCCACGGCGGTGACCGCCTCCTCCTGGCCGATCACGCGCTGGTGCAGTGCCTCCTCCATGCGCAGCAGCTTGTCGCGCTCGCCCTCGAGCATCTTGGCGACCGGAATGCCGGTCCAGCGCGACACCACCTCGGCGATCTCCTCCTCGGTGACGCTGGAGCGCAGCAGCTTATGCTTCGAGGTGTCGGCCTCGGCCTCGCTCGACTCGGCGATCTTCTTCTCCAGCTCGGGGATCACGCCGTACTGCAGCTCCGACATGCGGCCGAGATCGCCCTGGCGACGCGCCTGCTCCAGCTCGATCTTGGCGCGCTCGAGCTCCTCCTTGAATTGGCCTGCCCCTTGGATGCTGGCCTTCTCGGCCTTCCAGATCTCGTCGAGATCGGCGTACTCCCGCTCGAGGTCGTCGATCTGCTCCTGCAGGCTCTCGAGACGCTTCTTCGACGCCTCGTCAGTCTCCTTCTTGAGGTGCTCGCGCTCCATCTTGAGCTGAATCAGGCGACGATCTAGGCGGTCCATCTCTTCGGGCTTGGAGTCGAGCTCCATACGGATGCGCGAGGAGGCCTCGTCGATCAGGTCGATGGCCTTGTCGGGCAGCTGGCGGTCGGTGATGTAGCGGGTCGACAGCTTGGCCGCGGCGATGATGGCGCCGTCGGTGATGTCGACGTTATGGTGCACCTCGTAACGCTCCTTGAGGCCGCGCAGGATCGCCACGGTGTCCTCCTCGGAGGGCTCGTCGACCAGCACCTTCTGGAAGCGTCGCTCGAGAGCGGCATCCTTTTCGATGTACTTGCGGTACTCGTCGAGGGTGGTGGCCCCTACGCAGTGCAGCTCGCCGCGGGCCAGCGCCGGCTTGAGCATGTTACCGGCGTCCATGGCGCCCTCGGCCTTGCCGGCGCCGACCATGGTGTGCAGCTCATCGATGAACAGGATGACCCGACCCTCTTCCTGGGCCAGCTCCTTGAGCACCGACTTGAGTCGTTCCTCGAACTCGCCGCGGAACTTGGCGCCGGCCAGCAGCGAGCCCATGTCGAGCGACAGCACGCGCTTGTCCTTGAGCCCCTCCGGCACCTCGCCGTTGACGATGCGCTGAGCCAGCCCCTCGACGATGGCGGTCTTGCCCACGCCGGGCTCGCCGATCAGCACCGGGTTGTTCTTGGTGCGCCGCTGCAGCACCTGGATGGTACGACGGATCTCGTCGTCGCGGCCGATCACCGGGTCGAGCTTGCCGTCTGCGGCGCGCGCGGTAAGGTCGAGGGTATACTTCTCAAGCGCCTCGCGGCTCTCCTCGGCGTTGGGGTCGTCGACCCGCTCGCCGCCGCGCACGCTGTCGATGGCGCTTTCCAGCGCCTTGCGGGTCACGCCGGCCTGGGTCAGCAGCTTGGTCACTGCGTGCCCCATCTCCAGCGCGGCCAGCAGCACCAGCTCACTGGCGATGTACTGGTCGCCGCGCTTCTGCGCTTCGCGATCGGTCAGGTTGAACAGCTTGATTAGATCCCGCGATGGCTGCACCTCGCCGGTGAACTGTGAGACCTGGGGCAGATCATCGAGGTGTCCCGCCAAGGTGTCGCGCAGCCGCGCGGCGTCACCGCCGGCTTTCTGGACGAGTGCCTTGATGCCGTTATCGCGGTCATCGAACAGCGCCAGCAACAGGTGGCCGGGCTCGAGTTGATTGTGCCCGCGTCCCACGGCCAAGGACTGAGCGTCGGCCACGGCGTTTTGCAGCTTGGCGGTGAACTTGTCGAAACGCATTCGCTTTCCTCCATCGGGGTGGCGGCGCGTTCGGACGCGCCGCTTGGCCCTGTCATGTCGTATTGACAGGTTCAATGGAGTCAGCGTGGCCGGCTTTCAAGTCGCCGGCCAGGGGAAGCGTGCGTCAGCTTGACGCGGGTCAACGTTGGGGCGGCCTATCTTAGCCAGATCACGCTGGCCATGCGCCCGGTCTTGCCGTCGTCGCGACGATGGGAATAGAAACGCGATTCACAGGCCGTACAGAAGTGGCCGCCACTGATATGGGAGACCCCCAACCGTTCGAGTCGCATCCGCGCAAGCTTGTAGAGGTCGCCCATGTAGTGGCCCAGGCGGTAGGGGCTGGGATCGAAGGCGGCCACCGCTTCGGGATGCACGCCGACGAAGGCCTGTTGCACCTCCGGCCCTACCTCGAACTGGGCGTTGGAAATCGCCGGCCCCAGCCAGGCCAACAATTCCTCGGGGGGTGTCGCCAGCGCCGCCACTGTTGCCTCGAGCACTCCTCCGGCAAGCCCTCGCCACCCAGCGTGGGCCACACCTACGCGCGTGCCCTCACGGTCGCAGAAGAATACCGGCAGGCAATCGGCGGTCAGCACTACACAGGCGTGGCCCCGGTCGAAAGCCACCGACGCGTCCGCCTCCGGCACGCCGTCGGTGTAGCTCGACTGTACCCGGGCGCCATGCACCTGTCTGAGCCACAGCAGCGGCCGCTCGTCCCCGATCTCATTGCCGATCAGACGCCGGCACAGCGCCACGTGAGCGGGGTTGTCGCCCACCTGGTCGGCCGGGTTGAAGCAGGCGAACTCCGCCTGGCTGGGTCCGGTCTCGCGCGTGGTGACGAAGCCCCCGACGCTGGCAGGCGCTGGCCAGTCAGGCACGATCAGGGTCGGTTGCAGATGGGGGGCATCGCTCATCCTGGCTCCTCAGCGCATGACCGCATGGTCGTCGCGCAGGTAGTCGATCAACAGCAGCAGGTCGTCGGGTAGCGGCGCGCGGAACTCGACCGGCTCGCCGCTGCCGGGGTGCAGAAAAGCCAGTTTCCTGGCATGCAACGCCTGACGCGGAAACTCGCGCAGCAGCGTCTTGAGCGCCTCGCCGGCCCCTGCCGGCAGCTTGAGCCGACCACCGTATACCGGATCGCCGACCAGCGGAAAGCGCCGGTGCGCCAAGTGCACGCGAATCTGGTGGGTGCGTCCGGTCTCGAGCCGACAACGCACGTGGGTATGGGCACGGAAGCGCTCGACCACGCGGTAGTGCGTGACCGCCGGCTTGCCGCTGACATGCACCGCCTGGCGCTTGCGATCCTTGGGATGGCGGCCGATAGGAGCGTCCACCGTGCCACCGGAGGTCATCACCCCGACGCAGATCGCATCGTACTCGCGTGACACCGTACGCGCCTGGAGCTGCTCGACCAGTGAGGTCTGGGCGGTGAGCGTCTTGGCCACCACCATCAGGCCGGTGGTGTCCTTGTCCAGACGGTGTACGATACCGGCCCGCGGCACAGTGGCCAGACTGGGGCAGTGGTGCAGCAGGGCATTGAGCAGGGTGCCGTCCGGGTTGCCCGCGGCCGGGTGCACCACCAGTCCTGCCGGCTTGTCGATGACCAGGACATCGTCATCTTCGTGGACCACCTCGAGCGGGATCTCCTCGGGCTCGAAGCGCTTCTCCTCCTCGAGCGTGGCCGCCAGCTGCAGCCACTCGCCGCCGGCCATCTTGTCCTTGGGCTTGCCCGGACGACCGTCGACGGTCAGTGCCCCCTCCTTGATCCAGCCCTTGAGACGCTCGCGAGAATGGTCGGCGAAGAGTTCGGCGGCGGCCTGGTCGAGGCGACAGCCGGCCAAAGAGATGGGCACGCGTTGCTGAGCTTCCACGGTCTGGGGCATAGGGGAGTATCGCTGTCGGCATCCTCGGACTGCGTTTTCACGCGAGGTGCTTTATAGTGGACGGGTTACGGTCGATTCTACCACGGCCGACACGGCTTGTTAGACACGAGGATCACGATGCGCGTTTCCCCCATCGCCACACGCCTTATCGCCCTGCTCCTGGCCGCCGCCCTGGTCAGCGGCTGTGCCGGCAGGTCTGCCACGGAAGAAGAGCAAGACGAATTCGAAGGCGTCGCCGAGCAGCAGCTCTACGACGAGGCGCGCGACGCGCTCGAGGACGGACGCTACACCACAGCCATCTCGCGCCTAGAGGCCATCGATACGCGTTATCCCTTCGGCCGCCACGCCGAGCAGGCCCAGCTCGAGCTGATCTACGCCTACTACGAGACCAACGACTGGGAGGCCACCCGTGCCGCCGCGAGTCGCTTCATTCGCCTGCACCCCACCCACCCCCAGGCCGACTATGCGCTCTACATGCGCGGGCTGGCCTCATGGCAGGCGGGCCGCTTCAGTCTCGAGCGGCTGCGCCTGATCGACATCTCCAAGCGCGACCTGGGGGCCTCGCGTGACGCCTACACCGATTTCCGCGAACTGGTGTCGCGCTATCCGGCCAGCGAATACGCTCCCGACGCCGAGCAGCGCATCGTCTACCTGCGCAACGTGCTGGCCCGGCACGAGCTGCATGTCGCCGACTTCTACCTGCGCAAGGGTGCCTACCTGGCCGCAGTCGAGCGCGGTCGCTGGGTGGTCGAGAACTATCCCGAGGCCGAGGCCACCCGCGATGCGCTGGCGGTGATGGTCGAAGGCTATCTCGGGCTCGACATGCGCGACCGCGCCCGTGAAGTGCTGCAGGTCCTGATCGAGAACGATCCGAACAACGATCGCCTGCGTGGCCGCACCTTCCAGCCGCAGCACGTACCGGCGGAGTCGCTCTCCGCCTGACCGCAAGCTGCTGGCAGCGTCAGACGGCTACAGCAGAACGCCACCGCTCCTTCGGGCGGTGGCGTTCTTTTTGGCTCGGGTGCGAGGCTCTGGCGCCTACTCCCCCGGTTGCCAGCCGTTGACGATGGGGTAGCGGCGGTCGCGACCGAAGCCCCGTGGCGTCACCCGCACGCCGACCGGCGCCTGGCGCCGCTTGTACTCGTTGCGATCGACCAGCTTCACCACCTGGTAGACATCATCGCGCTCGAAGCCGGCGTCGATGATCGACTCGGCGCTCATGTCCCCCTCGATGTAGCGCGCCAGGATGGCGTCGAGAACGTCGTAGTCGGGCAACGAGTCGGTGTCCTTCTGGTCAGGGGCCAGCTCCGCGGAGGGCGGGCGCGTGATGACTCGCTCGGGAATCGCCGGCGACTGGGTGTTGCGCCAACGAGCCAGACGATAGACCCAGGTCTTGTAGACGTCCTTGAGCGCATTGAAGCCGCCCACCATGTCGCCATAGAGCGTGGCATAACCGACCGCCATCTCGCTCTTGTTGCCGGTGGTCAGTACCATCAATCCTTTCTTGTTGGAGATGGCCATCAGCAGCACGCCGCGGCAGCGAGACTGCAGGTTCTCCTCGGTGGTGTCGCGCTCGGTGCCGGCGAAGGTGTCGGCCAGGGTGGCCATGAAGGCGTCGACCATCGGCTCGATAGGCAGCACCTCGTAGTGCACGCCGAGCAGCCGTGCCTGCTCGGCCGCGTCCTCCTGGGAGATGTCGGCGGTGTAGCGATACGGCATCATCACCGCATGCACGCGCTGCGGGCCCAGCGCGTCCACGGCGATGGCAAGCGATAGCGCCGAATCGATACCGCCCGAGAGACCCAGCACCACGCCCTGGAAGCCGCTCTTGTTGACATAGTCGCGCACGCCGCTGACCAGCGCGCAGTAGAGGCTCTCCTCAGGCTCCTCGGTGGGCTCGACCTCGCCCTCCTGCGGCACCCAGCCGTCGGCCTCCTTGACGAACTGAACCGGCATCAGCCCCGCCTGCCAGTATGGCGCGACGACTCGCACTTGACCGTCAGCGGCAACACAGGCCGAACCGCCGTCGAACACCAGCTCGTCCTGGCCGCCGATGGTATTGACGTAGACCAGCGGCAGCGACACTTCGGCGGCACGCTGCTCGAGCAGGCGCAGGCGCTCGGCCGGCTTGTCCTGGTGGTAAGGCGAGGCGTTGAGCGTAATGAGGATGTCCGCCCCCGCCTCGCGGGCCGCCCGCACCGGGCCACCGTCCCAGATGTCTTCGCAGATCAGGATGCCGAGTCTGGCGCCCTTGTGCTCGATGACCAGGCTCTGCTCGCCGGTGGCGAAATAGCGACGCTCATCGAACACCTGATAGTTGGGCAGCGCCTGCTTGGCATACTCCCCGATCCACTCGCCGTTGTAGAGCAGCCCGGCCAGATTGTAGCCGAGCCCTTCGCGGCGGCCGGGATAGCCGATGATCACCAGGACGTCGCGGGACATCTTCGCCGCCATGCGGGAACGCGCCTCGCGCAGACGAGTCTCCATGGAAGGACGCAGCAACAGATCTTCGGGGGGATAGCCGCTCAGGAAGAGTTCGGGAAACACCACGATGTCGGCACCATGTTCAATGCGTGCCTCGCGAACGGCTTCGATGGCACGATCGGCGTTGCCGGGGATGTCCCCTACCAGCGGGTCCAGCTGCGCCATCACCAGCGTCAAATCTTGCATGGGCGTAGAAATCTCTTGAGAATCCGTAGTCACTCTATTGTCCCGCAAGGGCGTCCGGCTGGCAAAGCCGCTAGCCCCTACCAGGGAGACGAACAAGGATGAATCTTTTGCTCATTCGGCTGATCATCTTCGCCGTGCTGTTTCTCGCCGGCCTCAAGCTCTACCGCATGTACCGCGAATGGAAACTCGACCGCGAGGATGCCCTGAACGTCGAGTCGCAGCAGGAAGGCGGCCAGATGGTACGTTGCGCCTGGTGTCAGGTGCACGTGCCGGAGTCCGATGCCCTGCGCGACCACGGGGAGTGGTTCTGCAGCAGCGCCCATCGCGATCGCTTCCTGCAGGAGCAGCGCCCCGAAGAGTAGACCTCAGGCGATGACGGCAATCGCTTACAAATTCCATCGGCAATGGCTGATAGACTCTCTTCCAGGCTCGACTAGAGTGAACGCCTCTGACCAGGCACACTCCAGGAGAGCTTCATGGACGCGGCTCGCAACTCGCCTACTTCCGCCCGGCACCAGCACGGCCTCACCCTCATCGAACTTCTTGTCGTCATAGCCGTGGCCGGCGTGCTGCTGGGCTGGGCAGTCCCTGGACTACAGGCGATGAGTGCCCGCCAGGAAGTGGTCGCCGAAGCACATCGACTGCGCACGGCACTCTCGCTGGGACGCAACGCTGCCATTACCCGCCGCAGCACGGTCATCGTCTGCCCCAGCCCTGACCGCAGACGCTGTGACACGAGCGACTGGAGCGCCCCGCTGGCCATCGTGCTCGGTCCCTTGTCGGGCGGCACGTTCGCCGATAGCGACCTGCTGCGGGTGATCGAGGCCAACCGCGGCGTCAGGGTCAGCTATCGTCTTGATGGCAGACCGGTGCGCTATGGCGCCCTGGGACGACCGGCGGGACACAATGGTACCTTTCGAATTTGCGGCCGCCATGCACGGGGCGCCCAACTGGTGCTCAGCAATTTCGGCCGAGTACGCGCCGGCAACGCCATCGATTGTTGAGCCAGTACAACCCAACGCGGAATCATCATGCGACGAGCCATCGTGGGTTACCATCAGGACGACGAAGATCACTGGGTCGCCGAGCTCGCCTGCGGCCACTATCAGCACGTTCGCCACCAACCACCTTGGAGCGAGCGTCCTTGGGTCACGACACCGGCCGGACGCCGCTCGCGTCTCGGCCTCGAACTCGAATGCGTCAAGTGCGACCGCGGCGAGCCACCTGATGCCCCCTAGCGGCCGCCGGCCCTGGCCGTCACCCCTTGGGGCCCATCAATAGCCAGATGATCAGGCCAACCAGCGGGAAGAACAGCAACGCCAGTATCCAAAGTATCTTGGCGAAGGTTCCCGCCGTACTCTTGGCCACCTTGACGATGGCCCAGATCAGAATGATCAGCCAGATCAGGCCCAGCAGGCCGCCTACTTCGATTCCCATTCGACATCTCCTTGTCCAGCGGTAGGTGCTGCTTCAAGAACTAGCACGCAGCGGCAGGAGCAACAATCCGAAACTGTAGCGTTATGTGAATCAAGGTAGCGCGCTTCCTGCCATTCGCCACCATTCAGGTAATAGCTTGCGCACCTCAGGCTGCTGGAAGCGATCATCCATCAGCACCAGCGTACCGCTATCCTGAGGGCTGCGGATCACCCTGCCTGCCGCCTGGATCACCTTGATCAGCCCCGGAATGCGATACGCATAGGCGTCGCCACAGCCGAAGCGCGACTGCAGCCTAGCCTTGAGCGCCTCGTTGAAGGGGTCGAACGGCGGCAGGCCCAGTGTGGCGATGAAAGCGCCGATCAGCCGTTCGCCGGGCAGGTCGATGCCCTCGCCGAAAGCCCCGCCCAGCACCGCGAAGCCGATACCCTGCGCGCCCGGCCGGAAGCGCGCCAGGAAGCCATCGCGCTCGGCTTCGCTCATGCCCCGGGTCTGGCTCCAGTGCGGTAGCTCGGGATAGCGCCGTGCCAGCCGCGTCTCCACGGCCTGCAGATAGGCAAAGCTGCTGAAAAAGGCGAGATAGAGACCCGGGCGCCGGCGGAACTGGCCGGCTAACTCGTCGACGATAGGATCGAGCGAGGCCTCGCGGTCGTGCAGGCGCGTCGAGATGGCGCCTTGAATACGCACTTCGAGCTGGTCGGCGTGAAACGGCGAGGCGACCGACTGCCACACGCTCCGATCCGGCACGCCCAGCAGGTCGCGATGATAGTCCACCGGCGCCAGGGTCGCCGAGAACAGCACGCTGCTGTGCGCCTGAGCAAAGCGTGGCGCCAGGAAGTCCGCCGGCACCAGGTTGCGCAGGCCGAGGGTTGCGCGGCCTCGCCCATGCCGCGTGAGATCGCACAGCGAGTGCTCGCCGAACGACTCGCCCAGGCGAGCGAAGGCCAGTGCCTCGAACAGCCGTTCCTGCAAGGCCGGGTCGCCCACCCCCGGATGCTCCGCCAGGTAGTCGGTGAGCGCCACCGTCACCCGTTGCAGGGCGCCGACGAAGCGCTCGGGCAAGCCCTCCAGCACCCGATAGGCAGGCCGGCCCGCCTGGCCATCATCGGCCCCGCCCTGCTCCCGCACCAGGGCCTGCCATTGGCGCATCAGCCGGCCGAGGGGCTGCACCAGCGGTGCGGGGGCGCCGCGGTGCAGCTGACCGAAGGCGCGCTGGTCCAGCTCAGCGCTGTACATGCCGCGTGCCCGCTCCACCAGGTTGTGCGCCTCGTCCACCAGCAGCGCGAGCCGCCAGCCGTTGGCCTGGGCCAGACCATGCAGCAGCGCCGACGCGTCGAAGTAGTGGTTGACGTCGCCCACGCAGACATCGCTCCAGCGCGCCAGCTCCTGGCCCAGGTAATAGGGGCAGATGCCGTGCTCGAGTGCCACCTCGCGCAGCGCCTCGCGATCGAGCCAGCCGCGCTCCACGGCGTCTCTGCGGGCGGCGGGCAGGCGGTCGTAGAAGCCCGCGGCGAGCGGGCAGGCGTCGCCATGACACGCTCTGTCAGGATATTCGCAGGCCTTGCTGCGGGCGGTCAGCTCCAGTATGCGAAGAGGAAGCCGCTGTCGGCCGCCCGCCCCCTGGTCGCCAGGGTCGCCCCCCAGCCGTGCCAGGGACGCCAGCGCCAGGCGTCGACCCGGCGTCTTCATGGTCAGGAAGGCGAGCCGGTCGATCCCTTGCCGCGGCATTGCCTTAAGTGTGGGAAACAGCGTAGCCACGGTCTTGCCGATGCCGGTCGGCGCCTGCGCCAGCAGGCAGCGCCCTGTAGCGGCCGCCTTGTAGACGCTCTCGGCCAGCTCGCGCTGACCGGGGCGAAAGGCATCGTGGGGAAAGGCGACCCCGGCCAGGGCGGCATCGCGCGCCTGGCGGTGAATGCTCTCCTGCTCCGCCCACGCCAGGAAGCGCTCGCACTGCTCCTCGAAGAAGGCGGTGAGTTCGGCGGCACTGGCCTCCTCGGTCAGCAGCGTCTCCCGCTCGCTGGCAATATCCAGGTAGACCAGCGCCAGGGTCAGCGACTCGATCCCGCGCTCGGCGCACAGCAGTGCGCCGTAGACCTTGACCTGGGCCCAGTGCAGGGCGCGCTGATTGGCGGCCATTCGCGACAGGTCACCGCGGTGGGTCTTGACCTCCTCGAGCCGGTTGCGCGCCGGATCATAACCATCGGCCCGGCCGCTGACGACGAGGCCACGATAGTGCCCGCTCAGCGCGATTTCACTCTCGTATGTGTCGTCTCGTCGCCGTCTCACCAGCGCATGGCCGGCCATGCCCTCACGGGCGCTGGGCGAGGGCGTGAAGCGGTGGTCGAGATCCCCCTCGCGAGCGGTGAAGTCGCACAGTGCGCGCACGGCCACCCGGTAAATAGGCGTAGAGGCACTCATGGCGCCGCACCCGACTGCCAGGACACATGGCAAACCTCGGCGGGTATGGCATGACGCTGGAAGTAGGCCAGCCAGCGGCGCTGGTTGTCCTGCAGCCTGTCGCCTGGCCCCTTCACCTCGATCAGCCGGTAGCGAGGCTGCCCCTCCGGGTCGGGCGGCAGGAACTGGATCAGGTCGGGCAAACCGGCTCGATTGGTCTTGGGATCGGCCAGCAGACGCTCGAAGCAGGCGCGCAGATGCATGGCGGGGATACAGGTCAGCGCCTGCTCGAGCAGCGTCTCGTCGAGACCGTCCCAGTGCACGAAAGGCGACGCCAATCCGCGCTTCGCGTGCCAGGTGCGCCGGATCGCCTCGCCGTGGCTGCCATCGTCGAGCCGCGCCAGGCAGGCCTCGAAGCGCTCGCGGCGGCGGGCGACGAAGTCGTCTCGGTGGAGATCCGCCGGACCGCTGTGGAAAGGATGAAAGAAGGCGCCGGGCAGCGGCGCGAACAATGCCGGCCAGCAGAGCAGGCCGAACAGGCCGGTCACGAGGGCGTTCTCAACGTAGTAGACCGGGGCCTCGGGACGGCTCAGGTGTTCAGCCACGGCCTGCTCGACGCTCGTTGCACCAGCACGCGGCAGGCACAGGTCCAGGCGTTGCGGCCTCGCTTCCGGCTCACCCGCCGGCGGCGCCAGCCCCAGCCGGCGACACAGCCGGGGCAGCAGCCGCGCCAACGCCTGCGTCTCCTGCTCGCAGGTGGCCGCTTGCCATGCCTGGCTAGCCAGAGCATGGGCCTGGCGGTGCTCGCCGAGCCGCTCCAGCAGTCGCAACCGCCTGATACGCGCCTCTACCTGACCGTCTGGCCCTTCGCCGCTCGCCGCATACAGCCGCAGCGCCAGCTCCTCCTGCCCTTTGCGTTCAGCGGAGTGGCCCAGGCGCAACAGCAGCTTGCCGCGTCGCTGCGTCAGCCAGGCGTTGCCCTCTGGCACCTCGGGAACCTCGGCTTCGAGCTCCTCGGATGGCTCGCCGTTATCGAGTCGCTCGCGCAGCGCATGCAGGGCCAGATAGGTGTTCACTTCCTCACGCCGATCAAAGGCGCGCGAGCCGGGCGTCAACTCGACCCGCTCGAAGCGCTGCAGGCCTAGTTCGGTGAGCACGAATTCGGCCCAGTCCTGGTGCAGGTTGCCGAAGAACATCAGCCGCAACCGATCGCACCACGGCATTACGCGCAAGCGCACGATGCGCTCGCTTCCCAGCATTTCACCGGCGGCGGGCCACCACTCGGCCAACCGCTGCACCTGACTCAGGCGCGGTTGTAGCGTTTCCCACAGGACTGCCTTGCTCGCCTTGGGCGAGAGCGCCACGGCGGCCATCTCCTCCGCCAGCGCCCGACGCAGCTCGGCCAGGCGCAGCAGGTGAAAGAGATCGGCCAGACTCAGCGAGGGATTCACCTCGACCCAGCCGGCCTCGATCAAGGGCACGAGAGCCCTATCGATGTCGCCGATCTCGGCGTAAGCGAGCTTACCGGTACGGAAATACTCGCCCTTGCGCATCACCATGCGTACCAGCAGCGCCTGGGACGGCTGCGGCAAGGCCTCGAAATCGGTGACGAAGGCACGCTCCTCCACGCTCAGCAGGTCGCCGTGGCGTTCAAACACCCAGCCGAGAACGAAGCGGAAATTCGCCAGATAGTAGAGCGGATCGTCGAGCGAGGCAGTGACCGGTACAGCGTCTGAAATACTGTTCATGCATCCATGATATCAGCCCCGCACGGACTCGCCAGCCCTGCCGTCAGCGCAAGCCTGCGGCGAGTGCGCGCACCACCTCTGCCGCCGGCACCTCACGGCAGGCGCTGGCGTTCTGCCCGGCCCACAGCGGCGAGAAATCGGCACTGCCGGCCGCCTCGGCGGCGGTGCGCAGCGGGGCGATGGCGGCAGTGGCCAGGGGAAAGGCCGGCGCCACGTTGCTGAGCGGGCCGAGTTCGCGCATCAGTCGGGTGACGATGCCGCGAGCCGGTCGGCCGGTATAGAGATTGGTCAGGGCGGTATGCTGTGCCGCTTCGCTCATGAGCGCCCGGCGGTGCAGCGCCGAGGTGGTGGTCTCATGGCAGCACAGAAACGCGGTACCGATCTGGACGGCCGAAGCCCCCAGCGCCAGGGCGGCCGCCACGCCGCGTGCATCGGCGATACCGCCGGCAGCGATCACCGGTACCGTCACGGCCGCCACGACCTGCGGCAGCAGGGCAAAAGTGCCGAGCTGAGTGGTCACGTCCTCGCTGAGGAACATGCCGCGGTGGCCTCCCGCCTCCATACCCTGGGCGATCACCGCATCGACACCGCGCGCCTCGAGCCAGCGCGCCTCCTCGACCGTGGTGGCAGACGCCAGCACCTTGGCCCCCCAGCCCTTGACGCGTTCGATCAGCGCCGGTTCGGGCAGGCCGAAGTGAAAGCTGACCACCTCGGGGCAGAAGGGCGCGAGGGCATCGCAGGCCGCATGATCGAACGGGCGCCGCCCCGCCCCTGCCGGCACGCTGTCGATGTCGAGACCGTATTCGGCGTAGTACGGCACCAGCGCCTGATGCCAGCGCACCTGCCGCGACTCGTCCGATGCCGGCGGCGTGTGGCAGAAGAAATTGACGTTGATCGGTCGCGTCGTCGCGGCGCGGATGCAGTGCAGCTCCTCCGCCATCGCCTCGGGTGAAAGCATGGCGCAGGGCAAGGCGCCGAGCCCGCCCGCCACGCTGACGGCCACCGCCAGGTCACCGGCCTGGACGCCGGCCATGGGCGCCTGAAGAATGGGCAACTCGATACCGAGCTGGCGAGTCAAGCTCATAGGTCCTCTCCCTGCTGTCGTGTGCGCCGCCAAGGTCGCTTCGGGCCCAGTGTATCGGCAGCGTAAGCGCCCCGCTCCCCCATGGGGCGCGGTTCACCCACCGTGGTGTCGTGCCGGGTCTGGCGCTCCATTTCAGCGTTGATCTCGGCCCCCAGCAATACGACGTAGGCAGAGAGCCAGAACCACAGCATGAGCACCACCACGGCCCCCAACGAACCGTAGAGTTCGTCCATGTCGGCAACCTGCCCGACATAGAGCGACAACGCCGCGGAGCCCAGCAGCCACAGCAGCGTTGCTGTCACGGTACCCAAGCCGACCCACTCCCAGCGCGGCGAGCGACGATAGGGACCATAGCGGTAAAGCACGGCAATGACCAACATCATCAACGGCAACAACGCCGGCCAGCGCAGCCACTTGACCAGCGTGACGAGGGGATCGTCGAGGAGAAGCCAAGCAACGGCCATGGGGTAGAGGGCCACGAACACGGTGGCCACCAGCGAGACCACGATCAGCCCGAAGGTCAGCGCAGCCGTCACCAGCATGCGTTGCACCATGCCACGTCGGTCCACCTCGCCGTAGACCACGTTGAGCCCTACCATCAACCCACCTACCCCCCTGGAGGCCAGGAACATGGCCACCAACAGCCCGGCGAGGGCGGCCAAGCTGAGTCCCGTATCGGTATTCTCGCTGACCGCCTGGGCTTGCTCATGGATCAGTCGAGCTCCTCCCGCGGGCATGAAACGACTCAGCTCACCGATCTGACGCGCCATCTCGGCCGGGTCGAAGGCCAGCGCCCAGAGCGAAACGACTGCCCCAATGGCAGGAAACAGCGACAGCAGCGCATAGAAGGCAATGCCGGCCGCCAGCATGCTGACCCGATCTTCCGACAGCTGCGCCTTGACTCGCCATACGACGTCCAGCCATCCCGGGGCGGGTATCTGGTTCGGATGTTCCGCGTGCCTGCCTCGCCAGCGTCTCATTCGCCTCCTTGGGGCTGCTGCGCCGGGCGCAGAACCATGCGGGCGTCTCGTATCTCGATGTCGAAACGGTTGAGGAAGCTCATCCCCAGCAGGGCCACGTCGCCCTCGAGCCCCGGACTGATGGAGCCGCGCACGTCGGAGGCGGCGAAGCCCCCCAGGCTGACCTCCTCCAGCCAAGTCAGATCGCCACGCACACGCCCGTTGGCAGTGTTGAACCAGGCCGAGCCCGCTCGTTCCAGCGCCAGCCGCTCGGCCAATCCGGCCGACACGGCGACATAGGTGGCGCCGGTATCGAGCAGGAACTCGACCGGCTCGCCGTTGATGCGCCCGGTGGCCAGGAAGTGCCCCGCACGGTTGCGCTCGAGCACGATCGGCCCCGCCGTGCCGGCCACGGCATTGACCAAATGGGCATTGGGATTTCGCTGGGTCTCCAGGTAACCGTGAAACCACCAGCTACCGAGGCCGATGAACGCCACCCAGAACAGCAACATCATGCCCATGCCGGCGCGCCGGATCGAACCGCTCTCTCGCTGCATCGACTCACCTCCGAGGATAAGCGCGGCCAGCCGCGTTGACACCCGTGTATCCACTGCCTGTACTGAGGAGCGCCAAGGTTCCCTTTGGTGCCTATGCCGCGGCGCGCGCCGAAGGCATGGCTGACAAGCCGCCACAAGAACAAGGATAGCCTCATGCATGACAGCATCGAATCTTCGACCCCGTTGACTCCTGGTCATTCCCACCGCGCGTGCCGTCTGGCCGGCGCCGGCCTGGCAGCGTGCCTGCTGCTCTTCAGCACCACGACGGCGGCCTGGGACGGGCGAGCCGAGAAGCAGGTCTTCGAGATGGAGGAATACACTACCGTCGGCGGTGAAACCATCGCCCCGGTGCGCATTGGCTGGGAGGCCTACGGGGAACTGAACGAAGCGAAGGACATCGCCATCCTGATCACCCATTTCTTCTCCGGCACCAGCCATGCCGCCGGCCGTTACGCCGAGGATGATGCCGCACCCGGCTACTGGGATGCCATCATCGGTCCCGGCAAGCCGCTGGACACCGACGAGTACTACGTCATCGCCTCGGACACGCTGGTCAATCTCAATGCCCATGACCCCAACGTGGCCACCACCGGGCCGGCCACCACCAACCCCGAGACCGGAGCTCCCTGGGGCACCGACTTCCCGCTGGTCACCATCCGCGACTTCGTCGAGGTGCAGAAGGCGCTGCTCGAGAGCCAGGGTATCGAACGTCTGCATGCGGTCATGGGCGCTTCGATGGGCGCGCTACAGGCCTACGAGTGGGCCAGCGCCTACCCCGATCAAGTCGAGCGGCTGATACCGGTAATCGGCGGCGGCGAGACCGACCCCTGGCTGCTCGCCACCCTGAGCGCCTGGGGCGCCCCCATTCGCCTGGATCCCAACTGGAACGAAGGCGACTACTACGCTGGCGAGCCACCGCTGGACGGCCTACGCGAATCGCTCAAGCTGGTCACGCTCGACGCCAATCACTGGCAGTGGGCCAACGCCACATTCGACCGCAGCTGGGCCGACGAGGACGCCGACCCGACCCGCGAGCTCGAGGCGCGCTACGCCATCGAGCAGACCCTCGACGACATCGCCGCTTCGCGCGCCGAACTCGCCGACGCCAACCACCTGCTCTACCTGGTGAAAGCCAACCAGGCCTTCATCACCGGCCATGGCGAAAGCCTGGCGGAGGGGTTGGCCCGCATCGAGGCACCCACCCTGATCCTGTACAGCGAGGACGACCTGGTCTTCGCCCCGCCAGGCATTCGCAGGACCGCCGAGCTGATCGAGGCCGACGGCACCGAGGTCGAGCTGGTCGCACTGGAAGGCAATCGCGGCCATCTCGACGGCGTAGTTGCGATCGACCAGGCGGGCGATCGCATTCGCGCTTTTCTGGCTGAGTGAGGCAGCCGCTCCCTGGAGGGCCCGACCGGTCAGGGAGCGGCCAGTGTCAGGGCCCGGCGCTCTGCGCGACAGGCTGACCGTTGCGTGCCTCCCACTCGGCCGCGGCCCGCTCCCCACGAGCCTGATCGACCGCCAGGCAGATCAGCATGGCGACGATGAACAGCGCCGCACACAGCAGGATCGAGGCCTGCAGTCCCACCACCGACTGCAGCAGCCCCAGGCCGATGATACCGATGACCCCGGCCAGCTTGTTGGCCAAGCCCCAGAAGCCGAAGAACTCGGCGGCCTTGCGCGTCGGCGAGAACAGTCCCACCAGGGCACGGCTGGCCGACTGGCTCGAGCCCAGCGAGAGCCCGGCCAGGCAGCCCACGAACAGGAACAGGTGCTGGGCCTCCCACGCCAGCCCCAGGCTGGCGTTGAGCCAGGCGGTGACTTCGGGCGTGGCCCAGATGGCGAGTATCGCCGCCACCCACAGCAGCAGGGTCAATTGGTAGGTGATCTTGGTGCCGATGCGATCCTGGATGAAACCGAACCCCAGCGCACCGGCCGCGGCGGTGATCTGCACGATAATGAACATCACGTTGCGGATCGATTCGTCCCAGCCGATCACCTGGGCGCCGTAGATGAAGGCGAAGGCGATGATGATATAGACCCCCGCCATGGAGAACAGCAGCGACACCAGGAAGATCCCCAGGTCGCGAAAACGCCTTAGCTCGTGCAGGGTGGTGGAGACGCGCTCCCAGGCGATCTCGCGGTAGGTCTTGGCATGTGGCTGCGGCGTGCCGCGCTCCTTCACCCAGAGGAAGGTGGGAATGGCAGTGATCAGGAAGAACACCGCAGCGAAGGGGCCAACCCAGCGGATACGCTCGAAGTTCTCGGCGGTAGCCTCGCCCAGTGCCACCAGGGTGAACCCGGCGGCAAAGAGACCGCCCACGTAACCCAGCGCCCAGCCGAACCCGGAGATCTTGCCCAGGTCCTGGGGTGGCCCGAGGTCGGGCAGAAAGGCGGCAATGAAGGACTCGCCCATGGAGTAGGCGTAGTTGGACACCACGATCAACAGCAGCCCCAGCATGACGTAGCCCGGCGCCACGAAGTAGAGCAGCGCCGTGGCCACCACGGTGGCGATGTAGCTGACGAACAGGAAACGCTTCTTGGCCGCCCGGTAGTCCATCACGGCACCGCACAGCGGGCCGGTGACCACCACCAGCAGGTAGCTGACGGCCAGTGCCAGACTCCATAGCAGATTGGCCAGACGAAAGCCGTCGTCGCGATCGCCGACGATGACGGTGGTGAACAGTTCGCCGAATACCACGGTGATGATTAACAGGGTATAGGCCTGGTTGGCGAAGTCGAACATCGCCCAACCGAAGATCTCCCGCTTAGACGCCCGCTGCCTGGGTAGCGTACCGTCAACGGCCGGTATCACACTCATCTGCGCCTGCCCTCCTCTCCCTGCGCCTGATCGCCAGCGCCTAGACTACCAGCTTATCGGGTCGGCATGACGACTGGGCGGCTTTCACTACACTGGGTACTACATTCAGGACAGGAGTCAGGCAATGGAACGCTTGTATGTCATCCCCCTGCTGACGCTGACGGTAGCCGTGGCAACAGCACACGCTGAGGAGACGACCCTGGACACCGCGCATCAGGACCTGCGGCTGGTGCCGGTGGCGGAAAACCTGGAACAGCCGTGGGGCGTGGCGATACTGCCCGGCGAACTCTTCGTTCTCAGCGAGCGTACCGGGCAGATCCAGACCTTCTACAACGGCGAGCGTCAGCGGGTCGAAGGCCTGCCCGGCCTTCACGTCGAGGGCCAGGGTGGCCTGCTCGACATCGCCGCTTCGCCGGACTATCCCGATACCGGCTGGCTCTACTTCACCTACTCCAGCGGGAGTGCCGACTCGACTGCCACGGCGCTGGCCCGGGGCCGCCTGGCCGGCGATCGCCTCGTCGAGGTGGAAGAGCTTTTCGAGCAGAACCGGCGCTCGGAGCCTGGTCCCCAGGCGGGCTCGCGCCTGGCCTGGATGGAGGACGACACCCTGCTGATGTCCATCGGCGACCGCGGCACGCCCGGCCGGGCCCAGAATACCATGGACCACGCCGGATCGATCCTGCGCCTCGACCCACAAGGCCTGGCGCCCCTGGACAATCCACTGCTGGAGGAGGCTGGCTACTTGCCCAGGATCTACTCCTGGGGGCACCGCCACGTGCTCGGCCTGGCGGTGGATCAGGAGCGCGGCCACGTCTGGGCCGTCGAGGCCCGCCCCAACGGCGACGACGAACTCATTCGCGTACGACCCGGTGCCAACCATGGCTGGCCGGAACTCACCCTGGGTGAGGATGCGACCACGGGCGGCCTGCTCGAGGACATTACCAAGGGCACCATCTTCATCGAGGATGACGTGATCCCGCCCGTCCACCGCTTCGAGGAGAATGTCTCACCGTCAGGATTGGCCGTGGTCAATGGCGAGCACTACCCACATTGGCAAGGCAACCTGCTCGTCGGCGGTCTGGAAAGCGAGCAGCTCTATCGCTTCGAGGTCAACGACGGCGAGGTCGTGGAGATGGAGGAGCTGCTGGACGAGCCGCTAGGGCCGGTTCGTGAGGTGCGCCAAGGGCCGGATGGCTACCTTTATGTACTCATCGGTAATGAAAACGGCACTCTCTATCGGCTCGAACCCGAGGCATGACGCTACCGGCCAATAACGCCGTACGCACAGCGTGGAGAGGGCAGTCCTTCACTTAACGGCCTGTCAAGGGCATTATTCTGGTTAACCTGAGTTAAGCCGCTTTGTCGCGGCTCTAAGGCCTATGTCACGGCTTGCTTGCTCGGGCGTCATTCGGGCAAGCAAGCGCAGACAGCCAGCGCGTCGCTGCGGCTGGCGCCGGCACGCGAAGGCAAGAAAAACAAGCAGGGGCTGGTTGCATGAAAAAATGGCTGATGCTGTTGTGGGTACTCTTCTCTTCTTCGGCAGCAGGCGGCCTGGAGGAGTTGACCTACATCACCGAGGAATACCCGCCCTACAACTACCAGCAGGACAACCGTCTCGAAGGCATCTCCATCGAGCTTCTCGAGCGAATCTTTGCCGAAACCGATACCCCGCTCTCCCGCGAGGACGTGCTCTACTACCCTTGGGCCCGCGGCTACGACACCGCCCTCTCCGAACCGGACACGGTGCTCTTCTCCACCACGCGTACCGCTCAGCGCGAGGCGTTGTTCCAGTGGGTGGGTCCCATTGCGACCGACAGGGTCACGCTAATTGCCCGGCGCGATAGCGGCATCCAGTTGAGCGGCATGCAAGACGTGATCGACGGCGACTATCGCATCGCCGTCATCCGCGAGGATATCGGTGCCCAACGGCTGCAGGAAGCCGGCGTACCCGAGAGCCAGATCCATGCGGCCATGTCCAACGTCAGCGCCCTGCGCATGCTCGAGCACGGCCGGGTCGACCTGTGGGCATATGGCGAGGACGTGGCCTTCTGGCTGATGCAGAAGGAGGGGGTGCCCACCACCGACTTCGCTCCCACGCTGACCATCAGCGAATCGGACCTCTACTACGCGCTGCACCGCGATACCGACCCTCGCTTGGTCGAGCGCATGCAGGCGGCACTGGACCAACTGCGCGAACAGGGCATTGTCAGCGAGATCCTCGGCGGCACCATCGCCTTCAATACCGAGGAGTATCCACCCTACAACTACCAGGACGAAGGCGGCAGGATCACCGGCAGCGCCACCGAACTGCTGCGAGAGGCGCTGAATGACGCCGAACTCGACGCCGATTTCCGTCTGCTGCCTTGGGCGCGCGCCCTGACCGAGGCCCAACTTCGCGATCGACACTGCGTCTATTCCACGACCCGCACGCCCGAGCGCGAGTCGCTGTTCACCTGGGTGGGACCGCTGGTGTCGAGCACCTGGGCCGCCTTTGCCCTCGAGGAGGCCGACATCGAGGCCGACTCGCTCGACGACCTGAGCGGGCTCCGTGTAGGCAGCTTTCGCGAGGATGCCGTGGGGCAGTATGCCGCCAGTCAAGGGGTTCCCATCGTCGTGGCCAGCGCCGAACGCGAGAACATCGGTCGCCTGCAGGCCGGTCTGATCGATGCCTGGGTCACCGGCGAGCAGACCGCCAGCTTTCTCGCCGAGGAGGCCGGTCTGGCGCTGCGCCGACTGTTCGTCTTCAACGAGGTCGATCTCTACCTGGCCTGCCACCCCTCGGTTCCCGATCAGTTCATCGCTCGGCTGCAGGCCGCCCTCGACCGGGCACGGTCCCGCAAGGAGACGCCTCAGTGACGCCTCCTCCTGGCATGGATCGCCAACCCCGCAGGCGCAGCCTGACCGCCAAGCAAGCCGGACTCACCCTGGCCATCGCCCTGCTGCTCAGCATTCTGGCCGGCCTAGTAGAGCTCGCTCTCGATGCCCGCGCAATGCGCCAGGAAATCGTCAGCAGCACCCGCTACCGTCTCAACCTGGTCCACGGCACCGCGGCGGCGGCGGCCTTCCAGCTCAACCCAGACCTGGCGGGTCAGGTCATCGATGGCCTGTTCAACGGCGGTCGCGTCGCCAGTGCCACCATAATGGACGACTTCGACCGCACCATGGCCACGCGTCAGCGCGAGTCGGCCCGCGCCTCCAGTTGGGTTGTCCATGCCCTGTTCGACGACATACTCCATTACCGGCAGACGCTGCACTACCAGGCCGGCCCGGGCAGCACACCCCAGCCGGTCGGCGAACTCGAACTGACGCTGGCGCTCGATCATCTGGCACGCGACTTCACCCATCGCAGTCTGCAGATCTTCTCGCTGAGCGTCGCCAAGGCCCTGGCCATTGCCGGGCTGCTCGCCCTGGCGTTCCACTGGTTCGTGACCCGTCCCCTGCTGCGTGTACACGCGGCCATCGCCGACACCGACCCGCGCCAGCCGGGCAGCTGGCCCAAGCCTGCCATGGGACGCCATGGCAGTGACGAGCTGGGACACCTGGTGGAGAGCGTCGACCAATTGCTCCAGGCCTTCCAGCGTGGCCTAGACCAGCGCGACCAGCTCCATCAGATCTCGACCCTGGACGGGCTGACCGGTATCGCCAATCGCCGCCACTTCGACACTTTCATCGCCAGCGAATGGCAGCGTGCCAAGCGCAATCGCCATGCCCTCTCGGTGATATTCATCGATATCGATCACTTCAAGGAGTTCAACGACCATTATGGGCATGTCGCCGGGGACGACGCCCTGAGGGCCGTGGCCCAGGCGCTTACCCGGGTGGTGCATCGCGCCTCGGACCTGGTCGCTCGCTACGGCGGCGAGGAGTTCGTCTGCGTGCTGCCCGATACCGACCTGGAGGGTGCCCTGCAAGTGGCCGGTAGGATACATGCCACGATCCGCGCCCTCGACATCGCGCATGCCTACTCGACCCGCGCCGGGCGGGTCACCGCCAGCCTCGGGGTCGCCAGCAGCACGCCGGCGCATGACGGCACCAGCGTCGACGAGCTGATGGCCCAGGCCGACCGTCAGCTCTATCGCGCCAAGCGCCAGGGCCGCGACCGGGTGGCCGCGCAGACCTGAACGCCTCGGGGGAACCCCGCCCCGAGGCGAAGAATCGATAGGAGTAGCATCAGCCAGAGGCGGAGAAGCCACATGAACAGACGCGATGAGTTCGTCGAGCAGATGAAGGCCCGGCTGGACGAATGGAATGCCGAGATCGAGGCGCTGGCCGCACGGGCACGCAGGGCGGGGGCCGAGGCTCAGACCCGCTATCACGACGACATCGAGCGGCTGCGGCGGCGTCGTGACGAGACCCGCCGTCGGCTCGAGGAGCTGCAGTATGCCAGCGAGGCGGCCTGGGATTCGCTGCAGCAGGGGCTCGACGATGCCTGGGAGCTGATGCGCAAGGCGCTGCGTGACGCCCAGCGGCACGAGCCGCCGCCCAGAGATGTCGACGACGAGGATCGGGGCGGCCCCTGCTCGCCGGGGGGCTCGCCCTAGGAGGGGCGCTCGTTGCGCCCTTCGCCGGGCGTCGATTCCGCTCCAGCCGCGTCGGACGACTGGACGTCACTGCCGCGCTGCAGCTTGTCGATCGCATTGCCGCCCCGGCGTGCCAGCTGCGCCAGGCGATCGATCTGGGCATCGAGCTGCGGCAGCGCTTCCTGACGATAGCGGGACAGGTCGTCGATGGCGCCGAGCACATCGTCGAAGGCCTGTTCCAGGGCCTGCATGTCGAGCTGGGCCGAGGCAGCGCGGGTCTGGATCTCCACCCCTTGCTGGCGCAGCGTCCTCGCCGTGCCGGCGATCATCTCCGACGTCGTGATGTTGAGCGATTCGACGCGGTCGAGCACCAGGCGCTGGTTGGCCAGCGCCAGCGCCACCGCCACCGCTACCGTCAATGCCGACACGGTCACGTGGATCGCCCGGTCGACGCCGCGCATCAGCTCGCGATTGTTGCGAATGATCACCTCCAGCGCCAGCACGCCCTGCTGGCTGACGGCCTGCTGCTGCTGGAGGTCGACGATGCGTTGGCGCAGCGGGAACAGCAACTCCTCCTCGATGAACCCACGCTGCGGATGCGTATCGCCGAGCCGCTCCAGCGCCTGCACCAGGCGACGATCGATCAACCGGCCCAGGTCGACCTGGCGCTGGAGCCGCCCCAGCAGCTGGCGCAAACTCTCCTGATCGTCGCTGAGCGTGATGTTGTCACGCCGCAGCATGTCGCGCCCCGCTTCCAGGTCGGCAATGATGGCATCGAGCGCCTGCTGGGCATTTTCGAATTTGCGAAAATAACGCTGCACACGATTGCCGGCACCGGGGATACGGGACAGCAGACGATCGAACGGCCCCGATGCCAGGCGATGCTGGTGCGGGTCGAGGTCCTGCATGTGTCCGCGCAGATCGATCAGCGCCTTGGCCACTGGCCCGCCCTCGTCACCCTGATGGGCCAGCTTGCGCAGCGGCGCCTGCAGCATCTCGCTGTGATGCGCCGCCTGCTGCTGCAGCTCCAGCCCCATCTCATCCACCGCGCGGCGCTGGCGATCGAGGGCGGCACCTTCTTCGCTGTCCAGCACATCGTCGACGAACGACTCCGCCATCTGCTCGAGCTCGGGGTCGTCGATCACGATCTCCTCGCTATCCTTCGGCTCCGGGGCGATTTCCTCGAGCTCGCTGGCGATCTGCTCCACCGGCGGCAGCGAGAGCGGCGAGCCACGTTCGGACGACTGGTTCATAAGCGCTTCCCCATTCAGGCTCTTTCCCACACCTTAGCAAG
This sequence comes from Billgrantia antri, assembly GCF_017868935.1. Taxonomy (NCBI): domain Bacteria; kingdom Pseudomonadati; phylum Pseudomonadota; class Gammaproteobacteria; order Oceanospirillales; family Halomonadaceae; genus Billgrantia; species Billgrantia antri. Next base: position 4,069,826 of record NZ_CP053383.1, read on the forward strand.
CAAGACCGGCGCATGGCTCAACGCCAGCCGGCGAGTGGCTCAACGACGCTCCTGGCGACTGTAGCGATCCGCCCCCTCGATGAAACGCCGCAGCTCCTCCAGTGCCCGATCGGTGGCAAGCGCGGCCTGCGGCCGTCCCGTCTCGATCCGGGCCAGCGCCACGGCCGTATCGTCCAGCAGGGTGAGTGCCGATTCGTTGCGCGCGACCAGGCGTCGCAGGCGACGGTCAGTCTCCTCGATCAGCTCGAGGCGACGCTTGAGCGCGATGCGCTCCTCGACGGACAACCGACTCCCCTCCTGCTCCAGGCGCCGGCGTACGTAGTCGACATCCAGCCCCATCACGCCACGCGCCTGGGCCGCCATGGAGGTGAAGGTATCCACCGCCCCAAGGCAGACATCGGCGATCAGGCTACGCGAACGCTCGAAGGCCAGCTCGCTGCGATCGAAGCGGGCGGCCAGCAACTCCATCACATGGGCGTAGCGGGTGTAGAAACGATCGACCTGCCCCGCCAGGTCGGCACGCTTGACCTCGAGCAGTTGCGCCTTGGCCCGGCACAGCGCCAAAACCAGGTCATCGGCGTCGACCGGCGGACGGGACGGGTCCAGCTCGGCCACGCCGGATTCCCGCGCGGCACGCTCCTGCTCGGCACGCCGTCGCTCACTCTCGGCCGCCAGCCGCTCCTGGAGTCGGCGCTGGTGGCGCCGCGCACGCCAGCGCCGCCAACCACGCTCCAGCGGCAGCGATACGCCCACCGCCACCAGGCCAGCGAGCCATCCGCCCAGGCTCGGCCCGAAGCCGCCCCACAGCGACGTCAGCCACAACACCATGCTGATGAACGGCACCAACAGGCAGTAGCGGAACAGCACCTGCAAGCGGTTAGGGTTGTCGCTGGCGAGCGCCAGCCGCGGGTTGGCCAGCCCGACCAGGCACCACGGCAGGCAGGTGACGAACAGCCCATAGGAGAAACCCTGCAGAAATCCCAGCATAAGCCTCTTGCGCCAGCGGGTTGATGCCTCTGAGTGTACGGGGGCCGTCGACGCCGTGCGAGCCTGACGGCCTCAGCGGCACAGGCGGAAGCCGCGCATGCCGAAATGGAAGTGGTCGGCATGGGCCTGATTGTACTCCGGGCCCAGCACGTTGCCGAACAGGTCGCAGGCGCCATCGCGCACTTCGTGCAGGAAGGCCCCGCGTGCCCCCGGGTCGCCCCAGTGCTCTAGCAGCGTGATCCGGCGCCCATCCTCGAGGCGGAAGGCCGCCACATCGAGCGCCTCGGCCGTGGCATGCTCGCTGCGCCGCCCCTCCTCGCGACCATAGACGTTGCGACAGGCGTAGCTGCCATAGTGTTCGACGCGGGCCACGCGACTGCCCAAGTGGGCCACGGCCGCGGGCTGAAGACGCTGACGCTCGAACATGACCCAGGCCAGCGCCAGCGGACAACGCGCGACGAAACTGGCGTTGAACTCGACATCGCTGCCGTGGAGACGCACCACATTGCTCAGCGGACAGCCGGGGGCAGGTTCGTGGTCGTCCAACGGGGTCATCCGCAGCGACGTCTCGGATGCCGTGCCTAGCACCGCCAGGCACGCCTCGCGGTCATCGCTCAGGCGTTGCAGCTTCCAGCGAGTGACAGGGGTCAAGGGATCGCCGACGCTCAGCGGCTTCCACGGGTGCCAGTGGGAGGGAAGACGCGCCTCGAACTGCCACCAGGCCGCCGCCGCGACGACCATCAGCACGACCAGTATCAGCAGTGAACGCATCTCGCCTCGACGCTATAGCAACAGATGCAGTACCAACGCCACCGTACCCACTGCCAGCGCCGTGAGCACGGCAACGTCCACCGCGCGGTCGAGCCAGCGATCGAAATGGTTCTGACGCCCGCGACTCGGTTGATGCCGGCGGGTGGCGCCTCGTGGAAGCGCACGACGGCGTGAGCCGATGAGAGACATGGTTGACGTCCGGTTCCCCTACCTCTCAGAGCTTACGACCTGCGCTCTTCGCTGGCTACCGGCAATCGCCCACGACGCTCTCAGGGCAGGCGCCGTGAGCTCGCGAGATCGCTCATGGTCGACCTAGCCGCCCTCACGCCGGTTGATGCGCCGATTGACCACGTTGGGCGCGCGACGCAGCCGCTCCTGTTCACCCAGCGCCTCGGCCTCGAAGGCGTCGGCCCCCACCGGCGTTTCGCCATGGCGACGATAGAGCTGGGTAAGCATGGACTGGCGGTCGGCGCGCAGTTCGCGGACCAGCACCAAGATCATGCCATAGAGGATGAAGGTAAAGGGCAGCGCCGAGAGCACCGCGGCCGACTGCAGCCCGGTCAGGCCCCCGGCGACGATCAAGGTGAGACAGATGGCGGCAATCAGCACGCCCCAGATCACGCGCTTGAACAGCGGCGGGTTGATCGAGCCGTTGTCGGTCATCTGCGCCACGATGTAGGAAGCCGAGTCGGCCGAGGTCACCAGGAAGACGAAGATCAGCAGCATGGCGATCACCGAGAGCGCCCCGGAGAAGGGCATGAGCTCGAACATCTCGAACAGCGCGACGGTGATGTTGTTCTCGGTGGCGCTGGCCAGGCCGACATCGCCGGCCAGCTCCATGTGCAGCGCGGCACCGCCGAAAACCCCGATCCACAGGCAGGCCAGCAACGGTGGCACGATCAGCACGCCGAAGACGTACTCCTGGATGGTGCGCCCGCGCGACACCCGGGCCACGAAGGTACCGACGAACGGCGACCAGGCGATGACCCAGGCCCAGTAGAAAATGGTCCAGTTGGCTGCCCAGGTGTTATCGGAAAACGGCGAGATACGCAGACTCATGCCGACGAAGTTCTGCAGGTAATCGCCTATGCCCAGGGTGATGGTCTCGAGGATCATCACCGTGGGGCCGGTCACCAGCACGTAGAGCATCAGGCCGATGCACAGGATCATGTTGAGGTTGGAAAGCCGGCGGATGCCCTTGTCCAGCCCCGACCAGGTCGAGGCCATGTAGGCCAGGAACATCACGAACAGGATGACGAACTGCCACAGCCCGCTCTCGGGCAGGCCGAACACGGCGTTGAAGCCACCATTGAGCTGCAGCACGCCCAGCCCCAGCGAGGTGGCCACCCCCATAACCGTGGCCACCACCGCGAACACATCCAGGGTCGGCGCGTAGGGGCGCACCCGGGGATACTTGGCGGCGATGGACGACAGTACCGAGGAGACCAGCCCGGCCTGCCCCTTGCGGAACTGGAAGTAGGCGATGATCAGTCCCACCACCGAAAAGGCCGCCCATTGGTGAATGCCCCAGTTGAAGTAGCTGTACTGGATGGCATATCGCGCCGCCTCGGAGCTCTCGGCTGCCACGTCGCCATAAGGCGGTTCGATGTAGTGGAGCATGGGCTCTGCCATGCCGTAGAACACCAGGCCCACGCCGAAGCCGGCCGCCAGCAGCATGCTGACCCAGGAGAAAAAGCTGAAACTCGGCGTGCTGTCCTGGGGCCCCAACCGGACCTTGCCGTACTTGCTGAAGGCAAGCGCCAGCAGGAAGATCACGAAGCCGAAGACCGAAAACAGATAGAACCAGCCGAACAGTTGGGTGACGGCGTCCAGCGCGGCGGCGGCGGCGGCCCCGAACGCGTCGGGGTAGCCGGCGCCGGCGGCCACCAGCGCCAGGATGATCAGGGCCGATGCGGCAAAGACCCGCTGCCCTCCATGGTTGGCCATAAGGCGCACCTCGTTTCGTCCATGAACGCCAACATGCTAGCAGGCCAACCCTTACGCCACACAAGTCACTGGCATCGGCCTGCTCCCGGAACAGAAAAACCATTGCATCGCGGCGCCGACACGACGATTCTGGAGAAACCAAGCAGGCTAAGGTTTTTGACGAGTCTTAACATGTCCCGACTTTCCGACACCCCGCTATCCGTGCTCGACCTGGCGCCGATCCGCCAGGGGGGGACCATCGCCGACAGCTTCGCGGAGAGCGTGGCGCTGGCCCGACTGACCGAGCGCCTCGGCTTCTCCCGCTACTGGCTGGCCGAGCATCACAGCCTCGACGGCATTGCCAGTGCCGCCACCGCGGTACTGATCGGCCATATCGCCGGCGCCACCTCACGCCTTCGCGTGGGCAGCGGCGGCATCATGCTGCCCAACCAGGCGCCCCTGGTGATCGCCGAGCAGTTCGGCACCCTGGAAACCCTCTACCCGGGCCGCATCGACCTGGGCCTGGGGCGCGCGCCCGGCTCCGACGCCGCCACCATGGCTGCGCTGCGCCGCGACCCTTATGCAGGAGCCGAGAATTTCCCCGAGCTGCTCGCCGAGCTGCAGGGCTACCTCGACGACGAGCAGCCCGGCCAGCGCGTACGCGCCGTGCCCGGCCAGGGCACTCGGGTGCCGCTGTGGCTGCTCGGCTCCAGCGGCTACAGCGCCCAGCTTGCCGCCCGCGAGGGGCTGCCCTTCGCCTTCGCCGCCCAGTTCGCACCGGGCTACCTGCACGAAGCATTGCGCCTGTATCGCGACAATTTCCGCCCCTCGGCGCTGCTCGAGCACCCCTATGCGATGGTCGGGCTGCCGGTCATCGCCGCCGAGAGCGACGAGCGCGCCGAGTTTCTCGCCTCCACCACCCGCCAGAAATTCCTCGGCATGGTGCGCGGCCGCCGCACTCGCTCGCTGCCGCCGATCGAGACCCTCGACTGGACGCCCATGGAGCGTGTCCAGGTGGAGCAGTTCCTCGGCGCGGCGGTGATCGGCGGGCCGGATACCGTGCGCGAGGGACTCGAACGCTTCCTCGAACAGACCGGGGCCGACGAGCTGATGCTCAACACCGACACCTATGCCAGCGAGGACCGCCTGCTCAGCTACGAAATCGTGGCCGAGGTGTGGCGCCGATGAGCCAGACCAGCCCGGGTGCCCGGCTCGATCTGGCCGGCGTCCTCACTGGCGTGCGTCGCATGGCGCCGCTGTCGCTGTTCGTGGTGGTCTTCGGCCTGGCCTTCGGTGTGGCCGCGCTGTCCCGCGGCCTCTCGGGGATCGAGGCGATGATGATGAGCGCGCTGGTCTTCGCCGGCGCCTCGCAGTTCGCCGCCCTCGAGCTGTGGGGGCCCGAGATTCCGCTGCTGCCGTTGATCGCCACCACCTTCGCCATCAATGCCCGCCACTTGCTGATGGGCGCCGCCATTCAGCCTTGGCTGGCGCACCTTCCCCCGAAGCAGCGCTATGCCAGCCTGGTGGTGATGAGCGACTCCAACTGGGCCATGGCCGTGGCCGATCGCCAGCGCGGCGAAACCAATGTCGGTATGCTGGTGGGAGGCGGCATCGCGCTGTGGCTGACCTGGCTTACCGGCACGTTGCTCGGCGTGCTCTTCGGCAGCGGCATCGCCGAACCCGAACGCTTCGGCCTCGACGTGATCATGGGCTGCTTCCTGCTGGCCATGCTGGTGGGCGGTCGGCGTGACCTGTCGATGCTGGTGCCCTGGGGGGCCGCGGCGCTGGCCGCGCTGGCCGCCATGGCCTGGCTACCGCCCCACTCCCACGTCATCGTCGGCGCCCTGGCCGGCGGGCTGGCCGGCCTACTGGTGTGGCCCGATCGTAAAAAACGGGAGGCCATCGCATGAGCCTGCCCTCGACGTTGGCGGGATCGGCCGTCGCCATCCTGCTGATGGCACTGGTTACCTATCTGACTCGTGCCGGCGGCGTGTTCGTGATGTCGCGCCTCCCCATCGGCCCCAGAGTGGAGCGCTTCATCAACGCCATGGCGGGCTCGGTACTGGTCGCGGTGATCACGCCCATGGCGATACAGGGCGACTGGGGGGCGCGCCTGGCGCTGCTGGCCACTCTCACCGTGATGCTGGCCAGCCACAAGACGCTAGCGGCGATCAGCGCCGGTATCGCCACCGCCGCCCTGTGGCGACTGGTCGCATAGGGGAACGATCCTCGGCCCACAGCCTCAAAGGGACAGCCATTCCGTACGCCGCGTCGCGGCGTCCTTGACCGGAGACGCTCATGTTCGACAACGACCCCCGCCGCAACGCCGCTTGGCAGGCCGCCCAACAGTGGCGCGCTCGGGCGCATCAGACGCCTCGCGGCCCCTTGGGCGGGCTCAAGCTCATCGTTACCTGGCTGCTGTTCGGCCTGCTGCTGATCGTGGGCACCGTACTCGGTCTGTTCTTCCTGCTACTCGGCTGGGCCATGCTACCGATCGTGCGCTACCGCATGAAGAAGCGCCTCGAGCAAATCCGCGCCGAGCAGGCCAAGGATGCCGGCGGAGGCTTTCACTATCGTGAAGCGCGCTATCAGGAGCGCCGCTACTCCAGCGAGCACGAATTGCTCGAGGGCGACTACGAAGTACGCGACGACGAGCGCAAGGGCTGACCTGCTCTGCCCACGCGCCGTGGAGGAAAAAAGCCCGCCGAGAGGCGGGCCGCAAATGTCATGCAGGGGATGCAGACAATCGGCTCAGGCCGATCGCAACATGTTACCGTCGCGCTTCCGCCAGGCCCAATAGGCACTCGCCATCATGCCGATAGGCACGCCTCGGTAGTGGCAGAATCCGTACGACTGCCATACCTTGAAGCCATACAGCCTTGATGCTTCCGGAGACAACAACAATGCCTCGACTTCGGACGACAGCAACCGGCGTGCTGTGCCAGACGGCGCTCGCCTGCTTGCTGCTCTCTCTTGCCACGACGAGCCTGGCCAACGACTACCCCACTGAGGCACGCGTCGACTACGTGCTGGGCTGCATGGCCTCCAACGGCAATGACTACCTGACCATGCAGAAGTGCGCCTGCAGTATCGACGTGATCGCCGAGCACCTCAGCTACGACACTTACGAGCAGGTCGAGACGGTGCTGGGCATGCAGGATCAGCGCGGCGAACTCGGCGTACTGTTCCGCACCGAGCGCGGCATGCAGGACCAGGTCGACGCCCTGCGCCAGGCCCAGGCCGACGCCAACCTGCGCTGTTTCTGATGCCCCGCTACCGCTACAGCAGCCACCTTATCGCCTGCCTGGTGCTCGCCACCCTCCTGCTCGCTCCGCTGACGGTCCTGGCTGACGAATTCGCCGAGGGCGAGCGGTCGTTCCGCGCTCAGTGCGTCGGCTGTCACAGCATCGACCCCGGCCGGCACCTGGCCGGCCCCAGCCTGCATGGCCTGTTCGGTCGGCCGGCCGGCAGCCTCGAGGACTTCGACTACTCACCGGTCCTGGAACAAGCCGACCTGTCATGGAATCGCAAGAACCTCGACGCCTTCCTCGCCGGCCCTCAGGATTTTCTGCCCGGGACCCGCATGGTGCTGTGGGGCCTGGACGAGCGCACGCGCAGGCATATCATTGACTACCTGGAAAGCCTCGCCGCGCCCTGAGGTTTAGTCGCCACCCCCGCCCTTGCGGGCCATCATGCCCCGGGAAGGGTTATAGCCCAGGATCGCCAGCGCCAGCAGCAGCGCCGCCACCGCCACGCTGATCGCTACCGCCTCGATGTTGAAACGCTGGTACATGGCGAAACGGATCATCTCCACGGCATGGGTGAAGGGGTTGAGCGCGGCGATCTGATAGACCAGGTAGCTGCCCTCGCGGATGCGCCACAGCGGGTAGAGCGCCGAGGAGAGGAAGAACATTGGGAAGATGACGAAGTTCATCACCCCGGCGAAGTTCTCCAGCTGACGAATGAACGAGGAGAGCAGCAGCCCCAGCGCTCCGACCATGCAGCCGGTCACCAGCAGTGTCGGCAGCACGTAAAGATAGCCCAACGGGGGCGCCTGGATACCGTAGGCCCAGGCGATGGCCAGGAACACGTAGACCTGCACCACCGAGACCAGGGTACTGGCCAACAGCTTGCACACCAGCAGGTACCAGCGCGGGAAGGGGCTGACGAGCAGTACCCGCATGCTGCCCATCTCGCGGTCATAGACCATCGACAGCGAGCTCTGCATGCCGTTGAACAGCTGGATCATGCCCACCAGACCCGGGACAATGTAGACCTCGTAAAGAATGTAGGTCTGGTAGGGCTCGGTCATGGCCACCCCCAGCGCCATGCGAAAACCAGTGGCGAAGACGAACAGCCACACCAAGGGTCGCACCAGGGCGGCAAGAAACCGGCTGCGCTGGTGCAAGAAGCGCAGCAGCTCGCGTCCCACTACGCCACGCAGGCAGTGCAACCAGGGCATCACTCGCATGCGGCCTCCTGCGTTCCGACCAGGAGATCGAAGGCTTCGCCCAGCGTGTCGACGCCGAGTCGGGCGATGAGCGTCTCGGCACGCTCGTCGGCCAGCAGTTGACCGCGGTGCAACACCAGAACCCGGTCAGCGGCGCGCACCTCGTCGATCAGGTGAGTCGCCCACAGCACCGCCACGTCCTCCTCGGCGCATAGCCGGTGGGCGTGTTCGACCAGCTCGCGGCGCGAGGCGATATCGAGCCCTACGGTGGGCTCGTCGAGCAGCAGCAGGCGCGGCGAGTGCATCAAGCCACGGGCGATTTCTACCCGCCGCCGCTGGCCACCGGAGAGGCGCCGTACCCGCGTACGCCGCTGATCGGAGAGCCCCACGCGCTCGAGCTGCACCAGAGCCCGACTCTTCGCCTCGCGCCACCCCATACCATGCAGGGCGCCGTGATAGGCGAGGTTCTGCGTCACGCTGAGATCGAGATCCAGAGTCGGCTGCTGGAACACCACGCCGATGCGGGCATGGGCCTGCACCGCCTGGCGACGCACGTCGTAGCCGCCGATACGAATCTCGCCTCGCCGGCGATCGTGCAGCCGGGTGACCAGCGAGAGCAGCGTGGTCTTGCCGGCACCGTTGGGGCCGAGCAGCACGGCGAACTCCCCCGCCGCCACGCTCAGCGACACGTCGTCGAGCACCGGCCGGCCCACATAGGCAAAGCTCAGCTGGCGGATCTCCAGGGCAAGTGCCTGCCCCACGCGGTTGGCGCTCGTCTCACTCACGGCTGGACGATCACGCCCCAGGGAAAGCGCCCCACCGGGATCGACTTGATCGCCTTCAGGCCGTCGATCTCGATCACGGTGACGTCGCCGCTGACCCCGTTGGTGGTGTAGAGCCGGCTCTCGTCGCCGTTGAGCGCCAGGTGCCAGACCCGCTGGCCGACCAGGATGTAGTCGAGCACCTCGTAGCTCTGCTGGTCGATCACCGCCACCCGGTTCGAAGGGCCCAGGGCGACGAAGCCGTAGCGCCCGTCGGAGGTCAGGGCGACACCGACCGCCTGCACGGTCTCTCGTGGCACGCCGGGTACGTCGAAGCGGATCACGTGCTCGACGTCGAAGCTTTCCATCATGTCGAGAATCGACACTACGCCCGCAATTTCCGACGAGACCCAGGCCTTGCGGCCGTCATGGGTGAATTCGGCATGCCGTGGCCGCGCGCCCACCAGGCGATGGTAGACCGCCTCCCTGGTCTCGAGGTCGATGATGTGGGCCATGTTCGAGGTCTCGGTGGTCGAGATCAGCCAGCGCCCGTCGGGGCTGATGCCGAGCCCCTCCGGCTCGACCCCCACCGGGATCTCGTCGACCAGGGTGCGCCGCTCGTAATCGATCACCGAGACGATGTTGTCGTCCTCGTTGGAGATGTACACATACGGCCGGTTGGGGTCGACGCGAATCACCTCCGGGTCGTCGCCCGCGGACTGGCTGCGCACCACCTTGAGCGTCCCCAGCTCGATCATGTCGATGGACTCGTCGTCGCCCACTGCCACGAACAGCTCGCTGCCGTCGCTGCTGAAGGCCATCGCCCGGGGGCGCCGACCAACCTCGATGGTCTCCACTACCTCGAGGCTCGTGCCGTCGATCACCGACACGGTGTTGTCCTTCTCGTTGGAGACGAAGACTCGCTCGGCCTGGGCAGCCAGCGGCAGCGTACCCAGCACCAGCACCAGCACGGCGCGCTTGAGGGTCGCGGTCATGTTTCTCTGGCTCAGAAACGGCATGTCGATTCCCCCTCGTCGACGCCCAGCGAGTCGAGCGGCGTGCGTGGATGCAGATAGCCCTCCTGCGGCGATACCGAAGCCACCATGCGTGGCCCGGTAACCAGGATCGGCTGGCGCAGCTGGTGATTCCAGGCGCGATAGCTGACCGGCAGGCCGAGGTAGCCGGCAAGCTCGAACTCCTCGCTCAGCATGTAGTCGAGAATCGCCTCGCGCTCGACGGCACCGGTACGCGCCGCCGCCTCGCCCAGCGAACGCAGCGCCAGCCAGGCGGCGAAATCCCGCGGCGTCATCCAGCGCTCGGCCAGCTCTTCGAAGCGCCGCTGCAGCTGCACCGCTCCCCAGGATTCATGCGCACGGTGCCAGGGCGTGGCGATCAGCCCCTGGGTGCCGACCACCGGGCGCGGCGCCCAGGTCTGATAGGGGAAGTATTCGCCGAAGTAGTCGGTCTCGTCGGCGATCACCAGCACGTCATGTTCGGGCAGGTCCTGGACGAAAACCGGAATTTCGCGCTGAATGGCATGAAAGCCACCTTCGGCGCGGCGTGCCATGGGATCGTGAGGCCACTGTTTGTCGCCCACGATACGATGGCCGTAGCGCTCGGCCGCGGCGCGAAGTGCATCGGCCAGGATGCGATCCTCCTCGGTGTTGCCGTAGACCAGCGCCCAGCGGTTCCACTGCTTGAAGCCGAGGAACTGGGCCAGGGCATCGGCCAGCATGCGCCGGCTGGGTGTGGTGTGGTACAGCTGGGAATGGCACGCCTCGCTGCGCAGGGGATCGTCCGGCGCCCGTGCGTTGAACACGATTCGTGCACCCAGGTCGGGATTCGCCATGACCTCCAGCAGCGCGTCTGCGGGCAGGTCGCTGACGATCCACTCCACGCCCTGCTCGACCAGCCCCTCCAGCGCCTCGTCAATTTCGCCCCCCTCAGCCACCGTCGCTTCGTGGAGCACGAACTCCTGGCCGAGGAATTGCGCCGAGGCGTTGTTGTCGTTGATGCCCAGGCGGGCACCCTGCACCCCTTCGTCATCGAGTACCGGGTCGAGCACCGAGAGCGGCTCCCGGTCATCGGGTCGCTCCATGCCCAGATAACCCACGACAATGGGCTCCAGCGTCTCGGCCGGCAGCAGCGCCGACCACCCCAGGCCAAGAGCCAGCCCGCCCGTCGCCAGCCAGCGAAGGGGACCCCGTCGCGCTTTCATGCGTGCTCCTCAGGCAGCCTGTGCCACCGCTGTTGTCGTTATGGCTCTTTCACTACAGCCAGCTCACGGCATGCGCGCCATGATGACCCGTACCATACGTGCCAGCTCCTCTTCCAACAGGTAGGGCTGGTCGCACATGGCCGGCAGCGTCTGCTGGCGATGCTGGAAGGTACGCTGCTCCCAGAACAGCGCCTCGGAGAGCCGCTCGATCTCGGCCTCGTTCGTTGCCTCGTCGTCGGCGCGCCGTTCCTCCAGCTCATCGACCATGGCGGAAATCGTCTCCAGGCGTGTCAATTGGGCGCGAGAGGCTTGGCGAATTCTCTCGATGGTGCGCTTGCGTTCGCGGTCGGTGAGCTCGAACAAGCCGGAAAAGAGCAGGGTCAGCCGTTGCTCGGCGTCTTCCTCGTCCACCGACTCGACGAACGCTCTCACCCGCTCCAGCGCCTGCTCCTTGGGGGTCGTACGCGAGGTGGCGAAGCGCACCACCCGACCGACCTCCTCGTCCTCCCACCAGGCCTGTTTCAGCTCGTCCAGCGGTGGCCCTGTCCAGATGGTGCCCCAGGCCAGTTCGGGGATCAGGCGTTGCACGCAGGGCCAGTCAGGCGGCCCCGCTGCGGCGCGCTGGGCCTCGACCTGGGCCACGCCGGCCAGCGTCAGCCCCGTCAACAATCCCAGCAAGAGCATGCGCCCAGGAAGTCGGCTCGCTCGGCTCATGAGTCGCCTCCCTCGCTCGTTCCCAGTAGTTGGCCGTGCCGGTCAAGCAGCGGCACGTCGTAATCGGCCAGGATCGCGTCGATCTCCTCCTGGCGACGGTCGATGAAGTCGTTGATCCAGTCCTTCCAGTGGGGCTCGCCGTGGCGCACTCCCATGGTGATGCGGTAATCGAGCTGAGCCCCGGTGTCATCATTCACTAGCGGTACGACTTTCAGCGGGGGTTCCTGGCGTGCCGCGTAATAACCGGCCAATGGCCCCCACAGCACGGCCCCCTCCGTGTTGCCGGCGGCCACGTCCTCGATGGCGTCACGCACCGGCGCACGCACCCGGGTGTCGACCATCAGCGGATAGCCCTCTATGCGGGCCCCGCTGCGGCGCAGCGGCACAATTGGCGGGGTTTCCGCTACCACACCGATGCGCCTGCCGGAGAACGCAGGATCGCTTAGACGGGTGGCATCGAGAGCGGAACCCTCGGGCACTACCAGGGCATAGACCGAACGATAGTAGGCGTTGGTGTTCTGTACGAAATCGTAGCCGGCCACGGTACCGATTATCACGTCGCAGACACGCAGCTCCAGGGTGTTGCGTACGAACCCCATCACCTGGGGCGCCCACACGTAGGTCAGCGGCACGCCCAGGTCTTCTGCCATCAGCTCGGCGATACGGTTCTCGAAGCCTTCGCCGGCCTGGTTGCTGAAAGGAAGATTGTTGCCATCGGCGCAGACCCGCAGGGCCTCGCGCTCCTGGCGCTCGGGGAGTTCGGCAAATGCACCACAGGCGACGACCAGGCCCAGGGCCAGAGTCACGGCTCGTACTATCTGACGACAGGCTGCTCTCATGCATCCTCCGCTGGCGGAAACGACATGGCGAACGCTGCCACGTTTACTCGGCGCTCGCTTCCTCGGCGGCCTCGTCTTTCTCCTCGTCCTGCTCGCCTTGTTCTGCGTCCGGCTCCTGCATCGACTCGATGATCTTCGGGCGACCGCGCCCCAGGCCACCTTCGCCGCGCGCACGCAGATAGCTGAATATCTTGGGTATGTTGCCCATGACGTAGGGATCGTCGGCAAAGGAAGGCATCACCTGGCCAGGCTGGACCTCGCGCCCGGAAGCGATGGTGCCGGCGAAATTCTCCCAGCCACGCCGCTCCACGGCGCGGATCAGATTGGGCGCGAAAGAGGAGCCCAGGCCATCCGGCCCATGGCAGGCCATGCAGGAGCGGGTATAGACGATGTATCCGTCATAGGTGTCGGGATCGACCTTGCCGTCTTCGACGACGAAGGCACCAATGCCCTCGCCGGTGATGCGATGCTCGTCGGCCAGACCGACCTGGCCCAGCCCCAGAGGCAGCAGGGTGACGAGCGTGGAGAGCATACCGCGGCAGAAACGTGCAAGTACCGTCATGCAGGACTTCCTTCTACAGCTCGGGCGCGTCGTAGACGACGCCACCGGAAAGACAAGGATGGGCGGGTACGGCATCGCCATACCCGCCCGATCATGAACCGGCTCAATCCGGCAGAGCGAACACTGTCAGCACACCGCCGAGCTTGGTGTAGTCCCCCAGGGCAGAAAAGGCACTCACCGCACCCAGCCCGTCCTCGGGATTTTCCAGGCCGGCCGCGAGGCCGATGCCGGCCCAGCCGCCGACGCCGGAGAGCACGGCCACGTACTGCTTGCCTTCGTGCATGAAGGTGTTGACGTTACCGATGATCCCGGAGGGCGTCTTGAAGCGCCACAGCTCCTCGCCGGTTTCGATATCGACCGCCTTCACGTGCCCTTCCAGCGTGCCGTAGAAGGCCAGGTCACCGGCCGTGGCCAGCGCCCCGCTCCACACCGCGAAGCGTTCGTCGATCTCCCACACGGTTTCGCCAGCCACGGGATCCCAGGCGATGAAGCTGCCCATGCGACCTTCCATGCTGCCGTTCTGCGTCGGTGCCGGCATCATGGTCAGGGTGGCGCCGACGTAGGGCTGGCCGGCCACGTACTCGGCTTCGAAGGGCTCGTAGTTCATGCAGATCCGGTTGATGCCGGCATAGATCAGCCCGGTGCGCGGCGAGTAGGCAGTCGGCTGCATGTTCTTGGCGCCCATGGCGGTGGGGCAGATGTCGGTGGTGTTGACGCCCACCCCCTGCCGGTAGGTGCTGTACTGCTCGTTGACGTTGGGCCGTCCGGTCTCCATGTCGTAGCTGTCGGCCCAGTTGGTCTCGGGGGCGAACTTTTCGGCCACCAGCAGCTCACCGGTTTCGCGATCGAGCAGGAAGCCGAAGCCGGTACGGTCGATGATCGCCAGGCCCTTGCGCTGCTCGCCCTCGTATTCGATGTCGATCAGCTGGTTCTCGTTGACCCCGTCGTAGTCCCACTCGTCGAAGGGCACCTTCTGATAGACCCACTTGACCGTCCCATCGTTGGGATCGCGGGCAAATACCGTGATGGCCCACTTGTTGTCGGCGGGCTCGCCGTCCTTGGTGCGCTGCTCGGGGTTCCAGGTGCCGGGGTTGCCGGTGCCGTAGTAGACCAGGTCGAGCTCGGGGTCGTAGGTGACCCAGCCCCATGGGGCACCACCGCCACGCTCCCATTCGCCCTCTGGCCAGGTAGAGACGCCGAGATCGGACTCGCCGATCGGCTCTCCCAGCATGGTGGTCGTCTCGGGATCGATCAGCACTTCGTCGTCGGGGCCGGTGGAGTAACCGCGCCACACCTGTTCGCCGGTCTCGACGTCGTAGGCGGTCATGTGGCCACGAATGCCGTACTCGCCGCCGCTGACACCGATCAAAACCTTGTCGTGAACCACCAGCGGCGACATGGTGTTGGTCTCGCCAACGGTATGGTCGCCGTTGCTGACCTCCCACAGCAGCTCGCCCGTTTCTGCATCCAGCGCGATCAGGGTATTGTCGGCCTGGCCGAGGAACAGGCGGCCGTCGGCGTAGGCCAGCCCGCGATTGACCGTGTCACAGCACATTACCGGTATGACACGGGAGTCCTGGTCCGGCTCGTAGCTCCAGACCACGCGACCCTCGTCTTCCAGGTCGAGGGCAAAAACCTTGTTGGGGAAGGGAGTGTGAATGTACAGACGACCATCACCGACATAGAGGGGGCCGCCTTCGTGACCACGCAGTACGCCGGTGGAGAACTGCCACACAGCGCGCAGCTCATCCACATTATCGCGATTGATCTGGTCCAGCTCGCTGAAGCGGTTACCCTGGTAGTTACCCAGCTGGGTCGCCCAGTATTCCGGATTTTGTTGAAGCTCGAGTTGATTTTGATTGGCATGAGCCGCCGTTGTGGCCATCAACCCAATGGCCATGACCGCGTAACCTGTCTCCCTAAGCATGGCGTTGTCTCCGTCTCACTGAAGGTGTGCCTGGGGAAACGGCACATCTTGTATCGTTGTGTTTCAGCTATTGACATTGAGAAGGTCTAGCACAACTTTTCCTAGCCACAGGTCGGAAGGCATGATTTAGGCATCGCTTTAAGGTCAAAAGTCTATTGCCCCTTGGCAACAATCTTTTCAAATACTTCATCGAGCCGCATCACGGCGGCGTTTCAACGCGTTACGCTCGTGCTTGCTTTTGAGGCATGCGACTTAGGTCGAAAGGCAGTCACGCCGTTCGCTGCTTTACTGGTTGAGTGCATGCAACGAAATCCACCCAATGTGGAGGGCCTCCTATGTGGACCAAGCCTGCGTATACCGACCTGCGTCTCGGCTTCGAAGTGACGCTATACATATCCAACCGCTGATCCTTTCTTGGGCAGCATTGACCGGCTGACGCTCTTCCTGGGCGTCAGCCGTTTTTATCCATGTTCGTACGGAGCCTCGCATGCATGTACTGGTACTGGGCGCTGCAGCAGGCGGCGGCTTTCCTCAGTGGAACTGCAACTGCTCGCTGTGCCGCAGCCTACGTGAGGGCAGCATCGAGGCAACCCCTCGCACGCAGTCGTCGATCGCCATCAGCAGCGACGGCGAGCGCTGGCTGTTGTGCAACGCCTCGCCCGACATCCGCACCCAGTTGGCCGCCAACCCCGAACTTCACCCGCGACGGATCCCGCGCGACAGCGGCATCGTCGGCGTGCTGCTGGTAGATGCCCAGATCGATCACGCCACCGGCCTGCTGTCGCTGCGCGAGGGATGTCCCTTCGATGTCTGGTGCACGCCCAATGTGCATCAGGACCTGAGCAGCGGCTTCCCTCTGTTTACCATGCTGGAGCACTGGGGCGGCTTGCACTGGCGTCCAATCGCCATCGATGAAGCCCACCACGAAGCCGAGTTCGAGGTCCCGGCCTGTCCCGGCCTGACCTTCACCGCCGTGGCGCTGACCAGCAACGCACCGCCCTATTCGCCGCGTCGCGGCGCACCCACCCCGGGCGATAACATCGGCCTGCTGATCGAGGACCGCAAACGCGGCACGCGGCTGTTCTATGCGCCGGGACTCGGCCGGCTCGACGAACGAGTACGTGGTTTTTTGAGCCAGGCGGACTGCGTGCTCGTCGATGGCACCCTGTGGCATGACGACGAGCTGATCCGCGCCGGCATGGGCAAGGCAACCGGCACCGATATGGGCCACCTGGCACTGGCGGGCAGAGGTGGGTTGCTGGAGGAGCTGGAGGCTCTGCCGCGCGCCACCCGCCGGGTGCTGATCCACATCAACAATACCAACCCGATCCTCGATGAGCGCTCGCCCGAGCGAGCCACGCTGAGTGACGCCGGCATCGAGGTCGCCTTCGACGGCATGCGCCTGGAGATCTGAACCCGACTACCGCGGTTGACGTCACAACAATAGCCATCACTACGCCATGCAAGGGAAGGAAGCGCCTCATGAGTTCCATCGCATCGCCTTTTGCTGCCTCCATGGCCGAGGCCGACGCACCGGCCCTGTCTCCGCAGGCCTTTCGCGAAGCCCTGCTGGCCAAGGGTGACTACTACCATATCCATCATCCCTATCAGATCGACATGGCCGAGGGGCGCGCCACGCCGGAGCAGATCCGCGGCTGGGTGGCCAACCGCTTCTATTATCAGGTAATGATTCCGCAGAAGGATGCCGCGCTGCTGGCCAACTGCCCCGATGCCGCCACGCGCCGCCGCTGGATCCAGCGCCTGCTCGACCACGACGGCCATGACGACGACGGGGGCGGCATCGAGGCGTGGCTGACCCTCGGCGAGGCGGTGGGGCTGACCCGCGACGAACTGTGGGCCCAGGAGCACGTGCTGCCCGGCGTGCGCTTCGCCGTCGACGCCTATGTCAACTTCGTGCGTCGGGCGAGCTGGCAGGAGGCGGCGATTTCCTCGTTGACCGAACTGTTCGCCCCCCAGGCGCACAGGAGCCGGCTCGACACCTGGCCGACCCACTATCCCTGGATCGACGAGGCCGGCTACGGCTACTTCCGCAAGCGCCTGAAGGAAGCGCGGCGCGACGTCGACCATGGCCTCGAGGTGGCATTGGCGGTATGCACTACCGCCGCCGCCCAGCAGCGCGCCCTGGAGATCCTGCAGTTCAAGCTCGACGTATTGTGGAGCATGCTCGACGCCATGACCCTGGCCTACCAGCTCGAGCGCCCGCCCTACCACAGCATCACCGACCAGCGCGTTTACCACCGGGGGCTTTGATGGCTATGATCGAGTCAACCAGCGTCTATCGCCTGCGCCCGGGCTGGCGCCTGCAGTGGGAGGAAGCCCAGGGCCGCCACGTGCTGCTCTACCCCGAGGGCATGGTGCAGCTCAACGACAGTGCCGGGGCCATCCTCGGCCAGCTCGACGGCCAGCGCGACGTGACAGACGTAGTGGCGAACCTGCAGGCCCGGTTTGCCGATGCCCCCGCCGCGGAGATCGAACGGGACGTGCATGAATTCCTGCTCGACGCCGCACGACAAGGGTGGATCCAGCATGACTGACCGTACCCACACCACTGCCGTCAACGGCGCTACCGGCGCCCCGCTGTGGCTGCTCGCCGAGCTGACCTACCGCTGCCCGCTGCAGTGCGCCTACTGCTCCAATCCGCTCGACTTCGCCGCGGTGAAGGAGGAGCTCTCCACCGAGGAGTGGATCGATGTCCTGACCCAGGCCCGCGCCATGGGCGCCGTGCAGATGGGCTTTTCCGGCGGCGAGCCGCTGGTGCGGCGCGACCTCGAGACGCTGGTGGCCGAGGCGCGCCGCCTGGGCTTCTATACCAATTTGATCACCTCCGGGCTGGGGCTCGACGAGGCGCGCATCGAGGCGCTCCACGCGGCCGGGCTCGACCATATCCAGATCAGCCTGCAGGCCTCCGATCCCGACGTCGCCGCGGCGGTGGCCGGCTCGCCCAAGGCCCATGCCAAGAAATTGGCCATGGCCCGATCGGTCAAGGCGGCCGGCTATCCCATGGTGCTCAACGTGGTGCTGCACCGCCACAACATCGACCGCCTCGACGAGATCATCGCCCTGTGCGACGAGCTGGGCGCCGACGCGGTGGAGCTGGCCAACTGCCAGATGTACGGCTGGGCCCACCTCAACCGCGAGGGCTTGCTGCCCAGCCGCGAGCAGCTCGAAACGGCCGAGGCCACCACCGCACGCTGGCGCGAGCGTCTCGCCGAACGTGGCCGCGACATGCGCTTGCTGTTCGTGGTGCCCGACTACTACGCCGAGCGGCCCAAGGCGTGCATGGGCGGCTGGGGCGCGATCTTCATGACCGTGGCGCCCGACGGTGCGGTGCTGCCCTGCCATAGCGCGCGCATGCTGCCGATGAGTTTTCCCAACGTGCGCGACCGGGGCCTCCGGGAGATCTGGTACGACAGCGAGGCGTTCAATCGTTACCGCGGCGACGGCTGGATGCGCGAACCCTGCCGCAGCTGCGACGAGCGCCACCAGGACGTCGGCGGCTGCCGCTGCCAGGCCTACCTGCTCACCGGCGACGCCACCGCCACCGACCCGGTCTGCTCGCTGTCGCCGGACCACCACCTGGTCGAGGCCGCCCGCCGCGAGGCCGGTGCCGCCGCCGCGCCAATGAAAGCGCTGACCCTGCGCAACGTGCACGAATCGCGGGTATTCTGCCGTACATGAACCACGCATCCGCAGTTTCCGACGACGAGCTTGCCCGGCGCGCGGGGCTACCGCCGGGCAGCCGGCTGCGTGAAGCCCTCCTGGCCAACGGCCTGACCGTTTCCGCCGCCGAAGTGCCCAACGCTCGCTGGCAGCGTCTGGTCGGCGCCGCAGGCGTGGGCTACCTGGACGAACCCGACGACTGCCGCGGGCTGGCCCATCTGCTCGAGCATGTCCTGTTCCTGGGCTCGGCGGACTTTCCCGGGGCAGGCGAGCTGGCCGGCTGGGTCGGCCAGCGGGGCGGACGCTACAACGCTCGCACCGACGAAACCACGACCGAGGTGCACCTGCAGCTGCCTCCCGCCGCTACCGACGAGGGCCTGGTCCGGCTGGTGGACATGCTGGCACGACCCCGCTTCGACCCCGGCCTCGTCGCCCGCGAGGTGGAGGTCCTCGAGGCGGAGTTCCATGCCCGGCTGGCCGACCCGGCGCTGCATCGGCTGATGGCACTCGGCCGGCTCTGCCGCGAAGGGCATCCCGCCCGGCACTGCCATGCCGGCAACCGCGCCACCCTGGGCAACGAGGGCTCCCATCTAGCCGCACGACTCGCCGACTTCCATGGCCATCATTACCGAGCCGGGCGCATGGCCCTGGTGTCGCTGGGCCCTCTGCCGCTCGAGGCACAGCTCGAGCTGCTCATGCGCCATGGCATGGCGCTGCCGGCTGGCGACGTGCCGCCGCGGCGGGCCTGGCGCTGGGCTCAGCCCGGCGGCGTGGCATGGCACCCGCCCATGCCCCAAACCGGCGCCTCTTCGCTCGAACTCTTCTGGCCCCTGCCCGACGAGCAGGCCATTGCCCATGGCGACTGGCTCATGGCCGTGGCGGCCCGGCTTGCCGATGGGCGCCTCGCGGCTACCCTGCAGGCCGCCATCGAGCTCGACCGGCTCGAGGTGACTCTCGACCCCGTTGGCCTGGGAGCGGCGCTGGCTCTGAGCCTGGCGCCAGCGCCGGACGAGGAGACGGTGCAGGCAATACTGGCTACCTGCTGCTCGGCACTCGAACGGGCCAGCGTCGCAGCGCTGTCCGCCCCACCCGTACCGGTGGCGGATCTCGACGCCTGGCCCCGGCGCCACGCCAGGCAGCTGGCCGGCTCGGCGGAGCATGCACCATGCGGCGAAGCCTTGGCGGAAGCCGCCCTCTTGCCCTGGCTGGCCCCCGAGCAGTGCCGGCTGCTCTGGCATGCCCCCGCTGCCAGCGGGCTTTGGAAGACGCTGGGCGAGACCGGGACCCGCTGGCGCCCCCAGCCACTGCCGACGGAGCGGGTGCCGCTGCCCTGGCGGGCTCCCCCTGTTCTCGCCGAGCACCGGCCCCAAGCGAGCGCTGAGGACCCGACGCCACGCCTGCTGTACCGGGATGAACGCGTTACGCTCTGGCACGGTGAGCCGCTACGGCTGACCGCCCCCCCGGCGGCCAGCCTCTGCCTGGGCTGGCCCGCCCCGGCCTCAACGCAGAGTGCACGTCTTTTCCAGTGGCGGCAGAACCTGCTGCCATTGCGCCAGTCTGCCCTCGCCCAGGGGCTGCAGCTTGTCTGTGGCGGTGACGCCCGCGGCGACTGGCTGATCGCCAGCGGAGCGGCCAAGCGACTCGGCTCCCTGGCGGAGTTGGCGTTGGCATGCTGGCCACCGCTGCCCCTCCCATGCCCATCTGACCCGCCGGCGGGGCTGCTGGCCCAGCGTCTGCTGGCTCGGCTCGAAACCTCGACGCTCGGGGTCGGGCGAGCCGGGGCTTTGCCGATGCTGGGCTGGGTAAGCAGCGATGCACTCGGTGAGGCGGCCCAGACAATGCTGGACAGCCTCGCCGAACGCTGCTCTACCCACCAGACCGGCGAAACCTGTCACGAGGCCAACGACGACGGCAACGATACCCTCTGGTTGCCGCCCCAGGGCGACGACCACGTCGCGATGCTGGAAGTCGCCGGCCCCGATGACTCGCCGCGCAGCCGCTGGCTGCTGCGCCTGCTGGCCCAGTGCCACGACGCCGCCTTCCAGCAAGAGATGCGCCAGCGACGCGGCCTGGGCTACGTGGCGGTGGTGCGCTATCGTGAAGCGTCTGGCGTGCCCCGCCTGGGCTACGTGGTGCAATCCCCTCACACCGAGGCTGGCGAGCTGCGCCAGGCCATTGGCGACTTCCTGGCTCAGCAGGGCGAAGCGCTGACGCACCTCACCGCAGCGGAGATGGAGCGTCGCAAGCGTGGCCTGCTCGCCCATGCCGGCTCCCCCGAGACCCAGGCCGAGGCCATCGACCAGCTGTGGCAAGCGCTGCGTCGCCAGGCCTCCCTGAGTCCTCCTCCTCTGCCCTGGCAGCCGCTGCCCTGGGAGGCCGAGTCGCAGGCGCTGGCCACACTGCATGCCGACTCGCTGCTCGAGCTGGCAAAGGATCTCGCCGCGGGCCGTCTGTCACAGCGCTGGTGGCTGCACCAGCCGCGCTGAAGCCCGCCGCTTTTTCCTCGCCCTCCTCTCTAGCGAATGTTGCCAATAGGCAACTCAGTTGTGTCGCTGCGTCACAATCCGTTTGCCCCGCCTCACCTAGACTGATCATCAGCGTCGCCCCTTGACACGGCCTCACGCGGCCCTACGACAACAACCTGGGAGACCCGCCATGAAATCACGCGCCGCCGTCGCCATGGCTGCGGGCCAGCCGCTCGAACTCACCGAGATCGACGTCGAGGATCCCAAGGCCGGGGAGGTGCTGGTGCGCATCGCCGCGACCAGCGTCTGCCACACCGACGCCTTCACGCTTTCCGGAGCCGACCCCGAGGGCCTGTTCCCCTCGGTGCTGGGCCACGAAGGGGCCGGCATCGTCGAGGCGGTGGGCGAAGGCGTCACCAGCCTCGAGCCCGGCGATCATGTCATCCCGCTCTACACCGCCGAGTGTGGCAAGTGCAAGTTCTGCCGCTCGGGCAAGACCAACCTGTGCCAGGCGGTGCGCGCCACCCAGGGCCAGGGGCTGATGCCCGACGGCACCTCGCGCTTCTCGCTCGACGGCAAGATGCTGCACCACTACATGGGCTGCTCCACCTTCAGCGAGTACACCGTGCTGCCCGAGGTGTCGCTGGCCAAGGTGTCCAAGGAGGCGCCGCTGGACAAGATCTGCCTGCTCGGCTGCGGCGTGACCACCGGTATCGGCGCGGTGCTCAACACGGCCAAGGTCGAGCCGGGCTCCACCGTGGCCGTGTTCGGCCTCGGCGCCATCGGCCTGGCGGTGATCCAGGGCGCGCAGATGGCCAAGGCCAGCCGCATCATCGCCATCGACGTCAACCCGGACAAGTTCGCGCTGGCCAAGCAGTTCGGCGCCACCGACTTCGTCAATCCCAAGGAATACTCGGATCCGATCCAGCAGGTGATCGTCGACCTGACCGACGGCGGGGTCGACTACTCCTTCGAGTGCATCGGCAACGTCAACGTGATGCGCTCGGCGCTGGAGTGCTGCCACAAGGGCTGGGGCGAGTCGGTGATCATCGGCGTGGCCGGGGCCGGCGAGGAGATCTCGACGCGGCCGTTCCAACTGGTCACGGGCCGGGTGTGGCGCGGCTCGGCATTCGGCGGGGTGAAGGGGCGCAGCGAGCTGCCCGGCTACGTGCAGCGCTACATGGACGGCGAGATCAAGATCGACGAGTTCATCACCCACGACATGCCGTTCGAGCAGATCAACGAGGCGTTCGAGCTGCTGCACGCGGGCAAGAGCATTCGGACGGTGCTGCACTATTGATAGGCGCCCGGGGCCGCGCCCAGAACAGGTCCCCGAAGCTGCATCCATGACAAGGTGCCCGAAGCCGCACCCATGACAGGCGCCCGGGGCCGCGCCAAAGCGCCAGAAGAAAGAAGAAAAGCGATACAGGTCCGAAGCCGTGCCAACCATAACAATGCCCAAGGGCAAGGAGGCACTCATGAGTCTGATGGACATGATTCAGCGCTGGTTCGGCGGCAAACCCGCCCCACCGAAGGCCGCGTCCGGCAGCAGGGCGAGCACCGCCTCGGCAACGAGCGCACCCCGTACGCCGCCGCCAGCGGCGAACCCCTCGACAACGACGACACAGGGGAGTCGATCCACCATGAGCCACCACAGCGTTCACATCCATCCCGCCGTCGATGACGGCGTCAAGCGCGGCAGCGACAGTTTCACCGGCGGCAAGCTCCACTGTCACTGCGCCAGCGATCAGGTCGAGGTGACGATCGACGCCCAGTGCGCCCATAACCACGTCTGCGGCTGCACCAAGTGCTGGAAGCCCGAAGGGGCGCTGTTCTCGATGGTGGCCGTGGTGCCCCGCGACAAGCTCAAGGTCACTGCCCATGAGGAGAAGCTCGAGGTGGTCGACCCCGCCGCCGCCATCCAGCGCCATGCCTGCAAGGGATGCGGCGTGCACATGTACGGCCGTATCGAGAACACCGGGCATCCCTTCCACGGGCTCGACTTCATCCACACCGAGCTGTCCTACGACGAGGGCTGGGCCGGCCCCGAGTTCGCCGCCTTCGTCTCGTCGATCATCGAGTCCGGCGCCGACCCGGAGAACATGGGCAACGTGCGCTCACGGCTGCAGGAGCTCGGCCTGCCGCCCTATGATTGCCTCTCGCCGCCGCTGATGGATGCCATCGCCACGCATACCGCCAAGGCCAAGGGGGTGCTATGACGAGACTGGGAGTCATCACCCAGCCAGACGCCATGGGCCCGCCGAGTGCGGGCCCATGGCGTCTCATGATGTTCGCCTGTTGAAAGTGACGCCTCAGTCGGCCAGGTAGGCCAGGGCCCCCACCGCCATCGCCTCGATACCGGTGCATAGGGTCACATCGTTACCCGGAAAATAGTAAGGCGAATGCGGCATCTCCAGGTGGCGCATCTTCTCCGATACGCTCTTGCCCGGAACCTCGTCCCAGCGCTCCAGCGGTGTGGCGCCGATAAACCAGTAAACGTAAGGGATGTCGCCGCCGCCAAATCCACCGGCGTCGGCATTGCCGAAGAGCGGGAAGTCCTCGCTGCCGTTCAGACGTGGCATCGCATAAAGGCTCCCCTCGCCGAAGTGTTGCGCATGGGCCTGGCGCACATGGGTAACCGCCGTCGGGTCGTTGTGCAGGGCAATGGTCTCGTTGAGTACGCGGAACGTCGGCGGCTTCGGCGAGCGCCCGGCCTCGCACTCGGCGCGGATGATGCGCTCGATGGACGCCACCACTTGGCGGTGCAGGGCGTCATCGAAGCTGCGAATGTTGATCTCCAACTCCGCGGAGTGGGGAATGATGTTGGCCTGGGTGCCAGCATGCAGCTTGCCGACGGTGACCACCACGGTTTCCTCCGGCGGCACCTCGCGGGCAACGATGGTCTGCAGGCGGGTCACCACATGGGCGGCGATTACCACCGGATCCACCGTCTGGGCGGGCATGGAGCCGTGGCCGCCGGCACCGTGCAGGGTCACCGCCAGGTTGGTGCACGCCGCCATGGCGCTACCGGCGATATGCCCGACGGTACCCGCCAACGCCGGCATGTTGTGCTGGCCCAGGATTACGTCTGGGCGGGCGAAACGCTCGTAGAGGCCATCGTCTAGCATGGCCCTGGCACCGCCGAAGATCTCCTCGGCAGGCTGACAAACCAGCATCAGGGTGCCGCGCCAGTGCTCCCTGAGTGCCGCCATCACGCCGGCGGCACCCACCAGGCAGCTGCTGTGCAGGTCATGGCCGCAGGCGTGCATCAGCGGGACGGCACCGCCCCCTTCCGTGGTGGCGGTTTCCCGGCTGGCGAACTCGAGTCCAGTCTCCTCCCGGATGGGCAGCGCATCCATGTCGCCACGCAGCATCACGGTGGGGCCCTCGCCGTTGCGCAGCAGGGCCACCACGCCGGTGCCGCCCACGCCGCGGGTCACCTCGTATCCCAGGCCTTCCAGGGCGGCGGCGAGTCGCTCACCGGTTCGGTGTTCCTGGAAAGGCAGTTCGGGGTACTGATGCAGCAGTCGATAGAGCGACTGGAACTCCTCGAAGCCGACCTCCACCTGGGCGCGCACGGCACTCTTGAGATCTCGAGCAGGGGATAACATCGTCATCATGGCCTCCGAGGCGGTTAGTGACTGGGTGTGCTGGACAATGGCTGGCCATTGCGCGAGGCGCGATCGAGCCCTTGCCACACCGCCACTACCCCCACGTTGAGCAGCATGGCCCACACGCCGGCATGCCAGCCCAACGGCGAGCCCCAGGCAAACTCCATCAGTAGGTAGGCAAGGCTGCCGGCCAGGGCGCCGGCCATGACGCTGGCGCGACGCAGCTGCGGCAGGAATAGTGCCCCGATCACCATCGGGAAGAGCTGGACAATCAGTCCGTAGGCGGTCAGCAGAATCATCACCAGCGAGCCAGGGTTGAGCAGGGCAATGCCGTAGGCCGTCATCGACAGGCCCAGCACGCTCCAGCGTGTCACTTTCACCGTGCTCGTCTCGCTGGCTCCCTTCAGCACGGTGGGCCCCATCACGTCACGCACCAGCACGATGGCCGCGGTGTGCGCCAGGTTGGCGCCGGTGGACATGGCCGCTGCCAGGGCGCCGGAGAGCATCAGGCCAATCACCCAGGGGGAGAAGTTGGCCACGTCCATGACCATGCGCAGCAGCACGGTGTCGGCGCGTTCCAGCGGCGCCTCGGCGAAGGCCAGGATGCCGGCGAAGCCGATGAACAGCAGCGGCACCAGCAGGTAGGCATACAGGGGGTAGAAGACGCTGACCTTGCGCAGGGTCTTGCCGCTGTCGGCGGAGTAGAACTTCATGAACAGGTGTGGCCACATGGCGCCGCCGAAGGCGCTGACCAGCACCGCGGTGCTGAAGTAGCCCCAGTTCATGCCGGTGGCCCCGGGCATCGTCAGGTATTCCGGCGCCGACTGCTGGAGCTGGGCGAACATCTCCGCCACGCCACCGTAGAGGCGCTCGGAGATGGCCAGCCCCAGGAACCAGGCGATGGCGATCATCATGATGCCCTGTATCAGGTTGGTCCAGCCGATGCCGCTCAGGCCGCTGCAGTATACATAGGCGGCCACCACCACGAAGGCCAGCAGGCCGCCCAGCCAGAAGGGGATCAGGCCATCGGTGGCAGCCTGGAACAGCAGACCGGCGCCGGCGATCTGGATGGTCAGGTACGGCACCAAGGCCACTACGCCGATGATCCCGGCCAGCATGCCCAGCGGCTTGCTGCGGTAGTGGTCGGCGATCATGTCGCCTTGGGTCAGGTAGCCGCGCTCGCGACCCAGCTTGGCCACCCGCGGTCCCAGGGCCCATATGGTGATAGGTACCAGCGACAGGTAGGCCAGGATGTAGAAGGCCGGCGCACCGTGCTGGTAGGCCCAGCCCGGGGTGCCCAGGAAAGCGAAGGCAGAAAAGATCTCGGCACCGAGAATGAAGAACAGGATCACCACGCCAACGTGGCGTCCGCCGGCCACGTAGCCTTCCAGGCTGGAACTTGCCTGACCGCGGGCGCGCAGCCCCACCCACAGCACCATGACAAGGTAGGCCAAGGTGATACCGACGACGATCACGGAATCAGTCATGGCGGTCACCTCCGTGGCGGATCACGAAGGCCACCCACATGCCGGCGAACAGCACCAGCATCCACAGGGTGTACCAGAAGAACAGGAAGGGAAGCCCCAACACGGTGGGTTCGATACGGTTGGCGATCAGGGCACCGGGCCAGATCATGGCCAGGGTGCACAGGGCAAAGTGCAGCCCCGTCAGCAGGTGATAGGTCTTGGTCATGGGTTGTCCAGCTCGCCGCAGCGAGTCTTGTTATGGGTTGTACCTTGACTATGACCCAGGCCAAGCGATAGAAAAAATATCGATAATGAATCTTAACCATACCGTTTTGGTATAGCCACTGGAGCCCCCATGGAATTCCGTCAGCTCCATTATTTTGTCGCCGTGGTGGAAGAAGGCTCGATCTCGGCGGCGAGTCGCCGGGTGCATGTCGCCCAGCCCGCCCTCACCCGTCAGATCCGACTGCTGGAGGAGGATCTCGAGACGCGACTGTTCGACCGCCATGTCCGGGGCATGCGCTTGACGGTAGCCGGCCAGGCGCTCTACGAGGAGGCGCAGGAACTGCTCGACCGGAGTATCCGACTCAAGGCACGCCTCTCGGCGCTTGGACGGGGGGTGATCGGCAAGGTCAGCCTGGGTGTAACCGTGACCCACCTATGGGTGCCAGAAGTGGCCAGACTGATGGGGCGTTATCGCGATCGCTACCCCCAGGTCGCCTTCGAGGTGTTTCCACTACTCTCGGGGCCGCAGCTAGACCGGCTGCGGGAAGGCAGTCTCGATGCCGGCATTCTCTATCTCGACGACAGTGGCCAGCCGGGGCTCGAGACCCGCCTGTTGCAGCACGACCACCTGATCCTCGCCGTGCCTGAAGCCTCGCCCTGGGCATGCGAGCCGCCAGCGACCCTCACCGAGCTGGCCGATGCCGACTTCGTCTGGGGCTTTCGAAGCGCCTCGCCGGTCTATTTCGACCGCGTCCAGGCCCATTTCCAGCGCCTCGACTTTCATCCTCGAGTCGTGCAGTACGGCGCCGACAACATCGCCATCCTGAGCATGGTGGCCGCGGGTCTGGGCATCGCCATCTTGCCGGCGGCCAGCAGCTGTCACCCCATGCCGGGCATTCGTTTCCTGAGCCTGCCGGAGCTTGAGGCCTGCAACATGCCTTTGTGGTTCGCCTGGCGGCCGGACAACGACTTGCCGGCACTCGGCAACCTGATCGCGCTCGTCGAGAGCTTCGATGCGCCCGAGTAGCCTCCCCCGCTAGTCCGGCACCCCCAACGCGGCCAACAGCGACGCGTGCTCCGCGTCCTGCCGCTTGGCATGCAATAGCGCTACATCCGCTACCGCGAAGCGCCCCGAGCTGGCACGCAGGTAAGTCTTGCCGCTCGTGGCGTCGACGAAGCGGACCTCCGGCACCTTGGCGAGGCACTGCCTGAGGAAGGTGCAGTTGTTGGCCACCGCGAGCACGTCGCCGCCGGGATAGACCTCCTCCGGGCACGTCGCCGCCGTGTTGATCTTCTTGTAGCGTTCGATGTCGACCAGACCCAGCGGCTCCAGGATGTGGAGCACCTCACGGGTGCCGTGGGCGACGACCTCGGGCGGGGTATGCCTGGGCACGCTGTTGTCGAGGAACACGTACTTGAAGCGCGGTTGCGGACTGGCCAGCCACTTGAAGAACACCCTGGGCATGCCGTCGTAGGCCTCCACGCAGTGGCCCAGGAAGTCCGACACCGCCTTGTAGCGCCCGCGCTCCAGCCCGCGCTGCCAACCCCGCTCTACGGTAGCCTCCGGCGGGGTGATGACGAAGTACATGTGCATGGTGGAAACGTACTTGGCGTAGGTACCGTCCAGCAGGCGGGGGACCGTGTCGGAAGAGAAGCTGTCGAAGCGAAAGCGGTCGATCAGCAGATGGGGAATGGTGCCGTCCCGCTGCGCCTTGTCGCGGATGTAGCGGTCCAGCTTGGCGTCGATCAGCTTGACCTCCTTGCCCGCCAGGCGACCGGCATACTTGTAGGCTTCCCCCAACGCCTCGTAGTCGAGCAGCAGACGACGCCAGATATCGGGGGTGATGGTGCCGTACCGATCCGGTGGCATGCCCAGATCCTGCAGCGTATGTCTCAGCAGATGGCGCAAGGAACTCTTGCCTGCCGCCGAGGCCCCCTTGAAGCTGATCAGGATCGGCTCGTCGGCAAGAGGAACCCTATCGTAGCCTTCCTGCTCGATGGCCCGCTCGACGTACGGCGCCAGCAGGTTGCCGATCAGGCGGCTGCCGTAGTCGTTGCAGGCGTGGCGGGCGATCAGCATCGTCAGCACCTCGCGATCCACCCCGATATGCCCCTGGACCGCAGCAATCGAGCTCAGCACCCGGTAGGCGCTCTTGTAGACGGCCTGCTCCAGTTCGTCCCGGGCAGCCAGCCCGCGCTGCTTGATGTCCTGGATGGCATCTTGGTGGCGCTCCTCCAACGAGCGGCGGTCCTGAGGACGCGGAGCGGAACGCTTACCCAGCCAACGCGCCAGCAAGGAGACGGGCTCAGGGTCGCCCGCCTCCGGTTCGACCGCGAAGGCCGCCGCCAGGATCTCCCCCGCCCTGCCCCGTATCGACTCGCGAAGCCGGTCGAATGCCTGCTGGAATGCCGGCAGATGGGGAGAGAGGTAGTCGGCCAGGATCTTGAGCACGATGCGGCGGAAGTTGTGCCCCAACACCTCTTCCTGTTCGCCCTCGTGCACCAGGATGTCGGCGGTCACCCGCACGATCAGCTCATGCAGCATCAGGCGCTCGGCGCGAAACGCCACCAGCTCCTCCTCCTCGAGCCCGGTGAGCGCTCTCAGTTCGGGGATCTCGGCCAGGTCGGAAGAGACATTGGCCGTGCGATGTATGGTCTCCAGGGGCCGGTAGCGCCTGGGCAAGTCGGCCTCGAGACCGGGGTTCCACGCCGAATACTCGGCAGCAGCTTGGTCAAGCATAGGCGCCACGCACATGCTGAGGTGTCAGGCCGATAGCCGGCGGTCATGCCTCGACATTGGCCGAATTTTCCAAGCGGGGCAATCACGGCTTGTCGACGGCCGCGGAGGCGCCGCGCAACAGCGCGAAGGGCCGATGCAGGATCAGATAGGCCGCGCAGCCGATCACCACGCCCCAGAAGGCCGAACCCAGCCCCAGCAGGCTCATGCCCGAGGCGGTGACCAGGAAGGTGATGATCGAGGCCTCGAGATGCTGCTTCTCGGCGGCCGCCGCGCTGAGGTTGCTGGTAATGGCGCCGATCAGCGCCAGCCCCGCCAACAGGGCGACGAAGGTCACCGGCAGCGAGGTGAACAGCAGTACGATGCTGCCCGAGAACAGCGCCCCGAGCAGGTAGAAGACGCCGTTGGCCACGCCGGCCGTGTAGCGCTTGCCGGGGTCGGGATGCGCCGCCTTGCCGGTGCACAGTGCCGCGGTAATGGCCGCCACCACCGTGGTGATGCCGCCGAACAGCGCCATTGGCAGCGATACCAGCCCGGTAACGGTGAGAATCGGACGGGCCTGGGTGTGGTAGCCGGCGCCACGCAGGATCGCCATGCCCGGCAGGAACTGGCCGGTGAGGCTGACCAGCGCCAGCGGCAATGCCAGGCTCAGCGTGGCATGCAGGGTCCACTCGGGACGGATCACCTGCGGCGTGGCCAGCTGCCACGAGACCCCAGCCAGGCTGGCCCCTTCGAGCCCCACCGCCAGTACGATCCCCACCATCAGCAGCAGCACCAGGAAATAACGCGGGAAGAGCCGCTTGAACAACAGGTAGGCAGTGAGCATGCCCAGCGCCAGGGCCGGCGCGCCCTCCATGGCTGTGAACACGCCGACGCCGAACTGGAACAGGATGCCGGCCATCATAGCCGCGGCGATACCGGGCGGGATCAGCGCGACGATACGGTCGAACGAGCCGCTCACGCCGACCGCGAAGACGATCAGCGCCGCGGTGAGGTAGGCACCCACGGCCTCGTTCAGCGACAGCTCGGGAAACAGCGTGACCAGCAGCGCCGTGCCCGGCGCCGACCAGGCGGTGACCACCGGCACCCTGAGCCACAGGCTCAGGCCGATGCCCGAGACCGCGGCACCGATGGAGATTGCCCACACCCAGGAACTCATCATCTGGGGGGAGATCTCCGCGCTCTGGGCGGCCTGGAAGAAGATCGCCAGCGGGCCGGCGTAGGAGATCAGCACCGCGACGAAACCGGCGGTGACGGCGGGGAGGGAAGCGTCCTTGAGTAGCGACATGGTCAATGGCCTTGGCGATTGTCAGTCAGCAGCAAAAAAGGCCTGAGCCAGCGAGCGGTCTCAGGCCAAGGAGGATCGTGCGTAGCGGGTCAGCGAGCTGCGGCGGCCTCCCCGCGCGAGCTGCGAGCCTCGCGGGAGAAGTCGAAGTCGCGGAACTCCACCAGCATGGAGAGGCCCGCCCCCAGCACCAGTGCCCAGAAGGAGGAGCCGATGCCGAAGATCTGGATCCCCGAGACGGCGATCAGGAAGGAGAACATCGCGCCCACTTCATGCTTGCCGGAGAAGGTCATGTGCATGGCCGAGCTGATCACCCGCAGCAGCGCCAGACCGGCGATGATGGCAATGAAGTAGCTCGGCATCGCCTCGATCAGGCTGAACACGAAGCCGTAGAAGGGCGCCGCCGTGACGAAGATGATGCCGACGATCACCGCCGCCACCCAGCGCTTGTCGTGGCTGCCGGCTTCCGGCCCCGAGCAGATCCCGGTCATCGGCGCGGCGATGCAGGTGCTGTGCAGATTGAAGAAGGCCGAGACCATGGTGCCGAAGCCGCCCAGCGCGGTGATGGCATTGGCCGGCGCGCTCTTGTAGCCCATGCCCTTGACCAGCCCCACCCCGGCGGGAGTCTCCATGCCGACGAGAATCAGCGCCAGCGGCAAGCCGTAGGCCAGGAAGGCCTCCAGGGTAAAGGCCGGCATGATGAACTCGGGCAGCTTGAAGGTGAACGTGACGCTCGAGAAATCGGCACCGGAAAGCGCCATGTAGCCGACGCCTACCAGCAGCGTGACCACCAGCGGCGGCACCCGGCGCAGGTAGCGTGCGGCGAAGAAGAAGGAGAGGATCATGATCGTCGCCGGCACCAAGGCATTCTGCAGCGGCATTACCATGTTGGTGCCGAACTTGAGCAGTATGCCCGCCACCATGCCCATCACGATGGGCATCGGAATCAAGCGCATGACCAGGCTCATCCACCCTGCCAGGCCCACCACCAGCGCAATGGCCCCCGCGATCAGCGTGGCGCCCAGCGCCTCGTTGAGGCCGACGATGGGAATGATGGCAGCGAACAGCAGCGCCCCGGGGATCGAGTTGGCCATCGGCAGCGGCAACCGGTAGTAGGCCGGCAGGAACAGTCCGAACAGACCGTTGATCATCAGGTAGCTGATCACCCACAGCAGGGTGAACTCCTGGGGGAGCCCCGCCGCGGTACCGGCGCTGATATGGATGACGCCGGCGCTGAGGCCAAAGATCCCGGCCACCACACCGGCACTCAGGTTGTCGGCGTTGAGGTCACGGATGAAGTCGCGTGGCGCCGTGGCAAGGCCGGCGCCCTTCTCGATATGTCTCACGTTGTGCTCCAGGGGTATTTTTTGTGTTTGAAGTATTGGCGCTAATAGGGGACGTGTTGCTTGGGTCGATCAGCCGCTATCGCCTCCTGCCACCGGAACCACCGTCCCGGTGATATAGCTGGCCTCACGCGAAGCCAGGAACAGGACCGGTGCCGCCATCTCATCCAGGGTGCCGTAGCGCCCCATCAGACAGCTGTTCTTGGTCTGGTCGATGTGGGCCTGGAACCAGGCCTGCTCCTGCTCGTTGCGCGGCTCGGGAGTACCGCGCGAGATCCGCCGCGGCGGCGCCTCGGTGCCGCCGGGGGCGGTGGCCACCACGCGTATGCCGTGCTCGGCATATTCGAAGGCCAGGGAGGCGGTCAGGGCGTTGACGCCACCCTTGGCCGCCGAGTAGGGAATTCGATGGATGCCGCGCGTCGCCGCCGACGACACGTTGACGATGACACCGCCGCCCTGCTCCACCAGGGTGGGCAAGGCCGCACGGCAGCACCACAGCGTCGGCATCAGCGAACGGGTAATCTCGGCCGAGATCTGGGCCTCGGTGAACTCGGTGAAGGGCTTGAAATTGATCGCGCCCCCCACGTTGTTGATCAGGATGTCGAGGCGACCGTAGTGCTCGACGGTCCTGCGCATCGCCTCCTCCGCCCCCTGCCATGTCTCCAGGTCGGCCTGCAGCGCGATGGCCTCGACGCCCTGATCGCACAGCCCGGCCACCACCTCGTGGATGAGCTCGGCGCGATCCACCAGCGCCAGCCGGGCGCCCTCGGCGCCGGCGCGCTCGGCGACGCGCCGGCCGATGCCCTGGGCGGCGCCGGTGATCACCATGACCTGCTCGGCAAAGCGCATGCTCATGCCACCGCCTCCTTCTTCGCCTCTTCCGGCGCCAGGCTCGGGGTGAACTTCTCGTAGTGGAAGCTGGCCGGCGAGATGCCCTGCTCGCGGAAGTGAGCGAGCACCGCATCCACCATCGGCGGCGGCCCGCACAGGTAGACGTCGACCTCGCCGTCGTGCAGCAGCTCGGGGGCCATGTGGTGGGTCACGTAGCCCTTGCGCGGGTGCTCGCTGGCCGCATCGGCCACCACCGTGGTGTAGGCGAAGTCGGGCAGCGCCTCGACGAAGGCGTCGAGCTCGTCGAGCTTGACCAGGTGGTCATCGACGTTCACCCCGTAGAGCAGTCGCACCGGCTGGTCGCAGCCGCGCGCCTGCAGCTGGCGCAGCATGGAGAGGAACGGTGCCAGCCCGGTGCCGCCGGCCAGCATCAGCACGGGGCGCTCGACCTCGCGCAGATAGAAGCTGCCCATCGGCCCGGTCAGGGTCAGGTCATCCTCGGGTTTGGCCGCCCCGGTCAGGTAGCCGCTCATCAGACCATTCGGCACGTTGCGGATGAGGAAGGTCGCGCGCCGCTCGCCGGGCAGCGAGCTGAACGAGTAGGAGCGGGTCTCGTCGCTGCCCGGCACCTGGATGTTGACGTACTGCCCCGGCAGGAAGGTCAGCCCCTCGCCTTCGTCAAGGTCGACGACCAGCTCGAAGCTGTCCTCGGAGAGGCGCGAAACCTCGGCGACCCGGCCGGGGAACTCGCCGACCCCGGTCTTGCACAGGGTCGAGGCCACCGGTACCTGCACCACGCAGTCCGACGACGGCACCATCTGGCAGGTCAGCACCTTGCCTTCGGCGGCCTCCTCGTCGGACAGCGCCTCGTCGATGTACTCGTCGCCCAGGTCGAAGGCGCCCTGCTCGCAGGTGCCCTTGCAGGTACCGCAGACGCCGTCGGAGCAATCCATCGGCAGGTTGACCTTGTGACGATAGGCGGCGTCGAGCACCGTTTCACCGTCCTTGCAGCTGATGAAGCGGGTCACGCCGTCTTCGAAGTTGAGGGCTATGGTGTAGCTCATGCTCGTCTCCTCCCACCGCGGTCGCTCAGATGTGGTAGATGTCGATGACCTGGTGGATGTAGTCGTTGTTCAGCACCACCTTCTTGTAGGTGATCAGCGGCGCGTCGCCGGACACGTCCAGGGTATAGAACGAGGTGCCGAAATAGGCGCTGGTCTGCTGGTAGCGGTGGCTCAGGGTGTGCCAGTTGAAGCGCAGCTCGACCGTGTCGCCCTGCTGCGAGAGCAGCTCCAGGTTGGTGACCTGGTGGGTGGTGCGCGGCTCGGGGATGCTGGTCGCCCCGGAGCGCTCGGTCTTGATGCGGTAGACGCGGTCCTCGAGACCCTCGCGGTTGGGGTAGTAGATCAGCGAGATCTCGCTCTGGGGGTCCTCGGTCAGCCGGTCGTCGTCATCCCACGCCGGCATCCAGAAGACCACGTCCTTGCTGTAGCAGGTCAGCCACTCGTCCCACTCGCGGTCGTCGAGCAGGCGGGCTTCGCGATGAACGAAGGCCTGGATGGCCAGAAAATCGATGCTCATGGTGCCCTCCTCAGGATGCGCTTGTTTCAGCGGACGCGGTGGCGATGAACTGGCTGCGTTCCTTGTCGATGGCGCGCAGCATCTCCTCGACCCAGTGCTTGTGGTGCAGCACGTAGAGCCCTTCGTCCTCGGGTGAGGCACCGCTGAGCAGCGGCTTCATGTCGATGGCACGGGCGTTGTCGTCGGCGCCCTCGATCCACTGCTTGGCACCGCGGGAGAGATCGTTCCACTCGGCGTCGAGGCCGGCGTAGCCGTTCTGGCAGGCGCGGAACTCCTCCAGGTCATCCGGCGTGCCCATGCCACTGACGTTGAAGAAATCCTCGTACTGACGGATGCGCAGGGCGCGGTTCTCGGCCGACTCGCCCTTGGGCGCGAAGCAGTAGATGGTGACCTCGCTCTTGTCCACGGCGATCGGCCGGATCACACGGATCTGGGTGGAGAACTGGTCCATCAGGTAGACGTTGGGGTAGAGGCAGAGATTGCGGGTCTGGTTGACGATGGAGTCGGCACGCGCCTCGCCGAGCTCCTGCTCGATGCGCTCGCGCTGGGAGTAGACCGGGCGCACCTCGGGGTTGAGCAGGCGCGTCCACAGCATCATGTGGCCGTTCTCGTAGGAGTAGAAGCCGCCCATGCTCTTCGACCAGCCGTTGGCGTCCACCGCCTTGGTGCCCCCGGCGTCGTAGTTGCGCCGCTCCATGGTCGAGGCGTAGTTCCAGTGCACGGTGCTGACGTGGTAGCCGTCGGCGCCGTTCTCTGCGCCCAGCTTCCAGTTGCCGTTGAAGGTGTAGGAGGAGGTGCCACGCAGGATCTCGATGCCCTCCGGCGCCTGGTCGACGATGTTGTCGATGATCTTGGTGGTCTCGCCGAGGTACTCGGTGAGCGGGGCGACGTCGGCGCTCAAGCTGCCGAATAGGAAGCCGCGATAGTTCTCGAAGCGCGCCACGCGCTTGAGATCGTGGGAGCCCTCCTGCTTGAAGCTCTCGGGATAGGCGCCAGTCTTCTCGTTCTTGGCCTTGAGCAGCTTGCCGTCGTTCTTGAACGACCAGCCGTGGAACGGGCAGGTGAAGGTGCCCTTGTTGCCGCGCTTCTTACGGCACAGGGTGGCACCGCGGTGGGCGCAGGCGTTGATCAGCGCGTGCAGCTCGCCCTGCTTGTCGCGGGTGATGATCACCGGCTGGCGGCCCATGGTGACGGTCATGTAGTCGCCCGGCTCGGCGATCTGGCTCTCGTGGGCCAGGAACAACCAGTTGCCTTCGAAGATGTGCTTCATCTCCAGCTCGAAGAAGGCCGGGTCGGTGAACATGCTGCGGTGGCAGCGGAAGATGCCGTTCTCGGGGTCGTCGACGACGGCGCCGCGAACACGCTTCTCGAGACGATCAAGCTGTGCGGTCATGGCTCCAACTCCTCGTTGCTCTTGTCTTGGGTCATGAGGCTCCCCTACCCACCGGCCCGGGGCCGGCGGGGGAGCACTTCATGGGGATGGGATCGGGTAGCGGCGGGCGCTCAGACCTCGGCGGTGCCGGCCAACTGGCTGGCCTGGTCCTCGGCGTCTTCCAGGGCCCGCGGGCGCTTGTGGCGGACCTGCAGCTCGGGGGCCTCGGTGCGCGCCAGCTCGACATCGAACACTACCTCGGAGAACGGACCGTCCAGTTCGCGCCTGGCGATCTCGGCCGGGTCCTCGATGCGATTCGCCGGGATGACCAGCTCCTCGCGGGTGGCGAAGGCGAAATCGTCGAAGGTGTATGGGTCGCCGGCCAGGTTGATCTGAGTGGTCAGGTGGCGATGCCCCGGCGCGGAAATGAAGAAGTGGATGTGCGCCGGACGCTGGCCGTGGCGGCCCAGGGCCTTGAGCACCTGGTCGGTGGGGGCACCTTCCGGTACGCCGTAGCCGGAGGGGATGATGCTGCGCGCGGTATAGCGGCCCTGCGCATCGGTGACGATGGTGCGGCGCAGGTTGTACTCGCTCTGGGACTTGTCGAAGAAGGAGTAGCCGCCCTTGGAGTCGGCGTGCCAGATCTCCACCTTGGCGCCGGCCACCGGCTTGCCGTCGACGTCGCGCACCTGGCCGGTCAGCCACATGGTCTCACCGTCCGGGTCCTGACCGTCGTCCATGCGCGCGAAGCCCTCGGCCTCAGGGGCACCGGCGACATACAGCGGGCCCTCGATGGTGCGCGGCGTACCGCCGTTGCGCTTGGCCTCGGCGTCGATGGCATCCTGACGCATGTCGAGATAGTGATCGAAGCCGAGTCCCGGCGAGAGCAGGCCGAACTGGGTCTGGCCGCCCAGCGCATTGAGCAGGCTGACGGTCGACCAGTACTCCTCGGGGGTGACGTCGAAATCGTCGATCAGCCGGTACAGGTCGGAGAGCAGGCGATGCATGATCTGCTTGGCACGGTGGCTGCCGCCCTGCTCGTCGAAGCCGGAGACGGCCTTCAGGAAGTTCTGCACCTCGGGGGTATCGAAGATCTTCACGGTCATGGGTCATTCCTCGTTGTCGTTGGTTGCCCTACGGGGCTGGCGTGATGCGTCGCGGCTCAGCTGTCGTCGTCGCGAATGGAGGACGGATGGCGGCACAGCGGCTTGACGCCGATCTCCATCCACGGGAAGAGCGGCAGGCCCGCGACAAGCTCCTGCAACTCGGCGTTGTCGCGCACGTCGAAGATGCTGACGTTGGCGTAGCTGCCGGCGACCCGCCACAGGTGGCGCCACTTGCCCTGGCGCTGAAGCTCCTGGGCGTACTCCTTCTCGCGCGCCTTGATCGCGGCGGCCTCTTCGGCCGGCATCGACGGCGGCAGCTTGACGGTCATTTCCACCTGGAAAAGCATGCGTGTGTCCTCCGGTTACTTGCGGGTGAAGTGAGCGAGCTTGTCCTCATCCAGGGCGATGCCCAGCCCCGGCCCGGTGGGCAGCGCGACGCCGAACTCGCCGTAGGCCAGCGGTTCGGCGACGATGTCCTCCTTGAGCAGCAGCGGGCCGAACATCTCGCTGCCCCAGGCCAGCTCGGGCAGCGTGGCCCAGGCGTGCAGCGAAGCGGCGGTGCCGATGGTGCCCTCGAGCAGGGTGCCGCCGTAGAGGCCGATGCCGGCCGCCTGGGCGACCTGGGCCAGTGCCAGGGCGCCGCGCGGGCCGCCGGCCTTGGCAATCTTCAGCGCGTAGGCGCCATTGAAGCCGGCTGCGGCCAGGGTGAAACCGTCACGGGCGTCGGCCACCGCCTCGTCGGCCAGCATCGGCACCTCGAAGCGATTGGCCAGACGTACCAGACCGGCATGCTCGCGGGCGGGTATCGGCTGCTCGATCAGGTCGATGCCGGCCGCCTGCAGCGCGGCGATGCCGCGCACGGCGGTGCTCTCGTCCCACGCCTGGTTGACGTCGACCCGGACACTGGCTCGCTCGCCCAGCGCCTCCTTGATCGCGGCCACGTGGCGCACGTCGTCGTCCACGCCGTTGGCGCCGATCTTGAGCTTGAAATCGCAGTGGCGGCGCTGCTCCAGGCGCTGGAAGGCCTCGTCGATATCGCGGGCGGTATCACCGCTGGCCAGCGTCCACAGCACCGGCAGGTGGTCGTGGCGCGCACCGCCGAGCAGCTCGGCCACGGGCAGGCCCAGGCGCTTGCCCTGGGCGTCGAGCAGCGCGGTCTCCAGCGCCGACTTGGCGATGGCGTTGCCACGCGCATGGCGGTCGAGACGGGCGCGCAGCGTGGCCACGGCGTCCGCCGGCCGGCCGATCAGCAGCGGCGCCAGGTAGGCGTCGATGTTGCGCTTGATGCTCTCGGGGCTCTCGGGCCCGTAGGCGAGCCCGCCGATGGTAGTGCCCTCGCCCAGCCCCTCGATGCCGTCGGAGTCGCGCAGACGCACGATGACCAGCGTCTGGCAGGCCATGGTGGTCATGGAAAGCTTGTGGGGGCGGATGGTCGGCAGATCGACCAGCAGCGTTTCGATGGACTCGATGACGGATGACATGCGCGCTCCGGAGTTCGGTGTTTCGATACCGTGGCAGTTTGATTGCCCCGGCGCGGCCGAACCAATATCGTTTAGGTCCCGAGCCATACCCTGGAGGTATCATGGAGCTGCGACATCTGCGCTACTTCTGCGTCGTGGCAGAGGAGCTTAACCTGACCCGGGCGGCAGCCAAGCTACATATGGCGCAGCCACCTTTATCAAGGCAAATCAAGCAACTGGAGGGAGAAATCGGCGCCGAACTGTTCGAGAGGAGCGCGCGCGGGCTGCGCCTGACGCCAGCGGGTCAGCTCTTCCATGAGCATACCCTGCAGATACTGGAAAAGATCGACACCACCGTCGCCGCCACCCAGCGCCTGGCCCGCAGCAAGCGCAGGATATTCGGCATCGGCTTCGTTCCGTCGGTGTTCTACGGGCAGTTGCCGCTGCTGGTGCGGGAATTACGACAAAAGGATAATGTTGAGCTGATGCTGGCTGAGCTGACCACGGTGCAGCAGATGAAGGCGCTCAAGAGCGGACGCATCGACATGGGCTTCGGCCGCATGCGCATCGACGACCCCGACGTGGAGCAGGAGAACCTGTTCGACGAGCCCCTGATGGCGGCCCTGCCCGAAGGCCACCCGCTGGCCGAGACCAAACCGACCCTGGCCCAGCTCGCCGAGTATCCGCTAGTGTTGTTTCCGGCCCAGCCGCGCCCGAGCCTGGCCGATATGACGCTCGGTCTATTCCGCCGCCGCGGCCTCAAGGTCACCGTGGCACAGGAGGCCAACGAGCTGCAGACGGCGCTGGCGCTGGTCGCCTCGGAAATCGGTATCACTCTGGTGCCGGAGCAGGTCAAGCGCGTCCGTCGCGACGGCATCGTTTACGTCTACCTCGCCGACCCGGGTCTCACCTCACCGGTACTGTGCAGTCGTCGGCGCGGAGAGCAGCCCTCAGAGATCATGCGCGAGGCCAATGCCATCCTCGAGGTGCTGGTGGAAAATCGCCGCAGCGGGCGCTATCCCTGAGGAGAAGCCACCGCCAGGCACGCTGCCCGGCTGCCATGGCGCGCCAGCAGCGTGAACTCCTCCAGCACCAACCCGGCGGCGTTGAGCTGCACCCGGAAGGGCTCCTCGTAGGTCACGCGGCCGAAATCGATGCTGGTGAGCCGCTTGAGCATGGGCTTGAAGCGCTCCATTGCGCGGGAGGGCCGCTGCTGGAAGGTCTGGGTGAAATAGAGACGGCCATCCGGTTTCAGCAGCGCCGTACAGTGGCGCAGCGCTCGCTCGGGCTCCGGCAACAGCATGAAACTGGCTGAGAAATAGACGGCATCGTAGGGGCCACCTTCGTGGTCGTAGACGGACTCAAGGCGCACCTGGGTGTGTTCACCCAAGGCAGCTTCCGCGAGCCGTCGCCAGGCACGCTCGATGTAGTCGGCGTCGATATCGATACCGGTGATGCGCAGCCCCTTGCGTCTCACCGTCTCGGCGTTGGCCGCCAGCGCCCCGGCCGTGCCGACCCCGACGTCCAGCAGCGCCGCCTCCTCGGGCAACCGCTCGAGCACTTCGGCGTACCAGCGTGCGGTGAGCCTGAGGATGAGAGTGTCGTAGATCCAGCTGCGTAACATCGGTTGGCTTCCTGCGTGCCCGTATGCTGCCTGCGATGAGGACCACCTCAGGCAGCCCGAGCCCAGCATAGGCGATCCCGCCAGCGTGGGCTAACGACTGCCCGACAGGTCTCTCGGTCCGTAGTATTGCGAACACGCTGTGACAAGTCAGGAAGCAGGCGTGGACATGCCTCGACGCTGCCCACCACGACGAGCGGCCAGCCGCGCCTCGGCCCGTTGCTGGAACTGCGACGAGCCCAGGCACTCCAGATGCAGCATCCATTCCCGTCGCAGCCCTTCGTCGAAAGGCTGGTAGACGGCGGAATTCATCACTTCGAACAGTCTGGCGCAGGCCGGGTTGTCGCGCGCCTCGTCAGGCAGCACGCGGTACTGGCTCTCGAGCCAACCGGCCGCATCGGCAACCGGCACCTTGATACGCCGTTCGCGGGCTCGTCTCACCCCCTGCGCCGCCAGTTTCCACGCCTCGGCCTGCTGCTCGGCCTCCACGTGCAGCCGCGGTGTGACTGCGTCGACTAGGCCCAGCCGCTTCGCTTCTGCGGCGCCGATGGTCTCGCCGGTAAGCAGCAGGCGCAACGCAGAAGCGAGCCCCACCAGCCGGGGCAACCGCTGGGTACCGCCGGCGCAGGGTATCAACCCCAGGGCGATTTGCGGCAACCCCAGACGCAGCTCGGGCGGACCTAGCCGATAGTGGCAGGCCATGGCCAGCTCGAGGCCGCCGCCCAGCACCGCCCCGTGCAGCCAGGCCACACAGGGCTTTTCGCAGTTTTCGATTGCACGAGTCAGCTCGGGCAATGATGGCGCCTCATGCAGCCGATCGAGCTCGCCCATGTCGGCGCCCGCCGAGAAGCAGCGCCCCCCCGCCTTGAGCAGGATCCACTCCACTGTCGAATCTTTCTCGGCGTCGTTGAAAGCCTGGCGCAGCTCGCTGCGCAGCCGCTGGGTCAGGGCATTGACCGGCGGATTGAACAGGGTGATACGCGCGCAGTCGCCCTCGCGAATCAGGGTCACGGCTCGGCTCATGGCTCGTCTCGCTGTGTCGTGTATGAGAGATTCATCGCAGCATTACTGACAACCTGTTGTCACAGGCGCTCCTTCACACCCTCTTCAGATCAGGATTCAAGTCTAGCCAAACTAAAATAAAAGACAACGTGTTGACATAAAATCTCAGCTCGCCTAGCTTAATCCTTAAGGCGCGTCGGGCCACGCCTAGCCGCCGACGCCCAGCCACAATAACGAACAACGGCAACAGCAGGAGCTCGTATGGCTATCGAGACGAATCTAACTCCCGAGCGCAGGCAGGCGATGATCGCCCTAGGCGCCTGGAATGACATGCTCTTGACGGATTATCTGGAAGAGGCCGTGGCCAGCGCCGCCGGTCGCCCGGCCATTGTCACCTACCGCATGGCCGATGGCACTCATGAGTCGCTGACCTACGCCGAGCTGGATGAGAAGGTCACCCGCATGGCGGCGGGCCTGGCCGGCCTGGGCGTAGCGAAAGGCGATGTGGTCTCCTGCCAGTTGCCCAACTGGTGGCAGATGACCGCGCTGCACCTGGCCTGCATCCGCATCGGTGCGGTACTCAATCCGCTGATGCCGATCTTCCGCGAACATGAGCTGCGCTTCATGCTGGCCCAGGCCGAGAGCAAGGTATTCGTCGTGCCCGTCGTGTTTCGCGGCTTCGATCACTCCGCCATGGCCCGGAGCCTGAAGGCCGA
Organism: Billgrantia antri; assembly: GCF_017868935.1. Lineage (NCBI taxonomy): Bacteria > Pseudomonadati > Pseudomonadota > Gammaproteobacteria > Oceanospirillales > Halomonadaceae > Billgrantia > Billgrantia antri. The sequence goes on from NZ_CP053383.1 coordinate 4,111,483, forward strand.
GATCACCAGCCTAGAGCAGGTGCTGGTGGTAGGCGGCGAGGGCGTAGACAGTTTCGAGACGGTACTGCTCGAACGCGCCTGGGAGCGGGAAACGGATACCGCCGCGCTGTTCCGCGAGCGTCGGCCTGCAGGCGACGACGTGGTGCAACTGCTGTATACCTCCGGCACCACCGGCAAGCCCAAGGGGGTGATGCACACCTCCAACACCCTGATGAGCCACATCCGTCCCTTTGCCACCCGGCTGGGCCTGGGCAATGACGATACCATCTTTATGCCTTCCCCCCTGGCCCACCAGCTCGGCTTCCTCTATGGACTGATGCTGCCGCTTTACCTCAAGGCCACGGCGGTACTGCAGGACACCTGGAAACCGGCCGAGGCCGTCACCATCATCCGCGCCGAACAGCCCAGCCTGATGCTCGGCTCCACGCCCTTCCTGGCCGACATCGCCGAGCAGGCCGAGGCCCACGGTCCCGAGCTGCAGTCGCTCAAGCTGTTCATGTGTGCCGGCGCGCCGATCCCCAGCCCGCTGGTGGAGAAGGCCGCGCGCAACCTGCCGACTCGGATCATTTCCGCCTGGGGCATGACCGAGAACGGCGCGGTGACCACCACCCGTCCCGGCGACGATCCCTCCCGCGCCGTGCACACCGACGGCCTGCCGCTGCCCTTCATGGAGCTGAAAGTCACCGACCTGGAGGGCAACCCTTTGCCGCCCGGCGAGGAAGGACCGCTCTACGTGCGCGGTGCCAGCCTGTTCGTCGGTTACTTCAAGCAGACCGAGCTCTATGGCGTCGATGCCGAGGGCTGGTTCCCCACCGGCGACCTGGCTCGCCTCGACGAGCAGGGCTACGTGCGCATCACTGGACGCTCCAAGGACGTAGTGATCCGCGGCGGCGAGAACATCCCCATCGTCGATATCGAGAACGCGCTCTACCAGCATCCTGCGATCCAGGCCGTGGCCCTGGTGGGGCGTCCCGACGAGCGCCTGGGCGAGCGGCTGTGCGCTTACGTGACCCTCAAGGAGGGCGTCGAGTCGCTGACGCTGGCGGATGTCACCGCCTTTCTCAGCGAGCGTCAGGTGACGCGCCAGTACCAGCCGGAGCACCTCGTAGTGCTCGACGAGCTGCCGCGGACGCCGTCGGGAAAGATCCAGAAATTCAAGCTGCGCGAGCAGGCCGCCCGGAACGTGGCGTGACGCGAGGCAACCGCTTACCCAATCGGCAACGAGAGAGAACTGCATGAGAGGACTTCAGGACAAGACCGTCATCGTCACCGGTGGCGGTGGCGGCATCGGTCGCGCGGTATGTCGCCGCTTCGCCGAGGAAGGCAGCAAGGTGGCGGTGCTCGACCGCGACCTCGACGCCGCCCGCAGCACCGTTGAGATGATCGCCGAGGCCGGCGGCCAGGCCCGCGCCTATGGCGCCGACATCACCGACTATGCCGCCATCGTCGACACGGTCGAGCGCATCGAGGCCGAGCTCGGCGTGCCCCGGGTGCTGGTCAACAACGCCGGCTTCGATCGTTTCATGCCGTTCCTCAAGACCGAGCCGGCGCTGTGGGAGTCGCTGATCGCGGTGAACCTCACCGGCGCGCTCAACATGCATCACCTGGTGCTGCCGCGGATGATCGAGGCCGGCGGCGGCAAGGTGATCAACGTCGCTTCCGACGCCGCCCGGGTCGGCTCCTCCGGCGAGGCGGTCTACGCCGCCTGTAAGGCCGGCCTGCTGGGACTGAGCAAGACCCTTGCCCGCGAGCTCGCCACCAAGGGCGTGACCCTCAACGTGGTCTGCCCCGGCCCCACCGACACCGCGCTGCTTCAGGGCTTCGCCGAGACCTCACGCGATCCGGAGAAGCTGCTCGAGGCGTTCCGCAACGCGGTGCCCATGCGTCGCATCGGCCAGCCCGAGGACTACCCGGGCATCATCGCTCTGCTCGCCAGCGACGACGCCGACTTCATCACCGGCCAGGTGATCAGCGTTTCCGGCGGCCTGACGATGGCGGGTTGACGCCTCAGCACTTCTTTCCTGGAGAACCGCATGACACTGCAGACCCCGCACTACGAAGACATTATCTATGACGTCACCGACGGCGTGGCGACCATCACCATCAACCGTCCGGAGCGCTACAACGCCTTTCGCGGCCAGACCTGCATGGAATTGCTTGACGCCTTCAACCGCGCCGGCTGGGACAAGTCGGTGGGCGTGATCGTGCTCACCGGCGCCGGCGACAAGGCGTTCTGCACCGGCGGCGACCAGGGCGCCCACGAGGGCCAGTACGACGGCCGCGGCATCATCGGCCTGCCGGTGGAGGAGCTGCAGACGCTGATCCGCCAGGTGCCCAAGCCGGTAATCGCCCGGGTGCAGGGCTTTGCCATCGGCGGCGGCCACGTGCTGGCCTTGGTGTGCGACCTGACCATCGCCTCGGAGAATGCCGTGTTCGGCCAGGTGGGGCCCAAGGTGGGCTCGGTGGACCCGGGCTTCGGCACCGCCTACATGGCGCGGGTGATCGGCGAGAAGCGCGCCCGCGAGATGTGGTACTTGTGCCGCAAGTACAGCGCCACCCAGGCGCTGGAGTGGGGTCTGGCCAATGCCGTGGTGCCAGCCGACAGGCTCGACGAGGAGGTGCGCCAATGGTGCGACGAGATCCTCGAGAAGAGCCCCACCGCCCTCTCCATCGCCAAGCGCTCGTTCAATGCCGACAGCGAGAACATCGCCGGCATCGGCGCCATGGGCATGCAGGCGCTGAGCCTCTACTACGACACCGACGAATCGCGGGAGGGAGTGGCTGCCTTCAAGGAGAAGCGTCGGCCCGAGTTCAGAAAATTCTACAAGTGACGCCCCCTGACGTGAGGACGACAGCATGAACTTTGCCTTTACCGAACAGCAGCAGGCCATACGCGAGAGCGTGGCACGGCTGGCCGCCGATGCCCTGGCCCCACGCTACCGGGCCCGCGAGCAGGAGGCACAGATCGAGCGCGAAGTCGTCGCCCAGCTCGGCGAGATGGGCTGCCTGGGCGGCGAACTGCCCGAGGAGTACGGCGGCAGCGGCCTGGACTGCGTGACCAGCGGCATCATCGTCGAGGAGATTGCCCGCGGCGACTTCAACGTAGCCTACCTGCCGCTGCTGGCCTCGCTCAACGGCCAGATCATCGCCCGCTACGCCCGCCCCGAGCTGGCCCGCGAGTGGCTCGGCGGCATCACCGCCGGGCGCAAGATCGCCTGTATCGCGCTGACCGAGCCCCATGGCGGCTCCGATGCCGCCAACCTCAAGCTCAAGGCCACCCGCGACGGCGAGCGCTTCCTGCTCAGCGGCGAGAAGACCTCGATCTCCATGGCCGACCAGGCCGACGTGGCGGTGGTGTTCGCCCGCACCGGCACCCAGGAGCAGCGCGCCTCAGGTATCAGCGCCTTCCTGATACCGATGGATTCGCCCGGCATCTCCACCAGCCGCTTCGAGGACTCGGGGCAGCGCGCCATTGGCCGCGGCTCGATTTTCTTCGACAATGTCGCGGTACCGGCCGATCACATGCTCGGCGACGAGGGGCAGGGCTTCAGGCAGGTGATGCAGGGCTTCGACTACAGCCGCGCGCTGATCGGTCTGCAGTGCCTGGCGGTGGCCCAGCAGTCGCTGGACGAGACCTGGCAGTGGCTCACCGAGCGCGAGGCCTTCGGCCACAAGCTCGCCGACTTCCAGGGCCTGACCCATCCGCTGGCGGAGTACCAGACCTACGTTCAGGCCGCCCGCCTGCAGTGCTACTACGCGCTGTGGCTGAAGGACAACGAGCTGCCCCACACCAGCGAGGCGGCAATGAACAAATGGTGGGGGCCTAAGCTTGCCTTCGACGTGATCAAGCAGTGCATGCTTGCCCACGGTCATACCGGCTGGGGCGAGGACATGCCCTTCTCTCAGCGCATGCGCGACGTGCTGGGGCTGCAGATCGGCGACGGTACCGCCCAGATCATGAAAAACATCATCGCCCGCCAGGCGGTGCCCAGATGACCAGCCTCATCGCGACCGGACGCCCTGACTCCCGCCTGGCGGCGCTGCTCGACAAAGGAGTGTCATCGATGGCGATTCAGGACGACAAGAGCGTGGCCAACCGGCTGTTCTTCCGTCTCTTCCAGGCCAGCAATATCCTGCAGAAGCAGACGGTAGGCCAGGTCGGCCTGAGCACGGTCCAGTGGGCCGTGCTCGGCGCCCTGTCGCGCAAGGGATACGAGGACGGCATCTCTTTCAATCAGCTTACCGAGTACCTGATCGTCAGCCGCCAGAACCTCGACGGCGTGCTCAAGCGGCTGGAGCGGGACGACCACGTCAAGCGCATCCCTCATCCCGACGACAAGCGCGCCCGGCTGATCCTGCTCACTGACAAGGGCCGCGCTTTCTGGGAGAGCCTGCAGCCGAAGATCCACGAGTTCTATGCCCAGGGGCTGGCCAACTTCACCTTCGACGAGACGGTGAGCCTGCTGCACTACCTCAACAAGTTCCAGAAGGACCTGGAGGCCATCGCCATGCAGGAAGCCCCCAACGCCGAGCGCGAGGAGAGCTGAACCACCCAGAGCCCAAACGCACCCCCATCACGACGCACGACCCCACAACGCCAACAACAAACAGCCTCGTCATGCGACGAGGTAGGAGAGTTCGTATGTCCGCAAAACGCCAATTCACCCTGAAAAGCGGCCTGCTGGGCCTGGCCGTGACCCTTGCCGCCGGCACCGCCCAGGCCGGGATCAGCGATGACGCGATTCGCATCGGCTACCTCGCCGACATGTCCGGCCCCTACCGCGACCTGGCCGGCCCGGGCGGGCTGGAAGCACTGCGCATGGCCGTGGAGGACCACGGCGGCAGCATTCATGGCGCCCCCATCGAGGTGTTCAGCGCCGATGACCGCAACAGTGCCGACGTAGGCGCCAACACCGTGCGCGAGTGGATCGACCAGCGCAACGTCGACATGGTCGGCGGGCTGGTCGCCTCATCGGTGACTATCGCCGCCACCCAGCTGCTCGCCGAGCACGACAAGATCGGCATGGTAGCCGGCGCCGCCGCGCTCAGCGTGACCAACGAGCACTGCACGCCCAACCACATTCAATGGGTCTACGACACCCATGCTATGTCCAACGGCACGGCCCGCGCCATCGTCGAGGAGGGCGGCGACAGCTGGTACATCATCGCCGCCGACTACGCCTTCGGCCATTCGCTGGAAGCCGACGTGGAGAAGGTAGTGGAAGCGAACAGCGGTCAAGTGCTGGGAAAGGTGCGCCATCCGCTCAACACCGCCGACTTCTCCTCCTACATGCTGCAGGCCCAGGGCTCCGGGGCGAAGATCGTCGGACTGGCCAACGCCGGCGCCGACACGGTCAACGCCATCAGCACGGCCGGGCAGTTCGGCCTGACGGAATCGGGCCAGTCGCTGGCGGGACTGATGGTGTTCCTCAACGACATCCACGCGCTGGGTCTGGAGACCACCCAGGGCATGCAGCTCACCACCGGCTGGTACTGGGACATGAACGACGAGGCCCGCGCCTGGGCGCAGCGCTACTACGAGCGCATGGATAGCATGCCGACCATGGTCCAGGCCGGGGTCTACTCCAGCGTCATGCACTACCTCAACGCCATCAAGGCCACCGGCACCGACGATGCGGCCACGCTGCGCACCTGGATGGGCGAAACGCCGGTCAACGACATGTTCACTTCCAACGGCGTGATTCGCGAGGATGGGCGCATGGTTCACGACATGTACCTGGTGGAGGTGAAGTCGCCCGCCGAGTCGGAAGGCGAATGGGACCTCTACCGCATCCTGCGTACCATTCCGGGAGACGAGGCCTTCCTGCCGCTGGCGCAGAGCGGCTGTCATCTGGTCACTTCCTGAGCGCCTGCCGGGCCGCGCCGCCAGCGGTCCGGCTTCTTGCCCAACCCCATATCGCGAGGAGCCTCCATGCACGTCGACGACGCCATCCGCAGCCGCAAATCCGTTCGCCGCTTCCTGGCCGACCCGGTCAGCCGCGACACGCTGGCCCACCTCATCGAAGTCGCCGGACGCGCGCCCAGCGGCAACAACATCCAGCCGTGGCAGGTTCACGTGGTGACGGGCGAGGCACTGCACCGGCTCAGCGCTGCCATCCTCGCCGCCTTCGATAGCGGCGAGGAGCATCACCCCCAGTACGCCTACTACCCCACCCAATGGTTCGAACCCTACCGCGAGCGGCGCCAGCGCTGCGGCTACGGTCTCTACGAAGCACTTGGCATCAAGCGCGAGGACAAGGTCCGGCGCCACGCACAGATGCGCCGCAACTTCCTTTTCTTCGATGCGCCGGTGGCCATGATCGTGACCCTCGACCGGCGCCTTGAGACCGGCAGCTACATGGATGCCGGCATGCTGATCCAGAGCCTGATGACCGCCGCCCGCGGCCAGGGCCTGCACACCTGCGCCCAGGCCGCCCTGGCCTGGTACCACCGGATCATTCGCGCGCAGCTGGGGCTCGCCGACCATGAGCTGGTGCTGTGCGCCATCGCCGTGGGCCACGAAGACCCCGAGGCAGCGGAGAACCGCTTCATCACCGAGCGCGAGCCGGTGGAGAACGTCGCCAGATTTCACGGCTTCGAAACCATCTGAACGGCTCACCATCTCTAACGAGACGAAGGTCGGGTTGCTGTGCCGCTGTCGGAGCGAAACCATAGCGAACTAACGTACGCATAACGCACATAACAGCCAAACGGAGCCCACATGAGCGAACCCTGTGCCATTGTCACCGGCGGTGCCCGTAACATCGGCCAGTCCATCGCACTGCGCCTGCAGCGCGATGGCTATCGCACCTTCGTGCTGGATATCATCGATCCCGAGGCGGAATCGCTCAGGGCCGACGCTCGCCTGGTCGACCTCGCCGAAGTGGAAGCGACCCGAGAGGTTCTTGCCGAGATCGCCGCCTCCCACCGCGTGGATTGCCTGGTCAACAACGTGGGGATCGTCGCGCCGGCACTGCTCGACGAAACGCGGGTGGAGGACTTCGACCGCCTGATGCACCTAAACGTGCGCTCGGCCCTGGTCTGCACACAGGTGCTGCTAGCGGGCATGCGCGAGCGGCGCCACGGCCGTATCGTGATCAATGCCAGCCGCGTGGTGCTGGGCAAGGAGGCGCGCAGCCTCTACAGCGCGACCAAGGGCGCGCTGCAATCCATGGCCCGTACCTGGGCGCTGGAGCTGGCCAGCGACGGCATCACGGTCAACTGCGTCGCCCCCGGCCCCATCGCCACCAGCGCCTTCTGGGAGAACAACCCGCCGGACTCCGAGCGCGCACGGCGCATCATCGACAACATCCCGGCGCGGCGCCTGGGCCAGCCAGAGGACGTCGCCCAGGCGGTGAGCTTCTTCTGCGACGCGCGTAGCGGCTTCGTCACCGGCCAGACCCTCTTCGTCTGCGGCGGCGTCAGCGTCGGCTGATCCGCACTAGATCACGCCGCGCTGGCGCAACTCGGCGATCTCCTTCGGCGCCCTGTCGAGCAGCCGCGCCAGCACGTCGTCGGTGTCCTCGCCCAGCGCCGGCGGCGCCTTGCGATAGTCCAGCCGCGTACGAGAGTACTTGATCGGGTTGGCCACGCCGGGCACCGGCCCGTGGCGCGACTCCAGCTCGATCTGCATCTCCCGCGCCTTGACCTGAGGGTCGTCGAAGACCTGAGCGATGTTCTGGATCGGCCCGCAGGGCACCGCGATCTCGCCCAGCAGCGCGATCCACTCGGCGGCGGTACGGCTGCGCGTGATCTCGACCATGATCGGCACCAGCTCGAGGCGATGTCTCACCCGCGCCGGATTGGTGGCGAAGCGCGGGTCCTCAGCCAGTTCAGGCCGCCCAACCGCTTGGCAGAAGCGCTGGAATTGACCGTCGTTGCCGATGGCGATGATCACCTTCTCGCCGTCGGCAGTAGGAAACGGTTGATAGGGCACCAGGTTGGGATGGTATTCGCCGGTGCGGGTGGGTGGCGTACCGCTGCAGAAGTAGTTCTGCGCCTGGTTGGCCAGCCAGCTCACTTGGACGTCGAGCAGGGCCATGTCGATGTACTGCCCTTCGCCGGTCAGGTGACGATGATGCAGCGCGCCGAGAATGGCGATGGTCGCGTTCATGCCGGTGGTCAGGTCCGCTACTGCCATGCCGACTCGCTGCGGTCCCGCGCCGGGCTCGCCGTCAGCCGCGCCGGTGATGCTCATCAGCCCGCCCTGGGCCTGGATCAGATAGTCGTAGCCGGCCATGGCGGCCATCGGTCCGGTCTGGCCGAAACCGGTGATGGAGCAGTAGATCAATCCCGGATTGATGGCTTCCAGGGTGGTGTAGTCGAGGCCCTTGCGCGCCAGCCCGCCGCTCTTGAAGTTCTCCACCAGGATATCGCTCTCGGCAGCCAGCTCGCGGATCAATGCCTGACCCTCGGGCTTGCCCATGTCCACGGTTACCGAGTGCTTGCCGCGGTTGGCCGAGAGATAGTAGGCGGATTCGCGGGTCTCGTTGCCGTCACGATCCGCGAGCCAGGGCGGCCCCCAGTGGCGCGTGTCGTCACCGCTCACCGGGCGCTCGATCTTGATCACCTCCGCGCCCATGTCGGCGAGTATCTGGGTGCACCAGGGCCCGGCCATCACTCGGCTCAGGTCGAGCACGCGCAGGCCTGTCAGTGGTCCCGCCATGTCATCGCCTCCCCGCGCTTGCGTTCCGTTCGTGGCCGGTGCTCATGGTGTCTCCTGTGTCGAAGCGGTGCGGGCGGACTGGCGGCGCGCCACGAAATAGCGATAGATCGCCAGCAGGATCGAGCCCAGCGTCAAGGCGATGAAGAACCAGGTGATCGGACCGCGCGCGAAGATCGCCAGATCATTGCCGCCGATCAGCAGCGAGCGGCGAAGGTTATCCTCGAACATCGGTCCGAGGATGAAGCCGATCAGGAACGGGGCAGCGGGGATCGCCGCGCGGTTGAAGACATAGCCGAGCACACCGAAGCCCAGCATCAGCCACACGTCGAAGGTATCGTTGTTGACCGCGTAGGCGCCGTAGACGCAAAACATCAACACGATGGGGAAGAGGATCTCCTTGGGAATGTCGGCGATCAGCGAGAAATACTTGATCGCGCCGTTGCCCACCACCACCAGCACCAGCGAACTAAACATGATGCCCATGAACAGGGCGTAGATCAGCGGCAGATTCTCTTGGAACAGGATCGGCCCCGGCGTCAAGCCATGCACCATGAAGGCACCGAGGATAATCGCGGTGATCACGTCGCCGGGAATGCCCAGCGACAGCAGCGGAATCATGGTCGCCCCCGCCACGCCGTTGTTGCCCGCCTCCGAGGCGGCCACGCCTTCCACTTCGCCCTTGCCAAAGTTGTCGCGCCGCGGCGAGCGGCGCCGGGCGTCGCTGTAGGAGATGAAGGCCGCGGCGGTTGCGCCGGTGCCGGGAATGGCGCCAATGATCACGCCGATCAGGCTGCCGCGGATGATGCTCTTCATGCAGCGCTTGAGTTCGGCCAGCGAGAGACCGGCCCCGCTGGCCTTGGCCTTGATGTGCGGCAGCGCCTTCCTGCGGTAGAACTCGATGATCTCGGGGATGGCGAACAACCCGATCAGCAACGGAATGAACGAGATCGAGTCCATCAGGTTGTAGTTGCCGAAGGTGAGTCGCTGGGAGCCGAAGACCTCATCCAGCCCCACCAGCGAGAGAAGGATGCCCATCAACGCCGCCAACAGCCCCTTGATCATCGAGCCGCTGGCCAGTGAGATGATGATGGTCAACGAGAAGCAGATCAGCCAGAAGAACTCCGGGGCGCCGAAGTTCAGGGCGATCTTGGCCAAGTAGGCGGCGAAGAAAATCAACGCAATATTGGAGATGAAATCGGCGATCACCGACGAGTAGAGGGCCGTCTTCAGCGCCTTCTTGGCGTGCCCCTGCTGAGCCATGGGGTAGCCGTCGAGAAGGGTGCAGGCCGAGGCGGGCGAGCCCGGCGTACGGATCAGGATAGCGGTGATCGAGCCGCCGTACATACCACCCTTGTAGATGCCAACCAGCAGCAGGATGGCTGCCACCGGCTGCATGGAGAAGGTGAACGGCAGGGCCAGTGCCACCGCCATGGTGGCAGTCAGACCGGGGATGGAGCCTACCACCACCCCGATGACGACGCCCAGCGCGATGGCCAGGAAATTCTCCAGATGGAGGAAGAGCTGCAGGACTTCCGAAACGATTTCCATACGTCACCTAGTAGCAGGTTTGTGCGATCTGCCATCAGAAAGGCATCACCGGTAGCGGCACGTTCATGACCTTGACGAAAAGAAAGGTGACGACGACGGGAAAGACAATGGCCAACCCATAGACCCACCAGGTACGCACCGGATGGGCTACGAACAGGATCAGGGTGGCGAGGATACCGCTGATCACCGCACCCAGCGCCTCGAACAGGGCCACGTAGACCACCAGCGCCACGACCATCAGGGCAAAGCGGCGCCGCGGCCCCTTCTCGATGCGGCGACCGTCCTCCTTGCCAGTGCCATCAACCATCAATCCCTGCACGATCAGCAGAAGAGAGAAGCCGAGCAGCAGCCCGCCCACGATGCGCGGCAGCCAGCGCGGCGACATCATCGGGTTCTGCAGGATGGGCGGCTCATTGATGTAGTTGGGCACCAGATAGAACAGCAGAATCACGGAAGCAATCAGCAGCAAGCCCCCTGCCAGGACGTCGCCCGGATCGCGGATCGGCCCACCGCGCTTGTTGACGGGTGTCGACATAACCACCTCGCTGAAGAAACAGGTGAGGCGAGGACAAAGCCCTCGCCTCGATGATCGCTGGGTCGTTTCCGGTGTTACTGGCTAATGCCAGCCTGCTCGGCGACGTCCTGCCAGCGCTCCACCTCCTGAGCGATGAACTGCTTGAACTCCTCGCCGGCCACCTGGCCCGGCTCGGCGCCCAGCTGATCGGCGAAGTTGACGAACTCCTCGCGCTGCATCACGGCGCCGAGCGCTTCATGCATGGCGTCCTGCGCTTCCTCGGGGAACGACTCGTGGGCGATCAGGCCGAACCAGGCGGTGGTGACGAACTGATCGAGGTTGTAGTCGCCCACTTCGCGCAGGGTCGGTACGTCGGGCAGGTGTTCGGAACGCTCGGCGGAGGTGACGGCCAGGGCCTTCAGGTCGCCAGACTTGATATGCGAGAGCACGGTCGGCATGTTCTCGAACGACACGTCGACGTCGCCGCCAAGCAGGGCTGGCAAGGCCGCGCCGCTGCCGGCGAACGGCACGGCCGTCATGTTGGTCTCGGTCAGGGTCTTGAACAGCTCGCCTGACATATGGATGGAGCTGCCCACGCCGCTGTGGCTGAAGGTCATGTTCTGCTCCTTGGCCGCCTCGACAAATTCGGACACGCTGTCGTAGGGGCTATCGGCCGGCACCACCATGACGTTCGGAATGTCGATCAGGTTCTGCAGGAAGACGAAGTCCTCGACCGGATCGTAGGCCAGGTCGGGGTAGATCGCCGCGCCGATGGTGTGGCCTGGGGAGGCCATGAGGATCGTGTGGTCGACATCGCGGCCACCGCGCGCCAGGCGCCCGGTGGCCACGGTGGAACCCGCGCCGGGGCGATTCTCGACCACCACGTTGGCATCCAGCTCTTCTTGCAGCAGGTCGGCGACGCGGCGCGAGAGAACGTCGGTGGTACCACCCGGCGCATACGGAACGACGAGACGCACGTCGTCGGTCGGCCATTCATTGGCCTGGACCGTCGAGACGGAGACTGCCATCGCCAGACCACTACCACATGCCGCCAGGCACGCTTTTTTCAGGAAGTTCGTCATCACGCCACCTTAGTTGTCGTTTGTTGAAATGTTCGCAAAGCGCACATTTATTCGCGGTAACAACGAGAGTACTGGGTTAATCTACTGCCCCAAACCCGACCTTAGTCTTACCAGGGTTTTGCCTACCCAAGAAAAAACCCGGGCCAACTGCCAGCGCCCGGGTCAAGGAGGAAACATGGGAGAGAGGTGTTACTCCAGCGACTCGTAGGGCAGGCCGACGTAGTTCTCGGCAATGGTCTTGAGGCCCGCCTCCGAGGAAGTGAGGTAGTCGAGTTCGGCCTGCTGCATGCGGGTCTCGAAGCCCTCCTCGTCGGAGAACTTGTGCAGCAGCGAGGTCATCCACCAGGAGAAACGCTCGGCCTTCCAGATGCGCTTGAGGCAGGTCTGGGAATAGTTGGGGATCAGGTCGGTGCGGCCTTCCTGGTACACCTTGACCATCAGCCGATAGAGCGTATTGACATCGCTGGCGGCGAGATTGAGCCCCTTGGCCCCGGTAGGCGGCACGATATGGGCGGCATCACCCACCAGGAATAGCTTGCCGTACTGCATCGGCTCGACCACGAAGCTGCGCAGCGGGGCGATGCTCTTCTCCAGCGAAGGCCCGGTAACCAGCTTGGCCGCCACGTCCTCGGGCAGGCGCCGCTTGAGCTCGTCCCAGAAGCGCTCGTCGGACCACTCCTCGACCTTTTCGTCGAGCGGCACCTGGACGTAGTAGCGGCTGCGTGTGGGCGAACGCATGCTGCACAGAGCGAAGCCGCGCTCGTGGCGGGCGTAGATCAGTTCGTCGGCGACCGGCGGGGTGTCGGCGAGCAGGCCCAGCCAGCCGAACGGGTAGACCTTCTCGAACTCCTTGATGCGATCCTTGGGGATCGACCGGCGCGAGACGCCGTGGAAACCGTCGCAGCCGGCTATGTAGTCGCAGTCGAGGCGCACGCTCTCGCCGTCCTTCTCAAAGGTGACATAAGGGGCGTCGCTTTCAAGATCATGCGGCTGCACATTGTCCGCCTCGTAAATCGTCGTGCCGCCGCTCGCCTCGCGAGCCTCCATCAGGTCGCGGGTCACTTCCGTCTGGCCGTAGACCATCACCGTCTTGCCGCCGGTCAACCCGGCGAGGTCGACGCGTACGCGGCGATTGTCGAAGGCCAGCTCGACGCCATCGTGAGGCAGGCCCTCCTCATCCATGCGCGCATCGACACCGGCCTCGCGCAGCAGGTCGACCATGCCCTGCTCCAGCACCCCGGCGCGAATTCGGCTGAGCACGTACTCGCCGCTCTTGCGTTCGAGAATCACGTTGTCGATGCCTTGGCGGCTCAGCAGTTGGCCCAGCAGCAGCCCGGAGGGGCCGGCACCGATGATGGCGACTTGGGTTTTCATGAGCTATGCCTCATTGTCTCGTCCGGGATGACATGAGTTGCATTTTTCAATGAAAAGGGACGCGCTTTAAGGCAAGATCCTTTTTATCACTTGGACTTTTCAAGCCATGCCGGCCGACTTTGGTCGTACCCGCCAGGCAGGAGGCGAGCATGTTCCAGCCAACGGAGACATCCGTTCCCGTTTTCAAGCTTTATGGCGAAACCCGTCACTGGCCGACACCCGACCTGCTGCACTGCGAGTCGATCCCCGAGCGCAGCCGGCTGCACGACTGGCACATCCGCCCCCACCGGCACGCAGACCTGGTGCACGTACTGCACATCGCCAATGGCCGAGTCGAACTGGAGCTGGAAGGCACGCAGCACACCCTTCATGGTCCTCTGGTGATCGTGGTCCCGGCGATGACCATCCACGGCTTTCGCTTCTCGCAGGATATCCAGGGCCACATCGTGACCCTGGCGCAGCCGCTGGCCGAGCAGCTTGGCCAACGCCTCGAAGAACAGGCCAGCGTGCTGCGGCACGCCGACTATCATCTGCTCGAACAGCCTCGAAAGGCCCAACGCCTAGCCGCCCTGGTCGAACAGATCGATGCGGAATACCGTCAGCCCGCGCCGGGACGCGACCGCATGCTGGAGTCCCAGGTCCAGGCCCTGGTAATCGAACTCTCCCGGCAAGCCGAATCGCACGCCCCCTCCGGCCTGCGCCAACGCGACCGTGGACACGAACGGCTGGCGAGTTTCCAGGCGCTGATCGAGGCGCAGTATCGTCAGCAGCCCAGCATCGAGCGGTTTGCCGAGCAGCTCGGCATGAGCAGCGCCCATCTCAACACGCTGTGCCGCCGCCTGGCGGACCGCAGCGCGCTGCAATTGCTGCACGAACGCCTGTTGCTGGAAGCCAAGCGCCAGCTCACCTACACCAACATGACCATCAGCCAGATCGCCGACAGCCTCGGCTTCTCCGAGCCGGCTTACTTCACCCGCTTCTTCAAGCGCAATACCGGCCTCTCACCGCGAGACTTCCGGGTGCGGCAGCATGCCGCCGAGGCCCAGAGACAAGACGCCCCCGATCAGGCCAGCTGAGCGGGGGCGGCGTCATGACCCAGCGCCCGGTTTGCAGGGCACTGCGTCGTTGCGTCGAACTTAGAGCAGGAACAGCGTGGTCAGTACCGGGAAGGCCACCAGCAGCGCCAGGCGCACGAAGTCCGAGACGATGAAAGGTGCCACGCCGCGGAAGATCTCGCCCAGCCCCACATGGGGCGCCATCGCCTTGATCACGAAGACGTTCATGCCCACCGGCGGGGTGATAAGCCCGAGCTCCACGGTCAGCACCGTCACGATGCCAAACCATACCGGATCGATCCCCAGCGACTGGATGATGGGGTACACCACAGGCACCGTGATCACCAGCATGGCGATGGAGTCCATGAACATCCCCAGCACGAAGTAGAGCAGCAGGATGCACAGCACCACCACCATCGGGGCCAGGTCCGCGCCGTAGAGGAAGTCGCTGATCGAGAACGAGATCCGCGACACCGAGATGAAGTAGCCCAGCGTCTCGGCCCCTACCAGCATGAAGAACACCACCGCGGAGAGCGCCAGGGTCTCCTGCACGCTATGCCATAGCCCGCTCCAGCGCATGCCCTTGAACAGGGCATAGAGCAGCGTGGCGAAAGCCCCGACACTAGCCCCCTCGGTGGGAGTGAAGGCGCCGAAGTAGATGCCCAGGATCATCACCAGGAACACGGCGAAGAAGGGCACCAGCCCGCCCATCGACAGCAGCTTCTCCTTCCATGGCGTGGGCTCTCCCGCCACAGCAAGGGAGGGGCGCAGGCGCATCACGACGCTGACCGTGAGCGCATACATCACCAGCCCCATCAGCCCCGGCACCAGGCCGGCCATGAACATGTCGCCCACCGATTGCTCAGTGAGGATGGCGTAGATCAGCAGCGCGATGGAGGGCGGGATCATGATGCCGAGCGTGCCGCCGGCGGCCAGCGCCCCGGTAGCCAGGCCGCGGTTGTAGCCGTAGCGCTCCATCTCCGGCAGCGCCACGCGGGTCATGGTGCTGGCAGTGGCCAGCGACGAACCGGAGATCGCCGAGAAGACCCCGCATGAGCCAATGGCAGAAATCGCCAGCCCCCCTTTCCACCCGCCGCAGATGCTGCGTGCAGATTCAAACAGTTTGCCGGCCATGCCGGAGTGCGCCGCCAGCACGCCCATCAGGATGAACATGGGCACGGCGCTGAAGCTGTAGTTGGAGAGCACTTCCACCGGCACCGTCTTGACCTGGGCGATGGCTGCATCCCAACTGATCACTTGGGCGAAGCCCACCACCCCGACCGTCAGCATGGTCAGTGCCACGGGCACGCGCAGCACCATCAGCACCAGCAGCATGCCCAGCCCGATGGCGCCGATCATTTCACTCCCCATGGGAGACCTCCTGTTCGCTGCCGAACACTGCACCAAGCAGCGCATGGATCAGGCTGCGCAGGCCCAGCAGCAGGCTGAGCAGCGCGGCCGCCTGGTAGATGGGCCCCATGGGCAGACGCAGGTCCTGGGTGACCTCACCGTGGCGGGTCGCCGCCGTGGCCGAGTCGAGCAGGCCGATGAAGAGCACCAGCCCCAGCGCGGCGAAGCCCAGCAGATAGAAACCGTGCAGGCGATGCTTGATGGCAGGGGCGAGGCCATGGGAGAAGGCTTCCACCACCACTTGGCTCTTCTCTACGTTGGCCGCCATGGCCGCCAGCAGCGAACACAGCATCAGGTAGCTCACCAGTTCCACGCTGCCGGTTACGCGCAGGGCAATGGCTCCTTCGGTCAGACGGTAGAGATAACGTGTGCCGACATCGGCGATGGTCACCGTCAGCAGCGCCAGCAAGGCGATGCCGGCGACGACACGACAAACGAGGGCCAGCCAGTGGCTGGCCCGTTCGAGGAACGCCTGCATGGCTTACCCCTGATCTTCCGCACAGGACTCGCTGGCGGCAAGCGCGGCCTCGTAGACCTCTCGCGCCGGAAGACCACGCTCCTCGACCTGGGTGAGGTAGCTCTCGATCCCCAGCTCCAGCGGCGCCTGCCAGTCCGGGTTTTCCAGCGGGTTCTCGATCTCACGGATGGTGTGGCCGGCGTCCCTGGCTTCCTGCTTGCCCTCGACGTCGAGCCGGTCGAACACGGCGCCGGCATTCTCGGCCCACTTCATGCCGGAGTTGGCATCGATTACCGCCTGCTGCTCGGGGCTGAGCCGGTCGTAGCTGTTCTGGCTCATGGTGGCGACGAAGATCAGCGTGTAGAACGGCACTTCGGTGTGATAGTTGACCAGCTCGTTGATACGGAAGCCCTTGAGGCCCTCCCACGGGAAGCTCAGGCCATCGACGACGCCACGCTGCATGGCGGTGTAGATTTCCGGCGCCGGCATACCCACCGGGTTGGCGCCCATGGCCTCGAGCATCTCGCCGGCCACGGCAGTGGGGCGGCGAATGCGCAGTCCCTCGAGGTCGGACGGCACTTGAACGTCGGTATCGATGGTGTGGATTCCGCCCGGCCCGGTGGTGAACATGAACAGCGGCCGCGTATCGGCATACTCCTCGTCGAGATGGCCGTCGTCGTAGAGCGTCTGCAGCACGCAGGCGCCCTGGGTCGCATTGGTCGCCACGCCGGGCAGCTCGACGATCTGCGACAGCGGGAAGCGGCCGGCGGTGTAGCCCTGTGCCGTGGCACCGATATCGGCGATGCCGTTGCCTACCGCCTCGTAGATGGCGTCGGGCTTGGCCAGGGTACCGGAAGGGAACATCTCCACGCGCAGCTCGCCGCCGGACTCCTCCTCGATGGTGTCGGCCCAAGCCTCGAAGATGTCCTGGTTGATGCCCGAGGCACCCGGCCAGAAGTGGGCCATGCGCAGGGTAGTCGCGGCCTGGGCGGAAGCGGTGGTGATGGCAGCGATGGAGGCTGCCAGCAGGCAGCGGGACAGGACACGGTTCATGGGTGCCTCCAGGAGATCGTTGTAATGAACATATCGATTGTTCGCTATACGAATTTACGTTCGTATTATCGGCTAAACTACCTCACTACCGACGACCTCGTTAATCGACTTTAGTCGATGTCGTCAGGATTTTTTCCCATCGCGCACATTTGCTGGCAAAAACCCACGGCTTACCAGGATTTTCGGCTCGCTTTCTTGGACTTTTCGCTGCTCACGGCACCCGGTCACCTGGGCGGATTTACCCACCCAGGCCGAACAACTCCCCATAGCGCAGGCCAATGAAAGCATGCTCGCGCATCAGCATCTCGGCCCGGGCGCCCTCGCCGTGGCGCAGCGCCTGCACCACCAGTTCATGCTGCACCTGGGCCAGCTGCAGCTTGCGGTATTCGCGATCCAGCGCCTCGCTGTCGATGACGATGGAGTCCGCCGCGGCGAAGGGCAGATGATTGTTGCGCGCGATGGCATCGCCGATCACCGGGCTGCCGGAGGAGCCGACGATGGTCTCGTGGAAATGCCGATTGAGCTCGCTCCACACGTCGACGTCGCGCTCTTCGAGGTAGCCCTTGGCCAGCAGCTCCCGCCCCTTTTGGATCCAAACTTCCAGTTTGGCATCCAGCGCCGGTGAAAGTCCCTGCTCGGCCAGACGCCGGGACGCCAACCCCTCCAGCACCCCGCGAACCTCCACCGCACAGAGCACGTCTGCTTCGGTGAACTCCCGCACCATGAAGCCTCGCTTGCCTGCCCTCTGCAGCAACCCCTCCTGCTCAAGGGTACGAAAGGCCAGGCGCACCGGCGTCCGCGAGACCCCCAACTGTTCGGAAACCGCCACCTCGCCGAGGCGCTCGCCCGGCTGGTAGGCCCCCTCGCCGATCAGCTTGCGCAACCGACTCACCACGCTCTTGTCGCTGTTACTCACCCGATCTCCTTGATGCCCTTGCACATTCTTGTTGATTCGGACTTGGATCCAACTAAAGCATAAGTTGACCTATTATACGGCATGAAGCTCTACTTTGGATCCAAACATAACGTTCCTGACCGTAGACATTCCTGACATAGAGGGTAGCGCCGCTCCATGCCACGACATGAGCCAATACCCCAAAGGAGAGAGCCGTGACGCATCAAGCCCCCCATTCCCACGCCCCCTATCCCAAGAATGCCTGGTACGTCGCCTGCACCCCGGACGAGATCGAGGAGAAACCGCTGGGGCGTACCATCTGCAACGAGCCGATCGTCTTCTTTCGTGGCGACGAAGGCCGCGTGGCCGCAGTGGAAGACTTCTGCCCCCACCGCGGAGCCCCGCTGTCGCTGGGCTTCGTACGCGACGGCAAGCTGGTGTGCGGCTACCACGGCCTGGAAATGGGCTGCAACGGCAAGTGCGCCAGCATGCCGGGCCAGCGGGTGCGTGGCTTCCCGAGCATCCGCGCCTACCCGGTGGAGGAGCGTCACGGCTTCGTGTGGCTCTGGCCGGGCGATCCGGACAAGGCCGACCCGAACCTGATCCCCGAGCTGCACTGGGCCAATAGCCCCGACTGGGCCTATGGCGGCGGGCTCTACCACGTCCGCTGCGAATATCGCCTGATGATTGATAATCTCATGGACCTGACTCATGAGACCTATGTGCACGCCTCCAGCATCGGCCAGCCGGAGATCGAGGAGGCCGCCCCCGAGACTTCCGTCAATGGCGAGGAAGTCATTACCAGCCGACACATGGAAAATATCCCGGCCCCTCCCTTCTGGCAGGCAGCCCTGCGCGGCTGTGGCCTGGCCGACGACGTGCCGGTGGATCGCTGGCAGATCTGCCGCTTCACCCCGCCGAGCCACGTGCACATAGACGTGGGCGTGGCCCATGCCGGCAACGGCGGCTATGACGCCCCGGCGGAGGTCAAGGCATCGAGCATCGTGGTCGATTTCATCACTCCCGAGACCGACACCTCGATCTGGTACTTCTGGGGCATGGCGCGCAACTTCAAGCCCGAGGACGCCGAACTCACCGCCAAGATCCGCGAAGGCCAGGGCAAGATCTTCGCCGAGGACCTGGAGATGCTCGAGGCCCAGCAGCGCAACCTGCTGCGCTATCCCGACCGCCAGCTGCTCAAGCTCAACATCGACGGCGGCGGCGTTCAGGCGAGGCGCATCATCGACCGCATCCTCGTCGAGGAGCAGGAAGCCGATAAAGCGGGGGCCACGGCATGAGCGGCACGCCCCTCTCGCTGATCGTCGAGGTCAAGGCGCGTCACGACGAAGCCCGGGATATCGCCACCTTCGAGCTTGCCGACCCCCACGGCCGGCCGCTGCCGGCTTTCAGCGCCGGGGCGCATGTCGATGTGCAGATCAAGCCGGGGCTCATCAGGCAATACTCGCTGTGCAACCATCCCGAAGAGCGCGACCGCTACCTGATCGGCGTACTGCGCGACCCGACCTCGCGCGGAGGCTCGGTGGCGATGCACGAGGAGATTCAGGTGGGCGACTTGATCCAGATCAGCGCACCCAAGAATCACTTCCCGCTGGAGCACGCCAAGCGCACCCTGCTGTTCGCCGGCGGCATCGGCGTGACGCCGATCCTGTGCATGGCCGAACGCCTGGCGCACACCGACGCCGACTTCGAGATGCACTACTGCACGCGCGCCGCCGAGCGCACGGCGTTTCTCGAGCGCATTCGCCAGGGAACCTTCGCCGAGCGCGTTCATTTTCACTTCGATGACGGCGAGCCCGAACAGAAGCTCGACTTGGAGCCCCTGGTCGGCACCCCCGACCCCGGGACCCAGATCTATATCTGCGGCCCGAAGGGCTTTATCGACTTCGTGCTGGCGACCTGCAAGGCCCATGGCTGGGCTAGCCATCAGCTGCACACCGAGTACTTCGCCGGCGCCGTGGCCGACACCAGCGACGACGGCAGCTTCGAGGTCAAGATTGCCAGCAGCGGCGCCAGCTTCACCGTGCCCGCCGACAAGACGGTGCACCAGGTGCTCGCCGAGAACGGCATCGAGATCATGGTCTCCTGCGAACAGGGGGTCTGCGGTACTTGCCTGACCCGGGTGCTCGAGGGCGAGCCCGACCACCGTGACCTCTACCTGGACGACGACGAGCACGCCGCCAACGACCAGTTCACCCCCTGTTGCTCACGAGCCAAAAGCAAGGTCTTGGTGCTGGACCTCTGACCAGCCCCCCTCACTACTCCATAACGACAAGAGGAACACCCCCATGACACCCAGCAAGACCGTGAACCGAATCGCCCTATCCAGTGCGCTGGCCGCCGCTCTTCTGGCCACACCGGCCCTGGCCGAGGCCACTACCCTGCGCATCGCCCACGTCTGGCCCGGCGGCTCACTGATCGACCGCGAGCTGTTCCAGGCCTGGGCGGAGAGCGTCGAAGCGACCTCGGATGGCCGTCTGAAAGTTGAAGTCTATCCCAGCCAGACCCTGGCAAAGTCCGACAAGACCTACGAAAGCGTCGTCACCGGCGTCGCCGACATCGGGGCCTCGGCGCAGGGCTACAACGCCGGGCGCTTTCCGCTGACCCAGGTGGCCGAACTTCCCGGCGTCTCGGCCAGCAGCCGCCAGGGCTCGTGTATTCTGCAGTCGCTCCAAGAACAGGGGCACTTCGAAGAGGAATACGCCGATACCCGGCCGCTGTTCCTGTTCACCACCGGCCCCGGCTACCTGCATACCAAGGAGCGCCTGATCGAGACCCCTCAGGACCTGGAAGGACTGCGCCTGCGCCGCCCTACGCCGGTGGTCGGCGACATGTTCAACCGCCTTGGCGCCCAGGCCGTGGGCATGCCGGCCCCGGATGTCTTCACCGCCATGCAGCGTGGCGTGGTGGACGGCCTGAGCTTCAACTGGGAGGGCATGAAGACCTTCCACCTCAACGAGCTGGCCAGCTACCACACCGAGGTGCCGCTTTACGACCTGTCGCTGTTCGTCACCATGAGCCAGCGCACCTATGACGGCCTGCCCGAGGACCTGCAGCAGGTGATCGACGACCACAGCGGCATGGAGTGGTCGCTGCGCGCCGCTGCCGTCTACGACGAGCTGATCCGCCAGGGACGCGAGGACGCCGAGGAAGCCGGCCACGAATTCCTGGTCATCGAGGATGCCCTCGACCACCCCGACTGGGGCCCGGTGCTGCAGCAAACCATCGACGGCTATCTGGAGGAAGTCGGCGGCGAGGCCGGTGAGATCTACGAGGCCGCCATGGCTCTGCGGGAGGAGTGTACTGCCTGACAGCGCTCGCCAAACCTCCCCCCCGACGGCGGCCCTCGGGCCGCCGTCGGTGTTCTTGGCGAAGCTTCAGCCAGCCTTCTTGCTCAATGACACCTTGCCGGTCACCAACCGGGCAGTGCCGAACCCAAAATCCCGCGTCTCGAAGAGCAGCGAGACGAACACCCCCAGCACCAACGCCCAGAAGGATGCGCCGATGCCCAGGATCTGCAGACCGGAAGTTGCGATCAGGAAGGCGAATATTCCCCCCATCTCGTGCTTGCCCGAGAACGTTACCTGCATCGCCGAGGTGATGACCCGGACCAGGGCCAGGCCGGCGATGATGGCGATGAAGTAGCCCGGCATGGCCTGGATCAGGCTGACCATGAAGCCGTAGAAGGGGGCGCCCAGCATGAAGACTGCCCCGGTGATCACCGCCGCCACCCAGCGCTTATCGTGATCGCCGGCCTCGGGAGAGGCGCAGATACCCGTTGCCGGGGCCGCAATACAGGTGCTGTGCAGGTTGAAGAAGGCCGAGATCATGGTACCGATGCCACCCACAGTGGTGATGGCGTTGGCCGGCACCGCCTTGTAGCCCATGCCCTTGACCAGGCCCACCCCGGCCGGCGTCTCCATACCCACCAGGATCAGCGCCAGCGGCAGACCATAGGCCAGGAAGGCCTGCAGGGTGAACTCGGGCACGATGAACTCGGGGAAGGTCACCGAGAACGCCACCCCGGAGAAGTCGACGCCGGAATAGGCCATGTAGGCGATACCGGCCAGCATGGCCACGATCAGCGGCGGTACCCTACGAAGCAGCCGCGCCGAGATGAAGAAGGCCAGGATCATGATGGCCGCCGGCAACATGGCACTCTCCAGCGGCGCCACCATGTTGAGCCCGAACTTGAGCAGGATGCCAGCGACCATGCCCATCACGATCGGCATGGGGATCAGCTTCATCACGATGCCCATCACCCCGGCCAATCCGGCCACCAGGGAGATGGCACCGGCGATGAGGGTCGCCCCCAGGGCCGCTTCCAGCCCGACCACTGGAATCACCGCCGCGAACAGCAGCGCGCCGGGAATGGAGTTGGCCATGGGCAACGGCAATCGGTAGTAGGCCGGCACGACCAGACCGAACAGGCCGTTGATCAGCAGGTAGCTGACGACCCAAATCAAGAGGAAGTGGGAATCAAGACCGGCAGCAGTGCCAGCGCTGATATGAATAATGCCGGCACTGAGGCCGAATATCCCGGCAACGAGTCCGGCGCTGAGATTGTCGATATTGAGATCACGCAAGAAGTCTCGAGGTGCGGTCCGAAGGCCCACCCCCTTCTCGATATGTGTCATGGTGTGCTCCAGGGGTTGTTATCGTTGTCTTCAGGGGTTTGGGATTAACCTCCCATGTCAGCGCGGGGTCAGGCCGTTGCGAAAGAGTCCGCCGACTCCCACCCCAAGCGCACTCTGGCCGCAGCCACGTCATTCCGTAGGTCATGGTTCCAGAGCCAGTCGAAACGGGTCTCCAGATCGGCGGCGAGCCGTGCCTCGTCAGCGCCAATTCCCGGCGCGCTGTACTCGTAGAGGTCCCCTGCTTCATGAGAGGTACGCTGTACCCTGCAGGCGCGCGCGTGGCGGACCGCCTCGAAGGCAGCCAGTGCTTGCTGGGCGTTTTGCCGGGTACAGGAGGTATCGGTCAGCAGGCTGGCCAGCACGTAGGCGTCCTCCAACGCCTGGCCGGCTCCCGCGCCCTGGTGGGGCACCATGGCATGGGCCGCATCCCCCACGATCAGCACCCGACCGCGGTGATAGAAGGGCAGCTCCGGCAGCTCATGCAGGGCCCAGCGGGTCGGCTCGGGAATGCAGCCCAGGATGGCCCGGGAAGCGGCGCTCCAATCGGCAAAGACCTCCAGCAACTCCTGCTGGGCCACGGCCTTGACCCACTCCTCGCCCTCGGGCAGCCGGGGATTGGGGGTGGAGCGATCGGTGATGAAGGCCACCACGTTGATCAGCTCGGACTGCTTGACCGGGAAGGTCAGGATGTGACGGTCGGGGCCCAGGTACATCTGCGGCACCAGCGCCAGCCGCCGGTCGGCTCCCCTGGCCTCCATGGCCGCCTCCAGTTGCCCGGTGGGGATCATGCCGCGATAGGCATAGGTGCCGCTCCAGAAGGGGCCGAGGTCACCGTACTGCTCGGGGGGTAGCACATGGTCACGCATCGCCGACTTGATGCCATCGAAGCCGATAAGGATGTCGCAGCGATGGCGGCTGCCATCCTCGAAGTCCACCTCGACGCCGTCGTCATCCTGCCTGACCTCGACACAGCGCTTGCCGAAGCGGGCGATGCCCTCGGGCAGATTGGCGACGATGGCGTCCAGGAAGTCGGCGCGGTGCACCGAGGACTGCCCGCAGCCCGGCGCCAGGGAAGCGGTCAGGTAGGCGTCGTCGCGGCCGCGCCGCCATTCGAACCAGACATCCTCGAAGGGAGCCGGGGAGGAGTCGGCGATGCGGCGATACGCACTCTCCAGACCGAGCAGGGAGATGGCCCGCACGGCGTTGGGTCCGAAGGAGACGCCGGCACCGATCTCGGAGAACTGCGGTGCGGCCTCGAAGAGCTGGACGTCGAGGCCGGCATCCCGCGACAGGGCCACGGCGAAGGCCACACCGCCGATGCCGCCGCCGACGATGCCGATGGAAAGGCGTTTTGGTTGGAGGTTGGATACCATGGTCGTGCTCCCGTGAAGTGGCCGGAGGATGTGTCCTTACGCTAGGCACACCCCTCGCTGGGGACCACACAGCACCCTGCATTCACTGCATAAGCACGACTAATAAGCCGGTAAAACAAGAATCTGGATGATTCCGATCCTTCGAGCCTCGACCTTTGTCCAATGCCACGAACGGCCGGAAGACACCCGCTGACGACGAGAACGCCATGATCAAGCTGTCGGAGATCGACGTGAACCTGCTGGTGGTCTTCGACCTCCTCTACCAGGAGCAGAACACCCAGCGCGTGGCGCTACGCCTCGGGCTCACCCAGCCCGCGGTCAGTCACGCCCTGAAACGGCTGCGCACCCTGCTCGGCGACGAGCTCTTCGAGCGTACCTCCAAGGGCCTGATGCCGACACCATTGGCCTCCCGCCTGCATCCGCCCATCGCCGAGGCCCTGGCCCGGCTGCAGGAGACCCTCAACCGGCCGGACGACTTCGACCCGGCGGTGAGCGAGCGCACCTTCAACATCGCCATGACCGACATCGGCGAGATCGTTTTCCTGCCTCGCCTGCTCCAGCGCCTGGCCCGGGAGGCGCCGGGCATCGCCCTGAACACGGTACGCAGCCAGAACGAGGACCTGAAGCGCGAGATGGAGGACGGACGAATCGACCTGGCCATCGGCCTGATTCCGCAGCTCGGCGCCGGCTTCTACCAGCAGGGGCTCTTCGTGCAGCGCTATGTCTGCCTGATGAGAGCCGACCATCCCCTGGCAGCGGGAGAGTTCGACCTGGACGCCTTCGCCGCCGCCCAGCATGCCGTGGTGGTGGCCCGGGGCACCGGCCATGGCATCGTGGAGGAGCAGTTGGCCCGGTCCCGCATCACCCGGCCGGTCAGGCTCGAGCTGCCCCACTTCGCCGCCGTGCCCTATATCGTCAGCAGCACCGACCTGGTGGTGACGGTCACCGACAAGCTGGCCGAGGTGACCCGGGAGCGGTTCCGGCTGGCGATGCGCGAGCACCCCGTGCCCTTCCCCGAGATTCCGATCAACCTCTTCTGGCACAGGCGCTTCCATCAGGATGCCGGCAACCGCTGGCTGCGCGGTATGGTCTTCGAGATGTTCGCCGAGTGACGGTGGCCCTATAGCACTACGGCGGCGGCCCTCGGGCCGCCGTTTTCGTTACGCCCCACGCCGAAGTCCGCACTAGACCAAAGACGTAACAGAGCAAGAATGACCCGTCGGGGATGGTGCTGTAGTCTTTATACTGTTTATAATCACAACAGTATCTGTGGACAACAAGCGCTCAGCCTGACGAACCACTGCCGAGGCCCCCATGACCGAAACTCTCGTCAAGAAGTCTATGGATGACAGCATCTACACCATCACGCTGGCACGACCGGAGAAACGTAACGCCGTCAGCGATCGCCTGCTCAGCGCTTTGGAAGAGGCACTGACCGCCACCCCTGAAAATGCCCGGGTCATCGTTCTTGCTGCCGAGGGCAAGCACTTCTGCGCCGGGCTCGACCTGGCCGAACACCAGCACCGTGAGCCCTTTGGCGTGGTAAAGCACTCCCGCAGTTGGCATCGCATCTTCGATCGGTTGCAGAACGGCGGCATTCCGGTGGTCAGCGCCATGCAGGGTGCCGTCATCGGCGGCGGCCTGGAGCTTGCCACCGCCACTCATGTGCGAGTCGCCGAGACCAGTACCGTCTATCAACTCCCCGAGGGGCGCCACGGCATCTTCGTCGGTGGCGGCGCCTCGGTGCGGGTGGCCAACATCATCGGTCCCGGCCGCATGTGCGAAATGATGCTCACCGGCCGGGTCATGGCGGCGGACGAGGGCCAGCGACTCGGCCTCTCCCACTATGTGGTCGGCGAGGGCGAGAGCCTCGACAAGGCGCGCCAGTTGGCGGCCCGCATCGCCGAGAACGCCCCCATGGCCAACTGGGCCATGGTCTCCGCCATCTCGCGTATCGACAACATGGCCAGCGACGACGGCCTGTTCGTCGAGTCGCTGACCGCCGCGCTGACCCAGACCAGCCCCGAGGTCGCCGAACGTATCGGGGATTTTTTCAAGAAGAAAGGCCAGGGCCCACGTACCTGAGGAGGACATCATGAAATTTCAGGACAACACGTTCATCGTTTCCGGCGGCGCCTCGGGGCTGGGAGAAGCCACCGCGCGTGCCTTGCACGATGCCGGCGCCAACCTCGTGATCGTCGATCTCAATGCCGAGCGCGGCGAGGCGCTGGCAGGCGAGCTGAACGCCAGGAGCGCCACCGATCGCGCGCTGTTCCAGCGTACCGACGTCACCCGTGAGGCTGATGCCGAAGCCGCGGTAGCACTGGCCGTGGACGCCTTCGGCGGCCTGCAAGGGCTGGTCAACTGCGCCGGGGTCGGCGATCCCGCCAAGGTGGTCGACCGTCACGGCGAACCGCTAGCGCTGGAGGCTTTCTCGCGCATCATCAACATCAACCTGCTGGGCAGCTTCAACATGCTGCGCCTGGCCGCCGCGGCCATGGCCAAGGGCGAGCCTCAGGCCGACGGCGAGCGCGGGGTGATCATCAATACCGCTTCCGTAGCCGCCTTCGACGGCCAGATTGGCCAGCCCGCCTATGCGGCCTCCAAGGGCGGCATCGTCGCCATGACCCTGCCCATCGCCCGGGAGTTGGCGCGCCATGGCATCCGCGTGATGACCATTGCCCCGGGGCTGTTCCGGACCCCGCTGATGGAAGCCCTGCCGGAGGAAGCGCAGCAATCGCTGGCGGCTTCCATTCCCTTTCCCAGCCGCCTTGGCAAGCCCGACGAATTTGCGCGCCTGGCCTGCCATATCGTCGACAACCCCATGCTCAACGGCGAGACCATTCGCTTGGATGGCGCTATCCGCATGGCCCCTCGGTAAGGAAACCTGATTTATTACTGCGCCCGATATCCTGGCCGCTGGCGGTGCTAGCAATCCTCATTGAGCAATCAGTCAACTCCGGATGCTGCGCTCCGGCAGCGGCCAGCCTCTCTTCGCTCGCGACATAAATCCGCGTTCCCTTTTTCACAAAACGAGATACGGAAAGGGCATCATGCTTGATTACCAAGCGCCGCTGCGCGATATGCAGTTCATCCTCGAGGAGCTGGCCGGTCTCGAGCGGATCGGCAAGCTGCCCGAATGCGAGGATGCCTCGCCGGATCTGGTCAACGCCGTGCTGGAGGAGGCCGGCAAGTTTGCCTCCGGCGTGCTCGCTCCGCTCAACCCGGTCGGCGATCAGCAGGGCTGTCGCCTGGAAGGCGAGCGAGTGGTCGCGCCCGAGGGCTGGCAGGCGGCCTACGACCAGTTCCGCGAGGCCGGCTGGATCGGCCTTTCCCTGCCCGCGGAGCACGGCGGCCAGGGACTGCCCAAGCTGGTCTCCACCCCGGTGTGGGAGATGTGGTTCTCGGCCAACATGGCCTTCGCCATGCTGCCCCAGCTCAACGTCGGCCAGACCGAAGCGCTGACCATCGCCGCCAGCGAGGAACAGAAGGCCACCTGGCTGGACAAGATCGTCAGCGGCGAGTGGGCGGCCACCATGAACCTCACCGAGCCCCAGGCCGGCTCCGACCTGGCCGCCACGCGCATGCGCGCCGAGCCCACGGAAGACGGCGCGTTTCGCTTGTATGGGCAAAAGATCTTTATCTCCTACGGCGAGCACGAGCTCACCCCCAACATCGTGCATCTGGTACTCGCCCGGCTGCCCGACGCCCCGCCCGGGGTGAAGGGGCTGTCGCTATTCCTGGTGCCCAAGTACCTGCTCGACGAGCGGGGCGAGCCGGGGCAGCGCAACGATATCCGCTGCATCGCCATCGAGCACAAGATGGGCATCCACGGCAGCCCCACCTGCACCCTCAGCTACGGCGACGATGGGGGCGCGCTGGGCTATCTGGTGGGCGAACCGCACCAGGGCCTGGCCACCATGTTCGTGATGATGAACGATGCCCGCTTCAGCGTCGGGGTGCAGGGCGTGGCCCTCGGCGAGCGCGCCTATCAGGCCGCACTCGCCTACGCCCGCGAACGCGTCCAGGGTCGCGACATCGTCAGCGGTGAGAGCGGCAGGCCGATCCTCGTCCACCCCGACGTCAAGCGCATGCTGGTCTCGATGCGCGCCCGGCTGATGGCCATGCGCGGCCTGCTCTACAGCGCCGCCGGCTGGTTCGATATCGCCCGCCACCACCCCGACGCCGAGGTCGCCGACAAGCACCGGCGCTACGTCGATCTGCTGATGCCGGTGGCCAAGGGCTGGTGCACCGAGGTCGGCAACGACCTCTGCGACGAGGCCATCCAGGTGTTCGGCGGCATGGGCTTCGTCGAGGAGACCGGCGTCGCCCAGCTGTTCCGCGATGCCCGCGTCATCACCATCTACGAGGGCACCACCGGCATCCAGGCCAACGACCTGCTGGGGCGCAAGATCCTGCGCGAAGACGGCACCACCCTGCGCGAACTGATCGGTGATATTCGCGAGACCGCCGTCCGGCTCCGTGCCCATGAGCGACTCGGCGACCTGGCGGGGGCACTCGACGACCAGGCCACCCTGCTCGACGAAAGTGTCGACTGGCTGCTCGTCCACCAGGCCGACACCGCTGTGCTCTTCGCCGGCGCCGTGCCGCTACTGCATCTGCTGGGCACCGCCTGCGGTGCCTGGCAGATGGCGCGCCTGGCGCTGGCCGCCGAGGCCCGGCATGAGCAAAGAGAGGGTGACGCCGAGTACTTGCTGAGCCTGATAGAACTGGCCCGCTTCTACCTGGCCACCCAGGCCCCTCACGCTCATGCCTACGGCCATACCCTGCGCCATGCCGGCGCGGTGCTGAGCCATTTTCCCGAGCAGGGATTCTAAACCTGCGCGAACGAGACACACACAGATCGGGCCGCCACCGCTGCTGCTCTCGCTCCCAGGCAACGTTCAGATAAACACGACCTACCCTACCGGCTTGCCTGATGACCGACAGGCTGCCCAGATTGTTGCCCTCCGGCTGCCAGCAAAAAGGGGCGAATCATTGAACATCAATGATTCGCCCCAACGATTGCGATCGAAACAAGGGCCAGGTATTTCCTCAGAACTTGTACATCGCCATCAACTCCACCTGTTGCCCAGCCGGACGCAGCGGCATGGTCGTCGCATTGCGGTCGCGCCACTCGATGCCGAAGTCCAGGTTGGGCAAGTAGGTATAGATCAGATTGACGTTAACCATCTGGAGGGTGTCGTCGGCAACGGTCGGCGCCACCTCGTCCGCTTCCACCTGGGCATAGCGAATATTGCCCCGGAGTCGGTCACTGAAGCGATGGCTCAGACCGGCACTCAACCCTGTCGTACTCACCAGATCGCCAGACGCATCGACCTCCCCGCGTGCAGCGATTGTGCTGGGGTTCGTTGCCCCATTATACCCCCAGCCGGAGTAGACGTTGTTGCCTTTCCCCGTGTAGCCGCCCAGCGCAAGAGCGGTATCACCGAAGTTGAACTTGGCAGCGAGGGAAAACGCGGCGCCGAATTCCGAATCGTCGATGCCGGTCTCGACCTCCCGCCCGGTAACCGCGGCATTGAAAGCGTGTCCCGACTCGGTGCGGTAAGTGTAGGAGGCGACCATGTCCGGGAAATCGGCATCCTGGTAGACCGGATCCTGGAGACTGAAGCGGAAACCACCCGGTGTGTAGTGCAGCACCACGTCGGGTCGTACGACCGCGCCGCTACCGGAAACGCTTCCGACCCCCGTGCCATAGAAATCGAGAACCTCGACGTCAAATGGTGCATTGGCAAAGAACTGCCCCGACCAGGTCTGCCCGAGGGTAAAGTCGTCGACCTGGATGAAGGCGTGGCGCAAACGCATGGCGTAACTGGTATCCGATGCATCCGTGGCATTATCCCAGAAATCACCCTCTATGAAGCCCGTCACGCTATGGCCTTGAATGTCCTTGTCGACCTTGAAATTGATGCGTGACTGACGTGCACTGGCATCGAAGTTTCTGTCGCCCCCATCGGGGTCGGTAAAGATTCCCTCCGCCTTGACGTAGCCACCGATACTCAGATTCGCGCCACCGACCTCACCCAGATCCAGGGCATTCGCCTGTGCCGAAAAAGCGGAAAGCGCGACCGCCATGGCCAGTCTTTTTTTATTCAATTTCATTATTCATCTCCGTGTTGTTCTAGTTGACGTCTACAACGTGAAACCCATCTCCCTTGCTTTCTTGCATTCACACCCGCCGTCTCCCTTGGCGGGCTTTCCCGGTCGTAGAACCGGAGAAAATCAGCCCACCTTGACGATCAGCGCGGCCGCGGAGTCGCCTGCCGCGCAGCCGGTGACCAGGGCGTAGCCGCCGCCTTTGAGCGCGGTCTCCTCGATGGCTTCGATCAGCAGGCGAGCCAGCGTCGGCGCCTGGGGATGGCCGTAGACCAGCGAGGTGCCGTAGTTGTTGAAGGTGTGGGCATCGAGCCCCAGCGCCTTGGCCAGGTGCAGGTCGTTGGCGATGAACGGCGTGTGATTCTTGATCGTCTTGATTTGGTCGAGCCGGAGATCGGCGCGGGCGAGCGCGCGCTTGACCGAATCGGCCGGTGCCATCGGCATGTGGGCCGGCTTGGTGCGGGCATGGCCGTAGGCCACTACCTGCACGGCCATCTGTGGTTCGCGGCTGAGCTCAACGGCGCGCTCACGAGTGGTGACGACAATGCCGGCATTGGCATCGGCCGGGTGGGTCTGGGCCCCATAGGTATGAATGCCGTCCGGCTGAACCGCCCGCAGCCTGGCGAGGCCCTCGGCACTGGTCGCGGTCACGCCCTCGTCGGCCTCGACGAGCTTGGTCTCCTTGCGCGAGACAGCCACCTCCACCGGAAACATGTAGCGCTTCTGAAAGGCGCGCTCGTCGGCCAGCGCCTCGGCATACTGCTCATAGCGCCGCAGGGTCAGCTCGTCGGCCTGCTCGCGGCTGAAGCCATGCTCGCGTGCCACGTTCTCGGCGGTGGTCAGCATGTCCTTGCCGGTGGCCGGGTCGGCGGCGATGTTGTCCATGTTCCAGTTCTCGGCGATCACCTCGCCGCCTGGCCCGTTGGGATTCGGCCAGATGGTGTGCGGACCGTTGGAGGGCCGGTCGGCCAGCAGGCAATAGGTGGTATCGAAGCTGCCGGAGTCCACCGCCAGGGCGGCATTGAACACCGCCGTGGTGGCGGTGGCGCAGGCCTGGGTGATGTTCTGCCCCGGCGCCTGGCCGGCGCCCATCATGGCCGCGGCCCAGGGCGCGCCGTAGAAGATCGACTTCTGGCCCACCGACACGCCCAGGTAGAGGTAGTCGATGATGGCGGGGTCGATTTCGCGGCTGGTGAACCAGCGCTTGCTGGTGGCCGCGCCCAGCTCGATGGCGTTGACGTTGGCCAGGCTGCCCATCCACTTGCAGAAAGGCGTGGTGTAGTAGCCGCCGTAAGGGATGTAGGCGTTCTTGAACATGTCCGATCTCCTGATGTTCAGCCGCGTGCCAGGTGCACGCGCAGGCCGCCCCAGCGGGGCTGGAAGAGTTCGGCCGGCATTTCGCGCAGCTCTGTGGCGATGCGCGGCACGAAGTCCATGGCTGCGAGGATGTCGCGCTCGACATCGAGGCCCGGGGCAATTTCGGTGAGGGTGATTTCGCCATCGATCAGCTCGAAGACGCAGCGCTCGGTGACGAACAGCACCGGCTTGCCGGTCTGCTGGGCATAGCGGCCGCTGAAGGTGATCTGGTCGACGCGCTGGACGAATTTACGGCGGTGGCCCTCCTGGCGGATCTGCAGCCGGCCATCCTCCACCGCCAGCTCGCCGCCGTTGGTGAAAGTTCCGCAGAACACCACCTTGCGGGCGTTCTGACTGATGTTGATGAAGCCGCCAGGCCCCACCACCTTGTCGCCGAATTTGCTGACGTTGAGGTTGCCCTCGTGGTCGGTCTGGGCCAGGCCGAGGAAGCAGACGTCCAGCCCGCCGCCGTCGTAGAAGTCGAACTGGTAACCGTGGTCGATGATCGCCTCGGCGTTGTAGGAGGTGGCGAAGTCGCCGCCACTGGCGGGCACGCCGCCGTAGGTGCCGAGTTCGGTGGTCAGGGTCATCAGGTCGCTGACGCCCTCCTCCGCCGCCACGCTGGAAACCCCTTCGGGCATGCCGATACCGAGGTTGACCACTCCGCCCGGCACCAGCTCCATGGCGGCGCGCCGGGCGATCACCTTGCGCGGGTCCAGCGCCATCGGCTTGATACCGCCCAGCGGCACCTTGAGATCGCCGGAAAGCGCCGGGTTGTAGCCGGTGGTGATGGTCTGCATGTGGTGTTCGGGCTCGGCCACCACCACGTAGTCGACCAGATCGCCCGGCACCTTGACCCGCTGGGGATGCAGGCTGCCCTGCTGGGCCAGGTACTCCACCTGGGCGATGACGATGCCGCCGCTGTTGCGGGCCGCCTGGGCCATGGAGAGCTGCTCAAGGAACAGCGCTTCGCGCTCCAGGCTCAGGTTGCCGCGCTCGTCGGCGGTGGTGGCGCGGATCACCGCCACGTCCACCGGAAAGCTGCGATAGAGCAGCCACTCCTCGCCCTCGAGTTCGACCAGCTTGACCAGTTCCTCGACTGCGGCCGCGTTGGCCTTGCCGCCTTCGAGGCGTGGGTCGACGAAGGTGCCAAGCCCCACCTTGCTGAGCACGCCGGGCTTCTTGCCGGCGATGTGACGCCACAGGTGGGCCAGCACGCCTTGCGGCAGCAGGTAGCCCTCGAGGCGGTTCTCGCGGATCAGCTCGCCCATGCGGGGGGCCTGGCCGGTGTGCCCGCTGATCAGCCGCTTGACCAGGCCGGCATGTCCCAGGTGGTTCATGCCGCGTTGTTTGCCATCGCCACATCCGCAGCTGTGCGCCACGGTGAGATTTCGGGGCGCACCCGTCTCAAGGAATCGCCGCTCCAGCGCGGTGGCTACGGCTTCGGCGAAGCCGCACAGGCCGGCAGTGGACCAGATGACGGTGGCGTCATCCTGTATCAAGCCCGCGGCGGTGGTGCTGTCGATGACCTTGTTCACTCTCTCGGCCTCCTTGGGAGGAATTTGTGATTGAGAAATAAATATATTGTTTTATAAACAAACTATTTGAGCCGAAGGAAGGCTGACGATTGGCCGCGCAGCCATCCTTACTGGATCAGCCGCCGGTCAGCACCAGCACGATCTGGGGAAAGAAAACCACCAGCGCCACCACGACGATATCGGCCACCAGGAAGGTCGATACGCCACGGAAAATGTCCATCAGCGAGGCATACTGACCCGCCACGCCCTTGATCACGAAGATGTTCATGCCCACCGGCGGGGTGATCATGCCAATCTCCAGCAGCTTCACCAGCAGCACGCCGAACCAGATCAGACTCACGTCATACAGCTCGAAGACCGGGAGCAGCACCGGCAGGGTCACCAGCATGGCGCCGAAGGGCTCCATGAACAGCCCGAGGAAGAGATAGATCAGTACCACCACCAGCATCAGTTCGAGGTAGGAAAGCTCCCAGCCGGTCACCGCCCCGGTGATGTAGCCGGCCAGCCCGCTCAGACTCAGGAACAGCGTGAACATGCTGGCACCGACGCCGATGACCAGCAGCGACGAGGTGGTGGAAAGCGTCTCGAGCAGCGCGGCCTTCATTGCCCGGCCGTTCAGGCGCCGCAGCAGCAGGCCGATGAGGATCGCCCCGGCGGCCCCCACGGCACCCGCCTCAGTGGCGGTAAAGAACCCCGAGAAGAGGCCGCCGAACACCAGCACGCCCAGCACCAGCACCGGCCAGATATCGAGCAGCGCCTGTCGAGCGGTGATATCGCGGGCTCCCACGGCCTCCCGCGGCACGATGTCGGGACGCCTCCAGCTGACCAGCAGGATCACCAGGCTGTAACTCAGCGCCGTCAGCAGGCCGACAGTAATGCCACCCAGAAACACTTGGGTGATGGAGACCTGGGCGAACACGCCATAGACGATCATCAGAATGCTGGGTGGGATCAGTGCACCGATGGTGCCGCCGGCGGCAATAGTGCCGCAGGCGAAGCTCGGCTTGTAGCCGCCACTCACCATCTCGGGAATGGCGATGCGTCCCATGGCAGCCGAGCAGGCCACGCTGGAACCGCTCACCGCGGCGAAACCGGAGCTGGCGACGATACTCGAGATCGCCACGCCTCCGGGCAGCCAGCGAAACACCACCTTGGCGGCACTGAACAACCCGTTGGTGAGACCGGTGTGATAACAGACGAAGCCCATCAGCAGAAACATCGGCACCGCACTGAGCGTCCATTTGGCAATGAATTCGTACGGCGTCGAAGAGAGCATGCCGATGGCGGTGTTCCAGCCGAACATCACCGTCATGCCGCCCAGCGAAACGACCACCAGGGCGAGCGCCACCGGCACACGCAGTGCCAGCAGCAGCATGAGGATGGCGAGGCCGTAGAAGCCGACATCAACGGACATGGAGATCACCTTTCATCGGGCGTGCTGGAGGGGTGAACCGCACCTCTGGCCAGGAACGGCAAGCGCACCATGCAGAC
This sequence comes from Billgrantia antri, assembly GCF_017868935.1. Taxonomy (NCBI): domain Bacteria; kingdom Pseudomonadati; phylum Pseudomonadota; class Gammaproteobacteria; order Oceanospirillales; family Halomonadaceae; genus Billgrantia; species Billgrantia antri. The sequence continues at coordinate 4,146,066 of NZ_CP053383.1, forward strand.
CACCGCCGCCAGGGCGAAGGCAACGGGCAAGGCGAAGTAGGTCGGCCAGACCGGCATGGGGAAGTTCAGCGACATCACGTAGGAGCCAATGGCGTATTGCTCCATTGCCTTGCCCCAGGTCGCCACGGCCAGGACCGCATAGACCGCAGTCGAGAGCAGCGATACCAGCACATCGGAAAGGCGCAGCAGCCAAGGCTTCATCAGCCCTTCCAGCGCCTCCACGGCAATCATCTCCCTGCGCCACTCCACCCAACCCAGCGGCAGCAGCGCCAGGGTGATCAGGTAGTAACGGGTCACCAGCTCGACGGTAGCGGGGATCGACACGGACAACGTGGTACGCAGCAGCACATCCAGGGTGATGTGGATCACCATCAGCAGGATACCGAGCGTACCCAGCAGTGCCAGGCCGACGGCGGCCCGGTTGGTGACACGATAGAGAGCGTCCATGGCGTGGCTCCGGCATCAAGGGGGCCCAAGGCCGGTGGTTCCGGCCTTGGGTGCGGCATCAGGTTCCGTAAGTGGAGAAATCCACCCCGTTCCAGATCTCGCGATTCATGGCCTCGGCAACCGCCTCGGGATCCGCGCCGACCTCCTCGATGATGCCGGTCCACTTCTCCACCAGCGACTGGAAACGCTCGATCTTGGCGGCGGCATCTTCTACGCCATGGCGGCTCTCCGCCTGCTCCGCGGCATAGATCAGATCTTCCTCGAGGAAAGCCTCGACGGCCTCCATCAGCTCGGGCTCGGGTTCCAGAATCTCGATACCGTTTTCACCTGCCACCTCGCGGGCCTCGTCAGCCATCTCGTAGCCCCAGCGTTGGGTGATGGCGGCAGACGCCTCGACCGAGGCATGGACCAGTGCCTCACGCTGATCGGCAGAGAGAGAGTCCCACGCCTGCTGGCCGACCGCATGGGAGATGGTGCTATGGAAAGTGCCCAGCTCGACATCGGTGACGTAATTCAGCACGTCATCCAGGCGAAAGGAGATGATATCGGCAACGGAAGCGATAGTGCCTTCGATCACCCCCTGGGAGAGCGATTCGTACGTCTCCCCTACCGGTATCGAGGCCGGCGACACGCCCACCGACTCTGCCCAGCGGGAATACTGGGGGCCACCCACCCGCATGCGCAGCCCCTGCAGGTCGTCGAGCGACCGTACCGGCTCGGTGCTCAGGATGCGGTAGAGATCCGAGGCATGAGAGCTGGTATAAACGAGGCCCAATTGCTTGAGCTCCTGCTGACATTCGGCACAGGTGACGATGTATTCGGTCACCGCCGCTCCCATGGCATGGGGGTTGGTGCCCAGGAAAGCCAGGTCGCCGACCAGGTTGATCTCGGGCAGGTCGGCCGGAAAGTAGGCAGGCAGGAAGAGCCCCACCTCCACCAGGCCACTCTTGATGGCATTACGCATATTGCCGATGTTGGCTACCTCGGTGCCCAGCAGGTTGCCCGCCAAGTCGCCATCGGTTTTCTCGGCCAGGCGCTCGGCGAATTCGGTGAACATCGGATCGTAGGCGGGATGCGCTGGCGGCACCCCGGGAGCCATGCGCAGATCGCGGGCCTGAGCCTGGACGGTCAGTACCAGGCTACCGGCAGTAGCGGCGACGGCAAGGGACTTGAGCAGCGTACGACGTGTCATGGGATACCTCAGCGGCTTATATTTGTTTGTGTGTAAAACAATAGTGCATGTCATCTATCTGTTGGCCGATTATAGTCCAGCCAGCAACCCCTCCCGATACCCGACTTTGGTATAGGAGACGTCACTAGCCGACTGGTGCGAGGTATGCCGGTTGAGTAGTGGCTCGGCTGGAAGGCCAGCACATACAGCTGTCCGCTGCCCTTGTTCTCTCTTTCGGCGACTCCCCTGCATCTGCAGAGGTTTTTTTCGACTTCCCCTTTCCTAGCATGGTCCTCGCACCTCTCCTCCCAAGAAAGGACGACCCCATGCGTAGCACCTACAAGAACAACGCCATCGCCCTTGCGGCACTGGCCGCACTCTATTCGACCGTTGCCCTGGCATCCCCCTCGGAAGCACCCGACAGCGAGTGGACAACCGAAACGCTGGTCAACTCCCGGGCCAACATGTTTTATCCCGACCTCAACCACCTGACGTTCCAGTCCCTGAGCAAGATGTTTGCCACGCGGGTGGTGGAAGCCTCGCCCACCCCATGGACCCTGGAAAAAGCCCCAATGGAGATCGATGGGACCTTCATGCTGGAAGGCGAGGAAGTCCCCCTCGAGGCGTTTCTGGAAGGGACGAAAACCAATGCCCTGCTCGTTCTCAAGGATGGAAAGATCGCCTACGAGCGCTATCGCAATGGTCTCGACGAGGCGACCCCGCACGCCGTCTTCTCGGTTTCCAAGTCGATCCTCGCGACCCTGGTCGGCTTTGCCATCGAGGACGGCAGCATCGCCAGCCTCGATGACAAGGTGGTCGATTATGTGCCGGCCCTGGCTGGCAGCGGCTACGAGGATGTCAGCATCCTCGATGTGCTGAGGATGCGCTCCGGCGTGGACTGGGAAGAGGTTTACGAGTTCGGCGGCACCACCCAGCTCACCGAGGTGCATGACAACGCCCTGGTCGCTTACCGCTACCGCTGGTGCGACTACGCGGCCACATCCTCCGAGCGCCAATACGAGCCCGGTGAGAGATTCAACTACTCGACCCTGGATACTAGCGTGCTCGGCTGTGTGTTGGAGGGTGCCGTCGGTATGACGGTGGCCAACTACATGACGGAGAATCTCTGGCAGCCCGCCGGCATGGAGTTCGACGCCTACTGGATCATGGACGGCCCCGAGTCCGTCGGGAACGAGTTCTACGGCGCCGGCTTCAACGCCACGCTGCGCGACCTCGGACGCTTCGGTCTCATGATGCTCAACCAGGGCGAGGCCAACGGCGTCCAGGTGCTCTCCGAGGACTGGGTGGAAGCCTCCACCGTTTCCGACCCCGGCTACGAGCGCATCTCGGCAGATGCTTCCATCGGCTACCAGTACCAGTGGTGGACCTTCCCTGACCGGAAAGCCTACTCGGCTATCGGCATCTACAACCAGTTCGTCTATATCGACCCGCAGAGCCAGACGGTGATCGTCAAGCTGAGCCACACGCCCGATGCCCAGGGCTGGGAAGACGACACCCTGGCCTTCTTCGAGAAGATTTCACACCTCACCCCTTAGTTGAGGCGAAGCATCCCGCACTCGGGAGGCCTCCTACCTGGGAGGCTTTCCGTCCCCTTGTGGGCTCAAGCCTCCCCAGTGCTCGCCCACAAGCTCTCGACTTGTCACGACTCGATAATTTCAACAATAGGGTAGAAAGACATGAACAAGACATCGACCTGGCTGGCCACCGGCATTTTCTGCGCCGCCTCCCTCTCTGCTCATGCCTGGGAAATCAATGACGATTTCTCCCTCTATCTCGATATCAAGGCCCTCAGCGACTATCGTGCCGGCGGGGTCTCGATGACGAGCAACGACTCCGCCCTGTGGCTCGATTCCACCCTGGTCCACAGCAAGAGCGGAGCCCATGCCGGCCTTTTCACCTCCAATATCGATTTTGGCACGGATGCCAACCGGGAGTTTGCCTACTACCTCGGCATCACCCGCCCCATCACGGAGAACTTGCTGGGCTCCTTCACGCGGATCGAGTTCGAATACCCCCGGGACAACCAGTTCAACTTCGGCGAGTGGATCGCGACACTCAGTGCTTACGACGTCACCCTTGGCGTCAAGTACAGCGACGACATGAAGCCCGATGCCAAGCGCACCATCGCCTGGCTGGAGTATGAACACGACCTCCCTCACGAGACGACGCTGAATCTTCGCTACGGGTTGACCGATCAAAGCCACGACATATATGTCGACGATGACGGCTCCCGGCGCAGTACCTATTACGACTGGGAAGTCGGTATCGGCAAGCGCCAGTGGGGGCTGGACTGGCGCCTGGCCTACATCGATACCGACCTTTCCAGATCCGAGTGCATCTCCGCCTTCGGCGCCAGCAACGTCTGTTCAGCGACGCTGGTGGGATCCATCTCCAAGCTTTTCTAACCGTACGGGAGGGTTGGTCTGGGGGAAGGCAACGCTTGACTCACTCGCCGCCGGGATAACGAAGCGCCGAGATCAGCTCCACCTTGTTGCTGACCCCCAGTCGAACGTAGGCATTGCGAAGGTAGGTCCTGGCCGTGGCGGGAGTAACGCCCAGCGTACGGGCCACCTCCTTGTAGGAGCTGCCCTGGGAGTAGAGCCTCGCGGCACTGAGCTCCCGAGGAGGCAGCAGGGAGGAGTGTCGGCGGGAGCACATCATCAGGGAGATCAGCTCACCGCACGGCTGCACCACGATCCCCTTCCCGCCCGCCGGGGACAATGTGCAGGGCGCACGCTCCAGCATGTCCGAGAGATTGCCTGGCAGGCGGGAGCCCTGCCAGTCGGCATACTCCTCGTCGAGGGCCGCTCCCACTTCCCTGCCGATGTAGAGCAGCTCCCCCTTCCTGCTCGAGAGCGCATAGTCGTCCCACTCGTTCGACATGCCATCGGAACGAACCGCCATCAAATAGGCTTTCCAACAGCGAGCCAGGTGCCGGACGAACTCCTCCATCAGCAGAGCATCGACATCGTCGAAGCCGAATCGAGACTTGCCTCGGTTGATCGACACGAAGAACAGCATCCCGCTGGGAGGGAAATCCAGCGTCACGGCCATGCTATGGTAGATGTCATGCCGTTCGCAGAACGCTCCCACCGCCGTGTTCGCCTCCTCCGGGCAGTCGCCCTGACACTCCCTGACGGCCTGGCCCAATCGAGAGATCGAAGCGTTCGCGAATCGGTCGAGGGTGGAGATGTCGTTCCACTCCTCGGCGAACGAAGGGCTCAGACCCAGGCTGCCATGCATCAGGTTCTTTGCTGGCGCGTCCTGCGCAGACACATACACCTGCCCCCACCACGCCGTATCGAAACTCACGACATTAGCGAAGCCTTGAACGGCTTCGTGCAGCCAGCTTCTCGATGCCGGGCATCTGGGTATCTCGGCCAGGCCAAGCACTTCGTGGCTGAAGCGCTGCAGCACCCTCACATCGACCGCGGAACCACATGCACTGCTGTTGTTATTGTCCATATGGGTATCGCTCATGTCGCTACTCTGCAGATTCAATCGAACCGTAACACGACCTGCGGCGGTGGCTCGCGATAAAGCGCCTCGACAATGGCGGCCCGGTTGTCCAGCACGGCGCGCTGGTTGATCGAACCCTTGTCGGTGATCTCGTGGGCATCCAGGCGCGGCGGCTCGTCGAGCAGCACCAGACGCCGCACCCGGGTGGAACTGCCCGTACTGTGGGCGTCCAGGTCACGCAGCATCTGCAGGAAGCGCTCGCGCACGGCTGCACTTGCCAGCACCGCGGCGGCATCGGCCTCGCTGCCCAGCCCCGCCAGCTCGCGGCACTTCTCCAGGTCCGGGAACACCATGACCGAGACATAGGGTTTGTCGAGCCCGGCGATCACCACATCCTTCACATAGGGGGCGCCGGCTTCGATGATGCGTGCCCGCAGCGGGCCGACACTGACCCAGGTGCCGGTATCGAGCTTGAAGTCTTCGGAGATGCGCCCGTCGAAGCGCATGCCGCGCTGGGGGTCGTCCGGGTCGATGAACTTGACCGCATCGCCCAGGCAGTAGTAGCCCTCCTCGTCGAAGCTCCTGGCGGTGACCTCGGGCTGGCGCCAGTAGCCCGGCATCACGCTGGGCCCTTTTACCCGGCACTCCAGCTTGCCGCCGTTGGGCACCAGCTTGATCGTCACCCCGCGCGCCGGCAGGCCCACCACGCCGGAGCGGGACTCCTCCAGCGAGGCGAACATCGCCGAGGGGGCGGTCTCGGTGGCACCCAGGCCGGTCAGCATGCCGACCTTGCAGCCCAGGGTCTGGACGGCCAGGCGGTCGAGTTCGTCCCAGATGTGCTGGGAGAGCCCCGCCGCGGCGAAGAACATCAGGTTGAGCCGGGAGAAGAAGGTCTCGCGCAGGGAATCCTCGCGCTTGAGGTAGTCCACCAGGATCTCGAAGCCCTTGGGCACGTTGAAGTAGACCGTCGGGGCGATCTCGCGCAGGTTGGCAATGGTCTTCTCGAACTCGCCCGGCACCGGACGTCCGTCGTCGATGTACAGGCTGCCGCCGTTGTAGAGCACGATGCCGACGTTGTGGTTGCCGCCGAAGGTGTGGTTCCAGGGCAGCCAGTCCACCAGCACCGGAGGCTCGTCGCGCAGAAACGGCATCAGCGAGGCCAGCATCTCCTGGTTGGAGCAGAGCATGCGGTGGGTATTGATGACGCCCTTGGGCATGCCGGTGGAGCCGGAGGTGAACAGGAACTTGACGATGGTATCGGGGCCGACGGCCCCTCGGGCTTCATCCACCGCCGCAGTCACGGGAGTATCCAGCAATTCGTTGAAGGTGCCCATGGGGAAGCCTTCGGCCTCTACCGCCACACAGTCGCAGTCGGCCGGCTGCACCGCCGCCAGGGCGGGAGCGAAGTCCTTGGCCTTGTCGACCATCAGCAGGCCCGGCGTCAGCAGCTCGACGATATGGCGCAGCTTGCCGTAGTCGCGGCTGACCAGGGAATAGGCCGGCGAGATGGGAGCGAAGGGAATGCCCACGTACATCGCCGCCAAGGCCAGCAACAGGTGTTCGATGGAGTTGCCGCTGAGGATGGCCAGAGGCCGCTCGACGCCCAGACCGTGGTTCAGCAGCCCCTGAGCCAGCCGGCGCACCCGCGCCAGGGTCTCGGCATAGCTCAGGCGCTGCCACTCGCCTGCACTGTCTCGCCGCGCCACGAAGGTACGGTCCGGCGCCTCTTCGGCCCAGCGCTCCAGGCATTCGAGCAGCGTATCGGGATAGTCGCCGAGGGGCTCCTCGATGCTGAGCAGTTGAGTGCCGTCGCCACGCAGGGTCAGCCTGGCCGTGGCGGTGCCCAGACGGACATTGCGAAAGGAAGGGGACATGGGACGCTCCTGCTGATTGTGATCGTTGTCTTAGTCGAAAGGGGCATCTCGCTACCCTAGGCGGGGGAGCCTTGGTAACATGGGTCCAGTATTTTTTTAAACTGTTGCACAGTCAAACATTTAACCAATATAACATTGTGCCCTGAGACATCCGGAGGAAGGCGACAAAACCAACGAATATCAAAAGGATACGGACACAATTCGACAGCGGGCGCCATGCCCGACTGCGACTAAAGTTGATGCCTCCACAGGCCATTCAGTCGCTATCCGATCGCTATTCGCTGCTTGCCACCCTCGTAGCTCACCCAATGCCAGAGCCGACCAATCTATGAGCAACGACGACCAGAACGGTATCGACTACTCCATGCTGCAATCCCGTCTCGGTTACAAGCTGCGCCGGGCACAGCTCGTCTACTTCGACGTGTTCTTCGAGGCTTGCGCCCAGGAGGGCATCACGCCCGGTCTGTTCAGCATCCTCGCCATCATCTATCACAACCCGGGGCTGACCCAGTCGGCGGTTTCGACCGCCCTGGACGTGGACCGCTCCGCCATGGTGGCGGCCATCGACAAGCTGGAGAGCATGGAGGTGGTGGAGCGGCGCAAGTCGAAGAACGACCGTCGCTCCTATGCGCTCTATCTGACCGATAAGGGCAAGGAGTTCACCGAGCGGCTCAACCGCAAGGTCGCCGCAGGCGAAGACAACTTCGACAGCTTCATGAAAGAAGGCGAGCGCGAATGGCTGCTCGACCTTCTCGACCGTATCATCGAGCGCCGGAAGGGTAGCTGAACCGGGCCCGGGACGCCGCCCCGGACCCGTCAACAACCTCGCCCGCCCCACCGGCTGTGGATAAACTCAGTGGGCGCGGCTAGATGGGCTGTGCCGCAGCCAGATGGCGCCACGGCTAAATGGGATAGTGTCGCGGCCCCAACTGCACCGTGATCCAGCGCAGTTCGGTGAACGCTTCGATGCCCGCCTTGCCACCGAAGCGCCCATAGCCGCTGGCCTTGGTGCCACCGAAAGGCATCTGCGGCTCGTCGTGCACCGTCGGCGCATTGATATGGCAGATGCCCGAGCGGATGCGCCCGGCCACCTTCATCGCTCGCGCCGTGTCGCGACTGAACACCGCAGCCGAGAGACCGTACTCGCTGTCGTTGGCGATGCGAATCGCCTCCTCCTCGCCCTCGACGCGGATCACCGCCACCACCGGGCCGAACGACTCCTCGCCGTAGAGCCGCATCTGCGGCGTCACGCCATCCACCACCGTAGCCGGCATGATCACGCCATCGGCCCGGCCGCCGGCGGCCAGCCGCGCCCCGTGGCTCTCGGCATCGTCGAGCAGCGCATTGAGCTTCTCGCCCGCTTCGGCGCCAATCAGGGTACCCAGCGCATTGCCCTCGCCCCGCGGGTCGCCGGCCTTGAGCGCCGCGGCACGGTTGGCCAGCCTGTCGACGAAGGCGTCGGCCACCGAGGCATCGACGATCAGCCGCTCGGTGGACATGCAGATCTGCCCCTGGTTGAAGAAGGCACCGAAGATCGCCGCGTCCACGGCGGCGTCCAGGTCGGCATCGTCCAGCACCAGGAACGGCGCCTTGCCGCCCAGCTCCAGCAGTACCGGCTTGAGGTGGCGGGCCGCCTTCTCGGCGATGATGCGCCCCACCCCGGTGGAGCCGGTGAAGTTGATCCGGGCCACTTCGGGATGAGCGATCAGCGTCTCCACCACCTCGGGCGCATCGGCCGGGGCGTTGGTGATGACGTTGACGATACCCTCGCCGAGCCCGGCCTCGACCAGCACCTCACCGATCAGGTGGTGGGTCGCCGGACACTGCTCCGAGGCCTTGAGAACCACCGTGTTGCCGCACGCCAGCGGTGTGGCCACGGCCCGGGTGCCGAGGATGATCGGCGCGTTCCACGGTGCGATGCCGACCACCACGCCGCAGGGCACACGCACGCCCATGGCCAGGTTGTCGGGTACGTTGGAGGGAATCACGTCGCCCTGGATCTGGGTGGTCAGTGAAGCCGCCTCGCGCAGCATGCCGGCGGCCACCATCACGTTGAAGCCCGCCCAGGCCGGCGTGGCGCCGGTCTCGTCGACCATGCGCTCGATGAACTCGGCCTGGCGCGCCTCCATCAACTCCGCCGCCTTGAGCAGCTTGGCGCGGCGCTCGCCGGGCCCGCTCTGCGACCAGGTGGCGAAGGCCCTGCCCGCCGCGTCCGCTGCTGCCTTGGCATCCTCCACCGAGGCTGCTGCCGCCGTGGTGGTAACCTGGCCGGTAAAGGGGTTGGCGCGTTCGAAGTTGCGCCCCTGAGACGCAGCCTTGGCCTGGCCGCCGATCAGCAGTTCGAGGGTCGTCATGGGTCTCTCCATTGCATTATTTTTGGCATCGGCTGCATTCATTTTCGCCGAAGCCAACCGCTGCATAAGGCAAAATCAGTGGGATTAATTGGACTTTCCCCGGATCCCGCCAGAACTTTAGTCGTGTACCGGGCTAGCGCTGCCACTCAGGATGGCGGTTGCGCCTCAGCGGGGCTCCACGGGGCACTCGTCGCGCAGCTCGAGGGCGCGCTGGTAGATCTCGCGTGCATTGTCGAGGCCCCGCTCCTCGAGCCGCTTGAGGTAACTCTCGGTGCCCTCCTCAAGCGGTCCTGACCACTCAGGGTCGTTGAGCGGGTCTTCGACGACGTGGATGGTGTCGCCCTGGGCCACGGCTTCCTCGCGCCCGGCCTCGTCGAGCGCGTCGAAGACCCGCCCCGCCTGCTGAGCCCAGGCCATGCCGCTGTTCTCGTCGATCACCGCCTGCATCTCGGGTGAGAGCCGCTCAAAACTCGCCTGGCTCATCGTCGCCACGATGGCGCCGGCGTAGTACGGCACCTGCAGGTGGTAGTTCGTCAGCTCGTTGATGCGAAACACCTTCATCGCCTCCCAGGGAAAGCTCAGGCCATCCATCACCCCGCGCTGCAGCGAGGTGAAGATATCCGGCGCCGGCATGCCCAGCGGCTGGGCGCCCATGCTGGCGAGCATCTCGCCGGCCACCTCGCTGGGGCGGCGGATGCGCAACCCCTCGAGATCGGCCGGCGTGCGGATCTCGGTATCGCGGGTATGCAGGTAGGCCGGTCCGGTGGTGAACAGGAACAGCACGCGGGTATCGTCGTACTCCCCGGCGATGTCCCCGTCATCGTAGAGCGTCTGCAGGATACACGCGCCCTGGGAGGCACTGTTGACGATCCCCGGCAGTTGCACGATCTCGGTGAGCGGGAAACGCCCGGCGGTATAGCCCTGCAGCGTAACGGCAATATCGGCGATGCCGTTGACCGTCGCGTCATAGGCCTGGTTGGCCTTGCTCAAGGTCTGCGAGGGATATATCTCGACCTTGAGCTCGCCGCTGGATTCCTGCTCCACCCGTTCGGCCCAGGCCCGGTATATCTCCTGGTTGACCGCCGAACCCTCCGGCCATAGGTGCGCCATGCGCAGGGTGGTTTCCGCGCCGACCGAGGCGCACAGCCCCAGTGCGGAAGTGGCGAGCAGCAGGCGTGAGATGGCGTGTTTCATGACGGTGACCTCTCTTGTCGTTGTAGTGATGGCGTTATGTCGGATCAGGTGGGCAGGGTCGGCACCTCGATCAGCAGCGGCCGATCCATAGCGAAGCCCTCCCGCAGGGCCGTTTCCAGGGCCTGCCGGGAGTCGGCCAGGCGCGCCTCGACCCCGTAGCCTCGCGCCAGCGCACAGAAGTCGATGCCCGGCACGTCGAGCCCGGGGGCATCGTCCACGGCCATGTGGCGGGCGAAGCCGCGCAGGGCGCCGTAGGTATCGTTCCGAAGAATGAGCAGCACCACCGGGATGCGGTACTGCGCAGCGCTCCATAGTGCGGTGATGGCGTAGCTGGCCGAGCCGTCGCCGATCACGCCGATGACTTGGCGCTGCGGCTGGGCGAGCTGCACGCCGAGCGCCGCCGGTAGGCCGAAGCCGAGCCCACCCGCAGCGGGAAAGAAGTAGCTGCCGGGCTCACGCATCGCGACGCGCTCCCAGAAGATCTCCACCGTCGAGGTCGACTCCTTGACGTAGATGGCGTCCTCCGGCGCCAGCGCATCGAGCATGTCGAAGACGTTGGCCGGGGCCAGTCGCCCCTCGCCGTCTTCGGCCGGGGCCGGCCTCGGCAGCGGCTCGGGCATGGACCGCTCGCTCTGCACGATGTGCGGCAGAAGCGCCTCGAGCGTGGCATGCACGTCGCCGACGAGCGCATCGCCCATGGGCGCGCGGGCCGCCTCGTTGGCATCGCCAGTGACGTGCACCAGCCGAGCCCCCTCGGGCAGGTAACGCCCCGGCGCGTACTTGTGATAGCGGAACACCGGGGCGCCGATGACCACGATCAGGTCGTGCCCTTCCAGTTGCGCGGTGATGCCCGAAATGGCCGCCGGCAGCACGCCGCGGAAGCAGGGATGGCGATTGGGGAAGGGGCAGCGCGAGGCGGAAGGCGCCACCCATACCGGCAAGCGCAGGCGCTCGGCCAGCTCCACGGCCAGCCCGTTGGCCTGGCGCGCATCGACCTCGGGCCCCAGCACCAGCACCGGGTTGTCGGCGGTATTGAGCCGCTGGGCCAGCCGCTCGAGCTGAGCGGGTGACGGTTCACCGGCGTGGGCGATCTCACGCTCGACCACCAGCTCGGCATCGTCGTCGGCTTCCCGGTCCCAGTCGTCGTGGGGAATCGAAACATATACCGGGCCGCGCGGCGGCAGCGAGGCACTATGGATCGCCTGGCTCAGCGCACGCGGCACGTCCTCGGGGCAGGCCGGCTCGTAGCTCCACTTGACCAGCGGCTTGGGCAGCTGCGGCGCCTCCACGTTGGCCAGCATCGACTCCACGCCGATCATCGAGCGCGCCTGCTGACCGGCGGTGATCACCAGCGGAGAATGCGAATACCAGGCGTTGGTCAGCGCCCCCATGGCGTTACCGGTGCCCGCCGCGGCGTGCAGGTTGACGAACGCCGGCCGCCCGCTGGCCAGCGCATAGCCGTCGGCCATGCCCGCCACTACGCCTTCGTGCAGGCCGAGCACGTAGCGGAAATCCTCAGGGAAGCCCTTGAGAAACGGCAGCTCATTGGAGCCGGGGTTGCCGAAAACGGTGGTGATGCCCTGGCGGCGCAGGAGCGAATAAGTGACGGCGTGAACGCTCGGCATGCTTGTTCCTTGGTCTTGTGCGTATTGCCTTCACGCTAGCCGCCGCTGCTACAATCAAGCAAATTGATAGTTTTTCTATTAAAAATAAAGCGCATCTATTTTATGAACCACATTGACCTCAACCTCATGCGTACCTTCGTGCTGCTGTACGAAACCGGTAGCGTCACTCTCACGGCCGAGCGGTTATACGTCACCCAGCCTTCCGTCAGCTATGCGCTGGCCCGGCTGCGCGACCTCTTCGAAGACCGCCTGTTCGTGCGCACCCGCCAGGGCATGGAGCCCACCATTGCCGCACGCCAGCTCTACCCCTCGCTGCGTGATGCCCTGCAACAGCTCCAGGACACCATCGAGAGCAGCCGCGAGTTCGATCCCGCCACTTGTACCCGCCGCTTCCGGCTGGCGCTGACCGACCTGGGCGAGATGGCGCTGCTACCGAAGCTCATGCGGCACCTGCATGAGCAGGCGCCGCAGGCAGAGCTGGAAGTGGTACCGCTGGAGATCGAGCACGCCGAGGAGTGGCTGGTCGCCGGCCGGGTCAACGCGCTGATCTGCAGCCGCCCTCTGACGAGTACGGCCATTTCACGCCATGTGCTGTTGCAGGACCGCTACGTATGCCTGCTCAACCAGGAACGCTTCGGGAAAGGCCCCCTGACTCGCGAACGCTTCATCGCCGCGCGCCACGTCGCCGTCACCTCATCGTCCGGGCATGGCTTGGCCGAAGAAGTGATGCGCCAGCAGGGCATTCAGCGCAAGGTAAGCCTGGAAATTCCGCACTTCTCGGTACTGCCACGGGTGCTCCACGACAGCGACCTGATCGCCATCATGCCGCTGCAGGTCGCCGCCAGCTTCACCGAAGGTTCCCCGCTAGTCATTCATGAACTGCCCTTTCACGTGCCCGAGTTCGAGGTCGCGCTGCACTGGCAGGCCCAGGCCAGCCGCTCCCCCTCACAGCGCTGGTTCTGCGAGAGCATCATCGAGGCAATTGGGGAGCGGGAGGGGTGAGGCCAGGCCACTAAGCCTCCAAGATTCGACATGCGCCTTACGCTCTTTGAATGCTAGCACCAAAACTCAGCCGCACGACAAAGGTTCGTCGGGCTGAAGCACCTAGTGGGGCGTATTACTCTCGACATTCTGGCCAGGCTGCACGCGCGTATTATGCCCAGCACACAACCACCAGCTGTCTTGCTTGCGAACAAATACGTATAGGCAGCGTTCGTCAGATTCCACTTCAGTACCATCTGGAGAAGTTCGCGTGAGCCGCACATGAGCGTATGCAGCATCCGAAGTAACAAGCTCCATACGTTCTATAATATATTTGAACTTGGAGTTACGAAGGGGTCCTTCGAGAAAACCCTTATGAACGGGATGTAGAGCGTCCAAGCCCCTTACGATGCCACCGTTTGGATTTCCCCACGAAACATCGTGGGTAAAATAACGGTTGTATTCCACTGCATCGTGAGCATTCAGCGAGCGCTCAAGTTCTGAGATGAACTGCTCAAGCGGCTTTGTATCCGTAACACTCATAACACCACCTTGATTTAGCCTGCCCAATACCGCCCATCGCTGATGGAAAACCGGAGCGAAGCATGGATTTTGGCATCCGTTGCCTGGCTTGGCTAAGCGCTCTATCGGATGGTACAGACATCATCGATATCCACCGGGTCGCAAGAGCACAGACTTATACCAGATCAGATCTTTATTAAGCGTAAGAGGAAGCTAGAGGCCCTGCAAATCCCGGTCGCATAATGAGAAAAATTGTTTCGAGCGAGCCCCTCTTGCAGGTCTTTGACGAAAGTCTCCGATATCGACAAGATCGGCGAGAGGTACGCCCTGGTCCCAGCGGCGAGGGTCAGGCGCGGCGCGATAGACCGTCTCGGTTTCCGGTAGCCGCGCCGCGGCCAATCGCGCACGCAGATCCTCGAGGTCGGCATCGGTTGCACGGGCTTCGAATGCTTGAACATCCCTGTTTAGTCGATTCATGAGTTTGTCCCATCAGCCTCGCTGGTTCTTCGAGAGCATTAATGCGGCGATAGGGGAGCAGGAGAGGTAAGGGCAAGAGTTACTCGTTGATTACTTCCTCTCGCTCCTGTTTATATTCACTATATGTTTTGCCGGCCTCCTCCATGCATTCATCATATTGAGAGTGTGGCAGCTTGGAACATTCATAACGGTTGCTCGCCTGAATGCCCTCATAAGCCCCCCGGCTTGTACAGCCAGCCAGTATGCAAAGCATGATAAAAAGAAGTCCTTTTTTCATCACCTTATCCGATTTCCATTTTTGCGTAATGCCGCCCGCAGGCGTCGAGGCCCGAGCGGCAGCCGTGGGAGATGCGGCTCAGGCTCCTCGGATCCGGGTTGGGAAGCCATGGCTGCAACCGCTACTGTAGCAAGAACACACTGGATGGATAGCAGGAGGTCATAGGTCTGTCGAGACATCCCCTAGACCTGACGATACCGCCGCCGCCTGACAGAGCCCTCCGAACCCTGGACGAAGGACGAGAGGCCCATCACGGTATGCCCGCCCATGGTCGTGTTATTGCGCCCTCCTCCGTGCGCGTTATCTCACAGGCCGATTTCGATATGTTCATCCATCGGGACCGCACAGCAGGTCAGCACATGGCCTTCGGCCGGGCTGACCAGCGGCTTTCGTGAATAGTGAACGTTTCCCAAGAGCAGGCGCGTGGCGCAGGTACCGCACTTGCCCGAGCGGCAGCTGTGGGAAGGCTTCAGTCCGGATGCCTCGGCGATTTCCAGCAGCGTGCCGCTCTGAGCGGTCCATTCGGTCTGGACCTTCGAATGGGCGAAAGTCACCGTTGCGCGCGTCGGCAGTTCCGCGGTCGCCGCTTTCTCTTCGGTATCGTCGAGTTCGCCCGCGCCAAAGAACTCATAATGGATATGCGAGCGGTCGATGCCCATGTCGCGCAAGCCGCTATACAGCGCTCGCATGAAGCTCTCAGGGCCGCATAGATAGAACTGGTAACCACCGAAAGGGAGCAGGTCCGCGAGAACCTCCATGCTCAGCCTCACCTCGATATCGTGAGTGTGGCCCAGGCTGTCTTCCGCTCCCGGTGCCGAATAGGCGGTGAAGAGATGCAGCCAGTCATACTGTCGAGCGAGAGCTTCGAGCTCGCCGCGAAATGCCCGGCTGGCGCTGTTCCGGGTGGCATGGATGAAATACACCTCGCGCCGAGGCGCCCCGCTGCGCTGCGCACTCACGAGCCCGTCGAGCATTGCCACCATGGGCGTGATGCCGACGCCGCCGGAGAGCATGACGATGGGCTGGGTACCTCGATCCAGCACGAAGTCGCCCGCCGGCGAGGCGACCTCGATCACGTCTCCACTCTCGAACCGGTCATGCAGCAGGCGGGAAGCCCGACCATGCGCTTCCCGCTTGATGGAGAGGCGGTAGTCGTGCCCGTTCGGTGCCTGGGAAATCGTGTAGCTGCGCAGAATCGGGCCGTCATCGTCGTGAAGCTGGATCGGCAGGAACTGCCCTGCCTCATGCGGCTCGATCGGGCCGCCGTCTGCAGGGGTCAGATAGAAAGAGGTGATGGCGTCGCTTTCCCTGCGTTTCGATACGATCCGGAAACGACGATAACCATCGCGCTTGAGCGCGGCCAAGCGCACCTCATCCCAGGTGCCGGTGGCCTCGAGTGCGGGCCACGGCTCGGCAAGCGTTGCGGTCACCGGCAAGGTCGCGGTGGCATGCCAGATCTCTTCCGGCTGCACATCGACGATGCGCTCGGCCCCCGCGAAAGCACCCGCGTGCTCCGCGCTCCAGTCGATGCTGGCACGGCCGGTCAGCACGACCGCCTCGCCGGTTTCGAAGTCCGGCACGAACAGGCCGACGCGGCCATCGCCCTCGATGTTGCCAAGCGTGTTGAACATGCGGTTGCCGGAAAAGTCGGGAAAGGAGAGCGAGCCGTCGTCGTTGATGCCGAGAAACCCCGGCCGCCCGCCGCGGTGCGACGCGTCGACCCCGGCGCTGCCCCCCTCGAGCGGACCGGC
Organism: Billgrantia antri; assembly: GCF_017868935.1. Classification (NCBI taxonomy): domain Bacteria; kingdom Pseudomonadati; phylum Pseudomonadota; class Gammaproteobacteria; order Oceanospirillales; family Halomonadaceae; genus Billgrantia; species Billgrantia antri. Next base: position 4,162,219 of record NZ_CP053383.1, read on the forward strand.
GGCCCGGGAGGCGATGAAGAAAGTGTCGGCGGATTCGATGATGCGGCGGACGGTCGGGTCGGCCAGGCTGCTGCTTCGGCCGGCGGCGGCCGAGGGCTCGGCCCTGGCAACGGTCTGGGAGCGGGTCTGAATGTATTGCGGGCAGTTCCCGAAGCTCTGGTCGACCGCGAGGGTAATCGCATCACCCGAGGCGTGTCGCACCCGTCCATTCATCCGATTGCGACGCCGATTGGATAGGTCGACTCCGACGAGCCCAACGCTCGACCCAGGCGTCAACATCAGACCCAGTTCGTCGGCAAGAACCGGGGCGCGTTGCAATATCAGCGTATCCGCGGAGGGAGAGGCCACGAAGCCAGGCGGCCCGAAGGCGGGAACGCACCAGGGGCGACCCGCCGGGTCGAGCAGTCCGAGAAACAGCATCGTCAGGTTCTCGAAGAAATCGCGGTGCTGCTGCGGCATCGCAGGGCGCACGAAGCCTGCCGCACTCTCGAGCCAATCGCTGGAGACTTCGGCACGCCGCTGTACCGCTCGCTCGCCGGCGTGAAAGGTGTGATCGTGCTGCGCCATGCAATGCCCCTCTCGGTCAGGCGGTTTCGGAAAGCGGCGTACGGACCATGCCGACAAAGCCTTGCTGCGCTTCGATCCTGGTCAGCCAAGCCCGGATCGATGGGTAAGCCTCGAGGCTGACGCCGCCTTCGGGCGCATGGGCGATGTAGCTGTAGCCAGCCACATCGGCGATAGTGATCGTCGGCCCGGCCAGGAAATCGCGGCGTTCCAGGATCGGTTCCATTTGAGCAAGCAAGCGATGCGCCGCCGCCTTGGCGCCTTCATGATCCAGCGCTGCGCCGAAGACAGTCACCAGGCGTGCCGCGCAAGGGCCACGCGCGATCTCGCCGGCAGCCACCGACAGCCAGCGCTGCACTTCCGCGGCACCCGCAGGGCTTTCAGGCAGCCAGTCGTGGCCGGAGGGATAGGACTTCACCAGGTAGACCAGAATGGCGTTGGAATCCGACAGCATCACGCCGTTGTCATCGATGGCGGGGACCTGCCCGAAGGGACTGATAGCGAGAAACTCGGGCGCCTTGTGCGCGCCGTTCACGAGATCGATATCGACGGTCTCATAGGGCAGGTCGAGCAGTGCCATCATGAGTTCGACACGATGGCTATGACCCGACTTGGGGTGGCGGTACAGCTTGATCGGGGCGGCTTGGGCGGGGAAGTTCGGGTTCATGCTGGGACTCCTGTGAACGAGACATGAGGCTTTTGAGCTCAATGTGATGAGCTGTTCACGAGGATATTGCTTTCCAAAAAACCGCAGTAGATGGCAAAGTTGAAATTCTACCTTCCATTATTTGGAACCAAGGTAACCTTGGTTGAGTGGCCCATGCCCGACAGACTCCAGACGATGGCCATGCTGGTCAGAGTGATCGACGAAGGCAGCATCACGTCCGGCGCCCGAGCCCTGAGAATGCCCATCGCTACCGTTAGCCGCAGAATCTCCGAGCTGGAAGCCGACTTGAACGCCGAGCTGGTTCAGCGCTCTCCTCGGGGGCTGACGTTGACCGAAGCGGGAACGGCCTACGTGGCGGCGTGCCGGCGGATCCTGGAAGAGGTGGCCGAAGCCGAACGTTGCGCTTCCGGTGAGTTTTCGGCCCCTCGGGGTACGCTGACCCTGACGGCGCCGATCGTCTTTGGACGTCTGTATGTCCTGCCGGTGGTCACGGCTTTCCTGCAGTGCCATCCGGAGGTGAACATTCAGTTGCAACTCACCGACCGCCCGATGAGCATCGGTGAGGAGCACATCGATATGGCCGTGCGTATCGGCCCACTACCGGATAGCGGTCTTATCGCTCGGAAAGTCGGCGAAGTACGCCAAGTCGTTTGTGCGAGTCCCGCCTATCTCGACGAGCATGGCAGGCCCGCTGCGCCAAGCGATCTCGAGAGGGCCTCCTGCATTACCTTCGATCAGTTGCTGGCCATCCAGGCCTGGCGCTTCGAAGCGGAAGGGGAGTCGCTGCGGATTCCTGTGCAGGCACGCCTGACCGTGAACACGGCCGAAGCGGCACTGGATGCTGCCGAGGCGGACCTCGGCCTTGCCCGCGTTCTCTCTTATCAGGCGGCACCGAGGATCCAGGCCGGGCGCCTGGAAACGGTACTGCAGGCGTGGGAGCCAACGCCCTGGCCGATCCACCTGGTTTACGAGCGCCGGCCGCTGCTCCCACAGAAGCTGCGCGCCTTCATCGATTTCGCGGTGCCTCGTCTCGAGCAAAGCGTGAAGGCCGGGTTTGCTGAGACTGACCGCTGATCACCCGCAAACGGCCACCGCCGAGTTAGCGGCCCCGATTAGCAGCCAACACGGCGGCGAGGCCTCCCTGCAGGTCCTTGACGAAAGATTCGGGCACTTCCAGCGACGGAAAGTGCCCTCCCTTTTCGGCCGTGCTCCATCGCACGATCTGCCGGTAACGCTGCTCCGCCCAGGGGCGCGGACACTTCTCAATGTCGCGGGGGACCCTTTAGCCTCGATGTTGGCGGTGACGGAGCCGAAGGCACGATATTGCCTTGCGAAACCCACGCCTGGCCCCGCCAAGCAGCTTGGCAAACAATGCGGCGCGCAACCGGGCATTGCGGCGCTCGATTTGACGCATCTTCGGGTCGGGGTTATGGAAGGCCATCGCCACCTCTGCAGTCACTGAGTAGCGTAGCAAGCTCGGCGCGGTTACTCCCGGTTCGGCACCGCCCCCGAAATGGAGAAATCGGTCAGAAGCAGACGTTCAGGTGACTTTGATTTAACGCTTGAGATCAGTGGCGAGGCCGCGCAGCAGATCTTCCGCTGCAACCTGCTGTTAGTTGCGCGCACGCCGATAGTGCATAGCGACTGCACCGTTGCGAAGCGGGGTTGCCGAAACCAGCTCGAGCCGTCGCGTGTTGGGCAGCCCGCTCTCGTACAGGGTCGGTCCGTGACCGACGATCCGGGGGTGGACGAGGAGCTTGTACTCGTCGATCAGATCCAGCCGGTCCAGCTCGGTCGCGAGCCTGCCGCTACCGAGGAGTACGCCGTCCGGGGTCGCATCCTTGAGCTTCTGTACACCCATGCGCAAGTCGCCGGAGAGATGGTGACTGTTGGTCCACGGGAAGTCCTTTCGCGTCGAGGACACCACATACTTCGGCTTGGCCTCCAGCTTGACCGCCCACTCTCGTATCGCCGGTGGTGCCTCCGCGTCGCCGCGGACGACTGCCGGCCAGTAGTTCTCCATCATCTCGTAGGTGACGCGACCCCATAGCATCGCCCCGCCCTCATCCATGAGGCGGGTGAAGAAGGCGTGTGTCTCGTCGTCGGCGATCCCTTCCTGGTGATCGATGCAGCCGTCCAGGGTGATGTTGAGACTGAAGGTCAAGAGTCCCAAGGTATCCTCCGCTCGAAATACGCAACAAGCCGCTCCCCGTCTGGTTCCAGGGGCAAGTAGGCCACATTCGCATGCACATTGATGGGTTAGGCTAACTCTCCATCGCCGCAAACGCCTCAGCAATGGTAGGCGGCGCCGTGGGGCGAGCATACATCGTCTTCAGGAACCCCCTCAGCCTGGGGGCATCGCCGAGCATGTTCTCTTCGTTGGCCCAATCCAGGGTGTAGGCGGCGTTGAAGTCGGCGACGCTGAGCCGGTCGCCGACCACGTATTCGCGCCGTTCCATGTGCCGCTCGAGTACCGTCACCATCGCCACGCACTCCTGCCTGGCCTGGTCGACGTCCTGTGGCAGGCGCTTCTCGTCGGGGTAGATGAAGGTATGACGAGCGATGCGCCACAGCGGCTGCTCGATCTCGGTCACCAGGAAGAATATCCAGCGATACAGCTGGGCTCTCTCCTCCACAGCCTCTGGAATGAAACCCGCCTGTGGATATTTCTCGGCCAGGTAGAGCTGGATGGCGGACGATTCGGTGATGACCTGGTCACCGTCGACCAGCACCGGAACCTTAGCGGCGGGGTTAAGTGCGAGGAAGTCTGGCTGGTGGTGCTCTCCTTGCAGGAGATCCACAGGGATCAGCTCGTACTCCAGGCCCAGCTCGTTGAGTAACCAGACGGCGCGCAAGGCGCGGGTCGGCGGCGTTCCGTAGAGTTTCATCATGTTCCGGCTCCTTCGATTGGCAGGCACTCGCTATTACTAACTCATGAGCCTGTCGAACGAGCGCAGATGGAATCGACAACGAGAGTGGAGGCATCGCTGCCGCAGCTGGAGGGTTTGCCTCACCCATAACGAGAAGAGCCAGCGCAGTGCACTGGCTCTTCTCGTCGTGTCAGGTTGCCGGGCCGACCGGGCCAGGCACAGCCTCGGCCCTTAGAGGTAGTAGTTACGCAAGATAGGCTTGTACTGTTCGTAGGCGCTTTCGGTCATCCGCTCGAGCAGGCGATAGGCGGCAGAGCGGATACGCTTGCCCAAGGGAGCGCTGGAATGGGTAGCGGTCGCACGGAAAGAGAGCGTCTGGGTGGTCATGGCTGGGTATCTCGGTTACTTCATGAGGATGCTAACAGTATACCCGAATCATAGACTTTAGTCGAATTTATTCGCCTTTAGTCGCATGCCCTGCGTCATACCGATAGCCAAAAAACCGAGAGCCAGCGCATAGGCTGGCTCTCGGTGTCTTGCGCCTTCTTAGGGCAGTCTCGCTGCGGATCAGAAATCGAAGAACACCGTCTCGCCTTCGCCCTGCAGCCTGATGTCGAGGCGGTAGCGTACCTTGCCGTCGGCCTCTTCGCGCTTGGCGATGAGGGTCTGGCGGCGGGTCGGCGATTCGATGCGCGATAGCACCGGGCAGGCGGCGTTGGCCTCGGCTTCGTCCTCGAAGTAGAGACGGGTCTGCAGCTGGATGTTGATGCCGCGGGCGAAGATCGCCAAGTTGATGTGTGGTGCCATGAGCTGGCCGCTGGGATGGGCCACCGGGCCGGGCTTGACGGTCTTCAGCGACCATTCGCTGCCGTGGTCGAAGGTGGTGGCGGTGCGCCCGAAGCTGTTGAACGGCTTCTTCAGGTCGAACTCGGGCTGGTAGACGCCGTTGGCGTCGGCTTGCCAGGCCTCGAGGAATGCGTCGCGCACCAGGTCGCCGTTGCCGTCGATCACGGTGCCGACGACTTCGATCAGCTCACCCTCGGCTCCTTCCCGGGCCATCTCGTTCCAGATCTCCTCGTCGCGGGTCGGGTTGCCCGCGGCGGCCAGGGCCAGGCCGATGTGCACGTAGGGCCCGGCGGTCTGGGAGGCGGTCTCGCGCAGCATCAGTTCGCTGGTGGGAACGCTGTTCGGCTGTTTCATTTGATATCCCTCACTGATTCTCGAACCCGCTTACTGGTTTTCGAACCCGTTTTATTGGTTTTCGAAAAAGGTCTGCAGCTCGCCGCGTACCACCAGGTCGAAGCGGTAGGCCAGGCAGTCCATGGGCTTGCTGCGCGCCATGTCGAGGCGGCCGATCATGGTCTCGACCGCGGCCGGGTCCTTGATGGTATTGACGATGGGGCACAGCGGAATCAGCGGATCGCCCTCGAAGTACATCTGGGTGATCAGGCGGGTGGAGATCGAGGGGCCCATCACCGAGACGTGGATGTGCGAGGGGCGCCAGCTGTTGGGGTCGTTGGGCCAGGGGTACGGGCCGGGCTTGATGGTGCGGAAGCGGTACCAGCCCTGCTCGTCGGTGAGGGTACGGCCCACGCCGCCGAAGCCGGGGTCGAGCGGGGCGAGGTAGCGGTCGTTCTTGTGACGGTAGCGCCCGCCGGCGTTGGCCTGCCACATCTCGACCAGGGTATGCGGCACCGGCTTGCCGAACTGGTCGATCACGCGACCGAACATGATGATGCGCTCGCCGACCGGCAGGCCGGCCGCGCCCGCCAGCGCGGGGTCTTCACGGAAGTTGAGCAGCAGGTCGTTGTCGTGGGGGCCCATGCGCAGGTGGCGGAAGTCCGGGCCGGTGAGTTCGGAAGCGGTGGCTTGCTGCATGCTGGCCAGGGCCTGCTGCGGCGAGCGGGGCACGCTGGTCTTGTAGCCGGGGGCGTAGGCCGGGGGATGCCAGTTACGGTCGCGCTCTACGAAGCGCTTGTTGTGATCTTGCATGGCGTGTCGTCTCTTGGGGAGAGTGGTCTTGTCTCGCCCAGTTTGACGTCTCGCCAAAGCCCCGCCAATTGACGACTCGGGCAACCCTCATAACCGCCGGGTTATGCTGCACTGCCGTTGTGACGGCTGTTATCAGCTGCTCCCGGCGCCGCGCTCGGCGCTCACTTCGCGCAGCACTTCGCAGAAGGCTTCCAGCGCCAGGGTGGGCTGCATGCTGGCGTTATAGCACAGCCCCACGGAGCCGCCGCGGGGTTCCAGCTCGATGCCGAGGCGACACAGCCGCCCCGCCGCCAGGTGTTCGGCCACGGCCTCTTCGGGCGCGACCCAGATGGCGTCGCTCTCCAGGGTGTAGTGGCGGCTGATGGGCAGCGAGAGCGTCTCCAGCCGCTGGCTCATCAGCGTCAGCGAGTGGCGTACGCAGAAGCTGTCGACCTGCTGGCGCAGGGTGGTTTGCAGGGGCGGCAACACCCAGGGGAATTCGCCCAGCCGGGCGGCTTCGAGCGGCGCGATGCCGGCCAGCGGGTGGCCGCGGCGCACGCACAGCAGCAGCGGCTCGTAGTAGAGATGCTCGAAGGCCAGGTCGCGGATCTCGCGGGCCTCGGTCATGCGTCCCACCACCAGGTCCAGTTCGCCGCGGCGCAGGCGCGAGAGCAAGAAAGCGCTGGCGCCGGTTACCACGTTGACGCCCACCGCGTTCTGCCCGCCGGGCGCGGCGTGCCAGCGGCGGATGGCCTCGGGCAGCAGTTGGCTCTCCACCGTGGAGAGCGCGCCCACGCGCAGGTCGTGGGCGCCCAGGTGCGCGTCACCGACCGCCGCCACGCCCTCTTCCAGGGCGCGCATGGCCGGTCCGGCATGGCGCAACAGGGTCAGGCCCGCCTGAGACAGCGCCACGCCCTGGGGCGTGCGTTCGAACAGCGAAGCACCAAGGCTCTCTTCCAGCTCGCGAATGGTCTTGGAAATACCCGGCTGGGTGATCGCTAGCCGCTCGGCGGCCCGGGCGAAGCTGCGCTGGCGGGCCACCTCGAGGAAGGCCTGCAGATGGCGCAGCTTGATACGGGCGTTGAGCATGGAGTGTTCCTACTGGCGTGAGGCGAGCAGCCGCGGGGTGACGGCCATGGCGACCAGGCTGATCAGCAGTGTCGGCAGGAAGGCCAACGCCACGGTTCCCGAGAGATCATTGAGCCAGCCGCCGACCACGGTGATGCCGAATACCAGAAGGTACCCGAAGAACAGCATCCCGGCCATCAGCCGCGGCAGCGCCTCGAGGCGCACCAGCCACGCCGGCAGCGCCAGCACGAAGATGAACAGCGCACTGGTGAAGAAGCCGAACACGCCCGCTGCCCACACCACGTGGCCGCCCGGCAGCCACAGCATCAGCGGCAGGGCCAGCAGCGCCAGGGCGGTGATGCCGATCAGCGGCCGGGGCCGCCCCATCAGCCGGTCGGCGTAGAAGATCAGCAGCGCCGAGGAAAGCATCTGGGCGCCGTTGAGCGCCGTGAGGCTGGGCGCCAACAGGTCGAGGCGTACACTCTCCTCGAGCAGCGGCGGCAGGAAGACGTTGCCAGTGAAATAGAGCGCCGCCGCCGCGCCAAGAAGGGCCACCAGGCGCCACATGCGCCCGTCGCGCACGTTGGGCAGGGTCAGGCTGGCGCTGCGGGAGCCGTTCGCCATGGCCGGAAGCTGCCGACAGCCGACGATCAGCGCCAGCATCAGCAGCGGTACGGGCGTCACCCACAGGGCGAAGGCCCACTGCCAATGGGCACCGAGCCAGGCTGCGGCCAGGGGGCCGGTGGCGCCCGCCGCCAGCAGCTCGCCCACCAGCAGACCGTTGGTGTAGACCGCCGAGGCGCGGCCGATGCGACCGGGCGCCCACAGCTTGGCGAGCACCGGCATCGCCGTCTGCATGAAGGCGATGCCCACCCCCATCAGCACGGTGGCCAGCATGAAGGCGGTAAAGCCCTCGGGCAGGCTGCGAAGAGCGCTGCCGACGGCCATGATGGCGAGCCCCAGCAACATGCTGGGCAGCGTACCGACCCGCGCCAGCAGCCAGCCGGCCAGCAGGGCACCGAAGGCCAGCGTGACCAGCGGCAGGCTGGTGGCGATCGCCACCTCGCTACTGGTAAAGCCCAGCACCGCCTTGAGCTGAGGGATTAGCGGCGGCACCACCAGCACCGTTAGGCGCAGATAGAGCCCCAGGCACCACAGCAGGCCGTAGGCCAGCAGGGCCTGGCGCAGCTCGCTCGGCGGCGGTGTGGTGGTCTCCTGAGTCATGTCCTGCTCTCCTGGTCGCGAATGCCCTGCCCATAAAGCCGAAACCGGCCAAAGGCCGGTTCGGATGATGCCATGCGGCACAGCTTATTAGCACTCTAACGAAAGTCTGGGGACTTCTCGGGAGAGTTAACTCAGCTCTCCACCCCACCCTTCTTTCTTGGCCAAAGCAAACGCATGGTTCGCCGCCGGCACCCCGGCGTAGATCGCCACGTGCATCAGTACCTGGCGTAGCTCCGCTTCGGAGAGGCCGATGCGCTTGGCGGTCTTGAGGTGCAGCGTTACCTCCTCGCGGCCCAGCGCGGCGAGGATGCCGGTGGTGATCAGGCTGCGCTCGCGGCGGGTGAGGTCGTCGTTGCTCCACAGCTCGCCCCAGGCCAGCCGGGTGATCATCTGCTGGAAGGGGGCGTCGAGGCTGTTGGCGTTCCGGCTGGCGCGGGCGACGTGTTCCTCGCCGAGCACCTGCTTGCGGGTCTCGAGACCCTCGGCATAGCTCACGCCGCGCTCGTCGACGTCCTCACGCTCGCTGGCCATCCACAGCAGCAGCCGCTTGGCCATGGCGGCGGGCGCCTCCACCGAGGGCACGTGGGCGATGCCTTCGAGGATCTCCAGCGGCGCGCCGCCACACTCGGCGGCCAGGACCTGCAGGGTCTCCGGCGGGGTGGCCACGTCGGCGCTGCCGCCGAGCAGGTGCACGCCGATGCCCGGATGCTCGGCGAGCGGCCCTTTCAGCTTGCCGCGGAAGTCGGTGCGACCGAGCATCTCGCACAGGCGGGCGTAGGATTCGTCGTCGCCGCGGCCCATCTGGGTGCACCAGCCGGCCTGGAGCGCCGGCTCGGCCTCGAAGCAGGCCGGCGCGAACCAGCGCGGCACGATCTCCTCGGCCATGGCCGCCAGGCCTTCCTGGCGAATGCGCCCGGCGCGGGTGGTCCACAGTTCGGCATTGCCGATCACCGCCCCGGTGTTGGTCAGGGTGACGGAGTAGAGCCGCTCGGCGTGCTCACTGATCAGCTGCTGGCCGACCACGCCGCCGATGGAAGTGCCGACGAAGTGGAAGCGCAAGGCGCCGGCATGTTCGACCAGCGCCAGCGCCTCCCGGGCCAGTGCCGCCGGGGTGATCTCGCCGCCCTCGGCCGGCCAGGCCTGGCTGGCACCGTGGCCGGGCAGGTCCCAGGTCAGCACGCGGTAGCGCGGCAGCAGCGCCGGCAGCAGCTCGTCCCACACCGCCTGGCTCATGCCCAGCGGATGCGCCAGCACCACCAGCGGCAGCGCCTCGGGGCCTAGCAGGCGATAGGCGACGCTGCGGCCGTCGACGGTCAGAAATGCCATGATTCTTCTCCCAGCAGTGCAATGGGAAAGGCCGGCAGCTCGTCACCACCGGCCTGGTTCCACTCTATTTCTATTAGGCCTTCTCGATCAGGGTCGCAATCCCCTGCCCCACGCCCACGCACATGGTGCACAGCGCATAGCGCTTGCCGGTGCGCTGCAGCTCATGGGCAGCGGTGAGCAGCAGGCGCGCGCCGGACATGCCCAGCGGATGGCCGAGTGCGATGGCACCGCCGTTGGGGTTGACCCGCGGGTCGTCGTCAGCGAGCCCCAGGTCCCGCGTGCAGGCCAGGGCCTGGGCGGCGAAGGCCTCGTTGAACTCGAAGATGTCGATCTCGTCCAGCGTAACGCCGGTGCGCTCGAGCAGCTTGCGTACCGCCGGCACCGGGCCGTAGCCCATGATCCGCGGCTCGACGCCGGCCGTGGCCATGCCGATGATCCGGGCCATGGGCTTGAGGCCATGTTGCTCCACCGCGGCCTGGCTGGCCACCAGCATGGCGGCGGCGCCGTCGTTGACGCCGGAGGCGTTGCCGGCAGTGACGCTGCCGCCCTCGCGGAACGGCGTCGGCAGCCCGGCCAGCTTCTCCAGGGTGGTCTCGCGCGGGTGTTCGTCGGTGTCGAACACCAGCGGCTCCTGCTTGCGCCGGGGGATCTCGATCGGCGTGATCTCGATGGCGAAGCGACCCGCCTTCTGGGCGGCGGCGGCCTTCTGCTGGGAGCGCAGGGCGAAGGCGTCCTGGTCCTCGCGGGAGATGTTGAACTGCTCGGCGACGTTCTCGGCGGTCTCCGGCATGGAATCAATGCCGTGGGCCTTCTTCATCAGCGGATTGACGAAGCGCCAGCCGATGGTGGTGTCCTCGATCTTCTGGCCGCGGGAGAAGGCGCTGTCGGCCTTGCCCAGCACGTAGGGCGCGCGGGACATGGACTCCACGCCGCCGGCCAGGGCCAGCTCCATCTCGCCGGCCTTGATGGCGCGGAAGGCGGTGCCTACCGCGTCCATGCCGGAGCCGCACAGGCGGTTCATGGTGGTGCCGGGCACCGAGGTGGGCAGGCCCGCCAGCAGGGCGGACATGCGCGCCACGTTGCGGTTGTCCTCGCCGGCCTGGTTGGCGCAGCCCATGAACACCTCGTCGATGGCGGCCGGGTCGAGATCCGGGGCCTCATTCAGCACCGCCTTGAAGATGGTGGCGGCGAAGTCGTCGGGGCGAACGCTGGCCAGGGTGCCACCGAAGCGGCCGATGGCGGTGCGCCGCGGATGGCAAAGGAATACGTCGGTCATACATTATCTCCTTAATTCGATGCCAGAACGCGTCGAGCGATGGCCAGACAAGGCGAGAGACAGCGAAAAAGCGGAGTTTACGAATGGGTAAATGAGCATTTTGAGCTGTCTCTCAACGCCGTATGGCCAAGCGCAGGCCGTTCTGGCGCGAATTACGCACCGGCATGGGCACGGGCGGTACGGTCCTTGAGTTCGCGCAGGACCTCGAGCTCGCGGGCCGAGGGCTCCGGGGTGCTCTCCAGCGTCTCGGCGAAGCGGATCTCCCAGCCGGTGGCTTCGATCACGTCCTCGCGGGTCACGCCCGGATGCAGCGACACCACTACCAGCTCCTTGGTCTCGGGGTCGGGCTTCATCACGCACAGGTCGGTGATCACTCGGGTCGGCCCCTTGCCGATGTTGGGCACGCCGTCGCGGCCCTTGCCATCGCGGCCGAAGCCCAGGGTGGTGACGAAATCGACGCGGTCGACGAAGGCGCGCTTGGAGTGCTTGAGAGTGATGAAGACTTCGCCGGCATTCGTCGCAATCTCCGGCGCACCGCCGCCGCCCGGCAGGCGCACCTTGGGCTCGCGGTAGTCGCCGATCAGGGTGGTATTGAGGTTGCAGTAGCGGTCGATCTGGGCGGTGCCGAGGAAGCCCACGTCGATCTTGCCGCCCTGCAGCCAGTAGCGGAACATCTCCGGCACCGAGACGGTGGTGAGCGCCGTTTCGGCCAGCTCGCCGTCGCCGATGGAGAGCGGCAGCACGTCGGGCTTGGTCTGCAGGGTGCCGGATTCGTAGATCAGCACCACGTCCGGTGCATGTGTCAGGCGCGCCAGGTTGGCCGCCTCACTGGGCAGGCCGATGCCGACGAAGCAGGTCATGCCATTCTGCAGAGCACGGGCCGCGGTGACGGTCATCATCTCTGACGAGGTGTAGTCCAGGTCCTTATCGACGGTACTCATCAGGCGTTCCCCCCTGCTTTCATGACGTTCTCTTCGATCCACCGGGTGAAGGTGTCGCGGTCGCGGGCGATACCGTCCCACTCCTTGTAGAAAGCGTTGTTGCGCGGGTAGTAGCCATGAGCATAGGAGGGCAGCGAGCCCTTCTCGGCCACGGCGATGGCGCTGATGGCCCAGCCCGGGATGATGCAGGCGTTGGGGTGATAGTCGGCCTCGGCACGCAGGTCGTCGACGATCTCCTCGACGGTGACGATGCTCTGCTTGGCCGCCAGCACCGCCTCCTTCTGCACGCCGACGATACCTTCGACCAGCACGTTGCCGGCGCGGTCGGCTTTCTGCGCGTGGACGATGGAAACGTCGGGACGCACAGCCGGCACCGCGGCCAGGCGCTCACCGGTGAAGGGGCACTCGATGAACTTGATCTGGTCGTTGACGCTGGGCAGCTCACTACCCACGTAGCCGCGCAGTACGGCCAGCGGCAGGCCGGCGGCGCCGGCCTCGAAGGCGCAGGCCATGGCGGCGTGGCTGTGCTCAAGGATTTCGACCTTGTGCGGCCAGCCCTTCTCCACCGCATCGCGCAGGCGGTGCAGCGAGCCCACGCCGGGGTTGCCGCCCCAGGAGAAGATCACCTTGCGGGCGCAGCCGGCACCGATCATCTGGTCGTAGACCAGGTCCGGCGTCATGCGGATTAGGGTCAGGTCACGCTTCTTCTGGCGGATTACCTCGTGACCGGCGGCAAAGGGAATCAGGTGGGTAAAGCCCTCCATGGCCACGGTGGCGCCGTCTTCGACATAGCGTGCCACCGCGTCACGGAGGCTCAGGAATTCGGCCATGGTATCTCTCCTGGGCGCTCTCGTTAGAGTTCGAATAGCGAACTTTGTTTTGTGATGCGAACAAGTTAACGCCAAGTTCGTTCGATCGTCAAATTCGCCGCTGACGAAACAGGCGAGGGGAGGCCAGGCCTCCCCTCGTTCGGAACATGGAAATCGATGCTTTTCAGCTAATTAACCACTCTGTAACCAGGCGGCAGCACGACGCACCTGCGCCAGGCTGCTACCAAGGTATAAGGTGGGGTCCGCGCATCTGTTGCCTCCGGCAGTCTCAGATAGAAGCCAGGCCGAGGATCTCGCGCGCCTGCTGCCAGGTGGCCACCGGTCGCTCGTACTTCTCGCACAGTGCCACGGCACGCTCGACCAGGGCAGCATTGGAAGGTGCCAAGGTGTCGCGGTCGAGTCGCACGTTGTCCTCAAGGCCGGTGCGGGTGTGGCCACCCGCGGCGATAGACCATTCATTCAATAAAAGCTGGTTGGGGCCTATGCCGGCACCGCACCACTGGGCATCCGGGGCCAGGCGCTTCAGGGTCTCGATGTAGAAGTCGAAGGTAGGCTTGTCCGCCGGCATGGCGTTCTTGACCCCCATCACGAACTGAACGTAGAGCGGCGCCTTGAGCTTGCCCTGTTTCGAAAGATTTACCGCCTGGTGGAGGTGGGAAAGATCGAAGGCTTCGATTTCAGGCTTGATGGCGTACTTCAGCATTTCGTCGGCAAGCCACTCCACCAACTGCGGCGGGTTCTCGTAGACGCGGTTGGGAAAGTTGTTGGAGCCCACCGAGAGACTGGCCATATCCGGCCTGAGCGGCAGCATGCCGCCCCGCTCCTGGCCGGCACCGGAGCGCCCGCCGGTAGAAAGCTGAACGATCATCCCCGGACAGTGCTTTCTGAGCCCTTCCAACAACCGGGCGAACTTTTCGGGGTCCGATGTCGGGCTCTGGTCGTCGTTGCGCACATGACAGTGGGCGATGGTGGCCCCGGCTTCAAACGCCGCCTGGGTACTCTCGATCTGCTCCTCGAGGGTAATCGGCACTGCAGGGTTGTTCTCCTTGCGCGGCAAGCTGCCGGTGATGGCAACACAGATAATGCAGGGATTGGACATGACGGCCTCTTGAGGTACCGGAGCGCAGCCAGGCACTGATTCGAAGAGGCCTGGAAAGCACTTCGTTTTAGTTCGCATAACGAACATAGGTTTTTTATACGAACAACCTAGCCCCCATGAACCTCCGCCGTCAAATCAGCAAGCGCACATAAAAGCAAAGGGGAGGCCAGGCCTCCCCTTTGCAGGAATACGAAAAGAAAGTCACTTCAAAGCGTTATTCATCCAGCCAGGCCATGGCTCGCCGCACCTGTGCCAGGCTGCTACCAAGGTATAGAGCGGGGTCCGTCGCCTGGCGCAGCGCCTCGACATCGAGCTTGCCGTTTACTTCGGCTTTCACTTCGTCATGCGCCTCGAGCGCCTCGGTGTAGGGAATGCCCTGCAGGCGCGCCGTTTCGGCGGCCTCGGCGCTGATTCGCTTGGCGGCATCCTGGCCCAGCATCGGCGCCAGCAGGCGTGACACCGGCTCGGCCATGATGCCGCCGCCAGTGGCGGCCAGGTTGCGGCGCATCGCCTCGGGATTCACCTCGAGCCCTTCGAGCAGCACGGCAGCCTGTTCCAGTGCCCCCTCCAGCAGCAGCGCGCTGTCGACCAGCGGCGACCATTCGGCGTGCCATTCGCCAAGGCCCCGCTCCAGCGGCTGGGCGGTGGCATTGAGCAGCACCGTGGCATGACCATGCACCTGACGCGCCGCGCCACGGATCATGGCGCAGCGCACCGGGTTACGCTTGTGCGGCATGGAGGAGGACTCGCCCATGCCCGGAGCGGAAGGCTCCGCCACCTCGCCCACCTCGGTCTGGGTCAGCAGTGCGATATCGAGGGCCAGCTTCTCGGCCGCCCCCGCCGCGGCGTCCAATGCCGTACCCAACGCATGGATCGGCTGGCGGTCGGTGTGCCAAGGAAGCACCGGGGCACTCAGGCCGAGGCGCGCAGCCAAGGCGTCCATAAAGTCGAGACCCAGCTCGTCTAAACCAGAATGCACGCCCACGGCGCCACCGAACTGCACCGGCAGCTCAACGATAGCCAAGCGGCGACGCGCCTGTTCCAGGCCGATGGCCCAGTGCGCCACCTTGACGCCGAAAGTCATCGGCAGTGCCTGCTGCATCAGCGTGCGGCCTACCATCACCGTCTGCTGATGGGCCTGCATCAACGCAATCGCCGCTGTGCGACAGCGCAGCAGCAGCGCATCCAGCGCGGCGAGCCGCGGCTTGAGCAGCAGCATCAGCGCCGAATCGATCACGTCCTGGCTGGTGGCGCCCATGTGCCAGTAGCGCTTGAGCGCGTCGGGCAACGCCGCGCGCCCCTGCTTGACGAAGGGAATCGCCGCGTTGCCGCCGCTGGCGATGCCCGTGGCGATCGCTGCCGTGTCGAAGGCGTGGCGTTCCAGGCAGCGGCGCATTTCCGCACTCGCGCCCTGGGGTACGGCGCCACGCACCTCCTGCACCTCGGCCAGCGCCAGCTCGAAAGCCAGCATGGCCTGCACCATGGAATCGGCATGACACTCGGCCAATGCCGTTTGGCTCATGAAGGGGTGCTGAAGCAGGGCGTCAGGCATAATCATGCTCTCCTCAGGAAGGGCTGGCTCAGGCTCGAGGCAGGCTCAGATCCAGCTTAGCCCATAGTCGTACATGTGTTCGCAAAACGAACACTATGCTAGATTGAAGGGCTCAGATGGAGCAACTCACAAAGGACAAGACGGGAAAGAAATGACACCCGAGGAAGAGGTTCTCAGCCCGGACGACCGGGACTTCGTCACTGCACTGGCCAGCGGCCTGGAGGTCATCCTGGCCTTTGACGACGCTCACCCGCGCATGACGCTGAGCGAGGTCGCCAGCCGTACCGGCATGAACCGCGCCCGCGCCCGGCGCTTCCTGCTCACGCTGCATGCCCTTGGCTATGTGCGGAAGCAGGGCCGCAACTTCGAGCTGGCCCCGCGGGTGCTGCAGCTCGGCTATGCGTTTCTCTCCGCCAACAACTATCGTAGCGTGATCCAGCAGGTGCTGGAGGATATCACCGCCGAGAGCGGCGAATCCTCCTCGCTGGGCGTGCTCGACGGCGACGAGGTCACCTACGTGGCACGCTCCTCGGCCCGCCACCGGCTGATGGCGATCACCCTCTCCGTGGGTACCCGGCTGCCCGCCGCCCACACCTCGATGGGGCGCGCGTTGCTGGCCCAGCTTCCCGATGCCGAGCTCGACGCCTTCCTGGAGCGGGTTACGCTTACGCGCTACACCGACAAGACCGTGACCGACAAGGCGGCACTGAAGAAGTGCATCCTCAAGGTGCGCCAGCAAGGCTACGCCATTGCCGATCAGGAGCTGGATTCAGGGCTGCGCTCGCTCGCCGTGCCGGCCTTCGACGCCAACGGCAAGCTGCTCGGCGCCATCAACATCAGCACCAACGCCGCCCGGGTGGATCTCGATACCTTGATGAAGGAGTACCTGCCGCTGTTACAGCAGAAGGCGCGTGATATCCGTACCACCATCAGCTGACCCGCCCACCATCATGAACACGGCCGACCGGGATCGCCCCCGGCCTGCCGTAGCTGCCCTGGCACGGAGCCCGAATGCTCGAGATACTCGCTATCACCACGCCGATCTTCCTGCTGATCGGCACCGGCTACCTGGCCATGGGTGCCCGGTTGGTGAACCGGGAGCAGTTGCAAGGCGTGGCTACCTTCGTGCTCTACTTCGCCCTGCCCGCTTTGGTTATCCGGGCACTGACGCAAAACCCTCTCGACCAGGTGCTGAATACTCCCTACCTGCTGGCCTATGGCCTGGGC
The DNA here is from genome assembly GCF_017868935.1 of Billgrantia antri. Taxonomy (NCBI): domain Bacteria; kingdom Pseudomonadati; phylum Pseudomonadota; class Gammaproteobacteria; order Oceanospirillales; family Halomonadaceae; genus Billgrantia; species Billgrantia antri. The sequence goes on from NZ_CP053383.1 coordinate 4,178,834, forward strand.
TCGGTGGCGGTGTTCGCTTTTGCCTTACTGCTCACCGTGGGCCTGCAGGGCAAACCGCTCAGTGAAGGCGCCTTGCACGCTTTGGGCATGTCCGCTTCCAACAGCGGCTTCATCGGCTATCCCGTTGCCGCCATGGTGCTTGGCGTCTCTCCGGCGGCGGTCATCATGGCGCTCAATTTTCTGATCGAGAATCTGTTGATCATACCGGCGGCGCTGATCCTGGCCGAGGCCGGGCGCCAGAGCGGTAGGGGGATCGCCAGCGTGACACGTAAAACCCTCCTGCGCTTGATCCGCAATCCGATCCTGGCCGGCCTGGCGACAGGGCTGCTACTTGCCGTGACGGGAACATCCTTGCCCGGTCCGCTGGTTCAAATGATCGACATGCTGGCCAATGCCGCCGGCCCGGCAGCACTGTTCGTGATCGGCGGTACCCTTTTCGGCCTGCGGGTGCGCGGCATGCTGGCAGATGTTGGTCAGATCGTCGCCGGTAAACTGATCTTCCATCCACTGGCAGTGCTGGGGCTGTTTCTGGTGATGCCGCAGCCCGATCCCGCCATGATGGCCGGTGCCCTGCTGTTTGCCTGTGCCCCGATGATCAGCGTGTATCCGTTGCTCGGTCATCGCTATGGCATGGCAGGCGTCAGTGCCGCCGCCTTGATGGTGGCCACGCTAGCCGCTTTCGTGACACTGAGCGTGGCCATCTGGGGGATGAGTCAAGCCGGCCTGCTGCCAAGCCACTGAATCCAAGTCGCTGTCGCCGCGTGTCGATGCGTCGGCCGCAGGTCTGCTAGTGCCGATGCATCGCTCACTCCCAACCCTCGACACCGGCCATGTCCGGCAGCTCATGGGCGATGCCCTTGTGGCAGGTGATGCAGGTGGCGTCGCCGTTGATCAACCCCCGCCGGTGCGCATCAGCGGCCCTGGAACTCTGTCGGGTGAAGTCCATGGCGTCCTCGTCGTGGCAGTTGCGGCACTCCAGCGAGTCGTTGGCTTCGAAGCGGCGCCACTCGCGGGAGGCCATCTCCAGGCGATGGTCGAGGAACTTCTCGCGGGTGTTGATGGTGCCGAAGATCTTGCCCCATACCTCCTTCGAGGCCTGCATCTTGCGCGCGATCTTGTCGGTCCAGTCGTGCGGCACGTGACAGTCCGAGCAAACCGCCCGCACCCCCGAACGGTTGGTGAAGTGTATGGTGGGCTGGATCTCCTCGTAGACGTTGGCGCGCATCTCGTGGCAGCTGATACAGAACCGCTCGGTATTGGTCGCCTCCATGGCGGTGTTGAAGCCACCCCAGAACAGCACCCCGCCGATGAAGCCCCCCACGGTAAGGAACCCCAGGCTGAAGTAGCCGCTGGGCGAGTTGAAGATACGCCAGAAGACCGAGAGCAGGTTCTTGATACGTTGGATCATGCAGCGGACCTCACTCTTCCGTCTCGCGTGGTTGGCGGAGGATTTCGGCAATGTCGACGAAGCGGTTCTCGACCGTCAGTGGCGCCTCCGTCTGCGGCACGTGGCACTGGTTGCAGAAGTAGCGGCGCGGCGAGAGTTCGGCGAGGAAGTTGCCGTCGCGGTCCATGTAGTGGGTCACGCTGATCATCGGCGCTTGGGTATCGCCGACCCGCTGCCGGCTGTGGCAGCTCATGCAGCGGTTGGCGTTAAGGTCGACCTGATAGTTGTCGATCTTGTGCGGAATGGTCGGCGGCTGCATCGGGTAGGCGCGGACTCGCCGCTGGTCGTCGTTCACGACGTCGTAGAGCGGTTCGGGAGTGCGCTCCTCGAGCAGCGGCACGTGGCCGCGCAGGGCATCGAGTTCGCCCTCCTGGGCGAGCACTCCCAGGCTGATCGCCAGCACAGCGATGGCGATAGCGGTAGTAATAGTACGCATCGTGCTTCCCTCCCTAGACCGGCTCGATCCGGCAGGCGCACTTCTTGAAGTCCGTCTGCTTGGAAATGGGGTCGGTGGCATCCAGCGTGACCTTGTTGATCAGTTGGCTGGCGTCGAACCAGGGCACGAACACCAGTCCCCTGGGCATGCGATTGCGCCCGCGGGTCTCGACACGCGAGTTCATCTCGCCGCGGGCGCTGACGATGCGCACCTCGCTGCCGCGGCGCACGCCAAGCTGACGCGCGTCCTCGGGATGCAGGTAGACCACCGCCTGGGGGAAGGCGCGATGCAGCTCGGGCACGCGCCGGGTCATCGAGCCGGAGTGCCAGTGCTCGAGCACCCGGCCGGTGACCAGCCACATGGGATACTCCTCGTTGGGCGACTCGGCGGGCGGCTCGTAGGGTACGGCAAAGATCACCGCCTTGCCGTCGGGATGGCCGTAGAACTGAATGTCACGACCCTCCTCGACATAAGGGTCATACTCGCCGTTATAGCGCCAGCGGGTCTCCTTGCCGTCGACCACCGGCCAGCGCAACCCGGTGGTCGTGTGGTAGACATCGAAGGGCGCCAGGTCGTGGGCCTTGCCGCGGCCGAACTTGGCGTACTCCTCGAACAGCCCTTTCTGGACGTAGAAGCCGAAGTGCTCCGCCTCTTGGTTGGCGTACTCCTCGTCGAGTTCTTCCAGGGCATACGCGTCGACCTGACCATTGCGCCACAGCACGTCGAACAGGCTACGTCCCTTGTACTCAGGGTTGGCGTCGAGCATCTCCTGGGGCCACACCTCGTCGGTGGTGAAGCGCTTGGAGAATTCCATCAGCTGCCATAGGTCGGAACGCGCCTCGCCTGGTGCTTCGACCAGTTGGTGCCAGAACTGGGTACGCCGCTCGGCGTTGCCATAGGCGCCCTCCTTCTCGACCCACATGGCAGTAGGCAGAATCAGGTCGGCGAGTTCGGCGGTCACGGTGGGGTAGGCATCCGAGACGACGATGAAGTTGTCCGGGTTGCGGTAGCCGGGGTAGGTCTCCTCGACCATGTTGGCCGCCGCCTGGACATTGTTGTTGCACTGCACCCAATAGGCATTGATCTCGCCGTCATTGAGCATGCGGTTCTGCAGCACCGCATGCGCGCCGGGCTGTGCCTGGATGGTGCCCTCGGGTACCTTCCAGACCTTTTCGGCGAATGCCCGGTGCCCTGGGTTGTTCACCACCATATCCGCCGGCAGGCGGTGGGCGAAGGTGCCTACCTCGCGTGCGGTGCCGCAGGCCGAGGGCTGGCCGGTCAGGGAGAAGGGGCTGTTGCCCGGCGTCGAGATTTTTCCGGTCAGCAGGTGGATGTTGTAGATCATGTTGTTCGCCCAGACCCCGCGGGTATGCTGGTTGAACCCCATGGTCCAGAATGACATCACCCGGGTGCCGGGATCGGCGTAGAGTTCCGCGAGTTCGTCGAGCCGCCGCTTGGGCACGCCCGAGATTTCGGTGACAGTGTCGGCATCGTACTGCTGAAGAAATTCCCGGTAGCGCTCGAAGTCGATGTCCTTGGCACCGCCCGGGTCGGCAGCGTTGTCCGCCATTAGCTCCAAGCGATGCTCGGGGCGCAGGCCGTAGCCGATCAGGGTGTTACCCTCCTTGAAGCGTACGTGCTTGTTGACGAAGTCCCAGTTCACCCGGTCGTTTTCGATGATGTAGCGCTGGATGTAGTTGAGGATCGCCAGGTCCGCCTGGGGCGTGAATACCATCGGCATGTCGGCCAGCTCGAAGGAGCGGTGCTCGAAGGTAGAGAGCACCGCCACCCTCACATGGGGAGCCGAGAGTCGCCGGTCGGTCACTCGCGTCCACAGGATGGGGTGCATCTCGGCCATGTTGGAGCCCCACAGCACGAAGGCATCCGCCGCCTCGATGTCGTCGTAGCAGCCCATCGGTTCATCCATACCGAAGGTGCGGATGAATCCGGCCACCGCCGAGGCCATGCAGTGGCGCGCATTGGGATCGATATGGTTGGAGCGGAAGCCCGCCTTCATCAGCTTGTTGGCGGCATAGCCCTCCCACACCGTCCACTGGCCGGAGCCGAACATGCCGATGCCCTGGGGGCCCTTCTCGCGCAGCACGGCCTTGTACTTGTCGGCCATCACGTCGAATGCCTCGTCCCAGCTCACCGGGGTGAACTCGCCCTCCTTGTCGTAGACGCCGTTGCGCTTGCGCAGCAGCGGCTGGGTCAGGCGGTCCTCGCCATACATGATCTTGGACAGGAAGTAGCCCTTGATGCAGTTGACGCCGCGATTGACCGGAGCGTTGATATCGGCGTGGGTGGCCACCACCTGGTTGTCGCGCGTCGCCACGTTGACCCCGCAGCCCACGCCGCAGAAGCGGCACGGCGCCTTGGACCACTTCAACTGCGACTGGCTGGCGTCGGTGACCACGTTCTGTGCCTGGCCGGTTGTGCTGATCCCTGCCGCCGCGGTGGCCGTGGTCGCCGCCGTGGCCTTGATGAAGTCACGTCGCGTCAGCGTCATAGCTCATCTCCTCCATCTCCCTGTCCAGTTCGTCGGCGCTCTCCGCATGGTGATAGACCAGGCTCACCGACAGCACGCCGGGCGCCTGCTGCAACCCTTCAATGAATGTCACGATCTCACGCTGTCCCGCCGTCTCCAGAACCAGCACCATCTTGCCGCACGGGTCCTTGGCGTGGACCTCGACGCCCGGATGGGCCTGACAGTGCTGGCTGACCTCCTCGATGCGCTCCGGCTGAAGCTGCACGACCAGGCTCGAGATATGCACCTGAGCGTTCATGTCTCCTCCTCAAAGCGGGCGGTCTGTAGGCGGGGGGAATGACTCGTGCTCGGCGGGTCGATCGCTACCGCCTGGGTGGGGCATACCGATACGCAGGCGCCGCAGCCGTTGCACGCCTCGCTGTCGACCGTGGGTTCCGGCACGCGCTGGGCATTGAAAGAGAAGTGGATCGCGCCGGCTTCGCAGCTCTCGCCGCAGCTGCGGCAGTAGACTCCCTGCGGCCCCAGGCATGCCGGCCCGATGGCCGCAACGTGTCGCCAAGGGTGGTCGCGCTCGGGGTCGCGAAAGGCGTTTTCCTCGCAGACTTCGACGCAGGCACGACAGAACGTGCACTCACCCAGCCGGAAATCCACCTGCGGAAAACCGGCCGCATCGCGCACGATGATGTCGGTCTCGCAAGCCTGTAAACAGTCGCCACACTGGCTGCAATTTTCCAGAAATTGTGGCTCGTCACGGGCCCAGGGTGGCCGCAGCGCAGAGGGGCATTCGAGGCGCCCCTTGAGCAGCGCCCGCCGCGAGGGTTCCACGCCCATTTCGGTTCTCCACGGTCTTTGTTATTTCAATTCTGTTTCGTGATTTTTCTTATTTCGTTTTTCTTATCTATCTCTCGGCCCGCTAGCCGGGCGGACCGGGAGGTCCGGCAAATATCTGGAAGATCCAAACGGCGAAGCCGTAGCCCGAGACCACGAGGACGGCAAGAATCGGAAACAGGATGCCGGCGAGGAACAGGAACACCAGCAGCTCCCGCTTCTTCTCCTGCCGCTCTTCGGGCGTCTGTGGCTTGCGCTTGCGGCTGGAATTGTCGACGGTTCTTTGCATGAATCGGCACCAGAGCGAGACGTCTTGTACTACCGTAGGAAGCAAAGAGGTATTGCGCAAACCGGATTCGAACTCGCTCATCATTAAGGCAACAAGCGGGAGCAACGGAATGAAAATCTTTCTCTCGAAGGAATCGATCATCCTGGGGGTGGTACTGGTCTGCCTGCTGGCGGGGACGGCACTGGCGCAGGAGAACGAGGATCGCGAAGCGATCCAGGCCAGCCTGCGCGCCCTGCACCAGCACCAGGCCGACCTGGCGGAGCTCGCCGAGGAGCGTGCCGAAGGTGACGAAGTCGTCCAATTGGCCAACACCCTGCGGCGCGACCACGCCATTCTCGACGAGTGGCTGGCCGAGGCTAGCGAGGACAGCGGCACCCCGCATGACGAGCACGCCCTGCATGACCGGGACGCCTTCGAAGCCTTGCGCGAACTGGAGGGCGAGGCGTTCGACGAGACCTTTCTGTCCTACCAGATGGAACTGCATGTGGCCGCGATCGAGTACCTGGAGCAGAACCGTCCTCAGGGCGACGGGCAGCTCGACGAGTTCAACAACCACCTGCTCGTTACCCACGAGACGCTACTCGTCAATCGCGAGCTGATCGACTCGTTACTCTAACGGGATCATGCCAAGGCCCGCTGGCGTGGGAAGGGCACGTCAGCGGGGGCCGGCTCAGGTGCGCTCGGCAGCGCGAATCACGGCGTCCAGCGCGACAAGGTAGCCCAGGCTGCCGAGCCCGGCGATGACGCCGTCGGCGCGCAGCGAGACGTAGGAGTGGTGGCGGAAGCTCTCGCGCTTGTGCACGTTGGAGAGGTGCACCTCGATCACCTTGCCCTCGAAGGCGTTGAGCGCGTCGAGGATCGCCACCGAGGTATGGGTGAAGGCGGCGGGGTTGATAATGATCGCCACGGTGCCGTCTTCGCGGGCGGCGTGGATGGCATCGATCAGCACGCCCTCGTGATTGCTCTGCAGCGCCTTGATGTCCCAGCCGTTGATGGCGGCTTTCTCGTATAGCGCATTGTTGATGTCGTCCAGCGTCTCGCGACCGTAGATCTCCGGCTGTCGGGTGCCCAGCAGGTTGAGGTTGGGGCCGTGCAGGATCAGCACCTTGTTCATCGTTATCTCTCTCGTGGCAAAGGAATCGCATGGGTAAACGTCATGCCGCAGGCTCCAGCAGCCGCTGCCAGGCATCGATCACTGCCTTACGGTGAGCGTGAAAATCGGCGTCGCGTCCGCGGGCGGGCTGACGGGTCAGCGAGGCGCGGTGCGCGGCGCTGCGCAGGGCCAGGTAGGCCTCGCGCAGGCGTTGGCACTCCTCGGCAGGCAGCCGAGCGCTGCTCTCCAGCGTCTCGAGGATGCGCATGTTGTCGCTCCACTGCAGCAACTCGGGCGTGTCGTGGCCCATGGAGAGCACCGCGAACTGGCACAGGAACTCGATGTCGACCATGCCGCCGGGGTCGTGCTTGAGGTCGAACTCTCCCTCCCCGCTCTTGCCACCCAGGTGGTCGCGCATCTTCCGGCGCATCTTCACCACTTCCTCGCGCAGCGCCTGGCAGTCACGCTGGCTCCCGAGAATTTCGCGGCGCACCGCATCGAAGCCTTCGGCCAGGCGCGGATGGCCGGCCACCACGCGCGCGCGCACCAGCGCCTGGTGCTCCCAGGTCCAGGCCTCGCGGCGCTGGTATTCGCCGAAGGCCTCGAGGGTGCTGGCCAGCAGCCCGGCGTTGCCCGAGGGACGCAGGCGCATGTCCACCTCGTAGAGCGTGCCAGCCGGGGTCACTGCGGTGAGCAAGTGGATGATGCGCTGGCCCAGGCGGGTGAAGAAGACCGGCGTGTCGATGGGGCGCGCGCCGTCGGTTTCGCCCTGGGAGTCGGCATCGTGGATGAACACCAGGTCGAGGTCGGAGCCGTAGCCCAGCTCGATGCCGCCCAGCTTGCCGTAGCCGACGATGAGAAACTCGGGGTCGGCTCCGGCACGCGAGCCGTCGCGGCGCAACGGATAGCCGTGCTTGCGCGTCAGGTGGCGCCAGGCCATGCCCACCACCGTTTCCAGCAGCACCTCGGCGATGTAGGTGAGATAGTCGCTCACCTTCATCAGGTGGCGGGTGCCGGCGATGTCGGAGGCGGCGACGCGCAGCACGTGGGCGTGCTTGAACACCCTCAGCGCCTCGAGTTGGGCCTCCTCGTCGTCCTCGGGAATGCGTCCCAGGGCCTGGCGCAGCTCGTCGGCCAGGCGCGCCTTGTCGGCAGGGGTATAGAGCGTATCCGGGGTCAGCAGCTCATCGAGCAGGATCGGATAGCGAGCCAGTTGCTCGGCGATCCATGGGCTGGCGCCGCACAGTCCCATGAGGTGGCTCAGCGCCTCGGGGTTTTCGCGCAGCAGCGCCAGGTAGGCGGTGCGCCGCAGCACCGACTCGATCAGCGGCAGTACCCGTTCGAGTGCGGTATCGGGGGCGTCGCTGGCGGCCACGGCATCCAGCAGCAGCGGCATCAGGGCTTCGAGACGGTCGTAGCCGATGCGCTGCATGGACTGCACCTGGCGCGACTGGCGCAGGGTCGAAAGGCGTCGCTGAGCCGCCTCGGGCTCGGCGAAGCCCGCCTCGGCCAGCCACTCCTGCCCCTCCTGAGCTTCCAGCTCGCCGCACCATAGTGAGCGCCAGTCGTAGAGCGACAGGATGCCCTCGCCTGGCGCCTCGCTCGTTTCGTCGAGCTCCTCCTCGGGGTCGGCGATCACTGCATCGAAGTGCTGGCGCACTCGGCCACGCACTTCATCGAGCCGCGCCACGACGGCCGGCCAGTCCTCCAACTCCAGGGCCAGGGCAATTCGTTCGCGATCCAGCTCGTCGTCGGGCAGGCTCTGGGTCTGGCGATCCTCCAGCGCCTGCAGCGCATGCTCGAGATCACGCAGGAAGACGTAATCGGGCTCGAGTTCATCGACGACGTCCTGCGGCAGCAGGCCGAGCGCTGGCAGGCGAGTCAGCGCGGTGCGCAGCGAGGTGACCTGCAGTTCGGTATCGCGGCCGCCGCGGATCAGCTGGAAGGCCTGCACCACGAACTCCACTTCGCGGATGCCGCCAGGACCGAGCTTGATGTTGGCCTGCATACCCCGGCGCTTCACCTCGCGGTTAATCAGCGCCTTCATCTCGCGCAACGACTCGATGGCGCCGAAGTCGAGGTACTTGCGGTAGACGAAGGGCCGCAGGTTGCCGAGCAGTTCGCCCCCGGCCCCCAGGTCGCCGGCCACCGGCCGCGCCTTGAGCATGGCGTAGCGCTCCCACTCGCGGCCCTGGTCCTGGTAATAGGCGGCCAGCGACGAGAAGTTGCCGACCAGCGGGCCACCGTCGCCCAGCGGGCGCAGGCGCATGTCGACGCGGAAGACGAAACCATCGGCGGTCACCGCATCCAGCGCGGCGATCAGCTTCTGCCCCAGCTTGGTGAAGTATTCCTGGTGCTCGAGCGACTTGCGCCCACCTTCGGTCTCACCCTTCTCGGGATAGGCGAAGATCAGGTCGATGTCCGAGGAGAGGTTGAGCTCACCGGCACCCAGCTTGCCCATGCCCAGCACCACCAGCCGCTGCTCACTGCCATCGGCGCGCAGCGCCGGGCGTCCCCAGCGCGGCTCGAAGTGCTGCTCGAGCCAGCTCAGCGCCCCCTCGAGACACACCTCGGCCAGCCGCGACACCGAGGCGGCCGTGGACCACATGTCGATGTCCGACGGCCGGGTCAGGTCACGCCACACGATGCCCAGCATGCGCGCCCGGCGGAAGCGCCGCAGCGCCGCGTGCAGGGCTGCCTCGTCATCGGCGTTCTCGAGCCGCTCGGCCAGCCAGGCGCCGAGCGTATCGGCGCCGGGCGCCTCATCCAGTTCGCCGCTGGCATCGAGGTGCTGAAGCCAGTCGGGATAACGCACCAGCGTGTCGACCGCGAAGTCGGAAATGGCGATGACGCGCGCCAGTTGACGGCGGCGCGCAGGATCGAGGCCCAGCCAGTTCTCCGAGGGCGGCTCCTGACCGGTCATCTCGGCAACGCTGTCGCCCTGCGCCAAGCTGTCAACCAGACGCTGCCACGCTTTCTCCAAGGCAGGCAGGAGCGTAGGAGGGAGATCGTCGGCGGGCAGGAAGTCGTTGGTTAGGGGCATGGCACGCGCCTTGTCTCAGCTGGGGTTCCCTCAGCATATCGAAGGCGCTGGCGCTGGGGCACCCCTGGAGGAGCACGCAGCGGCATTCAGCCCAGGAATTTCTGCCAGATCAGCAGCCCCCAGGTCAGGCCGGCGGCCAGCAGGGCCAGCATCACTGCCGCCGAGCCGATATCCTTGGCGCGACCCGACAGCTCGTGGTGCTCGGTGCCGATGCGGTCCACCACGCTCTCGATGGCGCTGTTGATCAGCTCCACGGTGAGCACCAGCAGGCAGCTGCCCACCAGTAGGATCCACTCAACCGGCCCGGAGCCGATCCACCAGGCCAATGGCAACATCACCACGCACAAGGCCAGTTCCTGGCGAAACGCCGTCTCGTGACGAAAGGCGAATTTCAGTCCCTTGAACGAGTATCCCGTGGCATCGATGAGGTGTCGCCATCCGGTTCGCGCTGGTTTCATCGTCTCGCTGTCCTTACGTGCAGGTAGACCTCAATGCGCTTCGATCATGCGCTCCAGGTCCTGGGTCAGGGGGTCCAGCACCTGGGCCCAGTTGAGCCATGGCGTGGAGGCGGTACCGTTGACCAATGCCGTGAACACGCCCCAGCGTCCCGAGCGGGCGCGGAAATAGCCGCTGGCGGCGCGTACCGCATAGGGCTGGTTGAGCGTACCGGTCTTGAGCATGATGCGCTCCTGAACCAGCGGCGAACCGCGGCGAATGAAGCGCGACACACCGTTGGACGGCGACTGGAAGCTGGCGACGAAGCCGGGGAACAGCGACGCACGGTGGAACATGCTCTCCAGCAGCGCATTGGCACCGCTGGCCGAGGTGCGGTTCTCGGTGGTCAGGCCGCTGCCGCTGAGCATGATCACCGGTCCGTGGTCGGGCAAGCCGGCCACGTAATCCTGGATCGCCTCTCCCGCCTGGAGCAGGGTCGCCCTTGGGGCATCGACCAGATTGAGCGCCAACACGTCGGCCATGAAGTTATTGGAATAGTTCATCACATGAAGCAGCAGCTCCTGCAGCGACTCGCCCTCCACTTCTGCCAGGATGCGAGCCGAGGCGGGCGGCGGCTCGACGCTGGTGGCATAGCCCGCGCCGATACCGATCCCGGCCTGGTCGAGCACGGCCGCCAGGGTACGCGCCGTCTGGCGAGCGGGGTCGCCACTGGCTCGGTAGACGTCACGCGATGCCGCGTTGAGCGCGATATGGCCGCGCAACAGCATCACGTCACCCTCTTCACGGGTGACGCGCTCGGCGCTGAATTCGGTGGCAGTGCCGGTCGCTCGCGTTTCTACCTGATTGTCGATGCCCAGGATCAGGGCCTGGCTGTCACAGCTGGTCACCCGAGCCGGCTCGCCCACTGCCGCCCCAGGAGCGACATTGACACACCAGTTGCCGTAATTGACACCCGCCGAGGAGAGCAGCGCGCTGTAGCTGTTGGCAGCCCGCGAACGGGCATCGCAGCGATCGGTGGTGATGCACTCCACCGGGCCGAAGCGCCACTGGCTGACTACCAGCCCTCCTTCGATTTCACGCACCCCGGCCTGATACAGCCGCTGTGCCAGTCGCCACAAGTCTTCGGTGACCAGCGCCGGGTCCCCGCCACCCTCGAAAATCAAATCGCCGCGCAGCACGCCGTCGGCGTCGAGTTCACCGCTGCTGACCAGGCGCGTGGTGAAGCGATGCTGGGGTCCCCAGCGGTCGAGCGCCGCTGCCGCCAGGTAAGCCTTGGAGACCGAAGCGGGCGACAGTTGACGCTGCGGCTCGATGGCGCCGACCACTTCCCCGGGACGGTCGCCGTCCCCCAGCAGCCGGGCCTCGGCGCTGACCTGAAAGCCTCGCTCGGTCATTTTTTCCAGCTCCGTGAAGCCCGCCGCCGATACGAGCAGGGGCATCAGCGAAGCGCCGACGAGAAGCAGGCAGCGAAGCCGGGCAGCAGTACGAATCATCATTGCAACAGGATCCATCCAGAACTCATGTAGCCGAATCAGTGGGTGGAAAGGCGTGAAAAGAGCTGGATCACCACCACCCCGGTGATGATCAGACCGATCCCCACCACGGCCGGCGTATCGGGTCGCTGGCCATACACCAGCACCCCGACCAGGGCCACCAGCACGATTCCCAGACCGGCCCATATGGCATAGGCGATACCGACCGGGATGGTGCGCAGCACCAGCGACAGCATGAAAAACGCGATGGCATAGCCGACCACCACCAGCAGGCTGGGACCAGGCCGGGTGAAGCCGTCGGTGGCCTTGAGCGCACTGGTCGCCACGACTTCCGCCACGATGGCCAGCGCCAGGTAGACGAACGCCATCAGCCAACCTCCTCTGCTGTACCGCCGGGAACGAGCTGCGGCGCGTGGGGCAGGTCCACTACCAGGCGCCAGAGAGACTGACCGCTGAGGTGGTACTTGCGTTCAAACGGGGTCAGGTATGGCTCGTCGGGAACGAAGACATCCACCGCTGCGGTCTCGCCGGTGACCTGGTTCAGGGCCAGGGCGAACTCCTCCACGTAGAGCCGCCAGTTGGAGCGAAGCTCCAGGCGGCCGCCGAGTGCCAGGATCACCGGCAGCACCGGATGGCCATGCCAGCGCTGCTTGAGGTGCGCCGACTTGGGGTAGGGGTTGGGATAGAGCAGGTAGTGCCGCACCGGCTGCCAGCCGGCAGCCAGCGCCAGGCGCCAGAAGTCCACCAGGTCGGCGCGCACCAGCAAAGCGTTGTCCCCCACCTCGCCATGCTCTCGCGAGAGCCGCTCGGCGCTGCGATCCACACCGATGACCAGATGATCGGCGAAGCCGGCGGCCAGCTGGCGCGTCGAGAGCCCCACGCCGCAGCCTGCATCGAGGATCAGCGGCCGGCCTGCACCGCCATGCTGTGTGTACCAAGCCTGGGCCCGCTCGAACGCCTCGCGCGTGTGGTCGGCCACCGGCTTGCGCAGGGGGTGGCCCAAGGCACGCGTGACGCGCCTTGCAACGTCCTTGTGCGGACCCAGCTGATTGGTGGCGATGGCGCGGGAAGTGACATGCATGGCGAGAGCGATTCGGTGGCTGACGAACTGGCCATTCTAGCAGCCATGGCGTGGCAGGCGAGGGGCAAAAAAAGGCGCCTCCAAAGACAGGAAGCGCCCACATACCCACTCGTATGACTCAAACAGCGACCTCAGCATAACGCCTTCAGCATCTTATTTCAAACGTTTGTTCCATAGCTGATGGCCGGAACAGGGGCTGCACGCCCATGACGGCATCCCGGACCGGGTGCTATGATCGCCTCTCTTAATGTCTACATTACCGACTCGCACGAACAGCACAACGAGGAAAGCGGCTTGTCACACTTACCGGTGATCGTCGGCATGGGCGGCGTCAACGCCGCCGGTCGTACCTCAGGCCATCAAGCATTTCGTCGCACCGTGATCGACGCCCTTCCTGAAGCCGAGCAACAGGCGCTGCTGCTCGGCCTGGCCGCTCTGATGGGCCTGGGCAGCTGTCGGGAAGGGGCCTGGTACGATGCCGCCGGAAATCCCATCGACGCCAGCAAGCTGGCCGAGAATTGCCGCGAGCAGGTGCTCGACCACACCCTGATACGGCGCATCGAGGATCCACGCTTCAACGACGAGGGGCTGCCGGCCAATCGTCGCGCCGGCCTGGGCCTGGGCACAGAGCTGACCTTCAGCATTCGCCGCCGCCAGCTGCCGGAGCGCCTGCCGCCAACCTGGCAGGTACGCGAACTGGACCGCCACACCCTGGAGGTCACGGTTCCTCCCGGCGAACTCGACGTGCTGCTGCCGGAAACCCGGCCGGCGCAGGTACGGGCCGCCGGACAGCTACCCAGCGGCTTCGACCCCAGCCGCTACTACCGTAGCGTGCACCACCCCCGCGGCCTGTCGATGTCGATCTTCGCCGCCAGCGACTGCCTGGCCAGCAGCGGCCTGGAGTGGGAAACCCTGCGCAACCGCCTCGATCCCGACGAGATCGCCGTCTATGCCGGCAACTCCATCGGCCAGCTCGACGACGAGGGCTGGGGCGGGCTGCTCAAGAGCTTCGTCTCGGGCAATCGCGCCACCTCCAAGCAGATGCCGCTGGGCTACGGCCAGATGCCCGCCGACTTCCTCAACGCCTACGTGCTGGGCAGCGTCGGCGGAACCGGTGCGGTGCTCGGTGCCTGCGCCAGCTTTCTCTACAACCTGCGCCTGGGGGTGGAGGATATCCGCAGCGGCCAGCGCCGTGCCGTGATGGTGGGCACTTCCGACGCCCCGGTGACCCCCGAAATCATCGAAGGCTTCCGCGCCATGGGCGCGCTGGCCGACGACGACAGCCTCAAGGCGCTGGATGCGCTGGAACTGCTTACCGATGCCGATTACCAGCGCGCCTGTCGCCCCTTCGCACGCAACTGCGGCTTCACCATCGCCGAAGCCAGCCAGTTCGTGCTGCTGCTCGACGACACCCTGGCGCTGGAACTCGGCGCCGAGATCCTCGGCAGCGTGCCGGGAGTGTTCGTCAACGCCGACGGCTGGAAGCGTTCCATCTCCGCCCCCGGTATCGGCAACTACATCACCTTGGGCAAGGCGGCTGCGCTGGTACGCGACATGCTAGGCGAAGAGGCGCTGCGCGAGCGCAGTTTCCTGCATGCCCACGGCACCAGCACACCGAAGAACCGGGTGACGGAATCCCACGTCTTCGACCTGGTCGCCCGCGCCAACGGCATCGAGCACTGGCCCGTGGTGGCGGTGAAGGCCTTCGTCGGCCACTCCCAGGGCAGCGCCGCCGGCGACCAGTTGACCAGTGCCCTGGGCAGCTTCGCCCACGGCCTGCTGCCGGGCATTCCGACCCTCGACGCGGTGGCTGACGACGTCCATGCCGAGCGGCTCAAGTTCTCCCGCGAGCCGCAGCCGTTCACGGCCGATGCCGCCTTCATCAACGCCAAGGGCTTCGGCGGCAACAACGCTACCGGGGTGGTGTTGTCGCCCGCCGTGACCGAGCGTCTGCTGCTGAAACGCCATGGCGAAGCCGCAGTTGCGGCCTGGCGCGAACGACGCGACGCCACCCGCCAGTCCAGCCAGGCCTATCTGGCCCAGGCCGACGGCGGCCACTACCAGGCGCGCTACCGCTTCGGCGAGGGCGTGCTGGAAGGGCCGGAGCTCGAAGTCAGTGCCACCGACATCACCATCCCCGGCTACACGCGCCCGGTATCGCTGGCGGTGGACAACCCCTTCGGCAAGCTGGGAGACTGAGGCGCCGCCCCGTTGTCGCCTCGGTCGGGGACGGTTACTCTGAGCCTCTTGAGCTGTGCAATTGAGCGGAGCGCCATGAAAATCGCGGTCTATCCCGGCACCTTCGACCCCATCACCCACGGCCACTATGACCTGATCGAGCGTGCCTCGCTGCTGTTCGACAAGGTCGTGGTGGCCATCTCGGCCAGCCCCGGCAAGAATCCGGCGCTGGATCTCGACACCCGTATCGCCCTGGCGCGTGAGGTATCGGTCGGGCTCGACAACGTCGAGGTGATCGGCTTCTCGGGTCTTCTCACCGACATGATGGCCGAGCAGCAGGCCCATATCATCCTGCGCGGCCTGCGTGCGGTGTCCGACTTCGAGTACGAGCTGCAGCTCGCCAACATGTATCGCGCCCAGGCGCCGGAACTCGAGAGCGTGTTCCTCACCCCGGCGGTGGAGAACTCCTATATCTCCTCCACCATCGTGCGCGAGATCGCCAAACTGAATGGTGACGTGTCGCGGCTGGTACATCCCAGGGTCGCCGAAACGCTGCGCAAGCATTACAATACCTGACCAGATTACTCGGTAATTGCCGAGCCGCTTTACTCAGGGTACGGCCGGACGCGGCCTGCCCGATCGCGAGGTAGCCCCATGGCCCTGATGATCACCGACGAGTGCATCAACTGCGACGTCTGCGAGCCCGAATGCCCCAACGACGCCATCTCCGCGGGCGAGGAAATCTATGTCATCGACCCCAACCTGTGCACCGAGTGCGTCGGTCACTACGACGAGCCTCAGTGCCAGCAGGTGTGCCCGGTCGACTGCATCCCGCTGGACCCCATACGCCGCGAAACCCGCGACGAACTGATGACCAAGTATCGGCTGATCACTGCGGCCTGAATCGGTCGGCAGCCGGATCTGGCTTAGCGACAGCGAATAGATACCGCCCTGTCTGACTGGACATCCCGGAGGTCCAGACCCGAGATCCGGTCACGATGAGGACAGTTGCGTTATCCCACCACTGCCACCATGCTGCTCGATTCGTCATTAACAGGGGCAAGACGTGGCGACCCTGCAAGCCGAGACACCTGCCGCCGCCCGGCGGCGCATCTGGACGCTGGCCTGGCCGATCATTCTCTCCAACATCACCGTGCCGCTCTTGGGGCTGGTGGACACGGCGGTGGTCGGGCATCTGCCGGATTCGCGCTACCTCGCCGGGGTGACGCTGGGCGCCACCCTGTTCAGCTTTCTTTACTGGGGTTTCGGCTTCCTGCGCATGGGCACCACCGGGCTCACTTCCCAGGCGGTGGGGCGCGAGAGCGACAGCGAGGTACGCAATCTGCTGGGTCAGTCGCTGCTGCTGGCCATGGGTATCGGTGTGCTGCTGATCCTGTTCTCCCAGCCGCTGATCGCCCTCGGGCTGTGGCTGCTCGACGGCAGCGAGGGCGCTACTGCCCTGGCCGCCGAGTATGCCCAGATCCGCATTCTTTCCGCCCCAGCGGTGCTGGCCAACTACGCCATCCTCGGCTGGTTCCTGGGCCAGCAGAATTCGCGGGTGACGCTGGCCATCCTGATACTGACCAATAGCGTCAACATCGCGCTGGACCTGCTGTTCGTGGTCGGGCTCGGCATGACCAGCGACGGCGTGGCCTGGGCCACGGTGATTGCTGATTACACGGCACTGGCCTTCGGCGGCTGGTTGGTGCTACGGCAACTGAAGCTGCTGCAAGGACGATTCCTGCGCGAGCGGCTGTTCCGGCTCGCAGCCTACGGCGAGCTCTTTCAGGTCAACGCCAACCTTTTCCTGCGCACCTTGGGGCTGCTGTTCGCCATGGCCTTCTTCACCTCGCGCGGCGCGGCGCAGGGCGACACCGTGTTGGCTGCCAATGCCGTGCTGATGCAGTTCATCATGCTCACCAGCTACGCCCTGGACGGCTTCGCCCATGCAGCCGAAGCCACCACCGGACGCGCCGTGGGCCGGCGACGCTGGGACGAGTTCGGCACGGCCGTGCGCGCTGCCGCCAGGTTCTCGCTGATGACGGCCACTGCCGCGGCGCTCGCCTTTGCCCTGGGCGGCGGCCATCTCATTGCGCTGCTGACCGGCCTGCCCGAAGTGCGGCAAACCGCCGGCGAGTACTTGCCGTGGATGATCGTGATGCCGCTGATCGCGGTATGGAGCTATCTGCTCGACGGCGTTTTCATCGGCGCCACGGCGATTCGCGAGATGCGCAACAGCATTTTCATCGCGTTGGCGGTTTATCTTCCCGTCTGGTGGCTAGCCCGGGCGATCGCCCCACCGGATTATGAAAACCATGCACTGTGGCTGGCGTTTCTCATCTTTACCGTGATGCGGTCGCTGGTACTGGTCGGCTACTATTGGCATCATCGACGCAACCGCTGGTGCCAACGACCACTCGATGGCAAGGCACAGCGAACCCCCAACCGTCCCGTCTGAGCCGCAGAGTCCTTTTCATTAGGGCAAGTCGATGACATTGCGCTATTTTTCTCAGACGCATCCAAGACAACCAGAAGAAGCGACGCCGCCATGCTAAAAACGCTGTCCAGACCCGCCGTCAGGCTGGTCGAACGCTATCTGCCGGATCCCTTCATCTTCGTGTTGCTGTTGACCGTCATCGCCGCAGCCGCCGCCATCGGCGTGGAGCGCCAGACGCCGCTGGCGGTGATGCGCTACTGGGGCGACGGTTTCTGGAATCTGCTGACCTTTTCCATGCAGATGCTGTTGATCCTGGTGACCGGGTTCATGCTGGCCAGTTCACCACCGGTCAAGCGCTTGCTGCAGCGGCTCGCCGGCCTGGCCAGAAACGCCGGGCATGCCATCCTGCTGGTCACGTTCGTGTCGTTGGCGGCCAGCTGGATCAACTGGGGCTTCGGGCTGGTGGTGGGCGCCCTGTTCGCCAAGGAGCTGGCGCGTGTGGTACGCGTCGACTATCGCCTGCTGGTGGCCAGCGCCTATTCCGGCTTCGTGGTCTGGCATGGCGGCCTGGCCGGATCCATTCCGCTGACCATCGCCACCGAAGGGCACTTCACCGCCGAGCAGATCGGTGTCATCGGCACCGGCTCGACCATCTTCGCCTTCTTCAACCTGGCGTTGGTCGTGTGTCTGTTCATCGTCATTCCGCTGGTCAACCGCGCCATGCTCCCCGACGACAGCGAGAGCGTCTACGTCGACCCCAAGCTGCTCGACGATGCCCCCGCCACACGGGTACGCCTTACGCGCCCCGCCGAGCGGCTGGAGAACAGCGTAACCCTGGCCTGGCTGGTCGGCATCCCCGGGGTGATCTTCCTGCTCGATCACTTCGTGCTGCGCAACGGCGGACTGAACCTCAACATCGTCAACTTCATGTTTCTGTTCCTGGCCATCGTGCTGCATCGCACCCCACGCAGCCTGCTGGAAAGCCTCAACGAGGCGATCAAGGGCGGTGCCGGCATCGTCATCCAGTTTCCCTTCTATGCCGGGATCATGGCCATCATGGTGCAGTCGGGGCTTGCGGAAACGATGTCCGAGGGCCTGATCTCGTTTGCCACCGAGACCTCGCTGCCATTCTGGTCCTTCATCAGTGCCGGCATCGTCAATCTGTTCGTGCCCTCCGGCGGCGGCCAGTGGGCGGTGCAGGCCCCGGTCATGCTGCCGGCCGCCGAGGCGCTCGGCGTGGACATACCGCGCGTGGCCATGGCCGTGGCTTGGGGCGACGCCTGGACCAACCTGCTGCAACCGTTCTGGGCCCTGCCGGTGCTTGCCATCGCCGGGCTCAAGGCCAAGGACATCATGGGCTATTGCCTGATCCAGTTGATCATCACCGGAGTGATCATCTCGGTCGGCCTGACCTGGTTCTGACTCCCCGCCGTGGCGTTGTACGGCCCCGGCAATGTCGGGGCGCCTCGGCACTTGCATCGAGTTTGACCGTCGCTCGTCGCACTCGGCCATCGAGCCGCGGCGCGAAGTCGCGGCGGTAATGCCTGTGGGTTGCCCAGGGCGAAGGCGTTATGCTGTGGGAAATTCGACAATGAGAACGCCCCGATGGACGACCACGCCCTCCCCGGCCAGCACGAACTGACCATGACCGTGCTGATGACACCCGACATGGCCAACTTCAGCGGCAAGGTGCACGGCGGCGCCATCCTCAAGAAGCTCGACGAGGTGGCCTATGCCTGCGCCAGCCGCTACTCCGGCCACTATGTGGTCACGCTGTCGGTCGATCAGGTCTTGTTCAAGCAGCCGATCCACGTCGGCGAGCTGGTCACCTTTCTGGCTTGCGTCAACCATGTCGGCCGCTCCTCGATGGAGATCGGCATCAAGGTGGTCGCCGAAGATATCCAGCGCAAGCTGATTCGCCATACCAATAGCTGTTACCTGACCATGGTGGCGGTGGATGCCAACGGCAATCCGGCTCGCGTGCCGCCGCTGGCGCTGACAACACCGCTACAGCGGCTGCGCTTCGAGAAGGCGGCCCTGCGCAAGAAGCTGCGCAAGCAGGCCGAGGAGGCCGAGCATCAAACCCAGGTGGAGCATGGGCAGAGCAGCGACAGCCGGGAGCAGCAAGAGAAATAGGCAAGCGGCGCATTAGCCGCTCGTCGATGGCAAGAGTCGGTCAGCCGCAGCCGATATTGGTGATGGTATCGCTACTGTCGAGATGGACATTGATCCGATCGCCCCGGTACTCCATGGTGTAGGCATGCCCCGGGCGGATGGTCCGTAGGGTAGCGGCGCCGCTCTCGCGGCGTATCGACTCGCCCAGCGCTTCGTCGTAGCGTCGGCCGACCCGGTCCTGTACGCGCTGCGCTCCGCAAGCATCCTCTGACTCGCTGACCCGAGGCGGTTTGGGGGCGGGTTCGGATGCAGGATTGCTGGCATTCGACATATGAGTACAACCTGTCAGTAGCGTCAGGCCGACAGACATCAGGCACAACCGCAGAGGGCTTACCATGTAAGGTCTCGCTAAAGGAATGAGGAGCAAGGGAGAAATCTTCAGGCAGCGCACGGGAAGACTGCCAGATCACCCGTGCGCTGCCAGGCCGGACCGTGCGTGTTACTCGGCCGCTTCTTCTATTTCCTGACCACCACGCTCGATATCTTCACCGGCGCCTTCGATGGTATTGCAGCCCGCCAGTGCACCAGCGGCCATCAGCAGGGCGAAACTCAGGGCTATTGCTTTCTTCATGGTCGTATCTCCTTGAAACGAAGAAGGGAAATCCATTCCTTGCCGTGAAGCAATGGCCACTTAAGCGTAACAGCCCTTAACCGATTTGCATAACCGCTAATATGACGACGATTGACGCTGGATCGCTTCGCCTCCCTCCTCGATGTCTTCCCCCATGCCTCGCATGGTATTGCAGCCGCTGAGCAGCGACAGGCCCAGAAGGGTTGCCAGCAGTACCGCCATCGTCCGTTTCATGCACCGTTCCTCCTTCGTCGGGGTTGGTTCCTTCACTCTAGCCGCTGTCGCCCCGCTTCGCTTGATTTCGTGTCAGGCACTTCTCGCCCCCCTGTGTCATGATGGTCTCCATCGTCGTCGCGCAAGGAGAGGAAGGATGTCGTCAGTAGCGTTGGATGAACGACTCGTCAGGGATAGCTACCCAGTCGCGGAGCTGCCGCTGTGCCAACTGCGCCTGATGGACGATACTCGCTTTCCCTGGCTGATTCTGATCCCTCGGCGTAGCGGTGTCAGCGAAGTGTTCGACCTGGAAGCGGCGGACCAGCGCCAGCTGTGGCACGAGGTTGGCGAGGTGGGGCGTATGCTCAAGGCCCTGACCCAGGCTGACAAGATCAACGTGGCCAACCTGGGCAACGTGGTCTCTCAGTTGCACGTCCACGTCGTGGCCCGCAAAAGCGACGACGACGCCTGGCCAGGCCCCGTCTGGGGACACGGGGCGCCGCAACCCTACGACCGCAATGACCTGGCCAGCAGGCGAGACTACCTGCTGGCGCAACTGGACGGGATGAAACTGCAGCTATGAGCTCGATCGCCCTCCAAAGGGATGGCCACCGGGCGCTGGGGACCGCTCTGCCGGGCCGCTGTGGGTCGGCGGATCACCCAGCAGGGGTGCCGTGCTGGGTTTCGTCACCCCGGTGACGGACAACGAAATCCCCAGCGCCATGATGGCGAGCCCACCGCCCAGGGCTGCCCAGCCCAGCAGGCGTCCCATTCGCCACCGGCCACTCTGCTTGCCCAACCGGCGCTCGGCCCAGCCGCGCGCCATGACGCTGGCCAAGGCCAGACCTGAGACGGTCAGCGCCGTCCCCAGCGCCATCACCATGACCGCCGCGACACCGGCGGCGAACTGATTCAGCAGGGTGGCCGCCCCCAGCAGCAGCACACCGCCGCTGCAAGGGCGAATGCCGATGGCAACCACCGTGGCCAGCGCAGTGCGCCAGTCGGTGGCCTGCTGCGGGTCGACATGATGATGACCGCCGCAGCAGGCTGAATCATGGCCGTGATGGTGATGACCATGTCGACCGTGTGCATGCACCGGCTCAGCGAGCGGTCGCCGCAATTGACGAATCGCTCGCAGGCACAGCCAGCCACCCAGCAACGTCACCATCAGGAAGCTGGCCTGCTCGACCCAGGCAACACTGCCCATCGCCTGGCGCGTCACCCAGCCCAGGCCATGCACCAGCACCACTACCAGGCCGATGGCCACCAGCCCCTGCAGCAGCGAGGCGGCAAAGGAGAGCGCCAGCGCCCGGCGCGTGGCACCACCCTGCGAGAGGAGGTAGGTCGTCAGCACCGCCTTGCCATGCCCCGGGCCGGCGGCATGAAACACACCGTAGCCGAAGCTTATACCGAGCAGCGTGGCCCAGGCCGCCGGCGAAGGCGTGCCGGAAAACTCGGTGATGGCCAGGGTGAGGGCACGGTGGAGATCGCGCTGCCACGCCAGCAGTTGCAGGCTCATCGCCTGTAGCCCGCCCTGCCCGAGCAGTAGCAGCACCAGAGCGGCGAGAGCCAGCAGAGCCAGCAGAGCCAGCAGAGCCAACAATATCAGTCCGGCCCGCCATGCCTTGAGGGGAGTTCCGGCGAATATCCTGGCCATTATTCGCATTCCACTACCCCGGTTTCGGCAAAGTGCCGTCCCAGGCCGGGCTCGGCCTGATCTTGCACATCGAGCATGGAGGCCTCCATGACCCGCTCGGGATCGGGGTCGGCAGGCAGCACACGGGTGGTACAATTCAGCCCGCCGCCCACCGTCAGGGCGTCGTCATCGGGGGTGTCACCTTCCGCTGCGTGGACGACCTCGAGATAGTAGGTCGGATCGAATACCTGGTACTGCAGCGTCTGTTCGCTCAATGTCCGGGGCTCCGCCAGCGGCAGGAGGAAGACGAATTCCACCCTGCCGTCACGCTCCATCACGGTGTACTCGGTCACGTCGCCAAGACGCAGCGCATCGTCGCCCATACGAAGTTCGGTGAAGTAATCGAACGGCTCGAGATTGCCGCGAATCTCGCCGCCCAGCCGATCGAGGCCTGCCTCCAGGCCACCTTCGGTCTGGCTCAGCTCCTCGATCAGGACCAGGCTGTAGAAGGGGTCCATGCGCCAGGCTTGGTGCAGCGCTTCAAGACGCCCCTCCTCGTCGACCACCAGACGGACTCGAATGTCGATCCAGCCATGCGGATGGGCCAGGGCCAGAGCCGGCAACAAGGCAAGCAGGCCTGCCAGCGCGGTGCGTCTCGCCCCCGAACGGAAGCGTCGAAACAGAAGGCTCATAGAATAAATGCGCTCATTCGAAGGGGGAAAGTCATCGGGGCGCCAGTCCCAGCCGACGCTGAAGCTCGGCCAGCAGCGGGTCGAGCAGATGAGGTGGCAGCGGCACACCGCCTCGGGTCGCCGTCAGCGAAGCTCGGCTACCTTGGCCTTCGGCAGTGACCTCTCCTCTCACCCGATAGCCAGGCCAGCGGGCGAGCACCGCTTCGACGCGCCCCAGCCCGGCATCGGCATGTCGGATCACGTAGCCCTCTTCCATCAACAGGCCGACGATTTCCTGCAGGGTCGGCTCGGGTGCTGCCGCAAGCGACAGTTCGCGAGGCTCCGGTGGCTGCATGGTGGCGGCACAGCCCGACAGCATGACGAGCAGCAGTGCCATGGCAATTCCGCGCATCAGGGCTCCTCCCTATCACGAGCAGCCTGCATCGCCTGACGCAGCGTACCGCAGAAGGCACTATCGCTGCCGCTGCGCGTTTCGCGCAGCTCACCCCGCCAATCGATCACCTGAATGTCGCGGCTGACTCGTACCCAACCTTCATCGGCGACAACCGAGACACGCTCGAGCTGTGTGGCATCCTGGGTGATGCTGCCACCGGCACCGCCGAAGCCGATCATCACGCCGGTGGAGACGCCGCGACCACGGCCCAGGCCGAAGCCGCCGAAGAAGCCGGTCCTCTCCCAGTCATCATAGCGATCACCGTAACCGGGAATGGTCCTGGTGCGCTCGGCGCTGACCACACCCAGCGCCAGCTCGGTGTCACGCACCACGAAGTCCTGGGCCTCCAGCGCATCGAGTGCTCGGCGTACCCACTCGCGGGCTTCGATGCCCTCGGTCTCCCAGCGGCACTCGGCAGCGGGCCGCGGCTCCGCGGAAGGCAGCACCGAGGGCGTCGTCTCACAGCCGGCCAGCAAGGCCAAGCCGGGCATCATCCACCACCACAGGCGCATGGCGCTTCTCCTGTTCATCATTGGCCGCAGTCTACGCAGCCCGGCCCACCGTGCAAGCCGTCTGATGCCTTATGAGTCCCGCACCGCGCCTGGGTTCCCGAATGGGGCGCGACACGAGCGCGCAGCGTGTTGCAGCGGCGGGCACGGCTGGACAACCATGCATACAGTCTATCGCAATCATGCACAGATATTGCTTAAGTATCGTCTGCCTGCGCCCTAGACTAGGCAGCAACACATTGCACGCGAAAGGAGTACGCACATGAGCGACACCAACGCCATCGGCCTGCATCAGGACAGCGCCAATCAGCTGGCCGAGAAACTCAACGTTCTGCTGGCCAACTATCAGGTCTTCTACATGAACGTTCGCGGCTATCACTGGAACGTGAAGGGACCGCAATTCTTCGAGCTGCATGCCAAGTTCGAAGAGTTCTATACCGACCTGCTGACCAAGGTCGACGAGGTAGCCGAACGCATCCTGACCCTGGGCCACAAGCCGGTGCACGCCTACAGCGACTACGTCTCGATGGCGCAGATCCGCGAGGATAAGGACGTGCACGATGGCGAGGCTTGCGTGCGCGGCGTGCTCAAGGGGTATCAGACCCTGATCGAGCTGCAACGCGACCTGCTTGCCGTGGCCTCGGACGCCGACGACGAGGGCACCGCCGCCCAGGCCGGCGACTACATCCGTGAGCAGGAAAAGACCGTGTGGATGCTCAACGCCTACCTCGGCTGAGCGACCTGCCGGAGCCGGGACGACCCCGGCTCCACTCGCGTCGGCCACATGCCGACAACCCGATTGACGTTTCGCAACATTCCCGCACTTGTTCTCGCCGCCATTCGCCACAACCCTGTTAGGGACACACACAACCGCGACTCGCACGCTGGCGGAGCCAGCGCACACTGCTTGCAAGGAGGTAGCTCATGAGCGAGAAGCTGAAAGGCAAGACCGTCGCCATCCTCGCCACCGACGGCTTCGAAGAGTCGGAGCTCAGCGAGCCCAAGGCCGCTCTCGAGCGCGAAGGCGCTACGGTACACGTGGTCGCCCCCGACAAGGACAGCATCCGCGCCTGGGCGAAGACCGACTGGGGCGGCAATTACGACGTCGACCGCCGCCTGGAACAGGCCAACGCCGATGACTACGACGCACTGGAGCTTCCCGGCGGCCTGTTCAATCCCGACGCCCTGCGCCAGAACGAGCAGGCGCTGGCTTTCACCCGGCGCTTCTTCGAGGCCCACAAGCCGGTAGGGGCGATCTGTCATGGCCCCTGGGTGCTGATCAACGCCGGTGTCGCCAAAGGCCGCCGCATGACCTCCTACCCCTCGGTGGAGCAGGATCTGCGCAACGCCGGGGCCGATTGGGTCGACCAGCAGGTCGTGGTCGACAGCGGCCTGGTCACCAGCCGCAAGCCCGACGACCTCGAAGCGTTCTGCAGCAAGCTCGTCGAGGAAATCGCCGAGGGCAAGCACAGCCGCCAGCACGCCTGAGGTAACGAGCCTTCGCTCTGCGCCGCTCGCCCCCGGCGGGCGGCGCTCTCTATTCTCAGTCAGACACCCGCTGCTCGGTCAGGCACCCATCGCGGTGTCGCAGGCCAGGTCCTCGATCAGCGCCCGCAACAGTCCCCAGAACTCTTCCACCGAGCTCAGCTCGACCCGCTCGTCGGGCGAATGGGCACCGCGGATCGACGGGCCGAACGAGATCATCTCGAGCGCAGGATACTTGCCGGCAAGGATGCCGCACTCCAGCCCCGCGTGGATCACCTTGACCGCCGGCTCGCTGCCGACGTGCTGCCGGTGCAGGCGGCGGAAGCGCGCCAGTAAGGCGCTGTCGGTCGCCGGCGTCCAACCGGGGTAGGCGTTCTCGACACGCGTGCGTGCACCGATGAGGTCGAACAGGCCGCGGAAGCGGTCGGCCAGGTCGTTCACCGCGCTGTCGCGCAGCGAGCGCACCAAGGCGCAGAGGTGGAAGCGACCCTCGTCGAGGCTCACCACGCCCAGGTTGTTGGAAGTCTCGACCACACCGGGTACCGAACTACTCATGCGCTCCACGCCGTAGGGGGCCGCATTGAGCGCCGCCAACAGCATGTGGCTGGCGTGGGCATTGAGCGCCTGGGCGGGGCGGGCCTCGAGCGGCGTCATGGCGAGGGTCAGGCCATCGTCGACCCCGGCCAGCTCGGTACGCAACTCCTGCTCCAGCGTCGCCACCCGGCTGGCGACGGCATCGATCTCGTCGACGGACAGCATCAGGGTGGCGAAGGCCTCGCGCGGGATGGCGTTGCGCAGGGTGCCGCCCTGATAGCCGACCAGGCGTATGTCGTAGGCTTCCAGCGCCCTGAGCACGCGGACCAGCAGGCGGTTGGCGTTGCCGCGACCACGGTGGATGTCGATACCGGAGTGTCCGCCCGACAAGCCGGTCAAGGCCAGTTGCACGGCGACTTCACCAGGCCCCGGCTCGGCCGTGGGTAGCTGAGCCTCCACAACCACGTCGGCACCGCCGGCACAGCCGATGAACACTTCGCCGCGGTCTTCCGAATCCAGGTTGAGCAGCACGCGCCCGTCGAGCCAGTTCTCCGCCAGCTGCAATGCGCCGCCCATCGAGGACTCCTCTTCGAGGGTAAACAGTGCCTCGAGCGGGCCGTGAACCAACTCGCTGTCCTCCAGGATCGCCAACGCCGCCGCTACACCGAGTCCATTGTCGGCCCCCAGCGTGGTGTGCCGCGCACGCAGCCAGCCATCCTCGACATAGGTCTCGATCAGATCGCGAGTGAAATCATGGGGATGGTCGGCGTTGGCCTGGGCCACCATGTCCAGGTGCCCCTGAAGAATGATGCCGGGCGCATTTTCATGCCCCGGTGTGGCCGGCTTGCGTAGGCGCAGATTGCCGAAGCCGTCGCGATCGTGGACGAGCCCCTGCCGCTCGGCCCAGCGTTCGAGAATGGACACCAGCTCGGCCTCGTGTCCAGAAGGACGCGGCGTGTTGCAAAGGGTGCGGAAGTGGCGCCACAGCGGCTGCGGGGCAAGTTGCTCGAGATGTTCGTTCATGGTCCGTCTGCTCGGGTAATAACCGAGCTACCTTACCGGGCCGCTGGCGCCGGGAAAAGCCCGCTCAGGGCATGTCCGCATCATCGTCTTGCAGACGGGCCACGACCCCGCGCAGCCTCTCCATGACCTGGCGTCGCCCCTTGGTACCGGATTGGGCCGCCAGCCAGGCAATGCCTCGCCCCTGGAAAGCCCAGGCAGCGAGCCAGGCCAGCTCGGGATCCTGACTGCCTGCCGTTGCCGCACGGCGTACCAGTCCCTGCAGGGCCGGGCGCGCCAGCGCCGGCTCGCGGCGGCCGTGGGCCACATCTTCGATATCGCGGCATTCGACCGCATCCAGTACCGGGCGTGGCCCTTCGGCCAGCAGCGCAAGCGCCACCTCGGGAGCCAGGTCGGCCAGCTCGAAGGCCAACAGGGCGGGCAGCAGCCGCTGGAAACGCTGCATCAGTGCCTCACTCAGCGCCCTCCCCCTGGCGCTGAGCGGGACCACGACCATCACGGCATGCTCGCCCGTCGAGGTCTCCCGCGACAGTCCCAGCCGCACTGCCTTGAAGCCCTGCGCCTGCCAGAAGGCCAACAGACCTGGCTCGGCGCCAAAGCTGGCGCCCAGCAAGTCGATACCAGCCTGCCGCGCAGCCTCTCGTTCATGCTCCAGCAGGCATCGACCCAACCCTTCGCGACGCCGTTGTGGATGCACCGCAATGCGCCGCACTCGACGCAGGCGTGTCGTCAGTGCCTCGCGAACACCGGCATGGGCCGCTAGCGACTGGGCCAGCAGATGGCCGGGCAGGCGACGTTCGCCCCGCGCCACCTGCTCGGCCAGCTCGGGCTCGAAGCCGCCTTCATCGGCGCACACAGTCACTGCCTGGGTATGCCCACCGGCCGTCAAGGTAGTGATACCGAGCCCCGGCTCATCAAGCAGGCGCTGCAGGTCGGCAGGCGTGGTGCGGTAGTGCGCCTGTACCAACAGGCCGAAGACCTCACGCAGCGAGACTTCATCGACGGCAAGTGCCGAACGCTGCCAGCGCACTGTCTCAAGCGCCACGGGGGCCGTGGATGGAGGCGGTTCGGCATCGAGCAGCAGCAGGTCGCTGACCAATCGCTCAAGGGGGTCGCCCTCGGTCCAGCGCACCGGCGTGGCGAGGTGGCACTCATGCCAGTCGGGAGTCAATTGCTCGAGGCGCTGGCGAAAACGCAGGGCGAAACCGCGCCCCGAGCCCTCGTAACCGTGCACGGTGGTGGCGAAGGCGATGCGAGGAAAGGCCCTGAGCCACTGCCCCAGCAGGGCTGCGGGAAGCGCAGCGGCCTCATCCACCAGCAGCCAGGTGCCCGCACCGCCGGCCTCGCCGTGCTCGATTCGAATGCTCAGCTCATCGGGTGCTATGAACTCTACTCGCCCGCCCTGTGCATCGACGAAGCGATTGCCGTCCCGTTGGCCTGCCGGGCGCAGCGCTTCCAGACGCGCGAACAGAGCCGTCACTGCCTCGGGACGCGGCGCCGTCACGCTAATGTGACGCTGGCCCGCCTGCAACAGCCGCGCGCAGGCGATGCCGAGCGCAGCCGTCTTGCCGCGACCGCGGTCGGCGGTGAGCACCAGAGGTCGGCGTCGCCGCAGGCCGACCAGCCGCTTGACCGCCTCGGCCTGATCCGCGGTCAGACAGTCGGGATCACCACTCTTCTGCTTGCTCTTTGGCGAAGCGGCAGGGAGATCGGGTAGCCGCGGAGGGGTACCGGGCATCCATCGTGCCACACCGGGCGCCTGCGACAGCCGTTGCCGCAGACGAATCAGGTAGCGACCGGCGCCGACCTCATCATGCGGCGATGTCAGCAACACCAGCAGGCCTCCGGCTTGCAGCGTTCCGCTCAAGGCACCGAAGGCATCCGCATCGAAGCCGGCCCCGGAGCAGAGCATATCGAAGATGATCAGGTCGTGCTCCTGGCCCAATCGGGTCCTGGCCTTGTTGGGCGGCAGCCATGCCCCGTGCCATGGCAATTCGGGAGGCGTTGGCGACACCCAGCAGGGAGCACGCCAGGCGCGCGCCCGCCCCAGGGCAATCGCCAGGTGACGGGCCGGCTCGTCGGACGCGGTGGCCCACAGCAGGCCGCGCCAACCGCACCGGCCCAGTTGGTCAGACCAATTTAATATGGCGGTGTGTTCCGATATGCCCACAGGCGTTTCCTTTTTCCCTATCCGATCCCGTCAGCCTTAACAATTGGTCGCAGGCCAATCTCACCCCCGATTCATGAGCTTGCTAATCACAGAGCACAATAACGCAATCTTCGCATCAAGATACTGACTTTTCAGAGCCAATCGACGCAGATCAAGCATCCAACCCCACCACGGCGTTCAGATCCCCCAAGTCCATTATTGGTCTTACCAATTTTCCATAGTTGCCTTTCCTAGAGGCTCATGGGAGTTTCGTCGCTGGAATAGGCCTTTCCTAGAACAATACCCGTCACAACAAGTGGAGTCGCGTCTATGCAAGCCTCAACTGACCCCCAACGGGCCGCACGCCTGAAGCTGACCGTCACGGCCGCCGCCGTGATACTGGCCGGTGCCACCCTGGCCGCAAACGCCAACGCCCAGGAAAGCGTGCGCTGGCAGGTGCCCATTGCCTTTCCCTCACATCTGGTGGGTCTGAGTACCCCGGTGGTTCACCTTTCCGAAACGCTGGAGGCCATTTCCGGCGGCAACATTCAGTTGCGTTACTACGAGCCGGGTGAGCTGATTCCGCCGTTCGAGATTCTCGATGCCGTGTCGGAGGCGCGCTATCCGGCGGGCTTCACCTGGATCGGCTACGACCAGGGCAGCATCCCGGTACTGCCGCTGCTGTCAGGCCCTCCCTTCGGCATGGAGCCGCCTGCCTTCATGGCCTGGCACTACTTCGGTGACGGCGATGCCCTGCTGCAGGAAGTCTACGAGCCGTATGGCGTGAAGGCACTGCTGTGCGGCGTCATCGGGCCGGAAGCCGCCGGCTGGTTCGCCCAGCCGCTGGAATCCCTCGAGCAGATCGATGGCCTGCGCATCCGCTTCGCCGGCATCGGCGGCCGGGTGATGGAAGAGCTGGGCGCCTCGGTCACCATGCTGCCAGGCGGCGAACTCTACCAGGCCATGGAGCGCGGCACGATCGATGCCACCGAGTTCTCGGCTCCGGCCGTCGATCGCATCCTGGGCATGCAGGAGATCGTGCAGAACTATGTCATGCCGGGCTGGCACCAGACCTATACCACCTCGCACCTGCTGGTCAACGAAGAGACCTGGAACGAGCTCTCCGATTTGAGCCGTGCGCAGATCGAAACCGGTTGTCGCTCCGCCACGCTGTTCGGCTTCTCCGAGAGCGAGTGGGAGAATCCTCAGGCGCTGGCCGGCTTCGAGGCCGAGGGGGTGAATGCCCAGACTCTGTCGCCGGAGATCATCGCCGAGCTGGAAGCGGTCACCATGGGGGTGCTGGACCAGATGGCCAGCGAGGACGAGCTCTTCGCCCGCGTGCTGGAAAGCCAGCGCGAGTGGATGCAGGTCCACGGCAACTGGCATGCCAAGGGCTACCTGCCGCGCACCTACTACACACCGAAATCCAACTGATCGTCCTGAAGGCCGCCGGAGGCAAGCCTCCGGCGGCGCCGCCGACTCGCGGCAACGAGAGGCTGCTCGATGTCTACACCTGATACATCTCCCGATACGCCACACGCACTCCCACCGGAGCTGCCCACGAACCGAATCAGCCACGCCGTGGACTCGGCCATCGCCGTACTCGGCAAGGGCCTCTCCTGGCTGTGGCTGGCCACGCTCGTCGTCGTACTGACCAACGTGTTCAGCCGCTTCATTATGGGGCGAGGTTCCATCGCCCTGGAGGAGCTCTCCTGGCACTTTTTTGGCGCCACCATGATTCTCACGCTGGCCTATGCCGTGGTCACCGACGATCACGTTCGCGTCGACGTGCTGCGCGAGCGCTTCACGCTGCGTTTCCAGGCCTGGGTCGAGCTGCTGGGTATCGTCCTGCTGGTACTTCCCGTGCTCTATTTCATGGTCGATGGCCTGATCGACTATGCCTACCGTTCGTTCGAGCAAGGCGAGCGCTCGCAGGCGCCGAGCGGGCTGCCCTATCGCTTCATCATCAAGAGCACGTTGCCCCTCGGCATGGCGCTGATCGCCTTCGCCCTGTCGTCACGAGCGCTGCGCTGCTGCACCTACCTCTTCGATTTTCCCCGGAAGCTGCCGCTGCGCCGCCCGGTGGACCATCGCTAACGCGCCTCCGCGAGGATCGACATGGGTCTTGAAGAAATTCTCGTCATCGGCATGTTCGCCGGTTTCATGGGGCTGTTGCTGCTGGGCTTCCCGGTGGCCTGGGCGCTGGCCGGCATCGGCTTCCTGTTCGCCGTCATCGGCCACGTACTCGTGGAATTCCTGGAGGCCGAGCTGTGGTTCACGTGGGGCGGCACCATAGGCGTGCTCGACCGGCGTCTTTTCGGCATCGTCGCCAACGAATTGATGGTGGCTCTGCCGCTGTTCATCTTCATGGGGATCATGCTCGACCGCTCGGGTATCGCCGAGCGGCTGATGAACTCTCTGGTGCGAGTGCTGGGAGGGCTGCGCGGCGGTTATGCCGTCACCGTGGTCATCGTCGGCGTACTGCTGGCAGCTTCGACCGGTATCGTCGGGGCGTCGGTGGTGCTGCTCGGCATGCTGTCGATCGGCCCCATGCTACAGGCCAAGTACGACAAGTCGCTGGCGGTGGGCACGGCCTGTTCGGTCGGTACGCTGGGCATCCTGGTACCACCCAGCATCATGCTGGTGCTGATGGCCGACCGCCTGGGCACCTCGGAGGCCTCGGTCGGCCGGCTGTTCATGGGCGCGCTGATTCCCGGCGTGATGCTGGGAGTGATGTACATCGCCTATATCGTGATTGCGGCCTACCTCAAGAAGGACCTGGCGCCGGCCCCCGAGAACCGCGAGCCGTTCACACCGAAGGCACTACTCGAGGTATTGGTCGCGGTGCTGCCGCCCATGGCGCTGATCGTGGCCGTGCTCGGCTCCATCTTCCTGGGTATCGCCACTACCACCGAGGCATCGGCGGTGGGTGCCCTGGGCGCCCTGCTGCTCGCCCTGCTAAGTCGCCGGCTGAGCCTCGAGGTCGTGACCAAGGCGCTGTTCCAGACTACCCGCACCACGGCTTTCATCTTCGGCATCTTCGTTGGCGCCACCATCTTCGCGGTGGTGCTGCGCGGGCTCGGTGGTGACGACGTCATCCGCAGCGCGATCACCGGCCTGCCCTTCGGGCCCGCCGGCGTAGTGCTCACGGTCATGCTGGTGGTGTTCCTGCTCGGCTTCTTCCTCGACTGGGTGGAAATCACACTGATCATCCTGCCACTGGTCGCCCCGGTGGTGTTCAGCCTGGGCGTCGATCCGGTATGGTTCGCCATCCTCTTCGCCATCTGCCTGCAGACCTCGTTCCTGACTCCGCCGGTGGGTTTCGCACTGTTCTACATCAAGGGGGTCTGTCCGCCGGAAATCAGCACGCTCGACATCTACAAGGGCGTCGCGCCTTTCGTAGCGCTGCAATTGCTGGGACTGTTCCTGGTGTTCTTCTACGAACCGTTGGCCACCTGGCTGCCGGGGCACGTCTACAGCGGCAACTGAGGTCACGCCATCAAGACGACGAGCCGGAGCCCCTCCGGCTTGCATCGCCCCATCAGACTTTGGTCTATCGACTCCTCCCACCCCACCCCCGTTCTCCTTGCCCAAGACGGCGCTGCTTTGCCTTTCAATACAGCCACATCCCAATAAACAAGTCCTAATTTACCCTTGCCGGGTGTGCGCTACTCTTTGCCGAGCAGGCTATCGATTCCTGTCACAACGACATGCTAGCTTGTGATGAGAGCCGAGCGAGCGCTCGGGTATGAGCGTCCCGGGTACGCTTCGCGTTCTCGTCTCGGTAGTGACGCCACATCGCAGCTTTAAAACAACGTATAGGGAGCACGACAGCATGATGAAAAGTCGATTCGCGCTGACCGGCCTGGCCGCAGGCATCGCCCTGGCAGCCATGTCCACCACTGCCCAGGCGCAGGAGCAGTGGACCATGACCACCACCTGGCCGGATAACCTGGATTTGATCGAGATAGACCGCCACTGGGTGGAGCTGGTCAACCAACTGGCTGGCGACGAGCTGCAGATCGAGTTTCGCGCCGGCGGCACGCTGATGCCCGGCACCGAGGTGTTCGACGCCACCGAGACCGGCAGCATCGAAGCCGCGGGTGACTGGCCCGGCTACTGGGCGGGCCTCTCGCCGGCCTTCTCGCCGCTGGCCACCACCACCAGTCTTTTCAATGGCGTCGACTATCTCAACTGGATTATGCAGTGGGGCGGCTGGGAGCTCTATCAGGAGGTCTATGGGCAGTACAACATGGTCTACCTGCCCTACGGCATCACCAACAACGAGTCCGGTTTCCGCGGCGGCACACCGATCGAAAGCATCGCCGACCTGGAGGGCAAGCGCCTGCGCCTCTCCGGTCGCGATCAGGGTCGCGTGCTCGAGCAGTTGGGCGGCTCGCAGGTCACCCTGGCGGGCGGCGAGATCTATCAGGCCATCGAGCGCGGCGTGGTCGACGGCGCCGAGTTTTCCACGCCCGGCGTAGATTACAAGGCCGGCTTCAACGAGGTTGCCGACTACTGGTCCGTGCCCGGCTGGCACCAGTCTGCCAGCGTGTTCGGCGTGATGATCAACAAGGATGCCTGGGATGCGCTCTCCGAGGAGACCCAGGAGAAGCTGAAGATCGCCGCCCAAGCCAACCTGGCCTGGTCGCTGGCCTGGTCGGAGCGCGAGTCTACCGAGGGTACGGTGAAGTTCATCGAGGACGGTACCGAGATCAACCAGCTGTCCGAGGAGGACCTGGCCCGTATCCAGGAGATCACCAACGAAGTGATCCTCCAGGGTGCCTGCGAGGACCCGATGCACGCCAAGATCTACCACTCCATGATCAGCTACATGGAGCACTATGCCAACTGGCGTGACATTTCGGTGCCCTACAACATGAGCCGCGTTACCGATGACCTTCCCCCGCTGGAGGAGATCGAGTCCTGCATGAACCAGTAAGCGGATCCGGGTGGGCCCATGGCGGCCCACCCTCCTCGTCTCACAGCCATACGCCAATCCGCCTCTACTCCGACCGATTCCGAGATCCTCATCATGAATGCCATTGCCAGGGCCATCGACGCCCTTAACGAGGGGTTCGGACGTTTGATCGCCCCGCTGCTCGCCGTGATCACCCTGATCGTGATCTACGACATCGCCATGCGCTTCTTCATCGGGCGCCCCAGCGACTGGGCCTTCGATGTCACCAAGATGCTGTTCGGCGCCCATTTCATGCTGATGGCCGCCTACGGCCTGCGCCATCATGCGCATGTCGAGGTGGACGTCATCAAGCGCCTGCTCTCGCGGCGCAAGCGAGCCCTCATCGATATCCTCGGTTACCTGATCTTCTTTATTCCATTTATCTGGATGCTGCTCACCTACGGCTGGAACTTCTTCGAGCGCTCCTTCAGTCGCAGCGAGACCACCTACGGCATGATCGCCATCCCGGTCTATCCGGTGAAGGGCGTGATCGTGGTCGCCGCGGCGCTGATCCTGCTGCAGGCCATCGCCATCGTCATCCGTGCCGTTCGGGAACTTAACCAGGAGGAGCCCGCATGAGCCCCGAAATGCTCACCCTGTTCATGTTCGGCGGTCTGCTCATCGGGCTGTTCATGGGCCATCCGCTGGCCTTCGTGCTGGGCGGTGTGGCGGTGCTCGGTGCGCTGTTCGGCCCCGGCATCAAGGTAACCGGTACGCTGATCAACAACATCTACGGCAACGCCATGGACAATTACGTCCTGGTGGCCATCCCGCTGTTCGTGCTGATGGCGCGCTTCCTCAACGACTCCGGCGTGACCGAGAAGATGTTCGAGTCGATGCGCCTTTTGCTCGCCAACCTGCGCGGCGGCCTGGCGCTGACCGTGGTCATCGTCTCGGTGCTGCTGGCGGCCACCACCGGCATTGTCGGTGCCTCCATCGCGGTGATGGGCATGATCGCGCTGGTGCCGATGCTCAAGTACTCCTACAACAAGGAGCTCAGTACCGGCGTGATCATGGCCAGCGGCTGCCTGGGCATTCTGATCCCGCCGAGCATCATGCTGATCCTGATGGCCAGCTATTCGCCGGTCTCGGTCGGCGCGCTGTTCGCCGGTGCCCTGGTGCCGGGCGTGATGCTCGGGGTGATGTATGCGCTCTACGTGCTGGTGATCTGCTACTTCAAGCCCAGCTACGGACCGCCGGTACCGGCCGAGGAGCGCGCCGACGTCTCCACCGGTGAGCTGGTGGGCATGCTGCTGAAGTACGTGCTGCCGCCGATGGCGCTGATCCTCGGCGTGCTGGGATCGCTGTTTGCCGGTATCGCCACCGCCACCGAGGCCTCGGCCATCGGGGTCTTCATCGCCTTCGTGCTGTTCCTGATCTTTGGCGACCGCAAGGCTGCCACCTGCTACCGCACCCTGATCGAAGCCAGCAAGACCACCACCATGGTGATGCTGGTGCTGGTCGGCGCCACGGCCTTCACCGGTGTCTTTTCTCGCGGCGGCGGCATGCAGGTCATTCACGAGGTGGTCATGGCCATGCCCGGCGGTACCACCGGAGCCCTGATCCTGATGCTGTTCCTGGTCTTCATCCTCGGCATGTTCCTCGACTGGACCGGCATCGTGCTGCTCAGCTTCCCGATCATGCTGCCGATCGTCGAAAGCATGGGCGTCGACATCCTGTGGTTCGTGGTGATGGTTGCCGTGGTGCTGCAGACCTCCTTCCTCACGCCACCGTTCGGCTACGCGCTGTTCTACCTGAAGGGCGTGGCCCCGCCGGGAGTCGAGACGCTGGATCTCTACCGCGCCGTCATCCCCTTCTGTGCGCTGATCGTGCTGGCCTGCGTGCTGATGGCGTTCTTCCCGTCACTGGTGACGGGACTGCCATCGATGCTGCTCGATTATTGATCCGCTAGCGCCCGCGGCCAAGCGCCCGCGCCGTCAGGCGCGGGCGCTCTTTCATTGACACCGGTCAGCTGCAGCCCGCTGCGGCAACTGGTATCATTTCCAGCCGCCATCATCTCGCATTGCTGGGCTGCGCGTCGGCCAGTGAAGGAGTCCCTGCTTGTTCCGATCCGCGAATTCGGCCCTGGCTTCCCTGTCTCGCCGCTTGACCCCCTGGACGCTGCTGATCCTTGCCGTGGCGCTCGTCGTCGCTCTTCCGGTCATCGCGGTGCTGGCCCATATCGTGATGCCGACACAAGGCGTCTGGCAGCACCTGGCCAGCACGGTGCTTGGCCGCTACCTGAGCAACACCTTCTATCTCGCCATTGCGGTAGGGGTCGGCAGCATGGTGATCGGCACCGGCAGCGCCTGGCTGGTGGTGATGTGTCGCTTCCCGGGCCGGCGCCTCTTCGAGTGGGCGCTGCTGCTGCCGCTGGCCGTGCCTACCTATGTAATCGCCTACGCCTATACCGATTTCCTGCAGTATGCGGGCCCACTACAGAGCTGGCTGCGTGAACTCTTCGGCTGGGGCCGCGGCGATTACCTCTTTCCCGACATCCGCTCACTGGGCGGCGCCGCCACGCTGATCACACTGGTGCTCTACCCCTACGTCTACCTGCTGGCACGCGCCGCTTTCCTGGAGCAGTCGGTATGCGTGCTCGACGTCGGCCGCACCCTGGGCCGCGGCCCGTGGAGCCTGTTCGCCACCGTGGCCGTACCACTGGCTCGCCCGGCCATCGTAGGCGGCGTCTCGCTGGTGCTGATGGAAACCCTCAATGAATTCGGTGCCGTGCAATTCTTCGGCGTCGATACCTTCACCACCGGCATCTACCGCACCTGGTTCGGCCTGGGCGAACAGGTCGCGGCGGCCCAGCTCGCCGCCTGCCTGCTGCTCTTCGTCATTGCGTTGGTGCTGCTCGAACGCTGGTCGCGCGGCAAGCGCAAGTACTTCCACACTACCAACCGCTACCAGCAGCTACCCGAATTCCGGCTGCGCGGCTGGCGAGCGGTAGCGGCCTTCACCGCCTGCGCCCTGCCGGTATTGGTCGGCTTCCTGATACCCTGTGGCCTGCTGTTGCAGATGGCGATCGCCAAGGGCGATACGCTGCTCGGTACGCGTTTTCTCGATTTCGCCTGGAACAGCCTGACCCTGGCGATCACCGCGTCGCTCATTGCGGTGGGGCTGGCAGTGATCCTGAGCTACGGGGTACGCCTCCACGACAGCCCGCTGACGCGCATCGCTACCCGTATCGCCTCGATGGGCTATGCCATACCGGGGTCGGTGATCGCGGTGGGTATCCTGATCCCCTTCGCCTGGCTGGATAATGCGCTCAACAGCTGGCTGCACGCCCACTATGGCAAGATCGTTGGCCTGATCTTCAGCGGCTCGGCGTTTATCCTGGTGTACGCCTACGTCGTGCGATTTCTCGCGGTGTCATTCAATACCGTGGAAGCGAGCCTGGGCAAAGTGACGCCGAGCATGGACGCGGCCTCGCGCACGTTGGGCCAGACCCCCGTCGGCACCCTCAAGCGGATACACACGCCGATCATGCGCGGCAGCTTGATTGCCGCCGGGATCCTGGTGTTCGTCGATGTCATGAAGGAGCTGCCGGCGACCATCATCCTGCGCCCGTTCAACTTCGACACCTTGGCGGTGAGGGCCTACAGCCTGGCCTCGGACGAGCGCCTTGCCGAGGCGTCGACGGCCTCGCTTGCCATCGTCGCCGTCGGCATCATCCCGGTCATCCTGCTGAGCATGGCCATGCGCCGCTCGCGCCCCGGTTCAGGCAGCCGCTGAAGGAAAGACGAAGACCTGGGAGAGGTCGAGGTGGATGTCGACCCGCTGCCCCTCGGCCGGCAGGAATACGCCAGGAACCCGGGCATGCAGGTGGGCTTCGCTGCCATCCTCGCCATGCGCGCAGATATGCAGCAGGCTGGTGCGCCCCAGCAACTTGGCCATGACCACATGGCTGTGACGGTGCACCGGCGCTGGCTCAAAGTGCTCAGTAATCCGCAGCGCCTCGGGCCGGATCATCACCAATACCTTACTTCCCTCGGGTAGCCAGCCGGCCTCCACCGGCCCCACCGGGGTCTGCACCCGACCATTCCGCACCACCCCCGGCAGCTCATTGACCTCACCGAAGAAGGCGACGACGAAGGGATCGCAGGGGGCGCAGTAGAGCTCGCGTGGCGTGCCCACCTGGACGATACGCCCGTCGCGCATCAGGGCGATGCGATCGGCCATGAACATGGCCTCTTCGGGATCATGGGTCACCAGCAGGGTGGCGGCACCGACCTTCTTGAGCACGTGCAAGGTATCGTCGCGGATGCGATCGCGCAGGCGCGCATCGAGACTGGAGAAGGGCTCGTCGAGGAGCATCAGTTGAGGCGCAGGCGCCAGGGCGCGAGCCAGCGCCACACGCTGCTGCTGTCCGCCGGAGAGCATGTGGGGGTAGCTGTCGGCATAGCTGGCCATGCCCAGCTGCTCGAGCAAGCTCAAGGCCCGCTCGCGGCGTTGCCGGGGCGGCTCCCCTTTCAGCCCGAAGGTGACGTTCTCGATCACGGTGAGGTGGGGAAACAGCGCCGAGTCCTGGAACGCCAGGCCGACGTTGCGCTTCTCCGGCGGCACGTGGCGCCCCTTGGGCACGGCGATCTCGCCGCCGTTGAGGCTTACGCGCCCCTGCTGCAGCACTTCGAGCCCCGCCGCGATGCGCAGCAGCGTGGTCTTGCCGCAGCCCGATGGCCCCAGCAGGCAAACGACCTCACCGGGGGCTACGTCCAGGTCGACGCCACGTACGGCCGCCTGGCTGCCGAACGTGTGATGCACATCCTCCATGGTCAATACGGTAGGCTGAGCGTAGGGTACGCGTCCGACGTCCATGGGCTTCGATTGGCTAGTCATAGAACAAGCGGCATGATCCAAGGGAAATGACAAACCTCATCCTACCCGAAATGTCCAGCAAATACGTTTGGAATCGACTCGCATTTAGCCCTTTTTTTCGCTTCGCCTTGCTTCAGGTCAGTCTCCAGAGCTTATGCGTGCCAGTGACGCCAGCAGCACGCTTGACGAGTTCTTCGCAAAACGCTTCAATAGCCAGCAACGTAATGCAACGTATTATCATTACTTCAATAACATTAGACTCTCGAGGTGCCTCCACCATGACCCATCGTCGTCTCGTCGCTCCCCTTGTCGCCGCGCTGGCGGGCTCTGCGCTGGCTTCCACCGCCATCGCCGAGGAGATCAACCTCTATTCGGCCCGCCACTACGATTCCGACGAGAAGCTTTACCAAGCTTTCACCGAGGAGACCGGCATCGAGGTCAATCTGCTCGAGGGCGACTCCGATCAGTTGATCGAACGCATCCAGCGCGAAGGCGTCGCCAGCCCCGCCGACGTGATGATCACCGTCGATGCCGGCCGTCTGTGGCGCGCCGAGCAGGACGGCGTCTTCCAGAGCGTCGAATCCGACATCCTGGCGGAGCGACTGCCTGAGTCCATGCGTCATCCCGAGGGCAAGTGGTTCGGCTTCAGCCAGCGCGTGCGCGCGATCTACTACAACCCCGAGAACGTCGACCCCAGCGAGATCACCTCCTACGAGGATCTGGCGGACCCACGTTGGGAAGGCGAGGTGTGCATTCGCTCCTCGAACAACATCTACAACCAGTCGCTGCTGGCCTCGCTGATCGAGCACCACGGCGAGGAAGGCGCCGAGGAGTGGGCCCAGGGCGTGGTCAACAACATGGCGCGCGATCCCGAAGGCGGCGACACCGACCAGATCAAGGCAGTGGCTGCCGGTGAGTGCGACCTGGCCGTCGGCAACCACTACTACTACGTGCGCCTGCTCGAGTCCGAGGACGCCGCCGATCGTGAAGTGGCCGACAAGGTCGGTATCCTGTTCCCCAATCAGGACGATCGCGGCATCCACGTTAACGTCGGTGGTGCCGGTGTCGTGGCAACCGCACCGAACCGCGAGAACGCCATCCGCTTCCTCGAGTTCCTGGCTTCGGACGAGGCCCAGGAAATCTTCGCCGCCGGCAACTACGAGTTCCCTGTCGTTGAAGGCGTGAAGATGAGCGAGACCCTCGAGTCCTGGGGTGAGATCAAGAAGGATGACCTCAACGTCAACATCCTGGGTGAGAACAACCCGGAAGCGGTACGCATCTTCGATCGCGTCGGCTGGCGTTAAGCCCCGGCCACAAGCCCGAACCGAAAACGCCACCGCATATGCGGTGGCGTTTTTCATTAAACTAGCATGGGGAAGGCGAGAGATGCGTCACGAGCGGGGGGGGGTTAGTGTGCCTCGTCCCAATTCACCCCACTCTCCGCCTCGACGATCAGCGGCACGCTGAGTTCGGCGGCGGCCTGCATGCGCGATTTCACCTCGTCGATGAACCCGTCCACCT
This sequence comes from Billgrantia antri, assembly GCF_017868935.1. NCBI lineage: Bacteria > Pseudomonadati > Pseudomonadota > Gammaproteobacteria > Oceanospirillales > Halomonadaceae > Billgrantia > Billgrantia antri. The sequence continues at coordinate 4,218,822 of NZ_CP053383.1, forward strand.
GGCCTTCGCCGACTTCGAACACCAGCTCGTCGTGGACCTGCATCACCATGCAGGCGTCGAAGGCGCTCTCCTGCAACCAGGCGTCGACCGCGATCATGGCGCGCTTGATGATATCCGCCGCGGTGCCCTGCATCGGCGCGTTGATGGCGGTACGCTCGGCGGCCTGGCGCCGAGCGTGATTCTGAGCGCGAATCTCGGGCAGGTAGAGGCGGCGACCGTACACGGTCTCGACGTAGCCATCCTCGGCGGCTTGGGCGCGAATGCGATCCATGTAGCGGGCCACGCCCGGGTAGCGGTCGAAGTAGCGGTCGATATAGGTCTGCGCCTGGCCGCGCTCGATGCGCAGCTGCTTGGACAGCCCCCAGGCGCTCATGCCGTAGATCAGGCCGAAGTTGATCGCCTTGGCACTGCGCCGCTGCTCGCCCGAGACCTTCTCCAGCGGTACGCCGAAGACCTCGGCTGCGGTGGCGGCATGGATGTCGCGGCCTTCGGCGAAGGCGCTGAGCAGCCCCTGGTCCGCGGAGAGGTGCGCCATGATGCGCAGCTCGATCTGCGAGTAGTCGGCGGCGACGATGCGATAGCCGGGCCGGGCGATGAAGGCCTGGCGGATCTTGCGCCCCTCCTCGGTACGGATGGGGATGTTCTGCAGGTTGGGATCGGACGAGGAGAGTCGGCCGGTGGCGGCGACCGCCTGATGGTAGCTGGTGTGCAGCCGCCCGGTGCGCTTGTTGACCAGCCGCGGTAGCTTGTCAGTATAGGTCGACTTGAGCTTGGCCAAGCCGCGATGCTCCATGATCACCTTGGGCAGCGGGTAGTCCAGCGCCAGCTCCTCGAGCACGGCTTCGGCGGTAGAGGGCGCCCCCTTGGGGGTCTTCTTGAGCACCGGGATCTTCTGTTCCTCGAACAGGATCTCACCGAGCTGCTTGGGCGAGCCGAGGTTGAACTCGCGCCCGGCCAGTTCGAAAGCTCGCGTCTCGAGCTCGGCGATACGCGCTTCGAGCTCCTGGCTCTGGGCATGCAGCCGCGCGGCGTCGATCGCCACGCCGGTACGCTCGATGCGCGACAGCACAGGGATCAGCGGCCGCTCGATGCTGTCGAGCACCTCGGCCAGGCGCCCCTCCGCCTCGATGCGCGGCCGCAGCTCGCAGTGTAGGCGCAGGGTCACGTCGACATCCTCGCAGGCGTAGGGCACGGCCTGCTCGAAGTCGATCTGGTTGAAGGTGAGCTGCTTGGCGCCTTTGCCGGCGATCTCCTCGAAGCTCACCGTCTTCTGGCCCAGGTACTTCAGCGCCAGCGAATCCATGTCGTGGCGGGTGGCGGTGGAGTTGAGCACGTAGGACTCAAGCATGGTGTCGGTGAGCGGTCCTTGAACGTGAATGTCGTAGTTGGCCAGTACCGAGATGTCGTACTTGAGGTTCTGGCCGATCTTGCCGCGGCATGGGTCCTCCAGCAACGGCTTGAGCGCGGCCAGCACGCTGGCCCGGTCGAGCTGCTCGGGCACGTCGAGGTAATCGTGGGCGAGCGGCACGTAGGCCGCCTCGCCGGGCTCCAGCGCCAGCCCCACGCCGACGATCTCGGCGTCCATGTAGTTGAGGCTATTGGTCTCGAGGTCGAAGCAGAAGGCCTCGCAGGCACCCAGCCGCGCCAGCCACTCGTCGAGTTCGGCCTGGGTCAGGATCAGGTGATTGGTACAGGCCGCAGCGCTGGCCGGGGGCGCGTCCGGGTCGAGGTTACCCGCGGCGGCGGTGCCGGCCACTCCGGCACCGCGCTCGAGGTCGTCGACACCCTCGTCCTTGCCGGAGAGCAGTTCGGAGAGCCACGCCTTGAACTCAAGTTCGGTGTACAGGCGCTTGAGCGCCTCGCGGTCGGGATGGGCGATATCGAGGTCGTCGAGCCCTACAGGAAGCTCGCAGTCGGTCTTGATCGTGGCCAGTCGGTAGGAGAGATAGGCCATCTCGCGATGCTCCTCGAGCTTCTTCGGCAGCGACTTGGCCCCGCGAAAGTCGAGGGTGGTGACACGCTCGAGGTCGGCATAGATGGTATCGAGCCCGCCGCCCATGCCCTGCAGCAGACCCAGCGCGGTCTTCTCGCCCACCCCCGGCACGCCGGGGATGTTATCGACCTTGTCGCCCATCAGCGCCAGGAAGTCGATGATCAGCTCCGGGGGCAGACCGAACTTGGCCTCGACCCCGGCCACGTCGAGGGTCTCGTCCTTCATGGTGTTGACCAGGGTGATATGGCCGTTGACCAGCTGCGCCATGTCCTTGTCGCCGGTGGAGATCACCGCATCGCGGCCGGCTTCGGTGGCGAGGCGGGCCAGGGTGCCGATGACGTCGTCGGCCTCGACGCCCTCGACGCACAGCAGCGGCAGTCCCAGGGCGCGCACGCAGGCATAGAGCGGCTCCACCTGGCTGCGCAGGTCGTCGGGCATCGGCGGCCGCTGCGCCTTGTACTGCTCGAACAGCTCATCGCGGAAGGTCTTTCCCTTGGCATCGAAGACCACCGCCATGGGGCTGTCCGGATAGTCCTTGATCAGCCGCTTGAGCATGTTGAGCACGCCCTTGACGGCACCGGTGGGCTGGCCTGTAGAAGTGGTCAGCGGCGGCAGGGCGTGAAAGGCGCGGTAGAGATAGGACGAACCGTCGACGAGAACGATGGGCGTGTCGGCCATGTATCAGCATCCGTTGGGTCTGTGCAAGAAAAAGGGATCTTGATCCGCCATGATACGCATTGCGCGTTGCTTTTGCCGCCAACGTTGGGATCTGGCGGTCCAACGTCATACACTGGAGTCAAGCAGTGGCAGCCATTGTCGCACGCGCTCCTGGGAGGCCAACATGAACGTTCCCCGCCGTTTCCTCGCGGTCACCCTGCTCGCCTTGGGTCTCATGGCCCTGGCCACCCCCGTGCTGGCCCAGTCCTCGGCCAACGTCGAGCCCGATATCACCATTCGCCAGGAGGAAGACCGCACGATTCGCGAGTACCGCATCAACGGGCAACTCTATGCCATCGAGATCCAGCCGCGCCAAGGGCCCAGCTATTTTCTCGTCGACCACGACGGCGACGGCAATTTCGTGCGCGAGGAGGGCGACAGGGTCGCCGTGCCCCAGTGGGTACTGATTCGCTTCTAATCGTTGCGCTGGCTACATCGCTGGTGAGTACCGGAGCGAGTCGTGCATCGCGGTGCCAAGACGCTACAATAGGCGGCTTGGCAACCTGGGCGAGAGACACATGGCCGTATTCACCCCGTTGAGCGACGCACAGGTCGCAGAGTTTCTCAGGCGTTTCGATGTCGGCAGCCTGGTCTCCCTGGAGGGGGTCGCTGGCGGCACCGAGAATACGACGTTCTTCGTCACCACCGACCGGCGCGAGCTGGTACTGACGCTATTCGAACAGGGCGAGCATGACGAGCTGCCGTTCTTCGTCGATCTGCTCGACTACCTGGACGAGCATCGCCTGCCGGTACCGGGACCGATACATGACCGTGAAGGCATCGCCCTGCACAGCCTGGCGGGCAAGCCCTCGCTGCTGTTCCCGCGCCTGCCCGGCCGCCACCCCATGGCGCCCACCCTGACGCAATGCCAGGCCCTGGGTGACGCGCTGGGCCGCATGCATACGGTGTCCCAGCACTTCCCCGGGCACCGTCCCAATCCGCGCGACCTCCACTGGCTCGTGGCCATGCATCACAAGGTGCTGGGCTATCTCTCGCCAGAGGATCAGGCGTTGATGAAAGACGAAGTGGAGACCTACCAGGGCGTCTTCGGGGCCGCGCCCGAGCTACCCCGTGGCGCGCTGCACGGCGACCTGTTTCGCGACAATACCCTGTTCGAGGGCGACCGCCTCGGCGGCCTCATCGACTTCTACAACGGCTGCACCGGTGACCTGCTGTTCGATCTCGCCATCGTGATCAACGACTGGGCCTCGGGCCCGGAGGGACGCCTGGACCGCGAGCGTCATGATGCCATCCTGAGCGCTTATCAGGCTCGCCGGCCACTGACCTCCGCCGAGTGCGAGGTATGGCCGACGATGCTGCGCATGACCGCCCTGCGCTACTGGCTGTCGCGGCTGCTGGTGGTCTACGTCGACCCACCGGCCCACGACCTGACGCCGCACGATCCGGCGCAATTCCACACCATTCTCACGGCACGCCTGAAACATGGCGCCCTGCCCCTGCCAGAAGCGAGCAACACATGAGCCTATCCATGGGAGCTGCCTCCGGTCCCGCCCAGCGTGCGCGCCGTACCTGGAACATCGACCAGTGGGGCAGCGGCTATTTCGACGTCGATGACAACGGCCATGCCCTGGTGCGGCCGCACGGCAGCGAAGCCGAAGGTCCGGCACTGCCGCTGGCGCCGCTGGTGGACCAGCTGCGTGAGGCAGGCCTGCGGCTGCCGGTACTGGTACGTTTCAGCGATATCCTGCATGACCGCGTCGAGCAGCTGTGCGAAGCCTTCGACCTGGCCATGACCGAGGAGGAGTATGCCGGCGGCTATACCGCCGTCTACCCGATCAAGGTCAACCAGCAGCGTCGTGTGGTCGAGGAGATCCTCGCCACCCGCGAGCGCGGCCATGGCCGGGTCGGCCTGGAAGCCGGCAGCAAGCCGGAGCTGCTGGCCGTGCTGGCCCTCTCCGCCGACGGCCCGTCGCTGATCGTGTGCAACGGCTACAAGGACCGCGAATACATTCGCCTGGCGCTGATGGGCGAAAAGCTCGGCCACCGGGTCTATCTGGTGGTGGAGAAGTTCTCCGAGCTGCCGCTGATTCTGGAGGAGGCCGAGAACCTCGGCGTCACCCCTCGCATCGGCTTGCGTGCGCGCCTGGCGTCGGTGGGCATGGGCAAGTGGCAGGACACCGGTGGCGAGAAGTCCAAGTTCGGCCTCACCGCCGGCCAGATGCTGGCGGTCGTGGAGCGCCTGCGCGAGGCGAATTCGCTGGCCAGCCTGCAACTGGTGCACTTCCACCTGGGCTCGCAGATCGCCAATATCCGCGATATCCAGGTCGGCCTGCGCGAGTGCGCACGCTTTTACCAGAGCCTGCTGGCACTGGGCGCGCCGATCGATACCGTCGATGTGGGCGGCGGGCTGGGTATCGACTATGAGGGCACCCGCTCGCGCAGCTTCTGCTCGATCAACTACTCCATGCGCGAGTATGCCCGTAACGTGGTCAGCGCCTTCGCCCAGGCCTGCAACGAGGCGGAGATTCCCCATCCCCACCTGATCAGCGAATCGGGCCGGGCACTGACCGCGCACCACGCCGTGCTGATCGCCAACGTGATCGGCGAGGAGCGGGTCAACGACCGAGCCCCCGAACGTCAGGCCGAGGACGACCCTCAGTTGGACGAGCTGTGGCGGGTACACGACCTGCTGGGCAACGCGGTGGAGCCGCGCGAGCTGGTCGAGGCCTGGCACGATCTGCTGCAGGCGATGAGCGAGATGCACGACCGCTTTCTCATGGGGCTGGCCGACATCACCGTGCGCGCCGAAGCGGAAGGCGTCTATTTCGCCACCTGCGCGCGGCTGCGCGAGCGCCTCGACAGCCGCAACCGTGCCCACCGGGAGATCGTCGACGAGCTCGCCGAGAAACTCGCCGACAAGCTGTTCGTCAACTTCTCGCTGTTCCAGTCGGTACCCGATGTCTGGGGCATCGACCAGATCTTCCCGGTGCTGCCGCTAACCGGACTGAACCGCGAACCCACCCGGCGCGGCGTGATCCAGGACATTACCTGCGACAGCGATGGCCGTATCGACGGCTACGTCGACGGACAGGGCGTGGAAACCACCCTGCCGCTACCGGAGTGGCGCGACGACGAGGAGCGACTGCTGGGCTTCTTCCTAGTCGGTGCCTACCAGGAGATCCTCGGCGACCTGCACAACCTGTTCGGCGACACCGACTCCGTCGATGCCGCGCTGATGGAAGACGGCAACTGGGTGCTGAGCCACGCCCAACAGGGCGACCGGGTCTCCGACGTGCTCGCCTACGTCAATTTCGACGCCAAGGTGCTGCGCGACCGCCTCGCCGGCCAATTGCAGGAGAGCGGCCTGACGGCCGAGGAGCAGGCGCACTTCCTCGACGACCTTTCCGCCGGGCTTCAGGGATACACCTACCTGGAGTGATCGCCACTGCGGTCATGCGGACACGAAGACGCCCCCAGGAGGTTCCCTTGGGGGCGTCTTCATGCCGGGTTGAGCACCGGTCGGGGTTACTACTCCGCGACCTGCCCCTCGACCTCGAGCCCACCGGTCAAGGAAAGGCGCAGTTTCGCACCACGCGGCAATTCACCCACTCCCGCCGGCGTACCGGTCAGCACCACGTCGCCAGGTTCCAGGGTGAAATGGCGGCTCATTTCGGCCACCAGGGTAGGAATCGGAAACAACATGTCGGCACCTTCGCCGCGCTGTCGAAGCTCACCGTCGATCTCGAGCGTGAAGACCAGAGCACTCCAGTTCGGCACGCGGCTCAGCGGCAGAAAGTCACTCAGCGGACAAGCGCCATCGAACGCCTTGGCCACCTCCCAAGGCTGCCCCTTCTCCTTGAGGCGAGCCTGCACGTCGCGCAGGGTCAGGTCGAGGGCCAGACCGATACCGACGACGGCCCTCTCGGCCTCTTCGGTCGTGGCGTGGGTCAGCCGCTCACCGATCAGCAACGCCAGCTCGGCCTCGAAATGCACCTCGCCGCGGGCAAACGGGGCCTCGATGGGCCTATCGAAACCGGCCGCACTGGTGGCTGGCTTGATGAACAGCAACGGCTCGCTGGGAATCGGGTTGTTCAGTTCCTTGGCATGATCGGCATAGTTGCGACCGACGCAGACGATTTTGCCAAGCGGGTGGGAAAACGCCTGGCCATCGGTGAAACGGGGGACAAAGCGCATGGCGGGTCTTCTCCTTCTGGGTTGGCGTGCCGCTTGTCGTCGACAGGCCTAACAGTCTACCTCACCACACGCCCTGTTCCATCCACTCGCCGTGCCCTGCCGCGGCGTCAGCCCTCGGGCGTCCACGGCTCGTCCGGTGAATGCGCCAGGAAGCGCGGGCGCCGGCGGCGTGCCGCGAAAGGCTCGGTGCAGGCGTTGTCCCGCCGGTTGTAGACGAAGAAGACATTGCTGCGCGGGTCCGGCGACATGTTGGCGTTGGAACCGTGCAGCGTGTTGCAGTCGAACAGCAGCAGTCCACCGGCCGCGCCTTTCGGCGCCTCGATGCCGTGGCGACCGACCAGCTCACGCAACGCCTCGCGGCCCGGTACGCCGAACTCCTGGCGCTTGAGCGACTGGCGATGATGATCGTCCGGCGTCTCGCCCAGGCACGGCACGAAGACCCGGTGCGAGCCGGGAATCAGCATTAGCGGGCCATTGAACTCGTGATTGTCAGTCAGCACGATCGAGGCGCTGACGGCGTGCATGGCCGGCATGCCGTCCTCCGCGTGCCAGGTCTCGAAGTCGGAGTGCCAGCTGAAGCCCTTACCCTCGAAGCCCGGCTTGTAGTTGATGCGCGACTGGTGCACATAGGCATCGCCCCCCAGTAGCTGGCGTACGCGCCCCACCAGTCGTTCGTCACGAGCGAGCTCGGCGAAGCGCTCGGACAGATAGTGCACCGCGAACAGCGAGCGGATCTCCTGGCTGTCGGGCTCGGTGATGCTGAAATCGCGGCCGCGGAAATCATCGTGGTTGAGTAGCTCGCTCAGTTCGCGACGCAGCCCGTCGAGCTCTTCCCCGCAAATGAACCCGGGCTCGAACAGAAAGCCCTTGCGCTCGAACTCGTCGAGCTGCGCCTGCGTCAACGGCCCATCCTTGGCACTACCACGCACCACGCCCTCCTGACGCTCCAGCCAGAGGGTGTCGAGCGGCTCAGCCAGCCGGGTGGGGTAGGCGTCGCGCGTACGGCCGAGCATGCTGCCGACCTGAGAGGTCAGGGTGTCGCTACCGGCGTAATCAGTCGCCTGCTTGAGCTTACGGTTGGACGAAGTCTGTACTGCCATCCAATCACCTCCTGTGTATCCGTGATCAGTTTCAGTCCCAACTCGTGCAACGGCGTACAGCCGCGGTGGGAGGTCCCGACGGGACCATGCAGCGTGGATGTGGTGGCGGTGCGCTGCGCTTTCAAGAGCGGTCCGATACGGCTTTCGGCATGGCATGGGCCTGGCTCGTCTTGCTACATTAGCGCCATCATGGCACTGCGGCCTGCTCCGCTGGCCGCCATTTCCTTCAGCCAGGAGACCGTCATGTCACAGACACAACCGCCTTTGCCTCCCCAGGGGCGCTGGGAGAGGCGATTCGAGCGCTGGCTGTGGAGCAGCCGCTTTCTCGTACTGCTGGCGGTCATCCCCAGCCTGGCGGCGGCCCTGGCGCTGTTCATCATCGGCACCATGGACATCGCCAAGCTGGTCATCGCTACCGCCGTCTACTATTTCATCGGGGGCGGGCCGGACATCCACGATACCGTGGTACCCAGCGTGGTCATGGCCATCGACATCTATCTGGTGGCCATCGTGCTGCTGATCTTCGGGCTCGGCGTCTATCGGCTGTTCGTTTCCCCCATCGAGCAGGCCGAAGAGCATGCGCCGGGTCATCCGTTCAACGTGCAGTCCTTCGATCAGCTCAAGGACAAGATCGCTCGAGTCGTCATTCTCGCGGTGATCATCGAATTCTTCCGGGCCGTGGTGGACATTCGCTTCCAGACGCCGCTGGAGGCCATCTATCTCGCTTTGTCGGTACTGGCGTTGGCCGGCGCGCTTTATCTGATGAGCCGTGCCCAGACACATTGAGCCGAGGATTTTAGCTACCTTCAGGAGTCGACGTAGCGATTACTCGAATAACGAAAAAACCGCCTATTGAGGCGGTTTTTAATAGCTGCAAGTCGCTGATATCCCGAAGGTCTTGATGGTGCCGGCACCAGGAGTCGAACCCGGGACCTACTGATTACAAGTCAGTTGCTCTACCAACTGAGCTATGCCGGCTCGGGACCGACGCTTACGAACTGCAGAGTCGGAAAAGGGTTGGCGTGGCTGGGGTACCAGGATTCGAACCTGGGAATGCCGATACCAAAAACCGGTGCCTTACCACTTGGCGATACCCCAGCAGATTGGTGGCCAGAGACGGAATCGAACCGCCGACACGGGGATTTTCAATCCCCTGCTCTACCGACTGAGCTATCTGGCCGCTGCCAACGGTGCGTATTAAACAGGATCAGCCCGGCAGCGTCAAGCCTTTCGTTTCATGCAGATGCCTCCGCCTTGGCCGTGTCGCTCGAGCTAGCGCTCGGGCGGCACATAGCCCTCCGCCTGGTCGGTTTCCCGGTTATCGAGGAAACGCTCCATCTGCTCGTTGAGGTAGGCACGCGCCTCGGGATCGAGCATGTTGAGGTGCTTCTCGTTGATCAGCCGGGTCTGCAGTGCCTGCCACTCCTCCCAGGCACGCTTCGACACGCTGGCCTGGATCTCCTGGCCCTTCTTGCCCGGTAACGGCGGGAACGGCAACGCCTCGAGCTCCTGCTGGTACTTGCGGCAGAATACGGTCTGGCTCATGAAGATCTCCTCGTTTGTAGACGGTGTGCAATCAAGGCTCACCCGGTGCCACCAGGGCGAACGGCGCGAGCGAGGCCAACAGCGCCTTCACCGGCGCCGCCAGGCCGACGCGCCCGGGATTGCCGGGATCGTACCAGCAACGCCCCTCGCCGACCGAATCCAGCCTGCCGATTCGCGCCGGCAGTGGAGTGATGTCGAGGCGGAAATGGCTGAACGTATGACTGAAAGCCGGCCAGGCCGGATCGAGCTCGGCCCCCGGGGCATGGGTGTCGAGCCAGGCGCGCAGCGCCGCCAGGTCGTCGAACTGGGGCAAGCCCCACAGTCCGCCCCACAATCCGCTGGCGGGGCGCTGCTCGAGCAGCACGCGGCCCTCGGCGTCCTGCAACACCAGCATCAGCGTGGCACGCGTCGGTAGCGTCTTCTTGGGCTTGGATTCGGGAAAACGGCGCTGCTCGCCTCGTGCGTGGGCCACGCAGACATCGCTGAACGGGCAGCGTTGGCAATCGGGCGTGCCACGGCGGCACAGGGTGGCACCGAGGTCCATCATCGCTTGGGTATAGTCGGCGACGCGACGCTCGGGGGTATAGGACTCGGCCAGCGCCCAGAGCCGACGCTCCACCGCCGGCCGCCCCGGCCAGCCTGTCACGGCGTGCAGCCGCGACAGGCTGCGCTTGACGTTGCCATCGAGAATCACAGCACGTCGGCCGGTGCTCTGGGCGATGATCGCCCCGGCCGTGGAGCGGCCGATACCGGGCAGCCCAGCCAGGGCTTCCAGGCTCGCCACCGGCAGCTCGCCGCCATGTGCCTCCATGACCTGCCGGGCCGCCTTGTGCAGGTTGCGCCCGCGGGCGTAGTAGCCAAGCCCGGTCCACAGATGGAGCACCTCGTCCTGGGAGGCCTTGGCCAGCTCGGCCAGACAAGGAAAGCGCGCCATGAAGCGCTCGAAATAGGGGATGACGGTCGCCACCTGGGTCTGCTGCAACATGATCTCGGAAACCCAGACCCGATAAGGCGTACGCTCTCGCTGCCAGGGCAGATCGTGACGACCTTCGCGGTCGAACCAGTCCAGCAGGCGATACTGGAACTGGGTCGCGTCGAGCACCGAAGCAGGCATTTCACTCATGGACCACCTTCCTGCAGGCGTGACGAAAAAAAGCGCCGACTGGTCGGTCGGCGCAGAGACTGGCTTTGGGTCATCAGTTCAGTAGACCACGCAAAGTATCTCGAAGTTCCCGCCCGGCTCCCTCGCCCAGGCGCTCTTCGAGCTGCTCGAGCGGGCGCTCCAGGCGCTTCTCGAGCTCCTCGCCGGCACGGCGGGAGGCTTCATCGCGCAGCAGATCGGCCAGGGTCGCCTGAAACGCCTCACGGTCGAAGCGGCACCACTCCTCTCTCTCGCCGGAGAGCTCGCCGCTGCAGCGTACCGGCAAGGGAACGCGCTCCAGGCGCGGGTTGACGGGGCAGGCCGCATCCGCTCCGTCGACGAAACGGGCAGCGGCCCGCAGATCGAAGCGTTCGCTGCCCAGGTCGAGCTCGCCGCTGCCGCCCAGCTCGATCCCAGGAATGGCAATCAGGATGTCTTCGCTGCGGACAACGCCGTCGGTAATCCGCAGGCTCGCTTCGGCGCGCTCGAAGCGGGTATCGGCCCCCCACTCACGACTCGTCTCACGGCCCTCGATCAGGGCCGCCAGGGAGCACAGCTCCTGAGACACATTGACGTCGAGTACGGCGCCGTCGTCGAGGTGTCCCTGCAGACGTCCATTGAGGTTACGCTTGAGCGCCGGCCAGCTGTTGTCGCGCGTTTCGAGCTCGCCGTCGAGGGTAAGCCGACCGCGCAGCGGCGCCGGGCCGTCGTCTTCACTCAGTGCCTGCAGCAGCGGCTCCAGCCGCACCCGCGACAAGCTGGGGCTCAGCTGCCAGCGAATCGGCTCGCGACTGAGATCAAGCGCCCCGCTGGCGCTCAGCTCGCCGTCGTAGAAGACCGACTCGAAGCGTTCGAGTCGCTGCTGGCCGTCATCACCCGACAAGACCAGTCCTACCTCGGTGAACTCGAGCCCCGACAGACGCAGCTGCGCCAGGTCGAGCGCTCCGTCCAGGTTCAAATGGGCCAGCAACTCGGCGGGCACCAGCTCGTCCGCATCCTGGGCATAGGCCTTGCCGATGCCCAGCAGGTCATGCCGGGCAGCACTCTGATCACCAGTCTCGGCCGGCGGCAGGTAGCGATCCAGGTCGAGACGGTCACCTTGCAGCTCGAAATCGAGCTGCCGGCCGTCGAGACCGGTGGCCAACCTGCCCGTAAAGGTACTGCCATCTAGCACCATGGTCAGGCCCGCCAGCTCGATACGCTCCAGATCGCCTTGCACCGGGCTGGTGAGAGCCACGTCGGTGAGCGCCTCAGGGTCTGCCATTGTGGGCAGCTTGCCAAGGCGCGAGAGCCAAGGGCGCAACGAGAAGGGAGCCGCGCTGAGCTGGCCACTATACGTCGGCGCTTGATCGAGTTCGGCCAGGTTGAGGTGGCCGCTCACGCTTAGCGAATCGGGCCCGGTTAGCTGCAGGTCACGCAGTTGCGCCGTATTTGCGGCTAGGTCGGCATCCAGCGCCAGCGTCAAGGACAGGGGCAGCGGCTCCTCGCCCAGCCCGGGGTGTTGCAGACCGGCCTCCAGCCGACCTTCCTGCAGCTGCAATCGCTGCTGTGACAAGTCCAGGACGAGCTGTTGCCCTCTCAGGTCGATCCGTTGCCTGCCATCGATACCCGCCACCAAGCTGGCGGTATTGAGCTGCGGCCCTTCCAGCAGGTAGCGGCGTTCAGCAAGAACGAGCTGCATCCGTCCCTCGAGGGTAACGTCGCTCGCCATCGCCGGGCTTCGCTCCAGCTCACGCCAGTCGAGGGTACGGTAGGATTTCAACTTGAAGGAGGACTTGAACGGAAAGGCACGTCGGGGGTTGACGTTGGCGCCCGACAGGTTGATCTCTTCGACCAGCCATTCGGTTCCCTCCGTCAAATCGCGATATCTCGCCGTGCCGTTGCGCACCTGGACGCTGGCAATGTTTAGCGCCACGGCCAGGTTGGCACCTTCTCGGCTGGGGCCGGCAGTAGCCGGCGCCAGCGCCGATTCGGCCCCCTCGCGGCGTTCGTCGAGCCGCTGCATCAGGGTTTCCCAGTTGCCGTGCCCCTCCTCGTCGCGTGACAGGTTCAGCTGCATGCCGTCGAGCGTCAGCCCTTCGATGGCGATCTCGCCGCGCAGGAGCGGTGCAAAGGCCAGGCTGACCTCGGCATGCGCGAAGGCGAGAAAGGGCTGATCGTCGGCACTCTGCTCCGGGAGGCGGCCTTCGGCTTGCTCTACGCTTACTCCCAGACGCGGATAGAACGACCAGGAGAGGGGGCCGTCCAAGGTCAGCTCCAAGCCGCTCTGCTCGCGTACCACCTCGATTAGACGCGGCTTGAAGTCCTCCGGATCGAGGAAAGTCGTGACGTAGACCACGGCCGCCGCCACCACCACGCCGAGCACCCCGATGGCCGCCAGCAGCATCTGCAACAATCGCTTCATGTGTTACCGCCTCCTTGCAGCGGTGGAGCCAATACGAAGTAGTCGCCGGTGATGTCCATGCGATATCCCAGGCGCGTCAGCAGCACCTGGTCGGCGACAGGCAGCTGAGAGGAGTGCGTACGCAATTCACAACCCGCGGCACGCGCCGCATCGCTGACCAGCGCCAGCAGCCGCGAACCGACGCCACGCCGTCGGGTGGCCTTGCGCACACACAGCTCCGACAGCCACCAAGCCTGGTCGTCGGCGCTTACCGCCAGCGCGCCCAGCAGGCGGTCGTTGAAGCGCGCACAGGCAAAGAAGCGTCCCGCCTCGAGGTGCTCACGGAGAAAGCGGTCCACTGGCTTTTTCAGACGTTCGCTCGGGGCATCGGCATAGATCCGCACCAGATCGAGCTGTGCCTGTGGATCCGACGTCCAGGTGGCCTGATCTACGAGGTGAAGCGTTACCGGCATGGCGGTCTCCCTGTACCGCGGCAAGGTGCCGCCGCTGTGATGGGCGCATTGTAGCGGATGGGGGGGACGATTCTCTATAATGGACGCCCCATGACGGCAAGCGCAGAGGCTTGCCCGCCCGGATGCCGCCTCCGGCCGTGCCGGGCCCTTACCATGCGACGCGCACTTGCGCCAGAGAGAGTCCGACATGTCCGAGCGAATCGCCACGGTAACCCGTGACACCAAGGAGACCCAGATCACGGTCACCGTGAACCTCGATGGCGAGGGGCGGCTGAACTGCGAGACCGGCGTGCCCTTCCTCGACCACATGCTGGATCAGGTGGCACGCCACGGCCTGATCGACCTGGACATCAAGGCGGTGGGCGACCTGCACATCGACGATCATCACACCGTCGAGGACCTCGGCATCACCCTCGGCCAGGCCTTTGACCAGGCGGTGGGCGACAAGCGCGGCATTCGCCGCTACGGCCACGCCTACGTGCCGCTGGACGAGGCACTGTCGCGCGTCGTGGTCGACTTCTCGGGTCGTCCCGGGCTGTTCATGGACGTCGAGTTCACCCGCGCCACGATCGGCCGCCTCGATACCCAGCTGTTCTGGGAGTTTTTCCAGGGTTTCGTCAATCATGCCAGGGTCACGCTGCACATCGACAACCTGAAGGGCTTCAACGCCCACCATCAGGCGGAAACCATTTTCAAGGCCTTCGGCCGCGCACTGCGCATGGCCGTGGAGCCCGACCCGCGCATGGCCGGGCAGATGCCGTCCACCAAGGGCTGCCTGTAGCGCAGACGACCGAACCAGAAAGGAGCCTCCATGACCATTGCCGTCATCGACTACGGAATGGGCAATCTGCACTCGGTTGCCAAGGCGCTGGAACACGTCACCCACGAGCACGTGGTCATTACTCGCGATGCGCGCCGCATCCAGGGCGCTACCCGCCTGGTGCTGCCCGGCCAGGGGGCAATCCGTGACTGCATGGGCGAACTCGAGAAGACCGAACTGCGCGGGCTCGTCGAGGAACTGCTGGCCAGGCAGAGCAAGCCCCTGCTGGGCATCTGCGTGGGTCAGCAGATGCTGCTCGACCACAGCGAGGAGAGCGGCGGGATCCCCTGCCTGGGCTTTCTGGCCGGCGAGGTGAAGCGCTTTCCCACCAACATGACCGATGACCACGGGCAGCGCCTCAAGGTACCCCACATGGGCTGGAACCTGGTGCACCAGCACCACGAGCACCCGCTATGGCAAGGCATCGACCAGGACGAGCACTTCTACTTCGTGCACAGCTACTATGTGGCAGCAGAGGAAGACGCCTGCGTGTTCGGCACCACCCGCTACGGGCATATCGACGCCCACGTCGCCGTGGGTCGCGACGCTACCTTCGCCGTGCAGTTCCACCCCGAGAAGAGTTCACGGGCCGGCCTCAAGCTGCTGGAAAACTTCGTCACCTGGGCGCCTTGAAGCTTCACCAGGCCATCCAGGCGTACCCGACGGTACGCTTGCGGTCAGGCCGCCCGACAACCCGGCGCCCCGCGTGCGCCCGAGAGGACACGACATGCTGGTAATACCCGCCATCGATCTCAAGGACGGCAAGTGCGTCCGCCTCAAGCAGGGGCGGATGGATGATGCCACCACCTACGGCGACGATCCGGTGGCCATGGCGGCCCGCTGGGTCGAGGCCGGCGCACGCCGGCTGCACCTGGTCGATCTCAATGGCGCCTTTGAGGGCAGGCCCGTCAACGGCGAGGCGGTTACCGCCATTGCCCGCCGCTGGCCCGAACTCCCGATCCAGATCGGCGGCGGCATTCGCAGCGCGGAAACCATCGAGCACTACCTCGCTGCCGGCGTCTCCTATGTGATCATCGGCACCAAGGCGGTCAAGGAGCCGGCCTTCGTCGGCGAGATGTGTCGCGCTTTTCCCGGTCACGTGATCGTCGGCCTCGATGCCCGTGACGGCTATGTCGCCACCGACGGCTGGGCCGAGGTCTCCACGGTCAAGGCCACCGAGTTGGCCCGACGCTTCGCCGACGATGGCGTTTCCAGCATCGTCTATACCGACATCGCCCGCGACGGGATGTTGAACGGCGTCAACGTCGAGGCCACCGCCGAGCTGGCCCGCGAGGGCGGCCTGCCGGTCATCGCTTCGGGCGGCGTGACCAACCTCGACGACCTGCGCGCGCTGGTGGCGGCGAGAGAGCCGGGCATTCTCGGCGCCATCACAGGCCGCGCCATCTACGAAGGCAGCCTCGACGTGGCCGAAGGCCAGACGCTGTGCGACGAACTGACTGCAGGGCTCGACCGAGCCGGGAGCTGAATCATGGGACTGGCCAAACGCATCATTCCCTGTCTCGACGTCGACGCCGGCCGCGTGGTCAAGGGCGTCAATTTCATCGGCATCCGCGATGCCGGCGACCCGGTGGAAATCGCCCAGCGCTACAACCTGCAAGGGGCCGACGAGATCACCTTCCTCGACATCACGGCTAGCCACGAGGATCGCGACACCACGGTGGAAATGGTCGAGCGCATCGCCGGCGAGGTATTCATTCCGCTCACCGTGGGCGGTGGCATCCGCACTTGCGACGATATCCGCACCATGCTCAACGCCGGTGCCGACAAGGTCTCGATCAATACCGCCGCGGTGACCAACCCCGACTTCGTGCGCGAGGCCGCCGAACGCTTCGGCAGCCAGTGCATCGTCGTGGCCATCGACGCCAAGCGAGTCTCGGCGGAAGGCGAGACTCCGCGCTGGGAGATATTTACCCACGGCGGGCGCCGCCCCACCGGGCTGGACGCGGTCGAATGGGCGAAGAAAATGGTCGAATACGGCGCCGGCGAACTGCTGCTGACCAGCATGGACCGTGACGGCACCAAGGCCGGCTTCGACCTGGGCGTGACGCGGGCCATCAGCGACGCGGTGACGGTGCCGGTGATCGCCTCCGGCGGCGTCGGCAACCTCGACCACCTGGTCGACGGCGTGCGGGAAGGCGGTGCCGATGCGGTACTCGCCGCCAGTATCTTCCATTTCGGCGAGTACACCATCCCCGAGGCCAAGCGCTACATGGCCGAGCGCGGTATCGAAATGCGCCTTTGAAGTGGCGCCCGGGAGCAAGGAAGTGAGGCATTCAGGGATGAGCGAGGGGCGGCGCGTCGGACTGCTGGGGCTGGCTCTGGCCCTGCTGGTTGCTCCCGCTTCCCAGGCCCGGCAGGAGCCCATCTGGCCGCCGGTGCCCGATCTCGAGCACGTGCTGGTGCAGACCAGCCTCTATACACGTCATTTCGATCCGCAGCCCGACCATAACAACCAGCAGGAGCTGATCGGAATCGAGCTGCACAACTCGCAGCGCTGGCTGGCCGGTGGCGCGCGTTTCCTGAGCTCCTTCGACCAGGAGGCCTTTTATCTTTATGTCGGCCGCGAGTTCCCCCTTTGGGAACCGACCGACAATGTCACTGTGCGTGCCAAGCTGAGCGCCGGACTGCTGCATGGCTACCGTGGCGAATATCAGGACAACATCCCCTTCAATCGCTATGGCACGGCCCCGGCAGCGCTGCCCAGCGTAGGGCTCCGCTGGGGACGTTTCGAGACCGATCTGATCGTATTCGGCGCTGCCGGCGCCATGGTCATCGGCGGCGTTCGCTTTTAGCGCACCAGACCGCCCCGGCCGGCCTCGCTCCCCTAGTCCAGGGTGAGGCCAAGGTTACTCACGCCATCGTTGCGCCCCAGTCGGCGCAGCGCCTTCAATGCGTCGCGGTCGAGGTCGCCTTCTACCGCTTCCAGCACGGCATCCTGGAAATCGTTCTCGTCCGCCATGAGGGGGTGCTCACGGACGAGTTTCGCCAATTTGCTGGCGTCCTCCTCGCCCTCGGTCAGCTCAATGTAGGCGCGTACACCGGCCTTGGAGATGCGGCTCACCTCGAGCACGGCATCAGCGGACTCGCCACGCAACGTATCGAGCAGCGAGGTCAGCGCCACCACCACCTCCACGGCGCGTCTCCCGCCGAAACTGTCGTCGTCGGAAGGCGGCTCGAGCTCGGCCAGCTTCTCGGCCTGGCGCTCGAAGTCGATGCGCGCCTCGCGCACGGCGAGCTGTTCCCACACCAGATCGAGCACCGCTTTCAGGCCGGCCGGGTTGCCGTCCCCCGTCATCTGCACATAAAGGGCATAGTTGGGCAGCATTCGCTCGCACAGCGCCGCCATGAAGGCCTGCTGCTGACGTGGTGGGAGAGCCTGGAGCCGCTCATGGAAGCCCCCTTTTGGCTGACTCATGGTTTATCCTCGTGAATTGACGATCCAGATGAAGGGTGGCGACATTCGTCTGGTCATGGCCACAGCGCTTCGGCAGGCACTCGCCCCCGTGCATCGAACAGCACGCCCTCGGCGACCAGCCGTTGGCGCTGCTCGATGGCTCCGGGATGTTCGGCCAGCCGACGCGACGCGGTGATCACCCGAAACCAGGGCAGATCGTGGTCCTCGGGGAGTTCACGCAGTGCCCGGGCTACCAGGCGTGGCGTGCCGCCCTCGGTCATGGCGGCAATACGTCCGTAAGTGGTCACCCGCCCAGGCGGAATGGCAGCCAGAATGGTCAGTATCTGTTCGCGCAGTACCGGTTTCATGTACGCTGCCGCTCCCCTGATTGCGTGTCACTCCTGAATGGCGAGGTTTCCATGCACCTGCATCTGCTTCAACACAGCCCGCATCACGGCCCGGGACGGATCGCCGACTGGCTGACCAGCATGGGGCACAGCCATACCGTCTTCCACCTCCATGCGGGGGAAGCGCCGCCCAGCCTGACCGATGGTGATGCACTGATCCTGCTCGACGGCCCCATGGACATACTCGACGACGCACGATATCCCTGGCTCAAGCGTGAGCGCAAGCTGATCGCCAAGGCGCTGGACGGCAACAAGCCGCTGCTCGGCATCGGCATGGGCGCCAGGATGATTGCCGCCGAGCTCGGTGCCACGGTAGGCCGCGGCACCTTCGCCGAGGTCGGCTGGCACGAGGTGACCCTGGCCCCCGAGAGCCCTTTCGATCTGCCGGAGCGATTCACCGCTTTCATGTGGCATCGCGATGTCTTCGCCCTGCCCGACGATGCCTTGCCGCTCGGCGGCAGCCTGGGCAGCCCGGTGCAAGGCTTCGCCTGGGATGCCGGACGCGCCTTGGGGCTGCTGTGTCATTTCGAAGTGACCCATGCCAGCGTCAGCGAACTGCTGGCGAACGACGAGCCGCCGGAAGGCAGCGAGGCCAGCCCCCACGCGCAACCCACCGAAAGCATTCTCGCCGATGGACGGCGTTTCGACCGCCTGGCCCCGCTGCTCGACCGCCTGCTTAGCCAGTGGATGCGCAGCGCGGCGGCTTGATTCCAAGTCAGGCTGGCTGAGGCCGCCCGCTGGACTGGCGTGCGGCCTCTTGCGCCCACGAGCGAGCCGCCTCCAGGCAGCTGTCCCAGTCGCCCACGTGCAGGAAGCGACCAGGATCGCGCTTTTCCAACTGGTAGCGGTACATGGGGTCATAGTATTCGGTGAGCAGCGGTGCCAGCCAGGCCTCGTGCGCCTGGCGATTGCCGCGTTCGTGTTCACGGAAGGCAAGCTGCTGCAGCCGCTGCAGGCGTGCCAGCCGCGCATGACCCAGGCGCTTCTTCAGCCTCGCCAGCGCACTCAAGAGCTGCTTGCGCATCAGCGTCCAGCCCAGCCATTCGCCGAACTGCTGGCGATATATCGCCCACAGGTCGTCGATGTAGTCCTTGTGGATCTGCGCCAGACGCCAGTCGAGCGGCATTTCCACCCGAACCCTGGGGGCAAGCTCCATGGCTCGCCAGAAAGCGAGCGGTACATTGGCGGCACCGATATGACGCGACTCGTCCTCCACCACCAGCGGCCCCGGCAACGACAGCAGGCGCAGCCCCATGGAATGCTCGAAGTCGATCTGGCTCGGCGCCGGAAGAGGATGCCGGCCAAAGGCAGAACCCTTGTGCCGGGCGCATCCCTCGAGATCGAGCCCATTGGATAGCGCCTGGATCAGTGCCGTCTTGGCACAGCCGGTAAGCCCGCCCACCACCAGCAGCGGCTGCTCGGCCGCCGCGTCGATGCGCCGGCACAGCGCTTGACGCATCGCCTTCCAGCCGCCGCGGATGCGTGGACGCTCGACAGCGGCATCGGCCAGCCACTGCTGGGCGATCTGCGAGCGCAGCCCACCACGATAGCAGTAGATGATCGCATCGGGATGCGCCTCGACCAGGCGCTGCCAAGCCGCGATGCGTGCCTCTCGAATACCGCCGCTGACCAGCCGTTGGCCCAGCTCGATTGCCGCCTGCTGACCACGCTGTTTGTACTCGATACCCACCAGACGACGCTCCTCGTCGTCCATCAGCGGCAGGTTCACCGCACCGGGCAGGCTGCCCTGAGCGAACTCCACCGGGGCGCGTACGTCGACCAGTACCCGCTCCTGGCGAAGCAGGGAAAGATCGGGCTCGATCAGCGGCAGCTTCACCCACGCACCTCGATCAGTGCCTGTCCCTCGGCCTTGACCATCTCGCCGAATGGCACCAGCTCGATGCCATGCTCGCGACCGATGCGCTCGACGTCATCCTCCCACGAGGGGTGCACCGAGAGCAGCAGACCGCCGGAGGTCTGCGGGTCGCACAGCCACTGCCAGTGCGGCTCGTCCATGTCCTTCAGGGCAGCGCCCAGAGCGTTGCGGTTGCGATGGGTGCCGCCGGGCACTGCACCGCGGCGACGATAGGCCTCGGCCTCGGCCAGCCGCGGCAGGCGACGAAAGTCGATGCGCGCCGCCACACCGCTGGCCTGACATACTTCGGTGAGATGCCCCGCCAGCCCGAAGCCGGTCACGTCGGTCATGGCATGCACCCCCTTCACCTTGGCCAGCGCCATGCCGATCTGGTTGGGCTTGAGCATGGTCTCGCGGGCCAGGGTCTGATGGCCGGATTCCAGCAGGCCCTGTTTCTCGGCGGTAGTCAGGAAGCCGACGCCCAGCGGCTTGGTCAGGAACAACAGGTCACCTACCTGGGCGCCCTTGTTGAGCTTCAGGTGCTCCAGATCGACAAGGCCATTGACCGCCAGCCCGAAGATCGGCTCCGGCGCATCGATGGAGTGCCCGCCGGCCAGCGCCAGGCCCAGCTCGCGGCATACACCCTGGGCGCCCGCCACCACGTCGCCGGCGATCTCCGGCCCCAGCTTGTCCAGCGGCCAGCCGAGGATGCCGAGCGCCAGCACCGGCCTGCCACCCATGGCGTAGACGTCGCTGATGGCATTGGTCGCGGCGATGCGGCCGAAGTCGAAGGGGTCGTCGACGATGGGCATGAAAAAATCGGTTGTGGCGATCATGCCACGCCCATCACCCAGGTCGTACACGGCGGCATCTTCGCGGCCCTGGTTGCCCACGATCAGTCGCGAGTGGGTGGCTCCGGGCCCGGCCTTGGCCAGGATGCCGTCGAGTACGTCGGGTGCAATTTTGCAACCACAGCCGGCACCATGGCTGTATTGGGTCAGGCGAATCGCGCTCATCTCGTTCTCCTTGGCAATCGTTTGGTCATTCTATCGCAGTGAGAGGTCCTTTCTCACAGCGCCTCGAGGGCATCGGCCAGCTTGTCCACCGCCACGACCTCCATGCCCTCGGGAGGGCGCTTCGGCGCATTGGCACGCGGCACGATGGCACGGGTAAAGCCGTGCTTGGCGGCCTCGACGATGCGCTCCTGGCCGCTGGGCACGGGGCGGATCTCGCCGGACAGCCCCACCTCACCGAAGGCCACCAGCTCGCGGGGCAAGGGACGATTCTGCAGGCTGGACACCACCGCCAGCAGCACGGCCAGGTCGGCGCTGGTCTCGAGGACCTTGACCCCGCCGACCACGTTGAGGAAGACGTCCTGGTCACCGGTGAACAGCCCGCCGTGGCGATGCAGCACCGCCAGCAGCATGGCCAGGCGATTCTGATCGAGACCCACGGCCACCCGTCGCGGATTGCCCAGCGCCGACTCGTCGAGCAACGCCTGCACCTCCACCAGCAGCGGCCGCGTGCCCTCCCACACCACCATCACCAGGCTGCCCGGTGCCTGCTCTTCGCTACGCGAGAGAAAGATGGCACTGGGATTCTTCACCTCCTTGAGGCCATGCTCGAGCATGGCGAACACGCCCAGCTCGTTGACCGCACCGAAGCGGTTCTTCTGTCCACGTAGGGTGCGGAAGCGCGAGTCGGCGCCGCCTTCGAGCAGCAGCGAGGCATCGATCATATGCTCCAATACCTTGGGCCCGGCCAGGGTGCCGTCCTTGGTCACGTGCCCCACCAGCAGCAGCACGGTATTGGACTGCTTGGCAAAACGCGTCAACACCGCAGCGGACTCACGTACCTGGGCCACGCCGCCGGGAGCCGAGGCGATGTCCTCGAGGTGCATCGTCTGGATCGAGTCGATGATCAGTATCTCGGGCCGCTCACGCTCGGCGACCGCCAGTACCGTCTCGACGCTGGTCTCGGCCAGCATCTTCAACCCCTGGGTAGGCAGCTGCAATCGATGCGCCCGCATCGCCACTTGGGAGAGTGACTCCTCGCCAGTGACATAAAGCACCTTGCGCGCCTGGGCCAGCTTGCAGGCGGTCTGCAGCAGCAGCGTCGACTTGCCGGCCCCGGGATGCCCCCCAAGCAGCACCGCAGACCCCGGCACCAGGCCGCCGCCCAGCACCCGGTCGAACTCACCGAACGTCGAAGAGAGTCGTGGCACCTCGGTGAGGTCGACGCTGCCCAGGTCGACGACCTCCTTCGACAGCGTGCCGGCATAGCCGGCGCGCCCGGCACCACTCGAGGCCGCAGCCCCGGGGCGGGGGGCAGCGAGCCTCACCTCGCTCAGGGTATTCCACTCCAGGCAGCTCGAGCACTGCCCCTGCCACTTGCGATACTCCGCCCCGCACTCGGTACAGACGAAGGCGCTCTTCGCTTTGGCCATGCTGGCCTCTCTCCGGCTTCTATGTGCGCTCATTCTAACAGGACGGCCAGATACGCGAAGGCGGCCCGCAGGCCGCCTTCGCTACCGCTCGAGCCCGTCGTTACTGGCGCTGCAGCTGCAGGGCTTCGTTGTTCTGGAAGCGACGACGCTGAGGATCGATCAGCTCCAGGGTCTGATCGTCGACGCGCAGGAAGTAGTAGATCTGGCCTTCGCCATCCGGCGTCAGCTCGTATACGGTGGCATCGGGGTCGACCGCCGTGCCGCTGAGCACTTCCCAGTTGCCGGCATACTCTTCGTCAGGCGGTTCCTGAGGATGCTCCTGATAACTGGCGCGCAAGTCGAAGGTTCGTTCCTCCGGTGCTGCCTGCTCGTCACCTCGAAGCGTCACGTTCAGGTCGATGCCCGCGCAGTTGCGGCAGGGCAGGGTACCTTGATAAACGACTTCGGCATCATCCATTGCCATGTCGGCACGGTCATCAGCCGGGCCGGCCGCACAGCCGGCCAGGAAGGCCAGCATGGCCGAGCCAGCCAGCAGGGTCCTTACTTGCATTTGCTCACTCCTAAAACCGATGGGTTTCCGTTATGTCAGCGTATGTCACAGCATAACCCCTCATGGCGCTGGCAGACAGTCTCGTCTGTTCCTGCCCGGCATATCGCCTCTAGACCCCCGGGTGAACGTACATGAATACCATTGCCAGCACGAAGGGCATCACCACCAGGCTAGCCAGGTTACCGATCAGCACGAGGGAGGCCACCTTGTGCGGCTCCTGCCGATACTGCTCGGCTACCAGATAGTTGAGCACGGCGGGAGGGAGTGCGGCAAATACCCATAGAGCCGCCGCCTGCAACCCCGTCAGGTCCAGCCACAACACCATGGGGACGGCCAGAACCAGGCCCGAGAGCGGGCACAGCACGGCCCCCAGCAGACCGGTCCTCCAGTCGCCGAAGTCGATATCGAGCATACGCACGCCAAGCGCGAACAGCATCAGAGGGATACACACCCCACCCAGCATGTGCAGTGCCTCGAGAAGCCAGCCGGGCAGCGGCACCCCCCCCAGGTTGACGCCCAGCCCGGCCAGGCTGGCCAGGACAATCGGCATCCGCAACAAGCGCCATAGCGGCGTGCGCGGGCTGAGCATGTAAAGGCCCACCGAAAAGTGCAGCAGCATCTCGACGATGAATACCACTACCGCAGCAGGCAGCGCCGCCTCACCAAAGGCAAGCACCAGCAGAGGGATGCCCATGTTGCCGGAATTGTTGAACATCATCGGCGGCAGGAAGGTCTTGGGCTCGAGCTTGAGGATTCTGACCAGCGGCAACAGCACCAGGCCCGAGCCCAGCACCACGACGGCCGCTCCCAGCGCCAGACCCGCATACTCCGCCAGCGGAGCCTGCCGGTCCGCCAGCACCGCGAACACCAGCATGGGAACGAAGATTTCCATGTTGAGGGTGTTCAGGCTACGTATGTCCGGGGTACGAAAACGGCCGTAGAGAGTGCCGCAGCCGGCTATCAGGAATACCGGCAGCAGCGTGGCAATGATCTGGGCAGTCATGTATGGGGTTCCAGCATCCTGGCGAAAGCGCCTAGGCTAGCACGCTGGCGGCTTGCGCGGTCAGGCTGCAGCGGTCAACATGGCCTAAAGTTCCGTCCAATGAGAAACGAGACACCATGAGCCAGTTCTGGAGCCCGGCGGTGCGCGAGTTGACGCCTTATGTCCCAGGCGAGCAGCCACGCGAAAAGCTGATCAAGCTCAACACCAACGAGAACCCCTACCCGCCGGCCCCCGGCGTCGAGGCAGTGCTGCGCGAGTATCCGGTCGACCACTTGCGCCTCTATCCCGATCCGCAGTCGCTGGCTTTGCGCCAGGCACTTGCTCGGGAGCATGGGGTGGAAACGGAGCAGGTATTCGTTGGCAACGGCTCCGACGAGGTGCTGGCCTTGGCCTTTCAGGCCTTCTTCTGCCACGACATCCCACTCGAGATGCCCGAGATCACCTATAGCTTCTATCCGGTCTACTGCAAGCTGTATGGCGTCGAGCGTCGCGCTCTGCCGCTGGACCAGCACTGGCGGGTCGATCTCGACGCTTTCACACCCGGCAGCGGCGGCGCCATTTTCGCCAATCCCAATGCCCCCACGGCACACGGCCACCCGCGCGAGGCCATCGCCGCGCTGCTCGACCGACTGACGAACCAGGTCGTGCTGGTCGATGAGGCCTATGTCGATTTCGGTGGTGAAAGCGCCGTGCCGCTCGTTGATCGCTACCCCAACCTGCTGGTGACGGGCACCTTCTCCAAATCACGTAGCCTGGCCGGCCTGCGGCTGGGTTACGCCATCGGTTCGCGCGAGCTGATCGAGGGACTCGAACGAGTCAAGGACTCCTTCAACTCCTACCCCATCGACAGCCTGGCCAGTGCGCTCGGGACCGCTTCACTGGAAGACCGCGAACACTTCGACGCATGTCGCGAGCGCGTCATTACCACCCGTGAGCGTACAGCTCGTCGCCTCACGGAACTCGGTTTCGAGGTGCTTCCCTCTCAGGCCAACTTCGTTCTCGCTCGCCACCCGCAGCACGATGCTGCACAGCTCTTCGTAGGCCTTCGCGAACGGGGCATCCTGGTGCGTCACTTCAATACCGAGGCGCTGCGTGATTTTCTGCGCATCACGATCGGTACCGACGACGAAATGGATAGCCTCATCGAAGCCTTCGAGCTGCTTTGCCGCTGAACCATGGCTGACGGACGTCTGCATGGCGTCCGCCCCATTTCGAGGTGCCGTGATGACCACGAATCCCCTCCCTCTATCGGGGGTCCACCATGTCGCCCTGATCACGGCCGACTATCCGCGTGCCAAGCGCTTCTATCTTGAGGTGCTGGGTGCAGAGATCGTCAGCGAAACCTTTCGCACCGAGCGCGACAGCCACAAGCTGGACCTGCGCCTGCCGGGCGGCATCCAACTGGAGCTCTTCTCCTTTCCCGATCCGCCGGCACGCCCCAGCTACCCCGAAGCCTGCGGTTGGCGCCACCTTGCCCTGGCCACCAGCGACCTGGATACCTGCGTGAGCATGCTCAAGGCGCGCGGTGCACGGCCCGAGCCCATTCGTACCGACGCCTCGACGGGGGCGCGCTTCACTTTCCTGAGCGACCCTGACGGAGCTCCTATTGAGCTGTACGAACAAAACTAACAGGCAATGAAAAACCCCGAGCACTAGCGCACTCGGGGTTTTGGAATAGATGCCTGACGATGTTCGGGCCGTTCGGAGGGCGGCGCTCCGCCACTCTCCAGGGGAGGCCCCAAACGGCGAAACCCCGACCAATTGGCCGGGGTTTCTGAAGAGATGCCTGACGATGACCTACTCTCGCATGGGGAGACCCCACACTACCATCGGCGCTGAGCGGTTTCACTGCTGAGTTCGGCATGGGATCAGGTGGTTCCCACTCGCTATGGTCGTCAGGCGAAAACGGTTGGAATCATGCTGACGCGATCGTCTCTGCCCGGCTCTCGCTCAGGCGGCGTATCCGTCAATCGTGCGCGATGCGCAGACCCCTTGGGGTTATATGGTCAAGCCTCACGGGCCATTAGTATCGGTTAGCTCAACGCCTTGCAGCGCTTCCACATCCGACCTATCAACCAGCTGGTCTCGCTGGGCCCTTCAGGAGGCTCGAGGCCTCGGGGATGTCTCATCTTGAAGGGGGCTTCCCGCTTAGATGCCTTCAGCGGTTATCCCGTCCGCACGTAGCTACCCGGCAATGCCACTGGCGTGACAACCGGAACACCAGAGGTGCGTCCACTCCGGTCCTCTCGTACTAGGAGCAGCTCTTCTCAAACATCCAACGCCCACGGCAGATAGGGACCGAACTGTCTCACGACGTTCTAAACCCAGCTCGCGTACCACTTTAAATGGCGAACAGCCATACCCTTGGGACCGACTTCAGCCCCAGGATGTGATGAGCCGACATCGAGGTGCCAAACACCGCCGTCGATGTGAACTCTTGGGCGGTATCAGCCTGTTATCCCCGGAGTACCTTTTATCCGTTGAGCGATGGCCCTTCCATACAGAACCACCGGATCACTAGAACCTACTTTCGTACCTGCTCGACGTGTCTGTCTCGCAGTTAAGCACCCTTATGCTCTTGCACTCAATGCACGATTTCCGACCGTGCTGAGGGTACCTTCGTGCTCCTCCGTTACTCTTTGGGAGGAGACCGCCCCAGTCAAACTACCCACCACACACTGTCCTCGATCCGGATCACGGACCTGAGTTAGAACGCCAATGATGCCAGGCTGGTATTTCAAGGTTGGCTCCGCCCGAACTGGCGTCCGGGGTTCCTAGCCTCCCAGCTATCCTACACAAGCAACATCAGCGTCCAGTGTGAAGCTATAGTAAAGGTTCACGGGGTCTTTCCGTCTAGCCGCGGGTACACAGCATCTTCACTGCGATTTCAATTTCACTGAGTCTCGGGTGGAGACAGCGTGGCCATCATTACGCCATTCGTGCAGGTCGGAACTTACCCGACAAGGAATTTCGCTACCTTAGGACCGTTATAGTTACGGCCGCCGTTTACCGGGGCTTCGATCAAGAGCTTCGCCCGAGGGCTAACACCATCACTTAACCTTCCGGCACCGGGCAGGCGTCACACCCTATACGTCCGCTTACGCGTTGGCAGAGTGCTGTGTTTTTAATAAACAGTTGCAGCCACCTGGTATCTTCGACCGCCTCATGCTCCAGCCGCGAGGGCCTTCACACTAACGCGGCGTGCCTTCTCCCGAAGTTACGGCACCATTTTGCCTAGTTCCTTCACCCGAGTTCTCTCAAGCGCCTGGGTATTCTCTACCTGACCACCTGTGTCGGTTTGGGGTACGGTCCCACTGTATCTGAAGCTTAGAGGCTTTTCCTGGAAGCGTGGCATCGATGACTTCCACCCCGTGGGGTGTTCGTCTCGCCTCTCGGCCTTGGGGATCCGGATTTGCCTGAATCCCCAGCCTACGGGCTTTCACCAGGACAACCAACGCCTGGCCCACCTAGCCTTCTTCGTCCCCCCATCGCAATACAGTGAGGTACGGGAATATTGACCCGTTTCCCATCGACTACGCCTTTCGGCCTCGCCTTAGGGGCCGACTCACTCTGCTCCGATTAGCGTCGAACAGAAACCCTTGGTCTTCCGGCGGGGGAGTTTTTCACTCCCCTTGTCGTTACTCATGTCAGCATTCGCACTCGTGATACCTCCAGCAGACTTCTCAATCCACCTTCATCGGCTTACACGACGCTCCTCTACCGCTTGCCATTCGGCAAGCCCGTAGCTTCGGTACCTGGTTTAGCCCCGTTACATCTTCCGCGCAGGCCGACTCGACTAGTGAGCTATTACGCTTTCTTTAAAGGATGGCTGCTTCTAAGCCAACCTCCTAGCTGTCTGAGCCTTCCCACATCGTTTCCCACTTAACCAGGATTTCGGGACCTTAGCTGACGGTCTGGGTTGTTTCCCTTTTCACGACGGACGTTAGCACCCGCCGTGTGTCTCCCACGCTTGCACTCACCGGTATTCGGAGTTTGCCTCGGGTTGGTAAGCCGGGATGGCCCCCTAGCCGAAACAGTGCTCTACCCCCGGTGGTGATACGTGAGGCGCTACCTAAATAGCTTTCGAGGAGAACCAGCTATCTCCGGGCTTGATTAGCCTTTCACTCCGATCCACAAGTCATCCAAATCTTTTTCAACAGATCCTGGTTCGGTCCTCCAGTTGATGTTACTCAACCTTCAACCTGCTCATGGATAGATCGCCCGGTTTCGGGTCTATTTCCAGCGACTGGTCGCCCAGTTAAGACTCGGTTTCCCTACGCCTCCCCTATTCGGTTAAGCTCGCCACTGAAAATAAGTCGCTGACCCATTATACAAAAGGTACGCGGTCACAGAACGAGTCTGCTCCCACTGCTTGTACGCATACGGTTTCAGGATCTATTTCACTCCCCTCTCCGGGGTTCTTTTCGCCTTTCCCTCACGGTACTGGTTCACTATCGGTCAGCCAGGAGTATTTAGCCTTGGAGGATGGTCCCCCCATGTTCAGTCAAGGTTTCACGTGCCCCGACCTACTCGATTTCACATGTTCAGGCTTTCGGCTACGGGACTATCACCCCCTATGGTCGAGCTTCCCAGCTCGTTCGCCTAACCAGTCACATGCTTAAGGGCTACTCCCCGTTCGCTCGCCGCTACTGGGGGAATCTCGGTTGATTTCTTTTCCTCGGGGTACTTAGATGTTTCAGTTCCCCCGGTTCGCCTCCCAACACCTATGGATTCAGTGTGGGATACCCAGCTTGTGCTGGGTGGGTTTCCCCATTCGGAAATGCCCGGGTCACAGGTTGTTTGCCACCTCACCGAGCCTTATCGCAGGCTACAACGTCCTTCATCGCCTCTGGCTGCCAAGGCATCCACCGTATGCGCTTAATCGCTTGACCATATAACCCGAAGGGGTCTGGTCTGCGATCACGTACGACAATTGCCGGATACGCTTGAGACGTATCACTTTCGTTTTCTCCTTGCGGAGAAAACTTGTCAGCATGATTCACATTGTTAAAGAGCAGACTGTTCAGAGAACAGTGGGAAGTCTTAGGACTTCCCACTGGTCACTGCAGACAAGACTGGCTTGGAGAAGATGGTGGAGCCAAGCGGGATCGAACCGCTGACCTCCTGCGTGCAAGGCAGGCGCTCTCCCAGCTGAGCTATGGCCCCACTGATTCCGGCCTTCCCTTCAGGGTCGGTTCGGTTATTTTATTCAGTCCAAGGCATCTCGGGGCGACGCATAGCCTGCTATGCGAGTCACGAAATAACGCAGGGCTGGATAAAATTGGTGGGTCTGGGCAGATTTGAAATAAACCCGGCAACCTCACCCTTCTCTTTACAGAACTTCCGGGGGTGCGCTCTCACCAACTGAGCGACAGACCCGGTCGAAGCTCGAGAATGGTGGGTCTGGGCAGATTTGAACTGCCGACCTCACCCTTATCAGGGGTGCGCTCTAACCAACTGAGCTACAGACCCATTGGTCGCGCTGGGTCCATACCCAAACAGTCTTTGCTCTGGCCGATCAGGTAATTCATTGTGGGCACTTGCCGCGAGGCGGCGATACGTCGTTTAAGGAGGTGATCCAGCCGCAGGTTCCCCTACGGCTACCTTGTTACGACTTCACCCCAGTCATGAACCACACCGTGGTGATCGCCCTCCCGAAGGTTAGGCTAACCACTTCTGGTGCAGTCCACTCCCATGGTGTGACGGGCGGTGTGTACAAGGCCCGGGAACGTATTCACCGTGACATTCTGATTCACGATTACTAGCGATTCCGACTTCACGGAGTCGAGTTGCAGACTCCGATCCGGACTGAGATCGGCTTTCTGGGATTGGCTTGCCCTCGCGAGCTCGCAACCCTTTGTACCGACCATTGTAGCACGTGTGTAGCCCTACCCGTAAGGGCCATGATGACTTGACGTCGTCCCCACCTTCCTCCGGTTTGTCACCGGCAGTCTCCCTAGAGTTCCCGACCGAATCGCTGGCAAATAGGGACAAGGGTTGCGCTCGTTACGGGACTTAACCCAACATTTCACAACACGAGCTGACGACAGCCATGCAGCACCTGTCTCTGCGTTCCCGAAGGCACCCCTTCGTCTCCGAAGGGTTCGCAGGATGTCAAGGGTAGGTAAGGTTCTTCGCGTTGCATCGAATTAAACCACATGCTCCACCGCTTGTGCGGGCCCCCGTCAATTCATTTGAGTTTTAACCTTGCGGCCGTACTCCCCAGGCGGTCGACTTATCGCGTTAACTGCGCCACAAGTCCGCGAAGGACCCAACGGCTAGTCGACATCGTTTACGGCGTGGACTACCAGGGTATCTAATCCTGTTTGCTACCCACGCTTTCGCACCTCAGCGTCAGTGTCAGTCCAGAAGGCCGCCTTCGCCACTGGTATTCCTCCCGATCTCTACGCATTTCACCGCTACACCGGGAATTCTACCTTCCTCTCCTGCACTCTAGCCTGACAGTTCCGGATGCCGTTCCCAGGTTGAGCCCGGGGCTTTCACAACCGGCTTATCAAGCCGCCTACGCGCGCTTTACGCCCAGTAATTCCGATTAACGCTCGCACCCTCCGTATTACCGCGGCTGCTGGCACGGAGTTAGCCGGTGCTTCTTCTGTGGGTGATGTCTTCCCTGACGGGTATTAACCGTCAGGCGTTCTTCCCCACTGAAAGTGCTTTACAACCCGAGGGCCTTCTTCACACACGCGGCATGGCTGGATCAGGGTTGCCCCCATTGTCCAATATTCCCCACTGCTGCCTCCCGTAGGAGTTCGGGCCGTGTCTCAGTCCCGATGTGGCTGATCATCCTCTCAGACCAGCTACGGATCGTCGCCTTGGTGAGCCATTACCTCACCAACCAGCTAATCCGACATAGGCTCATCCGATAGCGCAAGGTCCGAAGAGCCCCTGCTTTCTCCCGTAGGACGTATGCGGTATTAGCCTGGGTTTCCCCAGGTTATCCCCCACTACCGGGCAGATTCCTATGCATTACTCACCCGTCCGCCGCTCGCCACCAGGGAGCAAGCTCCCCGTGCTGCCGCTCGACTTGCATGTGTTAGGCCTGCCGCCAGCGTTCAATCTGAGCCATGATCAAACTCTTCAGTTTAAAATCATCGAGTCCTTGCTCGTCCGAAGACGAAAGCGGACCAATCTCGGCTCAAGGTCAAAGCTTCTCAAAAGACCCGAAGGTCTCGACGAGTCGCTTGCCTTGAAATGGTGTGACTTCTCACCACCTCATCGACAAGCGCCCACATGAATTACCTGATCGATTGTTAAAGAGCGGCTCCGAACTCTTGAAGGAGCGGAGCGTCTCGCTTGCTGTCGTGGCCGTCGATCCAGTGATCGAGAGGCCTCGCCAGCGCCCTGCGAGGAAGGCGTATTCTACTGAAGCGCCGGAGCTTGTCAACTCTCTTCGAGGCCGCCACCGAAATGACCCTGGCATCGAAGACCGGCCTAGGCCGGCGACCGCAAGCCCGCTTGAGGACTTGCTTTCGAGTGAGGCGCATTCTACCGAATCCGCCGTGGGCGTCAAGTGCGAATTTTACGAAGCGAATCGAAAAACCCAAAGCAAGACAGCCACTTACCACTCTTCCCACCGCCTGCAACGTTGCCCGTCGCCGGCAGCGGATGCGTACTTTACGGCTTTCCCCTGGCCCCTGCAAGGGGCGCCTGTAAAAAAATTTCAAACGCGTGGCGATGCGATGTCAGAACGCAGGCGGCGAGCTATCCACAGGCGCTGGCAGACGAGGGGCTGTGGATGGTTTCGGTGCGGGACGAAGACGACAACGCCCGCGCGAGGCGGGCGTCGGTTGAACAACTGACTTGCAATCAGTTGGCCAGGGGGACCGTGGAATAGCTCAGCGCAGCGTGACCCGGGCGTAGCGCTTTTTGCCTGCCTGGATCACGTAGCTCTTGCCGGTATCGAGCATGTGGTCCTTGGATACGACTTCGCCGTCGACCTTGACCCGGCCGTTGCCCAGCATGTCCTTGGCCTGGGCACTGTTGTTGGCAAGTCCTGAACGGTTGAGTACCGCAGCGATAGGCGCCTGGTCGCTGCCCTCGAAGTCGACCTCCACCTCGGGCAGGTCTGCGGGCAGTTCGCCTTCGGCCAGGCGATTGCCGGCCGACTTGTGGGCATTGGCCGCGGCTTCCTCACCGTGGTAGCGCCCGATCAGCTCGCGGGCAAGCTCCATCTTGATGTCCCGCGGGTTGGCTCCGGCTTCGACATCGCGCTTGAGCGACTCGAGCTCTTCGTTCGATTTCAGCGAGAGCAGCTCGAAGTAGCGCCACATCAGGCTGTCGGGCATGGAGACGAGCTTGTTGAACATCGATCCCGGCGCCTCATCGACGCCGACATAGTTGCCCAGCGACTTCGACATCTTCTGCACGCCGTCGAGCCCTTCGAGCAGCGGCATGGTCATGACGACCTGCGGCTCCATGCCGAAGTGCTTCTGGATCTCACGCCCCATCAACAGGTTGAACTTCTGGTCGGTGCCACCCATCTCGACGTCGGCCTCGAGCGCCACTGAGTCATAGCCCTGCACCAGCGGGTAGAGAAACTCATGGATGGAGATCGGCTGGCCCGACTTGTAGCGCTTGTCGAAGTCGTCGCGCTCAAGCATGCGCGCCACGGTGCTCTGGGCCGCCAGCTCGATCATCTTGGCCGCGCCGAGTTCGCCGAACCACTCGGAGTTGAAGCGCACCTCGGTCTTGTCGGGATCGAGGATCTTGAACACCTGCTCCTTGTAGGTCTGGGCATTGGCACGAACCTCGTCCTCGGTGAGCGGCTTGCGGGTGACGTTCTTGCCAGTGGGGTCGCCGATGCGTCCGGTGAAGTCGCCGATCAGGAAGATGACCTGGTGACCCAGGTCCTGAAACTGGCGCATCTTGGTCAGCAGCACGCTGTGACCGAGGTGCAGGTCGGGAGCCGT
Organism: Billgrantia antri; assembly: GCF_017868935.1. Taxonomy (NCBI): domain Bacteria; kingdom Pseudomonadati; phylum Pseudomonadota; class Gammaproteobacteria; order Oceanospirillales; family Halomonadaceae; genus Billgrantia; species Billgrantia antri. The sequence continues at coordinate 4,251,755 of NZ_CP053383.1, forward strand.
CGGGTCGAAGCCCGCCTTGATGCGCAGCTTGCGGCCGGACTCGAGCTTCTTGACCAGCTCCTCCTCCAGCAATATCTCCTGGGTGCCTCGCTTCAGCAGCGCCAGTGCGCTTGCGACGTCGGTCATCGTCTCCCACTCCACAATTGCGTTGATCCACCCCACGGCAGGGTCCATCGAATGGGGCACGATGTTAGCATGACTTCACGCCTCGCGGGCGGCCACGTTAGGGGGGAAAAGAGATGGCGCTATTCGTGGGTTTGATGTCCGGCACCAGTCTGGATGGTATCGATGCCGCCCTGGTCGAGATCGACTCGTCGGGGCATTCGCGGCTGCTCTCCACGCATGCCGAGCCGATGCCCGACACGCTGCGCGAGCGCTTGCTGTCACTGTGCCAGGCTGAACGGGTCGCCTTCGCTGAACTGGCCTGCGCCGAGGATGCCTTCAGCCGACTCCAGGCTGAGGCAGTGACGAAGCTGCTGATCAGCAGCGGCACGCCGGCGGAGCAGATTCAAGCGATCGGCAGCCACGGCCAGACCATCGAGCATGCGCCCTGGGGTCACGCCGAAGGCCCCGCCTATACCCTGCAACTCGACAACCCGAGCCTGCTCGCCGAGCTGACGGGGTGCCGGGTGGTGGCCGACTTCCGCCGCCGCGACCTGGCGGCCGGCGGACAGGCCGCGCCGTTGGCCCCGGCGTTTCACGAGGCACTGTTCCGGCGCGCGGGGCAGTGGCAGCTGGCCCTCAACCTGGGCGGCTTCGCCAATCTGACGTTGCTGCCACCCTCGGAAATCAAAGCCGAGATCATTGCCTTCGATACCGGCCCGGCCAACGCCCTGCTGGATGCCTGGCATGCCCATCATCGCGGCGGCCGCTTCGATGCCGACGGCAGCTGGGCGGCCTCGGGGCGAGTGGACGAAACGCTGCTGGAGAGGTTGCTTGCCGAGCCCTTCTTCCATCGCCCGCCGCCGCGCAGCACCGGACGGGAAGTCTTTCATCTCGACTGGCTGGGCCGACACCTGACGGGACAGGAGCGGGCCGAGGACGTCCAGGCCACGTTGGCGGAGCTAACCGCCACCAGCGTGGCCCTGGGCATCGAGATGGCACGAGAGATCGTCAATGCCCCCCCTGCCACGGCGCTGATCCCTTGCGGAGGCGGTACGCATAATCGCGACCTGCTAGGCCGTCTGGCCCGCCACCTGCCCGAAACCGCCCTGGTGCCCAGCAGCGACTGGGGCTGGCCGGCCGACTGGCTGGAGGCCGGGGCCTTCGCCTGGCTCGCCTGGCGCCGCCTGGAAGGGCTGCCCGGCAACTTGCCCAGCGTCACCGGTGCCGCCGGCCCGCGAATCCTCGGCGGTATCTACTCGCCCTAAAAACAGGGCAGGGCTAGAAATCGTCGTCGTCGCGCAGCGAAAACCGCTGGGCACCGTCCTGGGCTTTCGTCAGCACGTCGCTCTTCTCGTCGCCGTACTTGATCATCATGCGCAGTTCGTTGGCCGAGTCGGCGTGTACCATCGCCACCTCCTCGCTGATCGTGCCGGCCTTGTAGAGATCGAACAGTGCTTGGTCGAAGGTCTGCATGCCCTGGTCGCGCGAGCGGGCCATGACGTTCTTGATCTCGCCGACGTCGCCCTTGCGGATCAGGTCGGCGATGAGCGGTGTACGCAACAGGATCTCGATGACCGGGGCGCGCCCACCGTCGCGGGTCGGCAGCAGCTGCTGGGCGACGATGGCATGCAGGTTGAGCGACAGGTCGAGCCAGATCTGCTCGTGACGCTCATGCGGAAAGAAGTGAATGATGCGATCGAGCGCCTGGTTGGCGTTGTTGGCATGCAGGGTCGCCAAGCACAGGTGCCCCGTTTCGGCGAACGTCAGGGCGTGCTCCATGGTCTCGCGTGTGCGCACCTCACCGATCAGAACCACATCCGGCGCCTGGCGCAGGGTATTCTTCAGCGCCACCTCGAACGACTCGGTGTCGATCCCTACCTCACGCTGGTTGATGATCGCTTTCTTGTGGGGATGCACGTACTCGATGGGATCCTCGACGCTGATGATGTGGCCGCCCACGGTCTCGTTGCGCTGCTGGATCATCGATGCCAGGGTGGTCGACTTGCCGGTACCGGTGCCACCCACCACGAACACCAGTCCGCGCTTGAGGTTGGCCAGCTCGCCCAGTTGGGCAGGCAGGGAGAGTTCCTCGAGGTGGGGGATCTCATAGGCAATGCGACGGATCACCATGGCCCACTGGTTTCGCTGCTGAAAGGCGCTGACCCGGAAACGCCCCCGGCCGGAGAGACTCAGCGCGAAGTTGGCCTCGCGCTCCTGCTGGAAGCGCTCCTTGAGCCCCTCCGGCACGGCGGTATTGACCAGCTCGCGCACCTGCTCCACCGACAACCGCTGGTCGCCCAGCGCCGTGAGCTTGCCGGCGGTCTTGATGGTGGGCGGCGCCTGCACCGAGATCAGCAGGTCCGAGGCCTCCTGACGGGCCATGATGTCGAGCAGCTGCTCCAACCATTCCTGTGCTTTCATCTCTCCGCTCCCCTGTCAGATGTCTCGGCGCTCAGCTGGTCAGCACGCTCTTGGCACGGGCTTGGGCCTCGTCGCGATTGACCACGTTTTCTGCCACCAGCTTGGCGAGGGCGGCATCGAGGGTTTGCATGCCGATATTGCCGCCGGTCTGGATGGCCGAGTAGATCTGCGCCACCTTGTCCTCACGGATCAGGTTGCGCACCGCTGCATTGGCGACGAGGATCTCGTGGGCCGCCACGCGGCCGCCGCTGCGGCGCTTGAGCAACGTTTGCGAGATGACCGCCTGCAGCGACTCCGAGAGCATTGAGCGCACCATGGCCTTCTCCTCGCCGGGAAAGACATCGATGATACGGTCGATGGTCTTGGCCGCCGAGGTGGTATGCAGGGTGCCGAACACCAGGTGGCCGGTCTCGGCGGCCGTCAGCGCCAGACGGATGGTCTCGAGATCACGCATCTCGCCGACCAGTATCACGTCGGGATCCTCGCGCAGCGCGCTGCGCAGCGCCTGAGCGAAGCCGTGTGTGTCGCGGTGCACCTCGCGCTGGTTGATCAGGCAGCGCTTGCTGCGATGGACGAATTCCACCGGGTCCTCGATGGTGAGGATGTGGTCGTAACGGTTATCGTTGATATAGTCGATCATCGCAGCCAGCGTCGTGCTCTTGCCCGACCCAGTGGGGCCGGTGACCAGCACCAGTCCGGTGGCAGCAGCGCCAGGCGGCGGAAGACCTCGCCCAGCTCCAGGTCGTCCATGGTCAGTACTTCACTGGGGATGGTACGGAATACCGCGCCAGCGCCGCGGGCCTGGTTGAAGGCGTTGACACGAAAGCGTGCCACGCCCGGCACTTCAAAGGAGAAGTCGGTCTCGAAGAACTCCTCGTAGTCGCGCCGCTGCCGATCGCCCATGATGTCGTAGATCAGCTTGCGGACCTCGCGGTCCTCCATGGCGGGCACGTTGAGCCGACGAATGTCGCCGTCGACGCGAATCATCGGCGGCAATCCGGCCGACAGGTGCAGGTCAGAGGCGTTCTGCTTTGCCGAGAACGCCAGCAGTTCGGTAATATCCATGCGATTCCCCAGCTCCCCGATAGAGGTTCCAGCGAGTATGACAGACCTTGCGGACATGACGGAGATCATGTGGCTGATATGACGGATACCATGCTTTCCGAGTCGCTGACCAGTGCTCGCGAACGCCTCTCGCGGGCGCTGGTCACGGCCGGACGCCCAGCCGACGCAGCGCGGCTGCTTGCCGTCAGCAAGACCAAACCGGCCGGCATGATTCGTGAGGCCTGGCAGCTGGGCCAGCGCGAGTTCGGCGAGAACTATGTTCAGGAGGCGCTGGAAAAGCAGGCCGAGCTGGCCGACCTGGAAGGGATCGTCTGGCATTTCATCGGCCCGCTGCAGGCCAACAAGACGCGGGCCGTGGCCGAGCACTTCGACTGGGTCCACAGCATCGATCGCGAGAAGATTGCCCGGCGTCTGAACGACCAGCGCCCTGACGCCCTGGCACCGCTCGACGTGTGCCTGCAGGTCAACGCCAGCGGCGAAGCCAGCAAGTCGGGGGTTGCCTTCGACGAGCTGGAGGGCCTGGCGAACGCGGTGCTCGCGATGCCGCGCCTGCGCCTGCGTGGGTTGATGACCATTCCGGCCCCGGCCGCAGACATGGCGAGCCAGCGCGAGCCCCTGGCAAGGCTGCGCTTGGCCCTGGAAGCGCTGCGTAAGCGCTTCCCCGAGGCGCCGCTGGACACCCTGTCGATGGGCATGAGCGACGACCTCGAGGCCGCCGTGCAGGAGGGCGCCACTCTGGTGCGGCTGGGCACGGCTATCTTCGGTGCACGCAACACATCGCATCGTTGAACGATGCATGCGTACCGGTGCGAGCCGGACGCTATTTACAGCAGAAGGACGGATCGCAATGGCCAGCAGAGTCACCTTCATCGGCGCCGGCAACATGGCCGGCGCCATCATCGGCGGAATGATCGACAATGGCCATCCGGCCACCGCCATCACTGCCACCTCGCCGAGCGACGACGTGCTGGCGCCGCTACGCGAACGCTTCGGTATCCGTACCGATACCGACAATGCCACAGCGATACGCGACGCCGATGTCGTGGTGCTGGCGGTCAAGCCGCAGATCATGCGCGGCGTGTGCGAGGGGCTGCGTGACACCCTGCAGCGCCAGCGGCCACTGGTCATTTCAGTGGCGGCCGGGCTGACTGCCGAGTCGCTGCAGGCGTGGATGGGCGGCGGTCTGCCGCTGGTACGCTGCATGCCCAACACCCCCTCGCTGGTCGGCGCCGGTGCCGCCGGCCTCTACGCCACCGCCGAGGTAAGCAACGAGCAGCGCTCTCTGGCTTCTGAGTTGCTCGAGGCCGTGGGGATTGCCGAATGGGTGGAGGAGGAAGGTCTGCTGGACGCGGTGACCGCCGTGTCCGGCAGCGCCCCGGCCTACTTCTTCCTGATGTTCGAGGCCATGGAGGAAGCCGGCGTCAAGCTCGGCCTGCCGGCCGAGACGGCGCGACGCCTGGCGATCCAGACCGCCCTGGGGGCTGCCCGCATGGCGCAGAGCAGTGAGTTCCCCCCGGACCGGCTCAAGCGCAACGTGATGTCACCCGGAGGCACTACCGAACGTGCCATCGAGCACCTGGAGCAGGCCGGACTGCGCCAAATCATGGCCGAGGCCATGGAAGCCTGTGCCGCCCGGGCACAGGAGATGGCCGAAGAACTCGGCAAGCGTTAGCCTTTTTGATCGCTCGCGACGACCGCGGGCGATCGTCTCGACGATAGGGAGGAGCCCACATGGGCCAACTGGGAAATGCCGGCCTGCTGCTGGTCAACACCCTGATCAACATCTACCTGTTCCTGCTGATGCTGCGCTTTTTGCTGCAGGCGTCCCAGGCCGACTACTACAACCCCATCAGCCAGTCGGTGGTCAAGATCACCCAGCCGGTGGTGCGGCCTTTCCAGGGTTTCCTCGGCCCGGTGATGGGGCGCTTCGACATGGCGACTCTCGCCGCCGCTTTCGTGCTCAAGGCGGTGAGCGTGGTAGTGATTCTGCAGGTCGCCGGTTTCGGCATGCCGCCCATCACCCAGGTGGCGATCGGCGCCGTGGCGGCAATCGCCAATGCCATTCTCAAGATCTACTTCTTCGCGCTGATCGTGATGATCATCCTGAGCTGGGTCGCGCCCAACGCCAGCCACCCCGGGGCGCTGCTGGTCATGCAGCTGGTGGAACCGATCATGGCACCGGTTCGCCGGGTCATTCCGCCGCTGGGCATGATCGACCTGTCGCCCATCGTGGTCTTCATCGCCATCAGCCTCATCGATGGTATCGTGGTCGGCGCCCTGATGCGTGCCGCCGGCATCGCCGGCGCTCTGGTGGGCCTGTAAGACTCCGCCCGCTCCTGGCGAACCCTAACGACTGGACACCGAACGACACATGCCCGAGTTCCCCGATGACTCGGTCGGCCTGGTGACGCCGCAGACGGCGCACTTCGACGACCCCCTGGCCCTGGCCTGCGGCAGGACGCTGCCGGCCTATGATCTGGTCTACGAGACCTACGGCACGCTCAATGCCGAACGCTCCAACGCGGTACTGATCTGCCACGCCCTGTCGGGCCACCATCACGCCGCCGGTTATCACGGTAGCGACGAGCGCAAACCCGGCTGGTGGGATGCTCACATCGGTCCGGGCAAGTCCATCGATACCAACCGCTTCTTCGTGGTGTCGCTGAACAACCTGGGGGGCTGTCACGGCAGCACCGGTCCGATCAGCATGAACCCCGCCACGGGACGCCTGTGGGGACCCGACTTTCCCATGGTCACGGTGAGCGACTGGGTGCACAGCCAGGCGCGTCTGGCCGATCGCCTGGGCATCGAGCGTTTCGCCGCAGTGATCGGCGGCAGCCTGGGCGGCATGCAGGCACTGCAGTGGTGCCGACTCTATCCCGAGCGGGTTGCCAACGCCGTGATCATCGCTGCCACGCCCAAGCTCTCGGCACAGAATATCGCTTTCAACGAGGTCGCACGCCAGGCGATTCGCTCGGATCCCGACTTCCACGAGGGCTGGTACGCCGAGCACGACACGGCGCCACGCCGCGGCCTCAAGCTGGCGCGCATGGTAGGGCACATCACCTACCTCTCGGAAGACGCCATGGGCACCAAGTTCGGCCGCGATCTGCGCAGCGAGGACCTGAACTTCGGCTACGACGTCGAGTTCCAGGTCGAGTCCTACCTGCGCTACCAGGGCGACACCTTCTCCACCACCTTCGACGCCAACACCTACCTGCTGATGACCAAGGCCTTGGACTACTTCGACCCGGCAGCAGAACACGGTGGCGTGCTGGCCGAAGCCGTCGCGCCCAGCCAATGCCCCTTCCTGGTGGTGAGCTTCACCAGCGACTGGCGCTTCCCGCCGTCGCGCTCGCGCGAGCTGGCCAATGCCCTGACCCGTGCCGGCAAGCCGGTGAGCTACGTCAATATCGACTCGCCCCACGGCCATGACGCCTTCCTGTTGCCGGAGCCACGCTACCAGGCGGTATTCGCTGCCTTCATGTCCCGCGCCGCCCGTGAGCTGGGCCTGGAGGAGACCGCATGATGCGCGCCGATCTGGAGCTGATCCATCGCTGGGTGCCCGAAGGCGCCCATATCCTCGACCTGGCCTGCGGCGACGGCACCCTGCTGGAAGCCCTGGCGCGTGACAAGGGCGTCAGTGGCTATGGCCTGGAGATCGACCCTGAAGGCATCACCGCCTGCATCGCCAAGGGCGTCAGCGTGCTCGAGCAGAACCTCGACGAGGGGCTGGTCAACTTCGAGGACGATGCCTACGACCTGGTCGTCATGACCCAGGCATTGCAGGCGCTTCGCCGGCCCGACCGCATGCTCGACGAGATGCTGCGGGTGGCCCGAGAGTGCATCATCACCTTCCCCAACTTCGCCTACTGGCGGCATCGCGTGCATCTCGGCATTCGCGGCTACATGCCGGTTTCCAAGTCGCTGCCGCACGCCTGGTACGATACGCCTAACATCCATCTTTCGACCTTCAACGACTTCGAGCACCTGTGCCGCGAAAAGGGGCTTCGCATCACCGACCGAGCCGTGGGCATCGGCGATCATGAAGGACACTGGGCCACACGGCTATGGCCCAACCTGTTCGGCGAGATCGCGATCTTCCGCGTCGAGCGCCAGAATCGCCAATGACCCCCTGCCGTCGACCGTCATGTTCAAGGAGAGCGCCATGCTGAAACGCATCGTGTCGCGCCATCGTGTCCTGGCCATTGCCCTGTTGCTGGGCCTGCTACCGCTTGCTGGGCAGGCCCAGCAGTTCGAGCAGGTGGGTGACTATCAGGTCCACTACAGCGCCGTGAGTACCAGTTTCCTGCCCCAGTCCGTGGCCGAGGCCCATGGCATCCAGCGCAGTCCTGCCATGGCACTGCTCAACGTCAGCGTGCTCGAGGAGGTCGACGGCGAGCTGCGCCCGGTCAATGCATCGGTCAGCGGCACGGTAGGCGAGGTTCAGGGCAGCGAGCGCACGCCGCTCTCCTTCCGCACCCTGCGCAGCGGCGACACGCAGTCGCAGATCGCGGTGTTTCGCATCCGCGACGACGAGCCGATGCACTTCACGCTCGATGTGCGCTATGACCGCAACCGGGAGCCGGCCGAAGTGAGCTTTATCCAGCGCTTCCATATCGAGCGCTGAGCAAGATGTCCGACGCCATCGCGCATCTTGCCCAGTTGGATGCCTCGCCTTCGCGAGGCTTGACGCTGCCCGACGGTCGTCACGCCTTTCTCGTTCAGGTACACGGCCGCGTCAGCGCCTACCTCAATCGTTGTCCGCATCAGCAGGTGCCGCTGAACGTGCCGGAAGGGGATTTTCTCGAGGCGGGCGGCGAGCTGATCCAGTGCGGCATGCATGGCGCCCTGTTCCTGCCGGAGAGCGGCGAATGCGTGTTCGGCCCCTGCCAGGGCCGCTCCCTGGAACCGCTGCCGATCTCAGTCGATGCCGAGGGCAACATCTACTTGGCGAGTGAGTGACACCGGCAGACGCTCGCCCAGCGCGATCGTCACCGGACTGCCATCATGCCAGCCGACCTGGCAGCCATGCGCGATGACCTCGACTCCGCGCTCGACCACGGCTTTCAAGGTGGCGGCATAGGCCGGATCGAGATGCGCCGCCGGGGCCACGTCGCGGATGCCGGTATGCGCCACGCAGAACAGCAGCACCGCACGCCGGCCCTGCTCGGCCAGGGCCGCCAGCGCCAGCAGGTGCTTGCGGCCGCGCTCGCTGACCGCATCGGGGAAGTAGCCGTGGCCATCGAGCTCTTTGAGCGTTACCTGCTTGACCTCGACGTAGGCGCTGTCGCGCTCGGCATCGCCGAGGCAAAAGTCGAGACGCGCCCCCTCGACCCTGGCCTCGCGCCTGAGCGTGGCGTAGCCGGCCAGCGCCGGTACCCGACCCGCGCGCAGCGCCTCCTCGACGATACGATTGGTGCGCCCGGTATGCACCGAGGCCAGTGCCACGCTGCCATCGGCCTGGGTCAGTTCGATCAGCTCCCAGGTCCAGGCCAGCTTGCGTGCCGGGTTGTCGCTGGGCGCCAGCCACACGCGGCAGCCGGGCACGTTGACTGCCCGCATAGAGCCGGTATTGGGGCAATGGGCCACCACTTCGCGGCCGTCCTCGAGGCGTATGTCGGCGAGAAAGCGCTTGTAGCGACGCAGCAAAACGCCGGGAACCAGGCAGGGATAGTCCATCTCGCCTCCTACAACCGCGCCAGGAAGCGCTCGAGCCGGCTCACCGCCTCCTCCAGGCGCGCAACGCCGGTGGTAAACGCCATACGCACATGGTGCTCGCCTCCGCTCACGGCGAAATCGACCCCCGGGGTGATCGCCACGTTCTCCTCCTCCAGCAGACGCTGGCAGAAGTCCTGGCTGTCACGGCTGTAGCGCGAGATGTCGAGCCACAGGTAGAAGGCGCCCTGGGGCGGCAGCGACGGCGCCAGGCCCAGCCGGGCAACACCGGCCAGCAGTGCGTCACGGCGTCGCCCGAGCTCGCGGCGACGCCGCTCGAGAATATCGCGGCACTCAGGCGTGAACGCCGCCAGGGCCGCGTGCTGGGCCGGGGTGGGAGCGGCGAGGAAGACGTTCTGCGCCAACCGGGTCAGCGGCTCCACGGCCTCCTGCGGCGCCAGCAGCCAACCCAGGCGCCAGCCGGTCATGCCGAAATACTTGGAGAAGCTGTTGACCACGAAGGCATCGGGAGTGAGCGACGCCACCGACAGCGGCTCGAGGTCGTAGCTGAGGCCCTGGTAGATCTCGTCTACCAGCAGATGGCCACGACGTGCCGCCACCGTGTCGGCGACCGCCCTGAGCTGTGCCGCATCAAGCATGTGGCCGGTGGGGTTTGACGGCGTGGCGAGCATTGCCAGGCGGGTATCATTGCGCCAGTGGCTTGCGACGAGGCCGGCGTCTAGCTGCCAGCCGCTCTCCAGGCCGACAGGGACGGTATCCACTTCGGCGCCGGCCAGCGCCATGAAGTGGCGGTTGCAAGGGTAGTTGGGATCGGCCATCAGCACTCGGTCACCCGGACCGACGAGCAGCTGGCTGGCCAGCAGCAGTGCCCCGGAAGCCCCAGGCGTGACCAGGATCCGCCGGGGGTCGACTTCGGCGCCGAAGTGCTCGCGGTAGTGGCCGGAAATCGCTTCGCGCAGGGCCGGCAAGCCGGCGGCCGGACTGTAGCGGGTGTGTCCTGCCGACAGCGCTGCGTGCCCGGCCGCCGTCACCGGCTCGGGGGTGGCAAAGTCGGGCTCGCCTACCTCCAGATGAATGACGTCATGGCCGGCGGCCTCGCGCGCCTGGGCGGCTTCCAGCAGACTCATCACACGGAAGGGCGCGACGCGTTCAACGCGCGGATTCCACGACATGGCATACTCCTGAGCGCAAGAAAGATAACCGCCGGTGGGCACTTTTCCCCTTTCGGCGGTCAAAAAACAATACCATCGATTCAGGTCGCTGGGAGGCCTCGGCCGATTTCACCGGGTATTGCAAAACTCGGAGAATTCCGATAAACAAGCATGCCTTTGGCGTGAGATACCTTGCACCATGTTGCGGCGGGTATTGATCAGCAGTCACTCAAGTAATGAGGCAATCCCATGCCAGTAGCAGACAAGAAAACGGAAGCGCCCAAAAGATTCACCCCGTACGAGGCGGCGCCGGGTGAAGAGTACATGAACGAGCAGCAGCTTGAGCACTTCCGACAGATCCTGCTGGGCTGGAAACAGGAGCTCATGGAAGAGGTCGATCGTACGGTGCGTCATCTGCAGGAAGAGGCGAACAACTATGCCGATCCGGCGGATCGCGCCACCCAGGAAGAGGGCTTCAGCCTGGAACTGCGCACCCGCGATCGCGAACGTAAATTGCTCAAGAAGATCAACGAGACGCTCGAGAAAATCGATGAGGACGACTACGGCTTCTGCGAGGCCTGCGGCGTCGAGATCGGCATCCGTCGCCTGGAGGCACGCCCCACCGCGACCCTGTGCGTCGACTGCAAGACCCTGGCCGAGCTCAAGGAAAAACAGCTCGGCGGCTGATACCGGCGTGATGCGTCTCGCTCTTCTCTGCAACGGGCACCGCTGGGTGCCCGTTTGCGTGTCGGCCACCCTCGCCTGGAGCCTGCCATGACCGGCTATCGCGGCCGCTTTGCTCCAACCCCCTCCGGTGCCCTGCACTTCGGCTCACTGATCGCGGCCCTGGCCAGCTTTCTCGACGCCCGCCGCGCCGGTGGCGAATGGCTCGTGCGCATCGAGGACATCGATCCGCCGCGCTGCCCGGCGGGAGCAGCCGACATGATCCTGCGCCAGTTGGAGGCTTTCGGCCTGCATTGGGACGGCCCGGTGCTCTGGCAGCACGACCGCGACACCGCCTATGCCGCCGCCCTGGAACGCTTGAAGGCCCGAGGGCTGGCCTATGCCTGCAGCTGCTCACGCAAGCAGTGGCGCGGCTATCCGATCTATCCCGGCTGGTGCCGCAACGGCGTGTGCGAGCCGAACCAGCCGCTGGCCTGGCGCCTGCGCAGCGATCTCGGCCTGCGCCCGGTGATCTGGCAGGACAGGCTGTTCGGCGAACAGCGCTTCGACCCGGCCCAGCTCGGCGACGTGGTGCTCAAACGCAAGGATGGGCTGTGGGCCTACCAGCTTGCCGTGGTGGTAGACGACGCCGACCAGGGCATCAGCGACGTGGTGCGTGGCTACGACCTGCTCGACAACACGCCCTGGCAGCGCCAGTTGCAGCAGGCGCTGGGCCTGCCCGAACCGCGCTACCTCCACCTGCCCTTGATCGTCAACCGTGAAGGCCAGAAGCTGTCCAAGCAGAACCTGGCGCCGGCACTGCCGCTCGAGGATGGCGCGGTGCGACCCTTGCTCCATCGCGCCCTCGTGGCTCTCGACCAGGCCCCGCCCGATACGCTGAACACGACAAGCGTGAACGAGCAGCTGGCCTGGGCGATCGCTCACTGGGAGCCCCGGCGCATCATCGCCGACGCCCAGCGCAGGGAGTAGGAGTTCATGTACGTCTATCGCATCATGCTGTTCCTGGTCTTCGGCGGCTACCTGCTCTCGCCGCTGCTGATGAGCGGCTGGTCGAGTCCCGGCGTGGCCTGGTATCGCCCCTTCGTCATCTGGGGGGTTCTGATCGCCTTGACGCTATGGCTGGAACAGAAGAGGAAGCTCGATGAACGCTAGCCTGACCAGCGTCTTCTTCCTGGGCACCGGTTACCTGCTGCTGATGTTTCTCTGCGCCCTGGCGGCGGAGCGGGGCTGGCTCAGCCGCAGAGTGACCCGTCACCCCGCCGTCTATACCCTGGCCCTTGGCGTCTACGCCAGCGCCTGGGCGGTCTACGGCAGCCTGGAGCTGGCCGCCGAGTCGGGCTATGGCTATCTCACCTACTACCTCGGCGCGGCAGGGGCGTTCCTGCTTGCCCCGGTGCTGCTGGTGCCGATCCAGCGCATGGCCCGCACCCACCAGCTCGCCTCGCTGGCCGACCTGTTCGCCTTCCGCTTCCGCTCGCGCTGGGTGGGCACCCTGATCACCGTGATCAGCCTGCTGGCGGTCCTGCCGTTGCTGGCACTGCAGGTCCAGACCCTGGGCGACGCCATCCAGCTGATGACCGGCGCCACCTCACCGGCCCTGCTCGCGCTCGCGCTATGCATGCTGATCGCACTGTTTGCGATGATCTTCGGTGCGCGCCACGGCAAGGGGCCCGCCCGGCACGACACGCTACTCGCCGTGATTGCATTGACCTCGGTGGTAAAGCTCGTCGCCATGCTGGCCCTGGGCGCCTTCGCCCTGTTCGTCGTCTTCGACGGTCCCGCCGAGCTGCAAACCTGGCTGGACGGTCCCGGGCAGATCTATCAGGCCAGCGTGATGCAGCCCGACGCCGCCCACTGGCGTACGTTGCTGTTGCTGTTCTTCGCCACGGCGCTGCTGATGCCGCATATCTTCCACATCACCTTCGCCGAGACCCTCTCGCGCCATACCCTGCTGCAGGCGAGCTGGTCGCTGCCGCTGTTCCTGCTGCTGATGGCGCTTCCGGTGCCGCTGCTGCTGTGGGCCGGCCAGCGGCTGGGCAGCCATGAGGCGCTGAGCGCCGCCTACCTGGCCTTCGGCCTCTCCGACGCCTTCTGGGTCCAGGCACTGGCCTTCCTCGCCGGCCTCGCCGCTACCAGCGGCACCTTGGTGATCATCGCCATGTCGCTGTCGGGCATGATCCTCAACCATGTGCTGCTGGTCGCCCATCCGCCCGAGGCCCAGCCCAACCTCTACCGCTGGCTGCGCTGGCTGCGCCGGGCGCTGATGGCCACGGTGATCCTCGGCGGCTGGCTGTTCTATCGCACGGTGGGCGTCCATCACGACCTGACTACGCTGGGATTGGCGGCCTTCGTTGGCATGGCCCAGTGCCTGCCGGGGTTATTGGCGCTGCTCTACTGGCCGGGTGCCAACCGCAAGGGCATGGTGTCGGGCCTGGTCGTGGGCGTACTGGTCTGGCTCGCCGGGCTGTGGCTGCCACTGCTCACCGGCCTGCCCACTCTACTCCTGATCCCACCGGGCCTGGAGCTGCTCGTCGGCGAGCCCGACTGGTACGTGGTGACCCTGGTGTCGCTGGCACTCAACATCCTCGTCTTCATCATCGTCTCGCTGGCCACGCCCACCTCCGAGGGAGAGCGTGCCGCCGCCGAGGCATGCTCGGTGGATGCAGTGATCCGCCCCAAGCGACTGCCGCTGATCGCCACCACCGGCGAGGAGTTCAAGCAACCGCTGGCCCAGGCGCTGGGCGAGGACGTCGCCCAGCGCGAAGTGGAACGCGCCCTCACCGACCTGGGCATGTCGCCGCTCGACGGGCGCCCCTACGCCCTGCGCCGGCTGCGCGACCGCATCCAGGCCAATCTCTCCGGCCTGATGGGCCCCTCGGTGGCACAGGACATCGTCGACCGCTACCTGCCCTACCGCCGCAGTGGCCAGGAGCCCACCGACGACATTCACTTCGTCGAGAGCCGGCTGGAGGCCTATCGTTCGCGACTCACCGGTCTGGCGCGCGAGCTCGACGGACTGCGCCGCTACCACCGTCGGATCCTCGCCCGGCTGCCGGTGGGGCTTTGCACCTTCGGCGTCGATGACGAACTGCTGATGTGGAACGACGCCTTGGCCGAACTCTCCGGCATCGACGGAGCCGGCGTGGTGGGCGCCCGCCGCGATGGCCTGCCGGCTCCCTGGGCCGAGCTGCTGGGTCGCGCCTTGGTCGAGCCCAACGATCATCTCTACAAGCAAGCGGTGGAACTCAAGGGCGGGACGCGCTATCTGACGCTGCATCGCGCCGAGTTACAGGCCGATGACGACGTGCGCGGCGGCACCGTGATCCTGATCGAGGACCACAGCGAAATGAAGTGGCTCGAGGACGAACTGGTGCACGCTGCGCGGCTCGCCTCGATCGGCCAGCTGGCTGCCGGCGTGGCCCACGAGATCGGCAACCCGGTGACCGGCATCTCTTCGCTGGCGCAGAACCTGCGCTACGACACCGACGATCCTGAGGTACTGGAAACCGCCCACCAGATCCAGCAACTCACCGACCGCATTTCGCGTATCGTGGGCTCGCTGGTCGGCTTCGCTCATGGTGGCCGTCACGTCAAGGGCACCAGCCTGGCTCCCGTATCCATCGCCGAGATCACCGAGGAGGCCCTGCACTTGATCCGGCTGGCGCGCTCGGGAGAGGATGTCCGTTACCGTAACCTCTGCCCTGCCGAACTCGAGGTGCACGGCGACGCCCAGAGGCTGCAGCAGGTCATGATCAATCTGCTGAGCAACGCGCGAGACGCCAGCGAGCCGGAGGGCGAAGTGGTCATCGCGGCCGAACCGGAAGGCGGCATGCTGAAGGTCACCGTCACCGACGAAGGCCATGGGCTCGACGACCGGGTTCGCGAACACCTCTTCGAGCCCTTCACCACCACCAAGCCGCCAGGCGAAGGTACGGGACTCGGCCTGCCGCTGGTCTACAGCATCGTGGCGGAGCACCATGGCAGGATCGAGATCGAATCACCACCCCCCGGGCAGGAGCGCGGCACCCGCATCTGCCTGTGGCTGCCCACCGAACGAGAGGATGGCGAAGATACCGATGAGCCGGATTCTGATCGTTGAAGACGAAGCCATCATCCGCACCGCATTGCGCCGGCTGCTGGAGCGCCACGGCTACGAGGTCAGCGAGGCTGGCTGCGTGGACGAGGCGCTGGCCCTGGAGCCGCGCGGCTTCGATCTGGTGATCAGCGACCTGCGCCTGCCCGGCGAGCCCGGCACCGACCTGATCGAACAGGCCGCGCCGGTGCCGGTGCTGATCATGACCAGCTACGCCAGCATGCGCTCGGCGGTGGAGTCGCTGAAGCAAGGCGCAGTGGACTACGTGGCCAAGCCCTTCGACCATGACGAACTGCTGGAGACCGTGGCCCGGGTGCTTCATCAGCAGTCGGCACACCGCACCTCGCCACCCGACATTACCGACGCCGGCGGCTCGCGCCAGAAGATGATCGGCGAATGCGCGGCCATGCAGGCAGTCTACACGCGCATTCGCAAGACGGCGCCGGCCGACGTCACCGTGCTGATCCAGGGCGAGTCGGGCACCGGCAAGGAGCTGGTGGCACGCGCCATACACCAGCAGAGCCAGCGCATCCACGCGCCGCTGATCTGCGTCAACTGTGCCGCCATCCCCGAGACCCTGATCGAGTCGGAGCTGTTCGGACATGAGAAGGGGGCCTTTACCGGTGCCAGTGCCGCCCGTACCGGCCTGGTGGAGGCCGCCGACGGCGGCACCCTGTTCCTCGATGAGATCGGCGAACTGCCGCTGGATGCTCAGGCGCGCCTCCTGCGAGTGCTTCAGGAGGGCGAGATCCGGCGCATCGGCTCGGTCGAGACCCGCCATGTCGACGTGCGCCTGATCGCTGCCACCCACCGCGACCTGCGAGCCCTGTCCAAGACCGGCGAGTTTCGTCTCGACCTGTACTACCGCCTGAACGTGATGCAGATCGATCTGCCGCCGCTGCGCGAGCGCGAGGACGACATCCTGCTGATCGCCGACGCCCTGCTGGAGAAGGCCTGTCGCCGACACCGGCGTGACGGGCTTCGCCTGTCACGCGCGGCGCATCGCGAAATCCGCGACTACCCTTGGCCAGGCAACGTACGTGAGCTCGAGAATGCCCTCGAGCGTGGTGTGATCCTGGCCGAAGGCCACCTGATTCACCCCGACGACCTGGGGCTGAACCCGAGCCCTGCCGCTCAGCACCGCAGCGTCGTGGAGCCAAGATCGATACCGACCGACCAGGCACGGGACGAAGAAAGTGAGAACGAGGAGGATCTGTCGCTCGAGGATTACTTCCAGCACTTCGTCCTGGAACACCAGGATCACATGAGCGAAACGGAGCTCGCCCAGAAACTGGGCATCAGCCGCAAATGCCTGTGGGAGCGTCGCCAACGTCTCGGTATCCCGCGCAAGAAGCAGGCACGGCGTAGCAGCGCATGACGTCCATCTAAGACTAATGTCCAAGCGCCTCGGCCGACTCGCCGCAGGCGCTTTTTTCGTGCCACGCAGGGCTCGCTTGCACCAGGTGTTACCTTCCCACCCAGAAATTGCCCCGACATGGCGCAGTGGAGGTAACACATCAGCCACGCAACGTCTGGGCACTTCCGAGAGCAAACTTCATGCTATTGATTTTCATGCAATAAAAGACTTGTTGGCATGTGCCGTGCAACTACCAAGGCAAGAAAAACAACATCCGGCTGCCCCCCGAGCCAACAACAAAAACAAGGCACCAGGGGAAGGCAGAGCCTGCACCAACAACAACAATGGCAGGCTGTGAAAAGGATGCGGCCAAGGGGCAACAACAACAAGATGCCCCGGAAAATGCCGCCCTTCGCTTTGTTCGCCAACAACAACAAGACGGAAGCGAAGCACCGGATCCATCAGGACGCGACGCGCCAGCCCCGGCCAACAACAAGAACAATGGCCGCAAGAGCGCACCTTCGGCAACAACATCAACAAGCCGAAGGCAGGCATACCTCCTGTGCCGTCGTGGTTGGATTATTGTTTTGAATACGAGGCGGTCGCAACCAGGAACGTCAACAATCACAACAACACTGTTTGCCTGTGACTCTTGGTGACTGTGGTGCGTATTCAAGGCGATGCGCCATCACGAAGAAGAAACAGCCGCAAGGACGCAGCACCGTTTAGCTTGTCAGAGGAGGCCCAACGGCCTCCTCTTTTGCTTTGCACATTCCTGCCAGGTCCCTGCGGTGAGAACGTCCGCCGCTTTGCAAGGTGTCGGTGGTCGGCTACACTCTACAACTTTCGCACACTGCGAGTCGAAATCGCCGCATGTTCAAAGGATTTACCCGCTTTCTGCAGAGCCCTGGCACACATCTCAGGACACTCTTCGGCCCCCAGGACGCTTCCGGGGGGCAGGCAGGCCCTCGAATCGTTCCCCGCGACCAGCACCCCATTTCGCGCCAGCACTTCAGCGAGGCGGCACTGAAGGTGCTCTATCGTCTGCATAACGCTGGGTTCGAGGCCTACCTGGTCGGCGGCTGCATTCGCGATTCCCTGCTCGGCAAGATGCCCAAGGATTTCGATGTCGCCACCGATGCCACGCCGGAACAGGTGCGCGAACTGTTCCGCAACTCGCGCATCATCGGTCGCCGCTTCCGCATCGTGCATGTGCGCTTCGGCCGCGAGGTGATCGAGGTCACCACATTCCGCGGCACTCACAGCGACGACCACGGCGACCATATCGCCCAGCAGTCGGAGCATGGCCTGCTGCTGCGCGACAACGTCTGGGGCAATATTCAGGAAGACGCCATTCGCCGCGACTTCACCGTCAATGCGATCTACTACAGCATTGCCGATTTCTCCATACACGACTTTGCCGATGGCATGCGCGATATCGAATCGCGCACCCTGCGCCTGATCGGCGACCCGGCCGTGCGCTATCGCGAGGACCCGGTACGCATGCTGCGTGCGGTGCGCTTCGCCGCCAAGCTCGACTTCCATATCGCGCCGGATTCGGAAGCCCCGATCCACGAGCTGGCGCCGCTGTTGCTGCAGATTCCTCCCGCGCGGCTATTCGACGAGGTGCTCAAGCTGTTCATGGCCGGGCACGGCGTGGAGACCTTCCGCCTGCTGCGTCACTACGGCCTGTTCGCCATGCTGTTCCCCGAGACCGATGAGGCCATGGCCGAGCTGTCCTGGGCGGAGCCGCTCCTAGAGGAGGCCTTGGCCAGCACCGACAGACGCATTCACGAGGAGAAGCCGGTGACTCCCGCCTTCCTCTTCGCCGCCTTGCTGTGGGGCCCCGTACAGCGCCGCCAGAGCGTTCTGGAAGCCGAGGGCATGCCACCCATCCCCGCGCTGCAGCTCGCCTCACAGCAGGTGCTGTCGCGCCAGTTGAAGCACATTTCGGTGCCCAAGCGCTTCAGCCTGCCGATGCGCGACATCTGGGACCTCCAGCAGCGCCTGCCCCAGCGCCGCGGCAAGCGCGCACTGCAGACCCGCGAGCATCCCCGCTTTCGCGCCGCCTACGACTTCCTGCTGCTGCGCGAGTCCGCCGGCGAGATAGAGCCCGGGCTTGGCGAGTGGTGGACGGCCTATCAGGAGGGCGACGAGCACGAGCAGCGGCGCCTGCTCGAAAAGGCGGGGGCCGATACCGGACCCGGCGGCAACACCCCCCGGCGGCGGCGCCCGCGCAAACGCCGACGGCGCAGTCCCTCCGGTCCCTCATGACGCCTCTCGTCGACGCATACGTCGGCTTAGGCAGTAATCTCGACGATCCGGTCGATCAGGTCTGCCGCGCCTACGGGGAGCTGAATACCCTGCCCCTGACCGAGCGAGCCGCCGCCTCGCGGCTGTATCGCAGCCGTCCGGTCGGGCCGCAGGACCAGCCGGATTTCATCAATGCCGTCATCCACCTGCGCACACGCCTCTCGCCGCTGGCCCTGCTCGACCAGCTGCAGGCACTGGAGCAGCGGCATCGCCGCGTGCGTCAGCGCCACTGGGGGCCCCGCACCCTCGACCTCGACCTGCTACTGTACGGAAATGAGACTCTGATATTGCCGCGACTGCAGGTGCCGCACCGTGAAATGGCGGCCCGTGCCTTCGTGCTGCTGCCGCTCGCCGAGCTGGCGCCGCGGCTGCAGCTGCCGGATGGTCGTCGCATCGCTGACCTGGCGGAAACGCTCGCCTCGGCTGGTGAAGTCGAAGTGTTACCTGACAGCGGGAACTGAGGCGCAAGGTGTTACCGGTCGACACGACCACCGCATTCTGGTAACAATCAGGCGCTGCCCTGGCACCACCGCTCCAGCCAGGCGCCCGGAACATAACGAGAGCACGCCATGAAAACCGTCACGCTAAGCACGCTGCAGGCCTATAAGCGCTCAGGCGAAACCTTCAGCTGTCTGACCGCCTACGATGCCTCCTTCGCGCGCACCGCCACCGAAGCGGGCATTGAGGTACTGCTGGTCGGCGATTCGCTGGGCATGGTGCTTCAGGGCCATGCCAGCACCCTGCCGGTGACCCTCGACGACATCTGTTATCACACCCGCTGTACCGCCCGCGCCAAAGGGGCAAGTCTGCTGATGGCAGACCTGCCGTTCATGAGCAATGCCAGCAACGAGCGCCTGCTGAACGATGCCGGCGAGCTGATGCGTGCCGGCGCTGAAATCGTCAAGGTCGAGGGCGAAGCGTGGATGGCCGACGGTATCCGCGAGCTGACTCGCCGCGGCGTGCCGGTGTGCGCCCACCTGGGCCTGACGCCCCAGACCGTCTACCAGCTCGGCGGCTACAAGGTCCAGGGCCGCGACGCCGAGCGCGCCGCACAGATCCTCGAGGATGCCCGCACCCTGGTCGAAGCCGGTGCCTCGGCCATCCTGCTCGAGTGCGTGCCGGCCAGCCTGGGCAAGGCCGTTACCGAGGCCCTCCAGGTGCCGGTGATCGGCATCGGCGCCGGCCCGGACACCGATGGCCAGATCCTCGTCCTGCACGACGTGCTCGGCGTCACCCATGGCCGCACACCACGCTTCGTCAAGAACTTCATGGCCGAGGCCGATGACATTCCCGGCGCCTTCCGTCGCTATCACGAGGACGTCAAGGCGCGCCGCTTCCCGGCTGAGGAACACTGTTTCTAGTTCCGTTCTTCCATCGAGGAGGCCCGCTGATGCGAACCCTGCGAGACATTTCTGCGCTGCGCGAGACCCTCGGCGAGCATCGTCGCCGAGGCCAGCGTATCGGTCTGGTGCCGACCATGGGCAACCTGCATGCCGGTCACCTGGCGCTGGTTGAAACCGCACGCCGCCATGCCGACGTGGTCGTCGCGACGGTTTTCGTCAACCCGCTGCAGTTCGGTCCCAATGAGGATCTGGATGCCTATCCGCGCACGCTGGCCGAGGACCAGGAACAGCTCGAGGTGGCCGGCTGCGACCTGTTGTTCACGCCCTCCGTCGCGACCCTCTATCCCCGCGGCGTACACGAACAGACCCGCGTCTGCGTGCCGGCCGTCAGCGAGGGCCTGTGTGGCGGCTCGCGGCCCGGCCACTTCGACGGTGTCTCCACCGTGGTCAGCATCCTGTTCAACCTGGTTCAGCCCGACGTAGCCTGCTTCGGCGAGAAGGACTATCAGCAGCTGGCAGTCATTCGCAAGCTGGTCGACGACCTGCACTTTCCCATCGAGATCGTCGGCGTGCCGATCGTGCGGGCCGAGGATGGACTGGCGCTCTCGTCGCGCAACGGCTACCTCGACGAGGCCGAGCGCGCCACGGCACCGGAGCTGCAGCGCACCCTGGCCGCGCTGCGCACGTCACTCGAAGCCGGAGAGCCCATCGAGACGACCCTCGAAGCCGGCCTGGCTCGGCTGCGAGCCTCCGGCTTCGTCCCCGATTACCTGGAGCTGCGCGCCACCGACCTGGGACCGGTGAGCGCTGCCACACGCGACGCCGTGCTGCTGGCCGCCGCCCGGCTGGGCACGACCCGCCTGATCGACAACCTGACCCTGACCCTGCCACGCTAGGCGGCAGGCGAATGCACCCGGAGGAAGACGTCCGCATGTTCACCGTCATGCTCAAGGCCAAGCTGCACATGGCCCGTGTCACCCACGCCGTACTCAACTACGAAGGTTCCTGCGCCATCGACGGCGAGCTGCTGGACATGTCCGGCATCCGCGAGAACGAGCAGATCCAGATCTACAACGTCGAAAACGGGCAGCGCTTCACCACCTATGCCATTCGTGCCGAGGAGGGCTCGCAGGTGATCTCGATCAACGGCGCCGCCGCCCATCTGGCCGGCCCCGGCGACCGCGTGATCATTTGCAGCTATGCTCATTACAGCGAGGCGGAACTGGACAATCACCAACCACGCCTCGTCTACCTGCAGGAAGGCAATGTCGTCAGCCATACCAGCAATGCCATTCCCGTCCAGTTCGCCTGACGGTCCGGCATCGCGGCTGGTGCTATCGCCGCATGGGGCATTGCCGCAGCGCACAAAAGTCGCCTATGCTGGACTCTCAGCGTCCGTGAACGACTCAGGAGAATTCCAATGCAAGATGTGGTGATCGTAGCCGCTCGCCGTACCGCGATCGGCGCCTTCGGGGGGTCGCTTGCCGGCATACCCGCCAGCGACCTCGGGGCGCTGGTGATCAAGGACATCCTCGCCTCCACCGGCGTGGCCGCCGTCCAGATCGATGAGGTGCTGCTCGGCCAGGTACTCACGGCTGGCGTCGGCCAGAACCCGGCTCGCCAGGCCGCCATCAAGGCCGGCCTGCCTGCCGCCGTTCCCGCCATGACCATCAACAAGGTATGCGGCTCGGGTCTCAAGGCGCTGCACCTGGCCACCCAGGCGATCCGCTGCGGCGATGCCGACCTGATTCTTGCCGGCGGCCAGGAGAACATGTCACTCGCTCCCCACGTGCTGCCCAACTCGCGTACCGGCCAGCGCATGGGCGACTGGAAGGCCATCGACTCCATGGTCCATGACGGCCTGTGGGACGCCTTCAACAACTACCATATGGGCATCACGGCCGAGAATCTGGCCGAGAAATACGGCATCACCCGCGAGGCCATGGACGAATTCGCCGCCGCCTCCCAGCAGAAGGCCGCCGCGGCCATCAAGGAAGGGCGCTTCAAGAGCCAGATCGTGCCGGTCGAGATTCCCCAGCGCAAGGGCGATCCGGTCGTCTTCGATACCGACGAGAACCCGCGCGAAGTGACCGCGGAAAAGCTCGGCGGCATGAAGCCTGCGTTCAAGAAGGATGGCACCGTCACCGCCGGCAATGCCTCCTCGATCAACGACGGCGCCGCCGTGGTGATGATCTGCTCCGCCGACAAGGCCAAGGAACTCGGCCTCGAGCCGCTGGCTCGCATCGCCGGTTACTCCAATGCCGGCGTCGATCCCTCGATCATGGGCATCGGCCCCGCCCCGGCCACCCGCCGCTGCCTGGAGAAGGCCGGCTGGAGCCTGGACGATCTCGATCTGGTCGAGGCCAACGAGGCCTTCGCGGCCCAGGCGCTGTCAGTCAACAAGGAGCTCGGCTGGGACACCTCCAAGGTCAACGTCAACGGCGGCGCCATCGCGCTGGGCCACCCCATCGGCGCCTCGGGCTGCCGCGTGCTGATCACGCTGCTGCACGAGATGATCGCCCGCGACGCCAAGAAGGGCCTGGCGACGCTGTGTATCGGTGGCGGGCAGGGGGTCGCCCTCGCCATAGAGAGGTAAAGCCGCTGCGCGCGCTGGCTTTCGCTAGCGTGGCAGCACTTAAAAAAACCGCCCCCATGGCCAGGCCATGGGGGCGGTTCGCGTTACGGCGTCGGGTGCAGCTTACAGCGCAGTCTCGGCCTGCTCGGCTTCGAAGGCGGCCTTCTCTTCCGGCGCGATCTCCTTGATGGTGAGCTTAACGCGGTTGCGGTTGTCGATGTCGAGCACCTTGACTACCACCTCGTCACCCTCGTTGAGGAAATCACGCACGTCGTTGACCCGCTCGGGCACGATCTGCGAGATGTGCACCAGGCCGTCGGTGCCCGGCATGATGTTGACGAAGGCACCGAAGTCGGCGATGCGAACCACCTTGCCCTTGTAGAGCTTGCCGATCTCGGCCTCGGCGGTGATCGACAGCACGATGTCGATGGCCTTCTTCGCCGCCGCCTTGTCCTCGGCGTAGATGCGCACGGTACCGTCGTCGTCCAGGTCGATGGAGGCGCCGGTATCCTCGCAGATCTTGCGGATGGTGGCGCCGCCCTTGCCGATGACGTCGCGGATCTTCTCCGGGTCGATCTTGATGGTGGCCATGGAGGGCGCGTTCTCGGAGACTTCGGCACGGCTCTGGCCGATGACCGTGTTCATCTGCTCGAGAATGTGCAGGCGGGCCTCATGGGCCTGCTGCAGGGCGATCTCCATGATCTCCTCGTTGATGCCCTCGATCTTGATGTCCATCTGCAGGGCCGTGACGCCGGCGGAGGAGCCCGCGACCTTGAAGTCCATGTCGCCCAGATGATCCTCGTCGCCGAGAATGTCGGTGAGTACGGCGAAACCGTTCTCATCCTTCACCAGGCCCATGGCGATCCCCGCTACCGGGGCCTTCATCGGCACGCCGGCATCCATCAGCGCCAGCGAGGCACCGCAGACGGAGGCCATGGAGCTGGAGCCGTTGGATTCGGTGATCTCGGAGACCACGCGAATGGTATAGGGGAAGTCCGCCTCGTCGGGCAGCATCGCCTGCACGCCGCGGCGCGCCAGACGGCCATGGCCGATCTCACGACGCTTGGGGCCGCCCATGAAGCCGGCCTCGCCCACGCTGTAGGGCGGGAAGTTGTAGTGCAGCAGGAAGCGATCCTTGCGCTCGCCTTCCAGCGACTCGATCAGCTGGGCATCGCGCAGGGTACCCAGAGTGGCGATGACGATCGCCTGGGTCTCGCCGCGGGTGAAGATCGCCGAGCCGTGAGTCTTGGGCAGGCTGCCGACTTCGATCGCCAACGGCCGCACGGTCTTCTGATCGCGACCGTCGATGCGCGGCTCGCCCTTGATCACGCGGGAGCGCACCACGCGTTTCTCGAGGCTGGCGAACGCCCCCTTGACCTCGTCGGCGTCGAACCGGCCCTCTTCCTCACCGGCCAGTTGCTCCACCGCCTGCTCCTTGAGCGCAGCGAGTGCATCCTGGCGCGCCATCTTGTCGGTGATGCGGTAGGCTTCGCCGACCTTGGCCTCGAAGGCGGTGGCGACGGCCTGCTTGAGCGCGGTGTTCTCGGCGGGCGGCTGCCACTCCCACTTGGGCTTGCCGGCCTCGGCGACCAGCTCGTTGATCGCGCGGATGGCCACCTGCATCTCCTGGTGGCCGTAGAGCACGGCACCCAGCATCTCGTCCTCGAGCAGCTCATCGGCCTCGGACTCGACCATCAGCACGGCCTTTTCGGTACCGGCGACGACCATGTCCAGCTCGGAGCTGGCCAGCTCTTCCACGGTGGGGTTGAGGAAATACCCCTTCTCCTCGTCGAAACCGACGCGAGCGGCGCCGATGGGGCCGTTGAACGGCACGCCGGAGATCGCCAGCGCCGCGGAGGTGCCGAGCATGGCGGCGATGTCCGGGTCATGATTGCGGTCGGTGGAGAGCACCGTACAGATGACCTGCACCTCGTTCATGAAGCCCTTGGGGAACAGCGGGCGAATGGGGCGGTCGATCAGCCGCGAGGTGAGGGTCTCCTTCTCGGTGGGACGCCCCTCGCGCTTGAAGAAGCCGCCGGGGATCTTGCCCACCGCGTAGGTCTTCTCCTGATAGTGGACCGACAGCGGGAAGAAATCCTGCCCGGGCTTGGTATCCTTGCGGGCGACCACGGTGCACAGCACCACGGTCTCGTCCATGGTGACCATGACGGCACCGGTGGCCTGCCGGGCGATGCGCCCGGTTTCCAGGGTGACGGTGCTGCGACCGTACTGAAACGTTTTCTTGACCGGATTCACGGCGACTTCCTTCAACTTGTCTCTACTCATGTATGGGTCGTTTTTGACTCGGCGACCATTTTAGGGGTTGACGCGCGTGAGAGCCACCTATACCGCCGATTTCGCCTCCTGGAAACGCAAAACGGGCAGCCCCATGGGGGCTGCCCGCTTCGTTTCCAGCCTCGCGTCGTTTAACGACGGAGACCCAGGCGCTGGATCAGTGCCTGATAGCGAGAAAGATCCTTGCGCTTCAGGTAATCCAGCAGCTTGCGGCGCTGGTTGACCATGCGGATCAGGCCACGACGAGAGTGGTGATCCTGCTTGTTGGTCTTGAAGTGATCCTGCAGGCCATCGATGTTGGCGCTCAGCAGGGCCACCTGAACCTCGGGGGAACCGGTGTCGTTGTCGCCACGGCCGAATTCCTTGACGATCTCGGCCTTCTGTTCAGCGGTAAGTGCCATCTGTGTCTCCAGTAAGCAATATGCCTGAAACGTGAATGTGTGAGACCACGCATATTTGCAGTCTCGGGCGTCTCTCCTTCAGGGACAGGCTCTCGCCGCCCCTCAATCGGCTGCCGTATTGAGCAGCCGCTTCGGTGCCACTTCCTGTGGCCCCGTCACCACGCCGAGCCCGAGGAAGGTCTCGTCGCAGTAGAGTCTCGTCAGCTTGCCGGTCTTCTCGCCGGTAGCAGCGACGCTGGCCGCCTGGCCGTGCATGAGTCGCTGCCTGGCGCGCTCGTCGACCTCGACCTTGGGCAGATGCGCCACCAGCACGTCGACCGGCAGCAGCGTCGCCTCGCGCTCCTCCTGGCCCGACAGCGCTTCCAGCGCCTCGATGGGCAGCATGCCCTCGCTGTCGAAGGGGCCGGTGGCGAGCCGCCGCAGGGCGGTGATATGCGCCCCGCTGCCGAGTGCCCGTCCGATGTCCTCGGCCAGGGTGCGCACGTAGGTGCCCTTGCTGACCCGGACCTCGAGCTCGAAGGCGTCGCCTTCGAAGGCAAGCAGCCGGGCATCATACACCGTCACACGGCGCACTGCACGCTCGACGCTCTTGCCTTCGCGGGCCAGTTCGTAGAGCTTGCGCCCCTGGTGCTTGAGCGCCGAGTACATCGGCGGTACCTGCTCGATCTCGCCACGAAAGCGCTCGAGCGCCCGCTCGATATCCACCGGCGTCAGTGGCGGCACCTCGCAGCGCTCGACCACCTCGCCCTCGGCATCGCCGGTGTCGGTCACCGCCCCGAGCTGCACCCGGGTACGGTAGACCTTGTCGGCCTCGAGCAGGTGCGCCGAGAACTTGGTCGCCTCGCCCAGGCACACCGGCAACAGCCCGGTCGCCATCGGGTCCAGCGTGCCGGTATGGCCCGCCTTCTGCGCCTGCAGCAAGCGCCGTACCCGCTGCAAGGCATGGTTGCTCGACGCACCTCTGGGCTTGTCGAGCAGCAGCACTCCGTTGACCGGCAGACCGCGACGCCGGCGCGCCATCAGTGGCGCTCTCCCTCGTCGTCACCGGCGTTCGGCTCGCCCTCTTCGTTTGGATGACGGGAGCGATCGCTTTCGACCGCCTCGTCGATCAGCGAGGAGAGCCGCTGACCGCGCACCACGCTCTCGTCGTAGTGGAAGCGCAACTCCGGCACGTGACGCAGCTTGATGCGCCGGGCGATCTGGCTGCGCAGGAAACCTGCCGCCTGCTTCAGTACCTTGAGGTTCTCCTTGATGCGCTCGGGACTGTCCTCGCCGAGCAGGGTCACGTAGACATCGGCATAGCCGAGGTCACGGCTGACCGTGACCCCGCTGACGGTGACCATGCCCAGGCGCGGGTCCTTGACTTCGCGCTGGATCAATACGGCCAGCTCCTTCTGCAGCTGGTCGCCGACCCGGTCGGTACGCTTGAACTCGCGCATGCTCCACCCCCGCTGCGATTACAGCGTCCGCTCGACCTTGACCTGGTCGAAGACCTCGATCTTGTCGCCGACCTGAACGTCGTTGTAGTTCTTGACGCCGATGCCGCACTCCATGCCGTTGCGCACTTCCTGGACGTCGTCCTTGAAGCGGCGCAGCGACTCGAGTTCGCCCTCGTAGATGACCACGTTGTCGCGCAGCACACGGATCTTCTTGTTGCGGAAGACGGTGCCCTCGACCACCATGCAGCCGGCCACGGCGCCGATCTTGGGCGCACGGAAGACGTCGCGAACCTCGGCCACGCCGACGATCTCTTCCTTCCACTCCGGTGCCAGCATGCCGCTCATGGCCTGCTTGACCTCGTCGATCAGCTGGTAGATGACGCTGTAGTAGCGCAGATCCAGCCCCTCGCGCTCGATGATCTCGCGGGCGGCAGCGTCGGCACGCACGTTGAAGCCGACCACGATGGCCTCCGATGCCAGCGCCAGGTTGGCGTCGGTCCCGGTGATGCCACCCACGCCCGAGGAGACCACGGCCACCTGCACCTCGTCGGTGGAGAGCTCCTCGAGAGCGCCCTTGATCGCTTCCAGCGAACCCTGCACGTCGGCCTTGAGCACGATGTTGACCTTGGCCACCTCGTCCTGGCCCATCTGGCTGAACATGTTCTCCAGCTTGGCCTTCTGCTGACGCGCCAGGCGTACCTCGCGGTACTTGCCCTGACGGAAGTTGGCGACCTCGCGGGCCTTCTTCTCGTCGGCCACGACCATGAAGTCGTCACCGGCGTCCGGGGTGCCGTCGAGGCCCTGGATCTCCACCGGCATGGCGGGGCCCGCCTCCTCGACCTGCTGGCCGAGCTCGTTGGTCAGCGCACGCACGCGGCCGTAGTGCAGGCCGGCGAGCACGATATCGCCCTTCTTCAGGGTGCCGTTCTGGACCAGCACGGTGGCCACCGGACCGCGGCCCTTGTCGAGGCGCGACTCGACCACCACGCCCTTGCCCGGGGCTTCCGGCACCGCCTTGAGCTCGAGGACCTCGGAGACCAGCTGGATCGCTTCCAGCAATTCCTCGATGCCTTCACCGCTCTTGGCCGAGACGTGGACGAACTGGGTATCGCCGCCCCACTCCTCGGAGATGACACCGTGCTGGGAGAGCTCGTTCTTGACCCGGTCCGGGTCGGCTCCCGACTTGTCGATCTTGTTGACCGCCACCACGATGGGCACTTCGGCCGCCTTGGAGTGCTCGATCGCCTCGACCGTCTGCGGCATGACGCCGTCGTCGGCCGCCACCACCAGGATGACCACGTCGGTTGCCTTGGCACCACGGGCCCGCATGGCGGTGAACGCCGCGTGGCCGGGAGTGTCGAGGAAGGTCACGCCGCCGTGCTGGTCCTCGACGTGGTAGGCCCCGATGTGCTGCGTAATACCGCCAGCCTCGCCGGTGGCCACCTTGGCCTTGCGGATGTAGTCGAGCAACGAAGTCTTGCCGTGGTCGACGTGCCCCATCACCGTGACCACCGGCGAGCGGCTGATCTCCTCGCCCTCGTAGGAGATGCCTTCGAGCATTTCGGTCTCGAGGGCATCGTCCTTGATCAGCTTGGGCACGTGACCCATCTCCTCGACCACGATGGCCGCGGTATCCTGATCGATGGTCTGGTTGATGGTCACCGCCGCGCCCATGGTGAACATGGTCTTGATGACTTCGTTGGCCTTGATCGACATCTTGTCGGCCAGGTCGGCGACGCTGATCGACTCGGGAATCGACACCTCGCGCACGATCGGCTGGGTCGGCTTCTGGAAGCCGTGCTTGCCGCCACCGGACTGACTGGAGCCACGACGGCCACCACGGCGCTCGGCGCGCTTGACCTTCTTGCCGCCGCCGCGACGACGCTCCTCGCGGTCCCCACGGTCGTCGTCGTCGCGATCGTGACGTCCCTTCTTGGCCGAGGCCTTCTTGGGCGGCGCGGTACGCCGGTCGGTACGGCCCTCCTTGGGCGGTGCCGGAGGCTCCGGCTCGCCGGTCGGCTCCTCAGGCGTCTCGAGTTCGGGCACCGGGATCTCGGGCTCGGCGGCGGCCTTGGCCGCCTCGGCCTTGGTGGCTTCCTCGCGAGCAGCCTGCTCGGCGGCGCGCACCTTGGCCTGCTCGGCCTCCTGGGCTTCACGCTTGGCCTGTGAATCGGCCATGTCGCCGACCAGCTGACGCGGCCCGGTCTCTTCCACCGGCTCGGGGGCAGGGGCCTCCTCTTCGGCGCGCTTGACGTAGGTGCGCTTCTTGCGCACCTGCACCTCGATTGTCTTGCCACGCTCGCCGGTCTTGATGCGACTCTTGGTCTTGCGCGTCAAGGTGATGCGATTGCGCGCTCCGGCACCGCCGCCACCATGGCTCTTGGTCAGGTAATCGAGCAGCTTGCGCTTGTCCTCCTCGGACACGGCATCGCTCTCGGACTTGTGCTCGAGCCCGGCTTCTTTCATCTGTTCCAGCAGGCGGGGTACGTCGCGGCCCACCTTCGCTGCAAAATCTTTAACGGTCATTTCCGACATCTCGACCCTCCTCAGCCCGTGACCCGTTTACTGTTCGTTCTCGAACCAGGGCGCACGGGCAGTCATGATCAGTGCTGCAGCGCGCTCCTCGTCCATGCCCTCGATGTCCATCAGATCGTCGACGGACTGCTCGGCGAGGTCCTCCATGGTGACGATGCCCCGGCTGGCCAGGATGAAGGCCAGGTGACGCTCCATGCCGTCCATCTCCAGCAGGTCGTCGGCCGGCTGAGCGCCGTCCAGTTCCTCTTCCGAGGCGATGGCCAGCGTCAGCAGTTCATCCTTGGCACGCGCACGCAATTCTTCCACCAGCTCTTCGTCGAGCTCCTCGATTTCGAGGATCTCCTCGAGGGGCACGTAAGCGATCTCCTCCAACGTGGTGAAGCCCTCTTCCACCAGCAGCCGGGCGAGGTCTTCCTCGATGTCCAGGTGCTGGATGAAATGCTCGACCAGGCTGTCGATCTCCTGCTCGCGCTTGTCTTCCGCCTCCCCTTCGGTCATGACGTTGATCCGCCAGCCGGTGAGCTCGGAAGCCAGACGTACGTTCTGGCCGCTGCGACCGATGGCCTGAGCCAGATTGTCCTCGGCCACGGCCACGTCCATGGCATGGGCGTCCTCGTCGACCAGAATCGAGGCGACATCGGCCGGCGCCATGGCGTTGATGACTAGCTGAGCGGGATTGTCGTCCCACAGGATGATGTCGACCCGCTCGTTCTGCAGTTCGCTCGACACCGCCTGCACGCGCGAACCGCGCATGCCCACGCAGGCCCCGACCGGATCGATGCGCCGGTCGTTGGTCTTGACCGCGATCTTGGCCCGGGAGCCGGGATCACGCGCCGCGCCCTTGATCTCGATGAGCTGCTCGGCGATCTCCGGCACCTCGATCTTGAACAGTTCGATGATCAGCTCGGGGCAGGTACGCGACAGGATCAACTGGGCGCCACGCGCCTCGGCATCGACCTTGAGCAGCAGCGCACGCACCCGGTCGTTCATGCGGTAGCGCTCGCCGGGAATCATCTCGCTGCGCGGCAGGAACGCCTCGGCGTTATCCCCCAGGTCGATGATCAGGCCGTCGCGCGTGGTCTTCTTGACGATGCCGGCGACCAGCTCGCCCTCGCGCTCGGCATACTGGCGAACCACCTCGGCCCGCTCAGCCTCGCGCACCTTCTGCACGATGACCTGCTTGGCGGTCTGGGCGGCGATACGGCCGAAGGCCGCGTTCTCGATCTGCTCCTCGACCACGTCCCCCAGACCCAGCGGCGGGTCACGGCGCTCGGCATAGGAGAGCTTGATCTCGGCGTCGGGGTTCTCGAACTCGTCGTCCTCGATCACCTCCCAGCGGCGAAAGGTCTCGTACTCGCCCGTTTGACGGTCGATATGCACCCGCACGCTGACCTCACGGCCTTCGAAGCGCTTGCGCGAGGCGCTGGCCAGGGCCGCCTCGACGGCCTCGAAGATCACGTTCCGGGGCACGCCCTTCTCGTTGGAGATCGCATCCACGACCATCAGAATTTCTTTACTCATGCCTATGCCTCGCCAGAAAACCTGTTCTTGTGCACCAGCAACCTTGGCCGGCGACCTCAGTCTTCGAACCGGGGAACCACCCGTGCCTGATCGATGCTTTCGATGGGAAAGCAATACTCTTCGCCGTCGAGCTGCAGCAGCACCTCATCCTCTTCGATGCCGGCCAGCAGCCCCTGGAACTTGCGCCGCCCATCGAACGGCACGCGCAGCTTCAGCGCCACCTGGTGCCCGGCAAAGCGCGCGAATTGATCGAGGGTAAAGAGCGGACGGTCCATGCCCGGCGACGACACCTCCAGGCGGTATTCGCCAGGGATGGGGTCCTCCACGTCGAGCACGGCACTGACCTGGCGACTGACGTCGGCGCAATGATCCACGCTCACACCGTCGGCATGATCAATGTAGATCACCAGCCGGGAATGCTTGCCCTGGGGGCGGTAGTCGATGCCCCACAGCTCGAACCCCATGGCGGTGACCACCGGCTCGATCAGCGCATATAGCGCAGCGTCCTTGAGTGCCACAGAAAGCTCCTACAGCCGTTGCATCAGGCACCTGGCCGGGAGTGAACAGGAAAGCTAGGTGGCTGATTGGCGTTGCCCGAACAAGCGCTGCCGGCCTGACCGACAGTAAGCCGCTAACAAAAAGCCCCTTCGCAGGAAGGGGCCTTTCACAAGAAACCTGTAGTACCTCTTTCGGCATCTTGCATCCCGCTCGGACGCCTGCCAAAAGATGGTAGCGGGGACCGGATTTGAACCGATGACCTTCGGGTTATGAGCCCGACGAGCTACCAGACTGCTCCACCCCGCAACATTCCAGGTCGGCGATTCTAGGCGCAATAATCGCTTGAGTCAAGCGTGCGCCTGCCATCTTCCTGGTGCCAATCCTGCTTCTGACGACTCGCGGCCCCATGGGACCACGGCGTTTCAGATGGTGCCGAAGGCGGGACTTGAACCCGCACGACCATAAGGTCACTACCCCCTCAAGATAGCGTGTCTACCAATTCCACCACTTCGGCTTGCTAGACTGCCGGAACCGCGACTCAGCCGTCGCTTTCCTCCAGCACTGGCGCGGTATTATCCACATCGTTGGCGTCGTCGTCAAGCGTCGGTAGGCCACGCTGCTGTTCGATCAGGCGCGAATCGGGAATGCCCGCCTCCGGGGCCTCTCCTGCCTGGCTGGCGAAGTAGGCCAGCGTCAGCGAGGTGGCGAAGAAGGCCGCCGCCAATACCGCCGTGGTGCGCGACAGGAAGCCGCCGCTGCCGCGCGAGCCGAACACGGTCTGGGAGGCACCGCCGCCGAAGGCCGCACCGGCCTCGGCCCCCTTGCCCTGCTGCAGCAGAATGAGAACGACCAGCGCGATGGCGATCGCCACATGGATCATGAGAATGGCAACTTGCATGGATTCAACCTGCTGACTGACAAATGGCTAGGAAATCGTCGACCTTGAGCGAAGCACCGCCCACCAGGCCTCCGTCGATGTCGGGCTGAGCCAACAGCTCAGCCGCGTTGCCGGCGTTCATGCTGCCGCCGTACAGCAGGCGCAGGCCTGCCGCGAGGTCACGATCGAAGCCGCCTTGGTACTCGCGAATGGCGGCCATGACCTCCTGGGCCTGCTGCGGCGTCGCGGTTCGCCCGGTCCCGATGGCCCACACCGGCTCGTAGGCGATGACCACCCGCGCGCGCTGATCCGGCTCGAGGCGCGCCATCACGTAACCCACCTGGCGCAGCACGACCTCCAGGGTCTTGCCCGCATCACGCTCTTCGAGGGTTTCGCCCACACACAGAATCGGCGTGATGTCGGCGTTCAATGCCGCCAGCAGCCGATCGTACACGGCCTCGTCGTCCTCACGATAGAGCTGGCGTCGCTCCGAATGCCCCGCCAGGGCGTACTCGACGCCGAACTCCTTGAGCATGCGCCCGCTCACCTCGCCGGTGCGGGCACCGGAATGCAGCGGATTGAGTGTCTGCGCGCCCAGGCGCAGCGAGGTACCCTCGAAGGCGCGCCGTGCCGCATCCAGATAGGGAAAGGGCGGCAGGACGACCACGTCCAGCGATGCCGGAAGCCTCGCCTCGGCAAAGGCGCGACCGAACTCTTCGACCAGCACGGCCGAACCGTTCATCTTCCAGTTCCCGGCGATCAGCGGCGTTCGCATGCAGCGTCCTCTTTCAAAGTGGAGCGAAATGGTATAGGAGGCGTCAAGTCAAGACAACAGCTGTCGCGGCTGTCAACCCAGTTCTCCCTTGACCTGGTCGGCCAGGCGCCCCGCCAGGCCTTCGACGTCGAGGTGCGCCCGCCCTTCGACCATGACGCGAATCAGCGGCTCGGTGCCGGACGGGCGCAGCAGCACGCGACCCTCGTCGCCGAGCTCCGCCTCCACGGCCGCCACCGCGTCCTGGACCGCCGGGCTCGCCATCAGCACCGAGGCATCGCTGCCCGGCGTCAGGCGCACGTTGACCAGCACTTGGGGCACCTTTTCGAGACCGGCAAGCAGCGCCTTCAGCGGCTTGCCCTCGCTGACCATGAGCGCCAGCACCTGCAGGGCCGAGACGATGCCGTCGCCGGTACTCTGCACATCGGCACAAACGATATGGCCGGAGGATTCACCGCCGAGCTGCCAGCCGTTCTCCAGCAACCGCTCGACCACATAGCGGTCGCCGACCTTGACGCGCTCGAAGGGGATGTCCATCTGCTCGAGCGCCATGGCCAGGCCGAAATTGGTCATCAGGGTGCCGACCACGCCGCCCACCAGCTGACCGCGCTCGTGCCGGTCGCGGGCGATCAGGTAGAGGATGTCGTCTCCATCGACTTCGCGCCCGTCGGCATCGACCATCAGCACGCGGTCGCCGTCGCCGTCGAAGGCGATCCCCAGGTCGGCGCCCTGCTGGATCACCGCGGCACGCAGCGTCGCAGGAGAAGTCGACCCCACCTCGCGATTGATATTGAGCCCGTCGGGACTGGCCCCCACCAGGCTGACCTCGGCGCCCAGCTCACGGAAGACGCTGGGCGCGATGTGGTAGGTGGCGCCATGCGCGCAGTCGAGTACCATGCGCAGCCCATGCAGGCTGACCCGGTTGGGGATCGTCGACTTGCAGAACTCGATGTAGCGGCCGGCGGCGTCGTCGATACGCATTGCCTTGCCCAGCTTGCCCGCCGCCACCGTGGTCAGCGGCTCGTCGAGCACCGCCTCGATGCGCTCCTCGAGCGCATCCGCAAGCTTGGTGCCCTCGGTAGAGAAGAACTTGATGCCGTTGTCGGCAAAGGGATTGTGCGAGGCCGAGATGACGATGCCGGCATCGGCGCGGAAGGTTCGCGTGAGATAGGCGATGCCCGGCGTGGGCATCGGGCCGAGCAGCGCCACGTCGACACCGGCAGCGGAGAGCCCCGCCTCGAGGGCCGATTCGAACATGTAGCCCGAGATGCGTGTGTCCTTGCCGATCAGCACCCGGGCGCGCCCCGACTCCCGCGCCAGGACCCGACCCATGGCCCAGCCCAGCTTGAGCATGAAGTCCGGTGTGATGGGGTACTCCCCGACCGTTCCGCGAATGCCATCCGTACCGAAGTATTTTCTAGTCATGCTCGCAGCCTTCCCTTAGCACGGCCCAGGTCATGTTCACCGCATCCATGACCGGGCCAACGTCATGAACGCGCAAAATACGCGCACCGCGCTCGACGGCCAGCGACGCCAGCGCCAGCCCACCGGGCAGGCGCTCCTCCACCGGGCGGCCAAGCACCTTGCCGATCAGACTCTTGCGCGACATGCCGACGAGCAGCGGCAGCTCGAGCTCGGCCAGGCGTTCCATGCGATGAAGCAGGCGCAAATTATGCTCGACGGTCTTGCCGAAGCCGAAACCTGGGTCGAGCAGCAGGCGCTCACGGCGCAGGCCGGCAGCCTCGCAGACCGCCACCCGGTCAGCCAGGAAGCGATGCACGGCGTCCTCGATGGGCTCATCATAGCGGGGCGCCTGCTGCATGTCCCGTGGCTCGCCCTGCATGTGCATCAGGCACACCGGCAGCCCCGTTCCCAACGCCGCCTCCAGCGCACCTTCCCGCTGCAGAGCGCGTACGTCGTTGATCATGCCGGCGCCCAGCACCGCGACCTGGCGCATCACGTCGGGGTTGCTGGTGTCCACCGAGACCAGGGCGTCGAGCTCACACACCAGACGCTCGACCACCGGCGCCACTCGGTCCAACTCCTCCTGGGTGGAAACCGGCTGCGAGCCGGGGCGGGTCGACTCGCCGCCCACATCGATGATCGCCGCCCCCTCGGCCAGCATACGCTCAGCGTGGCGCAGGGCGTCGTCGACGGCCACATGGCGGCCACCGTCGGAGAAGGAGTCGGGCGTGACATTGAGAATGCCCATGACGCGGGGATAAGAGAGATCGAGGCGGTGCCGTCCACACGGCAGCCAGGTCGGTGCGGGGTTGTCTGTCATGTCATGAATCCTGTGACGCAGGCCCGGGCTCGGGACTCCACAGCAAAGGCGCCCCATCGGGGCGCCTGGCTTCTTGTCGGGGCTTCGTCACGACCCGGCGGGGCCACCCAGCGGGTCGGAGGGACGACGGCGAGGCTCCCCGTCTTCTTCCTCGTCACCGTGATCGCCATTGCCGGTGCCATCGGTCGGCTCCTGGGCGGACTCCTCCTCGCGAGAGGACTCAGTCTCACTGCCGATGGGGGCACCGGAACCGGAGTCGCCATCATCCCAATCCTTGGGCGGACGCGGCTTGCGGCCCTCCATGATATCGCGCAGCTGGTCGGCATCGATGGTCTCGTACTGCATCAGTGCCTCGGCCATGGCATCGAGCTTGTCGCGATTCTCTTCGAGGATCTGCTTTGCCTTGGCATAGCACTCATCGATGATCTTGCGCACTTCCTTGTCGAGCCGGGTTGTGGTCTCGCCGGACTTCAGCTTGCTGCCACCCTGCCCCGGACCACCGAGGAACTGGTGCGACTCGTCCTCGTCGTACATGATCGGCCCCATCTCCTCGGACAGGCCCCACTTGGCGACCATGTTGTGGGCCAGCTCCGTGGCGCGCTTGATGTCGTTTGAGGCGCCGGTAGTGACGCCGTTCGGTCCCAGCGTCATCTCCTCGGCGATGCGACCGCCGAACAGCGAGCAGATCTGACTGATGATCTGCTGGCGCGACAGGCTGTAGCGATCCTGCTCGGGGAGGAACATGGTCACACCCAGCGCCCGGCCGCGCGGAATGATGGTGACCTTGTAGACCGGGTCGTGCTCCGGCATCACCAGGCCGATGATGGCGTGGCCCGACTCGTGGTAGGCGGTGTTGAGCTTCTCCTTGTCGGTCATGACCATGGAACGGCGCTCGGCGCCCATCATGATCTTGTCCTTGGCCAGGTCCAGCTCCTCCATGCCCACCAGCCGCTTGTTGCGCCGCGCGGCGAACAGGGCCGCCTCGTTGACCAGATTGGCCAGGTCGGCGCCGGAGAAGCCCGGGGTACCGCGGGCGATCAGCGACGGCTTGACGTCGTCGGCCAGCGGCACCTTGCGCAAGTGGACGTTGAGGATGTGCTCGCGGCCGCGGATATCGGGCAACGGCACCACCACCTGGCGGTCGAAGCGACCCGGGCGCAGCAGCGCCGGGTCGAGCACGTCAGGACGGTTGGTGGCGGCGATGACGATGATGCCCTCGTTGGCCTCGAAGCCGTCCATCTCCACCAGCAACTGGTTCAGCGTCTGCTCGCGCTCGTCATTGCCGCCGCCCATGCCGGCACCGCGCGAACGGCCCACGGCGTCGATCTCGTCGATGAAGATGATGCACGGCGCCTGCTTCTTGGCCTGCTCGAACATGTCACGCACGCGCGAGGCGCCGACGCCGACGAACATCTCGACGAAGTCGGAGCCGGAAATCGAGAAGAACGGCACCTTGGCCTCGCCGGCGATGGATTTCGCCAGCAGCGTCTTGCCGGTGCCCGGCGGCCCCACCATCAGCACGCCACGGGGAATGGTCCCCCCCAGGCGCTGGAACTTGGAGGGATCGCGCAGGAAATCGACCAGCTCCTCGACCTCCTCCTTGGCCTCGTCACAGCCGGCGACGTCGGCAAAGGTGGTCTTGATCTGGTCCTGGGAGAGCAGCTTGGCCTTGGACTTGCCGAAACTCATCGGGCCGCCCTTGCCGCCGGCGCCCCCCTGCATCTGACGCATGAAGAACATGAAGATGGCGAGTATCAGCAGGATCGGGAAGCTGGCGATCAGCAGCCGCGTCCACAGGCTCTGCTGCTGCGGCTCCTTGCCCACCACCGTGACGTTGTTGGCGAGCAGGTCGTCCATCAGCTTGGGATCTTCCGCCGCCGGCCGGATGGTCTGGAACTGCGACCCGTCGGCACGCTCGCCGGTGATGGTGTAACCGTCAATGGTTACGCTGCGGATCTGCTGGTTCTGCACCTGCTGGACGAACTGCGAATAGTTCATCGTCTGCGGTGTGCCATCGACAGTGAAGTTGTTGAACACCGTCAGCAGCACCGCTGCGATGACCAACCACAGGATCAGGTTCTTCGCCATATCGTTCAAGGGACCACCCTCATTGCAAGCATCTCTCGCCGTAACGCCTAGCCCTGTGACCACAAGGGACCACAGTATGACCACAGGCGGGCAGGGCGTGTTCCACCCGGCCTTCATGCCCACACTGTGACACAGTTGGGCCGCGCTGTCCGGTCATGGCGTTGTTAGTCTGTCTCTATCGACCGGCCGCGGCCGGTCGGGAAGCGCCGAGTCAGCTTGCTGGCTCAGCCGCGAAATCCTTCCGCCAGCAGGTAGACCTCGCGCGAGCGGGCGCGGGAGGCCTCCGGCTTGCGCGTCACCACCTTGTTGAAGCTGCCGCGCAGCTCCTTCAGGTAGGCATCGAAACCTTCGCCCTGGAACACTTTGGCCAGGAAGCGACCACCGGGGCGCAGCGTCTGGCGCGCCAGGTCGAGGGCGAGTTCCACCAGGTACATGGCCTGGGGCTGGTCGATAGCGCTCATGCCACTCATATTGGGGGCCATGTCGGACATCACAAGGTCCACTGGACGTTCATCGAGGGCCGCGAGGATCGCCTCGAGCACGACCTCCTCGGTGAAGTCGCCCTGAATGAACTCGACGCCGGCCAGGGCATCCATCTCAAGAATATCGGAGGCGATCACCAGCCCCTCGGGACCCACGCGATCCGCCGCCACCTGGCTCCAGCCGCCCGGAGCCGCCCCCAGGTCGATCACACTCATGCCGGGCTTGAACAGACGATCTTTCTCGTCGAGCGCGAGCAGCTTGTAGCTGGCACGGCTGCGATAGCCGTCCTGCCAGCTCTGCTGCACGAAGCGGTCGTCGAAGTGCTCCTTGAGCCAGGAAGCCGAACTCTTGCTGGCAGCCTGTTTGCCACCGCGGGACGAGGAAGTGGATCGAGCCACAGATCACCTTGACTGAAGATGCCGAACGCTGCACAGGCACGCCGGCCCGGTTCGGTATGACGCGGAGCTGGTCGAGACCGGACTCGGGTCTCGCCATGCTTTCGCCGGCACGCGTTTCACCGTACCATGTCAGGTTACGCGCAACCGGGAAGACGCAAGATACCATGAGCTTGTCACAGGCACAAAAGAAAGCATTCCGCAGTATCGGCCACCACCTGAACCCCGTGGTCACGGTGTCGGAGAACGGCGTCTCCGAGGGCGTGCTGGCCGAGCTCGACCGCGCGCTTGCCGATCATGAGCTGATCAAGGTGAAGCTGGCCTTGGCCGAACGCGACGACCGCGCCGCCATGCTCGAGGAGCTGCTCACAGCGAGCGGTGCAGAGCGCGTGCAGACCATCGGCAAGATGGCGCTGCTCTACCGCAAGAACCCCCAGGCCAACCCCAAGCTGTCCAACGTCAAGCGCTTCGAGAACCATCACGGCCGGCACTAGGGGCTGGCGCGCCAGCGGCGAGCCGCGAGCCGCGAGCCACTCAGCAAAAAGCCCGCGACAAACTGTCGCGGGCTTTTTGCTGGCTCATTGCTCGTCGCTCAGCGGTGCTCGACGCTGGATATCTCGTACTCGACCTCGCCGCCCGGCGTGCTGACCACCACCACATCGCCCTCTTCCTTGCCGATCAGGGCACGGGCGATGGGCGAGGTGACGGAGATCTTGCCGGCCTTGATGTCGGCCTCGTCCTCGCCAACGATCTGGTAGGAGACCTCTTCGTCGTTGCCGAGATTGATCAGCTCGACGGTGACGCCGAAGATCACCTTGCCGGTCCGGGGTAGCTTGTGCACGTCGATCACCTGGGCATTGGAGAGCTTGCTCTCGATCTCCTGGATCCGCCCCTCGATGAAGCCCTGCTGCTCGCGCGCCGCGTGATACTCGGCGTTCTCCTTGAGATCGCCGTGCTCACGGGCCTCGGCGATCGCCGCGATCACCTTGGGGCGTGCCTCGCTCTTGAGTTCCTCGAGCTCCTTGCGCAGGCGCGCCTCGCCGGCAACGGTCATCGGGACCTTGTTCATTGTGTGGCTCCTGCATGCAGTTCCTGTAGCCGCCGTACCGTAATCGCATTGCCATATTCCAGCGCCATGCAAACGGCGCTTGCCCCTGCCAGGGTGGTGGCATAGGGCACCTTGCGGGCCAGCGCGGTACGACGGATCACCGAGGAATCGTTGATCGCCTGGCGACCCTCGGTGGTATTGACGATATAAGCGATGTCGTCGTTCTTGAGCAGATCGACGATGTGCGGACGGCCTTCGTAAACCTTGTTGACGACCTCGACCTCGAGGCCGGCAGCGTCGAGGGCGGCTGCGGTACCCCGGGTCGCGCACAGGGTGAACCCCAAGCCTAGCAGAGAACGCGCCACCTCGATAACACCCGCCTTGTCCGGATCGCGCACCGAGAGGAACGCCTTGCGCTCGCCTTCGAGCCTCGGAATCGCCTCGCCGGCACCCAACTGCGCCTTGTAGAAGGCCTCGGCAAAGGTCTCGCCCGAGCCCATCACCTCGCCGGTGGACTTCATCTCAGGCGACAGGATCGGGTCGACGCCGGGGAACTTGTTGAACGGGAATACCGCCTCCTTGACGCTGTAGAAGTGCGGCACGATCTCGCGGGTAAAGCCCTGCTCGGCCAGGCTCTTGCCGGCCATGCAGCGCGCGGCGACCTGGGCCAGCGAGGTGCCGATGCACTTGGAGACGAAGGGCGCGGTACGCGAGGCGCGCGGGTTGACCTCGATGACGTAGATTTCGCCGTCCTGCCACGCCAGCTGCACGTTCATCAGGCCCACCACGCCGAGTTCGACGGCCATGCGCTTGACCTGCTCGCGCATCTCGTCCTGCACCTCGGCGGGCAGCGAGTAGGGCGGCAGCGCGCAGGCGGAGTCGCCGGAGTGCACGCCGGCCTGCTCGATGTGCTGCATGATGCCGCCGATAACCACCTCGTGGCCGTCGGAGACGGCGTCGATGTCGATCTCGATGGCAGCGTTGAGGAAGTGGTCGAGCAGTACCGGCGAATCGTTGGAGACCTTGACCGCGTGGGTCATGTAGTTCTCCAGCTCGTCGGCTGAGTAGACGATCTCCATGGCGCGACCGCCAAGCACGTAGCTTGGACGCACCACCAGCGGGTAGCCGATCGCCTCGGCCTTGACGAAGGCTTCGTCGAAGCTGCGCGCGGTGGCGTTGGGCGGCTGCTTGAGGCCGAGCTTGTCGATCATCTGCTGGAAGCGCTCGCGGTCCTCGGCGCGGTCGATGGCGTCCGGGGTGGTGCCGATGATCGGCACGCCGGCGGCCTCGAGCTCACGGGCCAGCTTGAGCGGGGTCTGGCCGCCGAACTGCACGATCACGCCGACCGGCTGCTCCTTGTCGGCGATCTCGAGCACGTCCTCCAGTGTGACCGGCTCGAAATAGAGACGGTCTGACGTGTCGTAGTCGGTAGAGACGGTCTCGGGGTTGCAGTTGACCATGATGGTCTCATAGCCGTCGTCGCGCATGGCGAAGGCGGCATGCACGCAGCAGTAGTCGAACTCGATGCCCTGGCCGATACGGTTGGGCCCGCCACCCAGCACCATGATCTTCTGGCGCTCGGAGACCTCGGCCTCGCACTCCTCCTCGTAGGTGGAGTACATGTAGGCGGTGTCCGAGGCGAACTCGGCGGCACAGGTGTCGACCCGCTTGTAGACCGGACGGATGCCGGCTTTCTGGCGTGTCTTGCGGAGCTCCTTCTCGGAAACGCCGAGCAGCTTGGCCAGACGCGCGTCGGAGAAGCCCTTGCGCTTGAGGCCGAACAGCTCCTGCGGCGAGAGCTCGGAGAGAGAGCGCTTGGCCACGTCCCGCTCGATGCGCACCAGGTCCTCCAGCTGAACAAGGAACCAGGGGTCGATCTTGGTCAGGGCGAAGACCTCATCCACGCTCATGCCGGCACGCATGGCATCGGCGACGTAGAAGATGCGCTCGGCGCCGGCGGCCTGCAGCTCGCCCTTGATATGCGCCATGGCGTCGTCGCTGAATTCGGCAAACTTGGGGTCGAGGCCGTCGTTGCCGGTCTCGAGCCCGCGCAGCGCCTTCTGCAGCGACTCCTGGAAGGTGCGCCCGATGGCCATTACCTCGCCCACCGACTTCATCTGGGTAGTCAGTCGATCGTTGGCCTGGGGGAACTTCTCGAAGGTGAAGCGCGGGATCTTGGTGACCACGTAGTCGATCGACGGCTCGAACGAGGCCGGGGTGCGCCCGCCGGTAATGTCGTTGGAGAGCTCGTCCAGGGTGTAGCCCACCGCCAGCTTGGCGGCGATCTTGGCGATCGGGAAGCCGGTGGCCTTGGAAGCCAGCGCCGAGCTGCGCGACACC
This sequence comes from Billgrantia antri, assembly GCF_017868935.1. Classification (NCBI taxonomy): domain Bacteria; kingdom Pseudomonadati; phylum Pseudomonadota; class Gammaproteobacteria; order Oceanospirillales; family Halomonadaceae; genus Billgrantia; species Billgrantia antri. Next base: position 4,293,517 of record NZ_CP053383.1, read on the forward strand.
CGCGGGTTCATCTCGATCACCACCATGCGTCCGGTGTCAGGGTCGACGCCGAACTGCACGTTGGAGCCACCGGTCTCGACGCCGATCTCGCGCAGCACCGCCAGCGAGGCGTCGCGCATGATCTGGTATTCCTTGTCGGTCAGCGTCTGTGCCGGGGCCACGGTGATGGAGTCGCCGGTGTGCACGCCCATGGGATCGAAGTTCTCGATCGAGCAGACGATGATGCAGTTGTCGTTCTTGTCGCGAACGACCTCCATCTCGTACTCCTTCCAGCCCAGCAACGACTCGTCGATCAGCAGCTCGTGGTTGTTGGAGAGCTCGAAGCCGCGGGTGCAGATCTCCTCGAACTCCTCCTTGTTGTAGGCCACGCCACCGCCGGAGCCGCCCATGGTGTAGGAGGGACGAATGATCACCGGGAAGCCCAGCGATTCCTGGATGCGCCAGGCCTCCTCCATGGTGTGGGCGACCTCGGCCTTGGGGCACTCCAGGCCGATGCGCTTCATGGCCTGGTCGAACAGGTCGCGGTCCTCGGCCTTGTTGATGGCGTCGGCGTTGGCACCGATCATCTCCACGCCGTACTTCTCGAGTACGCCGTGTTTGTCGAGGTCGAGGGCGCAGTTGAGCGCGGTCTGGCCGCCCATGGTGGGCAGGATGGCGTCGGGGCGCTCGGCCTCGATGATCTTCTCCACCGCTTGCCAGGTGATCGGTTCGATATAGGTGGCGTCGGCCATCGCCGGGTCGGTCATGATGGTGGCCGGGTTGGAGTTCACCAGGATGACCCGGAAGCCCTCCTCACGCAGCGCCTTGCAGGCCTGGGCGCCGGAGTAGTCGAATTCGCACGCCTGGCCGATGACGATGGGGCCGGCGCCAATGATCAGGATGCTGTTGAGGTCGGTACGCTTGGGCATGTCGGTTCCCGCGGCTGGATTCGTTGAAATCAGGCGATTAAGACGAGGACGGCGCCGCTCAGCGGCGCTCGCGCATCATCGTCACGAAGCGGTCGAACAGCGGCGACACGTCGCGCGGTCCGGGGCTCGCTTCCGGGTGGCCCTGGAAGCTGAAGGCCGGACGGTCGGTCAGCTCGATGCCCTGCAGCGTGCCGTCGAACAGCGAGCGGTGAATGGCCCGTACGTTGCCCGGCAGGCTCGCCTCGTCGACGGCGAAGCCGTGGTTCTGGCTGGTGATCATCACGTGGCCGCTGTCGAGATCCTGTACCGGGTGGTTGGCGCCGTGGTGGCCGTGGTTCATCTTCACCGTCCTGGCACCGGCGGCGAGCGCCAGTAGCTGGTGGCCCAGGCAGATGCCGAACACCGGCACATTCGTCTCGAGGATTTCACGAATCGCGGCGATGGCGTAGTCGCAGGGCTCGGGGTCGCCGGGGCCGTTGGCCAGCAGAATGCCGTCCGGGTTCTTGGCCAGCACCTCGGCGGCCGGGGTCTGGGCCGGTACCACGCTGAGGCGGCAGCCGCGCGAAGCCAGCATGCGCAGGATGTTGTACTTCACGCCGTAGTCGTAGACCACCACGTGGAAGGGGCGCTCGCTGCCGCTGGCATCGACGTTGCCCTGGCCCAGCACCCACTCGCCTTCGTTCCATTCGTAGGCCTCGCGACACGAGACCTCCTTGGCCAGGTCCATGCCCTTGAGCCCCGGGAAGTCGCGCGCTGCCGCCAGGGCGCGCTCGACGGCATCGTCGCCCTCGGCCTCGGCGCCGGCCAGGATCGCGCCGTTCTGGGCGCCCTTGTCGCGCAGGATGCGGGTGAGGCGGCGGGTGTCGATATCGGCGATGCCGAGCACGTTCTGGCTCTTGAGGTAGTCGGAGAGCGACTGCTCGGAGCGGAAGTTGCTGGCAATCAGCGGCAGGTCGCGGATCACCAGGCCGGCGGCGGCGATCGAGCCCGATTCGACGTCCTCGGCGTTGACGCCGGTGTTGCCGATATGCGGGTAGGTAAGGGTCACGATCTGTCGGGTGTAGGAAAGATCGGTGAGGATCTCCTGATAGCCGGTCATGGCCGTATTGAACACCACCTCGCCGCTGGTCTGCCCATCGGCGCCGATGGCGGTGCCATGAAACACACTGCCGTCTTCCAGGGCCAATATCGCGGGTCTGTTCAATGCGGGGCTGTTCAAGACAAGGTCCTCCCATGCTGAGGCGAGCCTGAGGGGCGCAGGCTCGGCGGCTATCGTCAGGCGACAGATTCGGCTCGTAAAAAAGCGGGACGAAGCCGATAGGAACCGGTTTCATCCCGCTTGTTGTCTCTGTTTGCTCGGGGCTGGCCACGCAACAAGCGCGCAGATGGACTGCTGTATTTCAGGCGCCCGGCCAAAATTTTGGAGATGTTACAGGATTCTCCTCCACTCGACCACCCCTTTAGTCCAGGCCCAGCACGTCCTGCATGCCATAGCGCCCATTGCTCTGGTCAGCGACCCAGCGCGCCGCCCGCACCGCGCCCTTGGCGAAGGTCATGCGGCTCGAGGCCTTGTGGGTGATCTCGATGCGCTCACCCTCGGTGGCGAACATCACCGTATGCTCGCCGACGATGTCGCCGGCACGCACCGTGGCGAAGCCGATCTCCTTGGGATCCCGCGGGCCGCACTGGCCGACGCGTTCGAACACGCCATGCTCCTTGAGCGTGCGCCCCAGCGACTCGGCCACCACCTCGCCCATCTTCAGCGCGGTGCCGGAAGGCGAATCGACCTTGTGACGATGGTGAGCCTCGATCACCTCGATGTCGTAGCCCTCGTCGCCCAGCGCCCGGGCCGCGGTCTCGAGCAGCTTGAGGGTCAGGTTCACCCCCACGCTCATGTTGGGGGCGAAAACGAAGGGCAGCCGCTCGCGGTAGCCGTCGAGTTCGGCCAGCTCGTCGTCGGCAAGGCCGGTGGTGCCGATCACCATGCGCTTGCCGTGTGCCGCACAGAAGGCCAGGTTGGCCAGGGTCACCCGCGGCGCGGTGAAGTCGATCAGCACGTCGAAGTCGTCGACGATGGCGTCGAGCGAATCCACCGCGGCGACGCCCAGCTTGCCGAGACCCGCCAGCTCGCCGATATCGGCCCCGGCCAGCGAGCTGCCCGGCTCGACGATGCCGCCGGCCAGGGTGGCCCCGGCATCCTGCTGCACGGCGTTGACCAGGGTGCGGCCCATGCGGCCGGCGACACCGACGATGGCGATACGGGTCATGCGGACTCCTGCAAAATCTGACGAGTGGGGATCGAGGCAGTATATCAGAGCATCGACCGGGCTGGCCGAGCGCTTGGGCAGCGATGGCGGAATCGCCCACACTGGACATGACGACCCCGCACAAGGAACGCCATGCCTGAGCCGATGCCGCCCGACACCACCCATGCAGCCGCCCTGCTCGACCTGTTGCAACGCCACTCCCGCGTTCTGCTCACCGGCCCGCCCGGCAGCGGCAAGACCACCTTCGCGCGCCAGGTAGCCGCCCACCTGGCCGATCGCGGCGAGGTGTGTCACTGCCTGGCAGCCGATCCTGGCTTGCCCGGCTTCGGCCCGCCCGGCGCCGTATGCCTGGGGCGCTGGGACAAGCGCCTGGGCAACTGGCACCTGGAGGCCTTCGAGGCGCTCGCCACCCTCGACAGCGCCCGCTTCCGCCTGCCCTTGGTCGAGGCGGTTCGCCGCCTGGCCGCACGAGCCGGCCCCGGCGCGCTGCTGGTCGACGCTCCCGGCGTGGAGCGCGGCATCGGGGGTGCCGAGCTGCTGCCGGCCCTGGCCGGCGCCGCCGGAGTCGACGCCGTGGTGCGCCTGGCGTCGGCCCACCAGCCCGATCCGTATCTCCATGAGCGCACCGCACTGGGTCTCGCCACGTTGCACCTGCCGACCGACCCCGCGGCCCGGCATCCCGGCAAGCAACAGCGTAAAGAGTGGCGCACCGCGGCGTGGGATGCCTACCTGGCGAAGGCGGAGGAGCAAGAGCTGTCCCTGGCAACGCTGGCCATCCTCGGCACACCGCCACCGCGCGATACCGCCCACAGCTGGCAGGGGCGCCAGGTCGGGCTGCTCGACGACACCGGCAACAGCCTGGCGCTGGGCGAGGTGCTGGCGCTGGAGGGCGACATACTGCGACTGCTGGCGCCCGCGCTGACTGCCACGCCCCGCCGGCTGGTGATACGCGATGCCGTTCGTCGTCATGAGGGCGGCCTCGGCACCGCAGCACATGCCCCACCGCCCAGGGCATCTTCTCTACGCGAAGAAGAAGAGCCGGCGCTCACCCTGGCACTGGAGGAGCATCTCACCGGCCCGCGCCCAACGCTGCGCCTGGGTAACGTGCGCGCCACCCTGGTCAACGGCGTGTTCGGCGATCCGCTGCTGCACCTGCGCTTGCGTCACCACAAGCGCAGCCTGCTGTTCGACCTGGGCGACCCCGGCCGGCTGCCGGCGCGGCTGGCCCATCAGATCAGCGACGTCTTCATCAGCCATGCCCACGTCGACCACATCGGCGGCTTCCTATGGCTGCTGCGCTCGCGCATCGGCGACTATTCGGCCTGCCGGATCTACGGCCCACCCGGGCTCGCCGGCCATCTGGATGGCTTTCTGCGCGGCATCCTGTGGGATCGGGTGGAGGAGAAAGCGCCCCGCTTCGAAGTCTTCGAGCTGCACGGCGAGCGCCTGGCACATTACCGCCTGGTGGCAGGCCAGCCGATGAAGGCGCTCTCCCCGCGCGAGGTGGAAGCCGGTGTCATCCATGCCGAGCCCGACTTTCGCGTGAGAGCGGCCACCCTGGACCACGGCACCCCGGTACTGGCCTTCGCCTATGAGCCGGAAACCCAGCTCAAGGTGCGAAAGGAGGCGCTGGAGGCCCACGGCTGGGCACCGGGGCCCTGGCTCGGCGAGCTCAAGCAGTACGCGCTGGCAGGAAACAGCGACACATGTGTCGACCTGCCCGACGGCAGCCGCCGCTTGGTCGCCGAGCTGGCGCAGCGCCTGCTGTTCTCGCAGCCGGGCCAGCGCCTGGTCTACGCCACCGACTTCGGCGACACCCCCGAGAACCGCGAGCGCCTGTGCTCGCTGGCCCAGGGCACCGAGGTGCTGTTCTGCGAAGCTTCGTTCCGCGAGGACCAGGTCGAACAAGCCCGGCGTACCGGCCACCTGACCGCCCGCGCCTGCGGCGAGATTGCCACCGCGGCCAGGGTCGGTCAGCTGGTGCCGTTTCACTTCTCGCGCCGCCACGTGGAGGATGTGCAGGAACTCTACGAGGAAATTCGCCGGCACTTTCCGCGGCTGGCCACTACACCGGGCAGCGAACCACATGCCGACGAGCTGAATTAACCTGCGTGGGCGTTCTCGCCATTCTGACGCAGCAATAGGCCGATGGCGGCGAGCACCAGCGCACTGCCCGGCAGCCAGTGCCAACCGATCTGCTCGGGTGCGGAGGCGAACAGCAGCAGCATCGAGACGAACGGCACCATGTAGCCGTAGGCGGTCACGGCGCCAGGCGTGAGCACGGAGGTGGCACGCTGCATCAGCCAGAAGGTGAGCGCGCTGGAGAAGAGCCCGAGATAGATCACCAGGGCCAGGTCCTGCCAGCGCATGGCAGCGAGCCGGCCGGCGGGCTCGATGGCAAGCCCCAGCAGGCCGATGGCGAGCCCGCCCAGGCCCAGGCTCCAGAAAGTGCGCACCGCCGCGGAGCCGGGCAGCCACTCCCGCGCCAGCCCCCACTTGCTCAGCACCGGATAGAGCGCCGACGACACGCAGCCGAGGAAGAACACCGCCTCACCGATGCCCAGCTGCATGCCTTCACCGTGGCTTTTCGCCTCGGCAACGGCGAGCCCCAGGGCGCCCGCCGCGCCCAGGGCGAGGATGGCCGGCAGCTGCCAACCCGGCCGCTCGACGCGAAAGCCGAGCCCCAGCAGGTAGGCCAGCAGCGGCACGGTGACGTAGAGGGTGGCCATGGAGAGCGCGGTAGCGTGGTGGGCGGCCCAGAACATGGCGCCGAAGAAGCCGGCCAGGCACAGCCCCATCAGCGTATAGAGCGGCACCACCCGCCAAGGCGGAAGGAAGTCGGCCGAGCGCCGCGCCAGCCACCACAGCCCGGCACAGGCGATGGCGAAGCGCAGCGCGGTGAGCGACAGCGGAGGCAGCTCGCTCATCAGTCCCACCGCGGGAAACGACAGCCCCACCAGCAACGCCCACAGCAGCATGCCCAGATGGGCGAGGCGCGGCGCAGATGGCGCGCTCAATTTTCCCAGACGATGGCCAGCTCCTCGTCGCCCGCCATGCGCTGCAGGTGAGCGTCCACCACGCCTTCGAGCTGGTCGAGCACCTCCTCGTCCAACGCCTCGATGGCGACCAGCAGCTTGCCCGGCTCGACGCGCATCACGCAGGAGCCGTCCTCGAACGCCACGCGACTCTCCTCCTCGCCCTGCTCCACCTCCAGCTTGTGCGCCCAGTGCTTGCACAGCCGGTTCATCAACCTCGCCCCGGATTCGGTAGCGATCTCGGCCCGCGACATCGGCATAACAACGATCTCCCTTCGCATTGAAGTTAACAGACTAAGACGCCGGAGCGGGTCAGCGCCAGACCCGCGGCACAGCGTCAAACGAAACGGAAGGTTCGAGCCGGCAGGTCAATGCTCCTCTGCCATAAAGCAGAAACCCCCGATGCCAAGAGCAACGGGGGCCAACGAGGTGCAAGGGAGACTACGGCTTCATGTCCTCGAAGAACTTCTTCACGCCGTCGAAGAAGCTGGTCTTCTTCGGCGAGTGGCGACTGTTGCTGCCGTCGAGGCTTTCCTGCAGCTGGCGCAGCAGCTCCTTCTGGTCCTCGTTGAGGTTGACCGGGGTCTCGATGACGACCTTGCACAGCAGGTCGCCCGGCGGGCCGCCGCGTACCGGCTTGACGCCCTTGCCGCGCAGGCGGAACAGCTTGCCGGTCTGGGTCTCGGGCGGGATCTTGAGCTTGACCCGGCCGTCCAGCGTCGGCACCTCGAGTTCGCCGCCCAGCGCAGCGTCGACGAAGTTGATCGGCACCTCACACTGCAGGTGCTTGCCGTCGCGCTGGAAGATGTGGTGCGGCTTGATCGCCACCTGGACGTAGAGATCGCCGGGCGGGCCGCCGTTGATGCCGGACTCGCCCTCGCCGTTCAAGCGAATGCGATCGCCGCTGTCCACCCCGGCCGGGATCTTCACCGACAGGGTGCGAGTCTCGCGCATGCGGCCTTCGCCGTGACACTTGTGGCACGGCACCTTGATGTGCACGCCGCTGCCGTGACAGGTGGGGCAGGTCTGCTGCACGGCGAAGAAGCCCTGCTGCATGCGCACCTGGCCGTGGCCGTTACAGGTGGGGCAGGTCTCCTTGGTGGAGCCCGGCTCGGCACCCTGGCCGTCGCAGCGGTCGCACTCCACGTGGCGCGGCACGCGAATGTCGACGGTGGTACCGGCAACGGCGCTCTCGAGGTCGAGCTCGAGGTTGTAGCGAAGATCGCTGCCGCGCTGCGGCGCGTGCGGGCTGCGCCGGGCGCCGCCACCGCCGAAGATATCGCCGAACACGTCGCCGAAGATGTCGCTGAAGCCGCCAGCACCGGCGCCGCCGAAGCCGCCACCGCCGAAGCCACCGGCCTGGCCGTCTACGCCGGCGTGGCCGAACTGGTCGTAGGCGGCGCGCTTCTCGCTGTCGGAGAGAATCTCGTAGGCCTCGGAGACCTCGCGGAAGCGCTCGGCCGCCGTATCATCGTCCGGGTTGCGGTCCGGGTGGTACTTCTGTGCCAGCCGTCGGTAGGCCTTCTTGATGTCCTTGGTGTCGGCACCGCGTTCGACGCCGAGCACTTCGTAATAATCGCGTTTGGACATGGGTCCATGCGCCTCCTGGTCTAGGCAGTTCTGCCCGATCCGCGGAAACGGCAACGCGGGAGTCGTCCCCCCGCGCTACCGTCGTCCGTGGCATCGCCTTGGCGATTACTGCTTCTTCTGGTCGTCGTTGACTTCTTCGTACTCCGCGTCGACCACGTCCTCTTCCGGCTTGGCGCCGGCTTCCTGACCTTCGCCACCGCCCTGCTGGGCGGCCTCGGCCTGGGCGGCATACATCTTCTGCGCCAGGTTGCCGGAGGCTTCGGTCAGCTTGTCCAGCTTGGCCTGGATGTCGTCCTTGTCGTCGCCCTTGAGCGCTTCCTCGAGCTCGGAGGCCGCCGTCTCGATGGCCTGCTTCTCCTCGTCGGTGGCGTGCTCGCCGGCTTCCTGCACGGTCTTGCGCGCAGCGTGGACCATGCCGTCGGCCTGGTTGCGCAGCTGAACCAGCTCCTCGAACTTCTTGTCCTCGTCGGCATGGGCCTCGGCGTCGCGTACCATTTGCTCGATCTCTTCATCGCTGAGGCCGCTGGAGGCCTTGATGACGATCGACTGCTCCTTGCCGGTGGCCTTGTCCTTGGCCGAGACGTTGAGGATGCCGTTGGCGTCGAGATCGAAGGCAACCTCGATCTGCGGCACGCCGCGCGGTGCCGGCGGAATGTCGGCCAGGTCGAAGCGGCCCAGCGACTTGTTCTGGCCGGCCTGCTTGCGCTCGCCCTGCAGCACGTGAATGGTCACGGCGGTCTGGTTGTCATCCGCGGTCGAGAAGGTCTGGGTCTTCTTGGTCGGGATGGTGGTGTTCTTCTCGATCAGCGGGGTCATCACGCCGCCCAGGGTCTCTATGCCCAGGGTCAGCGGGGTGACGTCGAGCAGCAGCACGTCCTTAACGTCGCCGCCCAGCACGCCGCCCTGGATCGCCGCGCCTACGGCCACGGCCTCGTCCGGGTTGACGTCCTTGCGCGCCTCCTTGCCGAAGAAGTCGGCGACCTTCTTCTGCACCAGCGGCATGCGGGTCTGGCCGCCGACCAGGATCACGTCGTCGATCTCGTTGGCCGACAGGCCGGCGTCGGCCAGCGCGGTCTTGCACGGCCCCATGGAGCGCTGCACCAGGTCTTCCACCAGCGACTCCAGCTTGGCCCGGGTCACCTTGACGTTGAGGTGCTTGGGACCGGTGTTGTCGGCAGTGATGTAGGGCAGGTTGACATCGGTCTGCTGGGCGCTGGACAGCTCGATCTTGGCCTTCTCGGCGGCTTCCTTGAGACGCTGCATGGCCAGGTTGTCACCCGAGAGGTCGATACCGCTGTCGGCCTTGAACTGATCGACCAAATAGTTGATCAGCTTCATGTCGAAGTCTTCGCCACCCAGGAAGGTGTCGCCGTTGGTGGCCAGCACCTCGAACTGGGTCTCGCCGTCGACGTCGGCCACCTCGATGATGGAGATGTCGAAGGTGCCGCCACCCAGGTCGTACACGGCGATGGTCTTGTCGCCACGCGCCTTGTCCATGCCGTAGGCCAGCGCTGCCGCGGTGGGCTCGTTGATGATGCGCTTGACCTCGAGCCCGGCGATGCGACCGGCATCCTTGGTCGCCTGACGCTGGGAGTCGTTGAAGTAGGCCGGCACGGTGATCACCGCCTCGGTGACGGTCTCGCCCAGGTAGTCCTCGGCGGTCTTCTTCATCTTCTTCAGCACTTCGGCGCTGACCTGCGGCGGCGCGAGCTTCTTGCCCTTCACCTCGACCCAGGCGTCGCCGTTATCGGCCTCGGTGATGCCGTAGGGCACCATCTTGATGTCCTTCTGCACCACGTCGTCCTTGTAGCGACGACCGATCAGGCGCTTGATAGCGTACAGGGTGTTCTGCGGATTGGTGACCGCCTGGCGCTTGGCCGCCTGCCCCACCAGAATCTCGCCATCATCGGTGTAGGCGATGATGGAAGGCGTGGTGCGGGCGCCCTCGGCGTTCTCGATCACCTTGGCGCTGTCGCCGTCGAGCACGGCCACGCAGGAGTTGGTGGTCCCCAGGTCAATACCGATGATGCGTCCCATAGGAAATCCTCGAAAAATTCGTTTGCCTTGAATCCATCTCAGCGGCGTCTGCCGCGGTTGACGACTATCTGGGGGGCGTGAACTCGCTTTTCAAGCCCCACCCCCGTTTTCATGTTCGGCTCAGCCAGCCGCCTGACTGACGACGACCATGGCCGGACGCACCAGGCGCCCGTTGAGCGTGTAGCCCTTCTGCACCACTTCCATCACACTGTTGGGCTCGAGCTCGGGGTTGGGCACCATGGCCATCGCCTCGTGATACTGCGGGTCGAACGGCTCGCCGGCGGGATCGAGCATCTCGACGCCGAACTTGCCCAGCACGTCCTGCTGCATCTTCAGCGTCATGGCCACACCCTCGCGGTGCGCCTCGCTGGCGTCCTCGCCCATGGCCTCGAGCGCCTTCTCCAGGCTGTCGACCACCGGCAGCAGCTCCTTGACGAAGCGCTCCAGGGCGAACTTGCGCGCCTTCTCGGCCTCCTGTTCAGCCCGGCGACGCACGTTCTGTGCCTCGGCGGCAGCACGCAGCGCCTGGTCCTTGGCCTCGACCAGGCTCTGCTCCAGCTCTTCGACCTGGGCGGCCAGCATGTCGGCCTCGGGGTTGTCGCTCACCGCCGTCGGCTCCTCGGATGGGGCGGAGGCATCCTCCCCGACGCCAACCGCATCGTCCAGTTCGCCTTCCACCGGCTCCGGCCGAGCCTCTTCCTCGCGCCGTTCCAGCTCGTCGTCAAGCGGGGTCTGGGGTTCTTTAGCCATGCGCATCTCCTGAAGCGTGGTTCGGCCATACGGCCGCAACGGTGTCGAATGGGCGAAAGCCTCGAGTCTGCCCGCCTATATGGGGGCCTTGCCGGCAATCTCAAGAGAACAATGAAGCGCGAGCACCATGGAGATATTGAGCGGCCGCCTCGACTACTGTATAAAAACGCAATACCTTGTATGGATATCCAGCCATTCTGTGCCGGTTGCCGGGAGGTCTCATGCTGACGCAGCTCGCCATTCGCGATTACGCCATCGTCGATACGCTCGACCTGGAGCTTGCCGGCGGCATGACCGCCATTACCGGCGAGACCGGCGCCGGCAAATCGATCCTGCTCGGCGCCCTGGGGCTGTGCCTGGGCGAACGTGCCGATGCCGGCAGCGTACGCCACGGCTGCGAGCGCGCCGATCTCTCGGCACGCTTCGACATCGCCGCCCTGCCGGCCGCACGCCGCTGGCTCGCGGAGCGCGAACTGCCCGACGACGACTGCCTGCTGCGCCGCGTGGTCACCGCCAATGGGCGCTCCAAGGCGTGGATCAACGGCCAGCCGGCCACCGTGGCCGACCTCAAGGCGCTCGGCGAGCACCTGGTCGAGATCCACGGCCAGCACGCCCACCAGCTGCTGCTGCGCGAGGAGACCCACCTGCGCCTGCTCGACGACTTCGCCGGCAACCGCAGCGCCGTGAGCGAGCTCAGCGAGACCTTCCGTCGCTGGCAGACGACCCGCCGCCGCCTCAAGCAGCTGACCGAGAGCGGCGACGAAGTGCAGGCGCGCCGCCAGCTGCTGCGCTATCAGGTCGAGGAGCTCGATGCCCTGGCCCTGGGCGATGACGAGCTTGCCACTCTGGAGCACGAGCAGGAGCAGCTCGCCCACGCCGAGGAGACGCTGCGCGAGGCGCAGTTTGCCGCCGAATGCTGCGACAGCGACGACGGCGGCGCGCTGACACTGCTCAACCAGGCCACTCATCACCTCGACCCGCTACCCGGCAGCGACCGCGGCGCCTTGGCGGAAGTGCTCGCCATGCTCGGCGAGGCGCGAATCCAGATCGAAGAGGCCGTGCGCGAGCTGCAGCGTTTCGCCGACGCCACCGAGCTGGACCCCGAACGGCTGGCCTGGGTGGAGTCGCGCCTCGGCGAGGTGCACCGCATTGCACGCAAGCATCACGTGATGCCCGAAGAGCTGCCCGCATTGCACCGCCGCCTGCAGGCCGAGCTGGAGAGCCTCGAAGGCGGTGAACACGACCTGGAAGCACTGCGCGCCGAAGTGGAGGCCCTGCGCGACAGTTGGCGCGAGCGGGCACGCACGGTGGGCGAGGTTCGCCGTCAGGCGGCGGGGAGATTCGGCAAGGCGGTACAGGAGCAGCTCGCCTTCCTGGCCATGGGCAAGGCGCGCTTCGAGGTGGAGGTCGAGGGCCGCCATAGCCCCCAGGCCGACGGCATGGAGGAGGTACGCTTCTTGATCAGCGCCAACCCCGGCCAGCCGCCACGGCCCCTGGCCAAGGTCGCTTCCGGCGGGGAACTGTCGCGCATCAGCCTGGCGATCCAGGTGGTCGCTGCCCGCCACTCCACGATTCCCAGCCTGGTGTTCGACGAGGTGGACGTGGGCATCTCCGGCGCCACCGCCGAAATCGTCGGCCAACTGCTGCGTCGGCTGGGCGATAACGGCCAGGTAATGACAGTGACCCACCTGCCGCAGGTGGCAGCCCAGGCCCATCACCACCTGCACATCGAGAAGCAGGCCAAGCGCGACATCACCTTGACGCGCATGGCGCTGCTCGACGAGGCCGGCCGGGTCAGTGAGCTGGCGCGCATGCTCGGTGGCGTCAACCTCTCCGATCGCACCCTGGCACACGCTCGCGAGATGCTGGACGCCAGTCAGCAGGGCGCCGCCCACTAGGCTGGCTCGGACCCGCTCCACGCCCATACGCAAGCGGCCCCGATCGAGGATCGGGGCCGCCATGGCGCGGATTCGACATTCACACGCGTGTCACTTGCGCGGCGTGCCTTCCTGGCGCGTGGCATTGGAGCCGCGTGGACGCACGTAGAGCACCAGGGCATGATCGACGAGCTCGAAGCCGTGCTCCTCGGCGATCTCCTGCTGGCGGCGCTCGATGGTCTCGTCGAAGAACTCTATGATCTCGCCGCTGTCGAGGCACACCATATGGTCGTGGTGTTCCTCCTGGGAGATCTCGAACACGGCATGACCGCCATCGAAGTTGTGGCGAATCACCAAGCCTGCCGACTCGAACTGGGTCAGCACGCGATAGACGGTCGCCAGGCCGACATCCTCCCCGGCTTCCAGCAGGGTCTTGTAGACATCCTCGGCGCTCAGGTGGTGCTGGCCCGTGGCATTCTCGAGGATCTGCAGGATCTTCACTCGGGGCAAGGTGACCTTGAGGCCCGCCTTGCGCAGTTCATGGTTCTGGTCGGCCATGTTCGCTCTTCGCAGTATCAGGTAGGGTCGGGTATGATCGACCGAATCCACGATAGTGAAGAACGGACACAAATGCAAAAGCTGATCAAAACCCTCCCGCTCGTCATCGCCCTGACCGTTACCGGTGGCTGCGTCTACAAGCGCGACCTTCCCCAGGGCAACTACATCACCGAGGGCATGGTCCAGCAGCTCCAGCCCGGCCTGAGCCGCACCCAGGTCGTCGATCTGCTGGGCAGGCCGCTGCTGGAAGCGCCCTTCGACGCCAACCAGTGGGACTACGTGTTCCGCCTCGACGAAGCCTACGGCGACGTCCAGCAGCGTCGGGTGACGCTGACCTTCGCCGGCGACCGACTGGTCAACGTGCGGCAGGAGGGGGATTTCTCCGAGGACATCGAGCTACGCGGGCAGGACGAACTCGGCCCGGCCTCGGAGGGGGCCGACCCCGCCGGCATGCTGCCCGGGAGCCAGCCGGAGGCCGTGCCCGAGCGAGCCCCCGATGCCGGCGGTACCCTGCCGCGTGGCGGCGAACCGGCCTCTACCGAACCGCTGGACATGTGACGCCGCCGCGGCGCTAGAGCCCGGTTCGCTGTGCGCGCCGGGCTCGTGCCTCCTTGGGATCGATTTCGAGAGGGCGATAGACCTCGACCCGATCGCCGGCGCGCAGGCTGTAGTCGTCGGGGTCGCGCAGCCGCTTGCCGAAGATGCCCAGGTCCGCCTCGGCGAAGAACGCGGCCGGCACCTCGGGGAACAGCCTGCCCAGTTGCGCCAAGGCCACGGCCTGACGCGCCGTGGTGCCCGGCGGCACCTCGAGCGCGACGATGCGCTGCCTCTCCGGCAGGGCGAAGGCGACCTCCACCTCCAGCTTCGCCTCAGCGGCCATAGATTTCGTCGGCGCGGCGGGTGAAGGCATCGACCAGTTGCCCGGCCACTTGCTGGAACAGCTTGCCGAAGGCCATGCCCAGCAGCCGATTGGCGAACTCGAACTCCATTTCCAGGCACACCTTGCAGGCCCCCTCGCCCATCGGCAGGAACAGCCAGCGACCACGCAGGCGCTTGAAGGGCCCGCTGACCAACGACATCTCGATGCGCTCGGGCTCGATGAGGTCATTACGGGTGGTAAAGCTCTGCTCGAGGCCCGCCCGGCCCAGGGTCATTTCGCCGATCAGGTGCGACTCGTCGCGCTCGAGCAGCCGCGCCCGCCGGCAGCCCGGCAGAAACTCCGGGTAGCGCTCGAAGTCGTTGACCAGTTCGAACATGTCCCGAGGGGTGTGCCGCACCAGGGCGGACCGATTGACCATTGGCATTGAGCTCTCCGCTGACTTCACAGTGCCCAGGGCGTATCATGAGCGGTTATTTCACGCCTTGAATGGTATCACGCTTCCCCCCATATCGAAGGAGGCGTTGCCCCAGGCAAGTACATGACACGAGGTTCCATGGCCAACAAGAAAGGCAAGGGCAAGGGTCCCGGTAGTAGCGTCATCGCCCAGAACAAGAAGGCTCGCTTCGAGTACCACATCGACGAGTCCTTCGAGGCCGGCCTGGTACTGGCCGGCTGGGAGGTGAAGAGCCTGCGTGCCGGCAAGGCCCAGCTCACCGACACCTACATCCTGGTGAAGGATGGCGAGGCGTGGCTGCTGGGCAGCCACATCACGCCGCTGAATACCGCCAGCACCCACGAGATCGCCGATCCCTCGCGCACGCGCAAACTGCTGCTGCATCGCAAGGAGATCGCCAAGATCTTCTCGCGCTCGCAGGAGAAGGGACATACCTGCGTGCCGCTCAAGCTCTACTGGAAGGGCAACAAGGTGAAATGCGAACTCGCCCTGGTGACGGGCAAGAAACTGCACGACAAGCGCGCCACGGAGAAGGATCGCGACTGGCAGCGGCAGAAAGGCCGCATCATGCGGGAACACACCAAGGCCTGAACGGTCACAACACCTGTCGCCGGGTGGTTCTCCGAAAACAGCAAGAATCGGGGAAGCGGTGGAACCAACCCATCCGGCAGGTGTCATAGAAGTGCCCATGCTGATATGATGGGCCTGCTACGGGGGCGACATGGCTTCGACGCCGGTGACAACCTCCTAGGTGCATGCCGAGAGCGTGATGTATCTCGTAAATCCAACATCACGACTAAATAGTCGCAAACGACGACACCTACGCTCAGGGCGCCCTGGCAGCTTAAAAGCTGTTAGCGGTTAGTCCGGCCCCAAAGCGATGTGCCCATTCATCGCGGAGGGGATACGAGCTAAAACTGATGGGATCGCGGTTGGCGACGTCCTCTCGTCAATCGCTAAAACTTCGAGGAATCGCGTAGCTGGATCCTGCCCGTTGGAGCCAGATGCGTTAAACCAAAAAACGGACCTAAGCATGTAGAGCCGAAGAGCGAGTGCCGGCGGACGCGGGTTCGATCCCCGCCGCCTCCACCAATCGAGTACGAAAAAAGCACCCCAGGGGTGCTTTTTTCGTTTCTGCAAAGGCCGCCGGATCAGGCCTGGGGCGCGGAGGTGCTACGCATGCCGGCAAAACTCTGGAACGCAACGGGTAGGGCCTCGTCGATATAGGTGTCGTTGAACTCGACCAGTCGCGCCAGGGCATCGGGATCGGGCAGGACCACGTGCTGACGGTCGCGGATCACCAAGCCTTCGTCGCGCAGCATCGAAAAGGTGCGGCTCACGTGCACCGCGCTGAGCCCCAGCGCATCGCCGACCTGCTCCTGGGAGAGCGGCATGTGAAAGCCGTTTTCTTCTACCGCCCCGATCCGCTTGAGGCGCAGATAGAGCTCGTAGAGGAAGTGCGCCAGCCGCTCATGGGCGGCATACCGGCCCAGGTAGACCAGCCGCTCGGTGAGCATCGCCTGCTGGCGCACGGTCAAGGCGATGATACCAACGGCCAGGGCTGGCGAGCGTCCGAAGAGCTCGAAAAGCTGCTGGTGAGTGAACGGGCTGATGAGGCCGTCGTTGATCATCGCCACACCGGCCAGCCGGCGCGAGAAGCCGAAATCGCGCATGCCGATGATATCGCCAGGGAGGTAGACCTTGAGGATCTGCATCGATCCGTTACCAAGATTGCGGTAGGAGTATGCCCAGCCCTCCTTGATCACGCAGAACAGATCCACGTCCGCACTCTCCTGCCACAGCACTTCCCCGGCCGACACGCGCCTTGGATTGAGCTCGAGGCTCAGCAACAGGGTCTTGTCTTCCGCCGTCAACGCTGTGTGTCGGCTCAGGCCCTGCATCACTACACTGTCGAGTAGGGTCACACGTTGCCTCTCCGGCTTGTGGTTGGGTTGCGACATACTAAAACACAAGCTTATATAGAGCTTCATAACGCAGGTTATCGACGCTCGATAATGCATAAACGAGCGCCGGAAAGGGCGTGGTGGTCCGCAGCGAAACCACACCCCCGCTCGCTTTTCGGTTGCTTTCGCCCCACCCCCCCTGCTTTGGTCTAATAGGTCACGACAAAATCACTTGCCCCTGGCTTCCCTGGAGGCCATTATCAGCCCGCAAGCATGAGCGAGACCGGGGTGGCATCGGGCACGGGCATACGAGATGGCCGAAACTCCGATAAGACCCTACGCTTCCATACACATCCCGATCTGAATTCGAGAGGCCCATGAGCAAAGTCCTGATTATCGGCGCCGGCGGCGTCGGAGGCGTCGTCACCCACAAGTGTGCACAACATCCCGAAGTGTTCAGCGAGATCTGCCTGGCCAGTCGCAACGAAGCAAAGTGCAAGGCCATTGCCGCTCAGCTGGATCGCCCGATCCAGACGGCTCAGGTCGACGCCGACAGCGTCGAGGCCCTGGTTGCGCTGATCGAGTCGTTCAAGCCGGACGTGCTGATCCACGTGGCTCTGCCCTATCAGGATCTGACCATCATGGAGGCGTGCCTCAAGACCGGCGTGCCCTACCTCGACACCGCCAACTACGAGCACCCGGACGAGGCCAAGTTCGAGTACAAGGAGCAGTGGGCGTTTCAAGACCGCTACGCCGAGGCGGGCAACATGGCGACCCTGGGCTGCGGCTTCGACCCGGGCATGACCAACATCTACTGCGCCTATGCCCAGAAGAACCTGTTCGACGAGATTCACCGCATCGACATCCTCGATGCCAACGGCGGCGATCACGGCTACCCCTTCGCCACCAACTTCAACCCGGAGATCAACATTCGCGAGATCACCGCGAAGGGTCGCTACTGGGAGAAGGGCGAGTGGAAGGAGACCGATCCGCTGGCGGTGAAGCGCAAGTTCGACTTCGACGGCATCGGCGAGAAGGACATCTACCTGCTCTACCACGAGGAGCTCGAGTCGCTCAGCCAGAACATCAAGGGCCTGGAGCGCATCCGCTTCTGGATGACCTTCTCCGAGAAGTACATCACCCACCTCAAGGTACTCGAGAACGTCGGCATGACCAGCATCGAGCCGATCGAAGTGGGCGGTGCCAAGATCGCCCCGCTGGAGTTCCTCAAGGCGGTGCTGCCCGATCCGGCCTCGCTCGGCCCGCGCACCAAGGGCAAGACCAACATCGGCATCATTGCCGACGGCATCAAGGACGGCAAGCGGCGCAAGGTCTACATCTACAACATCTGTGACCACGAAGCCTGCTACCGCGAAGTGCAGTCCCAGGCGATCTCCTACACCACCGGCGTACCGGCGGTGACCGGTGCCATGCTGATGCTGGAAGGCATCTGGAAGGGCGCGGGCGTGTTCAACGTCGAGCAGCTAGATCCCGACCCCTTCATGGCACGCATCGGCGACATGGGCCTGCCGTGGCAGGTGGTCGAGCTCGACCCCGATCACGACCCGCTGGCCTGATCCGTCATGGCACCAAGCGACATGGGCCAGCCGGCCTATCCGTTCGACATCGACGCCTGTCCCTCGCCGGCCTACGTGGTCGACGACGCGCTGTTGCGCCGTAACCTGGAGCTGCTGCGGCAGGTCCAGGAGGAGAGCGGCGCGCGGATCCTGCTCGCACTGAAGGGCTTCGCCATGTGGGACACCTTTCCGCTGGTGAGCCAGTACCTGGTGGGCACCACCGCCAGCGGGCAGGACGAGGCGCGCCTGGGTGCGGAGACCTTCGGCGGCGAGGTGCACGTCTACTCGCCGGCTTTCACCCCCGAGGAGATGGAAGTGGTGCTGCAGTACGCCGACCACATCAGCTTCAACTCCCCGGGACAGTGGCGGCGCTACCGCGACACCGTCGCGGCGGCCCCACGCCAGGTTTCCTGCGGCCTGCGGGTGAATCCCGAGCACTCCACCGGTGCGGTGCCGCTATATGACCCCTGCGCACCGGGCTCACGGCTCGGTACGCGGGTCTCGGATCTCGCCGAAGGCGACCTGGAGGGGCTCGAGGGGCTGCATTTCCATACCCTGTGCGAGCAGAACAGCGACGCTCTGGAGGAGACGCTGGCCGCCTTCGAGGCCAAGTTCGGCCAGTTCCTCGCTGGGCTCGACTGGGTCAACTTCGGCGGCGGCCACCATATCACCCGCGCCGACTATGACGTCGAGCGGCTGGTGCGGGTGATCCGCGGCTTCCGCGAGCGTCACCCGCACCTCACCGTCTATCTGGAGCCGGGCGAGGCGATCGCGCTGAATACCGGCTATCTGGTCTGCTCGGTGCTCGATATCGTCGAGAATGACGGCCCCAACGCCATTCTCGATACCTCGGCCACCGCGCACATGCCCGACGTGCTGGAGATGCCCTACCGGCCGCAGATCATCGGCGCCGGCGAGCCGGGTGAGAAGGCCCATACCTACCGCCTGGGCGGCACGACCTGCCTGGCCGGCGACGTGATCGGCCGCTACTCGTTCGACGCACCGCTCAAGATTGGCGATCGCCTGGTGTTCACCGACATGGCCCACTACACCATGGTCAAGACCACCACCTTCAACGGCATTCGCCTGCCATCGATCTGCCGGGTGGACGAGGTCAGCCGTGAGGTGCGTACGGTAAGGACGTTCGGCTACGAGGCCTACAAGGAGCGCCTTAGCTAACCGCTCCAACGCAACAAAGCCCCCGCGGGGGCTTTTTTCGTATCTGCACCGCCATTTGCATGGTGCACCGACCTGCCCTTTCTCTCTCGGAGAATATGCACCATGGTGTAGGGCACGACGATACCAGAGACAGGGAGAGCCGGAATGCCCACCGTGTTCAAGTTCGGCGGTGCCTCGATCAAGGATGCCGATGCCATACGCCACCTGACCCCGCTGATAGAAGCGCATGCAGACCGCCCGTTGGTCGTGGTGGTCTCGGCCATGGGCAAGACCACCAACAAGCTGGAAACGCTGCTCGCCTCCGCCCGTGATGACGGCAGGAAAGATGCTTATCGTGACTGCTTCGACGCCCTGCAGGCCGAGCACCGCGAGGCGATCGAGTCCCTCTTTGGTGATGCATCGGATTCGCCGCGAGAACGGGTGGACGCCCTGTTCGAGGAGCTCGACACCCAGCACCGCAAGCACCGCGACGCTCCCTATGCCAAGCACTACGACCAGACCGTGTGCTACGGCGAGCTGATCTCCACCACCATCGTCGCGGCCTGGCTGAACCACTGCGGCATCGCCACCGACTGGCACGATGCCCGCGAACTGGTGCGCACCGACGCCTGCCACCAGGCCGCAAACCTCGACCGGACCGCCACCGCCGACGCCATTCGCGGGCGACTGGCGGGCAGTGAGCG
This sequence comes from Billgrantia antri, assembly GCF_017868935.1. NCBI lineage: Bacteria > Pseudomonadati > Pseudomonadota > Gammaproteobacteria > Oceanospirillales > Halomonadaceae > Billgrantia > Billgrantia antri. The sequence goes on from NZ_CP053383.1 coordinate 4,313,216, forward strand.
GGTGATCCTGACCCAGGGCTTCATCGGCGGCACCGAGCAGGGCGAGGCCACCACCTTGGGGCGCGAAGGCTCGGACTTCAGCGCGGCGATCTTCGCCCACTGCCTCGACGCCCACGAGGTGGTGATCTGGAAGGATGTCACCGGCCTGTTCAACGCCGATCCCAGGCGCTTCGACAACGCCGTACAGCTCGAGCGACTCTCCTACGCCGAGGCCACCGAGCTGGCCTGGCACGGGGCCAAGGTGATTCACCCCAAGACCCTGGGCCCGCTGCAGGAGAAATCGATTCCGCTCATGGTACGCTCCTTCGAGACGCCCGAGGCCGCACCCAGCGTGATCGACGCCGAGCGCCGTTTCGATGCCGAAGTGCCCTGCTGCATCCTGCGCGAGAAGCAGGTCTGGCTGGAGGTACTGCCGCGCGATTTTGCCTTCATGGACGAACCGCGCCAGCACGACATCCTGGGCCGCCTGGTGGAAGCCGGCCTGCACGCCAATCTGATCGACAGCAGCGCCATGCGCTTCGCCCTCTGCCTTGACGACAAGCCCGAGCGACTCGAGACATTGATCGACTCACTGGAGAACGATTACGAACTCAGACGCGAGGATACGCTGACGCTACTGACCGTACGCCATCCCCGGCCGGGAATGATGGATACCCTCAGCGAGGGTCGCGAAGCGTTGGCCGAGCGGCGCAACGCCACCACCGCCCAGCGCCTGTTCCACAGCGACGACTGCCCCGAGACCTGGCACATCCCCGAAGCCCGCTAGGCGAAAGGAACACCAGGCGCACAGAACCGCGCCCGCTCATGAGCGGGCGCGGTCGGTCCGGATGTGGGCGCCAAGATGGCATCAGTCATCGAGGTCGATATCGTCCTCGTCGGTAACCGCCCCGGTTGCAGCGCCTACCCCGGCGCCGACCGCCGCACCTTCTACCACGCCGGCTCCGGTGACAGCTCCCGCAGCGCCCCCTACGGCAGCCCCGACACCGGCCCCGCTGGCGGCACGCTCACCGGTGCTGGTACCGCAACCCGCCAGGGCCAGCATCAGTACCGCCAGGCAAGCAGTCACTGCATTCCGTCTTCCTGCTCCATCGCGTGTCATGTCGCACCTCCTATTCCATGGATAGCTTTTTCACCATAGTCAAGGCAGATGGCATGGAGCAAAGTGACGCCCAGCGGCGACAGGCCCGCCCGCTTCGTCGAATCGCAGCTCCTCGTACGGCCTGATGCCGCCCCGAAAGGACAAAGCGCCGGGATGTTACCCCCGGCGCTCAATCGGCTTGGCATCACCGCCTCATGCCGCTTCGCGCTTGGCATCCCCCGCGGCCTGCATGGCAAGCGCGGTGTCGAGCATGCGGTTGGAGAAGCCCCATTCGTTATCGTACCAGGCCATCACCTTCACCAGACGGCCGTTCACGCGGGTGTGGTTGGCATCGAAGGTCGAGGAGTTGGCGTCGTGGTTGAAATCGATCGACACCAGCGGCTGGGCGTTGACGGCAAGTACCGGCGAGGCCTCGGCGGCCTTGGCGACGATCTGGTTGATCTCTTCCCGGGTGGTGTCACGGCTGGCGGTAAAAACCAGATCCACCAGCGAGACGTTGATCACCGGCACGCGAACCGCCAGGCCGTCGAACTTGCCGGCCAGTTCCGGCAACACCAGGCCCACCGCAGCTGCGGCGCCGGTCTTGGTCGGGATCATCGAGTGCGTGGCGCTGCGTGCCCGGTAGGGGTCGCTGTGGTAGACGTCGGACAGGTTCTGGTCATTGGTATAGGCATGCACCGTGGTCATCAGGCCGTTTTCGATGCCCACCGTGTCGCTGAGCGCCTTGGCCACCGGCGCCAGGCAGTTGGTGGTGCAGGAGGCGTTGGAGACTACCTTGTGCTCGGGCTTCAGCACGTGCTCGTTGACCCCGTAGACCACGGTGGCATCGGCATCCGGGCTCGGTGCAGAGATCAATACGCGCTTGGCCCCGGCTTCGAGGTGCTTAGCGGCGGCATTGCGCTTGGTGAACAGCCCGGTGCACTCCATGACCAGATCGACGCCCAGCGACTCCCACGGCAGCGCGGCCGGATCGCGCTGGGAGAGGATGGCAATGCGGTCGCCGTCCACGCTCAGGCTCTCCTCGTCGTGCTCCACCTTGAAGGGGAAATGACCATGCACGGTGTCATGGCGCAGCAGGTGGGCATTGAGCGCGGGGTCGCCCAGGTCGTTGATGGCTACCACCTTGACCCGGTTGCGGTAGCCGTTCTCGTACAGGGCCCGCAGCACGTTGCGGCCGATGCGACCGAAACCGTTGATGGCGATCTTGAGCGTCATGGTTCGTTCCTCCGTATGGGTTTTGTCGGTAGGGAGTCGAGCCGATTGGCGGAGGTCGTGCTCACTGAACGGAATACGCGCAGGCCCACGGCTCATGGCAATACCCACAATGTGGCGCAGTAAAGCGACAGACTCAAGCATTTTTTAGTAACTTTACAACATAAACATCTTGATGAATCGATACATCTGTTATGCCCTTTTCGCCTTCCCTGCAATGCAGCATAGCAAAATTGCCAAGCCAGGCGAGAGGTGGAGCAGATACTTCCTGCCATAGAGAGATGTAGTAAACTTACCGCAAAACCGATATGGTTGTAGCACTACAACATCTCTTCTCTCAGAGGCCTCGACATGCTGAAGCCACCGCCGCACACCCCCATCCGCCGCACCAAGATCGTCGCCACCCTGGGCCCAGCCAGCGATCGCGAGGGCGTGCTCGAGGCGATGATCCGCGCCGGTGTCGACGTGGTGCGCCTCAACTTCTCCCACGGCAGCGCCGCCGACCACCGCCGACGGCTGATCGCCGTGCGCCAGATCGCCGACCGCCTGGGACGCAGCGTCGCCGCCCTGGGCGACCTGCAGGGGCCCAAGATCCGCATCGCCCGCTTCCGCGACGGCGCGGTGGTGCTCGAAGAGGGCCAGCCCTTCGTCCTCGACATGGCGCTGGACACCGAGGCCGGCGACGCCAGCCGCGTCGGCTGCGAGTACACCCAGCTGGCCGACGACGTCGCCCCCGGCGACCGCCTGCTGCTCGACGACGGCCGCCTGGTACTGACGGTGGAGCGGGTCGAGGGCCAGCAGGTCCACACCACCGTGGTCACCGGCGGCAAGCTCTCCAACAACAAGGGCATCAACAAGCAGGGCGGCGGGCTTTCGGCCCCGGCGCTTACCGACAAGGACAAGGCCGACCTCGAGACCGCCATCGAGATCGGCGTGGATTATCTTGCCGTCTCCTTCCCGCGCTCGGCCGAGGACATGCACGAGGCGCGGCGCCTGCTGGGCGAGGCGGGCCGCGAGATCGGCCTGGTGGCCAAGCTCGAGCGCGCCGAGGCGGTGGCCGACGACGCCACGCTCAACGGCATCATCGAGGCCTCCGAGGCGGTGATGGTGGCGCGCGGCGACCTCGGCGTGGAGATCGGCGACGAGAAGCTGATCGGCATGCAGAAGCGCATCATCAAGCGCGCCCGCACGCTCAACCGCGCGGTGATCACCGCGACGCAGATGATGGAGTCGATGATTACCTCGCCGCTGCCCACCCGTGCCGAGGTGTTCGACGTCGCCAACGCCGTGCTCGACGGCACCGACGCGGTGATGCTCTCGGCCGAGACCGCCGCCGGCGACTACCCGGTGGAGACCCTGGAGGCCATGCGCCGGGTATGCCTCGGCGCCGAGCGCGAACGCGTCGCCCAGGAGTCGGGCCACCGCATCCACGAGGGCTTCTCGCGCATCGACGAGACCATCGCGCTCTCCGCCATGTACGCCGCCAACCACCTCACCGGGGTGGCCGCCATCGCCTGCATGACCTCGACCGGCTATACCCCGCTGATCGCCTCGCGCATCCGCTCGGGGCTGCCGATCGTCGGGCTGGCCCACAGCCCCATCGCCCAGCGCCGCATGGCGCTCTATCGCGGGGTAGTCTCGCTGCCGTTCGACACCACGGCGATGGCGGCCAGCGAGCTCAACGACCGGGCCCTGGCGCTGCTGGTGGAACAGGGGATTGCCGAACCCGGCGATCATGTCATCCTGACCCGGGGCGACCACATGAACGCCCACGGCGGTACCAATACCCTGAAGATACTCGAGGTAGGCCAGCCATGACCGAAAGCCGCCCCCGGCGCAGCGTGCGCCGCACCCTGCCGGCACGCAAGCGCATCGCGCTGATCGCCCACGACGGCAAGAAAGCGGAACTGCTGGAGTGGGCCGAACGCTGGCGCGACACCCTGGTCGCGCACGAACTGGTGGGCACCGGCACCACCGCCGGGCGCCTCTCGGCCAGCCTCGGGCTCGAAGTGGAGGGGTTGATGAGCGGCCCGCTGGGGGGCGACCAGCAGATCGGTGCACGCCTTACCGAACAGCGCCTCGACCTGCTGATCTTCTTCTGGGATCCGTTCGCACCGCAACCCCACGACCCCGACGTCAAGGCACTGCTGCGCCTGGCGGCGCTGTGGAACGTGCCGGTGGCATGCAACGCCGCCAGCGCCGACTTCCTGGTCAGCTCGCCCTGGCTGGACAAGCCCTATGAAATGGCCATTCCCGATGCCGACGCCTGGGTCGCCTCACGCAACCCGGAGTGAAGCGCAGGCCCCACAACGTAACCAGAACAACGCGTGACAGGCGGGCCGAGCCCGCGAACCGTGCGAGGACACCATGTTCCAACTTACCCGCAGCGTCACCTGGCAGGCCCTCCAGCGGCTGCAGCAAGCCACCGCCCAAGACCGCATCAGCGACTACTTCGCCGCCGACCCGCAGCGCTTCGACAAGATGAGCCTGCGCGTTGGCGGGCTGTTCCTCGACTACTCCAAGCATCACGTTTCCGAAGCGGTATTGGCCAAACTGCTCGAGCTGGCCGACCACTCGGCGCTGGTGCAGCGCCGCGCGCAGATGTTCTCGGGTGACATCATCAACGTCACCGAGGACCGCCCGGTACTTCACACCGCCCTGCGCAACCTCGGCGAGGGGCCGCTGATGGTCGACGGCAAGGACGTGATGCCCGAGATCCAACGCACCCGCGAGCAGATCAAACAGTTCTCGGAGGCGGTGCGCAGCGGCGAGTGGCGCGGTTACAGCGGCGAGCGCATCAAGGATGTGGTCAACATCGGCATCGGCGGCTCGGACCTCGGCCCCAACATGGCCAGCCGCGCCCTGCTCAAGTACCGCCACGCCGAGCTGAATTTCCACTTCGTCTCCAACGTCGACGGCGCCCATATCCAGAAGGTGCTCGCTCGCCTCGACCCGGCCACCACGCTATTCATCGTCTCGACCAAGACCTTCTCCACCCAGGAGACGCTGCTCAACGCCAAGACCGCGCGGCGCTGGTTCCTCGACAATGCCGGCGAGGGCGCCGACGTGGGCGCTCACTTCGTCGCCGCCTCGACCAATCGCAAGGCGGCCATGGAGTTCGGCATACGCGAGGAGAACGTGTTCGAGTTCTGGGCCTGGGTCGGCGGGCGCTACTCGATGTGGTCCTCCATCGGCCTGCCCATTGCGCTCTCCATCGGCTTCGACGGCTTCATGGAGATGCTCGAGGGCGCCTACGCCATGGACCAGCACTTCATCGAAGCGCCCAGTGCACGCAACATGCCGGTACTGATGGCACTGATCGGCATCTGGTACATCAACTTCCACGGCGCCGAGACCCAGGCCATCGTGCCCTATGACCAGGCGCTGCATCAGCTACCCGCCTTCCTGCAGCAGCTCGACATGGAGTCCAACGGCAAGTCGGTGGATATCTTCGGTCATCCGGTGAACTACAAGACCGGACCCATCGTCTGGGGCCAGACCGGCTCCAACGGCCAGCACGCCTTCTTCCAGCTGCTGCACCAGGGCACCCGCTACGTGCCGATCGACTTCATCGCCTCGCTCAAGCCCGAGCCCGGGGTCGAGGAGCACCACTTCGCCCTGCTCACCAACATGCTGGCCCAGGCCAACGCCTTCATGATGGGCAGCCAGGAGGGCAGCCAGCTCGACCCCTACAGCTGCCCCGGCAACCGTCCCTCCAGCGTGCTGCTGCTCGACGAGCTGACACCGCGCAATCTCGGCGCGCTGATCGCGCTCTACGAGCACAAGGTATTCGTGCAGGGGGTGATCTGGAACATCAACTCCTTCGACCAGTGGGGCGTGCAGCTGGGCAAGCGCATCGCCGGCGAGATCAGCGAGCGCATCGACGAGCGCAGTCAGGAGTTCGATGCCTCGACCCAGGGCCTGCTGGCGCTGGTGCGCGAGCACTTCCGCCCCGTCCCCGAGACGCAGGAGCCCGCCAGGGCCGACAAAGTGGAAAAGAAGGCAGCGAAGGCCAGGCGCTAAAAAAAGACGTAATAGGCAGGCCAGGAAAGCAGCGAAAGCGGCCCGTCAGCCGTGACGGGTCCGCACGAAGCGATCTCCCAGCCAGGCGGCGGCCAACCATAACGGCATGCTGAGCACGACATAGAGCAGCGCTAGCCCGGGGCGACCGCGTTCGAGCAGATGTAGCGTTTCCAGGCTGAACAGCGAGAAGGTGGTGAAACCGCCACAGAAGCCGGCCACCAGGAACGGCTGCCAGCGCGCTATCCGCCCCCGGCCGCGATGGACGGCATGAGCGGCAAAGGCCGCGATCAGCCACGAGCCGAGCAGGTTTACGGCGAGCGTGCCCCAGGGAAAGACCGGCCCCAGAGCCGTCAACGCTCCCAGCGATACCAGCCAGCGCAACACGCTGCCCAGGGCGCTGCCGACGCCGACCGCCACGTAGCGCTGCCAGCCGATCATGTCAGCCCCCTCGTCAGCCACCAGCCCAGCGCCGCCAACGCCAGCCCGGCGATCAACGTCGCCGTCACGTTGGCCAGCGCTGCACGCCAACGCCCGTTCTGCCACAGGGTCAGGCTCTGCAGGCTCAGCGAGGAGACGGTGGTATACCCCCCCAGCAGCCCCACCACTACCAGCGACCAGCCGCCCGGCACTCCGGCCTCGTGCGACATGCCGTACCAGCCGGCCAGCGCACCGGCCAGCAGCGCGCCGCTGAGATTGACCGCAAGCGTGCCCCAGGGAAACCCCGTGCCCGCCCAGCGGGCCAGCAGGTCGGACAGCGCCAGTCTCGCCATGCCCCCCAGCGCCCCTCCCGCTGCCACCAGCAGCAGCAACCCCATACTCGCGTTCATCCGCCTCACCTCACCCTGATCAAGAGCCGATGCTAGCCGAGTCGACGCATGGGGACAAAAAGAAGCCATCCGGAGGGCGGATGGCCAAGAGGATAGGGCTTCGTTCAGGGAATCGCGCCCAGGGAAGGGGCGCAAGAGAAATATGACACACTACCGACATAATGTACAATAACTGCATAAGAAGTTATCGCCATTCGTCCCTGCCGCTCTGACGCCCTATCATTAGCGGGACGGAATACATACCATTTCCCGCCCGACACGCCCGAGACGGAGGTCACGCGTGAAAGCACACCGGTTTCTCCCCTGGCTGTTCGGCTGGCTGATATTGGCCCTGCTGGTCGCCGCACCAGCCCAGGCCCAGCCTGCCGACAGTGATGCCGCTCCCGCCCCGGAGGCCCTTGCCGAACTGCTCGAGAACGAGCAGACCCGGCAACAATTGATCGACCACTTGCGCCGTCAGGCCACCGACCCTGAACTGAGCGCCGAAACCAGCCAGGCAGAGGAGGCGATATCGCTGCCCAGGCAGCTGGCCGGCATGACCAGCCGCGTCGTCAGCGACATCGGCGGCGAGGTCCGCAACCTGTTCGACATCATGGCGGGACTGTTCAGCACCCAAGCCGATACCCCCGCCCTGGACTGGAGCGATTTCACCACGGCCGTGATCAACCTGGGACTGGTGATCCTGGCGACCTTCATTCTGTTTCTGGGCTTTCGCCAAGTGTCACGCCCGCTCTTCTCGCGACTGAGCCAGTGGTCGCGGCAGGAGAGTGGGCTCAATCCGACCATACGCCTGGTGCTGTGCGTTGCCGTCGCGGCGCTGATCGACGCGCTGGTGGTCGGGCTGGCCTACGTGGGCGGCAATCTCATCGCTACCTTCGCCGTGGGCGAGAGCGGCGAGCTGTCGACCCGCGCCTCGCTGTTCCTCAACGCCTTTCTGATTATCGAACTGATCAAGGCGGCGCTGCGCATGCTGTTCTCGTCGCGCTACGAGGGGCTCAGGCTGCTGCCCATCTCGGCCGGTGAGGCCTCCTACTGGAATCGCTGGTTGGCGCGGCTGGTCGGCTTGATCGGCTACGGCCTGCTGGTGGTGGCGCCACTGGTCAGCGTCTATCTGGCGCCCACGCTAGGCCAGGGTATCGGTGCGCTGATCATGTTCATTGCCTTCTTCTACGCCGTCGCGGTGGTACTGAAGAACCGCATCCGCATTCGCGGCGAACTCAACGCCATGGCGGCCCGCTCCGACTTCACCGCGACCCGGATTTCGCTGCAGCTGTTCGCCCGCACCTGGCACTTGTTTGCCCTCGCCTATTTCCTGGTGGTGCTGGTCCTGACTCTGACACGTCCCGCGGACGCGCTGCCCTTCGTGCTCTTCGCCACGCTCAAGACCGTGATCGTGGTGGTGATCGGCATGCTGCTGTCGAGCCTGCTGACCCAGACCATCGGACGGCGCATTCGTCTCTCCGACGACCTTCGCCGCAAGCTGCCGCTGCTCGAGCCGCGGCTCAACAGCTACGTGCCCAACGCGCTTCGCGTCATCCGCAGCGTGATTCTGGTCGCGGTCGTGCTGCTGGTGCTCAACGCCTGGGGCGCCTTCGACCTGGCCGCCTGGTACGCCTCCGAGGCAGGTCGCGGACTGATCGGCAAGCTGATCAGCGTGGCCGTGATCCTGCTAGTCGCCATCGGCGTGTGGCTGGCGCTGGCCAGCCTGATCGAGCACAAGCTCAACCCCGAGACCGGCAAGGGCGAGCCCGACGCTCGTGCCAAGACGCTGCTGTCGCTATTCCGCAATGCCCTGGCCATTGCCCTGATCACCATGACCGGGATGATCGTGCTGTCCGAGATAGGCATCAATATCGGCCCGCTGATCGCCGGTGCCGGCGTGCTCGGCCTGGCTATCGGCTTCGGCGCCCAGAAGCTGGTGCAGGACATCATCACCGGCGTCTTCATCCAAGTGGAGAACGCCATGAACACCGGCGACGTGGTCACGGTGGGCGGCATCACCGGCACCGCCGAGCGGCTCAGCATCCGTTCGGTGGGCATTCGTGACCTCCAAGGGGCTTACCACATCGTGCCCTTCTCCAGCGTCGATACCGTGTCCAATTACATGCGCGAGTTCGGCTATCACGTCGGCGAGTACGGCATTGCCTATCGCGAGAGCATCGACGAGGCGATCGTCGCCCTGCGCGAGGCCTTCGACGAGCTGGCTGCCGACGATGAACACAAGATGAATATCCTCGCCCCGCTGGAGGTGGCCGGCGTCATCGCGCTGGCCGACAGCTCGGTGAACATTCGCGTGCGTATCAAGACCACCCCGGGCACCCAGTGGGGCGTGGGGCGCGCCTACAACCGCCTGGTCAAGCTGCACTTCGACGCCAAGGGCATCGAGATTCCCTTCCCCCACACCACGCTCTACTTCGGCGTGGGCAAGGAGGCCGAGGCGCCGCCGGCCAACGTGCGCCTGATGCGGCAGAATTTCGATATCGACGGCCGCCCCGGCGGCCAGCCCCGCTCCGGCGAGAGCAGCCGCGAAGGCGAGGACGATCCGCGTGCGAAGCCCAACCCCGAGTTCAAGAGCGACTACGACGAGCGCGATTGAGCCCTAAGCGCCTCGAGCGCTCATGTACCTCATGACACGCCTCCCACCCCACGGTGGGAGGCGTTGTCGTTGCGCCGCGGATAACCGCCAGGAAGAATCTCGCGACGTGCCTATACTGTCCCTGGGCCCTGGCGAAGCGTTATCTGCATGCCGCCAGCCGGGCCACCATGCTTCGAAGGAGTTCAAGGGATGGGACTACCATGACAAGCAAACCGCAAGGCACCGCCTACGGCGCCTGGTTGCTGCTCGCGATATCGGCCATTGCGCTGATTCTCGCGGCAGTCGCCACCTTCAATGAAGGCAATGGCATTGCCTACACGCCGGGCACCTACCTGGTACTGATCTCCACCGCATTGATGCTGCTCGGGTCGTTGCTGCTGGCGCTTGCGCGCAGCATGCCACGCTGGCTGGGCGGGCTGCTCACTTTCCTGCTGCTGCTCGACCTGCTGGGCACGGGCCTGGCGGCCTATCTGCTGCAGGCCGAGTGGCTGCTCGGCGCCGTGGGGGTCGGTCTCGCGGCATGGCTCATCCATGTGGTGGCCGACCCCGCATCGGGCAAGCGCACCCCGTCCATGACGCAACGCCAGGAGGCCGCTTCATGACACGCCAGGACATCATCGCCACCTTCGCCTCGCTGCTGCTGGCGGGCTCCATCGGCTACGCACAGGCACAGGAGGATTCCTCTAGCGGCGAGGGGGGCGGTCAGCCACAGGGAATCACCGAGACCCAGGACGACGAGTCCGAACGGGGCGCCAGCGGCGACGAAGCGTCAACAGGCCAGGATGGCGGCGAAGACTCCGCGGTCACCCCGACCGGTCCCGGCGGGCGTGTCGAGACGGGCCCCGCCGGACAGCCCCCGCGCGACGACGGCCAATCCGAGCCGCCGCGCCAGGGCCCGGACGCCTGGATGGAGTCGCCCGACAGCTGGGCAACCTTCAATGGCGACCTGCGTGCCCAGAAATATTCGCCGGCCGAACAGATCACGCCGGAGAATGTCGGCGAGCTGGAGCCGGCCTGGGAATACCATACCGGCGACGTCGCGGATGGCAGCGACGAGGTGCCCATGTCGGTATGGTCGGCAACCCCGCTGTTCGTCAACGATACCCTTTATCTGGGCACGCCCTTCTACCGCATCATCGCCCTGGACCCGGGCAGCGGCGAGGAGAAGTGGACCTTCGACCCCGAGGCGCCGCTGGAAGCGCTGACCCAGCCCAACATGAAAGGCCGCGGCGTGGCCTACTGGGAGGCCGACGAGCCGCAGCCAGGCGAGGCCTGCCAGAAGATCGTCTATATCGGCACCATGGACGCCAAGCTCTACGGCGTCGATGCCGACACGGGAGCCCCCTGTGCCGACTTCGGCGACAATGGCATGGTCGACGTCAACCAGTGGAACACCGTCAACGACAAGTGGCCGCTGTCGCTGTTCCAGCCGCCCACGGTATACAACGACACGCTGTTCCTCGGCTGGGCCGGCAAGGACTGGACCGACGCCGTCGCGCCGCCGGGAACGGTCTTCGCCCTCGACGCACGCACCGGTGAACGCAGGTGGACCTTTCATGCCTTGCCCGAGGAGGTAGTCGAGCGAACCGGCACGGCCAATGTCTGGGCGTCGATGTCGCTGGATCCCGAAACCGGGCTGCTCTACATCCCGATCAGCTCGCCGAGCCCCAACTACTACGGCGGCGAGCGCACCGAGGAGCTGCCCCTGGCGACCTCGGTCACGGCGCTCGACACCGAGACCGGCGAGGTGGTGTGGAGCCGCCAGCTCGTGCATCACGATATCTGGGACTACGATACCGTCGCCCCGCCCACGCTGGTCGACATCCAGAAGGATGGCGAGACGGTTCCCGCCCTGGTGCAGCCGTCCAAGCAGGGCTTCCTCTTCGTGCTGAACCGGGAGACCGGCGAGCCCGTGTACCCGATCGACGAGCGCGAGGTGCCGGCCTCGGACGCCGAAGGCGAGCAAGCCTCCCCGACCCAACCCTTCGTCGACGTTCCCGAGCCGGTTACCCCGGATGAGTGGCCGGGGATCTCGAAGCTCGCCGACATCGTGAGCCTGGGCGAGTGCAGCCGCAAGGCCGAGGGGCTGCGCTACGAGGGCCGTTTCACGCCGCCCAGCGTCGAGGGCACGCTCACCTATCCGCCCACCACGGGCGGCTCGCAGTGGGGCGGCGGCGCCGTCGACCCGGAGACGGGCATATTCGTGATCAATTCCAACAGCGTGGTGCAGATCTATCGACTCATCCCACGCGACGAATACCAGCAGTTGGAGCAGTCGGGCGAGACGGGCGGTTACTACGCCCAGGGCGACACGGCCTACGGCTTCCAGCTCGAGACGTTCCTCAACTGGGCGGGCATGCCGTGCTGGAAACCGCCCTACGGCACTCTCGCCGCCTACGACCTCACTACCGGCGAGCGGTTGTGGAACGAGCCGTTCGGTCAGGTGCAGAAGCATGGCTTCTACATGCCCGAATCATGGGGATCGGTCACCATCGGTGCGCCGGTGATCACCCGTTCGGGATTGATCTTTATCGGCGCCTCGATGGACTCACGCGTGCGTGCGCTCGACCTGAAGAGCGGTGAGGTGCTGTGGAAGCACCTGGTGGATGCTCCCGCCGTCTCGATGCCGGCGGTCTACACCTACGAGGGCAAGCAGTACGTCACCTTCGCGGTGGGCGGCAACTCCATTCTGCTACCCAAGGTCAGCGATCAGGTGATCTCCTTCGCCCTACCCGACTGAACCGGTCGGCAGGGCTCCGGGAGCCCACGACGAAGGGGCGCCTGGCGGCGCCCCTTCGTCGTCTTGCAGGCGGGTGACGGCGGGTCAACCGGCCTTCTTCTCCTTTGCTTCGCCCTTTTCGGGCTGGACGGCCGGTTCGGCCGGCTGTGGTAGCGAGGGCAGCGACTTGTCGAGCAATTCGACGCTCTGACGATAGTAGAGCTGGCTCTTGTTGTGCTCGCCCAGGTTGGCGTAGAGCCGTGCCAGCTCGGCGCACACCACGCCGCTGGGGCGCTGGCGCTGGCTCGCCTCGAAGTACTCCTGCGCCTTGCCCCAGTAGGCATTGCGCAGCGCCAGGCGACCCAGGGTGAGCAGCAGGTCAGGATCGTTGGGGCGCTCCTGCAGCCATTTCTCGGCATGCACCAGCTGGCGTGCGGGGTCGACGTCGAGCAGCCCGTAGCGCAGCACCAGGCGGCTGTCCCAATGCTCCTTGAGCGAGTGGCGCAGCAGTCGCTCGGCGATTCCCTCCTCGTTGCCACGCACCAGGGCTTCGGTATAGAGCACCACCAGCTCGACGTTGCCACGCAGTGCATCCGGCATGTCGGCCCACAGGTTGCGGATGCGCTCGACGTTGCCCGGATCGCGCGCCTCGTGAACCAGCAGCTCCTTGTAGGCGCGCAGCTCCAGTTGGGTGCGCTCCTGCGGAGCGATCAGCTGACGCGCCGCTAGCCGCGGCATCAGCCGGCGCAGGCCGTCCCAGTCGTTGACGCTGAGATAGGCCTGCTTGAGCTGCTTGAGCACCTGGGGGTGATTGGGCATCTGACGGTCGAGACGGGTCAGGATGGCCAGGGCCTCCTCGTACTGCTGGCGATCCAGCATCAGCTGAACCTGCATCAGCCCGACGGCGCTATCGGCCCCCTCGGTAGAGAGATGGGCTCGCTTGAGCAGCGTGTCGGCCTGCTCGTAGCGACCCTGATAGTGAGCCGCCAAGGCAGCGGAGAGGTAGTTGACCAACGGCGTGCTGGAGTCGTCGGCCGCCTTGACCAGTGACTTCTCGGCACGCTTCCAGCGGCCTTCGGCCAGCGCCACCAGCCCGCGTACGGTACGCTTCATGGCGTTGCGGTGACGGGTGCGACGGTTCCACACCTTGAGCCGGCTGACAGGGTGACGCAGGCGCATCAGCACCCGCAGGGCGAAGTGCAGGACCAGGAATACCGCCAGCAGCAGCACCAGGCCGAACCAGAAAGAGGTCTGGTAGGAGGTATCCCCGACCCTCACCAGCCAGTAGCCGGGTAGCGAGACCATCAGCTGGCCGAACAGGGCGCCCAGCGCCAGGCCGAGGAGGACGATCAGCAGCAGTTTTCTCATGCCTCGTCCCCTCCCTCATCGCGCGAACCGAAGCGGCGCTCGATGAATTCCTGCAGCGCCTCGTGGGAGCCGCTGATGTCGGGCAGTTCGGGCTGGATCGCCTCGCCCTTGAGCTCCTGAAGACGCTCGACGACGGCCTGAACCTCGCTGCTCTCGGTGTCGTAGTAGTTCTCGACCAGCGTCAGCGCCTTGTCGAGGCTGGCCTCGTACAGCGCCTGTTCCTCTTCGAGCAGCGCCAGCTGGGCCTGTTCCAGCACCAGGCGTGCGCTCTGGCGCAGGTAGGATTCCTGTTCCGGCGCAATCAGCCCTTCGAGCGCTTCGTCATGGTGGCGGATGACGATCAGGTCCTTGAGTTCCTGGCCGAAACGCGACAGCTGATCCTGCCAGCCGCCGCTAGGCGCCTCCTCGATGCCGGAGCGCGCCGGAATCTCCTCCAGCTCGCGCGACAGCGGCAGCTGTGCCAGGCGCTCCTGAACCGAGTTCAGAGCCAGATACAGGCCGGTACGGTCGACCTCCGGCACGCCGGCGAGGATCGACAGCTCGGAGGCAATGGCGCGGCGTACCGAGAGCAGCGCCGGGTTGTCGGCTTCTGCCAGTCGCTCGTCGGCGGTACGCAGCAGCGCCGCGGCGCCTTCCACATCGCCCTCCAGCTGCAGGCGCTGGCTGGCGAGCCGCAGCAGATAGGCGGCCTCGGCGTGCAGCCACTCGCCTGCATCCGGCTCTTGCTCGCGCGAGAGCTCCTCGAGCACCTGGTCGAGCGCCGCGTCGACCTCGCTGCGGTAGCTGGCGAACTCACCCTGCATGGCCTCGATCGCCTGGGTCAGTTCGGCATCGCGCTGCCGTTCGCCGCTCTCGAGCTGCTCACGCAGGCCGGCGACTTCGTCGGCTGAAGCGGCACTGCCGGCGCGCTCCTCAAGCTCTGCCAGGCGCTGCTGCTGGGTGTCGAGGCGCCCCCAGGTATTCCACGCGAACAGGCCCGCGCCGATGCCGAGGAACAGCACCAGGATCAGGGCCAGCACGCCGGCGGCTCGGCTGCCGCCCTTGCCGGCACCACCGCCGGTCGAGCTCGGCGTACCGCCGCCACCGGCCGGAGCCGCCTTGGCGGTATCGCCGCCGGGCTTGTCACTGGCCGGCGTCTTGCCGGAGGCGGCCGGCTTGGCATCGCCCCCCTTGCCGCCGGTCGGGGCGGGTTTGGCATTTTCCGGCTTTGCGGCGCCGGGCTTGTCACTGTCGGCAGGCTTGCCGCTGGCCTTGTCCGACGACGGCGTAGCAGCCGTCGACTTGTCAGCGGCCGAAGTAGAAGAAACCGGTGTGGCGCTCTTGCCCTGGCTCGCGGGCGCATCATCGGCGGGGGGTGTCGGCGGCTTCTCGCCTGCCTTACCTGCCGCGGACGGCGACGATGAGCTACCGCGCTGGGGGCGACTCTTATCGCCGCCGCTGCCGGGCTTGCCCTTGGCACCGGCCTCTTGACCCTTGTCGTCCTGGTCCTTGGCAGAAGGCGCCTTCTGTTCGTCCTGCTCGTTGGTCTGCTTGCTCATCTGTCGCTAGCCCTTTTCGAGATCATCTTGATCGACATCAGCATCCTCCTGGTTACAGGCCGCGGCCACCGCGCCGGCAAGCGCCGCCGGCGTGGCCCCCGGTGCCACCACGGGAGTGCGAAACCCCAAGTCGTCGGCCAGTGTAGCCAACCGGCGACTGGACACGATTAGCGGTTGGCTCAAGGTAGCCCTGGTGCTCCATCTTGCCAGATGTTCGAGGATTTCTCCGCTACTCACTACCAGCGCACGGTACTCGCCTCGTGCGAGGCGCTCGCGCAAGGCAGCGGGCGGCGACTCGAGGCGCCTGCGATAGAGCGCCAGCCGGGTGACCCGTGCGCCGCGCGCCGCCAGAGTCTCGGCCAGCAGCGTCCGGCCGCCCTCGCCGGCTACCAGCAGTACGCGCTGGCCGTCGAGGGCGCGCAGCGAGGCAAGCTCGAGCAGCGCCTCGCTGGTGTCCTCGCCGGCCGCGGCCGGCGGCAGGTGCACCCTGGCGCCGAATCGCGCGTGCAAGGCTTCGGCGGTGGCCGCCCCTACCGCGTACCAGGCCGTCCCCAGCGGCAGCTGCGGCCAATAGCGGTCCAGGGCCCGGTAGAGACACTCGGCGGCGAAGGGGCTGACCACCACCACCTTGTGGAAATGGTCGAAATCTAGCCACGCCTGACGCATGGCCGGGGTCTCCGGCAGCGCCTCCAGCGTCATGGCCTCGAGATTCGCCACCGGGAAGCCAGCGGCCTCGATGGCGGCCGCCAACGCAGCCGCCCGCTCGCCCGGCCGGCAAATCAGCACGGGAAGCCCGGCCGCCATTCAGGCGCCGTAGACCTGTGCCAGAATCTCGCCGGCACCCTGTTCCAACAGGTCTTCCGCCACCCTTATGCCGAGCGCCTCCGGCTCGTGGATCGAGCCGCGCCCCTCGGCGCGCAGCACCTCGGTACCTTCGGGGTTGCCCACCAGTGCGCGCAGCCACAGCGTCTGGCCGTCCTCCTCGAACACGGCATAGCCCCCGATGGGCACCTGGCAACCGCCCTCGAGGCGGGTATTCATGGCGCGCTCGGCGCGCACCCGGGTCGCCGTGATGGGGTCGTCCAGCGGTGCCAGCAGGGCGATCAGCTCGGGATCGTGGATGCGGCACTCGATGCCCAGCGCGCCCTGGCCACAAGCCGGCAGGCACACCTCGGGGGGCAACTCCTGGGCGATGCGTTCGCCGAGCCCGAGACGCTTGAGCCCGGAAGTGGCCAGGATGATGGCGTCGAACTCGTCGGCGTCGAGCTTGGCCAGGCGCGTCTGGACGTTGCCGCGCAGGGTGAGGATCTCCAGGTCGGGACGCTGCTCGCGCATCTGCAGGCCGCGGCGCAGGCTCGAGGTGCCGATGCGTGCCCCTTCTGGCAGCTCGTCGAGCGTGCCGAAGCGGTTGGAGACGAAGGCGTCGGTGGGCTCGGCACCGGCGAAGATCACCGACAGCCCGAGCCCCTCCGGGAAGTGCATGGGCACGTCCTTCATCGAGTGCACGGCGATATCGGCGCGCCCGTCGAGGATGGCCTCCTCCAGCTCCTTGACGAACAGCCCCTTGCCGCCGATCTTCGCCAGCGGCGTATCGAGAATCTTGTCGCCACGGGTGGAGAGCGCGACCAGTTCCACCTCGAGCCCCGGATGCTCGGCCATCAGCAGGTCGCGAACGTGTTCGGCCTGCCACATGGCCAGCAGGCTCTTACGGGTGGCAATGCGCAGCGTAGTGTTGGATCGCACGTGGTTCTCCCATGCAGCGGGCCTGAACGGCCTCGGCTCAGCTGTCGTTGCCGCGCCATTATCGGTCACGGTCGGTAGACGGTCATTGACGTTCATCATAAAGCACCGGGCGAAGCAGGAAAAATTGGCCCTCTCGTCGCTTGCTGCGCCCCTCGCCACTCGCGCCGACTCTGGTACACTGCAAGACCTGACCTACGCCGCCGCACGCGGCTTCCCGAGAACGCCACAGCATGCAACACGCAGGATGCCCACGCCGATGAGCTCTAGTTCCCCAACCCCCGGCACCAACCAGTCCTGGGGCGGCCGCTTCAGCGAGCCCACCGATGCCTTCGTCGAACGCTTCACCGCTTCGGTCGACTTCGATCAGCGCCTCGCCCTGCAGGACATCCAGGGCTCCATCGCGCATGCCACCATGCTGGCCCGGGTGGGTGTACTGACCGACGTAGAGCGCGATGCCATCGTCACGGGGCTGACCGAGATCCGCGGCGAGATCGAGCGCGGCGAGTTCCAATGGTCGGTGAAGCTCGAGGACGTGCACATGAACATCGAGGCACGCCTGACCGAAAAGATCGGCATCACCGGCAAGAAGCTGCACACCGGCCGCTCGCGCAACGACCAGGTGGCCACCGACATCCGCCTGTTCCTGCGCGACGAGATCGACGTGGTCGAGGCCGAGCTCAAGCGCCTGCGCGAAGGCTTGATCGAGCTCGCCGAACGCGAAGCCGACACCATCATGCCCGGCTTCACCCACCTGCAGACCGCCCAGCCGGTGACCTTCGGCCACCACCTGCTGGCCTGGCAGGAGATGCTCGCCCGCGATCACGAGCGGCTGCTCGACTGTCGCAAGCGGGTCAACGTCATGCCGCTGGGTGCCGCGGCGCTGGCCGGCACCACCTATCCCATCGACCGCCATGTCACCGCCGAGCTGCTGGGCTTCGAACGCCCCGCCGAGAACTCGCTCGACGCGGTGAGCGATCGCGACTTCGCCATCGAGTTCACCAGCTTCGCCAGCATCCTGCTGATGCACCTGTCGCGCATGAGCGAGGAGCTGGTGCTGTGGACCAGCGCCCAGTTCGATTTCATCGACCTGCCCGACCGCTTCTGCACCGGCAGCTCGATCATGCCGCAGAAGAAGAATCCCGACGTGCCCGAGCTGGTGCGCGGCAAGACCGGGCGTGTCTACGGCCACCTGATGGGCCTGCTGACGCTGATGAAGTCGCAGCCGCTGGCCTACAACAAGGACAACCAGGAGGACAAGGAGCCACTGTTCGATACCCTCGACACGGTGCGCGACTGCCTCAAGGCGTTCGCCGACATGGTGCCGGCCATCGAGGCGCGCAAGGAGAGCATGTACGAAGCGGCCCGTCGCGGTTTCTCCACCGCCACCGATCTGGCCGACTACCTGGTGCGCCGCGGCGTGGCCTTCCGCGACGCCCACGAGATCGTCGGCCAGTCCGTGGCCTTCGGCCTGCGCGAGAAGAAGGATCTCTCCGAGATGAGCCTCGACGAGCTGCGTCAGTTCTCCGACGTCATAGAAGCCGACGTCTTCGAAGTGCTGACCCTGGAGGGCTCGGTGGCGGCACGCAACCATATCGGCGGCACCGCGCCGGACCAGGTGCGCGCCGCCGCGCAGCGGGCCCGCGATGCGCTGGCGGCCCTGGGCCGCTAACCATGCGCGCGGCGAGAAGCAGCAAGGTGCGCACGCCAGCCCTGATGGCCCTGACGCTCGCGCTGTTGGCAGGCTGCGGCCAGAAGGGGCCGCTCTACCTGCCCGGCGACGAGGCCGCCGAGGAGCGCTACGGCAACCCTGCGGTACAAGGTGACGAGCAGAAAGACGCCGACGACGAGGACACGGACTGAATCATGGATCACTTCGAATATCGCGACGGCGTGCTCTACGGCGAGGAAGTACCGCTGTCGCGGGTGGCCGAGGAAGTCGGCACGCCCTGCTACGTCTACTCCAAGGCCACCCTGGCGCGGCACTTCCGTGCCTATACCGAGGCGCTGGGCAGTCATCCCCACCTGATCTGCTATGCGGTCAAGGCCAATTCCAACCTGGCGGTGCTGGGTCTGCTGGCGCGCATGGGGGCTGGCTTCGACATCGTCTCACAGGGCGAACTCGAGCGCGTGCTCGCCGCCGGCGGCGATCCGGCCAAGGTGGTGTTCTCCGGCGTGGCCAAGCAGGAGTGCGAGATGGCCCGGGCGCTCGAGGTCGGCATCAAGTGCTTCAACGTCGAGTCGCGTCCCGAGCTCGAGCGCCTGAGCGCCGTGGCCGAGCGCCTCGGCCAGGTGGCGCCGGTATCGCTGCGGGTCAACCCCGACGTCGACGCCGGCACCCACCCCTACATCTCCACCGGGCTCAAGGACAACAAGTTCGGCATCCCGGTGGACGAGGCGCTAGGCGTCTATGAGCTGGCCGCCCGCCTGCCGGGGGTGAAGGTAGTGGGCCTGGACTGTCACATCGGCTCGCAGTTGACCGAGCTCGCCCCCTTCCTCGACGCCCTCGACCGCCTGCTAGTGCTGCTCGAGCGCCTGCGCGAGCGCGGCATCACCGTGGAACACCTGGACCTCGGCGGCGGGCTCGGCGTGCCCTACCGCGGCGAGCGCCCGCCGCAGCCCTTCGACTACGCCGCCTCGCTGCTCGAACGCCTGGCCCGCTGGGAGCACGGCGCCGGCCTGACCCTGCTGTTCGAGCCGGGCCGTTCGATCGCCGCCAACGCCGGCGTGCTGCTGACCCGGGTCGAGTACCTCAAGCCCGGCGAGACCAAGAATTTCGCCATCGTCGACGCCGGCATGAACGACCTGATCCGGCCCTCGCTCTATCAGGCCTGGCAGGCGATCATCCCGGTGGATACCCGGCCCGTGCGCGAGCGCGCCACCTACGACGTGGTCGGTCCGGTCTGCGAGACCGGCGACTTCCTGGGCAAGGAGCGCGAACTCGCCATCGCTGCCGGCGACCTGCTGGCGGTGCGCTCTGCCGGCGCCTACGGTTTCGTCATGGCCTCAAACTACAACAGCCGGCCACGCCCCGCCGAGGTGATGGTCGACGGCGACGCCTTCCACGTGGTGCGTCGCCGCGAGAGCATGGCCTCGCTGTGGGCCGGCGAGTCGCTATTGCCCGAGACGACGGCGGACGCGAGCGGAGAGAAGCGCTGATGCTGCTGCACTTCACCAAGATGCATGGCCTGGGCAACGATTTCATGGTGGTCGATCTGGTCACCCAGCGCGCTCGGCTGCGCGACGAGCAGATCCGCCGGCTCGCTGACCGCCGCTTCGGCGTGGGCTTCGACCAACTGCTGCTCGTCGAGCCGCCGCGCAGCCCCGAGATGGATTTTCGTTATCGCATCTTCAACGCCGACGGCAGCGAGGTGGAGAACTGCGGCAACGGTGCGCGCTGCTTCGCCCGCTTCGTGCGCGATCAGCGTCTGACCCACAAGCGCGAGATTCACGTGGAGACCGCCGGCGGCCCTCTGACGCTGATCGTGCAGGAGGACGGACAGGTGACGGTGGACATGGGCAGCCCGCGCTTTGCGCCGACGGCACTGCCCTTCGATGCCGCCGAGGACCGCCCGTTACACCGGCTCGAGGTTGACGGCGAGACGCTGGAGATCGGCGCCGTCTCGATGGGCAACCCGCACGCGGTACTGCGCGTGGATAGCGTCGACACCGCGCCGGTCGAGCGCCTCGGCCCGGCCATCGAGGCTCATCCACGCTTTCCGCGGCGGGTGAACGTCGGCTTCATGCAGGTGGTCTCGCCCCACGAGATCCGCCTGCGCGTCTTCGAACGCGGCAGCGGCGAGACCCTGGCCTGCGGCACCGGTGCCTGCGCCGCGGTAGCCAGCGGCATGCGCCAGGGTCTGCTGGAAACGCCCGTCACGGTCCACCTGCGCGGCGGCGACCTGCGCATCGACTGGCCCGGTGGCGATGCACCACTGCTCATGACCGGCCCTGCCGAACGCGTCTTCGAGGGACGCGTCGCCCTGGCCTGACTTGCCGGGCCCACCCGAACCGAAGGAGGCAAGCATGACCCGAGCCGTCCCCGAACCGCGCAAGACCCTCGATCCGGACCGGGTGGCCGAATGGCTGGCCCGTCATCCGGATTTCTTCGTCGGTCGCGAGGGGCTGCTGCAGCAGCTCAAGGTGCCTCATCCCGAGGCCCATGGCACCACCTCGCTGCTCGAGCGTCTGGTCTACGATCTGCGCCGCCGTGCCGAGCAGGCCGAGTGGCGGCTGGAGCAGCTGCTGGAATCGGCACGTCACAACGAGGTGCAGTACCGCCGCACCCGTGAACTGGTGCTGGCACTGCTGGAGGCCGAGGATGCCGACGCCCTGGGCCAGGCGCTGGCCACGCAGATGAGCGAGCACTTCCAGATCCCCGCCGTGGCGCTGTGGTGCCCGTCCCAGCTCACCGACCACGAGCCGCTGCCGCCACAGCCACCGCGGCACGTGCTCGACGAGCATGCCGGCGTGCGCCTGGCGGCGCTGCTCGACGGCCGGACCAGCCGTTGCACCCGGCTCACGCCCACCGACTGGGGGCGCCTGCTGCCGCACACGCGGCCGCCGCGACAGGCCGGCTCCTGCGCCCTGACCCGGCTGACCCTGGGCGAGCCGATGGGCTACCTGGTCATGGCAAGCCCCGATCCGGACCATTTCCGCGCCAGCATGGATACGTTGTTCACCGAGTACCTCGGCGACGTCCTGGCGCGACTGCTGCTGCGCCATGCCCCGGCCCCCCATGGCTGCCCTACGTCGCATGGCTGACAGCCCACTGCGCCAGCAGCTGGCAGCGTGCCTGGAGACGCTGGCGCGCACCTCCAGCCCGGCCACGCTGCACGCCTACCGGCGCGACCTCGAGGCGCTGCTGGCCTTCCTGGAAGAGCGCAAGATCGAGGATGGCGCCGGGCTGGACATCGGCCTGGTGCGCCGTTTTCTCGGCGCCGAGCGCAGTCGCGGCCTCGCTCCGCGCAGCCTGGCACGGCGCCGTGCGGCGATTTCACACTTCGCCAACTTCCTGGTGAAGCACGGCGTGCTCGAGCACAATCCCGCCGAGCTGGTACCCACGCCGCGCCAGGGCGCCCACCTGCCCAAGCCGCTGGACGTGGACCAGCTCGCGCGACTGCTCGATACGCCTCACGACGGCTCGCCGCTGGCGCTGCGCGACCAGGCGATGCTCGAGCTGTTCTACTCCAGCGGCCTGCGCCTGGCGGAGCTCGCCGGCCTCGACCTTGGCGACCTGGAGCCGCGCCGCGTACGGGTGCTCGGCAAGGGCGGCAAGCCGCGCCAGGTACCGGTGGGACGCAGCGCCCGACGCGCGCTCGACGCCTGGCTGGCCTGCCGCGCGAGGCTGGCGGCGCCGGAAGTGACAGCACTGTTCGTCGGCGCCCGCGGCGGGCGGCTCGGACATCGCGCTATCCAGAAGCGGCTGACCGAGGTGGCCCGCCGCCGCGGCCTGCCCGAGCATCTCCACCCGCATCGCCTGCGCCACTCCTTCGCCAGCCACCTGCTGGAATCGAGCCAGGACCTGCGCGCGGTACAGGAGCTGCTGGGGCACGCCAACCTCTCGACCACCCAGGTCTACACCAAGCTCGACTGGCAACACCTAGCGGCGAGCTACGATGCGGCCCACCCACGCGCCCGCCGGCGCAGCGACGAAACACGCGATGCATGACCATGACTGACCCCTTGCCGCTCCAGGCCATCACCTTCGACCTCGACGACACCCTGTGGGACAACCATGGCGTCATGGTCGCCACCGAGACCGGCCACTACGCCTGGCTCGACCGCGAGCTCGCCGGCTGGCTGCAGGCGCACGGGCGTTCCACCTCGCCACGCTTCGGCGAGTGCTTTCCGCTGGAGAGCTTCGAGCTGCGCCGTCGCGCGCTGGCCCACGCGCACCCCCTGCATCGCGGCCACTTCACCTGGCTGCGCGAACGGGCGCTCACGGAAATGCTGGGGGAGTACGGCCTTGAGCCGGCCACGGCGGAGCAATGGGCGAGGGCGGCGATGGCGCGCTTCATGGAGCTGCGCCACCGGGTCGAGCCGCACCCCGAGGTGGAACCGCTGCTGACCGGGCTGGGCCGGCACTATCGCCTGGCCAGCATCACCAACGGCAACGTGGATATTCAGCGCCTGGCGCTCGGCCGGCACTTCCCGGTGGCCATCGCCGCGGGCGAGATCTTTGCTCCCAAGCCCGACCCGCGCCCCTTCCTGGCGGCGCTGGCGCGACTGGGGGCGTCGCCGGCCCGTGCCCTGCACGTGGGCGACTCCTGGCGCGAGGACGTCGAGCCGGCCCGGCGCCTGGGCATGCAGGTGGCCTGGATCTCGCCTCACGTGGACGACACGCCGATGCCACCCGGCATCCATCGCCTCGATCACGTGCGCGAGCTGCCCGCGCTGCTGCGCCGGCTGGGCCAGCCAGCGCCGGAGTGGGAGCTTCGCTAGGCGGGTTCGGGATCGGCCAGCCAGGCGTCGAGGCGGGCACAGGCCTCGTCGACCCCCTCGCGCTTGAGTGACGAGAACAGCTGTACCGTCACCAGATCCTCCCACTCGCGCAGGCGACTGCGAACCTGCTGCAGGGCGCTCTTGGCCGCCCCAGACTTCAGCTTGTCGGCCTTGGTGAGCAGGATGTGCACCGGCATGTCCTGGTCGTCGGCCCAGCCCAGCAGGGTCTGGTCGAACTCGGTCAACGGATGGCGCACGTCCATCACCAGCACCAGGCCGCGCAGGGCACGGCGACCGCGCAGATAGTCGGCCAGATGGCGCTGCCACTCGCGCTTGACCGCTTCGGGCACCTTGGCATAGCCGTAGCCGGGCAGGTCGACCAGCCGCCGGCTGGTGTCATCGCCCAGAGCGAAGAAATTGATCAATTGGGTGCGCCCCGGGGTGCGCGAGGTACGTGCCAGCGCCTTCTGCCGGGTCAGGGTATTGATCGCACTGGATTTTCCAGCATTCGAGCGACCAGCGAAGGCGACCTCGGCACCGTCGTCGGGCGGGCACTGGGCAAGCGTGGGCGCGCTGGTCAGAAAGCGCGCACTCTGATAATTCATTCGGGTCATGGCCTCAACGTTCTGCCGATAAAGTCGCAGTGGACACCGTCGGTACCCACCCTGCATTTCCGATGCCGGCCTGTTTCGTTATAATGCGGTGTCTTTTTTCTGCGACCTGGGCGCGCTAGTGTAACATCGTGCTCTTGCCGGCAGCGACCAACCGAGTGTCGCCGCGGCAGCAGGGCAAGGCCGGCCTGGTATCCGCAAGGCGGGGCAGCTCCCAGGAATGCGTACCGGTATAATCCATAACGGCATAGTGAATCAGCGATGAGAAAGTTACTGGCAAGCCTGGCAATAACCCTCGGCGCCGTTGGCGTCGCTCACGCCGACCTGGAAGCAGACGCCGACGCTGCCGCTGGTCGCGAAAAAGCCCAGAGCTGTGCGGCCTGCCATGGCCAGAACGGCATTAGCTCCGCGCCCTCCTTCCCGCACCTCGCCGGTCAGCAGGCGAGCTATCTGGCCAAGCAGATCATGGATATCCGCGACGGCAGACGGCTGGTGCCCGAGATGGCCGGGCAGGTCGACGATTTCTCCGACCAGGATGCCTGGGACGTCGCCGCCTACTTCGCCACGCAGGACGCCAACATCGGTCAGGCCGATCCGGCGGAGGAAGCGCTGCTGCGGGGGCAGGAACTCTACCGCGCCGGCGATGCGGCCAAGGGAATTCCGGCCTGTGCGGCCTGCCACGGACCCAGTGGCGCCGGTATCCATACCGCCGTCTATCCGGCCCTCTCCGGCCAGTTCCCTCAGTACATCGTCACCACGTTGCAGGATTTCGCCGCCGGCGAGCGCAGCAACGATCCCAACGGCATGATGGGCGATATCGCCGCCAAGATGAGCGATACCGACATGGAAGCCGTGGCCAACTACATCCACGGCCTGCACTGAGCGTCGCATCACGGACCTCGCCGGCTCCGGCCGGCACGGAAGGCGGCCCCTGGCCGCCTTCGCCGTCTTGACCCGACGACGTGGTTCGGAACCGTCAGCGGCATCGGCGCTCAAAGTGAACGACGCAACCGTCAAGCGGGTCCTATCGCCGCCTATCGGCGTATTTCACAGGAGTTCCAGTTCTATGTTCAAGCCCTTGCGCATCCTCCAGTCAGCCGTTTTCGCTGTGGCCGGCCTGAGCCTGGCAACACTGGCCAGCGCCGACAATCTGGTCGAGGGACAGCACTACGAGAAGCTGCCCGAGCCCATCGAGACCCGCGCCGGGGAGGACCAGGTCGAGGTGACCGAAGTGTTCTGGTACGGCTGCCCGCACTGCTACAACCTGGAGGAGCCGCTCAACGCCTGGGTCGCCGAGCAGCCCGACGACGTCGCGTTCAACCGCATGCCGGCGACCATGGGTGGCGACTGGAACACGCATGCAGTGATGTTCTATGCCGCCGAGGAGCTGGGCATTCTCGAGCAAGCCCATGACGACTTGTTCCACGCCATCCACGAGGAAGGGGAGCGTCTCAACGATACCGACAGCATTGCCCGCTTCTTCAGCCAGTACGATGTCAGCGAAGAGGAGGCACGCCAGGCGTTGGACGCCTTCGGCGTCAAGGCCCAGGTCAACAAGGCCCACGCACGCATGCGCACCATGCGCCTGATGGGCGTCCCGGCGCTGGTCGTCGACGGCCGCTACCTGGTCACCCCGAGCAGCGCCGGCAGCCTCGAGAACATGCCGCAGGTTGCCGGTGCACTGGTCGAGCGCGTGCGCCAGGAGCGCACGAACTGAGCGTGTCTGCCGAGCGCTCTCACCTGGTCGATGCCAGGACCCCGACCCTGGAGGGTGGGCATCTCAAGCTGCTCACCTTCAACATGCAGGTGGGCATCCAGACGTCGGCCTACCATCATTACCTGACGCGCAGCTGGCAGCACCTGTTGCCGCATCCCCAGCGGGTGCGGCGACTGGACATGGTCAGCAACGTGCTGAGCCGCTTCGACATCGTCGGGCTGCAAGAGGTCGACGGCGGCAGCTTTCGCTCCAGTCACGTCAACCAGATCGAGTACCTGGCCACGCGGGGCGGCTTTCCGCACCACTACCAGCAGCTCAACCGCAACCTGGGACGCTTCGCCCAGCACAGCAACGGTCTGCTGTCACGGCTCGCCCCAACCCGGGTAGAGGAGCATCGCCTTCCCGGCACCCTGCCGGGGCGCGGCGCCATCCACGCCCGCTACGGCGACGGCCCGGACGCGCTGCACCTGTTCGTCGCCCACCTGGCGTTGAGCCACCGCGGCCGGGTACGCCAGTTGGATTACCTGAGCGAGATCATCCAGCCGCTGCAGCACGTGGTGGTGATGGGCGATCTCAACTGCACGCCGGATCAATTGCATTCGCATACGCGCTTCTGCGCCTCGCTGCCGCTGCATCCGGTGCGCCCGCTGCTCAGCTACCCTTCGTGGCAGCCGCGCCGCGCGCTCGACCACATCCTGATCTCCAGTTCGCTCAAGGCTCAGGACGTGCGTGTGCTCGACCACCTGTTCTCCGATCATCTGCCCATCGCCATCGATGTGGCACTGCCGCCCCGCTGTCTGGCGCTGCTCAAGGAGCTGCGCAAACGCCAGCAGCGCGAGCCAGGGCGTTGAGGCATGAGGATGACGCACGCTGCGTAATCAGCGATGATGCGTCCCCTGATATTGCTTCGACACGAGACTTCCACCATGCAAACCGCAAACCGTGATCCGGTCCTGCTCGCATGGCTCGACGGCTTTACCGAGGTCGTGGGCCGCTCCATCGCCTGGCTGGTGATCCTCATGATGGCGGTACAGTTCGCCATCGTGGTGATGCGCTATGTCTTCGGCCTCCACAGCATCGCCATGCAGGAGTCGGTCATGTACATGCATGCCATGGTGTTCATGCTGGGGGCGGCCTGGACGCTGCGTCACGATGGCCACGTCCGCGTCGACATCTTCTATCGCAAGCTCTCCGCCCGCGGCCGGGCGTGGATCGACCTGCTGGGCACGCTGTTCCTGCTGTTCCCGGTGACGCTGTTCATCGCTTATTCGAGCCTCGGCTACGTGAAGAGCAGCTGGGCGATTCTCGAGCGTTCGCCGGACGGCGGCATCCCCGGTGTCTTCCTGCTCAAGTCACTGATCCTGGTCATGATGCTACTGCTCATGCTGCAGGGCGTGGCGCAGGTGATGCGCCAGGTGCTGATCCTGCGCGGCAAGGCCCCAGGCAACACGCCCGACCACGACGAGGGGATCTGACGTGGAAGTCCTGTTCGAGTTCATGCCGCTGTTCCTGTTCCTCACCGTCTGTGCCGTGCTGATGCTGGGCTATCCGGTCGCCCTGGCGCTGGCCGGTACCGCGCTGATCTTCGCCGGCCTCGGCCACCTGCTGCTGCAGATGGGCATGCCGGTGCCGTTTGAGGCAAGCATGCTGGGCGCCATGCCCAACCGCCTGTACGGCATCATGACCAACCAGACACTGCTGGCGGTACCGCTGTTCGTGTTGATGGGGGTGCTGCTGGAAAAGTCGCGCGTCGCCGAGACCCTGCTCGACGCCATGGCAATGCTGTTCGGTTCGCTGCGCGGCGGACTGGGTATCTCGGTGATCCTGGTCGGCATGCTGCTGGCCGCCTCGACCGGCATCGTCGGCGCCACCGTGGTCACCATGGGCCTGCTGTCGCTGCCGACGATGCTCAAGCGCGGCTACTCGCCGTCGCTCGCCACCGGCACCATCTGCGCCACCGGCACCCTGGGCCAGATCATTCCGCCCTCCATCGCCCTGGTGCTGCTGGGTGACGTGCTCTCCAATGCCTATCAGCAAGCGCAGCTCGCCATGGGCGTGTGGAGTCCCAAGACGGTCTCGGTGGGCGACCTGTTCGTCGGCGCCCTGATACCGGGCCTGCTGCTGGTAGTGGCCTATATTCTCTACCTGCTGGCCGTGGCCTGGTGGAAGCCGGAGAGCGCCCCGCCGGCCGACCGCGAGGCGCTCAAGCAGGAGCTCGGTCACCGCGGCAGCCTGTGGCCGCTGCTGATCAAGGGTCTGATTCCCCCCGTGCTGCTGATCGTCGCCGTGCTGGGCTCGATCCTGGGCGGCTTCGCCACTCCCACCGAGGCCTCGGCGGTGGGCGCCACGGGCGCCCTGCTACTGGCGCTGGCCAACCGCCGCTTGAACCTGGCCATGCTGCGCGAGGTGGTCCAGTCCACGGCCCAGGTCACCAGCATGGTGTTCCTGATCCTGATCGGCGCGGCGCTGTTCTCGCTGGTATTCCGCGCCTACGGCGGCGAGGAGCTGGTCAAGCATCTGTTCGAGTCGCTGCCCGGCGGCGTGGTCGGCGCGACCCTGGTGGTGATGCTGGTGATCTTCCTGCTCGGTTTCATTCTCGACTTCATCGAGATCACCTTCGTGGTGGTGCCGATCGTCGGGCCGGTGCTGCTGATGATGGGCCTCGATCCGATCTGGCTCGGCATCATGATCGCGGTGAACCTGCAGACCTCGTTCCTGACGCCACCATTCGGCTTCGCCCTTTTCTACCTGCGCGGTGTGACGCCGGACTCGGTGCCGACTTCCGCCATCTACCGCGGCGTGATCCCGTTCATCCTGCTGCAGCTCGGCATGCTGGCGGCGCTGGCGCTGTTCCCGGGACTGGCCACCTGGCTGCCTTCCCTTCTATAGGTCAGTCACATAGCGGCGCCAGCCACGCCTGGGCCAGAGCCAGCACCACGGCGTAGCGTGTCCCCTTGGCCAGGGTGATCAGCAGCACTGCGCGCCACCAGGGCAGGCGAAAGACGCCGGCGAGCACGGTGAGCGGGTCGCCGATGAGCGGCGCCCAGCTCGCCAGCAGGCTCCACTCGCCGAAGCGGTGATACCAGCGCTCAGCGCGGGCCAGGCCCTCGCGCGAGGCGGGGAACCAGCGGCGGTCCTGGAAGCGGCGCGCGTAGCGCCCCAGCCAGACGTTGACCAGGCTGCCCAGGGTATTGCCGCAGGTGGCCACCAGCCACAGCCCCAGCAGCGGCTGGCCCAGGCACCACTGCCGCGCCAGCCAGACTTCCGAACCGCCAGGCAGCAACGTAGCACTGGCGAAGGCCACCAGGAACAGACTCAGCATTCAGCGCCTCCCATACCCATCCGTTTGCAGGAAGAGACGCCATGACCCACGATCGCCTCATTCCCAACGTTCTCACCATCGCCGGCTCCGACCCAAGCGGCGGCGCCGGCATCCAGGCCGATCTCAAGACCTTTTCGGCATTGGGCGCTTATGGTACCAGCGTCATCACCGCGCTGACCGCGCAGAACACCTGCGGCGTACGCGGGGTGCATCCAGTATCGGTGGAGTTCATTCGCCTGCAGCTCGACACCCTGCTCGACGACGTGGCTGTCGATGCGGTGAAGATCGGCATGGTGGCGAGCCGCGAAGTCGCCGAGACCATCCGCGACGCCCTGCAATCGCGGCGCCCCCGCTGGATCGTGCTCGATCCGGTGATGGTGGCCAAGAGCGGCGACGTGCTGGTCGACGATGCCGGCATCGCCGCGGTACGTGAGGTATTGGTCCCGCTGGCCGACCTGATTACCCCCAACCTGCCCGAAGCCGCAGTACTGCTGGGCATCGACGCACCCAGCAGCCGCGATGAGATGCTCGCCATGACACCCGACCTGACGACGCTGGGAGCCGGTGCCGTTCTGCTCAAGGGCGGTCACTTGCGCGACGAGAGCTGCCCCGACCTGCTGATCGGCCACGGCACACCGCACTGGGTCGAAGGTCCCCGGATCGACACCGCCAACCTGCACGGCACCGGCTGCTCGCTCTCCTCGGCCATCACTGCGCGCCTGGCGCAGGACGATTCGCTACCGCAGGCGATCGCGACGGCCAAGCAGTGGCTCGAGGCGGCGCTGACGGAGAGCTGGCGCCTTGACGTCGGCCGGGGCCGCGGCCCGGTGCATCACTTCCACCGCTGGTGGTAGTGACACGGTGCTTGCGCCTTGGTCGAGTGCCGCCCATGCTGAAGTCTGGCCTGTCAGGCTCATCCGCCACGGAGAGACGTCATGACCCAGACCCTGCTGTTTGCCTGCGACCTATCGGCCGAGAATCGCGCTGCCTTCGCCCGGGCCATACGCCTGGCCATCGAGAACGGTGCGCGCCTGGATGTCATTCATGTCCTCGACCCCTTCCTGCCGCGAAGGGTACTGCACGATCTGGAAGAGGCCGTGGTGGCCGACATGCAGGCTATCCTGACGGACGTGCGCGAGGACTATGCATTACCGGAACCGAGCGTGATGCTGCAGACGGTGGCCGGCGCCACCTATGCCGAAATCATCCGTGAGGCACACGACCGCGAGGTGGACATGATCGTGCTGGGCTCCCACCGCAAGCGTGGCCAGCCCGATCTGGTCGCCGGTACCACCCTGGCACGGGTACTGCGCAGCGCTCCCTGCCCGGTGCTGTCGGTCTCCCAGCCGGCCAATCGCGACTGGCAGGAGATCCTGGTGCCGGTGGATTTCTCGCTGGCCAGCCGCAATACCCTGCGTGCGGCACTCAAGCGCTTTCCCGAAGCCCGCCTCACCTTGCTGCATGCCTGGGATATTCCCGGCGAACGCGAGCTGGGCTCCGACAGCGACTACGCGCGCTGGCGCGACCGCGAAGTGGAACGCCTGCGCTGCCAGATCGAGCGCGAGACCGACCAGCTGATGGGCGAACTCGACAGCGTGCCGGAGGTGGAGCTGGTGCTCGAACAGGGCGAACCGCTGGAAGTGCTGCTGACCCAGCTGCGGCGCCAGCAGCCCGACCTGCTGGCGCTGAGCAGCCGCGGCCAGCTGGGCCGTCAGAGCCCTGTCACCGAGGCGCTGCTCGCCGAGCCGCACTGCGACATCATGCTGTGCAGGGCTTGGTAGCGTCTGCCCTTCGTCCCGGCGCATGATACCCTTCGGCGAGTTGACGACCGAAGGAGACTCGCCGCATGAAGGCCCTGATACAGCGCGTGCGCCGCGCCAGCGTCACGGTGGATGAACGTAGGGTGGGCGCCATCGATCACGGCCTGCTGGCCCTGGTGGGGGTAGAAAAGGGCGATGACGAGGCCACCGCCGAGCGGCTGCTGCACAAGCTGCTACGCTACCGGGTATTCAGCGACGCGGCAGGCAAGATGAACCTCGACCTGCAGCAGGTCGAAGGCGGGCTGTTGCTGGTATCGCAGTTCACCCTGGCCGCCGACACCCGCAAGGGGCTGCGGCCGAGCTTTTCCAGCGCCGCACCGCCGGCAGAGGGCGAGCGGCTGTTCCACTACCTGCTCGAACGCGCCCGGGCGGCCTGGCCCCGGGTCGAGAGCGGTGAGTTCGCCGCCGACATGCAGGTCGAACTGGTCAACGACGGGCCGGTAACGTTTCTGCTGGAGAGCTGAAACAGCGCCAGACCACACTGAGAGGGTGACAGCAGGCAAGGAAAGCGGCACAGGACGGCCGCGTACCGCCTCTCCGGACGGTGCAAGTCCCAAGCTAAGGAACAGGGAGCGGACGGATGAAGCATGGCTCCTCTAGGCATTTCTGGTGGTTGGCCCCGGTCCTCATCGTGGCCTTCCTCGTTGCTGCGGTGGATTTGCTGCACTGGAATGCACTGAAGCCGGTCATCATCGAGCGCGTGGAAGAGACTACCGGACGCCAGGTGGCCGTGAGGGGCGATGTGGGTATCGACCTGTTTCCCCGGCCACAGCTGACACTCGAGGACGTGACGCTCGACAATCCCGATTGGGCCGAGGCTGAACACCTGCTCGAGGCGCGGCGTATCACCCTGACGCCCGCCCTCGGCGATCTGCTACGCGGCCAGGTCTCGTGGGATGAAGCTGGAGTAAGCGATGCGACCCTGAACCTCGAGCAGCGCGCCGATGCCCCGGGCAACTGGCATTTCGACACCGGCCGGGAAGAGCGCCAGACCCAGGAGGACTCGGCTTCTCGCCTGCCCTTGCGCCAGCTCTCCATCGCCGACTCGCAAGTCCATTACCGGGCCGCCCAGGCAGAGATCCCGCTCGAGTTTTCCCTCTCCAGCCTAGAGATACAAGCCGACGACGAGGCCCTGCACACCGAGGCGATGCTGTCGTTTCGGGAGCGCCGTTTCGAATTGGAGGCCGATACCGACCCCATCGCGAATTTCACGAATGCCGCCCAGGCATTCACTGGCGACGTTTCTCTCAGCTCCGAAGAAAGCCAGTTCACCGCCACCTTCGAGGCGCCCGGCGCGCCATCCCTGGAACGCCTGCAGCTGGACGCCGAGCTCAACCTTCAGGAGCTGGCCGACTGGGCCCGATGGCTAGACCTGCCACCGATCGAGCTGGACCAGCTTGAGGCAACGGCGCACTTCGAGCGCGACGGTAGCCAATGGCGGTTGCACGACATTGAAGCCTCCGCGGCCGAAAGCCGCCTCGGCGGCGAGCTGGTGGTAGATACGTCGGGCGAGGCGCCGACCTTCGACGGGCGGCTCTCCTCACCGGAGCTCGATGTCGCCGCCTTGCGCGAGGCCATGCCGGAATCCGAGGAAGAGACGGCGGTCTCGGTGCCCGTGCTGCCGGACTGGCGGGGCGAGGTGGCTCTCTCCGTGGAGCGCATTCAGCTAGCCGATACCTTAATCCGAAACGCCCAGGGGCGGGCCAGGCTCGCCGAGCACACGGTGTCACTCGCACCTTTTTCCTTCGAGCTGGCGGACGGCAACGTCGAAGGTGAAGCTCAACTGACGAGCGACCCCGAAACGCTCGAGGCGCGGGCTCGGCTCTCTCTGCAAGATATCGACCCGGCGCAGCTGGGCGTGGGGCAAGACCCCGGCGCCACGCTGGATGCCGACCTCGCGCTGGCGCTCGGTCCCCTGCCACAGCGCGACAGTCATCCGCGCGACACGCTGCTGGAGCAGCTTCGCATCGTCGACGCCCAGGCTGCCTATCGCCACGTGGAGGCCGGCAACGACCTTGAAGCAACACTAGAGAGCACGGCGGGAAAGCAACCCACCGGGCTGCGCCTGACAGCCAGCGGCACCCTACTCGGCGAGCCGCTGGACCTGCGTGCCAGCGGCGCCCCCCTACCCGAGCTGTTCGACCTGCAAACGGGCAGCCTGAGACGGGATTACCCGTTCGCGGCGCAGGCGACTTCCGGCAGGCTGGAAGCCGCCACCGAGGCGACCCTCGACCTGCTCCTCAGCCCCGAGACCTTCGCCATCGACCTGACGCTCGACGACGCAAGCGGCCGCGCCCTGGAAAACTGGATCGGCCCGGTGCTGCCGCCCCTGCCCGGCTATCGGCTCGCCGGCCGGCTGAGCCGGGACGGCGAGCAGTGGGCCGCCAACGGGGTCGAAGGGATGGTCGGTTCGACCCCAGTGGCCGGCAACGTGGAAGTGCACGCCACGGAGCGCCCTGAGATCACGGCCGATATCGAGGCCGGGCGCATCGAGCTGGCGCAGTTCATTCCCGCTGATCAGGCATCGGACGACACGGCCCGGGACGAGTCGCTGCTGGCGCCGCTGAGAAGCTTCGACGGGGAATTGGACCTTCAGGCCGACGCCCTGGTGCTGCCCAATGAACTCGTACTGCAAGACCTCGCCCTCGATGCCGAGCTGGATTCAGGCCGACTGCAGGCGGACCTTTCGCGATTTCGCCTGGCAGACGGTTCGCTCAGCGGCGCACTGACGCTGGACGCCGGCAGCGCACCGGCGTCCGGGCACCTGGATCTGGTCTTCGACGATATCGCCCTGAGCCGCCTGGGCGACACCTTCACTACGGTGGAGGACCGCCTCGGCCGGCTGTCGGGCGACCTGCACCTCGACGTGAGCGAAGCGCTGCCCGGCGTTCGCCGCAACGATCTGCTGTTGCCGTTCCTCGGCCACCTGAGCTTCGCCCCCTCGGAGCTTCGCTTCGTTGACCCACGCGCCGGCACCGACCTGACCCTGCGCCTGGAAACCCAGGGCGCCGGCAGCGGGAACCAGACGTTCCGGCTGCAAGGCGAAGGCCGCTACGACGGCGCCCCGGCCTCGCTTACCCTGCAAGGCGACCCCCTGCTCGACGCCCGAGACCCGGATCGCCCCTACGCCGTCGAGCTCGAAGCGGACCTCGTCGACACGAGCATCCAGCTGCAAGGCTCCCTCATGCGGCCACTCGCGCTGGCCGGGCTGGATCTGCAGCTCGCGGTGGAGGGGCCGAACCCGCAGCGCCTGAGCCGCCTGTTGGGTGTTTCGCTGCCCGAACTGCCCCCCTACGCCGTGTCGGGAGACGTCCAACTGGAAGATCAGCGCTGGACCTTCCGTAACATGCAGGGGCAGGTCGGCGACAGCGACCTTGCCGGCCGACTGGCGCTCGATGTCGGTGTCACGCCACCTCGACTGGAAGGAAAGCTCTCCTCCCGCTTTCTCGAACTCGAGGACCTGGGTTTCCTCGCCGGTGCCACCCCCGAGGAGACCGCCGACGACCGCTTCGTGCTGCCCGATACGCCCATCGTCACCGAGGGCTGGCAAGGGGTCTCCGCGGACGTGAGCTTCCGGGGTGAATCGGTGCGCGCAGGGAACCTCCCCTTGAGCGACGTGACCTTAGACTTCGAGCTCGAGGATGGCCGCGGCCGCTTCGCCCCACTCCGCTTCGGCGTGGAAGAAGGCAGTGTCGATCTCACGCTCGACATCGATTCCAGCACCCGGCCTCCCAGCGGCACGGTGCAGGTGGAAGTCAAGCGTCTGGATCTTAACGATGCGCTGCAGCATTGGGAGCTGGCCGATGAAAGCGTCGGCACTATCGCCGGGCGCGGCAAGCTGTGGATCGAGGGTGCTTCGATCGCCGAGCTGCTGGCCTCCGCCGATGGCGGTGTGGTCGCGCTGATGACCGGCGGCAAGCTGGATGCGCTGCTCGTGGAGCTTGCCGGCATCGATGCCGGCCAGACATTCTTGAGCTGGGCGCGAGGGCGCGGCCCGATTCCCATCGACTGCGCTTACGCTGACCTTCAGGCGAGGGACGGCGTGGCCCAGATGGACACCTTCGTGGTCGACACGAGCGATACCACCTTCACCCTGGGAGGCCAGCTCGACCTGAACCGGGAACAGGTGGATGTCAGTATCATCGCTCATCCCAAGGACCCCAGTCTCTTCGTCGGCCGCTCCCCCCTTCATCTCGGCGGCACGTTCTCCGACCTCGACCTCGACCCGCACCGCCAAGGGCTTGCCCTGCGGGCCGGGGCAAGCGTCGCCTTGGGTGCCCTTGCCAGCCCCATCACCGCTCTTCTGCCGCTGCTGGAGTTCGGCGCCGGTCCCGACGTGGCCTATTGCCAAGGCTTGATCAGCCGCTCCCGTGGCGCCATCGCCGACGAGGAGGCCGATTGATGCTTCGATGCCGCCGTCTCATGTCTCTTGCCCTACCGGGGCTCCTGCCGCTCGTACTGGCCGCTTGCACCGCTGCCCCGGTCAATGAATCCGCCAGACTCGAGCAGCAGGATTCGCTCGCTGCCGTACAGATCAAGGCCCGGCTTCTCGAAGCGCCGGACCTGGCGGGTTCGGCCATCGACGTGGATCTCGCCGGTGACCGCGCCATCCTCACAGGCTTCGTCGAGACCGAGGAGCAGCGTGAACGGGCCGCCACCCTCACCCGGGAGCAGGACGGGGTGGCGCAGGTGGACAACCGCATCACCGTGAAATAGTCCCCCGGCGCGCTATTCGCTTCCCGTCGTCAGCAGCTCCGCTTCCATGGCCTCCAGTGCCTCCTCGGCGTCGAGCCATTCGGCTTCCAACTCTTCGAGCCGCGCCTTCAGTTCACCCTGGCGGGCCAGGTGCTCGGTGAGCGCGGCCTTGCGCGCCGGGTCGGTATAGAGCTCGGCCTCGCCCAGCGTCTCCTCCACCGCGGCCAGCTCCGCCTGGGCCTTCTCCATGGCCTGCTCAGCGCGGTCGCGCGCCTTCTTCAGCGGGCGCAGCTTCTCGCGCAGCTCGGCGGCGGCGCGGCGGCTCGCCTTGCGGTCCTCCTTCGGTGCGGGCCCCTCCGCCTGGCGCTCGGCCTTGTCGGCTCGCGCCTCGCGTCGCTCGCCCTCCAGCCGCGCCTTGAGCCAGGCGCGATAGTCCTCAAGATCACCGTCGAAGGGTTCGACACGATGGTCGGCCACCTTCCAGAACTCGTCGACGGTGGCACGCAGCAGATGGCGGTCGTGGGAGACCAGGATCACCGTGCCTTCGAAGCTGGCCAAGGCCTCGGTGAGCGCCTCGCGCACCTCCAGGTCAAGGTGGTTGGTGGGCTCGTCGAGCAGCAGCAGGTTGGGTTTGCGCCACGCCACCAGGGCCAGCGCCAGGCGGGCCTTCTCCCCGCCCGAGAAACGCCCCACCTCGCCGAAGGCATCGTCACCCGGGAAGCCGAAGCCGCCGAGGAAATTGCGGATCGACTGATCGCTGGCAGTGGGCGAGAGGCGCTGCACATGCATGAACGGCGTGGCCGCCATGTCGAGCCCCTCGAGCTGATGCTGGGCGAAATAACCGACGCTGAGATGCTCGCCCGGCACCCGCTTTCCCGCCAGCAGCGGCAGCTCGCCGGTCAACGACTTGATCAGGGTCGACTTGCCAGCCCCGTTGGGTCCCAACAGGCCGATACGTTGTCCCGGTAGCAGGGTCAGCTTGACCGCGTCGAGCTGCACCTTCTCGATGCCGGCTTCGTCGCGGTAGCCGAGTCGTGCCTGA
Source organism: Billgrantia antri (assembly GCF_017868935.1). Lineage (NCBI taxonomy): Bacteria > Pseudomonadati > Pseudomonadota > Gammaproteobacteria > Oceanospirillales > Halomonadaceae > Billgrantia > Billgrantia antri. The sequence goes on from NZ_CP053383.1 coordinate 4,349,989, forward strand.
TCCAGCACCAGCAGCGGATGCGAGGTCTTGTCAGCGGCGGGAATGGTGAAATGAAACGGCGAATCGGCGTGGGCCACGGCAATGTCGCCCATGCGCTCGAGCATCTTCAGCCGGCTCTGGGCCTGGCGCGCCTTGCTCGCCTTGGCCTTGAAACGCGCCACGAAGCGTTCGATCTCCTCGCGCCGTGCCTGCTGCTTGGCGGCCTCGGCCTGCTGCAGCGCCAGCTTCTCGGCGCGCGTGCGCTCGAAGGTGGAGTAGTTGCCGCGATAGAGCACCAGCCGACGCCGGTCGAAGTGCACGATGTGGTCGCACACGGCATCGAGGAAATCGCGGTCGTGGGAAATCAACAGCAAGGTACCGGGGTAGCGCATCAGCCACTGCTCGAGCCATAGCAGGGCATCGAGGTCCAGATGGTTGGTGGGCTCGTCGAGCAGCAGCAGGTCCGACGGCATGAACAGCGTACGCGCCAGGTTGGCACGCATGCGCCAGCCGCCGGAGAACGCCGACAGTGGCCGCTCCAGGTCGGCCTGGGTGAAGCCCAGCCCGATCAGCAGTTGGGCGGCACGCGCCGGGGCGCTGTAGCCGTCCAGCGCCTCGATGAGGCCGTGCAGCTCGGCCTCGCGGTGAGCATCGCCACGCTCGCGCGCTGCACCCAGATCCACCTCGGCCTGGCGCAGCTCACGGTCGCCGTCGAGCACGTAGTCGACGATGGCGCGATCCAACGCATCGACCTCCTGTGCCATGTGGGCGATGCGCTGGCCTCCGCTCATTTCTATCTCGCCGCGATCGGGGGCAAGCATGCCCAACAGCAAACCGAACAGGCTGGACTTGCCGGCCCCGTTGGGGCCGACGATCCCGGCCTTGTGACCGGCGTGCAGGGTCAGGTCGGCGTTCTCGAGCAGGGTCTGGGTGCCGCGTTGCAGGGCAACCTGGCGCAGTGCAATCATGCAGGCTCCAACTGGCAGAAAGGTGGCGCCACGGCGCCGGGCCCCGCTTGCGTGGTCCGGCTGGTGACGACGGGTTCATGACGGACGATTCTACCGCAACGCTTGCCGCTCTGCGGGCCGGGCTTGGCGCCGACCCGCTGTGGGACTTTGCCCTCGCCTTCTACGCTCGCCCCGGCGTTGAGGCCGCCTGTCTGTGCCTGCAGGACGAGGCCGGCATCGACGTGTGCGAACTTCTGTGGCACTGCTGGCTGTACCGACACGGCCTGACCCTGAGTGAGGAGCCGCCCGAGCTCGAGGGCATTCGGCGCTGGCAGCGCAGTGTCACTCAATCGTTGCGTGATCTGCGCCGTCAGCTCAAGGCAGAGGCCGCCCGCAGCCCTGGCATCGCCGATGTGCGCCGACGAATCCAGCAGGCCGAACTTGCCGCCGAACGTGAAACGTTGCAGCGTCTCCAGTGCCTCGCCCAGCAGGCCGAGCAACTCACGCCCCTGCCAGCGAACGATCCAGGTCTCGAAATTTCCCTGGCAAGTCGCTGGAAACTACAGAAAAAAGCACAACTTTTGGCAGCTCAAACCCTCGAATACCGCCTTGACCCTCTCTAAGGGGCACGCTAGCCTGAAAAAAGCTGTGTAGCTTTTTGTGGCTACCTATTGCCTGTTGATGTCGCTTGTTTTCACGGGCCAAACCTGCGAGGAGAAGATAATAATGAAGGCAACCCAGTTGTTGACCACGGCCAGTATCGGCGCCATGTTGCTCGGCATGTCCGCGGCCGCATATTCCGATAACTGGCGTTATGCGCATGAGGAATATGAAGGTGACGTACAAGACGTATTTGCCGTCGCCTTCAAGGAGCATATCGAGGAAAACTCCGACCACAGCGTTCAGATTTACCGCTTCGGCGAGCTGGGTGAGTCCGACGATATCATGGAGCAGACCCAGAACGGCATTCTCCAGTTCGTCAACCAGTCGCCCGGCTTCACCGGCGCCCTGATTCCGTCGGCCCAGATCTTCTTCATTCCCTACCTGCTGCCCACCGACGAAGAAACCGTGCTCGAGTTCTTCGAGGAGAGCAAGGCGATCAACGAGATGTTCCCCGAGCTCTACGCTGAGCACGGGCTGGAACTGCTCAAGATGTACCCCGAAGGGGAAATGGTGGTCACCGCCGACGAACCGATCACCTCGCCGGAGGACTTCGACAACAAGAAGATCCGGACCATGACCAACCCGCTGCTGGCGGAAACTTACAGCGCCTTCGGCGCAACGCCGACGCCGCTTCCGTGGGGTGAGGTCTACGGCGGCCTGCAGACCGGCATCATCGACGGTCAGGAGAACCCGATCTTCTGGATCGAGTCCGGCGGCCTGTACGAGGTCTCGCCGCATCTCATCTTCACCGGCCACGGCTGGTTCACCACCGCCATGATGGCCAATCAGGATTTCTTCGAAGGACTCTCCGAGGAGGATCAGCAGCTGGTTCGGGAAGCGGCTGACGTGGCCTACGATCACACCATCGAGCACATCCAGGGGCTGTCCGAGGAGTCGCTGGATAAGATCATGGAAGCCTGTGACGAGTGCAGCGTGACCCGTCTCGACGAGGAGCAGATCCAGACCTTCCGCGAACGCGCGCCGCAGGTCGAGGAGGAGTTCCTCGAAATGACCGGCGAAACCGGACGCGAGCTGCTCGAGCAGTTCAAGGCCGACCTGGAAGCGGTTACCGAGAACGGCGACAACGGCTGAGTTCCTGGATCACGCCACCGCACCGGGGGCAGCTGAGGCTGCCCCCGAGTTGTTTCAAGCGGTATTGAAAGAGCCCCGTGCACATGGCATGGGACAGGCGGTAACCGCCACGTAGTGGGTTGCAGCGTATATGCAACGTTGAGGTCGCTGAGGTGTTCGGCACCGGCACTTGGTGGCTACGCTTAAGACTCGTCAGCCCGTATTCGGCTTTCGCACCAAGAGGAAGCGCCATCATGTCCGAAGAAGAAGCTGAAAAGAACTATCGCTCCGGTCTCCCTGGCTTTCTTGGCACCATCGACACTCTGATCAGCAAGATCGAGGCCGTCATCCTGGCAATGGGGGTGCTGTTGATGGCCATCAATACCATTGCCAACGTGATCGGACGCTTCGTCTTTGGCAGCAGTATTTTCTTTACCGGCGAGATCAACCGGATCCTGATCATCATGATTACCTTCGCCGGCATCGGCTATGCCGCGCGTCATGGGCGCCACATTCGCATGTCGGCCGTCTACGATGCCCTGCCGGTCGGTGGGCGCCGGGTGTTGATGATCATCATCTCGCTGTTCACCGCGCTGGTCATGTTCTTCCTGCTCTACTATTCGATCGTCTACATTGCCGATCTCTACTCCAAGGGGCGGGTTCTTCCGGCGCTGAGCATTCCGGTCTGGATCATCTATGTCTGGGTGCCCCTGGGCTTTCTGATCACCGGCATCCAGTATTTTCTGACCGCGATCAAGAACATGACGTCGCGTGACGTTTATCTATCGACCGGTGTCCTCGACGGCTACAAGGATACGGAAACGGAAGTCTGACGCAGCTCAGGTGTTCGGGGGAACACAGCATGACCACAGTAATGGTAACGACGATGATCGCCCTGCTGCTGCTGGGCTTTCCGATGATGATTCCGCTGATCACGGCAGCCGTCATCGGCTTCTACATGATGTTCAACGGGCTGGGTCAGATGGATACCCTGATCCAGCAGATGATGGCGGGCATACGACCCGCCTCCCTGATAGCGGTCCCGATGTTCATCCTAGCCGCTGACATCATGACCCGAGGGCAATCGGCCGAGCGTCTCATCAATATGGTGATGGCCTTCATCGGCCACGTGAAAGGCGGACTCGCCGTCAGCACCGCGGCCTCTTGCACCCTGTTCGGGGCGGTTTCGGGCTCGACACAGGCCACGGTGGTGGCCATCGGCTCGCCGCTGCGCCCCAAGATGCTCAAGGCGGGTTACTCGGACTCCTTTACCCTGGCGCTGATCATCAACGCCAGCGACATCGCCTTCTTGATCCCGCCCAGCATCGGCATGATCATCTACGGTGTCATTTCGGGCACCTCGATAGGCGAGCTGTTCATTGCCGGCATCGGTCCGGGCCTGCTGATATTGCTGATGTTCTCGGCTTACTGCGTGGCCTACGCCATCCTCAAGGACGTGCCGACGGAGGCCAAGTCCAACTGGCAGGAGCGCGGCCGGGCCGTGCGTGAAGCACTCTGGCCACTCGGTTTCCCGGTGATCATCGTAGGCGGAATCTACGGCGGCATCTTCAGCCCCACCGAAGCCGCTGCGGCGTGCGTACTCTATGCCATCGTGCTGGAGTTCGTCGTCTTCCGCTCTCTGAAGATTCCGCACATCTATGCCATCGCCAAGTCCACCGGCCTGATCACTGCGGTCGTATTCATTCTGGTGGCCGTGGGCAACGGCTTTTCGTGGATCATCTCGTTCGCCCAGATTCCGCAGGCCATTCTCGAAGCCGTCGGCATCAACGAGGCCGGCCCCACCGGGGTGCTGATCGCGATCTGCGTGGCCTTCTTCGTGGCCTGCATGTTCGTCGACCCCATCGTGGTGATCCTGGTGCTGACCCCCATCTTCGCTCCTGCCGTCGCGGCCACCGGCCTCGATCCGGTGCTGGTAGGGGTGCTGATAACGCTGCAGGTGGCCATCGGCTCGGCGACGCCTCCCTTCGGCTGCGACATCTTCACCGCCATCGCCATCTTCAAGCGCCCCTACTGGGAGGTGATACGCGGAACGCCACCCTTCGTGTTCATGCTGATTCTGGCGGCGGCGCTGATCATCATATTCCCCCAGATCGCCCTCTTCCTGCGCGACATCGCCTTCAGGTAGTAGCGCGGCCGAACTGTTACCTTAGGAGTCGCTGAGATGTTCAATCGCATACTGGTTCCGGTGGATGGTTCGAAGGGCGCCCTCAAGGCGCTGGAGAAAGCCGTCGGTCTGCACCTGCTGACCGGCGCCGAGCTCTACATCCTGTGCGTGTTCAAGCACCATAGTCTGCTGGAGGCCTCGCTCTCCATGGTGCGCCCGGACAGGCTCGATATCCCCGACGATGCCCTCAAGGAGTACGCCACCGAGATCGCCGTTCACGCCAAGAGCGAGGCGGTCGAGCTGGGCGCCGATCCGGCCCGTCTGCGCGCCTTCGTCAAGGGCGGCCGCCCTTCGCGCACCATCGTGCGCTTCGCTCGCAAGCGGGAGTGCGACCTGATCGTGATCGGTGCCCAGGGCACCAACGGCGAGAAGGGCCTGCTGCTGGGCAGCGTGGCTCAGCGGGTCGCGGGCTCCGCTCACTGCCCGACCCTGGTCGTATGAGCCCGTCGGACCCGTAGCGTGCGGCAAGTGCGGAACCGGCGCCGCCCTGATAGAGTCCGAGTACTGTTGCATGCCGCTCAATGACTGATCGATAGGACTCTGCATGAAAAGATTGCTGACTTCCGCCTCCTTGGTTGCCCTGGTGGCCGCGGTACCGTTCGCGCTGGCCGCACCGGAAACCGAGGACGAACGTCTCAGCTACAGCCTGGGTGTCGCCTACGGCCAGAGCATCGCCCAGGAGTACCCCGAGCTCGACATCGAAGCTTTCACCGACGCCATTCGCGACCTCATCGAGGGCAATGAGCTGGCCATGGAAGCAGATGAGATGGCCGAAACCTTGAGCCAGTTCCAGCAGGATGCACTGGCCGCCCGCCAGGCCGAGGCCGAGGAAGTGGCCGAGCGCAACCTCGAAGAAGGCCAGGCCTTCCTGGAGGAGAACGCTGAGCGCGAGGAGGTCACCACCACCGATTCGGGCCTTCAGTATGAGGTAATAGAAAGCGGCGATGGCGAAAGTCCCGGGCCGAGCTCGCATGTCGAGGTGCACTACGAGGGTACGCTGGTCGACGGCACCGTGTTCGACAGCTCCTTCGACCGCGGTGAGCCGCTGAACTTCCGTGTAGACCAGGTCATCGAGGGCTGGCAGGAAGCGCTGCAGCTGATGAGCGTGGGCGACACTTGGATGCTGTTCATTCCGCCGGAGCTGGGCTATGGCGCTCAAGGCCAGGGCCCCATCGGTCCCAACGAGACCCTCATCTTCCGCGTCGAACTCCTCGATGTGGTGGAGTGACACCGGCCGAATGAAAGCGCTTCTGTTGAGTGCCGGACTGCTGCTGGCATTCGCGGCCAATGCCGAAGAACGGCTGCCCGAGCTGCCCCGGCTCGCCCTCTCACCTGATGCTACCAGCGTGATCGGTGTCTCTTCGGGCGGCTACATGGCCACCCAACTGGCCGTCGCCTGGCCACAGCGCTTCCAGGGCTTGGCCGTGCTCGCTGCCGGCCCATGGAGCTGTGCCGAGGGCGGCCTGGGCCAGGCCCTCGGCCGGTGCATGTCGCTGCGCCGGGGCAGCCCCGATCTCGACGCCTTGAACGTGCGCCTGCGCGACTACCAGGCACGCGGGCTGGTAGGCGAGGCCGGCGACATCGCCGAGCTGCGGGCCTTCGTCTGGCATGGCGAAGAGGATCGCGTGATCGATCCCTCGCTCGGCAAGGCGCTGGCCGAGCAGCTGGCCGGCTGGCTGGCCGATCCCGAGGAGCAGTTGAAAGCGGTCGAGTCGCCTGGCGTCGGCCACGGCTGGCCGCTCGAGGCCGATGCGCAAATTCCACCCGGTCGACTGGCCCGATGTAGCGACGGTGGGGGAACGCACATGCTGGCCTGCGGCATGGACATTGCCGGCGAGGCGCTGAGTTGGCTGCACGGCACGCTGGAGCCCCCCGTCGATGCGCCGACGGCCCGGCTGCTGCGCTTCGACCAGGCGCCGTTCGATGCGCGCGGCCTGGGCGACGCCGGCTATGTGCTGATTCCCGAGACGTGTGAGTCGGGAGGGTGCCGACTCACCGTGGCGCTGCACGGCTGTGGCATGACCGAGGAGCTGCTCGACGACGCCTTCGCACGTCATAGCGGACTCAACGAGTGGGCCGAGGCCAACCGCCGTGTCGTGCTCTATCCCCAGGCCAGCAGCAGCCTCGCCAACCCGCAGGGCTGTTGGGACTGGTGGGGATTTGCCGAGAGCACTTGGCAGCTCGATCCGCTCCACGACACGCGCGAGGGCACCCAAGTGAAGGCGCTGATGGCCATGATCGAGCGGCTAGAACAATCGCCGGAGGAGTAGAAGACGGCGCATACGCCTCGATAAGGAGGCTAGCGCCCGACCCTCCCTATCCGCCGAGTTCTTGTTCCAGCGCCGCACGCAGCGCATGCGGCGTCGGCGAGTAGAGCACCCGCTGCAGGATCGTTCCGTCGCGGTCGACCAAGTAGAGGGAAGAGCTGTGGTCGATGGTGTACTCCATCGCCGAGTCGGGGGTTTCCACGCGCCGCCAGATGATCCCGTAACGCGCGGCCAGCTCCTCGAGTTGCGCCTGACTGCCGGTGGCACCGATGAAGTTGTCACCGAAATAACCCACGTACTCGGCCAAGCGCTCCAGCGTATCGCGTTCGGGATCCAGCGACACCAGCAGCGGGACCACACGGCGCCGCTGCTCCTCGTCCAGCCCCTGCATCACCTGGCGCATGACTGCCATGCTCATCGGACAGACGTCCGGACAGTGGGTATAGCCGAAGAACAGCACGGCCAGTTGGTCGTCCTCGAGCTGGGACAGGGAGAACTCCCCCTGGGTAGAAGGCAATTCCACCGGACCACCCTGCGGGCCCTCGCTCCCGGCCTGCCGCAGCTGCTGGTAGCCGAATAGCCCGCCGACAGCCACCAGCACGACCAGCGCGCCTACTGCCCCCCAGATACGTTGCCGCTTCATGGCACACTCCGCTCCACTGTGAAATCGAACCGGCTTCCCAGCCGGCCCTCTGCGGTTTCCACCACGACCTGTGCCTGCCAGGGCATGACCGACTCGGTGCAGATCGGCACCTGGCCGACCCCCTCGAAACGCCCACTATCCTGCTTGCTCAGGGGAAAGCGATGCAAGCCCATGTCCATGTCGCGACCGATGAAGTCGACGCTGGCCGCCTCGACCTCGATACCATCCACGCGAACCGTCAGCGGCAGCAGCTCCAGGGCCCGTATCCTTCCCGCAGCCTCGACATCCAGGGTCAGCGTGCGCCCCCCGCCAAGGCTGGCAGTACAGGCCGACTGGTGAAGATCGCAGGGCAACGTGGCGGCATGCCAATCGACATCGGCTTCGCCGCGCAGCAGGTGTGCAGCCAAGTACCAGAGCGCCACACAAAGGGTCAGCAGCGTGACCAGCATCAACAGACGCAACCTCGGGAAACGGGATTCGCCCGTATCGGGCTGGGAGGGAGAGGACATGGCAGCAAGAGCAGCACTTTATCGGATAGGAGGGTAAGCTTAACAGCATTTGTCGTCCGGCCAGGCGTGTACCGTTGTCGCAGGGTTTAACGCTCATTTAATGGCCAACCGCCACGAAGGATACCGCTATGCAAGGCGTCGCCGATGCCCTGGGCCCCCTGTTTCTGCTGATCCTGCTCGGTGCCGCGCTAGGTCGGCTGCGCCAGCCGGACGGTGACTTCTGGGCGCAGCTCGAGAAGGTCATCTACTTCCTGCTCTTTCCCGCCATGCTGGTGGCCACCCTGGCGACCGCCAACGTGGACGAGGTGCCGGTGGTCCGCCTGGCTCTCGCCCTGCTCGGCAGCCTGGTCGCGTTCTCCGTCCTGCTGTGGGTCTCGCAGCGCCGGCTGGGACTCGAGGCGGCGGCCTTCACGTCGGTGTTCCAGGGCGCGCTGCGCTTCAATACCTACGTCGGCGTGGCCGGTGCCGCCGCCCTGCATGGGTCGGCCGGCGCCACGGTGGCGGCGGTGGCCGTGGCGCTGATGGTGCCGGTGGTCAATGTACTGTGTGTTGCCAGCTTCATAGCCGCCGGCACGCTCGGCCCCTCGAGCCTGGGCAAGAGTCTGGCGGCACTGGTGCGCAACCCGCTGATCCTCGCCTGCCTGGCCGGCATCGGCCTCAACCTCTCTGGCATCGGCCTACCCGGCTGGAGCGGCTCCGCAGTGGAGCTGCTGGGTCGCGCCGCCCTGCCACTGGGTCTGGTCGCGGTGGGTGTCGCTCTGCGCCCTCCGGCGCTGCTGCGGGTGGATCGCGGTGTGTGGGCTGCCAACCTGGTCAAGCTGGCACTGATGCCCGCTCTGGTGTTCGCCTTGGCGCTGCTGCTGGGGCTGGATGCCGTGAGCCGCGACGTCGCTCTGCTGTTCGCCGCCCTCCCCACCGCCACCTCGGCCTACATCCTGGCTCGCCAGCTGGGCGGCGACGCCGAACTGATGGCCGCCCTCATTACCGGCCAGACGCTGCTGGCCATGGCCACCCTGCCCCTGTGGCTACACCTGGCTGGAAGCTGAAATAAAAAACATTCGCATTCGTGTTGACATCGATAATGAGAATGGCTTACATTGAAGGCGTGGTGTTGATGAGGCACCACGGCCATTAGGGGAACCGCCAGTTTCCCGCTATGGTTTCTCCCCCTCATTGCTAGTCACGGTCTTGCCTGCGCCTCCTCTGGAGGCGCTTTTTTTGTGCAAAAAATAGATCCCCTCATTGCTGCTTTATACAAATTCAGGGTCTTGCCTGCACCTCCCCTGGCAGCGCATTCTTGTGCAGAGAACACCCCCTCATTGCTGCTTTATACAAATTCAGGGTCTTGCCTGCACCTCCCCTGGCAGCGCTTTCCTGTGCTGAGAACACCCCCTCATTGCTGCTTTTTACAAATTCAGGGTCTTGCCTGCACCTCCCCTGGCAGCGCTTTCTTGTACAGAGAACACCCCCTCATTACTGCTTTTTACATATTCAAGGTCTTGCCTGCGCCTCTCCTCACCCAGAGCTTGCGCCGCGCCAGGGCCCGCGCCCACGCAGGCGTTCACGCAATAGCTCGGCCAGGGCCTCGGCGGCAGGTCTTGATCCAGGCTCGATGGATTGGGCGAAGTGCAGCTGCGCTTCGCAGCGCCCCAGCACGGGCAATCCTTCGTCTTCGCCGAGTTCGCGCATGGCCGGGGTGAGACGTTCACGGTCGAGCACGCTGATCGCCAGGCCCCGTTCTACCGCCCGCTCGATGGCGTGAATGCTGGTGCTGGTGAACACCGCGTGCCAGGGCCTGCCGAGCCGCTCCAGCGCCTCGGTCGCCAACGCCCGATAGGGGCAATCGACCTCGTGCAGGGCCAGCGGCAGGCTGTCCCGCTCGGTCAGGTTGGCGATGCGTGGCGCCGCCCATACCGGCCTGGTACGCCACAGCGGCTCGCCTCCTGGCAGCGCGATGGGGCGATCCAGCACCACCGCCAGGTCCAGCCGCGCGCGCCCCAACTGACGTGCCAGCTCACCGCTGGTGGCCGTCACTGCCTGCAGCAGCACCTCGGGGTGGCGCGAAGTGAACTCGGGCAACACGTCGCCGAGCAGCTCGCGGGCGTAATCCTCGGGCAGGCCGAAGCGTACCTTGCCTCGCAGGCCGCGCCCGGCATAGCGGGCGACGATCCCGTCATGCATGCGCAGCAATTCGCGCGTCTCCTGCAGCAGCGCCTCGCCCGTGGTGGTAGGCACCACGCCGCGCGGCCCGCGTTCCAGCAGGCGGGCATCGAGCAGCGACTCCAGGCGCTTGATCTGCATGCTGATGGCACTCACGGTACGGTGCCGCTGTTCGGCCGCCGCCGCCAGCGAGCCAAGCTGAGCCGCCGCCTGGAAGCTGCGCAGCAGTTCGAGATCCAGCGTCGAGCTGACTTCAGCCATATTGAACCCTGACTGCAACAAATATCGCTTCATTGAAGCCTCTATGGCGGTCAAGCTCAAGCTCCCTCATCGAGGAGTAGGAAAATGCCACATCAGGCCCTATCGCTATGGATCGCCGTCGGCTTCGTGGTGTGCTGGAGTTCAGGCTTCGTCGGCGGCCGACTCGCCAGCGCATTGGATACGCCAGTGCTTGCGCTATTTGCCTGGCGCTTTTTGCTCGCCGCCCTGCTGGTGGCGTTATGGTGCCGATGGCGGCTCGGCGAAGCGCCGAGGGCGAGAGACATGCGACGTGAGATGGCGGTCGGCAGCCTGACCATGGGCGGCTACTTGCTGGGCGTGATCGTGGCCATCGACCTGGGCGTCAGCGCCAGCGTCACGGCGCTCGTCACCGCCCTGCAGCCGCTGCTGGCGGCGGCACTGGCAGGCCCCCTGCTGGGAGAGCGCCTGCTACCGCGAGGCTGGCTGGGAATGCTCGTCGCCACCCTGGGCGTGACGCTGTGCGTGGCCGACGACATGCAGCAACCGCTGGCCGCGCCGTGGTGGGCCTATCTGCTGCCGCTACTGTCGGTGATCTCGGTCACGCTCGGCAGCGTACTGGCCGTGCGCCAGGTACCCGCCATGCCGCTATCGGCGGCGCTGCTGGCCCAGTTGCTCGCGGCCGCGGGCATCTTCCTGCTGGCCGCGCTTGCAGCGGGGGGAGGAAAGCTGCCAGCGCCGACGCGCGAGCCCACTTTCCTCGCCGCCATCGCCTGGCTGGTGGTGCTGTCGAGCCTGGGCGGCTACGGCTTCTTCATCGCCAGCCTGCGTCGGCTGGGCATCACGCTGACCTCGGCGCTGGTACACCTCACGCCGGGGGTGACGCTGCTGTGGGCCGCGGCGATGTTCGGCGAACGCCTCGGCCCGACAGGCATCGCCGGCATGGTGCTGGCCGGCGGCGGCGCCGGCCTGGCTATTCGCTACGTTCGAAGATCAGATCCCACACGCCGTGACCGAGACGCTCGCCGCGCGCCTCGAACTTGGTCAGCGGACGAAACGCAGGCCGCGGCACATAGGGTGCCGTCTCCGGGGTCGCAGAGTTGACGTAGCCCGGCGCGGCCGCCATCACCTCGGCCATCCACTCGGCATAGGCCTGCCAGTCGGTGGCCATGTGCAACTTACCGCCCAGCTTCAAGCGGGTGCGAATCAGCTCGACGAAGGCGGGCTGCACGATGCGCCGCTTGTGGTGCTTCTTCTTCGGCCAGGGGTCGGGGAAGAACAGCTGCAGGGTGTCGAGGCTGGCTTCCGGCAGGCACTGTTCGAGCACGGCCAGGGCGTCCTCGCGATAAACGCGGAGGTTGGTCAGGCCACGCTTGTCGGCCTCGTCGAGCAGCTTGCCCACCCCCGGGGCGTGCACCTCGATGCCGATGAAATCGGTATCGGGATGGGTCTCGGCCTGTTCGATCAGCGAGGCGCCCATCCCAAAGCCGATCTCCACCACCCGCGGTGCCCGGCGCCCGAACAGGGCGTCGAGGTCCTGCCGCCCGTTGGCCAGGGTCAGGCCCAGCCGCGGCCAGACCTCGTCCAGGCCGCGGGTCTGGGCCTGGGTCATGCGCCCGGCACGCAGCACGTAGCTCTTGATGCCGCGACGATGCAGCGGGGCGTCCGATCCTTCCGGGCCGGTGGTGGCAATATCGCGTTGCGGGTCACTCATGGATTCGTTGTGGCTCCGGTGGGTTCAGCCGTTGATGCGGCCGGCAAAGGGCGAGGAGGGCTCGGCGGTCTGACGACGCGGCATGCGACCGGCGAGGAAGGCCTCGCGCCCGGCCTCGACGGCTTTCTTCATGGCACTGGCCATCAGCACGGGCTGATGCGCGTGGGCAATGGCCGAGTTCATCAGCACGCCGTCGCAGCCCAGCTCCATGGCCATAGCGGCATCGGAAGCGGTGCCGATCCCGGCATCCACCAGCACCGGCACCTGCGCCTGGTCGATGATCAGGCGGATGTTGTGCGGGTTCTGGATGCCATGGCCGGAGCCGATCAGCGAGCCCAACGGCATGATCGCGCAGCAACCCAGACGCTCGAGCTCCTTGGCGACGATGGGGTCGTCGCTGGTATAGACCATCACGTCGAAGCCGTCTTTGATCAGCTCTTCCGCCGCCTTGAGGGTCTCGACCACGTTGGGGTAAAGGGTCGTGTCGTCGCCCAGCACCTCGAGCTTGACCAGCTTGTGGCCATCAAGCAGCTCGCGGGCCAGCTTGCAGGTGCGCACGGCATCCTTGGCGGTATAGCAGCCGGCCGTGTTGGGCAGCAGGGTGAAACGATCCGGCGGCACCACGTCGAGCAGGTTGGGACCAGCCTCCTGGCCCAGGTTGGTACGCCGCACGGCAAAGGTAACCACCTCGGCGCCGGAGGCGGCGATGGCATCGGCCGTCTCGTCGAAGTCCTTGTACTTGCCAGTACCGACCAGCAGGCGGGAGGTGAAGGCGTGGCCGGCAATCCGCAGCGGTTGATCCTGATAGAAATCTGTCATCGCATGAGCCTGTGTCTGTAGCGGAATCTGGAGGAACGGGCGGGCGAGGAGTCCCCTCTAGCCGCCGCCGATGGCATGCACGATCTCGATACGGTCGCCGTCGGTCAGGGACGTGGTCTCGTGCTCGCTCTTCGGCACGATCTCCTCGTTGCGCTCGACGGCGATACGCCGCCCGCTCAGACCAAGGCTGTCGATCAACTGCGCCAGCGTGAGACCGGGGGCAAGGTCTCGGGCCTCACCGTTTAGCTGAATCTGCATGGCGTGCTCTCCACGTTGACGAGTGTCGCGGGCCGATATTGTAGCCCCTTAGCGCTCCCCGCGGTACGGTAGGCGGCAATGCCTTATCCGCAGGAGGAGACACGATGCATGACCGCGGTTGGTGGTGCCTGGCGGCGCTCTCGGGTGCCGTGACGGTCATGGCCGGCGCCTTCGCTGCCCATGCTCTGCAGGGGGCATTGCCCGAGCGCCTGTTCGGCGCCTTCGAGACCGGCGTGCGCTACCAGGCCTGGCACACCCTGGCGATGCTTGGTGTATTGGCCTGGCGTGCGTCGCGACCGATGCGCGGCCAGTATCTGGTATTGGGGCTTTGGACAGCGGGAATGCTGCTGTTCTCCGGCTCTCTCTATGCCATGGCGTTCAGCGGACTTGGCGGCCTGGGCATGCTGACGCCGTTCGGCGGCGTGCTGATGATCGCCGGCTGGCTGGCGCTTGCCCTCTGTGCGCTGCGGGCCCGCTCCGATCAGTCGGAGTCGGGAATGACATAAGTGGCGGTAACCAGCGCCACCGGGCGCTCGTCGCCAGCCGAGAACAGCTGCACTTCACCCACCGCCAAGCGGCGTCCCAGCTTGAGCAGACGCGCCGTGGCGATGATATCGCGATCGCCGCGCGGGCGGCGCAGGAAACGGCAGTGCAGATCGCTGGTGACCGCCATGGGCTCGGGGCCGATCTGACCGAGAATGGCCACGTAGAGGCAGACATCGGCCAGCCCCATCAGGGTGGGCCCGGAGACGCTGGAACCCGGTCGCAGGTGCTCATCCTCGATGGCCAGACTCATGGTCGCCCGCATGTCGTCGACGGCCTCGATGGTCCCGATACGCTGGGGAAACACCTCGTCGAGAAAGTCCTCGATGGCAGCGGCGGTCATTACGGTCATCGGCAGGCTCCTGGTGAGTTGGCTGGCGTGGCTGCCGAAAAGGCAACGCAGCTCAACATAACCCAAAGCGCCCCGGGCGGGTACCCGGGGCGCTTCATGATACTGGCCTCAATCAGGACGGCCGAAGCCAGCCCGGCTGGTGGCTCAGTCTCCGGTGCCCCATGTCACTTTGCCTTGTGCACGGCGCGCCAGTGGTGCAGCAGCGGCTCGGTGTAGCCGGAGGGCTGTACGCGGCCCTTGAAGATCAGGTCGCTGGCCGCCTGGAAGGCGCTTGAGCCGGCATAATCGGCCGACATCGGCGTGTAGGCCGGATCGCCGGCGTTCTGCTCGTCGACCACCTTGGCCATGCGCTCCAGGGTCTTCTTCACGCGCTCTGCATCGACCACGCCATGGTGTAGCCAGTTGGCGATGTGCTGGCTGGAGATGCGCAGCGTGGCTCGATCCTCCATCAGGCCCACGTCATGGATGTCGGGTACCTTGGAGCAGCCCACGCCGTGCTCGACCCAGCGCACCACGTAGCCGAGGATACCCTGGCAGTTATTGTCGAGCTCCTGCTGAATCTCTTCGTCGGACCAGCCGGCCTTCTCGGCCACCGGCACGGTGAGCAGGTTGTCGAGCAGCTCTTCCAGCAGGGCAGGCTCGCCCTGGGCCTCCAGTTCGCGCTGGATCTCGGCGACGTCGATCTGGTGGTAGTGCAGTGCGTGCAGCGTAGCGGCCGTCGGCGACGGCACCCAGGCGGTGTTGGCACCGGCCTTGGGGTGACCGACCTTCTGCTCCAGCATGGCGGCCATCAGGTCAGGCATGGCCCACATGCCCTTGCCGATCTGAGCCCGGCCACGCAGGCCACAGGCCAGGCCGACCAGCACGTTGCTGCGCTCGTAGGCCCCGATCCAGGCGGCGTTCTTCATGTCGCCCTTGCGGATCATCGGGCCCGCTTCCATGGCGGTGTGCATCTCGTCGCCGGTGCGGTCGAGGAAGCCGGTGTTGATGAACACCACGCGGGAGGTGGCCTCGGCGATACACGCCTTGAGGTTGACCGAGGTGCGACGCTCCTCGTCCATGATGCCCATCTTCAGCGTGTCGCGGGCCAGGCCCAGCAGGTTCTCGATGCGACCAAACAGCTCGTTGGAGAAGGCGACTTCCTTGGGACCGTGCATCTTCGGCTTGACGATGTAGACCGAGCCCTGGCGCGAGTTGCGCGGATCGTCCTCGCGCTTCTTGAGATCGTGCATGGCCAGCAGGCTGGTAACGATGCCGTCGAGAATGCCTTCGGGCAGCTCGTTGCCGTCGGCGTCGAGCACCGCCGGAGTGGTCATCAGGTGGCCGACGTTGCGCACGAACATCAGCGAGCGCCCGGGTAGCGTGAGGCTGCCGCCGTCCGGCGTGGTGTAGCGGCGATCGTCGTTGAGACGTCGCGTGAAGGTCTTGCCGCCCTTCTCGATCGCCTCCTCCAGGTCGCCCTTCATCAGCCCCAGCCAGTTGGCGTAGACGCCGACCTTGTCCTCGGCATCAACCGCCGCCACGGAGTCCTCGCAATCCATGATGGCGGTCAGTGCGGCCTCGACCAGCAGGTCCTTGACGCCGGCCGGATCGGTCTTGCCGATCGGATGGCTGGGGTCGATCTGAATCTCCAGGTGCAGATCGTGATTGGCGAGCAGGATCGCCTCGGGGCTGGCGGCATCGCCGCGATAGCCGATCAGCTTGCCCGGCTCCTTCAGCCCGGTCTCGCGGTCCCCCTCGAGGGTCACCACCAGTTGGCCGTCGCGCAACGCATACCTGACCGCGTCACGATGGCTGCCGTTGGCCAACGGGGCGGCCAGATCGAGCACGCCGCGGGCGTAGGCGATGACTTTCTCGCCGCGCTTGGGGTTGAAGCTTGCGCCCTT
Organism: Billgrantia antri; assembly: GCF_017868935.1. Taxonomy (NCBI): domain Bacteria; kingdom Pseudomonadati; phylum Pseudomonadota; class Gammaproteobacteria; order Oceanospirillales; family Halomonadaceae; genus Billgrantia; species Billgrantia antri. The sequence continues at coordinate 4,366,222 of NZ_CP053383.1, forward strand.
CTCGGCACCATCCTCCTCGGAGATGGCATCGGTGCCGTAGAGCGCGTCGTAGAGACTGCCCCAACGGGCATTGGCGGCGTTGAGCGCGTAGCGGGCGTTGCTTACCGGTACCACCAGCTGCGGGCCGGCCTGAACGGCGATCTCGCGATCCACGTTAGCGGTGGAAACCGTCACCTGGGAGGGCGTCTCCACCAGGTACCCGATCTCTTCGAGGAAAGCGCGGTAGACGCTCATGTCGCGCACCGGGCCGGGGTTCTGCCGGTGCCAGGTATCCAGCTGCTCCTGCAGGCGCTCGCGCTCGGCGAGCAATTCCCGGTTTTTTGGTGTCAGATCATGAAAGATGGCATCGACCCCGGCCCAGAAGCTCTCGGCATCGAGACCGGTCCCGGGGAGAGCCCGGTCGTTGATGAAGCGGTCCAGTTCAGCGGCCACCTGGAGACGATGGCGTGTGACGCGTTCAGACATGGAAAAGTCTCCTCCTGCGTGGCGGCCGATGTCGTGCGCTCGGCCAGCCGCAATTCGTGGGGTGATACCACTGCGAAGGCGCCAATTCTGTGGAAAACTGTTCCACATGTAAACCCGAAGGAAGGGCTACCCTACTAGACATAGGGTTAAGACCCGGCTTTTTGACCAAACGGTCAAAAAAATGTGGCGTATCACGGTGATAGCTCACCCACAGCATGGTCGGTAGATAAACTTGCTGCACGCTCCGTGCCGCTGTAGACGAAAGGATTCGAGGGGACAATGTCTTGATTCGCTGGAGAACGCCATGACCGACTTCACCCCTCTACAGGCATTGGGGCCGATTGCCCCCTTCCGGGCCGATGGAGAACCTTCGCTGGCCGACTATCTGAGCCACTACGGTCTCGCCCCGCTGCTCTCCGAGCAGATCGGGCTTTATGTGGGTTACGTGGATGCCCAGCGCTACCAGCTGTGGACCCAGGTGTGGAGCCCCGCAGCGCCGATCGGCACGGTCTTCGTCGTGCATGGTTACTACGACCATCTCGGGCTCTACCGGCATCTGCTGGAGCGGCTGCTGACGCGCCGTTGGCGGGTGGTGCTGTGGGATCTACCGGGGCATGGCCTGTCCAGCGGCAAGCGTGCCTGCATCGATGACTTCGCCCACTACGGCGAATGCCTGCATGCCCTGCAGGAGCAGCTGGACGCCGGGGGGCTCGCCCCTCGCCCGTGGCTCGGGATCGGCCAGAGCACCGGCGCCGCCATTCTCGCCACCGATGCCTTGAGCCGTCCCGGCGAAGGTCATTGGTCGGGCCTGGCGCTGCTCGCTCCTCTGGTGCGCCCCTTCGGCTGGCCCCAGGCCGGATGGCTGCACACCCTGGTGGGGCCTTTCGTACAGAGCGTGCCACGCAAGTTCCGCGCCAACTCCACCGATGCCGAGTTTGCCGCCTTCCTGCGCGAACATGATCCGCTGCAGCCGAACCATCTCTCACTCAACTGGGTCAGCGCCATGCGCCGCTGGATGCCCCAGCTACTCGCTCTTCCCCCCTGCGACCTGCCCACCCTGATCCTGCAAGGGGAGCAGGACGTCACGGTGGACTGGGAGTGGAACCTGGCGGTACTGGAGCGCAAGTTTCCCAACGCACGCATACATCGCCACCCGGAAGCGCGACATCACCTGGTCAACGAGGCCGAGCCCATTCGCACCGCCCTGTTCACCGCTCTCGATACTTTCGTTGCCGAATTGGAACTAGGCCCTGCGCCGGCCGCCCAGGAACGCTTCTCCCGATGCTGAGACCTATCGCACTGCTGCTGTTTTTCACTCTGTTCGCCGGTTGCGCCAGCCAGCCACCCGAGCCCGATCCCATTCGCCGAGCACTGCAGAACCTGAGCGACCGCGCCGTGGCCAGGGTGCTGGACGTGGACGCCCTGCAGCCTACCCAGGAGCAGGTACTGCTGCTGGTGTCGCCACAGGTGGATAACAGCCTTGAGATCGGCAGCGAGCGCCTCCTGGAAAGCCTCACCCGCGCCCTGCTGGGCGCCAGCGACGGCCCTCAGGTGCTCGACTGGCGCCCGGCCATGAGCGGCGAAGGCGGCGATCACCAGTGGCGCATGGAGAGCCGCCTGGAAGCCACGGCGCCACGCCTGAGCCTCTCCGATCGCGACCTGCTGCCCTATCGCCTCACCCTGTCGCTCTATCGCCCCGACGGGGAGCGCGCGCTGTGGCAGACCGAGATCGAGGGCGCCTTCGACGCCACGGCGTTGTAGTGCCCCTACCCTTGGCGGAGCTGGCGATCCAACTGCCGATAGCCGATCGCCTCCATCAGCTCGCCACGCTCCGGATGCGGCTTACCAGCCAGGTCGGCCAGGGTCAGCGCCACGCGTAGTACACGGTGGTAGGCCCGCGCCGAGAGGCGCAAGCGCTCGAGCACCCCGGCCAGCCAGGCACGGTCGGCCGTCGACAGGGCGCAGGCCGCTTCCAGCTCGCGCCCGCCCAGGTGAGCGTTGAGCGCACCTCGGGCGTATTGCCGTTCGCGTGCCGCCATGACCCGGGCACGCACCTCTGCCGAGCTTTCACCCACTTCGCGGGACGTGAGCTGCTCCGGTGGCAACGCCGGCACTTCGATCTGCAGGTCGATGCGGTCGAGCAGCGGCCCCGAAAGACGTGACTGGTAGCGCTGAATCTGTGCTGCGGTGCACTGGCAGGCCTGGCGCGGATCGCCCAGGTGGCCGCAGGGGCACGGGTTCATCGCCGCGACGAGTTGGAACCGCGCCGGAAATTTACGCTCGTGGTTGGCGCGGGCGATATGAATGCGCCCCGACTCCATCGGTTCACGCATCACCTCGAGTACGTGGCGGCTGAACTCGGGCAGCTCGTCGAGGAACAGCACGCCGTGATGAGCCAGCGAGATCTCGCCGGGGCGCGGCCAGGAGCCACCTCCGACCAGGGCCACGGCGCTGGCGGTATGGTGCGGCGCACGAAAGGGCCTACGCCCCCACTGCTCGGCCAGAGGCAGGCCGCACACCGAGCGAATGGCGGCGACTTCCAAGGCCTCCTCCTCGGTGAGCTCGGGCAGGATGCCGGGCAGGCGGCTCGCCAGCATGGTCTTGCCGGTACCGGGCGGGCCGGCGAACAGCAGGTTGTGCGAACCGGCCGCGGCGATCTCCAGCGCACGGCGCGCCTGATGCTGGCCGCGCACCTCGGCCAGATCACCCTCGCGGGTATCGGCGACGGGCGGCGTTTCGAGACGGTGCGCGGCGATCGGCTTCTGCCCCAGCAGATGGGCCATCACGTCGAGCAGGTGCTCGGCCGGCAGCACCTGCAGGTCGCCGGCCAGCGCCGCCTCGTCGGCGTTCTCCCTGGGCACGATCAGCTTGCGCCCGGCCTTGCGTGCGGCCAGCGCCAGAGGCAGCACCCCGTTGATGGGACGCAGGCGGCCGTCCAGCGCCAGCTCGCCGACGCTTTCGATACCCTCGACCGCCTCGCCGGGTACTTGACCGGAGGCGATCAGGATGCCCAGCGCGATGGGCAAGTCGAAGCGCCCGCCGACCTTGGGCAGGTCGGCGGGCGCCAGGTTGAGTACGATCCTGCGGGTATTGGGGAAGTCGAAGCCGGCATTGGTGAGGGCGCTGCGCACCCGCTCGCGGCTCTCCTTGACGGCGGCCTCGGGCAGGCCCACCAGGGTCATCCCCGGCAGGCCATTGGCCAGGTGTACCTCGACCTGTACCTCGGGCGCTTCCAGCCCCAGGCCGGCCCGTGTGGCAACGATCGCCAGCATCGTGCGGTCCCTCGCAGTCCATTAGAGAAGGGCTAGATACTAGCACTGTGCCGCAACGGGCTCTCCACGCTGGCTCAGCGCTTGGCTTCGTCGGCCGCGGCTTGGTCTTCGTCGAAGCCTTCTGGCGGCGTAAGGCTCGCCCGGGGCGCAGGGGTGTCGCGGGCTGCCAGCGCCTCTTCCAATGCCGCGACCTGCTGCTCCAGCGCTTCGACCCGGATCCGCGTGCGCTGCATCACGTCCATGAGGATGTCGAAATCTTCCCGCGACACCAGCTCCAGGCGATCGAAGGCCCCGCGCACGACCTGCTGCACGCCCTTCTGAAACTCCTCCGGCGCCTGGGCCGCCCCCTGCAGGCGCTCGCCTAGCTGCTGCGCCAGTCGGCTGATGGGGTCCTGATTCGCCATGGTGCGCTCCTCCTGTTTGGCCTGCTCATGTTGGACTACAGCATACGCAAGGCCCCGCCACCGCGCATTCCCTTCTCTCGCCCTCTCATGACGCAGGCGCACCATGAGCCAGCACCACTCTGGTGCACGACCGCAGAACCGGCTGCGCCATTGCGGCGCAAGACATGCCACTAGGTACCGGCAACTACATGTTTCATCGCACATAAAAATGGATTGGCACGTTCCGCGCATGGGGAGAGGTACAGCCGGCTGGCGACCCCCGCCGCCCCTATTTCCAGCAGGGAGAAACGCGATGAAGCTCATCACCGCCATCATCAAGCCATTCAAGCTCGACGACGTTCGTGAGGCGCTGGCCGACAACGGCGTCCAGGGCATCACCGTAACCGAAGTGAAAGGCTTCGGGCGCCAGAAGGGTCACACAGAGCTCTACCGCGGCGCCGAATACGTGGTCGATTTCCTGCCCAAGGTGAAGGTCGAGGTCGCCGTGGACGACTCACGTCTGGAATCGGTGCTGGATGCCATCTGCAGCGCAGCCAACAGCGGCAAGATCGGCGACGGCAAGGTCTTCGTGACCCCGCTGGAGGATGTGATCCGCATCCGCACCGGCGAACGCGGCGCCGAGGCCGTGTAACGCCCCCTACAACAACTCGCAGCAACAAGAGCGATGGAGTAACTCCCATGAGTGAACTTGCCGAGTTGAGCTATGCGCTCGACACCTTCTACTTCCTGATCTGCGGCGTGCTGGTGATGTGGATGGCCGCGGGCTTCTCGATGCTCGAGGCCGGACTGGTGCGGGCCAAGAACACCGCCGAGATCCTGACCAAGAACATCGCCCTGTTCGCCATCGCCTGCACCATGTACCTGCTGGTGGGCTACGCCATCATGTATTCGAGCGATGCTGGCGGCATCCTGCCCAACCTGGGCGTACTGATCGGCGCCGAGAATGGCGTGGACGCGGTCACCGCCGGCGGCGACGATGCCCCCTACTACTCCATGCGTGCCGACTTCTTCTTCCAGGTGGTATTCGTCGCCACCGCCATGTCGATCGTCTCGGGTGCCGTGGCCGAGCGCATGAAGCTGTGGGCCTTCCTCGCCTTCGCCGTGGTCATGACCGGCGTCATCTATCCGGTCTCGGGCTACTGGACCTGGGGTGGCGGCTGGCTCTCCGAGCTGGGCTTCTCCGACTATGCCGGCTCCGGCATCGTGCACATGGCCGGTGCGGCCGCGGCGCTTGCCGGTGTGCTGATCCTCGGCCCACGCAAGGGCAAGTACGGCAAGGACGGCAGCATCCATGCCATTCCCGGTGCCAACCTGCCGCTGGCCACCGTGGGTACCTTCATCCTGTGGATGGGCTGGTTCGGCTTCAACGGCGGCTCCGAGCTCAAGCTCTCCGACGTGGCCTCGGCCAACAATGTGGCTCAGGTACTGGTCAACACCAACGCCGCTGCGGCTGGGGGGGTCATCGCCGCACTGATCCTGGCCAAGCTGTGGTTCCGCAAGGCCGACCTGACCATGGCGTTGAACGGCGCCCTGGCCGGCCTGGTGGCGATCACCGCCGGCCCGCTGACGCCCTCGGCGCTGGGCGCCACGCTGATCGGCGCCGTGGGCGGGATCATCGTGGTGGCTGCCATCGTGATGCTGGACAAGCTGAAGATCGACGATCCGGTCGGCGCCATCTCGGTGCACGGCGTGGTCGGCATCTGGGGCCTGCTGGCAGTGCCGCTGTCCAACGGCGACGCCACCTTTGGCGCTCAGATCATCGGTGCGATTGCCATCTTCGCCTGGATCTTCGCCGCCAGCCTGGCCGTGTGGCTGATCATCAAGGCGATCATGGGCGTTCGCGTCAGTGACGAGGAGGAGTACGAGGGGGTCGATCTGGCCGAATGCGGCATGGAAGCCTATCCCGAGTTCAGCGTCGCCCGGGTCTACGGCGGCAGCGGCGGCCGCCCGCAGTCCGGCGGCTACGGCGTCGGTGCGCCGCTCGGCCAGCCCCACGCCGAGTAAGCGCGACAATCTTGGCACAAGGCTCCCTGCGGGGAGCCTTTTTTCTTCCTGCCAGCGGCGGTGTATGCTTGGAGCCAACTGCTACCGTATCAACCGGGTCCGACCTGCGGACTCTGCCCGACCATGAGGAAACAGACCATGAAACTGGTGACCGCCATCATCAAGCCGTTCAAGCTCGACGACGTTCGCGAGTCGCTTTCGGAGATCGGCGTCCAGGGCATCACCGTCACCGAGGTGAAGGGCTTCGGCCGCCAGAAAGGCCACACCGAGCTCTACCGCGGCGCCGAGTACGTGGTCGACTTCCTGCCCAAGGTTAAGGTCGAGATCGCCATCGACGACGACCTCGTCGAGCAGGTGATCGACGCCATCACCCAGGTCGCCAATACCGGCAAGATCGGCGACGGCAAGATCTTCATCACCCCGCTGGAGCAGGTCATTCGCATCCGCACCGGCGAAACCGGCAAGGACGCCGTATAGACCCTAGACCCAGGTCGCGCCTACACATTCAGCAAGATCGGCGACGGCAAGATCTTCATCACCCCGCTGGAGCAGGTCATTCGCATCCGCACCGGCGAAACCGGCAAGGACGCCGTATAGACCCTAGACCCAGGTCGCGCCTACACATTCAGCAAGATCGGCGACGGCAAGATCTTCATCACCCTGCTGGAGCAGGTCATTCGCATCCGCACCGGCGAAACCGGCAAGGACGCGGTGTAACAACTGGGAAGCCAGCAAGCAAAAAACCCACGACCGCGAGGCCGTGGGTTTTTTGAAGCGTCGGCAAGCGCCGAAACGTCTTGAGCGCCCGAAACGTGAGCGAGCGTCCTTTTTTACTTCTCGACGAAGGCGCGCTCGATCACGTAATCCCCCGGCTCGCCCATACGCGGCGAGATGTTGAAGCCCAGATCGTCGAGCAGTGCGCTGGTCTCGTCGAGCATCGCAGGGCTGCCGCAGATCATGGCGCGGTCCTGCTTGGGGTCCATCGGTGCTACGCCGGTGTCCTCGAACAGCTTGCCGCTGCGGATATGGTCGGTGAGGCGTCCCATGGTGTGGAACTCTTCGCGGGTCACGGTGGGGTAGTAGACCAGCTTCTCGCGGATCTCGTCGCCCAGGTACTCATGCGCCGGCAGCTCCTGCTGGATGAAGTCGGCATAGGCCAGTTCGCTGACGCTGCGTACGCCGTGCACCAGAATCACTTTCTCGAAGCGCTCGTACACTTCCGGATCCTGGATCAGGCTCATGAACGGCGCCAGGCCGGTGCCGGTGGAAAGGAAGTAGAGGTTGCGCCCCGGCAGCAGATCGTCGGTGACCAGGGTGCCGGTGGGCTTGCGGCTGACCATGATCTGGTCGCCCACCTTGAGGTGCTGCAGGCGCGAGGTCAGCGGGCCGTCGGGTACCTTGATGCTGAAGAACTCGAGGTGGTCCTCGTAGTTGGGGCTGGCGATGGAGTAGGCGCGCATCAGCGGCTTGCCATTCACTTCCAGACCGATCATCACGAACTGACCGTTCTTGAAGCGCAGACTGCGCTCGCGGGTGGTGCGGAAGCTGAACAGGGTGTCGTTCCAGTGATGGACGCTAAGCACCTCTTCCAACGCAAACTTGCTCATGCCGGCTCCTTTCTATTCCAATTTCGAATAACTCAAAGGGCAAATCGATTTGCTTGCATTATAAGAGCGCAAGGTTTATCTGTTAATTGGATTGTATGGATAACCTTTATCCAGACCACTGATATAGATCAACGCCAGGCTTATTCATGCACTTCACCCTGCGCCAGCTCGAGGTCTTCGTCGCCGTCGCCCAGCACGAGAGCGTCTCGCGTGCCGCGCGCGCCCTCTCCCTATCGCAGTCGGCCACCAGCACCGCCCTGGCCGAACTCGAGCGCCAGTTCGACTGCCAGCTGCTCGACCGCGTCGGCAAGCGGCTGCGGCTCAATGCACTAGGCTTCCAGCTGCTGCCCAAGGCGGTGGCACTGCTCGACCGTGCTGACGAAATCGAGGAGATCCTGCACGGCCAGCAGGGCATCGGCTCGCTCGACGTGGGCGCCACTCTGACCATCGGCAATTACTTGGCGACGCTGCTGATCAGCGACTTCATGCAGCGTCACCCGGGCAGCCGAGTGCGGCTTGCAGTGCGCAATACGCGGGAAATCGTCGACCGCGTGCGCCAGCACGAGCTCGATCTGGGGCTGATCGAGGGGCACTGCGAGGAGGAGGACGTCATTACCCAGCCCTGGGTGGAGGACGAGCTGTCGGTGTTCTGTTCGCCGCGCCATCCGCTGGCAGGACAGGGACCGGTGGAGCTCGACCGCCTGCTGCGTGAGGCGTGGATCATGCGCGAGCAGGGCTCGGGCACGCGCATGACGCTGGAACAGGCCGCGCGTCACCGACGCGGACGCTTCAACACCCTACTTGAGCTGGAACATACCGAGGGCATCAAGCGGGCGGTGGAGTCGGGGCTCGGCATCGGTTGCGTGTCGAAGCTGGCGCTGCGCGACGCCTTCCGCCGCGGCAGCCTGGTGCCGATTGCCACGCCGGAGCTCGACCTGAGCCGTCAGTTCGCCTTCATCTGGCACCGCCACAAGTACCTGGCCACCGGCATGCGCGAGTTCTTGCGCCTGTGTCGGCAAATGACCGAAGGCGTCAGGCGCAGCGACGAGATCGACCTGCCGCCGGTATCCTGACGCCCTTGTCGCCGCTAGCGGCGTTCGCTCAAGCGAAAGCCGCCCACGACCCTGGCCAGGCGATCGGCCTGCTCGCTGAGCTGCTCGGCGGCGGTGGTCGATTCCTCCACCAGCGCCGCGTTCTGCTGGGTCATGCGGTCGAGGTCGGCCACCGCCACACTGACCTGGCCGATGCCATCGCTCTGCTCGGCGGCGGCCATGCTGATCTCACCGAGCATATGCGCCACCCGGTTCACGCTGGCCACCAGTTCGTGCATGCTCTCGCCGGCGCGACCCACCAGCTCGGCGCCGTTGGCGACACGCTGGGTCGAGGCATCGATCAGTGCGCGGATGTCACGCGAGGCCTCGGCGCTGCGCGTGGCGAGCTGGCGAACCTCACCGGCCACCACGGCAAAGCCGCGGCCATGCTCGCCGGCCCGTGCAGCCTCGACCGAGGCATTGAGCGCCAGCAGGTTGGTCTGGAAGGCGATGCCGTCGATGACCTTGACGATTTCGCCGATCTGCTCCGACGAGCGGCTGATCTCGTCCATGGTATCCACCACTTGGCCGACCGTCTCCCCCGAACGCTGAGCGACCTCGGAGGCCGTTTTCGACAGGCCGTTGGCCTCGCGCGAGGACGTCGAGGTGTGTTCGACGGTGGCGGAGATCTCCTCCATCGAGGCCGAGGTCTGCTGCAGGCTGGCGGCGGCCTGCTCGGTGCGCCGTGACAGGTCCTCGCCGCCGCTGGCGATTTCGCTGGCCGCCACGCGCACCGACTCGCTGCTGTCACGCACGTCGAGCAGCACGTCGTGGATCTTGTCGACGAAGGCGTTGAACTGGGTGGCGAGTTCGGCACTCTCGTCGCGCCCACGCACCGGCAGTCGCTGGGTCAGATCGCCATCGCCACTGGCGATCTCACGCATGCGCTCGGCCAGCAACCGCAGCGGCCGCGAGACCCGGGTGCCGACCCACCACAGCGCGGCGAGTCCCAGCGCCGCCAGTAACAGGCCGACCAGCGCCATGCCCAGGGTATCGGCGCGACGCTGCTCACCCAGCACCTCCTGCAGGGTCGCAAGCTCTGCCATGACGGCCTCCTCGGGCAGGCGGATCAGCAGCGTCCAGGGCGCGTCGCTATCGCCGATAGTGAAAGGCTGGTAGCGTTCGAGCAGGCCCTCGCGCACCAGACTCACGCTCACACCCTCCGTGCGCGCCTGCTCGATGGCGGCGAGCACATCGCCATCGAATGCCTCGCTCGCCGCTGCGCCGAGCCGCTCGGCATCGGCGGTATGCGCCACCAGGCCGCCGCGCCCCGCGATCAGCGCCATCTCGCCCGCCCCACCGTAGAGCGACTGATTGGCCTCGAGCAGCAGCGCCTGGATGAAGTCGAGCGCCAGGTCGACCCCGGCAACGCCGCGAAACTCGCCGTCGACCAGAATCGGCACATTGAACGACGTGACCAGCAGCGTCTCGTCGCCATACTCGTAGGGCGCCGGGTCGATGATGCAGGGGGCCAGGGTCTCGCGCGGGCAGAGATAGTACTCGCCTTCACGTACGCCGCTGGCGAGCACCGCGGTGCTCTCCATGGTCCCACCCAGCGGCAGCACCTCGACCTCACCGTCGCCGCTACGATACCACCAGGGCATGAAGCGGCCGCTGCCATCGTAGCCATCGCTTTCGCCAAGGTCGGCATACAGCGCGTCGCGGCCGAAGGCGTCGGGCTCCCAGCCGATGAAGGCATCCAGCAGCGATGGGTTCTCGACGACGGTCTGGCGCACCAGGTTGGAGAGTTCGCGACGGCTCAGCGAGAGGGCACGGCGGCCGCTGGCATCCTGCTGCCCCATCAGCGCATTGGTGTCGGCCAACTGAGTCGCCAGCGTCAGCGCATGCTCGAGTTCACGCTGAATGCGTCCGGCCTCGGCATCGGCCAGTACCGCCAGGCGTTCGTCGATCGCTCCCTCGAGCAGCTCGCGGGTATGGGCCTCGACGGTCTGCTGGGTACGCGCCGAGGAGAACAGGCCGTAGAGGACCAGGGCCACGACCACGGCCAACAGGCAGGGGCCGGCCAGCAGGACAACGAACTGGCGGATCGATTTGAGGTGCATGGGCGCTCTCGCTGAAATAGAAGCCGGTAATCGCGAAGAAAACTTCGCTTTCATGGCTCTCTTATCGGCAAGAACGCCCCCATCTTGAGACGAAAGTTTGAGGATGGATGGGATCAGCGCATATCGCTGACAGCCTGCTGGATGTCGTTTAGCGGCGCCTTGGACAGGTCCTTGTCCAGGGTATGGATAACCAGCTTGCTGGTCGGACCGTCGAGCTTGTCGCGCAGCACACCCAGGAAGCGTGGCGGTGCCACCAGGATCAACTTGTCCATGCTGTTGTCGACCCGGGCCTTGTAGATGCGCTCGGCGATCTGCTTGGCGAAGATCTCGGCTTCGTGATCCAGAGCCACGCTGTCTCCCCGACTGGAGCGCCGGGTCTGAGAGGTCGATTCATCCATGGCGCCCGTGGCGCCCGTCACCAAGTCTCCCTCGTGCAGCCGCCCTTCGGCGTGTACCAGACTCTCTTTCTCCTCCAGCTTGAGCGCATCGCGTGTAAACACGCGAGCCCGCGCCGCATCGGCCACCACGATATACGTTGTCATAGCCTCTCCTTGAGTCGGGTTGAAGTCAAAGCCCGCCTTCCCGTTGCGGACTCTCTATCTCCAAAATGGCAAGCAGACTCTCAAGGGTCAACCGGTTACAGCACCTTGCCCCGCAGCAGGCCGGTCACCGCCTCGCCGATCAAGACGAGCACCACGATGGCGATCAGGATGGTGGCTACCGTGGGCCAGGCGAAGGTGTCGATGGCACCCTGCAGGATCACCCCGATGCCGCCGGCGCCGACCAGGCCCAGCACCGTCGATTCGCGAATGTTGATGTCCCAGCGCAGGATGACGATGGCAAAGAAGGCCGGCATCACCTGCGGCACGATGGCATAGGCGATCACCTTGGCCTTGGACGCACCGGTGGCCTCCATGGCCTCCACCGGGCGGCGGTCGATCTCTTCGATCGCTTCGCCCATCAGCTTGCCGATGAAGCCCACCGAGCGAAACATGATGGCGAGTATTCCGGCCAGTACTCCCGGGCCGAAGATTGCCACGAACAGCAGTGCCCAGATGATGGTGTTCACCGAGCGGCTGGCGACCAGGATGAAGCGGCCCAGCCACAGGCAGGCACGGTTGGGAGTGGTGTTCTGGGCGGCAATGTAGGAGACCGGCAGCGCAATGAAGATCGTCAGCGCGGTGGCCAGCGTGGCGATGTGCACCGTCTCGAGCAGCGCATTGACGATCGCCGCCAAACGCGAGGGGTCGGGCGGCCACATGCGCGCACCGAGGCTCGATATCTGGTTGGGCGCGTCCCACACCCAGGGCCAGAAGATATCGATGTCGCGCACCGCCCAGTAGACCACCATCACGGTGGCCAACAGCACGGCGTAGCGGATCATGCGCTGTTTGCGGTCATAGCGTCGCCACACGCGGTCGGCCAAGGCGCCGGCACGATCTACCATATCTTCTTCCTCACCCAGCCGCTGATGCCTTCACTGACCAGAATCACCGCAATGATCGTGAGCAGGATGGCAAAGGCAAAATCGTAGTCGTAACGCCCGAAGGCGTTCATCAAGGTACCGCCAATGCCGCCGGCACCGACGATGCCGACCACCGCCGAAGCGCGCAGGTTACTGTCGAGCTGGTACATGGAGAGCCCTACCTGGCGCGGCAGGATCTGCGGGAATACGGCGTAGACCAGGGTGGCGAGGTAGCCCGCGCCAGCGGCCTTCATCGCCTCGACCTGGCCCCAGTCGATCTCCTCGATCTCCTCGGCCAGCAGTTTGCCGACGAAGCCGATCGAATAGATCGTCAGGGTGAGGATACCGGCCAGGGGCCCGAAACCCACCGCGGCGACGAACAGGATGGCGACGATCACCGGATGGAAGCTGCGCGAGACGATGATCACCGCGCGCCCGAGCAGGTAGATGGGCTTGGGCGCCACGTTCTTGGCAGCCATCACGGCAAAGGGAATCGACAGCGCCACGCCGAGCAGCGTGGCCAGGATGGCGATCTGGAAGCTCTCCTTGAAGCCGGTGAGCAGCAGTTCGCTGCGCTCGAAGCTGGGCGGAAAGCCGCCGCCGAAGATACGCGCCGCTCGCGGCAGGCCCTCGCTGATGCGCTCCCAGTTGAACGGCAGCGAGCCGAACGCCCACACCAGATAGACGAGTATCGCCAGCCACAGCCCATAGCGCAGTAACGGGCTGGCAATGAAGGGCGGCTTGCGCCAGGTGCGCGGCGCACCGACAGGGTCAGGTGGAGTCATGCGCCACTCCCTGTCTCGAGCGGCCAGGCTCCGCGGTGATCTCGTCCTCAGCGGCTTCGATGCCGCCATAGATGGCGTCCAGCGCCTCCTTGGTGAAGTCGGCCGGGACGCCGTCGAAGATCATTTTCCCATGGCGTAGTCCGACGATGCGCTCGGTATAGGCCTTGGCCTGGGCCACATTGTGGATATTGATCAATACCGGCAGCGAGAGCTCACTGGCCAGGCTCTGCAGCAGTTTCATGATCTGCTCGGAGGTGCGCGGATCGAGCGAGGCCGTCGGCTCGTCGGCGAGCAGGATCTCGGGCTCCTGCATCAGCGCCCGCACCACACCGACACGCTGGCGCTCGCCGCCGGAGAGTTCGTCGGCACGCTTGTTGGCGTAGTGGGCGATGCCCACCCGCTCCATCAGCTGGAAGGCACGCTCGATGTCGCTCTGGGGATAGCGCCGGGTAACGGCCTGGAAAAGATTGACGTAGCCGAGTCGGCCAGCCAGCACGTTCTCCATCACCGTCAATCGGTCGATCAGGTTGAAGCCCTGGAAGACCATGCCGATCTTGCGTCGAGCCCGGCGCAACTCGCGCCCTTTGAGGTTGACCAGCTCGGTGCCGTTGAGCCGGATCGAGCCCGAGGTCGGCTCCACCAGGCGGTTGATGCAGCGCAGCAGGGTACTCTTGCCGGCACCGGAGGCACCGACGATTGACACTACGCTGCTTCCTTCTACCTTCAGGTCGAGCTCTTCCAGTACCGGCTTGTCACGGCCGTAGCGCTTGACCAGTCGCGTTATTTCCAGCATGCCACTCCCTCATACCACCAGGAACGAGGGGCCCCGGCCATGCCGAGAGCCCCGACGCAGTTCACCAGACTTACTCCTGGTCCAGGTTCTCGGGAGTGTATTCGACTCCGTTGGCGTTCTGGATGGTACGGATGACCTTCCAGTGTTCCTGATAGTTGATGGGGATGAACTTCTCGACACCCTCGAACTCGTCGCCCAGCTCGGTGCCCTCGAACTCAAAGGAGAAGAAGGCCTCCTCGATCTTGTCGACCAGGTCGGGGTGCAGGTTGTGAGCATAGGTATACGAAGTAGTGGGGAAGCGATCCGACTCGAAGATCATGCGCACCTCCTCGGGATCGTAGAGGCCACGGGCGGCCATGCGCTCGACCACCTCGGAAGCCACCGGGGCGGCATCGTAGTCGCGGGCGACCACGCCGAGCATCGACTGATCGTGGCTGCCGGAGTAGACCACCTCGTAGTCCTCTTCGGGTACGACCCCCAACTCGGGAAACAGGGCACGCGGCGCCTGGTTGCCGGAGTTGGAGGTCGGCGAGGTGTGCGCAATGCGCTTACCCTTGAGATCCTCCAACTCCTCGATGTCGGAGTCGACGTGGGTGTAGACCTGCAGGGTGTAGCCGAACTGGCCGTCGTCGGAGCCCATCAGGGCGAAAGGCACCGCCCCCGCCAGGTTGACGGCAAACGGCGTCGGCCCGGTTGAGAAGCCTGCGATGTGAAGTCGTCCGCTGCGCATGGCCTCGACCTGCGCCGAGTTGGACTGCACGGCGAAGAAGCGCACGTCGCGCCCGGTCACTTCCTTCAGGTGGTCGATGAAGGGCTGCCAGATATCGGAGTAGATGGCCGGATCCTCCACCGGGGTATAGGCGAAGATCAGCGTATCGGGATCGACCCATTCGGATTCGTCGCTGGGACGGTCGGCCACCAGGTCGCCATCCTCGTCACAGTAGATCTGGTCCAGGTCGCCGCGCTGGCAATCGGACTGAGCCTGCGCCTGGGCGGGCAACAGCAGAAGCAGCGGCAGCAGTGAGGTGAAGGCCAGCGTGGCGAAGGGGGAACGACGGAACGTCCTGATAGTTGTCATTGGCGTGTCTCTCTGTATCACTGTCATTATGTTGTTGTCAGCGATGGCGGGAGCGAAAATGCCCAGGAAAGCCGCTCATCTGCTCGAAAGCGAACACGGTAAGGCCCATATGATCGCAAACGAAACTAACCAACAATCTAGGTAGTATGCCAACACGATGTCAATCCGATTTCACTCCGCTTTGGGCCAACGCCACAACCGCTACCTGCTGATGCGGCATGGCCACAGCCAGGCCAATGCCCGTCACTTGATCATCAGCACGCCGGCCCGGGGTCTGGCGGAATATGGCCTCTCCGAGCAAGGCGAAGCGCAGCTGGACGCGCTGCTCGCCGACTGGCGCTGGCCGGCTCCTACCCACATTCTGCACTCGGACTTCCTGCGCACCACGCAAACCGCCAGGCGAGTGGCCGCTCACTTCGGCCTCGAGATGCAGGCCGAGCCGCGCCTGCGCGAGCGCGACTTCGGCGAACTCGAGGGCGCGGCGGACAGCCGCTATCGTGACGTCTGGGTCCATGATGCGCGCAGCCCCGAGCACCACGAATACGGGGTCGAGAGCGTGGCCAGCGTCGCCGCCCGCATGCAGGGCGTGATCGCCTCGCTGGAGCAGGCACTGCGGGGCGAGACCGTACTGCTGGTCAGCCACGGCGACCCGCTGCAGATCATGCTGACCGCCCTCGAAGGTCGCCTGCTGACGGAGCATCGCGACCGCGAAGCGCTGCTGCCGGCCGGCATCGCTGTGCTCGATTGATCGGGACATCGACAGGACGGCTGACGCTCGGCGTCTTCTGGGGTAGCATCGGCTTTCCGGCAGGGATGCCGGCCACATCATCGTACTGCGAAGCATCCACGGGAGGACCCCGATGCGACAGTTCCTGTTTCCCCGCCGCCCGATGTCCCGGGGCGTGCTGCTCCTGATTCACTTCGGTCTGCAGGCTGGCCTGCTGACTTACGCCCTGCTGTGGCTGCTGCCGCGCAGTCCTTGGTTCGGCGCGGTCGAATGGCACCTGGCCTGGCCCAGCCTGGCGCTGGGAGTCGGGCTCTGGCTGGCCGCGACCCTCGTTTTGCGCCTGCTGATCGAGCTCTGCCTGCTGCCGCATCACCTCGCCAACCGCACCGGTTTTGCCCCGGGCGACATGGTCACCCGCTCCTTCGAGCGCCGCCCGGCGGTGCACGACAGCCAAGCGGCCTGGACCAGCGAGGCACGCCCGGTGGAAACCGAGCCCAGTGTTCTCGGCAACGCACGCGTGACACGGCCCGCCGAGCCTCTCAAGCCTCAGGGCAGCCTCTGAGCTAGCCGGGCCTAAACGGAATGCGCGGCCGGCCCCGTAGAGTGAGGCGGCCGCGCAGGGCCCAGACCTCAGTGACCGAGGATCTGACTGAGGAAGAGCTGCGTCCGCTCGGACTGCGGATTGTTGAAGAAGGGCTCCGGGGCGTTCTCCTCGATAATCTGGCCCTGGTCCATGAAGATCACGCGGTCGGCCACGGTCTTGGCAAAGCCCATCTCGTGGGTCACGCAGAGCATGGTCATGCCCTCGTTGGCCAGCTCCACCATGACGTCGAGCACCTCCTTGATCATCTCCGGGTCGAGCGCCGAGGTAGGCTCGTCGAACAGCATCACGTCGGGATGCATGCACAGCGAGCGGGCAATCGCCACGCGCTGCTGCTGCCCGCCCGAGAGCTGGCCGGGATACTTGCGCGCCTGCTCGGCGATCTTGACCCGCTCCAGGTACTGCATGGCGAGCCGCTCCGCCTCGCGGCGTGGCTTCTTCTGAACCCACATCGGTGAGAGGCAGCAGTTCTCCAGTACCGTCAGGTGCGGGAAGAGATTGAAGTGCTGGAATACCATGCCTACGCTGCGGCGGATCTGCTCGATGCGCTTGACGTCCTGGGTCAGCGGCACGCCGCCGACCACGATCTCGCCGGCCTGGTGCTCCTCGAGATGGTTGATGCAGCGGATCAGCGTCGACTTGCCCGAGCCCGAGGGCCCGCAGATGACGATCCGCTCGCCCCGCTTGACCTCTAGGTTGATGTCGCGCAGTACATGGAAGTCGCCGTACCACTTGTTGACGCCGCGCATCTCGACCATCAGGGTCTCCGCGCCGGCCTGGGTTGCCTGTTCAGTCATTGTTCTAGTTCCTATCTCTTATGGCCGGTGTGAAGTTTCCGCTCGAGGTACTGGCTATAGCGCGACATGCTGAAACAGAAGATCCAGAACATGAACGCGGCGAACACGTAGCCCTCCAGGGAGAAGCCCAGCCAGCGGGAATCCGACAGCGCTGCCTGCACGATGCCGAGCAGGTCGAACAGCCCGATGATCATTACCAGGGTGGTGTCCTTGAACAGCGAGATGAAGGTGTTGACGATGCCGGGGATCATCAACTTCAGCGCCTGGGGCAGCACGATCAGGCCCATGCGCATCCAGTAGCTCATGCCCAGCGCCGCCGCCGCCTCCTCCTGGCCACGGGGAATCGCCTGCAGCCCGCCGCGGATGACCTCGGCCATATAGGCGCTCTGGAACAGGGTGATGCCGATGAAGGCCCGGATCAGGCGGTCGACGCTGACCCCGGTAGGCATGAACAGCGGCAGCATCACCGAGGCCATGAACAGCACCGTGATCAGCGGCACGCCGCGCCAGAACTCGATGAACACCACGCAGAAGCTCTTGACGATGGGCATCTGTGAGCGTCGCCCGAGTGCCAGCAGGATGCCGATCGGCAGCGCACCGACCATCCCCACCACGGCCAGCACCAGGGTCAGCATCAGCCCGCCCCAGCGGTGGGTTTCCACCACCCGCAGGCCGAAATGCCCGCCGTAGAGCATGAAGTAGGCGAACACCGGGAAGGCCACGAGGGTGGCCAGCGCCACCCAGCGCTTGAGCGGCAGCCGCGGGATCATCAGCCAGGCGATCAGGGCGGCGAACACGGCGAAGGTCAGGTTGATCCGCCAGAGTTCGTCGCGCGGGTAGAGGCCGTAGATGAACTGGCCGATACGCGCATTGACGAAGACCCAACAGGCGCCTTCACGGGAACAGTCGTCGCGGCTGGTGCCGATCCAGTCGGCATTGATGAAGGCCCACTGGATCGTAGGCGTCAGCAGCAGGTAGAGCAGATAGAGCCCCAGCAGGGTGAAGATCGTGTTCACCGGCCCACTGAACAGATTGGCCCGCAGCCAGGCCACCGGGCCGATGGTATTGCCGGGCGCCGGTCGCGCCTCGATCATCTTGTGTTGAATCGTCATGGCGCCTCTCCTAGCGTTCCACCAGCGCCACGCGGGCGTTGAACCAGTTCATGAACATCGATACCAGCAGGCTGATGGTGAGGTAGACCGCCATGGTCATGGCGATGACCTCGATCGCCTGCCCCGTCTGGTTGAGCGTGGTGCCGGCGAACACCGAGACCAGGTCCGGATAGCCGATGGCCGTGGCCAGCGAGGAGTTCTTGATCAGGTTGAGGTACTGGCTGGTCAGCGGCGGGATGATCACGCGCAGGGCCTGGGGCACCACCACCAGGCGCAGCACCAGGTTGCGCGGCAGGCTCAGCGCCTGGGCTGCCTCGGTCTGGCCGTGGGGAATCGCCTGGATGCCAGAGCGCACGATCTCGGCGATGAACGAGGCCGTATAGATGGAAAGCGCCAGCCATAGGGCCAGGAACTCGGGGATGACGGTAATCCCCCCGCGGAAGTTGAAGCCGCGCAGCTCCGGCACGTCCCAGGTCACCGGCACGCCAGTGGCGACCAGCACCAGCAGCGGCAGGCCAATGATCAGGCCCAGCGAAATCCAGCCCGCCGGCAGCCGCTTGCCGGTGGCTTCCTGGCGTCGCTTGTTCCAGATCATCAGCCCGACACTGGCCACGACAGCCACGCCGAAGGCCAGCGGAATCAGGCCGAAGCCCGACTCGAATAGGGGTTGGGGCAGAGACAGGCCGCGCACGTTGAGAAACACGGCCTCCCCGAGCGACAGGCTGTCACGCGGGCTGGGCATGGCGCGCAGTACGGCAAAGTACCAGAAGAAGATCTGTAGCAGCAGCGGGATGTTACGGAATATCTCGATATAGCCGCTGGCCAGCCGGGCGATCAGCCAGTTGGGCGACAGCCGGGCGATGCCGACGACGAAGCCGATCAGGGTAGCCGCCAGGATCCCCAGCGCCGATACCACTAGGGTATTGAGCAGCCCCACCACAAAAGTACGGCCGTAGGTACTCTGCGAGGAGTATTCGATCAGGCTCTGGACGATGCCGAAACCGGCGGTATTGGTCAGGAAGCCGAAGCCGGTGGTGATGCCGCGGGCGGCCAGGTTGGCCTGGGTATTGCCGACGATATACAGCAGGAAAGCCGCCACTGCGGCGATCAGCAGGGCTTGGAAGAGCAACGCACGCTTGGCGCGATCACGCCAGAAAGGCGGTTTTGGGCCCACGGACTGGGCCTTGGGTCGAACGGACATGAAGGGACTCTCCGCCTGGATCCGTCAAGCAGGTATCAAGCCCCGGCCTGGGATGGCCGGGCCGGGGCTAAGTTGGATCGAGGCACCTCAGGTGACTCGGACGGTTCGATCAGCGGATCGGCGGAGCGTACTGGAAGCCGCCATCGTTCCACAGCGCGTTCACCCCGCGCTCGATACCCAGCGGCGAATTCGGGCCCACGTTGCGATCGAAGCTTTCGGCGTAGTTGCCGACCTGGCTGATGATGTTGTAGGCCCAGTTGGCGTCGAGCCCCATGCCCTCGCCGTAGTTGCCGTCCTGCCCCAGCAGACGGGCGATGTTGGGGTTGTCGGAGTCACGCATTTCGTCGACGTTCTCGCTGTTCACACCGAGCTCTTCGGCGTTGAGCATGGCGAACAGCGACCACTTGACGATGTTGAACCACTGGTCGTCGCCCTGACGCACTACCGGCCCCAGCGGCTCCTTGGAGATCACCTCGGGCAGGATCATGGCACTGTCGGGTTCGGAAAGCTGAATGCGCAGTGCGGCGAGCTGGGAAGTGTCGGAGGTCAGCACGTCGCAGCGGCCAGCCTCGAAACCGCCCACGGTCTGCTCGGAGGTATCGAAGACGATGGGATCGAACTGCATTTCGTTGGCACGGAAGTAGTCGGCCAGGTTCAACTCCGTGGTGGTACCGGACTGGATACAGATGGCGGCACCATCGAGCTCTTTGGCGCTGGAGATACCCAGATCCTTGGACACCAGGAAGCCCTGGCCATCGTAGAAGTTCACGCCGGCGAAGTTCAGGCCCAGGGTGGTGTCGCGGGTAGCGGTCCAGGTGGTGTTGCGTGAGAGGACGTCGACCTCGCCGGACTGCAGCGCGGTGAAGCGCTCGACGGCGTTCAGCGAGATGTAGCGCACGGCATCGGCATCGCCGAACACCGCGGCGGCCACGGCACGGCAGACATCGACATCAAGACCCTGCCACTCACCCTGGTCGTTCGGCGCGGAGAAGCCCGGCAGGCCGTCACTGACGCCGCACTGAACGACGCCTCGCTCGCGCGTATTCTCGAGTGTCTCGGCGGAAGCCACGGAGACGGCACCCAGAGTCAGTGCGGCTGCGGAAGTGAGCAGCACCCACTTGTTCTTGTTGTCGCGCATGGAAAGATCCCTCGTAGGTCTATTGTCTTTTGGACGATGCATGCCGAAGCATGTGCCTGCACCTTAGCAAGGTTTGTTCCAAGGCAGGGATAGCGCAGGCAAAACACTTATTCAACGGTCGTGAAGAAGAATATCCGGCCGCATCCGTTGCCCCACGATGGTGCAACGAGGCGAGATCGCGCACCAGCGATGCGGTGCGCTTGCCTTCAACGAAAGAGGCTCATCCGGAAACACGACGCCCCCGCAGGCAGAGCCTACGGGGGCGCTTCACGAGGTTCGCCGCGGCGGGCGAACCTCGAACGCTACGGGGCGGCGTCAGTGCCGAATGAGATAGTCGAAGGCCCCCAGTGCGGCCTTGGAACCCTCGCCCATGGCGATCACGATCTGCTTGTAAGGCACGGTGGTGACATCGCCGGCAGCGAAGATGCCGGGCACCGAGGTCATGCCGCGCTCGTCGATGACGATCTCGCCGCGGGGTGACAGTTCGATCGATGAATCGGTCAGCCACTCGGTGTTGGGTACCAGACCGATCTGCACGAAGATGCCTTCCAGGTCGAGTCGCTTGATCTCGCCGCTGGCGCGCTCCTCGAAAGTCAGGCCGTTGACCCGGGTTCCGTCGCCGTTCACCTCGGTGGTACGCGCGCCAAGGATGATCTCGACGTTGGGCAGGCTGCGCAGCTTCTTCTGCAGCACCGCGTCGGCGCGCATCTCGTCCATGTACTCGATCAGCGTTACGTGGCCGACGATGCCGGCCAGGTCGATGGCCGCCTCGACGCCGGAGTTGCCGCCGCCGATCACCGCCACGCGCTTGCCCTTGAACAGCGGGCCGTCGCAGTGGGGGCAGTATGCCACCCCCTTGTTGCGATACTCGGCCTCGCCGGGTACGTTCATCTCGCGCCAGCGGGCACCGGTAGAGAGGATCAGCGTCTTGCTCTTGAGGCGCGCGCCGGACTCGAACTCCACCTCGTGATCGCCGCCCTGGTCGGCCGCCGGAATCAGCTTCACCGCACGCTGCAGGTTCATGATGTCGGCTTCATACTCCTTGACGTGTTCCTCCAGCGCCGCGGCCAGCTTGGGGCCTTCGGTGTAGGGTACGGAGATGAAGTTCTCGATCGCCATGGTGTCGAGCACCTGGCCACCGAAGCGCTCGGCCGCCACGCCGGTGCGGATGCCCTTGCGCGCGGCATAGATGGCCGCCGCGGCACCGGCCGGGCCGCCGCCCACCACCAGCACGTCGAACGGGTCCTTTTCGTTGAGCTTGGCCGCCTCTCGCTTGGCCGCGCCGGTGTCGACCTTGGCCAGGATCTGCTCCAGGCTCATGCGGCCCTGATCGAAGGGCTCGCCGTTGAGGAAGATGCTCGGCACCGACATCACCTGGCGTGCTTCCACCTCGTCCTGGAACAACGCGCCATCGATGGCCACGTGGCGCACGTTCGGGTTGAGGATCGCCATCAGGTTGAGGGCCTGCACCACGTCGGGACAGTTCTGACATGACAGCGAATAGTAGGTCTCGAACTCCAGCTCACCCTCGAGCTGCTTGATCTGTTCGATGACGTCGTCGCTGACCTTGGGCGGGTGACCGCCGACCTGCAGCAAGGCCAATACCAGCGAAGTGAACTCGTGGCCCATGGGGATGCCGGCGAACACCAGGCCGGTCTCCTCGCCGGGACGGTTCAGGGCGAAGGAGGGCTTGCGGGCATCCTCGCCGTCGAGGCGCAGGCTGATCTTGTCGCAGAGGCTCTCGATGTCCTTGAGCAGTCCGTGAAGCTCCTTGGACTTGGCGCCGTCATCGAGGGACGCGACGATCTCGAACGGCTGCGTGACCTTTTGCAGGTAGGCTTTTAGCTGACTTTTCAGATTGTCGTCCAACATGACAGCGGTTTCCTTCATGTCTGGCTCATGATTGACGGCAAGACGCCGCCCTGACGCGGACCCAAAGTCAGCGCGGGCAAGTGCTTGCACATCTGGGAAAGAGCGCCCGGGCGGTGCCGCCCGGGCGGGGAACACACGAGGTCAGGGGATTGCCTCGCGGACCGGAAGATCCGTCTTAGATCTTGCCGACCAGATCCAGAGACGGCGCGAGGGTCTCTTCGCCTTCCTTCCACTTGGCGGGGCAGACTTCGTTCGGGTTGTTGCGCACGTACTGAGCGGCCTTGACCTTGCGCAGCAGCTCCTCGGCGTTGCGGCCGATGTTGCCGGCATTGATCTCGACGATCTGGATCTTGCCGTCGGGATCGACGACGAAGGTACCGCGCTCGGCCAGACCGGCGTCTTCGATCAGCACTTCGAAATTGCGCGAGATCTGCAGGGTCGGGTCGGCCAGCATCGGGTATTGCAGCTTGCCGATGGTCTCGGAGCTGTCGTGCCACGCCTTGTGGGTGAAGTGGGTGTCGGTGGAGACGCTGTAGATCTCGACGCCCAGCTTCTTGAATTCCTCGTAGTTGTCCGCCAGGTCACCCAGCTCGGTGGGGCAGACGAAGGTGAAGTCGGCCGGATAGAAGAAGAAAACGCTCCACTGGCCCTTCAGGTCGGCGTCGGTGACGTCGATGAACTCGCCGTTGTGATAGGCAGTGGCTTTGAACGGCTTGACTTCGGTGTTGATCAGGGACATTCAGCAATGCTCCATGTCATGGGGTGGATGTTCCGAATACGGGGCACATCATATCCATCGCAACCGATAGGCGAAAATTGATTGCCGCCATGGTTCCGATAAGGCTTGTCTATGGTGGCACCGTGGCTTCATTGCAAGGCCACCGCCTCCCCCTGTCGATCCAGCGCCAGGAAGCGCTGGGTATTGCCCATCTGCAGCGACTCGACCATGCGCTGTAGATGACTCTCGGCTTCGTCGCCGGTGGGTGCCTGCCGCCCCCGACCCGACAGTGCGCCGACGAAGACGATGTCCCACTCGACCCCGGTACGCTGCGACTCCGCAACCAGCGAAGCCATGTCGCTGAGCTCCTCAGGCGTCATGTCGACGCACAGCACCGGCGTCAGCACGCCGCCCTCGCCCTGCTCGAAGCGCTGGCGCTGCTCCTCGCTGGGGTCGTCGGGCAGCTCGGCTCGGGTAAACACGAACAGCAGCCGCTGCGGCTCGGGCTGACTCCGTGCTTCCTCCAGCAGGTCGGCAAAACGGGAAATGGCCAAGGCGCTCCTCCAGACGTTGCGGCCCCCGGGCATGGGGCGAAGTGGTCGTGCGCCGAACGGGCGGCGCACGGGATACGATAGCGCATTCGCCCCTCCCGCGCCTGACCTGGGTCAGTGCCCCGTCACCTCGTGGGGCGGGAAGCGCGCCAGCACTTCCTGCTCCTCGCCGCGGCGGCGAATTACCAGCGGCAGCAGGGTGCCGGGCGGCTGGCGACGCACCTGTCCGATCAGGTCGGCAGGCTGGGTAACGGTCTCACCGGCCGCCCGCAGGATGACGTCGCCCGCCTCGATCCCGGCCGCCTCGGCGACCGAACCCTCGCTCACTTCCTCCACCGCCACCCCCTCCCCGTCGGATGCCAGCAAAATGCCGAGTTGCGGCGGGGAGACCACCGGTTCATCGTGTTCGACGATGCCGAACAGCGCCTGCGCCACATCTGCCGGGGGCGGCTCGCAAGTCGCGCCGGCCGCCGGCCAGGGCAGCAGCGTGGCGAAGTCGTCGATTCCCAGGTCGACGAGCTGATGCGGCACGCCGTGACCGTATTGCAAGTGGCCCTGACCGATCAGACCAACCACCAGCGCGGTCTCGCCGCTGGCCTGCTTCAGGCCGGCGGCCATGGCCCGGTCCCACACCAGCTGCGCCGCGATGAAGCGCTCGAGGCCTTCCCCGTCGTCGTCGCCGTTCATGTGCTGGGCGTGTATCTCGGCCAGGCGCTGGCGATAGCCGGGCGAGGCCTCGACCGGTGCGGTAATGCCGAAGCGCTCCGCTTCCGGCACCGCCGCCCAGCCCGCCTCTGCCAACCGCCCACGTAGTTTGCGGGAGACGTTGATCGCCCTGAGCGGTACCCGATTCAAACGGGCGAAGTGCAGGATCGGCAGGTAGAGTTCGGCATCGAAGCCCCAGGCGGCATACCAGTCGCTTGCTTCGAGGAAGGCCACCTCGTCGAGCTCCCCCGCCACCCAGGCGTCGAGAGCCGGCTGCGCCTCGCGCGGCAGCATCTCGAGGGCGATGGCCATGTCCGGCTCAAGGGCATGCAGACCGGCCACGACATGCAGCTGCCAGCGATGGTGGTCCATGCGATCGTGCTGCTCGCCGAGCAGCACCACCTCGCGCCCGGCCAACTCACGCATCAGCATTACGCTGTCGAGCTCTTCACCGGCGGGACGAAGCCACTGCCCAGGGGCGGGACAGGAATCGGCCCGCGTGCCAAGGGCCATGGCGCTCAAGGCCAGGCAGGCCAGCACAGGCAGGACACGGGGCAAGGCGAACGAACGGCGCATCGGAACCTCCCTATCGAATCGCCCCATGATGGCGCATTGCGCGCCGCTCGGCAGCATCAGACAGCCTGCCGATGCGCCTCGTCGTCCTTGCTCTCTTCGAAATGGAACTCCAGTTGGTCCGGCTCCAGACGCGGATCGAGCTCGGTGAAGTGTGGCGTCTCCAGCGTCGGTACCGCCACGAAGGGCTCCTGCTCGACCTCCTCGACGGGTACGCCGGGACGCCGGCGCAGGCGCCAGGCCACGAACGCTGCCAGCGCCAGCGAGGCGCCACCGAGAAACACCCACAGGCCATCGGGACCAACCAGGCGCATCACCAGCGAAGCGGCGAAAGGGCCGATGATCGAGCCGATGCCGTACCAGATCATCAGCTTGGCGTTGGCCGCCACGACCTCGCCGGGTTCGAGCCAGTCGTTGGTGTGGGCCAGGCTGAGGGCATAGAGCGTATGCAGCATGGCGGTATGGAAGCAGGCGGCCAGTACCAGCATCCAGAAGTCGATGCGCACCAGCATCGACACGAAGGCACCCGAGACCGTCATCACCACCGCCATGCCGAGGATCACCTTGCGCCGGTCGATGCGATCGGAGAGCCGCCCCAGCCCCCACTGGGCGAACAGCGCCACCATGGTGGTAATGGCCATGAAGCGGGCCGTCTCGCCGGTGCTCAGGCCGACCTCCTGGCCGTAGAAGGGCGTCATGGCAAAGAACGCCTGGACCATCATGCCGGCGGTGAAGGCGCCGACCAGCCCCACCGGGGCACGCTGGTACAGCGCCTTGAGGCGGATCTTCTGGGGCTGGAAGTCGTGGGCCTGGCGCGGGCCGTGGATACGCACGATCGACAGCGGTACCAGCGCCAGGGCGAACAGCATGCCGACCAGCGAGAACAGTGCGGGCCCCGACGGATCGCCGACATTGAGCATCCACTGCCCGCCGGCCAGCGACAGGGTCGAGATGATCATGTAGAGCGCCAGCACCCGTCCACGGTTCTCGTTGGTCGACTCCCCCGAGACCCAGGACTCCATCACCATCAGCATGCCGGCGGTGGCGACACCACCGATCAGGCGCCAGGCCAGCCAGGCCCAGGGGTTGACCCACAGCCCGTGCAGCATCGCGGTGACCGCCAGCAGGCCGGCGCAGGCGGCGAACACGCGGATGTGGCCGACGCTGCGGATGCGCTTCTCCAGCGCATAGCTGCCCAGCACGAAGCCAAGCGAGAAGCTCGACATCAGCAGACCCGCCATCTGCGAGGGGAAGCCCTCGATGGACATGCGCACCCCGAGCAGGGTCATGATCAGGCCGTGGCCGAGCAGGAAGCTGATTTCGCAGACGAACAGGATCGGAAGGGTTGCCGGTAGACTGCGCAAGATGTCACTCCGTTGACGTAGCTGCACACGCTCCGGGCCAGCGGCGGCCCGGGCTCGAACGAGTTTACTGTGGCCTGAGTGTAGAAAGCCCCCCTCCCTGCGTGCCAGTCCGAAGGCGCTGTCATCCCCGTCGCGATGGGTCTACGCTGGGGATGACCAGACTCGCGTTCGTGGAGATGGATCATGGCAAGGATGCGCAAGCGGGTACTCCGCTGTCTGCATTGGGGAGGCGCGCTGCTGGGCGCGGCTTGGCTGACCGGCGTCAGCGCGCAGGAGACCGAGCCGGACTCCGCCAGTCCCGCCGTCCCGGGCCGCGGTGCGGCGACACCGGACCCCGCCGAGACCACGCCTCCTCCCGATGTCACTACCGGCCAGTACGGCACCAGCAGCGGCATCACCAACTCGGACATGCTGATCCGCGAGGAGGACAGCGGCAGCGGCCAGGCCCAGGGAGACAACCTGTTCCAGACCCCGGCCGCGGGCTCCGAGGCCGGCCCCGACCATGATGTGCAGACGCCCGAGACAGACACCGATGCTGACCAGCGCGCCGGCGCCGAGCAGCCCCGAACGTCGCAGGCGAACGACAATTCCGCAAACGGCCAGCCCCAGAGCAGCAACGCTGACCAGGGGCGCGACAACGGTAGCAGTGACCAGAACCGATGACCGAACCAAGCACGAGCGGGGCGTCGTCCCGAACGTCCGCCGCAGCAAGACCGACAGCCATAAGAGGTAGAAGAACCAGGCAGGAGGCCTCATGACCCTACAGGTGACACGTCGACAATTCTTCAAGCTCGGTGCGACCGGGCTGGCCACGTCCAGCATGGCCATGATGGGCTTCGCTCCGGAGCCTGCCGTCGCCTCGGTCCGCCACTTCAAGCTGACCGGCGCCAAGATCACGCGCAGCAACTGCACCTACTGTTCGGTGGGGTGCGGCGTGCTGCTCTACAGCCGGGGCGACGCGGCGATCAACGTCGTCGATGACATCTACCACGTGGAGGGCGATCCCGATCACCCGGTGAGCCGCGGCTCGCTGTGCCCCAAGGGGGCGGGACTGCTCGACTACGTCAAGAGCGACTCGCGGTTGCGCTACCCCCAGGTGCGTGAGGCCGGCAGCAACGAGTGGAAGCGTATCGGCTGGGACGAGGCGCTCGACCGCATCGCGCGCCACATGAAGGACGACCGCGATGCCAATTTCGAGGCCGATGACGATGACGGCAACATCGTCAATCGCTGGACCACGACCGGCATGCTGGCGGCCTCGGCCTCGACCAACGAGACCGCCTACCTGACCCAGAAGGTGGTACGCAGCCTCGGCATGGTGGCCTTCGACAACCAGGCGCGCGTCTGACACGGACCGACGGTGGCAGGTCTTGCCCCAACATTCGGTCGTGGTGCCATGACCAATCACTGGGTCGATATCCGCAATGCCGACCTGATCGTCACCATGGGCGGCAACCCCGCCGAAGCGCACCCCGTGGGCTTCCGCTGGGTGATGGAGGCGCGTCAGTACAACGATGCGCGGCTGGTGGTGGTCGATCCGCGCTTCAATCGCACGGCGGCGGTAGCCGACTACTACGCCGAGATCCGCACCGGGAGCGACATCGCCTTCCTCGGCGGGTTCATCAACTACCTGATCGAGAACCAGCGCTTCCATCGCGAGTACGTGCTCGCCTACACCGACGCCAGCCTGATCGTCAGCCCCGAGTTCGGCTTTGAGGATGGCCTGTTCAGCGGCTACGACCCCGACAGGGGCGAGTACGACAAGGCGAGCTGGCGCTACCAGCACAACGCCGACGACTACGCCCGGCGCGACGAGACCCTCGAGCACCCGCGCTGCGTGTTCCAGCTGATGCGCCGGCACTACAGCCGCTATACCCTCGATGTGGTGTCATCGGTCTGCGGAACGCCGCGCGACAAGATCCAGCGCGTGTGGGACATGATGGCTGAGACGGCTGCGCCCGACAGGACCATGACCTTCCTCTACGCGCTGGGCTGGACGCAGCATTCGATCGGCTCGCAGATCATCCGCACCGCGGCCATCATCCAGCTGCTGCTGGGCAACATGGGCATGCGTGGCGGTGGGGTCAACGCCCTGCGCGGCCACTCCAATATTCAGGGCCTGACCGACCTGGGCCTGCTCTCCAACCTGCTACCGGGCTACCTCAAGCTCGCGCAGTCTGACGAACAGAGCTATGCCAGCTACATCGACGATCGCGCCCGCCCGCCGCTGGTGGAGGACGAGGTCTCATACTGGCGCCACTACGAGCGCTTCCACGTCAGCCTGATGAAAGCGTGGTTCGGCGACGCCGCCAGCGCCGACAACGACTGGTGCTACGCCTGGCTGCCCAAGCTCGGCCAGCCTCTCTACGACGTGCTGCACACCTTCGAGCGCATGCACCGGGGCGAGGTGAACGGCTACATCTGCCAGGGTTTCAATCCGCTGGCGGCCTTCCCGCACAAGGCCAAGAACACCGAGGCTCTGTCGCGCCTGAAATACCTCGTGGTGATCGACCCGCTGCGCACCGAGACGGCGGAATTCTGGAAGAATCACGGCGAGTTCCACGACGTCGATCCCGCACGGATCGACACCGAGGTGTTCCGCCTGCCGACCAGTTGCTTCGCCGAAGAGGACGGCACCATCGTCAACAGCTCACGCTGGCTGCAGTGGTTCTGGTCGGCGGCCAAGCCTCCCGGGGAGGCGCGCGCCGACACGGCGATCATGGCCGGCATTTTCCTGCGACTCAAACGCCTCTACCAGCAGGAAGGCGGGGCTTTCCCCGAGCCGATCCTCAACCTGCAGTGGCCCTACCGCTACCCGGAGGAGCCGAGCCCCGACGAGCTGGCACGGGAGTACAACGGCTGGGCGCTCGAGGATGTCTACGACGAGGCGCGCAACCTGGTGGTGCGCGCCGGCGAACAACTCCCCGACTTCGGCACGCTGCGCGCCGACGGTTCCACCGCCTGCGGCTGCTGGCTGTTTGCCGGCTGCTGGCCGCGCGAAGGCAACCTGATGGCCCGGCGCGACAACTCCGACCCCTATGGCACCGGCCAGACCCTGGGCTGGGCCTGGGCCTGGCCGGCCAACCGTCGCATCCTCTACAACCGCGCCAGCGCCCGCCCCGACGGCACCCCCTGGTCGCTGCGCAAGGCGGTGGTGTGGTGGAACGGCCAGCGCTGGGTCGGCAACGATGTGCCCGACTTCCCGGTGGGCTCGGCGCCGGAAGAGGGCCAGGGCCCCTTCATCATGAACCAGACCGGGCGCGGCCAGATCTTCGCTCGTGATCGCATGAACGAGGGTCCGCTCCCCGAGCACTACGAGCCCTTCGAGACCCCCATCGCCAGCAACCCCCTGCATCCCGACAACCCGCGGGCCAAGCACAACCCCGCGGCACGGGTATTCGAGCAGGATCGCGAGAACTTCGGCACCCTCGAGGAGTTCCCGCATGCCGCCACCAGCTACCGCCTGACCGAACATTTCCACTACTGGACGATGCACAACCGGCTCAACGCCATCGCCCAGCCGGAGAAGTTCGTCGAGATCGGCGAACGCCTGGCCGAGGAGCTGGGCATCGCCAAGGGCGACCGCGTGCGGGTCAGCTCCAAGCGCGGCCACATCGAGGCCGTGGCGGTGGTGACCAAGCGCATCCGCCCGCTGCAGGTGGCGGGCCGCACCGTGCATCAGGTGGGGATCCCGCTGCACTGGGGCTTCCTCGGCGAGACGAAGAAGTCCTATCTGACCAATACCCTGACGCCCTTCGTCGGCGACGCCAATACTCAGACGCCGGAATTCAAGTCGTTCCTGGTGCGGGTCGACAAGCTGTAGGAGGAGGCCAAGGATGAGAGGCGACCAGATCAATCTGCAGAACGTCATCGCCCGCTCGGCGACCCAGGTGGAATCCCCCCGGCAGCGCGACGGCGGGGTGGAGAAGGTGACCAAGCTGATCGACGTGTCGCGCTGCATCGGCTGCAAGGCGTGCCAGGTGGCCTGTGCCGAGTGGAACGACCTGCGCGACGAGGTCGGCGAGTGTGTCGGCGAGTACGACAACCCCCTCGATCTCACTCCCGATACCTGGCAGGTGATGCGCTTCAACGAGTACGAGGACGAGCAGGGCAACCTGGAGTGGCTGATCCGCAAGGACAACTGCATGCACTGCGCCGAGCCGGGTTGCCTCGAGGCCTGCCCCGCGCCCGGTGCCATCGTGCAGTACGCCAACGGCATCGTCGACTTCAATTCGGAGCACTGCATCGGCTGCGGCTACTGCGTGTCGGGCTGTCCCTTCGACGTGCCGCGCATCTCGAAGCAGGACCACAAGGCCTACAAGTGCACGCTGTGCTCCGACCGCGTCTATCACGGTCTGGAGCCGGCCTGCGTCAAGTCGTGCCCCACCGGCTCGATCATGTTCGGCACCCGCGAGGAGATGCTGCACCTGGCCGAGGAGCGCAGCGACTTCCTCCACCGGCGCGGATTCGAGAATGCCGGCGTCTACAACCCCGAGGGGGTCGACGGCACCCACGTGATCTACGTGCTGCAGCACGCCGACAAGCCCGAGATCTACAGTGGCCTGCCCGCGGATCCACGTATCAGTCCCCTGGTCGACGCCTGGAAGGGCGTGACCAAGCCGCTGGCCTCGGTGGCCATCGGGCTTGCCGCCCTGACCGGCTTCTTCCACTACGTCACCGCCGGCCCCAAGGAGCACGGCGAGGAGGACGAAGCTGCCGTGCGCGAGGACGACGCCCGCGAACGTGAACGGGAGGAGCGCCCATGAGCCTGGCCAAGTCGGATCCCGCCCTCCAGCGCTACAGCGTCTGGAACCGCCTCAACCACTGGCTCGTCGCGATCAGTTTCGTGCTGCTGGTGCTCAGCGGGCTGCCATTCTTCCACCCCTTCTTCTGGTCACTGACGGCACTGTTCGGTGGGCCGACCATGACCCGCATTCTGCACCCCTGGATCGGCCTGTTCATGACGCTGATGTTCCTGTTCATGGCGATCGCCTTCTTCAGGGAGAGCCTGATCAGGCGGCGCGACATCCAGTGGCTCAGGCAGATCCGCGACGTGCTGGCCAATCGCGACGATAAGCTGCCACCCGTCAGCAAGAACAACGCCGGCCAGAAGCTGGTGTACTGGATCATGCTCGGCTGCATCGCCCTGCTGCTGATCAGCGGCCTGCTGATCTGGCAGCCCTACTTCGCCGGGGCCGTGCCCATCACGCTACGCCGGCTGGCGTCACTGGGGCACGCCGGCGTCGCCTTTCTCGCCATCCTCACCCTGATCATCCACGTCTACTCGGGTATCTGGGTCAAGGGCTCGTTCCAGGCCATGGTGCGCGGCCGGGTCAGCTGGGCCTGGGCCCGCCATCACCATGACCTGTGGTACGAAGAGGAGCGCGAGAAGGCGCGCAAGCAGCGCGCGATCAGCCGCCGCCACGACACGCCCACGAACCGACAGGAGTCGCCGTGACCCACGCCTTCGGCAACGCCCCGACGGGTGTCATGCAGCCGCCCGAGGTCCGTCTGCCCGACGCCGACCACTTCGCCCGCCGTGCCCGGCGCCTGCGCGAGCTCGCCGACCGCGTCGCGCCGCTGGGAGATTTCCTGCACTTCATGGCGCAGCTGGCACAGGCCCAGCAGGCGGCTTTCGAACATGCCACGCCGGCCTGGCAGCCGGAGCCTCGAGCCTTCGCGCTGGCACTGGAACATGGCATGCCACCGCTCAACGTGCAGGCGCTGCGCAGCAGCATCGATCTCGGGACCGAACTCGATGCCGTGCTGGACGCCCTCGAGCTGCATGTCGGCCAGGCCCAGCGCCCGCTCCTCGACGCCCTGCGTCGCCTATCGGCTGCCGAGATTGACCGGTTGGCGGATGAGGTACTCGCCGGCAACGCCGGCGAACCCACCCGGCGCGGATTGATGCCCCTGGTGGCCGCCGCACTGCAGGTGGCCTGGCTGCGACTGACGCGTGCGCTGCCCCAGGCGCCAGCACGCCCCGCCGGCGAGGTGCGTACCCTGTGCCCCTGCTGCGGCTCGCCACCGCTGGCCAGCGTGATCGAAGCCGAGCCGCGCTACCACGGCGTGCGCTATCTGCAGTGCGGCCTGTGCGCCACCCAGTGGTACCTGGAGCGCTCCCTTTGCAGCGTGTGCGAGCGCAGCGGCAAGCTCCATTACCTGAGCCTGTCGTCGGAGACGGACGAAACGGAGGACGGCAACGCTGTCGCCCAGGCCGAAGCCTGCGGCGACTGCGGCAGCTACCTCAAGATATTTCCGCGCGAGCTGGAGCCCGCTGCCGAACCGCTGGCGGACGACCTCGCGAGCCTCGCACTCGACCTGCTGCTCGGCGAGAAGGGGCGCTATCGACGCAGCAGCTTCAATCCGCTGTTGATCGTTGACGACTAGCAGACACAACATGGACGTCCCCCGCCCCGACATGCTATGCCATAGAAGTGCCTATTCCTCGAAACACGGAATATGACCCTCCCTTGCCGACAAGGGATGACCCACTTCGTTGAGACAGGGACCACGACCCCGGCATGGACATGACGACAACGGACGTTCGACGCCGCCTGCCCGCGGTGGATACGCTACTGGCCCACCCGCATGTGCTGGAGGCACGCAGGCAATACGGTCACCGCCTGATCCGGCGCGCCGTGCGCCAGACGCTGGAGGAGACTCGCCGGGAGTTGGCACAACCGTCCTCGACCGCCCCCGACGTGGATGAGCTGGCTCGGCGCGTGCTGAAGCAGCTGGACGAACTGGCCCGCCCGGCCAGCCAGCCGGTCTTCAACCTCACCGGCACGGTCATTCACACCAACCTGGGCCGTTCGCCGCTCGCCGAGGTGGCCGTCGCCGCCATGACCGAGGCGGCGCGCCACCCGATAGCATTGGAGTACGACCTCGACAGCGGCGCCCGAGGCGATCGCGACCGGCTGGTGGAGAGCCTGCTGTGCGAGCTGACCGGCGCCGAGGCGGCCACTGTGGTCAACAACAATGCCGGTGCCGTGCTGCTGGCCCTGGGTGCATTGGGTGCCGGCCGCGAGGCGCTGATCTCGCGTGGCGAGCTGATCGAGATCGGCGGCGCCTTTCGCATGCCCGACATCATGGCGGCGGCGGGGTGCCGCCTGCGTGAAGTCGGGGCGACCAACCGCACCCACGCGCGCGACTACGAAGACGCCATCGGCGAGCACACCGGGCTGATCGTCAAGGCCCACACTTCCAACTATGCCGTCACCGGTTTCACCTGCAGCGTGCCCGAGACCCGCCTGGCGGAGATCGCCCATGCCCACGATATTCCCTTCCTGATCGACATGGGTAGCGGTGCGCTGACCGATTTCGCCGCCCTCGACCTGCCTTACGAACCGCAGCCGGGCGACGCCATCGGCGCCGGGGCCGACGTGGTCACCTTCAGCGGCGACAAGCTGCTGGGCGGCCCCCAGGCCGGCCTCATCGTCGGTCGCCGCGAGGCCATCGAGAGGATCAAACGCCACCCGCTCAAGCGCGCCCTGCGTCTGGACAAGCTGACCCTGGCCGCGCTCGAAGCCACGCTGCGCCTCTACCGCGACAGCGACGCTCCCCAGCATGACGTTCCCACCCTGGCGCTGCTGACCCGCCCGGAGGCCGACATCGTCGCCACCGGCGAACGGCTGTTGCCCCGGATGGAAGGGCTGCTCGCCGACTTCGAGGTCACCCTGACGCCATGCGCCAGTCAGCTCGGCAGCGGCTCGCTACCGGTCGATCGTCTGCCCAGTCGAGCCTTGTCGTGGTGCTCCCGCGCCGACAGTCGGCGCCAGCGCGAGCGCCAGATCCGCCGCCTGGAGACCGCCCTGCGCCGCCTGCCGCGTCCGGTCATCGGACGCCGCCACGAAGGCGCCCTGCTTCTCGATTTGCGCTGCCTCGAAGGCGCTCAGGAGGAAGCCCTCTTCCTCGCGCAGCTAGAGCAATTGCCCTACCTCTACGACACGACCGCAACGCAGGGCAGCGAGGCGTCGCCGTGATCGTCGGTACCGCCGGTCATGTCGATCATGGCAAGACCGCGCTGATCCAGCGGCTCACCGGCATCGACACCGACCGCTTGAAGGAGGAGAAGGCGCGCGGGCTGACCATCGAGCCCGGCTTCGCCTACCCCGAGGTCGCCGACGACGTGGAGCTCGGCTTCATCGACGTGCCCGGCCACGTGCGCTTCCTGCATCACATGCTGGCGGGCAGCGCCGGTGTCGACACGGTGCTGCTGGTGGTGGCCGCCGACGACGGCGTGATGCCGCAGACCCGCGAGCACCTGCAGATCCTCACCCTGCTGGGCCTGGACCGCGGGCTGGTGGCCCTGACCAAGGTCGACCGGGTCGATACCGAACGCCGCTGCCAAGTACGCAAGGAGATTGCCACGCTGCTGGCCGATACACCGCTGGCCGGAGCACCGATCGTCGAGGTCTCCAGCCACAGCGGCGAGGGCGTGGAAGCGCTGCGCGACCGGCTGTGGACCGCAGCGGCGGCGCAGCACCAGGCAACGGCGCAGGGGCACTTCCGGCTCGCCGTCGATCGGGTCTTCACCAAGACCGGCGCCGGACTGGTGGTAACCGGCACGGCTTTCGCCGGTCAAGTGGCGCAGGGCGACGAGGTACGTCTGGTGCCGGCCGGCCTGAAGGCCCGGGTGCGCGGTCTGCGTCGCCAGCATCGCGACAGCCGGTGGGCGCAGCAGGGCGATCGCGTGGCGCTCAATCTCGCCGGCAATCATATCGACCGCGATTCGATCCAGCGCGGTGGCTGGATCGTGGCCGAAGCGCTGGAGACGCCGCCGCTGCGGCGGCTCGACGTCCAGCTCCGACTGCTCGACGGTGCACCGGAGCTCAAGCACTGGGCCGCAATACACGCGCACCTGGGCGTGACACGGCTCAGCGGCCGCATAGCGCTGCTCGAGGGCCAGCGCCTCGCCCCCGGCGAGCACATGCTGGGCCAGTTGGTGCTCGATGCCCCGGTGCACGCCTGTCTCGGCGACCGTTTCGTGATTCGCGACCCCGCCGGGCGCCTCACCCTGGGCGGTGGTACGGTGCTCGACGGCGCCCCGCCGCGCCGCGGCCAGCGCCGTCCCGAGCGGCTGGCCTGGCTCGCCGCGCTGGCCGAGTGCGCCACCATCGCCCCGCTCGACCTGACCCCGGCGCTGCGGGAGGGGCTGCACCGCCGCCCCGTCGGCATCGACCTGCACGCCCTGGCGCGCAATGCCAATGCCGAGGTGCAAGCGCTGGTCGAGACGGTCAAGTCGCTTGGCGGGGAGACCTTGACGACCGCACAAGCCGCCCGGAGCTTCTCTGCCGAGGCCATCTCGGCCCTGGAGACCCGGCTGCTCGACACCGTCGCCGCCAATCACCAACGCGAGCCCTCGATGCTCGGCACCGAGCGTGCCCGCCTGATCCGCCAGGCCATGCCCGCGCTACCCGAAGCGACGGGCCGGCAGTTGCTGGAGCGCCTGATTGAAGACGGCAAGCTGGAGGCCCACGGCCCCTTCGTCGCCCTGCCCGGCCACCAGGTAAGCCTCGGCGAAGAGGAGGAAGCGCTATGGGCGCGGCTCGAGCCGCGTATCGCCGCTACCCCCTTTCAGCCGCCGCGGGTGCGCGACCTGGCGACGAGCGAACACCTCGACGAGGATCGCATTCGCGAGGTCCTCGCCGCCTGTGCCCGTCTCGGCCGGCTCTACCAGGTGCGCCGGGACCACTTCTACCCGGCCGAAGCGGTGGCCGAGATGGCCGCCACCGTGCATCTTCTCGAGCGCGAGCACGGCAGCATTCGCGCGGCCGCCTTTCGCGACCGCATTGGCACCGGCCGCAAGCTCGCCATTCACATACTCGAATTCTTTGATAAGGTAGGCTTCACGCGCCGCGTCGGCGACGAGCGCGTGATACGCAACGCCGAGATTTGGCCGTAGGGCAACGGCCCTGTCTCAAGGCACCGCTCAAGGAAGAGGATCGACCCCCGGTGGGGCGGCCAGACTTCAAATCTGGCAGGGGCTGCCAGCGGTCCCTGGTGGGTTCGACTCCCACGCTCTTCCGCCAACCCGCATTGTTGAGGCATTCCTTGCCTCTCCACCCTTACCTCTCCCGTTTGCCGCTGAAACACGAAAAATGGCTGGGGCAACGCTGGGGCAACGGCTGTCGTTAAAGTCAGTCACACGAAACCCGCCCTTTTTGCACGAAAGCGATGCATTCACTGCGCCGATAGAGCACCCACCGGCCGCTCTTGTAGTACGGCAGCGGATAGCGCTTCGTTGACCGCCAGACCGCCAAAGTGCCCTGCTTCACGCGCAGGAGCCGCGCCGCCTCTTCGGGCTCAATGAAGTCATCATCGCTGAAGTCGATCTGCTGTTCTGCCATGTCAGTCTCCTACGTACCTACGTCCGCCCGGGCCGTGACCCTTGCCATCGCGCCATTGCTGTTCCTGGTGTGCAACGCTGTCAGTGATTCGTGCTTCCTTTTCTGCCTGCAAAGCTGCCGCCACCTCGGGCAACGCCATCGCCTGCCGGCGCTGTTCCAATTCATGCTGCTGGCGCTTGATGATTCCCAGCGCCACGTCTGCCAGCTGCCAAAGATCCGCCGGCTTCTCGCCGTCGGCCTTGACCTTCCCCAGCCCGAAGCAGCCGCCGCAGGGTTGGTGCTTCGCCTTCTTGATCTGATCGTGGCCGGCACCCAGGCACACAGGGCAGTCGTCCTTGGCGATCGGTCGCCAGTGCTGGCGCCAGTCGCCCTCCGTCGTGGCACTGGTGACGTCCTTGTCGATGTCCCGGTAGATCACCAGCAGCTGGCCCTCGAGGACGCCGCCGCCCATCTGCTCGTCGACCTGTTCGAAGCGCCCGCCCTGGGCGCGGTGGGTGTGGGTGGGCTTAGTCACTCGGCGTGCTCCTCTTCGAGCAGTTCCACCTCGACAGAGCCCAGGTCGGTGAAGTCTGGGTCGTCCTTACTGAAGACACAGTTCAGGACGTTGCTGTCCCGGATCACGTCGTTCATGGCGTTGCGCAGATCTTCACCGTCGTACCACTCGCCATTGATTACTGACTCGACCAGATCGCGGAGCGTCTCCACGTCGCCGCTCAGGTTGCGGCGCAGACCGTTCATCGAAACCTTCATGCTGCAGCCCTCGCTTGCTCGACCCGCTTGAACTCCACCACCCACACCCAGGGGTTGGCGTCCCGTGAGCCTCGGCCATTGATCGAATCCCATAACGTGGCGAAGGAGGTTCTTGCATTCACGGCGAAGTGGCAGTCAGTGCGATGCAGGTAATCCACCCAGCTATCACCGTGGCGCTCAACGCCTTCGGCCTCGGCGTCCGCCTCGCTGATCTCCTTCAACCGCTCGACGCTCACGCTGACGATCTCCAGCGTGATGCGGCTGGCCCAGCGGGGCATGTGGATGGAAGGGCGCCAACGACCATCGCTCGGCTGATGGTCGTCACTCCAGCTCACCGGCCAGCTGTCGAATGAACCACTCTCTGGGCGGTCTTCGGATTTCCAGACGAGACGGCCTGCCCTATAGGTCAGCGCCTCCTCGACGCGGCCAGGGGTGGGGCTCATGAGATGCGTCATCTGCACCTTGCCCCATGTCTCCCTCACCCACAGCCGGTCGCCGGGCTGGCCGTAGGGGCATAGGCTGTAGTCGCCTCCGTTCACCTCCCCAGCTATCTCGCAGGGCGCAAGATGGCAGCCTGAGCCGTTGCGGTCTTTCGCGGGCTTCACCACCCTCCGCGTCTGGTTCTTCCTGCCGTCGAGAATGGCGCGGACCATCTCGCCGCTGAATAGGATCGGACGTTCTTTCATGATCTCGGCTCCTTGTCGTTCTTCTTGCTGGCGCCGCCGCCCCCGGCGAAGTTGTCGACGACGAGCTCGTGGCCGAATAGGTTCAAGTTCATGTTGGTCACGCTGCATTCTCCTCGTCTTGCCAGGTCACTGGTCAGGCCGCCGTGGCGGGCTCACCGCTGCCCTGATCTTGAAAAAGGCCCCGCCCGGAAGCGGGGCAATACGCAGGGAACTAAAGGGGCTGACGCCTGGTTATCGAGCCGGGGCGTCGGCGTGGAGCATCATCACGTCGGGGCCGATGTCTCGGCGGATCTGCTCCAGGGTGTTGGCGAAGGCATCTTCAAGCAGACGCTCGGGGCGCAGCAGGTCGAACCACATGACGAGCTGGCCATCGTTGATGCGGTAGCGGAGCCGGGCTGTCAGGGCGTAATGGTCGCCTCCCTCGAAAACCGGAATGCCCAGCTCGAAGGTTTCGGGTATCTCGATGGTGCCTTTGCCGGCGGTGCCTTTGATCTCCTCGTTGAAGGTGATCTGCACTTCGCCGTTGTCGAGCCGTACGCCGCTCTGAAAGTCGACCTTCTTCTTGGCTTCGAGGGTGCGGCTGATGGTCAGGATGTCGCTACCGCTGGGCTGCTGGACGTCGGGGAGGTTGTCCTCGATGAACTTGGCGAAGTCCGCCTGACGCATTGCCTTCCCATCGGCCGCCGTCCAGGTCTTCCAACTGCGAGAGTGCGGGCAGGCGTAGGTAGCGCGATGCTGGCCCCAGGCGGGATCTCCTGCGCCCGGGTGGTCAAGCACCGCCGTGAAGCGGGTGTGCTCCAGGTCGGCATAGATGGTCGTCTCACTGTCCTTGAAACGGTTCACGTAGAGACCGAAGTCGGTGGCGTTGTGGATGGCCACCTGCTGGCGCGTGCGCCGCGGTTGGTCGTGAAATCGCTCCAAGTCCTCAAGGCTGTAACCCTCGGGCACTAGCACGGCATGCTGTAGCTGTGGGTTCAGGTCGGCCAGGGCCATGCCGGCGGCTACGGCTTCGCCAATGAAGGTCCGGTTGGTCAGTTCTTCCATCGTTACACCTGCTTCAGCTGAGTGGGTTTGGCCTCCTCGGCCACGGTCTTGGTCTCGCGCTTGGCTTCCTCCACCTGGCGGAGATCCATCTTTTGCTGGCGCGGATCCTCCAGCTGCAGCTGCAGGTTCGCGTCCTCGAACATCACGCTGGCGCCGCGATCCAGCTGCGGCAGCTTGGTCTTTATGTCGTCGGTCATCAGGTACATGCCGGGCATGCCCTTCTCCGGCTTGATCTTCACCTGGTAGGTAATGACCGCCATCTTCCCGGTGTCCTTACAGGCCTGCTGCGCCTCCAAGAGCGCCTCGCTCAGCTCCTCGGCGGTTTGGCCGCGGCGCATCTTGGCGAGCATCTGCGCGAAGGCTTGGGGGTTGGTGTCCATCTCGCTCTCCTTGGGTTACTGATGCGCCAGCTGGCGCGTGGTGGTGGTCGCCGGAAGCGCCCCGGGGCTGGCGATCCGATAGGCCGGCAGGGCCGGGCGCATGCCGGGGCACTGCTCTGCCGCTATGTCACGGTGGTCGGGTTGACCTGCTCGCTCGTTGAGCGGTACGCCGCGGGCTTCCTCGGCGGCCCATATCGCAGCGTCCCGGCAGTACTGCTCCAGGCTGGCGCTGGCGACTTGCTCGTCGTGGCGCGTGACCCAGGCCATCGCGGCGATGAGGGCGGCCACGGTCACGATGGCCAAGGCGGTGTTGAGTACGCTGCGCGGTGTCATGCAGTGGCCTCCTGTGCTGGCGCTTGCTCGGCGTAGTCGTGGGCGTAGAGGGTGACGCTGCCGTTGGCGTGCAGCTGCTCGAGCATCCAGCGCAGCCAGTCGATGGCCTGTGCCTCGGTCCAGTGCGGTTCGGCGGCGATGATCACAACCAGCTCGCCGGTGCTGGGCACGTACCAGGCAGGGCGGTACCCGGCCCGGGGTGAGCCGTGCACGGCTTCACGCGCCAGCAGCTGTGTCTCGGGGTCGGTGATACCGTGGCGCTGGGCGTGTTCACGCCATGCCTCGGCCAGCTCCTTGACCGGATAGGTGAAGACGGTGGCGGTATCGTGCTGGTTCATGAGCGGGGCTCCTTGTCCTGCTGGCCTTCGATTTCGCGCACCAGGGCGTCCCGCTCCCCTCGCAGCTTCCTGACCAGCTCCGGCTCGAACCCGGTCAACTCCGGGGTGTTCTCATTGCCTAGCGCTTCCTGAACGGCGCCCAGGGTTTCGCAAGCGGTGGCGAACAGGCGCTGGAAGCGGTCGCGCTCGGCTATCAGCTCCCGGATTTCATCGCGCCGCTTCATCAGCCTCGCCTCGAGATAGGCCACCCTCGCCCGCAGCTGCTGAACTTCGCTGCTGGGCTGGCTGGCGCCTGTGTCGGTGTGGTTGTCATTGCTCATGCGAAAAGGCTCCCCAGGTCGCGGCGGCCTACCCGGGCGGTAGAGCTGACCTGTTGGCGTGTGCGGACGGGTTGGCGAACGCGCAGGGCTTCGCTAGTGGGGTTCATGGCACCGACGACCAGTGCGACCAGTAGCGGGGCTATCCAGCCACGGCGCAGGGCCTTTGCGACGGCATCAGTGGCGCGGTTGGCGCTTAGCCGGTAGTAGGCGGCCTCGGCGGTGCTCTTGATGCTGGAGGGTGAGACGCCACGCAGCTTGGCGATCTCTTTTTGGGTGAGGCCTGCGGCCAGGCCGGCCAGTACCTGCACTTCCCGCACGGTGGGCATCCCTTGGCGCGGGTTGCCCGCCTGGCAGCGGAAGCCGGCGAACTCGAGGCTCTGTTGAGTGGTAGACATGGCTTGCTCCCTGTCGCGGTTATTGTGAACCAACTATGTACCATAGGTACACGTTCAGTCAAGTACCGTAGGTTCACATTCTGCGAGCAGGCACAAAAAACCCGCCTCGGTGGGCGGGTGCGTTGCTAGCGGCGCTTTAGCTGCGTCGTTTCAGTTCATAGCGGGTCTTCAAGCCATTCAGATGGCTCCAAGGGAGGAGACCTTCTTTCTGCATTCTGCCAACAACTATCCCGGGAGCGATTCCTATCTCTTTCGAAAAGGCCTCTACGGCAGCGGCTGATCTGCCAATTTCGTAGAGGCGCTGGGCATCGCGTGGCGGGATAAGAATGTCCCTGGCAAAGCGATCTGCCTCTTTTTCCTTTTCATCGTCTAGGCCACTCCCATCAATATCAATAAAGGATGAGGATTTGCTATGGAGAGCAATGTGGCCTGCTTCATGGAAAAATGAGAACCACAAATGGTCGTTGGATCTGTGTCTCAAGCTAAGCTGAATCAGGGCTTTGCGTTTGTTCAGCCATCTTGCAGCCCCGCTCACTGGGCATTTTTTCGGTGC
The DNA here is from genome assembly GCF_017868935.1 of Billgrantia antri. Classification (NCBI taxonomy): domain Bacteria; kingdom Pseudomonadati; phylum Pseudomonadota; class Gammaproteobacteria; order Oceanospirillales; family Halomonadaceae; genus Billgrantia; species Billgrantia antri. Next base: position 4,407,759 of record NZ_CP053383.1, read on the forward strand.
GGGCTCAAAAACCACAGCAACGCCGGCCTCACCACATTTTCTTATCAGCGTTGGCACGAATACCGCTGGGTCTGATTCATTGGTAAGAGAACGAAGCTCTTTGAGAACGGCCTTGAATTTTTTCTGATCAAAGGGTTCGCAGGACAGTTCGGCTGCCTTGACCTCTCCTTGACGAAGCCATGCACCTACGGCTGCCCCATCTTTTGCAAAGGTCTCTGAGGATCTAAAGGCTGCCCCCGCGTTAGCATACCGAAGCCTCCAGGCTTCCACAGTCGCCACGCCAAAAAAGCGTAAGCACTCGGCAACCTGTAAGCCCTTATTGGTGAACTTTTGAATCCACCCATACGCAATCATGTCGCTGGTGGGAAGCACTTTCAGCCAATCAGCCTGCTCAGATAAGAGGCTGATCTGCTCTTGCTTTATCAAGGAGTCTCGATACTGCGCCTCACGTTCCAGCCAGAATCTAACAGTGCTTCCGAGAACCCTCTCCAGGCGGACTGCCGTTTCCTCGGTTATAGGAGCTCTGCCATTGATTAGCATGCTGACATGCTTCGTGGTGTAACCCAGTCGCTCAGCCAGCTCTCTCTGGGACCATCCTAGCTCCTCAATCCGGTCGGCAATGGTGTCCCCTGGGGGCGACACCCAGTCGGGTGTCAGTGGATGAGTAAGCTCAGTCATGATAATCACCAATATAAACAATCAAAGCGCAGCTTACGCTAGACCAATCTATCCCTCCGTCTGCAAGCCTGGGGATAGGATCATGATCCGGAACAAAGCATAAGCGCATCCCCCCATGAAGGGAGAGAGAGAACTGAGGCTCCCGATCGCCGCGCAAAGGATGCGGGTTCCCAGCTACCAACTCTCTTGTATTCGCGGCAGCCATCAGGTCAGAGAGCCGACTGCGCAGCTTTCTGGCACAGGGCTTACCTAGCTGGCGCTCAGCCTTTTTCTGCTCCAGGCATATGGCTTCGATGCGCTTGTCCTTGTACCTAATCTGCATGTTACGCTCGAAAGAGTATAGGCATGTTTACCAATCCGGTAAACGAAAACCGTGTAACAGGACTGGAACTGTAGAGCGGCCCTGAGGCGGTTTGATTGCGGAAGGTGTGGTCAATCAAACACTTCCAGACAGAATACGCGCCCTAGAATGCGGGGCGCCTCATCACCCGTCATGCTGCCTCCTCAGTGCATCAGTACGCTGTACCAGAACACCTTGCCAATGATGCGTACCTGCTCGGGCCAGTCGGGGCCCAGGTCCTCGTCGGGGTAGGCCTCGCGATCGGGATTGGCGCTGCGGATGCGCAGGCCGCCGCCTGGCAGGCGGTAGAGGAACTTCACACGCAGCAGGCCGCCGTGGTCGATGACGTACATCTTGCCGTCCTTGATCGCCTTGTCCTGGGTGTTCACACCCACCGTGGCGCCATCGGGCAAGATCGGCTCCATGCTGTCGCCATCCACATAAGCGCAGGCGGCATGCTCCTCCATCACGCCGGCCCGGCGCAGGGTGCGCTTGGCGAAGCGAAGCTTGGCGCCGTGGTTCTCAATCACCTGGGTATTACCGGAGCCGCCTGACACTTCTACTTCTCGAAATAGGGGCAGCTCGACCTCGTCGTCACCCAGCGGGGTATCGTTATCCCAGGCGTCAAGATGGCCGATGAATTCCACCTCATGGCGGCGTTGGCGGCTGATCGCATCGCCTGCCTTCGGCGTGGTGCGGAGCGCTTCGCCTGCCTGTGGCCCGCTACGCAGTACATCTCCGATTTCTGGCTGTGTCATCGGACCTTTGCCGTAATCCAGCCATTCCACCCTTACACGCAGGGCATCTGCAATCTGGACCAGCTTGTCGTGGCCTGGCCGAGCTTCTCCATTCAGCCACTTGCTGACTGCCTTCGGGGTAACCTTGATTGCCCTTGCGAGCCGCGCACCCTCGCCCCTACCTGCAAAGCCGGCATGCTCAAGCGCTTCTTTGAGGCGAGCGCTGAATTCAGCCCGCGAAATGTCCGTATGAACCATGCGTTCAATTTTGACAGCGCTTGCGTGTACTTTCAGTTCCGCCATAATATGTACCGTAAGTACACAAACATGGGAGCGAGTACATGAGCGCCTTGCGCTATGCAATCGACAAGATCGGAGGTGTCACGGAGTGCGCTCGGGTCTGTGGCATCAGTCCGCGCGGGGTCTACAAGTGGCTCCAGCGTGAATCCCTGCCCCGTACCGAGTTCTCGGGCGAGACCAACTATGCACAACGTATGGCCGCTGCGAGCGGTGGCGCTTTCTCTGCTGAATGGCTGCTTAAGCATGCCGGGCCGTCTGCATCAGATCCTTCCCCTCCCGAATACCCAAAGCTTACTCCCGGCCGGACCACGGAGGCGACGACCTGACCGGGGTGGAAGGGCATACAGGTAGTCGGCCAGGGGGAACGGAGTCGCCAATGCAGGGCATAGCCGAACTACCAAAGGAGGACGAGCAGGACCACGCGGCGCAGGCGCCAGCCGACGTAAGCGACGAGGAAGGGCTGACAGGGCTGCGGCAGGAGATCACCCGCCTATCGGGGCAGGTCGCGCAGCTGGCGCTACTGATCGAAGACGCCGAGCGGATCGGCAACCAGCGGGCAGAAACCAGCCTGCGGGTGCAGTACCACCAGGCCTTTGCCGACCTGATGAGCGGTCTGCTGGCGCTAGCTGGGGTGAGGGATACACGCCTCGAGACACTGCGCCAACGGCACATTGAACGCATCGCGGAGTATCAGCGCCAGCTGGATCAGATCGGGCCGGGCTGAGTTAAGAAGAACGGGAGAGGGCTATGGGGGCAATCCCAGCGACAACCGAACCGGCAGCTGTCATGCCGGGCAACACCGATATGATCGTTCGAACCGCACGGCTGGCATTTCAGATCGAGGCCGCCGAGCGTCGGGAGTACGCCGCGAAGCGTGAGCGCCTGCGCGCCCTGGTCGAGTTTCACTACACCATGGCGGATCTGCTGGCGCGCACGGATAGCTGGAGCCCGGAGGGCCAGGCGAAGGTGCATACCGAGCGCGCCAAGCATATGGATGCCGCCCAGCGGTACCGAGCCGAGCTCAAGCAGCTCGAGGGCGGTGGGGCATGAGCAGTATTAGTGCTTCCATGCTGCCGGCCTTGCTGGGCCGCCCTGTGGCGTATCAGCCGGTATTCACGCGCCTGCCTGGCGTGACCGTTCAAGGTGCCATCTTCCTCAGCCAGGCGCTGTTCCTGTGCAACACGCCGACGGCCCAGCGCCGTGCTGGCTGGTTCTGGAAGGAACAGGCTGGCGCTGTGGATAGCTGGGAAGCGGAAACCGGCATGAGTGCCAAGCAGCAGGTCACCGCCAGGCGCCAGCTGGTGGCCATTGGTGTGCTCGAGGAGGTGCGCAAGGGCGTGCCGGCCAAGACGTGGTATCGGGTCAACTGCGACCGCCTGGCCGAGTTGCTGGCGCAGGCGCTCGATACCAGCGAAACCGCCGCTGAGCCCCGCCGCTCTCCAGATTCTCCCAACGGGAGAAACTGCAATCTCCCAACCGGAGAAACAAGAAACGCCCAACCGGAGTGCACAGAATCGCCGGATGGGAGTTTTCATACAGAGACTACTACAGAGATAACCCCCTCTCTCTCTGAAGCGCGCGCGTCGATTTTCGAGCGTGCCGCTCAGCAGTGCGACGACGGCACACCGCCGCCGACCCAATCGCGCCAGTACCCGATGACCCTGGACTGGCAGCCGGACCCGGATCAGTTGGCCATGGCTTGCCAACGTGCCGGCCTGCCTGCCGACACCCAGCCCGCCCAGCACCAGCTGGCCAAGTTCACCGCCCACCACGCCGATACCCAGCGCCAGCAGAGCAGCACCGCATGGCACGCCAAGCTCGTCGACTGGCTGCGCAACGACCAGCGCGCCGCCCAGGCTCACACCGGAGGACCCGCCCATGACCGCGCAGACCCTGATCAACGCCGCGATGACCGAACTGAGCGCGAGGCAGTCCGCCAGCAGCTCGCCAACCCGCACGACACCAGCTGGGCAGATGGCTGGTGGCCAGACGACGGCAGCGAGCCCGGAGCGCAAGCAGCAGATCACGTCACTGGTCAGTCAGGTGTTCACCCGGCTGGAGGCGATTTTTCCGAGGACCTGGAGCAGCGCGTTCCCCAGTGCGGACCTGCTGACCCTGGCACGCCGAGAGCTGGCGCAGGAGCTGGCACGGTGGCCGGCTTTGCCGACTCGGCACGTGGTCGAGCGGGCCATGAGCGAGCTGAAGCGTGGGGGGAATACCTGGCCGCCGACGATCCCGGTGCTGGTGAGCCTGCTGGCGCCGAAACCGGAGGACTTCGGTATGCCGTCAGTTGGTGAGGCCTGGCGGGAGGCAGTGGGCCATGCCCATGAGCCACGCCGCCATCGCTGGAGCCATGAGGCGGTGCGCCTGGCTGGGCAGTCGGTCGGCTGGTGGGACCTGACCCACACCACGGCACAGAGCCAGTGGCCGCGCCTCGAAAAGCGCTTTGGCCGTGAGTACAGCGCTCTGGTCAACCGGGTGATGGCCGGCGAGGACCTTACACCGCGCCAGCTGCTCGAGCACGACGGCAGCCGCACCCGCGCCGAGCTCGCCGAGAGGGCAGGACGTGAAGCCGCCCAGCAACGCGCCGAGGCCTCTGGCCTGCCGCACGCAATGAACGCCGACCAGGGGCTGCGCTCCCTGCGGGCGGCATTGAAAGGAGCCTGACATGAGCAACCTGATTCCGTTTGAGTTCGATCAGCATCAGATCCGTGTAATCCAGGACGATGCAGGCGGCACGCTGTTTGTTGCCCGCGACGTCGCTGCGGCGCTCGGGTATGCGAATCCAATGAAGGCGATCCGCGACCACTGCAAAGGGGTGACCGAATCGTTCACCCCTACGGCTGGCGGCGAGCAGGCGGTCAAGGCAATCCGCGAGCCCGATGTTTACCGCCTGATCGTCAAGAGCCAGCTGCCCAGCGCTGAGCGCTTTGAGGCATGGGTGTTCGAGGAGGTGCTGCCCGCGATCCGCCGGGCTGGTAGCTACCAGTTGCCCCAGGCGCCAGCACAGCCAGACGACAACCTGGTGAGCATCTCCCGTGCCTCTGCCCTGGCTGGCGCTCTGGACGCCGCGGCCAAGGCGTTCGGCTTCGACGACAACATGCGCCTGCTCTCGGTCAACCAGGCAGTGCAGAAGCGCACCGGCGTGAACCTGCTCGGCGAGCTGGGCGCGACCCACCTGCTGAGCCCGGTCAACGAACGCTACCTGACGCCTACCGAGCTGGGCCTGCCCCACGACATGAGCGCCATCGCCGTGAACCGCGCCCTTAGAGACCTGGGCTATCAGCGCCAGCAGCAGGATGGCCGAGGCCGCAACCACTGGATCCTGACCGATGCCGGCCGCAAGGCGGGTGGCCGAATGATGGATACCGGCAAGCGTCACGGAGACGGCTCGCCAGTACAGCAGCTCAAGTGGCCCGAGAGCGTGGGTGAAGCCCTGCGGGAGGCTGCCGCATGAGCAAGAGAGCCATAACGCCTACTGTCATCCTGACCGCCATAGATGCCGAGACCCGTAATTCGCGGCGAGGTGTGAAGATCGACATGGTGCCCGTGCTGGTGAATGTCGTCAGGAATGCAGACCTGGAGAAGGTTGAAGGGATCTTGCTCACGCTGCGAGAGCGTAAGTTGATTCGCCGCGATGGCGAAGACCGTCTGTGGGTTACAGAGGCCGGCAGGGAAGAGATGAAGGCCTCGCCAGCTCAGGCTATGCCGGCGCCTAGCGCCGTGCCCATTGAGGGAGGTTTCAAGCAGCCCGCCAAGGTGCGCGATACGTTGCGCCCGCGAGTGGGCGTTGCTCCCAAGCCGGTAACGCGCCAGCTGGCGGCGGCGGCGATGCGAAAAGCTCGACAGGCCCGACAGGTTGAGCAGAAATCTGCACGGGAAGCGCCCGGCGCCGCTGGAACTGAGCAACCTTCTGCACAGCCCGTGTGCCATGGCTGCGTGGCTCAGGTGGGTGAGTTTCACAGCCCCGAGTGCCCGGCCGTCAATGCGTTCACTGCTGGACGCATCCAAGCGATTCCCCGCGACCTGCTCGACCGCTGCGCTGCCATGCACCTGACTCTGCTTGCGCAGGCACGCGACGCCTATATCGCTGGTGAGCCGGATTCCGATCGCGAGCTGTCCTGGCTGCTAGAGACCGGCGAACAGCTACTGGAAGCGGGGGAGCTGGCGCAATGACCCTATATCCGAGGCGTAAGAAACCCACGCTGGCCCAAGTGAAGCGTAATCCACCGCCCGGAGTAGCCAAGCCGGCCGTGAAGCGCTCCCCCGCCCACGACTACGAGGGCAGCGAGCAGAAGGCGCTATTGAGCTGGCTGCATGGGGAGTGGCACCGCGGCACCGAGGTGGGCCAGGCCTACCCGGTGACGTACCACGTGCCCAACGGTGGCCACCGCACCAGCCGTACCGGCGCCGAGCTGAAGCGACAGGGCGTGAAAGCCGGTGTCTCCGATCTGGTGGTGATGGAGGCCCGTGGCGGTCTGTTTGGCTTGTACCTCGAATTCAAGGCGACACCGCCTCGCCATGCCTCCCTGGCTTCCACCCAGCGCGACTGGCTGGCGCTGGCCGATGCGCGTGGCTATGGGGCGGTGCTGGCGCGCGGGCTGGAGGAGGCGCGCCAAGTGCTGCGTGAGTACATGGCGCTGCCGCCGACCGAGGTGGTCGGGCCCGTGCGCCGGCTTGAGTCGGGTACCGACTGGAGGGGCTGATGAGGCTACCGAAGAGCGTTCAGCAGATAGCCGATGTGGTAGGGCGTGACAAGGCGCTGCACCTGGTGCGCACGCTGCGCCAGCAACAAGCCGGGAAGACGCTCTCGATCTATGTGCCTCAGCCTGAGCGCTTGCACGTCAACCATGCCCTGGTGGGCATCCTTGGCTATGCCGAAGCGCTGGCGCTGTGCCAGGAGTTCGGCGGTACCCATCTCTACCCTTCGGCCTGCCGCTACCTGCAGCGGGCCATCAAGAACCGCCAGATCCTCGCCTTGCGCGATACCGGGCTCTCGGTCGACGAAGTGGCCGAGCAGCTGGGCATGTCGCGCAAGTGGGTCGCCAACGTGGTGGATGCCCGCGACATGGTGCGCCGCGGCGACAGTATCGAGGTGGTGGCCCGTTCGGTGAAGATCTCGCCGCTGACACTGGGCTACATCCTCGACATCGACGTCGATGACGTGGGTCCGGTGACCAGCCGCGGCGAACGACGTGCCGCCAGCCCCCAAATGCCCTTGCTCTGAACCACTGCCAGCGGAGCGCCCGGCCATGCCTCCGCAAACTGTGACCCATATGACTAGCGCCGCGCTGAGGTGCGGAACGAGATAAGCATGTACTCCAGCTACGCAGGGCCGGTGATCATGGCAGAAGTGAACGAGCGATTGGCGCGGGTGGAGACCAAGGTCGACACCCAGGCCGATGTGATGGCCCGCCTCGAGCGCCATCTGGAGACGATGAGCGCCTCTCATGCCGAGATGGCCAAGACCGTCTCGCAGATCCCCGCCCTCTTCAATCAGATGTTGGACATTCAGCGAACCACCGCTGACCAGGGCGACCGCCTCACCGTGCTTGAACGTGACATGGAGCACGCCCGCACGGCCCGGGATCATCTTCGCAACGTGATCGAGCCGAAGGTGAACCGCTCCCACTTCGTTTCCAGCGCCACGGCTTGGTTGGCGGCGCTGGTCCTTACCGCCTTCATCACTGCCAGCACCAAGGGCTGGCTGGAGTAGCGTCATGCCCCAGGTTTCCCCTCACTTCGAGCGTCAGGAGTTCGCCTGCAAGTGCGGTTGCGGCTTCGACACCATCGACGCCGCCACGCTGGCCATTCTCGACCAGGTGCGCACCCACTTCGGCATGCCGGTGATCGTCACCAGCGCCGCGCGTTGCCCCAGCCATAACCGTTCTGTTGGCGGAGTCAGCACCAGCCAGCACCTCTACGGGCGGGCCGCTGACATCAAGGTGCGCGGTACCGAGCCCCATGTCGTGCATGGCTATATCGCGCGGCACTTCCCGAACGCCAGCCTTGGGCTCTACTCGACCTTCGTGCACGTCGACACCCGCACCGACGGGCCGGCTCGGTGGCGCGGCTGATTCTGCTGTTACTGGTGGCGGTCTCGGTGGCCGCCATGTTCCTCGAAGCTTTGATACTCGCTGCCCAGCGGCGGCGCGATAGGAGACGACATGCTCGAACACGCCGCACCGCTCGCCATGCTGCTGGCCGGCCTGCTGACCCACGTGCTCAAGAAGTTCCTGGAAGTGCGCCAGCAGATGGAGGCTCTCACCCTGGCCATGTACCTGAGGGCCCGGCCATACAAGACGTCGCTGTCGGTCATCGGGGCTGGTGCCGGTTACCTGCTGATCGCTGAGCCATCCACCCCCAGCCTGGTGGCGGCTTTCGGCGTGGGCTATGCCGCCGACAGCATGCTTGAGGTGGTGGGCGCCAGAGCGAGGGCTGCGCGATGAAGCTGCTTTCGTGGCGCATTTGGGCGGGCCTTGCAGTCGTGGGGCTGTTGGCGCTGGGGCTCTATCAGCTGCGCTCTCAAGCCGAGACGATCGGCACCCTGCGCGCCGACAAAGCCACCCAGCGCCAGGCCATTGAGCAGCTGGGCCATGCCCTGACCGCCCAGGCTGAACACCATGCCCGCCAGCTGGCCGCGCGCGATGCCGCCCTGGCTGCCGAGCGATCCCATGCCGCCGAGGCCCGCCAGCGTGCGGATAGCCTCGCCGCCGAGATCCAGAACGCGAGGGATAGCCATGCTGACTTCGATGCGTGTATGGGGCTGCAGCTGCCTGCTGGCGTTGCTGAGCGCCTGCGCCAGTGACCCTGTAGTCGTGACCAAGCCCGTGCCCATCCTGCCACCTGCCCACTACCTGCAGCCCTGCGTCGTGACGCTGGGCGATGGCTCGGTAGGTGAAGCCCTGCAAGGCATGAGGGCTGCGGTCGAGTGCGAGCGCGCCGACAAGGCCGCGCTGCGCGCGTGGGTGCGAGAGCAAGAGCCCGACGATGCCGACCGACCCGCAACTTTTTAGGTACTCCCGGCGGGGGTGGAGCCTGCGGGTGATAGGCAGCGCGGAAGTTCGTGTGAGCGAGGCGCTCAGGATCCGGTTGATTGTTGTTGTTTGAGGTAGCCGATGGCGTTCAAAGGGAAAGGCAGGGCGGTCAACCGCGAGGAGCTCGCCGAGGTGTTCGGCGTCTCCCTCAATACCGTGTCCACCTGGGTGCGCAACGGCTGCCCGTTCGAGCAGCGAGGTCGGCAGGGCAAGCCTTGGCGCTTCAACACCCGGGACGTTTCCGAGTGGCTGCGTGACCAGGCGCGCATCGAAGCGGAGAGCGATGCCCCTCTCGACGAGTTCGCACTCAAGCTGCGCAAGCTGGCCGCCGAGACGGCCCAGGCCGAGCTGGATCTCGCCATCGCTCGCAAGCAGGTCGCGCCCATCGATGAGTTCGAGCGAGCCCGCGCCCTGGAGAACGCCACCGTTCGGGCGAACGTGATGAACGTGCCGAGCCGGGTGGTATCGCAGCTGATCGGCGAAACCGACGAGGGCCGCTTCAAGGAAGTCCTGGCCGCCGAGCTGGTGCAGGCGCTCGAGTCGGCAGCAGATGCCGACATCGAGCTTGAGGAAGAGGACGAGGATGACGCCGACGGCAACTGAAGGGCTCGAGCAGTTCAGCAACACTGCCGGCGTCGCCCGGGCTCTCAAGCGAGCTGCTCGCCACCTGGTGCCGCCTGCGCCTCTCAAGCCCAGCGAATGGGCCGAGGCCAACGTACGCATCCCTGCCGGCAACGCCATCCCGGGGCCGATCCGCTTCGACAATGCCCCGTACCAGCGCGAGCCGATGGACATGGCCACCCATCCCGGTTGCTATCGCATCTCGCTGATGTGGGGCGCCCAGGTGGGCAAGACGCAGCTGGCGCTGTGCCTGCAGGGCTACGGCATCGCACACGAACCGCGCAGCCAGATGATGATGCAGCCCAGCCAGGGCGACCTGACCACCTGGCTGGAAACCAAGTTCAACCCCATGGTCTCGGCCAACCCGGTGCTGGAGAACCTGCTGGCCAAGCCGCGCAGCCATGAGGGCGTGAACAACCAGCGCATGAAGAGCTACCCCGGCGGCTTCCTGATGTTCGCCTGGGCTGGCTCCACCAAGACCATGCGCGGCCGTTCGGCGCCGTGGATCGTTGCCGATGAAGTGGACGGCTACAGCGGTACCGATGAGGGAGACGAGGTCGAGCTGCTGTGGCAGCGTGCCGCCACCTTCGGCGACCAGCGCCTGCTGGTGGAGATCTCCACGCCGACGATCAAGGGCGAGAGCCGCATCGAGGCCTCGTTCGAGATGGGCGACCAGCGCCGCTTTTACGTGGCCTGCCCTCACTGCGATCACCACCAAGCTCTCGACTGGCACCAGGTCACCTGGGACAAGGATGACGACGGCAACCATTACCCCGACACCGCTGCCTATGTCTGCAAGCACTGCGGTGCCATGTGGAACGACGGCGAGCGCATCGCCGCCATTCGCACTGCCGAGCAGGTCGGCGCCGGCTGGAAAGCCGCCAAGCCCTTCCGGGGCCACGCCAGCTACCACCTAAATGAGCTCTATTCGTGCTTCCGCCGCCTGCGCGACATCGTGCAATCGTTCCTCGACAAGAAGGCCAAGGGCGACCTGCAGAGCTTCATCAACGTCAGCCTGGCCGAGACCTGGGAGGAGCAGGGCGAGCAGGCCGAAGCCCATGTGCTGATGGAGCGTGCCGAGACCTTCAAGGCACCGGTGCCGTCGGGCGGCGTGGTGCTGACGGCCGGCATCGACATGCAGCAGGACCGCCTCGAGGTGGAGACCGTGGCCTGGGGCTACGGTGATGAGTCCTGGTCGGTGGACTACACCGTGCTGTGGGGTGATCCGCTGCAGGACGAGGTGTGGCGAGATCTCGATGACTACCTGGCCACCACCTGGACCCATGAGACCGGTGCCCAGCTCGGCATCGTGGCCGCCTGCCTGGATACCGGCGGCAGCAGCGGCTACACCCAGCGCGCCTATGAATACGCCCGGGGCAAGACTGGCCGCCGCCTGTTCGCCATCAAGGGTGTTGGCGGCTGGGATCGGCCCGTTGTCACCGCCCCCTCACGCAAGAAAACCGGACGCGGACAACGCAAGGTGGATCTGTTCGCCATCGGTACCGACGAGGCGAAGCTCACCATCATGCGTCGGCTGGCCGTGGCAGAGCCGGGCCCCGGCTATTGCCATATCCCCGCCGATCGCGAGGCCGAATGGTTCCACCAGCTCACCGCCGAGAAGCTGGTGACCAAGTATCTCAAGGGCGTGCCCAAGCGCGAATGGCACCAGACCCGCCCCCGTAACGAGGCGCTCGACTGCCGCGTCTACGCCTATGCCGCGCTCAAGATTGCCAGCCCCAACCTGAAGCGCCATGCCGCTCGACTGGCCGAGTACGAGAAGCCCGACGATGTGGAGGAGCGTGACGCGCCCGAGCCCGTTATTGACGCCTTGCGGGAACCACCGCCAGCGGAGCCGGAACCACGCAAACGCAAGACTAGGCGCAAAGCAACACGCCCACGAAAGAACTTCGTCAACCATTGGTGACGCATGCCCTACATTCCGGACAGCTTCACGGCAGGCACCACGCTGGCGCTCTCGGTCGCGCTGACCGCCTACCCGCCGCCCGAGTGGTCGCTGACGCTGCTGCTGCGCGGCCCGGAACAACGTGACCTGACCTCATCGCCTGACGGCACCGTTCATGCTTTTGCTGTTACGGCTGTCGACACCGCCGCCTGGAAGGCTGGCGATTACTGGTACAGCCTGCGTGCCACTGACGGTACCGAGGTGCACGAGCTGGAGACCGGCACGTTCACCGTAGAGCCCGATCTGGCCAGCGTGGCAGAAGGCTTCGATGGTCGCTCCCATGCAGAGAAGGTGCTCGAAGCCATCGAGGCGGTGATTGAAGGCCGGGCCAGCAAGGACCAGGACAGTTACCGCATCAATAACCGTGAGCTGCGCCGTACCCCGATTAGCCAGCTGCTCAAGCTGCGCGACGTTTACCGGCAAGAGGTGAAGCGGGCGAGAGCCGCGAAACGTGGTCGCGACACCCTAGGCCGCCAAGTGCTAGCGAGGTTCGGCCGTGCTTAAACTCTTCCAGCGCCGGCAGGCGGATCCTGTCGCAGAAAAGCCGCGCATGTCCCGCATGCGCCAGATCCCGCGCGCCATTGCCCGCTCGCTGCTGGGGCAAGCCCGTGCCGATCGGCTGTCTGGCGATATGCCCACTGTGCCGGTACCGGCCGACCAGTTCATCGACAAGAACCAGCGCGCCCTGGTGGCTCGCTCTCGCCACCTGGTGCTCACCAATGACTACGCCCGTGGCTTCGTGCGGCAGGTACGCCAGAACGTGGTGGGCCGCCGCGGCATCCAGCTGCAGGCGCAGGCGCGCGACGTAGACGGCACGCTCGACGAGCGCGCCAACGACGCCATCGAGGCGGACTTCGAGAAGTGGTGCGACCGCCGCATCTGCGATGTGAGCGGCCGGCGTTCGTTCCGCCAGCTGATGGCGCGAGCCGCCGAGGATGCCGCGACGAACGGCGAGTTCATGTTCCGTCTGGTCTACGGTCGCGAGCTCAACTCCTGGGGTGTGTCGCTTCAGGTGTTGGATCCGCAGCGCTGCCCGGTCGAGGTCAACGAAGACCGCTTGCCCGGCGGCGAGTTCATCCGTCAGGGCATCAAGTACAGCCGCCTGGGCCGACCGGTCGGCTACCTGTTTGACACCCTGGACCCCAGCGAAGCCGACTATCGCTTCGGTGGCCGCGCCTTCATCGAAGTGCCTGCCGATGAGCTGATCCATGGCTTTCTCGAGGATCTGGTCGGCCAGCGTCGCGGCCTGCCCTGGATGGTCACCGCCGTACTGCGCCTGCACCACTTGGACGGCTTCGAGAAGGCCGCCTTGGTCAACGCCCGCGTCTCCGCTTCCAAGGGCGGCTTCTTCGAGTGGGACGAGGGTATGGGGCCCGCAGATGAAGAAGACGCCGACGAGCCCCTCTACATGGACGCCGAGCCCGGGAGCTACCAGGAGCTGCCCGCCGGCTTGCGATTCAAGGGCTGGGATCCTCAGTTCCCCAGCGGCGAGCTGGCGCCGTTCTCCAAGCAGAGCCTGCGCGGCATCGCCACCGGTCTGGGCGTGGACTACCCGACCCTGGCCAACGACCTCGAGGGCGTTAACTTCTCCAGCCTGCGCCACGGTGTACTGGATTCCCGCGACCATTGGATGGAGCTCCAGGAGTGGCTGATCGAGCAGCTGCTCGAGCCGGTCTTTCAGGCCTGGCTACCCCGCGCCCTGCTCAAGGGCATTCCGGTACCGGGCACCAATGGCGCCACCCTGCGCCCCGAGCGCATCGAGAAGTACCGCGAACACGACTGGCAGGCACGGCGCTGGGATTGGGTCGACCCCGACAAGGACAGCAAGACCGCGGCGCGCGACATCGCCAACAAGATCAAGAGCCCCTCGCAAGTGATCCGTGAGCGAGGCGGTGACCCTCGCACTGTATGGCGCCAGTGGGCGACCGATCGCCAGGCAATGATGGATGCCGGCATTCCCGAGGCGCTGGTCGACGCCACCCTGGGCGATCCCGCCATGAACAGCGGCAGCAGCACGCCTCAGGGCGAAACCGCAGGAGAAACGAGCAATGAAGGATAAGCGCGAGACCCGCGACCGGCTGCACCGGCCCGCAACGCCTCAGCAGTCCGACAAGGCCCGCCAGCTGGAGGGCAGCTTTCAGCGCCGCGGCTTCACTGATGAGCAGCTGCGCAAGTTGAAGACCGATGGTCCGCACTTCACCCGCGACATGGTCGTCGGCGAAGTGCGGACCATCGATGAAGAGAAACGCACGGTCGAGCTGGCGTTTTCCAGCGAGGCCGAGGTGGAGCGGTGGTTCGGCATCGAGGTGCTGGACCACGGCGAAGGCGCCATGCGCACAGATCGCCTTGCCGATGGTGGGGCGGTGCTGGTCAACCATGACTGGGATGACCACGTGGGCGTGGTGGAGTCTGTCACCGTGGGAGCCGACCGGCGGGGCCGGGCGGTGGTGCGCTTCGGGCGAAGCGCACGAGCTTCCGAGGTGTGGCAGGACGTGGTTGACGGCATCCGTCGGCATGTCTCGGTGGGCTATTCGATTTTCAAGGTGGAGGTCGAGGAGCGCGCGGGGCAGGCCGACATGGTGCGCGTCACTGATTGGGAGCCGCACGAGATCAGCATCGTCTCCGTGCCGGCGGATGTTTCGGTGGGCGTGGGGCGCTCGCAGGAACCACCGCTAGCGGAGCCGGGTAAGGGTGGCCCCGATACTGCCAGCAATGACCCTAGCGGCGCTGCTGGCGCATCCCGAACACACCGAAAGGACACCGACATGAACGAGAAGATCCTGCGCGACAAGAAGGGCAACCTGGTCCGCGCCAAGGTCGACGCCGACGGCAACATCGTCGAAGTGCTCGAAATGATCGAGCGAGCAGGCGATGCCCAGGCTCAGGCCCGCGACGCCGGCAAGCAGGCCGAACAGCAGCGGGTGAAAGCCATCATGGACATGGGGCGTCAGTACGAGAACATCGAGTTGGCTACCCGCTTCGTCAGTGAGGGCAAAACTCCCGAGGACTTCCAGCGCTCCCTGCTCGAGGAGATGCACGGCCAGCGTTCCAAGCCGGTCACAGATAACGGCGCCGGTGAGGCTCGCTCGTCCAGCATCGGCATGACCGACAAGGACCTGAAGCGCTACTCCATGATGAACGTGGTGCGGGCGCTGGCTAACCCGAACGATAAGCGCGCCCAGGATGCCGCGGCGTTCGAGCTGGAGCTCTCCCAGGAGGCTGAGCGTCAGTACGGCAAGCAGGCTCGCGGCATCCTGATTCCCGATGATGTGCTCTCCCGTGCATTTAACGCCGGGGGCGCAGCTGACACTCCCGTCGGCTCTCAGACCGGCCAGAACCTGGTCGATACCCAGTACATGGCTGGCAGCTTCATCGAGATGCTGCGCAACCGCACCGCGCTGATGCGCCTGGCCAGCACCATGAGCGGCCTTGTCGGCAACGTGGAGATTCCCAAACAGACCGGCGGCGCCACCGCTTACTGGGTTGGCGAAGGTGTCGACGCCACCGAGGGCACGCCGACAATCGGGCAGCTGACTCTGTCCCCCAAGACCGTCGCGGCCTTCACCGACATCACCCGACGGCTGATGCTCCAGTCCACGCCGGACGCTGAGCGTATCGTGCGCAACGACCTAGCGGCAGCAGTGGCGCTCGCTATCGACCTGGCCGGCTTTTACGGCGCCGGCGGCGACGAGCCTACCGGCATTGCCAATGTCTCCGGCATCAACGCCGTCGATTTCGGCGGCGCCGGAACCGACGATGCCGACGGCCCGGGGAACAGCCTGCCCACCTATGCCGAAGTGGTGAAGATGGAGAGCGAGATTGCCGCCGACAATGCCGACGTCAACTCTATGGCCTACGTCATGGCGTCCGGCATGCGTGGCCACTTCAAGACCACCGAGAGGTTCAGCGGCACCAACGGAAGTCCGATCTGGGAACCGGGCAACACGGTTAACGGCTACCGCACCGAGGTGACTAACCAGATCCAATCGGGCGACCTGTTCTTCGGCAACTTCGCCGACCTGATCATCGGCCTGTGGGGCGGCCTCGATTTGACCGTCGACCCGTATAGCCTGTCGAAATCCGGCGGCACCCGCCTGGTGGTTTTCCAAGATGTCGACATGGTCGTGCGCCGCGTAGAGTCCTTCTGCCTGGGTCGCGACTCAACCTAATCGATAGCCACTGACTGACGGCCCCGCACCCGCGGGGCCGTCACTGCATGAGGATAACCCCATGAGCAAGAAGACCAAGACGCTTGATCTGGAGTGCACCAGCGCCTTCATGGTGAAGGGCGAGATGATCACCCCCAAGAAGACCGTACGCGGCGTGCCTGAGGCTGACGCCCTGAACCTGGTGCGACGTGGCAAGGCCAAGATCGTGGCCGCTGGTCCCGAGGCGGCTGGTGCCTCAGCTGACGAGGCTGAAGCGCCCGCCCTCGAGGAGCTGACTGTCGAGGAGCTCAAGGCCACCGCCAAGGAGTACGAGATCGAAGGTGCGGAAAATATGAAGAAGGCCGAGCTGATCGCCGCCATCGAAGCCGCCGAGGCTGAGGGCGACGAGTAATGCCGGCGCCGGACTGGGAAAACCTCGACGACTTCCTCGACGAAGAGGAATTCGCCACCGCCGCGAGCGTGACTCGGGCGGACGGCACGGTGCTTTCCTTGTCTGGCATCTACGAGGACCAATACCTCGACGCCCAGCTCGGCGAATACCGCATGGACACCGAGCGCCCCCGGCTGTGGTGCAAGCAGGCTGACGTGCCTGGCGTGCAGCGCGGCGACATCTGTACGGTCGATGGCATCACCTATGACGTGATGACCGCCCCCCAGGGTGACGGTACCGGTATGGCCATGCTCGACCTGGCACCGAGGCCCCATGCTTGATTTCGAGATCGAGGCGGGCGACTTGCAGCGCCTCGCCGACGAATTGGGTGCCATGCCCAATGAAGTGCGTGCCGCCTATAACCGAGCCCTGACCCGCACCGCCGCCACGCTGCGTAAGCTCTCCAGCAAAGGCCTGCAGTCACATCTTGGGCTGGCGCGTGCCGCCGCCGTGAGGCGCCGCCTCAAGAGCCTGCGCATTCGGGGTCAGGGTGGCATGGGTAGCGTTCGGCTGTGGTACGGCCTCAATGACCTTCCGGTCAGTGAGTTCCGGGGGCGCACCACGCCACGCAGCGGCGGCGCCGCCTACTCCGGCCCGGCCGGGAGCCATCGTTTTGACCGTGCCTGGATCGGTGCTAGCCGGTACGCCCGCAAGCGCACCATCTTGCAGCGGGTGCGGGAGTCGCGCTACCCGATCCGCGAGGCGCAGCTACCCATCAAGGATAAGGCGGATGTCTTCGTCGAGGATGAAGTGTTCGTGAAGCTCAACGACATCTTCTGGCAGCACTTCAGCCGCGACCTTGAGCGCCGCGTCGATTACATGAGGTCGCGATGAACGCAGACACCGAGATCAGCCTGGACGCTCTGCACCAGGCCATCCTCGATCAGATAGCGGCCGCGTTCCCCGAACTGGCCACCGTGGCTGACTATCCCGATGACCGGCAACGGATCCTGGCCCCGGCGGCGCTTATCGAGCTCACCTCGATGCCGGCCGCGCCCGATGATGACCCCGGTACCGGCCAGCTGGCGCTCGAGCTGCAGTTCGAGCTGCGCTACGTGGTCGGCTTTCGCGGCGACAATCAGGGCCGGTTCATCCGTCGCAACACGGCCGCGCTAGCGCATTTCATTCAGCACAACCAATGGGAGCTGCCAGTCGAGCCTGCCCGCGTGCTGGTGTGCGAGCCCGATGTTTTCTCGCCGGAACTGGACCAGTACCACGTGTGGCGCATCGAATGGGCCCAGGTGGTGCACATCGGCGCCAATGAGTGGATCGATGATGGCGAGACGCCCACCGAGGTGTGGGTCGGCGTGTCACCGTTGATCGGCCCAGAGAACGAAGAGTTCTACACCCGGCAAGATGGCGGCCAGTACGAGGAGGGCGGTACGTGAACCAGGCCTATCGGCTGGGCGAGCTGGAACGGCGCCTCAACGGCATGGTCATGGTCGGCACCATCCTCGCCGTCGATCACGCCTCCCGCAAGTTGCGCGTTCAGGTGGGGGAGATCCGCACCGCCTGGCTGGCGTGGCCGGTCGAGATGGGTCGCAACTTCCGGCGCTGGCGCCCGCTGCGCGAAGGGCAGCAGGTGGTGCTTGTCAGCCCCTCCGGTGACCCTTCCCAGGCCGTGATTGCCGGCATGCTCTACAGCTCGGCGCTGTCGGCCCCTTCGGACAATCCCGACCTCGACCTGGTCGAGTTCGAAGACGGCGCCCGCTTCCAGTACGACAGCGCCACGCACGAGTACATCGGCGAGACCGGCGGCAGCCGCATCACCATGGACCGCGACCGTATCCTGCTCTCCAGCAACGGCAGCACCCTCGAGCTGGATAGCGCAGGGATCCGCCTCAACGGTGCCCGCATCGATCTCAACTAGGAGCCAGCCATGCCCGCTGTGACACGACTCGGCGATAGCTGCACCGGCCACGGCTCCTATCCGCCAAGGGCCAGCACCGGTGGCAGCGGTGATGTCTTCGCCAATGGCATCGCCGTGCACCGCCAAGGCGACGCCTGGGCCACTCACTGCAATAGCACGCCCACCTGCCATGGAGGCAGCCTG
The DNA here is from genome assembly GCF_017868935.1 of Billgrantia antri. Taxonomy (NCBI): domain Bacteria; kingdom Pseudomonadati; phylum Pseudomonadota; class Gammaproteobacteria; order Oceanospirillales; family Halomonadaceae; genus Billgrantia; species Billgrantia antri. The sequence continues at coordinate 4,426,087 of NZ_CP053383.1, forward strand.
GCTAGCGGATCCTCCACCGTCTACGCCAATGGCCAGCAGCTCGGCCGCATCGGCGATCCGGTCGATTGCGGCTCCAGCGTCGCGGCCGGTAGCGCCGACGTTTTCGCAGGCTGAACCAGAACCACCGCCAGCGGAGCACCCTCCAGCGCTGGCGCATCCTCACAGCCATGAACGGCATGAATGCGCAGACCGGGCGTCCCCTCTCCGGCATCGACCACCTGCGGCAGTCGCTGCACGACATCCTGACCACGCCGATCGGCACCAGGGTGATGCGCCGCGACTACGGCTCACGACTGTATGAGCTGGTCGATGCTCCGGTGAACAACGCCACGCTCGTTGAGCTCTACGCCGCCACTGCCGAGGCGGTGGCCCGCTGGGAGCCGCGGTTCAAGCTCACCCGGGTGCGTGTAGACAGTGCAGCCCCGGGCGCGGTCACGCTGAATCTCGAAGGCGAGTACGTGCCCACCGGGCAAACCATCAATCTTGACGGCATCGAGGTGAGCTGATGGCAGGCACCATCAACCTGGCACAATTACCGGCGCCAGATGTCGTCGAGCCCCTCGACTACGAGACCATCCTCGCAGAGCGCAAGGCAGCGTTGCTCGACCTGGTGCCGGCCAGCCAGCGCGGCGAGGTCGAGGCCACCCTGCAGCTGGAGAGCGAACCGCTGACCAAGCTGCTCGAGGAATCGGCCTATCGAGAGCTCCACTGGCGGCAGCGCGTCAACGAGGCTGCCAAGGCCGTCATGCTCGCCTACAGCAACGACGAGGATCTCGACAACCTGGTCGCCAACTTTGAAGTCGAACGGCTGATGATCGACCCCGGCGACCCCACCGCCACGCCGCCGGTACCGCCCACCTACGAGAGCAACGACGATCTTCGCCTGCGCGCACAGCAGGCGTGGGAAGGGCTCAGCGTCGCCGGCCCGCGCGGTGCCTACGTGTTCCATGCCCGCTCAGCCGACGGCCGCGTCGCCGATGCCACCGCCATCAGCCCCGCGCCCACCGAAGCGCTGGTGACCCTGCTCAGCACCGAGGGCGATGGCACCGCCAGCCAGGAGTTGCTCGACAACGTCGACGCCGCGCTCAGTGCCGAGGACGTCCGCCCACTTGGCGACCGACTCACCGTGCAGTCGGCCACCATCGTCGAGTACAGCGTCGACGCCACGCTCTACGTCTACCCCGGGCCGGAACAAGAGCCGATCCTCGAGGCCGCCGAGGCCTCGCTGCAGCGCTACATCACCGCCCAGCGCCGCATCGGGCGAGACATCCGCCGCTCGGCGCTGTTCGCCGTCCTGCATGTCGAAGGCGTCCAGCGCGTAGAGCTCACCGCGCCCGCCGCCGACGTGGTGCTCGACGAGACCCAGGCCGCCCACTGCACCGGTGCCACTGTCGTGATCGGGGGCAGCGATGAGTAACACGCCCATGCTGCCGCCCAATGCCACGCCGCTCGAGCGCGCCGCCGCCGATTCGCTGGCCGAGATCCAGCGCGTGCCGGTGCTGCTGCGGCAGCTCTGGAACCCCTACACCTGCCCCGCGAAGCTGCTGCCCTATCTCGCCTGGGCATTCAGCGTCGACCGCTGGGATCCGGCATGGAGCGACGCCGCCAAGCGGGAGGTGATCGCCACTTCGTTCTACGTGCACCGCAAGAAGGGAACGATCAGCGCCCTGCGCCGCGTCGTCGAACCGCTCGGCTATCTGCTCGAGGTGACCGAGTGGTGGCAGACCGACCCGATGGGCACGCCCGGCACCTTCGCGCTCAAGATCGGCGTGCTCGACACCGGCATCACCGATGCCATGTACACCGAGCTCGAGCGACTGATCGACGACGCCAAGCCGCTCACGCGCCACATCACCGGGCTGGACCTCGCCGGCGAGAGCAAGGGCATCGTCTACCTGGGCGCCGCGACCTACGACGGCGACGTTACCGCCGTGCTGCCGTTCGTCGCCGGTGAAAGCGAGGTGACCGGCCTGTTCTATCTCGGCGTCGCCACCGACAGCACCGACACCACCACCGTCTACCCGCAGCCCTGAATCTGATAGGAGACCCACATGCCCCAGTTTTACACGCTGCTCACGGATGTCGGACAGGCCAAGCTGGCCAATGCCGTCGCCCTGGGGCAGACCATCCAGATCACCGAGCTGGCCGTCGGCGACGGCGGCGGCAGCCTGCCCACACCCGACAGCAGCGCCACAGCGCTGGTCAACGAGGTGCGCCGCGCCGCGATCAACACCAGCCACACCGACCCCGATAATCCCTCCTGGATCGTGGTCGAGCAGGTGCTCCCGCCTGACGTCGGCGGCTGGACGATTCGCGAGATCGGGATCTATGACGTCGACGGCGACCTGATCGGCATCGGCAACTACCCCGAGACCTACAAGCCGGTGCTGTCAGAGGGCTCGAGCCGCACCCAGACCGTGCGTTTTGTGCTCGAAGTGAGCGACACCGCCGCAGTCACGCTCAAGGTGGATCCGAGCGTTGTGCTCGCAACGCGGAAGTATGTCGACACCCAGCGCGCCGAGCACGAACAGGACACCGAGGCCCACGCCGACAATCAGATTGTCATTAGCGAAGTGATTCCGCAGGCGCCCAACGCTACAAATGTTGCCGCCGCCCTGGCTGCCCTAGCCGCCTTTGCTGGCGACGGTTATCAGAACATGGCCGTGTTTAATGCCGCCGGGATCACTGACTGGCCCGTTCCTCAAGAGCTCAAGGATGGGCATCGCAAAGCGCATGTGACTGTGACAGGTGCCGGTGGAAGGTCGGGCGTGACGAACACCAGCCCCGGCCGAGGCGGCGGAGGGGGAGGTGGTGGTACGGCGATAGGCTTGGTCGACTTGTCTGGAATGGCAACTGTTGCTGTCACTGTAGGCAGCGGCGGGGCTACAGATAAAAGCTCGTCCTTTGGGACGTTTATGAGCGCAACAGGTGGTGAGGGAGGCGGCGACTATACGGGTGGTACGGCGCCTGGTGGTTTCGGAGGTCAAGGGACTGGTGGAAGCATCAACCTGAGCGGCACCGATGGGTCGGATGGCCCCTACTCAAACGGCAATCCGACGGGCGGCTCAGGAGATGGTGGGTCTGCAATGTTTGGTGGGGCTACGCGATCAGTGTCTTACGGGAATACGGGGATAACACCCACCACCCCTGGCGCAGGGGCAGGAGGCGCAGGCACAAGCTCGCCGAGGGCTGACGGCGCGCCCGGAATCGTAATCGTGAGGTGGTAATCATGTGGGCACGAATTCATAACGGCGCCGTGGCCGAACTCACGGACATCGACCCCAAAGGGCGTTTTCACCCATCGATAAAGTGGGAGTCCGCTGACGCTTCTGTTTCGATAGGCTATTTCTTTGACGGCAACGTCTACAACAAGCCTGAAGTCCCCCTCGCCGATCTAGTCGTTGAGAAGCTCACCGAGCTCGAACAAGCCCTCTCCTCGGCCCTCGATATCGGTATGCCCTACATCATGACCGATGGGACGGAAGAGGTTGTGCAGACCCGTCCCGAAGACGAGCCCAACCTGCTCGGTCTTGCGATCGAGGCGCGGGATCTGCGCGACGCCGGCGAGACCAGCGCCGTGCAGCAACTACGCGTGAAATCGAACAAGGTCTACGAGCTAACGCCTCTGGAGATGATCGAGGTGACCGACGCGGCCAAGCTTCACAAGAAGCAGCTGCTGGGCCAGTCCTGGGCTTTGAAAGACCAGGTGCGTGGCATCGTCGCCGACGAGGCGCTGACTGATGAGGAGAAGCGTGCGGCGATCGAGGAAATAAACTGGTAGAGCTTTGTAGTAATTTTGCGCTAGCGACAGTATATATCTATGTAAGCGTAACAATGGCCCGCCGCTCGGTGGGCCTTTTCTCGTCTCCTAGTGCCCATGTCGGCTAAACCGTGAGAGCACCTCTTACACTCTTCTAACCAAGTGCCCAGCAGAGCCGTTAAAAGAACAACCAAGGTTCAGTGTTTGGATGCCTTTAAGAGAGACGGTGATAATAGATCAGCAGTAAGAACGAAGCCCCGGTCGTGGGGACCAGGGCTTCGAAGTCTCAGGCGTTAGCGCGCCGTCAACGTGAGGTAACTACATGCAGCATCGTAAACCAGTGCGAGCATCAATCCAATGGATCATGCTTAAGCTCGACATTCCCGCGCCGCCCTTCGTACAGCACTGTCTGGGGATTCTCGTCCTGATGATCGGCTTGGGAATTCTGCTCTGGCTGGGCCAGCCGGTCATTCTAGCCATGCTTTAAGCTCTAGCTACTGAGCCAGCCCGCCACCCGGCGGGCTTTTCACTCCTTTCATTCATCGGCCGACCCCCTCTCTCCCCGTCCCGGTCTACACTCCCCTCATGTGTGGACGATTCGCTGCTTTCAACGCCTATCCCAAGCTGGCCCGCCGAGCCGGCGTCGTCGTGGTCGAGGAAACTCCACCGCGCTACAACGTCGCGCCCGGCACCTGGATAGCCGGGATCCGACAGACGGCCCATGACCAGCCTCCAGAACAGCTCGAGCTGTGGTGGGGCTACCATCCTGCCTGGGCGGAAGCCAAGGCCAGCAAGCCGATCAACGCCAGGTCCGAGACGGTGGCCACCAGCCGGTACTTCAAGGGCTCCTTTCAGAAGCGCCGCTGCATCGTGCCGGCGGACGGCTGGTTCGAGTGGGTCGCTACCGAAACGGGCAAGCAACCGCACTACCTCACGCGCATCGATCGCGAGCCGTTGGCCTTCGCAGCGATCTACACCGAGCGCGCCGACGGCAGCCCCGGCTGTGCCATCCTTACCGAACCCGCCCGGGGCAGCGCCGTCGAAGTCCATGACCGAATGCCGGTGATTCTCGACGATGCGAGCCTGCTGCCTTGGCTCGATCCTGACCTGACAGACCGCGAGACGATCCGCAGCGTTGTGCACCACCTCGACGCCTCGCTGCTCGAGCACTGGCCGGTCAGCCGAGCCGTCAACAAGCCCCAGGAAGGCCAGGGTGGGGAGTTGCTCAACCCGGCTTAGAGCGCGGCCTTACTTGCCATGCCAAAGCCCACCGCCCGGTGGGCTTCTGCGTTTTTAGGAACCACCGCCAGCGGAGCCCCTCCCGCGCGAGCGCCATGCTGTGCCTACCGTCCGGAACACTACCTGATCAGGCGAGAGGCAAACCGCAATGGCGAAATTCCTGCACGGGGTCGAGGTTCTCGAAATCGATACCGGCCCCCGGCCCATCCAGACCGTGCGCTCGGGCGTGATCGGCATCGTCGGGACCGCCCCCGATGCCGAAGGCGCCACGGCGGCCACGCTCACGCTGGGCAACGCTCCGGCGAATACCGGCATTCTCTATACCGCAGTCGAGGCCGGTACCGCCGGCAACAACGTGCGGGTTCGCTACCTCGACCCTGGCTCGGCATCCGCCACGCTGGCCGTTACCGTCGAAGGCAACGACATCTCCATTGCCCTGGCTACTGATGTCGAAGGGGCGGTTTCCAGCACGGCCGCCGACATCGTCACTGCGGTCAACGGATCTGCCGAGGCTAGCGCCCTGGTCACAGCTGCCGCAGTGGAGGGCAGCGACGGTACCGGACTGGCGCGGGCGCGTGGCTTCCAGTCGCTCAGTGGTGGCGCAGCCGAGCCGTTCCCGCTCAACCGTCCGACCTTGGTGGCTGGTTCGCGTACCGAGGCGGCACGCCTGGGCACGTCCGGCACTCTGCCTGCTGCTATGGATGGCATATTCGACCAGGTCGGTGCTGTGGTCATTGTCGTGCGCGTGGAGGACGGCGCGGACGACCAGGCGACCATGGCCAACGTCATCGGTGGCGTGAACGCCACGACTGGCGACCTCGAGGGCGTGCATGCCCTGGCTGGCGCCGAGAGCGTGGTCGGCTTCTCGCCGCGCATCCTCTGTGTGCCGGGCTACACCCACCAGCGCGATAGCGGCCTGCGTAATGCCGTGGTAGCCGAGCTGCTGGGCATCGCCGAGCGCCTGCGTGCGGTGATCGTCGCCGACGGTCCCAACACCACCGATGACGAAGCTCAGCAGTATGCCAACGACTGGGGCAGCGCCCGCGTCTACCTGGTGGATCCCTGGGTGCAGGTGATGCAGAGCGACGGCAGTTACAAGAGCGAGCCGCCCAGCGCCCGCGTGGCCGGCATCATCGCCAAGATTGATAACGACCTCGGCTTCTGGTGGTCGCCCTCCAACAAGCCGGTCAATGGCATCGTCGGCACCTCCCGGCCGGTGGACTTCAAGCTGGGCGATGCGAACAGCCGCGCCAACCTCCTCAACGAAGGCGGCATCGCCACCATCATCCGCCAGGACGGCTACCGCTTGTGGGGCAACCGCTCGCTGACTGACGACACCAAGTGGCACTTCCTCTCGGTGCGCCGCACGGCGGACATGATCAACGACAGCATCCAGCGCGCTCACCTGTGGGCGGTGGACCGCAACATCACCAAGACCTACGTCGAGGATGTGACCGAAGGCGTCAACGCCTACATCTCCGGCCTGGTGGCCGAGGGCGCGCTGCTGGGCGGGCGCTGCTGGCCGGATCCCGACCTGAACACGCCCGCCAACATCCAGCTGGGCAAGGTGTACTTCAACTTCGAGTTCACACCGCCCTATCCGGCTGAGCACATCACCTTCCGGAGCATGCTGGTCAATGACTACATCGAGGAGGTGTTCGCGTAATGGCCGCTCGCAACATCATCAAGAACATGACCGTATCGGTCGATGGCCGCGGCTATGCCGGACAGGTCATGGAATACACGCCCCCGGTGCTTACGCTGCTCACCGAGGAGCATCGCGCCGGCGGCATGGATGCGCCGGTCACGCTCGACATGGGCATGGAGGCGCTCGAAACCAGCTTCGTGCTGCGCTCCTACGATCGTGAAGTGCTGCGCCAGTTCGGCGTCTCCGAGGGCAACAGCGTGCCTTTCGTCGGTCGTGGTGCCATGCAGTCCTATGACGGCACCGTCCGGCCAACCATCCACACCATGCGCGGGAAGATCACCAGCATCGACCGCGGCACCTGGCAGCCAGGCACTCCCGCCAGCATGACCGTGACCATGCGCCTCGACTACTACCGCGAAGATCACGACGGAGTGCGGGTGCACGAGATCGACGTCGAGAAGATGGTGCGCGTAGTCGATGGCGTCGACCTGATGGCCGACATTCGCCAAGCGCTGGGTATCTGATCGCGGCGGCAGTCCTTGGCCGGCCCCGTGCCGGCCCTTTTTCCATTTGAGCGGAACACCCCATGAGCAAAGAGACTCCCGATTACCTCAGCTACGACGAGCAGGGTCACTGCGACATCACGCTGGCGCGCCCCATCACGCTCGACAACGGCGTCACGCAGGGCACGCTGCGCATGCGCGAACCCACCGTCGAGGACCAGATCGTTCACGACGAGATGAAGGGCAGCGACGCGGTGCGCGAAGTGACCATGTTCGCCAATCTCTGCGAAGTCGCGCCTTCCGACATCCGCAAGCTGAACCTCAAGAGCTACAAGCGCCTCCAGGAGGCCTACGGCGGTTTTTTGGACTGACCGGCACCGATGCGCGCCGGCTGGTGCTGGCGCTGTCATCCCATACCGGCTGGACGCTGGCCGAGATCAGCGCCATGCGGGTAAGCCGGTTTCTGTGGTGGGTCGAGGGCCTGCCCAGGCGTGAAAGGTAGAGAGGGCGCATGACGAACCGCAGGCTTAACGCGACGATCAGCATTGGCGGCACCGTCGCCCGCTCGCTCACCAAAGGGCTCACCGACACCAAGGGCCAGTTGGCCGAGGTCGGTGGCGCGATCCGTAATGCCGAGAGCCAGCAGCGCCGGCTCTCACGCGAAATCGAAAGCATGGGCCGCGCGGGGATGAACATCGACCCGCTGCGTCGTCGCTATGCCCAGCTCTCCGACGAGATCGACCGCCTACGCCGCCGCCAGGAAGCGCTGAACCGCCTGGCCGCAGCAGACGTCGGCGGCAAGTTCCGCACCATGACCACCGAGGTGGGCCGTCTGGCACGCCGTACCGCCATCCTCGGCGGCGCGGCGGCCGGGGGTATCTTCGCCGTGGCCAACAGCACCTCCGAGCTCGGGGACAACGTGGCCAAGACGGCCGACAAGCTGGGCATGGGCATCCAGGAGCTGCAGGCCTACCGTTACGCGGCCGAGCGCTCCGGCATCGCAACAGCTACCTTCGACATGGCCACCCAGCGCATGGTGAGGCGTGTGGCCGAAGCGGCCCAGGGAACCGGTGAAGCCAAGGATGCCATTGCCGAGCTGGGGCTGTCGGCCGAAGCCCTCGCCTCAATGACGCCAGACGAGCAGCTCAACCACTTCGCCGACGCTCTACGCAACGTCGAGAACCAGGGCGACCGGGTACGCCTGGCCATGAAGCTCTTCGACAGCGAAGGCGTGGCCATGGTCAACATGCTACGTGACGGCAGCGAGGGGCTTCGCCAATACGGCGAGGATGCTCGGCGCACCGGGTACATCCTCAGCGAGCAGGCCGCCCGCGACGCCGAGACCTTCCAGGACACCCTACTCGACACCAAGCTGAGCCTGTTCGGCCTCAAGAACATCATCGGTTCGGCGCTGATGCCGGTCGTCTCCGACATGATGGGGCAGTTCACCGGCTGGCTGGCAGAGAATCGCGACCAGGTGCGGCAATGGTCCGCCACGTTCGCCGACAAGCTCAAGGCAGCGGTGCCGATAATTGGCGAGCTCGCCAGCGGCATCGGCACGGTCGTCACCACTGTCGGTGCCGCAGTCAATCGCACCGCCCAGCTGGTCGGCGGTTTCGACAACCTGGCCATGATCATCGGCGGGATCTTCGCCAGCAAGGCCATCGTATCGGTCGTGTCATTCGGCCTCGCCATCGGCAAGGCTGGGATGGCGCTCTGGTCCCTCGCCAGCACCTTCCCGGTGGTGGTCGGTGGGGTCAAAGCTATCGGCGCAGCACTGATGGCCAATCCGATAGGTATCGCCATTGGCGTGATCGCTGGCGCAGCGTATCTGATCTATCGCAACTGGGACTGGATCGGCCCTTGGTTCGGCAAGCTGTGGGACGGTATCAAGTGGGTCGCCAGTGCAGCCTGGGAGGGGCTCAAGACCATCGTCAGCTGGTCGCCTCTGGGCTTGATCGTACGCGCATGGGCGCCCATGGCGAGCAAGGTCGGCGAGCTCGTCGGCCTGGCCAAGGACATGGCTGGCGCCGCGTGGGACTGGATGGCCGCGAAGCTCTCCTGGTCGCCGCTCGAAACGATCTCCAACGCCTGGGGCGGCTTGTCCGAGTGGTTCGGCGAGCTGTGGGACGGCATCACCGAACGCGCCGAGCGCGCCATTGACTGGATCGTGGGCAAGCTGGAGTGGGTCGGTAACGCTTTCGACAAGGTGAAGGGCTGGATCACCTGGGGCGAGGATGACGACGCCGACGAGATCCGCGCCCAGCTTGGTGGTGGTAACGCCGGCTCCCTGGGGCTGACTTCAAACCGTGAGCGTAGGGAGGCAGAAAGCGAGGCTGTTATCGAGCGAGCGGCACCCAACCTTGGCCCTGAGCGGCCGCAACTGTCCGAACGACGCACCGCCACCGAGCGTGTGCGTGAGGTGATCAACAACATCACCAACAACCTGACGCTCCACGTGACCCGCCGAGAGGGCGAGGCCGACGCCTCCTATGCCCGGCGCATCACCGACATGGTTATCGAGGAGCTCAACGCCCGCCAGCAGGGAGCCCTTTACGATGGCTGAGGTCATGATGCGGCTGGGCGAGTTCTCGTTCAGCATCGACACCGCCGCCTATCAGCAGCTGATGCGCTCCACCCAATACCGGTGGAGCCCGCAGTCTCGCGTCGGCACGCATGACGCCCTGCAGTTCACCGGCTTCGGCGGGGACCAGATCACGCTGACCGGTAAGATCTATCCTGGCTGGCGCGGTGGTGCAGGGCAGATCCGTGAAATGCGGGCCCAGGCCGCCCTGGGCAAGCCGATGATGCTAATCGATGGCAACGGCTACATCCATGGCCGCTGGGCCGTGGAGAGCGTTGAGGAGCAGGCCGACATCTTCGCCCCGGCGGGCGTGCCTCGCCGACAGCAATTCACCCTGCAGATGAGGTTCTTCGACGATGGCCCGCAAGTATCGGACACGTGACGGCGATACCGTCGACTGGATCTGCTGGCGCTCCTATGGCCGGATCTCGCCCGGCCTGGTCGAGCGAGTACTCGAGGCCAACCACGGCCTGGCCGACGAAGGCCCGTTGCTGGAAGCAGGACGCCTGATCGTTCTGCCTGACGATCCGCAGCCGGCCATCAGCAAGAGGATTCGGCTGTGGGGGTAAATATCGCGCCGACCTTCCGGCTCACGGCCAACCAGGACGACATCACCGCCATGATACGCGAGCGGTTCGTCTCGTTGCGCATTGTCGACCGGGCTGGACAGGACAGCGACGAGCTCTCCCTGGTGCTGGCCGACCACGACCCCACCGCTCCGATCGCGCTGCCTGCAGCTGGCGCCGAGCTGGAATGCTGGCTGGGGTATGACGATGCCGCCGAGAACCTCGGCACCTATGTGGTGGATAGCGTCGAAGTCTCGTGGCCGCCCAACCAGGTGCGCATCGTGGCCAAGGCCGCGCCACTGGCCAAGAGCGAATCAGGGCAGGGCAGCACCCGCCTGATGCTCCAGACCAAGAAGACCCGCAGTTGGGATGCCGGCACGCTGCTCGGCGACATGACCCGAACCATTGCCCAGGAGCACAGCCTCGAGGCGGTGGTACAGCAGGCAATGGCGGGCATCGCGCTGCCCCACGTCGACCAGATCAACGAATCGGACATGAACCTGCTGACCCGTCTCGCGCAGCAGTATGACGGCATCGCCAAGCCGGCAGCCGGCCGCCTGGTACTGGCGCGCCGCGGGGCATCGCGGGCAGCATCGCCGGAAGAGCCTCAGCTGCCTACCGTCACGATCACCCCCGACATGGTAACAACTGGCCGCATGCAGCTCGCCAAGCGTCGCTCCGCCGGCAGCGTCACCGCTCAGTGGCGGGACACGGAGGCCGGCGAAACGGTCGATGTGACGGTAGGGCAGGACGAGCCGGTCAACCGCCTGGGTACGGTATACCCTGACGCCGAGAGCGCCATGGCGGCCGCCCAGGCCGAGTGGCGGCGCAGCCAGCGCGGCGAGCAGCGCCTCGACCTATCGCTGCCAGGCGACCCGCGCCTGATGGCAGAGGGCCGCCTGCAGCTTCAAGGGTTCCGCGAGGGGGCAGATGGCGAATGGTTGATCACCCAGGTAGAGCACCGCCTCGATGATGGAGGCTACTCCTGTCGGGTTCAGGCTGAACTGCCTGGTTCTTGAGCTGTAGGAGATTTGCCATACCCATGTAAGCCATTGTCCTAATACGTTGCGATCAGTAGCAGCATCGTTACATAGTGAATATGCTGTGTCTGGTACCTAAGAAAACGTAGGAAGGGAGCAGGGATTATGGCGCTAGTAGCATGCCCCGAGTGCAACCACCAGGTGAGCGACTCGGCTTTCAAATGCAGCCAGTGCGGTCACCAGCTGCGCAAAGCGAAACGTGGAGTCTTCGGCAAGCTGTTCAAGTGGAGCTTCATCCTCTTCAACGTGCTCATGGCCGTATGGCTGTTCTCCTCGTTCGGCATAATGGGAGAGGCGATGCAGACCTCGCAGAACGAGTATGAGCAAGCAGGTGCAGCCATTGGCAGTGCTCTGGGTATCGGCATGATAGTGACCACCTGGGCGCTGGGAGACATCATTCTGGGGCTGCTGGTGCTGTTTACCCGGCCGAAAGAGGCCTGACCATGGTTCGAACTCTGATGGTCTTGGCACTGCTGGCGCTGCCGTTCGCGGTCAATGCCCAGGAGATGCCCCGATACGATGTCGAGGCACACTGCGAAGAGATAGCCAGTTTCGGGGGCGAGTTCAGCAACATGACCTACAACGGCTGCATACAGATGGAGCAGTCAGCCTACGATGGCTTGAAAGGCCAATGGGCAAGCCTGCCCGGCAACATCCAGCGGCACTGTGATGAAATCGCAACCTTTGCCAGCCCGGGCAGCTACAGCACCCTGCAGGGCTGCGTGCAGATGGAAGTGTCGGCGGGGCAGAATCGAGGGCAGTTCAGCTTCGATTGACGTCGGCCGGTAGTTCTCGATTGGGCGCCTCGGTGGCGCCCTTTTCGTTGGCCAGTAACTCTTCGATGCGGCGGGCGGCCTCACGGCAGAGACGGCTGTAGCGCTTGGCCCTCAGCTTCGCGAGTAGCTCGGTGTCGGTCATTCTCTGTCGCATGTTGGATCCCTACGCCCCAGGCCGATATGGGCTTGAGCTTACATGTGTTTAAGAGATCTCGCACAGCGCCATAGAAATTCCCGCGGCAGAATGGAGGATGTCGTCTGTATGCGCGGCCGGCGACGGTTGCCAGGGAAGATAGCAGGCGGCACTGGTGCAGACCACCCCTCGCCAAGGATGGCGAATGGGGCTCGCTCACACTGGCATACTCCGCATCACTTGCCCCGGTTCTCCCGGTCTACGCGCAACCCGCCAGACGCCCTCCTGCACATCCTGCCCCCGCTCGAGCAAATACACCGGCGTGCCCGGTTGCCAGTATCCATCGCTGTGATTCAGGTCGCGCAGCCGCACCCGGCCGCTTACCAAGTAGCCCTGCCAAAGCACGTGATACTCAATCAGCCGATCGCGCGCCGGCGGACCTCGGCGCAGGCTGATCCAGCCGCGGCGCTCTAGGCGTTTTCGCCATTGGGTGATACGGAGTCGGGTGTGGTCGTCCATGGCCTGAGCATGGCCCAGCGCCCGGAATCGCTCAATGCTGGTGCTATGCCAGCCCGTATGATCTTCAAGCGGAGAAGATCTGAGCCAGAAGCTGCAGTAAGAACCCCGCCGCCAACATCAAGATGCCGATTCGTCTTAGCCACCGCTGCTCAATCAGCCATAAGCGCTTTTCGTCCTTGTATTCAGGTATTGTTACTACGGACTCTCTCTTGCGTATATATGCATCGGTAAAGTCCTTCAGGATCCACATTGAAGGATCGATAAGTAGTAGCAGCGATCCGAAGAAACCTAGTGCCAGACCAATCATGTTGAGCATTCGATACATCCCCTATTGGCGCGGTCCCTAGCTTGGTGAATTAGAGGTTCACTCTATCTCAAACACCCCCTGCCGATACCGGAACATCTCGGCTTCGATCTTCTCCAAGGCTGCCAGCATTCGCTTGCGCTGGCTGATGATGTAGCCACCAGTCACGTCGTTGCCTACGGCATGGCCGACCAGGCGCTTGATCGTATAGGGGCTGATGTCGAGCCCCTCGGCCACAGTGATCATGGTGCGGCGCAGGTCGTGGCGCGTTACTCGCACCCCGCATCGCTTTTCGATCCAGGCGATCCAGTCGGCGATGTGCCGCTCGGCTAGCGGCGTGTCGCTGTCCCGCGGTCGGAAAGGATACATCGAGCCCTTGGCATCCTTCAGGGCGTCGTCTATCAGCGCCTGGGTAGTGGGCCGCAAGTGAATGAACACTGGCTGCCCGCCTTTCGGGTCCGGCAGCTCGATGAGGCCGGCACGCTGGTTGTAATAGGGCATTTCGATGCCGTCAGCGTCGAGCACACCCTTGCTGGTGGTGATACCGGCAAGCTCACCGCTGCGCATGCCGGTCAGCAACAGCGCCTGCAGGTAGCGGCCGATATTTCGCACATAGGCTCGATGGTCCCGCTTGAGCTCATCCGTAGCGCCCCACCACGCCGGGAAGTCGTAGGGCATCAAGATCGTCTGCTTCCGCCGTGACCGGTTCCAGGCACGCTGATCACTGAGCGCTTGGACTGGGTTCGTTGGGTATAACGGCATCCCCCGCTCGTCCAGATAGCGGACCCGGGCAAAGTTGAAGAGAGCCCGGAGTACTCGCATGGCCCCGTTGGCCCGAGCCTCGCTCGCGGTGGAAATCTCCGCATGCTTGTCGATCACATCCTGCTGGCTGATGGACGCCAGCCGACGCGGCAGCCACTCCTTGAGGTAGTGGCGCACGTCATCGTTATAGGCTCTCTTGGTGTTAGGCTTCAGTTGGCGTGAGGTCAGGTATTCAGCCAGCGTGCTCTCGACCGTAGCCGTGCGGTGACGATCGGCCTGTCGCGCGGCCGATGGGTCAATGCCTGCAGCAATCTCCCCCAGCATCTCGGTGGCCCGCTTGCGTGCCTGCTCGATGGTTACCTCAGGAAACCTGCCTATCGTGATCCGCTTCGGCTTGCCGTTGACGCGGCGATGCACCGCGAAGGTCTTCGCCCCGGCCGCCGTCACCCGAAGCTCAAGGCCTGCCACCTTCTCATCTCGGTAGGTTGCCCGCCCGGATTCAGGTGGCTGGATCTGCTCGAGGGCGCGCTTTGTGAAGTTCATGGCCGGCTCCGGGGCAACGCTGGGGCAACGCTGGGGCAACGCTCGCCGTACATTGGCGTTAAATGAGCGAAAGCCGGAGCGTTGCTAAAGGACTGATTTGACGGCAATCGTAACGCTACATGAACTCCAATAATACTGGATAAAGAGTCAGAATGCGGGACTTCAAATCTGGCAGGGGCTGCCAGCGGTCCCTGGTGGGTTCGACTCCCACGCTCTTCCGCCAGCCTCCCCGCGCTCAACCACTGATCACCACCCGCGTGCCGATCCTTAGCCACGGGTCCAGCGCGCGGATCTCCTCGTTGCTGACCGCCACGCAGCCTTCGGTCCAGTCGAAGCTGCGGTGCACGTCGGGATCGCCCTGGCCCAGGCCGTGAATACCGATCAACCCGCCCAGTGAGGTGGTATGCGGTGCCCGGCCGTGACGCGCCCGGTAGTTCTCGATGTACCAATACTCCTGCAGCGTGATCTTGCCGCTTTGCAGCGCTTCTTCCGCCACTTGCGCATTGGGATAGTCGAAGCCGAAGAACAGCCCGAAGCGCGAAGCGCGATTGATGCGGTCGACGCGAAATTCACCCAGCGGCGTCATCGAGCTGCCCTTGGCCCGCAGCGGCGCCGCACCGCCGGCACCGAAAGCAAGATGCTCGATGCGCTCGATCACGGTTTCGCCGCGCAGCACGCGCACCTGGCGGTTGCGCAGGTCGATGCTGAGCCACACCTCGTCGGCCGTCAGCCCCTCCGGCATGGCCACCGCATCCAGCACCTGCCACAGCGTCGGCGAGTCACCCAGCCTGCCATCGAGAGAAACGGGAAGATTGGCCTGGGCCGCCGGCCCAAGCGTGAAGAAGCCTGCCGTCAAGGCGGCAGCCTGGAGGAATGCCCTGTTCATGAGCCCCTGCCCCGTGCGTAATGGAGTTATTGTCGACTTGAGTCGATCGAGTTATTCGGACCTGCCATGGTCGGCGCCATGAGGGTCATGGCACGACTCCTTTCGAGGGACGTCATCGCATGGGAGCAGGAACAAGGGGGAGTGGTGCAGGCGCTTTCGCCGCCCGACTCCCGGTATAGACCCTGGGGCGGGCCCCATGAGGCCCGTCGGTCGGGCCACCGGCCGAACCATGAGACGCATGAGGCAAATATAGCACAGGCCGGTTAAGACGAAATAAGGAGAGCGCCTGACACCGTTGAAAAGCGTGATCCCATTGGGTTCAAGCGCTTGCCGAGCGAGCCTCCGTCTGGGCTTGCGCCAGCCGCTCAATGGCCTCCCTGGCCAAGGGCGAGAGCTCGCTGCCGTCCTGCTGCAGGTAGTCGACGATCTGGCGCTTCATGCTGCGGGCCCAGAACTTGGTCAGGTGGGCATGAATGCGCTCGGCAGCGTCGTCGTAGTGGGCATTGTTGATGGCGATCTGGTTCACCATATGGATCAGGGTATCGAGCTGGCTACGGCTCATGGCGACATCAACCTCCGCTGGCATGGGTTGCCGGCGCTGTCTCGGCGGCCGGCTGATGATAGATGACATGGCGCCCCGTGCGGGCGAAGCCGACCAGCATCAGGCCGGCCTGGCGCGCCTGCTCGATGGCAAGCGAGGTGGAAGCCGACACGGCGACCAGGCAGCCGATGCCGGCGCTGGCGCTCTTCTGCACCATCTCGTAGCTGGCCCGGCTGGAGACCAGCACGAAGCCCTGCCGGTCAGTATCACGCTGACGAAGCAGGGCACCGATCAGCTTGTCGAGGGCGTTGTGACGACCGACATCCTCGCGCGCCAGCAGGATACGCCCCTCGAGATCGCACCAAGCAGCGCCGTGGGTTGCCCCGGTCTCCCGCTGAAGCGGCTGGTGCCACTTGAGCGTCTCCAGAGCATGCTGAATGGCAGCGTCGCCGACCATCGGCGCCACGACCGGCGCCACCGGGCGAATCGCCTGTTCCAGCGACTCGGTACCGCACAGGCCGCACCCGGTGCGGCCGGCCAGGCTGCGCCGGCGCTGCTTGAGCGCCATGAAGCGCGGCGTCGCGATCTCGAGATGCACGGCAATGCCCTGGGCTTCCTGGCGCACCTCCAGGTCGTAGAGCTCATCCGCCGTGCCCAGGATACCCTCGGTGAGGCTGAACCCCAGCGCGAAGTCCTCCAGATCGGTCGGCGTGGCCATCATCACGGCGTGGGAGATGCCGTTGTAAACCAGCGCTACCGGCAGCTCCACGGCGATACTGTCTTCGAGCCGCATGGCACTGCCACCCCGGTGTACCTCAACCGGGGCTCGGCAGTGGCTGGGGTCGTCACTCATTCACACGCTCCGCTGAGGGCTCGTCGCCGCGCAGCAACCTTAGCTGGAGCCGGTCGAAGCTTTCGAACTGGCGCTGCCAGACGGACGGCTGGCTGACCTTCTCGACCTGCACGGCGGTCACCTTGTATTCCGGGCAGTTGGTCGCCCAGTCGGAGCTGTCGGTGGTGATCACATTGGCTCCGCTGCCCGGGTGGTGGAAGGTAGTGTAGACCACCCCCGGCGGCATGCGGTCGCTGACCCGGGCACGCAGTACCGTCTGGCCGGCTCGGCTGGTGATGCCGACCCAGTCGCCATCGCGTATGCCGCGCAGCTCGGCGTCGGACGGATGCAGCTCGAGCACGTCCTCGTCGTGCCAGGCCTGGTTGCCGGTGCGCCGGGTCTGGGCGCCGACGTTGTACTGGGAGAGGATGCGCCCGGTGGTGAGCAGTAGCGGGAAGCGACGGTTGGAGCGCTCCTCGGTGGCCACGTAGTCGGTGATGGCGAACTGACCCAGGCCGATGGGGAAGTCCTCGATATGCATGGTCGGCATGCCCTTCGGGTACGCCTCGTTGCACGGCCATTGAATGCTGCCCAGCTCGTCGAGCCGCGCGTAGCTGACCCCGGAGAAGCTCGGCGTGAGGGTGGCGATCTCGTCCATGATCTGGGCCGGGTGGTCATAGTGCATGGGGTAACCCAGTGCATTGGCCAGGTCCACGGTCACTTCCCAGTCCTGCTTGCCGGCCAGCGGCGGCATCACCTTGCGCACGCGGTTGATGCGTCGTTCGGCGTTGGTGAAGGTGCCGTCCTTCTCCAGGAAGGAGGAGCCCGGCAGCAGCACGTGGGCGAACTTGGCCGTCTCGTTGAGGAAGATGTCCTGCACGATCAGGCACTCCAGCGAGCGCAGCGCCTGCTCTACGTGCTGGGTGTTGGGGTCCGACTGGGCGATGTCCTCGCCCTGCACGTAGAGCGCCCTGAAGTCGCCGGCGATGGCAGCGTCGAACATGTTGGGAATGCGCAGCCCCGGCTCGTCATCGATGGGCACGCCCCAGGCCGCCTCGAAGCGCTCACGCACGGCAGGGTCGCCGACGTGCTGGTAGCCCGGCAGCTCGTGGGGGAAGGAGCCCATGTCGCAGGAGCCCTGGACGTTGTTCTGCCCGCGCAGCGGGTTGACGCCCACCCCCTCGCGGCCGATGTTGCCGGTGGCCATGGCCAGGTTGGCGATGCCCATCACCATGCTCGAACCCTGGCTGTGCTCGGTGACGCCGAGGCCGTAGTAGATCGCGCCGTTGGGCGCCTGGGCGTAGGTGCGCGCGGCGCGGCGCACCTGCTCGGCGGGCACGCCGGTGATCGCCTCGACGTTCTCGGGCGAGTGGCGCTCGTCGAGGATGAACTCGCGCCAGGCCTGGTAGCCCGCCGCATCGCAGCGCTTGGCAATGAACTCGCGATCCTCGAGTCCCTCACTGACCACCACGTGCGCCAGCGCGTTGATCATCGCCACGTTGGTGCCGGGGCGCAGGGCGAGGTGCTGGGCGCCGCGATGGTGCGGTGTCTTGAGCAGGTCGATGCGGCGCGGGTCGACGACGATCAGCTCGGCGCCCTGGCGCAGCCGGCGCCGCATCTGCGAGGCGAACACCGGGTGGGCGTCGGTGGGGTTGGCACCGATGACCACGATCACGTCGGCCTTCATCACCGAATCGAAGGTCTGGGTGCCGGCGGACTCGCCCAGCGTCGCCTTGAGGCCGAAGCCGGTGGGCGAGTGGCACACCCGCGCGCAGGTATCGGTGTTGTTGTTGTGGAAGGCCGCGCGCACCAGCTTCTGCACCAGGTAGGTCTCCTCATTGGTGCAGCGCGAGGAGGTGATGCCGCCGATGCTCTCGCGACCGTGCTTGGCCTGGATCGCCTTGAGCCGCTCGGCGGCGAAGGCGATCGCCTCTTCCCAGCCCACTTCGCGCCAAGGCTGGTCGATCGACTCGCGGATCATCGGCGACTTGAGCCGGTCCGGATGGGTGGCATAGCCGAAGGCGAAGCGCCCCTTGACGCACGAGTGGCCATGATTGGCGTCGCCGCCCTTATAGGGCACCATGCGCACCACCCGGTCGCCCTGCATCTCGGCCTTGAACGAGCAGCCCACGCCGCAGTAGGCGCAGGTGGTCACCACGCTGTGCTCCGGCTGACCCTGCTCGATCACCGACTTCTCCATCAGCGTCGAGGTCGGGCAGGCCTGCACGCAGGCACCGCAGGAGACGCACTCGGAATCCATGAACGCATCATTCTGCCCGGCGGCGACCTTGGACTCGAAGCCGCGCCCCTCGATGGTCAGGGCGAAGGTGCCCTGCACTTCGTTGCAGGCGCGCACGCAGCGCGAGCAGACGATGCACTTGCTGGGGTCGAAGCTGAAGTAGGGGTTGGAGTCGTCGGTCTCGGCGTCCAGGTGATTCTCGCCGTCGAAGCCGTAGCGCACCTCGCGCAGGCCCACCGCGCCGGCCATGTCCTGCAGCTCGCAGTCGCCGTTGGCCGGGCAGGTCAGACAGTCCAGCGGGTGATCGGAGATGTAGAGCTCCATCACGTTGCGCCGCAACTTGGCCAGCCGTGCGTTCTGGGTGGTGACCTTCATGCCGGCCTCGACCGGCGTGGTGCAGGAGGCCGGCAAACCGCGCTTGCCCTCGATCTGCACCGCACACAGACGGCAGGAGCCGAATGCCTCGAGGTTGTCCGAGGCGCACAGCTTGGGAATGTTGATGTCGGCCAAGGCCGCTGCGCGCAGCACCGAGGTGCCTTCGGGGACGGTGATCTCGTGGCCGTCGATCTCGAGGCTGACGAGCGTCCCGGAGAGCCGCGCCGGGGTACCGTAGTCGCGCTCCGGAGAAGCGTGCTTGGGGTCGAAGTATTGCAACATGTCGTACCTCCTCCCGCTCAACGCTGCGTGGCGTCGCGCTGCAGGTCGTCGGGAAAGTGTTTCATCACGCTCTGCACGGGGAAGGGCGTCATGCCCCCCATGGCGCAGAGGGAACCGTCCACCATGGTCTCGCAAAGGTCGCCCAGCAGCGCGAGATTGGCCTCGCGGTTGTCACCTGCGCGGATGCGGTCGATCACCTCGACGCCGCGCACCGCGCCGATGCGGCAGGGCGTGCACTTGCCGCACGACTCCACCGCACAGAACTCCATGGCGAAGCGCGCCTGTTCGCCCATGTCGACCGTGTCGTCGAACATCACCACGCCACCGTGGCCGACCCCGGCCCCCACCTCGGCGAAGGTCTCGTAGTCGAGCGGCAGGTCCCACTGGCTTTCGGGCAGATAGGCGCACAGCGGACCGCCCACCTGCACCGCGCGCAGCGGTCGGCCACTCGCGGTGCCGCCGCCGAAATCCTCCATCAGCTGGCGCAGGGTAGTGCCGAAGGCCAGCTCGACCAGGCCACCGCGCTTGACGTTGCCGGCCAGCTGCAGCGCCAGGGTGCCGCGTGAGCGGCCCATGCCGTAGTCGGCATAAGCCGTTGCCCCGCGGGAGAGGATGAAGGGCACCGCCGCCAGCGAAAGCACGTTGTTGACCACGGTGGGCTTGCCGAACAGCCCCTCGAGCGCCGGCAGCGGCGGCTTGAAGCGCACCATGCCGCGCTTGCCCTCGAGACTCTCGAGCAGCGAGGTCTCCTCGCCGCAGATGTAGGCACCGGCGCCGAGCCGTACCTCGAGGTCGAAGCGCCGGCCGCTGCCGCGGATGTCGGCGCCGAGATAGCCGGCGGCCTCGGCGCGGGCAATGGCCTCGTTGAAGATTTCGTGTGCCAGGGGGTATTCGGAACGCAGGTAGACGTAGCCCTGGGTGGCGCCCACGGCGAGGCCGGCGATGGCCATGCCCTCGATCAGCAGATAGGGATCGCACTCCATCACGAGACGGTCGGCGAAGGTACCGGAATCGCCCTCGTCGGCGTTGCAGACGATATATTTCTGGTCGGCTGGGGCGTCGAGCACGGTCTGCCACTTGATGCCGGTGGGGAACGCCGCCCCGCCGCGACCGCGCAGGCCGGAGGTCTTGACCTCGTCGACGATGGCCTGGGGCGAGAGCGCCAGCGCCTGCTCCAGGCCGCGGAAACCGTCATGAGCGCGATAGTCGTCGAGTGAGAGCGGATCGGTGATCCCGATGCGCGCAAAGGTCAGGCGCTGCTGGGCCTGCAAATAGGGAATCGACTCGGTCGGCCCCCGGCAGAGGGTAGACATGGCGCTGCCCTCTAGCAGCCCGGCGTCGAACAGGCCGGCCACGTCGCCGGGCTCGACCGGACCATAGGCGACACGCCCGGCGTCGGTCTCGACCTCGACCAGCGGCTCCAGCCAGAACAGCCCGCGCGAGCCATTGCGCACCAGCTCGACCTCGGCGCCGCGAGCGACCGCCTCTGCCTCGATACGCTCGGCGACCTCGTCGGCGCCCAGCGCCAGCGCCGTGGTCTCGCGGGGAACGTATAGCCTGACTCGCATCAGCTCACCTCCAGCACTTGCGTGGTCAGTTCGTCGACCAGCCGGTTGAATTTTTCGGGGGTGACGCGGGCGACGATGCGGTCATCGACGCGCAGCGACGGACCGCAGGCGCAGTTGCCAAGGCAATAGACCGGCTCCAGGGTGATCTCGCGGTCGGCGGTCGTCTGGTGGTAGTCGATACCGAGCGTTTCCCGTGCGTGATTCTCCAGTGCCCGCGAACCGCGCGCCTGGCACGCCTCGGCGCGGCAGATCTGCACCACATGACGTCCCGGTGGGGTGGTTCGGAAGTGATGATAGAAGCTGATCACGCCGTGCACCTCGGCACGGGTGAGCTGCAACGCCTCGGCAATGATCGGCACCGCCTCACGCGGCACATGGCCGCAGCGGTCCTGAATCGCATGCAGGATGGGAAGCAAGGCCCCGGGCTCGTGCTTCAGGGCGTCGATCTCGTCCTGAACCTGTTGGGGGTTCCAGGGAAGGAATGGGCTGTTTGGCATGGCCTGGCCTCGAAGCGAACGTAGGGTGCATGTCGTACCAATACGTTCGACGCTGCTAGTGACGGTCTATTTATGTACTACAGTGCATATATGAATTACGCTGTATGTCGCTTCACGGCAATCGCTCTTGCTCTCGCGTACTTGTGAAAGTAGCAGTACTGCTTCCGTTTCGAAATATGAAAAACACAGCATATGAAACGCATTCGAATCGAGCCGGCCTGGTCCTTTACCGACGAGTCCGGTAACCGCCTGGACCCTCAGCTGTTCGGGTTGCTGCAGGGCATTCATCGCAGCGGCAAGTTGACCGAGGCCGCCGCCGAGGTCGGCATCTCCTATCGCCACGCCTGGAACCTGCTCAACAAGTGGGCGGACTTCTTCGGCACTGGCCTGGTGGAGATGCAGAAGGGGCGCGGCGCATGGCTGACCCCCCTCGGCGACAAGCTGCTGTGGGCCCGCCAGCGAGTGGCTGCCCGGCTCGGCCCACAGCTCGAGAGCCTGGGCTCGGAGCTCAACCTCGAGCTTCAACAACTTCTCGAAGGTGTCGAGCCGGTACTGCGCATGCACGCCAGCCACGGCTATGCAGTGGCGCTGCTGCCCCGCTTCGCCAGCGACTTCCAGCTCGACCTGCAGTACTGCAGCCCGCAGGAGGCACTGGCGGCACTCAATCGAGGCGCCTGCGACGTGGCCGGCTACCACATGCCGACCTCGGCGACCCACGGTCCGCTGATGCAGGGCTATCGACGCCAGCTTCGGCCACGCAGCCACTGCATCATCCGCTTCATCACCCGCTGCCAGGGACTCATGCTCGCACCGGACAACCCCAAGGGCATCGCCGGCCTGACCGACCTGGCCCGAGGTGACGTGCGTTTCATAAATCGACAGAAGGCCTCGGGCACCCGGGCGCTGCTCGACATCCTGCTGCGCGAGGCCGGGCTCGCATCGCAGCGCATCCCCGGCTTCGAACTCGAGGAGTACACCCATTCCGCCGTGGCCGCCTATATCGCCGCCGGCATGGCCGATGTGGGCTTCGGCGTCGAAGCCGCCGCGCATCAATTCGGCCTGACCTTCCTGCCGCTGGCTCATGAGCACTACCTGCTGGTGTGCCAACGCAGGAGCCTCGCCGACCCCAGCGTCGTGCGCCTGCTCGAGATGATCCGCGGCGAGGCGTTCCAGGCGGCCGTCCGCGAGCTGCCCGGCTATTCGCTGGACCGCTGCGGCGAGGTATGCGGCGTTGAAGAACTGTTCGACCAGGCCCGGCAGGGCTGAGCCTAGCCGGGCCCGGCCTCAGTCAGTAATCGACCACCACGTCGCCCCGGGGCTTGCTGCAGCAGGAGAGGATGTAACCCTCTTCGATGTCCTCATCGGTGATGCCGCCGTTGTGCTCCATGTCCACTTCACCGGACTTGAGTCCCACCCGGCAGGTGCCGCAGATACCCATGCCACAGGCCTTGGGAATGTGCAGGCCCAGCTTGGCGGCAGCCGAGTGCACCGTCTCGCCCGGCTGGATGCGGACGCTCTTGCCCGAGCCGACGAACTCGACGCTGAGCATGTCGGCGTAGTCGATCTCCTCGGCCTCGGCCTCGGCCTGCTCGGCCAGTTCCAGCACTTCTTCGCGCACGTCCAGCGGCGTGGCGCCGAAGGACTCCTCGTGGTAGTGGCTCATGTCGAAGCCGTTATCGCGCAGGATGCGCTTGATCGCGTTCATGTAGGGCGTGGGGCCGCAGCAGAAGATCTCGCGTTCGAGGAAATCGGGCACCATCAGCTCCAGCATCGGTTGGGTCAAAAACCCGCGATAGCCGGCCCAGGCCTCGCCGATGTCGTCCTTTTTCTCGCAGACGATATGCAACTTGAACTCGGGGATCCGCGAGAACATGTGCACCAGCTCGCGATGGTAGATGACGTCGCGCGGGGCACGTGCACTGTGGATGAACTCGACGTCGACGTTGGCGTTGGTGTCGAAGAACCAGCGTGTCATCGACATCAGCGGCGTGATGCCCACGCCGCCGGAGAGGAACAGCACCTTGTCGGCGGGAAAGTCGATCGAGTTGAAGTTGCCCACCGGCCCATGCACCGCCAGCTCGTCGCCGACCTTCAGGTTGTCGTGCAACCAGTTCGACACTTTGCCGCCCGGCACCCGCTTGACGGTGATCGAGAAGCTGTAGGGAATCGATGGCGAACTGGAGATCGTATAGGAGCGCATGATCGGCTCGCCCTCGATCTCCAGCTCCAGGGTCACGAACTGCCCCGGCTTGAAGAAGAACATCACCGGCTGCTCGGCCATGAAGCAGAAAGTGCGGACGTCCCAGGTTTCCTGGATGACCTTGACGCAACGCACCAAATGGCGGCCGTTGGTCCAGGTCTGGGTCGTGACGGGGTTGAGAAAGTTCATGGTCATGTCGAGTCGCCTGGCATTGATCAGCGTGGAAGGCTCCGACTGCGGAACACCGCCTGCCGTTGAACGAATTTTGCGCCAGGCGGCAAGGCCACGACTTGCCTGACTACGACACGGGCATGCCCATGAGTCCCACTCGGTGTCTCTTTTCCTTCCACACGCGTCGCGCCTGCATTCTTGTCTGTCGTCGGCAGACAACTGCCTCCCCGGCGGCTGATCCACACTCGCCGTAATCACGACCGGCCTCCACAATCACAACGCCGGCCTCCTGACGACCACACCAACAACCGAACCGATGCCGCGAACGCGGCCAGCAATGAGGAAGCTTGCATGGACACCCCCTCTCCGACTCCCCTCGACGATCCCTTGGATCCGGCACGTCAGGCCACCGCAAGGATGCTGGCCGAGCGTGCGCACAACTTCTCGTTGCCCCAGCCCTTCTACAACGATGCCCGGCTGTTCGCCCTGGACATGCAGGAGATCTTCGGCAAGGAGTGGCTGTTCGCCGGCATGACCTGCGAGATTCCCGCCAAGGGCAACTACATGACCCTGCAGGTCGGTGACAACCCGGTGATCATCGTGCGCGGGGATGGCGGCACCATTCATGCCTTCCACAACGTCTGCCGCCACCGCGGCTCGCGACTGTGCGTCAGCGACAAGGGCAAGGTCGCCAAGCTGGTCTGCCCGTATCACCAGTGGACCTACGAACTCGACGGCCGCCTGCTCTTCGCCGGCAGCGACATGGGCGAGAACTTCGACCTTTCCGCCTACGGACTCAAGCCGGTCCACGTACGCACCGGCGGCGGCTTCATCTTCATCAGCCTGGCGGCCGAACAGCCACCGGCCATCGACGACTTCCTGGTCACCCTGGATCACTACCTCGAGCCCTACGACATGACCAACGTCAAGGTTGCCGTGGAGTCGAGCATCGTCGAGCAGGCCAACTGGAAGCTGGTCATCGAGAACAACCGCGAGTGCTATCACTGCAACGGCTCCCACCCGGAACTGCTCAACTCGCTGCAGGAGTTCGACGACACCGACGACCCGCGCGCCACGCCGGCCTACAAGGCACTGGTGGCGAAGAAGCAGTCCGACTGGGACGAGCAGCAGGTGCCCTGGCAGCTCAAGCGCTTCGGCAAGCGCAACCGCCTGACCCGCACGCCGCTGCTGGATGGCGTGGTCTCGATGACCATGGACGGCAAGCCGGCCTGCGGCAAGCTGATGGGCCGCCTGACCAGCCCCGACATGGGCTCGCTGCGCATCCTGCACCTGCCCAACTCCTGGAACCACTTCATGGGCGATCATGCCATCGTGTTCCGCGTGCTGCCGCTGGGGCCGCAGGAGACTATGGTGACCACCAAATGGCTGGTGCACAAGGATGCCGTGGAGGGCGTCGACTACCATCCCGAGCAGATGCGTCGGGTGTGGGACGCCACCAACGACCAGGACCGGCGGCTGGCCGAGGAAAACCAGCGCGGCATCAACTCCAAGGCCTACCAGCCCGGCCCCTACTCGGAGACCTACGAGTTCGGCGTGATCGACTTCATCGACTGGTACAGCGAGCGGATGCAGGAGAACCTGGGCCACAGCGCGCCCCACCTGCAGCTGGTGCGCGGCTAGGCTAAGCGCCGTCTACACCTCGTGAAGCAAAATCGCCCCCGGCCAAGGCCGGGGGCGATGCGTTACCGTAAAGGCTTCAGGGCGGCGTAGCCATGAGGGGCGTCAGCCCACCACAGGCCGCAAATGACGCGCCAACGCCTCTCGCACCTCGGGCTGCATGACGCCGGTCTGGGTCTCCAGCTCGGCGACCAGCGCCGGCAGGTCGGGTACCCCCGCCTCGGCTTGCCGCTGAGCGGCAAGCCGGGCGCAGGTATCGGGATCGGCACCGACGGGCAGCTCGATGCCCAGCGCCACCAGGCGCTGACGAAAATCCTCCGCATCGATCAAGTCGGCGAACATCATCTCTCTCACCTCTCCGCTGCCGTTGTCGTCGTCAGTTCCCTAGATTACCCGCTCGACGCCCAGGAGACCACGTTGCCGTCGGGGCGACATCCCGGGATGGCTCGCCGCGCCGACGGCAAGGCGCGGCGCGGCCAGCCCGGGTTCCCCTCTTTACCTTAGGCGGCCACGCTGCCGTGCGGGTCGATGACGAATTTCTTCGCCGCCCCGCCGTCGAAGTCGGCGTAGCCCTGCGGGGCCTGATCCAGCGAGATCATCTGTACGTTGACCGCATCGGCGATCTTGACCTTGCCGAACAGGATCGCCTGCATCAGCGGGCGGTGGTATTTCATGACCGGACACTGCCCGGTATGGAAGGAGTGGGACTTGGCCCAGCCCAGGCCGAAGCGCATGCTCAGCGCCCCCTGCTTGGCGGCATCGTCGACGGCGCCTGGATCCTCGGTCACGTAGAGACCGGGAATACCGATCTGACCGCCGGCACGGGTCAACTGCATCGCTGAGTTGAGTACGGTGGCCGGCGCCTCCTTGCCGTGGTTGCAGCCGCAGGCATGGGCCTCGAAACCGACGCAGTCGACGAAGGCGTCGACTTCACGCTCGCCGAGGATCGCCTCGATCTTGTCGGCCATGTCGCCATCCTGGGTCAGGTCGATGGTTTCGCAACCGAAGCTGCGGGCCTGGGCCAGGCGCTCCTCGATCATGTCGCCAACGATCACGCAGGCCGCCCCCAACAGCTGGGCGGATACCGCCGCCGCCAGGCCCACCGGACCGGCACCGGCGATATAGACGGTGCTGCCCGGCCCGACGCCGGCCGTCACGCAGCCGTGGAAGCCGGTGGGGAAGATGTCGGAGAGCAGGGTCAGGTCGCGGATCTTCTCCATCGCCTGGTCGGCATCCGGGAATTTCAGCAGGTTGAAGTCGGCGTAGGGCACCATGACGTATTCCGTCTGGCCGCCGACCCAGCCGCCCATGTCGACGTAGCCATAAGCGGCACCGGGGCGTGCCGGGTTGACGTTGAGACAGATACCGGTTCGGCCTTCCTTGCAGTTACGGCAGCGCCCGCAGGCGATGTTGAAGGGCACCGAGACCAGGTCGCCCGGCTTGATGAATTCCACGTCGCGCCCGCACTCGACCACCAGACCGGTGATCTCGTGGCCCAGCACCAGACCGGACGGCGCGGTGGTACGACCGCGCACCATGTGCTGGTCGCTACCGCAAATGTTGGTAGTGACCACCTTCAGGATCACACCGTGGTCACATTTGCGATTGCCGAGAGCGAGTTCCGGGTAGGGGATGGATTCGACGTCGACCTTACCCGGGCCCTTGTAGACGACGCCGCGGTTGGCTTGGCTCATGGCTGGCTCCTTACATTGTTATGCGGCTGACCGGGCCTGAGCCCGATGCCGAGGGGATGGCGAAACGCCACCAAGCCAGCCTACGCCACCCCTCGACGACCTCGTATGCGCAGAGGCGACGCCGCCATGCGTGATATCGCCATGTCCCGGGCCCCACCGGATAACCGCAGGTCGCTTTCACGACACCACCCCTGCCCCATGCACCCAACAATATCTGGCCGGGTGCGCCATCGCATTCGACACCCCAGCGCAAGACACACAACAATCACCGAGGAATCCCCATGAAGCATGACGATGCCCCGATCCTCAAACCGGGGCAGGACAATGCCCAGGTGCTGGGGATGGATTTCCACCATCCCGTCTTCCCACTTTCGGCCCTGGCCATCCTGGCCTTCATTCTTTATGCACTGATCTATCCCGATGCCGCCAACAGCCACCTCACCGCGGCCCGCGGCTGGTCGATCGAATACTTCGACTGGCTGTTCATGATCGCCGGCAACCTGTTCGTGCTGCTGTGCCTGACGCTGATCGCCATGCCGGTAGGGCGCATTCGCCTGGGCGGCAGCCAGGCCCGGCCGGAATACTCGACCACTTCCTGGTTCGCCATGCTGTTCGCCGCGGGCATGGGCATCGGCCTGATGTTCTGGAGCGTAGCCGAGCCGGTCGCCTACTACACCGACTGGTACGGCACCCCGCTCAATGCCGAAGCGCATACTCCGGCAGGGGCCAGTGCCGCCATCGGTGCCACGATGTTCCACTGGGGCCTGCATCCGTGGGCGATCTACGGTGTGGTGGGACTATCGCTGGCATTCTTCGCCTACAACCGCGGCTTGCCGCTGACCCTGCGCTCGGCCTTCACGCCGATCCTCGGCGAGCGAGTGCGCGGCTGGTTCGGCCATATCATCGACATCGTTGCGGTGCTGGCGACGATCTTCGGTCTGGCAACCTCGCTGGGTTTCGGCGCCTCCCAGGCGGCGGGCGGCCTCAACTATCTGTTCGACGTGCCCAACACCATCGGTACCCAGTTGGCGATCATCGTGGTGGTCACCGCCGTGGCCCTGTTCTCGGTGTGGCGTGGCATCGACGGCGGCGTGAAGCTGTTCTCCAACATCAACATGGTGATCGCCCTGGCGCTGCTCACCTTCGTGCTGGTGACCGGCGGCGTGCTGCTGTTCGTCAACAATCTGTGGCACACCACCCTGGCCTATGCCAGCCATATCGTGCCGCTCTCCAGTTGGATCGGTCGTGACGATGCCACCTGGTACCACGGCTGGACGGTGTTCTACTGGGCCTGGTGGATCTCCTGGTCGCCCTTCGTCGGCATGTTCATCGCACGGGTCTCCCGCGGACGCACGGTGCGCGAGTTCCTCACCGCCGTGCTGGTGGTGCCGACCCTGGTCACGCTGGTTTGGATGAGCGTCTTCGGCGGCACCGCCCTTGACCAGTCGTCCGCCGGCATCGGCGCCCTGGCCGACGGTATCAGCGACGTCTCGCTGGCAATGTTCCAGATGCTAGAGCACCTGCCGCTGACCACTCTGACCTCGAGCCTGGCGATCCTGCTGGTGTTGATCTTCTTCATCACCTCGTCGGATTCCGGCTCGCTGGTGATCGACAACATCACCGCCGGCGGCAAGACCGACGCACCTCGCGGTCAGCGCGTGTTCTGGGCGGTGCTGGAAGGCGTGATCGCCGGCATCCTGCTCTACGGTGGCGGTAGCACCGCGCTGGGCGCGCTGCAGGCCGGTGCCGTGGCCACCGGCCTGCCCTTCACCCTGGTGCTGCTGGGCATGGCCTTCTGCCTGGTCAAGGGGCTTAGGGAAGAGCAGCGCGGAGCGGTGGCCGCCAAGCTGGCCTGATACGCACCTCTACTCCCCAGACGCAACGACCCCGGCCTTTTCCGGGGTCGTTGCGTTGAGGGCCTCTCGCCATGTCACCTCCCCGGACGGCACGAAGGGGCTCGACCTCGAGGGAACGAACAGGCATGGTAGTGATTTCCTACCTGGCCCCTCGTCGAGGCGGCGAGTGTGCCCCTCCCTGTCGTGTGTACAGGATGCACGAGAGCCCATGGTCACCCAAGTCGAGGAGGTAACACTGATGTCGACCCCGTTCACCCGATGCCTGGGCCTGGCCGGCCTACTGTCGCTGCTGGCCCTGGCACACCCTGCCTTCGCCCAGCAAGCCTTGCCTGGGGCCGCCGACGCCGATGTCACCACCGAGCAATTCCGTGATTGGGAGGTTACCTGCCCAAGCGAGGGCGGGGGCATCTGCACGATGGGCCAGGTAGTCAACGAACCGGACAGTAATCAGCCACTGATGCAGGTCGTGATGGCTTATCCGCCGCAACTCGACGGCCCGGCGATGACCTTCCTGCTACCGCTGGGAGTGCATCTCGCCTCGGGCCTGCAGCTCCAGGTAGGCAGCGAAGAGCCCGTCCAGTTCCCCTACCAGACCTGCGTGCAGCAGGGTTGCCGCGCCGACCTTCCCGTTCGACCCAGCCTGCTGCAGGCATTGCGCAGCGGCAGCACGGCCACCCTGAGCCTGTTCGGCCCGCGCGGCGACCGCATCGATCTGGACATCTCCCTGATGGGCTTCACCGACGCCAGCTCCCGCATCTCGCCCTGAATACAGAAGCTCTCATATGAGAGCCCCGGCATTGCGCCGGGGCTCGTCGGGTTGCGGGTTACGCTTCCGGCCGCTACCTCAACACGCCCTCTTCCTTCAATAGCTTGAGAATCGCCTCGGCGCCCTGCTCCGGCGTAACGTCAGTCAACACCTGGCCCCCGGCGCCTTCGGCCTTGGCCGCGGCGGCCTTGAAGCGATCCCGGGCCGAGGCCGCCTTGACGATCTTCAGGCGCTTGGGCCGCTTGCGGGCCGGGGCCACGCTCCATTCCGCCTGGGCCTCGTCCCACTCGACTGCAGCGGGCTCGACCTCGATCTCACCCCGCCGGGCCGGGCCGAAGGCGCTCTGGCGAGCCGCCGCGGCGGCCGCGTCGACGCTGACGATCGCCGGCAGGCGCACCTGTAACCGGCGGCGCTGGCCGCGCGGCAGGGCCTGGAGCAGCGTGGCCACGCCATTCTCGACCTTCTCCACCGCCGCCAGGCCACTGACCAGCGGCCAACCCAAGCGCTCAGCCAGTAGGTAGGGCAACATGCCGGAACCCTCCCCCTGCTCGGCACGCTCGCCGGCGATCACCAGCTGCGGCTGGGCGTCGCTCAGGGTGTCGGCCAGGGCAGGGACCACATCGGCACCTGGCGGCTGCTCCACCAGAGTCAGGGCCGGTAGGCCCATGCCCAGGTAGCCGCGCATGGCGCTTTCGCTCTCTTCGTCGAGACTTCCCGCATGCAGCAGCGTGACCCGCGCCTCACTGAGCGCCAAGGCCAGCTCCACGCCACGAGCATCCTGATCGGCACGCCGGGCGCGGCCGGTCACGGGATGGCGACCGACCGAAACCAGCACAGCCACCTCGAGAGCGGCACTGGCTTGAGCACCACTGTTGCGTGCTGCAGTGTCATGGGTGTCAGGCCGCATCGCGCCTCTCCTCTCGTAATCTCTGCACCATCTCGACCAGTGACGCGAGAATGCTCGCCGAGTCACCGATCACCGCCAGGTCGGCGCGCTTGATCATGTCGCACCCCGGATCGAGGTTGATCGCCACCACCTTCTCGCAGCTCTGGATACCCTGCAGGTGCTGGATGGCCCCGCTGATGCCTACCGCCACGTAGACTCGCGCCGTGACCCAGGTGCCGGTGGCGCCCACCTGCCGATCGCGTGGCATGAAGCCATCGTCGACCGCCACCCGCGAGGCACCCTCGGTCGCGCCCAGCACCTTGGCGGCCTGATGGAAGCCCTCCCACTCCTTGACCCCGTTGCCAGCGGAGAGGATGAACTCGGCCTCGGCGAGCGCCACGCCGGCCGGGTCGACGGCCACCTGACCCAGGTCGTCGATGCGGCCCAGCAGCGGAGGCAGCGACTGCGACAAGGCCAACGCCTGGACCGCATGACGGGTCTCTGAAACGGGCTCGGCGCATTCTGCCAGCGCCAGCACGATGCGCGGCAGGGTGCGCTGGATATCGGTAGTACCGGCAGCACCCCGCGCGGTACAGCGCCAGCCCAAGGCACAGGCGTCGTCCCGCTCGAGCTGCCAGACGCCAGTAGCAGGGCGCTCCCGCAGGCGAGCCGCCAGCCGCCGCCCCAGTTCGGCACCACCCAACTTGGAGTCGGGCAATAGCCAGTGACGCGGAGAGAACTCGCCGTCAACGGCGGCAAGCGCCGCCAGGCGGGCCTCCGGCGCGTAGCCGTCGAAATCATCGCCGTCCAGTGCGATCAGCCGATCGATGCCGGCCTCGCTGAAGCCCTCACCATTGGTACTGCCGAAGATCACGGCCAGCACGGCGCCGGGCCGCTCGCCGTCGGCATCGGCCAGTTGTCGCGCCAGACCCAGCAGGTCGCGATCATGGCTGGAGAGCCGCCCGCCGGGCAGGTCCGGCACCACCGCGACCAGGAAGGCCGGATCGTCGATCGTCACTTGGCGACGACTGTCCTTCGCTTCTGCCGTGCCGGTGGCGGCATGGCCGCCCTGCTGGACACCGCTGCGGTCGATGCGCTTGATGCCGTTGGGCCCGATGAAGCCCACCGCATGGGGGTTGCGACGAACCACGCCGTTAGGCCCCATCCACTCCGTCGCTGCGGACGAGCCCTCACCAAGCTCTGCCAGCACGCTCAAGTGGTCGGGATGCAGACGATTGCGGGCGATCCACTCCTTACGCGGATCGCGGCGGATGATCTCGCTCATGGCGTCACCTCCTCGGCGGCAGGCTGCGGGGCACGGGTGCTCCCGGAGGAAGCGGGACGCTCCACCAGCGCATCGGCCACCAGCTCGGCGATGTCACGCACCTCGGCGGTGGCATCGACCACCCCCTCGAGCATGGCGGTGCACTGCGGGCAGCCCACCGCGACCAGCTCGGCACCGGTCTCCTTGACGTCATTCATGCGCATGTCGGGAATCCGCTGCTTGCCGGGAATATCGGTGATCGGCGCACCACCGCCACCGCCGCAGCAACGTGAACGGAACCCCGAACGCTGCATCTCGGCCACGTCGATGCCCAGCGCCTTGAGTACGTTGCGCGGTGCCTCGTATTCGCCGTTGTAGCGACCCAGGTAGCAGGGGTCGTGATAGGTGACCGAGCCGCCTTTCCAAGGCGCGAAGTGCAGCCGCCCCGCCTCATACAGTTCGGCGATGTAGGTGCTGTGATGGGACACGGCATAGTGGCCGCCCAGCTCGCCGTACTCGTTGCCGAGAACGTGGAAGCTGTGAGGGTCGCAGGTGACGATACGCTGGAAGCGATACTGCGACAGCGTCGCGATATTGCGCTTGGCCAGCGACTGGAATGTCGCCTCATCGCCCAGGCGGCGTGCCACGTCGCCGCTGTCTCGCTCCTCGTTACCGAGCACGGCGAAGTCGACCCCGGCCGCACGCAGCACCTTGACCAGGGCCCTCAAAGTGCGCTGATTGCGCATGTCGAAGACCCCATCGCCGAGCCACAGCAGTACGTCGACCTGACCTAGGTCACGCATCAGCGGCAGGTTGAGATCGGCCGCCCAATGCATGCGCGAGCCGGGGTCGAAGCCACCCGGATTGTCGGTAGCGATCAGGTTGTCGAGCACCTCGGCCCCCTTGTTGGGGGTATTGCCATGCTCCAGGGTCAAGAAGCGGCGCATGTCGACGATGGCATCGACGTGCTCGATCATCATCGGGCACTCCTCGACGCAAGCGCGGCAGGTGGTGCACGACCACAGCGTCTCGGCATCGACCAGGGCCTTGCCCTCACGGGCGACGATAGGCCCATGGGGGCTGCCGGCATGCTCTCCCACCGGCTTGCCGGGATAGGGGGAGCCTGCATAGGCGGCGTCGCTGCCGCCGGCCATGCCGACGACCATGTCCTGAATCAGCTTCTTGGGGTTGAGCGGCTGGCCCGCGGCGAAGGCCGGGCAGACCGCCTCGCAGCGGCCGCACTGCACGCAGGCGTCGAAGCCGAGCAGCTGGTTCCAGGTGAAGTCGCTGGGCGTCTCGACGCCGAGCGGGGCCTTGGTATCCTCCAGGTTCAGTGCCTTGAGGCCGGTGGAGCGGTTGCCCTCACCGAAGCGCTCGGGGCGGCGATGGAAGGCCAGATGCAGGGTGCCGGCGAAGGCGTGCTTCATCGGACCGCCCCAGGTCATGCCGAAGAACATCTCGCCCAGGCCCCACACCAGCACCGCGGAGAGCGCCAGGGCGAGGATCGCGCTGCCCGTTCCATCGGGCAGGATGCCCACCGTCGGCAGGGTGATCAGGAACACGCTCAGCGAGAAAGCCATCAGGCTCTTGGGCAGGCGCATCCAGGGTCCCTTGGAGAGCCGCGCCGGCGGGTTGCGCCGCCGCCTGGCCACAAACAGGCTACCCACGAACATCAGCGCACTGGCGGCCAGCAGTAGTCCGCCCAGCACCGGATTGGCGAATCCCAGGCCATGCACCAGGATCATCAGCACGGCCGCCGCGACGAAGCCGCCGGCAGTGGCCACGTGGGTATTGGACATGACCTTGTCGCGCGCCACCACGTGGTGCAGGTCCACTAGATAGCGCCGCGGCATGGCGGCGAGCCCGCGCAGCAGAGCGACCTTGGCGGGCCGCCCCTGGCGCCACAGGCGAACGCGCCGCACGGCGCCGATCACGGCCACCGCCAGGGCGGAGAAGATCAGTATCGGTAGGAGGGTGTCGAGCATGGTGCTCACCTCGTCTCTAGAACCAAAACGGGGCTGTCCCGGCGACAGGCCTCTGCGAGGGCGCTGTGAACCCATCCCTGGGCGCTACATTTGTCATCCATGACAAATGATCCTCGCGACGGCCTGCCCCCGGCGCCCCTCGCCGTTGGTGGCTTTCACCAACTCAGAGGTCTTTACACAGCCGCAGGGCGTCATAGATGGCCGCATGCGTATTGCGCGGCGCGGTGCAGTCACCCAGGCGGAACAGCAGGTAGCCATCGCCTTCCTCGGCGAGGCAGGGCTGCGCCTTGGCGGCGTAGAGCGCCTCGAGATCCACCTGGCCGCGATTGCGCGAACGCTCCTTGAGCGCATAGTAGAGCGCCTCGTCCGGGCGTACGCCGTTCTCTACCACCACCTGGTCGACCACCCGCTCTTCCAGGGCGCCGGTGTACTCGTTCTCGAGCACCGCTACCAGGCCGCCGCCCTCGCGGTAGACCTTGTGCAGCATCAGGTCGGAGGTCATGATCACCTCCTTCTCGTAGAGACTGCGGTAGTAGGTCGGGAAGGTGGTACCGCCCACCGCCGCGCCGGGCTTGATGTCGTCGGTGACGATCTCGACCTTGGCACCCTTGTCGGCCAGGTAGTCCGCCGCCGAGACGCCGGAGAACTCGCAGATGGCGTCGTAGATCAGTACGTTCTTGCCCGGCGCTACCTTGCCCGAGAGCACGTCCCAGGTGCTTACCACCAGGCTCTCCTCGGGATCCTCGGAGTAGCCCCACTCGGGGAACTGGCTGAGGAAAGGCTGGCCGCCGGTGGCAAGAATCACCACGTCGGGGCGCAGGTCCTCGAGGGTCACCTCGTCGGCACGCGTGCCCAGGCGCAGGTCGACGTTCAGGCGCGCCAGCTCCAGCTGATACCAGCGGGTGATGCCGGCGATCTGGTCGCGCTGCGGCGCCTGGGCGGCGATGGTGATCTGCCCTCCCAATGCATCCGCGGCCTCGAACAGGGTCACGTCGTGGCCACGCTCGGCGGCGACGCGAGCCGCCTCCATGCCGCCGGGGCCACCTCCGACCACCACCACCTTGCGCTTGGGCCCCTCGGACTTCTCGATGATGTGCGGCAGGCCCATGTACTCGCGGGAGGTCGCGGCGTTCTGGATGCACAGCACATCGAGGCCCTGGTACTGGCGGTCGATGCAGTAGTTGGCGCCCACGCACTGCTTGATCTGATCGACCTGGCCCATCTTGATCTTGGCGATCAGGTGCGGGTCGGCGATATGCGCGCGAGTCATGCCCACCAGGTCGACGTAGCCGCCTTCGAGGATACGCTGCGCCTGATTGGGATCCTTGATGTTCTGGGCGTGGATCACCGGCACGCTGACCACTTCCTTGATGCCCGCCGCCAGGTGCAGGAACGGCTCCGGCGGGTAGGACATGTTGGGAATGACATTGGCCAGGGTGTTGTGGGTATCGCAGCCGGAGCCGATCACGCCGAAGAAGTCCACCTGCCCGGTGGCATCGTAGTAGGCGGCGATCTGCTTCATGTCGTCGTGGGTCAGGCCGTCCGGATGGAACTCGTCGCCGCAGATGCGCATGCCGACGACGAAGTCGTCGCCCACCTCGGCGCGCACCGCCTTGAGCACCTCCATGCCGAAGCGCATGCGATTCTCGAAGCTGCCGCCCCACTGATCGGTACGCTTGTTGACCCGCGGGCTCCAGAACTGGTCGATCAGGTGCTGGTGCACGGCGGAGAGCTCGACGCCGTCCAGGCCACCCTCCTTCGCCCGACGCGCCGCCTGGGCGAAGTCGCCGATGATGCGCCAGATCTCCTCCTCCTCGATGGTCTTGCAGGTGGAGCGGTGCACCGGCTCACGGATGCCCGAGGGCGACACCAGGGTCGGCCAGTCGAAGCCGTCCCAGCGCGAGCGGCGTCCCATGTGGGTGATCTGGATCATGATCTTGCCGCCGTGCTTGTGCACGGCATCGGCCAGGTTCTGGAAATGCGGGATGATGCGGTCGGTGGAGAGGTTGACCGAACTCCACCAGCCCTGGGGGCTGTCGATGGAGACCACCGAGGAGCCGCCGCAGATGCACAGGCCGCAGCCGCCCTTGGCCTTCTCCTCGTAGTAACGCACGTAGCGCTCGGTGGTCATGCCGCCGTCGGTGGCATGCACCTCGGCATGGGCGGTGCTGACCACGCGGTTGCGGATGGTCAGCTTACCGATCTGGATCGGCTCGAAGATCGCGTCGAATGCCATGGAAACCTCCTCAACCCCGGGCGTCGGGCAACGGCTTGACGGTGAAGATGCCCACGTCGCAGCCGGGCTCGGCGGCGCTCTGGGTCTGCTCGGCAACGGTGCGCAGGCTACTGCCGCGGGCGGCGAGGATCTGATCCATGGCGCCGGCGAACCAGCCGGTGAACATGTACTCCTCCTTGTGCCCCGTCTTGCCGAGCTGGTAGACGAAGGCGCTGTGCTCCAGGCGCACGCGGGCGGTGCCGGCATCGAGATCGATCTCTTCGGTCACGAACTTGCCCCAGCCACGCTGGGAGAGCCGTAGCATGTAGTGCTCGAACACCTCGACGCCTGCCAGGCCGTGCAGTTCGGCCTCCTTCTCGCACCAGTGCCAGGCGCTCTTGTAGCCGGCGCGGTAGAGAATCTCGGCATACTTGTCCACACCCAGCGCCTCGGCGACGGCGGTGTGGTTGTTGATAAAGAAGTGCCGCGGCACGTAGAGCATCGGCAGGGCGTCGGTGGTCCACACGCCGGTTTCGCTATCCACCTCGATGGGCAGTTCAGGGGCCATCTTGGTCACGGTCTTTTTCCTCGAAATCGTTGTTATGCAAGGTGAGCGGCGCCGGGGATAGGTCGTAGAGAGGGGGCTTTGACCTATCGCCGGTTGAGCCGCGTCTTCGGGCCGGCGCTCCTCGCTTACTCAGCCACTATCGTCAGGCGCCCCAAACATCCTTCAATATGCGAACCCAGTTTTCGCCCATGATCTTGCGTGTCTGAGTCTCGCTGAAGCCGCGGCGCAGCAGCGCCTCGGTCAGGTTGGGGAACTCACCGATGGTGCGAATGCCCTCGGGATTGATGATCTTGCCGAAGCTGGTCAGGCGACGGGCGTAACCCTTGTCGTGGGTCAGCCACTCGAAGAAGTCCTTGCCGTGGCCCTGGGTGAAGTCGGTGCCGATGCCGATGGAGTCCTCACCGACGATGTTCATCACGTATTCGATGGCCTCGACGTAGTCGTCGACGGTGGCGTCGACGCCGGCGCGCAGGAAGGGGGTGAACATGGTCACGCCAACGAAGCCGCCGTGCTCGGCGATGAAGCGCAGCTCCTCGTCGGACTTGTTGCGCGGGTGCTCCTTGAGACCGGACGGCAGGCAGTGGGAGTAGCAGACCGGCTTCTTGGACTCGAGGATGACCTCCTCGGATGTCTTGGAACCGACATGGGAGAGGTCGCACATGATGCCGACGCGGTTCATCTCGGCGACGATCTCGCGGCCGAACCCGGACAGACCGCCGTCGCGCTCGTAGCAGCCGGTGCCCACCAGGTTCTGGGTGTTGTAGCACATCTGCACGATGCCGACGCCGAGCTGCTTGAAGACCTCGACGTAGCCGATCTGGTCCTCGAAGGCGTGGGCGTTCTGGAAGCCGTAGATGATGCCGGTCTTGCCCTCTTCCTTGGCCCGGGTGATGTCAGCGGTGGTGCGCACCGGGCGCACCAGGTCGCTGCACTCGGCCATCAGCTGGTTCGATTTGACGATGTTGTCGACGGTGGCCTGGAAGCCCTCCCACACCGAGACGGTGCAGTTGGCGGCGGTGAGTCCGCCGCGGCGCATGTCTTCGAACAGCTCGCGGTTCCACTTGGCGATGATCAGGCCGTCGATGACGATGGCATCGTCGTGCAGGTCTTGGGGCGTCATGAGGCGTGCTCCGGGTCGGGGTTGACTGATGGCAGCATAGCGCCGGCCAGGCACGCCTCGACTTCTGGAAGCGACGGCAATAATTCCAAAAGCGTCATCTCTGTCGTGACTGCGACGAACGGCACACTCTCGCCCGTGGCGACTCGCGGAAACGCCGGCACACAACGCCGAGCTCCCGCATCAGCGGGAGCCCGGCTTCTCGAGAACGGGAGAGGGACGACTCGCGATACACGGCCGCGAGTCGTGGGCGTCAGTGGTCCAGGCGTACGCTGGCGTAGGTCGGCTCGCCGCGAGCGTTATCGAGCGCCATCAATGCCGCCGAGATCGGCTGCTCCGCCACCGGCTGGAAGGAGACCGGCTGCAGCAGCAGGCTGCCGGACGGCTGCTCGGCCAGTACTGGTGGCCGCAGCGGGCTCATGCCCAGGCGCTCCTCCCGCGGCGGCAAACCGAAAAACTCACGGTAGCACTTTGAGAAGTGCGGCGTGGAGACGAAGCCGCAGGCCGAGGCGACCTCGATGATCGACATCGAGGTCTGCTTGAGCAGCTGGCGCGCCCGGGTGAGGCGCAGCTTGAGGTAGTAGCGCGACGGCGAGCAGTTCAGGTACTTCTGGAATAGCCGCTCGAGCTGTCGGCGCGAGACATCGACGTAGGTCGCCAGCTCCTCGAGCGCGATAGGTTCCTCCAGGTTGGCCTCCATCAGCGCGACGATCTCCAGCAGCTTGGGCTGGGTGGTACCGAGCACATGCTTGAGCG
This sequence comes from Billgrantia antri, assembly GCF_017868935.1. Lineage (NCBI taxonomy): Bacteria > Pseudomonadati > Pseudomonadota > Gammaproteobacteria > Oceanospirillales > Halomonadaceae > Billgrantia > Billgrantia antri. The sequence goes on from NZ_CP053383.1 coordinate 4,464,800, forward strand.
GTATCCGCTGGTGGTCGTGCTCGCCGCGCATGCGCTCGCAGATGAACATCTCGGAGATGCCTGCCGAGAGTTCACGTCCATGCTCGCGACCGATCAGAGTCAGCATCATGTCCAGCGGCGCAGTACCGCCGGAAGCAGTGGCCCGGTCCCGGTCGATCGAAAACAGCCGGGTGGTCAGCACGGCACGGGGGAACGACTCGCGCATCGCCGCCAGGCACTCCCAGTGCACGCTGGTTTCGTAGCCGTCCAGCAGCCCCGCCTTGGCCAACGCCCAACTGCCGGTGCAGATGCCGCCCAGCCGGCGCGACAGGCGGGCCTGGGACTGCAGCCAGCTGACGTGTTCGCGCTGCACGGCGCGGGCCGGTCCCACGCCGCCGCAGACGATGACCATGTCCAGCGCCAGCGGCATGGTGATGGCGCCGTCGGGCGTGACCCGCAGCCCGTCGCTAGCCGAGATCGGGCCACCGTCGATGCTCAGCGTGAACCAGCGGTACAGTTCGCGCCCGGCCAACTGATTGGCCATGCGCAGCGGCTCGATGGCCGAAGCCAGCGAGAACAGGGTGAAGTTATCCAGCAGCAGGAAACCCAGCGTCTGGGGCGCCGGTTCCTTGCTCGGGGCGTGGGAAGCGGATGATGCCTGGGAAGACATGGCCATAGTCGTACTCCGGTGCCGCGTATCGTTATGGTTGTCGGCACGTTTACCCGTGAGGGTGCTGTGTCAGGGTCTCGATGTGTCGTGTTCAGGCAAGGCTCGCCTTCGACATGTTCCAAGACGTCGCTCTCGGATATGACAAAAATCGGTCATTCGCGAGAGCGCCGCCAGATGGGCGGTCATCCGGTGTCGCAATCAATCGATATGAGTGTCGCAAATGGATAATAGCGGAGCAAACCCATATTTCTCGTGCCGCTATCAGCGTTCCAGGTAATTCCTGTAGAGATGCCACGAGCGGTGGAGGTGCTGGTACATGGTCTCCCTTGCCGCGGCCTCGTCGCGGGACAGGATGGCCTCGAGAATATAGCCATGCTCTTCCTTGACCCGCCCGATATAGCGTTCCGCGGCGGCTCGGTTGATGTCGACGGCCGACAGCTTCGCACGGGGAATCATGCTCTGGCTGAGTTGGGAGTAGAGCTGGAGAAAAAACGGATTCTTCGCGGCCTGGAAGATGGCGTAGTGGAACTCGTAGTCCTCCGCACGGGCCTGGGATTTCTCAGCGTGCGCCTTGATGAAAGCGGCATGCCTGGCTTCCAGGTTACGGCGGTCCTCGACGTCGTGGCGCAGAGCGGCCAGCTCCGCTGCCGCCGGCTCCAGTGACAGGCGGAGCTCGAGCACATGCAGGATGTCGTCGATGGTGGTGGGGCTGATCCTCTCCGCCGGACGCGCCTCGATGGCAGTGGAGCGCAGCACCGTCGTCCCCACGCCCCTTCGCGTCTCGACCAGACCCAACGACTTCAGATGCGTCACGGCCTCACGAATCACCGTGCGGCTGACGCCGAACGAGTCGCACAGGCGGGCCTCGGTCGGCAGTTTCTCACCCACGCTTATCTTGCCTTCCAGGATTAACGCTTCCAGCGTATCGGCGACGTGGTCCGGAAGACTACCCCGCTTCGCGACCTTCTGTACGTTGAACTCCGCCATGTCGATGGTCATCTGCCCCCTGCCACCCCGCTTCTCCTTCATGACTGACTCACACTGCCCTCCCGCCATGTTGGCATGAGCCCGGCAGCGTAACGGTTGCCGACAAATAGTCATACATCATATTGACTCCCCCCTCCACATGCCACGCCCCCGCAGCGATCGGTTATGATCACCCCCTCAGTTGCCTGCCGGAGTCCGCATGCTCAACCCGCGTGCCCTTGCCTACCTCAATGAAGTGATCCGCCAGGGCTCGCTGCGCCGTGCCGCCGCCCGGCTCGACGTGGATGCCTCGGCCATCAGCCGCCAGCTCAGGACGCTTGAGGAGGATCTCGGCGTGCGGCTGTGCGAGCGCCACGGCGGCGGCATGCGCCCCACCGAGGCAGGGCGCCTGCTGGTCCGCCACTTCCATTCCCAGCGTGCCGCCGAGGAGGCGGTGCTGTCGCAGCTGATGGCGATCCAGGGACTCGCTCGCGGCGAAGTACGCATTGCGGTGGGCGAGGGCTTCATTGCCGACCTGATTGCCGCACCGCTGGGTGCGTTCATGTCCGCTTTCGCCGGAATCGAGGTGGAGATCCGCATGGCAGGGGTCAACGAGGCGATGTCGCTGCTCAAGGACATGGAGGTGGATCTGGCACTGCTCTATGCGCCGCCGGTGGACCCGCGGGTCCGCTGCCACGTGGAGACGCGCCAGCCGCTGGATCTGATCGTGCCGCCGGGGCACGACCTGGCCGAGCTGGCACGGCCGGTACGGCTGCGTGACCTGCAGGGGGCGCCCCTGGCGCTGATGGATAACCCCTTCGGCATGCGCCAGATGGTCAATATGGTGGCCCATCAGGAGCGGGTCCATCTCGATGCTCGCCTGCACACCAACTCGGTGGCAGTCCTCAAGAACTTCGTGCGCTCCGGCATCGGTGTGACCTTCATGCCCGAGCTGACCGTTAGCGACGAGATCCAGCGCGGCGAGATTCTCGCCCTGCCCATGGCCTATCCGGTCATGAACGGCGCCCGAGCGCAGATCGTCAGTCTCGAGGGGCGCGAGCTCACCCTGGCGGCCAAAGCCTGTGTCGAACATTTACGCCAAGGCATGCGCTTCTTCCGTGGCGATGCCCCGCGACTGGCCAAGGCAAAGTAACTGTTGCCTACAAAGCAACGCTTGCGGTATTGCATAGTCAACACATCAATTTCTAGTCTGCTAATGGAGTGCCGTGCCTGACGCACGGCATCGGCCTTTCGTCGTCAATAACAACTCAAGGAGAAGCCTCATGACCCGCGACCTGTCTTCCGCGCTGAAGGGACTCGCCTTCGCCGGCCTGCTGGCCGGCGCCCTGGCGACCGGCGCCGCCCAGGCGGCGACCACCATCAACCTGAGCTACAACGGTGCCCCCGACCCGGACAAGAATGCCGTCCACGTTTTCGCCACCAATCTGAAGCAGTTGGTCGAGGAAAAGACGAACGGCGAGCTCATGCTCGAACTCTACCCCAACAGCATGCTCGGCGAGGAAGAGGAGCGCATGGAGCAGACCATGAACACGCCGAGCCTCAACGTGGCTTCGTTCGCCGGTGTATCGCCCCTGGTCGAGGAGGTCTTCGTCAGCGCCATTCCCTTCCTGTTCGAGGACTTCGAGGCGGCGCGCAGCTTCTTCGACGAGGGCGAGTACTGGAACGAGATCGAAAGCGCCCTGCACGAACGTGCCGGCATCGAGATGCTCGCCGTAGTGGAAGAGGGCGGCTTCCTCGCCTTCACCAACGATGAGAAGCCGATCACGCATCCCGACGACTTCGAGGGCCTGCGCTTCCGCGCCATGGACCCGAGCCAGGTGGCACTCTATGAATCCTTCGGCGCCTCGGGCACGCCGATCCCCTGGACCGAGGTCTACATGGCCCTGCGCACCGGGGTCGCCGACGGCCAGATGAACCCGCCGATGTACATCATCCTGGGCAGCCTATACGAGGTGCAGGATTATCTCACCCTGGCCAACATTCAGTATTCCAACCAGTTCCTGGTCGGCAATGCCGAGATGATCGAAGGCTGGGACGACGCCACCCGCGAGGCCTTCCGCGAAGCCGTGGCCGAGGCCAACCGCAACGCCCGCGAGCACAACGAGGCGAAGGTGGAGGAGCGCATCGCCTTCCTCGAGGAGCAGGGCATGGAAGTCATCCGCCCCTCCGAGGATGACATCGCCGCATTCCGCGACGTGGGCCAGCCTGCCTACCTGGAGTGGCTGCGCGAGCGCGGCATCGACCAGCGCTGGATCGACCTGGCGCTGGAGGATGCCGGCATGACCGAGCTGCTCGACTGACCCCACCCCACAATGTCGCGAGGGCCACACGGCCCTCGCCCGTGACGGCCGGAGTTTTCCCATGCCTTCGCTTCGCCAACGGGTGCTGGCCGCGAGCCGGACACTCACCCTGACGCTCGCCGCCATGCTGCTGCTGATCAATCTTGCGGCCATTCTCTACGGCGTCTTCATGCGCTACCTGGCCGGCGGGGCACCGATCTGGACCGATGAGCTGGCACGCTTCCTGATCATTGCCACGGTAATGCTCGCCGCCGGTGGCGTATGGGTCGAGGGAGGCCACATGCGCGTGGCGCTGATCGAGCGGCTGTTGCCACGTGGCCTGGCTCGGGTGCTCAACTTCTACCAGTGGCTGCTCACGCTAGCCCTGGCCGTGGGCGGCGCCTGGTTCAGCTACCGCTACGCCCTATCGGTGGGCATGTTCACCACTTCCGGGCTCGGCATCAGTCGCACGGTACCGCTTATGTCGTTGCCGCTGGGCTTCGCCCTGCTCGCCTGGCACGCACTGTGGTACGGGCCTGCACCTCTGCCGACGATCGCGGAGGAGGTCGCATGATCCTTACCATGCTGGCGGTGTTTCTCGGCCATGTGCTGCTCGGCCTGCCGCTGTTCCTCGCCCTGCTCGTCACCGCCGTGGTCGGTTTCCTGTTCGTCGACCCTGCGATGATCGCGCGCATGCTGCCGCAGCAGTTCTTCGGCGGCATCAACGTCTTCTCGCTGATGGCCATTCCGTTGTTCATCCTGGCCGGCAACCTGATGAATGTCAGCGGGCTGACCGAGCGCCTGATGGGCCTGGCGCGCCTGCTGGTCGGCCACCTGCGCGGCGGCCTGGGCCACGTCAACGTAGTCTCCAGCGTGTTCTTTGCCGGGGTCAACGGCTCCGCCGTGGCCGATACCTCGGCGCTGGGCTCGCTGCTGGTGCCGGCGATGCAGAAGGAGGGCTACACCCGCGCCTTCGCCGCCGGGCTCACCGCCGGCAGCTCGCTGATCGGGCCGATCATCCCGCCCAGTATCTTCATGATCCTGTATGCTTCGCTGACCAATACCTCGGTGGGCGACCTGTTCCTAGCCGGCGTGATCCCCGGGCTGCTGCTGGGGTTCGCCTTCATGGGCATGAACGCCTGGCATGCCTGGCGTCACGGGCTGCCCAAGCGCGGCGGCCTGCCGCGCCTCGGCCAGCTTGGCCTCGCCGCACTGGCCGCCCTGCCGGCGCTGATCGCCCCGTTCATCATCGTCGCGGGCATCGTGCTCGGCTTCGTCACACCGACCGAATCCGGCGCGCTGACGGCGCTCTACGTGGCGTTGTGCGGCATCCTGCTCGGCGGCTTGCGCCTCGGCGACTTCTGGCGCGCTCTGCTGGATACGGCACGGCTCACCTCGGCGATCTTCCTGATCATGGCGGCTTCGGCCACCATCAGCTGGCTGCTCTCCTACGCCCAGGTGCCGGCCCAGTTCGTCTCGCTGCTCGCACCTTACGTGGACAATGCCGTACTGATCCTGCTGCTGCTCAGCGCCATCACCTTCGTTACCGGCATGTTCATGGAAGAAGTCTCGGCGCTGATGCTGCTCACGCCGATCTTCGCCCCGGTGGCGATGATGGCGGGTATCGATCCGGTGCACCTGGGCATCGTCATAACGCTCAACATCACCATCGCCCTGATCACGCCGCCCATGGGCGCCTGCGTGTTCGTCGCCGCCGCCGTCAGCCGCATCGAGATCGTTGCGCTGTTCCGCACCATCTGGCCCTTCGTGCTGACGGCCATCGGCGTGCTGCTCCTGTTGATTCTGTTTCCGCAGCTGACACTCTGGCTGCCCGCTGCCATTGGATAGAACCCATGCCCCGTCCTACCCCGCCCTTACCCAGCCAGCCGTTTCCCGGCTGGGAGTCGGTCAATCGTCTACCGATACGCGACAACGGCGAGCGTCTGGTGCCGATGAGCCTGGCGCCGCCGCCGATCAAGGTGTTTCCCGCCTATGCCCGGCTGGGCATACCCGGCGCGGTTCCGGAGTGCTTCGTACGCGAAGGGGTCTATCGGGCACTGCTCGCCGCAGCCCGGGCGCTGCCCGAGGGCTTCGGCCTGGTGGTACTCGACGGCTGGCGCCCCTGGCGGGTGCAACAGTACCTGTTCGACACGCTGCACGAAGCGATCCACCTGCACCACCCCGAACTCGACGAGGAGGAACTGCTGGAGCGCACCCGCGAGTTCGTCTCGCTGCCAAGCCGCGACCCGGCCGCACCTAGCCCGCACCTCACCGGCGGCGCCGTGGACGTCACCCTGTGCGATGCCGTTGGCCTGCCGCTGGACATGGGCACGCTGTTCGACGAGGCGCTGCCCGCCTCGCACAGCGACCACTTCGAACGTCTCGCGACACCCAGCCAGGAGCAACTTCGTGCGCGGGACAACCGCCGCCTGCTCTACCGCATCATGATTGAACAGGGCTTTACCAACCTGCCGAGCGAATGGTGGCACTACGACCTCGGCGACCAGCTGTGGGCACACTACGGCGGCCACGCCGAGGCCCGCTACGGCCCCGCCGAGCTGGACACCATCGAGAACCGCTGGCGCCGACAGTTGAGCTGAGCGCACGAAAGAAGCCCCACGGCAATGACCGCAGGGCTTCGAATGGGTGGCATGGCAGTTGTGAGGCCTGAACTGGGCTCACACCGCTACGGGTGACTCATTCGCAGCAAGGTGAAGGGCGCTTCGCAGGCGTGTCGCTCATCGCGCTCGTCAATGCTTCCCAGCCCCAGGTGACGATCGTTGTCGTAGGCGACGAACATGCGCTCGTGATCCAGCACCGCCAGCCCCTCAGCCTTGTGCTCGAACTCCAGCGGCGAGCCGTCCGCCGCAGTGACCAGTTCAGGGAGCCGGCCGGCACGCAGATCGTCGAGGCTCATCACCCACAGGTAACCGCCGATTCGATCCTCACCGTCCTGCTCCGTCTCGAAGCTGGTCAGCAAGTAGAGCCGAGCATGATAGGGATCGTACTCCAGGCTGGACAGGCCACACTCGAACCTCACCCCTTCATGATGCCCGGGATCGAAAGCGTAGAACTCGCGTATCTCGTCGATGAAGACGAGATTGCCCGTAGGACTGATCTCGTAGTGCGCTCCCACCAGCCGGCTGACATAGGTGAAATCGTCATGCGCCCGGCCTTGCTCACGCAGGCCGAAGAGCAGCAGGCCATCGCCGCGTTCGCCAGGTATCGCCGCCAACCCTTCGATCTTGTAGTAGGGAAAGCCGATCGCCGCGTCGAGCTTGTTGCGCAGCTCCAGCGACCCCTCCACGCCGTCACGCGGATCGGGGTCCACGGCCTGTACCTTCTCCGGTTCTCCCAGCGGCCATATCAACAGGTGGTTGTAGGCGTTGAGCTCGTGGCTGGCATCATCGATGCGGTCGAAGCCAGTGGTCGCCAGGACATGGCGGCCGTCGGCGGTGAGCGCAAAATCCTCATACTTGATGGCCTGCTTGATCAGTGGCGTCGTGAAGTATTCGAGCTGCGTATCGTCCGGCCCCTCTGGCGTCATGGGCAAGGCGAAGACGGCAGAGCGATTCTCGCCAGGAATCGGCTTGTCACTGGCCATAATCAAGCGCTTGCCGTCGTACACCACGGCGGAGACTTCCGCATTGACCAGATTGCCTAGCTCATCGCAAAGGGCGGCGGGAAAGCAGCGGATCGTACCTTGTTGCAGGATGACGGCGCTCGGCATCACAGGTCTCTCCTCGAGGTTCCTTGAATCAGCATACAGGGCCCCAAAGCCGGGGGTCGACCCGTCCAGGGCTGTTGCCACTATGACACCGGCGAGCGGGTAGTGCTCATCGCCTGCTAGACTGGGCCTTAGTCTACGGGCAGGTCGAAAGGGAGAGGCACATATGCCAACCAAGGCGGAACGCGACGTCGAAAAAGGGTATTCCAAAGCCGAATTCGTGGCAAAGCTGCGGCGCCTGGCAGATACCATCGAAAAGGGGGATCGCTTCGACATCCAGATAGCCGGTGAGCGAATCTACGTGCCGGCACGTGCCGAGTTCACCATCGAGCACGAACGCTCGGACGATGAAGAGGAAATCGAGTTCCAGATCAAATGGAAGAGGGAGTAGCGCGTCAGCCTTCGCGAGCCGGCATGACTTGGGAATGGCGCGCCCGGCAGGATTCGAACCTGCGACCTTTGGCTTCGGAGGCCAACACTCTATCCAACTGAGCTACGGGCGCTTTGCTTACTGAGAAGCGGCCAATATCGTAACCGCCGATGCCAGAACTGTCCAGCCTGGCTGGCCACTCGCCGCGTTCACGCTTGCACCATCTCGCCAACCTTTTCCAGGATGTGCCGGCCGATGGGCAGCGCCGAGGTGGCGGCCGGCGACGGGGCGTTGCAGACGTTGACCGTGCGCTTGGTATTGACGAACAGGAAGTCATCGATCAGCCGGCCGGCGCGGGAGACGGCCTGGGCGCGCACGCCGGAGGGCCAGGGCTCGAGGTCGTCCAGGGTCAGGCTGGGGCAATACTTGCGCACCTCCTCCAGGTAGCCGCGACGCCAGAGCGAATTCCTCATCTCGTGCAAACCGGGCTTCAGGTTGCGCCCGAGTACCTTGAGGATGCCCGGATTGCTGAACATGCGCGCCATGTCGAGCAGCGAGACGTCGCCCTTGCGGTAGCCCTCGCGCTTGAAGGCCAGCACCGCGTTGGGACCCACAGTGACCGAACCGTCGATCATGCGCGTCAGATGCACGCCGAGGAACGGCATGGAAGGATCGGGAATGGGGTAGATGAGGTGGCTGACGATGTCGCTGAGCCGGTCGGGCAGCCGGTAGTACTCGCCGCGGAACGGGCAGATGGAGAAGCCGGGGTTACGCCCCAGCAGGCGCACGATGCGATCGGCCATCAGTCCGGAACAGGTCACCAGATAGCGGCTGGCGAATTCGCCCTGGCTCGTGCCGACGATCACCTCCCCGGTGCGTTCGGCGATCGCCGTGACCTCATGGTCATAGCGGATCTGGCCGCCACGACGCTGGAACGCATCGGCCATGGCCGCGGCCACCCGGGCATAGCTGACGATGCCGCTGGAGGGAACGAAGATGGCACCGAGGCCGGTGATGTGGGGCTCGCGCTCTTTCAGCTCCTCGCCGGAGAGCCACTGCCGTTCCAGCCCGTTGGCGGCGGTGCGCTCCCACAGCGCTTCCATGCGCTGCATCTCTTGCTCGTTGGTGGCCACCAATAGCTTGCCGCAGACCTCATAGGGAATGGCATGGCGATCGCAGAATTCCTTGGTGGCACGGTTGCCCTCGAGGCAGAAGCGCGCCTTGAGGCTGCCCGGCGTGTAGTAGACGCCGGCATGGATCACGCCGCTGTTGTGGCCGGTCTGGTGCTGCGCGGGGCCGCTCTCCTTTTCCAGCAGCAGCATTTTCTTGTCGGGATAGCGCTGGATGAGCTGCATCGCGGTGGAGAGCCCGAGAATGCCGCCACCGAGGATGATGAAATCGTACACGCACGCCTCGCGTCGCCAGTGGAACACCGAAGGGTCGCTATCACGATACTCGCCGGCCGCCGCGCTGACCAGCCGATCCGCCGCGCCTGCTCATGCCAAAGGCGTGGGCAACGGCGTTTTCCAGCGCTTTGCTATATCGGTATACTACTGCCCATTGTGCGCATCACGGCGCTCCGGCTATCGCGTGCCGACGTCGCCGAAAGATTACGATTACAGGACCGTCGAGAGGTGGTGAGAGTGAAATCCAGCAAGCTGATCATGGGGTGTCTGGCCACCCTGGGCCTGGCCGCGGGCGCCGCGTCCGTGCAGGCCGATGTGGACCGCGATGCCATTGCCGAGCGCCTGAAGCCGGTGGGAGAACTGTGCCTGCAGGGCGAGGAGTGCGGTACGGCAATGGCCGCCGCGAGTGACTCGGGTGGTGGCGATGGCGCCGACGGCGAAGCCATCTACGGCCAGGTGTGCATGGCATGCCATGACAGCGGCGCCGCCGGTGCACCGGTACGCGGCCAGGAGGATGCCTGGGCCGAGCGCGTCGACAAGGGCTGGGACACGCTGCTGGATCATGCCCTCAACGGCTTCAATGCGATGCCGGCGCGTGGTGGCAACCCCAACCTCTCCGACGAGGAAGTCGCCGCCGCCACCGCGCATCTGGTGGGCCCGGTGATGGAAGTGCCGGAGCTTGGCGGCAGTGAAGAAGGCGCTGCCGATGGAGAGGCCGCCTCCGACGAGGAAGCTGCCGGCGGTGATGCGGAAGCCGTCACCGAAGAGGGTCCCGTCGAGGAAGAGGCCGCCGCTGCCGCCGTGGCGACCGAAGACGCCCCCGTTGATGAGGAAGCCATCGAGGAAGCATCAGCCGGCGAAGAGGCCGCTGGCGACGAACCGGCCCATGCCGGCATCGACGGCGAAGCGGTCTACAACCAGGCCTGCATGGCGTGCCACATGACCGGTGCCGCCGGCGCCCCGCGCCGCGGCGAAGCCGGCGAGTGGGAAGGCCGCATCGACCAGGACATCGAGACGCTCTACGACCATGCCATCAACGGCTTCAACGCCATGCCGCCCAAGGGCGGTAACATGGGCCTCTCCGACGACGAGGTCCGTGCCGCGGTGGACTTCCTGGTCGAGCCGGTCAAGTAACCCGCTGCGCGGGTAGCGAATATGCGACGGGGCGCCATCAGGCGCCCCGTCGTCGTTCATGGGCAGTGGCTCACCCGCGCCCTCGCCAGCCGGACGTTACCCCAGCAGCGATCGCAGCCCGGCGATGGCGTCCTGTCCTCGGGCCTGCTTCTTCTCAGGGTCTTCCTTGTCGGCGCGGCCCTCCCACTCCAGGTCGTCCGGCGGCAGCTCGTCGAGGAAACGGCTCGGCGTGCAGTCCATCAGCTCGCCGAAGGCCTTGCGCTGGCGCGCCAGGGTCAGGGTCAGGGTCTGGCGCGCCCGGGTGATGCCGACATAGGCCAGGCGCCGCTCCTCTTCCACCGTGCCGGCCTCGATGGCGTTGCGGTGGGGAAGCAGCTCCTCCTCGAGGCCCATCAGGTAGACGTGGGGGAACTCGAGCCCCTTGGAGGCGTGCATGGTCAACAGCTGCACCTTGTCGGTGTCGTCCTCCTCGGCCTGCTGCTCGAGGATGTCGCGCAGCACCAGCCGCGAGATGGCCGCCTCCACGTCGTCGGTCTCGGCGCTCTCTTCCGCCTCGACCTCTTCTGGGTCGCGCTTCATTGACTTCTCGAGCTGGTCGATCAGCGTCCACACGTTGGCCATGCGCCGCTCGGCGATGGTGGGCGCGCTGGCGTTCTGGTAGAGCCACGCCTCGTAGTCCATCTCGTGCAGCATGCCGCGTATCGCCGCCAGCGAGTCGCCTTCGTCCATGCGTCGGCGCACGCCGTCGATGAAGTGAGTAAAGCGCGCCAGCCGCTCCACCGCCCGCGCCGGCAGCTGCTGTTCCAGGCCCAGCTCGTGGCAGGCATCGAACAGCGAGGCGCCACGCTCGGTGGCATAGTTGGCCAGTTTCTCCAGGGTGCCCGGGCCGATCTCACGCCGCGGCACGTTGACGATGCGCAGGAAGGCGTTGTCGTCGGCCGGGTTGATCAGCAGACGTAGGTAGGCCATGGCGTCCTTGATCTCGTTGCGCGAGAAGAACGAGGTGCCGCCGGAGAGCTTGTAGGGGATCTGGTAGTGCTGCAGCTTGAGTTCGAGCAGCCGGGCCTGGAAGTTGCCGCGGTAGAGCACCGCGAAGTCGCGCCACTCGGCGCGTTCCTTGATGCGCCGGGTGAGGATCTCGCTGGCCACCCGCTCGGCCTCGGCCTCCTCGTGGCGGTTGACCACCACGCGAATCGGCGCGCCCTGACCCATCTCCGACCACAGAGTCTTCTCGTAGACGTGGGGGTTGTTGGCGATCAGGGTATTGGCGGCGCGCAGGATGGTGCCGGTGGAGCGATAGTTCTGCTCCAGCTTGATCACGTTGAGGCGCGGGAAATCCTCGCCCAGGGTCACCAGGTTCTCGGGCCGCGCCCCACGCCAGGCGTAGATCGACTGGTCGTCGTCGCCCACCACGGTGAAGGTCTTGCGTTCGGCCATCAGCAGCTTCACCAGCAGGTACTGGGAAACGTTGGTGTCTTGGTACTCGTCCACCAGCATGTAGTGGATCTTGCGCCGCCAGCGCGCCAGCACTTCGGGATTGTCCTTGAGCAGCACCACCGGCAGCAGGATCAGGTCGTCGAAGTCCACCGCGTTGTAGGCCTTGAGGTGGCGCACGTAGGCCTCGTAGACCCGGGCGGCGTAGAGTTCATCCTCGTCCACGGCGTGAGACAGCGCCTGACCCGGCAGCACCAGGTCGTTCTTCCATTCCGAGATCTGGTGCTGCACGGCGTTGATCTGCTCGGCATCGACCTGGGCGTCCTTGTTCATCAGGTCGCGTAGCAGCGCCTTGGCATCCTCGGGATCGAACAGCGAGAAGCCCGGCTTGTAGCCCAGCGCCTTGAGCTCGCCGCGGATGATGTTGAGCCCCAGGGTGTGAAAGGTCGAAACGGTCAGCCCATGGCCCTCCTTGCCCTTGAGCATCTGCCCCACCCGCTCCTTCATCTCGCGGGCTGCCTTGTTGGTAAAGGTCACTGCGGCGATGCGCCGGGCGCTCATGCCGCATACCTGCACCAAGTAGGCGATCTTGGTGGTGATCACGCTGGTCTTGCCCGAACCGGCGCCGGCCAGCACCAGGCAGGGGCCGTCGATGTAGCGCACGGCTTCCTGCTGGCGCGGGTTGAGCTTGGCGAGGCGTTGCTGAATGCTCATGGGTTCACTCGGGCTGCGCCGCGCCGGCGAAGCCTAGCTGGCGCCAGGCCTCGAACACCAGGATGGCGCAGGCGTTGGAGAGATTGAGGCTGCGGCTGTCCCGCAGCATGGGAATGCGCAGGCGCTGCTCGGCCGGCAGGTCGTCGAGCATCGCCTGCGGCAAGCCGCGGGTCTCGGGGCCGAACAGCAGGGCATCGCCGGGGCGGTAGCTGGGTTCGTGGTAGCCGGTACGGCCGCGGGTCGAGACGGCGAAGACACGCCCCGGTTTCACGGCCTCGATGAAGGCCGGCCAGTTGCGGTGCACGCTGACGGCGGCCCACTCATGGTAGTCGAGCCCGGCGCGGCGCAGGCGCTTATCGTCGAGCACGAAGCCCAGCGGCTCGATCAGGTGCAGGCGAAAGCCGCTATTGGCACAGAGCCGGATCAGGTTGCCGGTATTGGGTGGGATCTCGGGTTCGAAGAGTACGACGTCGAGCATGGCGGCCTGCCTGGAAGCGCTGGCGAGCCCGCAGGGGCCCGCCGGTACAGCGACGGCGATCAGAAGCTCAGACGAACCCCGACCTGAGCGCCACGATCCAGCGTGCGGCTGCCGTGGCGGTTGTCGAAGTCGGCCGTCGTCTGGCGCAGGCCGACGTAGCCGTCGACGTTGGGGGTGAAGGCGTAGCGCGCCCGCACGCCTACTTCGTAGCCGTCGTCGAGGTCACCACTGGTCGCGATTCCGGGGGTATAGAAACCGTAGCCGCCCAGCGAGACGTCCGGTGCCTGGGGCAGGTAGACATAGCCATAGCCGCCCAGGCCTACACCGCCGCCGTCGCCGTAGTCGGTGTCGAACTGCGTCCAGCGCGCACCGATGCCCACGTCGCGCTCGCGGTTGCGCTGCACGCCCAGTAGCTGGGCATGGTAGATGGTGGCGTCTTCGCGATACTCGCTGTTGATGACGCCGCCCCCCAGGGCCACGCCCTGGGTGATCTCGGCGGCGGCTTCGAACTGCATGGCATCGGCGCCGAGATTGAGGTCCAGGCTGCCGGCGGCATGGGCACCTGCAGCGACGAACAGCGCGCCGCCCAATACAGAGGCCGTGGCAAGATGCTTGACGAAGGTCTTCATCGACTGGCTCCTTTCACTTACGCGCTCGCATTCGAATCTGTACCGGCACTCACGCCATAGCGCGACCGGTAGTCGCGGATCGCCTCGGCGTGCCCCTTGAAGGCTTCTCCGCCCTGTTCCTCGAGGTAGGCCAGCACCATGTCCAGCGTGACGATGCTCACCACCGGCATGGCGTAGCGCGACTCGACCTCCTGGATCGCGCTTTTTTCGGCCTGGCCGCGCTCCTGGCGATCCAGCGCGATCACCACGCCGGCGGCCTCGGCGCCGGCGGCCTCGATCAGCGCCATGACTTCGCGTATGGCAGTGCCCGCGGTGATCACGTCGTCGATGATCAGGATACGCCCGGAAAGCTCGGCGCCGACGATGTTGCCGCCCTCGCCGTGGTCCTTCGCCTCCTTGCGATTGAAGGCAAAGGGCAGGTCACGGCCGTGATGATCGGCCAGCGCCACCGCGGTGGTGGCCGCCAGCGGGATGCCCTTGTAGGCAGGGCCGAACAGCACGTCGAACGGCACGCCGCTGGCCTCGATGGCGTCGGCGTAGAAGCGACCAAGACGCGCCAGGGCGCCACCGCTGCGAAACAGGCCGGCATTGAAGAAATAGGGACTGACACGCCCCGACTTGAGGGTGAACTCGCCGAACTTCAGCACGCCTTGCTCGATGGCGAACTCGATGAACTCACGCTGATAGGCATGCATGCTGGCCGACACGGCGCTCCCCCTGCTATTCATACCTCTGATCACAAGCCCTCTGGAAATGGAAATCTGCGGTCCTACCACGAATATCCATGCGGGCCATTTACCCAAACGTCGAAACGTCGGGTATCATACACGCGCGACGTCAAAGGGACCATGTATGAAAATTGCCACCATCAATGTCAACGGAATCCGCGAGGCGGTCGGACGAGGGTTTCTCGACTGGCTGGCCGAACAGGACGCCGATGTCGTCTGCGTCCAGAACCTCAAGGCCAAGAGCTTCGAGCTCGACGATAGCATTCTGTACCCGGAAGGCTACGAAGGCTACTTCCTCGATGCCGAGGAAGACGGCTTTTCCGGCGTGGGCCTCTACTGCCGCAAGATTCCCAAGGCGATCATGTACGGCCTCGGCTTTCCCCAGTGCGACCATGAGGCGCGCTTTCTGCAGGCCGACTACGACCGCTTCAGCATTGCCAGTTTCCTGATGCCCGACGGCAGCGACTACGCCGCCAAGCAGGCCTTCATGGCCCAGTACCAGGAATACCTGAACAAGATGTCGCGCAAGCGTCGCGAGTACATCATCTGCGGTACCTGGCACATCGCCCACAAGACCGTCGATCTGGAGAACTGGGCCGACAACCAGACCACGCCGGGCTTCAAGCCGGAAGAGCGCGCCTGGATGGACCAGGTCTTCGGCCCCACCGGCTTCATCGACACCTTCCGCGAGATCAACCGCGACGCCGGTGAATACACCTGGTGGCCCAAGCTCGACCAGGAAGTGCCACGCTCGCGCCAGGAGGGCTGGCGCATCGACTATCAGATCGTCGGACCCAATCTGCGCCGCCACGTGGTCGACGCCTGGATCGACTACGATGCCACCTTCAGCGAGTTCGCCCCGCTGTTCGTCGAGTACGACCTGACGCTGTAAGCACGTCCCCTTCGTCGCGGCCGGGTTTTCCCGGAACGCATAGCGCCGGCATTGATGCCGGCGCTATGCGTTTGAAGCTATATCGTCGCTCGGTAGAGAGATGAGCCTTCCCAGCGCCAAGGCTTCGCGAGGGCGCTGTGAACCCGTCCTTGGGCGATACTTTTGCCATCCCTGGCAAAAGACCCTCGCTCCGCCTTGCCCCGGCGCTCATCTCTTCCGGCGCCGTGCAGGTAGCCTTAGCGGCGAATGCCCAGGGCCTCGCGCTGGTGCTCGAAGAGCTCGGCCCCGGCGTTCTCGGCCAGCTCCAGCATGGCGTTGAGCTGCTCGCGGGAGAACACCCCCGCCTCGGCGGTACCCTGAACCTCGATCAGCCCGCCCGATTCGGCCATGACCACGTTCATGTCGGTCTCGGCGCCACTGTCCTCGGGGTAGTCGAGGTCAACCACCGCCACGCCTTTATAGAGTCCTACCGAGACCGAGCTGACCAACTGCTGGAAGGGATCGCCTTTGATCAGCTTCTTGCGCTGCAGGTAGCGGATGGCATCCACCAGCGCCACGCAGCCGCCGGTGATCGAAGCGGTGCGGGTGCCGCCGTCGGCCTGGATCACGTCGCAGTCCACGGTGACGGTGAATTCGCCCAGCTTCTTGAGATTGACCGCGGCGCGCAGCGATCGTCCGATCAGGCGCTGGATCTCCAGCGTGCGCCCGCCCTGCTTGCCGCGGGCCGCCTCGCGGCCGCCACGGGTGTGGGTGGCGCGGGGCAGCATGCCGTACTCGGCGGTGACCCAGCCCTGCCCCTTGCCGCGCAGCCAGCGCGGCACGCCGGCCTCGACGCTGGCGTTGCACAGCACCTTGGTATCGCCGAACTCCACCAGAACGGAGCCTTCGGCGTGGCGCGTGTAGTCACGGGTCAGGCGGATCTCGCGGGGCTGGTCGGGGCGCCGCCCGCTCGGGCGTGAGGGTTGGGAAGCCATGGAACCTCTCGAAAGACGAAGAACGATCGGAACGATGTCGCGGCATCGGCGAGGCATCGAATGGCTGGCCATTCTACACGGTCGGGGCGGGGAATCGGTTACACTCCTTGTCCGAGATGTCGCCGGGCTGATGCCGGGAACGGCGCAACCGATCGAACGAGGAGTCGCCATGGTCGCCCATAGCAAGGTACACAGCATGACCGCCTTTGCCCGTCAGAGCCGCGAGAGCGACTGGGGCAGCCTGCAGTTGGAACTGCGCTCGGTGAACCAGCGCTACCTGGAGCCCTTCTTCCGGCTGCCCGAGGCGCTGCGCGACCTCGAACCCACCTTTCGCGAGGCGCTGCGTACGCGCCTGGCGCGCGGCAAGGTCGAGTGCCACCTGCGCTTCGAACCCACCGACGTGAGCGAGACCCTGGCCGTCAATCACACCCGGCTGGTGGCGCTGGCCGAGGCGCTGGGCGAGATTCGCGAGGCACTGCCCCAGGTCGCCATGCCCGATGCCCTGTCGCTGCTCGACCACCCCGGCGTGCTCGAGTCCCAGGGCGTCGACCTGGAGGCAGTGAAGTCGGAAGCCACGGCCCTGTTCGAGGCCGCCCTCGACGAACTGATCGAGGCCCGCGCCCGCGAGGGAGACAAGCTCGCCGCACTGATCCGCGAGCGCCTGGCCGGCGTGCGCGAGCAGGTCGCCGAGGTGCGTCGGCTGATGCCGGAGATCCTCGCGCGCCAGCGTGCCCTGCTGCTGGACCGGCTCGAGACGGTCAAGGCCGAACTCGAGCCCCAGCGGCTGGAGGCCGAGCTGGTGCTGCTGGCGCAAAAGGCCGACGTCGACGAGGAACTCGACCGCCTCGAGACCCACGTCGGCGAGGTGGCGCGCCAGCTCGAGCAGAAAGGCCCCAAGGGGCGCCGCCTCGACTTCCTGATGCAGGAACTCAACCGCGAGGCCAACACCCTCTCCTCCAAGTCGGCGGTGGCCAGCACCACCCGCTGCGCGGTGGAGCTCAAGGTGCTGATCGAACAGATGCGCGAGCAGATCCAGAACATCGAGTAGCAACACATGACGGCAAACCCGGCGGAGCCCTCCAGCAAGCGCCTTCCCGCCGTGGCGCGGTGGACGGGGCAAATGGCACTGGCCGCTTGTCTCGCCTTGCCCCTGCCGGGCTGGGCCCAGGCCGAGACAGACGCTGCCGACGGCACCGGAGAGGTCATCGTCGTCGGTGGCGATCACTATCACCCGCCCTACGAGTTCCTCGACGAGGACGGCGAGCCGGCCGGCTACAACGTGGAGCTGACTCGCGCGATCGCTGAGGTGATGGGGCTCGAGGTGCGCATCGAGTTGGCCCAGTGGAGTGAGGTCCGCGAGGGGCTCGAGAACGGCGAGATCGACGTCCTGCAGGGCATGTCCTACTCCGAGGCGCGGGCCGAGCACTTCGACTTCGCCCCGCCCCACGCTATCGTTCACCAGTCGCTCTTCGCCCGCCGCGGAGAGCCGGCAGTGGAGGTCGAGGCGCTGCGCGGCAAGGAGGTCATCGTCCAGCGCGGCGACATCATGCACGACTACCTGATCGAGCACGGCATCGGGGCCAAGGTAGTCCCGGTCGACACCCATGCCGATGCGCTGCGGGCCTTGGCTGCCGGCCAGCACGATTATGCGCTGGTGGCCAACTTGCCGGCCCTCTACCTCAGCCGCGAGCTGGGCCTGACCAACCTGGTGCCGGTGGCGCGCCCCTTCTCGCTGCGCTACGGCTACGCGGTGCGCCAGGGCGACGCCAACCTGCTGGCCAAGTTCAGCGAGGGGCTGGCCATCCTCAAGAACACCGGCCGCCACCAGGCGATCTACGACAAGTGGCTGGGCCCACTCGAGGGTCGCGAGGGCATCCCGTGGCAGAAGGTCGGGCAGGTCGGCGCGGCACTCTCCGCCCTGCTGCTGCTGGTCCTGGGCGCCATCGTGATCTGGAACCGCATGCTCAAGCGCGAAGTGGCGGCGCGCACCGCGGAGCTGCGCCAGCACCAGCAGCAGCTGATCCAGGCCGACAAGATGGCCTCTCTCGGCGTGCTGGTCTCGGGAGTGGCCCACGAGATCAACAATCCCAGCAGCCTGTTGCTGTTGAACCTGCCGGTACTGCGCGACGCCTATGCCGACGCCGAACCGATCCTCGAGGCCCACTACCGCGCCCACGGTGACTTCCCGTTCGGCGGGCTACCTTACTCGCGCATGCGCGAGGAGATCCCCGGCATGATCGACGACATGCAGGAGGGCACCCGGCGCATCAAGCGTATCGTCGGCGATCTCAAGGACTTCGCTCGTCAGGGCGGCGACGAACCGGCCGGCACCTTCGACCTCAATGCGGTGGTGGCCACCGCCGTGCGCCTGGTCGACAACTCGATCCGCCAGGCAACCGGCCGCTTCGAAACGCACTATGCCGAGAATCTCCCACCGCTATCGGGCAACGCCCAGCGCATCGAGCAGGTGGTGATCAACCTGGTGCTCAACGCCTGCCAGGCGCTCGAGCACCCCACCCAGGGCATCCGCCTGGCCACGCGTCACGATCGCACCGAGGGGCGGGTGCTGCTGGAAGTGCATGACGAGGGCCGCGGCATCGCCCCCGAGGCCATGCACCGGCTGACGGATCCCTTCTTCACCACCCGCCGCGAGTGTGGTGGCACCGGGTTGGGGCTGTCCGTCTCCGCCGGCATCGTCAGCGAGCACCAGGGGAGCCTGACCTTCGACTCCCAGCCCGGCCACGGCACCCGGGTGACGCTGTCGCTGCCGACGGCAAGGCCCGGCACGACGCCAACCGACGGGACAGAGACTCGCCAGCAGGAGCCCGACACACCATGAGCCCCCCCCTCTACCCCGCCTTCGGCGTTCTGCTCGTCGACGACGAGCCCTCCTTCCTGCGTAGCCTGAATATCGCCCTGGAGCGCAGCGGAGGTATCAACCATATCCACCGCTGCCAGGACAGCCGCGAAGTGATGGATATCCTGGCACGCGAGAACATCGGTCTGGTGACGCTCGACCTGACCATGCCCCATGTCTCGGGAGAGGAGCTCCTGGCGCGCATCGTCGAAGAGTTTCCCGACGTCGGCGTCATCGTGGTGAGCGGTCTGAATCAGGTGGAGACCGCCGTCAACTGCATCAAGCTCGGGGCCTTCGATTACTTCGTCAAGACCGACGAGGAGAGCCGGCTGGTCGAGGGTATCCGCCGGGCCATCCGCCTGCAGGAGCTGCGCCAGGAGAACCAGGCGCTACGCCGTCGCGTGCTCGACGACACCCTGGAGCATCCCGAGGCCTTCGCTCATATCGTGACCGCCGACAGGAGCATGCGCGCCGTCTTCCAGTACCTGGAATCGGTGGCGCTGACCCAGCAACCGATCCTGATCAGCGGCGAAAGCGGCGTGGGCAAGGAGCTGATCGCCAAGGCGGCTCATGCTCTCAGCGGCCGCCAGGGACCGCTGGTCTGCGTCAACGTGGCGGGTCTGGACGACAACGTCTTCGCCGACACGCTGTTCGGTCATCAGCGCGGCGCCTTCACCGGCGCCGAGCAGCCGCGGGCCGGCATGATAGAGCAGGCCGCAGGCGGCACTCTGCTGCTAGACGAGATTGGCGATCTCAGCCTCGCCTCGCAGGTCAAGCTGCTGCGCCTGCTACAGGAGGGCGAGTACTACCCGCTGGGCAGCGACCGGCCCAAGCGCCTGCAGGCCCGCGTGCTGGTGGCGACGCACCACGACCTGGCCGAGAAGCAGCGCACGGGCGCTTTCCGCAAGGATCTCTATTACCGCCTGCGCACACATCAGGTCCACATCCCCCCCTTGCGCCGGCGCAAGCAGGACATCGCACTGCTGCTGGACCACTTTCTGGCCGAGGCGGCCGAGGAACTCGGCAGAAACAAGCCAAGCTATCCGCCGGAGCTTGCCGTGCTGCTGGGCAATTACGCCTTTCCCGGCAACGTGCGCGAACTACGCGCCATGGCCTACGATGCCATGAGCCAGCATCGCAGCCGTACGCTATCCATGGATGCCTTCAAGCGCGCCATCGACCAGGCCTGTGGCGAAGACTCGCCTTCACCCCATCGCCAGCGGGCCGTGTTTGCCCCCGACGAGCCGCTGCCCACGCTGGACGAAGTCGCCGACCTGTTGGTGGAAGAGGCGCTGAAGCGCGCCGAGGGCAATCAATCCATGGCCTCACGCTGGCTGGGCATTTCGCAGCCGGCCCTGAGCAAGCGGCTGAAGAAGCAGCGCGGCGAAGGGGCATAACGCTGGTTATAGCGATAACCGTGGTTATAGTCATTCCATCCCTTTGAAAACAAGGTCTTTTTCCCTTCTGGCGGCGTGAAGGCCGTTGGCGAAGGTTATACCGCTTGATTTTCCAACCTCCAATTTCCCCCATAAAAACAATCCCTTGCCATCTCTCTCTCACTGGCATGGACCTTGCTCTGTATAGCCTGGCCCGCCCCGGCGGGCCATGTCGACAAACGCAAGCAAGAGGTTCTCCCATGCCAAGAACAACGACTCACGCGGCCATCGAACGGCCGGCATCGCTTATTGCCCCGCTCGCCACCAACCGGGGGAACGCACCATGCTCGATCTGATCAACGACCTGCTCTGGGGCAAGGTACTCATCACCCTGCTCATCGCCGTCGGCATCGGCTTCACGCTCGCTTCACGCTTCGTGCAGTTTCGTCACTTCGGGCGCATGTTCCGTATTCTCGGCGCCGGCCATGCCTTCAAGCGCGACAAGCACGGTCACCTGAGCTCCTTCCAGGCCCTGCTGCTCTCGGTGGCAGGGCGCGTCGGTGGGGGCAACATCGCCGGTGTCGCAGTCGCCATCACCCTGGGCGGCCCGGGTGCGATCTTCTGGATGTGGGTTGTTGGCCTGATGGGCATGGCCACCAGCTATCTGGAGTGCACCCTGGCACAGGCCTACAAGACCGCCCAGCCCGATGGCACCTATCGCGGTGGCCCGGCTTACTACATCGTCCACGGCCTCGGTAAGCGCTGGCACTGGCTGGCAGCGCTCTACTCGGTACTGCTGCTGGTTACCTTCGGCTTCGGCTTCACCGCCCTGCAGTCCTATGCGGTGGCCACCTCATTCAACGATGCCTTCGGCATACCGGTCGTCTACTCCGGCATCGGCATGGCCCTGGTCGTGGGACTCATCGTCTTCGGCGGGATCAAGCGCATTGCCCGGGTGACGGAAGTGCTGGTGCCGGTCATGGCGCTCGGCTACATCCTGATCGCCCTCGTCGTTCTGGGCCTCAATTTCGCCCGCATACCCGAGGCCATCCTGCTGATCGTCAACAGCGCCTTCGGCCTCGAGCAAGCCGTCGGCGGCGGCATCGGCGCGGCCATCATGATGGGGGTCAAGCGCGGTCTGTTCTCCAACGAGGCAGGGCTCGGCAGCGCACCCAACGTCGCCGCCGTAGCCTATGTGCCGCACCCGGCCAACCAGGGCATCGTGCAGGCCTTCTCGGTGTTCATCGACACCCTGATCATCTGCTCGGCCACGGCCTTGATCATTCTGCTCAGCGGCGCCTACGATCCCGCCGCCGGCGTCGATATCGGCGGCGTGGCGCTGACCCAGACGGCCCTGGCCGATCACGTGGGTGAATGGGGGCGTAGCTTCGTCAGCGTGGCGCTGCTGCTGTTCGGCTTCAGCACCATCCTCTACAACTACTATTTGGGCGAGAACAGCCTCAACTTCTTCAGCGAGGGTAACGTCACGCTGTTCAATGCGTTTCGTGTCGCGATCATCCTCCTGTGCACCTGGGGCGCGCTCACCGACCTGGGCACGGTCTTCGCCTTCGCCGACGTGACCATGGGCCTGCTCGCCGTGGCCAACCTGGTGGGCCTGATCATGCTGTTCAAGCCGGGTCTTCGCATCATGCGCGACTACGACGAGCAGCTGCGTGCCGGCATTCCCCACCCGGTCTTCGATGCCGCCCGGTTCAGCGATCTCAATATCGATCCGGCGGCCTGGGACATCGAGCCCGAGGATCGTCAGCGTCTCGAACAGGAGCGGGCGGCCTCGCTCGCCACCAACTGAGGCTCAACGACCCGCTACCGCTATCGGCCCGGTCGCGCCTGTCGTCGCCGGGCCGGTTCGCTGGAGGGTACTCTTTGGGTAAAGCCGACTATGCAGCAGTGGTTAGAGGAGATCGCCGCGAGCGCCCGCCAGCGACTTGGCGAGGGGCGTGTCGCCGATTACATACCGGCGTTGGCGCAGCGCGATCCCGACCGGTTCGGTATCGCCGTCTGCACGACCAGCGGCGAAACCTATGCCGCGGGGGATGCCCGCGAGCCGTTCTCGATCCAGAGCATCGCCAAGGTTCTGTTGCTGACGCTGGCCCTGCGCACCCATGGCGAGGCGCTGTGGCAGCGGGTGGGTCTCAATCCGTCGGGCATGCCGTTCAACTCCCTGGCGCAGCTCGAGGCGGAGCGGGGCAAGCCGCGCAATCCGTTCATCAATGCCGGCGCCATCGCGGTGACGGATCGCCTGGTCAGTGCCTTCGCCACGCCGGACAAGCATCTGCAGGACATCGCCCGGCGGCTGTCGAACAATGCCACGATCCTGATCGACGACGCGGTGCTGGCTTCGGAGTGGCAGCACCGCTCGCGCAACGCTGCCATGGCCTACCTGATGAAGGCGTTCGGCAACATCGACAATGACGTCGACGAAGTGCTGCGCTGCTACTTCTCCAGCTGCGCGCTGGCCATGAGCTGCGTGGACTTGGCTACCGCGCTGAACTTCCTGGCGGCCGACGGCGAGGTCCGCCCCATGGGGGAGCGCTTCGTCTCACCGGGTCTGGCCCGGCGGATCAACGCGATCATGACCACCTGCGGCATGTACGACGCGGCCGGCGACTTCGCCTACCGTGTCGGACTGCCGGCCAAGAGCGGCGTCGGCGGCGGCATCGTCGCAGTCGTGCCGGGCAGGATGACGGTCTGCGCCTGGTCGCCGGCGCTCGACGAGAGCGGCAACTCCGTTGCCGCCCAACACGCTCTGGAGCTGTTCGCCGGGGAACTCGACGCACACCTGCTGACGACTTAGGCGTCTGGCCGCTTCGCCCGCCACAGCCCATGACGCGCCCACTGCCGGGCGGGTATACTGTTTCGCTCGAATGCGCAGCCATGGCGCTCGCCCCCTTTCGCCTCGCGCGAACGGGGGCATTTGCGATCCGGAGCCCGATATGTCCCAAGGTACGCTTTTCATCGTTTCCGCGCCCTCCGGCGCCGGCAAGACCACCCTGGTGCGCGAGCTGATCGAGAGCCTCGACGGCATCCAGGTCTCGGTGTCGCATACTACCCGGCCCCGCCGCCGCGGCGAGGTCGACGGAGTCAACTACCACTTCGTCGAGACCGCCGAGTTCGAAGCGATGATCGCGCGCGGCGAGTTCTTCGAGCACGCCCGGGTGTTCGACAACTTCTACGGCACCTCACGGCCGGCGGTGGAGGCGCTGCTCGAAGCCGGCCAGGACGTGATTCTGGAGATCGATTGGCAGGGTGCACGCCAGGTGCGCGAACTGATGGCCGATGCGGTGTCGATCTTCATCCTGCCGCCTTCACGCGACGAACTGGAGCGGCGCCTGGCCAGTCGTGGCACCGACGAGCACGCCACCATCGCCCGGCGCATGCGCGACGCCGTTAGCGAGATGTCGCACTACGATGAATACGACTACCTGGTCATCAACGACGATTTCACCACTGCCCTGCGCGAATTGCAGTCGCTGGTGATCAGCCGCCGCCTGAGCCTGGCCCGGGTGCAGGAAAGCCACGGCGCGCTACTGGCGGCGCTGCTGTCCTGATACCGGGCGCAGGCGCTTGTCAGAGCCGCCAGGCGTCGAGTAATCTAGTCTGTCCTGTTCCATTTCGGTACTCCGGCCATGTCCGGGGGCCTCACAGTTTCGGGAAGTACCCAATATGGCGCGTGTCACCGTCGAAGATTGTCTGGAAAACGTCGAAAACCGCTTCAAGCTGGTGATGATCTCCACCCAGCGTGCGCGTCAGCTGTCGCGCGGCTCCCGCGATGCCCAGTTGCCCTGGGAGAACGACAAACCCACCGTGATGGCGCTGCGCGAGATCGCCGCCGGCCTGGTGGATCACAGCGTACTGGACGAGCCGATCGAGGCCCCGGTCCGGATTCGCCGCGAAGGCGAGCCGGGCATGGCCATCGAGGAGTAAGGCTGTCACTCAAGGCGCGCTAATGTTCACCATCGACGACCTGGCCGACAGACTCGGCGGCTACCTTCCCTCCGACGAGATCCAGCAGGTCAAGCGCGCCTTCTACTACGCCGAGCAGGCCCATGACGGCCAGCGCCGGCGCTCCGGCGAACCCTACGTCACCCATCCGCTGGCGGTGGCCAACATCCTCGCCAACATGCACATGGACCATCAGAGCCTGATGTCGGCCATGCTGCACGACGTCATCGAGGACACCGGAGTTTCCAAGGAGGCGCTCGCCGAGCAGTTCGGCAAGCCGGTGGCGGAACTGGTCGATGGCGTCTCGAAGCTGACCCAGATCACCTTCGAGGACAAGGCGGTCGCCCAGGCCGAGAACTTCCAGAAGATGGTGCTGGCGATGTCCAAGGACATCCGCGTCATCATCGTCAAGCTCGCCGACCGCCTGCACAACATGCGCACCCTGGGCGCGCTGCGCCCCGAGAAGAAGCGCCGCATCGCCCGCGAGACGCTGGAGATCTACGCCCGCATCGCCAGCCGGCTGGGCATCAATACCATTCGCGTCGAGCTCGAGGACCTCTCGTTCCAGGCCCTGCATCCGATGCGGGCCGAACGCATCAAGCGCGCCGTCTCCAGCGCCCGCGGCCATCGCCGCTCGGCAATTCGCCAGATCCAGACCGCCCTGCAGAAGAGTCTCGACGACGAGGGCCTGCCCGGCACCGTGGTGGGCCGCCAGAAGCACCTGCTGTCGATCTACAAGAAGATGCGCGACCAGCGCAAGCCGTTCGCCGAGATCATGGACGTGTTCGGCTTTCGCATCATCACCGAGGACGTCGACAGCTGCTACCGTATCCTCGGCGTGGTGCACAACCTCTACAAGCCGGTGCCGGGACGCTTCAAGGATTACATCGCCATCCCCAAGGCCAACGGCTACCAGAGCCTGCATACCACCCTGTTCGGCAGCGGCGGCATGCCCATCGAGGTACAGATCCGTACCCGCGAGATGGAGGCCATGGCCAACAACGGCATCGCCGCCCACTGGCTCTACAAGGCCGGCCAGACCGACCATCCCATCGCCGAGGGCAGCCACGCCCGGGCGCGGGAGTGGGTCAAGGGCCTGCTCGAGATGCAGCGCCACGCCGGCGACTCGCTGGAGTTCATCGAGCACGTCAAGAACGACCTGTTCCCCGACGATATCTACGTGTTCACGCCGCGCGGCGACATCATGGAGCTGCCCCAGGGCGCCACCGTGATCGACTTCGCCTACGCCGTGCATACCGATATCGGCAACAGCTGCATCGCCTGTCGTATCGACCGCCACCTGGCACCGCTCTCGACTCGCCTGGAGAGCGGCCAGACCTTGGAAATCATCACCGCCCCGGGGGCACGCCCCAACCTGGCCTGGCTCAACTTCGTGGTCACCGCCAAAGCGCGTTCGGCGATCCGTCACGCCCTCAAGCACCAGCAGCAGACCGAGGCGGTGCAGCTCGGCCGGCGTCTGCTCAACAAGGCGCTGGCCGACTTCGAGACCAGCCTGGAAGAGCTCCCCGAGCGCGTCCTGCCGGAGCTGTTGGAGGAGCTCTCGCTGAAGAACGACGAAAGCCTGCTGGAATCGATCGGCCTCGGGTCTCGGGTAGCCCACGTGGTGGCGCGGCGTCTGGTCGACCTGCTGCATGGCGACATGACGGCTAGCGGCGGTCGTTCGCCCGCTTCCCAGGGGCCGATCGTGATCAGCGGCGCCGAGGGCATGGTGATCAAGTTCGCCCGCTGCTGCCATCCGCTGCCCGGCGACCCGGTGGTGGGGCATCTGTCGGTGGGCAAGGGCATCGTGGTGCACCGCACCGAATGCCGCAATCTCGACGAACTCAAGAGCGACCCCGACAAGCTGTTCGCCCTGGAGTGGTCCGACGAGATCAGTGAGGACTTCCCGGTGGCCCTGCGCATCGAGATCGAGAGCCGCCGCGGGCTAGTGGCCGAGCTCGCCAGCCTGGTCACCGATGCCGACGCCAACATCGAGCGTATCGGCATCGAGGAGCGCGACGCCCGCCTCTCCATCGTGCACCTGACCCTGGCAGTGCGCGACCGTGTGCATCTGGCGCGCATCATCAAGCGCATCCGTAACCTGTCCCACGTCGGCAAGATCACTCGCGTCGGCAACTGAATCCGTTTCAGCCCGTTCACCGCCGAAGGCGGAGAACGGGCTTTTCATTGACCTTGCACGACAACGCAACCACACAAGGAGAGCGTCATGAGCAACAAGGCCGTCATCAACACCGAGAAGGCCCCCGCCGCCATCGGTCCCTACTCCCAGGCCATCAAGGCCGGCAACACTGTCTACCTTTCCGGCCAGATTCCCCTCGACCCGACCACCATGGAGCTCGTCTCCGACGACTTCGAAGCCCAGGCCCGCCAGGTCTTCACCAACCTCAAGGCCGTATGCGAGGAGGCGGCCGGCTCGCTGGGCGAGATCGTCAAGCTCAACCTCTACCTGGTGGACCTGGACAACTTCGCGGTGGTCAACAAGGTCATGGAGGAGTTTTTCGCCACACCCTACCCGGCCCGCGCTGCAGTAGGCGTCAAGGCACTGCCCAAGGGAGCGCAGTTCGAGGCCGAAGCGGTGATGGTGATAGGAGACTGAGAAAAGAGTGCGCCTCTTTCTCGCGCTGGTGCCACCACCCGAGCTGCGAGGGCGGCTCGGCGAGCTGGCGGAGATCGCCCACGCCCGCTGCGGCGGCCGGCGCATGCCCGACGAGAGCCTGCACCTGACGCTGGCCTTCCTCGGCGAGGTGGCGGAAGCGCAGGCAAGCGAGCTGGCCGAGTGGGTTCAGGGCATGACCATCGAGCCGGGCGAGTGGCGCCTCGATCGCTGGGGCGGTTTCCGGCGCCCCGGCATCGTCTGGGTCGGTGGTCGCGAGCGCAGCCCGACCCTGGCGCACCTTCAGTGGCGGCTCTGGGGGAGCTTGGAGTCGCTGGATCTCGGCACGCGCCCCACACGATTCATTCCACACGTCACCCTTCTGAGACGGGCCAGCGTCGTTGATCTGGAACACTTCCCGTCCATCGACCTGCTGTGGTCCTATAATCAGTTGGAGCTGATCCAGTCTAGCGTCGACGAGCGGGGTGCCCGCTATCGAACCATGGCCACGTCGCAGGGTTGAGCTCCAAGGATGGGAGCGCACCAAAGATCAGAGATAAAAACATTGGTGCGCAAGAAAAAGGAGAACCAACATGAATCGCAATTCGTCTCTCGCTGCCAGCCTCGGCGTCGCCCTCGCCATGGCGGCCAGCTCGGCCTGTCTGGCCGATCTCTACGTGGCAGGCGGTATCACCAGTGAATCGGCCGCCGCCGCCCGCATCGAGCTCGACACCCTGATCGGCCTCGAACGTCTGCATCCGCAGCTCGACCTGCGGTTGGCCACCGGCCTGCTGCTTCTCGAGGGGGACGAGAGCGACGAGAATGCCGCCTGGCTGCTCACCCCGATGCTGCGCTACACCTTCGCCGGGCAGCGAAACGTCTACCTCGAGGGCGGTATCGGGGCCGCCGTGTTTCTCGATGCGCGAATAGGCTCGCGCGACCTCTCCACCGCCTTCCAGTTCCAGGATCGCCTGGCCCTCGGCGGGTCGCTGGGACCGGGCGAGCTCTCGCTGAGCGTCGCGCACTACTCCAATGGCGGTATCAAGGACCCCAATGAGGGCATCGAGGTAGTGTCGCTGGGCTATCGGCTGCCGCTCTAGGCGCAAGCCGGCAACCCAGCGATGCGATGGCTCGGCATCTCGAGCCAGCCTGGCAATGCTGGCCGACATTCCGCATTGCCTGCCGTGTCACGCCTGGATCAAACCGGCTCGGCGAGGAAGCCACCCTCCTGCATGACATGGGCGTATCCCTCGCGGTAGCTGGGATAACGGAAGACGTAGCCCGTCGCGCGCAAGCGGGCATTGTCGCAGCGCTTGCTCGAGCGCTTGCGCAGCGGCGCCTGGATCACCTCGGTGGGCTCCACCTTGAGCTGGCCGGCCAGCCACGCCATGACCTCATGAAGCGGCTCTGCGGCGCAGTCACTGGCCAGATAGAGATCGTCGAGCGGCTTACCCGCCACGTCGAGGCCGATCAGGTGCGCCAGCACGCCGGCACAGTCGTCGCGATGAATGCGGTTGGAGTACATGGGCGGGGTCTTCGGTGCGATGCGACCTTCCTGCACCTGGCGGATCAGGCGATCCCGGCCCGGGCCGTAGATACCGGAGAAGCGCACCGTGGTGCCAGCCAGCGGGCTCTCCAGCAGGGCCTGCTCGGCCTCGCGCATCACCGTTCCGGAGAAACCGGCGGCTTCCGCGGGGCTCTCTTCGTCGACGCGCTCTCCCTCCTTCTGCGCATAGACGCTGGTGGAGGAGACGAAGAACAGGCGTTTGGGCAATGTCTCACGCCCCTCGTAGGTCCGCAGCACCGCCTTGAGACCGTCGCAATAGGCTGCCCGATAGGCCGCCTCGTCGAAGCGATCGGCGCTGAGGATATAGACCACGTAATCCACATCGGGCAGCGCGGCCAGCGCCGCTTCGTCGTTCAGGTCCAGCGGCAGCGGCTCGATGCCGCTCCCCTCGAGCGCCTGAGCGCTTCGGCGGGCACCGATCACGTGGTGGCCGGCCCCCAGCAGTTCCCTGCCGAGCACCATTCCGATGTCGCCACAGCCCAGAATCAGTGTCGTTTTCTTCACCTTTCTCTCGCCCCCTGATAAAAAGTCCCTATTGAAAGTCATCTATCGTCCGAGAGGATGCCCCAAGGGCACCAGACATGACTCTAACAGAACTTCGGTACATCGTAACCTTGGCGCAGGAGCGCCACTTCGGCAGAGCGGCCGAGCGCTGCTTCGTCTCCCAGCCCACGCTGTCGGTGGCGGTCAAGAAGCTCGAGGAAGAGCTCGGCGTGGCGCTGTTCGAGCGCTCCAAGTCTACCGTGCAGGTGACCCCGCTGGGCGAAAAGATCGTCGAGCAGGCCCAGCGCGTGCTGGAGCAGAGCAGCGTGATCAAGGAGCTGGCCAACGCCGGCAAGGATCAGCTGGCGAGCCCCCTGCGCATTGGCGCGATCTACACCATCGGGCCCTACCTGTTCCCGCACCTGATCCCCGCCCTCACGCGTAGCGCTCCGCAGATGCCGCTCTACATCGAGGAGGGCTTTACCGCCAATCTCAGGCGCAAGCTGCGCAGCGGCGAACTCGATGCCATCATCATCGCACTGCCGTTCACCGAGACCGACGTGGTCACCAAGCCGCTCTACGAGGAGCAGTTCGAGGTACTGATGCCGGCCGACCATGCCTGGGCCCGGCGCGAGTTCATCGACAAGGAGGACCTGCTCAAGGAGCGCCTGCTGCTGCTGGGCGAGGGCCACTGCTTCCGCGACCAGATTCTCGAAGCCTGTCCCGCCATCAGCCAGCAACTCAACAGCCCCAGCAACACCCTGACGGCCGAGGGCGGCTCGCTCGAGACGATCCGCCACATGGTCGCCTCGAAACTGGGCATCACCGTACTGCCGCAGTCGGCCATCGGCACCGGCCACTACGAAAGCGGACTGCTCGCCAGCCGGCCGTTCAAGCCACCGGCACCGTCGCGTACCGTGGCGATCGCCTGGCGCGCCAGCTTTCCGCGCCCCAAGGCGATCGACGCGGTGACCGATGCCATCCAGCGGTGTCACGAGGCGTTGCCCGAAACGGCATGAGCGACCTCGACGCGCCGGTCACCTCCCTGAAGGGCGTCGGGGAAGCGGTTGCGCTGAAGCTGGCGAGGCTGCGCGTGGAGAGCGTGGCGGACCTGCTCTTCCATCTTCCGCTGCGCTACCAGGACCGCACCCGGATCACGCCGGTCGGCACCCTGCGCGCCGGTCATGAAGCGGTAGTGGAAGGTGAAGTCTCGGCCAGCGACGTGGTCAAGGGGCGCCGGCGCAGCCTGCTGGTCCGGCTGCGCGACGGATCGGGCATCCTCAGCCTGCGCTTCTTCCATTTCTCCCCGGCACAGCAACAGCAGTTCCGCCCCGGTATCCGGGTGCGCTGCTTCGGCGAGGCCCGCGCCGGCGCCACCGGGCTCGAGATCTACCACCCCGAGTATCGCCTGCTGAGCAGCGATGCAGCGCCGGTCGAGGACCACCTGACGCCGATCTATCCCACCACCGAGGGGCTCAATCAGGCGCGCCTGCGGGCGTTGATCGAACAGGCGCTGGCCCGCCTCGACGAGGCTCCCGAAGCACTGCCCGACTGGATCGGCGCGGAACTTCGCTCCCGCTTCGACCTGCCCGAGCTGCATGGCTGCCTTCACGTCCTTCACCAGCCGCCCCCCGATGCCGACCCCGAACGTCTGGCCAGCGGCAAGCACCCGGCCACGCGGCGCCTGGCGCTGGAAGAGCTGCTGGCGCATCGTCTGAGCCTGCAGCAGGTGCGCCTGAAAATTCAGCAGGACGGCGCCCCGGCGCTGCCCAGCGGGCGCGGCCTCCAGGCGCGTTTTCTGACTCAGCTGCCGTTCTCGCTGACCGCCGCCCAGCGCCGCGTGCTCGACGAGATCGGTGCCGACCTGGCCCGCGAGGTGCCGATGCTGCGCCTGGTGCAGGGCGACGTCGGCTCGGGCAAGACGGTGGTGGCCGCGATGGCGGCGCTGTCGGCCATCGCCGGCGACTGCCAGACGGCGATGATGGCGCCCACCGAGATTCTCGCCGAGCAGCACTATCGCACGCTCAAGGCGTGGTTCGCGCCGCTCGGCATCGAGGTGGCCTGGCTGGCCGGCAAGCTCAAGGGCAAGGCACGGCTCGACACCAAGGCCGCCATTCTCGACGGCCGCGCGCGGATGGTGGTGGGCACTCACGCGTTGTTTCAGGGCGACGTACACTTCCAGCGCCTGGGGCTCGCCATCGTCGACGAGCAGCACCGCTTCGGCGTGCATCAACGTCTGGCGCTGCGCGAGAAGGGCGAGGCCGGCGGGCTCACGCCGCACCAGCTGGTGATGACCGCCACGCCGATTCCGCGCACCCTGGCAATGAGCGCCTATGCCGATCTGGATGTCTCGATCATCGACGAGCTGCCGCCCGGGCGCACCCCGGTGAAGACGGTGGTGGTACCCGACGAGCGCCGCCCCGAAGTGGTCGCACGCATCCGTCACGCCTGCGCCGAGGGCCGCCAGGCCTATTGGGTCTGCACCCTGATCGAGGAGTCCGATGCGCTGCAGTGCCAGGCCGCCGAGGCAACCCGCGACGAACTCACCGAGGCCTTGCCGGAGCTGGCCATCGGCCTGGTGCATGGGCGCATGAAGGCTGCCGAGAAGGCCGCCGTGATGGATGCCTTCAAGGCCGGCGAGCTGGACCTGCTGGTGGCCACCACGGTGATCGAGGTGGGCGTCGACGTGCCCAATGCCAGCCTGATGATCATCGAGAACCCCGAGCGGCTGGGACTTTCCCAACTGCACCAGTTGCGTGGCCGGGTCGGCCGCGGCACCAGCGAGAGCTTCTGCGTGCTGCTCTACCACGGGCCGCTGTCGGCCCATTCCCGCGAGCGCCTGGCGGTGATGCGCGAGACCACCGACGGCTTCCGCATCGCCGAGAAGGACCTGGAATTGCGCGGTCCCGGCGAAGTGCTCGGAACGCGCCAGACGGGGCTCGCGCAGATGAAGATCGCCGACCTGGAGCGCGACGCCGACCTGCTCGAGCGCGTCGCACCGTTGGCCGAAGCCTTGCTCACCCGTCATCCGCGAGCCAGCCAGCCGCTGATCCGCCGCTGGCTGGGCGAGGAAGCCGGGCGCTACGGGCAGGTGTAGCGGCGGCTAGCCCGCCCTCACTGCGCTCGGGGCGTCGTCGCGGTCGTCCTGTACCGCGATCAGGCGCTCGGCGGCATCGGTCAGCGGTCCGAGCTGCTGGGCGATCAGCAGCAATTGTGTCTGCATCGGCCGATAGTCCTCCGCTTCCCATGCGGGGGGCTTGTCCTCGAGCCGTGCCAACAATGCCTCCCGCGCCTCCTCGAGCCCAGCAGCACTCGTGCGCCGAGCCAAGTGCTCCGCCAGCATCGCCAAATAGCCGGCGATGCGCCGCCCCTCAGGGAGCAACCGGGCATCGTCCGCCTTCTCGCCGAGTCGTTGCCGGTGCGCTCCCAGCGCGGACAGGTAGCTCAGCAGGGTGTGCGACAGCACCAGGAAGCGAAAGCCGTCATTGGCGACACGCTTGCGGTAGGGCTCGGGCTCCTTCAGCACGTTGGCCAGCAGGGTCGACAGTGCCGCATCGGCGTTGTGCGCGTTGCGCCGTGCCAGGCGGTAGGCGAGGTCGTCCTGCTTGCCGCTGGCGTACTGGTGCAGGATCTCCTCGAGATAATGCCGGCTGGCCTCGAGTGCGTTGGCTGCCTCACGATGCAGGCGCCGCCCCTGCCAGTCGGGCAGGATCAAGAAGACCGCCGCCCCGGCGATCAGCGCACCGATCAGGGTATCGAAGAGCCGCGGCCAGATCAGGTCGAAGCCATCCCCTACCTGGTTGAAGCTGCACAGCACCAGCAGGGTGATGGCGGCGGTGGCAGCGACGTAGTGCCTCTCGCGGGTGGCAAAGAAGGTCACGCCGGCAACTACCGCGATAAGCGTCTGCAGCAAGGCCGAGGGGAACAGGGTGATCGACGCCCAGCCGGCCACCAGGCCCAGCACGGTACCGGCGATGCGCTGGGTCAGAAAGCGCCGGGTGGCGGCAAAGTTGGGGCGGCACACGAACAGCGTGGTCAGCAGGATCCAGAACCCTTGGGTGGGGTGGATCAGTTGCAGAAGGCCATAGCCCGACAGCAGCGCGATGGGCAGGCGAATGGCGTGGCGGAAGGTGGGCGACGCCACCGTCAGGTTGAGCCGAACACGTTCCCAGGCATCCTTCACGCTGCCGGGCGAACGATCGAACAGGCTGGTATCTCCCGGGCTTTCGGCGCTGTCTGGATTGTCGGCCGAGGCCAGTTGCCCTTCGAGGGTGGCCAGATTGTCGGCCAGGGCCGCGAGCGGATGCATCAGCTCGCGCCAGGCCGGATTGCGCATCGCCCGCAGGTGGTCGATCGAGGCACGCAGGTCGGCGAGTGCCTGTTCGCTCTGGTCGTGCTCGAAGGGACGGTTGAGCAGCAGCGCCTTGCCCAGCCGCTTGCATGCCTGTCCCTGCTGGTCGAGCAGGCGCTGGCAGCGAAACAGCACGTCGTGATGGAAAAACGCCTCGGTCAGCCGGGCATAGGGATAATGCGTGGAGCTGGCCCGCTCATGAATCTCCTGGGCGATGAAGTAGATCCTTAGATAGCGGTTGAGCTTGCCCTCGCCACGCTGCCCCTCGAGCCGGCGGAAGATCATCTCCTTGGCCTGGTTAAGCGCCGTCACCACCCGGCCGTTCTGCCGGGCCAGCGCCAGACGCCGCGCCTCGATGTCGACACCACGCAGCGGTTCGAACAACGTCGCCTTCAAGATCAGGTAGTTGCCCAGCTCACGATAGAGCTGGGCCATGCTCTGCTTGACCGGCTGACGCGAGAAGAGCGCACACCAGATCACCGAAATTGCACCGTACCAGGCCGCCCCCGCGAGGATCAGCAACGTCTGCCCCCAGTCGTCCGCCTGCGGCGCGCCACCATGGTGCTCGATTGTGATCATGGTGTAGATCGACAGGATCAGCGTGCCCGAGGCGATGGTGGCGTAGCGCTGCCCGATGGCGCCCAGCATGATCAGCGCGAAGGTGGCCACGCCCAGCCCCAGGGCGAACAGCCACGGCCAGGGGAACAGCCAGCGCACCACGAGCGAGGCGGCAGCGAAACAAAGCAGCGTGACCGCGAGTGCCTGCAGACGACCCTGCCAGCTGTCGTCGGTTTCGGACAGCGCGCTGGCGATGATGCCCAGGAACAGCGGGATCACCAGGCTGATGTCGGCCAGCGCCCAGCTCAACAGCAGCGCGCCGCTCAGGGCCAGGAACACGCGCAGGCTGTAGGCGAATTTGTCCAGCGTCCACAGACGCCGCAGCGACAGGGAGAACGAAGTCGGCATGAGGCTCGGCTTAGTGGCGGGAGACTATGATCATTCTACGCGACACACGACTTTCGTATAAGTCCAACGCATTTGCCGCCGCCAGGCACCTCGCGCTGGCCTGGTACGCCGGGCATCGCAGCAGGTGTGCAAAAAAACAGAACACAGGCCGCCTACCATTGGAACGCACTCCTTTCGATACTCGAGGTGTCCCATACCACGACAAGGACAACTCCATGGACATGAAACTGCTACTCGACTGGCGTCTGCACCTGACGGTGGTGCTGGCGTCGCTGCTGGCCGAAGCGATCGGCATCCTGCGCATTCCTCTCGGCCCCGGCACGCTGTTGCTGCTGCCGCTATTCTACGCCTTCATCATTGGCGTACTGCTCAACCCACACCTGTTCTCCGGCATGCAGCGGATCATTCCCAAGCGCGTCAGCAACGCTGCCGGCCCGCTGATCATGATCTCGATCCTGCCATTCATCGCCAAGTTCGGCTCCACCATCGGCCCGGCCATCGAACAGATCATCGCCGCCGGCCCCGCCCTGATCCTGCAGGAACTCGGCAACCTCGGCACCATGCTGCTGGCGCTGCCCTTCGCCGTGCTGGTGCTGCGCATGGGACGCGAGGCCATCGGCGCCACCTATTCCATCGCCCGCGAGCCCAACATCGCCATCATCTCCGACAAGTACGGCCTGAGAAGCCCCGAGGGGATCGGCATCATGGGGGTCTACGTGGTGGGTACCATGTTCGGCACCCTCTACTTCGCGCTGATGGCCGGCTACCTGGCCTCGCTTAACGTTCTCGACATCCGTGCGCTGGCCATGGCCTGCGGTGTGGGCAGCGGCAGCATGGTGGCGGCCTGCTCCGGTGCCCTGGCCGAAGCCGCGCCTCATCTGCGTGACGAGCTGCTGGCCTTCTCCGGTGCCAGCAACCTGCTGACCTACGCCACCGGCCTCTACGTTTCCCTGTTCATCGCCCTGCCTGCGGCCGAATGGCTCTACAAGCGTCTGGGCGGCAACCCCCTGCAGGAGGTTCGCCATGAAAGCTGATACCACTTCCGCACTGAACGCCGAGACCCTCGCGGAGCTGCGCCCCGAGCAGCAGCTCGGCAAGACCGCCCTGTTGCTGGCAGCGGTTTGCGTGGCGGCCTGGTTCTCGAACATGATCAACGGCGCCCCACTGATCCAGGCGCTACCGGGCATGGTGCTGCTCTACGCCATGGTCATGCTCGGCCTGGTCATCGGCCGCCTCGTCCCGTTCTACCTGCCCAGCGTGGCCTGGGTCTCGCTGGTCAGCATCGCCATGACACTGCCCTCATTTCCTGGCAGCGCCTGGGTCGTCGAGCAGCTTTCCCATGTCAACTTCCTCGCCGTGGTGACGCCGGTACTGGCCTATGCCGGCCTGGCGCTGACCGGCCGCGAGTTCACCATGTTCCGCCAGACCGGCTGGAAGCTGGTGATCGTCTCGCTGCTGGTGTTCACCGGCACCTTCGTCGCCTCGGCCTTCATCGCCCACCTGATCCTCTGAGGAGCCCGTCCATGGATGACCGCCTGCTGCCGACGCCCGAGTGCCTCACGGCCTGGCGCCGCGACTTCCATCGCCACCCGGAAACCGCCTTCGAGGAGCATCGTACCGCCGAGCGCATCGCCGAGCTGCTGCGCCAGGCCGGGCTCGAGGTCGTTACCGGCCTGGGTGGCGGCACCGGCGTCGTGGCGATTCTCGACGGCAGGCGCGGCCCAGGGCGTGTCATCGGGCTGCGGGCCGATATCGATGCACTCGACGTCGAGGAGGCCAACCGTTTCGGCCACGCCTCCCAGGTACCGGGCAAGATGCACGCCTGCGGCCACGATGGGCATACCACCATGCTGCTGGGGGCGGCCTGCGCGCTGGCCGCCGATCCCGACTTCGCCGGAAGGGTGGTCTTCATCTTCCAGCCGGCGGAGGAGAGCGAGGGTGGCGGCCGCGTGATGGTCGAGGAGGGGCTCTTCGAGCGCTTCCCCATGGAAGCCGTCTACGGCCTGCACAACTGGCCGGGGCTCGCCGTGGGCGAGGCGGCGGTACATGACGGCGCGGTTATGGCCGCCTTCGACGTCTTCACCCTGAGGCTCAGCGGACGTGGCTGCCACGCCGCCATGCCCCACCTGGGCAGCGACACCATCCTGGCCGCCTGCCAGCTGGCCAGCCAACTGCAGGGGCTGATCAGTCGCGAGACGCCGCCCCACCAGAGCGCCGTGCTCAGCATCACCCAGTTTCATGCCGGCGACGCCTTCAACGTGATCCCGGAAACGGTGGAGCTGCGCGGCACCCTGCGCTGCTTCGACGGCGAGCTGCGCGCCTATCTGGAGCGCCGCTTCCACGATGCCGTCGAGGCCCTGGCCGGGTTTCACGGCCTCAAGGTCGAACTCGACTACCAGTCACGCTACCCCGCCACGATCAACGCGCCCGAGCATGCGCTGCGCTGCGCCGAGGTGCTGGAGACGCTGCCGGGCATCACCCGCGTGCATCGCGACCTGCCGCCGAGCATGGCGTCGGAGGACTTCGCCTTCATGCTCGAAGCCCGTCCCGGCGCCTACATCTGGCTGGGTAACGGCGTGGAGAGCGCGGCACTGCACAACCCGCACTACGACTTCAACGACGCCATCGCCCCGCTCGGCGTGGCTTACTGGCAGGCGCTGGTCAAGACCCTGCTCGACGACTGACGGCGGCTTCCGCCACGTCTTCCATTGGCCGCGGCGCTGCTGCGGCCCGGATCGACGCACCTGCCCAATACCACATCTTGCATCTTATCGAGGAACGTCCATGAGAATCTGCGTTATCGGCCTCGGCCAGATGGGCGGCAACATGGCCCTGACCCTGCAATCCGCCGGCTTCGACGTCACCGGCAGCGACCTGTTCGAAAGCACCCGCCAGCGCCTGACCGAGCGGGGGCTGCCGGTGGTCGCCCCCGAGGAGCTGCCAGCGAGCGACGTCTACCTGCTGTCGCTGCCCACCTCGGCCCAGGTGCGGGAGGTGATCGAGACCTCGCCCGGCCTGCTCGGCCTGGCGCCGAAGGGCAGCGTCATCGTCGATACCTCGACCTCGGACCCGGTGATCAGCCGGGAGCTGGCCGCCAGGGTCCAGGCCGCCGGGCTGGCGTGGCTCGACGCCCCGGTCAGCGGCGGCCCCAAGGGGGCGGCGACGGGCAAGCTCGGCATGCTGCTCGGCGGCGAGACGGCCACCATCGAGCGCCTGGCGCCGATGCTCGAGGCGATGTCGGCCCGCTACACTCATGTCGGCGGGCCGGGCAGCGGCCATGTGGTCAAGCTGGCCAACAACTATCTGTGCGCCGCGCACCTGCTGACTACCGCCGAGGCGGTGGCCATGGCCGCCCGCGCCGGGGTCGATCCCGCCGCCTGCCTGGCCGGACTCAACAGCGGCTCTGGACGCAGCGCGGTCAGCGAGGTCAACTTCCCCGAATGGATCCTCTCCGGGCGCTTCGACTCCGGCTTCACCACCGGTCTGATGCGCAAGGACCTGCGCCTGGCCCGCGACGCTGCCGAGCGCTTCGACATGCCGCCGGGCCTGCTCGATGCCGTGGTAGAGGCGTGGCACGCCGACCCGGAGCATCCCGCCGATGGCGACGACTTCAACCGGATCGCCGGCGCGCTGTTGGCCGCTGCTGCCCCCGCCGAGGAGGCTGCGCCATGAACCGTCTCAACCAACAGGCCCGTGACCGACTCTCGACGCTGCTGGAGGGTTTTGAGCTGCAGGGCGAGGTGCCGCTCTCCAACTGGATCGACGGTGCCCCCTGCCCGGGCGAAGGCGAGGCGATCACGCTGATCGACCCCGCCACCGGCGAGGCGCTTGTCGACTACCGCGATGCCGGCCCGACCCTGGTCGAGCGCGCCGTCGCCGCTGCCGCCCGGGCGCAGCAGGCGTGGATGGCGCTTACCGCCAGCGAGCGCGGACGCCGCATGAACGCCGCCGTGCGCGGCCTCGAAGGCCACGAGGAAACGCTGGCCCAGCTCGAGAGCGTGGTGGCAGGCAAGCCGATCCGCGATTGCCGCGGCGAGGTCGGCAAGGTGCGCGAGATGTTCGAGTACTACGCCGGCTGGTGCGACAAGCAGCACGGCGAGGTGATCCCGGTACCCACCAGCCACCTCAACTACGTGCGCCACGTGCCCTATGGGGTGGTGGGACAGATCACGCCGTGGAACGCGCCGATGTTCACCTGCGCCTGGCAGCTCGCCCCGGCCGTCGCCGCCGGCAACGGCGTGGTGCTCAAGCCCTCGGAGCTTACTCCCTTCACCTCGGTGGTAATCGCCCGGCTGTTGGAACAAGGCGGCCTGCCCAGGGGACTGGTCAATATCGTCAACGGCCTGGGGCCGAGCACCGGCGCGGCGCTTACCGGTCATGAAGGTATCAGCAAGCTGGTGTTCGTCGGCTCGCCCCACAGCGGTCGGCTGATCGCCGAGGCTGGCGCCCGGCGGCTGGTGCCGAGCGTGCTGGAGCTGGGCGGCAAGTCGGCCAACATCGTCTTCGCCGATGCCAAGCTTGACGCTGCCGTGGCCGGTGCCCAGGCGGCGATCTTCGCCGCAGCGGGACAGAGCTGCGTGGCCGGCTCGCGACTGCTGGTCCAGCGTGAGGCCTTCGCGGAGGTGACCGAGCGGCTGGCGCGCGCCGCAGCCGGGATCAAAGTCGGCCTGCCCGGCGATGAGGCGACGCGCATGGGGCCGCTGCAGAACGCCCGCCAGTACGCCCACGTGACGCGCATGATCGATGATGCCGTGGCCGCAGGAGCGCGGGTGATCGTCGGCGGCAACCGTCCGCCGGGGCTGCCCGACGAGGCGCAGGGCTATTTCCTCGCCCCCACCGTGCTGGTAGACGTCACGCCGGAGATGGAGATCGCTCGCGAGGAGGTATTCGGCCCGGTGCTGGTGGCAATGCCCTTCGACGATGAAGCGGACGCCGTACGCCTGGCCAACAACACCCGCTTCGGCCTCGCCGGTGCGGTGTGGACCCAGGACCCGGCCCGCGCACACCGGGTGGCCGGTCAGCTGCGTGCCGGCACGGTGTGGATCAACGGCTACAAGGCGATCAGCGTGATGTCGCCCTTCGGCGGCTTCGGCGACAGCGGCTTCGGCCGCTCCAGCGGCCTCGACGGCCTGCGCGAGTACACCCTGCCGCAAAGCGTGTGGGTGGAGACCGCCGGAGAAGCCAGCGTGGCGATGGGCTACGGTAACGGCGTAGGCTGATCGCCGCCCGCCGCAGCGCTCTCGAGGGAGGGCACTGCGGCGCCACGGAAGGCCTGCATCCAGCGCTGCAGGTGACGCAGCAGCAGCACGCTGGCCTTGGGCTGCTGGCGCCCGATGCGGGTGACCATGTGCGCCTGGGAGCGCAGGAACAGCGGATCGTCGACCGGTCGCGCCACCAGCGTTCCCGCTTCGAGATCGCGGGCCACGGCAAAGGCCGGCAGCAGGGTGATGCCCATGCCGCTGCGCACGTACTGCGCCAATACCGCCATGGAGTTGGTATTCATGCTCATGCGCGGACGCAGCCGCGCCTGGTGAAAGGCCTGGTCGACCATCTGCCGCACCTGGTGGCTGGGATCCCACATCGCCATCGGCTCCTCGCTGAGTTGAGCCAGGGTCAGGGGCTCTGCCCGCTCGGCCAGCGGATGCTCGGGCGGCAGGATGGCCATCAGCGGCTGCGGGCTGGAGACCCAGAAGCGCAACTGGTGATGCGTGCGCTCATGGAACATCAGGCCGATATGGGCCTGTTCGTCGATGATCGCCTCGATGATGCCTGAGGTGCCCGCCAGGTGGATGTCGAGCTGGATACCGGTATAGCGTTCGGTGAACTCGCGCAGTGGCTTGGCGATCAGGTCACCGACGAAGCCCTCGCCCACCACCAGCGATACGGTGCCGGTCTCCAGCCGCTGGTAGGCCTCCAGCGAAGTGATGAAGCTCTCGTCGAGGGCGCCGCGTCGCTCGCAGTATTCCAGCAGCATCTCGCCCACCGGAGTAGGACGGATGCCGCTGCGTTTGCGCTCCAGCAGGGTGGCCCCCAGCGCTTCTTCCAACAGGGTGAGTTGACGGCTGACCGCCGAGGGGGCTATGTCGAGCCGCGCGGCAGCCTGCCGTACCGAGCCGGACTCGAGGGTGACTCGAAAATAGACTAGCCGCTGGTGGGGAATGTCCACGTCACGTCACGCCGTGAAAGTCTGTCGGGAGGCGGTCAAAGCTGCTTGAGCAGTTTCTGCAGCTTCTTCAGGTCACTCGAGTCGCCGACCAGGCGCACCTTGCCGGCCATCATGCCGTCGAGAAAGGCTTGCTGGGTCGGCTTGCGCAGCACCCTTACGGCAGTGGCCTCGTCCTCGAAGCGCAGCTCCAGGTCGAGGTCCACCGGCAACCCAGCGCCGGTCTGGATGCCCTGGGGGGACATGCGGAAGTGGCGCGCAATGGCGAGATCCTCGGTGGCGATACCCCAATCGAGACGGCGCATCTCGGAGAGCGTCCGGCGGAATCCCGGCTTGCGGCGCTGGGCACGCTTCAGCATCAAACCCAGCAGCCACAGCATCAGTCGCAGCTTCATGTCGAGTCCGATCCGAGCGTGGAGAAGAGATATCGCGGCCTGACGGACAGGCCGCGTCACGAGAGGATTCGAGACGACGAATCAACCCTTGCCAACGGCGTCCTTGAGACCCTTGCCCGGCTT
Source organism: Billgrantia antri (assembly GCF_017868935.1). Lineage (NCBI taxonomy): Bacteria > Pseudomonadati > Pseudomonadota > Gammaproteobacteria > Oceanospirillales > Halomonadaceae > Billgrantia > Billgrantia antri. Next base: position 4,506,059 of record NZ_CP053383.1, read on the forward strand.
GAAGGCCACGGTCTTGCTGGCCGGAATGGCCAACGGCTGGCCGGTCTGGGGGTTCTTGCCGGTGCGGGCTGCGCGCTCACGCACGGTGAAGGTACCAAACCCGATCAGTGACACGTCCTGCCCCTGGGCCACGCTACCGGTGATCTCGTCGAGAATGACGTTGAGCACCTGGCTGGCCTTGTCCTTGGAAAGTTCCGCACGCTCGGCAATTGCCGCAGCAAGATCTGGCTTACGCATACTACAGCCCTCCTGGTATTGGCTATGTCCCGGCATGGTGCCGGTATGTTGTTATTCATCAGTGGTCAAGTTCGAGCCGCCTGTCACTTCCCCGGGAGAGCCCGTTCCCATGTGCGGGTTCGTCCCTTGCCCTTGAAGCACCAAGCGTGTCGACCAACGGCGGCTCGCACTGCGCAGCCGGCCGAGGCGATGACGTGACTAGCCTAGCAACGGCGGCGTCGCTCGCGCCAGCTCAACTTTCCGCTTCACGCAGGCTCCTGTCAACGCAAAGCCAATCAAACGTTCGTCCTGATCCTCGGCAAAAGCGACCAGGTCGGTACCATCCCCCTCGATTCGCCAGCGGGCAGGCGCCTGTAGCGGAGGCAGCGCCACTACCGGCAGCAGCGGCGTCTTGACCAGCACCGGCCAGGCACCGTAGCTCACTTGGGTAGGCGTGCCGGCCAGTGTCCGTGCCAGCGCCTTGGCGCTGGCCTGCAGCGGCTGGACGTACATGGCGTTGATTCCGGCCACGCAGGCCACATCGCCCAGGGCGTGCACGCCGGGTGCCGATGTCGCCAGGTAACGGTCGACCTGGATGCCGGCTTCGCTCACCTCCAGGCCAGCCCCGCGGGCCAGCTCGCTGCGCGGGCGCAGTCCGGTGGCCACCAGAACCAGGTCGGCCTCGAGCCCTTGGCCATCCTCCAGCACCAGACCGACGTCGCCACCCGCCGGTTCCAGCCGCTCCAGGCCGCGTCCCAGATAGAGCGTCATGCCGGCGTCGCGGAACACCTCGCCCAGCGCGCGCCCCAACGGCTCCGGCAACAGACGCGGCAGCGGTGCCTGCTCCGGCGCCACCAGACTCACCGCATGGCCGCCCGCCGCCAGATCGTTGGCGAACTCGCAGCCCACCAGGCCGGCACCGATGATAGCCACGCGGGCAGGCCGAGCCAGTGCCTCGAGGGCGGCATGAAAGGCGCGATAGTCGTCGAGATCGTTAATCGTGAAGAGGCGACCGGCAAGCGCCTCGGGGATGGCGAACGGCACCGCCGGAGCGGCCCCGGTAGCTAGTACCAGCTCGCCGTAGGCCAGGCGCTCTTCGCCGATGTGCAGGCAATGCTCCTGCGCGTCGACGGCGCCGACCCGGGTGTGGGTGCGCACCACCGCGCCCAGCTGAGCGGCCACCTCCAGCGCCGAGCGTGCCGCCAGCTTTTCGGGGGCCAGACGCTTGGCGAAGCCGGTGGAGAGCAGCGGCTTGGAATAGTCGTCGCCGCTGTCGGCAGTGATCAGGGTGACGGGGCGCTCGACACCCAGCGCACGCAGCTGCTTGAGCAGACCGATGCCCGCCATCCCGGAGCCGATGATAGTGAGAGGTGCGCTCATGGAACTCCTTGTAAAAAAGCTGCCCGTACACGGCGAAACGCTGCATGGCGCACGCAAGTGCGTCAGGACCGCATGTTACACTATGCGCCCCATATTCGACCCGGAGGTGCCGGTGACCCGCAACCGCACGGAGCGCCATACCCGTTCCTCGTTTGCCGCCTCTTGGCGCCCACTGCTGGCGGGCCGGCCAGCAATGAGCCCAGCCTGGTGGGCCTGGGTGGCCACGCGGGATTCGCTCACCGCGCGGTTGATCGAAGCCGGCGCCGGCCGTGCCTTCCGCGTGCGCCTGCTCGGCCAGCACCTGGGCAAGCCAAGCCTCGACGAAGCCCAGGCGCTCGGGTTGCCCCTCGATCGTCTCGCCTGGCTGCGGGAAGTGGCGCTGTGCCTCGACGAGCGGCCCTGGGTGGTGGCGCGTTCGGTGGCTCCGCTGGCGCAGCTGCGTGGCCAGCGCCTCGAACGGCTTGGTGAGCGCTCGCTGGGCAGTTGGCTGTTCCGTCAGCCCGATCTGCAGCGCAGCCCCATCGAGATCACGACCGGCACAGCGTCCTTTCACCCGGCGTTCGGCCCCTGGGGTCGGCGTTCGGTATTCCGCCACGGCCGTTTCGCCGTGCTGGTACAGGAGTTCTTCCTCGACGCGATGGCGGATGAATTGGGCTTGCCATCACGCTAGGATGATCGCCATCGAATGAGGAGACACCGATGGAACGCTCTCTGATGCGCCCCAAGGGGCTGGCCCGCGTGCCCGACTTCCTGCACCTGATGCGGCTGGATCGCCCCATCGGCACCTGGCTGCTGATGTGGCCCACGCTGTGGGCGCTGTGGGTGGCCGCCGCCGGGGTTCCCGAACGCCACCTGCTGCTGATCTTCGTCGCCGGGGTATACCTGATGCGCGCCGCGGGCTGCGTGATCAACGACTACGCCGACCGCCACTTCGACGGTCACGTGAAGCGTACGAAGAACCGGCCGCTGGCCACCGGGCGCATCAGCGAACGCGAGGCCAAGGGCTTGTTCGCCGGTCTGGTCGCCTCGGCCTTCGTGCTGGTGCTGTTCACCAACCCGTTTACCATCCTGCTCTCGTTGGTGGGCGTGGCGCTGGCATTCATCTATCCGTTCATGAAGCGCTATACCCATTTGCCGCAGCTGTTTCTCGGCGCCGCCTTCTCCTGGGCGATCCCGATGGCCTTCGGTGCGGTGCTGGGTCATGTGCCCCTGGAAGCCTGGCTACTATTCGCCGCCAACGTGGCGTGGACGGTGGCCTACGACACCGAGTACGCCATGGTCGATCGCGACGACGACCTCAAGATCGGCATCAAGTCCACGGCGGTGCTGTTCGGTCGTACCGATCGCGCCATGATCGGCCTGCTGCAGCTGGTCACCCTGGGCCTGCTGGGCTGGGTCGGGCTGCGCCTCGAGCTGGGCGCGTTCCACTGGCTGGGCCTGGCGGGCATGGCCGCCACCTTCGTCCACCAGCAGTTCCTGATCCGCCGGCGCGAGCGCGATCGCTGCTTCCAGGCCTTCCTCAACAACCACTGGTCGGGGCTGCTGGCGTTCGCCGGCATCGCGCTAAGCCTGTGGCCTGCCGCCGGTGTCTAGCCCCTATGGCAGCGTTGTCATCCAAGTGTCATGATGACGTGGTGAGATCGTCACCGACCCGTCACTGACCGCGAGGCTTCGGGATGACCGCCAAGACCGTTCTGATCGTCGATGACGAAGCGCCGATCCGCGAGATGATCGCGGTGGCGCTGGAGATGGCCGACTATCGCGTGCTGGAGGCTGCCAACGCGCAGAGCGCCCACAGCATGATCGTCGACAACCAGCCCGACCTGCTGCTGCTGGACTGGATGATGCCCGGCACCAGCGGCATCGAGCTGGCACGCCGGCTCAAGCGCGAGGAAGCCACCCGTGAGCTGCCGATCATCATGCTTACCGCCAAGAGCGAAGAGGACAACAAGATCCAGGGCCTCGAGGCCGGCGCCGACGACTACATCACCAAGCCCTTCTCGCCTCGTGAACTGGTGGCCCGACTCAAGGCGGTACTGCGCCGGACCACGCCCAAGGGCGTCGAGGAACCGGTGGAAGTGGACGGCCTCGTGCTCGACCCGGTCAGCCACCGCGTCAGCGCCGGCGGCAAGGCGCTGGAGATGGGCCCCACCGAGTACCGCCTGCTGCAGTTCTTCATGACCCACCAGGAACGTGCCTACACCCGTAGCCAGTTGCTCGACCAGGTATGGGGCGGCAACGTCTATGTCGAGGAACGCACCGTGGACGTGCATATCCGCCGCCTGCGCAAGGCATTGGGCGATGCCCACCAGCATCTGGTCCAGACCGTGCGCGGCACCGGCTACCGCTTCTCCAACAAGGGCTGACGTGCGCTCCTGGAGCCATGAACTCTGGCGTCTCGGCCTGCTCGCCGTGGCGGGCAGCCTGGTCGGCTGGCTGTTTTCCGCCCCGGGGCTGGGGCTCGCCGCGGGACTCGCCCTGCGCCTCATCTATCATCTTCGCCAGTTGCATGCCCTGCGCCGTTGGCTGACCCGCAACCCGCACAGCGAACCGCCCGCGGCCACCGGCCTGTGGGGCGAGCTGTTCGACCGCCTGTACCGCTACCAGAAGGGTCAGCGACATACCCAACACCGTCTGCAGGCAACCCTGAAGCGCATTCAGGAGTCCTCCGAGGCAATGCGTGACAGCGTGGTGATGCTCGACCCGCACGGCGATCTGGAATGGTGGAACAGCGCCGCCGAGCGCATGCTGGGGCTCAAGGCGGCCCATGACCGCGGCCAGCACATCACCAACCTGGTGCGTGATCCCCGCTTCGTCGCCTACTTCAACGCCCGCGATTATCGCGAGCCGCTGACGCTGGCCTCCCCGGTCGACGAACGCCAGGTCCTGCAGTTCCAGATTACGCTCTACGGTGACGACGAACGCCTGGTGATGGCGCGTGACATTACCCGCCTGCACCGCCTGGAGGAGATGCGCCGCGACTTCGTCGCCAATGTCTCCCATGAGCTGCGTACGCCGTTGACGGTGTTGGCCGGCTACCTCGAGACCTACGTCACCTATGCCCAGCAGTTGCCGCCTCGGCTCGCTCAGGGCCTGACCCGCATGCAGGAGCAGACGACCCGCATGCAGAACCTGGTCAACGACCTGCTGTTGCTGTCTCGGCTGGAGATCGACCAGGGCGGCGAGGACCATCTGCCGCTGCCCATGGCCACGCTGCTCGAAGAGGTGCGCCGCGACGCCGAGGCGCTGGCGGCCGGCCGCCAGCAGATCCGGGTGGAGCTCGATGAGGCGCAATGCCTGCTCGGCAGCGATAGCGAGATCCACAGCGCGCTGTCCAACCTGGCCTCCAACGCGGTGCGCTACACCCCCGAGGGCAGCCACATCGTGCTGCGCTGGAAATCGCACCCCAGGGGCGCCTGTCTCGAGGTGGAAGACGACGGCGAGGGCATCGACCCGGTGCATATCCCCCGGCTCACCGAGCGCTTCTATCGGGTCGACAAGGGACGCAGCAGCGAAAGTGGTGGCACCGGCCTGGGACTGGCCATCGTCAAGCACGTGCTGCTACGCCACGACGCCTACCTCGAGATCGACTCCCACCCAGGCCGCGGGGCCCTGTTCCGCTGCGTGTTCCCCGCCTCCCGGCTGGTGGTGGCCGAGGCGACGGCAAAGCAAGTCTCCGAACGCTGAAGCGAGAGGAGAGTCACGAACGGCGTCACGGCTCACGTCGTGGCGAGATCACGTTCGCCGCGATAGTGGCGGTCCCACATCAGCACGGCGCCGGCCACGGCGCCGGGCAGCAGGAACAGGTTGGCCAGCGGTATCCAGGTGATCAGCGTCACCCAGCCGCCGAAGGTGAGAGTGTGCCAGGTATGCGAGGAGAGCCGGCGACGCATGTCGGCGAAACTCACCTTGTTGTTGTCCATGGGATAATCGAGATAGGTGATCGCCATTATCCAGGCCGAGAACAGCGCCCACAAGAAAGGGGCGGCGACATTGAGCGCGGGAATCCAGCTGATTACCAGCAGCACCAGGGCGCGCGGCAGGATGTAGCCGAGCTTGACCAGCTCGCGCCCCAGGGCATCCACCGCCGTGCGCGCCAGGCCGCGGTCGTCGAGCGGCGGCCGGCCGGTGGCCTGCACTTCCACCTTGGCCGCCAGGAAGCCATAGAAGGGCGCGGCGATCAGGTGGGTCACCAGGGTGAAGGTGAAGAACACGATCAACACCAGGCTAGCCACGAATAGCGGCCAGATCAGCCATTCCAACCAGCCGAGCCAGGCCGGCACCATGGCCATCCAGCTCTCCAGCCAGCCGCCGAAGTGGCTGATCACGTAGTAGAGCATGGCCGAATAGACCATCAGGTTGACGGCGATAGGGGCATAAACATAGCGGCGCAGGCCGCGGCCATAGACCAGCCGCGTCCCGCGCGTCAGCGCCGCAAAGGCGTTCAGCATCCGAATCCTCTCTCGGGTAGTTACTCCTTGCGCGTCAGCGCATCCTCGTCGATCTGATCCGGGTCCATGTGACGAATGTCGAGTCCCTTGACCAGATAGATGACGTACTCGGCGAGGTTGTCGGCATGATCGCCGACCCGCTCCAGCGCACGCAAGATCCACATGACGTTGAGCACCGGGCCGATGGCGCGGCTGTCCTCCATCATGAAGGTCATCAGCGAGCGCATGGCGCTGCCGTACTCATCGTCCACCGAGTCGTCCTCGTGCACAACCTGCAGGGCCAGCTCGGTGTCGAAGCGGGCGAAGGCGGTCAAAGCGTCGCGCAGCATGCGGCGAACGTGCTCACTGATGTGGCGTACTTCGACCAGGCCGCGGACATTGTTGCCGCCGTCGATCAGGGTCAGCGCGTTGCGCGCGATCTTGCTCGCTTCGTCGCCGATGCGCTCAAGATCCGCGGTGGCACGAATCACCGCCAGCACCAGGCGCAGGTCGGAGGCCGCCGGCTGGCGGCGGGCCAGCACCCGGGTACACTCGTCGTCGATCTTGAGCTGCATGGCGTTGACGTCGCGATCGCGATCGCGCACCTTCTCCGCCAGGCGGCTGTCGCCATCGAGCAGCGCCTGGATCGCCTCCTGGACCTGCTGCTCGACCAGCCCGCCCATGGTCATCAGGTGGGTCTTGAGCGCTTCCAGCTCCTGGTTGAACTGGCGGGAAATGTGCTGACTGTGGGTATCGCTGGTGATGTCCATCGTTCTCTCCTCGGGCTGGCGTGGCCGGCCTCGTCAGGCCATGCGGCCGGTGATGTAGTTCTCGGTGCGACGCAGGCTAGGGTTGGTGAACAGGGTGTCGGTGGGGGCGTACTCCACCAGTTCGCCGTCCTGCAGGAAGGCGGTATAGTCGGAAACCCGCGCCGCCTGCTGCATGTTGTGGGTGACCAGGATCAGCGTCAGCTGCGACTTCAGGCTGCGAATCAGCTCCTCGATCTTGAGTGTAGAGATCGGGTCCAGTGCCGAGGCCGGCTCGTCGAGCAGCAGCACCTCGGGGCGTACCGCCAGCGAGCGAGCGATCACCAGACGCTGTTGCTGACCGCCGGAGAGCGACCATGCCGAGGCACGCAGGCGATCCTTGACCTCATCCCAGAGCGCCGCAGCATTCAGCGCCCATTCGACGATGTCGTCCATGCGCCGGCGGGTCAGTCCCCCCTGCAGGCGCAGCCCGAAGGCCACGTTGTCGTAGATCGACATGGGAAAGGGGTTGGGCACCTGGAACACCATGCCGACACGTCGGCGCAGTTCGTCCACTGCCACCTCGGGCGCGTGGATGTCTTCGCCTTCGAGCCGGATTTTTCCCTCGTAGCTCACCTCCTCGTTGAGGTCGTGCAGCCGGTTGAGCGCCCGCAGCAGCGTCGACTTGCCGCAGCCCGACGGGCCGATGAACGCCGTGACCCGGTGCCGGGGAACCCGCAGCGAGAGCCCTCGCAGCGCCGGCTTGCCGCTATAGGACAACCCCAGCCCCTCGATCTGGAAGCAGCTGGCCTCGGGGGGGAAGTCGATGATCGAACCCGGGCTGGGCTGGAAGCGGGACGGCAAGGTCATCGCTGTGTCTTTGCTCCTCAAGGCCGCGGCTGCACGCCGTGGCGCACGCGAAAATGGTGTCGCAGAAAGATGGCAGTCAGGTTAAGCACCAGGATGACCAGCACCAGCAGCAGCGCCGAAGCGAAGACCAGCGGCATGGCCGCCTGCACGTCGCTGCCGTGGAATGCCGTGTCATAGATGTGATAGCCCAGGTGCATGAACTTGCGCTCGAGGTGGAGAAAGGGAAACTCGCCGTCAACTGGTACCTGGGGTGCCAGCTTGGCCACACCGACCAGCAGCAGCGGCGCCACCTCGCCGGCAGCCCGGGCGACCGCCAGGATCACGCCGGTGAGCATGGCCGGCACTGCCATCGGAAGCACGACCCGGGCCAGCGTCTCGAAGCGAGTAGCACCCAGCGCCAAGGCGCCTTCACGCTGCTCGACGGGGATCCGTGCCAGTCCCTCCTCGGTGGCCACGATGACCACCGGCAGCGTCAGCAGCGCCAGCGTCAGCGACGCCCACAGCAGCCCACCGGTACCAAAGGTCGGGGATGGCAACGAGTCACTGAAGAACCACTCGTCCAGCGAACTACCGATACCATAGACGAATACCCCCAGGCCGAACACGCCGTAGACGATGGAGGGCACCCCCGCCAGGTTGCGCACCGCGATCCGCACCAGGTTCGTCCAGCGCCCTTGATGCGCCACCTCGTTGAGGTAGACCGCTGCCAGCACGCCGAAGGGAGTCACCAACAGCGACATCAACAGTACCATCAGCACGGTACCGAAAATCGCCGGCCACACGCCACCGGCCGTGTTGCCGTCACGCGGCCCCTCGGCCAGGAAACGCCATACGCCGCCTGCCCAGGCGGCCAACTTCTGCGGCAGCGACATGGCATTGGGCCGCCACGCGCGCAGTACCTCCTCCAGCGGCTGGCGCAGACGCCGTCCGTCGACGCTCTCGAGCAGCGCCACCTCGCCACGCATCGCCAGCTGCAGATCGTAGACGCGGGCGTTGGCCTCGACCAGTGCCAACTGGGCATCGGCGTCATTGGGGTTGGCATCGAGCCGGCGGATCAGCGGCCTCAATACCTCCCGACGCAGCCGTTCGCGCTCGCCGCGCAACTGCTCCAGTGCCGCCAGTCGGGCCTCGAGCCTGGTCCAGACGGCTTGCTGAGCATGATTGCCGTCTATCGTACCGGCGTCTCCCACCGCGATCAGGCGGCCAATGAAGCGACCGTGGTGGCGACGCTCCAGCACCGTCAGCTCCGGCGGTCGCTCGACGGAGGCGATGGCGTCCACCGGCAGCCAATGCCAGATCTCTCCATCAAGGTCGCGATTGCCGGTGAAGTAAAGTCGTTCATTGCCATGCCCGTCTTCCAGCGGCAGCTCGCGTACCGCTTGACCCGCCAGGAGCCGGCCATCCTGCATCTCGATCTGTACCACCGTCGCCGGCCAGAAGTGAGCCAGCCCGCGCACGGCGATGAGCAGCAGCAAGGCGGTCAGCATCAGCAGCGATAGCGCTACGCTTCCGGCCGCCAGCCAGGCCCAAGGGCCTTCCGAACGAGGCAAGGGACGCCTGCGCCTCATGGTGAACCACCCAGCCAGCGGTAGCGACGCCGAAGCCGGCTTCTCACCACCTCGGCCAGCGTATTGACCAGAAAAGTGAACAGAAACAGCAGCAGCGCCGCCAGCAGCAGCAGCAGGTACGCCTCGCTGCCGGGCACGGCCTCGGGAAGCTCGACGGCAATGCCCGCCGCCATGGTGCGCATACCCTCCAAGGGGCTGAGGCTCATCACTGCCGTATTGCCGCTTGCCATAAGCACGATCATGGTCTCGCCCACGGCGCGGCCGGCACCGATCATCACCGCCGCAAAGATCCCCGGCGCGGCAGCCGGCAGCACGACCCGCCACAAAGTCTGCCAACGCGTCGCACCCAGGGCGTGTGCGCCCTCACCGAGCCGGCTCGGCACGCCGGAGAGCGCATCCTCGGCCAAGGCATAGACGCTCGGCATCACGGCGATCCCCATCGCCAGCCCAACGATCATGGCGTTACGTGTGGCGTAATCGATGCCTAGCTCGGCATCCAACCATTCGCGCAGATCACCACCGAACAGCAACGACTCGACTCCAGGCGAGAAGGCCAAGGTGAGCCAGGTCAACAGTGCCAGCCATGGCATGAGCCACAGCCCGGCCCAGGTCAACGGCAGGTGGCGGCGTCCCGCCGCAGGCAGACGTCGCCACGCCTCGGCGGCCAGCAGCACCCCCAGCGGCAATACCAGCAACAGCGCCAGTGACCCTGCCAGGTGCCGCTCGACCCACGGGGCTAGTAGCAACCCCGCCACGAAGCCGATGACCACGCCGGGGAACGCCTCCATCATCTCCAGGGTGGGTTTCATGCGACTGCGCAGCCGTTGCGACATGAAGAGCGAAGAGTGGATCGCGGCACCCAGCGCCAGAGGCATGGCAAAGGCCATCGCCCAGAATGCTGCCTTCAGCGTGCCCCAGGCCATGGGGGTGAGTGTCGTGCGGATTTGCGATGGCTCGAGGACGCCGCCCAGCAGCGCCGGCAAAACCTCCCAGACCAGGAACACACCGATGGCCAGCACGGCCCCAATTACCCCGATTCCCCCTGCCATGATCAGGGCGGTAGCCAACCGGTCGCGTTGCCGGCGCCACGCGCGCCGCGGAGAGGAGGAGGCAGGAGAGGGCTCTATCATGATCGGCAGCGTATAACGGCTTGATGACAGTTGAATGACAGCGTCACGGTAGTGGTTCGTCTAGCCCCAGGCGCTCACGCTGGGACGCCAGTGCGGTGTCCGACAGCGCCACGAAGCCCAGCTCGGCGACGGTGCGCTGCCCCTCCGGCGAGAGGATGAGCTCCAGCAGCGCCCGCTCCGGGCCCGAAGGTGCCTTGCCTGGTGGTAAGTTGGCATAGAGGTACAGCGAGCGGCTCAGTGGATAGTCGCCCCGGCGAACCTGCTCGGCTTCGGGGAAGCTCAGCTTGCCCTCGGCATCCTCCAGCGCCAGGGGCTTTACCCCAGGCGTGAGATGATTGAGACCGACATAACCGATCGCCTCGCGGCTCTCCGTAACGGCCGCCACCACCGCGGCCGACCCGGGATGCTCATTGAGCCGCCAGCGATATTCGCCCCCGCACAGGGCGCGCTGGCGAAACAGCCCGTAGCTGCCCGAGGCGGGGTTGCGCCCATGCAGCTCGATACGCCCGACTCGACCGTCGATACCCAGCTGCTCCCAGCGGGTTATATCGATCTCGTCGCCACAGCGACGCGTGCGTGAGAAGATCGCATCGACCTGCTCCAGGCGCAGCGCTTCCAGGTCATGGTGACGATGGACGATGATGGCCAGCGCATCGCGGGCCACTTCCACTTCCACCGGTGCATATCCATGGCGCTGGGTGAAGGCGCGGCGCTCCTCCTCGTCCATCGGCCGCGACATGGGGCCAAGCCGAGTGGTACCGGCCGCCAGGGCCGGTGGAGCACTGGCCGATCCGCTGGCCTGCAACTGCAGGCGGATGCCGGGATGGCGCTCGCTCAGCTGTTCGCCCCAGCGCAGCATCAGGCCTGCCATGGTGTCGGACCCCACCACCCCCAGGTTACCGACCGGCGGCTCACTGGCCTGTACGATCGCTGACAGCAGCGTCAACAGCGCGGCAAGACAGCCGTGACGTAGCCCACACCGGCCATGTCGCTTGCCGAAGGAAATCATGCCGGTCTCCTCTTGGTCTCGAGGGTGGCTGTCGCAGCAATGAATCGTCTGGGGCGACTTGTCGCAGCGCTGGTTAGCACAAGCCACGGCGTATAAGATGGCCGACAATGATCGCTGCGATGCAATATCAGCACCCACAACAACAAGCCGAGCTTACGACATTCCATGACCGACCTCGACGATATTCCCGCCCCCCAAGGGCAACTGACCCTCAAGTTACTGGCCAACCGGCAGGATACCAACCTCTACGGTGATATTCCCGGTGGCTGGCTGGTGCGCCACATGGACCAGGCTGCCGAACTGGCGGCAGGCCGCGAAGCCCATGGCCGTACCGCCACCGTGGCCATCGAGACCATGGACTTTCTGTGTCCGGTGCGTGTCGGCTCGATGGTCAACATCTTCACTGCCGTACGCGAGATCGGCCACAGCTCGATCAAGATCGACGTGGAGGTGTGGATTCGCCAACCCCACGAACGCGAGACCAGCGAACTGCACAAGGTCACTGAGGCACGCTTCGTGATGGTGGCGCTCGACGAAAAGGGCCGCATCCGCGCCGTCAACCAGCCGGGCTGAGCCGCTCTCACAACGCACGAGGGCGCCGTGAAGGCGCCCTCGTATTCCTGTAGGTCGTCGGGCTCAGCCGATGACTTTCTCACGGGTCTTGAGGTAGGCGAATTCCCCTACGTCGGTGAAAGTACTCACCATCTGCTGGAAGGCCTGGTAGGACTCGTAGACCTTGGCCGAGTCGGGGTCGCTCTCCACCTGCGCCTGGATCACCTGCTGCGAGGACTCGTAGAGCGCCTGCATGACGTCGTCCGGGAAGCTGCGCAGCTGCACGCCATGCTCCTTCACCAGCGTCTCCAGCGCCTGGGCATTGCGGAAAGCGAACTCGCTGACCATCGCCAGGTTGGAGGCACGTGCGGCCTCGGTCACCACCGCCTTGAGGTCGTCGGGCAGCTCGTTCCAGGCGTCCAGGTTGACGGTACCCTCGAGGATCGCCGACGGCTCGTTCCAGGCCGAGGTGTAGTAGTAGTCCGCCACCTGGTGCAGGCCGAAGGCCATGTCGTTGTAGGGGCCGACCCAGTCGGCAGCATCGAGGACGCCGGTCTGCATGGAGGTGAAGATCTCGCCGCCCGGCATGTTGACGGTAGTCACGCCGATACCGTTCATCGCCTCGCCGGCGAGGCCCGGCAGGCGCAGCTTGAGTCCCTGCATGTCCTCCAGCGAGTTAATCTCCTTCTTGAACCAGCCGGCCATCTGGGTACCGGTATTGCCCACCGGGAACGGCTTGAGGTTGTGCTTGGCGTAGATCTCGTCCCACAGTTCCTGTCCGCCGCCGTAGTAGAGCCAGGCGTTGGTCTCGGTGGTGTTCATGCCGAAGGGCACGGCGGTGAAGAACTGCGAGGCAGCGACCTTGCCACGCCAGTAGTAGGAGGCCGAATGGCCCATCTCGGCGGTGCCGGCGGCCACGGCATCGAAGACCTCCAGCGGTGGCACCAACTCGCCGGCACCATGAACGCGAACGCGCATGCGTCCTCCCGAAAGGCGTTCGATGCGCTGGGCGAATTCGTTGGCACCCGTGCCCAGGCCCGGAAAGTTGGTCGGCCAGGAAGTGACCATGTCCCAGGTGATGGTCTCCTGCGCCTTGGCGGTGGAGACGAAGGGAGCGGCGACGACACCGGCGGCACCGAGGCCGGCGGTCTTGAGGAATTTGCGGCGTTGCATGGGGGGCATGACTCCGGATGGTTATTCTGAGTCGCGTCTAATCAAGCGCGATGTGTCCGCCTGTGAGTATGCTTAATGACCATTTGGGCAGCAAGGCCGCCTTTTGACGTAGACGTCAACGTACCTCTTGCCCTCCCTACAGGGGGGTGAGCTTGGCGAATCCCAGCACCAGCCACTTGTCGCCCTCACCCTCGAAGCTGACCTGCACCCGGGCACGAGCCCCCTCGCCCTCGGCATTGAGGATCACCCCTTCACCAAAGACCGGATGCTGCACCCGCTGGCCCAGGCTCAGGCTGGGTAGGTCGCCGCCGGGATCGACCGAGGTCTGGCGCGAGAGACCCATCGCCGGGCGTGCGGCCGTCACCGGGCGCGAGATCTGGCCGCGCAGGCGCACCTCCTCGAGATACTCGCCGGGTATCTCGCGCAGAAAGCGCGACGGCCGCTGGAAGGTCTCCTTGCCGTGCAGGCGGCGGATCTCCGAGTGGGTCAGGTAGAGCTTGCGCATGGCGCGGGTCAGGCCGACGTAGCAGAGCCGGCGCTCCTCCTCCAGACGACCGGGCTCCTCCAGCGACATCTTGTGCGGGAACAGCCCCTCCTCCACCCCGGCGATAAACACCACCGGAAACTCCAGCCCCTTGGCCGAGTGCAGCGTCATCAGCTGCACACTGTCCTCGAACTCATCGGCCTCGTGCTCGCCGGCGTTGAGTGCCGCCTCGGTGAGGAAGGCCTCCAGCGCCACGGCACCCTCACCGGCCTCGGGCGGGTCGAAGGACTCACCCTGGGTGAAGGCCCGGGCGGCATTGATCAATTCCTCGAGGTTCTCGACCCGGGCCTGCCCCTTCTCGCCCTTTTCGTTCTGGTGATGCTCGATCAGGCCCGAGACCTCGTTCACATGGGCGATGATCTCGTGCAGCGACATGCCGGCGGTATCGTTGTCCAGTCGCTCGATGAGATCGGCAAACGCCTGTAGCGCAGCACCGGCACGCCCCTTCAACGCACCGTCCATGAGGCCGTCGTGCAGCGCCTGCCACAGCGATACCCCGGCCAGGCGAGCACGCTCGCGCAGCTGTTCGACCGTGCGCGTGCCGATACCCCGCGGCGGCACGTTGATGATGCGCTCGAGCGAGGCGTCATCATCGCGGTTGAGCAACAGGCGCAGGTAGGCCAGGGCGTTCTTGATCTCGAGGCGCTCGTAGAAGCGCTGGCCGCCGTAGATGCGATACGGCATGCCCTGGCGGATCAGGGTTTCCTCGAGCACCCGCGACTGGGCGTTGGAACGGTAGAGAATGGCCACGTCGCGGCGGCGGTAACCTTCGTCGACCTTCTCCTTGATGGTGTCGACGATGAAGCGCGCCTCGTCCAGGTCGTTGAAACCGGCATACACCGAGATCGGCTCGCCGCGGGCGCCGGCCGTCCACAGCTCCTTGCCCATGCGCTCGGTGTTGTGGCTGATCAGGGCGTTGGCGGCATCGAGGATGGCGCTGGTGGAGCGATAGTTCTGCTCCAGCCGCACCGTCTTCGTCTCGGAGAATTCCCGCTCGAAGCGTCGAATGTTCTCGATCCGTGCCCCGCGCCAGCCGTAGATCGACTGGTCGTCGTCGCCGACCACGGTCATCGGCGTCTTCATGCCGGTGAGCAGCTTGAGCCAGGCGTACTGCAGGGTGTTGGTATCCTGGAATTCGTCGACCAGCACGTGGGCGAAGCGCTCCTGGTAGTGGGCCAGCAGCGCCGGGGTGTCGCGCAGCAGCTCGAGACTTCTGAGCAGCAGCTCGCCGAAGTCGACCAGGCCGCCGCGTTCACAGGTGAGCTGGTAGCGCTCGTAGAGCTCGACCATCTGGGCCATGTAGGCATCGCCGTGAACGTCGACCTGATGCGGGCGCAGTCCCTCTTCCTTGCAGCCGGAGATGAAGTACTGCACCTGGCGCGGGGGGTAGCGCTCGTCGTCGATCCGGTGATCCTTGAGCAGACGCTTGATCAGGCGCAACTGGTCGTCGGTGTCGATGATCTGGAAATGCTGCGGCAACCGCGCGTCCTGCCAATGGGTACGCAGCAGGCGATGGGCGATGGAGTGGAAGGTGCCGACCCAGACGTTACGCAGCGACAACCCCAGCAACGCTTCCAGGCGCGTGCGCATCTCGCGCGCCGCCTTGTTGGTGAAGGTCACCGCCAGCACGGCATAGGGCGACAGCCCCTCGGCCTGCATCAGCCAGGCGATGCGATGCACCAGCACCCGGGTCTTGCCCGAGCCGGCCCCGGCCAGCACCAGCATGTTGCCCTGGGGGGCGCTCACCGCCTCGCGCTGGGCCGGATTCAACTGATCGAGGATCGCCGTGACGTCGTCCATGGAAGGGGTCTGCCGCTGGAAAAAATGAGCGCCCAGCTTAGCATATCCGCCCGCCCAATCCTCGACGCGAGCGGCGTTACACGTCGGCGCCGAATGACGATCTGCATACAATTCGATTTCGCTAGGAAAGAGCTGATTTATGTCGCGAGCGATGAGAGGCTGGTCGCCGCCGGAGCGCAGCTCCCGGAGTGTAGCCTGCTACATGAGGAGAGCGACGGTCCGACGCTTCGGCACCGTCGGCGGCCAGCTGTCTTTATCAAGGGCGCGAGCGCAGCATTAAATCAGCCTTTCCTCAGGGCTTGCCTTCCTGCTCCGGAAACCTCAGCGGCGTCAGGCTCTTCTTGACCGCCTTGAGCTGCTCGGCGAGCTTCGGTCCGCGGGTCTTGGCCACGCCCACGGCGAGCACGTCGACCAGCACCAGGTGAGCGATGCGCGAGCTCATCGGCGTGTAGATCTCGGTGTCCTCGTGTACGTCGATGTACAGCGGCAAGGTCACCTCCTCGGCCAGCGGCGAGCCGCTGGGGCACAGGCCGATCACCGTGGCACCGGCCTCGCGGGCCAGGCGCACGCTGGCCACCAGGGCACGGGTACGACCGGTCTGGGAGATCGCCACTACCACGTCGCCCTCCTTGAGGGTCACCGCCGACATGTTCTGCATGTGCGGGTCGGCGTAGGCGGCAGTAGAGATCTGCAGGCGGAAGAACTTGTGCTGGGCGTCGAAGGCCACCGCACCCGAAGCACCGAAGCCGTAGAACTCGACCCGGTTGGCCATCGCCAGGGCCTGGATCGCCCGGCTCATGGCGTCGTTGTCGAGCCGATCGCGCACCGACAGCAGGGTGCCCACGGTGGAGTCGAAGATGCTCTGGGAGAATTCGGCGACGGAGTCGTCATCGTTCATCGAGAACTGGGCGAACTGGCTTCCCGAAGCCAGCATCTGCGCCAGCTTGAGCTTGAAGTCCTGGAAGCCGTTGCAGCCCAATGCCCGACAGAAGCGCACCACCGTCGGCTCGCTGACCTTAGCCTCGGTGGCCAGGTCGACGATGCGCATGTGGATGACTTCATCGGGATTACGCAGCACGAAGCGCGCCACTTTCTGCTCGGAGCGGCGGAAGTGCTCCATGCGGCGTCTCATTTCATCGAACAGGGCGCGGCTCACGCTGAACTCCTTGGTTGCTGAACCCAGGGCTTCAGTATGCCTGATCCGGTCCGCTTGGGGGAGTTTCCGCCCCCATTGGCAGGCCTGGCCCCTACCTAGCGTGTAATGACCACTTCGTCATGAAACTGTCAAGTGGGGTATAGTAAAGATGCTGTGATTTGATCTTGCACCAGAGAAGATAAGACACAGAAGAAGGGAGGGTCGATCATGAGCAAGGTCGAGCGGGTCACTTCCGTCAAGAACGAACTTCTCGACATCTTCATGAGCATCAATGTCGCCGAGCACGAGAAACGCTCCCGCAGCGCTGCGCAACGCAACCTTCGCGCCCGACGCGGCATAGAGCTGCATCAAGAGTTCAAGCAGCTGGAGCGCGACATCGCCGATCTCGCCGACGAAGAGAAACACTGACACGGCCGCCTTCCGGCGGCCGCTCGAGACCTGCGCCAGACCCCGGCACCCGGGGCCTGGGGGGAAGGTTTAGCCCAGCAGTGAATGCAGGAATACCGCTACCACGCCCAGCGGCGCCACATAGCGCGCCACCACGAGCCACAGCGACTCGCTGCCGCCGGAGAGGTTGAGTTCGGCGGCCACGCTCTGGCGATCCAGGCACCAGGCGACGAACACGATCGCACCGAGCCCCGTCAGCGGGAGCAGGATCTTGCTGGTGAAGGTATCCAGCAGATCGAAGACGTTATAACCCAGAATCAAGAATTCACTCAGCAGATTGAACGAGAGCAGGGCAAGGATGCCCAGTGCCCAAACCGCCAAGCCACTGACCAGCGTAGCCACGACGCGCGAGAGTGGCGTGCGCTCCTCGACGAATTCCACAACCGGCTCCAACAGCGAAATGGCCGAGGTCAGAGCGGCGAACGTCAGCAGCAGGAAGAACATCAGTCCCAGCAGAGTGCCGCCCGTCATGTTGCCAAAGGCCAGTGGCAGGGTAACGAAGATCAGTCCCGGCCCGGAGTCGAGATCCAGCCCATTGGCGAATACGATGGGGAAGATCGCCAGGCCCGCCAGCAGAGCAATGCCGGTGTCGAGAAGGATGACCGTACGTGCGGTGCCCAGCAGGTTGACCTCCTCGCCCAGATAGGAACCGTAGGCCATCATGATGCCCATGCCCAGCGACAGGGTGAAGAAGGCCTGCCCCATGGCGGCCAGCACCACCTCGCCGTTGATGGCTCCCCAGTCGGGCCGGAACATGAAGGAGAGCGCCTCGCCGAAGTGGCCCGTCGTCATGCCGTAACCCACCAGCACCAGCATCAGAATTACCAGCGCCGGCATCATGGTACGCACGGCACCCTCGAGCCCCTTGGTCACACCTCGGGCCACGATGCCGATGACCAGAACCATGAAGACGGTATGCCACAGCAACAGGGTAGCGGGGCTACCCAGCATACCGGTGAAGACCCCGCCGACGCCGTCGGCATCCTGGCCGCTGAACGTACCGGTGATCGATCCCAGCGTGTAGGAGAGCGACCAGCCCCCGATCACGCTGTAGAAGGAGAGGATCAGGAAGGCACCGAGTACCCCGCTGACGCCCACCAGCACCCAGGCCGGCAGGTGTCCGCCACGCCGGGAGAGTTCGGACATGGCGTTGATAGGGTTCTCCTGACCGCGCCGGCCGATCAGCCATTCAGCCACCAGGATCGGCAGGCCGATGAGGGCGATACAGAGCAGGTAGACCAGGACGAAAGCCGCCCCACCGCTCTCGCCCACCATATAAGGGAATTTCCAGATATTGCCCAGCCCGACCGCCGAGCCTGCGGCCGCGAGCACGAAGGTCATCTTGGATGACCATTGTGCATGTACGAGTTTAGACATGACTCACCTGTTGTTGTGTATCTGGTCGTTGATATTCCTCAAGCGCAAAAACTTGGTAGATAGACGGGTTTTTGGCTCGAATGTCGGCAAATCTATCTGATCAGACGCTCGAACGCCAGCGCGAGGGCATCAGAACAGGCGTGCCTGCCGTTCACCGGCAAAATCACCCAGCGGCGGCAGGCCGATATCGCTGGCAAGCGCTTGATAGAGTTCACGAGCCAGCTGCGGAGCCTGCCGGTTGTCGGCGGTATGCACAAAGAGAAAAGGGGTTTTCCCCTGATTTATCCACAGCTTGATCTGAGCAACCCAAGGCTGGAAATAATGCCGGTTGATCGCTTCATCCAAGTGGCCGATGAAGCGGATCAGCGGCTGCTCTCCCGTGGAAAGCACGTGTAATGGGCATCTTGGCTTTTCATTCTGAGCGTGAGCCAGCGCCGGACGGCCCTCCGCCGTCGTCGAGAAGAGCGGGCGTACGTCGAGCATGGCGCGGTCGGCGCCGTAAGTTATCAACAGGCGGTTCAAATCAACTTCGGACGTCCCCTTGTGGAAAAACTCGGGGTGGCGAACCTCCACGGCACAAGGGATCCCGTTCGGCCAGCGGGATAGCAGTGCCTCGAGGCGAGAGAGTTCGGAAGCGCCAAAGTCCCGAGGCAACTGAACGAGCAGTGGGCCCAGGTGGGAATGCAGCGGCAGGAGTGCATCGAGAAAGGCGTCGACATCGGCCTCGACGTCGCGCAGACGCTTGCCATGGGTGAGTGCCGCCGGCAACTTGAAGCAGAAGCGAAAGTGCGGGGGAACCATGCGCGCCCATGCCGCTACCGTCTCCGCCCTGGGCGCACCGCTATAGAAGGTGGTGTTGCCCTCCACCGCAGGAAAGACCCGGGCATAGTCGTTCAGCCAGCCTTCCTGTCCTGCGTAGGGTGGGTAAAGGGAGCCACACCACTCGGCGTTGGCCCACATGGGCAATCCCAGATAGAGTCCGGGCAACCTCGACATCTTCTCTCTGCCTATACCGTCCGTTGGCTTCACCGTGCCGGGGTGGTGGACGCAGCGCACTACCCCGGCAGCAACGATCCGACGCCAGGCTGCTCAGAACTGGCCCAGCAACCACTCACCGGGTTCGCCGTTCATCAGCAAGCGGCCATCCTGAAGCCGTAGATTCAAGGAATAGCGATCCCCATCCTCGCGACGCACGACGCCAAGGTCCAGCATGGGCTGCAAGCCTTCGGCGACCGTTTCCTTGGCCATTGCTTCGAGTTCGTTACCCGAGATCATTCCACCATACTGCTGCCGGAGCGACTCGCGAGCGACCTTGTGCAACAGCAGTGCGGAGGCATTCACGTTCAGGTCCAAGCGATTCTCCGGCGCCAGCAGTCGATGCTGATCGAGGGCGGAAAAGCTCTCGAGGTCAAGGTCCGCTTCCAGCGTCATGGCGGCATCCGCATCGCCGATGCTGAATGTCACTGGCTTTAAGGTGAAGGCAGAACGACCCGCCACCAGCGCCTCCCCGGCGTTTTCCATGCGCTCGAAAACCGGTAACA
Source organism: Billgrantia antri (assembly GCF_017868935.1). NCBI lineage: Bacteria > Pseudomonadati > Pseudomonadota > Gammaproteobacteria > Oceanospirillales > Halomonadaceae > Billgrantia > Billgrantia antri. Next base: position 4,525,998 of record NZ_CP053383.1, read on the forward strand.
CGGCCTCCGGATCGTCCAACTGAAAACGGTCGATGGCGTCGTAGATCAGACTCCACAGCGTATCGTATTCCGTACGCGGTAGCTGACCGTAGCTCGACTCGAAGTGGAATGCGATGGGCTCATCCATGCCCTGGATGCGCAGGTCGCGGGTTGCGGCCAACTGGGTCAGCTGGAATTGCGTCTCGGATTCCGGCTCCACGCCCAACCCGTAGCTCACGCTCTGAGCCGTCAGGCCCGGCAAGCCCTGTTCACGCAGCGACACTCCATCAAGGGCAAGATCGAGCTGGCCATACCAACTGCTCTCGCCCTGGCGAGATGCCGCGAAATCGGCATCGAGGCCTGCCATGGCCAGGTAGAGATTCGGCGCCTCGGACTCGAAGCCCTGCATCTCGAAATGCGTCGTGACGTGCTCGAAACGTCCCTGTTCGTCGAAAAGAAGTTTGATGTCGACGCTCTGCCCTTCGATCCGGGAGTCGCTCGCCTGGTCGAAATCCCGGCTTTCCGTCAGCATCGGGGCATCGTCCGAGCGAAACGTGATTTCGCGCAGGACGCCTTGGGGAAAGGCGGCTACGACACTCGACGTCGAGCCCTCGAAGGTATGGATGGCGGTGGGCTCCTCCAGCCGAGCCTGACCCAAGCGCCCAGTGCTACGGTATTCGCCGCTGCCCGGGTCGAAGCGAAAGTCGCCACCCAGGTACTCGGCGGCATAACGCATGTCCAGCCCCGCATCGGTGAGTAGCGGGCCGGCGACCAGCGCCATTTCCATGGGCGCCCATTCGCCCCGTACCACCCGATCGAAACCGACGCGTGCGTCATAGTGGGAGAGTGCCGCCCCCTCTTCCCACTTGACCAACTGCTCGAACAGCCAGCCCGATGCCTCGGCTCGTCCTTCGAGACTGGCCAATGCGCCCATGAAGGGACCATGAGAAATCCGGTCGTTGACGACGATCCTCAATGGTTCCCCCTCGAACTCCAGCGCCGTCTGCGACGTTAGAAACCGCTGGTACGCTTGGGCAAATTCCGGTTCGAGAGTGAGCTCATAACTGGCTTGCGCCTGGAACCAGTCACGCGTGTAAGTGAGGTTTTCAACCCGGATATAATCGAAGTTTTCCCATTGCTGTAGATAACCGGTATATTGCCGTTCTATCTGGTGCCCCATCCAGTAGGGGGCTCCCAGGCCAGCGATTATCGCTACCCCTACGGTGACCGTCACCGATTTCTTCAGGCCAATCCCCCGTTGATTCTGTCCTTTCCCCACGTCGATGTCCTTTTCTCGTTTTTCGTTAAAGGGAAGTTAGCCAACAATAAGCCAAGCTTATTGCTGGTTAACTTCACGCACGAAGTTTAACGACAAGAAACGAGGAAAGTAAGTTGATTTACACGAGGGTCATTCCACCGTCACCGACTTGGCCAGATTACGCGGCTGGTCGACGTCGGTGCCCTTGAGTACCGCCACGTGGTAGCTCAGCAGCTGCAGCGGCACGGTGTAGAGGATCGGTGCCAAGGCATCGTGAACATGCGGCAACCGCAGCACCCTGACCCCCTCTTCCTCCGCCAGGCCCACCCCCTCGTCGGCAAAGACGAAGAGTTCGCCGCCCCGCGCCTTCACTTCCTGGAGGTTGGATTTCAGCTTGTCGAGCAGCTCGTCATTGGGGGCGACCGAGATCACCGGCATCTCGCTGTCGACCAGTGCCAGCGGACCATGCTTGAGCTCGCCGGCCGGATAGGCCTCGGCGTGGATGTAAGAGATTTCCTTGAGCTTGAGCGCGCCCTCCAGCGCAATCGGGAAGTGCGCACCACGCCCGAGGAACAGTGCATGGTGCTTCTCGGCGAAAGCGGTCGATAGCGCCTCGATGGCGCCGTCCAGCTTTAGCACACGACTCACCAGCTGCGGCAGGCCGCGCAGTCCGGCCACCACGTCGGCCTGGGTCTCGGCGGCCAGCCCCTTGACCCGCCCCATGGCCAGAGTGAGCAGCATCAGGGCCGTGAGCTGGGTGGTAAAGGCCTTGGTGGAGGCAACACCGATCTCGGGGCCGGCCTGGGTCATCAGCGTCAGATCCGATTCGCGCACCAGAGAACTGCCCGGCACGTTACAAATCGCCAGGCTGCCGAGATAGCCCCGCTCGCGGGCGAAGCGCAGCGCAGCCAGGGTGTCGGCAGTCTCGCCGGACTGCGACAGGGTGACGAACAGGGTATTGTCGGGTACCACCACCGTGCGGTAGCGATACTCCGAGGCCACCTCCACCTGAACGGGTATCCCGGCATAACGCTCGAGCCAGTAACGCGCGACCAGGCCAGCGTGGTAGCTGGTGCCACAGGCCACAATATGCAGCTGTTCGACCCGTGCGAAGAGTGCTTCGGCCTCGGGCCCGAAGCACTCGGCCGGCACCGAGCGCTCGCCCAGCCGCCCTTCGAGAGCCGCCGCAATGACCGCCGGCTGTTCGAAGATTTCCTTCTGCATGAAGTGGCGATATTCGCCCTTGCTGGCGGCGCCGTCGCCGTGTTCGAAGGTCTGCACTGCGCGCTGTACGGCCTGCCCTTCGGCATCGAAGATCTCGACTTTACCACCGGCCGAGAGACGAACCACATCGCCTTCCTGGAGGTAGATGAAGCGATCGGTGACCTGCAGCAGCGCCAGCGGATCGGAACCGAGAAAAGCCTCGTCGATCCCCACCCCCACCACCAGCGGGCTGCCCTTGCGTGCGCCGACGATGACATCGGGCTCGCCAGCGTGTACCACTGCCAGCGCATAGGCGCCTTCGAGGCGCGCCAGGCCGCGTTGCACGGCGGCCAGCAGACCGTCGCCGCGCTGGTACTCGCGCTCCAGCAGGTGTGCGACCACCTCGGTGTCGGTCTGCGAGGAGAAGGCATAGCCGGCCGCCTGAAGCTCGCCTCGCAGCGGCTCGTGGTTCTCTATGATGCCGTTGTGCACCAGCGCCAGACGCTCGCCCGACTGATGAGGGTGAGCATTCTCCTCGCTGGGCTTGCCATGGGTGGCCCAGCGAGTGTGGGCAATGCCGCAACGCCCCGGCAACGCCTCCTCCTCGAGCATGGCCTCGAGAGCGGCCACCTTGCCCAGCGCCCGGCGGCGGTGGAGCTCGCCGGTGGCGCCCAGCACGGCCATGCCGGCCGAGTCATAGCCGCGGTACTCCAGTCGCCTGAGGCCCTCGAGCAGGATGCCTTCCACGTTGCGCTCGGCAACGGCACCAACGATTCCACACATGACGATACCTCGCGCTTGCTTCAGTCTCGAGTTTTCTTGGTGGGCCGTGCCCAGTCGGTCTTGCCGATCTGGCGTCCGCGGGAGACGGCCAGGGCGTTATCGGGGACGTCCTTGCTGATGGTCGATCCGGCACCGATCGTGGCGCCACGGCCGACGCTGACCGGGGCGACCAGAGCGGTATTCGAGCCGATGAAGGCATCATCGCCGATATCGGTACGATGCTTGTTGGCGCCGTCGTAGTTGCAGGTAATGGTGCCGGCGCCGACGTTGACGTCGCGTCCCAGCCGCGCATCGCCCACGTAGCTGAGGTGGTTGATCTTACTACCCTCGCCCACCTCGGCGTTCTTGGTCTCGACGAAGTTGCCTACCTTGGCCCCCACCGCCAGGCGAGTACCGGGCCGCAGTCGGGCAAAGGGCCCGATGCGGTTGCGCCCCGCCGCCACGGCACCCTCGATCACGCTGTGAGGTTCGATCACGCTCTCGGCGCCGATATGGCTATCGCGGATGACGCAGTGTGCACCGATACGCACGCCCTCGCCCAGCTCCACTTCGCCCTCGAAGACGCAGCCGACATCGATTTCGACATCGTGCCCGCACGTCAGGCGCCCGCGCACGTCGAGGCGCGACGGATCGAGCAGCGCCACTCCCTGGGTCATGAGCGTCTCGGCGATATGGCGCTGATGGGCGCGCTCCAGACCCGCCATCTGCAGGCGGTTGTTGACCCCTTCGACCTCGAGCGGATCGGCAGGTTGGGCGGTGGCGATGACGACTCCCTCGGCAGCGGCCATGGCGATGATATCGGTCAGGTAGTACTCGCCCTGGGCGTTGTCGGCAGACAGCCGCGGCAGCCAGCGCTTCAACTGGCTGGCGGTCATGGCCATGATGCCGGTGTTGCATTCATGGATCGCCAGTTCGTTCTCGCTGGCATCCTTCTGCTCGACGATGGCCACCGCCTGGCCGCGCTCGTTGCGCAGAATGCGACCGTAGCCGGTCGGGTCGTCCAGCGTCACGGTAAGCAGCCCCATACGCGACTCGTCCACCTCTTCCAGCAGCGCCGCCAGGGTCTCTCGCCGGATCAGCGGCACGTCTCCGTACAGCACCAGCACCTTGCCATCGCCGAGCCCTTCCAGCGCTTGGGCCACCGCGTGCCCGGTACCCTTCTGCTCGGCCTGCAGCGCAAAGCGCACCGGATACTCGGCGAGCGCTTCGCGAACCCGCTCGGCACCGTGGCCGACCACCACGTGGAGACGATCTGCCTCGAGTTCCCGCGCGGTGTCGAGAACGTGGCGAACCATTGGCTTGCCGGCCAGGCGATGCAGGACCTTGGGCAGGGTCGAACGCATCCGCGTGCCCTGCCCGGCGGCCAGAATCACTACGTCCAGGGTCATCTGAGACTCCTTGTCCAATCAATTGGCTCCAGTTCGTCGGGGCCCGGCGTCTCGCCCGACCTCATGGCAAGCAGGCTTCCCGCCCCTCGGTGGGGTGGCTCAGCGCACCTCCAGGCCCATCTCGTCGCTCAGTTCGCCGCCCACGTAATCGGCGAAGGCGGGGCTCGCCAGGCTGCTCCAGCCCTCATCCTCGCGCACCAGCAGCAATACCTTGAGTCCCTGCTCGCCCGCCAGCGCCAGGCCTTCCTCATCGCCCAGCACCATCATCGCCGTGGCCCAGGCATCGGCCCAGGCGTTGGAGGGATGGAACACCGACGCCGACGCCACACGGTGCTCGATGGGACGTCCGGTGCGGGGATCAATGGTGTGCGAGAAACGTTGCCCACTCTCTTCGAAATAGTTGCGATAGTCACCCGAGGTGGCCACCGAGATATCGTGCAACGGCACGATATGCGTGGCCTCCTGGCGATCGTCGAGGGGCGCCTCGATGCCGATGCGCCAGGGCTCGCCGTCGCCATCGCGATAGCCCCGCGTAATCAGATCGCCGCCGAGGTTGACCAGATAGTGCTCGACCCCCTCGGTGTTCAGGTAGGCGGCGACCCGGTCGGTGGCATGCCCCTTGGCCACGCCGCCGAGATCGACGAACACCTCGCGCAGCCGCCGCGCCTGCAGGGCAGTCTCGTCGACCTCGATGCTGTCGGGACCGATCTCGGCCAGGCGCGCCTGTAGCGTCTCGTCGTCAGGCACCTCGCGCGGCCGCGCCTCCGATCCGAAGCTCCACAGGTTGACCAGCCCACCCATGGTGACATCGAAAGCGCCGCCGCTCGCCTCGGCCACCGACTGGCTGATCGCCAAGACCTCGATCAGCTCGTTGGAGAGTGGCTGCCACTCCCCGAGCGGCGCCTGGTTGAAAGCCATCAGCTCCGAGTCGTCGCGGTAGATCGACATGCTCGCATCCACCTGCTCGAGCACCTCGACCAGCCCCTGCTCCAGGTCACGCGCCTGTCCCTGGGTCAGGCTGTCGGCGATGGTCACCTGATAGAAGGAGCCAAAGATGCTTCCCTCCAGGCGAACCGGCGACGACAGCGGACGATCGCTCTCGGAGCAGCCGGCGAACGCCACCAGGCACAGCAGCACGACCACCACAGGACGCAGCTTAAGGTTCATGGTAACAGGACTCCTCGACATGTAGGCATGGCTACCAGAAGATCCACAGCAGCCAAAGGCCCAGCACGACGCGATAGACGACGAAGGGCTGCATGCCGATCCGCTTGATGAAGGCAAGAAAGTAGTGGATGCAGAGATAGGCACTAAGACCCGACAGCAGAACTCCCGTGATCAGTTGGGTCCAATCGATGACCTGCGGCTCCTGCATCAGGTCGACGATCTCCAGTCCCGAGGCGAGGATGATCACCGGAATGGACAGCAGGAACGAGAAGCGCGCCGCCGACTCACGGCTCAATCCCAGCAATAGGGCCGCGGTGATGGTGATGCCGGAGCGTGAGGTGCCGGGGATCAGCGCCAACACCTGAAACAAGCCGACCAGCATGGCATGACGCAGCGTGAGCTGGTACTCGCTGAGGTCCTGGCGTGGCTTCCAGTCAGCGTAGGCCAGCAGCAGGCCGAAGCCGATCAGGCCACCCGCGATCCAGAACGGTGAGCGCATGCTGACTTCGATGTAATCATGCAGAGCAAAGCCGACCACACAGACCGGGATCGTGGCCAGCAATACCCACCAGGCCAGACGCGCATCCGGATCGACGACTCGCCCGTGCCGGGCGCTGCCGAGCGTCGTCGCCCAGCTCAGTACCATGCGCCGCAACTCGGCACGAAAATAGATCACCACGGCCATCAGGCTACCCAGGTGCATGGCGACGTCGAAGACCAGCCCCTGGTCGGTCCAGTCGGTCAGCACCGGCACCAGGATAAGGTGAGCGGAGCTGGAAATCGGAAGAAATTCGGTCAATCCCTGAATCACGGACAGCACGACGACCTGCAGCCAATCCATGTGGCATCTCTCCTCACGGCAAACGTCTCGCACCACGGCAACGCGGCGAGCACGAAAAGGAACGCAGAGAGAATACACGGCCCCTCATCGCTTGTCCGCCGTCTCACGATGACGACAGGGGTGGCCACGCCCCGGGGCCCGCATGTTCCGCCGCGCTCCTCGCCACTGCCGGTTGGCAACCGAGGTGGCGTGTCGCAAAGCGGGAACGGCCGCGGCTGCTATGCCCCGGCCAGCACCGATGTGGCGATGGTGAAGTAGATCAATACGCCGCTGGCATCGATCAGCGTGGTTACCAGGGGGGCCGAGGCCGTGGCCGGGTCCCAGCCGATGCGGTTGAGCACGAAAGGCAAACACATGCCGAGCAGGCTGCCAAACAGCACGATGGTCACCATGCTGGTGGCCACGACCATCGCCACCGCCTCGCCACCGCGCATCACGCCGATGGGGGCGACCGCCAGCGCCATGGTCAGGCCCAGCGAGCCGGCCACCAGCAGTTCACGCCCGAGCAGCTTGCTCCAGTCCTTGACCCCGACGTCGCCGGTGGCCATGCCACGCACCATGAGCGTGGCCGCCTGGGCGCCGGCGTTGCCACCGCTGCCAATCAGCAGCGGCAGGAAGAACACCAGCGCTACCTGGGCGGCAATAGTGTCTTCGAAATAGGCGATACCGGCACCGGAGAACAGGTTGGCGAACACCAGCAGTACCAGCCAGGTCACCCGCTTGCGATAGAGGCTCCACAGCGGCACCCGGCTAACGCCATCCTCCAGCTGACCGATGGACATCCCCTTGTGGAAGTCCTCGGTGGCCTCCTCCTCGGCCACGTCCATGGCATCGTCGTGGGTGACGATGCCCACCAGACGCTCGTCGGCGTCGGTGACCGGCACCGCCAGCATGTCGTAGCGGGCCACCAGGCGGGCGACTTCTTCCTGCGCCTCGTCCACCGCGACACTGATCACGTCCTTGATCATCAGGTCGTCGACCCGGGCGCCCGGGCGCGCCACCATCAGCTGGCGAAGCGACAGCGTACCCGCCAGCTTGCCCTCCGGGTCGATGATGTAGAGCTGGTAGACCGTCTCGGCATCGGGAGCGGTCTGGCGCACCCGCATCATCGCCTGGGACACGGTCATGCCGCTGGGAATGGCGACGTAGTCCGAGGTCATGATCGCCCCGGCGGTGCCCTCCTCGTAGCTGGCCAGACGCTTGAGATCCTCGCGCTCCTGACGCGCCATGCGCCGCAGCAGTACCTCCTGGCGATCCTCGCCAAGCAGGTTGAACAGGTCGGCACGTTCGTCCGAGCCCATCTCCTCCAGTACCGAGAGCAGCACCTCGTCGGACATGGCCTCGGCCACCTCGAGCTGCACCTCGCCGGGGAGGTAACCCAGCACGTTGGCACGGCGCTCCAGCGGTAGGCAATCGAGCAGCTTGAGGACGCTGGGAAGATCGTCGTCGTCCTCGGCCATCTCCTCCAGGATCTCGGAAAGATCCGCCGCACGCAGCTCGGGGAGCCATTGGTCGAGGCGTTCGCGGTCCTCCTGCTCGAGGGCAAGGATCAGGGTTTCCTTGTGTTCCTGCAGCTGTTCGCTCAACGACATGGCGTTCTCCTGGGGATCCCGCCGTGGGAAGCGTCACCACGGCAAGGCAGCGTGAGGGTGGGCGCGGACACTCCCGATGACCGTTCGCTCATGATAACAGAGACGAAAACGCCCCCCGAACGGCGTTCGGGGGGCGCTTCGTGGCAGTCAGGCTGGAATCAGCCCCTGCCGCCCTTCTTGCGCAACTGCTGGATGGTACGCAGCTGGGCCACGGCTTCCGCGAGTTCAGCGGCGGCACGGGTATAGTCCATCTCCGCCGATTTCTCGTTGAAGGCGCGCAACGCATGCTGACGGGCCTCCTCGGCAGCGGCCTCGTCGAGGTCGCTGGCCCGTGAGGCCGAATCGGCCAGCACGGTCACCACGTCCGGCTGCACTTCGAGGAAGCCGCCTGACACGTAGTAGTTCTCCTCCTGGCCACCGTCGTGAATCACACGGATGGGGCCCGGCTGCAGCTCGGTCAGCAAAGGCGCGTGCCCGGGCAGGATACCCAGGTCACCCATGATGCCCGAAGCCACGATCTGCTCGATCTCACCGGAGAAGATCGAGGCCTCGGCGCTGACGATGTTGCATGTGAAGCTTTTCGCCATAGCGAAGTCCCCCAGTGGACGGGATTACTTCATCTGGTTGGCTTTCTCGACGGCTTCGTCGATGCTGCCCACCATGTAGAAGGCCTGCTCCGGCAGATTGTCGTACTCGCCGTCGAGGATGCCCTGGAAGCCGCGAATGGTCTCCTTCAACGGCACGTACTTGCCCGGTGAGCCGGTGAAGACTTCGGCAACGAAGAACGGCTGCGACAGGAAGCGCTGGATCTTCCGCGCGCGGGCCACGGTCTGCTTGTCCTCGTCGGACAGTTCGTCCATGCCCAGGATCGCGATGATGTCCTTGAGCTCCTTGTAGCGCTGCAGTACGCCCTGCACACGACGGGCGGTGTCGTAGTGCTCCTCGCCGACGACCAGCGGGTCGAGCTGGCGCGAGGTGGAGTCCAGCGGATCGATGGCCGGATAGATACCCAGCTCGGCGATCGAACGCGCCAGTACCACGGTAGCGTCCAGGTGGGCGAAGGTGGTGGCCGGCGACGGGTCGGTCAGGTCGTCCGCGGGAACGTAGACCGCCTGCACGGAGGTGATCGAGCCCACCTTGGTGGAGGTGATTCGCTCCTGCAGGACGCCCATCTCCTCGGCCAGGGTCGGCTGGTAGCCCACCGCGGAGGGCATGCGGCCCAGCAGTGCGGATACCTCGGTGCCGGCCAGGGTGTAACGATAGATATTATCGACGAACAGCAGCACGTCGCGGCCTTCATCGCGGAACTTCTCGGCGATGGTGAGGCCGGTCAGGGCCACGCGCAGACGGTTGCCCGGCGGCTCGTTCATCTGACCGTAGACCAGCGATACCTTGTCGATGACGTTCGACTCGGTCATCTCGTGGTAGAAGTCGTTACCTTCACGGGTCCGCTCGCCCACGCCGGCGAACACGGAGTAGCCGCTGTGCTCGATGGCGATGTTGCGGATCAGCTCCATCATGTTGACGGTCTTGCCCACGCCGGCGCCGCCGAACAGGCCGACCTTGCCGCCCTTGGCGAACGGGCAGACCAGATCGATCACCTTGATGCCGGTCTCGAGCAGCTCGTTGGAAGCCGCCTGCTCGGCATAGGTGGGGGCCGGACGGTGGATGGGCATGCGCTCCTGCTCACCGATGTCGCCGGCCTCGTCGATCGGCCGACCGAGCACGTCCATGATACGACCCAGGGTCTCCTTGCCCACCGGCACGGAGATGGGCGCACCGGTATTGGCCACGTCCATGCCGCGCTTCAGGCCCTCGGTAGAGCCCATGGCGATGGTGCGTACCACGCCGTCGCCCAGCTGCTGCTGGACTTCGAGCACGGTCTCGGAGTTGGCGACGTTGAGCGCGTCGTAGACCTTGGGCACGCTGTCCCGCGGAAACTCGACGTCAATCACCGCGCCGATGATTTGTACGATACGTCCGCTCATCTTGCGATCCTCTCAAAAACCTGCAAATGAAACCTGTGTGCCGGGAAGCGCCCTCGGCGCTTCCGAGGCGCTATACGGCAGCGGCACCGCCGACGATCTCGGAAATTTCCTGGGTGATGGCGGCCTGACGGGCCTTGTTGTAGACCATCTCCAGATCGTCGATGAGGCTGCCGGCGTTGTCGGTGGCGTTCTTCATGGCGATCATCCGGGCCGCCTGCTCGCAGGCCCCGTTCTCGACCACCGCCTGATACACCTGGGATTCGATGAAACGAACCAGCAGGCTATCCAACAGCGCCTTGGCATCCGGCTCATACAGGTAGTCCCAGCTACCGGGACGCTTGTTGTCCTCGTCGTCCGCATCCGCCCCCATGTCGGGAGCGAGCGGCAGCAATTGGCGAACCACCGGGCGTTGCGTCATGGTGTTGACGAATTCGTTGTACACCACGTAGAGACGGTCCAACTGCCCCTCGTCGTAGGCGTCCAACATCACCTTGACGCTGCCGATCAGGTCCTTCATCTCGGGCGATTCACCCAGGCCGCTCTTGGCTGCGACCAGATTGCCGCCGTAGTTGCGGAAGAAGCCGCCGGCCTTGCTGCCCAGGGCGCAGAAGTCGAGCTCCGCGCCCTCCTTGCGCCATTCCACGGCGCTCTTCACCACGGCCTTGAACAGGTTGACGTTCAGGCCGCCGCACAGGCCGCGGTCGGTGGACACCACGATATAGCCGACCCGCTTCACCTCGTCGCGCTCGACCAGATAGTCGTGCTTGTACTCGGGGTTGGCATCGGCCAGGTGGCTTGCCACGTTGCGGATCTGCCGGGCATAAGGCTGGCTGGCCTTCATCAGATCTTGCGCTTTACGCATCTTCGACGCAGCGACCATTTCCATGGCGCTGGTGATCTTCTGCGTATTCTTGATGCTCCCGATCTGGGTGCGTATCTCTTTTGCAGCTGCCATAGCGATCTACCTCGTTCGTGGCCTCAGAAGATGTCCATGGCCCGCCCTGACGGGCGGGCCGGCGGATTTACCAGCTCTGAGTAGCCTTGAACTGCTCGAGACCCTGCTTCAGCCCTTGCTGGATCTCGTCGTTGTAGTCGCCGGTCTGGTTGATCTTGTCGAGCAGCTCGGCATGCTCGGACCTCATGTAGTCGTGCAGGGCACGCTCGAAGTCCAGCACCTTGCTGACGTCTACATCATCCAGGAAGCCTTCGTTGGCCGCGTACAGCGACACGCCCATTTCGGCCACGGAGAGCGGCGAATACTGCTTCTGCTTCATCAGCTCGGTGACGCGTTGGCCGTGCTCGAGCTGCTTGCGGGTGGCTTCGTCCAGATCGGAAGCGAACTGGGAGAAGGCCGCCAGCTCGCGGTACTGGGCCAGTGCCAGACGCACACCGCCGCCGAGCTTCTTGATGATCTTGGTCTGGGCCGCACCACCCACGCGTGATACCGACAGACCGGCGTTGATGGCCGGGCGGATACCTGCGTTGAACTGGTCGGTCTCGAGGAAGATCTGACCGTCGGTGATCGAGATCACGTTGGTCGGTACGAACGCGGAGACGTCGCCACCCTGGGTCTCGATGATCGGCAGCGCGGTCAGCGAGCCGGTCTTGCCGGTCACTTCACCGTTGGTGAACTTCTCGACGTAGTCGGCGTTGACGCGAGCGGCACGCTCGAGCAGGCGCGAGTGGAGATAGAAGACGTCACCCGGGTAGGCTTCGCGGCCCGGCGGACGACGCAGCAGCAGCGACACCTGACGGTAGGCCCAGGCCTGCTTGGTCAGGTCGTCGTAGACGATCAGGGCGTCCTGGCCGCGGTCGCGGAAGTACTCGCCCATGGTGCAGCCGGCATAGGGCGCCAGGAACTGCATCGGGGCCGGGTCGGCGGCGCCGGAAGCGACGACGATGGTGTGCTCCATCGCGCCGTGCTCCTCGAGCTTGCGCACCACGCTGGCGATGGTCGACTGCTTCTGACCGATGGCCACGTAGACGCAGATGACGCCCTTGCCCTTCTGGTTGATGATGGTATCGACGGCGATCGCCGACTTACCGATCTGACGGTCGCCGATGATCAGCTCGCGCTGGCCGCGGCCGATCGGCACCATGGCGTCGATCGCCTTGAGGCCGGTCTGGATCGGCTGATCCACCGACTGACGCGTGATGACGCCCGGGGCGACCTTTTCCACCGCGTCGGTCAGCTTGGCACCTACCTCGCCCTTGCCGTCGATGGGGTTGCCCAGCGGATCGACCACGCGGCCGACCAGCTCGGGACCCACCGGCACCTCGAGGATACGACCGGTACAGCTGGCGGTCATGCCCTCTTCGAGCTGGAGGTAGTCGCCCAGCACCACGGCGCCCACGGAGTCGCGCTCGAGGTTGAGCACCATGCCGTAGATGCCGCCGGGGAATTCGATCATTTCGCCGAACATCGCGTCTTCGAGGCCGTGAATACGCACGATGCCGTCGGAGACACTGACGATGGTGCCCTGGTTACGGGCTTCGGATGCGACATCCAGCTTTTCGATACGCTGCTTGATGATGTCGCTGATCTCGGAAGGATTCAGTTGCTGCATGCCATGTCCCTCAGACTCAAGCGGTAAGAGCTTCGGAGAGGCGGTTCAATCGACCGCGCACCGACCCGTCGATGACGGTGTCGCCGGCGCGCAGGATGACGCCCCCGATAAGCTTCGGATCCACTTGAGTGGTAATGGAGATTTCGCGATTCAGCCGCTTCTTGAGCGCGCCGGCGAGCTTGTTCTGCTGCTTGTCGTCGAGCGCATAGGCCGAGACGACGGTGACCTCGACGCGCTGGTCATGCTCGGCGCGCAGATAGGCGAAGCGCTCGGCGATCGCGGGAAGCGCCGCCAGTCGGCCCTTCTCGCCCAGTACACCGAGGAAGGCCTTGGCCGAGTCGTCGAGCGTGACCTCGGTCAGCTCGATGAGCATGGCCACCTTACGCTCGGGCGCGAAGCGCGGGCTGGACAGCAGCTTCTGCACGTCGCGTACGGCGACGGCCTGGCCCAGCTTGTCGAGCCACTCGGACCAGCTGTCCAGCGCCTGATGATCGCGTGCGTGCTCGAACGCCGCTCTGGCGTAGGGTCGCGCGACGGTGGAAAGTTCCGCCATGGATCACCTCCTCACAGTTCGGCGGCAAGCTTGTCGAGCAGCTTGCGATGCGCCTTCTCGTCGACGGAGGCTTCCAGGACACGCTCGGCACCCACCACGGCAAGGCTGGAGACCTGGGCCCGCAGCTCGTCCTTGGCACGCTGGACTTCCTGGTCGATCTCGGCACGCGCGCTGGCGATCATACGCTCACCCTCGACACGGGCCTGCTCACGGGCTTCCTCGACCATCTGCGCCGAACGCTTGTTGGCCTGCTCGAGAATCTGCGAAGCCTGCTCCTTGCTCTCGCGCAGCGTCTGGGACGCCTGCTCCTGGGCGAGCTCGAGGTCACGTGACGCCCGGCTGGCCGCATCGAGCCCCTCGGCGATCCTCTTCTGGCGCTCGTGAAGCGCGGTGCTGATCGGCGGCCACACATACTTGATACAGAACCAGACAAAAATCGCGAAGGCGATCGTTTGCCCGATAAGCGTCATGTTGATATTCACGGGTATGTACCTCTGACGGGTTCGTGGCGACCGGAAACGAGCAAACCGAGCGCCTCGGCGCTCGGCAGGTCGTTAACCGGCAACGACGAAGATCAGGTACATCGCGATACCCACGCCGATCATCGGCACGGCGTCGAGCAGACCGGCCATCAGGAAGGTCTTGGTCTGCAGCTGGTCGCCGAGTTCGGGCTGGCGAGCGGTGGACTCCAGCAGCTTGCCACCGAGCAGGGCGAAGCCGATACCGGTACCCAGTGCGCCCAGACCGATCATCAGAGAGGCGGCGAGGTAGATGTAATCCATGATGTGCTCCTAGTTTTCAAGTTGACTTTCAAGGGGTTGTGGGTTGGTGAACTGCAAGTTGCTCGTTTCAATGGTGCTCGTGCGCAGCGCTGAGATAGACCACGGTGAGCATGGTGAAAATGAAGGCCTGAAGCGTGACCACCAGAATGTGGAAGATGGCCCACGGCACGTCGAGCAGCCAGATGGCCCAGAACGGCAGCAGGGCGATCAGGATGAAGATGACCTCACCGGCGAACATGTTGCCGAACAGTCGCATCGCCAGGCTGAAAGGCTTGACGACCAGGCTCACTATCTCGAGGACCAGGTTGAACGGGATCAGCAGCCAGTGGTTGAACGGTGTCAGCGAGAGCTCGCGGGCGAAGCCGCCGACACCCTTGACCTTGAAGCTGTAGTAGAGAATCAGCAAGAACACGCCCAGCGCCATGCCCAGGGTAGCGTTGACGTCGGTGGTGGGCACGATCTTCATGTAGTCGACGCCGAGGCGTACGAACAGCTCGGGGAAATAGTCCACCGGGATGATCTTCAGCGTGTTCATGAGCAGGATCCACACGAACAGCGTCAGTGCCAGCGGGGCGATGATGGGGTTCTTGCCGTGGAAGGCGGAGCGCACCAGGCTCTCGATGAATTCGATGACCATCTCGACGGCGTTCTGCAGCCCGCCGGGCACGCCGGTGGTGGCGATCTTTCCGGCCTTGCGGAATATCCAGATGAACAGCAGGCCCATGGCGATCGACCAGCCCATGGTGTCCAGGTGAATGGCCCAGAAGCCCATCTCGCGGGCCTCTTCGGCGGAATGGGCGAATGACCAGCCGTTCTCGGGGTGGCGCCCGAAGGTCAGGTTCTGGAGGTGATGCTGGATATAGGACGCTGCCGTAACTTCGCTACCTGCTGCCATGCTGTCATTACCTCGATTCAGGAGCCGGTCTTTCACGCTTGAACCAGGGCGCGAGCCAATGCGTGAACAGAACCGCCACGTATGCGACAAAGAAGAAAATCGGGTTTGAGGGGGGCACTGCTGCGAACACCGCAGCCAGCAGTGCCACCGTCAAACCGAACTTTCCCGCCTCGGCCCGGTACAGATTCGAGACGAAACGGCTCGCTTGCCTGCCTCCGCGTACCGAACCGATGCGCCAGGCGAAGTAGAGGGAGGGAATCAGGCCAACCAGCCCACCCATCAGCGCCGACAGAGCGCCTTCGCTTCCCGCTAGCAACGCACCGAGGGCCGACACCGACATGGCCGCTGCGCCCTGCCACCCCAGTAGACGGGTGGTGCTGATACGCTCGCGTTGGCGGCTTGGGTGTCTGTGCATCGAATGACAGTCCTGCCCGACAATCACAGGGCATGAGGGCCATCTGAACCTGGCTGGTCGCCCAGGCAAACAACGGCGGATTATAGGGAAGCCCCTTGGCCGGTTCAACCAAACTCGGCGCTTTTCGCCCGCGAATGGTGCAGCTTTGCGACCAAAGAAGCAATGATTGTCGACAGAGGAGCGGACCTCAGCGGATGTGCTCGAGAATGCCGTCGAGTTCGTCCAGGCTGGAGTAGCGTATCGTCAGCCTGCCCTTGCCGCCACGACCGTGTTGAATTCTGACCGGGGCACCCAGCAGTTCGCCGAGCTTGGTCTCGAGGCGCGCGACGTCTGGACTCTCGGCCACACTCGCGGTCTTTTTCACCTCGCCCTGGGTCAGACGCTTCACCAAGGCCTCGGTATCGCGCACGGTGAGATCCTTGTTGACCACTTCGTGGGCTGCGCGACGTTGCTTGGCCCCGGAAAGGGCAAGCAGGGCGCGAGCGTGTCCCATGTCCAGGTCGCCGCGCTCGAGCAGGGTCTGCACTTCGGGGTCGAGCGCCAGCAGGCGCAGCAGATTCGCCACCTGAGCGCGCGACTTGCCCACCGCATCGGCGACCTGCTGCTGGGTGAGTTCGAACTCCTCGAGCAGGCGCTTGAGCGCCATCGCCTCTTCCACCGGGTTGAGATTTTCGCGCTGGATGTTCTCGATCAGCGCCAGCGCCAGTGCGACCTCGTCGCTGACTTCGCGGATCACCGCCGGAATGGTGTCGAGTTCGGCCAGTTGCGCGGCTCGCCAGCGCCGCTCGCCGGCAATGATCTCGTAGCGGGCCTCGCCGATGGGCCTTACCACGATGGGCTGCATGACGCCCTGGGCGCGGATCGAGTCGGCAAGTTCCTCCAGCGCCTCGGGCTGGATGTCGCGCCGCGGCTGGTACTTGCCGCGAGAAAGCTGGCCCAGCGGTAGACGCTCGAGGCGTTCCTCGGCACCGTCGACGGCGGCTTCGGCAGGCTCGCCCGTGTCGCCGGGCAGCTCGACTACCTCGGGCAGTTCGAGACTCTCGCGGCGACGGGCGCCGGCACCGATCAGGGCATCCAGGCCACGGCCCAGGGCGCGTTTACGCGTCATCAGCTTTCCCTCATCACGAAAATCGGTCATGACAGGTGTTGGCCCGGCGCACTACAGCGACAGGCGACGAATCAGTTCCTTGGCCAGGACCCGATGGGCCTGACTGCCTCGGGAGAAGCGCGCGTACTTGGTCACCGGCAGGCCGTGGCTCGGTGCCTCGGCCACGCGCACGTTGCGCGGGATCGTGGTCTTGAGCAGCGCCTCGCCGAAGTAGTCGCGCAGCTGCTTGCTGACATCGCGGGTCAGGCTGTTGCGCCCATCGAACATGGTACGCAGGATGCCATAGATCGCCAGCTCCGGATTCACGCTGTCCTTGATCTGTTCCACGGTATCGAGCAGCGCCGAGAGCCCCTCGAGGGCGTAGAACTCGCACTGCAGCGGGATCAGCACACCGTTGGCGGCCGTCAAGGCATTGACGGTGAGCATGTTGAGCGAGGGCGGACAGTCGATCAGTACTACGTCGTACTCTCCGGCGACGCTGCCCAGGGCCTCGGTCAGGCTGCGTTCGCGTCCCTCGGCGCGGTCGAGCAGTTCCACCTCCGCGGCCGTCAAGTCGCCATTGCCTGGCAGCAGCGAGTACCCCGCGGTGGGGCAGTCGAGCATCACCTCGGGAGCGCTCTTCTCGCCCAGCAGCAGGTCGAGCACGCTGCCCTCGAGCGCATGCTTGTCGATACCGCTGCCCATGGTGGCGTGACCCTGCGGGTCAAGGTCGACCAGCAGCACACGGCGATCCAGCGCGGCCAGGCTGGCCGCCAGGTTGACGGCGGTGGTGGTCTTGCCCACGCCGCCCTTCTGGTTGGTCAAGGCGATGATTTGGGTCACGGGCGACTTCCTTGCGTCGACGGCGCGCTCAAGGGCGGCCTGGGTTGGAATCGGTTCGCTCGACGATCAACAACTGACGCTCCCCCGCGGTGAATGGCACCTCGAGCCGGTGGCGTTCGCGCACGATCAGCCCGGCCTCCAGAGCGGCCAGCTCCTCGTCGGCGGCCGGCCCCTTCATGGCCAGCCAGTGCCCGCCCGGCGCCAGCAGGTGATCCGTAAGCTGCACGAAATCGGCCAGGCTGGCGAAGGCCCGCGAGATCACCTGGGCGTAGCCGCCCGTCGGCGGTTCGAAGGCCTCGACCCGGGCCTGCACCGGCGTGACATTGCCAAGACCGAGCTCCATCATCGCCTGACGCTGGAAGCGCACCTTCTTGCCATTGCTGTCGAGCAGCGTAACCGAGAGGTTCGGCTGCAGGATCGCCAGTACCAGCCCTGGCAGGCCGGGGCCGGCGCCGACGTCAAGCAGAGCCCCACCGTCGACGAAGGGCAGAACCGCCGCGCTGTCCAGCAGGTGCCGTGCCACCATCTCTTCCGGTGAGCGTATCGCCGTGAGGTTATAGGCGCGATTCCACTTGTGCAACAGCCCGACCAGACGCAGCAGGCGGTCCCGCTGTACCTCGTCGACAACGATGTGCATGGCGCTCAGGCCGGCGTCGAGGCGTGCTGCCACCTGCGGTGTTACACCGTCACTCATCCGTTAGCCACCCGCGACTCGTCGAGCAGGCGACGCTTCTTGAGATGGATCAACAGGATAGACACCGCCGCAGGCGTCACACCGGAGATCCGCGACGCCTGCGCCAGGGTCGCGGGACGTGCCTCGGCGAGCTTCTGGCGGATCTCGTGGGAAAGCCCCTCGACCAGGGTGTAATCGAGATCGGTCGGCAGCGGCGTGGCCTCGTGGCGTTTGAGCTTGTCGATCTCGTCCTGCTGACGGTCGATGTAGCCCTGATACTTGGCCTGGATCTGGACCTGTTCGGCCACCGCCTCGTCGTCAACGGGCTCGCCGGTGAGGTGGGCCACGTCGACATAGCCCAGTTCGGGACGCTTGAGCAGGTCGAGCAGGCTGTACTCGCGGGCAAGCGGCTTGCCGGTCTTCTCCTCGATGGAGGCCGCCGCTGCACTGCCGGGCTGCACCCAGCTGGCCTTGAGCCGGGCGCTTTCGCGCTCGATCGCCTCGCGCTTGACGCTGAACGCGGCCCAGCGCGACTCGTCTACCAGGCCGAGCGCACGCCCGGCCTCGGTCAGGCGCAGGTCGGCATTGTCCTCGCGCAGCAGCAGCCGGTATTCGGCGCGCGAGGTAAACATGCGGTAGGGCTCCTTGGTACCGAGGGTGATCAGGTCATCGACCAGCACGCCGAGGTAGGCCTCGTCGCGGCGTGGCCACCACGCCTCGAGCCCCTTGGCGCGACGCGCAGCGTTGAGCCCGGCGAGCAGCCCCTGGGCACCGGCCTCCTCGTAGCCCGTCGTTCCGTTGATCTGCCCGGCGAAGAACAGGTTGTGGATAAATTTGGTTTCCAGCGAATGCTTCAAATCCCGCGGATCGAAGAAGTCATACTCGATGGCATAGCCGGGCCGGGTGATATGGGCGTTCTCCAGCCCCTGGATCGAGCGCACCACCTGCAGCTGCACGTCGAAGGGCAGCGAGGTGGAAATGCCGTTGGGGTAGAGCTCATGAGTATCGAGGCCCTCGGGTTCGATGAAGATCTGATGGCTCGCCTTGTCGGCGAAGCGGTGCACCTTGTCCTCGATCGACGGACAGTAGCGCGGCCCCACTCCCTCGATCACGCCGGAGTACATCGGCGAGCGATCGAGATTGGCGAAGATGATCTCGTGGGTGCGCTCGTTGGTGTGAGCGATGTGGCAGCTCACCTGGCGCGGATGCATGTCGCGGCGGCCCAGGTAGGACATGACCGGAGTCGGGCTGTCGCCGGGCTGCTCCTCGAGCACGCTGAAATCCACGCTCTTGGCATCCAGCCGCGGCGGCGTGCCGGTCTTGAGCCGGTCGACCCGGAACGGCAACGCACGCAGGCGCTGGGCGAGGGCATTGGAGGGGGGATCCCCGGCGCGGCCGCCGCGGCTCTGCTCCAGACCGATATGGATCACCCCGCCGAGGAAGGTGCCGGTACACAGCACCACCGTTTCGGCACGGAAGCGAATACCGGTCTCGGTGACCACCCCGCGTACCGTGTCGTTTTCCACCTGCAGATCTCCCGCCGCCTGCTGAAAGATCGTCAGGTTCGGCTGGTTCTCCAGCATGCCACGGACGGCGGCCTTGTAACGCACGCGGTCGGCCTGAGCGCGGGTGGCACGCACGGCGGGCCCCTTGCGCGCGTTGAGCACGCGGAACTGGATGCCGCCGAGATCGGTGGCCAGGCCCATGGCGCCGCCCAGCGCATCGATTTCCTTGACCAGGTGGCTCTTGCCGATGCCGCCGATGGCGGGATTGCACGACATCTGCCCGAGGGTCTCGATGTTGTGGGTCAGCAGCAGGGTCTGACAGCCCATGCGGGCGGAGGCCAGAGCGGCTTCGGTTCCCGCATGGCCGCCGCCGATGACGATGACGTCAAAGCGGTCGGGATACTCCAAGGTGCACCTCGTTGCGCCAGCGCGCGGATGTTGCCAGTGACGAAAAACAGCCTGCCAGTATAAACGTCCTGTGGGTAAGCGTCAGGGTTTTCCACACCGTCCTTGTCCAAGCCTCCCACTTTCCCTCCAGATAACCAAAACAGAATATCTAAAAAGAAAGAAGTTCTGTTGTGGTTGTGACTACTGGTGTGGACAATATCTGTGGATAAGCCATAGAAGATATTTAATTCCAATGGCTTGCTTTGTTAACTTCTATGCGGAGAAGAGGGTGACGAGCTGAGGGTTGCCGGTGCGGGGGCTGTGGATGAATGCCGGCCTTTTCCACAGCCCGAACGCTACACCCTTTTTCCACCGTTGCCTACCTGGCTTGTCACCGCGACTGTGAACAGTCACGCGAAGTGAACGAAAAGGCGGTAACCATGCCGCTTGCAGCGACGAATCGTGGGTGGAGAAAAAATATTTATCCACAGGGCGAAAAAATGCCCTGTCGAGTTCGACAGGGCTTGCCAGGGCGGAGGGCAGCGGCTTTCTGGAGCTCAGTGCTTGAGCACCCGCGACAGGAAGCTCTGGGTGCGCTCCTGCCGGGGGGAGTCGAAAAGCGTGTCCGGCGCCGCCTGCTCGACGATCTCGCCGCGATCGATGAAAACCACGCGATCGGCGACTTCGCGGGCGAAGCCCATCTCGTGGGTGACGATGATCATGGTCATACCCTCACGGGCAAGTTCGCGCATGGCATCGAGCACTTCGCCGATCATCTCCGGATCGAGTGCCGAAGTGGGTTCGTCGAAGAGCATCAGGCGAGGCTCCATGGCCAGTGCCCTGGCCAGGGCGACGCGCTGCTGCTGCCCTCCGGAGAGTTGCGACGGGTACTTGTCGGCCTGGTCGGCGATACCGACGCGTTCGAGCAGTCTATAGGCGGTCTCGGTGGCATCGGCCCGGCTCCAGCCGCGTACCTTCATGGGGGCCAGCGTGACGTTGTCGAGTACGCTGAGATGCGGGAACAGGTTGAACTGCTGGAACACCATGCCGACTTCGGTGCGGATCTTCTGCAGTGCGCGGCCGCTCTTGCCGTCCGGGAGCAGCTCGTTGCCATCGACCTCGATGTGGCCGGCCTGGAACTCCTCGAGGCCGTTGATGCAGCGAATCAGGGTGGACTTGCCCGAGCCGCTGGCGCCGATCACCACCACCACCTCGCCGGAGGCGATGGCCAGATCGATATCCTTGAGCACGTGCAACTCGCCGAAGTGCTTGTTGACCTTGTCCATGTGAACGATGGGGACAGCGTCGGCGTGTGTATCGTCTCGGCTCATGTCGCGCTCCTTATTGTCCGACCAGGCCCTTGCGCTCGAGCAGGCGCAGGGCAAATGACAGGCTCAGGGTTATCGCCAGATAGAGGAGGGCGACCATCAAGTAGACTTCCAGGGCGTTGAAGGTGGTGGCGATGTAGACCTGGCCCTGACGTACCAGCTCGCCAACTCCGATCACCGAGAACAGCGAGGTGTCCTTGATGCTGATGATGCCCTGGTTGCCGAGCGGCGGGATCATGCGGCGGAAGGCCTGGGGCCAGATGATGTAGCGGAACGACTGCACGCGCGAGAGGCCGAGCGACAGACTGGCTTCGCGCTGGCCGCGCTCGATCGATTGCACGCCGCCGCGCACGATCTCCGAGATGTAGGCGCCGGAGTTGACCGCGATGGCGGCGATGCCGGCTACCAGGGCGTTGATCGGTCCGCCGAGGATCTGCGGCAGGCCATAGAAGATGAACAGCACCTGAACCAGTACCGGGGTGCCGCGAAAGATCTCGATATAGGCGATCGCAGGCACTCGCAGCCAGACGACCGGGCTGATGCGCAGCAGGCCGAACAGGATGCCGATCAGGAAACCGATGGCCAGCCCGCCGAAAGAGATCAGCAGGGTGTAGGGAATCCCCTTGAGCAGAAAGGGGAGGGAGGCGAAGGCCGCCTCCCAGTCGAATTGGAAGGTGACGTCCACTTGGGTTCTCCGCTCAGGATGCGCCTCGGAAACTGGGAGACGCGGGCCGATGACAACGCCGCGGGGTCAGGTCGAGGACCCGACCCCGCGTCAGGAGCGCTGGGCTATCACTCGTCGCTGGCGCTGCCGAACCACTTTTCGTGGATTTCGTCGTAGGTACCGTCCTGGCGCATCTCGGCCAGAGCCTGGTTGGCGGGTTCGACCCACTCGCTACCCTTGACGAAGACGATGCCGTACTGCTGGCCCTCGTAGAGCGGGCCGACCACCTTGGCCCGGCCCTCGCCGCGGGTCTGAGCGAAGTAGCTGACATTGGGCGCGTCGTAGAACACGGCATCTGCACTGCCGCCTAGCAGCGCCATGTACATGTCGCTGCTGCCGGGATAAGGAGTGATCTCGGCACTGTCGCCGAGGTGTTCCTGCAGGAAATCGTAGCTGGTGGAGCCGACCTTGGTGGCGATGGTCTTGCCTTCGAGGTCTTCGATCTCTTCGACGCCCTCCTCGTCGGCGCGCACCAGGATCTTCAGGCCGCTGTCGTAGTAGGGGTCGGAGAAGTCGACTATCTCGGCGCGCTCCTCGGTGATGGTGATACCGGCGATGGCGACGTCCACGTTGCCGGTCTGGACGGCGGGGATGATGCCGTTGAAATCCATGGTGTTGAGTTCGTAATCGAACCCGGCCCGTTCGGCCACTGCGGCGATGATGTCCATGTCGAAACCGACCATTTCGCCGGTTTCCTGATCCATCATCTCGAAAGGGACGAAGCTCGGGTCGGTGACTACATCGAGTGTTTCATTGGCGGCAGCCAGACTGGAAAGGCCCAGTCCACAGGCGATGCCGGTAACCAGGGTGGCCGTCTTCACGTGTCGTTTCATACGTTTCCCCATGGTGAATTGTTGTGGCGTTAGCCTTTCAACCATGGCGAGTCCACGGGGAAGCGTCAAGTCAAGGGGTTAGACCATGAAGGAGGCACCGCAGCCGCAGGTGGTCGTGGCGTTGGGGTTCTGAACCAAGAAGCGGGCGCCGGCCAACCCCTCCTCGTAATCGACGGTGGAGCCAACGAGATATTGGTAAGAGAGCTCGTCGACGACCAGCGCAACGTTACCGAATTCGATGAGGGTGTCGTCTTCGCCGACCGATTCGGCGAAGTCGAAGCCGTACTGAAAACCCGAACAGCCGCCTCCCGTCACGTAGACGCGGAGCTTGAGTTCGGGCCTGCCTTCCTCCTTGACGAGTGCCTGGAGGCGGTTTCTGGCAGCCTCGGAGAGCATCATCGGAGTGGGCATGAAGGTTTCGGCGCCGCTCATGGGCATCCTCCCCTGAGCTGAGAAATGGGTAACAGGGGATTATCCCCAATCCCTAGCAAAAGGGTCAACTATTGCCGAGGCGGGCCTGTCTACCGTCCTCGGCAAAGCGCGCGGTGGAGGGTCACGGCATCAGTGCGGGTGCGGCGAGACCGGCGTTCTCGGCGAAGCCGAACATCAGGTTGAGGTTCTGCACCGCCTGGCCCGAGGCACCCTTGACCAGGTTGTCGATCACCGATAGTACCACTACGGTGTCGCCGTCACCGGGGCGATGCACCGCCAGACGGCAGACGTTGGCACCCTTGACGCTGCGCGTCTCCGGATGGCTGCCGGTGGGCATCACGTCGACGAAAGGCTCGTCGGCGAAGCGCCGCTCGAACAGCGCCTGGAGATCGCCCGGTTCACCCTTCAGGCGGCCGTAGAGGGTGGCATGGATACCGCGGATCATCGGGGTCAGGTGCGGCACGAAAGTCAGACCCACCGCGCCACCGGCGGCATCGCCGAGGCCTTGGCGGATTTCCGGCAGGTGACGATGGCCGGAGGCGCCATAGGCCTTCATCGACTCGCTGGCCTCGGCCAGCAGTGAGGGAACCTTGGCCCCGCGCCCGGCACCGGTGACGCCGGACTTGCAGTCGGCAATGATGTGCTCGGCATCGATCAGCCCGGCCTCGAGCAGCGGCAGCAGCCCCAGCTGGACCGCCGTTGGATAGCAGCCGGGCACGGCGATCAGGCGTGCCTGGCGAATGCGGTCGCGATGCAGCTCGGGCAGACCGTAGACGGCTTCGTCGAGCAGTTCCGGGGCGCCATGCGGCTGGCCGTACCACTCGGCCCATACCTCGGCATCGCGCAGGCGGAAATCGGCGGAAAGATCGATCACCCGGGTGCCCTGGGCGAGCAGCTCGCCGGCCAGGGCATGGGCGACCCCATGCGGCGTGGCGAAGAAAACCGCGTCGCAGGCGCCCAGGCGGCGAGAATCGGGCTCGCTGAAGGCCAGGGCGTCGTAGTGGCCGCGCAGGTTGGGGTACATGTCGCAGACGCGAACGCCGGCCTCCGAGCGGGAGGTAATGGCTTCGACCTCCACCTCGGGATGCTGGGCCAGCAGCCTGAGCAATTCGACGCCGGTATACCCGGTACCGCCGACGATTCCGACCTTGATCACAACGCGACTCCTTCGAAGTTGGCCTGGCAGAGCGACCGCCAACGGGACCGCCCCTATGCAGATATGATACACAAGAGAAGGGGCGGCGACTCAACCGCCTTGACGCCGCTTTCAAGGACCCGACTGCACAGGAAACTTGCCGTGCCGCGCCTTTCGCTTCCCTCTTTCAGCCTCGAAGGCTTTCGCCGCAAGTTGGCCAGTGTCGACGCCTTGCCCCAGTTGTGCGTGCTCGGGGTCATATCAGGCGTCGTGACCGGTGCGGTGATGGTCGGTTTCCGGCTGTTGCTCGAGCTGGGGGGGCTGCTGTTCATGCCGGCAGGCAACCACGAGGCGTTCGAAGGGTTGGCGCCGGAGTTTCGTGCCGCCCTGCCGCTGATCGCCGTGGCGTTGATCGGCGTCTTCCTGTGGCGCCAGCCGGCGGCGGCACGCAAGCTAGGCGTTGCCCACGTCATCGAGCGCCTCACTTATCACCAGGGCCGCTTCCCCCTGCGCAACTGGATCAACCAGTGGTGGGTGGGGGTGGCCACGGTGCTGGGTGGCCTCTCCGCCGGCCGCGAGGGGCCGGCCATCCATCTCGGGGCAGCCGCGGCCAGCGGACTCGGCCAGCGTTTGCGGCTTCCGCACAACAGCCTGCGAGTGCTGGTGGCCTGCGGCACGGCGGCGGGTATCTCGGCGTCGTTCAATACGCCGATCGCCGGGGTCATCTTCGCCATGGAAGTGGTGATGATGGAATACACCATCGCTGGTTTCATGCCGGTCATCCTGGCCTCCACCATGGGCGCATTGATGGCCATGCTGGTATACGGTTCGGAACCCGCCATTCAGGTTCCCAGCGTCAGCCTGGGGTCGCTGATGAATCTGCCCTGGATCGTGATCACCGCGCTGTTCATCGGCCTGCTGGCCGGGGCATTCATCCACGTGTCGAGAAGCGAGCGTCTCAGCGGTCTGCCGGTGGTGCTGCGCCTGGCACTGGTGGCTCTGGCCACGGCAGCGGTGGCGTGGTGGTATCCCGATGTGCAGGGCATCGGCTATGACAGCCTGGATGCATCGCTGGCGGGGAGTCTGTCCGTCGACGTGCTGCTGGCACTTGTAGTGGCCAAGCTGTTGCTGACCGCCGTCACCGTGGCCAGCGGTATTCCCATCGGTATCATCGGCCCGGTGTTGGTGGTCGGGGCCGCGGCCGGGGCGCTGGCGGATCTGGTGGGAGCTTGGCTGTTCCCGCAGCTGGGCGTGGAGCCTGGGTTTTACGCCATGCTCGGTATGGCGGCCATGATGGGTGCGGTACTGCAGGCGCCATTGGCCGCGCTGATGGCGCTGCTGGAATTGACCCACAATCCCAATATCATTCTCCCTGGCATGCTGGCAGTGGTGGTCTCGGGGCTGACGGCCCGTCAGCTTTGCCGCTGCGACGGTTTCTTCATCAGCGTGACCCGCCATGGTCTGCACCCGTTGCAGCAGCCCTTGATGCAGGCGCTGTCACGGGTCTCGGTACCGGCGGTGATGGAGCGCAGCTTCGTAAGCACCCCACGCATGGTGACCCGTGATCAGGCCCGCACCTTGCTCGATGCCAAGCCGGCCTGGATCCTGATCCTGCGCTCCACCGGCGACAAGCCGACTCTGGCGCTCAAGGCGGCCGATCTGGCCCGGGCGCTGATCGACGATAAAGAGTTGGAGGAGATCACCACCGAGGAGGCGTTGATCGACCTTCTCGAGGTCCCGGGGCTGCGCCTGGAGATGGCGCCGATCCATCTGCAGGCAACCCTGTCGGAAGCCTTCGAGCGGCTCAACGACCAGGCGGTCGATGCCCTGTACGTGGAGTATGGTCGACGCCCGAAGCACAAGCGGATTTCCGGTATCATCACCCGCGGTGCCATCGAGCGTTACTATTCACTCAAGTAAGCCTTCGGCCGCTGACGTGTCGTCATTACGCTTCTGGGAGAAAGCATGTATCTCTGGATCAAGGCCCTGCACATCGTGGCCGTCGTGACCTGGTTTGCCGCGCTGTTCTACCTGCCGCGCTTGTACGTCTACCATGCCATGGCGCGTGACAAGGGGGAGCAGCAGGCCATCGACACCTTCAGCGTGATGGAGCGCAAGCTCTACCGCGGCATCATGACCCCATCGATGATCGCGGTGATCGGGCTCGGGAGCTGGCTGCTCTATCTCATGCCCCACTGGCTTGGCATGGGTTGGATGCACGTCAAGCTGCTCCTGGTGGCCTTGCTGGTGGTCTACCACCATCTCTGCTTGGTCTATCTGAAGCAGTTCGCCGCGGGTCGCTGCCAGCGTTCTCATGTGTTCTTCCGCTGGTTCAATGAACTGCCGGTGATCGCCTTGCTGGTCATCGTGATCCTGGTCGTGCTCAAGCCGTTCTGACCATGGCGAGTGAAATGAACGAACAACTCCCGGTCGTACTGGTGCTGGCCGGCCACGACCCCACCGGAGGCGCGGGACTCACCGCCGACGGCGAAGCGATCGCTGCCTGCGGCGGCTGGGCCGTGACGGTGCCCACGGCATTGACGGTACAGGACTGCCGTGACGTGCATAGCGTGGTACCGGTAGCCGCCAACCTGATCGGTGACATGGCTCGGCAGCTGGGCGAGTTCCATCTGGCAGCGATCAAGGTCGGGCTGATAGCCAGCCTCGAGACGCTCGACGCCGTGGTGGACGTCGTCAAGTCGCATCCCGGGGTGCCGGTGGTGGTCGACCCGGTGCTCAAGGCAGGGGGAGGGAAAGAGTTATCCACAGCGACTTTGGTCGATGCCTTTCGCGCGAGATTGCTTCCTCTTGTGGATATCCTGACGCCCAATCGTCTCGAGCTGGCGCGCCTTGCCGGACCGCAGGCGCAGGATGACCAGGCGCGCGCCCTGCGGTTGTTGTCGTTAGGGTGTCGTGGCGTGCTGGTGAGCGGCAGCGACGATCCGGCAGCCGGCGTTCCGGATGACACGGTCGAGCTGGCGCTGTACGCCGGAGGCGAACGCTTCGCCTGGCGCTGGCCGCGGCTGGCGGGGAGCTTTCACGGCTCGGGCTGCACCCTGGCTGCCGCACTGGCGGCACGCCTCGCCGCCGGTGAGTCGCTGCATCCGGCGTGCGAGCAGGCCCAGCGCTTCACCTGGCAGGCCCTGGCGCATGCCTGGCGACCGGACGAAAACGGCCAGGCGTTGCCGCGGCGCATGGCGTGGCCGAGTCGGCAGCGCGATACGGCGGCGAGCGTGACCCCTGACGATGACAATCCATGGAACTCCACCGTCGATTCCAAGGTTATCCAAGAAGTTATCCACAGACCGGGCGATGCGAGCTCGGCACTTCCCATGACGGGCCCCAACCATTTTCGAGACCGCAATGAGGATTACATGACCACATCCGCAACGCTCTTCGAACAGGCCTGCCGCCATATCCCCGGCGGTGTCAATTCTCCCGTCCGCGCCTTCAAGGGGCTGCATCGGCCCCCGGTATTCATCGAGCGGGCACAAGGGGCCTATCTGTTCGACGTGGAGGGCAAGCGCTACGTCGATTACGTCGGTTCCTGGGGGCCGATGATTACCGGCCATGCCGACCCCGAGGTGCTGGGTGCCGTGCGCAGCCGGCTCGACCACGGTCTTTCGTTCGGTACGCCGACGGCCATCGAAACCACCATGGCCGATCTGATCTGCGACATGATCCCGTCGATCGAGCTGGTACGCATGGTCAACTCGGGGACCGAGGCCACCATGTCGGCGATTCGCCTGGCACGCGGCTTCACCGGGCGTGACAAGATCGTCAAGTTCGAGGGCAACTACCACGGCCACTCCGACTCACTGCTGGTCAAGGCCGGCTCCGGTGCCTTGACCCACGGCGAGCCCAGCTCGCCCGGCGTGCCCGCTTCGCTGGCGGAGCACACCATCACCCTCTCCTACAACGATCTCGACGAGGTGGAGGCCTGCTTCGAGGAGATCGGCAGCCAGATCGCCTGCATCATCGTCGAGCCGGTGGCCGGCAACATGAACTGCATCCCGCCGCAGCCCGGCTTCCTCGACACTCTGCGCCGGGTTTGCACCGAATACGGGAGTGTGCTGATCTTTGATGAGGTGATGACCGGGTTCCGGGTGGCCATGGGCGGTGCCCAGGCGCATTACGGCATCGAGCCCGACCTGACCTGTCTGGGCAAGATCGTCGGGGGCGGCATGCCGGTGGGTGCCTTTGGCGGCAAGCGTGAGATCATGGAGCAGATCTCTCCGCTGGGGCCGGTCTACCAGGCGGGCACGCTGGCGGGCAATCCCCTGGCCATGGCGGCCGGCATTGCGCTGTTGACCAAGCTGCGCGAGCCCGGCTTCCACGACGCCCTGGCTCAGCGCGTCGAGACGCTCTGCCACGGCCTGCAGGAGCGTGCCGATGCCGCCGGCGTCGACATGATCACCCAGCGTGCCGGCGGAATGTTCGGATTGTTCTTCACCGGACAGTCCCGGGTCGACAACTTCGCCCAGGCCACGGCTTGCGACGCCGATGCCTTCCGTCGCTTCTTCGCGGCGATGCTGGACGAAGGCGTCTATCTGGCACCCTCGGCGTACGAGGCGGGCTTCATGTCCAGTGCCCATACGCCGGAGGACATCCAATGGACGCTGGACGCTGCCGAGAAGGCCTTTGCCCAGGTGCACCAGCCTTGAACAAGCCCAATCGTTAACGGGAGTGAACATGGACGCCACTTCAGCACCCTGCCCAACCTCTTCATCGAGCGCCATCGGCGTAGATGAACTGCTCGATTCGCTGGTGGCGTACCATCGTGCTCTCGTCCCCGACCTTCCCTATGTGGCGGCGTCGGGGTGTCTGGCCGCGACCCGTGGGCTGGTCGAGGATGAAGTGCGCACGCTCGAGTTGCATCTGGCCGGCGAGGAGGATCGGCGCACTCTTTTCCGACTACGGGACTGGCTGGAACAGGAAATGAGGCGTCTCGAACCCTGGTTCGACGAACGCGGCGAGCCTCGTCCAAGCTGGATCGTAGGTCATCAGGCGATGCCCCTGTGCGACCGGCAGCGCTTGATCATGTCCAACCCGCTCGATCTGGACCCGGCCGACCCGCTCGCCGGCCGCTGTCTCGACCCCGGGTTCGACCTGGTCTCGCTGCTGGTGGGACTATATGTCCGTGACGAGACGCGGCTCGCTCATTACGCTTTCGATCGCTATTTGCGACTGTCGGGGGATTATGCCCTCACCCGCCTCGTTTCCGTCTTTGCCGTATGCCGTTCGCTTGCGGGTGCCCGGCGTGCACTGCAGCGCTGGACATCGGGGCGTGGCACGGCGTTTCATCTGGCCGAAGTGATGACCGAGTGTCGCCGCTATCTCGGCCTGGCCGAGCGAGTCTCCAATTTCCGCTTTCCTCCGCTGATCGTCGGGGTCGGTGTATCGGGCAGCGGCAAGAGCCGCTTCATGGCCGAGGTCGTCGAGCGGTTGGGCGCCGTGCGGCTGTGCTCGGATGCCGAACGGCGGCGCCTCTTCGGTTTTTCTCCACAAGCAGTCGAGCCTGATCCGGTTGTGGATATCTTCAGTACTGAGACGACGGACCGCACCTATCGTCGTTTGGCCAGTCTGGCCGGATTGCTGCTCGATGCCGGCATTCCGACCTGTATCGACGCCACCTGCCTGACCTACGCCCAGCGCCAGCTGTTGAGGCAGCAGGGCGAAGCACGTGGCCTGCCGGTGCTCATCGTGAGCTTCGAAGCCGACGAGGAAACACTCCGGGCGCGCATCGTCAAGCGCGCCAGGCGACAGGGGGGCGAGCCGGCGACGAGCCTCAAGGTGCTCGAGCGTCAGCTTTCTCTCTTCGAGTCGTATCGTGAGGAAGAGCGCCAGCATCTTCTGCATCTCGACACTACCGCCGACAACGCTTCCGACACGCTGGCGATGTTGATCCAGCAGAGAGTGTTTGCGGGCTGAACAGCTTTTCTCTTAGGCGAAAAACTGGCCGATACCCGGTATTTCTTGAGCAAATGGCGCAGCCTCTCGCCAGGAGCAGGCTGTCCATGTAAGCAAATAGAAACAGAGTAATTTTGTTATAAGCCGTTGATTGTAAAAAACAACGACAAAATATCCAGTTTAATCCTAAAAAACTGTTAACTCTCCGTTACCTGCCGCTCCGTATTCTCTCTGTTAGTTCATGTAACGCTAGTCATGCGAGATTCTTCCCTATTGTTTCTGTTTTGTAAGCATTTGTTTTGCTGGGATTGTGCAGCGTCGTGGCACAAAGAATGCGATAGGTATCGCGACCGCTGTCTCTGGCTTTCGACAGGAAAAGGGAGGCGAAAAGGGGGGTTGTTTCTTTCGCCATTCCTCACGAGACATCTCAGGCAGACAGGTCATTTTGGGAACAAAACATCATGCATGATAGGGAGTACTTAACATGAAAAAGTATTACGTGATTGCTGGGTCTTCCATGCTGGCTTTGGTACTAGCCGTTTCGAATGCGCACGCCAACCCCAGTTCTGGTGCGGCCGAAAACGTGGATCAGCAAGTCAACTCTGCCGCGCTGGCCGTTGGCGGCAGCGGTGGCAACAGTACCGGCGGCAATGGTGGCAACGGCGGCAGCAGCAATAGCGGCGCAGCTTCAGGTGCCTGGAACAATGCCAGCGACATGGACGACGGGGCCGACGCAGGCAGTGACGCCGAGATTTCCGCCAATAGCAACGCATCCAGCGGTGCCGGGAACGGCGGTGCCGGCGGCATGGGTGGTGCCGGCGGGGCTGCGGGTGCCGGCGGCGATGCCTGGGCCATGAGCGAGTCCTACAACACCAGCACCAGCGTGGTGGCGATCCAGGATCTGCGTTCCACCGTAACTGGTTCTCGTATCAACATCACGGCTGGAAATGGAGCGGCAGGCGGTTCCGGTAGCAGCGGCGGCGATGCCCTCGGTGTGAGCGCTGGCGTGGGCGTCGGCGGCTCCGGCGGCGATGGCACCGGTGGCAGCGGTGGTCACTCCGTGGCGGCCGGTGGTGACGGCGCCGGTGGCGGTGATGGTGCTGGCCTGGGCCTGGGCCTGGGGCTTGGCGCGGGCCAGGGTGGCAGTGCCGACGGCAGCAACGGCAGCGGTGGCGCCGATAGCAGCGCCGTGGGCGGGCTGGCTGGCAACGTCGCCGGGGATGACGTCGAGGACAACGTGTCTACCTCTGCGGGCGGCAGCAGCAGCGGCGACGCCACTGCCTCGCCCACTGTCGCAGGCGGCACCGGTGGGGCCGGCAGCGGCACCGGCAGCGGCACCGGCAGCGGCACCGGCACCGGTGGTGCTGGCGGTTCCGGCGGCGATGCCATGGCCGGTAACGGAGGCAACTCCACCGGCAATGGCGGTGGCGGCGGTGGCGGCACCGGCACCGGCGGTAATGCCTATGCCTATGCCGGCAACGGTGGAAACGGCGGTAATGGCGGCAACGGTGGCAATGCCACACTTGCCACCGGCAGCGCTTCCATGGCTGCAGGTGCCGGTACGTTCGGCGGTATCGCCAACATGAACCTCTCCACTGGCATCTACAACTCGCAGCTTGCGGGCACCAACGTGGCGGCGCACAGCAACGTCAATATCGGCAACTGATATGGCTTGCTTGCACTGAACGTGAAGGGCCGGTGACCGCATTGCCGGCCCTTCCTTGGTTCCACCGTTGAAGCTGTGGAAGAGGGAGCGATGCCATGAAGCGTATCGGGCGAAGCATGCAGGTTGCGCTGGTGGTTGGCTTGAGCCTTGCCAGCCCGCTGATGATGGCAGAGGACGACGTGACGAAGGGTTTCGATGCGTTCCATCGCATCGAGGCGAGTGAGCTTCAGGACGTGACCGGCAGGGAAGGTTTCCGCGATCTGGTCAACGTCCAGAGCATTCAGAGCCTGGAAGCGGCGGCAAAGGGGGCATCCTTCACCGCCGGTACGATCGTCTCGGGCAGCATCAACGTCGAGGCCAACGCCATGGACAACGTCTCGGGGATTACCTTGATGAATCTCATGACGGGGCATGCCAATGCGGTCTCGACGGGGGTCAGCATCAGCATCTATGCGCCCCAGTAAGGCTGGGGAGCGACGGGGGTGGAGAATGGCCGGAACTCTACGGTGGCTCGGCTTAGCGCTGGCATGTGTTGGCATGAGCCTGCAGGCGAAACCGCTGCAGGCGGCCGGCGTGACGATCGCGCTGAACGGTGGCTTCGGCTCCGTGACGGTCGCGGCGAGAAGCCATCACGAGATGCGTTGGGACGGCGTCGTCGCCCAGCAGTACGACTACAGCTGCGGGGCTGCTGCGGTGGCGACACTGCTCACCTATCACTATGACCGGCCCACCACTGAGGCGGACGTCTTCGAGTCGATGATTCGCACAGGGGAAGTCGAGCAGATTCGGGAGCAGGGTTTCTCCATGCTCGACATGAAACGCTACCTCGACGGCCAGGGACTCAACTCGGACGGTTTCCGGGTCGGGCTCGATGACCTGGAGCGCATCGGTATTCCCGCCATAACCCTGATCAATACGGGGGGATACCGACACTTCGTCGTGTTCAAGGGAGTGGATGGCGATAGCGTACTGCTCGGCGACCCTGCCGTGGGCACCGTGGCAGTGCCCAGGGCGCACTTCGAGTCGATCTGGAGTGGCCTGGTGCTGGGGGCCCGTGCCGATACCGCCATTGCCAAGGCCAACTTCAACCATGAGCGAGACTGGCGCATCCGGCCATCGGCTCCGGTCGGTAGCGGTATCGACCGGGCCGATGTGGCATCGATGCTGCTGCAGCTGCCAGCAATCAACGAACTTGGGCGGTAAATGCGATGAAAACACGCCGAAGCTCTTGGCGAGCGATTACCTGTCATCCTGAGAACGCGATGCAACCGGCCCCGGCTTTACGTAGCGAACTCTTCGGCTGGTTGGGCGTGGTGTCACTGTGCCTGTCGAGCGCCACGCTGCAGGCGGCCGACTTTGCCTACTTGGAGCCTATCGACGAGGTGGAAATGAGTGAATTGCGGGGAGGCTTCCAGATCTCTGGGCTCGACATGAGCTTCGGTGCTACCCTCCAGACCCTGGTGGACAACGTGCGGATGGATACCGTCTTCATCATCAACGGGACGGGTGCCGAGGTCGTGTCCCAGACGATCACTCAGCATGGCGTCATTGATGGCCAGCTCGTCAACCAGGTCGGGCAGGGAAGCGGCAAGACCATCATGGAGTTGACGCCGAGCGGTATCAACCTTACCGGGATGAAGGACTTCCCCGGCCTGGTAGTGAACGACAGCAAGGGCTTCACCTCGGTGTTCCACTCGGTGACGCAGGACGCCATCCTTGGCGGTGTAGTCAGCGACGCGTCAGGGCGGGACATCCGGCAACAGCTCGATATTGGCGTACAGGTCAATAACCTGCCGGCGTTGCAAGCAGCCCAGCAACGTCACTTCATCACGAACTCACTGGCCCGTTGAGCGCAGCTTTCTTGCCTTGCCTTGCCTTGCCTGCGCAGTGAGGCCCGGTATTTATGAACTGCACCGGGCCTCTGGCGGGACTCAGAACACGTTGGAGCCGAAGGGAATCCGTAGCGTCAGCACGGTATTGGGGGCATCGTCGGTCACCCCCAGCTCCAGGCCGAGGTTGACCGAGACGTCCTGGTTGAGTTGATAGGACCAGCCCAGCAGCAGCGAGCCGACATTGAGGGTGCGTGAGCTCTGGGTCACTCTGGCATCGTCGTCGAAGTACTCGGTTTCTGTCTTGCCGATGAAATCATTCTTGAAGCCCAGCGTGAAGGAGGCCCGGGGGTTGATGGCATATGCCATGCCGAAGCTCAGCCGCACCGCATCGCCCGGATCGACCTCGCCGATGCGCAACTCATCGGTGAGTCGCGTGTCGACGTCGTCGCTCATGTTGTAGAGGTAGCCAAGGTTGGCGAAGAATACTGCCGGGTCGGAGGGAAAGAGCGCGGTAATGCTGGGCTCGATGGCATGAAAGCCTGAGCCGGTAGCCAGCTCCTGCTCGATGCCGTCGGCGTCGCGGGAAATGTCGAAGGGGCCGTCTCCGGTAACGCTCTTGTAGCGCAGATTGCCGACGAAGAAGGGCCAGCCGTTCTGGCCGCGGTTGAGCTGATAGCGCGCGGTGACTTCGATATCTCCCAGGCCGTTGCCGGAAAGATCGCGATCGATATCGAAGCTGTCGTCCCCGACCGTGGGAACCGTGGCTCGCACGGTATCATCGCGATAGACATAGGGCACCTTGAGTTCCATCTCGAGCCGGTCGGTGACCCCTAGCCGTCCGGTCAGCGCGGCGGTCCAGACGTCCCGTTCGGCCTCTTCGGCGCTGAACACCCCAATAAGAAGGGTGCTGAGAATCTCGACGCCGCGAAAGGTCAGGCGGTTGACCCCTGAATGGGAGTACTGCAGCGAAGGTTCCAATACCAATCTTCCGCGTGGCGTCAGTACGCCACCGATGTCCGCGATGGCCTGGACTTCGGGCTGCTCGGGCGGTGCCTCGACCGGCGCTTGGCCTACCGGCGATGTGATGCCGCCCGGAGCGGCAGTGTCCTGGGCCGCCACGCCCTGGGAGAGGGCGAGACCCAGTGCGGAGTTAAACAGCAAGAATTTAATTTTATTCATGTTTCTCTTCCCTTGAAGTTCTGGCTCCGAGGAACCGTCATGGTGGGTGTCGGTCATAGGTTCGCTGGATGTCATACTTGTCCAGCAGGCGGTAAAGCGTGACGCGAGAGACCCCTAACTCTCGCGATGTGCGTGCAACGTTATAGCGGTTTCGCTTGAGCGCATTGAGGATGGTGTGGCGTTCGGCCTGCTCACGGATTTCCTCCAGGGTGGGTGGCTGATGAGGCGTGCCAGGGTTGGCAATCGGTATGTCCTCCGCCTCGATATGGGGAGGATTCGACATGAGCATGGCGCGGCAGACCGTATTCATCAGCTCGCGTACGTTGCCTGGCCAGTCGTGGTCCTGCAGCCGCGCCATGGCGGACGGACTGAAGCCCATCAGGCCGGAAGGCCGGTATTGCTTGTATTGCTCGAAGAAGAGTTCGACGAGAGGCTTTATATCCTCCTTTCTCTCCCGCAGCGGCGGTATCCGGATCTCGAGTACGTTCAAGCGGTAGAAGAGATCCAGTCTGAAGCGTTCCTCCTCCACGAGTGTGGGCACGTCCCTGTTCGTTGCGGCGAGGATGCGCACGTCCGCTTGAGTTTCCTTGCGGCTGCCGAGTCGAAAGAAACGCCGACTCTCGATGAAACGCAGGAAGGTTGCTTGAAGGTCATAGGGCAGCTCGCTGATCTCATCCAGAAACAGGGTACCCCCAGAGGCAGCCTCGATCTTTCCCATGCGCCGGCAATGCGCATCCGTGAAGGCGCCCTTTTCGAAGCCAAAGAGTTCGGATTGAATCAAGTTGGGCGGAATGGCACCGCAGTTGACCGCAACGAACGGAGCGTGTGCGCGGGAGGAAAGCTCATGGATGGCCCTGGCAGCCAGCTCCTTGCCAGTCCCCGATTCACCGCTGATGAACACAGGGGCATCGACGTCAGCCAGGGTATGGATCTTCTTCACGACCCGACGCATGCTGGGTGAGGTACCGATCAAGATCTTCTTGGCAACATGGAGAACGGCTTTTCTGTCGGCATTGAGTGATACGGCACGCTGCCGGGAAATGCTGCGCAACAGGCAGACCAGACCGGCCAGATCCTCGTGGAAATGAACGCTGTGGAACATCCGGGCAAGTACCGGACGGATACGGGGATCGCTGGCTTGACGTGGATTGGTCAAGGCTACCCAGTCAAAGCCGCTGTCGAGAACCAGGCTTTCCAGCATCGACACGTCATCGGCATCTTCTTCCAGAAGCTGGACGAGTCCGACATCGAAATCGTCATGCGCCATGGCATGGCGTGCTTGCTGATG
The DNA here is from genome assembly GCF_017868935.1 of Billgrantia antri. Classification (NCBI taxonomy): domain Bacteria; kingdom Pseudomonadati; phylum Pseudomonadota; class Gammaproteobacteria; order Oceanospirillales; family Halomonadaceae; genus Billgrantia; species Billgrantia antri. The sequence continues at coordinate 4,562,231 of NZ_CP053383.1, forward strand.
ATTCCCGGCGAGCGTAACGATGCAACCCTTCTCGTCGAGTGCCGCCAGCATCTTGCATGAGCGTTCAGAAACCCGGTCCAGCAGCATGACGTTGGGGGGCGTTTCCATGACGGATATCCCTATGGCTGCGCTCCAGCATTACTTCAATTCCTTGCCTGCCTCAGTGGCGCGCCTCGCGCTTATAGCTGGGAGGTACGCTGAACAGGTTCCGTCTGGCCCAGTTCATGGCTTGTAGCCGGTTGTGAACCTTTATTTTCCTGAAGATGTTGTAGAGATGGGATTTCACGGTATGTTCGCTGACGAACAGTTTTTCGGCGATCTCCGAATTGGTGGCTCCCGTGCCGAGAAGTCCGATGATCTCCAGCTCACGCTGGGTCAATCCACAGGCTGGGCGATAGGAGTTCATCTGCTGGCGACGCAGAAGCTGGATCATGCGAGACATCAGAGTTCGCGACATCCAGAGGCTGCCGCTCTGGAGTGCCTCGATTCCCTTGCAGATAAGCTCTACGCTGTCGTTCCGGTAGAAAATGCCCTGCAGGTTGAGTGACGAGAGCAGCTCGACCGCGTGCCCTTCGTCGCGCACATTGAAGGCGGCGAGACTGATGGTTTCCTTGCCATCCGCTGCCGCCTGCCAGCGCTGCATATTCGCTTCGCCCAAGTGGTCCAGGTCGAGTATCACCAGGACGTTATCTCCCTCGCTCATGGATGGCATGGCCTCGGTATCGACAGCGACGACCTCATGCTCCAGCTGTTGCTGAAGGTGCTCGATGAACAGCTTCGACTGGGGATTGATGGCGGTTACCAGAAAGATCCGAAAGTCCATGCTTGTCATGATCCCTTCCCCCTTATTTATTCGTAGTTCTACATGTAAAGAAATGTAAAATTTGCCGCCATTTTCGAGTCTCGGTCAAAAACAGCAAGGTGGTTAATATGTTTTTTTCATGAAAATATTCTGCTTATTACTTTTCTCTATGTAGTCTCATACCAAGCGCTGCCTCCTCTGGTACTGAACTGACTAGGCACGCGGGTCCACTTTTTTCTTAGCTGAAAAGATATTTGTCAAAAAAACAATAAGTTATAAAGATTCATTCGTGAGGTGGAGGTGTCTCTAAGGGCAAAATTTCCCATTGCTCTCGCCTCCTTGAGGTATGAGAGTACAGCGGATAGAGAAGTATGTTTTTCATACTGATCAACAGTGGAAAGCACCATTCTGCGCTGCCCAACCCATCCTCGCGCTAGGTGGGCACCCATAGGGCTGCGCCGAGATACCCGTTGGTGTGGCCGCAAGGAGCAGCAGGCTCATGCCGAGGTGAAGGGACAAGCGGTCTCTTCGGTCGTTCTGTCCAGGCCGTGCTTTTCAATCAGTCGATAAAGCGTTACCCGTGACACGCCCAGTTCTTCGGCGGCTTGCTTGACCTTTTGCCTGTTGCGACCCAGGGCTTGTCGCAAGGCATCTCTCTCGGCACAGTTGCGAGCCTCCTCCAGGGTCACGACATGGCGACTGGATGCGCGTCGTTCTAGACCCAGATCCGACGGCTTGATCAGACGCTGCTCACACATGACCATGGCGCGACGCACACGATTGATGAGCTCCCGAATATTGCCCGGCCAGTGATGCTGCTGCATGAGTACCAGAGCGTCTTGGCTGAAACCCTGTACTTTCAAGGATTTTTCTTCGGCGAATTTATCGAAGAAAAACCTGGCCAGGGTTTCTATGTCCTCCTGGCGTTCTCTCAGCGGTGGAATGGCGACCTGCAGCACGTTGAGGCGATGGTAGAGGTCCTCGCGGAACCGTCCCTCCTCGATTGCCCTCGCCAGATCCACGTGGGTAGCCGAAAGGACGCGAACATCGACGTGTACCTCTTCGAGTGCACCGATGCGCTGAATCGTTTTTTCCTCGAGAAAACGCAGCAGATTGACTTGCAGTTCCAGGGACAGGTCACCGATCTCGTCGAGGAACAACGTGCCGCCCGAGGCGGCTTCGATCTGGCCGATCTTACGTTGGTTGGCGCCGGTGAAGGCACCTTTCTCATGGCCGAACAGTTCGGACTGAATCAGGTTGCTGGGTAGGGCGCCACAATTCACGGCAACGAAAGGCGCAGTAGCGCGTTGTGAGCGTTCGTGTATGGCGCGGGCGGCAAGTTCCTTGCCCGTGCCCGACTCACCGCTGATGAATACGGGAGCCTCCACGGAGGCTACCCGGCGTATGGTGTCGAACACCTTTTGCATGACCGGTACCGTGCCGACCATGTCGAATTCGGTCTCCCTTGGCCGTTTTGATGCGGCCTCCTCCTTCCTGAGCCGTTTCATGGCCACTGCGTGCCGCAGGAGGCAATCGACCTGCTCGATGTCGATCGGCTCCGACTGGTAGGCCATGAAAAGGCTTCCCAGCGCTTTGCAGATCCAGGGGTCGTCGAGCACGGACTCACGCACCATGGCGATCCATTCCATTCTCGATCGAGCGATCAGCTTTTCTATATTTTTCAGCTCGTTAGCTTGGTCATGATGAAGAAAGCAGATACCTGCCTCATGTTCGGTTTCATTCAGCAGAGATTGTGCCGCTTCCAGGCTCTCGGCAAGGTTGATATGCCACCCTTTGCCTGCCATGCGCTCAATGAATCTTTGCCTGTCATCTGACACGGGACCGATCAACAAGAGTGCTGTGTCTTTTTCCATGAGTCGCTCGTCTTCATTGAATACGTAAGGGGATTCCCTTCTGCTCCTAGCGAGCTATAGCGAAAGCGGCGATGGCTAGGTTGAATAGGCGGAGATTTCCGCTAAATAGCGGCCAGTCGTCATTATTTGATCTAAAATTACTAATGTAAGTGTCAGGTAATTCTGCTCGGGTTTTCATCAACTGATCGACGCATTTCCATCCGGCAGTCGCGCCATACTGTCGCTACCCTACGCAAGCCCAATGTAAAGATAGGTTACAAAAACGGTCTCAACAAGCTGCAGGTGCATTGCCCCGTGGTCGTCTTGTTACGACTTTTATATTGTGCTTCGTTGCGCAAGTCGCGACAGCGAAGGCAGTTCTGCCAAGTCCTTGCGTCGTGTAACATACGGGAGTGAGATCCTGAATGAGGAGCGGTTGTGTCCCCCACAGATGAGCTGGTTCTGGCCAGCGCCAATCCCGGCAAGATCCGCGAGTTCCGCCAGCTTTTCGCTGACCTGGGATTACGTGTCCGTCCCCAGTCGGAGTTCGGCGTGGTCGATGTCGAGGAAACCGGGCTCACCTTCGTCGAGAACGCCCTGCTCAAGGCGCGTGCCGCCAGTCGTGCCAGTGGCCTGCCGGCACTGGCCGACGACTCGGGGCTCGAGGTCGATTTCCTTTCGGGACGGCCGGGCATCTATTCGGCACGCTACGCCGGAGAACCCAAGAGCGATGCGCGCAACAACGCTAAGCTGCTGGAGGCCCTGAGCGGGGTCTCGGGGCCCGCTCGTAGCGGGCGCTACTGGTGTGCGCTGGTCTACCTGCGTCACGCCGAGGATCCTGTACCGCTTATCGTTCAGCGCAGCTGGGAAGGGGAGATTCTTCAGCAGCCGCGAGGAGAGGGGGGATTCGGCTATGACCCGCTGTTCTGGCTGCCGTCCCTCGGCAGGAGCGTGGCGGAGCTCGATGGCGAGGAGAAGAACCGCCTCAGCCACCGCGGACGTGCCCTCGAAGCGATGCTGGCGGCCCTGCGCGAGGCGAGCCGGCGCTGATGCTGATGCCAGCCGCGATTCGGGACGTATCGATTCTGCCCCCCCTGGCCCTCTACGTGCACGTGCCCTGGTGCGTGCGCAAGTGCCCCTACTGCGATTTCAATTCCCATAGCGTCGGCAGGGGTGGCGAGTTGCCGGAAGACGAGTATCTGGCCGCCCTGCTCGACGATCTCGATGCCGACCTGCCGCTGGCGGCAGGTCGGCCCTTGGTCAGCATCTTCATCGGTGGCGGGACGCCGAGCCTGATGTCGGCTGGGTTCTACCAGCGCTTCCTCGCTGAGCTGGCCCGGCGCCTACCGCTTGCCGAAGACATCGAGATCACCCTGGAAGCCAACCCCGGTACGCTGGAGCGCGGGCGTTTCCGGGGCTACCGCCGGGCTGGCATCAATCGGCTATCGCTCGGCGTGCAGAGTTTCCAGTCGGCCCAGCTCGAGGCCCTGGGGCGCATACACAGCGGCGAGGATGCCGTGGCCGCGGTCGAGGAGGCGCGCACGGCCGGCTTCGACAACCTCAATCTCGATCTGATGCACGGCCTGCCGGGGCAGACCCCCGGGCTGGCCCTGGCCGACCTGGAGCGTGCCCTGACGCTGACGCCGGAGCATCTTTCCTGGTACCAGCTCACCCTCGAACCCAACACCGAGTTTCACTCCAGGCCACCAGTGCTACCGGAGGAGGAGGTGCTGTGGGACATCCAGGACCTTGGCCATGAGCGGCTCGAGGCCGAAGGGTTGGCGCGCTATGAGATTTCCGCCTATGCGCAGCCCGGGCGACGCTCCCGGCACAACCTCAACTACTGGCGCTTCGGTGACTACCTGGGCATCGGGGCCGGCAGTCACGGCAAGCTGAGTGCCGTGGACGAGTCGGGGCGGCTCCAGATAGAGCGCCGCTGGAAGACGCGCCAGCCCGAGGCCTACCTGCGCCGCCGTCGCGATCCACGCGGCTTCGTGGCCGGCAGCAGCCGGGTCGGTGAGGCCGAGCTGCCGCTCGAGTTCGCCATGAATGCGCTGCGCCTCGTCGACGGTGTGGCCATGGCTGACTGGCAGGCCCACACCGGGCGCCCTCTCGCGGTGCTGAACGAGCGGCTCGCTGCGGCATACGAAAAAGGACTTCTTGTGGAAGATCGCGAAAGGCTTCAGGCTTCACCGCGAGGTCTATTATTCTTGAACGAGTTGCTGGCGCTCGTGGACGACGCCGGCACGGAATGATCTCGTTACCCTGATCTGGAGATTGCTCATGCTCAAAGCTACCCGATTCGTTGCCCCTCTTGCGGCTGCCTTGCTGCTTGTCGGTTGTGCCACCACCGATCCTTATTCGGGGCAGACCCAGCGCAACAAGACCCTGTCGGGAGCCGGGATAGGGGCAGCGGTTGGTGCCGCCGCCGGTGCTCTCTCGGGCGACGGCAGCACCAGCCGACGCGATCGCGCGCTGATCGGGGCCGCCGTGGGTGCGGCAGCGGGTGCCGGTATCGGTGCCTACATGGATCGCCAGGAGCAACAGCTGCGCGAGAGCATGCAGGGCACCGGCGTCGACGTCGAGCGCCGCGGCGACGATATCGTGCTCAACATGCCCAGCAGCGTGACGTTCGGCTTCGACTCCAGCGATCTTACCGTACAGGCGCGCAATGCGCTCAATGACGTGGCCAACGTGCTGACCCAATATACCGATACCCGCGTCAACATCGCCGGGCATACCGACAGCACGGGCGACGACGCCTATAACCAGCGGCTCTCTGAGCGCCGTGCCCAGGCCGTCGGCGAGTACTTGGCACAGTCGGGCGTGGCACGCAACCGACTCTCCATGACCGGTTACGGCGAGAGCCAGCCGGTAGCAAGCAATGATACCGAGGAAGGCCGAGCCCAGAACCGTCGCGTCGAGATCACGCTGACGCCGATCCAGTCGCAGTTCCAGCAGCAGTAAGCGCCAAACGCAGGCGTTGCCTTGCGGGCCCGCCACTGTGGTGAGTGGCGGGCCCGCTTGTCTGTGCCCCTGACGGCGCGTGAGGTTACCGTCCATGCTCTCCTATCAGCACGCCTATCATGCCGGCAATTTCGCCGACGTTCACAAGCATCTCGTCTTGTATGCCGTCGTCGATCACTTGCTGCGCAAGGCCTCGCCGATCACCTTCCTCGATACCCATGCCGGACGCGGCGTCTATCCGCTGGATGCACCCGAGACTCAGCGCCTCGGGGAGTATCGACATGGCGTATTGCCGCTGTGGCAGGCGCGGGATCGTCTGGTTGACGAGCCGCTGCTGGCGAGCTGGCTCGGGGCCATTGCCGGCGTACAGCCCGATGCATGCCGGCTCGAGCGCTATCCCGGTTCGCCCTGGTGGCTCGGCCAACGGCTGCGCAAGGACGATCGGCTGCAGCTGTTCGAGCTCCACCCGGGAGAACACGAGCATCTGACCCTGCAGCGGCTTCCCGCCAACGTCAGGCGGTTGCATGCCGACGGCCTGACCGGGCTGCTCGCCGGACTGCCCGCCGCCACGCCGCGGCTGTGCGTGCTGATCGACCCCAGCTACGAGCGCAAGGCGGAATATAGGGAAGTCGCCGAGACACTGCTGGCAGCGATGCGCAAGGTGCGTCACGCCGTGGTGCTGGTGTGGTACCCGTTGCTGCCTGCGGCGCGCCACCGCGAGCTGCTCGAACACCTGCGTGACGGCGGGCTGCGCAAGATCTGGCGCAGCGAACTGACCCTTCATGAGCCGGGCGAGGAGCGCGGCATGTACGGTAGCGGTATGCTGGTAGTCAATCCGCCCTGGGGGGTGGACGAGCGTCTCGCCGCGGCCATGGCTCGGGTCGTGCCGCTGCTGGGCGCGACTAGCCGCTACACGGCCGACTGGTGGGTGGAGGAGTAGCGCCTCCGGCTACTTGCCGATACAGAAGCTGCCGAAGATTTCGCCCAAGAGATCGTCGGCGCTGAATTCGCCGGTGATCTCGCCCAGCGCCTGCTGGGCGTCGCGCAGATCCTCGGCCAGCAGTTCGCCGGCGCCGTAGCCGGATAGCTGTGCCTCGCCGCTTTCGAGGGCCTGCTGTGCCCGGTCGAGGGCCTCCAGATGGCGGCGGCGGGCCGAGAAGCGCCCCTCGGTGGTCGTGGCGTACCCCATCACTGCCTTGAGGTGCTCTTTCAGGTTGCCCATACCCTCGCCGGTTCGCGCCGAGAGGCGAATCACCGGTGGAGAGGTGGACAGGTCTGCTGTCGGGGCCTCGCGGCTGGCATCGATCTTGTTGCGCACCAAGGTCAGGCGCTCTGGGTCGGGCAGGCGTGCGACGAACTCGGGCCAGATCGCCATGGGGTCGGTGGCGTCGGTGGTGGCAGCGTCCACCAGCAGCAACACGCGATCGGCCTTCTCGATCTCGGCCCAGGCGCGAGCCACGCCGATCCGCTCGACTGCATCCGGTGTGTCACGCAGCCCCGCCGTGTCGATTACGTGCAGCGGCATGCCGTCCAGGTGAATATGTTCGCGCAGCACGTCGCGGGTGGTACCGGCGATTTCCGTGACGATGGCTGTCTCCTGCTCGGTGAGGGCGTTGAGCAGGCTCGACTTGCCGGCGTTGGGGCGCCCGGCGATCACCACGCTCATGCCTTCACGCATCAGTGCCCCCTGGCCGGCGGCGGCACGCACCTCGGCGAGTTCGGCCTGAACGACGTCGAGCATCTCGGCCACCCGGCCGTCGGCGAGAAAGTCGATTTCCTCTTCGGGGAAATCGATGGCCGCTTCCACGTACATGCGCAATTCGATCAGCCGCTGCACGAGTGCCTCCACGCGGCGTGAGAACTCGCCCTGCAGTGAGCGTAGGGCGTTTTCCGCCGCCGTTCTCGAGCTGGCTTCGATCAGATCGGCGATAGCCTCGGCCTGGGCCAGGTCCAGCTTGTCGTTGAGGAAGGCACGTTCGGAAAACTCACCGGGCCTTGCCAGGCGGGCACCGAGCTGTACGCAGCGCTCCAAGAGCAGGTCCATGATCACCGGCCCGCCGTGCCCCTGCAGTTCCAGCACGTCCTCGCCGGTGAAAGAGTGAGGGCCGGCAAAAAAGAGGGCTATGCCTTCGTCGATGACTGTGCGGTCGCCGTGAAAGGGGCCGTAATGGGCGCGACGGGGCTCGGGGCAGTGGCCCACCATGGCCTCGGCGATCGTCGTGCACTGCGGCCCCGAGACGCGGATGATGCCCACCCCGCCGCGCCCCGGCGGGGTGGCCAAGGCGGCGATGGTGTCTGGGTGATAGAGCGGATCCGACATGGGTTGGCCCTGTTGATGGTGAGGCACGTGCCGCATTGTCCCGTTGCGGGCTCTGAAACGCCAGACCCCCGCGAGGGCGGGGGTCTGGGATGTTGCCGGCGTGCGCTCAGCGCTTGCTCTTGGCTGCCTTGCCCACACTGGGGTCGTTCTCGATCTTGCGCGTGATCACGTACTGCTGGGCGATCGAGATGACGTTGTTGACCACCCAGTAGATGACCAGGCCGGCCGGGAACCACAGGAAGAAGAAGGTGAAGACGATCGGCAGCATCTTCATGATCTTCGCCTGCATGGGGTCGGGCGGCGTCGGGTTGAGCATTTGCTGCACGAACATCGAGGCGCCCATCAGGATCGGCAGGATGAAGTACGGGTCCTTCATCGACAGGTCCTGGATCCAGAACATGAAGGGCGCGTGGCGCAGCTCGACCGATTCCAGCAGCATCCAGTAGAGGGCGATGAAGACCGGCATCTGCACCAGTATCGGCAGACAGCCGCCCAGAGGATTGATCTTCTCCTTCTGGTAGAACTTCATCATCTCCTGGGACATCTTCTGACGATCGTCGCCGTATTGTTCCTTGAGGCGCTGCATCTCGGGCCCCAGCTTGCGCATGCGGGCCATGGACTTGTACGCCTTGGCGGAGAGCGGCCACATGGCCAGCTTGACCAGGACGGTCAGGAAAACGATTGACCAGCCCCAGTTGCCGATGATGTCCTGGATATGATCGAGCAACCAGAACAGCGGATTGGCAATGAACCACAGCCAGCCGAAATCGACGGTCAGGCGCAGGTTGGGCGCCACTTCCTCGAGGTAGCTCTGCACCTTGGGGCCCATGTAGAGCGTGGCGCCCAGGCGAGCCTCGCCGTCGGCGGAAACCGTGGTGACCGGACCGGCGAACGCGGCCACGTTGCGGTTGCGCGAATCCGTGGTGGCGTATTGCAGGTTCTGCTGATTCTGTGAGGGGACCCAGGCCGAGACGAAATAGTGCTGGATGATGGCTACCCAGCCACCCTGGACGTCACGGTTGTTGAAATTGCCCGCCTGGACATCGTCGAAATCGACTTTCTGGTAGCGATCCTCAGGCGACGAGTAGGCGGCACCGAGGTAGGAGCTCATGCCCATCGAGACGCCGCTCGAGGGATCGGGGCTATTGTCCCGCGCGAGCTGGCCGATGAAGCGCGCCGTGACCGGCTCCTCGGTGTTGTTGGCCAGGTAATAGCTGACGTCCACCGCGTAGCTGCCGCGCTCGAAAGTGAAGCGCTTGATCACGTCGACACCGTTCACTTCGCCGCGGAGATCGACGTCGAGGCTGCCCTCGTCGTCGGTCAGACGATAGCTGGTGTTCTCCGCAGTGAAGCCGATACGGCCGCCATGGCCGTCCACCTGCAGTCCCGAACGAGCCACGTAGCTGCGCGTCTCGTTGTCCGAGAGCAGCACATAGGGGCGGTCGGAGCCGAGCGCCGCGCGATGCTGGGGCAGGGCAGCGTAAACGATGTCACCTCCCTGGGGATCGATGCGGACATCGAGCACATCGGTCACGACGGCGATCAGATCGCGAGAGCCACTCGTCTGCTCGGTCTCGGTCGGCATGTCGCCGGCCATCTGCCGCTCCGCCTGAGGCGCGGCGGGCACGGCCAGGCCATCCTCGTCGGCTGGCTGCTGTTCATCGGGTGCCGGTGCGGTGATCGCGGGAGCATCGGGCTCAGGAGCAACCTGGCCATAATCCTGATTCCACTGCACGACAAGCAAATAGGCGAGCACGGCCAGTGGGATCAGCAATAGGAGTCGTTTTACGTCCATGAGGGTTCTGCCCGGTGGGTAGTGAACATGCCGCTGGAACGAAATCCGCTGTCATGTAGGAAAGGTCGATAGCCTGACGAGACAGGCTATCGAGGCGGAGAAAGACTCCGTATCCGGTCAGGAGGCCATCGACTTTCGGGCGTCACGCTCCAGGCGACGCCACATGCCGTAGAACTGGCGATGCAGCGTTGCTCTGTCCAGCTCGTTCGCGCCACGCCGAGCCAGCAGGACGATGTCGACGGCGGGTAGCGAGCACTGCTGCAGGCGAATGGATTCTCGAGCGAACCGCTTGAGGCGATTGCGATCCACAGCCTTGCGCACGTTCTTCTTGCTGATGACCAGGCCAAGGCGGGGGTGGTCCAGTCCATTGGGGCACGCCAGGGCCATCAGCCCCTTGCCATGTACCTTGAATGAAGCGTGATCGAAAACGTATCGATAATCCCCGGCAGTCAACAAGCGCAGCTGCTTGGGGAAGCCATGACCGGACACGCGCAATCCGCTATCAGGCGCTCAGACGCTTGCGGCCCTTGGCGCGGCGGCGAGCCAGAACGGCGCGACCATTCTTGGTGGCCATGCGCGCACGGAAACCGTGGACACGCTTGCGCTTCAGAACGCTGGGTTGAAAGGTACGTTTCATAACACTCGATTCCCACGTGGTTTATTGACGGAACGTCTTACAGGAATGCCCTGGCTCCCATCAGGAACCAGGGGCGGATTCGGTTCAAGACCGGAAATTGTAGAGACTTCGGCTGTCCGACGCAATTGTTCCGCTCGATCCGAGGGGCTGGCGCGGTGGATAGGCGGGCAAGATCGCGGGTGCTGGCGCCATGCCGGCTCGGCATACGCTGTGGTCAATACTGGGGACGGTCACTGTTGATAAGTCCTGACTTTAATGCCTAATCAACGAGGTAGGCAGTGCTCAGGAGTGTGGAAAAACCGTTCGCAAGTGCTTGCTGCCAGAACTTGCCCCCAATTTGGCGACATGATGCGATGTGTCCTTCTTCGCCGG